>CAVQBD010000009.1:0-1880023 GCA_963710645.1 uncultured Holophagae bacterium | reverse complement strand
CCAGAAAGGAGCCCATCGTGAGACTGTTCGTCACCGGCGCGGCCGGATTCATCGGATCGAACTACGTCCGCCACGTGCTCGCGATCGACCGACCACGAGGTGACCATCTACGACGCCCCGACCTACGCCGGCAACCTGGCGTCGATCCGCGATCGTGCTCGACGACCCCCGCTGCGAGTTCGTCCACGCCGACATCTGCGATCGCGACGCCGTCGCACGGCGATGGACGGTCACGACGCGGTCGTCCACTTCGCGGCGGAGACCCACGTCGATCGATCGATCGCCGACGGGTCGGCCTTCGTCCGCACGAACTGCGTCGGCACCAACGTGATGTGCGACGTGGCTAATCAGGTCGGGATCGGCCGGTTCCTCCACATCTCGACCGACGAGGTGTACGGCTCGGTCGAGGAGGGATCGTCCCTCGAGACGATCCGCTCGAGCCGCGATCGCCGTACTCGGCTGCGAAGGCCGGCTCGGACCTCATCGCGCTCAGCTACCACCCACCTACGGGCTCCCGGTCGTCGTCACCCGCTGCTCCAACAACTACGGGCCCTACCAGTTCCCCGAGAAGGTGATCCCGCTGTTCGCCACCAACCTGCTCGACGGGCACCGGTGCCGCTCTACGGCGACGGGCATGAACGTGCGCGACTGGATCCACGTCGAGGACCACAACTCGCGGTCGACGCTCGTGCTCGAGACCGGCGGACCAGGCGAGATCTACAACATCGGTGGCGGCAACGAGATGACCAATCGACTGACGGACCGGCTGCTCGAGCTGTGCGGCCGTGACGAGTCGTTCATCCGGCCGGTCGAGGACCGCCTGGGCCACGACCGCCGCTACTCGGTCGACATCACGAAGATCACCGCGCTCGGCTGGACGCTGCGCGCAGCTTCGACGACACCCTCGCGGCGACCGTCGAGTGGTACCGCGACCACCGCGACTGGTGGGAGCCGCTGAAGGAGCGCGGGGCGCCTGTGAGGGTGCTGGTCACCGGTGCCGCGGGCAGCTCGGGCCCGACGTGGTCGCCACCTGCTGCGTCCGGCGACGAGGTCGTCGCGGTCGATCGCGCCGCAGCTCGACATCACCGATCGCGCGACGGTGTCGACCGGCGTCGTCGCCGAGTCCGGCCCGACGTCGTCATCAACTGCGCCGCGTTCACCGCGGTCGACGCTGCGAGACCGAGGTCGAGGCGGCGCACGCCGTCAACGAGCACGGCGTCCGACTCCTCGCCGCGGCGTGTCGCCGGGTCGGCGCCCACCTCGTCCACGTCTCCACCGACTACGTGTTCGACGGCACGCTCGATCGTGCCGTACCGGGAGGACGATCCGACCAACCCGCAGTCGGTGTACGGCCGATCGAAGCTCGCCGGGCGAGCGGGCCGCGATCGACGTGCTCGGTGACGACGCCACGATCGTGCGGACGTCGTGGGTCTGCGGCGAACACGGCAACAACATGGTCAAGCTCGTGCGACGGCTGGCGGCCACCGGCAACCCGATGTCGCTTCGTCGACGACCAGCGCGGCTGTCCGACCTTCACCGCCGACCTGGCGCCCGCGCTGCGATCGCTCGCGGTCGACCGGCCCGGCGGGGTCTTCCACCTCACCAACGCGGGGCCGGTGTCCTGGTTCGAGTTCGTTCAGGAGATCCTCGTGGCGTCGGGCACGATCCGCGGATGGTCAGCCCGATCTCGACCGCCGAGCTCGACCCGCCCCGCCCGGCGCCGCGTCCGGCGAACAGCGTGCTCGACAACGCCCGCTGGATCGCCGACGGGCGGACGCCGCTCCCGCGATTTCCGCGAGCCGCTCGCCGAGCTCGTCGCCCGTGGGATTCACCCGAGCCGAGCTCGAGTCGTACGTCGGCGCCACCGTCCCCGACCTGGTCGGGCCGACCTTCGGCTGCTCTTCGTCGGGATCAACCCCGGTCTGTGGACCGCGGCGACACAATCGCATTTCTCGTCCCCCGGCAATCGCTTCTATCCGGCGCTGCTCGAGGCCGGCATCATCGAGCGCCCGATCGATCGCGGCGTCGGCATGTCCGACGCCGACCGAGACCACCTCCTCGGTCGGGGCTCGGCATCAGCAACGTCGCTCATCGCGCCACGGCCAAGGCGTCCGAACTCTCGAGGACGAACTCGCGCCGGGCGGTGAGACGCTGCGCACGTTCGTGCGGCCCACACACCGGCCGTCGTCGCGGTCGCCGGGATCACCGCCTACCGTACGGCGTTCGCCGAACCGAAGGCGACGATGGGCGAGCAACCCGCCGGCTTCGAGGGCAGCCGCCTGTGGGTCGTGCCGAATCCGAGCGGCCTCAACGCCCACGAAACGGTCCCGCTGGCCGCGGCATACGCGGACCGCGCGTGCCGCCGGAGTCATCTGACGTCCCCCGCGACGGTCGACCGGCTGCCAGACTCACTCGGTGGGCTCATCGGCGATCCGGGTGGCGTACACGGTCGAGCAGTGCTGGCACGACGCCCCGGCGGCACCGCGGTCGCCGCGCTGCGTATCGCCCGCGAACTCGCTCTCCGGACCTGCGACGAGGTCGACCTGCGGTACGTCGCCGGCAAGCACCCGCGCCGCCCGACCCGATCTACGGCCGCCGGGGCCGGTGGCGATGCTGCCGCTGGCGCGGCCGCTGCTGTACGAGACGTGGACCCGGTTCGACTGGCCGAAGGTCGAGTCGGTCACCGGTGCCGTCGACGTCGCCCACGCCACCGGACTGATCCCGTGCGCGACGTCGGCGCCGCTGGTCGTCACGTTGCACGACATCGCCTTCGTCCACACCCCGAGAAGTTCACGAGGCACGGCGTCCGAGTGATGACCCGCAGCCTCGACGGCGATCGCGCCGCGCGGCCGACCGATCCTGTGTCCCAGCGAGGCGACGTCGACGACTGCCTCGACGCACGGCCTCGACGCGGACCGGCTGCGTCTCGTCCCGCTCGGCGTCGACGCCGCCCGGCGACGGTCGCCGAGATCGAGCGGATGCCCGGCGCCGCTACTCGCCTGCCCGAGCGAGTTCGTCCTGTTCGTCGGCACGATCGAGCCGCGCAAGAACCTGCGACGGCTGATCGGGCCGATGGCGATGCCGGCGTCGAGACGACGCTCCCGCTCGTCGTCGCTGGTGCCGCCGGGTGGGGCGACGTGCGCTCGCTCCGGCGGCGGCGACCGACGTGCGCTTCCTCGGCTTCGTGCCCGACGACGACCTCGCGGGCTGTACGCCGCGGCACGGTGTTCGCCTACCCGAGCGAGCGCGAGGGGTTCGGGCTCCCCGTGGCCGAGGCGATGGCTCAGGGCACGCCGGTGGTCACGAGCGCGGGAACCTCGACCGAGGAGGTGGCCGGCGGCGCCGCCGTGCTCGTCGATCCGTTCGACGTCGACGTCATCGCCGCGGGGCATCGTCGAGGCGCTCGATCGACGCCGACGAACTCGCCGCGCTCGGCGCTGGCGCCGCGTCCGGAGACTGCTCGTGGGCGCCGCCGCCGACGCGACCCTCGCCGTCTACCGCGAGCTGTGTCGATGAGCGCGGCCCGGCACCTGTTCCGACGATCGCGCGATCCGGCGCACGCGTCGACGATCGACGTCGCGGTGAACCTGCTGTGGTGTGTGCCCGGTGACGTGGGGGGCTCCGAGGAGTACCTGGTCCGCCAGCTCCTCGGCCTGGCGCGCAGCCGGCCGGGATCGTCCCGACGCTGTACTGCCTGCCGGCGTTCGTCGACGCGCATCCCGAGCTCGCCGGACTGTTCCCGACGGTCGACCGCCACGATCACGGGCGACGACCGATCGCGTCGGGTCCTCGCCGAGCACACGTGGCTCGCCCGACGGACCCGCCGCCGACCTCGTCCACCACGGCGGCGGCACCGCCCCGCGCTTCGGTGGCGGACCCGTCGTGCTGACCATCCACGACCTGCAGTACGTGTCCTATCCCGGAGTACGTCAGCGCCGACCAAGCTCCGGTACCTGCGCTCGACGATGCCGCGTCGGTCGCGACGTGCCGTCGTGACGCCGTGCCCACCGAGTACGTCCGTCGGACGGTGATCGACGCCTTCGGCGTCGATCCGCGACACGGTCGTCGTCGTACCCCACGGTGTCGAGCCGACCTCGGCCGCGCGCCGCCGACCGAGTCGAACTGCGACGCGACTACGGCCTCGGCGACGGTCGGGTCATCGTGTTCCCGGCGATCACCCATCCGCACAAGGGGCACGAGTTCCTGCTCGAGGTGATGGCCGCGCACTGGACCGATCCGGATCTGCGCCTCGTCCTGCTCGGTGGCGCGGGCATCGGCCGACGCGGAGGTCGACGGCTGATCGATCGACTCGGGCTCGACCCGCCGGGTCGTGCGACCGGGTCGTGTCGCCCGACGCCGACCGCGACGGTCTGATCCGCCTGGCTGACGCGCTCGTCTTCCCGAGCGAATACGAGGGCTTCGGTGCGCCGGTGGTCGAGGCGATGGCGCTCGGGACGCCGGTCATCTGCTCGCGATCAGCCGGCGGTGGCCGAAGTCGTCGGCGATGCCGGGCTCGTGCTGCCGCGACGATCCGAGGCCTGGGCGGGCGCGCTCGACGAGTCGACGCCGCCCGGGACTCGTCCGGCTGCGGCCGTGCCGCGCCGAGCGCCCGCACTTCACCGCGGCCGTCCGGTGCAGGGGCTCGCCGCGCGCCGTACCGCCTCGCGTCGGCTCGTCATGCGCTCGTGACGATCGGCGAACGGCACGACGCAGGTCGGGCACGCCGATCGTCGTGCTCTGTCCGCACTTCGCGCCCGACACCGCACCGACCGGCACCGTGATGACCCGCATCGTCGACGAGCTCGTCGGCGCTGGGGCACGAGGTCCACGTCGTCACCGCGCTGCCCTGGTACCGCACTCATCGCATCGAGCCCGGCTGGACGGGTCGCCTGGTGCCGCGTCGAGCGCACCCCGTGGGGTTCGATCACGCGGTCCATCCGTTCCCCGGTGACGACAAGACCAACCTGCTCGGCGGGCCGTCGGGTTCCTCGGCGTACACGCTGCTCGCCGGCGTCCAGGCGCTGCGCGCCGGGGGCTGGTTCCGCCGGGTCGACACCGTGCTCGTGATGTCGCCGCCGCTCACGCTCGGCCTGATCGGATGGCTCGTCGCCGTGCTGCGCCGTGCGCCGCTTCGTGTTCAACATCCAAGACGTCTTCCCCGACGCCGCGATCGAGACCGGTGCGATCACCAATCGCTGGGTCATCGGCGCGCTCACGGCTGCTCGAGCGGCTGGAGCTACCGCGTCGCCGACGCGGTCACCGTCCTGTCGACGACCTGCGCGACAACGTCGCGCGGTGAAGTGTGCCGCCGACGCGAGCCACGACCCGGTGCACGTGATCCCGAACTTCGTCGACACCGACGCGATCGTTCCCGGTGATCGGCTCACGCCGTACCGCGACGAGCTCGGCATCGGCGACGAACCGGTCGTGCTGTACGCCGGGAACGTCGGGTTCTCGCAGTCGCTCGACCTGATGGTCGACCGCCGCCCGCGAGCTCCCCGACGTCACGTTCCTGATCAACGGCGACGGCGCGGCACGGCCGTGCTCGACGCCGCCGCGCGCCGACCTCGCCAACGTCATCTTCGCCGGCTACGTCGAACCGGACCGCCTCGCCGAACTGCTGGCGACCGGCGACGTCCACGTCGTGCCGCTCAAGCGCGGGCCTCGGCCGGTGTCGGTGCCGTCGAAGACGTACTCGATCATGGCGGCCGGCCGCCCGGTGCTCGCGTCGATCGACCCGGAACCGCGGTCCCGGGGATCCTCGCGGAGTCGGGTGGTGGGGTCGCGGTGCCACCGGACGACCCGACGCGTTCGTCGAGGCGCTCCGCGAGCTCCTCGCCGACCCGGTCGGTGCGGCGAGATCGGGCGAGACGGTCGGGCGTGGGTCGGTCGAACACGCCTCGCCGGCCGCCGTCGGCGACGGCGTACACGCTATCGACGCCTCGGCCCGGACGCTCGCCGGCGACCAGCGTTGGCCGCCGACCGATAGCCTGCCGTCCGTGGCACCCTCCTCGTCATCCACCAAGAAGGCCGCGCGGCTCGCCCAGAAGGGCAAGGGCGCAGAAGGTCCGCTTCCAGGGTGGGACCCTGTTCCCGATGATCGTCGCCGCTCGTCATCGTGCTCGGCTCGGCGCTCGTCGTCTACGCCCGTGAGACTCGCCGCCGCCGATGCCTCGCGCGCCGACCGTCGACGACCACTGGCACCACTCCTACGGGTTCTACCTGTGCGACACGTGGGTCCAGCTCAACGGGCGACGGAGAAGCTCGGACGCCAACGGCCGCCCGTCCAACCACGAGTTCGCCCGCACCGGCATCCACAGCCACGACGACGGCGTGATCCACTGGCACCCGTTCTCGTCGGCGTCGGTCGGGTCGCCGGCCACGCTCGGCGTGTTCCTCGACGTGTACGGCGTCGAGCTCAGCGACGACGTCCTGCAGTTCCCCGAGGACCAGCGCGCCAGTTGCCCGCCGGTTCCAGGAGGACGGCGTGTTCGAAGACCGGCGAGACCAAGTGCACGATCGACGGCGAGACCGAGATCGGCGTTCGCAGCGTCGTGCGCTGGGACAACTTCAGCGACACCGGTGACGGCACGACGTTCATCGCCGGCTTCGACGACATTCGCGCTCGACCAGGACGCGATGGTGGTCGTCATCGCCTTCGTTCCCGACGGCACCGACGTCGGCAAGCCGCCGTGGATCGACAGCTTCGAAGAGGATGCGCTCAACGACAGCGGCCAGCCCGGCACCGACGAGCTCTTCCCGGGCGTCGAGGTCGACTCCGACGGCGACGTGACCGTCGGCACCGACGAGATCGGCGAGGAGGACGTGGGTCCGGCGGTCGAGACACCGGTGTCGAGCGACGGGCCGACGAGCACCGACCCGGTCACGACCGAGGTGCCGGCCGACGAAACCGACAGCTGATGCACGCCGTCGTCCTGGTCGGCGGCTTCGGAACGCCGGTTGCGTCCGCTGACCGAACACGTCCCCAAGCCGATGCTGCCGATCGGTCACGTCCCGATGATCGAGCGGCTGATCGGCCGTCTCGCCCGCGGTGGCGTCACCGACGTCGTCCTCGCGCTCGGCTTCAAGCCCGAACCGTTCATCGAGGCCTTCCCCGACGGACGGTGCGGCGACGTTCGCGCTCACCTACGCCGTCGAGCCCGAGCCGCTCGACACCGGTGGAGCGATCCGCTTCGCGGCCGACGCAGCCGGGATCGACTCGACGTTCGTGGTCGCAAACGGCGACGTGATGACCGACCTCGACGTGGCCGCGCTGGTCGACGCGCACCGCACGGCGGGCGCTGACGCCACGATCCACCTGATCGGCGTCGACGACCCGTCGGCGTTCGGTGTCGTCGAACTCGTCGACGCACCGACGGCAGCGGGCGGATCGCTCAGTTCGTCGAGAAGCCGGCGCCGGGCACCGAACCGAGCAATCTGATCAACGCCGGCACCTACGTGTTCGAACCGTCGCGTGCTCGACCTGATCGCTCCCGGCTCCACGAGTGTCGATCGAGCGCGACACCTTCCCGCAGCTCGTCGCGGCGGGCACCGTGTACGGGCTGCGCGACCGACGACTACTGGATCGACGCCGGCGTCCCCGACCTCTACCGGGCCGCCAACCTCGACCTGCTCGGCGACGATCGACTCCACGACTCATGTCGAGGCGATCGCGCGCCGATGCGACCGTCGACCCGGGTGCGACCGTGATGAACACGATCGTCGGTTCGGGCGCGGTCATCGAGGCGGGGAGCACGGTCGTCGACACCGTCGTGCTGCCGGGCGCGTTCGTCGGAGCTCGTGCACAGGTCGAGTCGTCGCTCGTGATGGGCCGGGTCGAGTCCGACGCGACCGTGATCGAAGCGATGATCGGCGCCGACGGGGTCGTCGCCGCCGGCGACCACGTTGCGTTCGACCGGTGCCCTCGACCGAGTGACCCGGCACACGGCGCAGCTGCTCGAGCCTGCAGCGCATGAGAATCGCGGTGATCGGTGGAGCGGGATTCATCGGGTCCCATCTCGTCGATCGACTCCTCGCCGAGGAGCACGACGTCGACGTGATCGACGACCTGTCGACCGGCTCACTCGGCGAACCTCGCCGATGCCCGCACGGCCGGCGCCGCGCCGACCGGCGGCTCGTTGAAGATCCACCACATCGACGCGACGTCGTCCGACGGCCGACTCTCTGTTCGGCATGCGTCGACCGGAGCTCGTGTACCAACTGGCGCTGTTCCCGCGGGCGGATCGCGTCGCCGCGGGCACAGGGTCGCGGGTTCGACGCCGCCCTCGCGACGATGGAAGCGGCGCGCCGACACGGCGTGTCGAAGGTCGTGACCACCATGCCGGCCTCGGCGCTGTACGGTCAACCCGCCGCGGCGGCGCTCCCCGTCAAGGAGGGCGACATCACGCCACGCGGGCGTGCGTGGCGTTGTGGCACGGGCCGTCGATCGACCTGATGTCGACGTACCGCGAGCGCGACATGATCGAGTTCACCGCCCTCGCGCTCGGCATCGGTCTACGGTCCCCGTCAGCGCCCCGACGGCGGTGTCGTGGCGGCGTTCCTCGCTGCGCAGCACGGTGCCGTCCCGCCGTCGTTCGAAGGCGACGGTCGCCAGACGCGCGACTTCGTGTTCATCGACGACGTCGTCGACGCACTCGTCCGGGCCGGCGAACGTGGGAGTGGTCTCGTCATCAACATCGGGACCGGCGTGCAGACGACGTTGCGCGACCTGTGGCGAGAGATCGGCGGTGGTGCCGGCGCCTGCGCCGACCGTCGCCCCGGCGCGTCCGGACGATCTCCCGCGGTTCGCCGTCTCGCCCGTGCGGGCGCGGATCCATCTCGGCTGGTCGCCGTGGACCTCACTCGCCGACGGGCTGGCCAGGACCCGTCAGTGATCCGCCACTGACGCGAGCGTCGTCTCGGCGAGTGCCCGGGCGATCTCCGGCGTCGACATCACCGACGGTGTGACGACGCAACGCATGCCCGCCGCTTCGACCGCATCGCGCAGGTGTGCGTCGAGCGGGTCGATCACGAGCACGGAGGCGATCGAGGCGTACATCCGGGCGACGCCGACCACGCTCGGTTCGTGACCGAGCTCGCGCAGCATGCGGTCGGCCGGGCCCTTGAGCGCCTCGCCGCCGACGATCGGCGACACGGCGACGACCCGATCGCGTTGCGACGGCGAGCGTGTCGTCGACATTCGTCGAGCGAGCGGATCGGGCCGATCGAGACCAGGGGATTCGAGGGTGCGATCACGATGCACGCCGGCGTCGGAGAGGGCTGACGCCGCCGCAGGCGCGAGCTGGGCATCGCCGTCGAAACGGACCGCAGCGACCGGAACCGAGTGGCGCAGGCGCACGAAGTAGTCCTGGAACGACACGTCGCGCGCCGCACCGGCCGCATCGGGGTCCTCGGTCACCGACACGATCGTCGACCGCCGCTGATCGGACATCGGAAGCAGGCGGATCGGGACGTTCCAGGCGTGACGGATCTCGTCGGTGACCTCGGTCAGCGTTGCGCCCTCGGCGAGCCGGGCCGTGCGGTAGAAGTGCGTGGCGAGGTCCTGGTCACCGAGGTTGAACCACTGCGGCGCCGCCGTCGACCCGGCGGGTCGAACGGCCGCGTATCGGTCCAGCGCCGCCATTGCCCGCCACGTCTCGTCGACGAGCCCCCAGCCGCGTTCGGGATCGATCGCTCCGGCGAGCGTGTAGGTGATGGTGTCGAGGTCGGGAGAGATCGACAGCCCGTGGAGCACCGTGTCGTCGCCGGTGTTGACGACCGCGGTGATCCGGCTCGGGTCGACGGCGTCGATCAACCCGCGGAGGAAGCGAGCCGCGCCGACGCCGCCGGAGATCACGGTGATCCGGTCGGAATGCGAATCGGTGCGCATGTCAGGCCTCCCGACCCAGTCGGAGATAGATCGCGGTCAACTCGTCGGCGGTTCGTTCCCACGAGAACCGTTCGACATTGGCCCGACCGCGCTCGATCAATTCGGCGCGCCGGGTCGGGCTGTCGAGCGCCCAGAACAGGTTGGCGGCGAGCGCATCCTGGTCGAGTGGCAGGCTGAGGAGCGCTCCGGCGCCGGCGACTTCGGGGATCGATCCGGCCGAGCTCGCCACGACCGGTGTCCCGGCGCGCTGGGCCTCGAGGATCGGGAAACCGAATCCTTCGTCGAGCGACGGATAGGCCAGCACGGCTGCGTGGTCGAGCAGCCAGCGCTTCACCGGCTCGTCGACCGTTGCGTGGCGCACCACTCGAACCCGCACGTCCGGTCGGAGGCGGTCGAGCGCCGACTCGAGCGTCGCCGAGTCGTTCCCGTCGCGCCCGGCGATGCGCAGCTGGACGGTTCGGTGTTCGGCGGCCAGCCGCGCAAATGCGCCGACGAGCGTCGTCAGGTTCTTTCGACGCTCCACCGTTCCCAACGCCAGCACGAACGGCGCCTCGGGATCGCCGAGCGCAGGGACCGTTTGCCGTTCGGCCCGGTCTTCGGGGGGTGCGCCGAGGTGCACGGTGGTGACGTCGGCCGTCTCGAACAGCTCGCGCACACGCTCCGTCGTTGCGGCCGACGACGTGACGACCTCCGCGCCCTCGCCGATGGCCCGTCGGAGGACGGCGCCGGCCCGCGCCACGTCGGGATCGGCGTCGTCGGGATGGTCGAGGAACCAACAGTCGTACACGCTCACGAGACGCGGCACGCGAGTCGGCGGCACGACGTAGTTGGTGCCGTGCACCACGTCGGGACGGCCGAGCCAGCGGTCCATCCGTGGGACGGACGCCCGGGCCCACAGGCGGTGGGCGACCGTCGCCGGGATCGGCAGCCGCCGCTCACCGGGATGCAGCTCGGCTCGCGCAGACGTCACGTACGGCTGCAACTCGATGCCGGTGTCCGGTCCGGCGCCACCGCTGGGTTCGAGTTCGGAGTACTGGTCGTGCCGACGCCGCAACGCGTCGATCGTCCACGCGACCGCGTTGCCGATCCCGGTACGTGGGCCGTGGAGCGGGCCGGCGTCGAGCGCCACCTGCAACCGCTCGTGTGACATTGCTCGCAGCGTAGCGATGGGGGCGACGGCGGGCGCACGTGGGTCCGACGTTGCCGCTCCTAGACTCGCTCGCCATGCCACGTGCGTTCATCACCGGGATCACCGGACAGGACGGTTTTCATCTCGCGGAGTTCCTGCACGACAAGGGCTATGACGTGTACGGGATGGTGAAGGGGCAGAACAATCCGCGGGCGACGAAGCTGCAGGAGGAGTTGCCGTTCTTGGAGTTGGTGCCGGGGGATCTGGCGGATCTGCCGTCGTTGGTGGCGGCGTTGCAGTTGGCGCAGCCCGACGAGGTGTACAACCTGGGTGCGATCAGCTTCGTGGCGTTGTCGTTCTCGCAGGCGGAGTTGACGGCGAACATCACCGGGTTGGGTGTGTTGCGGATGTTGGAGGCGATCCGGATGGTGGGTGGGGCGCAGAACAACCCGATCCGCTTCTATCAGGCGTCGTCGTCGGAGATGTTCGGCAAGGTGCGTGAGACCCCGCAGACCGAGTTGACGCCGTTCCATCCGCGTTCGCCGTATGGGTGTGCGAAGGTGTTCGGCCATGACATCGTGGTGAACTATCGCGAGTCGTACGACCTGTTTGCGTGTTCGGGGATCTTGTTCAATCACGAGGGCCCGCGGCGCGGGATCGAGTTCGTGACGCGCAAGATCACGAACGCGGCGGCGCGGATCAAGCTGGGGTTGCAGCACGAGTTGGTGATGGGCACCTTGGACGCGAAGCGTGACTGGGGATATGCGGGCGACTATGTCAAGGGCATGTGGATGATGCTGCAGCAGGACGAGCCCGACGATTACGTGATGGCGACGGGCGAGACGCACTCGGTCGAGGAGTTCGTGGAGTGGGCGTTCGCGGAGGTGGGGATCGACGACTGGCGAGCCGTACGTGCGCCAGGACCCGAAGTTCTTCCGGCCCGCCGAGGTCGATCTGTTGATCGGTGATCCGTCCAAGGCCAAGGAGAAGCTGGGCTGGGAGCCCGAGGTCGACTTCGCGACCCTGATCAAGATGATGGTCGAGAACGACCTCGCCCTCGAAGCCACCAAAGCCCGTTGACCCCGGCGCACCGCCCGTCTAGGACTTCCTGTCCAGGGGTAGAGGTGACAGGTCCGCCGTGAGGTGGGCCCGGTGGTGGAACCTGTGGTTCCTCCTACAGACCCACGAAGGGACCACCACCGTGACCTCAGATCAGATTGTGTACCAGCAGCGCGTCCGCGCCTTGGATCATGCTCGCCAGACCGGCAACATCGCTGCGACATGTCGCATGTTCGGGATCGTCACAAGACGTTCTACAAATGGCGCAACACGGCCGCGAAGTACGGGCTCGCAGCGCTCCTGCCCAAGACGAGGCGGCCGCCGGCGATGCCGAACGCGACACCCACCCACATCGTCGAGATGCTGTTGACATTGGCGATCACGATCCCAACGTTGGGATGCCGCCAATACGCCGACCGGCTCGCCGATCAGGGCTTCGAGATCAGCAAATCAACCGTGCAGAACCTGCTGGTCGCTCACGGTCTCGGGCGTCGCCACCAGCGTCTGGCTCGAGCTGCGGCGATCGCCGCGCTACGACCGGCCTCGTCACCGAGGTCGCGGTCGAAGACGAACCGTTCGGATTCTGCCACTGGTCCGGCAAACCCGGCGGCCTGGTGTCGGTTGACTCGTTCTACATCGGGAACCTCAAAGGTGTCGGCAAGGTCTACCAACTGACCGCTGTCGACACCGCAACGCGGTGGGCGACGGCGTGGATCGTTGTCGGCACCGTCGACAAGACCGTGTCGGTCGCGTTCTTCGAACGGATCTGGAACGTGTGGCGCAAGCTCGGGTTCCCGATCCAAGCGATCGTCGCCGACAACGGACCCGAATACAAAGCCACCCGCTTCGCCGATGCGCTCGCCGCCAAGAAGGTCACCCGGGTGTTCATCCCGGCGCGTTCACCGAACCACAACGCCGTGGTCGAACGCTTCCAAGGAACCATGCTCCAAGAGTGCTGGCGGCCAGCGTTCCATCGGCGCTGCTTCACCTCGATCCGACAACTTCAAGCGCGAAGCTGACGCCTGGCTCATCACCTACAACCACCAGCGCCGCAACCACGGCGACTACATGGCGGCCGACGCCCGATCGACCTCCTCGAACTACCCTCATGACCACACCACAGACCACCACCCGTCACCCCGAGTCCTGGACAGGAAGATCTAGTCGAGCGGCGTCGTCGCCTCGATGACCGACCCCTGGTCGGGCACGACGCCCGACGCGAGGCGTGCTCGGAGTGCGATGGCGAACGCCAACAAGGCGGCGATCGACGAGAACAGCAGCCCGAGTTCGATGCGCCGGAACAGATCGTCGCTCGCCAGCCACGTCACGAGCACGAAGGTCACGACACCGATTCCCCACCCCAGCGACACGAGGGCATGTCCCTTGAGCGCGATCACGGCTTGGGCGAGTGCCAACGCCAGCATGTAGAAGCTGCTGGCGAGCGCCAGAATCGCGAGCGTGCGCCCGCTCAGGTCGACCTCGTAGACGACGTCGGCCGCGAAACGGCCCGAGGATGAAGGCCCCGATGGTTCCCACCACACCCACGGCGATCACCAGGTAGGCCAGCCGGAGCAGGCCGGCACGGAACTCGACGAGTTCCCCGTGTGCGGCGAGACGGCTGAGCCCGGGCAGGAGTGCCGCCTGGACCGCCTGGAACAGGAACAGCGGGATCCGGGCGAGCAACACCGCGAACGAGAACCGGGTGACGAACTCGGCTTCGTTGTCGCTCGCCAACAGGGTGGCGGTGATCGGGCCGGCATTGAGCAGCGCGGCGGCGAAGACCGACCCGAGCAGCAACCAACCGAGGTTGGGCGTCACCTCGTTCCATTCGGCGGGCGTTCCTTCGTCGAGTACCTCGCGGGTCGGGTCGGGACCGACTGCCACGGCGCCGCGATCGGCGCCCGCGCCGTTCCCGGTCCGGTACCGCGGGAACGGCTTCAGCGCACCGCGCCGCCAGACATAGGCGACCGCGAAGAGCGGCGAGACGGCGATGACGAACCCGTAGACGCCGACTCGCGAGGCCCTCCGCGAGCTGGTCCGGTCCGAGAACTTCGCTTCAGTCACGGTCCGCGACCAGCGCTCGGAATTCAAATGGGCGCCACGCCACCCCGAACTCGACGACGACCCGGACGCCCTCAGGCAACGGCTTGCCAAGGCCGTTGATCTGCTGGCCGCCTGCAGCTATCCGCCCACCATGACCTGATCCAGAGAACCCAACTCGAATCGGGGTCTTTCTGTGGTAATATGAGATCGAGTCTTAACTACTACAATCAACCACAGCCGAAAGGAACCAACCATGCGGTTCATGATGAAAGTGGTGATGGACACCGACACCTTCAACGAACTCTCCCGACAGGGTGAGGCCAGCGCCATGCTCGAGAGCATCCTCAACGAGCAGAAGCCCGAGGCGGCCTACTTCGTCGCCGAGTACGGCCAGCGCACCGCCATTCTCTTCGTCAACTTCGACGATCCCAGCGATCTCGCCATGATCGCCGAACCGTGGTTCATGGCATTCAACGCCTCGATCGAGATCCAGCCCGCCATGACCCCCGAGGATCTGGCCAAGGCCGGAGGTCACATCGATGGCGCAGCCACAAAGTTCGGCGGGTAAAACGACCAGGAGCCGGCGACGTCACATCAGGAAGAGCGTCGTTCGCAGGGTCTCGTAGACTCCCACGGCGATGATCACCACAGCGGTGACGCGGCGGGCCCACCACTCGAACACGGTGAGCCTGTCGAAGGCTCTCCCGACCCAACCCGCGCCAAGGGCGATGAACACGGAGAAGACCACCACCGGCAGCCCGGTGCCAAGTCCGTAGACGGCCGGCATGAGGATCGGTGAGCGCTGCTCCGTGGCCATGGGGATCAGGGAGCCGAAGAACAGGGCAGCCGACACCGGACAGAAGGCGAGGGCCAAGGCGGCACCGAGCGGGAGAGCACCCCAGACGCCGGCCCGGTCCACCCTCCGTTGCATCGCCTCGCTGACCCTAAAACCCTTGATATCAAGGCTGAATAATCCCAAGCAGGAGGAGTCCAACCAGGATCAACAGGGGGCCGAGCAGCCGGCTGAAGGTCCCCTGGAGGAAGCTCGACGCCGCCACAACCGACATCAGACTCCACACCGCAGCCGCTCCGAGCACCACGTAGGCCACGATCCGACCCGCGCTGTAAAGGGCGCCGGCCAAGAGGGTGGTCCCGGGCTTGCCCACGTGCCGACCGACGTACGAAACCGCAGCGATATTCGTCGCCAGAGGACACGGACTGATGGAGGTCAGGATGCCGAGCCACAGGGCCGAGAGGACCCCCACATCGCCCGGATCCATCACCCCTCCTGGAGGAACTCAGTCGTCGCCTCCCGAACGTAGGTCATATACCCGGGCTTGTCTCCCACCAGTTTCCAGATCAGCTTCAGGTCCTTCCAGCGGACCATCTCACCATCGATGTACTCCACCAGGACCAAGGCTCTGGTGACGAGTTCGAAATCGGTGACGAAGTGCTCGTTTTCGGGCTCGTCCACGTTGACCGCACGCCACTCCAACCGGCCAGACGCGATCTCCTCCGCGAAGTCGCCCTCAATGGTCTCCTTCGAATAGGCCTCGAGCTTGCGGCAGGTTGCGCAGCGGACGTTGCCATAGAAATAGTACGCCACGACCTGGTCCGTTTCGGACCGGTCAACGGTCGTCGCAGCCTGATCCTCCTCGGCCGCGCCAGCGATCATGACTCCAGTCGCAATCAGCAGAACCACCACGACGCCACCCACGAATCGTTTGTTCATCATCCCTCCCCGTCAAGCCAACAGACCCTTGATCTCGTCCATGGACGGCACCTTGCCCTGGACCTTGAGCTGTCCATCCACCACCAGGCCAGGAGTCATCATCAGCCCGAACTTGGGAAACTCCCGGATGTCGGTGATCTTCTCGAGATTGTAGTCAAGACCCATCTGATCTGCCGCCTCCCGCGTCATCTGAGCGAGATTCTCGCACCGAGGGCAACCCGGACCGAGCACCTTGATCTCCTTCATGTCATCCTCCCCTACGCAAACAGCGCTCCGAAAACCACACCTGAAATCGTCGCCATCACCACCACCAGGACCACAAAGGTCCCGGTCTTCCGCCAGCCGATGACGCTCGCGATCACCAGTACGTTGGGCAGCGACAGGGCCGGACCGGCCAGCAGCAGAGCCAGCGCCGGGCCGTCCCCCATCCCACTTCCCATCAGCCCCTGCAGGATCGGCACCTCGGTCAGGGTGGCGAAGTACATGAGGGCACCGGCCACGGCCGCCAGCGCCGTGGCGCCGATGGAGTTGCCTCCCACCGCACCTGCGATCCACGCCGACGGCACCAGCCCCTCGTGCCCCGGTCGTCCAAGGAGGAGGCCGGCAAGAAGGACCCCGACCAGCAGCAGGGGAAGGATCTGTTTGGCGTAGCCCCAGCTCGCGTCGAACCACTGCCCGAGCTCCCCACCGCCGGCGGCGGTCAGGACAGCCAGTCCGACGATACCGGCAGCGAAGGCAACCTCCGGATGCTCCGGCCAGACCAACGCCAGCACAACTACCGGGACCGCGGCGACCGCCGCCTTCCACCAAGCCACACCGAACCAGCGAACCAGAAGGACCGCCAGCAGTCCGGAAGCCGTCGCCGTCAGCGGCCACTTGAGGGTCCAGACGACGTGCCACAAACCAGCCGAATCGTCCGGCCGTGCCCAGTTGGCGAAGATCAACACCGCCACCTGAGTCGCCGAAAAAGAGCGCGCTCTGCCACAGCGGCCGTGTGGCCTCGGGCTCGGGCAGCGCCATGGCCGCCGCCTCCCGCTCGGTCTCCGATCGCCGAAACAGTCGCTGCATGACCAACCCGATGACCACCGCGAAAAACACCGCACCCACCGCACGGGCCATGCCGAGCTTGAGGCCGAGCACGTTGGCGGTGAAGACGATGGCCAGAACGTTGATGGCCGGACCCGAGTACAGAAACGTCGTCGCCGGCCCCAACCCGGCGCCCATCTGGTAGATGCCGGCGAACAGCGGCAAGACAGTGCAGGAACAGACGGCGAGGATCGTGCCGCTCACGGCGGCCACACCGTAGGCCACCGGACGTGGAGCCCGAGGACCGAGGTACCTGATCACCGCCGCCTGGCTGACAAAGCTCGAGATGGCACCGGCGATGAAGAAGGCCGGCACCAGACAGAGGAGGACGTGCTCACGGGCATACCACCTGACCAGGTGGAGGGCCTCGGCCACCGAACCATCGAAGCGGGCCGTGCCCACCGGAAGATAGAAGGCCACAAGGAACACCGCCACGATCCAGGCGAGGGGCTTCCACTCGGTCTTCCAGGTCATCGACGCTCCCGGTCGCGAGGGAAGGAGGCCCCCACGAATTGACAGCACAACAAAACAATACTACATTTCGCGAGAAGACGAAATGATGAATAATGATCTGGATTCTGCGGTCACCGCATCACGTGCATTGGGCCACCCGGCCCGCCTGAGGACGGTGGCGATGCTGGGTTCCGGTGAACTCTGCGTCTGCCAGATCACCGAGGTCTTGAAGCTGGCCCCGTCCACCGTGTCGGCCCACCTCCGCGAGCTCAAGATCGCCGGCCTGGTGGTGGAACGTCGGGAAGGCAGATGGGTGTACTTCGGGCTCGCCACGGACGAAGGGGCCCGGCACTGGATTGAAACCGCGTTGGCCGTCGCGGCGGATGACCCCCAGCTTCATGCCGACAGCGCGGCGATCACCCAGCTGCGCTGGTTACCAGTGGAGGATTTGTGCCGCTTGGGCTACGAGGCGGCGCGCAGCAAGTGGATCGATACCCTTGCCGCCAAGGCCGATGGCATGCAGGCACGGGAGAATCCATGACCGACGCACGGGGCCTCACGCGGAAGCTCTCGCTTCTCGACCGCTATCTGACCGTGTGGATCTTCGCAGGAATGGCCCTCGGCGTCGGCACTGGATTTTTGTGGCCCGATATCGCCGAATTCTGGGGTCGATTTTCGGTGGGCACCACCAACATCCCCATCGCGGTGGGGCTCATCCTCATGATGTACCCGCCGCTGGCAAAGGTGCGCTACGAGGAAATGGGCCGGGTGTTCAAGGACTGGAAGGTACTCGGCCTGTCCTTGATCCAAAACTGGATCATCGGGCCGATCCTGATGTTCGGTCTGGCCATCGCCCTGCTGGCCGACAAGCCGGATTACATGGTGGGCCTGATCCTGATAGGTCTCGCCCGCTGCATCGCCATGGTCATCGTCTGGAACGAGCTGGCCGAGCGGCGACAACGAGTACTGCGCCGGACTGGTGGCCTTCAACTCCGTCTTCCAGGTGCTCTTCTATTCGGTCTACGCCTGGGTGTTCATCACGGTCCTTCCCACGTGGTTCGGTCTGGCGGGCACCGAGGTTCAGATCACCATCGGCCAGATCGCGAAGAGCGTGTTTATCTATCTGGGCATCCCATTCTTGGCCGGAATCATCACCCGCTTCTCCCTCATCAGACTCAAGGGCAAGACGTGGTACCACGCGAAGTTCATCCCCGCCATCAGCCCGCTCACCCTCATCGCGCTGCTGTTCACGATCTTCGTGATGTTCTCCTTCAAGGGCGAGGTGATCGTTGAGCTGCCGCTCGACGTCATCCGGATCGCGATCCCGCTGCTGATCTACTTCGTGGTCATGTTCCTGGTGTCCTTTTTCATGTCAAAGAGAATGGGCGCCGATTACCCCCGATCCGCGACCCTGAGCTTCACCGCCGCGTCGAACAACTTCGAGCTGGCCATCGCCGTGGCCATCGCCACCTTCGGCATCGGATCCGGCGTCGCCTTCGCCGCGGTCATCGGGCCGCTCGTGGAGGTGCCGGTCATGATCGGCCTGGTCAACGTCTCGTTGGCCTTCCGGAGGCGATTCTCCCGCGAACCCGACGGCCCCCCGCAGAGGCCGAGGTCCGTCTGAGCAGCAAGGAGTCGATCAGATGACTAGAACGAAAGCGCCGCCACCCGAAATCACACAATCGGCCTGCTCCCCCGCCGGCGAGCCGCTTCCGGAGTGGGCGGTCGAGTGTCTCAGCCGGTTGTTCTCCGCACTCGGTGACCCCACCCGGCTCAAGATCCTGCGCACGCTGGCGGACTCCGAAGATGGAGTCAGCGTGGGAGACCTGGCCGAGAGAGCGGGCCTGTCGGCGTCGGCCATCAGCCACCAGCTCCGGCTCCTCAACGACCGCAACTTGGTCTCGGCCCGGCGCGCCGGCCGCGTCGTCTTCTACTCCATCGCCGACGACCATGTGCGAACCCTCATCGCCACCGGGCTCGAGCACGCCCAGGAGGATTGCCCAAACCGACCACGTGGGTGAGACGGTTGCCCGGACCGTCACCCGCGTCTCGCGTGAGATGAACCTGATGTGAAATTCTGGAGTTCTTCCGAACTGAAGGTCATGCCGGGCGACCATCACACCGCTTCTCTTTGTTCTTCAACCCATTGAGAGGCAACGAGTCCCGAGTCCCGAATCCCGAGTCCCGAGTCCCGAGTCCCGAGTCCCGAGTCCCGAGTCCAAAAAATGGTCAGCGCGACTCGCTAGGGCGAATCCACCCTGGCGAGGATCTCCGGGATCTGGTCCTTGTGGACGGTGAAGGTCAGCATCTTGAGCCGGACGAAGTCGTCCCGGTAGAAGTAATAGCCCTCGAAGGCGCCATGGCGCGACGACCGGTTCGAGTCCTTGATGAGGAACCAATCATGACCGTCTAGCACCGTGTGGCCCACCATGTGGATGCCGTGGTCGTCGGTGGAGGTTCCGTTGGCGAAGCGGAATTCACGGGCACTTTGGTCGATGTACTCGGCCGGGATGTCGAAGCTCGGCACCACCGCCACATCTTCGAATCCGTTGAGGCCGGGCTCGGAGACGTCACCGCCAATCACCATGCTGCGGCCCGACCCGATGACCTTCAGAATCGTGTTGTACCAGACGTCGAGCGGCACGTTGACATAGCCGGCATCGTGCCACCAGTTATCCGGCACCGCATATTCTCCTCGGCTGTAGAACGGCACCGAGAGGGTTGACATCAGACTCACGTAATCGCCCGGATCGACCTGGCACACGTTGGCCAGAAAATCCGTCGGCGTCATCTCGACCCCGTCCCACACCACGGTCTCAGGCGGCCGGCCCATGGTTTCGTCGAGGATTCGGCGGACCATGGCAACGACGATGTCCTCGTCCCAGAAGTTCTGTTCCTCGCACCATCCGAGGAACGAGCGGATCTGGTCCACCATGAGATCGTGGTTGAATCGCTGGTCTTCGGTGACCACACCCTCGTAGTCTGCCCTGGGCACCACGCCGTGCTCTTTGAAGACCACCATCAGGGCGGCGGTCTGCGATCCGTGGTTATAGACGCTCTCGCCGCGCGAGGCGATGACTCCGCGGGCCTTGTTGACGAACTCCCAGTACACCGTCCACATCTCCGACAGCTTGATCTCGCGGCCGTTGATCCGCTTGATCTCGGACTCCATGAACGAGGTCGAGGAAAAACTCCAGCAGGCGCCGGTGAGATACTGAGGCGTCGGCGGGAAATGCCAGACCCTCGTTGAAAAGGCCTCGGGGCCCGACGGTTTGACGAGGCCTTCGAGATCAAAACGCAGCTTCTGCTTCGGCTCGGTGCGGGCCTTTTCGGCGTCACGATAGGCCGCGAGGATCTCCTCGGTCTTGGCCTTGGCCGCCTCGATGAGCGCCTGGTTGGCGGCCTCCAACTCCTCAATGGCCGGATCCTCGTATTTGTCGACGTAGAACGCCGTATCGCGTTGGGTCTCCTGGCCGGCGGCCTGAGTCACAACTCCCAGGCACAATCCGAACACGAGGCTCATGCAGATCAACTGTCGCATCATCGTCCCCTTTCAGCGACACATCATACGCCGCTTCGGGCCCCAGCTGGCGGATCTTCCGGGTGGGCGCTCAGAGCTCGATCCGCAGAATCACCGGTGGGGTGAGGGTCCGGCCCTCCACCAGCTTTCCCTCGCGATCCCACGCGCCCCACAAACTGTTGGCCACGTATAGGAAGTCACCACCGACAACCTCTCCCAAGGTGGGCTGGTCATGTTCGGGGTGGGCCAGGTCGAGCACCTCCACCGCGGCCACATCCACAAAGGTCTCGTACAACCGGATTCGCACCACCCGATTCGGAGTGACGCCGTTCTGGACCGCCATGAGCTCGCGCGGTCCCGTCACCGTCAGGCCGTCGATCCCTCCGAGCCACGAGTTCGGAGGGGACCTGAGGAGCCGCACACCCCCGTCCGGATCGATCCGGCACAGACCCCTGCTGTAGTCGGCGACCAGGGTCGGCCCACCGTCCGGCAGGATCACGATCCCCTGGGGCGAGAACAGCGTTCCAGGCGAAACCACCGTTTCGAACGCCTCCGCACCCGGTGCCAGACGGTAGATCGCACCCACCGGGGCGTCCCCCACCAGCACCCCGCCGTCGGAGTCGATCGCCAGGTCGTTCAACTCGTGCCGTTCGCCATCGGCGGGGGCGACGGCCCGAACGACCAACCGTCCGCTGTCGAGCTCGAACCCGAGCAGCTCCGAGCGGCCTTCGTGCTCCTCGGCCCGGTAGTCGATCATGCTCGGCGCCGCAGCGGTGGTCAGCCAGAGCACCCGCCGTTCGGCATCCACGGCCATGCTGAGCGCGGCCAGCATGTCGGTCTCCGGGTAGCCGACGAATCGAGCCTTCCGGCCCCCACCATCCATGCGAACGATCTTGCGTTGCCTGATGCTGGAGAGGAAGAGATCACCCGAGACCGGGTCCCAGGCCACATCCTCGGGCGCGAACTCGGGATCGTCCAACCGGAAGGCCACCTCGCCGACAAAGGTGGGCGCGGTTGCCTCGGCAAATCGATCCATCAGGCCATCAAAGCGCGGCATCCCCCGAAGCGACACAAGGTCTTCGTCGTCCCAAGGCTCGAACGCGACCCGCATCGCCACCAAACGGTCCAGGAGATCGAGGGCAGCATCACTGTTGCCTTCCAGGGCGTGTCCGCAGGCCAGGTTGTAGACCAGCCGCGGGTGGTCGGGCCAGGCCTCGACCAGCTCCCCCGTCAGCTCCCGGAAGACACCGATCTCTCCGGCTTCGTACGCCGCGTTTGCCCGTTCGTACAGTTCGAGCAGTTCCGCGCGCGAGACCATGGTTGAGTCCTGAACCGGATCCGGCGGCGCCGGTTCCGGCGCCGCTCCGCACCCCGCCACGAGAAGCACCGCCACCACCATCTCTCCAACACCGCGCATGACCACACCTCCCTGAAACGGGACGTCTACTCGGACACTTCCAGTACCTCCGGCGGCAGCTGCCAATAGCGCCGCCCGTCGAGACCTTTCACTACAGCAGCCGGCGGGTTGGGTTCAATCCCCGTCCAGCGTTCGAGGATCTCCATCACCGCGGCCTGATCATCGGGCTCCAAGGTGGCGATGAAGGTACCGTGGTTGCCGCCGGGATCGAAGAACCGATGGGAATCCACGGCCTGGCCGAGTTCGTACGCGCCGCCGGTCCACGGATCGTTCTCCCCTATCATTCTCGATGCGGAGCCCTGATTGATGATAATTGTCTCATGACCTACTGCTCTCAATGAGTTTACGAGTCTCGGACTCGAAGGTTGAGTGAGGATAGAAGCCAACGCTCAGGCAGTCTTTTGATGACCCCCGTCGGCGATGACTCGCTCTGTCGAGACCGTCGGTTCTGGCACTCGCTGTTACATCTCAGCCATCAAATCCGGGATGCGTCCATGCTCGATATCTTCCAGTAGCTGCTCGCCGAGTCGCTCCGAGGCTGCGGACGCCTCCCGCCATCGGCGGATCCTCAGCTGGGGATCGTCCATAAAGAGCATGAAGTCGTCGCGGGTGGGAATTCGGCCGTCGGGCAGATCGGCCACGAACTCGGGCGACGGGTAGACCTGAAGCACATGGTCGATAACGTCAGGCGCCGGGCTGCGCCGGGGATGATATCTATCGAACCAGTTCGGCACGATACGTTCCTGAAAATGGGGAAACAGGACGACGCCCTCAGCGTCGTCGGTGTAGCGTTGATTGAGGTGGTAGTCGGTCAGACCACCGTCGACGAACCGCCCACGGGGAGCCGCAGGCAGTTCCTGAACGGCTTCCATGTACAGCGGGACGGTGCCGGTGGCTAGCGCCGCGGGGAGGAGATTGTCCGCGTTGAGCGGCACGACGTCGCCGTCAAAGCCCATTTCCCACCGGCGCGTTGAGGTGTGCAGCAACACCCGGCCGAAGGAGAGTTTCATGGTCCGCGGCGACAGCGCGTTGAGTCCTGCTGCCACGGCCAGACCCGCCCCCTGGACGAGTCGTCGTGACGAACCCACCGGTCCCCTCACCCTCGCCACGTGGAGGGCCACGTCGACCTCGGCCGCGCTGAGCACGTGGCTGGTCCGTACCGGCGTCATCAGCCGGCTCCACATGGCGCGATAGGCCTCGCTGACCTCGGTGGCAGTGACGCCGCGGCGAAAGACCATTTCCACATAGCCGTCCTCGAGCTCGCGGTAGGCCTCGACGGGGTCCGGGCACGCCATGGCCATGGCCCGCCATCCGCCTGCGGAGGACCCGACCAATAGGGGTCGTCGATCATCGACCGAGGCGTCGCCTCCGCTCAGCAGTCCCGAGGCGAGGATCGCCCGGTCGATCCCGGTCAATACCAGCCACTTAGGGCCGCTGGCCGGTCCCGCGAATGCACGGATCATGGCCGCATCGAGGCCTTTCCGTCGAATCATCGCCCCCGCCCCGGGGCCGGCCCGGTACAGGAGGTCACGCCGTTCCGCCATGGATGCGAGAATACACGCGTGTCGTAAGGGACAGGATCGCACCGAGAATTGATGGGATAATGGACCCGTAACAGCCGTTGTGGCCATCCTGGTCGAGGTGGGCCTGTACCTCGCCCTCCGCCGCCGCTCCCTCAGCGCCTCATGGGGCGATATGCGTTACGGAACCATGATGTCACTGGTGCGCGGCATCCTGCTCCGAATCCGTCACCTTCCGGTGTCCCCCCGCAACTGGCGCCCGCACATCCTGGTGTTTGCCGGAAATCCAAATTATATAATAGAACAGCCGTTGTGGCCATCCTGGTCGAGGTGGCCTGACCTCGCCCTCCGCCGCCGCTCCCTCAGCGCCTCATGGGGCGATATGCGTTACGGAACCATGATGTCACTGGTGCGCGGCATCCTGCTCCGAATCCGTCACCTTCCGGTGTCCCCCCGCAACTGGCGCCCGCACATCCTGGTGTTTGCCGGAGACCTGGACCAACGGCTTGACCTGGTGCGATTCGCGGCGTGGCTCAACCAGGACCGCGGACTGTTGAGCGTCTGCTGGCTGCTGGAGGGCGAGATCGAGGACCTGGCACCCAATCTCACCTCCTACGCGGCGGACATGCAGCGGCGTCTCGATGATGCGGGCCTGACCGCGTTCTCGGAGGTCCACGCCATTCAGAATCTCGAGTCCGATGCCCTGGCGGTGGCCCAGGCCCACGGCATCGCCGGTCTGGTCTCCAACTGCGTAATGTTCGGTTGGGGAGGCAAGCCGGAACGGATCGTGTCGGTCTTGCGGGTCATGCACGGCGCGTCGCTGTTGGGCAAGTCCACGGTCATTTGCAGAATCGCGCCGCGATCATGGGCCCCCACGCGCCGCCGCATCGACGTCTGGTGGGGCGGGCTCGAGAGCAACGGCGACATGCTGCTCTTGTTCGCCCATCTGCTGTCGATGAACCCCGAATGGAGTACGGCTGAGATCTCGGTCAAATGCGTCTCCTCGGAACGGTTCAACTCCGAGTGGTCCGAGTCGCGCCTCGCTGACCTGCTGCTCCGGAGCCGCATCGACGCAAGGCCCGAGGTCATCGACAACTCGGACGACCGGCCGATCACAGATATCATTCACGAAAGTTCGAGGGACGCGGACATCGTGTTCCTGGGCCTGCGGGAGCCGTCCCGGGGGGGATGAGCTGCCCTACGCGAAACGTCTGGCCGACCTCGGGGGACTGGGCCCATACCGAGCGTGTTACTTGGATCACCCGATGGCACGGGCGCGATCCTCCTTAGAGACCTATCTCCCTTCATTTCGCGATTTGCTGCCACACATAGAGTAGCACATCGATAGGAACCCTGTGGCTCCCACCTTCCATCCGTGGTGCTCGATGACTGGGTTCTTTCTCTCGGCTTCTATCAGGGGTGCTGTATCCCCAGCCGTTCCCAGGCGCCGAATGGAGCTCACACGATTGAACCACTCCGGCGGGGATTCCGTACTGTTTCATGCCCGCAACGTTGTCATTCATTTTACGGTGGTCCACAACCAGGGGCTTCCGTGACCCGATGCCCTGGAGGATGAGCCCATGAAACACAGCAGAATCCTGATCATCGGCGGACTCCTATCGTTCGTGGCGGCCTGTTGCCAGAATCCGAACCTCGAGCAATCCCGACAACAGATCCTCGACCTCCACGCGAGCTTCATCGAGGCCCATCTGGACAAGGACGCCGCGTTCCTTGCCGAGCCGACGGCCGACGACTACCTGGCGGTCATCACGGCCACGTGCGTCCCATGACGCCGACGACGTCGAGCAGAGACTCGCTCCCTATCTCGCTGCAACCCAGTTCACCCACTACGAGGACGTGGCTGAGCCCATCGTCGGGTTCTCCGACGACGGATCCATGGCGTGGTCCATCGTCCAGGTCCGCGTGGCCGGCGACCAAACCGGAGATGACGGTGTCGTCGAGTCCTTCGACACGCTGTGGGCCTGGTTGACTCTGTATCGGCGGAACAGTGACGGGTGGCAGCGGATCGCCGACGTCAGCACGAACCGACCCTTCGATCAGGCACCCTGAGCTCTTTCCCATCGAAGAAAGCAGGAGACCCGCGAGATCGAAATGATCGGCGATGAATTCCAGATCAGCCCGATTGCCGCGGATCCTCAGGGGCATTGGTTGGCATGACCAGGGGCGGCCGACCGGCCAGCCGACGGATCGTGTTGAGGGTCTGGCCAACCGCCGGCTGGCCCGCGATGCGACGCTCGAGCGTGAACTTCCCGGGGAAGTTGGTCATGGCCAGGCCGATCAGAATGGTGACCAATCCCTGCCCCGGTAGCACCAGCATCGCCAGCCCCGCCAGGATGAGGAGCAGGCCGACCAGATTCTTGAATACCGAAAGAGCACCCCAAAAAACCGGGTGCTTCCTTTCGCGATGCGCCGGCGCCCGTTTGTCCCTTATGAAGTAGTCCTCGGGCAGCGTGACCACCACGATCGGCAACACCACCAGGGTGACAGCCAGAAGAACCAGCGAAACGGTACCGAGCTGCAGAAACAACTGTTCGTGTTCCTGGAGCCAGCTCCCGATACCTGCCATCACGACTCGATCCCCCCGGCTTCATCCTGGACCGATTTCAGGGCCACAGAATCATCCGCGCTCCGCGTCCGCGCCCTGACGATGTTGTACTCCGCGCCGATGATCAGGATCAGGGCTGACAGATAAAGCCACAACAACAGCACGATGATCGACGACAGCGAGCCATAGATCGCTTGGAAATTGGCGATCCTGCCAAGGTAGAGCACGAATCCGGACTTACAGAGCTCGAAGAGTACCGCAGCCAGAATCGCTCCCGGCACGACCTGCCGCCACTGGACCTCCACGTACGGTGCCATCTTGTAGATGAGGGCAAACACCAACAAGACCATCACGAAACCCAGGAACCACCCCTCGAACCGCGGAACCTCGAATGGCGGCAAACCCAGACGCGACAGAAACGCCGGATCGAGGAAAATCTCGGCGGCGACGGTGGCGCCCATGGACAAGATCATCAGCATCGATACCGCGACCGCCATTAAGAACTGGCGCAGCTTGGAGAGCAGGAAGTTCGGGTTCCGTTTGACGCCGAGCGCATGGTTGACGGCACGAGTCAAAGCGCCAAAACCCTTCCCGGCCGTCACCAGAAGACCGGCAATGCCGATCCAACCCATGGCGCCACGATGTTTCACGACGGATTTGATGTTGTCGCGGACAAGGTCGGCGCTGCCCGGCAACAGGTCGCTCACCACCTCTCCGATCCGGGCCTGGACCTCTGCCGATTCGAGGGTATATCCGGCCAGGGAAAAGATCCCGATCAGCAGAGGGAAGATCGAAAAAAACGCCCAGAAGCCGATCGCCGCAGCAAGGTCCCGTGCGTTGTCATCCAGTGCCTCGCGGATCGTCTGAACGAGAATATTGAGTTCCCTTTTCAATGCATCGGGTCCTTCAAACACCTCGCGCTCGGCATCATCCCCCGGAAGGGGTCAAGAACACCATATCGCAGACCGGGGCGCGGTGGGTTACTGGGTCCTGGGACCGAACCGACGGTTTCCAGCGGCTGAGGCCTCCGGTGCTCGATCTGCAAATGAGACCTAATTGCGATATAATGAAAATCGACCTCAAAAAACAACCCATTCGGAAAGGAGCCGAGTTCTCATGCATGACCCTCGCCACTTCCACGTGTCCGGGCACCTCATCTCCGCAGGTGTGGTCGCCCTGTCCCTGCTGTTGGTTGTGTTTCCATCCTTTGCCATCGACTTCACCGTCGACGACTTCGGCGACGGCAGCGACGCCAACCTGAACGACAACCAGTGCGCCACGTCCATGGGGTCCTGCACGCTCCGCGCCGCCATCCAGCAGGCCAACTTCACGTCCGGGCTCGACGTCATTGAGTTTCAGAGCAACGGCACGGTGCTGTTTTCGGGGGCCGTCGTCGACATCACCGACAGTCTCATCCTCCGCCCCGGCCCGGCATCAATGGTGACAATCTCTTCGGCGGGTTCCAGCATGTTGAGGATTCTCCAGAACAACACCTCGGTCACCGTGGAGGACCTCACCTTTTCCAACCCCAACGGACAGGCCGTCGTGATCGGGGCGGGTCCTCAGGTCACGTTTCGGCGATGCCTATTCGACGGCAACATCAACTCGAGTGGGTCCGCGGTCGGTGGCGCCCTCTCGGTGGGAGGCGAGACCACCCTCGACACCTGCACGCTGAGCAACAACTCCAGCGCCATCACCAGCGGCGGCGCGATCTTCCTCGGAACCGGTGCATTGCTCACCATTCAAAACTCGACCATCGAGGACAACCTCGCGAGGTACGGGGGTGGCATCGCTGTGGGATCAGGCCTAGAGCGGCTGATCCTCCAGGACACCATCATTCGCCGAAATGAAGCCACTGACGACGGGGGAGGGATCTACAGTCAGAGCCGTATCGAGGCCGATGGTGTTTCAATCTACGACAACGTCGCCGGCGGCGATGGCGGCGGGGTCTGGGCCCAGAACAACGGCGGCGGAAACACGATCATGGCCCTCGACTTCGTGGGTGCCGATATCCGGGGCAACACGGCCGACGGCGACGGCGGCGGGCTGTTCCTCGGCAGCGGAGTTGGCCTGCATCAATTCCTTCTCAGCCGCAGCGCGGTGTGGGAAAACGACGCTAACCGCGGGGGTGGCGTGTACATCATCGGCAGCGGCAACACCGTCTACCAGATCGCCAACTCGACCATCGGGCTGAACACGGCCGACATGGGCGGCGGGGTCTACCTGGCCCTCGGCGACCTCGATATTCTGCACAGCACGATCTGGGATAACCAGAGCGACCAGCTGCGGAACCCCGGTCCCACCATCTTCGGCAATCTTGGCAACTCGATCGTCGGCTTCGAGAGCCCCGGCGCCTCCGGTTGCCTCAACCCGCCGGTCCAGCTCGGCCCGAACATGGCGTCCGACGGCAGCTGCGGCGCCTCCATCGTCGGCGATCCGGAGTTGGGGCCGATCACGAACACGGGTGGCTACGCGCCCACCCAGCCCTTCGCCGACTCCAGTCCGGCCCTCGACGCCGCCGATCTCGTCATCTGCGGCGATCCCCCAATCGACTTCTTCGACTCCGACGGGCCGAACCGCCCGATCGGGGGCAACTGCGACCTGGGCTCGTGGGAGAGCGGCGCGAGCCTGTTCTCCGATGGCTTCGAAAGCGGCGGCTTCGGCGCATGGTCGGCCACAAACCCGTGATATCGACCGGCCACACCTCGGGCGGGGGGCGGGCGTCGCTGCGCCAGCTATCTCTTTTCGAGCATGGCGAAGGTGACGCCGGAGGGGTCGTTGAACAGACAGATCCAGGTGCCCGGACTGATCTCATTCGGGGGCTCCACGATCATGCCGCCGGCTTGTTCGACAAGCCCGGCCCTGGCCTCGATGTCGTCGACCAGGATGTACACCGCCAAGAATGCGGGGCGGGCCTTTCGCAGGGTAAAGACGCCGCCATCGATTCCACCGCCCTCGCCGCCGGTGTCGAGAGTGTGGAAGAAGGTCTTCGCTCCCTCAACCGGGGCGGATTCCCAGCCGAACACTGTGGTGAAGAACTCGAGGGACTTGGGACCGTCGTGGGTGCCGAGTTCCCAGAACACCACCGGATTCGGGGGCATGGGCTTGGCCGCGAGCGCGGCCTCATCCTCAGCGAGAACCGGCGCGGCGAGCCACAAGGCGAGAGCGAGAACGGTCATCACGCGCAACACAGGTTCCATGTCCGACCTCCTCGGTGCGCGGCGGTCGACGCCGCTCGAAATGGCTGTTACCGCTGGGTACGGAATCCTCGCCCACCGGTTGCGATCGGTACGCCAGAGGGGTCGAAGAGTGCCACGTTCACATTTGTTGATTTGTCAGCAACAAAGGTGGAAGTGTGCACGTGGCACCAATCCCAACTTCCCAAGATCCTAGGACCTGGTACCGAATTGGGACCTGGTACCGAATTCGTTTTCTTCTGCGACGGGTTCCGCTCTGGCCCCGACATGGGGGGATCAGTAACCGGGGCGGATTACCAGATTGCCGGATCAACAGTGGATTGCTGCCGTTGGTACATTTGAACCACATATCTTCCGACGGAGGGAGTTTCCGCGTAAACTGATTCCAGAAACCAACAGGGTCTGAATGGCATCGCCGAAGTTCTCGATCCATGGCTCAGCCCGCACTGAGTGCAGGATTGGCGTCATAGCCCAGCCAATACATCCGATATTCGAAATGAGAGGACTTTTCGTTAATGAAAAAGCTCGTCCAGATGTGTCTTGCGGCAGTGGTGATGATCGGGACGGGAGCGGCGGATGAACTCCGTTTTTCAGCCGTCGACATGTCACCGGTGACCGACGATCGGGCAATCCAGGATATCCCTGAATCAGACGCGCCCGACACGGTCTTGCTATTTCAGGATTTCGAACAACAGGCGGACGGCTGGACCTTTTCCCCACTGTGGCACCTGACCACTGCTTGTCTGTCCTCCTCCGGAGCCCACAGCACACCAACCTCCTTCTACTTCGGATTGGACGACACCTGCGACTTCGGCGAGGGTGAAACGGTCCATGGCTCCCTCGACTCTCCAGAGGTGGCTGTCCCGGCGTACGAATACACAGAGTTGAGATTCAAGTACCTACTTGGCACGGAGCAGGTCGCGGGGTGGGACCTTGCAACCGTTTCTGTGCTGCACGAAGGCTCGTCGACCGTTATCGACCAAGATGTAACGCACGGAGGCGGTCTGAATGACGACGGAGCAATGTGGTACCTCGCGATCTATGATCTCAGCAACTTCGCCGGTCTTCAGATCCGGATTCGATTCGAATTCGACACCATCGACGGCGTCGATAATCAACACCCCGGGTTTTACGTTGATGACGTCCTCCTCTGGCAGCCTGATACCGTCGTTTTTGATGATGGCTTCGAATCCGGCGACACCACGGCGTGGTCCGCGGTTGTGCCGTAGCGGCATCAGCACACGACTCCGACACGGTGAGACCTCCATGCGCCGGGGGCCAGTGAGATCCGATAACTACGGAACTGCGGACCTGGCACCCATTCGGGCACCCATTCGTGGGGGGCGGGGGACTCAACGTGTAAAGGGAAGATGGCGCGCCGGAAGGGACTCGACCTCGCCGCGAACAGGCGAGCGACAGCGCCATCGTCGTGAAGCGAGGATGGCTGCTGGAGCAGCCTGGTCGTGGGGAGACGCGTTGGAGCGACTGGAGAGAGCGACAACGTAAACCCCTCCAAGCCAATGGCGGGGGGCGGGGGACTCAACGTGTAAAGGGAAGGTGGCGCGCCGGAAGGGACTCGAACCCCAAACCTCCTGATCCGTAGTCAGGTGCTCTATCCAATTGAGCTACCGGCGCAGCCGGGGCTGCAGATTGTGCCATAGGGGCAGGCGGGATGCAAGACTCTCCCACCCGCCCGGGTGGGAAGGTGGGAAGGAGAGGAGGAGAGGAGTCGAGAAGTGAATATCTTCCTCACCACCAGATTCTGTTGGCATGGGGGTTGTCCGTCCCGGGTGGGTGGGGAACTTCTTCCCTTCCCCCCTTCCCCCCTTTCCACCTCTCCACCTTTCCACCTTCTGCTATAGAACATGGCGGGTCGTGGCGCGTATGATGTGTCGACCCTATGAATGAGGCGATTCTCAAACTCGACGGTGTGACCAAGCGCTACGGCGACCACCTGGCGGTGGATAACGTGTCCTTCGACGTGCCGGAGGGGGCGGTCTACGGACTGCTCGGACCCAACGGGGCGGGCAAGAGCACGACGATCCGGATGATCATGCGGATCATCTCCATGGACTCGGGATTTATCGAACTCGACGGCGCGCCGGTGGACGACGACCGGCGGCGGCTGATCGGCTACCTGCCCGAGGAGCGCGGCCTGTACCGCAAAATGAAGGTGCTCGAGCACCTCGTCTATCTCGGCACCCTTCGGGGAGTGAGCCCGGCCGAGGCGAAGCGGCGGGCATCCGCGTGGCTCGACAAGCTCGACCTCGGCGATTGGGCCAGCCACAAGGTGGAGGATTTGTCCAAGGGGATGCAGCAGAAGGTGCAGTTCATCGGCACGGTGCTCCACCGGCCCCGGATGTTGATCCTGGACGAGCCCTTTTCCGGGCTCGACCCCATCAACACCCGTGAACTCAAGGACCTGATGCTGGCCATGTCACGGGACGGGGTCACGGTAGTACTGTCCACCCACGTGCTCCCTCAGGTGGACGAGCTATGCACCCACATCTGCTTGATCAACCGAGCACAGAAGATCCTCGAAGGCCCGCTCGCGCGGATCCGCACCGAGTACGGCGGCAACGTCTGGCGGGTCCACACAGACCTCGCGGCCGAGGCCATTGGCGAGCTTTCGGGTGTCATTTCCACCCAACCGCTGGGGGCTGAATTGCTGGTGGAGCTGACCGACGAGGCCGGCCCCAGGGAGCTGATGCGGCGATTGGTGCAGCGCGGTGAGGTGGACTCGTTCACCCGATTCGTACCGGATCTGGAGAACATCTTCATCCGGGCTGTGGAGGGGGACCAGAGCCGTGTGGAATAGGATTTGGGCCGTCCTCCGCCGGGAGTACCTTGAGCGGGTCAGAACCAAGGCGTTCTGGATCTCCACCCTGCTGGTGCCGGTGCTCATGGGCGGCATGATGATCATCCCCGCCCTGCTTGCGGCCCGCGGCGGCGGCGAGGCCACGGTGGCGGTGCTCGATCTGACCGGAAGGTACTGGGAACCGATCCTGGCCGAAGTGGACCAGATGGTCTCCTCCGACGACAACTTCCAGGTCCTGTTGGTGGAGGTGGAACCGGGTCCGGATCCCGAGGCAACGCGGGAAGATACCAAGGAACGGGTTCAAGCCAAGCAATATGACGGCATGCTGGTACTGCCGCCCGGCCTGCCCGACGAGGGCGAGGCCGAGTACCTGGCGCCAAACGTGGCCGCCTTCCGTTTGCTGATGGTGCTCGAACGCGCCGTCAATAACGTCCAGGTTGCCGATCGTCTCGAGGGGGCCGGCCTCGACCCTGACCGTATCGACGAGCTCACCCGCAGGTCCGATCTGAAGACTCTCAAGCTCGGCAGCAAGGGAGAGGAGACTCGCGACCAGGGCCAGGCCTTCATGCTGTCCTACATGATGGTGCTGATCATCTACATGACGGTCCTGATGTACGGCATCTACGTGATGCGCGGTGTGCTCGAGGAAAAAAGTTCACACATCGTGGAAATCATCATCTCGGCGGTCAGGCCCTTCGAATTGATGCTCGGCAAGATCATCGGGATCGGTGCAGTCGGTCTGACCCAGATGCTGCTGTGGGCGGCACTCGCCTTCGCGTTGTCGGCGCCGGCAGTGCTGTCGGCCGTTGGCCTCGCCGAATTCGATCTGCCATCGATTCCGGTGTCCACGCTGGTGGCATTCGTCATATTCTTCGTGCTCGGCTTTCTCTTGTACGGCACGTTGTACGCCGGCATCGGGGCCGCCTTCGACACCGAGCAGGACGCGCAGAACTTCCAGATGATGATCACCATGCTGCTGGTGATCCCTCTGGTGCTCATGGTCCAGATATTCAACAACCCCAACGGCACACTATCGGTGGCGTTGTCGCTGTTCCCTTTTTTCGCGCCCATCCTGATGTTTCTGCGCATGACCCTGACCCAGGTTCCGCTCTGGCAGGTGGCCCTGTCGGTGGCGCTGATGGTGGCTGCCATCTTTTTCATGGCCTGGCTGGTGGGCAAGGTCTACCGCGTGGGGATCCTCATGCATGGCTCGAAACCAAAAATCGGCGACCTGGTTCGTTGGGTGCGAGAGGCGTGAGTTACGGGTTCAACGTTGAACGTTAAACGTTGAACGTTAGAAGTTCCGTCCCCCAGCCCACAGCAACAACAACTTTTGGCCCCAACGTTTAACGTGTAACGTTTACCGTTGACCCGGGCGGGTGGGTGGTGGTTTGACGGCCGCGGAGACGGTATCTATAATGCCGTCTCCTCCTGCGGGGGGGGTTCTGGGGTGTCGTCCAATGGCAGGACATGCGGCTCTGGACCGTAGTATCGGGGTTCGAGTCCCTGCACCCCAGCCAACTCGATAACAACCCGCCCGGTTTCGGCCGGGCGTTGTACTGCCCGGTTCACGGGGGCCTCATCCGATCAGCTCACAATCATGGGCGTCACATAACAATACGATTCACAACCACTTGGTGCTAGACTGAAATACGACATGCAAGACACCGCCGACGCTCTTTCCGGCACGGTTTATATTCCAGATACATCGGCCCTCATTGAGAATCCGGACGCTTTGGACCGGCTGCTCACTGGAGGCAACATCGTGGTGCTCATGCACCAGGTGTTGGAGGAACTGGGCCGCCTGCAAACCTCTCGCACAAAGCCCGAGGGGGTTCGCCACGCGGCGCGCCAGGTCACACGCAAGATGTTGGAGTACAGGCGCCGGCAGCTGATCAACCATGGCGTTGAGCGGATCTTCAGCCATCAGGCCGACCCCGAGGACCTGTGCCGCACCCCTGCCGGTGGCGTGCTCGCGTGGGAGCCGGCCGGTGACCTGCAGTCGCCCTACGTTGAAGAGTTGGGCGACAATCACATCCTCGCCGGCGCCCGCCGCATCGCCGAGGTGGCCAGGTCCAACGGCCATCCCGGATTCGAAGTGGTGGTGATCTCCGAAGATTCCAACCTGCTGCTCAAGTGTGATGCCACCGGACTGGCCGCAGAGAATCTCCGCTATGGCAAGGTGACCCTGGAAAGCGTCGACGAGGTCTTCAACGGCATCGCATACGGTGAGGTGTCCGAGGAGGACCTGCAGGCTTTCCACGACAGCGGCGCCCCGGGTGAGCGATCGCTGCCCTTCGAGGCCATCCAATCCCCCGAACCGGTGGAGTTGCTCTGGAATATGGGAGTCGTGCTGCAGTGCGGAGAGGAAACCATCCTCACCCGCGCCAACGCCGACCACGGCCGTCTCGACGACCTCAAGTTTGCCCAGTACTGGGACCGCAAACGAAATATCTACCGACCGCGTCCGATCCTCGGCTTCACCCCCCGCGACCCGGCCCAGATTTTGGCCATGGAGTTCCTGCTCGATCCCGATGTCCAGCTTGTGGTGCTCGACGGTCCGGCCGGATCCGGAAAGACCCGCATGATGGTCGCCACCGGTTTGTATATGCTGGTCGGCCAGCCGACCTCGTGGCGGGTGGCCCCACAATCGGAGCCGCTGACTCCGGAGTACGGCTACGACAACGGCATGCTATTGCTGCGGCCCGAGCACGCGTCGAGCAAGTACGAGCTCGGCTACCTTCCCGGGGACTACGAAAGCAAGTTGTCGCCCTGGCTGGAGCCCTTCTTCCAGGCGATCCGCGGGCTGTCGCTGAACAACGACCACGATTTCATGGAGGAGCTCCGCGACACCGATCGCCTCACAATGATCTCCACTTCCATGCTGCGTGGTCTCGACATCGAGCGCTCCATCGTTCTGGTTGACGAACTCCAGAACGGCGACCGCCACCTGGCCAAGACTCTGATGAGCCGTTTCTGCGCCACATCCAAGGTGGCGCTGGCCGGTTGTCTCGACCCGATTCAGATCGACAATCCCTACGTGGATTGGCGGTCCAATGCGCTCACCCGGATCAAGGAAACCTACCGCGGCTTCGGCCCCCAGGTTGCCCAGGTCCGGCTCGAGTACAACTATCGTGGACCAATTTCGACGCGGGCGGACGAGCTCTAGGTTTTCAATTCTTAGTTCTCAGTTTTGAATTTTGAATTCCCGCCCACCCGGCCGAATCGAGAATCGAAAAACACAGAACGAAGACCCCCACCCTCCCGGAACGGTGTTGTGGTGCGGCCGTCTCGGCTGCATTACGACCCTTGATTGAGCGTGTAATTGCAGGCCGGAGGCCTGCACTACGACGTCGCGGTCAGGAAACGACGGTCTGGATCTTGAACTCCGGGGGGCTCTCCATCATCTTCTTGACTGCGCACTTGGCCGCCGATCGAACGAGGGCGGCATGGTACTTCTCGGGGAATTCCGGCGGAACCTCGATGCTGATGGAGACGACTTCGATCTTCTTCTCCTGATTCCGTTCAAGGCGCTGGACCACCCGGATCCCGTCGGTGGGTATGTCCCGATTCTGACAAAAGCCCAAAACGTAGATTCCCGCGCAGGTGGCCAGGGACGCCATGAACAGGTCGAAGGGCGCAGGGGCGCTGCCGCCGCCACCCTCATCCACCGGTTGGTCGGTCTCTACCGTGAAAACATCGAAGCTCGCGTCAACCCTCTTGCCACCGGGAAAACTCACCACCATTTTGTCGATATTCGCCATCTCAATACCTCGCACCGCTCATCATAGCTATTCACTATTCACTACTTACTATTCACTTCTTCAAAAAGACCGCGAGCTCCTCCAGATTCCCCTTGGGTCCCCTGATCGGCGACGGCGTGACCCCCACCAGCTCGAGATCGAGCTCGGCGAGCGCCGCCACCGTGTCGTCGATCACCCGACGCCGGATCGCCTCGTCCCGGACCACCCCGCCCGAACCCACCTGATCCCGACCCGCCTCGAACTGAGGTTTAACGAGGCACACCAGGGCGCCGCCGCGATCCAAATGCGGCAGCACCGCCGGCACCACCAGCCGCAGCGATATAAACGACACGTCCACGGTGGCCAGACCTACCCCGAACGGCAGGTCGTCGGCGGCCAGATGGCGCGCGTTGATTCCTTCCATCACCACCACCCTCGGGTCGTTGCGAAGCCTCCAGTCGAGCTGCCCCCGGCCCACGTCAACGGCAATCACACGGCGGGCGCCCCGCGCCAGCATGAGGTCGGTAAAACCGCCGGTGGACGCCCCCACGTCAAGACAGTCCAGACCGTTTGGCGAAAGGTCAAAGGCATCAAGTGCCGCTTCAAGCTTGAGGGCGCCGCGCGACACGTAGGGGTGGTCGGGCTCCGCCAGCTGAATCCGGGCGTCCAGGGCCGTGGCAGATCCCGCTTTGGAGACCACCACACCGTCCACGGACACCTTGCCCGCCATCACCAGCGCCTGGGCGCGGGAGCGCGAGTCGGTCAAGCCCAGCTCGGTGAGCAGGACATCGAGGCGTTTCTTCTCGGCCACGACACTATGGTAGCTCGGAGGGCAGGTTCCGGGATTCGAGTTTCGGGTTGGGTGTTTTCGGCGGCGTTCGCCCGGAACGACGTTGGGAACCTCCGGTGCCAGCGCCGACACTTGGGGACACTTTCGTCACACGAATACCAGATACAGACAGATCCAGAGCGTCAAAAGTGTCGGCCCTGGCACCGGGGAGGTTGTACGGACGGAGGGATTGTCAAGAGTGTCGGCCCTGGCACCGGGGAGGTTGAAGGTTGTCAACCCGCCCACACGGGAGCGACGTTGTGGAGCAGGCCTCCGGCCTGCAGTCCAGCGCAATCAATCATATTCAATTCGCAGCCGGGACGGCCGCACCACAATCGCGCGGGATCACTCGTCGATGTCCACCTGAACGAGACGATGCTCGAAGGTCTGGGAGGCCAGGACCCGACCGTCGGGCAAGACCGCGATTCCGGTGACTCCGGGGAGGTCCATGGGCACCCGCACCGGGTCACGCTCACCCGATGGATCGATCCGCCACAGCTCGCCGGTGAACGGCGCCGACGCCAACAACTCTCCAGAAGGCAGCATCGCCAGGTAGCTCTCCTGCTGTTCGCCGCTCTGCCAACCCGGAACCTGGAGACGGCGAACCTCCTCACCCTCTGCAACATCGATGAGCACCACCTCGCCGGCAACGGGCACCGCGGCCGCCAGCAGGCCGTCCACCCACGCCAGCCCCACAACCGGTGCCGGAAAGCGCAGGATCTCTTCTCGTTTCCAGCGGGGAGGCCGGAAGCGGAGAACGGCCTTGTTGCCGGTGTCGGCCACGAACAGGGATCCGTCAGGAGCCCACAACACATCACGCGGGCCGTAGAGATTGGCGCCCAACACCTGAATCGACCCATTGGGTCGCAGCACCTGGACCCGACCGTTCCAGGTGTCGCACACAGCGACCGCGCCATCCGCACCGAGAGACAGACCCGAAGGCTCGACGAAGGCCCCCGGCTGGTTCCCCTCGACACCCACCGATGCGAGACAGGTCCCGCTCATGGTGAACCAGACCACCCGGTCATGGCCCGTATCGGCAACGGCAAACCACCCCTCGTCCGACACCACCAGGCCGCGCGGCTGTTCCAGCTCAGCGCCCAGACCGGAGCCCTGCCAAGGCGAACCACACCGTTGCCTGACGTGCTGGAGGAGGAGCCCGTCGTCAAGCACCAGCCACAGACGGTCGCCCGCACCAGCGATTGCGGAGATATCTTCGAGCCCGCCCAGATCACGCTGCCACGGCAGCAGGGCTCCACCACTGCGGTACAAGCCACTTTCCGTCAGGGCCCACAGCGACGCCCCCTGCCATGCCAGGGCTCGGACACCCTCCAACGGGGCCCCGACAAGCCGCTTCGCTCCGTCGCGGAGGGCCCACACCGCCCGGCCATCACTGATTGCGATAGAGGGTCCGAAGGCGGCAGCTGCGGCAACGCTTTCGTCCCCAACCCGAGTCCAGGACCCACCGCTCGGCAGCCGCCACAGACCGTTCTCGCCCCATGCCCAGAGATCGTCACCCACAGCGAGATGGGTCGCACCCTCCACGACGCCCAGAGCGCGCCACAGCCGACCGTCCCGCAGCCACAGGCTGCCGTCAGCACAGGCGGCCCAAGCCACACCCTGGCGTCGGACCACCGAGGTGGCCGAACATGGCAACTCCGCCTCGGGGGGCAAGGTCCGGCCCATGGCGTCCAGTTCGACGAGACTGCCATCGGGCATCACGACGGTTCCGTTCGCATGGTCCAGGCCCACTCCGAGGACCGCCGTCACCGGGACGGTCGGGAGCGTTGCCAACGCCCGCACGCCGTCCGGGATCTCACGCTCAGACGCCAGTGAGGGACCCGATGTGTCGATGGTCGAAGGCCGCACCATATACAGTGCAGCACCCTTCCTCGACGCCACCTGAATCACGCCCGGGACCGAGGCGAATGGATCCGAATCAGCCAGCCCATAGGTCCGTCGCTCCACATCCGCCAGGGCGACCCATCGCACCCGGTAGCGATCCAGAACCCCACGGCGGAGATACGGGTCTCTCCCCGCGTAAAGCTCGAGCAGGTCGGAATAGCGGGCGTCGATCTCCCGCCGGGACTGCCCGCGCTGCTGCAGGTGGTATGGCCAGCCCACAACCGTCGGCTGGCCGGTGTGCATGGCCACGCGGGTGAACTGGGCGTAGGCGATGTCGGCAGCCTCAGCCACCACATCGGGCGGGGTCGCCATGCCCTGCAGGCCGCGAACCAGGAACCACGTCTGGGGATCTTCCTCCGCCAGAAAGGCCTGTCCGTCCAGCGTAGGCCGAGGGGAGGGCGTCCTCGGCTGCAGCCAACCCTGGGCGATCCCGAGGGGCAGATTGACCAGGGCGACCAGCTGCAGCGGAACCCAGACCGCAGCCAAAACCGCCCGCCGCCAACCGCGCTGGCTGATCAGGAGGCCGCCGACGGCCACCGCCAACAGCACCCACGCCCCGTTATAGAACTTGAAGATGGTGTTCATCCGGTCGATGAGGGTGAAGCGCTCGCAGGCCGCCACCGCTACCATGGCGAGGCCGGCCAGTGACCACATCAGGCGCGGGACGCGTCCGCTGGCCTTCACGGCGGCCATGGCCATCACCGTCGCCGACGCCAAAGCCAGCGCCGCTGCCGACGACCCCACCATGAAACCGAGTCCGACGCCCGCGGCGGCCACCGGCAGCGCCACCATCCAGGCTCGGGTCGACAGCAGCACCGCGAGGGCGAGCACGATCAGCGGCACCAGGAACTGGCCGAAGTGCACCAATACCGCCCACGCCGGTGCGAAGTCGGCAGTGGTCAGAAAAAGTCCCCGGCCTCCTGCGCCAGCGCCGATCCCCGCGATCAACTCAACGATATAGGGCAGTCCCGCCATGAGGCTTGCGGCGCCCGCCGCCAACAGCCTGACCAGTCCCCTGACCGGACGCTTGGCCGCCACCACGGTCCCAACGGCCAGGGCCGACGCGAGAACGAAAATATCCCAAGGATTGGTGGCCGCGAGCACCGCCGCGCAGATCCCTGCCAGGGCCGCCGCAACCAACCAGCGCCGGTCTGGGAGGACAACCACCAGCCAGCCCCACAGCAGGGTGATCAACAGCACCGGCAGGGCAATGAAGTGTCCGTGGAGATCCGCGAAGAGCGCAGTCCACAGTGGATACTCGTCAATGGCAAAACCGGGAATGACCCGCGACGTGGCCCACCACATATCGAACCACCGACCATCCCCCGCCAAATCCATCAGCCGTGGCCAGGCCAGATTCCCGGTGAGCAGCACGAGCAGAGGCAGCAGGACGGCCGTCCCCAGGCGACTCCGTCTCGCGAGGGCCAGCCCGAGTGCCGCCAACAACGCCGCCCCAAACGCCGGGATGGTGGCCGACATGAGGTTGTATCCCACCGCGGGATGAACCCCCGCGGTCAAGATGGGCACCGATGCCAGCACCTGGCCGAAGTAGTAATAGTGAAGGGGCATGCCGGCCATCCACGGCTCATCCGGCGGCCAGCTTTGAGCGCGCAGGAAGGCGTTCAGGAACGAGAAGTCCATCGGCTTCTCACCCCAGAAGATGGCCGGATTCCCGGCACGCACGACACAGAAGGTCAGCCACACAACGGCGGCTACAGAGGCAACCAACAGCACGCCGCGGCGGCGAACCGGCCACAGGCGGGCGATCAACCGACGGTTTCGCCAACCGGCAGCGGCTCCTCCTCCAATCATGGCGAGGAATATCCAGGTGGCGGTCGCCTCTCCCACGGGCCATAGTCCGAGCTCCGAACCGAGCCACATCACCCAGGCCGGCACGATCCACCCGGTCACGAGCGACAGACCGAATCCCGCATCCGGCCACGACCGGACCACCGGCAGCAGCAGCGTCCAGGCGGCCAGCCCAGAGCCCAGCAGGACGATCCCCCAGAGGATCAGCTGGATCATCTGGCTGATCGGTCCCGGTACGAAGGGCACTCTCGCGAGGGGTTGGACTGCCACTCTCTCGAGATCGGCCGCGTCGAGTTGCTCCAGGTATGGAAGCGGCCGGGCAGTGCGTTCAACCAGCCGGTCCACGTCCACAGCCTCGACTCGGCGCAGTACCACGACCCTCGGAAAATCGTAGTTGAGGTAACTCTCATCGGCGAGCTGGACCGGCCGGAACAGACCAAAGAGCCGCGGCGCCCGATCAACCCGTGCCACCGGCTCGTATCCGGCCTCGCCGGTCAGCAGAAGCTTGTAGAGCCGTCCGGTGCGTGGAAATCGGTCGCGGTTCACAAGCACTGTTCGACGCACCCGGTTGGAAGTCATGACCACCCAGTCGGCCGATCCCAGGGCCTCACCCCATCGGCGGACCTTGGCCTCGTCATCCGGAAGATCGTAGGACGGGAGATCGATTCGGGATGTCGCCTTGAGGCCGAGTGTTTCGTCCCAGTGCTCGAAGGCCACGATCTGATCTTCGGACACCATCGAGTTCATCCACAGCGCCGCGGTTCGGTGGGGATGGGGCGCCGCGAATGCCCACAGATACATGACCCCCCAAAGCGCGGTGCCTGCCACCGTGAGACCCATGACCGGCCGGCGCCAGTTGGCCGACAGCCGCACGAGCCACCACGCGGCCAACAGGGCAAAGGGCACCACGAGTGGCTCGAAATAACGAAGGTACTTGACGTGGAGGGTGGACAGACGCACCGACATGGGCACCGTCCAGGCGAGCACCAACACCAGCAGCACCGCTCCGGGGGTGGTGCGTCTTCCCAACCAACGACCCATACGCCAAAGGGATCGCCAACTCCCCACAAGCACGGCACCGACCACCACCAACAGCAGCATCGGGCCGATGCCCCACCGCCCGAGTTCCCGGAGAGGATAGAGGATCGGCAATGTCCCTTCGTACACCCGGACATAGGGCAGGTCCGCGGAGCCCATCACCATGGCGACCTGCTCTCCGACACCCGCTCTGTATGCGGGATTGAGTGACGGCCCGAGTCCGGCTGCAATCGAGGTGGCTGCCGATCCGTCGGCCTGCCACAGAACACCCGTCACCGTCATCCCCACCAGGACAATCAGGAGCCCGGCAGCTACCGTCATCAATCCATATCGGCCAATGCCCCGGAGCCGTCGGCCGAGCCACGCCAACGCCACGACCGATGCGCCCACGGCCATCATGACCAGCGGCGGCCGAGCCTCGAAGAAGGCCCACGGTTGCCCCAGGTAGAAGGCCGCCACCGCCGCCGCCGCGGCCACGCCGGCGAGCTCGATCCGGCCAGAGCCGTCCCGGCGGCCGCCGCCTATCCAGAGTGCCAGCCCGAGGGGCAACAGCATGGGCAAGGACGCGATTTTGACGGCCAACGAGGCGCCAACCGCGGCGCCTGCCACCGCAGCTGGGATCCAACCGGACCGCGTGGCCAGCCAGAAGCACCCGGCGAGGGCCAGCATGACCCAGGCAGCGTGGTGCGCCTCCACCGTGGCGTAGTGTGACTGCTGGATGTCCAGCGGCACGAAGGCGATCAACAGCAGGAAGAGCTCAGCCGTTCGATGGCCCCAGGCGCGTCGGGCCATCCACCAACCGAGCACGAGGGCCACAATGGAGGCCAGCAGCGAAAGGGCCCTCCCGCCCAGCAGCAGACCCTCGTAGTTTCGAGCCTGGCCGAGCACGAAGGTCATCGCCCGTACAGCCCGGAAGTGGAAAGAACCGTAGGCGAAGAACCCGGGATCGGAGAACCAGCCCGCAGCCTTCTCCGAGACGAACGCCACCTGGCGCTCGTCGGGGTGCGGTGTGAGCAGTCCGGAATCCCACCCTTGGGTGAGCAAACGGAGTACAACCGCGAGTAGCAGCAGCAGCCACACGCGCCGATTCGGCATGTATCGAGACTAACCGAACCCCCGTGGCCCGATCAATGATCTGGGCCCATTCAGGTCGATGGTGTCCGCAACAAGGCAGTAGGGAGTAGGGCCCGGAGAGTCGGTACGCTCGTTGTACTGTCTACTGCCTACTGCTTACTGCCTACTGTTTACTGCCTAGTTCGAGCGGTGGATGACGTACCTCGCCACGGCCGCAAGGGCACCGTCATCGCCCTCGAGCGACGACGCGATTTCGATCAACTCGGCCTCCAGCTCATCCAGCCTACTGCGGGCAGCGTCGACACCGTGGAGGGTGACATAGGTGAGTTTGCCCGCCTCGGCGTCTTTGCCCGGTGACTTGCCGATCTTCTCGGCAGTGCCCATGGCGTCGAGAACGTCGTCCGCAATCTGGAAGGCAAGACCGAGACGTTCTCCGAACCGAGACCAGGGCCCCAGGTCCTGCACGCCGCCAAGCACTGCGCCCAACTCCACGGATGCCTGTATCAGCCGGCCTGTTTTGGCGTTGTGGATTCGCGCCAATCGCTCGTCGGTCGGTTTGGCCGGACCATCGATCTGGCCCGTGGCCTCGAGGTCCTCCATCTGACCACCCGCCATGCCGCGGGATGAAATGGCCTCTGCCACAACCGCCACAGCCTCGGCGCGCAGGGCGGCCCATGCCGCACCCTCCGGTCTGGTGGCGAGCACCAGGAACCCCTCTGTGAGCAGGGCGTCTCCGGCAAGAATGGCGGTTGCCTCGTCAAAGGCAACGTGCACCGTGGGCCGTCCTCGCCGCAAGACATCATCATCCATGGCCGGAAGGTCGTCATGCACCAGTGAATAGGTGTGGATCAGCTCGAGTCCGCATGCCGCCTCGGTGATATCAGCGGGGTCCCCTCCGGTGGCCGCGTAACTCAGCCGCGCCAGGATCGGCCGGACGCGTTTGCCGCCGGCCAGCACCGAATAGGACATGGCATCGTGCAGTCGAACGTGCCACAGATTCTGCGCCGGTAGCAGCCGGCGCAGGGCCGCCTCAACAGCATCGCGCTCGCGGGCGAGCAGCCGCTCGATGGTCATGGGATGTCAACATCGAGAGGCTCGGTTGTCGCCTCATCACCCTGTTCCATCAGCTTGGCCACCCGTTGTTCCACGGTCTCGAGCCTCGACCGGCAGCTTCGAACCAGGGCCATGCCCTGCTCGAAGAGGTCAAGGCTCTCCTCCAAGCCCACCCCCTCGTCCTCTAGCCGCGCGACGATTTCCTCGAGCCTCCCCAGCTGATCTTCGAAACGTTCTTCCTTGGACTGATCGCTCATTTAAGACTCCAAGCGTTGGTCACTCGTCATCGGTCTTCGTTTGATTGTCATCGGTTCGCGTTCTCCCACCGAGATCCTGATCAAACAGCGATCCCTGGTCCGAAGGCTTGCGCTTCCCAGTTCGCGAGACCGCCCCACTCTTGGCCACGAGTGATCGTAGCTCTCCCCTGGCGAGGGTCGTGAGCAGCTCCTGACCCGGTCGGACCTTCGCCGGGTCCCGAAGGGGCTGGGCCTCACCGACGACCGTGGTGATCGAGTAGCCTCGCTCCAAGACCTTGTTGGGACTGAGGTGATTGAGCGCCCTTTCGTGGGCCGCCAAGGCGTCACGGGACCGTGCGAGCCGCGCGCCGAGCTGCTGACCTAGCTGTTGACGGCGGCTGTCCACCACCCGGCGGTGGCCTCCCGCCGCCACTCGGGTCGGGAGTCGTCTGAGAACCCCGGCCGCACGATCGAGACGATAATGCGCACGTTCCTTGAGCCCCTGAAAAACCTGGCGGATCCTCGCGGCGCGATCCAGCCTCGCCCGCAACAGACTCACCCGGTGGGGAACTCGAGCCAGCCCAGAGGACCCCGCCAGGGCGCCGAGTCGAGCCCGGGCCATGGCGTGGGTTCGACCGAGCTCACGGTTCAGCGCTGCCGAGGCGTCGTCGAGCCGTCGTTCCTGCCGTTCCAGTTGGGCCACAACCATTTCCGCCGCCTGCGTCGGTGTGGTCGCCCTGAGGTCTGCGACGAAGTCACTGATGGTGAAATCCACTTCGTGGCCCACCCCGGAGATCACCGGAACCTCACTGTCGGCCACCGCCCGGGCCACAGCCTCCTCGTTGAAGGCCCACAGGTCTTCAAGGCTTCCCCCGCCTCGACCGACGATCACGAGGTCCACCAAACCCGACCCCGCCAAACTCCGAATGGCGTGTGCAATCTCGGCGGACGCCCCGTCTCCCTGAACCGTCGCCGGCGCCACGATGACTTCGATGTGCGGGTAACGCATCAACACCCGCAACATGTCGTGCAGAGCCGCTCCCGAAAGCGAGGTCACGATGCCCACGCGGCTCGGCAGGGCGGGCATCGGACGTTTCCTTTCCTGGGCAAACAGACCCTCGGTCTCGAGCTTCTTCTTGAGCTGTTCGAAGGCAAGCTGGAGAGCACCCAGACCCTGAGGGTCGAGACCCTCCACCACGAGCTGGAATCGACCCCGTTGGGGGTAGATCGTCAGTGAACCGGCGGCCACGACCGCGAGCCCGTCCTCCACCTCGAACTTGAGCCCTCCGGCCCGGCTCGACCACATGACAGCATCCACGGATGCCGACTCGTCCTTGAGAGAGAAATAGAGGTGGCCGCGGGCCGATCGCGAGACGTTGGTGATCTCACCCTCCACCCGGAGGCCGGAGAATCCCTGTTCGAGGAGCGAATTGACCTCGCGGATCAGGGCGGAGACGGTCCAGGTCCGGTCACTCACGATTACTGCACCAGTTCGGCGAGACCGACGGGATCAACCCTCGATCTCGTCCCGGCGGAGGGCGTCCTCCACCAGCATCACCGGTATACCGGAAACCACCGGATACACCCGGCCGGCGGACGATGCAAGCCCTATCTCCACCACGGGCTCCTCATCCTTGAATTGGTCGCGGTACTTGTCCACCAATCGGCGGCGCACCGCCTCCGGGAGCTCGATGACCTCCAGGGGTGTCTTGTCCACCGGACAGACAAGAATCTCCAGCAATTTTGGATCGACGGCCATGACTGGGGCTCCTTCCAGGGCGTAAGTCTAGCGCAGTTCGAGGGTGTGGAAGGTGTGGACCCGACTCGCCACCCACCCGATGTGGAAAGTGTGGGACGGGGAACCCGAGTCCGTCTCCGTGCCCATGCCCGATCACAGATCGGAGAACAAAGACCAAAGAAGCTGATCGACCGAGTCGAAGGACCTGGACGGGTGAGTTCTGGGGTCCTGGGGTCCTGGGGATTCGAGGTCCTGGGGTTCGAGCCCCGAGACTTCAGGACCAGGTGCCAAAGGCACCGCGCAGGACCACAGGACCTCGCCGGTGTGGGGAGAGTTCCGAATTTCGAATTTGGGGGGGAACTCCAACCACATCACCACCGCGCCCCGGGGCCCAGAAGGGCCCGCCAACTGCTTCATTACAACGCTTTGGCCGAAGGCTTCAGCGTAGTGGATCGTCGACTACTGTTCTTTGGAATCGTCCTTTGGCTTGTCGTCGTGGTCCTCACCGGCCCGGTCTGACGTCTCTTCGGATCCGACCCGACGCTTACTCCGCTCGACCTGACGCTCGATCGCTTCCTGGGTATTTCTGCGTGCCTCCTCGAGGTGGCCGGGATGCTCGTGCTCATACATCTCTTCGGGCATGGTTCCGGTCAGCCAACTCGGGTTCATGGGATACACGTGTGGGTGGAAGATCACCGAGTACATGTGCCAGACAAGAATCGCGAGCGACGCCAACCAGGCCTCCCAGAAATGGATGACGAGTGCGACATCGAGGAAGCCCTTGGGAAGAATGGCGATCACAAAGTTATCGAACCACAGCATGAAGCCGGTCACGACCATGACGGCTGTGCCCCACACCAGGGCCCAATACTCGGCCTTCTCAACGTAGTTGAATCGCTGATTACATTTCCATTCAGGCCTCATCCCCAGGTTGTGGAGAATTCGATGGCCAAAAAACTCGAAGTCCCTTTTCGCTGGGAGCATATCGAGGAAAAACTTTCTGCCACGCGGAGTGAGGAGGAAGATCATGTGCCAAATGACCGTGAACACCATGACCACAGCCGCGACGCGATGGATGATGCCCCGGACCTGGAATCCACCTTCCCAGCCGAAGAAGAAGCGGGAGACGAACCCCTGGTCATAACGAAGGGCAAAACCTGAGACGACCAGGGTTATGAACGAGACCGCCAGCAATGCGTGCTGGACCACCTCATCGGGTCGCATCCTCTGGATCTGTGGCCTTTTTGTCGCGATGTCGACGAGGTGGCGGATAAGATCGATCAGCCAGTGCAGGATCATCAGCCCGATGATGATGGTGATCGCGATGATGTAGACCTTCTCGATAAACTCCGCTGCCGGAGTGCGCAGTCCCTGGCCACCAACGCCGTGGATCGGCGATGCCGCCATCTTCTCAGTGATGTTCGGATGGCACTCCCCACACGTCGTCCTCAGGTTCGCGGGGTGAATTGTCGACGTCGGGTCCGAGCTCGGCAGGATCCGGTGGACGCCGTGACACGAGGCGCAGTTGGCCACGTGGGTGTCACCGGCCTTTGACTTGAGGCCATGGTAGGAATCGATGAATGTGGTGAGTCGTTCGGTATCGACCCCGTACTTCTCGTTGAGTACCGCCGACTCGTGGCACGGAGAGCAGGTCATCTCTGCGACCTTAGCGCTGGAAACCGGGGACCGCGGATCATCCGGCGACAGGATGCCATGCTCACCGTGGCAGTCGGTGCACACCGGAGCATCGGTCTCCCCACGCTTGACGAGCTTACCGTGGATCCCCTCCCAGAAGTCGTTTTCCACGCCCTTGTGGCACTGGCCGCAGGTGGAGGGAATATTGAAGTGGTTGATGCTCGACTCGGGAGAACCCGGTCCGAGGATCTTGTGGGCCGTGCCGCCGGTGGAATGGCAGTCGTTGCAGCTGGCCGCAACATACACCCCGCCCATGGTCGCCTGGCCGTGAACACTGGACTCGTAAATCTCGATGGGGTGGTCGATCAGAATCTCGTACTTCTTGGTGATGTCTAGGTTCTCGTGGCACTGGCCGCAGGTCTGGGGCAGGTTGGTGGGGTGGGTTGTGGAGCGTTTGACCGACGAAGGCAGGATGTCGTGATCGCCGTGGCAATCGCTGCAGTGAGGCATATCCTCACAGGTTCCCCGCTCGGAACGGCCGTGGAATTGATACTGCTCGGAGGCCTCGTCGTGGCAGGTCCGGCAGCCCTCGCATCCGACGTAAAACGGATCACCGAGCACCCTATGGGGCACCGTGTCCTTGTCCACGTGACAGTCCAGGCAATCGAGTCCGTCGTGGACCGAGTGCGACAGATCGTCGGAAAAGGCACTGCCATGGGCACTGGCCTCGTGGCAGTCGGCGCAGAACGAACTGTCGATGGCCTCGTACTCCTCGTCGGCGACAGCCGCTTCATCCTGGGCCCAGGCACCGCCACACAAGGTGAGTGCGGCAAACATCAACGCAACCACAGCCAGGGTTGAAATTGAACCCGCCATGGTACGTGAATAGAGTCTCAATTCGAACATGACACGTACCTCCACAACATCTTATTGTGGACTTAAATATTGCAGTGTCAAGGTAAAAGTTATTTATTTTCAATTATTTGCATAATTGACTAAATAACCAATCGAGCATAAATAGTATTGAGACTATGCCCCGACAGTCCTCAACACATTCACCCAGATCTTGCGCTGTCGTGGCCCGTCGAGTTCGACGAAGAACAGTCCCTGCCAAGTGCCCAACCGCAATCTCCCCGATTCCACCGGAAGGGTGATGGAACTGCCCAGAAGGGTCGCCATGAGATGGGCATCGGAGTTTCCCTCGGCGTGGCGGAAGTGGAGGGCCGGAATCATGGCCTCGTAGGCGGCGAGCAGGTCACGGGCCACATCCGGATCCGCATTCTCGTTGACCACGATCGCAGCTGTTGTGTGAGGCACCCACAGGTGACACAACCCACTCTCCATGCCCAGATCCCGCACCACCCTCTGGACCTCTGACGTAATGGGAACCATCTGGCGCCGTGATTCTGTCCTGATGTCGATCTGCTTCACTGTGACTCGCTCCATTCCTCCGCATAGACCAGTCGGTAGGCCTCGGCGAGATAGGTGACCCGGCGGATATAATTGTAGGTCTCCGGAATCGGAACCGTCTCGGTGAAACGGTATCGGTCGGGTGTCCGTTGCCACCAGCGCCGGACTCGTGTCTCCCCCGCGTTGTAGGCCGCCAGCGCCGGTTCCACCGCGCCGAATCGGCGGAGCAGCCGGCTCAGCTCACGGGCGCCAATGCTGATGTTCACCTCCGGATCCTGCAGATTCGGTCTGCTCCCGAAACCCAGAGCGCGGGCGTGGCCACTGGCAGTGCTGGGCAACAGCTGCATGACCCCCACCGCGCCTCTCGGTGAGCGGGCATGAGCGACAAACCCGCTCTCCTGGCGAGCCAGTCCCGCCAACAACCAGGGATCCACATCTGAGGCCACGGCGGCGGCGCGGATCGCCCCCTGCCACTGAAGGGGCAGATAGGCCCGGACTCCATTGGCCGGGACCTGATCCATGGACACCTTCCCGAGTTCGGGCATGGCGGTCCTGAGGGCACGGATGGCCTCCATACGGCGACCCCGGAGTTCGGCGAGTTCGGCTTCGGCCAAGCCCTCGGCCGACCACGTCTGACGCCGCGACCGAATGCGTCGCCACTCTGCGGCCGCCTCGCCGAGTTGATCGCGGTCCATCAGCCAGGCCACCGACACCGGTGGAGGACCCGGCACCACTGCCGCAGATAAACGAACAGAAGCCGGAGGCTCCAGATCAAGAATCTCTCGCGCCCAGCGGCTGTAGAGGTCGGGGAAACCCACCGACGCGAGGGCCGTAAGTTGCTGATCTCGGTCAGGAGATCCCAGAGCGGCCCAGAATTCGAGACACCTTTCGTTGGCGGCAAGCGAAGACGCCAACCGAAGCACCGCCCCCCTGTCGCCGGTGGCGCGAGCCAACTCAACGCCCAACCGGCGACCCAGCCACTCCCGGCGATCATCCTGCCAGCCGAGCCCCTCCAGGGCCCACCAGGACTCGAGTGCCAACTCCAATCGCCCGGCCTCCGTGCCACACTCCACCACCAGTCGGAGGGCCATGATCCGAAGTTCACGGTTTTCTCCCGCGCCCTCAGCGGCACGGGCAGCCGAATCGACACAGGTCGAAAAGGCCTTTGAGGCGCTGGCGCGCGGGTAGCGCTGCCAGCCCCGACGACGGTAGGCATCTGATCGAATAACTCCGGCTTCGGAATCGTCCGAACCCAACCCCCGCAGCGAGTCGATGGCCCGCCCAGGATTCCCTGAAGCCACTTCACACCGAGCCAGCTCGAGCCGTCGGTCGTACTCGATCTCGCCCCGCCACCGGTGCCGCCTGAGCTCGGCAGCCCCACGGCCGGCAGCGCCAACCGCCCGCCACTTCGCACAACGCTCGAGGTGGAGCTCTGGATCGAGGTTCGCGACGGCCGCCTTTTCGAGTTCGGGAGCTTCAAGACGCAGACGATGAGGTGCGGCAACAGCCAGTCTCGACGCGGCTTCGATCCGCCACGGGCCATCGTTAATCTGCAGCAGCTCCTGATCGGCCGTGACTCGTCCGGAATCCGGGGCGTCCCTGAGCAGCTCGACGGCCTCGATCGTCTGACCATCCGCAGCAAGGGTGCGGGCCAGACCGAGCAAAGCCCGAATCTCGAGATCCTCGGGCATCGGCCAAGAGGCGGCCTCGCGCCATTGTGAGACGCCGGCACCAGAAGTTTCCAGAGCAGCCAGCCATCCCTCGAGACGGGCTCGTTCCAGGGTCGCTCCCGGGCCGGCATCGGCAAACAATCGAGCGCCAGCAAGAGGATCCGTTAGTCTGACGGCAAAGGCCCGATCCAGTCGAGTCAATCGGTCTTCTTCAAAGGGCCCGGCTGGGCGCCCACTCTCCTCAACGCAAGCGACGGCCACCAGGGCCGCCGCAAGAACCACCGACCACCGGGCTTGAATCACATGCCGAGAGCGCCGGAGTCGCCGTCCGCCAGAATCCTGACCAATTCTTCGTGGAAGTAGTCACGGGCAGTCCGAATCTCCGGGGGAATTCGCTTCTCGTACATCTCACGGCTGCGGTCAATGTCCTCTTTGAGTCGGGCGTAGAGGTCGTTCTGCTGCCGACCCCGATCCACGGCGTCCTCGTTATAGAGCTTGATCTCCGACACCAGCAGGCGGGCAAATCGCCGTGCCTCCTCGTGGCGGGATTCGTCCTCTGCCGATAGACGGGTCACCTCTTGCCCGGCGGCGACCTCGGGCTCACTCACTTCCGATGGCGGGACGACCGGCTCCACCGGCGGGGGCATGGGCACCACCACATCGCTTCGGGCCGGCTCATCGTCCATCTCGGCCTCGGCCTGGGTCGAATCGGAAACATCCGGTTCGGCCTCGTCCTCCACTTGGAACTCCGGTTGGAATTCCGGCTCCGCCTCCTCTGCCGTCCCGAAATCCGGTTCGATCTCGGCCTCAGCCGCTGGCTCGTCGCTGGGTTCGCCGGCCTCCACCTGCACCGTGGCCGATGGATCGAAGTCCGGCTCGGCCGCCATTTCGTCCAACGCCGCCGACGCGGCGCCCGCCTCGTCCACGATGCCCCCGTCGACCTCGGCACCGCCGTCCAGAGCCTCCTCGGCCACCGCTTCCTCGACCGAATCCTCGACCACTGCGGCTGCCCGCTCCAGACCGGCGATCTCGGCCAGCATGGGCGATGTGGACGCCGCACGGTATTTGAGGGTGTCGATCATCCAGCAGCTGACAGCCACCAAGACCTGGATGGCATCCGGATCCCACGGCGCCCCCTCGAGACGATCGGCGTACACCGCACCCATGGTCTTGCCGCGCAGGCTGACGGGTACCAGCAGAGCTTCGAGGGGCTCTGTCTCAGTTCCGAGCCAACGGGAGAAAACTGGATCGTCCGCCGGGAGGAAACCCCGCGGCCGTGGATTTTCGGTGAAGTCCTCGAAGAGCAGGGAATCCGTCTTTGCGCACGTCCACTGCTCCAGTCCCCCCGCATCACCGAAGCCGATGGCGCTCCATGCGCTCACGTCGTCCGGCCGGAAAACCAACACCACCGCCCGGGCAGCGTGGTTGCCCAGTGATCCGAGGAGGCCGCGGAGGAGGTCGGACTGACTCTGTGCGCTGTCGAGTTCCCTCAGGCCGCCGAGAGTCAGCACCGGCGGCGGCGCGACATCCTCCTGAGCCGCCTCACGCAGTCCCGCCACCGTGGAGGTCAGGTCGCCCAGCGGGAAGACCTCCTCGCCGTCCGACGGCAGTTCCTCCCTGATCGACGACGAAACCTGGTCGAGGCTTTCGAGAATGGCTTCGAGCCGGTTCCTGATCGACTTCAGTCCCTGCTCCTGAGCTCCCTCGAGCTGCTCGACAATGGTGTCATACGGGTCCATGTGGCCTCCAGCTGTGCATTCCCTAGGCATTATCACCGCCCCCATGAAGGTGCGTCAAGGAACCCGTCCGCAGTGCCCGATTCTGACGGACAAGCGTCTCTCAATCACGAGAGTTAATTTGCGATATCATCTCATTTAAAATCATCGTAATTTTCCCGATGTGGAACCCCTAACTGTTCGTCAGACATTGTCAGTCGGCCTCAGATTTGTTAGCGTTGCCTCCCGAAGGGAGGAGCCATGAAATCCATCCGCGTCCTGCCGTGCGCCCTGATCGTCATTCTGGTGAGCGGTTTCCTTGTCAGTTGTTCAAGAGGTCCCAGCGAGGAGGAGCTCAAATTCGCTGAACTGCAGCAACAATTCGCCCTGATCCAGGAGCAGTACGCGGTCCTGACCGACATCCGCGCCGACCTCGAAACCCAGGTCGCGGGTCTCGAGGAGCTCAAGGCCCTCGACGAAAAGAAACTGACCGACGAGCAGAAGCTGGTCCTGGAGGAGGGCGCGCTCAAAGTGGAGGAACTCGCCGCCACCGAGGAAGAGGCCTTCGAAGAGGTCGAGGGCAACCTGGCGGAGTTCCTCACAACCGCACTCAATGAATATCCGGACGCTCCGGAGACCCAGCAGGCTCTGGACATTTACAGCATGGAAGCGATCCTCGTCGCCCAAGACATGGTGACCCAGGCCGGGGACTACTCCAAGGCCATCGATCACCTGTACGCCGCGAGCTCGCTCTATGAGCAAGTCGGGCTCGACATCTACGGCGGAATCGACGAGAAGATCGCGTGGCTGAACGACTGGCGCTTCATCAACCAGGAGCGGTTCGACGAGGTCAAGAAGGGAATGACCAAGGAAGAGGTCAAAGTCGTGGCTGGGGTTCCCTACTACCAGAACATCCAGACGGACGAAAAACGCGGCGTCGAAACCTGGCTCTACCGCAAGCCCGACGGTGGCGCGGCGGCGATCTATTTCAAGATGAAGACGGACACGGTCTACAACAAGAACTATGACGCCATCAAGACAAAGGTCGTCGAGTAGACCAAACAACAGCATGCGACACACAACGGGACGCCCAGCGTCCCGTTTTTTTGACCCTCACCCGGAAATCCGACACACTGGGGGGAGGTGAGAAGGTGAAAGGGCGACACGATCGGATTGGACGGGCGTAGATGTCACCGCGCGCTCTCGACTGGACCGCCAGGAACCCTCGACTGAATCCGGACTTCACCGAGCGCAGCACGACCACGCGCCCCCCAGGTTCGGAGTCCTGGAAGATCGGATGTCCGCCCACCTCCCCTTCCCCACCTTCTCACCTTCTCCCCTCGCGGGTGGGTGGGCGTGCTCCTTGTTCCTTGTCCCCGGGCGTGTGGGAGGGAGGATGTACTCCCTTGACCCAGGTCGTTTCCAAGTGATACGCTGCGCTTCCAGCGTGGCGTGCGTGAGCACGCACTTGACGCCGAAAGGGGGTGAGCCCATCGTGCCAACAGGAGTCGTCGTTCGAGACAATGAATCATTCGAGCAAGCGCTCCGCCGCTTCAAGCGGAAGTGCGAAAAGGCAGGCATCCTTTCGGAGGTCAAGCGACGTCGTTTCTATGAGAAACCGTCAGAAATCCGCAAGCGCCAAATGATCCAAGCCCGCAAGAAAATGCTCCGCAAGATGGCGAAGCAACGCAGGGCAGGCCTGCTCTAGGCAACACCAGCCCGTGAAGCCCCTCGTCGCAACAGAGCTGGAGTTCGACAAAGTCCAACAACTCGTCGCGGCCCAGACCAGAACTGGTCTGGGCCGCCTTTTATTGACAAGCGGATCCAACCTCCCGGCCCCTGAAGAAAGCACTGTCCTGGCAAACCTGACGGCGGCGATCGGCCGGCTCATCGACACCGATGGCCAATTGGGTTTTGCCGGCCTGGACGACGCGCTGCCCTGGCTGCAACCCGACGCGCCGGCTCCAACCGAGCCTGGTGACCTGCTGTCCCTGCTCACCCTGGCACGCCGGATCGCGGCGGTCCGGAGACAGATTCTGTCCGCCACCGAGGACAGAGAGATTCTCCTCAACATCGGCGATCAACTTCCGGATACCTCGGAACTGGTGGCAGCGGTGGCCCCCAAGCTCGGGCGGGACGGCAGCATTTCGGATGACGCATCACCCGAGCTCCGGCGCCTTCGCCAACACTCAGTACGGGTCCGCCGGGATCTACTGAGTCAACTCGATGAGGTCCGGCGGACCCTCCCGGACGTGGTGACCGACGCACCGCCAACCCTTCGCCGGGATCGTTATTGCCTCCCAGTCCGGGCATCGGCGAGGACTCATTTACCGGGCCTGCTGCTCGACACTTCGTCGCGCGGAGCGACCGCATTCATGGAGCCCTTCGCGGTTGTGAATCTCAACAACGAGCTCGCTGATTCGGCGGCTCGCGAACGGGATGAAATCCGTCGCATCGTGGCCGAAATCGCGGCGGCCTTTCTCCACATGCGCGAGGATCTGATGCGGGCGACCGAGGTCATGGCCACTCTCGATGCCGCCCAGGCGCGGGCGATCTTCGGACGCATCGTGGAGGGCCGAGTGGTCGAGCCGCGATCGGGCGATGATCTCGTGTTGCGCGGCGCCCGTCACCCTCTTCTCGATGAACGACTCCACTTCCTCCGCAGTGAGGTCTTCGGTGACTCCGAGCAACGGGACCCGGCCCACCAGGTCGTGCCGCTCGACTTCTCCCTTCCCACAGACGTCCGTACCCTGATCATCTCCGGACCCAACGCCGGCGGTAAGACAGTGACTTTGAAGACCATTGGCCTGATGGTCCTGATGGCCGCCCACGGCATTCCGCTCCCCGCAGACGAGGGCACGACCATCCCGGATCTCACCCGCGTCTGGTGCCATATCGGTGACGAGCAGAACGTTGCCGCCGATCTGTCCAGTTTCTCCGGCGCCATGACGGCCACGGCTCTGCTTCTCGCGGATGGCGACGCCGGCACGCTCGTGCTCTACGACGAACTCGGCGCCGGCACCGACCCCCTCGAGGGCGCGGCCCTTGGCCTCGCCCTTCTCGAGGAGCTGACGCGACGGGGCTGCCTGACGGTGGCCACAACCCACCTTGCCCCCATCGCCCTCAACGCCGCCGGCACCGACGGCATGGACAACGCAGCAATGGGTTACGACGAGACCTGCGAGCGTCCGACCTATTCCCTCGCCATGGGTCGTCCCGGACGATCGAGGGCGTTGGAGATCGCTCGGCGCACGGGGATCCCGGACAAGATCCTCGTGCGGGCGAGCGATCTTCTCGGCGGCGAACACCTGGAACTGGACCGTTGGCTGAGACGCCTCGAACAGGTGGAGGGCGAACTGGAGGAACAACGCCTCGAGCTCGACGCGCGTGAGCATGAGGTGGCCCTGCGACGCGACGAACTGCAACGCAGAAACACCGAGCTTGCGGCCGAACGCGACCGATTGGCAGCCGAGGCGGTGGCGGAAAGGGACCGGCTGCGGCGCCGAGCCAAAGAACAACTGGACTCGGCCATCTGCCGCCTCGATCAGGCCATCGAAGAAAGCGAGAAACTCGGGAGACGACGACGCCAACGCCTCAGAGACGAGGCAATGGATCTCGGCGAGAGCCCGCAGACTCCGCCTGCGTCACAGCGCCCGGAACCTGCCGTGGGAACCCGGGTTCGGATGTCCGGCCTCGGCGGAACCGGCACCCTCGAGGAAGTCCGCGGCGACCGCGCTCTCGTCACCTCGTCGGGCAAAAAGCTGTGGGTCGAGCTGTCCGAAATCGAGGTCCTGGGTGGCGCACACGATGTACCACGCCGCGTCACAGTGGAGGTGGTATCCGATAACGGCCCGATCGGGGAGCTGGTCCTGCTCGGCCTCGACAGCGAACGAGGCCGCGAAGAGCTGGAGCGGTACCTCGATCAGGCATTCACCAGCGGGCGGCGATCGGTGCGAGTGGTGCACGGTCACGGCACAGGGGTGCTCCGTCGGATGGTGGAAGAGGTTTGTCGAAGTCACCCGGCGGTTCGGTCATTCAAACACCCACCCCGTCACCTCGGCGGCACCGGCGCCACTGAGGTCGAACTCGATCACGGCGATTGAACCAACAGTCAGGATGTTTGGCACGCTGTTCGAATTTCGAATTTCGCATTTCGAATTTGTTTCGCTCTACAATGCCCATCGATGCCTGATGTGGATCTCAGCCGCGAAATAGTGGACCGGGTGCGCGAGGCCGCCGATATCGTCGAGATCATTGGCGACCACGTTCGGCTCCGGCGCCGCGGGCGCACCCACGAGGGGCTGTGTCCGTTCCATGAAGAGAAGACACCATCCTTCTCTGTGGACCCCTCGAAGGGCCTCTATTACTGCTTCGGCTGCCACCAGGGTGGAGACATCTTCAAGTTCCTGATGCAGGCGGAACGGCTTTCGTTTCCCGAGGCGGTGGAACGATTGGCTAGGCGCTACGGGGTCAAACTGCCGCCGGCCAGCCCCGAGGCCCGCCGGCGCAGCCAACAGGCGGACCGCATCCGATCGCTGCTCGAAGAAGCCCAGGCGTTCTTTGCAGATCAGCTCATCGAGTCCCAGGGCTCGGCCGCACGGCGCGAACTCGAGCGGCGGGGATTCGGCCCCGAAACCTGGCGGGACTTCGGGTTCGGTTGGGCGCCGGACGACTGGCGCCAACTCACCGATCACCTCGTTCGTCGTCACCCTGAAGGCTCCCTGATCGACGCCGGGCTCACGGTCCAGCCGGAGGCGGGCAAGAACCCATACGACCGTTTTCGCAAGAGGATCACCTTCCCGATCCGCTCGGCTGACGGTGCCCTCATCGCCTTTGGTGGGCGCGTTCTCGGCGACGGTGAACCCAAGTACCTCAACAGTCCCGAGAGCCCGATCTTCCAGAAACGCTCCACCCTCTTCTCCATGGATCGAGCCGCCCGACCCGCCTCGGACAGCGGCGAGTTGGTGGTGGTGGAGGGCTACTTCGACTGCCTCTCCCTGCAACGAGTGGGGCTGACCAACACCGTCGCGACCCTCGGCACGGCCCTCACTCCAGAACACGCACGCGTGCTCCGACGGCGGCTCGGCCACGACGGGCGGGCGGTTCTCTGCTACGACGCCGACCCCGCCGGCCGCCGGGCAGCCATCACCGGCGCGAGAGTGCTGCTCGAGGCGGGAGTCGACGTGGCCATTCTGGTCCTGCCGTCGGGAACCGACCCCGACGACATCGTTCGAGAACGGGGCCTCGACTTCTTCAGGGGCCTCCTCGACCAACCCCAGTCGGTGCTCGACTTCCTGCTCGACGAACTGCCCGATCATCCCGAGGAACGCCGTAGGAAGGGATTGGAACTCGCTCCCTTCGTGTGTTCCGCCGCCGACCCGGCGGTTCGCGAGAATCTTGTCCAGGAACTCGCCAGGCGCCTGTACATCCGGCCTCGCGAAATCGAGGAACAGGGCCGGCAGCAAAGCGGTGGCGGTTCCTCACGCCGCTTGGAACACCGAGGCCAGGCAGCCCCCGGCGAGCGCCACCTCGCACGGATCCTGCTCGACTGCTCGGCTCAGTGGCGGGCCAGGCTCGTCGATCGGGTGCACCCGGACCTCATCACCGACGTGAGGGTCCGCGATCTTCTGAAGGCGGCGGGAGAACTTGTGGCCACCGCCGATTCGGATGACAGGGACTCGGCCCGGGAGATTCTGCGACTGTGTTCGGATGAGTCGACGGCGGAGTTTGTGGCGGAACTCGTGAACTCCAATTGGCCGCCCCTGACCGATGATTCGATCCGAGAGCAACTGCGCGTCGTTCTCGAGCGGCAAAGTCGCGAGCTGTCTCGGCGGCTCGCGCCGGAGATCATGGCCGCCGAGAAGCGTGGGGACTACGAGGCGGTCGAGCGATTGCTCGCTGAGAAGGCCAGATTGAGCCAGAATTCAGCAGAAAATTGACTTTTTTTGGCTCAAGCCCTTGCCAAACCCGTTTTCACGGCCCATATTCCCTTGGATGGCGCAGAGACCTGAGCCTCAGGTCATTGCGGAGTTATCCATTCCCGCCCTGACCCTCTGATCGGTGGCCGCCCATACATGAAGGGACATGAATGGGAAGATCTTCGGGCAGCACATTGTTGTACTGCCGGCACTGGCGAGCGAGGTCGCGGCGCAACAAAGCGAACGTCTATCAGATCCCCAGGCTCAGACACGGTGGAGGAATCGCGCGTGCAGGTTGAGGAAAAGTACCCCGAGCTGAATAAACTCATCCAAACCGGCAAGGACCGTGGCTTCATCATGTATGAGGAGCTGTACGAAAACTTGCCAGAAGAGGTCACCGGCATCGCAGAGGAGCTGGATGACATCTACATGAGACTTTCGGAACTCGACATCGACGTCGTCGACTCCGAGTCGGCCGAGGGGGGAGGACAAGCTCCCGCTGACGAACAGCCGACCGACAAGGCGGCACCCGCAAAGGTCGAGACTCGCCCCACCGCCCAGCTCGAGAAAACAAACGACCCGGTCCGCATGTACCTCCGCGAGATGGGCACGGTCAAGCTGCTCGACCGCGATGGCGAGGTCGAGATTGCGCAACGGATCGAGGCCGGTGAAGCCCGAGTGTTCATCGCTCTGTCACGAGAGACCGAACTCCTCCAACTCTTCCTTCGTACCAACGAACAGGCCCGTCGCGAGCGCCGCGGGATGCGGGAATTGCTGCAGGGACACGCAGCCGAGCTTGACGAAAAGGCCCGGGATCGAGTTCGCGAGGGTCTCAGGCTGTTTTCCACCATCAACCTCCTCGACGACGAGTCGCATGAACTCAAACAGCGTCTCCGTCGCTGCAACAAGGGCGGCAAGCGCTATCAGGAATTGTCGGACAAAATCGACGCCAACATCGCGGACATCGCGATCCTGGTTCGGCGCGCAGACTTCACAACCACGACCCGGAACCGGCTGCTGACCTTTCTCGGTGAGGTCGAGCGGCAATTCTCGATTCCGATCCAGACCATCGCGAAGGACCGCAAGAAGCTTCAGAACGAACGGAATGTGGAGCGCCGTCAGTTCTACTCTGCTCGGGTCACACGCTATGAGGACGAGTTGGTTCGACTCGAGGATCGCTTTGAGGTCCCGTTCGACCACCTCAAGATGCTGCTCGCCGAGGTCCGGCGAGGGGAGCGCGAAACCGACCGGGCCAAACAGGAACTGATCGTTGCAAACCTGCGGCTGGTGGTTTCCATCGCCAAAAAGTACACCAATCGCGGTCTCCAGTTCCTCGACCTCATCCAAGAGGGCAACATCGGTCTGATGAAAGCGGTGGACAAGTTCGAATACCGCCGTGGCTACAAGTTCTCCACCTATGCGACGTGGTGGATCCGACAAGCCATCACCCGAGCGATCGCAGACCAGGCACGCACCATCCGGATCCCGGTTCACATGATCGAGACCATCAACAAGCTCACCCGAACGACCAGAATGCTGGTTCAGGAGCTTGGCCGCGAGCCCAGTGTCGAGGAGATCGCGGAGCGGATGGAAATGCCGGTGAGCAAGGTCCGCAAGATCCACAAGATCTCCCAGGAACCCATATCTCTGGAGACTCCAATCGGCGAGGAGGAAGACTCACACCTCGGCGATTTCATCGAGGACACCAACTCGGTGTCGCCCATCGAGGCGGTCATCATGCGCACCTTGAAGGACCACACCGAGACCGTCCTGAAGTCGCTCACCCCCCGGGAGGAGCAGGTGCTCAAACTCCGGTTCGGCATCGGCGACGGCACCGAACACACTCTCGAGGAGGTCGGCAGGACCTTCAACGTCACCCGGGAGCGCATCCGCCAGATCGAGTACAAGGCGCTTCGCAAGCTGCGCCACCCGTCCCGCGCCTACCTGCTCAAGCCGTTCTCGGAGGGGACCAACTAGGCCCCCGCCCACCCAGATGCCAGGGGCTAGGGCCCGCCTGCTCGGAGAGCTCTTGTGGAGCAGCCGTCCCGGCTGCAACTCCGGCTTCAATTGAACGAGCGAATGCAGGCGAGACGCCCGCACCACAACAGCGCCTCGTTCGGACTGACCCGCCGATTTCAACGTCCCCCTGTCCCCCGCGCGCCCTCCTCCCTTCGGGTGAGCGGGGGCATTCGAATTCCGAATTCCGACCCGCATTCCTTGTCCGTTGACGGGCTTCGCGCTACCATGCGCGAGGGCCCATAGCTCAGCGGTTAGAGCCGCCGGCTCATAACCGGTCGGTCCCAGGTTCGAATCCTGGTGGGCCCACCACCGCCACGCCTCGGTCACCAATTCCAGCTGACCCGGCTCGCTCGCTTGCCGGTCGGCCGCCGTCGCGCTAATATACCGTCGCGCACCCAGGGGCATCGTTCGGGAATGGGTGCCGACAGGAGGCTCGGTGGAGAGCGTACGTCAAGATCTCGTCGTCCTTGTTCGTTTGCAGGAGGTCTACGACCGGATCGCAGCTGCGATCGCACTGCGCCAAATCCCCCCTCCGGAGGTCCAAGAGCTGCAGGAAGCAAACCGGAAACGAGAGCTCGAACTCGAGGAGATCGAGCAACGAGTTGTCCGGTCAAAGAAGGAACTGAAGGAGGTTCACAAAAAGGAACAAGAGTGGCAGATCGAGCTTGAGCATTTCCAGGGCCAGAAGGCCATCGTCACCAACGAACGTGAATTCACGGCGGTCATCTCCGAAATCGACTATGCCACCAAGGCCCTCACCGAAGCCTCGGAACGAAGAGCAGAGCTCGAGGCCGCGATCGAAGAAAGCGCCGCCGAAATGAAGGCGCGGCGCCAGGCTCGACCGGAAGAAGAGGCCGCGCACAAGGACGTCGTCGCCGCCTGGGAGACGCGCAAGGCCGAACTCTTGCGCGAGGTCCACACCCAATCGGCCAAGGCCAAAAAGCTCGAGGAAGAGCTCCACCCAAAAAACCGATCGAATTTTCTGAGGCTCCTCAGAAGCAAGAACGGGACCGCGGTATCGCCCGTGATCGAAAAATCCTGTTCGGTATGCCATTTCTCGGTCCGTCCCCACCTCAGACAACGGGTCCGTCGGTGTGAGGAGATCATCACCTGCGAGCACTGCTACCGGATCCTCTATTTCGAGGAGACCATCAATATGGAACCCTCAGAGGCGACCACGGGCTGAACCGTGGCGGACACCATCGCGGAAAGGCTTGAAGAGGTCAGGAGGAAGATTGCGCAGGCAGCCGAGGCCACCGGGCGCGATCCATCAACGGTCACTTTGATCGCCGTTGGCAAGACGTTTCCCGCCGACATCACCGCCGACGCCGTCAATGCCGGCGCCACCGACCTCGGGGAGAATAGGGTCCAGGAGGCGGCCGCAAAACGACCCCATGTGCCGGACGCCAGATGGCACCTCATCGGGCCGCTTCAACGCAACAAGGCACGGCTCGCGTTGGAAAATTTTGACGTCATCCACACCGTTGATCGGACGGATATCGCCCAGCGACTCGAGCTTCTGATGAACAGAGAGTGGCCCGATGACCGCCAACAGGTCCTTGTGGAGGTCAACGTGGGGCAGGAAACGCAGAAGGCCGGCGTGCTGCCCGAGGACGCGACCGAGCTGGTGGCTGAGGTGCTCGCCTGCGACCACCTCGAGCTTGTCGGTCTGATGGCCATTCCACCATACGGTTCGGATCCTGAAGCGTCGCGTCCGTACTTCAAGGCCCTGCGTGAACTTCGCGACGACCTCGAATTTCGTCTCGAGATCAGGCTGCCTCATCTGTCCATGGGCATGAGCCACGACTTCGAAATCGCCATCGCCGAAGGCGCCACCATGGTGCGGGTTGGGACTGCGATATTTGGACAGAGAGGGTAGCCCCCGGCCCACCCTGTCGAAAGTCGAAGGTCGAAAACCCACCTCCTCAGCCAGGTTCAACGTTGGAAGTTGGGTTCATCCGGGAAAACGTGAGGTGGGGCTTCTGCGTGCCCGTCTCCGTGCGGGGATTCAGGCGGCAGGGGCAGCGACGGTAATCAGGGACAGCGTCTGTGATCGGCGGCTGCGTCAGCGATCAGGGGCCGCGGCAGTGATCAGCTGGGATTGATCCGGATCGCGGTCGCTGTTCACCGATGCTGCCATCTGTCCCGGACACCGGTTGCTGTCCCTGTCCCGGCCGCTGCCGCCGGCAGGTTCACCCTCGCATTCGGGTACCGCATGGCGGTGCCAGGCACCGCCGCAGATGTTGCGATTTCGTGCTCCGATTCGATTTCGACGGTGCCTGGCACCGGCCCACGGGTTCGCTTCGATTCGCTGATTTCGATGCGCCCATCTTCCAACCGCGCTCCCCGAGGTTGCCCCCTTTAACATTGTTGGGACCTCAACGAGGTGGATTTCTCAATGCCTTGAATCCCAACAATGTTAAAGACGGCACGCCCGGTCAACGCGCCCTCCCCGCCACCGGGAGGGCGGGTGGCAAGGTTCAACGTTTAACGTGCAACTCTCATCAACGGCACGCCCGCCTATCGCGCCCACGTCGCTCCGGGTGGGAGGGTGGTTTCGTTCTTCGTTCTTCGTCCTTCGTTCGGCGACGGTAACGGGCTCGGGAACGGGACGGGATCGGCTCCATCACTGGCGAATCGCCTACGGCTCCGCGAAAGAGGTGGATTGCCATCTTCGCCTCCTGGTTCACGCCGGCGCGATCGATTCCACTCGCGCGAACGCTTCGCTGCAGCTCTTCGATGAGGTCCGTGCCATGACCTGGCGTTTGCTCAACCCAAGGTCCTGATTGGGGCTCATCGCACCAACCATTCTGGATGCTGCCGCTGAATTGGCAGATCCGCACGGCTCATAGCCCCACAGCCTCATAGCCTGCCTCTAGATGGACTCCAGAATCGCACGGGGCGGCGTTGCGATGGAATATTCGAATTTCGAATTTCGCATTTGGTGCTCCTTCCTCCCAGGCGGGCGAATGGGGGACTTCGGATCGCATTTCCCCATTTCAACAAACTCATCCTTGCCGTCACACGGACTTTGTGAAAAAATTCTCATCCAGGGAGAGTGTGTCCATGGATGATCCTTCCACCGCCACCGGCGATCTCGAATCCCAACTCTTCCGAATGACTTCGGAAGCGAACTCGGCCTGTATCGACCTGCTCCGCGATCTCGTCACGCTGCCATCACCGAGTCGAGGCGAACGGCTCGCCTGCGAACGGGTGTTAAGGGAGATGGAGGACCTCGGATACCAGGACGTCCACATCGACGCGATCGGAAACGTGCTCGGTCGGCTCGGCACAGGCCCGAGGGTGCTCGCCTACGACGCTCACATCGACACCGTCGGCATCACCAACCCAACCCTCTGGCGCCACGATCCCTTCCGGGGCGTGGTGGCCGGCGGTACCCTCTACGGACGTGGCGCGTCCGATCAGAAGGGGGGCCTGGCGGCGGTGGTACACGGAGCTGCACTCGCTGCGCGGCTCGGACTGCCGGACGACGTTACCGTATGGGTCACCGCCACCGTCAACGGTGAGGACTGCGTCGGCCAGGCCTGGCAGTTCATCCTCAACGAAACCGACCTGCGGCCCGAGGTGGTCATCATCGCCATGCCCTCTCATCTCGGCATCTGTCGCGGCCAGCGCGGCCGGATGGAGGTGGAGGTCTCCACCACCGGTGTTTCGACTCACGGTTCTCAACCCGATCGCGGGAAGAACGCCATCTACACCATGGTCCCGATCGTCGACGCGATTCGGGAGCTCCACGGCGCGCTGGAGACCAGCCACCCCGTGCTCGGAACCGGATCGATCGCGGTGACAAAGATCAGTTCGAGATCCCCCTCCGTCACAGCCATTCCCGACGAATGCACCGTCCACCTCGACCGACGCCTGACCATCGGGGAGACTGCCGAACAGGCTCTCGCAGAGCTGGAACAACTCGGGCCGATTCGTGACGCCAACGCGGACGTCCGGCTGTTGCACTATGACGAAACCTCATGGCGGGGATTCTCCTATCCCACCCGCAAGGTATTCCCCGCGTGGGAGACTCCTGAGGACAGCCCGGCCGTGTGGGCTGCCTTGGCCACCGCCGAGATGGTTCTCGGTCGCCCGCCGAGAATTCACCGTTCTGCGTTCTCGTCCCACGGCTGCGTCACAGCGGGAATGTTCGACATCCCCACCGTGGGTTTTGGGCCGGCAGACGAGGTGCACTCCCACACGGTGAACGACCAGATTCCCCTGGCCCAACTCGAACCGGCCATGGCGTTCTACGCGACCTATCCGCGGCTCTACTCCAACAAGATGGGATAGACGCAGAGTCAAAGGTCGAAAGTCCAAAGTCCCAAGTCTACGGACTCTGTGTCTGAGGCTGGGCGACAGGCTGTTTGGAGCGGTGAGCAGCAGCCCGTATCGCTTCCAACTCAATGTCCCTTAGCCACTTCCACGCCGCAACAAATACCCTGTGACCCCCCACTCGTCCCAAATCTCTGGGCGGGGGGGGGCAGACTTTGGACTTTCGACTTTCGACTCTTTACTGTCGGACGGGCTCACCCCTTTGAAAGGAGCAGTTCCATCAGATCCGCCACCGAGGAGATCGGCACCGATGGCAGTTCGAGGCCGGAAACGGCGTCACGAGTCGGCAAGGCCACCTGACCAAACCCCAGCGCGGCAGCTTCCCGGACCCGCTCGGCGGCGCGACTGACCGCCCGCACCTCGCCCAGCAGACCTATTTCTCCGAAGACCACCAGGTCGTCTGCCAGAGCCCGGTCGCTCACGGATGACAAAAGGGCTGCTGCCACCGCCAGGTCCAGAGCCGGTTCGCGCAGCGACAGACCACCCACCAGGTTCACAAAGACGTCACGATCTGAGAACCGGAGGCTGGTCTGGCGCTCCAACACCGCCAGCAGCAGGGCGAGCCGTGAAGAGTCGACCCCGTGAGCCACCCGCCGCGGTGTGCCGAGGCACGACTCCGACACCAGCGCCTGAACCTCCACGAGCAACGGCGCGGTTCCCTCCAGGGCCACCGCCACCGCCGATCCTGGAGTCCCGGTCTGCCGGTCCTCGAGCAACCAGGCGGACGGATTGCGGACCGCCACCAGGCCTCGTCCGGTCATGGAGTAGAGGGCGATTTCGGCCACCGTCCCGAATCGGTTCTTCGCAGCCCTCAGCACTCGCAGATCGTGGCCCGGCTCCCCTTCCAACGACATCACCACATCAACCAGGTGTTCGAGCAATTTGGGTCCGGCGATGGATCCTTCTTTGGTCACGTGACCCACCAGAACCACGGGAACGCCACGGGTCTTGGCAAAATGTTGGAAACGGGCCGCCACCTGGCGAACCTGACTCACCGAGCCGGCCACCGCATCAACGTCCTCCACCATCATGGTCTGCACAGAGTCCACCACGACCAGACCAGCGTCCAAGTCGCGAATCTCCGACATCACGGCGTCGCACGAGGTCTCCGGAAGCAACAGGAGATCCGAACTGACGCCGTCGATGCGTTGCGCCCGCAGCGCCACTTGACGGGCCGACTCCTCGCCGCTGACATAGACCGCTGGCGCCCCTCCGGCAGCGATCGAGGCGGCGACCTGCAGCAGCAGGGTCGACTTGCCCACGCCGGGTTCTCCGGCCACCAACACAAGCGAACCTGGCACAAAACCGCCCCCGAGCACCCGGTCCATGCCGTCTACACCGGTGGCGAAGCGATGGGTGGTCTCGGCCGCCGCCTCCGACACAGGCACCAGACCTGCCCCGCGCCTGACCCCAGGCCCGGACTTCGCCCGCCGCTCGGCAGGCCGGTTTGTGAACGAGTTCCACTCTCCACAGCCGGGGCACTGGCCGAGCCACTTGGCGGACTCGTGACCACAGCCGGTGCAGAAAAAAACAACGTCAGTAACCACCCGGACCCCCAGGTAGCCGTGAGCAGGGGGCAGGGGGCAGATCGTGCGTCAGGTCGCGAGTGAGCATTTCAATCACACCGTGGTCCCTAAATAAAGAAGGAATTCTGGGCCTCAGATTGAAATGCTCCCTGCCCCCTGCACCCTGCTCCCTCAGCCGCCTTCATCACCACGGCGCCTCACCGTCGTCGTGGGTGAAGTCGGCGTTCTCGAATCGGGTGTACTCGTGTTGGAAGACGAGATCGATCTGCCCGGTGGGACCATTACGCTGTTTGGCGATGAAGAGTTCAGCCTTGCGGGGGTCTTCGGTTTCATCGTCGTAGATGGATGGTCTGACAATGAACATGACCACATCGGCGTCCTGTTCGATGGAACCCGACTCGCGCAGATCCGACAGCTGGGGACGATGGTCGCCGCCGCGGCGTTCCGGTTGTCGCGACAGCTGCGACAACACGAGCATGGGCACGTCCAGGTCCTTGGCCACCGCCTTGAGCCCACGCGAAATGGCCGAGACCTCCTCGTGGCGGCTATTGAAACGGGCACCGCCCGTCATGAGCTGGAGGTAGTCCACCATAACCAGGTCCAGGCCATGCTCGTGCTTGAGCCGACGCGACTTGGCCGAAATCTCGAGCACGGTGTTCCCCGCCGAGTCGTCGATCCAGAGATCCACGTCCTGCATCCCCTGCGCCGCCATGGTGAGCTTCGGCCAGTCCGACTTGGAAAGATAACCGGTGGCGAGCCGTCGTTGATCGACTCGCGCCTCGGCGGAGAGGAGCCGGCGTACCAGCTGCTCCGAGGACATTTCCAACGAGAACACGGCCACCTTCTTGCCGGAGCGCAGAGCGGCGTGAGTGCAGATGTTCATGGCCAGGGAGGTTTTTCCCATGGATGGCCGAGCTGCCAGAATGACCAGATCCTTCTTCTGCAAGCCGGAGGTGAACTCATTGATCCTGACAAAGCCGGTGTCGATGCCGGTCAGCGTGGAGTGGCTGCCGCGACTCGCCTCGAGGTTTGTGATCTCCGACTCGGCAAGACCGCGGATGTGGACCAAACCGCCGGCAAGGGTGTCCTCGGCGATCTGATAGACGTCGCGCTGGGCGACCTCAACCGCTTCCCGGGCCCCTCCATGGTCCAGCGTGCAGGTATTCAAGATCCGTTGTGCGGTGGAGATCAGGCGTCGCTTGACGAATTTATCGTGGATGATCTCGGCGTAATGACCGGCGTTGGCCACGTCTGGAAGTGAGTCAACCAGAGACGAGAGATAGCTCGCGCCGCCGACGCGCTCCGCCTGCCCCTTTTCACGCAGGTGGTTGGTGACAGTCAGTAAATCAGCCGCCTGCCCCTTTCCGTGGAGCTCCACGCACGCCTGGTAAATGATTCGGTGGCTCTCGAGGTAAAACTCCTCACCGCGGAGCTTCTCCAGCACCGTGAGCAGCGAACTCGGGTGTTGCAGGATGGCACCGAGCACCGCGCGTTCGGCATCGGGTTCGTGGGGCAAGCGGTCACCCGCGGGGCCTGCAGTTCGTATGACGTTGGTGGGCGGAGTACTCATGGGACTCACCATCGTAGCGCACTCACCCCCCGTCGAAAAGGGCCCGCAAAAACGCGTCTCCCCCGCCCGAGTCCACGTCGGGCAGCAGGGACTCGGGACTCGGGACTCGGGACTCGGGACTCGGGACTCGGGACTCGGGACTCCGACACACATACCCGGACCGTTAAGGCCGGCGTTGGAGTTCCGCGAAGACCTCGCGGACTTCGTCAGCCGAGACCCGCTGGTCCAACACGACACCGTCGTCGGTTGGGAAGACCCAACCCACACCCAGGTCGTCGCTCTTTTTGTCCCGGACAATCGCCTGCAGCACCCGCGTCGCATCGAGATCGTCGATTGTGGGAAGAGGACCCAGGGCCGCCACAGCTCGACCCAACCGAAGAGCGGCCGGCTCCGACAGCAGCCCCCGACGCCGCGCCAATTGCGCCACGGCCAACATGCCCCAACAGACCGCCTCGCCGTGGAGGAAGCGGCCGTATCCGGTGGCCGCTTCGAGTCCGTGACCCAACGTATGCCCGAGGTTGAGAGCCTTGCGGGCGCCGGCCTCTCGCTCGTCGGCCTCCACCACTCCGGCCTTGATGCCGATGGCCCGGGAGATCAACTCCCCCCAACGTTCAGGGGTGAGCGCTTCGAATTTTTCGATGGGCTTTTCCAGAAGGTCGAGCAGACCTTGATCCGCGATCCACGCAGCCTTGACCACCTCGGCGAGACCCGCCCGCAGCTCACGCGCCGGCAGAGTGGCCAGCGTCTCTGGATCCACCGCCACCAACCGTGGCGCCCAGAACGCGCCCACCAGGTTCTTTCCATCCTCCAGATTGATGCCGGTCTTGCCTCCCACCGAGGCGTCCACCATGGCCAGCAGAGTTGTAGGAACCGCCAACCACTGGACACCGCGGAGGTAGACGGCCGCCGCAAATCCCACGGTGTCGGTGACCACCCCGCCACCGACGGCCATCACCGAGCCGCCGCGGTGCAGGCCTCGCTCGAGCCACTCCTCCACCAAAGCCGCCACCTGATCCCATCGCTTGTAGGTCTCGCCGTCGGGGAGTTCGTGCGGCGGCGGCGCGCCTGTGGTCTCTGCGGCACGTCGGCCGTGGAGAGGTGCGACGGTCGTGTTCGTCACCGCAAGCGATGGCCGCTGGACTTCGCGTTGGTCCAGCTCGTCGCCGAGCCGCGAAAGAACGCCACAGCCCACCAGCACCTCGGAGGGGCCCCGTTCACCGGTGATGACGATGACATCCACAGGCTCATGGTACCTCCGCAACGCGCCGCAATCACCTCAGACCACGTTCCGCAATTGAGACCTGGTCCCAATGTACTCATATCAGAGCACTTTGGTGATAGATTGGGCAGGTTATGGGCATTCAGGCCCCGGAGGAATCCATGAGACAACACACCCCCCGCCGTTTTCTGTTGACCGTCTGCGCCCTGCTTTTTGCCGTAGCACAGGCGGCCGCCACGGTGACCATCGACATGGCCCCCGATGAGACAGGCGTCGCCCTCCAACAGGGATCGAGCGGTGGGGAGGTCCTCGTCGTGACCGTGTCCGAAATCCGCCTGGACTCGGTGGAGATCGACGGCCAGCCATGGGCCGTGGTCCGCGTACCCGGGGGACACAACCTGATGTTCCGCGGCCAGCCGTCTCTGCCCTACCTCACGGCCGAGTATTTTCTCGGCCGAAGCGGCGGCATCGAGCTCGAGTTCATCGGAGCGACAATTCGCCAGATCGACCTCGAGGCCCACGGTCTCGCGGGCGTGGCCCCCTCCAAGGGCCATTTCGGCCGCGATGTGGATCCCGACAGCGTGCCCTGGTCCTTCGACTCAAAGATCTACGGTTCTTCGGATCCGTACCCTTCCGTTGAGGCGTGGCTCGATGATCCGTTCATTGCGGGGCCCATCCGGGCCCAGGCATCCCGGATCCCGGTGATCCGCTGGAGGGCGTCCGACAACGTCCTCCTCGTGCTCGAGGACATGAGATTCCGGATCGTGCCCACCTCCAAGGCCCCCAATCCGCGGCTGCGTCCCGATGCCCCTATGACCGGGCTCTTCGAACAGCTTGCCCGGCGGATGGTCAACGTCGGCCCCGCCGTCGAATTGGACAACCCGTTTGTGGAGACCGGCCACATGTTGATCATCGCCGACGACGATTTTCTCGACGAGATCCAGCCGCTGGTGGATTGGCAGACCCGAGTGGGCTATCCCACCACCGTGGCACCGACCTCGGTCACCGGCACCACCACATCGGCTATCAAGAGCTACATCCAAAGTGTGTATGACCAGCCCGAGAGCCTCGCCTGGATCATCCTCGTGGGAGACAGCCAACAGATTCCGACCCTCACCGGCGTCAACTCCCAACACTCACCCTGCGATCCTTGCTACACCAAGCTGGAGGGCAACGACAATCGGCCCGACGCCGCCATCTCGAGGATCTCGGCCCAGAACGGCGCGCAGGTCACGACTCAGGTGGCCAAGATCCTGGCGTATGAGGGACAACCGGACCAGGGGTCGGCCGGCGCCTGGTATGAAGCCGGCATGGGAGTGGCATCGAACGACTCGGGCGGCTCTCCCTCGTACTACGACTGGGAGCGGATGGATTGGCTGCGCACCGATCTGCTCGATCCGGCCTACACCTACACCGAATTTGACCAGATCTACGACCCGGGCGCCAGCGCCGGTCACGTGACCACCGCCATCGAGGAGGGGCGCGGAGTCGCCCTCTACATCGGACACGGCTGGAGCCAGGGCTGGGTCACCACCGGTTTCGACACCGCGGATGCCGGTTCCCTGACGAACGGCGACATGTTGCCGGTGATCTGGTCGGTGGCCTGCAACAACGGCGAGTTCCCGGTCAACGAGTGCTTCGCCGAGGCCTGGCTTCGCAACGATCAGGGGGGCGCAGTGTCCTTCGAGGGCGGCACCACCACCGAGTCCTGGGTACCGCCGTGCGATGCGCAGCGCGGCATCGTGGACGCCCTCAGGCTCGAGACCGCCTTCACCACCGGCGGCCAGCACATGGCCGGCAAGCATTACTGCATGGACATCAACGGCGACAGCGACGGCTCCGAGGGCAACAAGTGGGTGGAGCAGTCCACCCTCTTTGGCAGCCCCACGACCTGGATGCGCACCCGACCTGCGGTCCTCCCCGACGAGCCCGATGACTTCTCGTCGGCCGGTGGTGTGGCCAGCCTCACCGTCAAGGTTGCTGGCCAGCCACTGGCCAAGGCCAACGCCGCCATCGTCTCCTTCTATGAGACCGACGGCTCCAACGTCAACCTCCTTGGTTCCGGCCTGATTGACGCCGGCGGCATGGTCCATGCGGCGGTTTTGGGCGATCCGACCCACTGCCACATCCACGGCTTCAACCTGGTTCCCAGCGAGTTCGAGTTGGCTGCCCGCGACGACGGTAGGATTTCCCTCGACGCACCGGCCTATGGCTGCGGCGGCACGGTCACCGTCCGGGTGACTGACGCCAACGTGCCGGGTTCGAGCCCGGCCACTATCGACACCGTCGGGGTCACCCTGTCGGTTCCCGGAAGTTCTGTCGGGCTGACCCTCGCCGAACTGGCCGCCGACCGCAATATTTACAGCGGAACGGCGGTACTCGGATCTGATCTCGCGGTCGTCGACGGGGAACTCCTCACCGGCAGCTATGTGGACGACGACGACGGCGCCGGAGGCACCAACGTAACCAAGACCGATCAGGCCTCTATCGATTGTGCCGGACCACAGATTTCTGGCGTTGGTCTGGTGGCGACGGAGGGGTCGGTGACGGTTGCGTTCGCCACCTCGGAGCCGGGCACCACGGTGGTGCGATACGGCACCTCGGTGCCGCCGACGATGGTGGTGTCCGACCCGGCGTTGGGCACGGCCCACACCATGGAGTTGACCGGGTTGGACCCGTGCACGACCTACTTCATAGGTGTGGAGTCTGCGGACGCGCTTGGCAACATCACGGTGGACACCAATGGAGGTCTCTACTACGGGGTGGAGACCATGGGTTGGCAGATCTTTCTCGCGGAGGCCTTTGACAGCGACCCGGGCTGGGAGATCGACAACGGCGGCAACGCCCACGGTTGGGCCTTTGGTCAGCCGACGGGTGGCGGGGGAGACTACGGCAACCCGGATCCGACGTCGGGCTTTACGGGCGACAACGTGTACGGTGTGAATCTGAGCGGCGACTACGACAACAATTTGTCGACGGACCAGCTCAAGCTGACGACGCCGTCGATGGATCTTTCCCAGGCGACGTCGGTGGTTTTGAGTTTCCGGCGTTGGTTGGGAGTGGAGACCCCGAGCTACGACCATGCGCGGTTGCAGGTTTCGGTTGATGGAGGGTCCTTTGCCACGGTCTGGGAGAACAGCGAGACCATGGACGGCGGGTCGTGGGAGCTTGTGAGCTACGATCTGACGGCCCAGGCTGCGGGCTCGGCCGATGTGAGGATCCGCTGGACCATCGGTTCGTCGGACTCGTCGTGGCAGTACGCTGGCTGGAATGTGGACGATGTCGTCATCGAGGGGGCCTTCCCCTGCGGCGGGAATCCCGGAGATCTCTTTGGCGACGGGTTCGAGATGGGCGACTGCACCATGTGGTCGAGCGCCGTCGAAGGACCGTAGCCGGATCGCAGAACGAAGAACAAAGAACAAAGAACAAAGACCCCCGCCCACCCGGAAGGGTGGGGGTTCTTCGATTTTGGTTCTTCGTTCTTCGTTTTTCGATCTTCGTTCTTTGATCTGGCCCGGGTGGGCGGGCGTAAAAAAGGGGCCCCGAAGGGCCCCGATGGTGAGCACTGGTTGATGTTCAGAAGCGGAACTTCGCGCCGAACTGGTAGCGGCGTGGACTGCCCGCCTCGTTCAGCTCGCCGAAGTCCTCGTCGAAGCTGCCGTCCGAGTTCACCAGATCGAACTCGGTTGTGTAGAAGTTGTCGGCACCTAGCACGTTGAAGACCTCGCCGATCAGCTCGAGCTCCAGGCTGCGCCCAAACCTGGCCGTCCAACTCAAGCGCAGGTCCAGGGTCTTGAAGTCGGGCTGCCGGAAGGTGTTGCGCTTGTAGTGCTGATAGACACCGTCCGACACCTCCACCACCGCGCGCTCGTTGTTGACGTAGCCGTCGGTGTTGAGGTCGCGGTCGTCAAAGGCAGAGTAGGGGAATCCTGTCCGGTAGATTCCGATGGCGGTGACCATGAAGTTGGCCGGCAGCTGCCAGCCGAAGGAGGCCACGAACTTGTGGGTCGAGTCGAAGGCCGACGGGCCCCAATCGGCGCCGAGGTTGTACTGGTCGTCGGGGTAGTCGCTGCTCGACGACACCGAGCGCTCGTTGGAGTCGTTGTCCTTGGCGTCGGACCAGGTGTAGGAAGCGTCGACGAACCACCGGTTGGAGAACCGCTTGCGGGCGGTGATCATGACGGCCGTGTACTCGGCCTCTGCGTCGGAGTTGAACTGCATGATTTTGCCGAGCTCGGGCTCAACCGTGTACCGGTCGTAGGTTGGCCGACCGTCCAGAGTCTCGCCACCGTTGGCCTCGAGGTTCTGATCCTGCTTGCGCTCGAGCTTGTCGGTCTCCTGGTAGATCACATCGATGCCGAGAGACAGATCACGCACCACCTCGGCCTCGTAGCCGATGGAGAAGCGGTTGGTCTCGGGATTCTCGAAGGCGGGGTCGAAGACGAAGATGTCCGACCGCACCGACGGAAGGTCGCCGATGTCCTGGTAGATGTTCGGCCAGGTGGGGCAGTCGATGTCCGAACCACAGTTGCCGCTCACGCGAACCACACGGACACCGTTGGCCAGCATGGCGTTGGCGACAAGCAGGGTCGGTGTGTTGTCATAGAACCGACCTGCGCCGCCCCGTAACACCTGCTTGCCGTCACCACGGATGTCCCAGGCGAAGCCGACGCGGGCCGACCAGTTGTTGGTGTCATCCGGGATCTGTCCGGTGTTGGGCCACACGGGGTTGGTCTCATACGGCGTCGGGTTGGCCTGGAGGTCGTAGCGCAGGCCGTAGGTGAAGGTGAAGTTGGGTGACACCCGCCAGTCGTCCTGCAGATAAAAGGCGTAGTAATTGGTGTCGTAGTCCACCGTCCCGTCAACGTCGGAGAACGCCTGGGTGAAGGTCGCGGCTTCCCCGCCGTCGAGGAAGTCATCCCAGTTCCAGTACTCGTAGTAGCCGTTACAGTAGCGGCAGAAGCCGTCGTCGAAGTTGACCAGGTCGAAGTTGATGCCGGCTTTCAGGGTGTGGTCGCCGGCGTAGTAGGTGAAGTTGTCCACCAGCTGGAAGCGCTTCTCGTCCAGGAAGTTGGGCAGGAACTGGTTCTGGCCGAAGACCGCAGCGAACCAACGGATCGTGGCGCCCGGAATTTCGGTGTTGTTCGCCTCGCGCGGCCGCTCTTCGAATGCGTACTGACCGAAGGCCTCGTTAAAGGCTCGGTCGGACAACACCGAGTTGAGGGTGAGCACGGCCGAGCTGAAGGAGTTGCCCTCGAGGCCATTTGTCGACAGACCGTCGGTGGTGTAGCTGGAGGTCTGGTTAATGCCCTCTTGATCGGAGTAGTTGTAACGCGCGGTCAGCAGGTTGTTCACCCCGAGCTGCCAGTCGAACTTGAGCAGGAAGACCAGGGCATCGTTGGTCTGGGGGGCGGTCGCAGTCTCGACGTTGTAGTCGAGGCCGGTGAGGGCATTGAAGTCGGCCTCGCGCCCGGCCGGGAAGTCGTAGAACTGGGTGAATTTCGGGGTCTCGTAGTCCTGGGTGTCTACCGAGGTGAAGAAATGGAGCTTGTCGCGGACGATGGGTCCGCCAACGGCCGCACCGTACTGGATCTGCTGGGAATCGCCCTTGCGGCCCAGGGCGTCCTCCTCGGTCAGGCTGTCATCGGTGTAGTAGCCCCAGACCTCGCCATGGAACTCGTTGGTCCCCGACTTGGTGATGGCGTTGATGACGCCGCCGGTGGCCTGGAACTGGAGGTTGTAGGACGACTTCAAAACCTGGAACTCCTTGATCGCGCCCTGCGAGAAGGTGAACGGCGGCCGAGTGCCGCCCCGCTCCTCACCAAAGAACGCCGACTGGGAGTTGGCGCCGTCCACGTTGAAGGAGTTCTGGACACCGCGGGCGCCAATGTTGACACCGCCGCGGCCGCCGCTGATCTCGTCAGTGCCGCCCGCCACGGTTCCGGGAGTGAGCACGACAAAGTCGGTGAAATCCCGGCCCTGGAGCGGCAGGTTCTGGATCTGCTGATCCGACACCGCAGCGGTCACGCTGGGGTTCGTGGTCTCCACGATGGGTGACTCGGCGGTGACGACAATCTCCTCCTCCACCGAGGCCACCTGGAGGTCGAAGTTCACCTGGACCGACGAGCCCAGGGTCACCACGATGCCCCGCTTGACCTCGGACTTGAAGCCCGCCAGTTCCGATCGCACGTCGTAGTTTCCTGAAGGCACATTGCCCAAGCGGTAGTAACCGCTGGTGTCAGCCACTCCGCTCCGCGCGAAACCGGTGTCCACGTTGGTCGCGGTCACGGTGACACCAGGCATCACGGCACCTGTGGGATCTTTGGTGGTCCCGTAAATTTGTCCGGTGGTCACGCTCGACTGCGCCAGCGCCACCGTTGGCACCAGCACCATCAATGTGACGGCCACCAGACCGCTTCCGTTCCTCAAAAATCGCCTCATTTCTCTCCCCTCCCTTCGTAAAAACTGATCATGTTCGCGGCCGGCCGTCGCCACCATCCGCGCGATCGACCGCCACACTTGTTTCCGATGCAGACTTATGATCGACCCGCCAGTTGTTGTCCACGGTGGGACGCCAAGGGTCGTGATTCTGGAGATACTCACCAATCAACTCGGTCACCTCCGTGGATGAAGTCCAGACCACCGGGGCGTCTGACAAATGGGGATAGCCGCCACCACCGGCGGCACGATAGTTGTTACAAACCAGCTTGAACTTCGCGTGAAGATCCAACGGCCCACCGCCATAACGCAGATCGCGCACGCGCTCACCCTCCGGTCGGGTGGGATCAATGCGATAGGCGAGACCGGACATGTTGTCCACGTTGTAGCTGCGCACCCCCGGGTTCGTCAACACGATACACCCGTTTTCGGACGAACAGTCGAGCCCCTGGTAGTAGAGGGCGGCATGCTCGAGGATGTCCTTGACCTGAGCGCCGGTGACCTCCACCGCCAGTAACGTGTTGGGATAGACGTACAGCCCGTAAACCCAACGCCACGTCACAGGACCGGGATCGAGATCGGGAGTGCCGTCGGAGAGCAGGGAAGCGAGCGATAGATCGGCCCCCGAAGCGGCCAACTGGGCTGCGTGATAGAGGTCCACCGCGGCACAGTCGGCCATCCGGCATCCGCTCACGCTCACCAAATCGGTGACTGACGTGATCGGCTCATCCAGGGCCTTGGCCAGTCGTGTGTGGAGCGGCGCGAAGACCGCAGCGAGCTGCTGATCCCCCACGACGTCGTCCATCGGGAGGTTTGAACCCTCCCAGTGATCCATGGCCCACCCATCGCCTTCGGATGTCAGCCAAAGATCGATCCTGGTGACGATTCTGGCCCGTGCTCGGGGCTGGGACACGATGGCAGAGTTGACCACCACCGGCTCGATGTCGCGATGGGCGTGACCGGTGAGCAGCACATCGATGCCCTCGACCTCGGACAGCCGCCAGCCGAAGTTCTCGTACTCGGTGCCGTTGGAGGCCCCGGTCTCCAGATCCACCTCGAAGCCGGTGTGGGCCAGCACCACCACCAGATCACAGAGCTCCTTTTGTCGAAGCACCGGCACCCAGCGGCGTGCCGCCTCGTCCATGGGTTCGAATCGCAGCCCCCGGTAGTTGGCGGGTTGCTCCCAGCCCGGGACGTTGGGTGTGATCAGGCCGAGGATTCCGATCCGGACCGGACCGGCTTGAACCACCAGATAGGGTGGGAAGGCCGGTTCCCCGGTGGCTTCGTCGATGGTGTTGGCCGATAGGAAGGGAAAATCGGCCTGGCTCTCCGCCCGGCGGAGCGGGCCCAGCCCGAAATTGAATTCGTGATTTCCCACCGCCATGGCCTGGTAGCCGATGCGATTCATGGCCTCGATGGTGGGGCTCGGCTCGCCCCACTTCACGTGGGCGAACTGCTCCATGGGCGCCCCCTGAAGCGTGTCGCCGCTGTCCAGCAGCAGCACCGGGTGGTCGCTCGTGGCACGAATCTCCTCGACAACCGTCGCCACCCGGGTCAACGCCCCCCGGGACGGCATGTTTCGGGCGTCGTCGAAGGGGAGTACTTGGCCGTGGAGGTCGGAGGTATGAAGCAGGGTCAATCGCTGGGTGGCCTCGTCACAGTGGGCCGCCAGGGGCGTCAAAAGCAGTGTCATCCCCAACAGGATGGCGACACTGAATCCGCGCGGAGGATACAACCGCCTCATTGTCCGTGGGCGGATCATAGCACCGCCGTTCCGTCCAGGATGAAACGGAGTCTGGATATGGGGTATGCTCTGATTCGTGAACCACAAACGATCCATTCGCGTCCACCTTGAACCCCCACAGACACCAGTGGAGACAACGCCATGAAGCGGCTCCGCCTGCTCACCGGCGGCGAGTCCCACGGCCCTCAATTGACCGCGATCCTCGACGGATTGCCCGCGGGTCTGCCGGTGAGCAGTGACCAGATCGATGGCCGGCTGGCCCGGCGGCAGCACGGCTTTGGTCGCGGTGGCCGGCAGCGCATCGAACACGATCAAATCCAGGTGACCGGTGGGCTGAGAGACGGTCACACCCTGGGTTCGCCGTTGGTGCTCCAGATCCCGAACCGCGACTGGAAGAACTGGTCTGCGGTGATGGACCCCTGGAAGGTCGATCCGGAGCAGACGGCGCGGCTCCGGGTGACCGCGCCCCGACCGGGACACGCCGACCTCTCGGGCGGACTGGCCACCGATCAGATCGGCGACATGCGCGACGTGCTGGAGCGGGCCTCCGCCCGCGAGACTGCCGCGCGGGTGGCCGCCGGTGCGGTCTGCGACCAGCTGCTCGCACGGTACGGCATCACCATGCGATCGGGCGTTTTGAGGGTCGGCCCTCACGCGGTGCACGACGGACCGCCCACCTGGGAGTTGCTCGGTGGCGTGCGCCACGATTCACCCCTGGTCACCCCCCGGCCCGACGATGAGGAGATTCTTGTCGAAGCCGTCAGAGCCGCACGTGAAGCCGGCGATACCATGGGAGGGATCGTCGGAGCTGTGGTCCGCGGCCTGCCGCCCGGCCTCGGTTCCCACACCCATTGGGACCGAAAACTCGACGGACGGATCTGCCAAGCTCTGGTTTCGATCCACTCGGTCAAGGCGGCGTCTCTCGGCGACGGCATGGAAGTCGCGACGGTCATGGGCTCCGAGGCCCACGACGCCATCATGCGCGGCGACGGAGGGCTCGAGCGGCCCACCAACCGGGCCGGTGGTCTCGAAGGTGGCGTCACCAACGGCGCCGATCTGGTGGCCCGGGCCTTCTTCAAGCCCATCTCCACGTTGCGGCGCGGCCTGCCCTCGGTGGATCTTGCAAAAGACGAACCGTCCACCACCGCGTGGGAGCGGTCGGACGTCACCGCCATCGGGGCGGCGCCGGTGATCGTCGAGGCCATGCTGGCCCTGGTGCTGGCGGATGCCCTGTTGGAGAAGCTCGGTGGCGATGCCATCGCCGACGTGGATGCCTCGTGGCAGGCCTACAGCTCACGACTGGCACCCTGGTGGAAACCGCGGAAGAAGTCGTCAGGAAGCATGTCGGTGCCAGGCACCGCCGCAGATGTGTCGACCTCGTGCTCCGATCCGATTTCGACGGTGCCTGGCACCGTGTGAGCGCGTTCGCTTCGATTCACTGAGTTCATCGCGCCCATGTCCCAGGGCGCCCCCGAGGGCGCGTACCCCGGAGGTGCCTGTCATCCCGATTCGTCAGTGTCGACGAACCGATTCAGCTCGTTGGGGCGAATCGGCGTGCCTGGCAGCCTCACGGGAAGGGCCATGAGAATTGGGCCCTCACGGCCAGGGTTGAATGACTCGCACGGGAAAGCCCTTGCTGGCCCAGCGCGCGGCCGCCTCGGCCGCCGTCCGATCCTCCACCGGCAGCTCGACGAACCGGCCCTGGGCGTGGCCGACGACCGCAAACGGTTCAGCACCCACGTCTTCGATAGCGATCTCGTGCCACAGCGGACCACCGTCAGTCTCGCCCACCCAACTGAAGAGCTCCGCCCAGCCCACCAGGCCGTAGGGGGCTGTGCCTCGATTGAAATAGGTCTTGGGCAACCCTTCAACCTGATCGATGAGCCCGGCGCTGACCACAATTCTCTCCAGCCGAACGCAGACCAGTGTCCGATCCCGCTGAAGCTCCGGCGCGAAGGCCTCGGCTTCGGCCACCAGCCGCTGGTTCGCCTCGGCCCGCCGGGTGGCATCCGCCGCCTCACCCGTCATCACCGACAAGCTCCAAAGCATCAGGACCGCAGCCAGCCCATACGCCACTGCCGCCACCACGAAACGGGTCCGACGACGGTCCGCACGATCCATGGCGAGCTGGGCCAAACCACCCGCCATCAGAAGAAAGCCGGCGAAGGAGGCGTAGCCGTAATGCACGCCCATCACCGGCACCGGAATCAGTGGCACCAGCGGCAGGAGAAACAACGCCCCGCCCGTCAGCAGCGCGGCTGAACGCGTCCGAAAAGCGAGCACGGTCGCCGCCAGCAGAGCCATCAACGCCACCCACTCGGCTGGCCCAAACCGCCGGCTCGACGGGTCGAAATCCACACGACCGGTGAACGCGGCCAAGGTGCTCGGGATCTTGGCCGCCGTGCGCAGCCCACCAGAGTAGTAACCGGCGGCGTACGAGGTATCCACTGCGGGTCGCAAGAGATAGGCGGCAACAAAAATCAAGGGCCCGATGGACCAGATCGCCGCCGTGCGAAACGCGGACGACAGTCCGCTCCTCCGGAAGGCCAGGTCGTAGGCCGCCGCAAACCCCGGCAGTACAACCCAGCTCTCTTTGGTCAGGGCCGACACCGCAGCCAGCCCCACGGCGCCTGCTATGCGCCGCCAGGTCCACCGATCGTCGGGACCCGGCCAGAGCAGGGCGAGACCGAGCCAACAGGCCAACAGCAACGGGTCGTGGCGAACGTGGACCTCGCGGGCCATGAAGACGGTAAATGGCGAGGCGCCCCACAGGGCCGAAATAACGGCGGCCCCGGGCGGGCCGAAACCCACCCGACGAGCGACGCCGAAGAGGAGGCCAATCACTATTCCGTGAATCAGAAGACTCGACAGGTGCCACCCGGGAGTCCAGGTGCCCCACACCAGTTGGTCCGGCGCGAGCATCACCGGGTTTGTCAGCCGCAGCCCGCCGAATGGCTCGAGGAACCGAGCGTTGTCAACCATGCGGTAGCGGGTCTCGAGCCACCACTCGTAGTCATCACCCACAAAACCCAGCTGAAGAGACGGCAGCTGCACCGACAACGCCACCAGCAGGGCCGCCGCCAGCCACAGCCACTCCCGCGCGCGGCCTCCCGGAGCGGAGGTCTGCTTATCATCCATCACCTCGTATTATTCACCATTCGCCATCCACAGGAAGCGTGTGGAATAATCACCGACACGGAGCAACACAATGCAACCATCTCTTGCCATCGTCACAGGCGCGTCCTCAGGCATCGGAGCGGCAACCGCACGGGCCCTGGCGCGGGAGGGCTGGCACGTCATCCTGATCGCCCGGGGAAAACCGCAACTGGAGGTGGTGTTGCAGTCCATCTCCGCGGGAGGTGGGAGCGCCTCGATGGAGACCGTGGACGCCGCCGACGGGGCCCAGATGCTCGCCATGGCCGACCGCATCAGGCTCGAGTACGGCCGACCGGACGTCATCGTCAACAGCGCCGGCATCGGTGAGTGGAAGTTCATCGAGGAAACCCCGCCCGAGGAGGCCGTCGCCATGCTGGCCGCTCCTTACCTCGCCGCCTACAACACGACCTACGCCTTCATGGAGGACATGCTGGATGCTGGGCAGGGCATAATCGTCCACGTCGGGTCGCCGGCCTCCCGACTTCCCTGGCCCGGCGCCACCTCCTACAGCGCCGTTCGCTGGGCCCTCCGCGGGCTCAACGAGGCCCTCCACCAGGACCTGGCGGGCACCGGCGTCAGAAGCTGCCACGTGGTCTTCGGTGAGGTGGCAAGCCCCTATTTCGAACACAACACCGTCGACCGGGATCATTTACCGAAGCTCGGAAAGCTGATCCCGGTGAGCACCCCTGAGCAGTGCGCCGCGGTGATCCTGGCCACCGTCCGCCGACCGCGCCGCGAAGTGGTCTACCCCTTCATGTTGCGGGTGTTCTACTGGTTCTCCGCCGTCTCCCCCGGGCCCACCCGCTGGCTCCTCGCACGTTCGGGACGGAAGCACTGAAGTCCACCGCCCGTCCGGTTCGTGTCGGTGCCAGGCACCGCCGCAGATGTCGCGATCTCGTGCTTCGATGCGGTTTCGACGGTGCCTGCCACCGGCCCGCGTGTTCGCATTGATGTACTCATTTCGTCGCGCCCATCTCCCCACCGCGCTCCCCGAGATTGCCACCCCTGACAATTTCGGGACCCCAGGCTGCTTGGACCCCCAAGCGACTCATTTCCGAAATTGTCAGAAGTGGCACGCCCGCCCATCGCTCCCGCACCGCTCCGGGAGGGCGGGGCAACCTTCGATTTTCAACTTTCAACTGAGTGACTGGGGTAGGCTGTAGCGGATGACAGAGCCATATCCGTGTCCCGAATGTACAGCTGAAATTCCGGCGGGTGGAACCATCTGCCCGGGCTGCGGTTGGGATTCGACAACGGCCCTCGCCCGACCGCCGAAGCCATCGCTCTCCGCCATTCTCCGCGGCAGCGCGTGGCGATTGATCGTCTACGGCGCCGTCATCGCCTTGCCGATAGTGGGTTTCATGCGGGTGCGGGCCACCGGCCCCGGTCCCGATCTCGAAACCACCGCACGCTGGATGGTCTTTGGAGATCACGGTCGGGCGGCGGAGTTGGTGACCATCCACCGCGCGCACGAGATTTCCTCCGCGGCGGCCAGATACGCCGTTGACCAACTCAACCCCCCGCCCATGGATGGCGACTGGGCAGCCATGCTCGAACCCTATGCCACACAGAACGTCCGAGGATGGATGCCGCTGCTGTTCTACGGTGCCACAACGGACATGGCACCGGCGGGTGTGCGGACCTTCTATGACGTGCGCTCCACCGACGGATGGGGACATCCCTACCGCATGACGAGCCGGGTCCTGCTGCGGGATGACGGTTGGTCCGAAGACTCACAGGTCACTTCCGACCTGAAAGCCGGACTCCAATCGTCGTTCTACGGTCCAGTTCTGCTCGAACTCGACGAGGATCGGGACTGGATGCGCCTCGAAATCACCTCTCCCGGGGCCGATGCCGCTTTGGACACGGGTGATGACCTCCGTTTCATTTCATATTTTCCGGTGGGTCTCACCATCCGGTTGAGAGTTGACCAACAAGGCCTCGAGCGCGAGTTGTCACGGGCATACACCGTCGGCCGTCAGTATTTCCGGATCGAAGGCAGCCCCTGGGACCTCATCGACGCGCGGATGCTTGCGGAGTTCCGGCTGGAGTATTTGCCGTGAAGCGGCGAAGTAGGTTCCCCGGCGAACCGAGAGCGCAATTCACTCCGCAGACTCTGTGAATTGCGTTCAATGAGGGCCCTCTTCTCGATTCTCACCTCTCGTGTCGTGTCGCGACGTTCACGGCGCTCGAGCTGCGATGGCGACTGAATGCTCACGGGCGAGAAACGAGCAAATCCAACGTCTCCACGGAGAACCCGACGCGTTCTGACGTATCCTGGCAGCGATGACCGAGTCTCGAGACTGGAATGAGGTGGCCCGGCTTGTTCGGCGGGCTCGGGCCGGGGACGGTGGTGCTTTCCGGCGTCTGCTTCAGCAGCACCGCAGCGCCGTCACCTCGACCCTGATTGCGTGTGGCGTTCGGTCGGAGGATACAGCCCAGGATCTCGCTCAGGAGGTGGCCATCCGCGCCTGGCAGCGACTCGGAACTCTGGCCGATGAGCGCAGCTTCACCGCGTGGATTCGGAGGATCGCCGCCAATGCGGCCCGCGATCACCTGAGACGAATGGCGGTGCGCCGCGAGGATGACCTGGATGCGGCCCTCGAACTCGCCACCGACGACGATCCTTATCAGCAGGCCGAGCGCATGGCTGAAATCCGCCTTATGCTGGCCGCCCTGGAGGACGAGGACGAGGAGATCGTGGAATTACTCGTGGCGAGAGCCAACGGTCTGTCGGTGGAAACCCTCGCCGCCCGAACCCAACTCTCCGAAGCCGCCCTCAAGATGCGGTTGATGCGCGCTCGAAAGCGACTCCGTGAACGGCTCGAGAAACTGCGTCGGGGATGAACGTTACACGTTGAATGTTCAACGTTAAACGTTAGGGGTTTTCGTCGGGCGTTAAGAACGCCTCAACGTTTAACGTGCAACGACTCTTAAGGTAGGACCCCTGGCCCGCAATCGCATTCTGATCAAGGCCAGATTTGCAGCCGAGACGGCCGCTCCACAAAGAGCACTCGTTCGGTTTGATACGCCGGCTTCATCGCGCCCCTCTCCCCCACGCGCTCCCCGCGGTTACTTGCGGCCTGCGACCGCGGTGACCAGCCTCGCATTCGGGTACCACATGTGCGAAGAGGCCCGAAGTGTCAGAAATGGCACGCCCGCCCATCGCAGCCATTCACAGTCCGGGTGAACGGGGGTTTTCGAATTCCGCATTTCGAATTTCGAATTTGCCGGGCGGGCACTGCCCCCTGCCCCCCTGCTCCCTGCTCCCTCGCCGTTACCCCACAAGCCCTCGTGCGTCCTTATTGACGGAGATGATGATGCGGATTCCCAACTGCCCCGATCACGGACGCGAGGTCCTCGACCTCGCGCTCGGCCGCCTTGACGACCGTGCGGCGGTCGAGGCGGAGTCCGTTCGGGCAACCTGTCCGGTCTGTTCCGCGTGGTGGCAGGAGGAGTTGGAGGGCGACGTTGCCCACCGGCTCGACCACTCGATCGAGAGCGCATTCGAGTCATTCCTCCCGGCGCGACAACGCCGTTCGGTCTGGATGCCAGTCGCAGCAGCGGCGGCTCTGGCTGTGGGAAGCGGTCTGGTGTGGTACGGCAACGGCAACCCCAACGACTCCCATCAGACCATCGCTCAGGAGTCCTTCGACGGCGACCACGACGGGAACGGGTTGATCGATCCTTCCGACTTTGGATTTTCGATTCATGTCGAGGATGCTTCGGAAGGCATCTTTGCAGGCGACCTCGACAGCGGCGACCTGACGGGCTGGAATTCGAGCTCCTAGGCCCCAAGGCCCTCCCTCCAAATTCGAAATGCGCTAGGATATTCAACGCCCGGCACCCCGGGTTGGAGGAGCCCATGTCTCGTCGGTCCGTCTCGTTGGTCGTCCTTTCCCTGGTCCTCATGGTGGGTTTTGCAGACGCCGCCAAACACCCTTTCAACGTTCATGACATGGTCGCCATGGAACGGATTTCCGATCCGCAGCCATCACCCGATGGAAGCACCGTCGCGTTTTCCGTCGCCACCATGGATTTGCAGGCGAACACGAGCCGGAGCGACATCTGGTTGGCTGCCATCGACGGCTCCGGCACCCGCCGACTGACCACCGATCGCGCCAACGACTCGAGCCCCCGGTGGGCAGGAAGCTCCATCCTCTACTTCCTCTCCTCGAGATCGGGATCCACCCAGGTGTGGCGTATGGCAACCGACGGCGGCGAAGCACAACAGGTGACCGATCTGCCGCTTGACGTGGAATCTCTCAATATGGGACCTGCGGGTCGATCGATCTATATCGGCCTGGCGGTCTTCCCGGACTGCGGGCGGCCCGTGGACTGCACCGTTGAGCTTATGGATGAGCGGGAGGCCGAGGAGGCCAGCGGCGTGATCTACGACAAGCTCTTTTTCCGCCACTGGGACACCTGGGAGGACGGCCGCCGCAATCACGTCTTCCGGATTCCTCTAAGTGAGAATGGGCTCGCCGAGGGCCCGCCGATCGACCTGATGACAGGCGTCGACGGCGACTGTCCCACACTGCCCTTTGGTGGCGCCGAGGACTACGTGGTTTCGCCCGACGGGAAGTGGCTGGTCTACACCGCCAAGGTGGTGGAGGGTTCGGAGGAGGCCTGGTCCACCAATTGGGACTTATGGGCAGTGCCGACCGACGGTTCCGCTCCGGCCCGCCGTCTGACCGCAACCAACTTGGCGTGGGACACGGGACCCGCGTTTTCGCCCGACGGCACCCGTCTCGCCTACCGGGCAATGGTGCGCCCAGGCTACGAATCGGACCGCTACCGCATAGTGGTCATGGACTGGCCGAACGGCACAGGACGAGTGCTCACCGAGGACTGGGACCGGTCCCCGAGCGAAATCGCCTGGTCCGCTGACGGTGCCAACATCTTCGCCACCGCAGCCCACATGGGAACCACCACCCTTTTCCGCATCGATGCCTCCTCGGGCACCGTTTCGGAGGTTGTGAGCCGGCGCACCAACTCCAGTCCGAACCCGCTCCCGGACGGAGGTGTGCTCTTTGCCCAGGACAGCCTGGTCTCACCGGTCGAACTCTATGTTGTCGGCAACACCGGTGGCACCGAACGCCAGATCACCGACCTCAACGGCGATCGGCTCGGCCATATTTCCTTCGGCGACTACGAGCAGTTCTCCTTCGAGGGGGCTCACGGCGACACCGTCTACGGCTACGTCATGAAACCGGCGGGCTTCGATCCCAATGCCACCTACCCGCTCGCGTTTCTCATCCACGGCGGCCCACAGGGGAGCTTCGACGACCACTGGCACTACCGTTGGAACCCCGAGATCTACGCCGGTCACGGTTATGCCATGGTGATGATCGATTTCCACGGCTCGGTGGGTTACGGCCAAGCTTTCACCGACTCCATCAACGGTGACTGGGGCGGTGCGCCCTACGAGGACCTCATGACCGGTCTCGACCACGTGCTCGCAACCCACAGCTGGATCGATCCCGATCGGATGGCGGCTCTCGGCGCCAGCTTCGGCGGCTACATGATCAACTGGATCCAGGGCAACACGGACCGGTTCGCCGCACTCGTGTGTCACGACGGAAACCTCGACGAATACATGGCTTACTTCGACACCGAGGAACTGTGGTTCCCCGAGTGGGAGAATGGTGGCCCGCCCTGGGTCAACCCCGACAGCTACACAAAACACTCTCCCGTACGGCTGGTGGGCAACTGGAAAACTCCGGAACTGGTGGTCCACGGTGCGCTCGACTATCGGGTCGTCGAAACTCAGGGACTGGCGACCTTCAACGCTTTGCAGCGGCTCGGCGTCCCATCGCGCCTGTTGTACTACCCCGATGAGAACCATTGGGTCCTCAAACCATGGAATTCGATTCAGTGGCATCAGGTGGTGCTCGATTGGATGGATCGCTGGACTGGAACGCACGGGGGCTAATCAACGCCCGTCCCTGCTCCGAATTTCGGCCGGAGAAAGGTCTGCTCCGCGGGTTGTTTCCAGAAGGCCGGTAGTCGTCCACGCCAGCCGACGCTGGCATGACACCGGCCGAAATTCGGAGAATCCCGACGGTAGATGGACTCCCTGGTAAAATGAAGTGTGGGAAAATTGCACACTCGGGGAGGTCGTCGTGATCATCACATGCCCTAGGTGTGAATCGAGGTACAGGTACGACGAGGCCCGTTTCGGCGGGGAGGCTTCAAAAACCGTCAAGTGCACCTCATGCGATCACACCTTTCCCATCGATAACCCCAATCAACTTGGGGACGCAACCAACGTGGATCCCGAGGGCCTGCCCGAGGTCAGCCCCCACCAGGACACCGCGGCCCGAGAACCCACCATGGAACCGGACTCCCCCGAGCTCCCGGAGCTCGCCCCGCTGCCGTCGGACGTGCGCTTCTCGGTGGCGATCATCGCCGGCCCCCAGGCCGGCAGCGTCTTCCCGATCACCAAGCCTCGGATCTTCATCGGCCGCGGTTCGGCCATGGATGTTCAGCTCAAGGATTCGGAGGTCTCCCGCCGCCACGCCATGGTGGAGGTGCGCGATGAGGAGGCGATGCTGCTCGATCTGGGCGCCACCAACGGCACCTTTGTCGACGGGGCGCGGATCGACCAGGTCGTGTTGGACAATCGCAGCGAGTTCACCATCGGGTCCACCACCCTGATGTTCATCGTGACTCCGAGCCGGGAGATGGCCTAGCCCCCACTCACCCGCCCGCGGGCCAGGGGCTAGGGGCTAGGGGGCTAGGGGCTGGCTAGGGACCAGGGGGCTCGGGGCTAGCCCCACCACCCACCCGTATGCCGGACTCCGGACCCCGGATTCCCCACCCAGATTCTCCGACTCGGTCCTGTGGCCTCGCTCAGAATGACAAGACTGGGGGTTGGGCCTCCCCACGCCAGCCTCTCACATTGTCATCCTGAGGAGCCGGAGGCGACGAAGGAACTGCGCGGGTGGCAGCGTTTTGGCCCCCCCCCGCCCATCCAGTGGCCTTGAGGTCCTGGGGTCCTGGGGCCGATCACAGAGACCTCAAGACCAGGTGCCGGAAGGCACCGGCCAAGACCCCAGAATCTCTCGGCGGGATGGAAATGCCATTTTGGCGAGTCTGCGATAAACGCCTACCTGGGTTTGAGCCTTAAATCTGGCAAAGGTTTTGCTATATCGATCGTCCGGGTTTTAGTAGTCTGATCGCGGCGCGGAGCTCTCCCGCGCCGCCTCGAGGACATCTCGATGGCGGGGAGGCTGTTTCCATGATCGAAGTTGAAGGGTTGACGAAGGTCTTTGTTGACGAGGCTGTCGTCAACGACGTTTCGTTCTTCGTTCCCGAAGGACAGGTTCTGGGTTTTCTCGGCCCCAATGGCGCCGGCAAGACCACGGCCATGAGGATGATCACCGGGTTCCTGCCACCGACGGCGGGGCGGGTGGTGGTGGCGGGGATCGACCTCGACCAGGATTCCATCGGACTGCGCCGGCACCTGGGCTATCTCCCGGAGAACGTGCCGCTCTACCCGGAGCTTCGGGTAGAGGAGTACCTCCGTTTCCGGGCTGCGGTGGAGGAAGTGCCGCGATCTCAGGTCAAGGGCCGGATCGAAGAGGTCTGCGAGCGGTGCCTGATCTCAGACGTCCGCCACCAGGTGATCGGCACCTTGTCCAAGGGATACCGGCAAAGGGTGGGGCTGGCAGGAGCACTGATCCACCAGCCGTTGGTGTTGATCCTCGATGAGCCCACGGTGGGACTCGACCCCAACCAGATCATCAGGATCAGGGAGCTCATCACCGAGCTCGGTAAAAATCACACGGTGGTGCTGTCGACCCACATCCTGCCCGAAGTCGAGCAGGTCTGCGAGAGGGTCGCCATCATCGATCGTGGTCGGATCGTGGCCGACGGCACTCCCGACGCGCTGCGCTCGCGCATGATGGGCAACCCTCAGATCCAAGTCGAGATTCTGGGAGCCAACGGTGACGGCCGAGAAGCCCTCATGACTCTCCCGGGTGTCTCTCAGGTCACTGATACGGGCGACGGAAACTACCTGGTGGAACACCCTCCCGCTGATGACCCGAGAGGGGAAATCTTCAAGTTGGCCGTGGACCGGGGTTGGATCCTGACCACCCTGGCCCCGACCCGGGCAACCCTCGAGGATGTCTTCGTGCGGTTGACCACCCGTGAAGACATCACCACCGACGAGGAGGTGTGAGATGGCGAAGATCGCTGCCATCGTCCGCCGCGAGCTGGTCGCCTATTTCTCGTCGCCGCTCGCGTACATCGTTCTGACTGCCTTCCTGCTCATGCAGGGGTACATCTTCTACATCATCGTGTCCTTCCTCAACAGCCCAATGACCCAGGCGATGACCCCGCTGCGTCTGTTCTTCGGCGGAACCGTCTTCTTCTGGTTCTTTCTGCTGTTCACCGTGCCGGTCATCACCATGCGGCTGGTGGCTGAGGAACGGCGATCGGGGACCATCGAGGTCCTCCTCACCTCACCAATCTCGGAAGCCCAGGTCATCACCGGCAAGTTCATCGCCGCCCTGATCTTCTACATCGTCCTGTGGCTGCCAACCTTCCTTTACGTCGTCATACTCAAACAGAACTCAACCATCGACCTGCTACCGGTGGCTTCCGGCTACCTTGGCGTCCTGCTGGTGGGCTTTCTCTTCTTGGCCGTCGGAACCTTCACCTCATCCCTCACCGACAACCAACTGATCGCGGCAATCATCGCCTTCGCCCTGCTCATCGGTCTGTTCTCCATCGGCCTCGTGGAACAACTCCTGGTGTCCTCGCCGGCGGTGCAGACCGCGCTGGCCCACATGAATCTGTGGACCCATATGGATGACTACGCCATGGGAATTGTCGACACCCGCCATGTGGTCTACGAGGTATCGGTTGGTCTGCTCTTCCTGTTCCTCGCCACAAAGACCCTTGAAGTGAAGAAGTGGAGATGACCATGAGGAAACAGGCGATTCGCTACACCCTGTCCGGAGTGGTGGCCATCGTGCTCGCCGTCGCTCTGACCATCATGGTCAACTGGCTGGCTTCCCGACACTACGTCGTCTCCGACTGGACCTCTTCCCAGATGTATTCCGTCTCAGACAAGACACTGAACATCCTCGACGAGCTCGAAGAAGAAATCCAAGTCATCGTCTTCATGACACCGGCAAGCCCGCTTTATGACCAGGTCTCCAAACTCCTGACCCGGTACGCCGCCGCTTCGAATCAGGTGGTGGTGGAGTACATCGACCCCGACAAGGAGCCTCTCAGAACGCGCCAACTGGCCGAGCAATTTGGCATCTCGGTGGCCGACACGGTGGTCTTCAGCTACTCGGACCGCACCAAGTACGTCACCTCCGACCAGATGGCCGAATATGACTACTCCGGAATCCAACAGGGCCAAGGGCCCACCATGCGCGCCTTCAAGGGCGAGGAGCAGTTCACCTCGGCGATCCTCTCGTTGGTGGCTCCCGATGTTCCGAAGATCTACTTCGTCAGCGGCCACGGGGAGGCTTCGATACAGGGCGCCACCGGGAACGCCGACCGCAGCCTCGCGGTACTCGCGGAGGCCTTGGCCCGGGAAAATATCGAAGCTGAGGACACCAAGTTGCTTTCCGGGTCGATTCCCGAGGATGCCGATGTGCTGGCCATCGTCGGTCCTACCACCCCGTACACCGATTCCGAGATCGAAACCCTTGGAGCCTTCCTCGATGGCGGCGGGCGGCTGTTGGTGGCCCTCGACCCGCTCATCGAACCCGCCGGAACCATGCGTTCCACCAAGCTCGAGGCCTTCCTGGCCGGACGGGGCATCGAGGTCAACAACGACCTGGTCGTGGATCCCTCCCGAAAGCTCCCCTTCTATGATCTGTCGGCCGTATACCTGACCGATTTTCCCAGCCACCCGGTGACCCAGGGTCTCGAGGGCATCGCGGTGCTGTTCACGGTTGCCCGATCGCTCACTCCGGGTCCGGACAGCGGCGTTGAAGTGATCGCCGAAACCTCTGCCGAGGGCTGGGGAGAAACCAATCTGGCGCAACTGCTCGCCGGACAGCCGGTGGCCTTCGAAGAAACCGACACCCCGGGACCTGCGGCGGTGGGCGTGGTCTCGGAGGGCTCTTCGGAGATTCCGGATGGGTCGACCGAGACCTCGTCGATTTCTTCCGGTTCGCAGTCCTACAGGCTCGTGGTCTTCGGTGACTCCGACTTCATGGCCGATTACGAGATCTCCAACGCCGGCAACCTCACCCTGGCGATGAACACCCTCAACTGGCTCGCAGCGCGCGAGCAGGCGCTGGGCATCGCGCCGCGTGAGGTGGAGCAGGTCAGCCTGTTTCTGTCGCAGCAACAGATGCGGAATATCTTGATCATCACCCTGCTGGTGATGCCCGGAGCCGCGATCCTGTTCGGGATCATCGTATGGCGCAAGAGAAGACACTGAGAGTCGAAAGTCGGAAGTTGAAAGTCCGAAGTCACCGCTTCACACGATCGTCACGAGCCGGGTGACATAAAGGGATCTTCGACCTTCGACTTGAGACTTTTGACTTCTGTGAGGAGCTGGAAATGAGAGGTAGAAACCTGTCCATTCTGGTGTTGATTGTGGCTGCTTTGGGAGCCTACATCTTCTTCCACGAACGCCACCAGATGACCAGCGAAGAACGGATGGAACGTGCCGGCAAAGTCTTTCCCGACCTCGATCGGGACCAGGTCTCCACGGTCATCGTGGACAATTCACACGGCCGTTTCGTCTTCGAAAAAGCCGGCGGAACCTGGCGCCTCACAGACCCCATCGAATTCGCGGCCAACCCCGCGTCGGTCAACTCAGTGCTGACCTCGATGGCAAACCTCGAGGAGGAGAGGACCCTGAGCACCGCAGATGTGGAGCTCGCCGCCTACGGTCTCGAGGATCCTGACATGACTGTTGTCCTCAGCACCTCAGCCGGGGCCCGTTTCCAGCTGGCGGTGGGCGACGAAGCTGCCCTCGGCTCCAACCGCGCCCTGCGCCGTGGCGACGAACCCACCATCGTGCTCGCTCCGGGCTGGTTCGTCACCGACCTGGACAAAGGGCTCGATGACTGGCGATCCCGTGATGTGGTGGACCTGGTGGCGGCGGATGTGGCATCGCTCCAAGTGGTCGCAGGAGAGGATCGGATGCAGGCGGTTCGCAACGGCCGCCGCTGGAATCTGCTCGAGCCCATTGAGGACTTGGCCGACGCAGACCACGTGTCAAATTTGATCTCGAACCTCAACGGGCTGCGGGTCGTGGAATTTCTCGGCGATGAGTACTCCCTCGCCGAACTCGGTCTGGACCCGCCGGCGTACGAGGTCACCATCGTGCGGTCTGACGGTGGTCCACCCGTCCAGCTCGATTTCGGATCCGAACGGGACCTGGACGGCACAACTTCCGTGGCCTGCCGCCGCGACGGGTCCGATGTGTTCTGGGTCAACGATGTTGCCGCCGTCAGGCTCACCAAGGCCCCGGTCCGCTGGCGGTCCCCCACCGTCTACGACTTCGAGTCATGGGACGCCGAGCGATTGCTCCTGGAGATTGGCGACACATCGGTTGCCCTGACCCGCGAGGAGGGCCTGTGGACCGCCGATGAGGGCGGGGAGGTGGACCACGGAGCGGTCCAGGATCTCCTCACCCGGCTCAGCGAACTCGAGGCCGTGGAGTTCGACTTGATCCCGCCGGCAACCAAGGCGATGGGAACCATCGAATTGACGCTCGCGTCTCCCGACGGCGAGCAGCCGGAAACCGTGAGCTACGTCTTCCACCGCCCCTTCACCGAGGGCGGCCAGGCCATGGTCGTGGTCAGTGCTCGCGCAACGGTGATGAGCGTGGATGCCGCGGCCGTCGACGAGATCTTGGTTGATCCCTCCGCCCTTCTGAAACCCGCGGAGCCTGCCGAGATCGATACCGAGGAGTAGAGTCTTAAGTCGAAGGTCGAAAGTCGAAAGTCGAAAGTCGAAAGTCCCCTGATCCTCGGTTCGACACCCGAGTCCCGAATCCCGAGTCCCGAGTCCCGAGTCCCGCGAGCTGTATCCCCGTTGCGCTACAATGCGCGCGCTCGGGGGAAACCACGGTGTCCGACTGGCGCACACAGTTCGACGACCTACAGGCCCGGCGGCCGGATCTCGCGGAGAGAGTGTGTCGCCGCCTGCTCTTGGACATGCAACGGCGCGGCGTCGTGGACTTCGACACTCTCGATGATCAGATCGCCGCCGTGCTCAAACTGGCGGCATTTCGGCGCGAGCTCGATCCCAACCGGCCCAAACCGAAGCTGCCGAACCACTCCCACCAGGCGCTGCGCGACCTCGCGCTGGAGTATGCCGAGCGCCATATGAAGCCGGACGAGATCTCGGCCACCATCCTGCGGGTGGAAAAGACGTACCTCGCCTACGAGGGCGCCCGCATGGCCGAGGACCCCGACACACCCATTCCGATCCTGCGGGACAAGATCCGTGAGTTCCTTGATTTCGCCCCTGGAGAAGCCGAGGCTCCTCCCGAAGACGTGCTTGGTACCCGCGCCGCCCTGGTCCGTCGGCTGCTCACCGACCACCTGGATTTCATCTCTGTGGCCAAGCGGTACATCAAGGTGCTCGAATTTGCCGACGTCCTGGACCACATCATCGCAACCGACGGCAATCAGGGTCGTCTCGGCGGCAAGGCTGCCGGTCTCATCCTCGCGAACTCCATTCTCTTGCGAGCCAAGGAGGACGGACGATTCAGCGGCGACTACCGCATCCCCACCTCCTATTTTCTGCCTTCAAACGGCATCCTGGAATTCATGGAATACAACGGGCTCGAGGACCTCATCAACGTCAAGTACAAGCCCATCGAGGAGGTCCGCGAAGAGTTTCCGCTCCTGGAGAGACTTTTCAAGGGCGGATCTCTTCCGCCCACCATGCGCCGTGGGCTCGAGACGATGCTCCGGAAAATCGGCGAAGGACCGCTGGTCATTCGATCCTCCAGCCTGCTGGAGGACCGGATCGGTCACGCTTTCTCGGGCAAGTACAAGAGCCTCTTCATCGATAACCGGGGACCCATCGACAAGCGTCTGGCCGATATCGAGAACGCCATCGCCGAGGTCTACGCTTCGGTCTTTCACCCCGACCCCATCGAATACAGGCGTGAACGCGGCTTGATCGACTTCCAGGAACAGATGGGCATTCTCGTCCAGCGGGTCGTTGGCCGCGAAGTCGGACGAATGATCTTCCCGGTCTTTGCCGGTGTGGCCTTCTCGGTGTGCGAAATGCGCTGGTCGCCGCGGATCAAACGTTCCGACGGCATGGCCCGGTTGGTGCTCGGCCTGGGAACTCGGGCGGTTGACCGGACGGTGGCGGACTACCCCGTATTGGTCGCCCTCGAACAGCCCACCCTCAGAGCGGTCCAGCGACCCGACGAGGTCTACCGTTACTCCCAGGCGGAGGTCGATGTGGTGGACCTCAGAGAGGGCCAATTCGAGTCGCAGTCGTTGGAGAAATTCATCACCCGAACCGGCCGCCAACTTCCGCTGATGAACCGGATCTTTTCGATCTATCGCGACCGTCAGATCCTGCCAATGGTCGGGATCATGGCGCAGCTCAAGCCCGAAGAGATGGTGGTCACCTTTGAGGGGCTCTTAAAATCGCCCTTTCCCGCCGATCTCAAAGGCATGCTCGACGAGCTGCAGGACGGACTCGGTGAGCCGGTGGACGTTGAGTTCGCCCACGACGGCGAGGACTTCTACATGCTGCAGTGCCGGACCTTGAGCCAGGGAGCCGCCACCCATCGGGAGCCGATTCCCTCGGACGTCCTCGACCGCAACCGCATATTCAGCGCCCACCGCTATGTCCAGACCGGCCAGGTCCGGAATCTCGAGTACCTGGTGCTCGTCGACCCGCAGGACTACGAGAGCCTCCCCACCCGCGAGCAGATGGAACGGGTGGCACGTGCCGTCGGCAAGCTGAACCGCACCCTACCCGAGCGCCGGTTCATTCTGATGGGCCCGGGTCGGTGGGGGAGCCGCGGCGATATCCGCCTCGGGGTGCCGGTCAGCTACGCCGACATCTGTCACACCTCTCTGCTGGTGGAAATTGCCCGCCAGAAGGGTTCCTACGTTCCCGACGTATCTTTCGGCACCCACTTTTTCAACGACTTGGTGGAGTCGGGCATCGGCTACCTCCCCCTTTACCCGGATGATGACGACGTGATCTGGAACGAGGACTTCCTCCGCGGATCTCAAAACTCCCTCGCCTCCATCGCGCCCAAATATGCCGACATGGCCGGAACCGTGCGGGTGATCCACGTTCCGAGCGTGGCCGATGGGATGCTGGCGCACGTGATCATGGACGGCGAGACCGATCGAGCGCTGTGCTACCTCGGACCATCGACCGAATAAATTCTGAATTTTGAATGCTCAGTTTTGAACTGACCCCCACCGGCACGGATGCCGGATACCGGATCCCCCGCCATGAGCTATGGGGCTATGAGATCCCCCGGCCGCCCGAGGAAAGGGCGGGCGGGAATTCAAAATTCAAAATTGAGAACTGAGAACTGGGCTTCCGTCACGCCCAGCCGCGCAGGTGACAGGCCGTTGCGACACGCTGGATGGCGATCATGTAGGCCGCATCACGCATGTACTCACCGGTCTCCTCGGCTAAATCCGCCACCGCGTTGAAGGCAGAGGTCATCTTCTGATCGAGCCGCTGGAGAACTTCGTCCTTGGGCCAGAAGAAGTTGGTGTTGCACTGTACCTGTTCGAAATAGGAGCAGGTCACCCCACCGGCATTGGCCAGAAAGTCGGGGATCACGAAGATGCCCCGCTCTTTGAGCACCATATCCGCCTCGGGGGTGGTCGGTCCGTTGGCCCCCTCGGCCACGATCCGCACGTTCTTGTGGACCCGGACGACGTTGTCGGCCGTGATCTGGTTTTCGAACGCTGCCGGAATGAGAATCTGTGCATCCTGTTCGAGCCATGCATCGGCGTCGAGGATCTCATATCCGGCATCCACCGCCTTGTTCTTGTTGATGGTGCCGAAACGGTCCGTGATGGACAACAGATAGTCCACATCGATGCCGTCCGGTTTGACGAAGGTGTAGGCCTTGTAGTCGTCGTTGTCCCAGCAGGCCACCGCCACCACTACGCCACCGAGCTCGATCAGCAGCTTGGACGCGTACTGCCCGACATTGCCGAATCCCTGGATCGACGCGCGCACACCCTTCACCGGCATGTCCATCCGAGCAAGGGCCTCGCGTACGGTGTAGATCACACCGTAGCCGGTAGCTTCGGTGCGACCCAACGAGCCACCCACCTCGACCGGCTTGCCGGTGATCGTACCCGGGTAATGGCCGCCACTGATCTTCTCGAACTCGTCGAGCATCCACACCATGTGCTGCGGATTGGTCATGACATCGGGTGCCGGAACGTCCTGGATGGGTCCGATGTTGCGGGCAACCTGGCGCACCCAGCCGCGGCAGAGCGCCTCCTGTTCGCGAGGCGACAGATTATGGGGATCACAGATGACCCCACCCTTGCCGCCACCGAGAGGAATGTCCACCACGGCGCACTTCCAGGTCATCCACGTCGCCAGAGCCCGGACGGTGTCCACCGTCTCCTGAGGGTGAAAGCGGATGCCGCCCTTGGCCGGGCCGCGGGCATCGTTGTGCTGAACCCGAAAACCCCGGAAGACCTTGACCTCGCCGTCGTCCATCCGGATCGGCACGGTGAAGTGGTACTCCCGCTGGGGCCAACGAAGGAGGTCCCGAATCCCTCCGTCAAGCTGCAACTTGTCCGCCACGGCATCGAATTGCCGCTGGGCCATATCAAACGCATTGAATTCCTGAGACATCTCACCCTCCTTGCACACACGCCGGCGCGTTATACGCCTTTGGAGCCGCCCAGTCAAGGAATCGCGCATCTTTTCACAAGGTCTCTGTACATTGGGGGGGCTGACGGAGCACATCAAGGAGTGCGATTCAAGGGAGACTCCAATGAACGATCGCCAACACACCATCGACCTCGAGACCCTTGGTTCCGCCACATCAGCAGCCGCCGAGCGGGCGGCCACGGGCTCAGCCATCATCCTCACGCGCGAGGGGCGTCCGGTGGCGGTGATGCTCTCGGTTGAGTGGCTCGGAGATCTCCAGCGGGACCGGGAGCTGCTGCGGCGACTCGCGTTGGGAGAGCTGGAGAGTGCGGCAGGCGAGGGAGTCGACCTCGATGCAGTGCTCGAGGACTGCCGAATGCTGCTCGAAGAGAGTTGAGATGCGGATTCTGGTCACCCCGTCGGCCCGGGCCGAGCTTTTGGAAACGACTGTCAGGATCAGACAACGGGACCGCCGGGAGGCCGCCCGATTTATTGACCAGATCGCCCACAAAATCGAGGCACTGGTCGACGGCGTGGAAGCCGGACCGGAGCTCGAGTCACCCTGGCGATCGGCTCGGGCCACTGAAGACCACCGGCTCTACCTCCGTGAACGACGCGACACGATGTGGCTCATCGCAGTATGGCCGGATCCCACGGCGCGGGGGGAAGCTGAAGGCCCTGAGGCGATTGAGTAGACCAGGTTTTTCGCCTACGGTCTGGGTTGGACACAGAACGAAGAACGAAGATCGAAGATCGAAAAACTCCCATTCCCACGGCTCTATCAGATCGATCCAAGGCGCGTAGACCATCCTCGTTGGGGCAGCGATTTCAGCACCGTCTTCGTTCTTCGTTCTTTGTTCTAGGTTCAAGACCAGATTGGACGCGAATCATCAGCGCAAACAAAAACCTGGGCCTCGTATCGTCGGTATTTGGCTCCGCAGGAGGGACTTGAACCCCCAACCTAGTGGTTAACAGCCACCCGCTCTACCATTGAGCTACTGCGGAGCATTCGCAGCAAGCGATTATTGTAGGTTTCAACGGCCAATTGTCAACCTGCCGACGGCCGCACCAGCACAAAACCGATCCTCACAACCGGGGCGCGGGCCAGGGCGTGTCTCGCCTCCTGTGGTGAAGCGAATCGCGCGGTTCCCAACCGACGGCCTTCGACCTGAAGTTTGAGGCGATCCCCTTCCAACGGCCATGGCTGGACGCGCCACCGGTCCGAATCGATCTGTGTGACTCGGATGTCTTCCACCTCGCCCGCAGCCGTTCGGCCAGACAGGGTGAACGGCGACCCCAAGGCGGCACAGAGGTAGACCGAGATCCGGTCACAAGCGGCAAGCAACCCTGTGTTGACCCGCCAGCCTTCGCCCTCCAGGTAGGGCGCGTAACGAGGGTCCTGACGAAGCGACTCCCGCCAGCCTTCCTGCAGTCGGTCCATTTCGGCATGAAAGGCCTCGGCCGCGCGACCGCCTACCATGTCCCCCCGTCCCAGGAGATCGTTGGTCTTGTTGCCAACCAGTCCGACAAAGTGATGGGCGACCATCAACCCGGCGTACCGACTGAAGGCGGCGGCCCGATGAACGCTCGAACGCCAGATGTCCAGGTGCTCGGCCACCGGCATGCGATCAAAGGTCATCGGGCGGCCCCTATCGTCGACGCCGGGATCCCCATCGAACTCGGTCCAGCCCACATCGTGAAGCATCACGGCCGCCATCGCCTCGGCCCGTGGGGCGGGGCGAGCGAACCGGCGATTGCCCCAGTGCTGCGCCACCTGCCACCCAAGCCAGGCATGTGATGCCTGGGGAATGGCAATGGCGCCGGATGACGAGCCGTCGGGATACAAGAACATCGGGGCATTCTATCCCGGACTCACGGGATTCGGGTATCGGGACTCGGGGATAGGATCTGAAGGCGAGGAATGGACTTCGAGCCCCGAGCCCCGAGTCCCGAGTCCCGTGGTAACCTTCAACCATGGTGCAGTTTGGTACTTCCGGCTGGCGCGGCATCATCGGTCGCGAGATCACCTTCCGTAAGGTTCGGATGGTCTGTCAGGCCCTGGTCAACCTGCTGTACGAAAACCGACCGGACGTGGGTCGAATCATCGTCGGGTACGACACCCGGATGCTGTCGGAGAAGTTCGCCGACGCCGCCACCGAGCTGATCGCCTCCAACGAAGTGGCCGTTGAGCGGACGGTCCGCGACGTTCCCTCTCCGGTGGTGGCGTCTGCGGTCCTCGACCGCAAGGCCGACGCCGGCATCACCTTCACCGGCAGCCACAATCCCCCCGAGTACAACGGCCTCAAGATCTACACCAGGGACGGAATCCTTGCCCCCAGGGAGTACACCGACCGGGTGGAGCAATACTACCGGGCTCTGACCGACGCCTGGGAAGACACCTTCCTGCCGCACGCCGATCTCATCAGCTCCATCGATCCCAAGGCCAACTACCTCGAGAGGCTCCAGGGACTGATCGACTGGGAAGCGCTCCGCTCGAGCGGTCTCGAAATGGTCGTGGATCCGCTCTATGGCACCACCCGCGAGTACCTGGACCACATCCTGCTCGAGAACGAGCTTCCCATCACGGTCATCCACAACACCCGCGACCCCTACTTCGGCGGGTATGCCCCGGACTGCACGTCGGAAAACCTGTCACGGCTGCGGGACACCATGCGCCGAACAGGGGCTCAGCTCGGGCTCGCCACCGATGGCGACGGCGACCGCTTCGGCATCCTCGACCAGGGCGCCCGGATGCTCGACTCGTCCCAGGCGCTCGCCCTGATCCTCGACTATCTGGCGAGACGGCGGGGTCTGAAGGGCGCAGTGGGCCGGACCCTGGCCACCTCGAGCCTGATCGACGCGGTCGCAGCCGAGCACGGTTTGGAGCTCGTGGAAGCCCCGGTTGGATTCAAGAACTTCGGGCCCATGCTTGTGGACGGCACCCTCGAGTACGCCGCCGAAGAGAGCGCCGGGCTGGCGTGGGCGAAACATCTGCCGGAAAGGGACGGCGTGTTGGCCTGTCTGCTGGTGGCCGAGATGGTGGCCGTGGAGGGCAAGACGCTGCTCGAGCTGATGCAGGATCTCACCGCGAGAGTGGGAACCTACGCATTCCGGAGGATTCAGATCCCCCTGTCGGATCGAAGCCGGCAGATCTTCGACGACCGGCTCAAACAGGACTGGAAAAAGAAGAAACCGAACGGGCACAAAGTGGTCACGGTCGACCGCAGAGACGGGCTCAAGTTGGTGTTCGAAGGTGGTGGCTGGATCTTGATCCGCGTCTCGGGCACCGAGCCCAAGATTCGAATTTACGCCGAGGGGCGTTCCAACGAGGAAATGCGTCACCTCATGCACATGGCACGACAGCTTTTTACAAATCGGAGGTTCTGACGATGTTCGACATCGAATTCGTATTCGGGCGAGAGGTTCTGGACTCCCGCGGAAATCCAACCGTTGAGGCCGAGGTCATTTTATCGGGAGGGGCTATCGGTCGGGCCATCGTCCCGTCGGGAGCATCCACCGGTTCCCGAGAGGCACTGGAGCTGCGCGACGGCAATTCCGACCGATTCCTCGGCAAGGGCGTGTCACGCGCCGTGGAAAACGTCAACGGGGTGTTGGCCGAAACCGTGGAGGGCTTGGATGCCCGCGACCAGCTCGGAATCGACCAGGCCATGATCGAGGCCGACGGCACCGAAAACAAGGGAGCCATCGGTGCCAACTCCATCCTCGCCGTCTCGCTGAGCGTGGCCCACGCCGCAGCCGAGGCCAGCGGGCTGCCTCTCTACCAGTACCTCGGCGGCTGTGGAGCCCGCGAATTACCGGTTCCCATGATGAACATCGTCAACGGCGGGGCCCACGCAGACAACTCGGTGGACTTCCAGGAGTTCATGGTGATGCCGGTGGGATTCGGCACATTTTCAGAAGCCCTCCGCGCCGGAGTCGAGATCTTCCACACGCTGAAAAAGGTCCTCGGCGGTCGGGGGCTGGCCACCGCCGTCGGTGACGAGGGCGGATTCGCACCCAATCTGGAATCGAACAAGGCGGCGCTGGAACTGATCATGGAGGCCATTGAAAAAGCGGGTTACAAACCGGGCACCGAGGTGGGTCTGGCGCTCGACGTGGCGGCGTCGGAATTCTTCGCCGACGGCACCTACAACCTCACCGGCGAAGGCCGCACCGGTCTCACCGCGGACGATCTGATCGCCACCTATTCGGAGCTGGTAGACGCTTTCCCGATCCTCTCCATCGAGGACGGTCTGGCCGAGGGCGATTGGGACGGATGGAAGCGCCTCACCGATGCGCTCGGCCACCGTATCCAGCTGGTAGGCGACGACCTCCTGGTCACCAATCCCAAGATCATCAATGAGGCCATCACCAAGGGCATCGCCAACTCGGTGCTCATCAAGTTGAACCAGATCGGCACCTTGTCGGAGACCATCGAGGCCATCGAGATGACCCAGAACGCCGGCTACACGGCGGTGGTTTCACACCGTTCGGGCGAGACCGAGGATACAACCATCGCCGACCTGGCGGTGGGCCTCAACACCGGCCAGATCAAGACCGGTTCGGCCAGTCGTACCGACCGGATCGCCAAGTACAACCGTCTCCTCCGCATCGAGGAGGAACTGGAGGACGCCGGCCGGTTCCGCGGCGCCGCGGTCCTTCCCAGAAGGCGGTCGTGAAGCGGCTGCCCCTGATCCTGCTCGGCATCGCCGTTGTGGCGGCCTTGGGTTTTCTATCCGGCGTGGTCACCCAGGGATTCCAGGAGATGGCACGCGTCGAGGACGAGAAGCGGCTGTTGGAAGAGGAAAAGGCACGACTCGAGCGGTCAATCCCCGAACTCGAAGCGACCCTCGATGCGGTCCGCTCCAACCCGGAGGCGGTGGAATCCATGGCCCGTCAAGAGCTCGGCTGGATCCGGCCGGGCGAGAAGATCCTGATGCTCGCCACCCCCACTCCTCAGCCGCTGGCCGTTTCCTTGACACAGCCCGCCCCCACTCCTATACTCACTCTCCCTGAATGACGCGGGGTGGAGCAGTCCGGTAGCTCGTTGGGCTCATAACCCAAAGGTCGCAGGTTCAAATCCTGCCCCCGCAACCAACACACAAAACGTGGCGCATCAGCGCCGCGTTTTTTCTTGATTTGGTTGGTGAGGATTGTGAACGTGGCACCCTCAGTCCGGCAAGGCACTCGTTTTTCGATCCCTTGACCAACGACCCGTGATACCGTGACGCTCACCAGCCTTGGAGATCACATGACTGTTGAAATCGCTTTTCTCTTTTCACTTCTCGGTGTGATGGTTGTTCTGTTCCTCACCGAAAAGCTTCCGGTTGACGTGACAGCCTTTGCCGGCCTATCGCTGCTGGTGGCCACGGGTCTCGTGACCTCCGACGAGGCGTTTCAGGGGTTTTCTTCGCCCGCGGTGATCACGATGATGTCGGTCTTTCTCCTCAGCGCGGGACTCCAGTACACAGGGGTTGCCGAAGCCCTCGGCAGCCGGATCCACAAAGTCGTCGGTAGTCGAGAGGTGCCGCTGATCGTCGCAATCATGATTGTTGCGGGCATACTCAGTGCTTTCATGAACAACATTGCGGCGGCGGCGGTGCTGCTTCCTGCTGTGGTAAGCCTGGCCCGAAAGGCCGGTCTGTCGCCTTCGCGGCTGCTGATGCCCCTGGCGTTCGGTGCGATTCTCGGTGGTACAACCACCCTGGTTGGAACACCGCCAAACCTATTGGCTTCAGAGGTTCTGACCGATCAGGGGCTGCGCCCCTTTGGGCTATTCGAGTTCGCGCCCTTCGGATTGGCGTTGTTGGCCGCCGGTGTTGTCTTCATGGTGACGATCGGCCGCAAGCTACTCCCGGATCGACAGCAGCGGCATGGCCGAGATGGAGAGGGCGAACCTCGCGGAGGTCTACCGCCTCGAGGAAAGTCTGTTTTCGATCAACATACCTGCGGGTTCGAAGCTCGCCGACAAGACTCTGGCGGAAAGCCGACTGGGTAGCCTGCTCGGGATTCAGGTGGTGTCGGTCTTTCGAGATGGCGAAGAAATCCTCGCACCCGAGGGTGGCTTCAGGGTGCATGCAGGAGATCGTCTGGTCGTCCAGGGTCGACGACGTGAATTCCAGGATCGCATGGAGTTGCGGGACATCGAGGTGGCCGAGCTGGGTTCGACGTCGATGGTGTCGGCCGCAAATTCGGTGAGCGGAATCGTGATCCGGCTCGCCGCCGACTCGGAGTTCGTCGGTAAATCCGTCAAGGACCTGGACATGCGGAATCGCTTTCGGGTGACCGTGGTCGAAATCTATCGCGCCGGTCAACCGATTCGGAGCGGGTTCATCGATCTACCGTTCGAGGCCGGAGACGAGGTCCTGGCCATAGGACCGGTGGCGTTGATCAACGAGTTGGCGTCACGGACGGAGGTCGACGTGGTCGCCGAGGGCCGCGAAGCGATCGAACGTTTGGAGGAGGGACTGTACGTCCTGCAGGTTTCCGAAAGCTCGTCTATGGCCGGCTCGAGTGTTGCCGAAACCCGATTGCGCGAGAGATCTGATCTGACCATCGTCGGGGTTGTCAGAGGCGATGAAACCGAGCTGGTCGTGTCGCCGAACCAACCACTCCTCGCCGGCGACAAGCTTCTGGTCACAGGTCGGCCAACCAAGATCGCACAGCTGCTCGAGCTCGGTCAGGTGGAGGTCGCGGACGAGACCCCGGGCGCCTCCCTTGAATCGGACGACGTGACGCTGGTCGAGGCGGTGGTGGCGCCGAGGTCGGCGGCCGTCGGTCACAGCCTGCGGGAGCTTGCCTTCCGAAAGAAATATGGACTCCGCGCCTTGGCCATCTGGAGAGGGGGAGAACCTCTTCGAGCCGGCCTGCCGGACATCAAGCTCCGTCTTGGCGATGGGCTCTCTGCTGCACGGCCGTCGTGACAAGGTGGCCCTGTTGAGATCAGACCCCGACTTCGTGGTGCTGTCTGAAGGGGACTCTGGGCCTCGAAGGCCTGGTCGGGCGCCGTTCGCAATCGGGTCCTTGCTCTTGATGGTTGGCCTGGTGGTCGCCGGGATCTTCCCGATTCAGGTCGCGGCCTTTTTTGCCGCAACGCTAGTGCTCCTGACCAGGGCGCTGCACATGCATGAGGCCTACCGCGCCATCGAATGGCGAGCCATTTTCCTCGTGGCGGCCATCCTGCCGGTCGGGGCGGCCATGGAACGAACCGGTGCGGCACAGTTGTTGGCAACCTCTGTGGCCGGGCTGGTGGGAGACGCCGGCCCCTACGCTGTCCTTGCCGCCCTCATGGTGCTGTCGAGCCTGTTGAGTCAGGGACTCGACGGGGCGCCGACTGTGGTCCTCCTCGGCCCGGTGGTGATTTCAACAGCCACTCAGCTGGGGCTTTCGCCTTTCCCGCTGATGATGGGCGTCGGTCTTGCCGCTTCGGCGGCCTTCATGACGCCCTTCAGCCACAAGGCCAACCTCCTGGTCATGGGAGCGGGCGGTTACCGCTCGATGGACTACGTCAAGGTCGGCACGCCGCTGACGCTGGTCGTGCTGGTCATCCTGACCCTGATGATTCCCGCACTGATGCCGTTTTGAGTTTCCCGTGGGACGGGGGTGGGGTACCACGTTCACAATTGTTGAATTGTCGGCGTCTGGGGTGGGTACCACGTTCACAATTGTTGAATTGTCCAGTAGGTGCCACGTTCACCAACTTCACCGAGGATCACGACTTTGGTGAGGATGGTGAACGTGGCACCGCTCAATGCACCTGCACCGCGATGGCGCGCCCACCGGCACCCTTCAGTTCGGTGAGCGTGTTTGCGTTCTTCTCCTCGTTGCGGCCGAAAATCGCCACGGCGGCGCCGGCTCGCGCAAAGCCGAGCGCGATGCCGCGGCCGATGCCTCCGTTTCCGCCGGTGACGATCGCGACGCGACCCCTCAGGTCAAATGATCCAATGTGTGACACTTTGATCCATCCCATCCATTCACGGGCAATGCCTACTCGGTTCGAACTGTGATCGCGGCCCTTGCTGCGACTCCTGATGAACGATGCAGGCTACTCCGATCGTTTCACGGTTTCCAGCCATCGGGTCATGGCCTCCTCGGCGAGGCCGCGGCAACCGAGCCCGAAGGCCAGGGCCGCTGCGACCGCGATGGACCCGAGCATGAGTCCAAAAGCGATGGTGATGATCTCGTTGGCGAGTCCCATCTGGCGCAGCGCCATGGCTCCTGCAAGGACCAGGATGGCACCACGGGCGGCCAGCGCGAGGACCGCTGATCCGGAGGCTGAGGACGCGCCGATGGATTTCGCGGCCACATGGGCCAGGAACAGACCAACTCCGAAAATCACCAGGCCGAGGGCCAGGTGTCCGGCGAATACCATGAAGTCCGCCACCAGGGCGGCCAACACCTCGAACCCCAACATCCGCACCGCCTCGATGGCCGCGAACATCATCACCGCCACCAACACCAGGTAACCGACAATTTCGGATGGAGACCGCTGCCCCTCGTCGGGCTCATCGCCGATTCCCAGGCTGACCAGGACGTTATTGAACCCGAGCCCGGTGAGCAGATTCGTCGCCAACCCAGCCACCAGCCGGCCGACGAAGAAGGCGATCACCAGCAGCAAGGTTGCACCGAACAGCAGCGGGAGAGCGACCAGAATGGTGTTCAGCATTTCGCTGGCCGGAGCGGTGATCGCGTCCAGCCGGAGGCTGTTGAGAGCGGCGATGAGCACCGGAATCAACACCAGGATGTACACCAGCAGACCCAGCAGGCCGGAGAGCTTCTGGTCTCCCAGCGCCCTATCGATCCCCTGGCGCTCGCTGAATCGGTCGATTCCCACCACGGAGAGAAGATTGCTGACGACACGCTGGATAATCCTGGCCAGCAACCAGCCGAACCCCAAGATGAGGCCCGCGGCAAACAGATTGGGCAGAAATGTGAGGATCTTGTCGATCATGCTCTGCACCGGACCGAGCAAGCCCTGCAGGTTCAGCGCGGCGAGGATGGCCGGCAGGAAGAGCAGAAATACCAGCCAGTACACGGCCTCACTGACCGTCCTGGCCAGGGGGACCTGCTCCTCGTCCGCGAGGCCGGCGCGCTCGCCGAGCCGGGCGTCGAGGTTCATTGTCGTCAGCACCCGACCCACCACGAAACGGAGACCGGTGGCCAGGGCCCACGCGACGACAGCCAGTACCGCTGGAGCAATCAGCCGGGGAGCGTACTCGAAGAGCCGGACCAGGAAGCGGCTGAGCGGTTCGGTGATCGCGGTGAGGCCGAGCACCTCGAAGAACGCCACCAGGACGAACAGCATGACCAACCAGAATGCGCCTCGGCCGAACCAGCGTTCAATCTCGACCTGTTCTCCCTTCTCCTCGCCAACCACCCAGTTGGTGAGTCGATTGTCGAACTCGGTCCTGCGCAGGGCCGCCCTGACAAGGGCTGCCACAGCGAGTGCTGCGATCCAGCCAACCACCAGAACCAGCACCGCCAGCAGCAGACTGGCGATGTTCGATGACGCGAAATCCTTGAGATAGTTGACGATGTTCTCCATCACGACCTCCGTTGTATGAGTGGCTCCCGGCTCGACCCGAGCCGAGAACCGAAGTTCAAATCGCAAATTTCACCATAAATCGCTACGTCATGTTAGTACAGAGGGACAGAAAGTTCCTATCGGACTGCGCCGGTGCCGTTCGATGTTGAGTGGTTGACCGAGCCCGAAATCGGATCTGAGTGGATTGATCGATGGTTTTGAGGAGAGCTTGCAGGGAGGCCCTGAGGTTCGAACACGCCTCCACCCAAAGAACAAGCCCTCGCCGGCTTGGCCCGCGCCCAACCCACTCCCGCCATCAGGTCACGACACGACACCTGGAGCCGCGATGTCGGGAGGAGCACCGGTATCAGAGGGTCGCATCGGGCGAGGGGGTATGAGTCTCCTCGGTTGTCTTTCTGAGTTTCCGAGCCACACCTGAAGATCCAGGGATCTCCTCCAACTGGCGAGCGACAAGTCGGGTCAACGCATTGAGCCTCTGGAGGCTCTCGATGATATCCGTTTCCACCTGAAATGCCGCGAGACGGTTGGGCTCGTCGGCGATGAGACGTCGCGCCAGGTGCTCGGTGGCGTCTTCCGCCAGCTTCTTCACAACCTTCTTCTTGTGAGCCACCTTCCCCGCTGCCTCCTGATCTCCTGTCTTCAAGGCTCCGAGCATGAGGTCGAAGTTGTCGCATATTTGCCTGTGGAGGGGCTCGAGCACCCGAATCGTTGAGGGGCTGACGGTCACCCCCAGGTCCAATCGCTTCTCGGCGAGATCCACGATGTTGGCCTCGATGACGTCGGCGAAGGCCTCCAGGTAGTTGGCGATAACAATGAAGCGGTGAAGTTGTTTCGGTTGAGATCCGACAAGATCCTGCTGTGACAGCTTTCCGAGGTAGATGACGATGGCGCCGTGGAGCGCATCCACCTCGTCATCGGCCTTGGCCAAAGCCGCCACGTCGCTTCGGGATCCCTCTGTGACCACGGCGAGGCAATCCTCCAACATGGCCCGGTCACACTCTGCCAGGCGCACCAGCTCTCGCCGGACCTGATCCAGCGCCACTGCCGGTTGCTCGAGAAAAAGTGGATCCAGGTAGTGGGGCAGGGCACCCGTTGGTTGGGGTCGCTCCGGAACGAGCCGGTCCACCAGGCGTGCCAGGGGCTGAGTGAACCAGATAAAGAGCAGCGCATTACCGACGTTGAAAAGCGTGTGTGCGTTCGCGATCTGTCGCGGGGTCTCCGCCGCCAGTTTTGCCGCTCCGGCCAGGTCCTCGGCCACAGGCGAGAAACTCCGCACGATTTCGGCGATCTGGGGGATGAAGAACATCCACAACACCACGCCACCGACGTTGAAGATCACGTGCACGACGGCAGCCTGGACCGCTTCGCGGGGCCGGCCGATGGCCGAGACGACGGCGGTCACGCAGGTCCCGATGTTGGCTCCAAAGATCACGCCGATTCCTGATTCCAGTGACAGAAGACCCTGGCTGGCGAGCACGATAACGATGCCGGTCGTGGCGGACGAACTCTGGACCACTGCCGTGAAGAGCATCCCGACGGCAATACCCACCAGCGGCTGCTGCAGCTCCTGCATCCAGGCAATGAAGGGAGGCCAGGATCGCAATGGGCCCGTAGCGGCGCTCATGAGCTCCATACCAAAGAAGATCAGTCCCAGCCCCATCAGGGCCACGCCCCACTGCTTGACCCTATCGGTCTTCCCCGCCAGGTCCATGAGAAAACCCACGGCGATCATCAGCAGGCCGTATTTGTGGACCTCGAAGGCGATGATCTGGGCCGTCACCGTGGTGCCCACATTGGCACCGATGATCACACCGATAGCCTGGCTCAGGCTCAACAGACCCGTCGAGACGAAAGCCACCACGAGGACGGTGGTGGCCGACGAGGACTGGATCACCGCGGTGGTGATGGTCCCGGCGAGGGCAGCCGTGAACCGGTTCCTGGTCAGGCGACCCAGGAGGTTCTTCATGCCACCGCCGGCGACGGTGGTCAGAGCCTCGGTCATGCGCTGCATCCCGTAGAGGAAGAGCGCGAGTCCACCGCCCAGTCCGGTGACCAGGGCGCCGATCTCGATGGGTTGAACGGCTGCCTGATTCATCTCATACCTGTTCGAATGGCGACGGGTCGTTGTACCAGAACTCGATCCGATCCGAAGACAATAACGCCGTCTCAGTTTTCGATATCATATGACAAACCATTTTGGGCCTGGCTACAGGGTAGTTAAAATGGGTGCCACGTTTCGTATTGTGGCAATGTCCCGTGCGGACGAGATTCCAGGGTGCCTTCACCGGTGCTCGACTGATGATCAGCCCGGATCTTCCGAGCCGCGGTCCAACGGAAAATAGGCGAGGCTGAAGCGGTAGCGGCGTTCGGGGTCCGACACTTCGGCATTGTCGCAGCACATCTCCTGGAGATCGGTGAGGATCGCCAGCAGACGGTCATGGAGGGCGCGGATCTCGTCCTCGCTGGCGCGAATCTCCACATAGCTCAGAAGCCCGTCGTCCGCCGAAGAGAGATCGTAGCCAGAAAGGACGAGCTCGCGGACCTCCTCGGCGACATTGTTCAGCACGGTGGTGGCGACGTCGGCCAGCGCCTGGGCCTGATCGTCGCCAGAGTCGGGTCGTGAGAATAGCTGCGGATCGGTGCGAAACGACCGGGCGACCGCCTGGTAGTACTTCTCGGTCGTGCCGCGCACCGGCCGGGTGTCGACCAGCCGGATCAACCCCGCCTCGGCGAGGGCGTCCACATGGTGGTACAGCCGGGTCGGCTTCTCGCCCAGGATCTCGGCGACCTGCTTTGTGGTGCGGGGCTCGAGGCAGATCGTTTCCAAGATTCGCACCCGGAGCGGGTCGGCGATCACCTTGACCTGCTCGAGGCTCGAAATCGTGTAGACATCCGGCAGATCGCCACTACCACTTGCCGTCTTGTCACTCACATCGCCCCCTCTCGTTGAATTATGGTAGCAGCTTGACGATTATTCAATAATTATTTAATATTCAATTCATGCCTTATTTTCAATTATTCGGAAAGAGAGGCCAACAATGACAACCCGCGCTGATCCGAATCGCCCGATGCGGCCCTTCCTCATTCTGTTCACAGGCCAGTCCGTCTCGCTGCTCGGCAGCCAGGCCGTTCAGTTCGCCATGATCTGGTGGCTGACGGAGTCCACCGGTTCGGCAGCGATATTGGCCGCCGCCGCCATTTTCGGGCTCGCGCCACAAATCGTGCTCGGCCCCGTCATCGGCACCCTTGTCGACCGCTGGGACCGCAAGCGTATCCTGTGGCTCGCCGACTCGCTGGTGGCCGCCGCGTCTGCCGCGCTTGCGCTCGCCTTCATGGCCGGCACGGTCCCGTACCCTGTCGTGCTCGCGGTTCTGTTCGTCCGAGCGTTAGGCGGCGCCTTCCACGCACCCGCGATGCTGGCCTCGACCTCGTTAATGGTTCCTGAGCGGCATCTGACACGGATTCAGGGGCTGCAGCAGGCGGTGCAGGGCGGGGCGCTGATCGTGACCGCCCCGCTGGGTGCGCTGCTCGTCACGGCACTGCCGATGACGGCGGTGATGGCGGTTGACGTGGTGACGGCGTTCGTCGCGCTCGCGCCGCTGGCCTTCATCGTAGTCCCGCAACCCAAGCAGAAGACGGTCGAGGAAGGTTCGCTCGGGCTGCGTTCGACCTGGCGCGACATTGCCTCCGGTGTGACCTACCTGCGCGAGCGCACCGGCCACGTGCCGCTGCTCGCGATGGCAACAGTGGTCAACCTGTGCATGGTCCCGGCGTTCGCGCTCTTGCCGCTGCTCGTTATGAATCAGGGCGGTGGAGCGGCCACTCTCGGCTGGCTGAACTCAGGGTTCGGGATCGGGACAATCGCGGGCGGCATCCTGCTCGGCGTCTGGGGCGGATTCCGGCTCCGAGTTCACACCACCTTCGCCGGGCTGATGCTCGCAGGGGTCGGCACGGTGGTGCTCGGGACCGCGACGTCGGCGGCGACGGCGCTCGTTGGAATCGTGGTTCTCGGGGTGACGATCCCGCTTGTAAACGGACCCATTCAAGCCGTGCTCCAGGCGACGGTGGCCCCCGAGTTCCAGGGGCGCGTGTTCACTCTCTACACCAGTGTGGCCGGCGCGATGACGCCGATAGGTCTCGCGATCGCCGCACCGGTGGCCGAGTTGCTCGGCGTCCAGGCGTGGTACCTCGCGGGCGGCGTTGCCTGTGTCGCCATGGGCGTCGTGGGTTTCCTGGTTCCGTCGATCGCGCGGATCGAGGATGCCGAACCGGTCGCGGCTGCCGACGAACTCTCGAGCGAGGCATGACTACTTTTACACGGGTGCCACGGGTGCCACACGGGTGCCACGGGTGCCACACACGGGTGCCACGTTCACCAACTTCACCGAGTTGGACCACCACACGGGTGCCACGTTCACCAACTTCACCGAGTTGGACCACCAAATCGGGGACCAAGAATCAGCAGGTATCCTCCGAGCCCATGAGTCGGTGAAGTGCGTGGAGAATCTCCCGGAAGTCGGGGTCAGTCCGCTGCAAACGGTGGCCCATTGCCAGCCAACGGCTCACTGAATTACGGCCCTTTCGAAGGTGAATCGTCACCTCTTTGTTGGAGAAACCGAGCCAACACACTGCCAAAGTGCAGAACAGACATCGATGCCAGGAATCAAGTCGACTCCTCGTACTCCCTCTCAGACGACCCTCAGGCAAACCGAGATGCTGCTCGGCGATACTCCGAACATCCTCCAACGGCGGTCGGAGGGCGATTTCGGGTGGCAACGGCTGACCAACGAAGGTGACGGCCCCCGACGGGGCCTCTTCCTCCGCAACCGTCTGGTCATCCTCCCTCACACCCCGCCACCAAGGGAGTGTTTTCACCCCCCGCTCGTGCATTCTCAGCTCTGCAACGGTTCGCAGTCGACCCTGGTAGAACTCCCGCGCGGTCGAGATATCCTCATCAAAGCACGAAAGTGCCAGCCCTACATCAACCAACCGAGGTTCTTCGACACCAATCAGGGCGCGGTGTCCGCTCCATGGATGGTCGGCCGGATCGCCGACCATTCCGGCCGCCAACGGATTGAGATGCACGTAGGCAAAGAGATGCCCGAGGTGCGCCTCGTCCACAACGAGTCGTGCCTTGTACCGGCTCTGCCAAAGGCGGCCTAACACCTGGTGGCGTCGATTAAAATTCTTCGCTACCGTGCCCTGGATACGAGCCATGGCTCTCCACAGCGCCTTGCCTCCGGTGCGCACCACCAAATGGTAGTGGTTGCCCATCAGACACCAGGCCAAAATGTCGAGTTCGTGGATATCAGCCAGGCGGGCAACCGTGTCAATCCATTGTTGGGCTTCGTTCGCGCACGCAAACACGGCCTCGCCTCGAGCAACCCGACAATATACGTGGTAGATCCCACCGGGCAGGAACAGTCGGTGCAAACGCGGCATGGGCTCACCTCCATGCAGCGTGAACGGGCCCCTATTCTACACCCCTGCCCTTCCAGGGTTTTGGCTGGCGACTTCGGTGAAGTTGGTGAACGTGGCACCGATATGTGGTAGATCCCACCGGGCAGGAACAGTCGGTGCAAACGCGGCATGGGCTCACCTCCATGCAGCGTGAACGGGCCCCTATTCTACACCCCTGCCCTTCCAGGGTTTTGGCTGGCGACTTCGGTGAAGTTGGTGAACGTGGCACCGATATGCGCGCCCAACCCACTCCCGCCATCAGGTCACGACACGACACCTGGAGCCGCGATGTCGGGAGGAGCACCGGTATCAGAGGGTCGCATCGGGCGAGGGGGTATGAGTCTCCTCCGTTGTCTTTCTGCGTTTAAGGGCCACACCTGAAGATCCCTGGATCTCCAGCAACTGGCGGGCTACATGTCGGCACAACTCGCAGCGAGCAGACCATCGGCAGCGTCAGCCGCCGATCCGAAACACCAGCAGGACATCTCGCTCGAGGAAATCATCGGCCGGAACGCGCTCATAGCCGGCAAGAAGAAAGAAACGGATGATCGACTCGGTCTCGAGGAAGTGGTCGTCGCCGGTGACCTGTGGGTCCTGGTCAAGCACGACCACGATTGCGCCGGTGCGAAGACTCGGTGCCAGGTTCTCGAGAAGAGCGACACGTTCCTCGATGTCGTGGAACGCGTAGACCATGAAGACCATGTCAAGCGCTCCGTCGGGAAATAACGGATCCTCACTCTCGCCACGCACCGTTTCGACGTTGCTGAGACCCTCGTTCTGACAGCGCCCCGCCAGACCCTCGAGGGCGCCGGCGTCGATGTCGTTCGCGAGCACGCGACCGGTCGGACCGACGGCGCGCGCCAGCTTGACGGTGAAGTAGCCGCGCCCCGCACCGATCTCCCCCACCGTCATGCCTGGCTCGACGCCGACCGCCCGGATGACTCGATCAGGCTGCAGCCATTGGTCGCGATCTGCCTCGCTGCAGGCCCCTGACGACACCCAGCAGAGCAGACCAAGGCACCACAGACTCCTCACGCGGCTCGTTCTTCTCATGGTTGAGTGGTACGTCGTGAGCCTACACAGGTTGTTTCCGAGCTGTGAAAACCTGAATAGGTGACACACTTCGCATGAACGCTTTGTTGCGGACGCAGGCCCACATCAGATGCCTCAGTGTGGATCGCCACAATGAGTGATTGCGAAGTGTGGCACCCGTTTGTGCTGCGAGCTCGAGCACGTTGACCGCAGGACAATTCAACAATTTTCAACGTGGCACCTATCTGACACCTATCACGTCGGATGTGGCATGAACCTCTGGGCATTGCTTCGCTGGAAAATACTCAGCCGGTGGATTCGCTCCCGAAGACCGCCGCATCCTCGTAGACCTCGAGCACGCGGTCAATCCCGAAGTGGATCGGGGTATCGATGTGATCGTGCAGGGCGGTTCCCAGCTCGGCGGCTTCGGGATCCTCGCTGAGTGCCTCGATGACGGCTGCGTTGACGATCTCGAGCGCCGCCTCCACCTCGCCGACGTCGAACCCCTCGCCGAGGCGCCGTTCCGCGAGGTCGCGGCACCAGTTGAGGAGCGGCTCATTGGACGCGGTGCGCACCGCCACCGTCAAATTGCGCAGCGTGACCTGGTGATCCCAGAACCTTTGCTCCGGCGACAGCTCGAGCGGCGAATCCGACTGTGTCGCCCGATCTTCGAGGGCCGCTCGGAGAGCATGTTCGATGGTCGTCTCGTACCGCTTGAGGAGGCGGTAGATCCGGAAGTTGGTGGTGAGCTGGAGGTGCTCGAGGGCCTCGCGGTTGCGACGGTACCACTCCAGGGGGTTCTCGCGACGGTGCTCGATGAGAAACGGCATCCTGGTGAGCACCGACAGCCTCAGCGTCGGGCTCCATGCGAGTCGCGCCCGGGTTCGACTGGCATCGATTTCCATCCGGCGGTCCACGTAGTCGGCCATCCAGGGGCGCTCAAACGGACGCGATCCCAGGGCGCGGCCCACCAGATCACGCACCCAGATTCCGGGCCGACACAGGGGCCGGGGCAGGTGGATCGGTCGCCGGAGCGGCCGATCGCTGTGGTTGGTGACCGCGAGGAACAGCTCGCGGTGAGAGACGGCGCCGTCCTCGCTCGCGATGAGGACCTCCATGGGGTCGAGCTGGTGGCGTCTCTCAAGCAGCCGCATCATGAAGATACCGCCGTCGCGCACGTGCAGGTAGGGGATCGCCGATTCACCTCGGCCGGCCAGAATCCGGGAGTTCCAGCCGCCCGACAGCCAGGTATCGAGCATCACCTGGAGCGGCGGATACTCGCACCAGTCCGAGAACATAGCGGCAAATCGGACGATGAGCGGTGAGAAGCTGTCTGTGTAGTCTGCGAGCATCTCCTCGCCGGCGCGTTTGGTGCGGGCGTAGATGTGGCTTCCGAAGGGAGGCGTCGCCTCGTTGATTGGGCGGCCGGGAGACGAAAACGGGCACGCCGCGATCGAGCTGGCGAAAATGAAATGTTCGAGACCGAGGGTTCGCGAAGCGTCGAGCAGTGATCGCATGGCATCGACGTTGGTTCTCTGATACTCCGAATGCTCGTCGCCGGTGAAGTCGTAGTAGGCGGCGAGGTGGATCAGCACATGGACACGACCGCCGGCGCGGATGCAGGCGACGGTGTCGCGGAGTGCCTCGCGATCGGTCAGATCGACCTGGTACCACTCGACGTTGGGGTGGCCGGCCATCTCGGCTTCGCTCATCGGCCTGCGGTCAAGGGCAACGATACGGTGCCGGCGCCGTAGCATCTGGACCAGCAGTCGGCCCAGGAATCCTGACGCGCCCGTCACGATGATGCGCAGTGGCTCGATCACCGACCCATGGTAAACCACGCACGCGGCCCGGTTGCAAACGACGGTGCCCCGCACCGGCCGCGCTCGGCGGCCGTCGCGAACTCACCGGTGCCGAACTCACCGGTGCCAGGTACATATTTGTATAGTTACTCTCGGGGTGCGCCCCTTACCGACAGGCTCTAACTACCAAAAAATGAACGGATGCTAGTTCTCGAGACCTCCTCCTAAGTTGTCATATAGGTATGTGCTTGGCACTCCTCTTCCAATACACGTGGTAGATCCCACGGGGTAGGAACAATCGGTGCAAACACTGCATGGACTCACCTCCATGCAGCGTGAATGGGGCCAAATTCTCCACGCCCACCCTTCCAGGGGCTCGGCTGGCGACCTTGGTGAGGATGGTGAACGTGGCATCCTCGGGGCGGGTCAATGGTCCGGGGTCAGACCTCGATCTGGGCGCCGATCTCCATCACCTGGCTATGCGGGATCCGGAAGTATGCGGTGGCGCCGAGGGCGTTGCGGTTCATCAGCCGAAACAGCCACGCCCGCCACCGGGGCATTCCGCTCTTGCGCGCGGTGAAGGGGGTCTCGCGGCCGAGGAAGAAGCTGGTGTCGGCCATGGTGAGATCCAACCCCTTGGCCTTCGCGGCGCCCAACGCATGGGGGATGCTCGGGTACTCCATGAAACCATAGCGGGCTGTGAGCTGGAAGAAGCCCTGGCCGAGGTCGTTGACCTCGACTCGCCCTCCGGCCGGGACCCTGGGAATGTCTTCGGTGATCACCGTGAGCAGCACGACCTCCTCGTGCAGCACCTTGTTGTGCAAGAGGTTTTGGAGAAGCACCGGTGGGACGCCCGACGGGTTACCGGTCATGTAGACGCCTCGCCCCGGGACCCGGTGGACCGGCGTGGCCGCGAGCTCCTCGAAGAACGAATCGAACGGCTTGGTCATCGCCGAGAACTTCCTAGCGAGGATTTCCCGGCCGCGCTTCCAGGTCGACAGCATGGTAAAGACGACCAGACCGATGACGAGGGGGAACCAGGCGCCGTGTGCGACCTTGCTGATGTTGGCACCGAAGAACGCAAGGTCGACGACGAGGAACAGCGCGGTCGGGGCCCCGGCTTTGAGCAGACTCCATCCCCATCGTTCGCGTGCCACGAAGAAGAACAGCGTTGTCGCGATGATCATGGTGGTAGTGACAGCCACACCGTAGGCGGCCGCAAGCGTGCTCGAGGCACGGAAAATCAGCACCAGACCAATCGTCGATACCATGAGGACCCAGTTGACGAGCGGAATGTAGACCTGCCCGATCTCCTCGGACGAAGTGTGCTCGATACGCATGCGCGGGCAGTAGCCGAGCTGGATCGCCTGCCGGGTGAGCGAGAAGGCTCCGGAGATCACGGCCTGAGAGGCGATGACGGTGGCGGCAGTGGCGATCGCCACGAGTGGGTAGATGGCCCACGCCGGCGCGAGGTTGTAGAACGGGTTGTGGGCGTGCTCGGGTTGGCGCAGGAGCAGGGCGCCCTGGCCGAAGTAGTTGGCCAACAAGGCCGGCAGCACGACCGTGTACCAGGCAACGCGGATGGGCCCGCGACCGAAGTGCCCGAGGTCTGCATACAGCGCCTCCGACCCGGTCACCACCAAGAAGACGCCGCCCAGCGTGAGGAAGCCGACGGGGCCGTTGCGGAGGATGAAGGCGAGGCCGTAGTGGGGGCTCACCGCCGCCAACACTGCCGGGCTCTCAGCGATGCTGGAGATCCCCAGCACCGCCAGCACGGCGAACCAGATCAGCGTGACGGGACCGAAGACGGCGCCCACACCTCCCGTGCCCCGGCGCTGGAACAGGAACAGCCCGATGAGAATCACCACGGTTGCCGGTACGACGTAGGGGTCGAAGAACGGCGTGGCGACGTGGAGCCCCTCGACGGCGCTCAGCACCGAGATGGCCGGGGTGATCATTCCATCGCCGTAGAGCAGCGAGGCCCCGAACAGCCCGAGCGTCACCAGCACGAAGGAGAGGCCACGACGACGCCGTCCCTCGGGCCGCACCAGGGCCGTCAGCGCGATGACGCCGCCCTCTCCGTTGTTGTCGGCGCGCAGGATGAAGGTGAGGTATTTGGCGGTCACGACGATGATCAGCGCCCACAGCACGAGCGACAACACACCGAGCACGTTGTCGGTGGTGACGGGGATGCCGTACTCGCCGTAGAAGCACTCGCGGATCGCATACAGGGGGCTGGTACCGATGTCACCGTAGACCACGCCGAGCGCGGCCATGCATAGTACGGCGAGCCGCCGGCCCGTTGGCTTGTCGGCGTGACTGTCGGGTTGCTCGATCGTCGCCACCACCGCAGTGTACCGAAACGCCCGCCGCAAAGCCGAGGCACAACGGTGCCCTCTGTCGAGGAGACAGCGGCCCGGTTGATTCCCAGGTTCGAGCGGGGTATGGTCCGGGATAAGACGCGCGACGCCGGACAGGTCTACGCGCAAGGAGGAACGTCCCAATGAGACTCTCGAAGAAACCAATCTGGTGCGTACTCGCGGTGGCGCTCGTGGTCACGGTGTCGGCGGTGGCCATGACGGCAACCGAGGCGATCAAGCAGCGACAGAAGGAGATGGAGGGCGTTCGCGACGGGATGATGACCCTCGGAGCCATCGCCAAGAAGGAGCAGCCATTCGACGCCGCGGTCGTCCAGGCCAGCGCCGCCAAGATCGCCGACCACCTGGCGCGGGCCGCCGAACTGTTCCCCGAGGGCAGCGATGCGGGCGACATACAGACCTGGGCCAAGCCGGAGATCTGGGCCGACCTCTCCAATTTCGACAAACTCCTGGAGAGCACGCACCAGGCAGCAGTCGACCTGCAGTCCGTGACGGAAGCTTCTGACTTCCCGCCCGCGCTGGGCAAACTGGGCAATGGCTGTAAAAGCTGTCACGATCTCTACCGCCTGCCCAAGAACTGAGAGTGGTCTCTCGAGCGAAGGGGATCGCAGCGATTCTGGCGGTCGTCGCAGCAGCCGCCGCCACGGTCCTGATTGTCCTCACCGCGGCCCGTCCCTGCGGTCGCCCGCTGCCGGCCCATCAACCCGACCCGGCCCGCGGAGAGGTGCTCTATCACGCCGGCGGGTGCATCTCGTGCCACAAGGCATTGGCCACCGCCGGCGTCACCGGACCGCCCACAGGGGGAGCCGCATTCCCGACGCCGGTGGGAACGTTTTGGCCCGGGAACCTCACCCCAGACTCCGAGACCGGCCTGGGGAGCTGGACCGCGAAGCAGTTCGTCGACGCCATGACACGCGGCGTCTCGCCCGACCGAAGGCACTACTTTCCCGCCTTCCCCTACCCTTCGTACCGACACATGCGTGTCGAAGACGTGCTCGACCTTTGGGGGTACCTGAACACGCTCGAGCCGGTGCATTCGCCCGGGCGCGCTCCGGACCTGCCGCTGCCCGGCCTCAGCCGGCGCGCGGTCGGTCTGTGGAAGCGGCTGGCCCTGGGCGCTGCCGGGTTTGATTCGAAACCGGACCGCACCGCGGCATGGAACCGTGGCGCCTACCTGGTGAACGGGCCCGGACATTGCGGCGAATGCCACACCCCGCGCAACGCCCTGATGATTCCTGACGAGAGTCGCGCGTTTGCGGGCGGCCCCCATCCACGCGGCGAAGGGGGAGAGGTCCCGAACCTGCTCGACCTCGAAGGCCGCGGAAGGTACGCCAGCGTCTCGGACCTCACGCTGGCGCTGCAGTTTGGCGAGACCCTGGGCTACGACAAGCTCTCGAGCGGAGGCATGGCCGACGTCCAGATGAACCTGGCCATGCTGCCCGAAGATGATGTGCGGGCAATCGCCGAGTACCTACTCAGCCTCGAGTGACGGTACGGCGTCGTGTCGGGTGGACCCGCATGGGTGCCACCTCCCCATGAGCTCATTGTGAACTTCAACCGCCATAGTTTTCAAACCAAGATCGACCGACTCGACAAAGCGTCAATGCGAAGAGCGGCACCTCAGCGATCACATTCTGCAACAATCGTTCTATCGTTGTGCCTGGTAGCCTTTTTTGACTACCTCTTCAGGTGAATCACGTCCCGAGCTGCCTTGACGGCCGAGGCCGGTCCCACGAAGATCACACGGTCCCCGGCCTCGATTCTGGTGTCACCGCGTGGCACGACAAAATCCTCGCCCCGGATCACAGCTGCGACGACGCACTGCTTGGCACGGTCCACGGGTGCCACGTTCACCAACTTCACCGAGTTGGACCACCAAATCGGGGACCAAGAATCAGCAGGTATCCTCCGAGCCCATGAGTCGGTGAAGTGCGTGGAGAATCTCCCGGAAGTCGGGGTCAGTCCGCTGCAAACGGTGGCCCATTGCCAGCCAACGGCTCACTGAATTACGGCCCTTTCGAAGGTGAATCGTCACCTCTTTGTTGGAGAAACCGAGCCAACACACTGCCAAAGTGCAGAACAGACATCGATGCCAGGAATCAAGTCGACTCCTCGTACTCCCTCTCAGACGACCCTCAGGCAAACCGAGATGCTGCTCGGCGATACTCCGAACATCCTCCAACGGCGGTCGGAGGGCGATTTCGGGTGGCAACGGCTGACCAACGAAGGTGACGGCCCCCGACGGGGCCTCTTCCTCCGCAACCGTCTGGTCATCCTCCCTCACACCCCGCCACCAAGGGAGTGTTTTCACCCCCCGCTCGTGCATTCTCAGCTCTGCAACGGTTCGCAGTCGACCCTGGTAGAACTCCCGCGCGGTCGAGATATCCTCATCAAAGCACGAAAGTGCCAGCCCTACATCAACCAACCGAGGTTCTTCGACACCAATCAGGGCGCGGTGTCCGCTCCATGGATGGTCGGCCGGATCGCCGACCATTCCGGCCGCCAACGGATTGAGATGCACGTAGGCAAAGAGATGCCCGAGGTGCGCCTCGTCCACAACGAGTCGTGCCTTGTACCGGCTCTGCCAAAGGCGGCCTAACACCTGGTGGCGTCGATTAAAATTCTTCGCTACCGTGCCCTGGATACGAGCCATGGCTCTCCACAGCGCCTTGCCTCCGGTGCGCACCACCAAATGGTAGTGGTTGCCCATCAGACACCAGGCCAAAATGTCGAGTTCGTGGATATCAGCCAGGCGGGCAACCGTGTCAATCCATTGTTGGGCTTCGTTCGCGCACGCAAACACGGCCTCGCCTCGAGCAACCCGACAATATACGTGGTAGATCCCACCGGGCAGGAACAGTCGGTGCAAACGCGGCATGGGCTCACCTCCATGCAGCGTGAACGGGCCCCTATTCTACACCCCTGCCCTTCCAGGGTTTTGGCTGGCGACTTCGGTGAAGTTGGTGAACGTGGCACCGATATGGGCGACTTCGGTGAAGTTGGTGAACGTGGCACCGATATGCAAAGCACCATTCCGAAACACGAGCCGGGTGAGTCCACCCGTTCGACCACCATGATGACGTCACTGCGGGCGTGGCGGATTACGCGGTGGTCCAGAGAGCCGATCGCATCACCGGCGATGCATCACCATCCGGTCGCCCGGCGGAGATACGCCCGCCCCGCCCGGACGCCCGGGTTGGGCGGGCCCGGATCACGGAATGCTCTTGGCGTAGAAGTACCCAGTGACGTCGCCGTTCGGGCCGGAATCCCGAACCTCCTGGAAGATCAGAACACCCAACTCGGTCGACACACACTGGTAGATCGTCCCGCCGTCGTCTGTCACGAGATTCACGCACGCGCACTCGAAGGACCCTGCAGGTACCGACACCATCTCACTGATGCTCGTCACCTCGCCGGAGTAGGGCACGGTAGGCTCCGAATGGGTGCCCCCAATATCGCTGATGGTCTCGGTCACCGACGGCGTGTACCAGGTTTCGCCCAGGCACCAGATGGAAAACGGCCCGACGTAGAGAGCCGGAGAGTAGTCGTAAGAAGAGTTGGTTACGAACCCCTGTGGCACGCCGTTAATCTCGATGACGGATTCGACCTCGTCCTCTCCGGAGTAGATTTCGCCGTGTCCCGGAGGCTGCGACAGGATCCCGTGCTCTTGCCATGATTCGGTGGAGACCTCGATCTCAAACTCCTGGCCCTGCTCCTCAAACGTGAATGTGACCACCGACGTGTCGTGGTTCGACGTCGCGTTGGCCGAATGATGGGTGCGCACCAGCTCTGCGCCGAAGGTATCGCCCTGGTACTCGGCAAGAAAGTCATAGCTGACCTGGAAGTTCGATGGGGGGAATGGCAAGGTGATGCAGTTGGTGCCGCCGCCTCCGCCGCCTCCGCCTCCGCCGCCACCTCCGCCTCCGCCGCCGCCGCCACCGCCGCCGCCGCCGCCGCCACCACCGCCACCGTAGGAGTTGCAGTTGAGGACCGCGGTCTCATAGGTCGGATCGTCGGAGTCGCCGTCGATGACCGACAGACCGGCGGCGACCGGGCCGCCGGAGACGACCGTCACCTGGAGGGTGTAGGGCCCGTCGCCCGACACGCCGAAGTAGCTGATCACGTCGTTGATCTGGTCCATCTCGCCGGTCAGCAGGTTGTAGCTGCGGTCGGCGACGGTATTTCCGTTGCCGCCGATCAGCTCGAGATCGAGCTCGGCCGTGGTGGTCGGCATGTTGAAGAACAGCGCATTGGACCGGTAGTTACCGCCGAGAACGCCCGACAGCCGGACGCGTTGGCCGGCCTGGATCAGACCCGAGGAGGGGACCGCCGGAATCGACTGACCGAAGGTCCCGGTGGCGCTCTCGTTATAGGTCCGTGCGAGGACCAGCAGCGGGAAGTTCGCCGTGATCCGCAGACCGCCGTTGGCCTGGTCCATACCGAACGCCGAGGCCATCACGTCGTCGAGCGCCAGCAGCTCACCCGGGGCCATGTTGAAGGTCCTGGGGGCCGGCGATGTGACCTCCTGGTTCTTCGGGTGGTACCACAGGGTGACCACGCCACCCGATGGACCGGGCGCCAGGATCCTGAGATCGGTTCGCCACAGGCTCATCCCCACCCCGCTCGCGCGGGCGACGCCGGCGAGCAGCAGGTCGGCCGGCTCGGTGGGAGCCAGTACGGCGAGCACCGCCACCGGATCCCCGGTCCGGTTGTCGACCACCGACGCATATGAGATCAGCGGCACCGTGGCGGTGACGGTCGCCCGCGCCACGATGTGGGGGGGCGCTCCAACCCAGGCGAACACGTCGTTGATCTGGCTCTGCCCGCGCGGTTGGACCGCAGACTCCCGGATGCCGATGACCGCACCGGACGCGTCAAAGAGCGTGACGGTGACGACACCCGGCGACGCCACGGTGTTGACCCATCCGAGATTGCTGCGGTACTCGGGCGACTTCGACAGATAGACGATGTGTCCCGTCTCGCCGGGGAACACCGCGTCCTCGGCCGAGATTCCTGGTATGAACTGGCCGTAGGTGCCGCCCGGAACCTGGTTGTAGGTGCGGGAGGTGACGATGATGCCGCAGTCGTCGGACTCGACCAGCAGCGCGCCGGTGCCAGAGTAGTTGAACCGCGTGTTGAGGATGTTCTGGATCAGAATCTGACCCATCGCCGGAACGTCGACGTCGACGGAATCGTCGAGCGATCCGTTGTTGGCACCGTTCCTGAGCAGGTAGATGCGGACCGAGGCAGCCTCGTCCGATGTGTTGACGATCCGGACGTCGGTCCTCCAGTTGGTGCCCGCACTGCCCGAGGCGTTGGCCGACGCCGCGATGTACCACGATTCCGCGTGCAGTGCGGTGGGCGCCAGGACGACGAGCACGAGTGCGAGCGCCGCGACCATTCCGAGATTCCGATGGGCGAAAGAGCGGGTCATCATATCCTCCACTGGCATCCGACAATCGCGTTCGGATGATCGTTAGTTTTTTTGAAATTGTGACGCAGGAACATCGTAGCACATATAAAACCCGGGTCAACGTGCCTATTCCGTCAGAAGACCTACTCGACGGGACGCGACCTGTGCCGAGCGACCGACTCGGATCCTCACAACGCGCCGCCTTCGATGAAGCTCGACGGCAGTCAACTCGCTGCAGCGGCGACGCGCGCGACCGGTCGCCGAGTCGGGCTTACCGACAGCCGTGCGCTTCGAGCTCGATCTCGATCATGAATTCCGGCAGGGCGAGCCCTTTGACCTCGAGCCACGTCCCCGTCGGGAAGTTCTTCGTATAGATCGAGTTGCGATAGGAGGCCACCTTGAGGAACGTCGCCATATCGGTCGTGAACACGTTCTCGACGATGACGTCGTCGAATGTGCAGCCGTAGTGTTGCAGCACCCTCCCGAGATCGGAGTAGGCGTTCTTCATCTGTTGTTCGAGGTCCCCGACGGCGGTCGGGTTGCCCTGATCGTCCATGCTCACGGCCCCCGAGATCTTGATGTCGTCGCCGATCCTCACGGCGTGGGAGTAGCCGTAGCTCTTCTCGACCTCCGGTCGGAGGAGGAAGTACTCCGGCGTTTCCACTGTCGGTTCCGACGCCGGCGGTGTCTGTTGCGCCGGCGCGCCGCAGCCCCCGAGGAAAACCACGACGAGCGCAGTCGATGCGAGCATCTGCAAACGGTTCATTTTCCTCTTCCTTCCCTGTGGTGACACCGCTGTGTCGTTTTGCTTCGTACCTGGACGTCGTGGGAGTGCCGAGTGAGTCTACGTCGCGTTCTTGATGCCGTCAACCGGTGGGATGCCGCCCCTAGAGCAGACATTTCCCCCCCAACCCACGCGCCGGGCCAACCGTGTCCTCGATATCGGCGTTGGGCGCCGGAACGAGTTGACTGGGACATCATGCGTTGGAAGAGCCTGTGACCGGAAGTTCCCGGGTCGGGATCGACAAGAAGGCCCCGGCGGTTTTCCACCGGGGCCTGAATGATTGGTGTTCGGTTCGAACTAGAGAAGATCGAAGCGGTCGAGGTTCATGACCTTGTTCCAGGCGGCCACAAAGTCGCGCACGAACTTCTCATTGGCGTCGTCGCACGCATAGACCTCTGCCAGCGCTCGGAGCTGGGAGTTCGAACCGAAGACCAGGTCGGCGCGGGTGGCGGTCCACTTGCGCTTGCCGGTGGCACGGTCGCGCCCCTCGTACACGTCCTTGGCTCTGGCCTCTTTCCACTGGGTTCCCATGTCGAGGAGGTTGACGAAGAAGTCGTTGGTCAGGGTCCCGAGCCGGTCGGTCAAGACGCCGTGCTCGGACCCACCGTGGTTGGCGCCGAGGACACGCAGGCCGCCCACGAGCACCGTCATCTCAGGTGCGGTGAGGGACAGCAGCTGCGCCCGATCCACCAACAGGTGCTCCGCGGGACGGGTGAAGCCCTTGTCGAGATAGTTGCGGAAGCCGTCCGCCTTGAGCTCGAGCGGGGCGAAGGAGTCGGCATCGGTCTGCTTCTGCGACGCGTCGGTGCGTCCTGGAGCGAAGGGAACCTCGACGGCCACACCAGCCTGCTTCGCCGCTCTCTCGACAGCCGCGCAGCCGCCGAGGACGATCAGGTCGGCGAGCGACACTTTCTTATCCCCCGACTGTTCCGCGTTGAAGTCGCGTCGGACCTTGTTGAGTCCTTTGAGCACCTTCGCCACCCGGGCCGGCTCGTTCACCTTCCAGTCCTTCTGCGGCTCGAGGCGAATGCGAGCGCCGTTGGCGCCGCCGCGCTTGTCGGAGTTGCGAAAGCTCGAGGCCGCGGCCCAAGCCGTGAAGACGAGATCGGAGATGGACAGCCCCGACTCGAGGATCTGCTTCTTGAGGGTGGCGGTGTCGCGCTTTCCGATCAGCTTGTGGTTGACCTTCGGGACGGGGTCCTGCCACAGCAGCTGCTGTTTCGGAACCTCGGGGCCGAGGTAGCGCGAGATTGGCCCCATGTCGCGGTGGGTCAGCTTGTACCACGCCTTGGCGAAGGCGTCAGCGAACTCCTGCGGGTTCTTGTGGAAGCGCCGGGAGATCTTCTTGTACTTCGGGTCCATCCGCATGGCCATGTCGGCGGTGGTCATCATGGGCCGGTACTTCTTCGACGCGTCGTGCGCCCCCGGCACCATGTCCTTCTCGTCCACGTCCTTCGCGTGCCACTGCCAGTGTCCGCCGGGACCCTTGACGCACTCCCACTCGTAGCCGAAGAGCATGTCGAAGTAGCCCATGTCCCACGTGGTGGGGCTCGGCGTCCACGCGCCCTCGATGCCGCTGGAGATAGTGTCATCACCCATGCCGCTGCCGAGGCTGTTCTTCCAGCCGAAACCCTGCTCCTCGATGGGGGCGCCGTCGGGCTCGCGGCCGACGTACTTCCCTTCGGGTCCGGCGCCGTGGCACTTGCCGAAGGTGTGGCCGCCGGCGGTGAGGGCCACGGTCTCCTCGTCGTTCATGGCCATGCGTGCGAAGGTCTCGCGAATGTCCCGCCCGGATTTGACCGGGTCCGGTTCGGCGTTGGGCCCCTCCGGGTTGACGTAGATCAGACCCATCTGCACCGCGCCGTAGGGGTTCTCGAGCACTCGATCGCCGTGGTAGCGCTTGTCGCCGAGCCACTCGGTCTCGGTCCCCCAGTCGATGTCCTGCTCCGGCTCCCAGATGTCCTCGCGCCCGCCGGCGAAGCCGAAGGTCTTGAAGTCCATCGACTCGAGGGCGCAGTTGCCGGCGAGGATCATCAGATCGGCCCACGAGATCTTGCGGCCGTACTTCTGCTTGATCGGCCACAGCAGACGCCGCGCCTTGTCCAGGTTGGCGTTGTCGGGCCAGCTGGCGAGCGGCGCGAAACGCTGGGTGCCCGACTCGGCACCGCCGCGGCCGTCCTGAATGCGGTAGGTGCCGGCGCTGTGCCACGCCATCCGGATGAACAATCCTCCATAGTGCCCGTAGTCCGCGGGCCACCACGGCTGCGAGTCGGTCATCAGCTCATAGAGGTCCTTTTTGACGGCCTTCAGGTCGAGCTTGGCGAACTCCTCGGCGTAGTCGAAGTCCTCACCCATGGGATCGCCCGCGGGCGGGTTCTGGTGGAGAACCCTCAGGTCCAGCTGGTCCGGCCACCAGTCTCGGTTGGTCATCGGTCTCGTGTGTCCTCCGCCCGTCACCGGGCACTTGCTGGCATTGTCTGACATGATGTTCCTCCCTGTATTTGTCTGATGACATCGTGAGCTGTCACTCACCCAATTTTGTTGTCGGCGCTCCCGATTTCAAGATGTGGGTCTGGAAAGGTCTCCGATTCGGCCTCTGGTCGAACAGCGTCCCGGGCGAGGCACTCGGGGCAGCGGCCCCAGTAGGTCACCTCGGCCTCGTCGACCTCGTACCCCACGTCGTCGACAGGGGTCAAACACGGTGCGGCGCCGACCGCGCAGTCGACGTCGACCATCCGGCCGCACGCTCGGCAGATCAGGTGGTGATGGTTGTCGCCGGCCCGACCTTCGTAGCGCGCCGGCGATCCGGCCGGCTGGATACGTCGGATGAGACCCTTGTCGGCCAAGATCGCCAGGGCGTCGTACACCGCCTGACGGGAGATGACACCAATCTCGTCCCGAACGGCCTTGGCCACGTCGTCTGCGGTTCCGTGGGGTCGACCCGACACCGCCGCCAGAACGGCCAGGCGCTGAGCGGTGACCTGGAGACCGTGTCGGCGGAGTAGATCGGCTGAGTCAATATTCACAAAACTAGAGTATGTCAAATTATAGACATTGTCAAGAATAGTGACGCGGTCCAGTCCTAAGACGCGTCATGTGCGACCCACGGGACCGATCCAAAACGTCAGCCACGCCCCCAGAATCAGACGGACTCGAGAATCGGTGCCGGGCACCAGGAACCAGGGAAGTTGATCCATCGGCATGCGGAAACTGGAACATCCTAAGATCCTGAAGCCTGGCACCCAGACGTCACCCGCAGACGACGTCGGACAGCCGACGCGGCAATCTCGTGGTATCGACCAAACCGCCGTATTCCGAACCAAAATCGACCGACTCGACACCACGTGAATGCTCAGGGTGGCACCTGAGTTCGTGCTACCATCCCGCCCGTATGAAGATTTCGACCGCTGTGACTGTCGCCTGAGGGGCGTTTCGAGACGAACCGACCGGTTCCTCAATCAGCCCCGATCGTTCCCTTCCTCTCATCGAAGATGGATGAGGGCGTGCGTGCGCGCGCCCGGAACAACAGGAGACATACCGTGAGGCTCGAAGACCTCGGATGGAGCGACCGATGGAAATCGCTCTTTGGTATTTATCAAAAGACCGGATGGATACCGGGACGCATCGTGCGCGTCGACCGCGGTGCGGTGGCCGTCGAGATCGCCGGAGGACCGACGACCGCCGCCGTCGTCCCTGGCTCCCTTGACCCGCAGGGAGAACCCGGACCCCCGGCGGTGGGCGACTGGGCAGTGCTCGACCGGGCGACCGATACAGCGGTGGTAAGAGCGGTCCTTCCCCGAACCGGGGCGCTGGTTCGGCGACGTCCGGGAGAGGCGGATCGCGTACAAGCGGTGGCCGCCAACATCGACATGGTGCTTGTCGTCGAGTCGGTGGAGCGCGGGCCAAACCCGCGCCGGATCGAACGCGCCGCAGCGCTGACCTGGGACGGCGGGGCGACGCCGATCGTGGTGTTGACCAAGATTGATCTGATCGATGACCCTGCAGCTCCCATCGACAAGGCCCGTGAGGGTGCGCCGTTCGTCGACATCGTGGCGCTGTCGTCCGTCAGTGACGAAGGGTTGGATCAGCTTCGCGCTCATCTCGGACCCGGGACCACCGCCGTAATGCTTGGTCCTTCGGGGGTCGGCAAATCGACTCTGGCCAACCGGCTGCTCGGCGCCGACAGGCTGGCGGTTTCGCACGTGCGGGCCGGCGACGCTAAAGGACGCCACACCACGAGCCACCGCGAGTTGGTAGTGTTGCCCTCCGGCGGTTGCCTCATCGACACCCCGGGAGTACGCGAGCTCGGCCTCTGGCTCGGCGCCGACGCCGTCAGCACCGCCTTCCCCGAAATCGAGGGGGCCTCTGCGGGATGCCGGTTCCGGGACTGCAGGCATGAGTCGGAGCCGGGCTGCGCGGTTCACGAAGAGGTTGCGGCGGGCACGATCAACCCGAAACGGTTGGCGAGCTACCACCGGCTTCGCCGCGAGGCGGAGCATCTCGACCTGCGGCTCGATGCCTCGAAGCGACACGAGATCCGGGCCCGCGAGCGTTCTTTCGGCAAGATGGTCAAGGAGGTCAAGCGGTTGAAAGGGAGCTCGTGAGGATTTCGTGTTTGCGACGCTTCCGAGCAACTCAAAAAGAACCCGGGATCCGTCAGCCGATGGCTTACAACGGCTGATCGTCGATCACACGGTCGATCCCGGGTGTCTGTCATCTCTCAACTTTTTTGACGCCAGAATCACCCGACAATGCCGGAATTCACGTCACAACCCGATACGTGGCAGCTTTCCTTGTTCGCCCGTTCGTACCCAACACAGCAGAACAGATTGGCGCATTTCACCAGCGGATTGGCGCGATCTGCTAGAGAGGTGGCGCGAGCCGAGTCCTAAATTGGTACTCGACGGGACGGACTGAACCGCCCGAGGAACAAAGAGAGAGCACATGACAACCATCGAGCAACCGTGAGTTTGCCGGAATAGGAACGACATCGGGATACGTTGATGAATTCAACGACATCAGCGTAAAAACCAAACGCAAGTCGAAACCCGTGAGGACGATAACGACATCATGAGCATAAGTATCGAGGGATTAGGTGCAGACGGCCGGATCAAGGTAGCGCCACGTCATCACGACCAACGCGAATTGAGTCTGAGATGGCGCCGTCTGATCGATCGGCGGCTCGCCGAGCTGGTCCCGGACGAAAGTATCGACCCGAAACCGCTCCACGAAGCCATGCGGTACAGCCTGCTCGCAGGCGGCAAACGCATCCGCCCGGTTCTGACGATCCAGGTGGCGACGGACCTCGGGGCGGCCGAGGAGACCGCTCTGGACCCGGCCTGCGCGGTGGAGATGATCCACGCCGCATCGCTGATTCTCGACGATCTGCCGTGTATGGACGACGCGGGCCTCAGACGCGGTCAACCCACGAACCACCTGGTCTTTGGCGAGGACACCGCGATCCTCGCCGCTACCGCGCTCCTCAACCGCGCCTTCGGCGTCATAGCGGACTGTGAGTACCTGCCCGCACAGACGAGGCTCGATCTCACCCGGCTGCTGTCGGAGTCGGTGGGCAGCAACGGGATCATCGCCGGTCAGTTCTGTGATTTGAGGGTCCGCCGGGGACGGGGCGATGACGTGGCCGGTCTCACCGAAATGTACGGCCAGAAGACTGGCGCGCTCTTTGTCGCCGCGCTCGAAACCGGGGCTCGTGTGGCCGGTGTCGATGCGACCTGGGTCACGGCGGTTCGCGAGTACGGGGTCAATCTCGGACTGGCGTTTCAGCTACTCGATGATCTGCTCGACACCTTCGGCACCACCGAAGACATCGGCAAGGACACCGGTCAAGACGACGACAAGCAGACCCTTGCATCGCAGCTCGGTGCCGATGGGACGCGGCGTCAGGTTCACCACTATGTCGAATCCGCGGCGACCGCCCTCGAACCGCTGGGGCCGACCGGTGATTCGCTTGTCGCCCTGGCCAAGCTCTACACGCGGAACACCATGGATCGGGTTGTCACGGTCTAAGAGTTTCGATCCTGGACCGGTCCCGCGGACCGGCCGTTCCGCAGGGAGTAGAGGCGTTCGGCGTAGGCTGCGTCATCGACCCAGAGTCGGCTCGCTGAACGCTCGATAAACGGTCGGATGAAGCGATGGAGCTTTCGCGCATGCCGAAACCCCTTTCGATCGGACGTTGCGAGCGTTGCTTCGATGACCATTGTGAGCCCCGGTTCGATGGGTGTGGCGTGCGTCTCCACCACTGAGCCCGTCCCTTCACCTTCGACGATGGTCATCACGATCGTGCGCGGTTCCGGGCTGTGGAAGACCGCGTCCGTTTCGACACAGAGGCGACCGATGAGCCGTTTGCCCACCCGCACCTTAACCATGTCGTCATCGAGCGCGAGAACTGTCAACGAGGCAAAGGAGTATGGGTGGAAGTGGACACCGTGCCAGGGGTCGAGCCGGTTGGCGATGATGTCCTCCGGATCGCAACGCACCTCGGTTCGGATGACGCCATCGAGGTAGATCTCGGGACGAGGAGCGACCACGGGCAGGGTCGCTTCGGCAACCTCGTCGCCGATTCGAACCCACGTAAGCACGCCGTCCTCGTGAACCGGAAGCGTCTTCCAGCGGCCGTGACCCTCCTTCCCCAGGGCCAGCGCGTGCCACGGACAAACCAATTGGCCGTCGCGCACGCAGGACCCCGAAAGGGATGCTCCCATGTGCGGGCAGGCATCAGAAGCGATCAACATTTCGCCATCCACCCGCCAGGCAACCAGGTCGTTCCCGGCGATTCTAATCCGTCTGGGATGCTCACCAAGCAGGCGCGACTCATCAACCACATACCAGTTGCCGTGGGGGCGTTCGAGCGCTTTCTGTAGCGCCCGGGCGATGGCCCCTGGCCTGGCCTGTTGCCAGTCAGGGGCGGTGGAGGTCGCTGGGATCTCGACCTGGGGGAGTGAGGGACCAAACTTGAGGATTCGACTCATCGCATTCGACTCGCTTCCGTTGCTTCCGGGCGCCGCCCAAACAAGCCGCGGCGCGGGATCGAGCGGATGGGTTCCGGTTTCACGCCGTAAGGCGCGAGCAGGTGATTGGCTGCCAGAAAACCCGACGCCACCGCGCGCTCCATGAGCGCGCTGGGGATGGGCAGGCGGACAAAGTCGCCGGCAAGCGCAAGCCCCTCGTGCGACGTGGGGACCCCGGGGCGATCGACGTGGGATCCCGGAGCAAAGGCCGGGCAGTCGCGCCGCAGCAGAAAACGATCCTCGATGACCCGAGCGCCTTCGTACTCCGGATAGAAGGCGTGGAAAGCATGGAGCAAATCCTCGCGGACCTCCGCTTGGGTCATCGACGGATCGACGGCGTAGGCGTGGAGCTCCACCACCGAGCCACCGGTTTGTTCTGCCCAGCTTTGGCTCTCGTCTTCGAACAGGTGATAGAGCGAGATATTGTCTAAAGAACCCACCCCGGTGGTGCCGACGAACGGTTTTCGATCCGGATTCGACGGTCGGTCGAGCCACAGCCGCCACACAGCGAACGGATGGGTGAGATCGAGTCCCTCCACGGAGCGGCGGAAATCGGGGTCGTCGAGATCGGGTGACGAGGCGACCATGTCCTGCAGACCCGGAACGGTGAGGGCCAGGACGACCATGTCAGCCTGCACGTCGTCATCGTTGAGGGTGACCCTCCACCTTTGATCCCCACCGTTGGCCACACGAGAGACCGTGCAGCCGGTCCGAATGTCCACACCCAGCCCGGTCATGTAGGCGCCGAGCGGGTCCCAGATTGATTTCGAGAACGGTTGCTTGGAAACGTCGAAGATGAGCCCCTCTGGGTTTCCGGAGAAGTAGAAATGGAACATCATCAGCAGCTCGCCCGCCGACATGACCTCCTCCGGGTTGAAGAACGAATGGGCAAAGACATCGAAGAGCATCCGACGCGCGTCCGGGGGAAACCGCAGGGAGTCGAGGTAGTCGCCCGCGGTCTGGTCGTCGTATCGCCCGTACGTCCAGCCCTGTTCGTAGCGAAGCATGGAGAGCGCTGCGAGACCGTTGACCCGCATCAGATCGCGGATGCGGAGGGTCGGGGTGCGACTGGTCAGCGCGACGACGTTCCACGGAGGTTTTTTCGGCAACCCGAAGAACGACTCCACCTGCCCGCCGGGGCCGAGAATGGGATAGTCGTCCAACGGTTCGAGAAACGAAAGTGTGTCGTCGATCCGGTGCAACAGGGCCTGAAGGTTGTAATACTGGCGAAAGAAGGCGTGGAATCCCCGCTCCATCTCGAAGGGCTCACCTGACGCCAGGTGGTCGGTCCACGCGCCCGCGCGACCGCCGAGGAATGACTCACGCTCCGCGAGCACCACCGAGACACCTCGTTCGGCAAGCACCACTGCCGCCGCCACACCGGCAAGACCACCCCCCGCTACAACGGCGTTCAGCGGCGAAGGGGCCCTGTCGCGACTTCCGGCTTTGGGTAGCACGAGTTCCACTCCACCCCCTATCTGATCCGAATCGTGATCTGTTTCGATTCACCCGCCTCGAGCTCGAGACGCGCCTCGTCAAAGCTCGGTGGGCCAAAGGTCCCCCGCGCGTCAGCCGAAAAACCATAGGGCTCCGATGGAGCGCCAACTACGTTTGAGTTCAGCTTTCGGTCGTCATTCGTGTCGTGAAAGACCGAAACTGCAAAGGGACCGGCCGGGACGTCTTCGACGACGGCGATCGCCTGCCCGTCTCGGATCGCCGCCTCGGTTCGCGAGAAGACCGGCGCATCGGCGTCGGGCCACCCGGTCGCATCGAGGAAGAACGCGACCAGGACTTGGCCCTCCTCGCTTTCGATTCCGGTGATCGTCACCTCGACACGTCCGGTGCCGGCTGGCCTGGGTTCCGCAACCTCGGGCGGCGCCGAGGCGCATGCGGAGAAGAACAAGGCAACGAGAACGAGGACAATCCGGTCATATTGGGATTTCATTCCGCCATTGTAGTGCGGCGGCACGGTGTGCCCGATGAATCGACCCCACGGACCAGGCAAGCCGACCCGGATCACGAGCTCTCCCAGCGACGCGCGAGCATCCGTGCGCATACAAACAGCACCACCGCAACGGTGAGCAGGACCGTAACCTCGGGGACCAGATCGACGACCGGGAGGCTCCGCCAGAAGACCTTGATGTAGCCATCGAGGGCCCACGCATTGAACGTCACCTTGCCGATCTGCTGCATCGTCTCGCTCATGACATAGCGGGGCACCATGCTGCCGCCCAGGGCGGACATGCACAGGATCAGGATGATGGCCACGGCATTTAGCTGCACCCGAGTTCTGCACAGCGCGGCCAGGGTCAGCGCAAAGCTGGCGGCTGCTGCAGCGGTGACCGTCGTCATCACCGCGAATCCGGACAGATGACCGAGGAGATCGACGCTGAAGGCGAATTGAGCCCAGACGAACATCACGGTCATCTGGGCGATGCCGACGATCGTCATGAGCAACCACTTGCCCGCCAGGAGCTGGGTCATGCTGAGTTCGGAGCACATCAGACGCTCGAGGGTCTGGTTCTCCTGCTCCTCGAGCAGCGTGCCTGAGTTGCCCACGGCTCCGAACAGCAGGAACATCACCGCGATCCCGGCGGCATACATGGAGACGACGGGATTCGCCATGTCCGAGGCGATCAGATCGACCACCTCGATGGCGATGGGCTCGGTGAATCGGGCCACCGATGATGCAGCGACCTGGTTCGTAGACAACGAGAGTAGTATCTGGATCCGCTGCCGGGCCTGATCGGCGAGAATTCGTCCGGCGGTCTGACGGATCAGGGCCACGGCGACCTGGGTGGCTACCGGGTCCGACGAGTCAGCGAGCAACTGCAGGCTCACGGGCTGCGCCTCGGCGGAAGTGATCGATGCCTCCCAACCCTTCGGTACGACCACGGCCAGCGGAACCGTTCCCCGAAGCACCAGATCCGTTGCTGGCTCGATGGCGTCGAAGACGTGGGGGCCACCGCCACCCTCGTCCGGCGAGAAGACTCGCAGCGTCTCCTGCTCGGTCAGGTACGTGATGAAATCCCGGCTGAGAGGGGTACCGTCGGTATCCACAAGAGCAACATTCACACGGGGCGACTGGCCCAGCCCGATCTGTTCGTCGAAGATAAAGGCGAAGACCGTGAAAAAGGCGACGGGGACCACGAACGAGAGCAGGATCTCGGTCCGTCCATGCCACATCCGCAGCAGCCCGACGCGTACGACCATCCAGATCATTCCCGCAGCTCCCTCCCCGTGAGATGGATGAACACTGCGTGGAGCGACGGCGAGTTCACCTCAATGTGGGTCACCCGTGAGCCGCCAGCGCGGATCCGAGTCAGCAGTTGCGGCATCTCGAGGTCGATGTCCTCGACCTCGGCGATGATCTCTCGGCGATCGTCGCTCATGACCATCCCGTCGAGCTTCGGACCGGGCTCCGCCAATTCGAAGCGCACCTTGCGATTCACCCCCACTGTTTTCGAGATGAGCTCTGAGAGGGTTCCCTGAGCGATGACCCGGCCGTGATCGATGATGATGATGCGGTCGCAGCGTTGCTCCGCTTCGTCCAACTGGTGGGTGGTGAGCAGGACCGATGTGCCCTGATCAGCAAGCTCGTCGAGCATGACGAAGATCCGCTCACGACTTTGCGGGTCCACGCCCACGGTCGGTTCGTCCAACAGAAGCACCATCGGCCGGTGGAGGACGCCACATGCGAGGTTGACACGCCGTTTCATACCGCCGGAGAAGGTCTTTATCACGTCATCGGCCCGATCGGCGAGCCCGGTCCACGCCAGCGCCCACTCGACGGCCTCGCTGCCGTCGCCGCCCCGCAGGCCATGGAATCGGGCGAATGCGTCGAGGTTTTCGCGCGCGGTCAGATCAGCGTAGAGCGCGACCTCCTGAGGCACGAAACCAAGCCGCCGCCTGGGGCCGGTGGACGGCAGAATCTCGCCAAACATCTCGATCTCACCCCCATCGGGGGCCACGCGGCCGCTGATGCACCGCACGAGAGTGGACTTGCCGGCGCCGTTCGGCCCGAGCAAAGCCAGCCGTTCACCCCGTCGCAACTCGAGGCTGGCCTCGTCGAGGGCAATGGTGCGTCCGAAACGCTTGGCTACCGATTTCACACGGATCGCCGGGTCTCCCGCCAGGGACGCGGATTCTGCGTCGTCGACCCGTTCCGCGTGGGCATGAGGATCGGATTCGAGGTTCATCTCGCTCTCGTCCACAGCCCGTTTCGCGGCTCGTCTTCCGGCCCACTGCCCCAATGTCTCGCGGCCCAGGCCTTGGGCGCGGCGCCGAGGACCAGCGATATTTTCCGAATCTTGTTCGTGGATGCCCGGCGGTCCAGCCCACGTGGGCCGCGTTGGGTGATCAGCCGGCCGATGTCGCAATAGACCGCGTTGGCCGCGGCCACCGCCCAAGCGGATCGTGGTGGCAGGTGGGAGATCCCGAGCCACGACGATGCGTAGTACCGGTCGGCCACCGCCAGCACCCGGAGCACCACCTCGAAGAGTGCCTCGCGGTGCTTCGGATCGGCCATCTCGTCCACCGGAATCCCCGCTTCAAGCAGCCAATCGCGCGGGAGGTAGACCCGACCCACATCGAAATCCTCGAGCACATCTCGGCAGATGTTGGTGAGCTGGAAGGCGAGCCCGAGATCGGTGGCCCTGTCCAGGGTGGGCTCGTCGCGAACGCCCATGAGATAGGCCATCATGACCCCCACCACCCCGGCGACGTGGTAGCAGTACTGGATGGTGTCGTCGAGGCTGTGGTACTCGCGCCCCTCCACGTCCATGACGAATCCGTCGAGATGCTCGAGAGGATAATGATGGGGGATCTCGTGCTCCGTCACCACCCTTTGCAGACCGGCAAAGATCGGGTCCTCCATGGTATCGCCTGCCAGGGAGCGGAGGGTCTCGGCCCGCAGGCGCTCAACCCGCGCCCGCCCCTCCTCGGGGTCCAGCTGCGAGCCGTCAAACCCCAGTTCCTGATCATCGGCTTGGTCATCGCAGTGCCGGCACCAGGCGTAGAGCATGTAGGCCCCGGCCCGGGTCCGCTCGTCGAAGAGTCTGGCCGCGGCGGCGAAGCTCTTGGACCCCTGCTCGATGACCGTCTGGCCGTGGTCGGCGACGTGGTCCATCCTGACCTCCTCAGCCCGACTCGCCAAGCAGATCGCCGATCATCAGACCCGCGGTGGCCTTGGCCGAATTGACGACCCCGGGGACGCCCGCCCCAGGGTGTGTGCCGGCGCCCGCGAAGTAGAGGCCGCCGATCTTCTTGTCGCGATTGTGAACCCGGAACCAGGCGCTCTGGGTCAGGATCGGCTCGAGCGAGAACGCCGAGCCTTGATGCGAGTTGAGAACGTTCTTGAAATCGTCCGGGGTGAGAATCCGTACGGTTTCGATGTCGGCCTGCAGGTTGGGCAAATACCGTTTCTCGAGATAGTCGAGGATCCGATCCCGATAGCGCGGGCCCTCCTCGCTCCAGTCGATGGGAGCGTTGCCGAGATGGGGCACCGGCGACAGCACATAGAAAGCCTCACACCCCTCAGGCGCCACCGATGGGTCGGTGAGGGTCGGGGCGTGGAGATAGAGCGAGAAATCGTCGGGAAGCGTCGGTCCGTTGAATATTTCGTCGAGGTGGGCCTTGTACCGCGGCCCGAAGAGGATGTCGTGGTGTGCGATCTGGGTGTGGCGGCGTTTCACTCCGAAGTAGGCGACAAAGAGCGACATGCTGAACCGCTTCCGCTTGAGCCTCGCCGCTTCGCGTTGGGCGTCGGTATTACCGTCGAGCAACGCATCATAGGTGTGGACCACATCGGCGTTCGAAGCCACCGCATCAAAGTCGCCATGCCAGCCGTCCGCTGCCGTCACCCCGGTCACTCGACCGTTGGAGGTGTGGATCCTCTCGACGGGGCAGTCGAGTCGGAGCTCGCCGCCGAGCTCCTTGAAGACCTTGACCAGCGCCTGGACCAGCGCCCCGGTGCCCCCTTTGACATAAAACACGCCCCAGTTTCGCTCGAGATAGTGGATCAGGGTGTAGATGGAGGACGACGTGAAGGGGTTGCCGCCCACAAGCAGCGGGTGAAAGCTGAAAACCTGGCGCAGGTGATCGTCTTTGATGAACTTGGAGATGATCGAGTAGACGCTGCGATAGCTCTGCAACTGGATGAGCTGCGGCGAGACCTGGATCATGCTCCAGAAGTTGAGAAAGGGGGTCGCCGCCAACTTGGTGTAGCCCTCGTGGAAGACCTCTTCCGCGTAGGCGAGGAATCGCTGATAGCCATCCACATCGCCGGGGCTCATATGGGCGATCTGGCTGGTGATCGCCTCCATGTCGTTGGAGTAATCGAAGGTGGTACCGTCCTCCCAGTAGAGCCGGTAGAAAGGCATCACAGGGAGCAAGGTGACATAGTCGTGCAGATCACGTCCTGCGGCGGCGAAGACCTCCTCGAGGCTCGGCGGCGCAGTGACGATGGTTGGTCCGCCGTCAAAGGTGTAGCCCTTGTCCTGGTAGACATAGGCCCGACCTCCCGGCTTGTCGCGCTTCTCGATGACGGTGGTGTCGATCCCCGCCGCTTGAAGCCGGACAGCGAGCGTCAAACCACCGAATCCGCTGCCGATGACGGCCGCCTTGGGTCTGGTCACGAGGTCCTCCCTGATGTCGTCGAAGTTGTCCCGGCACGCATCCGTGGCTCACGGACGCATCGCATCGCACGCATGACGGGCACCGGTGGCTTTCCGGTCAACACCCGCAGCTTGTCGCTCCATTTCAATCGGCCGGCATAGAACCGGCGGATCAGACCGTCGGACAACCCGTAGAAGCGCTCGAAGATCCGGTAGCGCTGGTCCGGTTCCGCAGCACAGAAGAGCATCCGGTTGAGCAGACGATAGTAGCCCGTGCGCCGCCAGTGGTCCATCGACCGCTCCCGGGTCAAACGGAAAAGCGACGGACCGTCCAGCTCGCGGTTCGCGGCTATGACGTCTGCAAGCGCCACCGCATCGGGCAGCGAATAGCCTGTGGTCGGTTGAAAGAACGCCCCCCGCATCCCGCTCCGCGCCACCCCTGACGGACCGTCGGCCCAGGCCGCATCGAGATCGCCACCAAGGACTATGGGCAGCACCCCGGATTCTTTGCCGGTGACACCGGCGATCTTCCACCCTTGGTGCGTGGCGTATCGGTGAATCTCATCGTGCAACGCGTCGTGGTCAAGAGCCGGATCGTCGGCGTAATAGGTGTCCTCGACCAGGAGGTCGGTTTCGGAGAAGGGAAGGGTATAGAAAAATCGATAGCCGTCATTTTGTTCGACGGTGGCATCCATCAGGATCGGACCCTCGAGGCCGTGCGGCGCCTCGAGGGTGATAAAAAGACCGATGAATTTCTGGAACCCGATGTCGAAGAACCGGCCCCCCGGATCGCCCCTACCGTCGATCACCGCACGGGCAGAGATGGATCTGCCGTCTGCCAGGCGAACCCCATCCGAAGCGATGTGCGAGACCTCGGCGCCGAGAATCAGACGATCGCCCAACGCCTCGGCCACCACCCGGTGCAGACGGGTCGATGTCACCGAGTTGTAGCCGCCGTCCATCACCCGGTGACGGCGGGGAAAACGGAGTTCGTGGCGCGGCCAGGCATGAACCACAAGAGGATCGATCCACCGCCGCTGCGCAGCGGTGAGATCCGAATCGTGAAACGACCAGGTGTGATCGGCACCGAGGGAGTCCTGCCGCTCGATGACCGAGATCGAGGCGTCGGGGTCCATACGCAGGATCCGCCAGGCGATCAGACTATTGGCGAGACCACCGCCGACAAGGACCAGACCGGCTGTCACAGAGCGCCCTGCAAGGCCTTGAACCCTGCAATAACCCACGTCTCGATCACGGCCCCGTTTTGATCGGCTTCCCGACTGCGTTTGCCCGCCTCGTGGGGCGGCTCGAGTGCGCGCGGATCACCCGATACGCCCGATGGTAGACTGAGGCTCAGCGCGGCAACAACGGGCGAGATGTCTTTCATTGGTCGTCGATCACCGGTCAATGTAACAGCATCCCGACTCAGACGGCAACACCACCCAACATCTTTCGGAGCCGAATTTGAGCGACGGTTCACGGGCCGACCGGATGGATGGGTGCCACTCTTACATGAATTGTAATCCGGCGCTCATTGACAAATTGACATCGAAATTATACTTTATTTATGCCTGCGATTCGGGCGACCCGTCCACGCCCAAGCTCACGGCGCCCGTCGGTGTGAATCGACCGGTGACCGGCGGCCGATGAGGGAAGGAGCGTGCAATGGAACTCAACGAATCCCGGAAGATCGTCAACACCCTCGCCCAGGGAATCCACCCCACCACCGGAGAGGTCTTTCCCGCGGGAAGCCCGTACAACGACCCGGACGTGATCCGGGCGCTGTTTTCAATCCTCGAATCAGCCAAGTTTCCCAAGAGACCCGGAAAGAGCGTCGACGAAAGGCGCCAGGACAACCTCGAGCTCGGCAGGCCGAAAAACTCCGGCCTTCCGTGGACAGAGGAAGATCGCGCGCTGATCAGATCGGGATTTCAAGACGGGATTGCTGTTGAAAAGTTGGCGGCCACGCTCGGACGGAGTTCCGGAGCGATCGTCGCCGAGATCATCAGGCAGGACCTGGTGCCGCCGAACCTCAGATAGGCGCGACCTGGTCGCGCCCTCCATCGAGAACGATCTCAATCGGCGAGGATCGTGGTGGGATCCGAGGTCTGATTGTCCAGCACCGAGCCGTAGCAGGTAAAGGCGCCGCCGGGGGTCGTGGTCCAGACATGGGCATATGCCGCCTCGATGGGAGCGAAATCCTCGAGCACCCGGTTGAGCTGTTTGTTCTCCCACGGCAGAAGGCTGGTGCTGCCAGAGCCGAGCGAGCTTCCGTCGCTCGCAAAGAGCTCCCATCGAACGGTGATGGGAACGTCGACCCCGTTGACCAGACCGAGGTTGGATCTGAATTCGGCGTTCTCGGTGAGGAACAGGATCAGGGCACGGCTTTCGGCCGGAATCATCTCCTGCTCGGAGACCCCGGGCAGGCTCTGTCCGAAGGTGCCTTCGGCCCCCTGGTTGAAGGTGCGGCTCATGATCTCGATATCGTCGGTGTCGGACACAGCCGATGCAGCACCCACCGCGTCACTGAGACCGAAGACCTCGTCGAGAAATTCTCGAAACCGCCTGGTCTCGCCCGGTTCGAGGGTGAAATCACTGGACATCAATGGGGCGGAGTTGTCGGTGTTCCGCGGCAGCCACTCGAAGTTGAACACGGCGGTCGAGCTTCCCCGGTTGTGAACGTCCACCGTGGTAATGAAGAATGATCCACCCGCACCGGCGGCCTGAGCAACCGCCGGGATGAATACCCGCGAACGCAGGGGGGTTGTTCCGCCCTCGTAATTGACCGTCAGTCGCGGTCGATTGGCCGGGTTGCCGTTCTCCCGGCTGTCGAATCGTTTGGCGCTGCCGGTGGGCGGCGACGGCATCACCAGCGCCCAGCCTTGGTTGCTTGAAGGATCATCGAGCCACCCCTGCACATCCGCCACCATGGCGGAGGTGCTGTCGAAGGTGTAGGAGCCAGTGTCACCAATCTGCGCACTGCCGCTCGCCGAACCCTCGTAGGCACCGCCAACGGCGGACCACATGTTGCTCGGATAGGTCCGGTGGACCCAGGTGGTGTCACCGTCCTCAGCCGCGGCCCCGCCGCCTTCCTGTCCGGAGGGGTCCGATGGCCCCTCGCCCCAGCTCTCGAGGACACGATGCAGACCGACTGTTTGAGCGCCGGAGATGGTCTTCGACATGTTGAGCTCGAGGGTGACCTCGGTGATGCTCGCCCCGAGTGGTACCGCACTGTCGATGTCGAATGCCACCACGGCCCGACGCTCCACCGCTCCGTTTCGGCTTTCGGTGGTGCCGGTGAAGAAATAGCTGCCGGACCCGTTGGCGAGACTGCCGTCGCCCTCGTATAGCGTCGCATCACGCTCTGCGACCAAGACCGCCTCGTTACCCGCGGCCGATCCTGTGATGGCGAGATCTCCATCGCTGATGTCCTCGTAGTCGGTGTCTTCATTGTCCTGACGCACCCTCACCCGAACCCGGTTCGAAGACGTGTCGGGAACCGTCCATTCGTAGGTATAGCTGGGCATCTCGGAACCGAAGTCGAGGTCGACCGCGATTTCAGTCCAGGGGCCGTCTTCGCCCGTCTCCGAGTACCACAGGTCATAATTCGCCGGCCCGTGGGTGACCGTATCGTGCCACTCGATGGTGTAGACCGAGCCCGGTTCCAGGGTCTCACCGCCGTTTGGCGCATCGAGCTGCACGTGGGCGAGCGCCGGCGCCGCAACAAACAATGCCAACAGCAGCGCGGTGGAAACCACGGCTGGAACGAAGGAATACCGGATCACCAGGTGACCTGGGTTCATGTTCATCTTCATTGGGGAAACCTCTTTCGTTGAATCAGGCAACACGAGGCCGGCCTCGAGTGTTCCGACTGAACGAGCAGGTGCCATATTCGCTGATGTTGTTGTGTGACACCAGATCATCGGAACAGTGGTTCATTGGTGAACTTGGTACCCGTCGCGGACCGGTTCCTCGGACAGGGTCATCGCCGTGGTATTTTCGTTGTACGTCACATGAAATTTCTGTCCGTCTCAGGTTGCTCTCGGCCGCCTCGGCTACACCGACCGATGCGACCCCGTCCCGGTCTTCACGGAGAAGGGGGTAGGGTCGTTCGTCGCATTGTCGATGACCGAGGCGTGGCTCTCCGTCTCTTCCGAAGGGAGCATGTCATGCGGTTTTCAGCGTTGGTCTTTCTTCTTCTCTCATTGACGACTCCTCAGCTTCAGGCCCAGAGCCTCGAGAAAGCCTATTTCGCCGCCACCCACCCGGGCACTTGGGCGAAGTACGAGTCGAGCTGGGAGATACCTGACGGGACGGTCGGCACCAACATCTACACGTACATTCGAGCTCCTGACAGCTCCGACCGCGTACGCATAGAGACCGACACCGAGACCCTGGCCGGCCCCGGTGAAGGCATGATCACCCGGCAGCTCTTTATCATGGAGCCCGGTTTCGACCTGGCCAGGAACTACCTGAACCGTATGATGTTCATCGAGGCAAGCGTCGCGCAGACTGGCGAAGGAACACCTTCCCTGATGCAGGACAACGTGATCGAGATCATTCGCGGGTCCGCCGGTGATCTGACGAACTCCGTCACATTCAAGGGCAGAGAGACCAGGAAGGGTGTCAATTGCGACCTCTATACCTACTCTTACAAGGCCGGGGGGCCGCACACCACGGTTCAGACGGGCGAAATCTGCCTGGACGAGACCGTTCCATTCGGTGTCGTCTTCCAGAAAGGACGGGTGACGGACGCGGCCGGAACTCTGGTGTCGTCATTCGAAGAAAAGCTCCTCGATTCGGGAGCCGGTGAATCCGGAACCGCCGCGCTGTTGGCCATGACTCCGGAGGCAGCACCGGCCATTCCGGAAGGAGCGACCCCCGATGCCCTTCCATCACTGCCACTGTTGGAGGCGTATCAGAGCGAGAAGATCCAACTCGCGGTGGAGGTGGTGGAGGACACCGGCGGGAGGCGTCTCAACCTCGTCGCGGTGAACACGACGAAGGAGCCCTTGGAACTCGTGGTTCCGGGTGGCCCCCTGACGATTCCCGCCGACAGCCCCCTCGGGGTTCTGAACATCGTTGTGATCGAGGGACAACGTTTTTCTCTCGCCCCGGGCGCCAGCTCGCCTCCCTTCGAGGCCGGGCAACCGGGAGAGCGGGGGGCGACCGCAGGCACCTTCATTCTGACCGTATACGAGGGCACGCCTCTCTACCAGGGCTCAGTGACGGTGGGACCGCTGGAGTGATCGCAGCGTCTACTGGGGAAAAGCGTCGAGTTCGGAAACGGGCAGACCGACCCGCCTCCGCAACCAGGCCGGTTGGCACCCGTATCACGCTCTGACATGGCCGGAAACCTCATCTCCCCCTGCTACCAAGAGACAGACCACTTTCCGCAGAATGCGAGTGTCGCCCACACGGAGATGACGGGACAGAATCCCCGGGAGGAGCTCATCCATGATTGAGGATTGTCGTGTTCCCCTGCGCCAAGCCGCCTCGTTTCTTCTCGCCCTCGGTTTTTTGATCACCGGATTCCACTCCGTTACTGCAGGCGAGACCGGCACGCTCACCGGCCCCTACTTCGGCCAGGAGCCACCGGGAATCGAGATTGAAAACGCCCGACAACGGCAGCTGATCGAAGAGACCGTCTACGACTCCATCGCCTGGGCGCTGACCAAGGACCGGGCGAGGCTCGAAAGCATCATCGCCCATGACGAAGATTACTTCTCGTTCCACCCAGACGGTCTGGACGGGGTGCACGGCTACTCCGCCTTCGGGCGCGGATTTGAGCTTTGGATGGATCCGCGATTCGAGGCCACCAGCACTGACGTCAGGAAGTTCCGCTGCCACCTGTCCCGCTCGGGCGAGGTCGCCTGGTTTTCGGCCATCCTCGATGACTGCTACACCTGGGACGGCGAGCCCGGATGTTGGAAGGACACCCGCTGGACCGGCGTATTGGAGAAACGTGAGGGGCGGTGGCTGATCGTGCAAATGCACTTCTCCTTCGCTGCCGACCGCGACACCGGCACCTTGGACGAAGCCGAGGTGTCAGAATAGGGAACGGTCCGCAGCGAAAGGGTGAGGCGATGAAGAAGATCGGTCTGGTTGGCGGCATGACGCCGGAGTCCACCTCGGCCTACTACCGGATGATCATCAATCTCGGCCGACAGAGCTGGGACAACCCGTTGCACAACCCTGTCGTGCTGATCTACAGCATCGACCTCGCCGAGATGGTCGGCCATCAGGACGTGGGCGATGAAAACCGGGTGGTTGAACTTCTGGCCGACGTGTTGGAGAGGCTGCGCGGGGCCGGCGCCGAGGTGGGGGGACTGACCGCCAACACACCGCACATCTTCTTCGATCGGATTCAATCACGGACCACTCTGCCCCTGGTCAACATTGTCGACGCCACCATGGAGCGGGCCCGTGAAGTCGGCGTGCGGCGCGCCCTCCTGCTCGGCACCAAGGCCACGATGGAGGGGCCAATGTACCCGGAAGCGTTCGCGGCCGGAGGGATCGACATCGTGACTCCCAACGAAGAAGAACGCCGCTTCATCAACCGGTCGATCTACGAGGACCTCGCAACGGGCAAGGTCACGCCCGAGCTGCGCGAAACCTATCTGGAGATCTGCCGCCGCCACATTGAAGACAATGGTCTCGACGCGGTCATCCTCGGCTGCACCGAGATTCCCCTCGTGCTCACGGCCGACGATCTTCCGGTACCACTCATAGACACCGCTCGCTGCCACGCCGAAGCGCTTTTCGCCCGGGCGAAGGACTGACCCTGTCCTATCCCTGGTACGGTGGACGAAGCTGTGCGCCATCTTCGGGAAGCGCGAACAAAACCTGGTGAATGAGCGGGCCAGGTTGCGGTGAAGACCGATCCCACCTCGAGGGCCTGCCCGCCGTTGGGTGCATCGGGTTCCACATGGGCAGCCGTTGGCGCTGCTGCCCCTGTTTTCCGTCAATCTCAACCTCGACGTAACATACCTGTGTGTTTTTTTCGGGCACGGGCCCCCTCACCCTCACCCGGAAGGACGATGATAGTATCTGGTTGACAGGCTCAAAATGGGAGAGGGGACAATGGAGGGTGGCGCGTCAGCCACGAACCGCGACGCTTCGGAGGTCCTGGAGCGCTGGTCGGCACGCAAGGCTCCACCGGTCGTGGTGGCCTACCTTGCTGCAGTCGCCGCGGCCTTCATCGCAATGGCTTATTTCATCTTTGACTCGACAGAGGCGGTGAAGGCACTGGTCATCGCAGCGTTGGGCGCCGTTGGCGCAGCCACCCCGAGCGTCCTGGAGAAAGTCGAGTATCAGTTGACGGATCTCGGGATCGAAAAACGATCCATCAAAAAGAAGAACCCTGGCCAGTTCAAGGATGTCTTCCACTGGGATCAGCTGAGCCGAGTCGTCCCGATGAAGCACGGATTCAAGTACTTCAAAACGATGGCCAAGACGAGCCCTCTCCGTCGATTTTGGAATGTCCACCTCTCCGACCGGTTTTCCGGCGAGGTCCATGTGGAGAGGAGAGACTTGGAGCGGATCCTGGGAGTCCTCGAGCAGCGCGGGGTCGTGTTTTCGAAACCCAGGTGAGGTCGGCGACTCCGCGTGCCATCGTCACAGCCGATCTGGGGCGAATTCTGTTGAATGAATGGGCCACGTCCGGTTGACACCTTCTCGAGTATCATTGAAAAAGTGAGATCCTGCGCGGCGGACCTTGTCGGCGAGTCGGTGGGGCGCATCCGGATCATCGATGTGCTCGGCCGGGGCGGCATGGGTACGGTCTACGTCGGCAAGGACGAGACCCTCAACCGCAAGGTCGCGGTGAAGGCGATCCACGGCGATCACCGCTTGCACGACGAGGCCAAGGCCCGTTTCCTTCGCGAAGCGCGGATCCTGTCCCAGATCAACCACCGCAACATCTGCACGGTGCACGAGTTCATCGAGAGCGAGGGCAGCGATTTTCTGGTGCTCGAGCTGGTGCCGGGAAGAAACCTGCGCGCGGCCATGAAGACGCAGCTTTCCGAATGGCAAAAGCTGAGCATCGCCCGCCAGCTGCTCGAGGTCCTGGTGGCGGTGCACGGCCAGGGTGTGATCCACCGCGACCTGAAGCCCGAGAACATCATGGTCAAGCCCGACGGCGAGATCGCGGTCCTGGACTTCGGGCTGGCGCGATCGGTGGACGAGGACGCGGCTGTGTTCTCGCAGGCGCCCACCATCAACCTCACCGAGCTCGAGTCCCAGGCCGACTCAGAGGATCGGGCGCGAGACTCGGACCACGCGATGTCGACCCAGGTGAAGACGACCCGTGGAACGCTCATCGGCACTCTGGGCTACATGAGCCCGGAGCAGGCGCGGGCCGAGCCGGCCACCGCCGCTAGCGACATGTACTCGGCGGGTCTGATCCTGCAGGAGCTGTTCACCGGGTCACCTCCCTTGGACCGCGGCATAGGTGCGAGGGGACTTATCCTCAAGACGGCCGAGGGCCAAACGCTTCCTGTCACCGGGCTCCCGGCCGACCTGACGGCGTTGATCGAACGCCTCAAGACTCTTGCTCCCGGGGCGCGCCCCTCCTCGGTGGACGCCCTGGCCCAGCTGCAATCCATCATCGACCGGCCGAAACGAAGACGCAGGAGGGCTTTGGTGGCCGCCGTGTGGCTCGCCCTTGCCGTGCTTGCCGGCGGGATGACGCTCCAGTCGGTGCGTGCGTCCCGGGAGGCGGAACGGGCCAACCGGGAGGCCATGGCGGCCCAGGAGGTGTCGGATTTTCTGGTGGGTCTCTTCGAGGAGTCGAACCCAGAGCAAGCGCGGGGCGCATCTTCGAGCGCGGAGGAAATACTGCAGCGTGGCGCCGAGCGCATCTCAGGAGAACTCGAGGAACAACCCCTGACTCGCGCGGTTCTGCTCATGACCATCGCCAAGGTCTACCGGGCGATGGGCCTCTGGGCCGAGGCGATCCCGTTTCTCGAGGAGGCCATCAAGATCCGCACAACGGAGCTCGGCGAGGAACACCCCGAGGTGGCCGCAGCCCTCAACGACCTCGGGGCCACCAACCTCAGCGCAGGAGATCTCGGCAAGGCCGAGACACTTCTCACCCGGGCGTTGGAGCTGCGCGAGCGTGCCCTCGGTCCGGAGAGCATCGAGGTGGCCCACACCCTGCTCAACCTCAGCAACCTGAGCCAACGTACCGGCAGACTCGATGAGGCCACCTCATTCGTGCAACGAGCCCAAGCCATCTACGAGGCCGAGGTTGGGCCGGATCACGTCTTCACGGCGAACGGTTTGGCCACCATGGCGATCCTCATGGCCAGGCAGGGCCGGGTGGAAGAAGCAGAGCCCATTTTCCGAAGCGTGTTGGCCATCCTGGAGAAGGAGCTCGGAGAGGATCACCCCAAAACCTGCGAGGCTCGAAATAACCTCGCCATTGATCTCAAGATGCTCGGTCAGTTCGAGGAATCGGAGGCGTTGTTTCGACACACGCTGGAGATCAAAGAAAGAGTTCTCGGCGAGGACCATCCCGCCCTCGCCTTCACTTTGGGGAACCTCGCGAACCTGTACGCGGAAATGGGTCGATTCGAAGAGGCGGTGCCGCCGCACCTCAGGTCAATAGAACTCCGCCGAAGCTCTTTGGGTGCCGACCATCCGAGCGTCGCCCGCGCCCTCGACAACCTCGGAGGCGTGTACATTTATCTGGGCCGACTCGAGGAGGCCGAGGCCATGTGCCTCGAAGCGTTGGCGATCCGGGAGAAGGCCCTGGGTCCCGACCACCCCTCCGTCGGCACCAGTCTCCACAACCTGGCCCGCATCAACCGGCAGCTCGGCCGGACCAGTGAGGCGGAGCAGCTCTTCCGCCGCAGCCTCGCCATCTTCAGCGCGACCGTGGTGCCGGACAATCCGAATCGGATCATGGTGGTCGAGGAGTTCGCAGGCTTCCTGCGCGAGCAGGGCCGCGAAAAAGAGGCGGAAGAGCTCGAGGCGACGGAGGCCATGGTGCGTTCCACGCAGGCTGGGGAAAAAACCTGAGGCGACCGAAACTTCGAACCTGAGCCGCCCAAGGGTTCCGTTATACATCTGTTGCTGTATCAGCCCCCGACAGCTGTTAAAGGAGCCCTCCCACTCTCACCACTTGTGACCGGCCACGACGTACAGCACGTAGTCCTCGGGTCCCTTCGCGACATCGATGCCGACCCACAGGCTGTCCTGGGGCCGGAAGAGGAAGCGCCCGCCGATACCACCGGCGACGATCCCGCTCTCGTTTTCGAAGATCGGTACGTCACCGCGGGTCGCGGCGACGCCGATAAATCCGAGCGCGGCCCAGCGAGCGGCGAGTCCTGTTCGCCGTGACCCTGATGGCGGTTCTCGGCGTCGCCAGCATCGGCCCGCGCTGCCTCAGCTCCGCGTCGCGCTCGGTGTGCCGGTCCATCAGATCGGGTTCGTCATCACGATGTTCACGCTGCCCGGCGTGATTTTGACCCCGCTGCTCGGCATTGCCGCCGATCGATTTGGGCGCAAGCGGGTACTGGTGCCGTCGCCGGTGTTGTTTGGTATCGCCGGCGGTGCCTGCAGCCTGGCTCAAGGCCTGCACCCCCTGCTCGTCCTCCGCCTGCTTCAGGGGGTTGGGGCGGCCGCCCTTGCGTCCATCAACCTCACCCTCGTCGGCGACCTCTTCCAGGGCCGTCAGCGCACCACGGCAATGGGTTATAACGCGAGCGTTCTGTCGATCGGAACCGCCACCTACCCGCTTCTCGGCGGCGGGCTCGCCATGATCGGATGGCACTGGCCGTTCGCGCTCCCGATCCTGGCGCTGCCCGTCGCAGCCCTGGTGGCGACCCGTCTCCACGAGCCCCCTGTGATTCGAACGCAACGTCTGGGGGCGTACCTCGGCGGCGTGTGGCGGGAGATCCGCCGACCGCCGGTTTTGGTGCTCTACACCTGCAGCTGCGGTATTTTCGTCTTGCTGTACGGCGCCTACATCACCTTCCTGCCGCTCTACATGGCCGACAAATTCCAGTCATCGCCGCTGGTTATCGGCATGATCATGACCTCGCTGTCGGCCGTCAACGCGGTTGTATCGTCCCAACTCGGACGGTTGTCCGCACGGGTCCCCGAACCGAGATTGCTGCAGATCGGGCTCCTCTCCTTCGCCCTCGGCCTCGCGGCCATCCCGTTCGCCCCGTTCACAGCGGCGCTCGCGATCCCCGCGGTCCTGCTCGGCTTCGCCTTCGCCACCACGATCCCCGTGGTCATGTCACTGGTGGCGGCTCTCGCACCCGACGACCAGCGGGCCGCATTCATGTCCCTCAACGGGACCGTGCTGCGGCTCGGCCAGACTCTCGGACCTGTGATCATGACTGCCGTGTATGCGGCCGGAGGATTTCGCCTGGTCTACGCGGTTGGAGCCGCGCTGGCCACGGCACTGGCGGCTCTCGCGGCGGCCGCCGTGCGGCCCTGAATCGAGCTCACTGCGACGTCGCGCCTCAGAACGACCTCCTTCACCCGTTCTATACTCATCCAAAATCTCGGGTATCGATCACCCGTCGGAGGACATGAAATGAATGAACCCGTCCTGATGCTTCTTGTCCGATTCCGATCCGCGCTCCCGCCCGACGAGGTGAGGCAGGTCATGGAGGAGCGGGCGCCGGAGTTCAGAGCGCTGCAAGGATTGCAACAAAAATACTATCTCCAGGACGCGGTCACCGGAGAGTACGCTGGACTGTATCTCTGGGAGTCCCAGGACGCGTTCAATGCCTATCGCGATTCAGAACTCCGAGCGACCATCGCCGAGTCGTATCAGGCGGAGGGAGAGCCACACATCGAGGTCTACCGCGTACTCGAGGCGCTCAGGGAATAGGGCGAAGGGGACAGCGGCCCCAGGGTCTCCACGCAAGGCCGGCACCGGATATCGCGTGACCGGTGGTTCGCCGGTTCTTGTCTGATGCCGCGGCAGCCGGCACTCCGCCGCCCATGGGAGCACACCCCATGGGCGCCCAACACAACCTCCTGTGTGTCGCCGCTCGCGACGCCCACAAAAAGGTGGTGCCATCCGGCAAAGCCGTCTAAATTGACAGGGGTGTCCTCCGAGGAGGCCGACGATGTCGGAGAACCGATTCACGATGCTGGGTCTGAGCTGTGCGCTGTGTATTGCCGCACTGATTTCCTGGTCAACTGCATCACTCGCCGCTGATCCCATGGATCCGTGCACCATCACCATCAGTCCCGCGACCTCGAGCTACGGCTCGGGCGGGGGGGTCGGTTTCTTCACAGTACAAACATCGGTCCCGAACTGCCCATGGGGGGCCGTGACCTTCCAACCATGGATCACGATCACTTCGGGTTCCACCGGGTACGGCAACGGAAGCGTGAGCTATGAGGTGGCAGCCGCCGAGAATTTTCGCCAGGGGACCATCGGCGTCGGCGGCAGGGCAACCCACATCGTGAACCAGAACGGCCCGCCCATCTCGTGTTCGATCCGTCAGATCACAGACACCACCTCGGGTGTGGACTACGCCGGCTTCGGCAGCGTCAGCCACGACGCGCGCTGGATTGCGTACACCCTCAACCCGGGCGGCACCTACCTTGAAGACCTGGTGTCGTCAGAGCTCATCGCCATCGGCGAAGAAGGATGCTTAACCGGCAATCCGCAGGTGAATGGTGACGGCGGCCTCGTGGTGTACGAATCGGAGTGCGACCCACTGGGTCAGAACCCCGACGGCAACCGCGAAATCATGCTGTATGACCGTCTTGGCGGCACCGAGACGCAGCTGACCCAGAGCACCGAATACGGAAACCACGGACCGCAGATCACACGGGCCGGCGACCGCGTCATTTTCAGCTCCTCGAACGACTTCACGGGCGGCAACCCGGAAACCCGAACACAGCTCTTCATGGTCGAGGTGGCGAGCGGTCATATCTCGCAGCTCACCCAACTCCAGTCCCTGGCGTGGTCATGGAATGTCAGCGCCGATGGACACTTCGTGGTTCTGTCCAGCGAAGAGAACCTCGTGGGGCTCAACTCCGACCTCAACGAAGAGGTGTACCACCTCGAGATCGCATCCGGCACGCTGCGTCAGATCACACAGACCACTGCGGGCGACAACTGGTCACCCGCGGTGTCGGCGGACGGGACGAAAATCGCATTTTTCACAACCAGTCCCGACTTCGGAAACACGACCGGCATTCCGGGCCTGATGGTCCACGATCGCGACACCGGCGCCTTTGTGGACATGCCCGATCCCGGAGGCGGATCCGGAGCGTCCTCCATGGACGCCACCGGCACGCGGGTGGCTGCCCTGCAGGGCAGCCTCATCACGGTCCACGATCTCGGCACCTCGAGGTCGCAGATCCTGGTTACCAACGGGCTCAACCTGGGCAGGGTGCAGACCAACCCGGAGATCGTGTCCATCCGGTCCACCGCGGACCTCACGGGCGAGAATCCGGACGCCAGCATCGAGATCTTTGTCGCGACCTGTCCTGCGCCGCTGTTCGCCGACGGGTTTTTGTTCGGCGATCTCAACCGCTGGATACCGGTCGTGAATTGACGTACGGTTTACCATACCCATGGAGGTCCGGGCGGCCTCACCAAGGGAGGCGGGTTGGCTGATCAGGGATTTCCTCGACAAGCTCGCGTCGTCATCATCGGCGGCGGCGTCATCGGTTGCTCCATCGCCTATCACCTCGGCCACCTCGGCTGGAGCGACGTGGTCCTCATCGAGCGCGACCAGCTCACCTCGGGCACGACCTGGCACGCGGCGGGCCTGATGACCACCTTCGGCTCGACCTCGGAGACCTCGGTGGAGATGCGCATGTACACGCGCGATCTCTACGGCCGCCTCGAGGCGGAGACCGGGCTCGAGCACCGGCTTCGAGCCGCTGGGCTTCATCGAGCTGGCCGCGGACTCGGACCGCGTGGAGGAGTATCGCCGGGTCGCGGCCTTCAACCGATTCTGCGGCAACGACGTCGAGGAGATCGGCCCCGACGAGATCAAGAGGCTCTTCCCCCTGGCCAGGGTGGACGACATCGAGGCGGGCTTTTATTTGCAGCAGGACGGGCGCGTCAATCCCGTGGACGCCACCATGGCCCTGGCCAAAGGCGCGCGCCAACAGGGCGTGAAGATCATCGAGGGCGTGTCGGTCACGGGCGTCACCACCTCCAACCGGCCGCGCCACCGGCGTGACCACGACCCTCGGTACGATCGAGGCGGAATTCGTGGTCAATTGCGCCGGCATGTGGGCCAGACAGCTCGGCGCCCTCAACGGCGTCAGCATCCCGAACCAGTCCACCGAGCACTACTACCTCATCACCGAGCCCATCGAGGAAATGACGCGCGAGCTTCCCATCATCGAGGATCCCTCCTGTCACGGCTACTACCGAGAAGAAGGCGGCGGTCTGATGATCGGCCTCTTTGAGCCGGTCTGCGCCCCCTGGAAGGTGAACGGCGTCCCCGATGATTTCTCCTTTGGCGAAATCGAGCCCGACTGGGATCGCATGACGCCCTTCCTCGAAAAGGCCATGAGCCGCATCCCCATCTCGACCGAGGTCGGCATCAGGAAGTTCTTCTGCGGTCCGGAGAGCTTCACCCCCGACATGGGCGTGGCCTTCGGCGAGGCGCCGGAGATCGAGAACTACTTCGTCGCCGCGGGGCTCAACTCCATCGGCATCATCACCGGCAGGCGGCCTCGGCAAGATCATGGCCCAGTGGATCACCACCGGCGACCCGGGCGCCGACATCACAGGCATCAATGTGGATCGCTTCCACCCCTATCAGTGCAATCCCGAATATCGCAAGACACGGGTCGTCGAGACGCTCGGGATGGTCTACCGGCGCCACTACCCGACCCGCGTGCCCCAGACCGCCCGCGACTGCAAGCGCTCGCCGTTCCACGATCGTCTGCAGGATCAGCGCGCCTACTTCACCGACGTGAGCGGCTGGGAAAGCCCCGCCTGGTTCGCGCCGGAGGGTCGCGAACCCAAGGTCGAGAAGCTCTCCTGGGGACGTCAGAACTGGTTCCCATATTGGGAATCGGAGCACAGGGCCTGCCGCGAGGGCGTCATCGCCATGGACATGACCTTCATGGGCAAGTTCCTGGTCCAGGGACGCGACGCCGGAAGGGTGCTCGACCACATCTCGGCCAACAGCGTCAACGGTCCGGTGGAGACCATCACCTACACCCAATGGCTCAACGAGCGAGGAATGCTCGAGGCCGACGTCACCGTGACCAAGCTGGCCGAGGATCATTTCATCGTGGTGGTCACCGACACCATGCACCGCCACGTGGAAACCTGGCTCAGGCGTCATATCCCATCAGACGCCCATTGCTTCGTCACCGACATCACCGGCGGCATTGGCCAGCTCAACGTGCAAGGCCCCAAATCCCGCGAGCTGCTGCAGTCCATCACCTCGGCGGATCTGTCCAACGAGGCCTTCCCCTTTCGCACCGCGCGCGAGATCGACATCGGCTTCGCGCGGGTGCAATGCAACCGCATCACCTATGTCGGCGAGCTCGGCTACGAGCTCAACATCCCCGCGGAACAGGCCGTGTACGTCTACGACCGCGTGGTCGAGGCGGGTGCGAACTTCGGTCTCCGCCACGCCGGTCTCAGAGCCCTGGGCAGCCTGCGCATGGAAAAGGGCTATCGCGATTACGGTCACGACATCGACAACACCGACGATGCCTACGAGACCGGTCTCGGATTCGTCGTGGATCTGTCCAAGCCGGACTTCATCGGCAAGGCCTACTGCGTCGAAAAGAAAGCGCAGGGGCCCGCCTACAACCGTCGTCTGTTGCAGGTGCTTGTTTCGGACCCCGAACCGCTGCTCTACCACGCCGAGGTGGTGTATCGAAACAACAAGGCGGTGGGCTATATCCGCGCGGCCAGCTACGGCCACACCCTCGGTGGCGCCGTGGGTCTGGCCATGATCGAGGCCGGCGAGCCCATCAACAAGGCCTACCTGCAAGAGGGCGAGTGGCAGATCGACATCGCCGGCACCCGTTACCCGGCGCGAGGTTTCGCTGCGACCCATGTACGACCCGAAGATGGAGCGCATCAAGGCCTAGGTTTGACCCACCGTCGGGGTTTGGCATCCCCCCGTCCGAGGGTCTCTCTGGAAAGGCTCTTCCCTCGCCGCTGTTATGACCTCAAGGAGGCGCTTGTGAGCTACCTGACGTACAAGATCCTGCACCTGGTCGCGATTCTCTTTCTATTCACCTCGCTGGGCAGCCTGGCCGTGCTCGGTCAAAGCGCCGACGCTCGTCTGAGAAAGCTCGCCAGCATCGTCCACGGCGTGTCGGCGGCGGTGATTCTGGTGGCCGGTTTCGGCCTTCTGGCGCGGCTCGGCTTCTTCGGGAAAATCCCCACCTGGGCCTGGCTGAAGGTCGGCCTCTGGATACTGCTCGCCGCATCGGCGTGGCCGCTCCGGCGCCGGCCGGAGTGGACGCCTGTACTGTGGCTCATGTTGCCCGCCCTGGGCGGGGTCGCCGCCTGGCTGGCGGTTGCCAAGCCGTTTTAACCGACCACCTGCTCACGGTCCCCACCCGCCCCTGAAACGGAATCCCCGTGATTCACGGAGGGGAGTCGTCTTCTGTATTGTCCAACCCCGTCAAATCGCTGCTGACCTGCCACAAGCGGGCCGCGAGATCGAGATCATGAGAGCTTTCGGATGATTTCGCCGGTTTGCTCTTGGAATAGTAATTCCCGGTGACTCCCTCAACCTCCGCTGAGGTGGCGAGGTAAATGCTCGTCTGCGCACCCTCCTCGGGGCTGATCTCCCGTCTTACGAGTCGTCGCACATGAAATCTCAACCAGCCGTTGTTTCTTCCGAAACGGGTGGCCACGAGGCCCGGGGTAAGTGCGTTGACGGTCACGGCGCTGCCCTCTAACTGCCTCGCAAGTTCGTAAGTGAACAAGACCAACGCCAGCTTCGACTGGGCATAGGCCTGCAGACCCACGTAATCGTTCTGCGACTGGAGGTCGTCGAAATCGATGACTCCCTGTTTGTGGGCGTTGGACGCGACATTGATGACACGGGCGGACTCGCTTGCCTCGAGCGACGGAAGCAGAAGATTGGTCAGCATAAAGGGGCTCAAGTAGTTCAGCGCCAACGTCATTTCATACCCGTCGGCGCTCTCCAGGCGCTTGAGAAAATACGCCCCCGCATTATTGACCAGGACATCCAGACGCGGATAGCTGCCGTTGACCTGCTCGGCGAGCTCACGCACCTGGCTGAGATCGGACAGGTCCGCCCGTATGTATTCCACGGCTGGATTGCCGCTGGAAGCACGGATCTCGTCCACGGTGTCGGCGCACCGTTTCTCGTCGCGGCTCACCACAATGACGGTTGCCCCCTCCTCAGCCAGGGCAGCAGCCGTGACCTTGCCGATACCCGAGGTCGCACCGGTCACCAGACAGATTCGGTCGGCCATCTTCATTTCCCCCCGCAAGGCGTTTGAATTCCCCGCTGCCGAGTCGCCGGGCCCGTGCCTCGATTCCGCGCCGCAGGAGACACATACCGCGACGATGACAGCAACGCCCAACACTTGGACCATCCTGGAGATCACGGCGGGCCTCCCTCTGTCCCCAGTTCCGTTCGACATTCTGCAGAAGAACTCGTCGCCATCTTGGGGAATCACCCATCTGTTCGGTCAATCCTAACACCTCAACGGTGGCGTCCTCGACCCTCCTCGGACTACGGAGTTCGCCTTCCGTGCGGTTGGCGCGGCGGGGGGATGACCGGAAGATGAAGGGCGGACGGGTACTGGTCGCCGAACAACAGTGTGGGATGCACCACCGTGGGTGTGCCCGTCCTGAGATCGCCGCCATCGTTCGGATTGACCTCGAACCGGGGCCAGTTCGACCCGGCAACGGCCACGCGGATCTGATGTCCGGCGTTGAATACGATGGCCGTTGACCACAGATCGACCTCGATCAAGGTTGGCTCTCCGGGCACGAGCAGACACTCACGGTCGTCACCGCAGCGCATCCGGGCGCGCTGGACGGAGTCGAGCACGTGCATGGAACGCCCGTCGGGGTAGACGTCGGTGAGGCGAACACTCAGGTCGAGGTCCGGAGAATCGGGGCGGATCCACAGTCGGCAACGAACTCGGCCCGCCACCGTGACCGGTTCGCCGAGCACCGGGCTGGTGAAGGTCAGGAGATCGTCACGTTCCTCCAACGAACGCTGATCATATGGGCCGATTCCCATTGGCCGGTCGTCCACCTCGATGTCCGCGAAGTGATTGGCTCCGCCAAGGGTCGGCACCGGATCGCCGGGGTCAATCTCCAACATCAGCTGGCCGTCGTTCGGAACGGTCCGGGTCAAATCACCCTGAGCGGTCAGATAGTAGGGCACGTCTGAGGTTCGGGGAGGCCAGTCTCGGAGGCCGAGCCACCGATTTCCCGGTGCATCCGACTCACCGACGGCTCCCATCAGGTAGACCTGGACCTCGGGCCAAGAAGCCGCCCGGGTGGGCTCATCCTCGAGACAAAAACCAAGCCAGTCGAGCAGCATCCCCCACCCATCGTCAGCAAACGGCCAGCCGCCCGGGAAAGCGTTGTCAGGGAATCTGAGCTCACCTGTCACCCGGTCACCTGGGAATGTCTGCGCCATCCAGTCTGCGTCCAACGAGAAGTGGTGCCATGGCCCCATGATGAGGTACTGGTTGCCCGCTGCTCCCGGGCCGCCGTTGTGTCGGTACTCATGAAACGCGTCGATGGGCCCCTGGATATAGAGGTCCCACCAGCCCCCAAAATGAAGGGTCTTGACGTTGACGGTGTTCGGCGAGGACAACCAGTCGTAGTCGTTCCACCATTCATCCCGCAACCGATGCTCGAGGAAATCGTCGAATGCACCGATCGATCCCTGCCCCTCCAACCAGTTGTACGCCAGCTCCCAGTGCACGGTGCCGCCGCGAGAGAAAATGTGGCCGTAGATGTCCGGGGTGGCGACCGCGGCGACAATACATTTCAGCTCGGGCGGCGCCCCTGGCGCCATGGCATAGCCGGTCACACCCATGGCCGATCCACCGACACTGGCAATCGAGCCGTTGCACCAATTCTGGTCGGCGATCCACTCGATGGTGGCGCGACCGTCGCGTCCAGCGTCGCGGAAGATGGTGTCGGCTCCTCCCGATTCGAAGCGTCCCCGGCAGTCCTGCGCAACGCAGGCGTAGCCGTTTTGCGCGAGAGTCTGACACCAGGGACCGTAGTGTCCAGGATCTCGTTTGTTATATGGGGTGCGCGTCAGAACCACAGGCCAGGGGCCGTTCCCAACGGGCAGGTAGACATCGGTCGCCAGTTGCACACCGTCCGGTGCCGACACGTAGCCACTCCATTGTTGGGCATCACAGGGCAACACCACCGCCGTGAGCACGATGCCGCCAAAAACCATCTGAAAAAAGCGGTCCCAACGACTCATGCCGTCCTCCCAAATCCCTTTTCACAGCAATCGGTGCCGCATGCGACAACATTCGACGGCCTCATGTCGCTTCACACGGTTGAGATGTTCGTTCCAGTGAATATACGGGGTACGGGGTTGGGGTTTCATGGAGCACTCATTCGCCCGGTGCGCCACACGGTCCATTCAAAAACCGCGCTGACCCGCACGCCGATCTGCCTTGGAGTCATCGCACATCGCAACAACACAGCCTCGACCCGAGCGGCGACATCATCGAGGGAGGGCAGTTGGATTTCTGCAGTACACTCCCATGAGGGCCCCAACAACCAGGAGGACCGAGATGAGACGGTATCTACTCGTCGTGTGTGTGCTGGCCACCGGGATACTCTCGCTCGGTCAGCTGGCGGCTCTGGCCGCCGACCAGTGGAGTGACAACCCGAGGCTGGTGAAGACGGTCTGTTACGGAATCAGCGGCGCCGTTCGGGACCTGCCGTCCATCGATCTCACCGGCCAGCCCAAGACGGTGTTTTTCGAGGTGGATCGAGAACCGCCCTCCGACCGTGCTGGAGTCCATGACCCGGAGACCGGACACGGTCCTCACGCTTTGAGGATCGACGACCCCCTTGCCCTCCAAAGCCTGCTGTGGAGCGGCGGTGGGTCACAGTCGCCCGGCCTCTCGGTTGACTTTGACGGACTGCCGTCGACGATCGTGGGGCCGCCGGATTCCGAAGGCGCCGTGGGGCCGGACCACTATTTCCAGACGGTCAACGTCGCCTTCCGGATCTTCGACAAACAGGGTACGCCGCTCACCGGACCCACCCCTACAAACGCCCTCTGGGCCGACACCGGGAGTCACTGCGCGAGCGACATCTATGCCGACCCGATCATTGTCTACGATGAAGCGGCCGATCGCTGGGTTCTGACCCACCTCGCCTTTGTGTCGTCACCAGGTCTCGTCGCCTGTATGGCGGTGTCAAGGAGCCCGGACCCCACCGGGGACTACTTTCTTTATGAACTCGAGACCGTGGGCACGCCGGACTATCCCAAGGTCGGTGTGTGGCCCGACACGGTCCACAACGCGTACTTCATCAGCACCAACCCCGGACCGTTGGGGACTTTTGACGTCTATGCCGTCGACCGCGAGAACCTGCTCGCGGGCACGCCGCCGCGTCCCGCTCAGATGTTCACTGGAAATCCCAACTTCATGATGCCCGCCGATCTTGACGGCTCTCGACCGGCGCCGGCCGGATCGCCGGGGATCTTCTATACCTTCCGTGACGGCGGTGAGGACTATTTTATCCCCGGCACTCCGGTGGACACCCTTGATCTGTATGAATTCTCCGTTGATTGGGAGAATCCCGAGCAGTCGAGATGGACCCACACCCAGAGCTTCACGCCGCCCGAATTCGCCGAGTTCAACTGGACGGTGTGCGACAGGACGGTTCGGGGCGAGTGTCTCGAACAGCCCGGCACCCCGCAGATGATCGACAGCCTGTCGTGGTTGCCCATGCAGCGGCTGCAGTACCGCAACCTGGGTCGTTACGAGACCCTGGTCGGGGTATGGACGGTCAATGCGGTGGCCGAAGGCAAGCACGCGGCGCTGCGGTGGTTCGAGCTTCGTCGCAGCAACGGGAGCGACTGGGAGATCGCGTATCAGGGGACCTTCGCCCCCGACGACTCCCACCGGTGGATGCCCAGCGTCGCACTCGACGGCAGCGGCAACATGGCCATGGGGTACAACGTGGTCAACGCCCAGGCCGGCATCTACCCGTCGCTGCGCTACACGGTCCGGCCGGTGGACAGTCCGCACTTCCTCGCCGAAGCGACCCAGATCTCCGGCAGCGGCTATGCGGACGGGACCGCTGCATGGGGGGACTACTCGTCCATGGAGGTGGACCCGACGGACAACTGCACCTTTTGGTTCACTGGGGAGTACATCGAGACGTCGGGGCCGTCCGACTGGCGCACCCGAATCAGCGCCTTCAGGATGCCCGGCTGCACGGGATGGTTGCACCCCGTTCCAGGCGAGGACGATGTGGTGACTCACGTCGAGGAGTGACCTGGGCTGCAGGCATCATCAGCTTCCAGTCGCGCACCATCGGCAGTGTTTGAACAGACACACACCTGACACCTCTCGGGGATTCGTCGTTTCCATTTGACCCGATCTTGGTTGATCTGTCGCTTCTCTGGCTGAAAAGGAGAATATGATGAATCGACGATCCAACACATTCATTGTGGCCGCCGCGTCGCTCGCGATCGTGCTGAGCGGCCCCGCAGGCGCCGAAACACCCACCCAAGCGCCCTACATCGATGGGGGCCGAATCATCCGGCCCGCTGCCGAGACCCAGATGGACTCGCCGGCGGGGAAAGCCTACGAATCGGTTGAAGGACAATTCATCATCCGCTGGCTGACCCCCTCCTACGGCGTCAACGGGACCCTCGACGATGATCTGATCGACGAGGCGGCGGTCTCGCCGTCGTGCTCCGGGGGACCGCTGGGCGGCACCGACGGCGCGCCGACGGCCTGGACCTCTGACGCGGCGCAGTTGGACGGCCGCGTCTATGTGGCGTACTACGACGCCCCGGCGGACAATAGGGACGTCGTCCAGTACTTCCTGACACAGGTGGAGTCGGCGACTGCGAGAAATGTGGTGATGCTGGTGGGCGCCGATGACGGCATCCGGGTGTGGCTCAACGGCGACGAGGTCCTCCGCCAGGACGCCCCGGCCGCCTACGCCGAGGGAGCCCACCAGGTGCCCGTCAGCCTGAGGGAGGGCTGGAACCAGCTGCTCGTCAAGGTCTACTACCCCCAGCTCGGACCCTACGGCGACCCCGACCACGCCTACAAATACTGGAGCCTGAGGTTTGCTGCGAGCGACGGAATGACGCCGGTGCGCGACGTGTATCAGTCGGTGGACGGCTGGTGTTCTCCCACCGACAGCCGCTACGGCTGGGCATGGGCTCCGGGCGCGGCCGACGCCAGCGGCGCCTTCGGGAGCCAGTGGCAGAGCGAGCTGCGGATCACCAATCCCTACTACCACAACCTCTATCTGACCCTCAGGTACTTCTCGAATTCCAACACCACCGGGGTCCCCGACGGCGAGCACATTCTGCGTCTCGACTCCTTCGAGTCCGTGATGTACGACAATGTCGTTCGCGAACTCACGGGGGCGCCGAACACCGGTTCCGGCATGATCTCTCTCGGCGGAATGTACTACTACGATGCACAGACCTACGACGCGGCCCGGTTGGTGACCAGCAATGTGGGCGGCTCCGACGGCGGCGCCTTTGGCACTCAAATGCCGTTCGGCTACCTCTACACCGGCGCCAGCTGCTGCTCCCAGACGATCTTCGGCCTCAAGAACGGCCCCGACAACCGCACCAACCTGCTCGTGATGCCGACACCATTCGCCGCCGACGAGGTGGTGTTGACGGTCAACCTGTGGGACCCGGAGTCCGGCAGAACCGCGAGCGGCGAGTTCACGGGACGCGGCTCCTTCCAGATCAACAACATCTTCAACGCGGTGGGCATGGGCGATGTCACGACCTCCACCGCGCAAGCCCACGTCCGATACAACTCCACCCCATCCAATACCTCTTGGCGGATCACGGCAAGCGTCAACGACAACGTCACCTCGGACCCGACGTTGATCGGGCGGAGCCCGGGGAGAACACCCCCACCGTTCCAGTAAACGAATATCTCACGGGTCGCGGGGCGGTTCACGCCGCCCCGCGTTTCGCCGCCGGATTCCTAGCCCTCCGCCCCACGGCACACCCAAGGTGTCCCTGCCCCGGTTGAGCGAACCGTCCGGTTGACGCCGCCGGCGCCGCCCGTCCCCGCCAAAAACCTGGTTCTTCCCCGGTGCAACCTGGCCAAGGGTTTCCGCCTGGTGTTGAACGACGGCTCCACCTGGAGTATGGTGCGCACCGACCGCGGGCGGAGACCCGAGCGGGAGAATCGAAAATCACGCCATGACCCTCCCCCCGCCACACTCGGAACGTTCGTAAGAAACAACAACCAGAACACCCGCCTAGATTTGGATTGAGCCCCCATGGAACCTGTCCTCTTCGATTACCTGATTCTGCCGATGTTGATCCTCCTGGCACGAGTGGTGGACGTCTCTATGGACACCATCCGGCTGATCATGGTGGCCAAGGGCTATCGAAACCACGCGCCGGTGATCGGCTTTTTCCAGTCCCTGGTCTGGGTCATCACCATCTCCAGGGTCATGGTCAACCTCGACAACTGGACGGCATATGTCGGGTATGCCGGCGGATTCGGCCTCGGCACTTATATCGGCATGCGCATCGAAGAAAAGCTGGCCCTGGGGTACGAGCTGATCAGAGTCGTCACCCGAACCGATGCCAACGGTCTGATCGATGATTTGAGGAAACGAGGGTTCCCGGTGACATCCGTGGCCGGTCAGGGTCGCGACGGCGAGGTCGGGATCCTGTTCGTGATTCTGAAGCGCAGCACCGTCACCGAGGTCGTCAACATCATCAAGTCCCACAACCCCAGAGCCTTCTACACCATCGAGGACATGCGCTTCGTCAGCAACAACCGGTATCTGCCCAGGTCGAAGAAGCTGATCCCGAGTCGGGCGAACGCCCGCTGACCGGGCGCCGACAGGATATTGTGGCCGCCACCTCGGCCCTCAACGGTGCCCGTACGAGCTCATGGGACACGTGATTCGATCGTCCGCTGCAATGACGACTACGAGCTGAGGACGATCCGGTAGCGGGCCTTGCCGCTCCGCAGGTGTTCGATGGCGTCGTTGACCCGGTCCCACGGAAAGATCTCGATGACGGGCTTGATGTCGTGCCGGGCGGCAAACTCGAGCATGGTGGCGATGGCGGCGGGGCTCCCCACCGGTGACCCGGAGACGGACCGCTGTCCCACGATCAACGGGAAGACGCCGATATCGAGCGGGTCGAGCGTCGCCCCCACGAGGTGCAGCCGCCCCTTGGGCCGGAGCGCCGCAACATAAGCGTCCCAGTCGAGTTTGACATTGACGGTTGACAGGATGAGGTCGAATTCACCGGCCGCCGCTTCGAGCTGGTCGGGGTCTCGCGAATTGACGGTCCGATGAGCCCCCATCTCGAGCGCCTCCGCCTTCTTGGCGTCGCTCGACGTGAAGGCCGTCACCTCGCAGCCCCAGGCATGGAGAAACTGCAGGGCCATGTGGCCGAGACCCCCAATGCCGATGACCCCCACCCGATGGGTGGGTTTGACATCGAACTGGAGCAGCGGATTAAAAACGGTGATGCCGCCGCAGAACAGTGGCCCGGCGTGTTTGGAGTCGATTCCGTCGGGCAGGGGAACCACGCTGGCAGCTTGGGCACGGACCTTGTCGGCAAAGCCTCCGTGGCGACCCACGATCGTCCCCTGTCCGGCGGCGCACAGGTTGTGGTCACCTCCCATGCAGGAAGAACAGGTCATACAGTAACCCGCGTGCCAGCCCAGACCGACCCGCTGACCAATTTCGAGGTTGGTGACATCCTCACCGACCTGGGCGACTCTGCCGGCCACCTCGTGACCGGGAACCAGCGGAAATTCCGCCATCCCCCAATCGTCGTCGATCATATTCAGATCGCTGTGACAGATTCCACAGTGCTCCACCGCGATCTCCACCTGGTCGCGTCCCAGCGGCCCCGGGTCATACTCGAAGGGTTTGAGTTCGCCACCGGCTTCGAATGCCGCCCATGCTTTGATCATTTCGTTCCTCCTCACCGACCGTGAGTCACCCGTCGAGCGCGCCTCGGTCGGACTCTCTGTTGATCAACCTGAGCCGGCCGAATATTCCACCCGGCTCCATCTTCGATTGACCGCGTCCCACGCCCCTGCCTACACTGCGCAGGCACCTTGTGGGAGAAACCATATGCAGTCCTTTCGGATGTTGATCGGCGGCGAGCTCGTCGAAGCGCGCAGTGGCGCGACCACCCAGTCCATGGATCCGGGCGCGGGGCGGCCGGTGGCGGAGGTGCCCGCCGGCGGAGCGGAGGATGGGGCCGATGCCGTCGCGGCGGCCCACCGCGCGTTTGAGACCTGGAGCCGCATACCCGTCGAGGAGCGGGCGCGGGTCATGATGGACCTCGCCGATCGGATGACCGATAACCTGCGCGACCTGGCCGTGCTCGAGGCGCGGGACAGCGGCGGAACTCTCAAGCGCACCGGGGGCGATGTTTTTCTCGGCGCTCGGCTGATGCGAAACCTGGCCCGTTACGCCATGCGGAATTTCCCGTGGGTCGAGGAGATCGGTGAAGCGGGTGACCCCTTCATCCGCGCCCGTCATCTGGTGCGTCGCGAACCCATGGGAGTGTGCGTCGCCATCGTGCCGTGGAACTTCCCCTTGTTGATGGCAATCTGGAAGATCACCATGGCGGCGCTGATGGGCAACACAGTGGTCCTCAAACCGGCATCGGATACGCCGGTTGCGACCCTGGCCCTGGCGAAGATCATCGTGGAAAGCAACGTCCCGCCCGGCGTGATCAACATCGTCACCGGCTCAGGCTCAGAACTCGGCGAGGCGCTGGTGGCCGACGACCGGGTGGCAAAGATCGCCTTCACCGGATCCACCGAGGTTGGCCGCCGCATCATGACCATGGCCGCCGGCACGATCAAGAAAACCACCCTCGAGCTCGGGGGAAAGAGCGCGAACATCGTGCTGGATGACGCCGATCTCGACTCGGCGGTGGACGGAGCGATCCTCGCGGCATTTCTGCACTCGGGCCAGGTCTGCACCTCCGGCACCCGGCTGCTGCTCCCCGACTCTCGGTACGACGAGATCATGGACGCGCTCAGACGCCGTGTGGAGGGCATGCGGGTGGGATACCAGCTCGACCCAGCGACGAAGATGGGCCCGCTTGTGTCCGCCAAACAACGTCAAACCGTGGAGGAGTACGTGGCCATCGGTCGCGACGAAGGGGCGACCGTGGTCACCGGCGGCGAACGGGTCGAGATCGAGGGATTCGAGAACGGTTTCTATTATTCACCCACGATCTTTGGTGACGTGGACAACTCCATGCGGATCGCGCAGGAGGAGATCTTCGGCCCCGTGCTCAGCGTGGTGCGCTACCACGACGAGGACGAGGTCATCGCCATCGCCAACGCATCCACCTATGGCCTGGCCGGCGGAATCTGGTCCCGTGATCTCGAAAGGGCGCAGCGCGTCGCCGAGCAGGTGCGCACCGGGACGCTGTGGATCAACGACTATCACGTTTTCAGCGACCTGGCGCCCTTTGGCGGCTACAAGCAAAGTGGGACCGGTCGCGAGCTGGGGCACTACGGGCTGGCGGAGTTCACCGAGATCAAGCACGTTCACCTGGGAGCGGAAGGACACCCCATCCACCGACCGGGCAACCGCCTGCTTCTCAAATACCCGCGCACGACCTCCTTCGCCTGGTCCGGTCCAACCCATCTCGAAATCGGCGCAGGGCGGGCCGCGATGGCGGGAGTTCTCGTCGATCAACGGCTGGGCTGCCGGCGAGCGCTGCTCATCAGCGACGCGGGAGTCAACCAGGCCGGATTGACTGACATCGTACGGGGAGCGTTGGGCTCGCTGCTCGCCGGTGAGTTCCTCGACGTGCCCCAGGACTCCGGGCTGGAAATCATCGACGCGTGCGCGGAACACGGCCGGGCTGTCGGGGCCGACTGCATCGTCGCGCTCGGCGGGGGCAGCGTGCTGGACACTGCGAAGGCCGCGGCCGTGGTGCTCTCCGAGGGCGTGGGGGCAAAAGCCATCGACGCCATCGGCATCCGGCTCCTGAGCACGAACCCGTTTCCCCTGCTGGCGATCCCCACCACCGCCGGCACCGGCAGCGAGGTGACCAACTGCGCGGTGATCCGTGACGCCGGCCGTGGCCGCAAGGTCTACATCGTGGACGACCGCATCATCCCGCCGGTGGCGATCCTCGATCCGCAACTCACCACCGGTCTGCCGCCTCTGTTGACCGCCTCAACCGGCATGGACGCGCTCACCCACGCAATCGAAGCCGTGGTTTCTCGCCAGGCGAACCCCATCAGCGACGGGCTCGCCCTGCAGGCGATCCGTATCATCGCGACCAACCTGCCGCTGGCGATCGACGACCCCGGCGATCTCGAAGTCAGAGTGCTGCTGCAACAGGCTTCGACCATGGCTGGATGGGCATTCTCCACGGCACAGGTGGGGCTGGTGCACGGCATGAGCCATGCGCTCGGAGTCCGCCACGGCGTGCCGCACGGGATCGGCAACGGCATTCTGCTGCCCCACGTCATGCGCTTCAACCAGCCCGCCGCGACGCCGCAACTCGTACGGGTTGCCGAAGCACTGGGTTGCGAGCGTGATGGGCGCGACGAGGGTGCCATGGCCCTCAATGCTGCGAACGTGGTGACCCGGCTCCTGGAACGGATCGGGCACCCCACCGAGCTGAGGACGTTGGATGTCCCGGAATCGGACTTGGAGGCCTGTGCACACTTGGCGGTGGAGGACCTGGCGACCATGACCAACCCGCGCTCGGTGCGATCCCCGTCGGCGGTGGTCGAGATTTATCTGCAGGCGATGTAGCGATCCGCCGTAGGGGTACGGCGTGTGTCTGGGACTTTTCCGTATTCGGCAACACCTGCGCGTCCCGATCGTATCAACATCGAGGATTCAGCAATGACCACGCGCCGTGCGGAGGGGGGAGCATGAGACACAACCCCTTGCGATGGATGGCTCTCGTCGGGCTGAGCATCGTCTCTTCCGTGGGGTCGCCGGGCCAAGCGGCCAGCGCCGAGCTCTTGACCCAGATCACCTTCCACGCTGCCCGCGACTGGGATCCCTGCTGGTCACCCGACGGTTCCCGCCTGGTTTTCACCTCGGACCGAGACGGGCGAGATCATCTGTGGATCATGTCTGCCAGCGGTGGTGAACCCACCCAGATCACCTGGGGTTCGAGCCCGGACATGCACCCCTGCTGGTCGCCTGACGGCACCACCATCGCGTTCGCGTCGGAAAGGAGCGGGAACCAGGACATCTGGACCGTCCCGGCCACTGGCGGCGAGCCGACCCAGATCACCTCCAGTCAGTATCGAGACGAAAGCCTCGGCTGGTCGCACGGAGGAACCCGGATCGCCTTCGACTCCAACCGCAGCGGCAACTGGGACATCTGGACCATTCCGTCGTCCGGCGGCACGGCAACGCCAGTGACCACGAACCCCGCAGAGGATGCGGGTCCAGACGGCTCCCCAGATGGGCGGTGGATCGCCTTCGGCTCCAACCGGGATGGAGAAAGGAATCTGTGGGTGATTGGGTCCGACGGAGGCGATGCACGGCAGATCGCGGATCATCCGGCGTTCGACGCCGGCCCTTCATGGTCTCCGGACGGACAGTGGATCGCCTTCATGTCGCAGCGCAGCGGCAACTGGGATCTGTGGGTGGCCCCCGCCGAAGGTGGAGCAGCCGTCCAACTGACCGATGACCCGGCCGACGACCTCTACCCCTGCTGGTCCCCTGACGGTGAACACATCGCCTTCGCTTCAGATCGCACCGGCAACAGCGAAATCTGGATCCTTGAAATCGAAGGCTTGAGCCCCGCGCCTCGGCGAGCATCGGGGCGACACATTCCGGATTGACAGATTGGGGTACGCGCAATAAATGTCAAAGTCCATCGCCTCGAAATCAACATGGAGTCGGGTCAGGAAACGCTCGAGAACTTCTTGAACGGTCTGAAGGGAGAGGTGGTGTCCATCATCCCAAATTACGCCCGGACGTCGGTCCCTGTTCAATCGGCTCGAGCGGCTCAGCCCGGCAACGACTTGGGCTTCATCAGGTTGTCCTCCATCATCTTGAGCTCGTCGATGCCGGAGACGATGATGTCGGGGCTGGTCTCGAACAAATCGGCGGGACCCTTGTCGGTGTAATCGATCTGCGACAGGACGTACTTGATGCAGTTGATGCGCGCCAATTTCTTGGTGTCGGAGCGAACGATCGTCCAAGGCGCGATGGTGCGATTGGTTTCCGACAGCATCTGGAACTTCTTCACCGTGTATTGGTCCCAGAGGGCCTGGGCCTGCTCGTCCACGGGCGAGATCTTGTAGTGCTTGAGCATGTCGCCGTGCCGTGACTTGAACCGACGGAGCTGTTCCTTTTTGGACACCGAGAAGTAGAACTTGAAGAGCTTGACACCGTCCTTGACCAGCATCTGCTCGAACAAGGGCACGTCCTTGAGAAAACGCTTGTTTTCCTCGTCGGTGCAGAATCCCATCACCGGCTCGACCATGGCGCGGTTGTACCAGGAGCGGTCGAAGAAGACGATCTCGCCCGCCGCCGGCAGGTGCGCCACGTAACGCTGGAAGTACCACTGGGTCCGTTCCTTGTCGCTCGGTTTCTCCAGGGCGACCACTCGGGCTCCGCGGGGGTTCATGTGCTCGGTGAACCGTTTGATGGTCCCCCCTTTTCCGGCCGCGTCCCGTCCCTCGAAGAGCAGCACGACACGCATACCATCCGCCCGGACCTTGGACTGCATCTTCATGAGCTCGATCTGGAGGTCGTGAAGCTGCTCCTCGTATTTGAGGGTGGATTTCTTGACCCACACCGGGATCCCGTTCTTCTTTCCGTTGTCATGGGACTTGAATGCCGTGTGCTCCCGGAGCTTGACCTGTCCTGATTGGGGCGAGGATTCAACCTCCGGCTCATTCAAATTTTCGTTCTTCTTCGGTGGTTTCTTCATTTTTTCCTCGCTGCGGCCAATCGACTGTTCAATACACTGTCATCGAACGAACTTGCCGATCTTCCGTTTTTGTTTCTGCATGATCTTGAGTTCCCTGTCGCCCGCGATGACGATGTCCGGGTTCGGCGAGAAATCGAGGGTCCGGCTTCGCCCTGAGTACTTGATCTGACTCAGGACCAGCTTGATGGTCTCGAGCCGTGCGAGGGCCTTGTCGTCGGAGCGGATCACGAACCACGGTGTCTCCGGTGTGTGGGTCTTCTTGAGCAACCGGTATTTCATCTTTGTGAAGTCATCCCACAGGTCCTGGGCTTGAAGATCGACCTCGCTCAACTTCCAATGTCTCAGCGGATCGTTCCTGCGTTTCTCGAATCGGCGCGCCTGCTCCCTTTTGGAGACCGAGAAGTAGAGCTTGATGAGTACGGTCTTCTGGTCGGCAATGATCCGTTCCTCGTAACCAACGACCTTGTCCATGAAACCTCTGTACTGGGCCTTGGTGCAGAAACCCATGACCGGTTCAACCAGGGCCCGGTTGTACCAACTCCGATCGAAAAGGACGATTTCTCCAGCGTGCGGGAAGTTCTCGATGTACCGCTTCATGTGAAGTTCGGTCCGCTGTTGAACCGTCGGTTTGCCAAGCGCGATGACGCGGTAGTGCTTCTCGTTCATGTAGCGCACCACACGTCGGATGGTGCCGCCCTTGCCCGATGCGTCCCGTCCATCAAAGAGGATGATCGCCTTTTTGTTGGTGCGCTCGAGGTGCTGCTGAAGTTTGATCAACTCAGCCTGATAGGGCTTGAGAATTTCAGCCTGCAAGTACTTGGTAAGAGCCGCATTGATCAACTCTCTACGGTCCTTCTTTTTCATGGCCCCGTGCACGGCCGATACCTGATCGATGATCGTCAGGTCATCGCCAACGGGCTCGAACCTCTCCAATACTGTGCGAATCCTGGAGGTGGCTCCCCCCGACACCGCCGAGGTCACCTTGGCTGGATCTTTCTTGGAGCTGGTCACGATGGCCTCACCTTCCCGTACACCTTCACGGCCCGGTCTTTTAGTATAGGAGAATAAGCGCCTGGCGTGGGCAGCCTCCCACCACAACCCATTCCAGCGATGTGGGGGGGAGCGGTCTGGGTTCCCGGACCCAGACCGCAGCAATTATCGAGGTTTTGCAGCGCCCGACATTTCGGCAATTCACGGCAACCTTCACGAGACGCTGTTTCAGCGCCCCTCGGCCGCGTCTGATAATCTCTCCAGCCAGGCATTGCCGGCGTTTACGCCTAATGAAAACACACCGTAACGGGGGTAAGAAAATGACTGAAAACGGAGCAACGGGTTCGGAACCTCTTTGGCTGTCCATGGAGGAGAAGATTGTTGGACTGTCCTCCTCGGATTTCGAAGGCGGCAACACGGAACGCACCATCCAGCGACTGGCGACCGAGCTGGACGAGGCGGGTTACAACGTCTCCCGCCACGGCGGCCACATGCTCCAGTTGAGGGGGGCCATCGCTGCGAGGGCCGAGGTCGGGAGACCGCTCCTGACGGAGTTCAACGAAGCGGTTTCAGCGCTCACGCTGGACGATCTCATGAATGTCAGGTCGGCGGCCGTCGATCTGGTGCGAAATGTGGGGGAGTCGTGGCCGAAGATCAAGGAGATGGACCGCAGGACCCACATCCTGGAGATGTTGGAGGGAAAAAGGCTCGACCTGCTCATCGCCAATGCCAAGGACATGGCCGATGACCTGGGCATCCGTTTTCTCATCGCGGAACAGGTACAGCGTGAGACGATCATCGGCGCTCTGAGCATTACCGAGGCGAAGTACGGCGAGGTCACGGCCGCAATCGAGGCCGAGCTCGCGGAGGCCGCCAGGGTGGAGCACCTGCTCGCGGACGTCGCCGATCAGAGTGCCGAAGCCAAGGCCAAGCACCTCATCACAAACGACGTCACCGACGAGAACATCGTCGAGCTGGCAGGAATCGACAAGGCAGTGATCGACGCCGCCAGGATCGCGATGACAGAGGAGCTGAAGGAGAAACAGCGACTGGCCGAAGAGGCGGCCGCGGCCAAGAAGGCGGCGGCAGAGGGACCCGCGCTGGACGCCATCCCTCCCGATGAGCTGCTCGAATACATCGAGGCGATTCGAGAGATCATGGAGTTTTCAGACCAAGAGACCGAGATCCGACAGATGTGCGAGCAGAGCAAAATCCCCAACAGCCTCGTGGACGTGGTGGTGTCGGATCCCGACAAGCTCGACGAGCTCGAGAAGAACGCCGGGGGCTAGCCCGCACTACTCACCGAGGATCTAATGCGGAAGGTGCCTTCAGGAGCTTCGTCGTCGGATGCTCGGCCTGTCATCGAGGCACTGAAGGTCGGATTCGTCCAGCAAATAGGCGACAATCAGGCCACCTGTTCTTGCCCGGTTTTTCACGGCATGACTCCGGTCCCGCGACACAACCGGAAACCGGCATACGGGTGCTGACAGCCAGGGTCGGACCGGCTAAACTGCCAAGCGCGTTGCGACAAGTGAATATTTTCCCAAGGATGGACCATGACAACATCGAAGATCATCTGGACCAAAATCGACGAGGCGCCGGCGCTGGCGACCTACTCCCTGCTTCCGATCGTTCAGGCCTACACCAGGGGCACCGGCATCGAGGTCGAGACGCGCGACATCTCGTTGCCCGGCAGAATCATCGCCAACTTCCCGGACAATCTGACCGAGGATCAGAAGATCCCCGACTTCCTGACCCAGCTCGGTGAGCTCGCCAAGACCCCCGAGGCCAACATCATCAAACTGCCCAACATCAGTGCGTCCATTCCTCAGCTCCAGGCCGCCATCAAGGAGTTGCAGGACAAGGGGTACGACATTCCCGATTACCCCGAAGAGCCCAAGAATGACGAGGAGAGGGCCCTGCAAAAGCGTTTCGCCGTGTGCCTCGGATCCGCCGTGAATCCGGTTCTTCGTGAGGGCAATTCCGATCGCAGACCGGCAGCGGCGGTCAAGGCGTTTGCACAGAAACACCCCCACAAGATGATGAAGCCATGGCCCGAGTCCGGGTCCAAGGCGCGGGTCGCCCACATGGACGACAAGGATTTCTACGCAAGCGAGACATCCACCACCCTGGAAGGACCAACCCAGGTGAAGATCGAGTTTGTCGCCGAAGACGGTCAGACAATCACGCTCAAGGACGGCCTCGCCCTCCAGCAGGGCGAGGTGATCGACACCGCGGTGATGAACGTCGCGGCCCTCCGCTCGTTCTACGCCGAGCAGATAGAAGCAGCCAAGGCGGACGACGTGCTGCTCTCCCTCCACCTCAAGGCGACCATGATGAAGATCTCCGATCCCATCATGTTTGGTCACTGCGTGTCGGTTTACTACAAAGAGGCGCTCGACAAACACGCCGGGGTGCTCGAGGAGATCGGTGCCAACGTCAACAACGGGCTCGCCGATGTCCTGGAAAAACTCGACCGGCTCCCAGCCGACAAAAAGGCGGAGATCGAGACGGACATCAACGCGGTCTACTCGAGCCAACCCGCCCTCGCCATGGTGGACTCGAGAAAGGGCATCACCAACCTGCACGTGCCCAACAACATCATCGTCGATGCCTCGATGCCGAATGTCGTTCGCGACGGCGGCAGGATGTGGAACAACGACGACCAGCTTCAGGACTGCGTCGCCATGGTTCCCGACCGCTGCTACGCGACCATGTACTCGGTGATCCTGGAAGACGCGAAAGCCAACGGCCAGTTTGATCCCGCGACCATGGGCAACGTGGCAAACGTCGGGTTGATGGCCCAGAAGGCTGAGGAGTACGGCTCCCACGACAAGACCTTCGAGGCACCGGCCCAAGGAACGATTCGCGTCGTCGACGAGGAGGGCACCACCATCCTCGAGCAGCCGGTGGAGACCGGCGACATCTTCAGAATGTGCCAGACCAAGGACGCTCCCATCCAAAACTGGGTAAAGCTGGCCGTCACCAGAGCACGGGCCACCGGATCGCCGACAATTTTCTGGCTGGACGAGAACAGGGGCCACGATGCTCAGATCATCAAGAAGGTGAACCAATACCTGCCGACGCACGACACCACCGGTCTCGACATTCGGATCATGAGGCCCGTGGATGCCATGGCCGTCTCACTGGAACGAACCCGCCGGGGAGAGAACACCATCTCGGTGACCGGCAACGTCCTTCGTGACTATCTGACGGATCTGTTCCCGATTCTCGAACTCGGCACCAGCGCCAGAGTGCTGTCCATTGTGCCGCTCATGAACGGCGGGGGTCTCTTCGAGACCGGCGCCGGCGGGTCAGCTCCCAAGCACGTCCAGCAGTTCAACAAGGAGGGCCACCTGAGGTGGGACTCCCTCGGCGAGTACTCGGCGCTGGTCCCGTCCTTAGAACAGATTGCCGAAACCACCGGGAACTCGAAGGCGGCGCTTCTGGCCCTCACCCTCGACGAGGCCATCGCCATGTATCTGGAGAACGACCGGCTTCCCTCGCGCAAGGTCAACGAGATCGACAACCGGGGTGCCAGCTTCTATCTGGCCCTGTATTGGGCAGAAGCGCTAGCTGCACAGAATAAGGATCCGGAGATGCAAGCCCGGTTCGCCGGGGTGGCACACGATCTCGCCGCCAACGAATCGAAGATTACCCAGGAACTGCTGGCCGCTCAAGGCAGTCCGGTGGACATCGGCGGCTATTACCTCCCCGATGACGCCATGGCTCGGGAGGCGATGCGTCCCAGCCCGACCTTCAACGCCATCATCGACGCCATGGACTGACACCGACCCGGTCGCGTCTTCGGTAGCTCGGAGAGAGAGAACCTTGATCTGACCCAGCCGGGTACCAGGTACTTCATGAGGTACATACCCAGAGAGTCGGCTCTGCCATCGTCCGCTGAATGGCCAAAGCCTCAAGCAGGTGGCGTTTCGCCGAGACGCTCGAGGGCGGCCGTGGATCGATCCCTGGTTTCGTCGTCCCTCGCCTCATCAAAGACCTGGCGCCAGGCCGCCGCTGCCGACGCGTCTTCCAGGGCCTCAAGATTCATGGCCTTGAGCTCGAGGGCCCGGAGATATCTCGGTCTCAGCTTCAAGGCTCGTTCGGCCAGACGAAGCGACGCCTCGTGTTCGCCTCGATCGTGCTCGATCACCGCCAGATTGAGGTAGCCGGGCGGATAAAAGGGCTGCGAATCGAGGGCCCGCTCCAGCAGGGCAATGGGCTCCTCCACCTCGCCTGCGCGGTAGAGGTTCACCGCCAGAGCGTTGAGCGCGGAGGTGTCCTCCTGCGACCGTTCGAGAATCTCACGGTAGGTGCCGATGGCAGCTTCGGACTGACCGAGCTGATCCTGGAGCCAGGCCAGAACCTGGTAGGTGGCCAGATTATTGGGATCGAGCTCGATGGCACGCTTCAGGGGTTCCACGGCAAATTGGCTCTGGCCAGAGCGGCGATAGTAATCGGACAACGCCACCTGGGTACCCACACTGTCGGGAGCCATCACCAGCAGTTTGTCGAGTTCTTCCTTGGCACTGTCGAAGTCACCGGTTTGGAGGTAGGCAATCACCAGCCGACGCGGCAGTTCCGCATTGCCGGGGTCCTGCTCACGGGCACGCTTGTAGAGCGCGATGGCGACGGGAACCTGTTTGGCGTCCAAAAGGTTGTTGGCCTCGTTCATGAGATCTGCAACCTCCATCATGTCCCAAGGATCGGCGAGCTCGGGATCGACGCGGAGGGACCGCGGATCGACCATGGAGTCTGCCGTTCCCATGTAACCGAGGGCGGCCAGCCGCGCCGACACCTCGGGAGCCACGATTTCTCGCTTGGTGTCGAGCGCATTAACGGCGAGTTCCTCGCGTCGTTCATCCAAGAGTGCCGCCAGCTCCGCTGCCCTGTGCGTCTCCGCGTCCGCCAGGTCCACATCTTCAGTTGGATCCTCGGTGTGGTTGTAGAGCCTCGGGGTGGGCGCGCCCATGAAGACCCAGTCCCCGACGGTGAGCCGCTCCACCAGACTCCAGCCATAGTTGACGGTGCCGTAGGCGGACTCGGAGAAGATCAGCTTGTGGTCAGACCCTTCGTCTCGCGTCGCGGGCAGGGGGTGGCCCTGGCACGCACTGGGAGGATCGATCCCCAACCGATGCAGGATGGTGGGCAGGATGTCCACCGTGGACACGGGTGTGTCGATCCGTCGGGGCGTCAGGTTCCGAGGATCCCGTACGATCAGCGGAATGCGAACCGTGGCCGAGTGGGTCAGCAGCGCGTGGGTCATTTCGCCGTGTTCGCCGAGCCCCTCGCCGTGATCCGCGGTGAGCACGATCAGCGTGTTGTCGAGCTCGCCCAGCTGCTCGAGAAGACCGAGCACCTGGCCCAAAACCTCATCCACGAAAGCGATCTCACCGTCGTAGAGGCGATCGCGATAGCGTGATCGATAGGGCTCCGGCGGTGACTGGGGCTGGTGGGGATCCCAGAAGTGATTCCACATGAAGAACGGCCGCTCGGGATCGCGTTCCTTGAGCCACCCCATGGCCACGCGGCCCACCTCCGAGGCCGGCCTTTCGTCATAAAAACGCCCCATGGCGGGGTGGCGACCCCGCTCCGCGGCCGACGGGTAGTTGTCGTCGTAGAGGTCGAAGCCCTGATTGATGTTGGTCTGGGAATCCAAGGGGAAGGAACCCACGAAGGCTGCGGTTTCGTAGCCGTTCTCGCCGAGAACTTCGGCGAGAGTGATCGACTCGTCGGCCACGTAGAACCCGTTGTTGTCGCGCACTCCGTGAAAAATGGGATAGGTGCCGGTGAGAATCGAGGCATGTGCCGGCAAGGTAATGGGCGCCGGAGCCAGCGCCTTCTCGTACAACACGCCTTCGGCCGCGAGACGATCCATAATCGGGGTCTCGATGTCCCGGTAGCCGTAACACCCCAGATGGTCCGCCCTGGTGGTGTCCAGAGTCACCAGGTAGACATTCAGCGGCCGGACGGCCGCCGGGCCACACGCAGCCAGGGTCAGGAGACTCGCCGTTAGAAGGGCCCAGCGTACGGCCCAGCAGGGTGGGACCAAGTCTCCCGCGGGAGCCCGCCTCACGTCTGGAGCTCCTCGGCCGTGGGCAGACGAATGATCCGGAAGCCTCCCTCGGTCAAGATGTCATCGAGGACCACCTCGTTGATTTCTTCGCGATGTTGGACCACCCAGGCTCGGCGCACGTCGTCGAAGGCTTCCTCAAAGGTCCTGCTTCGCTCCGGCTGCCTCTCAGAAACCCGGATGATGGCAAATCCTCCGCGCAACACGCCCGGTTGGGCCAAAACCTTATCCGTGCAGTAGATGGGATCCGAGATCTGCCCGGGCTCGAGCGATTCCAGGGCTTCGAATACCGCGGGCCCAAGATAGCCCCACTCCGGTCGGTCGAGAAATCCCAGGTCACCACCGTTGTCCGCCTGCGGCCCCTGTGAGTGATCGCGGGCGGCGTCCGCAAACGACCCGCCGGCGCGAAGTTCGGCAACCAGATCTTCAACCCATCGTTGGGAGGTGAACGAGTCTTGGCCCTGGGGAATGAAGATGAGCTCAATTCGCGCACGTTCGTTCTCGTTGAAGCGCGAGGGCTGCGCGTCGTACAACTCCCTGAGCCGCTCTCCCGCCAACTCCTGGACCACCTCCTGGCGCCGCTCTCGGAAGGAGCGCTCGAAGACCACAGCCTGCATGGATCGTTCAAACTCGACGTCGAAATGGGGAGTGTCCAAACCGCGGTCAACCGCCTCCTGGGCAAGCAGCAGCTGATCGGTGAGATGCTCCCGGAACACCTGGCTCGGAAGGCCGCCGATCTCAGCCATGAGATCCACAGTCGTCTCATCGATCTCCCAGTCACCAACCGTCCAAACCGGCCCGCTGGTGTCCACCGTCCCTCGTTCATGAAGGTCACCCAAGAGCTCGGCCCGTGCCTGCTCGGCATGGCGCCGCACCAGCAGGCGGCGGGCGGATTTCTCGAGACTTTCCGGGGGCAGCGGCTCGGTCTCGAGACGTCGATCCAGCCGGAATATGTGAAGCCCCGTCCTGGTCTCCACCACCGAGCTGATCTCGGTTTCGGACATCTTTGACAACTCCTGGGCAGCCTCATCTTCAAGCATCGAGGGGTGGATGTTCTTCAGCTCACCGCCCCGTTGCGCATCTTCCGACTCGGAGTACTCCCGGACCAACACCTCGAAGTCGTCCCCTGCGCTTGCACGATCCACCGCCTCGAGGGCCCGACGGCGAATGGCCCGCTCCTCGGCTGGCGTCAATGCCCGATCAGTGCGGAAAAATATGTGATGGAAGTTGTAGAGGACCCTCATGTCGGATCGACTGGCCATCTCAGTAGTGATCTCTGCGAACTCCTCCTGACTGGGTTGCCATCCCTGCGAGATCTGGGAGAGGAGGCCGTCCGCCAGCAGCTCGGACCTGGACCATGTTCGAAATGCCGCCAGCTCCGGAGATGCCTCGATGCGCTGGGCTGCTTCGCTGGCCAGCAGAATTCGCTCGAGGCCGATTCTGCGCAAGTGATTCTCGGCCCACTCTTCGTGGCTTTCCTCTGGTGCGATGGCCCGGTGTTTTTCCGGCAGACGACTACCTCTGGTACGGCACCGGTACGGCTCTCAACGGTGGGTTCATGGGCAATTGCTTCGACTCATCGGATATTCCGAGTCAATGGTATCCCGTCTTCCGAATCACGGGCATGTGGGCCAACCAGGCCCAGGGGACCGGCCAACCGACCACCTTCAACTGGCTCGCCCTCGGCAAGAACGCCGGTAGCTGGCTCGGGACAGGGACCCTGTCGACTCCCTTCAGCACTGTGGGCACCCGAACAAGCCCCTACGCCACTGGCCTCATCGGCGGACGGAGTATGTGGGGCTGGACTGGATCGGGCGGCTATTCCATGGTGGCCGGCGAGCGCATCGCGGCCGGACTTCTGATCCTCCAGGCGTGGGGCAACCAGATCGGGCTCAAGTCCGGTGGTGCAGGCGCTGGTCAGAACTACTGTTCATTCATTGCGAATCCGGTCTTCACCGCCACCAGGGTTTATCCGGACTCCACATGGCTTGCCGGCTACAACCTCGATGTCATGGCCGGCGTCTATGTTTCCGGCGCCACGGTGCCCGTTGAGCTGCAGTCTTTCCACCTGGAGTAGGCTTCAGACAAGACCAGGGTTCGCCCGCCAGGGACAGATCAAATTATTCTCCGAGTCGGGGCCTTTCCGGCCCCGTTCTTCGATTCGGGCATCGATGGTCAAGTCTCCATCCCCTTCAGAGACGTCGCTGGACCTGATCCTGAAGACCAACGACCTGGGCTGGATGGGCGAGGGCCACAATCGGCAAAATAAAACGAATCGGTCTGCACAGCACACCCCTCATCGAGCCGTGAACACGGCGCTGCCTGCTCGGTACAGATCAAGCCGTTGTTGGATCCCGGCGGCCAATTGTCCATTTCCGCTCGCCACCGCCAGTGCGTGGGCACGCATGGCGATGTCCTGAGCGAGCTTCACATCGCCGACCGCCGCCTCAGCGGCGGCGAGCACGTCGAGAGTCGCGGGATCGTCGGGCAGCGCAGAGTCGCAAGCGAGTGCGAGCTCTCGAGCGACGGCGCGGTCCATGGGAGTCAAATCGGGAGTGGTCGCCAGCAGCCACGCGAGCGAACGCGAGAGAACCACGTTGTTCGGAAGAACCTCGTGCGCCCTGCGCAGGGCGGCAATGGCGGCGGCGCGATCGCCGGCTCCCTCCAGTGCACGCCAGAGAACGGAGTGGGCGGGCACATACCCCTGATCGAGCTCGAGCGCCTGCTGCGCCAAGACAACGGCCTCGCCGTGGCGGCCACGGGCAAGCTCCACGTTGGCGAGGTTTGTCAGTGCATTGGGTGACCCCGGACGCAGGTCGGCGTCATAGCGAAAGTGAACATAGGCGGTTTCAAAATCGCCAGATTCCGCGTACCACCTCCCCAGACGGCTGTGGGCCGGCGCATGTTCGGGGGCGACATCGAGGGCTTGCCGATAACAATCAAACCCCTGCTTCCGGTGGCCGAGGGCAAACAACGCGTCACCAAGTCCACACCAGCTGTCCGGGTCGTCGGGCCGACTGTCGAGGCTTGCGCGAAATGCCAGGCGTGCCTCGTCGTGCCGCCCTAAAGCTGCGTAGGCCTTTCCCAACAGTGACTGCATCGCACCCGAATCGGGGTTCTCTCGTAAGGGTGGCTCCAGGAGACGCACCACGTCGGCGTGTTCCCCTCTTTCGGCAAACGCTCGTGCACGCATGAAAGCGCGATACACCTCCACCATGTCCTTGGGGTCTTGACGACCCTCGTCCGAGTAGCCGTCGTCACCGGCCGGCGTCACGTACCCGAGGCTGGCAAGACGCTGCAGCACTCCAGGATCGAGCCCTGCTGTGCTGGCGTCCATGGGGCGCATGCGCGCAGCGACTTTCTCGAGTAGCCCACGCATTTCGGCGGTTGATTCGGGCTGTGCGGGAGCCAGGTTGCGGAGCTCGCCAGGGTCGGACTCGAGGTCGTACAGCTCCTCGGACGGGGCATCGATGTAGCGCAGCCGACCTGCGGTCAAGGAGCGCAACTGGGCCCAGCCGAAGGCCGCCCTCGGGTAACGGGATTCGGCGTAAACCGGTTCGCCCGCGAACGGCTCGCCGCGGCACGCTGGCGCCAATGAAAAACCCTCAAGACCGGGCGGAGCCGCGACGCCAATCAGGTCGAGCACCGTCGGCATGACGTCCACAAGGCCCACATGAGATGACACCACCTGCGCCTGGGGGAGCAACTCAGGGCACGACAAAATCAACGGAACATGCACGGTCGGGTTGTAGAGGAACAGCCCGTGCTGAGCCTCGCCGTGCTCCTCGAAGGCCTCGCCATGATCTCCGGCAATCACGATCAGGGTGTTCTCGCGTCGGCCGTTTGCGTCGAGCCAGGTCACCAGACGATTCAATTGCGCGTCGGTGAACGCGATTTCGCCGTCGTAAGGATCAGGGAGATCCCGGAATCCCGGTGGTGGCTCGTATGGGTGGTGGGGGTCAAAAAAATGGACCCAAGCCAGAAACGGCTCGCGACTGTCCAGCCCATCCAGCCAACGCAGGGCGGCATCCACGACCTGGTTTGCGGGCCGCTCGGCCAGCCCCTGCGGATCCTGGTGGATGTTGTCGTCGTAGCGCTCGAAGCCGCGGGCGAGGCCGAAGTTCGAATCCAGGACCAGAGCACCGACAAAAGCCCCGGTGCGGAAGCCTCGTGTTTCAAGCACAGCAGCAAGGGTCGGCAATTCCTCGGATAGCACACCACCACCGTTGATCCGCAGACCGTTGGACGGAGGGTGAGTCGACGTCAGCAGCGACGCGTGCGAGGGCAGGGTCAGGGGCGCTTGACATAGCGCGCGGCTGAACAGCACACCATTCGCGGCGAGCCTGTCCAAGACGGGCGTAAGGGCACCTCGGTTTCCGTAGCAACCGAGTCGGTCGGCGCGAGTGGTGTCGAGCGTGACCAACAACACGCTGGGGGGCGGTGAGGCTGGACCAGCACAACCGGCAGCAACAAGGATCCAAGCTGCAATAAGCCTGATCGATTTCACGCCGAGAGTATAGCCGGACGCCGGCGGGGGATCGTCGGATATGGGACTGGAAGCCCACAGGGGACCGAATCAGCCCTCCAGGGCCTGCAGGATGAAGGCGTAGACCAGAGCGGTCTCCTCATAGCCTTCGGAGCGGCCCGACGGCCCGCCATGCCCTGAGTTCATGTCGGTCTTGAGCAGCAGAAGATTGTCGTCGGTCTTGGTGGCCCTGAGCTTCGCCACCCACTTGGCGGCTTCCCAGTACTGGACCTGCGAGTCGTGCAGACCTGCGGTCACTAGGATATTGGGGTAGGCCATGGCCCTGACATTGTCGTAGGGCGAGTAGGACAGCATGTAGTCGTAATACTCCCGCTGCTCGGGGTTGCCCCACTCGTCGAACTCGGAGGTGGTCAGGGGGATCGAGTGATCGAGCATGCAGGTCACCACATCCATCCACGGGACCCGCGCGATGATCCCCGCAAAGATCTCCGGCGCCATGTTGGCCACGGCACCCATCAGCAGACCACCCGCCGAACCTCCTTGTGCAAAGACCTTACCAGGGGCGGTGTACCCCTCCTCGGCCAGATAACGAGCACAGTCGATGAAGTCCGTAAAGGTGTTCTTCTTGTGGAGCAGCTTGCCGTTCTCGTACCACCACCGGCCAAGCTCCTGACCACCACGGACGTGGGCGATGGCATAAACAAAGCCACGGTCGAGCAGACTGATGACCTCCGGCTTGAACCAGGGATCCGTGCTCAAACCGTAGGAGCCGTAGGCATAGAGCAGGAGCGGGTTGGAGCCGTCGGTGACCAGGCCCCGCCGGTAGACGAGGGAGATGGGAACCTCGACCCCGTCACGGGCGGGTGCGGCCAGGCGCTCCACGATGTAGCCGTTCTCATCAAAACCCCCGAGCACCTTTTTTTGTTTGAGCAGGGTCTGCTCGCGAGTCTTGGTGTCGAAGGCGTAGACCGACTCGGGAACATTGAGAGACTCGAGTCCAAACCGCAGCACCGGGGTGTCATACACCCTATTCGTGTGAACCCACACCACCGGAGCGGGGTGGTCGAAGGTGATCTCGTAGGGCTCGCTGCCGTCGACCGGGAGGATCCTGAGCCGCCGCAGACCGTCGCGCCTCTCGGTCACCACGAGGTGGTCGGCAAAGGCATCCACCCTGGACAGAAAGACATCGTCCCGGTTTCCAACCAGCTCGCGCCAGTTCTCCCGACCCGGGTCGTCGACGGGAGCCTCCACCAGACGAAAGTTAACGGCATCCAGATTGGTTCGGATCAGCCATTTATCACCCTGATGGGCGACGTGGTACTCCAGATCGCGCTCTCGCGGTTGGATCAGAAGGAGTTCTGAATCCGGCAGGTCCGCGTCCAGGGCCCGCACCTCGGTGCTGAGGGTCTGCTCCGACTCCACCAGAATGAACCGTTCCGATCTCGTCTTCCGGAGTGAGACGCTGAAGGTGTCGTCCTCCTCCTGGTAGACCAGCTCGTCGCGGGCGGGATCGGATCCGAGAAGGTGGCGATACACCTGGAACGCCCGAAGGGTGACGGGGTCCTGTTTGACGTAAAAGACAGTCCGGTCATCGTTGGCCCACACCAGATTGTCCGTCACCTCTTCGAGGGCGTCCGGCAGATCGCGTCCGCTGCCGAGCTCCCTGAACCGGATGGTGTACTTGCGACGACCCACCAGATCCACCGGGTAGGCGAGCACGCCGCCACCGGGGCTGATCCGCTGCCCGCTCACCGCGCAGAACTCGTGGCCGGCGGCGACCTGGTTGACGTCGAGCATCACCTCTTCGGCGGCCTCGAGATTGCCCACCCTCCTGCAGTGAATGGGATAGTCCTGCCCTTCTACGAATCTCGTGTAGTAGTGGCTGCCACGATAGGGATAGGGCACCGTGTCATCGTCCTGCTTGATCCGCCCCTTGATTTCCTCGAACAGGGTCTCGCGCAGCTCGGCGCTCGAGGCCATCACCTCTTCGGTGTAGTTGTTTTCGGCCTCGAGATAGGCGATGACCTCCGGATCACTCCTCTCCTGGAGCCAGTAATAATCGTCAATCCGAAGGTCACCATGCGCCTCGAGTGAGTACGGCACGACCTTAGCGACCGGAGGAGCCACCGTCTCTTCACCACAGCCACTTGCCACGATGCACATCGCTCCCACCAACAGCAACCACGACCATTTCATTCGCGAACCCCCCTGGGCGGCACACCACACACTCCGCAGCGCCGGATCCAGAACGGAGTGTAGCAACGCGACCCGCTGCGGACGGGGTCGTATCGACGTCAACGTGTCATCGTGACCCGCATCACACATTGCATCAAAGTTGTGATAGCCTTCACTAGGTGTCTCATTCTGCGGGACTTATTTGAGCATCGGTCTCAAGAAACTTATCCCGCCGTGTCGGGCGTGCGTGGAGGGATGTTCACGCGAAATTCAGTTCGGTCAGACGGCCGAATCTACTATATGAAGGAGGAGTCGATGAGCAAGTATGTGAAATTGGGGATCATGGCAGCGACTACGATCGCCGTCGCCGTCGTGGTGACCGCCGCCGTGGGTGGCGCGATCAGCACGAGCAACGTGGCGGCCGTCAAGATCGCGGGGCCGGGCAGCCTGGGCAATCCGCCTATCTTCAGCGAATTCCAGGGCGGTGACACCTGTGCCGCGGCGGTGAGTCTCGGCACCCTGCCGGCCACGGTCAGCGGAACCACTTCAGGCTACGCCAACGACTACGATGAGGCCTGCCCCTACACCGGCAGCGTCGCCCCGGACGTGGTGTACTCCTACACCCCCGCAACGAACATGACGGTGTTCGCGTCGCTGTGCACCCCGGGCACCAACACCGACTACGACACGAAGCTCTACGTGTACGAGAACACCTGCCCGGGAACGGTGACCAACTGCGTCGATGACGCCTGTTCGGCGCCGCAGTACGGCTTCTACGTTTCTGAGCTGACGGCTGATCTCACCGCCGGCAACACCTACTACTTCGTGGTGGACGGTTATGGCAGCAATGAGGGCAACTACACCCTCATGGTCGAAGAATTCGCCGTCCAGGAGTGCCCGTGCCCGGGTGACCAGGACCTCGACGAGCATCCCTTGGATATCGTGTGCGGCAATACCGACGTCGGCCCGGATCCCACCGGTGGCTGCAACACCGACCCTGCCGGGGGCTATTTCGTCGAAATCGCATGTAACACAGTGATCTGCGGCACCACTTCGACCTTCACCACCACCGAGCCCGTAGACTCTCGCGACACCGACTGGTTCAACCTGAACCTGCCGGTGGCCGACACCGTCCGTGTGACCCTCACCTCCGAGGCGGATCTCTTCCTCTTCGACCTCACTTCCGGCGACTGCAATACCGTAGCAGTGAATCAGCAACTCGATCAAACCAGCTGCGCCGGAACCGGCGAGATGGTGATCAACGGCGTGGCCGGCGACAACTGGATCTGGGTCGGTCCCCAGCACTTCGGCGCACCCTATTTCGACTGCCCGACCGAGTACACACTCACCGTGACCTGCGACACCGTGCCGGTGGATCTGCAGTACATCACAATCGAGTAACACCGGTCATCATCAACAACCACGACGCCCCGGCCACGCGCCGGGGCGTTTTTTTGACCTTTGATCCGGACGACTGGGCGGCTACGACGGCCAGCACCCAGCTGTTGGCGGTCCCGGACGGGTCCCGGACGGGTCCCGGATGAGTGGCTGATTCGTTGGGATTTCAGGAGGTCTCTGACAGCACACGATCTAGGCTGGCACGCTCCGCGCGCACCGCCATGGAATCGGGCTCGATCTCACGGGCAGCCTCCAGAGTCGCAGCCGCCGCCTCCAGATTCCCTTCGGCGGAGTCCACCCGGGCGAGGGCAATCAGCACGGCCACGTCTCGGGGGGCCAACCGGCGCGCCGTTTCGAGATGGCCGCGAGCGCCTTCGGTGTCACCCACTCCGAGCAGCACCCTACCCAACTCGAGATATCCAGCGGCGTCATCCGGCGCCTGCACCAGCAGCAGCTCGAGCTCACCGATGCCGTCGTCGATCTGCCCCCCACGCACGAGGAGCTGCGCCAGGTGCAAACGCGGCAGCTTGGACTCCGGCCGGGCCGTGATCACCTCCCGGCAGAATCCAATCCTCCCGTCGTCGGCTCTTTTTGTCATGAGGAGCCGCATCTGTCTGAAAAACGGTCCGGGCGCGTCTGGGTATTCGAGCACCACCTCGGTGAGCAGTTGTTTCGCGCGCTCGGGATCGGTGGTCATCAACCGGGTGGTCAGCGCGAATTTTTCGATGGTCTCGATGTGGCGAAGAGGATTCGCCCCAGTTACGGACCTTGACGCGTCGGCCTCGGCCGCCGTGTAACCGAGGGCGTCCAGCGCAGCGGCGGTCTCGTCGGTGATGGCGAGGCCTTCGCCCGACCCACCGTGGGCACCCGTTCGCGGGAGCTCATCCAGGGCCCGCCGCATGACGGCCACGCGATCCCGCTCTGATGCCGCCACGTTCTCTGCTTCATCCGGATCCGCCGACAGGTCGAAGAGCATGGGTTCCGGCGCGTCCACCAGCTTCCAGTCCCCCTGGTGCAGACCGCGCAGAGGTGCCATCAAGAATGCATCGTGCGCCTGCCACGCCTCGGAGTAGGCGGCACGGTCCACGCCGGCCTCGGGCTCGGCGAGCATGGTGACGAGGCTCTTCCCCTGCATGATCTCCGGGAGAGCGACTCCGGCAAGCTCGAGCAGGGTGGGCGCCACGTCCACGGTTCGGACCCTGGCCGATACGCTTCGGCCCGCCGCTGTCCAGCCCGGCACCTTGATGATCAGCGGCACGTGCTGGGTCGTCTCATACAGGAAGAAACCATGGTCGAACTCACCGTGGTCGCCCAATCCCTCGCCGTGGTCGCCCACCGCCACCACGGCGGTGGTGTCCGCGATTCCCAGCGCATCGACGACCGCCAGAATTCGACCCAGCTGCCGGTCCACCGACTCGATCTCCTCCACGTAGGCCTCTCGGGAGTCCGGGCTCTTCCCGGTGGTCGACACGTAGGGATGGTGGGCATCGTAGAAATGAACCCACATGAAGAATGGGCTGCCCGCCACATCGCGGAGGTTTGAGATGGCGGCGTCGGCAACCAGATCGGCGGGCCTTTCGAGAGCCGGTCGTCTCGGCTCCGCAAGCGGCATCCGCTCGTCATAGACCTCGAACCCCTGCGCCAGACCGAACATCCGCTTGACGACAAATGACGCCACAACCGCTCGCGTGGCGAAACCCCGGGCCAGAAGGGCCTCGGCCAGGGTGGTCGCCGAATCAGACAGCTTCCCCACACCATTGGCCCGCACCTTGTGGATCATGGGCCAGGTGCCGGTCATGATGGTCGCGTGGGACGGCGCCGTCAGCGGCGTGCACGCCGTGCACCTGTCGAACCGGACCCCCTCTGCCGCCAGCCGATCCAAGTTCGGCGTGTTCGCTTCGGTGCCGCCATAGCAACCGAGCACGTCGGCACGAGTGGTGTCGAGAGTGATCAGCAGCAGGCTGAGATCGGGTGGTGGCGCACTCCGACCGCAGCCGGTGAACGACGCAAGCACCGCTGCCAGGGCCAGCGAAGCCAGGACCGAGACCCACCACGGGCAGGGGCGTCGGCGACGGGAACGAGCATCAGACATGGGCACCACCCGGAACAGAAGATCTTGCATGGTGGACTCATTGTACCCACAACGATGATCCATCCTCGTGGTGGTGGGGCGCCTCGGGCCGACCCCATCACAGCGGCCGTTCATCGGCTCGGATCCTGACACGACGACGAAGGTCTCCCGAAAACCGAGGTCATGGAAGTGGTCGGGTCTTGGCTCCGGTTGACATTCTTCACCGCCGGACCCACACTGATTCACAAGAGACTCGAAATCAATTCGCCATTGACCCGCTGAGGGCCCCGGCGTGACACCGGGGAATCTTAAACTCGGGGTCGAGTCAATGATCCCGTGGATTCGAAAGGAAGTGCAGCCATGAGAAGTCCTGTCCGTCCGGTGCTCGTTGCCCTGGCCATTTTGATGGTGGCGGTGATTCCCTCCTTCGCCGAGGATGAGGCTCCGGACCATCAACTCATCCTCGTGCACGAGGCTCACATTAACCTTGATCGGACCGCCGACCAGGAAGCCATGATCAAGGACTTCGTGCCCATCGCGGCGCAACACAAACATCCGTTCCCGTTCTCCACCTTCTCCCTCGAAGAGGGCGGTTTCTTCTTTGTGACTCCCCTCGAGGGCTATGCCGGTCTCGCAGAATTCAACGCTGCCTGGAAGGACACCATGGCCAAGATGGGGGAGGAGAAGATGGCCGAGTTCATGGCGAGGGGCGAGGGGGTCGACCAATACGGTCTCGACTCGCTGTGGTGGCACCGGTCGGATCTGTCCTACGTGCCCGAAGACCTCGAGGACGATCCTGCCAAATCCACCTTCCGCTTCTGGGGATGGTTCTATGGTAAGCCGGGCCACGAGAAACAGATCGAGGACGCCTTCAAGGCCTTCATCGCCCTGTCTGAGAAACAGAACGTCAGACGGGCCTGGCAAACCTATGTCGGCGATGTGGGCACCGAAATGCCGGTCTATGTGTGGGCGGAGATGGGTGCCAGCGAGGCCGCTTTCGCCACGATGTCAGAGGAGATCATGAAGAAGGAAGGAGACGAGAGCGCCACCCTGTGGAACGAGATGTTGCAACACGCCCGCAAGGTCGAGTTCATGCGCGGCCAATACCGACCGGAGTTGTCGTACAAACCGCCGGCCGCGGAGTAGACCGCCCGAGCAGCCGGACAACGCACGAGGCCGTGCCGGTAACCGAAGCGGGACGGCTGCACCACCACAGCCCCATCGAGATCACCCGTGCTGTTGCGCCAGGGGAACGCCGGCCGTCGTGTTTCGTCTACTCCACCGTGATCTGCATCAGGTCAACGGGCACCTGGGTTGAAACCGTGGCCAGCCAACCACCTTCCTGGACCGAAGAGTCACTGAGAAACTCGACGGTCAGGCATCCCGACGGATCGGTGGAGGTGAAGGTGTTGAAGGCCGGAGTTCCGGCGTTGCTCCCGTGGTGGTCGCAGTAGTTGAGCTCCACCCCGCCGCAGTCGCCTCCGTCACCGGGATTCACCGAGCACGCCGGGAAACCCTCTTCGCCGCAGCCGCTGAAGAGCAGAGTTGCCCCGGAGTCGGCGCCATCGTACACGTTGACGCGATCCCAGCACTCGGTCGTTGGGGTGCTGCTCGTCTCCGTGTCCACCTCGAGAAACTCAACCGTGACGATCCAGCCAGCGGTGGCGGGACAGAACACAGCGATGCCGGTTTCACTGTTCGCGTACTCCTCGCCCGTGCCGTCACAGTCCGGACCGCCGGAGTCGTAGTAGCTGTGGGTTCCAGTGACGGAGAAGGCAGTCGTCCCGCTGGCTGGGTGTTGAAAATCCTGCGCGCTGGCGGTTGCCGCCCCAATGAATCCGACGACAGCCAGGCAGACAATCATCACTGTTGCTCTTCTCATGCTTTCCCCCCTCAGTTTCCTTCGATCTTCTGTTTTAGTCCCCATGGGGCGACGGAACGCCAGTTCAGCCGGCCCCTGAACGCCGCTGTTTGAATCCCTTTTCCCAGATATTCTTGAGTTCTTGGGCTCGCCTCGTGAATTCTCCCACAATGATCCCGATGAGTCCACCGGAAGCTCAGGCACCCACCTCCAAGATTGCAGCCGAGACGGCTGCGCTACAACCTCGGTTGCGGCCCGGGGGTTGATCTCCCGGGATTGGCGCCGTGGTGTGCCGGGGGGGTCAACCCCCGGCCCGCAGATTATTCCACCGCTCTCCCAGGTTTGGCGGGGGATCTTGAAACTTGCATCTTGCATCTGGAGGAGTGGGTGGAAATGGTTCCTATTCCACAGGTTAGTCGCGCGCTTCGGTACAATGCCGTCCATCTCAACGCATGGAGGACCCCATGGCATTCGAGCTGCCCCCCCTGCCCTATCCAAAGGACGCGCTGGCGCCCCACGTGTCATCAGAGACCATCGACTATCACTACGGCAAACACCACCAGGCCTACGTCACCAACCTCAACAACCTCACCGCCGGGACCCAATGGGAGTCAAAGAGCCTGGAGGAGATCATTACCTCCGCGGACGGCGGCATCTTCAACAATGCCGCCCAGGTTTGGAACCACAGCTTCTACTGGAAATGTCTGAGCCCCAACGGCGGCGGCCAACCGGACGGTGAGGTCGCCTCGGCCATCGCGACTGCGTTCGGTAGCTTCGACAACTTTCATGAGTTGTTCACCAAGGCGGCGGCCACCCACTTCGGTTCAGGGTGGGCGTGGCTGGTCCGCACCGCGGCGGGCGATCTGTCGGTTGCGTCCACCGCCAACGCCGGTAACCCGCTGTGTGACGGCGTGACACCGCTGCTCACCTGCGACGTGTGGGAGCACGCCTACTATATCGACTACCGGAACGCGAGACCGTCCTACATCGATGCCTTCTGGCAGTTGGTCAATTGGGATTTCGTCAGCGCGAACCTCACCGGAGCCTAGCCCGATCGGGATTACGGCGAGGTCGACGACCAGCCCGTCGAATCTCCGGACTCGAAGCCATTCACAAAGACCACGGCATCGAAGGAGATGTTGTCGACCCCGAGGACGCCGGCGATGTCATCGCCGCGCCAAGCGGGCTGAGCTGAGGATGCGCATTTCCACCACGTTGTCGAGCACAACTCAAGACCAAAACGCCTCGGGACAGGAAAATTCTGGGAAGGCACATTCGATCCGGGCAGAGGTTTTGATCACTCGGTGGGGTGCAGCATCTCTTCGTACTCGGCCATGCCCTCGAGGGGCTCGTATAGGACCCGTTCCTCGTCGTGGAACACGACAAACGCCGACCACCCTTCGGCCCGAGCTTGGCGCATGAGACCGACGGCCTCCTCGCGATGGCCGAGCCAGGCCGCGATGGCGGCGCGATAGTAGAGTGGGCTCCCATAGAGATATTGGTCGTTGATGGCAGCCAACTCACGTTCCATCAATCGTGCTGTCTCCAGATCGCCGCGCCGCGCAGCCACCGAGCCCAGCCAACCCCGGGCGGCCACCGGAAGGTGGCCTCGCCGCTCGGAGAGTTGCGGGACAACGACCTCGAAGACCACCTGTGCCCGGTCGAGCCTGCTTAGCAAGACAAGCGACTCGGCGAGCAAAAAATTCTCCGCAGGATTCGCCGAGGGACCATCTTTCCAGTCGAGATCTTCCACCGCGCTCTCGGCGAGTTCACGGGCCAGCTCGGGCCGGCCGTGGGCGCGGGCCGTGGCCGCCGCCTCAACCAACAGGTTGGTGGCGGTCAGCGGCATCGGCACGGATCTGGCGTCTGAGACAAGGGTCTCGAGGCCTTCCACATCACCCAGTGCAGCAAGGGCCTTGGCCTCGGCCACCATGAGATCGTGATCGGTTGGGAACCGCGCGCGACCGGCGCGGGCCGCCGCGAGTTCAGCCTCGTGGTTGTCCACCATGTGCCGGGCTTGAGCGAGGCGCCGGAATGTGCTTTTGAAGAGGGGGTGGCGAGTAATGAAGTCGGGAAGATCCATCTCATGGAGTTGTTCGATGGCTGCGGCGGCCCGGCGCGGCCGGTTGAGGTTGAGTTCTCGGATCGAGATGAGGTGTATCACCGTCCAGTCGGACGGTGCCAGTTTCATGACTCCGTTGAGCGCAGCCAGAGAGTCGGCCCATCGGCCGTCAAAGCCGGCCACAAAAACGTCCAGCCACAGCCTCTCGAAGTTTGTCAGCTCTCCACGCCGACTCTCCAGACCATCGAGGATGGCTTGGCCCTCTTCGGCTCGACGGACGGCATGGAGCGCTACGGCGAGCCTCAACTGTGCCGATGTGAAGTCGGGGTCGATTTCGGTCGCCTTTTTCAGGTGGCGAATGGCGCCCGCCATGTCTCGGCCGAAGAGCTCCGAACCCGCCATGAACTCACGATAGGCCTCGAAGGTCGGCGGTCGCGCCTGCAGACTGGAATGAGCGTGGGTGGAGAGGTGGGTGGCGACCGCCCCGAGGATCCGTTGCACAGCCTCCTCCAGCGAGTCGGCCGCATGCTCCCGTGGGCCTTTGACGGCGGGCACCGCGTAGAGCAGCGCACCCTCGGCCACATCCACCAGCTGGGTCTGTACCTCGAGCTCGCCCTCGTGCAGGTAGAGCGCTCCGGTGAGGGCGAGGCCCGCCCCCTCCGAACGCGCCAGATCGCACAGCACATCGAGATCGGCGGACCCCGAGTCAACACCGACCGTCACGGGCCTCGCGACCCCGGATCCGGAGAGCAAACTGACAATGCGGTCTCTCGCGAGTGTCGTCAGGGGGGCCAAGGTCTCGTCGCCGGTGCGGTTGACGAATGGCGGTACCAGCACCAGCTGGGGCTCGAGCGGTTTCGGTTGCGACCTCATGACGAAAGCGACCGCCGCAGCACACGCGACCATGGCGACGACGGCCACCGCGATCCACCGCCGGCGTGAGCCTCCGGTTTCCTCGGCGCTCGAAATTTCGCCAGCGGGCAGTTCCTCCACCGGACAGACCAGTCGGTAGCCGCGTTTGGGAATGGTCTCGATGAAGCTGGGATTTCTGGCATCGTCACGGAGGGCGCCACGAAGTTCGGCGATGGTGTTGGTGATGGTTCCTTCGGAGATGATCCGGCCTTCCCATACTCCATCGATGAGATCGTCCTTGGTCACGACCTCCCCGCCCCGATCCGCGAGGAGAAGCAGCGTATCCATTACCTTCGGTTCAAGATGATGGCTGTCGCCTGAGGTCTCGAGCAGATTTCTTTCGGGACGCACCGTCCACTCGCCGAGCAGGAAGGGACCGCTCGTTCTGAGAGACGGCACTGGAGCGGGACGCATGTGTTGTTCATTGTATCCCCGACCCCCGGTGTTGGGGAAGGGCACAACCACTCCATGCGGGACCATCGCGCGGTGTCTCCTCCGCCTGAACGGCGCCATGAGCCCCCCTCGAGGAAGGGCCCGGGCGCTGGGCCCGGGCCCGGTTCCGGTGCCTACCTTCCCGGAACGAAAATGGGGTCGTTGGTGCTGTTGTCCACCACTGACGCGTAGGCGAAGCAGGCCGCACCCGGAGTCGCCGAGGTGATGACGGCATACATGTCGCTACCAGTCTCCACAGTCATACCGTTCAGGCTGTTGAAGAGATCGTTGGTCTGGGCCGTGCCGAATGGCTCGAGTTCGAGCTGCATCTGACCCGCGGGGGTACCGTCCGCCTCGAAGAGTCCGAGATCCACCGTCATCGGTATGGCACACGCGCTCACCACACCGATGTTTGTGCGGGCCGCCGAGGAATTTTCGAGCTGGATGATCCGCTGTTCGGAGCCGTCGACTGCCGCGTCGGCCTCCTCCATGCCCTCGATGTATTGACCATAGAAGCCACCACCGCCTTCGGTGCGGGTGTGTGCTGAGGCCATCACATCACCACCAACGGCGGTCACCCGCAGCGCACCCGTTCCGTCGGTGTCGAAGAGCTGGCCGACCACGTCCCGATACCGCACGCTCATGTCCGGCGCCAGCTCGAACCCGACGGTTGTGGGCGAGGTGTTTGCCTGGCCACTCACCAGCAATTCGACGGTGTAGGTGGCGGCGTCTTGACCACGGTTGTGCAGCTCGAGGTCGGTGGTCCACCGGCTGCCGTTGAAGCCTGGCGTGTTGGCAGCACCTGGCAGATAAAGGGTACGCGGCACCAGCCGGTAGACCAGGATGCCAAGGTCTCCGGGCACGTAGATCGCCCCCGACGGCCCCACGTCGATGCCGTTGATGAGTCCGAAGGGCGGCAGCATGCCCGCCCCGGGTCCCGACAGCTGAAGGTTGCTTGCCACCGGTGTGATCGCGCCGGTGGTCAACCGTACCCGGGACACTCGGCCGGCGGTGCCCTCCACCACCAGCAACGATCCATCGTGGTCGACAGCCATGCCTTCGGGGCCCGACAGCCCCTGTGCCACTGGCATCGGTTGGGCCAACTCCTGGCCATCGGCGATGAGTTGCCAGATCATTCCCGTCATCCAGTCGCCCACCCAGAGATCGTCGGCGGTGGCTGCCAGGCCGAGGGGAACATAGATTTGATCGCTCGCATCGGCGAGCACGGTGCTGCCGCCCGAGCCCACGCGAAGGACCTGTGCCTGGCCCTCCCCCATGCCCATGTCTACCACGATGAGATCGTCCCCGAACCCGATCGCGTTCATGGGCACCGCAATGCCGGTGACCTCCTCCACCAGCTCACCGGCTGCGGGATCCCAAACCTGAACCCGCCCACCGCCGGGCGGGAAGAAATTGGATAGCACGAGGTTGTCACCCGCGCCGCCCACGGACATCGCGCCGCCGAACTCGACGGCCGGGAACCGGTAGCGTTCCACGCTGCGGACGGCGCCGGTGGCACCGTCGTACTCGCGCAGGGAGAAGAGATTGCCGACAAAGACCGACTCGCCGTCAGTGCGCTCCTGGACCGCAATGCCGGAGGGAAGGATCAAACCACCGGGCACGATCTCCTGGACCGAACCATCGGGCAGCGCCATCGCCAGCACCCCGTCGGTGTAGGAGGTGACGAACATCATGCCGGTGGGGGCGAAGGTGATGTTGTCGGGACCGAAGGGCAGCTCGAGATAGGTGGAGTGGCTGCCGGTGGTTGGATCCGTTCGCTCCACCGTGAAGTTGGTGCGGTCAACGACGTAGAGCATGCCATCGGGACCAAAGCGTGCGGTGAAGGGTCCCGGTATGTCATCCGTGATGGTCTCAGTGGTGTTCGCCGGGTCATCCACGTCCATTTTCACCACCTGCCCGCCCCACATCAGAGCGCCGTAGAGCAGTCCGTCAGCACCGAACTCCGGGTTCTTGAGACCGCCGAACCCGGCACCGATCTGTTGCGGTGGATCGACGAATGCCGGATCGAGCTCCCACAACGAATCGGTGATCCAGGGCTCGGTGACGAAGAGCCGGCCATCCTCCGAGAGGACCAGAGAGTTGACCATGGGCGCGACCATCTGGGTGGTGACGGTGCCGTCCGGGATCATCCGCCCCACATATCCGGTGAACATGGACGACCAGTACATGGCACCATCGGGCCCAAAAATGACGTCCTCCGGGCCGATGACCCCGCGCTCGGGCCCGATGAGGTCCACCATCTGACCCTGAGCGAGATCGAAGACCGCGAGCCCGGCGTTGGTACAGACATAAAGCAGGCCGTCCGGCCCGAATCTGAGTCCGAAGGTGCCGGGGAGGTTGCCGCTGGCGAGCACGTCGGCTCCGGCCTGCGGTGTGACAAGAGCTGCCACGGCCAGGCCTAGGGCCAGGGCGGTGGCGAACATTGGGTTGCGACTCGTGATCATCTGCTGCCTCCTTGTGTTGATAAAGACAAGGTGGTGCAGCGATTTCCCAGAGTCCTAGGGAATGTCCAGGGAAGTTGTAGGGATCGGGCAGGCGATCGGTGAGTGATCCGCAGAACCCCTGTGTTCGGGGATCCAGGGAGAACAGATGGATACCGGAAAATTCAAAATTCAAAATTCAAAATTCAAAATTCGGATCTCGGATCTCGAATCTCGGATCTCGGATCTCGCGGCTCGTGGCTCGGATCTCGGGGATCCGGGTGGGCGGTGGGACCTACTCCCAGGCCGATGAGGTGATCGACGGATCGATGCCGACGCGGCGGGCCAGGTCTGACGTGAAGAGTCCCTCCGGATCGAGGCGTTTCTTGATCTCGAGGAGTTCCACGAATCGAGGGTAGATCCTCATGAACTGCTCGGGTCGCAGCACCTGGTCCTTGGCGAGGTGGATCTTGCCGCCGTACTTCACCGTGGCATCGATCAGCCGGTCCACCGCCTCGCGGCTGGCGGCCTCGTTGCGCGGCTTGGGGTGGAATTCGAAGTTGAGGCTGTAGCCGTCCTGGGAGAAGGAGAGCATGCCTTCGTCCGCCTTGTGGGCGCGCAGGATGGTTGTGACAGGCGGGCTGGGAGAGGTCTGACAGATCCCGATCAGCTCGACGATCGCCTCTCGGGCACGGGTCTCGGGGAAGTTGAGCTGGACCGTGTAGCCGCGCGGCCCACAGACCAGATGGGCGGGTGGTACGGTGAAACTGGCCTCAAAATTGAACCTGAGGAAGAGCTCCGTGTTCGAGTCCCGCCCCATTTTGTAGAGCACCCTTCCCATGGCGTAGTAGAGCTTGTTGAACACCTTCACCAGCGGTCGCTGGAACTCCAGCATGAGCGACAGGAACGGGCCCAGTTTTTCGTGCAGTGCGAGACCCATCCGTCGGTGATCGTCGAGCCGCTTGAAACCGGCCGCCAGGTACTTCTTGCGCTCCTCCTCGGTGTCCGGGTGTTCGATCCTCTTCGCAGCGTGGATGACCGAACGCCCGATCTTCCGGCCACTGGAATAGGCGTCCACCCACACCACCGCCGCGTCGTGGGTCTTCTTCACCTCTTCCATGGTTTCGAGCAGTGCGTCCACATTGGCGGCCGGGATGCGGTGGATCTCCACCCAAGGCGAAGGGATCGGCACCAGCTGGAGGGTGACCTCGACCACGATCCCGAGCAATCCGATGCCACCGATGACGGCAGGGAAAAGTTTGTGGTCGCGGTCGATGGTGATCACCTCTCCGTTGGCCAGCAGCATCTTGAGGCTGACGACCTGGTGGGAGAAATTGCCGTAGCGCCAACCGTCCTTGCCGTTGACGTTTGCGCTGATGGCGCCGGCGACTGAGGAGTGGGACTCGGTTGGAACGCCGGGCAGCGTGAGCAGATGGTGGTGGACCAACTGAAAGATATCAACCAACCGTGCACCCGCTTCTACGGTGATCTGCTGCGTTTCCTCGTCGTAGCCGATGATCTTGTTCATGGTGCTCATGTCGAGCAACGCCTGACCGTCGTTCAGCGCGAGATCACCGTAGCCGCGCCCGGCGCCGCGGGCACAGACGGTCAGACTGTGCTGCCGACAGTAGTCCAGCGCCTCGCGGCACTCCTCGATGGTGGTCGGACGGGCCACCAGCGACCGGGTCCTGATCGAGCCCACCAGAGAGTCCAGGTCCTGCCATTCCATGAAGTCAGGAAATGTCTCGGTGTCGGGTGCCATCTTCAACCATCCAGGCGGCATACGCGCCGGCTGCATGATACATGGGCCTCCGTCGCCCTGCATCCCGGTGAGGTTGCGGCAGCGGGTCCTCTGCCCACTAGCCGACGAGCAACCGCCGATCAGGCCGCGCGGGCGGCCCTCAGGGCGAAGCCGGTCCAGGCCGCCGCAGCGGCATCGATGACTCCGAACAGGGTGAGAATGGGCGGCGCGAACTCGAGCAGCACAAAGGCGACAAAGAACACCAGGACGGCGCACCGGCCCACCACGGTCGCCCGAATGACGGCGGTGGACTCGCTCGAGGCCGCGGTCATATAGTAGTAGCCGAGAATCACTACCAACATCCCCACGACCCGCACCCATACGTCGGTAGTCTCAGCCAAGCCGAAGAGCGACAGCAGGGTGTTGGGCACCACCACCAGCACGAACCCGAGGACGAAGAGATAGATCGAAAACACCCAGACGCTTCGCGCAGCCTTGCTCATTCGCTCCTCCTGTGGACGAATCGGATTTCCCTGCCGAGTTTACTCGGTCCTCGCGATGCGGAAACCAACCGAATAGTCACCTGTGGCCTGAGGCGACTGACTCGACCTGGATGCCGACCGAGCATAGCGAGGGTAGACGTAGTGTGCCCCCCCGCGTGTGGACTTGTGAAGCCCGGTTCCCGGGCCGATCGGATCGACCTGCGGGTCGGGACCGTACAGACCGGCCCAGTCCTGGACCCACTCCCACAGATTGCCGTGCATGTCATACAGGCCGAACGCATTGGGCTGCCTCTCACCCACCTGCTGGCTAGTGTTGGCGTTGCCGCACCACCACATGAAGAGGTCGTGCGCCGTGCATTCGCTGCAGTTGAAGTCGTTGCACTCGAGCACGTCGCCGTGGCTGAACCGCGTCTCAGTTCCAGCTCGTGCCGCCCGTTCCCACTCGGCCTCGGTGGGAAGACGCATCAGGCCGGCTCCGGGCTGGCCGGTGTCCGCCAGGTGCTGGTTGAGCAGATCCATGAACCCGCCGGGCCCCGCGATCTGATCCCACGACACACAGTGGGCCGGGTAGTCGGGTCCGTAGCTGGAAGTGCCACAGATGCCGCCGGTCGGAATCGGCGATCCGGTCACGGCTTCCCACTGGGCTTGGGTCACCTCCGTCGTTCCCAAGTAATAGCCCTGGGTCAAGGTCACCTGATGGAGCTCCTCGTCGGAGTCCCTGCCCAACTCATCTGGTGGTGAACCCATCATGAATGTCCCTGGCGGGATGTAGACAAGGTCCATGGTCAAACCGTCGGCCAGGTTGATCGTGATGTCGCCGCCGCCCGCACCGGTGGTGCAGACCACGGTCCGTTCGGTGCAACGGCGGGCAATCGGTCCGAGCACCCCGTGGCCGGAGAAGACCACGTTGTAGGCGCCGTTTTCCGTACAGGAGAGGGTCGCGATCCTGGGATCTGACGGGTCGGCCGTCAGCACCACTCCGCTGTCGCCGGTCCACCACTGGGCCGAGCCGAGGTCGAAGGGGTTGTTCACCCCATCGGTGATGTCTGCCTGCAGATTGACCGGGGCTGTCCCGGTCGAGCTGATGGAGGCCCCGGGAAGGCTGAACAACACCCAGGGCTCCGGGTCCCAGACCGTGGCCTCGAAGAGGCTGTAATCACCAATCAGCGTGAAGTCCACCCCGACCTTGGCCTCCACCTCGAGATCGGCGTCGAATTGGGTCAACTCAAGGGGGAGGCAGGGAGCGACGGTCGTACCCTCAGCCATCAGCTCGGTGCTCACCGACGGCTCCACCGAGATCCACGCTGCGACCGCCTCGTAGAATTCCACCGTCACCTTGGGGACGAGCCTGACCTCGGCCTGGACACCGCCCACCACGCTCAGATCAGCAATGAGGTCGGTCCCGAAGGACTGGTCCAACACGGTGTTCCACCCCGTGTTCTCGTCATACCGTACTCCGACCTCGAGGGTGGCGGTGGCGGTGGCTTCTGCCGAGGCCGTGATCTCGGCACTCGCCGACGCGGTGACCACCGCCTCGAGCGAAAAGGTGATCTTCTGGTACACCGGAACACTCCCAACCACGTAGACCGACCGCCAAGAGGAGCTGAAGAGTGTGAATGGGTCGGGTTCGTAGGTCGCCGCGGCCTCGAAGTGGTATTCGGCCAGCGCCGAAAGGGTGAGCGTTCCAATGCCGATGACCTCCGCTTCTTTGACTCCACCGGGACTCCACAGGGCATTCGTTCTGAACTCCGGTGTGAAGTCGAGGTTCAAGTCGAGGGTCAGTTCTTCGCCAATCTCGATCGCCTCATCAGCGTTGGCCGGGTCGATTGAAACCAACCGGTAAGAACGCGGATCCTTCAGTGGGATCACCTCGAACCCACCGACTTGTCCACTGAATCGCTCGGTGGTCGTTTCAACAATTGGCCGCGGACGTGGCAAACCGGGCGTGGTGCCGAGAGCGATTCGCAGAGCTTCTTGAGCCGCTTCCTGGTTTTCATCGATCGGCGACACCCACGAGCTGGTGCTCAACTCGAACTGGTCCATGGCCAACTCGATAGAAGCGGCCGAGGTCTGGACAACGATCTCATCGGGGGTCGACGAAACACTCTCTACCTGTCGAATGTAACCACCCTCCCCATCAAGCTCGCCCATCAGAACCGCTCCCACCGTCGGTTCGACAGCATTCGGCCCCCGCTGAAAGGTGAGGGACGTCGGGGTCGCTGTGGCCGGTCCGAGGTACAGACTCTCTGCCGTCTCCAAGGGAACTGCGCTGGCCACCTGGTCGAGGGTGAGCGTTTTGATCGGCAGGCCCCACTGCGAACCGTTGGACGGGCCGCTGGAGCCCTGCCCGTCCTGGTCCTCCGCCACCACCCGGGCGCAGTAGGTCGTGTCGGCCTCGAGCCCGTCGATCACGATCCCTGTTCCGCCGTCAACGGTCCCAATCTCTGAGCCCGGGCCACTGCAGTCCCCAAGAAAGATACGGTAGAGCACATCTTCGGGGGGCGTCACGTCATCCACCGCCGGCAGCCAACCGAGGGTGATCTGCTCGCGGCCGGTTGCGGCGGCCAGGGTGATCCCAGCGAACCGGGGAGGGCAGCCCCCGGCGGGGCTCATGGCCGACCAGGTACACGCGGAGCCGCCGTCGAAGCCGTCCTCGAACAGGGGGTTCCCGGCCTTGGCCAAACGTGGCGACACCACAGCCATCACGCCGAAGATAAGGCAGACGGTTCGTGGAACAACGTAACGCCGCCAAGGATGAATGGTCATGGCTTCTCCCTGATATTGATTGTCGTTCTCAAAATAATATCACAAAGAGTCATTCACCCGCCGACCCCAGCCCGCGAATGTCCGCCGCGAATTCAGCAACGATCCGGCGACGGAGCCCGAGGCCGGGTGCGACCCTCGACTCCAACCACACTGAACTCAGACGATGGAGCAGGACACAGAAGGCCCACTCGGAGTCGGTTTCGCCGATCGGCAGTTGCCGGCCGAGCCGCAGCCGGGGCCTCCGGTCAATACCCGCGAGGTCGCCGTTGTGCGCGAACAGGTGAATCCTACCGCCCAACTCGCGGGCAAGGGGCTATGTGTTCCGCAGAGCGACCACGCCCTGGGTCGCCCTACGAATGCGGGAGAGCACGATCTCGCTCCGTAACTCCAGACCAGAGACCAACCGGAGATACGGGCTGTCGGCGGCGGCATCGGTATCCCGGGAGACTTTGACGTCCCGACCCTCCACGTAGGCCAGCCCCCAGCCGTCCGCGTGATCCGCGGTCAGGCCGCCATGTCGGGCGAACTCCCGCATCGATTAGGTCACGGTCGCAGGATGGGAGCTCGACATGGCGAAGAGCTCACACATGGAGAGCCTCCTTCCCTGGCGTTTTCGCGGTTTCGCTCACCCTCCGCTCAGCGCGATGAAGTCACCCTGCTGCCGCGGCGGGGCGTATATCCAGCCAGTTGATCCCGCTGCCGGGCGAACGAGCGCACGAAGAAACGACGCCCGCGGTACAAAACTTCTTCAAGCTGTCCGCGCGCCGTCAAGTCTTCAGCGACCTCGAGCGCCTGACGTGAGCCTCCCCCGAGCTCGACAACCGCACCTTCGTCAAGGGGGTGAACGGCAGTGATGGCCAGCAGGTCCCGCTCCACGTCGCTGCTCGGTGCAACAGCTTCGAGGGGTTCGCCGACCAGCAGTTCGACCCTCGGCAGCAGACGGGAGAACGCCTCGAATGCGCGAACCAGGACGTCGGTTCTTGGGGGCCGGACCGACGACTTCGCCGGAGGCCGAGTAGGAACCGCAAGATAGGAAACCGCCGGCGCAAAGCCTGAAACAGACTTGGCGAGAGCATCGAGCGCTGCCTCGCTATCGTTGACCTCCGCCACCAACATGGTCTCCGTGACCAGCGTGCTTCGGAAGGCCCGAGAGAAGACCTGCAGACCCTCGAGGATGTCCTCAAGCCGCAGTTGCCCGTGCGGGCGGTCCACCAGACGCCAGGTTTTGGTGTCGACCGCATCGACCTTGACCGATACCCAGTCGGCGATGGCAAGCTCGGAGCGCACGTCTTCGCGGTCCATGAGCGATCCGTTCGTGATGACCGCTAAGGGTGGCCCGAGCCCGTGCAGCTTTGTCAGCAACCGCCCGAGATTCACGTCCAGAGTCGGCTCTCCGTCGGGCACCAGCGTCAGATAATCGACCGCCGTGCCGGCGCGACCACACTCGTCAAGACGACGTTTTACGGCGTCCGCGATAGCCTTGGGTTGGCAGAAGGTCCGCCGCTCCACCGTCATGTTGGGCGTACGGCCAAGCTGGCAGTACACGCAGGCATACGAGCAGTGTTTGGGCGGGATGTTGTTCACGCCAAGACTCTGGCCGAGCCGACGGGAAGGTACCGGTCCGAAGGTGAACGGCGGGTTCATGCCGGAACTCATCCGCCTCGGCCCCCGACCGAGAACAGAGCGCCACCGACCAGCGGACCAACCACTGGTCAGGAGTCCGCGGGCGGCTGTCGGTAGTCGATCGTGCAGCCGCATCCGTCCCACATGCGCTCGTACGAAGCCAGGCGATGCTCGATGAACTCCTCCGCAGAGTCCCTCGAACTCAGTCTCCGAACGAGCACCTCGCTCTCCGGGGTCTGCTCCTGGACGAGAATGTAACCTCCGAGCGACAGGATCCGGATCCAACCCGCGACGCAGGTGTCGTCCGCCCGGATGGTGTCGGACGCCTCGATAAGCATCGGCAGATCCTCGGCATCGAGGGCGATGATGGCCTGTCTTTCAATCTGGTCGATCACCTCGCGAGCTTCCATGTCGTCCCTCCTGTTCCGCCGGGCGGATTCTCGAGCCGGGATCTTCCTGGCGGGCCTTTCGCCACGACAAGCAGCGGGTCCCACGCCGGGTGGAGTCACCGGACGATGAGAACCGAACACGGCGCACGATGGGTCAGTGCGCTGGAGACACTGCCGAGATAGAGCTCCTGCACGGGTGACCGTCCCCGGGTCCCGGCGACGATGAGATCCACCCTGAGGTTCATGGCGAACTCGACAATTTCCATGGCCGGATTTCCAATCAAAATCACCTCATGGACCCGGCTCTCCAATCCGTCCAGGGCCTCCAATGTCTTTTCGAAGATCGGTCGCGCGACCTTGGCGATGCGATCGTCGCCGGCGTCGGTGGGCAGGGACACCACGCCCTCGTAGCACTCCGAATCGGAGGGGAGCGGGAAGACGTAGATGACGAAGATCTCGTCTTCCAGCCCGGGGCAGGACTGTCTCACCAGGAAGTCGGCGGCCTTGAGGCTGGATCGAGAACCATCGGTTGCGACGATATATCTCATGGGGTCACTCCCTCCAAGCTCGGCGCGAGCCGCATTTGATCAGCAACCGCGGCATAACCGCCCCCGGTCGCGTCCAGGATCTGTCCCGGTCGCGACGCGTCACCGATCACGCTGACCGGAACGCCGGCATCTTCGAGAGCCCGGGAGAGCGGGTCGTGGGAGTCGTGACCCACTGCCACCAGGACCGAGTCGAACACCCCCAAGGACCGCTCGCCCTCAGAGCCCTCGATCAACGCAAACGCCTCACCGTCCTCGAGGCGGGTCAGACGGGTGGATGAATGAACACGGATCGGCAGCTCCTGGAGACGACGAAGCGTCATCTTGCGGGTGATCGCCTCCATGTCGCGCGCGATGTCGGCGAGCAGTTCGACAACCACGACCTCGTGACCCTGAACGGCCAGCTTCTCCGCCATTTCGATGCCGACCAGGCCGCCACCGAGGATCAGAACGCGCGGACCCGGCAATCGGCGGCCGGTCAGAACATCGGCCGCGGTCAGCGGGTCGTTCAGACCCGGGATCGGCGGGATGACCGGCAGCGAGCCGGTTGCCACGATCACGTGTTCCGGCTCGAGGTCCAGGATAGAGTCCACCGTGGCCTCGAAACCGGTGCGAACGTCGATATCGGAGCGCTTCACCGCCCTCACCATGGACTGAAGCGGCCGGTCCATCGCCTCCTTGCCCGGCGTGGCCGGCGCGAGGGCGAACAGGCCGCCCAACTCCGGCTGACGTTCGAGGAGAGTCACGGCCCATCCTCGACGCCCGCCGGTAAGCGCCGCCTGCATTCCGGCGGGACCGCCACCCACGACGACCAGCCGCTCGCCGTGGCCGGTCGCGGCCGGCGGTGGGGAGCCCTCCTTGCCCACCTCAGGGTTGATGAGGCAGCTGATGGGCCCACCTCCCTTCACCTGCGCGAGGCAACCCTGGAGGCACGATCCGCACGCCATGATCTCGTCCTCCCGGCCGAGCGCCATCTTGCGCGGGAAGTCCGGATCGGCCACCAGTGGGCGCCCCAGGGCCACGACGTCCGCCATGCCTTCGTTTAGAACCTGTCGGATTCGCTCCGGGTAACCCAGTCGCCCGGCCACGAGGACCGGTATCGTGACCTCGGATCGGATCGTCGCCGCCAGCATCTCGTTGACCCCGCCGGGGAGCGCCATGTGCTGGTAGTACCAGGGCGGGCTGTCGCAGGCCGAGCCGCTGACCACGTGGAGGCCGTCCACGCCCCAAGCCTCCACCCGACGGGCGAGCTCGATCGCGTCGGTAAGTCCGAGCCCGCCCTCCACCTTCTCGTCCGCCGATATTCGAACCGTGAGCGCCATCAAGACACCTAGGGTCTGGCGTAGGGTCGTCACCAGCTCGTCCACGAAACGCCACCTTCGCTCCGGGTCACACCGGTAGTCGTCGTCGCGGAGGTTGGTTTTTGGCGACAGGAACTGGGCCGGAAGATAGCCAAGCCCGAGCTGCAGCTCGACGCCGTCAAAACCGGCCGCGGCGACCCGGCGACCCGCCTGCGCATAGGTGCCGACGACCTTCCCGATTCGATCCCGGGTCATTGCAATTGGGTTGGCGCCGGTACTCGGACAGGCCACGGCTGACGGAGCCTCTGGCGCGCCTCCGATGGCCTTGGGATTGGCGGCGCGACCGGCGTGATTGAGGTGGGCAAAAGCGACCGAACCGCTACAGTGAATCGCCTCCACAACTTTCCGCAATCCGTGATGAACGTCGTCAAGGTGTGCGCCGAGCTGACGCGGATGCTCCTTGCCGAGGCTATCGACGTACAGCGGTTCGACAATGATCAACCCGGCCCCGCCCACAGCGCGACGCCGGTAGTACTCGACGTGCCCCGCTGTAGCCCTGCCGTCGATTCCTCCCAGGGCGGTCTTGACCGGTGCCAAAGCCAATCTATTGGGAAGTTCCACAGGCCCAATCGTCAAGGGCGTGAATGTCTTTTCGATCACCGTTCATCGCTCCGTTCGGTATTCAAGTAATTCAATTGCCTGTGATTGAAAGAGCCTCCGCGACGGTCTTGAGCTTCTGCATGGTGTCGAGGTAACGCCTGAAGTAGGTCCTCGAAATCATCCGCTGAACCGGGTAGCCGACGGCGAGATCGTCCTCCATCACTCGCTTCAGTCCCAAGGCGCTGATCTTGAGCAGCTCAGTGTTCTGGGTACACACGGCGGTCAGGGAGTACTCGCTGAGGTCGAAGCAGACGCACGAACCGAACAGCGCCCCCTTCTGGAGGTCCTCGATGTGAAGGCTGACCCCGCCCTCACGGGGGAGCTGAAGGCGCACTTCTCCCTCGAGGACGGCGTACATGGAGTCTGCCCTCTCGCCCCGGTCAAACACGGTTTCGCCCGCCCCGAACGATTGGACCTCGGCCACTTCGCTGACCGCATTCACCTGCTCGGGTTGCAGGAAGCTGAAAATGTCGTGACTCGTGAGTGCCTTGGTCGCCATTTTGTCCTTCCTTTCGGTATCCAGGGATCGGCCCTGGCGGACGGTGAGTCCGCCGTCGCCGAAAGCCCTCAGTCGTTGCGGGTGAAGGGAACCTCGGCGCACCGCCAGCAGCCCTGTTCTTCCAGGTCCCTGGTCTCGTCCACGCTGGCGTCACACAGCCAGGTGCAACCGTTGTCCGCCACCACCACCTTCATGGGACGAGCAGCCTTGTGGGGTTCTGGTCCGACGTACACCGTGTCTCCGTGCTTCGCTTCCATTGCTTGACTCCTTTCTGTTCTTGGCGAGACCACCGGATCATCCGATCATCGCCGTCACATCCTCATAGAGCACATCGTGTGCCAAACCGTACGCTGAGGTCCGAGATCGAAGTATGTCCCTTGATCTCAGGCATTTGGGACGGTATTGGGTGGCGGATCCACCATACACACGATGACGATTCAGAGCATTTACGCTACTCTGATTTCGAAAACAGTGGCATTTTCGCTTCTATTGACGGACGCCGAGCGAGGGAGAGGCATCATGACGACCCACAGGAATTTGGAACGAGAGACCGCGGACAACCCAGCCGGCAAACGACGCCGCGACGATCGGTTCGAAGCCGTGGTCAACAGCATCTCGGACGGCGTTTTCGCCGTCGATGGAGAATGGCGCATCACGTGCTTCAACGACGCCGCGGAACGGACCCTGGGCGTCCGCCGTGAAGACGCTCTGGGCAGGCCATGTTGTGAGGTCTTCCGGTCCAATATCTGTGACGAGGCGTGCGCCCTCAGATACACCATGGAAACCGGCAAACCGATCGTCAATCTCCTCATTCACATTCGTGACGATTCCGGGCTCAGAATTCCAGTCACCGTTTCCACCGCCCTGCTCCGGGATCACGACGGCCAGGTCGTAGGCGGCGTCGAGACGTTTCGCGACCTCAACCTCGTGCGAGCCCTACTGTCGGATGTGGAAGGTCTGACGGGGGACAGCCGAATCATCACGGCCGACGCACGAGTCAAGAAGCTGCTGGAGATTGTTCCCACCATCGCGCAGAGCGACAGCACGGTTCTCATCGAGGGAGAGAGCGGGACCGGCAAGGGGCTCTTGGCGCGCGCCATTCATCACGAGAGTTCACGGCGCGATAGCCCGATGGTGACAATCAACTGCGGAGCGCTTCCCGAAGCACTCCTCGAATCCGAGCTCTTCGGCTACCGCAAGGGAGCATTCACCGGCGCCGACTCAGACAAGCCCGGACGGGTCGAGGCGGCCGAGGGAGGCACCCTTTTCCTGGACGAAATCGGCGATATGCCGTTGCCCCTCCAGGTCAAGATCCTGCGATTGCTCCAAGAGCGGGTTTTCGAGCCTCTCGGCGACGTTCGCAGCGTCTCGGCCGATGTACGAATCATCACAGCCACGAATCAAAACCTGTCGAAAATGGTCGGAGCCGGGTCGTTCCGGCAGGATCTTTACTACCGCATCAACGTTATCCGCCTCGAGATGCCGCCCCTTCGTGAGCGCACGGCCGACATCCTGCCGTTGGCCGAGAGCTTTCTCCGCCGCCTCTCGACGACCCGTGGAAAGGTCATTGAAGGCATCTCCCGCGGAGCTGTCAAACGCCTGATGGACTACGACTACCCTGGCAACGTACGGGAGCTCGAGAACATCGTGGAACACGGCTACGTAATGTGTTCCGGCGGACAGGTCCAGGAGCACGACCTTCCGGATTGGCTCCTCGCAAAGAAGTGTATTGAAGGCGAAAAAGCCCCAGTCCTCCTCGAAGATGTCGAGGCGTCCTTCATCCGCGACGTGTTGGCCCGCAATCGCTGGAATCGCACCGAAGCCGCCCGTGAGCTCGGCATCCACAAGACCACGTTGCATCGCAAGATCCGCCGATTGGCGATCGATCTGCCGCCAGAGGACGGCCGCACGACGAGAAAACACAGGGACAAATGAACTGACTGACAGTGAATACCGTCGAACTTCCCAACCGACGATGAAATTGACATTCTCTCGGATCATGTGATTATTGGCCCAAGGAGTCCCTGAAAATGAATCTCATCCACCTCAATCGTTTCAGAAGGTGCGCCGCGGCGGTACTTACCGTGACACTGGCAGCCTGCGGCGGATCGTCCACCGACACCGTGGTGAACAGCCAGCCACTCTTTGAGGGCACCGGGCCCCACCACCGAGCTGTGGCAACCGATTCCGAGGAGGCACAGGTTTACTTCGATCAGGGGCTGGCCTTTTTGTATGCCTTCAACCACGACGAGGCGATTCGATCCTTCCGGAGCGCGGCCGAGGCCGACCCCGGCTGCGCCATGGCCTTCTGGGGCATCGCCTACGCCAACGGTCCCCACATCAACAACTCCGTCGTCGCTCCAGCTCGTGAGGCCGAGGCCTTCGAAGCCGCTCAGGAGGCCCTCCGGTTGTCAGGATCCCTCGAAGACGGCGCCGACCGTGCGCTGATCGAGGCAGTGAACACCCGGTACGCTTCACCCCAACCCGAGGACCGTGGCCCGCTCGATCAGGCCTTTGCCGAAGCCATGGCCGAGGTCTACGGACGGTTCCCGGACGACGGTGACGTTGGTGCGCTGTACGCCGAGTCCCTCCTGGACCTCCACCCGTGGGATCTGTGGAACCACGACGGCTCGGCCAAGGAATGGACCCCCGAATCCGTAGCCCTGCTCGAGGATGTCCTGGCACAACACCCCAACCACCCGCTCGCCCTCCATCTCTACATCCACACGGTCGAGGCATCGGACGACCCCGCGCGTGCCGATGAAGCCGCCGATCGTCTCCGCAACCTCATGCCAGGGCTCGGGCACATGGTGCACATGCCGTCCCACATCGACGTTCTCAGAGGCCGCTGGGAGGAAGCCATCGTGGCCAACACCAAGGCCATCGAGGCTGATCGAGCCTACCGGGACCTGGCCCTCGAGCCACCCGACTTCTATCGGCTGTATATGTCGCACAACCACCACATGAAGGCCTATTCGGCAATGATGGTTGGACGGAGTGAAATGGCCATGGCGTCGATCCGCGAGCTTGTGGACGACATTCCCACCGACTGGCTCGAAGAGAACGCCATCTGGGCGGACGGCTTCGTCGCCATGCCCTACGAGGTGCTGATGCGCTTTGGTCGCTGGAAGGAGATCCTCGAGGAGCCGGAGCCGGCGAACTACCTCCCCTTCACAAGGTCGATACACCACGCCGCCCGTGCGGTGGCGCTCGCGGCGCTTGACCGGCCCGAGGAGGCGCGAGTGGAGCAGGCCGCCTTCCTCAAACAGCGCGAAATGCTCCCCGAGGACGCCTTCTTCGGCAACAACCAGGCCAATGATCTGTTGGACGTTGCCGATCGCCTGGTGGAAGGTGAGATTCTGTACCGGGAGGGCAAAAAGAACGAGGGAATCGATGTGTTGTACGAGGCGGCAGACCGTGAGGATGCTCTCAACTACGATGAGCCTCCTGACTGGATCCAACCCATTCGCCACGCCCTCGGTGCGACCCTGATGCAGGAACGCCGATGGGCGGACGCCGAGAAGGTCTACCGGGAGGACCTGGCCCGCTTGCCCGACAACGGGTGGTCGCTCTATGGCCTCGCTCGCGCCCTCAGAATGCAGGATCGGGCAGCCGAGGCCGAGGTGGCCGAAGCCCGCTTCGAAACGGTATGGGCCCAGGCCGACACGACCCTGCGTTCGTCCTGTTTCTGCCAGCCCGGGGTCTGAGGCGGACGCTTCCAAAAAGCCGCCCTCGACCTGGGCGGCTTTTCTTTACATTACTCAATTCTCTTCCTCCACCTCCCTCGAGGCCAGTTGCATCGTCGGTGCGGACCCGTGGTCCGAACGGTGGCGCAAGGGAAATGGAACAAATTGGCTGCCGCTGCGTATGATACTAATGTGATATCATATTAGTATCAGACATGGAGGTGTCCAATGACTGCAGAAAAGACCTATAAACCCATCTCAGGCTGGATCCCGTTACTTGTGACCATCGCCCTGTTGATCGCCGGTCCCTGGTTCTTCATCGTGGGGGTCATCGACCTCGGAGACTACAACTCCGAAGGCGGCCTTCTCCAACTGGTCCTCGGCGTGGTGCTCTTCGCGGCGGGCTTCATAGCGCTGTTTGGCTACATGGCCATCGCGCCCAACCAGGCACGGGTTCTGCTGCTCTTTGGAAGCTACAAGGGCTCGGCTCTCGAGTCGGGCTTTTTCTGGGTCAACCCCTTCTTCTCCAAAAAGAAGATCTCGCTGCGAATTCGTAACTTCGAAACGGGGTCGGTGCACACGCCCGAACAAAAGTCGGAAGGCGGCAAGGTGATCCAGAAGGCCAGCCGCAGCCACGGCAGACCATCCAAGGTCAACGACCGCGATGGAAACCCGGTCGATATTTCCGCCGTGGTGGTGTGGCGGGTTGTCAACACCGCCGAAGCCATGTTCGAGGTGGATGACTACGAGGACTTCGTGGCCGTCCAATCAGAGGCGGCCCTCCGCAACCTGGCCAGCCGCTACCCCTACGACAGCGAGGACCACGAAATGTCCCTGCGGGGCAGCACCTCAGAAATCTCCGACCAGCTCCAGCAGGACATTCAAGAGCGGCTGGACAAGGCCGGTGTGAACGTCATCGAAGCGCGGATCAGCCACCTCGCCTACTCGCCGGAGATCGCGGCGGCCATGCTGCAGCGTCAACAGGCCCAGGCCGTTGTGGCGGCGCGCACCAAGATCGTCGAGGGCGCGGTGGGGATGGTCCAGATGGCGTTGGATCACCTCGCCAAGGACAACATCGTCGAACTCGATGACGAGCGCCGGGCGGCCATGGTTTCCAACCTGCTGGTGGTGCTGTGCAGTGACCGCCACACCCAGCCCGTGGTCAACACCGGCACCCTCTATACATGACCGAACGCGAGGCGTTTCTGCTGCGGATCGATCCCAAGGTGCTCGACGCCGTCCGGCGTTGGGCCAGGGACGATCTGCGCAGCGTCAACGCCCAGATCGAGTTCCTGCTTCGGAAGGCGCTCAAGGAGGAGGGGAGGTTACCCAAGAAATCGGGTTCAAAGCCATCTTGACCCTGAGGTGGTTTCCCCAGACCCCATCAATGGCCGATTTTCTTGCCCTTCCTGGGGTGTGTCCCTCGACCGTGGACCAGGATTCAGCTCTCGAAGGGGTCTGAGAACAGTCGCCGGCCGCCGAGGGAGATGACGAACCCGTAGAGATACAGCCCACCTATCAGCGCGAGGATCAGCAGTGATCCCGGGGCGTACCATCGACCGAGATCCGAGGTGAACAGGAAAGCACTCAGAATCGGCAGGAGACAGGAGGCGACCATCCCGGCCAGCAGACCGAATCGGAACAGCGTGTAGACCATGACGGTGAACATCGCAACCAATGTCACCGTCCACAGCAACACCATGTGAACGGAGGCCGGGGTCGTGGCCGTTCTTCCGAGCACGTTCATCAGGGTCATGACGCCGACATACGCCACCACTGCAATCCAGTCGCGCCGAAGGAAAATCCTCAAGAGCACCAGAATCGTCAGGACTAGCGCTGGCACGAAGATGGAGTTGTAGATGTCGCCCAAGGCTGAACCCAACCAATCAAGCGGCAGCAGGCTCAACCCCATCCGGAGATCTCCAACAAGCGGCGCAGGCCAGTGTCCAATCAGCTGGATCTCCAACACCCGTTCGATCCAGGGGAGAGCCCCGCCGACGAGGCCGGCCGTCACGCCACCCACCAAAATATCGCGCCCGATCATGGGGTCTCGGAACCGACCCCGCAGGAGACGCGTCCACGAGACGAGGGTGCCCGGCCAGATTTTCCGGACATAGGGTTCGAGGGCCACGTAGAAGAGCCAGAAGAGCATGGCATGAGCCAAGCCATGGCCGAGAACCCGACCAAACACCAGGTTCTGCACCAGATCACTCAGCCTCGTCTCCCCCATCCTGGTTCCCAACAGGAACCACGACACGAAGACGAGGACGAAGATCACGCCCGAAATTCTCGCGGCGCCGGTGCGGTCGCCCCGGCCGAGCCTCAGATTCCGCCGCGCGAGTAGAACCGCACCGACCATGACCGAAACAACCATGAAAAGGACGACCGCGCCGAAGAGCTCCGACGGTTCCCCATCGCCGTCTCCCAGACGGCGAGGTGCGTTGTGCGGACCGTAGATCGTGAAAAAGGTCAACCGTCCGTCGATTGACCCCGCCTCGACCACCGCTGCTTCGTCTGCGCCGAACCACCGGAAGGGACCCTCCCATGCGCGAACCAGATCGGTGGGGACCGGCGGGATAGTGACTGGTTCGGCCACCACGAATTCGGCCAAGGCAAGACCCGCTCGGTCGAAGAGTCCGTCGATATCGAGCTCCGCCGAACCCGTCCACTCGCCTCTGACCTCCGGCACGACCGCCTCGAGCGACACCAAACGACCCAGGGTGTCCAGCTGGAGCGAGACACCGCCGCGCATGTTCCGGGGCGGGTCGTCCCACATCACATGGCTCCGGTGAAAGCCGTTGGGCTCCAACGGTTTGGGGCTGAAACGGACCCAAAAAAGAACTCCTGGCGGCGAACCATTTTCGAGCTCTCGCCACATCTCTCGGGACGAGTCGGAGGACCCGAGATGTGCTATCAGCGTTTCGTTGGGCCGAAATCCGAAGTACCGATATCGCGGAAGCTCGTCATATCCGAGCTCCTTGAACACCGACTGGGCCTTGGTCAACAACTCCTGCGGCGGCAGATCGAAGGGCACCTGCTCGTGGAGGAAGGCCACGGGACGGAAGAGCACCGCCGCCGCCACACAGACCAGAGCAACCATCAAAAGCGCCACGGCCACCGCCGGTCGCAGCGCGCCAGGTTCTACCGCATTAGCCACCATCTCCGGGGAAGGTGTCTCGCCGGCGGCGAGCGCAGCGGCCAGCGGATCTCCACCCGGGAGAGCCGCCGAGATCTCCAACGCGGTCCCCGGACGATCCGATGGATCGAGCTCGAGGCAGCGCAGGATGACCCGCTCCACCGAGGGGTCGAAACTCTCGACCAGATTCGAGGGGGAGGTTGGACCGGACTCCCGATTCTGGGCGAGTTCGACCGCGTTGTCCGCATCAAACGCCCTTCGTCCCGTGAACACCTCGTAGAGCACAAGACCGAGAGCGTAGAGATCACTGCGGACCGAGACTTCACGACCCGCCAGCTGTTCGGGAGCCATGTAGGCGGGAGTGCCGGCACGGAGTTCGAGCCCTTCGAAGGCTTCGGCCAATCCCGACAGACCGAAGTCTGTGATGCGAACCCGTCCACGTCCGTCGAGCATGACGTTAGCAGGTTTCAGATCGCGGTGGAGGATGCCCTGGTCGTGGGCGGCGGCCAAGCCGGCGCAGAGTTGGCGTGCGATCTGCACCGCCTTGTCCTGGGGTAGCCGCCCGATCCGCCGCAGCAGCGACGCCAGATCCTCGCCGTCCACGTACTCCATGGACAGAAAGTGCCGGCCGTCCGCCTCGCCCACGTCGTACACCCGGCAGACGTTGGGGTGGGTGATCTGACGGGCGGTCTTGACCTCGTTGAGGAAGCGCTGCAGCCGCTCGGGGTCCTTCTCGAAGTCCTCGGGCAGAAATTTGAGTGCCACCTGTTGGCCAAGCTTGAGATCGTCCGCCCGGTAGACCTCGCCCATTCCACCGCGCCCCAGGAGACCGAGGATCCGGTAGCGATCGTCGAGAACGGTTCCCGGCACAAAACGGCCGTGGTCCGAGGACAGCTGGGATGGATGGGAACTCACGGTGTCAGACCTCTTCGGCCGGGGGAAATGATCCACACCGGTGGTCGGAAGCTCGGACGCGGGCATCACCGCGGAACCGCAGCTCCCACAGAAATGCTGGCCCCTCGGCAGCGTCGTTCCACATACCTCACATCGTGACATCTGCCACCAAGGATGCCACAACCGAAATCAATAATGAAACCCAAAATCGACAAGTGACCAGAGGCTGCCGAATCGCCGATCCTCGTTTCAGCCCGCGACTGAGTTCGCCACCAAAGGCTCGGTGTCGGTCTGGGCCACATGACACGAGGTGCAGATCCACCTGGCGCCCACCACCTCGTCACCCTCGGTGTCCGGCGACCGGCGCAGGTCCACCTCGTGGCTCGGTGGAACCGCGGGGGCGTTGGAGTACACGGCTGCCTCGGAACCGTGACAGTCGAGACAGGGATTCTCGACATGGGTGATCGGGTCCAGGTCCTCCACCGAATGAGAGATGACCGGCGGAAAATCAGCGTTGGGCCTCGGCCGGAGTTCGCTCTCCCCCGGGTCCACAGTGTTGAATGCGATGGGCGCCTGGACCGGCTGTTCAAAGGCGGTGCCGGTGGCCAACCCGATCTCGCTATCGGGGACGGCGCTCGGAGCGGCGGCGACCGATCGGGCTTCAGCCGTCGAGTCGGCGTCTGGATCCGGGCTCCCGGAAGCACAACTCATCGCAAGGGCGATGGACACGTACACGAGCAGTGATCTCTTCATCTCATCCCCCCATCAGGCCTTCGAAACCCTGACGGCGCACTTCTTGAAATCGATCTCCTTCGAGATCGGGCAGGTGGCATCCAACGTCACCTTGTTGATGGGTACGCCCTCATCAAACCAGGGCACGTAGACGGTGCCCCTCGGCATCCGGTTGCGGCCGTGGGTTTCCACCACGGCATTGACCGTTCCGCGACGGGACTCGATCACGGCCACATCGTTGCGGGTGAGACCACGGGCAGCGGCGTCGGCCCCATTCATGAAGACCTGGGCCCTGGGCTGGGACGCGTTGAGTTCGGGAACCCGGCGGGTCATGGAACCCGAATGCCAGTGTTCGAGGACCCTTCCGGTGCACAACCAGAGATCGAAGGCATCATCGGGGCTTTCGGCCGGGGCAGCGTAGGGTCGGAAGAAGATCTTGGCCTTGCCGGCCAGCGACACCTTGTCGCCGCCACCGGAACCGGACAGGGTTCCCTCGGGCAGAGCCTTGAGCGCCGGACCATAGAAGTCGAAGTCTGCCCCCTGAGCGACGTAGGGGTCATGGTCCCCGTTGAATCGCCAGCGGGTCTCCTTGCCATCGATCACCGGCCAGCGCAGTCCATACACGTCGTCACGGTAGTAGGTGTCAAAAGGCGCAAGGTCGTGGGCATGATCAAGCCCGAAGCGGCGGTACTCCTCGAAGAGCGCCTTCTCCGGGAACCAGTCGAGGCCACTGGCCTCCGCCGTGCAGCAGCCGTGGTCGCCGGCTGATGGGATCTGGCCAGGAGAAATTCCGCGGGCCTCCGGGGTGGCGAAGAGGACCTCGTACAGGGTCTGGTCCGGCCGGTAGCCGATCTTGGTTGCGGCCGGCCAGGACGTCGGGCAGCCGAGCCGTCGGTCGAATCCCGGGGCCGCGAGACCGGGCAGCGGCTGCTTGCCCCACACCTCGGCGAGGGTGAAGCGTTTGGAGAACTCGAGCATCTGCCAGACGTCGGACCGGGCCTCGCCCGGCGGGTCCACCACCTGGCGCCACGCCTGGGTGCGCCGTTCGCTGTTGCCGTAGAGACCCCACTTCTCGAAGTGGCCCGCGCACGGCAGGATCAGATCGGCCACCTTGCACGAGTAGGTGGGGTAGATGTCGGACACCACGATGAAGCAGTCCTTCTTCGCGCCGCCGATCAACCAGTGATTGGCGTTGGCGGTGGACTGGAACGGATTGGTCACCTGGACCCACAGCCAGCGCATGGCGCCCGACTCGAGATCGCGCATCTGCTGGGTGATGTGGCTGCCCACCTTGGGGTTGAGGGTCCCCGCCGGGAGCTTCCAGATCTCCTCGGAGCGGGCCCGGTGGTCCGGGTTGGCCACCACCATGTCGGCGGGCAAGCCGGTGGGCGAATGTGCCGACCTCGCGGGCGGTGCCGCAGGCCGACGGCTGGCCGGTGAGCGAGAACGCGCCCGATCCCGGCTTGGCCTGCTTGCCGGTGAGCAGGTGCACCATGTAGGCCTGCTCGTTGACCCAGGTGCCGCGGGCGTGCTGATTGAAGCCCATGGTCCAGAAGGAAACCACCTTGCGATTCGGGGTCGGCGTAGAGATCGGCGAGGGCCTGCAGCTTGGTCTTGAAGGCGTCGAGGATCCTCGTCGGGGTCGCCCTTGGCGAGCTCGGCCACGAAATCGAGGGTGTAGGGCTCGAGGCCCTTCTTGAACTCGTCGAAGGTGATCAGCCAGTGGGCGCCGGCGTTGGCCGCGGACTTCTGCTCCACCACGTGCTCCTGGATCCGGGTCGAGGCCCTGGGCGATGGCCTCCTCCCGGGTCAGGGTGACCACCCGTTGCCGGGCCAGGGTGTCGAGTTCGGCCGGGAAGGCGTGCGCATCGGTTGCCGGCATCCCGAATCCGATATCGGTGCGGTCCGGTGGCGAAGACGCAGTGTTTGTTGACGAAGTCGTGGTCCACGGCGTCACGTTTGACGATCTCGCGTGCGATGTAGTTCCAAATCGCCAGGTCGGTCTGGGGCCGGATCACCAGCTCGTGGTCGGCAGCCTCCGAGGTGCGGTTGGAGTAGGTGGTGAGATTGACGATCCTGACGTCGCGCTGCGCAGCCGGTGGTCGACCACCCGTGCCCACAGCATGGGGTGCATCTCAGCCATGTTGGCGCCCCAGGTCACCACGGTGTCGGTGAGCTCGATGTCGTCGTAGCAGCCCGACGGTTCGTCGATTCCGTAGACCTGCATGAACGCGGCCACCGCCGAAGCCATGCAGTGACGGGCATTGGGGTCGAGGTTGTTGGAACGCCACCCCGCCTTGGCCAACTTGACCGCAGCGTAGCCCTCGGGAATGGTGTACTGTCCCGAGCCCATGATGCCGACGCCCGATAGGCCCCAGTTCCCGGTAGTGCCGTTTGAACTGACGCTCCATCTCGTCGAAGGCGCGTTCCCACGACACCTCGGTGAAATCGCCGTCCTTGTGAAACTGGCCGTCCTTCATCCGCAGCAACGGTTTGTGGAGGCGGTCGGCGCCGTAAAGGATGTTGGCGTTGGCGTAGCCCTTGACGCACAGCAACCCGCGGTTGACCGGACACTTGCGGATCACCCTTGACCGCGGCCACGTGGCCGTTCTTGGTTCCCACCTGCACCCCGCAACCCACTCCGCAGAAGCGACAGACGCTCTTTTCCCAGGCGATGTCGCAATCGAGATCGGAAGCCGGCGCCGCGCCGATCATCGGGCACGCCCACCGCGGCCGCGGTGGCGGCCGCCACGCTGGTCTTGACGAAGTCTCTCCGCGAAAGCTGGCTGTCCATCATGCTCCTCCAGTTGCCGGCGGCTGTTCGGGGGCATCGGGATCCTGGTAGTGAATGACCAGATCGGCGGTCAGCACCCCGGGTAGGGCCTGAATTTCACGCAGTCCGTCCTGGTGCTCCTCCACCGATGTGCCTTCCTGAACCACCACCAGGCGGCCGCTGTGGGGGTCGCCGGCATGAACCTCGACGCCCGGGCGGTCATTCAGAATTTCCGCAACGGCGGCAAGATCCTCACAGCGGGTCGTGACAACCAAGCCCGAGACGCTCCAATCGGCTTCCTTCATATCTCTCTCTCCTGGGGTGCAATCGCGAGACTATCATGACGCTCATTCGCAAATCGGTACCCCATTCTCGATTCCGAGAATCCCCATGTCATTGACCTGGATCAAGGTCCGAGCCTCGCCGAGAAATCACTATTGATGAAGAAGTTGTGGCAAAAGGCCGAATGGAAGGCTGCTAGGATGGCCGCAACATCCCACGGGTGATGTGCACCTGATCGCAAAAGGAGCCAGTTGTGGAGAATCCTGACCGGCCCGCGCCAGACGACGGTGGAACCCGGCAGTTCCTGCCCGGCTCCTCGTCGCTGGCGGTGCTGCTGATCGTCTTTCTGACGCTGGCGCTGCTCACGCTGTTCTCCATCATGCGCGGCGGGGCCGGCGACGTGGCATCTGACGCCGGCGGCACAAGGGCCTACTCGCCTGAGCGATTTTCCGGAGATCGATTTCGATCGGGAACTCCTGCCGGAGGTCGAGGCGGCTGGAGCCTCCGACACCTCCGAAACGTTCCGGGTGAGACAACCTCTGGCGTACGAGGACTACTTACCCGTGCACCGACTGCCACGGCGAAATGGACGTCAACCCCGAGCGCCGCGAGCTGGTGGAGATGCACGACGACATCCAGCTCGACCACGGGCCCAAAGAGCCGTTGGTGCTTCGACTGTCACAACCCCGACGACCGAGACAGCTTACGCCTGGTCGACGGGACGCTGATCGGTTTCGAGGAGTCCTACCGGCTGTGCGGTCAGTGCCACGGCACCATCTACCGCGACTGGCGGGAGGGCATCCATGGCCGCCGCGAGGGCTACTGGAGCGGCGCCAAGAGCTACCAGCTCTGCGCCCACTGCCACAACCCCCATGCCCCACGATTCACGGCCATCGAGCCGTTGCCGCCGCCGCTGCGACCACAGTTTCTGCGGGCCGCCGCAGAGGGGGACGTCGCGGACAGCCTCAGCGAGGAGGGCCATCGTGAGTGACTCGAAGCGAGGATGCCCGCCCTCCGCAGGTGGGCTCGACCGACAGGTCGATCGCCGGTCGGTGTTGATCGGCAGCGGTCTGGCGGCCATGTCGGCGGTGACGGCCACCGCGGCCGGCTCCTCGAGGGGCTTTGTGGAGCGGATGCTGAGCACCCGATTCGTGGAGCTGAGCCCCGAGCGCCAACAGACGATCCTCAAGCAACTCGAGCGGGATTACTCACAACGCTTCGAGCGTCCGGTCTCGGTCAGGGACACACCGCCGATTGAGGGTGTGGAGTTCGGCTACGGTCTCGACCTGTCTCGCTGCGTGGGCTGCCGGCGCTGCGTCTACGCCTGCGTTCACGAGAACAACCAGTCCCGTGAACCGCAGATCCACTGGATCCGAGTACTTCGGATGGAGAAGGAGACCGGCATCCACCTGACAGAGTCCAACGCCTACTACGAGCCGGAGACGGTGCCCGAACCCGACGCCTTCTACCTTCCGGTTGCGTGCCAGCAGTGCCGCAACCCGGCCTGCGTCAAGGTCTGTCCGGTCAAGGCCACGTGGCAGGAGCCCGACGGCATCGTCGTCATCGACTACGACTGGTGTATCGGCTGCCGGTGCTGCATGTCGGCCTGCCCCTACGGCGCCCGCCACTTCAACTGGTCCGACCCCGGTCTGACCGCTGAAGAACTCAACCCGAAGACCCACTACTTCGGCAACCGACCTCGACCCAAGGGGATCGTGGAGAAGTGCACGTTCTGCATCCACCGTACCCGCGAGGGGAGGTATCCGGCGTGCGTCGAGATCTGCCCAGTGGGCGCACGCAAATTCGGCAACCTGCTCGACGAGGCATCGGAAATGCGCTACCTGATGCGCGAAAAAAGGGTGTTCGTGCTCAAGGAAGACCTCAACACACGGCCGCGCTTCTACTACTTCTACGCGACATAGCTCATGATAAAAGACGTCGCCTCCTTCGTTACCGGATCGGCCCGCCTGGCCTTCAAGGGCAATCGCCTGTACTTCGCGTGGATCGGCTTGCTTGGCCTGCTGGCCCTGTGGGGCATCACCGCGTGGCTCCAACAATTGTCCCAGGGACTGATCGTCACCAACATGCGCGACCAGGTGTCGTGGGCCTACTACATCGGCAACTTCACCTTTCTGGTGGGGGTCGCTGCGGCGGCCGTCATGCTGGTGATTCCGGCCTACATCTACAACTGGAAACCCATCAAAGAGATCGCCATATTCGGTGAACTGCTGGCGGTGAGCGCCATTGCCATGTGCATGCTGTTCGTGCTGGTGGACGTGGGACGGCCCGACCGGGTGTGGCACCTGATGCCGTTTGTCGGGAGCCTCAACCTCCCATCATCGATCCTCGGTTGGGACGTGCTGGTCCTCAATCTGTACTTCATCCTCAACCTTGTCATCGTGGTCCACCTGCTGTACACCGCCTACCACCACCGCCCCTACAACCGGAGCTTCGTGGCGCCGTTGCTGCTGCTGTCGATCCCCGCCGCGGTGGGAATCCACACCGTGACGGCCTTTGTCTACGCCGGCTCTGCGGCGAGGCCGTATTGGAACTCCGCCATCCTCGCGCCCCGATTTCTGGCATCGGCCTTCTGCTCCGGGCCGGCGATCCTGCTGATCCTCTTCCAGATCCTCCGGCGAACCACCTCCATCGAGATCAAGGACGAGGCGATCCAGAAGATCGCCGAACTCATGGCCTACGCCATGTTCGTCAATCTCTTTCTCTTCGGCGCGGAGATCTTCAAGGAATACTACTCCAACACCCACCACCTGATCCACACCCAGTACCTCTTCAGCGGGGTCCACGGCCACCGGGCGTTGGTCCCATTCGCCTGGCTGTCACTGGCCTGTGGGGTGGTGGCGTTCCTGCTCTTCCTATTCCCGGTCACCCGCCGCAATCTGGTCACCCTCAATATCGGCTGTCTCCTGATCTACTCGAGTGTCTACATCGAGAAGGGCATGGCGCTGGTGATACCTGGTATGACCCCTGACACGCTGGGTGAGTTCTACGAGTATGTGCCCACCCTCACCGAGGTCCGGGTCGGCGCCGGGATCTTCGCCATCGGGTTTCTGATCTTCACCGTGCTGTGCAAGATCGCCGTCCCGATCATTCAGGGCGTCGCGGAACCCTCCGATGAAAAGGTCTCGCAGGAGAACGACGCAGCCGCAGCCGCCCACTGAACCAGACCAGGGCACAATTTCGCACGGCGGGTCAGTCCTCGTCACCGCCCGACGACTTATCGCGCTTCCCTGACTCTCCATTTTGTCCAGTTACGTCAGTCCCCTCCCGTCGTCGGATCCGCTCCAACTGACGTTTTAGCGCCTCCTCGGTGTCCCGACGCGCTTCTTCCACGTGACCGGGGTGCTCGTGCGCGTACATGTCCTCGGGCATGTTGCCGGTGATCCAGCTCGGATTCATGGGGTAGACGTGGGGATGAAAAATCACCGAGTACAAGTGCCAAACCAGCACGGCCAGTGACGCCAGCCAGGCCTCCCAGAAATGGATGACCAAGGCGACGTCGAGGACGCCCTTTGGCAGGAACTGGATGAACCAGTTGTCGAACCAGAGCAGGAGCCCGGTGACGACCATGACGGCGGTGCCCCACACCAGGGCCCAGTACTCGGCCTTCTCGATGTAGTTGAAGCGCTGGATGCACTCCATGGGCGGCCCCAGTCCGAGGTTATGCATCATTCTCCTGACGAAGAACTCGAAATCACGCCGGATCGGAATCATATCGACCAGGAACTTGCGCCCGCGGGGTGTGGTGATGTGGACGCTGTGCCAGATGATCGTCAGGATGAAGACCACCGCCCAGATTCGGTGCAGGATTCCCCGCACCTCGAATCCGCCCTCCCAGCCGAAGAAGAAGCGCGCGACGAATCCCTGGTCGTAGCGCAGAGCGAAACCTGAAATGACCAGTGAGATGAAGGACAACGCCAACAACGCGTGTTGGAGCACCTCGTCGATGCGCATCCGTTGGACCTGCGGCCGTTTGGCGAGCACATCGCGCAGATGCCGCTGCAGGTCGATGATCCAGTGGAGCACCATGAGACCGATGATCACGATGATGGCCACGATGTAGACATCTTCCACGAACTCGGCCATGGGCGTCCTGAGACCCTCGCCCGACATACCGTGGATCGGCGTCGATGCCATCTTCTCGGAGATGTTCGGGTGGCACTCACCACAGGTGTGCTGGAGGTTCCCAGGGTAGATGGTCGATGTGGGATCGGAGCTGGGGAGGATCCGGTGCACCCCATGGCAGGAGGCACAATTGGCCACGTGGGTGTCACCGGCACGGCTCTTGAGACCGTGGTAGGAGTCGATGAAGGTCGTCAGGCGCTCGGTCGCGAGGCCGTATTTCTCGTTCAAGACCGCCGACTCATGGCATGGAGAGCATGTCATCTCCGCCACCTTCGACCGTGAAACCGGCGATCGAGGGTCATCCGGAGATAGGATGCCGTGCTCACCATGGCAATCGGTACACACCGGGGAGTCGGTCTCGCCCCGGGCCACCAGCCGCCCGTGGATCCCCTCCCAGTAGTCGTTCTCGATCCCCGAGTGACACTTGCCGCAGGTGAACGGAATGTTGAAGTGATTGATGCTCGAGTCGGGGAATCCCGGGGCGAGGATGCGGTGCGCCGTCCCGTTCGTTGAGTGGCAGTCGTTGCAGCTCGCCGCCACGTAGATTCCACCCCTCGTGGCCTTGCCGTGCACCGAGGTCTGGTAGATCTTGATCGGATGATCGATTAGGATCTCGTACTTTGTGGTGAGGTCAAGGTTCTCGTGACACGCCCCGCAGGTCTGCGGCAGATTGACCGGGTGGGTCTTGGAGCGCTTGACCGAGGACGGGAGGATATCGTGGTCGCCGTGGCAGTCGTAGCAATGCGGCGTGTCCTCGGACGACCCGACCTCACCGCGGCCGTGGATCGTGTTCGTGGCCGCTTCGTCGTCATGACAATTGTTACAGGCGTCACACTGCGCGCACTCGCTGATGTCCTGGTGGGGAACGGTGCCGCGATCGACATGGCAGTCCAGGCACTCGAGCCCATCGTGCACCGAGTGCCGGAGGTCGACCTCGAACTGCGTATCGTGCAGGCTCATCGCGTGGCAGTCGATGCACGCCGAGCTGTCGATTATCTCCACATCGGAGTCGGATTGGGCAACAGCCGGGATCGACAAAAGAACGCAAGCGGCCATCGCGACCGCCAACCTCAGAAAGAAGCCCGCCGTCTCCGGTGAAGATGTCACCACGCCCCCCCCGAGCGCGCCCAAGACGGATCGATCCGACGCCTCCGCACCGGCACACCCTATTTATAGCGTGGCGACAAACACTCAAATTGTCAATGATTTGCTCAATGGTGCAATTTCATCTCAAGTGTCTTCAGTTTTTTGAATACCTGGAACCTCGAGACCACAGCCGGGAACCGAGCGATTGGGAGGGTGAAATCCGCTCCGGCCCGTCAGTCGCCGGAGCGACGAAGATTCGCGGTCAACCAACTACTGGCGCGTGACCACAGCCGACGGATGTCCTCCGCAGCACCACCTCCAAGCTCGACAACGGCCCGGCCCTGGATCTGGGCAGTCGTGACCATCGGGTCATAGCGGATTCTGCCAACGACCTCGGCGCCGCGCGCGCGGGCGCCTTCCTCGATTCGTTCGGTGATCTGAGATGACAGATCCCAACGATTGACACAGACGGCCGCGGGAATGTGGAAATGCCGCGCCAGGGTCAACGCCCGTTCGACGTCGTGCTCACCGGACAGCGAGGGCTCGGTCACCAGGAGCACCCCCGCGGCACCGGTGGTGGCAGCGATGACCGGGCAGCCGACGCCGGGTGGACCATCGACGATGATCAATCCCCGACCCATCGAGGCTGCGATTCGCCGAGCCTGAAGGCGCACCGTCGAAACCAGCTTGCCCGAGTTCTCGGCGGCGATTCCCAGGCGTGCATGCACCATGGGTCCACACCGGGTCGAAGACACAAACCACTCGCCGCACTCCCGCGGCACGAAGTCGATGGCCTGAAACGGGCAGAAGTGGACACACACTCCGCACCCTTCACATGCGATCGGGTCGACCACGGGCACGGACGATCCGTCACGCATTGTCAGTGCTTCGAAACGGCAGACATCCAGACAGTCGCCGCATTCTTCGCAGTCGTGCGGGCGAACCACGGCCTCATGACCACTGATGAACACCTCCCGCCTCTCAACCTGAGGGGCGAGCACGAGATGGAGATCGGCCGCGTCCACATCGCAGTCCGCCAGCACCGCACCCTCGGCGAGCACCGCGAACGAGGCCACAACGCTGGTCTTGCCGGTTCCTCCCTTGCCGCTGATCACCACGAGCTCGGGGACCAAAACCTCGCCGGCGTGGGAAGGGGCCAGAGGGAGCGCTTCAGGTGTGGTAGCCGTCATGTCATCACTTCCCGCAAATCGGCGTCGCAACATCGCGCGCCGCAACACCGGGCACAGAGCCGATCAGACGTGAGCACGAGCGGCTTCCTTTCCCATCGGTGACTGCCGATCTCGGACCAGCCTGTCCTCGATCCGCTGCGCCAAGCTCTCGAACACAGGACGCGTGTGGTGGAGTTCCTCCACAAGCAGGCCGCCGCGGGCATAGGTCTCGGCAATGCGTCGGTCGTCCGGGATTTCCGCCAGGATCTCGAGGCCCTCGGCCGCGCAGTAATCGTGCACCCTGCGGTCACCCGAACCGACGCGGTTGATGACCACTCCGAACGGAAGTTGGAGGGTTCGCACAGCTTCCACCGCCAGCGCCAGATCATTGAGCCCGAACGGGGTCGGCTCGGTCACCAGAACCACCAGATCGGCTCCGTGAACCGCCGCGATCATGGAACAGGAGGTCCCGGGTGGGGCGTCGATCAGGACCAGCCGGTCACGATTCGCCCTGGTCCTGACGGCGCGGATCAGGGGTGGGACCAGTGCCTCGCCCACGTTGAGTCGACCGGTCACCACCTCGAGGTCACCGGCCACACCCTGCTCGACGACCCCGATCGGCCGCATTTCCTCGCGGATCGCTCCTTCGGGGCAGACCAGTTTGCAGCCGCCACAGCCATGACAGAGCTCTTCAAACACCATCAGCCTGTTGCTCAGCACCGCAATGGCGTTGTACTGGCAGAGATCTCCACACTCACCACACAGCGTGCAGCGCTCGGAAGCGACCCGCGGAACGAGGATGCCCGCGGGCTCGGAGCTGACGATCTCCGGACGAAGGAAAAGGTGGACGTTGGGCGCCTCGACATCACAGTCGAGGAGCTGCACCGGCCGACGCAGGCTGAGGGCCACATTCACGGCGACCGTCGTCTTGCCGGTGCCGCCCTTGCCCGAGGCGATGGCGACGATCACGCCCAGTGTCCGGCCACGGTGGGTCCAACAGCGCGCTCGAGTGTGCCCGCCAGAAGCTGCTCGACGGCCTCCGCGATGGTGCCGGATGCCCCGGTGTAGACCACGATGCGCGCGGCCTCGAGGGCCCTGAAGGCCTTGGGGCCGCAGTGGCCCGTGACCAGACACTCGGCGTCAAGCCGGGACACGGCCTCGGCCGCCTGGACCCCCGCTCCCTGGACCGCGTCGACTCCCTTGGCGTTGTCCACCGCCGTGACCTCCCCGCTGTCCGTGTCAACGAGAAGGAAGTGGGGCGCCCGGCCAAAACGGGGATCCACCTGCGACTCCAAGCTCTCACCAGTAGACGTGACAACAACTTTCACTACAACCTCCTTGGTGCGTATCCCACGACGATTCGAGGATGCCTGGTACTAGTCCGACTCGGTGTTCCGCAGCTCCTGGAGTCGGGCCCGGAGACGCTTCAGCTCGGATTCCAGCGTCGCGATCTCGTGCTCCAGCCCCTGACGCTCGGGTGTTGGGGATCCGAATTCGCCAGAGCCCATCCATCCCGGCCGACCGGTGGCCCAGAAGCGGTGGCGCCAGCCGCCACCTCCTCCACCTCCACCTCGGCCGGGTCCGCGGCCCCATCCACCAAAACCTCCCCGGCCGAACCCTCCGGCGGCCTGATCACCGCAGTCTCCGGATCCCCAGCCGGTCATTGGCCCTGTTCCTCTTGGTCCGGTTCGATCTCTTCCTGGCATTGCCTGATCCTCCTTTCGGCCCATTCCACGTCTCTCCTCGGGTGCTTCAGCTTTCGCTGGCAGCGCCACCGCGGCGATTTTCGATCTCCTGGTGGTGGGGTGAGCCCTCTCGGATCAGCGCCACCGCGCAGTCCGGACATCGCTCCTCGAGACACGGAACACCCGGGCGGTGGGGCATTTGCCGGCCACACTTAGGGCAGATACAGGAGCCGCCGGTGCCGAGACCATTACCACCCTGAGCGCCGCGACCCTGGCCACCGCCTCCTCCCCCCATTCCTCGTCCCCGTCCCCGTCCTTGTCCTTGTCCTTGTCCTTGTCCTCTACCTTGGCCTGGCATCATGGCCTCCTTTTTGTCAAGCGTTACGACATTCCTCGTTCAGGCGTCTTGGCACCCGCCGCGGCCGCCTTCGCCGTGGTCGTGGCCGCAGTCGTGGTAGCCGTGCTCGTGGCAGGGCTGCCCGGTGGCCTCGAGGGTCCCGTCCAGATAGCTCTTCACCACGGCGTCCGGATCGTCACCCTCGATGCCGAGCACGACCTCGATTCCGTGTTGCGCGAACATCCCGACGGCCCGAGGCCCCATGCCACCTGCCAGGATGACCGAGGCCCCCTCTCGACGGAGCCACATGGGGAATATGCCACGGCCATGCTCGGGTGGCTGGCCGAACACGCACTCATCGATCGTGCGGTCAGCTGGATTGACGGTGTAGAAGGCGAATGTCTCGGCACCTCCGAAATGAGGACTGAATCTTCCCTGTTGCAACGGAACCGCGATTCTCATGTCGATGATCCTCCCTTTCTGTCTCATCCTCAACGCGGGCCGCGACCACGCCCGTTGTGTCCCTGTTGCTGGCGGCAGCGGCAGCCCCGCCCCCGTCGTCGTTCGCCACCGTGGACCGGGCAGGGAAGCGGCTCGTCGTGACCGGTGACCACCGGACCATCTCCCACGAGCAGCACTCGTCTCCTCGAGCAGCGCCCGTGGCCACCGCCGTCCTGGCCCGGTTCAGGATGCGGGCGAAGGTGGGTCTGGAAACTCCCATGCTCTGGGCCGCGGCCTCCTGGTAGAGGCCCTCCACATCGGCCAACCGAAGAGCCTCGAGTTCGTCGGCCCGCAGGGTGTCGACCTCGAGGTCGGCCATCGGCCTGCCGATGGGTTTGAAGCCCCGTCCTGGGGCCATGCAACCGACTCTCCTGAGCTTCTCCGGTCGTCCCACTGCGCCTCCCTGTTTCGAACATATGCTCAAAACTATCCTTTGTCAAGCCCAACACGGTCCGCCGCGGTGAAACAGTTTCAGGACTCCGGCTTGTTGTCCTAGTCGTTCCCCAAACCAGAGAGGAGAAACGCACAATGCCCGACCGTAAGACCCCGACCCAACACACCATCCCAGGGCCACTCACGCGATCACTCACGGTGTTGGTCGTGATGGCGTTCGCGCTGCTGTCAGGTGCTGGTCACGCATCGACAACTACGGCCGACGGACGGTGGTGAGCAGCCGCCAACTGTTCTCATCACAGGCGCCAATCGCGGACTCGGACTTGGAGTTCGCGCGCCAGTATGCGGCGGCCGGCTGGCAGGTCATCGCCACGGCCCGGACGCCTGAAACAGCCACCGAGCTCAACTCTTTGGGCGTCCGCGTCGTGGCGCTGGATGTGACCGACGCAGCCAGCGTGGAACGGCTCGCCCGCGACCTCGGCGATCAACCCATCGAGTTGCTGATCAATAATGCCGGGATCTTCCCGAGGGTGAGCACTCTGGCGGAGACAGATTTCGACGACGTCGCCCGGACCCTGGAGGTGAACACCATCGGCCCGATGCGGGTCACTCGGGCCCTGCTGCCCAACCTCAGACGCGGCGGCGGCAAGCGGATCGTGAGCGTCACCAGCGGGCTCGGCAGCATTGCCAACAACGACTCGGGCCGCTACTACGGCTACCGGGAGAGCAAGGCCGCGCTCAACATGTTCAATCGATCTTTGGCGGTGGAGCTCGGGGACGAGGGATTCACCTGCATCGTCATGAGCCCGGGTTGGGTACGGACCGACATGGGCGGCCCCAACGCCAAGATCGCACCAACGGAATCCATCACCGGAATGCGCAAGGTCATCGATGGCCTGACACCCGCCGACACCGGCAGCTTCTGGAACTACGACGGGGAGAAGCTGCCCTGGTAGCACAAACCCTTACCTACCGGGTTCTCCAGAAGATCCGTCTTCTGGCCGACGAACCTCACCCACTATGATGGTCTCCATGATGATTCCACATTCGGCCAAACTCACCACGCCCTCCTAGGGTGTTGACGGAAGGGCCCCCGGGGACCCACCTTGTCATCATTGACGCAACACCGACGAGGAGGCCGGCATGAACGACGAGAGGCGCGACGAGGCTCGATCTCACACCTTCAGCAGCGTGGAACTGGTCACGGTTGGTCCAGGGGGAATCGAGGCCTCGTTCCCGCTGATTCTGAGGGATTCGGGCGGCACCGGTCTCGGCGGAGTTTACGTTGGCCAGGAAGTCTTCGCCCCCGAGGGCGACGCCGTACTCCGCGATCCCGAGGCCGACGACCGGCAGGTTCGCATCGCGTGGACAAAGAAGGTCGCCGACTACCTCCACATGGTGGGGCTCGAATTGACCGATACCCAGTAATGTTGCGGCTACCGGGCCATGACGTCGCTTCTTCCTTCAGGGGGATCATGAGCCGATCGATGAGAGATCGCCATATGAAGATCTTGCTCGCACTGGCGCTGATCGCTCCGGCGGTGGACGGGACAGAGCCCTGCGACCAATGGCAGCTGGTGAACCCCCTGCCGGTGACGACGGATCTCCTCGGAGCAACCCACGACAATGGGCTGTTCATCTTTGTTGGCCGCGAGGGAACAATTTTGTCGAGCCCGGACGAGGTCGGTTGGACGTTGAGCGAACCGGTGACAGCCAACGATCTCCACGCCGTGGCGAGGACCGGCCATATCTTCGTGGCCGTGGGCTCCTCGGGCACGGCCCTCACCAGCGAGGACGGCGTCTCCTGGTCCAGCGGCGCGACACCGGTCACGACCACCCTTCTCGACCTCGCCGCAGGGCCACTGTTGGTGGCGGTGGGCGAGGGCGGCACCATCGTCAGCAGCGTTGACGGGCTCAGCTGGACTCGCGAGGAGTCCGGCACCACCGCCGATCTCCTCGGGGTGGTATGGACCGGCTCGGAGTACCTCGCCGTCGGGAATCGACCCGAGATCCTGGCCAGCCCCGACGGTTCGGGATGGACAATCCGTGACGTGGGACACGACGGGCCCTTCACCTGCATTGCAAGCAACGGTTCGACCACCGTGGCGCTGGCTGAAGACGGCTCGACCTGGGTCTCCGTCAGCGGCATCCAGTGGACCAGGGGTTCGGGCGCTCACCACCTCACCGAGATTGTGTGGGCCGGCGACCGCTTCATCGCCACCGGCGGGCCGGGCTCCTCCGGACCGAGGTACAGCCTCGACGGGTTGGTCTGGTCCTACGGCCATACCACGGCGCCGGGTCTCGAGATCACTGCCCTGGCGTCGGACGGCGTCATGACGATGGGTGGCGGAGTCGGCGGAACAGTGGCGTTGAGCCGAGACGGTGGGCAGCATTTCAAACCCGCCAACACCTTTATCGGGCTCGATCTCTACGGCATCGCGATCAAGGACCAGACCTGGGTGGTGGCGGCCGGTGATTCCAGCCAGGGGCACGGCTCGCTGCTGACGAGCTCGGACGGCCTGAACTGGGAGATCACCTACGACATGGGGCTCGAAACCCTCTACGACGTGGCCGCCAATCCGACGACCTTCGTGGCGGTGGGGGTGATCAACGAGCTGTGGAGTGGGGGCGCCATGATCCTCCACAGCCAGGACGGGAGGTCCTGGACCCACACCGGGTCGGCCAGCGGCCCGGGTGACTGGCCGTGGGAGTGGCAATCGGTCGCTTGGGACGGGGGCCGGTTCGTGGCCGCTGGGAGCGGGGGCGCGGTGGCCACAAGCGACGACGGATGGAGCTGGCATCTCATCGGCGGCGGCCAGCTCACCGACCACACCTTTTTCGGGGCCGCTTCCGACGGTCAGAGCCTGGTGGCGGTGGGATGGACCGGCGCCATCGCCGTCAGCCACGACGGCGAGACCGTGACCATGGTCCGTCCGGGATACGAGGAGGGGAATCTCTTCGACGTCTCCTGGGGGCGCGGGACCTTCGTCGCCGTCGGCTCCACCGGCACGATCCTCACCAGCGCCACCGGGGATCACTGGCAGGAGCAGTCATCGGGCACCTCGCTCGACCTCCGCGGAGTTCGTTTCATTGGCGAAGAGTTCGTGGCGGTGGGTGAGGACGGCGCGGCGCTCATCAGCGACGACGGATTGTCCTGGCGGTCGATCGGTCCCGTCGGCGAGGAAAGCCTGCGTGACGTGGTCCAACCGGTCTCCGAGATGACGGTGGTGGGAGACCACGGCCTGGTGATGCGGTCGGCGTGCACCGATCCCGATCTGCCGCCGGCGCCCCGTTTCGCATGGCGGCCGACGCTCCCGGAAGTCGGGGCCGCCGTTCGATTTATCGATCTCTCCCTCGGCAGTCCCGTCACCTGGCGGTGGGATTTCGGAGATGGCAGTTTGGCCGAGGGGCCTCACGCCACCCACGCATTCGCGGAACCCGGCAGCTGGCCGGTGACCCTGACGACGGAGAACGGCAATGGCTCGGCGACGGCCTACGCCCCTGTCACGGTACGCCCCTTCTGCGGCGCACCGCCGGCCACAGAGGTCACTGCGCCCGCGACCTCACCGAGCGGTGAGCCGTACGAGGTGTCGTGGATTCCGACCCTCCAGGGCGATGAACGCGGAGAGTATGTCTTCCACGAATCGCCCGACCCCGAGTTTCTCGAGCTGGATGGTTGGGGCACCTGGATCCACACCTCGACCCAGGTGACCCACCGTTGGACCGAGGCCGGCAGCTTCTATCACCGGGTCCTGAGCATCAATTACTGTCCCGATGGCGACTACTGGTCACCGCCATCTGCGACGGTGAGGGTGGATATCGAACCGGACGTGACCGACCTGGGAGATCACGTCCAGGTCATTACGGCGGCGGCCCACGGCTCGGGACTCGAGGACACCTCTTGGGTGACGGATGTGGTGGTCCACAACCCGGACCGCCACCCGGCACCTGCCTATCTCTTTCTGCTGCCCAGAGAAGGTGACGGCGAACCGGTTGGGAGCCTGAGGCACTGGGTGGAACCAGGGCAATCGCTACATCTCGCGGACGCTGTCGCCGACCTTCAGCTGCCGGGATTCGGCGCCCTGTTGGTGGCCTCGGACCGGCCACTCCAGGTCGGGTCAAGGACGTTCAACGATCAACCCGACGGCAGTTACGGCCAGTTCATCGAGGGGGTGTCGATCACATCATCCGGCGGCGGCGGTCGAATGATCCAGCTCACCCAGAACGAACGCTACCGGACCAATCTCGGTCTGGCCAACCCCCTCCCCGAGGCCACCGTCGTGACGGTCGACCTCCACCGCGCCGACGGCGAGCTCCTGGGCTCCTCGGACTATTCTCTGCCCGGGTTGTCGTCGCTGCTCGACGTGGAAGCGCTCGCCGACAACGGTCACGGCGACGTGGCGGACGCGTATGCGGTGGTCTCATCGGCCTCCTCGGACGGTCGGTGGACCGCGTTGGCCTCCGTCGTCGACAACGCCAGCGGTGACCCCGTGGCGTTCCCAGCACTCACCACACACCCGCGCCACCGGGTGGTGGCCCGCGCTGACGTGCCGGTGATCGGCCACCGGGCCTGGTACGACATCCTGTTCGCCAGCGATGTCTACGTGGCTTCGGGGCAGGGCGCGATCGCCTGGAGCCGCGACGGCGTGAGCTGGCACTCAAGCGATGGGATTGCCTCTGGAACCGCGTTTCGGCACCTCTCCTGGAACGGCAGCCAGATCCTGGCCGTCAACCGGTACTGGGTCTACTCGAGCGAAGACGGCATCTCCTGGACCGGGTCGTCTTTCAACGGCGATGGCTACGACACCGTCGCGTGGGACGGGACCCGCTGGGTCGGTCTCGGCGGTGGCGGCGCCGACTGGACCGAGGTCGGCTTCAGCAACGACGGTGTGAACTGGGATCAGCAGCGGTTCGACGGCATCAGGCTGCGCGACATCATCTGGGCCGGAGATCGGTTCGTGGCCGCCGGTCCTTCCGGCCTCGCCACGAGCGCCGATGCCCTCGCTTGGCAGATGATCGAGACCTTCGACGACTGGGTCTCGGACCTCGCCTGGAACGGTCGGCAGCTCATCGCGCTGGGAGCACACGAGATCTACTCCAGCACCGACTTCGAGAATTTCATCGGCCATGACACCGGACGAGAGCCCGACGAGGTGGTCTGGGCCGAGGACCATTGGGTGGTGGCCGCCGGCACCTCGGCCAATGACGCGGTGGACGCGTTCCTGATCAGTGTCGACGGCGTGGACTGGGAGAGCGTGGCCAATCCCGGGCCATGGCTCCATCCGGCTGAGGGGATGACATGGGACGGCAATACGGTGCTGACGGTGGATTTCCGCCGCCGACTGACGTGGCTCGTGAGTGATCGGCCCGAAGCAACCATCCCGGCCGTCGCCCACATCGGCGGCTTCGGCGGATCGCGATGGCGCAGCGACGTGGAGCTTCACAACCCCGGATTTGAACCGGTGGTCTGTGCGCTCGAGCTTACGGAAAGGGACTCGTCAGGGCTCGAGCCCGCGCGGACCGAGATCACCGTCGCCGCGACCTCGTCAATTCGCCTGACCGACGTGCTCGCCACCGAGTTTGGCGAGGAGGGAGCCGGTGCCCTCACGGTGCGTCCCGGCAACGGCACCATCATGGCTTCGAGCCGCACCTTTGCCGACGACCCGGACGGGACCTACGGACAGATGGTCCCCGGACTGCACGCGACCGACGCGATCCATGGATTCGAGACGGGCAGGCTGATCCAGTTGCGGCATTCTCCCCGGCTGGATGATGGCTTCCGCACCAATATCGGCCTGGTCGCCTCGTGCCCGACCGAGATGGAGATCACGTTGAATCTCCATTTCGGCTCGGGTCAGCCTTTGGGTGTCGAAACCGTCACCCTGCCCGCCATGGGAACGGTTCAGCTCGACAACGTCTTTGCTCCCTTCACCGACGACGTGGTGGAGGACGGGTTTGCAGTGTTGTCTTCAACCACCCCGTTATGCGCTTTCCACGCCTACGCCTCGGTGGTGGACAACCGCACCCACGACCCCATCCTGGTGCCGGCGCGGCCGTGGGCTCCGGTACCATGATTTGGAGACATTCCGACGTGCAATAGGGGGACGGCAGATGCCGACATCACGGCCGATGGGCCGCCGCAGCTTCCTCAGGCTCGTGACCGCCGCCACCGGGTTCGCCGCCGCGAGCTGCTCCAGAACCGATGCCACCTTCGAGCCCTCAGAGCCGGCCGCCATGAGCTACCGGTCGCTGGGCGATACCGGCCTCGAGGTGTCGGAGATCGCCTTCGGCGCTCACGGCGTGGACAACGCCCAACTCATGCGGGCCGCGTTGGAGGCCGGAATTAACACCTTCTGCACCTCGGGGCACTACCTCGACGGCATGGAAGAGGTGGCGCTGGGGCGAGCCATCCGAGAATCCGGCTTTGACCGAGACCGTCTGAATGTTCTGACCGGCAACAACATCAAGCGAGGTATCACAAAGCAGAGCGTACTCGACGACATCGATGCCAGCCTGCAACGGCTCGGCCACGACCGCATCGAGGTCTACTATCTGGGCGACGTCCGCTCGGTCGCCCAGCTCAAGAACGATGCCTTTCACGAGGCCGTTGATGAGGCCAAACGATCGGGCAAGGTGCTGCACCTCGGTGTGTCTGGTCACAGCGGCGGGATGCAGGCGGTGCTCGAAGCCGCCATGGACGACGGCCGATTCGAGGTCTTCTTCATCAAGTACGACTTCGTCTCGTACCCCGAACAGGACGAACTCCTCGCTCGGGCGGCGGCTCAGGGCATCGGGACCGTCGTCTTCAAGACCAACGCCGGAAACCGCCAACGGGAAATCAAGGGCCTCCAGACCGGTGGGCTGTCCTTTCCCCAGGCCACCGTCAAATGGGCCCTCACCAACCCGGCAGTGGCCTCGGTGGCCGTCACCATCACCAGCTATTCAGAGCTCCAGGAGATGGCCGCCGCGGTGGGAACGAGACTGAACAGGTCCGAGGTCGCCATGTTGCGCCGTTACGCGGACGAAATGCGCCATCAGTACTGCAGATTCTGCGCCCTGTGCGAGCCGAGCTGCCCGCGCGGCGTCGCCATCGCCGACGTCAATCGATACTGGATGTACTTCGCGCACTACCGCCGCCACACCGAAGCTACAGCGCGATACGCAGCCCTCCCCCGACAACGTTCGGTGGCGGCGTGCGGGGGCTGCCCGGCCCCGTGCGAAAGTGCCTGCCCGTTCGGCCGCCCCGTCAAAGACGAGCTGATGGCCGCCCACCGCAAGCTCGGAGTCGTGAAGGCATGATGACGCGGCGGGTGACCGCCACCGCAGTTGTGGTGGCGCTCGGATTCAGCTGTGCGCCGCGCCGGGACGTCGACCTCGAGGCACTTCTCCCAGACGAATCGTCGCTCCGAACTTGGGTCGTGGCCGACGGCCCCACGGGCTACCGACCCGAGGACCTGTACGACTACATGAACGGAGGTGCGGAGCGCTACCTCGACTACGGTTTCGAGCGGCTTCTCCACGTCCGTTACGAGGTGAAGGGAGACGACCGGTCGGGGATCGACCTCGACCTCTACGACATGGGCTCGGAGTTGGGAGCCTTCGGAATCTACAGCATGGGTGACCGCCGGTACGGCTCGCCCCGAGACTGGGGGACCGAGGGTTATCACTCCAGCGCCGCAGTTGCCTGGAAGGGCAAGGTCTTCGTCCACGGCTCCACCGATTACGAGGAACCACGGGCCAACGCCGCGTTGGAACGAATCATGGCGAGCGTCACCGGGCGGATCGCGGGAGAAGGTACGCAGCCAGCCATCCTCGAGCCGCTGCCGGACGGCCTCATCCCACGCAGCGAACGATACGTGCCCAGCAACCTGCTCGGGCACGCCTTCCTCCCCGGCGGCGTCGAGGCCGCGTACCAGCTGGACCGCCATGAGGCGAGGATGTTCTTCTCGGATCTCGGCACCGAGGCGGCCGCCGCCGATGCGGTGGCCAAACTCGGCGATCACTGGGCGCGGTGGGGCGATGTAATCCGGGTGCCGTTACCGGGCGACGGCGGCTTCCACTACTCGAATGCCGAGAATGGCTCCGGCACCGTGGTCCGCAGCGGTTCGTATGTTGCCGGAATTCGAAGCGACCTGGAGAGTCCTCATTTCGAAGCACAGCAGAGATTGCTGACCGTGCTCACTGATCGACTCGTTCCGGCGCCGGCGGCATCAGCCCAATAACGACCGCTGGAGTCAGTTCGCGTCGACAATCCCAGGGAATTTTTCCGCGAGGTGTTCGGCGAAGAGCCCGAAAAGTTCGGTGTGACTCGGTCCCCAACAATGTGGTTCCCGATCGCCGTAGACCACGACTCCGTCGTAGTAGGGCTCGGTGGTGCTCTCGAGAAAGTCCTCGAGCAGCACCACGGCGTTGTTCAGATAGTAGGTGTCCATATCGCCGGTGTAGATGTGGAGCTTGCCCTCGAGCTTGGGTCCGATCCAGGACCAGTTGTTCTCCAGGTAGTGCCGCAGGTCGTACCTCCGCCACTGCTCGGCCACTTCGTGGTCGATCTCTCCTGTCCGCCAGTTCCAGATGGGCCGGGGATAGCCGTCGTCGCCGATGGGTGAGTAGACCGCCTCCCAGATGGCCCACTGCCGGCCCGATCGATGGCGGTCTCCCAGCGCCTGTTCGTAGAAGTAGGCATCGCGAACCGTGAACCGCACCTGACCGTCGGTGTCGCGCGACTCGGGGCGCTCCGCCCTGATGCCGTCGAACTCGCGATGATAGGCGTTTGCATCGTCGTAGATGTTGATGAGCTCGTAGTAGCGGAAGTCCACAGGATCGGGGCATGACGCCCAGGTTCCGCCGAAATCATCGGGGTGGAAAATCTGCAGCGCCAAGGCTTCCCATCCGCCGGTTGATCCTCCGGAGAGTACCCTGGCCCAAGGCTCCTTCAGGACTCGGAAATGCTCCTCTATGTAAGGGATCAGTTCGGTCATGATGGCCGTTCCATAGGGTCCTACATTGTCCGAGTCCACGGCGTAGGAGTCGTCGTAGTAGGGGGTCGGGTGTTGGAAGGTCACCGCGATCATCCGCGGCGCGTCGTCTGAGATCCAGTACTGATAGAAGTCGTAGTCCTCCTGCTCCTCCGGGTCTTCCTCGTCAGGAACTTCAGTCCTGAACCCGTGCGGCGGTTCGAGCGAGAAATGGCCCTGGTGGTAGTTCACCGGGTAGAACACATCCGGGTGTTTGTCGTAGCCCCTGGGAAGCAGGATCGTTGCACCCAGGAAAATGGGCCGCCCCCAGAACTCGCTCAACAGCGGGCTCTGGAATCTGATCCTCTTGACCCACTGACTGTCGGCCGGCACTTCCACCGGCGGGATCACATTGCCGCAGTCGAGCCGGATGGTGGTCGGCTGACCTGGAACCACCTGCACCAGCTCGACGTCGCTGTAGAGATTGCCGGGCGAGATGGTCCAGCGCTGGCCCTCCCAGCGATCGTCGTGCATCCACAGGGTGTGTCCGTCGGAGCGCTTGAACTCGGTGTAGATCGAAATAAAACCCTGGACGTGGTAGTCGCCGGGAGGGAGATCATTGATGTCTTCGATGGGAAAGCCGAAGGCCTCCCCATCCATGACAACTGTCTCGCCGGGCTTCAAACCAACGATGTTCTTGCCCCAGATCGGGACACCCTGAGGGGCGTCACTCCCGGTCTGCAGCCGCGGCTCCTCCTCGCCGGTCTCCGAGACGATGACGAAGGCCCTCCCGGTTATGGCCTCAGCATGGACCGCCTTCGGAAAGGTCACCTCGAAGATCTGTTGAACCTCGGCGGCAAGACCGGCGGAGGGGATGCACACAAAAAGGCTTGCGAGAAGCGCGAGGGTCTGTGATTTCATGGCTCTCCCGACGGTCGACTTGGGTCGCGGGGCAGAGTCCGCGGCCGCGAACCGCAACAAAATACTCCCCCCGTCTCGGTTCTCAGTAACCGCCGGCAAACTCGAGGGACGTCCGGGCCACGGAATCCACCGTGAAATCCGGGCATTGGATCGAATCCCGGAAGGCCCGCTTCCTTCCAACCTTGAGCTGACTCACCGAGATGGTGTCCACGCAGATCAGCGCATCGGAGGCGTCGAAGAAGGCGACGTCGAAGGTGGCGAGCCGGTAGTTGTCTTCGGTCTCGTTGGCGACGACGCCCATGACGTCCACCCAGCCGTCACCGGCCGGGCTGTATTTCAACGAGCCCTCGAGCGGGAATCCCGCGGCCTCCGCCGCAGGAGGTGTTTGAACTTCTCCGGTTGGAAGCGCGACCATAGCTACAGCGGTGGCCGCACCAGCCCCTGCAATTGCTGGAACGGCGGGCTCGGGCTCCGCTGACTCGACTGCTTCGGTCGGAGCCACCGGCGCCACCGCGGGCGCCGTATCGACCCCCACGGCTGCAGGAACCGGGGGCTCGGTTTCCGGTGGAGCGGCAACCTCGGCCGCCACGATCTGCGGCATCGTTGCGGCTGGTTCGGGGTCGGCCCCGCATTCGTCAGAAGAGCTGACCACGAGCGCCACATTCCCCTTTCTGATGATCTTGCCGAAGCCGGTCAATGAGTTTCCCGACCATTGGAGCTGCTGCGAAGTTCCGGTCCCGCGGTGTCCGGTCAGGTCAGCCATTAGATCGTCCACGTCATCGAGCACCCGCGACGGTTTGCCCTCGAGAAGCATGACAAGGGCGCCGTGTTTGCCCACCTCGACGCTCAACAACGTCAGTGGAGAGTCATCCGGCAGCAACACCGATGTGTTGACCGAGTCGGCGCATAGCGTGGCGCCGAGGAAATCCGCAGCCGCCGCTAGCGGAACAAACGCGAAGACGATCAAGATCCCGATGACGAGGCGTCGCATGAAATGTCCTTTCGCAAACACCACATGGTACCCGACCCGCCACCCGGGTCGGCACCCCACCCGGTCCCGGTGCCGCTTGTCAGTCCGAGCCTTCAGCCGTCGGCTGAAAATGTCCCTCCAAATAATCCGTCAGCAGGGTGAAGAGGTGCAGCGTCGTGTTTTCGCCCTCGGAGATGCCGTGGGTTCGATTCGGGTAGGACATCATCGTGAACTGCTTGTTGTGGCGTATGAGCTCGTTCACCAACAGCTCCAAACTCTGGTAGTGACAGTTGTCATCACCGGTGCCGTGCACGAGGAGCAGATCGCCCTCGAGCTGGTCGGCAAAGGTGATGGGAGACCCGTTGGTGTAGCCGTCGGCATTGTCGTCCGGAAGACCCATGTAGCGTTCCTGGTAGACGGTGTCGTAGACCTTTTGATCACTGATGACAGCGATGGCCATGCCCAGCGAGTAGAGGTCCGGGAAGCGGAAGAGGGCGTTGAGCGTCATGGTCCCACCGCCGCTCCATCCCCAGACGCCCACCCGAGCGGGATCGATGTAGGGCCGGGAGGCGAGTATGGCGCGCACGCCCGCCGCCTGGTCTGAGGAGGCGAGGATCCCGATCTGACGGTAGACGGCCTTGCGCCAGGCCCGCCCCCTGGGCGCCGGCGTGCCGCGGTTGTCGAGACTGGCGACGATCGTCCCGTGCTGGGCGAGCATCAGGTGCCACAAACCGGTGTCACGCCCCCACCGATCCTGCACCGTCTGACCCGCGGGCTCGCCGTAGACATACACCAGGAGTGGATATTTCCTCTCCGGGTCGAAGCCCGGCGGCTTCAGACACCAGCCGTCAAGCTCGACCCCGTCGCCGATATTCACCCTGAAGGTCTCCACCGGCGTTTTTGCCAGTGCATCCACCGCCGCCTGGACCTCGGCGTTGGCTTCCAGTACACGCCTGGATGCGTGGTCCGGAAGGGACACCAGGTCGGTTCTCGGCACCGTCTGGATCGACGACCAGGTGTGAATGGCCCAGCGGGCGTCGTCGGAGATCTGGTAAGCGTGACTCCCGACGGCGCCGGCCGGGGTCAATCGTTCGAGCTTCCCGCTTCCGTCCAGTGGAACCCGATGGAGGAAGCGGCGGGTGGGGTCCTCCGGAGAGGCCACGATGTACGCCCAACCACCCGCCTCGTCCACCTTCTCGAGGCTGACGACATCGTAGGCGCCGGGTGTGATCAGCCGGATCTCCTCGCCGGTGAGGGACACCATGTAAAGGTGGCGCCAGCCGTCGCGCTCGCTCAACCAGGTGAACCACCGGCCCCCGCCGATCCACTCCGGCGGCGCACTCCTCATATCAACCCAGGCCTCGTCGGTGTCGGTGAAGACGGTTCTCACCAAACCCGTCTTGACATCACCCAGCATCAACTCAGCGCTGTTCTGAAGTCGATTGAGCCGGATGAACATGAGCTGGTCCGAACTCCCGGCCCATTCCATCATGGGGATGTAGTGGTCGCGATCATCGCCCTCCGGTTCGAACCACGTGGTTTCACCACCCGCCGTATCCACGACCCCCACTCGGCAGGATGGATTGGTGTGGCCCACCTTGGGGTATTGGATCGAGATCAGCTCGGGATAGATGGTGTCGGTGTTGTTGATGATGTGAAAGACGGGGACGCCCTGGGTATCGAACTGCCAAAACGCGATGCGCTTTCCGTCCGGACTCCAACGGAACCCGTCCCTGAGGCCGAATTCCTCCTCGTAGACCCAGTCGGAGGTTCCATTGATGACGGTGTCCGAGGATCCGGTCGTCAATCGTCGGATTGTGAGAGTTTCCAGGTCCTGGACGAAGAGGTCCTTCTCCGTGAAATCGACCCACGCCACCTGATCGCCGGACGGTGAGAGTTTGGCGAACATCATGGTGGCGGGCTCGGAGTTGCCACCCAACTTCCGCAGTGCCCCCGTCTCGCGATCGAGAATCCAGTAATCGCCCCGGGTGTTGCGCCGCCACACCCGCTGGGTGTTGGTGAAGATCAGGAGGCGACGACCATCCTCGGACCAGTGGTAGTCGTCCACCACCAGCGGCTCCCCTGCTCCTTCCGGCACCAGATGGGAGGCCGCCACCAAAACGGATCCCTTCCCGGTGGCGGGGTCGTAGCGGACGATGTCTTTCCCACCACCGATTTCGGCCGAGACTTCGAGTGTGGTGAAACCCGTACCGTCTTCCAACCATCGCGCCGGACCGAAGGTCCTCACCTGGAACTCGCGGTCTCGGAAGATCCGCTCCACGGTGAGCCGCGACGGATCGGCATGTTCACGGTCGGTTGCCTCCATGGCCCCGACCGACCCGATCCCGGCCGCGACCACCGCCATGGTGACCATCACCCTCCAAGCTGTTTCCCTGATGTGCACCGCAGTCCCTCCCTGCGCGCCGGCGTTGCGACACCTTGGCACACTCGTCACTGAGAGATTCTCATAACTCCCCGGCCCTCGACTAGCGGGCGCGGGACATCTCCACTCGACCAATAGAAACGACCGCGCGCCCTGGTGGGTCGCGCGGCCGCCGGGTTGTTTCAAGGGGTTTACCTGGCTACTTTGAAGCCTCCACCCATGGGTTCGAGACCGAAGTTCGCGGTTATTGTGTCGTCAGCAACCACCTCCACCTGCGCCTCGCCAGGGGCATAGCCCCAGGCAAAAGCCCTCACCAGGCAGCTGCCGGCCACCACACCATCGATGCGGTAGTATCCGTTCTCGTCGGTCCTGGCGTGGTGCCAGCCACCACCGCCTCCAGGTCCTTCTCCTCCCGGGAAACCCAAACAGGCGACCACAAAGGCGCCCTCGATGGGCTCACCGCTCACCGCATCGGCGACGACACCATCGATGCTGCCGAAGGCCAGCGGCTCGAGCTCGAAGTTCAGAGAAACGGTGCCGTCGGTCACGATTTCGGTCTCTGCCACGGCAGGAGCATACCCCGCGGCGAGAGCCCTGACGGACACCGGGCCCGCCACCAGTTCGTCAAATCGGTAGTAGCCGTTCTCGTCGGTCATGGTCCGGTGCATTCCGCCACCGTGGCCCAGACCCTCGCCGGCCGGCGCCTGCGGGAAGACCCGGATCATGGCCCCCTCCACCGGCTCGCCGGTGACCACGTCCACCACCACACCTTCGAGGCTGCCGAAGGCCAACGGCTCGAGCTCGAAGTCCGCAACCGTGGTTTCTTCCTCCACCACCTCCACCGGGATGGGTCCAGAGGGGAAGTAGCCGAAGCTCACGGCCCGGGCCTGGTAGGCCCCAGCCGGCACGTTCTCCATCACGTAGGTCCCGTCGTCCCCTGTGACGGCGTGCAACCCGAAGCCCGTACCGCCTCCTCCAACGCCAGATGTCTCGAATCCGTCCCCGGTGGAAGGCATCAGAGCCACATGGGCACCGGCGATGGGTTCGCCCGACGTCGTGTCGCTGACGATTCCGGTCACCATGCCGTACACCTTGGGTTCGAGTGCGAAGTCCAATACCGTGGTCTCGCCCTCGGCAATGGACGCCTCGGCGTGGGCCATGACGTAGCCCCGCGCGCCGCACTTGACCACGTAGTCTCCCACCGGAATCTCCTCGATGAGGTACGAGCCATCCTCTCCGGTGATGGCGTGCCGCGGACCGTGGCCGCCGCCGCGCTCCAGTGAGGCGAGGCCGTCGCACCCTCCAAAGGTCACCACGAAGGCGCCTTCCACGGGCAGGCCTGAGTCGATGTCGGTGACCGTGCCCTGAAGAGCGCCTGTCTGCGCCTGGGCGCCGGTCGCCACGAGTCCGAGGAAGATGACGAGTGCGAATACGACGTGAAGCCGCGTCCGTCCGATGGGGTTGAGAGAGATCTGAAACATCTTTGCCCTCCTTTGTGCTGCAGCTTTCGCAAAAACTGTCCACAAGTCATACAACAGATCGAGCCGTATGGGTTGGTCCGACCGGGTGGTCCGGTGACGTGGGGCACACGTACAAGGGCAGATCGCCGTCAATTGCACACAATTGGGACGCTGACCGCTTCGAAAAGCGGCTGTGAACCGGGTCGCCATCGCCCATCAGCCGTGTCGAAGACATCGATTAAACTGCTCAAATGTGGAATTTAACGATCACTTCTCAGGGGTCGCCTCGAGCTACGCGGCCCACCGGCCGGGCTCCCCGGAGGAGCTCTCCAGCTGGCTGGCCGCAGTGGTCCCGCAGCGCGAGTTGGCTCGGGACTGTGCGTGCGGCACGGGCCAGGCGGCACGACCCCTGCCCCGATGATGCGGGGAGAGCCACCAAATATCGCTTACCAGAGTGCCCGGTTCCGACGAGACCAAGAGGTGACCATGAACCACAGACAGACAAGCCCTACAGCGCAACTCCATCGGGGTATTCGCATTCCGCTCCTCGGGTTGATGCTCCTCTCGATGACCCTCTGGGCTGCTCCCTGCGTGGGGCAGACGATGTACGAGGTCTACCGTCCCTATCTGGAACGACATCAGCGTGTGGCGCCATCCGACATCGTTTCGTCAGCGGCCGGCATCAACCCCTCTTTCACCACGACCACGCCAGAAGAATGGGCCGCGTTGATCGACGAGGCCTGGGGTCCGGGTCTCCCTGTGGAGCTGCAGCTTGAACTCTTTGACGCGCTCTGGACCGCCATGGACGAGGAGTACGGCGCCTACATGAACCTCGAGGTGGATCTCGAAGCCATCAGGGACCGCTACCGGCCCGAGATCGCGGCCGGTGTCAGCAGGGGACGATTCGCCGCGATCGTCAACCATTTCTCGCTGGCACTCATGGACTCCCACACCTACTTTGTCGACCGGCATGTGAACTGGTGGACCTTCCCGGAACCCGGCGTGCCGCTCTTCGTGATCGGTGCCTGGCTCGACAACTCCCGATTCGGAGCCTGCCTGACACCGCTGCCCGACGACACCCTGCTGGTATACCGCGCCCTCCCAAACCACGTGCTCGGTCTCGAACCCGGTGACCTGGTGCTCGGATACGACGGCGTACGGTGGAAGGAGCTCTACCACCAACTGCTCTCAGCCGAACTGCCGACTCACCTGGCCTGGGTCTGCGGCAGCACCGACGCCTCCATGGAACATTGTCTGATGATGAGTGCCGGGCTCAACTGGCACCTCTTCGACACCATCGATGTGGTCAAGTACGACACCGGCGATGTGCTCCACCTGCCCACCGCGCCGCTGGCCACACAGTCGGGCCGGATCTGGGGCAACGAACAGCTGCCGGTGGCCGGTGTGGAGATGCCGGATTTCTGGGAAGAGGACTACATCACCTTCGGCATGGTCGAGGGAACCCAGATCGGCTACATCTACGTGGCGTCATGGTCGTGGCTCTACCAGCACCAGATCTCGGAGCAATTCCACGAAGCCATCCGTTCCCTGATGTTCGACTACGACACAACGGGCATGATCATCGACATGCGTTTCAACATGGGCGGCGATATGCGGGAGGCGCACTACGGATACTCGCTGTTGTTCAACGAGACGATTCGAGAGGTGGCCTTCGACATCCGCGGCAACCCCAACGACCACTTGGACATGGTGCCCCACCCGACCCACACCGCTGAAGCATTCACCATCCACGGAAACCCGGCCACCTTCTACGACAAGCCCATCGCCGTCCTCACCGGCCCCGGCGCGGTCAGCAACGGCGATTGGGAGTCCCTGCGTACCAGGTTCCACCCGTGGGTCCGCACCTTCGGCAAACCATCCAACGGCGCCTTCACCTCGTCCGACTCCACCGATGTGGAGCCCTACTGGTGGGTCACCGCGGCCACCGGCTCTGGCTACCTCATCGACGGCCACCGCTATCTGGCCCACACCGGCGTCCAGCCGGACGAGGTGGTGTGGCTGACCCGGGACGATGTGGCCGAGGGACGCGACACCGTGGTGGAGGCCGCCATTCGGTGGATCGAGGGACGCTATCCCCGTCACCCAACCGGACGCCTCAGCCCGTAGCGGTGGTTTCGAGGATCAGGGCGCGGCTCTTCCTGAGCTGAAGCTCGTCGCTCACGGTGAATCCCACCTCGATGGCGAGATCTGTCGTGGCCTCGAACTCTTCTTCGGTCACATGACCCTTGGGTTCGATGAGCAGCAGCCGGCCACCCGGTCGGAGCACCGAGAAACAATCGGTCAAGAAACGCCGCGGGAAGGGGACCTCATGCAACACGTGGATCGCCAGCGCCAGGGAGGCCTTCCCCTCGAGGTCATCCACCCCGAGGTCGTTACTTGTGCACGCTCTGGTCTCGATGATGTGATCGAGCCCCTTCTTGCGGGCGCGCTTGCTGAGGGTCGACAGCATCCGCGGCTGGAGGTCGACGCACACCACACGGCCCTCATCACCCACAAGTCGGGCCAACGGGAGGCTGAAGAACCCCATGGCGCTGCCGAAATCCACCGCCGTCATCCCCGGTTCAACCAGGGGGCCGAGGATCTCCTCCGGATTCTCACCCAGCTTGCGCAGGGGGCTCGCGATCAGATAGCCCACCCACCATGGGCACACATGGTGATCTCTTGGCGATTCGTCGTGCTGGGTGTCCTGTTGTGCAACCATCTCTGGCATTTTACGCTCCCTCGGTTGAATTCTGGTTGAGAGTTCCGGGTTCCGAGTTGAAGATCTCTTGACATTGTGAGTGATAACTCACATTATCTAATGTAGGGTTCAATCTTTGTTTTGGCTACTCGTGTTTACAGGAGACCACTTCATGGCCCACGAAAATCAATCAAGCGGCTCAAAATCAATTACTTGGGCGATGTTTGAAGAAACCAAAATCAACGAAATACGAGCTATAACTCATATTGTTGATAAGGCACCTTTACCCACGCATCGGCGAGTCCCCCGGCAGGAGAGAGCCCGCTTCACCGTTGCCGCCATCCTCGAGGCCGCGGCCGTGGTCATCGACGAGGGGGGCTGGGCCCAGGCCTCCACCAACCGCATTGCCGAGAGGGCCGGGGTGTCCATCGGCTCGCTCTACCAGTACTTCCCCAACAAGGAAGCGATCCTCGCCCAACTCGTCGATCAACACCGGACGGCGGTGCACGCCTTGGTCGCCGAGGCGCTGGATGGGCTCGCGGACCCCTCCGTTCCCGTCGACAGGGCCCTTCGAAGTCTCTTTGAAGAACTCGTGCAGCTTCACAGGGACGACCCGGTGCTGACGCGGGTGCTGTCGACCGAGGTTCCGCACGCTCTGCCGACGGGGCGCGGACAGGAGGAGGACCGGATGATCCACCGACTCGAGGAAATCCTCGTTCTGCGGCCTGACGTGGCGGCTCGGGACACCTCCGTCCTCGCCCACGTTCTCGCGACCACCACCGAGGCCTTGACCCGTTGGATCGCCCACGAGGCGCCAGAACATCTGGACGTGGAGACCCTGATCGACGAGATCGTCTCCATGCTGGCTGGCTACATCACCGCGAGGCCCTGAGCTTCAAGCCGCCTCGTCAAGAGCCGGCTTTTGCCGCGCAGCATCACCACCTCATTCGAGAATCCCTCCACACTCAACGGGCCATTCACCAGTGGCATCGTCTATTATGAGCAAACAGCTCACAATCCGGCTCTGTCTCAATAGGAGGAACTCATGATCAAACGCACATTCCTCGTGATCGCCCGGATGTTGATGGCAATTGTTGTCTGCACGTGGCTGTGCAGCGCCGGGATTCTCCATGCCCAGAGTCCCCGTCGTGTCTTCGTGACCTCGGTAACCGGAACCGCCGACCTGTCGACCTGGCCGGACGCCGGTGGCATGGGTGGCCTGGCCGGCGCGGACGCAGTCTGCCAGGCGCGGGCCCAGGCGGCCGGCCTCGGGAACCCGGCCGGTTTCGTGGCGTGGATGTCGGACTCGTCCAACGACGCCTACTGCAGAATCCACGGCCTGTCCGGGCTCAAATCGGCCAACTGCGGGCAGCCCACGCTGCCGGTGGCGGCCGGGCCGTGGGTACGGATCGACCACTTCCCCTTCTCCGGCACCATCGACCGACTGTTGGAACCACATCAGGAGGTGCTGTCGGCGATCTGGTTCGACGAGTTCGGGGGGGTGGCGCCCCGCAGTTATTTCACCGCGACTGAGGGGGATGGCGAGCTTTCGGATCAAACGCCGGTTACGTGCTCGGATTGGAATGCTGCGCCGTCGGAATCGGTGGTCGTGGGGGATCCCTGGCGGACCTCCCAGAGCTGGACCTATTCGGGCACCGGAACGTGTTTCCAAGAACGCCCCTTGCTGTGCATGGAGATGGGCCCATCGACCTCGCTGCCGCCCTATCAGAGCGGTGGCGCCGTAGCCTTTGTCACCAGTGCTGACGGGACCGGCGATCTGAGCTCGTGGCCCGAGGCCGGCGGCGCCACCGGGATCGCGGCGGGCGACGCCATCTGCCGCACTCTGGCGGCCAACGCCGGTCTCGACGAGCCCACATCGTTCAAAGCCTGGCTGTCGGACAGCACGTCAGACGCTGTGAATCGCCTGTCCTACAACGGGCCGTGGATCCGGCTCGACGGGGTCAAGATTGCCGACAACAAGGCCGACCTCACCAACGGCGACCTGTGGACCTCCATCGCCATCGACGAGAACGGAGTCTACTGGCACAACCATCGTGGCTGGACCGGCACCTCGAGCTTTGGAGTGAACAGCGGGTTCCACTGCATCAATTGGACCAACGGCAGCGACAGCCAACAAGGAACCGAGTCCTACATCAACGCCGCCGACGAGCGCTGGACCGACGTTGCCCCACGCGACTGCGACAACTGGTGGTACCACCTCAACTGCTTCTCCGAGGTGCCCACATACATCTTCATGGACGAGTTCGAGTCCGGTGACACCGCGGGGTGGCCGGTGATCATCCCCTGACCATGAGTCAGGGGTCATGTGGCAAACGGACGCCGTCAGTAACCCAGACGACCGACCTCACACGCCTTCGGTCACGGTTGGAACCAAGACCACGCCGAGAAGTCACCAGACTCGAACCCGTCGAGAAAGACCACATCAATGGGCCATTGGGTGACGGGCAGGACGGCGTCGGCGATGGTGACGTTGCGGTCCGCGTCCATGGCGCCCATGCGGATCCTGACGGCGTCGTACTGGAGGACCGCCGCGGTCGGAACTCCCTCGGTGGAGAATACGCCGTCACCAGAGACCGAGTCGGGATAGAGGCCGTCGTCGTGGGCAGGGAACGGGAAGTACATCGGGAGGAAATTGGTGTTGCCCACGTGCTTACCGTCCATGAGTTCGTCGGTGCCGGTCGCCACCACGTCGACCAATCCCTGGGGATCGGAGATCGCCGACGTCAGAATCACCCGCGCGCCTGGATCGTTGTTCAGCATATAGGGCGGGTCGAAGACCATGTCGTGAATGGTCGGCGCGGGCGCGATCGGCCCCGGTGGTTGCAGGTCACCCACGTAGAGACTCAGCAGATCGTGACGAAAGCACACCCGCGACCCGTCGTCGCTGAGCACCGGATCCCAGGTTGCTGCGATGGCGATCTGGGTGACGTTCCAGGCCGGGAAGAGATCCAAGCCGCCACTGCCGTCGGTGCGCGTCAGCCGTCCGCCACGGGCCTCGGTGTCGTAGTAAAACAACCAGTCACCCAAAAAGGTCATCGTGTCGCCGCCGACATTGAAGCCCAGGGGTTCGATGGTTGTCAGATCGCTGCCGTCGGGGCCAATGGAGAACCAGCTGGCGCCGTTTGAAAAGACGATTGTGGTTCCATCTCCGCTGATCGCGGGGTAGTCCTCGTAGGCATTGTCCTGGGTCAGCTGGCACTGATCGCCGACCGAGCAATCCTGGCCGTCCGCCTTGGCGAAGACATCGGCAATCGTCACCAGGACTCCGGGGGGTGGTTCGAAATACCCCATCAGGACGAACACCACCTGATTGCCGTCGTCCGAGATGTCAAAGGACGCCACAGCCCAACCGGTCAGGCCCCCGTTTCGAAGCACCGCTTGGTCGTTCACAACCAGCGACGGGGCCCCACCCCCGTGGTGCACTCGCCAGATGTCGTCGCGGTCTTCGTGAAAGTAGACGTAGCCGCCGTCCCAGGTCGTTCGGACGAGGGGCCGAGAGACGCTGGGAGTCACATCGGGCCAGTCGTTCATGTCGAGAATCTCTACCAACGCACCGCTCTCCACCTTGTAAATGCGGTGCTGCCACCAAGGGGTCACGAAGAAGCCCCGGCTGCCGTCGCGGTTCAGGACGAGGTCCGCCGGCCAGATCTGCTCGCCGGCGTTGTCGGGATCGGCCGGCAGAAGCAAGCCCTCGAGATTCGACCCGTCGGCATCCACTGTATAGATCCTCTTCTCGTTCGAATCGGACCTCCGGCCGTAGAACATCACCTTCGACCCGTCCCCGCTCATCGTGGCGTCCTCGATCACGAGGTCGATGCCGGAACCAAAGAAGTCATCGCCATCCACGATTTTGATGTAACTGGCCCTGAACTCGATATCGGCTTCAACGGACTGGGCTAGTGCGGGCGTCGGCCCGAAACCGGCAGCAACCAAGGGCCCTACGAGAACAGAAAACGAGACGAATCGACCAACAGGCATAACACCTCCTCGGATCAACCCCGGACGATTCGCCCAAGGATCTCTTGCTCAGTTTCTCAAACAATAGCTCTGTTCATGTTGGGTTCTCTCAATCAATATAGGATCTCGAACCCGCAACCGCAAGCCGGATATGGTCACAGCCACCGGCCTCGAATCCCACACACACCGTCGCACCTGCCCGGCATTGCGGCGATTCCACTTTCTCGGTATTCCCTTTCCCGACACGCGAAAGGAGGCGGTGGGTTATCATGCCGATCGACACGCAACGGGTCCCCGTTGACCCACTTGGAGGTTGATGATGCGAACCAGGATTCTCCTGACTGTTTTGGGAAGCGCCGCGGTTATGTTTGGGTGCGGCGGCGGGTCAGCGCCACCGGCGGCAGTGGACGGGGTCGAGGTCATCGAGATCACGGAAGAGGCAACGCCTGAACGTCACGACGTGGTTTACGTGTGCAACTGCGGCGACGACTGCGACTGCGGCACCATGGCCGTGGCGCCGGGGACCTGCTCATGCGGGACCGAGCTGGTGCAGGCACACCTCGTGAAGGTCGAGGAGAACGAGGCCTTGCTGTGCACGTGCGGCGGAGACTGCGATTGCACCATCGACGCCGAGGACGAGTCGAAGTGTAGTTGTGGGAAAGACATACGCAGGGTCAGCTTCGACGGTACCGGCCTTCATTACTGCAAGTGCGGCGGCTCGTGCACCTGCAACTACGTGGCGACGGCACCCGGAAAATGCAGTTGCGGAATGGACCTGACCGCCAGCGGCTGACAAAGACCTCAGCCCAGGACGGACCGGAGCCCGCGAGTCTCCTCGAGCAGCTCTCGAGCCGCAGCCAACGTGTCGGCGTCGGCCTCCGGGGCATGGCCAACGTCGTCCGGATCGCCCAGACCCGAGTCGCGTTGGCCCCGCATCCGCTCCATGACCAGATCGCGGATATCCGCAGCGTTGTCAACTCCCCGAAAGTAACCCAGGTGCATGTTGGCCGAGTCCGAGCCGCCATCGTCCGAGGAGCCCGGCTTCTCACCACCGCCGGCGGTCCGCACCCTCAAGTCGGCGATTCCGAACAGACGTTGGACCGGGCCCTGGCGGATGGTGAGGTTCTGGATGTTGGCATAGGTCATGGTCTGCTCGCGAACCCGCAGCAGACCCTCACGGATTCGCAGACTGGTGTCGGTCACCATGTACCAGCGATAGCGATAGTCCAGGCCGATCATCAAGAAGGTCATCGGTAACTGGATGATGAAGACCGCGATGCCGACGGTCTCCACCAGCCTGATGACGGTCTCGACCATGAACGGGTTCCCGGGGATGATCCTGTCGAGGAAGAACAGGCTGGCGACCAGACCAATGACCGTGCCCAGCTGGGTGAGGACCCACTGCGCCACCCTGTATCGATAAAAGCCTGGAGCGGCGTTGAAGACTTTGAGCGAGCTCGGACTCCCGGCCGGTGGATCGGGCCTCGGCGGTACCTTGAGCACGCCCGCAACCATGTGTTCCAGCGGACCCTCAGCCATCGTCCGGTTTCCCATGGTGTTGGTCCATTTGGTGATTTCGGTCTTCGATGGACCGCCGAAGCGCGCGGAGTTCTGCAGCCGCCTCGCGCAGCACGCTCGCCAGCTCGTCAGCCGTCGCTCCGCCCAAGCCACCATCAAATCGACCACCGTCACTCGTTTGTGGAGCCACCACCTGTGCTCCACTCTTGGCGCCGCGCATTCGCGAGTAGAGGAAATCGCGCAACGCCTCGAACTGAGGTACACCCTCGATGGTCATCTCGGCCTTGGCGCTGCCGCTGGCGGTTTGGATCTGGATCCGGGCCAGCCCCAACCAGCGCTCCACAAAATTGCTGGTGAGGTGGATGTCCTGGATGCGGGCGAAGGTGAGGTTGATCTCCTTGCGGAAGAGGATTCCCCAACGCATGGAGACGCCCTCATCGGTGAACCGGTAGCGCATGGTGTGGTAGCGAAAGTACAACGGGACGATGACGAAGGGGAAAGCCGGTCCGGTGATGACCGAGGCCAGTGCGTAGTAGGTCATCAAGCTCGGATCCGGACGCTCGATGGCAAATATTTCTGCTGGCGAAACTCCGGAGGAGTCAGCGGTCATAGATGCTCCTCGTGGGCCAGGCGACCACACCCTCAACGTGGAGACATCATACCAACGACCCTGAGATGCGATATCCTCCCCCACTGAATCGAGGTCGTTTAATGGTTCGAGAAGCAAAAGGCATGAAATTGGGTTCGAGACGGTCCGGAACATCGGGCAAGACGCGGTTCATTGTCCTGCTGATGCTGGTGGTCGCCGTCGCGTTCGCCGGCTGGTACGTCTTCCGGGTCGGGCCGGCTCCCGAGGTCAGTCTGGTGACCGAACGGCCGGCGGTGGGACGGAGCAATGGGGTGACCGCTGTCTTCAGTGAGTCCGATCTGGGCCTCGGCACGGTCCGGCTGGAACTGATCCAGGGTGATCGCGCTGAGGTCCTGGCAGAGAAACGCTTCGTTCCCGCCTCGGGAATCCCCTTCGTGGGCGGCGCCGGCACCGGCCAGACTGTGATCGAGGCCACCGTCGGCACCGGCACGCTGGACTGGCTCGAAGAGGGTGATGTGGTGCTCCGCGCTACCGCCGAGAGGGCTTCGGGCGCGCTGCGCCGGCCGGAGCCGGTGGTGGTGGAAAAAGTCCTGCCGGTCCGCCTCCGGCCGCCCCAGCTTCAGGTCGTGTCCACCCAGCACTACGCCCGTCAGGGCGGCAGCGGCGCGGTGGTCTACCGGGTGGGCGACCACGTCATCCACTCCGGCGTCAGCGCCGGGGCCGTGGAATCGCAGGGCTCGCAGCTTGCCCAACGGCGGTCCCGGTGAACAATTTGTTTTCTATGCGCTGCCCTGGAACGTGGCCGACTCCAGCGAGATCCGGCTCTTCGCCGAGGACGACGCCGGCAACCGGGTTGAGCAGCCCTTCCTCGATATCTTCAAGACCATGCCGCCGCGTGCGGACATCATCCAGCTGAGCGACGCCTTCTTTGAACGGGTGGTGCCGGCCATCGCCAGCCAGACACCGGGTTTCGACGCCAGCGGCTCGTTGCTCGAGCAATACCTTGCGGATCAACGGCGATCTGCGACGGGCCGAGTTGGATCAGGTGGTCGAGCTTTCCGCCGCCAGCCAGCCGGCGTTCCTGTGGTCAGGCGCCTTTCTCCAGATGCCGAACTCGGCGCGCGCGGCCAATTTCGCCGAAACCAGAACCTATTTGTACGACGGCCGCGAAGTGGACCAGCAGACCCACCTCGGCCTCGATCTGGCCTCCACCGCCCGCGCACCCGTTCCCGCCCCCAACTCGGGGCAGGTCGTCTTCGCCGGGTGGAAGAGCCTGTACGGTAACGCGGTCATCATCGACCACGGCTACGAGCTGCTGTCCTTGTGCGGCCACATGTCCACCATCGACGTCGCAGCCGGCGACCGCGTGGCCAAGGGCGACCGGCTCGGCACCAGCGGCGCCACCGGCCTGGCCGGCGGCGACCACCTTCACCTCGAGATCTTTGTCCACGGTCAGTCCGTGGACCCCTTCGAGTGGTTCGACGCCAAGTGGATCAGGGACAACCTGGCCACAAAGCTCGAGGTGCCGGTCCAGTAACCGGTCGGGGTCAGGGCGACGTCGCCGACCACCGCACGGCGCTACCGTCCTCGAAGTCGTCGCAGAAGATGTCGCACCAGTCGGTGAACCGCCCGGTGATGACGTTGTTGGTGGTGGATGGATTGCTTTCGCTCTTCCACACCACGCCAATGCTCCCAAAAAAGCCGGCGCCCATGCCCGGAGACTCTTGATCTCCATCAATCCAGTCGTTGATCTGGAACTGGGGCCCGGCGAAGTGCTCCTCGGCCCGGACGATGCGGCCCTGGATGCTTCGGCCGTCGTTGTCGCTCCCCACACCGCCCATGCTCTCCCAGGCGACGAAGAAGCCGCCCGGGCCGTATTGGCCGACCCTGGGATTGTCCTGGACGCCGGTGATCACGGTGTTGACGAAGAAGTCGTCGCCTTGCGGAACCAGACTCTCGGAGATGACCCGAGCCATGATCTCGCGGTCGTCCCCGGGACCTTCGGTGTCCTTCCACACCACCAGAACCTGGTCGCCCCAGCCGATGGTCGCGTCGACCTCAGCCTCGGTCCCATCGTCGGAGCTGTTGACTTGGAAGTCGTTGCCCACCGGGGTGCCATTGGCGGCAAACCGTCGTCCATGAACCTGTGGTCCCGCCCAGAGCACCAGAAAACCCCCGTCGGCGAGCTCGGTCACCGCCGGGTCACCTTCGCCGGCGCCGACGGTGGAGTTGGCCTGGAATTGCCCCCCTTGGGGAACACCGTTGGCCGCGGCGCGGCGCGCCTGGATGTTGTTGTTGGTGTCGGTGCCGGAGGTATTGGCACTCTTCCAAACCACGGCGTAGCCCCCGCCCCGCAGGGCGGCCACGTCGGCGTCAATATCTTCCGGTAGGGCGGGAGGAAGGGTGCTGAGAAGCTGTTCGGAGCCCACCGGATCGCCGTCGGTGTCGAAGGCCTGGCTGCGCACCATCGGCCTAAGGACGCCACCAAGGTCCTCCTGGCTCTGCCAGACGACGAGGAAGGACCCGTCTCCGCTGACGGCCACGCGGGGGTAGTGCTGGTTGTTGGCGACGGTGGTGTTGACCATGACCGGATCCCCCATAGGGATGCCCTCGGAGTCAAAGCGGCGGAGATAGATATCGTTGTCGTCACCGCCACTGTTGCTGAAGGTTCTCCAAACGACATTCGACCGACCCCATCTGTCCACTGCGACGTCGGGAGCCTGTGGATCGCTGCCCGGCTGCACCGGCCCGTCCATCCAGACTTCATCCAATCCCGCGATTGCAGGAGCGGTGATCGACAAAAACATGGCGAAAACCACGGCGCTGACAAAAAGTGACTGTTTCATTTGGGCATTCACGACCTCGACAAAGGCGGCCTCTGCCGCACGGGTGAGCCATCGAAAGGCTGTCGACCCACCAAGATTCGTTCAGGAATGTCTATTTTATTTAAGAGAATGATTCTCGATTTCCAAAACTGTACCACAACCCACGGTTCATTCATCACGGCCCGGTTCGATGGATCATCCGGGAAATTTCGGGCAGCCGGGGCACCGTTGGAACGATCGGTCTACAATCGACAACTGATCGCGACCTCATACCAATGGTGAGCGGGGGCATTGATGACCCAGAGCTTCAGCAGATTCGAGGGAAGTGCGACCTACATCGCGTCGCCCGAGCTGCGACACGCGGTCAATGTGGCCGTTGCCATCGAGCGGCCGCTGCTGGTGCGGGGCGAACCGGGCACCGGAAAGACCCTGCTCGCGAGGGCCATCGCAGAGGATCTCGGACTCGAGCTGATCAGCTGGAACGTCAAGTCCACATCCAAGGCCGCCGAGGGCCTCTACCACTACGACACGGTCCAGCGATTGCAGGACAGCCGGTTCGGCGACCATGACATCTCGGACATCCGCCAGTACATCCACTTGGGACCCCTGGGCAGAGCCCTCACCAGTGAACGGCAGGTGGTCCTGTTGATCGACGAAATCGACAAGGCGGATCTGGAGTTTCCCAACGATCTGCTCCACGAGCTCGACGTGATGGAGTTTTCGGTGATCGAAACCGGGGACGAGCACAAGGCGGCGCAGCGGCCCATCGTCGTCATCACCTCGAACGCCGAAAAGGAGCTGCCCGACCCCTTCCTCAGGCGCTGCGTCTTCCACTTCATCGAGTTCCCGGATGCCAGACTCATGACGGACATCGTCCGGGTCCACCACCCGGACATCACCGACATCTTGTTGGAACAGTGTCTGGCGAGATTCTATTGGTTGCGCGAGGTCAAGGGTCTTCGCAAGAGACCCTCGACGTCGGAGCTGGTGGATTGGATTGCGGCCCTGGCGGCGTCCGGCGTACCCGTGGGTCAGATCGTCCAGGAGATCCCTTTCCTCGGCACCCTCATAAAGCGCGAGGAAGACGTGGAGGCGGTGGCAAAGGCGGCCTCCTGGAAGGGCCCGCAGTAGGCCCGGCCGATCCATGAGCGGCCTTCCCGAGTCACCAGGAGACCTCGGATCCGGCTCGCCGGCCGTTCTGTTGGCCTTCTTCTACCGACTTCGAAGCCATGGCCTCAAGGTGACTCCCCAGCAGTGGCTGACGGTGATGGAGGGCCTCGCCCGGGGTCTTCACGGTTCGTCGCTGGCCGGTTTCTACTCTCTGTCGCGAAGTATTCTGGTCCGTGACGAGTCAGAGTTGGACGATTTCGACCTCTGTTTCGCGGCCCATTTCAAAGGCCTGGAGTCCGTCGCCGCGGTAATCGAAGACGAGGTCTGGCGGTGGCTCGAAAATCCCGTTCCAAACCCGGCGGCGGATCCGGCCTGGAGAAAATGGCTCGACTCGGTGGATGTGGACGCTCTCCGCGAAGAGTTCGAACGCAGGCTCAAAGAGCAGTCCGAGCGCCACGATGGCGGCAGCTACTGGATCGGCACCGGCGGAACCTCTCCCTTCGGGCACGGCGGCGCACACCCCGGCGGCATTCGGGTAGGCGGCGAGGGGGGCGGCGGATCGGCGGTCCAGGTGGCGGCGGAGCGTCGCTTCCAGGAACACCGCCGCGACCTGGTGCTCGACACCCGGCAGCTGAGCCTCGCGCTCAAGAAGCTGCGGACCCTGGAGCGGGTGGGTCCGGCCGACGAGCTCGACCTCGAGGCCACCATCGACCGCACCGCCCGTGAAGCCGGCGACCTCGAGCTGGTCTTCACACCGCCACGGGAAAACCGTTTGAGCCTGCTGATGGCCATGGACATCGGCGGTTCCATGTGGCCGTTTCGTGAGCTTGTGGACACCCTGTTCTCGGCTGCCCATCGGGTCCGGCACTTCAAGCGCTTCGACCACGTCTATTTCCACAACTGCGTCTACGACAACGTCTACGGCAACGCCGCATTCACAGAGAAGATCCCGCTGACCGATCTGTTTCGTCGTTTCGACCGCGACACCCGGCTGATTCTGGTGGGCGACGCCCACATGTACCCCGGCGAAATCACCGACCGCTACGGATCCATCAACTGGACCGAGCGCAACGAACAACCCGGGGCGGTCTCTCTTCGGAGGCTTCGCGATCACTTCACCCGCTGCGCCTGGCTCAACCCCATGAAGCGGATCTCGTGGTCCGCGCCGTCCACCCGCCTCATCCGCGAGGTCTTTCCCATGTACCCGCTCACCGTCCAGGGCGTGGAGGATTTGGCACGAGATCTCTCATGACCCCCACCCCCCCCATTTCGAATTCCGAATTCCGAATTCCGGATTGCAGACTGCAGATTGCGTCTCCACGCCCTCCCGCGTCGGACGGGTCGCGTTGATCGGGCGTGCCGTTTTTCACATTGTTGGGATCCGAGCTTTCTAGATGACTCGACTGATGGGTCCCAACAATGTGAAAGGGGGCAACCGCGGGGAGCGCGCGCGGGAACGGGGCGCGACAATCGAACACCCCCGCCCAGATCCTTCGACTCGCTTCGCTCGCTCAGGATGACCTTTTGACGGCGGGTCGCCGCGGGCACCGTTACCCTTTCAGCCTCGCGATGGCCGCAGCCTCCTTATCGCCAGTGATCCAGCCGCGGGGTTTGGCGCGCCGCTCTGCGGGCTGGGCCCGCCACCACTCCAGGGTGCCCTCCACCGAGTCGACCAGCGAGCGGTAGCCCAGCCCGGCCTTCATGGATGCCTCGTTGGCGAAGACCACCGATCCTTCGCCGGTCAGGTCCCGGCTGCCGGTGGACAGCATGGGCGGCGAGATCTCGAGGCCATCGAGCAGGGCATCGTCTGGCCACCAGAAACGAACCGGCGCCGAGGTGGTGGCGCGGATGCCCCACATGAGACCCTCACGGCTCACCTCAGAGGCGGGTCCGGCCGCGTTGTAGATTCCTCCCATATCACGCTCCACAAGGTCGACGACCCACGGGCACAGATCGCGAACGTCCACCCACTGGATGATGTCCTTCGGATTCGAGGGTGCGAGCACGTCGCCACCACGGTGGATCCGGTCCACCCAATAGGTGAATCGGTCCGTGGTGTCCCCGGGACCGACGATGTAGCTCGGACGCACCACGGTGCACACGTCGCCCAACACCTCCCGAACGATCCGGTCGCATTCGGCCTTGAGCGGGCCATAGGTCTCCCAATTCACCTCTTCGGTGGCGGGTTCGGGCGCCAGCGCCAGCGGACCGTCTTCGGGAAAGGTCGCACCCTTGTCGAAGTCGTAGACCGCCACCGTGGAGATATAGAGATACCGTCCACACCGCCTCTTGAGCAGCTCGGTTGACGCTCGCACGTGTCGGGGCACATAGCCCGAGTTGTCGATCACCGCGTCCCATCTCCGGTCAACCTCGAGCGGCGCCAGGCCGTGATCGATATCCGGATCCCGGTTGCCCACCAACTCCTCGACCTCTTCGCCGAAGAGCCCGGAATTCCGGCCGCGGTTGAAGACCGTGACCTTGTGGCCACGGGCCAGTGCGTAGCGCACCTGGTGGGGCCCGATAAAGCCCGTCCCGCCGAGGAACAGGATGCTCAGAGGCTTGGCGGCCCGGGGAATCGGTGTCGTTTCGGAACTCAAGCCCACCGCACCAAAGCCGAGGGCGCCGACAGTTGAGGCGGAGATCTTCAGAAAATCGCGACGTGTGGTCATGGGAGCCTCCAGAGGGTCCAGTGTTGGATGTATATCGAGATCGCGTCGCGATTGTAACTCGCTCCGCCCAAACTGGCGAGGGTCGAGTCAATAGCGAATAGCGAATAGCGAATAGCGAATAGTGAATAGCGAATAGTGAATAGTGAATAGCGAATAGTGAATAGCGAATAGCAAATAGTGAATAGAGGGTTCACCGTTTGGCGCCTCGCGGATCCGGGCGGGTGGGAGGTTCGAATCTCGAATTCTGGTCGGTGGTTCTGCAACAATGCCCTCGGCCGCCATCCTGCCCGAGCGGCCGGAAAGGTCTTTCATGGCACTTCATTTCTGGTGCATCGCGGCGGCGTGGATCCTCATTTATCTCACCAAGGGCCCGGTGGCCCTGGCCATGCAAAAGGCCGGCGGCTACGACAACCACGACCCGAGGGGCCAGCAGGCACGACTGACGGGCTGGGGGGCACGGGCCACGGCCGCCCACCTCAACGGCTTCGAGACGTTCGCGCCCTTTGCGGCGGCGGTCCTGGTAGCCCACATCTCGGGCGCCCGGCCCGGTCTGGTGGACGCCCTCGCCGTGGTCTTCGTGCTGTCGCGGATGGCCTACGTCGCCTGTTACCTGGCGGACCTCGCCAGCCTTCGCTCCGCCGTATGGTCCGTGTGCTGGCTGGCCACCCTTGGACTGTTCCTGTCTCCGATCTTGTAGCGCAGCCTCGGGCCTGTAATCGCGCGTTCAATCAATGCCGGAATTGCAGGCGAGACGCCTGCACCACAAAGATCCTCTCGATCAATTCGATGTGCCGACTTCGACGCGCCGATTCTCCCGTTGCCCTCCCCGAGGTTGCCACTTCTGACACTGTTCGGGGCTCGGGTTCCGGATTGAGACCGCCCCCTGCTCCCTGCTCCCTGCTCCCTATTCCACACCTTCCACACCGGGCGTTTTTTTGGGAGGGCTACCCGACCTCGTCCAGTACCTCGCCGAGGTTGGTGAGCAACCCGTCGACATCTTCGGCCTGCAGCACCATGGGCGGTTTGATCTTGAGCACGTTGTGGAGCGGGCCATCTGTGCTGACCAGAAAGCCCCGGTTTTTGAGCCGCTCGATGATCCGGGTCGCCTCGGCGGCCGCCGGAGCGAGGGTAGAGCGGTCGGTCACCAGCTCGACGCCGATGAACAGTCCGCGGCCGCGGACGTCGCCCACCAACTCGTGACGGCTCTGCAGCCCCCTCAGCCCTTTGAGCAGCCGATCTCCCATTTCGAGCGCATGATCCTGAAGCCGCTCGCGCTCCATCACCTCGAGCACGGCCAGGCCTACGGCGCAGGACACAGGGTTGCCGCCAAAGGTGTTGAAGTACTCCATCCCGGTGTTGAAGGAGGCGGCGATCTCGGGCGTCGTGACAACCGCGGCCAAGGGGTGACCGTTGCCGATGGGCTTGCCCAGGGTGACGATGTCGGGCACCACCTTCTGGGGCCCGAAGCCCCAGAAGTGGCTGCCCATTCGACCGAAGCCCACCTGGACCTCGTCGGCGATGCACACACCACCTGCCCGGCGAACCGCCGAGTAGGCATCCCCGAAGTAACCGTCGGGCGGCTCCATCTGCCCCCCACACCCGATCAATGACTCGGCCATGAACGCTCCCGCCCGTCGACCCGCCGCCAAGGTCTCTCCCACCGCCCGCTCGACTTCGGCCGCATACAGCGCACCGGCATCGGAACCGCGGTGTGGTCCCCGGTAGGAATCCGGCAGGCTGACCTTTCTCGCGTGGTCGGCCAGCCCCTCTCCGCCCGGGCCCTCGCATTTGTAGGGGCTGATCTCCACCAGCGACGGCGAGTGGCCATGGTAGGCGTGATCGATGACGATGATCTCGCTGCTGCCGGTGTGCGCGCGGGCTAGACGTAGCGCAAGGTCGTTGGCCTCGGTCCCGGTACACACCAGATAACAGACCGTCAGGGGTTCCGGCAGGGTCGCCGTAAGACGCAGAAGATACTCGGCCAGATTGTCGTGCAGGTAGCGCGTGTTGGTGTTGAGGATGCCCATCTGACGACGGCCAGCGGCCACCACGTGGGGGTGGCAGTGGCCCACGTGGCAGACGTTGTTCACCAGATCCAGGTAACGACGGCCGTCCGTGTCAAAGAGATATTGCCCCTCTCCACGGACGATCTTGAGCGGGGTCTCATATGAGAGGCTGAGGTTGTAGCCGAGATGACGCCGCCTGATGGCAACGATCTCGTCATCGCTGCGCTGGACCGTTGGTGGGCACACGCCGTCAATCACCCGCTTGGTTATGCCCGAGTCACCCATGTTCAGCCTCTCCAACAACTCCCAGACCGGACGCTCCGAGATCAGAAGATACTCGTTGTCCGGCTCCCTCACCCGCGACCTGGCCGACATCAACACACTCGAGCACAGCCGCGCGGTGATCAGCTCGGGCAGCAACTCGCGCTCGGCATCAGACAGCGGCCGCACCGCATGGTAGCCGGAGATCAGCGCCGCTGCAGCGGGCCATGGATCCTCCCTGCCGAGCATGGCGTATGCAGCCGCGATGGCCGGTTCGGCGGCGGTGACGGTGTGAACCATGTCACCAAAGTCGATGAGGCCGGCGAACCGCGCCCGCCCGGGATCGCGGCTGTCCACCAGGAGGTTGTAGTTGTTCGCATCGTTGTGGATGACGCCATGCTCGAGTTCGCCCAGCCGCGGCGCAACCAGCTCATCGAACCGCGCCATGAACGTGGCCACCAGCTCGCGCCGGACGGGATCTTCAATGAGTACCAGGCTGTCGGCCAGCTCGAGGGTCCGGGTGAGATCCCACGGAATCTGTCGCCGGGCGCCGGAGTGGTGGAAGTCCACCAACGCCAGATCGAGCCGGGCGAGCCAACCTCCGATCTCCCAAAGCAGAGATGCAGTGGGCTCCGCCAGCTTGGCCAGCGGCAGACCCTCGAGGTAACGGACCATTCGCAACCAGTGCTCCGAGCCGTCAGCCACGGTGCGGCGCACCAGCTTTTCGTCGCCCACGGTCGGGACGATGGCGGGGACTCTTCCCGCCATCTCGGTGCCAGCCAACGCATCGAGAGCCGCCACCTGAAGGTCCAACTCCTCGAACGCCCGGACTCCGGGAGTCACCTTGAGCACGTACCGCCCACCTCCCCTGGCGTCGATCAGGAAGTTTCGGTCGAGCTCCGCCGGCAGCTCCCGAATGGCACCGCGCACGCCAAAACAGGCCTCGGCCAAGGTCGCGGCCTCAGCAGCGTCCACCGCCGGCCGTTCAGGGAACGGGTCGGCGGTCACTCTGGTGTCTCCAGTACCGATCGTCTGTGCAGCATTTTTCGAGCGTAGCACCTGCGCCATGACCAGCCAACACTCAAAACGAGGGCGTCCCACGGGATAAACCCCTGGGCTACAAATTCCTATCGTAGGCCAGGGGTTCACACCCCCCGGGCACCGGCTTTATCGTGTTCGGGCTCGAGACTGTCCCCTGCGCCCTGCTCCCCGGGCGGGCGGTGGGTGCTCCTTGTTCCTTGCTCCCGGAAGGGTGGGCCAGGGGCCGGGGGCCGGGGGTCGGGTGTCAGGATGCCTCGGGGGGCGCCCCTTCCGCGGTGATTTCGTTTCCGTGAAGAATATCCAGGATGCCCTCTGCGATGGTTGCCAGCGAAGGCTTTCCCACGTTGTTGATCAGAATGATGGTGATCTGATCCTCCGGGATCCTCCAGAAGATCGACCGGAAGCCATCTCCCTGGCCGGGGTGTCGGATCACCGCGCGAGCGGCGTGGTCCGGTCCCACCGGCATGTCCATGATGAACCAGCCGTAGCCGTAGTCACCCATGGCCGGAGTGAACATCTGCCGGCGGCTGTTCTCCGACAGAATGGCAGGCGATTCCAGAGCGCGATCCCACAGATAGAGGTCGCCCACCGTCGAATAGACTCCGCCCGCGGATGACGCCAGGGTGGCGTGGATGAAAGACGGCAGGCGAACGCCGTCGTCGGTGATGTCGTAGCCGGCTGCTCGACGTAGCAGAACGACCGACGGGTCGTCGAGGCCCGTGTTCTCCATGCCCACAGGTGTGAGGATCTTCTCCTGCAGGGCTTCGGCGTAGGTCTTCCCGGTCACCTCTTCGATCACGGCACCGAGGATCAGATAGCCGGCGTTGTTGTAGGCGAACTTGGAGCCGGGCGCCCACTCCAGGTCTCCGCTGCAATAGGTCATGACCTCCTCGCGGAGGGGCATGGGGCAGCAGGCGTGCTCCTGGATGAGCCGCGGCACCCCGGAACGATCGATGCCCGAGGTGTGGTTGAGCAGCTGCCGGATGGTCACGGACGACCCGGTGTCGGCGCGATACCAGGGCACCACGTCGGTGAGGCTCGAGTCCAGAGACAGGGCGCCCTCCTCGGCCAACTTCATCACCAAAGCCGCAGTGAACTGTTTCGAGATGGACCCCACACGATAGCGGGTCTGTGGGGTGTTGGGGATGTTCCACTCCAGGTTGGCGAATCCGTATCCCTTCTCCAGCACGACACCTGAGGCATCGGCCACCAACACCGCCCCGCTGAATATCCCGTCCGCGGCATAGCCCGCCATCAGAGAGTCGAGCTCGTTCCGCGTCTCCTGTCCGGGAATCCCTGCCACGGCGATGCCCGCCGCAAGGATGAAGACCCAACAACCAATGACTCTCACCGTTCGTGACATTCCGTCCTCCTCGCGATCCGTCGGCCGCGACACCGCCAACGTCGAATCGAAACCCTGCTGTCTGAGAAACCAACGTCCGAACGTCGCCAGAATTAACCGCCTCCCCCAGATGCCTCCGGGCACAGCCTGATCCACCCCGCCACATCAAGCGATAAAAAGGCCAAAGGGGTCATGAACAAAGTCTATAGAATATCTAGATAATGATTAAATGAGTATTTGAATAGACCCAGTTTCAAATATCTTACAGATATGATTTTAGAAAATATCTGAAAAATTTTCCCGAGAATTGAAATATTAGATAAAAACCTATCGTTGACCGACGAGAAGCACAAACGACCCCACCGGGGTCATAACCAAGGGGGATAGAAGAATGAAAAAAATGAATGGAATCCTGCTCGCCGGTCTCGTGACGCTCGGACTGACGGTCCCGGGCTTCGCCGCGACACCACTCAACGCCATTGTGAGCATTGACGACCCTGAGGGCAATATGGGTGGAGCGCGTGTGCGCGTTGTCCACGATTCGCCCGACGCCCCAGCTGTGGATGTCTGGGTCGAAGGCAGCATTGTCTTCGAGAACGTGGCCTTTGAAGAAATCACCGACTTCGTCGAAGTCCCGGCTGGGACGTACAACGTCCAGGTCGTACCCAACGGTGCCACAATGCCCGTGGTGATCGAAGCCGACCTCGACCTGATGGCGGCAACCGACTACACCGTGGTTGCCACCGATTTTCTCGCCAACATCACTCCGGTCATCATGACGGCGGACGGCGGCACTCCGACCGACGGCAACGCGTGGGTCCGGTTCTTCCACGGCTCGCCTGACGCTCCGGCGGTGGACATTGCCGTGGCCGACGGTGGTCCCGTCCTGATTCCTGACGTCGCTTTTCAAGAATTCTCCGAGTACCTCGAGGTTCCCGCCGGCACCTACGATCTGGAAGTCCGTGTCGCCGGAACCATGGACGTGGCGCTTGATCTGCCTGGCGTCATGGTCGGTGACGGGGATGTCATCACCGCCTATGCCACCGGCCTGGTGGCCGACATCGGAGCGCTTGACAACTTCTACTTCGTCCCGGGTGTGGCCCGCAGCTCCGGTTCCCAGGGTTCGTTCTTTTACACCGACGTGGAGATCAACAACGCCGGTGATTTGATGGCCACCTACAAGGTCCTGTGGCTGCCGCGCGACACCGACAACGCCATGCCCGTCGCGACTGACGAGCTCATGCTCGGTCCCGGCGAGTCCATCCGCTGGGTCGACGTCCTGGGCGCAGCCTTTGGCGTGGAGGACGGCACCAATGCCGTCGGCGCGCTGGCCTTCATCTCGGACAGCGGTGACCTGAAGTTCTTCTCGCGCACCTACAACCAGAATGACGACGGGACCTTCGGTCAGGCGATCCCAGGATTCGCCGCTGACGAGCTGATCCCGGCAGGTGAGATGAAACGGGTCCTCTTCTTCACCGAGAACGGCGACTTCCGCTCCAACATCGGCATCCTCAACGGAACCGGCGCGCCCATGACCATCAAGTGGCGGCGCTACCTCGCCGACGGCAGCATGGTTGACCAGGCCGAGGCCGAGCTTCCGGCGTGGGGCAACGTCCAGCTCAACCGGGTCTTCTCAGGTGAGGCTCCAGTGGTCGGCGGATACATCGATGTCTGGACCGAGACCGAGGACGCTGCGTTCATCGCCTACGGCTCGGTGCTCGACAACGACACGTCTGATCCAACGACAGTGCTGCCCCAGTAACCCACAGCATCGAATCTCAACGACCCAACCATCGGCGGGGGCTTCGGCCCCCGCCTTCTTTTCACGGCCGATCACCACGGGCTCACTTGACCCCTGATCCCAAGGGGCGGTACCATGAGCTGATTGAGATCGAATCTCATACATCATTGAGGTTTCAGACACGATGAACTCCACACCCTGGGCAACATGGACCAAACGAGCAGGAATCGCCGGATTTCTGTTCTTTTTGATCAAGGGATTGGTGTGGCTGGCCGTTGCCGGCATCGTGGCCATCTGGTTGCGCTGAGAACGACCCTCCCTGATGAAGAAAACGCAAAAACCGGAGGAATGAACATGTCCGACACCTCGAGTACGATCATGGGCCGTCTACGGGAAGAAACCCGCCCGCTCCACTCCCATGCCGAATCGCGGCCGCTCCAGCAACAGATCGCCCGAGGAGAGGTGGATCGGGGACGATTCGCGGCCTATCTCGGCCAGCTCTATCTCGTCCACCAGAAGCTCGAATCGGCACTCGAAGAGGCCGCGTCCGACAACCCCACCATCGGCACATTGGCCACCGCCGATCGGATGCGGGTTCCGGACCTCGAGAAGGACCTGGATTTCTATGGATTGGATCCACACGATCTCGAACCGGGAGCCGCCACCGTGCGTTTTTGTCAGGCCATCGACCGGGTCGACGCTGAGGACCCGGTGGCCCTCTTGGGTGCGTTGTACGTTCTCGAGGGGAGCACGAACGGCGGCAAGTTCCTGGCGCGGGTCCTGCGCAAGGCGTGGAACCTCGGCGACGAGGGCTTGTCCTACTTCGACCCGTACGGTGACCAACAGCCACAGCGGTGGGCCGCCTTCAAGACCGACATGGAGAACATCGCCTTCGACACCGACCAGCAGGATGCCATTCTCGAGGCCGCCGACCAGACCTTCAAAGCCATCGCCGATGTGAGCGACGAGGTGGCAGGTGTCTGATGGAACGATGGGTACCCCCGCTGATGAGCCGTCGTTGATGGCGACAGTGGACGATCATCCGCGGCGCAACCACGCGGCGTGGGTTGGGGCAGCCCTCTCGCTGGTCGCACTGGTCAGCTATTTTGCGTACTTTGCGCGCTTTCCAAACCTCCGCGATTCAGCGTGGCTGAATCTACTCGGTATCGCCATTGGTCTAGCCATCTCTGCGCGGGCGTTCTTCCGTCGCAGATCGTTGTGGTCCGCCGCCGGTCTGGTGCTATCCATCGCAGCCGCCACAGCCCTGATCGGATACGTCTTCATTCTGTCGAACCAGCTGCCCGACGTTGCGGGAGTCGTAGAGGTCGGCGAGACCGCGCCGGATTTCGAGCTCCTCGATCAAGATGGGCTCACCGTTCGACTCAGTGATTTTCAGGGCTCTCAGCTGATATTGGTCTTTTACCGCGGTTTCTGGTGACCCTTCTGTTTGTCGGAACTGCAGGGCCTGCAGTCACGCATCACAGACATCAGAGCAGCCGGTGCCGAGGTCGTCGCCATTTCCGTGGATTCGGTGGCCGACAACCGGCGGGTAGTTGAAAAGTTCGATCTGGATTTTCCCGTGTTGTCAGACCCCCGTGCAGAGGCAATCACCGCCTACGGCGTGCTTCACCCGGGAGGCGGCATGGGCGGGGGCGACATCTCCCGACCGGCCGAGTTTCTCATCGGGCCGGACGGCACCATCAGGTGGCGCCAACTCACCGACAACTGGCGGGTTCGGGTCCGCCCGGATGAGGTCTTGCAGGCTATCGGGGCTCACCAGTAGGCAGTAGAGATCATACCGAGTGGGCGGGGGATCTCGCATGTCGGCGAAGTTCAATGTTGAACGTCAGGGGTCTTCATCAGACGTTGGGAAGCCCGAACGTTTAACGTGTAACATTTGACGTTTAACGACTCACCCCCGGTGGGTGGCGGTGTTCTGCACCTTGTTCCTTGTTCCGGGTGGGAGAGGGATCTCGCACCTTGGATCTTGCATCTTGGTGCCGGGTGGGAGGGCGGGGGGACGTGAGCCCCATCACCGGCCCAATCCTGGAGGATCGGGCGATCATGGAACATGAGTATGCCCGAACTCCTGCAACGCAAACACCGAACGGTCGTTACGGTCGGCCTGCTTGGCGTCGCCATCCTGATGGGCTCTCTGGCCGCAGGCCGCGACCTCATCCAATTCGACGATTTCGAAACCGGCGACGCTCGCTTCTGGTCGGCATCGACGCCGAACATTCCCACCACCCTCTGCATTCCGGCCGCCGAGGCGGTCCAGCTACTAACCCCGGCAGTGCTCGGGAACGGGACGCCCGGCAGCGTGACCAGGGCCCAGATCCAGGCGGCGCTCGACGCGGGCGGGCACATCGTCTTCGATCTCGGGGCGACTCCAACCACCGTGGTCCTCGACCAGGAACTCGTCATCACCCGTGAGGTCGTGCTGGACGGCGCCGGGGTGGTGACGCTCAGCGGTGGCGGCACCAGCCGCGTGTTCCGGATGATCCCGCCATGGAATCCGAACGACGGCTACACCGCCACTCTGCAACACCTGACCATCGCCCACGGCCAGACTCCGGCCGCGGCGCCATTCGAAGACAGCGGCGGGGGCATTTTGGTCCCCGGGGGCGGAGCTTGGCAGGCCGCAAATTTGGTTCTCGTGGACTGCCGTCTGACGGAAAACCACGCGGTCACCACAGCGCAAGACAGCGGAGGCGGCGCCATCTACGCCATCGGCCTCGACCGTCTGCTGTTGGCTGACTGTCGATTCGAGGCCAACTCGGGATCCAACGGCGGAGCGGTCTACTCCCTCGGAAGCCGGGAAGTGGTCATCACGGGATCCACCTTTGACGGCAACACAGCCACCGGAGATGACGGAAATCCTGGCAACGGCGGCAATGGGGGTGGACTCGGCGTCGACGGCGCCTCAAGATCGGTCCGTGTGTGCGGCACCGATTTTGTCGGCAACTCGGCCAATGCCTACGGTGCCGGCTTCTTCTCGGTGATGTACGACGACTCCAGCCTGACCGAGTTTGTGGGCTGCGCCTTCGAGGGCAACACCAATCCAACCGCCGACCAATTTGCCGGCGGCGCCTACATCCAGGGGGGACCCTTCTCGATCCGCCAATCCATCTTCCAGGGTAACGAAGCCAACGGTGTCGGCGGACTCTTCGTCGGGCCATCGGCCACCGGGGACCTTTCGAATTGCACCTTCACCCAGAACATCGCGCGACAGAGTCTTGGCGGCGCCATCACGGTCAATACCGCCCGACCCGTGGCCATCATCAACTCCACCATCGTCGACAACCACGCCCCGGGCGACGTGGCGTTTGCAGCGGGCATCAACGTCGACGCCAACCATGCTCTGACCCTTCGCAACACCATCCTCGCCCACAACACCGCCGGCAACCTGTGGAATCCATGGAACATCCGCCGCACGGTGCTCGACGGCGGCGGTAATCTCCAATGGCCGGCGACCCGGCCCAACGGACAGGACGAACCTCCCGCCACCGCCACCGTCCAGTGGGCCGAACCCATGCTGCTGCCCATCGGCGACTACGGTGGCGCCACCGCGACCATGCCTCCCGACGATTTCAGCCCCGCCGTGGGCGGCGGGGTGAACACCGGAGCCCCGACCGTGGATCAACGGGGACGTACCCGGACCCAGCCGTTCGAAGCAGGTGCCTACGAAACTCCCTGAAATGCCCAGAAAACAAACGATCCTTCGGCAACATGGTCGGAACAACCCCCTCGTGATATCCTCTCTCACCGGAAATGGCTGAAGTGGTCGGTCCGCGACCGAACCTTATCGGCTTCCCGAGGACTCTGTGGCCTCTTTCGAACTCGGTCAGGACCACTGTGAATGACCTGACCACGGCGGAGCACGAAGCCCCGCCCACCCATCCGCCGGCCAATTGCAGGACGCCCTCGATAGCTCGGAGCTTTTGTTTCGCTCCGCCGCTTCCTTTTCCGAGACTCAAATGGAGGTGAGGTATGTCCTCACGAATTCGCTGGACAACACTCTTGGTCGCCATGGCACTGACCGCGACGGCCGGCGCGCAGATCAACCTCAATGACAATCCAGTTCTGGTGACCGTCAACGGCGAAGCTATCCACGCCGCCGAGGTCAATCTCGTGGCCCAACAGGTCGCTGCAGCGGTTTCCCAAGGCGGCGGCCAGCTGGATCAGCAGGCCATTTTCGACGAATCGGTCAACCAGCTCGTCCGGACCAAGTTGCTGGCCCAGGAGGCCCGCCGTCAGAACATCACCCTTCCAGAGGGCAGCGTCGACGAGCTCATGCAGCAGATCGAGCAGCAGGTCGGCGGCCGTGAATCCCTGGAGACCAGCCTTGGTCAGATGGGTCTGACATATGCCGCCATGCGGTCGAATGTCGAAGAGTCCGAGCTCGCCATGGCCCTCATGGAGGAGAAGATCCGACCCGGTGTCACGGTGACTGAAGAGGAGGCTGCAACCTTCTACAAAGAAAACCCTCAGTACTTCACCACTCCCGAGCAGGTGCACGCGCGGCACATCCTGTTCAAGACAGGGGAAGGCGTTGACGACGCCGCGGCGCTGGCCAAGGCCGAGCAGGCCCATGCCCGAGCCGTCGCGGGTGAAGACTTCGCAGCCCTTGCCAGGGAACTCTCCGAAGGCCCGAGCGGGCCCGAGGGGGGCGACCTCGGCTTTTTCTCGGCCAACCAGATGGTGCAGCCATTCTCCGAGGCCGCCTTCGCCCTCGAGCCAGGGCAGATCTCCGATGTGGTTCAGACCCAATTCGGATATCACGTCATAAAGGTGGAGGAAAAGAGGAGCGGCGGGGTCCAGCCACTGGACGAGATCAACGACAAACTCAAGAGGGCTCTGACTGACCAGAAAATGGCCGAGCAGGTTCAGGTACTGACGGCATCGTTGGAGGAGAAAGCGACCATTGTTCCGGCCGCGGCCCCGTCCGAGCCCGGATCCTGATCCCCGGAACAAGGGAAAGGAAATCCAGTGAGCGATACCAAGATTGCAGCCGACCACGTGGTTTCGATCCACTACAAGCTCTATGACGCGGACGGCAACGAACTCGACACCAGCTTCGCCGACACCCCGCTCAACTACCTCCATGGCCATGATCAGATCGTTCCAGGCCTGGAGCGAGCCCTCGACGGAAAAGTCGAAGGCGACACCGCCAGCGTGACGGTCCCGCCCGAGGAGGGCTTCGGTGTCCGCGATGACGAGCGCGTGGTGGAGGTTCCCCGCAGCCAGTTCGACTTCGAGCCGGAGATCGGTCAAGCCGTGGAGGCTCAAATGCCGTCCGGTCAGGCGGTCCACCTGGTGATCACCGGCGTGGAGGAGGAGACCGTCACCCTTGACGGCAACCACCCGCTCGCCGACCGGACCCTGACCTTCGAGGTGACCGTGGCGGGCGTCCGCCCGGCCACCGAGGAAGAGATCAGCGACGGCGAGGTGGAGCCGCTCGAGACCCACTGAACCCGATTGTCGGAACGACTGCGAGTCTGAGAACCAGCTCTCGGGTCATCCTCATGGCGGAAGCCGGTGGCTGTTCCGGCGGTTGAATATTCCATGAGACGTTTGCTGTTGATCGGTGTTTTCGCGGTGGCGGTTTTCCTGCTGGTAATGGCCGTAGGCGTTCGGCTGCGCTACGGCGGTGGGCTCCCTTATCCCGATCTTTCCACCCAACCGGTCATCGAGGACAGCGAACTTCAGACGGTGGTCACCTTTGACGAGCCCATCGGCAACGTCGCCGTGGCGCCCGACGGGCGGTTGTTCTTCACCGTCCATCCCGAGTCACGGCCCACCGGGGCGAAGCTCCTCGAATGGACGGGCGGGGCAGCGACGCCCTTTCCCGACCGCAATGTTCAAGACGAACTCTTCCAGACTCCCCTGGGCGTGGTCATCGACCGATACCAACGGCTGTGGGTCATTGACCACGGAAACCACGGATTCGGAACCGTCCGCCTGGTCGCCTTCGATCTGTCCACCGGCGAAGTCGTTCACAATCACGTGTTCAACCGGTCAGTTGCTCCACGCGGGTCCTTCTTACAGGACCTCCAGGTGGGCCCGTCGGGCGATGCGGTCTACATAGCCGACGTCGGATTCTGGGGGAGGCGGCCTGCCCTGGTGGTCTATGACCCGCGTACCGGCGGGGCCCGCAGAGTGCTCGACCGCCATCCGTCGGTCTTCCCCCAGGACTGGATCATCGAGACCGCGAGCGGGCCCCTGGTGTTTTTTGGTGGTCTGGCCGCGCTAAAGCCCGGTGTGGACGGCATCGCAGTGAGTACGGACGGCGATTGGCTCTACTACGGGGCCATGACCCACGACGGTCTGTACCGGGTTCGCACCAATGATCTCCTGGACGCCACCCTCTCCGACGAGGATCTGGGGCGACGGGTGGAACGCTTCAGCCACAAGCCGCTCAACGACGGACTGAGCACCGATGTGGAGGGGAACGTCTTCATCACCGACGTGGAACACGGCGCGGTGATGAGGGTCGGTTCAGACCGGCTCCTCGAGACCCTGATCAGAACACCACGCATTCGGTGGGCCGACGCCCTCAGTTTCGGTCCGGATGGATGGCTCTACGTGGCCGACAGTGCGATTCCGGACCAGGTGATGCGTTCGAAGACACACATCCGCCGATCAGCGCCCTACTTCATCTATCGATTTCGGCCAGGCACCCTGGGCATTCCGGGACAGTAGGAACGCCTCCAGCTTGCCTTTCGGAACAAAACGTGAGAGGCTATCTCAGTCGTCCACCCGCGACGCCCCTCACGGCGGCCAGTCGCGCAGATCCGACACCACGCAGGGCACCCCAGCCCGGACGGCAGCCTCACCGGCAAGTCTCCCGTTTCAAAATGAGCCGGAAGCGTACAAGCGGCGCGACCGCCCATGGCGGTGGTGCGCCCGCAGAAGGAAAAGTACCCGTATGCAATTTTCAGATTTCAAACTCGATCCCGCGCTTCAGCGAGGGATCTCCGACCTGGGCTTTGAAGAGCCCACACCGATCCAGTGCACCGCCGTGCCCCCCGCCCTCGAAGGCCGGGACGTGCTCGGCTGCGCCATGACCGGCAGCGGCAAGACCGCAGCCTTCGTGCTGCCCATCCTGCAGCGCCTGATCGACCGCAAGCAGCGCGCAACCCGCGCGCTCATCATCACCCCCACCCGCGAGCTGGCCGTTCAGGTGAATGAGCACTGCGCGGACCTCGCACGCCACACCCCCATCCGGTCAGCGACCGTTTTCGGCGGTGTCAAACCCGGACCCCAGGAGCGCGCCCTGCGCGCCGGCGTCGAGGTTATCGTCGCCACCCCAGGACGACTGCTGGATCTCATGCAGCAGGGAGTGGCACGGTTCGATCAGCTCGAAGTGCTCGTACTCGACGAGGCCGACCGCATGCTCGACATGGGCTTTCTGCCCGACATCCGGCGGATCCTGGCCCGGCTGCCCGAGCGGCGTCAGACCATGCTCTTCTCCGCCACCATGCCGAGGCCGATCGCGGATCTCAGCCGCAAGCTGCTTACCGATCCGGTGCGTCTCGACGTGGAGCGGCCGTCCGCTCCCGCCACCGGCGTCTCGCACGCCGTGATGGCCATTGAAGAGAGGCTCAAGACGCCGCTGCTGTTGGAGATGCTGAAACGGGGCGACATCCGTACCGCTCTGGTCTTCACCCGCACCAAGCACCGTGCCAACCGGCTCGCCGAGAAACTCAGTCGGGCCGGCGTCTCCTGCGACCGAATCCACGGCAACCGAAACCAGAAGCAACGTCAGGCGGCGCTGGACGCATTCAAGAACGGACGCATCCAGGTGCTGGTCGCCACCGACATCGCAGCCCGGGGCATCGATGTGGAGGCTCTGCCCCACGTCATCAATTTCGACGTCCCCGGCCAGCCCGACGACTACATCCACCGGGTCGGCCGCACCGCGCGGCGTGGCACAACCGGCGACGCTCTGACCTTCGTCTCCCCGGCGGAACGGTCCCAGCTCGGCGCCATCGAGCGCGCCGTGGGTCACCAGATCCCCCGCCGTCAGCTCCAGGGATTCGACCACACCGCCCAACCGGAGGAACTCGGAGGCCGCAGTGCCCCGGGCCCTCGTCCGTCCAACAGGCGCCCCACGGGTCCCAGCCGTAAGCCGGGCGCGCCACCTCGGAACCGCCGATCTCAGGGTCAGAGAGGGCGCGGCGGCGTTCAGCGCGCCTGAGGCGTTCTGTAGACAATGATCACTCTCGCGCGAGGCGCTCCTCGCCAGGCGCGAGGTATCATCGCCTGGTATGACAGCCGCGACTCCAGTGGACACGAAACGGGGATCTTTGCTCCTCCTTTGGGGCCTGGACGACCGTCGTTTGGACGTCGTGTTGACCGTGGCCGCCACGGTAGCCCTGGTGTTGTCGCGGGCCTGTCTGATGGCCTCCGGTCCGTGGGAGTGGGATGAAACCATCTTTGCCCGCGGCATGCTCCACTTCGAGCTCGCCGCCCACTTTCCACAGCCGCCCGGCTTCCCCGGTCTGCTAACCCTCGGGAATCTGCTGCGACCATTGGCCGGCTCACCCTACCAGGCGCTGCAGTGGCTATCGGCCATCGCCTCGGTGCTGGCCCTGTGGCCGCTGTCGATCCTCGGCCGCAAGGTGGCCCCGCCCGCGGTGGCCACCGCTGCCGCCCTGCTGGTGCTCTTTCTGCCCGGGCCGTGGCTCTACTCTGTGCGAGGTTTTTCAACCTGGGCAGCCGTGACCCTCGCCCTGGCGGCCGCCGCGATGATTCCGGGCGGACTTGATGGCCGCCGCGTCACCTGGTTCACCCCGCTGCTGACCGCAGCCTTCCTGGTCCGGCCGATCCTGCTGCCCACCCTGGCCCTGCTCTGGCTGGTGGGCGTCAACACGGTGCGACCCGTTCGGAGGATCCTGCCCGGTCTCCTGGCCGGGCTGGCGCTGGTTACAATCTCGGTGGCCGTCATGGCCCATCTCGAGGGCGGTTGGGCGGCCTTTCTCGAGCCGTTCGTAACCCACGCCGACTTCCACACCGCGCGGCTGCACCTCAACAAGCCCGGTCTCGAAAATTTAGGGATGTCCAATGGCGTTGGCGGACCCGGCATCGCTGCCATTCTGCTGGCGGCCGCCGCGGTGGGGCTCCTCGTCTGGTGGCGACGGGTCGGTCCCAGGGCCGCCACTACGTGGTTGATCATCATTGGACTGACCGCAGCTCAGCTCTACGCCCTTCAGAATAGGTCCTACGCCCGCTACTCGGTGGGTATCCAGGTGGCGCTGGCGCCGCTGCTCGCCGGTGCTGCCTCGTTGGCGCCGCTCCCCGTGGCGGTGGCGGGCACCCTCGGGGTGGCCGGTGTTGTCGCTTGGAAGTCGCTGCCCTTGCTCGAAGAACAGCATGACGAACTCTTCGGAGCCTGGGAGGCAACGACCCGGGCCGCGTCGGTTGCCACCCAGCGCCAGTGGACGGTGGTGGTGGAGCCGGAGGTCCACGTCTTCTCCTCGTATTGGTGGCACCTGCTCGAGGCGAACGGTGACCCGGTCCCACCCATGGTCTTGTCGCCGCGGGCACCGGAGCCCTGGCTCGGCGTCACAACGCCGTGGCTGGTGGCAACGGTTCACCCCCACCTCTACATGCCGTCACTCACCGGCGATACTCGGTCCTACGGGCGGGTGTCCGAAGATCTCGAACCCTTGACGCAGAATCGCTTCCTATCAGCCGAACTCATCTCCAACCCACCTCTGCCGGTGGGCCAGTGGTGGACCCGGGAGCATCTGCCCGACGGCACGCCCTTCATGTGGGCGGGTCCCTCGGCCGAGCTGTGGTTGCCGCCGGCCCCGGCGGGCACCCTGGTGGGGTTGGCTTTGCGACCCGCTGTCGGTCCCGCACCCCTGGTGGTGACGATGGAAGCCGGGGGGCTGTCCATTGAGTTCGACGGCGACGCACCAACCGCACATCTCTGGACCCGGCTCGAGCAGGCATCGGCCTGCCCGATCATCGTGCGTTTGTCGCGCACCTCCGGCTACCCTCCGGGCAGCGGAGACAACAGACCCCTGTCAACGCAGCTACTGGGTGTCGTGGTCCGACCGCCCGGGGCCGCCTTTGGCGGGCCGGCCGCCACCGAAAACGACCGCTTCAAACTCCGGCTGGAGATCGAGGGTGCCTACCAACCTGAGAGCTTTGAGGATTTGGGACGCGGCGTCTGGCTCGCACCCGAGGCCCGTCTCCGGCTCGCTTTGGACGAACCCGGCGAGCTGGTTCTTCGGCTGGCCTCGCCCCGCCCAACTCCAGCCAACCTGCTGATCCGGAGAAAGAGCCTGGACGTGGGGTTCGCAGGAGAGCTCACACCCGAAGAGTCGCTCGTCTCGATGTTCATCGATTCAGCCGAAATCGCCGATGGCGGGGCTGACATCGGGCTTCTCAGTGACGCCTACATCCCATCGGAGAGCGGGAACGGAGCCGACACCCGTCGCCTCGGTGTGGTGCTCCTGGGCCTCAATTTCGAGCCCGCCAGCCCCACCAGTGGTTGGTGGACGAGCCCTTCAAGGGACTAGGGGCTAGGATCTGGGGGCTAGACCACCCGCCCACCCGGAGCGACGTGGGCGCGACAGGCGGGCGTGCCGTCTCTGACGATTTTGGGTTGAGGTCGAACAGGCAGCTTGCCGCGACGAGTACCAAATATCGTCAGAGGGGGCTCCCTCGGGGAGCACGGTTGGGAGATGGGCGCGTCGAAGTCAGTGAATCGAAGCGAACGCAAGGGCCCGGATTCCGGCGCCAGTGTCTGCGATAGCTATCAGCGATCAGCGGCAGTCGGCTGCGGCCGGGACAGGGACAGGGACAGCAACCGGTGCCCGGGGCAGATGGCAGCATCGGTGAACAGCGACCGTAATCCGGGGCAATCCCACCTGATCACCGCCTCGGCCCCTGATCGCTGACGCAGCCGCCGATCACGGACGCTGTACCTGATTGCCGTCGCTGCCCCTGCCGCCTGAATCCGGGCACGGAGACGGGCGCGCAGAATCGCCACCCCACGATTCCCCGGATGAACCTGAAGTTAAAGGTCTAACAACGGGTGGGCGGTGGAATATCAATACGGCGCGATAGTGGCGCGCAAGAGACCCCAGGCGCCGCGGACGTACTCGCTCACATCCTCCAATGACCGTACTCGGGTGGCAAAGCCGAGCATGATCTTGGGCCGAAAATAGAAAGAGAAGTTGGCCTGCCGCTGGAGCTTCTTGAGCTCTTCAGATTCGCGGCCTTCGGGCACGTAGACGATGTCGCCTTCGCGGTATCCGCCCATGGAGCTCAGCTCGATCCAGTCATCCACCCGAAGCGAGCCTTCCTCGAGGGCGATCTCCCACAGCCGGGTCCCCGGATAGGGCGTGGCCAGTGCGAAGCGGACCTGGTCGATGGGAAGGCGTTTGGCAAAGGCGATGGTTTCGAGGCTCTCCGCACGGGTTTCCCCCGGCAAGCCCAGGATGAGGGTGGCCCGCACCTTGAGCCCCGCCTCCTTAGCCCACCTCACCGCCGCCTCCGCCTGATCGGGCCTCGCGCCTTTTTCCACGGTGTCGAGCAAACGCGGCACGGCGCTTTCGATGCCGAAGGACACCAAATAGCAGCCGGCATCGGCCAGGGCCTGGAGGATCTCGGGATCCACCGAGTCCACCCGGGTGGCGATCTGCCAGGGCAACGTCCGGTGATATCCCCGCGCGCGGTACTTCTCGCAGAATTCCATGGTGCGTTCCGGGGAGATGACGAAGTTGTCGTCGCCCATGAGCAGTGACCGTGGCTGGTAGTCCCGCACCACCAGGTCGATCTCCTCCATGATGTTGTCCACGGACCGCATTCTGAAGCTGCCCCCCATCACCACCTGCGCGGCGCAGAAGACACAGTCGAAAGGACACCCAAAGGCCCCGAACACGATGTCGTAGGGCCTGCGAATGCTGAGATCCGGGCTCATGCGGTAGACGTCCATGGGCACCAGGTGCCGAGCCGGGAAGGGGAAGGAATCCACGTTTTGCTCGAGCGGCCGTGCCTGGTTGTGGACGATCTCACCGTCGCGCCGGTAGCTGATGCCCCTGATGTGGGTGAAATCTCCGTCGCCTTCCACGGCGCGGGCGATCTCCACCTGGCTGATCATCCCTTCGCCGCGCACCGCGATGTCCACATCGGCGCAGCGGAGCATTTCCTCAGGCCTCACTGTGGGGTGGACTCCACCAGCCAACACCACTGCCGAGGGGTCGTGCTCCTTCACCAGCCTGGCCGCGGCAAAGGTGCTCTCCACCAGGGCGGTGGCGCAGGTGATTCCAACGATCTGAGGGCTGTAATCACCCAAAACCTCTGCGAGAGGCCGCTGTTCCACCTGGGCGTCGTAGACCCTGACGCCGATCCCGTCACGCTCGAGTTGGGCTGCAAGGTAGAGCACACCCATGGGCGGCATGACCCACCCCATCCTACCGAAGTGCTTGCCCATGTAGCGTTCGATGGCGTAGTCGGGGTTGACAAGCAATACCTTCATGGCGCGGCGCTCCTCATGAACCGAGTCTGGTGCAGCCGTTTTAATTTCGTTGGACGACTGCCGGAAATTTTGAATTCTCAATTCTCAGTATTGAATTGTTCCTGGCCGCTTCCAAACGGTTGGGTGGAAACTCAACATTCAAAATTGAGCACTCAAAACTCCGATTCACGACTCACTGCCTTCTTCGTTGCCCCTTCGTCTCATCAAATCAGCAACCATGGCGCCAAGGATGACGACCACAAGCGGCTCCACGGCGAACCTGAAACGGAAGTTCTCACCGAGCTCCAACAAACTGCTCACACAAAAGACCCATGTAATGGTGAATACGGAGAAAGCGAAGAAAGCGTCGTCACCCGATCCCGACCCGCGCAGCCAACGCCACCCCCGGATCCCACCATAGGCCACTGCGAGAAACCCCAGTATGGCCGCCACTGGCGGCAGGTTCACCGTGGACTCGAAGAGCCTGTAGGTCGAGGCGGTGGCCACCAGATTGTTGCGGAAGGGCGGGTAGTTGACCGGTGACCAGAAGAAGCGACCGCTCGACCGAGCCACCGAACCCAGGTAGAGACCCGGCCGACTCCGGATCACCACCTTGGCGTCGTCCAGGCTCATCCGTGAGATCTGGAGGTAGGCGGCGTGGTTGAAGTTGGGCGCGCCGGTGGATCTGAGCCGCCAGCCGAGGACCGGTATTCCGCAATCTGGCACCGGCACGCCCGCCGACTCGTAGACCGCGATGGGACTGAAGGGCGGCACCAACGCCACCCGTGACAATCGCCCCTCGTCCACCCATGCTCCGCGCTCCGGCGGATCCATCACGGCCGTGGTGAGCCTGGTGAGGCTCATCCCCAGCCACGAACTCGATCCAAAGAAGTCGAAGACCACCAGGTTTTTGGCAAACAGCGCGACGATCAACAAAATCGGCACCGCCGCAGCCGCGGCGATCGCACGCCAGCGCCGCGGTCTGGCCACCATCACGAGCCCCACGCATCCCACAAACCACACCAGGTGAAAAAGACTACGGGTCCAGACCACCGCGGCGAGCAGGACAAAGAAAAGGGCCAGCCAGCCAATCGATGAGGTTCGACTGAAAACCAGCAACGCCGCGCCGGCAAAGACGAGGAGCACTGCGTTGGGAAAATCGTAGAACAGCCAGTTCTCGTACATCAGCCAGTTGGGCGAGGTGGCGTAGAGCAGAACAAACACCGCGGCGATGAGCGGCGACAGCCCGAACCGGGTCAACATCCGGTAGATCACCACCGCCAGCACGAGTCCCAGACCGAGATACACCAGGTGGAAGACCAGCCCGACATGATCCGGTGACAGCTTGAGACCGACGCCCACCATTAGATTGAACAGCGGCGGCTGGGCGTGCAAGAAGAAGACGCTCTCCGCAAGCCTGGTTGCCAGCAGCTGCGGGTCGAGCACCTGCCAGTACCACTGGAGCGACGAGGTCTCGAAGCGAACCCCGAGCCACCAGAAGTAGACCCTTGACAGCATGAAACCGACGACAACCACTACCAGCCCGGTCACGTTTGAAATCCCCGGCCGATCCGCTGCTTCCTGGACATGAGGGAGATCGTGCATCGCAAGACCAATATACCGCTGTGGATTCGCGGGGTGGTGGGTCGGCAATTGCTCTCCCGATGTATCGATCACATCCAGGATGGCCGGGTGGCCCCGAGGACGTCGCGCACTGGTACACTTCATGATCCCATTGTGTATCGTAACCGCCTGACCCGACCGCTGAAAAACGCACCGGGTCTCAGATTCACGGTAATCATAAAAAGGACTTGGATATGGAAACCAAAAAACTCGGCCTGCTCGGTGTCATCAGCATTCTCGTGATCAGCTTGGGGGCGCCAGTCGCCACGGCCCAGGATATCAAGGCTCCAAGCCCGGTGGTGCCGGAGGTCTTCACACTCACTGGACAGTACGTGAGGATGGCGTACAACAACGAAGGATTCGCCACCCTGGGCTACCGGGTGGCCAACGACTCGGTTGGGGAGAAGTGGATGCTGCTCGATCTGGGCCTGACCGTGCGACAAGGGGTCAAGGACCAGACCATCACACGCGGCGACATCTCGGTCCAGCTGCCAGACGGTTCCACCATCGCGCTGGCCAGCCAGGAGGAGTTCAGCAAGGCGAACCTCCGGGCCCTCGACGCGCGGGCCAACATGGTCCACGACTCCATCAACTACTTCCCGTCCAGCGTGACGCTCCCGTGCCGAATCGGCTTCTTCACCGACATCTCGCAGCCAGGACGCGGTCTAGCATACGACCAGGTGGACCTCAACTGGCAGAAGGCCTGTGTCGGCCGCGTCTACTTCCACATCCCTGACGGCATCACGACCGGCCAACACTACCTCAACTTGAAGTTCGCCGGCAGTGCGTTGCAGGTGCCCTTCCGGATCCTGACCGAGGAGGAAGCGAAGGAGTTCAAAAAGACGTGGAAGGACATCAAGAAAGAGCACGACGCCCAGTACAAGCAGTAGGGCACAGGACATCTCGGTCAAGAACCTAAAGCCGCCCTCCATCCCGGAGGGCGGCTTTGTTCATGATGGAAAAATTCGAAATTCGAAATTCGAAATTCGAAATTCGGGGCTCGGGGCTCGGGGCTCGGGGCTCGGGGCTCCGAGTTGATCTTAGGTCAGAAGGACCAGGTCACTCGCCCTTCGAGGACTTCGTGTCGTCCTTCCGGCCGTCTCTGAAGGTGGCTTGAGCGGCTTGATTGGCTGCCTCGGCAAAGAACACCCCCACCAGCCCGCCCACCAACACCGCAAGAAAGAGCTGTCCGATGATCGCCTCCAACCAGGCCAGGCTGCGCGCCTTTTCGGAAAGGGGTACGAAATCGCCGTAGCCCAGAGTCGTCAGGGTCACAAAACTGAAGTAGGTAAAGGACGGCACGGTCAGGGCTTCCGAATCGCTGGCGGTCACAACAAGCTCGTTGGGAATTCTGAACGCGGTGGGATCTCGGAAGTGGACATGGGCGTAGATCAGAGCGAACAGCAGCCCGATACACAGGTAGGCCGTGAGGGCACCGAAGACCCGCTCGCTGGTGATGCGATCGCCCGTAAAAAGACCACGGAGGAGATTCCAGATCAGGTAGGCGAAGAAGATGGCGCTCAACATGAGCACCGAACCGTTGATGGCGCGGGAATCGTCAGCGTACAACAAGAAAAGACGGGCGGCGATGGCCGGCAGGCCGATGGCCAGCGCCACAACCTTGTTCCGACGTGTTCTCGCGGTCTCCAGCAGGGCCACCATGAAGATGCCGGCCACCATGAAGTCGTAGAGCCGGCCACCGATGATTTCCTTGGGTAACAACACCGCCGCGATGAGGATGACCAGGAAGGCCACGAACATATTGCGGTGGGGATGGGCGCCAAAGAAGCTGCGGCTCTGAGACGGGTCGGACATCGTGGGATGATCTTACATGAGTCGAGGCAGTAGGCAGTAGGGTGCTGGGAGCAGGGCGCGGCCCCCTCCCGCCCAGAGTGCAGAGCTCAGAGATCAGCGAGGCGAACCGAACGCGGGAGCCGGTGCCTGGCACCGACTATTTTAGTCCTCTGCAACGAGTTCCTTGTGGGCGGTGATGAGTGTGTCGACGATCTCGGGATCCGCCAGAGTGGTGATGTTACCCATGTCGGTGTACTCGCCGGCGGCGATGTTGCGCAGGATGCGGCGCATGATCTTGCCCGAGCGGGTCTTGGGCAGCCCGGGCACGATCAGAATCTCATCGGGTGTGGCGATGGGACCGATGACGTGACGCACCTGCTCCTTGAGGGCGCCCACCAACTCGTTAGGTTCGGTTTCGCCCTCGGAGGAAAGGTTGAGAATGACGTAAGCGAAGATGCCCTGTCCCTTGATGTCATGGGGAAAACCCACAACCGCAGCCTCGGCCACCGCGTCGTGGGCAACCAGCGCACTCTCCACCTCGGCGGTGCCCATGCGGTGGCCCGACACGTTGATGACATCGTCCACCCGGCCGGTGATCCAGTAGTAGCCGTCCCGGTCGCGACGACAGCCGTCACCGGTGAAGTAGAGCCCCGGGAACTGGGTGAAGTAGGTCTCGTGAAAGCGCTCGTGGTCGCCCCACACGGTTCGAGCCTGGCCCGGCCAGGTTCGTTCGAGACAGAGATTGCCGGTCACCTCGTCGCCGGAGAGGATCGCGCCCTCATCATCCACAACCAGCGGCTTGATCCCGAAGAAGGGGAGGGTGGCCGATCCCGGCTTCAGCGGCGTGACCCCGGGCAATGGCGTCATCAGGATGCCGCCGGTCTCGGTCTGCCACCATGTATCGACGATGGCGCACCGACCCTCGCCCACCACATCGTGGTACCAGCGCCAGGTGTCCGGGTTGATGGGCTCGCCCACGGTGCCCAGAATGCGCAATGACTCCCGCGAAGACCCTGTGACGTGGTCATCCCCAGCGCGGTTGATGGCGCGGATGGCAGTGGGCGCGGTGTAGAAGATATTCACCCCCAAGTCGTCCACCACCCGCCAATAGCGGCCCGCGTCGGGGTAGTTGGGCACCGACTCGAACATCACTGTGGTGGCGCCGTTGGCCAGCGGTCCGTAGATGATGTAGCTGTGGCCGGTGATCCAGCCTATGTCGGCTGCGCAGAAGTAGATGTCTCCGGGGTGGTAGTCGAAGACCAGCTCGTGGGTCATGGCGGCATAGACCATGTAGCCCCCGGTGGTGTGGAGCACCCCCTTGGGCTTGCCGGTGGATCCCGACGTATAGAGGATGAACAGCGGATCCTCCGAACCCATCCACTGATAGGTGCAGGTGGAGCGCTGTTTCCGACACTCCTCGTCGAGCCAGTGATCCCGGCCGGGTTTCATGGGCACCTCGGCGTCGGTGCGCCGCGCCACCAGCACCGTCTTGACCAGATCGAGGCCGTCCACAGCGCGGTCCACGGTCTCCTTGAGGTGGAGCACTCGCCCGCCTCGGAGACCCTGGTTGGCGGTCACCACGACCTGAGCGCCAGCATCGAGGATCCGGTCCCGAATGGACTCGGAGCTGAATCCACCAAAGACGATGGAATGGACGGCGCCGATGCGCGCACACGCGAGCATGGTGTAGGCCAGCTCCGGGATCATGGGCATGTAGAGGCAGACCCGATCGCCGCGACGCACCCCGTGGACCTTGAGGACGTTGGCCACCCGGCTGACCTCGTGCTTGAGCTGGCGGTAGCTGATGTGCTGGTATTCGCCGGGCTCGTCCTTGGCCCAGATGATGGCGTCCTGGTCGCCGCGGGTGCTCAGATGGCGATCGACACAGTTGAAGCACGCGTTCAGGCGCCCGCCAAGGAACCAGCCGAAATCAACGTTGTCATAGTCGTGGTCGTAGACCTCATTCCAAGGATGGAACCAGCTGATCCGCTCCGCCTGCTTGCCCCAGAAGGACTCGGGATCGTCGAGAGAGAGACGGTAGAGCCGTTCGTACTCCGCCATCGAACCGATGTGGGCTCGTTCGGCGATGTGGGGCTTCGGCGGGTAAATGTCCTTGGGTTCGGTCATGGGCCATACCTCTCGCTGTGGGGTCAGTGGCCTCTTACTTTAGCAGGGACCATTTTGAGTCGCTGTCTCGTAGGCAGTAGGCAGTAGGCAGTTGCTCGCGGCCGATGGCCGCGGCGACTCCCCGTCACCAGCGAGTGGCCGTAGGCCTGCCAGTCCACCTTCTTGTGCGTCTCGCGTCACCGCACACGGCCACGGCCACGATCGCTGCCGCCGGCGAGTTGGCAGTAGGCAGTAAAATGATCAGTCTTCCCTCCTCCATGTCAACCCGGGTGTGCGGGGCCTACAACCTGGGCACGGCCCGCGCGCTCGCTTCGATTTGCTGACTTCGACGCAAGCATCTCCCAATCGCGCTCCCCGAGGTTGCCCCCTCCGACGATATTTGGGACCCATCGTGGCACGATAGAGGTTCGGCCCCAACTTAAAATCGTCGGAGACGGCACGCCCGATCAACGCGGCCTCTCACAATCCTGGAGGGTGGGTGGGAACATTCAACGTTTAACGTTCAACTTGAAGGTACCCGGAGTGGCAAGCCCGCCCAAAGCGCCCCCAGACTCCAGGTGGGCGGGGCTACTCCCTGCTGCCTGAGCGGGCGGGGGATGTTCCTTGCTCCTTGTTCCCGACCGGGCGGGAGGGGGTTCACTCGACGGTGACGCGCTCCACCGGCCGCGACAACTTTGAGCCGATTCGCAGAAGCAGCATGGTCGACACCACCGCGAGGCCCACCACAAAGCCCCACCAAAGACCCTGGGGACCCAGCCCGAGGCGGAAGGCCAACAGGATGCTCACCGGAATGCCGATCAGCCAGAAGCCGAATAGATTGATCAGCATGGGTGCACGGGTGTCTCCGAGGCCACGTAAAATACCGGCCGACACGATCTGCAGACCGTCGAAGATCTGGAAGACGCCGGCGATGGGAATCAGCAAGGCGGCCAGCACGAGCACCTCGACCTCCGGGGTGTAGGCCGAGGCCAGCTGTCGGGGCAGGAGGAGGAACAGGACGGCAGTGCACGTCATGAAACCGGCGCCGCAAATGAGCGCCGCCGAAGCCGCACGGCGGACTCCACCCTGATCATTCCGACCAACAGCGTGTCCGACGCGGATCGCCGACGCGGCCGACACCCCCAGAGGCACCATGAAGGTGAGGGCCGCCAGATTGATGGCCACCTGGTGGGCGGCCATGGTGACGGCTCCCATACCACCCATCATCAGGGCGATGGCGCTCACAGAGGTGAATTCGAGCTGAATCTGAAGACCGATGGGGATCCCCAATTTGAGGGTCCTCAGAAGGGGCATCAGCTTCACGGCCTCTCGATCGAAACGTGCCACAAGAGGCGCCAGATCCCGGCGGGCGGCGAAAGCCAGTCCGACAAACAGAGTGAGTCGGCTGATGGTGGTGGCCCATGCCGATCCCAGTGGACCGAGGGCCGGAAATCCCCAGCGGCCGTGCACCAGGGCGAGGTCAAGCAACAGATTCAATCCGTTGGCCCCCACAATGGTCAGCACGATGGGCCGCATGCGTTCCATGGCCTGCAGGGTCTGGCGGAGCACTATGAATCCGAAGAATGGCAACAACCCCGGCAGACAACGGTGGACATAGCCCGCGGCGAGGGGCACCGTCTCCACAGGCTGTCGGAGAAACACCAGCACCGGTTTCACCGGGATCAAGAGAACGATCGCTGGAAGGGCGATCAAGACGGTCATGAAGAGACACCGTTGAAAGGTCCGCCGCACCGCCAAACGGTCGCGGGCACCGATAGCTTGGGACACCAGCGGATCCACCACCATGAGCGTTCCCAGCCCGAAGGACACAATAGTCATGACGGACACGTGGCCCAGGGCGACAGCCGCCAGGGCGTTGGCCGATACCCTCCCCACCACCATGATATCCACCACACCCATGAGCATCAGACCCACCTGCACCACAACCACCGGCCCCGCCAGGCGAAGCATGGCGGCGAATTCAGCGCGGCTCGGGGGCTCGAAGGGTCGGGTCATTCGTTCTCCGGACGGCGCAGCATAGCACCCGCGAACGACATCATCGCGGAGTATGATGGGGTGCCCGGACGGGGCACACGGGAGGACCCATGGTCACGGCAATCATCCTGCTCAACGTACAAAACGATCGAATCAACGAGGTGGCCCAGACCCTGGTTCAATTCGACGGCGTGTCCGAGGTCTATTCGGTGGCCGGTCAGGTCGACCTGGTGGCCATCGTCCGCTGCTCGGGAGAGGAGCAGATCGCCTCGCTGGTCACCGAGAAGATGCTCACCGCCGAGGGCATCATTTCGTCAGAGACCTTGATCGCCTTCCGAGCGTTCTCCCAACACGATTTGGAGCGTATGTTCTCGATCGGGATGGACTAGCCCGGGCTAGCCGGCGTCGTCCTCACGCTCGGATCCCAGCATCTCGTGGATCGCGGCTTTGACGGTGGGCCACGCCTCGCAGGCGGGGTTCACGAGTTCGAAATGGCCGACTCCAGCGACCTCCTTCAGCCCGACGTTCCCGACGGCCCCGCCGGCGGCAGCCAGGTAATCGTCGGCCTGGGCGCGGGGCACGATCGGGTCGAGCTCCCCAATCACCAGAACCTGCGGTACGCCCGACGGCACCATCCGGATCGGCGACACCCTGCGCAGTCTCTCGGGGTGATCCGCCGGCCGACCGCCCAGGAGTCCGGAAACAGCGGCGCCACACCCCTCGGGTGAAGCGAACCCCGCAAGATCCGGAATCCCGGCAAGACTCACAACTCCCGCGAGATCCAGCGGCGCAGGTCCGCGGAGGGGGTCGTTGGACGGCAGCCGGTTTCGGGCGGCAAGCCACAGGGCCAGATGTCCACCGGCGGAATGACCAACCGCCACCACCCGCGCGAGGTCGAGGTGATGGTCGGCCGCGATCTTACGGAGATGATCAGCCGCCGCGGCCACGTCTTCAAAGGTCCCGGGCCACCCGCCGCCGTCATTGCCAACCCGCCGGTATTCGATGCTCCAGGTGGCGATCCCCTCCGAGCCAAGCGCGGCCGCGAAGGATGACATATAGCCGAGATCGTACTCGGCCAACCAGCAACCGCCATGGATCACCAGAGCCACCGGATGGGATCCGGCGCCGTCGGGCAGCCGAAGCTCGCCGAATTGCAGTGGTCCCCTCCCGTAGGCGATCACGTGTTGCGCCTCGGAACGAGGGAGGGCCATCGCGTCGGCTGCCTTCATCACCGGACGCTCCTGGGCACCGATGGACTGGGCCGCCACCAGCACCACGGCAAGAAGGTGAATCTTCCGCAACTCACGTGACCTTCGCCCGCACCCGAAATCGTGGTTGATCCCATTGCCGCGCCTCCATGATCTCGGCCAATGCAGCCACCGCATCCCAAACCTCGACAAATCTCAGGTACGCGGGGGCAAATCCAAAACGGAGCAGATCCGGGACCCGGAAATCGCCGATGACTCCACGCGCGATGAGAGCCTGAACAATGGCGTAGCCATCCGGGTGGTGGAACGACACGTGGCTCCCCCGACGCTGCGGATCTCGAGGTGAGGCCAGCTCGAATCCCTGGCCGTCACACGTGCTTTCCACACCCGCGATGAACATCTCGCCGAGCTCGATGGACTTTGCCCGCAAACGGTGGATTCCGATCTCGGCCACGGTCTCGACACCGCATTGGAGGGCGGCAAGGCTCAAGATAGGTGGCGTGCCGACGATGAGCGATGACACCCCCGGCGCCGGCCGGTAGTCGGTACCAAAGTCGAACGGCGCAGCATGACCCATCCAGCCCCACAGAGGAGACCGCAGGCGGCCGTGGTGCCGGCGCGCAACATAGGCGAAGGCAGGTGCACCGGGGCCGCCGTTGAGGTACTTGTAGCCGCAGCCAACCGCAAGGTCGGCGCCGGCGTCACCAAGGTCCACCGGAATCGCGCCCGCGGAGTGGGAGAGATCCCACAGGGTCAGCGCGCCGACCGCCTCGGCTGCCTCGTTCCAATCCCGGAGATCGTGAATCTCGCCGCTGCGAAAATCCACCTGGGTGAGCATCAGCACGGCCACGTCCTCATCGAGAGCGTCGGCGACCTCACTTCGGGGCACGACTCGCAACGAAGCCCGATCCGCCATCAGCTCAACGAGCCCCTGGGCGATGTACTGATCGGTGGGGAAGTTCTCCTCTTCGGTGAGAATGACCCGACGACCCTGGCTCAGCCGCAGACCGGCCCCCAGCAATTTGAAGAGATTGACCGACACCGAATCCGCCACCGCAATCTCGTCGGGCTCCGCTCCGATCAGTGGCGCAACCGCCGCCGAAATCTGCCCGGGCATGTCGATCCACCCGTGATCGGTCCAACTCCGGATGAGGTCCTCTCCCCATTCCACCGTCATCAGCCGCTGGATCCGGTCAAGGGTGCGCTTTGGGAGCGGACCCAAGGAGTTGCCGTCGAGGTAGACGACACCCTCCGGGATCATGAACTCCTGGCGGCTTCCTGCCAACGGGTCCCTCAGGTCGAGTTCGATCGCCTCGGCACGTGATATGAACTGCGTCACGCCGTAATTGTCCCACGCCGGTCCCACCTCGCAACATCCGAACACCAGCTTGACGTCAACTCAACACTCACTGAATAGACTCTTTCCTGTCGACAGATCGGATGGCGGAATCTCCCCAAGCCCCATCCGACCAACCCTCCTCCGGGCTGTCCGGCCCGGAAACTCCGAGAGAGGGCCCGCGGTCGCGGGCCCTCGTTCATTTTTCCGGTCCGGTCCCCGGACCCCACGAGGCCCCTATTTTTATTAGCCACACGGGTACTCATTAGAAGGGAAGTTTTCGCCGGAACAGCGGTTCCGGCCTTTTTTCGACGGAACAGACCGAATTTCTACCAAAGGGAGAAACCGAGATGTCAAAGCGATCTCTGCTCCAAAACTCATTCCTGGTGGCCACCCTGTTGGTCATGACCTTCATCTGGGCACCATCAGCCGAGGCGGCTGACAAGGTCACGATCCAGGTGGCGGACGTCAATTCGAGCGACGTCGACCGCAGCGTCGTCCGGATGCCAGAACACCACATCCCCGAGGGTTCACCGGACTCCTGGAGCAGGGGCATCAGTCTGCTCACCACCGAGGGTGGGCTCACCGTGCTGGTGGAGTCGGTGGCCACCACCGGAAGTGTTCCTCAACCCGACGACAACGACTTCACCCGGATCGACAACGCCATACAGTCGGTGGAGCTGCTCGGCGACGGCACCGAGGTCAGGCTGCTCGGCCTCTTTGACTGGAACGAACCCAACGCCATGGCCTCCTGGGCCGCAGCCGACTACGCGGTGATCCCCCCAGGCGGCGTGGACAACGTGCGAATCTACGCCACCGAACTTGGCGACGCGGTGGTTCTCGGGCCCTGGGAACTTCCGGATCTCGATATCTACTACGAGGGGTTTCTCGCCCTCTTCGAGGGTACCTACCACGGCTGGACCATCGAGAATCTCGAGCTGCGCGGTTTCGACTGGACCCTCGGCATGTTCTTCACCGCCGCGGGCGATTTCAACGACGTCACCGTGCGCAACAACCTCATCGAGATGCCCGCGGACATTCCCGGCAATCACACCCTCGCGACAGGCGAACCGTGGCAGAACATCGCGTTCCACCTCGCCTTCGGCACCAACCAGACCATCGAGGGCAACGAGGTGGTCATCCCCGGTAGCGCCGCTGCCGCTGATCCCGAAAGCTCATCCTGTGTAGCCCTGCAATCGAACACCAGCGGCGGCGCAGGGTACGACGGGCTGGTCATCACCGACAACCTGATTCGAATCACCGGCGCCCAGGCAGGCAATTCGGAGCGCATCTACGGCATCTGGGAGAACGCACACGGCCACGACTCGAACATCGAGGTGAACGGCAACATCTTTGTCAACGAATCACTGGACAACGACCCCGAGCTGAATCTCCAGCGCGCCTTCCGCGTCACCTCTCACTCGTCCGACACCACCACAGTCAGCTACATCCACAACGTCTCCATCGGCGCCAACATTGGTTTCCACTGGATCGGCGACAACTACACCTCAAGCCCGCCCGCCTCGGTGCTTCCGGTTGTTGTCGAATACAACACCGTGTTGGGCAACGGAACCGGCGTGTGGGTCCACACCGACGATCTCGCGTCCGGCACCAAAATGAGCAAGGCCTATCTCGCGTTCAACCGCCTTGCCGGCAACGGCGTGGGGGTGCGATCAGACGACGCCGAGATCATGGCCGAGAACAACTGGTGGGGCTGTAACGATGGACCCGGCATCGGTGACTGCGATCCGGCGCTCTACACCGGCACCGCCGGATTCCTGGATGCCGACCCATGGCTGGTGCTCGGCCTCGAACTGAATCAGACCATCATCCCAGTGGGGGGTCAGGCGACGGCCGACGCCTCTTTGATATTCAACTCCGACGGCGCGGACACCTCCGGCATGGGCACTCTTCCCGACGGCACTCCGGTGTTTTTTGACGCCACCGGCGGCACCATGGACCCGGCCGATGCCGGTACCGTTCTCGGGGCGACATCAAGCACATTTACCGCCGGTGCGGCCCCGGGTTTCTACGCCATCAGCGCCACCGTTGATTTTGCCACCCTGGAGCTCCCAGTGACCGTCACGGGCGGCGCCGATCTCACAATGACCATGACGCCGTCAACCCAGATCCTCGACGACGGTGACAATGCGGAACTTTCCATCACCGTCAGCAATGCCGGTCCTGACGCCGCTGCCGAGGTCGAGGTCGAGGTGGACTTCCAGGCTGAGTTGGGCGGTATCGGTTGGATCTGCGTCGGTGCAGGTGGTGGTACCTGCTCCAACCAGGGAGCGGGCAACATCGACGACCTGGCCGACCTGCCAGTTGGTGGAAGCGTCACCTACACCGCCATCGGAGCCGTGCCTGACCCGTTTACAGGCGTCCTGGTGGTGGCAGGAACGGCCACTCTCCCCGACTACCTGATCGACGCCAACCCGTCGGACAATGAGGCCGAGGCCGAAATTCGGTCACTCCGCATTTTCGATGACGGTTTCGAGTCGGGTGACACTTCCGCCTGGCCGGAGATCATGCGCTAGTTCAGTCGATCACGGTTGCACAATCCACCGCCCATCCGGGAACCCGGGTGGGCGGTTTTTTCAGGGTTCCGGGTTTTTTTACCCGACCGAAGACGGATCAGCCCGAAACCCGGAATTCGTCACCCGAAACCACCCTCAGGGGCAGGGGTTCTGCTCCCTGCTCTCCGGATTACGCCATCGCGCTCTTCTCTTGATACAGATGGACATCGCGCTGCGGGAACGGGATCGAGCAACCGGCGGTCTCGAGGCCCTCCTTCATCTGCCTGGTCAGATCGAAATAGACGGTCCAGTAGTCTGCCGGGACGCACCACGGCCGCACCACGAGATCCACCGAGGAGTCGCCCAGGTTGGACACGGCGATCTGAACCTCGGGTTCTGCCAGAACCTTGGGATGGGCCTTGACGATGCGATCGATGGTCTCCATCGCCACCCCGATGTTGTCTCCGTAGTCAATCCCCATCACCATGTCCACGCGGCGGGTGTCGTTGCCGTTGTAGTTGACGATGGTGCCCGAGAAGACCTGGGAGTTGGGTTGGATGACGCGCTTGTTGTCGAGGCTGTTCATGGTGGTCGTGAAGATCCCGATCGCCTGGACCACACCGAGCTGGCCGCCGACCTCCACCAGATCACCTACCTTGAAGGGACGAAAAACGAGCAGCATCACCCCGGCCGCAAAGTTCGACAGCGTGCCCTGCAGAGCGAGTCCCACAGCCAGCCCCGCGGCGCCGAGCACCGCCACGAATGATGCGGTGGGGATACCGAAGATGCCGAGCACGGCGATCAGCACAAAGGCGATCACCAGGTAATAGACCATGCTCGACGCGAAGGGGATCAGGGTCGGATCGGCATCGGCCCGTTTCATCATCCGGCGCATACCGCGGCGCACCGCGCCGGCAACCATCCGGCCGACGATCAGCAGCGCAATCGCGCCGATCACTCGAAGCCCCCAGGTCGAGATCAGGGTCATCACGTTTTCAATCAAACCATCGAAATTCTGTTCCATGCGTCTTCTCCTCTCGTGCCTCTTTAGTTTTTTGGAACCCACACCTTAGCGCAGGCGTGTTTGCATCGCCAGGGGGGTGGGGGGGGAGAGGCGCAGGAGCAGGGAGCAAAGCGGGAGCGAGCCATGCAGGGAGTGGGTGCGGGAGCGGCGTGCGTCGTTCACAATGTCGGGACCTGATCGCGTCATCAGCCCTCGAGTCGCATCATTCTGGGGCACCTCGGGGAGCGGTCGGGAATGCACCGTCGTGCAACGGAGCACGAGATCGCGACATCTGCGACGGTGCCTGGCACCAACAGCTTCTCATGGTCCCGGGAATCCAAGGATCTCCCTAATTGCTGTATCTTCGTGGATCGGTTGTGCGTACACACTCGGTGAAGGAGTTTTCATGAACATCCGAAAAACGGCCACCATCGCTCTGATATTTATCGGGCTGGCTGTCATGCCCATCGGACACGCTGACGCGCAGAATTCTCAACCGTCGGCTCCCCCGGCCCCCGGGGCGGTGGTCTGGTTCGATCTGCTCACCGAGGACGCCGACGCCGTGCTGGATTTCTACCGCGAGCTCTTCGGTTGGGAGATACAGGTACACACTCCACAGCACTACGTGGTGGTCCACAACGGCCGGCCCATCGCCGGTATCAGCCAGATCCCAAACCAGAAGCCTGACGTCAACGGGGCTTTCTGGCTTGCCGGCATCGTGGTTGACGACGTGGACAAGGCGGTCAAACGGGCATCAAAACGCGGCTCGACCGTTCACGTCCAACCCGCCGACTCCGTGGGTTACGCCCGCTATGCCGTCATCTCCGATTCCGAGGGAGTCCCGGTGATGTTGCTCGACCCGGTCACGACCCTGGGCGGTGACCGTGGACCCGGCAGCTGGGTTTGGGCCGAGCTGTGGGCCCGGGACCCGGACTCCGCCGCCGCCTTCTACGAGAAGGTCGTCGGTTACGAAAAGGACCAGACCGATGTCGGGGGTGCGCCCTACCAGGTCTTCAAGACGGGGGGCCAGATACGGGCGGGGCTGGTGAAGACCCCGCACGATAAGGTCGAACCGATCTGGGCGCCGTACCTTCTGGTGGCCAATCTCGAAGACGTGCTCGCCCGCACCCCAACGCTCGGCGGCACCGTCCTGGCAAAGCCCGGTACATTCAGCAGCCTCGGTTCGGTGGCCCTGCTCGCCGACCCAAGCGGAGCGGCGTTCTTCGTCTACCAGCGCAAAGAAGAGGGGGCCTCGAAATGAAACATCCAATGCGGACGCTGGCGTCCCTTCTCCTGGTTGTGGTCGCAGTCCTGTGGTTGACCGGCTGCACTTCCGCTGACGGCTCGACAACAACGTATGTGGGGGTGAGCCACGGCTACGGCTATGGTGGCTACGGTCCCGGCTGGGGTTACGGCGGTTATCCGGGATACGGTGGCGGTGGCGTCGTCGTGGTCGGACCGCCGGTCGCCGTGCCCTACTACTGATACAGGGCGACAGCCAGCCCGGGATCTCCCGGGATGAGGTCGTGGGTTGGTAGGTTGTGGCGGCGCGAGTGGCGGCACGACGAGAGATTGACCCTATTCAGTGTCGTCGGCTAGGATCAAATCGCGCCGTTCGAAGAGCGCATCGATCTCCTGGTCTGTGAGCAGATCCCCGATCTCGGCGCGGACTTCCTCCGGGTCGAGCGCCGCCAGCGCTGCAGCAAAATCCCCATCGAGCAAGCCGCGCCCGTCCTCGAGGTGGTACGGACTCGGCAGGCTGGGTTTGAGTGCCTGCTCGTGGTCGATGAGGTGGATCTGCCAGTCGTTGGTGGTGATGAGAGTGTTGCTGCCGTTCCGGTCGATATTGAAGATCAGCACGTCGAAGACACCGGCGCGTTCCCGTTGCTCTTGGAAGCCACTCCTGTCTGCGGGCCAGAGGTCCTCGGCCAGCCGGTCTTCTTCGTTGATGGCGTTCTCCACATAGAGTTGGAGCGAGCCGGTGGTGCCGTTGATCTCGCGCACCACGGTGGGTGGGACCATGCCGAGACCAAGCATGCGGTCCAGCTTGAAGGCGGCGATCTCGTTCGCGTAGCTCCGATCTCCCTCGTCCACATCCTTGAAGATGGCGCGACACCGGCGACCGTTATCCGCCAGGATCACTTCCTTGGGATGGGTGGACCCAGACCCGACCAATTCAATGGAGACCGCCGGCGCCGACTCGAGAAACACCACCACCTCATCGGGTCCGCTGAATAGACCGGGAGTCAGGTCCCACCGCTGGTCCTCGAGCGCCATCGCGCCCTCACCGGTGTAGAGCGCAGAGAGAACCCCATCTGTCATCTCCACCGCGGACGCCCGTCCGCCATAATGCTCGGTCAGCATCCCGGTGTCGGCCATGACCACGGCACCGTCGAACCGGGTCGCGATTCTGTCGGTGTGGACCGGGGTGTGGCCCACGATCACACGATCGGCCCCCACGTGCTCGAGCACGTCGTCCACCAGAGCCTGTTCGTCAACCTCGGGGTTAAGCGCGAGCCCGCGATACCAGAGGGGGCCGTCCCGGCGGAAGACCATACCTTCGGCCGCCTGGAAGAGCTGCTTGGCAGCGGCCACGACCTCCGGCCGGCTCGTCGGATCTTCGACAATCTCACTGACCTGGCTGATCTGCTGGTTGTACGACATCTCCGGCCCAAGCACCCCGAACTCCATCAACCGCTGGCGGGCATCCATGAATTGCCGCAGCTCGCCCATGGCCACCGGATTGATCTGGTCCGGCTCGATTTCCAGCAGCATCGGGGGCAGGCCGCCGTGAACAAAGGCGACGTCGTTCACCACCACGAGGACCGACTGACGCAACAGCCACTTTCCGTAGAGGCCGTCCGGGGAGAAGGCTTGGCGGTGACCGAAGTAGCCGGGGGGATACCTGTTGGCGAAGACCTTGCGCATCTTGCCGAGATCGCCGTTCTGCGACACCGACGACTTCAGCGTTCGCTTGAAGGCCGCCTTGCGTTGCTTGGCATCCTCCTCCTTTGAGAAGGCTGCAAACTCGGAGGGGTTGACGTAGCTGAGTTCGCCAACCAGATCCATGACCTCATGGTTGCCGAGCACCACGTGAACCCGGCCGCCGGCCTCCTCCGCCTCGTGCTGGAGCCGCATGATCAGGGCCAGCGCCTTTCTGGAGTCGGGGCCCCGATCCACGAGGTCGCCCAGCATGACCAGGTGGTCCTCGCCGCCGGACCAGATGGTGTCGGCGTCGATCAAACCGGCCTCGCGGAGAATGCCGATGAGCGAGTCATAGGCGCCGTGAACGTCACCCACAACGACCACGCGCTCAACCCCATCCCAACGCCACTGGCATTGTTCCTCTGCTTGGACGGACAAGGCGGAGAACGCCAAAACAAGCCCGAGCAGGCACACGCGACGGAGGCGTCGGTTGACCATGCTGTTTCTAGAACCCACCGCCCTAAGGCGAGATTCCGTCAGTCACTCCGCCGCATCTCGTGCTGCACCGTGCGCTCGATGGCCCACATCATGTTCTCCATCAGACGACTCTGCTCGAACACGGCCTTGATCAGCGCCTTCAACGGGAACAGTCGGACGTGAGAGTCCGCGTCCAGGTTGATGGTTTCCATGGACCAGTCCGGGAACAGGCGCTCCACGTTTTCCACGGAGCTGATGAGCACCAGATCCGTATGACGTCCGTCGGCGACGATACGCCGGTAGACATCGTCCACTGCTTCCGCCGGTCCTTCCAGCACCTGATAGAAGATCCCGCCGGATGACATCAGGAGGCCTGTCAGGCCGAGACTCTCGTTGTTTTTCCGCGACAGTTCGCCGATCTGCTCGATGGCATCCGCGGACATTGGTTTTTCGAACCGACTCACGTATTTGATTCTCTTGAACATTGACAGATGCTATGTGAGGATCCACCCCAGGTCAACTCACCGGCCGCGCCGCTGCCAGCGGGCGTCGGCGGACGGGGAACCGACCCACCGGCACCCTGATTCGACCTGTTACACTCCCGCCCCAGAACCACGATGCGGCCCCGGTCGGACGCCGTCGGATCCAGATCGGGGCGGTTGTACGACGGGGGTGTTGATGGGACGAGGACGGTTGCGGCTCGAGGACGGGTCTGTCTTCGAGGGAATCGCGTTTGGTGCCGAAGAGCCGGTCGCCGGAGAGGTGGTCTTCAACACCGGCATGGTGGGGTATCCGGAGTCGCTCACCGATCCGTCATACGCGGGTCAGATCTTGGTGCTCACCTATCCCCTCGTGGGAAACTACGGCGTGCCACCTTATGGCCTCGACGACCGGGGACTGCCGGTGGGTTTCGAGTCCGAAAAAATCCAGGCGGCGGGGCTGGTGGTTTGGGAGAACTCAGAGCGCTACAGCCACCACCTTGCCACCCGATCTCTCCACGCCTGGCTCACCGGCGAGGGCATCCCGGCCCTGGCCGCGGTGGACACCCGCGCATTGACCAAGCGACTCCGCGAAAAAGGCACGATGCTCGGCGCCATCGAGCCCCGGGGAACCACCGAAGGAGTGACCCTTGTGGATCCCAACGCCACCGACCTCGTGGCCACGGTCAGCGTCGACGACGTGGTCCACTACAGGTGTAGGTTGGACGGTGCCCCAACGGTGGCGCTTCTCGACTGTGGCTGCAAGACGAGCATCATCCGCAGCATGCTCGACCGCGGTCTGGATGTGGTTCGAGTACCCCACGATCACTATTTTCCCGGCATGGCCTTTGACGGGCTGTTGATCTCCAATGGGCCTGGCAATCCCAGGATGTGCTCGGCGGCGATTCGCAATATCGAACGCGCACTGGCGCTGGATGTGCCGATCCTGGGAATCTGCCTCGGCAATCAACTCCTGGCGTTGGCCGCCGGCGCTGAGACCTTCAAACTGCCCTTTGGCCACCGCAGCCAGAACCAACCGTGTGTCGAGATGCTGCCCTCCGGAGAGCGCGGCAGGCGGTGTGTGATCACCTCCCAGAACCACGGCTTCGCCGTCCGCGCCGACTCGCTGCCCCCGGACTGGCAGCTGTGGTTCGTCAACGCCAACGACGACACAGTGGAGGGCATACGTCACGTTTCCAAGCCGATCCGGAGTGTTCAGTTTCACCCCGAGGCGAACCCGGGACCGGTGGACTCGGCTTGGATTTTTGACGACTTCGCCACGGTGGTGAAGGGGAGGAACGCATGAGAAACGACCTTCCCAACACCGTCCTCGTGCTCGGGAGCTCTGCGCTGAAAATCGGCGAAGCGGGCGAATTCGACTACTCCGGCAGCCAGGCGATCAAGGCCCTCAAAGAAGAGGGCATCCGGACCGTGCTCATCAACCCCAACGTGGCCACGATCCAGACCTCGGAACACCTCGCGGACGAGATCTACTTCATCCCGGTCACGCCCGAATTTGTGGAACAGGTGATCGAGAAGGAAAAGCCCGACGGGATTCTCCTCGGGTTTGGCGGCCAGACGGCTCTCAACTGCGGCGTCGAGCTCTACCGCCAGGGCCTGCTGGAGAAACACGGCATTCGCGTCCTGGGCGCACCCATCGAGTCGGTGCTCGACACCGAGGACCGAGAACGCTTCGTGGCGCGCCTAGCCGAGGTAGAGGTGGATGTCCCCCGCAGCCGACCTACAACCAGCATCGATGAGGCGGTGGCGGCCGGCCTCGAGATCGGCTTCCCATGCATGGCCCGGGTGGCCTTCGCCCTGGGTGGACTCGGGTCCGGCATCTGCCGCACCGAGGAGGAACTCAGAAAACTGGCGAAAAAGGCCTTCGCCCATACCGAACAGGTTCTGGTGGAGGAGTATCTCGAGGGTTGGAAAGAGATCGAATACGAGGTGATGCGGGACGCCTACGACAACTGCATCACCGTGTGCAACATGGAGAACATCGATCCCATGGGCATCCACACCGGTGAGAGTCTGGTTGTGGCCCCATCCCAGACCCTCGACAACTCCGAATACCACCAACTTCGCGAGATCGCCACTCGGGTGGTCCGGCACCTGGGCATCGTTGGTGAGTGCAACATCCAGTACGCCCTTTCGCCCACCGGCGAGGGCTACCGCGTGATCGAGATCAACGCCCGGCTGTCACGGTCGTCGGCCCTGGCCTCCAAGGCCACCGGCTACCCACTGGCCTTTGTGGCGGCAAAGCTCGCGCTCGGTTTTTCCCTCACCGAGGTTGAGAACTCGGTCACCCGCTCCACCTGCGCCTGCTTCGAGCCGGCTCTGGACTACGTGGTGGTCAAGGCGCCCAGGTGGGACTTCCAGAAGTTCCCCGGAGTGGAACAGCGGATCGGATCAGCCATGAAGTCGGTGGGAGAGGTCATGGCCATCGGCCGCCGGCTCGAGGAAACCCTGCAGAAAGCATTGCGGATGACCGAGACCGGCGCACGGGGCCTGGTTCTCAACGACCGCATGACATTCGATGATCTCAGAACTGCTCTGGCCGAGCCCACCGAACAGAGGATTTTCGCCGTCGCGGAGGCGATCCGCACCGGAATATCTGTGGACGAGATCCACGAGATCACCCACATCGACCACTGGTTCCTGGACAAGATTGCCAACATCGTGGCCATTGCCCAAAGACTCGAAACCCGCGATCTCGAAGAAATCGATCACGAGTTGATGCTCGAGGCGAAGCAGCACGGCTTTTCGGACTTCCAGATCGGGATTGCCGTCGGCGCCGACGAGGACCGAGTGCGTGAGAGCCGGCACAAGCTCAAGCTCCACCCGGCCGTCAAACAAATCGACACGCTGGCGGCTGAGTATCCCGCCGCGACAAACTACCTCTACCTGACCTACAACGGAACCGAGGACGACGTCACCTACGGCCAAGAGGGGGCCGTGATGATCCTCGGCCCGGGGGCCTACCGGATCGGTTCCTCGGTGGAGTTCGATTGGTGTTGCGTCAATGCGGCCCGAACCCTGCGGGAGCTCGGCTACCGGACTCTGATGGTCAACCACAACCCGGAAACCGTCAGCACCGACTACGACGAGTGCGACCGTTTGTACTTTGACGAGCTGAGCTTTGAAGCGGTGTCCGAGATCTACAGCAAGGAAACGCCGCTCGGAATCATGCTCTCAATGGGCGGACAGGTGCCGAACAATCTCGCCCTCCGCTGCCACGAGATGGGCATGCGAGTGCTTGGAACCTCACCCCGATCCATCGACCGCGCCGAGAACCGGCACAGTTTCTCGAGCCTGCTCGAAAAGCTTGGCGTGCCACAACCGGCCTGGCAGGAGCTCAGTTCGGTGGACGAGACCCAACGCTTCGCCCACCAACACGGCTATCCCGTCATCGTCCGTCCGTCCTACGTACTGTCCGGCGCGGCCATGGCTGTGGCCGGCACTGACGAGGAGCTCACCATCTTCCTGGACAAGGCAGTGGACATTTCACCCGACCACCCGGTGGTGGTGTCCAAATTCATCGAGAACGCCAAGGAGATCGACGTCGACGCGGTCGCCCGCGATGGCGAGTTGGTGTGCTCAGCGGTGTCCGAACACGTGGAGAACGCCGGCGTCCACTCGGGTGACGCCACCCTGGTCCTGCCGCCGCAGCGCACCTATCTGGAGACCATGCGGAGAGTCCGCGTGATCACCACCCAGGTGGCGCGGTCCATGAACATCACCGGACCCTTCAACATCCAGTTCCTTGCCAAGGACAATAGGGTGATGGTGATCGAGTGCAACCTGCGGGCGTCACGCTCCTTCCCATTCGTGTCAAAGGTCCTCAAACGCAACTTCATCGACGCCGCAACCCGGGTCATGATGGGGCGGCCCGTGGAGACGGACGAGAGGTCCCACCTCGACCTCGACTACGTGGGAGTCAAGGCCCCGCATTTCTCATTCACTCGGCTCGAGGGCGCCGACCCCACCCTCGGTGTGGAGATGGCCTCCACCGGCGAGGTCGCGTGTCTCGGCTGGGACTTCGACGAGGCGTTCCTCAAGGCGTTGATCGCGGTGGGCTTCAAACTACCGATCAAGAACGCCCTGCTGTCCACCGGCCCCATCGAGTCCAAGGCCGCGTTCCAGGACAGCGCCCGCCGGCTGGTCAAGCTTGGCGTCGAACTCTACGCCACCCAGGGCACCGCCGATTTCCTGGCCGACAAGGGGATCGAGACCACGGTCCTGCATTGGCCGCTGGACAAAGCCCAACCCAACGCTGTGGACTTCATCAAGGAGGGCCGGCTCGATCTCGTGATCAACATCCCGAAGCACTTCCAGAAGGAAGAGCTGACCAACGACTACATCATCCGCCGCACCGCGGTGGACTTCGGGGTGCCCTTGATCACCAACCGCCAGCTCGCCGAGCGCCTTACCGAGGCCCTGGAGCGCGTCCCTATCGACCAGCTCAAGGTCCGGCCGTGGCGGGAGTACGGGGGCTGACTCCCCGCCCGTCCACCCATTACAGATTGCAAATTGCAAATTGCAAATTGCAAATTATTTACTGTCCGCGGAGGGCCCTCGCAGTCACTGAAAACTGCGGATTCGTAGTTCAAAGAGAGTGACGCAGTAGCGTCACGAACCGAAACTGGCGATGGCCTGGTCCACGTCGTCGAAGGTCTTCAGGATAGTGGTGAACCCGCTCATCTCGAGCACCCGGTAGACGTCGCTTCGGATCCCGGCCAGGCGGAGGTCGCCGCCGCCGCTCCGGCTTGATTTCATGGCACCGAGCAACGCGCGAAGCCCCGCGCTCGAGGTGTAGTCCACACCTGAAAAATCCGCCACCAGGCTGACCTGACCTGCACCAATTTGCTCTTCAAACGCCTGGGTCAACTGGTCCGCGGTGAGCGCGTCGATACTGCCCGTCACCGAGACCACGGAAACGTCTCCCTGCTGTTCAATCATCACGTCCATTGTCGCGCTCCTCTTCATTGCCGGGGCCGGATGTCTCGGCGAATTTCTTGACCAGCGTCAACCGATTCTCCGCGCCGTCTGTTCGATATCGAATTTCGTCCACCATGTTCCGGATCAGGTGCCAGCCGAGACCGCCGATGGGGCGATCCTGCCACGGCGCCTCCAGGTCGGGCACCGGGGCCTCCTCCGGGGCGAAGGGGCGACCGGTGTCCACCACCGCCACGCGGATCTCGCCCTCGGCGACATCGACGATCAACGAGATCGCGCCGTGATGGTCCGGCCCATAGCCGTGCTCGATGATGTTGGTGCAGACCTCGTCCACCGCAAGCTTGATGGCGAAGCAGTCATCGGCCGAAGCCCCGCCCCGTGCGCAGGCGTCTTCAATAAAGGCTCGAAAACGTGGGATGTTTTCCAGCGTAGCGGCGAGTTCGAGTCGGTCGTGCAGTCTCATCTTTGATATTCAGTCTCTGTATTTTGCGTGAGACAACCACTGCGGGTCAAGGTTTTTCCCGGCCTGAGCCAGCTTGACCGGAGGAGATTGCGAAATTAAAATGAGATTCCGTATCTTTTCTGGAGTAGTGGATTCACTGGTCATGCAACCGCCAACCGGAAAACTGCACCCCGTCGTTCGGGTTTCCTTCCTACCACGTCTGGTGTGCGGAGTGCTGGGGGGGTTGATTACCGCGTCCACCATGTTGGACCGACCGGTGTTTTTGATGACTGCTGTGCTCGTCATCGGCGTGGCATGGCCTCTGCTTGCCCATCTCGTCGCTTCCAGGGCAAGTGATCAGAAAGCGGCTGGATATCGCAACCTGGTCGGTGACGGTTTTGTGATTGGGGTCTTTGCCGGGATGACCGGTTTCAGCCCGCTGGCCGCCGGCATCCTCGTGGTCGCGCTGATTGCTTTCGAACTCATGATGGGGGGCGTCCGGTTTCTGACCCGCGGCTCGGCGGCCATGGCTGCCGGAGCCGCGATCACGCTACCGGTTGTCGGATTCCATCCACAGTTCAATCCCAGCCTGTTGACCACGAATCTCTGTCTGCTCTTCGTGGCTGGGGCCATGTGGACGTCCTCGTACTGGGTCAATCACACCACCAAGGACCTGGTCACCACCAGACGCGAGCTCCGCGAGACCAACAGCAAGGTGATCGAACAGTCCCAGATGCTCGAGCTGGCTGTGGCCGAGAGCATCGAGATCAACGAGGTGGCGCGCACTGTCAATGCCACCCTCGATCTGGACGAGGTCCTTGAAATGGTTCTCCGGAGCCTGCGCAAAATCTTCATCTTCGATCAGGTGGGCACGCTGATGTTTGATGAAGAAAACCAACAGCTCGTGCTTGATCGCTTTCTCGGACCTGGCACCACGCCCGAATTGGCCGATGCTCTCAAAGGAATATCCGTCCCGCTCGACGCCACGGGAAGCGTATTCGTCCGAAGCATGGTGGAACGAGATCCTGTCTTTTTAAACACAATCGACGACGACAGAATCGCGAGAATGCACCCGGTCGACCGCGAGATCCACCAGATCAACCCCATGCGAGCGCTGCTGCTCTGTCCACTCGAGGTCCAGGAGAAGATGGTGGGTTCCCTGTTTCTCGGCAGCAACCACATGCCCTTTAATTTCTCCGAGCAGGACCAGTTGACCATCGAGCAGTACGTCACTCACGTGGCCACGGCCATCGGCAATGCGAGGCTCTTCGAAGAGGCCGAACGAGCACGGACGCTGGCGGAACGAGAATTGGAGATCGGACGCGAGATCCAGACCGAATTCCTTCCGTCCCATATGCCTCGCTTCGAGGGCTGGCAGCTCGCCGCCCGGTTGCACTCCGCACGCCAGGTGTCGGGGGACTTCTATGACGTCTTCACGGTACCGTCCGGCCGCGTCGTGGTGGTGGTTGCGGACGTGTGCGACAAGGGAGTCGGAGCAGCCCTGTTCATGGCCCTATCACGGAGCCTTTTGCGAGCGGCGAGCGAGCGCGAGGCCGCCGACGGTTCTCCGCTGCCGGCCTCGGCCCTGAGCTTTGCCAACGATTACATGGCCACCATCCATGATCACGCGAACATGTTTGCGACGGCATTCTTCGGGGTAATCGATCCGGTCACCGGGATCCTCGAGTACGCCAATGCAGGTCACGATCCCGCAATCGTGCTCCGCGCCGACGGAACCATGAGCCGGCTCGGCCCCACCGGACCGGCGGTCGGCCTGGTCCCAGGATCCAACTGCACGGTGAAATACGTTCAACTGGAGATTGGTGACACGTTGCTGGCCTTCACCGACGGTGTTCCGGAGGCCCTCAGCACCGACGGTTCCCAGTACACCGAACAACGCCTCATGGAGCTGATCCGCGACCCGAGCCGGACCCCGGAAGAGCTGCTTGACCGTATCGAGGACGACGTCAGGCGCCACGCGGCGGGGGCGGATCAGAGCGACGACGTGACCCTGCTGGCGGTCCGACGCCAGGACGATGGTGTTCGAGGCGACGATCCACAGAGAAACGGAGCACACGATGGCTGACAATTCAAAAAACACCCCCCAGATCGCTCTCGTAGTGGGATCCGGAGCGGTCAAATGCGCCGCGGCCCTCGGATTGTGGCGGGTCCTCCATCGGGAGAACATCCCCATCGATCTTTTTGTCGGTTGTAGCGGAGGAACGCTCTTCACGACCATGATGGCCCTCAATGCCGATCTTGAAGAGGTCGAGGCCCTGACCAAAAAGCTGTGGACCCGAGAGGTCACGGCATCGCGGAATCTCAGGGCGGTGGCGAGCATCTTCCTACCCAAGTTCTTCGCCTTCGACAGCCGGTTCAGCCTGATCAGCGACGACGCATTGAATCGCTTGTTGGCTGAGGGCTTCGGTGACCGAACCTTTGACGACACCGTGACGCCGCTTCACATCTCCACAACCGATCTCCACAGCGGCGAGAAGGTCGTCCTTTCCGAGGGCCGGCTCTTCGACGCGATCCGCGCCAGCATCGCCATACCTTACGTCTGGCCCGCCTGGCAGGTGGGCGATCGCATGCTCGTCGACGGCTGTCTTTCCAATCCCCTGCCGGTTGATGTGGCCATTCGCGAGGGAGCGGAGATCATTCTGGCCATGGGTTTTGAGGCCGAGTACCCGCGCAAAATCAAGTCAGCAACTCGCTACGCCTTCCAGCTCAACAGCGTGTACACCAATAATCTGCTGCGGGCGAGCTACGCGTTTCACAATCTCGCCCACCACGCCGAGATCATTCCGGTGTTGCCCGACTTCGATCAGCGAGTTGGTCTCTTCGACACCGGTAAGTTCTCCTATGTCATCGAGCAGGGGGAGAGGACCGCGGAACAGCAGTTGCCGTATCTCAAGAAGCTCCTGGGACGTTGAGGAGTTTCGGGTTGAGGGTTGCGAGTTCCGGGTTGACCTTCGCCCACCCGGGGTATGGGTTGTGGGGTATGAGGCATGGGGTCCCCCGCCAACCCGGAGCGTAGGGCGCGTCCCTCGGAGGTGCCTGGCATCCCGATTCGCCGCGGCCGCAGACATGACCCGTCTCGATTGGGCGAATCGGCGTGCCTGGCATCCTCACGGGGGGCGCAATGAGAATCGGGGCGCGATGGAGGCTCCCCGAGCGTTCGCTTCGATTCACTGATTTCATCGCGCCCCTATTCTGATGGCACTCCCCGAGGTTACTCGCGGCCTGCGGCCGCGGTGACCAGCCGTCACCAGCGAGTGGCCAGTGGCCGGGTCACCCCCCGCCACATCCCTCCCGGCCCAGGCCACAATCGCTGCCGCCGGCAGGTTGCCACCCATTAGAAGGCGCGTGTCAAGTGGGCAGTACGATTCCGGGCGGGCGGTACTGCCCGCTGCTCCACCTAGCGATACTCGTCGAAAAACCGGTCCCCCGAAACATCGGCGCCGCGACGGAACCTCAGCAGGAGCAGAACCGAGTGACGGAGGGCGCGCCAATGACCCATCTGCTCGAACTTGCGAGCACCGGTGCGCACCACCGCAGGCAACATGATGGGCTTGGTCTTCTGCCGGAGGGCAAGGCTGAAGGCCACGTCCTCCATCGGCCGGTCAGGAAAGCCGCCAATCTCATCGAACAGCTTTCGGCGGATGAATATGGCCTGGTCTCCGTACATCACCCGTGTGAAAAAAAACCGTTTGTTGTGCATCCAGGACAGCGCGCGCAGAAATCGGCTCGGTGTGTCAAAGAGTTGGTGGAAGCAGCCCGCCTGGACCGCATCGGGGAGGGCAGCGATACCGCGCACGGCACCCTCCGGCAACTTGGTGTCCGCGTGCAGGAACAACAGCCAATCCCCACCCGCGACCACCGCGCCGGCGTTCATCTGGCGCGCCCGTCCGCGCGGGGCCTGAACGCAGCGCACCCGGTGACCCGCCGCGGCAAACCCGCGGACGATCTCGACGGTGCGGTCGTCGCTGCTGCCGTCAGCCACAATCACCTCCAGCGGTCCGGTCTGCGATGCGACGGACTCGAGGGTGGCCGGGAGGGCCCGCGCCTCGTTCAGGGCTGGAATGACGATGCTGATCAATGGATCCACCGACTTCGCGAATTCGCTGCAACTCGCTCGATGTCTTCGCTGCCCGGGCCACTTTCAATCAACAATCGTAATCGAGAATCCCCGTGGTGAAACAACCAATACCCAATCGACGTGCCGCGATGGGTTGGTTGACCCGGCGGATCGACGTGCAGGCTAGCACTTTTGACTTTCGACTCCAAGATTGGGTATTGACAAAAAAGCACGATCGGTCGTGCTCCCAATATCAACAGATCATTCGCCCTTCTCAGCACATGGGCGCCAGCGGTTGCGGCGTGGCTGGCCGAACGGCTGTTCACCACCTCGCTGCGCTCACGCACCCCCCGTCGGGAGTTGGACTGGGCCACCGGCGCCCGCCGTGAAGAAAGAGTCTCGCCGCACGGCGCTCTTCCGGTTTGGGTGTGGGGCGAAGGTCCACACACCGTGCTGCTGGTGCACGGGTGGACCGGGCGGGGTCTCCAACTCGGTGCGTTCGCCGCATCCCTCGCGGCTGCCGGATACCGCGTGGTGGCCTACGACGCACCGGCCCACGGCGCAGCCCCTGGTCACACATCCAATCTCTTCCGCCACACCGACGGACTGATGGCGGTGGCCAAGGAGTACGGCCCGTTCGCCGGAGTTGTCGGGCACTCTCTGGGTGCTGCGGCGGTCCTCCTTGGAGCGAGTCGACGTGGTTTGGCCGCCGACCGTCTGGTGTTGTTGGCACCTGCCGCTCGCACCACAGCCTTGACCGATTGGTTCGGTGAGATGACGGGCTTCAGCCCGGACGTTGTCGAGCGTATGCGACGGCGGCTGGAACGTCGCTTCAACTTCCAATGGAACGATGTGGAGCCGTGGCGGCTCGCATCGGAGCTGCACAACGACAGCCTGATCATCCATGACCACAGCGACCCAGAAATTCAGTGGAGCGAGGGAAGACACCTCGCCCATTCGTTGCCCGAGGCGGTAATGCACACCACCGAGGGGCTTGGGCACCGTCGGATCTTGCGGGATCCCTCGGTGGTCGATGCGGTCACCGATTTCATCGCCGAGCGAGGTCGTTTTTTGAAAAATGTATCCACGCCCCACGAATCTGATTCCCAAAGTGCTGCCTGACGGATGTCAGGAAGGAGACGCAATGAGACACTCACCAAGACTGTTGCGGAATATTCACTCACTGATCCGACGTTGGTTCGGTTTCTATTTTGATCTCACCGGGCTCACCATCGACGATGGTGACATCATGCTGGACCTCGCCTCCGGCCGCGACTAAGCACCGGGGATCACGGCCCCCCACCCGCACCATGGTCTTGAGGTCTTGGGGTCCTGAAGCCAACGGGGCTCAGGGCTCGGGATTCGGTTGATCGGAGCGCACGAGCGGCTGCTTCATCCGAGTCCCGAGTCCCGAGTCCCGAACACGGTATAGTGCTCGCCAGATTCACGGCGGGGCGGGTTGAACCTGGTTTCTGCCGCTGTCACGAATTCTGAAATCTCTGGGGGCTTGCAGTGAAACACCTTCATAAGATATCGACTGTTCTTGAGGCAGCTGTTCTTGTTCTCACACTGGCGACGATGACCAGCGTCACCTTCGCTGGTGGGCCGACCACCATACAAGGCGAGGTCGTGGACATGAGTGGCGAGCCTCTCGCCGGAGCAGTCATCACCGCGGTCGCACAGGCGGCCGGACCCCAGCCCACCACCACCACAAAAAAGAACGGCACCTTCAAACTGCGGGTGCCTGACTGGAATCAAACCTACACAATCACCGCGGCGCTGGAGGGGTACGCTACCGCCGAGGCGACGTTCCATCCCGACCCCAATGATCCAGCGAGGGTTATTTTCACCCTCCCTACGCTGGATGAATCGACGATTGCGGAAGATCCCGCCACCACCGCTGCGGCGGTCGATGACGCCGAACTGCAGGCGAATGCCCAACGCATGGAGGCCATATCAGTCTTCAACGAGGGGGTTGGAGCTCTCCAGGCCGAGAACTACCTCATCGCACTGTCAATGTTCCAGGAGGCCTCCAAGCTCGACCCTGATTTTCCCGAGGCCTACCGCGCGATCGCTGCAGCGGCCATCGCTCAGGACGAGTACGCGATCGCAGCCGACGCGGCTGAGAAACTGCTCGAATTCGAGCCCGACAATGAGGAGGCTTTGGGCACCGCCTACTACGCCGAATTGATGATGGGGAACACCGAAGGGATGGTGAAGTGGGCGCAGCGACTCGCCGATGTCAAGCCCGAGATGGTCTCGAGCGAACTCCTGACGCACTCGGTGGCGTTGTTTGACCACAACAGGTACGCGCAATCCAGGGCGCTCCTCGAAGTGATCCTGGAACGGCAACCGGACCTGGCGCCGGCCAAGTTCCAGCTCGGTCTGACCTGCAACAAGCTCGTTGACACCCAATGTGCGAAGGAGGCTTTCAGCGCGTTCCTCGAGCTCGACCCTGACAGTCCCGATGCCCCGACGGCTCGTTCCCTGCTCGAGCACATCGAATAGTGTGCCCCGGGTGACCAATCTCGAGGCCCACCCAGAGAGAGGTATCTGATGAAACCGTTCCCTTCGATCTGTGTCTTGGGTATCGCAATGACCTGCGCCTCTCTCACGGTGGTTGCCGGCCCACCCGCCCTGGGAATCGGCGACCCAGCGCCCGCCTTCGAGCTTCCCGGCAGCGACGGCGAGACTCACACGCTCGACGACTTGCACGACAAGCAGGTGGTCGTCCTCGCCTGGTTCCCCAAGGCCTTCACCGGCGGCTGAACCAGCGAGTGCGATTCGCTGCGTGCCAGCGGACGAACCCATGCGCAGATGGTCGAACTCGAAAGCGGCAAGGCAATCGAACTCCCCACCTCCGACGGATCGGGCCTCGATGCCTTTGATATCGCCCTTTTCGCCGCCAGTTGCGACTCGCCCGAGACTAATAGACGGTTCGCCAAGACCCTCGATCTGGACTACCCGGTCTTGAGCGACCCGGACAAAAAGACTGCCAAGGCCTACGGGGTGGTCCACGAAGGTCGGTCGTACCCGGAGCGGTGGACCTTCATCATCGGCGTCGACGGCACCATCTTGGACATCATCACCGAGGTGGACGCGGGCTCCCACGGGACCCAAATCGCCCAGCGGCTCGCGTCGCTGGGGGTGTCGCGCAGCTCAAGTAATAAGTGAATAGTAAATAGTGAATAGTGAATATGCCCCCTCCCGTCCGGCAAGGGCGTGGGGACCCCAACTCGGTCTATTTACTATTCACTATTCACTATTTACTATTCACTTTTTGTCAGTCCAAGATATAACCACTGGCGACGGCGGTGTAGGCCTCAACCTGCTCGGCCTGCCATTTCCGGCCCTTGCGCAGCCAGCGTGCCATGAGCTTGGCCACCTGTGGCGCCACCGCGACGCTGGCCCGCGCGTCCAGCAGCAGGGCGCGAGTCCGCCGGGCGAGCACGTCCTCCACGGTTCGACCCATCTCCTTTTCCACCGCCCACACCACCTGCGCTCCAATCACCGGCAGCCGTTCGTCGAGCGGCTCGCCCAACTTGCGGTCCTTTTGAACGAGTTTGCGCAGCGCCGGGGCATCCGAGCCATAGACGTGGAGAGGATCCGAGGGATCCACATGTTTGAGCCAGCTGTGAATACGTAGGGTCTCGGTGGGACAGGGATGGGGAACCAGCCCGGCCACCATGGCCGCCTGGTCCACGACGTCCTGGGCCATCTTCCGGTAGGTGGTCCACTTGCCGCCGGTGATTGTCACCAGACCCGATTCGGAGACCACCACCGTGTGGTCGCGGGAGATCTTCGAAGTCTCTTCATCGTCGTCAGCCGTCACCAGCGGCCGAAGGCCGGCGAACACGCTCAGCACATCGGAGCGTTGCGGGTCCTTGGCCATGTAGCTCGAGGCATTTTCGAGGATGAAGTCCACTTCCTCGGGAAGGGCCCGCGGCTCCAGCGTCGGCTCGTCAACCTCCACGTCGGTGGTGCCGACCACAACCCTATCGTGCCACGGCACCGCGAAGAGGACCCGACCGTCGGTGGTCTGGGGCACCATGATGGCCACATTTCCCGGCAGGAAATCCCTGGCCAGCACGAGATGGGTGCCCTGGCTCGGGGTGACCATGGGCCGGCTCTGTGGATCATCCATGACCCGGACCTGATCGGTGAAGACCCCGGTGGCGTTGACCACCACCCGTGCGTTGATCACAAGCTCCTTGCCCGTCTCCAGGTCCCGGGCGCGGACCCCCGACACCATGCCGCCGATCTTGAGCAGTCCTTCGACCCGCATGTAGTTGATGACGGTTCCGCCGTGTCGGACCGCAGTGCGGGCGAGATCGATTGCCAGTCTCGAGTCGTCGAACTGGCCGTCGTAGTAGAGCACTCCGCCACGCAGACCCTCGGGCTCGAGGTTCGGAATCCTCTTCAGCGTCTCCTCCCGCGACAGCCCCTCGGAGGGTTTGATACCGAGACGGCCCGCCAGCTTGTCGTAGACCTTGAGCCCGATCCCGTAGAAGGGCCCCTCCCACCAGTCGTAAATGGGAACGATGAATGACTGATTGCGCACCAGATGAGGTGCGTTCTGCGCCAGCAGCCCTCGTTCGTGGAGCGCCTCCAATACCAGCGACACATTGCCCTGCCGCAAATACCGAACACCGCCGTGAACCAGTTTCGTGCTCCGGCTGGACGTGCCCTTGGAAAAGTCGTGCTGCTCCAGCAGTAGGGTCTTGTAGCCACGGGCCGATGCATCCACCGCCGCACCAAGCCCGGTGGCACCGCCCCCGACAATGACCAAATCCCAGAAACCATTGAAGTCCTCGATCGCCTCGAGTGCTCTCTTCCGTCTCATACTTCCTCACTCCCGGAATCGCGGAGCCAGCCCTTGGATCGCTCCAGTGCCCGCCGCCAACCGATCAGCAGTTCGTCCACATCGGCCCTCTTCATCTCCGGTCGGAACTCACGGTCCGCCTGCCAGTGCGAACGAATTTCGTCCACGCCGGACCACAAGCCCACCCCCAAACCGGCCAGGTAGGCCGCCCCCAGGGCCGTGGTTTCGAGAATTTTCGGCCGCAGCAGGGGCACCCCGAGGATGTCGGACTGGAATTGCATCAGGACATCGTTGGCGGCTGCGCCGCCGTCAACTCGAAGCTCGGCCACAGGAATGCCGGCGTCCGCTTCCATGGAGGTGAGAACGTCGAGGCTTTGGTAGGCAATGCTCTCCACCGCCGCGCGGGCGATGTGTCCGGCGGTGGTTCCGCGCGTGATCCCAACGATGGTCCCCCTCGCGAAGGGATCCCAGTGGGGCGCCCCGAGGCCGGCAAAGGCCGGCACAAGGTAGACACCGCCGTTGTCGGGCACTGAGATGGCGAGCGCCTCAACGTCGGAGGAATGTGCGATGAGACCCAGGCCGTCGCGCAGCCACTGGACCACCGCGCCACCGATGAAGACACTGCCCTCGAGCGCGTAAACCAGCCCGTCGCCCACATCCCAGGCCACCGTCGTGAGCAGGTTGTTGTCCGACCGCACCGGCTCTGAGCCGGTGTTGAGCACCATGAAACATCCAGTGCCGTAGGTGTTTTTGACCACCCCCGGTTCGGTGCCGAGCTGACCGAAAAGCGCGGCCTGCTGGTCGCCGGCGATACCGGCCACCGGGAGACCGCCGGGCAACAGCCCAGGATCGACCTGACCGTAGATCTCCGATGAGGTGCGCACCTCGGGCAGCAGGTTCTGAGGGATTCCAAATAGCCGCAACAGCTCCCCGTCCCAACAGCCGTCATGGATGTTGTAGAGCATGGTGCGGCTGGCGTTGGAGGGATCGGTGACGTGAACCGTGCCGGCTGTGAGCTTGTATACAAGCCAGCTGTCCACCGTGCCGAAAGCCAGCTCGCCGGCCTCCGCTCTCTTCCGAACCCCGTCCACGTTATCCAGGATCCACTGCAGCTTGGTGGCCGAGAAATAGGGATCGACCACCAGCCCGGTGCGTCGCGCGATCTCGTCGCCGGTGCCGTCCCGCCGCAGCCTGTCACACAGTTCCGACGTCCTGCGATCCTGCCAGACGATAGCGTGACACACTGGTTCACCGGAGGCACGATCCCAGACAACCGTTGTTTCCCGTTGGTTGGTGATCCCCACGGCGGCGATCCTCGCGCCTCGAGAACCGGCGGCTTCCACCGCCTCCTGCGCCACCGCAAGCTGCGTCTGCCAGATTTCCGAGGCATCGTGTTCGACCCATCCCGGCTGGGGGAAGTGTTGGGTGTATTCTCGCTGCCGGACCTCGATGATGTCTCCCTGACGATCGAAGACGATGGCTCTGGAGCTGGTGGTGCCCTGGTCCAACGCGACAATACAATCGGTCATGTTCCCGTCCAACGCTGTCGATTTCACCGGTCCATAATAGGTCTTCCCGGCTCCGTTTCTCGGCATTCATCACAATGAATCTAGAAATGACCGGAGTGGTTGGTCATCTCCCCGAGGGCAGCCCTTCTGGTATGCCCGACCTTGCCCTAGAATGGTTGAGCGATCACGCCCTGGGACAAGGTCAGCGGGACCCACCAGGGCCATCATCCCTTTCAACGTTCAATGGATCGGGCCGGGAGTCAACCATGAGCATGTACATCAGTGAAATGTTCTCACTTGTTGGCAAGGTGGCGGTGACCATCGGCTCGGGCGGAGTTCTGGGCGGGGCCATGGCTGAGGCCCTCGGAAAAGCAGGGGCCAAAGTCGCGGTGCTGGACCTGGATGCCGGCGCGGCCGAGGAGCGAGCCAGGAGCATCCGCGACGCCAACGGCACCGATGCCATCGACCTCCAGGTGGACGCCACAAGCGAGATCGATCTTCGCCGCGCCTGCGACCAGGTGGTGTCGGAGTGGGGCCGGGTGGACATCCTGCTCAACGCTCCGGGGATCAATTCGGCCACCCCATTCTTCGACATCACTCTTGATGAATGGGAGCGGATCCTACGGGTCAATCTCACCAGCATGCATCTTGCGTGTCAGATCTTCGGCGGCCGGATGGTCGACCAGGGCGACGGCGGCTCGGTGATCAACATCTCGTCGGCCTCGTCCGGGCCGCCGCTGAGCAAGGTCTACACCTACTCCATCACCAAGGCCGGGGTCAACAACCTCACCCAATTCCTGGCCCGCGAGTGGGCGCCCCATGGCGTGCGGGTCAACGCCGTGGCACCCGGGTTCTTCCCCGCCGAACAAAACCGCAAGATCCTCACCGAGGAGCGGGTGGCGTCCATCATGGGCCACACCCCCATGGGAAGATTTGGCGAGCCCGAGGAGCTTGCCGGCGCGGTGGTGTGGCTCGCATCTGAAAAGGCCTCGTCCTTTGTCACCGGCACCGTCATCCGGGTGGACGGCGGTTTCACGGCGATGACGATCTGAGATCGATTGGGGTCACCAAATTGTCCGGGGGTCAGAACACCCACTGCAACTTCGTGAAGAGCGAGTCTCCCTGATCCGACGGGGTCCCGATCTCCGAGGTCCCGCGCTGATATGCCACCTGGAGCGACCCGAACGGAGGCATGAATCGCCACACGGCGAGGAGTTGGATGTTCTCCTTCTGGATGACCGAGTTTGTCTGCCAGAAGAGATTGACATAGAGGTCGTTCGTGAAGTGGTAGTTCACCCGGAAGACATGGATCCACGTGCTCTCGTTCTCCGGGTCCGGGTCGAGATCGAGCCAGGTGGCCTCGTATGACAGATCCAGCGCGCTGAACAGGATGAGCCCCGTCTCGAGGGTCGCCAGCCTCAGATCCGAGTCGAAGTTCTTTCCGGTCCCCACCTCGACGGCAAAGAACTTGCCGGCCCGGTTGTCCCAGCCCACCTGCAGGCTAGTGATTGAGTTACGGTACTCCTTTTCAAAGAGCTCGTAGGCATCCACGTAGGAAAGCTCGACCTGCCAGAAGTTCGTGAATACGATCTCCACATCGGATTCCAGCTCCCAGCTCCTCAGGATCCCGTCCTGACTCCAGAAGCGGTTGTAGTTGATCTTGCCCTCGAGCCTCTCAAACGCACTGCTCTCGAACCAAAAAATGTGTTTGACTTCGGTGTCGAACTCCTTGCGGTCGTCGTCCTCCAAAAAACCGATCGCGTTGACGTTGTCCTTGAGACCCACATCGAGGTTGGTGTACCTGATGTGAAAATGGGAGTTGGCCGAGTCATATGCCGGTCTCAGAAACCAACCCTGGGCACCGTCGTGCTCGGGCCCGTGGGAGCGGAGAAATTGGGCTGTCATGCCGATGGTTTCGGTGAAGAAGAGGGTCGTGTCCAGGCCAAAGGACCCGGCTCGGTCCGAGCCGACGCTACGGTTCGCCGCCAGTAGCCCCACCGTCGAGCCGCCGAAAATCCCCCGCTGGAGACGCACCACGGCGTAGTCCGCCGAATCGTCCACGTTTTCGAGATCTTCATCCGGATGGAGATCGGCCACCGAGGCGATGGCGGCCACGTCGAAGCCCAACACATTGCCGGTGAGCTTGCCGCCCCAATCGATGTCGCCGATCCGCCGGCTGTAGAACTGACGGATCCGCTGATCGAACATCTCGTTGCCTTCAAGGAAGAAGGGTCTTTTTTCCGGAACAAAGAGCTCGTATCTGGTGAGGTTGATCTGCTCCACATCGGCTTCCACGAGGGCGAAGTCGGGATTCAACGTCAGATCGGCGCTCAGCCCCTGGGCAATCCGAAACCTGAGATCTACCCCCGCCTCGTAATGGGGCTCCTGGCCCTTCTCCACCACCGCAAGCCCGTAAGGGATGATGGCGTACTTCTTGGCTTCCGTGGTTCGAAGATCGAGCCCCGTCAGTTGCCCGAAACTCGAGACCCGCCACTCCGACTCCCCGGGACCCGACCACACCGATGTCTCGAGCCGGCGGGGGACGTATCTGTGAAAATTAATGCCCCAGGTAGTGTCTTCACCACCGCTGAAGCGGAGCATCCTGAATGGAATCGCGAACTCGCTCGTCCAGCCGTCCGCCGATCTGCTGGAGGCGCACTCCCACGTCCCATCCCACTCGTTCTCCACCACCCGACCGTTGTCGGCCACCTTGCCATCCCCCTGAACCCCGAGGGTGTTGGTGATGAAGTAGTAGGCCCTCCGCTGGTCGTGGAAGGTATCGAGGAGGAGGGCGACAGAGTCATCATTTTCTAGGGAACCATCACGAGACGTCACCGCGGCGGAGATGTCCTTCGACTCGGGATCGAAGCACTTGAAGGCGACGTACAGGGCATCCTCGGTGGAGCCCACGAGGACCACCGTTCGATATGGAGAGGGTTGTCCGAACTTGGGCACAAACTGAACGAATCCCTCGGCAACCGCCGCCTCTGACCACACAGCCTCGTCCACAACGCCATCGATCGTCGGTTTCGAGCTGAGACGCACGCCTTCGAGCTCCATCGCGACGGCGAGAATTGGGCTGAGAAATATGAACACCGTCACGATCAACGCCACTCGCCCGAACCTGATCAGCGCTTGATTCGTGTCGGTGTCTACCATCACATACCCGTCGTACGGATTCACTCAATCCAGAATGAGGGTCTCTCGCAGAGTGTATGGCCCGCCATGTGCGTCGTCGCGATAAAAATCCACCGTGACCTTCGCCGCGCCCACCGTGACTTTCAAAAACGTGCTTGGGGTCTGGCCCCGGCCCTTGATCTGAGCTTCGTAGTACCGGTCTCGTGCACCGGGGTCGGTACCGTACTCGTCGTAGAACTGGGCCATGGTTTGAACCACAGGTTGGCCCGCCAGCCCCAGGTATTTGAACCAATAGTCCACGTGATAGGCGTCGTCTCTATACAGTTGCCTGATGGACTCCGCCTCGCCGACGCCATGGGCCCGTCCGGTCTCGATCGCTGCGGAGATGGCGGCGTACATTCGGTCGGCGTAAGAGGCCTCCTCGAGGCCCCGGGCGTGACCTGCATCGAGCTGCCACACGCCGTTGATGTTCGAATAGGAGGTGTTGTGGGTGTGACCGCAGATATAGGCCACAACTTCGTACTCCTTCAATAACTTGAGGAACTGGAACATGTTCTCCGGGTGCTCGTCGAGGGAGTTGCCCTGGTGGCGGATCCGCCCGTTGTCCATGTCGGGCATGACGATCAGCGGCTCGTGTCCGAGGACAAAGACGCGGTCCTTTGTGTTGGCGGCCAGATCCGCCTCGAGCCACTCCAATAGATCGGGAACCACGTCACCCTCGACACCCCAGTCCTTGACGCCGTCGAAATACTGATTGAGCACCACGAAGTGGACGTTCGACCAGTCAAAGGAATAGGTGGTGGCCTCACAACCCTTTGGCCCCCGATTCACCACGTTGGGCACACTCTGGCTGTACTCGCGCAGGTACTTCATGGTGGAAGGAGACTCGGGGTCGTGGTTGCCGAGGATGGGGTACCACGGATAGTCGTCGCCGAGGACCGTACTCACCATGTCCCTGACCGCCGACGGCGGATCCACATCGAGGTCACCCGGACTGACCATGAAGGAACCCGCACCGACCTTTTTCACCGCCTCGCACGCGCCCGAGAAATTCTTTGACCACACACCGTCCGCGGCGAAGTTCCTCATGTCCGCGGCAACGATGAAGACCAGTTCCCCGTCCGGAGATTCCGCCGCTTCAGCGCCCAGCCCGCCTGCCATGAGGACGAGCGTCAGCACCGTCAGATGAACGACGAGTGAACCAGCAAAGGAGCCGCGAAACCCACGGCAATGGCAATTGTTTGTCACCGGCTAGTCCTCCGCCTCGATCTCGTAATAGCCCTTGCCAGCATCGTAGTTCTCCTGGCGTTGTCTGGAATCGCTGTGGACCTTATCGGGCCAGGATGTCACGCCGTTGACCAGCTCGTCCGCCCGCACAACGAATGGCTCCCAGACGTTGCGGCCGTGGATGTCGATGATGCGGTACATCAAGCGTGGCGGATCATCGAGCAGAAAGTCCACCACGCCGACACTGCTTCCCCTGAAGTACACCGGACGGATGCGCCGCTCGGGTCTCCGGTGCAGCCATGAATCCGGGTTGCGCTGGGCCAGTGGCGAACTCACGAGATCGTAGAGATCGTAGCCGCCCCGCTCCGACCACGGAATCACGTTGAGTTCGCCCACGTGGGAGTCGCCCGTCAGCAGGACCACGCCGCTGATCTCCTCGTCCCGAATGAAGTCAAAAAGCCTGTTCCGTTCGTTGAGAAACGCGGCCCACGAGTCGCCGCCCTCGCCCTTGGCCTTGCTGAAGCCGCTTCCCGATACGATCACCTTGAAGACCGCTGTGCTCGCCGACAACCGCTCGAGCAGCCAGTCAAACTGGGCGGGTCCCAACATGGTCTTCTCCGGGGTGTCCGGATCCGAGTTGGGATCCCGGTAATAGCGATCGTCGATGAAAAAGAAATCAACGTCGCCGAAGCTGTAGCTGTAGAACACACCCGGTACATCGGGCAGTCCGTAGGCAGGGTTGGCCCAGTAGTCCTTGAACACCTCGAGCGCCCGGTCCTTGATGGGGTTGGTTCGATCGTGGTTGTTGAGCGCGAAATCATGATCATCCCAGACGGCGAGGTGCGAGGTGTTGTGCAGCAGGGGTTGCAACCCGGGGACATCGCGCTGGCGGCGGTACTCCTCACGCAGGATGTCCGGGTCGAGGGTGTCGCCGTAGATGTTGTCCCCAATCCAGAAAAACAGATCCGGTTCGAATCCCGAGATGACCGGCCAGATCGGCTGCATCCGGTCATCCTGGTATTTGGGACAGGAACCGAAGCCGACCCTGAAGCTGGCGCTGGTTCCCGGGGCCGGTGCGGTCTTGAATCGGAACGGCGGATATTCCTCGAGATATTTGTCGCCCTGGCCGTCGACCAGTACGCGGTAGAAGTACTCGGTGGCGGGTTGGAGATCTGGGATCGTCACCACCAGCGTGTAGTCCGCAGTCTTGCTCGCCGTCACCGGTTCGGTGGTGAGAGCCGATCGAAGTTCGAAGCCGGTGCCGTACTCGATGGTGACGACATACTCGCCCGTGGTTCGAAGCCAGATATGTGCCTCGGTAGGAGTCACGGTCCCCACCATTGGACCCTGCATCAGCCTCGGGTACCCATCGTCGTCCCGCGACGCGGCCAGTGCGGGTGACGTCAGGGTGAAAACAATCAGCGAGAGCATTACGCATCGCGAAACAACGGAGGATAATCTCATGTCAAACCTTCCACAGGTGATGGCTCATTGGCCACCACCACATTCTCGTTATCAGACATTTACGAGTCCCGAAATCCGAGTCTCGATTTTCACGTCCTTCATTTTTCATTTCTCATTTCTCATTTTCTTCCTCAGGCCTGATAGGTCCGTGCCGGCCTGTCAGTTCCCCTCCTGTGAACTGGAAAGTCTCGTCGCCGGGATCTCCTCTTTCAGTCGGTACAGCCGTTCGCCGGCCCTTCGAACCAGCATCACGCCCTCCTCCTCCCGCCCGGCCCATTCCTCCGGGTCCACCGTCGCGGGGTCCAGGTAGCCGAGACCGATGGACTCGCAGCGCTCCCGCGGGATTCCGGTGGCCAGAGTCACCCGGATCCGTGGCCGCTCGACGCCGTCGATGAAGCTGCCGTCGCCCCGGAGATGGGTGGAGTGGGCGATCACGCCCCAGGGCACATGCATAAATCGATGCCACTGTTCGACGAAGTAATCTCGGACGTGGTAACCGATCTCGTCCAGCCACCGCCCGTGGACATAAGAGACCTCGGTGATGTGCGGCGCGTAGACCACCACCTCGCCGCCATCGGCGATGGCGGGTTCGAGCTTGTACATACCCTTGGCGCCGGTCCACAGATCGTCATACATCTCGGGCACCATGGACAGCACCCTTTCAAAGGGCTTGTCGACCCATTCGATGTCCAGCTCGGCCGACAACCTCGCGGCAGCACGCCAGGTCTCCTCCATCCCACCGACGAAGAGCCCGTGGAGCGATGTGCCCTCGAGCACCATGGCCACCAACAGGGTGGGGGTTGCAACATGGGACGCCGCGCGATCGATCAGCCGCCGCACCGGGGTGTCGGCGACGCCAATGATCTCGCGGCTGGTGACCAGGGCCCCGATCCAGTGGGTCACGTTGATGATCTCGGGGCCCGCGACCCCGGGCACGAAGTACTTGTTTCCGCCGGAAAATCCCGCGACCTCATGGGGGAATACCGGGCCGCAGACCACGATCAAATCATAGGGGCTCGAACCGTCCGGCTCGCCCACCAACCGATTGAGGCGCACCGGAATGTCGAGCTCGAGTCGGCCGCCGCTGGCTGCAGCCACCTCGGCGGCGGGCACCGTGCCCAGGGTGACAAAGGTCTCTTCCACATCCCATCGATGGTTGAAGACCCTCGAAGATCCAGCCTTGCCGTCGAGCACCTTGGTGCCCAGTAGACGGGACAGGGCGCCGTCGTCCATGGGTGGGTGGGTTCCGAGGGCCACAAGGTAGTCGATTTTTTCGACCCGTGAACCAAGCAACTCACTGAACAGACGCCTCATGAGGGGGATGGGCGCGGTACGGGTCCCATCGGGAATGATGACCAATATCCGCTGACCATCCAGCTCGAGATGGTCTAGAGCTTCGGCCATGATGCCGCGAACCTCGCTTTGGGTGAGGGGGCGGGCTGTGCTGCTCGTTCCAATGGTCATATCGTCCCCCGGGGTCAGGGAAATTCAGCGATCACAAAGGCCCAACGGCCGGAGATCCATAAAACGGCCCACGGCGCATCGGGCGACACATCTCGAAATCCTCCTCAATCCACAAAATCCGCGAGGTGTTTGGCGAAGTGCGAGGTGAGCACATCGGAATACGCCTGCTTGTTTTCCACGAGGGTCGCGCGGATTGGATCGCCATACCGATCCAGCGCGGATCCAAAGGTCACGTGGAGTACCTCTCGAGCATCAAACTGCTCGAGCAGACCCTCGAGCTCCGAATCGTCGAGGTCCTCGGGCGAGGCCACCCGAGCAAGATCAGCCGACACGTGGTAGGTCAGCTTGTCCTTTTCGTATCGCTCCTTCGCCAGGGCGAGGACGCTCCGAAACAGATCCGGATCGACACGGGCGACGGCCCGCAGGGCCTCCAAGAAGCTGGTTCCCGCGGTCTTGACGTGGACCAGCGGACCGGGGGACCTCGCACCGTGACGGGTCAGCCGACTGGCAACCGGGTAGATGCTGAACTTGTCCGATCCAGAGTGCAGGCTCAGCTTGTATGGTCCCAATTGGCGAGCGACGGCAGCGTGCTTAGCGAATTGTCGTGAGAACTCCTCGAGGTCGCCTATGTAGTCGACACCCTTTTCAAACCGTCCCACGAACCGGGGCGCCAGACTCACCCAGCGCACCCCCAGCCGCCGCAGTTCGCTCGCGATGTAGATGTGTTCCGGCACGCTGGTCGGACTGTCGGTCTCGTCCACCGAAACCTCGAGTTCGAAAGGCCGGTCCTCCATGATCGCAGCGATGTGGCGATACATCTCAGCCGTGTGCGCAACAGCACGGCCATACTTTGCGGCGGCTCCCCACAGCGATGCCCGGTCGAATGGCACCGAGGTGCCCTCGAGGTCGAAGGGGGAAGACAGGAACCGTCTTTCGAAATCCTCCACGGTGTCCTCGAGGGAGCTCCACGGCAGGCCTCGAACCTTGGCCTCCAAATTGGCCGCGTCCACATCGTCATCCACATGCTCGCCCGGATCAATGGTAAAGAAGGTGAAGCCGGCGGCTGCGAATTTCGAGGCGTCGTCCGGTGTCTTGAGATGGTCGGCATCGGCACCCCACGGGTCGCGCCAACCGTGCTCGAAGACCGCCCAGGCGGCATCGTCCATCACCTGTCGGGGAGTGCGGCCGGTGCGAAAATTCTCCCGAACCGACTGTTGGGCGAAGATGGGCGCGATGCCGTGGGTTGCTCCACGGAGAGACCGGAGGGACCGGATGTGCCCGGGTGTAGCGAGCCCGAGCCTGTCACCGAAACCAAATGAGGTGCGAAGCCCCAATGGAACCGGCAGCAGCCACGGCAGACGCATCCGAAGCCCGGACAGTGTGGATGGACTCACCGGAGACAGACGTACACCGCCCGGTCGGTGATCTTCTCCCTCGAAACCGCTCGAATCGCCGAGGACCACCACGAATTTCGAGTTGTCGCGCGTCGCCAGAGCGTAGGTTGTGCCCTGTGCCTCGACAATGGAGCTGGGTGCGACTTCGAGATCGTCCACCCCTGCGAGAGTCGCCAACGGGTTCATAGACTGTCTCCGTTCAGCCGGCCGCCCACAGTCCGTGTGTCACAGGCTCCTCAAGTGAGCAATGCCGCGTTGGGCTGATGAATCGGCGTCGGGCAGCGGCATGAATTCACCGGATACAAAGCCGCCGAAGCCCGTTTCGGCAAGAGTCTGCAGAATCGAGGAGAAATCGAGATGCCCGGCTCCGGGGTACCAGCGGTTCGAGTCCGCCACGTGAAAATGGAAGATCCGCTCGCCGCAGAGTCGGATGCTCTCCTCGATGGAGGGCTCCTCGATATTCATGTGAAAGGTGTCGAGCAACAATCCAAAGTTGTCTCGACCCACCCTCTCCACCAGATCCAGCCCTTGCGCCGCCGAGTGAATGAGGTCAGTTTCGTAGCGGTTCATTGGCTCCAATGCGAATCGCACCCCGGTCCCCTCGGCGGCCACGGCGCATTCGCGGATGGCCTCCACCAGGTGGGCCATGGATTGATCGTGGGTCTGACCCTCCGGTGTGACACCGCGAATCAGGCCCAAGATCACGATGGCGTCCAGGTGCTCGGCCAACGGGATATGGCTGATGATTCGGTCGATGGCTGCGGCCCGAACCGTCCCATCGTCACTGGTGAACGAAAGTCCTTCCTCGCCCCACGCCTGACCGGTGCCAATGGCGGGCACGACCAGATTCTGCGAGGTGATGACGCGTTCGAGCTCGCCGGCGTTCACCAAATTTGGATCCCGCACGGCGAGTTCGACACCGTCATAACCCCAACCGGCGATCTTGGCCACGTTGGCCTCGAAATCGCCCTTGAATGCCACCGCCTGGAAGGCGGCGGCGTGGGTTGACAGCACGACGCTGAGTTTCATCGTAGTTGTCCTACGAGTTTGATCCCTGACCGATCCGCGGCAGCTGATAGACCGGCTTCCATCCATCACTCAAGGGCTCGCGGAGATAGGGCTCCATCTCGGCCTCGGTGCGGAGGGTGACCATCTCCACCGGTGGCACGGTGCCCGCCGGAAAGGCTTCGAGGATCTGGTCGTTGAGCAGGGTCAGATACTTGAGGATTGCGGCGACCGGTCGTTTGGCCTTTTCGGCGGTGCCCCGGGTGGCCTTACCGACCACCCCCTCGGGAGTCGCGGCGATCTCGATGGCGAAGTGGCCCTCTCCCTCGGACCAGCGGCTCGGCCGGCTGAAGGGATCCACCGACTTGTCGAAGTGCCCATCCGGCAGGTAGCCTATGCCCTCGGTGTCCACCGCATAGTCCATATCCACCATATCGGGATGGAGCAGCAGACCGAGTGACGTCTCCGACTCGTCGGCGTGGACGAAATTGGTGTCCATCTTGCCGCCCTTGGGCTCGGTCCGGAAGAACTCGCGGACCGCCCGGTGCCAGTCGATGACGCGGAAGACGCCCGGCAGCTGGTAGCGCTTCTGGAACTGCTGGATGGCCGACTCGAGCATCCACAGATGACCGTGGTTGTTGATCAGGATCTGCTTTCGGAAACCGTCGTTCCAGAGGCCCAGCATGACATCCATGAGGAACTCGCGGGCGATGTTCTCGCGGATGATGACCGTGCCCGGCATTCCCAGATGATGATAGGGGTGGGAGCCGTAGTTGAGCGGCGGCAGCGCGAGACTCGCCGGAGCCCCGCTCTTGGCGGTGAAACGTCGCACACCCTCGAGGATCTGACTGACATAGAGGGTGTCAGAGGCGCTCGGGAGGTGGCGGCCGTGGAGCTCGGTGCAGCCTATGGGGATGAAGACGATGTCGTTTTTCCGACGCTCGGCCTCGACCTGGTGGCGCACCGTGGTCTGGATATAGGACCCGGCCTTGCCCCACTCGCAGGGGGACGGAATCCCGTAATCGGCGAGGATCTGGTCGATCTCCGCGTCGCTCGCGTCCCAAACTTCTTTCTTGCACCGTCCAACCGTGTTGTCCTCGAAGAACAGATCCGGCTGATCGGTGGCCAGCAACCGTGGATCTTCTGGGGCGTTTGCCATGTGATGCTCCTTCTCTCGCTTCTTTCGAGAGCTCTATGTTTTGCCGCCAGATGACGGCCTTGTTTTTGTTTCAACCTCGACCGGTTGGCCGGTCTGGATCGACCGGCGACCTGCAAGGGCCACCGTCAGCGTCGCCGCCCCGTCCCGGCCGTTGACCGGAGGTGGGGTGTCGTCGACGATGCAATCCACAAAGGCCTGCAACATGGTGACGAAGGCCTCACCCATCCTCTCGGGTGTGGTGTGGGCCATGTCGTGATGGATGCCATGGCGGTCCATGAGCCGCACCGGAGTGTGGCGATAACGGCCGATCTGGACCGCTCCTTCGTCGCCGATCACTTCGCCTCGCACATCATGGCCGTACCTGGTGACTCGGCTGGCGGTGAGGGTCCCCATGGAACCGCCTTCGAACCGGAGGCTGACCACCGCATTGTCCACGTCTCCCACCGACCGCACACCGTCATCTATCAGGGCACCACCTTCGCCGAAAACACGGACCACCTCGTCGTCCATGAGCCAGCGTCCGAGGTAGATGTCGTGGTACATGGAGTCCAGGATCAGACCACCACTGACGCCGAGGTCGGCGAAGCTGGCCGGCGGCGGGTCCATATCACCGCTGATGGACCGGTAGAGCACCGGTCGGCCAATGGCGCCCCCGTCGATCAATTTCTTGGCTTCGAGGTTGCCGGAATCGAACTGGCGGACGTGACCGATCATCAGTTTCACGCCTGCGGCATCGGCGGCCGACACCGCTCGGTCGCAGCCATCGAGATCGAGGGACAGGGGCTTCTCGCACAGAATGTGCAGCCCGGCTTCCGAGCACTGCACGACGTTGTCCACATGGGCCGACGTACTGCTGGCGATGACCACCGCGTCGAGGCCCTCGTTCTTCAGCATGGACTCGGTGGTAGGGTAGACCGCCACGTCTGAGCAGACCGCTCGAACTGCGTCGGTGCGGTCAGCCCGTGACGTGGTGACAGCGACGAGCCGCGCACCGCGCACCCGCCGGGCCAGGTGCTCGGCATGGGTCAGCCCGATGCGACCCACGCCAACGACTGCGACACGCAACTCGTCCATACTCGACTCCCGGATTCCTCGTCTCGGTGACTAGTTCGGGTTCACCATGATTTTGCCGTCGGACCGTTCCACCGATTTCGCGATGGCGGCGACGGTCTGGTCAAGACCGTAGTGCGCCGTGATGATGGGGCTGAGATCGAGACGCCCCGAGGCCACCATGCGGATGACGTTGGGGAAGGTCTCGTGACCCGAGTGCCCTTGCGCCCCGTACGCCTGGGCGCGGCGGACCTGGAAGGCCTCGAAATAGGTCGGCACTCGCTTGGCCGCACGACCGATCTGGACGATCTTGCTGTTGATGGCCAGCGCCTTCTCCATCTCGGGAATCGCGATCTCCGGGACCCCTGCGGCCTCGACGTGAAAATCGAAGCCCGCGCCGCCGCTGAGCTCCATCAGCACCTCACCGGTGCTGACCTCTCGAGGGTCGTAGACGTAATCCGCGCCCACCAGCTTGGCCAGCTCGCGCCGTTTCGGGGAAACCTCGAATGCCGCGATGATGCCGGCACCGGCCGCCTTGGCGATCCCGATGGCCGCGAGCCCGATGGGACCCGCACCAACCACGTTCACATAGTGGCCGGGACGGAATCCGCCGGCCCGTTCGATCATGGCGTTGTATGCGACGCAGGTGGGCTCGGTGAGTGCACCCACGGCATAGGCCTTTTCTTCGCTACCGTACCGTTCGGCGATGGCGTCGATCTTCCAACAGAATTTTTCGTCCACGGCGATAAAATTCGCGAACGCACCCGGAATCGTGAAACCGATCTCTTCCAGATTGCTGCAGTGGTTGGGATATCCGTTGCGACACGGAATACAACGGCCGCACCAGATCATCTCCTCCACGGTCACCATGTCGCCGATCTTGAGAAGCTTGACGTCTTTCCCGGTCGCCACCACCTTGCCCGAGAACTCGTGGCCGAGGATGGTCGGAAATTTGGTCAGTCCGGGATACAGGATGTAGTCCTGGTCATCGGTCTCATAGAAGTGCATATCCGAACCGCAGACACCACAGGCCTGGATCGCGAGCACGACCTCCTGTGGTCCCGGTTCGGGATCGGGCCAGTCACGCACCTCGAGCGTCGGATTTCTCCAGATGGCGTTTCCCGTGATGGCCTTCCCCGTCTCCTTCTCCCAATCCGATACCGTGTAGTCCGCCTTGGGATCCCACTTCGCGTCAAGAACCATACCTTTCATGGACTTCTTCCTCCATTTCGTCAGCTCGGGGATTCACGCCCCGGCATTGTTCCCCGTTGGTATTGGGGCAGGAACCGGGGGTCCACCCGGAACCAGTCCGTACTCTCGTTGCAGAAGATCCTCCACCTCGGCGATCCCTCGGTGGAATGGACCGTCCGACTCCATCTTGAGGCTGGTGATCGCGGCCGCCCAGATGGTGGCCTCCGCGGGCTCAACGCCCAGTCTCGCCGCGGTGTACGACCCCAGACAGGTGTCGCCGCGTCCACTGCGGCCCACCATTTCCTTGGGATGGAATCGAGCTTCATGAATCGTGCCGTCGGCGAGCACGAGCAGCCCGTCCCGATGGGTGACGAGCACCTCGGTCGGGCCCAGCTCGGCCAGCTGCCGCGCCGCGATTTCCGGGTCCGACTCACCGGTCAGCGACTCGGCTTCCACAGCATCGGTCTTGAGGATGTCCACCATTGAAAGTACGAGGGACGCGTCAGGCCACTCTGCGTGCACGAGTCTCCCGTCGGGCTGGCGGATGCGGACAAAGCCCTGGACGTCGAGGGCGATGGTGGCTCCGGTCGCCCGAAGCCGGCGAACAACCTCCACAGGAACCTCGCCCCGAATGGAGGCGGTGATCAGATAGCTGCGGGCCGCAACTGAATCGACGTGTTCCACGGTGTACGACCCGGCGGTGGTGGCCGCCGTGAGAGTCCGCTGGTCGGGGTCGGTGGTGGGATACTCGAGCCGCATCTGAGTCGAATCCGAGGTGAAGACGGGGAAGACGTCGACCCCGGCCTGCTCGAGATCAGCCACAACCCGGGCATCCTCGTGGGCGAGCCTGGTGAGGGCCGCGACGCGACAGCCGAGGCCGGCGGCCGCATAGGCCGCGTAGCGAACGCCTCCGCCGTCGACCTGGCGAGTCCCCGCCGGGTGGACCACCGTGTCCTTTGTGTAGTTTCCGATCGCTGCAACGTCGTATATCGTCTGTCGGTTGCTCATTGAGGTTCCTCAGTCCCGTAACTTGACTCGCCAGAGGGTGGTCGCCAGAACCGCCGATACGATGGACGAGCCAACCCAGAAAACGATCACACTGCTGAAGTCGTAATACCGCACACCGTCCACGATGGTGCTTCCCTGGCCGATCAGGTAGCCGCTGATCTGGTCCTGGATCGCAGCACCCAGGTAGGAAAAGACCCCGATGAAACCCATGGCCGCCCCGGCGGCGCGCTTCGGCGCGATGTCGAGCGCGAAGAGCCCGCCGAGCGACGTGATCAGCCCCGTCAAGCCGAAGCCGTAGATGAAGAAGGCGAAGGTCATGAAGGCCGGACGGCCGCTGGGACCGAAGAAGATCAGCCCCAGACCCACAAGCTCGATGACGGCGAAGATCACGTTGGTGGGCGGTCGCCGCGCCTTGAAGATCTTGTCCGAGGAGAAGCCGAAGGCCACCGCACCGATGATCCCGGCCAGGGTGTTGACCGAGATGACGCTGCCCGCCTGAAGCAGGGAGTAGCCCTTGGCCTCCTGGAGATACAACACGCCCCAGCTGTTGATGGCATAGCGGGTGACGTAGATCGAAGCGCTCGACAGGGCGAGCACCCAGATGGCGGGGATCTTCAGGATGGAGCGCTGGGTCGTCCAGGTGCCCTTTTCGGCATCCGCACCCTCCGCTCCGCTCCAGTGGTCATCCTTCCAGTCGGCCACTGCGGGCAAACCCATGGTGCGTGGACGATCCTGCATGAGCAGATAGAGGGCTCCGGCCACGAAAATGCACATCAGGCCCGGCGCCCAGAAACCCGCACGCCATCCCCACATCGCCACCACCGCAGCCACGCCCACAAAGGTGAGCCCCTCGCCGATGGCGTGGGCGGTGCTCCAGATGCCGTAGATCCTCCCCCGTTCGCGGTTTGAAAACCAGCTGGCCATGGCCACCGCACCGGAGGGTGCGCCGAATCCCTGGAACCAGCCGTTGAGGGCCCACAGCAACACCGAAGCCCACATCACGGTGGAGAAGCCCATGCCGAGGTTCAGAAACGCCGAACCGAGCACACCGACCGCAAAAAACAATTTCAGGTTGGCGTGGTCCGCGAGAAACCCGTTGGTGAGTTTTCCGAAGGCATAGGTGTAAAACAGGGCGGAACCGATTGTCCCGAGCTGCTCCGGCGTGAAGATGCCGCCATCGATCAGCGGTTTCTTGACCACCGAGAGCGCCAGACGACAAGTGTAGACCAGGCCGTATCCGATTGTGATCGCCAGCATGATGCGCAATCGGTGCCGTTTGTACAGCCGGTCAATCAGGCCCTGATCCTCCAGCAGCGGTTTATCCGCCCCGGTGGCGAGAAACCTGAACGGATTCACGGCGCCTCGACCCGTATGGGTCGGTTTTCGCGCATCGACCGCTTGGCCGCCACACCGATGAGGAGGGGGATCAGCCCATCCCGACCGGTGACCGGAGGCGGGGAATCTTCCCTGATGCAGGTGAAAAAGGCCTCCAGCTCCGCAATGAACGACTGGCGGTATCTCTCCAGAAAGAAGTAGAGCGGGTTTTCCGCACGCTCGCCCTCGGCGGTGCGCCGCCGAACCTGGCACGGTGACTCGTTGAACGCCTCCACGCCCCCCTTCGACCCAAAGACCTCCACTCGCTGGTCGTAGCCAAACACCGCGCGGCGGCTGTTTTCGATCACCGCCAAGGCGCCGTTGGCCAGCCTGAGCGTCAGCACCGCGGTATCCACATCGCCGGCCTCCCCGATGGCGGGGTCGACCAGAACCGTGCCGAAGGCCTGGACCTCTTCCACCTCGCTGCCGGAGAGAAAGCGAACCATATCGAAGTCGTGGATGGTCATGTCGAGAAACATCCCACCCGAGGCCGCCACATACTCCGCCGGAGGTGGCGCCGGATCCCGCGCCATGACCTTGACGATGTGGATGTCGCCGATTTCGCCGTCGGCCACCGCCCTGCGGACTCTGGCGAAGGTGGGGTCGAAACGCCTATTGAAACCCACCTGGAGCGTGACCCCGGCTCTCTCCACGACCCGCAGCGTTTCGCGGACCCGTTCGGGATCGAGCGCGATCGGCTTTTCGCAGAAGATGTGTTTACCGGCCTCGGCCGCCTGTTCGGTGAAATCCGCATGGGTCGGGGTCGGCGAGCAGATGAGGACGGCTTCGATCTCGGGATCGTTGATCACCTCTTCGGGATCGAGAATCGGCGCGATCCCACGATTCGTCCACTCGTCCGGGACGATGAACGGATCGGCGATGGCCTTCAGTCGAATCCCTGGCATCGCAACCAAATTGTCGGCGTGGAGTTTGCCGATCCTGCCGGCCCCCACAACACCGGTGATGATCTCTTTCATCGGCCGACCCCTTCCCCGGTCGTCGTCACAGATGCGACCCGCACCGGTCTGTTTTCCAACATCGAGGTCCTTGCCGCTTTTGCGGCCCGCACCGACGCCAGCGCGTCGGCGGCCGTGACCGACACCGGCGAACCATCGGCTACGCAGCCGACGAAGGCCTCCAGCTCGCTGACGAATGCGTCCTGGTATCGATCGGGAAACGAGGGAAGGGGCTTGTCTGCAAAAACTCCGCCTTCCAGAAAGGCCTCCATGGTGGTGGGTCGGAGATTGTCCACCACCAGATTACCCTTTGATCCGAAGACCTCGAACCGCTGGTCATAGCCGTAGTTAGTCTGGCGGCTGTTGTCGATGGTGCACAGGGCGCCGTTGGCCAACCGCAGGGTCAAGAGCGCAGTGTCGATGTCACCGGCGGCGCCGATCTCCGGGTCGATCAGCACCGCCGCTGCCGCGTAGACCTCCTCGATCTCGCTGCCGCTCAGAAACCTGGCCGTGTCGAAATCGTGGATCGTGAAATCGAAGAACATGCCGCCGGACCGCCGCACAAAATCGATGGGCGGGGCGGACGGATCGCGGTTGACGATCCGTACACCCTCGACCAAGCCCACCGCTCCGTCGCGGACCGCTTCGGCCATCCGGCAGATGCTGGGGTCGAAGCGGCGATTGAAACCCACCTGGAGCTGAACCCCGGCGGTCTCAACGGCTTGCATCGCCTCGAGAATGGGTTCCTCCTCGAAGGCGACCGGTTTTTCACAATAGATGTGCTTTCCCGAATGGGCGGCACGCCGAATCAGCTCGACGTGCCGCCCCGAGGGGGAAGCAATGACGATTGCCTGAATTTCAGGATCGTGAAACAGCGCATCGGCATCCGTGGTGGCCACGGGGATGTCCATTTGACGAGCCCAGTCCACGTCGATATGCGGGCTGGCCACCGCCTTCACCCGGGCCCATGGGATCCGGTGCACCAAGTTGTACACGTGCATCCGGCCGATTCGACCGATGCCGACAACGCCGACGATCACGTCCTTCATGATGTTTCTCGTTTCCCTAAAGGTCGAACCTCACGCCGAGCGTCGCCCACCAGCTGTAGTACTCCTGCTGGCGGATCCGGTCCGGGGTGCCTTCATAGGCGGTGTACGGCTCGTCGGTGATGTTGATGATCTCGGCGATGATGCTGAACCTCTTCGCGACCTGGATACGGAACATGAAGTCGAGCTGGCCGTGGTCGTCGACATAAATATCCTCGTCGGCGTCCCCGCCAACCTCAATCAGCTGTTTGCCGTTGTAGTTGTATGCCAGCCGGGTGGTGATGCCGTACTTCTCGTAGACCAGCGCGAGGTTGCCCACGTGTTCCGACTGCCCGGGCAGCGAGGTAGACTCACGGTCCGGGTACTTGGCGTCGGAGTCGACGTAGGTGTAGTTGAGGTAGAGACCAAATCCTCCCCAGAATCCATCCCAGTTTGTGAACTGGTTTTGGAAGGCGAACTCGAGGCCCGCCAAGGTGCCCTTGTCGCCGTTTCGCGGCTGGGTGATTTCCACATCTTCGCCTTCGATGACGTCATCGACCTGGAAGATGTAGATGTAGTCGGTCAGGTCTTTGTAGAAGACCCCAGCCGAGAGGATGCCCACCGGTTGCAGGTACTTCTCCCACATGAGATCGAGGTTCCAGGCGGTGGTGACATCCAGATCGGGATTGCCGAGTTCGACTTCACGGTCCTCCAGGTTGGTCAGCCGCCACGGGGCCATGTCCTCGAAGTTTGGCCGGGCCAGACTGCGGGTGATGGCGGCGCGGAGCTGAGAGTCGTTTCCGGTCTTGTAGATGAAGTGGAACTGGGGCAGCCACTCGGTCCAACTCTTGTCGCCATAAACCGGCAACAGCGACACCGCGTCTCCTTCTTCATCCAGGATCAGCTCGTAGGCCATGTAGTCATCCGACGTGCTCTCCACTCGAACGCCACCCATGAAGGTGGATTTCGCGCCGAAGAGGAATTCGCCCAGGGCATAGGCGGCCAGGGTGTCCTCGGTGATATCGAAGTCGGCGAGATCCTCCTCCAGATTTCTCTCGGATTCCAGGAGCCCGCTCGCGCCGAGCTCCCTCATGAGATCGGGGTCCTGGAACGGGAAAATTTGATCACCATAGATCCCGTTGAAGAACGGGGTCTCGGAGTTCCAGTCGTCCAGAAACGGAACCATGTTCAAGTCGTCATCCGCCTCGAGGTCGTAGACGTCGTAGTTTTGGTCTTTGTTCTTGGTCCGGTACTTCGCGCCCACCTTCCAAAGCCCGCTGAAACCTGCGTTTTTGTAGAAGCCCTTGGTGAGGTTGGCGGCGAGGACAAAGTCCTCCTCGTGGGCTTGCTTGCTCAGGTCCTCGATGTCCGCGAACCAGAAATCGGCGGGATCCTCGTTTAGCGGATTGGCCTGAATGTTGTTCGGGTCGATGGAATCGGGACTGACGTTGGTATCAAAGATCACGTCTCCCATCTCGAAGGCCGAGGTGTACTGGTGGTCGGTTTCTTCTTGTGATTTGTTGTACATCACGCGGTAGTCGAGGACGAAGGCCTCACCGATGTTGTTCTCGCCGCCGAAGGAAATGGAGTTGATGTAGGACTCCTGCTTGCGGTCCTTGAGCGATCGCTCGAGTTCCTCATCGGCAACCTTGTTGGTCTTGGCGCGCCGGATTTCATCGTCGACGTAGTTGGTCCAAAGACCGCGGAGATAGTAGTTCGAGCGGGCGTTTGCCCGGTAGTCGAGGTCGGCTGTGATGCCGGACCGCTGACGCTCGGTGGTGTAATCGCGCATCTCGAGTTCTTCGAGTTCGCCGTCGTCGTACGCCGGCTCGATGTTGTCGGCCCCACGCTTGGTGTCGCTATAACTTCCCGATACCAGCACACCCCACTTCGAATCGGGTCCGAATCGAGTCCCGAAGGTGGCAGTGCCGGTGGGGGCTGTTTCTTCCATCAGCTCGCTGTAGCCAAAACCAAGGGCGGCCGACACCCGAGTCTCTTCGGGAGCCCTCATGGTCACCAGATCGACGGTGCCGCCGATGGAGTCGCCGTCCATGTCCGGTCTCAGGGCCTTCGAAACCACGATCGAGCCCAGGAGATCAGCCGGGATGGTGTCGAGGGCGACGTTCCGGACGCCCGCTTCCGGCGACGGAATCCGCTCGCCGTTGACCGTGGTCGAGTTGAGCCTGGCCTCGGTGCCGCGGATGATGACGTAACGGCCCTCACCCATGTCGCGCGCCAGACTGACACCGGGCACTCGCTGGGTCGCCTCGGAGGCATTCTTGTCGGGGAAGCGGCCGATCTGGTCGGCGGCCACGATGTTCGAGATATTGATGGCGTTCTTTTGCTGGTTGAGCGCTTTTGCCTGCCCGACCAGCAACGGTGATCCACGAACCTCGATCTCACCACCGTAGAGAAGGGTCATGTCCAGGTTGACGGTCTCACCCGCCACAACCGTCACCGTGGCGGTTCCCGGTTGCAGCCCGAGAAAACTGAAGACCAGGGTTCTCTCTCCTGCCGGTACCGGAGCCAACCGGTATGTGCCGTCCATCCCGGTGGTGGCTTCCCTGTTCATGTCCTCAATGGTGACCCGACAGCTCTCAATGGCATTGCCCGCAGATCCAGTCACCGTTCCGGTGATGACCCCGGTCCCGTCCTGCGCCACCGCAGTGATCGACACCAGAGCCATCACGAGTGTGAAGGTTGAGACTGTCCTGTATCGGGTGAAACGATGTGACGTCATTGCTACCTCCCTCTCCTTGGTTCATGGCCCAAACCGGGCCGTTCAGTTCGCACGACCGATCCCCCAAACCGATCGTTGGAACGTTCCATCCCCCGAGGGAAAACATGAAACCCCTGGGTCGGATGATCTCATTACTGTTGTCCTTTCTGATTGACCTTGGAACGTTCCATCTTGCCAAGAGCGTTCTTCTTGAGATACAATTGGAACGTTCCATTACGAATCTATCCACGGAATGGACCGAAGTCAAGTGGCACCACCAAGAAAAAGCACCAAAATCTCAATTCGGCGACGCAAACCGACAATTCTCGACGTCGCCGACCGAGCCGGTGTATCCAAATCCCTCGTGTCCATGGTGATCCGCGGCGACGATAGGGTCAGCGGTATCCGACGGGAAGCGGTTCTCCAGGCCATCACCGACCTGGACTACCGCCCAAACGCCATGGCCCGGGGTCTGGTCCAGCGCCGGACGAGGATCATCGGTGTGGTGGTGTCGGACCTTCGCAACCCTTTCAACGGCGATGTCATCTCCGGGATCCTCAACGAAGCCGCGGGGCTCGGTTACAAGGCCCTGATCAACACCAGCGACCGCCGACGGGATCTGGAGACCGAGGCCATCGAGAGCTTCCTCGAACTCAGAGTCGACGGGCTGGTCCTGGCAACCTCGAGAATCGATGACGCCACGATCGAACATGCCGCGCCAGCCGTGCCGGTGGTCGTGCTCGGCCGGCGGACCTCGGACGAATTTACCGACAGCCTCACCATCGACAACGAGATGGGTGCCGAGATCGCGGTGGATCATTGCGTGGACCTCGGCCACCGCGCCATCGCACACGTGGCCGGGCGTGAGAGTGAGGCGGCGCGCAGACGCCGCACAGGGTACGAGCGGGCCATGGGTCGTCATGGCCTGACCGACCACATGACCATTGTCGAAGGCGGGTTCACCGAATCTGGTGGCTACCGGGGTGGACAGGTTCTTCTCGAACAGCAGATGCTGCCCACGGCCATCATCGCAGCCAACGATCTGTGCGCCATCGGCATCCTCAACGCCCTCGAGGAGGCGGGTTTGGAGATTCCCCGAGATGTCTCTCTGGTCGGCTACGACAACACTTCGTTGGCCGCCCTGCGTCACGTCTCGCTGACCAGCATTCACCAGCCCGGAGAGGACATGGGGCGAAAAGCCATGGATCTTTTGTTCGAACGTATTCACGAGGGGCGGACCACGCCCCGCCACGAGGTCGTGGCACCCAGCCTGGTGGTGCGGTCCACAACCGCCCCGCCGCCGCCAGACAACCAGCCCAAAAACTGAGGGCTATGAACCATGCCGGACTCTGACGCATCCAAGACTCAAAGCACAGGAGGAACCCCGTGAAAAGATCACTCCGATTCCACACCCAACTCGAATCCATTGGCAACCTGATCTTTGCGTGTGTCGTCGCACTAATGGCTTTCAGCCTTATCTCCTGCGCGCCCGACACACCACCTGTGACCACGGAGCCCGATCCGGCCCCGACCAACCTGAGCCCGGGGCCAGTGATCACACCGGTGGTGGTGACTGAAGAGGTCCTCAGGGACTCCGATGATCCCGCCATCTGGCTGAATCCGGATGACCCGAGCAAGAGCCTCATCCTCGGCACCGACAAGGCCGGGGCGATTTTCGTCTTCGACCTCGAAGGCAGGATCCTCCCCGAAAGATCCGTCAGCGGCCTCGAGCGGATGAACAACATCGACGTCGAGTACGGCTTCAACCTCGGTGGCGAGACGATCGACATCGCCGTCGCCACCGAACGCCCGAAAAACACCCTGCGAGTCTTCCGTCTGCCTGAGATGACCTTGATCGACAACGGCGGAATCCCGGTTTTCGAGGGAGAGGCTCCCGAGCTTCGTCTGCCGATGGGGATCGCGCTCTACAAGCGTCCCTCCGATAGCGCCGTGTTTGCAGTCGTCAGCCGCAAGACCGGACCCTCCGGGGCCTACCTCTGGCAGTACCGGCTCGAGGATGACGGTGGCGGACACGTTGTGGGACGCAAGGTGCGCGAGTTCGGGACGTTCAGCGATGCAACCAGCATGGACGAGGGCGTGCCCGAACTCGGCGAGATCGAATCGGTGGCCATCGACGACTCCCTCGGCTACGTCTACTACTCGGACGAGCTGGCAGGGGTCAGGAAGTACCACGCGGACCCCGATCACCCGGATGCGAACGTCGAGCTCGCGATCTTCGGCACAGATGGCTTCGCCGATCAACGCGAGGGAATTTCGATCTACACGATCAACGACGGAACGGGCTACATCCTGGTCTCAGACCAGCAGGGCAACGCGTTCCGGATCTTCACACGTGAGGGAGAACCCGGCGATCCGCACGACCACCGGCTCGTCAAGGTGGTGCGGACTTCCACCAACGAGAGCGACGGGTCTGAGGTCACCTCGGCGGTCCTCGACGATCGGTTCCCGTCGGGCATCTTCGTCGCCATGTCGGACGACGGGACCTTCCAGCTCTATTCGTGGGACGACATCGCCGGTGACGATCTCGTCAAGGCTCCCAATGGAGTGATCCCGGAGTCGTGACCAATCATCATCTCTTTGACGTCCTGCTCTTCGATCTCGGGGGAGTTTTGATCGATTTTGCCGGGTTCGAGGAAATGGGCCCGTTGCTTTCAAAACCGCTGCCCCGCACGGTGGTCCGCCAGCGTTGGATCAGCTCGGAGTCCGTTCGCCTCTTCGAACGCGGCGAGATGACGCCGCGGCAGTTCGCGGAAGGCTCCCTCACCGAGTGGAATCTGACCATGTCCCCCGACGCATTCCTCGACCTCTTCACAGGCTGGGCGCGCGGTCTCTATCCCGGTGCGGGGCAGCTCCTCGGTCGCATCCGTAAGGACTACCGGCTCGCCTGCCTCAGCAACTCGAACGAGCTCCACACCCCGCTGCACAGTGAGGCCATCAGTCCATTTATCGAGCGCTGTTTCTTCTCGAACGAGATCGGATCGGTCAAACCCGAGGCCGAGATCTTCGACCATGTGGTTCAGAAGCTCGCGGTGGACGCGAGTCGGGTCTGCTTTTTTGACGACACGGCCGTTAACGTGGAGGCGGCCCAACGGGCGGGTCTGACGGCCTTTCTGACCGACGGGATCGTCGAACTCGAAGAACGGCTGGACCGGTTGGGAGTGCTGTCAGATCGTTAGGATGTCTCACCCAGGGCGAGAGCCATCACCCGCTCCTGGGTCAGATCCGAACGGGGCAGCACACCCTGGAGGGCGCCCTCGTGCATAACGGCGATTCGGTCGGAAAGACCCAGTAACTCGGGCATCTCGCTGGAGATCAGCAGCACCGCCACACCCTGCTCGACCAACTCGCCGATCAGCTCGTAGATCTCGGCCTTGCCGGCCACGTCGATGCCGCGGGTGGGCTCATCGAAGAGCAGCACACGGCATTGGGCCGCCAGCCACCGGGCCAGCACGACTTTCTGCTGGTTGCCCCCGGACAGGTTCACCACCTCCTGATCCAGGGAGGCCGCACGAATCCCTAGCTTCTGAACCAGGACCTCCGCGCGCCGGGCCTCCGCGCCGAGATCCAGCACACCGAAGTGCGACACATCGTCGAGGCTCGTCAGGGTGATGTTCTCGGTCACCGAGCACAACAGCACGAGACCCTGTTGTTTGCGGTCCTCGGTGAGGAATCCGAGACCCGCGGCGATGGACGCCGAAGGCGTCGGATGGAACATGGTCGTGTCGGCCACCGTGACCGACCCGGAGTCGATGGGATCGGCGCCGAAAATGGCGCGGGCCAGCTCGGTTCGCCCTGAACCCATGAGCCCGGCGACACCGACGATCTCTCCCGACCGCACGGCGAGATCCACCGGCGAGAGCACACCGTCGCGGCCCAGCCCACGGACCTCCAGCACAGTGTCGCCGATGGGCACCTGGCGCTTGGCGATCTGTTCGTCGATGGTGCGGCCCACCATCAGCCGAACAAGCTCGCCAACGTCGGTTGCCTCCACCGATCGGGTTCCCACGGTACGGCCGTCCCGCATCACCGTGACCCGGTCTCCGATGGCAAAGATCTCCTTCATCCGATGAGAAATGTAGATGACCGGGACGCCGTCTCGGCAGATGGATCTGATCACGTCGAAAAGAGCCTCGATCTCGGCGTCGGAAAGGGCCGCGGTGGGCTCGTCCATCACCAGCACCCGAGCTTCTTCCCTCAGGGCACGAGCGATCTCCACCAACTGTTGCTCCGCCACAGAAAGCAAGGCCACCGGAGCGTCGGGATCAATATGGCAGCCCAGCCGGTGCAGCAGTTCTTCCGATGTCTTGCGCATGGGTCGGGTCCGCATCAAGGAGCAGCGGCACAACTCGTGACCCAGGAAGATATTCTCCGCCACCGAAAGACCCGGCACGAGGTTGAGCTCCTGGTGGATCATGACCAAACCCAATCGCGAAGCCTCCATTGGGCTTTCCGGTCGAATCATGTCGCCGGCCAGGTTCATCTCTCCCGTGTCGGCCGAATACTGACCGCACAGAATTTTCATCAGGGTCGACTTGCCTGCTCCGTTCTCGCCGAGCAACACGTGGACCTCGCCGGACCGGACATCGAGGTCGGCATCGGACAGCGCCTGGACACCGGGGAACCGCTTGCAGATGCCCTCCATGCGCAGCAGCGATTCGGCAGCCGTCACGGGTTCTCCTCGGATTGGACCTCGGTGGAATCTTCTGGCGCGAAGAGATCCACATTCCCAACGTCGATCATCTCCACCCGGGTGAGGATTTCGGGGGGAGGTGCGGTGCCATCCCTCAACAGAGCCACGGCATGCCGGACCCCGAGCCGACCCATCTCGCCTGGAAACTGTGCGACCGATCCCAGCAGCCGCCCGGATCGAATATTGATGACGGCATCCGGAATCGCGTCGAACCCGATGATGCGGATGCGGTCCAAACGCCCGGCGGCCGCAACGGCCTCCAGCGCACCGAGGGCCATCTCGTCGTTGGCCGCAAAGATGCCGGTCAATTGAGGGTGGGACTGCAGCAGATTCTCGGCAACCGTGTAGGCTCGGGCCCGTTCCCAGTTGGCCGTTTGGCTCGCCGCAACCCGAACTCCGGGAGAGGACTCGAGCCCGTCCACAAACCCCAATCGCCGCTGGTCCGCCGTCTCGTGGCCGGAGATGCCTTCGATGATCGCCACATGGCCTCGCCCGCCAAGCTCTTCAGCAAGGTAGCGGCCGGCCACCCTTCCGCCCTCGAAGTTGTCCGATCCGATATAGGTCATCGTCACAGCGCCCACCGACTCCGCCGCTGCCGAATCGATCCGGGTGTCGAGGATCAGCACCGGTATGCCCGCATCATTGGCCTTCCGGACGGCCGGTACCAGCTCCTTGGAACCCGCCGGCGAAAGGAGAATGGCGTCCACCTTCTGTTGGATGAGATTCTCGATGATCTGGTATTGGCGTTCCACATCGGTCTCGCGTTCGGCCGCCAGGGATACGAGCTGAATTCCCAGTGCGGCGGCCTCATCCTCGGCCCCTCGTTCCATATCGGCCCAGAACGGCGAATTCAAGGCCTTTGGAACAAACGCGACGGTCAGTGTCTCGGCTCCATTTGCCGATGAAGAAGTCCTCCGAAACCCGATTGCCGCGGCCACCAAAGCTATGGCCACGAAGACCACGAGTCCGATCTTGCGCACCTTCTTGAAGCCCACCCGCGGTTGGCCCTCCGCCCCCCGATGGCGTGCCCGATCCAGCACCACGGCGACGATCAACACTCCTCCGACCACCATTCCCTCGAGGGCCGACGGAACGCTGAGGGCGTTGAGGCCGTTGCGCAGGGTGCCCATGATGAGCGCACCGATCAGGGTTCCAAGGACCCGTCCTTCTCCCCCCATGAGGCTCACACCGCCGATCACCGCTGCGGCGATGGCATAGAGCTCGTACATCTCGCCCGATAGGGGAGAGGCCGCATTCAATCGCGAAGTCATCAACACGGCCGCCACACCGGCCATCAGTCCGGACAGGGCATAGATCGCCACCTTGTACCGGCCAACCGGCACTCCCGAAAGCCACGCGGCCTGTTCGTTTCCGCCGATGGCGTAGGTGTACCGGCCGAGCTTTGTGCGGGTGAGCAAAATGTGGGCCACAAGGTAGAGGGCAGCAACGATCAGCACCAGCACGGGCACTCCGCCCAGGTCGCCGGACAACGCTCTGAAGCTTTCAGGCAGCCCGCTGATGGGCTTGGAGCCCGAGTAGATCTTGGCCGCGCTGCGCGCAATGAGCATCATCCCGAGAGTCGTAATGAAGGGTGGGATGCGTCCGAGAGTCGTGATCAGACCGTTGAGTCCGCCGCTCAGAAGACCCACCAGGAGTCCGCCACCTATGGCGACGGTGTTGCTGTGTCCCGCCACCAACAGATCGGCCACCACCAAGCCGCAAAGAGCCAAGATGGAGCCCACCGAAAGATCGATGCCGCCCGAGATGATGACAAAGGTCAGCCCGATGCCGAGGATCGCGTTGATGGCCGACTGCTCCATCACGTTCAACAGGTTGTCGGTGGTCAGAAAGTGAGGGGAAGCAATCCCGAAGAGGATGATCAGGCCAAACAACACGAAGAGTGTCTGCAGGCGGGCGGAGAGGTTGTGGATCATGGAGCCTCCTCCCAACACGGCTGAAGCATAGACGATCTTCATCGGCGTGCAGGGGGCAGAAAACACCCTCCCCCACCACAGCCGTATCGAAGAACAAAGAACGAAGACCACCACCCACCCGGAGCGTCTTTGCAGCGCGGCCGTCTCGGCTGCGATTCTGGCGATGGTTGATCGCACGAATGCAGCCGAGACGGCTGCGCTGCAACACCTCATTCGAAAGGGCCGCCCGGGCAGCCCTTGTCAATTCCATTCTCAGAGAGCTATACTCCCCAGCACGCGAATCACAAGAAACTTGAGCAACGACTCACATTCGAAAGGAACAGTGTCATGCGCAAACTGTCGGTCGTATTTTGCATCCTCGCCATGGTGGCGACCCTCCCCGCCGTCGCCCAGGAAGTCGACGGCGTGCAGTTCTTCCCGGTGGTGGCGAGAACTACGGGTGTGGGAACCAGTCAGTGGGTCAGCGATCTGACGGCTGAACAACCTCCTGGGTGAGGAGGTCACTATGGGCCTCCAGTTCTTCCCGGCCAACCAGGCCAACACCTTCGACCCCAGCTTTCCCGACCGCCTCCAGCTCGGACCGCGTGAAACCCTGGTCATCGACGACGTGCTCGCCACGGTCTTCGGCTATGACACGAACATCAAGGGCGCGCTGGTGGTGTCGGTGGATGAAGGAATGATCGAGGGCAATCCAGAGGAGGCGAGGATCATTGCCGTCACCAGGACCTACAATACCGCCGATCCGGCGGGGACCTACGGTCAGACGGTGCCGTCGCTGGAGGCCGACGCCGTGACCGTCGCGCCCCTGGTCGCCACCGGCGCCCGCAACGACGACGACTTCCGGTCCAACGTGGGGATGGTCAGTCTGGCGCTTTTTGAGGAGATTACGGTCCACTTTCGGATTCTCGGACCGGATGGCGACCAAATCGCCACCGGCGCCAGAAACCTGCCACCGGCGACCATCCGCCAATTTTCCCTGGATCAACTTGGCGTTGGCACCGTCGACGGCGCGTTGACCGTGGAGCTGTGGCTCGATGAGGGGAGCGTGTCCGAAGATCCGTGCTCCGATTTCGCCAACACCCTCATGGGTTACGTGTCCAAGGTGGACAACGGCACCGGCGACGCCGAGTTCATCTACGCGGCCCCCACCGACGACTTCTCGTGTCCGGACTGATCGGCGACCGAAGACAGCCGCCCGCTGGAGCGCCTTTGTGGCGCAGGGCTCCGGCCTGCAATCGCGCGATCAATACGGACCAGAGCAGCAGCCGAGATCAGTGCTCTACAACACCTCGTTCGGTTCGACTGCCCGACTTCATCGAACCGATGCTGGCATTGCGCTCCCCGAGGTTGCCACCCCTGACATTGTCCGGATTCGTCTGCCGCTGTCGCCGAATGGCTTCGATTCCAGAAAATGTCAGAAGTGGCACGCCCGATGCTCGCGCCCTACTGACCCGGGCGGGGGAACTCGTATCTCGAATCTGGGTGGGTGGTGGTATCAGTCTTGCGAAATGCGACTCAGATACCTATATTCTCCTGACAGAGTCACTCAGTTCATTTCTCGGGACAGGGGCCATGCCCCGGAAGGAGAGTCTCCATGTGTCGTCGTCTCGCCCTCACGATCATCGCCCTTTGCCTGCTAGCAACGCCCGTCCTCGCCCAGGAGGTCCTCAACACCGAGTTCTTCCCGGTGGTCGCCCGGGGGCCCGGAATGGCCGGGACCATGTGGGTCACCGATCTTGTGGTCCACAACCCCATGGATGTGGCCATCACCATCGGCATCGCGTTCTTCCCGTCCAACCAGGACAATCTCTTCAATCCAACCTTCCCTGACCGGCTCGTGCTCGATGCCGGTGAAACCTACATCGCCGAGGACGTGCTGCAAACGGTCTTCGGTTTCGACGAAGGCATCAAAGGGAGCCTGGTGCTGATCGCTGACCCCATGTTCATCGTGGAAAACCCGGAGGGCACGATCTTCACCGGCGTCACCCGCACCTACAACGTGGGTAGCGAGCTGGGCACCTTCGGCCAGACCGTGCCGACGTTGGTGGTCAACACCAACGTTGGCTGGGCGCCTTCGTTGATCACCGGCGTCCGCAACGACGCCGACTTCCGCTCCAACCTTGGCATCGCCGGCACCTCGCCCATGGCCCCGGTCACGGTCCACTATCGAATCAAGGACAGCGAGGGGAACGCGCTTGTCGAGGGTTCGAAAACCATCCGGATCGCCAGCATGAATCAATGGTCCTTCCAGCAACTCGGGGTCGGCGAGGTGGAGGGTCCACTCACCGTGGAGCTGTGGTTGGATCCTTCGTCCATGTCGGAAGACCCCTGCGAGGAAGACATCCCATCAGGCTTTATGGCCTACGTCTCCAAGGTGGACAACGGCACCGGGGACGCCGAGTACCTTGGGGCTGCGGCCATCGAGCCGTACTACTGCGGGGTGATGGACGAGAGTGATCCAGGGGGTAGGGAGCAGTCCCTTCCTCCCTGAGCGTTCTTGTGGTGCGATCCCCCGGCCTGTTTATCGGCAAGTTTTGAGTTCTCAGTTCTCAATTCTTAGTTCCCGCCCGCCCTCCCCTCGTCTCGGGAGGGCGGGGGGAGAATTCAAATTTCAAAACTCAAGATTCAAGATTCAATCTGGTACGTAGGCGACACGGCTGCCTACGAGTCCGTCACATGAGAGCACGGCTTTCGGCAGGTCGCAGTCGGGTCACGAACTCGGCATCGACCCAATAGATATCGTCTTGGCCATTCTGGGGTTTGGGCAGGCCGGCCAACAGTGAGGAATAGCTCACCTCACCGCCACCGCGATCCCAGTCCGTCCTGGTTCCGGTGAAGAAAAAGAAGCGACCGTCCGGACTCATCGGTGGGGCAGTAGTCGGACCGGTCGGTGGCGGCGCCGAGGTTTCGGGGTTCGGACCAGACACCGTCGGACGAGCGAAAGCTGACGAAGAGCCGTCCCTCGTCGGGCTGCCGCTCATGACCCGATGAGACGAAGACCAAGAAGCTTTCGTCGCGCGCGATGAATGCATCTCCCTCACTGCGATCGGTGTTGACCGCCGGCCGGTTTTCCGGCCGGCATACTCCCCAACCACGATCGAACGAAGATGTCGATCCTCCAGACCGCCTCCCTCACGAAAGAACGTAGACCGCCACCCATCATCGGTCAGGCTGGGGTAGAACTCGCTGCGGTCCGTGTTGACCCCACCCTCCAACGGTCGCGGCTCGCCCCACGAGGCGTCCGCCAGCCGCTCGACCCACCAGATATCGTAGTCTTCCTCAGGCTGGATCCCACCGAGACGGGGCCGGTTGGAGCAGAACAGCATCCTGTCGCCGTCGGCGGTGAACGCCAGATCCACCGCCGAGTGCCTTCTGGAAAAATCGAGAACCTCGGGCTCGGTCCAGCCGGATTCCCCGTACCGGCTCATCATGAGCACGAATCGGGGGCCCACATCCACGGCAAAGTAAAACTCCTCGCCGTTGGGATGAAAGACCGAGTTCAGCTCATCAAGACCGGTTGAGATGAATCCCGGGGCGAAGATCTCGGGCTCCATCCCCGGCGGACGTTGGCCCGTAGGCCCGTCCCGGCTCGGCAGCTCCGGTCAATCGATTGAATTCGCACGGGACCATCCCTCCGCAGCCACGAGAATGACGGCCCCACACGTACCCGTCACGACGCAACGGCAGAACATCCTGATAACCATGGACCGGTCCTCCCTCCGAAGATCTGAGCTCGCCGAACAACGCGGCAACGACAACCGAGATCGTCCTTTTGAAACATTCTCTGGCATTGATACGACGGGAGAGCTTGGAGGTTTGATGAATCCCCCCAAGGCCCTTCCAGGACGCGAGAATGGGCGCGATGGGCGGGCGTGCCACTTCTGACACTTTCGGGTTGATCGCATCGAGGCTCGCCAAATCCCTGAGTCCCGAATAGTGTCAGGGGTGGCTCGCTCGGGGAGCGCGTGGGGAGAAAGATGCGTTTCTCGGAGGTCCTGGCATCCCGCCACAAAGACGTGTCGTCTGTCACGGGGAGCGCCGTCGGAGAATCGGCGCCTCCAGATTCGCTAAATTGAACCCAACGAGAGGAGCATCACATCTGCGACGGTGCCTGGCTCAGACACCTCTCCACACCGGGTACGTGGGGCTCAGTTAAACAGCTTGAGGAACGTCACGAAAACCGTGAAACTATCCGCCGGCCCTGCAATGGGAACCCCGACCTCGAAGTTGACCAACGTCTGCCACGGTCCCATCACAGTCCCGCCCAACCCGACGCCGGCCAGCAGCTCGCGGTCGAGCCCGGTGGCCTCGTCGGTGGCCCACACCACATCGAGCTGGCCCTCCACCCGCATGGCCTCGGCGAAGTTCAGGCCTCCAACCACGTGAACGCCGTCCGCCTCAGAAGCTGTGACCAGGCCGCCCTGGTAGCCCGCGACCCGGCCGCTGCCGAAGGTACTGAAGTCGTACTTGGAGAACCGATCGAGGTCGGCGCCGTCGAGGTGTTCCAGCTCAACACCGATTTTGGTGAAATTCCCCGGCCACCAGGTCTTGCCGGCAACCAGGCTCCAGCGGGTGAAGTCCTTCTGGTCGGGGTCGTAGTCGTCGTTGCCCGGCAGCCCCCAGAAGGCCCACTGGCTGCGGTCGTTATACGAGCCCTCGAGCCCGATGCGGAAACCGCTCCGGCTGTACGAGAGGTCGAGCGTCACCGAGTTGGTCAATCCACTTTCGGGCAGGATGAAGTCTTGGGCGGTGTCGTCCGCCCGGCTGAAGTTGTTCCACTCCAGACCGTAGGCCAGGTCGGCCTTGATGAAGCTGCCAATGGGCCGGCCCAGGTAGAGATCGACTCGCCCCCTCCGGGAGGTCACCGTCTCCTCGGGGGCCAGCTCGCCGTCGCGGTAGAGCTCCTCCTTGGATCCGAGAAAGAACCCGAAGACCCGCGCACCGGCGTCCCAGCGGCTGCCGAAGAGCGACGGTTCGGCCCAATTGCCGTTGATCAGGACCCCCGCGAAGATCAGGTTCACCTGGGTGCCGGTGTCCATAAAATTGGACGAGAAGAAGTCGATCCCCACAAGCGGCACCGGATAATCCTGACCCTCGTCCCAGTAGACGCCGCCGAGGGCGAACCAGCGATTTGGATCGTCCTTCTCCACCACCACCCGGCTACCATCGTCCTCGCGGTCCAGATAACGCAAGCCGTCCGGCGTGTCGCGGACCATGGTCTCGACCGAGGCGTGGGCGTCCGCGAGCCGGGTCTCGAAGCCGTCCTCGTTGATCCGGATCTCGGTGAGCAGGCTCTGCTTTTCCACCTGCACCGCCACGTTGAGAATGGACTGCAGCTCCTGGGCCTCCACCCGTGTGGCCAGAAAGTAGTTGTCGGCGGACCACGACGCCGGTTGGCCGTTCACATCCACCGGCTCGAAGAGCTGCGTCTCCTCGTTGGAGATCACGTCGCCCGCCAGTCCGAGTTGGAGCGCCCGGGTCTTCACCCGGGCGTAGATCTCGCGGTCGATCCACACCGTACCCTTCCAGAGATTCTCCAGCTCGACATCACCCGCCGGCTCGAAATCCACCACCCAGCAGGGTCGTCCCCCGACATCGTCGGCGCCGCGCAGCCGGTAGCGGTACTTCTGATCGAGGGTGATCTCCAGCGGTGTGGCGGCCGCCCGTTCGGGCTGCAGCAGCGGCAACTTTGGAATTTTGCCCTTCCACAACACCCCGTTGACCAGAAAGCGCTTCCACATCCAATCGAAGCCCTGTCCGCGACGGTAGAAATAAGGACCCGTGAAGCTGGCTTCGATGACCTGGATTCCGCTCCCGGGGCGGTAACGGAAGTGCTGGGTGTAGATGGCCTCATAGTGGCGGATCCGGCGTTCCTGGGCGTCCTCGAAAGCCTGCAGCCGGCGCAGAATCTCCTCCACCGGGATCTGGCGCACGTCGGACACATCCACATCCTGGGCAAAACCACCGAGCTCCGCCGCTGTGGGTCGCTCGAGGCGGACCACCGCCACCGGATCCGGCCCATCGACCTCCACCATGTAGCCATCGGGCACGCGACCGGCCGACACCCGGCCGACGGCACCGTCCGCCGCCACCCGAGCCGGACCCTGAAGCTCAGCGTCGGGGAAAACGAATGCGGTGGCGCCGGAAAAATCGCCGCGGTCCAAAATCACACGGAGCCCCAAATCCTCGCCGCGTACGAAGGCCCAGCCACCGGCACCGCCGGTGGGAGTCGAGTAGGGGTCGTAGGCGAGGTCTCCGGAGAACTCCCGCGCCAGCACCATCATGGGAACCAAATCGTCGGGCTCGAGCGCGACCGCCTCGGTATCGAAAAACGACACCGCCGCCCCGGCCGCCGCCGCCCACGCCGCCTCCGGCAGGGCAAGCCATGGTTGTGCGGGCAGCCGCCCGGCGTCGTGCACCACCGGCCGGCCCGGATCGAGATCGGTAATGAGCGCCACTGCCTCGGTCAGTCCTGCATCACCCACAGGGCCGAACGCCACCCCGTCAATGTATGCCGCCAAGTTGGCCAGATACAGCGTCTCGAGCAGCGACCGGTCCACAGGGAGACCCCCGGCGATGACCCGCGCCTCGCCCCGCACTCCCTTGACCGCCACCGAGGCCCGTTTGAAGAGAAAGGCAAAATCCTGCGCGGCCTCGGCGGAGCCCACGTCCTGGGTCCACTCGACCTCGAAATGGGTATTGGGCGGCGACGCCGAGACCAGGCGCACGACCTCCTCGAGCTCATCAGCCAGCACGTCCATGTGGTCGGCGATGGGCATGGGGACCTGGATGACGAAGACAAGCCACGGCGTGGCTCCGGTTCGAGCCACCTGCTGGGCCAGATCGGGGTCCGCCATGCCGTCGAGGGTCACCCTCCAACGGAGGTAGTGTCGCGATTCCTCATCCAGGGGGGGTGCGGACTCGAAGAGTCGAAGCATCGCTCCGGGATCGTCCACCGTGATTCCGGCGCAAGGGGCGCACGGCGGCGTCTGCGCCGCGACCACCGCCGACAGCGCGAGGAGAAGAACGACGAGCATGGGTGCCGCGGCGCGCATTCCGCTATTGTACGGGTTCTTCTGCCCGGTGGTTATTGAGCATCATCGTGGTCATTGCTACCGGGCGGGTTCGTCTCACCGGCGGTTCCGAGGAGCTCGACAACCTCAGCATGGCCGGCGTGAGAGCCTCGGTCGGCCGCGGTTTGGCCGTCCCGATCTTTGAGACCGGGGTCTGCGCCGCCGGCCAGCAGCCCGGTCACAACCCCCAGGTAACCCCGAGACGCCGCAACCATGAGGGCCGTGGTTCCGTCGTCGGCCGACTGATCGACAGGGGCGCCGCGGCGGAGCAGAACCCGGACTGTGAGCACGTGACCCTCGGCCGCCGCCAACATGAGAGCAGTGGAACCCCGATTGGACACGCGGGCCGGATCGGCACCCGTCTTCAACAATCGTCGGACGATCCTCGGATGGCCACCGGCCGCGGCCGTCATCAACGGTGTCACGCCCGACGTGTCTACGCCATCGATCTCGCATCCACTTCGAATCAACACCAAGGTGGTGCGCCACTGTCCCCTCGAGCAGGCCCACATCAACGCCGTCCATCCATCACGGTCACGGCTTTCCAGGGGGGCGCCCGCCATCACGAGTTCCTCAACCACATCTTCCCTCCCGGCCGCCGCGGCCCGCATCAGCGGCGTCGCCGACTCGCCGTCCCGGATGTCAGGGTCCGCACCTCCATCGAGGAGCCGTCTGATCTGTCCCACATGGCCGGCCAAGGAGCACAGGTGGAGAGCGGAATCACACCGATCATCCCGTCGATTCACATCCGCTCCGAAATGCAGCAGGACCCCTACCACCGCCGGGTATCCTCGACGGTTCCGGATGGCACCACGATCCGTTTCATTATCGGTATCGGGGCATCGCTTGAGCGCCGTCCATGACAGGGCGGTCCCACCGGAAAGATCGGTGAGATTCGGATCGGCCCCGGCCTCCAGGAGGATTTCCACAAGATCCGGCCAGCCGCATCCAGCGGCGGCCATCAACGCTGTCGACACATCATCTTCGGTCGGCTGGTCGAGATCTGCTCCTGCCGCCAGATGGTCGAGGACGCTTCCCATGTCTCCTGCCTCAACCGCCGCCCGCAGGGACACGGCCAGTTCGTCCGAGCACACAGACCCCACCATCGGGGACGCCAGTCTCACCATGGTGAGCAAGCCGACCAAGATCACAGACCTTCTCACTGGTCGTTTCCACAATGAAAGGGCCGGGCATGATGCCCGGCCCAGATACTTCTTCTCGAAAATCAGATCAGGTGTCACTCGACGGCTATGGACTGCAGCTCCACAGGCACCGGCTGCTCCCAGTTGATGATCTGGGCCTGCTCCTGGGGCGTCGTGCACTGCAACGCGTTGGAGTTCAACCCCAGCAGCACGACCTCGGCGGACTTGGCGGCGGCATCGGCGATGGACGGCTGACCGGTGACAAAGTGCATGATGCACACGGTCTGGCCGGCGGGTACGGTGAAGGTGTAGTCCCACTCGGGGTCGTTGACGCTCGAAAAGTCGACGTTTGCCACTGGAGCCGCCGGGGAACCGGGACCCTGGATGATGTGCCCGAGCTTCGGATCGCTGTAGTCACCATTGGTCACGAACCAGGTGTCCGCCGTCGTCCAGACCATGTCGCCGCTCGAGGTGTCGTGCATGGTGGTGGATGAATCTGATCCCAAGTTGTTGTCCATGGCCAGGGTGACCGCAACCGGGGAGCCGCTGGTGTTGGTGATGAAGTTTAGCCAGCGGACGAACTCGTCGTTGTCGGGCACGTAGGCCTTGCGGCTGACCACCAGCGAGCCGATGTTCTGGGGGTTGTACACCAGCTGCCGGCCGGCGCACTCGAAGCTCACCGTGCCGTTGTCGGTGTAGTAGGTGCCGTTGACGAGAATCGCCCCGTAGCCGTCGAAGGCGTCGTTAAGCATCGAGGTGGTCGTTCCACCACCGGTTGTGGTGCCAACTACCGACGTCGTATACGTGGCGTCCGAGGCCGCTCCCGACGCCGAGCTCGAGGTTTCCGAGGTATCGGTGTTGAGGAAGTACTCAAGGCCCGAGGCATCGATCAGGCTCACCTCGCCCGACTCGCCGGACCCTCCCCGGGCTTGGTGATCGGGCTTGCTCTCGCTCGCGATTTTCCTTGCGATGGCGTCTTTCTCGGTCTGCGGGACATCGGCCGCAGCCAAGGTCGTCAGAAAAACGACACAAACAACCAGCATCAGTACCCGTCTCATTGATGGCCCCCTCTGGCGTACGTGAATAAAAAGACCGTAGGTCAATTCGTGTTCCGTCTCACGGCAGATGCACTATTGTATGGATTCAATGGCAACAAAGTCAATTCACCAACCTACGCGGATGAGCAGCGGCACAACAACAATCGCTGGGATCGTCATTTTCATCTCAGTGTGGCTCTGCAGCTGCCACCGAACGCCGGACACCAACCTTCTCCTGATCACGGTCGACACCCTGCGAGCCGACCGGCTCGGGTGTTATGATTTCCCAGCGGCCCGGACACCCTTCATCGATAGGTTGGCGGGCGAAGGCGTTCGCTGCACACACGCCACCACCGCGGCGCCCATCACCCTGCCCTCCCACGCCACCATCCTCACCGGCCTCTACCCACCGGCCCACGGGGTACGGGACAACGGTGCCTACGCCCTGGGGCAAGGGGCCGTCACCCTGGCCGAGCGACTCCATGACGCCGGGTACACCACCCAGGCCTTCGTATCCGCCCTGGTGCTCAACCGCCGCTACGGCCTCGACCAGGGCTTCGACGGCTACGACGACGACCTGTGGAGCGAGGACGCACCGCCCACCTTCATGATCCGGGACCGGTCGGCTCTGAAAACCGCTGACCGAGTGGTCCCCTGGCTCGAGGAGTGGGGTTCGACACCCGATGCCCAGCCCTTCTTCGTCTGGGTCCACTTCTTCGACCCCCACCAACCCTACGAGCCGTCGCTCCGCGAGCAGCTGCGAACCCTCACCCCATATGATGCCGAAATCGCCACGGTGGACCTGGCACTCGGCCGGATTCTGGGCTCCCTCGAGGAGCAGGGTGCGCTCGACTCGACCCTGGTGGTCTTTACATCGGATCACGGCGAAAGCCTCGGCGAACACGGCGAGAAGACCCACGGCATCTTCATCTACGACGCCACCATACGGGTACCGTTGATCCTCCGCCTGCCCGGGCTGTTTTCTCCGGGCACCGAGTACCTCAGTCCGGTGCGGACAGTGGACATCATGCCCACGGTGCTGTCGGTGCTGAAACTCGAGCCCGGCCCGACCCAGGGGGTCGACCTGCTGCCGTCGTTGACCGGAGACCGACCGCCCGTCGAGCTCCCCCAGTACTGCGAGTCGCTGCTCAGCGAATCTGGCTTTGGCATGGCGCCGCTGTATGGCCTGCGGTCCGGCGGCTGGAAGTGGATCCGCGCGCCGCGGCCCGAGCTCTACAACCTCGAAGACGACCCCGGCGAGTTGGTCAATCTCCACGACACCTTGCCGGGAGGTTCACTGAGCCTCGACGCCGCCCTGTCCGACATTCTCGAAAATTCCCAGCTCATGGCGGTGGAATCAGCCGGTAACCCCATGGACTCGGAGACCGAGGAGATGCTGCAGGCCCTCGGCTACCTCGACCCGAAGGCGGACCGGGACGCCCGCGCCGGCCTCGACCCCAAGGATGGCATCCGCTATCGGAACATGCTCGAGGACGCCCGCCACTTGGCCCAGCAGGGGAGTTGGGCCGAGGCTGAGGCAGCCGCCCACGCCCTGCTCGCAGAGATGCCGGGCAACGCCTCGGCGCGCAACGTGCTCGCGCTGACCCTGCTCCGGCAGGACCGACTGGGCGAGGCCCGCGAGGTCTACCTGGAGTCGCTGGCCCGCGAGCCCCGCCAATTCCGGGTCCACGGCATGCTCGGCAACATCGCCTTCCTCGAGGGTGACCTCGACCGAGCTGAGGCGTGCTACCTCGACGCCCTCGACATCACCCCGGGTTTCGTGGAAGCGATCGGCAACATGGGCATCATCGCGGCCCTGCGCGGCGACGACGAGAAGGCCGAAACATGGTACCAGCGTGCGGTCGCAGTCGACCCCGCCTTTCCGAGGGTCTACCGTCGCCTTGGCGACCTGTACTGGGACCGCGGCAAGTTCACCGAAGCCCTGGAATACTACCGCAAGGCGCTTGCACGGCTGCCGGACGACTACCTGGCCCTGATTCAGGCCGGCGGATCGGCCCGCCGTATCGGCGAGATCGGCGCCTCGGCCCAGTACTACCGGCGAGCTCAGGCGGTCCGACCCGACGCGTGGATACCCAGCTACAACCTCGCCTGCCTGGAGGCCGTTTCGGGTCGCCCAGAGGCCGCTCTCGCCGCTCTGAAGGAGGCCGTCGACAGGGGTTTGAGCAGACCGGAACAGCTCGAGAACGACCCGGATCTCGACAGCCTGCGCTCCCTTCCCGGGTTCCAGGAGATCGTGGCTCGGGTCCGCGCGGAAAGCACCGCGCGGGACCCATAGCCCACAATCACTCGCCGTTGTCCTCGGGTTCGGGCTGCGGCTGAATCTGCAAACGTTCGCCTTCCTCCTCGGCGATCCGCCGGTACCAGCTCTCGTCGTAGCCGGGGTGGGTGACCTCCTGTTCCGGAGTCTTGACGTTGCCGTCGAGGAACTTCACCAGCAGGTCCTCGCCCAGCGTGCGCCATCGCTGAGTGACCATCTCACCCATCCGCACCGAGTAGTCGGTGAGGTAATCGATGGCCAGCCGGGGGGATCGTTCATGCAACGCCAAGGCGGCCTGCTCAACCTCCGGCTGTTCGGTGAGGAATCGGCCCTCGAGTTCGGCCTGGACCTTGTGCACATCCTCGATGATCACGTTGTAACGCGAGTAGGCGAAGTTGGCGACCCAGTTGAAGACCCAGAACGCCGAGTCCCAGGTGAAATCGTAGAGCGAGCCGTTGCCGGCGGCAAAGCTGGGCGGCACCTCGCGGCTGGCGCAATAGACCGGAAAGTAGACCGTGCTCGCTGTGTCGTCGACACCGAACCAGAACACGCCGCCGACGGCATCGGGAAGCCACGACCGCGACTGGGCAACAAAACTGAAGCCCGTCTGCTGTGTGGAAACCGCGCGCTCGTTGAAATAGGTAACTCCATCCACTTCCCAGGTCAGCGGCCGCCAGCGGTAGGGCAGGCCGTAGGGACCGGCGCCCACGTCGGTGGTCATGTCCAGCGGCGTACCCTCGAAGTGGTCGCGCATCATGGCCATGACGTCGCGCACCTCGAGCTTGCGGTCGGGCTTGATCCAGAGCGGTACGGGCTCGGCGGCCACGTCACCCTCCACCCAGTCCGACGGCACGTTGCTCGTTGCCGCGGCGCGCTCGAAAAAGCACCACACCCGAGCCTCGCAGAAACGGAGCGCTCCGAAGTCCACCGGGGCGTAGGCGTCGACGAAACTGAACGCCTCGTCGGGACCATCGAAGTAGCCCTTCTCCCGGGCGAATGAGATCACATCGCCTGAGTAGAGACAGTTTTCAGGATCGGCGAGCGGGAAGGTACTGATCCGCGACTGGTTGGCGTGGGCGGAGATGAAGCCGTCGGGCACCCGCCGCGCGACCCACACCGCCCCCGGGTCGTCCTCGCCCTTGCCCATGATCTCCATGATCCAGACCTCGTCGGGGTCCGAGATGGAGAAGGACTCGCCGTCGGAGGCGTAGCCGTACTCGGCCACGATGTCGCCGATCACCTGGATCGCCTCACGGGCGGTGGTTGCACGCTCCAAGGCGATGAACATCAGGCTGCCGTAGTCCACCAGCCCCGAGCCCGCGAGTTCTTCGCGACCGCCGAAGGTGGTTTCTCCGATGGCCACCTGGTGTTCGTTCATATTGCCCACCACCGAATAGGTGACCGGCGCCTGGGCGATCTGACCCAGATACTTCCCGGTGTCCCACTCGTAGACATCCCGCATGGCGCCCGGTTGGTGGACCCCCGGAGGGCTGTAGCTCAGCTCACCGTAGAAGTCGTGGGCGTCCGCCGCGTAGGTGATCATCACCGAGCCGTCGGCCGAGGCCCCTTTTGTGATCAGAAAATTGGTGCACGCCGCCGCCGTTCCAGGCACTGCAAATAATCCGGTGGCCAATATCAGGGAGCTGACAACGAGTTTCCGAGTCACGACCATGCTTCCGCCTCCAACCCTCGGTGGGGATCCGACCATTCTAAGGGGATCTCGAGCCGAAATCGCCACGCCGCGTTTCTCGCGGAATATCACCACAGGGCTCCACGTTTTGCCCAGAAGCCTCAACTCTATCTGCGCTGAACCAAGGGAGAACATCGTGTTACACAAGCAACGCACCGCCGCGGCCATCGCTGTTCTTGCGATCGTCGCATTCGCAATCCCGGCCGCCGCCCAAGACCAACCCAACATCCTCGTCATCTGGGGTGACGACATCGGCCAGTCCAATATCAGCGCCTACACCAAAGGCATGATGGGCTACCGCACCCCGAACATCGACAGTATCGCCGAGGAGGGCATGATCTTCACCGACTACTACGGCGAGCAGAGCTGCACCGCCGGCCGGTCCTCGTTCATCACCGGACAGAGCGTGTTCCGCACCGGTCTTTCCAAGGTGGGCTGCCCGGCGCCGACCTTGGGCTCCGCGAGGAGGACCCGACCATCGCCGGCCTGCTCAAGGCGCGTGGCTATGCCACCGGCCAGTTCGGCAAGAACCACCTCGGCGACAAGGACGAGTTCCTGCCCACCAACCACGGTTTTGACGAGTTTCTCGGCAACCTCTACCACCTCAATGCCGAAGAAGAACCGGAGAACGAGGACTACCCGGGCGACATGGTGCTCGCCGACGGCTCGACCTACCGTGCGTCGTTCGGGCCCCGCGGCGTCATCCACTCCTAGGCCGACGGCCGCATCGAGGACACCGGTCCGCTGACCAAGAAGCGCATGGAGACCATCGACGACGAGACCGTGGCCGCGGCCATCGACTTCATCGAGCGCGCCAACGCGGCCGGCACACCTTTCTTCGTGTGGTGGAACGGCACCCGCATGCACTTCCGCACCCACGTCAAGGCGGAGCACCGCGGCATCTCCGGCCAGGACGAGTACTCCGACGGCATGGTGGAGCACGACATGCACGTGGGCGAGCTGCTCGAGGCCCTCGACCGGCTCGGACTCGCCGACGACACCATCGTCTTCTACTCCACCGACAACGGGCCCCACTACAACACCTGGCCCGATGCCGCATCGACCCCATTCCGCGGTGAGAAGAACACCAACTGGGAGGGCGGCTGGCGGGTGCCCGCAATGGTCCGCTGGCCCGGCACGATCGCGCCCAATTCGGTGACCAACGAGATCGTCCACCACATGGACTGGCTACCGACTTTCCTGGCCGCGGCGGGCAACCCCAACATCAAGGAAGAGCTCAAATCGGGGGGCGTGCAGGCCATCGGCCGCACATACAATGTCCACCTCGACGGCTACAACATCCTGCCCATGCTCACTGGCCAGACCAAGGAGAGCCCGCGCCACGAGATCTTCTACTTTTCGGACGACGGTGACCTGACCGCGCTGCGTTACGACGACTGGAAGATGGTCTTCATGGAGCAAAAGACCGAGGGCACCTTCAGGGTGTGGATGGACCCGTTCGTGCCGCTGCGGACGCCGCTGATCTTCAACCTGCGCCGCGACCCCTACGAGCGCGCCGAGATCACCTCCAACACCTACTACGACTGGCTGCTCGATCACGTGTACCTGCTCTACGGAGCTCAGCAGTACGCCGCGAATTTCATCGCCACCTTCCAGGAATTCCCGCCGCGTCAGAAGGCGGCCTCCTTCAGCCTCGACCAGGTGATGGAGAAGTTGACCCCTCCGGGCGGCTGATCCCCGGTCGGGAGCACCATCACGCTCCGATCACGACGGGCGCCCTCCGGGGCGCCCTGTTTTTTTCACGGATTCCGCGTCGGGGCCGCGGACGAAAAAAGGGCGGGGATGACCCCGCCCTAACGATTGCACGTCGTGGTGAGTCTTAACGACCCTTGAACAGCCCTCCAAGCAGGCTCGATCCCATCTTGGCCAGGTCGTCCATGGAACTGCCGTCGCCGTCCGAGTCGAGCATCTTGCCAAAGAAGTCCATCATGTCCGGCGCCGCCTGCTGAGCCGCCTGGCGCTCCTGCCCCAGCATCTGTGACAGTCCGGCAGGATCCAGGTTCATCTGGTTTTTGGCCTTGCCGAGGGCACCCATGATCAACGGCGCGGCCATGGCCATGATCTTGGCCACCGACGCCATATCAACACCGCTGGCCTGGGAGATGGAGTTCTCCACCCCGGCCTGGCGATTGCCAAAGACATGGCCCAGGATCTTGGCCCCGTCGGCCATCCCACCCGAGCTTCCGAGAAAGCCGGCGAGATCGTCGAGCACGCTGCCGTCGTGGTTTTTCCCGAGCGCGTTAAACAGAGCTTCGGCGCCCTGGCTGCTGCTGGCGTTTCTGGAAAGCCCTTCCAGCATGCCGGGAACGGCACCTTTGAGCACGCTCGCCACCTGGTCCTGATCGACTCCCACAGCTTTGCCGATCTGCTCGAGCTGGGACGGCTGCACCTGGGTGAGCAACATTTCAAACAGCGACATCGTATGGCTCCAGTCAGTCCTTGAGGATGAAGGTGACCTTCATGTTGACGCGGTAGGAGACAACCTTGCCATCCTTCACATCCACCTTGAAGTCGTTGATCCAGGCGCCCTGGATTTTGTCCAGGGTCTTGTCGGCACGATCAATGCCCTTGGCGATGGCATCTTCGAAGTTTTTGGGCGACGAGGCGGAAATCTCGGTGACTTTTGCGACTGACATAGGTACCTCCTGCTGGTTTGGGGCCCGGAACGGACCGATTTCTCTTCGGCCTCACGGCCGTGGTCGATGGGTTTTCTGTTCAGGAACGGTCAGTGTAGCACGACGACCTTCGACTTTGAGTATCGACGAAAATCGCTCGTTCCCGTTCCTGATTGATGTTCCGGGTTCCGGGTTCCGGGTTCCGGGTTGAGGGCTTGGACCCACCCGCGCAGGGCGCCATTGTGGTGCGGGCGTCTCGCCTGCATTCGTGCGTCCAGTGGGCTCGGAGATTGCAGCCGGGACGGCTGCTCCACAATGACCACACGAGAGGGGTGGGTTGGGCGGTCTAGCCCCTATTCTCTAGCTCCTAGTCCCTGGGTGGGCGGGGGTTCCCGGATCTGTCGCTACTGCGATGCCGGGGTCAGCGGCTCGATAGATTGGGGAACCTCGAGATTCTGGAGGTCCATATGACCCATCTTCTCCACCTTCAGCTTCTTTGTTCCGAATTGCGTGACCACGAAAAGCGAACCGCGGATTCCGTAGGTGACCTCTCGCTCGTCCTTGAGGATGTCGATCATCCGAAACACCGCGGTCGGGGTGCTGATGTGAAAGGTGACATCGACGACGGTGGTGGCGAGCCCGTCTACCGTGAAGGGATCCGGCGCGAGCCCGGTGCCGATCTTGCGGTCGTCCAGAATGAGCTTGAACGACGCACCTTCGAACTCGAGCGGATCCGGGTTGGGATTGGTGACCCGAACCGTGGCCACCATAACGGTTTCAAACAAGGTGCTGTCGGAGAATTTGAGGTTGGTGAGGGTGACGCCCATCTCGTCGAGCGGGTCGGTGGACGAACAAGCGGCCGAGACGGCTATCAGACACCCGACCACGACCACCAGGACATTCCTGCTGTACGACATTCTGAACTCCTCAATCAAACGACGCGATCAGCCGGGCCTACCGGACGCGGTGGACAAGTACCTGCACGCCTTCGGTGGGGCTTTCGCGGGTGATCACCGGGATCATCTCTGTGTTTGTAAACATCAGTCGACCTCCGGATTCGATCCGCGCCTGGACCGCATAACTCATCCGGTCGTCGATCTGTCGGGCGTCGTACTCCAGCTCGAAGTCCACCGGCACGCTGCCCACGGGGACAATGATCTGCTCGGCGAGGACCACCGCAGGCGCGTCGGCCCGAGATACGTCCACCAGTTTGACGATGATCTCCGCGTCCGGGGGAAGAGCGATCCGCTCCCGATAGAAGACGCTGCCGGTGACCACGCTCGGGGAGGGCGCAGGCGCCAGCCTGGTGGGCTCATCGAATCCGGCGGAATAGACCAGCAGCTCACCATCCGAGACGACAAAGCGCTCGGCCGTGCTCAGTGCCTCAAGGAATCGACCCTCCTGTTCCATGACCTCCGGCTTGATGCACATCTTTTGAGTGGCACCCATATGGCCGAAGCTGATGGCGCTGCCGTCCACCCCCCAAGAACCGAAGTAGTTATTGCATCCGGCATTGCCGGCCACCTGTCCCTCGCTATCGAAGACGATGGTCGAGGTGGCGCCCTCCACACTCGGCTGGCCAATGATGGACACGGCCCGCCATGCGGATCCTTCGAGTTCGGCCGCCGGGATCTCCACCTCGGCGTTGATTTCGACGATTGTCTGGGTTTCGATCTCGGGCGCCTGCCCGCATCCAACAACAAGAACGAGAGCTGCCACCAACACACATGACGTCAATGCGAGTTTCATGAAGTGCCTCCGGCTGTGGGCCCATGGCGGCCCCGGTTCATAACTTGATGGGGAGATTCTCTCATGGTCCGCCGTGTTGCAGTGACAGCACCACAGAGAAACCGCCGCGGAGGAGAGACTCCGCGGCGTTCCACCGACTCTCTCGCCCCTTCGTTCTGTGCCCGAGTTTCGCGGGATCTTTCGGCACATCGGTCTTGAAAACTGAGGGTGCCATCAATCACCGATCCCCGGTAAGATCCTCCCATGCGGCTTTTCGCCGACCTCCACATCCACTCTCGCTTCTCTCGCGCCACCAGCCGCGAGCTGAGCTTGCCCGCCCTGCACCGCGCGGCCCTGGAGAAGGGCATCGGCTTGGTGGGCACCGGGGACTTCACCCATCCCGGGTGGATGGCCGAGATCTCGGACCAACTCGAGGCCGCCGAGGACGGTCTGTTCCGCCTCAGACCCGAACTGGCGAGGTCGGCCGAGGAGGGTCTTCCGGTGGCCTGCTCGGGTGACGTCCGCTTCGTCCTGCAGGTGGAGATCAGCAACATCTACAAGTCGGGCGGCCGAGTCCGTAAGAACCACAATCTGGTCTACGTTCCGTCGCTGGAAGTCGCAGCGGAGATCAGCAAACGCCTCGAGACCATCGGTAATCTTGCCTCCGACGGTCGGCCGATTCTCGGACTCGCCGCTCGCGATCTGCTGGAAATCGTGCTCGAGGTCGGCCAGGGGGCCTTTCTGATCCCGGCCCACATATGGACGCCGTGGTTCTCCATGCTCGGTTCCAAGTCGGGCTTCGACTCCCTCGAAGAGTGTTTCGGTGACCTGTCGGATCACGTCTTCGCCGGCGAGACCGGCCTGTCGTCGGACCCGTCCATGAACTGGCGAATCAGCGCCCTCGATCGGCTGACCCTGGTGTCCAACTCCGACGCCCACTCGACCGACGCGCTCGGCCGTGAGGCCAACGTGCTCGAGGTTGAGCCGGGCTTCGAGCCTCTCAGACACGCCCTCGAACGAAGAAAAGGATTTCTCGGCACCGTCGAGTTCTACCCCGAAGAGGGGAAATACCACCTGGACGGTCACCGGAAGTGCGGCGTCAGGATCGAACCCGAGGAGACCAGCCGGCTCGGTAACCGGTGCCCTGAGTGCGGCGGTCAACTCACCGTCGGCGTCCTCAGCCGGGTGATGGAGCTGGCCGATCGACCGGATGGCTTTATCCCGACCGGCGCTCCGCCCTTCCAACGCCTGGTCCCGCTCGCCGAAACCGTCAGCCAGGTCCTCGGAGTGGGCGCGGCCAGCAAACGGGTGCGCACCGAGGTCGCCAGACTCCGCGCCCTGCTGGGCCCCGAACTCGGCATTCTCCGCGACATCCCCATCGAAGACATCGACAGGGTCGCCGGCGCCGCGGTGGCTGAGGCCGTGCGCCGGGTTCGGACCGGAGAGCTGTCCATCGCCGCCGGCTACGACGGCGAGTTCGGATCGGTCCAGATCTTCTCACCGGCCGAACGGGACGAGCTCTTCGGACAGCTCAGCTTCCTGCCGGCGGTGTCCCGGCCCGAGCCTGAGCCCAGGCCGGCGGTCACTATTACGGCCGAAGCGGGGACTCGCGAGAATCCACCGGCCGGCCCCGAGCCGGTGGCCCCCCATGACCCGCTCGCCCAACTCGATGATCACCAGCGTGAAGCGGTGGAGACGGTCTCGGGGCCGCTACTGATCGTGGCCGGCCCCGGCACCGGGAAGACTCGGACCCTGGTCTCCCGGATCACCCACCAGGTCCGCACAGGAGCTGTCCGACCCGAGCAAGTGCTCGCTGTGACCTTTACGAATCAGGCGGCCCAGGAGCTCGCCAATCGGGTGCTCCGGGAGGTTCCGGGGGCCACGGCCGAGGCACCCACCGTGACCACCTTCCACGGTCTCGGCCGCCGGTTGCTCGCCAATCTCTCCGGGCGTGAGCCACGGGTCCTGGACGATGAGGAACGCCTGGTCATGGTTCAGCGCGCCGCCGGAGGCGGCCTCCCCCGACGGACGGCTCAGGCCATCCTCGATCGCGTCAGCCTCTCCAAACAATCGCGCGACCCGTGGGAGATCCTGGCCGGCAACCAGGAGTTGCTGCCGGTCATCGCCCGGTATCAGGAGCTCCTCGAGGACGCCGGAGCCCTCGACGTGGACGACCTCGTCCTGCGCCCCTACCAGCACCTGGCAGGCGATCCGGCGGCCGCGGACCGGATCGCCAGACGCTGGTCGGCGATTTCGGTGGACGAGTACCAGGATGTGAACGACGTCCAGGCCGCCTTGATCCAGCTGCTGTCACCGGACGGCCGTGCGCTGTGCGTCATCGGCGACCCCAACCAGTCCATCTACGGCTTCCGCGGCGCACAGCCGGGCCACTTCCTCCGCTTCTCGGACAGCTTTGATGATGTCACGGTGACGCGGCTCGAAACCAGCTACCGGTTGACCAACGAAATTCTCGCAGCCGCCACGTCGGTGGTGCGCGATGACGACGGGCTGACGGCACGTCGCCGGGGCCCCCCGGTCGAGTTGTTCACCGCCGCCACGCCCCAGAGTGAGGCCGAACAGATCGTCATCCGACTGGAGCGCATCATCGGCGGAACCAGCCACTTCGCGGTGGACACCGGCCGAGGAGCCGTGGCCGAGTTGTCCGGTGTGGGGTTCGGCGACGTCGCTGTGCTGTGTCGAACCCGGGCCCAGCGGCCGGCGATCGTCGAGGCGTTCGAACGCTCAGGGATTCCGTGTCGGGTTGTGGGCGAGGAGGAGCCCCACGACCCGCGGTCCGAAAAGGTGGCGGTGATGACCATGCATGGGGCCAAGGGCCGGGAGTTCGAAGTCGTCTTCGCCACCGGTTTGGAACAGGGACTGCTCCCTTTGGAAAGAGACGGCTGGTCCACAAATGCCGAGGAGGAAGGACGTTTGCTCTTCGTCGCCATGACCCGAGCCCGGAGGCTGCTGGTGCTGAGCCACGCCGAGAGCCGCACTCTGTGGGGCATACGCCTGCCCGGAAAGCTCTCGCCGCTGCTGTCGAAGTTGCCCCGATCGGTGATTCGGACGACGCCGTCGCCCATCCGCCCCGATCCGTCGGCGCGGCAGATGAAACTCTTTTAGCCCCCAGCCCACCCACGAGGTGTGGAAGGTGTGGAGAGTGTGGAGATTCGCGCTCCGGGTCCGTGCTCGATCGAAGAACAAAGATCGAAGTATGGAAACCATGCCCAAACGGATTGCCTTTGTGGAGCGACCATCTCGGCTCCACAGCACCGCGGAGTTTTCAATTCTGAGTTTTGAAAGTTGAACGTTGGTTCTCCCAAACGGCCAAGGTCTACCAGCCAGACGATCAATCCTGACGTTTAACGTGTAACGTTCAACGTGCAACTCTTCTGGCCGGGTGGGAGGGGGATCTTGGATCTTGGATCCGGGTGGGTGGGCGGAGGAAAGCGAAGGTGTATCGCAACCCACGTGCTTCCGGACTATAGGACGACTCGTCTGACAGGCGGCATCACGGAGCGCCGGAGGGGAGTCCGACCTCGGAAGGACAATGGAAGCGATTTCACAGTCAACCGCCATGCCCGTGATCCAACGGCCCGAGTGGACCGAGGTCCGCTTTGGGGAGGACTACCGTCTGACCGTGCGGATCATCGGCGACGACATCGTTTACACCCAGCCCCACGGCACCGTCTCCCTCCCGGCGCTCGAGCCGGCGCTCGAGCTGATTTCGAAAATCGTGGACGAGATCATCGGCAAACGGCGACGCCACGTCCACATCGCCGATTACAGCTACCTCAAGGGCACGTCGGCCGAGGCGCGTCGCGCCTACATTCGATTCATGGCCTCCCGACCCAACCTGGTGGGTGCCGTATTCTACGGCGCGTCGCCGACCCTGAAAATGAGCATCAAGCTCGGGCGACGGCTGCATTTCGTCAAGGGCAACATCGCACTTGTGGACGGCTTCGATGAGGCGATGGCGCAGGCCCGCACCATGCTCCTTAAGCCCCGACAGACCATGGTCGGAGTCTCCGACGCCCAGGACGGACGACCGACGGCAACCGGCCACCCGAACCCCGATGGAGGGTGGACCTATCGTCACAGCGGCTTCGAGCTGTACTGGGAGCTCGTGGACGACCACATTATGCACGGCGCGGCCTCGGGCACTCTTCGCACCGAACACATCGACCCGGTCTTCGAACTCGCCGACCGAGTCCACCAAGCCGCCAGCAGCCATGGCGACAAGCCGGCCATGATCATCAGAATTGACGGGCTCGATGGAGTTTCGGTGGCCGGCCGCCGTCGTTTTGTGGACACCCTCAAGCAGTGGCAGGAGAACAACACGATCTCATTGTTCGCACTTTATGGCGCCAACTCCATGCTCAAGGGCGCCATTGCCATCTCACGTCCCTTCCTGCCGTTTCCGCTGACCCTGACCCGCGATCTGAAGAGCGCCCTCAAGCTGGCGTCGGGGTCTCAGCCATCACATCACGCCCTGGCACCAAAAGGCCGAACCGCCAGGCTGAAATCCATTTTCACCCCGAGCGCCAGCGAGCGGCACATCGACGACGTGCTGCGTTTTCTCGGCAACATCAACTGGGAGAAGGACGGCCTGGAGTGGTGGGACGACGGCGTCGGGACCAACCACCCCCTGTCGCCGGTCTTTGACGCCATCACCCTGCTCAAGGCGGACGTGGATCATCTATTGCGTGAGCGACGGCGGGCGGAGGAGGCGCTGAGGGAGAGCACCGAACGCTACCGCACGATCCTCGAGAACATCGCCGACGGCTACTACGAGATCGACCTCGACGGCCACCTCACCTTCTGCAACGACGCCATGCTGGATATCATCGGACACACCAGGGAAGAACTTCATGAACTGGACACTCAAGTCTTCATGGATCCCCAGCACGCATCCCGGATCATGGCCGAATTCAAAAAGGTCTACAAAACCAACCGACCCGCCAAGGTGCTCGACTGGGAACTCATTCGGTCCGACAAACGAAGGGTCTCGGTGGAGGCGTCCATCTCCATCATCCAGGACTCCGGCGGCGAGCCGGTCGGGTTTCGCGGCATCGTACGCGACGTCTCGGAACGCGCCATGGCCGAGCGGGAACAGCAGCGGCTGGGGGCCCAGCTGCGCCAGGCCCAGCGGATGGAGGCCGTGGGTACCCTTGCCGGCGGCATCGCCCACAATTTCAACAACCTGCTGATGGGCATCCAGGGCAACGTGTCGCTGGTCCGCAAGGACACCGATCCCCGTCACCCGCACCACCAACGTCTGACCACCATCCAATCCTTGGTGACCGGCGGATCCAAACTCACCAAGGAGTTGCTGGGGTTCGCCCGCGCCGGACGCTACGAGGTCCGCGCCATCAACATCAACCAACTCATCCGCGAGGCCGCCGAGACCTTTGCCACCACCCGGCGCGAGATTCGGGTCCACGTGGACCTCGCCGACCAGACGCTCCGCGCCAAGGCCGATCGCGGCCAACTGGACCAGGTCTTGCTCAATTTATTCATCAACTCGGCGGAGGCCATGCCGTCTGGAGGCGACATCTTTTTGGAGTCGGGGCTGACGTACCACACAGCCCTCGAGGGCCGCCAGTACAAGCCCAACCCCGGTCAGTACATCTGGGTATCGATCAGGGACACCGGAATCGGAATGGACGAAACGACCCAGCGTCGGATCTTCGAACCGTTCTTCACCACCAAGGGGCTGAGCGGTGGCACCGGCCTCGGGCTGGCCTCGGTCTACGGGACGATCAAAGCCCACGGAGGGTATGTGGACGTCACCTCCGAGATCGGCAGGGGATCCACCTTCACCCTGTATCTGCCGGCCACCGAGGACGCCGTGTTCTCGGCGGAGGACACAAAGGGCGAGATCATTCTGGGCAAGGGCACCGTGTTGATCGTGGACGATGACGAGGCCGTCCTCGAGGCCTGTGCGTCGATCCTCTCCTATCTGGAGTACACCCCGATCGGGGTGGCCACCGGCCGCCAGGCTGTGCAGGTCTTCCGGGAGCGCTCGCAGGAGATCGACCTGGTGATCCTCGACATGATTCTGCCCGACATCGGCGGCGGCGACGTCTACGATTCCCTCAAGGCCACCGACCCCGATGTCAAGGTGCTCTTGGCATCGGGCTACAGCCTCGACGGAGCTGCGCAGAGCATCCTCCAGAAGGGCTGCGACGACTTTATCCAGAAGCCCTTCACCATCGGCCAGTTGTCGCAGAAGATCGGTGCGGTGCTCGGCACGTCTCCGCCGACGATCAGGGACTAGGGGCTCGGGGCTAGTCGGACAGAGATGCTGGATGCTCGATGCTCGATGCTGGATCCCCCGCCCAGCTGGAGCGCGAGGGCGCGTTGATCGGGCGTGCCACTTCTGACAATTTCGGGAGTTTTCTCGCCGAATCTCAGAAGTCGCCTGGGTCCGAACATTGTCAGGGGTGGCAACCTCGGGGAGCGTCTTGGGGAGAGTGGCGCGCAGGAATGAGAAGAAGGCCGAGAAACGGTGGTAGGCAAAATCTCAGCCGCCCTCCGGCTGCATCTCTGGCTTTGATTGATCGCGGGATTGCAGGCGGGACGCCTGCTCCACAATAGCCGGAGGTCTTTGTGGTGCGGCCGTCTCGGCTGCATGGCACCGCACCACATCTCGGGACTCGGGACTCGGGACTCGGGACTCGGGACTCGATGAGGTTGTAGCGCAGGCCTCCGGCATGCAACCGAAGAGTGCTGAGTTCTCAATCTTCAATTCTCGGTGTTGAATTCCCGCCCGACCCTGCCTGTGCCGGGTGGATGGATGGAACTTAGAATTCAGAACTCAAAATTCAAAATTTCGGGGTTCCGTGCAGCCGAGACGGTTGCTCCACAAAGTCGTTAAATGTTAAAAGTTAAACGTTAAACGTTCGATTTGCCAAACGTCAAAGGTCAGCCCCCCAGACGTTCGACCACAACGTTTAACGTGTAACGTTCAACGTGACACTCTGTTGAGCGGGTGGGCGGGCGGACGGAGAGCCGTCCCCGATTTTCGACGATCGTCGTTGACGGTAACGGGCTCGCGCTTTGCACCCTCCACACCTTCCACGCTTTCCACACCGGGTGGGCTGGGGCGGGGGTTGCGCTAGACTGAAGCCGCCAATCAAAAACGAGACGGAGAACCGGATCATGAGCAAGACATTGATCGGATGCGTAGTGCTGGGACTGGGTGTAATTCTGCTCCTGGGAATGATGGCGGGCGGAATCTACAACCGGCTGGTGGGCATGGAGGAGGCCGTGGACTCGGCCTGGGCCCAGGTGGAGAATGTCTACCAGCGGCGGGCCGACCTGATTCCAAATTTGGTGGCCACCGTCAAGGGCGCCGCCGAGTTCGAGCGGGAGACCTTCGAGGCCGTCACCGAGGCCCGGTCCAAGGTCGGGCAGGTCAGCCTCGACCAGGCACCCGACCCGGCCCAGATGGCCCAGTTCCAGGCCCAGCAGGACGCGCTTTCGTCGGCCCTGTCGCGGCTGCTGGTGGTGGTGGAACGGTACCCGGAGCTCAACGCCACCGAGGCCTTCCGCGACCTCCAGGTCCAGCTCGAGGGCACCGAAAACAGGATCGCGGTGGAGCGCCGGCGTTACAACGAGGTGGCCCAGCAATACAACACCGCGCGGCGGCGATTCCCCGCCGTGCTCTTCGCCGGCATCTTCGGTTTTCAGGAGAAGGGCTACTTCCAGTCCAAGCCGGGTGCCGACGAGCCCCCGGTGGTGGAATTCTAGTCGCCGATCGCCCGTGATGAAGATCAGCGATTTCTTCTCCAGGGCCGATCTGGATCGCATCCAGATGGCCACCGCGGCGGCTGAGCGCCGCACCTCCGGTGAGATCGTGCCCTACATCGTGGAACGCATGGACGACCACGACGAAGCGCGCTGGCGCGGCGCCACGCTCGGCGCTCTTTCGTTGGCGTTGATCGCCGGTGCCCTCCACCTGATCGGAGGGTACTGGGGCGGCTTCGGGTTGTTGTGGATCACCTTGCCGACTCTGGTGGGAGCCGGCACAGGCTATCTGATCGCCGGCCGAGAAGCCGTGGGCCGATGGCTGATGCCGGAGGACACCCTGAATAGGATGACCCAGGCGCGCGCCGCCCTGGCCTTTGTCGAGGAGGAAATATTCTCGACCCGCGACCGCACCGGAGTCCTCATCTTCCTCGCGCTGGCTGAGCACCGTGCCGCCGTGGTGGCCGACGAGGGCATCAACCGCGAAGTTCCCCAGGCTCTGTGGGACGGCATCGTGGCGGATCTGGTGGCCGGCATGAAGGCCGGCGAAGCCCCCGAGGCGTTGGAGCACGCGGTGGTGCGTTGCGGCGAGATCCTGGCCGAACACAGGCTCGGCCCGCGACCGGACGACACTGATGAACTCCTCGACCGTGCCAGGATCAAAGAGCGATGATGGACAACCGGCCCCATCGCCCCGCGGCATGCACCGCCCTCCTCATGCTGGTCACCCTGTGGGCCGCGGCCTTGGAGGTGCCCTATCTCGGCGGCCGGGTCAATGATCTGGCCGGCATCCTCTCCGACGCCGCCGAGGAGCGGCTCGAATCCGTCCTCGAGGCGGTCGAGCAGGAGACCGGAGCGCAGATAGCGGTGCTCACCCTGCCCTCACTCGAAGGCGACTCCATCGAGGACTTCTCTCTCCGGGTGGTGGAGACCTGGAAGCTCGGCCGGAAGGGCATCGACGACGGGGTCCTGCTGTTGGTCGCCCGCAACGAACGTCTTGTGCGCATCGACGTGGGCTACGGCCTGGAGGGGGCGCTCACCGACGCTCAGAGCCGGCGGATCATCGCGGACCTGATGACCCCCCACTTCAGAAACGGTGACTTCGACGCAGGAGTCGAGGCCGCAGTCGACGCCATCGCAGCCGGCATCCGTGGCGAGGAATTGCCCCTTCCCGAGCATCGTCCCACCCAGGGACCGCAGGGATTGCCGGGCTTTGGAAGCCTGATCTTGATGGCCCTTTTCGGTCTGCCCTTCATCAACGCTGCCCTCAGAGCTCGCGGGGCGGCCGGCTGGATCCTCTACCTCTTCCTGACGCCCTTCTTCTTTGCCCTGCCAGCCGCGTTTCTCGGCGCCAAGGCCGGCGGCGCGGTGGCGCTGGCCTGGCTGATCGGCTTTCCGATCCTCAAGGCGATCTGGCCCAAGGGGCCATCCGGACCCGGCAGCCGCGGCCGCGGTGGCATGGGTCCCATCTGGGTGGGCGGGTCCGGTTGGCGGAGCAGCGGTGGCGGCGGTTTTAGCGGCGGTGGTGGTGGGTTCAGTGGCGGTGGCGGGTCGTTTGGTGGTGGTGGCGCCACCGGCGGCTGGTAACCACCACCCACCCAATTCTGAATGCGAAATGCGAAGCGTCCCGCCCTGCCGGAGGGCCTTTGTGGTGCGGCCGTCTCGGCTGCATTCGCTCGATGATCGATGCAGGATCCCCCGCCCTGCGGGAGCGCAGGGCGCGATCATCGGGCGTGCCACTTCTGACACTTTTGGGAGATCCCGCGTCGAATCTTCAGAAGTCGTCTGGACCCGAACATTGTCAGAGGTGGCAACCGCGGGGAGCGTCTTGGGGAGAGTGGCGCGATGAATCCACCACATCGATGCGAGCGCGCGAGCCTTTGTAGCGCAGCCGTCCCGGCTGCAACTCGGAATTGGACAAAGAACAAAAAACGAAGAACGAAGATCCCCCGCCAACCCGGAACACCGTCGTTTCTTTGTTCTTCGTTCTGTGTTCTTCGTTCTGTAATGCAGGCCAGAGGCCTGCGCGACAACTCCGCGTGCCATGATGAGGAGAACTCTGGTATTCTCATAAATCGAGATCGAGTCGCGTGAGCGATAAAGAGAAAACGGTGACAGATATCACATTTTTTGTGTTAGAGTTTCTTTATTCGTCAATTTAGGAAAAGCGTGAATGTGTACGAATTCAAAACGCGCCGGACGCCATGGAGGGCACCGTGGATGCCCCTGCGGTCCGGCAAATGGACCTTGGAGGTGGTTATGCGTGTGAGCAAGTGTCTCGGTCTCCTGGCCATCGGGCTGCTGCTCGGTGGGACGGCACTCGCCCAAGAACCTGAAATCGAAATCTATGTCAGCTACCCCGACGGGGGCGGCGTTTACTCTTGGAATGGCAGCCTACCCCTTGCGCCTGTCCCAGGCTTTGCCGGCACGGGCTATGAAGACGTGGTTGTTGGCCCCGATGACAGCCCCTTCGCCTGCAATCCAACCGCAAACGATCTGCAGTGCGGCTGGTACACCGAGTACGGGGATCTCATCGTCACCGAGAAGGACGGGACCGGGATCTACGTCTACCCGGCCACCCAGCCGTCCAATGCCTACCCTCTCGTTGACCTCGGGTCGGACGGGCTCGAGGGCGTCACCCAGGCGGCCAACGGTGATCTGCTGGTGGTGGACCGCGCCGGCGGCCGGGTCATCCGGGTGCCCTTCGACGTCAACGCGCAGTACCCCTACGGCGACGCGCTCGGCTGGTTCGACACCGACAACGTCGACTACGACCTCCTGACCGGGCTCGACGACCCGGTGGGCATCGCGCGCTCGTCGCGCGGCGACATCTTCGTCACGACCGACGACGGCGTGATCACCTTCGGCGAGGTTCAGGTCCCCGACCCCAACGATCCCGATTACCCGAAGTGCCTGAACCCGAGAAAGGCCGAGTACCCATGCGACATGATCTGGGAGTTCGGCTCGGCCGAGTGCCCGGTGCTCGACCTCGACCGCAGAAAGGGAAAGGCCTACTTCCTCGAGTTCGACGCCGACGATGTGCTCTACATCGCGGCCACCGACAAGTTCAGCTCGAAGGTCTTCTCGTACGACCACTACGCCGACGGGGCCAACTGCAACCCGGAGCTAATCTTTGAGATAGATGACAACGACATCGCCCTGCCACTGGTGGGTCTGGCGGTGCCCTATGGCGATCTGGTCGACGGATATCGCGCCACCCTGCTCGGTGGGGAGCCCATTGCGGACGATGTCCACATCGAGAACTTCTACGACCACGCCTACGAGTTCCGCTTCGAGCCCTACAGCGTCGACAACGTGTGTTCCGTGGAGATCTCGGCGCTCGAGGTCGATCCGGGTGTGCTGACGACCTTGCTGGAGAGCGCCCTGGATCCAGAGGCGGATCCCCCGGTGCTGGTGACCGGCGAGCCGGTCATCTACGCCGGCGAGAACGGCCGCGGCATCGCCTATGAAGTGGTTCCCGTCGGCTACGATGGAACTCCCGGCTCGGGTGATCTCGACTGCTACAGCTCGGAGCCGAACGCCATTCTCTTCCGCCACTCCATCAACGCCTACACCGGCTATGTACCCAACCCGAGGATCGTTCGGTGCGATTACATCGACCCCGTGGACGGCGGCAACGAGTGCTCGCTGATCCCGCTCAACACCTACTACCCGTTCAACGGGATCTTCCCCGACGACGGCCGGATCACCGGCACCCGCGGCTCCACCCCGTCGGATTTCTCGTGGTACTTCCTCGCCGACGTGGATCTCGAGGACAACGACACCGGTAACGGCGAGTTCTGCGGCTTCGAGAGCCCGTGGTTCGAACCGCCGCTCCCCACGGATGAAGACGGAAATATCATCGCAGAGTGGACCGATTCCGACATCCTGGAGTACTACACGGCGGCCGACTTCCCGGCCTTCAGCACCACCGAATCGGTGCCCTTCAAGTTCTACATCGCGGATGTCGACAACCAAGGAACCTGCGAATCCGGGGGGCCGTGGATCGACGGCGCCATCGTGCTGATGTCGGTCGCGCGGGTGCGGGACGAGAACTACCAGGTGCTCGACCCCTTCGAGCCGGTTCTGCTGTACTCGGCGGGCGGCTCGGCGGAGATCGACCCCGCGATCTTCAACGAGGCGGGGCTGCCCACCACCCAGTACCACTTCAACGCCAAGTTCACCGGATTCGCGCCCGGCATCTATCAATTCGTGTTGGTGCCGCTGACCAACAACTTTGCCGCGGAAATCCGCTACGTCCGGGTTTACTAGAGCGGTCGAAAAACATCATCAACCACGAGCGGGCCTTCGGGCCCGCTTCTTTGCCCCCTCCCGCCCTCCCAGATGCAAGATCCAAGATGCAACACCCCCACCCACCCGGAACACTGTGGTTTCTTCGTTCTTCGTTCTTGGTTCTTTGTTCTCGTCGGCCGTCTCGGCTGCGACTCGGAGTTGGACAAAGAACAAAAATTGAAGAACGAAGAACCCCCGCCCACCCGGAACACTGTGTTTCTTTGTTCTTCGTTCTTTGTTCTTTGTTCTTTGTTTTCTAATATGTGACATAGATCACAATCTTGTGGTACAGTTTTCTATATCCCAGTTGGGGACAACACAAGCAGATGTACTTAATTCAAACGCGTCGGACGCTGTGGAGGGCACCGCGGGTGCTCGTGCGTCCCGACGCGACACAAGGAGGTGGACATGACGGTGAGCAGGTGTAGTGGTCTCCCGGCTGGCGGGCTTGTGGCCCGCGCGCCTTCGCTTGCCCATTTGTGATCGTTCGCTCGCAGTCAGTTTATTGATGCGTGAAGCATCCAAATTTCTGTATGCGCCGAGCACCGGAGAAGGTATCGTGAATGCCCGTCCGCCCTCGGCTTAAAATTTTCTGGAGGTGATTGGTATGAAGTACTCCAAAGTATTGATCGTATCCGATGGCGGTGTTGCTTGTCGGAGTTTCGGCTTTTGCACAGTTCGCCCCGCCGACCCGATCCGCCGTTCGTTTTCACGTCGGATCCGTCGGAAGGTTCCATCGCGGTCATCGACCTGGTGACCGGCGAAGCCGACGAGTTCTACCCCCACATGCGAACGGCGCAGTTCGAGGACCTCGTTTATTGGACCCGACCGCTACCTCTACGGTTGCGACCCTGACAACCAGGAGATTGTTCGCCTATTCGTGAATCTGGGGGACGGATGTACGTCTGGATCCTGCGAGTACGTCTACACCTATGACGGTGGCGGCAATGGCGAGGCCTGGGGCTCGGGAGAGGACCTGTCACCTCAGTGTGGCTGGTTCACCAGCAAGGGCGACTTCATCTTCACCGACGTCGAGGGCCGCGGCCTGTGGATGTGCAAGGACCTGGCGTTTGGAGATTTCGACGGAGGTCAACAGGACGACCCGATCTGCCGGGCGACCATTCCGGCGGAGGACGGGCCCATGTACTCCGAACTCGTGCCCGTGCCGGCGGCCGGCTTTGATTTCTACGGAGAAGGCGTGACCCAGCTTGCGGGCGGCGACGCCCTCGCAGTGCAGATCATCCCCTACGAAGGCGAAGTCTATGGGGAAGGTGCCATCCTTCAGTTCGCCATGGACAAGGCCACCGGAACGTTCAAAGATGAGCCGCCTCAGACCCTGCTCGACGAGTTCGGCGATCCGCTGGACCTCGAAAACCCGATTGGTATCGCGCGGGTTTCCACCGGCGACATCTTTGTCACGAGCTTTTTCGACGGCGTCTCCGGAGTCAAGAGGTTCACACCCTTCAGGAACCCCGAAACCGACCAGAAGTACTACCTGAATACCTGTGACGTCGTCCTGGCTTCGGAGGGTGGCCACGGGCAGCCCCTCTTCCTCGAGGCGGCCGCCGACGACACCGTCTACGTTGGCAGCAACTACGACGGGTTTGCCGAGCTGTGGGCGATCACGATCAACGGCAATGATGAATGCGTCCCGGTAAGGGTCCTTCCCCCCGTTGAACCACCCGTAGAAAACGATCGGGCGCCGGACGTCATCTTCGGCGTCGCCCTGACTCCCACCGGAACGGCACCTCTTGACATCGCCCCCGGGCCTGCGAGTGACGGGTTCGAGGACTACTTCTTCAACTTCATCGGACCATGTGCTCGAGCTGACCCCGCCCGAGGAGTGCACCGTCGATCTCGTGGAGGCGCGCGAAACGCCGAAGAGCTGTCTCGATGCGATCATCGCGGGCCACGTTGACCTCGACGGGGAAAATGGATTCGATTTTCTCGATGGCGTGCCCGTGCTCTACCTCGGTGACAAGGCCTACGGGCAGACCTACTACCTCGAGGGGGATTGCGGCGAACCCGAGGAACGTACGTTCCGCTACGCGGTTTCGGCCTTCACCGAGGATCTCTTCAACCCACGGATCATCCGCTGTGATGTTACGGAGCCGTCCAAGGCATTGTCCGAGGCAAACATCTGCGATCCGGCCACCGCTGATCTCTGCGAGGTGATCGACCTCGCCTCGTTCTTCCCGGGTGAAGGCGTGCTGCCCGACGACGGTCGCATTTCCGGCACCCGCAACACCACGGCCGACTTCTCTCAGTATTTTGTCGTGGACTCGGGCCCTACGGATACAGCGGTGAAGGCGAGCCTGGCTGCGCCTGCGGCTTCCGGCCTCCGGTCAACAACGTGGACGATCCATTTGGCAACGGCCAGTCATTCTTCCACGAGGGACAGTCCATTCCGTTCAAGGTCCGGATCACCGACGGCGAGTGTGACGACTACGGCATGTGCCAGGGCAGCTACATCGCGCCCAGCGGCCTGTTGCTGTCCATCGCGAAGCTGTACGACCCAGACGGGACGCGAGCGTTCCAGGAGATCATCATCGAGTGCAATGGCGGTGGCTGCGACGAGACGCCGTACTTCGAGGATCCGAAGAAGGCCAAGACCGGATACCACATGAACGTGCGCACCGACGGCTGGCTCCCCGGAACCTACATCGCCACGGTGACGGTGACGAACAACGACCCAACGGTAGACGAGTACATCGTGCCGGTCCTCGTCACCTACTTCGAGATCATTCCCTAGCAACGACTGGTACCCAACATCAACCACGAGCGGGCCTTCGGGCCCGCTTTTTTTGCCCCCTCCCGCCCTCCCAGATGCAAGATCCAAGATGCAACACCCCCACCCAGGTGGCGTCCTGTAATAGGTTGACACTCGAGAAGGGGGTGGGCCTATGGCGGGAAGGACGATGCGATACAGTGAGGCATTCAAGCAGCAGGTAGTGGACGAGCTCGAGGCGGGGCGATTTGGGAGTCCACATGAGGCATCACAGGCCTACGGTGTTGATTCGGGGTCGGTGAAGCGTTCGGCTAGACAGTACGGCAAGGGGCACTTGCTGCGGAAGGTGGTACGAGTGGAGAAGCAAGACGAGCCTGGGGAGATCAAGCGTTTGAAGGAACGGGTGCGAGGCTTGGAAGCTGCGTTGGCGGATTCGGTGATGGACCAGGCGTTGGATCAGGCGTTTTTCGAGATTCTGTGCGAGCGGATGGGCATCGACGCGAGAGAGTTTAAAAAAAAGCACGCTGGTCAGGCGTCCACCGGGCGGGCAAGAAACTCCAAGGACGACGCGGAGTAAGCATCGAGAGGTTGTGCTGCAAGGTGGGCATGACCCGGCAGAACTACTACAAGCAGAGGCGGCGGCGAAGACGGAGAGAAGTCGACGAGAGTCTGATCATCGCTCTGGTCAGGCGGGAGCGACAGCAGCAGCCGCGGCTTGGTTGTAGGAAGCTCCATCGGCATTTGCGTCAGCAGTTTCGAGACGCCGGTATCCAGGTCGGTAGAGACCGGATGTTTGAGGTTCTTCGTCATCACGGGATGCTGGTCAGACCGTTGCCGAAGAAACCCCGCACTACGTTTTCGGGGCACTCTTTGCCGGTGTATAGGAATCTCATCTCTGAGCTTGAGGCCACGGCTCCAAACCAGATCTGGGTCAGCGACGTGACCTACATCCGGACGTGGGGGGGGGTTTGAGTACCTCACTCTGATCATGGACCTGCACTCCCACAAGATCGTCGGCTATCACTGTGGAGAAAGCCTCGACACCAAGACTTCCATGAAAGCGTTGGATCAGGCGATTGCGGATCTGCCAGACGACAGGTATCCAATTCACCATTCAGATCGAGGAAGCCAGTACTGTAGCCACAAGTATGTCGAACGCCTGAATGGTCGCTACTTGCCGGTGAGCATGACCGAGTTGAATCACTGTGCCGAAAACTCAACTGCAGAGAGACTCAACGGCATCCTCAAACAGGAGTACGGCCTCGGAAGAACTTTCCTCAGCCGGCAGCAGGTACGACGCGCTGTCGATGAAGCCGTCTGGCTCTACAACCACCGCCGACCCCACATGACCCTCGATTACCAATACCCTGCCAAGGTCCATGCACTGGCCGCCTGACAAGGCTGGCTCATTCAAACAACTTGATCACTTCTCCACAGCCTGATGAACCACCGCGCGGCCCGCCCTCCCGACTGCGGAGTTATGGAAAGCTGGCCCCCTTCCACCTCCCTCCACCTTCCCACAGCCTCCGCAGCCACGACGACGAATAGTGACAACTTTTCGCCCAGGACTTGACCCACTGTGGTTTCTTCGTTCTTCGTTCTTGGTTCTTTGTTCTCGTCGGCCGTCTCGGCTGCACGGAACCACGATGGCGCGTTGACCGGGCGTGTCGTCCTCGAGCGCACTGCGAACACACGGGCGGAGGGCGCGTTGACCGGGCGTGCCACTTCTGACACTTTCGGGAGGATCCGCATTCAAGCGTCGGACGTCGTCGGATCCCGAACAGTGTCAGGGGTGGCAACCTCGGGGAGCGCCATGGGGACATGGGCGCATTGAAATTGCCGAATCGATGCGAACGCGCGAGCCTTTGTAGTGCAGCCGTCTCGGCTGCAACTCATACCTTGATCGATCGCTCCAATGCAGGCGGGACGCCTGCTCCACAGGCCAGAGCCTGCGCTACAACGATCTTCGGATCCGCGCGCTCGAGAAGGGCCACTTCTCAGCGATCGGACAAAGCCCCGCGACCGGGTTGTCTTCGACATACGTGACGAAACGATCGAAATCCTCCGCCGACCGGATCAGATGATCGAAGGACTCGCGCTGCCAGACCGGACCCGACCGGTGGGTTCGTAGATTGATCTGGTGCGCGGTATACGACTTCCACGAATGAAGGACCGAGTGAATGTTGTGCTCTTGAAGCGGTGTCACGATGACGTGGACGTGGTCCGGCATCACGCACCAGGAATGAAGGACGTATCGATCCGCCCGGAAGAAAAGGAGAGCCTCCTCGACGATTCGTGCCAGTCTGGGGAGGGCCAGGAGGGGGTTGCACGCATCTCGAGGAGGCTCTGACAGCCGTCCCACATCTTCCGGTGCGGTGGGATCCACAGTTCTCGGGTCATTGCGGCTCGGGCCACTGCAATCAGTGCGGAGACAGAAGGTCACGAAATAGGTACCGCCGGGTTTGGCCAGATGGGGCAGTTCCCCACGTGATCCAAGAGGAACGAAGGGCGTCGTGCGCGGATCAGTGAAGGTCGATACCGACGGCGGTGGTGTCACATCGTTCCCCATCACCTCGTCATAAGGAAGCCAAGGGGAAACCATGGCAAGAAAATGCAGGCGGGACCCCTGTCCCCCGCCCATCGCATCCGATCAAAGAACGAAGAACAAAGAACGAAGATGGGGCAGGGGGTCACTCGGGTTTGTGGCATCGTGCGAGGTATTTCATCAGACCGGCGAGTTGACGGCTGATTGACGAGGCGCGCGCCACCAGTTGACATCGCACCTCGTCGTCCAAGTAGCCAAGCCGGTGGGCGAGGTGCAGTTGCGCGCGGACCTCACCAGCCGATGCCTTCGCCCGTCCGAGGAAGTCAATAAAGAGCCTGTCCGTTCTACTTTCGAATCCCTCTGCGATATTTGACACCACGGATATGGCCGCACGCCGAATCTGATCCCTCAAGGCGAAATCTCGTCCGAATGTTCCTCGGCCCGACTCTCGATAGATGTCATGTGTGAGGTTGAGTGCGTCCCGCCACACCTCGAGATCCTCAAAACGATCCTCCGTCATGTACGGTCATAAGGAACCTTGGTCTGCTGTGTGACAAGAAATCCTCGAAAGTCCTCGGCATCTGGACAGGGAGTACGCCGCCATCTCTGTCTTTGTTCTTCGTTCTTTGTTCTTCGTTCGGCTAAAGGCCGGCGGCTTTGGCGATCGGCGCGAGATCCGCACGCGTCAGCGGGCCGTCGCCCGACTCGGCGCGGATCGTCTCCAGGATCTCGCCGGCCCGAGCCAGGCTGCGGTCGGCGTCATCGGTCTTGCCCTGGGCGCGCAGTGCTTCGGCGAGCAGATATTGGCTTTGCGCCTGCAGGGGCGCCACCCCCATGTTTTCGGCTTCACGGAGGGCTCGCCTCGCCTGTTTCTCGGTCTCAGACGCTCGGCCGGCCGCTAACTGCGACGACGCCAGACAGATCGTACAGCGGGTGGCCACGTACCTAGCGCCCCGGCGCTCGGCTTCGCTGACCAGGTTCTCGAGTGACCGGATCGACCCCGCACCTTTGTTGGCGGCCACCTCGGTGCGTGCCCGCCCTGCTCTGGCCGCAAGCTCGAGGTAGGGGTCACCCGAAGCGGTGGCGGCCTCCGCCGCCAGACCGTAGGCCGCCGTGGCAGCTTCGAAATCCCCCGAGTAGAACAGAGCGTCACCTTGATAGCTCAGAACCCGAGAGATCAGAAGAGGGTCGTTGAGTTCGCGGGCGAGGCCGAGCGCGTCTTCGAGCACCGGGGCGGACTCGGCGTAGCGCGCGAGCAGGGCCAGCGCGTCTCCCCGGCCTGCAAGTGCCTCCACGTACCACGAGCCGGTCTCCTCGAGTCGTTGGTAGATGGCGAGGGCCTCCTCGACGCTGGACAGCGCCGCGGCGTAACGGCCCTGAATGGCGTAGACCCGGCCCAGGCTGTAGGACTCGTAGGCTGCGCCGATCTCATCGGTAGCGTCGCGCCGTTTCTCCAGCGCGCGCAGGTAGTAGTCCTGGGCCTTGGCGTAGTCGCCCAGGAGGGTGTGGGTTTCCGCCAGGTTGTGCAGCGAGTCGGCGGTGTTGCTGGGATTGCCCAGCCGCTCCAGAATTTCCAATGCGCGCTCGTAGTAGATCAGGGACTCGGAGTACTCACCCCTCTGGTCGTAAATGGCGCCGATGGTGTTGAGCGCCTGCGCCTGGTTGACCTCGTCGCCGATGTCGATCTGGATGCGAAGGGCTTCCCGTGCGACGCCCAGCGCCTGATCGAGATCGCCAAACTCACGTTCGAGATCGGCCAGCTTGACGAGCAACACCCCGAGGCCGTAGTCATCGCCGATCTCGCGGCTGATGTCGATGGCCTCCTGGTAGCTCTGCCGCGCGGCCTCCACGTCGGCGTCGAGGGCCTGAATGTTTCCGATCTCCGACAGGCTTGAAGCCGTACCGCGACGGTCGCCAATCTCACGTTTGATGGCCAGCGATTCCTGGTAGTTTTCGAGTGCGTCCTCGGGTCGGCCGAGAAAGCGGTAGGCGATGCCCAGGGCCTGCAGAATATTCGCCTCGGCCTCTTTGTTGTCCGCCTGCATCGCCAGGCTGAGGGCCTGGTTGAGCGGCGCCAGGGCATCCTGGGGATTGCCGCTCTTGATGAGTACCCGGCCAAGGGCCAGGTTGGCGGTGACGTTGCGGGGATCGGCTTCCAGCGTGACTCGCAGATGTTCGAGGGACTGGTCAAAGGACCCGTCGGCCTCGTACAGCGCGGCCAGCTCGGCGTGGAGCTCGGGGTCGTTGGGATGCATGCGCAAGAGATTCTGGTAGGCGTCGAGCCCCGCCTCGTAGTCGCCCTGGAGCAACGCATCCTGGGCGAGGATGAGGTAACGCTCGGCGTCGGGCAGGTCGACGGACAGCTCCACCGCGCGCCGTGAAGCGTCTTCGGCCTTCTGATCCCGGCCCAGGGTATCGTAGCTCTGGGCCAGCTTGGCGTGGGCCAGGGCGAAGTCCGGATCGGCCTCCACCGCGGTTTCGAAGCTGGTCACGGCATCCAGGTTGTTGCCTTCGCGGAGCTGGGCCAGGCCCTCGTTGTAGCGGCGCAATGCCGACACCGACTCCGACGACGGCAGGAAGGCCTGTTGCTCGAGTTCGCGCCGGCCGGCGCGGGACAGCGCGAGGGAGGCCCGCACCTCCTCGGCTAGACCGTTGACAGCCTCCAGCAGTTCGTCCTCGCTGGCGGCTTCTGCCTTCAGGGTTGCCGTGTTGTGACGCTCGAAGTCGCGCACGGTAGCGTCGATGCGGATCGTGTCGCCCAGCCGTACAAACTGACCCCACACCAGGGTGTCGGCGTTGCCGAACTCTGCGACGCGACGCAACGTCACCTCTTCCATGGAGTCATCGGCCGACAGCCGGAGGTCTGAGAGGATCTGGTGGAGGCGATCCGACGAAACGGTGCGCAGGCTGGCCGATTGGCCCACGTCGGTGCGCAGCATCTCAGCCAGACCGTCGCTCAGCCAGTCGAGATCGGCGTCGCCAGAGGCGTTCTTGAAGGGCAGGATGGCCAGCGACACGGCATCGGCCGACGGAGCCGGCACCGCGGCGGCGGCCGCGCCCTCGGGTGCCGGCTCGCCCTCCGGCCACAGCAGCACCCCGGCCGTAACCAGTGCCACCACGGCCAGCACCGCACCCCCGATGAGCCCGTACTTGAGCCGTTTCGTGCCGGCGGTGGTGGTGGGCCGGACCGCCATCATGGTGGGCCCCAAGGTCATCTGGGTGCCGCCCCCGCGCCACCCGCTGATATCCTGCAGAATCTCACGCGCCGACTGATAGCGCTTGTGCGGCTGGATCTCGAGGCAGCGGCGGATGATGTCGCCGACGTAGGGCGGCAGTTCGGGGTTGAGGTCGCGCACCGGCTTGGCCTTCTCCTGGGTGCGCTTGAACATGGTGGCCATGGGGGTGTCGCCGGTGTAGGGCAGTGTGCCGGTCAGAAGCTCGAAGAGGATGATGCCCAGCGCGAAGATGTCGGTGCGGGCGTCCACCTGCTCGCCCTTGACCTGTTCGGGCGACATGTAGTCCGGCGTACCGAGGAGGGCGCCCGTCTGGGTCATGGAGGAGTCCTGCAGCGACCGGGCGATGCCGAAGTCCATCACCACCACACGGCCGTCTGCGGCGATCATCACGTTCTGCGGTTTGAGGTCGCGGTGGACGACACCTTCCTGGTGGGCGGCGTCCAGAGCCAGACAGATCTGCTCGACCACCAGCGCTGCATCCTCCACCGACATGGGGCCGCTCTGACGGATCATCGACGTCAGGTCCTTGCCCTCGATGTACTCCATGGAGATGAACTTGATGCCCTCGGCCAGACCGAGGTCGTAGATCCGCACCACGTTGCGGTGGGTGATCTCACGCGCCAGGATGATCTCCTGCTTGAAGCGCGCCAGCACCTCCTCGTCCGCCTCGAATTCGGGTCGGATCACCTTGAGCGCGACCTCGCGGTCGAGCTCCATGTCACGAGCCTTGTAGACCGCACCCATGCCGCCGATGCCAATGCGCTTTTCGATCCGGTATCGGCCGCCGAGCATCGCACCGCGGTCCAAAATCCCCGGTTGGCCGCCGGGAGGCCGCGGCACCGATGGCGCGGGCGTGCCCTCGGTGGGCGCGTCGCCATCCACCGCGTCCACCGCCGGCAGGGCGTCTGTGGGCCAATCGTCGACCTCGTCGCCGGAGAGGATGACCGTCTGCGAGTCCTCCACCGACAAAATGACGGTGCCCTCGCCCTCAAAGAGGGCCGCACCGCACTCGGCGCACAGCTCCGCATCCGCGGCATTTGGCGCTTGGCATTTTGGACACTCGTTCTTGGGGGCCAATCCACGCTCCCGGAGAGTCATTCTCAGCTATAACACATCAGTCTAGCACGCGTATTGTGACATTTCCGCGCGCCGGATGCCGCGAAAATCCTTCTGTAACGGCTATCATCGGACCATGCCGCGAAACATCGAGATCAAGGCCCGCGTCGCCAACCCAGGAGGCCTCAAGAGCATGGTAGCCGCCGTCGCCGACGGCGCGCCCGTGCACCTCCGGCAAGAGGACACCTTCTTCGCCTGCGATGAAGGCCGACTCAAGCTGCGCCGCTTCTCGGACGGATCCGGGGAGCTGATCTTCTACCAGCGGCCGGACTCGACAGGGCCTGCCGAATCCCGCTTCTCCAAGACCCCTGTGGACGAGCCCATCACCATGTTGACGGTGCTCGGCGACGCCCTCGGAATCGTCGGCGAGGTGCGCAAGCGGCGTGAGCTCTACCTGGTCGGTCAGACCCGGATCCACCTCGACGAGGTGGAGGATCTCGGCACTTTCGTCGAACTCGAGGTGGTGCTCACCGACGACCAGACAGCCGCCGACGGCGAGGCCACGGCACACAGGCTGATGGCCGATCTCGGAATCGGGGAAGACGACCTCATCGATGTGGCGTACGTGGATTTGTTGGACCGCGTCAGCAGGACTGAAGGATGACCGGAACCGCTCAATACGCTCCCCCGCCATCCCCCACCCCCGCGTATTGAGTTGGAACGAAATTTCAATGTGGCACGTGCGGGCGTTCCAGACTCGCATTTCGAATTTCGCATTTCGAATTGGAAGGGTGGGGGACCCCGGACCCGAGACCTCATACCCCAAACCCCATACCAAGAAAAGGGCCGCCCCGAAGGGCGGCCCCGTTATCACTTCGTCTGTTCTTCGATCAGAAGTGGAGCACCAGCTCGGCGCCGATGATCCTGGGCTCGTTCATCATCCCGGTGAGGTTGTTGAAGTCGATGGCGCCGCGGATGATCTGCTCGTCGAGGATGTTGCGGCTGAACAGCGCAACCTCATGCTTGCCGCGAGCAAAGGCGTAGCCCACGCGCAGTCCGACCTCAAAGCTGTCCGCCTTGAACTCCGCCGCCTCATACAGGGTGAACTGCTTCTCCGAGTAGTAGGCCCAGTCCACGGAGGCGAAGAACTTCTTGTGGGTCGGTGAAGATCGCCAGCTGAGGATGCCGTTGAAGATCCAGTCCGGTGCGTGGGGCAGGCTGTTGCCGTCGATGTAGGCGACGCCGTCCACCACCGGATCGAGCACCGTGCAACCACCGCCGCAGGGCGCCACCGTCAGGTTCGGGTCATTGATCTTGGTGGGATTGTAGGACAGACCGAAGGTACCCATGAAGTGGCCCGACGGCGTCCACTCGATGTCGGTCTCGAAGCCGTAGCCCTCGGTCTTGTCGACGTTGAGCAAGGTGGCGATGTTGTACTCGCCGCCCACCGCGGACACCTGCTGGCCGTCCATCTCGAAGTAGTAACCGGTGAGGTTGAAGCGCAGCTTATTCTGGGCCAGGATGGTCCTCAGACCCAGCTCGGCCGAGATGATCTCCTCGGAGTCGGCCACTGTGACACAGTTGGTGGCCGGGTTGGTGCCACCCTCGAAATCGGCGCAGAACAAAATCCGGCCCTGGATCGACGGCGCCCGGTAGCCGGTGGCGAGCCGGCCGTAGATGTTGGTGTTGGGAGTGGCGGCGTAGGTGAGGCTGACATTCCAGCTGACGTTGTCGTCTTCCACAAACTCGGTGATGGGCTCCTCGGTGGGAGTCTGGAAGACGGGCAATGGCCGCTCGGCAGAGAAGTCGCGTTCGTCGTGAGAGTAGCGGGCCCCAACCACCGCGTTCCATTTGGCGGCCAACCGGAAGTCCAGCGAACCGAAGAAGGCGTAGGAGGTGGAGTCCTGCTTCTGGAAGGCGAAGCCGTTTTGCGGGTTGCCCTCCAACAGCGAGTCGTAGCTGTAAGAGTCGACCTGCAGGTCCTCGTTGAACCAGAATCCACCGAACAGCCAATTGAAGGTTTCGCCCGAGGTGCTGTGGAGCCGGATCTCCTGGGTCCACTGGTCGAGGTAGGGGATGCCGTCCGCCGACTCCGACGAGAATGGGATAAAGCCGGGGCCGTAGTTTCCTTCACCGAGGAACGAGGCGCCATAGCCGCCGTCGATGTCGCCGCGGCTGTACATGTCGTCCAGGCTCTCGTAGCCGGTGATGGAGGTCAGGGTGACGTCCTCCCACTTGTACTCCATCCTAAACAAACCGCCGAGCGAGCTCGCTTCCTGCTTGTTCAGACCGTCGTAGTAGACCTCGTCCCACTCGAACCAGTCCACCAGATTGTTGGTGCCCGGCTCGATGATGTTGGCGCGGAAAAGACGGGCGGTGCCGTCGATCTCCCAGCCGTGGACGTTGAGCAGCGCGTCGAACCGCTCCGACGGCTCCCACAAGAGCTGCAGCCGCCAGCCGGTGTTGTCGTAACCGCCGAGGGCGTTGTCCTCGCCGGTGTGCAGGTTGTCCACCCAGTCACTGCGGCTTTGGTAGAGGAATGAGGCGCGGGCAGAGAAGTAGTCGCCCAGCGGGCCGCCCACCGCGCCGGTGAAGTCCACGGTGTCGTAGGTGCCGTAGGACAGCCGCGCGAAGGCGTCGAGTTCCCGGGTCGGTTTTCGGGTCTCGAACTTGACCACGCCGGCCGGGGTGTTGCGGCCGAAGAGCGAGCCCTGCGGTCCGCGCAGAACCTCAACCCGGTCGAGGTCGAAGAGGGGCTGGGCCTTGACCATGGGGTTCTCGAGCACGACCTCGTCCACCACCATTGAGACCGGCTGGGACGCGTTGAGGTCGAAGTCCGAGTTGCCGAGGCCGCGGATGTAGAACCGCGGAAAGACCTTGCCGAAGGACGACTCGAGGATCAGGCTGGGCACCCGGGCCGACAGGATCCGCACGTCCGGCGAGCCGGCTGAGATGATCTCGAGGTCCTCGCCGGAGAGGGTCGAAACCGACAGCGGCACATCCTGGATGTCCTGCTCGATCTTCTGGGCAGTCACGGTGATCTCACCCACCATGGCCTCCCACTCGGGAGGGACATCGCCCTCCTCTTCCATCGTAGTGTCCATCTCGTCAGCGGGAACATCCTGCGCATAAGAAAGGCCGCCGAAGGCGACCAGAAGCAGGGCAAATACCGCGATACTCAAAAAGCGTCCGAGTGTTGCGTGTGCCATGGGTTCCTCCCCCAAAGATTGTGATTACTCGCCACGAAGAATAGCAGTCCATTGGGCCGGGCGCCACCTGATCTTCGGGGCGTGAAGCTGGCATGAAGAGAGTCGATATCAGTATGGGTCTCGCCACCAAAAACTCGACAATGGTTCCGGGTTACGGGTTGACTCCCGGTCCCCCAGCCCACCCGGGCTGTGGGGCTATGAGACCCCCACCCACCCGAATGCGAGATACGAGACGCGGGACGCGAGACCTCTCTCGCACCCGGATATGACCGCAGAGGCGCAGAGTACGCAGAGCCCGGCCGCCAAGACAGCACCCTGACCTGGCGCTTCGGGCTGCGCGAAAACTCAGCACCTGGACCCGAAGGCGTGCCGCAAACTGTCTGTCAGGGCCAGGTGAGTTGCCCCTCTCTACGTCCTCTGCGTCTCCGCGGTTCATCTTGGGCGGGGGCAGTCTCACATTTCACATTCTGAATTGGGCGGGTGGGAGGTTTCGAATTTCGAATTTCGAATTGGGCGTGCGGGTGGGGGGTTTCGGGCCTCCATGTAGAATGACGTCCGCGAGAGACATCGCCGTTGTGAGCGCCGTTCCAATGGACGCATGACGGTGGAACGGAGCATCCATGGCCACCAAACACATGAACGCGAAGCCGGGCGATTTCGCGGCCACTGTCCTGATGCCGGGTGACCCACTCCGAGCGAAGTACATCGCCGAGACATTCTTCACCAAACCCCGCCAGGTCACCGACGTCCGCAACATGCTCGGTTTCACCGGGGAGTACGAGGGGCACCCGGTCTCGGTCATGGCCCACGGCATGGGCATTCCGTCGGCCTCCATCTACATCACCGAGCTGATTCGGGACTACGGGGCTCGGCAGATCATTCGCGTTGGAAGCTGTGGCACGGTCCATCCCTCGGTGAGGCTGCGCGACATCATCATCGCCATGGGGGCCTCCACCGATTCCGGGGTCAACCGCTCGCGTTTTGCCGGCCACGACCTGGCCGCGGTCGCCGACTTCGATCTGCTCCGGCGCGCGGTCCGGACCGCCGAAGACCGTGATCTCCGATTCCATGTCGGCAACATCTTCTCCGCCGATCTGTTCTACCCGGCACAGCCTGAAATCTTTGACCTCATGGAACGCTACGACATCCTCGGCGTCGAGATGGAAACCGCCGGCCTCTACACCCTCGCCGCCGAATACAAGGTGGCGGCGCTGTCCATCTGCACGGTCTCGGACAACATCAGCACCGGCGAGGCGCTGTCGTCTGATGAGCGCCAGACGACCTTCGACGAGATGATCTCGTTGGCTCTGGACGCCGCGATCAGCGTTTAGACCCACAGATCACACAGATCCTTCGAGTCACGGCGCCGCCGCTCGCTCAGGATGACAGGGTGTGGCGGGCTGTTGTGGAGCCACCGTCCCGGCTGCACGGCACCGCGGAATTTTGAATTCTGAATTTTGAGTTCTGAGTTCCAGCCACCCATCCGGTACAGGCGGGGTTGGGTGGGAATTCAACACTGAGAATTGAGAACCAAGAACTCCGCCCTCTCCGGTCGCAGGCCGGAGGCCCGCTCCACAATGGCTTGTTCGGATGGGCGGGCACCTTCGCTCTTCATCAGCGATGTAGGTTATTCTCACCGCAGTCGTGAGGATCAAATGACCTATCGAATCGTCGACAACTACCACCGCCAGCGGCACTTTGATTTCTTCCGCTCCTATGGCAACCCGTTCTACGCCGTCACCGTGGAACTCGACATCACTGGCCTCAAAGCCTTCACAGATGCTGAGGGATACCCCATCTACCTCAACCTGTGCTACTTCTTCACCCGCGCCATGCAACCTGTGGAAGACTTCAGGTACCGCCTCCGCGACTGCGGAATCGTCCGTTATGACCAGCTCGAAGTGGCGGCGACCCTGCCGTCGCCCGACGGGTTGTTCAGCTTCGGTTACTTCGGCTATGACTCCGACTGCGCCGCATTCAATCGCCGAGCCGACGAGGTCAGGGCGGCCATCCGCCAACACACCACCCTTGCCCAACCCGACGATACGAATCACGTGCTGTACACTGCGCTGCCGGCGGTCCAATTCACCGGCCTGACCCACGCCACTCCCGAAGACACCACGGACGGTCGTCCGCGGGTGGCCTTTGGTCGTTTCTTCGAACGGGATGGCAGGTTGATGGTCCCGGTGGGATTCGAGGTCAACCACATCTTCATCGATGGCAACGCCATCGGAGAGCTCCTGGAGGCAGTCCAGAATGTCTACGACAAACCCTGTTGAAGCCGAGATTCAGGAGATCGTCGATCGAGAAACCCGCGCCTGGGACACCCGGGACGTGGACCTTCTGATGACCATCTTTCACCCCGATATGGTGTGGCCCTGGCCCCCCGCCTCGAGTGCCCACGATCCCATGGAATGGCAGCTGGAGATCGGCCGATTCGATTTCGATCGCTGGCGGAACGGCTGGCAGGAGCTCTTCGACAGCCACGAACTGGTTCGGAACACCAGACGCACGTTGAAAATAGTGGTCTCGGAACAGGGCGACGGGGCATTCGCGGTGGTGGACGTGGACACTCTGTGGCGGGATTCCGACGGAACCGACTTCCTCTGGTGCGGCCGGGCGTGCAAGATCTATACGAAAATGGACGACGGATGGAAGCTGATCGCCCACACCGGCCTGCTGGAGTACCCGGAAGAATGAGAATCCCATCGCCCGTGACCGCGATCCTGTGGGATTTCGACGGCACCCTGGTGGATACGCGCGCCAAAAACATGCTCGTGAACCGGCGGATCATCGAAGAGGTCACCGGACGGACGGCCTCCGATTTCGAGGTCATGGGATCACAGGAACGCTACGACCAGGCCCAACGGGTGTCGGTCAACTGGCGGGAGTTCTACCAACTCCATTTCGGTCTTTCGGAGGAGGAGACCGACCGCGCCGGCGCCCGGTGGACCCCCTATCAGCTGGCCGATGAGACGCCCACCCCACCGCTGATGGGCATCCCCGAGGCCCTCGGCCTCCTCGACGGCATACCCCTAGGTGTGGTGTCGCAGAACTGCAGCTCGAATATCAGAGCCACGCTGTCGGCCCACGGCCTCGGAGAAATGTTCAGGTGCATCATCGGCTACACCGAAGTGGCGAATCTCCAGCAGAAGCCGGCCCCTGACGGACTCCTCCTCGCCATTGATGAACTCACCGCTTTCGCCCCGGGATCGGTGGTCTATGTGGGGGATCACGAAACCGACCTCCGAACCGTTGAAAACGCCAACCACGCCCTGAACAACCGAGGGGTTCCCATCCACGTGGTGTCGGTCGCGGCACTGTACGGAATGAACGGCCAGGACGAGGGCTGGACCGCGCGGGCCGATTTTCGCGCCGAGGATCCCCGGGATCTGGTGGAGATCGCGAAGGGGCTGGGTTAGCCCCCGGCCCGCCGAGACGCCGGATGCCAGATGCCGGCCCCCCCTCCCGAGCCCGAGCCCGTTACCATGAACTTGCTGTAGGTTGTGGGTTGTGGGTTGTGGCCCCCACCCATCCGGACGGTGGCGCGTCAATTGCTGTCTTCCTGAGCGAGGCCCACCGGGCCGAGTCGAAGGATCTGGGTGGGGGGGCAAGTCACCGTTCCACCCCCACCCGATTTCTTCGTCGCAGCTCCGGCGCTCCTCAGAATGACAGCTCCGTGGCGGGCGGGGTTCTTCGTGCTTCGTTCTTTGATCGATCTTGGATTGAGCTATCCTTTCGGCGATGGAAACTGACAGCCCGGGTTGTCCGAACTGCGGAGCCCCTCTGGTCGTGCCCATGGGGGAGACCGAGGTGCTGTGCGACTATTGCAGCTCGCTGTTGCGGTTTGTTCCCGGAGCCGAGGAACTGGAGGTGGTTCGCACCCGAGAGGAGATGAAGCACCGCGAACGGGTGGCCATCGAGAAGCAGATCCTCCGCAACAGGCTCGAACAGGAGGAGATGGAACGATGGCGTCAGACCGCGGCCCGGGTCGCCATTGCTGCGGTCCCCATCGTCGGTCGGACCGCCAGCCGCGCCGCCTTCGACTCGGCACTACGTCACGGCGGGGGCTGCACCGGCTGCGGATGCCTCGGGCTGATCGGGCTCGTTGCCGGGCTCCTTGCGGTCCTCTGAGAACTGTTCCAAGTCCCGAGTCCCGAATCCCGAGGTCCTGGGGTCCGGCCCCAAGACCTGGGAACCTCTTGAGTCGGCGAGATTCCTCGAGTCAGAGATCTTCCCCGAGACCGTCGGACCACCCCGTTTCAACGTGGTCCTTCATGAGACACCGTCCTCGTTCTCAGCTCCGTTGGGGGAAGGTATGGATGGGTAGGCCGCCAACAAAAGGCGAAAAGCCCCGCCCTCGGGCGACTCGGCGTCGTGGTACTTGACGATGAGATGGGCCACCGCATCGGAGAGTTCCTTGGCGAAGGCGTTTCTGTGGGCAACGTCGGTCAACCGCACCTCTGATTCCAGGGTCATGGTTGGCAGTTTCTGCCCGGCCCCTTCAGCCTGCTCTCTCAGATGGGCCACCTCCCCGATGACCTTGGATGCCACGGCCACCAGATAGCTTGACGAGAAGTGGTCACGAACCTCCTCGGGTCTGCCACCGAGCTCACCAAGGACTTCGGGGCTGATCACGTAGCGTCTCGCCGATGCGCGGAGAACCCGCTCGACGCAGTTGCCGCGACGCCGCTCCTCCACCAGCTCCACCAGCCCAGCGCCTTCCAGCTCGCGAAGGTGGTAGTTCAGCTTCTGTCGTGGGATTCCCATCCGTCGCGACAAGCCAGCGGCAGAGTCGGGTCGTTGAAGCTCTTCGAGCAACTTGACCCGTGGGTATGGCAGCAGAATGGCCACGTCGGAGGACCGGCGCAGCAACGCCACCTCGTTGACGTCGATGTTGCTTTGGGTCGGGACCATGGGTTCAAAATATTACCGACAAAAAATTTTGTCAAGACAAAATTGAAATCCAGTGGTCCACAACACCTGGTCACGCCTCGATGACATCTCCTCCGAGGTGTTTCCCCAGTCGTTTACCGAGGGCGAGGATGGTGAGAGTAGGTGGCAGACCCCAGGATTCGGGTATCACCGAGCAATCGCATATGTAGAGGCCCTTGATCCCGGTCTGGAGATTGCTGTCGACGACCTCGCCTACCTTTGCGGTTCCGCCCGGATGGGTTGCCAGAATCCGCGAGGTGAACACGTGTTTGGCCCCCGCGTTGGTGAGGATCCTCCGGGCGTGGTCAACGCCGCGTCTGAGCCCGGACCGATCCGCCGGGGTGAGTCGCTTGCGGATGCCCCCGCGACGGGTCAGCCGACCATCGAGTTCGTCACGGATTTTGACCATGATCACCGCAGTGTTCTTGTGGACGTGGGTACGGTCGAGGCGAAGGGCCGACGAGGCGAACAACCGATACATCCATCGTGGCCAGGTCAAATCCGTCAGGACGCAGCCCTCCTCCTCCATTCGAATACCGGTGGCCATCGGAAACTCCCGACCTCCCTCTACGGTAGGGAGCGTCCCCATCACGCCGACCAGGGGATCAAAAAAGAAATCCCGACCAATGTCCTCACATTCGCTGGCTGCGAGAATTTCAGCCGAGCCGATTCCGCCCGCCGACAGAATCACCCGCGGGGCATCAAAGCACCTCCGCTCTCCTTTGACCACGGCTTCGACACCAACCACTGAACCGCCGTCGGTGAGCACTCGCCGCACCCGGGTTCGCGTGGCGAGCACGGCGCCATCTTCAACCGCCTCATCGACAAAGACACGCGACGTCCACTTGGCACCGTAAGGGCAACCCGGAAAACAGAGGTCGCAGTCGGCGCGGCACTGATCCTGAAACACGAGCTTGTCGAGTGGCCGCCAATCGTAGCCGAGGTCCCTCGCGCTGGCCATGATGGCCGTGGCGAAGGGACCAATGAGCTCCTCCTTGAGCGGGCCGTAGGGCAGCTCGGCCTTCAACTCCTGCACCTCATCGGAAAGCTCGATACCGTAACGCCGAAAGAGCTTGAAGGGTGGATCAAAGCCGGTCGCACAATAAAATATCGAAGACCCGCCAGTGGTGATTCCCCTGCTGACCGCTGCCAGATCCGGGGTGAACGACATCCCACGCCCCGGCCACAGAAGATCACGGATCATCTGTGATGCCGTTCCACTGACGGGATCGTTACGACCCCGCTCCAGCATCAAGACCCTCTGACCACGACGGCTCAGCTCCCGCGCTACGGTTGCGCCCCCGGGGCCCGTCCCAACCACGATGGTATCGAACTTTAGATTGTCTGCCCGGATCATGACCGACCTCCCGACTGTCATTCGAGCTATCTGCGCAGATCTTTCCTGATCATCCACCGTAGTCGTTCCCCATACGGCGGGCGCAGCCCCATCAAGGTGAAGAGGTTTGTTCGCGGTGCCTCCAAGATCGCCCGGGGCTGGCTGAAGGTTTTGAAGCCGTCTCGACCGTGGAGGACACCCATACCGCTCGCCCCAACACCGCCGAACGGCAGGGTCGCCATGACCCCGTGTGCGATGACGCCGTTGACGGTCACTCCCCCGGATCGGCTCCCAGAGACAATCCTCGCCTGCTCCTTGCGGTCGGTCCCGAAGTAGTAGAGGGCCAACGGCGCCGGGTGGGCGTGATGCCAGGCCAGAACTTCGTCGATGCTGTGGTAGCCCTTGATTGGGAGCACTGGACCGAAGATCTCTTCCCGCATCAGTTGCAGTCCATCGTCGGGATCCACAACAAGGGTGGGATGCAGTTTGCGAAGATCGTTTTCCAAGGAATCGTTGTCGTCGGTGTTGAGGCTCACCACGCGGGCGCCTGTGCGCCGCGCCTCCTCCAACATGGTTGCCAGCCGCCCTAGATGTCGATCGTTGATCAGTGAAGTGTAGTCCGGGTTGTCTTCCACTGTGGGATACAGGGACCGGACCGTCGCCGTCACCGCAGCCACAAAGTCCTCGAGCCGGTCGGCGGGAACCCACGCGAAGTCCACACCCATGCACATCTGACCGGAATTGATCAGCTTGCCGAGGACGATGTGCTCGACCGCTTGGGCAAACCTGGCCGAACGACCGAGGATGGCCGGGCACTTTCCGCCCAGTTCGAGGGTGACCGGCACCAGATTTTCAGAGGCCGCCGCCATGACGGCGCGACCCACCTCGGTGGATCCTGTGAAGACGATGTGATCAAAGGGCAGTCGAACAAACGCCTTCGCGGTATTCACTTCGCCCTGGATCACGGCGATCTCGGTCTCTTCGAAGACAGTGGCCACGAGCCCTGCCAGCAGCGCCGAGGTGATCGGGGAGTACTCGGACGGTTTGATCATGGCCCTGTTGCCAGCAGCGAGCACATCGACCAACGGAGCCAGAGCCAGGAACACGGGGTAGTTCCAGGGGCTGATCAGTCCGACCACCCCCTTTGGAACCCACTGCACCCGTGCTCGTCCACCAAGCAGGCCCACCGGAAACTCCACACTGCGACGCTCGGGGCGCATCCATGACTTCAGGTGGCGGCGCGAGTAACGCAACAGTTTGAGACACGACGCAATCTCACCGTAGCGGGAGAAGTCGCGGGAGCGGCAGCCGAAGTCCTGGGTGACCGCGTCGGCGATCCGACCCTCGTTGTCCACCAACATCCCCGCGAGTCGATCGAGGCGGTCGATACGAGCTGCGGCTGAGACCTCCCCCTCGGCCTGGAAGGCCCGTCGTTGGCGATCGAGGATCGTGCGCAACTCGGCCGGATGATCCGATGGACCCACGTTGTTTCCTTTCGTGGCGATCCAAACGTCCCAGGGCAGGGCACGTTCAATGACTTACAGCGTTCACCGTGGCTCTGTGATCTAAAGATATGGGTCGGTTGCCCGGCGCGCAACCCGGAGAGGAACGGTCGCCTCGAAGGGCGGCCAAATGCATCAACAAGATCCTTGGTTTTGAGCTAGCTGCGCGACTCCATGACGAACCCGGACTCCCGGAGGAGGTCGCGTTCGAGTCGCTGCTCCACCGCGCGGCGATGGCGATTGCGATTCCGCTGCTCGTTGGCAGCGGTGGATGCCTCGGGATCGACCTGCTTCGAGTGAAGGTGGATCACCACCACCTCTTCACGCTCCTCGAGAAAAAGAGGTACTGAAAACTCACCGGGCACGAGAATCTTCTTGATGGTGGTGTGGATCTCGGGCCCCAGAGGTCCAGCCTCGCGACTGGTTACCCCTTGGTACTCGGTGATCCGACCCTCCAGCCCATGATCGTCCGCAAGACGGAGCCGGAGTTCTTCAAGACCGGCATGGGGTGGTAGGTCATGGCGGGCCCGAAAGGCCGCATGCCACGCCTCGGCTCCTTCGCCGGCCGGGACTCGAAGCAGATCGAAAGTCCAGCGCTCCACATTTTGCGCCGGGTCGGAATCTCCCTGGCCTGATTCCTCGCCGGCTGGTGTCGTGCTGAGTTCGGCCGCGACGGCTCGGCGCCAAGCTAATCGATACCGGATCCACGCCATTTCCATGGGATTCGGGGGTTTGGGGACCACTCCACGTTGGGCGAGCTCTCGCTCCATTATTGTTGTCAGACCACGTTGCTCCATCCTCTTGGTCTTCGCTTGGTCACTCAGCCCGGCAGGTACGCCCAGTTGTTCCGCAGTCAGAACTTCGTTTCCCAAGCGGAGCCGGGGTTGACCGTCGTCGGTTTCGTGCGCCGGTATGACGCGGAATTCATATTCGCCCTTGAGCCGCGACGCGTCGTCGGCCATCAGCCGTTGAAGGCGCTGCCTGACAATGGTCTTTTCGATGCCGTCGGCCACGTCTCTCAACTCGTTGGTCCGGGGCGGCAGACGGTCGATGATGAAGAACAGGTAGAACCCGCTGCCCGACGCCACCACATCGGTCAGGCCATCGCCTCCGGAAAACAACGCCCCTTCGAGCGCTCCACGTACCTGATCGCGGTACAGGGTACCGATCCGTCCTCCCTTGTAGGCACTGGTGGCGTCTGATTGATCCAACGCGGCCGCCTCGAAGTCCTCCCGACTTTTGATCTGGAATCTCAGGGCTTCCAGCTCGGCCAGACGCTCCTGTCGGAACTCCGGCAGATCCGGAGGCGCCCACTTGAAGATCTCCAGCACTCGCACTGCTTCGGATTTTTGGTAGTTCTGGTAATGCTCGGAAAAAATCTGAAGAATCTCATCCTCGCGAACCTCGATCTGAGGTCTGAGCACCGCGTCCAAATAGGTGGCGCGAACCTGCCGAAGTTCAAGATCACGCTCAGCGGCTTCGATCTCACCAGCGGGGACCAATTCACCGTACTCGGGCGGGACAAGCCGGATGATTGCTATGACACGGAGCAGCTCCTGCCGACGATCCTCAGCCTTCCTCAGCCGGTCCCGCAGCTCGCGTTTCTGTTCAAGGAACGGGGTCCAATTCTCCAGTTCCCCATCGGTCATCACGAAGACATCGGTACGCGCGGCAACCGTCTCCTCTCCACCGCCACATCCTGATAGCGCGACGAAGATCAGAACCAGGGACGCGACCCCCGCTCCGGACTTTCGAAGATCACTCGCCATCTGGGATCTCGCCATCGTTGCGGAGAGTCTCCACACATCGGGCCACCAGGGCGTCGTCAATCACCGCATCACGTCGGATCTCGTCGAACATCTTCTCCACGACCTGCTCTCGTGAGTCCGCCACATACCGGGCAGCGATGACTGCAAAATCCTCCGGGCTGTCGGGATTCAAGGGTCGTGGATCCACCCTTCCATGGAGCCGGACCACCAGCCAGACCGGGGAATCAGCGGCTTTCACGGGCCTGGAAGTCCCCCCCTCTTCCAGCCTCGACAACGCTCCTTGCAGGCCGCGGTCGTATCGGGCGGTTTCCAAGTCGGTCATCACCACGTCGGGGAAAAACGACACTCCCGCGGTCTCAAGCCGATCGCCTGTCACGTTTTCACCCGATTGGATCTGCTCCATCACATCGCGGTACCGGGAACGCGCCGCGTAGGGATCAGATCCATCGATGGGAAAAACGTAGAGATCAAAGGTGAACTCCGGTGCTGTTTCCAGGGCCATCCGGTGGACCGAGTGATACCTCAGCACTTCCTCCCTCAGGTTCTCGGAGACGAATTCGACCAGAGTCTGGTCGAGCCGGCTCGCTGCGAGATTTCCGTCGTCGACGATGGGGTCGGTGGGTTCAGGACAATCAAAATACTTGCTCGAAACCAGCCACCGCCGAAAGTTGGAGAATTCCGTTCTCAGCTGGGGTCCCGGTACCGAGCCATCCACCGGCATGGCGGTGTAGATGTCGCGGACGGAAAACCACTGTCCGTCAACCGAGACGACCTTTTCTTCCGCCCCAACCCGAGGCGCCAGAAAGAGATCTGTCCGGATCTCCACCTCGGTCCCACCGAGCACCTGCTCGGCCGCCTCTCGATAAATCCGGTCCATCACCTGGCGTCGAACGGCCCCCGCCACCTGTTGTCGAACCTCATCAAACCGGGCGGGAATCTCGGGCCAGAATTGGACCACACGAAGGATGTAGTGACCACGATCGATGGCCACGATGAAGGGTCGATCCGACGATTGCTGTTGGACCACCGCCCGGCGAACCTCGGGGTGAACTGCGCTTGCGGGGATGGGCTGGGTCCGACCCCCAGTCGCAGCTGTTTCGGACTGGGAGTGAAGGCGGGCCAGCTCGGCGAAACTCGCGGGGTCGGCCTCGATCTGGGCAAGCACGTCCCGCGCCGTGAGATCGGAACCAGGACTCTCCGAGGGGATGAAGATCAGATCCAACACGAATCTGTCCGGGATCGAGAACTCATCCCGATGAGCTTCGAAATAGGTCACAGACTCCGCTTCGATGTCGATGGGCGAAGCCGCGACTATCTGTTTCATTTTGACGGCGAGACAGCGTTGACTGGCGATACGAGCCGTTTTGTGTCGCAACACCTCGATGTCGTCGTCGCTGGCGGGTTCGGCGGCGAGATGGGCCGTCATGAGAATTTGACGGAGCGCGAATTCGGTCTTCTGTTCGGGTGAAAGCCCCTGGTACCGTTGGCCCAGGGCCTCGTCGAGCAGCTCTTCGACGCCCACAACCGTCGATCCGTATCGCATCACCACGGGGTCCTGCGGTGCACCGCACCCGGCTGCAAAAGCCACCACCAACACGGCCATCAACACATCAGTCCTCAAGCCGTCCCTCCAACTCGGTCAACAGCTCGGCGGCTCGCCGGCCCATATTCGACTCCACTGTCGTGGCCCCCAAAACACGTCGGAGTTCCTCCGCAGCGCCCTCCAGGTCGCCGTCCTGGAAAAGCACCAGGGCGAGACCGTAACGGGCGGGAAGATAATGGGGATCAGCCTCCACCGCCCGCCGATATCCGTCACGAGCCGAGACGACGTCACCGGCTTCGAGGCTCTGGTTGGCCAGGTTGTAGAGCGCCATGGGATCTGAGGAGTCGCAGGTCAGCATTCGCTGCCACACCACAGCAGCCGCTTCACGGTCGCCGGCGTCAAGATGGATCTTGGACACGGCCGTCAACGACTCACGGTCACATGGTTCGCTGTCGAATCTCTCTTCCAACGCCACCAGGGCCAGGTCAGGTCGACCCATCTCCACCAAGATTCCGGCCTTGTTGAGGTAATAGTCGCGGTTCTTTGCGGTGAGGCCATACCTTTCGACGTTGTCCAGCGCACCCTGCCAATCGCCGACTCCCCGTTTTGCCTCTGCGGCTAGCAGGAAATGGGTTTCGGTGATAGACCCCACGGCTTCATACCGCGAGGCCGCATCGGCGGCGGCCTCATAGTTACGGGTCAAGAGATGCCGAAGCATCAACAGTTTGAGCAACTCGGCGTCGTTGGGATTGACGGCCAGGGCCTGTTCCAGGACCTCACCCGCGAGCAGGAACTCGCCCTTGTTGAGCAGACCCCGGGCACGACTGAGCACCTCGATGGAACCCACCATGAATCTCGGGTCACGGCCATCGATAAGTTCCGCAAGCTCCGACCAATCGCGATCAACCGCTTCGGCCGCAAGATATCCCAGAGCTCGAAGCTGGGCAGCCACCTCGGCGTCGGCCACCGTGAAACTCTCCTCCAGCGAGCGCCGGCCGCGGCCGGACTCGATCGAGGCGCGCAGTTGCTGATCGCGGACTGATACCTGGTCCGCGGCGCCTGGTGCCAGGTTTTCCCGTTCGCCGAAGTCGGCAGCAAGATCGAAAAGTTGGGGCTGAAAACCCAGGATGTATTTGGAGTCGCCGACCACAGCGGCACGGGTGTCATTCCACTGGTGCTGCAGGCGTCCTGCCAGCGATTCCATGTAGATGGGCTCGCCGTCGGGTCGGGGCCGCAAAAGGGAGTGGCCGTCCATGCCGTGGTCCACCTCCACACCCAAAAGTTCGAAGACCGTCGGGGCGATGTCCACCAACGAGACTGGTGCTGCGACCGTGCCCGGTTCAACCCCGGGGTAGTAGACGAGCAGCGGAACCCGGGTGGTTTCGTTGTAGAGCAGCATGGAGTGGGTGAACTCCTCGTGGTCGCCGAGCCCCTCGCCGTGATCCGCCGTGATGATGACGACGGTGTCATCGAGCAGACCTCTCTTTTCCACCTCATTTAGCAGCTGGCCGAGCCACGAGTCCACAAAGGCGATCTCGCCGTCGTACATCAATTCGCGGTATTGCCGCGCATAGGCCAATGGCGGATCCCACGGGTGATGGGGGTCGAAGTAGTGAACGAAGAGGAAGAAAGGTTCATCCTGGATTTCATCGAGCACCGAGATGGCCCGCCTTGTGACCCGGTCGGCCTTGCGCTCGTCAAAAAACAAGGAAATGACCTTGACGTACTGGTTGGACAGGTCCTCATCCCAGATGTCGAAGCCACGGGACAGTCCGAACCGCGATGTCAGCGGGAAGGAACCGATCACACCCGCTGTCCGCCAGCCGCGCGCCCCGAGTGTGGTGGCAACGGTCGGGATGTCGTCGGGGACATTGAAGGTGCCGTTGTCCCGCACCGAGTGCCGAAGGGGGTACATGCCGGTCATCATGGTGGTGTGTGATGGCAGGGTAATGGGCACGGCCGAGAAACAGCGGTCGAACCGGAGCGATCGCAGGGCGAACCGATCGATGTTGGGCGTCCGAATGCCGTCGTGACCGTAACAGCCGAGGTGGTCCGCGCGCAGCGTATCGATGGACACCAGAATCACGTTGCGAGGGCTGGCGGGACCAAACTTCCCGCATCCTACCAAGACCGCAACCAGCAGGGCCAAGAGGACAGTTTTCTTCACGCCGTTCCTTCCCCCGAAGCAGCGCGCATTGTACCGCCCCCCCCCCTGCCCAGCCGGCCAATCGTCCAACAGGAGGAGGTTTGTCGAATTCAAGCCGGGATTGGTAGGTCAGTTCAATCACCCGGGCTCACCACCGAGATTTCTCCGGGGCAGAGCCTTGTGATAACCTAATTGGGCATTGAAAATACACCACTGACTCCCGAGGAGGATCCCATGGGCCGGAAATCTTGGATCACGGTGATGATCATAACCATCTGCGTCACGGGTCTCGCTTTCGCGGCGGTTGCAGCCGACAAGCAGAAGCCGGATCGTCCACGAGTGGCCCGGGTTCAGCAGGGCTCCGGACAGACGCCTCCGGCCATCGAGGCTACGGCCTGGATCCAGTACGATGACAACACCCGGGAAGACTGGGCCTCCAGTTACGTCATCGACGGTGGAAGCGTCGGCAACAAATTCACCTCGTCCTGGGGCACCTTCTACTGCGACCAGGCGAGCGCGTACTTGGCGATCTCGTCCGACCACCGGTTTCTACCTGACCGCTTATACGGGCATCTCCGGAACCACCTTGCAGGGAAATGATGACCAGTGGTTCACCTACGCCACCACGGATACCACCGCGACCGGGTGGTTTTTTGTGAATACGACCGGTGATTTCCTCGGCAACACGACCTTCGTCTTCAACAACACCGCATGGATCGCCGCCTACTACTCAACGACGGGCGATACGGGTGACTACTACAACGTGGGAATCGACACGTCGGGCCCGGACAACCATGGATTCGCAGTCGACTCCTGGACCGGCTACGGCTACGCCGAAGGCGCCTACAACGCCATGATCCGAGCCCGCTTCAACGGCGACGGTGTGCCGGTGGAACTGATGGGTTTCAACGTCGAGTAGATCTCACAACATCAAACCATGTCACGGCCCACGCCACCCGGCGTGGGCCGTTCCGTTTCACAACGGCTGCGGCGTCGGGTTATGCTGTTTTCCCGGTCACGGCCCTCGGGAGGCCGCATAGAAGATGGACGCACCATTCACCATGCCGTTCGAGACCTTCTGGGGTTGGCTGATGGCTCATCCCAACTGCATCGTGCGGGCGGGGACTCCTGAGAGCGTGATCTATGACGACGAAGACCTGCACTGGCACTTCGCCGCCGAGGCTCCTCAAACCCTGCTGGTTCAGGTCCTGCGGGGCAAACGCCTGGTGGGTGAGCTGCTGCTGGACCCCGACCAGATCTCCTACGTCCAGGCGGTTCCCCAGGAGCGCCAAGACGAACATGTCTTCGAACTCCTGGTGGAGAGTGAAAGCGAACGCTTCGCAGCCTACTTCTTCGCGTTGGTCCACGGGTTCGAAGACGAGGACGGTGATTTCTCCCCCGGTCGGGTCCACTGAGAAACGGCCCGCTCTGAGAGACAACCACATCGACCTCACCCACGCTACAATCCGGTTCACATGAGCCGCAACGACCCAATCCCCCACGAGATGACAGCTATGGTCCTTGCCGCAACCGGGCGACCCCTCGAACGTCGCCGGGTGCCGGTGCCCACACCAGGCTCGGAACAGGTCTTGATCGAGGTGACGGCCTGCGGCGTCTGCCGGACCGATCTCCACCTGGTGGATGGTGAGCTGCCCCATGCCCCGCTGCCGATCATCCCTGGCCACCAAATCGTTGGCAGGGTGGTGGCGGTGGGCGATGGAGTCAGCGGACTCGAGATCGACGACCGGATCGGCGTCCCCTGGCTGGGTTGGACCTGCGGCGTCTGTCGATACTGCCGCATGGGCCGGGAGAACCTCTGCGACCAGGCCCGCTTCACCGGCTACACCCTCAACGGAGGATTTGCCCAATACGCGGTGGCCGACCAGCGCTATTGCTTCACGCTCCCCGGTAGTTTCGACGACGTGGCGGCGGCGCCGCTGTTGTGTGCCGGCTTGATCGGATACCGGTCGCTGAGGCTCTGCGGCGAAGGCCTGGAACGGCTCGGGATCTACGGCTTTGGCGCCGCGGCCCACATTGTGGCTCAGATCGCGGTCCATCGGGGCTGCAAGGTCTACGCCTTCACCCGGGCCGGGGACCTGGCGGCGCAGGACTTCGCCCGGTCCCTCGGCGCGGTGTGGGCCGCATCTTCCGACAAAAGCCCCCCGGAGGAGCTCGATGCCGCCATCATTTTCGCTCCGGTGGGTTCCCTTGTGCCGACGGCCCTGCGCGCTGTGCGGAAGGGCGGCACAGTCGTCTGCGGCGGTATCCACATGTCGGACATCCCGTCCTTCGCCTACTCGATCCTGTGGGAGGAGCGCTCGGTGGTGTCTGTGGCCAATCTGGAACGGCGCGACGGAGTGGAATTGCTGGAAACAGCTGCCAGAATTCCGGTTCATACCGAGGTGGAGCCCTTTGCGCTGGAGGATGCCAACGAGGCCCTCAGTCGGCTCCGGGAAGGGCGTCTCACCGGAGCCGCGGTTCTCCGAGTGACCTGAGATTTTCTGGGATGCACTTCGGAAGTGAGGGCCGCCAGGGGTCCAGTTCTCCGGGGGTTTCGCGTCTCGCATCACCAACAGCGCATATGTCCGGCATCACAGCACTTGACTTAACCCAGGTCAAATGCGTATTATCGTTACGTCAACCTGTTCTCGGGTTGGACTCATTATTTTGAGTTGTAGATTTGGAATCTTCTTGATAGACAGATAGAGGAATGAAGGAGGGAACAGTATGCGAAGGAATCATGTACTTTTTGCCATCGGGGCGGTCTGCGTCGCCATGGTTATGGCCGGGGTGATCTCGGCCGAGAACGGCACGGGCGTGTCCCGTATCGTGTCCCACGTGGGCGGCGCCCCGTACGGTGGCACGGTGCCGGATACTCTTCCGCCCATTGTCAGGGCCGATGGCCAAGTCATCCCCAACGGCGAAGCGCTGTCGACTCTCGTCTATGACGACGGCACCTGCGAGTCGGGGCTGGGACTCTCTGGTGGCGCGACCTTCTCCTCGATCGTGGATTTCGACGTGCCCACCCAGTGCATCCAGGCTGGTCTCGAGATCGTCGCCGTGACGGCGAAGATCAATTCAAATACAGCCAACAGCTTCGTGATGTTCCAGGCTGGTGCCAGCCCGCAGGCCAGTCGCCAGACCGCGCCCCTCGCGCCGGCCTTGGGCCCCCTGGGCCCATGCCCGACGGCCCAAACCCTGCAGACTCAGTTTCTGCCCGCAGGGTTGGTCGTCACTGGAACTCAGAATTTCTTCGCCGGAGTGTATGGCGGCATGTACGTCGGCCGTGACACCGGTGCTTCCGCGGGCCGCATGTGGATCCGCACCAACACCACCGGCAGCACCTACAGCCCCGCTTACCTCGCAAGCCTCGGCTTCGGCGGAAATTGGGTCATGCGGGTGACGGTCGAGGACCAAAACTGCGTCCCCGTGGAACTGCAGTCGATTAACATCCAGTAAAACATCATCAATCCAGCACATCAGCGCGGGGGGCGGGGTAACCGCTCCCCGCGTTGTTATAATCCCCGATGCCGTCGGCCGCGGCCCGGGGATCGCGTCGGCCGAAAACCCTCCGGACGACCGACTCCACAGGAGAACCACCACCGTGAACCACTCCCCACACCGGAACCTCGCACCACGTCCTCGTCGTCGTGGTGGATCCTTACTGGCGCTCGCACTCATCGGGCTGACCTCCCTGGCCGGCTGCACTGCCGACGATCAAGGCGATGTCGTGGCCCGCTCCAACGCCGGCGATGTGACCCGTGCCGACCTCGAGGCCTATATCCTGAACCTCCCCGAGGAGCGGCGGCGCCCGCCCAAGGGACAGACGCTCGAGGAGTGGCGCCGTATCAAATTGGAGAATCTGGTTGCCCGCGAAGCGCTGATTGCGGAAACCGAGGCGACGTCTGGCGACGCCGTGCTGGAGGAACGCCTGGAGCAGGTGCGCGGAAAGGTGCTGGCGGAGGCGTTCGAGGAAGAAGCCATCACCAAGCAGATCAGCATTTCCGAGGATCAGGTTCGCGCCTATTATGAGGAGCACAAAGACGAGTTCGGCAACGAGGACCAGATCCGCCTTCGCCATATCTTTCGCAGGGTCAGCCGCGACGCCTCCGATGCGGACCGAAACGCCGCCAGAGCCGAAATGGAGCTGCTGGTCGAGGAGTTGCGCAACGGGGCGAACTTCGGCGACTTGGCAAAGGAGCTCTCCGATTCGGACACCGCCCACCTGCACGGGCTCATCGGACGGCTGGACCGTGGCGCTCTCGACCCCGCCCTGGAAGAGATCGTATGGAACCTCGAACCCGGCGAGATCAGCGACCCGGTGGCAACGCCGGTGGGCTATCATATCTTCCGTCTCGACGATTTCATCCCAGCGGCGGAGGTGACCTATGAAGAAGCCCGCGGCCGCCTCTTCCGTCGCCTCGAGACGCTGGAACGGGAGCGTCTCACCGCCGAGGTCTTCGAAGACCTCCTCGAAGAGAGTGGGGCGCGCTACCACCCGGAACTGATCGGCGATGAAGAGGCGAACGACAACGCGGAGCTCCTCGCTATCGACGACTTTGTTTTGCGCGAGGCGGACATCCGCCGGTATAAGCGTCAGACGCGGTTCATCGAGGCCAGGATCACTCCTGCATCCACCTGGTTCCACAGCGCAGCGACTGCGCGGCTGCACTTGTGGAAGGCGGAGCAGGAGGGAATGGCCGACAGGCCCGAGGTCGCGGCGAGAATCGACCAGGCCCTCCGCCAGGCACGCTACGAGTATGCCCGGGAGCGGAGGCTGGATGCAATCTACCAGGAGCTCGAGGCCGACGGCACCCTCAACGCCCACTGGGACGCCAACTACCTCCGATTCCAGACGCCAAAACTCCACCGTTTGCGGATCATCGTCAGCTCCTTCGAAGATGTCGACCGGCCGTATAACGCTTACGAGGAGTTGGCGGCCATCGCAGCAAAGGTCCGAGCCGGCTCGCTCGACATGGCCGAGGCTGCGCGGCGGTACTCGGATGATGAGAGTGCGGTCCGCGGCGGCGATATCGGCTTCGTGAGACTCAACGGATTCGGACTCTGGGCGGGGCCCCGCATCCAGAACGCCCTCGCCCGGATGGATGAGGGCGAGCTCAGCGAGCCCATGCTGCTGGAGAATTACGATGTCTCCAATCTGAACTACGACCAGCCTGGCTACGTGCTCGTGTTGGTGGAGGAGATCAAAGACCCGGAGTTGCTCTCCTACGAGGAGGCTCGCACCGAGGTGCGCGACCACTACTACACGCGCTATCCGCAGGAAATCGAGGGCAGATTGCAGCGCGATGTGCTGGCCTCGGTCGACGCCGAGATTTTCGCGGGGAACCTGTGAGAGAGCGAGCCCTGGTGCTGCTTGTCGCTGCGATCGCAGCGCTGGGATCGGGAGGGTGCGCTGCGCCATCGAGGCCTCGCTCAAACGTTCTGATCCTCACCCTCGACACCACCCGCGCCGACCGATTAGGGTGCTACGGGTACGCCGAGGCGATGACTCCGCATCTTGACGGGTTTGCTGCGGACCGAGCCATCCGGTTCGACCGGGCGATCAGCCCGGTCCCGCTCACGCTGCCGTCCCACACCACAATCATGACCGGCACGTTCCCGGTGTGGCACGGCATTCACGACAACGACGGATTCTTCCTCGACGAGGACGTGACCACTCTTGCGGAGATCCTGGGCCAGGCCGGGTTCGCTACCGGAGCCGTCATCGCCTCGTTCCCCCTCGACGCCCAGTTCAACCTCGACCAGGGATTTGACACCTACAACGACAACTACCAGCAGGATTGGACCCAAGCCGAGATCGAGGCCCGGACCACCTTTTCCTTCGGTTTCTTGGAACGTCGGGCCGACCAGGTGAACGAAGCTGCATACCGATGGCTCGATCAGCACAAGAACGAGCCGTTCTTCCTGTGGATGCACTACTTTGATCCCCACCAGACGTACGCACCACCGCCCCCGTACGACAGCCAGGCGCCGTCGCCCTATGATGGTGAGATCGCCTTCGCAGACGAGAACTTCGGCAATCTCGTGGCGTACATGAAGCAGAACGATCTTCTGGAGAACACCATCATCGTCGTGGTGGGCGACCATGGCGAGGCCCTTGGAGAGCACGGCGAACCGACCCACGCAACCTATGTCTACGACACTACGCTCCGGGTTCCGCTGCTGATTGCGGCGCCGGGAGAGGGCATCGTCGGTGGCGGCACCGTCGCCTCCCAGGTGCGCACCGCCGACGTGGCCCCGACCATTCTCGATCTGCTCGGATTGCCGATTTATCCCGAGATGCAGGGCGAGAGCCTCGTGCCTCTCCTGCTCGACCAGAGCACGACACGTTCCCTCCCTGCATTGGCCGAGAGCCACTTCGCCCAGTACAACTTTGATTGGGCCCCGCTGCGGGCCTTGAGCACCGACACGTGGAAATACATCCTGGCGCCGCATCCGGAGCTCTACAACGTGGCGGACGACCCTGGCGAGCGATTCAACGTGGCGACAGCGCGTCCCGACGTGGTCGCCGAGATGGACCAACTCCTCGACGAGCTCTTCTTTAGCTATTCGTCGCCCGACCCGGCGCGCTCCACCTCCACCGGCTTCGACCCGGAAGTCCAGGCCAGGCTGGCCGCACTCGGCTACCTCAGCGAGGGCAGCTCGGGGGCGAGGACCAGCCCGTACCCGGACCGCGAACAGCTCACCACGATGCACAATCCCATGAGTAGCCCGCTGGTGCTGAGCTATGTGAATCTGGCGAGCGAGCAGCTCCGTCTCAAGAGGCCCGGCGAGGCGATCGACACTGCTCGCCTGGGGCTGGCCGCAGACCCGGGCAACCGGACCCTGAAAATCCACATGGCGCGTGCCCAGTTCGTACTCGGCAACTACCCGGACGCTCTTGCGCTGGCCGATGAGGTGGCCAAGGCCGATCCCACCGATGTTCGGGCGCACGTCGTGATGGGGATGATCTATCTCGACACGGACCGCGCCGAGCAGGCTCGCACGGCGCTCGAGGCCGCGGTCCAACTCGAGCCCAACCGCGTTGAGAGTCTTGAACTTCTGAGCCGAGCGGAAGCGGGGCTCGGGGAGTTCGACGACGCTGCCGAATCCCTGCAAAAGGCCCTGGAGATCGACCCCGACAACCCCTTGGTCCTCGTACGTCTTGGGAGCGTGCTCACCGAGATCGACCGCTGGGAGGAGGCGCGCGCGGCCTTCCAGGAGGCCCTCCAACTGGACCCCTACTCGCCCATGCTGCTCGATCGAATAGGCATCCTGTACATCCGATCCGGCAATGTGGACTTCAGCCGCCAGGTGTTTTTCAAGGCGGTGGAGATCGCACCCCAGGATCCGTTACTCAGGCTCCACTTCGCCGAATCCCTGCTGCGGGGTGACCCCGATTACGGAGAGGCTCGTCGTCAACTCGACATCATCCTCGACACCCAGGCCGGGACGGAATGGGCCGAGATAGCTCGGGCCCTCCTCAAGGCGATTCCGGACGGCGCGCCCGTCAGCTGACGGCGCCCGGAACCGGGGGCGATCCTCGCGGCCCACACGGGCCCGCAGAGTCACTCGGGTCCGATGCCAGATTCCGGTTCGCGAATCGCGTTGTGCTCATCCACGAAGACCACCACGGGTCGGTGGTCGGTGGCTTCGGCACCTTCGAGCTGGGCGTAGGCGACGATGATGAGCACATCGCCGCGCTGGACCAGCCGAGCTGCGGCACCATTGACACAGATATCCCCCGAGCCGCCGACGATGACGTAGGTGGCGAATCGCTCGCCGTTGTTGCAGTTGTAGATCTCCACCTTCTCGTGCGGCAGGATTCCCGTTGCCCGCAGGATCTCGGGATCGATGGTGATGGAGCCCTGATAATTCAGATCCGCGTCGGTGACGGTGGCGCGGTGGATTTTGGCCTTGAGCATGGTCAATTGCATCTTCAGTCCTCGTCGGTCGCCAGAGGCAGGTTGTCAATCAGACGGACCCCGTCAAGGATGACCGCGCCGAACCGGCGGCCGTCGGAGTCCACCACGTAGTCCACCTCGAATCCGGCGGCCGTGAGCCGCTGGCCCGCTTGCCGCGAGTCTCCGCCACTCGCCAGCACGTGGGGAAACCGCGCAGCCAAAGTCCGGGATTCCGAACTCAGCCTCCCATTGCGCGAGCTCAGAGCGAGTCCGTCCGTGGCCCGCACCGTGGGGCAGGGCACGATCTCCACCGGCAGGAAAAAGGCCTCGACCATCCCTCGAATCAAGAGGTACTGCTGGTAGTCCTTCTCGCCGAAGTAGGCGCGACGGGGATTCACCAGGTTCAGGAGCTTGAGCACCACCGTGAGCACGCCGTCAAAGTGGCCCGGCCGATGGGAACCCTCCATGTGGAGGCTGAGGCTCGATTCAGTGACGCGATAGCGGTAGTCATCTGAGTAGATTGCGCCGTGCTCGGGCGCTAAGACCATATCGGCTCCGGCGTCGGCAGCCAGATCTGCGTCTGCGGCGAGCTGCTGCGGATACGCGTCGAGGTCTGCAGTGTCGTTGAACTGGGTCGCGTTGACGAAGATCGAGACCACCGTGACTTCGTTTTGTTCTGCGGACCGTCGGATCAGCGAGAGGTGACCGTCGTGCAAAGCGCCCATGGTGGGCACGAAGCCCACGGTTCGATCACCCAGATCGGACCGGATATTTTTCCACTGGGCCAGGTCAGCAACCACCTTCATCGATAGCTCTCCTCATCGGACGGAAAGTCGCCGCCCTTCACGTCGTTGTCATAGCCATCGAGGGCATCCCGGATGAGGCCGTATCCGTCCAGCCAGGTGCGGAGAAACTTCGGTCTGAAGTCCGGCTGCAGCCCGAGCATATCCTGCAACACCAGCACCTGACCCGATGTCTTGGAACCAGCTCCGATGCCGATGGTCGGAATCGACAGCGAGTCAGTGATCGATCCGGCAAGCTCCGACGGCACCATCTCGAGGACCAGAGCGAAGCACCCTGCGTCCTCCAACCGTCGCGCGTCTTCGCGCACCTTGTTGGCTGTCTGGGCCTCTCGACCCTGGACTTTGAAGCCGCCCAGCTTGTGGACCGACTGTGGGGTGAGACCCAGATGCCCCATGACGTCGACCCCGGAGTCGACGATGTGTCTGATCGTCTCCACCGAGCCGTCGGCTCCTTCGATCTTGACGGCCTGGGCACCCGATCTCACGAGGCGCTCCACCGCTGTCATGGTGTGCTCGAGGCCGTAGCGGTGGGCGAGGAACGGCATGTCCACAACCTCCAGCTTCTCCGGCGCTCCCCGCCGAACGGCAGATGCGTGGAGACACATCATGTCCAGATCCGCCGGAATCGTGGTCTGGTGCCCGTGCATCACCATGGCCGCGCTGTCACCCACCAGGATCGCGTCCACCGTGCTGGCGGCGACGATGCACGCGGACCAGTAGTCGTAACAGGTGACCATGGAGATCACCCGGCCGGCCGATCGCGCGGCCGCCATATCCGCGGGACTCTTCATGTCTGACTCCGTCTCGAGGGGTGTCCATGGGCCGCCACGAACGCCCGGTAGACGTCGTCGAATCCGTCGCCGGCAAGCGCAGCGAGATGGCTCTCGACGGTTCGCCGATCACCGCGATTCAGGGGCCCGGTGAGCGGAGATGCCGAATGCTTGAGGTTGTCGGCCACCCGATCCAAATAGGGGTAGAGCACGTCGCGGGGCAGGTCCAAACGCTGCTCGAAATCAGCAAAGGCCTTTCCCCACAGCAGGGTTGTGAAGTTACCTGCCATGGCGGACAAAGCGTGGTAGAGCGGCTTGTCCCCGGGGTCGATCTCGAAGGACGGATTCGCCAATTGGGGAAACAGTCTTCGAAACGGCGTCCTGCCGCGTTCGCAGATAAAGGGTATTTGGCGATAGACCTGGTGGTCATACAGCTCGTCTGAAAACGTCATCAGAGGGTGAATGCCCCCGGCGAGGGCGGTCACCAGGCTGCCCGAACAGTGGACCCAGGCCGGATCACCCGGACGGGCGTTGTCTTGGAGGAAATCCTCGATGGCGTCATCCGAGATCAGCAGCAGGATCGCACCGACGCCGGCGATGGCATCCCGCAAGGGAGAACCGTTCGATCTCTCCCATCGCCTCCACGCAATGGACTCGAGGTCGAAATAGTGACCGAGGTGACGGGAGAGTCGTCCCGCTCCGATCAGGAGGTAGGGGCCAGAGGCCTGGGAAATGGGAGAGCCAACCATTGGTACCTGTCCTTTGGATCAAGTCCGGTCAGAATCGTGAGGGTCGCGTGCCGGCTGCCGTGGGGTTGCTGTCCCACACGGGATCAACACCACCACCGAGCAGTGTAGGGGTTCTCACACCACAAGGCAATTCGGGCGGGTGTGGAGGATGTAGACGTTGAACGTTGAAAGTTGAAAGTTGAAAGTTGAAAGTTCAACGTTGGGTTCATTCGGATTTCCGTGAGACGGACAGTGGTTGAATTTGAAATGTGAAATGAGGAGGGTGAAATTCGGGATGTGCCATCGCGCCGCAGCAATGTGCGGTTTTGGAGCCTACCAGCGGTAGGCCCAGCGCCAGCGACGGGGGACAGCGATCAGCGGCAGGTTGATTCCGGCGCGCCCATCTCCCCTGTGCGCTCCCCGAGGTTACGCGCGGCCTTCCGGCTCCGCCCTCCAGCCTTCGCCGTGACAAGCCGGCCGCGGTGACCAGCCGTCACCAGCGAGTGGCCAGTGGCCGGGTCACCCCCCGCCACAACCCTCCCGGCCCGGGCCACAATCGCTGCCGCCGGCAGGTTGCCTCCCCTGATACTATTCGGGACTGGACGGCAATGACGGCATCAGCGCCTATCCACCCGAAAGTGTCAGAAGTGGCACGCCCGCCTATCGCGCCATCTCGCTCCGGGTAGGTGGGGGTATTCGAATTTCGAATGCCGAATTCTCGCGACGCAGTAACTACCCATCACGGCTGGCTATCGCAACCAGCAATATGGTCAACAACGCGAAGAACAGGCTGTCGAGAACGTGTTCGAAATAGTGGGAGCCGAGCAGGTAGGCGATACTCAATTCGCCGTCTCTGGCAAAACCCGGGTGCTGGGCCAGCGACCCCACGTCGTTCGCCAGGGACACCACCACCTGATATCCAAAGCCGATCACCAACAACACCGCCGCCACGGCAAGGGCCAGATCGGCTCCGGTGGCAGGCCCTCGACGAACCCCGGCGGGCTGTTCCCAGGCCAACAGCAGGGCCATGGGAAGCGGATAGTAGGTGAGCGGGAAGGTGGCGAGCTCGCGCACCGAGTGGGCCAGGTACCTGGGATCTCGCCACACCTCGGCCACCGCCACGAGAGGATTGGTATTGACCAACCACGTGATCGCCGCAGCGAAACCCACCGCTGCCACCAACCAAACCAGACCCCGTCGGCTCCAGACGACCGGTCGACCGAAGAAGGTCCGCGCGATCCACACGATCACCGGGATCAACAAGAACTGCAGCATGGTGCTCGGCAGATGGAGATTCCACGACCCACCTTCCACCAGAAGGTCGGGCCGTTGTTTGTTCTGTCGAATGAAATCGAGGGTGTCATCCAGGCCGAAATAGCCGACCGAGAAAACAACCGAGAGCAACAGCAGCAGCATCACGAGGCCGGCCACAGCAGCAGAAAAACGGCCCTTGATGAAGGGTTCGGGCACCGGAGTCATGGTCAACCAACACCCAGTGAACAGCAGGGCGATGGTGATCAGGACCGGCACATGCCCAAGGAAATGGGAGGCGTAGAGGGTGTTTTCGAGCAGGGTGTAGCGGCCGCTTTCGTGGACCACGGTGGTCCACAGGAAGAGCCGACCGTGATAGGCCGCCAGATAGACGTAGGACAACACGTAGGTTATCAGGGGCGCCAGCAGCAGGATTCGAGGATCACGGACGTTCTGCGTTTCCACCGACCTCACGAATCGCGGCCCTCACGGGCAATCAGATCCACAGTCTCGAGGCCGAAGCGCATCATGTTGTGGATCCACCCGTAGACGAAACGGCCGCTCCGCCCGGTCAGGTGCAGATTCCGAAATCGGCCGAGGTACCGGTTGATTTCGGCCACAGCGACCTCGCATTGGACGTCGAGCACCGGATAGGCGTTGGGCAGTCTGTCCGTGACCCCACCAATGACTTCCTCGGGTCGCACCCACCCGATATCCAGAATCCTCGACCGCACCATATCGATGAGGGACTGATCGTCGGCCCGCCAGATCTCCTCCTCCTCGTGACACGGAATCTCCACAAGCAAGGAGGTCTTACCCGGCGGGGCCATATGGGGGCTGCGATTCCTGGGCTCCGAAATGCGGGTGAACTCGAATTCGGAGGAGGGGAAGTAGACCGTCGCCGCCCGGGTCACCGACTCCCGATCCAGGAACAGCACCACCAGCCGCACCTGGCGGTATCGGATCGAGTCGGCCAGCGCCAGCACCTCCGGCGGCGGTGGGGGATCGAGGATCCGCAGGGTCAAGGTCAAGGGGAGGCTGCTGACCACGCTGCCCACCTCCACGCGCTCGCTCCCGTTGACCTCCATACCGCGGATGAGACCCGCTTCGTGCCACAGCCGCGTGATCCTGGAACCGGTTCTGACAGCGCCCTCGCCGCACGACTCAGCCAGTGCGTCGGCGATGGCGCCGATGCCCAGTCTCGGATAGTAGAAGCGGCCCTCCACGTGGCTTTGGGACCTTCCCCTCAACAGAGACTCCGCAATGAAGGTGCGCAGGTCGAGACCGCTCAGCCGGTTGCCGGCCACCGTCGGGGAGAGTTCGTCGGCAGGGGCGCCCCACAGCTTCTCCGAGTAGTTGAAGAGAAAACGGTCCGCGATGGTTCGGCCGTACTTGGCCAGGGCGAAGGTCTCGAAATCACCCGGCCGACCCCCGCCCCCGAGACGGGTTCGGAGCACCTCGACACCCGCCTTGGCAAAAGTCACCGGGCCGAGGTGGCCGAGCAACTGCACCGGCGACAGGGGGAAGCGAATCAGGCGGCCGCCATCGTAGATCTGACTCGGAATGTCGATGGCGCGCAGCTCGTCACCCAGAAGATCCTGAATTTCCCGGGTGATCTCGGGATCGCGGTCGTGCAACCGGTGGGCCCCCGAGTCGTAACGAAAGTCGCCAACCCGGCGGGTGGCGCAGTTGCCGCCCACCCTGTCGCCGGCCTCGAAAATCGTGGCCCTCAGCCCGCGCTTTTGAGCGTAGTAGCCCACCGCAAGTCCGGCCGGGCCGCCACCGAGAACCGTGATGTGGTTGGGATACAACATCGCTCCCGGACTGTAGGGAGGATGACGGCTGACGTCAAACTCGGGAAATTGCTCGCATTCCGATCTCCATGTCGGTGCCAGGCACCGCCGCAGATGGATCGACCTCTTATTGCGATTCGATTTCGACGGTGCCTGGCACCGGGTGAGCGCGTTCGCTTCGATTCGTCGAACCCTACGCGCCGATTCTCCCTGTGCGCTCCCCGAGGTTGCCCCCTTTAACAATGTTGGGACCCAAGGCGCTGAATGACTCAGTTTGTGAGCCCCAACATTGTTAAAGACGGCACGCCCGCTCGTCGCGCCCTCTCCCTCCACGCAAAGGGACGGTCAGCCCACGGCTCAGTGCTCCCTGAACGTGGGGTGCGGCTAACATGGACGCCAACATGGATCGCGACGACCCATTGCAGGAAAGCCCACCCGACTTGCCATTCGCCGGCCGGGTCGCGTCGGCCTTTGGCGGTCTGATCCTTGTCTTCTGCGCCAGTCTCCTTGCGATGGCGACCGTGGCTCTTTGGATCGGGACCCCTCCGTGGTCCGTGTCCACCCCCCTTGCCGCCCTTTCCACCACGGTCGTGGCCGTCGTCTGGGCGCGACGCATCTCGCCCAACCGGCCAGCTGCAACGGCCGCCGCGCTGCTCGCCGGAGCGGGCCTCACCATCGTTCTCAGCACCGTGGTCGGTGGCGCCATCCTGGACACCAGCTTCGACGGCCAGTGGTACCACCAAGAGGCGGTCCTCAAGATAGTCGATGGCTGGAACCCAATCCGGACGGAGCTGAGTCTCGCCGACTACTCCGACAACCGCGTTCGCAGGCAGGTCAACGGCTACCCCAAGGCGTCGTGGCTGTGGGGCGCAGCGCTGGTCCGATTCACCCATCACATGGAACACGCCAAGGCGTTGTCGATTCCGCTTATGGTTGCGGCAGCGGCGATGGCCTTCGCCGCACTGCTCGGGCTCGCTCGGATTCCATCGTGGCTCGCGCTGGGCGCAGCGGTGACCGCGGCCGCCAACCCGGTGGCCATCACTCAGACCCTCAATACCCAGCTCGACGGCGATCTCGCCTCGCTGCAGCTGTTCGCGGTGTCCTCTCTCATCATCTGTGGACGGACCCGCTGTCGCCGCGGTCTCGTCGTTCTCGCCCTCGCCGTCGCCGTTGGTGTCAACCTCAAGCTCACCGCTCCGGCCTACTTCGCGATTCTCTTGGCCGGCGGCCTGCTCGGGTTGGCCCTGGTCGGTCCGCGACAGGTCATTCGCTCCCTCATCGCTGTCATGGCTGCGGCATTCATCATCGGTATGGCGGTGGTCGGTTTTCACCCATACGTCACCAACACCATCCGGCACGGTCATCCGCTCTACCCGGTCTTGGGTCCTGAGAAGTTCGTCCTCGTTGCAAGGGCTGAGACAAACAGGGCGGTTCTGCTTTTCCGGTCGGTCTTCTCGCCGTCACGTCAGTTCGCTCGCGAGTCGGATGTGGACCACGTCCTGATGGACAACCCCCTCAAGCTTCCGTTCACGGTAACGCCCTCAGAGGTCAGGGTCTTTCTGATGCCCGATGTACGGGTCGGCGGCTGGGGTCCGCTCTTCGGTGGCCTGTGCCTGTTGGCGGTGGCCGGCCTGGCCGCCGCCAGCCTGCGGGGCACCCGCTGGCTGGCCTTGGGTCTCGCCATGACGCTGCCCATATTGGTCTCGGTGCTGATCATGCCCCACCCCTGGTTTGCGCGGTTCGCCCCACAGGGGTGGCTGCTGCCGCTGGTGATCATCCCGCTGGCCTGGGCCGCGGGCGGAAGACTCCCGCGGGTTCTTTCGGTGCTCGCCGCCGGCACCGCCCTCGTCAATGTCGCGATCGTGACGACCGGCTACCTTCCCGCCACGGTCCGGCATTCAGCCCTGATCGAAACCCGGCTCGACCAACTTCGTCTCCTCGGCCAGCCCCTCGTGCTGAATCTCATGCCCTTCCCCTCCAACCGCGCCCGTCTCGCGGAGATGGGCATCGCCTTTGACGAGACCCGGGACCCGAGATACTTGCTCCAGCTGGTGCTCGGGAGATTCCAGCCCCGGCTGACCAGCGCGGTGGTGGATGCGGATCGCGGCGTTGTCGATCTCCGATGGAGCGAGGTGCCGCAGGCAACCCACTACCAGGTGGCGATCCTGCTTCCCCCGCCGGCCGGACCGGGAGGAGGAGCCCTGTCGGTGGTGCGACGGTCGTCCGCGGGCTCCACCGCCACCGTCCCGGTGGGCAACGGTGAATTCCGGGTCCTGCTCAGCCCGTGCAACAGCGTGGGCTGCGGCCCGCCGGTCGTCGCCGAGCCCATCGTCGTCTCCGGAATCCGACGGTCGCTGCCGCTGATCGGCTTCCCCGAGGACGGGAGCACGGTCGCCGGACCACGGGTCCTTTTGTCGTGGCTGCCGACAGAGGGTGGCGGCACGACAGCTGACACCAGTTCCACCATGACCACGTACCGGGTCAAGGTGGAGGACGCCCGCACTGGCGAGATCGTCGTCGCCGGATCGACCGAGGGGGTCTCGTATCCCTTCCATCTTGCGTCGAGCGGGGCTTGGATTGCACGGATCGACGTCCGCGGTTCGGAGCCGGCCCCCCAGTCCAAGCCAATCCATTTCTACACTTCGGACCCGACAGGTCCGGAGATCGTCCAACCCGCGACGCGCAGCACCCTCATCGAGGGGGAGATCGAGCTGCGGTGGTCCGGTGTCGCCGGTGCCTGCGGCTACGACTACTTCGTGACCGTTCCCGGTCGCCGCCGTCCCACGGCACGCGGCACCACGGCCTCGACCTCTCAGCGGCTTATGGTGAGCGCAAGCGACAGCGGTCCAACCACCTACCATGCCATCGTTCGAGCCAGGTTCTGTGGCGAAGGAAATCAGTCGATGGACTTCTGGGGACCGTGGTCTTCTCAGGTCGGCTTCGGGCCGACCCAGTTCACGATCCTACCGGCGGATTCGCCCGCACCATCGTCTCGATGATCTCCGCTGCCTCCTCTGCCGTGTCCACACAGCGTGGGATCTCCATGTCTTCGTTTTTCGCGTAAGCAGGGATGTTGTCCACCATCCATCCCGCCGCCCAGTCCACCAGTTCGCGCCACATGGGCCCCACCAGAATCAGCGGCACACCTTCCAGGTGTCGCACCTGAAGCAGTTGCCAGACCATCAGCAGTTCGAGTGTGGTCCCGAGACCTCCGGGCATCACGACATAGGCGTTGGACAGTCGAACAAAATGGTGGAGCCGGGTGAAAAAGGTCCGGTGAGTATAGACCTTTTCCACGAAGGGATTCGCGCCCTGCTCGAAAGGCAGCGCCACCCTGATTCCCACCGAATCGGTCTCGTCACCGGGATCCCCGATCTGGGCGCCCTCGTTGGCTGCCTGCATCAGGCCCGGACCACCACCGGTGATGATGTCGCAGCCCAGCTCTGTGAGACGGATCGCGAGACGGCGGACATCGTCGTACTGGGGATCACCGGGGGAGACCCGGGCTGAACCGAAGATGGTGACTCGAAATCGATCGTCGGGTGGGGGAACTCGCGCCAGATTGTTGGCCACCGACCACAGATCGAGCAGGGCCTCTTCCACCGCATCGAAACCACCGCCCACCACCGATCGTTGATCGTTGTCGCTCGCCACCCAGACCTCCGTTCGTGCCCAGCTACGTCAGTCGTCCGTCATGGCGTCGACCCGTGTCTGGAGCGACGCTACCCGGCCGGACAACTCGGTCAACTGGTCGCGGCGCTGCTCGAGGAGCTTTTGTTCGGCGCGGACGAATCGATCGTAGGGGGCAATGGTTTCGCGGATCTTGGTTCGGCTTTTCTGTGCCTCGGTGGCGAACTGTTTGGCGAGGGTTTCCATCAGCGAGGCTCTCATCTCTTCGATCTTTTCGGCGAGCTCCCGTTTGGCGCGGCCTCGTCGATGGGGCAGGATGAACAGGCCGATGGCGGCGAGGGTGCCGGCAGCCACCAATCCGGTGACGTCGGCCGCTGACCCGGACGCGAGCAATGCGATCGTCGCACCCAATCCCACCGCCCCAACCTCCACCAGCGCCGTTCCGGCAACAGCCTTCTGGACCCCCTCCGCAATGCGTTGGGCCTCGGCGTGGCGGTCGTAGCGCCCGACCCCCTCTCTCGCAGTCCTGCCGATGGTATCGAGCAAACCGGCGCGGTTGGTGTCGAAACGACTCGGCGCATCACCAACGATGCGATCGGCATGGGCAGATCGACGTCGGTTCACGTGTTGGACCACCGACTGCCACTGATTGAGGTCGCTGTCCACCAACCAGTCGATGATGTCGTCCACCTTTTTTTCGATCTGCTGGGGGGTGTCACCGATCACCTCCCGCGCGAAGTCCACCTTGAGCCGCTCCGACTTCAGCAGATCAGGCAAATTACGCAACCGCACCCGATCGTCGAAGAAATCGTTGCCCCGCTTCTCCATGGCGAGCAGCAGATTGTCCATATCGGAGAGTCGGTAGCGAAACTCCCGATCCACGTCCTCGGCGTATGACTCGAGTTGGCGGGTGATGTCGTCGATGGTCTTGAGGTCATCTGAGAGCAGCGCCAGCTCGTCCGCGGCCTGTTTGTTGTATTGATCGAGAAGATTGGCCGCCACCCCCAATGGGTTGGAGAGTTTGAGGGCGACCCGACCACTTTCGTCCAGGGTGTCGTGCAGATAGGCCTCGAACTCGGGGAGGCCACTGGCCTGAAGCGCGGCGGAATCGCCATTCGCCTGCGCGTCTTCAGCCTGCTTGGCCGACACCGAGAACACCGGCGGCGTCATGTTCAACAACTCCAGGCTGTGGTCGGCGATGTACTTTTCGACCTGCTCCACGTCCCCGGCGTCCTTCAGGATGTCCACCTTGTTGAGGACCACGACGATCTTCTTGCCCCACTGTCGGATCCGCTCGAGGAAGGCTCGCTCGCTTTCGGAAAAGGGACGATCGGCGGACGTGACGAAGACTACGAGATCAGATCGCGGCACGAACTCGGCCGTGATCGCCTCGTGACGGCGATCCAACGCGTTGGTTCCGGGAGTGTCCACGATAGTGAGGTCGACCAGCAGCGGCGCGGGATAGGTGAGTTCCTCGGTGGCGTCGTCCACCGAAGTACGGGCTCTCTCCTCGCCAAATCGGATGAGGTTGATGCTGGAAGTGGTCGGGGTGACCCCCTCTTCGAGCAACGACTCCCCAAGGAGAGCGTTGATGAGGGCGCTCTTACCGGCGTTGAACTCGCCGACCACAACAAGCAGGAACAGCTCGTCGAGTTGTGAAATGGAGTCGGCCAGCGTCTTGAGATCCTCGGCCGAGGCATCGCTGACCGCCAGAGTCTCCCGCACCTCGCCGAGGACCCTGCGTTCCTCGGCCAGCAGCTGGTGCTGGGCTTCGTCGAGGATTTGTTCAAGTGCCATCGGGCGTACATTAGCACGGAGAGCGAGGGCAAAATTCGGAATTCGAAATTTGGAATTCGGAATTCGAAAACCCCGCCCGCCCGGGAAAGTGGTTGGAGGGCTCTTGTGGCTCCTGGCTTCCGGCTCCAGAAGCCCTCGAGGTGATCACCTCTGCGATGCCTCGTACTCCTGCTCGAACCTCAGCTTGTGGCCGGCCTCCTCCCGGGCCAATGAACGGAAAATCTGGGTCAACTGATCGTCGTCGGCCATCTCGGCGAGTTTGCTGTATAGAGCGTAGGATGCATTCTCCGATTTGACGGCGAAGAGCAGCGCTTCACGGTAGGTCATGTGGGCCGTCGGTTCCGGACTGGCCAGGTGATCGGCGATCTTGAGGGTCTCGACCATATCCGAGGTGAAGCCGACCAACTCACCTTCGCGCACCATCTCCAACTTCTCGCGGTGTCGCACCTCCTCCGAGGCGAACTCGAGAAGCAGCTTACGCAGTTCGGGTCTGGACACCCGGTCCGCCAGTTCGGTGTAAAGCGCTGCGGCGTCGGTCTCGCGCGCGATCGCGTAGTCAAGGACCTCGTCAATTCTCGAAAACTCCATCACTCCCTCCTCGACGGCAGCTGGTTTGGGTCTCCCCCAAAATATATACCCCCAGCCACCGCGAAACCACACCAGAGTTCTGACCCCCCACTTGCGCCAAGCAACAAGGAACGAGAATTCAAGAATATATGAAAGATCTAGAAAAATTTTAAATATTCACATGAAATCCTTGACAAAATCTATTCACTAATCTATCTTCAGACTCAGCGAAAGGAGAACGACATGGCGACCGTCAACACTACGACCAGTTGGGACTTCGAATCCGGGCTCCTCCCGTTTCGCGACCAGCTCTTCAAGACCGCTCTCCGTATGACTCGGTCGACAGAGGAGACCGAGGATCTGCTGCAGGAAACCTATCTCAAGGCCTACCAGCACTACGAGCGATTCGAAGAGGGCACCAACCTCAAGGCGTGGCTGTTCAGGATCATGAAAAACACGTATATCAACTGGTACCGGAAACGCCGTCTCCAGCCTCGACACTTCGAGTTCGACGAACTCCAGGACGGATTCGAGACCGCGCTCGCCGAATCCGGACGGATCCTGGAGAATGATCCCGAGGCGACATTGATGCACGACGAGGTGGACGCCGAGGTGCGGGACGCCATGGTGGCCCTCCCCCACGACTACAAGATGGCAATTCTGTTGATCGACCTCCAGGGTCTCTCATACCAGGAGACCGCCGATCTGTTGGGCGTGCCTGTGGGGACCGTCATGTCGCGGCTGTATCGCGGACGGTCAAAGCTCGAGCGCTCGCTGCTCAGCTTTGCGAGCCGCAACAACTATCTCAGCCAGCCTCCAGAGCGACTCCGGGACGGATCCATCGACTCTTCGGAGTTCTTTCCCCCTCGGTGAGATCGTCGACCTTTGGCGTCATCGGCGGTGGTAGAGTGCGCTCGGGGCCTCGACATGGAACTGGTATCGATCGCTTCGGATCTCCGCGCGGCGGTCCGCGAGCTCGAGTTCGCGGCTCCGGTGAGCCACGTCTACCGGCCGCTGGACTACGCCTGGAAAGCCCACAGAAGCTATCTCGATCGATTCGGATCCTCTCCGAAACAAGTGGTCCTACTGGGCATGAACCCTGGCCCGTGGGGGATGTCCCAAACCGGGGTCCCCTTTGGCGAGGTGGCGGCCGTCCGGGACTGGCTCGAGATCAGAGATCCTGTGGGACGACCCGAGGTCGAACACCCGAAGAGACCCGTTGAAGGGCTCGGTTGCAGCCGATCCGAAGTCAGCGGACGGCGAGTCTGGAGTTGGGCGAAGGATGTCTTCGGAACTCCGGAGCGCTTCTTCGAACGCTTTTTCGTCGCCAACTATTGTCCGCTGCTGTTTCTGGAGTCCAGCGGCAGAAATCGCACCCCGGACAGGCTCCCTGCATCCGAGCGCCGGTCTCTCGAGCTGGTGTGCGACAGGGCCCTTGAACGAACGGTCGAAGCACTGCGTCCCCAGCGGGTCATCGGGTTCGGAAATTTTGCCGAACGGTGTGCCCAACGGGTTCTATCAGGTTCAGATGTCACCATCGGCAGGGTGCTCCATCCCAGTCCCGCCAGCCCCGCCGCCAACCGCGGCTGGGCGAGCCAGGTCACAGCTCAGCTGCGTGAGATGGGCGTAGTCGTCCCGTGACCACCAATAACGCCCAAAAAGGTGAGACCGCTGCGATGTTCTGCCATACTCTGTCCATGCGCTGGACCTATTCGTGTCCGCACTGCCAGGCCATGCTCAATCCGAATGAGACCGTCATCTTGTTGGCGAAGATGCAGGATCGGGACGTGCTGGTCGGTCTCCACCCTCAACCGGGCAATTACCAGGTCTACCTTCCACCGGAGGTGGAAATGGCGGCCGGGACACAGTGGAGTTTCAGCTGCCCGGTGTGCCGGCGGGAGCTCACAACCGAACTCTCGGAAAACCTCTGTGCGCTGGACATGCGCACCGGCCGCCATGCCCACCGCATGTACTTTTCGAGGGTTGCCGGCGAAAGGGCGACCTTCATGGTCACCGCCGAGGGTCTCCTGAAGGACTTCGGAGTGCACGCCGATCAATATCTCGAGCACCTGGTGCACCTGAAATACATGCGCTGAGGTGCCGGCCTCACGCCCACCGGCCGATGGCCGCTATTGATGGGAGTCCAGATCAGCCATGAGTCGCGTCGCGGTGCTCACCTCAGGGGGAGTCGACAGCTCGGTGGCCCTCCACCGGCTGGCCGAGGAGGGTGAGCACGAGCTCCAGGCCTTCTATCTGAAGATCTGGCTCGAGGATGAAATGGCCTTCCTCGGCCGCTGTCCGTGGGAAGAGGATCTCGCCTATGTGAAGGCCGTCTGCGATGCCGTGGACGTGCCGCTGACGGTCATCAGTCTCCAGCGCGAGTACTTCACCACGGTTGTGGATTACGCCATCGACGAGCTTCGGGCGGGTCGAACACCGAGTCCGGATGTCCTGTGCAACCGTGCCATCAAGTTCGGTGCCTTCGCCGATCGGGTCGCGGAGACCTCCGACCTCGTCGCGTCAGGCCATTACGCGCGGATCCGTCATGAAGACGGCGTCGCTCACCTACTGCGGGGGGTCGATCCATTGAAGGACCAGACCTATTTCCTCTGTCGGATGACCCAGCGGCAGGTGGCTCGCAGTCTCTTTCCCATTGGGGGACTCACCAAGGCCCAGGTCAGGGCCGAGGCCCATCGCTACGGTCTTCCCAACCAAGACCGGCCCGACAGCCAAGGCATCTGCTTCCTTGGCCGCATCCCATACGACGACTTCGTGGCCTTCCACCTGGGTGAACGGGAAGGGGAGATCCGAGAACTCGGAAGCGACCGCGTGCTCGGCACTCACCGCGGCTACTGGTTTCACACCATCGGCCAACGGCGGGGCCTCGGGTTGTCCGGAGGACCTTGGTACGTCGCGGAAAAAGACCGCGACCGGAACATGGTTTTGGTGGTCCACGCGTCGGACCTCGCCCACTATCGCCGCGCTGAACTTTCGGTGGGCCATCCGAACTGGATTGCGAGGCTGCCCACTCGACGAGAACTCGGCGTGCGAATTCGTCACGGAGAACGACTCCAGGGCTGCACGGTGGACCTCCACCACAACGGTGCAATAACAGTCACCCTTGCCGATCCCGATCCCGGCATCGCAGCGGGCCAGTTCGCGGTGCTCTACGACGGCGAGGAATGTCTGGGAGGCGGGTCCATCGACGGATGACAGAATCTCCGTCATCTCGATTTCCGGTGGAACCTTTCTTGACTCTGAGACGTACTCTCTATTGCATCGCAACCTCCTCCTTTGCCGGCGGCCCCACCCGGGGCCGTTGGTGTATATACCCCACCCACCCGGTGTGGAGAGTGTGGAAGGTATGGAATGCGTGATTCGGCCTCAGGGTGGCGAATCCCCAAACCACCCGCTATTCACTACTTGCTATTCACTGGGTGGGCGGGGGTCAGACCGGCAGTCCGAAGTACTCGAAGAGCCCGCGGCAGGGTTCGCACCGCCGGGCGTGATCGCGCCACGAGCGGACGTAGAGCGAATCCCGCGTTGAAACGGCGAGCATCACCGGATTGACGTGCGCGCTGGTGTCGCGAAGGGAGAGTTCTCGCCGGTGGCGGGAGGCGAACGTGGGATCGCGCATTCGCGTCACCAGCGTGTCCAGCGGAACACGCTGATCAATCTCGGACGGACCAGCGGTATCCGACATGTCTCCCTTCTCTCACCCCGGCGCGACGACGGGCTCGACGTCGGCCTGGGAGAGAACCTCCTCCTACCAGTATAGGTCCGCTCTCCGGCGCCCGGGCACACCACGACCAACCTTCCGGGGAGAGTGTGACCTGGGTCAATGGGATAGGGCGAGGGGCCAGGAGTCAGCCCAATTCGGAATTCGAAATGTGAAAACCCCCACCCTCCCAGAACGCGTGAGGGCGCGATGACCGGGCGTGCCACTTCTGACACTTTCGGGTTGATCGCATCGAGTCTCTCGAAATCCTCCAGGCCCGAACAGTGTCAGGGGCGGCACCCTCGGGGAGCGCGGTTGGGAGATGGGCGCACCGAAATCAGAAAATCAAATCGTACGCGCGAGCCGGTCCCCCGTCCACCCTGAGGTCTTGAGGTCCTGAGACCGGGCCGCAAGACCTCAGGACCAGGTGGCGACTCGTCACGGCGCAGTCCCAAGGATGAAGCCGGAGGCCACCGGCCAGGACCTCAGGACATTGATGTGCGAGGGGCGTCGAAGCTAGGAGTCGAGATCGTCGTCGGCCTCGTCAGCCAGGCCGAGCCGGTGGATCATCTCGTTGAGGGTGGTGGGACTCAGGCGCAGCAGTTTGGCCGCCCGCCGCTGAACACCGTCTGATTGGTCCAGGGCCCCAAGAATCAGTCGGCCCTGGTACTGCGCCACTGCCTCACGGAAATCCAGCCCGTCGGGCGGAATTTCGCTGAGGGGCAACGCATTGGGCCCACCGCCCCGCATCGCTTGCGGCAGCTCGTCGAGACCGATGGTGTTTTCAAGGCAGAGCACCACCGCTCGCTCAACGGCATTCTCCAGTTCCCTCACATTTCCCGGCCAACCGTACTCAGTGAGTGCATCCATGGCTTGGGGGGTGAAACCCTCCACCTCGCGGTCGTTCTCCGCTGCATAGAGCTTGAGGAAGTGGGCCGCCAGCAGAGGGATGTCCTCCCGGCGATCTCGCAGCGGCGGCATCTCGATGCCGATGACGTTGAGCCGGAAGAAGAGGTCCTCCCGGAAACGGCTCGCCTCCACTTCCTGCCAGAGATCTACGTTGGTGGCCGCAACCAGCCGCACATCCACCGAGCTCGATTTCACCCCGCCCACCCGGCGAATCTCGCGTTCCTGGATGACCCGCAACAGTTTGGTCTGGGTGTCCATTGAAATGGTCCCCACCTCGTCCAGAAACAGTGTGCCGCCGTGTGCTGCCTCGAACAATCCCTTGCGACTCGATACGGCGCCGGTGAATGCGCCCTTGACATGGCCAAAAAGAGTGGATTCGAGCAGCTCGGACGGAATCGCGCTGGTGTGCACCGGGATGAAGGGGCCTGCGTGCCGGGAACTCAGGCGGTGAATCGCTCGCGCCACCAGCTCCTTGCCGGTGCCCGACTCACCCGAGATGAGGATGTTTGTGCGCGCAGGGGCCGCCCGTCTGATCAGCTCGAATACTTCCTGAATCCGCCGCCCGGTACCGACAATCTCCCCCATCCCTTCGAGTCGGCTGCGCAACAGCAGGTTTTCAACCTGCAGGTGGCGCCGTTCGGAGGCTTGGCGCACCAGGTGAAGGACCTCCTCGTTCTTGAAGGGCTTGGGCACGTAGTGAAAGGCGCCCTGCCGCATTGCCTCGATGGCCGTCTCCACCGACGAATAGGCGGTGATCACAACCACCGGAAGGTGGGGATCGTGGGCCTTGATTTCGGGAAGGATATCGAGACCTTGGCGGTCCGGCAGCATCAGGTCGAGCAACACCACGTCCACCTCTTCTTCGCGGAGGACGCGCAGCCCGTCCGCAGCGGTCATGGCGGGGTGGTAGTCAAATCCGTTGTTGACGAGGAGGGTTCCGAGCACATCCTGCAGGACGGGCTCGTCGTCGATTACGAGAACGCTTCCGGCTCCGGGCATTGTTGTAATCTGATCACGGCGCACGCCCCTCCATCGGGAGAGTTCGTGAGCATGACTTCGCCTCCAAGCTGATCGATCATATCACGCGTGATCGCAAGGCCGAGACCCGTTCCACCGCGCTCGGTCTTGGTCGAAAAGAAGGGCTCGAAGACCTTTTCCATGATCTCCTCCGGTACTCCCGGTCCTTGATCGGTGACCCTAATTTCGGCTGATTCGCCTCGGCCCTCCACCTCGACGGTGACCCTTGAGGAGTCTCCCGAAGCCTCCACGGCGTTGCGCACCAGATTGCTCACCGCCAGCTCGATCGGACCCGGCGCGCCCCAGACGATGACCCGTTTCACGAACCCCCGGAGTTCCAACCGATCAATGGCTCCCAGCGACCGCGCCGCATCCTGGGCGGCCCGGGCCACGACCGAGCCCAGCTCCATCGGCGAACGGCTCTCCCGGCTGCCGCGAACCGCCTCGCGCAGGTTGGAGACGATCCTGGACACCCTGAAGCTCTGGTCCACCAGCTTGTCCACCAGAGAGGCTCGGGGATCATCGGACGCGGTCATCTCCCCCAGCATCTGCGCGAACGACGCGATTCCGGTCAGCGGGGTGTTGATTTCGTGGGCCAGACCCGAGGCGAGGCGGCCCAGAGCGGCCAGACGATCCTGCTCGCGGATTCTATCCTGAAGATCGCGCAGCTCGGTGACGTCCTGGAGAACCACCACCCGTCCGTTGAAGCTGCCGGTGTCGAGTTCGAGTACCGATACCGCCATCACCACACGGCGCGGCGGGTCCGACCTGGTGGTGCCCTCGGCATTGGCCGCGTGCAGCGGAAGGCTCTCCTGCCACCCCTCGGGCAGGCGGACGAGTTCGCTCAGCGCCTGCCCAACCAACTCGGCTGCCTCGTGGTCGAAAATGCCGGCCGCTTCTGAGTTTGCCGACAAAATCCTGCCGCCGGCGTCACAGACCAGGATCGCCGCCGCGGACGACTCGATGATCCGTTGGGTATTGGCATGAAGGATCCGGTATTCCTCGGCCTGATGACGGAGATCGTCGAGGTATCGCGCGCTTTCAAGGGCCAAGGCCGCCTGGGAAGTGAAGGCGGCCACAACCTCGGAACCCTCGGTTCCGAGGGGGAAGATCCCCCGTCGCAGCCCGAGGTAGAGCAGGCCGTGAATGGTACCGACCCGCTCCAGCGGAATGCGCACCGTATAGCCCTCGGTTTCCAGGGAGACTTCGCTCTGATCCGGGTACTCATGGTCGACCACCCTGAAGGGCAACCGTTCCGCCAGACCATCTCCGGCGCCGGTGATCCTCGAGAAGCTCCCGTCACTGTTGCGAAGGTAGCTGGCCACCAACTCCATCTCGAGACCCTCGTGCAGGGTCTGAGACAGCTGGGTCAGCAGCTCCCGTGGATTGGTGATTCGAGCGAGGTCCCGCAGTGAGTGGGTGAGAAGGGCTCTCGGTGCCGGCCTCCCATGGTGGAGCCATTGATCCAGGAAGCGCTCCACCCGCAGTCGGATCGGCTGCAGCAGCACCACCAACAGTACTCCAGTGGCGAAGGCAAAGAGGTTTCGCACCGAACCGAAGCCGCCGGCGTATCGTTGCAGCACGTGGTCGGTCACGCTGAAGATCAGACCGCCCACAACCAGGACGAGGGTTGCCGACAGGGTATCGCGGGTTATGGGCTCCAGGTCCCACAACCGGTACTCGGTCAGAGCGGCCAGGATGCCCAACGGCGCGGCCGCGATGGGAAAGACCGCGAGCCACGAGAATGGCTCGTAGCCGATTCCGAGCCAACCCGCCAGCAGGACCAGGCAGGCATAGGGGGCCAACCCCACGATCAACCCCAACGCCAGCCATTCGATTTGCCGCCGCAAACGGGCAACCCGTGCCGCCGCTCTCCACCGGCGGACCTGGAGCGCTGTTCCATACAACAACGCGGCACCGAACATCACTCTCAGAATGTAGGTCGAGACCTGCCACCAGCCCTCCAAATTGGGGGACACGGCGGTGCTGGCCGCTGTCAGCACCGCCACCACCGTCAACACGTCCCAGCCCAACATGGATCGCCGGCGCTCGGGGAAAATGGAGAAGAACCGCACGATAAGAAACGGAAGTGCTGCGCTGGCGGCCCGGTGGATCACCTGCAGAGTCTGCTGGCCGGCCGCGGTACGAACCGGAATGGTCCCCACAAGCACAGCGGAGGCCGCCAGAAGCAGGAAGGTGGTGGATTCCCGGCGGCGAGTGAAAAACACCGCCCATAGCGCGCACGCAAGGCCGAAGAGACCCACCACTGACCGGGCCAGATACAGGCTGTCGATGGTGGGCGGCGGCGGGCGGAAAACCACCTCACGCTCTTCGCCCGTGGGCGACCGGACTGTGATCCTATGCTCCTCGCCCACCGACAGGGCGAAGAGCGGGTCCTCGAGTTTATTCACCGGGGTTCCGTCCACTGCGGCGATGAGATCGCCGTTGGCGAGCCCCGCCTCCTGGGCCGACGAGCCGGAGGGAATCGAGGTGACCCGCACGCCCTCCGCGACCCAGGCAGCGGGGAAGTCGATACGGTAGAAGGATCCCACCGTCCTGATCAGCGAGGTGCCGGCCACGGCTACCGTGGCGATGAAGACGACGAGGAGCAGAAGACGACGGGTGAACACCTCTTGAGTATAGGTAAGTCAGGCAGGAGGGAGGAAGAGTAAGATTCAAGATGCAAGATCCAAGATCTCCCACCCGCCCGGACGGGGGCGCGATGGCGCGTTGATCGGGCGTGCCACTTCTGACAATTTCGGGAGTGAATGCCTTCAAGGCGTAGATTTCGTCTGGGCCCGAATATTGTCAGGGGTGGCAACCTGCCGGCGGCAGCGATTGTGGCCTGGGCCGGGAGGGATGTGGCGGGGGGTGACCCGGCCACTGGCCACTCGCTGGTGACGGCTGGTCACCGCGGCCCCCGGCCGCGAGTAACCGCGGGGAGCGCCTTGGGAAGATGGGCGCGTCGAAATCAGCCAATCGAAGCGAACGCGCGGGCCGGCGCATGGCACCCACTCGCACCTTCCACACCGGACGGGTGGGAAACCCCGGAACTCGGGACTCGGTACCAATGGAGGCGGGTGGGGGCGACCTTAGACTTTCGACTTTGGATCTTCGACTCACCGGTCCTCGGTCAAAACCCCCTCGCGGAGCATTGCGCGTACCGTCAGCGCCACCCGGCCACGGCTGTACGGCAGGCGATCGGCCAGGGTGCCCCAGCCTGTGGACTCCACCGTCAGCTCGTGACGGATCTGGTCCACCAAGTCCAGATCGACCCCACTCTCGGGGCTCGGGGATCGCCCGGTCGGCCGCAGCCCCTTGCCCGGTGCCACCGTGGACTCGAATCGATCCAGTTCGTCCTGCATCCGCGCGGCCTCGATCAGCAAAGGTTGGAGGATCAGCGAGTCGGACATTGACGGCGGACGGCGGATCGTCCTGAAACTGAAGGTGCCGTGCTCGGGAGGGTTCATGAGGATCTCGAAGAGGGCTTCGGCGCCGTCCAGGGCCCCCCGACTGATGGGACCGACCCGGCGATCATGGGTGTGGACCGTACCAAAGGGACGGCCACGTCCATCCAGGACCTCGAGCACGCCATCGGAATCGGAGCTTACGACGGTCTGGAGAATGGTTGGCAGATCGAAGTGGTCGATTCTTCCACCAAGCTTTGTCTCCTGGTGTCCGCCCAGGTTGGCGAACGTCCCCTCCAGCCGGCGGGCCAGGTTCTGAAGATAGTGCATGGAGAGGTCGCGGGATTCGAAGATCCGGCGCAGAATCAGAGGACGGGGCCACTGGAGGGTCACCCCCCCCTCCGGGAAGCGAGCCAGCGAATTGAAGGGGGTACCCGTAATGACCTTGCTTTCGGCGAGGGTCGCCCCCGGCCCCCGGTAGGCCACCGGCTCGAAATCTCCGTCGTCGCTCTCCCGTCTGCTGATCTCCACCACACCCTCGACCACCAGGTAGAGCGCTGTGGGAAGTTGGCGCGGCCTGAACAGAATCTCCCCGTCACCGTGACGAAAGCGCTGAGCGATTTCGGCCAGCGCCACCCTCTCCTCGTAGGCGACTGCATGGAAGAAACCACTCTCGGTGATGAACTTGACGTGATCAGGCTGCCGCATCATCTGGATCTATCTTACCCAAATCACATTTCCGGGGCAGATAAGGGCTCTCTGGCGCTGCGCCGGCGGATACAATGGAGACCATGGCGTCGAGCCCGGCCACCCAACAGGCGTTCCAGCGGGTCCTGACCGAGGATTTGCGGCCACCGGCCTACCTCACTCCCGAGGAGGTCCGCGGCGGCTGGCGCGATCTGTTTCCGGAACTCGCCGCCTGTCTCCCCGCTCCCTACCCGATTTTTGGGACCGATGAAGAGAGGATCATCACCTACGGCTATCCCATCCTGATCTCGGAGGGCATCTGGAAGCTGCGGCGTGAACTCGACAAACTCGTGCTGCTCGAGACCAAACACCGGATGGGCGGTCCCGGGGGCGGCACCACCAAGGACCACGTCGCGGCGCAGCGAGATCGATACGAGCGGGCCACCACCACCATCATCGAAAACGTCTTGATGAACGACTACGGCCGCGGTCTGAATGAGGTCTTTCTGCTCTTCCACTCGGGTGACGTTGTCAGGAGTCTCGGCCAGGTGCCAAAACAGATCCAACTCAACTGGCCCAAGGCGGGACGCGACGTCGCCGAGGAGACGCGGCAGTTCATCACCGGGGTCTTCGGCGAGTTGATCCAACGTGCTGCGGTACGCGCCATCGAGTCCCTCAGACGGCTTGCTGAAGGCCCCTCGGGAATCCGAATTTCACCCGTCCTGACAGCGGTGTGCAACGATCAATTGCTGCTGTGTGAGAGTCAGGCCCCTGCCAGTCTGGAGAGGCTGAGTGGCTACTTCCGCTACCGCCTCAAGCAGGATCCCCGGGCATTCATCGCAGCTTGTGAAAACGCCCTGCGCCGGCTCGCCGACCTGATCCGCCGCCACCCTGAGATCGGCTCGCTGCTGTCCACATCGGGAGCGGGGAAGATGCGCCTCGACCAGGTTTCCACGTTGCTCGACCCGGCACTGCTGAACGCATTGGAATCCGCCAAGCTGACCTCGACTGTCAACCTGTCCACCAAACAGGTGAAGTTCCTCCGGGAGCTCGGCCTGCGTCTCAAGAGTTTCGAGTTGCTCTCCACATTGAGGCGGCGGATTCAACCCATGGAACGACGGGGATCCCAACTGCTACTTGCTGGCGCCGCCTCAGCCACAGCCATAGCACCGTCTACGCGCCCTTTTGACTTTGCCTCCCCAGGCGTCGTTGAGTCCCTGGTTCGCCGCTGTGGACTGGTGTACGACCTGACGAATTTCACCTCCGTTCTCGAGGGAGTCCGCAAAGAGGGTCCCGCGGCCGAAGAAAAGGCCCTCCAGTTCATGTACGTATTCCAGAACCGGCTCGACGAAATCCGGCGGCGTAGAGTCCTCAACTTCGAGAAGTTCCTTGGCGACGGCGCTCTCTACTCCTCCCGTCGAGCGGTTCGTGTTCTGGCCGCGGCGTGTGAAATTCAGCTTGTCTACGACCACCTTCGATCCAGCGGATTCCCGTTCGATCAGGGCATCCGGATAGCCCTCAATTTCGGGACCTATCGACTGCTTCCCATGGTGAATCGCGGCACCGGACCTCTCCGATTTGAATTCTTCGGCCACGGCATCGTCGAACTGGCTCGACTGACCACGGGGAAGAGCACGCGAGAACTCGAGGAGATCGCCGAGTTTCTGGTCCACGCAGGCTACGACCCCGACAAGGTGGACAGCTTTCTGGCTCCTCTGGCCGGGGCACGGAGCGGCCACGGCGCCGCCGGCACTCGAAGGTATGTCGTCACCATCGACTCCCGCGGCGAGTTGATCAACGAGGGGGTGGTGCTGACCGCCGCTTTTTTGGAAGAACTCGACAAGGACCTCGAGGGAGTCCCGGTGGGTGTGATCGAGTTCGACGGCATTGACTGGGCGACTTTCCCCCTGGACGACAAGGACCCCGACACCATCCACGTGGGCCTGCGGCTGCTCGGTGTGGCCCGGCTCAAGGGTCTGTCACCGCAGGAATTGGTGGAGGCCGTGGTGTGGGAGGAACTCCCCTCGAAGCCCCGTTCCGTGGGTGTCGTCCGCAACCTCCTCCAAACCCTACGACGGGTCGCAACGACCCCATCTGAGGACGACGGATGCGAGGGGGCCGAAGAGCCCGAAACAGATATCCCGGAGGACCTCGTGGTGGTCACCTACGAGCGAGAGAAGACCCACCGCGAGTGGGTTTTCGGGATGTATCGCGACAGCGACGACGTGGTACTGAATGCCGTCCACCTCCCCATCCAGACCCCGGAGCTCGGACACGACGAGGCACTGGAGACGTGGTTATTCAGAAACCGACATGAGCTGGCTCGTCTGTACGAGGGCATTCGTCGGAATACTGCCGGGGCGCCGACCCCGCTGTCGTCCCTGCGCGGCTTCGACGGTTTTCTGGCCTGTTTCCTGGCCGCTCCTCACCGCGCCCCGGGCCGACGGTAGATCCCCCGCCCGCCCGGGGGTAGGGACTAGGGACTAGACGTCACCATTCGGAACCCGGAACTCGGACCTCATCACCACCATCGATAGATGGCCGTCTCCGTCTGGGTGCCCGTGCCAGAGACAGCGACGGCAATCAGGGACAGCGTCCGTGATCGGCGGCTGCGTCAGCAACCAGAGGCCGCGGCATTCATCCGCTTAGATTGCCCGAGATTGCGGTCGCTGTTCACCTATGCTGCCATCTGCCCCGGACACCACTGGTTGCTGTCCCTGTCCCGGCCGCTGCCGACTGCCGCTGGTAGGCTCCGGAACCGCACATGACATCGGTGCGCTGGGGCAATTCGAATTTCGAATTCCACCACTGTTCATCTCACGAAAATCCGGACGAACCCAACGTCACATGTCGAGCACGAGACGTTCAAGGTGTGGTTCTCAGATCTCGAGGATTTCCTCGAGGATCCTGACATAGCTGGCGTGACGGTCGCCATCGATAAGGCCGTCGGCCACCGCAGCCAAGACGGCACAGTCGGGCTCGTGGGTGTGGGAGCAGTTGGCGAAGCGACATCCACCGGCCGCACCGACGATCTCGGGGAAAGCCCCCTCGAGCTCGATTCGCTCGGCCTGCCACAGCCCGAATTCCTTGAGGCCGGGAGTGTCCACCACGAATCCGCCGTATGGCAGGGGCATCAGCTCGGCCATGGTCGTGGTGTGGGTTCCTTTGCCCGTGGCCTCCGAGATCGAGCCCACCTTGAGCTTGAAGCCCGGATAGACGGCGTTCAGCAACGATGACTTGCCGGCCCCGGAGGGACCGCAGAACAGAGTGGTCCGGCCCATGAGACGGCGCTTGATCCTGCCGAGTCCCCAGCCGGTACGAGCTGAGACTCGCAACACTCCGTAGCCGAGAGTCTCATAGACTGGCAACCACTCCTCCACCACGTCCGTGCCCTGATCGATCTTGTTGATGGTGATCAGGGCCTCCACGCCAGCCAGATGGCAGGCGGCGAGAAACCGGTCCAGGAGACCCCTCTTGGGCTCGGGCAGGCGGGCTGAAAATACCAGCAACGCTTGGTTGACATTGGCCGCAATGACCTGCGGTCGCTTGGAGTTCGGCGTTTGCCGGACGATGCTGCTCGTGCGGCTGTGCACCGCCACCACCACGCCCTCTTCGCCCCTCATTTCCACCGACACGAGGTCGCCGACCACCAACCGCGCGGCGGAGGGGGTTCCGCCTTCCCAATTGAGTCGACGCCTGGACGAAACGACCATGGTCTCGTCGCCCACCTGCACCCGCACCAGCGGGCCGTGCATCGCGATGACCGTTCCTTCCGAAAGCTCCATGGGAGGGACAGTATAGCCGCCGCCCGTCCACCCAATTCGAAATTCGAAATGCGGAATTCGAAGCCCCCGCCCGCCCGGAGCGCATGAGGGCGCGATGGGCGGGCGTGCCACTTCTGACACTTCCGGGATTCTCCGCACTGAAGACCGGGAAGGTCAATGGTCCCAAAAGTCAGGGGTGGCTCCCTCGACAGGAAGTTAAACGTTGAAAGTTGAATGTTGAATGTTCCCCCACCCACCCGGAGCCGACAGGCGCGTTGATCGGGCGTGCCGTCTCCGACGATTTTGGGACCAACTGATCAAGCTTCGATTGCGCCATGAGGCCCAAATATCGTCGGAGGGGGCAACCGCGGGGAGCGCCACGGGGAGATAGGCGCGTCGAAGTCAGCAAATCGAAGCGAACGCGCGGGCCGGTGCCAGGCGCCGGCTGGCACTTTCCACACCGGGCGGGTGGGGGAAAACCCGCGACTCGGGACTCGGGACTCGGGACTCGGGACTCGGGGCTCGGGACTCGAGCACTCGCCCAGTCGGTCGAAAGTCAAAAGTCCCGCCCGACCAGAACATCAACCCGGGACTCGGAACCATCGAAGATGGTCGACGACTCACTGCGTGCGAACGAGCGTGGGCGGTCGTGACGCGAGTTCGTCCACCGCCTGGCAGAAACGCGCAAAAGCCGGGTATTCCTCGGGTGAAACGGTGCGCGCAGGCACCTCCAGTTCCACCACCGAACGGTGCCAGTCACCGTCCACCTCGAGCTCCTCCTCCAAGGACCCCCAGGAGGATTGGAGGCGTCGCGCCGGACGGTCCACGGTCCATCCCGGCGGCGGCTCGATATCGGTCACAACCCGTTCGGTGATGGGCAACCGGAGTTCCAGGGGGAACTCTCTGGCCGGCAGTGACGCGAGGGCCGGAACCAGCGGTCTGGCCACCACCAGGCTCCGACACTCCATCCGCTCGCCGGTGGTTTCGCAGGCAGCCGGCAGCCTCAGCTCGAGCCGGAGCAGGGTATCCACACCCGAAATCTCGACGGAGCCGCTCACTTCAGTTGCACCCGGGAACAGGTTGTTTGCCATCTGCAGATAGAGCTGCTCCACCCGATCCGCCGGGGCACTCTCGATCTGGGCCACCAGCTGCTCTCCGTCCGAGCCCTCCAAGGGCATCACGAAGTCGAGCCGAGCCCCACCTTTGGGTTCGATGGACGCCACCAGGGAAACTCTCTGGCGATAGGCCGGGTTGGGGAATGACGGCAGCTTTTCGAGGTAGACCACCGGCTTGTTGGGGTCCGACAGCGGCAGCACGAGACCGTCTCCCCCTTGGTAGATCGGCTGAATGTGGTTGACACCGGCCAATCGTTCCTCGAGATCGATCCAGAGAGGTTCCGAAGCCCGCTGGACCCGCAAGAGCGGTTCGCCGAAGGTCTCCAGGGTGGGCACCTCGAGGTGAACACCGGCCAGCGGCGCGGGCCTCCCCATGACCAGATCCACTTCCCAGCCATCGTCAATGAGCGCTGCGGCGATGATCCCCAGACGGTTGCCCTCCCGGCGGGAAAAACTCTGGCCGGTGGTGACCGACAGGTCCATTCCGCGGCGGCCGGGATTTACCTCATCAAGCACGGCCTCCACCAGGGCCCGCACGGCTGCCTCGGCGTCCGGCTCCGCGAGGATCGGCGCACTCCACGCGCTCAATTCCGGTGAGATTCGGTACACCGACAACAAACGATCTCTCAGGATGTCTCCAACATCCTGCCAGGTCACTCCGAAGCTGTAGCTGACCCACGGCAGGAGGTCCCTGGCCATGGGAGAAAGGGGCTCGAGGTGTACCGGCGGGACGTCCTCGTTCAGCCAGCGGATGGCCTGCAGCCCGTCGTGCTCCCACTCCTCGCGCTTTAGACCCTCGAAGTTCCCGTCCACCTTGAGTTCCACATCCTCTGGGATCAGCAGCAGGTACTCCGAGCGGCCGAAAGCCCGGTCCTCGTCGGCGAATCGATAGATATAGGGTGACATATGACCCCGACGCGAGGCCCCTGTCGGCCGCACGCTCGCCACATATTCCTCCTCGACCAGATCACCCGGAGCGACGTCCCCGAGCACCAGCCCGCCGTTCCTGGCCTCCATCTGCGCCGGCACCACCACCCGACCGTCGGGTTTGATGATTCTGACCTTGAGCAGGAAGGCCTCCGGCATCTGTATGAGGGTCGACGCCTGACGGGTCCCCACAGGCGTCACCGCTCGGCTGACGCCGTGGTAGTAGTAGAGGGCCGAGCCGTCTGAGTACACGCGCTCCACGGCCTGGTCGAGCAACAACATCACATCCACGCCCTCGCCGGCGGTGAAATCCGCATCGCGAACGTCGTCCAAATCCACTCGAAAGGGCTCATAAAACGGTGTCAGCCCTCGGCTCCAGGCCAGGGTCCGGTACTGGATGTTGGACGGATCGCTTTCGAGCACCACATCGAGCGCTTCATCCAGCGCCGCGTCGTCGGTCGCCTCCAGCACCAGACGCAGCTGATCGAGGGCGGGTAAGGCTCCCCACCGCAGCTGCGCCTGATCCATCTTTTGCCGGGCACGCTCGAGGTCGCCCGCGCCAATGAGCAACCTGATCCTCGCGACGTCCATGGAGGGATCATCGACCCGATCGTCGATCCGATCGAGGGCCGCCACCGCCTCCGGAATCATGCACCCGGTGGCCAGTGCTTCGATCCACTGCAGTCTGACCGGATCGGTGCCGGCCAACGATCGCAGCAGGTCCCGGCGGTCTTCCCACAGGTCGAGAGCTGCGAGGGCCGACAGTCGAAGATCCATGACGCTCTCCGACTCGGGCAACTCCGACTCCAATCCCTCGATACCCTCCTCCACCTCGCCCGCCCAACCGCGACGCACCGCCTCACGAACCCACAGCTGGCGCACCCGAGCGTCATCGCCGTTGGATTCCACGACCTCGTCGAGCACACGCTCCAGGTCCTCGGGGCGCTGCTCGCGCAACGCCAGCGCTCTCTCGGCGAGCTTGGCGGCCGGGACCTCCCCGGCATAACGCAACTCATCCCTCGCCCGCTGGTAATCGACCTCGGGGTCCGTTCCAGTGGAGCCCATCAGGTAGAACCACGCCAGAGCCAAACGCGACCAGGGATCCGTGGGCGCGAGAAGGACGGCTTGCTCCAACCAGACAAGCTGCGAGCGCGGATCGCCGCGGCCCGACGCCAGCTCGGCGGCAAGCAACACATCGCCGACCGCAGGCTCGCCACCGTCGATCCATTGGGTCAGTGCCGCAGAGGCCGGTGGCAGTTGGGAGTCGGCGGTGGATGGCGCCCAAGGACCCCCGACCCCTGGCAGAACGTCGGCCTCCACCGGATATCCGTCGGAGTCAAACAGGCTGACCCTCACTCGCGGTGTCACCCTCGATCCCATGGCAATCCGCAGCCGGTGGTTGCCGACCCCAAGCGCCACCCGGAACCAGCTGACCTCGGGGTCCTCCTGGCCACACAGGCGGAGACGGGCGATGGGCTCCCCATCGAGGACAATATTCAAGCCACCCCGGCCCTCCACCACCATCCAACCCTCCATATCTTGCTCGAGCTGGAAGGTCCAAGCCGCCAGAGACACACCGCCCATGTCCAGGCTTTCGGGAGGCGACACCGTGCCGTCTGGGGTGGTCAGCACCAGTCGATAGGGAGACCAGGCCTGAGTCCAAGGGGTTTCCAGAGACGGAAGATCTTTGTCGTCCGGGACCACGTCCCGTTCAAGATCGAGATCGTCGAAGACACCAAACGGGCCGGCGAGCTCGGCTGTGGCCAGACTGCCCTCGGGCGGTAGACCGAGGATCTCCGCCGCGATACGGGCCATGAGGAAGCCCAGTTCGGGGTCCCTGGGCCGCTCGTCGAAGAGCAGAATCTCGGAGGGGTCCGGGAGGTGGTTGAGATTGTCCAACCACCAGAGCGCGGCGCCCACTCCGTCAGCGCCGGTGGGATCCTCTGACACCGCCGCCAGCGCCTCTGAGCGGGCTTGGTCGAGGTCGAAGTCCTGGTCCGCCCGATGGACATCCCACCAACCCGTCCACCCCAAGGAAGCGGCCATCAGCACGATGGCGGCGGCCACGACGCGCCGGATCATGAAATCTCCAGCGGACGCCTGAGATGGCGTTCCACGTCAACCAGAAATTGTCGCAGCTGGAGCGCGTCTCCGGCGGGCACCGTTCCAGCGTGGAGCTGGAAAAACCCTGTGACCACGTACCCACTCGCGGACGCATCGTAGTCCAGCGACAACTTTCCGAACCGGGTGTCGAGGTCCACCGATGATGGCAGTGTTCCTGGCCGTCTGCCCAGCTCCACCTCGAGGGTCCACTCGAGGACCGACCGGACCGGAACCAGGAGTGGACCGCTGCGTTCGCCCTTGGGCGCCAGTTGACCGGCCCAGTCCAAATCACCGGGGAAAGTGCTGACACCTCCAGCGCTGAGTAGGGCTGCCCGCGCGACCCGGCCCTCGATCTCCATCACCGCCGGATCCCGGCCCGGGATCATTCTCATTTCAGGCTCACCCACCAATTCTGCCCCGGGAAACTGGCCCTGCAACCACCGGGCGATGCGACGTGGATCTCGGCTGCCGGCGAAGGAATGCCGGCGGAAATCAGCCGCCTCACCCGTGTCCTCGGTTCGAATCACGAGCGGAATCATGCCCGATTCCGCCACCCCCAATCGATATTGGTAACGGGCAAAACCAGCTCCTGGGACCGGGGTGATCTGCGGTGCGCTGTCGGGTCCGTCAACCACCAGCACCTGGGCACCCTGGCACATGGCCGGCGGCGGGAAGGCCGCATGGCCGGCCGCCGTACCATCCAACCACAGATCATCCTCTGGGAGGTAGGCGATGGCGTGGTTGAAATTCTCCAACAGCGCGATATCCGAGACCGCGGCTCCGATGTCCGACGTCCGTACCATCACCATCAGGGCAGGGATGTCCACAGCGTCAAGAAGGGCCACCAGCAGCCCCGCCTTGTCCTTGCAGTCACCGATCTTGTGATTGAGTACCCAGTCCGCCGAAAACGGTCGGAATCGGTGTTCGCCGAATTCGAGCCCCACGTAGCGGATATCGGTGGTCACAAAACGATAGATGCGGGCGATTCGATCGAGCCGGTCGTCCACCCCGTCGGTCAGCCGGGCCGCCGTCTCCTCCATCTGGCGCGACGCACGAATCCGCGGGGCGGTGTGCCGTTCGTACCAGACGGCCAGATCGCCCCAGTCCGGGTGGTTCGAGTACACGAGATGGGGGAAGACCTGCAGTCTGGGTGCCGGTGGAACGTCCGTCGGCACCGCCGCGAGATCTTGCCACCTCCAGGCCAGAGTCACTGTTCCATCGGGGTTTTCCCTCCGCACGGGATCACCGTCGATGTGGATGAGGTCCCAGACCGGGAGCAACTCCTCGGGGCCGCTCAATTCCAGCTCTGCCAGCCCCACAGCCTCCGCATGTCCGATCTCCAACAGGCCACCTTTATACGGCCCGGTGTCGTTGCTCTCCGCAGTCTCCGACAACACCCACGCCATTTCCAGTAGGTCGCCGTCCTCAAACTGCGGGAATCGAAACACCCGAAGGCGGGCGTCGTAGTACAGGTTGATTTCGGGCTCGGCGAGTCGCGGTGTGTCGCTTTGGCGAGCGTTGACCTGGGTGCCGTCGCGTCTGAGGATCCTGGCTTCGAGGACCCGCAGGCTTTGCCGTTCCGGAACGTGGGGAAGGGCACGGGTCAAATACTCGTCGGCCCGCGCCGCATCCCGGATGATGAATGCCTGCTGCGCCCTGGTTTCGGTGAGCTGGGCCGGCAGGAACCGCACTTCGGTGTGGTCGAGCACCAGGACCGCCGGGCGACCCTCTGGAGCCCCGTCAGCGAGCGTCCAAAGCTCGTCCGGGCTGCGTATCCACTGGAGATCCTCGGCCGCTTCGCCGAGAAAGGCCAACAGACGCTGGGCCCGACGATCCTGAGGTCGCAGCTCGAGAATCTGTCGCGCCAACTCGGTGGCCCGTTGGGTCTCGCCGGCATCAAACTCAACCCTGGCGAGTTCCATCAACAATTCCACATGGTCGGGACACCGCTTCAGCCCATCGGCAAGCACCCGGCGGGCCTCATCACGGCTGTCCGACACCGCCAACATACGCGACAAACGCACCCGGAGCGCCGCCCTGTTCGGGTCCTGGCGCAGGTGTTCGGCCAATAGACCGCGGATTCGGGCAGAGTCTCCACAGTCCTCGGCCAGCTGTTCCTCGAGCTCCAGCGCCGCAATGGCTCCGGGCACCAAGTCGATCAGTCGATCAGCGGCTTCCCGCGCCTGGTCCCAACGGGTCAGCTGGATGGCGCGTTCGCCGAGGCTTCCCGCGGCTGTTACGCAGGTCGGTGCCGATCGGGAGAGCTCCACCAGTTTCGGCAGGATGACCTGCCCCCACAACTCAGTCTCCTGCTCCAAGAGGGCAACGTGGACAGCGGGCACCGACTCCGCCACATTCAAAATATCGGCCGCCTCCTGAAAGAGACCCCGGGCCTGGTACCAACGGGCCAGCCCGATCCGAGCCCAATGGAGGTCTGGATCATGGGAGACCGCATCTTCCAACAACTCGCGCTTGGTACCTGCCTCGGCAGGCAGCATCCACTCCAACAACCTTGCCTCGCCAGGGGCCTCAGCCCGTGCTGCGCGACACACGGATCTGGTGTCACCGGTTCCCACCGGCTGCGGGTGCCGCGACACCAGAAAGGCCGCCAGCGAGAGTGCAGCGTCGTCGCGACCGCGAGACATGGCGGTGCGCAGTTCGTCCTCCAGCCCACGGATCTGGGGCCGATCCCGATCCACCGGGGCCGTCGGCGCGGGCGCCTGATCGACCTCACGAACCCCCACCAACCGCGAGCCATCGGGCGCCGTCAGCCGGAGCCTCAACCACCAATCATCGCTCTCGGAAGCCACCGCTACGACGATCAGATTGGGACCGGCTTCGAGCCATCCACCGGCCGCATACTGATCCTCGGCGTGTTGGAGGGGCTGAGCGGTTGTGAGCAGCTCCTCGCCGTTGAGCCAGACCCGCGCCACCTGCGCCGCCCCGAGCCGAAGGGCCACCGGCTGCTGACTTTCGCTGACGAGGGTGGACGCGAGGTAGACGAGCTGGCGACGTGCCGGCCAGGCCATACCACTGACTCGAACCCAACCCAGGGGATCGGTCCCGGCAACCGATCGCCACGCCACATCATCGGCCGGCCGAACGGCGAGATCTGGGAAATCCTCCAGTTCGCCGATGGTGACCGGACCGTGAGCCCACCAAGCGGTCACGCCCCCCATGGTCCGAAACAGCTCCCGGGCAGCTGACGGGTGACCCGCCTCCACCGCCAGCTGAGATCGAATCCAGCGCACCTCGTCCGACATCAGCGGATCCATGGGCCGGGCCGAGGCCAGCCGGTCCACCGACCGTTCCGCCACACCCCAGTCTTCGAGAGTGACACGCCAGTGGAAGGCCGTGAACAGATGATGGAAATCGGCGGGCTCGAGGCCCTTGACCATGGCCGACGTGACGTGGTCCTCCACCTGCTGGTCGATGGTCGCCGACGACACCGGACCCGCCCCGATCACAAACAGGCACACGGTCACCACTCCCGAAAGCAACCATCGGGCCCTTGTGCCGTTTCGGCCGACCACCCACCGTCCGTACATCACGTCAGTATCTCAGATCCTTCCCCGGGCCCTGCCCCCGTAGAACGTTATACGTCGGTCAGGGCTTCCAGGTCACAGTGTGGAGGGCGGGGAACAGCCGCCCGCCCACCCAATTCGAAACGGCCGGAGGCCGCGAGTAACCTCGGGGAGCGCGGTTGTGAGATGGGCGCGTCGACTCAACCCAGGAGATCCGGCAACTCGGTCAGGGACTCGATTCGCTTGAAGGAGTCACCGGAGAACAACCCGTGACGGTCGATCAGCAGCGGTCTCAGACCCGCGGCGGCGGCGCCCTCATAATCGTCGTGTGGGCTGTCGCCCACGTGGCACACCGCCTCGGGCGGAAGATCGAGTCTGCCGAGCGTTCGACTGAAGATTTCGGGCGATGGTTTTTCCACCCCCTCGAGGCTCGACACCGTGATGGTCTCGAAAAAGGGCGTCAGCTCGAGGCCATGGAGAATCTTGGGCAGCCGTCCGTCCCAGTTAGAAATCACCGCGAGCCGGATTCCCAGGTCGCGGAGTTCTTCCAAGGCTGGGATCGTGTCCGGATAGGTCTTCCAGATCGAAGGGCTCGAGAAGGCGTCGTACAGATCATCGAGCAGGGGCCGCCACGGCGCCGGATGTTCCAGCGTGGCCAGCACCTTTTGAATAAAGGCTCCCCACCAGGCCCGCTCGTCGCCGGCCACCGATCCATAACGGTCAGTCCCCGCCGCGGTCAGGCGCTGCATCTCGGCCCAGGCCTGCCGAAAAACCGGTCCCACCTCCGCGGCGGTCACCGCTGGACCGTGCCGGCTCAGGTGCTCGGCGTAGATCGCCGCCGGCGAGGGATCACTGTGGAGCAGGGTGTTGCCGGCATCCAGGGTCACCGCGGTGACGGATGGTTCAAACATCAAGAGATTCTACCGGAGCCCCCGCCCACCCGGAGCACCTTCACAAGGGGGAAGGTGAGAAGGTGAGAAGGAGTGAGGGCGCGTGTCCGATCCCCCTGGCCCTATCAAATCTTGGAAGTGGCATGGTGGCGCGGAAGGCGCAACTGTGCCAGGTATCACAACCTCACAACGGAACGGGAACGGTGGCCGGCACGCCTTTCCGCCATGGTCTTCCGATTCCGGCAAACGCAGCCGCTCGTCGCCGTCCCGGTTCGCTGTCGCTGGTCACTGTCCCGAGTTGCTGCCGCTGATTGCTGTCGCAGACGCTGGCGCCGGAATCCGGGCCCTCGCGGTCGGTTCGATTCGCTGACTTCGATGCGCCCATCTCCCCGTCGCGCTCCCCGCGGTTGCCCCCTCTGACGATGTTTGGGACTCGTCGCGACACGCAGACTGTTCGACCTCAACCCAAAATCGTCAGAGACGGCACGCCCGCCATTCGCGCCCTCTCGCTGCGGGTGGGCGGGGGACGAGTCCCGAGTCCCGAGTCCCGAGTCCCGAATTTCGAATTTCGAATTCTCCCTGAAGCCCTACTCCACCAATCGGTCTGGGGTACGATGAGATGCCAGCTCGCTGAAGAGGAGAGCCCACATGCTGCACGCGGTGATCATGGCCGGAGGCTCCGGAACCCGGTTCTGGCCGGCCTCGAGACGCTCCAAACCCAAACAACTGCTCTCCCTTGTGGGTGGCGAACCGTTGATTCGAACAACCGTCGAACGGATCCTGCCGCTGGTGCCGGCGGAGCGGATTTGGGTGGTGACCACCGAGGCCACCGCCGAGGGCACCCGCGAGGTGCTGCCCGAACTTCCGCACGGGAATGTCCTCGTGGAACCGGTGGGCCGTGATACCGCGGCCTGTGCCGGCTTCGCCGCGGTGGTGGTCCGGCACACTGACCCCGACGGGGTCTGCCTCGTGCTGCCGGCAGATCACGTGATCCGTGAGACCTCCCGTTTCCGGCGCGCCCTCGTGGCCGGGGCACAGATGGTGGAGCAGAACGGCGGGCTGCTGACCTTCGGTGTCCGGCCCACGCGACCCGAGACCGGTTTCGGATACCTCCAAGTCGGCGCGGAGCATGGTCCAGTTGACGATTGGACGGTCCATCGACTGGCCAGATTCGTGGAGAAACCCGACGTGGAGACGGCTCGAAGATATCTCGACGAGGGCGGCTATCTGTGGAACTCGGGGATGTTTGTCTGGCCGGTGGTCGATCTGCTCGGCGAGATCCGGCGGCAGCTCCCTCGGCTCGCCGATGGTTTGGACCACATCGCGGACGCCCTCGGCAGCGATCGCGCGGAGCGGGTGATCGAGGAGGTCTACCCCACATTGCAGAGGATCTCGGTGGACTACGGAGTCATGGAGGGAGCCGAGCGCTGCTGGACGATCCCGGTGGACTTCCCGTGGTCGGACGTGGGCGCGTGGCCCGCGCTGGGAGAGCTTCTCGAATGCGACGAGAGCGGCAACGCAGTGCGTGGTCGCACCATAGCCTTGGGATGTCAGGACTGCCTGTTGATCGGTGAGGGTCCGGTGGTGGCGGCCGCCGACATCAAGGACCTGATTGTGGTCGCGACCCCGGAGGCGGTGTTGGTTGTGCCGTCGTCCCAAGCCCAGCGGGTCAAGGACATCGTCGCCCAACTCGAAGAACGCGACTGGAGGGATGTGCTGTAGCCCGAAGCGCGCGGGCCGGTGCCAGGCACCGTCGAAATCGCATCGGAGCACGAAATCGATACATCTGCGGCGGTGCCTGGCACCGACATCCGTTCAAAATTAACCCTCGTCTTTCTTCCTGAGACCGTACTGTTCCAGCTTTCTGTAGAGCGTGGAGCGCCCGATTCCGAGCTGGCGGGCCACATCGGACAGATTGCCGCCGAAGTGCTCGAGCGCCTGCTCGATGGCCACCTTCTCCAACTCCTCGAGACTGCACGGTTGTCCATCCAAGATGTGCGCCGGTGTCGATGTCTCTCCCCCGGCCGATCGGAGATCACGCGGAACATCCTCCATGGTGAGCTCCGGGCCAGAAGCCACCAGCAGACTTCGGTGGATCACGTTCTCCAACTCGCGGACGTTTCCCGGCCACTCCCATGAGACCAACAGATCGAGGACGGCGGGCTCGATCCGGTCGATGCGTTTGCCGGCGTCGGCGGCATATTTCGCGAGAAAATGTCCCACCAAGGCCGGAATGTCCTCCCGACGCTCCCTGAGCGGCGGCAACTCGATGGGAAAGACCACCAGCCGGTAATACAGGTCCTGCCGGAATCGACCGTCGCTCACCAACTGGGCGAGATCCCGATTTGAGGCGGATACGACGCGGACATCGAGATCGATGGTCTTGGTGCCACCGACCCGCTGCAGGCAGCGCTCCTGCAGGACCCGTAAGAGACGAGCCTGGGCCGACGGCGACATCTCGCCCACCTCGTCCAACAGGATGGTCCCGCCCGCCGCTTGCTCGAATTTGCCCGGGTGGGTCGCCAAAGCGCCCGTGAACGCGCCCTTCTCGTGGCCAAAGAGTTCGCTCTCCTGGAGTCCCTCGGGAATCGCGGCGCAATTGACGTCGATGAACGGGCCGTCTGATCGCAAGGAACCGTAGTGGATCCCTTTGGCCACCAATTCCTTGCCGGTGCCGCTCTCGCCGGAGACAAAGACCGTGATGTCCGATTCGAGGACCTTCTCGACCTGGTCGTAAACCCGCCGCATGGCGGCCGATGAGCCGACCATGTTGCGCAGGTGGTATCGGTCTCCCAGCTCGCCCTTGAGGCGATCCACCTGGGCCTCGAGGCTTTGGTGCGACACCGCCCTCTTGAGGGTGGTCAGCAGACGGTCTTTGTCCACGGGTTTGGTGAGATAGTCGTAGCCGCCCAGCTTGGTGACCTCCACCGCACGGGCGACATCGTTGACCGCGGTGAGCATCACCACAGGGAGTGACGGACGGCGTCGACGAAGCTCTCGCAGCACCTCGATTCCGTCGACCTCGGGCATCATCAGATCCAGGAGGACCACGGCCGGCCCCTCGCTCGGCGCAGCCAACACCTCTGCACCCGAGGCGAAGGCCTCGATCTCATAACCGTCCTGCGACACCATGTACGACAATAGCTCCCGTATCGCCGGGTCGTCATCCACAATCCATACGAGGGGTTGGTCAGCCATTGTGCGGCCTCAGTCTACCAGGGAGTCGGCCGCCTCAATCCACGCGGCCGATGGCCGAAACGATCCACGCCGACAAGGCCTCCAGTTTGAGCATTCCACGCTGCGCGGCCTCCACCTCGCCGCAGGCGACCAACGCGTCCACGAGCTCATCGTCCGAGTACAGCGAGGCACCCCGGAAGAGCTGACCGAGGGTCCACACGGTTGGCGGTTTGCCCTTCTTGGCCAAAGGTGTCGGGCCGCCGTCCTCGAGATGACCGATGACCACCGGAGCGATCTCGGAGCTAAAGACCCTCTGGTACCAGCGATCGGCACCGGTCCGTGATTCGTCGAGCTGCGCCCTGAGCCCCGCGGCCACCGCCGTCCGCCGCACATCGAGCATTTGAACGAGGAGGTTGGCGATCTGGCCGCAGAGGATGGCGCCCATCTGATCGGCGGAAACGACCCGCCCCTGCCAGTCATGCACCGCCGAGCCAGCCGCGGCGGCGCCAATAAGATCGAGCAGCTCTCTCGGTTTCCTTTGGAGCACGGCGTCCCGTACGACCTCCAGGGATCGCTCGCGGGGAAAGACCAATCGTCGCACCAACTCCACGTCCACCCCGGACCGGCCGGCAGCCGCACCGAGCGTCCGCGCCTCGGAGACCAACCGTCGTGGGTCAAACCCCAGACGATCGAGCAGCAGCCGTTCCGCCTCGGGCTCGAATCGGGTATCGCCGGCCACCTTGCGAAGGAGCCCGGACAGCACCGCCCGCTGACCTGAGGACAGCACCACGTCCTCCCATGGCTTTGGTGGATCCGGCAACGGAATCCATTGGTAGCCGCCGGCGGTCTTCACGGCCTTCACCAGGGGACCCTTGGGCTGACGGCCGCACCAGGAGCCCATGACCAACCCGGTGCCTTCGGGAAGTCCTTCAGTGATCACTTCCACGAGCACCTCTGGATCGGCAGGTTTGGGATCGCCGAGTGAACCCGCGGGTGCCGGCGCTCCCAACCATCCCCGGACCTCGGAGACCACAAGTACCCTCGTGGGTGCGAAGAGCGACGGCGACCGGAGCTCCATCGCCAGGTCCTCGGGAGTGATGTCGTCGGGGAGCCGCTCGACCTCGGCACCACCAAGGGCAGCACAGGCTGCAGCGATGGCGGCGGCGAGGCTCTCCTCGACGAGATAGTCGTTGCTCGATGCGATCAGAGCGAGGCGGGCCATGTTCAGACCTGGGCTACTGTGAGAACGGAGCGACGGGCTGTCGCCGGAAATCGCTTGTCAGCCGTCCGGCTTATAGCTCACCTCGATCCTGCAGCTCCTGGCAATCGATACAGTGCCGGGCCCAGGGAACCGCTTCGAGCCGGGCGACCATTACCTTTTTTTCGCAGTTCACGCAGGCGCCGTAGGTCCCCTTTTCGATCCGATCGAGGGCAGCGTCAATACGGCGGAGAATCTCTCGCTCGCCAGCGGACAACTGGTAGGAAAGATCAAGCGACATGCTGGTCAGGGCGCGATCTCCCAGGTCCGGAGCATCGGCGCCGTTGGCTTCCTTCACGCTGGTTCGAGCCGCGCGCACTCTCCCCAGGAGTTCGTCACTCTTTTTGGTCAGTCGCTTGCGGAATCGCTCCATGTCTCTGCGTCTCATCGGTCGCATCCTCCACGCGACACCAAACCCTGCGGTCGTCGCGAACCAGGTTTTATTGTACGCGGAGTCGGTGGTATCCACCACCTCCAAGGATCGAGACCGCCCGAAAGAGCTGCTCCCAGACCATCAGCCGAGCCAGCTGATGGGGCCACGTCATGGCGCTCAGCGATATTCTTCGCACAGCTTCGGTCTTGAGGTCGTCATCAATTCCGAGATCACTGCCGACCACGAAGACGACCCCGGGCACTCCCCGGTCCTCCGTCCGGGCGAGCCATTGCGCAAAGCCCTCGCTCGACATCCGGTCTCCGGTCTCGTCGAGAACCACCAAAGACCACCCGTCGGGCATCTGCCGACGCACACGTCCCGCCTCGGCTGAGAGCGAACGTTTGGGATCGGCATCTCGCCCTCCGGCCGCTGGTCGCAGTGCCTGGTCGTCTGCTGGCCAGCGCCTTTGAACCCGCGATCGGTAGGTCTCCACCTGCTCGGAGAAACCGGTGACGGACGGCCGCCCGAACCAGAGGACCCGGATTTTCAAGACCGATCCGCGAAACCGTCGTCCGCGAGACCGAGCTCGGACGGACCCACGTTTGGCGCATCGCCCCACAGGCTGTCGAGGGCATAGTAGCTGCGTTTTTCTTCGCTGAAGACGTGCACGATCAGGTCACCGTAGTCCACCAATACCCAGCCACCCCGGCCGTCGCCCTCCACGTGCATCGGACGGCGCCCGGCCGCCTTGAGTCGCTCCACCACACCGTCCACCACCGCCACTACCTGGCGCTCACTCGCAGCGGAGCAGAGCAGGAAGGCGTCGGCAATCGAGGTCAATTCGGTGACCTCGAGTCCCACCAACTGGAAGGCCTTCTTATCGAGGGCCGCCTGCGCCGCCCCTCCCATGACCTCCAGGAGCTCAGCGGTCAGCATCGCCGCCCTCCTCCCCCTTTTGCTGATACAGGCCGTACCTCTGGATATAGGAGTAGACCTCGTGCGGCACCAGCTCTCGGATCGGCAGTCCGAGGCTCTGCCGAGTGCGGATGAGGGTACCCGAGATCGGGAACGGTTCGTGGTTGAGCAGGTAGACGGTGTGATCCTCTGGATCCGGCACCGATTCGAAGGGCTCCACCACCCTCATCCGTGCGACCAACTCCGGGGGCACCCTGGTTTCCAGCTCATCGCCCCAGATATGGGCACGATGCAGGACCACCAGGTGGACCAGATCGGCCAACTCACGCCATCTCTCCCAGCTCCCGATCTGGGAGAAGGAGTCGGATCCGAGCAGAAAGTACAGAACCGAGTCCGGAAAACGCTCCCGGTAGATCTGGACCGTCTCCACCGTGTAGGTGAAACCGGTGGCAAAGACCTCGTCGTCGGCGGCGAAGAAGCGCTCATAGGGCAACGTCGCCATCGCCACCATCGCCAGCCGATGGGTCACCGGGGTCAGTGCATCGCCCTTCCTGTGTGGCGGGTTGCCCGACGGGACGAAATACACCGCGTCGAAGTGAAAGGTCTCCTGTGCCCGTACCGTGGGAATCAGATGGCCCAGGTGGAATGGGTCGAAGGCGCCTCCATAAACTGCGATCCGACTGCTCATGGACTCTCCAGTTCTTCGATCAGCCTGAACAGCATACCAATCAGTCGATTCAGGCCCTCCCCGGTCACCGCCGAGATGGCGCAATGCTCCACCCCGTGGTGAGCAGCGAGCTCTGCCAACTCGTTCTCGATCTGATCGCGATCGGCCGCCGCGTCCAGTTTGGTGCCCACCAGCAGCCACGGTCGAGCGTGCAGGGTCTCGGAGTAGGCCTCGATCTCGTTGCGGATCGTGGCCACCCGGTCCGCCATGGACGATTCATCCGCGAGATCCACCAGATGGGCCAGGACCCGGCAGCGCTCCACGTGGCGCAGGAACTGGATGCCCAGCCCGGCTCCCTCGGACGCGCCCTCGATGAGCCCCGGGATATCAGCTGCGACCAGCGAGCGCCATTCCTCCGACGCCCGCACCACACCGAGGTAGGGTTCGAGAGTGGTGAAGGGGTAGTCGGCAATTTTCGGCCGGGCTGCCGAAATCCTCGACAAGAGCGTCGATTTCCCGGCGTTCGGCCGCCCAACCAGCCCGAAATCCGCCATCAGCTTGAGCTCCAGCTCGAGTTCGCGCTGTTCGCCGACACCACCCGGCTCTGCCTTCCGCGGCGCGCGGTTGGTGGCGGTCTTGAAACGCGCGTTTCCACGCCCGCCCGGGCCTCCCTTGGCGACGATCAGCCGCTCACCCTCTTCGACAAGGTCCCCCAACACTTCGCCACTTGCCACGATGCGAACCACCGTCCCCGGCGGAACAGCCAACACGAGATCCGATCCACCGGCCCCGGTCTTGTTGGATCCCTGGCCGTTACGGCCGCGATCCGCTCTCACGATGCGGCGGTGGTGGATGTGAAGCAGGGTGTTGTACCCCGCGTCCACCTCCAGGATCACGTGGCCTCCACGGCCGCCGTCACCGCCGTCGGGACCGCCGCGCGGCACGAACTTCTCTCGACGAAAAGACACGCACCCGGCGCCGCCGTCTCCGGCATGTACGGTCAGTTTGGCGGAGTCAATGAACATGGCTCGGCCGGATCGACGTCAGACTCTTGGAACGCGAAACGCGGCCCCGAGTGAGGGCCGCGTCATGGAAATTTGTTTTGTCCGAAGGCGTCATGCCAACATGAATTCAGTCGGCAATCACACTGATGAACCGGCCGATCCTGCCTCGGTTCTGAAACTTGACCTGGCCTTCGGAGGTGGCGAAGAGTGTGTCGTCATGGCCCCGTTTGACGTTGTTGCCGGGTTTGAAGCGTGTGCCCCGCTGACGGACCAGAATGGTCCCGGAGGTCACCGTCTGGCCGTCACCCACCTTGGTTCCGAGGCGCTTCGACTGTGAGTCGCGCCCGTTGCGGCTGGAGCCCTGTCCCTTCTTGTGAGCCATACGTCCTCCTAGGCCTCGATGGCCTCGACCCGCACGCGGTAGTAATCCTGCCGATGTCCCCGGGTCCGCTTGTAGCCCTTGCGGCGTTTTTTCTTGAAAACAATAAGCTTGTCGCCACGAACCGGGGCCACCACCTGGCTGCGCACCGTCACGCCATCCACAACCGGATCACCGATGCGGACGGCGTCGTCGGTGGACACCAGCATCACACGCTCGAAGAGCAATGCGTCTCCGGCCTTGAGGCCAGAGGTGGTTCGTTCCACGAGCAGTTCGTCGCCCGGGCTGACCCGGTACTGCTTCCCGCCATGTTCAACAATCGCGTAATCGCTCATTGCACACCTCTCCCTCGCACGAGGGACCGGTGTTGTACCAGATTGGCGGTGTTGTGTCAATAAAACCCCCTCCCGCCCAGGCCCAATCAAAGATCAAAAACCGAAGAACAAAGACGCTTTTGTCGATGCGACGGGAAAGCCCAGGCCGGTCCTGCCATCATCGGGAAAACAACGGCGGCCGCGAGAGCGAGTCGTGTTCCTGCCCATTCTTTGTTTTTTGTTTTTGTTCTTCGTTCTTGGTTTTCCTCAAGTCCTCAGAGTCCCGGTCCGTCCGGGGGAGGAGGCGAATTCCCGAAACGTGGCCGCTGACCGCCAGGTCCGTCCTGTTCTCGATTCTGGCGGATCCGGCGCCGCACCTCCTGGATCGCCTGCCACTGCTCGCTTGTGAGCACTCCGCGAACGGCAAGCAGCATCTCGAAGCGTTCCGACTCCAGCGCCCGGCGGCCGTGCTGCAGTCCGGCGAATGCGGATCGAGCCGCCGCTGCCTCGAAGTCCGAGTTCGCCACCAGATTGGCCAGCTCAAGCTCGGCCTTCTTGATGTTGGCGTTGAGGTCGATCATCCGATGGGCATGTTCGTACACCAGCGTCTGGATCTGCTCACGCTGGGCCTCGGTGAGACCGATGTGGGTCGCGAGACGCTCGTTCTCCCACCACTTGCCGGGCGGCAGGTTGAATTCCTGGGCCCGGGCGATCCCGACGCTTGCGAGGATCAGCACGACGGTCATGATGCGTTTCATCTTCGCCTCCACATTCATCACGAGGCCCCAGCGGACAAATAGCCCTCGAGCTCTTCCATGCCGGGATCGATCACCTCGAAGCCCGGAATCGAGTCGTCAGCCAGCAGTTCGTCCACCTCGGCCAGAATTTCTTCCACCGATATCTCGTCCCCATTGGACACGATCTCGATCCGCCCGGGACGCAACAGCCCCATCACCGCCACCACGATCAACGCCGCCGCCGCGGCCAACAGCGGCCGCAGCCAGGTGTTCAGGCGTCCGGATCGCGCCGTTTGCGCCTCGGGCAGTCGGTGGAGAATGGCGGCCCTCTGGGCCTCCCAGTCGGGCTCGCCCAAGGCCATCTGACGGCGTCTGATCCCGATCAGTTCCTGCATGGCTGTCGTCCTACGCCGACAGTCCAGGCATGAACCGAGATGGCTGGTCGCCGCCTCGTCCAACTCAGCCCCGGCAATCGCGTCCGCGATCTGGATATCGTCCAGGTGCCTGTTCATCTCGTGTCTCCCAACTCAGCCCTCAGTCGATGCACCGCGCGGTGCAGCTGCGTCTTGACAGTCCCCACGTGAACGCCCAGCGCCGCCGCGATTTCATCCAGCTCGAGCTCGGCGTAGAACCGGAGACGGAAGATCTCGCGCTGTCGGTCCGGCAACCCCTCTTCAAGTCTCACCAGACGTTTCACGGCCTGACGCTGCATTGTGCGATCCTCCGGTCCAACCGCGTCGTCTGCCACCTCGACCAGGACATCCCGCCCTTCGTCGTCGTCGACATCGATCTTGGGCCCCTCTCGCCGTCGTCTGCGAAGCTCGTCGAGGCTCGTGTTGATGGCGATCCTGGTCAGCCAGGTGGTGAAGGCCGATCGGCCGTCGAAGGACGCCAGGTTGGTGTAGGCCTTGACCAGCGTGTCCTGGGCCGTCGCATCTGCTTCGTCCACGCCGATGTACTGCCGACAGACCCGCCACACCCGTTGCTGATGGCGCACCACCAGTTCCGAGAAGGCCTCACGATCTCCGTTGCGCGCCCGCATGACGAGAGCGTCGTCTGATTGCGAGGGGTCTTGACTCGGCATATCTATGGCTCGTAACACGCTCGTTTGACGACAGCCGGCCGTTCGCGTTGACAGTCTTCCACCGCCCTCCAGGGTACCGCCTACTGCCTTGGAACAGCCACCTTGATCGCGTTGGGGATGACCTCGAACCGGGCCAGGGGTGGCTCGAGGACCGCCTCGTCGCCGTCCACGTGCATGGGCAGCGGACGATCGAAGCGCATTTCGAGCCACGGCGCCTGCAACTCGACGGTTCCGTCCATGGCGCCCAGGGTCCCCTTCATGGCCGCCAACAGTCGCGGTACCCGGCCCAGGGGACCGATGCCGGGCACTAGGGTGGCGTCCAGCAAGCCATCGTCCGGCACCGCCCGGGGGGCGAGGTTGAACCCACCGCCGCTGGTGGGCCCGCCGTGGACCGCGAGAATGGTCATCTCTCCCTCGTAACGCCGGTCGGGGGTGGTGATGATCACTGGCGGCGACTCGAATTTCACCAGGGACACGAGGGCCGTCATCAGGTAGGCCACCAGACCGCGCACCACCTTGACCTTGGCGGCACGGGCACTGATGTCACCGAGCAGACCGACACCGATGGCGTTGAGGACCACGTGGTCGCCGACCCGGATGAGATCCACCTCGCGACGACCCGGATCCGCCACAATTGCGGCGGCCTGTCTCCAGTCGAGCGGAACATGGAGAGTCCTGGCGATGTCGTTGCCCGTTCCCAAGGGCACGAGACAGAGGGTGCCGCCACCCGCTTGCAGCAGACCGCCGGCGGCCTGGTTCATAGTCCCGTCACCACCCACCGCCACCACCCGATCGTGGCCCTCCTCTACGGCTTGACGGGCGAGTTCGATGGCGTGCCAGGGTCGCTCGGTGAACACCACTTCCCCGTCCAAACCCAGCTCTCTCAGCGCCGCTTCCCGAGCCGGCCACTCGCGTCCGAGGCGACCTCCCGCGGCGGCTGGATTGACGATGATTTTCACCTCAACACTCTAGCAGAAGGCCCTCCCGCAACTCGGTGTGGGAATCGCGCCCAAGAGTTTGCTGCGCACAAGAATCGGCCATCCGTAGCCCGCGGCCGAACCTGTATGATGTGTGCCGATTCCCAGGCGCGGATAACCGCGATCGTTCGTTCATCAGATGGGGTGGGTGTCATGGATTTTTTTCACATCGCGATCGTCATTCTGTTCGGGTTGGCCATTTCCGACCTCGTCGTCGGAGTCTCCAACGACGCGGTCAACTTCCTCAATTCATCCATCGGCTCCCGGGTCGCGCCGCGGCACGTCATCATGATCGTTGCCAGCCTCGGCATGCTGGCGGGCGTCACGTTCTCCAGCGGCATGATGGAGGTGGCCCGCAAGGGCATCTTCCACCCCGAGTTCTTTACCATGCCTGAGCTGATGGTGGTCTTTCTGGCCGTCATGCTCACCGACGTCATCCTGCTCGATCTGTACAACACCTTCGGTCTGCCCACTTCCACCACCGTGTCCATCGTCTTCGAGCTGCTCGGGGCGGCGGTCGCCGTGGCCCTCATGAAGGTCCTTCAAGCCGGCGACCCCCTGGGTCAGATCATCAACTACATCAACACCGCCAAGGCGCTGGCCATCATCGGCGGCATTCTCTTGTCCGTGGCGGTCGCCTTCGTGGTTGGCGCCGTCATCCAGTTTCTCACCCGGATGATCTTCACCTTTGACTACGAAAGCAGGCTCAAGCGATACGGTGCCCTCTGGGGCGGGGCGGCACTCTCCTCCATCACTTACTTCATTCTGATCAAGGGCTCCAAGGGGGCCTCGTTCATCACTCCCGAAACCCTGAGCTGGATCAAGGGCCACACCGCGCTGATCCTGCTGCTCTCGTTCGTCGTCGCGGCAGCTCTGCTGCAGTTCTTGTTGGTGTTGACCCGGGTGAACATCCTCAAACTGATCGTGCTGGTCGGCACCTTTGCCCTGGCCATGGCCTTCGCCGCCAATGACCTGGTGAACTTCATCGGCGTCCCGCTGGCGGGACTCAGCGCCTACCAGGAGGCCTCGGCCACCCCAGACATGCTGCACGCCACCATGGAAGCCCTCACCCAGCCGGTTCGATCGAACACGGGCTTCCTGCTCATCGCCGGCATGATCATGGTGGTCACCCTGTGGTTCTCGCGGAAAGCCCGATCGGTGACCAAGACGGAGGTACGGCTTGGCAGACAGGACGAGGGATTCGAGCGGTTCGAGTCGACAGTGCTGTCCCAGACCATCGTGCGAACCGTCAGTGCACTGGTAGAAAACACCAGCCGTCTTTTCCCGAGGAGCGTTCGAGGAGCCGTGGCGCGGAGACTGGATCGATCAAAATACCGACCGAAACCCACCGCCGAGGGCGACGTGCCCTCATTCGATCTGGTTCGAGCGTCGGTGAATCTGATGGTGGCCAGCGCGCTGATCTCCCTCGCCACCTCTTTCAAACTGCCCCTGTCCACTACCTACGTCACCTTCATGGTCGCCATGGGCACCTCGCTGTCGGACCAGGCCTGGGGCCGCGACAGCGCAGTCTACCGCGTCAGCGGCGTGCTCACGGTGATCGGGGGCTGGTTCTTCACCGCCATGATGGCCTTCACGGTGTCGTTCACCTTCGCCATCGCGATCTTCTTTGGTCGTGGCCCGGCGGTGGCCGCGCTGCTCGGTCTGGCGGCCTTCCTCATTTTCCGCACCCACCGGGTCCATCGCAAGCGAGAAGAGGTCGAAAGGTCCGTCGAGGTCTTCAATCTGCGGAAGATCAAGGACGCCGACGCGGCCACGGCAGTGACCTTTGAACACGCCGGCCTGTTTCTGCGCGAGGTCAACGAGGCGTACAACCTCGGATTCGAAGGTCTTGTCGAACAAGACCGGCAAAAGCTCAGAAAGGCGCGCGAACAACAGCGCAAGATCCAACGCTGGTCCAACATCATCGCGGCCAATGTCTTCAAGGTCTTCCGCCTGCTCCAATGGCAGGCGGTGGAAACCACCCAGCTCTATGCGGAGACCATCAGCTCGCTACAGGAGATCTCGGAAAGCGTGCGCGACATCGTGGTCCGCGCTAAACAGCATGTGGCGAACAACCACTCGGGGCTTCTGGACGAACAGATCGAAGAGCTCGATCAGGTGCGAGAGGCCGTGACCGAGATCCTCGACCGGGCCGCCAACAACCTCGTGGCGAGAGAGTGCACCGATTGCGACATCATCGCCGCCAGGAACCGCGAACTGAGGCTGATGGTCAACGACTACGACCACAAACAAATCAAGAGGATCCAGGGCAACGAATCCAAGACCAGGCTCAGCATTCTGTTCTACAGCTTCGTGTGGGATTCGCTGAAAATCACCGAGCAGACCACCTATCTGCTCAACGTCTTCCAGGAATCGCTCCAGGTTGCCGAGGCAAACAAACACAGAAATGACACGACACCTGGATCCGAACGGGCCCGGTAAGCCCGTACGACCGACCGGTCCAGGGTGGAGCCGGTTCGGCGGGTGGCCCGCCGGATCGCTCGGGCACACCGCTGTTCCCTTGATGTGAAGCCGGCGTTAAGATGTGCCGATGACCGCTCGACTGAATCCGAGCGATCGCCTCCCGAAAGAGGGTTGCCACAGCACATGGCAGCATTCAAAAACACGGACCCGACGCCCGCCAAGACCATGGCGCAATACCTCTGGGTGAGGGTCTTCGGTCTTGCCCTCTTTCTCTACGGGTTCCTGGTGAGCATCGGCCTGCTGGGCAAGGCCTTCAAGATGTTCAGCGGAGGCTTTGTGGGGGACCTCATCCAGAGCGCCTCCAACCCCCTCGTGGGTCTGTTCGTCGGCATTCTGGCCACCACCCTCGTCCAATCCTCATCCACCACAACCTCTCTGGTGGTGGCCATGGTCGGCAGCGGCACCATGTCCATCGACACCGCAATCCCGGTCGTCATGGGCGCCAATATCGGCACCTCGGTCACCAATACCCTTGTCAGCCTGGGTCATATCTCTCGTGGCCAGGAGTTCCGCCGGGCGTTCGCCGCATCCACCGTCCACGATTTCTTCAACATCCTCGCCGTGGCCGTCCTGTTCCCGCTCCAGGTCGCCACCAACTTCCTCGGCCGCGCCGCGGCCTTTCTGGCTCAGGTCTTTCAGGACGTGGGAGGACTGAGTTTTGCCAGTCCCCTCAAAACCATCACGGAGCCGGTGGTAATGTCCATCACCCACCTCAACGAAGGGCGGCCTTGGATTCTCCTGGTGGTGGCCCTCGTGCTCATGTTCGGTTCGTTGCGGTACCTGGTCGTCATCATGAAGTCCCTTGTGCTCGGCCGGATCGAGAGCTTCTTCGACGAGATGCTGTTCAAGAACGCCGGACGGGCCTTCGTCTTCGGCCTGGCCATCACCGTGCTGGTCCAGTCAAGCAGCATCACCACCTCGTTAGCAGTTCCCCTCGCCGGTGCCGGCATCCTGACCCTGGTACAGATCTTCCCCTACACCCTTGGGGCGAACGTTGGAACCACGATCACCGCCATGCTGGCCGCCTTGACCGTGGGCGAGCTCAGCGCGGTCACAGTGGCCTTCGCTCACCTCATCTTTAACCTGTGCGGCATCCTCATCCTCTGGCCCATCCCGGCCATTCGGGCCATTCCCATCCGCATGGCCCGTTGGTTCGCTGACCTCGCCGTGCAGTGGCGTTGGCTGGTCCTGGCCTACATCTTGTTGATGTTCTACGTGATTCCGTTTGCCGCGATCGCGGTATTGAGGTGACACCATGCTGAGAGACATTTTCGAGCTTTTCCGCAAAGAAAACCTGCTCAAACAGGCCTACGCACGGTCCCTGGAGATGCTCGAAGCAGACCGTGAGATGTTTCTCGCCGCTACCCAGTCGCTGCGCGAGCACGACGACGCCAGGATCGACATCGACATCTACGCCAAGGACCAGCTCATCAACGCCTACGAACGCGAGGTCCGCAGGAAGGTCCTGACTCATTTGTCGGTGTCCCCGAGCCGGAGTATCCACCCGGGCCTGGTCCTAGTCAGCATCGTCATCGACATCGAACGCATCGGTGATCTCACAAAAAACATCGTCGAGCTGGCCCTGCTGCATCCCGGAAAACTGACCTGCGGCATGCACGAGGCCGACATCCGCAGCATCGAAACCACCGTTCAGACCATGTTCACCCTGCTGATCGAGGCCATGCCGTCGGCCGACGCGGAGAAGGCCAGGGAAGTGATGGCCGAACATTGGTGGATCGCCCGCCGTTCGGACGAAATCCTCGGATCGCTGATAGGACACGAGGATCCCGGCCTCCCGTGCAACGAGGCGGTGACCACTGCGCTGTACGTCCGCTTCCTCAAACGCATCTCCGCCCACCTGATGAACATCGCATCGTCGGTGGTCAATCCGTTCGACCGGATCGGCTTTCGCGGCGACGACCCGGACAATCCCGTGGACGACGAGCCGTAGCAATAACGATCAGACGTTTTCCGCCGGACGCACGTGAGGAAAGGTGAGCGTCACCGTCGTCCCCACCTCTTCCCGAGAATCCAACGCCAGGGTTCCGCCCATGTAATGGACCATGTGTTTGACGATGGCCAGGCCGAGCCCGAGACCACCGCGGCCCGGGGTTCGGGCACGGTCGATGCGATAAAACCGCTGCAGCACCGCCTGCAGCTCCGAGGCCGGGATGCCCAGCCCACTGTCCACAACCTGGATGGTGACCTCGTCGTCGTCGGGGCGACCGCCAATCCGCACCCAACCCCGCGGCCGGTTGTACTTGATGGCGTTGTCCACGAGATTGCTCAGCACGCGGTACAGACCCCGACGGTCACACCAGCACACGAGGTTGTCGGCGAGCTCGACGGACAGATCCACGCGGGCCCGGGACGCCTCGGGCTGGTGGTCCTTGACCACCGCCCTCACAACCTCGATGACCGGGACGGACTCGAGGTCCAGATTGAGTTGACCCGCTTCGATGGAGGCCAGTTCGTTCAGTTCCGCGACCAGCAGGTCCACACGTTCCACCTGTCGGACCAGAATCTCCGCGAGCTCGGGTTCCAGCTCGCCCTCCATGGCCTCCACGGTGGTCCTCAGCACCGCCAACGGCGATCTGAGCTCGTGTGACAGATCCTGAACGAAGCGCCGCCTGAATTCCGACGCCCGCCTGATGACGCTGATGTCCGAAATGAGACCCACAGCGCCGCCGTCCCGCACCGGAAAGGTCCGCACCTCCCACAACCCCCGCGGGTTCTCCACGACCACCGGCCGCGGTCGGTCTCCTGCTGAGGATTGCTCGAATGTGTCCACGACACCAGGCTCTCGCAGGACCTCCAGAAGATGTCCTCCATTGCGGACTCTGTCGACGCCAAAAAACCGCCGCGCCACATCGTTGATCAGGCGGATCTTGAGTTCCGAATCCACCAACACCAGGCCCTCTCCGAGACCCGAGGACAGATCCTCGACGAGGGCCGCCATACGGTCACGCTCTGCCCGGCAGAGGGCATGTTCGTCGAGCAATTCACGGACCTTTCCGCGGGCGGCCTCCGGCTGGTCCGCTTCGAGCTGTCGCATGGTATCGACGTGGTGAGAGGCCACGGTGCGCCACATGACACCGTCGAGAACCAGCATGCCGAGGACCCAGGCCAGGGTCACCCAGATCTGGGCCCAGAAACTGCCCGACGCGGCCACCAGCGAGACCACCAGGAGGGGGGTGGCGGCCAGCGCCACCAGAGCTCGGTGGCGCCATCGACTCATGCAAATCCTCGGAACCGATAACCGGCGCCAATCACCGTCTCGATCAGCCCGGAGTCGAGCTTTGACCTCAGGGCGCGGATGTGCACGTCGACGGTCCGCGTCTCCACGTCGCTCGAAATTCCCCACACGCGCTCGAGGATCCGCTCGCGCGTGGCAATTCGGGGGCGATTGGTGATGAGATACCACAGCAACTCGAACTCGCGTACGGTCAGACGCACGGGCTCGCCGTCGAACTCCACCTCCATGGACGCCCGCCGTACCGCCAGCCGATCATCGTAGTACTCGTCCTCGGGCACACCCGTGTCCAGGCTGCGCCGCCGCAGCACCGCTCGAATCCTGCTCTTGAGCTCACGCAACGAAAACGGTTTGGTCATGTAATCGTCAGCCCCGAGGTCCAACCCGAGCACGCGGTCGCTCTCCTCCACCCGAGCGGTGAGCATGATGATGGGCAGGTCGTGAACCGCCGGCGTGTCGCGCAACTCTCGACACACGCTCAGACCGTCGAGATCGGGCAGGTTGAGGTCGAGGAGCACAAGGTCCGGGGGAGAACCGAGGATCCCGTCCAAGCCCTCCCGGCCGGTGGCATAGCACTCGACCTCAAAGCCCTCCCGCTCCAAAGCGATGCCCAGAGTGGTTGCCAGGTCCGGGTCGTCTTCCACAATGGCGATCTGTTCTCGGGTCATGTCGGTCCACTCCTCAGTCCGTGGAATCCTCGTGCCGGTGGCGGATCGGTTCCGCCTCCACCAGGTAGACCACCTCTTCACTGATGTTGGTCGCCTGATCGGCTATTCGTTCGATGAACCGTGCGATCAGGATCAGGTCGATCGCCCGGGAGATGTTCTGCGGATCCTCGATCATGAAGGTCAGCAATTCATGGAAGATCTGCCAATACAGGTCGTCTACCTCATCATCCCGCCCGATGATCTCCCGCGCCGCCTCCGAATCACGATTGACATAGGCGGCAATTGCATCGGTGACCATGGCATGGGCCAGACCCAACATCCGCGGAAGATCGATCAGAGGCTTTAACAGGGGGTACTTGGACAGGTGGAGGATACGCTCGGCGATGTTGACCGCGTTGTCGGCGATCCGTTCCAACTCAGGTCCGAGCTTGATGGCCACGATCACGAAGCGGAGATCGGTAGCGGTGGGCTGGTGTCTGGCGATGAACTCGGTGGCCAGCCGATCGATCTCCACCTCCCAGTGGTCGATCTCGTCGTCCCGCTCGATGATGCCCTCGGCAAGCTCCGGCTCGGGCTTGTTGAGGGATCGGGTGACGTCCACCATGGACTGCTCCACCAGCCCGGCCATGGACAGGATGCCGCGCTTGATCTCCTCGAGCTCTTGCTCAAATTGTCGTTGCATGGCCAACTCCTTGCGCGAACATTAGTTCACAGTCATCCGGAACGCCACAAAGGGTGGAGTATTCAACGGTCATGGCGGCTACCCGAACCGGCCCGTGATGTACTCTTCGGTGACCTTGTGCGACGGCTTGGTAAACATGGTCGTGGTGTCCGAAAACTCCTCCAGCTCCCCCAACATGAAAAACGCCGTCACATCTGCAATTCGAGCCGCCTGCTGCAGATTATGGGTCACTATGACGATGGTGTAGCTCTCCTTCAAATGAAGCAGGGTCTCCTCGATCTTGGCGGTGGAAATTGGATCGAGAGCGGACGCCGGCTCATCGAGCAGCAGAATGTCGGGTTCGTTGGCTAAAGCCCGAGCGATACACAGCCGCTGTTGCTGGCCGCCTGAAAGATCCAGTGCCGAGTCGCCCAACCGATCCCGAACCTCCTGCCACAGGTCTGCCTGTTTCAACGACCGTTCGACGATATCCTCGAGCCGGCCGCGGTCACGCACCCCGGTCATCCGCGGCCCGAAGCTGATGTTATCCCTGATCGACATGGGAAAGGGATTGGACTTCTGAAAGACCATACCGACTCTCTTGCGCAGCTGCTCGAGATCTACCCCCAATTGGTAGATCTCCTGACCCTCCACCAACACCTGACCCTCGATGCGGACACCCTCTATCATGTCGTTCATCCGGTTAAAACACCTCAGGAAGGTGGATTTTCCGCAGCCTGAGGGCCCGATCAATGCACTGATTCGGTGCTCCGGCAACTCGATATCGATGCCCTTCAAGGCGTGGGTCTCGCCGTAGTAGAGGTTGAGACCGTGGGTCGACAGCGCCACAGGGAACTCGGTCATGGTTTCTCCTAAACCGCCTGGCCCCGGTAGGCGCGACGGAGGCGACGGCGGACGATGATGGCCGCGAGATTCATGATCACGACCAGGGCGAGCAGCACCAGGGTCGTGGCGAAGGCCATGGGTTTTGCCGCCTCCACATTGGGCGACTGCATGGACACGTCGTAGATATGGAATCCGAGGTGCATGAACTTGCGCTGGAGATGGAGGAACGGCGGCACACCGTCCACCGGCAGGCTCGGCGCCAGCTTGACCGCGCCCGTGAGCATCAGGGGCGCCACCTCGCCCGCGGCCCGACTGACCGCCAGGATCATCCCGGTGAGAATCCCCGGCATTGACGCCGGCAGGACGATCCGCCGCAGGGTCTGCCACTTGGTGGCTCCGAGGGCCAACGAGCCCTCACGCCAATTTCTCGGGACCGCCAACAGACCTTCCCGGGTCGCCACCACCACCACTGGGACGGTGAGCAGGGCGAGGGTCAGGGAGGCCCAGAGGAGGCCTCCGGTGCCAAAAGTCGGGGTGGGGAGGCGGTCGGCAAAAAAGGTGCGATCGAGGGTGCCGCCGACGCCGTAGATGAAGAAGGCGAGGCCAAACATCCCGAAGACGATGGACGGAACCCCAGCTAGGTTGTTGACCGCCTGGTTGGCGAGCCGGAGCAGCATCCCGGGCCGGGCGTACTCGGTCATGTAGACCGCGGTGATGACGCCCAGGGGGACCACCGCCAGGCTCATCAGGAACACCAACAGCACGGTTCCGAACAGGGCGGGGAAAATCCCGCCCTCGGTGTTGGCCTCGCGCGGTTCGGTGAAAAGGAAGGCAACGCCCTCGCGCAGCGCGTGCCACAACCGAGCCGGCGCGCTCAAGGTGTTGCTCGGGACCACTCGAATGACATTGGCCAACGGGACTTCCAGCGAAGTCGAGCCCGCCTCGAGCGTGATCCTTGCGGTCCGAAGCCTGAGAGCCACCGTGCCCTGCTGACCGAAGATCTCTTCGAGCTCCGGCGTGACCACCGCCGCTTCCCGTTCCATCTCGGCCGTGAGCTCTTGAATCCGACGCACCCCTTCGGGCGTTGAGGCCGTGTCCGAGCGTTCGAGGGTGGCGAGATTCTCTTCGAGCCGCGTCAACGGGAGCCGGGTCGTGTCCACCCGCCGCTCCAGATCACTCCGTTCGGCCCGCAGCTCGGCGCCGTCGGCGAGCAGAGATTCAATGTTCTCCGCCGGAATCAAATCCACCGCCCGACCGTCGGCATCGACGGCACCAACGATGCGCCCGAAGGCATCGCCGTACTCCGATCGCACCACCCGGATCAGTTCGGGTGGGGTGGTGATCGTGCGGATGTGGTCCTCGTCGATCCATCTGAAGTCGTTGCCGGTGACCTCTCGATTGCCCACCTTTATCTGGAGGCGATAGCCCTCGTCATCGTCTGAGACGCCCCCCCTCACCCTCTCGCGCCCCACCAACTCTCCGACCACGGTATCGCCGTCAATCAGCGCCAACTGCGATATCCGAGCGGGCCAGAACCAACCAAAGGCGTTGACCGCCACGATCCACAACAGCACGCCGAGCATCATCAGGACGATGAGGGTGGCCAGGGCCGTCGCCCAGGTGCCCGGCAGCCCGGGCGCCACGCCCGAAGTGGTTCGGACGATGGGCTCGCGGGTCGGGTCAGAACCTGGCATAGCGCTTCCGAAGGTAGCTTCCGACGAAATCGGCCGCTGTGGTCACCACCAGGGTGAAGAGGAACAGCAGCGTACCGGTGAGAAACAGGACCCGAAACAGAGTGGAACCCACCGGCGCCTCGGGAATCTCCACCGCGATGGCCGCCGACATGGTGCGCATGCCGTTGAACAGGGAGAGATCCAGGAGGGGAGTGTTGCCGGCGGCCATGAGCACGATCATGGTCTCACCCACCGCCCGGCCAAGACCCAGCATCACGGCTGCAAAGAGACCGGGGCTGGCTGCCGGCACCACCAGACGGATGGCGGTCTGCCAACGTGTGGCACCGAGCGCGCGGCTGGCGGTGACCAAAGATGAGGGAACCGCGGAGCAGGCATCCTCGGCGATGGTAAAGATCACCGGTATCACCGCGAATCCGAGGGCCAGCCCGACCACGATGCTGTTGCGCTGGTCATAGCGGATTCCCAGGTCGGTGAAGAGCCATCTTTGAAAGTCGCCGCCGAACAGACCAAACTCGATCGGGTCAGCAAGCAGCACCACCGCGGCGATCACGAGAATCCCAGCAACCAACAACGGTAGGAGCTCACCTCCCGGCGGCATCCGCCGCCTCAGATCGTCCGGCACCAACCGCCACATCCCCAGGGCCAGAACCACCGCCAGGGGTAGGGTCGCGCCGGCGATCAAACAGGTCAGCAACGCCGACTCGAGCCGTGGCGCCAGCCACAGGGCGGCCAGAAAACCCACCACGACCGATGGCACCGCGGCCATCAGCTCAACCGTCGGTTTGACGGTGGATTGCAGCCACGCCGGTCGCCAGTTGGGAGACGTAAATCGCCGCCATCAACGCAAGCGGGACCGAGAACAGCATCGCGTAGAGGGTCGCCTTGAGGGTGCCGAAGATCAGCGGCCAGAGGCTCATCTTGGGCTCGAAGGCGTCGGACCCGCCAGTGGTCTGCCACACCCACTTGGGGGCGGCATAGCCCTCGTACCACACCGGCAGGAAGAGGGTCTTCGGGCTGATCTCGGGATGGGGGTTGTGAATCGACTTCGCGAGGACATCACCCTCGCCGAGAACCACCGCGCCGTCCTCCTTCGGATCGAGGGCAAGGACCGAAGCCTCACCATGGAACCAACGGTCCTGCAAGAGCCGTCGAGCCGAGGTGGAGTAATAGAGGGCGACGGTTCCGTCGGTGGCTCCGACCAAAAAACTACGCCGCCGGTGTCCCGGCGCGATGGCCGTGGCCGGGGCCGGCAAGGGCGGCAGGTCGCGCACCACTCGCCAGCGGGGGGCCACCGCCCGAACCTCCACATCGGCCCTGGACGCGAGCTTTGATCCCACCTCGTCGTCCAGGACCTCGAGGGTCTGCCCGGGTCCCACCGTCTGGTCGGACGCCCTCACCGGGCGGCTGCCGCGATTGACCACCTCGACCCTGGGCACCTCCAGCATCACGGCCACCCGGCCACGGTTGTCGCCGACCACGAGGGACCCGCCACCGATCAGGAAGCGGATGGCGGTCGCACGACCCTGGATCCCCTCTGTCACGAGCTCGGTGAGCTGCGGGAGACGGTAGACCCTCAAATGACCCTCGCCGTCCAGCAATGCGAGGGCTCGCTGGTCCTCGGCCACCGCCGCCGCCGCCAGCGTGCCGGGCAGATCGCCGGCCTCGAGCTGCTGCCATTCCTCGTCGTCCGAATCCCACACCGCCACCACGGGAGGACCCGTGGACCGCCAGGCCACAGCCGTGACTCCACCCTCACCGTCAGAGTTCGCAGTCACGCCGACCCAGGCCGAACCACCACCGAGGTCCAGGGGCTCCGCCGCCGGCCGCCACGAGGCTCTGGTGGTCCGTTCACCGTCCACCCAGTCGTCACCAAACCTGACCCGGCCCACCGAGAGCATCCCAGAGACGTCGATGACCGAGACCAGGCCGTGGATCTCGTGATCCACCGCCACGAGCGGCGCCGCCGCCAGCTCGATGTCGGCGAGCAGCCCACGACCATGGCCGGAATACACGCCGATGCTGCCATCCTCACGTACTATCCATCGCGTCTCACGCCGCGGATCGCTCCCGACGGCGAGGCCCCCAATATCGTGGACGATCACCTCCACCGGGCCCGCCGACGCGGGTCCGAACAGCGGTAACGCCTCGAGGCTGATGTTGACGACGATGGCCACCACAACCAGGATCACGAATATCCCGCCGACTCGGATCACCGCAGTGGCGATCCGGTCTTTGCTCTTTTCGGTCAGCAGGCGTCTCACGACAGGCGGCTCCGCTCAGCTGCCGATCTTGGCCAGTTGTTCCGCGGCGGTCTGCGCATCCAGAGGGTCAAAGCCCGCCTTGATGATCACCCGCTGACCATCGCCCGAAAGGATGAAGCGCAGGTACTCGGCGGTCAGCCGATCGAGGGGCGTGTTGGGACTCTTGTTGACATAGATGTGGAGGAAGCGCGCCAGGGGATAGCTGCCATTGGCCGCATTCTCGGACGTCGCCGCCACCGCGGGCTGACCGTCTGCCGGCGCCAGCGGCACCGCGCGCACGCCGGAGGTCTGGTAGCCGATTCCGGAGTAACCGATGCCATAGCTGTCCTTCTCCACGCCCTGGACCACCGACGCCGAGCCGGGCTGCTCCTTCACCGAGTCCTTGTAGTCCCCCTTGCACAGGGCGTGCTTTTTGAAGTAGCCGTAGGTCCCGGAGGCCGCGTTGCGTCCATAAAGAGAGATCGGTGCGGTGGACCAGTTGCCGCCAAGGCCCAGCTGACCCCATGTGCTGGCGTCCGAGGCCAGACCGCATTTCCGGGTCTTGGAGAAGATCGCGTCCACCTGCGGGATGGTCAGCGATTTGATCGGGTTGTCCTTGTTGACGAAGACCGCAAGCGTATCCAGCGCGACATCGAAGCGGGCCGGGGAATAGCCGAACTCCTCCTCGAAGGCGTCGGTCTCCTGGTTCTTCATTTTTCGGGACATATTGCCCAGCTGCACGGTTCCCTCGATCAACGCCGGCGGGGCGGTGGACGAGCCCTTCCCCTCCACCTGGATCTTGACCTGGGGGTAGAGCTTTCGGAACTCTTCCGCCATCAGGGTCTGGAGTTCGAGCATGGTGTCCGAACCGGCGGCGTTGAGGGTCCCGCGCAGGCCCTGGACTTTGGTGTATTGCGAAAGCCCTGGGTCCAGCTCGGGTCCACCGGCAACGGCAGAACCGACACACAACACGGCGATGAAGGTCAGCAGCGCGACCTTGGCAATTCTCATTTTCAATTCCTCCCTATGGGCCGGTTCGCTCGGGGCGAGGCCGCCCGCGCGACCGTAATGTGACGGTGTAAAGTCATCGTGAAGGACTCCGATGCCCGCTAGAAAACAATGATGTAGTCCATCTGGAGACGGTCCATGGTGGGCACGTCCGCATAGACCGGATCGGTGTGGTACCAGGTGAGGTTGAAGTACGACTTCTTGACGAAACCCATGCGGACGTCGAAGCGGTAGCCGTCCACATCGGAGGCGCGGGTGGTGTCCGACTGGGCGAAGACGTAGAAGAGGGCGTCCGGCTCCGAGTAGTACCTCGAGAAGCGGAACATGAACTGGCCCTTCTTCTTGTAGTCACCCACCTGCACCCGCGCGAAATAGCCGGTGTCGTAGTCCTGACCGAGCCCGCTGGCGCCGGTGTTCTTGTAGCCGAAGAGGGAGACCTTGATGGGCCAGCGTTCGTTTCTGGTGTAGCTCCAGTTGACGAAGGCGTTGAAGATCTGGAAATCGCTCACCAGTTGGTCGTTGTCGTCCAACAGATTGGTGACCTTGTTGCCGCGGAGATCACCGCTCAGGGTCAGATCGGCCACCAGTTGAGGCCGAATCCAGTCGTCGTAGCCACCACCGACCTTGAAGGTACCGATGGCGTCCGAGCCGAACTTGCCCAGGAGCTGGCCCCCCAACAGGTAAGCGTCGTCGCCGCCCTTCACCTCTTCCAGGGTGTACTGGTAGAGGTTCGCCTCGAAGGGGCCAGCGGAGACCTCCTCCATGGCGCCTTCCACGGTGACGTCGTCATCCCACTGCATGTCGGTGACGACCCACTTCTTCTTGGGGTCGAACTTTCCAAAAGTCAGGTCCATCCAGTCGGTTGGATCGAAGTGGACGAAGCCCTCGGAGATGGCGATGTCCTTCATCGTGAACCCGCCAGCGGTGGTTGCGTTGTCCGACACCGGGTCTAATGGATCGCCGCTACGCAGCTGGAGACCGACGTCCATCCAATCGGTGATCTGGGTGTAGATTCCAGGCCGGATCCGGACGCGGAACCGCTCACGCCGATTGTTCGACGAGATGCCCTCCTGATCGAAGGCCTCGAAGCGGAGCCGGAGATCGCCCTTGAAATCGATCCGGTCGTACCATTTTTCAGACTTCGGTGCCTCGGCGGCCACCTGTTGCTGCTCGATCTCCACCGGTGGCTGTTCCGCAACCACCGGCGGCACCGCCGGCTCATCGACGGTTTCCCCCTGGCGCCGGTCGTACTCCTGCTGCACTCCCTCCGCCTGTGCCCTGGTAATGATGCCCTGCTCCACCAGCAGCTTGAGCAGCGGGTCCATCTCCGGCTGGTCTTCTTGCGCGAAGACTCCACCCGCAGCCAGTACCAGCACCATGACCGCGGCCCACACTTTCGGCCTTCGCCTCATGTCCCGCCTCCTTATGCCAGCGATGCAAAGGGGCCCCTTCTCAGACCGGTCCGCAGCGCCGCGCGCAGCATGTGAACTTGAGGTGGTGCTGGTGTGAAGCCGGTATGAAGCTGGTGTTAAGTTTTTACATCGACTTCACGAGAGCTTCTTATTTCCGCCACAGCGGGATGTAGCCCACCTCGGCGACGATGGCCTGCCCCTCGTCCTCCATGCACCAATCGATGAACCGTCTGGCGAGTCCCGACGGCGGCTGGGCGGTGATCAACGCGAGGTGGCGGCTCAGGGGATAGCGGGCCTCCTGCCGTTGCATCTGGCTTGGATCCACACCGTCCAGGAGGACGCCACGAACGCCGTCGGATCGGTAGGCCACTCCGCCGTAGCCAATGGCGCGCGGGTCGGAACGTACCAGGTTGATCACCTCCAAGGTGCTCGGTACGGTCGTGGCGTCGGCGGCGTAGGAGCCGCCCTTGAGGACCCGGTCGCGGAAGAACCGATGGCTCCCTGAGCCGGGGGGACGCACGACGACCACCACCTCTCCCCCCGCTCCCTCCACCGCAGACCAGCTGCGGATCGAGCCATCGAACAGACCCCTGAGTTGATCGACGGTGAGGGACCGCACATTATTGGCATCGTTCACGAATACGCTGAGGGCGTCTCCGGCGATCAAGAAGCGGACACCTAGCGTGCCGAACTGCTGGTGGATGGCCTCCACTTCGGTCGGGAGGAGCGGCCGGGAAACCGCGGCAATGCGGACCGCACCCGAAGCCAGCATCCGAATACCCTCCGCCGACCCCCCTCCTTCGACCCGAATGGAGATGCCCGGATTCTCGCGCATGTAGCCCTCTGCGAGTCGGCGATTGAGAATGAGCATGGTGTCCGACCCCACGATTCGCAGCTCGGTGTCCACCCTCCCGGGTGCCGTGGAACAACCGACCAGCAGCCCCAAAGCGACACACGCGGCGCAGGCGCTAACGATCCTCATCGGCCAACGAAAGCAGGCGTTCGTACGCGTAGGGAACCCCGGGGCGCCATTCCGGATCCATCGGCGCATCGGCCACGGCCAGTGCAAAGGCCGCGATGGCACCACAGTGCTGACCGCACGCGGCAAGATCAAGCGGCTGATCCACATCGTCCCGCGGGGTGTGGTACACGGTGCTGAACCACCGCCTCATGCTCAGGATCGCCTCCGCCCGGTCCGTGTGCCTCCATTGCAGACCCTCGACCACCAGAATGGCAGGGATTCCCGCCTCGGCAAAGACCACCTGATCGGACCTGGTGTAGGCCTCGTGACCCAGCACCATCTCCTTTGGACGACTGGTGCGGAGCCCCAGCGGCTTGACCGCCATGTTCAGCAGCTCACCAAGATCGGATAGCTCGCCGCCGATGCCCACCACGTCGTCAAAGGTGTCCATGGTCGCCAGACCGTCCACGTTGATGTTGGCCACCATCTGCGAGTGGCGGACCGGCGGGTGATCGAGAAAGAACGCGGCGCCCAGGTTTCCCTCCTCCTCGGCGGTGGACAGCAGGAAGATGACTGAACGGTCGGGAGGACCGGTCACTTGAGTGACGATGCGGGCCAGTTCGAGCACACAGGCGACTCCCAGCGCGTTGTCCACCACGCCGTTGTAGATGGCGTCGCCCGCCTGGGCCGGTCCGATACCGAGGTGGTCGTAGTGGGCCGAGATCACGAGATACCGGTCGCGCATCCGGGGGTCGGCGCCTTCGACCCAGCCGACCACGTTGCTCGCCAAGAAGTTCCGACTTCGGAAGGACCCTTCGAAGGACAGTTGAACCGGCAGGTGGAACGATCGAAGAGTGTGGCTCGCGTACATGGTGAGTACCGTTTCGAAATCATACAACGCGTCGGCGAAGAGACCGGCGGCGAGCCGTGGGTGGAGGATGGCCGACAGGTGTCGTGGCACGGAATAGGCCAGCGTGAGGTGTTCGAAAGCAAATTCGTCGCGCAACCGACTCCACAACAGCTCAGGATCGTCCGTTACCGGGATCATCACGCTGCCCACAGCACCCCGCGACAGCGCGATTCTGGACTTGGCTTCCGTCGACGAGTAGACGGTGGGTTCAGGTCCGCTGAAGTACCCCGGGTCGACGGACGAAGGCTCTCCCGACAGGTAGACAACCACCTTGCCCCGCACATCCAACTCGGCGTAGTCGTTGTGGTCGAACTCCGGCGCGACGATGCCGTAGCCCACGAAAACCAACGGTGCTGGACGTGGTATCCAGGTCTGCGAGCCGGTGGAGTACAGCAGGTAGTCCTCACCGAGGGCCAATCGCCGGGTCTCCCCGAAACTGATCAGCGACAATCGTGAATCACTCAGGGGGGCATTGCCATGGAGGGGAACCCGCTGGAGGAAGGTCCCCTCATCCCCAAGGGGCTTGACGCCGTATCGTTCCAACTCAGAGGAGATGTACGACGCGGCCCGCGATCCACCGGCGGTTCCCGGCGCTCGGCCTTCGAGCGCATCGCTGCCGAGCACGACCGCGTGACGCCGGAGGTTGTCGGCCGACACCGCCTCCGAGGCGGTCACCGATCGACGATTCCCGGCGTCGCACACTGTAACCACGGCCAACATCGCAACCACGGTCGCTGCTAGGGACCCTCGTCCACCCAACGCCATCATCACCATCCTACTGTGCTCGGGCGTAAAAAAATCGCCCCGGCGGGCGCCGGGGCTGAAAGAAAATGAAGGACGGAAGAGATTGAAGATCAGTTCGAGGTCGGGATCGCGGAGATGAACGACGCGTCGCCGTTCACGTTGTCGACCACCGAGCCGTACATGAAGACGGCGTCGCCGTCAGCCACGTCGTACCAGACGTAGAACGGATCCGGGTAGTTGCCCAGAGCCGGCCAGAGATCGGAGACCTTGACCTGCTGCTGCTGGTAGCCGGGGGCCTCGGCGGTCACCGTGCCGAGCAGGGTGCCGTCGGAAGCGTAGCCGGAGAAGGTGACGGTGATGGCATCGGCGTTCGGGTTGAACCAGCCGATGTTGGAGCGGAAACCCTCGCCCTGGTTGACCGGGGTGTTGGACAGGAAAGGAACCACGCCTCTCGGCCAGGCGTGGCTCCTGGCCAGACCCTGGCTGTACTGACCGAAGGTGCCGAGACCGGCATCGACCTGGTCGTTGTAGATCCGGGCCGAGCTGGTGATCTCGCGATCCGAGGTCACCACCAGCGCACCCTGGCCGTCGTCGATGCCCCACACGGTCTCCAGCAAGTTGTCCACCGCGGCCTGACCATTCGGGGGAATGGTCACCACGGCGGTCTCGTTGGGACCGGACTGGCCGTTGTTGCTCTTGGCATAGTAGTCGATGGTCACGGTGGCCTCGCCGCTGGAGCGGTTGACCATCCGGACGTCGGTCTTGAAGTTGGTTCCACCAAGGCCGGTGACGGTGGCCACCACGGGCTGGTAGAGAGCGATGCCCGCAGCCGGCCCACTCAGGAGGGTGCCGCTCAGTGTGTTGGTGCCGTTGGTCACCTCCACCGAGAAGGCGCCAGGATTGTCCACAACCGCGCCGGCGTCGGCGCTGGTGGTGTCGCCCACCGCCGAGCCCGCGTTGAAGCTGGCACCGAGATCGATGGTGATGTCGCCATCAGTGATGATGGCCCCGGTTGGGCTCTCGAGACCGCTGGTCAGAATCGAGTAGTTGATCATCTCGCCGGAGATCTGGATGGTGGCGAAACCGGTGCCCACATCGCCGGAAAGATTGGCTGTGTAGCTCTGCGCGAAGGCCGCCACCGGCAGGGCCAGGAGGGCGGCAAAAAGGATGATTCGCTTCATGGATCTGCTCCTTAATCGTTGATGAAGCTGTAGATCTTGTAGCGGCCGTCGTCGGTCTCGAGCAGGCTGCCGAACAGCTGCACCTTTTCCCGACTTCCGTCCGGACGCATGATTGTGATTTCACTGTCGCGATGAATCTGGAAGCTGCCGTGGTCGGAGCTTTTCCCGAGGAACGAGATGTCGACGATGTCGAACTGCTGGCCCTCGTAGTCATGGCTCGTCCGCAGCAGGCACTTTTCGTGCTTGAGTTGGTGTTGGGACCACACGAACTCGGCCGTGAAGTTGCTGTTGGGCAGTTTGGCCACGTCGAGAGTCGGCCACACCAGATCGCGGAACTCCTCCCCGGTCACGGCCAGCGCGCGCAGGGCATCCACGTCGCCGGAGGCGAGGGCCGCCTCCACCACATCGAACACCTCGCGCTGGGTTGTGAAGGTGTTGGAGAATTCCTCGACCGGCTGAGCCGCCGTGTTGACGGCAGCCAACTGCGCCGCAGGTTCGGTGGCGGTCGACGCCTCTCCGGCGCTCGCCAGCACCCCCATCAACGCGATGCACACAACGGAGATTGTAATCCTCACCGGCCCGCTCCTAGTTCTTCGACCAAATGGTCCAACCCTCTTGGGTCCAGTTGCTGCCGGGAGCAACCGCACCGATATAGGGCGCCGCTTCGAAGAAGCCGTCATCGGGCGGGAATTTCACGTGGTCGGACATGAGGGCGGCCGATCCCGGCAGCGGCTCGAGGTCGGGCACCAGGTAATAGACCGGATTGGCGAGACCGGGGTCCACTTCACGGTTCATCGACATGTCGTCCGCAAACCACACATCGGAACCCTGCCAGTTGGTGCCGTCTTCACCCGCATCTTGGGCGATGTTCGGGTAGCAGGTGTCCGGCTCTGCCGGGTCACAGTCCTCGGTGTACCAGTAGTCAGTGCCGTTGCCGTAAACGATGGAGTTGGCCAGCGTCAGGTTGGGGTCGGCCCCGTTGGCCTGGTCGAAGGTGGCTTCGTGGTCGACATTGAGGCCCCACTCGTGGAAGCCGTAGACGATGAAGTTGTGGAGCTTTCCGCCGGTGCCCTCACGGAGCAACAGGCCCTGGTCGGATTTGGAGCCGGTGTCGGCGGAACCGATCACCGTCGCATTGTAGATCTGCGGATTGGCGATGGGCTCGGCTACGTTGTTGGAGCCCAGGTTGTCGCATTCGAAGCCCTGGTCCGCCCGGACCTGACCCTCTTGGACCACCGCCACGAACTGGGCCTTGCCGCGCCAGCCCATGGTCCAGTCCATGGAGTCGTCGCCAATGCCGGTGAGCAGGGCGTACTTGATCGCCGAAGTGCCGCCGAAGAACTCGACGCCGTCATCCTGATTGTAGTGGACCTGGATGTGGTGGAAGCTGCCGCCGCTGCCGGTGCCCTGGAAGGCGATGCCGTTGAGCTCGTTGTCGGGGCTGAACTCGATGCCGGCGAACTCCACCCGCACGTAGTGCAGACTGCCCGAGTCGTCGCCGTCGTCGGGGCTGGTGCCGCCACCGAACTCGCCGGTGTCGCCCTCACCCTCGGAGACGCCGCCATCCACATTGATGGTGGCGCGGCCGTTGAGGATCAGACCACCCCAGTCCTGCGGCGCGCGGGAGCCGAGCTCCTGCGGCGAGGTCATGATGATCGGCTGGTTGGCGGTGCCCTCGGCCATAATCATGCCGTCCTGGGCCACGATCAGGGTGCCCTTGCCGACGGTGTCGCCCATGATGACGGTGCCGGGCTCGATGGTGAGGGTGGCACCGGCTTCCACGAATATGGCGGTCTGCAGATAGTAGAGGTTGTCGGCGCTCCAGGTGGTGTCCGACGAAATGTTGGAGCTGATCGGCATGGTCTGGTCCACCACGTTGTACATGGCGGTGCTCATTGCCACCGGCATACCTGTGCGGTAGTCGCGCAGTTCCAACACGAACTCGTAACGGCCGGTGGTGTCGGTGGCGCCGTCGGGCGCCGGACCGAAGGCCGCAGCGGTGGGGCCGAAAAGCTCCAACCGGTCCACAGTGGGCGCCCACACCGGGATGCCCTCCTCGTAACCGAAGAGATCGGTGACCGTGCCATCGCTGACGATGCCTTCCACCGCGTTGATGAAGAACCTGTCCCCGGTGGCGCGGTTGCGCCAGTAGCAGTACATGATGACCGGGCTTTGATAGGTGTTGCCCATGACGCTGAGATACAGCGACATGCCGTCACCCAGGTTGGCCGCTGGGTCGTAGGCCGGATAGTTGGTCTCTACCAACACTGACGGCTTGCCGCCGGAACCGGTCATCGCGGCCATGGTCATTTTCGGCAGGGCCTCCACATCGGCGGCGATCACCCACGGTGCCATCGCCAGCGGAACCCCGGGCCGGTCATCGGACATGACCCCCCGTTGGTCGACTGCCATCTCCGGAGTGACGGCGTGGAGGCTGCCACCGGTGAGGGTGGCGGCTGCGGTCAAAACTATGAGAAGCGCTCGCATTCTCTCCCCCTTTCAAGGATCCTGGATATGCGGCCCGAGATGCGACCCGGGCCGCTCTCCATGCATGGCATCAGCAGCCGGTGCAGGTGCCGTGAAGATGTTGTTAAAACACCGAGTAGCTGATGCCCAGACCAAACCCTCGGCCGCGGCTGTAGAGCTGTTCGAAGCCGCCGTTAAGCTCGTAGTTGTCGTTGGTGAGGTTGGTCAGGTTCACTGTGAAGCTGAGACCGTCGACGAGGGAATCGAGCTGCTGCTTCCACACCACGTCGAGGGTGGCGTAGGGCTTCTGATACACGTCCGGGATGCCGAGTCCGCCGGCTTGGTAGAGGGTCTCGCCCTGGTAGTTGTACAGCAGACGAACCATGGCGCCCCATCGGACCGGGGCCCACTCGAAGACAAAGTTGAGGGTGTGGTCGGGCTGGCCCACCAGGGGCCTCACGGCGCTGGTGACGATGGGATCATCGCCCACGTTGATCTCCGAGTCCACATAGGTGTAGTTGACCTGGACGGCGAAGGGATTGAGGCCGTCGGCCAAGAAACCGAGGCCGCGACGGAACTCGAGCTCGGCGCCGAGGTTGGTGGCGCCGGGGGTGTTGATCCAGGTGGACTGGAGCTCCACGGCAAACAACAGGGTGCGCTCAATGGGATTCGTGAAGTCCTTGTAGAAGGCGCTCGCCGCGATCACCCCGTACTGATCCGGAAACCACTCCCAGCGGAGGTCGAAGCTCGAGATATTGGCGCTCACCAGATCCGGGTTGCCGCGGGCCGACCGGCCGCCCACCACGTCGGTCCACTCGAAGGGTGCGAGCTCACGGAACTCCGGACGATTGACCGTCTGACTGAAGGCGGCGCGGAGGTTGGTGTTGGGGTTGAGCCGGTAGGTGGCCGAGATCGCCGGCATGATCTCCTGATCGGTGACCGAGCTGGTGAACAGGGTCGCGTCGGTATTGAAGGGCTCGAAGGTGTTGACCTGGATCTCCGAGTCCTCGTAGCGGATGCCGCCGTTGAGCCGCCATTTGCCGATGGTGGCATCGGCCAGGGCATAGACCGCCCCGAGGTCGTGGCTGGCGGTGTAGAAGTCGGTGGAGCGGGTCTCTTCCTTGATCTCGAGACCGTCGGGCCTGATGTTTTCTTCGGTGTAGATGTCGTCCGGAATCGGGGTCAGGTCGATGCCGGCAATCTCACGGAAGTTGAAGCGGAACCGCCGCGATGTGAAGTCGCGCTCTCGGTTGTAGTAGGCGACGCCACCCTTGAGGCTGCCGAAGACGTCGCCGGTGACAAAGAACTGAGTCCAGTCGACGCCGCCGTCGACGATGTCGTCGGCGAGGTCGTTGTAAAGCAGCAGACCGCTCTGGCTCTCGTCGGTGAGGACCTGGACCCCGTTCTGGTCCTGGTAGAGGGCCTCGCGGAGGTTGCTCTCGTTTGAGGCGTCGCCATAGCTGCCGCGCCACTCCAGCAGCGCGCCGTTGGCGCCGACACCCGACAGGAAGTGTTCGCCCGACAGCTGGTAGGAGGCGATCTCCTCCACCGCGTAGCGCACACGGTAGTTGGACACCGTGCTGGCGATGTCGTTGTCGTAGCCGTCAAAGAACCGGTTCTGTGACGAGCCGTCGCGGGTGAGGATGGTCCGCAGCTCGACCTTGTTGTCGGCGTTGATCCTGTAGTTGAAGTTGCCGATAAGACCGAGACGGACGCCCTCGTTGTCGGTGGCCATTTCGTAGTCAGTGGTCAGCTGCAGCTCCTCTCCGGCACCAAGCACGAAGTAGCGCTGTTCCTCGTCCTGGTGGTAGAAGGTCCTGGCGTGGGTGGCCGAGATCACCACCCCAAGATTGCCGAAGGTGTCGCCGTAGGTCAGCGAGAAGCCCAGGTTCGGGTCCGCACCGGAGTAGTCGCTGGGGTAGTAGTTCTTGGCTGTGTCGTCGGCGGTCCAGGACCCGATGAAGTCGCGGCCGAACTGCTGCAGCTCCTCCGGGGAGAAGCCCGGGTTGAAGGGATTGCCGCGGGCCAGGAACTGATCCGGAATGCTCGACGGGATGGCCTGGCCGCCGTCACCCATGAAATCGAGACCGCCCACATAGCGGCCGAAGGCGTCGCCGGTGGTGTTGGAGTTGGTCCGGCCGCCCATGCTGAACTCCAGGGTGGTGTCGGTCGGGAAGTCCAGGGTCTCGATCTCCACCAGACCGGCGGCGAAATCGCCGGACATGTCCGGTGAGTAGGTCTTGGAGACCTTGACGTTGTTGAGCAGCTTGGCCGGGAAGAGATCCAGCGGCACCACCTTTTTGTCGAATTCGGTGGTGGGCAGCCTGGACCCGTTGAGGGTGGTATTGGAGTAGCGTTCGCCGAGACCGCGAACGTAGACGTACTTGTCCTGCTGCACCGAGATGCCGGTCACCCGCTGCAGGGCACCGGCCGCGTCGCCGCCGGCATTTTTCGAGATCTCCTGTTTTGAGATGGAGTCGGAGACCTGGGCCGCCTGCTTACGTTGGATGAGCAGCGCCTGCTCGGTGCTCTCCTCAGCTGCGGCGGCCTCCACGGTGATCTCACCCACAAAGGCGGCTCCTGGCGGAACGGCCACGGTGGACTCCGCCACCGCCACCGAACCGGCCGCCGGCTCCAGGGCCGTGGCATTGGCTTCCAGGTCCGACTCGAAGTCCTCCGCCATCTCCTGCGTTGCGTCCGGAATCTGAGCCCCCGCGGCGGGCGCCGCGCTGTCCGATCCGACAGCGGGGAGCAGCACCACCGCGAAATCTGCAACGCCGCCTTCGGAGACCACCACGTCGGTCACCCGTTGCGGATCGAAGCCGGCCTTGGTGACCAGCACGGAGAAGGTGCCGCTGGGAGCCTGGGTGCGGAAATCACCGCCGACACCGGTCTCGAGCCGGATATCGGCGCCCTCGATGGTGAGGGTGGCGCCGCGGACGGGCTGGCCGGTGAATCCGTCGATCACCACACCCGACACCGTCCCGGTTTCTTGAGCAGCCGCGGTGCCCAGGCACACCACGAGCAGGGCCAGGGACCCGATGATGATTCGTTTCATGAGTTGTGTTCTCCTCTGTCCGTCCGAAGGAAAATCGAACCCCGCAGGGCTCGTGCCCGAGGTCAGTTCACCGCATCGGTGTAAAGGGGATGTCGGGGGGGTGTAAAAAGCGGATGAAGCACCCGCCTCAACAGTGGGGAGTTGGGGATTCAACACGACCGGTACTGGATGCTGGATGCTGGACGTTGGATCCTCGATCCCCCACCCACCCCCGGACATCCACAGATCACAAAGATAGACACAGATCAGGGACACCGCCCGGCCGAGAAGGAGACCGAACTCAAGCGGTGGTCGCGGAGTCGCGCAAAGAGAAGATGAGACCTTGGGCCTGTGACCCCTGGCGTGCTGGTTTGAGGTCGACGGCCTGTTCCCGTCGTCGACCCGGAGGCGTGTCGTGATGACGATCGAGGGTTCGCTCAGGTTTTCTCTCTGCGCCTCAGCGGCGCTGAGCCACAGACATGAATCTTGGGTTCCATCTGTGTGATCTGTGGGCGGAGTTGTCCTGCGCAGGACAACTCGGAACGCTCTTTAGGGAAAGGAAAAACCCAACCACGACGCGACGAGGGGCGCGACATCGGTGGCGGCGAGTTCGTCCCGGGATCCCACCCTGACATCCGAACCGCGGGCGAAGAAGGCGCCGCACATGGCGTTGTGGGAGGCCAGATAGCCGTGCTGGCCGTAGTAGGCGCTGGCTTCCACCGATTCGCCGTCGTGCCGCCACGAGGAGGTGAAACCAGGCGCGAAGAAGACCACCAGATCCCCGGTGTTGGGATGGTCGAGACCGAGCTCGGCGGCCTCGGAACGCTTGACGATGCGCTCCACCACCGGCACGCCGTCCACGCTCACATCCGCCAGGGCCCTGGCGGCCCGGGCCAGCATTTCGCCGGCCTCGGCGCGCCGAACCACCCCGTCGGGCTCGCGCCCCTCGAGGTTGAGGTAGATCTGGGCGCTTGCGCCGTGGGCGATGGCGACCATGGGCGACGTGGCCGCCACCCGCCGCCGGCCATCGACCTCCTCGATGTCCACAAGTCCAGCCTCCGCCAACACGCGGTTGACGCGCACCTCGTCGGTGATGGGCATGACGCCGTGGTCTGAGACCACGACCAACACATCCCGATCGGGTTCGAGGGCGGTCCAGAGATCGGCCACCGAACGATCCACCGAGCCGCCGATCCTCTTGAGCCCTTCACGGGCGGCGAGGGCGATGCCCGGGGTGTAGGCCCACTGGTCGGGGTGGACGATGAGCATGGCGTGCTGGGCCTCGTCCGGAGTCGGGTGGTAGGCGAGCAGCAGCTGAAATTCCTCGTTGGCGATGACCCAGCGGGCCACCCGGTCCAGATAACGATCGAGCCGTTCGGCCTGTTCGATGAAGGTGTCCAGATCCACACCATCGTCCATGTCCAGCCACCAGGCCTCGAGCAGCCGTTCATCGGGCATTCCGGGCCACGGCCCCACCACGTCCACCAGACCCTGGGTGAATCCATCGGGGTAGCCATGAAGCCGCCACACCGCGCCCCGGAGCAGCCGAATCGAGCCGCTGAACCGGTCCAGATACATGGGCTTGCTCCACAGGGCATAGGTCCAGGGCGCCAAGTCATTCGGCCCGCGCACGTCGAACTCGATCTCGAACCACTCCCGTTCGCCCGCCAGACGCCAGCTTTCCTCGTCACCGATCCGCGCGGCCACGGTGTCGAAGCGGGGCCGACCGTCGGGATCGCCGTCATAGGCCGCGATCTCCAACATCACCACATCGGGGTCCGCACCCTCCATCGGAATCTCGACACTCCACGTCAGCGGAACCACCCCGTCCTTGGAGATCAACTCACCGGTGGTGCCGGCCACGGCGGGGTCGAGCACCACCACTTCGCTGGCCGCCAGCGGACCGCCGGGCCAGACCACGCCGAAATCGCCCATACGGTCCACCGCCTCCGCGTCGGCACCGGGCCACAGCAGGGTCCCGACACGCAGCCCCTCGCTTTTGGCGGCGGTCCACAAGGCTGGAACATCGCTGGATACGGAGAAGCCCGACACCCGGCGCGTTATGGGGGTCCCCGGGAGGTGAAATGTGTTGTTGACGATGCCGGTCTCCGCCGGCTGTTTTCCGGTCACGAGGGTCCAGTGGTTGACCGCGGTGAGCGTGGGATCCACCATCCGGAGCCGGCGGACCGAAAATCCGCCCGAGACCATCCCGGACAGCCCATCCACCTCGGCGGCCACGCCGCCGTTGATCCACTGCCAGGCCAGATCGGCGCCCATGCCATCGTAGGACACCATGACCACCCGGTCGGCGCGGGACTCGCCGGGGATGTCCTGTTTCCGGCACGACGGTGCGGCAACGACGACAGCGATGACGAGCACCGCAACGGCCAGAAACCAATGGTTCGACTTCATGGACTCATCGTAGCGTGAACGGTGTGGAGAGTGTGGACCCGGTCGACCACCCACCCGGTGTGGAGGGTTTGGACGATTGAGGTTGAACGTTAAACGTTGAACGTTAAATGTTCGGCTCATCCGGATCGGTGAACAGCGACCGCAACCCGGGGCAATCTCAGCTGATAACTGCCGCGGCCCCTGATCGCTGACGCAGCCGCCGATCACGGACGCTGTCCCTGATTGCCGTCGCTGTTTCGGCAACGGAGACGGAAACGGGCACGCAGAATCCCCACCCCACGATTCGCCGGATGAGCCCGACTTTCAACGTTGTACTGTGGACCTTCGATATTCACCCGCAGGGGACGAAGCGGGCTTCGGGCCAGTGATTGCGGACGCGCTTCAGGGCCTTCTCGGCTTCCCGCTCCTTGGAGAAGGGCCCGAGCCGAACCCGGTACATCCCATCTGGAGAATCCAGGACCAGAGCCTTCTCGCCGGTCTCCTCCAAACCCACCTCCAGCCGGCGCGCGTTGCCCAGGTCAGCAAACGCGCCGACCTGGACCCAGACACAGGGGCCATTCTCAGCCTCCGGCGCGGGGGACGCGGGCGCCACGTCGACCGGTTCTGAGCGGCCCAGCACCTCCACCTTCACCGGCGCGATGCCGTCCCTATCCAGCGCGATCTTCTTGGCGGCGGCATAGGACAGGTCAATGACCCGGCCCTCGATGAAGGGACCGCGATCGTTGACCCGCACCTTGACAGCGGCGTTGGTGTCGCGGCGGGTGACCCGGACCACGGTGCCGAAGGCAAGGGTGCGGTGGGCCGCGGTCATGCCATGCATGTCATAGACCTCACCCGAGGCCGTCCGGCGACCGTGGTAGGGCTCGCCGTACCACGAGGCGAGACCCTTCTCTGTTTTTCCGGCCTTCGGCTCCTTGGCCGTCACCGGCGGCTCGGTCTGCTCGTTCTCCACCGTTTGTTCTTGAACGTCTGAGGCTGTGGCGACCGGTGCCGTCTGGCGGTGAGCACACCCCGATCCAACCAGGAGAAGAACAACAGCCGCCGCCAACACGTTTTCGAATTTCGAATTTCGAATTTCGAATTTCAGTGTGCCGCGCGCACCGCCACCGAGCACCAAATTCACAATTCCTAATCCGCAATCCGTAATCACACGTCCAGGTCCCTTGCCTCGGGAAGATCGCCGACCTCGGCGAGGATCGGGCCGACCACCTCGGCCAGAAACTCGCGGACCTGTTGGGGCGCCCGGCCCACAAAGCGGTGTGGGTCCAGCAGGCCCTCCAGCTCGGCGCGATCCAGCGGCACCCCGTCATCGGCGGCCACCCGGTCGAGAAAATCGTTGTCGGCGCCTTCTGAGAGCATGCCGTCGGTGGTGGCTCGGGAATGCACCCGCAGCCGTTCGTGGGCCTCCTGGCGATCGCCGCCACGCTGCACCGCCGCCATCAAGATGGCCTCCGACGCCATGAACGGCAGCTCGGCTGCCAGGTTGCGGCGCACCATGGCGGGATAGACCGTCAGACCGTCGGCCACGTTGTGGACGATGCGCAGAATGGCGTCGGCGGTGAGGAAGCCCTCGGGGAGCGACATGCGCCGGTTGGCCGAGTCGTCCAGGGTCCGCTCGAGCCACTGGACCGAGGCGGTGTGGGCCGGATTGGCGGCGATGGAGATCAGCCACCTGGCCAGGGCGGTGACTCGTTCCGAGCGCATGGGATTGGCCTTGTAGGGCTGGGCCGACGAACCGACCTGCCCTTCGGCCAGCGGCTCGCGGAGCTCGCGGAATCGGGACAGCAGCCGAACGTCAATGGCGAACTTGGACGCCGATTGGGCGACGCCCGACAGCGCATCCAGAATGAAGGCGTCCACCTTGCGCGGGTAGGTCTGGCCGGTGACCGGATAGGTCCCCTCAAAGCCGAGCTTGGACGCCACCAGGCGATCGAGCCGGCGCACCTTCTGATGGTCGCCATCAAAGAGCTCGAGGAAGGTGGCCTGGGTCCCGGTGACTCCCTTGACGCCGCGCAGCCTCAATCGGCCTCGTTCAAAGCGCAACCGCTCCAGATCGAGCAGCAGATCCTGGATCCAAAGACAGGCCCTTTTGCCGACGGTGGTGGGCTGGGCGGGTTGCAGGTGGGTCATGCCCAGCGCCGGCTCGTCCGCCCACCGCTCGGCGAAGGTCGCCAGCGCCGCCACCACCGCGGCAAGCCGTTTCATCACCAGATCCATGGAGTCAGCGGCAATCAACAGGTCGGTGTTGTCTCCCACGTAGGCCGAGGTGGCGCCGAGGTGAATGAAGGGGCGGGCAGCCGGGGCGCGATCCGCGAAGGCGTGGATATGGGCCATCACGTCGTGCCGGGTGCGTTTCTCGTAATCCTTGACCCGCTCCAGGTCCTCCGCGTTGATCACGAGGTTTTCACGCATCTGGGAAATAGCCTCGTCGGGAATCTCGAGGCCGAGTTCTTGTTGGGCCTCGGCCAGGACCAACCACAATCTGCGCCAGGTGGTGTAGCGGTGCCGGGGCGACTGCAGCTCCAGCATCTCGTCGGAGGCGTAACGGCCGCTCAACGGGTGGTCAAAGCTGTCGATGGTGGTGGTCATTGGGTCCCCCGGGAACAGTATAGCGAGGGACTCGGGGCTAGGGGCTGGGGCCGAGAGCCCCCACCCACCAGGAGCACGAGAGTGCTCGATGGGCGGGCGTGCCGGGTACATGCTTGTGCGGTCCGGGATCATCGGGAGTCTGACAGCCGTCGGTTACCGCACAAGTGTGTACCGGGCTCCCTCGGGGATCGCGGTTGGGAGATGGACGCATCGAAGTCAGCGAATCGAAGCGTACGCCCGAGCCCGGATCCAGACGGCAGCGACAGCGTTCAGGGACGGGGACAGGGAACAGCAATCAGGGGCAGCGATCAGTTGCCTTCGCGGCATTGAATAGGTCACCTCCCGGTCATTCAACGAATTCAACGGGCGGGGAGCTTCGTTCTTGTTTCTTCGTTCTTCGATCGGACCCGGAAGGCGGGCGGCCTTTCAACCTTCAACGTTGAACTTTTAACTCTGAACCTCCGACCTTCTATCATGGTCCCCTGAAAACGCGGGAGAGTTGGCGCTACGAGCCCCCAGACCCTAGCCTCGAGCCCCTCGTCCCGCAGCGAGGACGTCCCGGGATGCTGCACGTGACATCGGAGATCGGAAGGCTGAGAAAGGTCCTGGTCCACGAACCCGGCCCGGAGGTGGACCGCATGGTGCCCTCCATGATGGAGGACCTGCTCTTCGACGACATCCTGTTCGGCGAGCGGGCACGAGAGGAACACGGCCGCTTCCGTCGACTGCTGCAACTGCTGGGCGTGGACGTCGTGGAGGCGCAGGATCTGCTGGTCGAAAGCCTTGCCCAGGAGGAGGCCAGGTCCTGGCTGTGGAAGGTGCTCCGCCCCGAAACCCCACCCGGCCTCCGGAAAGCCGTGGCGGAGCTGTCGCCCGAGGACGCGACGAGTGCTTTGGTGACCGGTCTGCTCCAGCCGACAGCGGGTCGCGGGGTCGAAGTCGCCGACATCTTCGAACTGCCGCCGCTGCCCAACTGGTGCTTCCAGCGAGATCCCCAGATCGTGCTGGGTGACGGGGTTGTTTTCTCCGCCATGGCCACCCCCGCGCGATGGCGTGAAGGTCTGCTTGCGCGGTGCATTTTCCAGTTTCACCCCGTGCTGAGGCAGGCGCCGGTGATCCTGGACCCGCTGCAACCGTCAACCGAGGACGTCCACCACCTCGCGTTCCAGCGCCCAAACCTGGAAGGTGGCGACGTGCTGGTGTTGTCCGACGAGGTGGTGGCCATTGGTCTTTCAGAGCGCACCAATCGGCCCGCCATCTCCATGCTGGGCCGTGCCCTGGCCGGGATCGAAAGGGGACCGCGATGGCTCGAGATCGTGGGCCTGCCCCACCGCCGCGCCTACATGCACCTCGACACCGTGGTGACCCAGGTGGACCGAGATGCAGCGCTGATGTTCTCGCCACTTTTTGACTCGGAGGGTCGCGAGACCGCGACGACCTGGGAGGTGGACCTTCATGCCGGTGATCCCCAACCCGTCCACCGCGGTGACTTGCTGTCGGCATTGGCCGCGCGCGGGGTCGACCTCGAGCCGATACCGTGCGGCGGCTCGGACCCAGTGGCCCAGCAACGGGAACAGTGGACCGACGGCGCCAACGCTGTCGCTCTCGCGCCGGGAGTCATCGCCCTTTATGACCGCAACGTGGCCACCGTGGAGGAGCTTGACCGGCGCGGCTGGCGGATTGTGGACTCCGAGGACATCCTGCTGGGCCGAGAGGAGGTCCGGCTGGACGATGCCGGGCGCACCTGTCTGCTGCTGGCCAGCCACGAGATCTCGAGGGCACGGGGCGGACCCCACTGTCTGACCCACCCGCTCGTGCGGGATGATCCGGCCTGAGGAACCATGTCCGGCACCCTGACCAAGCGGATTCGTTTTTTCTCGGTGACCGTCCTGGTCTCCCTGGTGGGGCTCGAACTCGTCTTGCTGCTTTTGAGACATCAGCCGGCGCTGGCCGTGGCGCCTCCTCTGGCCGCCATCGGCCGCGAACTCTACATGCTCGACCGCAACATGATTCAGTTCGAGGATGTTGCGGCGCGCTGGGACGACCGTCTGGGTTACACGCTCAAACCGGGCAGCTTCCGATTCTCCAACACCGAGTTCGACACCGGCTACCGGGTCAACCCACTGGGGCTGCGAGACGACGAGGCCTCGCTGGATGGGCCGGAGATCGTGGTGGTGGGTGACTCATTCGCCATGGGCTGGGGCGTGGAGCAGGACGAGGCGTTCCCCCAGGTCCTGGAAGATCTTTCCGGGTGCAGGGTGCTCAACACTGCCGTCGCCTCATACGGCACCGCACGCCAGCTGCGGCTGTTGGGAAGCCTCGATCTGAGCGCGGCGCGTTTCCTGGTGATCCAGTTCTGCAACAACGACTACTTCGAAAACCTGGCCTTCGAGCGTGCAGGACCCCAGTTCCAGGTCCAGAGTCGCGAAGGCTACACCGAGGCGGTGGCAAACTATCGCCGCATGAAACGCTACTGGCCCGGACGCTACAGCTTGACCCTGCTCGGCAGGGGGCTCGGGCTCGGACCTCCAGCCCCGGACCACCCCGACCCGGCAGACCCCGTCAACCAATTCCGACAAGCCGACCTCTTCCTCAACGTCCTCATCAACGGTCCGGTGGACCTGAGTCGTCTCCAGATCATCGTCTTCGAACTCAACAGCTTCAACCGGCACGGACGGCTCTTCATCCCGGCGCTCCGGCAGACCATCGCGGCGTCCGAGGCCCCCCCGCACATCGAGCGGATGGTGGTGGTGGACCTGGCGGCGGAGCTGGGTCCGGATCTGTTCTTCCTTCTCGATGACCACATCACCGCCAACGGCCACCGCCATCTCGCTCAAAGACTCTGGGAACTGATCCAACAGGTCGAGTCGAAAGTCGAAGGTTGAAAGTCGAAAGTTGGTGTTCCGATCGCGAAAGGGACTCTTAATTTTCGACTCTTGACTTTTGACTCTCAAGGCGGAGATTCCGCCACCGATCGTGGAACCACAACCACTGCTCCGGCCGGCGCCGGATGACCTGTTCGGTGATCTGGGAAAATCTGGCGGTCATGGCCACATCCTCGAGCTCCGCCGCGCTCAAGGTGTCGGGAATCACCGGTTCGAGGCAGGTCACGGAGTACTTCCCGGGGCCTTCCCACAGCGCAAAGGCGGGCACCACCGGCGTCATGGTCTTGCGCACGATCCGGGCGATGATCGGGTGGGTCCAGGCAGGTTCGCCGAAGAACGGAACCTCCACACCCACTGACGGATCAACCCGCTGATCTATGAGAAAGCCCACCGAGCCCTGGTGTTGCAGGTGTTGCAGAATTCCCCGCAGGATGTTCTTTTTGCCGAGAGGCTCGTTGCCGAACCGCCGTCGAAAGCGAATGACGTCCTCTTCCAATAGCGGGTTATCCAGGGGGCGATTCACCGCCAGCACCTTTCCCGGCAGGAGTCTGCCCGCCACCAGACCGGCCACCTCCCACATGCCGATGTGGGCGGTCAGAAAGAGCACCCCCCGTCCGAGCCCAAAGGCGGCCTCCGCGTGCTCCTCACCGCTGACATCGACTCCGGCCATGAGGACCTCAGGATCCGCCCGCTGGAGCCGGAGGGTGTCCAGCGCCACCCTGCCGAAGTGGCGGGCCACCTCGCGGCCGAGGACCTGCCGCTCCTCCTGACTCTTCTCCGGGTAGGCCAGCGCGAGATTGAATTCGAGGATCTCGCGTCGACGGGCGCCGGTGGCTAGGAAGAGTTGGCCCACGCCAGCCCCGAGGCTGGCCAGCGACCTCGGTCCGAGCGACCCCGCCAGCGCGCGCACGGTGCGGTAGGCGCCATACTCCGCCCGGTTGCGGAACTCCGATCGTTGCCTGCTCATGACCCACCTTTCGGCAACAGCCGCCACAGCTCGTCCCAGCTCCCATTCACCGGCACCATCTCGGCCTCCACCACCCAGACCGCGGCTTCCCCAGGCAGCTTGACAGCGTCCTTGCCCGTGGTCACCGCCACGGCTCCCTGGCGTTGGGCCTGGGCCACCACCTCCTCCAGCTCGGTGTCGGTGTAGCGGTGGTGGTCGGCAAACCACCGGTGGGCCACAACTCGAGCGCCGGCATCCCCTATCAGCTGCACAAAGCCTCCAGGACGACCGAGACCGGCGAATGCCACCACCGGCTGACCATCCAGGACTCCCGGCGGCTTCCAGCCGTCTGCGGTCCGCACCCTGCTGATCGACATCTGAGCCGCGAATAGGGGAATCTCCCCGGCAACGGTCGAAACCCTCCGCTGGATCTCGGTGAGGGCCGGATCATCGGGCCCCGCCACCTTTGTCACCAGCACAGCGGAGGCCCTCGTTAGCCCCTGGAGAGGCTCACGGAGGCGGCCCCGGGGCGGCAACTGTCCGCCACCCCAGGGGTCTCCGGCGTCCACCAACACCAGGTTCAGATCCCGTGCCAGCCGGAGATGCTGGAAACCGTCGTCCAACAGCAGAATGTCCGCTCCGGTCTCGATGGCCACACGGCCTCCACGCACCCGGTCGGCATCCACCACGATGGGCACGCCGGGAAGACGGCCGGCCATTTCCAGCGGCTCGTCCCCCGTCTGTTCCACTTCCAGGGTGTGATCGGGTCCCACGATCACCATCGGCTCGGCAATACTCCGTTTGTAACCGCGGGTCAGAATCGCCGGCCGCATTCCCCGTTGCACGAGATCCCGGGCCAAGGCCACCACGGTTGGTGTCTTGCCGGTGCCACCGAAGGTGAGGTTTCCCACGGACACCACGGGGACCCCAAGCCGGTGCTCTGGAAACAAACCCCCGGCGTAGGCTGCCGCTCGGGCCCTCACCACCGCTGAATACAGCGGGGTCAACGGCAGAAACAAGGTCTTCCAGTTCATCGCCGTGTCCCGACCGACGTTCCGGGTTCCGAGTTTCGGGTTCCGGGTTCTCCTCCACCCATCCATTGAATCAACTCGAAACTCGGAACTCGGAACCCGGAACCGACCAAGCCCACCTAATTCCCCCGATCCATCAGATCGAGGAGGGCATCCACGGTGCGAGTTGTGGCCCCTCGATTCTGCTCCACCACCCGTCGCCCGGCCGAACCCGCGGTCCGCGCCTCATCCGGGTTCGCCAGCCACTCGGAGATCGCGGACGAGAGTTGGGCACCATCACTCACCAGCCGAGCGGCGCCCGCCGCCACCATCTCGTCATACACCTCCTTGAAGTTGAAAACGTGGTGGCCGCTCAGCGCCGGAACCCCCCACACCGCGGGCTCCAGCGGGTTATGGCCTCCGGTGGCCACCAATGATCCTCCCACAAAGGCCACCGAACCCAGCCCGTAGGCCCTGGCGAGCTCGCCGATGGTATCCAACAGAAAGACATCGGCGGGTTTCCCACCGCCATCCTCCTCGCTGCGGCGTACGAACGCGATCCCCCGCTGCTCGAGCATTTCAGCCACCACGGAGAATCGCTCCGGATGGCGCGGCGCCAGAATCAGGAACGGGGGCGGTCCCTGGCCTGGGGCAGGCGCCACCGCATCGAGCACCAGCCCCTCCTCGCCGTCCATGGTGGAACCGGCCACCACCACCGGTCGACCACCAGCCAGGGACCGGGCTCGCTCCAGCCAGGCCAGAGGCTCGGGATCCGGCTCGAGGTCGTACTTGATATTTCCGGTGACCCTTATGCGGTCCTCGGGAATGCCCAAGGAGGAGAATCTCAACCCATCTCGTCCATCCCGAACCAGTACCAGGGACAGCGGTTCGAGGAGTGGTCTCATGATACGGCCCAATTGCCGGTATCGCGCCACCGAGGCGTCGGACAACCTGCCGTTGACCACCGCCACCGAAACCCCCCGTTTGGAGGCCTGGTGCATCATCTCGGGCCAGAGCTCGGTCTCCACCAACACCAGCAGCCGCGGTTGGATACCGTCGAAGACTTTCGACACCGCACCGGGAAGATCCAGCGGACAGGCCATGACCGCCGCCTCGCCGGTCATGTTCCGGCTGGCCAGCGCCAGACCGGTGGCGGTGGTCGCTGTGACCACCATCGGGAGCTCCGGTTGCCGTTCGCGCAGTTCCTTGACCAGTCGCCGACTGAGTTCCACCTCGCCCACCGACACCGCCTGTATCCATATCCCACCCGGCTCGACATCGGGCACGGCGGGCGTCATGCGGGCCCGGAAGGAGGGGCGACTCTTGCCGCCAAGCCGGTCGCGCAGCCACAGCACGGGCACGGCCACAGGGAGCAACAGGCGGAAGAGCACTCGGTAGAGCCAAAGGCTGATGGCGGCCATCACCGGCAAGGATACCCTCACCGATAGGCGTTCCGGGTTCCGGGTTGATCCAAGACCGAAAGAATTGGAAAATCCCTGAACTCGGAACTCGGACTAGCAGCTAGGGGCTAGACCCTAGTCTCTGGGTGGGTGGGGGTCAGGGTAGGGTGGCGGTCTCCAGTTCACCGTCGGCAACGATGAAGGTCCCGGCCTCCCGAGCCAAGGCCTTTTTGAGGTGCTCGGCGTCGGTGATCAGGACCTCCTTCCCGGTTGCCTCTACGAACTGGATGGCGGCCCGGATCTTGGGTCCCATGGAGCCCGGCGGAAACTGGTTGGCCGCCAACATCTCACGGGCGTGATCCACCGGTAGGGTGCGCAGCCACCGCTGCTGCGGTCGGCCGTAGAGCTCTGCCACCATGGGCACGTTGGTGAGCACGATGAACAGATCAGCGTCCAGATCGCGGGCGAGAATGGACGCCACATAGTCCTTGTCGATCACCGCCTCCACGCCCCGGAAGTAGCCGCCCACATCCTGGTAGACCGGAACCCCGCCGCCGCCGCCCGCGATCACCACCGAGCCGTCTCGGATCATCCCATGCAGCATGCGCGACCCGAGGATCCGCGTCGGCCTTGGCGACGGCACCACCTTGCGCCAGCCCCGTCCCTGCTCCTCCACCATCTGCCAGCCCTGTTCCTGCATCAGGAGATTGGCCCGATAGGCGGTGAAGAACGGGCCCACCGGTTTGGTGGGGTTTTCGAAGGCCGGATCGTCCCGGTCCACAACCACCTCGGTCAAGACCGCGGCGATGTCCTTCTCCAGCTGCTCCTCGTTGAAACGGTTTCTGAGCTGGTTGGCGAGCATGAATCCCATGGACCCCTGGGTCTGGGCCACCGCCACATCCAGCGACTGGGGCGGGATCTTGGTGATGGCTTCCTCAACCTGGATCATGATGTTCCCAACCTGCGGGCCGTTGCCGTGGACGATTGCCAGCTCGTAGCCGCGGTGGATGATCTCAAAAAGCCATCGGGTCGCCTTCCAGGTGAGGGTGAACTGCTCCTCCTGGGTTCCGTGGTCGGTGGGCCGGAGAAGGGCGTTACCGCCGAACGCGATCACCGCCACAGGCTTTGAGGTGCTGCCGTCCGCCTCGATCATGGATACCTCCCAGCCGCTCGCAGCGGCAAGAGGGCATTGTGCTTTCGGGCTCTTCGCGTGTCAACTCTCCCCCACCCTTCCACCCTGTATGGAAGGTGTGGAAAGTGTGGAAAGTGTGGAAATCAAGGCCCGCAGGATAGTCGATGCACGCCTCCGGAACGAAGCGACCAAATGATCCTCTGCCGTCAGCGCAGCCCTCCGAAGACCAGAAGCGCCAGGTCGGATGTCATCCTCTGCGGCTGGTCACTGTGCCCTCGGCGACTTCGCGGTTCGATTCGGGTCGCGGGAGTTCGAATTTCCCATTTCTCGTCATCCACGACGTTGGAGGACGATCACACGGTCGCAACCGGAAAAATCCCTGACCCGCCGCGCCACCGCCAGACCATGCCCTACCGCGATCTTCGCCACCTCATCGGCCTGCTCTTCGCCGAGCTCCAGCACGGCACCACCACACGGACGCAACAGCCGCGGAAGATCGGCCAGCAGACGCCGCACAAAGTCGAGACCATCCGGGCCTCCGTCGAGGGCGGCGCCGGGATCGTGACGCACCTCCAATGGAAGGCCGCCCATCCGGCCGCTGGGTATGTAAGGGAGGTTTGCCACAACCAGGTCAAGGGGGGCATCGGCCGCCGTCGTGAGATCGCCCAGCCACATGGGAACCGACACCTCGTGTCGCTCGGCATTGCGTCGCGCCACCAACAGGGCCGAAGCCCAACGGTCCACGGCCGCCACCCGCCACCGCCGGCGCTCCGCGGCCAGGGTGACGGCTATGGCACCTGATCCGGTGCCCACATCCACCACTCGCGCGGCGCCATCCAGGGCAAGCTCGAGGATCACCTGCACGAGCAGCTCGGTCTCCGGTCGCGGCACCAGCACAGCAGGGCAGACCTGGAATGAGCGGCCCCAGAACGTACACCGACCGGTGAGGTGGTGGGCCGGTTCACCGGCTCGCCTTCTCCCAAGCCAGTTCCGGTAGCGTTGGGCAGCCTCCGCCTCGACGGCGCTCTCCGGGTGGACCAGGAGCCATCTCTCATCCACACCCAGGGCCCGCGCCAACAACCACCTCGCCTCTCGCCGTGGATCGGGAATCCCATCACGTTTGGGGAGGACTGCCTCTCCTTCTCGCAGCAGGTCGGTCACGGTCGTCTGAGGTCGCATCACGCGCATTGAAACATGGTCCCGAGTCCCGAATTTTATCCAAGTTCTTTCTTGAGTCGCTCGGCCTGGAACTCGTTGATCAGGGGATCCAGCAGCAGATCGAGGTTGCCCTCCAGGATCTCCTGAAGACGGTGGACCGTGAGGCCGATCCGATGGTCGGTGACTCGACCCTGGGGAAAGTTGTAGGTGCGGATCTTCTCCGAACGATCACCGGAACCCACCTGGCTGCGCCGGGTCTCCGCCCGTTCTCTGTTGCGTTCCTGTTCCTCCATCTCCTTGAGCCGCGCCTTGAGCACACGGAGGGCCTTGGCCCGATTCTGGATCTGGGATTTTTCATCCTGACAGCTGACCACGATGCCGGAGGGCAAATGGGTGATCCGGACCGCCGAGTAGGTGGTGTTGACGCTCTGACCCCCGGGTCCCGAGGAGCAGAAGCGATCGATTCGAAGGTCCTTCTCGTCGACCTCCACCTCCACCGCCTCGGCCTCGGGCATGACCGCGACCGTTGCGGCGGAGGTGTGGATACGGCCCGATGCTTCCGTGGCCGGCACCCGCTGGACCCGGTGGACCCCGGACTCGTACTTGAGCCTCGAGAAGACACGATTGCCCTCGATCACCACCACCGCCTCTTTGATCCCACCAAGACCGGTATCCGAGGAGTCGGTGATGGACAGCCGCCATTTCTGCGCCTCGGCATAGCGGCCGTACATCCGCAGCAGCTCGGCCGCGAACAAGGCCGCCTCCTCGCCGCCGGTTCCCGCCCGCACCTCGAGGATGACGTTCCGCCGATCGTTGGGATCTTCGGGCAGCAGCAGCACCTTGAGCTTGGCTTCGAGATCGTTCTGCAGGGCAGAGAGCTCCTCGACCTCGGCCTCGGCCATGGCCCGCATCTCCGGGTCGTCGGTGTCGTTGAGGACCTCCCGCGCCCCCTCCAGCTCGGTGATTACCCCCGTGTACTGTCGGTAGGCAGTGACCATGGGTTCCAACTCGGCGACCTTTTTGGCCACATCGCGAGACCGCACGGGATCCACCGCGATCTCCGGGTCGGCCTGCATTTCCACCAGGTCGGCGTGTTTTCGCGCGATCTCCTCGAGTCTCTCGAGCATGGGTCGTCTCCCGATTCCGCCCCAATCTCCGTCCCGGCTCCCGGTCGACGGCGGCGGGTTGGGCACCGGATCCTGGCGCGAGATTCCGAACCTTCAGAGCACCAAACAAAATCCCGCACGACAAGGTCGCGCGGGATCAATAGCCGCCCCAACGGCGGCCGGTACCAGCTACTTGGACGCGGTGCCGTAACGACGTTCGAACTTCTCGACCATTCCTGCGGTATCCACCAGCTTCTGCTTGCCGGTATAGAAGGGGTGGCAGACGTTGCAGATCTCGAGCCGCATCTCGGGCTTGGTGGAATGGGTCGTGAAGGTGTTGCCGCACGCGCAGCGCACCTCGACCTCGTGATACTCGGGATGGATTCCTGGTTTCATGGCGCACCTCCGCTCGATCCGAATTCGGACCAAGGACGAGGATTATACGGATTTGAGTGTCTCGAGGCAAGTCCCAGACCCCGCAAGTGGTTCCGGGTTCCGAGTTGATGATCAGGAGGGTGGGCGGAAAACCCTGAACCCTGAACCCTGAACCCGGAGCCTCAGATTTTCCAGACGGTGTCGAGGACCGTGCCGTCGACCCACTTCACCACCGCCACCGGCTCCTCAGAACGCTCGGGGGTGACCGGAACACCGCAGATCCGGTCCAACTCGGCCTTGAGATCCTCGATGGGGCGGATGGGGAGGCTCGAGCCGCGGACCGCGGCCAGCAGATCTTCGCGCCGCGGGTTGATCGCAATTCCGCGCTCGGTGACCACGACGTCGATCAACTCTCCAGGACCGCACAAAGTGGTGACCTCGTCCACCACCACCGGGATCCGATCACGGAAGGAGGGCACCAGCAGCATGGCAACTCGGGCAGCCAGGCAATTCTGCCAGCCGCCGATACCGTGCAGCAGCCGTCCATCGGAGTGGGTGGCCACGTTGCCGTTGAAATTCAGATCGACCTCAGTGGCGCCGAGGACCGCCACGTCCACCATGGAGGCGAAATTGCCCTTGCCGTGGAAGTTGTAGGAGGTGAACGGCGAAGTGTTCACATGTCGAGGATCCTCCCCCATGGACCGCACGCCGTCCAGATCGAAGGTCTGGCCGTCCAGAATGTAGTCCAACAGGCCCTCTTGGAGCATTTCCACCATGTATTGGTTCGAGCCACCACGGGCAAACCGCGCCGTCACCCCGGCCGACCGCATCAGGTCGCGAAGATAGATAGCAAAGGCCAGGGTGGTGCCTCCGGCGCCAGCCTGGAACGAGAATCCGTCGCGCATGATCCCGGCTTCGGCGCAGAACTTTGCCGCAAGCTCGGCGATCCGCCGCCGGTCGGGGCTCTGGGTCACCCGTGTGGTGCCCGACACGATCTTTGACGGGTCACCGATGGAATCCACCTCCAAAACCACGTCCACGTTGTTGCCCTGGATCTGCCATGGCAGACACGGGAAGGGTTCCAGATTGTCGGTCACCACGACCACTTTTTCGGCGTGGATGGAATCGGCCAGGGCGAAACCGAGCAGACCGCAGGCGGCCGGTCCGGAGAGACCGTTCGCATTGCCGAAGAAGTCAGCGGCCGGCGCCGCGATCACCGCCACGTCGATCCTGACTTCACCATCCTGAATCGCCTGCCAACGACCACCGTGGGACCGGAGGACCCCCAGTCCCTTCATCTTTCCCTGCGAACAATAGTCACCGAGCGGGCCGTTCATCGAGCCCTCGATGTGATGGATGACGCCGGAATCCAGATGTCGGATCTGGTTGGCGTGCACCGGAAATGAGGCCGACGGAAACCACATGAGATCCTTCAAGCCCATTTCGGCGGCGGCGTCAAAAACCATGTTGGCCACCGCATCGCCGTTGCGGAGGTGGTGGTGGGTGGAAACCACCATCCCATCGGCCAAACCGAGTTTCTCAAAGGCCTCCCGGATCGAGCCCACGCGTTTGTCGCCGTCGGCTGGGTAGTCGATGCAGGTGGCGATCTGGGGCGCTGACTTGCGTCCCGACGGCCGGGCGCCACCAACGCCCTGAAACGGCATGGACTCACGCCCGTTGACCTCGGCCGGCACCAACCGGCCTGCCGCGTTCTTCTCCAACACATGCCTCATTCGCGGTGCTCCTCCCCGACTCCCGTGCCCGTCTCCGTCTCCGTCTCCGTAACCTTGGGTCGCACCGTGGGTCAGCCCGGTTCTTCCCAGGCGGCCGAAAGCGTGCCCCCGGCCACCGCCAGCTCAACGATCCGAAACGCCTGTTTCACCACGGGAGGATCAACCATCTTCGAGCCCACCGCCACCGCACCGAGCCCCTTTTGCTCCGCGATCCGAGCCGCCCGCACGATGGCCACGGCCCGTTCGACACGGTCTGCCGGCGGTGTCATCTCACGGTGCACCACCTCGATCTGGCTCGGGTGGATGCAGCCGATACCGTCGAAACCGAGGTCGCATTCTCGCCGGACATAGGCCGCCAGGCCCTCGGTGTCACGGATGTCCGAGTAGACGGAGGCAATGGGCTGGACCCCCGCGGCGCGGGCCGCGTAGACCGTGGTCTGGCGGGCGAGGAAACTCTCCCAACCGTCATCGGTCCTCGGTGCGCCGAGCTCCGCCGAGAGATCTTCCAGACCGAGGGTAACCGCCGCCACGAGCTCATCGGCGGTGGCGATCTCGAAGGCGCGGTGAATACCCAGCGGCGACTCCAGAATGGGCATCAACAGAGGTGGATAACCGTTTTGAACTCCCTCGCGCGCGATCGCGCCGGCGCGCCGCACCTGCTCCGGGTCCTCCACTTTCGGCAGCAGAACCACCTGCGGGTGGTGGGGAGCGATGATGGCGAGATCTCGTTCGCCCCGCTCGCCCTGGTTGACCCGCACCATTCGTTCCGACTCGCCCCAGTCCAGGGCCGCCAGCGCATTGCGAACGAGCAATCGGGCCTCGTCCTTGGCGGACGGCGGCACCGAATCCTCGAGATCGAAAATCAGACCGTCGGCGCCATACAGACCCGCCGACAGCATCAATTTCGGACGATTTCCGGGTATGTACAGACGACTCCTGCGCAGACGGTCGCGTTGCGGTGGCATCGCCACACCCGGCCCAGGCGTGGGCAGAGCCGGGCCACCCGCACAACCGGCAGCTACCAGACAAGCCTCGACACGGGCCATCAGGACCCACTCCAGAGCCCCCATGTCAGTTATCACCAGGTTGCCTGTGGTGACACCGGAGGCTTCGACCACACGCTGCACCGCACTCCGAATGGCCTCGCCGAAGAGATACTCCACCTTGGAGGTTATCCGAATATCCAGCGGCTGATCTGTCGGATCATAGGCGACATGGACGTCCGACCGGACGTCGTCCCCAAGCGGTCCAGCGGTCGCCGCGGTTAGCTGTCGATCAGCCATGGTTGACTCCCTTTGAAAGGGTCTAGGGTCTAGGGTCTAGAGGCTAGGGGCCAGGAATCGGGAGCTGGACCCTATTCTAGCCCCTCGTCTTTTGCCACTAGTCCCTCAACTTCTCGATGATCGCATCCGTCATCTGATTTGTGGTGGCGGCACCCTGGGCGACGGCCTGTGGTCCACCCCGGAGCTTGAGCATGTCGTAGGTGCGCACCCGGCCCTCGGCCACCACTGCGGCCACCGCCGACCGCACCCGATCGGCACGATCGGTCTCACCCAGCCAGTCGAGCATCATGACCGCCGACAGGATCATGGCGATGGGGTTGACGATGGGCGGATCGAGCTCGGCGTATTTGGGCGCCGACCCGTGGGTGGGTTCAAAGACACCAACCTCACGGCCGATATTGGCCGATGCGGCGAATCCGAGGCCTCCCACAAGACCAGCGAATCCATCGGAGATGATGTCGCCAAACATGTTGCCTGCCACGATCACACCATAGTCCTCCGGGTTCTTGGTCAGCCACATCATCTGGGCATCAATGTTGGTGTCCCAGAGCTCGATGGACGGGTGTTTCTTCTGTGCCTCGCGGGCCTCGGCCAACATCATGCCCGAGGTCTCCCTCAGGACATTTGGTTTCTCACAGACGGTGACATTTGAGAAACCATGGTCCGCGGCGTAGGCAAAGGCCTGTTCACAGATCCTGCGGCAGGCCGAGCGGGTGAAGACCCGAGTGGAGATCGCCAGGTCGGCGCGCGGTGTGTCGGCGAATGCCGAGAATTTCGGGTGGCTGGACAACGCCTCGTAGACCTGGTCCGGCGGATCGGTCCACTCGAGACCGGCGTAGAGGCCCTCGGTGTTCTGCCGGAAGATTACGGCCTTGACCCGGGGTTCCTCCGGCCGGCCGTCGGCGCCCCTGCGGATGAAATTGAGCGGGTTGCCCGGGAAGGTCGGACAGGGCCGGATCGAGACATCGAGGTTGAACCGCTGGCGCAAGCCCACGATGGGAGAGAAGTAGACAAAGCCCTTGTCCTTGAGTTCGGGGCGAATCTCCTCGGCGGCCTTGTCCTTCGGCTTCGAGGTAATGGCGCCGAACAGCGCCACCTTGTGCTCGGCGATCAGTTCGACGGTCGACTCGGGCAGGGGATTGCCCTCTCCGATCCAATGATCCCAGCCGATCCCCGACTCCACGTATTCAGCATCGAAACCAACCGCATCCAGAACCCGGATCGCCTCCGGGAGCACAACCTTGCCGATTCCGTCACCCGGCATCGTCACGACTGTTCGCTTGGCCATTTCAGTTCCCTCCGAATTCAGCATTCAGTCCCCGTTGGGGTCTATTTATCGAGCACGGCACACAATATCCAACACTCCACTGGAAACCAAGCTCTGAAGGCAGAAATTGGGGAACTTCCAGAATCGAATTATCTGGCCCAGATGTTGTACTTGAGAATCGTCCAGATCGCAGACACGCCGTCCTTCCAACCGATCTTCTTGCCCTCGGCGTAGGTACGACCGTGATAGGAGATGGGCACTTCGTAGATCCGACAACCCAGACGGGAGATCTTGGCAGTGACCTCCGGCTCGAAGCCGAATCGATCCGACCGGAGATGCAAACGGCCGAGCACATCGGCGGTGAAGACCTTGTAACAGGTCTCCATGTCGGTGAGGTTGAGATCGGTCAGCATATTTGACAGCAGGGTCAGAAAGTTGTTGCCCACGTAGTGCCAGAAAAACAGCACCCGGTGCGGCCCGCCGAGGAAACGGGAGCCGTAGACCACGTCGGCGCGATCTTCCAATATCGGCTGCAGCAGCACCGGATACTCGGTGGGGTCATACTCGAGATCGGCATCCTGGATCACCACGATGTCACCGGTCGCCGCCCGGAATCCGGTCCGCAGTGCGGCGCCCTTGCCGCGATTGTGCTCGTGCTGCAATCGCGTGATCTCAACCACCACTCGGTCGGCCCGATCGGTGGGCTGCCACTGGACCAGCCGCTCCCAGGTCCCATCTGCCGAGCCGTCGTTCACCACCACGACCTCCATGGCGACCACCCTCTCGGGGAGGGGGGCGGCGACGACCTGATCGAGCAGGTGGGCGATGGTGGACTCCTCGTTGTACACGGGAACGACCACAGAGATTCGTTTCATCAAGGCAAAGATAGCATTTCAATCGGGTGGCGAATCTCAGGGATCGAGTCAACCTGGGGGCGGCAGATTTCAGGGAAAATCTCGAAATTCGAAATTCGAACGACGCTCGAGTCAAAAGATCGAAGCCAACGATTGGTGTCAGTCCACCACCCTCAGGGGCTGACTCTCCAGGTACTCGCGGTCCACGGCCTCGACGATCAATCCACCCTGCATGTACTCGGCCGTGGGCAGACCGACGAGGTAGCAAAGGGTCGGCGCCACGTCGGGCAGCCGAGCGGCGGAGAAACGCGTCCCGCCCGACACCCCGGTGCCCGCCAGCAGCAGAACACCGTCGGGTGAGGAATCGGCGGACATCCGCCAGTCGTCACCAACCCCGAGCAATCGGGCAAGCCGTTCCCACGAATCGGGTGGAGCCAGACCGTAGGGCGACACCACCGCCATGGTGGCTCCGGGACCGGCCGCCTCGGCCAATGTCCTAAGTTGGTCGTCCAACAACTGCAACGCCACAGCAAGTACCTCACGCTCTCTGGTATGACCCGACTTGAGGGGCTCGAGCTCCCGCCGAACCGCCGACAGACCGGTGAGGGTCAACCACACGTGGTTCGAGCCGCTGTCCAGCGCCGCCACCGCCCCCGCTACGACCGCGGAATCGTCGGCAATGGCGGTCCACACCACGTCACCACGGTCGGCGAATGGCTCCAACGCCCACTGGAGGGATGATCGAAGTTCAGGATCCACCCCGGGGATCGGTGCCGGTGGCGGCTCTTCCAGAATCACCCGTGGTCCCCAGATACCCGGCCACGAAAAAGCCGCGGTCGACACACCGGAGGCTCTGACACGTTCCCAGATGGGCGGCACCGACGCCGGCGGAGGTGTGACCGGCTCGGCAATACCCCACGGGAGGATCAGGCGGGAGCCCCGCGGCGTCCAGGGGAGCAACCGCAGCGGCTCGCCGGGCAGCCAAGGCATGAGCCAACCCGAGCTCGACTTGACCCCGTGTTGGTCCGGATAGCATCCAGTGGCCACCGACGTCCAGGCCGCCCGCCGAAGGTAGGGACGGTGGGGCTTCAGAGGACCCCAGCTGCCGGTTCTGAGAAGCTCGACCAGGGTTCCATACCTCGGATCATCCGCCGGACCCAACAGTACCCCCGGATCAAGCCCCTCGACTCCAACCACAACCAGCCGCCGCTCCGGCACGCCGATGCCCCGTACCCCCACCTCGAGAGGAAAGTCCGGCGGTGTCGATACCATAAGGAACCGGACGAGGGGCAGCACCATCAACAACACCGCGAAGCCGTACCGGAGGTGGACAGCGGAGCCGCGGCGGCGCACGAGAGCACCACCCAACAGGGCGATCAGCGCCCCACCGCCCCATGCCACAGCGTCCTGACGCATGACCAGCTGGCCGGAAGGCGTGAGGAGATGTTCGTGGAGGTCGGCGTTCACCTTGGACATGACGCCCGCCACCAGATACGCCAGGCCCACCAACGCTGGAACCGACCATCCCCCCCGTCGGCGGAAAACCTGACGCACCACGACCGCCACGACGAACAGTGGCAGCCCGAAACCCAAGGCCCCCCAGGTCGCCCACATGACGGCCCCGATGAGGATCGAAACGGCCGTCTGACTGACCTCTGGATTGAGTCGGTAGACCATCACTTCGGCTAGAATCCCGGCCGTCGCGCCGGCGACCGCCGCATCGAGCCATAGGCGTCCACGCCGCTCTCTCATGGGGTCATCCTATCGCGTCTCGGTCCAGGCAGTAGGCAGGCACCACAGAACCCACCCTTTTGTGCTACCTACTGCCTGCTGCCTGGATACCGTACACTTCCCTCGACCACTGGGGAAAGGTGATATTCAGATGACCAAACAGCCAGCGGAACTCTGCGTCGCCCTCGACGGCACCGACAGCGGATGGCTCACTCGCACGGCCAGGGCCCTGGGGCCGGAGGTCCACTGGCTCAAGATCGGACTGGAGGCTTTCGTAGGTCACGGTCCGGCCCTCGTCCGCAGTCTGGCTGACGCCAACCCGAGGATCTTCCTCGACCTCAAACTCCACGACATCCCAGCAACCGTCCAGCGTGCGGCCACCAACGCAGCCGCCTCCGGAGCCCGCATGGTCACCGTTCACGCTTCAGGTGGGCGCCGGATGTTGTCCGCCGCAATGGACGGCGCCAGCAGACATCAAGGCGAGGAGCGGATGCTGGTGGTGGCCGTCACGGTCCTCACCAGCCTGGGCGGCTCCGATCTCGAGGAACTCGGCTTCTCCCAATCGGCACACGACACCGTTCTGAGTTGGGCCACCATGGCCCGGCAGTGCGGAGTGGACGGCGTGGTCGCCTCGCCCCAAGAGGCGAAGGCCATTCGACAGGCCTGCGGTGAGGACTTCCTGATCGTCACCCCGGGTGTGCGGCCCGCGTGGCACGGCAGCGACGATCAGCGTCGCACCCTCACCCCCGCGGAGGCGGTGAGCGCCGGGGCCGATGTTCTGGTGGTGGGGCGACCGATCACCCAAGCCGATGCACCTGTGGAGGCAGCACAGAGGATCATCGAAGAAATGACCCTCCCCTGATTTCAGACCGGATCAGAACAGCGGCCGATCCTCCGAATGCTCCTTGTGCCAGATGTAGGTGTAGCCCGGAAACTCGATTGGCAGGTCATAGGTCACCCGAATCTTGATCCGGGTGGCTGTGCGCTTGATCCAGATCGATTTGGCGTTGATAGGAATGTCGTGCTCCTCCGCAGAGAGCAGCACGTACTTGCGGATGTACGTATCGTCGTGGCGGGGGACACCGGCGCGTTCCGCCTGCGCCTTAATCTCTTTGTCAAACTCACCCACCGCCGTTATGACCGGCACGGTCTTGATGGCGATCAATCCGACGACAATCGCGACCACGAATCCGATCAGGCAACCAATAGGCACATCGCCTCGTTGTGTGCGCCATCTGTTCATTCGTTGATGCCTCCGATCAACAATGCTCCAAATAATGGTATCACCGTCGGGCAATCATCAATCGCCCCGGATCTCAACCCGGTGGTCCGGACCCCCATTGAATTTCAGCGCCGGCATCACTCGATGAGTTGGAAGGTCCTGCTCCAACGCGTCTTGGTGAAGAAGTTGACAAAGACCTCGGCGAGTTGTTTCATGCGATACAGAAACCCTCGCCACTCCCAGTCGTTGCGCTTCGCCTCGTACGACCAGTAAATCAGGACCGCACGTCCCTTGACGTAGCTCAGGGGCACCGGACCCCAGAATCTGGAGTCCAGAGAGTTGTCCCGGTTGTCGCCGAGACAGAAGATCGTCCCCTCCGGGACCACCCGCGGCCCGTAGTTGTCGCCCGGCAGACCCCGGGAGCGCCCCGCCTGGTCCCCTTTGAACACCACGTAGGGCTCATCCTGCGGTTCGCCGTTGATGTGGAGCTTCTTGGCGCGGACCTCCACCGTGTCACCCGCTACAGCGATGCAGCGCTTGATGAAGTCCCGGCGCGGCTGGTTCGGATATTTGAAGACCACCACGTCGCCTCTGCGGGGCTCCCGATAGCCGAAGAGCTTGTGGATCGGAGTCGAAGCATGTTCGCCGTATATAAACTTGTTCACCACCAGGTGATCGCCCACCAGCAGGTTGTCCTCCATGGAGCCCGACGGAATCTTGAAATTTTCAAAGACGAAGGTGCGCACGAACAAGGCCAAGATGAAGGCCACGAGAATGGCCTCGTAATACTCGCGAACGACGGACTTCTTCTTGCTCATCCGTCAAATCCTACACAACCCGGGGGCTGGAAGAAAGCGCCCGCATCCCGGGCGGCTGCCAGGCCTCCCGCCCTCGTGCGTCGATTCGCCGGGGATCGTGTCGCTCGCCGCGTGCCTGGGCCACCTGGCCCGCCCGTGCCACCATCGCCGCGTTGTCGGTGGTCAGCGCCGGCGGCGGCAACAGCACATCCACGCCCATCCGGCGGCCCGCCGCGACAAGTCGCTGCCTCAGCTCGGTGTTGGCCGACACCCCTCCCGAGGCAGTCAACAGCTCAGGCTGGTGCTCGTCGGCGAGCTCATCCAACGGGCCCATGAGTTGGTCCACAACAGCTCGTTCGAAGGAGGCCAGGAGATCGTTTACCTCGCCAGAGGCATTCGTCTCACCGACCCCGTCCAGCCCATTGGCCCTGATCCAACGCACGGCCGCCGACTTGAGGCCTGAAAATGAGAAGTCGTGCCGACTGTCCTTGAGCTTTGGCCGAGGCAGGACCACCGCCTCGGCATCGCCGTCGCGGGCCATTAGGTCCACCACCGGCCCTCCGGGGTAGGGGAGCCCAAGCACCTGGGCCACCTTGTCAAAACTCTCCCCGGCTGCATCGTCCCGGGTTCGTCCAAGCCGGCGGGCGACGCCGTCGCGCAGCAGATACCAGCTCGAATGACCGCCCGATGCCACCAGGGCCAACACCCTTGCGGGCATGGGCCTGGCAGGACCCCCCTCCAGATCCAGGAACGGAGACGCCAGGTGACCTTCGAGGTGATCCACGGAAACCAACGGAAGGGAACGAGCCCAAGCAAAAGCGGCGGCAAATCGCAGACCCACGAGCAGGGCTCCCACCAGGCCGGGGCCACCGGTGACGGCCACCAACTCCGGCGGGGCGGAACTCTCTTTAAGGGCCCGAGAAACCAAGAAAGGCAACGCCTTGAGGTGTTCGCGGGATGCCAACTCGGGCACGACCCCGCCAAAAGGCGCGTGGCAAGCCACCTGGCTTGACAGCAGATTCACTTCGACCCGACCGTCGCCGTCGAGCACCGCAACCGCAGTCTCGTCGCAGGAAGTCTCGATACCGAGGGTTCGCAAGGGACTCATGGTCTCATTCCGTGTGATCGGGTCCTGGGGTCCCCTTATCGTACCAGTCAGTAAAATTTCCCCTCAAGTCCAAAAGCTGGGCCGGGGAAGCGAACGCCCCCCCCGGCCCTGGAGTTGAGCGAAGAACCTATCGAATACTCGCCTTCACCGGGATTGTCATCTCGGGGAAGTCGGGATCGGTTGTCTTGAGGGTCAGGGTGGCATTGTGCGGACCGGAGGAGGCGCCTTCCTTGACGTTGACGGTCACCTGGTACCGGCGGCCCTCCTCGATGGTCGCCACCGTGGCTGAGAAGGCGTCGTCGTCCACCGACGCACCGGTCACCGCCATGGCAGCGGCGCCCGTTCGGTTGTTGACTACGATCAGATTGCGCCCCGGCTTGGCCTGGGCTTCAACGGTGCCGAACTGGACCTGCGACGGCGTCACGTGGATCAACGAGCGGATCACGCCGTAGACCTTCACCGTCACCTCTTTGGCCTTGGGGTGGTCGGTCTTGACGGTCAGGTTGGCGCTCACCGGGCCCACCGGGGCGTCTTCCGTCAGCGCCAGACGCACCTCATATTGGGTACTGGGCTTGCCGGGGACCAGTTCGCTGCCGCTCAGCTGTCGGCTCGAGGCCTTGAGGTAGGGCACGCTGGACGTCACTCCGGTGACCTTGAACTCACGGCCGGCTTCGGTTGCCACGACCACGACCTTCTCGGTCATGGCCTCGCTCTGAACCGCGTTGAAGCGGATCAACGGCCGCGGCAGTATCTCCACATACGGACGCACATCGGCCTTGATGACCACCGATACGGTGGGCTCTCGGGGATCGTTGGTCATGATCAATATCGATTTGGAAATCGGACCCGAAAAATCTTTGGTGTCGAGCTTGGCCTTCACCAGGCCGGTGCCACCGGCGGCGATCTCCTTGTCGTAGTCCGCTACCGTACAGCCACAGGTGGGGCGTACGGCCTTCACCTGGAGGGAATCGGTGCCCTCGTTGATGATGGAGAAGTCAACCTCCACCATCTCACCCTGAGCCACGGTGCCAACGTCCTTGACCTTCTCCGGAACCACCATGTTGGGGCCCTCAGCGTGGGCCGGCGCGGTCACCACACTGGCCACCAAGCACAGCGCGGCAACCGGAATCAGCTTCGAAAGACGGGTTGTATTCATCGATGGGTTCCTCCTTGTCATCCTCTCGTCATCGGGGGACAATCCTATGAGCCGGAGAATCGGCCCGCAAGCCGTGGAGCGCCTTTTTTGCAGGATCGTTACCAGCCATCCGAACACCTTTACTTCCTGCCCATTGGCGGAACGGCCATGGCTCCCCTCGCCGGGCTGCTACACGAGATGGGTCACCGGGTGGAGGGAGTGGATGCACAGCTCTACCCACCCATGAGCACCCTCATCGAGGAGCTCGGCATCCCGGTTCGGATGGGCTTTGATCCGCAACTGATCCCCACCGACATCGACCGGGTGGTGATCGGCAACGCGGTGCCCCGCACCAACCCCGAAGTCGAGGCTGTTCTCAAGCGGGGCATTCCGTACCTCTCCCAGGCGGAGACCGTTGCCCATCATGTCCTGGCACGGGGGCAGGACAGTTTGGTAGTCGCCGGAACCCACGGCAAGACCACCACCGCATCCATGTTGGCCTGGATCCTCGAAGACCAGGGGCGCGACCCGTCGTACCTGATCGGTGGCATGCCCCGGTGGAACGGACGTCCATACCGGCTCGGTCGGGGCCGTCAGATCGTCATCGAGGGTGACGAGTACAACACCGCGTTTTTTGACCGCGGCCCCAAATTCCTCCACTACCGGCCCCATGTTTTTGTTCTGGGCCCGGTGGAGTTCGACCACGCCGACATCTACCGCGACCTCGACGCTGTGATGACCGCTTTCCGTTCCGGAGCCGCACAGGTCCCACGCAACGGTGCCGTCATCGTCAATGCCTTTTCCCTCAGCGCCGTGGAAGCCACTCGGGATGCCGCTGCAACGGTGACGACGGTTGGCCCCGGCCCCGATTGCACACTTCAGCTCACCCGGTTCGCGGACAGCAGCGGTTCGGCCACAGCCACCATGCGGTGGCAGGACTCTGAGTTCGAGTTGTCGATCCCGATGAACGGAAGCCACAACCTGCACAACGCCGCCATGGCCGCCGCGGCGGCCGCCACGGCGGGACTCCCAATGATTGACGCGGTGGACTCGCTCGCCCGCTTCCCCGGTGTCGCACGCCGACAACAAGTCGTGGGCGAGGCTGCCGGCATCACAGTGGTGGATGACTTCGCCCACCACCCCACCGCATTGGCGGCGACCATCTCAGCCGCCCGGGCACGCTGGCCCTCCCACCGCCTGGTGGTTGCATTCGAACCCCGCTCCATCACCGCCGCCCGCCGCTCCTTTCAGGTCCTCTACCTGGAGGCTCTCGCGGGGGCCGATGTGGTCTGCGTTCCGCCACCCTTCCACCGCGGCCGGTTGGATGCCTCTGAGGTGCTGAATCGGGAGTCTCTGGGCCGCGATCTCGCCGAACGCGGAGTCGAGTCCATCATGCCGGCTGAGGGTGAGGATCCGGTATCGGTGCTGGTGGCCCGACTCAGGTCTGGTGATCTCGTGGTGGGTTGTTCGTCCGGTAGCTTCGACAACTTCCACCGGCGACTGCTGGCCATGCTCGAGCGCCATTGAGCTGATACCATCTGCCCATGCCACCCAACGTCACGTCAGACGTCCAATCCCGCGCCGCCCATTCCATCGCCACCACATTCGGCCTCGGGGAGATTCTGCCCGCCCCCGGCACCACTGCCGGCTCGCTGCCGGCCGCCATCGTGTGGTGGACGTTGGCCGCAATACTGGGTGTTTCGGGTCATCTGCTCGCCATCACGGGCTTGTTGGTCATGGCAGCGATCATCGTCGGCATCTGGGCTTCCGGGGTGGAGGCCCTGCGGAGGGGCGCTGAGGACCCTGGCCCGGTGGTGATCGACGAGGTCGCCGGCCAGTGGCTCTGCTACCTCACCGCCCTGCCATTCACCGCTCTCACCGGAGGGGGGTTGTCGCTGCTGCTCTTCACTGCCGGCGGGTTCTTCGGGTTTCGTCTCTTCGATGTGTGGAAGCCCTGGCCGATCAGTCGCCTGGAAAGACTCCCCGGTGGGGTGGGCATCGTCGCCGACGATTTGGCCGCCGGAGCACTCGCGGGGGTGGTGCTCGCGATCGGTTGGCGGTTTTTCGTCGGGTAACCCACGCCCGACCCTCGGTGGTTCCCTGTTTCGAGTTCCGTGTTCCGTGTTCTCCCCCGCCCGCCGGGAGGGTGGTCCCTAGCCCCTAGCCCCTAGCCCCTAGCCCCTAGCCCCTAGCCCCTAGCCCCTCGACAGGATCAATCCGGGCGATGACCCGCGTGGGACCACTGAGGAATATCGGGCCCGATCGCGGACCCTCCGGGGCCTCCACTACGAGCGAGTCACCCGATCGCGCCCGCACCGTCATCAGTCGTGGCCCACCGGCCGCCATCTCCACCAATGCCGCCGCCACCACTCCGGAGCCGCAGCACAGAGTCTCGCCCTCGACGCCACGCTCATAGGTTCTCAGCACAAGCTCACCGTTTTCAGCCTTTGTCGTGAAGTTCACGTTGCCACCATCCGCGCCAAAGATTTCGTGGCGACTCAGCGGCGGCCCCTCGACCTCCAGGCACAACCCGTCCACGTCCTCCACCGGAACCACCAGGTGGGGCACCCCCACCTCGAGCCACCAGCCAGGCCTGCTGCGGCCGGCAACCGAGATTTCCACCTCCCGCCGCGCCGCCACATTGGCAGGCAGCTCCAGCCGCACCGTCTCGCCATCCACTTCGGCCGGTATCGGTCCCCACCCGGTGTCCACGATCAACCGACGTCCAAGCCCCAGCAACTCGACACCGGCGCGGGCCGCGCACCGGGTGCCGTTGCCGCAGAATCTGGCCAGGGAACCATCGCCGTTGCGGTAGGCCAGACGCAACCTGTCCGGCCCGGTGGCCATGATTGCCAGGGCGCCGTCGGCCCCAATACCGCGCCTGCGGTGGCAGAGTCTGGTCACCAGCGCCCCATCGTCAGACAAACGCTCGGCCCACTCGCCGATTCCGAGCAAAAAGTCGTTGCCCGCACCCTCCACCTTGAAAAGCGCCGAGGTCACGGCGCGACTCCGATGAATGCCGAACACTCCACCGGATCGGATCGGTTTCCCGCCCGGTCCACCGCTCGCACCGCATAGGTCAATTCACCCACCGGCGGATCTGCATCCACGTAGTTGGTCTGGGCATGACTCTCGGTGAGAAGGACCCAGTCCTCTTCCTCCAACCGACGATCGACGCGGTAGCCATCTGCCCCGGCAACCGCCCGCCAACGGACCCGGATGCGAGTCTCCTCCGGCAGGCAGACCAGGTCCTGGGGCGCCGCCGGCGGGTAGTCGTCCGGGTAGTCGACTGTCACCACTTCGCCCGGATCGCCCACCACCGGACCCTCGCCTTCTTTCTTGGTCACGGCGCGAAGCCGGAAGCTCCACCGCCGGCCCTGCTCGGCCGTCGCGTCCAGATATTCGGGCACGGAAACCGGCTGGGACATGAGTGGCTGCCAATCGACCCCATCGGTTGACCGTTCCACGAGCGTCTGGGCGTTGCCTGCCGGAAGCCAGCTCAGCCGAATGCCTGCGGAAGTCGGCACTACTTCGAAACCCTCGGGCGCCGACGGCGGCAGTTGGGGAACCAGCCGGGAGATATTTGAATAGTCGGAAGCCCGGCCGCCACAACAAAAAGTTCGCACCGAATACCACAGCACCAGCGACTGCTCGTCGCCGTGCAGTTTCCGCCACTCCTCCAAGTCGTCCCGGTAGACCAGATTCGGTCCCCTCGTGGCCGCGTTTAATGCCGCGTCATCCAGGACGGCGATCCGTTCGCCCTGGGCCTCCAGCAGCTGGTAGCGTAACGACCGCTCACGGGAAGTGGTTCCCACGGGTTCCTGGCCAAATGGGATCGGGGCGCGCCAAAGCTCCACTAATTCAAGATCGGGGAGCGGCCCGCCGGCGGTGGTCATGGAGGGGAAACCCCATTGAAGGACAGCCTCGCGCCCTTCTTGATAGACCTCCAGATCACGGGTCGTGTCCGCCCTCCGAATCTGGGGCGGCTGCGGATCGGCCTTCTTGCCGCATGCCGTCAGCCCGGCCAACACAACCAGCCCCACCACCGCAACAGTTGCCAATCGAACCCTCAATGCCCCTCTCCCTAGCCCCGAGTCCCGAGCCCCGAGTCCCTACAAAATATACCTCGCCAGATCAAGGTCCCCCACCAGCTCGGCGAGTCGGTCGCGAACCATGTCGCCGGTCACCGAGAATGCCTCACCAGCTCGCTCCGGCGCATCGAAGGAGATGTCCTCCAGCAGATACTCCATCACCGTGTACAGTCTCCGGGCGCCGATGTTCTCTGCGGTGGAGTTGATCTCCGCCGCCATTTCAGCCACCGCTCGGATGGCGTTGTCGGCAAATCGCAGCTCCACCTTCTCGGTGGCCAGCAGCGCGGTGTACTGCCGGATCAGCGAGTTCTCGGGCTCCACCAGAATCCTCTCGAAATCCGCCGCATCCAAGGCTCGAAGCTCGACTCGAATGGGAAAGCGCCCCTGCAGCTCGGGGATCAGGTCCGAGGGCTTGGTGACGTGGAAGGCGCCGGCGGCGATAAACAGCACGTGATCGGTGCGCACCGCGCCGTACTTGGTGGCCACGGTGCTGCCCTCGACGATGGGCAGCAAATCGCGTTGCACACCCTCCCGCGACACGTCCGGTCCCCGTGCAGCATCCTCACGCGAGGCGATCTTGTCGATCTCATCGAGAAAGACGATGCCCGCCTCTTCGACCCGCCTGAGCGCCTCTGATTCCACCTGGGACCGATCAATGAGCTTCTCCTCCTCCTCGCCGAGGAGAATCCGCCGCGCCTCGGCCACCGTCATCCGCTTGCGGCTTTTCTGACCGAACATGCCGCCGAACATGTCCTTGAAGTCGATGCCCATGCTCTCCATCCCTTGGGGAGTGAACATGTCAAGGGTCGGCATCCGCTGCTCGGAGACCTCCATCTCCACCTCGTGACCCTCGAGCACGCCATCCCGCAGCGAACGCTTCACGGCGCGGCGGCGCTCCTCCAGAGCATCACCTACGCCCGAGGTGGAGACCACCAGCAGATCGAGCAACCGGTCCTCGGCGGCTCGCTCCGCGCGCACTTTCACCTCGCGGGTGCGCTCGTCGCGGACCAATTGGATCGACGCCTCGACCAGGTCACGGACGATGGAGTCCACGTCGCGGCCGACATATCCGACCTCGGTGAATTTGGAGGCCTCCACTTTCAGAAACGGCGAGCCCGTCAGACGGGCCAACCGGCGCGCGATTTCGGTCTTTCCAACCCCGGTGGGTCCCATCATGATGATGTTCTTTGGCGCGACCTCCTCGCGCAACTCGGGTTCGAGCTGCTGCCGCCGCCACCTGTTTCGCAGGGCCACGGCCACCGCCCTTTTGGCGGCGTCCTGACTGACGATGTAGCGGTCGAGCTCGGCGACGATCTCTTTGGGTGTCAGGCCTTCCACGTTCACTGGCTCAGCTCCTCGATGGTGATGTGATCGTTGGTGTAGATGTCGATCCCGGCGGCGATGCGAAGCGCCTCCTCGACCACCTGTCGGGCCTCGAGTTGGGTGTGGCTCAGAAGGGCCCGGGCCGCCGCCAGAGCGTAGCTGCCGCCCGACCCCACCGCCACGACGTTATCGTCCGGCGACATCACCTCGCCGGTTCCTGAAACCAGTAATGTGGTGGTCTTGTCGGCGGTGATCAACAAGGCTTCCAGGTGGCGCAGGGCACGGTCGGTCCGCCATTCGCGGGCGAGCTCGACCGCTGCCCGTTCGAGGTTCTGGTTGAACTCCTCGAGTTTGGCCTCGAACCGGGTGAACAGCGCCAGGGCGTCGGCCACCGAGCCTGCGAAGCCAGCCACCACCCGACCGCCGGCCAGCCGACGGACCTTGGCGGCACCCTGTTTCATGACCGTGTTGCCGAGTGTGACCTGCCCATCCGAACCAATGACCACCGTATCGTCGCGCCGAACCGCGATCACGGTTGTGTGATGCCACTTTGGATCCATGACCACCTCCGAACCGTGATTCTCCCCTTTCGCGACCCGTGACGCAATGCCCACCCACCCTCGCCATGGAGCGATGTCGCTCCCTTCTCCCCATCGCGCTCCCCGAGGTTGCCCCCTTTGACAATGTTGGAACTCGAGAGATTGGTCGACGCATTTGACGGCTCCCAACACTGTCAAAGACGGCACGCCCGTACATCGCGCCCACACCACTCCGGGCGAGCGGTGGCAACTTTCAACTTGTGACTTTCAACTTTCGACTGGGCGGATGGCCGGCTACTGCTCCTGACCTCCTGAATGGCGAAGATCACGCCTTTTCGAGCTTGGCGATGGTGGGAACCAGAGTCTTGCGGCCGGCACGGTCGAAATAGATCACCAGCTTCAAGTTTTTCCCCCGCCCCTGGCACGACAGCACCACCCCGGTACCAAAACTGCGGTGTCTGACACGGAGACCCGGTCGCCACTCCTGGCCGCCGGCGTCGGCCACCCCTGCCGGCAACGGCCGCTTCGGTCGAAGGGGAGCTCTTGGGGCGCGCGGCCCTCGAGGGGACGAAGTCCCCGGGGTCGCCTGCGACGGTTCGGGTTGAACCGTGACCTCCGACAGATCCTGGACGCAGTCCATCGGTATCTCGGCCAAAAACCGGGACGGCCGGGTCGGCTGCCGCTGGCCGAAGAGGAAACGCGACCGCGCGGCCGTGAGCGAGAGCTGGAGCCGCGACCGGGTCATGCCGACGTAGGTGAGCCGGCGTTCCTCTTCGAGCCGGTCCGCATCCTCGCGCGAGTTGGCGTGGGGCAGCAGCCCATCCTCCAGCCCGGCGAGGAAGACCACATCGAACTCGAGCCCCTTGGCTGCGTGCAGCGTCATCAAGGAGACGGCGTCCGCCTGTGTCTCCTCGTCGCCGTCCTCGAGCAGGGCGATGGCATCGAGAAATTCCCCGAGGCCCTGGCCCCTTGCCGCCGCCTCGGCCACTGCGGCCGCCAGCTGCTGCAGGTTTTCCCGCCGCGCCACACGCTCCTCGTCGTCACCGTCATACAGCGACAAAAGCCCTGACGCCTCAAGCAGCCATCCCACGAAGTCGCCAGGATCCAGGATCTGGTGCTGTTCGGCGGCTTGATCGAAAAGCCCAAAAAATGACTCGAGGGCGATGCGCGCTCTCGTGTTCAGGCCGCCGGGGAGTTGGCGGGCCGCCATCGGAAGCGGCAGACCCGAGCCGGCGGCGTGGCGTCGCAACACATCCATGGTGGCCGCGCCGATGCCTCGGGCGGGAACGTTCACCACACGTTCAAAGGCCAACACGTCGTCCGACCGTATGACCAATCGGAGATAGGCGATGGCGTCGCGCACCTCCGCCCGCTGCCAGAAGCGCAGCCCTCCAATCACCCGGTGGGGGATCCGTCGGCGGGTGAACTCCTCCTCGAAGGGACGGGTCTGCGCATTGGTCCGAACCAATATCGCGATCTCTGAAAGGCCGTGCTTCGGCGCCAGCTCCGCGATGCGATCCGCAACCCATCGGGTTTCGAACCGTTCGTCGTCCCCCACATAGAGTCGGACCTTGTCACCGCCGTCGCGGCTGGTGAAGAGCTTCTTCCCCCGGCGCTGGTGGTTGTTGGAAATCAGACCGCCGGCCACCGAGAGAATCGGTCGACTCGACCGGTAGTTCTCCTCCAGCGAGACCACTCGGGCCCCCGGGAAGTGGCGCTCGAAGGAGAGAATGTTCTCCATCTCGGCGCCCCGCCATCCGTAGATCGACTGGTCCTCGTCACCCACCGCAGTGATATTGCTCTCCTCGCCGAGGGTTGCCGCCAGCAGTTCCATCTGGAGGGTGTTGGTGTCCTGGAATTCGTCCACCAGCAGCCACCGGGCGCGCCGGCGAGTCGCCCTGCGGATGGTCTCGTGGCCGCGTAACAGCCCCAACGCGCGGACCAACATGTCGTCGAAGTCCACTACCCCCGCGTCGGCCTTCAGCTGCACGTAGCGCTCGAAGACCTGCGGAGTGAACCCGTCGCCGGAACGCCGTTCCAGGTCGGCCGGATCCTGGCACCGATTGACGGCCCGCGAGATCCTCGACAGCAACTGGCGTGGGGGATGGTCCTTGGGATCGAGACCGAGTTCCTTGATGATCTTATTCACCAGGACCCGCTGTTCATCCGAATCGATGATGCCAAACCACTTGGGGAGCCCCGCCTCCGAGGGGTAGCGGCGCAGCAGCTCCAGCGCCCAACGATGGAAGGTTCCCACGAAGCCACCGGTGAGCTCACCGCCCACGAGTCCCTCAACCCTCTCCCTCATCTCCCGCGCCGCCTTGTTGGTGAAGGTCACGGCGGTGATCTCGTGGGGCGCCGCGACCTGATTGGCGAGAAGATGGGCAATCCGATAGGTGAGCACCCGGGTCTTGCCCGAGCCCGCGCCCGCCAACACCAACAACGGGCCGGAGCCGTGGGTCACCGCCTCGCGCTGCGGCTCGTTTAGTTGGCTCAGCAAGTCGGTCATGCTCTGGTGGTTCTCCCATCGTCACAAGGGTTCTGAGGAGTCGGAATTACACATTGCGAATTGGGATGACGTCGGTCGGTCGGTCTCCGCCCCTCGAAACGGTGCGAACCGTCATTCTCGGACTTCACTCCGCAATTTGCAATTGTCGATCGGCGGCAGCCGATCGGGCCTACTCGACAGTGACGGACTTGGCCAGATTTCGCGGCTGGTCCACATCGTGCCCGAGCTCCACCGCCACCTCATACGCCAGCCGCTGCAACGGCACCACCGCCACGATCGGCTGGAGCAGGGGATGGACAGTGGGCATGGGCAGGATCAGGTCTGCCACCTCGGCGACCTCGCGGGCGTCGGGTTCGGCCAGGGCGAGAACCGTCGCACCCCTGGCGCGCACCTCCATGAGATTTCCGAGCAGCTTCTCCCGGGTTGCCGTCGCCGGGGCCACCGCCACAACCGGGAAGCCGTCCTCGATCAAGGCGATGGGGCCATGCTTCATCTCGCCGGCAGGGTAGCCCTCGGCGTGGAGGTAGCTCAGTTCCTTGAGCTTGAGCGCTCCCTCGAGGGCGATCGGATAGAGCAATCCCCGACCCAGGTACAGAGAATCGCCCGTGGACAGGAGGTCCACCGCGCTGCGGTAGATCCGACGGTCACCACGGAGCACGTCTTCGATGGCCAGCGGCAGCCGCTGGAGTTGAGCCACCAGATCCTCGTCGGTGGCGTCCGATAGACCGCGTGCCTTGCGCAGAGCCAGGGCGAGCAGCAGCATGGCCACCAGCTGCGTTGTGAATGCCTTGGTGGAGGCCACCCCGATTTCAGGGCCGGCCTGGGTCAGCATCCGGGCGGTGGACATGCGCCATGCGGACGAGCCGCGAACGTTGCACACCGTTCCGAGAAGAGCCCCCTGTTCGGCGGCCAGTTCCATTGCTGCCAGGGTATCGGCCGTCTCGCCCGACTGGGACACACCAATCACCAGCACATCGGTGCCGAGCAGCGGGTCGCGGTAGCGGTACTCCGAGGCATAGTCCACCTCGGTCGGCAATCCGGCGAGGGCTTCAATCAGGAACTTGCCCACCAAGCTGGCGTGCCACGAGGTGCCGCAGGCCACCAGATGGACACGGCACAGCCCGGCCAATTGCTCCGGAGCAAACCCGAGATCATCCAGATTGACCCCCGTGCGATCGGCATCCAAATACGCGCTGACCGTGTTCCGAATCGCATCGGGCTGCTCGAAGATCTCCTTCAACATATAGTGTCGGAAACCGCCCTTTTCCACACGCCCCGCATCCCAGTCGAGGGTTTCCACCGTCCGATTCACCGGCTTGCCGTCCCTGTCCATGATCTGTGCGCCTTCGCTGCGCACAACTGCCACGTCGCCGTTTTCCAGGAAGATCACGCGCCGCGTCCGGTGGAGCAGGGCGGTCACGTCCGACGCGACGATGGTCTCACCGTCACCAAGACCCACCACCAGAGGCGGACCCTGGCGGAACGCCACCACCCTGTCGGCGTCACGGCGCGACACCGCCACCACGGCAAACTGGCCGCGCAGTCTGGGGAGCACCCGCAGCACCCGCTCCTCGAGCTCGCCCTCTTCACGACCGAGCAACTGGGCGATCAACTCGGTATCGGTGTCCGAGGTCAGCTCGACGCCCGCTCCCAGCAGCTCGCGCCGCAGGCCGGCGTAATTCTCAAGGATGCCGTTGTGAACAACCGCCACCTCGCCCGAGGCGTCGGTCTGGGGGTGGGCGTTGGCCTCGGTGGGCGCACCGTGAGTTGCCCACCGGGTGTGACCGACCCCGAGCGAGCCGTGGAGTGGGTTGTGATAGGCCAGCTGTTCGAGGTTCCGCAGCTTACCCTCGGCGCGCAGGATCTGCAGACCATCGGAGCCGATCACCGCCATCCCCGCCGAGTCGTATCCCCGGTACTCGAGGCGCTTGAGGCCGTCGAGAATGACAGGCACCACCTCTTCCGAACCCACGTAACCGATGATTCCGCACATACAAGCGTCTCCCGATTTCCAGACTGTCCAACCATTGAACCACAGAGCCGCCTCGACACACAACTACTTCACCAGCCGATTGAGGCCCACGGGTGTTGGGATTGTGGCGAATTCTGGCTTGTGGCGCCGTCAATCCCCCACATCATCTCCTGGCGGCCTCGAGGGCGGCCATCAGTTGATCAAACGATGCTGCGAATGCGGCCACCCCATCCACCTGAAGTTGGTCGGTGACCGCACCGAGATCGATGCCCACGCGGTACAACGCCTCCAGTCGTTCGCCACAGGTCTTCATGCCCTCGGCGAGCGCATCGCTGGGCCGGCCGTGGTCCCGGTAGGCGTCCAGCGTGGCGGTTGGAATCGTATTGACCGTCTCCGGGCCCACCAATTCCTCCACATATTTGACGTCCTTGTAGTCCGGGTTCTTGGTGCTGGTGCTTGCCCAAAGCGGCCGTTGGGCCTTGGCTCCCCGATCGCGGTGAGGGGCGAACGCGTCGCCGTGGAAGATCTCCGAGAAACGACGGTAGGCCATGCAGGCGTTGGCCACAGCGGCGGTTCCCCTGAGCGCCAGCGCGTCAGCTGAACCCATGGCCTCCAGCTGCGCATCCACCACCGAGTCCACCCGGCTGATGAAGAATGAGGCCACCGAGGCCACCCGCGACGGCTCGGCACAACGCTCGAGGCCCGCGAGGAAGGACGCCGCCACCGACTCGTAGTCGGCCAATGAGAACATCAGCGTTACGTTGACGTTGATGCCGTCGGCGATGAGCGCTTCCACGGCGGGCAACCCGGCCGCCGTGGCGGGGACCTTGATCATCAGATTCCGGCGGTCCACCTGGCGCCATAGTCTGCGCGCCTCGTCCACCGTTCCGGCGGTGTCGTGGGCCAAGTGGGGCGAGACCTCGAGGCTGACAAAGCCGTCGGCGCCGTCCGATGAGTCGAAGACTGGTCGCAGCACATCGGCCGCGCCCCGAATGTCCTCGATGGCCAGCGCCTCATACAGCTCGGTTGTGGAGATGGCAGGATTCTCCGAGAGCAGCGATTGGATCGCCCCGGCGTAGGCTTCACCGCTGGTGATGGCCTTGTGAAAAATGGACGGGTTGCTGGTCACACCCCGCACACCATCTTCGGCCACCAACCGCCCAAGCCCGCCGCCGGTCACCAGATCACGCTCGATATAGTCGAGCCACACCGCCTGCCCGAACTCGTCCCAAAGCCTCTGAAGTGGATTCATCTCGCCTCCCGCGGCGTATGGTACCCCAACCCCCGCCCGCCCGGATTCAAGATGCAGGATGCAAGATCCCCCTCCCACCCGGAAACAATCGCAGAGGCGCAGAGTGCGCAGAGCCCGGCCGCAGAGACAGCACCCTGACCTGGCCCTTCTGATCCTCTCCAGGTGGGCGGGCGAAATTTCTCATTTTTCATTTCAAATTCTGCATAGGGCGGGTGCGGGCTTTCGAATTCCGCATTTTGAATTTCGAATTGGGTGGGCGGGGGCTGCTCACTGCTCACTGCTCGCTGATTCAACCATCCGGCGTGCAGTGTTACCCTTCCCGCACGAAGTCGAGCACCCGTTCGGGAGGACCCATGGAACACACCTTCGACGCCACCGACGAGCTGTGTATCAACACCATCCGCACCCTGAGCATGGACGCAGTACAGAAGGCCAACTCCGGTCACCCCGGAACTCCCATGGCGCTGGCGCCCGTGGCCCACGTGCTGTTTACGAAATTCCTCAAACACAATCCTGCCAATCCGCATTGGCCTGACCGCGACCGGTTCGTCCTGTCCTGTGGCCACGCCTCGATGCTGCTGTACAGCATTCTCCATCTCACCGGTTACGATCTGGGTCTCGAGGAGCTCCAGGAATTCCGCCAGTGGGGCTCGCGGACTCCCGGCCATCCCGAACGGGGCCACACACCGGGCGTCGAGATCACAACCGGCCCGCTGGGCCAGGGCTGCAGTGCCTCGGTGGGCATGGCGTTGGCCGAGGCCCATCTCGCCGCCCGATTCAATCGTCCAGACCACATGGTCGTAGACCACCGGACCTGGGTTTTGTGCTCCGACGGCGACCTCATGGAGGGCGTCTCTTCGGAGGCCGCCTCGCTCGCCGCCCACCTCGGGCTGGGCAAACTGGTCTGGATCTGGGACGACAACGGAATCACCATCGAAGGTGAGACCGACCTCAGTTTTTCAGAGGACGTGGCCCAACGCTTTTCCGCCTACGGTTGGCGGGTTCTCCGGCTGGAGGACGTCAATGACCTCGATGCCCTCGCGGGGGTGCTGGAAGAGGCCCGTTCGATGTCGGATCGCCCCACTCTGATCGCGGCCCGGTCGCACATCGCGTGGGGAGCGCCCGACAAACAGGACACCGCCGCCGCCCACGGCGCCCCGCTCGGCGAGGAGGAGATTCGCGGCGCCAAGAAGAGCTACGGTTGGCCGGAAGACGAGAAGTTCCTCGTCCCCGAGGAGGTCTCGGAACGCAGTCTCCAGATCGACCGCGGCATGGCCGAGGAGGCCGACTGGGCCCGACGCCTGGTGTTCTGGCAACAACAGTATCCGGACCTGGCCCGGGAGTTTGCGCGTCGACTGGAGGGCCGGCTGCCCGACGGCTGGGACGCGAAGCTCCCGCAGGCGAAGGCCGGCGATGACCCCATCGCCACTCGCGCAGCCTCCGGCAAAGTGCTCAACGCTCTCGCCGAGACCCTGCCCGAACTGGTGGGCGGGTCCGCGGACCTGGCGCCATCCAACAAGACCATGATCACCTCCAGCGACGCCGTGACCGCCACCGATTTCGCCCAGCGGAACCTCCACTTCGGTATCCGCGAGCACGGCATGGCGGCGATCCTCAACGGCATGGCATTGCACGGCGGTCTGCGTCCATTCGGAGGCACCTTCCTGGTTTTCGCAGACTACATGCGGCCGGCGATCCGACTCGCCGCGCTGATGGAGCAACCGGTGATCTACGTTTTCACCCACGACTCCATCTGGGTCGGCGAGGACGGCCCCACCCACCAGCCGGTGGAGCACATTGCGTCGCTGAGGGTGATCCCGGGGCTGGCGGTTCTGCGGCCCGCCGACCTCAATGAGACGTCGGCGGCGTGGCGGGTGGCGGTGGAGCGTCGCGAGGGCCCGACGGCTCTGCTGCTCACCAGGCAGAAGCTGCCGATCCTCGAGGGTTCCGTCGGACGGGCCATGGACGGCGTAGCCCACGGTGCGTACGTGGTCGAAGGAGGCGACAAGGCCCCGGATCTCGTGCTCGTGGCCACCGGCTCCGAGGTCTCCCTGGCGTGCGCCGCCGGCAAGCTGTTGGAAGACGGTGGAGTGGCGGTTCGGGTGGTCTCCATGCCCTCATTCGAGTTGTTCCGCGCCCAACCCCCAAGCTACCGCGAACGGGTCCTGCCGCCCGGGGTTCCGCGGGTTGCGGTGGAAACAGGCGTCGCCATGGGATGGTGCGAGTGGCTTGGCGGCAACGGCATCGTGATCGGTATCGACGGCTACGGCGCGTCGGCTCCGGGGGCGGTGGTGGCCGAACGCTACGGTTTCACCGCCAAGGCCATCGCCGAACGCGCCCTCCGCTTCCTCAAGGGCTGACACACTGCGCTGTTCCGAGTTGCGAATTCCGGATTGAAGCCCGGGGCGGATGGAAGAAAACCCAGAACGCGGAACCCTACCCGAAAGGCGGGGGGTTATTTGCGGCGCAGCTCGTACAGAACCTGCTTGGCCGATGCCTTGAGGGTTTCGAAGACGCCCATCCCCTGGGTCGCCACCGCCTCGTAGGTGGGTTCGCCCTTGTAGTTCAGCGCCCGGTACATGGTGTCCACGGCCACCGCGGTGGGCAGGTCGCGTTTGTTGAACTGAAGGACGTAGGGGATGGTCTTCAAGTCGAAGCCATTCTCCTTGAGGTTCTCCTCGAGGTTTCGCATGGACTCCACATTGGCGTCCATCCGCGCCTCCTGTGAATCGGCCACGAAGATGACGCCGTCCACGCCCTTGAGGATCAGCTTGCGGCTTGCGTCATAAAAAACCTGACCGGGAACCGTGTACAGATGGAATCGGGTCTTGAAGCCCCGTACCGACCCCAGGTCCAAGGGGAGGAAATCGAAGAACAGCGTCCGATCGGTCTCGGTGGCCAGGGAGATCAACTTGCCCTTCTGCTGGGGATTGGATCGCTCGAAGATGTATTGGAGATTGGTCGTCTTGCCGCCAAGACCGGGTCCATAGAAAACGATCTTGACGTTGATTTCGCGAGCGGCGTAGTTGATGAAACTCATTCAGAAAATAGGGCGTCGATGTCCTCGTCCGTGATTTCCGCAAACGGCGAGGCGGCCTCGTTAACGCCCACCCTAGAAGCCTTCTCCTCCATGTCGTTGAGGATCCTCTCGACACCGATCGAAGCCTTGCGTACGCGCAGCCTGACCAGACCGAGGGAGGAACGCTCATCAAAGATCACCACCAGGATGAGACGCTGGCCGACGATGGAGATGTGGATGTTGTCCTTACGACCCTCGTGGAAGAGGATCGTAAACTCTCGCTCACCGATCAGCCGTGCCAAACCGTCGGTGGCCGCCACATTGCCCGCAGTGAGCGAGGCCAGCGACGTCGTATCCACCAAATCGATCTCTCCCGCCCCGGCAATCTGCTGGCCGTTTTTGTCGACGAGAAAAACGATCTTGGCGTTGGCATCGATTCTGAGTCGATTCAGGAGTTGCGAGATGCGGTCGAACTCCTCTTGGTACATGACAAGGCTCGAGCTCACGCGCTGTGGTCCCCCGTAATGGCCCATTCTACACCGTTGCCGCCGTCGAACAAGGGACGACTCCGGCTCATGTCTCCGGCCGGGAAAGTCCCGCCGGACCGCACCATCATACCTTGCGACGCAACTGCAGCGCCTGGGCGAGGGTGAGCTGATCCACCGCCGACAATTCCCCGCCCACCGGGATCCCAGAGGCCGGGCGACTGACCTCGATGCCCAGGGGTTCGAGGCGGCGCACGATATACAGCGCTGTGGTTTCTCCCTCCACCGTGGGGTTCGTGGCCAAAATGACCTCACGGATCTCACCCCCGGCACACCGCTCGACCAACCTGTCGATGGTGAGGTCGTCGGGCCCGACTCCGTGCAGCGGCGACAAATGGCCCAACAGCGCATGGTACAGCCCCCGATACTCTCGGGTCGCCTCCACCACCCAGGCGGTGGTGGGTTCCTCCACCACCAGGACCATCCTGCGATCGCGGCTCGGATCCGCACACACCAAACAGAGCTCGTCTTCGGTGAGCAGCGAGCACTCTGGGCAGAGTCGAACCCGGTCGCGAAGGGCACCGAGGGCCTGGGAGAAATCCGCCACATCGCCAGGATCGACGGTCAGCAAGTGCTCGACGAGGACACGGGCGGTCCGCGGTCCGACTCCTGGCAGGCGCTCGAAGTGATCCAAAAGCCTGCGGACGGACGGTGGTCGGAGCTCCATCAACACCCTCTCGAGATCATCAGCTCGGCTCTCGGTGGGGGCGAACCGCCACCACCTCGCCGCCCAGCACCTTGAGAGCGAGCTGCAGCTGCGGATCCTGCTCCGCCTGCTCGGCGATCGGTTCGGTGTCGGGATCCTTCGAGGCCTCGGCCCCCTCCACCTCCACTCGGACGCCGTCGGCCTCGAGCACCTCGCGGCACGCAAGCTCGAGCCGTCCGGCGACATGGTCACCGGCAACGAATTCCCCGAGCCCACGGGACTCGGGTGGGAACTTCAGCACCGCGACGCCATCCTCGAGCCGCACCTCAGCCCCCTCGACGGCGCCGGCGATCCTCGGCTCGGTGTCCCACAACGATGCTGCGAGTCGTCCGCCGGGGTCGGTGGCGGGCTCGCTGCCGGTGGCGGGCGTCGGTGGGGCCTGTTCCCCGGAGCTGCCGGTGGGAGGGGGTGCCTGCGGCAGCTCGTGGTCGCCCGCGAGCAGGGCCTCGACCCGCTGGATCGCAGGCCAACGCGCCAGCCGAAGCGCCGCCACTTCCAGCGCCAGTTCCCGGTTGCCGGTGTCACGCAGCAGGGGTTCCTGCTCCACCCAAAGGCCGAGCATTCGACCAAGTACATCCGCCCCGTGGGACGCCGCCAACGGAGCCAGGAATTCGCGCTGTTCCGGTGTCAACGTGGCCTCGAGACCGGGATCGAGGGCGAGGTGAACTGCGATCCGCAGCACCCGGCCCGTCTCCTGGTAGAGCACTGTTGCGTCGTGACCGCTGTCGAGGTGGTGCCGGAGGAGCTTCAGACCACCTTGGGTGTCACCCCCTGTGAGCGTGGCGACCAACTCCACCATGGCCTCGAAACGCGGCACACCGAGCACCGCCGCCACCGCCTCGTCGTCCACCCGGTCGGCGGCGAAGGCGCGTAGCTGGTCGAGCAGCGAAAGTGCGTCGCGCACGCTCCCCTCAGCTGAGCGGGCAATGGCTTGGGCAGCCGTTTTCTCCAGTGAGAAGCCGTCGTGGTCGGCAATCTGGAGCAGTCGGGCGGTGATCAGATCGGCCGCCACGGGACGGAACTCCAGCTGCTGGCAGCGCGACAGGATGGTCGCGGGCACCTTGTGCCGCTCAGTGGTGGCAAAGACCCACAGGACATAGGGCGGAGGCTCCTCGATGCTCTTTAACAGCGCGTTGAAGGCGGCCTTGGAGAGCATGTGGACCTCGTCCACGATCACCACCCGGAAGCGATCCCGGGACGGCCGGAAGCGGAGCAGCTCCTGGAGGTCGCGGACATCGTCGACCCCTGTGTGGGTGGCGGCGTCGAGCTCCACCGCATCGAGACTGGCACCGTCGGCGATCTCACGGCACGACACGCAAGTGCCGCACGGCTCCGGGGTGGGGCCCTGGTCGCAGTTGACCGCCTTGGCCAAGAGCCGGGCGGCGGTGGTCTTGCCGACGCCGCGAAGGCCGGAAAACAAGTAGGCATGACCCAGGGTGTCGGCGGTCAGGGCGTTGCGGAGGGTCTGCACAACCGCATCCTGACCGAGGATCTCCTCGAAGCGTTGCGGGCGCCATGATCTGGCCAGCACCTGGTAGGTCATCAGCGCATCTTATCGCAGCCTGGTGGGCGGCGTCGCAAACTCCCGGTCAACCTCTTATGCTGCTCTGCGTATCTCAACTGCGGTATGGCCCCCGATTCATCGCTTCAATCATTGACGTGCTATCGTGTCCGATGCGGGCCCGCAAGGGGCGCTCGCCAACAAGGAGGAATCCAATGATGCGCAGGCTTCTGACACTGTCCGTTCTTCTCATCCTGGCGGCCGGCTCGGTTCTCGCCCTGAGCCCCGGCCAAGACATCATCGTGCCGGCCGCGGGTCGCGGAGCGCCCTGGGGCACCGATCTCTACATCATGAATCCCGGGACCTCCACCGTCTCCGTGACCGTTTCGTGGTTGGTCCGCGGCCAGGCCAATACCGACCCCGACGACTTTACCCTGTCCATCATGGCCGGTGAGACCGCCATCCTTGAAGACGTCATTTTCAATGACTTCGGCCTGGAGGAAGCCGGCGGCGCATTTCTGGTTGAGGCTGACGGCGACGTGATCGTCAACTCCAGGATCTACGCTTCTGACGGCACCGCCACCTTCGGTCAGGGTTTTGAGGGCGTGCCGACCTGGGCCGCAACCCAGTCGGGGCAAGCCACCAACGCCGTCGGTCTGTCGCTCAACTCCGCCTTCAGAACCAACGTCTACGCGACGGCCGGTGTCGACGGCGCCTCCATCGACTTCGGCTTGTTGGATCCGGACGGGATCGAGTTCGCCACCACGACCCTGGAGCTCGACCCCTGGGAGCCCTACTTGCGCCGAGTCAACCAGCTCTTCCAGGGTGTGGCCAACTTCGACAACGCGACGCTCCAGGCCGAAGTCACATCGGGCGCGGCCGTGATCGGCGCGTCCAAGGTGGACAACGCCTCCACCGATCCCACCACCCTCGAGTCCGCAGCCACCGGTGGTGGCGGCGGCATCAACGGCACCTACCAGATGTCTCTGTATGACACGCTGGCCTTTGCCGCGGGCGGCAACATCGTCATCTCTGGTGGCGACGTCACCGCCATCAACGGCACCTACTTCAACTGGGACAAGCTCGATGGCGCGGATCCGGCCTGCACGCTGATCTTCCAATGGGGCCAGGGCCTCAGCCCGGCGCCGGTGGGGGATTTCGCCGATGGCGTGGAGTTCGCCGACAGCTACGCGTCCACCGGTGGCGGAGTACTGACCTGGACCGTCGAGTTCGTGCCCGGCGAGGGCAGCACGCTGGAGGGCACAGTCACCGCGGTGGGTTCCGAGTTCACCGGCATTGACGTGGGTTGCAACGGCTCCTTCCCGCCGCTGACCCTGATGGCCGGAAAATCTGACTGACTCCGCAACATGAAACGAATTGGGGCCGCTCGGACGAGCGGCCCTTTTCTTCTTCATCCGGCCGATTGTGGATGCTCGATGCTGATTTCAGCGGGCCCATCTCCCCGTAGCGCTCCCCGAGTTCGCCATCCCTGACATTTCCGGACCAAACGTCGAGATCATCCGATGACCCAGGTTCCGGATAATGTCAGAAGTGGCACGCCCGCCCTATGCGCCCTTTCCTTCCGGGTGGACGGGAGCTACTGCCTACTGTTCCACACATTCCCCACCCTCCACACCTTCCACACAGGGCGGCCGGGGGGGCTCACACCTTCTTCGCTTCACCGCTGGCACGCAGGGCGCGCTCCCACAGGACAGGCCCGAGCAGTTGATTGACCACCACCGCAGCGATGACCACCGTCGCCACCGCCGCACCAAAACCCGGAATCTCGCGCTGGATGCGCGCCGCCAATCCCAACGACAATCCAGCCTGGGCAACAAATCCCATCCAGCCGTAGCGCACCATCTCGGGTCCGGCCCCCGCCCAGGAGGCCGGCAGCCGGGTCAGCCACCACACCGCACCGAGCCGAACCACCACGAAGATCAAGGCGGGCAACCAGACCGCCAGGAAGATCCGCAGATCCAAGCCCGCACCCACTAAAGCAAAGAAGAGCACGTAGATGGACGATGACGATTTCTCCAGGGCGTCAAGAAAATCGGCCGAGGCCCGTGGCCAGAGGTTTCGGATCACGAATCCCGCGGCCATACAGACCAGCAGGTGCTCCACTATCGTGCCCCGGCCGAGCTCGGCCGACACAATGGCCAGCAGCACCACCAGCAGCGGGTGGTGGCGGTCCACCTTGGCAATGTACGCGCCTGCGAGGAAACCCAGCAAACCACCAATGGCCAGCGACGTGACAATTTGGACCGCAACGTCCCCGAGCACTCCCAGATCCACCGGCGTCCCCATGCTCCAGGACACGGCAAGCGCGGCGACGACAGTGAACAGCAGCAGGATCACCAGATCCTTGAGGATGGTCACGCCCAGCACGGTTTCTGTGACCTCGCCCTCGGCCTCCAGCTCGGTGATGATGGCCACCGTCGTGGCCGGCGAAACCGCCACCGCGATCACGCCGAGAAGGGCCGCGGCGGCTGCCACCTGAGGCCACTCCAGCTCGCCGAGAAACGGCCCGGCCGCCAGTACCAGGGCCATCACCCCCGCCACCGCAACCAGGATGCCCACCGTGTGAGTGGCGGTGATGGCCAGCAGGGGTTTGAGCCTCGCCTTCATCCTTCTCAACCGAAGCTCTCCGCCGGCAGTGAGCGCGATCAGCCCGAGTGCGACCTCCTCGAAGAAGTTGAGGAAACGGGCATCCTCTTCGGTGGCGATGCCCAGGGCGTAAGGTCCCGCGATCAGCCCAAGGACCAAGTAGCCGGTGATCCTGGGCAGCCGCCAGCTCGCCGCCAGCTCGCCGGCCAGCACCCCGCCGATGATCAGACAGCTCGCGCTGAGCAGCGCCGAGGCCGCGGGATCGGCCTGGATACTGAAACCCACCGTGCGGGCGGTCCAACTGATGGCCGCCACCACCAGAAACAAAGACCACCTCATGCCCAGCCCCCCTCGGACGACCGGAACAGACGCCATTTCAGCCACCATTGGCCGAGCAGCTGATGGAGAACGAGAGTCGCGACCACCGCCTCCAGCACCCCTTCGGTGTCCGGGATAAAGCTCACCAGGGCCACCACCAGGCCAAGGGCCAGTTCGCCCTGGGGAAGAAGACCCAGACTCACACCCCCGAGCTCAAAGGCCGCCGCCCGTCGGCGGGCCGCGACGGACAGCATTGCCCCACCGACGGCAGCGCCCAGCAACCGACCCACAGCCATCAGCGCAAACACCGGCCAGGAGAAGGCCACGCCCTGCCACGAGGCGCCCACCAGCACCAACAGCGCCACCAGCAGCGGCCGCTCCAACGAGTGGGCGACCCGCAGCATCCGGTGGGGAAAGGTGCTCCGGTTGATGAGCACCGCCCCGGTGAGCGCGGCGGCGGGCAGGCCACTCGCACCGAGCAGGGCGCAGGCTCCGGCCAGCCCGGAGATGGTCCCGGTGAGCATGGTGAGAATTTGGATGTTGTCGGTCAGACCGCGGATCAGGGCGAGCGACAGATAGCCCACCAACACTCCGACGCACACCATGAACAGCAACAGCTCCCAGCCCGGCAACGCCCCGCCACCGACCACCGGGCTGGCCCAGGCCACGGCCACTGCAAAGACGGCCACCGCCGGCAGGCCGGAATAGGCGGTGACCAATTTGAGCAGACGCAGCATCGATCGATCCGCCGGCCGCCGACCCCTGGCCGCAGCCTCGAGGGTGGCCGGCGATCCGGCCATACCCACCGCCGCCAGACCAAGGGCAAACGGCCAGGAGATTCCCAACAGCAGTCCGCCGCCAAACAGCACAACACCGAAGCTCGACGGCACAAGCCACCCCAGCAGCCTGTGCCACGGCCTCAATTGCCGGATGATGCGCCATTCGATCTGGAGCCCGAAGACGAATCCGATCCAGGCCAGACCAAGGAGCACCACAACGCGGAGGGCTGCCAGAACGTCCTCTGGGAACAGCCCCACGCCCTCCCCGCCCAAGATTACGCCAAGGACCAGGAACGACAGACCTTCCATGCCCGGCGCTCGCAGCCCGCGGCGGCCCAGCGCGGCCCGCAACTCGCTGCCGGCGACGGCAAAGGCAACCAGGACCAGGAAGGCGACGGTTCCGTGGAGCATAGAGTCCAGTGTACTTCGTGGGGTTGGGTGAGAAGGATTAGAGGGTGTAGTTGGTGTGGAAGGTGTGGCCAGGCTGCAGGGAGCTGGGGGCAGCGCACTTTCCTCGCCGGTTTGGAGGGGGTGGTCCAATTCAACGTTGAACGTTATACGTTCCCCCATCCACCCGGAGCGGGTTAGGGCACGATGGGCGGGCGGGCCACTTCTGACACTTTCGGGCCATCAGCGCCGGGGTCATCGGGCTCAAAGAGTCCGAACAGTGACAGGGGCGGCTCCCTCGGGAAGCGCAATTGGGAGATGGGCGCGTCGAGATCAGCCGATCGAAGCGAACGCTAGGGCCGGTGCCGCACAATGCTTGTACCCGGCAACCTGCCGGGAGCTTCGATCGCGGGCTCGGGCTATCTCACATTTCAAATTCTCCACTGGGTGGGCGGGGGTCTTCGAATTCCGCATTTCGAAGTTGGTGGACGGCTGTTGCTCCCTACCTACCACACCCGTGAGTTCCTGTAAGATATCTTCATCATCGCAATCCGATTTCGTTGCCCCTGAAAGGAGCCCACTGCCATGAATGACACGTCGCAAGGTCCGCCCACCCCACCAACCGACATGCCACCGCCGGCTCCTCCGGCCGACCCGCCGCCCGCGCAGGTGGACTCCGGGGCCCCATCGGCGGGGCAACAGATCGACATTGCCCGTTACCTCAACGAGGCCTGGCAGCTGTTTTTGGAGAGCCCCGCCCTCTTGGTGGGCGGATTCGCCATCGCGTTCCTGATCCTGCTGCTGTCCGCCATCACAGTGGTCGGTCCGTTGATTCTGGCGGGCCCACTGATGGCTGGGTACTACGCCATCATCGAAAAGCTCAGGAACGGCCAGGAGGCAGAGTTCGGCGAACTCTTCGCCGGTTTTTCCGACTTCCCCAGGACCTGCCTCGCAGGCCTGCTGGTGTTATTGGTCTTTATCGTGGGTGTGGCCATCGAGTTGATCGCCGGGATGATTCTGAACGGTCTGCCCTGTGTCGGTCAGATCCTCTCGCTGGCCTTGAGTGTGGGGGTCGGCATCGTGACCGCGGCGCTCACAATGTTCATTCTGCCCAGGGTGGCCGTGACTTCGACGGCTCCGGTGGACGCGCTCACCGAGAATGTGGGCTTCGCCCAAGCAAACATGACGCCGGCGGTGCTGCTGGCGGTCGTCCACGTCGGATTATCCCTGCTCGGCACCGCCGTGTGCATCATCGGGCTATTGATCACCATACCCATCGCCTCGGCATTCACCATGGCGGCGTATCACGATTTCTACTCGCCTAGGGTTGGTGGATAGGCCTGGGCCCGGGACTCGAGACTTGGGGCTAGAGGCTCGGGGCTCGGGAGTCGGAGATCGTCACCGTGTGCATCGTTGGATCGGTGAATCCGAGACGCGAGATCCGAGTCCCGAGTCCCGCGGCGACAGCCGGGTTGCGTCACGGGTCGATTCCGCCTAAGCTCCGCCTGGTCCGCTGCGATACGAGGTACTTATGCGACTGTCCCAGAAGCTGAACCCAGCGCTTGTACTGATCAGGCCCGATGCGGCCACTCGCGACGAGCTGCTCGATCTCTTCGGCACGGCCTTCAATGAGGCCGGCCTTGTGAACAATGCCGCTGAGGTCGTGCAACGGCTGCTCGAACGAGAGGCCATCTTGTCCACTGGTATCGGCGGCGGCGTGGCTGTGCCCCACGCCCAGATTCCGGGCCTGGGTCAGCTCGTCATGGCTGCCTCGACCCACCCCGACGGGATCGACTACCCCACTCTCGACAACCAGCCGGTCCGACTCGCTTTCTGTCTCATCGGTGACAGCAACACCGCCGCCGACCACCTCGCCGGCCTGGCCCGGCTCGCCCGACTGGCCCGCCGCAACGAGGTCTTGGAGGAGCTCATCGATGTTCAAAGCGGTGAGGAGTTCCTCGCGGTGCTGGCACGCATCGAGGGGGAGTAGGTGCAACTGCTGGTTGTCGTGCTCCACTCCGAAGAGTTGCTCGACGACGTGCTGTCCGTTTTGGTGGAACTGGAGCTGCCCGACGCGGTGGTGGTGGAGAGCCGAACCGGGCTCGAGCTTCTGGAGCGCGACCTGCCCATCTTCGCCGGACTGCGATCACTGATTCCAGGCGGCATCGACTTCAGCCGCCTGGTTCTGTGTCTGCTCGAGCAACCCGAGCAAGGTCCGGAAGTCCTCCGCACAATGAAATCGCTCAGCGACCGGCCAAGGGCATTGGACGAACCTGCCAATACCGCCTTCCTGCTTCCGGTCGAAGGCATTCAGCTGTTCTGATCCCCCACCCTCCCGGTGTGGAACGTATGGAGAGTGTGGAAGGTGTGGAGGGCAGCGATCCCGAGCCCGTCTCCGTCTCCGTGCCCGGACGACAGCTTCACGGTTATGCGGCTATGCAGCACGGCGGTAGTACTGTCGTCCCGGGTGGGAGGAGGATCTTGCATCTTGTGATCTTGCATCTGGGTGGGAGGGGGGATGTGGTAGCCCGTACGGGATTTGAACCCGTGTTACCGGCGTGAGAGGCCGGCGTCCTAGACCCCTAGACGAACGGGCCACACGAAGGGGAAATGTACCACAGGGCCGTTTTATGGCGCAAGGGGCCGGGGTTTCGGTGGCGGGCACCCCTCCATAGAGATGCTGGCCCCCCCACCCGGCCCATGCGAGGTTGTGGAGCGGCCGTCTCGGCTGCACTGAGTGGTTTCATCAACGCCAGATTTGCTGGCCGGAGGCCTGCTCCACAATGCTCCTCTCGTTGAGTTCAATCCCCCGAATTTCGAAGCGCCGATTCTCCGACCGTGCTCTCCGTGAGGATGCCAGGCACGCCGATTCGCTCCAACGATACGAGTCGGATTATCGACCTTGGCGAATCGGGATGCCAGGCACCTCCGAGGGACGCACCTTTCTCCCCACGCGCCCCCACCCCAGGGTTGGGGGGGGTGTTCCTTGCTCCCGGGCGGGCGGGTGGGCGCCCTGTCTGCTATACTGCCCCGCCCACGACGACATCACCACGGAGGCTTCAATGAGTGTGAAAGTGGCAATCAACGGCTTTGGCAGGATCGGACGGCTCGTCGCCCGCCATCTCAAGGCGCGCGAAGGGTTTGATCTCGTCGCCATCAACGATCTGACCTCACCGGACATGCTCGGTTATCTGTTCGGTCACGACTCGGTGCACGGCAGCTACGCCGGTTCGGTGGAGGTGGACGGACAGGACATCATCATCGACGGCGACCGGATGCAGGTCTTTGCCGAACGCGATCCCGCAAATCTCCCGTGGGGCAGCCTCGGTGTGGAGTACGTCATCGAGTCCACCGGTCTGTTCCGCACCCGCGAGGCGGCCGGCGCCCACCTCGAGGCCGGCGCCAAAAAGGTCATCATTTCCGCCCCCGGCAAGGACGTGGACGAGACCTTCGTGATGGGCGTCAACAACGACAGCTACGATCCGAACAAACACCATGTGGTGTCCAATGCCTCGTGCACCACCAACTGTCTGGCGCCCATGGCCAAGGTGCTCCACGAGACGGTGGGCATCAAACACGGTTGGCTCACCACAACCCACGCCTATACCAACGACCAGCGGATCCTCGACGTCCAGCACTCCAAAGACATGCGCAGGGCACGGGCAGCGGCCATCAACATCATCCCCACCTCCACCGGCGCGGCCAAGGCCATCGGTCTGGTCTACCCCGAGCTGGCCGGCAAACTGGATGGCGCCGCCATGCGGGTGCCGGTGCCCGACGGCTCGGTCTGCGATCTGATCTTCGTTGCCAACCGCGAGGGCACGGTGGAAGAGCTGCGGGAAGCCTTTGTGGAGGCCGCGGCCGGCTCGCTGAGGGGCATCCTCCGGGCCACCAATGAGCCGCTGGTTTCGTCGGATATCATCGGCGAGTTCCACTCCACCGTTGTGGACCTTCCCCTGATCTCACAGACTGCGCCCGATTTCTTCCGGGTGGTCGGCTGGTACGACAACGAGAATGCCTACGCTGTCCGTTGCGTGGACCTGCTCGACTTCATGGTGGGCCGGGACAAATCATGAACCTGCCGTCGCTGGCCGATCTCGACGATCTGGACGGCGGCCGGGTCCTGCTCCGACTCGACCTCAACGTGCCGGTGGCCGAAGGCGTCGTCCAGGACTCGACCCGGATCGACGCCGCCCTGCCCACCCTTCGCCGGGTTCTCGACCGCGCCTCGGTGGTGGCCGCCTGCTCCCACTTGGGCAAGGCCAAGGGAACGCCGGATCCGCAGTACTCGCTGGCTCCGGTGGCCGAGGCCCTGGAGGGGGCCCTGGGCCGGCCGGTTCGATTTGTCCCAGACTGCCTCGATGACAGCATCGCCTCGGCCGCGCCGGGAACCCTGCTGCTTCTGGAGAACCTCCGCTTCCACCCGGGCGAGAAGGCCAACGACGAGGACTTTGCGCGTCGGTTGGCGGCGCCCTTCAGCCACTACGTCAACGACGCCTTCGGCACGGCTCATCGCAGCCATGCCTCGGTGGTGGGCGTGCCGGCACTTTTCGGCGTCGGCCGCAAAGCGGCGGGTTTGCTGATGGAGCGTGAGGTGGCGGCCCTGAGCCGGATGATCGTGGACCCCGAGCAGCCCTACGTGGCGGTGGTGGGCGGCGCCAAGATTTCCACCAAGACCGCGCCGTTGGAAGCCCTGATCGAGCGGGTCTCCACCCTCCTCATCGGCGGCGGCATGGCCAACACCTTTCTGCTCGCCCTCGGCCACGAAGTGGGCCGTTCCCTGGTGGAGGAAGAGATGGTGGACACCGCGCTGGAGGTCATCCGGCGGGCCCAGGACCGGGGCGTCACCCTGGAGTTGCCCACCGACGTGGTGGTCACCGACGCGCTCGACGACCCGAAGGTGATCGAGGTGGTGGCCGCCGATGCGGTGCCGGCCAGTCTCATGATCGTCGACCTCGGGCCGGACAGCCGCCGGCGATATGCCGAAGCCATCGACTCGGCGAGGACGGTGTTCTGGAACGGACCCATGGGAGTCTTCGAGGTGGCGGCCTTCGCCGAGGGAACCCTGGCGGTGGCCAGCGCCATGGCCTCCACCGACGCCTTCACGGTGGTGGGCGGCGGCGAATCGGTGATGGCCATCAAGCGGGCCGGGGTCGCCGACTCCATCGACCACGTGTCCACCGGAGGCGGCGCCTCGCTCCAGTTTCTCACCGGCGAGCCGCTGCCGGCCCTTGTCGCGCTGGAGGACTGAATGGCCACGAGAACCCCGCTGATCGCAGGGAACTGGAAGATGCACAAGAACATCGCGGCGACCTCCGTCTTTTTGGAGGGCTTGCTCGATCCCGCTCCTCCGGCCACGGTGGAGGTGGTGGTATGTCCTCCCTTCACCTCGCTCGGTCAGGCGGCCATGTTGCTGGCCGGGTCGTCGGTGGGCCTCGGCGCCCAGAACGTCCACTGGTCCGACCAGGGAGCATTCACCGGCGAGGTATCGGCTGCCATGCTGACCGAGCTCGGTGTGGGCTGGGCCATCGTCGGCCATTCCGAGCGGCGGACCCTGTTCGGCGAGACCGACCGGACCGCTCTCGACCGTGCCGTTCATGCCCAGGATTGTGACCTCCGAGTGATCTACTGCATCGGCGAAACCCTCGCCGAACGCGAGGCCGGCGAGACCTTTTCCGTACTCGAGGGCCAGACCGCCGAATTTGGCGCCCTTGATCCGGAGAAGCTGGTGGTGGCCTACGAACCGGTGTGGGCCATCGGGACCGGTCGAACAGCCACCACCGAACAGGCCCAGGAGGCTCACGCCTTTCTCCGCGGGCGGCTCGCCGAGACCTGTGGCTCCGACGCCGCAGATGGCTTGAGGATCCTCTACGGAGGCAGCCTCAAACCATCAAACGCCCACGAACTCATCGGCCAACCGGACGTGGACGGGGGGCTGATCGGTGGGGCAAGTCTTGACGTTGACTCGTTTTCCGCTATTATCCGCGCTGCGGCCGAATGCGCCGCTGGAGACTGATTGTGACCATATTGCTCGTCATTATGTACGTTTTAGTATGCATCTTCCTGATCCTGGTGGTGTTGCTGCAGCAGGGCAAGGGTGCCGATCTGGCCGGTGCCTTCGGCGGCGGCGGCAGCCAGGCATCCTTCGGGCCGCGGGCGGGTACCAATATCATGCACCGTCTGACCACGATCTCCTTCGTGCTCTTCGTCGTGCTGTCTCTGTCGCTCGCCATCATGTCCGGCAAACGGCACGCCTCGGTGATGGAGAATCTCGCCACCGCGCCCCTACCCGCGGCCTCCGAGGAGGTCCCGGCAGAGCCGATCATGGGGCCGGCGGAAGAGGTGGAGGCGGTTGAGGAGATGCTGGTGGACGAGGCCCTTGCCGACCAGCCGATCGTTGTGGAGGAATCCTCCGATCCCGGCCGGTGATCTCCTTGCCTCGCGGGGGATGGGATTCTAAAATGAAGCGTCTTTGTGCCGAAGTGGCGAAATTGGTAGACGCGCACGGTTGAGGGCCGTGTGGAGCGATCCGTGCCGGTTCGAGTCCGGCCTTCGGCACCAAATCAACGCACAAACGCCGGCTGATGCCGGCGTTTTTCTTTTGCCAAGGGGAGTGGTTGCTCAATTCTCTGGCCTCGGATGTCACACCCAGGGTCCAATTTCCCGCTCTGCAGCCGTGACATCCGAGGCCAGAGAATTGAGTTGACTGAACTGCGCGCCCTACCCGTTGGCTTTGCCCTGGCGCTGGAGCTTCGCCCAGGTGTCGCGCAGGGTCACTGTGCGGTTGAAGACCGGCCGCTGGGGTGTGGAGTCGGGATCGACGCAGAAGTAGCCCTGGCGCTCGAACTGCAAGCGGTCGCCTGCCTCTCGTTCAGCCAGACTCGGCTCCAACCGGCAGTCCGGCAGCACCACCAGGGACTCCGGGTTGAGATCGTCGAGGAAGTCGCCTTCGGCCCCCGGATTCGGACTGCTGAAGAGGTGGTTGTACAGCCGGACTTCGGCGGGCACCGCGTGGGCTGCGGACACCCAGTGCAGGGTTGCCTTGACGCGGCGTCCGTCGGGCGCGTTGCCGCCGCGAGTGTCGGGATCGTAGGTGCAGCGCAGCTCCACCACCTCACCCGAAGAGTCCTTGATGACTTCCTGACAGGTGATGAGGTAGCCGTAGCGCAAACGGACCTCGCGGCCGGGGGCGAGCCGGAAGAACTTCTTCGGCGGGTCCTCTAAGAAGTCCTCCCGCTCGATGAAGAGCTCACGGGAGAACGGCACCGTGCGGGTCCCGGCGGATTCATCCTCGGGGTTGTTGATCGCCTCGAGCTGTTCCACCTGACCCTCGGGGTAGTTGGTGAGGACCACCTTGAGCGGATTGAGCACCGCCATACGGCGCTCGACGGTGGGGTTGAGGCGGGCGCGGACACAGTGCTCGAGCAGGGCGTAGTCCACGACGCTGTCGCGTTTGGCCACACCCACCTTGTCGATCAAGTCGCGGATCGCTTCGGGCGGGTAGCCCAGGCGACGCAGCCCCGACAGGGTGGGCATCCGCGGATCGTCCCAACCCGCGACGTGGCCGCCTTGGACCAACTGCAGCAGCCGCCTCTTGGACAGCACCGTGTAGGTCAGCTCGAGCCGGGCAAATTCGATCTGCCGAGGCTTGGACGGTACCGGAAGATTGTCGATCAACCAGTTGTAAAGCGGCCGGTGATCCTCGAACTCCAGCGTGCACAGGCTGTGGGTGATGCACTCGATGGCGTCCGACTGGCCGTGGGCGTAGTCGTAGGTCGGGTAGATGCACCAGGTGTCACCGACTCGCGGGTGGTGGGCGGTCAGGATACGGTAGAGCACCGGATCGCGCAGGTTGATGTTGCCCGAGGCCATGTCGATCTTGGCCCGCAGGACCCGCGCACCGTCGGAGAACTCGCCAGCTCTCATTCGCCGGAACAGGTCCAGGTTCTCGTCTACCGACCGGTCCCGGTAGGGGCTGTTGGCGCCCGGCTCGGTGAGGGTCCCGCGGTAGGCCCGGATCTCCTCGGCGGTCAGATCGTCAACGTAGGCCTTGCCGGCTTCTATCAATTCCTCGGCCCACTGATAAAGCTGTTCGAAGTAGTCCGAGGCGAAATACAGATTCTCGCCCCAGTCAGCCCCCAACCAGGCCACGTCCTTCTTGATGGAGTCGATGTACTCCATCTCCTCCTTTATGGGATTGGTGTCGTCGAAGCGGAGGTGGAAACGACCGCCGAATTCGCTGGCCACTCCGTGGCTGAGGCAGATGGCCTTGGAGTGACCGATGTGGAGGTAGCCGTTGGGCTCGGGCGGGAATCGGGTCACCACCGCCGCATGCTTGCCGGATGCGAGATCGGCACGAATGATCTCCCGGACAAAATCTGTGTTCTCAGCCGCCACCTGTTCGCTCATGGAATGCGCTCCTTATCCCGCTTCCCGCTTCTCGAATCCCGCTTCTCGAATCCCGAGCCCCGAAATCCTACTCTACGCTTTCATGGACTGCAGCACCTCGGCGGCCTTGCGCAGGCGGCTGCGGCAGACTTCCTTGCCGAGCACCGCCATGGTCTCGAACAGCGGCGGGGTGGCCGCGCGGCCGGTGACCGCTACCCGCACCGGCATGAAGAGCTGCTTAGGCGTCCAGCCGTGCCGTTCGCAAAACGCGCGCATGGCCTCCTCGATGGCCTCCGGCTCCCAGTGGAGAATGGGATCGAGATGGTCCTCGAGCAACACCCGGAGTGCCTTTGCGGTTTGTGGCGGGGTGTGGTCCTTGGCCACCAGTTTGGCCCGTTCGCCGTCGTCGTACTCCACGTCACCGGTGAAGAAGAAATCGGCGTAGCTGAAGAAGTCCTGGAGCGTGTCGATGCGCTCATGGGCGAGCCCGATGACCTCGAGCAGGAAGTCGTCCGACGCCAGACCGGCCCGCAGCCGTTCGAGAAGCTGCTGCGGTGACAGGTCGCGAATGTAGCGGCCGTTGAGCCAGGTCAGCTTGGCCAGATCGAAGACCGGGCCGCCAAGGCTGATGTTGGCCGGATCGAAGTTGTCGGCGAACTCAGAAAGACTGAACTGATCGCGCTCGTCGGGCATGGTCCAACCCATGAGGGCGAGGTAGTTGAGCATGGCCTCGGGCAGGTAGCCCGCGCGCCGGTAGTAGTTGAGGCTCACCGGATTCTTGCGCTTGGAAATTTTGGATTTGTCTGTGTTGCGCAACAGTGGCAGGTGGCAGAACACCGGTTCATCCCAACCGAAAGCGCGGTAGAGCTGAACATGCTTGGGCAGCGACGAGATCCACTCCTCGGCCCGGATGACGTGGGAGATCTTCATCAGATGATCGTCCACCACGTTGGCCAGGTGGTAGGTGGGATAGCCATCGGACTTGATGAGAACCTGGTCATCGATCTGGGAGGCGTCGAACCTCACCTCGCCGCGCAGGAGATCGTGGACGACGATCTCACCCTCGTCCGGCATTCGGAGCCGGATCACGTGCTCCTCGCCGGCCGCGATTCGACGCTGTGCCTCCTCGGGCGGTATCTCCCTGCAGTGGCCGTCATACCCCAGCTGTGCCTTGGCCAGTCGCTGCTGCTCGCGGAGTTCGGAGAGCCGTTCGCGGCTGCAGAAACACGGGTAGGCGGCGCCGGTGGCCACCAGCCGATCCGCATGCTCGGTGTAAATTTCCGACCTCTCGCTCTGCCGGTAGGGCCCGTACTCTCCGCCCACGTCGGGACCCTCGTCCCAGTCCAATCCCAGCCAGCGCAGACTGTCCAGGATCATCTGCTCGCTGGCTTCAGAGCTCCGCTGGCGGTCGGTGTCCTCGATGCGCAGCACGAACTGGCCGCCGTGCTTGCGGGCCATGGCGTAATTGAAGAGGGCCACGTAAGCGGTACCCACGTGGGGGTCCCCGGTGGGGCTGGGGGCGATCCTGGTCCTCACAACAGCTGCCATGGTCTCACTCCAAAAAAAACCCGCCGCGATTCGGCGGTCAAGGGGTTGGCGGAGAGGGCGGGATTCGAACCCGCGGTCCAAGTTGCCCCGGACAACTGCTTAGCAGGCAGCCCTGATCGACCACTCCAGCACCTCTCCGGCTCCGGGAGGGGTATTGTACGTCCGGCTGGATCGAGTGTAAAGGTGTGGGGCGGAGGGCAGTAGGCGGTAGGGCGTAGGCGGTAGTCCTCGCCCGCCCCTTCCACATGTCGGTGCCTGGCACCGTCGCAGATGTGTCGACCTGGTGCTGCGCTTCGATTTCGACGGTGCCTGGCACCGGCCCGCGCGTTCGCTTCGGTACGCTGATTTCGATGCGCCCATCTCCCAATAGCGCTCCCCGCGGTTACTCGCGGCCGGTGGCCGCGGTGACCAGCCGTCACCAGCGGGTGGCCGGAAGGCCGGGGGATCCGGAATCTGGAATCTGATATCCGGCATCCGGGGGGACGGGAGTGGGTGGCGGAGGGAGTGGGATTCGAACCCACGGAGACTGACGCCTCACCGGTTTTCAAGACCGGCGCCTTCGACCACTCGGCCATCCCTCCGGGCTATCGGTTTATGATCTTACACTGCATGTCGGTGCCAGGCACCGCCGCAGATGTGTCGATCTGGTGCTGCGATTCGATTTCGACGGTGCCTGCAACGGCCCGCGCGTTCGGGTCGATTCACTGATTTCGATGCGCCCATCTTCCAACCGCGCTCCCCGAGGGAGCCCCCTTTAACATTGTTGGGACCTCAACACGGTGGGCTCCCCAGACCCTTGGATCCCAACAATGTTCAAAGACGGCACGCCCGATCGACGCTAACTCTCGTGCTCCAGGCGGGCGAGGGATCCGGCAGCCGTCAGCGGCCGGGGCAGCAACCGGCGTCCGGGGCAGATGGCAGCATCGGTGATGAGCGATTGCAATCTGGGGCAATCCCAGCTGATCACTGACGCGGCTCCTGATCGCTGACGCAGCCGCCGATCACGGACGCTGTCCTCGATTGCTGTCGCTGCAGTCTGAATCCGGGCACGGGCGTACGCTTCGATTCGCTGACTTCGACGGACCCGTCTGCCTTTCGCGCTCCGCGAGGGAGCCACCCCTGACACTTTCGGGACCATTGATATTCCCAGTCTTCAGTGCGGAGAATCCCGAAAGTGTCGGAAGTGGCACGCCCGCCCATGGCGACCTGTTGTCGTCCCGGAAGGGGGGGGGGGACGTTCAACGTTGAACGTTGAACTTTCAACTTTCGAATTCCAGCCTACGGCTCACTCGAAGCCGCCGCCGCCCAGCGAACCCTTGATCTCGGGCAGGGCGCCGACACCCTTGAGGTCGATGACGATCCGAAACTCACGATTGGGGAACTGACCGAGCTGGAAGTCGCGGTATTCGGCGGAGATGCTCCAACAACTCCCCTTCCACTTGAAGCTGTAGCGCTGCTGCTGGAACTCGCTCTTCTCCAGGTCGTAGGCGACGTGGAAGAGGGCCTCAAAGGGTGAACGGGGGTTCGTGTAGCTCAGCATGGTCTGCATCTGCGACGAGGTCCGGTCACCGGTCTGGGAAAAGAAGCTCTGGTACCAGGTGAGTCGGACAAAGCCCTCGGGACGGCTGTAGGAGGCGGCGACGGATGTGGTCCTGGGGTTGTTGTTGAGGGTGTCCCAGGTGGCCTGAGCGTCGATCCCGGTGCCTGCGGTTGGGGTCAGACGAAACAACATTCCGAGCGGGCTCCACTGGCTTGTGAGACCGTCCGGACCCTGGTTGAGCGGCTCTGAGAAGGAGTACTCCTGGAACAACTCGAAGGAGCCCAGCTCACGGGCGCTCACCCCCTCCTTGGATCGGGCCAGCAGCCGATTGGCCAATACCAGCCGGGCGCGGTTTGTGAGCGGTGTCGAGTCAACCTCGTCGAAGACCGGGATCTGCGTCGTGTCCTCGGTGCCACCAAGGAAGGAGTATTGGATACGCGGCTCCACCAGGTGCTTGAACTTGGCATACGGTCCGAGCGGTTTGTCCCAGATTCGCGAAAAGGACGGCCCGACCACGTCCACGCCACCGGCGAGGTAGGTCCGGTTGATGGGCTCACCCGCAAACGCCGTCCGATCTTCGGTGTAGCTGTTGGTGTAGTAGGTGCCGCGAGCGCCCGCCCTCGGCGTCACCGACAGCCACAGCGGGCTCGGCAGGGTGTAGGACAGGGTCGGAAAGACGTCGAATCGGCCGTAGTCAGCCCTCAGATCTCCGCCGCGATCAACGTAGAAGTTGTTCACCGAGGTAATAAGGTCCCAGTAGAACATCGAGTTGCCGAGCCGGCTGGATGGCACCCGGAGTTCGATCTCCGGGATCTGGATCAGTTCGACGTCATTGGTGGTCAAAAAGGTGGTGCGGCGGTCGGTGCGCAGATTGAGCGTGTAGATGCCACGGGTGCGGGTCATCAGGACCTGGGAGTAGAGCGAGCGTCGGGTGTTGGATTCGAAGGTCCGGTCGAAGTCCTGGAAGAAGTCGATGTCGGACAGATCCTCGAGCTCCACCAACAGCCGGAAGCCCAGGAAATCGTCCTGGGTGTGGAGCAGGTTGTACCGCCACTGCCACTGGGACTGTTCCTGCTGCCACACTGCGTACATCACGGCGATTCCCTGGGCGTCGGCCTTCGGCGCCCAGCGCCACTCGTTCCCGAGGCCGTAGAGGCCCTCGGAGTAGTAGTCCAAGAGCACGGTCGTGTCGTAGGAACGGCCCACCGGAAAGTAGATCGGCAGACCGAGATTGAAACCGAGCTGATCGGAGTAGCCGAAGCTGGGCATCAGCAACCCGGGGGTGCGTTCGGTCTTGATCGGCCACACCATGTACGGAAGGTAGAAGACCGGCACGTTCTGGACCCTGATGGCCGTGCTGTGGAACTTGCCCAGGCCCTCCTCCTCGAGCAGGGCACGCTTGATGGTGAAGCTCCACGGCGGGCGTGGATCGTCGCGACCACAGGTGGTGAATTTGGCGCCGTCGATCCGGTAGTGGGTTTCGTCCAGTCTCTCGATCTCCCGCCCGCTGAAGGTGTACATGGGATCGACGAAACCCGACCCGTTGATGAACAGTCCGGTCTTCGTTCCCAGGTTGTAGTACAGCTCCTCGGCGGTGATGCGGCTGGGTCCCTGATCGACGATGATATTGCCGCGCGCCACCAGGTCCTGGGTGAGACGGTTGTACTCCATCTCATCGCACTGGATCTTGATGTCCTGGTAGAGGATCAGCACCGAACCGAGCCCCCGCCACACGTCGCCCTCCCACCGCTGCTCCTCAGCGGTGAGGTTGATCGGTCCGCCCACCTCGAATTCTTGAGCACTCAGTGGAATCACCACCAACAGGGGTGCGAGCAGCAGAACGCAGGCGAAACGACGCACGCCGCCATTGTAGGACAACGACTCTGGGAGGTTTCACCTTGGGTGAGGATGCCCGCAGAGAATTCACTGACGGGATGCCAACCACACCGACACCGCCCGCTCATGCTCTCGGAGAGTCCTGGTGAAGGTGTGGCCGCCGCCGGGCGCGGCGACAAAGTACAGATAGTCGTTGGTTTCCGGGGTGATGGCCGCGGCGAGCGACAGCCGCCCCGGGTTGTTGATCGGCCCCGGGGGCAAACCCGGATAGCGGTAGGTGTTGTACGGGTCGTCGGTCAGCCAGTGGCGGCGCAACAGTCGGCCGCGCCATTCACCACGCCTGATCAGGGCATAAACCACTGTTGGATCGCACTGCAACAACATCCCCCGACGGAGACGGTTGGCGAAGACACCGGCGATTCGGGAACGCTCGTCCGGCACCGAGGTTTCGGCCTCCACCAGTGATGCAAGCGTGACCAGCTCCAGCGGGGTTCGCCAGAGCGAATCCGCCGCCTCTTCCCGCCAGACTTCCCGGAAACGGTCGAGCACGTGATTGGCTGCAGAGGAAGCCGGCACACCCACCGCGAAACGATAGGTGTCGGGAAAGAGAAAGCCTTCCAACGTCAGCGCGCCGGGCGCCACGTCATGGATCAGGTCCCCACGAGACACGAGACCCCGCCACTCCTCGATGGTTCCCAGGCCGGTGGCAGAGCAGACCTCGGCCGCTTCCTCAGCCGTCGACCCCTCCACGATCGTGACCGTCATGGTCTCGACCTCCCCGGACAGGATGCGTTCGAGGACATCCGCCGGCCGGCTCGCCGGGGGGATTCGATACTGGCCGTAGAGAAGATGCCGGTCGGCGGCAAAAAAACGGAGATAAAGCCGTCCGGCCAGGTCCGACGGCATCAGATCGAGCTCGTGGAGACGGGCCAGCACCGACCGGCCGGTGGCATCTTCAGGTACCTCGAAGATGACTTCTGGGTTGTCCAGCGGCCTCCACAGCGCACTCCAAGCCCACAACATCGTCACCGCGCTCGCCACCAGCGCCAGCACGACCACCATGATCAGAATCTTGCGCATCACCGGCTCCGCCCAGCGAGGAACTCCTCGAGCAAGACCTGCGCCGCGAGGTGGTCCACCGGCTGACGGCGATCGATCCCGGCGGACCGGGCTCGGCGGCGCGCCTCGTCGGTGCTGAGGTACTCCGGCTGCATCCATACCACGAGACCCGGAGCCGTGATGGCCTCGGCGATGGCGTGACTTCGCCTGCAGGCCGGAGTCTCGCTGCCGTCGACTCGGGTCGGCAGACCCATCACCACCTGCTCGGCGTCGTGGGTGCGCGCCAGGTCCTCGATGGTGCGAGCGGCCGCCCGGGCTCCCTTGTAGGGCAGAACTTCGAGCGCGGTGACCACGCCGGTGATGTCGTCACCGAGCGCGAAACCGAGCCGAGAGCCGCCGGGATCGACGCCGAGATAGCGCATGGAGGCATTGTAGGGCTTCCCTGCCTCGCCCTGGTGGATCGTGAGCCGGGCCCCTGGTGAACGGTGCGCAACCTGAAAACGAAACGGCCGGGCAAATGCCCGGCCGTTCAACTTCACCGTCCGGAAGCGGTCTTTCCGCTCACCGGACCATCGGCGGGGTCCCTCAGGCACCCTGCCGCTGTGAGCCGTTTATCTTTCGACGCGCTCGCGAAGCGTCTTGCCCGGCTTGAAGTGCACGTACTTCTTCGCCGGAATGGTAATGGTGGCACCGGTCGCTGGGTTGCGGCCCTGACGCTCACCACGGCTCTTTGTCGCGAAGGTTCCGAATCCCGGAATCGTCACCTTCTCCCCAGCATCCAGCGCAGTGGCAATGATGCCCTTACGCGGTTGAGCGGAGAACATGGCGTCGAGAATCTCGGCTGCCTTGCCCTGGCTGAGTTCGGCTTTCTTCGCAAGCTTCATGGCCATCTCGGTCTTATTCATGTCTGCCTCCTAGAACCCTTTGGGTATTTTTAAAATGATATTGGCGACCCAGGCGGGCCCTGTCAAGGGAAAAAGCCCGAAAACGCCCTAAAAAACCTTGTTTTCGGCCCAATGGGGGTGTAGCTTGCCCGTTGGAGGTGCGAATGGATCTCAAACTTCGGGGCAAAAGGGCATTGGTCACCGGGTCCTCCAGGGGTATTGGACGCGCCATCGCCCTGTCGCTTGCCGACTTCGGGGTGGATGTGGCCATCAACTACCTCCGCAACAGGTCACGGGCCGAGCAGACCGTGGAGGAAATCTCATCGCGGGGTGTGCAATCTCTGCTCGTCAAGGGCAACGTGGCCAACGCCGACCACGTCGATCGTATATTCGGCACCATTCGTGATGAGTGGGGCGGCCTCGATATCGTGGTGTCCAACGCCGCCTCCGGTGTTCTCAAATCGGCTCGCGAACTCACCATCCATCACTTCGACTGGGCCATGCACATCAACGCAGCCGCGCTGTTGCCGATTACCCAGAATTTCCTCGAGATGGACTCGACGGACGAAAAAGTCTTGGTGGCGGTTTCGTCGCTGGGAGCCATCCGCGCCATCCCCAACTACACCGCGGTGGGCGCCTCCAAGGCCGCACTCGAGTCCATGGTCCGCCACCTGGCCGCCGAGCTCGCCCCCGAGGGACTGCGCATCAACGCGGTATCCGCCGGCACCGTGGACACCGACGCCCTCCTCCACTTCCCCAACCGAGAAGATCTGCTGGAGAGCGCCCGCGAGCGCACCCCGGCCGGCCGACTGCTCAGCCCCCAGGACGTGGCCAACACCGTGGTCTACCTGTGCACCGAGTACGCCTCCATGATCCACGGCCAGGTGATTGTCGTCGACGGGGGATATTCGATTCTCGCTTGAGGGTGTGGAACCACCCACCCCACCGCCCGGTGTGGAGGGTGCGGAGAGGGCGCCATCCCGAACTCGAGCCCGTTACCGTGGTTGATTGAAGAACGCAGATATTTAGCCCACTCATACAGGGACCAGGGTTCGGACTCCCCCGCCCCGTTTCAGTTCCGAGTTCCGAGTTCCGAGTTGATGTTCGGGCGGGTGGGGGAACCCGGAACCCGGAACTCGCAACCCCGAACCATCGCCTGCGGCCTACGCGCTTCGACGCCTGGCGTCGGCTTCGAGCAGCGGCCTGAGGTAGAGACCCGTAAAGGAGTCCTCGCAGGCGGCCACCTCCTCGGGGGTCCCGGCCACCAGCAACCTGCCACCACCATCACCCCCCTCGGGGCCGAGGTCGATGATCCAGTCCGATGTCTTGATGACATCGAGATTGTGCTCGATGACCACCACGGTATTGCCCCGCTCCACCAGGGCCCGGAGCACGGCCAACAGTTTGCGGACATCGTCGAAATGAAGGCCCGTGGTGGGCTCGTCGAGCAGATAGAGGGTGCGGCCGGTGGCGCGCTTGGCCAACTCTCGCGACAGCTTGATCCGCTGAGCCTCGCCTCCCGACAGGGTCGTGGCCGGCTGGCCGAGATGGATGTAGCCGAGCCCGACGGCCACCAGGGTGTCAAGCACCCGATTCACCTTTGGTACGTTGGCAAAGAGCTCGCGGGCCTGGTTGACCGTCAGATCCAGGACTTCAGCGACGTTGAGTCCTTTGTACTTCACCTCGAGGGTCTCGCGGTTGTAACGCAGACCGTGGCAGACATCACAGGTGACAAAGACATCCGCCAGGAAGTGCATCTCGATCCGAATCTGACCGGCACCCTGACAGGCCTCGCACCGTCCACCTTTGACGTTGAACGAGAATCGGCCTGGCTTGTATCCGCGGGCCCTCGCATCGGTGGTGGCGGCAAACAGCGCCCGAATGGGATCGAAGAGTTTGGTGTAGGTGGCCGGGTTCGACCGCGGAGTACGACCGATGGGCGACTGGTCGATGGCAATCACCTTGTCCAGTTGGTCGACGCCTTCGATGGCCCGGTGACGGCCCGGTCTGGAGAGGGTTCCGTAGAGCTGGCGCGCCACCGCCTTGTGGAGGACCTCGTTGACCAGGGTCGACTTGCCGGATCCCGAGACCCCGGTCACGCTGATCAGCCGGCCGAGCGGAAAATCGACGTCGATGGACTTGAGATTGTGCTCCTCACCGCCGAGGATCGTCAGCCGGTCACCGTTGCCGGCCGTCCGTCGGTCCGGCACGGGAATGGACTTCCGCCCGGAAAGGTAGGCGCCCGTCAAGGATTCTTCGGTCCGTTCGATCTCGGACGGGGGGCCCGCCGCCACCACCCGACCGCCGAGCCGGCCGGCGCCGGGACCGAGATCGATGACCCAGTCGGCCTCTCGGATGGTCTCCTCATCGTGCTCCACGACCACCACGGTGTTGCCAAGGTCGCGCATGCCCCGGAGGGTGGCCAACAACCGTCGGTTGTCCCGTTGGTGGAGTCCGATGGAGGGTTCGTCGAGCACGTAGAGCACGCCCATCAGGCGGGAACCCACCTGAGTTGCGAGCCGAATTCTCTGGCTCTCACCCCCGGACAGGGTACCGGCCATACGGTCGAGCGTCAGGTAGTCGAGCCCCACCGACACCAGAAAACCGAGTCGATCTCGAACCTCTCGCAGCACCTTGGCGACGATTTCCGCATCCCGCCGCTCGAGCTCGAGGCCCTCGAACCAATCCAGGGCTCGCCGCACCGGCAGCGCCGACACCTCAGCCAGGCTTCGGCCCGCCACCTTCACCGCCAGCGCCTCGCGCCGCAGCCGCGCCCCGTCGCAGGCATGGCAGGGGGCAAATGAAAGGTAACGTTCGAGATCCGCGCGCACCCCTTCGGACGAGGTTTCGGCGAGCCTGCGCTCGAGCCTCGGCACCACACCCTCGAATCGATCACGATAGCGATAGGCGCCCTTGCGGCCCTCCCAAACCCAATCGAGCTCGGAGTCCGATCCGTACATGATGAGCCGGCGCACGTCCTCGGGCAGACGGCGCCACGGGGTGTGGGTGTCAAATCCCATGTGCTGAGCCAATTGGACGATCTGGCGACCGATCCAAGAGGTCGGCCCGTGACCGACGGTGGCCAGACAACCGGCTGCCAACGAGCGTTCCGGGTCGAGCACCAGCTTCTCGGGGTCCGGCTCGCGCAGCGAACCAAGACCCGAACACTGAGGACACGCTCCCTGCGGCGAGTTGAACGAGAACAACCGCGGTGAAATCTCGGATAGGGAAAATCCGCACTCGGGGCATGCGTGCCGAGCCGACAGCACGATGTCATCGCGGCCTGTTACAACCGCGCGGGCGAGACCCTCTCCCACCCGAAGTGCGGTTTCCAGAGAATCCGCCAGACGAGAGGCGACACCGTCCCGAACCGACAGCCGATCCACGACGACCTCGATGGTGTGTTTGGTGTTCTTGTCGAGGTCGGGAGGCTCGGCCACATCCACTACCTCGCCATCGACCCTGGCTCGGACGAAACCCTCCTTGACCATCTGTTGGAACAGTTTGCGATGCTCGCCCTTGCGAGCCGTCACCACAGGTGCCAGCAATAGAAAGCGGATCCCTTCGTCCAGCGCCAGCAAACGGTCCACCATCTGCTCCACGGTCTGGGGCCGGATCGGGATGGCGCAGTCCGGACAGTGCGGCACCCCCACCGAGGCCCACATCAGTCGGAGGTAATCGTGGATTTCGGTGACCGTACCAACCGTGGACCTGGGATTCCGCGAGGTGGTCTTCTGTTCGATGGAGATGGCCGGGGACAGCCCGTCGATGGTGTCGACATCTGGTTTTTCCATCTGGTCGAGGAACTGGCGGGCGTAAGCGGACAGGGACTCGACATAGCGGCGTTGCCCCTCAGCGAAGAGAGTGTCGAAGGCGAGCGACGACTTGCCAGAGCCCGACACCCCCGTGACCACCACCAGTTGGTTGCGCGGAATGGTCACATCGATGTTGGCGAGGTTGTGCTCGCGGGCTCCGCGGATGGTGATGGCGTCCTGCATTGTTCTTCTCGCACGGACCGAACGATCAGCCCCTTCCTGGGGAGCCAACGTGGTCCATCGCCGTGCCTATTCCCTTCTTGGACTCTCGGGCCCATGCGGGCCCCTGTCGTCACCCGCCCGAACGACGCTGGGCGACCTCCTGCTCCGCCTCCCGATCGAGGGTCCGCTGTCGCAGGGTCTCGCGCTTGTCGTGCAATTGCTTGCCGCGCACCAGCGCGATTTCTATCTTGATCCAGTTACCGTCGAGGAAGATCTGCAACGGCACAACCGTCAGACCCTTTTCCTTGGATTTTCCGGCGAACCGCAGGATCTGCCGCTTGTGGAGCAGCAGCCGTCGCCGGCGAATGGGATCGTGGCTCGAATAACCCGCATTCTCATAACGTCCGATGTGACAACCCATGAGGTAGGCCTGCCCCTTCTCGAACGCCACAAAGGCCTCGCCGAGGTTGACGCGGCCATCCCGAATCGCCTTGACCTCGGTGCCGAGCAATTCGAGACCGGCGATCTCCCGTTCGAGGATGTGGTACCTGTGGCGGGCCTTTCGGTTGGTCGCCAGGGCGCGGCTCATGACAGGACCCGGACCAGCGCGGCCACCATGTCGGGGTCAAACTGCCGACCCGATGCCGACTCCATCGTGGTCAACGCCCTTTCCGGAGGGACCGGAGATCGATAGCTGGACTCCGAGGTGAGCACGTCATAGACCTCCGCCGTGTGGACCAGCCGGGAAAGCCATGGAATCTCGTCGCCGGCGAGTTGGTCCGGATAGCCCGCACCATCCCACCGCTCGTGATGGTGGCGAATCGCATCCGCCACCTGGTTTATTCCCACCCCGCGGACGATCCGCTCGCCCACCAGCACGTGCGTACGATACACGCGCTGGTGCTCTGGCCCGGGTTCGTCCAAGCGATAAAGACGGTTGTAGTCCAACTCCCGCATTCCGATGTCGTGGAGCAACCCGGTGAGCACGGCGTCCTCCACCTGATCGAGATCGAGACCCAGGGCGTGGGCCATCCGCCAACAGAGTCGCGACACCGACATGGAGTGGTGCTGAAGATCCGGAAAGCGCTCCTCCCCTGGCTCGAGCAGACGCCGGGCGAGGCTCCGTCGAGCAAACCGGAGAACCGACATCTCGTGAACCGTCACCAACTCGCGGCCCAGCCGGTCCAGAGCCACCGCCGGATCGATCGACCCTTCAGCTCCAATCACCGACATCACGAACGACCAGCCATCTTCCGCAAGGGGCACCATCGACACGATGAGCGATGCCCGGGACGGGGGCGCCACCGCCGACACCCGCCGCCATTCCAGCGTCCACCCGGCTGCGGGCGGCACCACCGCACCCACCTCGGTCAGGGCATCTGCCTGATGCGCCATCACCGCTCGACTCTCCATCTCGTCGACCTCGGCTGCACCCACCAGCAGGGTGGCCGCCGCATCACCCTGAACCACGGTCAGGGCCACCGCCCAGACCCGGTCGCGGACCACCATCTCCAGCGCCGCATCGGTCAGTCGGGCCGCCGCCGGCTGGTCCAACAGAGTCGGCTCCGAACGCCCCGGCACCCGTGGCAAGGGCTCGTCGAGAGCCTCCGGAGCCGGAGCTGGGTCGCGCTCTTTTGGTTCGGGCGTCTGGCGAGCTGGAACCGGCTCGATGGCCTGGATCACCCGAACGAGGTCGGCGGCGATGAGGCCCGCCGTCCGGCAGTCACCGTCATCAAATTCCCGATCTCCCGCCTTGTCGCGAGCATCCACGAACCCGATGAGATCGTCGCTGTGCACCAGCGGCACCAGCAGCATTCGCCGGGCGCCGGCGGCAAGCATCCGCCGTTCGAGCGTCGGGGCATCGGAAATGCGGTTCACCATCAGCGGATCGCCACCGAGGGTGCGAACCGCAGCGACCACCGAATCATCCGCCGACAGCTCCTCTGGCGGGGCATCGCCGCGGCCGAATCCGTACCGGACGATCAACCTCGAGACACCGGTCGGTCCCACCAAATAGAGCGCCGCCTTGGTGCATTGGACCTCCTCGAGGAACCTGTACAGGACCTCCTTGAAGGACCTCTCGACCTCAGCCGTTACCGCCAACCCGCTGCTCAATTGGACCCTCCATGACCCTCAACCCATCACTGTATCACCGGCCATGGAGTCGGTACCATTTTCCGCTGACCCCCGCGACAGATAGATCCGGGATACAATATCGTCGTCATGTCCAGCTGGCTTGCGATTCTGCTCGCCGCGGCGGTTTCGGCCTCGGCACCACTCACCCTCGAGACCGACCTCGACAAGGGCACTCTGACCGTGGAGTTCCAACTCCACGAAGGGCTGCCCGAATTTCTCGAGGTTGCACTGCCGTCAGGCGCGGCGGTGGAGGTGAACTACCAGGTCCGAGTGCGCGCAAACCGCAAGGTCTGGTGGGACAAGAAGGTCTGGAAGGGCGATGCCGTCGCATCTGCGGTCTTTGATCCGGTGACCGGACGCTACACCTGCGGGCTGGTATTGGATGGGGTGATCGTATCGAGTCGCGAGGTGGAGTCCGGCGACGAGGCCCGCGCCTGGTTGGCCAGCCCTGGTGAGATCCGCTTCGCCATGCCCGAGGGTCTCCGCGAAAAGTCGCTCCGGGTCCGCGTGCGCGCTGTCTTCTCCTCCTCCACCAAATGGCTCTTCTTCCCCGACACCAAGGGCACCGAGTGGGTGGAGGTTCCGATCGCTTCGGACGATGCTGGGAGCGCCCAGGACGCTCCCGATCCAGCCGAGAGCTGATCCATGGCGCGCCTGGCCGACGCCTGGGCTCACTACAGCAAGGAAAATCGTTTCCTGATCACCGGATTCGTGGTCCTGCTGATCCTCTCGACGGGGGCGTTCTATCTGCTACAGCGCACCTCCGAGGCGTCCCCGGAGGAGCTCACCAACCGGCTCCTGCTGTTCATTCTCTGGTATCTCGATATCTCCCTGATCCTGGTTCTCACCTTTATCCTGGTACGCAATCTCGTCCGACTGCTGGCCGAGCGGCGCAGCGGTGTTCTGGGAAGTCGCTTCCGCACAAAGCTCGTCCTGACCTACGTGGTCCTCACCTTCGTGCCGGTGATCTTCATCTTCCTGATCGCCACAAACATCCTCCAGCGATCCATCGACCAGTGGTTTTCTTCGCCGGTGGAGGAGACGTTGCGCACCGGAACGGCTGTCACCGTTCACGTGAGGGAGTTGGTGGAGCAACGACTGCTCCGACAGGCGAGGACCGCAGCGGACGAACTGACGGCCAACCCCTGGTCCAATCGGCTGCCGGATCTTCGCAACCTCATGGGCGTGGACCATCTGGCGGTGTATGAGGGTCCAAATCTGCTCCAGTCGGTGAGTGACCCCCGTCGCATACCCACGACTCCACCGCCCCTTCGGTGGGAACGACTGCCCGAATCCGGGGTCCGTTCGAATCGCTGGAGGGGGGGCCTCCTGGTGCGGGCATGGACCCCTGTGGAGGACGGTGACACCGTGGTGGTGGTCGGCGACCTGCTGCCCCGTGAACTACTGCTCGACCTGGAGAGCACCAACGCCGCCCATGCCACCTTTCAGGAGATGAAGCTCCAGCGGGGCACGATCACAGCCACCACCATCCTGGTCTTCCTGGCGGTCACCCTGCTGCTGCTCTTCGCCACCGTCTGGGTCGGCCTCTTCCTGTCGCGACGGTTCACCGAGCCCCTGCTGGCGGTGGCCGCCGCCACCCAACGCGTGGCCGAGGGCGACCAACTCGAGGAGGTGGACATCCCGGCCTCCGACGAGGTGGGAATTCTCGTTCACTCCTTCAATGCCATGGTCCGCAGGGTTCGGGCCACCGAGGCTGAAATCCTGGCCTCCCACCAAGAGCTGGCGACACTGCTGGCCACCGTTCCCACCGGCGTGCTCACCGTGGACCGCGCGAGCAGCAGCTTCCGCCCAAACTCCACCGCCGCACAGATCCTCGGCATGACCGAATGGGACGGAGAGTGGCTCGCCATCGACGAACTCGACCGTCCCGGCCTGGAAGCTCTGTTCGAACGTCTCGGTCCGAGCCAACCGAGGGACGCCCGCTGGGAGGTGAACATCGATCCGCAGGGTTCGGTCAAGTCTCTCGAGGTGCGGACGACTCCTCTGCCCGGTGGCGGCCAGGTGGTCACCCTCGACGACCTGACTCAGCTGTTGCAAGCGCAGCGGCAGGCGGCCTGGAGCGAGGTGGCTCAGCGTATCGCACACGAGATCAAGAATCCTCTGACCCCGATCCGACTCACGGCCGAGAGGATCCAGCGCCGCGCGGATAGTCTTGACGGCGAGATGCGCGAGGTCCTGACCTCGGGCTGTGAGGCCATCATCGCCCAGGTCACCGGACTCAAGGAGCTGGTGGACGCCTTCCGGCTGTATGCCAGCATGCCGCGAGTCGATCCCCGGCAAACGTCCATAAGCCAGCTGGTTCGCGATACGGGCTCCCTCTACCAGGGTATGAGAGATGATCTGATGGTCAACATCGACCTGCCGCCGGAGGAGATCCTGGCGGTGGCCGATCCGGTGCTGCTGCGTCAGGTCCTGGTCAACCTGTTGGACAACGCGGTGGATGCTGTGGGCCAGCCGGGCTCGATCACGGTGTCACTCAGATCCGCCGACGAGAAGGTCATTTTGGAGGTTGCGGACACCGGCCACGGTCTCCCCACCGACGACTTCGAGATCCTGGTCCAGCCCTTCTACTCCACCAAGGGGCGAGGATCCGGCATGGGGCTCGCGCTGGTCCACCGTATGGTCACCGACCACGGGGGAGCGCTGGAGTTCGAGAACCTCACACCGCAAGGGGCGCTCATTCGAATCATCTTGCCGAAGACTGCAGAGTCGCTCTCCGAGGGCAATGATCCCGGTTTCCTGAATTCTCCCGGAAACGCCTCGGGCTGAGACCAGCCCCCATGCTGTGGGCGTCCCGGGTTGTGATCACGCTCGTTGACCGTTTCATGGGCCGCTTGTTACCATCTAAGGCATGGCATATCTAGGAAATCCCGACCTTTCAATCGAGGCCCAAGAGCGCGTGACAACGGCCTTCCGCCAAGTGGTGGCCAACCTTCAGCGGTCGCAACGGGAAGAGGCGATGATCGGTCTGGAGTTCGTCCTCCGGATCGACCCGGCCTTCACCCCGGCGGTCAACCTCCAGCAACAGCTGCAGTCGGGGGCTGACGAGATCGATCTGTCGGACCTCCTCGGCCAACTCGAAGCACCCAGCACCGATGCAATTAACGAGTTGTTGGTGGAGGCGGTGGAGGCCTTCAACCAGCGGAATTTCATCGAATCGAAGAGCCTCGTGGAACGGGTTCTCCTCGAGCTGCCAGGTCAGCAGGAGGCGCGCCAGTTGTTGGGACAGCTGAACGAGGCGCTCAAGGTCGAGCAACAGGTCGGCCAGTTTCTGGCCCAGGCCCGTGAGGCGCTGTCCGCCGGGGATGCCCAGGAGGCGGCAAACTTCGTGATGATGGCTCAGGCCCTGGACCCCCACCACGGCGGCATCACATCCACCCTGCAAGAGATCCACGCCGTGGGCGGCCTCAGACGGGAGGAGCCGATGGCGTCTGGGGAACCGGCCGGCGCCGGACCGTTTGCCTCCCCCGACACGCCCGAGGACTCGGCTGCTTGGGATGCCGGCCCGGCCCACGAGATCTCGTTCGGGGACGACGCGCCGGTGAGGTCTTCCACGTCAGACGACGTCGTTTTCCCAGCGCCCGGGCTCGAGATCGAGCCCCACGCAGCCGAGCCACTGACCGAGGCGGTCAACGCCGCAGAGTCGTTTACCCAAGCTCCGACGGCTGACGATGTCTCGGACCTCTTCGAAGCCGGCCCGGAGTCGGCAGACCCGACGACCGAGGAGACCACTCCCGACGTCGCCCACCAGATGACCCGCGGCAAGGTGGCGTACGAATCCGGCCAGCTGTTGGAGGCCATCGATGCCTGGTCGCGGATCTATCTCCTGGATCCGTCCAATCGCGACGTGGGATCGATGATCGAGGCTGCGCGGGCCGAACTGATCCAGGTCCGACGTGAGGTGGAGCATCTGCTCTTCGACGCCGAGGACGCAGTCATCGGCGGCGACACCGACAAGGCCATGGAGTTGGTGGAGAAGGTTCTCGCCCAGCATCCGGCGCAGCCCGAAGCTTTGGAGCTCAAGCACAGACTCACCAGCGGCGCGGCGCCACGAAAGGAACGGAGGTCTTCTCCCGCCTCGCCGACGGCTGCCGCCATGCCGGATCTCGAGGACGATCTTTTTTCCGAACCCTTTGACGACACCGCGGTCGAGAAGGATCTCGAGATCGAGGATGTGGCCTTCGATGAGGCCTTTGATGAATTCGCCGATGAATTCGGCGAGCCACCCCGTGCCAAGAACATCTTGGGTCTGTCGCCCCGGTTCCTGGCGATGGCGGCCCTCGCCGTCGTCGCTCTGGTTGTGGTGGGCTGGCTTGGCTCTCAGTTGTTCGTGGACAGTGACGACGACGGCCAAGGCGATGTCTATGTCATGAAGGAACAGGCCGAACAGCTCTTCAAACAGGGCGATGTGGCCGGAGCGATTCTCCTTGTGGAAGAATTCGACGCGCAGGACGAAGTGGATCAGCAGTTGATCACGATGCTCCTCACCCGGTACGAGGCGGCGCTTGCCACCCCGACCCCGACGCCGATTCCTGCGAGCGCCATCGAGGCTCGCGCGTTGCTGGCCGCCGGACTCTGGTTCCGCGCCTACGACATAGCTTCCGACGGCCTGAAGAGCAACCAGGGTGATCTCGGCCTTCAGGAGATCGTCGACCAGATCGAGCAGCAGGAGGAGAGAGCGAAGAACCTCCGAACCCAGATATCCCGCGGCAACCACCGGGCCGCAGCGACCACCGCCCGGGATCTCCTCGAGGTCTACCCCGGCCAGCGCGACCTGACGGACCTTCTCGCGCGGAGCCTCTTCAACGCGGCGCTCGCCGAACTTCGCACCTACAATCTCACCGGGGCCTCGACCCACCTGAACGAACTTGACACCATCCAGCCGAATGATGACGAGGTCCTGCGGGTGCTCGAGTTCGTCAACCGGTACAAGGCTCGCCCGGTGGATATGCAACTCAAGGTCTTCATCCAGAGTCTGTCGGAACGGCACGGATGGGCAGATCTGTCCCAGCCGGTTCCCTTGGCCATACAGTCCCCCACAGCGGCTGCCCAGACTCCCACCCCGGAGGCCTCCACAACATGATGGATGCTTCCAACGACCGGGGCGAGCCAGAGGTTCCGGAGGGTTGGGACCACCTTCCCGACGCCGATGACGACATACCGGCCCTCGAGGACGTGGAGGGCGATGACCCGCAACCCCACCGGTCGGTGATCCCCCTGATCGCCTGTTCGTGGGGAGATTTGGCCTTGATTCTCGGCCTCGCCGCCGCCGCCCTGATCGCCCTCAAGACCTCCGGCCACGGTGCCCCTTTCGCCGCGCTGTGGTGGGCCCTGGCGTTGGCCACCCTGTGGTGGTTTGTGGCCGCCGGGGTCCTGGTCACGGTGCGTCGGGCCACTCCAGGGATGTTGTTGTCCGGGGTCCGATTCACCGAAGCTGTCGCACCGAACAGGCTCGCTGCGGTTCTGTTGGTGGGGCTGGTCATGTGCGCAACCCTGGGCCTGCCGGCGGTTTTCGGTCCGCCGGGTTGGGCCCTGACGGCCGCGGCTGGCACCGGCGTCACGTCCGCCGAGCGCGACGTGCAGTGACCGTCTCGGTCAATCCCGAAAGCTCGATCTCACTCCAATGGTCGTTTGAAGACCATGCCGATGTGATCGGTCGCGCCGGTTTTGAAGTTGATCGCGGTCATGGAGACCAACTCCCACCCATCCTGGCCCAACTCACTGAGTTGGCTCTCGGTGTCTGGGGGGAGACGGTAGTTCTCCGATCGGATGTTGACGACCCTGTACTCCCAACGCCCAGCATCCATGCCGACCTCCCTCCCTGGCTTTCGCGGGATGCGGGCATTGTACCATCGCGGTCTTGCGGGGCCAGCGTTATCTCAGCCAGTGGGGTCCAATTGCGGAACCGTTGCCAGGGCGCGCCGGGCCCTCCAACCACGACAGCCGCCGCACAGGTTGACCCGTGTACCCCCTGAGCGTCGTGATACCGGCTTACAACGAGTATGATCGGCTGCCGCCGAGTCTCGTCACAATCGATGCTTTTCTGGCTGACCGGCCGGAATGGCTGCCAGCCGAGGTGATCGTCGTTGACGACGGATCTTCAGACCGGACGGCCGAGGCGGCGGCAGACACGCCACTTTCGAGCGGCATCCACCTCGTGGTCCTCAGGCATGGGGCCAATCGCGGCAAGGGGGCGGCGGTCCGAACCGGTTTCGAGCGTGCCTCCGGCCGGCAGATACTGCTGTCAGATGCGGACCTCGCGACCCCATTCGAAGAACTCGAAACCCTGGCAGAAAGCGGATCGCCCGCATCCGTCCGCATCGGATCACGAGCCGTCAATCGGGACTTGATCTTCGTTCGCCAACCACGTTACCGAGATTTCATGGGCCGCTCCTTCAATATGGTGGTGCAGGCGCTGCTGTTGCCCGGAATCGGTGACACCCAATGCGGTTTCAAGCTTTTTCCCGGCACCCTTGGGCGGGCGCTGGCCGGCGCTCAGACAATCGACGGGTTCGCCTTTGACGTCGAGTTGATGTTCCTCGCCCGCCGCTGGGGCGTCCCCGTATTCGAGATCCCCGTCCGCTGGCAGCACGTGGAGGCTTCAAGGGTGCAGCCGGTGCGGCACTCTGCCGAGATGCTCCGGGATCTTCTCGGTCTCTGGCTGCGCGCCGCACGCGGCAGGTTGCCGGCTGCTCCCATCGACCTTGCCGGTGACGGGAATCCTGACGGAGCGCTCCCGTCGTGACCTCCCGAGTGGTGGATCCTGGTTGGCACCTCGAGCCTTTCCTGGAGCACCTCGAGTGGGAGAGAAATCTGGCTCCAACCACCCTCACCGCCTACCGCAGGGAGTTGGTGTCGCTGATCGATTTTCTGGCCGATGAGCAGGATGTGACGACTCCTGCCGAGGTCGAGCCCGTGGCCGTCCGGTCCTGGATCGCCCACCTCCATGGCCGCGGCCTGGCGCCGCGATCCATCGAGCGTGCGCTGGCGGCGGTGAGAACCTACTTCAGGTTCCTTGCCAGCGAAGGCGTGATCAGCGCCAGTCCGGCGGAGTCCGTCCCCCACGTCCGGGCACCACGGTCCAATCCCGAGGTCGTGGATCGATACGCCATCGAGGAGCTCTTGGAAAGCCTCCCGGATACTCCGGCCGGGAGGCGCGACCGGGCAATCCTTGAGATGCTCTACGGCGCCGGATTGAGGGTCGGCGAGTTGGTGGCCATCGACCTCGTGGATCTGAGGCTCGCGCAACGCATGCTCCGGGTCCGCGGCAAAGGCCGGCGCGAGCGCCTGGTCCCCTTTGGCCGGCACGCCGCCGGGGCTATTCACCGTTACCTCCCCGACCGCGCGGCGTGGCGACGGGGACTGACCGACGATGAGGAGCCGCTTTTTGTCAACCAGCGTGGTGGCCGGCTCAGCGACCGTTCTGTGCGGCGGATCCTCACCTCGGCGGTGCGGCAGACCACCCAGGTTCACCACCTCCACCCACACGCCCTTCGACACGCATTCGCCACCCACCTCCTGGAGGCCGGCATGGACCTGCGAGCGATTCAGGAACTCCTCGGCCACAGCTCGTTGTCCACCACCCAGGTCTACACCAATGTGGACTTGGCTCATCTGATGAACGTCTATCGCAAATCTCATCCCAGGGCGCGAAGCAGTGACGAAGACTAGGGCATTGCTCCCTGCTCAATTCTCCCGCTCATGCTCATGATGGACGGTCTGAAGCTCCCACGTCGGCGGGGAGCATGAGCGGGAGAATTGAGTTAACCAGAAGGACTGATTGACTTCGACCATTCGGCAATACGCTCGATGGCCAACTCGGCGTGACGCTCGCGGCGCTCGCGGCGATTTCGCACGGACCGCAGTTCGGGTGGCAGCACCATCAGACCCCAGGTGATGTTCGACGGCTGGAAATCGGCCGATCCACCCATCGTCACATGGCGCACCAGACCGCCGAGGGCCGTCTCGGACGGCGGCGGCACCGGCGTGGAACCCGCCAACTCTGCGGCCAGTAGCCGCCCGGCGAGCAGGCCGGTGGCCGCCGACTCCACATAGCCCTCAACCCCGGTGATCTGGCCCGCAAGCCGAATTGAGGGCCGTCGACGCAGCCGCAGCAACTCATCCAAATGAACAGGTGAGTTGAGGAAGGTGTTGCGGTGGATCATGCCGAACCGCACGAACCGCGCCTCGGAGAGCCCCGGAATCGTGCGGAACACCCGCTGCTGGTCGCCCTTGGTCAACTTGGTCTGGAATCCCACCAGATTCCAGTGCTCGGCTGCCAGGTCGTCCTGCCGCAACTGGACAACCGCCCACGGTCGCTTGCCGGTGACGGGATCCACCAGTCCCACCGGCTTCATCGGTCCATACCGAAGGGTGTCCAGGCCACGCTCGGCCATCACCTCGATGGGCAGACAGCCTTCGAAATATCGGATGTCCTCGGTCTCGAAGGCCTTGAAAGGCACCCTGTCGGCGGTCTTCAATTCGGCGACAAAGGCCTCGTACTGCTCCCTGCCCAATGCCGCATTGAGGTAGTGAGCGCCGCCACCCTTGTCGTATCTGGAGGCTCTGAAGAGGCGCTCGTGGTCGAGGGAGTCGGCGGCGACGATGGGGGCAATTGCGTCGTAGAAAGCCAACGCGCCCTCTCCCAGAACCTCCTCGAATGCTCCATGAAGGGCGGCCGAAGTGAGCGGTCCGGTGGCCACCACCGCCGGACCATCGGGCAGGTCTCGCACTTCGCGCCGCTGAACGGTGATCCTCCCATGGGTGCTCACGGCGTCGGTGATCCTGGCCGCAAATCGGTCGCGATCCACCGCCAACGCGCCCCCCGCCGGCACGGCGGAAGCCCGTGCCGTTTGGATCACCAGCGAGTCGAGGACCTCCATCTCCCGCTTGAGCAGACCCACCGCGTTGGCCGGGCTGTCACCGCGCAGGGAGTTCGAGCACACCAGCTCGGCAAGTCGGTCCGTTCGGTGGACCGGGGTCGGCCGCACCGGACGCATCTCCGTCAACTCCACATGAAAGCCGAAACGCGCCAGTTGCCACGCCGCCTCGACCCCAGCCAAACCACCACCCACCACCGCCACGGTTTGTGTCATGAAAGCCCCCTCCCCGCAACCCAAGACCCGCCGCCCGCCATTCCCCCGGCCCGGGCGTATCGGCCGTCCGGCCGCCGTTCCAGCAGACCCTCCACCTCCATCTGCAGCAGCATCGCCAGGACCTCGGCCACCCGGACTCCGGCTGCCGCCGCCAACTCGTCAGCGGTTCTCGCCTCTCCGGCGGGTAGATGGGCAAGAAATCCCTCCTGGGTCTCGCCACCGGGTGATTGCGACCGGGGTTCTCCGGGAACGATATTCTCGATCAACTCGGCCGGATGAAGCAACGGGCGAGCCCCGAGACGGATCAGGGTGTTGGGACCCACCGATCGCTCGGAGAAGATGGATCCCGGCACGGCCAACACCTCCCGGCCCTCGTCGAGGGCACAGCGCGCGGTCCCGAGGGCGCCGGATCTGGCGGCCGCCTCCACCACCACCGTGGCCCTGGCAAGGCCCGCGATCAATCGGTTACGCTGGGGAAAATGATGTCGTCGGGGTGGGGTTCCGGGAGGGAACTCGGTGAGCAGCGCCCCGCCCCCGGCAATGGACGACGCCAACCCGGCGTGTTCCGGCGGGTAGATCCGGTCCGGTCCGGTTCCCCAGACCGCCCAGGTTGCCCCGCCCTCCCTCAGGGCACCGTCGTGGGCTGCGGCATCCACCCCGCGCGCCATCCCAGAGACCACCACCACCTGGGCCCGCGCGAGCTCCTCGCCGAGCCATCGGGCCACCTGCACGCCGTAGGGTGTAGCGGACCTCGAACCGACCACGGCCACCGCCGGTCGCCGGCACAGTGTGCCTTTTACAAAGAGTCCGAATGGGGGATCGGAGATGGTCTCGAGCAGTTCCGGGAAATCCGTCCCGCCTGGAATCAGCCACCGCCACCCGGCTTCGGCCACCCGGTCCAAGAGGTCCACGGCCTCCCTCCGGGCCAGGGCTCGCGCGGTCCGAATCACCGCCGCTGGAGCACCGCCGCGCGCGAGGACAGCGATGGGATCGAGGTCCCCGGCCACAGGGGCCAACTGCCTCCGGATGCGGGGACCGGCACCTGCGATCAGCAGGGCCAACCGCTGTCGGGAAACACGGATGTGGTCGTGATCCGCCATCTGCCATTCAACACAAGGAAGCCAACGTCTCAAACTGTGCATCGAGCCAAACCGGCAACCGACACAAACTTTCCGGATTGGGCGGGTTATACTCCCGTCCGTGAAACTCAGAGTTCTCGGGAGCTTCGGGGGAGACAGCCCTACCTGCCGTATGACCTCGTTCGTGGTCGGCGGCAATGTGGCGGTGGACGCCGGTGCCATCACGAGGGCCCTCACCATCGAGGAACAACTGACCATTCAGCACGTGGTGATTACCCACACCCACATGGACCACACCACGTCACTGCCCTTCCTGATCGAGAACATCTTCGGCAGGGCCTCGGAACCAGTGGCCATCTACTGCACCAGGGCGGTGCTGGGCGCTGTGCGCCGCCATCTCTTCAACAATGACACATGGCCGGACTTCTCGCGAATCCCGAACCAACTCTACCCGTCGGTTCGGTTCGAGGTCATCGAGCACGAAGTCCCGTTCACCATCCCCACCGTGGACGGTGACGACCTAGAAATCACCGCGATACCGGTGAATCACCTGGTCCCCACGGTGGGGTTGTTGCTCCGCCAGGGCGGCACCAGCGTACTGTTCACCTCGGACACCGGACCCACCGATCGGATCTGGGAGGTGGCGAATACCACCGACGATCTGGCAGCAGTGATCACCGAGTGTTCCTTTCCCAACCGGCTGCAGCAGGTAGCGGATGTGAGCCTCCACCTCACTCCCCAGACCCTGGCCGCAGAGATCCACAAGCTCGAACGGCAGGTGCCGGTGCTGCTCTACCACTTCAAACCCCCCTACGTGGATGAGCTGCGGGCAGAGTTGGCGCAAACCGAAATCCGCCATCCGGTGGCCGAGTTGATTCAGGACGAGACCTACCAGTTTTAGGCAGTAGACACCGAGATGATCGGTCTTCCCTTCTCCATGTCAACCCGGGTGTGCGGGGCCTACAACCTGGGCACGGCCCGCGCGTTCGCTTCGATTTGCTGACTTCGACGCACCCATCTCCCAACCGCGCTCCCCGAGGTTGCCCCCTCCGACGATATTTGGGACCCATCGTGGCACGATAGAGGTTCGGCCCCAACCCAAATGGCACGCCCGATCAACGCGGCCTCTCACGATCCGGGAGGGTGGGTGGGAACGTTCAACGTTTCACGTTCAACTTGAGGGCGCCCGGAGTGCCAAGCCCGCCCAATGCGCCCCCAGACTCCAGGTGGGCGGGACGACTCCCTGCTGCCTGGGTGGGTGGGGGGATCAGTCCAACGCGACCAAGCTGGAGCGCAAGTCAAACGCGAGCTGGCTGCGAACCCCCGGCGCCAGCGGATCCAGGCCATCATCCAAGGTGACAGACAGACAGAGGTGGCCCTCCTTTTCGTGGAGGTCAATGGTCCTGTATGGGTAGTCCCCATTCCAGGCGAAGAGCCGCCAACCGGTGCGGTCCTCCACCACCTTGAACTCCACTCCCCTGTCGGCCTGGGTGCGGGCGAGGAGCTCATCGCCGTGGCGCCGGGCACTGAGGATATCCGCCCGGCCGTTCATCAACACCGCCGGATCGCGCCAGCTATCGGATCCTGTCAACTCCAACGGCCGCCGAATCTCGAGCTCTGGAATCGTCGCTTCGTCGCTGAAGGTGACTCCGGCGATCACATCTTCGTCGACCCGAAGTCGTCGCACCAGCATCCGCTCCACCGCCGCCCTCGACGCCTTCAACCTGAGCACCGAGAACAGATCCTCCACCTCAAGCCGCCCCGCCGACACCAGGTAGCGCTCGGCGTCACCGAACCACAGAAGATCGAAGCCCTCACCCCGGCCATCGTCGCTGCCGTGGAGCCCGAGGAATGGCCTCCGGAAGCCGGCCGCTTCACGCCACACGACGCCATCCGCCAGGTCGTACTGACCGTCGGTCCCGGTCCTTTCTGCGCGCGTCGCAACCACCGGGAGGGCCGGAGCCACCAGGCTCCCGCCGGCTTCCAGGTAGGGCCACGGGGATCCAAAGCAGCTGCCGCGGGAGGTGGAGCCGCGGAAGAGCTGACCGAGCACCCGGTGGCATTCACCCGGTCCGGCAAACCACCGGGACTCCACCACCGAATCGATGTCACGCTGTCCCGACGGCGGGAGCCGTCGCAGCGGCATGCGCCGCACCAACTCGGCCGCCTGATCAGCCATGGGCAGCCTGGGATCCACTCCGGCGGAGACCAGCAGGCGATCGTCCATCAGTCTCCGAGCCCCCTGACCACCTCGGCAATCCGGCGCCTGCTCTCGTCGTCGAACCAACAGTCAAGGAACTGGCGGTCCGCCTCGTCCGTCTGGTTCTCCATGGCGCGCCAGTCGTCACCGTAGAGGTATGCCTTGGTGGTGGCGTAGGCACGAGCCGGCTTGGAACCCAATTTGCGCAGCTCGCGATCCGCCACCACCACCACCTGCTCCACCGGTGCGACACGGTGAACCAGACCCAGATCATGGGCACGCTCCGCGGTGCAGCCCTCACCGCCCAACACCACCTCGTCCACGACCCCCACAGCCGCCCTCGCCTTGAGCATCCGAATGCTGGCCGCGGGCACCGGCACCCCAAGATTGAGCTCGGCGAAACCCAATCGCGGCCGTCCCGAGCCCATGATCCGGACGTCGCCGGCCATTGCCAGCAGGCATCCGCCGGCCACCGCATGCCCGGTGATCGCCACCGCGGTTGGACCCGGATAGGAAAAGAAGTCGAAGATCAACCGATTGAAGGCGTTCAACATCTCCCCGACCCGCTGGCGGTCCGCACCCACGAGCTCCTTGAGGTTCCATCCAGGACTAAACAGCGTGGGGTGGGTGGAGGCGAGCAGTACCGGCGGCGCTCCATCAGCCCGGAGGGCTCCCATCCGCTGGCTGAGGGCGGTCAACAGGGGCACGTCCAGGGCGTTTGCTCCGTTGTCCATTATCAACCGGTGGACCCCCCGGTCGTCGAACTGGCGCACGAGTTCATCAGCCATGGACACCCTCCGCTCGGTTGAAGAATAATCGGTGAACGCGGCGATCCGCTGTCAGCTCGGGGTGGAATGTGGCTGCCACAATTGCCCCGGCTCCCACCAAAACCGGTTCGCCCTCCAATCGTCCGAGGACTTCGACCCCGGCGCCCACCCGCTGAATCTGAGGGGCACGAATGAACACAGCCTCCATCTGTGGACATCCCCCGAGCTCACCGTTGACCTGAATCGTGGCCACCGTCGAGTGGACCTGCCGCCCATAGGCATTACGGACCACATCCAGGTCCAGCAGACCCAGACACGCCTGATCCGGGTGAACCGCGGTGGCCAGCAGGATCACCCCGGCGCAGGTCGCCAGCACCGGCATCCCCAGTTCCACACGGCGCACGATCTCGCGATCGAGGCGCCCCGGCTCCATCAGCTTGAGCATGGCGGTGCTTTCCCCCCCGGGAAGCACGAGGGCATCGACCCGATGCAACTCAGCGGCGGTCCGCACCGGTTTGGCGTCGGCTCCCACCTCGGACAGGGCTGCGGCGTGGGCCCCGAAGTCACCCTGGAGAGCGAGCACCCCAACCTGCATTACCACCCCCGTCGGGACAACATCTCCTCGGGTGTCAGCTTGGCGGCCTCGATCCCGGTCATGGCGTCGCTCAGTCCGTCGGAAACCTCCACCAGCTTGCCAGGATCCTGCCAGTGGGTGACGGCCTGGACAATGGCCCGACCCCGGGTTTCGGGATCCGAGGACTTGAAGATCCCCGAGCCGACAAAAACGGCCTCGGCGCCAAGCATCATGCAGAGGGCGGCGTCTGCCGGGGTCGCCACTCCTCCGGCCGCGAAGTTCGGTACCGGCAACCGTCCGTTCTCGGCCACCCACCGCACCAGTTCGTACGGCGCCTGAAGTTCCTTGGCGTGGGCCATCAATTCGTCGGGTTCGAGGATCGTCAACGTGCGGATGCCGCGCTGCACAGCCCGCAGATGACGCACTGCTTCCACGATGTCGCCTGAACCCGCCTCGCCTTTGGTGCGCATCATGGCGGCCCCCTCACCAATCCGTCGGAGGGCCTCACCGAGATTCCTGCACCCACACACAAATGGCACGACGAACGGGTGCTTGTCGACGTGATTCTCCTCGTCGGCCGGCGTCAGAACCTCACTCTCATCGATGAAGTCCACCTCGAGGGCCTGCAGCATCTGAGCCTCGGCAATATGTCCGATCCGGCACTTGGCCATCACTGGAATCGACACCGTCTCCTGGATCTCACGGATCTTGGCCACCGGTGACATGCGAGCCACGCCGCCCTGGGTTCGGATATCGGACGGCACCCTTTCCAGGGCCATCACCGCAACCGCTCCAGCGTCCTCGGCGATCTTCGCCTGTTCGGCCGTGGTGACATCCATGATCACCCCACCCTTGAGCATCTCCGCCAACCCGACCTTGACGCGGAACTGGTCACTCTGTTCAACCATCTTCAGACCTCCTCGGGGGAAACCCGGGCTCATTGTACACACCGAAGCAGGCACGCCGGCGCGCCGTCATTTGTCGTCAAGAAGCCGCAATCGCAAAAGCGCTATCACGTTGATGAGTATGTGGGCCGCAGCCGCAGCCGGGTAGCCGTAGAGTTGAAAAATTCCACCCAGAACAACCCCCAGCACAAAGGCGATCACGGGCCACATCCACAGCTTGCGGTCCGGCACCAGGTGCAATAGAGAGAACAACAAGGCGGCCGGCAACAATCCCAAGACCGGCTGCAGCAGAGCTCGGAGCAGCGCCTCCTCGGCAAGCCCTGAAAGCACCGCCACAGAAACGGCATCGGTGGTGGACCATCCGCGTACCAACCGACACTGAAACAGCTGCAAACGGTGGAGTGACGGCACGCCCCGGACCAACCAGAGAACGAGGCTGGCCACCATCGCCGTCGACAATCCGGCGGCCACCGAACCAAGAAGAGAACCCTGGGGGGCCAGGCCCTCGAGGGGTCCGCCGTCACGCCAGGCGAGACCGACGATCGCCACCAGCCCGAGGATGCCCTCCTGGTGCAGCAACTGCACCGGCGGGACCGCTGGAGGATCGGCGGGGAGGCGGGGGGTCACCAGCTCGACCGCATCATTGGCCCTCTGGCCAGGGCGAGCATGGCTGGCCACGTCCAAGCACCATCGTGAGATCTGCCCGACCTCCGAAGGTGCGTTGAAAATGCCGGGTTGCGAAGCGCACGGTAACAGCCGGCGGATCTGCGACCTCGATGGGTATGCAACCCATCACTCGGGCCGAGAGCGCCCGGATTCACCCTACGCCTCGATCGACGTTTCGTCCTCGCCAATCTCGTCCACGCCCAGCGTCTCGTCGCCGTCCTCTTCCTCGTCGGCGAGCTTGACCACCGACGTCACCCGGTCTCCGTCGTCGAGCCTGATCACCCGCACCCCCTGAGTGGCGCGGCCGATGCGGCGGATTTCGTCCACCTTCATCCGGATCAAAATTCCCTTTTCGGTGAGGATCAGCACCTGGTCGGTTTCATGGACGTGTCGAATTCCCGCCACGGCGCCGTTCTTTTCTGTCAACTTGATGAGTTTGAGCCCGAAGCCTCCGCGCTTCTGGGTACGGAACTCGGTGGCCGCCGTCCGTTTGCCAAAACCGAGGTCGGTCACCACCAGGATGTCGTTCTCCTCGGCCGGGCCGAGGGTGGCGACCTCTTCCACAAAGTCACCCTTTCTGAGGTTGATTCCGCGAACGCCGGCGGTGACCCGGCCCATGGGGCGCGCCTGGGTCTCTTCGAACCGGATGCCCATGCCATGGTGGGTGCCCATGAACACATGGCGGGTGCCGTCGGTGAGGTGCACCGAGAGCAATTCATCGTCTTCGTTGATCACCACCGCCCGCAGCCCGACGACGCGAATGTTGGCATAGTCCTTCAGCGGGGTTCGCTTCACTCTGCCGAGGCGGGTGGCGAAGAGGAGGAAGGCATCCTCGTGTTCTGCAAAATCGCGCACCGCCAGCAGGGCCGTCACCCTCTCGTCGTCCTCCAGCTTGAGCAGGTTGACAAGCGCCCTGCCGCGGCCGGTGGGACCCACATCGGGAAGTTCGTAGACCTTTCGGGCAAAGACCTTTCCGCGGGTCGTGAAAAACAGCATGGTGGAGTGCGTCGAGGCGACGAATAGCTTCCACACCTCATCCTCGGCCTTGGTGGCCATACCCCGCCGACCGCGGCCGCCGCGGCGCTGGGACCGGTAGGCGGCAAGCGCCGAGCGCTTGATATAGCCCGACCGGGTCACCGTGATCACCATGTCCTCCTCGGCGATCAGATCCTCGATGGAGATGTCCGAGGTGTCCGCAATGATCTCTGTCCGGCGGGCGTCACCGAATCGCTCCTTGATGGCCTCCAGTTCCTCGACAATGATGTCGAGAACCAAGGGTTCGGAACCGAGGATCGCCTCCAGTTCGGCGATCGTTTCAAGGATGTCTCGATGCTCGTCGACGATCTTCGACCGCTCGAGTCCGGTGAGCCGCTGCAACCGCATGTCCAAAATGGCCTGGGCCTGGGCCTTGCTGAGGTTGAATTGGGTTTGCAGCTCGGTCGACGCGGTGGGTGGATCGGGAGCGGCTCGGATCAGCTCGATGACCGCGTCCAGGTGATCCAGGGCGATGACCAGCCCCTCGAGGATGTGGGCCCGCTCCTTCGCCTTGGCGAGGTCGAATTGGGTCCTTCGGACCACCACCTCTTTGCGGTGGTCGATGAAGTGGCGGAGGAGTTCATGGAAGTTGAAGACCTTGGGCTGGTTGTTGAGCACACCCAGCAGAATGATGCCAAAGGTGGTCTGGAGTTGGGTCAGCTTGTAGAGATTGTTGAGGACCACTTCCGGGATGGCGTCCCGCTTGAGCTCGATCATCATCCGGATGCCATCCCGATCGGACTCGTCGCGCAGATCGCTGATGCCTTCCAGGCGCTTGTTCTGGACCAAGGACGCGATCTGCTCCACGAGTCGCGCCTTATTCACCTGGTAGGGCAGCTCATTGACGATCAGCCGTGCCTTCTTGCCGGTCTCGGCCTCCTCGATTCGAACACGGGCCCGCATCTGGATGATGCCCCGGCCGGTGGTGTAGGCGTCGTGGATGCCCTTGTGTCCGTGGATGAAGGCCGCGGTGGGAAAATCCGGCCCCGGAACGTGGCCCATGAGATCCTTGATGGTCAAATCCGGGGTACGAATCAGGGCGATCGTCGCATCCACAACCTCACCGAGATTGTGGGGGGGGATGTTGGTGGCCATGCCCACGGCGATGCCGGAAGAGCCGTTGACCAGCAAATTGGGATATTGGGCCGGCAGAATGATGGGCTCTGACAGCGAGCCGTCATAGTTTGGCGCCCAGTCCACCGTCTCCTTGTCGATATCGTCACCCAGGAGCTCATGGGACAGTCGGGTCAGCCGGACCTCGGTGTACCGCATGGCCGCCGCCGCGTCGCCGTCCACCGACCCGAAGTTGCCCTGGCCGTCCACCAGGGTGTACCGCATGGAAAACTCTTGCGCCATGCGAACGGCGGTGTCGTAGATCGCCTGGTCGCCATGGGGGTGGTACTTTCCCATCACGTCACCAACGATTCGCGCCGACTTCTTGTAGGCTCGGCCGGCGGTGTTGCCACCCTCCCACATGCCGAAGAGGATGCGCCGGTGAACCGGCTTGAGACCATCCCGCACATCGGGCAGTGCCCTGCCGATGATCACCGACATGGCGTAGTCCAGGTAGGAGTTTTTCAACTCCTCCTCAATGGTGATTGGGATTCGGTCACCCTGCGAGTAGGTTTCGTGTTCACTCATCGCTTGTCCTGATCAGATGTCGAGGTTGCGCGCCTCAAGCGCGTTATCTTCAATGAACTTGCGCCGCGGCTCCACCGCGTCGCCCATCAGCACCGTGAACAACTCGTCGGCCCGGGCAGCATCCTCAACCGTCACCTGGAGCAGGCGCCGGTTTTCCGGATCCATGGTGGTTTCCCAAAGCTGGGTTGGGTTCATCTCGCCCAGACCCTTGTAGCGCTGGATGTTGAGGCCCTTTTTGGCCACCTCGTAGACATAATCGACCAACTGATGAATGGTCTCCATGGTGGTTCGTTCGCCATTGCGTTCGAGATGGTAGGGGCCGAGTCGTAGTGGAGCGAGCCGCACGAGCTGTTTCTTCGCCCTGCGAAAGTGGCCACTGCTCGAAAGCACCCGCCCCAGACGCACCTCCCATGATCGGCCGTTGACCCCGACCAGGCAGGCCACCTCGTGGACACTGTGTTCCTCGTCGAACTCGACCCGCACGCCTTCATAGCCGAGGTCGGTCAGTTCCACTGCCAGCGCTCGCGCATAGGACTCGGATCCCGGCGGCTCCTCGTCGCCTTCTGTGAGATCAAGGGCCGCCATCACCACATCGGCCGGCCAGCCGCGGCGCTCCAGGTCGCCCAGGGTGTCGAGCCAGCCCTCGGCGTCCAGTAGAGCCACGCGAAGATCGTCACCGGATAAATCGATGCCCGTGGCGCCGAGCACCAGCCGGAACTCATCGGCCACCCGATCCAGCAGAAATCGGGACAGCTCGCCGTCGTCCTTCAGATACACCTCGCGCTTGCCGCGCGATACCTTGTAAAGCGGCGGTTGGGCGATAAAAAGATGGCCACGCCCCACCAGCTCCTCCATCTGTCGGTAGAAGAAGGTCAGCAGCAAGGTGCGGATATGCGACCCGTCCACGTCGGCGTCGGTCATGATGATGATCTGGTGATAACGGACCTTTGCCGGATCAAACTCTTCGGTGCCGATCCCGGTTCCCAGACACTGGATCAGGGCGCGGATTTCCTCAGAAGCCAGCATTCGATCGAAGCGGGCCTTTTCCACGTTGAGGATCTTCCCGCGAAGCGGCAGGATCGCCTGGAACCGTCGGTTCCGTCCCTGTTTCGCCGAACCTCCGGCCGAGTCACCCTCGACGATGAACAGCTCCGCCTTTGCCGGATCGCGTTCCGAGCAGTCGGCCAGCTTCCCCGGCAAGGACGAGTTTTCCAGCGCGCTCTTGCGGCGAGTGAGTTCCCGCGCCTTGCGGGCCGCCGCCCGCGCCCGGGCCGCATCCAGACACTTGGAAATGATCCTCTTCGCAATCGCCGGGTTCTCTTCGAAGAAGGTGGCCAGGGCTTCGTTGATCACCGACTCCACCCAGCCCTTGACGTCGGACGACACCAGCTTGTCCTTGGTCTGACTGGAGAATCGGGGCTCGGTGATGTGGACCGCAATCACCGCCGTCAAACCCTCGCGCACGTCTTCGCCGGAGAGATTCTCATCCATGCCCTTGAGCAAATTGTGGGCCTGGGCATAGGAGTTGATGGTCCGGGTGAGCGCCCCGCGGAAGCCGGAAAGGTGGGTTCCACCATCACGGTTGAAGACGGTGTTTGTGAAGGCGAGCACATTTTCGGAGTAGCCATCGTGCCACTGAAGGGCCACCTCGATCTGCTCGCCCCCAGCATTGGTTTCCTGGAGGTAGATCGGCGGCTCATGGAGGACGTTTTTGGATCGGTTGAGATACTCGGCGAACTCGGAGAGGCCGCCCTCGAACTTAAAGGTCTCGCTCCGTTCCGAGGCCTCGTCGTAGAACACGAGTTCCAGCCCGGAGTTAAGGAAGGCGAGCTCTCTGAGGTGACTCACCAGAAGATCGGGATGGAACTCGTGGACGGTGAAAATCTCGGGGTCGGGATTGAAGCTGACGATGGTCCCTGTCCGTTTGGTCTTACCCACCGCCTTGAGCTCGTCGTCCGGCACTCCCCGTGAGAAATGCTGCTCCCACACCTTGCCGTCGCGGTGGATTTCCAGCCGCAACCACTCAGAGAGGAAGTTGACCACACTCACGCCCACACCGTGGAGGCCGCCCGACACCTTGTAGGAGTTGGAGTCGAATTTCCCGCCGGCATGGAGCTCGGTCATGATGACCTCGGCCGCCGGCCGGCCGGACTCTTTGTGGAGGTCCACCGGGATCCCTCGACCGTTGTCGGTGACCGTGATCGTGTGATCGGCGTGTACGGTGACGGTGACCTTGTCGGCGTGTCCGGCCTGCGCTTCGTCAATGGAGTTGTCCACCACCTCCCAAACCATGTGGTGGAGTCCGGCGATGTCATCCACATCGCCGATGTACATCCCCGGCCGTTTTCGAACCGCATCCCGTCCCTTGAGGACCTTGATGCTCTTGGCTGTATAGGAGTCGCTCATCCAGTTATTCTCCACTTGCGGCGCTGCTTCGGCAGTTGCCCCTCTCCATGGTGATGACGTGGGCGTCGGGGAAGAAACCCGTCACCATTTCGCCATGGGCACTGGAAAGCAGCAGTTGTCGTCGGCTTGCGAGTGTCCTCGTGAGTTGGGAGAACACTTCACTGTCTAACTCCGCATCAACATCGTCAACAATCACCGGGAGCTGTTCGCTCCTCTCTCTCGACCTGGACGACGGTGGCCAGTCGGAGGGCCGCTGCCACGACCTTGACCTGTCCGGAACTCAGGACCTCTCTGGCTGGTCGACCACCCGCCTCGAGCTTCACGTCATGGCGGTGAGGACCCTCCAAAGTATGCCCGGCGTGACGGTCTCGAATCCGAGTCACATTATACCGTTTTCGGTACGATTCTTCCAGTTCTATTGTCGTTTCGCACCCATTCAGCCAGGAATCCGAACGGTAGCCCACGGACATCTCGGGAAAGCCGTCACCACGCAGCAGTTGGTAACTCTCGGCGAACTCCTGCGCCAATCGCGACACCGCCGCCAGCCGCCGCTCGACCACCCGGGCGGCCCCGGCCGCCAGTCGCGCGTCCCAGGCGTCCAGTTCGCTGTCGGTGGAGTCCGCCGACAGCGCCGCGTTTCTTTGGCGAAGGGTGCGGAGGTAGTCTCGCACTTCCCCCAGGGTCTCGGCGTGGATCATAAAGGACAGCCGATCCAACAGTCCCCGTCGAATCGACGGTCCGCCGGTCACCAATTCGGCATCAGCAGGGGTGAGAGTCACCACAGGAAGCACTTGCAGATAGCGCTCCACAACAGCTGGCGCGCCGTTGACCATCAGCGACCGACTCACTGGAGGTCCAACCTCCACCACTTGGGTCAGACGGCAGTCGGCGGCGTCCGGTGTCCCGATCACGCCCTCTAGGGTGAAGTTCTGTTGGCCGTGTCGCGCCACCGCCTGCCAGCGTGAGCTCCGAAACGACCGCAGATTGCCGAGCACGGCGACCGCTTCGAGCAGACTGGTCTTGCCGGCGCCATTTCCGCCCACCACCAAATTGACGCCGTCATGAAAACGGACGCTCGCGGGTTCCAGGTTACGAAAGGAACGGGTGCTGACGGTACGGATCTGCAACCCGAGTCAGAGCCTCATGGGCATCAGCACGTAGATGTACTCCTCAAGCCTGGGGTCGTCGTCCACCGGCACAAGCACGGTCTGGGAGTTTGAGTCGCGAAGCTGGAACTCGATGGTGGGGCACTCGAGCACCTGGAGCACGTCGATCACGTAGCCCGCGTTGAGTGCGATTTCCACCGCGTCTCCCTGGTAGCTCACACCCAGAGTCTCCTCGGCGCTTCCCCGCTCATAACCGATGGAAGCCAGAGTCAGTTCTCCAGACGGATCCAGTTTGAAGCGCACGCCGCGCGCTTTCTCGTGAGCCAATAAACTCACCCGTCGGAGCGAGGCCAGCAGCTCCTTGCGGTCGATCCTGACTCGGTTGGGGTTATCCCGCACGATCACCCGCTCGTATTGGGGAAAGCGGAGTTCGACGATTCGCGACACCAACGTTCGGTCTCCCATTCTGAAACCGAGATGGTTCTCCCCGGAGGATAGGTTCACTCGATCATCGGAAAAGCGAGAGAACTCCGCCAGGAGCTTGCGTGGAAAGAGCTGTTGTTCGAAGGGGGGCTCGCCATCGGGCGCTTTTGCTCGAACAACTGCCAGTCGATGACCGTCTGTGGCGGCGATCTCGACCTCGCCCGGAACCAGTTTTACCAACGCACCATTGAGTTGGAATTTGGGATCATCCTTGGTGATGGCAAAGGCCACCCGGTCCAACATCAACTGGAAGAGATCGAGCGGCAGAGCATACTCCCCGGCCTCGGGGACCTCTGGGATCGTCGGATACTCATCGGCGTCGGCCACCGACATCTGTGACCGAAACCGTCCGCTCTTGATCTCCACCGTGTCACCTTCCTGGCGGAGGGTGAACTCCTCTTCGGGGAGGTTGCGGACCAGATTTTGAAAGACCTTGCTCTCAAGCGTCAGCCGACCGCCGCCATCGATGGTTGCCGGGCAGCCGGTCATGATGGTCATGTCGAGATCGGTGGCAACCATGCGGAGACGGTTTTCGGCGGCCTCGGCCAGGATGCTCGAAAGGATCGGAATGGTCGTCCGGTGCTCAACCACCCCCTGCAGGATGGAAAGCTCTTGAAGAACGAGACTTCGCTGTAGTTTCAGTTCCATCAACGATCCTTTCTACGACGTCTATGAACGAACTAAAATCTAGCATATATCCGTAGTCACCGTCGAGGCTGTGGATTCTGCGGAAATCGATCGGATCTCACCATCAACAAAGAGTATGTGAGCAGATTTGTCTGTGGACGAAGCTGTGCGACTTCTGCGGGCGACTGTGGAGTTCGGAGGATATCCACAGCTACCGACAGCTTTTCCGCAGCCAATCCGAAACACCCTCCACAGCGAAATCAGCCGAAGTGTTCGCTGAAGGCGGTGAGGGTGGCGTCGAAATCGGGATTGGACTGACGCATCTTGGTGATGTTGTCCACAGCGTACATGGCGGTGGAGTGGTGTTTGGAGAAGATTTTCCCTATCTCGGGAAAACTCAGCTCGAGGATGTTCCGGATGAGGTACATGGCCACCTGGCGCGGCAGTGCGATGGACCGTCTATTGGAGCGCCCCTTGAGATCCGCGACCCGGATGCCATAGTGCTGGGCCACGAACCGAATGATGTCCGCCGGGGTCGGGTCCCGTCCGTCCGGGAGCAGCTCGAAAAGGGCCATTCGGACCACATCCACCGTGATCCGTGTGTTTTTGAGCTGGGCGTAGGCGATGGTCCGGTTGAGCGATCCCTCGAGTTCGCGGACGTTCTTCTGCACGCGACGCGCTATGAAAAGAACCACATCCTCAGGGAGGTCCCAGCCAATGGCGCGCCCCTTTTCGCGCAGGATCGCGCAGCGGGTCTCCAGATCGGGCGGTTGGATGTCCGCGATCAGGCCTTGGAGGAATCGCGACCGAAGCCTCTCCTCCACTCCCGGGATGTCCGCCGGACGGGCGTCGGAGGTGAAGACGACCTGGCGACCGGTGGACTGGAGGGTGTTGAAGGTGTGGAAGAACTCCTGTTGGGTCTGTTCCTTGCCGGCGATGAACTGGATGTCGTCGAGCAACAGGACATCGACGCCGCGGAAGGTGTGGCGGAAGATCTCCATCTGCTGGCGGCGGATGCAGTTGATCAGCTCGTTGACGAACTGCTCAGTGGTCATATAGACGATTTTGAGCTTTGTTTTCTTGCGCTTCTGGCGGTCCTCGATGCGGTGTGCGATGGCATGCAGCAGATGGGTTTTCCCCAGACCCGAACCACCGTAGATGTAGAGCGGGTTGTATGCGGTACCGGGTCGGTCGGCGACGGCCTCGGCGGCGGCGGCCGCGAACTGGTTGGATGGGCCGACCACGAAGCGATCAAAGGTAAACCCGGGATTGATGGGATGCGTGGCGAAGGTGGTTTCCTTCTTTTTGGGGCCTTTGGGGGCGGCTTTGGTGGTTCGTTGTTCGCGTTCGTCGAGCTGGACGCGGAAGGTTGAGCCGAAGTGGCTGCGTGCAACCGTTTCGATGTCCCGCAACAAATGGTCGCGCACCCAGTCGGTGACGATGGCGTTACCGCAGCCGAGCACCAGCTCGGTGTCGTTGCTGGCCACCACCTTGATGGGTGTGATCCAGGTGGAATACTCCTCCTCACCCAGCATCTGTTTGAGATGTGGCTGGAGGTCTACCCAACGGTCCATCCCCCTACGCTAACACAGACCGAGGGTGTGTGAGGAGCCCCTTCTTGACACGAGGAAGGCGGTGCGATATCTTGACGCGCCCGTGGTTTAGGGAGATTAGGGAAGAGCCATGAAAAGGACGTTTCAACCGAATAACAGGCGCCGGAAGAAGACGCACGGTTTTCGCGTTCGTATGCGGACCAAAGCTGGGCGGAAGATTCTGAATGCTCGCCGGCGCAAAGGCCGCAAGCGCCTCTCCGTGTGAGCGGGGCTTCCGCTTGCCCCGGAGCGCACGGCTTCGGCGCCGTGCGGAATTCCAGAAAGTCTACGAAAGAGGTTTTCGGGCCGGTGGTCGGCACATGGTCGTTTTCGCCCTGTCGCGGGACGAACCCGAATTCGCCGGCCCTCGACTTGGAGTCACCGCCTCGCGGCGGGTGGGTCATGCGGTGGAGCGTGCCCGCTGCAAGCGCCGCCTCCGAGAGCTCTTCCGACTTCATATTCGTGTCTGCGGTGGGCTCGATGTGGATATCGTCATCAACGCGCGCCGGGGCCTGGGGGCGGCACCCTGGTCGGAGTTGGAGCGCGAATACCGCCGCGCCGTGAAGCGACTGAGGGATCAGCTTTCATCACACTGAAGCTGAGCGATCCGGAACCGGCTGGGCGCCGCTTCGGGAACAACTCAGAGGGATCGGGAGTCAGGGAGAATCCGGACACTCATGGAAAAACGTCTTCTTCTGGCATTCGTGTTATCGGCGGTAATCTTCGCCCTGTGGTCGGTGTTGTTCCCGCCGGAACAACCGGCTCCTCCGGTGGATGTGGCGCGCTCTGTTGAAGAACCATCTCAGCAGGAGTCGCAAAAAACGGCGGACGAGCCGCTGGCGCCCGATTCCGAGATCGTCGAGGCCTCAGGCATGGCAGCCGCCGAAGAGGCCATTGCCGGAGAGATGGAGGAGGTCCTTCGGTTCACAAACGATGTGATGTCGGTGGATGTAAGTTCTCGTGGCGCCGCGATCGTATCGATGCAACTCACCCAGTACACGGAGGATAACGGAGAGCCCCTGGAGCTTGTCCAGGTGGTCGATCATCCCGACCGCACACTCCCGCTGCAGCTGGTCACCTCAGACGGAGTCGATCAGCGGTTGTACGCGGTGGAGCGGGGAGCCGACGGGGCCGTGTTTCGGTGGTCCGATGGGCGCGGGAACGCGGTTGAGAAGACTGTCCGGATGCCTGACAGCGGCTACGGTCTCGAGGTCTCCATGGAACTCGGCGGAGCCATGCGGTCGGCCAAGCTCAGCATCGGCAGCGGGCTGCGGAACCTCAGCGAAGGGGAGCAGAACAACCGACTTGCCGTGTGGGGCGATGTGGTGGTGCTGGCGGACGGCGAATACGATGTAGTGAAACAGCGCAAGGCGAAGCAGCCGCAGATCCTCGATCCTCAGGTGACAACCTATGCGGGCTTCCAGGACACCTATTTCCTGTCGCTGTTTCGGCCGACCACTCGAATCGACGGCCTGGAGGTCAACGTCCTCCAGTTCATGGTTCCAAATGAGGACGGCGATGCCCAGGAACGGAGGGTGCTCCAGCTGCTGATGGATCCGGCCGAGGGACTTGTTGAAGGTCAATTGCTCGGCGCGCCGAAGGAGTTCGATCTGCTGCAGCGGATCGACGGCGGGGTTGAGCGGACCCTCAACTTCGGTTTCTTCGGCCCCATCTCGGTGCTGTTTCTGAAGGCCTTGCGGTGGATCTATGGGGTGGTTGGGAACTACGGTGTCGCCATCATCCTGCTGACGGTGGCTATTCGAATTCTTTTGTTCCCTCTGATGCACACCTCCACCGTATCCATGCGTCGGATGCAGAAGCTCCAGCCAAAGGTCAAGGAAATTCAGGCCCAGCACAAGAAGAAGAAATCGGACCCCCAGGCGCGCGCCAAGATGAATCAGGAGATGATGGCGCTTTACAAGCAGGAGGGCGTGAATCCCATGGGGGGCTGTCTTCCCATGCTGGTCCAGTTGCCGATCTTGTGGGCGCTGTACAAGCTGTTCATGGTGGCCATCGAGCTTCGTCACGCGCCGTTCTTCGGATGGATCCAGGACCTTTCGGCCAAGGACCCCTACTACATCACCCCCATCCTGATGACCGCCACCATGTGGCTGCAGCAGAAGTTGGCGCCCCAGGTGGGCGACCCACAGCAGCAGCGGATGATGCGCATGCTGCCCTTCGTCTTCGGCTTCATGTTCCTGAACTTCCCGTCGGGCCTGGTGCTCTACTGGCTGACCAACAACGTCCTCACCATCGTTCAGCAGGAGGTGACCTTCCGGCTTCTAGGTGAGCGTAAAAGCGGGGGATCCAAGGGCCAGGGAGGGAGTAAGAAAAAGTGATCGTTGACGGCACCTTTCGCGGAACAACGCTGGACGAGGCGCTCACCAACGCCTGTCATGAGCTCCGTGCTCGGATTGGGGAGCTCCACTACGAGGTGGTGTCCGAGGAACCGGGCCAGGGGGTGGAGATTCATGCCGAAGTCGATCCGGTGGCGATCCTCGGGCTGTTCCTCGCTGAGACCTTCAGGGCCGGAGAGCTCGACGTCTCCGCGCGGATCGATCAGGGCGAGGAATCGTTGGATGGTGAGCTCGCCGGCGGCGATCTCCGTCTGCTGACCGGCTCGGGGGGCAAGGGCCTGGACGCCCTCCAGTACCTCTGCAACCGTGTCCTGACAAGGCGCTTTCCCCGTCACCTGCCGGTTCATCTCGACACCGATGGGTTCAAAGAACGCCGAGCGGAAAAACTGCGCGAGCGGGCAGAGGCGGCGGCGGACGAAGCGGTGAACACGAACTCTCCGGTGGTGCTCGGTCCATTGACACCGGCGGCTCGGCGCGACATTCATCTCGCGCTGGCGGATGACCCCGAGGTGGAGACCTCAAGCGATGGTGAAGGCTTTCTCAAGCGACTGGTCATCCGCCCTCGCCGGCGGCGCTGACACGATCGTCGCCCGCTGCACGGCGGCGGGCCCGGCCGCCCTCGCCGTGGTACGGGTGAGTGGTCCTGCGACCCGCGCCGTGGCCGGACAAATCAGCCCGGAGGTAGATTTTGAGCGACCTTGGCGGGCCCGGCTGGTTCACATCCAAGGCCCCGGAGAGACCGGCTCGGAGTCGGTCATAGCCATCCCCTACGTCGAACCCAAGTCATTCACCGGTGAGGACATGCTCGAGTTCATGGTGCACGGATCGCCGTTCACCGTGGATTGGATGATTGGCGTGATCACCGACCTCGGCGCCCGGCCGGCCCAACCGGGCGAGTTCACTCGCCGGGCGGTGGCCAACGGCAAAATGGACCTGGTGCAGGCCGAGGCGATCCGGGATCTGGTGGCCGCCGAGACTGCGTGGCAGGCGCGCAACGCTCGACAGCAGCTGGCCGGCCGTCTATCTCGCCGGCTGACCGGGCTGCGTGACGAACTCCTGGCTCTTCGGGCGAGGATCGAGGCGTCTCTCGATTTTGTCGCTCAGGGGGTCGTGGTCGACTCGGACGAACTGCGTCAGCGATTGGAGAAATGCCGCCAGGAAACCTGGGATTTGCTGGCCACGGCTGCGGCTGGAGAGCGCATCAGGGACGGCGTCCGGGTTGTGATTATTGGCCCACCAAATTCAGGTAAATCTACTCTTTTTAATAATTTACTTGGATCAGATCGGGCCATCGTGGCGCCCACCCCGGGGACCACTCGGGATGTTCTCGAGGGGGACTTGGAGCTTGCCGGGCTGCGGGTGACGCTGGTGGACACCGCCGGTATGAGGGCATCTGAAGATCCTGTGGAACTCGAGGGAGTGCGGCGGGCGAGGGCGGCGGTGGCCGAAGCCGGAGTTGTGGTGGAGCTGTGGCCGGTTGATGGGCCTTCGCCGGCCGAAGACATTGAGCAGGATCCTGGCGTGGCCGTCGTCCGGGTGTGTTCCAAGGCCGACCTTGCTTCAGATGGCTGGCGGCCGAAGGAGGGGTGGATCGCCGCGTCCTGTGTCACCCCCCGCGGCTCGGAATCGTTGCGGCTGAGATTGGCCGAGGCGGTCGCCGGTGAAGTACCTGATCTCGGAGGTGAGGTGGCCATCGGAGAACGCCACCGCAGGGCGTTGAGTCGTGCCCTCAAGGAACTCGAGGACTGTGATCTCGACGCCCCGGAGCTGGCTGCCGAGAGCCTGCGATGGGCCGCGGAGGAGGTGGCGGAACTGGTGGGTGAGGTGGTGGCCGAGGATGTTCTGGACGAGGTCTTCGCTTCGTTCTGTATTGGAAAGTAGGGTGATGGTGCGTCCGGATGCGGACCTCGTGGTGGTTGGTGCCGGTCACGCCGGTGCCGAGGCGGCAGCTGCCGCCGCTCGCCTGGGAGTTCGGGTGGTGGTGGTCACGCTGCACCGTGAGACGGTGGCCCAGATGCCGTGCAACCCGGCCATGGGAGGAATCGGAAAAGGACACCTAATGGCTGAATTAGACGCATTGGGCGGAATTCAGCCATGGGCGGCCGATCGATCTGGTATCCAATTCAGGGTGCTCAACCGGTCGCGGGGGCCGGCGGTCTGGGGGCCGCGCGCCCAATGCGACAAGGGCCGCTACACCACCATCGTGCGGCGATTGCTGGATGGTCTGGAAGGCGTGACCGTCGTCGAGGGGGAGGCGGATGGCCTGCTGGTGTCGGACGGTGGCGTGACCGGGGTTCGGCTGACCGATGGCCGTCGGCTGACGGCCCGGGCGGTGCTGCTGACCACCGGGACCTTTTTGGGAGGGCTGTTGCACACTGGAGAGGAGACCCGACCGGGCGGTCGCTTCGGAGAGCGGCCGAGCCTGGGTTTGGGTGCCGAACTTGGCCGGCTCGGTCTTGATTTGCGACGGTTCAAAACCGGCACACCGCCACGCCTGGTCCGGGACTCTATAGACACCGGTCGTCTCGAGGAACAACGGGGTGATCCCGAACCACGGCCGTTCTCGTGGCGGACCCAGAGGGTTACAAACCAGGTCTCGTGCTGGGTGGGCCGTACGCCAGAGACGGTGCAGGACATCATCGAGGACAACCTCCACCGATCGCCCCTGTTCACCGGTCGGATTCAGGGGACCGGTCCCCGCTACTGCCCATCGATCGAGGACAAGGTGGTGCGTTTCCCCCACCACAGACAGCACACGATCTTTCTGGAACCAGAGGGTTTGCACAGCCAGAGTATGTACGTCAACGGGCTCTCGACCAGCCTGCCTAAGGACGTCCAGGAACGGGTCGTACGGTCTATTGCCGGCTTCGAGGCGGCAGAGTTTCTACGTTATGGCTACGCGGTGGAGTACGACGTGGTGACCCCGTCTCAAGTTGATCGCACCCTGGGGTGCCGCACGGTGCCCGGGCTCTACCTCGCCGGGCAACTCTTGGGAACTTCGGGCTACGAGGAAGCTGCGGTGCTGGGTTTCTTGGCCGGAGTGAACGCCACGCGGGCGGTGCGAGGCGAGGATCCGTTCGTTCCGGAGCGCGAGCGGTCCTACCTTGGGGTACTGTTGGACGATCTGTGTCGATTGGACCACCTGGAACCCTACCGCATGTTCACTTCGAGGGCGGAGCACCGCCTGGTGATGGGGGTGGATTCCGCCAGGGAACGCTTGATGCCCGACGGCTGGCGGCTTGGATTGATCCCCGACCGTGTGTTTCACGTGGAACAGGAACGTTGGGCTCGGCGTCGGCAGGCCAAGGAGCAGCTCAGGGCCACGAAGATCAACCCCAGCCGGGCCCGTCGCGCCGAGGTCGCGCGGATCGCCGGAGTGGAACCGACCACGCCCACCACCTGGGCCCAAATTCTGCGACGTCAGGATGTGGACCAGGATCTCGTTGCCGACCGACTGCCCGAGCTCGAAAGTCTGAGTTCCGAAGATCGTCGTGTGGTGCTGGGCGAGCTCAAGTACGACGGCTACCTGGAGCGGCATCACCGCGAGATCGAGAGAGTGCGGAGGCTGCGCCACCTGACCATTCCTGGTGATCTTGATCCGCGGACGATCCCGGGCCTTTCTCTTGAGGTGGCCGATGTGTTGGAACGGCACCGGCCCCGCACGATAGCGGACGCCGAACGGTTGCCCGGGATGACGCCCGCGGCGGTGGCGATATTGGTGGGGCGGGTCGGCCGGGGTGGTGAATCGTGGCCCGAGAGCTGAGCTTCGAGGAGCTCCTCGAGCCCCTCGTCGGGGGCGACGAACGTGATCGCCTCGTCCGCTACGCGACGCTTTTGGAGCGCTGGTCACGTCGGCATAGCCTTGTGAGCTACGGCAGTCGGCAAGAGCTGGTGGAACGGCATATCGCGGACTCCCTGGCCGGGCGCCACGAGCTCACAGGGTCCGGCCTGCTGCTGGACGTTGGCAGCGGCGCCGGCTTGCCGGGTCTGCCGCTGTTGGCGGTGAGTCCGGCGTGGCGTGGCGTGCTGCTGGAGCCTCGGCAGAAGCGTTGGACCTTTCTCCGTTTGGTCATCCGTGAGCTCGGTCTCGATGCCGTGGCCCAGCGATGTCGGTACCAGGATCTTGACCCGGAGTCGGGTCCATTCGACATTGTCACGGCACGGGCCCTGGGCGGCTACGAGGGCTTGCTTGATTGGGCATCGAACAGACTTTCCGATGGTGGCCGGGTGGTGCTGTGGAGCACCGAACCAGACCTGGCCAGGCTCCGTGAATCCTCCGGATGGCGTGTGTTAAGCTCGCCGTTGCCCGGTCTGACCCATGGCCGGTTGGTTCGGCTCCAACCATGTTTCACGTGAAACGCTTCCACTCTCCGTGTTCGGTGACGGGTGACCAATGGCACCACGGATAGTCGCTGTGGCCAATCAAAAGGGAGGCGTGGGCAAGACCACCACAGCCATCAGTCTGGCGGCGACCCTCGCGGCCTATGAGCGACCGACGTTGCTGGTGGACGTGGACCCGCAATCCAACGCCACCTCCGGGGTGGGCGTGGAGCTCACCGCTGGAGGGCTTACGAGCTACAAGGTGATCACCGGCGACGGATCGGCGTCGGACGCCGTGGTGCGGACCGATTTTCCCCATCTGTCGCTGATTCCCTCGACCCCGGACTTAGCCGGCGCCGAGGTCGAGCTGGTGGGGATGGTGGGTCGGGAGTTCCGTCTCCGTGACGCCCTGCGGGATCTGGATGGCTACCGCTACGTGATCATCGATTGCCCACCATCACTGGGTCTGCTGACCCTCAACGCGCTGGCCGCCGCGGATGCCTTGCTGATCCCGATCCAGTGCGAGTACTTCGCCCTCGAGGGGGTGTCGGAATTGATGCGCACAGTTGATGAAGTGAGACGCTTTCTCAACCCAAATCTCGCCATCGACGGAGTCGTGTTGACCATGTACGATGACCGGACAAACCTCGCCCGTCAGGTGGCCGCAGAGGTGCGGTCGGTGTTTGGGGATCTGGTTTTTGAAACGGTCGTTCCGCGCAATGTGCGGCTCGCCGAGGCCCCCTCCTTTGGGCGACCGATCCAGGCATATGACCTCAGATGCCGTGGTTCGCAGGCCTACCTGCACCTGGGTCGAGAGTACTTGGATAGGATGGAGGTTGCGTGACGTGACGAAACAGGCACTGGGCCGCGGATTGAAGGCGTTGATCCCGGAGACGCCGCGGGCGCGGTCGGGTCTTGTGCAGGTGCCGGTTGACCGGATCGAGCCCAACCCCAACCAGCCCAGACGGCGTTTTCCCGCTGAGGATCTGGAGGAGCTTGCAGTTTCCATCGGTCAGCACGGCGTCCTCCAACCGCTGCTGGTCTCAGAACGGGAGCCGGGACGCTATGTGTTGATCGCCGGAGAGCGTCGGTGGCGGGCGGCGAAGGCGGCGGGGATGAGCGCGGTTCCGGCGGTCATTAGGGAACGGCTCGAGGAGGAGCACCTGTTGGAGTTGGCCCTGGTGGAGAATCTGCAACGGCGAGACCTGACCCCGCTGGAGGAGGCGCGCGCCTACGACCAGCTGCGATCGGGGCTGGGTCTGTCGCAGGAGGAGATCGCCAGCAGGGTGGGTATCAACCGCAGCACCGTGGCCAATACGCTGCGTCTGCTCAAGCTGCCCATGGAGGTTCAGGAGATGGTGGATGGGGGGGTGCTGTCGGCCGGCCACGCCAGAACACTGCTCGCCTTCCCTCAGGGAGAGGATCTCTTGGCCTGGGCCCAACGGGCGGTGGCGGCGGGTCTCAGCGTGCGGGACCTGGAACGAGCGGCCACAGAACACCGGGAAACCTCGCCGGAGCCAGCGGCCAAGAAGCCGCCCAAGCCGCGTGACCCGAACATCGTCACCGCCGAGGAGCAACTGGCGCTCAAAATCGGAGCGAGGGTGGAGATCCGGACCCGCCGCCGCGGCGGATCGATCGTCATTTCGGTGGCCGACCAGGCCGAGCTGATGCGGGTGTACGATCAGCTGATGGAGGGGAGTTGATGGCTCGAGCGAATGATGCGCTGAATGGATTTGTGGATAGCGGGTGCACGATCCGGGGGGAGCTGGAGTTTGCCAATTCATTCCGGCTGGACGGGAGGGTCGAGGGCACCATCCGGTCCAAGTCCGAACTCCTGGTGGGTGAGGGTGGGGTTGTGGACGGCGAGGTGGAGGTCGCGAGATGCCTCGTGGGCGGCGAAGTCCGCGGAGTGCTCCGCGCCACCGAACAGGTGGTGCTTCACGCCACCGCTCGCGTGTGGGCGGACATTCACACACCGGCCCTGGTCATGGAAGATGGCGCCCTTCTGGAGGGCAAGGTGACGATGGAGGAAGGCAAGAGGGTGGAAAACACCACCAAAAAACCAGACGAAAAAGCCCAAGTAGACCCTGACTAGCGGTCTTGTGAAAACTTGTGCTTGACCCGTCTCAACAAAACTGGTAGCTTGAATCGCCTCGCAATCCAGGCGGGAGCCGGCGGCGCCAGGGGAGCGGCGGATGACCCCACCAAACCTATCCCTGATCTTCATAATGATCTGCTTCTGGGTCACTATGTGGCTCGTCTACCGATTTCTGATCCAACCCATCGGTGGTGTGCTGGCGGACCGGCATGGCCGGATCGACGGCGCCAACTCCAAGTGGGAGACCACAAACCGGGAGTATCTCGAGGCGACCGATCGGCTTGAACTCGAGATGCAGGAGGCCGCCCGGGAGGCCGCCCGGGTTCGAGGAGAGTACCGCCAGCAGGCGCTTGACCGGCGCCAGGTGGCCCTGGACGAGGCCCGTACTGTGGCGGATGAGAAGCTTCAGACGGCCCTTGACGAACTGGGGGGTGAGACCACTGTGGCGCGCCGGGATCTCCGGGAGCAAAGCCGTGAGTTGGCGGGACAGTTCGCCTCCCGATTGCTGGGCAGGAAGGTGGCGTCGTGAAGAGTCTCGGAACCTGGGCCTTGGTTTTCGTGTGTGCTCTCATCTTCACTTTCTTCGTTGATCTCGGTGGGAACTTCTTCGGCATCTCCGATTCGGCTCTCCATGTGTTGTTTGCAGCCAACCTCACTCTCTTTCTGTGGTTGATGGCCAAGTATGTTGGCCGGCCCATCTCCAACTTCCTCCAGGCCCGCGGCGAGGGCATCACCCGCGACCTCGAAGAAGCCCGGGAGAAGCTGTCCGAGGCTGAGGATCTGCACGGGCAGGTGCAGCGGCGGCTCGATGAGATCGGCGCCGAGGTGGCGGTCATGAAGGAACGCGCCGAGCGAGACGGAGAGGCCGAGGCGGAAGAGATCGCGGCACAGACCGTGACCGACCAGGAGCGCTTCCTCAAACGGGTCGACGAGGAGATTTCCAGACGTACCGCCGAGGCCCGCGCGGAGCTTTCCAGGGAGACTGCCGAGCTCACCGCCGAGCTGACCAAGTCCCTTCTCAAGCAGGAATTGACCGACGAAGACCGACGCCACGTCATGGATCGGAGCCTGTCCGCCATGCGGTCTGAGGCGGACAAGGAGTAACCATGGCACGATTCAGAGCCATGCCGTACGCCAAGGCCCTCTTCGAGGTGATGACTGCCACCGATCCTGGTCGCATGGAGGAGGTGGCCTCGGAGCTGGACCGGGTAGCGGAGACCGTGGCCACCGTGCCCGAGTTTCTGCGGGCGCTCACCACACCGACGGTGCCGGTGGAGAACAAGAGCGAAATCCTCGACGCGGTCTTGGATGCCCTGGAAATCACTGAACCGACGCGTCGATTTTTTCATGTGGTGCAGCAGCATTACCGCATGGAACACATGACGGACATCGCCGAGACATTCCGCGAACAGGTGGACAGGTCAATGGGACGCACCCGGGCCACCATCGAGGTCGCAGCCACTCTCGACAGTGAGGCGCAGCGGCAGATCGAGGCCACCCTTGCCCAGGCCATGGGCAGCCAGGTGGTGGCCGATTTTGAAACCAATCCGGAGTTGCTGGCAGGTTTTCGGGTCCAGGTGGGCTCGAAGGTGTTTGACGGATCGCTCGCCGGTCAAGTGGACCGGTTGGGCAGAGAAACGACCACGGAGTAACCAGATGCAGATCAAAGCCGCCGAGATTGCGGACATCATTCGCCGCCAGATCGAAGGGTACGAGACCTCCATCGACATGTCCGAAGTGGGGACTGTCATCTCCGTAGGCGACGGTATCGCCCGCGTCTACGGGCTCGACGGCGCCATGGCCGGTGAGCTCCTCGAGCTGCCCCATGACGTCTTCGGACTTGCCCTGAACCTCGAGGACGACAACGTGGGCTGCGTGCTCATGGGTGAGGTCCACCACATCAAGGAGGGTGATGTGGTCAAACGAACCGGCCGCATCCTCGACCTCCCGGTGGGTCCCGGGTTGGTGGGTCGGGTCATCGATCCGCTGGGCCGGCCGCTCGACGGCAAGGGTCCATTGGACTCGGTCGAGCGCTATCCCCTGGAGCGGACCGCCCCGGGTGTGGTCTATCGGCAGCCGGTGAAGGAGCCGATGCAGACCGGCATCAAGGCGATCGACTCCATGATCCCCATCGGCCGCGGCCAGCGCGAGCTGATCATTGGTGACCGCCAGACCGGCAAGACCGCGGTGATCATCGACTCGATCATCAACCAGAAGGGTTCCGGCAATATCTGCGTCTACGTGGCAATCGGTCAGAAGGGCTCCACCGTGGCCCAGGTGGTGGCCACGCTGGAGAAGCACGGCGCCATGGACCACACCGTTGTGGTGTCGGCGACGGCATCGGAACCGGCGCCGCTCCAGTATCTGGCACCCTACGGTGGGTGCGCGGTGGGCGAGTACTTTTTGTACAACGGCCAACACGCCATCTGCTTCTACGACGATCTGACCAAGCACGCCCAGGCCTACCGCGAGATTTCGCTGTTGCTGCGGCGTCCTCCCGGTCGTGAGGCCTACCCGGGCGACGTCTTCTATCTCCACTCCCGGTTGCTCGAGCGCGCCGCCAAACTGCGCGATGAAGAGGGTGGCGGCAGCCTGACCGCGCTGCCGGTGATCGAGACCCAGATGGGTGATGTGTCGGCCTACATCCCGACCAACGTCATCTCCATCACCGACGGGCAGATCTTCCTCGAGACCGATCTGTTCTACGCCGGACAGAGGCCGGCGGTGAACGTGGGACTGTCGGTCAGCCGGGTCGGCGGCAACGCCCAGACCAAGGCGATGAAGAAGATCGCGGGCTCGCTCCGTCTCGACCTCGCCCAGTACCGCGAGTTGGCGGCTTTTGCTCAGTTCGGATCCGATCTGGACAAATCCACCCAGCGCCAGCTGGCGCGTGGAGAACGGCTGATGGAGGTCCTCAAGCAGGGTCAGTACTCTCCCATACCGGTGGAGCTCCAGATCGTTTTCATCTACGCCGGAACTCACGGAATGCTGGATCGTCTTAAAGTCTCGGCAATCCTCGCTTTCGAGCCCAACCTCTACCGGTACGCCAAGGAACAGGGCGCGGAAGTGCTCCAGACCATTCTTGAAACCGGCGAACTGTCCGGTGAGATCGAGGAGAAGCTTGTCGCCCTGATCGAAGGAGCGGTGGACCTCTTCCTCAAGGAACATCCGGAGGCGGGCGTTGCCAAGTAGCAAAGACCTGGTTCGTCGGATCCGCTCCGTCAAGGGGACGCAGCAGATCACCAAGGCCATGAAGATGGTGGCCGCCGCCAAGCTGCGGCGGGCCCAGGAGGCCGTCACCCAAGCCCGACCCTACGCCGACACTATGGCGCGGGTCCTGGGTTCGTTGGCGTCGAGGACGGAGTCCAGCCATCCCATGCTGGAGTCCCGGGAGGGGACGCGGGCGCGGATGGTGGTCATCACTTCGGACAAGGGCCTGTGTGGCTCGTTCAACGCCAACTTGTTGCGCGAGGCCGATCGGGTGATCAAGAGGGACCGCTGGGAATCCCTTGACCTGGTGGCCATCGGGCGCAAGGCGTCGGACCACTACCGCCGACGGGAGGCCGTCAGGGTCGTACACGACGAGCGTGAAACCATGTCCAAGCTCACAGCCTCCGACGGCCCTCGGCTGGGTGAGATGTTCACCGAAGCCTTCACCTCCGACGAGGTGGACGAGGTCTGGCTGATGTACAACAAATTCGTCAGCCTAATCCGGCAGGAAATCACCCTCGAGCGGCTGCTGCCTATTGAAGCCGACACCTTGGGGTCCGATGTGAATGTGGAGACCGACGGTCCGCCGGTGGACTACCTCTACGAACCCAACGTGGAGGATCTGATGTCGGCCCTGCTGCCGCGTCACGTGCAGGCGCAGGTTCAGCGCTGCCTGTACGACTCGGCCGCTGCGGAACAGGCGGCGCGGATGACCTCGATGGGTGCGGCAACCAAGAACGCCGGTGAGATGATCGACAAACTGACCTTGCTGTACAACCGGACCCGACAGGCCAGCATCACCATGGAACTTCTGGAAATCGTGGCCGGCGCGCAGGCGCTGGCGGATTAGGGAGAGCAATCAATGGCCCAGAACGTGGAAGGACGAGTTTCAACTGTGATCGGACCGGTGGTGGATGTGGAGTTTCCGGACGAGCACCTTCCGCCGATCTTGAATGCGGTGCGGATCATCGACGACGGGTCCATGAGTGTGGTCCCCATCGACGTCACCGTCGAGGTGGCCCAGCATCTGGGTGAGAGCCGGGCCCGCTGTGTGGCCATGCAGCCCACCGAGGGCATCGTCCGCGGCATGAAGGCGATCGACCTCGGCGAACCGATCTCGGTGCCGGTGGGCAAACACACCCTCGGCCGGGTGATTGATGTTCTCGGCAACCCGGTGGATGAGAAGGGCCCCGTGGAGGCCGAGAAACGGATGCCGATTCACCGCAGCGCGCCACCGTTGTCGGAACTGAGTACCGAGACCGAGATGTTCGAGACCGGGATCAAGGTGGTCGATCTGCTCGAGCCCTACACCAAGGGCGGCAAGACCGGGCTGTTTGGCGGTGCCGGAGTCGGCAAGACGGTCATCATCATGGAGCTGATCAACAACGTGGCCATGCAGCACGGCGGCTACTCGGTCTTCTCCGGGGTCGGCGAGCGCACCCGTGAGGGCAACGACCTATGGCTCGAGATGACCGAGTCCGGCGTCATCGATCCCGACAGCTGGGAGAACTCGAAGGCGTCGCTGGTCTACGGTCAGATGACCGAACCGCCGGGGGCTCGCCTTAGGGTCGGGCTGTCGGGTCTGACCGTGGCCGAGCACTTCCGCGACTCCGAGGGCCAGGACGTGCTGCTGTTCATTGACAACATCTTCCGCTTTACCCAGGCAGGCTCCGAGGTGTCGGCGCTGCTCGGCCGGATGCCCTCGGCGGTGGGCTACCAGCCCAACCTGGCCACCGAGATGGGTGAGCTTCAGGAGCGCATCACCTCCACCAAGACCGGCTCCATCACGTCGGTGCAGGCGATCTACGTGCCGGCCGACGACCTCAGCGACCCGGCGCCGGCCACCGCCTTCGCCCACCTCGACGCCACCTCGGTGTTGTCGCGTCAGATCGCCGAGCTCGGCATCTACCCGGCGGTGGACCCACTGGCCTCGACCTCGCGCATCCTCGACCCGGTGATCGTCGGCGAGGAACATTACATGGTGGCTCGCGAGGTGCAGCGGATTCTGCAGCGTTACAAGGACCTTCAGGACATCATTGCGATTCTCGGCATGGACGAGCTGGCCGATGAGGACAAGCTCACCGTGGCCCGGGCACGCAAAATCCAGCGTTTCCTATCGCAACCGTTCCACGTCGCCGAACAGTTCACCGGCATGCCCGGCCGCTACGTCACGATGGAGGACACAATCAAGGGCTTCAAGATGCTCACCAACGGTGACCTCGATGACCTGCCGGAGCAGGCCTTCCTCTACTGTGGTGGCATCGATGAAGCCATCGAGAAGGCCGAACAGATGAAGAGGGAGGACTGAGGTGGCCGACCGGCTTGAGCTCGAGCTCGTGACGCCCCAGCGTCGGGTTCTTTCAGAGAGCGTCGACGAGGTGCGGCTGCCCGGCGTGCTGGGCGAAATGGGCGTGCTGCCGGGACACACTCCGCTGCTCACCGAACTCGGTACAGGTCCGCTCGCCTTCACCGTTGCTGGTCAGGAGCGTCGGCTCGCCATTCAGGGCGGGTTCGCCGAAGTGCTGCCCGACCGGGTGACCGTGATGGCCACCGTAGCGGAGGCCCCGGAGGAGATCGACGTGGCAGCGGCCCGAGCCGCGCTGGCTGCGTCGGAGGCGCGACTCGGTTCGGCCGAAGCCGAAGAGATCGCCACGCTGACCGACGAAGTTCTGCTTGCCACCACCCGGATCGAGGTAGGTGGCGGCGCGAACTGACGAGAGATCAACAAGTGATCACGGCGCCCCCACTGGGGGCGTTTTTTGTTGTAGGGAAGAGGCGGGGAATTTACCATTCTCGGAGCTCGGGGGGTCGTTCCGCCGTTCCAAGACCTTCAATTCATCCGGTTCCCGATTCCCGAGCTCCGAGTATCCCGTGCGCGGTTCACCCGACTTCACCCCGAATGCCGGCTGCTTACTGGTACTCCGCGCCCAGGATCACGCTGACGATGATGGCCCCCACCGCCGCAGGAGCCGCGAAGCGGATTAGAAATCGCCAGACGCTGTAGGTCGTTTGGATGTTCTCAGCACCGATCTCCAGCTCGTCCCTGCTCTCTTCCCGGGTCAGGATCCACCCGGTGAAAAGAGCGATAAACAGCCCGCCCACCGGCAGGAACCAGTTGCTGGCCAGATAATCGAGGGTTCCGAAGACCCCCGCCGTGGATGGGCGTCCGATCAGGTTGATCTTGGACAGAACCTCAGATCCGCCGTTGCTCACCGCGCTCAGGCACCCGAAGACGAAAATTGCCACCGCCATGGTGAGGGTCGCCCGTTTGCGCTTCCAGCCGAGCTCGTCGATGGCGTAGCTCGATACCACTTCGAGCAGGCTGATGGTGCTGCTGAGGGCCGCAAATGCAACGAGCAGGTAGAACAAGGCACTGACGACGGCGCCTCCCGGCAACTTGAAGAAGACAACCGGCAGGGTGGTGAACAGAATGGTGGAGCTTTTCTTCACCTCGAAATCGAAGCTGAAAATGATGGAGAACATGATGATGCACGCCATCAGGGCGATCAGCGTATCGAGGGCGCATATGGTCAGCGCCGCCCGCGGGATAGAGTCCTGCTTGCGCATGTAGCTGCCGTAGGTGAGCATGGCGCCCATCCCCAGGCTGAGGGTGAAGAAACTGTGGCCGAGGGCCTCCAGGACCCCGCCGGCGGTGAGTTGGTGAAAGTTCGGGCGGAAGATGAACAACATGGCCTGGCGAAAGCCCGGAGTCCAGATGGTATAGATCACGAGGATGATCAGAATCGTGAAGAGCAGGGGCATGAGCAGCTTGGCGGCCCGCTCGATTCCTCGGCCCACCCCGAAATAGACCACGACGCAGCTGGCTCCCATAAACAACCCGTGGTACAGGATCTGCTCAAAGGAGTTGCCGAGGAAGCTGCCGAAGAAGGACTCCAGTTCTTGGGGATGGTGGGCGAGATTTCCCAGTCTGCCGGAGATCGCCATGAGGATGTAGCGGATGGTCCATCCGGCGACGACGCTGTAGTAGGAGAGGATGACGAAGCCCGTCATCACACCGAGAAAACCGACCCCCATCCAGGCCCGGCCCCCCGGTTTGCCCTGGCCGAGGACACGGAAGGCGCCAACGGGGCTCTTCTGGCTGCGTCGCCCGAGCAGGATTTCGGCCACCATGATCGGTGCGCCCACCAACGCGATGGCGGCGAGGTAGACCAGGACGAAGGCGCCGCCGTTGTTTTCGTAGGTGATGTAGGGGAATTTCCAGAGATTTCCAAGACCGATGGCACTTCCCGCGGCGGCCAGCACAAAACCGATGCGACCACTCCATTGCGCGCGCTCTTTCGCCATCCCACCTCCAATGCTTGCAGCGAACCGTAGCGAGGCCGGGAGCCGGGTGTCAAATGAATCGGGCAGTCCTCTCCGCTGCGGGGCGCTGTTCCCGAGCCCGTTGTCGATCCAAGAACGAAGAACGAAGCCCCCAAATCTCCCGCCCGCGGAACATCAACCCGGAACTCGGAACTCGGAAATGGTAACCATGTTGGGATGGGCGGGGCTGTTGCCTTCCGGTGCCGCCTGGAATACAATCCGTCGGCCGTCGGGGCGTAGCTCAGTCTGGTAGAGCGCACGGTTCGGGACCGTGAGGCCGGTGGTTCAAGTCCACTCGCCCCGACCATCCACCCAACCTCCCCCTCAAAACGCTCCCTCCCGTTCCCCGGACCCCGCGTTGTGAGTTCAGAAGACAGAATCCGGTCGAGGTATGCTTGGCGCTCAACGAGAGGAGGGATCATGGAAGCGCAAGCCGTCAATGGATCGTGTCTGTGCGGGCAGGTTCAATACCGCATCAATCCACCGTTTACCTGGTTCCAGTACTGCCACTGCACCCGGTGTCGAAAAAACACCGGGACCGCCCACAATGCCAACATCCTGATAGCGGCCGACCAGCTCGAGTGGCTCGCAGGTGAGGAGCTGCTTGGGCGATTCCAGCTCCCCGAGGCCAAGAGCTACTCCACCTGTTGGTGCACCCGCTGCGGGTCCGCCTTGCCGTGGACCACGAAAAACGGCAAGTGGGTGTTGGTCCCCGCCGGTGGTCTGGATGGCGATCCGGGGGTCCGTCCCGAACGGAACATCTTCTTCGACTCCCGATCCGCCTGGTACGAACCCGCCGCGGAGCTGCCCACTTTCGACACGGTCCCGGGCCGCGAATAGTACCCATTCGAAGTTCCGGGTTCTCCCCACCCGCCCGGGGTGGTATGTGTTACACGTTGAACGTTAGGTTCACCCAAAAATCCGTTTTCAATGCCGCGAAGGCAACTGATCGCTGCCCCTGATTGCTGTTCCCTGTCCCCGTCCCTGAACGCTGTCGCTGCCGTCTGGATCCGGGCTCGGGCGTACGCTTCGATTCGCTGACTTCGATGCGTCCATCTCCCAACCGCGATCTTCGAGGGAGCCCGGTACACACTTGTGCGGTAACCGACGGCTGTCAGACTCCCGATGATCCCGGACCGCACAAGCATGTACCCGGCACGCCCGCCCATCGAGCACGTTCGTCTTCCGGGTGGGTGGGGAAGATTGACTTACGCCTCATTATCACCTACTGTTGAATCCGGGAGGCCTCCCGATGACCTATATGACTGAGAAACAGCGAGATGTTCTGGATTACATCCGGCGCCGGATATTGGCCACGGGCGTGGCACCGACGCTGCAGGAAATCGCAACCCACTTCGGATTTCGCTCCACCGCGAGCGCTCAGAAGCACGTCGGGCTGCTTGAGCGAAAAGGATTCCTGCGCCGCGAGAAGCACCAGAAACGCGGACTCGTTCTGGCGGATGGTAAACCCGTTCTTTCCCCGCCCTCATTGGAACTGCCGCTCTTCGGTGCAGTGGCCGCGGGATCACCCATCGAGTCGTTTCCGGGAGACGAAACCATCACCGTGCCCCCAGATTTTATGGGCTCGGGTTCCAACTTCGTGCTCAAGGTTCGCGGGGATTCCATGGTGGACGAGGGCATTCATGATGGTGATCTGGTGGTGGTGCACTCCACCTCCGAAGCCGCCGAGGGGGACATGGTGGTGGCCCTGGTGGGCGACGAGGTCACCCTCAAAAGAATCTACCGGGAGAGTGGTGGACGAATCCGACTGCAGCCCTCCAACGCAGAGCTCGCTCCACTGGTGGTGCCCGAGGGAGACGTGACGGTCCAGGGAACCGTGGTTGGCCTGCTCCGGAAGTACTAAGGACCGCCCAGAACCAGCGACGGAGCCCGGAGATCTTCGCTCTCCACACCCTCCACACCGGGCGGCTGGGGGTGGATGGCTTGACGGGCGATGGGAGTTCGGATAGCTTTCGGATATGACCCAACTCGACGACATCACACTGATCATGACTTCGGTCGGCACCGAGCAGCAGGCGGTGGAGATCTCCGAGGAGCTCATCGTGCGTCGGTTGGCGACCTGTATCAACATTGTGCCCTGTTTGCGTTCCATCTACCGATGGAAGGGCAAGATCTGTGAGGACACGGAGCACCTGCTGCTGATTAAGACCCCGCAGCGTTTGTTCGACGAGGTTTCAGCGGCTATCCGGGAGTTCCATTCCTACGAGTTGCCGGAGATTCTCGCGTTCCCAATCACCAGCGCCGAGGATAATTTCCACAAGTGGGTGCTCAAAATGGTCCACCCTTCGGACGACGATGTGGATGAGGACGACACCCCTGAATACGATTGATGTCGGTCGCTTGAACCTCAGTTGCTATAATCACGGTCCGTGATGGCCTGCCAACCCCTCCACGCCCATCTCGTCCTGGCCAGCCGCTTCGAGAACATCGAGGTGGCCGAGCGTGCGCTCCGCGATCTTTGTGACCAGGCCGGCTGTGACGGCGACGATCTCTACTGGGTGGTCACGGCACTGCGCGAGGCTCTGGCCAACGCGGTTCGACACGGCAACCGGTCGGAGCCCGAACGAAAGGTGATGGTGGATTACACCGTCGATACGTCGGCTGTCAGAATTCGGGTCGAGGATGAGGGCGAGGGCTTCGATCCCGCAACCATCCCCGACCCGACCGACCCGGAAAATTTGCTCCGGCCCAGTGGACGCGGTATTTTCTACATGCAACAGTTCATGAACCACGTTGAATTCGGTCAGGGGCCAAATGGTGGCACCTCCGTCATGATGGTCAAACAGTTGCAGCCCAAAACGAAGGAGAGCGAAGAATGAAATCTGAGATCCGAGATCGCGGTGACGTGCGGATCATCAAACTATCAGGCAAGATCACAATCGGTGCAGGCGACGTGAAGATCCGTGAGATGATCGACGAGGCCCTTCAGGAGGGCAAGAAGTACATTTTGCTTGACCTTGCGGGGGTGTCCACCATCGACTCCTCCGGCATCGGAGAGATGGTCGCCTGTTACACCACCGTCACCAAACAGGGCGGTCAACTCAGGCTGCTACGGCTGTCGCCCAAGATCAACGACATTCTGCAAGTGACGCAACTGATCACCGTCTTCGACGTCTTCGACGACGAAGACGAGGCAGTGGCTTCATTTGCCGGATAACGGCACGCCGGGGTCCGGCGCCGATTCACCTCACTGAGCGACGACTGAACCGGGGGCGCCCCGTCCGCCGCTGATGATCCGATAGCGGCCGTCGGCCACCCCGGGGGTTTCATAGCCGACCAGAAGATCGGAAACCGCAGCGAGATCGCCCACCCCTGCGATCCGATGAACCTGCTCGATCCTGCCGGCGACCACCGTGACCTCCACCGGGAGCGCCGACAGATCGAGCGCCAGGTCGATCACGGCCACAGTCGATCCGTCCTCGGACTCGAGCACCGCCACGGCGGCCGGCGCGTCGCGGCGGTGGAGACTCTTTTCTTCTGCAGCGGTGGCGCGCATGGCGGTGGCAGGAACCCCCGGGGCTGCGGCTGCGTCACCCCTTGTCCCGACCTCTGCCTGCTTTCGATCCTCGTCGTTGAGACGACCGGCCTCCAGACCCACGGATCGATCGGCCTTTTCCTTCTTGGCCGCAGGTTCATCCTTGACCGCGGGCGCGGAGAGGGGACCGCGAACATCGAGGGCTTCGGGCTCATCAAAGTCCGGTTCGGCGGGCTCGCTCGCCAGCAGACGGTCGGTGGCTCCCACCAGTTCCTCTTCCGGTGGCACCGGCGAGGTCGGCAGGGGCTTGAGTTGGAAGAACTCCGATTCGCCGGGCGGGGGCGCAGGGCTGGGTGCGTACGGACGGGATGATGTCGGAAGATCAGGGCGTTGTCGTGCCACCTCCATGGCCACCGTCACCGCCAAAGCCACGCTCGCCGCGAGACCGATCCAACGGACCGCCGGGTGAACGCGCCGGGGGGCGTGAGGTTCCCCCGTGCGGAGTGGCTCGAGCAGGGCGTCCAGTGCGTCGGGCGGCTCCATGCGGTCTGCTGAGAGACGAACCGCCACCTGCAGCCGGCGCAGCGCGTCGAGCTCGTCCGCCACCTCTGCCTCGGACTCGAGCAACACCTCAAGCTCGGCGGCCTCGGAAGCTCCGAGATCGCCGTCGAGATAGCGGCTGAGCCGTTCGGCCAACGCCTCGTCGATCACGCATTCACCTCAGCTTTCAGTGCTTGCCGGGCCCGCGACAGTCGGGAACGGACGGTTCCCACCGGCACGTCGAGCACGGCGGCGATTTCTTCATAGCTGCGACCCTCACCGTCGCGCAACCACAGCACCAACCGGGCCTGCTCGGGGAGCCTGTCGATGGCCTCGCTGACAACCTCGAGGAGGTCGCTCGAGGTGGCCCGCCGCTCCGGATCAGGGCCGGGGTCCGGTGCCCCGTCCAACACCCGCTGGCCGTCGTCGTTGAATGGGACCACGACCTGGAGGGCCCGTCCGGTTCGGCGTCGGTGCAGCCGGAGGTAATTCCAGGCGATCTGAAAGACCCAGGTGGAGAGCTTGGCCTCTCCGCGAAAGCCGGCCAGCCCGCGCCAAACGCGCAGGAAGATCTCTTGGGTCGCGTCAAGGGCTTCCTCCTCGCTGCCGGTCATCCGGTGGGCGAGCCGCCACACTGGGCGTCGGAACCGCTCGTACACCTCCTCGAAGGTCACACCTCCAGTGTGCCACAGGGTGCGCGGCTGCGCAGCCGATGACCGTCCTCTGCCAGTGAGAGTTGTCAGATCGTGGGAAGTTCCGTGGCGAGCAACTCGTCCATCAACTCGCGTACCTTGCGCTCGATGGTCCGGGCCACCGCGTGGTAGACCTCTGCGTCGTCACGGTAGGGATCACGGATGGACCACGACACGAGACGGGCGGCGAGGCCGTGTGGCAGATAGCGCAGACCGGGCGGTCCGATCAGCGACACAATGACATCCAACTCGTCCATCGGCACCGCGTCGATGCCGTTCGACGTCAAGCCCCGGGTATCGTAGCCGAGGGTCTCGAGCACTTCGATGGTCTCCCGAGCGACCCGCCCCGTCGGGTTGAGGCCGGCGGAGTAGGCCCGCAGCCGGTCACCGCCCATGGCCCGGGCCATGGCCTCGGCCATGGGCGAACGACAGGTGTTGCCGATGCAGACAAAGAGGATCGAGAGTTGGTCGGCCATCACGGGATTGTATATCGGAAGTGAGTAGGCAGAGGTTGGCAAGGGATCGAGCCGTTTGGGAGGGGTTTTCGAATTCCGCATTTCAAATTTCGAATTTTCAATCGGCTGGGCGGGAACTTCTCCCCTTGCTGCCAACTGCGTGCTCCTGACTGCCTGAATCATTGACCGCCGCAGGGCGCCGCGGTAGCCTGTCACACAGTGGGAGGGCCGGCGAGAGTGGTGCTGACCGGGTTCAATACCGACATCGAGCACGGCGGAACCGTGTACCACGTGCAGACCGAAGACAAGGGGCGATCGAATCCTTTCGTGGAGTCCCTGGTCTACGCGTCGGGGGAGATTTTGTACTCTCGCCGGACGTCCTATCAGGATCTTGTGGAACAGGATGTGGATGCCGACACCGTGGCCGCGATCATGGATCGGCAGCATCGGGAAATCGTCGAAACCATCGGATCGGGAACCCTGAACGACCTGATGGCCCACGACGAAGTCGTGAGCACGGGTGACGACACCACGGTTGTCAGCCGGCGTACGGCCACCGCGCCCGCCAGCGACATCTCCCTCGATCAGGTCATAGTGGACTATTTGACGGCGCAGAGAGGGCGGGCCCACTTGATCCTCCGGGCCACTTCGCAACATGACTTCGCCTATGGCAGCCGGGTGGCCCTGGGAGTGATCGCGGTGGATTCCCAAACCAACACCCCACAGACCGCCGTCAAGGTGTCGGTGCTCTTCAAGTCCACTGCCGAGCCCAACCGGCTGGTACTGGCCGAGGGCGCCACGGCGGCCGACGGCAGGTACTCGGCCGAGGTCGAATTGCCGGATTACAACGGCGGGACGTCGGCGGTGGTGATCACCGCGGAGTCCAACCTGGGACCTTCGGAGATCAAGCACCTCGTGCATCGCTGACCCACCCCACCCCAGGAAGTGGGCAGTAGGCAGTAGAGAATGGGATGTCGTCTGGTGGCCATCGCAGACCCCGGGACCTAACTTCTGCTGTCCCCTGCTGCCTGCTGGCTCCTGCCTTGCCTCTCGTCAGCGATTCAAGTAGACTTCGCGCTGGTGTGGGCCGTTAGCTCAATTGGCAGAGCAAGGGACTCTTAATCCCTAGGTTGGAGGTTCGATTCCTCCACGGCTCACCATCCCCATTTTTCTGGCGAAAGTGGCGGAACTGGCAGACGCGCGAGACTTAGGATCTCGTGGGGGAGACCCCGTGGGGGTTCGAGTCCCCCCTTTCGCACCACCCGGAGACAACTATGGCGTACACACTGTCACGATTGGCCAACAACACAGTGGAGGTCACCGCAGAGGTCGATGCCGATGCGGTCTCCAGCGAGCGATCCCAGATCGTCAAGGGCTTCAGCCGCCAGGCCCGGATTCCCGGTTTTCGGCCGGGCAAGGCGCCGGCGTCGGCGGTTCGCGCGCGGTACGCAGACGACATCGAGAAGGAGCTTCGAGAGCACCTCGCCGGCGTGCTGCTGCGTGAGGTCTTCGAGTCCGAGGAAGATCTCGAACCCATCACCAATCCCCAGCTCAAGGACGCCGAGTTCGGCGAGGACGGCGGTTTCCGGATGACCGCCGCCATGGAGATTCGGCCGCGCTACGACCTACCAGAGATCGACGGGGTCGTGCTTCCTGAGGTTTCGCTCGAGGTCGCCGACGCGGACATCGCGGCCGAGTTGGACAAGGTCGCCGAAGAACAGGCCACCTGGGAGCCCGCAGATGATGAGTCGGCAGCCGATGGCCTGCTGGTGGAGGCCGACCTGAGCGGGATCATGGACAACTCCGACGAGGAGCCCTACGAAGAGAAGGCCGCGCGCTTCGTAATAGGTCAGGAGTCGGTGCCGGAGCAGATCAACGCGGCCCTGCAGGGCGCCAAGGTCGGCGATCGGCGGGTGGCTGAGAAGACCTTCCCGGACGACGACGAGAACGAGAATCGCGCGGGCAAGACCGTGCGCTACACCATCGACGTCAAAGGACTGAAGAAAAAGGTGGTGCCTGAGATCGACAACGAATTGGCAAAGACCATCGGTCTGGAGTCGCTCGAGGAACTGAAGGGACGGGTCGCCGAGGTGCTGGCCCGGGACAAAAAGATCGAGCGCAGGGAGCAGTGGAGGCGAACGGTCCTCGATCATCTCGAGGAGGGTTTCGACGTCAACGAACTTCCGCCCTCGTTGGTGTCGTCGGCGGTGCAGGAAGACCTCAGCCGGTTCGCCTACTCCATGGCCATGCAGGGTGTGGACCCCCAGGCGGGCGATGTGGACTGGCAGGAGTTGGGCGCCAGGATGGAGCCCGGGGCGCGCCGCCGGGTGCTCGACATGTTGGTTTTGGAGCAACTCGCCGAGGCCTGGGAGATCGAGGTGCCCGAGGCCGAGGTGGACACCTATGTGGCGTCCGAAGCCCATCGTCTGCAGATTCCGCCCGCCGAACACAAGGCCAATCTGGCCAAGGAGAACAAGCTTGAAGGGATCCGCCACTCGGCCCGGATCTCATCAACCATCAATGAGATGATTCGACGCGCCGGTGGGGAGGTGGACTGATGAGTTTTCCGATTCCCTGGGTGGTGGAACAGACCAGTCGTGGGGAGCGATCCTTCGACATCTTCTCCCGCCTTCTCAAAGACAACGTGGTTTTTCTGGGTCTTCCCATCGACGACTACGTCGCGTCGGTGGTGATCGCGCAGATGTTGTTCCTCGAGGCGGAAAATCCGGAGAAGGACATCTACCTCTACGTCAACACCCCGGGGGGCTCGATCACCGCCGGGCTGGCGATCTACGACACCATGCAGTACGTCAAGCCCGATGTGGCCACCATCGCCCTCGGTCAGGCGGCCTCCATGGGTGCGGTGCTCCTCGCCGGTGGTGCCGAGGGCAAGCGGTTCGCGCTGCCTCACAGCCGCGTCCTGCTCCATCAGCCCCTGATGCACGGTCTCCAGGGCCAGGCGACGGATATCGACATCCACGCCAAGGACATCATGCGGCTGCGGGAGAGGCTCAACAAGATCCTCGCCGACCACACCGGCCAGTCCATGGAAAAGATCAACCTCGATACCGAGCGCGATTTCATCCTCGAGGCCGACGAGGCGAAGGACTATGGCCTGGTGGACAAGATTATTGTTTCCAGGGAGTAGAGTCATGCCGGCAACGCTGAGGAGAGACCCCCTCGTGGTATACAATGGAGTTTGGAGGCGAGATGTCCCAGCGCGAAGGTGATGTGCTCCGCTGCTCCTTCTGCGGCAAGAGCCAGCATGAGGTCCGGAAGCTGATCGCCGGACCAACAGTCTACATCTGTAACGAGTGCGTCGAGGTGTGTCTCGACATCATCGCCGAAGACCGGGTTCACGAGGCCAAGTCCAAACAGCAGGTGTTGCCCAAGCCGCACGAGATCAAGGAACACCTGGAAGAGTATGTGATCGGCCAGGAAGAGGCGAAAAAGAAGCTCTCAGTGGCCGTGTACAACCATTATCGGCGGATTGAGTACCATACCGGCCGCGGCAGCACGGACGTGGAACTGGCCAAATCCAACATCCTGCTGATTGGACCCACCGGCACCGGCAAAACCCTGCTCGCCCAGACCCTGGCTCGTCAACTCCAGGTTCCCTTCACCATCGTCGACGCGACCACGCTCACCGAGGCCGGTTACGTGGGCGAGGATGTGGAGAACATCCTGTTGCGGCTGTATCAGGCGGCGAACGGCGACCGGGAGGCCGCCGAGCGGGGGATCGTCTACATCGACGAGATCGACAAGGTGGCCCGCAAGGCAGAGAATCCCTCCATCACCCGCGACGTATCGGGCGAGGGTGTCCAGCAGGCGCTGCTCAAGATCCTGGAAGGGACGACCGCCAATGTGCCGCCGCAGGGCGGCCGCAAACACCCCCACCAGGAGTTCCTCCAGATCGATACCACCAACATCCTGTTTATCTGCGGCGGCGCCTTCGTTGGGCTCGACGAGGTGATCGCCAACAGGCTGAACCAGAAGCGCATGGGCTTTGGGGTGGACCTGGGCGGCAACCAGCCGCACACCAGCGAGTTATTGGAACAGGCCCATCCCGAGGATCTCATCAAGTACGGCATGATCCCCGAGTTCGTCGGCCGGATTCCCGTTGTCGGAACCCTTCATGATCTGGATCATGACGCGCTGGTGAGGATTCTCACGGAACCGAAGAACAGTCTGGTGCGCCAGTACCAGACCATTCTCGGGTTCGAGGGAGTGGAGCTCGGTTTCACACCGGATGCGCTGGACGCCGTCGTCGAGCAGGCCATCGAGCGCAAGGTTGGAGCCCGTGGGCTGCGCATCATCCTCGAGGAGTTGATGCTCGACATCATGTATCAGGTGCCCTCGGTGCCGGACGTCAAAGAACTCGTGATCTCGCGCGAAGTTGTAGAACGCCGGGTGCCGCCGCTGACCGCGGTACGAAAAGTGAGTTAGACTGGACGAGCCGGCCGGCGGTCCGCGCCGGTTACCCACGACCCGGTTTGAAATCCCTCTATGCAGCATGACACCCCCTGCCGGTTGGAGACCATGAAAAACGATCACGAATTTCTGCTGCCCATTGTCCCGTTGAGGGACATGGTTGTCTTTCCCCACATGATGGCCCCGTTCGTGGTGGGCCGCCAGCCGTCCGTCGTGGCCCTCGAGCGCGCTCTCGGGCGTCCGGACAAGAGGATCTTTCTGGCCACCCAGCGTGACCCCAAGGTGGACGAACCTTCGGCCGACGATCTCTACCACCTCGGTGTCACCGCCCGCGTGGTGCAGCACCTGCAGTTGGCCTCCGGCAACATCAAGGTGATGGTGGAGGGGCTCGAGCGAGCACGGATCGTGGACGTCACGGCGGACCCCGCCTGTCTCATGGCAACCGTGGAGCAGGTGGCCACAGAGGTGCCCACCGGAGCAGCTGTCGCCCAGTACATGGGTGAGCTGTCGGAGCTGTTCAAGGAGTACGCCAAGCTCTCCCATCACTTGGCGGTGGAAGGGGTGCTGGCATCGTTGCAGACCGACGATCCCAACCAGTTCGCGGACATCATGGCCGCTCACCTCAACCAGCCCACCCATGAAAAGCAAAGACTGCTGGAGCTGGTCAACCCACTGGCCCGTCTCGAACGCCTGAACGATCTGCTCGATGTGGAGATCGAGAAGCTCAACATTGATCGCCGGCTTTCCTCCCGGGTCAAGAAACAGATGGAGAAGGCGCAGCGGGAGTACTACCTGTCAGAGAAGATCAAGGCGATCAACGAGGAACTCGGACGCAACGACTCCCAGGAGGAGCTGCAGCAACTCAAGGAGCAGATCGACGAGTCGGGCATGACCGAAGAGGCCAAGGAAAAGGCGCTGATCGAGGTCAGGCGGCTGGAAGGAATGCCGCCCGTGTCGGCCGAGGCCGGCGTATCCAGAAACTACGTGGACTGGTTGCTGGCCGTGCCCTGGACCAAGGCATCGCGGGAGATCAGGGACATCAGGCGGGCCGAGAAGGTCCTGCACGAGGACCACTACGGTTTGGAGAAGGCCAAGGACCGGATCCTCGAGTTTTTGGCGGTGCGGCAGTTGGTGCGCAAGACCACGGGCACCATTCTGTGTTTTGTCGGACCCCCGGGCGTCGGCAAGACGTCTTTGGCGCGATCCATCGCCCGCGCCACCGGGCGGCAGTTCGTCCGGTTGTCCCTCGGCGGGGTTCGTGACGAGGCCGAAATTCGGGGCCACAGGCGCACCTACATCGGCGCCTTTCCGGGGCAGATCATCCAGATGATGCGCAAGGCGGAAACCGTCAACCCGGTGATCCTGCTCGATGAGGTGGACAAAATGGCCGCCGACTTCAGGGGCGACCCGGCCGGAGCCCTTCTCGAGGTCCTTGATCCCGAGCAGAACAACACCTTTCACGATCACTATCTTGATGTGGAGTACGACCTGTCAAAGGTGTTCTTCATCTGCACCGCCAATGTGACCCATACCATTCCGCCTGCGTTGATGGACCGGATGGAAAAAATCCAGCTTTCGGGCTATACCCACCAGGAGAAGTTCGAAATTGGACGACAGTTCCTGGTTCCGCGACAGATCGAGCGACACGGCCTGAAAGGCAAGTACAACCTCGATTTCGAGGGCGACACCTTGCTCTACCTCATCGAGCGCCATACCCGCGAGGCGGGAGTGCGGAACCTTGAGCGTGAGATCGCCTCGATCTGCCGCAAGGTCGCCCGTCGAGCCCTCAAGAACAAGCTCCCCCGCAAGTCCGACATCACCGTCAACGAAGACTTGGTGCGCGACCTGCTGGGTCAGCCTCGCTACCGGCCACAGCGACGGGAAGACACCCCCGAGGTTGGTGCCGCCTCGGGGCTCGCCTGGACTCAGGTGGGCGGGGAACTGCTGCAAACCGAGGTCACTTTGATGCGCGGCAAGGGCACCGTGACCCTCACCGGACAACTCGGGGAAGTGATGCAGGAGTCGGCGCGAGCGGCCCTCAGCTTTGTCCGGTCACGGGCCGAGATCCTGGGTATCGATGTGGAGGTCTTCGAAAAAACCGATGTCCACGTTCACGTGCCCGAAGGGGCGATTCCAAAGGATGGACCGTCCGCAGGGATCACCATGGCCACGGCGCTGGTGTCGGCCTTCACGGCGACTCCGGTGCGGGTGGATTTGGCCATGACCGGAGAGATCACCCTGCGCGGAAAGGTCTTGCCGGTGGGGGGGGTCAAGGAGAAAATGCTGGCCGCCTTCAGGGCTGGGATCCGTGAAATCATCCTGCCCGATGAGAACGAGAAGGACCTCGAGGAAATCCCGGACGATGTCAAGGACGAGATGACCTTTGTGTTGGTGAGCCACATGGACAAGGTGCTGGAAACTGCCCTGGTTCGTGATGGACAGACCGGAGTGGCTCAGGCCCGCGGCGAGTCGGAGTCGAGCTACGATTCACCACCCGTCGCTCACTAGATGTGGACATTCGAGAAGTTGAATTCCGCGGCGCCGCATTGCGGGCGCCGGACAGACCGCGGGAGTGGTTTCCCCACGTCGCGGTGGCTGGCCGGTCCAATGTCGGCAAGTCGAGCCTGCTCAACTGGCTCTTCCAGCGCAAGCTCGCCCGGGTCGCCAAGGCGCCCGGCAAGACGCGAACGCTCAATTTTTACCTGGTCAACAAATCCTTCTACCTGGTTGACCTGCCGGGCTACGGCTACGCCAAGGTGGCCAGGCAGCTGCGGGAGGACTGGGGCCGGGAACTGGGGCTGTACTTGGCCCAGGAGGAACGGTTGGCGGGTGTGGTGACTCTGGTTGACATTCGTCACGGGCCCACAGCGCTGGATCTGGATCTCCAGGAACTCTTGCTGGCTTCGGGAGTGGAGCGGCTGGTGGTACTGACCAAGGCCGACAAGGTGGGTCGTGGCCAGCAGGCGAAGATGCGGCAGCGGGTCCAGCAGCAACTCGGGCTGCCGCGGCAGCCACTGACAGTCAGCGTTCAAACCGGCGAGGGTCGCAGGGAGCTCATGGCCGGAATCGATGAGGTGGTCGCCGGCTGGCGAACTGAACATCAACGGGGAGACTGAAATGGGACGCAAGAAGAAGGAAACGACTGAAGAACCGGTGGTGATTCCGCTCGATCTCGATGACGAGATCAAGGAGTACGAGATTTCCACCGAGGTTGCCCACGACGGGCGGTTGGATCTGACCCAGCTGAAGGAGATGACCATCAGCGAATTGTCGGCCATCGCCAAGGGCCTCAGCGTGGAGAATCCCTCCGGGATGCGTCGGCAGGACCTGATCTTCAGAATTCTCCAACGGCAGACCGAACGTGAGGGACTGATCTTCGGTGAGGGCGTGCTCGAAGTGCTGCCGGAGGGCTTCGGATTCCTGCGGGCTCCGGAGTACAACTATCTCCCTGGTCCGGATGATATCTACGTGTCGCCGTCCCAGATTCGCCGCTTCAATCTGCACACCGGTGACACCGTCTCCGGACAGATCCGACCTCCCAAGGAGGGAGAGCGGTACTTCGCCCTGATCAAGGTCGAGGCGATCAACTTCGAGCCGCCGGAAGTCTCCATGGAGAAGGTCCATTTTGACAACCTGACGCCGCTCTACCCCGAAGAGCGGGTCGTGCTCGAGGTGCCTGACAACATGACCGCCCGGGTCATGGACCTGGTGACTCCCATTGGCAAAGGACAGCGCGGTCTGCTGGTGGCCCCACCCCGGACCGGCAAGACCATGATGTTGCAGGCCATCGCCAACTCGATTACCGTGAATCACCCCGAGATCACGCTCATCGTGCTGCTCATCGACGAGCGTCCCGAGGAGGTCACCGACATGGAGCGGTCGGTCCGCGGGGAGGTGATTTCGTCCACCTTCGACGAACCGGCGACTCGCCACGTTCAGGTGGCGGAGATGGTCATCGAAAAGGCAAAACGCCTGGTGGAACACAAGCGTGACGTGGTGATTTTACTCGATTCCATCACTCGCCTGGCACGGGCCTACAACACCGTAGTTCCGCCGTCGGGCAAGGTGTTGTCGGGTGGCGTGGACTCCAACGCGCTGCAGAAACCCAAGCGGTTCTTTGGTGCGGCCCGCAACATCGAGGAGGGCGGCAGCTTGACGATCATCGGCACGGCCCTGGTGGACACCGGATCGCGGATGGATGACGTGATCTTCGAGGAGTTCAAGGGCACCGGCAACCTGGAGGTCCACCTCGACCGCAAACTGGTGGAGCGCCGGGTCTTCCCGTCCATCGACATTCACAGGTCGGGCACCCGCAAGGAGGAGCTGCTCATCGACGAATGGGAGTTGCGCCGCATCTGGGTCCTCCGCAAGGTCCTGTCCTCACTGTCGGCGGTGGAGGCCATGGAGCTGCTGCTCGAGCGTCTCGACAAGTCGGAGACCAACAAGGAGTTCCTGGAGCAGATGTCACAGGGTTGACGCCCGGGTTTGGCTCCGATTCCTCCCGTGTTCCCTTCTGACCGCTCCTGTGTCGGCCTGAAGGCGAGGAGGGAACGCGGGAGGAATCGGAGTTGTTGAAGGTGAAGATGGCTGACTCAACCGTTGTGAACGGCATTCTTGATCGAGCGGTCTCGGGTGATCGTCTGGACCGCGAAGATCTGCAGACCCTATTCGACAGCGCACCGCTGCTCGAGCTCGGACAGGCCGCCGCAGTCGTGCGCGACCGGATGGCGGATCCGCACCAGGCCACCTACATCATCGACCGCAACATCAATTACACCAACGTCTGCATCTACCGTTGCCGATTCTGCGCCTTTTATCGCAAGCTCGACGACAACGAGGCGTATCTGCTGCCACTCGACAAGATCATCGAGAAGGTGGCCGAGACCGTGGCCGCTGGCGGCACAGGGATCCTCCTACAGGGTGGCGTGCATCCCTCGCTGCGTCTGGACTATTACGAGGATCTCCTGAGCAACCTCAAGTCGACCTTTCCCCAAATCCATCTCCACGCCTTCTCGGTGCCGGAGATCTTCTTTGTGGCCAAGGCCGAAAAGCTCGCGGTCAAGGAGGTCATCTCACGGCTCGTGGCCGCCGGCCTGGACTCGATTCCAGGGGGCGGGGCTGAAATCCTCGAGGAGGAGACGCGCAAGAGGATCTGGTCCCGGGCCAAGGCCCCCACCGCCCACTGGCTGCGGGTCCATAGAGAAGCCCACCAGCTCGGTCTCCGGACCACCGCCACCATGATGTTCGGCGTCGGCGAACCTTACTCCGCACGGGTCGAGCACTTCCTCGGTGTGCGCGAGGTTCAGGACGACACCGGTGGTTTTACGGCGTTCATCCCGTGGACCTTCCAGGACCAGGCCACTGATTTGGAGGGTGAGGTCGAGCCGTCCGGCGGCTACGACTACTTGAGGACTCTGGCCATCTCCAGACTCGCCTTCGACAACATCAGCCATGTCCAGGGTTCCTGGGTCACTCAGGGCCCCAAAATCGGCCAGCTGTCACTCCTCTTCGGGGCAGATGACCTCGGTTCGATCATGCTCGAAGAAAATGTGGTGGCGGCGGCCGGCGCCGAGTACCGCATGTCGCAGGCCGACATGGAACGGGTGATCCGCGGCGCCGGCTACATCCCCCGCCAGCGTCGTACGTTGTACGAGCCGCTGTAGCGCGGAAGTGAATAGTGAATAGTGAATAGTGAATAGCGAATAGTAAATAGTTGATGGTATGAGATCGGACGGCTGGGCCTCTGGGCGCTCCGAGATCTCCCTGGTCGTTGCACAACGCCGAGTGCGCCGACTGCTTCGATCCTGTGAAACGCTCGATTCGCGGGGCGAATTGAGCGATCTTGACTACCCGGTGATTTCGTACTGCTCCTGGTGATACAGCGGATTCTCGCGCAGGATGACCTGGATTCCGTGATCCTGCTCGAGTTCGCGCAGGAGTTCGCGGAAGGGTCCCTGGAGGTAGTGGGAGACCTCAGGATGGACCACCAGCGAGACCTGGTCCCCCACCCCCCGTTCCACGGTGTTCAAGAGCTCGCGCCGGATCTCCAGACAGATGGTGGCCTGCGACTTGATACGTCCGGAGCCGTGGCAGTAGGGACACTCCCGGCTCAGGGTCCGTTCGAGGCTCGGTCTGGTGCGCTTGCGGGTGAGTTGGATCAGGCCGATGTCGGACATGGGGAGCAGCTGTGTCCTGGCTGGATCCGAAGCAAGCTCCAGGGCCAACGCGTCGTAAACGCCCTGGCGGTGGTCGGCCTCCTCCATGTCGATGAAATCGACGACCACGATCCCGCCCAGGTGGCGAAGCCGGAGCTGGCGGACCACCTCCCGCACCGCCTCCATGTTGATGACAAAGGCGGTGTCCTCCAACGAGGTGGAGCCGACATACTTGCCGGTGTTCACGTCGATGGCCACCAGAGCCTCGGTCTGGTTGACAACCAGGTAGCCCCCCGATTTCAGCCAGACCTTTGGCCGTAGGGCCTTTTCGAGCTCGCGTTCGATGCCGAAATCGGTCATCAGATCGGTGGTTTTGCGGAACAGCTTGACGCGCGGCACCAGCGCCGGTTCGGTCTGCTCGAGAAAATCGAGAATTTCCTGGAAGCTCTCCTCGTCGTCCACCCAGACCTCCTGGATGGAATGGGTGAACATGTCGCGCACCGTGCGCAGGATGGGGCTCAGCTCACGGTGGATGAGGGAAGGCGCACGAGATCGCTCTGACCCTGCCTGGATGCGTGCCCACAGCTGGACCAGGTAGTCGCGGTCGGCCTCCAATTCCGATGTCCCCCGGTCCTCCCCTGCGGTGCGGACAATCCATCCGTGCTGGCTCTCGAAGCCGTCGATGATTTCCTTCAGACGGGCCCGCTCATCGGGGTCGGCGATCCTCCGCGAGACACCGCGCTGGCGCACCGTTGGGAGATAGACAAGGAATCTCCCCGGCAAGGTGATGTGGGTCGTCAGCCGGGCGCCCTTGGTCCCCAGCGGGTCCTTGACCACCTGGACAAGGACCTCCTGTCCCTGCTGGAGGAGGTCGCCGATATTGGACGCCGAGGCGTCCGAAATGCCCATGTCGCCATCCTCGGTGGGGAAGATATCGGTGAAGTCATCGAGGATTCCGCCCGCCTCCCTGACGTAGAGAAAGGCATCACGGGCCAGCCCCGCGTCCACGAAGGCCGCTTGCATGCCCGGCAGCACCCTGGTGACCCTGCCCTTGTAGAGGTTTCCCACCACCGAGGAAGTACGGTGGCGCTCGGCGCTGTAGGACACGAGACGGGAATTCTCGCGAAGGGCCACCCGTGTTTCAAAGGGATTGACGGAGAGGTAGAGGACCGAGTTCATCAGTGGTAGAGCAGCCGGTGGCGCCATACCGACTGGACGATGCCGAGGCCGATGCAGGTGGACAAGAGTGATGAGCCGCCATATGAAAACAACGGCAAGGTGATGCCGGTTGTGGGCAACCAGCCCAGCACCATGCCCATGTTGACCACGATCTGGAAAGCGAGCCAGGCACCCACCAATGATGCCAGCACGAGACCGTGCCGACTCTCGGTGGCGAGGGCTGTCAGGCCGATGCGCAGGATCAACAGGCCATAAGCGGTCAGCAGCAAGGTGGCACCAAGAAATCCCGTCCCCTCCGCCCAGACCGCATAGGCGAAATCGGTGTGCTGTGCCGGCAAGAAGCTGAGCAGCGACTGAGAACCCCGTCCCAAACCTTGGCCGGCGAAACGGCCGGAGCCCACCGCGATCTTCGATTGTCGGACCTGGTATCCGGAGCCGTAGGGATCCCGTTCGGGGTCCATCACGGTCAACACACGCTCCTTCTGATAGGGTTTCAGCCCCGCCTGCCAGAGAATGCCCGCAGCCACCAAAGTCAGGACCATGATCAGGATCCAAGTACGGGCCGGAACACCGCCGATCCAGAGAGCCACAGCTGCCAGCGGCAAATAGGTGAGGGCAACCCCGAGATCCGGTTCGGCCACCACCAAGATGGCGGCTGCACCGACGATGGCCGAGATCACTAGGCCTTCGCGAAATGCGAGCCCCTGCGACCGTCGTCGTCCCAGCCATGCAGCCAGGAGCAGGATGACGCCGATCCGGGCGAACTCGCTCGGTTGTATGGTGAATGGACCGACGGCGAACCATGCCCGGCTCCCGCCGCGGATTTCACCGAAGACGAGTACCGCCACCAGAGCAACCAGACTGAGACCGTAAGCGGCGGGCGCGATTCGTTCGTAAAATGTGAGGTTGGGCAGGGATAGGAGCCAGAGCAGGATGAGTCCCGCCGCACCCCACAATACCTGACGGACGAGGAGGCCCGACCCGAGCACCGGTTCGACGGCGTGCAGGGTGGCAAGGGACGCCGCGAGGATGGCGACCACCGCGAGAATCATCCATGCGTCGATTCGATGTTCCACAGGCTGATTCTAACCCGCCCGCCGACGAACGGCTGTGACCGCCGGACCCTTGTCCAGACCCCCAGTTGATTTAATCGCGCCCATCTCCCCAAGGCGCTCCCCGAGGTTTCCACCCCGTATTCCGATCTCCATGTCGGTGCCAGGCACCGCCGCAGATGTATCGATCTCGTGCTCCGATGCGATTTCGACGGTGCCTGGCACCGGCCCGGATGTATGGGAAGATCCTCTTGATTTCAGCGCGCCCATCTCCCGACCGAGCTCCCCGAGGTTGCCCCCTTAGACATTGTTGGGACCTCACGGGATGAGTTTGCCAGCACCTTGGTTCCCAACAATGTCAAAGACGGCACGCCCGCCTATTGCGCCCTTTCGCTCCGGGTGGGAGGGTGGTGGTGTTTTCGACTTTCAACGTTTAACGTTTGACTTCCCCCTGGGTGGGTGGGAGATCCCACTCGGTCATGGCAGCCTCGACGACCCTGGCAACCACCGGCGCGGCCGACGAGGCGCCACCGCCACCGTGCTCCACAACGGCGGCCACCACCAACCTGGGACGATCCAAGGGCGCCCAACCGACAAACAGCGCATGGTGCCGGAGGTGACGCGGCAGTTCGTCGGATTGGACACCCTCCTGGAGACGTGCCACCTGCGAGGTTCCCGTCTTCCCAGCCATGGGGAGACGCTTCTGGGCGCGGGCGGTACCCCTGGAGCCATGGACGACCAACTCGAGGCCCTCTCTCACCAGGGCAAGACTCTCGTGGTCGAGGTGGAGATCCACCGGCTCCGGCAGCTTGGCCGACTCCACGAGGTGGGGAGTGATCAACCAGCCGCCGTTGGCCAGCGCGGCGTAGGCGCGTGCCAGCTGAATCGGAGTGGTAAGCACCGGCCCCTGGCCGATGGCCACCGAGATCGCCTCGCCCGGGTACCAGGGTGTACCCCGGACCCGACGGCTCCACTCCGGGGTTCCCACCAGTCCCGTGTTCTCGGGCACCAGGCCGATTCCGGTGGGCTGGCCGAAACCGAAGAGTCCGAGCCACTGAGCCATGCGTTCGATGCCCATGCGGTAGCCGAGTTGGTAGTAGAAGGGGTCGCAGGACACTTCGAGGGAGCGAACCGTGTCCACCAGGCCATGTCCCCCCCGCCGCCAGCAGCGGAATCGGTGGCCGTAGATGGTCACGCTGCCGCGACAATTGATCGAGGTGTTGGCCGTGATCTCACCCTCGGCCAGACCCGCCATGGTGAAGAACGGCTTGATCGTGGAACCCGGAGGGTAGACCCCTTGGAGCGACCGATCCTGGAGAGGGTGTTCGGGGCCAGAGCTCAGCTCCTGCCACTGTGACCGGGAGAGTCGTCCCGCGAACAGGCTCGGGTCGAAATTTGGTGATGAGTAGAGGACCCGGATCGCGCCGGTGGTGGGGTCCAGGGCGACAACCGTTCCCGTCTCCTCACCAAGGGCCTCAGCAGCGATGAGTTGGAGCCGGGAGTCAAGGGTGGTGCCGAGATCTCGCCCGGCCTCGGCGGGCCGTTCTCGAACGACGCCGATCTGGCGGCCAACCGCCGAGACCACCACATAGCGTTCGCCATCACTTCCCGAGAGGAAGTCATTCCACAACGCCTCGATTCCGTTCGCCCCCACCAGCGTGTTCTGGTCGAGTTCGGGCGTTTGCTCAATTTCGTTGCGGCTGATCATCCGAAGATGGCCCACCACGTGGGCTGTGGTCTCAGCCAGGGGGTAGTGGCGGCGGAATCCGCTGACCACGGCGAGCTCGGGATGGTCGCTCTGGCGAGATCTGATGTGTGCCACTTGCTCCCAATCGAGGTCGTCGGCGATGACCAGGGGTGCCAGCCGGGCGAGCCGTAGGTCGGCGACCCGTTCGCGGAGCTCGCTGGCGCCGCCGATGCCCATCTGCGCCAGGAAGAGAATCGTTCGATCCACGTCCTGCGCTTCGTCTGGGAAGAGCAGGAGATCCCAGGTGGGGATGTTGTCCGAAAGAACGATACCCCGTCGGTCGTAGATTCGACCCCGGGGACTCATCAGAGGGATGCGGCGCAAGCGGTTGTTCTCTGCGAGCCGTCGCCAGGTGCTGCCCTGGATCAGTTGCAGCTGCCCCAAACGAAGGTGGATGGCGCCGAAGGCCAGGACTACGGCAACCAGGGCGATGGCGGCCCGTCGCTTCTGAGAGGCCAGGTCCTCTCTGATTTCCATGATCTAACGGAGCTTTCGGGCGCGATGAGCCCGCAATCTGGCAGCCAGACCGAGGGACAGAATCCAGCCCACCAGTCCGCACCAGATGGCGGTGGCCAGCACACAGGCGCCGAGATCGATCCAGCGCCACGACTCGCTGATGCCCAAAGGCAACAGGGCCAGCCGATGGACCATGACCACCACAAGCGCTCCCACGGCCCCAAAGGCGAACCAGGCCTTGGACGAGCGATCGGCGATGATGCTCGCCAACCAGTGGATGACCACCGCGGCCGCGCTCCAGGCGATGCCGCCCGGGCCGATGATGGGTTCGAGAAGAAGATCCCACCCCAGGCCGATGACGAGGGCGGTCCAGACCCAACGGCGGCCCGTCTCCAGCACCGCCGATCCTGCCAGCCAGGCCATGGGCAGGAGCACGAAACCGGCCCATTCCGGTCCCCCCGGCGCGCCCATGACGCGCTGCAGGATGAGGGTGAGGGCAATCAGGAGCGCGTTTTTCACGGCGACACCCCGAGCTGATGGCCAGAAGAAACCGTGGGCAACAGGAGGACCACCCTGAGGGTCGTGAGGTCGGCGTCCGGGGAGGCTCGAACTTCGAGGAAGGCGGCGTCGGTTTCACGGACGCTCACCACCGACGCCACCGGAATCCCCGGGGGATAGATGCCGTCGGCGCCGCTAGTCACAAGGACAGATCCCTGGAGGATCTCTGCGGTGCGGGGAACGAAGAGGATTTCGAGCCGGTCGATTCCTCCGGTCCCCGTGGCGAGGGCGTGGAGCGAGCCATCGGTCGTCTGCACGGCCACCGCAGCTGCAGGATGAGTCAACAATTCGACCCAAGATCGTTGGCCCCGGGACTGCACCACCCGCCCCACCAGTCCCCTGCCGGTAAGCACCGGCGTGTCGCGGCGGATCTCGAAAGGGCTATTAACGGCGATTTCCATCCGGCCACGGGCGGGGTCGCGAAAAACGCACCGGCCCACGAGGCCGTCGGTCTCGAGGACGACCACGCCATCGAGCAGCGCGGAGCCGTCGCGCAGCGACGCCACATCCTCTTCGAGTGCGAGGTTCCGGGCCCTGAGTTCCTCCAACTCCGTGAGCATTCGTTGGCTGTCCGTAAGCATCCGGCTGGTGGCTCCGATGTTGTCCATGAAGTGTCCGACGGAGGCACCGATTCTGCTCGAGCTGTTGACCAACGGGGCGACACCTGTCCGGACCCATCGCCAGGCCACCGGGGTGCCGTCCGGCGTCCGTGCCTGGGTGGCGGCCACGAGCTCGAGGAGGAGCCACACAAGCCCGATTCGCAGCAACAACAGCCGGTTGTCGGTCATCTCAGCAGCGCCTTGGAACGGGAAGGAGTCAGAACTCGGTGTGTCGCCACGTGGTCATGATACCCGCTCATGGAGGCAGTAGGCGGTTGGCAGCAGGCAGTCGGCAGTGGACCACCCGCCTCGATTCCCTACTCCCTATTGCCTGCGCCCTAGTCAATGGCGATCTTCCGCAGCAAATCGATGTTGGTCAGCATCATGCCGGTGCCCCGGACCACCGCCGATCCGGGCTCCTCGCAATGGGCAACCGGCAAACCGGTTTCCTCTCGCAGCCGCTTGTCGAGATTCTTGAGCAGCGAACCGCCGCCGGCAAGAATGATGCCCTTGTCCATGATGTCCGCCGACAGCTCGGGCGGTGTTCTTTCCAGGGCGTTGCGAACCGCGTCGACGATGGTGGCCACGATCTCGGTGAGCGCCTCTCGGATCTCCTCGTCGGTGATGGTGAGGTTCTTCGGAATCCCCTCTACCAGGTCCCGCCCCTTGACCTCGAGGGTCAGTGGCTCGTCCAGTGGGTAGGCCGACCCGATCTCCATCTTGATCAACTCGGCGGTGCGCTCGCCAAGCAGCAGGTTGTACTTCTTCTTGAGGTACTGGATGATCGCTTCGTCCATCTCGTTGCCGGCAACCCGCACCGATCTCGAGTAGACAACGCCGGCGAGGGAGATCACCGCCACGTCGGAGGTGCCGCCACCGATATCGACGATCATATTACCCGAGGGCTCGGTGATGGGAAGCCCGGCGCCGATGGCAGCCGCCATCGCCTGTTCAATGAGGTAGACCTCGCTGGCTCCAGCCTTTAATGCGGTGTCCTTGACCGCCCGCTTCTCCACCTGGGTGATCTCCGACGGAACCGATATGACGATCCTTGGTCGAACCAGGAAGGAGCGGCCGTGGGCCTTCTTAATGAAGTGCTCTAGCATCTTCTCAGTCACTTCGAAGTCGGCAATGACGCCATCCTTCATGGGCCGGATTGCCTGGATATTGCTGGGCGTCTTGCCGAGCATGTCCTTTGCCTTGGCGCCCACCGCCTCCACCCGGTTCGTGTTGCGGTTGACGGCGACGATGGAGGGTTCCACCACCGCGATCCCCTTACCCCGCACGAAGACCAGAGTATTGGCCGTGCCGAGATCGATGGCCAGGTCGGAGGAGAACAGCCCGAGTAGGCTGGATAGGTGCATCAATAGACCTCCACGTGGACGCGTTCGCGTCGTTCTGTGACATTGCCGGACGGATCCTCCGCCTGGATGATGAGGTGATTCCAGCCGTCTTCGATGACCTCCACCGTCTTGCGGAACCGTCCCGAGCTGTCCAGCTTGACCACTTCGCCGTTGATGGTCACCGTGGCTCCGAGCTCGGTCTTTCCTTCAACGATGAACATGTTGCCCATCTGATTCGGTGGGAAAACCTCGAGCGCCGGTGGGGTCGTGTCCTGAAGCAGGCTCTGGTGATCGGAGGAGAAAATCCGGAACCGGCGAACGGCACTCCACTCCGAGCGCAGATCCTCGGCGCCCACCGTTGCCAATCTCCAGAAATAGGTTCCGGCTTCCATCGCTTCGAGCCGGACGCCGTCTTTCCGGAGGCCTGGTGCGTCCACATCGGTTTCTTCGGCGATGAACCGGTGGGAGCGGCTGACCTGAAGGTGGACCGCGCTGTTCGGGGTGGGTCGCCGCCAGCTGAGATTGATGATGCGCTGACCGACCAGGTCGAAGCCCGCGTTGTTGTGCGGATCCACCTGCAGCGGCGGATCCGGGATCCGGTATTTCTTGGAGAAGGTGCCGTCGGTGGATGCTGCGACCTGTTCCCGATCCCGGAGCGACATCTCGGCGCCCCTGAGGTTGCGCACCAGCGCGCGGCCTTTGAAGGTCGCGACGGTGGTTCTCCGATCCTCTTCGTCAACCCCGACCGCGACGCGGCTGTCGCTGCCGATTTCGGTGTTGGCGGAGTCGGTGGAAACCGTCGACGGATTGTCCGAGGTGTAGACGTTGATCCGTCCGACGACCATCTTGACGGCGCCCGCAACATCCTGGCTTGCGGCTCGGTGATGGACCTCGAGCAGGGAATCCGGCGCGATGCGGTACAGGCTGCCGTCTTCGAACAAGATCTCGGCTGACCCGTCCCGGCCTGTGCGGACGAAGTCGCCGTTGAAGACCGGCATCCTGTTTTGGGCCGTCTGCCAATCGGCCTTACCCGGTCGCTGGACCTGTACCCTTCCGTCGATGCTGTAGAAGTGCCCAGCGCCACCCATTTGACTGCGTCCCACGCCGAGCATGGCATCGTACCGGCTGCCGGCATCCTCGGCCTCGAGCTCGGCCTCCGGCCAGCGTTGCTCTGAGAAAGCGTTGTTAGCGTTTTCCAGGGCCCGTTCAGCGTTGACCAGATTGTCTTTCCAGCTCTCTGGAAGTTCGAGGGCCATGACCTGCTCGCGCAGCTGCTCGGCCCGCAAGATGGCGCGGCGGGCGCGTTCGTCTGGCTCGGGATTCAGGTACTGGAAACCAAGGGCCACCATCAAGGCGACAACGGCCACCACAGCCAACACGATGGCGATGCGTCGCACCGTATTGACCCGCACCATGACCCAATCAAGCTGCAAGCCCCGTGCCACCCGATCCATCCCTCCAAATGGAAACGTAACATGCTCGTAATCAAGCGGCAAGCAGCCGGAGCCAGTTGCGTCAAGACCATCGCTTCGCTACACTTCGCCACTCCGAGTCGGGAGGCGCGATCATGGCGTTGAAATACTTGCGTGACAACCTGAGACACCTCAAGTTCGTCTTGTGGGGCGTGGTGTTGGTCTTTGTGTTGCTGGTGTTTGTGGACTGGGGTTCCGGTCGCTCGGGCGGAGCCGGCGGCGGTCGCTCGGCTGTGCGCATCGGTGACCGCAATGTCTCCGAGGCAGAGTTCATCGGTGAACTGCGCCGGATGAACGATCGATTCCAGCAACAGTTCGGAGATCAATGGAATCAGCTCCGCGGCCAGGTGGACATGGCGGGGCAGACGGTGGCCTATTTCATCGATCGCGAGCTTCACCTCGAGGAGGCCGCGGCGGCCGGCCTTGTGGTATCAGACGAAGAGCTGCAGGAGGCCATCCTGGCGACACCGCTGTTCCTCAACGAGGATGGCGCCTTTGTAGGGCAGGCGACCTACGAACGAATCATCCGTTCTTATTTCCAGATGAGTCCGCAGGAATTCGAGAAGAACTTCGAAGAGGACCTCCTTATCAGCAAGCTGAATACCCTGGTTCGACGGGGCGTTTACGTCGGCGACGATGAGGTGGAGGCGGACCTGCGCCGGCAGCGCGAAACGGCTGACCTCAATGCGGTGCAGATTCGTTACGAACGATTCCTCAACGATGTCACGGTGGACGACAACGTCTTGACGGCGTACTTCGAGGACAATCAGGAGGACTATCGTCGCGAAGAGCAGCGGGTGATCCGCTACCTCGTGGTGGAGACCTCCCGTCTGCGGCGAACCTTGCCGGTTACGGACGACGAGCTCGAGGTCTACTACGACGAGCATCTCGAGGATTTTGTGCTCGGTGAGCAGGCCAACGCACGCCACATCCTGTTGCGGCTGCCTCCGTCGGCGAGCGCTGATGATCGTGCCCAAGTCAGACTCAAAGCAGACGGGGTGCTCAAGATCGCGCAGGCCGGTGGAGATTTTGGCGAATTGGCCGCCAAGCACTCCGAGGACCCGGGTTCCAAGGACAACGGCGGTGACCTTGGATGGTTTGGCCGCAACGAGATGGTGAAGGAGTTCGAGGACGCGGTCTTCAACGCCAAACCTGGAGAGATCATCGGTCCGGTGGAAAGCCAGTTCGGGTTCCACATCATCAAGGTCGAGGGCTTCAAGCCCGAGCAGCAGCAGCCCTTTGACGAGGTGGCGGATCAGGTCAAGTTCCGCGTACTCGAGGGGCGCGCCGCGGCCGAGGCAGAGATCCGAGCCGCCGCTTTGATGCGGCGAATCGCCTCTGAGGAGCCCGCCACCGACGAGGAGTGGCAGGTCATCGCCGATGAGGACGAGGCGGTGGTTCTCAACGTCAGTCCCGCCTTCGAATCGGGCCAGGCCATCCCCGGCACCGGCGGCGGCGAGGAGTTTTCCAACCAGGCCTTTAAGGTCGAGGTGGGGCACGTGGGCGGTCCGATGCCGATTCCACGGGGTTGGATCGTTTGGCAGTTGGCCGAGGTACAGCCCGAGGGTGTGCCGTCGTTCGAAGACGTCAGACCGGCAGTGGAACAGGAGGTCCGCAAGCTGAAGGCGCTGGGTCTCGCCGTCGGCGTTGCCTCTGAATTCGCCCAGCGTTGGCGTGATGGCGGGGACTCCGGCGAGTTGGCGGCCGAGTTCGGCACCACCGTCGTGGAAGTGCCGGGCTACCGGCGCGGCACCGCTATCGGTGCCATTGGACCGGCTCCTGCGGTGGACGAGGCGGTGTTCTCCGCCGATGTGGGAGACGTATTGGGTCCGGTCCAGCTTGGTGATCGCGGTGTGGTGGTCGCGAGGGTCGAGGCTTTGAACTTGGTGGGTCCCGACGAGATCGACCAGGAGGGAGCCAACGCCCGTGCCCGGCTGACCGCCCAGCGTGCACAACAGTTGCTCCAATCCATGATCGCCGAACGCCGTCGCAACACCGTCGTTGAGGTCGACAATCAGCTGATGGAGCGTTTTGCCCCGCGTGGCTAGGCTCTTGATCTCGCCAGTTGAGGGCGTGGGATGATCGGCCGCCTCGAAGGTCGCCTCCAACTGGTGGATCCGGGAACGGTTCTGGTTTCCTCTGGGGGCGTCGGATATCTGGTGTCGATCACGCTGAGGGCGTTCCAACAGCTGTCGGGGCGCGACGAGGCCGCGCTTTGGATCCGCACCCGGCTCAAGGATGACGCCATCGAGCTTTATGGCTTTCCCGAGCCGTCCGACCTCGAGGCCTTTGATCGGCTCATCGGTGTCGCCGGTGTGGGTCCGAGGACGGCGCTGGCCGTTTTGTCCGGCCTGACCACGGCCGAACTGGCCGAGGCCGTCCAGGATTCGGACGTGGCGCGGCTGCAGAAGACTCCGGGCGTCGGCAAGAAGACCGCGCAGAGGATCGTGCTCGAGCTGAAGGGCCAACTCGACGAGGTGACGGCCGGTGCGGGTGACCAGCGAACCGATGCCGTGTCGGCTTTGGTCAACCTGGGCTATCCGTTGCGGGAGGCGCGCCGGGCCGTTGACGCCGTCCTCACCGAGGATGACAAGCAGGACATCACCGAAATTCTGAGGCTGGCGCTGCAGCGTCTGACGCGTTGATCCCCCACCCGTCCGGTATGGAGGGTTTGGAAATTGTGGATCCTGCTCGCCGCGTGCCGTCTGCCCCAGACCGCAAGCAACCAACCATCTCGCTTTCAGGGTGGGCGGGGGGATCTTCGTTCTTTGTTCTTCGTTCCGGTATCCGGAATCTGGTATCCGGCATCTGAAGCAGAGAATACGTCTCATCCAGCGCTGGTTTCCCCTTCCGGAGGCCACCATGAATATTGCATCCGACATCACCCGTTTGACGGGCAACACACCGCTGGTTCGACTCAACCGGATAGCGGCGGGCTTGCCGGCCACCGTCGCCGCCAAGCTGGAGTTCTTCAACCCGGCGCACTCGGTGAAGGACCGGATCGGGGTGGCAATGATCGAGGCTCTCGAAGCAAAGGGAGGACTGACCCCCGGCGTCTCCACCATCGTTGAACCCACCTCTGGGAACACGGGCATCGCGTTGGCCATGGTGGCGGCGGCCCGGGGATATCGCTGCGTGCTGACGATGCCCGATTCCATGTCGCTGGAGCGTCGTAGGGTGCTGCGCCTGTTGGGTGCCGAGATCCACCTGACCCCGGCGGCGGACGGTATGCGCGGCGCCGCAGCGAGGGCCGAGGAGTTGTTGGTGGAGATCCCGGGGGCCGTCATTCCCGGGCAGTTCTCGAACCCCGCCAACCCCGAGATTCACCAGACCACCACGGCCCTCGAACTGTGGCGGGACACCGACGGTGAGATGGCGGTCTTCATTGCCGGGGTCGGCACGGGCGGAACATTGACCGGCGTTGGCCGTTTCTGGAAGGTGAGAAAACCGGATGTCCGCATCATCGCGGTGGAACCCGCCGACTCGCCGGTGATTTCCGGCGGTGAGCCGGGAAGCCACAAGATCCAGGGCATCGGCGCCGGTTTCATCCCCGACAACCTCGACACTTCCGTGGTTGACGAGGCGATTTCCGTTTCCAACGATGAAGCGTTCGCCACCGCCCGCCGGATGGCTCGGGAGGAGGGCATTCTGGTGGGAATCTCTTCGGGCGCTGCCTGTGCCGCCGCACTCAAGGTCGCCGAGCGGCCGGAGCTGGATGGGAAGCTCGTGGTCTTCATCGTGCCGTCGACCTCGGAGCGGTACATCTCCACCGATCTGTTCGTCGGTTTGGACGATTAGCGGCAGTTCCGGGACTCGGGGCTCGGGACTATGTGACGTGATCGCGCGGCAACCGCACGACAAGGGCCCTGGGATCCACTTCGAGGGTCACGGGCAGGTCCTGGATTGGGTCGCCGTCCACCTGATAGGGCAGCCGGGCGTCGCGGGGAACCGGTTCGATGGTGACCCGGTCACAGGCGAACCGGATGACGTCGGAGCGCGTCACGTGGCGGCCGAAGGGGATGCCGAGAGCGAAGCCTATGGCGGAGAGGAGACTGGTGCCCTGGTGGACCACGACCTCGAAGGACGGCGCGAAGGGATCGGCGCCGGGTGTGGCTCGGAAGGGGCCGCCAAAACACGTGGAGTTTCCGACGATGACCCAACCGCCGTCCACCGTGCGATCGCCCGATCGCACTTGGAGCCGGGGCAAGGGGCGACCGCTGGCCAGCTCGCGAAGCGCCTGCAGCGCGATACCGGTCTTGCCCTTGTAATTCCCCGTTCGTCGGCTGATGGAATCGCGGACGACCACCGCATCGGGACCGGAGGACAGCATCAGCATCACCAGATCATCACGGTCCGACGCGCCCACCCGCATGGGGCGATCGGCCCCTCCCAGCAGTGCTTTCAGCGCCCGGGGCGCGGGCCTCGGGATGTGGAACTCATAGGCCAGGACTGACGTGGTGCCGCCCGGCAGCACTCCCAGGGCGCTATGGCTACCCAAGAGCCCGCGGGCCACCTCGTTGTAGGTGCCGTCGCCGCCCCAGGCCAGCACCAGCGGCCGTTCCTGATCGGCTGCCGCGCGGGCCAGCTTCTCACCGTGGCCCCGCTCCTCGGTGAACCAGAACTCCAGCTCCACACCGAGACTGTGCGCCACAGCGTCGAGTTGGGGACGCAGCCGCAGCAACCGCCCGCCACCGGCCGTCGGGTTGAGGATCACTGGAATCGGAGTCAACTGGGATCCTCGAAGAGCTGCCTGTCGGCACCAGGAGCGTTCAGGCCGAGATGGCGGTAGGCGGCGGCGGTGACGGCCCGCCCCCGAGGGGTCCGTTGCAGCATGCCTATCTGCAGCAGATAGGGCTCGTGGATGTCCTCGAGGGTGCCTCGGTCCTCGCCGATGGATGCGGCCAACGCCTTGAGCCCCACCGGACCGCCGCCGTAGATCTCGATGATGGTGGTGAGAACCCTGCGGTCGAGATGGTCCAGACCGAAGTCATCCACCTCCATTTGTTCGAGTCCGAAGCGCGTCGCCTTGACGGTCACTGCTTCGCTGCCCAGGTGGTGTGCGAAGTCGCGCACTCGCCGGAGTAGCCGGTTCGCGATCCTGGGGGTTCCCCGCGCCCTCCGCGCCAACTCGTTGGAAGCGTCGTCCTCCACTTCGATGCCGAGGATGCGGGCGGAGCGCAGAACGATGGCTCCGAGGTCGTCCTTGGGGTAGAACTCGAGCCGATGAACGATGCCGAATCGGTCTCTCAGTGGCGCGGTCAGCAGCCCGGTGCGAGTCGTCGCCCCCACCAAAGTGAAGCGTGGAAGGGTCAGGCGCACACTTCGCGCGGCCGGACCCTGGCCGATCACAAGATCGAGCTCGTAGTCCTCCATTGCCGGGTAGAGGATCTCCTCAACCGCCGGCGGGAGACGGTGGATCTCGTCGATGAAGAGCACGTCGCCGGCCTGCAGGTTGGTCAGCATGGCGGCCAGATCGCCGGCCCGCTCGAGCACCGGACCCGACGTCACGTGGAGTTCGGAGCCCATCTCACCGGCGATGATGTGGGCGAGTGTGGTCTTCCCGAGTCCGGGGGGGCCGAAGAGCAGGACGTGGTCGAGGGCCTCTGAGCGGTCCCTGGCCGCAGAGATGAAGACCCCGAGGTTTGCCTTCAGACGCAGTTGACCGACAAATTCGTCGAGACTCCTCGGCCGAAGTGACTCCTCGAAGCCGATCTCCTCGGGCTGTGCCCCACCGTCGAGGACCTCGCTGTCCATGTGCGAACGATACCACCAACCACCTACTCGGTGTGGAGGGTGTGGAAGGTATGGAAGGTGTGGACCAGCGCCTGATTCCAGATCCCGGATCCCAGATCCCGGATCCCAGAACGAAGATCCCCCCGCCTTCGAGGGACGCGGCGCAATCTCCATTTCCATTCGAGTTATCTGGGGTCCTGTGGCCCGCGCCCCAAGACCTCAGGACCATCCCGGGCACGGTCACGGAGACGGGCACGTTCACGGGGCGCGTGTGAACCTACAACCCACATTCTGCCGAAAGTGGCTGGGGTTACTCGTCGTCGGCGGCCTGGGCCTGAATCGCCGTGATGGCAACGGTGTTGATGATATCGGGCACGGTGCAGCCCCGGCTGAGGTCGTTGACCGGCTTCCTGAGGCCCTGCAGCACCGGACCTACGGCGATGGCGTTGGCGGAGCGTTGCACTGCCTTGTAGGTGTTGTTGCCGGTGTTGAGGTCCGGGAAGATAAAGACCGTTGCGCGGCCGGCCACCGACGAGTCGGGCAGCTTGGTACGGGCGACACCCGCATCCACCGCCGCGTCGTACTGGAGCGGGCCGTCGATGGCCAAGTCCGGCCGCCTCTCCCGGGCAAGCTCGGTGGCGGCGCGGACCCGATCCACGTCTGCGCCGGTGCCGGAGCTGCCGGTGGCGTAGGACAGCATGGCGACGCGGGGTTCGATACCGAAGGCGGCCGCGGTGCCTGCTGACGCGATGGCGATCTCCGCCAGCTGCTCGGCGGTGGGATTGGGATTCACCGCACAATCGCCGTAGACCAACACCCTGTCGGGCAGGCACATGAAGAAGACACTCGACACCAGCGAAAAACCCTCACCAGTCTTGATGAACTCGAAGGCCGGTCGGACGGTGTGGGCGGTGGTGTTGATCGAGCCCGAGACCATGCCGTCGGCGTCGCCGCGGTGGACCATCATGGTCCCGAAATAGGTCGCGTCCTGCATGACCTCGCGTGCCGCCTCCAAAGCGACGCCCTTGTGCTGGCGGAGCTCATGGTAGGCGGCGGCGTACGCGTCCAACTGGTCGGCCGTGGCGGGGTCGATGAGCTGGACACCCTCGAGGTCCACCTTCAATTTGGCGGCCCGGTCCCGAATCTCATCGACGTTGCCGAGCAGCGTCAGATCCACGACGCTGCGCCGCTGCAGAGAATCCACCGCCCGCAGGATTCGGTCCTCGGTGCCCTCTGGTAGAACGATTCGCCGCCGGTCGGAACGTGCCTTCTCGATCAGGTTGTGGAGGAAGAGCTGGGGCGTCACCCGTTCGGTGCGGGCGGCGGAGAAGCGCGACCTGAGCACGTCCAGGTCCACGTACTCTTCGAAGAGGATCCTGGCGGTCTCGATCTTGCGGTAGCTCTGGGGTGTGATGGCCGAGGCCACGTGGTCCACGTCGATGGCGGTCTGGTAGGTACCTGTGTCCACCAGCAGCACCGGAAGTTGGGCGCCGCGCAGCCCGCTGATGAGCTGGTGGACGGTCTCCGAGGGGCGCAGTCCGCTGGAGAGCAGTATCCCCGCCAGACTCGGAGTCGACGACGACATCTGGGAGGCCAACAGGCCGAGCAGAACATCGGTCCGGTCACCTGAGGTGATCACCAGTGATCCCGGTTCTAGTCGTTCGAGCAGCGCGCCGAGCCTCATGGAAGCGAGCTTGAAACTGAAGACCAGATTGTCGAGATAACGCTCACCATAGAGCACCTCGGCGCCGAGCACAGAGGCGATTTCGTCCATCCGTGGTTTGGCCAGGATTTCGTCTTCCGGGATGGCCCCAGCGAAGGAGACACCGGCATTGCCAAACCGAGAGGAGAGTTCCGAGGTGACTTCGTCCAGGTTGTCGGGGTCGGCGCGGTTGACGATCACACTGAGCAGGTCGACGCCGAGCTCGTCGAATCGTTCCTTGCTGAGGATGGTGGTGTCCACGATCTCCCCGGGCTTCCGACCGCGGCCGCTCACCACGAGCAGGATCGGTGCCCCCAGAGTTCGGGCGATTTCCGCGTTAACGTCGAACTCGAAAGCCACTGTCGGGCCTTGGAAATTGGTGCCCTCGATGAGCACGAAATCGAGTTCTTTTTCATAGGCCTTGTAGGCCTCGAGAATCCTCTCCAGTGCCTCATCCTGGTGACCTGAGGTGATCAAATCGGTGGCCTCACGGTCAGTCAGGCCCACCATGGCCTTCGGGTCGCAGCTGACGTCGAAGGTGGAGCAGATCAGCTCAACGTTGGGATCGAGGGTGGATGTGTCGGACCCGCCCAGACGACCGATGGGCCGGAAGAACCCGACTTTGTGGATCTCTCGATCGAGCAACGACATCAGGCCGAGGACAATTGCGCTCTTGCCGGCGGCCGGACCGGTGGTGGTGAGGTAAACATTCTTGGACATGGGTCTCGCTCTCTCCTCGTGTGGTTCTCCGTGCCCGCTCTGACTGCCGTCGGCGGAGGCGGCGGAAGACTACCACGCATCGGACCTCCAGTCACTGCGCCGAGGCAGTTCCGTTGCTCTCATGAGACGCACACTGGTGGGGAGTCCTTGTTCCGTGCGGTACAATGTCGTGATGCGAGGGTGGAGGCGGTCCGGCCTTTGCCTTCGGGCGACGGGAACCCGTGCCGTCACGGGTGAAAGGTGGGTCTGTGAAGGTTCTGGTCTTGGGCTCGGGAGGACGGGAGCATGCCATCGTCCACGCCCTTCGCCGATCGCCGGGAGTGGGAGAGATCTATGCGGCGCCCGGAAACCCCGGCATCGCCCAGACGGCCGACCTACTTCCCTTTTCTCCTGATGATCTGCCGGCGGTCGCCGACGCGGCAGCCGAGCTCAGGGTCGACCTCACGGTGGTGGGTCCAGAGCTTCCGCTGGCCCTGGGCATCGCCGATGAGTTTGGCCGCCGGGGCCTGAGGATTTTCGGACCCAGGCGGCAGGCCGCCGAACTCGAGGCGAGCAAGGTCTTCGCCAAGGAATTCTGTTGGCGACATGGCATCCCCACCGCAGATGCCGAGGTCGTGCGAAGTGCGGATGAGGCGGCCCGGGCGGCCTCGAAGCGTGGGTTCCCTGTGGTTATGAAGGCCGATGGCCTGGCTGGCGGCAAGGGGGTTCTGATCGTCCGAGACGAGGACGATCTGGCGGCGGCCATCGATACGTTTTTTGAGAGCCGGCGCTTCGGTGACAGCGGCGACCGAGTGTTGGTGGAAGAGTGTCTGGAGGGAACCGAGGTTTCGTACATGGTGATATCGGACGGCACCAACGTGGTGCCGGTGGCCACGTCCCACGACTACAAGCGTGCCCTCAACGGCGACCTGGGTCCGAATACCGGGGGCATGGGAGCCCATTCTCCCGCACTGGTCCTTCCGCCGGGCACCAGCCGCCACATTCTCGACGAAATCGTTCGACCGACCATCACCGGCATGGCCTCGGACGGTCGCGAGTACCGCGGTGTGCTCTACGTGGGGCTGATGATGACCGAGCGGGGACCGATGGTGCTCGAGTTCAACTGCCGGTTTGGCGACCCGGAAACTCAATCGATTCTGCTCCGATTGGATGACGATTTCGCCGGCGCGGCCCGCGACGCCGCCGACGGCCGGTTGCGAACCACGCAGCTCAAATGGCGACGCGAGGCCGTGCTGGGGGTGGTCCTTGCGGCAGCAGGCTATCCCGGGGCCCCGCGCAAGGGGGACGTGATCGCCGGGATTGACGATGCCCTGGCGCTGTCCGGGGTCACCATCTACCACTCCGGCACCAAGGCGGTGGATGGCCAACTCGTCACCGGGGGAGGACGAGTGCTGACGGTCTGCGCGCGCGGGGGAGACCTCTCCGACGCCATCGACCTTGCCTACCGGGGCGTCGACGCGGTGCGTTTCCAGGGAAAGCACTACCGGACGGATATCGGCGCCGACACGCTGGCGAAGCTGGGAGGGGGCAGGGGTGAGCCGGATTGATGTTGCGCTCCTGATGGGTTCGGCCAGTGACTGGAAGTACTTACAGGGAGCCGTGGAGGTGCTGGACCAGCTCGATCTAAGTGTCCGGGTCCATGTCACCTCGGCCCATCGTACGCCGGAGAGAACCGTCGACCTCGTGCGGGCGGCAGAACGGGACGGATGCCAGGCATTCATCTGCGCTGCCGGCATGGCGGCCCATCTGGCCGGCGTGGTGGCCGCCCACACTCTGCGGCCGGTGCTCGGCGTTCCGTTGCCGGGCGGGGTGATGGACGGTTTGGACGCCCTGCTGTCTACCGTGCAGATGCCGGGGGGCATTCCGGTGGCCACCTTCGCGGTGGGCACCGCCGGGGCCCGCAACGCCGCGTTCTTCGCAGGCCAGATCGTGGCCGGTGGAAGACCGGCGGTGGCTGAGGCTCTGGCCGAGGCTCGGTCCACCGGGGCCGACAAAGTGCTTGCGGCCGAGGGAAAGATCTTGGCCGAGCTGGAGCCCAGCGATGGCTGAGTCGGCGCTGATCAACATCGAGCCCGAGGTGTGGTCGCAGCACCTGGACTGGATTCCGGTTTTTGTGGATCCCGACCTGCCGCCCATGCCCTGTCGCAAGGGCGAGTTGAAGCTCTTCCACGACGACCGCTGCGTGGTTGAGACCCCCGACGGACCCTTCATCGGCGTTGCCTCGGTCTTCACCGTGCCGGTGGTCCGCGATCCAAGACGGGGCACCTGCCGTGTCCTGAGGCATGCCACCCCGGAGGACGAGAAGCGTCGGGACGATCTTGAGCATCTGGAGCGCGAGATCATGGCCTACCTGGTGCGTCGGACCAAGGAGTTGGACCTGGAGATGAGGCCGCTCAAAGTCCGGCTGCCGCTGACTGGACGCAAGGCCGTCATCTACTTTACGGCTGAGCAGAGGGTGGACTTCAGGCCCCTGCTCCGTGAGCTCGGGCGCCGCTATCGTCGGCGGGTCGAGATGAGGCCGCTGGGTGTGCGTGACGGTGCCAAGCTCACCGGCGGGCTCGGGCCTTGTGGCCGTGGGATGTGCTGCGCCACCTTCATGGATCGTTTCCATTCGGTCACCGTGCGGATGGCCAAACGCCAGAATCTGACCCTCAATCCGGCCAAGATTTCCGGGATGTGCGGCCGGCTCATGTGCTGCCTGGCCCACGAGGTGGACCAGTATCCGGCCCCCCAGCGGCGGCGGCCCTGACCGGTTCGATTCTCGCCGATCATCCCAGAGAATCTCCTGACACCCGGCCGAGACTTTGCTAGGCTAGGTCAAACCAATCGGCTACTCGCTTCCGGCCTCGCGCCATGCCGACCACTGGAGTGGACCAATGTCCGACCGCAAGCTCATCCGTCCGTCAATGAACGAGATGATGGAACGGTTCCCCGCAAGGACCTCGGGGCGGAGAAAACAGGTCCCCGCGGAACAGACCAACGCTGAGAACTTCTATTACATCAAGCAGATGCAGAGTCATACTCCGATGGTCGTGGTGCTCACCGACGGCACCGAGCTCACCGGGTGGATCGAGTGGTACGACAAGAACTGTCTCAAGCTCAATCGCAACGACGCACCCAATCTGCTGCTCTTCAAACACTCCATCAAGTTCATGTTCAAGGAAGAGGAGCGTCAGGGACGTCGACGGCGGCGATCCGCGGCGCAGAACCGGAGTTCTTGACGAAGCCCTGCAGGTGCCAGGGCCGCCAGTCTCACTTCAGCGCGCCCGTCTCCCCATGGCGCTCCCCGAGGTTGCCCCCTTTAACATTGTTGGGACCTCGTGAGATAGGTTTCCCAGTACGTTGGCTCCCAACAATGTTAAAGACGGCACGCCCGATCATCGCGTAGTCTTGCTCTGGGTGGGCGGGGGATCTCCCACCCCAGACCCAAACCTCAAACCCCGGGTGGGTGGGGGCCAAGGAGTTGTTGGATCCTGCTGATCACCAGATCCAAGGCGACGGTGTTGTAGCCGCCCTCGGGGATGATCACGTCGGCCCATCTCTTGGACGGTTCCACAAACTCCAGGTGCATGGGTCGGACGGTGGCCAAGTACTGGGTGACAACTCCCTCCGCGGTGCGGCCGCGCTCACGCATGTCGCGCTCGAGGCGCCGAATAAACCGGAGGTCGGCATCGGTGTCGACGAAGATCTTGACGTCGAGCAGTTCGCGCAGCCGGGGTATGGCGAAGATCAGAATGCCCTCGAGCAGGAGGACCGGGCGGGGCTCGAGGTGCTCGACCTCGGCCGTTCGGAGGTGACGGGAGAAGTCGTAGACCGGGAGATCCGCCGGCAGGCCTCCCTTCAGAAGACCCACGTGCTCCACCAGCAGATCCTCTTCGATTGCCGATGGGTGGTCGAAGTTGTGGTGGATCCTCTCCGCGTCGGTGAGGTCGGCCAGATCGCGGTAATAACGATCCTGGTTGATGTGGACGATGCGATCGGGCCCCACCCTGCGGAGGATTTCGTCGGCCACGGTGGTCTTGCCGGATCCGGTGCCTCCGGCCACCCCGATGACGAGCGGCTCCATCAGCCGGCCGTCAGCTCGGTTCGAGGGTGGACGCTCACAGGTACTTCACGGTCTCTGAGGCGGCAATGGCGTCCTTGCCGTCGGGAGCGACCTCGAGGTACCTGTTGAGCTGGGCCTTGGCGCCCTCGAGGTCGCCGGTTCTCAGCAGCACCATGCCGTACTCGAAGATGCATTCCGGGAAATCGGGATCCACTTCGAGACACCGTTCCAGCAGCGGTTTGGCCTTCTCATCGTCCAACGCGTTGAGGTATTCGGCGGCCTGGTTGAAGAGACTTGCGGGGTCATCCGGGTTCAGCTCCTGGTAACGGTGCATATAGGTGGCCTCGGCCTTGGTGTCCCCGAGGTTCTTGGCCGAGTTTGCGGCGATGGCGAGACACTTGGCGTTCTCTTCGTCGTAATCCAGGCATTTCTTGGCGCTGTTCAGGGAGGCGGTGTAGTCACCCTTTCGATAATCGATGTCGGCCATGCCGGCCCACGCCGGAGCGATGTCGGGTACGGCGGCAACGGCCTCAGCGTACTTCACCCGGGCGGCGTCGAAGTCCCCCGCGTTGAAGAGCTCGCGGCCCTCCTTGTACTCCTTGTAGCCGGGCTGTTCGAACATGGCGTCACGTTGTGCCTCCACCGACTCCTGCTGGGACTTGAGGGTGACGGTGAACTCGTTGTCCATGGTGCCGACGCCGACCTTGATCTCCTGCTCATCTGCCAAGAAACCCGGGGCCTCGGTGGTGAATAGGTAGAACTTGGTGGCGTCGAGCAACAGAATCTTGAAGTGACCATTGGCGTCGGTCTCGAGGACCTTCTTGTACGACGAAGACTCCGGGCAGGTGACGGTGACGGTGGCGCCCTGGATCGGATTTCCGGCTGAATCGACGACAAGCCCGGCCACCCGAGCCTGGATCGACGCCGGTGCCATGGATCCAATCAGGCTGATGCCGAGGACGAGAATCAGGACGGCGGGCCAATTGACGGGTTGACGCATGGTCTCCTCCATCGGTCAGGATACCCTCACCCGAGGCCGGTCTCAATACGGCGGCGGTTTTTCTACGAGCCCGGCGAGGCCATGGCCCGCATGACGTGCCGGGCCACCGTCGGGTTCTCGCGCAATCGCCGGATCGAGTAGGGGTACCAATCGCGGCCATAGGGGACATAGACTCGGAGCCGGTGTCCTGCGTCCAGGATGATCCGACGCAGCTCGGGATCGACGCCGAGCAACATCTGAAACTCGTACTGCTCACGATCGAGACCGAGTTGGTCCACGGCCCGCATGCCCGCCCACACAAGGTGTTCATCGTGGGTGGCGATTCCCACGTAACAACCGCCCACCAACAGCTTCTCCATGGCGTGGGTGAAGTTGGATCGGACGGTGTCGAAGTCTTTCCAGGCGATGGCTCTCGGCTCTCGGTAGATGCCCTTGCAGATTCTCACATTGGGTGTGAGGGGCATGAGGTCGTTGATGTCAGAAATGGTGCGGCGCATGTAGGCTTGGAGCACGATGCCCACGTTGTCGTGCCGTTCACGGGCATTGGTGTAGACCCGCAGGGTGCCGTCGGTGCAGCTGTGGTCCTCCATGTCAATGCGGACGAAACTGGAGTGGCCGGCGGCGTGCACCAAAAGGACTTCCACCATCTCCGAGCAGAGTCCCTCGTCGATCTTCAGTCCAACGAGGGTCGGCTTGATGGAGATGTTGGCGTCCAGACCTTCGGCCTCGATCCTGTCGAGCAGCCGGACATACTCGGTGACTGCACCCTCGGCCTTCGAGCGCTGGGTGACCTCCTCACCGAGCACATCGACAGTGGTCATGGCCCCCTCGTTGTTCAGCTCGCGGATGACGCGGACCGCATCGTCGAGGCTTTCACCGGCGACGTATCGGCTCGCCACACGGCCAACGATGGGCTTGGGCACCAGCGGCATCCCGTGCTTGACAAGATTGTCGAACAGACTCATGGAACTCTCCTGGCGTCGGGAGTCGCGGCCATCGCCGCGCAGAATACCGTATCGGCGCCTGATTCGAGGAGGACTTCCGCGGCTCGCCTCAATGTGGTGCCGGTGGTGACCACGTCGTCGATGATCAACACGTGTCGTCCATCAAGCGCGTGCCGGCACGAAAAACTGCTTCGAGACATGCCCTTGCGTTGTCCTCGGGTGCGTCCGGTCTGGCGACCCAGGCCCCGACGGCGCAGCAGTCTTCGATCGGGCAGGCCAAGCTCGCGCGCCACCTCGTGGGAGAGGCAAGCTGCTCCCGACCAACCCAAACGCAGGGTGCGGAGCGGGTGCGATGGCACATGGGTCACCGTATCCACCACCTCGGTCCAGTCCTCGGCCGCGATCCGAGCGGCCAGTCGCCGGGCGAGTGGTGTGGCGACCCCATCCTGACCACGCCCCTTGAGCGCCAGAATGGTGCTTCGGAGAGCTCCGTCGTATTCGCCCCAAATCGTCGTGCCGGACTGGGGAGGCGGCGAAGATTGGCAGTCGAGACAGAGCAGAAGGTTCTCCTCCGAGGGCCCGCCGCAGCGCGGACAGGGCTGCCCTGACTGCGGAATCACCGTCGTCCAGCACCTCTCGCAGAGACCCACTCGATCGCCGGCCACCGGCTCACCACAGTGCAGGCAGAGGCAGGGAAGGAAGGTCTCGAACGATGCCGAGATCACACTCGTCAGTCGCACGCGGGACATCCTAGCAGAGAAAATAACGAACCCCCACCCACCCCGGGACTCGGATCTCGGGGCTCGGATTTACTGCGCCGACGATGAAAAAGTTCACAAATTTCCCGCACGTCGGACTTCTCCGAGTCCCGAGTCCCGAGCCCCGACATCAGACTCACTCGAGTTCCCGATATTCTCAAGGACCGCAACGCGGGAGATGGTCAGCGCCATACCGGTATACTTCGGCCATGACGGTTGTCCACAACGAGCTGTCACTCGCCACGGAAGGTCACGGTCAGGTGCTCGACCTGACCGGAGAGGTCGCCACCTGGCTGGAGACCATCGGCGGCCGCGACGGCCTGATCAACGTCTTTGTTCCGGGATCCACGGGAGTGGTGACGACCATCGAATTCGAGCCCGGGTGTGTGCAGGATCTGAACGAGGCGCTGGAGAAGATCGCGCCGTCGGATCGGGCTTACCACCACGATCGAAGATGGGGTGACGGTAACGGTTTTTCACACCTGCGGGCGGCCATGCTCGGACCGTCCCTGACGGTGCCGGTGGCCGCCGGGCGCTGTCTTCTCGGGACCTGGCAGCAGGTGGTCCTGGTGGAGTGTGACCTCAGCCCTCGACGCCGACGGGTCGTGCTGTCATTCGTCGGCGAGTGCGACGGAGGGAGCTGATGCCCCATCTGGTGTTTTCCGGCGAACTCGACCTGCGCCCCGTGACGCTCGATTCCGAGGTCCACCGCTGGGGCCGGGCGGTGCTGAAGACCGATGCCTGCTGGTTGCGCTCGGATGCCGCCGCGATCCTGGTGGAGGGGGTCGTTGTGGAGTTCTCGCGGCCGCTGCACCCGGTGGCTGTGGCGGCCCACCACCGAGGCGACACCACCGTGCGGCTGTGGAAGACGGTGGCGGTGGAGCGAACACGGGCGGTGCAGCGGTGGCTCTGCCTGGTGGCGATGGAGTTGCAGAAATTCGGAGCTGGCCCGGTCCGGGTGACCAACATCCCGCCCGATCTTTGGCAGGATCTCGATCTTGTGGTTGTGCCGGAACTTATGGGCGAACCTGCCGATCAGTGAGTCCAAGGTCGAAGGTCAAAAGTCGAAAGACGAAAGTTGCCACCACCCACAAGAGACGACCGGGACTATGATTTCCCCGAAACCTGAACCCTGATTTCGACGGTTCCCGGCACCGGCCCGCGCGTTCGCTCCGATTGGCTGATTTCAACGCGCCCATGTCCCAACCGCGCTCCCCGAGGTTGCCCGGTATTGACGTTGTGCGGCCTCTATCGCTGCAACACCGCACAACCTCAATACCGGGCACGCCCGCCTATCGCGCCCTCTCAGCCACCGGGAGGGTGGGAGGGAACTTCCAACGTTTAACGTTCAAAGTTCAACACTCGTCAACCGCCCGCCGGCCCATCGCGCCCACCCCCGACCCGGGTGGGCGGGGGCCTACTGATTCAGCTCCTCTTCCAGGTCCTGGTAATTCTCCTGCTGGCCCCGCTGCAAATTTTCCAGCCGGTCGCGGACCGCATCGGTGGGCGCCGTGCCGGTGGGTTCGCCAGCCAGGGCGGCCCGCGCCGCATCGAGATTTCTCCCGGCTGACGACAGCGAATTTTCTGACGGCCGAGTGCCGTAGGACCGCAGATCGCCGGCAGCGCCGCGCAGCGCCACTGCGACACGCAGCTCGATCGACGGCGAAGCCGCGGCCGCGGCCCAGGCCGCAGCGGTGGAGGCAACGGTCTTGAGGTCGTCGACGTGGTTTGGGATCTCCTCAGGATGATCCACCAGTTGCTGAAGGGAGGCGACCATCCGTGCCGCCATCTCGGGATTCATGGCGCGCCCCGAAACGCCGTCCTCCCGGAGGTCTGTGGCCACCGATGCAACCGCCTCGAGGCTGGCCGCCGTGTCCTCCCTTTGTAGATAGAGCACCGCGGCCATTGCCAGCAGAACGACGATGAGCAGGGCGCCGAAAATGCGCATGGGTGCCTCCTTTGTCGAGTATATCCAGGTTGAGGCAGTGGGCAGCCCCACCCGTCCACCCAGGGCTCGATCGAAGAACAAAGAACGAAGACCCTCCGCCACCCGGAACTCGTAACTGGTAACCCAGAACTCGCCAACACTGTCATCTACGTAGGACAATCGGTTGATGCCCAGGGCCTGTGGGCGCGGTCTGTGCTGGCACGGGGTATGCAAAAGGCCCACGTGGAGGTTGCTATGCGGATCGTGCCGTGGACATTGGTGGTTGTGCTTGCGGTTGTTCCGGCGGTGAATGCCCAGCTGTCGGCTGACTGGATGGTGGCTGCGGCGGCGCACACGCCCGGAGTCGGGGGCACGTTTTGGATGAGTGATCTCTCACTCCACAATCCGCACGACTATGTGCTGCCGGTTGTGATCCAATTCTTGCCGTCTGGCGCCGAGAATTGGGAGGCCGATTACTTTCTGATCGATCTCTACCCGTGGGAGACATTCAACCTCTGGGATGTGATTGGAGAAGACGGATTCGACTTTCGGGGAACCGGCGCCATTTTGGTGTACGCGGACATGTCGCTGGCCTGCGACCCCATCGAGGACTGTCAGTTCCTGGTCACCTCGCGCACCTACACCATTGACGGCTGGGGCTTCGGAGGCGAGTTCGGCCAGACGATTCCCGGAGTGGATGTCTGGCAAGCGGTGGACTGGTCGAGCTACGGGTATGGGGCTGGAATTCTCAACGACGGTGAATTTTTCCGCTGCAACGTGGGCATAGCCTCCTGGTCCGGGGACTGGACGTTGGTGCGGGTGGACGTCCAGGACGGTTCTGGAGAAATTCTCGCGACCCACGAGTTGGAAGTGCCGCCCTTCGGTCACGTCCAACAGAGGCTTCCCACCGAGGTGAGCGGCGGCAGCCTGGTCTTCTACCTGGCGGAGGGGCCCGACGACGCGCGGATCTTCCCCTACGCATCCATCGTCGATCAGGTCACCGGCGACCCCAGCTACCAGGCGGCCATCGCCTCGGTGGTTGGCGTGACGGCGGCAAAAACCGCGCCAGCACTCAGTTCGAGACCCACCCATCCAGACCGCGCGGCGCGGATTGAGGTCGACAGGGGGGCAGCAGGCAGTAGGCAGTAGGCAGTGCGCCGAGACCCGAAAGTGTCAGAAGTGGCACGCCCGCCCATCGCGCCCCATCGCACTCCGGGTGGGCCGGGGGATCTGGCGGCCGGGATCTGGGATCCAGCCGGTTGGGAGGGTGGGCGGCTATCCGACAGCCGCGTGGGCGCCGCTGTTTTCCATGGATGCGCGGATCGCCTCGGTGGCCTCCGAGAGCTTCTCCTGAGACAGCATGGCGGTGAGCAATTGACGGTCGGCGGGAACCGTCGAAGGCCACACGTGGGCGGTGGGCAGGCTGTCTCGGCCGAGATGGAGACAGGCTCCGAGGTGGGTGACTATGGCGCCATCGAAGAGCTGGCGGAACGGCAGTGGAAAATCGGCCATATGGGCCAGGCTCTGGCCGAGCCGACGCGGTAGCTCGCGGACCAGGGTGCTTTTGAGCCGACGGTGGGAGACCGGCAGCGTCGACAGCACCCACAGAACGAGGTCGGTGGGAACGGTGACCAGGTGGACCGCCAACCGGACCGCGTCGGGCGACACCCCGATGTGGGAGGCTGCGGCGGTGGAGGCATTGGCCCAGGATGTGGTGGCTCCCTCGACAAGCTGATCAATGCGATCCACCGATGGCCGGCGCCAGGTCGCGTCGGCGAGCATCACGTCCCAGAGCCCGAGTTCGGCGGCGGACCGAGTGAGCTCGGCCATCGTCTCCGGGGGCCTCAGGTCGGGGTCGCGAATGCAGCACGCAAGCACCATCTGGTTCCACACCGCGTGGGGCAGTCCCGTCAGCTCCGTTGCGCCCGACCCGCCAAGCCGCTCTCCGAGCAGGTTGGCCTGGCGATTTGGCACCGGGACCAAACCCGGGCTGGATGATAACCAGTCCGCGAGCACGCCGAGGATGTCGCGGATCAGCCGCTGAAGACGGACCATCTCCTCGCCGTCGACACGATCGCTTTCGGAGATTCCGTCGCGGATCAGGTTCCAGAAAAAATTGTCGAACTCAGTGCCGCAGAACTCGGTGGGGAATGCTTCTTCAGGCACCACATCGCGGCCGTTTTCGTCTGATCGACGAGCCGCCTCGAGCACCAGGGAGTTGGGTTCCACATGGAGGGTCAGACCAAGCAACTGGCGGACCGGGTAATCGGGATCGAGCACAAACCGAACGTCGTCCGCGGCCATCACACGACTGGTGATGGTCTCGGCCAGCCGGGTCAGACTGGTCCTCAGAATTTCGGGAGAGAACCCCCCCCGGTCCACCAAGAGCCCGGTGAACAGAGTGCGCTGAAGGAGCGACAGCGACAGCAGCTTGCGTAGCTCACCGACGGGCAGGACGCCTTCTGCTGCGAGCCAACTGCCCAGGCGTTCCGTGGGAACCGTGGACGACGCGTAGACGATCTGGCCCTCCAGGAAGTCCAGATGCCGACGGCTTTGGCGGCCGATCAACGTCAGCCGACCGCTCAGCCGGCCCAGCTGGAGCCACTGAAGCAAGTCCCCCAGATGGAGGCGGTCGAGGTTACCTTGAATCACCACCTTCCAGTATACAACTCTCGGCCTTTTTTGGCACGGGGTGTCGAAGGGATGGACAAGTTGGTGGAAACCGACAACGCCGCCACCCTGCGCTACCATGGGTCGGTGCGACTGCTGATATTGACGGCTCGCCCGGAGTTGGCGACGAACCGGCGGCTGTGTGAAGCAGCTGAGTCCGAGGGCGTCGAGGTTCTGGTGGCGGACGCTGCGCGGGTGGTCGCCGTTCGCGGCGAAGGGCCGCTCTTTTTGTACGACGGCGCAGACCTGCTGGCCGATCCGCCCGAGGTCGTGATCGCCCGGGTGGGCAACTGGCGGCCGGAGAGTGTTCTGGCGGCCCTCGAGGCGGCGGTTGATGCCGGGGTGGTCACAGCCAACCCCCCAGAGGCGATCCGCACCGGACGAGACCATTGGCTGACCGTCCGGGCTCTTGGAAATTCTGGTTTACCGATTCCGGAGACGTTGGCCGGGTCCGATCCCGAATCCCTGGCCGAGGCTGCTCATACTCGGCTCGGTTATCCAGTGGTGGTCAAGCAGCGTCGCTCGAGGATGGGGGTCGGGGTCATCAAATGCGATGGGCGCGATCAGTTGGAAGCCGTGCTGGACACGCTATGGCGGCTTGGCGATGAGTTCGTGGTGCAGCGTTTCCATCCGGCAGCGGGTTCCAGCCTACGGCTTATGGTGGTTGGAGAGCGGGTGGTGGCGGGAGCCAGATTCACAGCCCAACCCGGTGAGTGGCGGTCCAACGCCGCCCGCGGCGGCGTCGTCGAGGTTCACCGCCCCTCGGAAGTTGAGGCCCGACTGGCGATCTCGGCCGCCGCAGCCCTCGGGCTGGGCCATTGCGGGGTCGATCTGCTACAGGGTCCGGAGCCGTTGATTCTGGAGGTCAACCCGACGCCGGGTTTCCTCCACCTCGAGCGGGCCACCGGCGAGGATGTTGCCCGTGCGCTGGTCGCGCACACCGTGGGGCTGGGGGCTGGGGGCTAGGGGCTCGGGACTCGGGACTCGGTCCCCCACCCACCCGGAGAACGAGAGGGCGCGACGGGCGGGCGTGCCACTTCTGACACTTTCGGGTTGTTCTCGTCGAGGTTCTCCAAAACCCCTGAGTCCCGAACAGTGTCAGGGGTGGCAACCGCGGGGAGCGCGATTGGGAGATGGGCGCATCCGCGTCCGTGCCCGACTGAAAAACGAAAAACAAAGAACGAAGGGTTCATCCGGGAAAGCGTGAGGTGGGGTTTCTGCGTGCCCGTCTCCGTGCGCGAAACAGCGACGGCAATCAGGGACAGCGTCCGTGATCGGCGGCTGCGTCAGCGATCAGGGGCCGCGGCGGTGTTTAGCGGCGATTGCCCCAAATTGCGGTCGCTGATCACCGATGCTGCCATCTGCCCCGGACGCCGGTTGCTGTCCCTGTCCCGGCCGCTGCCGACTGCCGACTGTCGCTGATCGATGTTCCCTGGGAGCGCATCGTGATCCCCTCCGGGTCGTTCGCTGGGAGGAAATCGTCGATCTGTTTCCGGATGTCAAGGGCAAGACAAGTCGTCAGACGACCCTTGACATCCGGAAACAGATCGACGTCGGGAGAACTCAATGAACGACCCGGAGGTGATCATGATCGACGCGTACCAAGGCAACCAACTCATCGTCTACGGCAAGGCCATCGAAGCTGCCGGGGAAGCCATCTCCCTTGTCAAACGAGTGCCGGCTCCCGTCAAGAGCCTCGCAGATCAGGCGATCAGATCGGCGTCATCGGTTCCCGCCAATATTGCAGAAGGACACGGCCGAACGGGCCGGGATCGGTTCCATCACTGGCGAATCGCCTACGGCTCCGCGAAAGAGGTCGACTGCCATCTTCGCCTCCTGGTTCACGCCGGAGCGATCGACTCCACTCGCGCGAGCGCTTCGCTGCAGCTTTTCGATCAGGTCCGTGCCATGACCTGGCGTTTGCTCAACCCAAAGCCCTGATCGGGGCGCCTTCCACCAGGCATTCTGGACGCTGTCGCTGAAGTGGCGAACCCGCACGGTTCATAGCCTGCCTCTCGATGGAATCCGGAACTGCACACGAAGTCGGTGCGATGGAATTTTCGAATTTCGAATTCCGCATTTCGAATGTAACCACAGTCAATCTCACGATTCCCCGGATGAACCGAACGAAGAAGCCACCCTCCCAAGCAGAAACCCGAAATCACATTTTCCGCACATTATCCGCATGACAATCCGACCCTCAGAACCCATATTGAAAAACAAAGGAAAAGTTCATGAAAATTGAGAAACGACATCTAAGCGTTCTCTTCGTCATGTGTTGCCTGCTGGTTGTGAGCGTTTTTCCGCTCACGGCAGAGGCACAGCAACAATTCACCGAATCGGTGGAAATGCCGGACGGCATTCTCCTCGCGACCGAGGTATGGCTGCCGGATGGTCCGGGCCCGTTTCCGACCGTGTTGATTCGAACTCCCTATGGTCGGGAAAATTTCGATGAAACCGACTATCTCGCGGAAGGATACGCATTGGTTTCCCAGGATACCCGCGGCTTTGGTGAATCTCAGGGCAGTTGGTACTTCTGGGAGGATGAACCGTCCGATGGGCGCGCGACCATCGAGTGGATCGCTCTGCAGAATTGGAGCAATGGCAAGGTGGGGATGATCGGCAGGTCGGCCCTGGCTGCGGCACAATACGCCGTTGCGCAGAATGCCCCGTCGGCGCTGAAGTGCCTCGCCCCGGCCCACGAGAGTCCGGATCGCTACCACCACGTCGGGTTTCCGGGTGGTGCCCTATTCGAAGATTTGGTATTCGGTTGGATGAACCCGGATCTCAACCACCTCATCCCCGACATGCTGGCTCACCGTCTGTTGGACAGCTGGTGGGATGGGTTGAACTGGGTGGCATCACCCGAGACGATTGACGTGCCGATGTTTCACATGGGACGGTGGTACGACCTTTTTCACCCGGGCGCGCCGCACGCGTTTCAGGTCATACAACATCAGGGAGGCGCCGGCGCGGCCGGGAATCAGTATCTGTTGATCGATCCGTTAACCCACTACGATCTCTATGGCCAGCACCACGTCAATCATCCCCCGAGCCCGACCCCCTTCGAGGACTACCGCCACCAGCTCCAGTCCGACTGGCTGGCCTACTGGTTGAAGGACGAGGCCACCGGGGTGGATGATTGGCCTCATGTCCGTATCTATCTGATGGGTCCCTGGGAGGAACCGGGCGCGCCCGGCAACACCTGGATCGAGATGGACGACTGGCCACCGAGAGCCGAGACCCTCGCTCTCTATTTTGCTCATGATGGACAGAGTGGAACCCTCAGCGAGGTTGTTCCACCACCCGGGCAGCTGGTGCTGCACATCGATCCGCTCGATTGGGTGGACACCTTTGGTGGAGGCAACTTCGGGGAGCCAAGTGGTCCTTGGGACCAAACAGCCTTTCCAGGGATCCGCCCAATCGAGTCGCGGGACGACGTCCTCACATTCACGACCGAGGTTCTCACACAACCGGTGGTCGTCATGGGTGATGTGACTGCGAACATCTGGATCCGCCCGGACACGCCCGATCTCGACCTCAGCGTGCGGCTCACCGATGTCTATCCGGACGGCAGATCCATGCTGATCACCGACGGCCTCCAGCGGGCGAGGATGCGCTTGAGCGACGAAGAAGAAAATTTCCTGACACCCGGAGAGGAGTACGAGATCGAGGTCGCCGTCGGGTCAACGGCGGTTGTGTTCAACGCAGGCCACCGGATCAGGCTGGCAATTGCGGGTACCAACTACAAGCGCCGCGAGCGGAACTCCAACGACGGCGGTGACCTCAACGACCCGAACTACATCGTCGCCAACCCGGAGATCCTGTTCGGTCCGGAGTATCCCACCGCGGTCATGTTGCCAATAACGTCGATTTTCGCGGACGGCTTCGAGTCCGGCGACCTCACGGCGTGGTCTGTGACGGTGCCATAACAGCAGGGTGTTGGAGCGGCCGTCTCGGATGCACGGTGAATTGGAATTCTCAATTTTGAATTCTCAGTTTTTAATTCCCCCACCCACCCGGGAATGGGAGGGTGGGCGGGAATTCAAAATTAAGAACTGAAATCTGAGAATTTAGACTTCACTGGTCCGCAGGCGAGACGCCCGCCCATCGCGCGCCCATGTTCCGGGCGGGTGGGAGGGAACGTTCAACGTTGAACGTTCAACGTTGAACATTCAACTCTCGTTGCGTTTACGCCCCAGCTTCTGCCGGCGGGGCAAGGGTCCTGCCCGCCAGCTCGCGGTCGAGCATGAGCAGACCGTGCGGGCTGTCCTCGAGCATCTTGACCTGGTGGTAGAGGGTATCGGCGGTCGCCTCCTCCTCAACCTGCTCGTTGACGTACCAGTGGAGAACAACGGTGGTGGCGTGGTCGTTTTCGGCGTTGGCGAGGTTCACCAAATCGTTGATCCTTCGGCTGATGTGCTTCTCGTGGTTGAGCACAGTCTCCACCGCCGCCGACGGTGAGGCCCATTCGCGCTGAGGGGCGTCCAGCGCCAGCAGCTCCACGGTTCCCCCGCGTTCGTTGAGGTAGTCGAAGAGCTTCATGGCGTGGCCAAACTCCTCCTGCGCCTGAATCGTCATCCAGTGAGCGAAGCCGTCCAGATGCTGTGCAGTGAAGTAGGCCGACACCGAGAGGTAGAGGTAGAAGGAGAAGAACTCGGCGTGGATCTGCTCGTTCAGTGCTTTTTCAACCTTCGCGTCCATTGTTAATTCCCTTTCTGGCTCCGCGCGTCGTGGCGGCCCCGGGCCGCCACGACGGGGGCTCGATCGATGATTATAGCGATGAATTGTCAGACGCGGTACCGGCCGATTGTTGGCCGGGGTGCACACCTGAGAGAATCGGGGTCGCTTCGATCCAGGGCCGTACGTTGTTGTACGACCCCGGGGCTGCCCACAGGATGCCCGCACGGTGTCCCTCGGTCAAGGGCCGCCCGGCGATCCAGACCAGCCCGAGAACCACCACCAACGCTGCCGCGAGTCGGACAAAGCTCGCGGTCTGCAGCTCCGAGAGACGGTGGGGAAATCCCGGAGGGTAACCCTTGAAGGCCACGACCAGGGCCACCGTGATCGGCAGGACGATGGCGAGGATGGCCATCACCGGCGGCGTACCACGAAGCAGTGACGCGGCTCCGGCCCAGATGACGGCCGGCGCCACCAGATGGAGACCGACGGTGGCCAGCCGAATGCCCCGGCCCGAGTGCTGCCGGGCCATGCGAAGAAGAGCCAACAGACGGACAGTCACACCAAAGGCTGCGGGCAGAGCGACCACAGGCGCGATCCAGAGCAATTCGCTTGGTAAATGGTGGAGGCCAAGCCACCGTCCGAGATGACCGTCCACCGGGTCGAGGAAAGGCAGCCAGGCGACCCCAACGATGGCCGAAGCCCACGCCGCGTGGAGTATGAAGAGCTCGGCGGCGAGGGTCCGAGCCCGGGGCAGGAAGGGCAGAGCGCCGATGGCGATGGCCACCGGAACGAGCCAGGAGGCCCACCAGTATCCCGTGGCAGTGACGAGCGCCGAGAAGTGGAGGGTGGGTTGATTGACCAGGGCCCAGACCGGTTGGTCGATGGGTATGGAGAGGCCGATCCAGGTGCAGCCACCGAGGAGTGCGCCCAATCCCTGACCGACGGCCGCCGCGAGCAACGTTCCCGGAAATGCGAGAGCCGCCGCGAGCAGGCCGAAGAGCGCGCCTCGAGGGGCCATGACGTCGAGTGCACCATGCATCGTCGGCATGCTAACATGTCGCGGAGATGCGTTCGCAAAAACTCTTTTCTCAGTTCCTCATGGGAACGATACTGGCCTCGGTCTTGATGGCGCTACCGATGACGGCGATGGCCCAGACACTGCACGTGGAGGTCTTGGCCAACGGCACCGAGCTGGTTGTCATCACCGAGTCGTTGTCGGCGGCCACCACCGTTGCCTGGCTCGACGCGGACGGCGAAATTCGCAGTATCACCCGAGGCGAGCTCAATCTCCTGCCCGATGTGGAAGCGGCTCTTGTGGAGAACGCCCAGGCGCCCCCGGTTGTGGTGGTGACCGGAGGGTACCAGCTCGATGAGCTGCGCGAACTCGTCGATCGAGTGTTCACCGGCATTCCGGTGGCGGATGTGGGGCATCAGACGGCGACGGTGGTCGAGGGCTCTGTGGATCGACGGCTTGGAGCGGCCAAGGACGATGCGCTGATTCGCATGGAGATACCCCTGCCGCCCCCGGGCGACCCGAGGCGGAGCACGATCGAGGTGTTCTGGGAAATGGTGCCGAATATCGTGGAGCCCCAGGCGCCGGGCTTCCGCGCCCGCATCGAAGGAGATTTGGGATTGTTGGAGGGGAGCGTGAGTCCCGACCTGGTGGATCTGCGGCTGGACCAGCTCCGGCTCGCTCTGGCACAGGCAGGGGAGAGTTCCCGGATCGATGCGGCGCGGGTCGAGGCGGCACGAAACCGCCTGGAGGTCCGTCGGACGGCGTCGCTCGGCGCACATCCCCAAGCCGCCGAGGAGGTTGTGGAACGTTGGCAGAGCGGCGGCGCGGCGGCGGTCCAGGAATTCCTGTTCGGGGCGGAGGGCGTCACCGAGGCGTCGGTGCGCTCCGCAGCCAAGGGCTGGCTGCCCCTGCACCCGGGCCGGGTTTCTCTGGTGCTGCCTCCGCGGGTTTACAACCCGCGGTTCGCCCCGGGACCCCAGGTGGTTCAGCTCGACAACGACCTGGTCATGGCGGTTCTGGAGCGCCCCGGGATCGGGCTGGCGACCATTAATCTCCGGCCGGTGCTGTTGCCCGATGTGGACGGACAGCTAACGGCCACGGTGCTCGCGCGCGTCGCTGCTGAGCTGCGCAGGTCCGACGCGCCTCCGGGCTGGATCCGGATCGCTGAAAACCCACCCGCGCTCGAGCTTGCCTCCACCGAAGACGGTCTTCCCGATCTCATCGAGGTCCTGCAAGGTGCGGTGGAGCGGGTGGCGTCGGATGACCGGGCCGTACCTCTGGAGGGTGCTGATGCCCGCCGTCGCGCCCTGCAAATGATGGCGGTGCTGCTTGGTCTCTCAGAGGGTTTGGAGCTGTCGCCGGCCGCGTTGCTTCGGCCCGGAAACCTCGCCGTCGGCATGGTTGCTCCGGATGCTGAGGCGGCTGTCGAGAGCGCCGAGAAGTTCAATCTCGGCGGGCCGGCCGCCGGTGTCACACCGGATGTCCTATCGGTGGAGACCGAACCCAGGACCCGGGAGGCGGCGACGGGTGACACATCCACCATCGTCGCTGTGCTCAATCTTGGGCTCATGGCCTCGGACGTGTCCGGCGCCGTGGTCTCAGAGGTGGTTGCCGGGCGGATGGCGTCGGACGAGGAGGGTGTGACGGTGGAGGTCCTGCATCCGGTGGTACCGGGGCGCAGGCTCGCCCTGCTGGTGGTCACGGCCAAGGGCCGGCTGGACGATCTCGAGCGTCGCATCGCGAAACAATGGAAGACCGCCACCGCTCCGGCGGGAGAAGCCGAGTTGGTCGACGCACGGCGACGGGTGGCGGCAGGGGTCGCATCCGCGGCGAGTGGACCGCTGGGCCGGGCGCGGCTCTGCGCGGCGGTGGCTGTGGGCAACACCCTGTGGCGCAGACCGGCCGACCTGGAACTCGAGACCATGAGCCTGCCCGCAGAAGACCTGGCCATCGTCTTCGGTTCAGTGCCTGAGTGGAGCGAAGTCGAGACCACCGGCGCCGGCGTCCTGCCCGTCCCCGGCAGCTGAAGGCGTAACTCGGGACTCGGGACCGTGGTGGGTGGGCGTGCGGAGCACTCAACTACCACTGGGCGGCTGGGGGAGGTACCATATGCGTTTGATGGAATCGGAGGGCCCGTGGACGACCTCACACTGCAACAACAGCTGGACTACCTCACCAAAGGCTGTGTGGACGTCATACCCATTGAAGAGCTGAGGGCCAAGCTCGGCCGGTCCATCGCCACCGGACGTCCGTTGTCGGTGAAGGTGGGTTTTGACCCGTCGGCACCCGATCTCCACCTCGGCCACACGGTGGTCATCCGTAAGATGCGGCACTTTCAGCAACTCGGGCACGAGGTCGTGTTCCTCATCGGCGACTTCACCGGCCTGATCGGTGATCCCACCGGCAAGAAGGCGACCCGGCCACAGCTGACCCGAGAGGAGATCGACGAAAACGCGGCCACCTACCGGCGGCAGATCTTCAAGCTTCTCGATCCCGAGACCACCGTCATCGATTTCAACTCGAGGTGGCTGGGCGCACTGTCATCGGAGGATTGGATTCGGCTGTCGGCCAAGGTCACTGTCGCTCAGATGTTGGAGCGCGACGACTTCCGTACCCGCTACGAGAAACAGCAGCCCATCGCTCTGCACGAGTTTCTCTACCCGCTCGCCCAGGCATACGACTCGGTGGCGCTGTCGACCGATGTGGAACTCGGCGGTACCGACCAGCTCTTCAATCTGCTGATGGGTCGCCACGTCATGCGTGAGGAGGCAATGGAACCGCAGGTCGTGATGACCCTGCCTCTGCTCGAAGGCCTTGACGGCGTGGAGAAGATGTCCAAGTCGCTGGGCAACTACGTGGCGGTGGAAGATCCGCCCAACGAGATGTTCGGCAAGCTGATGTCGGTCTCCGACGATCTGATGTGGAAGTACTGGTTGCTGCTGACCGATCGCGGGGCGGAGGAGATCGAGGCTGAAAAGGTTCGGGTCGCCTCTGGCGAACGCCATCCCATGGACGTCAAGAAAGAACTCGGTCGCGTCATCGTGTCGGAATTCCACAGCCCTGCCGAGGCCGACGCGGCCCAGGCCGAGTTCGAGAAGGTGTTTTCGGGCGGCAACCTGCCCGCCGACATACCGGAGATCTCGCTGGCGGCAGATGGCCCCACGGTGCTGTTGTCGAAGCTGGTTGTCGAAGCCGGTCTGGCGGCGTCCAACTCAGAGGCGCGGCGGTTGATGAACCAGGGCGGGGTCAAGGTGGACGGCGAACAGGTTCGTGATCCGAAGACCGAGATTGCAGCCGATCGCACCGACGGCCTGTTGCTCCAGGTTGGTAAGCGCCGTTTCGCAAGAATCACGTTCTCGGGATAGAAACCGCCGACAAGGTCCTGCAGTCCTCTCAGTCGAAAGTCGAAAGTCGAAAGTTCCCACCCACTCATCCGGGTGCTGAGAGGGTGCGATGGGCGGGCGTGCCACTTCTGACACTTTCGGGTCTCTTCTCACCGATTTTGTGGAGGGTGAGTGGTCCTGAAAGTGTCAGGGGTAGCAACCTGCCGGCGGCAGCGATTGTGGCCTGGGCCGGGAGGGATGTGGTGGGGGGTGACCCGGCCACTGGCCACTCGCTGGTGACGGCTGGTCACCGCGGCCGGAGGCCGCGAGTAACCGCGGGGGGCGCGGTTGGCAGATGGGCGCGTCGAAATTGGTGTATCGAAGCGAACGCGCGGGCCGGTTCCAGGCACCGTCGAAATCGAATCGCAGCACCAGGTCGACACATCTGCGGCGGTGCCTGGCACCGACTTCTAGCCCCTAGAAGAACGACGTTTCCTGCTCCACCTTCTGACCTTCCTCGCTCAATCCCTGGATCTGGATCGAGATGAAGGACGGCCGGAACTTCTGCTCCTGGCAGATCTGGCGCAGCCGATCATCGAGCTCCGAGTCCCAGAACTCGATGATCTTGCCGGTGGCGGTGCAGACCATATGGTGGTGGCCACCGCCCGGCTCCATCTTCTCGTAGAAGTAGTGCTCTCGCCCAAGGCGGCTCTTACGAACCAGACCGCACTGGACCAGCAAGTCCAAAGTGCGGTATACCGTGGCGCGGGAGACCTTCCGTTGTTTGTTCTTCATCCGCGCCAGCAACTCGTCCGCATCGAGGTGCTCGTTTGTGGCGAAGATCTCGTCCAGCAGGGCCAACCGTTCCTGGGTGACCTTGAGGTTGTTCTCCCTCAGATACTGGATGAAGAGTTTCTGGGCTCTTTGTGCAAGTTTGCTCATGATTCTAATCCAGACTCATTTTCAGTGTCTCAAACAAGAATAGTGCGGCTGGGACGCAGTGTCAAGAGGAAGATCCAAGCTTTTTTTACTCCACGGTTCGGATGTGGATTCGCCTACGGGAAACCAACACAAGGGTCCGAGTCATTCCCGGTCGAGGTTGAGGGCGGCCTGAAGAATCTGGATATTCTTCTATGGTTGTGCAGTTGTTAAACTATTGTCTACAGACACTTGCACATGAGACTGACTGGTGTTACGGTCCCGGTGGACCCATTTAGGAGGAGGACAGCATGGACTATCCGATCTGGGATTTGGGTATGGGTGGTGGATTGCTCATGGCCCTGATGGCGATTCCCCACGTGATCGTGTCCCACTTCGCCATCGGCGGGGGTCTGCTGATCGCGGTCACCGAAACCCTGGCTGTGAAGCGGGGCGATCCGGATCTTCGGGAGCTGGCCAAACGGTCGTCCCTGATGTTGATACTGGTGTCCACGGTCTTTGGCGCCATCTCCGGTGTGGGAATCTGGGTGGTTGCCGGACTGGTGGCTCCGGGAACCATCTCGGCCCTCATCCACACCTACGTCTGGGGCTGGGCCATCGAGTGGGTCTTTTTCGTCGTCGAGATCGTGGCCGCCCTGGTCTATTACGCCACCTGGGACAAGATCTCCAAGGGCGCCCACCTGTTGGTCGGCTGGATCTACTTCATCGCCGCCTATCTCTCTCTGGTGATCATCAACGGCATCGTCACCTACATGCTGACCCCGGGTCGATGGCTTGAGACTTACGCTTTCTGGGACGGCTTTTTTAACCCCACCTACTGGCCGAGCCTGGTGCTACGCACCGGAATCTGCGTCATGATGGCGGTGGCCTTCATGGTCTTCACGGGGCTGCGCAGCGCGCCGGCGGCCCGTGACCGCATCATGCGGTACCTGGGTTGGTGGATGGTGGCCGGAACGCTGGTGAGCTATGCCGGATACCGCTGGTGGGAGGCCATGCTTCCGGAGACGGTGAACAGCCTCTTCCGCGGGGCTGCCCCGGCACTGGAGACCCTGGCTTCGACCCGTCATTTCCTGCTGTGGTCCTTGACCGCCGCCCTGGTCCTCGCCGTCCTGATTCTGGTTGCCGTGCCAAAGCTGGCGCGGCCCGCCGCCCTGGTGGTGCTGGCCTTGGCGGCCTTCTCCTTCTTCGGCGGCTACGAGCGGCTCCGGGAAGGGATCCGTAAACCCTTCCTGATCCACAGCTATATGTTTTCCAATGGTCTGAGGGTCGCCGAAATCCAGGATGTCAACGCCTCCGGAGTGCTCGCTCGCTCGGGGTGGGCCGGTTGGGCAGCCTCCGAGGATCCAGCGTCCACAGGACGCCAGGTCTTCCGCGCCCAGTGTGCCAGCTGCCACACCATCGACGGCTATCAGGGCATCCGACAGGCGCTGCCGACGGTGGCCGAGTTTCGCGCCGTGGCCGCCGAAGACGGGGCGGCGGTTTACGAGGCCGAGTGTGCTGCCTGCCACGGCGATGTTTCGGCCGACGAGATGCGCGAGATGCTGCCCACACCCGAGGAGGTCGATGCCGACCGCGAGATGATTGCCGAGCTCAACTACGGCATGATCTCCGGCACCCTCGTCCGGTTGTCGGAAATGGGTGAAGCCTATGCGAGTGCCGATCATTCACGAATGATAGACACCAGCGGCTTCGATTCCCCCTACATGCCGCCATTTGTCGGCACCGAGGAGGAGATGGAGGCGCTGGCCGCCTACCTCGCCAGCCTGGTGGACGACGGACCGGAGCTGCTCGCCATGAAGGGAGGCCAGTGATGAACCCCGATCTGATTCCTGCGCTTGACGCCGCCGGGATGCCCGGCCCACCGTGGCTGTTCCACGTACTGCTGGTCTTCACCTTCTTTCTTCACATGCTGTTCATGAACCTGACCCTGGGCGGCACCCTGCTCGCCGCCTTTGCCCACTTCAGCTCCGGCGGCCGCCGTGACGACCCCCGGGGTGCCCTGGCCGGGCGTTTGATGGCGGTCAACAACTACGGTATTTCTCTGACAATCACCACCGGAGTGGCTCCGCTGCTCTTCATCCAGGTGCTGTATCAGCAGTACTTCTACACCGCGACCATCCTCATCGCGCCGGTGTGGCTCGGTTTTTTGCTGTTGTTGACGTTGGGCTACTACTCGGCCTATCTCTACAAGTTCAAGGGCGCGCCGGCACGTGGCCAGGGTGGCGGACTGTGGCTGGTGGTCTCGGCGGTCATGTTTCTGGCCATCGCCATGGTCCACGTGGCGGTCAGCCTGCTCCACGCCCAACCCTATAAGTGGGCCGACTTCGCCTCGGGCGCCGCGTGCGTTCTTGCCGATCCGACCTATGTGCCACGCCTGCTCCACTTCGTGCTCGCCGGGATCGCCTTTTCCGCGTTGGTGATCTGCTGGTGGTCGGCACGACAGGCCAACGCCGGAACCGACGTGGAACTCAACACGGCCATCTCCAGGTACGCCTGGAAGTGGGCGTTGTGGACCACCGTGCTGCAGGTTGTGGACGGTTTCGTGTTGTTGTTGTTGCTGCCGCGGCCGGTGCTGATCGGTTTCATGCAGGGGGGAGCCGCCACCATGATTCCGCTCACCCTGGCCATTTTGATCGGGGTCGGTCTGCTGGTCATGCTGGCCAAGGTCTCCAACCCGGTTGAGAGCATGGGGACCGTCAGCGGCACTCTCGGTGCCATGTTACTGGCCATCGCGGTCATGAGCATCACCCGCCACCAGATACGGATCATCTACCTCGAACCGGCGACCCGGCTTTTTGAAGCCGAGGTGGTGCCCCAGTGGCTCAACTTCGGGCTCTGGGTGGTGCTGCTGGTGATGGGGCTGGCCACCGTCGCCTACATGGTCAAACGGGTGCTGACCGAACCCGCCGCCGGAGCCGACGCGGCGTAGCTCCACCGGAAGCCGGAGTCCTCACTCGAAATCGAGGAAGAGGGCCAATCGGAGGGCGAAATCCGTCGTCGGACGGACCCCCTGATCGTTGCGATCGTAGGTCGTGACGTAGGCGTTGGGGGCGATGCGCAGGTGTTCGTTGATCAGAAACTCCACGCCGGCGATGAAGAACGTGGCCCGCGCCGTGGGGTCGAAGGGAATGTAGGCGATGTTGTCGCCCCTGGGGCTGGGTTCGAAGAGGCGGTCGACCCGTGCGACGAGGTTGGTGCGGGCTCCCAGCGACCAACGACAAAGGCGGACGCGAGCTTGAGCGGAGGATCATCCTGCCGATCCTGGTGTGAGTACAAGAGGCTCCACCGCAGCGGCTCGGTCTGATAGGCCACAAAAGCCTGCAGGGTGCGATGGTCGACCGAACCGGGCAAGCGTTCGTAGTCGGCGTAGCCCTCCAGTGTCCATGACGATGACGGCTTCCAGGTCAGTGCTCCCATCCACCTCCGCCCGTCCCCGGACTCGTTGCCGAAGTTGGTGCCGGCACCCACCATGGCGCGGTAGCTCAGAGTACCCGCGGCATTGAGCGGACCCTTGGCGGAGATTCCGGTGTCGCGGCTGGGTTCGCCCTGCAGGTCCATGGGGGTTCGAAGCATGTAACGAAGGCCCCAGATACTCTCGAACAGGTCAAAGGTGGGAGTGGGCGACAGCCCAAAGAGGAGGCGCTGGTGCCCCACATTCCAGCCGAGATAGAGGTCCTTGAAGTCCACCGAAAAGGTGTAGGTCTCGAACTCACCTGCCTGGTTGACCTCGAATCGTAGGCGTCCGAACAATTGCTCGCTGAAGTCGCCGTCGAAGGTCAGATAGCCGCGCCGCACCACTACGCCGGTGGCGCCCTCCCCTTCCTCGGTGCGGTGGCTGACCACGTGGTAGAGATCCCCAAAGAGCAAGCCGCCCACCGAAAGCCAGTCGGTGATGTCCTCCTGGGCGCTGGCGCTGACAGCCGAGGCCAGAATGACTCCGGTAACGGCGATGGTGATCCAGAATCTGATTCCTGCGAGCGTCCCGTGTGGGACGCATGTTGGTAGCGCTCTCATGTTCGACATTCGTCATATATTGACTGTTTGTGTCTTGTATACGAATTGTATACAATCGTTCCGATGAAGACTGACGCCGCCTCCCCGCCGACCCAGCGCACCACCATCGCCGAGGTCGTCTACCAGGCGCTGCGACGTGACATCATCACCCTGCGCCACCGTCCGGGAGCGGCACTGGCGGAGCAGGAGCTGGCTGATTTGTACGGCTCGAGCCGGGTGCCGGTGCGCGAGGCCTGCCGGCGGCTGCAGCAGGAGGGTCTGGTAACCGGGATTCCCTACAAGGGCTACACGGTCAACCAGATCTCGCTCAAGGACATCCAGGACTGCTTCGACTTCCGGTTGGCTCTCGAACTCCACGCCCTCGAAGGCGCGTCGCGGCGGGCGTCCGAGGAAGATCTGGATCGACTCGCGGCGCTGGCAGCCACCGAGTACACATTCCACGACTGGACTTCCTACGCCGACTTTCTGGAGCGCAACGAGGACTTCCACGTTCAGCTCGCCATGCTGTCGGGGAATCGGCGCCTGGTGACGGCGTTGACCGATCTCATCGGGACCATGCAGCGCTTCTTCCTGCTCGGTCTCGACCGCGGCGACTTCGCCGCCGAAATGCGCGGTGAGCACGAGGAGCTGGTGGCGCTGCTTCAGCGGGCGATGGCGCCGGCGCCGCGGCCTGCCTGCAACGCCAGATCGAGGCTTCCAGAGAGCGGATCCTGAAGGCCCTGATCAACGACGGATACAACCTTCCGCTGAGGTGACGACCATGAGCGACTACATCTACCTCGACAACGCAGCCACCACCTTCCCGAAACCGGCGGAGGTGATCCAGCACATGTGCGACTTCTACTCCACCCGGGGCGTCAACCCGGGCCGGACCGGATTCGATCTCGCCATGGAGGCCGAGCAGACCCTGCTCGACGCACGCCAGTCCCTGACCGATTTCTTCGGCGGCACGGTGCGCGATCGGCTGGTCTTCTCACACAACGTCACCGACGCCCTCAATCTGTTGATCGGCAGCGTGCTCTCCCCCGGCGACCATGCCATCACCACCTGTCTGGAGCACAACTCGGTATTGCGGCCCATGTACCAGCATGCCGGTTATGGCGTCGAGGTGGACTTCGTGCCTTTCGATGAGCATGGCTACGTTCATCCCGAGGACATCGCCGCCAAGATCAAGGACAACACCAAGCTGGTGGTGATGAACCACGGCTCCAACGTCATCGGCACCATCCAGCCGGTGGCGGAGGTGGGCCGCATCTGTCGCGAACGGGGCGTGCTTTTTGCCATCGACGCAGCCCAGACAGCCGGTTTGGTGGAGATCGACATGGAGACCATGAATCTCGATGTGGTCTGTTTCACCGGCCACAAATCACTGTTCGGACCTCCCGGGACCGGCGGCATGTACATCGCCGAGCACGTGGACATCTGGCCGTGCCGATCGGGAGGCACCGGTGTCAAGAGCGCGCTCAAGACTCAGGTGTCCGAGTATCCGTGGCGGATGGAATTCGGCACCGTCAACCTGATGGGGGTCGCCGGTCTGCTCGAAGCCCAGAAGTGGATCGCGGCTCGAGGCGGTGTTTCCGCGATCTTCAGCCACGAGATGACTCATGCCAAGCGATTGCGCGACGGTCTGGCCGCCATCGACGGCGTCCGCCTCTACTGCGCCGACATGGAACGTGACCACCTGCCGGTCTTCGTCTTCAATATCGACGGTCTGCCGGCGGACCAGGCCGGCCAGCTCCTCGACGTGGAGCACAACGTGATCACCAGGACCGGTCTCCACTGTGCACCCCAGGTGCACGAGGGCATCGGAACCTTCGACGGCGACGGTACGGTGCGCTTCTCCCCCGGCATTTTCAACACTGATGCGGAGGTGGAGCGAGCCATCGAGGCGGTGGCCGACATCGCCGAATACGCTCTTCAACGCAGCGGTCGAGCGGCCCGCCGGGTCGCCGTCACCAGCTGATGGGAGTTGTCATGAAATCCGTGCCCCGCGTCGTGGTGAGTTTGCTCGTGGTGTGTGGCGTGGTGACGCTGGCGTTACCGTCAACGGCCGCGGCCTGCACCAACCTCCTGGTCACAAAAGGGGCGTCGGCCGACGGTTCGGTGATCATCACCTACGCCTGCGACGGCCGTTTCCACCCCCACCTCAGACACCGCCCGGCGGCGGATCATGAGCCGGGCTCAGAGTTGGAGATCAAGGACTGGTCGGGTGAAGTGCGGGGCGTCATTCCCCAGGTGGAACACACCTATGGCTTTGTGGGTCTGATGAATGAACACCAGTTGGCGATTTCGGAGACCACCACCACCGGTCGGGAGGAGCTCCAGAACCCCGACGGTCTGCTTCACTACTGGGATCTCATGCAGCTCGCACTAGCCCGTGCACGTACAGCGCGTGAGGCCGTCGACGTCATGACCTCGCTGGTGGCGGAGCACGGCTACCGTTCCACGGCAGAGTCGTTCTCCATCGCCGATCCCAACGAGGTGTGGTTGATGGAGATGGTGGGCACCGGGTCCGGCGGAGAAGGCGCCGTGTGGGCGGCGTTGAAGATTCCTGAGGGATTCATCTCGGTCTATGCCAATGCGCCGCGCATCGGACAGCTGCCGCCATTTGATCCCTCGAGCTGCATCTACTCGGACAACGTGGTTTCGTTCGCTGTGGAGCGGGGTTACTACGATCCAGCATCGGGCAAGCCCTTCGATTTTGCAGCCGCCTACGATGACCCGACCCAACAATCGCGGCGCTACACCGCAACCCGCGTTTGGAGCATCTTCCGTCGGGCCGCACCGTCGCTCGATCTCGATCCTGCCTTCCATCGCGGCGATTCCGATGCCAAACCCTACCCTCTGTGGATAAAACCCGACCGCAAGCTGTCGCTGGCTGACGTCATGGCCCTGATGCGCGATCACTACGAAGGCACGCCCTACGACATGACCCGGGGCGTGGATTCGGGACCCTTCGCAAATCCCAACCGCTGGCGGCCCATGGCGTGGGAGGTGGAAGGAGAGCGATTCACCTGGGAACGGCCCATCTCCACCCAGCAGACCGGTTTCAGCTTTGTCTCCCAGTCCAGATCGTGGCTGCCCGACGCGGTGGGCGGAGTGTTCTGGTACGGCCTCGACGACACCTACACCTCGTGCTATGTGCCGCTGTACGCTGGCATCAACCGAGTCCCGGAGTCCTACACCGTCGGCACCATCAGCCAGTTCTCCTGGGACTCGGCGTGGTGGGTCTTCAACTTCGTCGCCAACATCGCCAACCTGAAGTACTCCTACATGGTGGAGGACATTCTCGAGGTGCAGCGGGAACTCGAAGACCGGTTCCTCGCCATGCAGCCGGTGGTGGAGCAGGCCGCGCTGGCCTTGGCCGGCAGCGATCCGGTGTTGATGACCGAGTATCTGACCCAGTACTCGATCAGCCAGGCCGACGAGGTGGTCCGGCGGTGGAAGGAACTGGGCGAACACCTGTTGACGAAGTACAACGACGGCTACGTCTCCGGCGACGGCGATGCGTCCGTCGAACGTGGCTATCCGCAGGAGTGGTTGAGCCTGGTGGCGGAACAGCGTCCGGAGCAGTTTCGACTAGCCCGCCCCGAGGAAAACCTCACCGATCTCCCCTATTGATATCGTTCTGGGCGGTGGCTTCCGCCGTCAGGCGTTCGCGATCCGCCGAATCTCCAATTCACCGAGATCGATCCGGCCGAGACCGTGGTCCGCAGCTCTTCGGATCATGGTGACCTCAGATCCCTCCAACCCGAGGAGGGTCGCGCCGTAGGCGTCGACAGCGACGCGATCGGTGCCCGCCACAACTTGGTGCGGGGATGCGATGTCGCCCGGGCCGAACGGTCCCTTGCTGGTGAGGATTGTCATGGCGTCGGCAACGATCAGATCGGGCGCGCGCACCACCGTGTTGAGGTCGGCGATGCACTGCTCCATGTGGACCAGATCCTCACCCTCGAAGGTGGGGTGGAAATCACGGTTGTCGGTTGGGTGGGACGCGCCCATGTAGTTCTTCAACGAACCGGTGAATCGAGAACCGATGTGGTCCTTGAAGATGGGCATGGAGATGAACACATCGCAGTCCCACAGTGCCTTGAATACCCTAACCTTGGGCAGCGCAACGGCCGCGGGCACCTCGACGGTTCTCCACTGGGCCGGATCCTCGGAGTCGATCTTCACCATCGTGGCGCCGCTGTCCTCTGACAGGCTCGCGATCTTACTTCGTTCCCAATACTTGCCCGAGATCCAGGTGAGCCACCGCACGTCGCTGGCGCCGGCCTTCTTGCACAGCTCCACCACCGTTCGGACCAGGGTGGGATCGGTGGAGGTGCCGGGGTGGGTTCCCTGGGCGTTGGGCAGGATGTTGACCACCTGGCCCTTGCGGACAAAGGAGCCGATTCCACCCATGGCTTCGATCACCGAGACGACGTTGCGCGCGACGTCGGGTCCGTGGGCCACGGCCAGGTCGGGTGCCGTGGTGGCGTGGCCGGTCCCGAATCCGAGACCGGTGGCCGCCGCCACGCCAGCCGCGGTGCCGGCGACCACGAAGTCCCGCCGGGTCAGGGTGGGATTGGAACTCTCGATCGGGCTCGATTCTCGATTGCGGTCTCGCTTATTCATGACGGCCTCCTTGACGGTTCACACTAGAATGGCAGCTGATCCAGCTTTGGCCGGTGACCGTCGGCCACCGTGACGCGAAGGATGTGGTCCGCGCGCCACCCGGCCGCCACCACCCCGGTGTCGAAGATCACAGTGAAGGTCTCGTTGTCGATGAACTCGAGTCGTTCACCATCAGCGGGGGTGTCGTCGATAACCTCGAAACGAGTTCCCTCGGCGGTTTTGAGTCGCCGCGCCGCCTCCTCGATGGCCTTCGCAGCCCGTGACGGATCGGTCCAACGAAGAAACACGATCCGCTCGGTCTCCCCGCCGGAAACCGGACAGGTCGCCGCCACGCCATCGTCGAAACCCGAAAAGTAGGGTGCCAGCCGCGGCACCACGTTGTTCAAGGCGATGGGGCCGACAAAGTAGGTTGCCGACTCCTGAGGGCAGTGGTCGGCTGGGATCAGTTTCACCAGCTTCGGGGTCGATCCGTTCCTCGGATATTGGGCACCGATCCGCCGGCCGAGATCGAGCACCGCCGATCGGGGGTCCGGACCAGGGTTCTGGGCGGTTACGACGACGAGATGGGGTCCGCTCCAGAAATGGAGGTAATAGTCGGCCAGGGTGCCGCCGGCGCCCAGGTCCACCGGTTCGCCGGTGGCCGATCGCGCCCAGGAGTAGATTCCGTATGCGTCATCCGCCATGGTATAGACCTCGACCGAATACCTCTCCGTACCGCGTTCGAAGTCCTGCACCGTCACCGAATCAAACCCATACTCGTGGTAGATCTCCGCGCCACCGTTGATCCATCCGAAGAGTTCGTCGCCCACGAACTCCGAGGAGGGCCCTGTGGTCCATCCTTCCGGTGGGTCCGGCAGATGGGCGGTGGGTTGCTCCGAGCGGTTGCAGCTCCAAACCACCACAATCAGCAGTACAACCCCGAGCAGATGGAGTTGGGACCGGTGAACCATCGGTCAGGAGTGTACCGCGGTCCCCAACCAGAGGGGATGTCAGCTCCGGTGTTTGATTGCCTTCGTTGAGGACAGCCGGTGGTTCAGGATGGCGAGTACTCGACAGGCGGCCGCCACGTCGACGGCGTCGAGGTCCCGGCCGAGCCCATCGGCCCAGCCCTCCTGTCGATGCCGGGCCTCGGTGAGCACGCGGTCGCCGTGGGGCGTGACGCGGAGAAGGGGTGAGCCCTTGTGGTCGGGATTGGGCCGGATCTCGAGCAAGCCGTCGGCCACCAGACGGTGAACTGAGCGTTGGACTCCTTGACGACTCAGACCCATACGGCGGGCCACCCGAGACACTGTGGACGGCCCATCCCGGAGCCGGCTCAAAACCTGCCAACGTGCGCCGGAGAGGCCGAGGTCAGCCACGAGGAGGTCCACTGCGGTCACAAGGTCGCCGTGGATTCCCATCAACTGGAGGATCAACTCGGTGAAACGCAGTCCTGCAAGGGAGTGGGCCATGGAACAATTATGACAAGTAGTTGTCAGAATGCCAATATGTTGTTTATTTGTGACGATGGCCCTGAGGTCTTGAGGTGGTTGGTATTCGTCCCCTGCTGGCAGCTCTCTACTGCCTACTCCCTACTCCCTTGCTCCATCCATTCCCCGGGCGTGAAGGTTTTCATCTGAACCGCGTGGATCTCGTGCTCCAGAAGGTCACCAAGGGCGGCATAGACCATGCGTTGGGCCGCGACGCGGCCGGCACCCTCGAATCGCGGTGAAACCACCACCACCCGAAAATGCCCGCCACCCCCTTCGGCACCAAGATGGCCGGCGTGCAACGCGCTGTCGTCGATCACCTCGACGTGGATCGCGTCCAGGTGCTCGCGCAGGCGTTGGTCGATCAGCCGTGCTCGGGCCGAAGTGGTCATGGTTCCTCCAAGTCGTCGAGGAGATCAACCGCAGGTGGCACGCTTATCTTCCCGGTGTCGGGACACTGGAGGGCCTGCCATCCGGAAGAGTCTGAAGTCAAAAGTTGAAAATCCCTACCCGCCCGCCCCGAGCGTGAGAGCGCGATGGGCGGGCGTGCCATTTCTGACACTTTCGGGATCTGTGTGATGAGGCATTGAGGGTCTGCGAGGCCCGAAAGTGTCAGGGGTGGCAACCGCGGGGAGGACGTTCGGGAGATGGGCGCGTCGAAATCAGTGGATCGACGCGAACGCGCTCACCCGGTGCCAGGCACCGTCGAAATCGAAACGCAGCACCAGGTCGACACATCTGAGGCGGTGCCTGGCACCGACATGGGCGAGGGGGTGGCACGAGTAACCTCGGGGAGCGCGGTGGGGGGGGGCGCGTCAGAGTCGAGTGATCGAACCGAACGCACGGGCTCGGGAACGGGACGGGGGGCAAATCAGCGCCGCGGGACCAGGGGATCAACCCCAGGACTACTTGGGCTCGGTTGGCTCATCGGCGGGTTTGTCGGTGTCGTCGTCGCCCTCGCCCGTGCGGACGGAGTCCTTGAAGTTGCGGATGCCCTCGCCGAGACCCTTGCCCAGCTTCGGCAGCTTGTTGACCCCGAACAAGATCACGATGATGACCAAGATGATGACGAGCTCGGTGACCCCGATTGGACCTAACATCGTGACCTCCCTGACGCCCTAGTCTAGCAGAAGATCGACCAACTCTCCGGGAAGCTGGAGCTGATCGGCTTCGGTCGCCAAATCGGTTGTGAGTGCCCGCATCCAGGGCCGGTAGCCGCGGCGTCCGCAGGCGTCGAGTCGTGCAAAGGTCCCGAGCACCTTGAGCGCCCGTTGCACCCGCACCGGCGACCAACGCTCCTCCCAACCCGCGGTTGCGCCGGAGGTCATGGCCCACACCCGCCGCAGCTGTCGCCTCTCCTCAGCCGGCACCAACTCACCCATCGCCCGTTCCTCGAGAAGAGAGACCGCGTCATAGGTGTCCGGTCCCACCAGCACGTCCTGCACGTCGATCATGGCCACGTCGCCGGACGGCAGAAAGAAGAGGTTGTTGAGGTGGTAATCACGGTGGCAGATTCGGATGGGGTGGGCCGCCACCTCAGCGGCCAGTTCGTCAAGCCACGTGTCGAGTCTCGCCGATGGTCGGCGCGCCAAGTGGTGGCCCAGGTACCAGAGCTCGAAGCCGGCCAGTTCCCACCGCATTCTGGATTCGTCCAGAGCCGGGTTCCAGGGCGGCAGGGTGCCGACCTCCATTGAGGCCAACACCGACAGCGGCTCGAGAGCCGCGCGCACGAGAAGGCCGCGCTCAGGATCGGCCGTTCGTCGCAGTCGGCCCTCTCCGTCTTCGGAGCCTAAGTCCTCGAGGATCAGCCATCCCGATTCCAGGTTGTGACCCATGACCGAGGGAACCCTGAGTCCTGCGGAGGCCAACCACTGCAGGACTTCCAGGTCCCGGCACAGGGCGGGACGAACGTCGGCTGGATACTCGGCCAATATGGCGGTGGTGTCGTCCTCTCCCCACAGCCTTGTGTAGCGGCGGCTCGAGGCGTCCCCAGCCAACCGCTTGCGATGGACCCAACGGGATGAATCAGGACCCGGCAAGGGTTGTGGTGTCACGGTGGGAACGCTACTACAGCCGACACTCCGCGGCAATTGGTGCGCTGCATCACCGGTGGCGAGCGACCGGCCGTCCCCGGTGAACACCCTGTGGAGATGCGGGTTAATATGGGAAGAACCCGTCACGGGGCGGGGTTGACCGGTGTGGAGGTGGCATGGAGGAGTCGAGGACACAGCGGCTGCAGCAACTGCTCAAGCGGTTGGGCCAGGCCGTCCATGGATCGGTGGTGCAGTCTGATGAGGTTCGCGACTGCCTCGAGGAGTTGCATGACAACGGTTGGCAAGCGGTGATGTTGCTCGAGGCCTCTCTGGTGTGCTCGGAGGACGGAATGCTCTCATCCCAGGAGGGCACCGTTCACATTCACGTCGACCCGAGGGCCGCCGACACAAATTACCGCCTGGATGCCCAAGACGCCAGATTCCTCGCCACTTTGGGGATTTCGCCCACCCGCCACCGCTCGCGGAAGAGCCGGCCGCGGCAGGAGGCCGATGACCAACCTGATTGGTAGACCGGCCGAGGAGATCGAGAGTCTGGTGGCGCCCCACACCGATCGCTCCTTCCGGAGCCGGCAGGTGGCGCATTGGATCCTCCAGCGTCACGCCACCAGCTTCGATGAAATGACCAACCTGCCGGCGGATCTCCGGCGGCGTCTCGGGGAGGTATTTGTCATCGAAGACCCCGAGGTGGTGGAGATGCGGGTCAGCGCTGACGGGTCCCGGAAGTTCCTCTTCCGTCTCACAGACGGCGTGACGGTGGAGGGCGTCGCCATGCCCGAGGACCGCAAGCTGACCCTCTGTTTGTCAACTCAGGCCGGCTGCGCGGTCGGTTGCCGGTTCTGCGTCACCGGCGCGCTCGGGGCGGGGCGCAACCTGAGACCCGAAGAGATCGTCGGCCAGTATCGGACCATGCTGCGGTCCGCTGCCGATGACGTGCAACGGGTGAATATCGTGTTCATGGGGATGGGTGAGCCGTTGTTGAACACCCGCCACCTCGGCGCCGCGCTGAATGTGCTGTACGAGCGCGTGAGCCCGAAACGCATCACGGTGTCCACCGCCGGCATCCTTCCGGGCATCCAATGGCTCGCCCGACGACCCCGTCGGCCCAAACTGGCGATTTCGTTGAACGCACCTGACCAGAAGAGGCGAAACGAGATCATGCCGATCACCGCCCGCTACCCGCTGGACGACCTGATGGCCGAGGTGCGGGGCTTTCCCCTCGAGCGTGGTCGCCGGGTCACCTTCGAGTACGTGCTGATCCGAGATTTCAACGATCAGGAGAGTGATCCCGCGCTGATTTCCCGGCTGCTGCACGGGATCCCGAGCAAGGTCAACGTCATCCCATTCAACGAGGACCCGCAGCACCTGCCGGGGCTGCACCGGCCCGCAGACGATGCGATCAACCGGTTCGCTGCGGCCTTGTCCGAGCGCGGACTGACGGCGACCGTTCGTTGGTCGAGAGGCCTCGACGTGGCCGGAGCCTGCGGCCAACTCAAGGGACAAGTGAATAGTCAATAGTGAATAGCTGGTGGATGGTGGCGCGAATACTGCGCCCCAACGCCACTACGAACATCAACTATTCACTATTCACTGATTACTGTTCACTGTGTGGGTGTGCGGTAGGCAAGAGACCACTGCCGACCGGCCTCCTCGCCGTCACGGCGGTAGGAGGCGAGCTCGGGGCTGTGAAAGGTGCACGGCCCGACCCGATGGATCCTGCTGACTCCGATGTTGGCGAGTTGGGCGGTCAGAAAGCTCCTGAGATCCACCCTGTCATCGTTGAGCCAGAACGTGGGGTCGACCCCGGTGGCGGCAAGGGTTGCCACGACCTCGGGGCCCACCTCGTAGTGGCGGGCGGAGATGGCCGGTCCCAGATAGGCAGAGAGCCTCTCCGGTGGTGTGGCGTCGAGCGCCGTCAGCCGAGCCACGGCGACGGCGGCAATGCCATCGGCACAGCCCCGCCACCCGGCGTGGACCGCGGCCACCGCCCCCGGGGCGACCAGGATCACGGGGACGCAGTCAGCGGTCCACACCGCCAGTCCCACACCCGGTTCCGATGTCAGGAGACCGTCGGCAACGCCGACGCAGGCCTCGGGTTCGGTGAGCGGAGAGGCCACTCGAACCACCGTCGATCCGTGCATCTGGCGGGCCCACCGTGTTGCCCGGAGGCCGAGCGCACGGGCCACTTCGAGGAGCCGTCCCCCGTCGGTGGAACGGCCCGTGGCGGGGCCGAGGCCGAAAACCACGGTGGCATCGCCGTCGGACAGCCGGAGCGCCTGTTCGTCGCCTACAGCGACCTGGAGGGCAATGGATGGCTGATCGGACACCACGCTTCACCTCCGGAGGTTGATGACCCAATGGTACAATCTCGACCCCTGAAGGCACTCCGGGCGGCCTGGGGAATCGAAAGCGATCGCGACGGCAAATTCTCGGGATGGGGGGGCTCATCCACCAGTGATACGACTGCGCCACGTGGACAAGGAGTACGACGGCCGTCAGGTTCTGAAGGACCTGGATCTCACCGTGGACGGCGGCGAGTTCATCTTTGTCACGGGACCCTCGGGGGCCGGCAAGACGACCCTGCTGCGGCTGTTGTACGCTGCGGAGAAGCCCACCGCAGGTGAAGTCTGGGTGGCCGGCGAGAGGGTCGATGAGATTTCCCGAGCCCGTCTGCCGTTGCTGCGCCGCAAGGTGGGCGTCATCTTCCAGGACTTCAAGCTCCTCAAGCGCAAGACGGTGCTGGAGAACATCACCTTCGTGCTGCGTTTTCACGGCGTCGCACCTAGGGAGGCCCACCGCCGAGCCTACAACGTACTCAAGAGACTGGGGCTCCACCACCGCCAGTCTGCCCTGCCGGAGGCGCTGTCGGGCGGCGAGCAGCAACGGGTGGCCATCGCCCGTGCTCTGGCCTACCAGCCGCGTCTGATTTTGGCCGACGAGCCCACCGGCAATTTGGACGCTGATCTCGCCGGGGAGCTGCTCAGCTTGCTCTGCGACATCAATTACCAGGGCGCCACGGTGCTGGTCGCCACCCACGATCACAGCCTGCTGGAATCCATCCCGGCGCGCACCCTCATCCTCCACCGGGGCGGTATCCACTTCGATGGGATGTGGCCGCCGTGATCAGGCACGCCTTGGCCGAAGGATGGTTGCTGCTGCGCCAACGCCTGGTGATCAGTCTCGGGCTGGCCCTGGCCCTGGCGATCCCGGTGTGTCTGGCCGGGGTGACCCTTTCGGTGATGCGGTGGCTGGACCCGGTGGTGGGGCTGGCGGAGGAGGCCAACGTGGTGGCCGTGCTGCTTCATCCTCACATGGATGCCGAGCAGCGCCAGGAGTGGATGCAGTCTCAGGGCGAGTCGCACCCCGACTGGAGCCTTCAATTGGTGGCTCCGGATGAATTGGCGGACCGCCTGATCCACTGGTTTCCCTACCTGACCGATCTGCTGGAGGACGACGGCGCGGCCATGCTTCCGCCGCTGGTGGAGATTACGGTATCTGATCCCGAGTCGGTGTCGGTGCTGGCGAAGAGCCCGGCGGTGATTGCTGTGGGACCCAGGGTTCCCATTCGGCGGGTCCTTGGTTTGGCCGCTCGGGGCCTCGGTCTGGTACTGGCCGGGTCCAGCGTGGTCCTCCTGCTGTCCGCGGCCCTGCTGGCGGGAGTGTGGGTCCATTTGGAGCTCTTCCGTCACGCCGACGAAATCACGATCATGCGGCTGGTGGGCGCCACCGAGGCGACCCTCCAAGCACCATTCCTGGTGGCCACCGCCGCGCCGGGTCTGGTTGCCGGCGGTCTGTCCGTGGTGGGGACGTTGATGGTCACGGGAGGCCTGTCGCGGATCGCCGAGGCGCTCGCCCTGCCGGAGATTTCGGTGAGCCCGGTGATCCTCATCGCCCAGTTCCTGGTGGGATTGCTGCTGCCGCTGACGGCGGCCATGATCACCCTCGCGCGGCACGCCGTGGTCGAGCTCGACGGATAGTCTCGGGGTTCCGAATTCCGAATTGTCCCCCACCCACCCGGATCGAGAGGGCGCGATGATCGGGCGTGCCGTCTTTCACAATGTTGGGACCCCAGAGTGCTGGGCAACCCAATTGATTGGTCCCAACATTGTAAAAGGGGGCAACCTCGGGGAGCGCCATGGGGAGATGGGCGCGGTGAAATCAGAGAGTCGAAGGAAATGCGAGGCCGGTGCCAGGCACCGTAGAAATCGAATCGTATTACGAGGTCGATACATCTGCGGCGGTGCCTGGCACCGACATGGGAAGGCCGCAAGTAACCTCGGGGAGCGCGGTGGGGAGACGGGAGCGTCGAAGTCGGGTGATCGAACCAAACGCGCGGAAATTGTGGTGCGGCCGTCTCGGCTGCAGGCAGCGGCAGGTGACAGCGTCCGGGGCAGAGCGCAGCGTCAGCGGACAGCGCCAGGGATCCGCAGCGACTGGGGACGCTGATTTCAGCTCCTGATCCCTGCCCCTGATCGCTGTAGGAGACGCGAACTGCTGCCCCTGTATTCGGTAACTGGGAAGGGCTCGAAGGAGGTTGGGTCGGGCCGTCTACCACCAACCCCCCACCGGTTGGGTGGGGGATTTCATTGCCCCATAGCCTCATAGCCCCATCGCCCGCGGCCGCAGGCCGCGAGCAACAAAAAAACGGCGCCCATGAGGGCGCCGCTCGTGACTGGTCGTCGTGTTCTTGTGCGCGCTAGAGAGCCTTCTTGAGCTCGTCCAGCTGCTTGCGCAGCTCGTTGGCCTCCTCCACCTCACCGATCGCCTCGAGTTCCTGGATTTGCAGCTCGAGACCCTTGAGCTTGCGCTCGAAGTCGGCTCGCTCGGCATCGGCGGCCTGGTTGTCCTTCTGGAGATTCGCCTTTTGCAGCATCTCGGCCTTCTTGGAGGAATTGCCGGCCGCTTCATAGGCCTGGGCCGCCTTGCCATAGTCCTTCTTCTTGTCATAGACGTAGCCCATCTGGCTGTGGATCTGGGTCCGCAGCTTGCCCGAGGGCTTCATTTTGAGCGCGGTCTGAAGGTCGCGGATGGCGGTGTCCAGCTGATTCATGGAGGTGTGGCACTGCCCGAGGTAGTAGTAGACCAGAGCGTTTTGGGGCTGATCGGCCTTGGCCTGGTCGAACCAGCCGACGGCCTTCGGGTAGTTCGCGGCACCGAGGTAGGCCTCACCGGCCAGCAGCTTGTGCTCGAAGGTGGGATTGGACGCGGCGAGTTTCTCCGCCACCTGGGCGGTCTGGGTGTAGTACTGGCCCTTTTGCGCACCGCCGCGGCGGGCTGCCGCGATTCCGGCCTTGACCGCGTTGCGACCGGTGGCCGAATCTTTGGGATCCAGTTCATAGGCTTTCTTGAAGGCCGCGAAAGCTGCCGGGTCGTTGCCGTTGGCATTCTCCGCCACGCCGAGTGCCTGGTAGAGACGGGCGTTGGAAGGGTCGCTTTTGATCTGGGTGTTGAGCACCTGGATCGCTTCGCTGTTGCGGTTGGTCTTGGTTGCCGCCTGCGAGAAGAGCAGTGCGTAGTTCGACCGGTGTTTGCCCTCCATGGAGGAAATCTTGACGCTCTTCAGTGTGGTGTAGGCCTCCTGATACTGATCGGCCTGCAGCAGCGCCTGCCCGAGGCCCACCTTGTATGAGGCGTTTTCGGGTTCGAGATCGATCGCCTTGCGAAGGCTGGCCAGCGCCGGACTCAGATTGCCCGCAGCTCGCTGGCTCAAGCCCAGCATGTAGTAGCCGCCCGCATAATCCGGATTGGTCTTGGTGACCTCTTCGAATTGCTTGACCGCCGTGGCGTAGTCGCGCTTGTTGTAGGCTTCGAGACCGGCGTTCCACTCGGCCATGGCGGGAAGGGCCACCGCGAGTGCGAGCAGCAGGACGATCGAGCCCGCGGACCACGGTTTCAGAACGTTGAACATGATCAAGGGCCTCCTAATTGGCTTACGGATCAAAACGACTCCCGGTTTGTTGCCCTTCGTGGTCGGTTATTGCAGATTGAACCGCACAGTCAGGATGTAGAGCACCTCCACCGGCTTGCCATTCAACGTCGAAGCGTCGAACTTCCATTTCTTCACCGCGTCGGAAGCCGACTCGGTGAGTCCAAGGGGAAGTCCGCGCAAGACCTTGACGGTCTTGACATTGCCGTCTTTGCCGATGACGCACTCCAGCACCACCACGCCCTGGATTCGCGCCCGCCGGGCCGCCTCGGGATAGAGGGGGTTGGGGCCGCTGAGCTTCTTAGGCTCGGTGATCTTGCCGCCGACCACGAAACGGATCGGGCCTTCGGGCTCCGGCGGTGGCGGCGCGTCCGGCACGCCGAGAATCAGGTTGTCATCCGGCACGAAGTCGATGTCCTCTTCCGGTTCCTCGTCGCGGATCGGCTCGGGCTCGTCCGGTGTTGGATCGGGAATCGGGACCTTCTTGCTCTGTGGTTTCGGGATCTGCTGGTCCTGCCGCGGGGGAGGCTGTTTGAATTTCACCTGCTTGACCACGTAAATCTTGGCCTTGTTCTGCTGCGCGTCCCGGACCGCACCCGCGAAGGACGGCCACGTGATGGCGAAGATCCCGATGTGGAGGATGGCAGCGAGAATAAAGGCGATGCGGCCAAAATTCCTGTCCTGCGCCTCTTCCTGGGCAATGATCTCAATCACTGTCGGCGGCAGATTGGGCTCGTTGGTGGTGCCCGATTTCTTGGATTTCTGAGCGCTGCTCATGATCCCCCTCCCGCTACCCGCCGATGCCCAGCATGGTCCAGATGTTCTCGATCTCACGCTGGGTCGGAATCGAGATGGTCTCGATCTTCATGCCGATTTTGTCTTCCGATTGCCGAAGCTCGTCGAAGACGGCGATCATGTTGCCGTAGGGTGCCGACGGGTCGGTTCTCAGAATCACCGGTTTCTCGGGGTTCTGTTTGAGCTTCTCGGCGACGTATGGCAGCAGCCCCTCGATGGGCATCGGATCCCCATCCACTTGGAGGACCGGTGGTCCGTCCACCGGACCGGGCTGAACAAAGACGTCGATGGAGTCTTCCTGCTTGATCTCCGGTGGTGTGGTGGAATCCTCCGGCAGAGCGAAGTCGAGGCCCCGGGTGGCCGAGAACGCCGACGTGATCATAAAGAAGATGATCAGCAGGAACGAGATGTCGGCCATGGATCCGGTGAAGATCTCGGACTCGACCTGTTTTTTGGCGATATTCATATCGACCCCCGTCCTACTCGACGATCTTCTGATCGGACAAGAGGTAGATGTACTTGACCTTGGACTGCTTGAGGGCGTCCAGGACTGCGTCGAAACGCTCGTACGGGACCTCTTCGTCGGCCTTGACGATGAATGCCTTGTTGGGATCTCTCGCAACCTCGGTGGATGCGAACGTGACCACCTCTTCGTCGGTGCTCACCGGCAGCGACATCTCCTCACCGGTGGAAACCCGGATCAGATAACCCTCGCTCCTCGGTGAAATGGAGATGACCGCAGGTTTGTCCTCCTCGGGGATCTTGACCCGCACCATGCTGTCCGGCAGTTCCATCCGGGTCCTGTCCACCTCCACCTTGTAGGTGATGACGAAAAAGACGATCAGCAGGAAGACAATGTCCGCCATCGAGGCCGTGAAGATCTTGGCGGATGTCTCTCGATCTCTTCCGCGAATGAGTGCCATCGCGGACTCCCTTCTCAGGCGGCGGGCCCGGTGCCCCCGGTCTTGTTATCCAGCTCGATAAAGGTCTCCATCAGCATGTTGCTCGCGGTCTCAATGTCGCGAACAAAACGGGTGACCTTGGTGGTGAACCAGTTGTAGGCCAACTGGGCCGGGATCGCGATGATCAGACCGGTGGCGGTGGTGATCAGCGCCTCGGAAATGCCGATCGCCACGGCGGCCGGGTTGGTGAGACCCTGCTCGGCGAGGGTGCCGAAGCTCTTGATCATGCCCGTGACGGTTCCGAGGAAGCCGAGCATGGGCGCCACGTTGGCGGTGGTCGCCAGAACGCCGAGCCTCTTCTCGAGCCGGTCAAGTTCATACAGGGCTGCGTTTTCGATGGTCTTCTCGATGTCCTCTTGGTTGTGCCCGGTACCGTAGCGGAGCAGCCCGGCCTTTGTGACCGATGCAACAGGTCCGCGATACTCCTCGCATACCTTGATTGCCCCCTTGACGTCGCCGTTCACCAAAAGCGATTTACGGATCTTGGTCAAAAACTCATTGACGTTGACCTTCGCTTTGGCAAAGACGATCGTTCGCTCGATGATGCAGGCGAGAGCGACAATCGAGAAAAAGAGCAGCGGGTACATCCACATGCCGCCCTGGCGAAAATAGTCGAAAGCCTGTCCAGTCACGATCTAGCCTCCTCTTGGTTAGAGTTCTACGGCGAGAATGAGTTCCACCTCATCCGGGAACTCATTTTCCACGAACCTGTTGGCCGACACAAGGCCCCTATCCAAAGTGCACCATCCGCGAGATGGCGGCAGGGAAATCAGAACCAACTGCCACTCTAGGATGAAGGCAGGAAATGCTAACACGAGGGCTGTCAACCGTCAACGGGACCGCACAGGCCTCGCCGTGTGGAGGTGGGTGAGGCCCACGGCGATGGCGTCGGCGGCATCCTGGGCGGGGCTGTCGGGAAGATTCAAGAGTCGGGTCACCATGAAGACGATCTGGTGTTTCTCCGCTCGCCCATGACCAACAATGGCCGACTTGACCTCGGCCGGTGTGTAGGAGTGGGTCTCGATGTCAAGGCCACCGAGGGCAGCAAGAAGAACGCCGCGGCTTTCCGCCAGGGCGAGGCCCGATTTCGGATTTCGGCCGGAGAACGAGGACTCCACCGCCGCGCAATCGGGTCTGAGCCGCTCCACGGTGGCGACAAAGTGTCGTTGGAGATCGGCGAGACGTTGAGCGCGATCGGTCCCCTTGGAGCGCACCACGCCACATTCCTCGAGCCGGTACCGATTGCCGCTGGCGAGGATCAGCGCCCAGCCGGTGGCCGATGAGCCCGGGTCGACCCCGAGCACGCGGAGCGGCATGGGCGAGGTTCCGGTCCGGGTGCCGCGATCGCTCAGAAGCTGGCCATCGTTTCGTCGTCGATATCGAAGTTCGCCCACACGTTCTGGACATCCTCCTGGTCGTCGAACGCTTCCATGAGCCGCAACATCTGATGGGCGGGCTTGCCTTCGAGCGGGGCGGTGGACGATGGGTCCATGGAGAATTCAGCCGTTGCCACGGCAACTCCCCGCGACTCGAGCCCGTCCCGGACCCGATGGAGGTCGTCCGGGGCGGTGGTGATCTGATAGAACTCGGGATCGTCGATGTCCAGGTCTTCGGCCCCCGCCTCCAGGACGATCTCCATCATCGTGTCCTCATCCAGGTCGTCCGACCGCGGCACCAAGATGGTCCCTTTTCGGGTGAAGAGCCAGGACACACAACCGTTCTCACCCAGATTTCCTCCGTGTTTCGAAAACAGATGCCGAATTTCCGGCGTGGTTCGATTGCGGTTGTCGGTGAGGATCTCGAGCATCACCGCAACCCCACCGGGACCGTATCCCTCGAAGGACATCTCTTCATAGTTGGTTCCCGGGAGCTCTCCTGTGCCGCGCTGGAGCGCACGTTTGATGTTGTCGGCTGGCATGTTGGCCGCCTTGGCTGCGGCGATGGCCGAGCGCAGCCTGGGGTTGGAGTCGGGATCACCACCACCTTCGCGCGCCGACACCGTGATTTCGCGAATAATCTTGGTGAAAAGCTTGCCGCGCTTGGCGTCAGCCCTTCCTTTTTTGTGTTTGATGGTGCTCCATTTGCTGTGGCCGGACATGGGGCCCCCTTCTCCTGCCGACGTTCCGTGGCGCAAACCCCAGTATTATAACTGCCAAATGTTGGTACCTCCAGGCGTACGGTTGTTGACTTTGATGGGGTCTCACACATAATGAAATCGAGGCTTCCACGGGTGGCACGCCAAGCAGGAAAGGCTTCATGAGCATCAACATTCTTCTGGTCGAGTGTGATCAAGAGCGCGCCAAGGGCGTGTTCGAAGTGCTGGATTCACCGGACCACCAGGTGGAGGTGGCCGAAGACCTGAACGCCGCGGTGAAGATCTGCGCTCATTTCGAACCCCGAGTCGTCGTCATAGCGGACGACCTTCCGGGAGTCAGCGTCGAGGACGCCATCACCCAGTTGCGGGCTCGGGCTGGTCTCAGGGTGACCCCATTCCTGGTACTTGGCGAGGCCCAAGAGGAGGGGGCGGCCCAAGCCGAAGCTGCTCAAGTGGGCGCTCAGGCCATCGTCGGCAGGGGACGGCTGGTAGACCGGCTCTCGAAGACCTTGGAGGACCTGCTGAGCCAGGATGTGGGCGCCGCGGCGACCCAGGCCATACCGCAGGAGACTCTCGACGCGTTGCGAAAGAGCGCCGAACTGGAAGGCACGGCCCTCACCTCTGACGATCTCTTCGGCGACATCGTGTCCGATGTGGAGGGCGGGGAAGAGGAGCCTGCGGCGGCAAAGCCTGCCACATCGAAGCCTCGAGCGGCTTCAGATTCAGCCGGCAGGGATATTGATGACGCTCTGGCCGACGTCTTCAAGACCTCCGATGAGGCACCGCAGAGGCAACGGCCCGCCGTTGTGGAACGAGACGTGGACGCCATGCTGTCAGAGACCCTCGCTGGGCTCGACATCGAGGTGGCGGGAGCACCGTCGGTCGCTGCCGGCCCGCCGGCGACAATGGAAGCCGAGGAGTCTCTCTCCGACGAGACCGAGGCCGATGAGGTCGCGGCCGTTGAGTCGGAGACCGGTCCTCCTGCCGGCATCAGGTTTGGCCAGTACGTGCTCGAAGAGCGGATCGCCAGCGGCGGCATGGCCGAGGTCTATCGCGCCCGGATGATGGGTGTCGAAGGCTTCCAGAAGACCGTCGCCATCAAGAGGATCCTCGCCGATCAGGCCGACAACGACGAGTTCGTGACGATGTTCATTGATGAGGCCAAATTGGCGGCCCAGCTCAAGCACGGGAACATCGTCGATATTTACGATCTCGGCAAGATCGACAATTCCTTCTACATCGCAATGGAGTATGTGGAGGGTCTCGATCTTCGGTCCATACTCAGAAAAGCCCGAGAGGCCGGCAACACCGTGCCGGTGCCGCTCGCGCTCCATGTCGCCGCTCTCCTGGCCGGCGCCCTTGACCATGCCCACAACACCACCGACTTCGAAGACCGGGATCTGGGTCTGGTGCACCGTGACGTGTCACCGCCCAACGTTCTGATCTCTTCGGACGGCGATGTCAAGCTGTGCGACTTCGGGATCGCAAAGGCGTTGTCCAAGGCCAGCCAAACCCGCGACGGGTTGCTCAAGGGCAAGCTCAAGTACATGTCTCCGGAGCAGGGTTCCGGGGGTGAGGTGGACCACCGGTCCGACATCTTCTCGCTCGGCCTGGTGCTCTACGAGATGGTGACGGGAGAGAAGGTCTTCGACGGCAGTTCGGAAGCGGAGATCCTGGAACAGGTGCGGGATCCCAAGGTGGTGGCGCCGTCGGAACGCAACCCCGATGTGCCGTCCGACGTGGACCGGATCGTTTTGAAGGCCCTCGAGCCCGACCCCGGCTCTCGCTACCAGTCAGCCGCCGATCTCGAACATGATCTCGAAAATGCACTGCGGTCCCACGGTTGGGCCCCGGATTTGGCCGCTCTGGCGGTCTTCGTCGCCGACCCGACGGCGTCGGTCGAGGTGGCGAAGGCCACCCCGGAGGCGGAGATATTGTCCGAGCCACCCGAGCCGGTTGTGGAGCCTGAGCGGGAGGCTGAACCGGCTGGTGCGGCGACGGTTCCGCTGCTCGAGGAGGCTCCGGAGTTGCCCGAGCTCTACGGATTCGAAGAGGGCGAGAAGAAGAAGATTCCGATCTGGGTGCTGCTGGCTGGCGTCGCCGTCGTGATTGCCGTTGTCGTCGCCTTTTTCATGCTCCGCGGGGATGGCGGCGAGGTGGATGAAGCCGCCTCTGCGCCGGTGATCCTTGTCCCGCCCACCGAGACACCCACTCCGACGGAGGTGGTTGAGGAGGCGACGCCGGTGCCTGCCACCGCCACACCGCGGCCGCCGACGGCGACCCCCACCGAGACGGAGACCCCGACCCCCACCGAGACGGCCACCTGGACACCGGTGCCGTCGACCCCCACGCCGGTTCCTCCCACAGCCACGCCTCGTCCCCCGACGCCGACCTTCACCCCGTCGACTCGCGAAGGTGATCTCGTGGCGTTGGGTCCGGGCGTGACGCGGCCGGTACTGTTGGACCGTGTCGATCCGGAGTACCCGAAAGTGGCCGAGCGGTTGAATCAGGACGGAGCCGTTGAGGCCGAGGTCTTGGTGGGGCCCGATGGCTCGGTGGAAGATGTCAGAATCATCAACGTATCGCCGCCGGACATGGGCTTTGAGAAGTCCGCGGAGGAGGCGATGCGACAGTGGCGGTACAAGCCGGCGACAAAAGACGGCGCGAGAGTTCGAACCTGGATTCGGGTACCCCCAATCCAGTATCATCGTTGAGATTGTGTGGAGGAAATGATGACGACGCTTTCTGATTCCCAAAAAAAGTTCTACGAGGAAGCGCTGACGCAGACGAAGGCGGAGATCGAAGAGCTCGAAGGACAGATCCAGGAAGAGCTCGCCAAGGTCAAGCAGAAGATCGCTGATCTCCAGTCCGGCCAGAAGGCAGCCCGTCAGATGTACGATGCTGCGTGCCAGCGTCTCGGTATTCCGAATGACCTCGAGGAGGAGAGCTCCTCTGGCTGAGGCCCTGCCGTCCGGGAGCTCGGCTCCCGGTGAATCCGGGAGGTGTTCGCGGACGGCGCGGGTCGGGCCAGACCCCGCCGTGTTGATCGTGATCACGCGCGGCTGGCCGATGACACGGCGAGGAGCATTGCATGGCACACGGCGGAGTTCCCCAAGGCCTCTGGATCAAGTGCGACTCGTGTCGCGAGATCCTCTATCACCGAGAGATCTCGGACAATCTGGAGGTCTGTCCAAGGTGTGGCCATCACTTTCGGGTCTCCGCGAGAACCCGGCTCGAGATGCTCTTCGACAACGGTCGCTACAAAGTCCTCTTCCCGAAGGTCCGGTCCACTGATCCCCTCGCCTTTGTGGATTCCAAGCCCTATGTCGAGCGCCTCCGGGTCTACAGCAAGCGTTTCGGCAACTCCGATGCGCTGGTGGTGGGCCAGGGAGAGATCGAAAAGCAGGGTGCGGTTGTGGCGGCCATGGAGTACGGTTTCATGGGTGGATCAATGGGCTCCGCGGTGGGCGAAAAATTCGCCCGAGCCATCGAGCGATGCCTCGAGCGACGCCTGCCCCTGGTGTCGGTGGCGTGCTCGGGCGGCGCGAGGATGCAGGAAGGTATTCTTTCGCTGATGCAGATGGCGAAGATCTCGGCGGGCCTTGGCCGACTGCGGGAAAAGGGCGTTCCCTACCTGTCGGTGCTCACCGACCCGACAACCGGAGGCGTGACTGCGAGCTTCGCCATGCTGGGAGACGTCAACATCGCCGAACCGAATGCCCTGATCGGGTTTGCCGGACCGCGGGTGATCGAACAGACCATCCGACAGACCCTTCCCGAGGGATTTCAGAGGTCCGAGTTCCTGCTGGAGCACGGGATGGTCGACATGGTCGTTCCCCGCGAGGATCTGAAGGAGACCGTGGCCCGATGCATCAGCTTCTTCCGGCGAGCCTGAGGCGGCGTCGCCCGGGGCGGATCCGACCGCAGCTGGACGGACTGGTCGATGCGTTGTCCCAGCTCGGCAACCCCCAACTCGACTACCCATCGTTGCTGATTGTGGGCACAAACGGCAAAGGATCCACCGCGGCCATGGTGGAGGCCATTCTGGCGGCCCACGGGCTGACAGTCGGACTCTACACCTCACCCCACCTCGTCCGAGTCGAGGAGCGCATCCGGATCGGTGGAGAACCCATACCGGGCGATCGTCTGGAAACCGCCCTCCAGACTCTGGAGGCTTTTGATGACCTCACCTTCTTCGAGGTCGTGACCGCCGCCGCGTTGCTGTCGTTCGGCGAGGCCGGGGTTGACGGTGCGGTGCTCGAGGCCGGCATGGGTGGCAGGTGGGATGCGACCCGAGTCGCTCGGAGCGCCATCGCCGGCCTGACCAACGTGGGTTCGGACCACTCCGGGTGGCTCGGTGAACGGCTGGAAGACCGCGCCGCGGACAAGGGGGACGCCCTGATGGCGGCCCATCGCAGGGTGATCAGCACCGACGTTGGACCCGAGATGGTTCCCCATCTGGGTCCCGGTCCATTCCAATCCGCCGGCGAGCTGGTGAAAATCGAGACGGTGGACAGATCGGTCGTGCGGGTTGGATGGGAAGACCAGAACGTCGAGGTGGCCGTGCCGTTCCTCGGTGACCATCAGCTCGCAAATCTCCAACTGGCGGTGGCGCTGGCTCGGTGTGCCGCGGACCAGGGTTGGATCGATGGCCTCAGACCAGAGGCGGTGGAAGCCGGCCTGACGAAGGTACGCTGGCCGGGGCGGTTGACGACCCACCGCATCGCCGGTCGGCGGGTGTTGTTGGATTGCGCCCACAATGCGGAGGGCGCGGCTGCTCTTGGCCAACATCTCGAGCGGCGGCCGGTGCTCTACCATCTGTTGTTCTCCTGCCTCGACGACAAGCCGGTTGAGAGCATGGCCGAGGAGTTGCGGCCCCACGTGGGCAACATCGTGGTCTTCCAGCTCGACGACGAGCGAGCGATGCCGCTGGAGCGATTGCAGACGGCCTTCCCGGAGGCCGCGGTGGCGCCATCTTTGATCGACGGTCTGCGGGGGCTGCCGGATCCCGTGGTGGCGGCCGGGAGTATCCGCGTCGTGGGAGGGTTACTGGCCCTCGCTGAAGAGGAGGTGACGTCATGACCGAGTCATTGATCAGGCGCCAGGTGGAACTCCGCGCCGATGAGGAGCACCGCCTCTCCCTGTGCGCCACGCGCTCGGCCGAAGCGACTCGCCGCCGACCGGCGGGCGGCGATGGCGAACATCGTCTCGCCTTCCAACGGGACCGCGACCGGATTCTCCACTCGCGGGCCTTCCGTCGACTCAAGCACAAGACCCAGGTCTTCGTTCCCCACGTGGCGGACCATCCGCGGACCCGGCTCACCCACACCCTCGAGGTGGGTCAGCTGGGCCGCACCATCGCCCGCGCGCTGGGTCTCAATGAAGATCTGGTGGAGGCCGTCGCCATGGCCCATGACGTGGGCCACACCGCCTTTGGCCACACCGGAGAGAAGGTGCTGGACGAGATCCTCCGGGGCCGGAACCGAGAGCTGGTGCTGGCGGCGGAGGTCACCGCCGAAGTCGGTGCCTTCAAACACAACTACCAAAGCCTTCGGGTGGTCGATCTGCTCGAGCACCGCTACTCGGAACCCGGTCTCAACCTGACCGACCAGGTCCGAGAGGGAATCCTCAAACACACCCGATGGAAGGTCCGCTTTCCCTTTCCGTTGAAGGATTCAGACAGTCTCGTGCTCGACAAGGCCTGCCACCTGGAGGGCCAGGCGGTGGCTGCGGCCGACGAGATCGCGCAGCAGACCCACGACCTCGAAGACGGGCTGCGTGCCGGCGTGGTGCGGATGGAACGGGTGGAGGAGCTGGAGGTGTCCTGCCGGATCATGGCCGAGCTGGGGGAGACCTACCCCTCGGAGGGACGTGCTTGGCTGCGCCAGAACCTGTTGATTCGGGGTCTGATCGGGCTCTTTGTCCAAGATGTGGTGACGACCTCGGCTGATCGTGTGCAGCGTTTCTGCTCGCGCAACGGCATTGATGATCACGACGGCTGGCTGCGACACGCCCGGGAGATCTCACAGACGGCCATCTGGTTCTCGTCCGAGGTGGAGGGGCTCTTCGATGAGCTCAAGGCCTTCATCTATCAGGGCATCATCAACCACTCCACCGTCAACCGGCAGGACTGGCGAGCGCGGAAGGTCGTAACCGCCCTTTTCCGGGCGTTTTGGCTCAACCCGCTCAACCTCCCGAACTACGTGCTGATGCGAGCCAGGGACGAACTCGGATTTCCCTATCTTCGGGACATCCCCATCGCCGCGGTTGCGGACGAGGTGGCCAGCCGATACCATGCCTCCCCCGGGTTTGCGCGGCTTGTGGCCGATCACATCGCGGGCATGAGCGACAGATTCGCCCTCGAGGAGTATCGCTCCCTGGAGCTGCCCTCGACGGGCCAGAGGTTCTGAGGAGGCGCGATGATCGTTCTGGCATCAGACCACGCAGCCATCGGGCTCAAGGCGGAGATCGCCGGTTTGCTCGAGACAAGGGGAGAGCCCTTCCGTGACCTTGGCCCGGCCGACGATAAGTCGGTGGACTATCCGGACTTTGCTCACTCGCTGGTGAAAGAGATTCTTAGCGGTGAAGCCCAGCGCGGCATCTTGATCTGCGGCACCGGCATCGGCATGAGCATGGCGGCCAACCGTCACCCCGGCATAAGGGCTGCCTTGTGCCACGACGCCTACACCGCCGAGATGGCGCGCCGTCACAACGATTCCAACGTGCTCTGTCTTGGTGCCAGGGTGTTGGGAGGGGGAGTGGCTTCGCAGATCGTCGAGGTCTTTCTCGCCACCCCTTTTGAAGGCGGTCGTCATCAACGCCGAGTCGAGAAGATCGAACCGGTCAGGGGTGACCGGCAGGAGGGATCATGACCGAAAGCCTGAAGCAGCAGTTCTTCCACATCCACAACCGGCTGGTGGAGGGTTCGGACCCGGAGGTGGCCCGAGCCATCGAAGACGAGCGACGTCGCCAGAACGAGGGCCTCGAGCTCATCGCTTCGGAGAACTTCGTGACGCCCGCGGTGATGGCGGCCATGGGTTCGGTCATGACGAACAAGTATGCCGAGGGTTACCCCGGTCGCCGATACTATGGCGGCTGCCAGTACGTGGATGTGGCCGAGAACCTGGCCCGCGACCGAGTCAAGGAGCTTTTCGGAGCGGATCATGCCAACGTCCAACCCCATTCGGGGGCTCAGGCGAACATGGCGGTCTACCTGGCGGTGATGAACCCCGGTGACACCTTGCTCGGGATGGATCTCACCCACGGCGGTCACCTCACCCACGGCCACCCGCTCAACTACTCGGGCAAGGAGTTCGAGGTGGTGGCCTACGGGGTGCACAGGGAGACCGAGACCATCGACTACGACCGGCTGCGGGAGCTCGCGCTTCAGAGCCGGCCAAAGCTCATCGTGTGCGGTGCCTCCGCCTACCCGCGAATCATCGATTTCGAGAGGCTGCGCGCCATCGCCGACGAGGCCGGTGCACTGATCATGGCCGACATCGCCCACATCGCCGGGCTGGTGGTCGCCGGGCTCCACCCGTCGCCTGTGCCCCACTGCCACTTCGTCACCTCCACCACCCACAAGACCCTGCGCGGGCCGCGCGGCGGCATCGTGCTGTGTACCGAGGAGTGGGCCGAGGCCATCGACAAGGCCGTCTTTCCGGGCGTGCAGGGAGGACCGCTGATGCACATCATCGCAGCCAAGGCGGTGGCCTTTGCCGAGGCCATGCAACCCGAGTGGAAGGCCTATCAGAAGAGGGTGGTGGAGAATTCGGCGGTCATGTGCCAGGCAATGGCTGACCGCGGTTGGCGGATCGTCTCGGGCGGCACCGACAATCACCTCTTCCTGATCGATCTCGGAACCGACTTCATCTCGGGCAAGAAGGCCGAGCGCTGGCTCGGGCTGGCCGACATCACGGTCAACAAGAACACGGTGCCCTTCGACACCCGCAAGCCCTACATCGCCTCGGGGCTGCGGATCGGGACCCCGGCCGTGACCACCCGCGGTATGGGCCCGGATGAGATGGTGAAGATCGCCGAGTTCATGGATCGTGCCCTGCATCTCGACGAGGACACCGAGGACGAGGCCAAGATGGCCGCCTTCCGGGCGGGGATGGAGGAGATCAAGGCCGAGGTCCACGAGTTGACCTCGCGCTTTCCGTTGTACTGAGCACCCGCTCACCCATCCCCATGCCCAGACGGCGCGTGCGGCGGAGGTGCCTGGTACCGGCCCGCGCGTTCGCTTCGATACACTAATTTCGACGCGCCCATCTCCCGACCGCGCTCCCCGCGGTTGCCCCCTCCGACGATATTTGGGCCTCACGGCGCTATCGAAGCTTCATCAGTTTGGTCCCAAAATCGTCGGAGACGGCACGCCCGATCAACGCACCCGCCGGCTCCGGGTGTGTGGGGGAACGTTCAACTTTTAACGTGTAACTTTCAACTTGAAGGTGCCCGGAGTGGCACGCCCGCCCTTCGCGCCCACTTATGATCTCTTGTTGCTCCTTGCTCCCGGGTGGGCGGCTGGGGTGCTACGCTTGCCCCCACCATGAGGCGAAGCGACAAGGAGATCACCAGCCGAAAGGCCATCGACGCCATCATTCGCGGTTGCGAAGTGTGCCGGATAGCGTTTGCGGTTGGAAATGAGCCCTATCTGGTGCCGCTGTCCTTTGGCTACGACGGAGCGCAGATCTACTTTCACACCGCCAAGACGGGCCGAAAGATCGACTGCATCAATGCCAACAACCGAGTCTGTTTCGAGATGGAACGGGGCGTGGAGTTGGTCAGGAACCAACAAAAGGCGTGCGACTGGACCTTTGCCTTCGAGAGTGTCATCGGGTTCGGCGCGGTGCACGAAGTGACCGCGGATCACGACAAGGAGCGGGGCCTCCGGGCGATCATGGAGCACTACTCCGGTCGGCGGTGGCCGTTCGATCCACCGGCGGTCATGGGGGTCCGAGTGTGGTCCATAGCCATCGAATCCGTCACGGGCAAACGGTCCGAGAACAAGGATGACGTGTGATTCGGTGAGCGGAGTCATGGATTTCCGACCCTCCACGCGGAAGATCCTCTGGGCCCTGGCGCTACTTTGGCTTGCCCTCCCCCCGCTGGTGTTGTCGGCCGTGGTCCACATGGCTGACCCAGACGTGGACGGCTGGCGTGGGCTGGTGTCCCCCACGGTCATCTGGTCAGTGGTGCTCGGCGGAGTCGTGGTCGCCGGGTGTGTTGTCTGCTGCGTTGTGATTTTCGAGAGCGTTGGCCGGTGGGGGTTTCTGACGGCGGCGGGTCTCCTCGCGGTTGCTGCAGGTGTGGCCCTCGCCGTGCTCGGATCAGGCGCCACCACGACCGCAGGTAGAATTTGGACCTTTGTTGGCAGCGCCGCGGTGGTCTTTTTCTTGGTCCTCTTGGTAGCGCTGCCGGTCCTTGCTCTGACGTCGTCAGGAGTCCCTTTTCCGCTCGGCGACGGATCGCCCGACACGCCACCTTCTGGGGGAGGATCATGAACGACCGAAACACCGTGTTCGCACTCCTGGTTGCTGCGGTCCTGGTAGAGGTCCTGCTGCTCGTCCGCGGTGGCATCATCGGCTGGTTCACCTCGGGGCCCCACACCCTGGACCAACTCCGCGAGATGATGTTGGATTGGCCGGTCTTTCTGTCGGTCGCCCTGGTCACCATCATTCTGTGGCTCGGTGTTCGGTGGTTTCGGCTGGGCGCCAATCGAGCACAGGACAGGACGTCGAGCGGGAGGGGGTAGGCCTCGCTCGTCCGGTACGGTGTGTTCGTGTCTTCGCGCTGAGCTCCCCGAGGCACTCCCCGAGGGAGCCCGGTGCAAACTTGTGCGGTACCTGACCGCTGTCAGACTCTCGGTGGCCCCGGACCGCACAAGCATGTACCTGGCACGCCCGCCATACGCGCCCACTCACGATCCGGGTGGGCGGGTGGGAACGTTTAACGTTTAACGTGTAACTTCCAACTTGAAGGTGCCCGGAGTGGCACGCCCGCCCATTGTGCCCCTTCCTCTCCGGGTGGGTGGGGGATCTCGGATCTTGTATCGCGCATCTGGGTGGGCGGGGGGGTTGCTCCTTGCGGCCCCCGGCGACGCTGAGAAATCCCATCAGGCCATCAGAGCGGGTACACTTCCCTGACCGACTGACACCGGAGGACGATCATGATCGGATACGTGACCCTCGGAACCAACGATCTCGGGCGCGCCGCAGCCTTCTACGACGAGCTGTTGGAGGAGTTGGGTGCCGGCAGATTCATGGAAGAAGAGACCTTTGTTGCCTGGGCGGTGGCGCCCGACCAACCGGCGCTGTCGGTGACCAGGCCGTTTGATGGCAAGCCCGCAACTGTGGGCAATGGCGTCATGGTCGCATTGGCCGTGCAGAATCCCGACCAAGTGCATGCCCTCCACGCCAAGGCCATGGAGCTCGGCGGCACCGACGAGGGGGGCCCCGGACCACGGGGTGACAGCGGTTTCTACGCGGCCTATTTCCGCGACCTCGACGGCAACAAACTCAGCGCCTTCTGCATGACCTGAGGGGCCATGTCGCCAAAGGTTGTGCTCAATACCGATCGACTGGTCCTCCGCGAGCTGGAGTTTGGCGACGCTGATTTCATCCTCGAGTTGCTCAACGACCCGTCATTTTTGAGGTTCATCGGTGACAAAAATGTGCGGACGGTGGAGGAGGCCCGCGAGCATCTCAGGACAGGACCCATGGACAGTTATGGACGTCACGGCTTCGGGATGTGGGCGGTGGAGCCCCTCGGTGGAGGTCGGCCCATGGGAATCTGTGGGCTCGTCAAGCGGGATTGGTTGGATGATGTGGATGTGGGCTTTGCCTTCTTGCCACGGTACTGGTCCAATGGTTATGGCTTCGAGTCGGCGTCGGCGGTGCTGGTCCACGCTCGGGATGTGGTGGGTCTGGAGCGGGTCGTGGCGATCACGGCGCACGACAACGCGGCGTCCATTGGCCTGCTCGAAAAACTCGGTTTTTCCCGCGAGGGGGTGGTGGAGTTCCCCGACGACGGGGAGGAGGTTTCGCTTTTTGCTGCCGTCCTCGGATCATCGTCGGGGCACCGAGCCCATGGCGATCGCCGGGTTGCGGAGACGACCACCGAAGGTGGGATGATCTGTCCGTGCTGCTCCGGGGAAATGGTCCAGGAAACGCACCGTGGGGTGGTTCTGGACTTGTGCACCGGGTGCCATGGCGTCTGGTTCGACCGGGGCGAGCTCGAGGCTCACAACTCGGGTCGGGGCCCCACCGCCCTGTCGGAGGTCGGTGGTCTCGACCGTGGGTTTGAACCAACCGGAGAATCGACCCACGTCAAGTGTCCGCGCTGCGAACATGACATTTTGCGCACCGGCACCGTCGGCAGGTATTGCGTGATGCGTTGCACGATGTGTGGTGGTCTGTTGCTGCCCTGGCCCGATTCGAACGGGGGAGGTTCTCCAACGCGCCGCGTGGTTCAGGCCGCCCTGCGTGCCCTGAGAGACATCGCCGGTGGGCTGCCCTGAGGTGGCTGCAGCGTTCTGGTCGCTGACGTCCGTGGTGCAGGACGGCGCCGGGTCGAGGCCACGTCACTTTCGCGTGCTGAGGCCGCGTGCCGAGATCTCACCGGACCAATTCGTCGGGCTGAGGCCCATCTCGGGACAGGAGCACCTTACGGGCCGCTCCAGTGGGACAGATCTCCGACTTCCAGGCCATCTTGGAAAATCACGTCGACGACTGCTGGTGCGGCATCGATCCAGCTGATGAATGCATCCGAGGTGCCGCCGCTGTAACTCCCATCAAACGCTCCGGGGGTGGTCGGGAAGTCCACCGAACCAGTGGAACCACCTGAATAGAGCAGCTGCGCATCATCCAGTGCGATTACCAAGGGTCGATCTTCTCCGGAGCCTCCCAGATAGCTGCCATACTCGAGGTGTGAAAGGTCCGCTGACAGTCGGGCCACAAACCCGTCGGCAGCGGGCGAGTACGGCCCGTTGGGATCACACATGCCGTCGACTCCACAGGCGGTGTCCGCCCCGAGCCCGCCCACCGGAAAGTCCACGGAAGCGGTCTCTCCTGTGACGTAGACGTCGCCATCGATACCCAGGACCACGGAACGGATCGCCTCGTGATACGACCCGCCGAGGTAGGTCAGCGCAAGGGTGTCTTGCAGATCCTCGCTGTAGATGGCGATGAAGCCGTCGGACCTCGGTACCAGCAGCGGGCCAACCCCATCGCACAGACCGTCGGTGCCACAGGTGGTGTCGAATGCACCTTCCGTCGCCGGCAGGTCGTTCATGTATGTCTGACCGGCGGTGACCACAAAACCGTCGCCTGCCACAACATCGTTGAAGTAGGTCCGGGTGCTGCCGCTGTTGCTGCCCGGGTAGTAGGTCCGGTGGGCGGAGCGTGTGGTGAGCCCGGCGTCGAAGCTGGCCAGATAACCGGTAATAGCGTAATCCCAGCCGTCGGTTATGAACACCGTGCCGTTGGGCGCAACGGCGATGCCGGAGACGGTCTCGCCCCCGAGATAGGTCATTGCCTCCAGGGTGGTCAGGTCCGTCGAGAGCTTGCCGGCGAATCCGTCGTACTCGCGGATGCCGAAGGCTCCAGCCGGACAGCACGTGGAGAGGTAGGCGCCATCGGTGATGGGGAACTCGGGGCTGTTGGTGGTGCCGCCGAAGTAGATTCCGGCATTTCCCAGTGCGACCTTCCACGGGTAGCCGGACGGGGTCACCACTGCAGACGCCTCGAGAGTCGAGAGGTCGGAGCTGAATCGGGCGACGAAACCACCGCCGGTCGGGGTGGTCCCGCTCCAGGTGTAGGCGCCGTCGGTCACCGGGAATCCATAACCGGCCTGTCCGACCGCAATGATCGTCCCGTCGTCGTCGAGGGCGATGTCGGTCACCCGGTCGAACCCGTCCGTTCCGATGTAGGTGGACGCAATGACCGTGGACAGGTCACCACTCATACGGGTGACAAAGCCGTCGGGCCATGAGCTGTCGAGGGTCTCGTCATACCCCAGGTGGACGGGGAAATCGGGCGATTGGGTGGCGCCCGCGACATAAATATCTCCCCCGACCGCGACCATGCCGTAGATGATGTCGTCGTCGTAGTTGCCCGGCGGCTGGGGATTGTGGCCGCCGAGATACGTCGATGCCAGCAGAGGATCGATCACGAGCTCCTTTTCCACATCGTATGGCCCAACTTTGAAGCCGTAGTGGTGATCATCGGAGAGCACATAAGCCACATCCACAGGTTGACGTCCGCCGTTTCCCATCTGGTAGGCGATTGGTGCCGTGAAGCTGATGTCGCCGCCGGTTGTGGCGAGCACAAGCTGATTGTCGGAATCGACAGTAACGCCATCGACGCCGTCGATGGCGATGTGGATCGCATTGACGTCGCCACCGGGAGCCACATGAAAGAGCTTCTCGATGTTGTTTCCTGCCGCCCTCAGGGTCACTCGGACGCCCGGGTACAGCTCGCCGAGGTCCACGCCGTCGTAGGTCTCGAGGTTCATGATCCACCTGCCGGAGTCGTTGCCCTTGTAGGAACTGAGGTGGATCGAGCTGCGGTGGTCGCCCACTGGATGCGTCGGCTGCCGGCCTGCGAAGTTCTCACGGAAGGCCCAGGTCGCGTGGAATCCCTCCCGAGTAGTGAGCGGCAGGGCGTATACCAGCTCGGTCTGGTTGGTCACGAAGACCGTTCCGGCAAAGGTCTGGGCGTAGAACTCCACCCCGCCATCGGCGATCTGACCGTGGTTGCGAACAAATGGGATTCGGGCCGACGCGATGCGATGCGTGGAATCCGTCGCCGGTGGTGGTCCGTTGCACTCGTGGTTTGGGTGGGCGTGGGCCGAGCCACCGATCCACAGCACCAGGAGTGCGGCGACGAACTCGAGCGGATACGTGCGCTTCATCATTGAATCCCTCCCTCGGGCCTCGCGTGTTCGGTGCCCTGTGGTCGCGCCGGCACCCCGGGCTCGATCGTGCGTTGGTCGTTCCTGCTTTCCAATGTGGACCCGAAAAGTCCAGATGTCTTCACCAAAATCTCACAAATGTGTCACATTTGGAGGGGATCGCCAGAGCGAATCGGACCGTACGAAGCCGCCTGCACGCCGGGCGAGCGAGGGGTTCGATACACCCCATCAATGGGCCGTCGGCTCGAGCCGATCCTGAACGCCCTGTTCGATGGAGGCGGCCCGTGGAATGCCGAGGAGAGGGAGCTGGGTTGGTCAGAGGGGTCGATCATCACACCATACGCGGAGCGCGACGCCGGGTCGTGAACCGAGGAAAGGGAGGCCGGAGATGTCAAGGTGGCGAATCGGGAGCTCTGGAGGGGCGCTCACCGTGCTGTTGGTGATGGGCTCGATGACTGGCGCGGCCGCGGCTGGGGAGCCGTCATTCGATTGCAGCGCGGTCGAGGCGGGCAGCATCGAGGAACTGGTGTGTACCGATGACGGGTTGTCGGCGCTCGACCGCACACTCGCCGAGGTCTATGGTGCTGCGTCTGAAAAGGCGCTCAACGAGCATCCGCCCGTGCTCAAGGCCGAGCAGCGGGGCTGGATCAAGGGCCGTGACGACTGTTGGAAGAGCGACGATGTGCGGAGCTGCGTCGAGGATGCCTATCGCCTGAGGATCGCTGAACTCCAGGCGCTGTATCGGCTCGTGCCGCCCCGCGGTCCGGTGTTCTACCAGTGCGGCGGCCAGCCGGCCAAAGAGGTGGTGGCGACGTTCTTCGATACCGATCCGCCCACGGTGATGGTGGAACGTGGCGACTCGAGCTCGTTGATGTTCCGCCAGCCGTCGGGCAGCGGGGCAAAGTACGAGGGCCGGAACGAGTCCTTCTGGGAGCATCACGGCGAGGCGACGGTGACGTGGGGCTACGACGGCCCCGAGTTCCACTGCGTCGCTGTCGGCGGCGATGGATGATGGGTTCCGACGAGCAACGTGGCGAGCCCTCGGCGGTGGTGACCCACTCGGGCGGCTGCCACTGCGGCCGGGTGCGATTCGAGGTGGACGCCCCGGCCGCGGTCGAGGCCCGACTGTGCAACTGCTCCATCTGTTCCATGACCGCCTATCTGCACCTGATCGTTCCCAAGACCCGGTTTCGCCTGCTCGCAGGTGAAGACTCTCTCGAGACCTACACCTTCAACACCGGGGTGGCCCAGCACCACTTCTGCCGGGTGTGCGGCATCAAGTCCTTCTACGTGCCGCGTTCCAACCCCGATGGGATCAGCGTCAACGTGCGTTGCCTCGATCCCGACACCATCGAGTCGGTGACGGCCCACCACTTCGATGGCCGCAACTGGGAGCTGCACGTGGACGAGTTGGCGCATCTTTCGGAGCACGGGAATAGTGAATAGTGGATAGGGGAGGGGCTGGAGCGTGAGAATAGATTTCAACGAGACCTTCGATGTGCCGGTGGAAGAGGTCTACGGGTATTTCAAGACCCCGGTGGACTGGCCCCGTCTGTTCGGGACGTTTGGCGAGGTCTCCGACCGTGGCGAGGGATGGTATGCGGTTCCGCTGAAGGGGTCCCCCTTTCCACTGGTGGCGAAGATCGTGGTGGATGAGCCGCGCCAAAAAGTGCGCTGGATTTTCAGAGGCTTCTGGCGGGGAACCGGAGAGGTCCGATTCCTCGACCAACCCTATGGGGTGAGGGTCGAGGGCTTTGAGAACATCGCGGTGCGCGGCCTCGGGTTCTTGTCGCCGGTGGTGGAACGAACACTGCTCGAGCGGCGTTTCCGAGCCGTCTGGGCGGCGGGTTGGCGCCGCCTTCGAAAGATCGAACGCCAGAAGATGTAGGCAGTAGGTAGTGATCCGCCCGATTCGGAATTAGAAAACCACGACCCGCCTCGATGAGAGATCCTCCGCCCGCACGGAGCACGAGAGTGCGCGTTGATCGGGCGTGCCACCCTCGGGCGCATTGCGAGCGCGCTCACCCGGTGCCTGGCACCGTCGAAATCGAATCGTAGTACGAGATCGATACATCCGCGGCGGTGCCTGGCACCGACATGAAGATGGGAACGCGAGAAGCGCGGTTGGGAGATGGGCGCGCAGAAATCAGTAAATCGAAGAGTACGCCCGTGCCCGATACCCACCGGCAGCGACAGCGTTCAGGGACAGCGGCACAGAACAGCGATCCGGGGCAGCGACCAGCGACCGCGTTTGCCGGTACCGGAAGGCCGCGAGCAACCCGGAACCCGGAACCGGCAACTCGGAAACGTAGTCAGCGATCCCCGAGCCAGGCCTCGAACTCCTCCACGTGCCCCGCATTGAGAATTCGGGAACGGGGGATGCCGGCCCTCATGGCGATGGCCGAGGCGTAGGCGTCGAACTCGAGATGGCGCACAGCGTGGGCATCCGAGGCGAGCACGAACTCGCAGCCGGACTCGCACGCCAGTCGGGCCAGCTCCCAGTCCAGATCCTGGCGGCGGGGGAAACCATTGATCTCCACCGCCACGCCGTGATCGGAACAGGAGGCGAAGACCAGTTCCCAGCGGGCGCGCAAACCGGGACGGTGGTGGAAATGCCGGCCCCGCGGATGGGCGAGGGCATGGACCCCGGGAGTCGCGATGGCGCGCAGCAACCGTTCGGTCTGGTCACGGTCGGGGTCGAATTGACGATGGACCGCGGCCACGATGCAGTCCACCTCGACCCGTTCGCCGGGTGGGACATCGACGGTGCCGTCTTCGAGGACCTCCACTTCGAGACCTTGAAGGAGGCGCATCTCATCACCCTTGGTCCCGTTCCAGGCGTCGACCCGTCGTCGTTGAAGCCGGACCCCCTCATGGTCCAATCCCGAGGCGATGTCCAAACCGCGGGAGTGATCGGTGACCACCGCCCAGGCGGCGCCGCGGCGCCGGCAGGCACGCGCCATGGCCTCTAAGCTCGCCTTGCCGTCCGAGTCCGTGGTGTGCCAGTGGAATGTGCCGCGGATCCGCTGCGGCAGGAGGTTGGCGGGTCCGGCCTCGAGTATTCCTGGCACCTCGGAGCGGGCCAGGAAACGTTCGCGGGAGCCGCGACGGCGGGGCCTGCCGTTGTTTGACAGTCGCTGCACGGCGGCCTCGAGAGCACCCTCACCGGGACACGCCACGAGCTGGGAGATCAGTGGTTTGAGCCACGGTGGTGAGCACTCGAGGGCTGCTCGCCCGCCCTGCCCCGACGTGTCAAAGGCGGCGTAACCCGCCCGCAGCAGCGCCACCCTGCGGTCGCCCGGCTGCTCGGTCTCCGACAGCGCGAAGAGGGCTTCGGCTAGGGCTCCATTGGTTGGACCCCGGGTTTTAACCCTCGTCGTGGTGAGCCTCTTCATCGTCATCTTGGAGGGAGAACTCCCAACCGCAGTACTTTCCTTCCGGAGCCTCCGGCGGACAGTGAAGGCAGCGGGTGCGGATCCTGGAGTCCACGGTTTCAGCGAAGGTGTTGAACTCGATGATACCCACACTCTTGCACGGAAAATCGGCGAGCCCCTTGCGGCGGCGGGTCTCCTGAACCCGGCAGACGTCCATGAAGAAGCGCAGCCTGGCGTGGTCCTCGGACCACTCCACGTGCTGCTCGTTAATCACCGCGTACATCCGCAGCTCCAAAGCGCGCTCGAGCGCTTCGAGGCCGCCGCCGGGGTCGATGGCGAAACCCTTCATGATCCGACGGGCTTCGGCCGCAGCGAATCGCCGCCAGGCCTCCTCATCGAGGCGAATCGCTTCATCCAGACCGTGGCTCTCCTCGGCGGCGAGGAACCAACAGCCGTCATGGGCGAGCCAGTTTTTTGCAAACATCTGCAGTGAACGGTAGAGCTCCTCGCAGTCCATTTCGAGATAAGGGTTCATGGTCCTTCCCTTGCAGCCGATCGTTGCGAGTCCGAGCGTAGCACTGCCCGATGGACTGCAAGATGGGGGGTGGGGATTGTCAGATTGTTCCGGGCGGACCGACCAACTCCCTCCAGCTGTCGGAGTCCTCGTCGTAGGCCTGCACGTGGCCGGTGTGGAGATCGTAGAGCCATCCGTGCACCGAGAGGGTGCCGTCACCTTCTCCAGCAGCCACGCAGGGGTATGTCCTGAGGTTGACGCATTGCATCAGGATGTTGGTTTTGATGGTCTCGAGGTACTGTTCGCTCTCGGCCACACCTGCCTCCAGGACCCGATCCCGTGCGGGCCGAGCGTATTCGAGCCATGCGGCGATATTGGGCTGGTCTCTTGAGCTCGGCGGCGACTCGAGCGCCTTGATACCGCCGCACTCGGTGTGGCCGCAAACCACGACGTGGCTGACGCCGAGGTGGATCACGGCGTACTCGATGGCCGCCCCGGTGGCGCAGGCGTGATCGTCCGCCGGGGGCACCACGTTGGCGATGTTGCGCACGTCAAAGAGCTCTCCCGGTTCGGCGCCGGTGATCAGCTCTGGAATCACACGCGAGTCCGAGCAACCGATCCACAGCACCTTGGGGTCCTGCCCCTCCTCGGCGAGCCTGAGAAAGACCTCCTCATGGTTGGCGAACTCTCTTTGGAAGCGACGGTGTCCCTCAAGCAATTTTTTGGTCGGCATCGCAGAATCCCCCGGGGCCGATGAGGCCTGTGTTTTTGCCTCAAGGCGTGTTGACCAGGACCTCCATGCCCTGCATCGGCCAGATAAAGACAACCCAGATTGTCAGCACCACGAGAAGCAGCAGGCTGGCCGGGATGCCCGCCTTGAAAAACTCTCCGGATGTGAACTGCTTGCTCTCATAAGCGATGGCATTGGGCGCGGCGCCCACCAGCAGCAGGAAGGGCATGCCGGCCACCACCAGGGCGCTGAACAGGATGACCTCGCTGCCGACACCGAGATAGGGCGCGATCTTCAAGGCGACCGGCAGGCAGATGGCGATGGCGGCCACGTTCATGATCAAATTGGTCATGATCAAGACGAAGGCGGACACCCCAATAATGAATACGATGGGCGGTGCGCTCTTGAGCATGGTCACCGCGTTGATGGCCATCCAGTCGGCGGCGCCCGTCTGGACCAGACAGTAGCCGAGGCTCATGGCCCCCCCAAAAAGTAGGATGATGTTCCACGGCACGTCCTCGAGGTCGGAGATCTCGAGGATCTTCAGGACGAAGAACAGCACCGTGGCCAGGAGGATGATCGCGCTCTTGTCGATGGCCTTGAAGGCCGGGATGAAGGACCGCAGGCTCATGGTCGTGACCGCCGTGACCACGATGGCTGCCGCCCAGATCTCCTTTGAGGTGATGGGTCCGAGCTGGGAGTACAAGTCGGCGGCTCGCTCCCTGAGACCTGGGATCGAGGCCCGTTCGGGTTTGTAGTACACCATGAAGAAGGCCCACAGCACGAAGACCATCACCCAACCGATGCCAAACATGTACCAGGTCAGCCCGAAAAAGGTGATGTCTTGCCCGGTGATCTCCTTGTAGAACCCGATGGCGACGGCGCCGCGGGCGGCCCCGAGCAGGGTGATGATGCTGCCGGCGCCCGCCACGTAGGCCATGCCCATAAAGAGACCCTTGCCGAAATTGGTCGGAACGTCGGTGTCGTCATACAGGCGGTAGATCGCCACCAGCAGCGGGAAGATTGTGGCCGCCACCGCGGTGTGGGCCATGACCAGGGTCAGGGCGGCTGTCATGATGAAGCAGCCCAGGTAGATGCGGCTGGTCTTCTCCCCCACCAGCACGAGCATCTTGTAGGCCAACCTCTTGGTCAGACCGGTCTTGGTGAAGACCATGCCGATCACGATGGAGCCGAAGATGAACCACACCGAGGGATGGAAGAACTCCTTGAGGGCCAGCTCGGGCCCCGAGATGGGGTCGGCCTCCCCGACGATGAACTTCTCTGGACGGATCAGAAACAGCGCCTGGATGACCCCGATCATGATCGAGGTGACGCCGATGGGAACCACCTCGAACACCCACCACACGGCGGCCAGCAAGAACAGACCGAGCGCCGCCTTGCCCTGCGAAGTCAACTCGAAGGTCTCGCCCATGGGGTCGACGGCGACCGGAAAGGGCGGAGACAGAAAGACGCCAAAGAACAAGCTGACGCCAAGGAGGATGAAGAACACTCGTTTCCAGTCGACAGGGGTCTGGGATTTTTGCCGGCGTCTGATGGTCCACCGGCGCCGTTTGGTGGTCTCGGTGGTGCTGTCGGTCGGGGTTCTGATGTCGTCAGCCATGGCCGCCGTCCATCCCGGCGTTCGGTTCCCGCGTTCCGCCGTGCTCCATAACGAATTGGGCGACGATGTCGAAGATGTTGGTCATCAGCACCACGCCGGCGACCTTGGAACCGTCGAGCACCGCCACCAGATCAATGCCGTGGTGCAGCATGGTGGTGATGACGGTGGACAGGCTGTCGTCCACCTGAACCGTGCCCCTGATGGGCACCATGACCGATTTGATCGGCATCCGGGCCGCTTCGATGGCGGCCTTCGAAAACAGCGACGTCCAGCGGATTGCCAGGTCGCTCGGCATGCCGCCCCCGAACGGGACAAACTCCCTGATGTGGGCCTCGGCTTCGCGGTCCTGGACGAGGTGGGGGACCAGCCCCTTGAGCAGCTCGCGGCGGCTCACCACGCCCACCAGTCGGTCGTCGTCGTCGAGGATGAGAACGTAGCGCGGCACCATGAAGTGACCGTCCTCGAGCCTGACTGCCGAGGCGCTGAGAGCGACGATCGCCTCGCGGATGGTGCAACCGATCCGGCAGTGGGGGTAGCGTTCCGGGGGTAGCATGACGTCGGCCGCCTTGGCGTCCCGGGAGGTCAGGGCAAAGTCGTCGGAGAGCGAGACGTCTACGGCCGCCACGGTGCCGTGGTCGGTGCTGACCTCTCGGACCCCAGAAATCCGGCTGACGAACTGGACCATGGCGTCCTCGGCCGCCGTGAATGCCTTTCCTCCCGACAGATTGACCAGGCCGTCGTTGACTTTGACATCCACGATCCCGCGGTGAAACGGTGAGTTGAAGTACAGCTCGGCCCGCACCCGGCGGTCCAGTGAGAAATCTCCGTACTCCTGCATGCACTGCGGGGTTGGCTGGTAGTCCTCGCGGTTCATGATTTCGGTGATCATGTCGGCAGCCGCCGGAATGCTGACGCTTTCGAGGTTGACCACCAGGTCGTAGAGATCGGGGTCGGTGATGTCCACATCGAAGATCTGCCGACTCCAACGATCGCGGTGGGCATCGTCATGGGCCAGGGTCTTTATGGCTTCGCCTCGCGAGATGCCGAGGCGAGTCATGGCCGTGTCGATGCGATACTCCTTGGGTGCGACCACCCTGACCTTGAAGGCGTTGCACAGATCGTGGAACAAAAACTGGCCGGCCAGCCCGTGGTAGATGCCGTTGCCGTCGGGCAGAAGCTGGGTCACCTCCGCCTGGGTTGCGAGCAGGTAGCGTTCCTTCTGATTCGTGAACCGCTCGAAGAAGTTGGCCGGCAGGTAGAGACCCCGGAAGAGCTCCTGCTCGGTGATGCGGTAGGTCTCGGCGGCTGCGGATGATACGTCCTCCTGGCTGAGAATGGGCCACCCGAGGCGTGCATGGAGTTCCTGTGCCAGCAGGGCTCCGCCGCTGTATGATCTGCGCGATATGGTAATGATGGCCATGAAGAACTCCTCGTGACGGTCGCACTCAAACCCGAAGTCGAGTCGAGTCGGAAATGTCTTGGCAGGGGTTGTTTTTTCGGGCCAAGGGCAGTCGTGAACTGTGAGTCCACGACGAGGGATCTCGTGGCGTCCGTCTGTCGATCGTCATGAGTGATAGACCCTCGCTCGGCCAAGCTTAATGCATTGATGGGCGCTTGTGAAGATTATCACTTTATATTTCCTGTTTGCGTCATGAGTTTTCCGCATCAGAACGGGACGTGAATCGGCGCGTTCTAAAATGGGTCACCGGCAATCATTGCTCAAGTGGTACGGTGAGAGGAGCGATTTCAGGTTGGTGTGGCGCCGGTGCAGCGCAGCGGAGGAGGTTGGCCGATGGCCATCATCACAATTTCGAGGGGTTCCTACACCAAGGGCAAGGAGATTGCCGAAGAGGTGGCGCGGAAGTTGGGATATGAGTGTCTGTCACGGGACATCCTGCTCGAGGCGTCGGAGCACTTCGACATCCCCGAGATCCACCTCGTCCGCGCCCTCCATGACGCCCCGTCGGTGCTGGAGCGCTTCGATCACGGACGTGAGCGATTCGTGGCCTTCATCGAAAACGCTTTCTTGGAACATGTTCTTCATGACAACGTGGTCTATCACGGGCTGGCGGGCCACTTCTTCCTCAAGGGTGTGGCCCATGGTCTCAAGGTGCGGATCATTGCCGACCTCGAGAACAGAGTCCGGCTGGAAATGGAGCGGACAGGAGTCGAGGAGGAAAAGGCTCGCCAGATCCTGAAGAAGGATGACTACGAGCGGCGGAAGTGGGCGCTCGCGCTTTATGGCATCGACACCCGCGACCCGATCCTGTATGACCTCGTGCTCAATGTTGGTGGGATGGCCGAGGAATGTGCTGTGGAGATCATCAGCAGGGCTGCGGCCACACCGTGTTTCGCCACCACCACCGAGTCGCAGGCCGCCCTTGCGAATCTGGTGCTGGCGTCGCAGATGAAGGTCGCGTTGGTGGACCAGTGGCCGACGGTGCGGGTCTCCGTCTCGGAAGGAGTGGGCTACGTGGACCTCGAGGCGCAACTCGCCGACTCCGAAGCGGTGCAATGTCGGGTGAAGGCGCTCACTTCCAAGGTAGACGGCATTCACACGGCCCGGGTCAACGTTCGCCCCCCCGCTGTTGGGTGAACCCATATCAGCATGTCGGTGCCAGGCACCGCCGAAGATTTGTCGATCTGGTGCTGCGATTCGATTTCGACGGTGCCTGGCACCGGCGCGCAGGTTCGATTCGATACACTGATTTCAGCGCGCCCCTCTCCCAGCCGCGCTCCCCGAGGTTACTCGCGGCCTCCGGCCGCGGTGACCAGACGTCACCAGCGGGTGGCCGTATGGCCGCTGATCCCACTCGCAGGATCGGAACCGGCCGCCGCAGCCGGCCACGGCCACTACCGCTGCCGTCGGCAGGTTGCCCGGCACGCCCGATCAACGCGCCTTCTCGATTTGAACGGGTGGGGGACAACCCGCCCAAAAAAGCCCCGCAGGTGCGGGGCGTGGCCGTGCGGTCATTCGTGGTGATCAGTACCGATCGAGGTAGCGATCCAGCTCCCAGCCGTGGATCTCCTTGATGTAGTCGGCCCACTCCTGGCGCTTGTTGAGGATGAAGTGGGTGAAGATGTGCTCGCCGAGCGCGTCGCGCATGACGGTGTCTTTTTCGAAGAAACCGAGCGCCTCATCCAGGTTGGCCGGGAGCTGGGTGATCTTCAGGCGTCGTTTCTCCCGCTGGCTCATCTCGAAGATGTTGCGGTTGACGGGTTCGCCGCAGTCCAAACCGCGCTCGATGCCGTCGAGGCCAGATGCCAACATCACCGCGAAGGCGAGGTAGGGGTTGCAGGAGGGATCGGGGATCCGGACCTCGCACCGGGTGCCGACGCCCCGTCGTGCCGGGACCCGGATCATGGGCGATCGGTTTTTCTCGGACCAGGCCACGTTGACAGGTGCCTCATAGCCGGGCACCAGCCGCTTGTAGGAGTTGACCGTCGGGTTGGTGACCGCGACGTAGGCACGGGCGTGATCGAGCAGACCACCGATGTAGGCGCGCGCGGTGGTCGAGAGTTCCCACTCGCCTTTGGGATCGTAGAAGGAGTTCTTGCCCTTTGTGGTGAAGAGTGACTGGTGGGTGTGCATGCCCGATCCGTTGACACCGGCCAGCGGCTTGGGCATGAAGGTGGCGTGAAGACCGTGCATCAGGGCCACCTTCTTGACCACGAAGCGGAAGGTCGCGATGGCGTCGGCGGTGGTCACCGCGTCGTCGTATTTGAAGTCGATCTCGTGCTGGCCGGGAGCAACTTCGTGGTGGGCGGCCTCCACCTCGAAACCCATGGCCTCCAACACCAGGGTAATGTCCCGCCGTGCCTCCTCTCCGAGGTCGCGGGGGCTGAGGTCGAAATAGCCGCCGGTGTCGTGCGTCTGCGGTACGGGCTCACCGTCTGCGTTGCGGTGAAAAAGAAAAAACTCGGCCTCTGGTCCGGTCATGACCTTGAAACCCATTTTCTTGGCTTTTGCCACGGTCCGTTTGAGGGCGCTCCGCGGACAGCCGTCGAAGGGCGCCCCGTCGGGGAGGGCGATGTCGCAGATCAGCCGTCCGACCCTGCCGTGCTCCGTGTCCCATGGAAAGACCTGAAAGGTGTCGAGTTCGGGGACCAGCAGCATGTCCGATTCTTCGATCCTGGTGAAGCCCTGGATCGATGACCCGTCAAACATGATCTGACCGTCGAGGGCCTTGTCAAACTGGCTGGACGGGACCTCCACGTTCTTGATGATGCCGTCGATGTCGGTGAATTGGAGACGGAGGAAGTGGACGTTTTCCTTCTTGGCTCGGGCGAGGATATCTGTTTTCGAAATTGGCACGATGTGGCCTCCTTGGGTGCCGTTTTGCGGATTCTAGGACCAAAAATAAGAATGTCAAGGTAAATTTCTGCAAGGTGATACTTAATTTTGTGTCAATAAGCAATACTCGAGATCCGAGATGCGAGATTCCCTCCGCCGACCATTACGAATGACGAATGACGAATTGAAGATTGCATATTCCGCCCACCCGGATCGGGAGTGGGCGCGTTGATCGGGCGTGCCACTTTTGACATTGTTCGGGTCGTTATCGCTGAAGGACCTGAGACGGGGGTTCGAACAATGTCAAGGGTGGCAACCTCGGGAAGCGCGTTAGGGAGAAGGGACGCTGAAATCTGCATATCGAATCGAACGCGCTCACCCGGTGGCAGGCACCGTCGAAATCTAGTCGTAGTACGAGGTCGACACATCTGCGGCGGTTCCTGCCACCGACATACATCGTGTGGGCTGGTGGCCAGGTCCCTACACCCCCCAACACCGGGTGGTTGGGGGTCTTCGTTCTTCGTTCTGCGATCTTCAGCCGGTAACGGCAACGGTAACGGGTTCGGGCTCGGGCTCGGGCTCAGGACTGTGTCCTCGCTATACTCACTCCTCCAGGGAGGATCTCATGCCTGCAACACCAACTCGCGAAGAAGCCTGGGCGTTGTTGACTGAGCACACCGACAATCCGAGCCTGATCAAACATGCGCTGGCGGTGGAGGTCGCCATGCGGGCCTACGCCGTTCGCTTTGGTGAAGACGAAGGGGCGTGGGGCACTGTCGGTCTGATCCACGACTTCGACTACCAGAAGAATCCCACCGAGGAGACCCACCTTCACGTCGGTACCCGCATTCTGCGCGAACATGGCTGGCCGGAGGACTGGGTTCTCGCAGTGGCGTCCCACGCGGACTACATGGGTGTGCCGCGAGAGACCGTGATGGCCAAGACCCTATTCGCGGTGGACGAACTGACGGGTTTTCTGACCGCGTGCGCGTTAGTGCGGCCCGACAAGGCCGTAGCCGAGGTCAAGATCAAGTCGGTGAAGAAAAAGCTCAAGGACAAGGCCTTCGCTCGCGGTGTCAACCGGGATGACGTGCGGCAGGGTGCGGAGGATCTCGGCGTGGAGCTTGGCGAGCACATCGAGTTTGTGCGTGACGCCATGGCCACCATCGCCGATCAGTTGGAGCTTCCGCCGGCAGAATAATTGCAGATTGCAGATTGCAGATTGGTGCCGTGCAGCCGTATTGAAGGGCGACGGCCGAAAGAATTTGCAATTTTCAATTTGGGGTGGGTGGCCGGGAGGGAATCTGCAAACCCGTGTCAGCGGGCGGGTTCGATCAACTCGAGGCCGTGCATGTAGGGCCGCAGCACCTCGGGCACAACCACCGAGCCGTCCCGCTGCTGGTAGTTTTCGACCACGGCCACCATGGTGCGGCCCACCGCCAGTCCGGAACCGTTGAGGGTATGGACCAGACGAGGCTTGCCGCCATCTGCCGGCCTGTAGCGGATCCGTGTCCGGCGCGCCTGGAAGTCGCCGAAGTTCGAGCAGGAGGAAATCTCGCGGTAGGTGTCGAGTGCCGGGAGCCATACCTCGAGATCGTATGTCTTGGTTGCCGAAAATCCGAGATCGCCGGTGCATAGCGTGACCACGCGGTAGGGCAGCTTCAGGCCTTGGAGCACCGCCTCTGCGTGGCCCGTGAGCGTCTCCAGACGATCCCGGGAGGTCTGTGGAGTGGCGATCTCCACCAACTCGACCTTGTGGAACTGGTGGAGGCGGACCAGCCCTCGGACGTCCTTGCCATAAGAGCCCGCCTCGGCGCGAAAACACGGTGTCGCCGCGCAATACCGGAGCGGAAGGGCCGCTTCGTCGAGGGTTTCATCGCGGTGGAGGTTGGTCAGGGGGACTTCGGCGGTGGGAATGAGCGAGTAGTCGGTGCCGTCGATGTGGAAGAGATCCTCTCCGAACTTGGGCAGCTGGCCGGTTCCGATCAGCGAGGTCGAGTTGACCATGAATGGTGGCACGACGTCGGTGTAGCCGTTGACCCGCGTCTGGAGGTCGATCATGTAATTCATCAGCGCCCGCTCGAGGGTGGCGCCGACTCCGGAAAGCACCGCGAAACGGGCGCCGGCGATCTTGGCCCCCCGTTCGAAGTCGATGATGCCCAACGATGGTCCCAGATCCCAGTGAGCCTGCGGTTCGAAGCCGAGATCCGCCACCTCACCCCATTTTCTCTCCACCCGGTTGTCGCCTTCGTCGGTGCCGACCGGAACCGAGGCGTCCACCAGGTTTGGAATGGTCAGTTCCAGGGTCTGGAGCTCTTGCTCGAGTTCCCCCGAGCGCTCCTCGAGATCCTTGATTTCGTCACCGAGAACACCCATTTCGACGCGCTTCGCCTCGCCCTCGGATTTCCGACCCTCCCGAAACAGGGCGCCGACCTCCTTGGAGCCCGCATTGCGTTGTGCCCGCAGCTCCTCGAGGCGTACCACCAAAGTCCGCCACTGCTGGTCCACTTCGAGCAGGCGGTCGAGGGGCGCATCGGTGTGGCGCGCCCCCAACATGGCGCGGATGGCGTCCGGATCGGATCGGTAGAGGTCTCGTGGCAGCATATGCGTCCTCGGCGGGAGACTAGTCCCTAGCCCCCAGCCCCTAGTCCCTTTCCATGGGCGAAAGATCCGAACCACCGTGGGCGCCGATGGGCACGTAGACCTGGGTGCCGCGGCGACAGCGCTGGATCTGTTCCACAAATGCGTCGAAGTCGGCTCGGTTATTGACGAAGTCGATGTCGTCGGTGTTGACCACGAGCAGCGGGGTTTCCCGGTAGTGGAAGAAATAGTAGGAGTAGGCATCGCTGAGCCGGACCAGGTAATCGGGATCAATGGTCTTTTCGAAATCCCGACCCCGTTTGGCAATCCGGTCGAGCAGCACGGGAACCGAGGCCTGCATGTAGATCACCAGATCGGGCGTCGGCACCTCCTGCTCGAGGACCGGGTAGAGCTTCTCGTAGACCCTCAGATCGGTGTCGTCGAGATTGAGGTAGGCGAAGATCCGGTCCTTGGGAAAAGTGTAATCGGCCAACACGAGACGCTGGAACAGGTTCATCTGACTGATTTCACGTTGCTGCTGAAACCTGGACAGCAGGAAGTAGATCTGGACCTGAAAGGCCGCTCCCGCCCGTCCCTCGTAGAAGTCGGGCAGAAATGGGTTGGTGATGTCCTCCAACACCATGACCCCTTCGAAGCGGTCGGCCAGGAGCTGCACCAACGAGGTCTTGCCCACGCCGATCGGGCCCTCGATCGCTATATGACGGAAAGGAATCTTGCGTGCGTTCATCCAGCAGCCTGAATCTTAGCAAACAGGAACGCGGCGCACATGAGGATCGACAGAATGCCGTTGGCCGAGAAGAAGGCCGCGTCGACCGCTTCGAGGTCTTCTGCCGAAATCAGCCGATGCTGCCAGGCCAGGAGCGCTCCGGCCGCGGCCACCGCTGCGAACCGAATCCAGCCGCCGCCAGCCATCATCGCGAACGCCGCGAAACCGACCAGGGCAGCGATGTGAAAAAGCCGCGCCAGCACAAGCGCCCGACGACCACCCAGGGTGACAGGGAGGGAGTACAGTCCGTATCTGCGGTCGAAGTCCTCGTCCTGCAGCGAGTAGATCACGTCGAAACCAGCCACCCACATCATGACGGCGACGCCCAGCACCACCGGTGGCCAGGCCAGGCGCCCGGTTTCGGCGATCCAGGCGCCCATGGGCGCCATCCCGAGGGCTGAGCCGAGCCAGAGATGGGCGGCTGGGGTGAATCGTTTGGCCATTGAGTAGCCGAGGAGGACCGCCAGGGTCGGCAATGCGAGGGTGAGACAGAGACGGTTGAGCATACCGGCGGCGGTCACAAAAATCGCGGCCGAGGCCAGGGTGACCACCCAGGCGTGCCGCCGAGTCAGCCGTCCGGCAGGCAGGGCCCGTGACGCGGTGCGCGGATTTTCGGTGTCGTATCGGTGGTCGGCGAGCCGGTTGAAGGCCATGGCCGCGGTGCGGGCTGACACCATGGCCACCAAAACCCAGAGCCACACCCTCGGCGCCGGCCACCCCGGGTCGGCTGCGGTGATCAGCGATATGACGGCGAACGGCAGGGCGAAGACGGTGTGCTTCAGGGCGATGAGTTCGGTGGTCTCGCCGATATCGACTCGTATCCGGTCGGCGTATTTCGTCATCGCCCGGTCTCCCGGTGATGAGCGTGTGGCGCGGAACCAGGTTGTGTTGGGCGGGGTCGCGGCATGAATTCTCCATCACGGCGGAGTCGGGCCGGGAGTATAACCCGAACGCCCGTCCTGCCTGCCGGCGCCGGGTGTCGGGCCGGCCGACAGTGTAAGAAAATGTTGACTCCCGTCACCACTCAACAGTTCGCGGTTGGCGTCAAAAAACCTTGACAGCGGGGGCTGCATACACCGAGGCATCGACTGCAAATTACTGTCTCAATTGAAATTAACGAATCTCTTCGAATTGGCACCGATCGTGCTCCCGTCCGTGTCATCTCGTTATGAGGAGGTTGTCATGCACGATCCCTGACCACGGTAGCGAGGAAGAGAAACAGCAATTCACGAGAAAGGAGGAAGACCATGACAAGACGCCTGCTGCCTTTGTTGGCGGTGACGATTCTGGTAACAGCCGTGGTCATCGCCGGTGACACCGGATCGGATTCGAATGGTGTGGTGAACGTCAACACAGCCACCGCGGCCCAACTGCAGCTGCTGCCGAGGATCGGACCGGCCATGGCCGAACGCATCATCGAGTTCCGCCAGGTCAACGGTCCGTTCCGCAAGGTGGACGAACTGCTTGCGGTGCGCGGCATCGGCTCCAAGTCGTTGGAGTCGATGAGGTCGCACATCGTCACCGAAGGCAAAACGACCCTGACCGTAAAAGTGAATAGCGGAAAGAAGGCGAAGATCAACACTACAAACTGATCAACAACTCGTGGACGGGACGCGGCCCTTCGGGGCCGCTTATTCATGGAGGTTCGATGATAAGGGCAGTGCGGGCTGAGGTGTGGCGCGATCGACAAAGTGGACGGAGCCTCGTGGGACTGGTCGTGGTGCTCTGTCTGACGGCGATGATCGCCGCCGCCGGCATTCCGACCCTTACCGAGGCGCGCCGTGCGGCCGCTCTTCGGCAGGCGTCGGGCAGGCTGTGGGGCATGCTCGTGAGATGCCGGGCCCACGCGATCATGAGGTGTCGGGCCACCGCCCTGGTCTTTGAGCGCGACGAGGGCGGAGCGTGGAAGTGTTTCATAGCGGAGGACGGGGATGGCGACGGTCTGCTCCGCGCGGACCTCGAGTCGGGGCGTGATCGTGTGATCGGCGAGGTGCTCCACCTCGAGGGAACAACCGCCGGGCTCGGGATTCTCACCGATCCAAGGGTTCCGGATCCCTCCGGCAGAGGATGGCTGGACGGAAACCTCGACGACCCCGTGCGGGCCGGACGCGGCGACATCATTACTTTCACACCTCGTTCAACGGCGACGCCGAGCTCCATCTACGTCACCGACTACCACAACCGGATGCGGGTGCTGCGGATCACGCCAGGCACCGGGCGGGTCTACGGTCTGGTTTGGAGGGCGGGGTGGAAGAAATGGAGGACGGTGGGGCTGTAGAAAGATTCAAGACGCAAGATCCCCCGCCCTCCCGGGTTATGGGTTGTGGTTTGTAGGTTGTAGCACCCACCAACCCAGAGAGGGATGGGCGCGATGGGCGGGCGTGCCACTTCTGACACTCTCGGGTTTTTCGCACTGAAGACTGGGAAGGTCAATGGTCCCGAAAGTGTCAGAGGTGGCTCCCTCGGGGAGCGCGGTTGGGAGATGGGAGCGTCGAAACCAGCCACTCGAAGCGAACGCGCGGGCCGGCGCCCGGCACCGACTCGCACTCTCCACACCGGACGGGTGGGGGAAGCCCCGGGACTCGGGACTCGAGCACTCGCCCAGTCGGTCGAAAGTCGGAAGTCAAGATTCCCGCCGGCCCAGAACATCAACCCGGAACCCGGAACTCGGAATCCGGAACAGAAAGACCTCAATCGAGCCCGGGCTCGTGAACCTCAGAGAGGTACCGCGCGGAACTCATCCACCACAGATTCTTCTTCGCCGGCTTCAACGGTGCCCATCAACACCGATCGGATCACTCGTGCGCCGCGGCGCACCACTGCGGTGTTGGCCACCACGGACTCGCTGATGACTGCCCCCGCCTCCACCCGCGCCCCCGGGCCGATGTAGGCAGAATCCAACGCGGCCTCTGGGTCCACCTCCGCGGAAGGGTCGATGGCAGTTGAAGAGCCAAGCTGAAGCAGTACGGCCTTCAGGTAATCGGTTGGAGTTCCCACCTCCCGCCAGTGACCGGCCACCACCGCCCCTCCGAACCGACCGGCCGCACGGGCAGGTTCCCAGAGGCCCTCGGCCACGCCGTGGGGAAAGGTCTCAAGGGCGTTGAGCGCCTGCCGGGAGACCACCATCACTCCGGGGTACAGAAGCGGAACCTCGCCGCGCGCCGATAATCCGGGAGGGAGGATCCGGTCCACCGCCCCGCCAGCGTCCAGGGTCACCCGCGACCACCTGCTGGGGTCGAGATGGGGCAGCAGACCGAGGGTGACAAGGTCGCCGCTGGTTGCAAATCGGCGAAGGAGGGGTTCCAGGGACAGCCGGAGCAAGCCGTCACCGTTGATGACAAGGATCGGGCCCTCGGTGCCGAGCAGGCCCCGGTCCCGGGCCAGGGCGAGACCTCCGGCGGTCCCCATGAGCTCGGGCTCGCGACAGCAGACCGTCGCTAGGTCGTCGCTCGTGCAACCGAGGACGGCTGCCTCCATCAGGTCGGCCAGATGCCAACTGTTGACCGTGATGCGACGGCAGCCGATATTGGCTGCTTGGCGGATGGACGCGCACACCACCGGTCCGGAGGGGGTGGGCAGCGCGGGTTTTGGGACCGCCAGGGACAGGGGCAGCATCCGTTCACCCCTGCCCGCGGCAAAGACCATGGCGGTTTGCAGGTCGAAAGCGGTCATTCGTCGAAGACCATGTCCTGGGGAAGCTCCAGATCCGGGTGACGACTGCGGTGATCTCGCCAGAGACTCAGGTAGGATTCGCGGACCGCGGCTTCGGCATCGATTCCCATGTCTCCGGCGAGCGCGACCAACCGTTCAGAGGGTCCTTCGAGTTCCACGAAATCACCCATGGGAGTGTGGTCCAGGGAAATAATGACCGAGTCGATCCTCCAGGTTTCGCGGTCCTTTTCGTACCGTGTGACCGGGTGGACGCCTAGGTGTTGGAAGATCGCCGCCAAGATCTTCACGTCGCCAACCTTGGTTTCGAGTTCCTCGCGATGCTTGATCTTCCCCTGGTAACGTGCTGGTCCCTTCATGGTCAGGATGTGGCGGTCGCCGATTCGACGCAGCCGGAGCACTCGTCCGGCGCCGGCCAGGTCCAGCGTGTCGGAGTCGAAGAGGATATTCACCTCGCGTTGGGTGGCATGGACCAGGTGGCCACCCATTGAGGCCAGTGTTGCGCGGACCCTTGCCAAATCCGAAACCGGGATCTTGAGTTCCGTCTCCGTCGGTGTTGGCTCTGTCATGAATAGAGCATATCGCGGCACAAGGGACGTGGCTCGGATCTCGGATCTCGGGGCTCGGGACTCGGATGTTGTGAGCGGTCACGTCATCCGGTGGTTCTTTGTGAAATGGCGGATCCATGCTCCTCGAAGCCCCGAGCCCCGAGCCCCGAGCCCCGAGCCCCGTAGCCCCTAGCCCCAAAGCAAGGGGACGCGTACCATGATTGGATGCGCCACGTCGTCTTCGGTACCGCAGGACACATCGACCACGGAAAGACCACCTTGATTCGCGCCCTGACCGGTACCGATTGCGATCGGTTGCCGGAGGAGCGCGAACGCGGGATCACCATCGATCTGGGCTTTGCCCAGCTCACAGATGACGACCTCCAGCTGCACTTTGTGGACGTGCCGGGACACGAACGCCTGGTTCATACGATGATCGCCGGCGCTGCCGGAATCGATCGCGCGTTGGTGGTGGTGGCCGCCGACGAGAGCGTCATGCCTCAGACTCGGGAGCACCTGGAGGTGATCCGATTGATGGGCGTTCCGGGCATCGTGGTCGCCCTCACCAAAGCGGATATGGCCGAGGCTGACATGATCGATCTCGTGGAGGAGGATGTCTTAGACCTCCTCGACGGGACACCGTATGAACACGCACCGGTGGTGAGAGTGTCGGCGACCACCGGCCTGGGCATGGACGAGCTCCGAAAGCTGCTGCTCGCCGATGCGGCGGCAGCTGCGCCGCACCAAATCGAGGACCGACCCTTTCGCGAGGTGGTGGACCGGGTGTTTTCGCTGACCGGCGCCGGCACGGTGGTGACCGGGACCTCGTTGTGGGGTTCGGTGGCGGTGGGAGACGAAGTGATGATCCTGCCGGGCGAGGGCTCTTCGGCGAGGATCCGCCGGCTGCACGTTCACGGCGAGGAACGCCAGCGTGTGGAAGCCGGCGAAAGAGTGGCAGTCAACCTGGTGGGTCTGTCCAGAGGAGATCTCAAGCGGGGTGACCAGCTCCTGAGCAAGGGACCATGGGAGACAACTCGTCTGGTTACCGTCCAGCTCGAGCTTCTGCCGTCGGCACCGAAGCCTCTGGACGAGGGCGAGGAGGTGGAGGTCCATGCCCTGGCATCGCGAGTCCAGGCGAGGATCGAGCGACTCGGGACTCGTCCCTTGGCTCCCGGTGGTACAGCTGTGGCGCAGCTCGGCCTGCAGGAACCCCTGCTGCTCTTTCCCGGTGATCGCCTGGTCTTGAGGCGGCCGTCGCCGGTGAACACGTTTGCCGGCGGGGTGGTTTTGGACGCTCATCTGAGCAGGTGGCGCCGCAAACACAGCGCGGGACTCAACCTGCTGACCACCGTTCACCGAGGGACATGGCCGGAGGTGCTCGGCGGTTGGATCGAACGCGCAGGGCTGGCCGCGGTGCCAGCGAGTGCCCTTGCGGGCAGGCTCGGCGTGCTGCAAGGCGCCGTGGAGGCTCCACTCGGGCGGCTGCTCTCCAACGGTTCAATCCAAAGTCTTCCGACCAGGCCTCCTCGGATGGTCTCGCGGGCGGTCCTCGATGAGCTGGCTGTCGCCGCCAAAGCGGAGCTGAAGGGTCGTCTGGCCGATCAGGAAGTATCGGCGGGCATTCCGGCGCGCGATTTCATGGGCTCGCTGCTTGGGCGGTCGGCAGAGGCGCTGGCCGATGTCTACCTCGAGGAGCTGCGCCACCGTGGGGTCCTCGAGTTCTCAGGAGGCCGCGTCGTTCCGCCGGGGTTAGAAGAGCACATGACCGAGCTCGGTGCAGAGCTGTCGCGCAAGGTGGAGTCGGTGTATCGAGAGGCTGGTCTTGAACCGCCGTCACCGGGCGAGGTGGCCGGGCGTCTGGCTGCCAAACCGGTCATGGTGGAGGGGATCTGCCAGTTCCTTGTTCAGCGAGGCCGGTTGGTACGACTCGAAGGCAAGCTGTTGATCCACCGTGCGGCCCTGGACGAGGTGGTCAATACCGTGCGCTCTCATTCGGCCGAGACCATGTCCGTCGGCGAATTCAAGGACGTTTTTGGTCTCACTCGAAAGCTCGCGATCCCGGTACTCGAGTGGCTGGATTCGGAGCGGGTCACCGTGCGCCAGGGCAATGTGCGGAAGATCCTCAGACGCACCCAGGGGTGATCTGGTCTTCGGTCCCAAGAGCCGGTGGCAGTTGGAGTGAGCTTGGTTGTGAATGTGGGCTCCACAGGGTGAGCGATGCCCTGGTACCCTGCCCCCTCTATTCACTATTCACTATTCACTATTCACTCTACTATTCACTCGACTCACTCTTCACCATTCGGCTGTTCGCCGGCCACTTCGAAGGGATCGTATATCCGGTCAGCGAGAGTCCTGATCGCGGTGGAGTTGAGTCCGGAGAGCTTGAGCTGGATTCGGCCCGAGTAGATCACCCAGCTCTGAGTCGGCGCGCCGTCAAGGGTGGCCGGCTGCAGTCGCCACGTGTCGAGGTAGGCAGAGAGCCACGGAATGAGACCGGACGGGAGATCGAGGGGAACGAACCGGTCGCAAAGGCCACCGGCGGTGATGTGCAATAGAGCACTGATCACGATCCCGGCCTCCTGGCCCGGGGCCTTGATCTTGAGCTTCTTGGGTGAGGCGAGGGAGGTCAGATCGGCCATCGATGTGACCGGCAGACGCAACAAATTCCCCGAGGGTGACACCGTTGATGGTCGGCTGGGAGTTGACGGGTTGGCGGGGTCGGGGAGGGTGAGCTGCGGCGCGGAGGCCTCACTCTCCTTCACTTTGCCCTCGAGAATCGCTTGCAGCACGACCCAGGAAGGCGTTGGCGTAGTTCCCACGAGGGCGGGGTCGAAGCGTTTTCCCGTGAGTTCCTCGACGATCACCGAGGTGAGCCCAGGGAAGGGCAGCTCGAGGGGTACCGCCCCCAGGCACTCGCCTTTGGCATCGACGTAGGCGGCAACCAGGGCGGGGCCGGCAACCAGGACCTTGCTCGGCGGCATCGATGTCAGAAACTCGGGGGGAGTCTCCACAGGCAATGCAAAGGGGTTGACCGACTCCAACTCAACCGCCGGCACGGGCAGCGGGATCTCCAATGAGAGGCGTTGTTGCCAGGCACGGGCGGTGGAGGTCTGGGCCGAGATGGTGCTCGCCATAAGCACCACCACGCCGACGAGTAGGGACACTGATCTCATGGCGAGATCCTATCACGTACACTGGTATCACAACGGCATGATCGCTGCGTTCAATACCCCTCCCGTATGTCAACCGTCGCGCACCTCGAGATGCCCAGGGCACGGGGTGTTGGCCAGGGCAAAGCACCGCTGGTCGGTGGTGTGAGCCGGCGTCGAGTGACCCGGGACGCTGCCGTGGCGGTTGTGGTCTCGCCGCACGGGTTCGGCCATGCCGCGCGAATCAGTGCGGTGATCGAGTCATTGTGTGCTCTTCGGTCCGGTCTTGAGATCCACCTCCTGACCACAGTACCTCGTTGGTTCTTTGCCGATGGTCTGAGCTGTCCATTCAAGTTGCACCGGTTGACCACAGACGTGGGACTGGTCCAGCGGACCCCGCTCGCGGAAGATCTGGAGGCGACGGCGCGCAGGCTCGATCGGTTGTTGGCGCCAGGGTCGGGCGTGCTCGACCGCATCACGAATCTCATTGGCCGGCTCGGCTGCCGGTTGGTGATCTGCGACATCTCGCCCCTTGGCCTTGCTGCCGCGCGGCGGCTGGGTCTGCCCAGCGTGTTGGTGGAGAATTTCACCTGGGACTGGATCTACCGAGGCTACGATCCAGCTCATCCCGGGCTTGAAGAGCATGCTCGGACCATGGCGCGGCTGTTTGAGGACAGCGACCTCCACATCCAGACCAGGCCATGGTGCAGGACTGCCGGCGATGGATGGGGTGTGGCGCCGGTGGCGCGGCGTCCGTCAACCTCTGTGCGAGTGACCAGGAACCGGTTTGACATATCCGATGCGGATCCGCTGGTGCTCCTCACCATGGGCGGAGTGAGCTGGGACTATCGTGCCCTGGCCGCGCTCGAGAGTCACCGGACCGCCCATTTCGTGGTGCCGGGCGGTGCTGACCGGGCCAGCCGCCGCGGACGGTTGACGTTGCTCCCCTTCCGCTCGGGGTTTCACCATCCAGACCTGGTGGCGGCTGCCGACGTGGTGGTTGGCAAGCTGGGATACAGCACGGTGGCCGAAGCCCACCAGTCCGGGGCGGCCATGGCGTACATCGGCAGACCACGGTTTCGCGAATCGCAGGTGTTGGCTGACTTTGTGGGAACGACGATGAACGCGGTGGAGATCACTGAGGACGGGTTCAACGACGGCAGTTGGGTGGAGGCGATCGACGGACTGTTGCTGGGCCCGCGGCAACCGCCGAGGGTCACCGACGGCGCACAACAGGCCGCCCGTCTGATCCTCGATCGGTTCGACGGCGAGCTCGGCTGACGAGTTCCTTGGCTCATCGTACCGCCGAACATGGGGAAGGTGAGAAGTGGGGAAGGAGGGAAGGAGGGAAAGAGAGGAGGGCGCGATGGGCGGGCGTGCCATCGAAAAAGGTCGAAAGTCGAAAGCAAAAGGTCGAAAGTCCCCACCCGCCCTGCCGGAGCGGTGTGGGCGCGATGGACTCGTCAATCCACGCGAGCGCGCGGACCGGTCTTTGCTTATCTGTGTGATCTGTGGGTTTTCGAGGAGGGTGGGGGAAGAGCCGGCGGCAGCAATCAGCGTGGACAACGGTTGCTGCGCCTTTTCGCCGACGCTGATCCCTGACGCTGATTGCCGACGCTGCCTTGGTCGCTGACGCTGTTTCGGGCACGGGCACCGGCACGGGGATCTTCGTTCTTGGCTCCTCGATCTTGGTTCTGGAGGGGTGGGTGGTCGGTACTCAAGAAGCCCACCATGGAGCCCAGGCGACCTGCGGCACTCGCCGAAATCCTCCTTAGTGCTGCTCCCTTCCGGGTCTGACACGGTTCGAAGGTTGGCGATGCACAGGGCCCGAGCTCCAGGGTGGGCTCCCGATCAACCAGCGGACGATCAATTGATGGCGGAGAGGGCGGGATTCGAACCCGCGGTGGAGTTGCCCCCACACACGCTTTCCAAGCGTGCTCCTTCGGCCACTCGGACACCTCTCCGTTTTCGATCGCAATGACAAAGAACTGGCGGAGAGGAAGGGATTCGAACCCTGGGACCCGTGAAAGGTCAACGGTTTTCGAGACCGCCCCGTTCGACCACTCCGGCACCTCTCCGCGAGGGCTACATATTCTACGACGAACTCCTGGCATTGGTAAAGAAGGACTGTAACAGTTGCCGGCACTCCTCCTCGGCGAGGCCACCACGCTGGGCCAGCAGCGAACCGAGTCGTGGGTCCTCAGCGAGGTTGATCACCGTGCCGCAGGCGCCCAGGACCGGGTCCGGTGCGCCCCAGATGACGAGGTCCAGACGGGCCTGCCGGCAGGCGGAGACGCACATGGGACAGGGTTCGAGGGTGACGTATAAACTGCAGCCTTCAAGCCGCCAGTCACCCAGCAGCTCACCTGCGCTGCGCAGGGCGAGGATTTCCGCGTGTGCCGCCGGGTCGCCGGATTCCTGGCGACGGTTTCCTGAATGCGAGATGATCTCACCGTTCCGCACAATGACGCATCCCACGGGAACTTCGTCCCGCTCTCCGGCCGCCCGGGCCTGTCTGAGTGCGGCGGCCATGAAATGACGATCGTCGTCATTGAACAGGGCTTCAGGACCGAGATTCATCACGGCACTTCCAAAAAGGCGAACACGATGGTCGCGGAAAAACGGGCTGTTCGGGTCGCGGAGGGGCGAACATCCGCCGAGCTTATCATCGGTACGCCGTTGGTTGTCCGCACCGGGGATTGAAATGGTACCGATGAGTGTTGTTTACAGGAGTCGTTCAGAACTGGAGCCGAAATGCAGATCCTCAAAATACTGTCCTCGCTGGAAAAGCTCGAACTCGAAATGTCGGCCCTTTATGAGTGGCTGAGTTTGGAATTCACCGAAGACGCTGAAGCGTCCGGTCTGTTCTTCAGGATGGCGATGCAGGAAAAGTCCCACGCCAACTTGATCAGCTACGGCAAGAAGCTGGTCCACCAAGCGCCCAGTGATTTTTCCGAGGTGGACTTTGACCCGGCTGCTATCGAGGATTTGCTGAGCGCGGTTCGATCTGCGCGGTCCTCCGCCGCCCCGAATTCCCTCGAAGACGCCATCCAACTTGCGCTGAGGTTTGAAGACAGCCCTGCAGAATCGGCCCACCGCTCCATCTTGATCCACTCGAACCCCGGTGTACGCGAGGTGATTCAGAACCTGGCAGCGGCCGATGAGGAGCATGTGGCGGGTCTGCGGGCCTTCGCAGCCGGCCGCGGCATGGCGATCGAGCCGCCGACCGCCATAGCAGGCTGAACTCGACAACGGGCACTAGTCCGGGGTCACCCCTAGCAAGAACTGCACACGATGTCGGTGTGATGGAGTCTTCGAATTTCGAATTTCGAATTCAACCACGGTCCATCTCATGGAAATCCGGATGCACCCACAATGAAAAGCCCCCGCCGTCGGCGGGGGCTCTTGTCTTGATGGCAGGTCTGCCCTTACTTGATTTCCACTCGGTCTCCTATTTCCACTGATCGCCACGCATACGTGATTCTGGCGGTGGAGTAGTTTTCCTCAACCGTGAGGATACCGAGCTCGCCGATAACCAACCGCGGCATACCCTTGACGGGATTGTCGCGGAAGATGGTGGCGAACATTCCAGGATAGATGCCCTCTGCGGACCCGAGATCGATGAAGACCGGCCAGTTGGTGCCGATGTCAATCTGATCGTCCCTGTTGTAGACGATGTAGCCGGTGGGTTTCCCGTTCGGCTCGTCGCAGCGGTCCGAGGGGTCGGGTGACAGCACCAGGGGCACCGGCACCGGGTCGAAGGGAAGCAGGACATCGCCGATGACTATTGGATCGCAGGCGTAGGTGATCTCCGCGATTGCGGTGTCTTCCTGGGCGCACAACACCCGGAGTTGACCGACCTGGCTGTAGACGACGCCCATATTGTCGTTGGAGATGACGTGTTTCAGTGGACGTCGGCGATGGAGGATGAAGAACTCGTCACCGGCCGCCACGCCCTGGTTGACGCCGCCGTCGATGTACATGATCTCGCCCTCGGAGAACTGGTCCTGCATTCCGATGCGTTCAGACGATGCGATGGTGAAGGGGAACCCACCGTCATCGGGGAATAACCGCGCGAAGCAATACACATCCGCAGGGCTGCCCAGCGGAAACGGTACTCCCTCCGCGTAGGCGTCTCCCGCCGCGTCATCCGTCGGGTAGCCTGTGGCCATGGTCTCGTCGACCACCACCTCCTCTTCTATCGGTGGCTGCACCGCGACGTCGATTACGAGTGGATCGCCGGGGTAGATCCAGTGGGAGTCCAGAATGTAGGGATTTCGTTCCCAGATCTGGGGCCACAGGTATGGATCACCAAGGTACTGCTGCGCCAGGTCCCACAGGGTGTCCCCTTTTTGCACGATATGGACTGTGCTGCCCTCCGGAAACTCGGTGGGCGGATCGTAGGGTGTCCAGTGGTCGCCCCTGAGGTACAGAGGCTTTGGTGGAGGAGCCACCGCCTGCGCAGCGACCATGGTCGCGGCGAATAAAAACACGATTCCGAAACAAATTGCGCCTCTCATGGGAACTCTCCCGCCTCCTGGAAGCACACTAATTGCACAGTCTTAGATTACTCGAAGAGATTCTATGCGTCAATCCTCGGTCGGTATCTGCCTCTGTTCCATTATTTTTCGGTAGGTATCTTCGAATTCGTTGATCTTGTTTTGCGCTTGTTCCATCATGTTATTGGCGGTGTCCATTTTCGAATATTCCGGGTAGTTTTCCTTGAGGTATTCAAGCCGCGCGAAGGCGCCATGCCAGCGTTTATTTCGGAGGTAAAACTGGGCCACCAGGAACTCGTGCTCGGCCAGGGTCTCCCGCAATCGAGCGATTTGTTCCTCCGCCTCCGGGGCATGCTCCGAGTTCGGATAGAGGGTCATCAACTGCTGGTAGGCGTTGTACGATTCGTGCAGGTTCGTGAGGTCGCGATCTGGACGTATCTTCTTGGCACTATAGGTATGTCCGACCATCAGGAGCGCGTAGTCGCGATCCGGATCGTTGGGGTAGCGGTTGGCAAAATCTCGGTATCTGAGACGCGCCTCGGTGAGGTTCGTGGGGTCCGATTTGATGGAGTAGGTGTCGGCCACCCGGAGGGCCGCCTTGTGACCGAGTGGGTCGTTCGGGAAGGTGTCGTAGACGAATGAAAAATACTTCCGCGCTTCGGTGTATTTCTTCTGGCCGTACAGCTCTTCGGCAAGGTCGAAAATGGCCTGTTTATCCTGGGCGGCGAGTTCTTCCAGTATCTCTTCGTCACTCTTCTGAGAAGAGGAGCATCCGCCGAGCGCAAGTGTGATGGAAATCACCAAAAAGGTGACGTACGGAAGTGGCCACTTCACGATTGAATGTCTCCGAGGGCCCTCCGCCGGAGGTCGGCGGTGGCTTTTCTGCGGTCCTGCCTGCCAAAAATTTCCGAGCCGGCAACCAAGGTCGTGGCCCCTGCGTTCACCAGCTCGGCGGCGTTGTCGGGTCCGACGCCGCCGTCGACCGTGATATCGATCTCCTGGTCGGCGGCAAGAGCGCGGAGCTTCTTGATCTTGTTGATTGACTCCGGGATGAAGGTCTGGCCGCCGAATCCAGGATTGACCGACATCACCAGCAGAAAATCGGCAAAGGGGATGGCGTCGGAAAGCGTTTCGACAGCCGTCGCGGGATTGATCGCGATACCCGCTGACATTCCCCGGTCCCGAATACCCATGAGCGAGCGGTGGAGATGGGAGCAGGTTTCCACGTGGACCGCCACCCGCGCCACGCCAGCTGCGGCGAGATCCGGGACCAGATCGTCAGGGTTGGTGACCATGAGGTGAGCATCCATCGGGATACGGCAATGGGCGGCGAGTCGCCGAACCAACGGCGGACCAAAGGTCAGATTGGGAACGAAATGCCCGTCCATGATGTCGAGATGGAGCAAATCGGCGCCGGCCTCCTGAACCTCGGCTATTTCCCGCCTGAGGTCCGAGAAATCGGCGGACAGCAGCGAAGGGGCGATGCGGACCGTCATTGAACCACCCAGATAGTGATGATGTCGCTGCGCGACAGAGGCGAGCCGGCGGGCGGGTACTGCCTGATCACGACTCCCGACGGAAAGCCGGGGTAGTTGACCTCGTGGATCTGGCCGAGGCGAAGCTGATGATCGAGGCACAGATTTCGGACAGCATCGCGGTTGTTCGACACCAACGACGGCATGACCCACAGCTCTTCCCGTGGGGTGATGTTGACCAACAGATCGACCTCGGTGTCCGGCGCCGTCAGATAGCCGGAAGGGGGATTGGTGGCGAGGATCTGATCGGGCGTGCTGTGCCCCTCCACCCGGGCTCGGCGGCCCGGCAGCAGACCGTCGCGTTGCAGTCCACTGAGCCCGCCTTGGAGGGATTCACCGCGAAGGTCGGGAACGGGCACTCTTTCGGTGCCGAGGTTCATGCGGACCCTCACCATGGAACCGGTTTTGACGTGGAATCCGGGTCGCGGGTTCTGCTCAGCGATGGTGCCCGCTGGGACGATGGCCGTGTAGACGCCGGGCTCCTCGACGACAACGCTGAGACCCATGTCATGGGCTTGTCGCGACGCTCCTTCCACAGTCTGTCCCGCCAGATCGGGAATGGTCAGGGTGCCGCGATGGACGGTGTGGACAAACGCCTGCCAGAAAACCACTGAGGCAGAGGCCATGAACATTGCGACGACCAGCAACCGACCGACCATCGAGCTACTCTAACACGCAAACAGGCGGGACAGGGCGACCGCCTCATCCTTCGAAAATCAAGTGATACACGCTGTCCGGGAGGATCTTCACGATGTCGTTGAACATCACGACCACAAACAGCAGAATCAGGGCGTAGAAGCCGACTTCGAGGATCCTCTCCTTTGTCCGCATGGGTAGGTCTCGCCGGATGATCGATTCAAAGGCGAGAATTGTCAGATGACCGCCGTCCAAAATAGGAATCGGTAGGAGGTTGAAGATGCCGAGTTGGAGCGAGATCAAACCCATCAGCCGGATCAGGGTGTGGAAGCCGCTCTTGGCGGCCTCTCCGGAGATCCGCGCGATGTCGATGGGCCCGGAGATCTGTCGCATGGGCACCTTTCGGGTCACCAACCGACCGATCACCCGGAAGGTCTCCCGCGTCATCCGAACGCACTCCCGGGCACCGGCACCCACCGCCGCGATCGGTCCCAACTTCTCGATCGTAGACGGATAGACGAACTGGACGCCGATGCGACCGTCGCCGCCGAAATCGATGGGAGTCATGGCGATGGCAAAGGTCGATCCATCGCGCTCGACCTGGAGGACGATTTCTTCGTCCGGATGGGGTGAAACCAACGGAAACAGATCATAGAGCTGATGGACCGATTGGCCGTCCACCGCCAGGATAAGATCTCCCGGCTCCAGTCCCGCACGAGCGGCCGGCAGGCCCGGATCAAGCTGCACGATCACCGGCTCGAGCGGTGCTGCGATGCCGGCGTAGCCGACCTGGTAACGGGACACAGATTTTGGCGTAAGTGAGATCTCCCGCGTTTCACCATCGCGTTCGAGGCGGACGTCGAGCTGTCGATCGCCGGCCGTGAAGAGCGCCATTTCCAGGTCTCTCCAACTGACCATCTGCTGACCATCCACGGCGAGAATGAGATCGTCGGCTACGATCCCGGCCTCAGCGGCCGGAGATTCGGGGGCGACCCAGCCCACAACCGGCGGCTGGTCGAGGTAGATCGGCGATTCGATGCCGAGCATGAAGGCGCCGGCGAGGAAGAAGACCGCCGCCAAAATATTCGTGGCTGGACCGGCCAGGAGGATGAGGGCACGCTGCCAGCGTGGCAGGAGCTCCGGCTCGGCATCGGCCCCATCGCCGGCGATGTCCGACTCGTCCGGACCCAAGCCGACGATTCGGACATAACCACCGAACGGAATGGCCGAGATGCGATAGTCGGTGCCCCCTCGCTCCACACCCCACAGTCGTTTGCCGAAGCCCACCGAAAACACCTCTACCGGTGCTCCAAGCAGGCGTGCCGCGCCAAAGTGGCCGGCTTCGTGGAGAATGATCAGCACCCCGAGGACAAATACGAAGGCAAGAATACTCGTCAACATCGCTACATCGAACCTCTCTGTGACCGTCTGTCATTCCCGACATCCGGCGTCCGATTGGCAGGACTCCTCGTCGGCCGCTTTGGGGACCGCCGGGATTTCACCGCCCCCGGTAGGCGTGGCGCGGGCCAGATCGGGGGCGGAGAACCGCTCGGGATGAGTGCCTCGAAGATCTATGCCCTCCGGCGCCGGCGGACGGTCGGGCCATCCTGGAGCTTACAGGATCGGGGGCTGCATGTCATGCGTGGAAAGCTGCGCCGTGAGCCCCTCCGTCCGTCTTTGGATCAACGAGTGGACCAGGCCCTCCAAATGAAACTCCACCACGAACAATGTGAACCGGTCGACGGATCCGGCGGATCCGAGTCCAGCCACGGTCTTCATGAGACGATGCCGACGAGCAGAAGGTACCCGAGCACCGGAGGCGCCGCATAGAGCAGACTGTCGGTCCGATCCAGCAGACCGCCGTGGCCGGGAATCAGGGTCGAGGAGTCCTTGATGCCGGTGTCCCGTTTGAACTGGGACTCCACAAGATCTCCCAGAGGAGCGGCCACGGCGAGGATCGCGGCCACCGCGACCAGGTGGATCCACGGCAGCGGGACCCCCAAGACCAGATTGATCACCGCGGCGGCGGCGAGGGTCGCCAGAGTACCTCCGGCCAATCCCTCCCAGGTCTTGTTGGGGCTGACCCGCGGCGACATTTTGTGGCGGCCGAAGCGGGAGCCCACATAGTAGGCGCCCGAGTCGCCGATCCAAATCGTGAAAAGGAAGAGCAACAACAACTTGACCGCCAGCTCCGGCTCCGGCCACAGTCTGAGCCAACCGAGACAGGCTCCGGTGGCGCCCAGAAAGAGCACGACGAAGCTGCTGACTGCAACCCCGTTCAGACTACCGTCGGGCGATTCGGGGCGGATCAACTGGGCGGCGGGAAGGATGATGACCACGGCCGTTGCGGCGGCTGCCAGACCGGGCGTATTCCAGATCCAGGACGCCGCGAGGACCGTGGCGGTCAGCGCCAGCGGCAGCCACCGCCAACACGACACGCCGGAGGCTCGGGCCATCCCGAGAAACTCGTCGGCGGCGATGGTGGTGGCGCCTGCGAGCACGATCAGGAGCGCCCACGCAGGGGCCCACCAGATGATGCTCACCAGCAGGGGAACCGCGACCAGGGCGAAAAGTTCACGTTTGGGCAACAGGATCTCCCGCGGGTCCGAAGACCCCTCCGGTGGGCGGCAGACCGCCGAATCGGCGTTCTCTATTTTGATACTCGTGAAGGGCCTGGAACAGCTCGCACTTGTTGAAGTCGGGCCACAATACGGGCGCGAAATAGATTTCGGAGTAGGCAAGCTGCCAGAGCAGAAAGTTCGAAATTCTCTGTTCACCGGAAGTGCGAATCATGAGATCGGGGTCGGGGATTCCCCGAGTGGTCAGCCGTCCGGCAATCCAGGCTTCGTCGATGGATTGTGAATCGAGCCGCCCGGCCGCGGCTTCCTCCGCCGCGGTCCGCACCACATCGGTCAGCTCCTGGCGGCCGGAATAGTTGAGCGCGATCTGGACGAGGGATCCGGTATTGTCCCTGGTCTCGTCAACTGCTCTGCGGAGCGCGGACTGGACGGACGAGTCGAGTTGATCGAGCCGACCGATGGGTCGCAGCCTGAGGTTGTTGCGGTTGAAATCAGCGAGTTCCCGGTTGATGTACTCCTTCAGCAAAGCCATCAGGGTCAGGACCTCGTGCCGCGGACGCTTCCAGTTCTCGGTGGAAAACGCGTACAGGGTGAGCACAGGGATGCCCAGTTGGGCGATGACTTCCACGGTTTCCCGGACTGCTCCAATGCCTGCCCGGTGGCCCTCGACTCGCGGCAAATTGCGCGCCAAGGCCCACCGACCGTTGCCGTCCATGATGATCGCGACATGTCGCGGCAAGGCGTCGAGATCGAGAAGGTCCAGGACCTCCCGTTCGTCGGTCCCGGGCGCAGCGATCTCATCAAGCGGCTGCATCGTATTCACCAGAGCACCGAAGTCTAACACAGGGCTCACGACGTCGGACCGGCACCGCGTCATTGGAGCCAAGGGGGAAGGGGCGAGGAATTCGAAATTGGAAATTGGAAATTCGAACCGTCCTCCCGGGTCAGGAAAACGATGGATCAGTCGGCGGGGTCGGACGGTGGGTCCGGGTGGAGAAGGGGAGAGTTGCGGTAGAAGACCCGCTCCAGAGTCAGGCCGCGAGCCGGCGCGGTGAACACCGGAGCTCCGGGTTGCGGTTTCTGCAGCAGATCCTCGAAATCGTCCATCCCCAGCCGGCCGCGACCCACATCGAGCAGGGCGCCGACCATTCGACGGACCTGGTAGCGGAGAAATCCCCCCCCCACAAAGTGGATGTGAAGTCCATGCCGCCGCGGTTCGGTCCATACTCTATACAGGGCGCGAATCGTGGGCATGTCCTGGGGCACCGTGAACGATGCCATGTCGCGGCGCCCGGGCAGGAGAGCCACAGCCTCGGCGAGGGCCTCGGGGTTCGAGATGGGCGGCAGAGTGGCCGCCCGCAGACCGAGCCACGGGAGGTCTTGCGTCTGCCACCTGACGCGATAGACATAGTGTTTTCCGAGGGCACTGCGGCGAGCGTGAAACGACTGATTGACCTTCACCACGGACCGGATTCGGACATCGCCGGGCAGCAGGCCATTGAGTCCCTTCGCGAGGCCGGACATGGGGATTGCCACCGAGATGTCGGCGTGTGCGGTCTGGGCCGCCGCGTGAACTCCGGCGTCGGTCCGTCCAGCTCCCACTACGCTGGTTGAGATCCCGTCCATCATGATGGTCAGGGCGCGCTCAAGCTCGCCCTGAACCGTTCGATCCGCCGGCTGCCGCTGCCATCCGTGGAATTGCTCACCGAAATATGCCACGGTCAGCTTTATCCGAGTTGCCATCCCGAGTATCCTCGCACGGGTGGAATGTGATTTGAAGTCGCATCTGTGTGGTCCGCGATGATTGGATTGATGGTCCAGCTGGCTTTGAGTTCGGTCGTGCTGTTTTCGCCCGAGATGACCTACTTCCCCGGTTCCTATTTCGACACCAACGGCCGGATCGCGGTCCGACGTCGCGCAATGGAAAAATGGCCCGGGGCGTCCGAACTGGCAATCATATGGTGGAATGATCCGGAGTTGGCGAAGCCCGGTCGGATGGCCATTCTGGTGGGTGGTGCAGCGACCCACGACGTGGATCTGATCCCGGTCTACCGCGACGCAATCGGCCGATCGTCGCAGCCCATTCGTCAGGCGGCGGCCTATGGCTACCTCGATTTGATCGGGGACCGACTCCCGAATGTTGAGGCCGGGGTCAGCGATGAAATGGCCCGTCAGTTCGAACGGAACATGAACCGGATGCGGATCAGCCTGCAACGCAATTCGCTGGTGGAAATCTGGTTACAGGCCATGCTGCGCGCCGAGGGAAAGAAGTTGCCAGGCTTTCGCGGCTACTCGCCCCAGCGCGGCGCCAGGGATTGCCTCTTTGCTGTGGAACGGGTCATGACCTTCGACGATCTCGAGTCTCTGATCCAGGCTTTTCAGGTGTCAGAGGACCAGATTTCAAGGATCGGATTGATGCGTCTGATCGAAGCCATAACCCTCAGCCGGTTTGTCGAACAGCCCACCGGGCCGCGGTCCCCCTCGGGTTCCGGGAATCTCGAGCATGGCTTGGCACGTCTCGACCAAACGATCGAAAGCTGGCGTGGATCACACTGCAGCATCGACGTGGATCGGGTCCTCAGATCGAGAATGGCAGAGATGGGTGCCACAGTGAGCGATCCGCGGGGTGCGGACGCGTGCTTCGTGTGGCAGAGGGTGCTGCGGGTGGGTGATCCCGCGTGGTGGCCGACGGCGGCCAGACAGCTCTATGACTGTGGCGGTCCCTGGATCGAGCTGTCGGTGTTGCAATCCGATGCCGATTGGAACCGCGCCCGGCGGGACCAACTCCTTCAGTGGTATGGCCTGATGCCGAAGGCCCGGGATCGGTCACCCACTCCGATCGCCTCCAAGCCGCCCACGGTACAATGAAGCGACATGCTGGAGCTGGTGTACGAGGATGACGGGACTTCGCGGCGGGTGGCCCTCAAGGGCGGTCTGAAGATCGGGCGTTCGAGCGACAACGACATCGTCCTCAGGGACTTCTCGGTCTCGCGCCACCACGCCAAGGTGACCAGCGACGAAGACGGGGTCTATCAGATCGTTGACCTGCAGTCGACCAACGGCATCAAGATCAACGACGATCTGGTGGCCAGCGGTCAGCTGGCGCCGGGCGACCGGATAACGGTCGGTAACTTCCTGCTTTCGGTTCAAGACGATGTGATGGCCGAAGGCGAGCTGTCTTCGGGGACCTACTTCCGGCCGCTGTCGGAGTTCAACCAGCAGTTCGGCCTCGAGGGTGTGGCGGCAAAGCACGAAGCCGTCGGCGAACGGGAGCGGGTGTTCGAAGTCCTGGCCCAGGTGGCGAAGATCCTGATCCAGGTGGAAGATCTGCAGCCGGTTCTTGATGAGGTCATGAAGGTGGTGTTCGAGCATCTGTCGGTGGACCGCGCCTTCATCGTGCTCTTTGATGATGACGGTTCGCCTCGGCTCGAGCTCTACCGGGCGCGAGAGTCGCAGGACGGGGTCACTCCCGATGTTCCGATCTCGCGCACCATCCTCGACACGGTCTCGAAGCAGAAGGTCGCGATCCTGACCCACGATGCCCAGGCCGACGAGAGATTCGAGGCGGGCCGGAGCATCAGGATCCACCAGATCCGCTCCGCCATGTGCGCTCCCCTGTGGCTGCGCGATCTGGTGATCGGTGTCATCTACGTGGATTCCCCGCTCCACGTCGGGTCGTTTTCTGCCGGCGATCTCGATCTGCTCACGGCGTTGGCGAACTACGCCGCCGTGGCCATCGAGAGAGCTCGGTTGAATGAGCGCATTCGTACCGAGAAGATCGTCCGAAACCGGCTCGAGAGGTACCACTCACCGGCGGTGATCGAGGCGGTGCTGAAGGATCCCGAGCGCAAGGACGCTCCAGTGGCGGCTCGAGAGACCACCATCTTGTTTGCCGACATCGTTGGATTCACTCCGCGTTGCGAGAGTCTGGAGCCGGAAGAGGTGGCGGCGTTCCTGGGCGAGTTCTTCTCGTTGGCGGCCGACGCCATCTTCGAGTACGGCGGAACCCTCGACAAGTTCATCGGCGACGCGGTGATGGCGTTCTTCGGGGCGCCCCTGCCCCAACCTGACCATGCCGAACGCGCGGTCCGCAGCGCCAGGACGATGATGCAGTCGATTTCGCGTTGGAACGGCCGCCGAAAGCTGGAAGGTCTGGATCCGGTCCTTGTCCGGGTGGCGATCCACTCGGGGCCGGTGGTGGTTGGAGACATCGGGTCCGAGACCCGTGTCGACTACACCGTGCTGGGAAACACGGTCAACGTGGCCGCCCGTCTCGAGGAGTACGCCGCCGAACCGGGCCAGATCGTGATCGGAGAGACCACCCACGAGGCGGTGGCCCACTTGTTTGCCACCGAACACTTGGGCAATGTCCAGATGAAAGGACTCAGCCGTCGCATCGCCGCCTACCGGGTGCTCCAGGACGAGGCCGACGGGGCGAGCGAAGAGGTTGACGATGCCGTCGAAGAGACCACAGACGTCATCGAGGGGGTGTAGTGGATCTGGACCGATTGGTCTTCGTGACCTCGAACCTCGGGAAGTTACGCGAGGCGGAGGCCGTGCTCGGACGCACCCTGGATCACAGTCCATTGGACCTCGAGGAAATCCAGTCCCTCGACATTGAGGGGGTGGTCCGACACAAGGGGGGCGCAGCCCACCATCAGCTCGGAGTCCCGGTCCTTGTGGAAGACACCGGGCTGGAACTGGCCGGACTCGGCGGATTTCCGGGACCGCTGATTCGCTGGCTGCTCACGAGCGTGGGACCGGCCGGCATCTGCCGTATGGCCCGTTGCTTCGACGATCCGTCGGCCACCGTCCGATGTGTGGCGTTGGCCACAGACGGCACCGACGTGGTCATGGGGACGGGTGTGGTCAAAGGCCGTATTGTGCCCGAGCCGAGGGGTGGACAGGGATTCGGGTGGGACTGTGTGTTCGCCCCGGACGGCCAGGGCGGTCGCACCTACGGTGAGATGGAGGGTGCCGAAAAGAACGCCATTTCCCACCGCAGGCGGGCCTTCGAGGCCTTGCGGGACAATCTGGCGAATAGTGAATAGTGAATAGTGAATAGTGAATAGTGAATAGTGAAGTGAATAGTGGATAGCGAATAGCGAATTGAGCTGGCCCCTAGCCCCTAGGCCCCACTCCGACACAGATCAACGACCTGGATCCACGCCTCGTCCACAGCCATCACCAGTTCCTCGAGCGACCCCGAGTTGTCGATGACCACGTCGGCAACCGCTCGTTTGTCTTCGAGGCCGAGTTGGGCCGCCAGCAGACCCTTCGCCTGATCCTCGTCCATCCCCCGCGCCACCGCCCGCCGAATCTGCTGCTCGGGTTCGCACCACACCACGATCAGGGCGTCGTAGTGTCGCCAGGAGCCGGTCTCCACCAGGAGCGCGGCCTCCACCACCGCCGCTGGCGGCTGGGGATCCAGCTCGTCCAGCCAGTGGACCGTGGCGGTCCGGACCAGTGGGTGGATCAGGTCGTTGAGCCGATCCAGTGCCCCATGGTCACCCACCACCCGTCGGGCGAGGGCCTGTCGGTCAACGGAGCCATCTTGGGCCAGGGTCTCCTCACCAAATTCACGAGCCACCGCCCTTGCCCCGGCCTCGCCGGCCCGGTACAGACGGTGCACCGCCGCGTCGGCGTCGAAGATGGGCACCCCCCGCCGCCCGAGCATCACCGCCACCGTGCTCTTGCCCGATGCCAGGCCGCCGGTGAGACCCACCAGACAGGGTCGTTCGGACACCGTCATTCTCCCCGGAGTTGGCGCGCGGCGCGCACCGTGTTGGCCATCAACATGGCGATGGTGAGTGGACCCACTCCGCCCGGGACCGGGGTGATCCGGCTTGCTTTCGGTGCGACCCTTTCGAAGTCTACGTCGCCCGACAACACGGCCCCCCGCTTCTCGTAGGCGGCGAGCTTTTTTGGGTTGGTTCCATAAAGCCGCTCCACCGTTTCGCGGTCAGTCACCCGGTGCATGCCGACGTCGACCACCACCGCCCCGTCGGCCACATGGTCTGGGCCGATGAGAGCGAGCTGACCCACCGCGGCCACGAGGATCTCGGCCTCACGCGTGACCGCAGCCAGGTCGCGGGTCCGCGAATGGCACACGGTGACGGTGGCGTGGGCGTGGAGCAGCATCATGGCCATGGGTTTGCCGACGATGTCGGAGCGGCCCACGATGACCGCGCGGCGTCCCTTGACGTCGATGCCCTCGCGGGCCAGCATTTCCATCACCCCGGCGGGGGTGCAGGGCACCAGATTCGGCCGGCCCTGCTGCAACAGCCCTACGTTGGTTGGGTGAAAGCCGTCCACATCCTTTGCGGGGTTTATGCGATCGAGCACTGCGTGGCTGTGGATGCCGGCGGGGAGGGGCAGCTGCACCAGGATGCCGTGGACCGAGGGGTCGTCGTTGAGGCTTTCCACCAGATTGACAAGTTCGTCCTGTCCGACCGTCGCCGGCAGGTCGTGGGTGATCGACTCCATTCCGAGTTCGGCGCAGGTCTTGGCTTTTGAACCCACATAGACCCTCGAGGCTGCGTCGTCTCCAGCCAGCACCACGTCGAGCCGGGGCACCAATCCCGCTGCGCGCATCGCCGAGACTTGGGCCGCCACCTCGTCGCGGATGTCGGCGGCGATCCGCGATCCATCCAGCTTCTTGTCTGTGTTGGTCATCCAATCCTCCCCGGATGGTTCACCCGACAACGCCATCGTAAAGGGTGGCGACGCCGCCGGTAAGTGGGAGCGCTTCCACTGAGGCCGCGCCGGCCGAACGCATCCTCCCACACAGCGCCTCGCCATCGGGAAAGCTCTCCACCGATGCGGTGAGGTAGCCGTAGGCCTCCGAGTCACCGGAGACGATTCGACCGATCATGGGGGGTACATTCTTCACCCACCACCTCAGCAGCGGTGCCACAGCGCCGCGAGGCTGAGAGAACTCCAGGACCAGCAGCCGTCCTTGAGGCCGAATCACCCGGGTCAGCTCCCGAAGGCCGGCGTCCAGATCTTCGAAATTCCGGATGCCGAAGGCCACCGTGACAGCGTCCATGGAGGCTTCGGCAAGCGGCAGGTTCAGGGCATCGGCCGCAAACCACGTGCTCACGACCGACTGTCGGCCGGGTTTGCGGGCGGCGAGTGCCAGCATGGGAAGGCAGAAGTCGCTGCCGTAGACCTCTGCCGAGCCAGAATACGACAGCGCGAGATCGCCAGTGCCGGTGCACATGTCGAGCACCCGGCTGGGGCCGAGGGCGGCGATGCGTTCGGTCACCAGGCGCCGCCAGCGCACGTCCTGGCCGAGGGAGAGCAGCCGGTTGAGCAGATCGTATCTGTGGGCGATCCGCCCGAACATCCCGCTGATCTCCTGCGGGTGCTTGGACAGCAGTTCCTCTCGCACGGCGCGAAGGTTAGCATGGGGTGTGTCGGGCTTCCTGGCGGTGTCGAGAAAGGGCTGGGCATTTCCGGTTCGTTTCGGTCCTCTCCGTCCGGGACTCGGGACTCGGGATTCGGGACTCGGGTCAAACGACTCGGATGAGTCCGCTGTACGAGCGCTGGGTGAATTCGATTTCCGAATCCCGAGCCCCGAGTCCCGATTCGAAACCGGCTAGGGTTCTTCAGGCGGTTCGAGCCACTCGGTCTGGTAGTCCTGAGTCATGGGGACCATGCACAGGAACCGCACCGGAACCGCGCCGCGATTTTCGTACCAATGGGCGACGCCGGTTGGAATGAACATGCAGTCACCGACTGTGACCGTGACCTCCCGTTGGTCGAGGCCGATCACCATGGATCCCTCCAGGACCACCTGCTCGTGTTCGATGTGCTCGTGACGGTGGCTCGGGATGCGGCCACCGGGTTGGATGGTGAAACGGCGGGTGGCGAAGTTGGGAACCCCCTCCTCGGGCCCGAGCAAAATCTGGATCGTGGTGCCTCGGCTGCGCTCCACCTCAACTGCCTCACTCGCGTCCATCGGTCGAACCACCGGCTCGGCCATCTCGCACCTCCCGTCGGGAATCTCTCACCAGCATAATCGACCCGCCACCGCCGGCCATCCGGGCACTGTGTTCGAATTTCGAATTTCGAATTTCGAATTCCGCAGTGGTGGTACGATCCCCCCATGCTCGAGCGTCTCAACGTCCGCGGGCTCGGCATCATCGAGGGCGTCGAGCTGGAATTTGCCGGTGGGTTTTCGGCGCTGACCGGTGAGACCGGTGCCGGCAAGTCACTGCTCGTGGAATCCCTCAAGCTATTGTCAGGCCAACGGTCTCAGTCCGAGATGGTCCGAACCGGCGATGCCAAGCTTCAGGTGGAGGGCCGCTTTCGGCTGCCTGCCAGCGGTCCCCTCCCTGCGGTCCTCGAAGAACTGGGTGTCACGGCGCTGGGTGAGCTGGTGATTCGGCGCGAGGTCTCCGACGCCGGAAGGAGCCGGTGCTGGCTGAACGACGTCGGAGTGACCGTCAACGCGTTGCAGCGGATCGCGCCATTCTTGTTGGCGATTCACGGCCAACACGAGCAGCATGGTCTGGCAGATGCCTCGATTCAGAGGACACTGGTGGATCGCTATGCCGGCCATGACGAACTCCTCGTCCGCGTCACAGAAGCCTTCGGGCAATGGCAAGCAGCCGACAACGAGGTGAGACGGCTGCGTTCGGCCAGCGCTCGACGGAGGGATCGACTGGATGCCATTGCTTTTCAAATCGCCGAGATCCAGTCGGCGGACCCGCAGTCCGGCGAGGACGAAGAATTGCTGCAACGTCGGCAGCTGCTCCGTCACGCAGCCCGGTTGACCGAGGCCTCATCAGGGGTGCTGGCACGGCTCGTGGATCAGGAGGGTTGTGCCGTGGACGGGCTCGCCCAGGCCGAACGTTGGCTCGAGGCCATAGCCGACTGTGGACTCGATGTGGGGGGTGCGCGTGAGCGGCTCTCCGAGGCCCGGGTCCACGCCGAGGAGGTGGCGCGAGAAGTCCGGCAGCTCGCGGTCGATGTGGATCAGGACCCGAACGCGCTGGAGGCGGTTGAAAGCCGGCTCCATCAGTTGGACCAGCTGATGCTCAAATACGGCTCGCCGGTGGCGAAGGTGTTGGAGCACCATACGGCTCTGCTGGCCGAAAAAGAAGAACTCGCGGGGGTCGAGGACCGCCTCGAGATCGCCGAGGATGCTGCCCTGGCCGCTCTCCAGACCTACGACGGCGTGGCCGCGGAACTGGACACCGCGCGCCGCGAGGCGGGCCGATCCTTCGCCGGCGCCATTGCTGAGGTTCTCGACGAACTTGCTATGGAAGGGACGACCCTGGAATTCCGATGGCTGCCGCGACCCGCCGATGGCAGCCCCTTGATCCGCGATGGCGATGCGGTTGCATTCGACGACGAGGGTGTGGAGCATTGCGAGTTGCTGATCGCTGCCAATCCCGGGGAGGAGCCGCGGCCCATGTCCCGGATCGCGTCGGGCGGTGAGCTGTCGAGAATTCACCTCGCCTTGCGGACGGTTCTCCTGGGTCGGCGCGAGATCGCGGGTCTCACCCTGCTCTTCGATGAGGTGGACTCGGGTCTCGGCGGAACCACGGCATCGGCCCTTGCCGGACTCCTGGCCGAGTTGGCCGGAGAGCAGCAAGTGTTGGTGGTGACGCACCTGCCGCAGGTGGCGGCCCGCGCGAGCCGCCAATACCTTATCGAAAAGGTGCTGAGGGACGGGCGCGCGGTGACCCTTGCATCCGCCCTCGAGCCGGACGCGCGGGAGCTCGAGCTGGCGCGGATGCTCTCGGGCGGTGAAATGACCCAGTCGGCTCGGTCCCACGCGCGCACCTTGCTGGAGGAGAGATGAGGACGGTGCCGTTTGTCCACGATGGCGACGTCGTGTCGGCCGCTGAGGCGGTGAGAGAAGTCCGTGTCGCCTCGGGGATTGTCCTGATTCCAACCGAGACCTACTACGGTCTGGCTGCCGACCCTGCGGATCCGGAGGCGGTGTCACGCATCCATGAGGCCAAGGGCCGGCCGACCGAAATGGGCCTTCCGGTTCTGGCTGCCGACTTTCAGCAGCTCGAGAGCATGGTGGTAATTCCCGAACGATACCGGGTGCGGTTGTCGCGGATCTGGCCAGCGGCGTTGACCGTCATCCTGCCGGTTCGGAAGCACCTGGCCGCCGGCCGGGATACGAGTCTGGCTGTGCGGATCCCCGGACACTCTCTGCTGCGGGCTCTGCTCTATCTGGTGGGTCCATTGACCGGCACCTCGGCCAACCGTCACGGTTGCCCACCAGCCGTTTTGGTGGGCGACGCGGTGGCGTCTCTGGCCGTTGGGCCAGACCTGGTCCTCGACGGCGCCCGAACCGCCGGTGGGTTCCCCAGCACTCTCGTGGATCTCACTCAGGATGAGCCCAGGATCCTGCGCCCGGGCGAGATTGATTGGCAGGACGACTTCCCGTGGGACGATCCCATATGACCCCGAGCGATGGCCCAGAATGAACACCATCCGAACGCAAGTCGCTGGTACTCAGGGACCTGCGTATGAGGGGTGCCACGAGTGCCGAATCGACGGTGAGACGCGGTAGCTTGGGGTGCGGAAAACTCTGTGGAAAACCCTGTGGAAAAATCGTGAAGTCCGTGTAAAGACAGTCACTTCCGTGTTTTTCTGTCGTTTTTGACCAACGCTGGAAAGTGTTTTGTTTTCAACAACTTGCGTCTATGTCATTGATCTTCAATGCGTTGGCTTCGCTTGACTCGCTGCGGCAGTCCACAACCCTCGTTATTTCGGGCTCTTGCGGTCGCGGGTTCGGCGCCCTCATGTTGCCGCTCGCGAACGGCCTGTGGTAGCGTTTCCATCCCGTCGGAAAACGGGGTTGGTCGATCATCATTCCAAACACACGATCAGGAGGTTCCAGGGTGATCCGCAAGGTCAAGGGGACCAGAGATATCTTGCCGCCGGAGTCGGACCTGTGGGTGGCGGTGGAGGCCGTGGCCCACAAAATTTTCGGTGGCTTCGGTTACTCGGAGATTCGGATTCCGCTGCTGGAGTCCACCGAGCTCTTTGTGCGCACGGTGGGCGAAGGGACCGACATCGTGGGCAAGGAAATGTACACCTTCGACGATCGCAAGGGGCGGTCGCTGACATTGAGGCCCGAGGGAACCGCCGGGGTGGCCAGGGCGTTCATCGAGAACGGGCTCGGCCAGCGACCGCAGCCGGTGCGGCTCAGCTACCTCGGCCCCATGTTCCGTTACGAAAAGATGCAGCGCGGACGCTTCCGGCAGTTCTCTCAGATCGGCATCGAGTTGCTCGGCGCTTCGTCGCCGGAGGCGGATGTGGAGGTGATGTTGGCGCTCCACACTTTCCTCGAGGCCCTCGACTTCAGCGACTTGGAAATCGTGCTCAACAACCTTGGCGACCTCGATGATCGGGAGCGCTTTATCGAGATTTTCAAATCAGAGCTCATGGACTGCAAGGCAGAGCTGTGCTCAGATTGCCAGCGTCGGTGGGAGCAGAATCCACTCCGGATTTTGGACTGCAAGGTGCCCAGGTGCCGGGAACTGGTTGCCGTCACCACGCCTGTGGCCGAAGTGGTCTCGGACGACGCCCGCCGACACGTGGACGCGGTGGAGGCCGGGCTCGGGAACTTGGGTGTCGCGGTGCGTCGTGCCCCTCGCCTGGTGCGAGGCCTCGACTACTACCTGCGCACCGTCTTCGAGGTCATCTCTCCAGAGCTGGGAACGGACGCCGTGATCTGTGGCGGCGGTCGGTACGACCGGTTGATCGCGGATCTCGGCGGCGCTCAGGTGCCCGGTATGGGCTTTGCCATTGGTGAGGATAGATTGATCGACATTCTGCCGGAGTCGTTCCGTCAACGGGCGCTGGCCGAGCGGCCCGTGGCGGTCCTGCCGCTCGGTGAAAATACCGCCGCACCCGCTCTCGGGTTGGTCCGCGACCTCGTCTCCGCCGGCATCCAGGCACAGGCGGAGGTCACCGGTCGCTCGCTCAAGGCGGGCCTCAAGTGGGCCGGAAAGATCGGGGCGCGAGCGGCCGTCATCGTTGGAGAGCGCGAACTCGCCGAAGGCGCCGTCATCCTCCGCGACCTCGACCGTGGCGAGCAGGAAACCGTGGCCGTCGACAAGTTGGCCGAATACGTTGTGGACAACCTGGATCGGAGTCGAGAATGACGACCAGTGCGTGGAATCGACCGTGGTGTGGCCGGGTCAGCCAATCTGATCTCGGCGCCGAACTGGAGCTCGTCGGCTGGGTTCGCCGTCGTCGAGATCTTGGGGGGCTGGTGTTCGTCGACCTTCGTGACCGCACCGGATTGGTGCAGCTGGTCTTCGAAAACGAGATGGTGGCCGAGGGCGAGCGGCTGTCCGCCGAAGACGTGATCCGGGTATCCGGCATCGTGCGCGAGCGGGCCGAGGGTCAGACCAATCCGGATCTGGCCAGTGGCGAGATCGAGGTTGCGGTGAACGCGCTTGAAATCCTGTCGGAGGCCGAAACACCGCCCTTCGTGGTGGATGACGACACCAACGCATCGGAGGAGCTTCGGCTGACACACCGCTATCTCGATCTGCGCCGTCCGTTGATGGCGGCCGGTCTGATGCTCCGCCACCAAGTGGTGGCCCAGACCCGACGGTACTTCGACGAGATGGATTTCATCGAAGTGGAAACGCCTGTACTCACCAGATCGACCCCAGAGGGGGCGCGAGATTTTCTGGTTCCGTCGCGGCTTCACCGAGGTTCCTTCTACGCCCTGCCGCAATCTCCCCAGCTTTTCAAACAGCTACTCCAGGTGGCGGGCTTGGGACGATACGTCCAGATCGCCCGCTGCTTCAGGGACGAGGATCTGCGTGCCGACCGCCAGCCGGAATTCACCCAGGTCGACGTGGAAGCCTCGTTCGTGGAAGAGGAGGACATATTCCAGCTGATCGAGGGACTGTTCGCGCGGATCTTCCCCATGGTGGGAATCACGCCGCCCAATCCCTACCCTCGGTTGAGCTACCGCGAGGCCATGGAACGGTTCGGCACCGATCGACCCGACACCCGATTCGGATTGGAGCTTGTTGAGCTCGGTCCGGAAAGTCAGGACTGCGGATTTCGGGTCTTGCAAGAGGCCGCAGCGGCCGGCCGGGTCAAGGGACTGGTTCTGCCGGGTGGGGCCGAGCTTTCGCGGAAGGCTCTCGACGGGCTCACCGAGGTGGTGGCCCAACACGGAGCCAAGGGGCTGCTGTGGTTCAAGCGATCCGCTGAAGGTGTGGCATCTCCGGCGAAGAAGGTCCTTGGCGAGGACGGCGTGTCGCGGTTTCTCGATGCCGCCGGAGCCGGCGAAGGGGACATCCTTTTGGTGGTTGGTGCGGCCGAAAAGGTGGTGTTGGCGTCGCTGGGTGCCCTTCGGCTCCACCTCGCCCAGGAATTCGATCTGGTTCCCGCCGATCGCCATGACTTCCTGTGGGTCACCGACTTTCCGCTCCTGGAGTGGGATGAGGACGACCAGCGGTACTACGCCATGCACCACCCGTTCACCTCTCCGGTGGATGAGGACGTGGACCTTCTCGACGACGATCCGGGGGCGGTGCGGGCTCGGGCCTACGATGTGGTCATGGACGGAGTCGAACTCGGCGGCGGGTCGATCAGGATCCATGACCCTGAGCTCCAGCGCCGGATGTTCTCGGCTTTGGGGATCGATGAGGCCGATTCGGAATCCCGCTTTGGATTCCTGCTCGAGGCCTTCCGATACGGTGTTCCACCCCATGGTGGGATCGCCCTCGGGGTGGACCGCCTCATCATGCTGATGGCCGGCCGTGATTCGATCCGAGACGTGATCGCCTTCCCCAAGACCACATCGGGGTCGTGTCTGATGACCTCGGCTCCGTCAGCGGTGGACGACCGCCAGCTGGAGGAACTCGGGCTCGAGCTCAAGCCATAGCTGGGTTCTCTCAGCCCGGCTCGGGCAGGTCATCGGCAGAGAGATTGAGCTCACCGCGGTCCACCGCAGCGAGCAGCTCACGGGCCTGGTCTCCGTATTCAGCCGGCACCTGAATCTGGACTTCTCCGAGACCGTCGAGAACGAAGGCGTGGGTCTTGCGCAGGGATTCTCCCCACGATGTGGTGGGAATGCCGTGTGCTTCGAGAAAGGTCCGGACCTGGGTCTCGTCCACCTCACCCTGCGCGATGTAAACCGTGATCATCTCGTCGTCCATGAATTCCCCCGATACCCAATGATAGCGACCGCCGTGCTGTGCGTCGTCGAGGGGCGAGCCTCGGGCCAGACAAAGCCGATGTTCCGCGGTGAAATATGTGGGACCTGTTTTGCGCTATTGTGTCCGCGTGAGCTGCACCGGCAATTTGACTCCGAAACCATGGACCGTCTGAAGAACTGTCGTCTGACAATCGAGCAACCATAGATACCCTGTGGGAGGGTTCGTTATGAATGGTGATCTGGTGCGCGGCAAGGCGAATTTCGGTACCGCGCCGGTATTTTTGACGGCCATTTCCACCATCCTCGGCGCGATCATGTTTCTGCGGTTCGGCTACGCCGTGGGAAACGTCGGTTTTCTCGGCACGGTCGCGATCATCCTGATCGGCCACGCCGTCACCATTCCAACGGCGTTGGCGCTGGCCGAGATTGCCACCAACCAGCGAGTCGAGGGCGGCGGGGAGTACTTCATCATCTCGCGGTCGTTTGGGATCATCCCGGGCGCTGCCATCGGCATCGCCCTGTTCTTCTCGCAGGCGATCAGCGTGGCGTTCTACATCATCGCCTTCGCGGAGGCCTTTCGCCCGGTGTTCTCGTGGCTTGCACAGAGCTTCGACCTCGCCGTCTCCGATCCGAGATACGTCAGTCTTCCGGCGGTCGTCGGGCTGGGGTACATCGTGGTGACCAGGGGCGCGAACTTCGGCATGCGGCTCTTGTATGGAGTGTTCGGCGTGCTCGTTCTTTCACTGGTGTTCTTTTTCGTGGGCCCATCCGCCGACGGATTCGAAACCTCCTTCGAGACCCTGGTCCGAACCGTGGAACATCCCGACGCGTTCTTCCTGGTGTTCGCGATCTGTTTCCCTGCCTTCACTGGCATGACGGCGGGGGTGGGGCTTTCGGGCGACCTCAAGGAACCGAGCCGGTCGATCCCGTTGGGGACCCTGTCGGCAACCCTCATAGGTATGGTGGTGTACATCGCGATCGCCCACAAGCTGGCGGTCTCGGCGTCGCCCGAGGCTCTGGCGGGAGACCAGCTCATCATGGCGAAGATCGCGCTGTGGGGGCCGATCATCCCGATCGGTCTCGCGTGCGCCACATTGTCGTCGGCGCTCGGCTCCTCGCTGGTGGCTCCGCGCACCCTCCAGGCACTGGCACGGGACGAGGTCTTCCCCTCTCAGCGAGTCAATCGGTGGCTGTCGACCGGCAGAGGTGACACCTCGGATCCGGCCCAGGCCTCGATGGTGGTCTTCGCCATCGCGGTGGTCTTCGTGGCTCTCGGCAACGTGGACTTCGTGGCTCAGATCATCTCCATGTTCTTCATGGTGACCTACGGTTCGTTGTGCCTGATCTCGTTCCTCGAGCATTTTGCGGCGGACCCCTCATACCGCCCGGTATTCCGGTCGCGCTGGTACCTGTCCGCTTTCGGCGCCGCGGCCTGTGTGTGGTTGATGTTCCGGATGAGCACGGTGTACGCGATTGTGGCCATCGCCACCATGGTCCTGCTGTATGTGGGCATCGGCTATACCTGCCCGAATCGCCGTGGTCTCGCTTCCATCTTCCAGGGCGCCATTTTCCAGATCGCACGCCAGTTGCAGGTGTTCCTTCAGAAGTCGAGGCGCTGGTCGAAGGCGGAACGTTGGCGGCCGTCGGTGGTCTGCATCTCTCGCGATTCGTTTGAGCGGCTTGAAGCGTTCAATCTACTGCGCTGGATTTCTCACCGATTCGGGTTCGGTACGTACATCCACCTCATCGAGGACTACCTCTCCCGAAGCACCGTGGACGAATCTCAGGACGCCCTGCGTCGTCTGGTGAGGTTGACCGACGTCAGCCGGAGCAACATCTACGTCGACACGTTGGTGAGCCCGTCCTACACCACAGCAATCGCCACAGTCGCCCAGCTGCCAGGCATCTCGGGCAAGGAGAACAACCTCCTCCTGTTCGAGTTCTCGCGCGACGACCAGTCCGAGTTGGCAGCCATCATCGACAATTACAGGCTGGTCGCGGCAAGCGGGTTCGATATGGCGATTCTCGCGAGCTGTGACCGGGGCTGCGGGTATCACCGGGAGATCCACATCTGGATCACTCCTCAAGATTACGAGAACGGCACGCTGATGATCCTGCTCGCGTACGTCATCCTCGGCCATCCCGATTGGCGTGGGGGCGAAATCAAGCTGTACGCCCTCTTCCCCGAGCAGGAGGTCGAAACGGAGCGGGGACGACTCCTCGACATGATCGTGACCGGCAGGCTGCCAATCTCCGCGAACAACATTCACGTCTTCGAGCGCCAGGCGGGATCAAAGAAGTCCGAGATCGTCCGCGAAAAATCCAGGGATGCTGATCTGATCATCCTCGGCTTCGTCGGCGAGGCGCTCGTGCATCAAAAGCAGGGCATTTTTGAGGGGTACGACGGGGTGGGGAACATCCTGTTCGTGAACACGGGTCAGGAGATCCAAATGGAACGAGAGTCAGACGACGTGGGGACCGATAACGGCGACACCGAGGCGCCTGTCGTGGTCCAAGAAAAAGTCGCCGAGGACACCAACGGAAACGGGGTCTGACCTGTCTTCTTCTACACGGCGCGGTTGGGGGACGTTGTACTTTCCTCTTGGCGACGATGTTGTGATGGCGCTCCCCGCGTGACCGGAGGACGATCAACCCGGAACCCGGAACCCGGAACAGGTTGGGTCGGAACTACAACCCACAACCCGGGCGGGTGGTGGTTCTCGCATTTTGCATTTCACATTTCGAATTGGGTGGGTGGCAGGGGGCGCCATTGACAGCCAATACCCCCATTGCTAAGATCACCCTCCGCTCGTTTTCGGGCGTTTGTTCTTTGTCATGACACCCAGGGTCGAAGACGGGTCGTAAGTGTTATTTCCTCAGGGAGATGGCCACCCGCCAATAGCCACAGGCGCGTAGCTCAGATGGTTAGAGTGCTACCTTGACACGGTAGAGGTCCGCGGTTCGATTCCGCGCGCGCCTACCATTCATATGCGCAGGCGCGTAGCTCAGTTGGTTAGAGCGCATCCCTCACACGGATGAAGTCCGCGGTTCGAGTCCGCGCGCGCCTACCAGAGACGCTTTCCCCGACCCTGATGGTTGGGGTTTTTTTATGTCCGCAGGGCGAGCCCTGTTTCTCTGCGGGCGGGTTCGAGAAGAAACGAGATTCGAGAGGACGATGGAAACGACGATTCGAGTGACATTGCCGGACGGTTCACAGCGTGAGGTCGCTGCGGGGACCACGGTCCTTGACGTGGCGCGGTCCATCGGCAAGAGGCTGGCCCAAGATACCGTGGCCGGCCGGGTGGACGGTACCCTGGTGGACCTCCGTACGCCGTTGGACACCGACGCCGAACTCGTGATCGTCACCGTTCAGGATCCAGATGGCGCCGAGGTGATCCGTCACTCTGCGGAACACGTACTGGCCGATGCGGTCAAGCGGCTCTGGCCCGGGACGCCCATTGATGCCGGACGCCAGGATCACTCCGAGAAGTACCAGTACGACTTTCGGTTTCCAAGAGCCTTCACCCCGGAGGACTTTCCTCGCATCGAGGAGAAGATGCGCGAGATCCTCGCCGAAGACCTTCAGTTCGAACGGATCGAGACGGACCGCGACTCAGTGCGTGAACTCATGCGGGAGCGGGACGAGGGAATCAAGCTCGTCCGGCTGGAAGACATACCGGAGGGCGAGACCATCACCCTGTACAAGAGTGGTGATTTCCTCGACCTGTGTCGTGGTCCCCATGTCCAGCGGACGTCGCAGATCGGCGCGGTCCGGTTGCTGGAGTCTTCGGGGGCCTACTTCAAGGGCGACGAGCGCAACGAGATGTTGCAGCGGATCTACGGCACGGCCTTCGCTACCAAGGGTGAACTCGACGCATACTTCGAACACCTGGAGGAGGTGCGGCGTCGCGATCACCGCCGACTGGGCCGCGAACTCGAGCTCTTCTCCTTCCACCAGGAGGCCCCTGCGAGTCCGTTTTTCCACCCCCGCGGCGCGATCGTCTACAACTCGTTGATCGACCTGATGCGCGAGAAGTACCGGCACTACGGCTATGACGAGGTCATCACGCCGCAGATCTTCGGTGTGGAGTTGTGGAAGCGTTCGGGCCACTACGACAACTACCGGGACGACATGTTCTTCACCGACGGCTATGACGAGGTGGACGAGAGATCGTCGAGCGTCAAACCAATGAACTGTCCGTCACATTGCCTGATGTATGGGACCAAGGCCCACTCCTATCGGGATTTACCGCTCCGGATCGCGGACTTTGGTCGGCTCCACCGCTACGAGCGGTCGGGTGTCGTCACGGGTCTGACCCGGGTCCGAACCTTCTCGCAGGACGACGCCCACATCTTCTGCACCCCCGAGCAGATCGAGGCAGAGATCACGTCGCTGTTTGATTTCATTTTCGAAATCTACGGCCTGTTCGGTTTCACCGACGTATCGGTGAAGCTGTCGACACGGCCCGAGAAGGCGATTGGCGATCCGGCGATCTGGGCCCACGCCGAAGAGGTGCTCGCCAGCTGCCTCGAGGCTCGCGACGAGGTGGACTACACCCTCAATCCTGGCGAGGGTGCGTTCTACGGACCGAAGATCGACTTCGACGTCAAAGATGCCCTCGGCCGCGATTGGCAGCTCGCCACAATTCAGCTCGATTTCAACCTGCCGGAGCGATTCGACCTCACCTATGTGGACTCCGATGGCGTCGAGAAGCGACCGGTGATGATCCACCGGGCGATCCTCGGGTCGCTGGAACGGTTCTATGGCGTGATGTTGGAGCACTTCGGCGGGGATCTGCCGCCCTGGTTGGCTCCGGAGCAGGTGCGGGTCCTGCCGATCACCGACGGGGTGGTGGACTATGCCCGGACGGTGTCCGAGGAACTCAACCGGAGCGGCCTACGCGCGTCGGTGGACGAGCGATCTGAAAAGCTCGGTTACAAGATCAGAGACGGAGAAACCATGAAGGTGCCCTACCTGCTGGTGGTCGGCCAGCGGGAGGCCGACGACGGGACCGTGGCGCTGAGACTGCGACACCGCCGGGACGAGGGGGTTCAGTCCCTCGACGCGGTGACGCGGCGGATCACGGATGCGGTGACGTCACGCTCAATGGACCTGTAAGACAAGGAGTTAAATATGCCGAAGCTGAAGACCCACAGAGGAGCGGCGAAAAGGATCAAGAAAACCGCCGGCGGGAAGTTGAAGCGTTACCGCGCCTATTCATCCCACATCCTCTCAAAGAAGACCACCAAGCGGAAACGTCATCTCCGCAAGTCGACACTGATCTCGCCGGCCGACGAAAAGGTCGTGGCGAGAATGCTCACGATGATGAAATAGGGAGAAGCCATGCGAGTCACACGGTCGACCCATCGCAAAGATCGCCGGAAGAAGATCCTGAAATTGGCCGAGGGCTATTGGGGAGGCAAATCACGTCTCCACCGCACCGCCAAGATTCAGGTCGAAAAATCACTGCAGTACGCCTACCGGGATCGCAAGCAGCGCAAGCGCCAGTTTCGCCGCCTGTGGATCACGCGAATCAATGCCGCGGCCCGTGAGAACGGCACCACCTACAGCAAGCTCATCGCCGGGCTGAAAAACGCCGGCTGCGATCTTGACCGCAAGGTGTTGGCCGATCTGGCGGTGCACGATCCCAAGACCTTCAGCCAGATCGTCGAGCTGGCGGTCACCGCGGAGGCTTGAGCCTTCATGGGGATCGCTCGGCTGGCCGAGGTGCGAGAGGCCTTCGAGAAGGCGCTCGGGGACGCGGGGACCGACCCTGATCGGCTGGAACAGGTCCGGATCGCCTTCGCAGGCCGTCGTTCGGGTGTGCTTCAGGAGCTCGCTGCAGCGCTTCGCGAGCTCCCCAACGAGCAGAAGCGGGAATACGGCCAGGGGCTGAACGAGCTGAAAACACATATCGAAGCCGCATTGGCCGAGATCAAGGTCAGGGCTCACAAGGCCAAGGTCGAGGCAACCAGGCAGCAGGTGGATGTCACCCTGCCGGGGCGGTCTTCGATGCGCGGTGCTGAGCATCCTGTCCACCTCATCCGTCGTCGTGTCGAGGAGATTTTCCTTCGCATGGGCTATGACGTGGAGGCCGGTCCCGAGGTGGAAGACGACTGGCACAACTTCGAGGCCCTCAACATTCCGCCGGATCATCCGGCCCGTGACGATCAGGACACCTTCTACTTGCCCGGAGGACTTCTGCTCCGAACCCATACTTCACCGGTGCAGGCCCGAGTCATGGAACGGCAGCAGCCGCCCGTAAGGATCATCGTGCCGGGCCGCGTCTTCAGGCGCGACTCCGATCTGCGCCACTCGCCCATGTTTCATCAGATCGAAGGCCTGCTCGTGGGCGAAGGCATCACTTTCGGCAACCTCAAGGCGACCCTCGAGACCTTCTTGCACGCTCTGTTCACCGACACCGTGGACGTCCGATTTCGACCGAGCTACTTCCCTTTCACCGAGCCCTCGGCCGAGGTGGACATCAGCTGCATATTCTGTGGCGGCGACGGCTGCGGTGTGTGCTCCGGCTCGGGGTGGATCGAGATCCTCGGCTCGGGAATGGTCGATCCGCGGGTCTTTGACGCGGTGGGCATCGATTCGAATCGCTTTACCGGCTTCGCCTTCGGGCTGGGAATCGACCGGGTCGCCATGCTGCTCTACGGTATTTCGGATCTGAGGCAGCTCTTTGAAGGCGACCAGAGATTGACGGGACAGTTCGCATGAAGTTCGATCTCGGCTGGCTGACAGACCATCTCGAAAACGGTCCGGACGCGGACCAGCTCGCCGACCGGTTGACCGCCTGCGGCTTTCTTGTGGAGACCCGGGAACCTGCGGACGGGTCCGAGGTCTGGGATGTGGAGGTCACCACCAACCGTCCAGATGCCATGAATCACCGCGGCCTGGCCCGCGAAGCCGCTGTGGCGACCGGCGCCGATCTCCGACCGTTGGTGGTGGAGCTTGAGGAGGCCGACGAGCCGGCGGCCGATCTAGCCTCGGTCCAGATCGAGGCGCCCGAGTTGTGCTCCCGCTATGTCGCACGGGTGGTTCGCGGTGTCAGTATCGGCACCTCGCCGGACTGGATAGTGCGCCGGCTGGAAGCCTGTGGGGTCCGACCCATCAACGCGGTGGTGGATGCAACCAACTACGTGCTGCTCGAGCTTGGGCAGCCGCTTCACGCCTTTGATCTGGACAAGCTGGCCGGCCGACGAATCGTGACCCGGCGGGCCGTTCCGGGCGAGCGGTTGAAGACTCTTGATGGTGAGACCCGCGTCCTGGACGAGTCCATGTTGGTGATCGCGGACGATGCCGAGGCGGTGGCCCTGGCGGGTGTCATGGGCGGTGCCGACTCGGAGATCGGTCCGGAGACGGCCGACATTCTGATCGAGAGCGCCCATTTCGATGCACTGTCGGTGCGACGGACATCCCGGAAGCTGGGAATGCACACCGAGGCTTCCCACCGATTCGAGAGGGGTGCGGACCCCGAGATGGCCGGCGTCGCCTGTGACGCGGCCGCAGCGCTGATCGCGAAACTCTGCGGTGGCAGGGTGTGTCGGGGCCGTATCGATGTGTATCCCAACCCATGGACCGCCAAACAGATGGAATTCTCGCTGGCCTCGTTGTCCGCATTCACCGGGATGGAGATTGAACAGAGCCAGGCCGTGAGAATCCTGGACGGACTCGAATTTTCACCTCTGCCGGACGGGGACCGCATCAAAGTGGTCCCACCGCCGTTTCGGGTGGATCTCGAAGTGGTCCCCGATCTTTATGAAGAGGTGATCCGCCACGTCGGCTACGACGCCGTGCCGTCGCGTCTGCCGACTCTGCCGACGCCGCCGGGACATCGAAATCCGAACTGGGAGCTGGTGGACCGTGGCCGATCCGCGGCGGTCTCTTCCGGATTGATCGAGGTCATGACCCTGTCGTTCATCGGCAGCGGCGACGACGAACTCGTGGAGCGCTGGCCGCTCGTTCCGGGCGGCGTCCTGCCGCTTGAAAATCCCCTGGCCACGACTCAGGACACCATGAGACGGTCGTTGTTGCCGGGCTTGTTGGCGGCGGCCCGCGAAACCCTCAATCGGGGCGAGCGCTCGCTGGCGATCTTCGAGCAGGGAAGGGTGTTTGCCGCCAGTGATGGCGATGCTGTCGAGGTTGAACGGCTCGCCATCGTCCTCTCCGGAACAACGACCGATGGCCGGACGGTGGGGTTCAACGATCTCAAAGGCATCGTGGAAGAGACCATGGATCGCGCCGGATTTGGGACCGCCGCCTGGTCTCGCGGCGGCGCGCCGTGGCTCGACGAGGCCGAAGGCGCCGTCATTACGGTGGACGGCGCGATGGCTGGGTGTGCCGGGCTGCTCGATGACCCATTTGGCGGTCGTTGGGAGTTGCGGCAGCCGGTCTACGTGGCGGAGCTCGATCTCGGTGTGGCCTTCGAGAGACCGGCCATCGTCCGGTTCCAGGCATTGCCGAGATTCCCGGCCGTGGCGGCGGATATGACCGTGGAGCACGACACCCAACTGCCCTATGCGACGCTCCACCAAACGGTGGCCGAACTCGCTGGGAACATGGTGGAGTCGGTGGATCTGGTGGTGCGGTACACCGGCGAGGAACTCACCGCCGGCAGTGTGCGGACCACCCTGCGTCTGGTGTACCGAAACCTGGAGCGCTCGCTGACCCAAGAGGAGGTCAACGTCGAACAAGACGGCCTCCGCGACCGTCTTCGTGAGCGGTTGGGCGTGAGCTTCGCGTGACATGGAGAGCCAGTTGACCCGGAGGTAATACATGGCAATGGATGCGATTTTGAAAAAGCTCGAGTCGAGGATCGAAGAGTTCGCCCAGACCCACAAGAAGGCGAATGCACGGATTGCCGAGCTTGAGGCGCGGGTGGAGGAGCTGGAAGGTCAGCTCGGTGGCAACGACGAACTTGACGAAAAGGTCCAGGAACTCGAAGCCCAGCGCGCGGAGCTGGCCGATCGTCTCGAAAAGGTCCTCAGCACCATCGACTCGGCCCTCGCGAACTGACCCATAATCCCTCCGGCTCGGCGGTGAGGAGTGCGGGGGCTTAAGGCGGCTGGAGGTGGTGTGCTCCTCGCCCCACCAAACCGCCACGGGCAACTCCCGAAGGTCTCGAAGCGCGACCCACCGATTGATGTCGGGGAACGATGGGTGACCGCCTATTGGCTCCCGTCGCCCAATCGTGCGCGGCTGATTCGCGGGTTTCGATACTGTATACTGAGGTTGGGAAGGAGCACCGATGACGACCGTACGGGCCACAGTCGAGATCTTCGGAACAAGGCTTGGTCTGCGTGCGGACGGGGACGCGGCGCGCCTGGAAGAACTGGCGCGATTTGTGGATACCCGGATGCGCGAGGTCGCGGATCGGAGCTCAAGTGTCGACACGGTCAAGATTGCTGTCTTGACTGCATTGAATATTGCGGACGAACTGTTTCACGAGCGTGAAACGGATCAGGACGCCCGACAGGAGCGGTTGGAAGAACAGGCAGAACGACTCGTTTCGAGAATCGAAGAGGCCATGAAACCCGGGGAGGCCCGGAAATGAAAAACGGACTCGGAGGTCCCTGCGCGGTTAGTGATGAGTGAAACTATCGTTGAACCAACACCTATTTGAAGGGCTGCCGGGTTCTTTCATCCGGAGCTTGCCGTGAGGCGGGAGATGGGTGAAGGACAGGTACCCACCTGTGGTTTCGCAGGTTCAAATAGGGTTGCTCACACGGCCGAAGCGGGGACCTCCACTTTGAATTAACGAGGTCCTGCCTGACCCAGCCCCTCAGTCGGTCACCCTGATCGCTCCTTGACAGGGGGGACTCATGCTTCAAATTGCAGCCATCGCTGTGCTGCTGGTGGGCATTGTCGGCCTGGTCGTTGTGTGGGCGCTATGGAAGCGTTCCCGCTCGGCGGCTCGCCGGTTGCTCGCCAACGCGGAAAAGGAGGCCCAGCGCATCACGGCGCGGGCCGAAATCGACGGCCAACGCATCCAGAAGGACACCGAAATCCTGGTTCGCGAGAGGTTGCTCACGGCACGTTCCGAGTTCGAGCGGGAGACCCGTGATCACCGGGTGGAGCTGGCCGAATTCGAAAGCCAGATTGAAAGCCAGAGCAAGGAACTCGGGGAGAAGACCGGCCTGCTTGAAGCCCGCGAGCAGGCGATCTCCACAATGGAGATCGAGTTCGGCGAGCGGGACCAGAAACTGGCCGCGGCCGAGCAGGAGCTCGAGGCCGCGGTTGTGGAACAGCGTTCCCGACTCGAACACATCGCCAGCATGACCGCTGACCAGGCGAAATCCGAACTCATGCGATCGCTCGAAAATGAGGCGCGCATGGAGGCGTCCAACATGGTTCGGCGGATCGAGGAGGAAGCCTCCGAAAAGGCCAAGGAAAAGGCCCGGCGGATCATCTCCATGGCCATTCAGCGGATTGCATCCGAGCATGTGGTGGAAAGCACGGTGTCGGTGGTCGATCTTCCATCAGACGAGATGAAGGGTCGGATCATCGGCCGCGAAGGCCGCAACATCCGTGCCTTCGAGCAGGCGACGGGCGTGGATCTGATTGTTGATGACACCCCCGAGGCGGTCATCCTTTCGTGCTTCGAGCCGGTGCGCCGTGAGATCGCTCGGCTGGCCCTGGTCAATCTGATCCAGGACGGCCGGATCCACCCCGGCCGGATTGAGGAACTGGTGGTCAAGGTTCAGGCTGAAATGGAGGAGAAGCTCCTTGCCGATGGCGAGGCTGCAGCTTTAGAAGCCGGTATTCCGGACCTCCATCCCGAACTGCAAAAACTCCTCGGTCGGCTCCAATTCCGCTCATCCTTCGGTCAGAACGCGCTCAAACACTCGCTTGAGGTGTCGTGGCTTGCCAACCACATGGCGGCCGAGCTTGGGGTCAACGCCCAGGTGGCGAAACGCGCCGGCCTGTTGCACGATCTCGGCAAGGCGGTGGACCGGGAGATGGACGGTACCCACCTCGAGCTCGGACGGGAACTGCTCCGCAAACACGGTGAGACCGACATGGTGATTCACGCCATGGAGTGCCACCACGGCGACTACGAGCCGCAGACCGTCGAAGCGGTTCTGGTGACCGCGGCCGACGCCCTGTCGGCGGCCCGGCCCGGTGCCCGCAGAGAAATCCTGGAGAACTACATCAAACGGCTTGAAAAGCTTGAAAGCATGGCCACCGATTTCAAAGGGGTGTCCAAGGCCTTTGCCATTCAGGCCGGGCGCGAACTGCGTATTGTCGTGGAGTCGGAGAGGATATCGGATGAGGAGGCGCTGTGGATGGCCCGTGACGTGGCCAAGAAGGTGGAGTCTGAACTCACCTATCCCGGCCAGATCAAGGTCACGGTGATCCGTGAAACACGTGCGGTGGAATACGCCAGGTGATCAAGCTCCTGTTCATCGGTGACATCGTCGGCGGCGCAGGCCGACGGGCCGTCCATGCCCACCTGGAGGGGCTGGTGGATCGGGAGCGGATCGACTTCGTGATCGCCAACGTGGAGAATGCCGCCGGCGGGTTTGGGATCACCACCCAGGTCATGCAGGAGCTCGATGTTCTGCCGGTGGACGTCTGGACCTCGGGCAACCACGTGTGGGACAAGAAGGAGGGCGTGCCGTTGTTGGACGCCCACCCGAGCCTGCTTCGTCCGGCCAACTATCCTGATGGCAACCCCGGACGGGGATGGTGCATTGAGGAGACCGCCACCGGAATCCCGGTGGCGGTGGTCAACCTGCAGGGTCAGGCCTTCATGGCGCCCATCGACAATCCGTTCCGGGTCGGCGAACGGGTGCTTGGCGAGATCGCCGAGGCCCGGCCCGACGTCAAGATCATCGTGGTGGACATGCACGCCGAAGCCACATCGGAGAAACAGGGCATGGGCTGGTTTCTCGACGGACGGGTGACGGCCGTCCTCGGGACCCACACCCACGTGCCAACAGCCGATGAGCGGGTCCTGCCTGGCGGCACAGCGCTCCAGACCGACGTCGGGATGACCGGTCCCTATGAGTCGGTGATTGGGATGCGCCACGAAAAGGTCCTCGAGCGATTCCTTTACAACACCCCTCGACCATTCGAGCCCGCCAAACGGGATATCCAGCTCCGCGGGGCGATCGTCGAGGCGGACGAAACCACAGGCCTCGCCCTCGCCATCCGCCGAGTTCGCGTCGACGGACCGTGACGCGCACGCGGTCTGCTCCGTAGACCCGATTGAGTATGCACAACGTCCTTCCCAGTCGCCTGATCGTCGATATGCCCAACTGGGTCGGTGACCAGGTCATGGCTCTGCCGACGGTTCACCGGCTGGTGGACGCCAACCTGTCGGGCGATACCACCCTCCATGCTCGCCCTGAGGCGCGCCGCTTTCTGGCCGGGCTGTTTCCCCAGACTCGCGTGGTTTCGAGTCCGCGCAAGGCGTCCCCGATCTTGTCCGCCCGGCGGTTGTGCCGGAATGGCGGTCGATTCGACTTGGGAGTGACTTTGCGGAACGCCTCCAGAGCGAAAATCTGTCTTTGGTTGGCTGCGCGACGGGCGGTGGGCAGCGACGGCGACGGCGCACGGGTGTTGCTCACCCGTGGCTATGCCGTGGATCGCCGGAGGCACCAGGTCCACGACGCCGACCCCATTCTCGAAGGACTCGGTCTGAAAGGCGTCGATCCCTCCTGGAAGCCGAGGCTTCCGCTGGAGCTCGTGGAGGAGGGTGCTCGGGCGCTGCTCCGGTCCGGGGTGAGCCACGAAGGAGCTGTGGGCGTGGCCCCCACCACCGCGCTGGGCGAGGACAGGAGGTGGCCCGCTGCCCGGTACGGAGAGCTGGCGCGTGAAGTTGTCGCCCGGGGCCTGGAGGTCGTGGTCGTGATCGGCCCCGGCGAGGAAGCCGCCGCCACGGCGGTTTGCCAGGCGGCCGGCCGTCCGCTGCCCGTTGTGGGTGGCGATCTGGACGTGGCCGGTCTGGCCGGCGCGCTGGCCAGGCTGTCTGTGCTGGTGGGCAACGATTCGGGCCCGGTACATCTGGCGGCCACGGTCGGGACACCCGGGATCGCGCTCTTCGGGCCCACAGATCCACAACGTACCGCACCACTCGGCGACAACGCCGTGGTGCTGAGGTCCCAGATCGAATGCGCCCCCTGTTCCGAGTTTGATTGTCCTGTTGGTCAACCCGGCTGCATGGAGGCCATCGATGTTGCTACTGTCCAAGCCAGGGTGTTTGAAACTGTGAACTGAATTCGGATCGGTGAACCTGTCTCTCAGCCGGCGATGCGGCCATCGCGGACCACCACTCGCCCGTTCTTGACCACGTGTTGCACCGGGTTGACACCGAAGTGGTAGACCAGATGGTGATAGGTGGGTCCACCCAGGATCGTCAGATCGGCCCGCTTGCCCACCTCGATTGATCCGATGTCCGAGGCTCTGCCTACCGCAGCCGCAGCATTGAGGGTGGCAGCGGTGAGCGCCTCCTCCACAGTCAAGCCCATCATCAGACAGGCCAGCGTCAGGATGGTGGGCATGGATTCGGTTGGTGACGAGCCGGGGTTGCAGTCAGTGGCGAGGGCAATGGCGCAGCCTGATGAGACCATTTCACGGGCGGGCGCAAAATCAGAGCGGAGGAAGAACGAGGTTCCGGGCAGCAGAACCGCCACGGTGGGAGATCCGGCGAGAGCTCGGATGCCGTCGGAAGTGATGCACATCAGGTGGTCGGCCGAGAGGGCGTCCAGTTCCACCGCCAGCTCGGCCCCGCCCAACGGTGTCAGCTCGTCGGCATGGAGGTGGATTCGCCACTCAAAGGACGCTGCGTCGGCCAGGATACGACGAGTCTGCTCGATGTCGAACACCCCCGCCTCGCAGAAGACGTCCACCGCCTGGGCGAGGCCACGGCGAGCGATTTCCGGGTGGATTTCTTCGATCAGTAATCGAACGAAGACCTCCGGATCCTCACGGTGTTCCGGCGGCACCTCATGGGCCGCCAGACACGTGGGAAGGAGATCGATGGGATGGGAGAGATTCGCGTTTCGAATCACCTCCAACATCCGAATCTCGGTCTCCAGGTCGAGCCCGTATCCCGACTTGGCCTCGATGGTGGTTGTTCCGTGCCTCAAAAAGGTATCGAGGCGAGTCAAGGTACCGGCCAACAGCTCATCCGATGTGGCCTCGCGGGTGGCGCGCACGGTGGAGTTGATGCCGCCGCCAGCCGCCGCGATGTCCATGTAACTCTCACCCCTCAACCGCCGGTTGAATTCGTCCTCTCTCGAGCCGGCGAAGACTGGATGAGTGTGTGGGTCCACGAATCCGGGCAGAATGCAGCAGCCCTCCACGTCGAGGGCTTCGTCCGCAGGCGGGAAGAGGAGGTCGTGGTTTTCCTCCGAGCCGATGAACGCGATCAGCTCGTCCTCGCATCGGACGACCGCATCGTACGCGATGTACGGGCGGCCTAAGTCGTCGCCCCTTCGGGAGGTGGAACCGGTCGGGCTGACCACCTGGTGGCCGCCGCGGACCAGGAGGCTCATCCGGACTTCTCCGATGAGCCCTCGTTTCTCGGCTGCAGGACCGCCAACTGGGGCGTGGAACGCTCCTCCTGCTCCCGTTTCTGGTCGTCGCGGACGAAACCTTCCAGGATCTCCACCTGCCGCATCAGCTCTGCCCTGGCCTCCCGGCGGCGCGTTCTGAGTTCCGCCACGACCGTCTCGATGTTCTGCGCGCGCTTGTTGGCTTCGTCCACCAGACGGTCGGCGAGGGTGTGACCATCGTCGATGATCTTCTGACTCTCGGCGCGGGCCGCCTCGATGGTGGCTTCCGCCGTCTTCTGCGCCGCCACCAGGGCGTCTTGGAGCGCGGACTCTCGTTCCCTGAATTCCGCGAGATCCTGGTCGAGACGATGGACCCGCTGTTTGAGCTCGCCGCGTTCGCGGGTCAGTCCCTCCACGGCACTGGCGATCTGCGACAGAAACTCGTGAACCTCGCTGGGGGCGTATCCCCGAAGTTTTTTGTTGAATTGTTTGCCGAGAATATCCAGTGCCGACAGCTCCGCCATGGGGTCACCTCTCCTCGGTCGATTATCGCATTTGCCGTGTGGAAAGTGTGGAAAGTTTGGAGGGTTGGTTCCGAGTCCGCGCCCGTGCCCGGCGCAAGGAGGTAGGCAGTAGGGCCACTCACGGAATTCGAAATTCGAAATTCGAAACCCCCCACCCACCGAGTGTGGAGGTTGTGGAAGTCGATGTCCATGATTGCATCCGAGCCCCGAGTCCCGAGCCCCGAAACCAGGCGTGCACGATATAATCCCGACGGGATGAACGATCCATTGGAGGGCGGAGTGTCCAACGTTGCGTTGAGGGTTGACGATCTCCATAAGACCTTCGACCCCGGGCTGATGAAGGCGAAGGTGGAGGTGCTCAAGGGCCTCAGCTTCGAGGTTCAGCGCGGGATCATCTTTGGTTTTCTCGGCCCCAACGGAGCCGGGAAGACAACCACCATTAAGGCGATCGCGGGCCTCATCTGGCCCGACGCCGGCGCAATCGAGATCTGCGGCCTGCCTCACACCGACGAGGCAGCCAAGCGCAGGATCGGATTCATGGCAGAAAACCCGTACTTCTACCCCTATCTGACGGGACGTGAGTTCCTCGAATTTCACGCCGAGTTGCTCTCCCTTGGAACAGAATTCGCCTCTTCCCGGGTACCCGAGGCCCTTGAAAAAGTCTCCATGTCGGATCACGCCGATCGGTTGATGCGGACGTACTCGAAGGGCATGCTGCAGAGGATGTCGTTGGCCCAGGCGCTTCTCGGGAAACCCGAGGTGCTGATCCTGGATGAGCCCATGAGTGGACTCGATCCCCTTGGACGGCGAGATGTGCGAGACATCATCCTTGCAGAGAGACAGCGCGGGACCACCGTGTTCTTCTCGAGCCACATCATCCCCGACGTGGAGACCATCTGCGACCGCGTGGCCATCGTAGCCGACGGCCGGGTGCGGGCGGTGGGTGAAGTCCGGGACCTGGTGGCCCAGGAGGTGGAAGCCTACGAAGTCGCGTTTGTGGGCATGGCGCCTTCGACTGTGAGCACGCCGTTGTTGGCGAGCCACGCCGGAAACGACGCTTCATGGGTGAGAGTGGCCGCTGAGCACAGGGATCAGCTGATGAGAGAACTGGTGGACGGCGGTGCCCGGATCGTCGGCCTCAGCCCTGTGAGGAGTTCGCTCGAGGAATTTCTGTTGGTCCACTACGAGGGAGGTGCATCGTGAGGGCGATGCTGGCGATCGCCCGCAACACCCTCCGCGAAGCGCTTCGCGATCGCGTGCTCTACCTTTTTCTGGGATTCGCCGTCCTCATGCTGGTGTCATCCAAGATCTTCGGCCTGCTCACAGTGGGTGATGAGGGAAAGGTCATCAAGGACCTCGGTCTGGCGGGCGTCCAGTTTTTCTCAATGCTGATTGCGGTGATGATGAGTGTCCTTCTGATCAGCCGGGAAGTGGACGGTCGCACGGTCTACAACATTCTCGCCAAGCCGGTTCGTCGGTGGCAGTTCCTGCTGGGCAAATTTCTCGGGTTGCTTGCCACGGTCGCCATCAACCTGGTCCTGATGGCGGTGGTGCTCCTCGGAACGGTGCGTCTCTATACCGGCGAGTGGGATATGGGACTGCTCTTCGCCTCCGCGATGATCCTGTTGGAGATGGCCTTGGTTACCGCCTTCGCCACTCTTTTTGCGGTGCTCACCAGGCCCATGCTCGGCACCGTATTCACATTGGCGGTCTACATCATCGGCCACGTGGCTGAGGATGTCTGGTTGCTGACGACTCACATCACCGCAGGCATCACCAAACCCATCGTGGCTGCGATCTACTACATGTTGCCCAATCTCGAACGGTTCAACTTCAAGACCGAGGTGGTTCACGACCTGAGCATCCCGCCGGCCGAAGTCTGGGTGACGGTGGTTTACGGCGTCGCCTACACGGCCTTGGTCCTGGTGCTGGCCTGCGTCCGTTTCTCGCACAAGGACCTGACGTGAGACATCCACTGGCCATTGCAGCGGTGGTGATTGTCCTGCTGGCGGTGGTGGTGACCTGCGAGGTGGTCCTGCACAACGCCCCGGAGGCGGACCCTCTGGGCAAGCGCCTGCTCTATCTGCCGTCACCCGAGGTCTTGCGGCTGGGCAGTCTCGGCAACGACGGGCTGGTGGCCGATGTTCTCTACATGTGGTCGATCCAGTATTACTCTCAGTTCGATTTCAGGGAGAAGTTCCTCTATCTGGACACCGTCTTCAACCTGATCACCGACCTCGATCCGAGGTATTTTGACGCCTATCGAATCGGCGCCATGATCATGTCGCTGCAGAAACAAGGCGATCCGGAGCAGCACAAGGATGCCATTGTGCGGCTTTATGAGAAGGGTCTCGACGCCATGCCGGATGACTGGGAGATCGCCGAAGTGGCGGCCTGGGACGCCTACCTGGTGCTTCAGGACAATGATCTGGCGGTGAAGTGGATGGGGATCGCCGCGGAACGTCCCGATGCGCCGGGAGTGCTGAAACGACTCTACGGTCGCTGGCGCGACAACATTCATGGCTGGACGGTGGAGGACTCCATCGCCCACTGGGAGGAGGTTCTGGCGGAGTCCGAGACCAAGGTGGAGATCAACCTGGCCACCAGCCATCTCTATGACTCCCGCGTCGCCCTCGACCGCCGTTCCCTCGACCCCATGCTGCGCAGTTCCTTCGATCGCGCAGGCAAGTGCCCGGAATCCTGGCAGGAGCTGGTGGATGCGGGTTGGTTGGCGTCCGCTCCACTGGACTACCTCGGCAATCCCTACGGCATCGACCCACAGACCTGCACGATGGTCGCGCACAAGAAGATTCGCTGGGATTGACCGCCCACCAACCCACCCACCCGGACAGTTACACGTTACACGTTTAACGTTACACGTTGGTCGGTCGGGAAAAGCATCGTCTTGGGGCTGGGTGGGTGGGAACGTTTAACGTTTAACTTTCAACGTTTAACTTTCGGACTGGGTGGGGGTGCGAAGGATCCAGATGTCCTGTGCCCGCCGCCCGGGCTCGCCCTGTGGAAAGTGGTGGACTTCGGCGAAGAGGGGTTCGGTGATTCGACGAAAATAGGCCGGGGGATGATAGGTCTCGCAGAGATTCGACCCCAGGCTCGAAGCGCTGCGCACCACGAGGTGGCCGTCACGATATCTTCGAGTCTCGGCCGCGTCGAGACCGTCGAAACACGAGTCGCCATGGGTGGTGACCAGCAGAGCGCCGCCCGAGGCCAGGATCCGTTGGAATTCCGCCAGCCATCGGTCTTGAAGATCTTCGTCGAGGTGGGTCAGAACCGAGATGCAGTAGACGAGATCGAATTTTTCCTCCGGATAGTTGAGAGGAGGGGCGAGTTCGTTGCAGGAGAACTGGCCGAAATCCAGGTTCTCCTGGCACCATCTGATGAGCCGCGGATTGAGGTCCGATCCGTAGAGATCGGCATCCGTGCGGTCCCTGATATGACGGATGACACGGCCGCAGCCGCAGCCGAAGTCGAGCACGGATCGGCAATCACGCAGCGAGAAACCGCATTCTGACAGGACATTGTCGATGGTTGTGGCTCGCTCATTGCCACCTGCGACGAAGGCCTCGATATTGTAATTGTGGACGACCTCGAAGATGAGTCGGGGCGGTGGAATGGGTGTGGATGGGTGGTGTGATCGCCGCCAGCGGCGGTTGGCGGCCAGTGTTCGTGGATCGAAGGCACGGAGCCAGCCGCGGGCCTCCCATAGACCGCCATAGACGCCCATGCGAAGGAGTATTCGCTTCAGATTCCGGCGCACATCATCCTCATCATCTGACCATGGTGGGCGAGCGTGAAGGGGCGGTCAAGGTCGTGGATCAATCAAATACTGCGACAGGGCCAACGCGCGCTCGCTGTGGGGTTGTCCATCGAGCGCGCGGGAGAGCTCGGCGGCGACGGCCATCGCGAGGGACGGATCAGCGGCGAGGCGTCGTTTGAGCTCCTCGGTGTCGTCCGGTCGAATGACGCGGTATTCGTTCCGGACGATCAGGGTGGGATCGATTGTGGTGCGGTCGGCGAAGACCATGGCGGCGTCGTCCCAATAGATCAAGGCCCATCTGTCGGAGGGGAACCAGAGGGCCGAAAACCCGCGCCGCCCCACAACGGTGCCGTCCGGTCTCGCAACCGTGAATGGTGGGTTGTAGCGCACCAACGCGAGCTCCACGCCGTAGCGGTCGAGCATGGCCTGCCACCGGCCGGGATCGCTGCTCTTCAGGATGGTGTGGATCTCCCTGAGCAAAGGCTCGTGGATCTCATTGCGATCGTCGAGGAAGGTCCGCCGATCCGGAAAATAGTGTCGAATCAGATCGCCTCCGAAACGGACGTCGTTGTACATGGTCTTTGACCGGAGACCGTTTTCTTCTATGAAAGCCCACGCACCGTGGGGATAGAAGCTCTTCGAAAATCCCCAGCCGGGGGCGTGACCCGGCGTGGCAGCCATGGAACCCACCACCAGACAGGCCATGGCCAAAGCCGCGACCCACAGTATGGGTCGGCGAGAACTTTCGTGACGGGCGCTCACCAATCCGAAGCTGGCGAGGGCGGGGGCGATTGCGATGGGATAAAGGGCAAAGAACAGTCCAACATTTCGGACGTATCGGAGCGCGAGAGCAGACACCATGAGGAGCAGCATCCACCGCGCGGCATTTCGTTCGGCCAGCAGGAGCAGGACGAGGCCCGAGGCCATCGCCACATAAAGGGGTGGCACATCCATCGGTGACGGTGAAATCCACTCCGGGTTTGGGATGTGTTCGAGGCCCACCAAATGAGCGATTTTCAACGGTACCGCGTACAGATGCCAGCCGTAGGGGTTGAGCACCGGAGCTGCCGACGCCGCCGCCAAGCCGGCCAGACCCCACGGCAGGGGCGAGGCACCCTCGCGGTGGATCATCCATTGGAGCCATTGCGCCACCAGGACCCCGGCTATCAAGGGAGGGGTGATCAGTACGCCACCGTGGAGGTTCGCTCCCACGGCCATCAGACCGGCTATCTGAAAAAGCCAGAGCCGAGAACTGGAGTGATCTCGATATAGGAAAAGCCAGACCACAGATGGTGCGATCAGGAGGGTGAACAGTTCCGGCCTCAGAAAGAAGCGAATTCGAGCACCATAAAGGCAGAGGATCGCCAACACGAGAGCGGCCGGAGGTGACAGACCGCTGCGAATGCCGAAGCGGAACATCAGTAGTGCCAGAGCACTGACCAACAGGGCACGCAGCAACCCAAGGCCGGGGGCGCCCGCGAGGTCTTCAGTGACGGCGACGATGACCTGGAAAAGCCACTCGTGGTCGAGCCAGTCAGCGTTTTCGCTGGTGATGGAAAAGGGGTCGGTTCGCGGTACCTCGTTGTGATCGAGAATCCAGTGCCCGGTGCTGAGGTGCCAGCCGATGCTGGTGTTGGCGATGGGATAGCTGCCGGCTACCAGGCCGAGCAACGCCACAACGAGCACCGCGGGCCAGAGACGGCCGCCTGCCTCTGGCGGGGCAATACTGTGGGCCGAGTCAACCTTCGTCGTCGCCTCCGGTAAGCACGTATCGTTCCCATTCCTCGTCGAAGCAGAGGGATTGGGGGGATATCATGCGATCAAGGTACACGATGCCGTCCAAATGGTCGTACTCATGCTGAATCACCCGCGCGTGGAAACCATCGGCCGTGAGGGAGATCGATTCGCCCTCGACGGTGCGGCCCTTGACCTTGATGCGCCGGTGGCGGGGCACGACGCCGCGCAGGCCGGGGATCGACAGACAGCCTTCCCAGCCGTCCACCATCTCTTCTCCCACGGGTCGGAACTCCGGATTGAAGAGGACGGTGGGCTCGATGCCCTCCTCGTCGTCGGACGAAGGCATCCAGTAGGCGAAGAGTCGGAGGGACTCCGCCACCTGCGGGGCTGCCAGGCCAACGCCGTCCTCGGAGAGCATCGTGTGGACGAGGTTGACTGCCAGACTGTGCAGTCGACCGCTGTCGAACCACTCCTCCGGGACGGGTTCCGCCACCTCGCGGAGTAGCGGGTGACCCAAACGGATCACCTCGAGCGAGGCGGGTTCGGCTGGGGTCTGGATCACCGGATCAACCGCAGCCGCATCCACCTGAGCCGCAGCCTCCCATGGATTCTGGATCCGGGCTGTTCGGATTGTCGACCACGAAACCCGCGCCGCGCTGGTCCTCGACGAAATCCACCGAGGCACCGTCGAGGAGGGGCGCACTCTGCTGATCGATCAGCACAGTGAGGTCGTCACTCTCCACCACCGTGTCGCCGTCGCGGCGCTCGTCGAAGGTGAAGCCGTATGAATATCCACTGCAGCCAACACCCTGGATGAACAGTCGGAGTTCCTTGCCCTCGGCCTCGGGCATCTGCCCGGCGAACTCCCTGACCTTGTCAATCGCCTGTTGCGAAAAAGAAATCATTGTCACCTCCTGATGACGCTCGTTCAAACTCGGTGCATCGTCACGGTATTCCGCCCGTAACGACTGTTATTCGATTCCCTGTTCGGCGAGCCACCGTTCGGCCTCGATGGCTGCCATGCAGCCGGTGCCGGCGGCTGTGATCGCCTGCCGGTAGACCGGATCCTGGACGTCGCCGCAGGCCCACACGCCCTCGACCGAAGTTCTGGCGGTTCCTGGCACGGTCGTGATGTAACCCGCTTCATCCATCTCCACCTGGCCGACGAAGACGTGGGTGTTGGGCCGGTGACCGATGGCCATGAAGATCCCCTGGGCGGGCAGTTCGCGTTCATCACCCGTCCGGGTGTCCTGCAGTTTGACCGCGGTGACACCGCCCTGCCTGGTCCCGATCACCTCAGTGACGACCGAGTTCCAGGCAAAGTCGATCTTGGGGTTCTCGAAGGCCCGCTGCTGCATGATTTTGGAGGCCCTAAGTTCATCACGGCGATGGACCACAGTGACCTTGTTGGCGAACTTGGTGAGGAAGACGGCCTCCTCCATGGCGGTGTCGCCGCCGCCCACCACCACCACGTCCTTGTCACGAAAGAAGAACCCGTCGCAGGTGGCGCAGGCGGAGACCCCGTAGCCCATGAGCTCGGTCTCCGACGGCAAACCGAGCAGTTTGGCTGAGGCTCCGGAGGAGATGATCAGCGCGTCGCAGGTCCAACGTCCGTTCTGGCCGGTGGTGACGGCGAATGGGCGCTGATCGAGTTCCACGGCTTTGACCTCGTCGAACAGGCACCGAGCGCCAAAGCGTTCGACCTGTGCCTTGGTGCGCTGCATCAACTCGGGGCCGAGGATGCCCTCTGGAAAGCCGGGGTAGTTTTCCACTTCGGTGGTGATGGTCAGCTGACCACCGGGTTGGATCCCCTCGAACACCACCGGCTCGAGATCAGCGCGCGCGGCATAAAGAGCCGCGGTGAGGCCCGCCGGGCCTGATCCGATGATGAGTACCTTGGAATGTTGGTTGGCCATGCAGAGAGCCTCCCTGAAGTCGAGTGACGGGGCGAAGGGGCGAGCCGTTCGCGACTTCGCATTATCCACAATAATTGGGGGTGAGCAAGGTCGCGTCCGGTTTGGGACAGAGAATGGTACAAATGGTAAGGATGATGAGAAGAATGCTCAGAATCGTGCCCGTGGTGCTGCTGGTGTGTGCGATCGCGTCGGCGGGGGGGCTCGAGGAGATGGCCCGCACCGGTCAGTGGCAGCTTCTGCTGTCGGTGGCCAACCGTCGGGCCGAGCAGCTTCCGCTCCTTCCGGATGAAGCTTTCGTGGCGGCTCACGCGGCCGGGGTCGTTGGTGATCGAGCAGCCGAAATCGCCCACCTGACCCGTGCAATGGAGGGTGGCAGGTTCGCCGAACTGGCCCGTCTCCAACTGGCCATGGCGGTGGTCGCCGAGGATCCGCAGCGCGCCGCGAATTTGGCCCAGACCTTTCTTCGAAGTGCGCCGACAAGCATCATGCGCGAAGAGGCGGTCTCAGTGGCGGCGGAGAGCCTCGCGAGCGAACTCGACCCTGAAACTCGGGCCTCGCTACAGGCGGCTTTGAGGAGTCTTCCGACCACGTTGCGGCGACAGCTGGAATTTGCCCTGGTGGCCACCGGGAGCGATGATCGGCGGCCGCGCCTCAATCGTCTGCTGAGTGCATCGACGCGTGATTTGGTGGCGCTGAAGGCGGCGCGGCTCCTCCAAGCCGAGCCGGAGCTGTCACCGGACGAGCGGTGGCTGGTGGGCAAGACCTTCTACCGACACGCACTCTACGCCGAGGGAGAGGCGATTTTCCGAGACCTCGAAGGCGCGCGGAGCCGGACCATTCCATCGTGGGAGGTGGCCTTCCTCGCCGGCCGGTGCGCTTTCAGACGAGAACGCTGGGACGAAGCGATTGACTGGTACAACAAGGCTCTGGCGCGGCGGCGAAGCTCGGAGGGAAGGGCCGAGATCCAGGTCCACATCGCCAGGTGCTACGAGCTTGCGGGACAGCTGGAGCCGGCGGTGGAGATGGCGCGGCAGGCGGTGCTCACCAAGGCAACGGATGATCGCCGCTTGTTGCTGGCGCGGCTTCGCCTCAGGCTGGACCAGCCGGACAAGGCGGCGTCCGGGATCGCGAAGGTCCGCGGTCGCAGCGGGCGCGCCAGGGGCGAACTCATGATCGCTCTGTACGACATCAGGGGAGGTCGGTCCCAGGCCGCGAGGGTTCGCCTGCGAGGCATCACGCGACGACCGTGGAGTGCGCCGGCTGCGGTGCTCGCGGCTGGGCTGGCAATGGATGCCGGTGATGACAACGACGCGATACAACTGCTTCAGAGCCAGGCCAACGCCATGGGGACGTTCTGGGCGGATCGGGCCCGTTCCCTCGTGGGCGAGCTCTCATCCGACACCATCGCCGCTTGGCGTTCCGCCGTTGCGGCGGATCTGAAGTCGGCGGATTCTCGAATCCGCCGGCGCACTCTGGGGCAATGGGTTCAGCTCGAAATCGATCCCGACGTTCTGGCCTCGTTGCGGATCGAGGTCATCGAAGAAGTCGGCATGGATATGTCGGCCGGTGTGCCCGTCTTTCCCGCGGGATTGGCCGACGATCTCTGGTCCGTGGGACTGCGGGGCGAAGCCGTTCGCTGGGATCCGCAGGGAATGCCGATGGCCGTTGCGTCGGATGCGATCTGGACGGCGCAACGGTTCGCCGAACAGGGGTTCCCCTGGCAGGCCATCCGCAGCGCCGATGCGGCATGGAGAATGGCCGGCGCCGACATCCCAACTCGTGGCTATCCGGTTGCTCTCGAAGAGGCCCTCCACCCGCTGCCCGATCCCGACCTGGTGTGGCACAGCGCCGTTGAAAACGAGGTCCCGTGGGCGGTGCTGGCCGGCGTGACCCGGGAGGAATCCCGGTGGAAGCCCACGGTGGTGTCGGTGGTGGGAGCGCGCGGCCTGATGCAGCTGATGCCGTCCACCGCTACGGTGGTGGCTGAGTCCAACGGACTACCCGTGCCCGAGCTGAACGATCTCTTTGATCCCGCGGTAAGCCTCGGCCTCGGAGGTGCGGAGATCAGCCGGCTTGTTTCGGTCTTCAACGGCCAGTTGGCGCCTGCTGTGGCGGCCTACAACGCCGGCGAAACCCAGGCTCGGATCTGGCTCGATCAGTGCGGATCGCCCTGTTCTCCCGAGGTCTACGTGGGTAACATCACGTTTTCTGTGACCAACGGATACACCCAGGACGTGTTGTCTTCCGCGGACGTTTACGTGGAACTCTACGGAGCTGTGCCAAGGGTTGTTTCTGCGCGAACGATGGGATCCTCCGCGGGCGCGAAGCGGACGTCCGTCTACGGTCGGTAGAATCGAGTGACCTCGTGCTGTTCGGCGGCAGACTCCAGCCACGCTTCGATCTCGTCGTTGAGCTTGCGCTGGGTGAGGAGGAGCCGAATCTGATCCTGCACCTCCTCCAGGGGTGGTGGAGGTTGGCCAGCAGCTTCCATTTCCGCCACCACAACGTCCTGGAATGTGGTTTGGATCTCTTCGGGCGTCACCCGAATTCTGGGTTGGAGACGTTGCTCGATGTAGGCGGTGGCCGATGCAAGGCGGAGGCTCAATTCCTCCACGTCGCCAGGAGTCAGGCCCAATGACTCGAGCTGCGCGGACAAGACGTCCTCACCGCCGGCGCGGTCGGTCAGAGTTGCGCGGCTCGCGGCCACGTCGAATTCGAGACGGTAGAGAGTGCCCGACTCCTCGAGATCCCGAAATTGCAGCTCGAGGTTGATTCGGGCGTCGAGAAGTCTCGAGGCATAGGCTTCCCGGTTCTCTCCAGGGATGGGTTCGGCGAGTCTCACGAGCTGAGCGAGGACGATGTCGCTGTGCAGGATCGGCGTTGCCCCCACCGCGGCAACGACCTCCTCGACGATCTCTCCGTTGGCCGGCAAGTGACACAAAATCAAAAAGATCACGGCGACGACACGGACGGCCACGCTGCTATGATACCAGCGACATGACCGACCGCGAACCGGCTGGAACTCTGTGGATTGTGGCCACGCCCATCGGGACCCTGGAGGACCTCGGGGTCCGGGCGCGCGAGATCCTGGGCTCCGTCGACCTGATCCTCGCCGAAGACACCCGCCGCACCCGCAAGCTCCTGTCCCATATGGGCGTGGCGGCCGGCGGACGCCTGAGCAGCCTGCACGAGCACAACGAGAAGGGGCGGACATCGTGGGTATTGGATCAGCTCGCACAAGGACGCGCGGTGGCGCTGGTCAGCGACGCCGGAACCCCAGCCCTTTCAGACCCCGGCTTCCTGGTAGTTCGGGCTGCACGTAAGCAGGGACTCGACGTGCGCAGCGTACCCGGGCCGTCGGCTTTCGTCGCGGCATTGGCGGCGTCGGGTCAGCCACCTTTGCCCGCAGTCCTCAGCGGTTTTTTGCCGGCGAAGTCCGGGCCGCGTCGACGTCAGATCCAGGAGCTTGCGGGATGGTCGGGAACCGTTGTCCTGCTGCTGTCGCCCCACCGGATCGCCATAGAGCTCCAGGACCTTGCCGACGGATTGGGCGGAAATCGGCAGGCCACTTTGCTCGCTGAGATCAGCAAGCGCCACGAACGTGCAGTGGTTGGTTCTCTCGACGACCTGGCCAACGGTTCGGAGGCGGCGAGCCCGCGTGGCGAGTACGCGCTGGTGGTGGGTCCGGTCAGTCCAGACGAGGGCGTCACCTTGGTGACGCCAACCGATGCGTCCACCGCCTACCACCGGGCAGTGGGCGATGGCCTGGACCGGCGTGCCGCGCTCCGTGAGGCCTCGAGAGAGCTCGGGGTGAGTCGGAAAGAGCTGTACGCCAAGCTCTTGGAAGCTGAGAAAGCTCATTCATCAGATGATTTTGATTGACATGGACAGGGCCATTCCGGGTGTTTCCGGCCCCGTCGATCGGCAATGATTGTGTTAACCTGGGGCTCGAATCGGCGGAGGTGAAGACATGGCTCGGCGAATAGGCCTGGCGGTTGGCACGGCACTCGTGCTTGCGACGATTCTCGCCGGTTGCGGCACTAAACCGTTGGTGGGTGTGGTGCTTCCTTCCACCGGAGAGGCGGGCACCTACGGTGAATCCATCGAGAGTGGGATTCGCCTCGCCATCAACGATGCTCGTGATCGAGACGCCTTGCCCGTGGGTTTTGACGTGGTGTGGGCGGATACCGGCTCAAACCCCCAAGCCGCCGTTGCCGAGATCGAGAAGATGGCTTCCGAGCGAGGTATTCACATGGTGGTGGGAGGCGCCACCAGCGCCGAGGCCCAGGCCATCATCCCCGAACTCGAGGATCTCGACGTCATCGTGCTCTCGCCGTCCGCGTCAACACCCGGATTGGCTCGGTTGTCCAAAAATTTCTACCGCATCTATCCCTCGGACGAACTCGAGGGCCATACGGCGGCGAAGTTCCTCTTCGAGAGATTCGCCCAGAGCAGGGTCATTCTCTATGCCGGCAATAGCGAGTACACCAGCGGCATCGAACCGGAGTTTCGCAAACAGTTCGAGGGAGCGCTGGGTGGCGAGGTGGTGGCCAGGATCGAACTGGCGGACCCGGGGTGGTCCGAGCTGTCGTCATCGACGTTGCGGTCCACCGGCGTCGAAGCAGTCTACATCGTCGGTTACGCACCCGAGACCTTGGGCGTGCTCCAGCACCTCGCGGAACAGGGCTATTCGGGCCGGGTCATCACGACCTCGGCCTTCTATTCGACTCGGGTGATTCGAGAGGCCGGCGAACTGGCTGAGTTAATCCTCTTTCCGCTGCCCCCGTTTGACCGCACGTCCGAGAAGGAGCCTGTGCTGAGCTTCGTCAATCGCTACATGGATACCTACCAGCGAGCTCCGGATGTTTTCGCGGCCCACGGCTACGACGCCATGATGTTTGCCATCGAGGTGATGAAGGTCGCCAGCCCGCCGCAAGCGCCAGAAATCAGGCGGGCCATGCAGTTCGGGGTCACCGATTTCATGGGTGTCACCGGACCGATCATCTTCGACGATTATGGTGATGTAAAACACTACCCGAAGATGTTCATCGTCAAGGACGGCCAGGTGCTCAGCTATCAGAGGTACCTCAAGACGGAGCGAGCGAGAATCCTGCGCGACGTCCAGGACTTGCTCATCAAGAAATAGCGGGCCAATGAGCACCCTTCGCCTGTTGTGGCGACACCGTGCGCTGGTGTCGATCCTGGTGAGGCGGGACCTCAATGCGAGGTACCGCGCCTCGGTGCTCGGTTTTTTCTGGTCCCTTCTCAATCCACTGCTGCTGCTGACCGTCTACGCCGTGGTCTTCACCTACATCTTCCAGCCCCGCTTCCCGGGAGGCGAACCCTATCCCCTGTTTCTGTTCAGCGGGCTGCTGCCTTGGCTCTTCCTGTCGGGGTCTTCACTGGACGCCTCTGTGACGATGGTGGACAACGGACCGCTGCTGGCCAAGGTCATGTGTCCTCCCGAGATCTTTCCTGCGGTGACGGTACTCTCCCATCTTCTGCACCACTTGCTGGCGTTGCCGGTGTTGGTGGCAGCCCTCGTCATCAGCGCGGCGATGGGTTGGCATCCGTTTCCGTGGACATTTCTTCTGGTGCCGCTGGCGCTGGTGCCCTGGGTTCTGACCACGGGTGGTATCGCCTGGGCGGTGAGTGCGGTGTCGGTTCACTTCAGGGATCTCAGAGATCTGCTCGGGCATCTCCTCAATCTCTTGTTCTTTGCTTCGCCGATCATCTACTCCCTCGATGGCCTCGAAGTGCCTTCCATGCTGCGCACAGTGCTCGCATTGAATCCGCTGGCGGTGCTGATCCGCATCTATCGAGACGCGGTCTTCAACGGCGTCGTCAGCCCGCCCCATGTTTGGGGGTTGGCCCTGGTGATCGGCCTGGTCAGCTGGCTGGCCGGAACGTGGGTCTTTGCCCGCTACCGGGACACCCTGGTGGAGTCGGTGTGAGGGGGTCGATATCCTTCCGCGGCGTCCGCAAGGTCTTCAGGTGGCGCTCCACGAGGGTGCGCGGCGACACCGTCAAGGGTGCGATCTTCCACCGGCGACGGGCCAAGGCGGGACCCAAGCTCGATGAGTTCGTGGCCCTCGACCACTTAGACCTCGAGGTGGAGCCGGGCGAGGCGTTGGCGGTGATCGGGCCCAACGGCTCCGGCAAGTCGACACTGCTCAAGCTGGCCGGAGGGATTCTGCGGCCCACCGCCGGTGAGGTGTCGGCCGAGGGCCGGGTCACGGCGCTGATCGAACTCGGCGCGGGCTTCCATCCGGAGATCACCGGACGAGAAAATGTGGTCATCAACGGCATGCTGCTCGGTCTGACGCGGCAGGAGATCGATCGACGCATGGACGAGATCATCGACTTTGCCGACATCGGGCTGTTTATTGACCAGCCGGTGAAGACCTACTCCTCGGGGATGTACGTTCGTTTGGGGTTCGCGGTGGCCGTGGCGGTCCAACCCGACATCCTGCTCATCGACGAGGTGCTGGCGGTGGGTGATGAGTCCTTCACGCGGCGTGGTCTGGACCGGCTGGCGAGGATGCGGCAGCAAGGCGTCACCATGGTTCTGGTCTCTCACGACCTAGACCTCGTGGCGCAGTTTGCCGACCGGGTGCTGTACCTCGATTCCGGCAAGGGGGTGGCCGATGGTCCTCCGGACGCCGTTGTGGCTCGCTATCGGAGCGACGTTGCCGGAGGCGAACTCGCTGACACTGAGACTTCTCACGGCGTGCGGGTCCTCGAGGAGGGTCGACGCTGGGGCACCGGTGATGTGGAGATTCTCTCGGTGGGATTTTCAAGCTTGGGTCGTGAGCAACGGCTGATCCCCACCGGAGAGCCGTGCACGGTGCACATCCGGTATCGCGTGCGCCAACCGGTGGACGATTTCGTGTTCGGCATCTCCTGGCGAAAGACAGATGGGGTCCATGTGGGCGGTCACAATACCGACATGGACGGCCTCCATCCTCGACGTTTGGATGTGGATGGCGAAATGCGATGCCGGTATGGATCCCTCGATCTGGCTCCGGGCGCCTATCAGCTGGATGTGGCCGTCCACCGCAGGGACGGTCTGGCCTTCGACTACTGGTGTGACGCGGCCCGGGTTCGGGTGACTTCATCGGTGGATTGGCCCGGCGTGTGGGCGCCAGAACACCGGTGGGACGGCGATGGTCCCGAGTGGGAGTGACGCGCGCTGTCATGATCCTTGGGTGATGTGACGTCCAGCGTCACAAAGCGCTGTCTTTTTCATGTGCAATACCTGGCACGGAACTTGCTCATTGTGTAGACGAGTTCGAAAGGAGGACTTAGAGAATGAGAAAAGATCGTGGTTTTACTTTGATCGAGCTGTTGATCGTTGTGGCGATCATCGGGATTATCGCGGCCATCGCGATTCCGAACCTGCTGAACGCCATCCATCGTGGTCGTCAGAAGAGGTCCATGGCCGACATGCGGACCATCGCAACGGCTGTCGGCACCTACGCGACGGACATGAATTACTATCCCAGAAACATGGCGAATCTCGGCGCGGTGGCTCCGTTCGTGATTCCAATCTACCTCCGCCGGATGCCCTCGGATGACGGTTGGGGCACCACCTATCAATTCACCACAGATGCAGCGGGTGACCACTACACCATCGTCTCCTACGCGAAGGACAAGATCGCAAGTGCTTTCTTTGCAGGCACCACGAATAACTTCGACTGCGATATCTATCACCAGGACGGCATGTTTGTCATGTGGCCGGAAGGCATCCAGAGAGAATAGCCGCCAGAGTCTTGGAATCGAGGGGGACGCTTCGGCGTCCCCTTTTTTTGATACTCTCGAAGCGTGCTGCCGCAGACAGTTCTGCTGATGGTCGCCCTGTGGACCGCCTGGCGGCCGGCCGAAACGGTGGCCGTGACGCCGGTGATGGTCTCGCTGGTCATGCTGGCCTTGGTGCCGTGGGCCCACCGAAGATCCCATCAGGACAGCCTGATGCCTGGACTCGCGGTGGCCGGGATGGTTTTGTTGGCCGCCATCGCCAGCGCCGCCGGCGGCTGGGATCGTGCCACCGCCGTGGTGGAAATCTCGTTGGCCGCGTCGGTGGTGACGTTGGTGTGGATGGCCTCTCGGCAAGAACCGGACGAATCCAAGTTCCGCGTGCTGGCCCTTGGCGTTTCGGTGTTGACGCTGTGGGCGGTGTGGCAGGTGACGGTGGGCTTCGAGATCGCCCAGCAGGCGGTGGACACCCTCCCGGCAGCGCTGCAGAGCAATGCCGAGGAACGGCTGACCAGCGGGCGCGCCTTCGCATCCCTGCTGCTGCCGGGCCACCTGGCGGTGCTGTTGGCCATGGCGCTGCCGTTGCTGGTCGCCGGGATCCGCCGAGATGTCAGATCACTGCCGTGGGCCGTCGGCTCTCTGCTGTGCGTGATTGGACTCGTCCTGACACGATCGCCCATCGGCGTCGGTCTGGCTGCGGTCGCGATACTGGCACTCGCGGCGAGGCGTCGGGCCCGGATCCTGGTGGTGGGTTTCGCGATCCTCGCCGTGGCGCTGCTGGCGGTGGCCGTGTGGCGTCCGGACATGGCGCAGCTGGACCCGGTCGGACTTCGGATCGACAATTGGCGGACAGCCTGGTGGGCATGGACAACGTCGCCGCTGACCGGTGTCGGTTTGGGCAGCTTCGGACAGGTGATACGGGCGGTGCCGTTCAAGGTGGGGAATCTTCCGGCACACGCCCATTCACTCCCCATGGAGTGGTTGGCCGAGTTGGGGTTGGTGGGGCTGTCGGCATTCCTGGGAGCGGTCGGATGGCTGGTGAAGCTGCTGCGACGAATCTGGTCGATCCGCCCGGAACTCGCCATCAGTCTGGCGGTTGTTCCGCTGCACAGTTTGGTGGACTTCTCGCTCTACACCAGCGGGGTCGCCCTGCCGTGGGCCATATTGTTGGGTTGGGGCGTGGCGGTGGCAAGGCCGGCCTGCGGCGACGGCCCTCCGGGGCGGGGACGGGCGGTTCTGGTGACAGTGGCCGCTTGCGCCGTTGCGGCCTCGTTGCTTCACATGACCAGTCGGACCCTGGAGTCAGCGGCGCTGGTCTCCGAGCCCGCGGCTCGGCGTTTTGATGATGCCGCGCGCGCCTGCCGGATGGCGCCCTGGCGCGTGGATCCGGTGACCGTGGCGGCTGGCGCGGCGTTGGAATCGGGTGATCCGGTGCTGATAGAAGAGGCCGAGGCCCTTTTGTCGGCGAGACGGTGGTTGAGACCGAACTCGGCGACGGTCGCGGAAGCCTCTGGGAGGGTTCACCTCGCCCTTGGAGAGGTTCCGTCGGGAGCGGCCGATTTGAGGCTGGCGTCTCATGCCCAGCCGGCTTCACAGGAACGCAGGGCGACCTGGGAGACCCTGCTCGGACAGCTCGAGGCGGAGCATGAACGCGCGCGCCGCTGAGATCGCCGGACTGGTGGGCGCCGTTGTGGTCTCGCTGGCGGTGGTCTTGGGAGGTGGTTTCGATCCGGGCGAAAGGGTGGTCCTGGGGCTGCTGTTGGCGGCGGTGGCGGTGGCGCTCTGGATTGGTTTGGCCGGTCCGCCGCTCGCCGAAGAAATTGTGGGCCTGGCGGTGATCGGATGGGCAGGCGCGTCGGCCTTGAGTTCCCACATCTACCCCCTGGCCGCAAAGGAGATGGTTGGCGGCTGGTTGGTGGCGTGGATCGTGTGGGTGGCCGCGCGGAGGGTGGAAGCCGGCCGCTGGTCACTGGTGGCGATGCCAATGGCTGCGGCGGCGGTGGCGGTGGCGCTCGCGATCCTCTTGGAGTTGGTGGCCGGGGGTCCGCTGCGCACCGGTGGGCTGTTCGTCAATCCGAACGTGGCTGCTGCCATCCTGGTGCCGGCAGTGCCGGGCCTGTTGTTGCTGCTCGGTCCATCGAAGATGCGGCCCGTGGTGTGGGTGGCTCTCCCAATCGTTGCGGCGGGCATCGTGGCCACCGGCTCGCGGGCTGGGTTGTTGGCCTCTGTCGTCATCGTCGGAGTGCTGCTGCCACGGGGGCGGGTGCGGCGAATTGGAGTGACCGGGGCGGTGCTGGCCGCCTCAGCCCTCCTGATCTGGCGGTTCGCCTCGAGCCCCGACTCGCTCGCCTGGCACCGGCTGGAAATCTGGCGCGCCCTTGCGGGGCTGGTGGCCGACCATCCCCTGGCTGGAGTCGGCCCCGGGTGGTTGGAGGAGAGCACGGGTGCCGTGCGGATCGCCCACGAGGGTGGTATCGCGAGGTACGGCCACATCATCGGCAGCGCGGAGTCCACCTATTTCGGGTTGCTGGTGAGGACCGGGATCATTGGGTTCGGACTGGCAGCGGCGGCAGCCTTGGTCTGGCTGAGGCGAGAGCCTTCACTTACGGCCGCCGGTCCCTCCAGGGCAGTCGTGGCTGGGATCGCTGTGCTCGCCCTGTTTCACGACTTCCTCGACGTGGACGTGGCCCTGTGGTGGTGGGCATTGTGGCTCGGTGCCGCCGTCCCCATCGAGCCACGGGCCGATGAGGGTGATCGGGCAGCGCCGAACCTGAGGTTTCCCATGAAGATCGCCGCTGGACTGGCTATGGCCTTTCTGGTGCTTTGGAGCGTGGCCCAGCCCGCATTCGCTCGCGTTGTGTGGTGGAACGGTCGCTCGACGGATGAGCTTGCCGTCAGGGCTCAGCGAGCCGAGTCGTGGTTGAGTGAACCCGGAGAATGGGTCGTCCGAGATCGACTGTTGGGGCCGGCGTGGACCTGGGAGACGGCCGCCGACACCCTCGACTGGAGCCGTCGAACGGTGGCCATCCACCCCTCGAGCGCTGAGCTGTGGTCCGAGGACGCCAAGGTCTCGGCCCGGGTTGTCAACGAATTCGGCCCCTGGCCGGATGCGGTTGAGCGAACGCGGGAGGGCTTCCGGCGAGCCACCGAGTTGGAGCCTCATCTGCCGTGGTACTGGCTCCAATGGGCTGCGTTCGAACGCTCCTTGGGCCAGATGAATGAAGCGCGCCGATTGGCAGAGGAGTCGGTGGTCGAGGAATCTCATTTCGTACGCGGCTGGCTGTTTCTGGCGCGTCTGGAATTGGACAAGGGCGATTTCGAGTCGGCCCGCGTCGCCTACCAAAGGGCATCTGATGCAGCCAACCTCGCGCGGACCAAGTTGCTCACCGCCTACGAGCGTGATCTGCTGCGGGCGCCTCAGTGGCAGGTGGAGGAGATTGCCGATCGTCTCGCCAACCCTGATGGATAGCGGTCGTCAACGCTGGTTGCAGACCTGTTCCAGGACCAGGGCGAACTCGTGGGCCATGCGCCGGTGTGAGTAGCGCTTCAGTTGATTGATGTCTCCGCTCCACGGCAACGATCCGGTGCGCTGATAGAGCCGCCACCAATCCAGTAACGTGGATTCCAACTCCTGTTGATCGGTGACGTGGACGCCCGTCCGCGTTTCCCGGATCAGATCGGAGAGAACGCCGGCTCCGCCGCCGATCATGAGGATTGGTCGCCTGGCGGCGAGGTACTCGAAGACTTTGCCGGTGTAGACCCCGCGCTCGTTCTCGCCACCCCAGTGGAGAAGAAGCAGCCCATGGGACTCACGCTGGGCCTCCAGGGCCCTTTCCCGAGACCCCCATGGCAGCAACTCGACCACGTCCGTGATGCCGTGTGCCTCGGCGAGGTGGGTCACCCACGGCTCGTGCCGCGCGAAGAGACGGATCCTCAGCTGGTCGCGGGGTACGAGGTCGTTTGAAACCAGATGGGCCACAGCCTTGAAGAGCGTGGTCGGATCCCGTCGGCCCTGGTAGAAGGTGCCGGTGTGGGTGAGGGTGAAGGGTGAGGTCAGGTGTTCAGTGACATGTGACTCATCTGGATCGAATCCGTTGAGGATCGAGAACACCGGCAGCCTCGGGTGGAGTCGCCGCAGATCGTCGGCGAGAGGCTCAGAAACAGTGACGAGAGCCGACGCCGTCCTGAAAACCCGCCGTTCCATGACCCGGTCGACGCGGCGCCGCCAAAGGGGCGCTGTGGAGTTGTGGTCCAGGGACCAGAGATCGCGCAGGTCGGCGACCCACGGCAAACCGGACGACTGTGCCAGGCGACATCCTGCCAGATGGACCGATGGTGGGGGGGAGGTGGTGAGAATTGCATCGTATGGCTGTTGTGCCAGGGTCCGCCCGGCCGCGCCGGTCGCGATCTTGATCCAGCCGCGGTTGGTGTCCGGCACCGCCACCAGAGACTTGACCAGGTCCACCATTCGCGATCGGGCGCCACCACCGGTGGACGGTGACCTGCCGCCCGAGATCGAGTCCTTGAGTGCAGCATCGGTTCTGAGCCCGAGGGCTCGCTTGAGACCGACCGCGAGATCGGCGTCTTCGGTCTCCACCACGCGACCATCCGGATCCACACGCTCCCTCCTCCGGGGGGTGATAGTCGTTGTCTGCCACCCGAATTCGGGGAGAAACTTGGTCAGGCCTCCGACGCGGACGCTCCCCACCGAGGGTGTGGGGTGATAGTAGTAGGAGACGATGAGCAGCCGGCGACCATCATTCATGTCGTTCTCAGCATACCCAATCGGTCGTGGCGTATGATGATTGTGCCGGCCGTTCGGCGTCGGACCCCGGCGATCGGGGTCGCAGGGACCATGCGGAGCGGCGCTCGACCTGATGGCAAACAGCACTGCACTCGTGATGTGCCGGGCGGACCCGAATGGGTGTCCGAGACCGCGGCAAATGGCGTTTCACCTCGCCGATGCCTACGGCGTGACGGTTCTCGGAACTGCCGAGATGGACCACGCCAAAGTGCGGTCGATCCTGGTCCCCGCGCTGCCCATCCACAGCATTCCATGGTCGGGTCGCATGGCGCTTCTTGTGACCCGGAGGTATTCGGGGCTGCTGTGGAATGACCGACTCGTGGCCCTCCGAGACAAACTGAAGAGTGAGGATTTCGACCTCGTGGTCTGTCACGATCTCGATCTGTTGCCGCTGGCGGCCGCGGTGAGGCGGACCGGCTCGCTGGTTTTTGACGCGCGGGAGTATTACCCACGGCACTTCGAGGACAGACTGTCCTGGCGGCTGCTGTACGGACCCATGAATTCCGCGCTGTGTCGGGATTTTCTGCCTCAATGCGATCTGGTGCTGACGGTATCCGACGGCCTTGCCGCCGAGTATGAACGGGTATTCGGCGTCACACCCAAGGTGGTCCCCAGCCTGCCACCGTTTCACGATCTGACGCCTTCTCCAGTGGACCCGAAGAACATTCGAATCGTCCATCACGGCTGGGCGAACCGATCGCGCCGGCTCGAAGACATGATTCGGATGATGGACTCGGTGGATGATCGGTTCAGTCTCGATCTCATGCTGGTCCCGTTGGAGGATCGGTACGACGAGATGCTGCGACGGGAGACGGAGGAGCGGCACAACGTGCGTATCGTGCCGGCGGTCACGTACGATCAGCTCATTCCGGCCACCAACGCCTACGACATCGGCGTGTTCCTGTGCCCACCGACCACATTCAACCTGCGTCATGCCCTGCCGAACAAACTCTTCGAGTTCATCCAGGCGAGGTTGGCTGTAGCCATCGGTCCCTCGCCGGAAATGCGAGCCGTGGTCGATCGGTTTGGCTGCGGTATTGCGGCCGAGAGCTTTGAACCCGGTTCGCTGGCAAACGCGCTGAACCGCCTGACGACGGGGGACATCGAGGAGATGAAGAGACGCTCCCACACCGCCGCGGCTTCGCTCAACTCAGCGACGAACGGTCGATTACTGCGTGGAGAATTCGAACGACTGATGCCGTTTCGTGGACCCTCCGGCCACTCTACAATCGAGGGGTGACCGAATGGCGGGGAACCCTCGTGTCTTCGCCCCCCGGGAGATCCGCCGATGACAGTTCAATCTCCTCCCACGGGCAATGGGATTTCTACCGTGGTTGTGTTTACGACCGCGTTCCCGTTCGATCCGGTCGGCGAGGTGACCTTTTTGCGGCCGGAGCTCGGTAGCCTCGGCAGGCAATTCGATCGTGTGATCGTCGTGCCATCGATTCCAGGAAGGGTACCGTGGGAGGAGTCAACCTCGCAGGTGGAAATCGATCAGAGTCTCGCTGAAAGAACCCATCCTGCATCACTGACCGACAGGTGGCTCCTGGTCGGGGAGGCGGCTCGGAGTCCCTGGCTGACGCGGGAGATTGCCCGCTGCCCCCGCCTCCTGCTTTTCCCGCACTCGCTCGGGCGGTTCATATTCTGCGCGGGAGCGGCGCGACGCATCGGTGACTGGCTCGAGGGACGGATTGCCTCCGGTGATTGGGACCCGTCGGCGACGGTGTTCTATACCTACTGGATGAACTACGTCACCGCAGGGCTGGGTCGAGTGCGGCGGAATGTGCCGAACCTGCGCATCGTGTCTCGGGCACACAATTGCGACATCTACCAGGAGCGCTACCGACCCCCGTGTTACCCGTTGCACCCAGCCGCGATCGAAGCGGCGGATCAGGTGTTTGCGGCCTCCCACGCGGGACGCGACCATCTCGCCGAGAGTTATCCGCAACATCGCGACAAGATCTCCGTGGCACCGCTTGGATCGCCCGAACCGGGATTTCTCAGCCGCCCCTCGGACGACGGCCGGTTCCGGATTGTGTCGTGCAGCAACCTGGAAAGGGTGAAACGAGTCGATCTCCTGGTTCAGGCTCTCGCCGCACTGGGTGCCCGCCGTCCTGACCGGGAGTTCGAGTGGCACCATCTCGGAGGAGGGCCCGAGCACGTCGCCATCTCGGCGATGGCGGCCTCGCTGCTGCCGAAAAACGTCCGTTGGGAGCTGTTGGGGAGAGTGGCCCCAGTCCGTGTGATGGAATTCTACCGTGATCACCGGGTCGACCTGTTCCTCTCAACTACCAGTTACGAGGGGCGCCCCGTGTCGATGATGGAGGCGATGAGCTGCGGGATTCCGGTCGCGTCGACCTCGGTCGGTGGGGTGCCCGAGATGGTCGGTCCCGCCCGCGGATGGCTCCTGGTGGAGCAGTCGTCGCCCGAGGGCGTCGCGGAGCTGCTGGAGTCGATCTCTGATCGAGAGTCTCTCGACGAGCACCGGTCATCGGCTCGGCGCTATTGGGAGACCAACCTGGACGCTGACCGGAATTTCGATCGGTTCGCAAGCACGCTCCGCGCTCTGGTGTGAGTTCACGGCACCTTCGTCGAGGGGCCGATTCGTCTGCGGAGCAGGCCCAGTTGATGGCGGGCCAGCCGGCACCTGCGGCTCGGGGCAGTCCATCTGCGGGCGCCCAGCAGTCGTCGCGGGCGGGCGGGATTGCGCAATGAGGGCCAGATCTCCACGGCAGCTCGGTAGTGCTGGTCGGCGAACTCGAACCAGTAGCGGTGGACCGCCATCGTGTCGGCCAACCAGATGTGGGAGTAAGAGAGGGCGCGAGGGGAGTCCGGGTCTCCGCTCAGCTCGGGAAAGAGCCCGACGACGCCGAGCCGATCGAACGCCGCCGAGAACATTGTCATTTTCTCGAGTTCGTGCGAAGTCTCCACTCGACTTCCCTGCTCTGGGTGGGTTCGCTGGAGTCCCAGGACCTCCGGGACCCGTCCGATATCCCACCGGTCGAGAAGGCGCAGCCACATCTCGGCGTCCTGCGTCGTTCTCAGCTCCTCCCGGAACATTCCGATCTCATCGAAGCAGCGCCGGCGGATGAGCATGGTCGACCCGTTGATGAACATGCGGCCGAAGAGGTGGCGGCGGAGTTCGTTGCGGCCCAGGGACGGAGTCGCCATGTCCCGCAGCACTGCGCCGCCTGAGTCGATGACGCGGAAGTCGGTGTAGCAGGCGCCGGCCTCGGTAGACCCCTCCAAGAACGTCACCTGGCGCTCCAGCTTGTGAGGAAGAAACAGGTCGTCGTGGCTGAGCCACGCTATGGAGTGGCCGTGAGCGGCCTCGATGCCCCGATTGAGGGCGCTGGCCACGCCCCCGTTGTCCTTGCGGATGCCGCGCACCGAATCACCGAAGGACTGGATCAACTGCCAGGTGTCGTCGGTGGAGCCGTCGTCGACGACGATCAGCTCGATCCTCGGATAGGTCTGGGCGCGGACGCTTTCCACCGCCTCGGCGAGGTAGTTTTTGCCGTTGTAAACCGGGATGATGACGCTGACCAGAGAATCGGACATCATGCCGTCGGCGGCGAGCATCCGGGGCCGGCGAACGACAGCGGGGGAGCCCCAAGCACGATCTTGGTGACGGCCGTGCTGACGTGGGCTGCCAGGTACTCAGGTGGTGGCTGCCAGTCGGCGCTCCGTTCGAGTGCAATCTCCACACAAGAGGCGATCTTCTCGGGTTCGGCGCCGCTGAGGATGTTGCTGCCGCAGTCCACGGTTTCCGGGCGTTCGGTGACGTCGCGGATGGTGACGTTGGGCACCTTGAAGATGCAGCACTCTTCCTGCACTGTGCCGCTGTCAGAGAGCACGCAGCGGGCGTTGCGCTCGAGGGCCACGAAGTCGAAGAAACCGAAGGGTTCTACGAAACGGATGTTGTTGTCTGCTTGGTGGGCCCCGAGGTCATCGAGACGCCCCCGTGTTCTGGGGTGGGTGCTGACAATCACCGGAAGGCCGTACGTTGCCTGCACCCGCTCCAGGGCCTCGATCAACGATCTCAGTCGGTGCGCCGGATCCACGTTCTCGGCACGGTGCATGGTGACCAGGAAGTACTCCTTGGCTCGCAGTCCGAGTTGGTTGAGGATGCCCGACTCGTCGATCTCGGCCTCGAATTGGCGGATCACTTCCCAGATCGGGTTGCCGATGACGTGGATGCGCCGACCTTCCAGGCCCTCGGCCAGGAGATTCTCCCGGCTCCTCCAGGTATAGGGCATGAGTACGTCCGACGAGTGGTCGATGACCCGTCGATTGACCTCCTCGGGGACCCGGTCGTCGTAGCAGCGATTGCCGGCCTCCATGTGGTAGACGGGGATGCCGAGGCGTTTGGCCACAATGGATGTCAACCCGCTGTTGGTGTCGCCCAGGATGAGCAGCCGGTCGGGACGCTCGGCACAGAAGATCCGTTCGGCCGCAGCGAGAATCTGGCCGACCTGCTCGCCGAAGCCGGTGGCCCGGACGCCCAGGTGGTGATCCGGAGCGCGCAGCTTCAGCTGGTCGAAGAACTGTTGGCTGAGCGAGTCCTCGAAGTTCTGTCCCGTGTGGACCAGCACGTGGTCGCACAGCTCGTCCAGTGCCGGGATGATCCGGCTCAGGCGGATGATCTCGGGTCGCGTGCCGAGCACCGTCATGATCTTCATCGCAAGAGGTCTCCGTCCCGACGAAGCAGCCGATCCGCCGTCAGACCGTAGTGCTCGAGGAGGTCACGACAACGTGTGACGTCCATCAGCTCATCGGCCGAGCTGTACTCGGTGCCAAGGAAGGCATCCGAGACCTCCCGACGAAGCTCGGGGAGCATGGGCAGGATGACGTAGAAGTCGCCGCGGGAGATCGTGCGGTGGGCCTCCTCCTCGGACACCAGGATCTCGTGAGTCTTCTCTCCGGGCCGGATCCCGGTGAAAACGGTTTTCACATCCGTGTCTCCGATCAACGCCGCGGCGATGTCGGTCATGCGCGCCGCCGGGACCCTCGGAATGTAGGTGTCGCCCGGGCCGCCGTCGGCGAGGGCGGCAAGGATGGTGTCCACCGCCCGGTCGAGACTGAGGAAGAAGCGGGTCATCTCGGGTGTGGTGATGGTCACCGGACCGCCGTTGGCGATCTGGTCGATAAAGAGCGGAATCACCGACCCGCGCGACGCGAGCACGTTGCCGTAGCGAACGCACACGAATCGGGTGTCCGGGCAGTCGAGATTTGCGCGGATCAAGATGCGCTCCTGGACTGCCTTGGTCATGCCCATCACATTGACCGGTTTGCAGGCCTTGTCGGTGGAGATGCCGACCACGGTTTCCACCGGCAGTCGGTGCTCACGGATGGCGCGGACGATGTTCTCCGGTCCGCCGATATTCGTTTGTACGGCCTCGCCCGGAAAGTATTCGCAGGTGGGAACCTGTTTGAGCGCTGCGGCGTTGAAAACCACATCGGCATCTCGCAGCACCGCCGCCACCGCGTGGGAATCGCGCACGTCACCGATACGAAAATCGAGCATCCGGCTGAAATTGGAATAGATGACCTCGTCGGTGGCCGAGAAACGTTCGAGGTAGCCGACGCGCATCTGGTGTTGCTTCGCCTCGTCGCGGGAGAAGACGATGATCTTCGCGGGGTCGCCGGCCGTGCCGCTGAGCAGCCGCCGCACCAGAACCTGGCCCAACGAGCCGGTCCCGCCGGTCACCAATACCCTTTTGCCCTCAAGTGGACCCATGCTGTGCTCTCCACTGGTCATACGGTGTGGGATCGTTCGCGAGATCCACGATCATCTTATCCCACGAAGGGAGCCGAATTCCCGTGGCCTCGGCAAAGAGTGAACCGTCCAACGATCGGTCGATGGCGGGTTCGTCCACGGGGACAATCTCCATGCCAAGCGCCATCGCCTCGTTGATCAGGCTGAGCAGATCGAACTTGGTGATTGGTTCCGAGGCCACGTGCACCAGTCCCTCGAGGGCCGGATGATCGGACACCACCCGGGAAATGACGTCGGCGAGGGCGGCGGTGGTGAGGCCCGAAAAGACGGCCCGGGTGTATCCGTTCACGGTGCCGCCACGCCGGTTAAGGAACCACTCCAGCAATCCCGATGAGCCACGTACCTCGCGGCCGATCATGGATGTCCGCACAGTGAGCACCCCGGGTCCGGTGACCTCCCCCAGCAGCTTGCTTCGGCCGTAGAGGTCCACCGGATCGGGGTTGTCCTTCTCCGAAGACATGCCGCTCGCGCCCGAGAAGACGCAGTCGGTGCTGACATGAATCAAGCGGCTCTGCCGCTCCCGGCAGAGTGTCGCCAGACGATGCGGAAACAGCGAGTTGACCTCGATGCATGCGATGGGGTCGCTGGCGGTATCGGCCTGTTTGACGATGCCGATGCAGTTGATGACCACGTCGGGCAACACCGTATCCAGAGTGTCTGCCACGGTATTGATATCGGTGACGTCCACTCCGCTGACGACCAGGGAAAGGTCCTGAAGGGGAGGTCGGCGTTTCAGACCGGGGTCGCTCTGCCGAACGGTGGCGGCGACAGTGAATGGCTCACCCAGGTCCCGGACCAACCTGTGGCCCAACATGCCCAAGCCTCCGAGGATGAGCACTCTTTGCCCCATGGACTCCATTCTAGGCACCTGCCCGGTGTTGTGCCGCGAGTTCTTCGTAGAATGCCACCACCTTGGGCAGGATGGCGCTTCGGTCCGCCAGTTCGTGAACCCGCTGGAGGTTGTTTTTCGCGATCCGATCGACGAGTGCATTGTCGGTCATGGCGGTCACGAGAGCCTCGGCGATTTCTGATGGCCACAGGTTGCGTGCGAACAAGACGTTTGTGCGGTCATCCACGATGGGCCGAATGGTATCGAGAGGTGACACGATGGGCAGTGCACCGGTTGCCATCGCCTCAAACATGATGTTGGGGGTTCCGTCCACCAGCGAGGGAGCCAGCAGCACCCGACTCCGGCTGAGTTTTCTGAGGGCCTCTTCCCGTGGGATCCTGACGTCAACGGCGATCTTGGATGTGATGTGTTCGGGCAACGCCCGAATCCAGTTTCTGACGTCGTCGGTCACGCGCAGCGCCTCCACGGAGCAGGGCTGGATCCGGTCCCAGCACGAGGCCAGGGCTTCGAGCACCGGCTTGGCCGAGGACCATGGGCTCTCGTAGGCCTTGGGCAAGAGGATGGTGCGCCGACCGGATGTTGGCTGCTCGGAGAGCTGCTCCATCGCCGAGAGGTCGATACCGCCGGTCCCCGGAACCGGCGCGATGGCGGCAAAGCGCTCGGTTGGCACGCCGAGCTGGGCTGCGTAGTCCATGTTCACACGATTGTCGGTGAGGATCTGATCACATTCGGTCAGCGCTTCGGTTATGGCGGGATGTTGTGCGGGATCGTGTCGGCGAAGACTGAGGTCCGATCCGCCGCGGAGCTGGAGGACCCAGGTCACGGCTGCCGCAGTGGGGTTCCGCCGCCGGAGGCTTTGAAAAACGAAGCCCGCAGGATCCAGACCGAGGGTGTGGACGATCTGCGGCCGCCACCCGGTGATGATTTTGGCGAGCCAATTCTCGGTGGCTCGCTGGTCATCTCCCGCGAGAGTCGCTCGGAGACGGCGGATCGCCCACCCGGGCCGGCCGGCAGGGTGACGGCATGTCCGGGTTTCGGGGCTCATGCGGCCCTTTGGCACACCGCTGATATAGGTCCGCACCGGCCAGTCTTCGGGAGGTGGTGTCAATGTCGGCAGAGCGAACAGACGCACGTTGATGTGAGCATCTTCCAGCAGATCGATCCACGAGTGGGTGTGGCTGGATTCCCCATGACCCACAAAGAGGATCTTCGGACGGCCGGGGTGCGGATCACGGTTGAACGACCTGTTCACGATGCCTTGCTGCCCCTTGTATCGATCATCTCACGGCACCAGAGTTCGAGGACCATGAGCAGCCAGGGGCCGGTCCAATCACGGTGCCCGGCGGCGAATTCATCCCTGATGCCCGAAACTGCCTCCGGGTTCAGCAACCCCCGATTGTTGATGGCGTTTGGCGACAAAGCGTCGTCGAGCCGGTCCCCCAACTCACCGCGCAGCCAGCTGTCGATGGGCAGGGCGAAACCTCGCTTGGGCTGAACGTCGAGGTCCGCCGGCAGGAGGTGTCGACCGATGTCCACCAGGACACGCTTCGCCCCGGTTTCGCGATAGGTTGAAGAGGGGCTGTCGGGGAGCCCCCCGTGCGGGTGGAGTTTGCTTGGGTCGGGCAAGGCGAGCGCTGCGTCCACCACATCCTGGTCCAAGAACGGAACTCGAACCTCGAGTGAATGGATCATGGATGTGGCGTCGATGTCGCGCAGAAGCTGGTCCGCTGTGTAACTGCGAAGGGTGCCAGCCGAAACGCGTTGGATCACCGAACCCGACGTGAGTTCGTCACGATGGGTAAGATCGTGGTGGGCGGCGCGACCGGCCAGGGATGCCCCCCTGATGCCGGGCGCCATCACGCCAATCGCTGCGCGTGGACCAAAGACCTGGACGCGGGCAGCAACCCGTGCCGCCCAAGAGGCTGCGTCACGGGTGGCTATCAGTCGGTCTCCAAACCGACCCGCCACCAGCGGATCGAAGATGCCGTGGCTCGCAGCCCTACCCGCCAGTCGCCGGAGGGCCGCCCTTGCAGGCTTCCGGTCGAACAGCTCTTGCTCCAGCACGGTCGCTCGAAACCAGGGGTAGCCTGCGAAGAGCTCGTCGCCGCCGGTGCCCGAGACCGAGACCGTCACCCGGGACCGGGCGGCGAGCGATACAAAATAGCTATTGAGACCGTCCACCGACGGTTGGTCGAGGCCGCAGACGAAGTGATCGAGCCGGTCGCGAACATCAGTGCCGGTGACCAGCACGTGATGGTGGGTCGTTCCGAGGTGGCGGGCGATGCGCTCGGCGTCCTCACTCTCATCGATCTGTGATCCTTCGGAGAGAAAACCCACCGAGAAGGTCTCCACTCGTTCCCCCGCGGTCTGACACATCATGGCCACCAACAGCGATGAATCAAGACCGCCGCTGAGGAATGCGCCCAGAGGAACATCAGAAGCGAGCTGGCGTTGGAGCGAGTGTTCGAGAATTTGACCCATGGCCTCGACCTGCTCTGGGTATGTCAGGTGGGCCAGATCGGCGCGGCGATCGGTGGCAAGTGCCCAGTACCGCTGTGTCTTGATCCCCGCGTGGTCGGCGATGAGGAGGTGACCCGGCATCACCATGTTGACGCCCGAGATCATGGTTCGGGGTTGGCGAACGGCGCCCCACGTCAGAAGCTGGCGAAGTGACACTGGGTCAACGGCCGGGTCCACCAGGCCGCTGGCCAGTATGGCCTTCATTTCCGAGGCAAAAATCAGTTTGCCGTCGATTTCCGACCACAGCAGGGGTTTGATGCCCAGGGGGTCACGGGCCAGCAGCAGCCGTTCCTGTCCCGGTCCCTTGCGCCGGTCGTAGATGGCGAGTGCGAACATCCCGCGCAAACGGTTCAGAAAATCGTCTCCGTCCTGTTCATAACAACGCAGGACAACCTCGGTGTCGGTGGCGGAACGGAAACGATGGCCGAGGGACTCCAGTCTCCTCCGCTCATCGGCAAAGTTGGCGACCTCGCCGTTGTAGACGATCCAAATTGAACCATCGTCGTTTGACATGGGCTGATGGCCGTTGGCCGACAGGTCGAGAATCGCCAACCTTGTCATGCCCAGTGCCACACCATGGTCCACAAACGTGCCCAGGTCGTCGGGACCGCGGTGCGGCATGGCTGCGACCATGGCCGGGACGCTTTCGTGCCCCGCCGTACCCCAGACGCCGCAGATGCCGCACATCAGACAGGTCCTCGGGGTGTGTCGGCGGGCCGGCGAGCCCTGACCTCCACGCCGTTGCCGGCGTATTCGGTTTCCACTGCAGTCATTCCGCATGCCGCGAGGGTGGCGCGGAGTTGGTCGGCGCTCCGCAGGTGTTTGTATCGGTCGGTGAGCGTGTCGTGGGTGTCCAGATGGGCCCACGCACGCAACATCCGGGGCCCGAGCTGGGGATAGGCACTGTGGTAGTCCGCCACGGGCGACAGATCCAGAAACCGACGTCGCACCCGACTGCCCCCCGGCAGGCGGCCGAGTTCCCACATGAGGCGGTGGATCGGCCACAGCCCGCTCACCATCATGCGGCACAGACGCATGGCGGTGGCGGGGGACCGGGTCAGAAGGAATCGTCTGAGTCGGGCGCGCGCAGGCGTCACCGGATACCCTTGGGTGTAGTGGTCGAAGACCAACAGACCCCCAGGCGCCACCTGACTGCAGAGCGCGGCGATGGTGGCCTCAGGGTCGGGGGTGTGTTGGACGACACCCAGGCAGAGAACCACATCGAAGCTGCCCTCTGCCACCGGCAGGCTGCCGATGTCCGCCTGGCAGACGAAGTGGTTCTCATGGTGGCCGCAGTTGGCCTGATTGGCGTCCACCGCCTCCGACAGGTCGCAGGCAAAAACCCGTGCTCCTTCCGCCAGGAGGACCTCGGTGAATCGGCCAGCGCCGCAACCGGCTTCGAGTACGTTCTTTCCCACCACAGGGTCCCATGACCCCCCCAGGCATCTCCTGCAGACGGTCGCGGGAGATGGTGGTGCCGGTGAACGAGTCCAGCTGAGTGCGCCGGTAGGCGTTCCACTGCAATCCAAAGCCGGTGCTGTATCGCTGGGAGTCCACAAACCTCGCAATCGAGTTGGTAACCGGAAAGACGCAGTTGGCTGGGCAGCGAAGTCCACCGAGCGTGACCTCGAGCGGGTGTCGGTGGGTCGGGCAGATCACGGGAACCCCACTGAGATTGGTCCAGTTGAAGGTCTGCGAGGAACGCATCTCTGCGTCGTGCGCCGCCATCCGTGGTTGACCGAGGCTGGAATCGTCCGATGGACGGTTGTTTGTCATGTTGGTTGGTTCGGGAGGGCTCGTCGGAGTCGTCCCACCAGCCGACCCACTCTGCCGATGGCAGACCCTGGGCGAGCATCTGTGATGGCTCTGAGAAGGGTCAGCCACGCGTCGCAGCGTCGCCAGTTGATCGCGAGATAGGCTTGAATCGACGGAGCGTCGTCAGTGGTTTCTCCCCTCAATATATTGGCGAGGTGGATTTGCGTGGACCTGCGCATGGCTTGCCGATACGCGGCGATATTGTCCGGTGGCACCCCGATCTGTGAGTAAAAGGTCAGGAGTTCCGGGATTCTCAGAAGAACCACCCGGGCGATTTCGCGATTCCACGACTGTCCTCCCTCGAAAATGGTGAGCACCGGATCGCCCACGTAGATACAGCTTTTGCCGGCCATTGACTCGGCAATCATGAAGGTGTGCGGCCAGGTCCAGCGGGCGTGGGAGTACGGAATTCCCGGGCTTCGGCCTCGCCAGTAATCGTCCCAGATGTTCTTTCTGAGGACGTGGCAGTAGACCTGGGTTGCCATCCAGTTCTCGGGCCGAACGAGCTCTTCCCACCGCGGCTGTACCCGAAGAGTCTCGTCTTGGTTCACGACAGCGTCGTATGGGCCCGAGTATCCGCCATGGGCTCGTTCTGGCCAGTGATCCGGATAGCGTGCAATCCGGAAGTTGAGGTAGAACGCGTCGAACTCCGGGTGAGTGCGGATGGCTTCGACGACCCTTGGAACCGCCCCGGGAACAACCAGATCATCGTCTCCGAGGATCCAAATGTATTCCCCGGATGCCATTTCCGTGGCCAGCTGGACTGTGTTGCGAATCGGTCCCAGGTTGGTGTCGTTTCGGAAGGTCCGTAGAGAGTGCCTGCGGCTGAAATCCTCGATCACGTGGCGGGTGTTGTCATCGGACGCGTTGTCCGAAACCAGAACCTCTACCTGTCCACCACAGTTCTCTGTATCGGGAAGGAGAGCGTCCAGGGCCACCCGCAGACGGTCCGCCCGGTTGAAGGTGGGAACACAGATCGAAAGCAGTGGTCGACCGGTTGCCGGGGCGCGGTTACCCGAGGGGGAATCGTCGGTGAGTCGGCGGCTGTCCATGAGTCCTAGGAACTCGAAATCGCGTCGAGTTCAGCCATTACGACCTGGGCGATGCTTTCGCCGTCGAGACCGACCCGCGACCGCGCCGCGCTCTGACTGAACGCTTCGGTCATGATTGAGGAGCCGAGGCCGATCTGTACCAAGCGCCCGCGAGGCTCGGGCAGAGCGGCGCAGACTCCGGCCGCCGCCGATCCAAGACCGCCAGCAGTGGTGCCCTCCTCGGCCGTGATCACGAGGGCAAAACGCAAGAACGCGTTGGTGAAGGCCTTCGAGTCGAAGGGACTGAGCCACGGGCAGCTCCAGACCGCGACTGAGCGGCCCCTATCTGCGGCACGGTCTGCGGCTCGCAGCGCCTCACCAAGGAGGCCTCCTGTGGTCACGATGAGGGCGTCGATGCCCTCACGTACCGGTATGACCGCCCCAGGAGCAGCATCGGGCTGGTGGCTGTGGATAGCGACCTCGTCAGCGCGCCCCAGTCGGAGGTAGCAGGGGCCGCCACGAGCCATCGCCTGGCGAGTCGCGAGCCCGGTCTCCACCGGGTCACCGGGAGCAATCACCGTCATCCCGGGAAGTGCCCGCATGATCGCTAGGTCCTCGGTGCCGTGGTGGGTATATCCTGCGGGACCGTACGAAAAACCTCCTCCGACGGCGACTACCATGACATCTAAACGGTGGTAGCAGATGTCATTGCGGATCTGTTCGAGGCATCGAAGGACAGGGAAATTCGCGATGGAGTACGTCACGGCGACGCCGCCGCTCAGGGCGATGCCAGCCGCGATGCCGGTCATGTTCTGTTCCGCCACACCGGCGTTCACATACCGATCGGGGAACGAGTCGGCAAAGATCTCGAGAACTGAGTAACCGAGATCGCCACAGACCAACCAGACGCGCTCGTCTTGGGCAGCGATATCGAGCAGCGTCGCGATGAAGGCGTTTCTTATTGTCCTGCTCCGATTTGCGCGAGAGCCAGGGCAAGCTGTTCCTCATCCGGTGATCGGTAGTGCCATTCGAGCCGATCCTCCATGAAGCTCACTCCTTTGCCCTTGACTGTGTTGGCGATCACCACTCTGGGACGATCGCCCTCAAGGGGCGGGTTTTCAAAAATCGAGACCAATTCACTGATGTCATGTCCGTTCGCCTCGGACACGGCCCAACCGAAGGATCGCCACTTGTCCGCAAGAGGCTCAAGACGAAGAACGTCATCGACCCGGCCGAAGCTCTGTATTTTATTCGAGTCGATAATGACCACCAGGTTGTCGAGGTGGTGGTGTGGCGCGAACAGAGCCGCTTCCCAATTCGATCCTTCGTCGAGTTCACCGTCGCTGAGGAGAACAAAGACCCGATGTTGGTGGTGATTTCTCCTGCCGTGGAGGGCCATTCCGCACCCGACCGGCAGCCCGTGACCCAACGACCCTGTCGAGAACTCCACCCCCGGAACGCCGTGGCTGGTGACGTGGCCGATGAGGGGAGAGCCGTCCTCGCAGTAGTCGTCGAGCCAGGAGACGGGGAAGAACCCCGATTCCGCGAGGACCGCGTATAGAGCGGCCGCGCCATGGCCCTTGCTGAGGATGAATCGGTCCCGATCCGGCCAGAATGGTGCCTTGGGGTCGATGCGGAGAACTCGGCCGTACAGCACCGCGAGGACATCGGCCATGCTGAGACAGCTGCCGATGTGGGACGCTCGCGCACGGTGGGTCATGCGCAGGGAGTGGGCGCGTATGGCCGTTGCGAGGGACGAGATCGCTTCCGTCACTGGAGCAGCTCCCTGACACAGCCACTGACGTAGTCCACTTGGTGCCGCTTGAGGCAGACCCCGCTGGGAAGATTCAGGCCCCACTCTCCGATCATCTTGGCCACCGGCTGGGTTTCCTGGGCGCGGGGCCAGAACTGGTACTGGCTGATGGCTGGGAAAACGGGACGGGTGTCGACATTGAGTTCCTTGAGTCGTTTGCAGACCTCATCGCGGGGCATGCCGGCCGTCGAGTCTAGCAGTAGACTGGTCATCCAGTAGCTGCTGTGGACTCCAGGTGCTTCCTTGTTGAGGCTCACCATGCCGAGGTCTCCAAGGTTCTGCTCGTACCACGAGAAGATCCGTCGCTTTGCCGCGACCAGTTCGTCGAGGCGTTCCAACTGGGCCAGACCGAGGGCCGCCTGGATATTCGACATCTTGTACTTCAGGCCGTTGCCAGCGATCCAAAACGTACCCGCGACCCGGCCTTGATCCCAAATCGCGAGTGCCTTGGCGTGGAGTTCGGGATCGCCGGTGACCAACACACCGCCTTCGCCAGTGACCAACACCTTGGCGCCCTGGAAGCTGAAGGCGGCGAAGTCGCCAAAGGTCCCCACCCCCCTGCCCCGAGTCTCCGCGCCGAGCGAGGCGGCCGCGTCTTCGATGATGTACAGATCGTGCTTTCGGGCGATCTCCACGATCCGTTCCATGGGCGCCGGGTGCCCGTAGAGGTGGACCGGTATCACCGCCCGGGTTCGGTCGGTTATGAGCGCTTCAAAGGATGTCGGATCGAGGCACCAGGAAGTCTCTTCTACATCGGCGAATACAGGTGTCGCTCCCACGTACAACACTGCATTCGCGGTGGCGACCCACGTCAGGTCTGGCACGATGACTTCGTCTCCATGCCCGATGCCAAGGGCTGCGAGGGCAATGTGCAGGGCGCCAGTGCAGCTGGATGTAGCGATGGCGTGCTCGACGCCGAGAGTTTGAGCGAACCCCTGCTCGAACCGCCGCAGGTACTCGTTCCATTGGTGATTCCAGCCGTGGCGAGCGGCGTCAAGCGCGTAGCAGGCCTCGCGGCTCGAAATCGACGGCCCCGCTGTCAGGATCAACTCGGTGCCGTCGCAAACGGTTTGCGGGTTGTACTCCATCGTGAGGAAGTGGGCATCGGCCGGGGCCGGGTCCTCCGAAGCGACGGGTTCGAATGACGTGGTTTCATCGCGAACGTGGCGACGCAGCGGAATCAGCACTCCGTCTGTGAATCCATGGCGGTGGTAGAAATCGATCGCGTGGCTGTTGTCGGACAGCACACGAAGGAAGATGCGCTGGGCGCCAATGACCTCCTCCGCCCAATCAATCAGTGTTTCCAAGGCTCGCCCCATGATGCCGGGCTCGGAGTCGGGCAGGCCCCGCACAACGTTGTCAATCTCCATCTCCAGTGCGTCGTTGAGGCTGTTGGCGAAACCCAGGTGCCCTATCGCGCGGCCGTGTCGGTCGAGCACGAGAAAGAGAACCCTGTCGTCCACCTCAAGGAGGTGTTTGCGAAGCCAGTTGGCGGTGCCGGCAGTGGTCACCGGAAATCGGGTGGGGAATGCGAATGCCGTGGCCTCTCGCCAGGCAGCGAGCCGGCTGATCAGTGCGTCGTCGGTCGCATGAAGCTCGCAGACGGGCAGCAGCACACCCTGGTTCTTTCCGAGCGGCAGGCTGCCCGCGTAGAGGTCGACCAAGCTGTTGATGGACTTGAGGAAGGAGAAGTTTGCTCGAACGGCGCTGCGAAATGAGCGGATCATGACGGACGTGTCGGCGGGCGTGGAAGCTCCGGGCGGATTCATGGACATTCAACACTCCCCAAAAAGACGATGAAACACCTCGATGACGTAATTCAGTGCTTCTTCGCCAAGGCCTGGATACACGCCCACCCAGAACGTTCCGTTCAATGCAATGTCCGTATTATGCAGCTCGTCAGCTTGGCGGTACGTGATGTGTCGATATGCGGGCTGGCGAGTTATGTTTCCGGCGAAGAGCAGTCGCGTTCCGATCAGATGTTGGTTGAGAAGTTTGACGAGCAGGTTTCGGTCGATCGGCGCCTGATCGCGGACCGTCAGCGGAAAACCGAACCAACTCGGGTCGGATCCCACCGTTGCGGTCGGCAGAATCAGAAATTCATCGAGGTCGGCGAGGCCGGCGACAAGTTGCTCGAAGTTTCGTTTCCTTGCCTCGACGAAGGACTCCAGCTTACGAAGCTGGGCCACCCCGACGGCAGCCTGCATATCAGTCAGTTTCAGGTTGTACCCGATTTCTGAATAGATGTACTTGTGGTCGTACCCGCCTGGCAGGTCACCGAGTTTCCAGTCGAAGCGTTTGCCGCACGTGTTGTCCTTGCCGGGGTCACACCAACAATCCCGGCCCCAATCGCGAAAGCTCTCCGCGATTTTTTTCAGCCGCGTGTTGCTGGTCAGTACGCAGCCCCCTTCACCCATTGTGATGTGGTGCGCCGGATAGAAGCTGACGGTGGCGAGATGACCGAAGCTCCCCGCACGATGATCGTCGTATGTGGAACCCACAGCGTCGCAACAGTCCTCTATCAACCAGAGATCATGTTGTCGTGCGAAGGCGGCCACAGCCGCCAGATCAAATGGATTCCCCAGCGTGTGGGCCGCCATGATCGCCCGCGTTCGATCACTGAGCGCGTCGTCGAGAGAAGCCGCTTTGATGTTGTAGGTGGGGATGTCGATATCCACGAACACGGGGACGAGACCATACTGAATGATGGGGTTCACGGTCGTGGGGAAGGCTGCGGCGGTGGTGATCACCTCGTCGCCGGGCCGGAGCCTCTTGTCTCCCAGTTTTTCGGAAGTGAGCGCGGCAAGGGCCACAAGATTCGCCGACGAACCCGAATTCACCAATACTGCGTGCCGCACTTCCATGATTTCGGCGAACTCGCGTTCGAAACGAGCTGCGAAACGGCCAGTCGTGAGCCAAAAATCCAACGCCGAGTCCACGAGTTGGGTCACTTCATCGCCATCAAAGACTCGGCCGCTGACCGGAACCGGGGACTTGCCGGCGACAAAGGGCTGGCGCGGCCATTTGTCATCAGAATACTCTCTGACGAGTGCGAGAATCTGATGCCGGAGTTGGTCTGATCTTTCGGTCATTGCATTCGCGTCCGAGCGTTTTGGTAGTCGGTGATGTCCGTCAGACAGTCATCCCTCATGGATAGGTGCGGAGCATCAGCGTGTTTTCGGTACCAACGTGCCGTCCGATGAACGGTTTCGGACAATCTCCAGAGCGGTCTCCAGCCGAGTCGGGCGGTCGCGCGATTGGTTGCCAAGCGGAGAACGGCTGATTCGCGGGGTGCGGATTGGTCCACGGAAATTGTCCACGAACCGCCGCCCCAGCTTTGGAGAAAACCCTCGACGACGTCCCCAACCGACCCCTCGTCATGACGGGCCGGGCCGAAGTTCCACGACGTGCACAGGTCACCACCGGTCGCAACGAACAGTTCGGATGCGAGCGTCAGATAGCCGCCCAGAGGTTCGACGACGTGCTGCCAGGGGCGGATCGCTGCAGGGTTCCTCAGCTTGACAGGTTCGCCGGACTCGAGGGCCCTGACGATATCCGGGACAATTCTGTGGGGCGCCCAATCCCCACCTCCAATGACGTTGCCGGCACGCACGGTGGCCAGCTTGACGCCATGGCTCCGCAGGCTGGCGGGATCGAAAAATGACCTCCTGTAGGACGCGGCAAGGATTTCGGCCGCTGCCTTGCTGGCGCTGTAGGGATCGTCACCGCCAAGCGGTTCATCCTCCCGGTGTCCCCAGGGTTGATCCCGCTGCCCGTAGCACTTGTCGCTGGTGACAACGATGACACAACATGGACGGCCTCGACGTCGGATTGCCTCGAGCAGATGGACGGTTCCGAGGATGTTGACAGCCGCCGTTTCGACAGGGTCTTGGTAGCTCTCCAGAACGATTGGTTGGGCGGCCAGATGGAAGACGATCTCGGGGTCCGTCGCGTCCATCGCCTCCCTCAAAGCGTCCAGGTCGCGAACGTCCGCCTCAAAGTGATCGTGCAGGACGTCGTGAACACGAGAGACTTCGAAATTGTTGGGGTGGGTGGGGGCTGGCAACGAATAGCCGGCCACGCGAGCGCCCAGGCTGTTGAGCCAGAGCGAGAGCCATGAACCTTTGAATCCGGTGTGGCCCGTGACGAATACCGAACGATTTTGAAAAACGTCGAGAGTGGGCACCATCACCAAATCTTCCATGGGGCTGCACCCGATTCCCATAACCCGTGCAGCACCTGCCAGTCCCTCAGAGTGTCCATGCACTGCCAGAACCCAAAATGTTCATAGACCATGAGTTCTCCGTCGGCCGCACAGCGCTGCAGTGGGTCGTGTTCGAGCGTGCAGTCGCGGTCGTCGTCGATGTAGGTCAGAAATTCAGGTTCGAAGAAAAAGAAACCGCCGTTGACGAGATCATTCCTGGAGCGGGGTTTTTCTCTGAACTCGACAACCCTATTCCCGTCACAGACGAGCTCTCCGAATCGACTCGATGGGTGGACGCCGGTCAATGTGGCCAGACGCCCGTGGTTGCGGTGAAATTCGAAGGCCGCCGTCAGATCCACGTCTGAAAGACCGTCTCCGTACGTGACCGCAAATGTGGAGTCTCCGAAATAGGCTGCGGCGCGCTTGATTCGCGATCCGGTCATCGTCCGTTCACCAGTGTCGGCGAGCGTGACCCGCCAATCGGTTTCGGCGTTTTGGACGGAGTGGATTTCGACGGCGTCCGGGTTCCCCAGGTTGATCGTCACGTCCGAATTGAGGGCCCGATAGTCGAGGAAGTACTGTTTGATCTGGTGCCCCTTGTATCCCAGACAGAGGACAAATTCGCTGACACCATGAAATGCGTAGGCTTTCATGATGTGCCAGAGAATTGGCCGGCCGCCAATCTCCACCATGGGCTTGGGCTGAACCTCGGTGAATTCCCGAAGACGTGTTCCCGCACCGCCGCACAGGATGACTGCTTTCATTCGATGGTCGTTCCCTTCCGAATCTGGTCGTCTTGGAGATGGATCGTCCGCCACGCTAGTTTTGGCCTCACAACGCCCAGCCAGTGGCCGGTGTACTCCCGTCGCATGGCCCCGGTGTCGTGGGTGTTGAAGGTCATCGCCAAACGTTGACAGACTTCGATGTGGGTCACGTCGGACAGAATGATGGCGTTGATACTGTACCGCCCGTCGTTGAGAAAATGAGCGGGAAACGTGCAGCTGGATTTGAACACTCCCACCGGGTGGGGCTGATCAAACCACGGATCGCGGTCGATATTCGCGGAGTGCATGTTTGACGAGGCCAACACCGCTGTTTCCAGGTTGTCGAGAAGATGGATACTGACCGCGAGTCGTTGTCCCTCCAGGAGATTTTCGTACTCCATCTCGATGGTGATGGGATGGTCGATATTCGCGCTGCTGGTTTTCTCGCCGTCGCTGACGACACGAACGGCCCGGAGCCTCACCTTGGAATTGCCGGGGGCCGTCGTGGCGTCGGTCCACCGAACCTCGCCGGTTGCCGATGTGGCGAGTTCCACGTATCGATTGACAATGTCTCTCGAAGGACCATCGGCCACAACTCTTCCCATGTCAAACAGAACAGCTCGCGAACACAGATTGATAACTGCGGGCATATTGTGACTGACGAATAGCACTGTTCGTCCCTGTTTCGCGACCTCGTCCATCTTGCCGAGGCACTTTTTTTGGAATGCGGCATCGCCGACGGCCAGTACTTCGTCCACAAGGAGGATCTCGGGCTCGAGGTGAGCGGCAACCGCGAAGGCGAGCCGGAGGTACATTCCGGACGAATAGCGCTTGACCGGGGTGTCGATGAATCGTTCGACCTCCGCGAAGGCCACGATCTCGTCGAGCTTCGCCGCGATTTCGGCGCGCCGCATGCCCAGAATAGCGCCGTTGAGGAATATGTTCTCGCGACCGGTGAGTTCGGGGTGGAAGCCGGTGCCCACCTCCAGCAGGCTGCCCGACTCGGCCGCGGATGACGGCTCTGCCCTCGGTGGGTTCGGTAATCCTGGAGAGCACCTTGAGAAGGGTGCTCTTGCCGGCGCCATTGCGGCCGATGATGCCGATGGCCTCGCCCTCGGAGACCTCGAACGACACATCTTTCAGAGCCCAGATAGACGCCTGTTTGCCGGCTGAGTCCTGCTGGCCAATGGAACGGAGGCCCTTCATGAGGCTCTCGCGTAGCGAGCCAAAGGAATGGTGCTCGCCGAGGCGGTACCTCTTGCCGAGGCCATCGACGTGGATGGCGGAAATACTCATGACTCACACCACATCGGCGAAGAACCTCTCGACGCTGCGGAAGTAGATCGCTCCGGTCACCAGCAGGATGACGGCCGCCACGGAACTGGCTGCAACCAAGTTCCAGGGATTGGTGTGGACGCCGAGGGTTGCCCACCGAAACGCCTCCACCGCGCCGGCCATGGGGTTCAGGCCGAGAAGCCAGCCCGGCAGGCCCACGGCTTCGAGTCTGGGGATCACTTCGCTGGAGGGATAGATGACCGGGGTGACAAAGAGCCACATCTGGATCAGAAACGGCACCACAAAGCGTACGTCCCGGTATTTCACGTTGAGGGCAGACAACCAGAGACCGGCACCCACAGCAGTAACCAGCGCAAGTGCCACCGGCAGCGGGAGGAGCAACAACCGTGGACTCAGGCCGAATCCGAACGCCAAGAGGATGATGAACAGGACGGCCATGGCGATGGCCAGATCCAGCAGGCCGGCGGTCACCGATGCCACCGGCACCATGATCCTCGGAAAGTAGACCTTTGTTATGAGGTGCGAGGAGCCAACCAGGCTGTTGGACGCCAAAGAAAGACCCTGGGCGAAGAACGTCCACAGCACCATGCCGGAAAAGGAGAACGCGGCATACGGTACGCCGTCTGACGATATGCCGGCGACCTTGCCGAAAAAGAGGGTGAACACAGCCGCGGCAAGCAGCGGTTGGAGCACAGCCCACAAGGCCCCCAACACCGTCTGCTTGTATCGGACCTTGATATCGCGCCAGATGAGGAAAAAGAGCAGTTCGCGATACTCCCACAACTCGCCCGCGCGGAACGAGCCGAACCGTCCGGTGGGCTCGATGACCACTGCATGAACGGAGGGGTCAGATGACCCCCTGGATGACACTGCGGATTTCCTCCTGTGCTCTCCGTCGGTGCGGGTGGCGGCCTTCCGGCGCTGCCGCGAGATGACCACCCACGACGGTTGATGAGATTATACCGTGCCGTACGAGGGACTTCTGGCCCAAGTCCTCGCCGCCTGTGGCGCCAGAACGGGTTCTCGTCAGGCAGGGGGGCGCCGTCGTGGGAGGGGTCTCTGCTGCCAGTGCAATTCCAGATCGGAGGACTGTGCCAGCCTGGCAACGTCGATCTTTCCGTTGGCGGTCTTGGGCAGCGTCTGCAGGCTCTCGATCCTCAGTGGCCAGTGGGTTCTGGGGTAGGATTCTCGGAACGCTTGGAGCACCGTCGCGATGTCCTCGGTGGTTGGGGTGGGGGCGACGACGAGCACATGAGCTGGTTCGCCGAACTCATCGGTTTCCCGGTAGAACGCGGCGCTTCCGTTCCACACCGCGCGGACACTATCCAGCAGGACTGGCAGCGCGACCTTTTCACCGAACCGTTTGAAGACCTCGTTGCTCCGGCCCTGGAGCCGCCATGAGCCATCCTCCACCTGGAAGCCAAGGTCCCCGGTTGGAATGAACTCGTCTCCGCCGATGATCTGAACACCGTCACCGTCGTGGAATGCCACGGCGCCATAGGGACTGTTGAACAGCAGCTCTCCTGCAGCACCGGTCTCAAACTCGATACCGGTCAGGGGTTGGCCGATGTCGGTGGGGTCGAGAGCGGTCTCGACCGGGCGAATACTGAGCCTTGGCATGGCTTCCACACAGCCATAGTTGTTGAAGATCATGGCATTCGGGAACATTTTTCGAATGGCGTCCAGATGTTGACCGGGGAAAGGTCCCCCGGCGAAGTGGAGACGGATCACGGCTGGAAAGGCGGTGTCGGCGAAGTTCCTGATCAGAAGGGGCACCTGAGCACCCACCAGACACAGCATGGCGTCCTCGGCGTTGCGAAGGGTCTTCTCCAGAACCCCGGGATAGTGGAGTCCACCGGCGACCACGAGCCTCCGGCGGTGCACCCGCGTCCAGAGCCATTGATTGACGAAGGCATAACAGTAACTGAGCGGCAGGAGGAGGAGAGTCTCCTTCACCGGCTCGCTCTGTTGGTGGAGGTGGAGGATTCGAACCAACTGCTCAGCCCGAGCGCGAGAGCCGACCACTAACGACGGTCGTCCGGTGCTGCCGGACGACAGCAAAGCGAAATGGTTCTCGCAGAGGGGTGGCGGGAGTTGGTTCAGTGCGTTGCGGACCCAGTCCTCAGAAACCGGGGTCTTCGCCGGCAGCACGGCGAATGTGGACGGATGTTGCCACGCCTCGTCGAGAATCCCCGGCATGGCTTCGGGGTTGGACTCGACCAGAATCCTCATGGCGTGCCGTGGAACCCCACCGTCTCGACAACCGAAACGGCTGGTGGGCGAGTCATTCCGCCGGACGCAGGCCCACAGCCACCGATGGTGCTTTGTTGATTGTCTCCCATTGGCGCTCTCGTTGACTCCAGTAAATCATCTGGACCCGCGGCCGGTTGAGTTCATGGGGTGGTCGAATGGTTATGGGCCTCCTTCAGGGGCCCGGGCAAGTGACCACCCCCGAAGGTTGTTGCGATTATACCGTGCCGTACCAGGGACTTGGGGGATCTCCGAGTTGTTTCTCCGCCGCCCAACGGTGATAGCATGAATCAAGGGCCGTCCGAGCCCATATGACCACCACATGGCCAGAAACGCCCCCGCGATCGCCGTTTGTTCATCGATCACCACCGGAAGTCCGGGTCCGGAGGCGCGGTGATCGGCCGCGTTCCTGATCGCGGCGGGGTGAGCCAGGTGGGTGCCGTGGTGGTGAGCCATCAATCGGCAGAGTTCCTGGATGATTGTCTCGAAGCCCTGCTCGCAGCCGACGGGGTGGCAGAGGTGGTGGTGGTCGACAACGATTCCACCGACGGATCGCCCGAAGTCGTCCGTTCCAGGGACGATCCGAGGGTGCGGCTGGTGGAGCCCGGCTACAACACGGGCTTCGCGGGTGGCTGCAATCGGGGATTCGAGGCCCTCTCGGCAGATCTGCCATGGGTCGCGTTCGTCAATCCGGATGTGGTGGTCACCCCCCAGTGCTTGAGGGTCGCGGTCGGTGCCGTGAACGACATTCCCGATGTGGCGGGAGTCGCGCCGCGATTGATGCGACCGGATGGACATACGGTGGACAGCCTCGGTCAGGTTCTGAACCCCAGGACGCTGGAGGTGTTGGACCTGGGCTACGGCGAGCCCATTGAAAGGGTGTCGCTGGAGCCCACCGACGTGCTCGCCGCCTGTGGCGCACTGGCGGTCTACCGACGGGCCGCCCTCAACCGGGTCGCGGAGGGCGATGGTCCGTGGGCGGAGCATTTCTTCTGTTTCTGGGAAGATCTCGAGCTTGGGTGGCGGCTGACAAATCGGGGCTGGCGGGTGGTGAGTGTTCCCGAAGCGGTGGCCGTTCACGGCCGTGGCGCAGGTGCCGCCGCGGGCGAGGGACCGCTGCGCTGGCGGCGGCCTGCGGAGCTCGAGGCGTGCATCTTGTCCAACCGATGGATGACCCTGCTCCGGCACCTGGATCGCCGCGACCTGTTGCGACGACTTCCGCTCCTGTTGCCGTGGGATCTTGGGATGACGGCGTTGGGGGTCATCCGGAGACCGGCGCTGGCGGCACATCTCAAACGCCGAATGGGGCTCGTGTATCGTGAGTTCGGGCGCCGGGAACAATACCCCCGGAGACCCTTGTCAGAGCTTCCATGGTGACGCAACTCATTCTCGGTTTTTTTCTTGCCTACTTCCTTTCCAGGGTGGGCACGCCGATGGCGCGCGAAGCGGCGCTTCGCTTCGGCGTGGTGGACGCTCCCGACGGCAAACTCAAGAACCACTCGACTCCGGTGGCCTACCTCGGGGGTCTGGCTGTTTTTACCAGCTTCTTGCTGTCGTTGGGCATGACCTTCGATTTCGACCACGAGCTACTGGCCCTGCTGCTGGCCGCCACCATCGTGACCGCGGTGGGTCTGATCGACGACTTCGGAGTCCTGACCCCCAAACCCAAGGTGATTGGTCAGGTGGTGGCGATCTTCGTGCTCCTCAAGGCCGGGGTCATCCTGCAACTCGTGTTCCTGCCGTGGTGGGCGCGGTATCTGATCACCATCGTGTGGTTGGTCGGGATGTCGAACGCCTTCAATCTGCTCGACATCATGGATGGTCTCGCCAGCGGAATCGGGGCGATTGCCGGAACCTGTCTGCTGGTGGTGGCTGTGCTCAACGAGCGCTGGGTTGTGGCAGCCTTCACGGTGGCGCTGGTGGGCGCGCTGGCGGGCTTTTTGAGGTACAACTTCCCGCCGGCGACCATCTACCTCGGAGATTCGGGCAGTCTCTTCGTCGGGCTGTCGCTGGGCGCCTTGGCCATGGTCATGGACTACACCGAGTACAACACCCTGGGCTTTCTAGCTCCCCTCTACATCCTGGCGTTACCTCTGGTCGACACCGTCTACGTCACCGTCCTCAGGGTACGGGCGGGACGCAAGGTCTATCACGGCAGCCCCGACCACTTCCCGCTGCGGCTGCGGCGACGGCTGGGCGGGTCCACCACCCGGACCGTGCTCGTGATCTACGCGGCCGGCGTGGTGTTGGGTGGCCTCGGGCTCCTGGTGATGTATCTCGATCAGACCACCACCATCGTCCTGACCGCAGCCGTGGGCGTGGCGGTGGTGGCCGTGTTGGTGTGGCTAGCACGGGTCCCCATGGAGGCCTGATGCCCCGAAACGTGATCCTGGGAGGCGGTCTGACCGGCCTGGTTGCGGCCGAAAGACTCCATGCGGCGGGCACGGGGGCTGTGGTCCTCGAGCGTGAGGAGGAGGCCGGAGGAGCCTGCCGCTCCATCGAGCGAGAAGGATTCACCTTTGACCACACCGGTCATTTGCTCCACGTCGGCCAGGCTCAGACGGAGCAATACCTCGAGTCGATCGGGTTGTGGGACCGACTTGCCGTGCACCAGCGACGGGCGGCCATCGTGGTTGGCGACCACGTCACTCCATACCCGATCCAGATCCACACTCGCGCGCTGGCCCCCGATGTTCGGCGGGACTGTCTGCTGGGTTTCATTCACGCGTGGGCTGGCCGCGGCCAGACTACGGACGATCCTGAGAACTTCCGCGACTGGGTGATGGAGCGGTTCGGCGAGGGATTGGCCCGCCACTTCTTTTTTCCTTACAACGAGAAGCTCTATCGCGCACGGCCTGAAGAGCTGAGCCTCGATTGGGTTGGCCGTTACGTTCCCAAGCCGAGCCTCGAGGAGGTGGTGGACGGCGCGCTGGGCATCCACGACGGCGCGGTGGGTTATAACGCTGTCTTTCGGTACCCCAAGGAAGGCGGCATCAGGATCCTGCCCGATGCGGTGGCGGAGCGACTTCCCGACCTGAGACTTCGGTCTGAGGTGGTTGCCATCCATCTGGGTGAACGCTGGGTGGAGACCGCCGACGGGACCCGGTTTGAATTCGACCGACTGGTGGGCACGTTGGCGTTGTCCGACCTGCTGGACCTGGTGCAGGACGAGTTGCCCGAGGAAATCGTGTCTGCCCGGTCGGCGCTGCGCTGGGTGCGGGTGCTGAACGTGGCTCTCGGAGTGGAGGGCCCGGCGCCCTCGCCGGAGCATTGGCTCTACTTCCCGGATCCGCACCTTCCTTTCTATCGTGTGGGCTTCCCCTCCAACCACGGTCGGCTTGCACCCGAAGGCTGCCACACCGTGTCGTTGGAGGTGAGCCTCGATCCCGCCGTCGGTGATGTCCCGAGCTCGGCAGAGCTCGCGGAGCGATCACTGGAGGCGGTGGGGCTGCTCGACCGCGAGGCGATCAGAGTCCGTCAGTTGACGGTGGTGGACCCCGCCTATGTGGTCTTTGACCACCAACGCCGCCAAGCGGTGGCGGCGCTGAGGCGGTACCTGGCGGAGCGCTCGGCCATGGTGTCCGGCCGTTGGGCGGAGTGGAAGTACTCGGCGATGGAGGACGCCATTTTGGATGGGATGACCGTTGCCCGTCGTCTCGCGGGTAAGAAGTGAAGAGTGAAGAGCAGGAGCCCCCACCCGCCGGGAAACAGTGGGCGCGTTGATCGGGCATGCCGTCTGAGAGCGCGCCGCGAACGCGCGGGCCGGTGCCAGGCACCGTCGAAATCGAATCGGAACACGAGGTCGCAACATCTGCGGCGGTGCCTGGCACCGACATGTGCGATAGGGCACGGGTCCACACCCTCCACACCGGGTTGGGTGGGGGCCTGATGCGCATCCGCGTCCTCCACATCATTACCCGACTCGAGCCAGGAGGGGCTCAGCGCAACACCCTCTATACCGTTGAACACCTCGATCGTGCCGAATTCTCGCCATCGTTGGCCTGGGGTCCAGGGGACCCGCTCGACGGCGCCGCGGCAGAAATCAGCGGGCTCAACCGGGAACCGGTGCCGGAGCTGGTCCGCCCGATATCACCGGCCCTCGATCTGGCCGCGTCGAAAAGACTGACGGAGGTGGTGCGGTCCATCGAACCGCACGTAGTCCACACCCACTCGTCCAAGGCGGGGGTGCTCGGTCGGATCGCTGCTCGGGTCGGCCGGGTGCCGGTTGTGGTGCACTCGATCCACGGATTCGGGTTCACTCCCCTCCAGCCGGCCCCGGTGCGGGCGCTGTTCCTGACTGTGGAGAAGGTCATGGCGCGCATCACCGACCACTTCATCGCGGTCTCACAGGACAACTTGAAATTGGGTGTGCGGTTCGGGCTCTTCGAGCCGGAGCGGGTGTCCTTGATTCGATCGGGCATTGCCCTTGACCGCTACCGAAATCCAGGTAGCGCCCAGGTTGCCCGGCGACGGCTTGGACTTCCCCAGGATGCCCCGGTGGTTGTTCAGGTGGGGAATTTCAAACCTCAGAAGGCACCGATGGACTTCGTTCGCATGGCAGCAGAGGTTGGACGTCTTGTCCCGACGGCGTGGTTCGTGATGGTGGGCGATGGCGATCTGAGGTCTGCGGCGGAGGAGTTGGCGGCCGATCTCGGAGTCGCTGATCGGATGGTCTTCAGCGGCTGGTGGGACGATGTTCCGAGCCTGCTCGCCGCAAGCCGAGTGTCGGTGCTGAGCTCCCGTCACGAAGGTCTGCCGCGTGCGGCCGTGGAGTCGCTTGCGGCCGGGGTGCCGGTGGTGGCGACGGCGGTGGACGGTACACCCGAAGTGGTGCGAGACGGTATCAACGGGTTTCTCGTGGAGGCAGGGGACGTGGCTGGGCTTGCCCGTCGGGTCGGTCAGGTGCTGTTGGACGACACACTCCACCAGCGGCTGGCCGCCGCGGCTCCCCTCGACCTCGACGACTTCGACATCGATCACATGGTGCGACAGCAGGAGGATCTCTACCGATGGCTTCTTGGCCGCAGCCTTTCGTGATGGTCTACGCGTTCGCCCTCGGGGCGGTGGTGGGGTCGTTCTTGAACGTGCTCATCTACCGGGTGCCGCGCAGAATGTCCATCGTCAGCCCAGGTTCGGCGTGCCCAGCCTGCGGCACCTCGATCCGGTGGTACCAGAACGTCCCTGTCCTGTCATGGCTCGCGCTGCGTGGGCGGTGCAGCCAGTGCCGCACGCGGATCTCCATCCGCTACCCGCTGGTGGAGTTGGCCGGCGGGGTCATCGGAGTGTTCACGGTGGCCCGGTACGGCGTCGGCCTGGTGGCGGTGGAGGTTGCGGTCTTCGCCTGGATCTCGCTGGCGCTGGGGCTGATCGACCTCGAGCACCAGATCCTGCCGGACGTCATGACCTACCCGTCCATCGTCTTCGGGCTGGTGTGCGCCTGGTTTGGGGGGCTGACCAGTTTTCCTGATTCCGTCCTGGGTGCGGTGGTCGGAGCAGCGGTCCCCACCCTGGTGATCGTCGTTTACAAGCTGTGGAGAGGCATTGAAGGCATGGGCTGGGGCGATGTGAAGTACCTGGCGGCCATCGGCGCGGTGGTGGGTCTGAAGGACTGTCTGTGGGTGCTGGTGGTGGCGGCAGTGCTCGGTGCGCTGGTTGGCGTGGGACTCATCATCAGCGGTCGTGGCAGCAGTCGTACAGCCCTCCCATTCGGCACCTTCCTCGCGCTGGCGGTGATTGTCTGGCTCTACTTGCCGGCGGCGTGGACATTGCCGTAGGCGGCTATGACAGCGGCTTCAAGCGCGCGATCCTGCCGCCGGAATACGGTGCGAAGGTCGAGCACAACCGCGTCGTCTTCGATGCGGCCGACCACCGGCGGATCGTTCACCCGAAGCTCATCGAACAGGCGTTGACCACCCGGGAGCCCCAGTCCATAGCTGGGCATGGTTTCCTCGGGCGTGGTGCCGCCGCCGAGGGCGGCTCGGGTCGAGCGTCCGCTGGCTGCGATGCCGTGCTCGCCTAGTCGTTTTGCCATCCGTCTCGCCCGCCGCGCCAGGGAATCCACCGGCTCGTCCAACATGGCGAAGAGCGGAATTTCGGTCGTTCGACCGCTCTGATGTGCGCGAAGCACCTGGTCCATCATCACCAGGGCGGTCTTGTCGGGGCGCAGGGCGCGGTACATGGGATGTCTCCCCAACGGCTCCACCCACCGTTCGCTGCCGACGATGATCCCGGCCTGCGGACCGCCCAGAAGTTTGTCGCCTGAGAAACAGACGATGTCGGCGCCGGATTCGAGTAGAGAGCCCACGGTGGGTTCGGTGCCGAGGCCCCATCGACGGAGGTCGTAGAGGTTGCCCGAACCCTGATCCACGATCATGGGAAGGCCGAAGCTGTGAGCCAGCGCCGCGATCTCTTCGGTTGGGGGTTCGGTGGTGAATCCCACGATTCGGAAATTCGACTGGTGGGCCGACAGGATGGCTGCGGTGTCGCCGGTGATGGCGCCCTGATAGTCGCGCATGTGGGTGCGATTGGTGCAGCCAACCTCAACCAGGCGGCAGCCTGAAGCGTGCATCACGTCCGGCAGCCTGAATGAGCCGCCGATTTCGATCAACTGGCCGCGAGATACGATCACTTCACGGTCCTTCGCGATGGCGGACAGGATGAGCAGCAACGCAGCGGCGTTGTTGTTGACCATCACCGCGCATTCGGCACCGAAAAGTCGCGCCAACCTCTTTCGCAGCGGGCCGAGGCGCTGGCCTCGACGCCCCGCAGCGATGTCGTACTCCAAGGCGAGGTATGATGTTAGGCAGAGCGGGACGCTCTCGGGCAACGGCGAACGGCCGAGATTGGTGTGGATCAGTATTCCGGTGGCGTTGATGATCTCGGGATAGGCGGGGTTCGACAAATCCTCGACGATTCCTAGGATTTCGGCCTCCAGTCGGTCGCACGCCAGATCGAGGGCGCTCCCTTCGAGAGCGTCGTCCGCGATCCGACGGCGGAGTTGTCCAACCGCTGTACGGCAGGCATCCATGATGGAAGAACGCCCATGGACTTCGGCCGCCTGTTGGATGGCAGGACGTTCGAGGAGACGATGAACAGCTGGTATCTTGCTGAATCGAGACATAGTGGGGCTCATTGTATCAGGGGGTCGGAATGGACCTGAGCGAACAGCTGGCGCTGGTTGAAGGCGCGCTCCAGAAACAGATCCGGGACTGGGATCGCTTTTTCGCCGGTGACCTCAGAGTGCCCCCCACCGGTGACCGCAAGCGGCTGGAAAGAAGGCTCAGGCTGCTGGCGGAGGATAAAGACGGCAGCCGGGCCGACCGGTTTCGGCTCGAGCAAATACAGCATCGCTTCATGACCTACGCGGCCAATTGGGAACGCATGCTGCGGGAGCGGGAGGAAGGGAGAGGGCGTTCAATCGCCGCGATTCGAGCTGCCGGTTCATTTCAGCCCGACGTCTCACCCGCCCTCTCCGTAGACACCTCGAAGGACGACGATTTGTACGATCGATACGTGGCCGCCAAGAAGGAGCACGGGGCCGATGTGGCGGTGGACCGGGAGGCGTTCGAGGCCCAGATCGCCATGCAACGCTCCAAGCTCAGCGAGAAGCTCGGGCGAGAAGTGCAGTTCGATGTTCTGGTCGAGGATGGTAAGGTCAGACTCGCTGCGCGCCGTAAGAAGGCGCGCGAAGAGGAGTGAATCCATGACGCGTGGGACAGTGTGCGCGCTGATATTCGTCGGTGTGCTGTGCCTGCCGCCCGGAGCGGGAATCGGAGTCGCAGGGGAATCCAACGACGGCGTCAAGGGCCTGCCGGACGATCCGGTCTTTCTGCAGTGGCTGATCCCCGGGGATCCCGGTGACGAGACCATTCGCGAATATTGGGAACGGGCAACCCGAGGCGAACTCAGTCCGGAGGGCATGGTCGATCTCGGCACGATGCTCTATCGCCGCGGCTATCCCAAAGACGCCGTTCGTCTCTACCGAAACGCCCTCGACCAGGACAAGAAAATGTACGAGGCGTGGTACCGCATCGGTGTCGTCGAACACCGCGACAAGAACTACGAGGACGCCCGGTACGCCTACAAAAAATGCCTCGATATCCTCTCCGGCCACGGATGGTGCAATTTCTATCTCGCTCTCCTCGAGGAGCAGACCGGGCACCCGTCCAAGGCTCTCGACTACTACCGCGCGGCTTTCACGGCGGCCCCCGAGCTGGCGGATCCGGCGGTCAACCCTGTTGTTCTGTACTCGAAGCTCCAGATCGGTGCCGCGGTTCAGCAGATGGACCGCCGGCGATTTACCGAAGCCGTGCCCATGCCCTATCTCGAACCGTCCGAGGTCAGGAGCGTTCGCGCACAGTACCTTCCCACACCCACACCGACGCCAACGCCCTATCCCACCGCGGCGGTCCGCGAAACCACCCGGGATTCGGGATCTTCGGCGGGTGCCGCCGTGGGGGGTGCCGCGGCGGTTGGGGGGTCGTCCACCGGTGGGAGCTCCGCCTCGCCTCGGGTCAGGTCCCGTCCGCCCAGCACGGCCACCCGGCCCACAGCGGTCGTTCCCGAGGACTCACCCTACGGGGTTCGACAGCCCTCCAGGTCCGATAGCAGCGGTGGCAGCAGCGGCGGCGGAACCTATGGCAGCGGAGTTCAGAGCGTGTCTCCGGAGGCGGCGCTGAGGCCGTGGTGGAAGACCATGCCGGAGTGGATCCTGGCGTTCGTCTGATAGAACGACGGAGTCGGTGCCAGGCACCGCCGCAGATGTGATGCTCCTCTCGTTGGGTTCAACTTAGCGAATTTGGAAGCGCCGATTCTCCGACCGCGCTCCCCGTGAGGATGCCAGGCACGCCGATTCGCCTGGACGGGACGAATCGGTTTGTCGACCTTGGCGAATCGGGATGCCAGGCACCTCCGAGAAACGCATCTTTCTCCCAACCGCGCTCCCCGAGGGAGCCACCGCTGACACTTTCGGGACCCCGGGGATTTGGAGAGCCTCGATGCGATCAACCCGAAAGTGTCAGAAGTGGCACGCCCGATCAACGCGCCATCTCGCTCCCCGGGGGGCGGGTGGGGACTTTCGACTTTCGACTTTGGACTTTCGACCCCCTTTGACGGCACGCCCGATCAACGCGCCCTTTCGTTTTCCCGTCTCTGATCCGGGCGGGCGGAGGTTTCACATTTCATGTTGCCCATTTTGTATCTCGTATCTCGCACCTCGTGACTCATCCCACCACCGGTTGGTTGCGAATCAGAACCGTGGGCGTTCCCACACACCCGCGGTCGGTCTGAAACCACGCCAGGTCGGTGCCCACCGCATCGATCCGTTGTAGCAGCCGGCTGAGACTGCCGCGGAGTTCCACCACCGGATGCCAGCCGCGCGCGCCCTTTTGGTCAAGCCACACCCCCGACGCCACGATCCGGTAGCTGTCACCGGGCGCATCCAGAAGAACGGGGGCGAGTGGTCGGACCAGGTAGAGCGCGCTTTCGGCCCGGGCCAACAGCTCATGGGGGGGAAGGCCGTTGTCGGTGTCCACCCTGAGGTTGGCGATCCCTGTGGCCGGGTAATCGCGATACGAAAGCCGAAGGGCGCCACCCCGGGGTGTTTCCCCCCAGAGGACGGCGTCGCGGAAGGAGGCCAGCCTGTGACGGGGGACTCCTTCTTCGAGCAGAAGGGTTCGTCGCGCAGGCAACCCTTCGCCATCGCAAGGACCGGTGATCGGAGCGGCTGGATCAAGCCGATCATCGAGGAGACTCAGGGACGACGAGGCCAGCCGGCCGCTCGAATCGAGCAGACCGGGCAACGGGTCGTGTTCCTCGTCAGCGGCCATCAGCAACGGTGACATGGCGGCGAGAACTCGGGCCATCATCTCGGGGGCGAGGATCAGATTCGCCAACCCGGAGTCAGTGGCGAGAGGGCCCTGGACGAGCAGGGCGCGGTTCGAGAACCGCTGCGCGACGGTTGGAATATCGAAGGTCTCGACCCGGGGAATATGGACCCATTCACGCCAGATGCCGCCTGGTCCGTCGGCACCCTGCAACTCGACCACCAACGATGCGGCGATGTCGTTGTATGTGGCCACAAAATCGTCTTCGGTGGCAAGAAGCCAACCGAAGGAACCCTCGTGGAAGAGGGTTCGCCGAAGTCGGAGCCGGCCGTCGGAAGCCTCGACCACCGCCCTGGAAAGCTGATCAGTGGTGTGTGCCGCCCATCCCCTCGGTGACGGTGAGCGATCTCCTTCAACGTTGGCCATTCCCAGCAGTCGGGTTGGAGGGAGTGGATCGAACGGCAGGGCGGTTTCCACCGCGAGAGCCCCCTCGATGGCTCGTCTAGCGGCGTCTGCTTCGAGACCGGATGCAGCGCCAAAACCCACACGGCCCTGACGGACCGTGCGGATCGCCACCCCGACCTCTTCCACGAGTGTCTCCCTTGGCGGAGCTCCGGGCACAACCTCAACCTCGCGGGTAGTGGATGCCTTGGTGAAGAACTCCCACCGGTCGGCGTCACAGTTGACCAGGAGATCGCGCGCCGTGGAGGCGGCGCCCCTGAGGTGGTCGCGGTGGGGCGACTCGAAGGCGTCAGACATTCAGAGCACCTCGAGCCTTTGGACCACGATCGAAGGTGCCGCGGAACCGGTGGGCAGGGGGATACCGTCCTTGACGCACCACCCGAGCCGCCAGTCAGGCGCGACGTCGGTGCCGATATCCGGCTCGATATGGGCGAGCACGTCGAGGGCGTTTCCCGTGAGTTCGTAGGGTTCGGTGGGTCGACGCCGCCGACCGTGACGGATCTCCCAGCCGCGTTCGACGCGAAGGACCAGTCGGCCTGAGGTGGGGTCGACGGTGGCTCCGCCAAGCCGTGTCACGACAAGCGCGTTGCCAAGAGCTCGTTCCATTGCTTCCGGGTCGGTCGTGCCCGCGGCGACGGTCAGGTTTGACAGGCGGGCAACCGGGGGACGGTTCCACGAGGCGCGCCGTCCCCGGCCCGCCGGACAGCTGAGGGCGCCGGCACCGGTCTGGTCGCATAACCAGCCCACCAGCCGTCCCTCCGAAATCAATTTTTGTGGCATCGCCGTCACGCCCTCATCATCGCTTGTGAACGCCCCCGGGAGATCGGCGCGCGTGGGATCGTCGATCACCGACAGCGACGATGTGCTGAGCGTCGCACCGGCCTGTGTGCTGAGCGGCGATTCTCCAGAGACCACAAGGTCTGACTCCACCAAATGTCCGACCGTTTCGTGGACCAGCACTCCCGCCGTTCCAGAGGTGAGCAGCACGGGCACCTGAAGACCTGCATCGGGCCCCCAACAACGACTCGGTTGATCCGAGAAAAGTTCCTCCAACCAGGCGGACAGCAACGGATGGTCCCAGACTGAAAGCAGGGCGGTGGGAGTGTGTCCGTCCACCTCGACTCGGACCAGCGGTGGGGAGTGAGCTGCTGTCCACCGGCGGGGCTGCACGACCACCGCCTGCCTGGCGATGAACCGGACTCGGCTGTGGCCGCTGCGACCACGCTGAAGGGTCGAGCCGGCCCAGTCCCGCCATCCCCGCGGCGGGTCGATCTCCACCTGAGGAATGGGTCGACAGCGGGGTACCGCGACCCGGCGAGCGTTGCTGGAGAGCAGGTCGTCGAGGGCCGCGGGAGTCGTCCCGGTGCGCGCTTGGAGCACGGTCCTTGACGGATAGAGCCAGCGGATGGCGGACCCTTCGGTTCGGACCTCTTCGGCCTGAAGGTGGGATCCGAGCGTCGTCACTCTGATTTCGAGCCGCCGTTCTAAGTAGAGGTCCACAAGCCTCGGCGTCCCGGCGGTGAAATTCCGGCAGTAATCGGCGAGGGCATCCAACCAACGGGGATCGAAGGGCGGCTCTGCGGGCCGCTGCTGCATCATGGCGCATTCTAGCCGGTCAGCGGGGAGAAGAGTGTGAGATACGTGACCCCCCGCCTGCCCAGGATCAAAGAACGAAGAACAAAGAACCGCCACCCAACCGGGGCGAAAGGGTGCGACGGGCGGGCGTGCCGTCAAAGGGGGTCGAAAGTCCAAAGTCGGAAGTTGAAAGTCCCCACCCGCCCCCCGGGAGCGAGATGGCGCGTTGATCGGGCGTGCCACTTCTGACACTTTCGGGTTGATCGCATCGAGGCTTTCCAAATCCCTGAGTCCCGAAAGTGTCAGGGGTGGCTCCCTCGGGGAGCGCGCTGGGAGAAAGATGCGTTTCTCGGAGGTGCCTGGCACCGACTCCATCGATCCGCAGCGGGGCTCGGGCTTCCGGCTTCGCCTCTGGCTACGCCGTGACAAGCGGGCTCTGGAACCATGTGTCCCTCCACATTCTCCTCACCCTCCACATCCTCCACATCACCGGACTGACGTAGAATATGAGACCGCGATGTTCCTCGGTGGCAAACCGCTCGCTCAAACGCTGCCGCAGGAAGGAGGATGCATGAGCCGGGACGTGCTCGAACGACTCGAAAAAAGGCTCGCAGCCAACCGTGTCGGCGGTGGCGAGGAGAAGATCGAGCGGCAACACCAGCAGGGGAAGCTCAGCGCCCGTGAGCGTATTGAGCAATTCCTCGACGAAGGTTCCCTCGAGGAGGTGGATGCCCTGGTGGAACACCGGTGCACCGATTTCGGGATGGAGCACAAAAAGATCTCTGGCGACGGCGTGGTGGCCGGTCACGGCCGGGTCGATGGCCGTTCGGTCTTCGTGTTCGCCCAGGATTTCACGGTCTTCGGTGGATCGCTGTCGGAGACCAACGCAGCGAAGATCTGCAAAATCATGGATCTTGCCATGAAGGTCGGGGCACCGGTGATCGGCCTCAACGACTCGGGGGGGGCACGGATTCAGGAAGGCGTGGCCTCGCTCGCCGGATACGCCGATATCTTCCTGCGAAACACCCTGGCGTCGGGGGTCGTGCCCCAGATCTCGGCCATCATGGGTCCGTGCGCCGGAGGCGCCGTCTACTCGCCTGCCATCACCGACTTCGTGTTCATGGTTGAACAGACCTCCTACATGTTTGTCACCGGTCCCGATGTGATCAAAACTGTGACCCACGAGGAGGTCACCAAGGAGAAGCTGGGCGGGGCCATGACCCACAATTCGGTGTCGGGGGTGGCACACTTCGCCTCGGGGTCGGACACCGAATGCTTGGCCAAGATACGGCGCCTGCTGTCATACCTCCCCTCGAACAATGCCGAGAGGACCCCGTTTTTGGCCACCTCGGATTCCCAGGACCGCGAAATCCCGGAACTCGACGGATTCGTGCCAGCGGATCCCAATAAGCCGTATGACATTACGAAGCTCATACGCTGGGTGGCGGATGACAGCGAGTTTTTCGAGGTCCACGAGCACTTTGCCAAGAACATCGTGGTGGGCTTCATCCGTATCGGGGGGCGCTCGATCGGCGTCATAGCCAATCAGCCCAACCATCTCGCTGGAGTGCTCGATATCAATTCCTCTACCAAGGGCGCCCGCTTTGTCCGATTCTGCGATGCCTTCAACATCCCATTGTGGATCGTGGAGGACGTGCCGGGTTTCCTGCCTGGCACCGCCCAGGAGTGGGGTGGCATCATCCGAAACGGCGCCAAACTCCTCTACGCCCTGGCCGAGGCCACGGTCCCCAAGGTCACTGTGATCACCCGCAAGGCCTACGGCGGCGCCTACTGCGTCATGGGTTCCAAACACATCAGGACCGACGTCAACCTCGCCTTCCCCACGGCTGAGATCGCGGTCATGGGTCCTCAGGGGGCAGTCAACATTCTGTACCGGAACGAGATCCAGAACGCAGAGGATCCCGATGTCGAACGGGCGCGATTGGTGACCGAGTACCAGGAAAAATTCGCCAACCCCTTTGTTGCGGCTGAAAAGGGCTACCTCGACGAGGTGATTCGTCCCCGGCTGGTGCGGCGGAAGTTGGCCGCTGCCTTCGCCATGCTCGAGACCAAGCGGGACTGGATGCCCACCAAGAAGCACGGGAATATCCCGTTGTGAGTGGACGAGTGAAGAAGTGAATAGCGAATAGTGAATAGCGAATAGTGAATAGTGAATAGTGAATAGTGAATAGTGAATAGCGGGTAGTGATGGTGATGAGTGGTGGTGAAGATGGAGGAGCAAAGTGAGGGCTAAAACGGAGCATAACTGTTTGAGGATGCGAAGGCCCACATCTTTGACGTGTTGTCGGCCTTCTATTCACTATTCACTATTCACTATTTACTTGCCCCCACTCCGCAGGACATTCAAATGAAGCTGCTCATTGCCAACCGGGGAGAGATCGCGGTCCGGATCATTCGGGCCTGCCGGGAAATGGGGATCGGTACGGTGGCGGTGTACTCGGAGGTCGACCGCATGTCGCCGCACGTGCTGATGGCGGACCAGGCCTACGGCATCGGGCCGGCGGCGGCCGCCGAGAGCTACCTCGATATCGACCGACTGATCGATGCCGCAAAACGATCGGGGGCCGAACTCGTGCATCCCGGCTACGGTTTTCTCGCGGAGAACGCCGTCTTTGCAGAACGGGTGGAACAGGCGGGCCTCATCTGGGTGGGTCCCCCACCGGCCGCCATCCGGCTGATGGGTTCGAAGACCGAGAGCCGCAAACTGGCGGTTGATGCCGGAGTTCCGCTGATTCCCGGTCTGATCAAACCGCTGGAAGATCTGTCCGAACTCGAGACCTTTGTGGATGAACACGGTTTTCCGGTGTTGCTCAAGGCGGTGGCGGGAGGCGGTGGAAAGGGCATGCGCGCGGTGGCTGAGCGCGATGAACTCGCGGCGGCCTTCGACCGGGCCCGGTCCGAAGGGAAGGCCTATTTCGGTGACGATCGGGTCTATGTGGAGCGTTTGGTGTCGCGGTCGCGCCACATCGAGGTTCAGGTGGCGGCGGACCAGCACGGAGCTGCGGTCTACGTCGGCGAGCGCGAGTGCTCGATCCAACGCCGGCACCAGAAGGTGGTCGAGGAGTGCCCCTCCCCCGTGGTGGGTCCCGAACTCCGATCTCGATTGGGCGAAGCTGCGCTGGCCATCGTCCGGGCGGCCAACTACCAATCGGTGGGGACCGTGGAGTTTCTGGTGGATCCCGATGGCGATTTCTTCTTCCTCGAGATGAACACCCGGCTTCAGGTGGAACACCCGGTCACGGAGATGGTCTACGGCGTGGACCTCGTGTGTGAGCAAATCAACTTGGCACTCGGCGAGGAACTTTCGTTCCGTCAGGACGAACTCGAGCCCCGGGGCCACGCCATCGAATGTCGGGTCTATGCCGAGGATCCGCTTCGCAACTTCGCCCCCTCTCCGGGGCGGATCAGCCTGTTGATACGGCCGGATGGACCGGGTGTCAGGGTGGATTCGGGCGTCATCGCAGGCAGCGTGGTGCCGCTGGAGTATGACCCCATGTTGGCCAAACTGGTTGTGTGGGCACCGGATCGCCAAGGGGCCCTGTCCCGGCTGAAACGGGCCTTGCAGGAGTACCGAGTCCGCGGCATCGCCACAACCCTGCCGTTGTTTCAGACGCTGGTTGACATGGACGAATTCAAGACCGCGGACTTCCACACCGGCTTTCTGGATGAGCTCTTGGCCTCGAAGAAACTCGATGAACTTCAGGGCCGGCACAATCCCGCGGCGGAACACGCCGCAGTGGTTGCCGCCGCCTGTTTGGCGACCCTGGAAGCCGGTGGTCTGGCGGACAGGAGCCAGGCGGCCGGCGATACCAGCGAGTGGTGGGGCGAGGGCCTGCGTATGCAGCACGGGAGGTTCCCGCGATGAGATGGGTTGTTCGGGGCGGCTCAGGGGAACACGAGGTCGAGGTCGAAAGGTCGGCCAGCGGATTCCAGGTTGTCGTGGACGGCGAGTGTCACGATGTGGAGCTGGTTCGGCTCGACGGCGCGGTGGCCTCGCTGAGGTTCGTGGAGGACGGTCGGAGCTTTCATGTTTCCTACGACCGGGAGGGCCATCGGAACTGGCGGATCGGGGTTGTGGATCGTGAGTTCCCGTTCCAGGTGCTGACTCCGGTGGAGGCCATCGACGTGTCATCGGGCGCCGCCGGAGGTGGGGCCAGCGAAATCACGGCGCCGATTCCGGGCAAGGTGGTCGCGGTCAAGGTCGAGGCCGGCGCCACAGTCAAGGTGGGCCAGCCGCTGGTGGTCCTGGAGGCCATGAAGATGGAAAATGAGCTCACCGCCGAGCAGGACGGTATCGTGGCTGTCATCCATGTCGCTCCCGGTGACACCGTTGATGCCGGCACGATTCTCGTCGAGCTTGAATCTGGTAGCTGAGTCCCGAGCCCCGAGTCCCGAGTATTCCTACTGCTCGCCGACGATGACGGAGGAGGAAACGAACCCGGTCTGCCGCGTCAAGCTGTCGAGGAGACCGGCGGACACCTTGTACCGCCCGTCCTCCATGAGCAAGCTGGCCCGGATCGTGAACGTCCGGTCCTTTGCGTCCTCGTAGTCACCGGCTGCCACGCGCACCTCGTGCTCCTGGCGGACCACGTCGGACTGTTTGCCGCCGGTGTCTCGTGCCGCGAGGAACATGGCGACCCGGCCGACGTACTCGTCGCCCTGGGGGATGAGGGCCACGTTTGCAAGCGGAAAGGTGAGCTTGAACGGCACGGTCCAACGTTTTTCCGAGGCCGGCACCGGCATATCGGTCGTCATGGCGATCTCGAGGGCGTTCTCGTCGAGCGGGATCAACAGACCGGTGAGGACCTTGTCCTGGACTCGGCTCTCGGTGGATTTTTCCACAATCCGGCGCCGGTACCGGATCTGGTACTCGGGATGGCTGGGGATCTCGACTTTGATTCGGTGCACCCTGTCCGCGCCGCTCGACTGGAGGTTGTAGCCAAGTGAGTAGTAGGAGTAGAAGTCTTGTTCGATGCGATCCAGACGCGCTGTGACATCGTTGGTATTGAAGATCGCGACGCCACCGGTTTCGTCGGCCATGAACCGTATGGAATCCAGGTAGTTCGAGGCCTCGAGGCTTGCCGACTGGACGTCCCGTCGGCCGGAGTACTGCGCCGTCGTCATGGTCGAGTTTTGCAGGCCGCTGGCGGAGATCGTATAGAAGGTCACCCCCTGTGCGTTGGCGTTCTTGACCAATGCATCGAACAGCCGAGACTGGTTGTAGCGGGTGCCCTCGGTGATCAGTCCGGGATCGCCGAATGCGTTCGACATGGCGTAGAACAAGTCGATTCCCGGAATCATGGCCAGACCATTGGAAACGTACAGGATCATCTTCTTGCCGGGCAGTCCGGCCATCATGTTGACCGCCTCCCGGAGCGCGCCAACGGCGAAGAAGAGCGCATTCTGCTCCTCCTCGGCAAAACCGAACGCGAGACTTCTTGCCCGGTGCACCGAGTTTGTCGACGACTGGCCCTGCTCTGTGTTGTATCGGTCGAGCTCGTCGTAGAACTCGGTTCGAGTGTTGTCAAGACTGCTGCGCCCTCCGGTGTGCATCCTGAGGCCTTTGAGGGCCGCCATGACCTCATTGGAGTCCGTGGTGAACTCCTGCATGACCGACAATGACTTGTTGAAGCTGACCACCATCATCTTCACCGGAGGCTGGGCGTTCTCCCGGATGAAGGCCTGGGTCTGGCTGAGCACACGATTGCGATCCAAGGGCCGAAGATTGTCGTTGTCGATGTAGATCATCAGCCAGATGGGCTGGATCTGTTTGAGCGCCTGTGGTGCGGTCTCTCCAGTCTCCTCCGGCATTGGGGCCGTCGCAGCCGCCAATGCGGGATTTTCTTCGGCCTGATAGTAGTTCCGGATCAGCTCCTCGGTGTAGAGCTGGAAGTTCGAAATCGGCCGTTCATCGCCGTCCTGGTAGATCCGAAAATCGTCTTTTGTCAGGTCGGAGACTGCGTTCCCCTTCTTGTCGGTGACGTAGGCGATGACGTCGACCACGGTCACCTCGATCTCGTCCACAAAGGCAAGACCACCGATGAGCTCCTCGGGCGGCCCGTTGTCGGCCGTTTGGCCGTCAACTGCATCGTGTTCTCTTTCCTGAGCAGAGACAAATGCTCCACTCGCCGACAGGGCGAGCAGCAGGGTGATGGTGATGGCTCTCTTCACGCTCCACCTCCAAAGCGCAGTCTACATGAGCGAGTGGCGAGGGGCGCGCCTCCGGTTTTCCGGATGCGCGCCGAGGTTCCTGTTCGGTTTCTCGAACATCTCCAGGATGATACGCAATCTCGACACTCACTATGGAAATTCTCAATGACTCGAGTTTTTCACCAAAAATGATCATAAGGCGTGTTTGTTCAATGATTTGTTATGATCCAATGTCACGCGATCGATGATCTGTCGGTGGTTCCCCATGAGTTGCGATTGCAGCATTTCGAGACCCAGAAGTTGGCATGGTCTTTGCTCATATACCGAAGTGGATCTTTCGGTCCCGTCGGGACCTACCAGATAAAGGGGAGCAGGACGCGACCCGCGACCACAGCGTCGGGTGTCCCGTCACCTCCGAACCGAGGGAGAGGAGGATTGGCTTTCAATCGTTCAAGTCGTGAGTGTATGAGAAATTTTTTGAGGAATGAAGGAGGGAACATGAAGAAGTATGTTGCTATTTTGACCCTTGGGGTCCTGTTGAGCATGGGCACTGTCTATGCTCAGGAGACCACCGGCTCCATCATCGGAGTCGTGACGTCGCAGGACGGAGCCACCATGCCGGGCGTGACGGTGACCATCGACGACGAAGAGACCGGCTTCGAGCGTTACACCGTGACCAACGCGGCCGGCGAATACAAGTTTGTCGCGCTGCAGCCGTCCAAATACGGTCTGACCGCGACCCTTGACGGTTTCCAGACCTACCAGCGCAACCTCGACGTTGCCCTGGGCCGGACCGTCAAGAACGACTTCGTGATGACCCTCGGTGCCGTCACCGACGTCATCGAGGTCACCGGCGAGGCGCCGCTCGTGGACGTCACGTCCACCACCAGCGGCATGACCGTCAACACCGACGACCTCAACGCCAACGTTCCGATTGGCCGCGAGGTGACCCAGATCGCGCTCATGGCGCCGGCCGTTGTCGGCTCTGACTCGAGCTTCAACAGCGACTCGTCCTACACCCCGGGCCAGAACGTTGCCTCCATCGGCGGCGCGTCCCCTGGTGAGAACGTGTACGCAGTGAACGGTCTCAACGTCACCAACTTCCGGAACTTCGTGGGTTCGACCTTTGTGCCCTTCGAGTTCCTGGAAGAGGCGCAGATCAAGACTGGCGGCTACGAGGCCGAGTTCAGCCGCGCCACCGGCGGTGTGATCAACATGGTGACCAAAAGCGGCACTAACTCCTTCCATGGCGGAGCGAGCCTCTACTACGAGCCCGAGAGCCTGCAGGAGCAGTCCCCGGACGCGTGGAACCGCGACAACCAGGAAGAGTTTTCGAAGGAGTTCGAGGCGCAGCTCTCAATCGGTGGCCCGATCGTCAAGGACCACCTCTTCTTCTTCGCCTTTGGTCGCTACATCGACTCCGAGTACTCCAACGAGGTCGGCAACCTGGACACCCATTCCGCAGAGGGCCGCTACACGGTGACCAAGAACGCGGTGCCGTACTACGGCGGCAAGGTGGACTGGAACATCACCAACAACCACCGCATCGAGGGAACCTACCTGGATGACAGCACCGATCTCGAAAGTGACCGGTACACCTATGATCCCGTGACCAGGACGCAGGGGGATTACATCGGCACCGGCGTCAACAGCCGCGGTGGCACGAACTACATCCTGAAATACACCGGTATCTTCAGCGACAACTTCCTGGCCTCCGGTCAGTACGGCGTCAACGAGTTCGGCCGAACCGATGGCTCGAACGCCGATGACTGCTACTACGCCTTCGACTCGCGGGTCAGCACGACCCCGATCGGCTGCTGGGTGAACTGGCAGATCGCGAACGGTGACGACACCCGCACCGCGTACCGGATCGATGCCGACTGGTACCTGGGCAACCACAGTATCCGTGGCGGATTCGACAACGAGGACCTCGAGAGCACCGAGAACGCCATCTACTCCGGCGGCACCCGGTACATCTACCTCGCCAATGCGGACTACCCAGAGATTCCTGCTGGCGCGGACGTCGTCGAGGTTCGGAATCGTCTGACCGGTGGCACCTTCGAGTCCACCAACACCGGCATCTACGCCCAGGACAGCTGGGCGATCACCCCGAATTTGACCTTCAACTTCGGCATTCGCTGGGAGCAGTTCGAGAGCTTCAACAGCGCGGGTGATGCCTTCATTAAGATCGACAACCAGTACGCTCCCCGTCTTGGCCTGATCTGGGATCCCAGTGGCAACGGCCGCTCCAAGCTCTATGGTAGCTTCGGCCAGTACCACATCCCGATCGCCACCAACACCAACATCCGCCTCGCCGGTCTCGAGTTCGACGAGTTCGAGTACTACGAGGTCACCGGCCAGAACGGCGGCCTGCCCTACAATCCGGACGGCTCGCCGACCGGTCTGGGCCAGCTGCTCGAGGTCATTCCGGTGTCGAATGGAGAAATCCCGGACACCTCCACCATCGTGGCGTCGAGCTTCGACCCCATGTCGCAGATGGAGTACATCTTAGGTTACGAACACATGGTCGGCCAGGACTGGTCCTTCGGGATTCGTGGCGTCCATCGTAACTTTGTTGCGGTCATCGAGGACTTCACCATCGACGAGGGCCTTGCCGACAAGTACGGCCTCGAGGAGAACTACTTCAACTACGTGCTCGGCAACCCGGGCTCGAGCTACGAGGGTTTCTACGACCTCGACGGTGACGGAACGCCTGATCCCATCAGCTTCACGGCTGCTGAACTCGGCTATCCCGATGCGCAGCGTGACTACTGGGCCGTCGAGTTGACCGCCAACCGGCGCTTCTCGAACAACTGGCTGATGCAGGCCAACTACACCTGGTCACAGAGCTACGGCAACTACGAGGGCTACCTCAAGTCCGACCTCGGTCAGGACGACGCTGGTCTGACCCAGGACTTCGACTTCGCCGGTCTGATGGACAACGCCTACGGCTTCCTGCCCAATGACCGTCGTCACAACCTGAAGGTCTACGGTTCGTACTCCTTCAACTTCGGCCTGCAGCTTGGCGCCTTCGCCTACTACCGCACCGGCCGGCCGATGAACGCCCTCGGCAAGCACCCGACCGATGACTTCGCCACCCTCTACGGCGTCGGATCGTTCTTCGAGCAGACGGCGCCTGGCGCCGCCAACTCGGTGGCCTCGGCCCGTGGTTCCCAGGGAACCACCGAGACCACCTGGGGTCTGGACGCGTTGATCAAGTATGACTTCGTACTCGGAGGCATGAACTTGTTCGCCCGTTTGGACATCTTCAACCTGTTCGACCTATCTGCTCAGGCGCAGGTCCGCGAGCAGTCCGGAACCACGACCTTCGGCGTGGACGAGGGCTGGCTCCAGACAACTGTCTACCAGGCCCCGCGCACCTTGCGTTTCGGCATTGGTCTGAGCTTCTAACACACTCATCTCCAGACTTCGGTCTGTTCAATCTGGGGGCCTTCGGGCCCCCAATTTTTATCTGTCGGGCATCGGCCCGACAGATAAAACCCTGAGCGAGGCCCGCAGGGCCGAGTCGAAGGGTCCCCTGAAGAAAGCAGCGCGCCGAATATTGGCATCGGCCCGACAGATAAAACCCTGAGCGAGGCCCGCAGGGCCGAGTCGAAGGGTCCCCTGAAGAAAGCAGCGCGCCGAATATTGGCATCGGCCCGACAGATAAAACCCTGAGCGAGGCCCGCAGGGCCGAGTCGAAGGGTCCCCTGAAGAAAGCAGCGCGCCGAATATTGGCATTGGCCCGACAGATAAAACCCTGAGCGAGGCCCGCAGGGCCGAGTCGAAGGGTCCCCTGAAGAAAGCAGCGCGCCGAATATTGGCATCGGCCCGACAGATAAAACCCTGAGCGAGCGGCTCGCCCCTCGGAGGTGCCTGGCATCCCGATTCGCCAAGGTGGAAAAACCGACTCGTCTGGTTGAGGCGAATAGGCGTGCCTGGCAGCCTCACGGGAAGCGAGATGAATACCGGGGCGCGACGAAGTATCCGTGACGCCGATGCTGAGGTCGCGTCCCAGGAATGCAGCCGAGACGGCCGCACCACAATAGGCCTGGGCGTTGGTTTTGATTCACTGATTTCGACCCGCCCATCTCCCCGAGGCGCTACCCGAGGTTGCTCGCGGCCTCCCGGCTCCGTCCTTCTGTCGGTGCCTGGCACCGCCGCAGATGTGTCGACCTGGTGCTGCGAATCGATTTCGACGGTGCCTGGCATCCTGACGGGTGGTCGTTGAACGTCAAACGTTACACGTTAAACGCCAGGATCATTCGGGTGGGCGGGGGAACGTTCAACGTTTACCTTTCAACGTTTGACTTCCTCCTTGCTTTCTAGACTGGAAGGGCGGGGGCCACAACCCACCACCCACAACCCACAGCCAATTTCGGGACGGTCGGGTGGGTTCCCATCCGCCTCGGTTTCAAGTAACATCCTGGCTCCGAGGAGGACGTACGCATGAACGCTCGTCGCAGCTTTGTTTTGTTCATCGTGGCGGTCGCCATCATTCTCATCAGCAATTCGGTCATGGCGCAGGAATGGTCGGGCAGCGGACGGGTCAAGGGCACCGTCACCGATCTCGATGGCAATCCCATCAAGGGCGCCCAGGTGTCCTACCGGATGCTCATCGACCCTGAGGCTGGCCCGCCACCCTTCGTCACAGACAAGAAGGGCCGCTTCAGCTTCCTTGGACTCAAGGGCGGCAAGTGGTGGGTCCGGGTCGAGGCCGAGGGTTACCAGATATGGAAGTCGCCTGTGCCGGTGGAGGTCTTCAGCACGGGTGTCTCGGATCCGGTGGAACCGCAGTTGGAGAAGATTCCGAAGGAGGAGTTGGTGGCCCGTTCCAGATATGAGGCGGGCACTTTCCTCGAGGATGGTGACGCGAAGGCGGAAGAAGGTGATTTTGCCGGTGCCCGCGCCGACTACGAGAAGGCGCTGACCCAACTCGATGAGTCTGATTATCCGGTGGTGCTGTCCTCCATTGCCGTCACCTACCTGAATGAGGGCAACACCGATCAGGCCAAAGCAACCCTGGACCGAGCCTTGGCCATCGACGACTCTCACGTGCCCAGCCTCAAGATCAAGTGCGCCATCATCGCGGCCGAGGGCAATCTCGTGGAGGCGGAGGCCTTGTTGGCGAAGATCCCTGAGGACGAGGTGATGCACCCGACAACCCTCATGAACCTGGGCCTCGCCAACTTCAACAACGGTGATATGGAGCAGGCGAAGAGCTATATGGATCGAACTCTGAGGGATTACCCTGAAGTCGGAACGCCCTACTACTACCGGGGCCTGATCGACCTCAATCTCGGCGACACTGACGCCGCGAAATCGGATTTCGAAAAATTCCTGGAACTCGAGCCCGACAGCCCGCAGGCAGCCGAGGCCAAGGAATACCTGGGCTACCTCGCCGGGGGCGACGGATCGTAAGCATCGGACGCCGAGTACGGCGGCGTTTTGAAACGGAACTGGATGTTTTTAGATACCGCGCTGCGACACCTCAGATCGGTGGGGGTTGCAGCCGCCCTCGTGGCGTGTCTGGCCTGCGAAACCACCTCGTTGGCGCCGGTGGATCCGCCGGTCACGGAAAACCTCGGCGCCACCCTCGTCCGCTCGGGGAATGCACAGGTGTGGGCGGTACTGGACTTCCGGTTCGCGGCCGGCAATATGGGCAACGACTGGATGATTATCGACCTGGCGGTCACTGCCGCCGACCGTCGCAGCGCTCGGGTGACCCGCGATGGGATCTTCGTCCGGACACCCACGGGCACTCGGGTTCCATTGCCGTCGCAGGCGGAGTATATGGTTGTCCACTCTCAGCTGCAGAGCGCTTTGCGACGGGCCGACGTGGCGTCGAGCCCGATGTGGGCGTACTTTCCGAGAGACCGACGGCCGTGCGACTTTCAGTTCTTTGCCGGCGCGGGTGGTACCACCTATGACCAAGTGGAGGTCAACGACCGGCGCGTCTGTGGTGAACGGCTGGTGTTTCAGATCCCCGGGGGTGTCCAGCCGGGGCGGTGGGTGGTTGGGATCGATCTCGAAGAGAGCGAGCTTCGTATCCCGTTCGATCTGTCGTGATGCCGACGTCTGGCGGTTTCCGTGAGTCAAACGCCTGACGAAGAGCTGGTTGCCATGGCCCTCGATGGGGACGAGCGCGCCTTCGGAACGTTGGTGCGCCGTTACCAGAGGAGGTTGACGGCGTTTCTCGGCCAGCTGGTTGGGGATATCGAGCTTGCTCGGGAGCTCTCCCAGGAGGCGTTTGTCCGGGCGTGGTCGGCCCTCGATCGTTTCGATCCGCGCTATCGCTTCTCGACGTGGCTGTTTCGGATCGCCCACAACCTCGGCATCGATCAACTTCGGCGGCGGCGTCTTCACACGGTGTCGCTCTACCGCCGTGATTTCGATGGCGAGGAGGTCGAAGTCGCGGTGGCGGATGTCCACAAGGACCCCCTGGGTCATTGCGAAAATCAGGAGCTTGCGCGGACCATACGGGACGCCATCGAGGACCTGAGACCGGAGTACCGGGAATTGGTGCTGCTCCGCCATTTTGGTGGACTCAGCTACCAGGACATCGCGGACTTCAAACAGATGCCGCTCGGGACCGTGAAGAACAAACTTTTTCGTGCCCACTCCGTATTACGAAAGGCGTTGGGCGAGTATCTGTCGTGACGCGCGAGAGGAGGAATCTGGTGGAGAGCGAATGTCGGGCAATTCAGGAAACGCTGGCTGAGATCGCCGGCGATCTCGACCTCCTTGACGGGCCGCTCTATCGTCATGTCGAGTCCTGCCCCTCATGTCAGGCCGCGTCGGTCGCAGAACGCGGCCTCGAGCAGATCCTGTCCTCAGCCGTGCCGCCGGAGGATCCCGCTGTTTTCAATTCTGTGATGGCATCGATCCGTCCCATGCGCCTCAGGCGCCGTGTCGCCTCGGCCATTCCGGTTGCGGCGTCGTTGGTGCTCGCCTTCATTGGCGTGGCAATGATCGGCGGAGTGCCCGGCAGCAGTCTGCTGCTGCAACTCCCGACAGTTTCGTCCCAGGCCTGGTTGGCGATCGCGGACGCGGCCGCCGATTGGGGAGTGGCCGTCACCGCCGCCGCAGGTGCGGCCAGAGTGACGTTGTCCCCAGTTCTTCAGCTGGTGTCTCTGCTGGTGGGTCTGGGCGGCTTGGCAGCGGTCATAGCGGCAGCCCGGCGGTGGCAGCCCGTTGCATCATGGCAACGCGACGACTGATCACGCTGATCGTCTTCGGCCTGCTCCTGGGCCACGGCCAGGTGGCGACTGCGTCACCGGCCAAGTTAGGGGCGCTGTCCGAGATTCGCGTCGACGAGGAGATCGACGGCGATGTGGTCGCCATCGGCGGTGATGTCATTCTCGGGCCCGAGGCTCGTGTTCACGGTCATGCGGTCTCCATCTTCGGGTCGGTTCGAGTCGAGCCCGGAGCCCAGGTCGACGGTCGTGTGATCGGGATGTCGTCACTGGCGAGCCTGTCGTTGGAACCCATCCAGGACGACCAGGGGGCTCACCTCGATACCGCAATACGGTTTTCCACGGCCGGCGGGTGGTTGTTCGCCACCACCCTGATCGCCTTTTTATGGCCGGCGCCCATTCGACGTGGGGTGGCGGTGCTGCCTCAGCTGGGTGCAAAGACCCTCGTTCTCGGTGTGATGGTGGCCATCACCCTGGTCGCCGGGCTGATTGCTGTCATCGGGCTGGGGCCCTTGCTCGGTTTGCCGTTGGCCGCAGCCGTGGCGGTAGCCTTTCTGGTCGTGAAGGCTCTAGGCCTCGCGGTGGTTGGTGGTGGACTGGGCAACGCACTGCTGGGCCGAGTCCTCCCAAGCCGGTTGCTGCCCATCACGGTCCATGTCTTCGTGGGTGTGATGGCCATGCTCATGATCCGGTTCATTCCGGTTGTTGGTGGCGTCGCCTGGACAGGCCTGGTTCTGGTGGCTCTCGGGGCTGGGGTCTTTGTGGCGACCCTGGCTCCGCGCGCCAATTCCGCCGCTCTCGGCAGCCGGAGTTGATCGTCAGAGCAGGGAATTCTCAATTTTGAGTTTGTGATTTTGAATTCTCCCCCACCCACCCAGGGGGTTGGATATGCCAAATTCAGAATTCAAAATTCAAAATTCAGAATTCAACCAAGTGGTGCAAGTCATACTCTGGCCAAAGTTTGCTATACTCCCCGTTCTGTGCACCGGGGGTGTACGGGGTAACTATGAAGGTCGATCTGTCTCGCATCGAGAGCGAACCGCTCGGCTTCGATGAGAAGCTCTCACTGAGCCCGGACCGCCTGGACGAAGACCAGGTGGCGGGTGAGGTGGAGGTGTGGCTCGTCGGCACCATTCATCCCATGGGCGGAAACTTCATGGTGGAAGGCACCTTTCGGGCATCCGGACCGACCGCATGTTCGCGGTGTTTGGCTCCGGTGCCGTGGCAGGTGGAGGATCGATTCTCGGTTGAGTATCGCCCCGGTGCTCAGGCGCCCGGAGAGGGCGAGTTCGCGATTGACGGGGACGAGCTCGACGTGGCCTTCCTGGTGGGTCACGAGCTCGACTTGGAAGACGTGGCTGCGGAACAGGTCTCGTTGGCGCTTCCCATGAGAATCGTCTGCGACGAGTCCTGCGCCGGCCTCTGTCCTCGCTGCGGTGCCAACCGGAACGTGGAAGGGGCGTGCCGATGCAAGGCGGAGATCGATCCTCGCTGGGCCGCACTGCAAGACTTGTCCGGCAGCAGCTCTGCCAATTGACCACAATTATTTTTTGAAATTTCGGAAGCGGAGACCATCATGGCCAATCCCAAACACAAGATCTCGAGAACGCGGCGCGACAAGCGGCGTTCCCATCACTCCCTGGTGCCGCCCGGCTGGAGCCTGTGCACGTCGTGCTTCGAGGCCAAACCGCCTCATCAGGTGTGCCCGCACTGCGGCAGCTACAAGGGCCGGGAAGTTATCCAGGTCGAGGAGTTGGACTGAGACCGATGCTGACCGCCGGGCCAGGGGCTGAGCGGTGCTCGGGCGGTCCAACGGCAGCAGGAAGCTGGTGAGTTGTGGGGGCTAGACTCCCGATCGCGGTCGACGCCATGGGCGGCGACGGCGCTCCGGGGACCGCGGTCGCCGGGGCCCTCGAAGCTGTTCACGAGTTCGGCATTCCTGTGTCCCTCGTGGGTCCAATAAAAAAGCTCCGCCGCGAGGTCGGGCGTTTCAAGATGCTGCCGCACGGCTTGGAGCTGGTGGACGCCGTGGAAGTGATCGGGATGAACGAACCGCCGATCAGCGTGCTGCGTCGCAAACGGAACTCGTCGCTGTCGGTGTGTGCCGAGCTGGTGCGTGACGGCAAGGCGGCGGCCATGGTGACCGCTGGAAACACCGGTGCGGCGTGGCTGGCGGCGAAATCCGCCCTCGGCATGATCGACGGCGTGGACCGCCCCGCCCTGGCTGCCATTCTCCCCCGGCTCGACAGTCACACCCTGGTGCTGGACGTGGGTGCGAACATGGAGTGCAAGCCGCACCAACTGGTCCAGTTCGCGGTGATGGGTTCGTTCTACGCCGAGTCGGTGATGGGTGTCAAAGAGCCCAAGGTCGGTCTGATGTCGGTGGGCGTCGAGGAGTCCAAAGGCGGCCCGCGGGTGCGGGAGCAGTACCGTGTCCTGTCGGAGGCCGGCATCCATTTCGTCGGCAACGTGGAGGGTCGGGACGTCTTCGCGGGCGACGTGGACGTCATCGTCTGCGACGGCTTCACCGGCAACGTGATCCTCAAAGTGGCCGAGGGACTCGGTGAGATGGTCGTGGGCATGCTCAAAGAAGAGGCGGGACGGTCCCCGGTCTACGGAGCGGGCCTCCTGATGGCCAAGGGTGCCTTTCGGAACCTGAAGCGCAAGGTGGACTACTCGGAGTACGGCGGCGCGCCGCTGCTCGGTGTCAATGGTCCCTGTCTGATAGGTCACGGCCGGTCCACAGCGAAGGCGATCCGCAACGCGGTCCGGTTTGCGGATTCCTATGCCGCGAGCGGCGTCATCGAACGGATTGGTGACAAGATCCTCGAAGTCCTGGACGCACCGGAGGGAGAGGATTTCGATCGCAATGCATGACGGGTTCGAGCGCACCGCAAGGATCGCCGGACTTGGCGCCTACCTTCCCGAAAGGGTACTGACCAACCACGATCTGGAGCGACTGGTGGAGACCTCCGACGAGTGGATTGCCAGCCGCACCGGTATTCTGGAGCGACGGGTGGTGGCCGACGATGAGGGCCTGGTGGACATCGTCGAGCGGGCGGGTCGGGCCGCCATGGCCGACGCCGAGGTCGATCCAGAGGAAGTTGACCTGCTGATCTTGGCCACTGCGACGGTCGAACAGCCGATTCCGGCATCCTCGGCCATTGTTCAGCCGAGGCTGGGGCTCAAAAACGCCGCATGCTTCGACTTGTCCGCGGCCTGTTCCGGCTTCACTTACAGCCTCAACGTGGCCCGGCAATTCATCGCCACAGGCGAGGCGACCACTGTGCTGGTGGTGGGCGCTGAATGCCTCTCGAGGTACGTGGACTGGACCGACCGCACCACCTGTGTTCTCTTTGGTGACGGCGCTGCCGGAGTGATCCTGCGGCCGGCACCGAAGGGCGAGGGAATCCTCCAAATCCTGTGGCGCACCGACGGCAGCTACGCCGACCTGATTGCCATGCCGGGTGGTGGGTGCCGATATCCGCCGCACAGCCTGGAGTCCATCGAACGGCGATTGCCGTTCATCAAAATGCGGGGCAACGAGACCTTCAAGGTGGCGGTTCGGTCGCTCACCGATCTCAGTCTCGAGGTGTTGGAGAAGGCTGGAATCGGGGTCGAGGAGATCGACCTCTTTATCCCCCATCAGGCAAACCAGCGAATCATCCAGGCTGTGGGCCAGCGTCTCGGGCTGCGTGACGACCAGGTGTTCAGCAACGTCCACAGGGTGGGCAACACCTCGGCGGCGTCCATCCCCCTGGCCATGACCGATGCCAGAGACCAGGGTCTGCTGCGCCGCGGCGACCTGGTATTGACGACGTCATTCGGCGGTGGTCTGACCTGGGCCTCCGCACTCTTCCGTTTCTAGCACAATCCAGAGGAGGTCGTGATGGCTGTCCACCGCAGAAAGCTGATGAGACATGCGGGTTAAGTGTGCAGCGCTCTTCCCCGGACAGGGGTCCCAGGTGGTGGGCATGGGGCGGGATGTGGCCGAGCGCTGGCCCGCCGCCGCCGGGATCTTCGCCATGGCCGACCAGGCCCTCGGCGCCTCCATCTCCGAAATCTGCTGGCAGGGCCCCGAGGAGTCGTTGCGGCTCACCGAAAACACCCAACCGGCCCTGCTGACCCACTCCATGGCGGCCTGGCGGGTGCTGACCGATGCCGGGCTCGTGGTGGAGGCCGTGGCTGGTCACAGCCTCGGAGAGTACTCGGCCGTGGTCGCGGCAGGTGGTCTGGACCTTGCCGATGCCCTGAACACCGTGCGGCTGCGGGGCCGGCTCATGCAGGAAGCGGTCCCGGTGGGGGCCGGGGCGATGGCTGCGGTGCTCGGCCTCGACGACCACAAGGTCGTCACGGCCTGTGCCGACGCCACCGGCGCCGGAGAAGGGGTGGTTGTGGCGGCGAATTTCAATTCGCCCGGGCAGGTGGTGATTGCCGGCGATGCCGCCGCAGTGGACCGCGCCATCGCCCGTTGCATCGAAGAAGGGGCGCGACGAGCCGTTCCTTTACCGGTGTCGGCACCGTTTCACTCACCGCTGATGGCGCCGGCCCGGCAGGGGCTGACACCGGCCCTCGATGCCCTCCCCTTTGAGGCCCTGTCGGTGCCCGTCTACCGCAACGTGGACGCTGCACCGGTGGTGGATCCCATGACGGTGCGGGAGGGGCTGATTCGTCAGGTGGACGCGCCGGTCTTGTGGTCGGACACGATCCGTCAGATGGTCTCCGATGGATTCCATACCTTTGTCGAGGTCGGGCCGGGCAAGGTGCTCAGTGGTCTGGTACGCAGGATCCACCCGGAAGCTACGTGCTACGCTGCTGGCACCGTGGAGTCGATCGAGTCGACGATTCAAGCGCTGGCCGAGTGAGTTTCCGGATACTCGGGGGGAACGGGGGAAGCCATGAGTGAGTTCAAAGATCAGGTCGCGGTGGTCACTGGCGCCGCGAGAGGTATTGGGCGGTCCATCGCCGAACGGCTCGGTCGCGGTGGAGCCACGGTTGTCTGCACCGACGTCATGGATCCGGCCGAGACGGTGGCGTCCATCATGGACGCCGGCGGTGAGGCCGACGCCATGGTCTTCGACGTCACGGACGGCGAAGCCGCGGCCGACGCCGTGGCTGCGATACATTCCGGCCATGGGCGGCTTGACATTTTGATCAACAACGCCGGTATCACCCGCGACCAGCTGCTGATCCGAATGAAGGCGGACGACTGGCGGCGGGTGCTCGATATCAATCTGGACGGCGTCTTCAACATCACCCAGCCCACCGCCAAGCTCATGGTGCGGCAGCGCAGCGGGCGGATCGTCAACGTGGCGTCGGTTGTGGGTTTGATGGGCAATGCCGGCCAGACCAACTACGCAGCATCCAAGGCGGGTTTGATCGGATTCACCAAGAGTCTGGCTCGGGAGCTCGGAACCCGAAACGTGACCGTCAACGCCGTGGCCCCGGGCTTCATCCAGACCGCCATGACCGACAAGCTGACCGACGAGCAACGCGAGGCATTGCTGGTCAACGTGGCCATAAAACGTCTCGGCGACCCAGAGGATGTGGCGGAGGCGGTGGCATTCCTGGCGGGACCGGCCGCTTCGTACATCACGGGTGTGGTGCTCAACGTCTCGGGTGGTCTCTACATGTAGGTTGGTGTCGGTAGACGGAGGGGGCGTGTCCGCAAAGCGACGGAAGCGACGGCAGAAATCCAGCCACGACGGTGGTGGAAGGACCGCCAAGCCGCGTTCTCCGAACCCGACGGAACGGATCTCCAAACTCCGGCCCCACATGCCCGCCCTGATCGTGTTCTCGGTGGCTCTGGGGATCCGCCTGCTGTACCTGGTGCAGGCGTCCGACAGCCCCAGCTTTCTGATGCCGTTGGTGGACTCCGAGGTCTATGATCGGGCCGCCCGGGCCTTCGCCGCCGGTGAAGGCTTTTCGGAAGCCTTCTTCTACCAGCCCTTTTTGTACCCGTTTTTCCTCGGATTGGTGTACGCCATCTCGGGCTCATCCATCGTGGTGGCCAAGGTTGTCCAGGCGGTGATCGGAGCGGCCGCCTGTGGGCTCGCCTGTGGTCTGGCAAACAGACTGTTTGACCGCACCACCGGTGTTGTGGCGGGAACGCTGATTGCTGTCTACGGGCCCCTCGTGTTCTTTGATGGCGAGCTGTTGGCAACAGGGTTGGCCGCCATGTGGTCGGTGGTCCTGCTCTGGCTCTTCATCGTGGCCATCGAAGAACGAGCGACGTGGCAGTATGCCGCGTTGGGTTGCTGTTCCGCCCTGGCGGTCATCACGCGGCCGACCTTTCTGCCGTTCGTGTTCGTGGCAACGTTGTGGGTGGTGTGGGTCCTCGCCCGGCGGGAGCGAGCCGCCTTGGCTCGCGCTGTGGTCCCCATGGTGGTCGGTTTCGCGCTGGTGACCCTGCCGGTGGCGTGGCTGTGTCACGGTGCCACAGGGCGCTTCTCGTTTCTTCCGGCGAGCGGCGGGCTCAATCTCCACATCGGCAACAACCCATCGCCGTGCAATACCCTGACCACGCGGCCAGGCCAGGAGTGGCGCGACCTGGTCACCGAACCGGCCCGTGCCGGGGCCGAAGGTCTGTGGGAGACCGACCGCTTCTTTCGCGACCAATTCGAGCAATTCGTGCAGGACGATCCCGTGGCCTTCGCGGAGGGGATCGGTGTCAAATCATTGCAGTTCCTCAGTTCTCGAGAGATCCCGAGAAATCTGGACATTTACCTGTTCCGGCAATGGTCGAGCATTCTCCGGGTCTTGGTCTGGAAGGCCGGTGCGTTCGGATTTCCGTTCGGAGTCCTGCTGCCGCTCGCGGCGGTGGGGCTGGTCTCCGGCTGGCGGCGACTGCCGGTGCCGTTTGCGCTGTTCCTTGTGCTCTATCCGCTGGCGGTGGTGGCCGTCTTTGTGAGTGCGAGGTATCGCGCTCCGGTGGTTCCGGTCCTGGCGGTGGTGGCCGCGGCCGGGGTCATGTGGCTCATCAGATCATTCGAGGTTGATCGAACCAGAAACCTCGTTGTGGCCGGCGTTGTGATCGCCACCGCGTTTGCCGTGTCGGTGATTCCGGGACCCTTCTGCCAGGAGGCTGACCTCGAATCCGAGTACTGGTTTGTGGTGGCGGCGGCCGAGTTGCGCAATGGGGATCGCGGCGGTGCTGCTGAGAGCATGCGCCAGGCGGTGGAGCTCGATCCCGGGTACTTCGAAGCTCGCTATCAGCTGGGCAGTCTCTTGCTCGAGATGGGTGAGGTGGACGAGGCGGCGGTGCATCTGGAGAGCGCGGTGGCCCTGCGGCCGGATTATGCGCTCAACCATCGCGAGCTTGGGACCGCCCTCGGTCGGCTGGGGCGGTTGGACGAGGCTCGGCTTCACCTCGAGCGTGCCTTGATCCTGATGCCCGACGACATCAGGGCCCTCAACAGCCTTGGCGCGCTGAGTGCCCGCGAAGGCGATCTGGTGACGGCGCGGGCGCTGTTCGAACGAGCGCTTTCCATCGATCCCGAGTTTGATGCCGCGCGTGAGAACTTGAAATACGTCATGCGCGAACTCCAAGGTACGCCGGGCGGCGGCCGGAAGTAGGCGAGAGTCATTGGCCAAGAAAAAGCGTCGTCGGCGAGCGGCGAGGGGGGGCGGGGCACCCGCCCCGACTGAACGTGCGCCAGGCACCCGCATGTCCGAGGCTCCCAACGCAGAGGCCGATGGAACGGTGGCTTCTCAAAGCGAAACTGCACCGGGTTTCGGGGGGGTTCTGACCCGGCGGCGTGAACGATGGATCGTTGTGGGGTTGCTCGTGCTGTGTGCCGTCAACCTGGTGGCTGCAGCGATCCGAAATACTGGCGTGGCCGATGAACTCGGAGCTCACATCCCCGCGGGCTATCTGTATTGGGCGTCGGGACAATACAGCGGCGGGATCGACAATTTCCCGCTGGCTCAGCTCTGGATTGGGCTGCCGGTCCACCTCCTCGGCCTCGACTACGCACTCTTCACCGAACAGCATCTGCTGCTGTTTCGCATCCCGGTGATGGTCCTCGGCCTGCTTGTAGCACTGGCCGTCTACCTCATGGCGCGCCGGCTGTGGGGCCCGGTGGCGGGGGTGGCATCGCTGTTTGCCGCGAGTCTTTCGCCCAATTTGCTTGCGCATTCCTCCCTGGCGACCCTCGACTTGCCGACGGCATGGGCCGTTGTAACGACGGTCTTCCTGCTCTACCGGTACGTGGAAGCGCCCTCGGTCGGCAGGCTCGCGGCGGCGTCCGTGGCCATCGCCGTGGCCCTGGTTGTCAAAATTCAGGCATTTCTGTTGTTACCCATCGCTGTGGTCGCCCTGGCCCTGGTCGCCGTCGGACAGGTGCGCAAGGGCAGGGCCTCGCTACCGACCATGGTGGCCTCGTGGTTGCTGATACCGTCGGCGGTGGTGGTGGTGGTCAACCTGTTGTACCTCCAGGTGCCGTTTGCCCAAGGCCATGTGTTCCCCGATCCCTATCTCGAGGCCATTCGAGTCAAGCTCAGCCACGGCAGCGGCGGCCATTTTGCCTACTTGCTGGGGCGCTATTCGAGTCAGGGATGGTGGTATTACTTTCCGTTGGCCATCCTGTTCAAGACCCCCATCCCGGGGCTGGTGCTGGTGGCGGTTGGGCTGACCCGCCGCCTGAGCCTCCACACGGTGGTCTTCGTGGTGCTGCCCATCGTGTTGTTCCTTGGGGCCGGGATGGCCGGAAACCTGGACATCGGCCTCCGGCACGTCCTCCCCATCTACCCCTTCCTCTTCATGCTTGCGGGTGCCGGGGCGGCGCAGCTTGACTCTCGGGGATGGCGACGGATCCTGCTTGGCGTCCTGGCGGTGGCAATGGCCGCTGAGGCGCTGTGGATCCAACCCCATCACCTTTCCTACGTCAATCTGCTGGGGGGTGGGGCGAAAAATGGTCACCGCATCCTGCTCGACTCCAACTACGATTGGGGTCAGAACGACCGCTTTCTCGAGCGCCATGTGGCGCGGACCGGCCTGGAGTACCAGATCGATCCCGACGCCTTCAGACCTGCGTCCGGACCGATTCTGGTCAATGCAAATGCCCGGTATGGGGATTCTCAACGGCGGCCCTGCGGCCTACCCGTGGTTGCGCGACCTCGAACCGGTCGACCAGATCGCCTACACCTGGTTCGAGTACCGGTTGCCTGAGCGATCAGACTCCGAACACCTCGCCCAATGGCAGAGATTGGACCGACTCGGAGGCCATCTTCTCCATGTGCGCGGGGAAACCGCGTTTTCAGATCCTCGGCTCAGGCTCACCTTGGCCGGGACACTCGCCGCCGTCACCCTCTATGGTCCGGCCTTCAACGAGATCCGGTCCGTACTCGACGAGCATCCCGAGGACGAGGGGGCTCTCAGGCTGGGCGGCGAACTCATTGTTCGGCACAAGCTGGGCATTCTGCGTTATCGCGGTGACGAGTACCTGACCGGGTTTCGTGAACCTCCCGTCGCGGCCTCGCTTCAGCCCCACGAGGTCGTCGATCTGGCCTTGGCCGCGGAGGTCGGAGAGCAGACCTCGACCCTCTACACCATGCTCGGTTCGGCGTGGCTGGGCGAGCGTCGGCTCGGTGACGCGATGATCGCGACCCGGATGGCGGTGGCGCTGGATCCCTCCAACGGGGTCGCCCGCGACAATCTGCAGCAACTGGAGATCATTGCCCGCCGGCAGTAAGCAGTCAGCAGGCCGGAGCTGTGGGCCGCAACTCGGGACTCGGGATTCGGAACCCGGGACTGTGGTGGTGTGGGTGGAGATTTTCGAATTTCGAATTTCGAATTGGGCTAGTCCCTAGTCCCTAGCCCCTTCACCCACGGTCCACCTCCGTGAAGTCCGCCGATCGCCGACGGTGACGGTCGTCTCCAACTCAGGCCGACGGCAGGTAAAAACCACCTCGCAGGGCTGACCGGCATCGGCTTTGGCCAATTCGGAGATGAGCTCGCGTGTGATTTCCGGCGCCAGGGCGTCGTCGCCGCAGATCGGTCTCATGTAGATCTCCACCGCGCTGCGAACGACTTCGTGAAGACGGTCGTCGGCAGCGAATTGAATCACCATCTTTCTCAAAGTGTCGTCCGCCGGTCCGGGGGAGGGGTCTGATCGATATGGCATGGCTCTCATCCAGGGTACACTGGTCGTGATCGGATGTCCCAGAGCCTCGAGAGCGGGACGTTTTGCGCTGGGGAGATTCGCTGATGCCGAGTTCGATGACAGTCAAAGATCTGATGTCCACCGATCTGGTGACCTTGACCGAGGACGAGACCCTGGCCGATGCTCAGCGGTGTATGGCCCGGGGCCGGATCCGCCACCTGCCGGTTCTGCGGGATCGCAAGCTCGTCGGACTCGTCACACACCGTGATCTGCTGGCGGCGTCGTTCTCGATTTTCGCCGAGGTGGACTCTAACGAGCAGCGCCGGATCTTCGGCGCCGTGCCCGTCGTCGAGGCGATGCACCGGGGTATCGTGACGGTCCCGCCGACCATGCCCGTCAGCCAGGCGGCCAACATCCTGCTCGATAACAAGTACGGATGCCTGCCGGTGATCGAGGACTCGGGCGAATTGGTGGGTATCGTCACCGAGGCGGATTTCCTGCGGCTGACCGTTCGCCTGCTTCAATGACCTTCCTCGATTGGGTTCTCCTCGTGCTGTGGCTCGGGATCACCCTCAGCGGATTCTGGAAGGGTGCCGTTCGGATCGTGTTCGGACTCGGCGGTTTTGTCGCCGGGCTGTGGCTGGCCGTCGTCGCGGGTTCACAGGCTGAGTCGGTGCTGGCCGGCGTTGTGGGGGAGGGATGGCTCGCGGCGGCTCTCGCTCGTATGTTGCTGGTGCTGGCCTGTGCAACTCTCTTTCTGGTGGCGGGTTGGGGACTGCAACGGACCCTCGAAGCCCTGCACATGGGATGGCTCAACCGGATAGCGGGTGCGATTCTCGCCGCCGGCGTCGGGGTGGTGCTGCTGGCCGTCTTCGTGGGTTTCGCCGCCCGGTTGTCACCCGGCTGGGAGGAGTGGAGCCAAGACTCGATGCTCGCCGAACCGTTGGCCGGCGTGTGGCTGGCGGTGACCGGGCCTCAGGAGGCCGTGACCGATGTGGGCGAGCCCGCGGCCGCCGCGGACGACGCGGAGTCCGGTCCGGCGGATGCCTCTCCCGAGGACGACGGCTCGATCTCGCGGTAGAGGGTGTCCCTGAGCACTGGTGTGCGACCGGTTTCGCGGATCAGGAACTCCAGACGACGGCGGGAGATCCCGGTGCCGGCGGTTCCTCCGGCGGCTTGGGTGATGCGTTCGTCGTGGATCGTTCCGTCCAAGTCATTAGCGCCGAAGTGCTGCGCCACCTGGGCCACCTTTTCGCCTAACATGATCCAGTAGGCCTTGATGTGGGGCACGTTGTCGAGCATCAGACGCGACAGCGCGATGGTCTGCAGATCGAGCCGCCCGCCGGTGGGGGGCAGATGGTCGAGTTCGGTGTTGGCTGGGTGGAAGGCCAGAGGAATCAGGCACTGGAAGCCGCCCGTTTCGTCCTGTTGGGCTCGCAGCGCCAGCAAATGATCCACCCGCTCCTCGGCATGTTCCACGTGACCATAAAGCATGGTGCAGTTGGACTTCAGCCCCGCACGGTGGACGATGCCCGCGACCTCGAGCCACCGGTCACCGTCCGTCTTGTGGTCGCAGATCTGCTCCCGAACCCGGGGTGCGAAGATCTCGGCGCCGCCGCCGGGGCACGAATCGAGCCCTGCGTTCTTGAGTCGGTCCACCACCTCTTCCACGGTGATCCTCGACAGCGAGGCCAGGAAGTCGAGTTCGACCATGGTCAGGGCCTTCAGGTGGATCCACGGAAAGCGGAACTTTAAAGCCCGGAAGAGCTCTTCGTAGTAGTCCACCTTGAGCTTGGGATGGAGGCCGCTGACGATGTGGAGTTCCGACACGCTCTCGTCCAAGTCGCGGGCGGCCACATTCACCGCCTCCTCCACCGAATAGGTCCAGCCCCGTTCCCGCTCCCGCCACGGCACGTAGAAAGCGCACAGGCCGCACGACGCCACGCAGACGTTGGTCGGGTTGAGGTGCCGGTTGAGGTTGAAGTACGTCCGGTCGCCGTGGAGGCGTTCACGCACGTGATTGGCGAGCCGCCCGACGCCAAGGAGATCCTCGGTGGAGGCGATCAACACCCCGTCGTCGCGGTCCAGTCGATGGCCGTCGAGCACCTTGGCCGCCACCGGGCGCAGCCGATCATCGCGAAGTCTGAGCTGATCCATCGGGTCGATGAGACCTCCGCGATCAATATTATTTGAGATAAATTCTCGATTCAAGGCCATCCAGCAACTATTTGAGCTGGAGCGATTCCAAGAAGAGTCTGTTGCTGGAGAACTCCCGCACCTTCTGGAGCAGAAGTTCCATGGACGCCTCGGGTGAAAGGGTGGAGAGGGCCCGTCGCATCAAGTGGAGCTTCTCCACCTGTTCCTTGGGGTAGAGTTTCTCCTCCTTGCGGGTTCCTGACTGAGGGATGTTGATGCACGGGAAGATCCGCTTGTCGAACATCTTCCGGTCGAGTATCAGCTCCATGTTGCCGGTTCCTTTGAACTCCTGGAAGATGACCTCGTCCATGCGCGATCCGGTGTCCACCAGACAGGTGGCGACCACGGTCAAACTGCCACCGTCTTCAACTTTGCGGGCCGATCCGAAGAAGCGACGCGGTTTTTCCATGGTGCGGGCGTCGACGCCGCCGGACAGAATCCGACCCGAGCCCTTCTGGGCATTGTTGTAGGCCCTGGACATCCGGGTCAGCGAGTCCATGAAGATGACCACGTCTTCACCCATCTCCACCAGCCGCCGGGCGCGCTCGAAGACCATTTCGGACACCCGGATGTGACTTTCGATGGACTGGTCCGACGACGAGGCGAAGACCTCCCCCCGGGCAATGCTCCGCTTCCAGTCGGTGACCTCCTCGGGCCGTTCGTCCACCAGCAGCACGAAGATCGTGGTGTTGGGGTGGTTGACCGCGATGGCGTGGGCCATCTGCTGGAGCAGGGTGGTCTTGCCGGCCTTTGGAGGGGAGACGATGAGGCATCGTTGACCCTTGCCAAGGGGCGCCACCAGTTCGGCGACGCGGGGTTCCACGATGTCGGGGTCGGTTTCGAGGTTGAACCGCTCCACTGGATCGATGCTGATCAACTCCTGGAACGGCACCGCCTTTTCGCGGTACTCGGTGGGGTCCATGCCTTCGATGGTGTCGATCTCGAAGACTCTGGGGCGGTCGGTGCCGCGGGCCTTGGCTTCGATCATCACCCCGCTCTCGAGGTGCATCGGACGTACCAGTTCGACGGGAACTGTCGCGTCGTCGCGTTCGGCGACGAAGTTGTTTTTTTCCGAAACCAGCACGGGGCCACCGTTTTCCCGCATCCAGAGATAGCCCTGGACCTGGGTCACCGGACCCTGGTTGCCCCCTCGACGGCGAGGCCGCCGTCGCCGCCGTCGCCGGTTTCCGGGTTTTTGTTCGTTCTTCTGCTGCTGTTGGTTTGTCTCACTCATTCCTTTTCCTCAATAGAAGTGCCCGAGGAAACGACAACGCGACGGCACAGCACATCTTCGCTGTTGCCCGATCGCGCAGATACTCACGACCCTGGATCGCTCCAGCCGGAACCCTCTGGTCGGCTCAGGTCGCTTGGGTGTTGCCGGTTGCTGCCATTGCGGGCAGCCGACGGTCCAAACACCCGCCACAAGCTTACGTCGTTTGTGCTCCTCCTGCAACTGTTTTGCTGGTGATCGTCCCGCTCAACGGGTGTGGTGGTCCCCGGACAGGCGTTGGGCGACAAGGGCGGCGAGTCGTTCTGCAACCTCGATCTTGGCCATGGCTGGCCAGGGTTCCACCCCGTCCGCCGTTACAAAAAACACGGTGTTTTGATCACCACCAAAGGTCCCGGACCCCACCGAAACGTCGTTGGCCACGACCCAGTCGCAACCCTTTCGCTCCCTCTTTGCGGCCGCATGTGCCTCCACATCCTCGGTTTCAGCGGCGAAACCAACCACCAGATCGGGCCGCTTGGAAGATGCCGCCACCGTGGCCAGGATGTCCGGATTCTCCACCAGAACGAGCTCCGGCGGCCCACCGCCGGTTTTCTTGATCTTGTGTTGAAAGTCCGAGTTCACCCGCCAATCCGCCACAGCCGCGGCAAAGACCGCCGCGTCCACCGGCAGAGCGGCTTCCACCGCCGCGAGCATGTCGCGGGCGGTTTCGACCCGTTGTACGTCGACGCCAGGAGGATCGGCCAGCTCCGTGGGACCGGTCACGAGGAGGGTTTCGGCGCCGAGTTCGGCGAGGGCGGCCGCTATGGCGTGGCCTTGTTTGCCCGACGATCTGTTGCCGATATATCGAACGGGATCGATGGGTTCGTGGGTCGGACCGCTGGTGACCAGGACCCGACGACCGGAGAGTGGACGTTTTTGAGAGAAGAACCGCTGGATTGTATGGAGAATCCTCCCGGGCTCGACCATCCGACCCGGCCCGGTCTCGCCGCACGCCAAGTCTCCCTCTGCCGGGCCGACGAATTGGATTCCCCGGCCGGCAAGGGTCGCCACATTGCACTGGGTTGCGGGCTTCTCCCACATCACCACATTCATGGCCGGAGCCGCCAGCACCGGCGTGTTGGTGGCGAGCAGCAGGGTCGACGCGAGGTCGTCGGCGATTCCGGCGGCCATCTTGGCCAGAATATTGGCCGTCGCAGGTGCCACGACGACGAGATCCGCGGTCCGCGACAGCTGGATGTGGCCCATCTGGGTCTCGTCGGTGAGGGAGAACAGATCCTGGTACACCGGGTGTTCGGACAGCGCGGCCACCGACAGCGGCGTGACGAAGTGGGTCGCGGCATCGGTCAGAACGCAGCGGACCTCTGCTTTTTGTTCCCGAAGTCTCCGGATCAGATCGAGGACCTTATAAGCGGCGATGCCGCCGGTGATGATCAACAGGATCTTCTTGCCTTCCATAACGGTCAAGCGTAGTTCATCGGGCTTGGAACCTCAATTCTTTCCAAATCCGCCTCGCGGATCGGGAAAGAACTGAGGAACCTCTCGGCATCCTACCGCTCGGGGAGTTTCCCGCCGACGATCCGCTTGACCAGCGTACCCCCTTCGAGGACGGCGCCCGGATCGACGCCGTTGGCGATGCCCAGGGTGGCGTCGTCCACGGTGGACGGGTAGCGTCGGTTGAATTCGGAAACGGTCATGCTCTCCGGCAACTTCATGATCTTCACCGTCTTTGGCTTCACGTCGAGGTAACGGTCGTTGGTGACCTCCTCGAAGCTGGCCAGCGATCGTTGCATGGCGTCCCGGTAGCCACCGTAGCGCTCGTCCGGAGTGTAGGAGACGAGCCGGTAGACCCTGCCGCCGTACTCCATAAAGCCCACCAGGCCGCGCACAACCGTGGGCCGGTCCTCGGTGGGAACCGTGCGGAAGTTGTAGAAGCTCCGGCCCCAACTCGGTCCCTGTTCCACGTCACCGCTGGAGAAGAAGGCGTTGGCCGCTGAATGGGCGTCGTCGCCCTGGGCCAGGGTGAGTTGGACGATGGCATCCTGCTCCGGGCTCACCGCCGCCACGAATTGGCGGGTGTTCATCTTCTGCCAGCCGTCTGGAAACTCAATCCGGAATGCGAGCTCGGGGTGGTAGAAGCTGTTGCCGATGAAGTAGCCCTCCCGAGGATTGTCGCCAAAGACGATGCCGTCGATTCGGCGGAGGTAGCCGTCCCGGTTGACGGTGCCGGTCCGGCGGTCCACCGGGAGTTTCTGGATGCGGGCGTAGGTGTTCTGCTCGCGATTTTCGGGGTCGGGGTGGGTGGAGGCCCATGCCGGGATTCGGCCTCCCTCGTGCATGTCGCTGATCCGGTCCAGGGTGACGAACATCTTGGGCATCTCGTGCGGGTCGTAGCCGGCCTGAGTCATGTATCGCAGCCCGAGTTCGTCCGACTCGGATTCGTCGTCTCGACCGAACTTGAGGAACATCATGCCCAGGCCCTGGGCCGCCAGACCGGCGTAGGGACGAATGTCCTCCGACGCGATCATGGCCACACCGAGGCCGAGGTTCGCCATCTGGGCCCTGCTCATCTGTTCCACCGAGTGGCGCCCGGTGACGTGGCCGATCTCGTGACCGAGCACCGAGGCCAGTTCGGCTTCGGAATTGAAATGGGAGAGAATGCCGCGGGTCACGAAGATCTGGCCGCCGGGGAGAGCGAATGCATTCACCGTCGGATCGTCCACCACCGTGAAGGTCCACGGAAGCTCCGGCTTCTCGGAACCGGCGGCGAGCTGTTTTCCGATATCGGCCACGTACGCCTGCAGCTCGTCGTCGGGGTAGCGGCCGTACTGCGCCAGGGCGCTCTTGGCCGCCTCCTGACCCATGGCGATCTCCTGTTGCTCGCCGATCAGGGAAAACTGACGTTTCCCGGTGGCCGGGTTGGTGGCGCACGCTATCGTCAGCGCCAGAACCGAGGCTTTCGCCAGCAGAGCGATCCATCGAGCGGACGAGGACTGCTTCAATGTCATGGCTGACTCCTATCCCATCGTGCCATCACACCCCTCGAGTCGCAACCCATCGTGGTTGGGTCGCCGGTTCTTCCGGAAACACTTCCTCACCCATCGCCCTACCGTGGCTGACGAGTCGGTGAAGGTGTTTTTCGATCATCTGGCCCTCCCAGTAATCGAGCGGCATTTCGGGGTACGGGTGGCCGCCGTAGATCGGGCTTTCATCCACCAGTTCCGAAATGGTCCTGGGGCGGTCGAGCAGAGCCAGAATGCGGTCGTCCCGGTCGTCCACGACAGCGGCGAAACGACGCAATCGTCCCTCGATGTCGTCGGTGATCAGCCCCTTGTGGCTCGACAGAAGGATGCGCGGCTGCAGATCAATGACCATTTGGATCGAGTCCAGAAAGAGGTCGATGTCGCTTTCTTCGTGGCCGTACCATGGGCCGAATCCGCTGAGGTCGATGTCGAAGGTGATGGCGATGCCGTAGTGCGGCTCGAAGAGTACGTAGTGATCCTCGGCGTGGCCCGGCGCGTGGTGGCACACAAGGGAGATGCCGCCCAGGTCGAAACGGGTTCCATCCTCGAAGTGTTCGTCGGCGTCGAACTCACGGATGCCCATGTGGTCTGTGACGAACCGGATCCATTGTTGGGCCGCCGGGCCGGCGAAGCGGACGCTCTGCGGACCAAAACGCCAGAAGCTGTCCGCCCGCTGTTCAGGACTGATGATGCGTGTGCCCTCCAGCATCCAGGCGCTGGAGCAGTGGTCCGGGTGGGAGTGGCTGACGATGAGCAGCTCGGGCCGCCATCGTGTGGTCAGTTCGGCGAGCCGATTGGAGCCGCAGCCGGCATCCACGAGGACGTCGGTCGAACCGCGGATTACGAATGAGTGGCTGCGGGGAAAACGACCCTCGGATTCGCCCTCGAGGATATCCAGACCGGGCACAACCGGGGTGAGGTGGGGTGTGGGGGGCATTCACCGATCCAGGGTGGCACTGGGTCGCCATAGGGTGCGTCCCCTCGCCGCCTCGATTCCGTCCGAGTCCCGAACGAGGCGGTGGAGCGCGGTCCTGGGCTCGGCGCCGTCCAACGACTGACACTGGGACGCGATGGTCTCTCCCAGCCTGCACTCGGCCAGGTAGTGGACCTCGATTTCCACCGGATCATGGCTGTTCCACAGGGACTCGGCGACGCACTCCAACATCCACTCGACGAAGGCCGCGTTGTTGGCGTGGTGGACCATGTCGAGATCGCTTAAGGACACGGTCAGTCTGCGTTCGTTCCGGGGCGATTCCAGCGCCGGGATCTGGTCGAGCCGCATCGGCCGGCTCGAGACCAGCGCCCGCCCGAGCTTGGAGGTGATGAATTCTGGCAGCCGGGTGGGTCGACGTCGCTCGAGGTCCATCACCAACCACAACGTGATGGCCTCGCCCTGCAGATCGCCGTTTTCATCGAGGATCCGAAATCGTCTGTCGGTGCGGGTTCTGCTCGCCGCCTCGGGCCAGGTCTCGACGGTGATTGTCTCTCCCACGGTGGGCCAGCGGTCCATCGTGACGCGCAGTTGTGACAGCACCCAGGCGATGCCTTGTTCGATCAGGAGATCGACGCCCACCCCCAACTCAAAGGCGTGTGCGGTGGCCGACTTCTGCAGCATGAGAAAGAGCGTCCGCGGGTAAAGCCTGCCACTCGGGTCACAGTCGAAACCGCGGATCGGGTAGCTCGTGATGTGGCGCGGGACGGCCATGGGTTCCTCCGGTGGCGTCCACGATCATACGATGGCTCGACCACCCACCCAGATCCAAGATCCAAAATGCAAGATTCAAGATCCCCGCCCGCCCGGAGCGTTAAGGACCCCGGAGAGACGCCCAAAACAACGTCTTCGTTCTTTGTTCTTCGTTCTTCGATCAAGGTCGCAGCCGGGACGCCTGCGCTCCAACGGCGGTCGGGGAGGGTGGGCCGGGGCTACTGCACGACCACCGGCACCGTTGTCGGGTCGCCGGTGCGGTTGTCCACCACCGACGCGTAGGCCCACAGCGAACAGCCGTCGGTGAGGACCTCGAGCAGGGCGTAGGCGTTGTCCTGGGTGCCGGCACCGACCTGGTCAAAGATGTTGTTGTCCTGCTTCCACTGCGACGGGTCGAGCTGGCGGGTGCGTTCGTCGCCGATCTGATTGCCGTCGGCGTCGTACAGCGCCGTGGTCACCCGGCAGATGACGTCCGACAGGTTGATGTAACCGATATTGGTGCGGAAGGCGTCGTTGTTGGCGAGTTGTGAGATGACTCCGGTGTGGCCTTGGATCAGCACCGGCCCGCTCTTGACCCCCGGCAGAAACTGGCCGAAGGTGCCGTCCTCGCTGGCGTTGTAGGTTCGGGCCGTCACCACCAGCGGGCCGTCCGCGTCCAACCGGATTGATCCAGTGGCGTCGTCGGTGATCTCGAAGAGCTCGGGCAACACGTCGTCGAAGGCCAGCATCTGACCCGGGAGAAGGATGCCATCCACCTCTGTGACGTCGCTGTCGCTGAAGAAACTGGCCGTCGCTTCGATGGTGCGCGGACCGGTGTTCAGGATGGTGTACTTGGACCGCCACTGGGTGTCGTTGGCGCCGGGGCTGTGAGCCACACCGGCGGTCAGATAGCTGCCGCTCTCGTCGGCCCCGACCGGCTGCAGATAGGCCCGCAGCATGAGATCGCCAAGCTCGTATGGTGCGAGGTTTTCGACGCCTTCGATGGACGTGAAGCTGTGCTGCGAGTCCGGCTCGCCGTCGATTTCAACGTTGAAGTCGGTGGTGGCCAGCGGCTCGTAGCCCCGGTTGACGAGCCAGAAGTCGCCGTGCAGCGTGACCGGCTGGTCGAACATGACGATGGACGCACCGCCATAGCCGTTGCCGGTCAGAATCTGGCCTTGGGCGAGCGCCACGCTGTCGTCCGGAACCCCCTCAACATCGGCGTAGACAAAGACCTCATTGGGGAAGAGACCACCAAACGAAAGCTGGTTGGAGGCGCAGAAGCCGGTGATTTCCACGGTGCCCGGTTCATACTCGAAGTCGGCGAGGTCGAAGCGGACCGCGAACATCTTTTCAGGGTCACCGGCCTCGCCGCCACCGAACCAGGCGAAATTGACCGCGGTGCCGTCGTCGTAGTACGCGTTGCCGCACTCCAACACCTGTGGGTCCTCCTGGGCACCGGCGACGGACGCCACGGTGATCAGGAATATCAGCGAAACGAGGCCTCGGATCGAGTGTCGGGTCATGATCTTGACTCCCTCCGGACAGGAGATTCTATCTCAGACCTGACGCTGAACCAACGAAAAACGCCCCGGGGCCGTGCTGGGCCCCGGGGCGATGGGTTGTGGTGATTCGATGAGAGCTTACTGGACGTTCACCGGAATCGTCGTGGGATCACCGGTGGCGTTGTCCACCACCGAGCCGTAGGCCCACACGGAGCCGCCCTCGGTCAAGACCTCGACCATGGCGTAGCCGTTATCCACGGTGCCAGCTCCCACGGCGCCGAAGATGTCATTCTGCTGTTTCCATTCCCCTGCGCCGGCGGTGAGGTTCTTCGAGCCGAGCATTTCGCCCGAGCTGTCAAAAACACTGATCTTGATCTCGACATCCCCAGCCGCCTTGGCGTCCGCCCCGCCCAGGTTGATGAACCCGACGTTGGTTCGGAAGGCCGGATTGTTGGACAGGGGCGACAGTGCGCCCATCTCACCGTAGGTCATGGCCTGGTACATGGAGACTCCGGGGAGGAACTGTCCGAATGTCCCGGAATCGCCCTGGTTGAAGGTTCGGGCGGTCACCACCACCGGATAGTCGGAGTCGACGCTGATCGAACCGGAGACCTGGTCGGTGATCCCGAACAGATCCACCACAACGTCGTCCCAGGTCTTCAGCTCGTGTGGCGCCAGGGTGACGGTCATGCTCACCGGACTGGCCCCCGCACGAGCGAAGGTCACCGTCGCCTCCACCGTCCGGCCCGAGGTGTTGAGAATCCCGAATTTGGACCGCCACTGGCTGTTGTTGGCGCCGGAGGCGTGGGCCAGCCCGCCGGTCAGATAGGAACGGCTCACCGGCTGCAGGTTTGCCCGCAGGAACCAGTCGCCGTCGGTCGCCGGTTCGAGTCCGTTGATTCCGCTGGTGGAGAGAAACGAGTGACCGGAGTCGGGCGCGCCATCGGCTTCCATGTTGAAGTCGGAACGGTCAAAAGGAGCATGGCCCCGGTTGATCAGCCAGAAGTTGCCGTGGAGGATCACCGGCTGGTCAAACATGACGACCGACTCTCCGAGACCGGTGCCAGTGAAAATGGTGCCGTGCGCCAGCATGACGCTTTCATTCGGGACACCGTTGTTGTCGGGGTAGACGAAGACCTCGTTGGGCCATGCGGCGTTGGCGCCCCAGTCATACAAGTTACCGGCGCAAAAGCCCGTGATCTCCACCGCGCCCGGCTCGTATCCGAAGTCGGCGAGGTCGAAGAACACGGCATACATATAATCCGGGTTGCCGGCCATCCCACCACCGAAGTAAAACGCGTCAAAAAAGACGCCGTCATCGTACCGGGCGTTGCCGCAGTCGAAGGTCTGGGCGAACGTGGGTGTGGCGATGCCGCACGCGAGCACGCAGCAGGTCATCAACGTCGTGAATGAGAGTCGACGGGTTGCTTTCATGGGTCCTCCTCGGTTGTTGCCATCTATTAGAGATATTGAGATTGAATATACATTAAGATAGCCCAGCCGAGGCGGGCGGTCAAGAGAATCAGGTCAGCCCGCAGTTCTCACCGTGCTTCGCCGCCCTCAGTACGTACTCCGTGAGAGGTGCGGGCTAGTGCCGCCGATTCGCGGTCCGTCGCAAGGTTCCCAGGGCGAGCACCACGAAGTAGACGATGCCGGTGAGTACGATGGTGGTGGCGCCGGCCGGTAGATCAGGTCCGTAGGAAAGCGCCAGCCCGGAGACCGTGAATCCGATGGTGAGCAGCGATGAGAGCACCATCATGCCGCGCAGGGTGGTGGTGAAACGGCCTGCGATGGCCACCGGCAGGGTCAGCAGGGCGATCACCAGCACGATCCCAACAACCGAAACCAACAGCACCACCGTCACGGCGGTCAGCACCAGTAGCAGCAGATAGTAGACTTCCACTCGAAGCCCACGCACACGGGCGAACTCCTCGTCGAAACAGATGGCCTGGAGCTGGGGGTAGAGCATCACGGTCAGCGCCACCACAACCACGTCGAGCGCAAGCATCAGCCACAGATCGGCGCCGCGGACCAGCAGGATATTGCCGAAGAGGTAGCTCATGAGGTCCTGGTCATAGCCCGGGGTCCGGGAGATGAACAGGATGCCCACAGCCATTCCCACCGCCCACAGGGCAGCGATGATGGTGTCTTCCCGTTCCCTTCCACGGAGGGTGACCAGACCGATCACCAGCGCCGCGATCAACGCCGCCACCACCGCCCCGAGCATTGGGGTGGCCCACGTCTGGCCGTGCACCACCTGCAGCCAGCGGGCCGCGCCGAGGCCTCCCAGCACGCAATGGGCGATGGCTCCGGCGATGGAGGTGATGCGTCGAACGACCACGAAACTCCCCACAACCCCGCACGCAATGCTGGCCAGCACGCCGGCGAGCAGTGCGTGCTGCAGGAAGGACAGGTGGGGGAGGGCCTGGATGAACTCCATCTCAGTGCCTGTGGTCGTGGCGCACGGCGCGGACCTCGCCGCCGTACAGCTCGCTGATGGTGGTGCCGTCGAGGCTCGCGGTGGGGTGGACGTCCACCGTTCGGTGCACGCAGATCACCGAGCGAACGAATGACTGGACAAAGCCGAGGTCGTGGGACACGAGAAGTAAAGTCTTGGACCGGTTGAGCTCGCGTAGAAGCTCGAAGAAATCCTGTTCCACCTTCTGATCGAGTCCCGATGCAGGTTCGTCCAACAGCAGCAACTCCGGGTCCGAGGCCAGGGCTCGAGCCAGCAGAACCCGCTGGCGTTGGCCGCCGGAGACCTCTGCGAAGGGGCGCCGCCCGAGACCCGCCAATCCAACCCGTTCCAGAGCTGACTCCGCCGCCTCGCGGTCGGTCCTGCTGAACCTCCCGACGGGGAGGGTCGGCCCCAGGCGGCCCATGAGCACGACCTCACCCACCTCCACCGGGAAGCTCGGATCGAGGGTGGCGTACTGGGGCATGTAACCGATCCTCGGTCGGGCGCGACGGGGAGAGGTGCCGAGCACTCGAACAGTTCCGGCCGTGGCCTGGAGCAGCCCGAGGACGATCTTCAGCAGGGTGGTCTTGCCGCCGCCGTTTGGTCCGATGACGCTCGCGAAGTCGAGTTCAGACACCGCCAGGCTGACGTCTTCCAGAACGTTGTTGCGGCCGTCGTAGCTGAAGTCGAGGCCACGCATTTCGATGACTGGTGAGGCCACGGTCAGCCTCCGTACGACGCGGCGATGAGCCGCGCCATCCGTTCGAGGTTGGCAAGGTGGTCCGCCGCGAGCGGATCGAGTTCCACGAGTTCGCAGCCGGACGCCTCCGCCACCGACTGTGCCGCACGATCGGCGATCTGGGGCTGAACAAAGATGGCCCTGGTATCTGAGCCGTGGACTCGCTCCACCAGCTCGGCCAGCTGGCGCGGAGACGGCGATTTGCCGTCCACCTCCACAGCCACCTGGTGCAGGCCATAGCGGCGGGCGAGGTAGCCGAACGACGGGTGAAATACAAAGATGTCGCGGCCCTCGAATGGCCCCAGAATTTTGTCCATCCGGCGTTGGACGTCATCGACGTCACGCAGGTATCCCTCCAGATTTCGATCGAACTCGGCACAGTGGTCCGGTCGAAGCTCGCAGAGCTGGTTCCGAACCACGTCCGCCTGCACCTTCACCAGCCCCGGATCGAGCCAGATGTGGGGATCGGGACGGCCGGCATCGCCGTGATCGTGGTGGTCGTCCATGGGTATGCGATCGATGTCTTCGAAGACGCTGACGATGGGGATCTGGAGGTTCATCGCCTCGAGTTTTTTGAGCAACGGCTCCTCGAAAGGAACCCCGATGGCGAGGTAGAGATCGGCCTGCCACATGGCCGCCAGCTGTTTGGGAGTGGGCTCATACGTGGTGGGTGAGTGTCCCGGTTGGACCAGGGGGTGAACCGCCACGCGGTCACCACCGACGCGCTCCACCATTTCGACCTGGGGAAGGATGCCGACCCAGACCTCGATGACATCTTCGGCGCTTGACGACGTCGTGACCGCGAACCCGAGCGCGACAACGATTCCGATCGTGAGTGGGTGTGTCTTCGTCAAGCTGTCAGACCTTGCAGACCATCCGGCGTTCCTGGCAGTCGTCGCAGGTCTCCACCGAGTGATTCGAGGAGAACTCCGCCCAGTGCTTTCGCTGTCGTGGGTTGAGTACCCCGGTGCCCCGACACAGCGGACAGGTGCCGTCGAGTGCAGCGAGGATCGCGGCCCGGATGAACTCGGATCGATTGGTGATGCCCTCCATGGCCCGCACCAACGCGTCGTCCGCCTTGAAGGTGATGATCTGGTGTTTTGTGTCCATTGGACTCCTGGTGTTACAGGGTAATACCATCGTGGCCAGCGGTCAACCTGGTGTCCGACGGGCCCGGACAAATATCCGAACCCAAGTGGCGAGAACCAAAAACTGCGGTGTGCGTTTCACGAACCATGATGAACAACGGCAACTCTCGAATCACGACGGTCATGGTGCTGGTCCTGGGTCTGCTGCTCGCCGCCGCTCTGGCCGCAGCCGGGGATGGCAAGAACTCGATCAAGATCTCAACCGATGGGGATGGCGACGAGCTCTTGGTGGTCGTCTCCGAGGTGCTCGCACGATCCGTCGTTGAAGGCCTTGTGGGCTCCGAGCTGCATTGTGAGGGCACCGACGATTCGCAGTTCCACGACCTGCTCCAGACCCTCGACCGGGGCGGCCGGGGAGCTCGAGCCTCGCTGACCACCGACGAACTCGGTGATCCGGGCCCGTCGTCGATCGCGTTCCGTCACGCTTCGACATTCGTGATTTGGATGACGACGGCAGGGTCGAGGTCGTCATGCCGTGGGCGGTGGCCGAGTGCCTGCTCGGCAGGACCGTCACCATCGACGACTCGGTGGGCAAGGTCGAGGTCAGGATCAAAGGTGCGAATGGAGGGAAGTTCGAGTTCAAGGTGGATTGACCACCGGTCGTCAAGCGGTGCTGCTGTCGACCCTCTGATCCGACTCCAGCGACCGCCCGCGATCGAGCCGCATGGCGCGCTCCCGTACGGTGGCCAGCACGGCCTCCTTGGTGGCGGGCAGGAGACCCACCATGTGCAGGAAGTTCTCCTTGCCGAGCACCGCGAACTGGCAGTCGGACAGGGTTCGCACCGTGGCGTTACGGGGCCGGTCGCCCAGCAGAGCCATTTCGCCGAAGTAATCCCCGGGACCGAGGCTGGCCACCACTTCGTTGCTTGCGCCGTCAATCACCTCGACTTGGCCGTGACGGATGAAGTAGGCGCAGTCACCAGGGTCACCCTGCCCGAAGATGATCTCGTCGGAACCCCGATGTTCGATGGCGAACAGTCGGTGGGCCTGGCGGAATTCGCGGATGGTGGTGCCGGCAACGATGATGGTGGCGATCATCACCATCGCTGGAGCCGCCACCGAGAACACAAACAGAGTGCCGCCGGTGGTGTTCCACACAAAGACCAGGCAGAGCAGCAGGGCGGCCGCCGAAAGGCACAGCGCGGCGACCTCGAGCCGGTGGACCGTGCGTTCTTCGTGCGAGCGAGCCCGACGGGTGACGCTCAATACTTCGCGGGTGGCCATCAGATCACCTCGTGACCGGGTTCGTGGCACTCCATGCACGAGAAGCGGTCGCCGAAGAGGTCGTCTTTCATGGTGTCGGCGGTGTGCGCGGGTTCCGCCAACCATTTCCGTGAGCGGGCGTGGCACTTGAGGCAATCGGCGTTTGGATAGGGCCGCCACATGGTTGCCGGGTGCTCGAAGGAGTTGGTGTAGTAGCGCAGCACCTGGCCGACACCGTGGATCTTGGCCTCCATCGTGCCGAAGAGCCCGTAGGAGGTGTGGCACTGGTAGCACTGGTGGTTCGGAATGTACTGATTGACATAGTGGATCGCCGCCAACCCAGCTCCTTCGGAGTGCTTCATGTCGGTGACGAAGTCGCCCATGGCGCGGTGGCACGAGCCGCAGAACTCGACGTTCTCGGCCCTCGCGAAGACCAGGAGCATGCCGGTGCCCACCGCAAACGACGGCAGGAGCACCACCCCGGAGAGCAGGAGGGCCTTGCCCGTGGGTCCGGTGAGTCGTCCCTTGGAGGCTCTGAAAAGGGTGTAGCAGATGACCCCTAAAGTGAAGAGGGCCACTCCTGCCAGGATGCGTCCGGCCCAGACCTCCACCGGGTCGTACTGGAAGTTCGCCGCCACACCGGCTTCGCCCGCGACCGTGGACCCCGCGACCGAGACCAGAGCTGCGGCGGCTCCGGCGGTTGTGTGACTCGTCGCTCCGATCCATGCCCGCGATCCTCCGATCGATCTCAGAATGCACCATTCTTCAAGAGAATTTGTCGCGTTTGCCTTGAGAAGAGCTGAGCCATTATCAACCCGATTCGAAGATTGATCAAGCGTGGGCAGGAACCTTGGACGTCGCTTTCGGAGGGGGACCACCGCCCGGCGCTCTTCGTCAACGGCTCTTGAATCCGACGACTCAGCTGCTTGGCCCGCGGTTGATCCGCAGGGGGAAGTCTGTAGCTCTCGATTGACACACCCCCGCCCATTTGCTACAACTCTCGTTCCCTTGTGGGGCCGTAGCTCAGTTGGGAGAGCGCCTGAATGGCATTCAGGAGGTCGTCGGTTCGATCCCGATCGGCTCCACCAGGCTTCGTTCTCGACCTCCCGGTCGAGAACGAAGCCTGCCACGGCGTAGCCGTAGGCGAAGCCGGGCATGGTCGTTGAAGTCAGTGTGGGGCTGAGAACTACGCCCGGGCAAGCCAGTCCGTGGCACGCAGTTTCGAACGAAGCCTGTCCCGGCGTAGCCGTAGCGACTTGTCCCGGCGTAGCCCGTTAGGGCGAAGCCGGAAGCCGGACCCGGGCAAGCCAGCCCATTGCACGCAGTTTCGAACGAAGCCTGCCACGGCGTAGCCGTAGGCGAAGCCGGGCACAACCATCGAAGTCAGTGTGGGGCTGAGAACTACGCCCGGGCAAACCGAACCCTCTCATCTGACAACTCGAATCGACTCCAGGGGCATGACACACCTGAACGTATGACTCCTTCAGGCAATCAAGATGCCGGAGTTTCACTACGTCTACATCCTCACGAGCGTGCGAGATCCCCGCCGACACTACACCGGCCTGACTGAGGACCTCGAGGCCCGCCTCATATCCCACAACTCAGGCCAGTTGCCATCCACGGCAAAGTTCAAACCCTGGCGACTGGAAACGGCCATCGCGTTCCGCTCCCGCCAAAAAGCCCGCGCCTTCGAAACCTACCTCAAGTCCCACTCCGGCCGCGCCTTCGCCTCGAAACACTTCTGACATCCGCCGCGGTGCCCCGCCGAGATGAGCGGGCGGCTGTAGGCCGTCCCCCGCCCTCGTCCCGACCCCCTCGGCAACAGCCGCAAACCGCTCCCTTCGGCGTGGTCGACCCGAGCTGGGTCGTCCTCCCCATCGACAATTGTGGAAATGTGAACGTGGCACTGGTGCTATTGTGCCCAACCCGGCGCGGCAGAAAGGACCTCATTGGCGCTCACCCAGTAGACGTCGGCGTTGTCGGCCATCGCCGGGCCCTCGAAAAATCCGTGGAGCCAGGATGCGGCCGGGTTCGAGCCGTCTCGCTGCTGGTGGCTCACAAAGAACACCACATCTCCGTCAGGCGAGATTCCGACGAACTTGGGTTGTCTTTCGTCAAGTACCGGAATCGGCAACCCCGCGTTCCATCCTCCGGCCCCATCGGGAAGGCTCAGGACGACGGACGGCTCGCCGTCAATGAAAAGGGTGTACAGAATGAAACGCAGCTCGGGATCAGCGAAGGGACCGACCTCCGTCGCGGCAGTGTTGATGTCACCTTTCAGCGGTTGGAATCCGGGGTACTGCCCATCGACCGATGGCACGACATAGATGTCCATACCTCCAACTCCACCGGGGGCGGACATGGCGACATACAACGAACCGTCGGCCGCAACGGACAACCCTCCGTTGACGTTGAACGAGTTGATCGGTGAGTCGAGAAGCTCCGGCTCGCTCCAACCGTTTTCTTTGCGCTCGCTGACCCACAGCCTCGAGTTCCCATTCGATCCGAGATCTTCAGTGGACGGTCGTTTCGAGCCGAAGAAGAGCCGATTGCCATCTGCGGAGAATGCGGCTCCACCGTCCATCGAGGTGCCGGAGAATGGAAGGGCCTCGGGGATAGACCAGCAACCCGACCCGTCCATGCGGCTGGTGAATAACACGCCGCGGTTCTCTCCATCCATCTTCCCGACAATCCTCAGAATAACGTCACGACCGTCCGGGCTGAATACAGGAATCCAGTCGTCATGATGCTGAGTGGAAACCACTCCCGGAGCGAAGATGACCGGGGTGAGTCCCGGGCCACCGAGCCCGAAGTACGGACCATGCGCTATGCACTCGGGCTCCGCAGCCTGTACATATCCCCAACAAGGACACAACAGCACGAGCACGATCCAACGAATCGCCACGAGTTCTTTTCTCATGATTCTCCCAGCTGAAAACGGACCGGTCCGAGCCACAACCGATTCTCTGTGGTGTACGGGCCCGGTCTGCCACGGTTTTCGAGAAACCAGATGGGTGAGATGGGTGCCAGGTCCGTTGTCCAGTAGTTATGGCAGGTTGAGGCGAGGAGGGGACGACGCCTGATGATCGTTTTCCTGCAACATAGCCGCGTTGACTCGCCTCGATGGGCATGATGGGTGGCACCCATCCGCCGGCGGGCCCGAATTCTCTGAATGATCAGGGAACTTTGCAGCCGTCAGGTCCTACTGGTCGCGATCGTCGTAGGTCGGAAAGTCGGTGTAGCCTTTGGCGCCATCGCCGCCCGAGTACCAGGTGCTCATATCGAAGTCTTCGTTGAGGGGCCAGCCGTTTGCGAAGCGGGCCGGGAGGTCGGGGTTGTTGATGAACGGTCGGCCGAAGGCAATCAGATCGGCAGCGCCTCCACTGACCGCCGCCTCGGCGGTCTCGAAATCGTAACCGCAACTGCCGATGAGGGTTCCGCTGTAGACCTCGCGGGCGTGTTCGAGTGTGACCGGCTCACCGAGTTCATGGAACCCGAATGCCAGTCCGTCGACCAGATGGAGGTAGGCCAGGCCCATCGACTGCAACCGTCGTGCCGTGTAGGTGAATGTCTCGCGATAGTCCGGTGAGCCCATGTCGTTAAATGACCCGTTGGGCGAGAGGCGCACGCCCACCCGGTCCGACGACCAGGCGTTGCTCGCCGCCTCGAAGACCTCTCCGAGGAGCCGAAAACGCTTCTCGATAGTGCCTCCGTAGCGGTCGGTGCGCCGATTGGTCTTGGACTCGAGGAACTGGTTGAGCAGGTAGCCGTTGGCGGCGTGGACCTCCACGCCGTCGAATCCTGCGGCTCGTGCGAGTTCGGTAGCTCGCCTGAAGTCGGCGACGATGGCGGGGATCTCGTCGGTCTCCAGGGCCCTGGGTGTCTCGTAGGGCTTCGGGCCGTCGGGCGTGTGAACGTGATCCCCTTTGAGCTTGACCGCTGAGGGGGCCACCGCCGGCTGACCGCCGTGAAACGCGCTGTGTGACGCCCGGCCGCAGTGCCAGAGCTGTAGGAAGATCGGTGTGCCCGTCGCGTGAACGGCGTCGGTCACCAGCTTCCAGCCCTCGGCCTGGGCCTCGGTGTAGATCCCGGGCGAGTCGACCCAACCGATGCCCTGCTCGGAGACGACCGTCGCCTCGGTGATCAGGAGTCCGGCCCCGGCGCGTTGGACGTAGTACTCCGCCATGAGGTCGTTGGGAACCCTGCCTTCCCCTGCCCTCGCGCGGGTCATCGGAGCGAGCACGATGCGATTTTTGAGGGTCAGGCCGCTGATTTCGAACGGGGTGAAGATCCGCTTTTGAGTCATGGTGTCTCCAGGTCGTGTATTGGCCGCGAGCAATGACAGTTGTTGATCATGGCATGCGGGTCAGCCATGGCAACAAACCATTGAGATGATGCTATTCCTCGCGAACATGTTCAGAGTGTTCGGGTTGTCCGGTCTTCGGCGGGGACGCAGGCGCAACCACCTCCCTGCCCCCCCCCACCTCGGCCGCAGCCGCGGGCCGCTCCCTTCGGCGTGGTCGACCCGAACGGTTCCACGTACCAGACAGCCGAGTTCACCGCCGGCCCCTCTCTCGTCAGAGTCTGCTTGCCGGGAAACAGATGGTCCCACTTCATTTCTGCAACGGTTGACCCGGTCATGTCGGAGATGCCAGAATCGGATGTCGACTGAAGGGTGGCTAGGGTTCCGCCGACGACAGTCGGGCTGGTCCAAGCGTCACAGAAGGCCGAAATCTCGGCTCGCACCTAGACGGGAAAAAGCCTGGAGGGGATAGGTCGGCACAGCACGGGCTGTGCCCAAACCTAAAGGAGACCTCCATGGCTGAACCCCGTCGACCTCATCGCTTTGCAAAACTACAGGCCTTGTTTGTGACCTTCCTCTGGTCCACGTCGTGGGTCCTGATCAAGTTTGGTCTGGAGGAAATACCGGCAATCAGTTTCGCCGGAATGAGGTACACCCTGGCCTTCCTGATCCTTGCGCCGGCGCTGCTGGTGAGCGCCCTTCGACGGGCGGAACTGAGCAGATTGACACCTTCCGATTGGTTGCGGCTGTCCCTCCTTGGAGTCGTTTTCTACTCTGTGACCCAAGGCGCTCAATTCGTCGCCCTCGGTTTTCTGCCCGCGGTCACGCTCAGCTTGATTCTCTGCTTCTCCCCGGCAGTCGTCGCCGTACTCGGCGTCTCGTTTCTTGGGGAACGGCTGACGCGCGGCCAGTGGCTCGGAGTCTGCACCTTCCTGCTCGGTGCGATCGTCTACTTCATCCCTCTCGCGCTGCCCCTCCAGGTCATCGGTTTGGTTGTTGCCGTGGTTGGGTTGCTCGCCAACTCGTGGGCTTCGCTGCTCGGGCGATCCGTGAATCGACGCGGCGACCTTCACCCTCTCCTGGTCACGGTCGTGAGCATGGGCATCGGGTCGTCTCTCCTCCTGGCCGTTGGGTTCATTGTCGAGGGTGTGCCTCGCCTGGACCTGTCGGGCTGGGGCATTGTCATTTGGCTGGCGGTCATCAATACCGCCCTGGCGTTCACAATCTGGAACCACAGCCTGCGAAGCCTCACCGCCATCGAATCGAACCTGATCAATAACACGATGCTGATTCAGATCGCGATTCTCGCCTGGCTCTTCCTCGGCGAGCCAATCAGCGTAAGGGAGGGGGCTGGGCTCATCCTGGCCGTGCTCGGCGTGCTCGGCGTGCAGCTTGCAGGTGGCCGCTCGAGGGAACAGCATCCCGCACATTCCCCTGAGGACGAGCTGCAGCACGACAGGACGTGGTATCCGGTCCACGTTCAGGAGGAACACCACCTCGCATCCAGCGACAGTGGTGAGCAGCTCATCTGAAAGCACGGTCGAGATCATGAAGTGCCCGACCATTGCTGCCCTGGCCTCGCCGGCCAGTTCGGGCGCAGATGCGATGTCGGAACGAACAAACTGGACCCTTGCGATGCCGAGATACCGGCGTCCGGCCCAGGTTCCCGTCGCACCCACCGCGAGGCCGAGCCGCCGCGCGACCACACCCAGCACGTCCATGGTCACGGCGGCGGCGACACCCACACCGACCCCGGACAGCACCGATACGAGAACAATTCGGTACGTGGCACCAACGGCGTCCACCTTGATAATCGGCCGTCGATCTGTTGTGGTAGGAGAAGACGGGGCCAGCGCTCGTCCACAATCTCGCGGCTGCGTGTGGGCCGTTCTTGCGCGCACTCGCCGCCCGGTGACCGGCCCGAAGCCTCTGGGTGGCGCGCCAGATGGACCGGTGTTCGCGCCTTGTCGTATCGATGACACGGCGCCACAGGAGTCTATGGAACACGCAAACAAAAAGCAGTATTTGATTCTGATCAGCATCCATGGCCTGATCCGCGGTCACGATCTGGAACTCGGCCGCGATGCCGATACCGGCGGCCAAACCAAGTATGTGGTCGACCTGGCGCGGGCCCTGGCCGAGCGCGATGATGTTGCGCAGGTGGACCTGATCACCCGGCGAATTGTCGATCCGACCGTCAGTGCAGACTATGCTGAGCCCATCGAGGTCCTGTCCGACAAGGCACGCATCGTGCGCATCGAAGCCGGACCCGAAGAGTACATCGCTAAGGAGCAGTTGTGGGATCACCTCGACAGCTTCATGGACAACCTGGTCACCTGGCTCAACGAGCAGCCGACCATGCCGGACGTGGTGCACAGCCACTATGCCGATGCCGGCTACGTGGCCGTGCGCCTGACCAATATGCTGGGCGTCCCGTTGATCCACACCGGCCATTCGCTCGGCCGCGACAAGCGGAAGCGCCTGCTGGCCAAAGGGCTGTCGCGCGAGGAGATCGAGCATACCTACGCCATGGAACGCCGCATCGATGCCGAGGAGGAGGTGCTCGCCAACGCCGCGCTGGTGATCACCAGCAGCCACAACGAGATCGAGGAGCAGTACGGCCTGTACAACTACTACGACCCGGCGCGCATGACGGTGATACCGCCCGGCACCGATTTGAAGCAGTTTCACCCGCCGAAACAGAGCGAGCACATCGCGTTCGCAGAGCAGTTGCCGCGCTTCCTCACTGAGTCGAACAATCCGCTGATCCTCGCGCTGTCGCGGCCGGACGAACGTAAGAACATTCTGACCTTGATCGAGGCGTACGGCGAGTCGAAGGCCCTGCAGCAATTGGCCAATCTGCTGATCGTGGCCGGCACTCGCGACGATATCCGCGACATGGAGGATGGCGCCCAGTCGGTGCTGAACAAGATCCTGCTGTTGATCGACAGCTACGACCTCTACGGCAAGGTCGCGATACCCAAGAGTCACCGCGCCGACGAGGTGCCGGCCATCTATCGTCTGGCGGCGGCGTCCGGCGGTGTGTTCGTCAATCCGGCTCTTACCGAACCCTTCGGGCTGACCATCCTGGAGGCGGCCGCCAGCGGCCTGCCGGTGGTGGTCACCGAGAACGGCGGGCCGGTGGACATCATCGCCAACTGCCACAACGGCGAACTGGTGGACCCGCTGGACACGGGGGCAATCATCCAGGCCCTCCTCAAACTCCTGCGCGACCGCGAGGCTTGGGAGAAGGCCTCCCGTAACGGCATCGAAGGCGTTCGACGGCATTATTCCTGGCAGGCCCACGCCGAGGCCTACCTCGCCGAAGTGCGCGGGCTGCCCGGCACGCGCCAGCCCATGCCCAGCGGGCGCCCGACACGCCTGGTGCGCTACCGCGATCGCGCCATCTTCACTGACCTGGACCAGAACCTGCTGGGGAATCCCGCCGCACTGGAGCGCTTTGCCGAAGTGGTTCGCCAGAACCACAAATCCGTCACCTTCGGGATCGCCACCGGCCGGCGGTTCGACGCCGCCCTGGCATTGATGAAGAAATTTCGCATCCCCATGCCGGACGTTCTGATCAGCAGCCTGGGCACACGCATCCAATACGGTCAAAACCTCACCGACGACGACTGGTGGGCCGACCACATCGATCATCACTGGAACCCGCAGCGGGTGCGACGGGTGCTGGCCGAGTTGCCGGGTCTCAAGATTCAACCGAAGAGAGAGCAAAGCGCCCTCAAGCTGTCGTATTACTTTGATGCTGAGAAGGCCCCAACGCCGGAGGAGATCATCACCCTGATCCTCCAGAAGGAACTGACCGCCAACGTGTTCTGTTCCTTCGGGCAATTCCTAGACATCCTGCCGTCGCGCGCCTCCAAGGGACAGGCCCTGCGCTATGTCTCACAGCGGCTCGACATTCCACTCGAACAGGTGCTGGTGGCCGGAGGTTCGGGCGCCGACGAGGACATGATGCGCGGCAACACCCTGGCGGTGGTGGTGGGCAACCGTCATCACGAGGAGTTGTCGCTGCTGGTGGACCAAGAGAGGATCTATTTTGCCGACCAACCCCATGCCCTGGGGATCCTCGAGGCCATCGATCACTATGACTTCTTCGATACCTGCCGGGTTCCGCCAAGCGAATGAGCGGACCCTTGCTGATCTGCACTGATTTGGATCGCACCCTGATCCCCAACGGACTCCAGCCCGAATCCGCCGGTGCCCGTCATCAATTCGCGGCACTGGTGGCGCGCCCGGAGGTCAGTCTGGCCTATGTCAGCGGTCGCCACAGCGCTCTGGTGCAAGAAGCGATCGCGAACTTCGGGCTACCGACTCCGGACTTCGTCGTGGGTGACGTCGGCTCCACCATGTATCGCGTCGGCCCGGAGCAGGTGTGGCAGCGAATGGCCGCCTGGGAAACCGAGATCGGGCAGGATTGGGCCGGTTGCAGTCACTCCGATCTGCACGACCTGTTGCGCGATCTACCCGATCTGCGAGCGCAGGAAAGCGCGCAGCAGAACCGTTTCAAACTCAGCTTCTACGTTCTGCTGCACAGCGAGCACGAGGCGTTGGAGGCAAAGATACGCGACCGACTGGATAACGTCCGCGTGAAGGCCAACCTGATCTGGAGTGTGGACGACCTCAAGGGCATCGGCCTGCTTGATATCCTGCCGGCGCGGGCGTCGAAGGTTCACGCCGTGAGGGCTCTGATGAACCTGTGCGGTTTCGAATGCGCCAGAACGGTCTTCTGCGGCGACAGCGGCAACGACCTGGAGGTGCTGGCCAGCTCGATCCCGGCGGTGCTGGTGGCCAACGCACGAGAGGATGTGCGCGAGTCGGCGCGCCGGCTGGCCGACGAGAAGGGACACGGCGATCGGCTCTATTGTGCGCGCGGCGGCTTCATGGGCATGAACGGGAACTACAGCGCCGGCATCCTGGAGGGCGTCGCCCACTTCCACCCGCAGACACGAGACTGGATGGCGTTCAAGACGCCGGGCGAAGGCGTATGAAAGGGCGGCCGTGCATCTTCGGAGAGGTGCTGTTCGATCATTTCCCGGATGGCACGAAGGTCCTCGGCGGTGCGCCCTTCAATGTGGCGTGGCATCTGCAGGCCTTCGGCCAGCGGCCACGGTTCATCAGCCGAGTGGGCCGCGACCCTGAGGGTGAGGCAGTCCGCGAGGCGATGCGCACATGGGGCATGGATACCGAGGGCCTGCAAATCGAACCGCAACACCCCACGGGACGGGTCAGCGTGCTTTTCGACGACGGTGAGCCGAGCTACGACATCGCTCACCCCTGCGCCTATGATGCGATCGAAGAGTTGCCGCAGGACCGCGTCGGTTGCGGACTGCTCTATCACGGCACCCTGGCGCTGCGCGACGCCATTTCCCGGCAGAGCGCGGAGGCATTGAGGGCCGGCGGACCGGAGGCGGTATTCGTCGACGTCAATCTACGAACGCCGTGGTGGGACAGGGATCGGGCCCTGTCAATGGTGCGCCGAGCCCACTGGGTCAAACTTAACTGTGACGAGTTGGACCTGCTCTCTCATTCAGAGAGGGGTGCAGAGGGTTTTCTCGACGATCACGACCTCCAGGGACTGGTCGTCACCCGGGGGTCGGACGGGGCCGAGCTGCTGACCGCCGACGGCGCGCGCCACACGGTGAGGCCACGGGATCGCATCGACGTGGTGGATACGGTCGGCGCCGGGGATGCCTTTGCCTCGGTGATCATCCTCGGACTGGCCGAGGCCTGGCCGCTGAGCACGACCCTGCACAGGGCCCAGACCTTCGCTTCCGCCCTGGTGGGAAAACGAGGCGCGACGGTGACCGACGCCGACTTTTACCGGCCTTTTGTTGACGCCTGGAAACTGTGAATAGGCGATAATTCGGAGCAGCCATGTACGAACAGGTCTCACATTCCCTGCTGAATCACATCCTCGACGAGCTCAAGCCCGAGATCCGCAGGCAAGACTTGCGCCACTTCTACACCCGGCTGGGGGCGAACTTCTACGCCATCCACAGCCTGTTCCATCATCTGTACGGTGAAGGCGAGGACTTCGAACAACGGATGGTGCAGTTGGTGGAGGTGATGGCCCGCCAGTACATCAGGCGAAGCGCCGAGTTGAAGGCCGTGGACATGGCGCGAGAACGGGACCACAGCTGGTTCCTGGGCCAGCAGTGGGTCGGCATGGCACTGTACACGGATGGCTTTGCCGGGGATCTGAAGGGCCTGCAATCCAAGGTAGGCTATTTTCAGGAACTTGGCGTCAACGTGGTTCATGTGATGCCGATTTTGAAGTGCCCCGCCGGCGCCAGCGACGGCGGCTACGCGGTGAGCGATTTCCGCGACGTGGACGACAGAGTGGGCAGCCTCGATGACCTGAGTGCCCTGGCAAAGACGCTGCGCAAACGCGACATTCTGCTGACCCTCGACGTGGTGATGAATCACACCTCGAACGAGCACGAATGGGCCAGTCGTGCGCGCAGCGGCGAGCAAAATTTTCAGAACTACTTCTACATCTTCGACAACCGCGACATCCCGGACATGTTCGAGGAAACCATGCCCGAGATCTTCCCGGAGACCGCGCCCGGCAATTTCGCCTACGACGAGACCATGGGCAAGTGGGTGATGACCGTCTTCAACGACTACCAGTGGGACCTCAACTACGGCAACCCCGCGGTGTTCATCGAAATGCTGGACATCATCCTGTTCTGGGCCAATCAGGGGGCGGACATCGTGCGCTTGGACGCGGTGGCATTTCTCTGGAAGAAGATCGGCACCACCTGTCAGAACGAGCGTGAGGCCCATCTGATTCTGCAACTGATGAAGGACTGTTGCCAGGTCACCGCGCCGGGTGTGCTGTTCATCGCCGAGGCCATCGTCGCTCCGGTGGAGATCGCCAAGTATTTCGGCGAAGACGCCGTGATCGCCAAGGAGTGCGAGATCGCCTACAACGCCACCTTCATGGCCCTGCTGTGGGACGCCGCGGCCACGAAGAACACCAGGCTGCTCGACCAGGGCATTCGCAACCTTCCAACCAAGCTCGACCGCGCCACCTGGCTCAACTACGTGCGCTGCCACGACGACATCGGCCTCGGATTCGACGACAGGGACATCGAGCAGGCGGGTTACGAAACTCATGCCCACCGCCGTTTCCTGGTGGATTGGTTCACCGGGGTGTACGCCGACTCACCGGCCCGGGGTCGGCCGTTCGGGTTCAACAACAAGACCGGAGACGCCCGAATCTCCGGCTCACTGGCCTCCCTGGCGGGACTGGAGTCGGCGCTTGAAAGCGACGACCCGGAAGACACCCGGCGCAGCATCGACCTCATTCTCCTGCTGCACAGCATGATCATGTCCTTCGGCGGCATCCCGCTGATCTACTACGGTGACGAGATCGGCACCCTGAACGACTACGGCTATCTAGACGACCACGGCAAGTCAAACGACAGTCGCTGGATGAATCGCCCGCGCATCGACTGGGAAACGGCAGAACTCCGACACAAGCGCGGCACGGTGCAGCAGCAGATCTTTGCCGGTCTACAGAAGATGATCGCGGTGCGCGCGACGATCCCCGCCTTTGCGGATTACAACAACCGTGAGTTGCTGGACACCGGCAACCCGCACCTTTTCACCTTCATGCGCAACAACCCCTTCATGCTCAATGGCAATGTGCTGGTGGTGGGTAACTTCGACAGCGCTCCCCAGTCGTTGACGCTGAGCGATCTGGGCAACCGCGGCCACTTCGAGTACAGCCGGCTGCAGGACCTGTATTCCGGCGAGTCACCACGCCTGTTTCACGATCAGCTGGTGATCCCGCCCTATCGCTTCTATTGGCTCAGCGATCAGGGTTCGAGGTAGGGCTGTCCGTCTGCTGTTCAATCCGAATCAGCGACAGGGCATCGCGCAAGTTGTCGTGCCCACATTTCCGCGCAACCCTGGCCTTTGGCGGCGCCGCGCGCCCCCGCGGCAGCGATGACGGTCGGCTGCACCAGGCTTCGTTCTCAGCTCGCAGGGATGAGAACGAAGCCTGCCACGGCGTAGCCCTAGGCGACTTGTCACGGCGTAGTCGAAGACGAAGCCGAAAGCCGGGCTGTTCGGTAACGGGATGAACCGGGTCATACTGCGGCCTGGTCGCTGGTGGTGCCGTATGCAAGCACCGGCCTACCGCCCACGGCCTACTGCCCACCGCCCGTTCCGACCTGTTTTTCGAGAGCCTCGCAGCGGCGGCGCAGCGATCGGAGTTCGTCGTAGATCTCGGGAAGTCTCTTCATGATGGCGACGACCCGGCGGGCGCGCTCTGCCGGCAGTGCTGGCGAGCCCATCCAATCACCGCTCTCCAGGTCGTCCAACACTCCCGCTTGAGCTCCGATTCGGACTCCGGGGCCAACCGAAACGTGGTCGGAGACCCCAGCCTGGGCCCCGATCAGGGTCGAGTCACCGATGTGTGAGCTGCCGGCGACTCCAGCCTGGCCGACGATGCAGCAGTTTTCCCCGATCGAGGTGTTGTGGGCAATCTGGACGAGGTTGTCGATCTTGGTGCCGCGCCCGATGACGGTTTTGCCGAGGGTGGCACGGTCGATGGTCGTCCCCGCTCCAATCTCCACGTCGTCTTCGATTTCCACGATTCCGACCTGGGGTATCTTGCGGTACTGCCCATTCTCGGTTCGCCGGTAGCCGAAACCGTCGCTGCCGATGACCGCACCGCTGTGAACGACCACGCGCCGGCCGATTCGAGTGCCACCGAGGACGACGGCACCGGGATGGATCACACTTTCTTCCCCAACCTCCACACCGGCGCCGATCACGGCGTTGGTGTGGATCTGGACCCGAGGACTCAACACCGCGCCCGACTCCACCGTTGCCCCGGCAGCGATGTACACGCCTTCCGAACAGGTGGCATCGTCAGCCACCCGAGCGCCATCCTCGATGACTGCGGGAGGCACCGGGCTCGGGTGGAGGAGCCCCAGCAGGTCGATCATTGCCTGCTGCGGGTCGTTCACCCGGATCACGTTGCCTTCTGCAACCTGTACGCCGGGAGCAGCGACGAAGGCAGAGGCGGAGGAAGATCCGATCGCCTCGACCGATGCTTTGTCCCAGACGACACAGATCTCTCCCGGCCCTGCTTCGAGGACCTCCCGCACACGCGACACGCGGTGCTCCGGGTCACCCACCAGGCTGCCACCGATTGAAATCGCGATCTCGCCAAGCGAAAGGCTCATGACGTCACTCTCCCTATGATGGTCGACTCAGCCTAGCAAGAAATGAATTGGCGGAGAGGCGGGTCAACCGCACGCAAACCTGCGAACAATGAGCACGGCGTTGGTGCCGCCGAAGCCGAAGCTGTTGGAAACAGCGACGGTCGGCTCGCACTCCCGAGTCTCGAGGACAACGTCGAGCCCCTCGATTTCGGAGTCGAGCGAGTCGATGTTGATGGACGGCGCGATGAATTTATTTTCCAGCATGGCGAGACAAGCGATCAGTTCGTGCGCCCCGATGGCGCCCAGAGCGTGGCCTGTCATGGACTTGGTGGACGACAGGGGCGGACCGGGTTCACCGAAAACCCGGCGGAGCGCCCGCGCCTCCGCCAGGTCACCTAGGATCGTTGAGGTGCCGTGAGCGTTCACATAATCGATCGATCCCGGGTCGACGTCGGCATCGAGCAGAGCCCCTTCGATGCACGCTGCGGCCGACACTCCGTCGGCTTCGGGAAGCACCATGCCAGCTCCGCCCGAGTTGGCCGCATACCCGATGATCTCACCACGGATGTGCGCGCCTCGTGAAACGGCGCGCTCCATGTCTTCGAGGATCAGGATGCCGGCGCCCTCCGCCAACACGAATCCGTCACGGTCGACGTCGAACGGTCTGGATGCTCTGCTCGGTGTCTGGTTGAAGCGGGTCGAAAGAACCACGCGCATGGCACTGAAGGCACCGCCTACCAGCGCATTGACCTCCTCACCGCCGCCGACCAAGGCCAGATCAAGCTGCCCTCCCCGAATCAATTCGAAACCGTGGCCGATGCAATGGGCAGAGGTCGTGCACGCTGAGCTGATGGAGTAGCTGCGGCCACCGATTTTGAATAGGGCCGCCAGGTTGGCACTGCACGAGCTGGCCATGGTGTGGAGAACGACGTACGGACGAACCCGTCGGAGCTGGTTCGAATACAGCTGCCGCCCCCCCTCGTAGACTGCGCCGGTCCCACTGATTCCACTGCCCACGATACAGCCGGTTCGCCGACCTTCGAGATCGTCAGCCGTCAGACCGGCATCACCCACGGCTTGCTGTGCGGCGAGAGCGCAATACAGCGCGGCGTTGGACATACACTTGAGCTGACTGTCGGAAATGTCGGATTTTGTTCGGAGATCGTCGATACCCTCAAGCTGTCCGGCGATCGTGGACCTCAACCCGAGCTCGACCCATTCAGGAACAGGAGATACCCCTGAGCGGCCGCGCCTGAGACTGTCGATAACTTCGGGATAGCTGTTGCCGATGCTCGAGAGGATGCCAACGCCGGTGATCGCGACCCGGTGCATCAACCGGACCCGGTCCCCAGCCGCTGGTCGATCGCTCTGACCACGTCGCGGACGGTGACCAACGTGGCCAACTCGTCGTTGGATATGGCGATGTCGAACATGTCCTCGAAGCTGACGATCAGGTCGACGGTTTTCAGTGAGCTGAGGCCGAGATCTTCGCCCAGCCGGCTCTCGAGATTGAGCCGGACAGGGTCGAATTTCGGACCGAGCGCCTCCAGAAGCACATGCCGAACTCGAGGCCAGGATTGGTCGCTCATCGCCGTCCTCCATGACGAGTGGGCTGAAGCCCAATACGGACCAGACGAGTGTAGCTGTGCCGATCAAGGACGTCGCGCTGCGCGATTGCCCGGGAAGCTGGATAATGTCTGCGACTTCGAATATGGGGAGAAGATCGAGCCATCCGGTGGGAATGAGATGAAACTCTGGGGGCGCTGTTCGTTCGCGATCTACGACGCGGTGGTTGCACTCGCTGTGGTGGCGGTTCTGGTCCCTGTCGAGCTCATCAAGATGGCCTGTGGCCGAAACCACCGTGGGTGGCTGCGAGAGCGGCTCGGGAGGCATGGGGAGCCCTTCGAAGAATGCGGCACTCACCTGCTCGTTCATGCGGTTTCGGTGGGTGAGGTCCATGCGGCCGGTGCCCTGGTATCGACGTTGGCCGAAGCTGACTCACGCATCATTGTGACCCTCACGACCGGGAACACGGAAGGGCGCCGGGCGGCCAGGCTGCTCCAACAAAGAATCCCCGTCATTACCTCGGTTTGCTACCTGCCGTGGGACCATCGCGCCGCCTTGAGGGGCTGGTTGCGTCGAATCCAACCCGATGCGGCGATCATTGTCGAAACCGAGATTTGGCCAAACCTGATCCGGACAGCAACAGAGCTGTCGATTCCGGTGATGATCGTCAACGGCAGAGTCTACCGCCGTGACATTTCGAGATATCGCCTCGCACGGTTTTTCTTCAGCTCGGTGTTGGCGTTGGTGCGGTGGATCGGCGTTCAGAGCGAACAGGAACGAGAGGCGTTTGAGCGAATCGGTGCGCCCGCCGATCGGATCCATGTGGCGGGCAACCTCAAACACGATGTCGCTCCCTCGGTTGAGCTCGAGGAGCCGGGGAGGACGGCCCTCGAACGTCTTCAGGGAACCCCTCTCATTGTTGCCGGCAGCACCCACGGTCCGGAAGAGAGGTGGCTGATCGACGCCCTCCTCCACGTTCAGGAGCAAACACCGGAGGCTCGGATGATCTTGGCGCCCCGCCACCCGCGTCGCGCTCGAAGGGTGCAACGCCAGGCCGAAGCAGCCGGTTTATCGGTGGTGGCCTGGTCGGACGGCCAAGGCGCTGCAGAATCTTGGGACGTGCTCGTGATGGATCGGGTCGGCTTGCTGTCGGCTCTCTACCGGTGGGCCGACATTGCGGTCATTGGGGGGAGCTTTGCAGATCACGGCGGCCACAATCCGATGGAGCCCGCGGTTTCTGGCTGCGCCATCCTCATGGGCCCCTTCCACGAGCATTTCCGCGAGGTGGTCGCCGGCCTCGACCGGTGTGGTGGCGCCTCCGTGCTTGGGAAGACGGGTGACATCCCAAGACTGATGAGCTCTGCCCTTATCGACCTGATAAGAGATCCGGTGAAGCGAGTCTCGATGGGACGCCGAGCGAGGGTGTTCGCTGAGTCGCAGCGAGGCGTCGCGCATGGGTACGCAGCTTCAATCCTGAATCAGCTTGCAGCTGCAGACTCCCCGCGGCGGGCGTTCGCTTGTGCGAGACGCAGCCACCGGTGACTCACGGTCGACCGGCCGATTGTCGAAGACCCTGAGTACCACTCCGGCCAGCAGCTTCCTCCCGAGGGCCATCAACCCCTGGAAGGGCAACTGGTGAGAGATCGTCTCTCGGTCCGACGTCGAAAGCGAGTGCGGAGCGACGCGGTACTTGAGCACTGCGACGTCGCGTTCATCGTATTTCTTGACGATCCTCCGGAGGTTGGATCTGATCGGCGCGAACCAGCCGCGGATGACGAACGACGCGCCGAAGTCCATCAACCATGGGTTGCCGGCGCTGTCCATTCGGACGTTGCGGCAGGTGTCACCGTGGATAACCCCTCTTTCCCTGAAAGTTCTGAGGATGGCCCGGAGCTCTTCGAAGAAGTGGTTCGAGGGGCCTTCCGGGGAGATTTCCGGCGGGGAGCACTCGATGTATTCAATCAAGATCCCGTCCGACCCTACCCTGGCGATGAACCGCGGGACGCCACGGACCGACGCCAGACGGTGATATGCCGCTACCTCTCGGCTCGCCATCAGGGCACCGGCGGTCCTCCGAAACAACGGTCCTCTGTGGCTGAAGTCCTTGAGCACCGCCTGATGACCTTTTTCCCCGCGGAGCAGTCTGAGGCATGCTGACGCACCTTGACCCTCGCGCATGATGCCCATAAGGTCCCAACCCTCGGGAAGGACCTCCCTCCCTCGACGGCCGCGATCGAGGTGACTTACCGTTGGATCACCGGACGTTGTTGTTCGAGCCACTATGGCGATCCTCCGGGCGCCTTGATGCTGCGATGCACCGGCGTCCGTCACATGGTACCCCGTCGAAAGGCTTTTCGAACGTGGTAGGTTGCCCTGGTGGACCCACAGCCTGTGAGGACGTTTCCAAACTGCATAAACTGCGGCTTCAGCTCTATCGACGAAACGTTTGTCGCCCCGTTTCGAGGTCAACGGTATCGCTGGATGCAGTGCTCGCAGTGTCGGCTGCTGTGGGTGGATCCCCAGCCGGAACCCGCCAGCATCAGGGATCAGTCCGACGAGCCGTTCTTCACCACGGAGACGTTTTACGTCGGCAACACTCGGCACAGGCGGTCCGTCGCACGGCGCCGTTTGGCGGTGTTGTCGAGACTTGTGGACCCGCTGGCGGGTCGCCATGGACTGCGCGCGGTGCCTGGTCCGCCATCGTGGCTTGCTTTCTGTGACGTCGTTTTTCGCGACTTGCGGACCTTCTACTTCAAAATGGACCCTGGAATCAGTGGCGGCGTGACAGACGCACCCCTGCTCGATCGGGTTGGCGTGCTGAACGGCCACGGGCGAACGCCGGAGAGGTCATTTCGATGGGAAGACCGGGCAAATCCGCCTTCTTGATCTGGGCCGAGTACCTCGGTGCCCTTCCGTTTCTCGTGCTGTGCAGAGTGTCTCCCCACTGGTTCATCCTCGGTGTGTCTCGATTGTTGGGATTGTTGGCCTACGTGGTCAGCAGAACCGGCCGGAGGGTAGCCGCGATCAATCTCGGCATCGCCTTCAAGGGCAGCCTGTCGAAGCGCCAGGCCAGGCGAATCATTAGAAACTCATACATCAATTTCGGGATGACGATCGCCGAGCTGATGTACTTCCTGAACCGTCCCTGGGACGCCCTCGTGGAACGGACCGATAGCAGTCATCTCGAGATCTTTGAAACCGCCCTGCGGCGTGGTCAAGGCGTCATCGTCTGTTCCGCACACTTTTCGAACTGGTACTGGCCTGTGATGTACGGAGCGAGCCTTGGACTTCCTCAGAATGTGGTCGTGCGGCCGCTGGACAACCCCAAGCTCGATCGGTGGATGAACCGCATCCTGGAGAGGCGGGGAATCAAACCCTTACCACGAAAGCGATCCATCCGACCGGCCGTCGCTGCGTTGCAGCGAGGGGAGCCCCTCGGGTTGATGGTCGATCAGAACGCTGCCGTTGGCGGCCGATTTGTCTCGTTCTTCGGGACTTCGGCATCGACCATGCGGGGAGTGGCGGTCTTGCAGCGACTCACAGAAGCGGAGGTGATCTGCGTCCACCATCTCCGCGAGAAAAGGAGCGGCCGGCATCGGGTCGTGGTTGCCGGGCCCATGGAACTGCCGGATGATGAAGGGCTCGCTCTGCAACGCATCAACGATCATTTCGAGGGAGTCATCCGCGAGCACCCGGACCTGTACCTCTGGATGCACCCAAGGTGGAAGAGGCGGCCTGGGAGCGAGTCGACACTCTATCCAGGACTTCGGATCTAGCCGGTATCTCTCACAGAGTGTCCACCGTGTGTTGCCCGACTCACGGTTTCAATCGAGTTCGGAGATCAGTTCACCATTTCTGGCGATCCAATACAAAAAGAGGTAGTCCACTCCGGGCAGGACATCGTCGCCGGCGCCATCCGAGACGAAGCTGAAAGGGTTTTCGACCCACAGATACCTCTTCATGGGACCCTCGATACGTCCGCGCGCCTCAAGCGACTGGTGACGTTCGTCATTGGTCCACCAGTCCAGTTTCCACGGCAACGAGGGGAATGGACTCATGACGAAATCACCCCGGATGCGATGGTCGATCGGATACGGGTGTTTCGGCACGGGGAAGGACTGAAGGCCCCACAGGGCCTGGTCTCGTGCTTTGGAGAGTTCCGCCGGGTCGGTCAGGGAGCCGCTGGCGACCGCCAGAGCGGCGTGCAGAGGTTGTTCCAGTTTATGAAGGACCCGCCACCCCTGTGCCGAAGCTCGTACCCATGCGGTTTCGAGTCGCCGTTCTCCGGTCCTGGCCAGCGTCCACTGCAGGCCGAGTGTTTTCAACAGGGTCAGGTGATTGCCGCTCCAGTCACTGATCCCGTTGAAGTAGACGGGGCCCCCACCACGGTCCGCGTAGGCCACGAGCAACGGCTGGCGCAGCCAGGCGTGGCCTTCTTCGATCCACATCGGGTCCTGGTTCGTGAGGCCGGCAAGAAGCTTGGCGATTCCCGGGTTGACGCTCGGCAGGTGGAGGCCTTTGCCCTTCGGATCGCAATCGGCCATCGGGTCTTCCAGGAATTCGCACAGCTCCAACATCTCGGTGGCCCGACGTGGAATGGTCTCCCGCAGACCATCACCCGGCGGAAGCGTGCTCCAGCCCGCGATGATGCCCAGCACGAGCCCTCGACTCATGTCATTGTTGCCGCCTGCAAGCCAGTCGAGGTGAGCAAATTCGCCTTCGCCACGCACCCAGCCCCCGGCGAGAGGTGGCCCGGAAAGCCGCAGTGTTCTGGCAAAGGTCCGCGGATCTCCTGTGATATCCATGAGGGTGAAGAGTCCATCAAGACTCTCGCGCAGGTTGCTCAGAGCACCGGCCTCCCCTGAGAGGCGGTACCGCAATGCCTGGGTGTAGGCGTAGATGCCCGTCCACAGGGCTCCGTCCTGATCAGGACGCTCGGCGCCATCCGGGGACATTCGATTGAGAACCAAGCCGTGGCGACCCACGAGGCCGGAGTCCATGAGGTTTTGATAGTAGGCCGCCTTGTCTGTGAGACTCGAACGGAAAGCGGACGCTCGGATTTCTTCTTCGGCCAGGCTGATGGGGTCGACCACCCTGTCCACGAGGCGGATCTGATGGGGGTTGGAGCGGTAGAACTCAAAATCGGTTCGGTCGACCACGATGAAATGTCTTGCCTCTCGAAATGCGGTCGTGCGGGTGAACGGGCGGATGGCCGGCTGGCGGTGGTAGTTCCGGAGGAGTCCGAAAAATATCGGTTTCAAGACGTGAAAGGGCAACTCTGCGTTGCTGCAGGGTTGGACCGTTCGACCCGATTGCCAGACCGGCTCGGGGCCGACCGGGTTCGCGAAGACGCCGGATTCGCTGATTGAAAAATCCGGATCTTCTTGGGCGCCGTACTCGACGAGAAGGTCCCGCGCGGCGGCCTCGATGATCCTCCCCCTGACCTCGAATGGAGTCCTGTCGGCGTCAATCCGAGTGCAGCCCCCCGCCCGAACAATGAAATTCGCCCGGTCCAGAGAGAACTCGGCGATCGCGGTGCTGTTCCGGCTCGACTCACACCGCCCGGTCCACACGGTACCGATTTGAAGCCCATTGCCGGATTTGGCGGCCTGAAATCGAACAACCCTTGTGACGTCCAACCCGCTGCCGTTCTTGCGGATCTCGAGAGTGCCCCGGTATATGCCGTGAACCGGGTCCTGTCCTTGGATCGACCACACACCCGGCTCGATAGGGAACCCGCAGCCGGCTGCCACGGCAACGGCAAGCAGGGGAGTCCGGAGGGATACCCATCTGGCGAAGGCTCGCGTTCGGCATCGTTCAACGTCGGTGAAGATCCAACGCCTCCGCTTTCAAACGCTGCACGTGGAATACCTGGAACTCCCTGACGACCACCCCCCTGTAGGTCTGTCGAATCGGCCGGAGCTGATCAGCGTCCTCGAAGATCTCCCGCAAGGCTTCCACCCCACAACACTCCTCGTCTCCGAAGAAAATCCCGCTGCTGCCGACAAGAGCTGTGGGCTCCAAATAAAAGTGTTGCGCTCGGTGCCATGTTGGTGCAAGGCCGGCGATCGCTCCAAGGTCGATCACGATGCCGTCGGATCGGCTGAAGGACAGTCGACTCGCGGAGTCATACTGATACGTGAAAAGAAGCTTCGGCTCATCACCGGGAATCTTCAGAAGAGAGTCGTCGAGCCGGGAGGACAGCTCGTCCCATCCGAACAGACGGTGTCGGGCAAGCGTGATCTTCCTGCCCCACGAATCTCCAAAGTCCTCCGGATCGAGAGTGACGAGCACGTCGACCGCAAGCAGAGCCGCCGTGGCTACCAACATCACAGTGACCACGGACGCCCACGCGAGCGCCTTCATCCCCCTGTTCCCCCATCGGTTGGGGTCATTCACAACGTGCACTGCCAGGCAGAGCGTGGCAGAGGGATAGGCAAGAAGAGTCCAGTGGGGATGGGTCTGAACCACCAAGCCGATGGTGAAGAAGAAGACCAGCACGGTCAATGACTGGATTTTCAACAGTCGAAACGGCTCTCGAATGCGATCGGGAAGTCGGCGCGTCGAAACAAAGAGTGATCCGACCAGGGGCAGGAACAGCAGAAATCCTGTGTTGACGAGCTGCTCGAAGAGCACCTCCGCCACATGCAACAACGAGAATCCGCGCCCAACGACATGTCTCTCCCACAGCAGGTTCGAGAATTCGACCCCACCATGTTGGGCGACCCAATAGAGAAACGGTGACAGGGTCGCCAGGGTCACGACGAGCGCGAGGTACGGCTCTTTCCGCCGGAGCCATCTGCGGTGGGTGGGGCTGGAAAGGATGAAGAACACGGCTGCCAGCAGGCTGAGCAGGGCCACCAGTTGGCTCAGCAGGGCGAGGCCCATCGCGAAACCGGCCAGGACCCAATGGCGCGTGAGGCCGCGTGACAGGGCGGTGTGCAACCAGAGCAGGAAGAGGAGATGGAAGAACACCAAGGGGGCTTCGGGCAACATCAGGAACCCGGTGGCGTTGAGCAGCGGAAGGCACAATCCGAGAAGCAGGGACCACTCTGCGACCCGCCGATCTCGAAAAAACCGAAGGGCCAGGCCATAAACAAGGGCGAGCGTGGAGAACCCGAACACCAGCGAGCCCAACCGAAGTCCAAACGCCGACTGGGTTGTGAGGATCCGCTCGACCATACGAATGACCCAGGCCACCATCGGCGGGTGCCCGGCATAACCGAGGGCTGGGAACTGCGACCACTCCCAGAAGTGCGCCTCCTCGCGTAACACGGGGAAGTACGCCGCGAGCAGGACGCGAAGGAGAATCACGACCGCCGCGGCCATAAGAAACGGACGCCGAAACACGTCAATTCTTCCGGTCGTCATTGTGTACAAGGACGCTGTTTCGCGTCGTGATCGCGGTGCACAAACAGCAACGACGATCCGACGAGGAGGGCGGTGGCGCCGATCGAGACGATCCCTCTCGCGATGCTCAACCACGGTTCCAAAAGGAATGGTCTGATGAATATATTCAAGGAACAGACGAAGGCCACGGCGAAAAAGCAGGCCCCTGCCAGGTCGAGGGAAAAGGCTGCCAGTGGTGAGTGGGTGCGGACTTTCGCCGAGACCCGGCACAGCACGAAAAGACCGAGTGCCGAGAACCCGCCATAGACGACCAGCCATCTGATGATCATGTGGCCCCTGCCGGGGATGAGGATTGGAAGGTGATTCAACCAGGGAAAAAATCCCGCTGACGAGACCGCCAAGACCAGGCCGGCGAGGCCAACGACCCACGGCCTGCTTTTCTTGCCGTCCTCAGCCCGAAATGCAGAACCAAGGAGCACCGCTCCGGCGATCAGGGCCTTGACGGCAGCCCATTTGGGATGAAGGCTGCCCTCACCCGCGATGCCGACGATGGGATATCCACGCACTGCGACGCCCAGCGAGAGAAAGGCCACATCCAGAACGACGAAAGGCGCGATCAAACGATGGCTCATCGCTTCTCGAGAGGCAGACACCCACCGGGACAGGTCCCACTGACCGCTCACCCAGGTCACGACGGCAGCCTGAAATACCGGAATGAGGAGCAACTGGACGAAGGTCACGTAGCGCACATCGAGGTGGTGAAAACAAAGGGTGGAAATCGTGAGTGTGGTCACCACCAGGGGAATGGCCAGGCAAACCCAGACCAGGAGGTAGCGGCCCATCAGGCTAGCTCTGTACCAGCCGCCGGGTGGCGCTGTCGGACCGTTCGTGGCGGAGGTTTCCGGCTTTGGTGATCTCCAGGATTTTGGCTGCCGCGAGGTCAAAGCTCCCGGGGCCACGTACTAGAGCAGCAACCTCCTCGAGCGATTTCCGCATCTCCTTCGCCCGGTGCGGGTCTGCCAAGATCGACCACGCCTCCCGGGCCACATTAGTCGCCACCAGGCGATCCTGGCGCAGTTCGGGAACGACTGTCCGTCCGAGGATGAGATTCGGCAGGGCGATCGTGTCACCAGGCATCAGGCCAACCCGGATGGCCGTCCGGACGACCAGAGCGGTGACTTTCGATACCCCATAGACGGTCACCATCGGGACGCCGAGTATTGACGCTTCGAGAGAAGCGGTCCCCGACGCCATGATCGCCAGGTCGCAAGCCCGGAGGCCCTCGAGACCACTGTCGACCATGGTCACGCGGTTTCCGAGGGATCGACTTTCGATCTCCTCCTGAATGATCTTCCGGAATCTCGGGTCCGCGATCGGGACCAGGAATTGAATCTCTTCGGAGCGATTCGCGAGTTCGCTGGCTGCCTCGAAGAGCACTGGTGCGAGGACCCTGATCTCCTGCTGTCGGCTGCCCGGCATCACACACACCACGGGACGGAGTTCGTCCAGACCGTAGCTGCGTCGAATCGATGCGCCCTGAGAGGAGGTGTTCGTTTCGAGTTCGTCGGCGAGGTAATGACCGACGAACGACACATCGGTCCGGACCCGCGATCCGGCCTGCGCATACACCGCATGCTCCTGTGGGAAGGATGTGAGGATGAGGTTGTAGCTGCGCGCGATGGTCCCGGCCAGGGCGCCCCAGATCCACACTTGGGGCGGGTGATAGGCGGCGGTGGGAATCCCAAGGCTCCGCAGCCACCTCGCCAGAAGCACGCTGAAGACATCGTTTCCGATGAGTACCGCCGCGTCCGGCGCCGTCGCCCGGATCCGTCGCCGGAGTTCGCGGAAAGCACGTCCAAGGGACGGGATCACCGACAATGCCTCGCTGACCCCGACCGCGCCCAGGCTGTTGGTCCGGTAGACCAGATCCACGCCGCGGGCCTCCATTTTCGGCCCACCAATTCCAAAAAGTTCGGAGCCTGGGAAACGGCGGGTGAGGGCGTCCGCGATCCCGGCCCCCGCGACGTCTCCGGAGACCTCCCCCGAGGTAATGAGAAGCCTCACGTGTCACTCTTGCCGTGCTGAACGTGCGGGCGCAATAACTCCAGAATCACCAGCTGTACTGAGGGTACGCCGACCAGAAGGGCGAGAAACTCACGATTCACACCCCACGTGCCCGTGAGTGCGCGATGCAACAGGAGGGCCGCGACAAGGTAGGAACTCGCAAGCACGTACCAGAGCGCGGCCCGCCCGGATAAACCCGATCTCGCACCCGAAGAGGTCACCTACGACCTGCTATCGAACAACGCCTCGTCGGCGCAGGGTCAACCACCCGCCCATGGCAAGCCCGAGAATGAGGGCGCCGAGGCCCATCTGAGCGTGCTGATGTACGAAGTGTCCTTCGTGGTCACCCGGCACATACGGCCGGCCCGGCGCGGACACCATGGACAGCTGCGGAGTCCAGAAAAACTGGCTGTCCGCCTGGAAATCTCCGTCGAGGTCGGCAACGATGGAGTCGGGTGCGCCGTCACTGTCGGTGTCAACCAGCGGGATCCATACCTGGGGATCCTCGGAAAATGTCCAGACGGGTCCACAACCGTCACCGACGACGACCCCGACCAGATCCGAATAGGCCCAGGGGATGCTCACATAATCGGGATTTCTGTCACCGTCCACGTCGGCCCCGATGAAGTTCAGCTCGACCTTGATCGCCCCACCCGCGATGTCACGAGCCATCACTCCACGTTCGTAGAGTCCATCGCCGTTCCGGTCCTGGAGCTCCGCCCAACCGGTCAACACCGGCGCGCCGGGTTTCAATTCTTCGAACTTCACGCGCGTTGGGCGGCCCTTCACGAAGCTGGCGGGAACGACCTCCACTCGCTGGATCATCCCAGAACTCGTGGATCTCTGGGCACTCGTGATCTTCCCAGCCACCTTCACATCCGACTCGAAGAAATCCACCACGTTTTCGACGCCAGCTTGGTTGCAATGCCACGGACTGTCGATAATGACTCCGGACGGTCCGACCTCGATCGTGATCTCCAGATCGATGCCTGGGTCCGGCAAACCGTTCTCATTCGTGTCGACGAGGGCCGGTGCATTGGGTCCCAGGCACCCGCCACTTTCGCAGGGGTCCTGGTCGCAGAGGGCATATTGCGATAATGCTCCGCAACAGAAAACCAATGTGAACACCACGACGATTCTGGCGCCAGGTCTCATGTCAACCTCCGTGTCGCTCGGATCTTCGACATAGATCGAAGTTGAGAATTACCGCTGTTCAGGCACGCTAGCAATACCCGAGTGCCAGTGTCAAGGCGGATCGGCCCGGCCCTGGGGCGATTCGAAAAATCCCTACCTGGCCGGTTCACCTGACGCGAGCTGCTCCATAAAAAGCGAATTGAATTCGGAGCACTGACGGGTCAACGCGTCGAGATTCCCTTCGTGAACCACCACACCGTCCTCGATCACGACGATTCGCGAAATTCGCCGAATCGTGGACAGGCGGTGGGCCATCACGATCACCGTCCGTTGTGAAAGCCAGCTTTCGAGATTCTCGAAGACCATCCGCTCCGCCTTGCTGTCGAGGGCGCTGGTGGCCTCGTCGAGCACGAGCACGGCCGGATTCCGCAACACAGCTCGCGCCAGCGCGATCCGTTGTCGTTGACCACCGGAGAGGTTGCCCCCTTCCTCCTGCAAGACAGCGTGAATCCCCCGGGGGGACTCGAGTACCAGTGGGTCCAGCCCGACGAGATGGACGGCCTCCCCGATGGCTTGGTTCGGCGCGTCCCACGTCCCATATCGGATGTTGTCGATGAGCGGCCCGCTGAAAAGGAAGGGCTTCTGTTCGACCACGCAGATCATCCGACGGAGTTCGGCGAGCGGGTACTCCCTCAGGTCGGTTCCTCTGAGGAGCAACCGCCCCTCGAGAGGATCGCGGAATCGCAGGAGCAGCGAGGCGATGGTGCTCTTGCCTCCACCGCTCTCCGCAACAAGAGCGACCGTTTCCCGAGGCCGGATCTGGAGTTGGACGCCCTCCAAGAGGGGCTGGTCCGCTCGATATCGAAAACACACGTTGTCGAACTCGATTTCCAACCCCCCAATCCAGCCTGTCGCCTGTCGGCCTGAGGACTCAGGACGCGCAGGTCCGACATCGGCCGACTTGATTTTGGTGGAGCTGTCCACGAGCTCGAAGATCCGCGCGGCGGCGGGGAGCGATCGTTGCAGGAAGCCCTGCAACTCCGCCAGCCGGCGGGAAGGCTCGATCAGCAGACCGGCGTACAGGCAGAATGCCAGCATTCCGCCGACGGAAATCCGTCCCGATCCCCACTTGGAGAGTGCCGAACCACACCGCGCCGACGAATCCGACAATCGCCAATAGAAAAACCAACGCAGCCAGGGCCGCTGACCATCCTTCGACTCGAATCACAGTGTCTCGGTACCGCAGATTGGATCCTGCAAATCGCGACGCCTCGAAGTTCTCGGTTTGATACCCCTTGATGGTGCTGAAACCCTGAAGCTGTTCCTGGAGGATCGAGCTGAGCAATCCCACGCCGCGTTGCGCCACGGCTCCCCAGCCTCGGATCAGCCCGCCCAGACTGCACGAGCAGGTAACCCATGATCGCCAGATACAACCCCCCCACCAGGGCGAGACCGAGATGGAGCCAGCACATCATGATCAATGCGCCGATCACCAACAGTCCGTCCCCCAGCAGCCGTCTCAACAGGTTCGCCACGAACCCGGAGACCAGCCCGGCGTCCTGGAACACTCTCGACATGGCGTCGCCCGTCGGGTAGCGGCCGATTTCGGCAGGTTCCAGACCCAGCAGGCCCGCTACCGCCTCGTTTCGAAGGTGCTCGAGCATCCTCTGATCCACGCTTGCGACGAGCAGCCTCGATGAGAACAGGGAAAGCGCGAGCAAGGCAGCCGTCAAGACGGCCGCCAGGAGATGGCTCGCCGACCGGAACGCCACCTTGCGACAGCGGCCCCTCGACCCACATCTTGACGACCACAGGCAGCGCGAGCTGGGTGGCGGCCAATCCGATCAGACTGAGTGTGGCAAACAGAAACTGGACCGGGTACCGCAACGACTCTCGGACGATTCGCACAGCGAGACGTGTGGACTTCACGGCGAAACCATCGTACCGGAGCTCTAGGGGCCCCGGGAAAAGCTCCGGGCCCCGGAAAAGGAAGCCTGGGGACTCCGTTGCTGTGGGGTCCCCAGTCTGTTCAATCCCCTACGGCGCGGGTGGTGGTGGATGCTGGTGCGTATAGTGCTGTGTCTCACCGCCCGAGATCTCCGTTTCGATGACGCGGTGGATGACGCCGTTGACGATCACGAAAAGGGTGACACTGGGAGTGCTCGTAGCATCACAATCAGACCAGAGATCTCCCCAATACTCGTAGGTCCCAACGGGGGCTTCGTTCTCCCAGAAGATGTTCTCGGTGGGATCGGGAGCCGGTCCGGAGCAGCCGGCGTTGGCGTCCACGTCGAGCTGACCGCCGGTCGACGAGGTTCGACTGCCGAAGTAGGTGGTTTCGCCGTTTGGCTCCGTGACGTAGAGATCGAGGTCCTGTGGACCATCCCAACGCAGCCGGAAAGCCAAAGCACCGGTGCCACCCGGCCCGATGTAGACGAAGGTCCCGTCGCAGCTGTCGTCGAACTCGAACTGGTGGTTGCCCTCCGGTTGCTCGAGAACAATCTGCCCGGCGATTGGATAGTTCGGGCAGATCTCGGTGTTGATCTCCGGGTTGCCGGTGATGGTGCTGAGGGACTTGGTCCCCTTGGGTGTACCGCCTGTTCCGCTGAAATTGATCGACCCGACGACGTGTCCCTGGCTATCGGTCACCAGGTCGAAGTTGCCGCTCGCGGTGTCGATCGCCAGAGTCTGGCCGTTGAGTTGGATGCTCTGCTGAGTTCCCGAGAATTCCATTCTCAGGTTCGGGGCTGTCGTGTTCACATTCGTGAATTGGACCGATGCCATGCCGCTCACCTGAACACCGTCAGGTGACACGTACCCGGGCGGGAAGTCGAGGTCCAGGCGATTGGTGCCGACCGTTACGACTCCTCCCGGCAACAGGGTAGGAGCCATGTTCAGGACTCCCTGTAATCCTATCGTCTGTATTTGCGCCGCCCACTCCTCGATATCGAGGTTGTCACCCTGCCCCAGGGTCCCGAGCCACTCGAAAATCGTAGTCACCGCATCCAGAGGATCCAGCGGTACCCCCGGGCCAACGGTGGGTGTGGGCGTCGGCGTCGGCGCGGTTGTGCCGTCGATGGTGGTCGCCGGGATGTAGACCGGGTCACCGGTGGCATTGTCCACGACCGAGGCGTAGGCAAAGAACTGACCTCCCGGTGTGACGGTGGAGACCACGATGTAACCGTCTGCCACGTCGTTTCCGGTGACCTGCTGGAAGGCCCGATCGATCTGGCGATGCATATAGGCTTCCAGCTGGTAGTTCGTGGTCCCCAGGAGCAGGCCGTCCGAACGGTACATGTCGGCCCGAACCGTGATCGGACTTGCCGACGCACTCACGAAGCCCAGGTTCGCCCGGTAGTTGCCGTTCTGAGTGAGCTGGATCAACACGGCCGACTGACCGTGTTGGATCGCCCCGGAAACCGGCGCGCCACCGATGAACTGGCCGTAGGTCCCCACGCTCGTCAGGTTGTAGGTCCGGCTCGTAACGATCACCTCGCCGCTCAGCGGAGTGATCCTCAGGGCGGCACCGCCCTCCAATCCGAAGACGGAGAACAACACGTCGCTCAGGCGCAAGCAGCGACCCGAGGCCACGGTGTAGATCACCGTGGCGGGGAAAGGATTGGCCTGGTTTCGGCGTAGCAAGGCGATCTCGTACTGGGCCTGTGTTCCACCAGGATTATGAAGTTCGACATCGGTGCGCCAATTGGTGCCGGCGGCGCCGGCCACATGGGCGGCTGCCGGAATGTACACCGGTTCGGCAATCGACTTTGCCCCCCACCCGGCGGGTTGGCGGCGGTCATTCAGCCGGGCCAGTCGGCGTTTGTGCTGAAACTCTTCGATGGGCCGGCCCCACGCCATGCCCGCGCCAAAACCTGGTATCGGGGCTTTTCGGAGCTGATGAGCATCGATGACTTCGGTGCGGAGGGGCGGTGGATTGGTCGATTTCGCACTCGACCATGTCCCACTGAACTCCCATGAATTGTCCCCCTCGTTGGTCTCGGGGACGGCCCCATCCGGATCACCGGAGAGCATCAGAGCGTGCGTCCCCGCGGGGATTGCCGTCGTCTCGTAATCTTCGACGTAGACATAGAAACCGCTCTCCAATATGTAGTCCCCGGACTGTTGGGCCCAGGCCACGAAAGGCACACCATCCAGATCGATCTGGGCGATCGCCGAACCGGCAGGGAAGACGGCGTTCTCGGACCCTTCGTTGATGACTGCCCAGTCGATGAATGTGGTCTGGCCCCCCACGAGACCGCCGGACACATTCGTGCCCGCCACACCCGAAGCCACCAACGGACCGTCCCAACCGGACGGCTGGAAGGGTCGCAGGTTCACATCGGCCATGGTTTGCGTCGGAGTGTAGGTGGGCGTCGCGGTGGGCGGAACGCTGGTCGAGGTCCGCGTTGGAGTTCGGGTCGGCGTGGAGGTCACGCCTGGGTTGGTCGAGGTGGGAGTAGGTGTCGGGTTCGGGCCCCCACCTCCGATCAGAACTGCGGGGATGTAGATCGGATCGCCGGTGCGGTTGTCGACCACCGATGCATAGGCGAAGAGCTTGCCTCCAGGTGTAAACGTCTCCACGATCACGTAGCCGTCGCTGACGTCCGACTGGGTGACCTGCCCGAAGATCCGGTCGATCTGGGAGTACATGTATGGTTCCAGCCCGTAGGTCCTGGTGCCGATCAGCGATCCGTCCGAGCTGTACAGTCTCACTTGAGCGCTGATATTCAATGAGGTGCAGTTCAGGAAACCGACGTTGGTCCGAAACCCCTGGTTGTTGGCCTGGTTGTGGGTCAGCTGAATGATCCGTCCTTCCTGGCCCTGTTGGATGGCTTGCGCATCCAAGGCCCCACCGATGTACTGGCCGTAGGTCCCGTCCGGTGTCTCATTGTAGGTCCGGCTCGAGACGGTCACCTCGCCGGATTGAACCGTGATCCAGAGCGAGGCAGACCCATCGAATTGGAAGACAGATTGGAGAATGTCGTTGTAGCGCACGGACTGACCGGCTAGAAGGTTGAAGCCCACAGTCACCGGGTTGCTGTTGTTTTGGTTCTTCCTGAGCAAGGCGATGCGGTACTGAGCCGTCTGCTGGCCGGTGTTATAGACCTCGACATCGGTTCTCCAGTTGGTTCCCGCCGCTCCGGACACGTGTGCCGCTGCCGGGACGAACATCGAATCGTCCTGCAGGAGCAGTTGGCCCTGATTGAGAGAAGTGAATGCGCGAGCAGCGTCTGTGCCCAGGCTGTCGGGCGCTGATGCGGTGACCAGCAGTGCGCCGGCCGCGAGGGCCGTTAGCAGGAACAGCACACCGAATCCCTGGGAACCTACCGAGCCTTTGATCCAACGGGTCATGGCCGCCTCCTCCTGAAACCGGAATGAGGTCCGATTCAGCCACGTTAGGAGGGCTCTTAATGGCTGTCAACCTCAATCTTGCGCCCCGCGGCGACACCGACGGGCGACCACGACGGGGAGATCCGCCTCCCCGGAGACGGCTTTCCCGCTCAGCGACGGGAAAGTCTGCACCTCGCCGAACCCCGCTGTGCGCAGGGCATCGTCGAACTCCTCTTCGGTATAGGCCTCGTTGCTCAAGGCGTGCCTGCTCACCGCTCCGGTTGCGGCGTCGATGATCATGAAGCGGGTGGTCGATGCCGCAGCCTGCTGGTCCCAGAAATTCTCCTGGAGCACGAGGTGTGGTTTGTCGGAGAACAACCCCGATGCGGCGGAGTACCAGCTCGGCCCGGCCTCGCCGCCTTTCTGGATCTGCTCCGCGGCTTGAAACTCCAGCAGAAGACGTCCTCCAGGTTCGAGCGCGGCATGAGCCTTCGTCAGGATCTCCATCGCCCGGTCCCTCGGGAAGACATTGATCTGCCCGAAGATCATCATGGCGAGGTCAAAGCCGGTGCCAAAGGCCTCGTCCCGCACATCGGCATGGACAAATCGGCACCTCCGCCCTTCGTTTGCAGCGACCTCCCTGGCGTGGCGGATCGATGCCGGCGAGAAGTCCATGCCGACGCAGTCACAGCCCCTGACCGACAGGCGCTGGGCGTACAAGCCCGGTCCGCAGCCGAGGTCCAACAGCCTGCTCGGCCGGCCTTCGAGAACCGTTGAGAAGATCCACTCGACATGGTCGTCGATGGTGGCGCTTTTGCGGCTGGCGAGGTCATGCTCCTGGCTGAGGTGTTCGGCGAGCATTCGTTCGCTGAAATTCGGGTCATCCCAAGGGATGTTTTCGCCCTCGGACCAGGGAGAGGGTCTCGCTACTCGGCTCACGATGTCCTCAATCGTCTTCAATCTTCCGGTCCCCCACTTCCTCTTTGCGAGCCGGACCGCAGCTCTGACCACGCGGGAGTCTGTAGTCTTGAGTTGTTCGCTTCTCGTTCGAGATGCAGATACAACGGGATCGGTACCGTCAGGGTCAACGTGTCGTCGCGAAACCGCCTGCGCATCACCTCACGACCATCAACGTCGAGCATGCCGAGCAGGGCTCGCGGCGACTCTCTTCGCACCGGACACCGGTCCGGGCTGACCCTTTGGGCGATCGTCATCCACCATGGAGTTTTTCCCCAGGGGATTCTAACAGCCGAAGTTAGAACGCAATGATGTACCTGGCACTGGTTGGTACGCTATCACTGGCAACATGGGGGTTGTGATACCCGGCACGGTTTTCCTCCGGCATGAAAAATACATGGTGCCTGGGTATTACGGCTTCCTGCAGGCCCGCAGCTTGATCCTCCAGCTGACGGGTTGGGTGCCTCCGTCGAATTCACAGATGAACTCGAGTTCGGTGGCGAGATGGTCGACAGGATCCTCGTGGTGTTTCTCGACAAAATGTCGGACAGCCGACCACGTGCGGACGAAGGCGAAGAACCGGTCGAGGGTCCAGTCAGCTCGCATCTCGAATGGCGGCGCTTCGATCTCCTCAAAGGGGAGGTCAATGTTCGCGTAGCCGTCCAGCACGTGTTGGACCTCGGGCGGCCAGTAGGGTCCGAGAAAATCTGCGATGAAGCGATGAACTGACTGTTCGAGGTTTTCGGAAAGGAAATGTGGCAGGCCGTAGGTCCATGCCGCAAACACTCCGCCCGGCCGGACCACCCGATGAACCTCGGAATAGAACGGCTCGCCGATAAACCAGTGGAGCGCCTGCGCGACCGTTACCAGGTCGACGGCGCCGGTGGCCAGCGGCGCCGGCTCGGCCGGCGCGACAACGTACCGGATCCCGTCACATTCCGCGGCTGTGGCCACCTGGATCGCACTGGCGTCTGAGGCAACCACCATGGCAAACCGTGAAGCCAGGGGCCGCGACGCCTGCCCGCTGCCGCAGGCGCAATCCCACGCAAGCTCCCGTCGCCTGGAGACCGCCGCCAGCCAGTCGAACAGGCCGGCCGGATAGAGCGGTCTGAAGGCCGCGTACTCATGAGCGACGCCCGAAAAGAGATTTTGGATGCCCACGACCGACCTACTGTACCTCGTGCACGGCGCCACGCGTTGCCTTGCCGGGAGAATTCCATGTCGCCTCGGACCAGCATCTTGCTGTCTCCCCCGGCTGGATCTCAGGGGAAAACCGCGGCGGTGTGACGTTGTGATCAAACGGACCTCTCTTGGGGGTCTTCGGGGAGCGGCTCGAACCGCGTGTCATTGAGACCGAAACTCCAGTAAACTCCTCGGGAGGTACATTCCTGTGAGGCACAGCCGGAACGAAAGCTGAACGTGCGCGCCACCGACGCCGTCATGGCGGCGCCTCAAGTGGACCAACCGATCCGTGCCGAGATCTTCGGCGTGGAGCGCCTGGAGCAGCACGCCGAGACCCTGGCCGCGGCCCAGCGCACGACGACGGAACCCTCCAAAGGACTGAACCTTCTCGCCCGGATCGATGACAACGCGCGGGTCTTGCTGGCCGCGTATCGGGACATTGCCGGGACGGTGCGGGAGAAGCGGGAGATCACACCTGCCGCGGAGTGGCTCCTCGACAACTTCCACATCGTCGACGAACAGATCAGGGACATCCGAGACCACCTCCCGAAGGGCTATTACCGTTTGCTTCCAAAGATCGCGGAGGGCCACCTCGCGGGGCACCCCCGCGTCTACGGACTGGCCTGGGCTTACGTCGCCCACACCGACAGCCGGTTCCAGATCGGGACGCTGCAGCGATTCGTTCGCGCCTACCAACGCATTCAGCCACTGACCATCGGCGAGGGGTGGGCGATCGCCATCCACCTCCGGGTGGCCCTTGTGGAGAACCTGCGGCGATTGGCGCAGCTGATCGTGCGTTCCCGCCACGCGAGGGCCGCGGCAGACGAGCTGGCGGACCGTCTGCTGGGTCTGAGCGGATGGCCGAAGGAGCCGGAGGAAGACGCCCTGCGGCGCCTGGGCGACGGCCCCTTGGCCGACGCGTTCGCCATGCAGCTCTTCCAGCGGCTTCGCGACCAGGACACCTCGGTGCTGCCGGTGCTGGATCGGCTCAACGAGATGCTGGCCGCCCAGGGGACGTCGGCCGACGAGGTGGTCGCCCGCGAGCAGCATGCTCAGGGCGCGGCCAACGTCACCGTCAGCAACATCGTCACCAGCATGCACTGGATGTCCTCGGTCGACTGGACCGGCTTTTTCGAGTCCGTCAGCCTGGTGGACGATGCCTTCCGAGCGGTCCCAGGGTTCACGGAGATGGACTCGGCGACGCGGATCCTCTGCCGCGATCAGATCGAGCTGCTCTCCCGGCGCTCGGAGCATTCGGAGCTCGAGGTGGCACAGGAAGCCGTGCGCCTGGCCCGCGACGCTGGTGCGGAAAACTCGCCGGACGCTCCTACCGGCAGTGGGGGGGCGGACGAGGCCGCGCCCGCCCCTCCGGAGGGCACCGCGGAGCGTGCCGGGGTTTACCGGCGCGCCGAGACGTACCCTGCGTTCTACCTCCTGTCGCGGGGGCGGCTGGCGTTCGAGAAACGTCTAGGCTTCCGTGTCCCGGTGCGAATCCGACTCCGCCGCTTCTATCGCGCGCATGCGATCATCGGCTACCTGGGAGCGATTGCCGGCCTCACCGCCATCTTGCTCTCCCCCTTCCTGCTTCTGACCTGGACCGCCGGGGCGGCCCTCCCGATCCTCGTCCTGATGGGGATCCTGGGCCTCGTGCCCGCCTCGGAGATTGCGGTCGCCCTGGTTCATCGTCTGGTGACGATCCTCGTTGCGCCCAGGCTGCACCCCAAACTCGGGCTCTCCCTGGGTGTGCCTCCGGAGCTTCGATCCATGGTTGTCGTGCCCACGTTTCTCACCAGCCGGGCCGACATCGAAGAACAGCTCGAGCGGCTCGAGGTGCACTACCTGGCGAACTCCGAAGGACACCTCCACTTTGCTCTGCTTTCCGACTGGACGGACGCAAGCCATGAGCACCGGCCCGGAGACGACAAGCTCCTCGCCGCCCTGGTCGACGGGATCGCGCGCCTCAACGACACCTACGAGGGCCCGTCCGGAGGGGGGCCGCGGTTCTTCGTGCTGCATCGGCGGCGCGTTTGGAACGAGGGCGAAGGCAAGTGGATCGGATGGGAGAGGAAGCGCGGCAAGCTCCACGAGCTCAATCGGCTTCTGCGCGGCGCGACGGACACCACGTTCGTGCCGATCAACGGACAGCCGCCCGCGGTGCCCGAGGGGGTTCGCTACGTCATCACCCTGGATGCCGATACCCGACTTCCCAAGGGGGCCGCCTACCGTCTGATCGGGGCGATCGCGCACCCGTTCAACCGGCCGCGTTTCGAGCCACGGAAGGGACGTGTCCTCGACGGCTACGGGATCCTGCAGCCCCGGATCACGCCGTCACTGCCGACCGGCCCCCGCAGCACCACCTACCAGCGAATCGTCTCCGGCCCCGGAGGTGTGGACCCCTACGCGGCCGCGGTCTCCGACGTGTACCAGGACCTCTTCGAGGGGGGTTCGTACACGGGCAAGGGCATTTACGACGTCGACATCTTCGAGGCCGCGCTGGAGGGAAAGGTCCGGGAGAGTGCGCTTCTCAGCCACGATCTCTTCGAGGGCGTGTTCGCGCACGCGGGGCTGTTGACCGATATCGATCTCTTCGAGGAATTTCCCACCAACTACGAGGTGGCTGCCCGCCGCAATCACCGGTGGGTGCGGGGGGATTGGCAGCTCCTGCCGTGGATTCTGGGCCGCGCACGGGACGCCGCCGGGCGGAAGCTTTCGGTCCGCATCCCCACCGAGGGTCGGTGGAAGATGGTGGACAACCTCCGCCGAAGCCTTGTCGCGCCGTTGTCGCTGCTGGCGTTGGTGGCCGCCTGGACTCTGCCCGATGTCCCTGCGCTTGTCTGGGCCGCACTGATCGTGGGTTCGATCGCGGTGCCGGCCTTCATCCCGGTTCTCGACAACCTGACGCCGAGGCGGTCGCGGATCTCCAAGCGAAGTCACCTGCGCGCGGTGGGACGCGACATCTTCGTGGCCTCGTCGCAGACGGTGCTCGCTGTCACCATGCTCGCCGATCAGGCGTGGCTGATGGCGGATGCCGTCGCGCGCACGATCTGGCGGGTCTACCTGACGCGGCGGAACCTCCTCGAGTGGGTAACGGCGGCGCAGGCGGGCTTCGGGGCCAGGCTGACGCTGCGGGCTTTTTACCGGGACCTTCGCTGGGGCGTGATGGTTGCCCTGGGGGCCGGCTCGCTGTGCATGGCGCTCAAGCCGGAAGCCTTGCCCGTGGCCGCCCCGTTCATTGTCCTCTGGGCGCTGGCGCCCGCCCTCGCTCTGCGCATCAGCAGGCCCTCGGAGGTCGCGGCGTCACTGGCCCTGACCGCCCGGGAGATTGGCTCGTTGCGGCTCATCGCCCGCCGCACTTGGCGTTTCTTCGAGACCTTCGTGGACGACGAGGAGCACGCCCTGCCACCGGACAACTTCCAGGAGGACCCCGAACCCGTCCGTGCGCACCGCACCTCGCCGACCAACATCGGCCTCTATCTGCTCAGCGTGGTGAGCGCCCACGACTTCGGCTGGATCGGACTTCAGGACACCGCGAACGGCTCGAGGCCACGTTGGACACCATGGCCGCGCTGCACCGGGTTCAGGGCCACTTCTGCAACTGGTACGACACCCGGGACCTGCGGCCTTTGGAGCCGATCTACGTGTCCACCGTCGACAGCGGCAATCTTGCCGGGCACCTGATCGCGCGTCGCTCAGGCGTGCCGCGAGCTCGCGCGCCGCCCTCCTTTCGGCCCCGAAACCCTGTCGGGAGTCGGGGACGCCGTCCACCTGGTGCTCGAGTCGGCGGAGCGGGCCGGGCCTCCCGAGCGTGCGACAGAAGGTCGTGGCGGGACAGCTCCGCGAGGCCGCGGAAGGGATGCTGGCCCTTCTGACGACCTCCCCGAAGGTTGGGGCGGCTTGGGTCCGGCGCCTCGAAGAGCTCGGGGTCCGGGCGGAGCGGCTCGTGGACATCGCCTCGACCCTCGCCGACGACGTCGGCGACGAGCCCACGGCCGAGGCCCTGGTCTGGGCGAAGGCCGTTCGGGAGTCGATCCGGAGCCACGCCCGGGACATCGAAGCGGCGCTGATCTTCGAAGGGCTGGGTGACGACCGAGCGGGCGGGAACCGACCCTCGCGCACCACCTCGTCGACCTCGCGTTGCGCGCCGAGGCGATGGTCGAGGCCATGGACTTCCGAGTTTCTCTTCGATCCCGCGCGCAAGATCTTCTCCATCGGCTACCGCGAGGCCGATCACATGCTCGATCCCAGCTGCTACGACCTGCTGGCATCGGAGGCCAGGCTGGCGAGCTTTGTCGCCGTCGCCAAAGGCGACGTGTCACCCCGGCACTGGTTCCGGCTCGGCCGGGCGCTGACGCCGGTGGGCCGCGGCGCGGCCCTCGTCTCCTGGTCGGGGTCGATGTTCGAGTACCTGATGCCGCTGCTCGTGATGCGGCAGCCCGCCCACAGCCTGCTCGACCTCACCTGCCGGCTGGTGGTGGGATATCAGATCCGCTACGGCGAGGACCGCAAGGTCCCGTGGGGAGTCTCCGAGTCGGCCTACAACGTTCGCGACGTGCACTTGACGTATCAGTACTCGGATTTCGGCGTTCCCGGTCTGGGATTCAAGCGGGGGCTCGGCGAGGACGTGGTCGTGGCGCCCTACGCCACCGCCCTCGCGGCCATGATCGACCCGAAGGACGCGGTGGAGAACTTCGTCCGCCTCGAGGAGGCCGGGGCCCGGGGCGCGTACGGCTTCTACGAGGCCCTCGACTACACACCGTCGAGACTGCCGGAGGGTGACCGGGTGGCCGTGGTCCGGGCCTACATGGCCCACCACCAGGGAATGACCGTCGTCGCCCTGGGAAACGTCGTTCACGACGGCGTGACCCGGAGGCGCTTTCACGCCCAGCCGCTGGTCCAGGCCGCCGAGCTCCTCCTCCAGGAGCGGACGCCGCGCGCGGTGGCGGTGGCGCGGCCCCGGGCGGAGGAGGTGCGGGTGGCCGCGCTCGTCCGCGGCCTCGTCCCGCCGACGCTGCGCCGCTTCGAATCGCCGCACGACATCACGCCCCGCACCCATCTCCTGTCCAACGGCCGCTACACCGTCATGGTCACCGCCGCCGGCGCCGGCTTCAGTCGGTGGGGCAACCTGGCCGTGACCCGCTGGCGGGAGGACGCGACCTGTGACGGCTGGGGCTCGTTCATCTACCTGCGGGACGCGGACAGCGGTGACGTCTGGTCGGCCGGCTTCCAGCCCAGCGGGACCGAGGCGGACGCCTACGACGTGGTCTACTCCGAGGACCGGGCCAAGATCATGCAGCGGCACCGGTCGTTGTCGACCACCCTCGAGATCGTGGTCTCCCCGGAGGACGACGCCGAGCTTCGCCGGCTGACGATCACCAATCTCGAGGACCGGGCCCGCGAGATCGATGTCACCTCCTACGCCGAGGTTGTGTTGGCTCCGCAGGCCGCCGACGAGGCCCATCCCGCATTCTCCAACCTCTTCGTGGAGACAGAGTTCGTGCCCGGGCTCGGGACCCTGCTGGCGTCCCGGCGGCCGCGCTCGGCGGACGAGCCCCGGGTGTGGCTCGCCCACCTGATTGCGCTCGAGGAGGAGCCGCTCGGCGCGCTGCAGTTCGAGAGCGACCGCGCCCGCTTTCTGGGCCGCGGGCGCGGGGTTCGGACGGCGCTGGCCGTGGTCGGCGGGGAGCCCCTTTCGAACACTGCGGGGACCGTCCTGGATCCCATCGTGAGCCTGCGGCAACGGGTGGCGATTGCCGGTCGCGGGACAGCCCACCTGGTGTTCACAACGCTCGTTGCGCAGTCGCGGGAGGAGGCCCTCGCGGCGGCCGAGAAGTACCGGCAGCGCGGCGACCTTCGAGCGGGCAAGCTCGCTGGCCTGGACCCAGGCCCAGGTCCAGCTGCACCACCTGCGGATCACCCAGGACGAGGCGCACCTCTTCCAGCGTCTGGCCAATCGCCTGCTCTACGTCGATCCCTCCTTGCGTGCGGCGCCTCAGGAGCTGGCGAAGAACCGCGGCGGTCAGTCCGGGCTCTGGGCCTACGGCATCTCCGGCGACCTTCCGATCGCGCTGGTGGAGATCGAGACGGTGGAGGAACGGGAGGTCGCGAGGCAGCTCGTGCGGGCGCACGAGTACTGGTACCGGAAGGGAATTGCCGCCGACCTGGTGATCCTGAATACGCAGGCCACGTCCTACGCTCCGGGGCTCCAGGAGTCGCTCGAAACCATGGTGCGAGCCAGCCAGTCGGCGTCAGGCCACGAGATGCACAGGGAACATGGAGGCGTCTTCGTGCTCAGGGCCGACCTGGTGCCGGCGGCGGACCAGCTCCTGCTGCGGGCTGCGGCGCGAGTGGAGATCGTGGCGCGGCGCGGCTCGCTGAGCGAGCAGGTGGTGCGGCTGGGGCGGTCGAGGCCGGGGCCGGTCCCGCCTCGCCACCGCGCGCCTCGCGAGTCGATCGAAGCCGTTGCCCCTCCCGTTTTGGATCTCGAGTTCTTCAACGGCCTGGGAGGATTCACGGCGGACGGCCGTGAGTACCTCACGGCCCTGGGCACGGGCGCAGTGGACCCCCGCTCCCTGGCTCAACGTGGTTGCCAACCCGGATTTCGGCTTCCAGACCTCCGAGGCGGGCTCGGGCCACACGTGGTCTGTGAACAGCCGCGAGAACAAGCTCACGCCGTGGTCGAACGATCCCGTCAGCGATCCCTCCGGGCGAGGTGTTCTACGTTCGAGATGAGGACAGCGGTCTCGTCTGGGGACCGACCATGCTTCCCATCCGCGAAGAAACCTCGCCATATGTCGCGCGGCACGGCCAGGGGCACAGCCGCTTCGAGCACACGGCCCACGGCATCACGCTGGAGCTTGTGCAGTTCGTGCCGGTGCGCGACCCGGTCAAGATCTCCCGCCTCACCCTGACAAACCGGTCCAACCGCAAACGGGAGCTTTCAGTCACGGGCTACGCGGAGTGGGTGCTGGGGTCGCGCGGGGCGGATCCGCAGGCTTCGTGGTCACCGAGATCGATGCCGCCACCGGTGCCATGTTTGCGCGCAACTCCTGGAACGGGGAGTTCGCGGATCGCGTCGCCTTTGCCGACCTGGGCGGGCGTCAGACCTCCTGCACCGGCGACCGCCTCGAGTTCCTGGGCCGCAACTCCGGCCTCGAAAGCCCCGCATCGCTGCAGAGGGTGCGGGCGCTGTCGGGGAAGACCGGAGCGGGTCTCGATCCGTGCGCAGCGCTGCAGGCGAAGGTGGAGCTCGAGCCGGGCGAGTCCACCGAGGTCGTCTTCCTGCTCGGCGAGGAGGCAAGCCGCGACAGCGCGCGATCTCTGATCGAGCGCTACCGCACGGTCGACCTGGACTGCGCCCTCCTCGAGGTCTCGGAAGGTTGGGACCGGTGCTCGGGACTGTGCAGGTCACGACTCCCGATCCGTCGATGGATCTCCTCCTCAACCGCTGGCTGCTCTATCAGACGCTCTCCTGCCGGCTGTGGTCGCGCTCCGCGTTCTACCAGTCCGGAGGGGCGTACGGGTTCCGCGACCAGCTCCAGGACGTCCTGGCCATGGCGGTGGCGCGACCCGACCTGGTGCGCGAACAGCTCCTGCGGGCCGCTGCCCGGCAGTTCCCCGAGGGCGATGTCCAGCACTGGTGGCACCCCCCGACCGGCCGCGGCGTGCGGACCCGAATTTCCGACGATCGTATCTGGCTGCCCTATGCGGCGGTCCGTTATCTCCGGACGACCGACGATCAGACGGTCCTCGACGAGGAGGTTCCGTGGATCGAGGGTCCGGTCCTGGAGGAGAGTGAGCAGGAGGCGTACTTCGAGCCCGCGCAGTCACGCGATCGGGCGACGCTCTACGAGCACTGTGCCCGCGCTCTCGACTGCAGCCTCGAGGTGGGCAGCCACGGCCTGCCCTTGATCGGGGCCGGGGATTGGAACGACGGCATGAACCGCGTCGGTCACGAGGGCCGCGGAGAAAGCGTCTGGCTGGGTTGGTTTCTGTTCGTGAACCTGCGGGACTTCGCCGGCATCGCCGAGTCCCGAGGGGACGACGAGCGTGCGGCGCGGTGGCGGAGCACACGGCCGCTTCGCTCCAGGCTTCGCTGGAGGCGGAGGCGTGGGACGGGGAGTGGTACCGGCGCGCCTTCTTCGACGACGGGACGCCGCTCGGATCGGCGGCGAACGACGAGTGTCGGATCGACTCCATCGCGCAGTCGTGGGCGGTCATCTCCGGTGCCGGCGACCCAGAGCGGGCGCGCCGCGCCATGGAGTCCGTGGAGCAACGACTCGTCCGGCGCGACGACCGCCTGGTGTTGCTCTTCTCGCCGCCGTTCGACACGACCCCATTGGACCCCGGGTACGTCAAGGGATATCTCCCGGGCGTCCGGGAAAACGGCGGCCAGTACACCCACGCGGCGATCTGGACGGCGGTGGCTTTCGCCATGCTCGGCGAGGGCGACAAGGCCGTCGATCTGTTCAACCTGCTGAACCCCATCCACCACGCCGGCGACCGCAGCGCCGTGGACGTGTACAAGGTGGAGCCGTACGCGGTTGCCGCGGATGTCTACTCCGAACCGCCGCACGTGGGGCGGGGAGGCTGGACCTGGTACACCGGGGCTGCGGCCTGGCTCTACCGCCTCGGCCTGGAGTGGATCCTCGGATTCCAGAAGCAAGGGTCCGCCCTCCGCATAGATCCCTGCATTCCGAAGGATTGGAAACACTTCGAAATCGCCTACCGTCACGGCGGCACGCTCTACAGAATCACCGTCGAGAACCCGATCGGAGTCTGCCGGGGGGTCTCCAGTGTCAGCCTCGACGGGACCCGGCTTCCGGCGGATGCACTGGTCCCCCTGGCCGACGACGGCCGCGAGCACCTGGTCGAGGTGGTGCTCGGATAGGCCCTTCACGGGTGCCACCCAACAGATGTGGTGATCTGAAAGGGTGGCCCGTTGCCGTGTGCCCGTACTGACAGCAGGCCTTCTACTCCAGGACGCGGATCTCGCCGTCGGAAACCTCCACCACGGCGGTTTGTCCTCCGTAGTGTTCGGCCATGCCGACGTCGGATCGCCAGACGAGGCCATCGCAGGCCGGCGAGATCCCGCCCTCCTGCACGGTGTGACCGACCACCATGCGCCGCGCGCCGAGCCGCCCGAGGGTGGTTTCGAGCAGGCGGCAGTCCTCCGCATCGGGCTGGTCCGAGTAGTGGCGGCTCCACACCGGTCCGTCGTCGCCGAACAACGGCTCGGGTGGGCACCGGAGATCGCCGCGAATCCAGTCCCGCGTCTCCTGGTTGAGTCGTTCGAGACCGTAGTCGACGACGTGTGGCAGGACTCCTCCGTGGACGAAGACCGTGTCGCCGACAATGGAAACCACGTTGCGCTGGGCCAGTTTCAGAGCCATGGGACCGCCGGGACGGTAGGCTCTCACCCGTTCGCCGACCGCCTCGACCACGTCCTGTGCGGTTGCGATCTCCAGATCTCGCCTCCCCTCTGGAAGCAGATCAAGGTACCCTCCGAGGCTCACGTAGCGCAGGTCGAGCTTCACGTTCATGAGCTCGTGATTGCCATTGAGCAACTGCACATCGCCGCCGGATGCGCGCGCCTGCTCGGACAAGCCATCGAACAGCTCGAGGATCTCTGCGGCGTCATCACCCCGGTCGAGGATGTCGCCGAGCTGGACCAGCGTCAGGTCGCCGCCGATCCAACCATCGGTGGCGTCGATGGCGCCGGCAATGGTCAACGCCCGCCGGGTCGCCTCCAAATCACCGTGAAGATCACCCACGGCCACCAGACGCTGCACGTCGGGGAATCGGGTCGGTATTTCGAGAACGACAGCCGTGTCGGATTGTCGAGACTCTTCCTCGGCCGGCCCCAGGCAGCCCGAGATGAAGGCAAGACAGACGAAGAAGACGTCAAACACGCGGACGGAGTCACGGGGTGGTCCCATGGCGACATGATAGCGTTCTCGGTGGTCTGCATGAGCTGCTCCGGTCGAGCCATCGCATTGAAGCACTTCTGACTCCCGAAGCGGCGCCGTCCACGAGCGGCCTTCCGGCGCCGACGGTTGCCCTCCTCCGTGATCACCTGTGCCTCGCCCGGATACGAAAATCCCAACAGCTGCTCTACCCATTTTGACGGGGAAAGCACCAAATCCATAGTAGCCACGACCGACGGAGATGTGGTGGCGTCATCCAGGCAATGGGGGAACATTTGGTTTGTCCTGCGTCAGTCCAGCGACGGGGGCTGCACGTGGACCGAGACCTGGAGCAACCCTGAGGGAGCGGCTGCGGTGTTTGCCACCGGCGACGGCGGAGTGGTCTATGCAGCCATGAAGGCGGGCGATGTCTGGCGGTCGGAGGATGGAGGCCTCACCTGGGCTTTGCGTGGATCGCTCGCCGGCTGGCCCCAAGCGGTGGCGGTCGACGGTGGAGATCGGCTCTTCGCAGCAACCTCGGATGGCGGCGTTCAGGTCAGCACCGATGGGGGATCGTCATGGCGAGTGTTCCATGAGCCCGTCGACGGAGTCGGGCTTCAAGGGCTCGCGATCATGGGAGACGAGCTCTTCACCAGTTTTCGTGTCAACGGCTCCGGCCAGGCTGTCCACCGGACGCTGATCGGTCCGGTGGCCTTTCCCCCCTGGCCCGTGGTTGACGTTCAGTAGCCTCTGAGTCTCTCAAGAACGGCCGCCATGGGGACCTGGAGATCATAAAGGCACCGATTCCGTTGGACCCTCGGCCACAGTCCAATGTTGGAGGAGACGGCGACCCCGTGAGTCGGGGACAAGCCTCGGGACGCTTGTCAGCGAAACACGGTTCGAGCTGGCATGCCAACTTCTGCGAAACACCGGTCTTTCGATCGCAGAGATCGCCGGCGCGCTGCAGTACAACGATCCGAACGCCTTTTCCCGGGCTTTCCGCAAGTGGGCGCAGATCGGCCCGACGAGGTGGCGAGTTGGAAGCGCTGCGCCCATTCCAGGATAGGCACGTATGCTCGTCAGTAGCTGTGGTCGTCGAGCCGCACCTTGCCGCGGAAGGCCCAGTAGATGATGCTCGTGTAGGCGAGCACGAACGGCATCCCGATGAGGGCGATGATCAACATGATGGTGAGGGTCTTCGGGCTCGACGCTGCCGAGAAGATGGTCACTGAGTGGGAGGGGTCGTTGCTTGCGGTGACCAGATTCGGATAGAGCGCGAGACCAAAGAGCATGACCAGGGTGGCGATGACCGTGCAGCTCGATGCGAAGGCCTGGAACGGCCGTCCCCAGTGCAGGGCGCGCGGGATGTTGGCCACCGCCAGCACGCCGACCACCACGATGAGTGCCGCCCAGGGCCAGTGCTCGAAGTTGGCGGTGGCTCGCGGCACCAGGGCCAGGGTGTACATGGTGGTGAGCATGTACAGCACGAGGAAAACTCCCCAGCTCCGCCACAACCAGTCGCGCAGTCGCTCCTGGAACTCGCCCTCGGTCTTGAGGTAGAGATAGAGCCCGCCGTGCATGGCGAAGAGCGCCACGGTCATCAGGCCCACCAGGATGGGATACGGCCCGAGCTGATCGAGGAGGGTGCCGGTGAAGTTGCCGGCGGCGTCCAGGGGCATACCGATCATGGCGTTGCCCACCGCAACTCCAAAGAGCAGGGTGGCGACGGCCGAACCGCCGAAGAAGGCCCAGTCCCAGAACCTCCGCCAACCCTGCCTTTCGACCTTGGAACGGAATTCCATGGACACGGCGCGGGCAATGAGCGCCGCCAACAGCAGCATGAACGCGGTGTAGAACCCCGAAAATACGGTGGCATAGGCCTCGGGGAAGGCTGCGAAGAGCGCGCCACCGAAGGTCACCAGCCAGACCTCGTTGCCGTCCCAGACAGGACCGATGGCGTTGATGGCGATGCGCCGTTCGCGGTCGGTCCTCGGCACGAAGGGGTGCAGAATGCCGACGCCGAGATCGAAGCCGTCGAGGATGGCGTAGCCCGTGAGCAACACGCCCTCGAGAAGAAACCAAATGACCGCCAGGGTTGCCCAGTCCATCATCGGCCTCCTTCCGCCGGGTGGTCGGAGACGACGTCGTGGTCCACCCGTCCGGCCGCCGCTCGCAACAGCCCCCCACCCGAGTCCTCGGGCACCGTGTCCACCGGCTCCGGGCCGTGGCGGATCTTACGATCGAGGACGAACAGCCATGCCACCAAAAGGAACAGGTAGATGGCGCCGAAACCGATCAATGATGCCAACACCTGCGACGCCGACACCGAGGGGCTGACGGCGTCGGCGGTCCGCAGTCCGAGATCTTCGTCGTAGACCACCACGCCGTTTGGCCCGACGACCACATCGCCGTCGTCGGCCCACTCCACCGGTGGATGGACGATCCACGGCTGCCGTCCCACCTCGGCCGCCACCCAACCGAGTTGGTTGGCCACCAGCGGACCGAACACCGCGAAGACGACGACCCACATCAGCCAGCGCTGCTGATAGAGGTTGCCGCGCCAATGCAGGAAACTGGCGAGCAGGGTGAGACCGACGAAGGCCATGCCGAGGCCGATCATGATGTGGTAACTGGCAAAGGTGATGACGACCGGTGGCCGGTCGTCCGGACGGAAACGGTCGAGACCCACCACGGGCTCGTCGAAATTCTCGTGCACCAGGAAGCTCAGTCCGCCGGGAATCGCGATGTTGAATCGAATCCTACCCGCGTCGTCGTCCGGCAGACCGAAGAGACTCATGTCCCCGGGACCGGTTTTGTAGTGGCCTTCGAAGGCGGCCAGCTTGGCCGGCTGGTACTGGTAGACGTTGTTGGCCTGGAAATGGCCCGAGACCAGCGCCGCCAGCGCCGCTATGGTGGCGAAGATCAGAGCGCCGGTGAACGACTTTCTGGCGAACTGCTCGTGCTGGCGTTTGAGCAGATACCACGCCGAGATCGACATCACGAAGAAGGTGCCGCAGATGAAGGCGCCGATCCAGACGTGAACCAAGCGGTGGACGGTGGACGGGTTGAAGACCAGGGCCCAGAAGTCGACGATCTCGGCGCGCAAGATCGGTGTGCCGTCGATGATGAGCGGTTGACCGTCGCGTACCATCTGGACGATGTGGTGGCCGGCCGGCGTCTGCTGCCAGCTGTTGGCGACCACGATCCAGACCGATGAGAAGATCGAGCCGAGGCAGACCATCGCGGTGGCGAAGAGGTGCATCTTCGCCGACACCCGATCCCAGCCGAAAACCAGCAGCGCCAGGAAGCCCGACTCGAGGAAGAAGGCGAAGATTCCCTCGGCCGCCAACGCCGAACCGAATACATCGCCCACAAAACGCGAGTAGGTGGCCCAATTGGTGCCGAACTGGAACTCCATGACGATTCCGGTTGCCACGCCGATGGCGAAGTTGAGGGCGAAGATGCCGGTCCAAAATTTGGCCGCCTTCTCGAACAGCATGTCACCGGTGCGCAGAAACTGCCCCTCCAGGTAGACCATGACCAGGCTGATGCCGATGGTGAGCGGCGGGAAGATGTAGTGAAACGCGATGGTGAGAGCGAATTGGAGCCGCGACAACAGGACGAGATCCATGACGAGACCTCCATTCTCCGGCGGCCGCGAGCCGGTCGCCGCCCGCCATCCTACCTCACGATTTCGGGCCGATTCGACGGTTGATCAGGTGGTCACACAGTGGGGCGTCTGCCGCCGTATGGAGCCGGGTGGAGATGGTGAAAACTTCGTTCGGCTGGAGACGGGAACGCCGCGGCGAACGTGTCGGTTATCACAGTAGAGACGCGCCCGGCGTCGGGAGGCTCTTCATGTCTGATCATAATATTCTCGGTGGACCACTCGTGAGCTGCTCCACAGATCCGGTGACGGGTTGGTTTCGAGATGGGTGCTGCCGCTCCGATGACGCGGACCGGGGCCGTCACGTGGTCTGCACGGTGATGACCGAGGATTTTCTCGCCTTCACCCGCGCGCGCGGAAACGATCTGTCGACGCCGGCCCCCGCCCACGGCTTTCCGGGGCTCGAGCCCGGCGATCGATGGTGTCTGTGCGTCGACCGCTGGCGCGAGGCGCTCGAGGCCGGCGTGGCGCCACCGGTGGTGCTGGCGGCCACCAGCAGCGTGGCCCTCGCCGTGGTGACCCTGGACGATCTTGAGGCCCATTCGGTGGACCCGGCGAGCTGAGCCGAGTGCTTGGTCTTCACCTGCCGACTGCTGTGCCGTATAACCGTTGGCGAAGTCTTCGTCGATGGCGTTGAAATGGGGCACTCTCGGTCTGGGCAAAAGCTGTCGGGGCGCGCGAGCTAGTCGGCAGACGATGCGAGTGGTTCAGAACGCGAAATATCGATGAATAATTCACACAAAGTGGTCAGCGAGCGAGAAATTGCGCGGAAAATTTCTCTTTTTCAGCCGGCCGGCGGGCTAACGACGCGAGCTTGACCTTTCGGAGTGTGCCTCGAAAATCCATCACTCTTCAAACCCCGCTGTGGTCATCGGGAGAGTGAACCCCGACGGACTTCATACGCACCGAGCGTCAGGACCATGGCAAGCACGGCTCCATATATGGCCGAACAGACCAGGAACGCCGTCGCAATATCGGTGTTCTCGACGATGAGGCTGCTGGCCACTGGCGCGATGGTGCCGCCAATTCCGGGACAGATGTACAAGAAGGTCACGTGCTTATAGTTCGGCTGTCTTGTATATGACAGGCCCCACGCGATGAACGAGTGGTACACGGCTGCAATGGCCAGTCCGTAGGCGTACGCGACGATGGTCAATGCCTCGAGGGTCGGTACGGTGACAAAAAGAACAGCGCAGATGCAGCCGATGGCGACGACGATGGCAATGAACCGCTGAATGCTGACCTTCATCACGACGAAGGTGAAGATCAACGAACCGACCAAAGCGGTGAAGAAAATCCTCGAAATCACGGTGGCCGCTTCACCCGGTGCAGCCTTGAAGTTCGCCTCGATAAGCTGGGGTAGCCAAAGGGTGATGGTGACGAAACACACGATGATCGCGAAGAGAGAGGCTCCGGCAACAATGAGCCCTAGCGGCCAATCTGACGAGGACGAATCATCTGACGCTGATTGATTGGCGATGTCGAAATGTGAAACCGACGCGAGCAACACGATCACCACGCCGATGATCGCAATATTGAGAAAGCCCCAACTCCAGGAAAAATGATGGGCCAACATGAACCCGATGGCCGCGGGGAAGACCATCCCCCCACTGTTGAAGAGGGCGTCCTGGGCCACGAGCGCGCTTTGTCGTTGTTTGGCCTGCCAGATCTGCGCGATGATGGTGCTCGCGGCGCACACACCCACGCCGGCGGTGACGCCGATGACACAAAACAGCAAGGGCACAACGCCAAATACGGGAATGGCGTAGAGGCCCACGGCGCACACGATGAGGAGTGCGTAGCAGCCGATGACAACGTATTTGATGTTGACGTAACGCAGTATCGGGATCGCCAGGAGATTGCCCGCCAGAATGCCCCCGGTCAGCCATGAGAATTGAGCCGCAACGAGGGTCTGGGTGAGGTCGAACGCTTCCGCAATCGGGCTGACGAGCAATCCGATCTGCGAGCTGAGTCCTCCCAAGGTGAGTGAGATCAGCAGACACACTGATGTCAGAGACGCCCTGTTCACCGTCGATTCGGCTTCCATCATCCCCATGTCTGCCAACGATCGCATTGTTGCACGGCGCTGTGGAGGTGGACGGTGCAGGGCAATTACTCACATGACAAATGTTGTTTGAAGTGGTCAGAAACTCCATAAAGTGCTTGATATTTTGTCAAAAGTGGTCAATAGCATCAAATTTTAAACAATAGTCCACAAGAATATGACAATCAGTGGTCAATGCTCCGTGGAAGACGTCATTGGCCACCTTGCAGTTGGCGCACTGGAGATCGCCTAGGGTGTCCGGGGTCGACAATTCGGGCACGATGTCGACAGCCGGCCTTCGTGACCCTGTTCCGCGACCCTCCGAGAGGGGGGTTACGGCGCAACTTGTCGCGTCCGGACACGATCCTGTCGCGCTTGGATCTTGCCCGACCGGCATCCCCGACCTATATCTATTGAAAGGTCACGCAGAAACCCGGTCACGCCGTTTCTCGTCGGACGTTGTCCCGGGTGGCAAACAGTGGAAGGAGAGCAACCATGAATCGCCCAATCGTCCGTCCGTCCTGGCGTCTGGTACTTGGTGTCGTCGTGATGATGCTCTTGGTCTGGGCACCGCCGTGTCCGGCTGGGGATGGTGCCCTGTCGCCGGACCGCGTCAAGGCCCTGGCGGTCAACGACCTCACCGTGGTGAATGGTGGCTACGAACTGAACCACCCGCGGCACCGCGCGGTCTTCTGGGACGAAGGTGTCGAGGTCAGCCCGCTCGGCGGCGGTCCGTCCTGGACCTGGCGGCTGGTGCGTGTTGGTTCGGCTGATTCCGCCCTGTCGTTCGTCGCCGAAATTCCCGTGCAACCGAGCAGGCCCGAAGCCCTCGTCGTGCGTTATGACCGCATCGCACTGGACGAGGAGTATGTGCTGGGCGCCGCGGCCATCGAGCAGCGTTTCGTGATCCATCGGCCGCTGCCGCTCGACGGCCGCGACCTGGTGCTCGAGGGCTCCGTCAGCTGCGACGGCGCGTTCCGCTTATCGCCGCAGGGGTGGGAGTGGCGCGGCGACGGAGGTCGGGTGTGGCTCGGTCCCGCAGTGGTCTTCGACGCGACCGGCGAGGTCCTGCCGTCCGAATTCTCGGTCACCGAGCAGAGTACGCGGCTGGTGGTGGACGGCGAGGCGCTGTCACACGCGGTCTACCCGGTGATGATCGACCCCGAGATCGGTGCCAACGACTTCCGGATTTCGAGCATGGGTCCGGACGGCAGCTCCTCCTACGACGCCATCTGTCCATCCGTGGCGTTCAACGAGACCGAAAACGAGTACCTGGTGGTGTGGCAGGGAGGCGACGACGTTGACGGCCTCGTCCTGGGAGAGTACGAGATCTTCGGCCAGATTCTGGACGCCGACGGCGGCGGAATCCTGGTTGATGATTTTCGGATCAGTGACGTGGGCGACACCGGCGTGGCGTCCTACGATGCCATGGACCCGGATGTGGTCTGGAACAGCGTTCACAACCAGTACCTGGTGGTATGGGATGCCGATGATCCCAGGGAAGGGATGACCGACGATGAGTTCGAGATCTTCGGCCAGATCCTCGACGCGAACGGCGTGGAACTGGGGGCAAACGATTTCCGCATCAGCCACATGGGGTCGAACGGCGAGCACGAGTTCGACGGAAGATTTCCTGCCGTTGCGTTCAACCCCTCGAACGAGGAATACCTGGTCGTGTGGCACGGCGACACAAACACCACTGGGAACGGCGATGACGAGTTCGAGATTTGGGGCCGGGGCGTCGGCTCGGACGGCGCGCTGGTCGGGCTCCAATTTCAGGCGAGCCATATGGGCCCTGCCGGCTCAACGGACCACATCGGTCTGATTCCTGAAGTCACCCACAACGACGATGACAACCAGTTTCTGGTCATATGGCGGGGAAATGGCGCTGGCCACGGTCTTGCTCCGGGCGAGTTCGAGATCTTCGGCCAGATTTTCGACGCCGCCGGCAGCCAGATCTTGCCGGGCGACGTCCGAATCAGCGACGCTGGAGGGAGCGGTGATTCGAACTTCCACGTGGACTACCCGGCTGTCGTCTACAACCCCCTGGTGCATGAGTATTTGGTGGTCTGGTCCGGTGTGGACGACGTGGGAGGCCAGACCGCCGAGGACGAGGTCTTCGTCCAGCGGCTCAGCGCCGACCTCACGGAGGTCGGCGCCAACGATCACCGGGTCAGTGATATGGGCGGCATCGGCATCTACTCCCATTACATCAGGCAGGGTCTCGATGTCGCCCTCAATGGCCTGACAGGGGAGTACGCCATCGTGTGGGCGGGGAACGACAACATCGATGGCGTGGTGAACGGCGAGTACGAGGTCTACAGCCAGATACTCACCCAGGACGGTCTCGAGATCGGCATCAACGACGCTCGCCTATCCGATATCGGTGGTTCCGGTATCCAGGCATACGGCGCACATCTGTATCTGCCGGTGGGGGTTGCCGCCAACTCGAGCACCGGTGAGTTCCTTGCCGTGTGGTCTGCCGATGACCCCGATGCGGGCTCCGTCGACGAAGAGTTCGAGATCTTTGGCCAACTTTGGTTCCGCACCGAGATTCTCATCGACGGCTTCGAGTCGGGTAACACCTCGGCCTGGGCGGCCACCGTCAACTAGACAAGAACTACGGGCTGTTCTCGAGGGCCGCCGCCTCCTCGATCTTGCCCTGGGCGACGAGGGTCCTGGCGAGGTCGCTCCTCGCCGCCCGTACCGCCGGGTGACGGCCCGCACCTCGGCCACCCGCGGGTCGTCCAGCCACGCCCGTGCCACACCGCTGCCGGCCACGCCGGTGGCGCCGAAGAGGGCCATTCGAAGCGGGGCGTTGTCCGGCGTCATGTTAGTTTCTACGGTACAGGAGGGGAGTGGGTCGTCAATGGCAGACCGGCCATATCGAGAGCGAGGGGACCCCGAGGGCACCCAGGTATGAACGCGAGACGAGGTTTTGTTTGGTCCGTTCTTCGTGGCACGGGCCCCATAATGGCGGGCCTGCTCGGTGGGGTCTTGGTGGCGGCCGGGTCTGCCTGGGCTCCGGCCGCCGAAGTGTCGGAGGAGGTGGTGTTCGCCCTGGTGGGAGACACCGGCGGTGTTGGTTTGCTGAACAGCCCCGGGAACGGGGTCGACGCAGTCGAGCATCTGAGCCGTCTGTTTGACGGCAGCGAAACCCTCATCCTCAATCTCGAGTGTGTGTTGCAGGGGGATGACGCACCACTCAATCGGTGCCGGACCCACAGTCACCAAAGTGCCTTCCGCGCCCAATTGGCTTTTGCAGACGCACTGACACCAACGGGATCGACCATCGTGACGATGGCCAATAACCACGTCTTGGACTGTGGCGCCGAGGGTGTGTTGGAGACCATGGACGAGCTTGCCCGAAGAGAGATCCTGACCGTCGGGGCGGGGGCCTCCATGGGCGAGGCGTGCAGGCCGCTCGAGCGTGTCATCGGCGGCCTCGAGGTGAAAATTGCCGCCTATCTCGTCATGGGGCCCAACATGTACTCGGCCGGACCCCGGTCGGCGGGCGCCGCCTCATGGGAACGGTGTGCGCCGCTTGAGACGTTGCGGCGGCTGAAGGAGGGAAACGACCTCGTCATCGTCTCCCTGCACTTTCACCTGGATCGTGGTTGGACCAGGACGGCCCCCGAGGAGAATCTGAAGATCGTCGAGGCGGCACTTGATGCGGGTGCCGACGTGGTGGTTGGGCACGGCCCCCACGTGCCGCAGGGCATCGTGACCCGGGCTGGCGGGATCGGTCTATTGAGCCTCGGCAATTTTATCTTCGGAACCGGTTACGAGATGAAGCCCGAAGCCCTCGAGTCCGTGATGGCCAAGTTGAGGGTCCTCAACGGCAGTCTGGAGCTCGAGTTGGTGCCGCTGGTGCTGGATGATGACGGTTGGCCCCACGCGGCCTCGTCCGAAGAAGCCGGTGAGATCCTGCGCCATGTGGAACGGACGTCACTCGAGATGGGAACTCGGCTCGAGGTCACGAATGGCCGGGCCTCCCTTCGGGTCGACAGGGTTGGCCGCGTGACACCCTCGTCCGGCCCCTGAATCCGCCGCCGTACTCGGGTCGTGCGGTGAGGTTGTCGATCACCAGATAGAAGAAGTGACATTTCTCGAATTTTGTGAGAATATGTCCCAATCGCAAAGTTTAAAATTCGACTCGCGACGGGAGCGTCGATGGCGCCCCGCGACACAGACGGCTACGAAGAGGGGATTCATATGTTCAAGAGAAGAAACACCATCGTCGCTTATTTTTTCACAGCGGGCCTGGCCATAGCCATGGCTGTGCCGGGGCTGGCGCTCGACGAAGTGACCATCATGCTGCCGGGTGATGTCCCACTGGTCATGGTGAGGATACCCGCGGGGACGTTTTTGATGGGCTCGCCCGATGGCGAGCGGGGAAACGTCTTCAACAACGAAACCCAGCACGAGGTGACGCTGACCCAGGACTACTATCTGGGGAAGACGGAGATCACCCAGGAGCAGTGGTGGGCAGTCATGGGTGAATCGATTGAGGAGGTGTGCGCCACCTCCGGTAACGTCCCGGATCCTCTCGAGGGAGTGGGGGACGATTATCCGATGTATTGCACGAACTGGGACCGAATCGCGGGTCCCGACGGTTTCCTGGAGAGGCTGAACGAGCATCTCGGATCGACTGCGTTAAGGTTGCCGACGGAGGCAGAGTGGGAGCGGGCGGCACGGGCGGACACGACGACGCGGTTCTCGCACGGCGACGTGCTCGAGTGCGGCGACGATTGCGAGGCCTGCTCGGTTCACGAGCAGTTCATGTGGTGGTGCGGCGACGACTCTGAATCCGGTCCGAAACCGGTTGGCCAGAAGCAGCAGAACCCGTTTGGGCTGCACGACATGCACGGCAACGTGGGCGAGGTCGTCAACGACCGTTACGCCGATGATTACGGAAACCCTTCCGGTGAACCCGTGACCGACCCGACCGGACCTGCGACGACAGGCGACGTCGTCTTCAGGGGTGCTGGCTGGCAGAACGAAGCATGGTTCAACCGCTCCGCGTCTCGCCTCGGCACCGCGCACGGCGACCAGGGTCAATCCGACGCAGTCGGTTTCCGTCTTGCCGCCACCGCGGGTCCAGAGGTGATCCTGTCCTTCATTCCTGCGGTTGCCAAGGCGGCCGGTGCCGAAGATTCTTATTTCCTGACCGATGTGGACCTCAACAACACCTCGTCCGACATGGACGTGGAGTATCAGTTGTATTGGCTGCCACGCGGCGCGGATAACTCGGAACCGACGGAATCAGAACGCTTCACGCTCGCTGCAGGCCAGAGCACCAGGATCGAAGACGTCCTCGGTACGGTTTTCGGGGCCGAGTCCAACGCGGTGGGCGCGCTGGCCGTCGGGGCCTCCAGCCCCTACCTCATCGCCATGAGCCGGACGTACAACATCCCGGGCGGCAAGGTCGCCGGGACGTTCGGCCAGGCACTGCCGGCGGTGCCGTTGGACGATTTCATCAATTCCGGCACGACTCAGCGCATCATTTTCATGTCGGAAAACGATGATTTTCGCGCCAACCTCGGCTGCGTCAACGGCACCGACATGCCGATCGAGATTCTCATAGGTCTCTTCGATGCGGCGGGCACGACGCTCGAAACCAAGACCATGAATCTCGCGCCGTGGTCGAACAACCAGCTCAACCGGGTCTTCAGCGATTACCAGCCGGTCAACGGTTACGTGGATGTGCGGAGCGAGACCGAGGGGGCGATGTACTACTGTTACGGTTCGGTGCTCGACAACGTGACCTCGGATCCGACCAGCATTCTGCCGCAGACGCCCTCATCCGGAGTGCGGTACTACGTTCCGGCCGCGGCCTTGGCCGCCGGAGCGGAGAGCGCCTTCTTCCAGACCGATGTCGACGTCAACAACTCGGGCATGGACTCGTCGTACGTCTTCATGTGGCTGCCGCGGGGTCAGGACAACTCGATGCCGGCACAGTCCGACTCCATGAATCTCGGTTCGGGGATGAGCGCGCGGTACGAGAACGTGCTGTCCGAGGTTTTCGGCGCCGAGCCCGACGTGGTGGGTGCGCTCGGAATGCAGTCGCCGAGCGAGGATTTCCTGTCCATGAGCAGGACCTACAACGTCCCTGCCGGAAAAGTCGCGGGCACGTTCGGGCAGGCGCTGCCGGGGATCCAGGAAGGCGACATGATCGGGTCTGACGACCGTCGCCGGATCATCTTCCTGTCCGAGAACGACGATCTCCGCGCCAACGTCGGGTGTGCCAGCGGATCCGGTGTCACGACCCAGATTCGGATCGAGCTGTTCGACGACGCGGGTGAGTCACTCGGGACGAGGAACATGGAGCTGGGACCGTGGTCGAACAAGCAGATCAACCGGATCTTCAGTGACCACAGCCCGGTCAACGGCCATGTGGATGTGTGGTCGGAAACCGAAGGTGCGATGTTCTACTGCTACGGTTCGGTGCTCGACAACACGACGTCGGATCCGACCACGATTCTGCCGCAATGACCTCAGGCGGGGTGCACGCCCGATCCGGGCGTGCACCGTCGTCGCCCGCCCGGCGCTGTGGTGCCAAAGCTCCCCATCATGAATGCTGCGTCTCCCGGTGGAGCCTTTTCCTCGACCGATTGAGGACGCGCTGGGAAGCGGACCTGTGCGGAGCCCGAAAGGGCCGTGTCCGGCACCCAGCCAAGCTGCGTATCGACGTATGGCCGGGTCCCGGACGCGGGGTTTTTCGCACGCGGCACTAACTCTTCGCGGCGTCGAAGACGCCGTGGTCCACCATCTGCTGGAAGAACTCGACCAGAGTCTCCTCCAGAGATCGGTAGCTCAGGCCAAGCTCGCGGCGACCCTTGCTGTTGTCCGCCCTCCACGGGAGACCGACGTTCAGGGTGACCATTTTCCGGGTCATGGTCTTGTCGAGCATAGGGCCGACCAACCATACCAGCCACTTCGGTAGGGTGCGGGTTGGGATGGGATAGCGGTCGCCGTACGTCTGGTGCAGCGGTATGGCCAGGTCAGCGAGATCCGAGTTATGCCCGGAGACGATGTAGCGACCTGTGGCGGCCGGTGTGAAACCGGCGCGGTAGTGGGCCTCGGCTAGGTCCCGCACGTCGACCACTCCAAGTCCCATGCGGGGAACCCCCGCCTTCAGCGTGCCGTCGCCGAAACGCTTGATGATGTTGAAACTCTCCGACGTGCCGTTGGGATTGACCCCCGGTCCCATCACCAGACTCGGGTTGACCGTGACAAGGTTCCACCGTTCCTGCTTACCGCAGATCTCCCAGGCCTCGCGTTCGGCCAGGGTCTTGGAGTAGGAGTAGGGCTGGTGGTCGACGGATGAGCTGGTGTTCCAGATCTCCTCGGTGAAGACGCCGTCCGGGGTCTTCTGGAGATCGGCGTTGTCACCGTAGATGGCGGCGCAGCTCGAGGTCACAACCACTCGTTTGACCGATGGCGTTGCGTTGGCCTGTTCGAGCACGTTCCGTGTGCCGAGCTTGGCGGGATCGATGAGTTCCTTCACCGGGTCGGTGACGTGTGTGGTGAAGGGTGATGCGGTGTGAAAGATCAACTCGCAACCCTCCGTGGCCCCGGCGTAGGAGTCGGGCTCCATCAGGTCGGCTTTGAAATAGCGGATCGAACCGGGGGCGGCAGCCGCGAGGGCATTGAGGTATTGGAGCTTCTCGCCGTTCTCGGGATCTCGAACCGCCGCGTGAACGATGTGACCCTGGTCGAGCAGTTTCTTGACCAGCCAGCCGGCCACGTAACCGGTGGCTCCGGTGACCATGACGGGGGCGGTTGTGTTGATCGTGGCCATGTGTCCTCTCCTCCTGGGATCAGAGGTTTTGTTCGGTTGTGCCGAATTCCAGTTCAGAAGCCGGATCGCGTGGGATCACTTGCAGAATGCGCCAATCGATGCGCAATTCGCGCCATCGTGTGCACGACAGAGCACCTCGCTCGTGGTTGCAATACGTACAGGTTGGCAGCGCTACTCCTTGTTGATCAACCTGTTCAGCTCGGTGCGGTTGGCATCGAGGTATTCCGCGACCCGATCCTTGTCGATGCCGGCGACGATGATGTCGCCCACCTCGACGTTGACGTCATCAAAGATGCCGAGCCTCTTCATGCCCTCGGTCTGTTTGACGTTGTCGTCGGTGGGGGTCACGTAGTGGATCGAGGCCGCCTTGTAGCGGTGAATCAGGAACAGGTGGAGCAGGGTCATCAGCCGTTTCTGGCGCAGAGGCTCGTCGATGGTCTCCTGGTCCCGGACCGACAGGATGTTTTTGCCCCGCCGATCGCGGATGGTGGCGAAGACGACGTTGGCCACCTTGTCGCCCGCTGCGTTGAAGACGCCGAGGTCGAGCAATTCGGAGCCCGCAGTGTGTGGTCGCAGCTTGACGGTGAGAGCCCCCGGGATGTCGTGGGCCGCGCTCCACAGTGCGAGCCAATCCTCGAGCAGACGTGGCGGCACCTCGGTCTCCACCAGGTGCTGCACCTGGGTGGAGCCCTTGCCCATAGCCTTGGTGGTGGCGGTTCGACCGGACGATGCCATCAGCGCGCCGTCGAGGCGTGGGCCGCCCACCAGGGTCTGAGGGGTCTTGTAGGGCGACTCCACCAGCCGCAGCTTGCGCTGGAGCTTGGCAAGGGCCAGCATGCCTTGTTCCTTGAGGGCGCCGGCAAACTCCTCCACCGCCATACCGTCCACCTGGTGGCCGCCATAGGTGATGAAGTTGAAGACAAAGCCCAGCTTGCCGAGTTCGATGGGGAAGGCCGTCATCTCCTCGTCGGTCATGCCGGTGGTGTCCCAGTTGAAGGACGGCGAGAGGTTGTAGGCCATCATTTTTTCGGGGAAGACCGCGTGCATGGCTTCGGCAAAGATCTTGGCGTCTTTTAAGTCCGCGGTCTTGGTCTCCATCCAGATGATGTCGCAGAACGGGGCCACCGCCAGGGATTTGGCGATGGCGTAATCAATGCCGCCCCTGACCGGCGAGAAACCTTCGGGCGTTCGTGCCAACTCGTGATCCCATACGACGTCGAGCCCCATGGCCGCAGCCCTGTTCCGTGCCTCGTGCCACGAGGCCCGCCGCGACCATTCGAGCCACTCGTCCACAGTGACATCGAAGTCCTGACCCTGCTCGATATTGAAGGACATGGCGTCGGCCACCGCCTCGCCGTAGGTCTTGATTCCGGCCTCGGCCTCCCACAGATCCACAAACCGGTTGACGGCCTGGTCGAGGAGGGTCTCCACGGGCAGGACGCGGTCGTCCCGGTGAGCGGCCAGCAGATCGTCCATGAAGCTGAAGACACCGATCTGTTCGAGCCACGCCTCGGCCTTGGCGTAGGCGGCATCGGACACGTCGTACAGCAGGTGGCCCTTGAGTTCGTCCACGCCCATCTCGTTGAACTTCTTCTGGATCGCCAGGAAGGTCGCCTTCCAGCTCGGCACGTTGGGGTCGGTGACCCCGAGGACGAAGGGCTGGTCGCGCTCGTCGCCGGTGCCGTCGAGAAGGGTCGCGGCCTCGGCGTCGGTGCGGGCGACGATGATGCCCGGCACCCTCATGACGTCAAGCTGGAAGCGCGCTGCGTTGAGTCGCTTGATCTGCTCGTCCACCGGCACCAGGACCTTGCCGCCCTGGTGGCCGCACTTCTTCAGACCCGGCTTCTGGTCCTCGATGTGATAACCGGGGACTCCCACCTCGACGAACCTTCGGACCAGATTGCGCACGTGGGCGTCACCTCCGTGACCGGTGTCGGCGTCGGCGATGATGAACGGGCGGTAGTCCACCTTTGGCGTCGCGGCGCGCTGGCGGTCGGTCATGCGAGAGCGCAGGTACTGCTGGTTCCTGTCGGCGGTCAACAGGGCGCGCACGATGGGCGCAGCCTCCTCGGGGACCTGGCTCAGGGGGTAGCTCGCCAGGTCGGCGCCCGGGTCCTCGGTGACCGAGCCCTTGGCCGACGTCGCCCAACCTCCCAGGTAGATTCCCTCGATGCCGATCCGCTTGATGGCCACCGCCTGGCCCGGCGTGTAGGGGCCGAAGGTGGTGATGGATTTGCCCTCGGCGAAGAGTTTCCTCAGCCGGGCGTAGAAATCCTCGGCAGCCCGCCGTGCGACGGTGTGATCCTGGGGGATGGTGCCCTGCTGCTGCGCCACCTGGCGGGGGCCGTATAGCCTTGTCACCTCTTTGAAGCGTGGACCGCTCATCCATTTCTGCGTCGCTGAAACTCTTTCCTCGAACTCCACCACCTCATCGGCCTCAACCGCGGCGGTGTCCGGGTTGTCGGTGATTCGCTGACCGTCTCGAGTGAATGCGCTCATGTACTTCCCGATCCTCTCTGTTGCCCGTTTCAAATCATGGTTGTTGAGGTTGATGTTCAACAGGTCGATGTACCAGGGCACCTTGACCCCGTGGAGAACATAGGTTTCGACAATCTCCCTGGCGATGGGCAGCGTGGTGGTCTTCGAGACCTCGAATACGTCCTTGTCGCGAGCAGCCAGGAGCTTGTCGTACTCCTCCACGAGCAGCCGCTCGAAGATCTCGCGGGTGAAGGCGTCGCCGGCTTCAAGCCCGGTCTCGGCATCGTCCTCGGTGAGGGTCGCCCCCTTGTGGAGCCACTCCCACAAGATGCTGAGCCTGATCTCGCCGGTGGCCATGTCCTCCATCAGGTAGAGGATGTCGTCGTTGCCAAAGAAATCAGCCGGTTTGAGGGCCGCCGCCTGCATCCCCTGGCCGAAGGCGTTGCCGTACTGAAGTGCAACGCTGAGCAGGTTGCGCGCGCCACGGATGGTGCGCGGCTCGGGCTCGAGCAGCATCAGGCCGGCGGCGTCTGCATCGGTGTAGGTCAGGGGAGGGACATCGCGGCCGAGCTGGTTGGCCTTGCCCACCTTCTCCCACACCGGGCGCACGATGTGCACCATCTTCCAGTGCGCCACCCACTTGCCGCTGGCGCCCTCGCGCTGCTCGCGTTCGGCGCCGGCCACGGCCTTCTCCATGCTGCTGCTGACCCCCTCCTTCGATCCCACCGGGATGTTGGGCTCCATGCCACCCTGCCAGAGGGCATGGCGGCCGTTGACGTCGGCGGTGTTGACCGCCCGGCGCACGCGGTCCTCGTAGTTCCGCATGTAGCCGTAGGTCATCACGATGGACTCGATGTTTGGGTTGATGAAGTCGGCCTTCCAGGCAAGGGCATCGGCGACGCTGTTGATGTAGTCCCAGCGGCCGGTGTTGTAGCCCACGAAGTGGGTTCCCAAGGCTGCCCGTATCTCCATGAGTTGGAACGTGGCCTCGAGTTGCTCCACCAGCACGTAAACCTTGATCGTGCCCTCTTCGAGCCCGAGGTGTCTCTCGAGCCTCGAGATCATCTCGTTCCACAGCGCCGCTTCTTCGGCGGTCTGGATTTTCGGCAGGTAGAGCACGATGGACGATCCGGTGGAGAGCAGCCGCTGATAGTTGTTCACGACATACAGCGACATGTCGACGACCGACGCCGAAAAGCCCCGGCCGTCGGCGTCGCGGATGTGGCGGTCGTCCAGGTGGAGCCCGCGGGCGCGAAAGATCTTGGTTGTGAAGCCGAGCTGCTTCCGCCAGTCGGTGATGATGGGCTTGCCGAAAAAGCCTTCAGCCCAGCCATTCATGTCGGCCGCGACCTGTTCGGCCACTTCGAGAAATAGGGGATCGTGTTGGATCGCCAGCTTCAGGCATCGCTGGCTGTCCAGTGACATGGTGTTGATCTGGCCGAGTGCGTCCTCGCCGTCGAACATCCAGCCGTCGGCTCCGGACAACAGGGCGTAGGCCACGTTGCGGATGCTCGACTTCAGCGGGGCGTTGGGTTTGGATGCCGGTCCGGTGCCCTGGATCCATTGGCGTTCGAGGTCGGTGGGGATCCGGGAGCCCACGAAGTTGCCGTCGCGGGCGTCCTGAACCCTGATATCGGTGCGTGGGATCGTGGAATCAGGGTCTAAAAAACGGATCGGCTCGTGGTTGCTGAATCGACGGGCCCGGCGCTCGGACCGCTCTGCCATCAATGTCTTCTGCTCGCGGTTGAATGGGGCCAAAGCCTCCAGTGCGGCCAGTACCTCCGGGGTGTAGACATCGGCGTACTCCTCAAGGAGGTTGTCTCGTATGAGGAGCCGGGTGCCGATTCCTTTGGTTTTTGGGGTCATGTCCATCCCTTTCGCGGCCTGAATTCATCGACGTGGGATATGAACAACCAACGTCGGCTCGATCGTATTCGAGGGAGTATACCGCACTGCGGCATTTTTCCCGCACCAAGACGAAACCTCGTGTCGGACCTTCCCGAAAAAGGGGTCTTTCGCAAACTCCGAATTGCCAATTTCCTTGACTTGCAGAACGACACAAGCACAATGCGGCCTCGGAGGAACGATGGGAACCGACGATCAGAAGGTCATTTTCTCGATGGTGGGGGTCAGCAAGACCCACGGCCAAAAACAGGTATTGCGGGACATCTCGCTGGGCTTTTTTTACGGTGCCAAGATCGGCGTGCTTGGTCTCAACGGATCGGGGAAGAGCACCCTTCTCAAGATCATGGCCGGAGTGGAGGAATCGTCCAATGGCGAGGTCGTGCGCGCACCGGGATACACCGTGGGGCTGCTCGAGCAGGAGCCCCACCTCGAAGCGGGCAAGACGGTGCTCGAGGTGGTGGAAGAGGGCGCGTCCGACGCCAAGGCACTGCTCACCGAATTCGACGAGCTCGCCGAGCGCTTTGCCGAACCCATGGACGACGACGAGATGCAGAAGGTGCTCGACCGCCAGGCCGCGGTGCAGGAGAAGATCGAGAACATGGGCGCCTGGGAGCTGGACTCCCGGCTCGAGCTGGCCATGGACGCGCTTCGGTGCCCGCCCGGCGACACCGTGGTGGACGTGCTCTCCGGCGGTGAGCGCCGACGGGTCGCTCTTTGCCGGCTCTTGATCCAGCAGCCTGACATCCTGCTGCTCGACGAGCCCACAAACCACCTCGATGCCCTGTCGGTGGGGTGGCTCGAGCGCCACCTCAAGGACTACGCGGGCACCGTTATCGCGGTCACCCACGATCGCTACTTCCTCGACAACGTGGCCGGTTGGATCCTCGAGTTGGATCGGGGCCACGGCATTCCGTGGAAGGGCAACTACTCATCGTGGCTGGAGCAGAAACAGGAACGATTGCGCCAGGAGGAACGCAGCGAGGGCCGGCGTCAGAAAACCCTGGAGCGCGAGTTGGAGTGGATCCGCATGGCGCCCAGGGCCCGTCATGCCAAAGGCAAGGCTCGAGTGAGCGCCTACCAGGATCTGCTCTCCCAGGAGCCCGAGCAGATGGTGCGTGATCTGGAGATCTGGATTCCGCCGGGACCGCGGCTCGGCGACGTGGTCATCGAGGCCGAGGGGCTGAGCAAGGGCCACGGCGACCGGCTGCTCTTTGAAGACTTGAGCTTTTCGGTACCTCCCGGGGCCGTGGTGGGCATCATCGGGGGCAACGGCGCCGGCAAAACCACCCTCTTCGATCTCATCATCGGCGCGCAACAGCCGGACACCGGCAGCCTCAGGCTCGGCGACACGGTGAAGCTCGGTTACGTGGATCAGGACCGCTCCACCCTGGATCCCGAAAAATCGGTGTGGGAGGTCATCTCCGAGGGATCGGACTCGGTGTGGCTGGGCCGCGCCGAGGTCAACTCCCGGGCGTATGTAGGGCGGTTCAACTTCACCGGGTCGGATCAACAAAGGCCGGTCAAACAGCTGTCCGGGGGTGAGCGCAACCGGGTCCACCTTGCGCGGATGCTCAAGGAGGGCGGCAACGTGCTGCTGCTCGACGAGCCCACCAACGACCTGGACGTCAACACCCTGCGCGCTCTCGAGGAGGCGATTCTCGCCTTTGCCGGATGCGTGCTGGTGATCTCCCACGATCGTTGGTTTCTCGACCGGGTTGCGACCCACATGCTGGCCTTCGAGGGCGACTCCTCGGTGGAGTGGTTTCCGGGGCCGTACTCGGACTACATCGAAGACCGCCGGAGGCGCCTGGGCGACGAGGCCGACCGACCCCACCGGGTGACCTACAGGCCGCTGACGCGTTAGCCCGGACTTTCCTCGGAGTTTCGTGGGGAGGGAGTTGCATCAATAGCCGCGCCCTTTGGTACTCAGTAGGGGGAGCGATTGGGATGTGATGGCAACTGGGCTGAACGAGAACATCGAAATCCTGGGGCGGGTGCTGCACGTCCAAACCGAGTTGACCCCGGCGGACGAGCCTAGGGTGCGGACCACGGTGTATGACGGCGGCCGTATCATCGCGAGCCGGGAGTCTGTCCTGGACAAGGGGGCCACCGGCGACGACGAGGTCCTCGGCGTGATTCGACACCAGCACGAGCTCATCATCGACAACATGGTCAGTCGCTCAGAACAGCTGGTGGCGAGGAAGAGGCGGATCATCGAGGCGGGCCCCGAAACACCAAGACCTGCCGGGTTGATGACATCATCGGCCAGGGCGGTCCACGACTTGCCCGATGCGTCGGACCCATTCGTGGCGACCAGTCTCAGGTGTCGCCGACTCGTGGGGCCGTTCAGCCTGGCTCTGTCCTCCATGTCTGCCGGTGATCCGTCGTCGGGAGATCTGCTCGAGGTGGCGGTCGCGTGGATCGGAGAAATCACGGCGTCGCCGGTCTTCCCCGATCTTCGACTCGACGAGCAGGTCCAATTTCTCGATCTCAGGGATCGGTTCGGCCGGTGGCGCGACGGCGGACTCGGGCACGAGGAGAGCTCGGAGCTGCTGTGGGACACGGTCGCATTCGCCGACCTCCTGTCGGAGATCAACCAGCGCCGCGCACTAGCCGTCTTCGATCACGCCCTTCTCCTGTGGGCGCTGGCCGAGGTCGGGAGCAAGGGCATGACCGAAGAGGTCATGGACCAGCTCGAGTCCCAGCGGGGTCGAGACAAGGCCCTGGACACGGTGCTCGATCATCCGGCCCTGGCCGAGCCGGACCGGTTGCCCGAGATCCTCATGTCGCTGATCGACCGCACGTTGCCTGAGTGATGGTTGCCCAATAACCCCCCTCCCCCCGCCGGAGCGAGGGGTGGAGTTGTGGGCTTCAGGAATGCCGGGTCATGAGCACACCGTGATCAGTCAGTCGAAATCGTCGAGACACCCGTCCCCGGGACGCCGTCGTGTTGTGGTCCCACCGGCAGCAGCCAGGTCACGGCGGCGGACATGAGGGTGGCGCGGTCCTCCGGGTTGTTGATGCCCTCATAACCGAATGCCAGATAGACCACGCGAGCACCCGAGTCACTGTCCGACGAGCGGATCGCTCCGGCGCCATCACCGACGTAGTACAGGATCTCGGTCGCGTCGGAGTCGTGGGCCGCGATCTCGCTCGGGTAGTACTGGTTGATGGCGCCGTCGCCGCCGTGGATCCGGAGAGTCAGACCATCTGTGATCGGGTCGCCGGGGACTCCGTCGAGATCCATGATGTTGGTGTCGTCTCCGATGAAGTCGGCGTGGAGGTAGTCGGCGTAGAACTCAGGATCCCGATTATCGCTGCTGGAGGTCAGGTCCCAACCGATGTCCTGGCCGGTGAGAAAGAGCTGGCCGCCACCGTCGAGGTGGTTTCTCAGAAAATCGCGGTCGGCAGCGTCGAGCGAGGGGAAGGCATGGCCCACATTCCAGACCAGCAACGAGTAGGCTGCCTCGACCTCCGGTGTGAGTTTGGCGGCGGACAGATTCCACACGCCGTAGGACCGGCCGGCGGCGTCGAGAGCCGCGGTGAAGTACTTCTCGTAGTCCTCGCCACCGTCGTCGTCCACCAAAAGGGCATCGAGGTCGTCGGTGAAGTAGGTGAAGCCCACTATCAGCGGTGTGGTGATATTGGGTGAGCTGACTTCAAAGTGGTACTCCATATACCCCGGCGATCCCGGGATCACGTTGGCGTGAAACTCGGTTGAAGTGTCAGCCGAGAGCTCGAAGGTGTTGGGATCGGTGTAGCACTGACCACGGTCGTCACAGTAGGTCACGTGCCAATCTTCAGGAGCGTTGTCTATGACGGCGCTGATGGTGAAGGTTTCTCCCAGACCCACGTTCATGACGGTGAACCAATCGGCTTCATAAAGACCCGAGGATGGACCGATCTGCAGCGTCGACGAGGTGGTCATGGCCCGGACCTTGTAGGAGGGATGCGGAATCGACGAGGCTGCCTGAACCACCTCCTGGTTCTGCCTCTGCACGAAGACCACGGCGTGCAGGTTGTCCTCATTCCACGATGGATCGATGTCGAAGTCGGCGTCGATGGTGACCGAGTTTCCCGTTCCGGATAGCGATATGGTATCGCTCACGATGTCTCGGGTGACCCGGGTGTGGTCGGATGTGACGTGGTCCTCGAGCAGCAGGAAGCGGATGTGGTCGCTTTCCAGCGTGTCGGAGCCCGAGTACATCACAATCGTGGCCTGGATCTCGCCGGTGACGGGGTCGAAGCTGTCCACGTCGATCCGGATTGGTGCCGGAGCCAGAACAGCGGCATCGACGACACCGAGATAGGGTCCGCCGGATGCGATGGTGTCATCGCCCCCGACGAAACGCTCGGTGCCGTTGATCATCACAGTTGGGAACCCCGTGATGCCGTAGTACGAGATCGCCGCATCGGTTTCAGGGGTCGCCAGCTGTCCACCGCTGGAGCTGGAGTAGTAGCGGATGCTGATGAACTCGGTCTCGTCGTATTTCTCGTGAACCACGTCGAGGCCGGCGTATGCCTCCGGACAATAGGGGCACCAGGTGGCGGTGCCGTCCTCGGCGACACTGGTCGTTGGGTAGGCGTCGAGGGCTTCGCCCGATGCAGTGACTGCGAACAAGATCAACGTCAGAGCGATGGCGTACCTCATGATCCACCTCCGTAGGGATCGTATTGTTGCATTGAAAAGTCTCTCAAGGAAAGGGGTGTCTTGGCCCGGCGTCGCCGGATGCCGCTCACACCTAGTGTTTGCTAGAATGACGGGTACGGAAGCGCACGGGGCCTGGTGGCTTCCGCGGACTTCAAATCCGTTGGGCCGGCTCGTTGGGGTCGGTCGGAGGGTTCGATTCCCTTGCGCTTCCGCCATCACCCCGTTTGTGAAGGATCGACACATGTCAGGCGATGAACACGTTTTCAGCGACGATCTGTCGGAGGTTGCTCTCCCGCAGATGCTGGCGACGATCCATCGTCACGGCGTGCCCGGCGTCATCGAGTGCTCCCGGGGGACCGACCGCAAACAAGTCTATTTTCTCGACGGTGACGTGATCTTTGCCACATCGTCGGACCGCGAAGAATCGCTGGGTCAGTATCTTCTGATGAAGGGGAGAATTTCTCCGGCCCAGCTGGAGGTGTCGTCCAGGGAGATCGGTCGATTTCCGGGAAGACGTCTCGGCGCCATCATGGTTCAGATGGGATTTTTGGGCGCCCACGAGGTGGCGGTGGCAATCCGCGAACAGGTGCAACAGATCGTTTGGGGTCTCTTCAACTGGAGCTATGGTTTGGTGGAGTTTCGCGTCGGACGCATGCGCGAGCATGATGGTCAGCAGGTGTCCATCTCCACCCCCCGGGTCATCATGGCCGGCTGCAAACGGATCATCGACGCCAAGATTGTGACCGCTCGGCTTGGGGGCCGCAACACAGTGCTCCAGCGGAGGGAATGGCCGGACCACCTTTCGGGATTTCAACTGGAGCGGGGAGAGCGATCCCTGCTTGACATGGTTGACGGCAAGACGAACCTGTTCAAGCTGTGCGAACAGGGACCGCTGAGCCCGGGGATCAACGCCAGGGTGTTGTATGCGCTGAGTGAGCTTGGAGTGGTGGACCCAGTCGACGGCGAGCGGCCGGGCCACATCAAGATCCAGATCAAGAGCGCGCCGGGTTCGTAATCACTAGGGAATGACGGAATCAAATCATGCCACTGTATGAGTACGAATGTTACGTGTGTTCGAAGAGGTTCGAGCGGATCCAGCGGGTCAGCGATGATCAGGTGAAGACCTGTCCTGAGTGCGGCGGGGCAGTGCGACGACTTCTAAGCGCACCCGCTCTCCAGTTCAAGGGGAGCGGGTGGTATGTGACCGACTACGGCAAGGGCAGCAGCTCTGCGGCGCTGGCAAAGACCGAGGAGAAGGAGGCCGCGTCAAGCTCGTCCGAGACCAGCGAGTCGAAGCCGAAGAAGGACACTGCCAAGGACTCCACTGCCAAGGACGCGCCGAAGGCCAAAGCTTCGTAACTCGGGGCTCGGGACTCGGGACTCGGGACTCGGGGCTCGGGATTCCATGTCGGTTCCAGGCGCCGCCGCAGATGTAATGCTGCTCGGGGTGGGTTCAATCTACCGAATTTCGAAGCGCCGATTCTCCGACCGCGTTCCCCGTGAGGATGCCAGGCACGCCGATTCGCTCCAACGGTACGAATCGGATTGTCGACCTTGGCGAATCGGGATGCCAGGCACCTCCAAGAGACGCATCTTTCTCCCCACGCGCCCGGTACACACTTGTGCGGCCACGACGACTGTCAGTCACTTGTCAGGCGCATGCCGCAAAAGCATGTACCCGGCACGCCCGCCCATCGCGCCCCCAACCGCCCCGGGCGGGCCGGGGATCTCATAGCCCCATAGCCCTTCATCTGTGTTCATCTGTGTGATCTGTGGGTTTGCCGGGTGGGCGGGCTAGTCCTTTGGATACCCGGGTACGTTGGCGAACGTCAACGTGTCGCCGGCGGCCAGCCCGTGACGGGCGGCAAAGCCGGCATTGACCTCGAGAACCGCCCATGCGGCGTGGGCCGGGATGTACTGCGGGCACGGTTCCACAGCGCAGGGCTGTGCATTCTCCGAAATCTCGAGGATGACGCCCTTGCCGTCGAGGAAGAGGAGATCGAGGGGAATCAGGGTGTTCTTCATCCAGAACGACGGCACCCGCTCGAGCCGGAACAGGAAGAGCATGCCGTGGTCCTCGGCGAGGGACGGTCGGTACATGAGTCCCTGTCCGATCTCCTCGGGGGTTACCGCCAATTCCAGAGTCACAATGGTGCCGTCGGGGGCTGTGGCTCGCGGAGCCGTCGTGGTGCCCGACGTCGGGGCGAGGTTCAAGTTCGGCGGGACGGAGGGCGAGTCATCGGGTTTTGTCTTGGCCGCACACGACCCCGCCACCAAGACCAACATGGATACGAGCAGGCAAAGGCCAAGGCCGTGACGTCTCCGATTCACGAGTCGCTCTCCTCATCCCGAACCAGTCCCAGTTTGTCTGCGTGGTAGCGGAAGGCGCGGTACGACAGGCGGAGCAGGTCGGCGGCTCTCTTCTGGTGTCCGCCGGTTCGCTCGAGGGCCTGCCGCATCAAGCTCAGTCGCATGTCGTTGAGATGTTCTTCCAAGTCGATGCCCTCCTCGGGCAGGCTGACCTGCTCGAGGGTGAGATCGCTGGGCGACCCCCGCAGATGCTCGGGCAGGCTGCCGGAGGATATGATCTCCGAAGACTCCAACGCAACCGTCCGCTCGATGACGTTCTCCAACTCGCGGACATTGCCGGCCCATCGATGGGCCTGGAGGACCCGCAGCGCATCCGGTGTGAGCCGCTTCTCCGCTTCGCCGAACTTGGCACAGGTCCTAGCCACGAAATGCCTGGCGAGTTCTGGAACATCGTCCGTCCTATGGCGCAACGGGGGCAGGTGGAGGTGGAGCACGTTGAGGCGATAGTAGAGATCCTCTCGAAAACCACCCTCCTCCACATTTCTCTGGAGGTCCCTGTTGGTAGCCGCGAGGACCCGGACATCGATCTCTATTTCGCCATGGCCTCCAACCGGTCGGACCATCCGCTCCTGGAGCACTCGGAGCAACTTCACCTGGGTCGATTGCGGCAGCTCTCCAACCTCGTCGAGAAAAATGGTGCCGCCATGAGCCTGGGCGAAGAGGCCCGTGTGGTCGCGAACGGCACCGGTGAACGATCCCTTGGCGTGGCCAAAGAGCTCGGACTCCAACAGGCCTTCCGGGATGGCGCCGCAGTTGACGGACAAGAACGGGCCGTCGCCGCGTGGTGAATGGGCGTGGATAGCGCGCGCGAGCAGCTCTTTGCCGGTGCCGCTTTCACCGGTGATGAGTACGGTGGACGGGGTGGCCGCCACCCGGGGGATGAGGTCGAGGATGCGTTGAATTGGTGGGCAGGATCCAATGAACTCGGGAACCTCGAATGGTCCGGAGTCGTCGCGGCGTTGTGCCATCAGTTTTTCGAGGATGATCTTCAGATCGTCCACATTGAACGGTTTTGAAAGGTACTCAGCGGCGCCGGCTCTGAGCGACTCGAGGGCGTGTTGCGGCGTCGTGTGAGCGGTGATGATGATGAACGGCCAGTCGATTTGCCGACGGCGAGCCTCTCCGAGCACCTCGAGCCCACTGCCGTCCGGCAGCTTGAGATCGCACATCACAAGGTCGAACGATCCCTCGTCAATTGCCTTGATCCCTGCTGCCACCGAATCCGCAGTGGCCACCTCGTAGCCTTCTTTCTCGAGCAGGATCGTCAGGAATTCTCGGATCGACTCCTCGTCATCCACCACCAGAATGCGCCCGTTGCTCATGCCACCTCCGGGTACAGCGGAAGTTCCACGGTAATTGTCGTCCCGGCACCGGGAGAGCTCTGGATGTCGATGGTACCGCCGTGGTCCTCGATCGCAGTGTAGACCACGGCGAGGCCGAGGCCCGTGCCCTGGGGGTTGGTTGTCATGAAGGGTTCGAAGGCCCGTCGTCGGACCTCCTCGGACATGCCGACTCCGGTGTCCTGCCAGACCATGACTGCGGAGCCCTTGCGCCGCTGGGCAGAAATCGTCAACTCGCCACCCGAGGGCATGGCTTGGATGGCGTTGCGGGAGAGGTTCCAAAACAGCTGTTTGAGCAGGTGCTCTTCTCCGTGGACGATCAGATCCTCAGCTGTGTCCAGTGACAGCCGGTGGTTCCCGCCAAGTTCGGCGGATCGTCGCAGCAGGTCCATGCAGTCCTTGAGCATCTGTGAGACATTGCAGGGTTTGTGGGTCGCCTGGTGTGGTCTGGCATAGTCGAGGAACTCGTCCAGGATGCCTGACAAGCGGCGCGATTCATCCACGACGATGTGGAGCAGGCGGTCTTTGGTCTCGTCCACGCCGTCGAGGGATGTCAGCACCTGAGCCGATCCCGAGATAGAGGCGAGGGGGTTTTTGATCTCGTGCGCCATGCGTGCCGCCATGTCGCCAAGTGCCGCCATCCGGTCCCGCATCCGGCGTCGCTCGGTCTCGATCTCCAGCTCGGTCAGGTCCTGGAAATTGACGATGAACCCGACCACGTTCTCGTCCTGATCCTCGAGCGGTCCCACCGACAATCCCAGCCGGATACCGGAGCCACCCAGGTCGTCCTCCAGCCGACCCATCGCCTGGGTTCGGGCGCGTGTCTGCAGCTGATCCCAGTTGAGGGTCACCAACGGCATCACCTCTTCAAGAGACTCCCCGACCACCGCTTCCTCATCGGCGATCATCAAGATCCGAGCCCCCGCCGGGTTCACGTGCAGTACGCGCCCTTCGAGGTCGGCGGCGAGGATTCCCGCACTCACCGACCGCACGACCTGATCGGTGAGGGCGACAAACTGGGTGGCGCGTTCGGTCTCCTCCTGCAGGCGGTGGCGGGCGGTGCGCAATGACTCGCCGAGGAAGGACACCAGCAGCGCCACCAGGACGAAGCCCACCACGTGAGTCATGACCTGATAAAGCACCCGTGTGTTGGACAGCGGGACCACGATTCCCGCCACGTTGGCCGGGGGCTCGACGATGCCGAAAACCATCAGGTCCACCAACACGCCATAGGCGATGACCGACAGACCGGCGAAGATCAGACCACCGCCGCGGAGCATCACCGCCGCCACCACGATGACGGTGAGATAGAGGAACGAAAACGGCGAGTAGAGTCCTCCGGTGACGTAGACGAAGCCGGTTACGACGCCGATATCTCCGAGCAGTTGGATCACGGTCTGCAACCGAGTCGAGAACCCTCGGAGGTAGAGGACGATGTAGAAGAGGGACAGGCCGTAGCTGATCAGGATGAGCCAGTAGAAGTGTTGCAGCTGCAGGATGGATTGGGTGTTGACTTGGATGATGAGGACGCCGAGGAACAGGGTCGAGATGACAACCAGACGGATTCCCAGCAACCACCGGATCGCTTTCCTGGAAGGCGCCGCAGTGGGCAGGGCGTGTGCCCCGCCCACCGCGGGATTCGGTGAGTGAGTGGTCATTAGCCGATCTGGCTGATCAGCGAGAACATGGGCAGGTACATGGCAACCACGATGGTGCCGATGACCACACCCAGGAAGGAGATCATGACCGGCTCGAGCAGAGCCATCATGCCATCGACCGCCGCATCCACCTCGTCCTCGTAGAAGTCGGCAATCTTGCTCAGCATGGTGTCCATGGCGCCGGTCTGTTCACCAACGCCAACCATCTGGCAGACCATGGGTGGGAACTGTTCGGTGCGGGCAAGTGGTTCGGCCAGGTTTTTGCCCTCCTCCACGTCCTTGCGAACCTTGAGGATCGCCTCCTCGAGGACCGCGTTGCCCGATGTCCGGGCGGTGATCTCGAGGGACTCAAGGATCGCCACACCCGAGGACAAGAGCGTGCCCAGGGTTCGGCAGAATCTGGCCACCGCGATCTTACGCAGCAGCGTACCGATAACCGGCATTTTCAACATTAGCTTGTCGATCTGGTAGCGACCGGCGTCAGTCTGGTAGTACTGGCGAATCGCGAAAACGCCGCCGAATACCACCGCAGCGATGAGCCACCAGAATCGGCCGATGAAGCGCGACAGATTAACGATCACCGTGGTGAGGAAGGGGAGCTGGGTGCCGAGGCTCTCGAACAGGGACGCGAAGACCGGGATCACCTTCCACAGAATGATGTAGATCACGATGACGGCGATTGAGATGACGGCCACCGGGTAGACCAGTGCTGAACGAACCTGGGACTTCAGTTTGACCGATTTTTCGATGTAATTGGAGAGCCGCTGCAGGATGGTGTCGAGGATACCGCCCGCTTCACCGGCCGCCACCATGTGGACATAGAGATCGCTGAAGGCCTGGGGGTGCTTCTTCAGCGCCTCGGCGAGAGAGGATCCCGACTCCACGTCCTGCCGGACTTGCAGAATGACCTTCTGGAAGGCCTTGTTGTCCTGCTGCTGTCCCAGGATGTCGAGGCACTGCACCAGCGGCAGACCGGCGTCGATCATCACCGAGAACTGACGAGTGAAGATGGCGATGGCCTTCTGTTTGATGCCGCCGCCGAATTTCGGGAGGGCGATTTCCTTGCCCTTTTCCTTGACCGTGGTGACCACGATCTGCTGGCGTCTCAGCGCGGCTATCACCGCATCCTTGTTGTCGCCGATGAGAACGCCCGTCTGCGCGTTCCCCTCCCGGTCGCGACCTTTCCATTCAAAACTCGGCATGATCAGGCCCTCCTCGCCTGCCGCGCTTCAGTCGTCTGATCGACCGCACCGACGCCCCGGTTGATCATGTCCTGGAGCTCGTCGGGGTATGAGCTGTACGACAAGGCGGTCTGCAGAGTGATAAACCGCCGCTGGTACAGGGTGGCCAGGGACTGATTGAATGTCAGCATGCCGTGCTTGACCTGGCCGGTCTGCATCATGGAGTAGATCTGGTGGATCTTGTCCTCACGGATGAGATTCCTGATCGCCCCGTTGGGAACCAGGATCTCGGTTGCCAGCGCCCGGCCCTTGCCGGAAGCGCGCTGCAGCAGCGACTGACAGACGATGCCCTCCAGCACGAAGCTGAGCTGGGCGCGGATCTGTGACTGTTGGTGTTCGGGGAACACGTCCACGATACGGTTGATGGTCTGGGGTGCAGAGTTGGTGTGCAGGGTAGCGAAGGTCAAGTGACCGGTCTCGGCGATACGAAGGGCCGACTCGATGGTCTCCAGGTCACGCATCTCACCAATCAGCACGACGTCCGGGTCCTCACGAAGGACTGACCGCAGGGCGTTGGGGAAGGACAGCGTGTCCGAGTGGAGCTCACGCTGGTTGACCATGGCCTTCTTGTGGCTGTGGAGGTACTCGACGGGGTCCTCGATGGTCATGATGTGGACCGCACGCTCGCGGTTCACCTTGTCGATCATGGCGGCCAGGGTTGTGGATTTTCCAGAACCAGTGGGCCCGGTGACCAAGACCAGGCCGCGGGGCCGATCGCAGAGCGACTCCACTGTCGGCGGCAGCCCGAGTTCGCGGAATCCGAGAATCTCGTAGGGGATGCGACGGAATGCCCCGGCTACGGCACCACGCTGGACGAAGATATTTGCTCGAAAACGAGCCAACGATTTGATGCCGAACGACAGATCGAGCTCGAGGCTCTCTTCAAACCGGTGCTTCTGGGCATCGGTGAGAATCGAGTAGGCGAGCTTTTTGGTATCGACGGCAGTCAAGCTCGGGTGGTTGAGCGGCACGAGCAGACCGTCCACCCGAATGATCGGGGGCGAGTTTGTGGTGACGTGGAGATCCGTTCCACCCTTCTCGACCATAGACTTCAGCAATTGATGCAGACTGGTGGACATCGTCTTCCCTTTTCGCCGTGGACTACAGGACCGTTTCGCGGACCACTTCCTCAATGGTTGTGACCCCGTCCCGGATTTTCTGCAGCCCTGATTCTCTCAAACTGATCATACCCTCCTCGAGGGCCTTACGTCGCAGCTCGATCGCCGATGCGCCGGAGAGAATCAACTCCCTGACGTCATCGGTGATGGCCATCACCTCGAACAACGCGACGCGTCCCTTGTAGCCGCGGCTGTTGCACGCATCGCACCCGCGACCACGATAAAGCTGGAGGTTTGGCGCTTCGGCTTCCGAAAACCCGATGTTGAGGAGGGCCTGCACCGGGACATCCTCCTCCTGCTTGCAGTTCTGACAGACCCTCCGGATGAGCCGCTGGGCACAGATCAGGTTGACCGATGTGGCCACCAGGAACGGCTCGATGCCCATATTCATCAGGCGGTTGATGGTGGAGGGTGCGTCGTTGGTGTGGAGGGTCGACATGACGAGGTGGCCGGTGAGCGCCGCCTTGATGGCGATCTCGGCGGTCTCGAAGTCACGAATCTCCCCCACCAGCACGATGTCCGGATCCTGGCGCAGGAAAGAGCGGAGGGCTGCTGCGAAGTTGAGCCCGATCGCCTCCTTCATCTGGACCTGGTTGATGCCGGGCAACAGGAACTCCACCGGATCCTCGGCGGTCATGATGTTGACCTCGGGGGTGTTGATCCGGGAGAGCGCGGAGTACAGGCTGTTCGTCTTACCGGAACCGGTGGGCCCCGTCACGAGGACCATCCCGTAGGGCCTGAAGATCGCCTCCTCGAACACCTTCAGGCTCGCCTTTTCGAAGCCCAGCTTCGTCATGTCGAGCATGAGGTTGTCTTTGTCCAACAACCGCATGACGATTTTCTCGCCGTGCATGCTGGGGATGGTGGACACGCGGAAGTCGAGTTCCTTCAGCTTGCCCTGGTACTTCATCTTGATCTTGATGCGCCCGTCCTGGGGCAAGCGCTTCTCGGCGATGTCGAGCTTGGAGAGGATCTTGATGCGCGAACAGATCGCCTCCTTGAGCTTCATGGGCGGGTTCATGACCTCATAGAGGATGCCGTCCACCCTGAACCGAACCCGGTAGGTTTTCTCGTAGGGCTCGATGTGGATGTCCGATGCACCGCGCTTGAGGGCGTCGGTGAGGATCAGGTTGACGAGCCGAACGACGGGAGCCTCGTCGGCCGAGGCCTCGAGGTCGGTGACGTCGAAGTCCTCCTCTTCTTCGAGGACTTCCAGAGCAGCATCCTCCACCGCCGCGAGATCCTCCATCACCTTCTTCAACTCGAGGGCGTGGGTCGTGCCGTAGTACTTGTCGATGGCCTCGCGGAGGGCTTCCTCCGAGGCCACCACGGGCTCCACCCGGTAGCCGGTGATGAAGGTGATGTCATCCATGGCGAAGACGTTGGTGGGGTCGGCCATGGCGACCGTGAGAGTCGCTCCGGTCTTGGACACCGGGATGAACTGGTATTTACGTGCCACATCCGCTGGGATCAGCCGGATGATGGACTCGTCGATATCGAAGTGCCGGAGGTTGATGGAGGGCACTCCGTACTGCTGGGAAAGACAATCGAGGATGTCCTCCTCGGTGACGAATCCCAGCCGTAACAAGTGCTCGCCGATACGTCCACCGGCCTCGCGCTGCTCATTGAGAGCTGTCTCGAGCTGATCCTCGTTGATGAGGTTTGCTTTGATGAGAAACTCACCGAGTTTCAAGGGCATGGGCTATCCATCCATTCCAGTGCACAACTCGTATGAATTGTAACATTCGTGGGCATTTTAAATACGTGCCCCGACGCCGCACCATGGACATCTATATCGTACCAGAGGCTCGACTTCCCCTCACCTGGGCACCGGCTGAGCGCGCTGTTTGCCTGCCGGGTGTCGCGGTCATGAAGCGTCCGGAGAAAGCAACAGGCGCAGTCCTTCGATGATCTCGGTCGCCGTCACCGGACCCGGTCGCAGGGCGCGGGAGGAACCGGTCGGGCCGCCTTCGCCGACCTTCACCCCGGAGACCACAGCCACCTCAGACCCGAGGGGCCCGTTTCGTCGCCAGTCCGTGGTCGTGAAGATCGCCACGGTGGGAACCGATAGGCTCGCCGCGAGGTGAACCGGTCCGGTGTCGCCGCCAACCACGGCTCGGGCGCGGCCGAGGGTCAGCACCAGGTCTTCCAAATCCGTCGGGGGGGCCAGCTCGATGCCGGGGCCGGCCGCTTCCACCACCGCGCGAGCACGGTCTTCTTCTCCCGGGCCCCACAGAACCACCGCCCGCAGTCCCCCGTCGACGGACCAGCGCCCCACCGCAGCGAGGTCCTCGACCGGAATGACCTTTTCGGCCCGCCCGGCGCCCGGCAGCAGGGCGACGTAGGCCGGTTCCTGGTTCACGACCGGCGGCCTGTCAGCCAGTCGTCGAAGCAGCCAGCTGCCGTCGGGGCGGGGCACGGTCTCGGGGGGAGTGCCGCCGGCTGAGCGAGCCAATTCAAGGTTGGTGGCCACCACGTGACGATGATCGCGGCTGCCGTCCACGGTTGAGGTGTAGGCCAGACCGGCGATGATTTCGCGTCGCCACGGCCGGGTCAGGCCGATGCGTTCCGGTGCGCCGGTGAGCCGGGTCACCAGTGCCGATTTGAGGATACCCTGTGGATCGATGGCGAGATCGGGCTGGAGCTCGTGAAACCTCGACCGCAGGATCGACAGATGAGATCGGGTGCTGGCCGACAGCGGTTGACGGCGCCACTGCCCGGTCGCCACGGTGAGCACGGCATCCACCGCCGGGTGCCCTTCCACCAACGGTAGTAACGGCTCTTCCACGACCCAGGTGAGGTGCATCTTCGGCTGCGCCCTCCGCAGCTCGTCGGCGAGAGGCCAGGTGTGGACGATGTCACCGAGCGCAGACAATCGAACGAGAACTACACGCACGACTGGTCCCCAGGGTCCGTGGGTTCGGGTCGCCTGGGACTGTCAAAGGTCAAAGGTCGAAAGTCAACAGTGGGCCCATCCGGGACCATGGCCAACCGGGCGGGCGGTGGTGACTTTCGACATTCGACTTTCAACCTTCGACTCCTGTGGGTCCGGCAGCGATCACCGGTCGCCGAAGCGATCGACGATGGTGGCAATAACGTCGGTGGTGGCGTGGTCCTTGGGATCACCGCAGATCACGGTGTCGCCACCGTAGGTCTTGACGACCTCACGCTCGGGCACCGTTTCCACGGTGTAGTCGGTCCCCTTGGCGTGGACCTCGGGCCGGAACTCATCGAGGAACCGCTCCAGATTCGACTCGTCGAACAGACATATGGCGTCCACCATCCAAAGATTGGACAGGATTTCCACCCGTTCGGATTCGGGGACGATGGGCCGGTCGGGTCCCTTGTAGCGCCGTACGGAAAGGTCCGAGTTCACCGCGACCACCAGCCGATCGCCGTGGGCGCGCGCATCGGCGAGGTAGCGGATATGTCCCACGTGCAACATGTCGAAGGCGCCATTGGCGAGGACCACTCGCAGACCCTGCTCGCGCCAGACCGCACGGTCGGCCGCGAGCTGGTCAAAGGTGCGAAGCTTGTCCTCGGGAGCCGTCACTTCCCGCTCCTTCCGAAATCCTGTTCCACCGCCGCCACCAACTCATCTTTGGTGACGGTCGCGGTTCCCAGCTTCATGACCACGACGCCCCCGCCGTAGTTGGCCATCTTGGCCGCCTCCTCCGGGTTGGCGCCCGAGGCCAGGGCCGCGGTCAGGACCGCCAGAACCGTATCACCGGCGCCGGTGACGTCGGCCACCTCGTCGGTCCCGAAGACTGGAATGTGGACCGCTGGACGGCCGTCCTCCACGAGCGTCATCCCCCGGTTGCCGCGGGTGGCGAGCAGGAACCGCGCGTCGAGCTGCTTTCGGACGCTTTCCGAGGCCTCGGTGATGTCATCGTCGGTGACCAGCCGCAGGCCCACAGTGCGCTCCAACTCCTGGAGATTGGGAGTCGCGCCGTCGATGCCCCTCATGGAGGAGATGTCGTAGCGTGAATCGGCACAGATCCACTTGGGTCGACGATCGCTCTGCAACAGCCGGTCGATGGCCTGGGGGGAAACCGTGCCGTAGCCGTAGTCCGAGATCGCCACCGCGTTCGCCTCGGCCAACCGGCTGTCCAGGAGATCGAGCAGCTGGTTCAGCCAGTCGCCCCCCTCCGGAAGGTGGTCCTCGATGTCGTAACGGGCCACCTGGTGTTTCAGAGAACTGGATCCACCTCCCAGGATGCGCACCTTGGTGGGCGTGCGGTATCCGGGGACTGTGAGGATGGAGTCGACGCCGATGCCGGCGTCGCTCAGTGCAGCACGCAGCGCCTCGCCGGGCTCGTCATCCCCCACAACTCCCACCGGGATGACCCGAACGCCCAGGGACGCGAGATTGGCCAACGCGTTGGCTCCACCCCCCGGCACGTCCCGTTGTCCCTCGTACCGCAGAATGATCAGCGGCGCCTCCCGGGAGATCCGTTTGGGAGTGCCGAGAACAAAGCGGTCGAGCACGAGGTCCCCGAGGAGCAACACCGTGGCGCCGTTGAATCCGTCGATCAGCTCATGGAGTCGTTTGCGGGTGGTCATGGGCAGAGTGTACGTGGGCGGGGCGAAATTCGAAATTCCAAATTCGGGACTCGGGACCCGGGACTCGTCCCCCGCCCAACCGGAGCGAGGCGGGCGCGATGGGCGGGCGTGCCACTCGGGGCACCTTTGAGTTGAAAGTTGAACGTTAAACGTTGAACGTTCCCACCCTCCCTTCCGGATCGTGAAAGGTCGCGATGGGCGCGATGATCGGGCGTGCCGTCTTTGACATTGTTGGGAATTCAGGGGACGTGATCACTCAGTAGTTGGGTCCCAACAATGTCAAAGGGGGCAACCTCGGGGAGCGCGATGGGGAAATGGGCGCGTCGAAATCAGCGAATCGAAGCGCACACGCGGGCCCGGTTTCCCCCTGCGCCCGGAGCATCAACCCGGAACCCGGAACGCAAAGGGTAGAGTGTGTCGCGATGGATTTCGATCAGCACCTGATCCCCGCCCGGCTGATCCGGAGATACAAACGGTTCCTGGCCGACGTGCGGCTCGAAGACGGCTGTGAGCTCACCGTTCACTGTCCCAACTCGGGCTCGATGAAAGGCTGCGTGGGCGAGGGCTGGCCGGTGCTGCTGTCGGAGAGCCCGAATCCCAACAGGAAGTACCGGCACACCTGGGAACTGGTCCACAACGGCCAGCTCGTGGATCGGCGTCAACACTCACCTCGCCAACGCCGTGGCGGTTGAGGGCATCACCAACGGGGTTGTCCCGGAGCTGGGTGGATACCAGGATTTGCGGTGCGAGGTTCCCTACGGCGACCGAAGTCGAGTCGACATCCTGCTCTCGGACGGGGATGAGCGGTGTTACGTGGAGGTCAAGAACGTCACGCTGGTGGACGATGAGGGCCGCTACGCCTTTCCCGATGCCGTCACCGTTCGGGGGCAGAAACACCTCCGCGAGCTCACCACCATGGTGGCTGCGGGCCACCGGGCGGCCATGCTCTTCGTCATCCAACGCAGCGACGGCGACACCTTCGTTCCCGCGGACAACATCGATCCCGATTATGGCGAGGCCCTCCGACTTGCGGCCGGCTCTGGCGTCGAGGTCTTGGCCTATCGAGCCGGCGTCGATCCCGAAGGCATCACGCTGGCCGAGAGGGTGGAGACAGACTTGAGCCGAGGGCCTTAAGAAGACAACCAGGGAGTCGAAAGTCAAAAGTCGAAGGTCGAAAGTTCAACGTTGAAAGTTACACGTTAAACGTTGAACGTTCCCGCCCACCCACCCGGAGCGAGAAAGCGCGATAGACGGGCGTGCCAATTCTGACACCATTGCAGGGACTCGGGACTCGGGACTCGGGACTCGGGGACTCGGGACCCGGGACTCGGGACGGGTCCCCCGCCCACCCGGAGCGAGAGGGCGCGATGGGCGGGCGTGCCGTCTTTGACATTGTTGGGAACCAAGGTGCTGGCGAATTCATCCCGTGAGGTCCCAACAATGTCTAAGGGGGCAACCTCGGGGAGCGCCTCGGGGAGAGGGGCGCGGTGAGGGATCAGAAGTCTGTTCATTGACGACCTGAAACCTCCGTCGCGCTCGAGTTCTCAATGCGCTTCCCGTGACGATGCCAGGCACGCCGATTCGCCCGAACGCGACGGATAAACTGGGCAACTTTGGCGAATCGGGTTGCCAGGCACCTCCGAGGAACGCCTCGTCGGGGAGCGCGGTAGGGAGAGGGAAGCGTCGAAGTCGGGTGGTCGAACTGGTTGCGGACATTGTGGTGCAACCGTCTCGGCTGCATTTCGTGCATGAATCGACGGTAGGATTGCAGGCCGGAGGCCTGCCCTACAAAGATGCTCCGGTTGGGTGGGCGTCATCGTTCTTCAATCTTTGTCGGGCACGGGCACGGGGAAAGGACCTGGTGGCCCAACGCGATGGCTCCCGTATACTCCTCCCAATGAACTTCAACCCCCTCCTCCGCTGGGACGGGCTCCACTTGGTGATCGACCTGCCGATCCTCCAACGCCACCTGGAACAGGGGTTGGAGAGGACCGACCGGATCGAAAACTTGATCCTCGAGGGGCGTGATGATGCCCTGAGGGTGCTCGCGACGGTCCACTGGAAAGGCCTCAGTAGCCGAGTGGCCGTCGATCTGGCCGAGATTCGGCTCAAGCAGCGGTTCCTCGGACTGAGGATGCGCCATCCCAAGGTGCTGGGCGGGATGCCGGTCCCCCGAAGCGTCCTCGAGTTGATCCTCAAGGCCGCCGACATCGAAGTATTGACGGTCATCGGCGACGGGATCCTCGTGTTGGATCTCAGAAAATGGTTGCCGCGGCAACTCGACCTGCGAATATTGACGATCCAGGCCACCGAGCAATCGGCCCATGTCTGGTTTGGCGCCGGCGGTCTTCAGGATCTCCCCGCCAAACGTCGACAGGCGCTGCCCGCTCAAACGTCGCCGCCGAGTCATGATTCCTAAAAAAACCCAATGACCCCGAAAAACCTCTGAATTGCTTGACAGAGGAAGGAGCCTTCGGTAGAGTTCGGCCTCCCTGTGTCCGCAGGGCCTGACCATGAGGATGCGAGTGATGAAAACCTACGTTCCAAAACCTGATGAAATCACGCGCGATTGGCGCGTCATGGACGCCTCAGATCATGTCTTGGGTCGACTTGCGACCGAGGCCGCGAGGCTACTGCGTGGTAAACACAAAGCCATGTTTACGCCGTTCCTCGACACGGGCGATTTTGTGGTCGTGGTGAACGCGGAGAAGATCCAGGTCACCGGTAACAAGCTCGATGACAAGCAGTATTACCGTCATTCGGGTCGGCCGGGAAGCCTGAAGGTCGAGACGCTGAAAGAGCGCCTAGACAAGTACCCGGAAAGGGTCATCCGTGACGCGGTGTGGGGCATGCTGCCGAAGAACCGGCTCGGTCGGAAGTTGCTGCGGAAGCTCAAGGTCTACCGCGGCCCCGATCATCCGCACGAGTCGCAGCAGCCGAAAGTCCACACGTGGTAATGGCGACTGGGGGATTGAGTGGCTGAGATCCAGTACTACGGGACCGGGCGTCGCAAGACGGCGGTGGCACGCGTGTACCTCCGCCCGGGCAGCGGCAAGATGACCGTCAACCGGCGCGACTTCGACGAGTTTTTTCCGAATCAGGTGTTGAAGATGGTGATCCGGCAGCCTCTGTTGCTGACCGAGACCGCCGACAAATTCGACGTCCTGGTCAATGTGGTGGGCGGTGGCTCTACCGGTCAGGCCGGTGCGATTCGCCACGGCATCTCGCGGGCGCTGCTCGAATACAACGCCGAGCTGCGACCGCGGCTGAAGGCGGCCGGCTTCCTGACCCGCGACCCGCGTAAGGTCGAGCGGAAGAAGTACGGTCAGCCCAAAGCCCGCAAGAGATTCCAGTTCTCCAAGAGATAAGGGAGCGTTTCGTGGCGAGCATTCAGATGAAAGAGCTGCTCGAGGCCGGTGTCCATTTTGGTCACCAGACTCGCCGCTGGAATCCGAAGATGAAGCCGTTCATTTTCGGCAAGCGGAACGGCATCCATATTGTGGACTTGCAGAAGACCCTGCAGTATTTCGACGAGGCGGCGGAGTTTGTCCGAGACCTCGCGGAAAACGGCCGCAATATCCTGTTCGTGGGGACCAAACGTCAGGCCCAGGACGCGATTCAGGAAGAAGCGGTGCGGTGCGGGATGTTCTATGTCAATCACCGCTGGCTTGGCGGTACCATGACCAACTTCCGAACCATTCGGAAGTCCATTGACCGCTTCAAGGAGATCGAGAAGATCCTCTCCGCGGAGGACTCCCATCTCACCAAGAAGGAGCGGATCCGGCTCGAGCGGCAGCGGCGCAAAATGGAACGTGCCCTCGGCGGGATCAAGGACATGGAAGACCTGCCCGACGCGCTGTTTGTGATCGACACCGTTCATGAGCACATCGCGGTGCGCGAGGCCAACCGGCTCAACATTCCCGTGGTTGCGGTGGTGGACACCAACTGCGACCCCGAGGAAGTCGATGTTCCGATTCCCGGCAACGACGACGCTATCCGCGCGATCCGGCTCTTCACGTCGAGGGTTGCGGACAATGTTCTCGAGGGGCTGAATCTGGCTGACGAAAAATTTGTCGGTCCGGGCGGTGCCGATGAGGGCGCCGTGGATTCCGCCGAGACGGAGATCGAGGACGGAGCCCTTGCCCAGGCCGAGGAGCCTGTGGCTGCTGAGGGCACCGAGGTCGAGATAGCTGAGGTCGTTGTTGAGGAAAAAACGGTGCCGGAAGAACCCGCGGTCGAGGCAGCCGAGAGCGAACCGGAGTCTCCCCAGGTCGAGCCCGAGCCCGAGGTGAAGGCCGAAGCCGATGTTGAGGCAGAGGTCGAGACCCCCGAGCCCGTGGCGGCCGGCACCCCGGCCGAGGACGAGGAGAAGACGTCGGACAAGGCGTGAGATCTTCGAAGAACTGAGTGAATCCCCGGGGTCAGGCGCCACAGCTCCTGGCCCCGTTTTGACGAGGTGAAAGATGGCAATCACAGCAGCAGCGGTAAAAGAGCTCCGTGAAAAAACTGGCGCGGGAATGATGGACTGCAAGAAGGCTCTGGTGGAGACCGATGGCAACATGGAGGAGGCGATCAAGTTTCTCCGTACCAAAGGTCTTGCCGCAGCCTCCAAAAAGTCGCACCGGACGGCGTCGGATGGGGCGGTGGTTGTGGTGGGCAACGGTGACAAGATGGCCGTGCTCGAGCTCAACTGCGAAACCGATTTCGTGGCGAGGAATCCTCAGTTTCAGAACTTCGCAACGGCACTCGCTGAGCAGGTGCTGTCTGCCGGCGTTGCCGGTGTGGACGAGCTCAAGGCCCTGCCATTTGCGGGCGATCCCGAACACACGGTGGAAGAAGCGATCTCCCAGTTGATCGCCACCATCGGTGAGAACATCGTGCTGACGAGATTCGAGGTCGTTGAGGCGGGCGACGGAAACAAGCTCTCCTCCTACATCCATGGTGGCGGCAAGATCGGAGTCGTGGTGGAAGGAACGAGCTCCGCCACCGAAGAAGCGCTGCACGACGTCGCCCTCCACGTGGCCGCGTCCCAGCCGCGCTTTGTCAATCGCGATGAGGTGACCGAGGAACTGTTGTCCACCGAAAAGGAAATCGCGATCAAACAGGCGATCGAGCAGGGCAAACCCGAGCACATCGCCGAAAAGATCGTCGCGGGCAAAATGGAGAAGTTCTTCGAGCAGGAGGTCCTGCTGGAACAGCCCTTCGCCAAGGATACCGACAAGTCCGTGGCACAATACCTCAACGAGTCGGGCGGAGACAAAGCCACGGTGGTGCGGTTTGCCTGCTTCCGACTTGGTGAAGGGGCCGGTTCGTGAATTGATGGCTGAACAGGTTCGATATCCGAGGATCCTCGTCAAGTTGTCGGGGGAGGCCTTGATGGGGTCTCAGTCCTTCGGCATCGAACCTGCCGTGGTTGCCACCGTTGCCCAGGAGATCGCTTCGGTCCATCGGTTGCCAGTCCAGGTCGCCATTGTGGTTGGCGGCGGCAACATCATTCGCGGCGTGTCCGCCCACGAGCAGGGTATTGATCGCGTCACCGGTGACTCCATGGGGATGCTGGCGACGGTGATCAACGCCCTGGCGTTGTCGTCGGCCTTGGAGAAGATCGACATTTCCACCCGGGTCCAGACGGCCATCGAGATGCATCAGGTGGCCGAACCCTTTATCCGGCGACGGGCCATCCGCCACCTCGAGAAGGGGCGGATTGTCGTCTTTGCCGGCGGCACGGGCAGCCCGTTCTTCACCACCGACACCGCAGCGGCATTGCGGGCCAGCGAGATCGACGCCGATCTTCTGATCAAGGCGACCAAGGTCGACGGTGTCTACACCTCGGATCCGGTAAAGGACCCCTCCGCAGAGCTGATTCCGCGGATGAGCTACCAGGAGGTCCTCTCACGCGACCTCAGAGTCATGGATGCGGCGGCCATATCGCTCTGCAAGGAGAGCTCCATACCCGTCCAGATCGTCAACCTCTCGAAGCCCGATGCCATGAAACGCGTGGTAATGGGTGACAGCGTCGGGTCGTGGGTCGGCCCAGAGGAGGCAGTATGAACGAGGTGCTGAAGGAAACCGAACTGCACATGTCCTCGGCGGTCGAGGCATTCAAGGGCGAACTTGCACGACTCCGCACGGGTCGAGCCTCGCTGGCCGTTCTTGACGGCGTGATGGTGGATTACTACGGGTCGCCGACACCGATCAACCAGGTGGCGTCGCTGTCGGTCCCCGATGCCGCCACGATCACGATCGCTCCATGGGAACCCAATGTCCTGGCCGAAGTCGAGAAGGCGATCTTGAAGTCCAATCTGGGCCTGACGCCGAACAACGACGGCAAAGTGATTCGGCTGTCGATTCCGGCGCTGACCGAGGAGCGCCGCCGGCAGCTGGTCAAAGTGGCTCATGACGATGCGGAGACCGCCCGCAACGTGATCCGACAGATCCGGCGGGAGGGCAACGACCGGATCAAGAGCCTCGAGAAGGACAAGGAGATCTCCGAGGATCAGATGCACGATGGTCTGGAGCAGATCCAGAAGCTCACCGACACCTATGTGGGCAAGATCGGCGGCGTGCTGGGCACCAAGGAGAAGGAGATTCTCGAGGTCTAGGCGCGAAGGGTGTCGCGCAATTCACTCCGCAAACTCCGCGAGTCGCGTTCGGATGATCTCACGTACTCAATTCTCGCGTCCCGGGTCTTGTACCAAACGCGACGAAATTCGGCATCGCGCTCGATACAAGACCCGGGACGAGAGAATTGAGCAACCGGGGTGACGAATTGACCGAATCGCAATGGCTGGTCGGCTTCCACGCCGTGATGGGTGCCCTGGACGAAGGGCGGGCGGTGGAGGCGGTGTGGCTGCAGAAGGGGCGAAACGACCAGCGGATGGCGCGATTGCTCGCCGCGGCTCGGGCGCGGGGCGTGGCGACCCGTTGGGTTCCCCGTCAGCGACTCGATGAACTCGCCGGCTCGAATCCACACAACGGCTGCGCCGCCCGCTGCGGGCCGGTTGGGTTCGCACGGCTCGACGAGGTGATTGCAGCTCCGGGCGAGCCGGGAAGACTCGTGTTGCTGGATGACGTGACGGATCCCCATAACCTCGGCGCGGTGGTCCGCACTGCGGCGGCCTTCGGAGTGGACGGTCTGGTGATCGCCGGCCCATCGGCGCCTCCCCTGGGTGGCGCCGTGGCCCGCGCCGCGGCCGGAAATATGGCTCGGGTTCCTTTGGTCCGCGCAAACGTGGCTGGCGATGTGCTGACGCGGCTGGCGGAGGCCGGCTACTGGTCGGTGGGCGCAGATGCCGGCGGCGAGCCGGTGTCCTCGACCCGAGCCACCGACCGCTGGATTCTGTGCGTGGGTTCGGAGGACAAGGGTCTCCGCGCCAAGACTCGCTCGCGAATTGACGAGTTCGTCAGCATTCCAATGGCCGACGGAGTGGAGTCGCTCAACGTTTCGGTGGCCACCGGGGTGCTGCTCTATCACCTCTGTCACGTATGGAATGCTCAATTTTGAATATTGAATTCTGAATTTCCCCAATCCGCCCGAATCGGCCGCGTGGGGTTTTTCAAATTGAGAATTGAGGATTGAGAATTCGAGTGAAAACCAGGCGGGAGGTGGTTTTCGCATTTCGAATTTCGCATTTCGAATTTGTTGGCAGAGCCCTTGCATCCCCTCTACCTCTATGTTATCGTTCCCGTCCCCCTCTGCTATATGGCGGAGGTGCGTTCTTTGTCAGCAAAAGGGAAGCGGGAATCGTCAGGTCGCTGGCGTAGCTCAACGGTAGAGCAGCTGATTTGTAATCAGCAGGTTGCGGGTTCGATTCCCATCGCCAGCTCCAAAGCGGCTAGAAGTTGAAACGCAGGCGTGGCCGAGTGGTTAAAGGCAGCAGACTGTAAATCTGCCGGCATATTGCCTACGGTGGTTCGAACCCATCCGCCTGCACCATCTCACACAACCGTATGAGCGGGAGTAACTCAGTGGTAGAGTCACAGCCTTCCAAGCTGTTGGTCGCGGGTTCGAGCCCCGTCTCCCGCTCCAAGACACGAATGATCGATTCGTGCCCACGTAGCTCAGAGGTAGAGCACGTCCTTGGTAAGGACGGGGTCACCAGTTCAATCCTGGTCGTGGGCTCCATCTAGAAATCGAACCGACGGGCGGGCCCGTCACCTCGCGGGCCCACATTGGCCTGAAATACATGAGGGAGGCAAATATGGCCAAAGAGAAGTTTGAGCGGACGAAGCCGCACGTGAACATCGGGACGATTGGTCACGTTGATCACGGCAAGACGACGTTGACGGCGGCGATCACGAAGACGTTGGCGGCGAAGGGGTTGGCGGACTACACGCCGTTTGACGATATTGACAAGGCCCCTGAGGAGAAGGCGCGCGGGATCACGATCAACACGGCGCACGTGGAGTATCAGTCGGAAGACCGACACTACGCGCACGTGGACTGTCCTGGGCACGCCGACTACGTGAAGAACATGATCACGGGTGCGGCGCAGATGGACGGGGCGGTGTTGGTGGTTTCGGCAGCGGACGGACCGATGCCGCAGACGCGAGAGCACATATTGTTGGCGCGTCAGGTGGGAGTGCCGTTCATCATCGTCTACATGAACAAGGTGGACATGGTGGATGACGAGGAGCTGTTGGACCTCGTGGAGCTGGAGGTTCGGGAGCTGTTGAGCGAGTACGAGTTCCCCGGGGACGACATTCCGGTGATTCGGGGATCGGCGTTGAAGGCCGGAGACAGTGATGACCCGGATTCTGAGGAGTGCAAGTCGATCTGGGAGTTGTTGGCGGCGATGGATGATTACATCCCGTTGCCGGAGCGAGATGTTGACAAGGATTTTCTGATGCCGATCGAGGACGTGTTCACGATTTCGGGTCGTGGGACGGTTGTTACGGGCCGGATCGAGCGCGGCAAGGTGAAGGTTGGCGAGGAGATGGAGATTGTCGGCATTCGGGACACGATGAAGAAGGTTGTGACGGGTGTGGAGATGTTCCGGAAGCTGTTGGATTACGGCGAGGCGGGAGACAACGCAGGTCTTCTGTTGCGAGGTACGGAGCGGAAGGACGTGGTGCGTGGCCAGGTGGTGGCGAAGCCGGGGTCGATCACGCCGCACAAGAAGTTCCGAGCCGAGGTGTATGTGTTGACGAAGGAGGAAGGTGGCCGCCACACGCCGTTCTTCCGGGGCTACCGGCCGCAGTTTTTCTTCCGTACGACAGACGTGACGGGGTCGGTGAACCTGGACGAGGGGGTGGAGATGGTGATTCCTGGAGACAACACGAACATCGAGGTGGAGTTGCTGACACCGATCGCGATGGAGCGCGGACTGAGGTTCGCGATTCGTGAAGGTGGACGTACCGTCGGCGCGGGTTCCATTACTGAAATTATTGAATAAACAGTGGAGAGCGGCGCCGTTCCGGGTTGTTCGGTGCGGGCCGTCTTAAACGGGATTCACGCAGGCCAGTAGCTCAATTGGTAGAGTCCCGGTCTCCAAAACCGGTTGTTGGGGGTTCGAGTCCCTCCTGGCCTGCCATTCTTCCTCGACGAGGAGTCGTCGGTATGCAGTGGTGGAAACGGCTTAAAACCTTCCTCTCCGAGGTGGTGGTCGAAACCAAGAAGGTGACGTGGCCAACCAAGCAGGAGGTGATCAACACCACGACGGTGGTGGTCATCGCCTCGTTCATCTTCGGAATTTACCTCTACCTGTGCGATTTGATCTATGTCTTCATGACACAGAGTCTCTTTAAATTGTTCGGGGTCTTCTCCTGACGGGAGTGCCGGTCATGGCAAAACAGTGGTACATCATCCACACCTATTCGGGCTTCGAGGATCGTGTCAACAAGACCCTCGAGCAGCGCATCGAAGCGCTGGGAATGATGGAGTTCTTCGGAGAAATCCAGGTTCCGACCGAAACGGTTGTGGAGATCAAAAACGGCAAGAAGCGCGAGGTGCGGCGCAAGTTCTTCCCCGGCTATGTGCTGGTGGAGATGGAAATGACCGACGACGCCTGGCACTTGGTACGCAACACGCCGAAGGTCACCGGCTTTGTCGGTGCCGGCAAGAAGCCGACTCCGCTGACCGAGGAGGAGGTCAACCAGATCCTCCACCAGTCAGTGGCGACACAAGAGAAGCCGAGGCCCACGGAGATGTACGAGAAGGGCGAAAAAATCCGCATCACGGATGGTCCCTTCGCAACCTTCAATGGTGTGGTCGAAGAGGTCAATTTTGACCGGTCGACCCTGAAGGTCATGGTGGTCATCTTTGGGCGCGAGACCCCGGTGGAGATGGAATTCCGCCAGGTGCAGAAGCTGACGTGAGGGTACGAATATGGCGAAGAAAGTCGTAGGACAGATCAAGCTCCAGCTGCCCGGTGGGCAGGCAACGCCGGCGCCGCCGGTGGGCCCTGCGCTGGGACAGCACGGCTTGAACATTATGGATTTCTGTAAGGCGTTCAACGCGAGGACGCAGACCGACCAAGGCATCATCATTCCAACCATCATCACGGTGTACGCCGATCGGACCTACAGCTTCATCACGAAGACACCGCCCGCGTCGTTCCTGCTCCGCAAGGCCGCTGGAATCGAAAAGGGCTCGGGTGAACCGAATCGTGAAAAGGTCGGCAAAATCTCCATGAAACAGGTGGAAGAGATCGCGAAAACTAAGATGCCGGACCTCAATGCCGATTCCCTTGAAGGCGCGGTGCAGATCATTCTTGGCACCGCTCGTTCCATGGGAATCGATGTTGCGGGCTGAGGAGGCGGCAGATGGCACACAAAGGCAAGAAATACCGCGACGCCGCCACCAAGGTGGAGCGCCGGCCCTACCCCGTTGACCAGGCCATCGACATGGTTCGCGAATCGGCGTACGCCGATTTCGACGAGACCGTCGAGATTGCAATGCGGCTTGGTGTGAATCCGCGCCACGCAGATCAGATGGTCCGCGGCACGGTTGTGCTGCCCCACGGCACCGGCAAGACCCGTCGGGTTCTGGCGGTGTGCGAGGGCGCCGATCAAAAGGCGGCTGGGGACGCGGGCGCCGACGAGGTTCTGAGCGGCGAGGAAGCCACCGCGAAAATCCAAGGTGGTTGGCTGGAATTCGACGCCATGGTGGCGACACCGGATATGATGCGGCATCTGTCTAAAGTCGGCCGAGTGCTCGGCCCTCGCGGATTGATGCCCAACCCGAAGTCGGGCACCGTGACCCAGGACATCGGGGCAGCAGTCCAAGACATCAAGGCTGGACGGGTGGAGTTTCGGGTCGATAAGACGGCCATTATCCACGCGCCGGTCGGCAAGGTTTCGTTTTCATCGGACAAGTTGGTCGAGAACACTCGGAGTCTCGTCGACGCTGTCCAGAAGGCGAAGCCGGCAACGGCCAAAGGTCGTTACGTGCACAACGTGTACCTTTGTTCAACCATGGGTCCCGGTGTGCAGGTCGATCTCGTGAGCCTGGACGTCAAGTAGGGGGTCGGTATGCTCACGAAAGAACAGAAGCGTCAACAGTCGGAAGAACTTCGCGGAGCCCTCAGCGAGGTGAGCACGATCTTCCTGATGGAAAACACGGGACTGAATGTCAACGACATCAACCAACTGCGCTCCCAGGTGAAGCAATCTGACGCGACCTACAAGGTCGTCAAGAATTCGGTGGTGAGGCTTGCGTTGGAGGGGACCGAGTTGGAGGGGCTGATGCCGTTCCTCGTGGGCCCGAAGGCGCTGGCCTATACCGAGGGCGATGCTGTGACCTTGGCCAAGGTGCTGCGTGACTTCATCAAACAGCATCCCGAGCTGTCCTTTCAACGCGCCTATCTCGAGGGCCAGATCCTCGAGGGTGTGGAGGCGGAGAAGATCGCGGACATGCCGTCGAAGGAGGAGCTGCTCACCAAGCTCGTCTATCTGCTGCAGTCTCCGATCCGAAGGCTCGCAGTGGCGCTCAACACACCGATCCAGAACCTGGCGTCGGTGTTTGGACAGGTCGCATCGGCGAGCGAGAAGACCGAAGAAGGGACCGCCGAGGGAGCCGCCGAAGAGGTCGTTGAAGAGACCGCCGAGGGAGCCGCCGAAGAGGTCGTCGAAGAGACCGCCGAGGTAGCCGCCGAAGAGGTCGTAGAAGAGACCGCCGAGGGAGCCGCCGAAGAGGTCGTTGAAGAAGCCGCCGAGGTAGCCGCCGAAGAGGTCGTTGAAGAAGCCGCCGAAGAGACCAACGAAGAGACCAACGAAGAGACCAACGAAGAGACCAAAGAATCCTAAGGGAGGATCCGAATACCATGGCTCAGATTGAAAAAATGATGGACGAGATCAAGGGGCTGACCGTGCTCGAGCTGAACGAGCTGGTCAAAGCTCTCGAGGATGAATTTGGAGTTTCCGCCGCCGCGGCAGCTGCTCCCATGATGATGGCCGGCGCGGTCCCGGGTGCCGCCGCTGGTGGCGAGGCGGCGGAGGAGCAGACCGAATTCGATGTCGTTCTCAACTCCGTGGGAGACAAGAAGATCAATGTGATCAAGGCTGTTCGCGAAGTGACTTCGCTCGGACTCAAAGAGGCGAAGGAGCTCGTCGAGAGCGCGCCGGCCAAGATCAAAGAGGGTGTCAGCAAGGACGAAGCCGAGGCCGTCAAGGCGAAGTTCGAAGATGCTGGCGCCCAAGTGGAGATCAAGTAACGATCGACCGTCCACTGGTAACCGGCTCTGATCAGCCGATGATTGACGGCGCGGGGGGCGTGTGTCTCCCCGTGTCGCTATTGGTCGGGAGGGACCCTTCATGACGACGACCGCCTCCGGACGGCTGGATTTTGCAAAAAATCCATCCACGATTCCGCTGCCCAACTTGATTCAGGTTCAGCGCGCCTCCTACGAGGACTTTCTGCAGATGGGGCTGTTGCCCGAGGAACGCCTCGCCGGCGGTCTGCAATCGGTGCTGAGCTCGATCTTCCCATTCACCGATTTCAGGGAGACGTGCGAACTTCAATTCGTACGCTACGAAATCGGCAACTGGAGCTGCCGCTGTGGACGACTGCAAGGTCTGCATCACCTGCGGCTCGACTGCGAACACTGTGGCGCCCGGTTCAGAGCCGGTGACCCGCACGAGGAGCAGGTCGTCTGCCCGAGTTGCGGCAAGGCCAACCGGAACCGGATCGAGAGCTGTGGTGTCTGCGGCACGACCGTGGCGCTCCGTCTACCGTTCACGGCCGACGAGTGCCGCGAGCGCGGAATGTCCTATGCGGTGCCCGTGCGCCTCACCTTCCGACTCGTCACCTTCGACACAGAGGAGGACGGCACACGGCAGGTGCGGGATGTGAAGGAGGAGGAACTCTACTTCGGAGAGTTGCCCCTGATGACCGAAACCGGGACCTTTATCATCAACGGTACCGAGCGCGTTATCGTGTCCCAGCTCCACCGGTCGCCGGGCGTGTTCTTCACTCTCGAGGGGCCCAATCACTATCTCGCCAAGGTGGTGCCCTACCGCGGCTCGTGGATCGAGTTCGAGTACGACAACAAACAGGTGTTGTGGGTGCGGATCGATCGCAAGCGCCGCCTCCCGGGTACGGTTTTTCTGCGGGCGCTCTCGCCGGAACTTGAAACGAATTCGCAGATCCTGCGCTCCTTCTACACCGTCTTCGACACCAAGCTGACACCAAAGAAGTCGTCCGCGACGCTGCTCCTTGATTCTCGGATTTTGGACATCGAGGCCGAGCGGCAAAAGGCGTTGCGCTTCCGCAAGGTCGCAACCCCCATGTTGTTCGCCGGGATGACCTTGGACAGCGGGCTGACCAAGCGTCTCGAGAAGTCGAGCCCCGAGAAGCCCACGCGGGTCGGTGTGGACAAGTCGGAACTGATCGGCGCGATCATCGTTGATGACCTGGTGGACTCCGAGACCGGGGAGGTCATCGCCGCCGCCAACAGCCGGGTGACCGACGAGGTATTGGAGATGGCCGAGGAGGCCGGAATCAGTGTTCTCAGCCTGGCCTTTCCGGACTGGGACCCGGTGGGTGAGATCCTTCACCTGACGTTGGAGAAGGACTCCTCTACGACGCAGATGGATGCCCGAATGGAGATCTACCGGCGGCAGCGACCGGGCGATCCTCCCACCGAAGAGTCGGCGACGACGTTGTTCAACGGTCTGTTCTTCGACGAGCGGAAGTACGATCTGTCGCAGGTCGGCAGGTTCAAGTTCAACGCCAAGTTGGGCGTCAACAAGGACCTCAATCACCGCATTCTGGATGTGGACGACTTCCAGCACTTGGTCACCTACCTCCTTCGGTTGCACCGCGATATGGGTCGGGTCGATGACATCGATTCGCTCGCCAATCGTCGGGTGCGAACCGTCGGTGAGCTGATGGAGAACCAGTTCCGAATTGGCCTGGTCCGCATGGAACGGGCCATCAAAGAGAAAATGTCGATCCACCCCGACATCGACTCGGCCATGCCGCGGGACCTGGTGAACTCCAAGCCGGTGATGGCCGCGGTGGACGAGTTCTTCGGATCATCCCAGCTGTCCCAGTTCATGGACCAGACCAACCCGCTTTCTGAGGTGACCCACAAGCGGCGCCTGTCAGCCCTCGGCCCCGGTGGTTTGTCCCGAGAGCGCGCGGGATTCGAGGTTCGGGACGTTCACTCCACCCACTACGGGCGGATCTGTCCCATCGAGACCCCCGAGGGACCGAACATCGGCTTGATTTCGTCGTTGTCGTGCTTTGCGCGGCTCAACGCCATGGGCTACATCGAGTCGCCCTACAAGGGAGTCGAGAAGGCGCGGGTGCTCGCCCACGTTGGTATCACACAGGTCGGTGATTCGTCGTTCGAACTCGGCCAGATCGTGCTGCGCGAGACCTTCGAACAGACCAACAAGAAGCTCGCGAAGGCCAGCAAGGTGGAGGCGTGGGGTGAGCCCTACGCCTTCTATCTCCCGGCCTGGGAAGAGGAAAACCTCAACATCGCACAGGCCAACGCGAAGGTCGACGCCAAGGGCAACCTGGTGGACGAGAAGGTCATTGCCCGCTCTGGCGGTGAATTCCTGGTGATCGAGCGGGACCAGGTGGACTTCATCGACGTCTCGCCGCGCCAGGTGGTGTCGGTGGCGGCCTCGCTGATCCCGTTCCTCGAGCACGACGACGCCAACCGCGCACTCATGGGATCCAACATGCAGCGCCAGGCCGTGCCGCTGGTCCAGCCCGAGTCGCCCATCGTCGGGACCGGGATGGAGGCTGTGGTGGCCCAGGACTCCGGTGCCGTGGTGATATGCCGGCGCGGCGGAGTTGTGGACAAGGTCGACAGCCAGCGGATCATCGTTCGGGTCGAAGGGGAGGTGTCGAGCGAGGGAGAATTTGGAGCGGATATCTATCAGCTCACCAAATTTCGCCGGTCCAACCAGAACACCTCCATCAACCAGAAGCCGCTTGTGGCCGAAGGTCAGACTGTGGAGAAGGGACAGGTGCTCGCCGACGGACCAAACACCGAGGACGGCGAACTGGCCCTGGGTCACAACGTCCTTGTGGCATTCATGCCGTGGCGGGGATACAACTTCGAGGACGCCATCGTGGTGTCCGAACGGCTGGTGAAGGAAGACCGCTACACCTCGATTCACATCGAGGAGTTCGAGACCTCGGCCCGTGACACCAAGCTCGGCCCGGAGGAGATCACCCGCGACATCCCCAACGTGTCCGAATCCGCCCTCGCCCAACTCGACGAGGCCGGTGTGATCCACGTCGGCGCCCAGGTCCGGCAGGGATCGATCCTGGTGGGCAAGGTCACGCCCAAGGGCGAGACCCAGCTGACGCCAGAAGAGAAACTTCTCCGAGCCATCTTCGGTGAAAAGGCCGGTGACGTGCGAGACGCGTCTCTGCGCTGCCCCCCGGGCATCGAGGGCGTGGTCGTGGGAGTCCAGATCTTTGCCCGTAAGGGTGTGGAAAAGGACTCGCGCCAGCTTGCCATCGAGGCCAACGAAATCGACCGGCTGCGCAAGAACTCGGAGGACGAGCGTCGCATCATCCTCGAGGTCCGGGAATCCAAGATCCAGCGTCTGCTGGAAGGGGTCAAGGTCACCGAGGACATCAAGGTCGGCCGAGGCAACGAGGTCATTCTCAAGAAGAACCAGAAGCTCAATGCGGACGTGCTGCGGCGGCTGACCAAGGCCAAGCTCATGGATGTGCCGGTCAAGGACACCAAGGTCCTCGACAAGGTCCGGCTGATCATGCGGCAGGCCGACTCGCAGATCGAAGTTCTGGAGCAGATCAACCAAGAGCGAATTGAATTGCTTCGCCAGGGCGACGAGCTGCCGCCGGGCGTGATCAAGCAGGTCAAGGTTTTCATCGCCATGAAGCGCAAGCTACAGGTTGGTGACAAGATGGCCGGCCGTCACGGAAACAAGGGTGTGATCTCCCAGACCCTGCCGGAAGAGGACATGCCGTTCCTGCCCGATGGGACACCAACGGAGATCGTGCTCAATCCTCTCGGCGTCCCCTCGCGAATGAACGTGGGCCAGATTCTGGAGACCCATCTCGGGTGGGCCGGCCACGAGCTGGGCCTGAAGTTCGCGACACCGGTTTTCGAAGGCGCCAACGAGGATGAGATCCGCGAGATGCTCAACCGGGCGGGCCTGCCGGAAGACGGCAAGACCCTGCTGTATGACGGTGTCACCGGAGACGAGTTCGAACAGCGCGTGACCGTTGGTCACATTTACATGCTCAAGCTGAGCCATCTCGTGGATGACAAGATCCACGCCCGCTCCATCGGTCCCTACTCGCTGATCACCCAGCAGCCGCTTGGTGGGAAGGCGCAGTTCGGCGGTCAGCGACTCGGCGAGATGGAGGTGTGGGCCTTGGAGGCCTTCGGTGCCGCCCACACTTTGCAGGAGCTCCTGACAGTGAAGTCGGACGACGTGGAGGGACGCGCCAAGGTCTACGAAGCGATCGTCAAAGGGCAGGTGCCCGAGGAACCTGGGCTGCCCGAATCTTTCAATGTGTTGGTGCGAGAGCTGCAGGCCTTGGCGTTGGACGTCGAGTTGCTGCAGCAGGAAGACGAGTAGGGGGTGGGAAGCATGGATCGTTCGTCCCTGAGCGAGGTTCGCAGCTTTTTCGAAAAGCCCAAACCCCTGAATGACTTCAACGCCATCAGGCTGGGGCTGGCCAGCCCGGAGAAGATCCGTTCATGGTCCCACGGCGAGGTCGTCAAGCCGGAGACCATCAACTACCGGACATTCAAACCCGAGCGCGATGGTCTTTTCTGCGCCAAGATCTTCGGGCCGGTGACGGACTGGGAGTGCTTGTGCGGCAAGTACAAGCGGATGAAGTACCGCGGCGTCGTGTGCGATAAGTGCGGCGTCGAGGTCACCAAGTCCAAGGTGCGACGCGAGCGCATGGGTCACATCGAGCTCGCCGCCCCGGTCTCCCATGTGTGGTTCTTCAAGGGCCTGCCGTCACGAATCGGCCTGCTGCTCGACATGACCATGCGCGAGTTGGAACGGGTGCTCTATTTCGAGGCCTATGTGGTTGTCGATGCGGGTGACACGGCGCTCGAAGAGAAACAGATCCTGTCCGAAGAGGAATTTCGCCAAGCCCGCGAGGACTATGGCGACGCCTTCGTGGCTCAGATGGGCGCCGAGGCGATCCGCGATCTGCTGGAGCGCCTTGATCTCGACGAGATGGCGGCCGAGCTGCGGATGGTCATGCGGACCGAAACCTCGATCATGCGCCGACAGAAGGCGGCAAAACGCCTCAAGTTGGTGGAGGCCCTGCGCCGCTCCGGCAACCGGCCCGAGTGGATGATTCTCGAGGTGATTCCGGTGCTGCCTCCCGAGCTGAGGCCGCTGGTGCCGCTGGACGGCGGCCGGTTCGCCACGTCCGACCTCAACGACCTCTATCGGCGGGTGATCAATCGCAATAACCGACTGAAGAAGCTGCTTGATCTCCGCGCGCCGGAGGTCATTGTCCGTAACGAGAAGAGAATGCTGCAGGAGGCGGTGGACGCGCTCTTCGACAACGGTCGCCGGGGCCGCGTCATCAAGGGCTCCAACAACCGTCCCCTCAAGTCGCTGTCGGACAATCTCAAGGGCAAGCAGGGCCGATTCCGTCAGAACCTGCTCGGCAAACGGGTGGACTACTCGGGTCGATCGGTGATCGTCGTCGGACCGGAGCTCAAGCTCCATCAGTGCGGATTGCCCAAGAAGATGGCCCTCGAGTTGTTCAAGCCCTTTGTCTATGAGGAGCTCGAGAATCGAGAATTGGCCAGCACGATCAAGATGGCCAAAGAGCTGGTGGATCTCCAGACCCCCGAGGTTTGGGATTCCCTCGAAAAGGTCATCGGTGAACACCCCGTGTTGCTCAACCGGGCGCCGACTCTTCACCGTCTCGGCATCCAGGCCTTCGAGCCGGTCTTGGTGGAAGGCAAGGCGATCAAGATCCATCCCTTGGTCTGCGCCGCCTACAACGCCGACTTCGATGGCGACCAGATGGCGGTCCATGTGCCGCTTTCGCCCAAGGCGCAGCTCGAGGCACACATTCTGATGATGTCGGCCCGAAATATCCTGTCGCCGGCGAGCGGTCGTCCTTTGGCGGTGCCGTCACAGGATATGGTGATCGGCGTCTATTACCTGACCACCGAGAATATCCTCGCGCCGGGAGCCGGCAAGATCTTTGCGGAGCCTGAGGAGGTGTTTCTCGCCTACCATGCAGGAATCGTCTCCACGCAGGCTCCGATCCAGCTTCGGTTTTCGGGCAAACTGATCGACCTCGTGGCCCAGGGTGGGTCGCAGGACATTCTCCATGCCGACATGATCGAAGTGGAGAACATGCTGCTCGAAACCACGGTGGGTCGCGTGCTGTTCAATATGCAGCTGCCCGAGGAGATGCCTTTCGTCAACGGCCAGCTCAAAAAGACGGGGCTCCAGAATCTGGTGGCCTACGCCTTTATGAAACTCGGTCACCTGCCCACCATCGACCTGCTCGACGATCTGAAGGAGATCGGTTTCCTATATGCCACCAAATCGGGTCTGTCGCTGGCCAGCGGGGACATGGTGATCCCGGAGGCCAAAGAGGCCCACCTGAAGGCGGCCCACAAGGAGGTCGACGAGGTCGAGCGGCAGCGTGCTGCGGGTCTGATCACCGCTGGAGAGCGTCACAACAAGATCGTCGACATCTGGCACCGGGTCACCGAGGACGTGGCCAAGGAGATGTTCAACGAGATGTCTTCGCTGGACATGGAGACCAGGCAGTACAACCCCATCTTCATGATGGCGGACTCGGGCGCGCGGGGTTCCCGCGAGCAGGTCCGCCAGCTGGCCGGCATGCGAGGCCTGATGGCCAAGCCTTCCGGCGAAATCATGGAGACTCCCATCACCGCGAACTTCCGCGAGGGTTTGTCGGTGTTGCAGTACTTCATCTCCACCCACGGCGCCCGTAAGGGTCTCGCCGACACCGCTCTCAAGACCGCGGACTCCGGCTACCTCACGAGGCGTCTGGTGGACGTGGCCCAGGACGTGATCGTGGTCGAGCATGACTGCGGCACCGAGAACGGCATCGAGGTCAGCGCGATCTCGGAGGGTGGTGAGATCCTCGAGCAGCTGCGCGATCGCATCGTCGGCCGCGTGTCTGCGGAGGACGTCTACGATCCCATCGAAGGCGACCTGATCTGCAACATGAACTCCGAAATCACCGACAATCTCGCCAACCAGATTCAGGAGGCTGGAATCGAGCGGGTCCGTATCCGGTCGGCGCTGACCTGCGAGACGGATCGTGGTGTCTGCCAGCTCTGCTACGGCCGGATGTTGGCCAGTGGCCGCATGGTGGAGATCGGCGAGGCGGTGGGCATCATCGCAGCTCAGTCCATTGGCGAGCCGGGAACCCAGCTCACCATGCGGACCTTCCACTATGGCGGAACGGCGACCCGCGGCGGCGAGCAGTCCAAGCACGTCGCCAACCACATGGGCAAGGTCAAATACCTCAACGTGGCGTCGGTCGTCAACAAGGATGGTCAGAACGTGGCCATCTCGCGGACCGGTAAGGTGGTGATCCTCGACGAGCGCCAGCGCGAAAAGGAGCGCTACTCGGTCGCCTACGGGTCTCATCTCCTGGTGGAAGACGGCGTCCAGGTGGAGCCCGGAACCGACATGGTGGAGTGGGACCCCTTCACCTCTTCGATTCTGACCGCGATCAAGGGCAAGGTGAAGTTTCACGACCTCGTCGAGGGCGAAAATGTCCGCGAGGAGATCGACAAACTCACCGGCCACGCCCACAAGATCGTCATCGAGCCGCTCGGCTCGGGTAAGCGGATTCCGACCATCGAGATCGTCGGCACCAAAAAAGGTGAGTCCCGTCGGTACCAGCTGCCCATCGGATCCCACCTGGCGGTGTCCGAGGGCGCGAAACTGGCCGCCGGCGACGTGTTGGCGAAGATCCCTCGGGAGATGTCCAAGACCAAGGACATCACCGGCGGTCTGCCGCGCGTTGTGGAGCTCTTCGAGGCCCGCAAGCCGAAAGACCCGGCGGTGGTCTCGGAGATCGACGGTATCGTGGAGATCACCGAACCGGTCCGAGGCCAACGACGCATTCTGGTTCGGGGTGAGGGCGGCGAGAGCCGCGAATACTCGATTCCGCGTTACGCACATGTCTCAGTGCAGGAAGGCGAGTTTATCCAGGCCGGTGATTCGCTCACCGAGGGCGCGGTCAACCCGCACGACATTCTGTCGATCCTTGGCGAGAAAGAAATGCAGCGACACCTGGTGGACAAGATCCAGGAGGTCTACCGGTCCCAGGGTGTGACCATCAACGACAAGCACATCGAGGTGATCGTTCGCCAGATGATGCGATTCGTGAAAGTGGTCGACCCCGGAGACACGGACTTCCTGCTCGACCAGCAGGTCCCGGGGTATCTCTTCCGCCGCGAAAACGATCGGGTGATCGCGGCCGGCGGCGAGCCCGCCACCGCAAAGTCGTTGTTGCTCGGCATCACCAAGGCGTCACTGGCCACCGAGAGCTTCATTTCGGCGGCGTCCTTCCAGGAGACCACCCGGGTCCTCACCGAGGCCGCGGTCTCCGGCAAGGTGGACAATTTGCACGGGCTCAAGGAGAACGTCATCGTCGGTCGGTTGATCCCGGCGGGCACCGGTGCTCCCAGGTATCGGCGAACCGTGATCGAGCCGGTCCCCGAGGACGAAATGGAGCCCCAGCCGGAAGCAGACGCGCTGTATCAGGAGATGACCGAAGCGGCCGCCGCACTGCTCGAAGCGCAGGGCGATCGGCCGGTTTCCGAAAGTTGACATAGCGCCCGTTCTCGGGTATTCTTCCGCGGCTCTGGCTCGTACAGAGCCGCGTTTTCTTACAAAGTGGGGCAAGTGTAACGCCCACTTGAATTTATCTGATAGAAGCAGGGAGCGACCATGCCAACGATCTCGCAGTTGGTCCGCCAGGGCCGCAGGACCATGGCCGAAAAGACCAAGAGTCCCGCACTCCAGGCGTGCCCTCAGCGGCGCGGAGTGTGCACTAGGGTGTTCACGACGACCCCGAAGAAGCCGAACTCGGCCCTTCGCAAGGTGGCTCGTGTTCGCCTGACAAACGGCATCGAGGTAACGGCCTACATTCCGGGCGAGGGCCACAACCTGCAGGAGCACTCGCAGGTGATGATCCGCGGTGGTCGTGTCAAGGATCTTCCGGGCGTTCGCTACCACATCATTCGGGGCACCATGGATTGCCAGGGCGTCGAGGGACGTCGGCAGCAGCGCTCCAAGTACGGCGCCAAGCGACCGAAGGTCTGAGGGAGGGTGCGATGCCGCGCCGCGGAACAGCTGAAAAACGTGAAATTCTGCCGGATCCGGTCTACAACTCGCGATTGGTCACAAAGTTCATCAACAACGTGACCAGCCACGGCAAGAAGACCACCGCTGAGAAAATTTTCTACGGCGCCCTGCTCCTCATCGAGGAGCGCTCGGGTGACGACCCACTCAAGGTATTCAAGCGGGCCATGGACAACGCCAGGCCGCAGGTCGAAGTGAAGTCACGCCGCGTGGGTGGCTCCACCTACCAGGTGCCGATCGAGGTCAGCCACGATCGGCAGCAGTCACTGGCCATTCGGTGGCTGATCAACTTCGCCAATTCCAGACACGAGAAGACCATGACGGAGCGCCTCGCCGGTGAGTTTCTGGATGCCGCTGCCAATCGTGGCGGCGCCATCAAGAAGCGCGACGACACGCACCGCATGGCGGAAGCGAACAAGGCGTTCGCTCACTACAGGTGGTGACCTCAGTCCTCTGATACTGATTGTTTGAGCTCAGGAGTTCTTTGAAAAAATGCCGCGTCTCATCCCCCTCGATCACGTCCGAAATATCGGCATCATGGCGCATATTGATGCCGGTAAGACGACGTCTACCGAAAGGGTGTTGTACTACACCGGCATTAACTACAAACTGGGCGAGGTACACGACGGAACCGCCACCATGGACTGGATGCCTCAGGAACAAGAGCGGGGCATCACCATCACCTCGGCAGCGACCACCTGCTTCTGGCGGGACCACCGCATCAACATCATCGACACCCCCGGACACGTGGATTTCACGGCCGAGGTGGAGCGCTCCCTGCGTGTGCTCGACGGAGCCGTAGCGGTATTTTGCGCCGTAGGCGGCGTCGAGCCGCAGTCCGAGACGGTTTGGCGTCAGGCCGACCGCTATCGGGTGCCGCGTGTGGCGTTCGTCAACAAGATGGATCGCGTGGGTGCGCGTTTCGCCGGTGTCGTGGATCAGATCCGAGACAAGCTGAAGTCCAACCCGGTGCCGATCCAGATGCCGCTCGGTCGTGAGGACGGCTTTGCCGGTGTGATCGACTTGGTGCGCCTCAAGGCCCATCGATACCTCGACGAAAGCCTGGGTGCCGAGTACCAGGAGGAAGAGATTCCCGAGGAGTACTGGGCCGAGGTCGAGGAGCACCGGGAGCGCATGCTCGAGGCGGTGGCGGAAACGTCCGAGGAGTTGTTGGAGCAGTATTTGAGCGAGGGGAATCTGTCCGAAGAACAGGTCTTTCTCGGTCTTCGGCTCGGCACTCTCAGCGGATCCCTGGTGCCGGTGCTGTGCGGCTCGGCGTTCAAGAACAAGGGCATTCAGCCTCTGCTCGATGCGGTTGTGGATTTTCTCCCATCGCCGCTCGACGTGCCGCCAATCGAAGGCTACCAGCCGGAAACCAGCGAGTTGGATGTCCGTCGCGCCGATGATGACGAGGCCTTCGCGGCGCTCGTCTTCAAGATCATGACCGACCCGTTCGTTGGTCAGCTGTCGTTCATCAGGGTGTATGCAGGACACATCAAGACCGGCTCAACGGTCATGAACGCCGCCACGGGGAAATCCGAGCGGGTCGGGCGACTTCTGAAGATGCACGCCAACAAGCGTGAGGAAGTCTCGGAAGTCTACGCCGGTGACATCTGTGCCATCGTCGGACTGCGAAACGCCGCCACGGGTGACAGCATCTGCGACCCGGCCCATCCCATCGTGCTCGAGGCCATGCAGTTCCCGGAGCCGGTGATCTCAGTGGTCATAGAGCCCAGGACCCAGGCCGACGAGGAGAAGCTGGGAGCCGCGCTGGGCAAGCTCACCAACGAGGATCCGACCTTCCGGGTTTCGGTGGACGAGGAGACAGGACAGACGATTATCTCGGGGATGGGGGAGCTCCACCTGGAGATCATCATCGACCGGCTGATGAGAGAGTTCAGCATTGGTGCCAACGTGGGACGGCCCCAGGTGGCCTATCGCGAGACCATCACCGAGCCCGCCGAGGGCGAGGGTTTGTTCGTCCGCCAGACCGGCGGCCGCGGTCAGTACGGCCACGCCAAGGTCCGGGTGGCACCGCTGACCGACGGCACCGATTTCGAATTCGTCAACGAGATCATCGGCGGTGCGGTGCCCAGAGAGTTCATAAAACCGATCGAGATCGGTGTCCGAGAGGCGATGGAGCGAGGTGTGCTGGCGGGCTACCCGATCATGGGTGCCTCGGTCACCCTCTACGACGGTTCCCACCATGAGGTGGACTCGTCGGAGATCGCGTTCAAGGTTGCCGGTTCGATGGCGTTCCATGACGCCGCGACCAAGGCGCGCCCCGCGCTGTTGGAGCCCGTGATGGAGGTGGAGGCCGTCACTCCGGAGGACTACACCGGAGATGTGATCGGGGACCTCAATCGTCGTCGCGGGAGGATCATCAGCATGGAGCCCCGCGCCGGATTCCAGGTGGTCACGGTCCACGTGCCGCTGTCGGAGATGTTCGGATATGCCACCGATCTCCGATCCGCGACGCAGGGTCGCGCCACCTACACGATGCAGTTTGACCACTACGACGAGGTGCCTCGGCCAAAGGCCGAGGCGATCATCGCCCGCGCCAGGGGAATGACGGCGTAAACGGGAGGCTGGTATGGCCAAAGAGAAGTTTGAGCGGACGAAGCCGCACGTGAACATCGGGACGATTGGTCACGTTGATCACGGCAAGACGACGTTGACGGCGGCGATCACGAAGACGTTGGCGGCGAAGGGGTTGGCGGACTACACGCCGTTTGACGATATTGACAAGGCCCCTGAGGAGAAGGCGCGCGGGATCACGATCAACACGGCGCACGTGGAGTATCAGTCGGAAGACCGACACTACGCGCACGTGGACTGTCCTGGGCACGCCGACTACGTGAAGAACATGATCACGGGTGCGGCGCAGATGGACGGGGCGGTGTTGGTGGTATCGGCAGCGGACGGACCGATGCCGCAGACGCGAGAGCACATATTGTTGGCGCGTCAGGTGGGAGTGCCGTTCATCATCGTCTACATGAACAAGGTGGACATGGTGGATGACGAGGAGCTGTTGGACCTCGTGGAGCTGGAGGTTCGGGAGCTGTTGAGCGAGTACGAGTTCCCCGGGGACGACATTCCGGTGATTCGGGGATCGGCGTTGAAGGCCGGAGACAGTGATGACCCGGATTCTGAGGAGTGCAAGTCGATCTGGGAGTTGTTGGCGGCGATGGATGATTACATCCCGTTGCCGGAGCGAGATGTTGACAAGGATTTTCTGATGCCGATCGAGGACGTGTTCACGATTTCGGGTCGTGGGACGGTTGTTACGGGCCGGATCGAGCGCGGCAAGGTGAAGGTTGGCGAGGAGATGGAGATTGTCGGCATTCGGGACACGATGAAGAAGGTTGTGACGGGTGTGGAGATGTTCCGGAAGCTGTTGGATTACGGCGAGGCGGGAGACAACGCAGGTCTTCTGTTGCGAGGTACGGAGCGGAAGGACGTGGTGCGTGGCCAGGTGGTGGCGAAGCCGGGGTCGATCACGCCGCACAAGAAGTTCCGAGCCGAGGTGTATGTGTTGACGAAGGAGGAAGGTGGCCGCCACACGCCGTTCTTCCGGGGCTACCGGCCGCAGTTTTTCTTCCGTACGACAGACGTGACGGGGTCGGTGAACCTGGACGAGGGGGTGGAGATGGTGATTCCTGGAGACAACACGAACATCGAGGTGGAGTTGCTGACACCGATCGCGATGGAGCGCGGACTGAGGTTCGCGATTCGTGAAGGTGGACGTACCGTCGGCGCCGGTTCCATCACCGAGATCGTGGAGTAGAACATGGCCAGCGAAAAAATCCGTATCCGTTTGAAGGCGTACGATTACCGTCTTCTGGACCAGTCAGCAACCGAGATCGTGGACACGGCGCAGCGCACCGGGGCCCGGATTTCCGGACCCATTCCGCTGCCCACCCACATCCAGCGGTTCACCGTTTTGCGGTCGCCGCACGTTGACAAGAAGTCGAGGGAACAGTTCGAGATCCGCACCCACAAGCGGTTGATGGACATTCTCGAACCTACCCAGCAGACCATCGATGCCCTGATGAAGCTCGAACTCCCCGCGGGAGTCGATGTGGAGATCAAGGCCTACGGCGCGAGGTGATGACGATGGTACGCGGCATACTCGGCAAAAAAGTGGGCATGACCCAGATTTTCGACGACAACGGCATGGTCGTGCCTGTGACGGTGATTGAAGCGGGACCTTGTGTCGTGGTGCAGCGCAAGAACCACGAGAAGGACGGCTATGAGGCAGTCCAACTCGGGTTGGTGGAACGCAGTCCCAGACGCAACGCACCCAAGCCCATCGAGGGGCACTTCGGGGCGGCGGGAGTTCCGCCGACCAGGCGGCTCGGCGAGGTTCCGGTGGACGATGGCGATGAGGCCAAGCCCGGCGATGCGGTGCTTGTGGACATCTTCTCGGCCGACGAGAAGGTGCACGTCATCGGCCAGTCCAAGGGGCGAGGTTTCCAGGGTGTGATCAAGCGTCATGGATTCGGTGGTGGTCGTGCGAGTCACGGTTCCATGTTCCACCGGGCGCCGGGTTCCGTCGGGCGTTCGGCTTCCCCTTCCAGGGTCTTCCCGGGTCAGGGAATGCCGGGTCAGATGGGGAACAAACGGGTCACGGTCAAGAACGCCAAGGTCGTAAAGGTGGATGCCGATCGCAATCTGCTCTTCATCAAGGGCGGCATTCCGGGTGCGCGCAACAGCTACATCCGGATCGTCAAGGTGTCCTGAGGGGACGGGTGGAGTCATGAAGATCGATATCAAAAATTGGAGTAACGAGGTCGTGGGCTCGGTGGAGCTTCCCGACGAGGTCTTCGCCCGCGAGGTGAAGGAGCACGTCGTGTGGGAAGTGGTTCGCGCCTATCTGGCGAGCCGGCGTCGTGGAACCCACAGTGCCAAGGACCGCAGCCGGGTCACCGGAACAAGGACCAAACCGTGGAAGCAGAAGCACACCGGTCGCGCACGCGCCGGCTCCCGTCAGTCGCCGCTGTGGCGGTCTGGCGGCACCGTGCACGGCCCCACACCGCGGTCCTACGTCATGAAGGTGAACCGCAAGACCCGCCGCGCGGCGCTCTCCGGGGTGTTGTCGCAGCGGATCGCAGAAGGCCGGCTGGTGGTGCTCGACTCGCTCGAGCTTGACCAGCCCAAGACCAGAGATTTCGTCAAGAACCTGGACGCACTCGGAATCGCCGGGGACAAGGTGCTGCTGGTGGACGGTTTGGAGAATCTCAACCTCCACCTGGCAAGCCGCAACCGGCCCGAGGTCAAGATGATTGACGCGACCTCCCTCAACGCCTACGAGGTCCTGAACCATCGCTGGATCGTGGCCTCTGAGCCTGCGGTGAGGTCGCTTGCGGAGGTGCTCTCATGAAGGCGCGAGAGATCATCCTACGCCCGTTGATCACCGAGAAGACGACCCTCATGCAGGAGCGGGAAAACACGGTGTGCTTCGAGATCGATCGGCGGGCCAACAAGATCCAGGTGCGCAACGCAGTCGAGGAACTCTTCGACGTCCAGGTCACCGGGGTCCATATCGTAAACCGGATGGGCAAGCCGATCATGCGATACGGTCGCGTGGTCTCTCACAGAAGCGCTTCGCGCAAGGCCTACGTGAAGCTCGCTCCGGGTTCGAAGACTCTCGAGTTCTTCGAGGGAATCTGAGGAGGGCGGCATGGGTATTCGCGGCTATAAACCAACCTCGCCAGGCCGTCGTTTCGTGACGCGCTCGGACTTTGCCGAGATCACCGAGACACGGCCAAACAAGAAGTTGACCAAGGGCAAGAAGCGGTCTTCGGGTCGCAACTCCGACGGTCACATCACGTCTCGGCATCGCGGCCAGGGCCACAAACGGCGCTACCGCCTGATTGACTTCAAGCGTGACAAATTCGACGTACCTGCGCGGGTGGCGACGATCGAGTACGACCCCAACCGGTCGGCGAACATCGCGTTGCTCCACTATGCCGACGGAGAAAAGCGGTACATCCTCGCTCCGGTGGGTCTCAAGGTCGACAGTCACGTGTTGGCCGGTGAGAAGGTGGACGTACGGGTCGGCAACGCAATGCCGATCGCCAATATCCCGCTCGGCACGCAGGTTCACAATGTGGAACTCAAGCCCGGCAAGGGCGGCCAGTTGGTACGCTCAGCCGGCGCCTCGGCCCAGATCATGGCCAAAGAGGGCAAGCACACGACGATCCGCATGCCGTCGGGCGAAATGCGGATGGTGCTGTCCACGTGTATGGCGACCATCGGTCAGGTGGGCAACGCCGACCAGAGCAACATCAAGCTCGGCAAGGCTGGGCGTTCGCGCTGGCTGGGCGTTCGTCCGCAGACCCGGGGCACCGCCATGAATCCGGTGGACCACCCGCACGGCGGCGGCGAGGGCAGAAACAAGGGTCGTCACCCGGTTTCGCCGTGGGGCTGGCCGACCAAGGGTGCGAAGACCCGCAAGCGCAACAAGGACACCAACCGTCTGATCGTGTCCAGGCGCCGTAAGTAGGAGGGTGAGATGGCTCGTTCAATTCGTAAAGGACCGTTCGTTGATGATCACCTCGCCAAGAAGGTCGAGGCGCTGTCGGGCTCGGGCGGGCGGCAGGTCATCAAGACGTGGTCCCGTCGGTCGACGATCACCCCGCTGATGGTGGGTCAGACGATCGCCGTGCACAACGGTCACAAGTTCGTTCCGGTGTATGTGACCGAGAACATGGTGGGCCACAAACTTGGTGAGTTCGCCCCGACACGGACCTATCGCGGTCATACCGGCCGCAGGGACCGTGGAGCGTAGGGGGGTTCGTATGGAAAGTCGCGCGCAACTACGCTATTATCGCTCCTCGCCCCGCAAGGTCCGGCTCCTCGCCGACATGGTGCGAGGCAAGCCGGTGGAGCTGGCCCTCACGTCGTTACAGCTGAGTCCAAAGTACGCAGCGCACGACGTGGCGAAGGTGGTCAAATCCGCCCTGGCCAATTTGGAACAGTCTCAGCCCGGAGTCGATGTGGACAAGGTGTTCGTTCGCACCATCACTGTCGATGACGGCCCCCGCCTACGACGCGGTCGGCCGGCATCGAAGTGGGTCCGGATGCACCGCATTCTCAAGCGAATGAGCCACATCACGGTCGAGCTGGCAGTGCGGGAATCCTAGGGAGGTCGAAGTGGGACAGAAGACGCATCCGTACGGCTTTCGCCTCGGTTACAACAACACCTGGCGGTCGCGTTGGTACGCCGAGGGTCAGAACTACGCCGACCTGTTGCACGAGGACCTGCAGCTCAGACAGGAGCTCTATCAGCGCCTGTCCAACGCCGCGGTGAGTGCCATCGATATCGAGCGCACTGCCAACAAGCTCCGGGTCAATATCCTTTCGGGTCGGCCCGGGATCATCATCGGTCGCAAGGGTGCCGAGGTGGACAAGCTGCGTGACGACCTGATGCGTCGTTACGGCCAGGACATCCACATCAACATCCAGGAGATCCAGCGGCCCGAGATCGACTCCCACCTGATCGCCCAGAACGTGGCCCGGCAGCTCGAGCGGCGGATCGCCTTCCGGCGAGCCATGCGTCGGGCCATCGAGAACGCGCTGCGGTTCGGAGCTCAGGGCATCAAGATTCGCTGCGCCGGCCGTCTCAACGGAGCCGAGATCGCCCGTGCCGAGTGGTATCAGCAGGGCCGATTGCCGCTGCACACCTTGAAGGCCGACATCGATTACGGCTTTGAAACCGCCTTCACGACCTACGGTGTGATCGGCGTCAAGGTCTGGGTGTACCGCGGTGAGCGTCATCGCGCGCGTGCCAAGCGCGCCCGGCTGTAGGAGTTGATGCCATGTTGATGCCGAAGAAAGTCAAGTATCGCAAACAGCAGCGCGGCAAGAACCGGGGTGTGGCCCTTCGCGGCAGCTCGGTTTCTTTCGGCGACTTCGCGTTGCAGGCCGTCGAGCGGGGTTGGCTCACAGCCCGCCAGATCGAGGCGGCCCGAATCGCGATGACCCGTCATGTCAAACGTGGCGGCAAAATCTGGATCCGGGTCTTTCCGGACAAGCCGATTACCAAGAAGCCGCTCGAAACCCGTATGGGTAAGGGCAAGGGCAATCCGGAAGAGTGGGTGGCGGTAGTGAAGCCGGCGCGAATCCTCTACGAAATGGAGGGTGTGCCGGAGCCCATCGCCCGTGAGGCCATGCGGCTGGCGGCCCACAAACTGCCCCTCAAGACGCGGTTCGTGGTACGAGGAGATTCGCTATGAGGGCGAAGGAAATTCGCGACCGTTCTGACGACGAGTTGAAGAAGTCCCTGAATGACCTGGAGGAACAGCTCTTCAAGCTGCGTTTCCAGAAATCCACGGGGCAGATCGAGAACCCGCAGAAAATCCGCGAGGTTCGCAAGGACATTGCCCGCGTGCAGACGGTGATCAACGAGCGCGGTGCGCTGGAGAGTGCAACATGAGTGATGTCACAGCCGTCATAAGCAAGACCACAAAGGTCGGGGTCGTGACCTCGAATGCCGCCGACAAGTCGGTGGTGGTGAAGGTTGAGAACCTCGTCATGCACCCCCTGTACCAACGGTTCGTGCGCACGACCTCCAAGTTCATGGCCCATGACGAGGAGAATTCGTGTCATACCGGCGACCGGGTCCTGATCGAGGAGTGCCGGCCGGTATCGCGCCGCAAGCGGTGGCGGGTACGGCAGGTCATCGAGCGGGCGAAGTGATGGAGGCGACGCCATGATCCAGATGGGAACCATGCTCAAAGTGGCCGACAACTCCGGCGCCCGCAGGCTGCAGGCCATCCGCCAGTTGGGTGGATCGTCCGCCCCGCGGTACGCCGGGATCGGCGATCTGGTGGTGTGCACCGTGAAGGAAGCAGCACCGGAGTCAGACATCAAGAAGGGAACCGTGGTCAAGGCCGTGGTCGTTCGCGTCCGAAAAAAGACCCGGCGGCGCGACGGCTCTTATATCAGTTTTGACGAAAACGCGGCGGTTCTCGTGAATACCGAGGGTGAGCCGGTGGGGACCCGTGTGTTCGGGCCGGTCGCGCGTGAGCTGAGGGAGCGCCGCTACATGAAGATCGTGTCGTTGGCACCCGAAGTGCTCTAGGAGGCGCCATGAAGATCAAAAAAGGCGACACCGTAGAAGTGGTTGCGGGCAAGGACTCGGGAAAACGAGGCCGTGTCCTGAAGGTGGATCCGCCGCGGGAGCGGTTGGTGATTGAGGGTGTGAATCTCATCAAGCGTCACACCAAACCCAATCCCCAGAAGAGGATCCAGGGCGGGATCGTGGAACGAGAGGCTTCGATCCATGCCTCGAATGTCATGGTGGTTTCCCCGGACAGCGGTCAGCGAACCCGCGTCGGATACAAGATCCTTGACGACGGTCGCAAGGTCCGGGTCGCGAAGACTGACGGCGCGATTCTCGACCGATAGGAGTGACGATGGCGCGCTTGAGAGAAAAGTACACTGAAGAGGTTGTCCCGCAGCTCGAGAAGGAATTCGAGCTCGGCAATCCGATGCAGATTCCGCGGATCGAAAAGGTCACGTGCAATATCGGCATTGGGGAGGCGTCTCGGAACGCCAAGCTGCTGGACATGGCGACGGAGCAGCTCACGAACATCACGGGACAGCGTCCGGTGATCCGGCGGGCGCGCAAGTCCATCGCCGCATTCAAATTGCGTGAAGGCATGCCGGTTGGCGCGAAGGTCACCCTGCGGGGCGAGCGGATGTTCGAGTTCCTCGATCGTCTGATATGCATCGGGCTCCCTCGAGTGAGGGACTTCCGCGGCATCAGCGCGAGCTCCTTCGATGGTCGCGGCAACTACACCCTCGGGATTCGGGACATCCTGATCTTTCCGGAGGTCGACTATCAGAAGGTCGAGGGGACCCTCGGCATGAACATCACCATCACCACCTCGGCACCTACCGACGATCAGGCCCGTGCGCTGCTCGCCGGTCTCGGGATGCCGTTTGCGCGTGGGTAGGAGGCATCGTGGCAAAAAAGTCATCAATCGCTAAGAGCCTGAGAAAGCCGAAGTTCAAAGTCCGGCAGCGCAACCGGTGTCGGGTGTGCGGTCGGCCGCGCGGCTACATGCGGAAGTTCCAGCTCTGCCGCATCTGTTTCCGCAAACTGGCGCTTGAGGGCTTCTTGCCCGGCGTCACCAAGGCAAGTTGGTAGGAGGGCGACATGAGCATGACAGATCCGGTGTCGGACATGTTGACTCGAATTCGGAACGCCACCACGGTCCGCCACGACAGGACCGACATTCCGGCGTCGAAGACGAAGCTCGAAATCGCCAAGATCCTCAAGCAGGAGGGCTACATCCGTACCTTCAAGATGCTCGAGGAGGGACCGCAGGGTCTGATTCGCGTCTATCTGAAATACGCCGAGGACGGCGAACCTGTGATCCACGGTTTGCAGCGGGTGTCGAAACCCGGTCGGCGGGTGTATCGCGGCGCTGACAAGCTGCCCAAGGTGCGCAACGGCCTGGGCGTAGCGGTGGTGTCCACCAATCGGGGTGTCCTCACCGATGAGCAGGCTCGCAGCCTTCGCGTTGGCGGCGAGATTCTGTGTGAGATCTGGTAGGGGGGAATCATGTCACGGATAGGAAGAATGCCCGTCCAGATCCCGAAGGGGGTCGACGTCACGGTCGACGGCCGGGTGGTCCGGATCAAGGGACCCAAGGGGGCGTTGACAGTCGACCTGTTGCCCGGGATCGATGCCGCCATCGAAAATGGCGAGGTCAATCTCAGCCGAGCCAACGACGAACGTCAGACCAGGTCCTATCACGGTCTGAACCGGGCCCTCCTGGCGAACGCCACGGCCGGGGTATCGGACGGTTGGTCCAAGGACCTGGAGATCGTTGGAATCGGATATCGCGCCGAGGTGAAGGAGGGGTCGGTGGTCTTCAACCTGGGCCACTCCCACCCCATCAATTACGCGATTCCCGAGGGCATCGACATCGAGGTTGACGGCAAGGCCAACCGGGTCAGCGTCAAAGGGATCGATCGGCAGAAGGTGGGCCAGGTGGCCGCGGAAATTCGCGCGCTCCGGCCTCCGGAGCCATACAAGGGCAAGGGTGTCCGGTACGCGGATGAGCGGATTCGGACCAAGGCCGGCAAGCAGGGAGCGACGGCATGAGTCGGATGACAGATCGAAAGCAGCGTCGGATAAGGATCAAGCGTCGCTATCGCGACGCCGTGCGTGGTAGCGCAAATCGGCCACGGCTCACCGTGTTCCGCAGCCTGAGGCACCTCTATGCCCAGGTGATCGACGACGACCGCGGGGTGACCCTGGTCTCGGCGTCGACCCTGGACAAGGAGACCGCCGGCAACCTGTCCTCCACCGGCAACATCGATGCGGGCAAGAGGCTTGGCGAGGTGATCGCCGAACGGGCCAAGGGCGAAGGTGTGGAGTCCGTGGTCTTTGATCGCGGCGGCTTCAAGTACCACGGTGTGATTCGAGCCATTGCCGACGGCGCCCGCGAAGCGGGCCTGAAGTTCTAGAGGATGTCGAGATGATGAATCAGCAGTCAGAGCTCAGCGAGACAGTCGTCCACATCAACCGCGTGGCCAAGGTGGTCAAGGGTGGTAAGAACTTCTCCTTTTCGGCGGTGGTTGTGGCCGGAGACGGCTCGGGCAGCGTCGGCTATGGGACCGGCAAGGCACGAGAAGTGCCGCCCGCGATCCAGAAAGCATCCGAACAGGCCAAGCGCGAGATGATCCGCGTGCCGCTTTCCGGCGGGACGGTGCCGCACCTGGTGTGGGGCCGATGGGGCGCCACCCGCGTGCTGCTCCGCCCGGCGTCGCCGGGTACCGGCGTGATCGCCGGCGGCGGGGTGCGTGCGGTGATGGAATCGGCCGGGGTGCAGGACGTGCTCACCAAGATCGTTGGCAGCCGCAATCCCTTCAACGTGGTGCGGGCGACCTTTGACGCGATCAATGGTCTGATGACTGCTGAACAGGTGCGCAGGCTTCGTGGGGTCGAGATCACGGCGCCCGAGACCGATGCGGTCACCCCGCGTGAAACGGCCCCCATGCCGGAGGCCGAACCGGCCGCCGAGGCAGTGGTGGAAGAAGTCGCCAAAGCTGTGGTCGCCGAAGCGGTGATTGAAGAAGGAGCCGACGCGGTGGCCGAAGAGGCAGTGGTTGAAGAGGCAGTGGTTGAAGAGGCGACCGTGGAAGAGGCTGTGATCGAAGAGGTGGTTGCTGAAGAAGCAGCCGTCGAGGAAGCGATTACAGAAGAGGTGGTCGAGGAGGCCGCAGAGCCGGAGACCGAGAAGGGTGAGGCGTCATGACCGCAGAGAAGAGCAGCAAGACCGACAAGGTCGCCGCCGCGGTGGAAGAGATAGAAAAGGCCGCCGCAGCGGGTTCGACCAAGAAGAAGGCGCCTGCCAAGAGCGCCGCCAAGCCGAAAACTCCCAAGGCCAAGACTGCCAAGAAAGCCAAGGAAAAGGCCGACGAATCCAAGCCGGCCGCTGCGAAGAAGACGGCTGACGCAGCCAAGAAGAAGACGGCTGCCGAGGCCCCGGCCGAAGCCGTCGAGAAGAAAGCGGTGGCTCCCAAGAAGAAGCCGGTGAAGAAGGCCAAGAAACAACAACTGAGGATCACCCAGGTCAAGAGTCAGATCGGTTTTGATTCGCGCCAGAAAAAGGTCCTGGTGGGCCTCGGGCTCGGTCGGATCGGCAAGAAGGTGGTCCGGGTCGATGATCCCTGCATCCGCGGCATGGTGGCCAAGGTGTCGCACCTGGTCTCGGTCGAGGAAGTGGAGGCCTAAGATGGAACTGAATGATCTCAAGCCAGCACCGGGAGCCAAGCGCCCCCGCAATCGAGTCGGCCGAGGGCCGGGTTCCGGCAACGGAAAGACCGCCGGACGTGGCCACAAGGGCCAGAAATCACGCAGCGGCTACTCGCGGAGGTTTGGTTTCGAGGGCGGCCAGATGCCGCTGGTGCGGAGGATCCCGAAACGCGGGTTCTTCAACCGCACCCGTGTCGAGTACCAGGTGGTCAACCTGCGGGACCTCGAGCGCCTCTTCGAAGCCGGAGAAACAGTGTCGGTGGAAGTGCTCGTGGACAAGGGTCTGGCGAGCAGCGGTAAGCAGCCAGTGAAGATCCTCGGTGACGGAGCGCTGACCAAGAAGCTGACCGTTCAAGCCCATAAATTTTCAAACTCCGCGCAGATCTCCATCGAGAAGGTCGGCGGCAGCTGTGAGGTGGTGGCGCTGTGATCGACAGCTTCCGCAATATCTTCGCGATTCCGGATCTGCGACGGCGGGTGATTTTTACGTTCGCCATGTTGGCCGTGTATCGACTCGGTGCGCATATCCCGATCCCGGGCGTGGACCCGGTGGCGTTGAATGAGTTTTTCGAGGCCGCTCGAGGGACCGTGCTGGGGTTCCTCAACCTGTTCTCGGGAGGCGCCCTGGGTCGGATGACGATTTTCGCGCTCGGGATCATGCCTTATATCTCAGCGTCGATCATCCTGCAGCTGTTGACCGTTGTCTGGCCCTATCTGGAGAAGCTTTCCAAGGAGGGTGAGCTCGGTCGACGCAAAATCACTCAGTACACGCGGTACGGAACCGTGGTGCTGTCGGTGATCCAGGCCATGGGAATCTCCTTCTTTCTCGAGAAACAGACGGCCCCGGGAGGTGCGCCGCTGGTGCCCGAGGACCTTCAGGGTTGGGGTTTCAGGCTGCTGACGGTCCTCACATTGACCACCGGTACGGCATTCGTGATGTGGCTTGGCGAGCAGATCTCCGAACGGGGCATCGGCAACGGCATCTCGCTGATCATCTTCGCCGGCATCGTGGTCGGGCTGCCAAGCGCCATTTTGAACACGATCACCAACGTCCAGACCGGATCCATGAACATTATCACGGTGGTCATCCTGATCGTATTCATGGTCGTTGTCGTGGCGGCGATCGTCTACATGGAGCGTGCCCAACGACGGATACCTATCCAGTACGCCAAACGGGTGGTGGGTCGCCGGGTCTACGGTGGCCAGAGCACCTATCTGCCTCTGCGGCTGAACACCGGCGGCGTGATTCCGGTGATCTTCGCGGCTTCCATCATGTCGTTTCCCCAAACTCTCGGTCAGATGATCGAAAATCGCTGGCTGCAGCGGATCACCGAGGCGCTGGCGTGGGGAGAGCCGCTTTATAACCTGCTGTACTTCAGCTCGATTATCTTCTTCTGTTACTTCTACACCTCGATCATCTTCAACCCCGAGGACACCGCCGAGAACATGCGCAAGTACGGCGGGTTCATTCCGGGCATCCGACCTGGCAAAAAGACCGCCGAGTTCATCGACAAGATCCTGACCCGAATTACCCTTGTCGGCTCGGTCTATCTCGCCCTGGTGGCCATTCTGCCGGAGATTCTGATTGCCGGCTTCAAGGTCGCCACCATTCCCGGCATTGGTCCGACCCTCGATGCGGTGCTGCCCAAGTGGTTCACGCAGGGCCTCGGCGTCCCCTTCTACTTCGGCGGCACTTCATTGTTGATCGTTGTGGGTGTCGCCATGGACACGGTGCAGCAGATTGAATCGCAGCTGGTGATGCGGCACTACGACGGTTTCATGCGCCGTGGTCGGATCCGCGGGAGAAAGTGATGACGGCAAGTTACTCGAGCCTCAACCTGGTGCTGCTGGGTCCTCCTGGATCCGGTAAGAGTACGCAGGCTCGGTTGCTGGCGGAGACCTACCAGCTGCCCCTCATCTCCACCCAACAGATGTTGTCGGAGGAGGTCGAAAAGGGCACGGTCCTCGGTCGTCAGGCGATGGAGGGGATCAAGCGGGGCGAGCTCGTCCCGGACCGCGTGATGAGTGGCATGATTCTGCAAAGGGTCGACAGCGACGACTGCTGGCGGGGCTTCATCCTCGACGGTTATCCCCGGACCTCGGATCAGGCCGGATTGTTGGATGGGATTCTCGCCGAATTGGGCCGCAGTATCGAGCGCGTGGTGCTGCTCGATGTGGCGGAAGCGGTTGGGATTGAGAGGCTGGTTGCGTCGAACTCTGGGGGCTCCAGGCAGCCCGGTGAAGACGCGGCATCAAGCGATCCCGTGAGTCTGGCCAAGGAGAGATTCCGAATCTGGCGTGCCCATGCGCCAGCGCTGGTCGAGTCATATCGAAATCGTGGCCTGTTGTTGGAAGTGGATGGGAACCAGACCGAGAAAGTCGTCAGTGAAGCGGTGATGCAGGCCGCAGGGGCTCCGGTGGGAGCATGATCTTCCTCAAGTCATCCAGCGAGCTCGAGGCCATGGACCGGGCCAACCACCTGGTCCACAGGACGCTGCAGGCGGTCCAAGCGGCGGCGCGGCCCGGCGTCTCCACGGCCGAGCTCGATGAGCTTGCCGAGGAGATGATCCTGAAAAACGGCGGCACGCCGGCTTTCAAGGGCTATCGCGGCTTTCCGGCGACGTTGTGCACCTCGGTCAACGACGTCATCGTGCATGGGATACCGGATCGGGAAACGGTCCTCGCCGATGGCGACATCATCAGCGTCGATTGTGGCGTCCAGCTCGACGGCTTCTACGGTGACGCGGCCATCACCTTTGGTGTTGGTGAAGTGAACCACGAGGCGCAGAAGCTCATCGACACCACCCGCCGCTGTCTCGACGACGCGGTTGCGGCGGTGGGGCCGGGCCGGCGACTCGGTGACATCGGTGCTGCGGTTCAGGTGCGGGCGGAGACCAACGGATTCGGCGTCGTGCGTGAGTTTGTTGGGCACGGAATCGGAAGATCCCTGCACGAGGATCCTCAGGTTCCAAACTACGGAATGGCCGGCCACGGGCAGGTCATGAAACCGGGATTGGTGATCGCCATCGAACCCATGATTACCGGCGGCGGCTGGAGGGTCCGAATCGACAAAGATGGCTGGACAGCGAGGACTGAAGACGCTAAACTCGCAGCCCATTTTGAGTTCTCGGTGGCCGTAACTGAGGATGGCCGCCGAGTGCTTGGTGTGGACGGGGAGAAGTAATGCCCAAGGAAGAAGCGATCGAAGTGGTCGCGACAGTCGTTGAGCCTCTGCCCAACGCCATGTTCAGGGTCGAGCTCGAAAATAAACACGAAGTGTTGGCGCATATCTCTGGCAAGATGCGCAAGCACTTCATCCGGATCCTTCCGGGTGACAAGGTTTTGGTTGAGTTGTCTCCGTATGACCTCACACGGGGACGCATCACATACCGCTACAAATAGGGAGCGGCGATGAAAGTTCGTCCATCGGTGAAGAGAATGTGTTCTAAGTGCAAAATCATCCGTCGCAAGGGTGTGGTCCGGGTCATCTGTGAGAACCCGAAACACAAGCAGCGGCAGGGCTGACGGAGGCGAGAAGTGGCACGCATCGCAGGTGTGGATCTGCCGTCCGGCAAACGAGTCGAGATCGGTTTGACGTATATCTACGGCATCGGGAGAACCCGGGCCAGGGACATCCTGGGCAAGGCCAAGGTTGATGAAGGCATCAAGGTCAAGGACCTGTCCGAGGACGAAATTCTGAGGCTTCAGCGCATCATCCAGGACGAGGGTGGAGTTGAGGGTGATCTGCGGAAGCAGGTCGCGATGAATATCAAACGCCTGATCGAGATCGGCAGTTACCGGGGCATTCGCCATCGTCGCGGCCTGCCGGTGCGTGGTCAGCGGACCCACACCAACGCCCGCGGTCGCAAGGGTCCGAGGCGTCAAGCAGTGGCCGGCAGAAGAAAAGCCGTCAAGAAGTAGTCGGGAGTTCACGTTATGGCCAAGGATCGCAAGTCTGGGCGCAAGGCACGGCGGGAGAAGAAGAACATCCCTCACGCCGTGGCCAACATCCATGCCACTTTCAACAACACCATCGTGGCCATCTCGGACCCGAGCGGCAACGTGGTGTGCTGGTCCTCCGGTGGGCGGATTGGCTACAAGGGTTCCCGTAAGGGCACCCCATACGCGGCCCAAATGGCCGCCAAGAACGCCGCCGAGCAGGCACAGGACAACGGCGTTCGTAGTGTGGAGGTCCGGGTCACGGGACCGGGACCGGGCCGCGAATCAGCGATCCGTGCGGTGGCCGCATCGGGCCTCGACATTCGCAGTATTCGAGACATCACGCCCATTCCACACAACGGCTGTCGCCCGCCGAAGCGACGCAGGGTCTGAAGGAGAGAGCATTGGCACGTTATAGAGGACCTGTTTGTCGACTGTGTCGTCGTGAGGGCATGAAGCTGTTCCTCAAGGGCGAACGTTGTTACAAAGAAAAGTGCGCCATCGAGCGGCGAAATGCGCCCCCCGGGCAGCACGGTGCGGCCCGTCGGCGCAAGGTGAGGGCCTATGGCCTGCAGCTGCGCGAGAAGCAGAAGCTGCGCCGGGTCTATGGCCTTCTCGAGGGCCAATTCCGTCGCACCTTCACCGAGGCGAGCCGCCGTAGGGGCGTGACCGGCGAGAATCTGCTGCAGATGCTCGAGCTGAGGCTCGACAATGTGGTCTACTCGCTCGGCTTTGCGACTTCGCGAAACCAGGCGCGCCAGCTGGTGCGCCACCGTCATATCGAGGTGGATGGCCACCGCGTGAACATCCCCTCCTTCCGGGTTCGTCCCGGTATGGAGATCGTGCTGCGGGAAAAGAGCCGCAAGAACGAACAAATCAAAGAAGCGATCGAATTCGCACAGGGCCGGGGCGTTCCGTCGTGGCTCGAGTTGGATGCCGCTGCCCTGGCAGGCAAAGTCATCGAGCTACCCGTCCGTGAGGACATCAGATTCCCGATCCAAGAGCAGCTCATCGTTGAGCTCTACTCTCGATAGGTTGGAGGCCGCATGATCTGGCACGAGTTCCAGAGACCATCACAGGTGCAAGCGGATGAGGAAGAGCGGGGCGAGACCTACGGTCGCTTCCTCGCGCAGCCCTTCGAGAGAGGGTGGGGAACAACAGTGGGCAACGCGCTCCGACGGGCGCTGCTGTCTTCGATCCCGGGTGCGGCGATCACCGCCGTCAAGATCGAAGGCGCGGACCACGAGTTTTCCGCCGTCCCGGGGGTCGTCGAGGATGTCACCGATATCATCCTCAACCTCAAGAAGATTCCATTCAAGGTTCACGGCCAGGAGCCGGTGCTGCTGACTCTGGACGCCAAGGGCTCCGGCGAAGTGACCGCCGGCCAGTTCAAGGGTTCTCATCAGGTCGAGGTGATCGACGCCGACGTCCACGTTGCCACGCTGTCCGCCGACGGTCAGCTTCAGATGGTGGTACGGGTGGCACCCGGTCGCGGGTACATCCAGGCGGAAGAGAATCAGACCGAGGACCTGGACACGGGCTTCATACCGGTCGATTCCGCACACTCGCCGGTTCGGAAGGCAAACTTCCGGGTTGAAATGGCACGGCTGGGTCGGATGACCAACTACGAGCGCTTGGTGATGGAACTGTGGACCAACGGCACCATCGAGCCCGAAGAGGCACTCAGTCAGGCTGCACAGCTGGTCCAGGGCCACATGGAGATCTACAGCCGACTGGCCACCGTCGAGGTTATGGAAGAGCCTGAAGTGCCTGCGGCCGAACCCGAGGAGGAGAGCATCCTGGATGCGAGTATCGACTCCCTCGAGCTGTCCATTCGATCCATGAACTGTTTGAAGAATGCGAACATCCGGACCCTGCGTGATCTCGTGAGCCGAAACGAGAAGAGCATGGTCGAGATCCGCAACTTCGGAGAGAAGTCCCTCAAAGAGGTTCGTGAAAAGCTCGAGGCCCTCGGTCTCGGGTTTGGCATGAACCTGGACATCTGAGAAAGGTCGACCGATGCGACATCGAGTTTCCGGCCGGAAGCTGGGCCGCACCAGCGCCCACCGCAAGGCCATGTTCAGGAATCAGCTGACTGCGCTGTTCACCCACGAGCGGATCATTACCACCGTTGCCAAGGCCAAGGATCTCAGGCCGCAGGCGGAGCGGATGGTGACCCTCGCCCGCACGGGCACCCTCGCCAACCGTCGCCGGATCCTCAGTTCGGTGTCGGACAAAGAGGTCGTGTCCAAGCTCTTCAACGACATCGCGCCGCGCTTTTCCGATCGTCCGGGTGGTTATACCCGGATCATGAGGCTCGGCCGTCGCCACGGTGATGGAGCCGAGATGGCGATCATCGAGTTTGTGGACTATGTCCCGTCCTCCGGCGACGACAGCAGCGGTGGTGAGGCCAAGCGGTCTTTGATGGACCGTGCAAAGGGCATGTTCGGCGGCGGCGCCAAGGGTGACGCAGACGAGACTCCAAAGGCAGAGGCCGCCGCACCGGAACCGGTGGTTGATGAGGCAGTGCCCGAGATGGCGGACGAGGAGCCCGAGCCTGAGGCCGAAGCCTCTGCTGAGGAACCGACCGAGGACGAGGAAGAGAAGAAGGACTGACGGTCCTCGCTCTGAAAAGAACCACAACGCCGCGCGTTCGCGCGGCGTTTTTTTGTAATTCGAAATTCGAAATGCGGAATTCGAAAACCCCCGCCCGCCCGGATACGAGATACGAGATACGAGATCCTCTGCCGACCCGGAGCGAAAAGGGCGCGATTGGCGGGCGTGCCACTTCTGACAATTTCGGGAGGCTTCTCCTGGGGGTTTTGGAAGACGTTGATTCCCGGAATTGTCAGGGGTGGCAACCTCGAGGAGCGCGGTGGGGAGAGGGGCGTGTTGAAAGAACGAACGTCCGATCATCGACACCATGGGGCGTTCGTCGTGCCCCTGTTCTCATCTCGCTTCCCGTGAGGCTGCCAGGCACGCCGATTCGCCTCAATGAGACGAATCCGTTTATCAACTTTGGCGAATCGGGATGCCAGGCACCTCCGATCATCGCGTCCTCTCCCGTTCCGGGTGGGTGGGGGATCCAGCATCCAGCATCAAGTATCGTCCGGGCGGGCGGGGGTTTTCAAATCTCGAATTTCGAATTCCGACTTGACCCCTAGCCCCTAATCCCTCAACAACTCGGTAAACGTGACGCCCTCCAGCGTCTCCCGCCGCGCCGCTTCCCCCCGGCGAAGGAGCGTGCCGAGCCGGTCGATGGCCTCGTTTCCCAGACGCGGAATCGCTGCGCAGTCGGCGCCGGCGTCATGTAGGGCTGCGGCGACCGTGAGGGAGGCGGCGTCCCGGGCGGGGACGTATCCCTCCATCTCCGGTCCGGTCAGAGCGAGCAGCCCTGCCGACACCAGCCGCCCGGTTCCCTCCTGGGCGGCGCCGTGGTTGATGCCCAGTGCATCCTCCAGGTCGTCCAGGGACGGCGGTGGCTCTCCGCCGAGCGAACGTCGATAGCATTCGGTGAGGATCGCGATAGCGGTCAGGGATGGATCGGCGTCGAGCCGGAGCCCCCCTTCATGCTCGAGTTTGAGGGCGTGGAAATTCTGCATCACGTACGAGACCTCGGCGCCGACGATGACAAGGACCCAGAACAGGAAGAGAGAAACCAGGAAGAGCACCGTCAGGGTGGCGGAGCCATAGATGATGTTGATCTCGGCGAAACCGCCGATGTACCAGACAAAGAACGATCGCAGGAGATGCAGCCCGCCGGTGGCCACCAAACCTCCGGCCAGCGCGGCTCCGATGTGGACCGAGGTGTGCGGCGCCAGCCAGTAGACCATGGTGATGCCGAGCAACGGCACCGCGAGACGGGCGAGGGAGAGCACGATGCCCTGGCTCGGCGCCCACGGCTGGTGACCCATCCACAGCAGCATTGACGAGCCGATGCCCACAACCACCGGTCCCCAGAAGACGAGCATGGTGAAACTGAAGACCCGCACCGCCGCCGATCGGCGGGTCTCGATGTGCCAGATGTCGTTGAAGGTCGTCTCAACCGACTGGAAGAGACGGAATGCGATCACCAGAAAGACCAACGAGCCGATGTAGCCGAGGGTGGTGGCCCGATTGACGAACTCGGTGAGCGTCTCTATGAGCTCGATGTGCTGTTCCGAGCCAGCCTCGTACGGCAGCACCACCGTCACCATCTCCACCAGGCGGTCGGCGTTGAAGGAGAAGAAGGCTCGATACAAAGCCGCGAGCGTCGCCAGCAGGGGCACCAGGGACAGCAGGGTGATATACGCCAGGGCGGCCGACCGGTCGACGCCCCGATCGTCGGCGAAGTTGTGCACCGTCAGACGAATACCGAGCCAGATGTCCTTGAGGGGACTCAGACTCGGACGACGTCGCCCAGGTCCGGGATCCTTGGCTCCCATCCAAACTCCTCGCTCAGCCGTGCGGCAAACCGCTGTTGGACATCGTACTCTCCGTGGATAAGACAGACGGTCTCCGGGTCCCTTTCCTTCCGGCTCAGCCACACGACCAACTCGTCCACATCGGCGTGGGCGGAGAGACCGGAGACCTGTCGGATGGCCGCGTTGACCGGGATCCATTGGCCGTGGATCTTGATCTCGGGCTCGCCCTCCACCAGCCGCCGTCCCTTGGTGCCCTGGGCCTGATAGCCCACGAAGATCACGGTGTTCTTGGGATCTGGCAACCTCAGCTTGAGGTGATGGAGGATGCGCCCTCCGGTGGCCATCCCCGACGCCGAGATGATGATTGCCGGTCCACCGAGGTCGTTGAGCTTTCGGGAGTCGGCCGACGTGGGTGTGCACTTGAGGGTGGGTGGGAAAATGGGGTTGATTTGCTCGGCGTAGTACTGCCGCATCTCCGCGTCGTGCTCGGAGATGGCCCGAGTGTAGACCGCTGTCGCTTCGATGGCCATGGGGCTGTCCAGGTAGATCGGGAGCTGCGGGATGTCACCCTCCACCATGGACTCGTGGAGCATGTACAGGATTTCCTGAGTCCGATCGATTGCGAACGCCGGGATCAGGATGACGCCGCCTCGATCGAGGGCCTCGCGGATCGCTTCGATCAGGGCGATCCGGGGGTTGCCGGCCGGGTGTCTCCTGTCGCCATAGGTGCTTTCCACGAACAAGAGATCGGAACCGGGGTACGAATGTGGGTTCCTGAGGATGGGAACGCCATACCTTCCGACGTCGCCGGAAAAGTAGATCGTCTTCCGTCCTTCGCCGGTCTTGGTCTCGACCTCGACCGCTGCGGCGCCGATGATGTGTCCCTGGCGGTGGTAGCGGAAGCGGACCCCGGGATGAAGATCCTGCCAGCTGTCGAAGTTCACCGGCTTCAGCATCTTGAGCGCGGCCCGTGCGTCCTTTACTGTGAACAGCGGGAGGGCGGGTTCGTGCTTGGAGTAGCCCTCCTTGTTGGCGTAGCGTGCCTCCTCCTCTTGGATGTGGGCGGCGTCCGGCAGCAGCACGCGGAGCAGCGACAGGGTCGGTGGTGTGCAATAGACCGGACCGTCGAATCCCTGATGACAGAGTCGGGGAAGGTAGCCCGAGTGGTCGATGTGGGCGTGGGTCAGCACCACCGCGTCGAGTTCGTGGGCGGGGAACGGCAACGGTTTCCAGTTGAGCTGGCGGTTCTTCGCGGGCCCCTGAAACAGGCCGCTATCCACCATGGCCGAGAAGGCCTTCCACTTCATGAGGTATTTGGAGCCGGTCACACAGCGTCCGGCACCTAAAACGTGAATGTCCATGAAATCTCCCGGACATCATCGTAGCGCGGCGTCCACGGGTGTAGAAAGTCCAAAGTTGAAAGTTGAAGGTTCCCTCCATCCTCCCGGAGGGGTGTGGGCGCGATAAGCGGGCGTGCCACTCCGGGCACCTTTGAGTTGGAAGTTGCACGTTGAACGTTGAAGGTTCAACGTTCCCACCCGCCCAGATCCTTCGACTCGCTGCGCTCGCTCAGGATGATAACCATTGGTTTGCGGAGATTTCCCGTCAGCCGAAAGGGCGCGATGGGCGGGCGTGCCGTCTTTGACGATTTTGGGAAAGCAGCATCAGCGATGGGGGTCCTTCGTTGCGCCCCGGTTCTTCGTCGCGCTTCCCGGGAGGATGCCAGGCACGCCGATTCGCCCAAGCGAGACGAATCGGCCGGCCGGCGTTGGCGAATCGGGATGCCAGGCACCTCCGAGAGACGCGCCCTCGGGGAGTGCTTTGGGGAGAGGGGCGCGTCGAGGCCGGGAGATCGAACCTAACCCGCAGGTGTTGTGGTGCGGCCGTCTCGGCTGCATTCAGCATTGCGCAGCACATCCCCAAGAACTTCAATTTCGTCGGGTCTGGTGGCCATCAGTGGCCCCGCCACAACTACGGAACTACGGACCTGGCACGTATGAACCTCGAAATCAACGCTAGACGCACAACGTTCCCCGCCGTAGAATGTGTGGGCATAACTGCGGAGGTCATGATGGCTGACGATAAAAAGAGTGTTGATGAAGCTTTAGATGAAGCGGTGCTGGAGGCCGGCGAGGACTTGGCGGAAGTCAAGGAGACCCTCTCCAAGGCTCAGAGTGCCATGGAAGGCGCGCGGTCGACCATGCAGGGCGCCTACGGCAAGGCCAAAGTGCTGTCGGGAGATGCGGCTGACAAGACCCGGATGTACCTCGACGATGCGAAGAGATACCTCGCCCAGGCCAGGGAACAGATGTCCACGCTCGCCGTCAAAGGACGGGCGCAGGCTGAGATTCTCTATGGCAAGGCCCGCGAGCAGTACGAAGCTCTGGCCGCCCGCGCTCGGGAGAGTTACGGCAAGGTGAAGGACCGGATGGCCGAGGTCGACCTCAAGGACAAGGGCGATCAGGTGCTTGCCTATATAAAGGACAACCCCGGAAAATCGGTGCTCATCGCGCTGGCCGCCGGTTTTCTGGTGGGCTACGTGGCCCGGCCTCGAGACTAGGAGTTGCAGACTATGGACGACGCCACCGATGAGGTCTTTGACGACGTCGGGGAAGATATCTCTGGCGACGATGTGTACGAGGATACCTTTGAGGAGAAGAGTGGCGCAGACGGCGTGAGTCTGAACGCCGACGCTATCCTCGACACCCTGGTGCCTCGCTCCATCGACTGGCGAGACACGGTTCGCAGACACCCGCTGGCGTCGGTTGGCGCCGTTGGACTGGTGGGATATCTCGTGGGCCGGACAAAGGGCGCAACCATTATGGCCGGCGTCACCGCGGGCCTCTCGGCAGCGATGATGCGTCAGTTATCGGACGTCTTCGACGGAGAATTCTTCGACTTCTAAGGCCAGCCCCTGGGGGTCCGGCGAGATGACCATCGGCCGAAGCTTCCTGCTGTGGCTGCTCGGCGTTCTCATTGCCACGTTGGTTCTGGTGAGCGCCCTCGTGCTGTGGCACGAGCACCGGACGCTGGAAGCCGAGCTGGAAAACCACTCCCGCCTGTTGGCACAGACCCTCGCCCTGGCCGTCTCGGAGGGCGGTTCTCCCGAGTATCTCGCGGTGATCTCCACCGGTGATCTACGCGCCGGCGAGGTCAAGAGCCGCGCCGGCCAGGTGTTGTGGCGTTACGGGCCGCCTCTCGACGAGGCGCTGGCGCTCGATCTCTCGTTGTTGAGGGTGGACGAGTCGGTGGTGGTTGGCCGTGGACCATGGGGGAGCGGCGACACCGTGGATGTGGTGTTGCTGGTGTCGAGGAACCGAATCGATCGCTTGTTTGCGTCGGCAGCGGTGCGTCTGGTGACCGCCTTGGGATTGGTGCTGGCCCTGGCGTTGGTGGTGGGCCTCGGGCTCGTGGGGCGGGTCGCGAAGCCGTTGGGAGACCTGGCAGATTCGGTCCGTGCCTTCGACGCCGACAATCCCCCCAGAATCGGAGTGGCGGACACTCGGATCACCGAGGTCAAGGAGTTGGCGGGGGCCTTTGAGGACATGACCCAACGACTGGCCCGTCAGCGGCGGTCGTTGGCGGCTTCCGAGCGCCGCTTTCGGGGGCTCTTCGAGGCCTCGCCCTCACCTCTCCTCGAGCTGGACGAAAGCATGACGGTCCGGGGGGCCAACTCGGCGGCCGCGAGCTTTCTCGGTGGGCGGCCCTCAGAGGCGCTGGGCACGCCATTGACGAGGTACGTGGAGGGGATGTCATCCGAGGAGCTGTCCTCCGTACTGGCGTCCGCCTACCTCGCCGACGAGGTGGTCGTGGAGGCACGTTGGCGGCTCGATGGCGACGAGGCCGCGGAGGTGGAACTCCACGTTCGTCCCACCGGTGAGGACGACTCGCCGAGACTCCTGATGGCGATCCACGACGTGACGGACCGCGTTCGTCGCCTCGGCGAACGATGGCAGCGGACCTTCGATGCCATGGTTGACGGGGTGGCGCTGGTGGAGCCTTCGGGTGAGATCGAGCAGGCGAACACCGCGCTGCAGCGTCATCTTCCGGCGATTCGAGAGGGCCTCGCAGAGCGCAATCGGGCCGGCGAAAGCACGGAGTGGAGGGTGACTTCTGAAGAAAGGCTCCTGCAGTGCACGCTCACCAGTCCGGAGGGTCTTGGGCATTCTATTCTTGTGGCGCGCGACGTGACGGATGCGGTGCGGGCCGAATCCCGCCTTCGGGAGGCCGAGAAGATGCAGGCCGTGGGCACTTTGGCCAGCGGCGTGGCGCACGATTTCAACAACCTCCTGGCAGCCATCCTGCTCCACGTGCGATGGTTGCTCCGCGAGCCGGAAGCCTCAAGCGAAGCCGGGGCGGCCATCCGCGACCTCGCCGACGAGGGGATCGAGGTGGTGCGTGAGTTGCTGCTGTTCGCGCGCCGGGAGAGCACGCCACCGAGAACTCTGGATCTGACGGCTTTGGTGGCCGCCCACGAGGGACTGCTGCAGCATCTGATGCCACCCAACGTGGAACTCCGCCTGCGGCTCCCGGACGGGGTGGTGCCGCTGGTGGGGAATCCGGTGGCGCTTCGTAGAATGCTCCTTAACCTGGTGGTCAATGGCCGCGACGCCGCGCCGGCGGAGGGTGGATGGGTGGAGGTGGCGCTCACCGCCACCGAGCACGACGCGATCCTCGAGGTCAGGGACAACGGGCCCGGGGTTCCGGCCGAATACCGCGACCGCCTGTTCGAGCCGTTTTTCTCGTCCCGCCGGCGGGATCGCGGGGCCGGCCTCGGTCTGGCGGTGGTATACGCTATCGTCACCGAGCATCGGGGCTTTATCGAACTCGACTCGAATGCCGGTACCGGGGCATGTTTCGCGGTGCGCATCCCTTTGGGTCGGGAGGCGGACATGGAACCACTGTCCACCGATGCCCAAGCGGCGAACCCGCCGGGTGCGAGGGTCCTGCTGGTGGACAGCGACGGCCGTGAGGCGAGTCGAATCATCGAAGCTATGGCCGAGGCCGGGCTCGATGTGCGCCACGCTCCGAGCCTTGCCGCGGCCGGAATGTTGGTGGATGAGTGGGCTCCGGAGGCGGCGGTGGTGGAAGCCAGCCTCCCTGACGGCGAGGCGGCGGAGGCGTTGGGCACGTGGCGGATTCCAGCGGTGGTGCTGGGGCACTTCGGCGATGGGCTCTCGTGGCCTCCGACCGCCGAGGTTGTAAAGCGTGGCTCGGCCCCCGACGTGGTGCTCGCCGCCCTCCAGCGCCTCGGCGTCCCCGTTCTTCGTGGATAAGAACAGCCGCAAAGATCGAAGGTCGAAAGTCGAAAGTTGAAAGTTCCCGCGCCCACCCGAAATGAAGGGGCGCATCGAGGTCGGGTGATCGAACAGACCGCGCGGAAATTGTGGTGCAGCCGTCTCGGCTGCAATGGGAGGCACAAATGCAGGCGGGACGCCTGCTCCACAATGATGATCCGGTACGACATCGTGATTTCGGCGCGCCCATGTGCCAACCGCGCTCCCCGAGGGAGCCACCCTCGTATTCCGATCTCCATGTCGGTGCCAGGCACCGCCGCAGATGTTGCGATCTCGTGCTCCGATGCGATTTCGACGGTGCCTGGCACCGGGTGAGCGCGTTCGATTCGGTTCTCTTGATTTCATCGCTCCCAACTCCCCTTGGCGCTCCCCGAGGTTGCCACCCCTGACACTTTTCGGGCCCCGACAACATCCGCAATATCAACGCTACACATCCCGAAAGTGTCAGAAATGGCACGCCAGTTCATCGCGCCCTGTTGTCGTCCCGGGGGGGTGGGAACGTTCAACTTTCAACGTTTAACGTTTGGTTCATCCGGGAAAACGTGAGGTGGGGCTTCTGCGTGCCCGTCTCCGTGCGGGGATCCAGGCGGCAGGGGCAGCGACGGCAATCAGGGACAGCGTCCATGATCGGCGGCTGCGTCAGCGATCAGGGGCCGCGGCGGTGTTTAGCGGCGATTGCCCCAAATTGCGGTCGCTGATCACCGATGCTGCCATCTGCCCCGGACGCCGGTTGCTGTCCCTGTCCCGGCCGCTGCCGACTGCCGACTGTCGCTGATAGCTGTTCCCTGGGAGCGCATCGTGATCCTCTCCGGGTCGTTCGCTGGGAGGAAATCGTCGATCTGTTTCCGGATGTCAAGGGCAAGACAAGTCGTCAGACGACCCTTGACATCCGGAAACAGATCGACGTCGGGAGAACTCAATGAACGACCCGGAGGTGATCATGATCGACGCGTACCAAGGCAACCAACTCATCGTCTACGGCAAGGCCATCGAAGCTGCCGGGGAAGCCATCTCCCTTGTCAAACGTGTGCCGGCTCCCGTCAAGAGCCTCGCAGATCAGGCGATCAGATCGGCGTCATCGGTTCCCGCCAATATTGCAGAGGGACACGGCCGAACGGGCCGGGATCGGCTCCATCACTGGCGAATCGCCTACGGCTCCGCGAAAGAGGTCGACTGCCATCTTCGCCTCCTGGTTCACGCCGGCGCGATCGACTCCACTCGCGCGAGCGCTTCGCTGCAGCTCTTCGATCAGGTCCGTGCCATGACCTGGCGTTTGCTCAACCCAAGGTCCTGATCGGGGCTCATTCCACAAGCCTTTCTGGATACTGTGGCTGGTAGGTTCCAGAACTGCACACGAGATCGGTGCGAGTGGACATTCCGAATTTCACATTTCACATTTTTCATTTCTAATTCAACCACTGTCCATCTCACGGAAATCCGGATGATCCCAACGTTTAACGTTCAACTCCCGTCGACGGCACGCCCGCCCAGCGCGCCCACTCGCTCCGGGCGGGCGGGGGATCTTTCACCTTGAATCTTGCATCTTGGATCCGGGAGGGCGGGTGGGGGCTGCAATCCGTTACACTTTCATTGTGAACAGAATTATTCGCCGGTACTGGCCATGGCTTGTCCTGATCGCGCTTTCAATGGCCCTCCACCTGTGGGGGCTGGGCGACCGTTCCTATCACCATGACGAGGCGATCCACGCCCACTCCTCGTACAATCTGCTGCACAACGGCATCTACCGCTACGACCCCACCTACCACGGTCCGCTGCTCTATTACCTCACTGCAGCCACATACGCGGTTGCCGGTGACAGCGATTTCACCGCCCGGCTGCCGGTGGCCCTGGCCGGAATACTCCTCATCTGGATCGCGTGGTCGCTGCGGCGGCCGTTCGGGGGGCGGGCGGCGTGGTGGATGGGCCTGCTGGTGACGTTGTCACCGTCCATCCTGTACTACGGCCGGTTCCTTCGGATGGACGTGCTCGAGTTGTTGACCGCGTCGGCTGCGGGGGTTGCCGTCTACCGTGCGCTGCGGGGTTCGTCCTCGGCCTGGCTGTGGGCCGGCGTGTGGACGGCCCTGGCCTTTGCCACCAAAGAGAACGCCTATGTCTCGGCAGCCGTCGTGGTGGCCACGTGGGGGCTGATGATCGCCTGGGAGATCGTCCGCGGATCTCGGCCTCTGGTGGCGGAGTTTGTCGGCGAGCACGGCTGGTCCATGGTGGGCGGGGTGGCGCTCGCGGTATTGGTGTCGGTGCCCATGTTCACCGTGGGGTTCAGTTTTCCCGGCGACTGGTTCTTCCCGGGCAAGGCGATCTCCTACTGGTGGGGTCAGCATGAGATCGCGCGGGTCGCCGGGCCATGGTGGTTTTACCTTCCCAGGCTGGCTTTGTACGAGTTTCTACCGATGGCCCTGGCCACGGCGTGGGTGGTGCGCCGGCGCCGACGCCTGACCGCCGTGGAGGCCGCGCTTTTCCTATTCGGCCTTTTGTCCATATTCATGTACGGCTATCTCCGGGAGAAGGTGCCCTGGCTGACGGTCCACCAGGTGTGGCCGTTCCTGCCCCTGGCCGGAGCCCAGTTGGCTCGGACCTTTGGGCCGTTGGGGCGCTGGTGGGGCCGTGGCCTGGCCACAGCCGGGCTCCTGCTGACGGCAGTGGTGACGCTCAACGCCAGCTTCGTCTGGGATGAGATCTCGCCCAACCTCGAGCATGTGGAGGCCCTGATCTACGTTCAGACGTGTCCGGAAATCAAACCGGTGGTGGCGGACGGTCTCAGGCTGAAGGCCCAGGGCGTGGATCCGGTGGCCGCGGTGGGAGGGGAGGCCGGTTGGCCACTCACCTGGTACTGGCGATCGACCCCGGTGTGGTGGGATCTTCCCCGCCAGGGCATGCGGCCACCCATGGTGGTGTGCAACCCCGAGCAGGAGGCCGAAGCCCGCGCCCGGTTGGGCCCCGGCTATGTGTCCGAGCGGATTCCCCTTCGCGCCTGGTGGCTAATTGAAAACCGGCTCCCGAGTCCCGCCGAGGCCCTCCGCTACGCAACCTGGAGGATCCCGTGGGGACCGGTGGGATCGTCCGACATCATCGTGCTGCGGCGTTCGGAGGGTCCGGTGGAGTGGAGCCGGCCGGTTCCGGTTCCGGCTGCGTTGGCCGGTGTCCTCCCGGTGATCGGCTCTCGGGTCGTGGGCGAGGGCTCCTTGATGGAGCCGCGGGGTCTGGCGGTCACGGTCGACGGCGTCATTGCGGTGGCCGATGTGGGGCTGTCGACGGTGGTGCGGTTCGCCGCGGACGGATCCCCGGATCCGGTGGCCGGGTCGGTGGAGCTGCGCGAGCCCGAGTCGGTGGCGTGGACCCCGCAGGGAGTACTGGCCGTCGCCGACACCTGGGGGCAGCAGGCGGTGATCCTGGATCCTACAACCGGCGCATCACGCACCTTGCCGATCCCGGGTGAGGGCTGGTACGGACCGCGCGGCATCGCGGTGTCCCCAAACGGTACTGTCGCGGTCACCGACACCGGCAACAAAAGGGTGGTGCTTTATACCACCGTTGGCGGCGAGGTGAGGGTGGATCTCGTCGGAGGTGAGGGTTCCGGTCCAGGACAATTCGTGGAACCGGTGGGGCTGGCGTGGTTGGATGCGGACCACCTGGTTGTGAACGATACCGGCAATCACCGTCTGCAGGTGCTGCGGTCGGACGGCGGCTTTGTCACCGAGGTGGCGCTCCCTGAGGCATGGTCCGACTTCTACTCGAGACCTCAGCTCGCGGTGGTGAAGCCCGACCTCTGGGTGGTAAGCGATACGCCCGGGCAGGCCCTCTGGGTGGTGCGGAACGGCGCCGTCGAGCGGGTTTCGTTGGCCTCTGACGACATCTCGCCCACCGGTGTGGCTGTGGGCGGTCACAGCCTTTATGTTGCGGATTTGGGCGGGCGGATCTGGATTTTTGATCTGAAATTGGACAGTTAGAATTGGGGCCCAGAATGGAATCAAACCCACCCGCCGACCCTGACCGGGGTCAAATATCGATTGTTAAAGGAATTTAAATGTAGCTGTTCACACCTTGACGGCTCCCGGGGGAGGACGCGATGCTAGATGTGATGCAGACCGAAAATGCTCATTGCGGTGACGATGCACTCATCTCGTCAGGAGGCGGGCGACGCCTTCGCGAGGCGGGCTTCACCCTCATCGAGTTGGTGGTCGTGGTGGCCATCGCCGTGACCGCGCTCGCTGTGGGTCTGCCCAACCTCATGCGCTCGAAGATGCGCGCCGAGATGCTGGGCGAGGTCAGCAAGACCCAGCAGGCCTTTGCCATCGCCCGAATCAACGCGGTCCAGGGGGCGGCGCCTGTGGTGGTGGAGCTTCGCCAAGGACCGGTGGGCTGGGAGCTCTTTTCCTGGAAAGACATCGGAGGCACGCCCGAGGTCCATGACGCCGGCGAGCCCGAGGTCGGCCGGTGGTCGATTTCCGATGGGAGTTTCTTGGTTGAGCAGGATCCGGCCGCCGCGCTGCGGCTGTACCGCCTCGGAGGAACCGCCACCCGGCGTGGCGTGGTCTTCCTCCCCAGTGGCACAGGCATCGTCAACGAGACCGGGAACATCGGCATCGGCCAGGGCGGTCTGCGGATCGCCGACAAGAAGGGGAATCAGTTCCGGCTGCTGATCCAGGCCGGCACCGGAACCGTTATTCGACAGATGTGGGATCCCAAAACTTCCACCTGGGACCAAAAGTCCATGAGGCACTGGAGGTACTGATGGGCCGGGATAGGGAATATCGTGGACAGCAGGGCTTCTCGCTGATCGAGTTGCTGGTGGCGTTGCTGATCCTCGGCTTTGTCGCCCTCGGAATCGCGAGCCTGTTCTCCCACGCCCAGATCACCAACGCCTCGGGCTACGACTACGCTCTGCTTGCGTCGGAAGCGCGCCGGACAATCGAGGCCCTCCAGTCGACGCAATTCACCGACCCCATTCTGGCCGATACGGCGGGCGCCCCCCGCCAGTGGCCGGCGGCGAGGAAAGGCTTCAACGTGAGTTACACGGTGCAGGATTTCGAAGTCCACACCTGGGCTGACATGACCTCGACCCCGATGCCGATTCCGGCCGATCCCACCAGGGCAAATTTCAAACAGATCACCGTCCTTGTGAACTCGACCACGACCTTCCTCCGGGGGCGTCGCGAGTTCGTGGCGACGGCAGTCAAGATTCAGGGGTGAGGCGATGAAACGCAACCCATCCGCAGGTTTCACTCTGGTCGAGATGGTGGTGGCGGTCGGTCTGTTGGCCATCATTTTTGTCGGTGTCCTCAACATGCTTGATACCTCGCAGAAACTGTCCAAAATCGAGGCCGCGCTGTCCGACACCCAGGAAAACGTGCGTTTCGCCGCCTACCACATCACTCGCACCGCCCGCATGTCCGGCGGTGGCGACATGCCCTTCGCCCGCAATGACGGCACATGGGTTTCGGGACAGGTCCTCAACAATCGGTCGGGCAACGTGACCACCGACTTCGGCACCGTTCAAGTTGCCACGGGATCCGACGTCCTCACCCTGCGCGGTTTTTTTGAGGTGGAACCCTTCTTCACCAATCGGTTCGACATCGACACCTCCACCCAGACGGTGACGGTGCGCGAGTTGCGATCTCCCACCGCCGGCGCGGACATCATCAATCCGCTCAACAGGGTTCCCGGACCGGCATCGCTGGCCGGCCGCGGCATCGTTTTCATGGGCCGTCGCCAGTACGCCGTCGGCGCGGTGACCTCGGCCGCCATCGTTGACGCGTCCCCGGACCGACACCTGGTCATCACCTACTCGGCGGGAGGCCCGCCGTGGCCCGCGCTCAATCGCGACGGATCGGCCATCTCCGGTTCGGATCCCGAATTCGACGTCTATCGGGTGGGGATCCTCGACTCCTACACCTACTTCGTGTCACCCGACTTCGTGCTCCGCAGGGTCGGGCCGAACACCGGTACTGCGGGTGAGCCCGTGGCGGTCAACATCGGCAGCCTGCAGGTGGTTCTCGGTGTCGACACCGACCTCGATGACGATGTGGACATCTGGAGTCCCACCGTGACCGCCGCCCAGGTGGCGGCGGGCAATCTGGTGGGCATGCAGATCGGCGTCTTCGGTCGGACTCCCTTCGAGGTTTCGGACTGGACCGAGCCGGCAGAGACCTTCGCCGGCTTCGATCTCAACGTCAATCAGGTTAATCGAGGCGCCAAGTGGCGTCGGATGCAGGTGGCCGCGAGCCTGCGCAACTTCATTCTGTGAGGCAACGATGCACCATGATCTGACCCATCGTCTGATGCCGGAGCCCGACTCCAGGGAACGGGGATCGGCCCTGCTGCTGTCCCTGTTGGTGGCCGTGGTGCTCGTGTTTCTCGGAATGGGTCTGCTGCTGCAGACATCCCTGGGTCTGGAGGCGGCGGGAACCGACCGTTGGGTCGTCAAGTCCCTGTACGCCGCCGACTCCGGGTGCATGGCTCAGATCAATCTCGTGCGTCAGGGCGTCATCGGCGCTCCGGGCAACTTCACCCTGACCGACGACGCCAACCTGCAAGGGCTCCTGCGCGGCAATTTCAACGTCGCGATCTCCGAGTTCTGCGAGACCGAGCCCGCGGGACCGATTCTGGACGACGACGGCAACCCCGTCCCGTCCCAGTACCCAGAGTTCCAGATGCGACATTTTCACTTCAGAAGCGACGCCCAGCGGGTGCTTGGCGGGCTCACTGGATTGACTCAGGCGGCGGTGGAGGTGGACATGTCCGCCTTCCCGTTCACCGAGGACGATTTCGTGCCCGTGATCGCGTGTTTCCGATGAGCGGAGCGAGGGGGCAGTCATGAGACATTCCCGGTTCGCGAGATTCATGGTGTTGGCGGCACTGGTGCTCTGCGCCACGTGGTCCGGCGCCGATGATCGAGACTTCCTGCGTACGCGGGCAGCACCACCCAACCTGATGTTCATTCTCGATACGTCGGGTTCCATGGTAGGCACCCCGCAGGTGGTTCCCCGGGGAACTTCGGGCTCCATCGTGCCCTTCGGCATGCTGCCGGGCGGCGGCGACGACCCCTACTCCCGGATGGGTGTGGCCAAGGCGGTGCTTCGCCAATTCCTGACCAGCATCTCGGAATCCAACTTCGCGCTCGCGGGCTATGCCCAGGAACTGCCCGCCAGCGGCCAGGCCGTGCCAACAAAACACTGGGTCTACCAGGGCATTGAACAGGACCGTTTCCGCTTCATCGAACCCGGTTTTGCCTACCGGATGGGCTGGTCCGAGTCGTGGACCGGCACCGTGCTGGGCAACCCCGGCGACATCGCCAACGATTTCATGATCGGCTTCAACCCCTACTTCAATCCCGAGTCACCCACCTTCAATCCGGTGGACCAGTACGGTCCCATCAACGCCTACGATCACGCGGGTCTCACCTATGACACCATGCCGATCTACTTCGGCAACTGTCTGATCGACGACAATGGCACCACCTGGGATAACTTCGATGACCACCACCTCGACCCTCCGGAGCAGGACGACACGACCCACTGCTTGGACCGTGTCTTCCCGTTCTACTCCACGGGCGAGCGCGACGGCCTCGGTGATTTGATCCTGGAATCGTGGGCCTATGACTTCTCGCGCTGCGATCCCACCGATCTCGACGCCTGGGACGCCGACGGCAACGGTGTCATCGACGACGACGCCTGCCGGCAGAGCTGGAGCACCACCGTGCCGTTCGGCCTCGGCACCCGGATCGAGCACTGGCGACGGCGGGTCCGCCTCGAGCTGCCCGACGAGGCCCTCGTGGGCAGCCCCAACCACCCGCTGGGCATCGACACCTCGGGCAACCCCATCGGCAACGAGCTGGTGGCCGACACGGTGGATGACGACTACAACCTGGTCGGCGGTCCCGACGCCGACCTCGACGGCGACGAGCTCAACGACTGGCTGGTCTATGTGGACTCGGTGGAGCAGCGCAGCGTCCGGATCTGCGATCTTCCGGATCCGCTGCCGGAGTGGACGGACACCCCCACGCCCACAAACACACACACACCCACCGCGACCTTCACCCCGACCAACACGCCGACCCACACCCCGACCTTCACCTATACACCGACTCCGGTGCCTGCCAACTGCAGCGAGATCTACTATACGGGTGTTCGGCTGTCGTCTAATGGTCCCGGTGAGGACATCCTCTGGGACTTCCGCAACGACAGCACCTACTCGGCGACCCTCACCCACACCTACTTTGCCTGGGAGAAGGTCTGGCCGAGTCTGTATGTCAACGAGTTCCTCTTCAATGGTGTCCAGTATTACCCTGGTAACGACTCGACACCGGACACCGAGACCTTCAACACCCGCCCCATGTCCGCGAACGCGTCGGCCAACATCGAGACCGACTTCGAGGGCACGGTGCCGAACAACGGTCCCACAGCGGGGGCCATGAGTCTGAGGCTGACCTTTGTGTTCAACGATGCTCCGGGTACGGAGTGCACGATCACCGAGAGCAACACCATCCCGACTCCGACGCCCACAAATACGCCATTGCCGTCGAATACACCGACGATCACGCCGACGCCTTCGAATACGCCGACGCGAACCAACACGTTTACGCCGTCGAACACACCGACGCGGACCAACACGTTCACGCCGTCGAACACGCCGACGATCACCCCGACGCCGTCGAACACGCCGACGCCGACCAACACGCGCACACCGACCAACACCTTCACGCCGACGAATACGTTCACGCCGTCGAACACGCCGACGCGGACGAATACCTTCACGCCGTCGCGCACGCCAACCAGGACCTTTACTCCGTCGCGTACGCCGACGCCGACGAATACCTTCACGCCGTCGCGCACGCCGACGCGGACCAACACGTTCACCCCGTCGCGTACGCCGACCAATACGCACACCCCGTCGAATACACCGACGTACACGCCGTCGAACACACCGACCAGGACCTTTACCCCGTCGCGTACGCCGACGCGGACGCACACGCCGACGCGGACCAACACGCCGACCAACACGCCGACGTCGACCAACACGCCGACCAACACGCCGTCGTTCACCCCGACGCCGTCCAACACCCCAACTCCGTCGCCGACGTTCACGCCGACGCGGACGCACACGCCGACGCCGCGGGTGTAGGGGCGGGAGGTTGATATGAACAGCATGACCAAACTCATCGTGCAGAGCTTCCCGGGCCGATCCAGCCTCCGGCGGAAGGTGGCGACCACCGCGGGGATCGCCGTGATCCTCATGGCCGCCATCCCGGTCTCGGCGCAGTTCTTCCCCACCGAAGAGCCGGTGGAGGTCTTCTCCGACGACTTCTCGGTCTTCACCACGCCGACCTGTCTGAAGCCCGAACGCGGGCACCTTCACCGTCCTTCGGTGGTCCGGCGGCAACCGCTTTGACGGCAATTGGGTGCCCAGGAGCGATTTCATCGGCTGCGCCGAAGGTGACTCCTGGAACCAGCACGTCCGCGAGAACGACGGCCAGTCGGATCGGAGCACCGTGATCGCCGTCAACCAGTCGCTGGCGGGCGATCCCGGCTACGAGCCCGACCAGTGGACGAATATCCGCTTTGAGGTGGATTTCAGAGTCGACAACGACAGGACGGCCATGGGGGTCGTCCTCGGAGGCTCGGCCTGGGACAACCCGGTCGGCAACATGATCGACATAGAAGAGGGCTATCTGTTCTACATCGACCAATTTCCAACCCTCGCCCAGGCCCGCGATGAGGGCCGGCGTTCGGTGTGGCATCTGGTCAAGCGGCTGGGTGGCACCGACGTGGAGATTGGCCAGGGCATCATCGAGATCGACCCCGGCAACAACGGCTTGCTGTCGGTCTACCGGGGCCAGTGCTACCGCCTGCGGGTGGAGTTTTTCTGCGGCAACATGAGGGTCCAGGTCAAGCGCTTCGATTGCAACAACCCCGATGATTGTCGCTATTGGCAGTGCGGCGGCGAATGGTGCACCCTCATGGAGTGGACCGACCCGGCCGCCACCTATCTGACGCCGGGCTTCGCCGGTCTGTGGAGCGGCGGCACCCTGCCCGGTTCAGACGGCCAGGTTCGTTTCGACAATGTCGCAGTATCGAGCTGGGGCGACGGCTGCCACCTGATCTGCGGCGAGTGGTCCAACTGGTCCGCCGACTACGACTCGGACCCCTTCACCGGTCTCAACGGCGAGGAGGGCCGCGAGCGATTCCCCTTCAAGCTGCTCTATGAAGGCGCCGTGCTCGACTATTCCTACGGCACCGGCGGCGACGGCTACAAGATCGACATCGATCTCCTCGAGCCCTCGGACTCCGATCCGCGCAACGTCACCACAGACGGATACTGCAACGGCTGGAACCTGCTGGTGGATCTGCCGCCGCCGGCCACCCCGTCCAACGTGAGCGATATGCAGGCCGTGTTGGAGCCCATGTCCTCAGCCGTGGACCTGCTCAATGACGGCACCAATCTGGTCTGGCAGGACGACTTCGACCCGGATCCGGACAGCGTGGGTTACAACCCGATCCCCATCGTCACCGACGGCACCACGCCCATCGCCAACTCGCTGTGGGACGCCTACGATTGGTATCAGGAGTCCATCACCACCGGCGCCTGGGCCAACGATCCGCTGGCGGCCTGCCGCCAGTGGTACGTGGTGCTCATCACCGACGGTGAGGAGAGCTGCAACCTCAACGCCTGCGACGGTGACCAGGCCGCCTGGAAATTCAAGCTCCCGGACATCGGTGAGCCGGTGCGGGTCTTCACCATCGGTTTCTCCGAGGAGTTCGACCCCTTGAACCCGTCGCCCCTGGAGTGCGTCAGCACCATCACCGAGGGCCGCTTCTTTGTGGCCACCGACGCCTCCGAGCTCACCACCGCGTTGCAGGGTGTGATCGACGAGATGGACTCGCGCGACCGCTCCTTCGTGCCCTTCCAGGTGACGCCTCCGTCATCCACCGCGGGCAGCGTCGGTCAGGCGGAGGACTATCTGGCCCTCTACCCCTTCTTCGTGCCGCGGAAGGACTTTTCCCTCTGGTCCGGCACCATGTACGCCTTCAAACTCAACAGTTCGCAGCCCACCCTGCCGGTGACCGGCGACTGCCAGATCGACTTCGCGCAGGTGGAGTGGGATGCAGCCACCTCGCTGGCCGCCCAGCTTTCGCTGGGGACACCGCTGCGCGACGTCTACATCGGGACCAGCGCGGCCTCGGTGTGGACCCGACACAACCTCACTGCCGTGGGCACCGACGCCACCCTACGCACCGAGTTCAAGACCAGGCTCAAGATGCCCACCCTACCCAGCGATCTGGAGGCGCAGGAGATTGCGAACTTCCTGACCAACATCTGGGACAACCCGATGGGGCTGGATCCGGCACCCCAGAACCCACCGCGACCGGCGACCTATCCCGTGTTGGGTGACACCTATCACTCGCAGCCCGTTGTGGCGCGGCCGCCCAATACCTCGCTGTACTACTACGACTACGGTTTCGTAGGCGCCGGCGAGCTCGGTGCCCACGACTACCAGCTCTACATGGAGGAGCACGCCAAGCGGCGTCGGGTCGCGCTGGTGGGTGCCAACGACGGAATGCTGCACGCTTTTGACGCGGGCTTCTGGGACCGTGATGACGGCGGTACCTATGACGACCAGCACGATCTCGGCACCGGGACCGAGCTCTTCGCCTACGTTCCCGAGGCCATCGCCGACCGGCTGTGGGTCATGACCTACGGCACCGAGCAGCAGTACATGGTGGACGGCCACATCGCCGTCGGCGACGTCTTCATTTCCCCCGACGGCTCGAGCCCGAGGGAGTGGCGCACGGTGGCCTTGGCTTCCATGCGGCGGGGCGGGCGCGGCATCGTCGCCCTCGACCTCACCCAGCCCGACCCCACCGGCGGTTCGCCCGACTACATACCCCTCCAGACCCCGATGGCCGGCTGCGCCGACGGCACAGCGGGCGACTGCGATTCCGAGTTCCCCAAACTGATGTGGGAATTCTCTGACGAGACCGATCTCGACGCCAACTGTCCCCTCGGCCTCACCGGCGACGAGTGCTCCCCCTACTGGGATCTTGGGTGGACCTGGTCGAGACCCGCCATCGCCAGGGTTCCGGTGTACAACAGCTCGAACGCCAACGCGCCCGACGACGTCTTCATCGCCTTTTTCGGCGGCGGCTGGGACAAGCGGGAATCGGACCTCACGGGCACCTTCGTCTACGGTGTGGACATCGCCACCGGGGCCATCGTCTACAAACAGTCCATCGGCGTGTCGGTGCCGGGCAGCTTTGCCGCCCACGACTCCGACCTCGACGGCTTCCACGACCGGATCTATTTCGGCGACTCCGACGGCAGCCTGTGGCGGATCTCCTTCCCGGCCCCCAATGACTCGGCGGCCACCGGCATCGCGGCCGCGACGCTGGAGCGGATGTACGACTTCCGGAGCGATTTCGGCCACCGCCAGAAGTTCTTCCCGCGTCCGATCATCGTGCCGGCGAAATTCGACGGCTCCAACTTCATCTGGGCCCTGGCCATCGGCGCCGGCGATCGAGCCAACCTGCAGGAGGAATACGACACCTCGGTGGATCCGGGGGTCAGTTCCTTCTTCTTCGTGCTCGACACCGGCACCTACGGCACGGCGCGAACCGCGGCCGACCTGGTGGGGATCGACTACACGGCCCTCACCGGTGATGTCGAGTGCGCCGACACCGCGCTGGACCCGACCAACGGTCTCTACGGCTGGTACCTGACCATGCGGCCCAACGAGAAGACCACTTTTGAAGCCACCGTGATCAACGGCCACGTGCTGTTTCCGACCTTCGAGCCGGGTCTCGACCTTTTGGCCTCCGATCCACCGGATCTGTGCGGTGGAAGCGGCGGTGGCGGCGGTGGCGGCGGCTTTGGCGGCCCGGAACCGCCGGACGTCGACCCCGAATATGTGTGTCGTGCGGCCGGCATCGGCCGGGTCTACGACCTGTGGTTCGAGTGCGGCAACGGCAGTTACACCGAGCTCAACGATCTGCCCACCGGCAGCGAGTTCTACACCATCGACGGAACCACCTATGTCACCCACACCCTCACCGGAGGGTCACCGGGTCTGACCCAGGAGTTCATCAATCCGTCCGGTTATACTGTGACCAATTGGCGACAGGAGTAGAACCGTGAAACGAGTCGCGTTGTCCTTGTTGGTGCTCGCCGCCTTGGCCGTCACGGTTGCAGCGGTGGAGATCCCCATGCGGAACGGCACGGTGATCCAGGCCGACGGATACACCCTCACCGGGTCCTACATCATGCTTTCGCTGCCCAACGGCCAGAAGATGGCCTACGACGTGGGGGATGTTGACGTTGAAGCACTGCGGGCCGCCGAAGCTGCGGCCGCGGCTGCAGCGGCTGCAGCAGCACCCCAGAACCCTTCTGAGGAGGGACAGGCGTCGGCGGAGCTTCCGGGCAGCCGGAACCTCGTCATTCCACCGGAGGGCGAGCAATCCGACGGCATCTCCATCACCGACGAGGATGTCCGGCGTTACAGACCGGATCGCGACGGAGATGGTGAACCGGACGAGATCGACGCCGAGGGTGGTGGAACTCCCTCGGGACCACCTCCCGGATATCAGGAGGGCGGCGGCGTCGTGCTGAGCAACCTCAAGGTGACCGGTCTCGGCGACGGCCGCTGGCTGGTGGAGGGCGACGTGATCAACCGGTCGCCCAACCCTGTGACCAACGTCAGGGTGCAGCTGCAGACCATCGCCGCCGGCGACAAGAGTCCGTGGAGCGCCGAGGTGCCGGTGACCAACACCCTGCCCCCCGACCAAACGGCAGTCTTCAGCCGCGAGTTCTCCGCGGCCCAGCCCGATGGCAAGACCCATCCTGATATCCGCGCGGCGGTTTATTGGATGGGACCGCCTACCGGTTCGCCGCAGCCGCCGCCGGGGCGCAGGATGCCCGGCCCTGTGGGTCCGGTTCCCACACCGCGGGTCTGATGTCCCGGCGCCGGACACGGCTGCTGACCGGGCTCGCCGCGAGCCTTGCAGCATGTGTCGTGCTGTCATCCGGCTGCGGCAAGGATGACATTCGATCCGGGGTGGCCAGCTTCAGTTTCGACACGATCTCGACCTCGTCGGAAAAACTGGCGGTTGAGGTGGAACAGGTCTCCGGCACGCCCCACGACGACTACGTCGATTGGGCGTGTCTTCTGAGCTGCCGCGAGCCGGCGGGATGCCACGCCGACCTCAGGGTCACGGTCTTCTACCGATCTGGGGGAACCGATGAGCAGATCGTGCTCACCGGGACCGTGGACGTGCCCGTCGGCGCTCGCGCCCGGCTCACCAGGGTCCAACGCCCACCCGTCCCGGTGGACGACGTGGATAGGGTCGAAGTGAAAGTGGTGGCGATGCGTGGCGGCGAGGACAGCCCGCCACCCACGCCGCGCATCTGACCCCCGCCTGCCCATCGCGCCCTTTCGGAGGTGCCTGGCATCCCGATTCGCCAAAGCCGATGGGTTGACTCACCTCGTTGGGGCGAATCGGCGTGCCTGGCATCCTCACGGGGAGTGCGTTGGGAGAAGGGGCGCGACGAAGGGACAACGGCCTGCGGTCGAGCTTCGTTTCCCATCGCGCCCATGTCCCCATGGCGCTCCCCGCGGTTGCCACCCCTGACACTTTCGGGACCGCTCACCTACAAAGAGGTCAGTGTGGAGAGACCCGAAAGTGTCAGAAGTGGCACGCCCGACCAGCGCGCCCTGAACGCTCCGGGCGGGCGGAGGAACGTTCAACGTTTAACGTTCAACGTTCCATTGTTCCCGCAGCGGTGACCACCAACCGATCAGGGTGGAGGTACTTGGCGATGGCCGCCATCACCTCGGCCCGGGACAGCGCCAGCACCTGATCCGGGTAGCGATCCAGGTGGTCCAACGCCTGGCCAGAGGTCAGGACCGACACCAATTCCCGCGCCACTCCTCCGTTGGTGGCCAGCCCGACCCGGTAGGCACCGGCCTGGGCCGATCGCTCATCGCTCAGCTCGGTCTGGGTGGGTCCCTCGGCAACGTAGTCGGCGATGATCTTGCGGCACATTTCGGTGGCACGATCGAGATTCTCGGCCGAGACCGACAGCGAGACGGCCCACGGACCGGCCACCAGAAGGGTTCCGAAGAAACGACTGTAAATGCCGTAGGTCAGCCCGGCCGTATCCCGCACGGCGACGCCGAGCCGCGACGTGAGGGTCGACTGGCCGAGGCACGCGTTGGCGATCATGGCCGCGCCATAGTCGGCTTCGCTCCGCAGCACGGCGCCCCGGTGACCGAGAAAGACGTCCAGGTTGGGCCGATCGGGGACCTCGATGCGTTCCTCCGCCGGTTTCCCGGCTCCTTCAGATTCTGGCACCACGACGTCGAGGGCTTGGGCGCCTCCGGCATGGAACGCCTCGCCGAAGAGGACCTCGACCTCGGTCGCCGACACGTCTCCCACCACCGCGAGCGCCAACGATGCCGGCCCGTAGGCCAATCGGTGAAAGGCCTCGAGGTCGTCTCTGACCAGGGCCTTCACCTCCTGTTCGCGAATTTCGACCCGTCGTTTCCGCTGCGGGTGGCCAACTGGGTAGAGATGGCGGGTCAGGGCGCCGTAGGCGATGGCCTGGGTCTCCTCCCGTTCCCGCACCAGACTTCCCAATACACGCTCGCGGAGCTTTTCGAATTCGTCGGCCGGAAAGATCGGCTTCCACAAGACCTCCGCCAACAGGGTGGCGATCCGCGGCAGCTGCTCGGCCAGACCCTGGGCCGAGAACGTGACCGTGGCCGGGGAGGACGCAGACGCCCGAACGCCGAGCTGCAGACCGTTGTCCTCGAGTTCGCGGGCGAGTTCCATGCGCCCGAAGCTCTCGGTCCCGCGGTCGAGCATGGCGGCGCACAGACCGGGCACGCTGAATCTGCCGTCGGAGGCGACTGCCGTTCCCGCCCGAATCGTACCCGCCACCGTGACCGTCGGCGCGTGGGGGTTGGTCAGCACCGCCAACCGCGCTCCGTGCGACAGTTCTTTTTCCACCACCCGTTCGGCGAATGGTGCCCTGAGATAACAGGGCCGTGGTCCGGGTGGGGCCGCCAAACCGCCGCCATTGCCGCCCGGAGTTTCCGGCACGAACCACCCCACCGTGAGGCGGCGGTCGGTGAGGTACTCGGCGGCGACCCGAGACACGTCATCGGCGGTGACCCGAGACACGGCGTCGAGTTCCGAGGGGAAGCGCCGCCAGTCGCCCATGGCGATGGATTCGGTGAGAGCCGACATGATCTGGCCCGGCGACTCCCGGTGAAACGCCAGATCCGTTCGGATTTGGGACACGGCACGGCGGAGTTCGTCCCCGTCGGGTGGAGTCGACCAGAGCTCCTGGAGCTCGGCTCGGATCGCGTCCTCCACCTCTGGGTGCTCCACACCCGGGGCGAGGGATGCCATCACCTGCAGCACTCCGGGATCGTGCAGATCCAGCGTGTAGGCATGGATACCGAGACAGCGGTTGGGCTCCACCAGACGCCGGTAGAGCCTGGAGGTGACACCCTCGGACAGGATGGACGTCAGCACCGAGAGCGTTGGAATATCGGCGTGGAGGCCTTCCGGGATGTGCCAGGTCATCAGCAATTGGCCGAGCTCGCCGGCCCGGCACACCTCGAAGCGCCGCTCGCCGCGCTGTTCGCTCTCCCGGATGCGAGGCTCCGGGAAGGGCCCTGATGCACGGGGTAGACCGCCGAAACCTCGTTCGACCTCGGCGAGGGCAGCCTCCTCCTCAACATCACCCACCACCAGAACGGTGGCGTTGTCGGGGTGGTAGTAGGTGTCGTAGAAACGTCGGAGGACCTCGGCCGTGACCGTTTCCACATCTCCCTTCCATCCGATGGTCGGGTGGTGGTAGGGGTGCTCCAGATAGGCGTGGGCGAAAGCGCCCTTCATGAGGAGATCAAAGGGCTCGTTTTCGCCCATCTCGAGCTCGTTGAGGACCACCGTCCGCTCCGAGGCCAGTGACTCTTCCTGGACCAGGGCGTTGCGCATCCTGTCCGACTCGATATCCACCGCCAAGGGCAGGTGCTCGGCAGGCAGCACTTCGTAATAGTTGGTGCGATCGAGCCAGGTGGTGGCGTTGAAATGGGCGCCGATCCTGTGGAGCTGCCGTGAAACCTCGGTCCCCAGCTCACGGTTGAATTTTTTCGAGCCCTTGAACATCAGGTGTTCGAGAATGTGGGTGGCGCCGGTGTGGCCGGGCACCTCGTGGCGTGATCCCACACGGTAGACCACGCCGAATCCAACGACCGGGGCCACCGGTGTCGGCCACACCAGAACCGTCAATCCGTTGCCACGGTGTCGCCACTCGCTCGCGCCGTCCAGCCGTTCCACCAGCTCGAAATTTTCAAGAGTCGTCATGGTCCCCCGCTCGGTCAGTGATCGGGGAATGATACAGGGGCTCGCGACCAGGGACCAGGGCCCTCGCCCACCCAATGCGAAATGCGAAAACCCCCACCCACCCGGATCCAAGATCCAAGAACCAAGATGCAAGATTGCCCACCCAACCTGAGCGCCATTGTGGAGCAGCCGTCCCGGCTGCAACTCGTGCGTCGATTGACCAACACACCGGCCGTCTAGGGGACCAGCATGTCGGTCCAGGCACCGGTACGCGCGTTCGCTCGGATGTGCTGATTTCCGCGCGCCCATCTCCCCGAGGTGCTCCCCGAGGGAGCCACCCCTGACACTCTTCGGGCCCCGACGCCTTTGAGAGCCTCGACACGATCACCCCGAAAGTGTCAGAAGCGGCACGCCCGCCCATCGCGCCCTCACGCGCTCCGGGCGGGCGGTGGATCTCGTCCCATAGCCCCGAGCCCCTGGCTGGGTGGGTGGGGGATCACTCCCAATCGACCATGACGTGGTGCAAAGCGCAGTCCAACCGCGGCCGGAGGGTGGTCTGGGTGATCTCCTCCACCTCGCGCAACCGGTGTCTGCGCGAGGCGTGCAGCAGGACCAGATGACGGCAGGCGAGTCGATCCGTCACCGCCAGCAGGTCATCAAGGTGCATGTGGCCGTAGGTCCGTGCGCGATCCCGGTCGGCCATCGCGAAGAACGAACACTCCACCAGCAGCACCTCGGCACCGAGAATTTCAGGGTTGGAGGTGAACAGGCCTGGGCCGGTGTCGGCGCAGTAGGCCATGAGGTTGATTGTCCGATCTTCGGTGACCACCTGTCCGGCCCCTCTCAGTCTTGCGATTTCGGACCCTGGGAGACCGTCGAACTCCGGTCGGAGCCGACGTCTGCGCCATACCAAGAGGTGGCCGAGGGTGGGAACCCAGTGGTCGGTGGCGAAGAACCGGAGCACCATGTCCTTCCGGAGTTGGTGGTCCGCACCGGCCTCGGCGGCCACGATCTCCACCCGGTAGGGATGGCCGCCCTCGAGCTCTGCGAAAGTCTCGAGGAGAGTCTGAACCTGGTGGGCTATGGCTCCTGGAACCAAGACCGTGGCCGGCCCCATGGAATTCAGATATCGCTGGCTCGCCCAATAACCGAGCGCGCCGATGTGATCCATGTGACCGTGGCTGATGACGACCGTTTTCATGGGTGGAAGGGCGCGGTGGGCACGGCCGGCATCCATGGCGAGCCGGAGCTGGGGGGCCAGAATCGTGGTGCCCTCGCCGGCCCGTGATCCGCCGGCGATTCTCAGGGGTCCCCACGAAGTATCGAGGACGAGATGTATGAGGCTCACGAACCGCCGGCCTTCACCAGATAGATGTTGGCCCGAGCATCTTTCGCCGGCAGATCGAATCGGAGGGTCCAGTCGGTGCCGTCGAGCAGCTGTCGCTCGAAGTTGGCGGTGCCGACGACGGCGCCGCTTCCGTCGCGCAGTACTGCGCCGATGATGTGTCGGCCCGAAGGGGCGAGCAGGACCTTCTTGACCAGTCCGCTGCCCTTTTTCCGCATCCCCAGGATTCCCTTGGCTTCGAATTCGAAGGGAATCTCAGCGAGGATCGATCCGTCGAGGGTCACGACGATCATCCCGTTCTGAATGGGCGAGTTGAAGGTGACGGTGATCCGAGCGCGTCCGGGGGTCGGCTTGGGGCGGTCGAGTGTCGCGGCCGTCACCAGGGTTGGTTGCGGTTTCGGAGTGGGCCGGGCCGAGGGTTGTTTCGATGAACGTCGGCCACGTTCCCGCACGAGGTCCAGATAGCTCACCGCCAACTCATTCGACGGGTCCAGCTTGAGGGCCTGTTCGAAAAACTGGCCCGATTCTTTGTACCGTCCATCCCGGAACGCATCCCGGCCGTCGCCGATCAACCGCTCGACGGTGGCCCGATTGGCCTCGCTGAGTCGAGCCTCGGAGAGCTGAGCCCGGGCCTGGCCAAGAAGGTGGCGGGCCCCAGCTGATGCGGGTACTTGGTCCACCGCAGCTGCGGCCATAGTCGCTGCGACACCGGGCTCCCCGGCCCGCAGATGACGACGGGCATCGATCAACCGCCGGGCCACGAGGTGGCGATTGCGGACGCTGCCTGAAGCGGGGGCCGGATCCGGTGCATCGGGCAACCGGAGGTAGAGCAAGGCGATGGATCCGAAGGCCAAGACCGCACAGGCGATGATGACCCCGCGGGCCCACTTTGGATGGACCTCCCACTTGAGGGTCTCCGGGATCGGCAACCGGTCCCAGATCTTAGGGTTGTCCCGGATCTGTTCGAGTCTTCGCGGAGAAGTCACGTCGCGCAACATTCCCCTGAGGCCGCTGGCGTCGTCGGCGGAGCGACGAGCGCTTCGGGTCGGAAGGTCCGGCCTGTAGACTCCGGTCGACGCCGCATCGTCCGGGTCGCGATCGGTGAGTGAACGGGCGAGGGCGGCCAGCACCTGCGCCACCTCGGCCCCGGTCTGAAATCTCTTGTCCGGGTCCTTCTCGAGACATTTGAGGATGATCGGGTTGAAGACGGCCGGCACCTGAGGCGACACCATGGACGGGATCGGGCTCGGATCTTGAACCACCTTCATGGTGACTTCGTGCATGGTCTCGCCGGCGAATGGACGTTGGTTTGTCAGCAGGTAGAACAGCACGACACCGAGGGAGAAGATGTCGGATCGGCCGTCCACCGCCTTGCCTGTGATCTGCTCCGGAGACATGAAGTTCGGAGTGCCGATGAATTGACCCTCCACCGTGAGGTTGGAGGACTCGACCCGGGCGATTCCGAAGTCGGTGATGATCGGCGTGCCGTCCTTGGTGAGAATGATGTTGGCCGGCTTGACGTCGCGGTGGACCACACCCATGGAATGGGCGTAATCCAGGGCGTGGGCCACCTCGGCTGCGATGCGCGCGGCCTCGGACGGCCGGAATCGGTGACCGGATGCCATCATCTCCTTGAGGTCTCGTCCCTCGATGTACTCCATGGCGATGAAGACCAGACCCGACTCCGGATCCTCACCGACGTCGTGGATGGTCACGATGCCCGCGTGGTTGATGCGGCCGGCCGCCCGCGCCTCGCGGAGGAATCGTTCGCGAAATTCGGAGGCGACTTCATCGTCGAGGTCCACCCGCAGCGTCTTGAGCGCCACCTGGCGATCGATCAGGGGATCACGGGCCAGGTACACCACGCCCATGGCGCCGCGGCCCAGGGTATTGATGATCTCGTAACGGCCGATCTTCTGGACGGACATCGTGTCCATTGTATCTTGTGGCCCCAGACCCTGGGGCCGCCACCGTTCAGGTCGGGTCCCGGGGTGCCGATCTGGCGTCGGCTGAGTCGATTCGGCGCGGACAACGCCCTGAGACAATCTTGCGCGCTGGCATGATCCTTGCCTGAAATGGCCACGGGCCTATTGGCTTTGAGGGAGAGTCATGGATACACAACAGACGGAAACACAAGTGGATCGCGCCGCGGCGCGTCTCGGTGAGATTCAGCGTGCCGTGGGCGAGGTCATCGTCGGCCAGGAGCGGCTGGTGGAATCGTTGCTGGTTGCGCTGCTGTGCCGCGGGCACGTGCTGCTCGAGGGTGTCCCCGGTCTCGCCAAGACGTTGACGGTGCGCACCCTGGCCGGTGTGGTGGGCGGGTCCTTCCAGCGCCTCCAGTTCACCCCGGACATGCTGCCAGCGGATGTGACCGGAACCCTGATCTTCGACCCGAAGACGTCCGAGTTCATTCCACACCGCGGTCCGGTCTTCGCCAATATGGTGCTCGCCGACGAAATCAACCGCGCGCCGGCCAAGGTCCAATCGGCGCTGCTGGAGTCCATGGAAGAGCGTCAGGTCACCATTGGCGATGCCACCTTCAAGCTGCCGGAGCCCTTTGTCGTGCTCGCCACCCAGAATCCCATCGAGCAGGAGGGGACCTACCCGTTGCCGGAGGCCCAGCTTGACCGTTTCTTATTCAAGGTCGTGGTGGACTACCCAAGCCCGGAGGATGAGCGGAAGGTGCTCGAGTTCCATCTCGCCGACACGTTCCCCACGCCATCCCAGGCCACCTCGCTGGACGAGATGGGCGAGCTGGAAAAGACAGTCCACGAGGTCTATCTGGACGAGCGCATCCGGACCTACATCATCAATCTGGTCGCGGCCACCCGTGAGCCCGCCGATGTGGGACTCGGAGACCTGACGTCGTTGGTTGGGTACGGTGCCTCGCCGCGGGCGACCATCGCGCTGGCGGTGGGCAGCCGGGCCCTCGCCATGACCCGCGGCCGGTCCTTCGTGACACCGGAAGACGTCAAGGAGCTCTCACCGTCGGTATTTCGACACCGATTGGTGCTCACCTACGAAGCCGAGGCGGAGGGAGCCACCGTCGAGGACATCATCGAACGCATTCTGTTGGCGGTGGAGGTCCCGTGATCTCCTGGCTCTTTGCCTATCTGGGCAAACCTCAGCCGCTGGATCCGGTGCACGACGCCGGACCCGACCTGAGAGCCCAGGTGCGACGGCTGGAGATCCGCACCCGGCAGGCCATGCAGGCCGGGTTGACGGGCCAGTATCAGAGCGCATTTCGTGGGCTCGGGCTTGAGTTCGAGGAGGTCCGCGAGTATCGCACCGGAGACGATGTTCGGACCATCGACTGGAACGTCACCGCCAAGACCGGGGAGCTCCACGTCAAACGGTTTCGCGAGGAACGGGATCTGACCATGCTGCTCGTGGTGGACCTCTCCGCATCCACTCGCTTCGGGTCGGGCGTGATGACCATCCACGACCTGATTGCCGAGGTGTCGAGCCTCTTTGCCCTGGCGGCGGCGCGTCGTGATCGGGTGGGTGCCATCCTCTTCGATGATGACGTCCGACGGGTGATTCCTCCGCGGCTCGGATGGCGCCATGGCCTTCGGGTGGTCCGCGAGGTCCTGGGCGCGGTCCCCGGTGGGCGCGGAACAGCGGTGGCCGATGCCCTGCGAGCAGCCGGACGCATGCTCCGCCGCAGAGGGGTGGTGGTGGTGGTGGTGGACCGTTCCTGCGCCATGCCGCGACGGGAGTTGCTGGCGCTCGGGGCGCGTCACGAGGTGGTTGTTGTTCGGGTGGGCGATCCTCTGCTGCAGAGAGGCATCAAGGATGGGGCCATGCCGGTGGTGGACCTTGAGGGAGGCCGGCGGGCCGTGTTGCACGGGGCGCCCGAGCCGCGTGAGGATAGGGTTCCGGTGGGGATCGACGTCGTCGAGCTGAGCACCGATGAGGACTACCTCCCCGCTGTGAAATCCATGTTCATGGAGCGAGAACGCCGCCGTGTGCAGTGACACCACCCTGTCGCGTCTGTTGTGGGTGCTCTTGGTGCTCGCCGTTGCAACCGGGGCCCGGGCCGCAGATCCCACCATCGAGGTTGATCTTCCGGGTGCCACCGTCACGGTGGGTGACCGGGTGCCGGTCAGCGTTCAGGCCAGAGGCGGCGACGGTTGGCTGTGGGGAGATCTCACGGTGCAGGTGGCGGGGAGTGACGAGTGGGCCGTCGTCGACGGGCCGCACGAAGTTGTGGGATCCCGCCCGCCGGCTTGGACCTTCGCCCTGGCGCCGCTTGCTGTTGGCGAGTTGGCGTTGCCCGCGATCAAGGTCACGGTTCGGCCTCCCGACGGCGAGGTGCAAACACTGACCGCGGGCGGAAACATGGCGGTGGAGGTTGCCTCGGTCCTGCCGCCGGACGAGGAGGTGCCGCCGGCGCCTCTGCGTGACCCATTGGGTGTCCATGGATTGCCCTGGGAGTGGCTGGTCCCCATTTTGATTGTGCTGATTCCGGCCCTCGCGGCCCAGCACTGGTGGCTGCGTCGTCGTCGTGGATCGTCGATTGACGGCACGGGCGAGGATCTGCCGCCGCTCGAGCAGCTCACGCGGCTCGCGGGAGAGCTGGACAGCCGTCTCGGAGTACTCTCCCCCGAAGTGGCGTGCGACCAGCTTGCGGGCGGTTTTCGCCGATACCTGGAGCGGAGGACCGGCGAGCCGGCCCAGGAGATGACATCCTTCGAGCTGCGGGTGCTCGCCCGGGCGCGGCGTTGGCCGGAGGGTGTGCAACGAAGCATCCACCGCGTCATGGGGATTGTGGATGGCGTGCGATTCGGACGCAGCCGGATTCCAGACGCCGAATTGCGCCAGGCCATCTTCATGGCCGTGGACGGCGCGCGGGAGTTGGAGCTCTTTCTCGCACCGACCGCCGACGAGGAGTCGGTGGAGGCGGCGTCATGATGCGGCTGGCGGCACCGGCGTGGCTCGCACTGATCGCAGTTGCGGTGTTGGCGGTCATGCTCTGGCTGACTCGCCGCAAGTGGCAGCGATTCCCGTTCCCGGATCTCGAACGAGCTCCGGCGAGCGGTGCCTGGGTTTTGGGTCGCACGACCCTGGCCGGGCTGTTGGCCGCAGCCGCGCTGGTGCCATTGGCTGTATCGCTCGCCAGACCGCAGGAGGTGCTTTCACGTCGGCTGGAGCATGCCGAGGGTGTGGACCTCGTGGTGGCCCTCGACGTGTCAGGTTCAATGGCCGCGCTGGACTTCAAACCCACCGACCGGCTGGGGGTGGCCAAGGAAGTTATTGGCCGATTCGTCGGACGGCGGGCCAACGATCGGATCGGGTTGGTGATCTTTGCCGGCGCCGCCGTGACCATGTGCCCGCTGACTCTCGATCACGATGTGGTTCAGCATCTTCTGGATCAGGTGGAGCTCGACACCTTGCCCGACGGGACGGCGATCGGGCTGGGTCTGGGAACAGCGGTCAACCGGCTGCGGAGCTCCGAGGCCCAATCCAAGGTGATCGTGCTGGTGACCGATGGATCAAGCAATGCCGGCCAGCTGGATCCCATGTCCGCCGCCCAACTGGCGTCCGAGGAGGGCATCACCGTCCACACCGTGTTGGTGGGCCGGGGAGGCAAGGTTCCCATTCCTGTCCGGGAGAGAGATCCCCGCACCGGCCGCATCCGACAAAGGATCGTGCAGGTGGAGGTGGACATCAACCCGGAATTGTTGGCCGAGATTTCGCGGCAGTCCGGGGGCCATTCATTCCTGGCCAGGGATCCCAAGGCGCTGGAAGCCGTGTTTGCCCAGATCGATGCTCTCGAGAAGACGGAGTTCACCTCGACCCGGTTGGTGCGGTATCGCGAGAAATTCGAACCGTGGGCGTTGGCGGCGCTGGCTCTGCTGATGGCCGGCGTCCTGCTCGAGGGCGTAGCAGGGAACACGCCATGGTGAGCCTTGCCAACTCCCCGGCCCTGTGGCTGTTGCTGCTCCCGGCCGCCGCCGCGGTGTTGGCGGTGTTCAGAAATCGCCGGCGCGTGCTCCAGCAACGAAAGCTGGCCTCACCGGGGGTTTGGGACCGCGTCATGGGTGGAACGCCCTCCACCGGCCTGCTTCGCATGCTCGCGTGGTGCGGAGCCGGGGCGCTGATTGTAGTGGCGCTGGCGCGACCCCAGTGGGGTGAGTTGCCGGCCCAGGAATCGGTCCGTACTCGTGACCTCGTGGTGGCGGTGGACGTTTCCGATTCCATGTTGTGTCCCGATGTTCGGCCGTCGCGTTTAAAGCGAGGGCTCGAGGTGCTGAAGCAGGTGCTGCCGGCGTTGGAGGGTAATCGAATCGGCGTGGTCGTCTTCGCAGGAGAGGCGTATCCGTTGGTGCCGTTGACCACCGATCTGAGTGCCGTCTCGGTCTTTCTCGATGGCGTCCATCCCGGCATGGTGGGACGACCCGGATCGAACATGGAGACGGCCGCCGCTGCGGCGCTTCGACTGTTGCCAACCGAAGGTGAGGGAAGGGTTCTGATTCTGATCACCGATGGCGAAAACCTGCAGGGCAATGTGGAAGGGGCCTCTCGTGCTCTGAAAGACGCGTCCGTCGGGGTTCTCGCGGTGATGGCGGGAACCGAGGCCGGAGGACCGATTCCGGTCCCGTCGGGAAGCGGCGGCGTCCAGTACAAGCGTGATTCCGGAGGTCAGCCGGTGGTCACCCGCGCGCAGCCGGGTGTGTTGCGTGACATCGCAGATGCTGCGGGCGGAGACGTTCTCGATCTCGAGGATCGCGACGTCGGCCACAGTCTGGTGGTGGCTGTGGAGGAGCTGCGGACGCGAGAGGTCGAGGCGAATCGCACGGTGCAGCGGGTGGAGCGATTCCCCATCTTCCTCGCGTTGGCGGCGCTGCTGCTGGTGGCCGCATTCGCCATGACTCCCTGGCGTCGACTCGCGGTGGCGGCGGTGATTGCCATGCTGTGGCTGCCCGGATCGGCCACCGCGCAGCAGCCACCGGGAGCGCCCGACGGTCCGCCCGCCGCGGGTGACACGCAGCCGGTGGAGCAGGTCCTGCCCGAGGCTCCCTGGTGGCAGAGGCTCATACCCGGCGGCAGTCGCCGACTCGCACGAAGCGGGGCGTCGAGCTTCGAATCCGGCGATCTGGAGACCGCGGTCCGGGATTTCGCAGGAGCCGCAGCCCTGAAACCGGATGAGCCCGAACGGCTGTTCGATCTGGGAACCGCTCTTGCCGCCGCCGGTGATGTGCAGTCTGCGGATCCCCTACTCGCCAGAGCCCACGAGACCGGCGTGGACGGCGCGGCCTACAACGGAGGCACAGCGTCTCTGACCCAGGGGCAGGCTCAACGAGCGGTTGAAATGCTGCGCGAGGCTCTGCTGGTGGACTCCGACAACCCTGACGTCAAGCGCAATTACGAGCTTGCGCTCAAGCTCATGGAACAGCAACAAGAACAACAGCAAGAACAGCAGAACGACGAAGACGAACAGCAGCAAGAACAACAGCAGCAGGACCAGCAGCAAGACCAACCGACGCCAACGCCCTCGCCGTCGACCGGCCAGGGTGGCGCCGCGCCCACGCCCACGCCCACTCCACTCAACGAGCCGCTGTACTCGGCGCTGGATCGAGCCGAGGCCGAAGCTCGCGAAGCCATGCAATCTCCAACGCCGGCATCCTCGTCGGTGGAGAAGGACTGGTGAGGCACTCGCGACTCCTTGTGGCGACGATCACTCTCCTCGCCGCCGGAGCGCTGTCGGCTGCAGATCCGAGGCTGGAGGTCCGTTTCGAGCCCGAGAGATTTGGTGTCGAGGACACCGCCCGGCTGGTAGTCAAGGTCCATGACCCGGCGTCCGACGTATCGGCCCCGGAGCTCGGGACGCTCGACAACCTGACGGTGGTGGCCGGCCCATCGCGCGGCCACGAGTTCAGCTTCGTCAACGGGGTGTCCACAACCACCGTCAGCTTCAGCTATGTGGTTCGCGCCGGAGCCGAGGGATCGGCGTCGGTGGGTCCGGTCACCATCGCGGTGGGCGGCGCCGTACTTAGCGAGCCGGTCCTGAAGGTCGAGGTGGCTCCCGGCAGCCTGCAGCCCCCGCGGCGAGGCCGAAGTGTTTCCCCCTATCCCTCCGATCCATTTGGCGACATTTTCGGGCGGCGGAGGGCTCCCCAGAAGGCACAGGTGGTGCTGCGCCACCTCGCGAGTTCCAGGAAGGTCGTCCTCGGCCAACCGGTGACGGCCACCGTTGTTCTCGACACCACCGCCGCGGTGGATGAGTTCGGCTGGGAGGAGGCGCCCAGTTACCCGGGCTGGTGGGCGCAGCGGGTGGAACCACCGGACCAGATCACCCCTGAGCCGGTGGAGGTGGACGGGGTGCGCTACAACCGGTTCATCGTGTCCCGCCACGTGCTGGTTCCGCTCAAGACCGGCGAGTTGGTGCTGCCCGAGGTGCGCGCGCGAATCGGCGCCCGATCCGTCGGCTTCCTCGACCCCGGACAAGTGGTGGAGCGCTCGACGGCGGAAATCAAGATCGCGGTGGCGAACCGACCCGTTCCGCCGCCGGGTTTCGCCGGCGCGGTGGGTGATCTGAGATACAAGACGTCGCTTCAACCCACCGAGATCGAATTTGGAGAATCGGCGGTGCTGACCATCACTCTGTCGGGCACGGGCAATCTACCCCTGGTGGACACGCCGCCCATGTGGCCGAGCTGCGACGGTTGTGAGACCTATCCCCCTGAGGAATCCAGCAGTGTGAAGGTCAACGATGCGGGAATCCACGGTTCCAGAACCTGGCGCCTGACGGTGGTGCCGAGGACGTGGGGTGAGCTGATTCTGGAGCCGGTGGAGCTGGCGGTCTTCAACATTGCAGCGGGTGCTTATGGAAGCCAGACCCTCGGGCCGCTGACGCTCACGGTGAAGCCGCCGCCCCCCACGCCGACCCCGGGGGTCCCAACCCCCGAGGACGCGGCTGGAGCGGCGAGCGACCCGAGTGGCGAGGAGGACGGCGGCAGTGGGGATCTGGAGGCTGAACACCTCTGGATGTGGTTGGTTGGGGCCCTCGGTCTGGGAGTGGTGCTTGGTGGGCTGATGGTGTGGACTGTGAGTTGGCGCTCCAAGAGCGTCATACCGCCGCGCGTGGCGGGTCAGAGTCCCGCGGACCGGGCGCGCGAACTCCACGTGACCCTCGAGAGATGGTGGATGGACGTTCGCGCGCGTGGTGACCGGAAGGGACTCCAAGTGAATATGGAGGAGCTGCGGCGGGAGCTCGAGGCTGTCCGTTTTGCTCCAGGTCGGGCCGACCACAGCGAGACGATCCTCGATCTCGAGGATCGCCTCCGTCGTTTGATGCGCCGCGGTTGAGCTCAATTCTCTTGGTCGATCTCCACGGACAGGAGATCGACCAAGAGAATTGAGTAGTCCCATTGGCGTTTGGGGAGCAAAGCCGTTTCAACCCTGATCAAAACTGGCCTTGTCGGGTACACTCGGAGTATGACTGAGCCGGAGGTTTACAGTCTCCCAGCCGACGATCTCGATCCGTTTCTTGATCGCCGCCGATACTCCGTCTTTTCACTGTCCCAGCTACAGTTCAGTTCATTTCTGTCGGAGATCCTGAACAAGGCGAACGACTTCGTGCCCTCCTCGGCGGGTTCGATTCTGATGGATCGACCCTTCGAACGTGGTGAAACCGCCGCCGAAACCCTGTTGTACTTCGTTGCGTCCTTTGGCCCGGCCGCGGCTGATCTGTTGGGTCAGAGCCTCCGCGCCGACCGAGGAGTGGTGGGCCACGTCTATCGCACCGGAGAGCCGTATCTGATGAACGATCCCGAACAGGACCCGAACTTCTACTCGAAGTTCGACGAGCGGCACGAATTTCGGACGTCGTGTGCGGTGGCGGTGCCGATTCGCATCGAGCGGACGGTGTGCGGCGTGCTCGAACTGGTAAACCGACAGACGGACGAGCGTTACACCGAACGTGACCTGAAGCTGCTGGAGATCTTCGCGCGGTATACCTCGGTGTCCATCGAAAACTTGCTTGACGCGCAGCGGGCCAACGAAATGGCTCGCAGGGATGATCTGACGGGACTTCACAATGACCGGTTCTTCCACCATCGTCTGACCGAGGATTTGATCCGGGCCGACGTGACCCAGTCCACGGTGGCGCTGATTTTCCTCGACCTGGACGATTTCAAGGGTGTCAATGACACCCACGGTCACCTCGCCGGCTCCCAGGTTCTGAAAGAGTTCGGATACATGCTCAAACAGACCGTGACGGTGCCCAATGCGACGTTGGCGCGGTACGGGGGTGACGAGTTCGTGATCATCCTGCCGGACCACGACGTGGAACGGGCGCTGATCGTGGCCAAGGACATCCAGGCGGCGTTGTCCAACACCGCCTTCCTGCAGGGCTCCTTTTCGTGGGCCGAGGGCCCGATCTACTGGCGGGAACCGCTCACCACATCCATCGGGACTGCGGTCTATCCGATCCATCTTTCCAGAGACGGCAACATCGACCTCAAGAAGAACCTCCTGCTGCGGGCCGCGGATCAGGCCATGTACGAGGCGAAGGCTCAGGGCAAGAACCAGATTCGGGTTGCCAAGACCTGAGGAACGTCACCGCATTGATTGCAGCAATGCCAAATTGGCAGACAAGAACCGTGTCGTCGGGTTATGGGCCTGGCTGGCCAGCCAAAAAGACCGCGGGGAACAGCCGATTCGAAAATCGGCGGTCGATTCGGAAACCTGGCAGCGTTTTTGCTGTTAGGGAGAATGGTGGGACGCGCGTCCGCGTTTCCCGATTCACTGGAGGCCAACCAAATGATCTCTGAGAAGACCAGTCTATTTTCCCTCGCTGCCGTGGTCGTCGCCGCGGTTTTGTTCGGCATGGTGATTGCCGGCGCTCTTAACGTCACGATTCCAGCCAACGCTGACCGGCCGCCCGATCCGGTCCCCGCGCCAGCGCCGCAGGCGGAGGCTCAGAACTACGGGGTGCCGAACTTCGTCTCGCTGGCGGATCAGGTGATTCCGTCGGTGGTCTCGGTGTATTCCCGAGAGGTTTCCGATCGCGGGAGCCAGCGTGAAATGCCCAATGATCCGTTCCACTTCTTTTTCGGCCCGAGGATGGGTCCGGAGCAGGAACAGGATTCCGAGCCCATGGTGCGCAGGTCGTCCGGTTCCGGCTTCTTCATCTCCGCCTCGGGCGAGCTTCTGACCAACAACCACGTCATCGAGGATGCCGACAAGATCGAAGTTCAGCTGTCCGATGGAAACAGGTATCTGGTGGACGTGGTGGGGCGTGATCCGGCCACCGACCTGGCTTTGCTCAAAGTCGCTGAACCGGATCGGGACTTCCCCTTTCTGCATCTCGGAAATGCGGAGCAGCTCCGAGTGGGCGAGTGGGTGCTCGCCGCAGGCAACCCGCTCAACATGGATCACACCGTGACGGTTGGGGTGGTTTCGGCCAAGGGCCGGGTTCTGGGACTGTCTGATTCGTCCTTCGAGGACTTCATCCAGACCGATGCGGCCATCAATTTCGGCAACTCGGGCGGGCCGCTGGTCAATCTGCGCGGCGAGGTGGTGGGAATCAACACCGCCATCAACGCCCGTGGCCAGAACCTGGGCTTCGCGGTGCCCATCGACATCGCAACCAGGATTCTTCCCCAGCTCCGTAAGAACGGCCGTGTTGTGCGGGGGTATCTCGGCATCATGGTCGGCCCGGTGGACCAGGAGAAGGAAGAGGCATTCGGTCTCGACTCCAAGGACGGTGCCTTTGTACAGGAGGTCATCAAGGACCACGCGGCTGACAAGGGCGGCATCCGCCATGGTGACGTGGTGGTGGACATCGAGGGCAAGCCCGTTGTGGACACCCGTGATCTCATCGACACCGTCTCGGCCATGCCGCCGGGGACCAAGGTCAACCTGGGTGTGATGCGGAACGGCAGCTACCAGAAGTTCACCGTCGAACTCGAAGAGCGCGTCCGAGAAGGCGAGGAGGTGGAACCCGTCGCTGATGACCGCGCCGAGGACGAGACCAGTGAACGGGTGGGCATCAATGTGGCCAATATCGATGGGCGGGCCCGCCAATACTACGGCCTGGATGAGGATGTGGACGGGGTGGTCATCACCAAGGTGAAGGCCGTGTCCCCGGCCGGCGAGGAGAATCTGATGCGCGGCGATGTCATCACCGAGGCCAATGGTCAGGAGATCGCTGCGGTGACCGATCTGGTCGCGGAAGTCGGTCGAGTGGAGGAGGGCGGCTATCTGCGGCTCTACGTCTACCGTCCCAGGGCCGACCGTTCCTTCTTCGCCATCCTCAAACTGGACCAGTAGTCACTCATATTCGACGATCAAGGGGCGCGCCTCATGGCGCGCCCCTTTTTTGAGTCTCTACGCAGCGATTGGAATCTCGAACCGGACCCACCTCGGTGGCCGACCCTCGAATCCCCATCTTCGACGCTTGATTTTTGACTTTCGACTTTTGACTTTCGACCTTAGACTTCGAACAGCAAAAGACTGATCCGGAGGATCACCATGAGCGACATCGAGAAAAAAAAGGGCCCGCGGATGTCCGTCAAGGAAGAGATCGCGCTCGGCCAGTACTCCAACTTTGTCAGCATCGCCCACAATTACGCCGAGGTCCTGATGGATTTCGGCCGAACGCTGCCGGGACGTCAGGATATCCCGGTGGTGGCCAGGATCATCATGAATCCATTTCAGGCCAAACAGCTGCTCAGAGCGCTGTCCCACAACATCCAGCTGTACGAGCAGACCTTCGGAGAGATCGCTGAGCCGCCGAAACCGCCTGAGGGTATGGCTCCCGGCGGCGCGAATTGAACACGGCTCAACCAGGCCGCCCAATCGGTGTGGAGTGGCCGTGCCCCGGAGGTGCCTGGCATCCCGATTCGCCAAGGTGGAAAAGCAGATTCGTCACGCTGGGGCGAATCGGCGTGCCTGGCAGCCTCACGGGGAGCGCGCTGAAATTCGGGGCGCGACGAAGTTCCTGGCAGACGATACCGCAAACCAAAATCATGCCCGTCCGTCGCGCCCGTCTCCCCTTGGCGCTCCCCGAGGTTGCCACCCCTGACACTTTCGGGACTGAAGGGCAACGAAGCCTGAAAGCGAATCCTCCCGAGATTGTCAGAAGTGGCACGCCCGCCCATCGCGCTCACTTGTTTTGGGGTGGGTGGGGGATCTCATATCCCCATAGCCCCATAACTCATGGCCCGGTTGGGCGGGGGAATTCAAAATTCAAAATTGAGAATTCGGAATGGGTAGGTGGGGGCGTGTGCTAGAGTTACCGCCGTGCGTCGGGCATCGTCCATGTCGTGGCCTGTCATGGCCTTGGTTCTCGCAGGTGTGAGCCTCACCTTGCTGCCGCCGGCTTTGGCGCCCGCCGCCGGGCCGCCGTCAGCAACCAGTCTCGACGAGCTCAGTGGCAGTGCAAAGCTCGATGCCCTGGTTGAACGGGTTGTCAAACGGCAACGGGGGCTGCGATCGCTTCGGGCCGACTTCGTTCAGGTGAAGTCCAGCGCCATGCTGCTGGAAGCCGTCACCTCCACCGGGGAGTTCTGCTATCTCGCGCCGAACCAGGTGCGGTGGGACTACGACCAGCCCGATCCCATGGTGGTGTTGTTCAACGATGATTTCGTCACCACCTTCCATCCCACCGGGCAGCGGGCGGAGCGGGTGAAGGTGTCGAGCAGGGACCGGCGATTTGTGCAGGCGTTGGCCGGGACGCTGCCGTTGGACGATTTGATGGAGTATTTCAGTCTGACCATGTCTGACGCCGGTGCTCCCCAGCCCTACCGATTCGATCTCGAGCCCACCGCTGCAACCCTGAAGAAAAAACTCGACTCCTTATACATCGAAATCGACCGTGACCTGCTGCTGCCGGTGGTGGTGGAGTTTCGGGAAGCAGATGGCGATTCCACACGCTACGAGTTTCGGCAGCTGCAGATCGACCCCAATTTCGAGGCAAACCGATTCATGCTGGAGCTTGGAGATGGGATCGTTGTGGAAACCATCGATGCCTCCACCGGCCTCGGCTAAGAGTCCAATCCGTCCCCATGCTGTCATTCGAGATCTCCCACTGTGATCCCGAGACCGCAGCCCGCGTTGCGGGGCTGACGACGCCCCATGGGGTGGTCCGAACCCCGGCATTCATGCCGGTTGGTACTGCCGGGACTGTCAAGGGAGTGGCCGCCTGGGAGCTCGAAAGGCTGGCGCCGGAAATGGTGCTGGCCAACACCTACCACCTCTTGTTGCGGCCCGGTGTCGAACGGCTGGCGACGTTGGGCGGCTTGCATCGTCTGATGGGGTGGAATGGTCCGATCCTCACCGACTCGGGTGGCTACCAGGTGTTTTCGTTGGCCGCGAACCGAAGGGTGGACGATGACGGTGTCACTTTCAGGTCCCACATTGACGGTTCCGAGCACCGGCTCGGCCCCGAAGGGGTGATCGAAGCCCAGGCGGGTTTTGGGGTGGACGTTGCCATGGTGCTCGACGAGTGTCTGGCATCCGACGCCGGTGGCGACGAAATCGACCGATCGGTGGCGCGCAGCACCAGCTGGGCGCTTCGTGGTCTGTCTGCCGCGAATCGCGCCCGAGCGCAAGGCTGGGCAGGGGGAGTCTTCGCCATCCAACAGGGATGTCTGGATCAGACCGCGCGACAACGATGTTCCGAGGCTCTGTGCGGCGCGGACTTCGACGGGTTCGCCATCGGTGGTTTGGCGGTGGGTGAGTCCACAGAAGAGTTGCACCACGGCGTGTCGGTTTTTGCGCCCCTGCTGCCTCCCCAACGTCCCCGCTATCTGATGGGGGTCGGCTATCCAGAGGACATTCTGCAGGCCGTGGAATGCGGCGTAGACCTCTTTGACTGCGTGCTGCCCACACGGTCGGCGCGCACCGGAAAGGTCTTCACCTCGCGGGGGGACCTGATGATCAAGAACTCACGCTACGCGGACGACATTCGGCCATTGGATCCCGACTGCGAGTGCCCCACCTGTGCGACCTATTCGCGCGGCGCCCTCCGTCACCTCTTCGTCGCCCGAGAGGCCACTTCGGTGGTTCTGCTGAGTGTGCACAACCTGAGCTTCTTCCTCGGCTTGATGCGAGGGGCTCGGGAGGCTATCATGGCGGGCCGTTATATGCGGTTCCGCAGGCGGGTAGAGTCCGCCCGGGCATCGGGCGGCGAATAACCGAAGAGTCGATATTGAGAGGTGATCCATGGAAGGTGCAGCGGGGGGCAGCCCCCTGACCATGCTCGTGCCGTTCGTTCTGATCTTTGCGGTCTTTTATTTCATCGTGATCTTGCCTGCCAAGAAACAACAGAAACAGAAAGAAGCCATGATCTCGGCGCTCAAGAAGGGCGATCGAGTGATCACCACCGGCGGCATCTATGGCACGGTCTCTGCAGTGGAGGATACGTCCCTGCTGTTGAAGATCTCAGAAAACACGAAGATCCGGGTTTCCAAGAGCGCGGTGGGCGGCCCGGTGGGCGGTGACGACATCGCGCCCGGCTCCTAGGGGGCAGCAGTGGATCGAAAAATCATCTGGCGAATCGTGATCATCGTCGCGGTCGTGGCGGCCGCGGCGCTGTCGCTGTCGCAGCGCAATATCAACCTCGGCCTGGACTTGTCGGGCGGGATCCACCTGGTGCTGCAGGTGGAGACCAATGACGCCATCAAGGCCGAACTCGACGACGCCATGCACCGTCTGGTGTCACAGGCTGAGTCCGAGGACATCACCCTGGTCAGCGGGACCGTCGACAAGGATCGACTGAAGTTCGAGGTGCAGGTCCCGTCCAGTGTGGACCGCTCTGCCTTGCGCGAGATCTCCAGCGACTTTCTGCCCGAATACGACGTCTCGGTGTCGGGCGACACGTGGACCTACACCTTCAAACCGAACGTGGAGCGAAACGTGCGCGACCTGGCCGTCAGGCAGGCGTTGGAAACCATCCGAAACCGGGTGGATCAATTCGGCGTCGCCGAACCGGTGATCCAGCGGCAGGGTCTCGAGAGCGACCGCATCCTGGTCCAACTCCCGGGTGTCGATGACCCGACGCGGGTCAAGGAGATCATCTCCCACACCGCATTCCTCGAGTGGAAGGAAGTCATCGCCGGCCCGGCGCCGGATCGGCAGACCCTGTTGACCCGGTTCGGGGGCCAGGTGCCGGCTGACGCCGAAGTGGCCACCGGTGATCGCAAGGACCTCGAGGACAACGTGATCGGCAAGGACTACTACCTGCTCAGGAGGGCGGCCATCGTCACCGGAAGGGACCTCCGCACGGCGCGTCGCGGTCAGGGCCAGTTCGGTGAGGCGGTGGTGAATTTCTTCCTGATCCCGTCGGGTGGCGACAAGTTTGCCGAGTTCACCTCGACCCACATCGGTGAGCCGGCGGCGATCGTGCTGGACGGCAACGTGATTTCGGCCCCGGTGATTCGGTCGCGAATCCGCGACGAGGGATACATCGAGGGCAACTTCGACATCGCCAGCGCGGAGGACCTGTCGTTGAAACTCCGTGCCGGTGCGTTGCCGGCGTCGATCACCTACCTCGAGGAACGTACGGTGGGCCCATCGCTGGGTCGCGACTCGGTGGTTCGGGGGGTTCGTGCGGCGGTGGCCGGGCTGATCATCGTGATGATCTTCATGCTGGTCTACTACCGGATGTCCGGGCTCAACGCCGACCTCGCTCTGATCCTGAATATCGTCATTCTGCTCGGAGCCATGGCGTACTTCGGAGCGACGTTGACCCTGCCCGGAATCGCGGGCGTGATCCTGACCATCGGCATGGCGGTGGACGCCAACGTGCTCATCTTCGAGCGCATCCGGGAGGAGCTACGGATCGGCAAGACGGCCCGATCGGCGGTCGACACCGGCTTTTCGCGAGCTTTCGGCACCATTCTTGACGCCAACCTCACGACCTTGATCGCGGCTCTGTTCCTGTTCCAGTTCGGAACCGGTCCGATCAAGGGTTTTGCGGTCACGCTGTCCATCGGCATTCTGGCGAGTGTCTTCACCGCGGTCTTCGTGTCGCGCACCCTGTTCATGTTGGTGCTCGCCGGTAAAGACCGCGTCGAGACGCTGAGCGTGTGAGGGGGCGACATGCAAATTATCGGCGACACCAACATCCCATTCCTGTCCTATCGCAAGATGGCGTTGAGAATTTCCGGCATCGCGGTCCTCATCGGCCTCGCCATCATCGTGGCGGGCTTTTTGAATCCGCAGCTGGGCATCGGACTGAATTTCGGCATCGACTTCACCGGCGGGACCCAGGTCATCGCGAAGTTCCGTGAGGCCCCGGATCTCGGCCGGCTGCGATCCAGCCTCGACGGCCTGGAGGGAGGGACGCCCGTCATCCAGAGCTTTGACGAGGAGGAGAAGCACGAGGTCATTATCCGTGTGGAAAACCCCGAAGATGAGGAAGGGGACTTCACCCGGCCGATCATCGAGCGTCTCCATGCCGAGTATAACGGCGATCTCGGCGACAAATTCGACCTCAATACTCAGGGATCGCTGGCGTTGACGCTGCGGTTGTCCGAGGCCAATCCGGACGGCGTCGAAGGCGACAGCGAAATTCTGGACGAGTACTACGAGCCCATGGCCGATGCGGTGCTTAAGTACCGCAAAGATTACGGCATTTTCAACTCTTTGAGCGAGCTCGACGAGGTGGACGCTCTCAGCCCTGCGGCACGGTCGCTCATCCAGGCCGACGCCGGGATTGGCGCCTTTTCGCTTCTGGGCGCCGAGAGTGTGGGCCCGACCGTGGGCGCCGACCTCAAACGGCAGGCCTCGCTGGCCATCGGCCTTTCGCTGCTCGGCATGCTGATCTACATCTGGATCCGGTTTCAGCTTCCCTACGGCATCGGAGCGGTTGCGGCGCTGTTCCACGACGTCATCGTGACGCTGGTTGCGCTGGCCCTGACCGGACGTGAAATCAACCTGCCCACCATTGCTGCTCTGCTGACCCTGGTCGGCTATTCGGTGAACGACACGGTTGTGGTTTTTGATCGGGTCCGCGAAAACCTGCGTCTCCACCGGGGTGAGGCGCTCGAAGGGTTGATGAACAACTCCATCAACCAGGTGCTTTCGCGGACCATCATCACTTCGGGAACCACGCTCGTGGTGGTGTTGTCGCTCTATATTTTCGGCGGCGACGTCATCAACACCTTTGCCTTCGTGCTGCTGATCGGCATCCTCGTCGGAACCTACTCATCGATCTTTGTCGCCGCGCCGGTGGCGCTCTGGGTCAGCAATCTGCTGTCGGCCCGCCGTGAGCGTCGGCGCAAAGCGGGACGCAGGTAGAGCACCTTCAAAAAGGCCAGAACCAACGCCCCGGGTTTCCCGGGGCGTTTCTTTGTCGTGGAAGTTCTGCGGACGTCGCTGGTCGCGTAATTCACTCCGCGGACTCCGTGAATTGAGTTCAAAAGAAATTTCCCCTCGATTCACGGAGCGAATCGATCAAAACCGCCACCCCCAATATCCCCGCCGGGGTCGCTTCATCCTTGACCCTACAGATACAATAATCGGATGGAGTCTTTGTCGAAGATCCGTATCGAGGACATTCTCGACCGGGTGGAGAGCTACCGCCCGGACTTCGACGAGGATCTGCTCCGCCACGCCTACGTCTTTGCCGCCAACAGACACCAGGGCCAGGTTCGGCGGTCGGGCGAGTCCTACCTGGTCCATCCGCTCACGGTGGCCTGGATCCTGGCCGACATGGAACTTGACGAAGTGGCGATCGCGGTGGGTCTGCTGCACGACCTTCTCGAGGACACTGAAACAAGTGCGGAGGAGCTCGAGGAGGAGTTCGGGGCGGATGTGGCCCGTCTGGTCAATGCGCTCACGAAGATTTCGTCCTTTGAAAGCTCGTTCTCGTCCCAGCAGGCCACCGAGGCCGAGAACTTCCGGCGGCTGCTGTTGGCCTCCACTGACGACGTGCGTGTGATTCTGGTCAAGCTGGCTGACCGGCTCCACAACATGAGAACACTTGGTTTTCTCAAGCGGGAACGCCAGGTGGCCATCGCCAGGGAAACCCTCGACATCTACGCGCCCATTGCCAACCGGCTCGGCATCGGGAGCATCAAGTTCGAGCTCGAGGACCTGTGTTTCGAGCACCTGTATCCGCTGGAGGCGGACGCGCTGCATCGTCAGGTGGAGGAGCGGGCGCAGGCAGCAAGCCGCTGGTTCGCCAGGATTCGCGAGGATCTAGAGGCGCTGCTGGAGAAAAACGGCATCGAGGCCACCATCTCGGGTCGCGTCAAACACCTGTACTCCATTTACGAGAAGCTCAAGCGGCAGCAGGTGGAGCTGGGAGACGTCTTCGACGTACTGGCATTCCGGATCATCGTCTCCACCGTGGGCGACTGCTACGGCACCCTGGGTCTCATCCATCAGGAGTGGTCGCCGGTTCCCGGAAGGATCAAGGATCACCTCGCCATTCCAAAGCCCAACGCCTACCAGAGTCTCCACACCACCGTGATCGGACCGGAGGGACATCCCTTCGAGGTCCAGATCCGGACCTGGGACATGCACAAGATCGCCGAGTACGGCATTGCCGCCCACTGGAGTTACAAGGAGCAGGGCTCGCAGCCGGCCGGTGACTCCAGGATTGCCTGGCTCAGGAGCCTGCTCGAGAACTCGGAGGGTGCCTCGCCTCAGGAGTTCATCGATTCGCTGAAGGTGGACCTCTACCCCGACGAGGTCTACAGCTTCACCCCGCGTGGCGATGTCTTCTCTTTTCCCCGTGGGGCCACCATCCTGGATTTCGCCTACCGGGTTCACACCGAAGTGGGGCACAACTGCGTCGGCGGCAGAATCAACGGCCGGTGGGTGCCTCTGAAGACCGAGATCAAGAACGGCGACATCGTGGAGATCTCCACCTCGCCCCAGCAGCGGCCGCACCACGACTGGTTGAATATCGTAGTCACGACGCGCGCCCGCAGCAAGGTCCGTGCATGGCTCAAGCGAGAGGAGAAGGTCCGCGCCATAGAGGTGGGACGGAAACTGCTCGAGCGGGAACTGCGCAAAGCGGGTGCGAACTTCCGCAAGCTCAGCGGCACCGACGCGATGCGTGGCGTTGCGAACTCCCACGGCCTCGGCGGAGAGGAAGACCTGCTTGCGGCGGTGGGCTTCGGCAAGGTGGCACCAACCTCTGTGGTCACTGTGCTGTGCCCCGATGACACCCAAAGCGCAGACGAGTCCAAACCGTCATCGAAAAGGGAACATCCTGCGACCGCCGACACCGGGGCCCTCGAAGTCACCGGAGACTCAGACTTCCTGGTCTATGTTGCCAAGTGCTGCAATCCGCTGCCGGGTGAGGCCATCGTGGGCTACGTGACGCGCGGCAAGGGGGTCGGGGTGCACTCCCGGTCATGCCCCAACGTGAAGAACCTGCTCTACCATCCCGAGCGAGAGATCGAGGTCCAATGGGCGTCCACCGCCGGCAAGGGAACCACGACGCCATCCAAGGTCGATGTGGACATGACCTTCCGGGACCGAACGGGTATGTTGGCCTCGATTTCACAGACCATCTCGGCCGAAAACAGTGACATTCTGAACTGCCAGCTCCGCACCGAGGAGAACGATACCGGATTTGCTGCCATGACGATCCTCGTGCGGGATGCCGCGCAGTTGACACGCATCCTCGAACGGTTGCAGTCCCTGTCGGGGATGATGCAGGTGGAGCGCCGTGGTCAGGTCGGATGACTGTGGTGTCGCTCAGTTCTGGGTCTTGAGCATGTGCTCAAGACCCAGAACTGAGAATGCGGGAGAGTCTGATTGGGTTCGGCTGTTGGGAGTCAGGCCCTGGGCGCCTTGACCACTTTGCCCGAACGAAGGCACCGGGTGCATACCCGGATGTACTTCGGTCGGCCGTCGACCTGGGCTCGCACCCGCTGCAGATTCGGCAGCCAGCGCCGCTTGGTGACGTTGTGGGCGTGGGAGATATTACTCCCGGTCATTGGTCCCTTGCCGCAGATATCGCATCGCTGCGCCATGATCTCGTCCTCCAGAGGCCCGCGTGAGCGCGGTGGAATTGAATAACACAAGTACAACCGAATTGCAAGAGCGCGCCTGATCAGTGTTGCCCGAATTGATGATCTTCATCACCCAATTGCGTCAATTAGAGGGTTCAAAAAAGTTCAAAAAAGTGTTTTTGGTTTTTCGTCAGGTGTTGCTCGAAAACCGAGCAGTTTTCTAAATGGTTCATGGAGTAGAATTGTTCAACGTCTGACTGTATCAATCGTCAGCGTTCGTGGCACGACTGGTGGAAGAAAGGCGAATTTGTGACTGCTATCATGCTGTTTCACTTGTTCTTGACAGTACATAGGCCCTTTGCTAGCCTGCTAACTAGAGGGGATATGAATAAGCCCGCCAAAACTTTCGATGTGAAGGTGAACAACCGTGTTTGGTAAGAGAAAAAAGCAGGTTGTGGGCTGCGATGTTGGCTCGTCATCTATCAAGATCGTCGAGCTGAAGCCGCTCAAAAACGATGAGTATCAATTGCTCCATGCTGCAATTGCGAACCTCTCCCCAGAGGCGATCGTCGACGGAGCCATCATGGACTCGTCACTGGTTGTCGAGGCGCTGTCCCGGCTGATCGCGGACAACAACGTCCGCAACCCGAATTTTGGGGGATCGCTGTCTGGACATTCGGTGATCATCAAGAAGATTCAATTGCCCGCCATGACGGAGGCCGAGCTCGCCGAGTCGATTCAATGGGAGGCCGAGCAGTACATCCCCTTCGACATCAACGACGTCAACCTGGACTACGTGGTGCTCGAGGCACCGTCGGCCGACACAATGGACATCCTCTTGGTCGCGGTCAAGAAGGACCGGATCGCCGATTACACGTCGGTTGTGGTCCAGGCCGGCAAGGAGCCGGTTCTGGTTGACGTGGATGTCTTTGCTCTGCAGAACGCTTTCGAGGCCAACTACTCGGTGGACCACGAGGCTGTCGCGCTGGTGAACATCGGCGCCTCGGTGATGAACATCAACGTTCTGAACGGAGGGTCCTCGATCTTCTGGCGGGACGTGGCTTTTGGTGGCAACCAGTACACAGAGGCGATTCAACGCGAATTGAACCTGCCGCGAGAGGATGCCGAGCGGTTGAAGCTTGGAGAGACGGTTGGGGAGCACTCGCTGCAGCAGGTCATGGGCGTGTTGAATAGCGTTTCCGAAGATCTCGCCGCAGAGCTCCAGAAAACCTTCGACTTCTTCGTGGCCACGTCGTCGGTTGATCGACTGGATCGGGTGGTGCTCGGTGGCGGGAGCGCCATGGTTCTCAACCTGGACCAGATCCTCAAGGATCGCTTCCAGGTGGACGTCGAGGTCATGAACCCATTCCGAAACATCCGCTACAGCGAGTCTGACTTCGATCCTGAATGGATCAACCGGCACGCCCCGGCCATGGCGGTTGCCGTGGGCCTCGCCGTTCGTACGGTCGGAGACTAGCGCGATGATCAAAATCAACCTCGTCGCGGAGACACCGACACAGTCAGGGAAAAAGCGCTCGAAGGCCGAGTTCTCGCTCGGATCAAGGCAGGGCGACGTTCTTCTCTTGCTGGTGTTGGCGTTGTCCCTGCTGGCCGTCGGCACACGCTGGCTGCTGCTCAAGAATGAACGGGATCACCTGCGTGATGTTCGACGCCAGAAGCAGGTGGAGCGCGATGAGCTCCTGCCGTATATCCAAAAGGTGGAAGAGCTCGAAGCCAAGCGCGACCTGCTGCGCCACAAGATCTCGGTCATCAACCAGCTGAAGGAGAATCAGCGGGGACCGGTCCGGATCATGGACGAGGTCTCGCGTGCACTGCCCGATTTGGTGTGGCTGACCAATATGAACATGAAGGGCAATACCCTCACCGTGACGGGGGTGGCGATGGACGAGACCTCCGTCGCGAACTACATCTCCAATCTCTACGCTTCACCGTTCTTCCAGGAGCCGTCACTCAAACGGATGGCCCGGTCGAAGGAAGATACGTTCACATTCACACTCGTGTGTTCATTCACCTACGCGCCTCCAGAACTGGCAGGCGCGACTCAGGGTTCCGGGACCTGATGGAGACGGAGGAGAGCCGTGGCCATCGATCTGAATGACAAACCGTGGTACGTGGCGGTCATCGTAGGTGCGGTCCTGGGCATCGCACTCTTCGTTGTTCTGCAGATGTACGTCTTCAAGGACATGCAAACCGAGATCGAAAACCTCAATGTCGAGATCGACCAGTTGAATCGGGAGATCGAGAAGGGCCTTGCAGCGAAGGCCGATCTTCCGAAGCTGGAAGAGGACATCAAGAATCTCGAGGTTGAACTCGACCGGCTGCGGAAGATCTTGCCGACGAACCGCGAAACACCCGCGCTCATCAAACGCTTGAAGCAATTGACGGAACGTGGGCGCAGCCGGATGATCAGTTTCACTCCGGGTGATTTCATCGACATGGACTTCTACCGCGAATGGCCGATCAAGGTCGAGGTGGATGGGACGTACCACGAGTTGGGCATGCTGTTCGACAGGCTGAGCCGATTCCAGCGGATCGTCAATGTGGATGATCTGACGATCACTCCGCTTCGCGATCCGTCCCGTGGTTTTTCGATCCACGCTGCCTTCGTTCAGAAGACCTTTATCTATAAGGAGGGACCGCCGCAATGAGAAGCTCATGGCTGAGCCTTAGCGGTTTGGCGGTCGCTCTGGTGCTGCTCATGGTAGCGCCGGTGGCAGCCCAGCAAGGGGTGAGCCCGGTCGATCTCGACGACACCGAGGAAATCGACGTGTCGAGTATTGAGGAAATCCTTCGAGGTGACCAGGAGGCTCAAGAGGGTGAGTTCTTCAGCTACGATCCAGCCGGCCGCCGTGACCCGTTCCGGTCATTGCTCGCCGGATTTGAGGACGTGGAAGAGGGCACTGTCACGGCCAGACCGCCGGGACTGCCCGGAATGTTGGTGGACGAGCTCCGGCTCGAGGGAATCATCGATACTCCGAGCGGCATCCTCGCGTTCGTCGAGGGCCGAGACAACCTCTCGTACATCATCAGGCCAGGCACCAAACTGTATGACGGCGAGGTGAAGGAGATTCACCCGAAAAAGGTGATCTTCAAACGCCAGGTGAATGATCCGAAACAAGTACGGCCTTATGAAGAGGTCGTGAAAGAGCTTGCGAACTAGCTGAGAGGGAAGAAGGATGAAACTGGGGGATGGCATGTTGATCAAGAACGTCCGCATCCCGGTGGTCATGGCGATCTGTGTTCTGCTGGGGTCCGGGATCCCAGCCTGGGCAACGGAAACCGTCACGGTCATCCGCGGGCTCGCGGCGGAGTCCGGATCTTCAGGCGCGGTGGTCCATCTCCACGCGTCTGGGGAGCTCGATACCGTGCACTACTCGCCACAACCTGGCGTGTGGATCGTCGAGATGCCCGAGGCCAGCTGGAACCAGGACGCAGCGCTTCTGAGCGCGCCCGATGTGGGAATCGAACGGGCGGAGCTGAGCGATGTGGAGGAGTTCGGCAAACGGGTGACCCGCCTGACGGTGTGGCTCACCGAACCGGCTCAGATGGAGCTGGTGCCCGTCGGCGAAGGCCTCGACCTGCGATTCGCGTCGCTTTCAGCGGTGGTCTCGGACGAGGTGGTGACCGTCGACGAGCTGCCGGTGGACTCTTCAGTCCAGACGGCGCCCGGCGATGATCTGGTGCGAAACCTGCCGGCGGTGACTTACGTGGAGGCCCCCGTAGCGGCTTCGACCAGCGCCAACAGCCTGATATCGGTTGTGCCGGTGCGTTCCGGCGAAGGCGTGGTGATAGAGCTCCGCGGTGACGGCCAGCTCCACGGGCAGACCTTTGTGCTGGAGAACCCGGATCGTCTGGTGGTGGACCTCCATGGCGTGATCAACCGGGAGAAGCGTCATCTCTTCCCGGTGAACTCCGATCAGGTGCAGCAGGTCCGGGTGGCTCAGTTCCGGGCTACTCCCGAGCCGATCACCCGTATCGTGGTGGACCTCAAGGGCGCCGCGAACTACGAGTTCACGCAGTCCGACAACGGGGCGTTGCTGACGGTGGGCTCGGCGCCGACGGCAACTGCGGTGATTTCGGACACCTTCGTCCGGACCGCCGACGCCTCAGGCTCGTCCATCGAAATCGCTCGGTCCGAGCCGGCTCAAGTGGCGGCCGAGGCAGCCGGAAGTGTTGCCTCATCGCTGTTCGAGATGCCGGCGACGGCTGAGCCGGAGATCGATTCTTCAGCCGTGATAGCCGAGAATGAGGCCCAGCCGACGTCGGCCAGGAGCCCCTTCGTTGCCGACCCGGCGCAGCTCATCGAGCAGGCCCCGGCGGCGCAGGTCTTTGACGGCAGCCAGCTCACCGAGGAGGACTTCGAGACCACCGAGGTGGCCTCCCAGGAGGTCCAGTTCACCGGTGAGCCGATCACTCTGACTCTCAAGGACGCCGACATCAAGGACGTCTTGAGGACCTTTTCCGCCTTGACACAGCTCAACATCGTGCTCGACCCCGGTGTCAGCGGATCGGTCACCGTGGAGCTGCGGGATGTGCCCTGGGACCAGGCATTGGACCTGATCCTGCGCATCAACGGGCTTGATTACGTGCTCGAGAACAATGTGCTCCGGGTGGCGCCCATTTCCAAACTGGCGCAGGAGAAGTCGGCCCAGGCCGCCTTCGAACAGGAGAAGGAGCGGGCGAAACCGCTGAAGACGGTGGTCAAACCGCTTTCTTACGCCAAGGCGCAATATGTGGCGACCCTGCTCACCAACGAGTCCTATCTGCTCTCGGAGCGCGGCTCGGTGGTGGTGGACGAACGCACCAACAAGATCATCATCCGGGACGTCGTGGATCGGGTGGAGGGCATTCTCCGCCTCATCGAGACCCTCGACCAGCCCACCCCGCAGGTGGTGATCGAAGGCCGGATCGTGGAAACGACCCGCGACTTCTCGCGTGAGCTCGGTGTGACCTGGGGCTTCCAGTCGGTGATGGATGCCGAACACGGCAACGACACCGGCCTCACTTTCCCGAACTCGATCAAAACCCGAGGGGGAGTCAACCTGCCGCGTGGCGACCAGGCCTTCCTGGGCTTCGCCTTCGCCGACATCCTGAACACCTTCAATCTGGACTTCCTGCTGACGGCCGCCGAGGTCGACGGTGTGGTCAAGATCGTCTCGACGCCGCGGGTGACAACCCAGAACCTTCAGAAGGCGTCGATCCGGTCGGGTCTCCAGATTCCGGTCCAGACGGTGGCCAACAACACCGTCACAGTGCAATATGTCGATGCGACCTTGAGGCTCGAAGTGACTCCACAGATCACTGCGGAAGGCACAGTCAACCTCGAGATCGACATCAAGAAACAGGAGCCGGTGCTGTCTTCCGCGGTCATCGGCGGCCAGAACGTGCCGATCTTCACCCGCGACGCCACCACCCAGCTGCTGGTGCGTGACGGCGGAACCACGGTGATCGCCGGCATCTATCAAATCAACGATCAGGACAATGAGAACCGGGTCCCCGGCCTGTCTCAGATCCCGGTTCTCGGGTGGATGTTCAAGAGCAAGGCGGTGTTCAAACGCCACGACGAGCTCTTGATTTTCATTACTCCGAGAATTGTGAAGTACTAGGGGAGGAATCTGATGAACCGAATTCCCCAACTGTGTACCCTCGCGGCGCTGGCACTGCTGGTGGCCTCGTGCGGCGGCAACAGTACGCTCGACGACACCGAGTCGGCTGTGGTCCTCACGGTGGAGATCGAGGAGTACAACCCAGAGGTCGACGTGTGCGTGGGCCTTGGCGGCGACGTAACGGTCACGAAGATGAACGTCAATTCGAACCCGAAGGCGCCCGGCGCCGAGTTGGGGACCAACAACGACGTCAACATCTACCGCTGGGTCATCACGCCGAACCGCACCGATGGCGGCTCCACCGCCTCGCCCGAGTGGTCCATCGACCAGGGTGTTTTTGTGGAGGGCGGCGGCGAAGCTGTACTCGAGAACTGGCGGGTCTATCCCACCGAGAACTTCCTCGTTCCGCCGTTGTCGTTTCTCCAACCTGAAAACGGCGGAATTGATCCGGAGACCGGGCAACCGCTCATTCGCCAGGCCCTGTGGCTGGTGATGTACGGCCGGACCGTTTCCGGAAAGGCGGTCGCCACAGAACCGATTCCGATCGCCTTCAGATTCTTCTGTACCGATGGGTAGTGGGGGGCAGGAGTCATGAAAAAACTAACTATATGTATCGTAGTGCTCGGGCTCGTGGGTCTGACCGCGTGCTCCGGCAACAGCCCCACCCCGGCTCCCGCTCCGACCGTCGTTCCGGCAGAGTGGTCGATCGTCACCCTCACGGTGAGTGATCCGGCGCCGGTCGTCGGGGCGTCTGTGCAGGTCGAAGCCCTGATCTTCAACAACGGCAGCCAGGCGGACAATGGGACAACTGTGGAGTTCACCGCGTCCGGCGGTTCGTTCGAGAATGGCTCCACCGCGACCACCGCCGACACCCAGAGCGGCCGGGCTCGCGTCCTCTTCACCGCATCGGATCCGGGGAATTACTCGGTTCGCGCGGAAGTCGAGGGCGTCAGCAGGACGATTTCCATTCCGTTCAACAGCAACGGCAGTGACGGTCTCCAGATCTACCAACCGCTGGTTCCCAATATTGGGGCCTTCGATGGTGGCGAAACCGTCATGCTGCGCGGCAAGGGCATCACCGGGCCGGTGGACGTGAGCTTCAACGTCGAAGGCCAGGACTACTCTGCCATCGTCACCCAGGTGTTGGAGAGCAGTCCGCTGTCCGCGCCGGGTGAGATCACCATCACCACCCCATACATCAGTGCCGCCGACCGGAACCAGAATCAGCCGGCCAACGTCACGGTGGTGGGCGGTGTGGGCACCGCATCACAGCAGACGGTCAACCTACCGTCGGCCTTCACCTTCCTCGCCGAGACGAGCGGGGTGGGCGATCCCGTGATCTATGTGCTCGACCCGAACTATGGTGGTTCGGCAGGAGGTGACCAGGTCGTGGTCTTTGGCCGCGATTTCAACGATGCGACACGCTTCGAGTTCATCTTCCAGGGCCGGACCCTGCTGGCCGAAATCCTGTCGGTCTCCGAAGACGGTCAGCAGCTGCTGATCACCACGCCGCGCTTCAGCACCACACCGTTGGCCACCAACGAACTCGCCGACGCGACGGTCTTCACGCCCGTCGGGCAGTACACAGCGCAGCAGGCCTTCATCGTCCTCGCCGACGATCCCGAACCGGTGATCAACGCGCTGTCGCCCATCGCCGGACCGCTCGACGGCGGCACTTTGGTGACCATCTTCGGCTCCGGCTTCAAGATTCCCATGCAGGTGAAGTTCGGCAATCTCTCGGCCACCGACGTCAACGTGGTGGACGATCAGACACCGGCGGACAACGACACCATCACCTGTTTGTCGCCGGATTACAGCCAGCAGAACGAGACGCCGCCGGTGACGGTGGATGTCCAGGTCACCAATATCACAAACGGCAAGACCTCAAACACCATGCCCTTCATCTACGGCGACAACCTCTACATCTCGGGCAACTCGCCCACCGAAGGTGACCGTGGTGACGTGGTGCTGATCTACGGCTCGGGCTTCGAAGATCCGCTCCAAGTGTTCTGGGGAGATATCGAGGTCGAGGTTCAGTCGGTCTCCGGAACCGAAATCGCGATTCGAATCCCATTGGATGTTCAGCCCGACTGCAACGACCAGAGCAATCCGTTCAGCGTGCTGCTCATCGAGAGCAACCGGGAAGAACAGGGCGGCAACTTCACCCTGCTCGGAAACACGCCGACGGTGGTGTCGGTGGATCCGGTCTTTGTCCGGTCCTACAACAACGGCGACGATGTGGATCCCGATGACATCACGATCTTTGGCGCGGACTTCGCCGAGAACCTGCTGGTGAAGATCAACGACTTCGTGATGTCGCCTTCATCCGTCGATGTCATCAATGAAAGCACAATCGAGGTGCAGGGCATCCCGGCGCCTAACGACTTTGGGCTCCAGTACGACACCTCGCCGTGCACCACCAATGACGGCTTCCCCGGTCTGCGGCGTACGCCGTCACCGGTGCGTGTCACGGTGCAGAACCAGCCGGGGAACTGCTCGAGTACGCTTGACGGCGCACTGATCTACGAGCCCGAGGACACCACCTGTGAGCCCTACGCCATTTGGGGACTCCAGGTAGACGATCCTCTCGACTTCGGACAGGTGATTACCAGCGATCCGCCAGCGATGCTGTCCTTCACCATCTTCAACGATGGCGGGGCCGCTCTGACATGGACCGCGACGGTCTCCGGGACCGACCCCGACAACTTCTGGATCGACGGTGGTCCTTCCGGAATGGTGGCACCGGGCAGCAACGTGATTCGGGATGTGGTCTTCAACCCGACCGAGGAACGGACCTACTCGGCGGTCATCACCATATTTGCGGACAACCCGGACGCAAGTCCGACATCCGTCGAATTCGCGGTCCAGGGCGAGGGAATCCCGGCCCCGTAACCAACCCATAACCACCAGACCAGCCGGGCCTTCGGGCCCGGTTTTTTTGTCGCCGGGGGCGCGTTCCTCGGAGGTGCCTGGCTCCCGATTCGTCAAAGCCGACGAAGCGATTCGTTTCGTTGAGGCGAATCGGCGTGCCTGGCATCCTCGACGGGGAGCGCGTTGAGAGCCGGGGCACGACGAAGGGACAGCGGCGTGCGATCGAGCTTCGTTTTCCATCGCGCCCATGTCCCCATGGCGCTCCCCGAGGTTGCCCGGTATTGACGTTGTGCGCCTCTACCGCTGCAACGACTCGTCACCTGTTGACCGCACAACGTCATACCCGGCACGCCCGCCCATCGCGCCCTGCCCGCTCCGGGTGGGTGGGGGAACGTTTAACGTTTAACGTTCAACGTTTAACTTCCTTCATCGCGTCCCTCTCCCCATGGCGCTCCCCGAGGTTGCCCCCTCTGACGATGTTTGGGACTCGTCGCGGCACGCGGCCTGGTCGACCTCGACCCAACATCGTCAGAGACGGCACGCCCGCTCAACGCGCCCTGCCCGCTCCGGGTGGGCGGGGGAACGTTTAACGTTTAACGTTCAACGTTTAACTTCCTTCATCGCGTCCCTCTCCCCATGGCGCTCCCCGAGGTTGCCCCCTCTTGACGATTGTTGGGACTCTCCCGGCATGCGACTTGCCAGACCTTGGTTCCCAACAATCGTCAGAGACGGCACGCCCGCCCATCGCGCCCTACCCGCTCCGGGTGGGTGGGGGAACGTTTAACGTTTAACGTTCAACGTTTAACTTCCCCCTGTGGCGATCCACACTGATCATTCGGTTGCGTTTCGGTATAGTTGAACGCGATGAACTACCGCATCGACCAGCTCCGCTACCAGCTCCGCGAGGACCCGTCCTCGCGGGTCTTCAATCAACTTGCCGAGCTGCTGCGCCGGGAGGGTGAAGCCGAGGAGGCTGTGGCGATTCTGCGCCGCGGCCTCGAGGTCCATCCCAGGTACGCGGCGGCGTGGGTGGTTCTTGGCCGCGCCCTCTCTGACATTCAAGACTCGGCCGGTGCCGTGGAGGCCTTCGCCCGCGCCCACACACTGGATACCGGGAATGTGGAGGCGGCCCGCGCGGTGGCCGATGCGGCCTTCGCCGACGAGCGCTGGTCTGATGCAGTGGAGATTTTGACGGCACTGGGTGACGCCGCCCCGGGTGATGATGACGTGGCCGCCAAGCTGGCCGATGCCGAAAAACAAATCGCCGACGAAATGGCGGCTGAAGAGGCGCGCGCGGCCCGGGCCATCCCGGTTCCGCGACCACCGGCGGAGGTCATCATTCTGTCCGCGGAAGATCCTTTTGCGGACGAGATCGGGGCCTCGGACGACTGGGCGGCGACCCAGGCCGACGTATTCGCCGCTGCCGATCCCCCGAGAGCCGAGATCGAAGTGGAGGCCGTTGTCGCTGATGAGCTGTTCGACGAGGTCGCTGCCGGCGGCGACGCCGAAGACGATCCGGTCGGGCTGGACGGTAGCGCAGTCGAACCCGCGTTGGATGGACCCTTTGGGGAAGAGCCTTTTGCCGAGGACGAGGACGAGGACGAGTTCGAGTCGTGGGCCGATATGGAGGACGATGATGGCGGCGCCCTGCTGCGCGTGGAGCCTCCAGCGGCGGTGGATCATGACGTCCCCGGCGAGGAGAAATCGCCGGCGGAAGAGGTGATGATCGACGCCGACTTCGAAGACGATCTCCCGGTGCCCGAGATTGCCGAGCCCGACCTCGATCCCGTCCCTGTCGCCGCTGAAGAGCCGGAGTTCGAGTCATGGGCGGATATGAGGAACGACGATGACGCGGTGGAACCCACCGAGGCGGACTCCGAGATCGCCACGTTCGACGCCTCAGTGGAGCCAGCCTTGGCCGAAGCCGATAGCGGCGAGGATTCGGTCGACCAACCGCCGGAGGTGGTCGACGTAACAGAGCCTCCGCTCGTTCCCGAAGCCATCGCGGATTTCGACATTTCGTCCAGAGAATTCGAGGACGAGAGCGTGCCGACCGACGCCGGGGCCAAAGCGGCTTTCGAGGCGGTGGATGACGCCGAGGAGGTGCTGATCCCCGAGGCCATCGCACATTTCGACCGTCCCTCGGAAGACGAGGATGACGAGAGCGGATCGGTGACCGCCAGCGACGTGCCCCTGCCCACGCTGACCCTGGCAAAGCTGGCCTTGGAACAGGGCGACAAAGGCCTCGCCCGAGCCACTCTCGAGCGCCTGATCGAGCAAAATCCGTCGAACGCTGAGGCCAGCGAAATGCTTCGTGGACTGCAGTCGGGGTCCGGTGCGGACCAGATCGACGTGACCGGCGCGAAGGTCGCGGCGTTGCGGGGCTGGCTCGACACCATTAGACTGGCTTCGGAGAGGCATTCGACGTGAACTTCGAACAGGAGATGATCAACCTGGTGGAGAGGTGTCCCGGTTCCCGGGGGGCTGCCATTGTGGATCCCGATGGCATACCGGTGGTCTTGGCGCCCCAGGACGCCTCTTTGGAGGCGCTGGGCACCGAGTTTGCCGCCATCGTCGCCGAGGTGGAGCGGACCGAGCGTGAATTCGACCACGGTGAGCTGCAGCAGCTCTCGATCTATGCTGAGGATGCGGCCGTGATTCTGACCAGCCTCGCCGCCGGCTACTTCCTGGTGTTGGTGCTGGATCGTAGCGCCCTGGTGGGCAAGGGGCGGTTGTTGAGCCGGCTCACCGGTTCGCGCCTTTACTCCGAATTCGTCTGAGGTGGACGGTTAAATGTACAAATTCGAGGAGATCTGTGAGCTGATACGGCTGGTGGCTTCAACCCGCGTGGGCAGCTTGGACATCGAACATGGCGGTACAAAGATAAAGATCAAGGGCACACCCCAGATCTCGGTCGTGGAATCCACTTCCATGGCGATGGCGGAGGCCGCCGCGCAGCTCTCACCGGCATTGGAGGCGACCCCTGGGGGTGCCGAGGCGGTTGACGAGAGTGTCCACTACGTGACCTCTCCCATCGTCGGCACCTTCTACCGCGCTCCGAACCCGGACGCGGAACCCTATGTGAAGGTTGGGGATCTTGTCGCAGCGGGGCAGACCCTGTGCATCGTCGAGGCGATGAAGCTGATGAACGAGATCGAGTGCGACGTCGACGGAACCATTGTGAAGGTCCTCCCGGAGAACGCCCAACCGGTGGAGTACGGCGAGCGCCTGTTCGCGGTACGGCCGGCCTGAGATGTTTTCGAAAGTTCTGATCGCCAATCGTGGCGAGATCGCCGTCCGGATCATCGCCGCCTGCCGCGAGTTGGGCATCGCAACCGTCGCGGTCCACTCGGAGGCCGACAGCGACTGCCTCCACGTCCGGCTTGCAGACGAATCGGTGTGTATCGGTCCACCGGCGTCCAGCGATTCCTATCTCAATGTCACCGCCGTGATCTCGGCCGCCAAGATCACCGATTCAGAGGCCATCCATCCCGGCTACGGATTCCTCGCCGAGAATCCCCATTTTGCCGAGGTCACCGCCGAGTGCGGTCTGACCTTTGTGGGTCCGTCACCCGACGCCATGCGTCTGATGGGCAACAAGTCGGAGGCCCGGCGCACCATGGCCGGTGCAGAGGTGCCGATCCTGCCGGGATCAGAAGGCGCGCTGACGAGCAGCGAAGCGGCCCTTGATCTGGCGCGGGAGGTGGGCTACCCGGTGATTCTCAAGGCCTCGGCCGGGGGTGGTGGACGTGGCATGCGGCTCGCCTTCGATGACGCCGAACTCAGCACCGCTTACGATACGGCGCGCAACGAGGCCGAAGTCGCCTTTGGCGACGCCACGGTGTACCTCGAGAAATACCTCGAACGGCCCCGCCACATCGAGTTCCAGGTGATGGCGGACAACAAGGGCCGCGTCGTTCACCTCGGGGAACGGGAGTGTTCGATCCAACGGCGTCACCAGAAAATCATCGAGGAAGCGCCGTCGGTGGCCCTCGATGCGGACCTGCGCACCGAAATGGGCTCCGCGGCCGTGGCGGCGGCACGGGCCGCGAAGTACACCAATGCCGGAACCGTCGAATTCCTGCTCGCCGAGGATGGGACCTTCTATTTTATGGAGATGAATACCCGGATTCAGGTGGAACATCCGGTGACCGAGATGGTGACCGGGATCGACCTGGTCAAGGAGCAGTTCCTGATCGCCGCCGGCCAGCCCATGTCCCTGCCGAAGCGGCGCCAGACCCGGCCCAAAGGACACGCGATCGAGTTCCGGATCAATGCGGAGGACCCGGTGACCTTCGCTCCGTCACCCGGTCGGATCGATTTCCTGGCCCTTCCTTCGGGCCCGGGGGTCCGGGTCGACACCCATTTGTACGCCGGCTACACGATCCCTCCCTACTACGACAGCCTGATGGCAAAGCTCCTGGTGCACGGCCGTGACCGGGAGGAGGCCATCGTCAGGGGCCGGCGAGCGCTTCAGATGTTCCGGATCGAAGGGGTGAAGTCCTCAATTGACCTCCACCTGAAGATTCTCGAGGATGCGGACTTCCAGGCGGGGAACCTCAGTACGCATTTCATGGAGAGGTTCCTCGGATAGCAGGGATCGTCTGGGTGTCTGCTCGATTCGCTCCGCGCATCGAGTTCAATAAATTAGCTCCCAATCCGCGGAGCGAATTGGGCATTCACCGAGATCGCTCCGGATCACTTAAAATTGATGGATGCCCAACATCTACCTCGTAGGATTCATGGGGGCCGGTAAGACTTCGGTCGGCCGCGAGCTGGCCCGGCGAATGGAACGGACCTTCATCGACCTCGACGGTCGATTGGAGGACAGTTTCGGAATGCCCATCCAGGAGGTCTTTCAGTCCTTGGGAGAAGACGTTTTCCGTCAGGCGGAGAAGAAGAACCTGGAATCCGCCGGCGGCGGGGGTGATGCGGTGGTTGCCACCGGCGGGGGCGCGTTCTGCGATCCGGTCAACCGTGACATCATGCACTCCGGCGGTGGCTGTTCGGTCTTTTTGGATGTGCCCTGGGCGGTGCTGATAGGGCGGCTTGAAGCGGACCCGGGCGGCCGGCCGCTCTTCACCGGGTCCGAAGCCGCACGGCGTCTGTATGACAACCGAAGGCCGCACTATGGGCAGGCCACGTTGGCGGTCGCACTCAACGGGTCCGAGTCGCCGGAAGAGGTGGCAGCGCAGATCGCCGGTCTGGTGGTGGGAGTGCCGTGCGGTACCTGATCCTGAGCGATGTCCACAGCAACTGGGAGGCACTCACCGCTGTGCTCGCCCATGCCCGGCGCAAGGACTTTGACAGGGTCCTCTTCCTCGGCGACGCGGTGGGCTATGGCGCGTCCCCGAATCAGGTCGTCGGATGGCTGCGGGGACTGGGCCGTCACGCCACTGTGGTGCGCGGCAACCACGACCGCGTGTGTTCTGGGCTGGACAGCCCGGAGTACTTCAACCGGTATGCCCGTGAGGCGTCCGAGTGGACGCTGGAGAATCTCGACCCGAAGAACCTCGAATTCCTCCGAAAGACCGCGGTGGGTCCGTTGGAGGTGTCGCCGGAGTTGGCGATCTGTCATGGCTCGGCCATCGACGAGGACGCGTATATCTTTTCGGCCTACGATGCGAATCTGGCGTTCGCTGCCCTCGGTCATCGGGTGATTTTCTTCGGCCACACCCATGTGCCATCGATGTTTGTCCTTGGCGACGATGACGACCCTTCTTCTCTCGAAGTGAAGCTCCTGGCCGGCCGGCGGGTGACCATTGATCTCGAGGCGGGCAGCCGTTATTTGATCAACCCCGGTTCGGTGGGCCAGCCGCGGGACCGTGACCCCCGGGCCGCCTACTGCATTTATGATGAGGAACAAGCGCGATTTCAGATCTTCAGAGTGAACTACCGCACCGCCATGGCCCGCCGACGGATCATGCAGGCTGGACTTCCCCCGGTTCTGGGAGATCGACTCTTGTACGGAGCGTGATGATGGGTGTACCGAGTTGTCGAGGTGAACGGGCTCGCAAGGGGTGGTGGTCTCTTCTGCTTGCCGGCTGCCTGGTCACCGTGGCCACAGTGGTTGTCTCCGCCACCTCCGACGATGTCGCCGTGCGAAAGGCTGCTTTGCTCGCCGCCATCGATTTCGAGGGTCTGACCAACTCTCTGGCGTCCGGTATCCTGCAGGACCCCTATCCCATTTCACGCATACTGGCGGCCCGTGCCCTGGCTTCGGAGGCCGATGCGGCGCGGCTGCGGCTGGTGGGTGAGTACGCCCGCGATGGCGACCCGTGGGTGAGGTACCAGACCATGATCGCGGCCGGTCGCATGGCGCCGGATGGGCTGTCGGTGGCGGCCCGTGGCCTCAACGACCCGGCACCGCTGGTTCGACAGGCCGCAATGTGGGCAGCCTCTCACCACGGCGAGGCGGCCTATCAGACGGTCATGCAACACCTGCTGACCGAGCGCGACCCATCGGTGCTGGAGACAGGAATCGCCAACCTGTGGCGGCTTGGTGATGGGCCGTGGGAGGAGCAGGCGACACGGTATGCACAACATACCAATCCGGTCTTCCGACGGGCGGCGGCCTCCACGTTGGCTCGAAGCGAACGTCCCCAACGTGGCGAGGGGCTGCGGCAATTGGCGGTGGACGCGGAGCCGGTGATCCGTGCCACCGCGATCGAGGGCTATCGCCGTGGTTCAGTCAACACCGCCGACCGCGAGGTCATATTGACAGCGGTCAGCGACGGCGACTGGCGGGTCCAGACCGCGGTCTGCCAGGTTCTCGCGGCCCGCCCCGAGGTTCCGATTCCGGAGGCTGCCGGCGCCGAAATGGCCGGGCTGTGGACCTCCATGAGGAGTCAGCTGGCGGTCACTGCCCTGGCGGTGGGGGGAAGCCATCCCGAGATCGGTGACGACGCCAAGCTGCGAAGCATCGCCATCACCGGAGAGCCGTGGCCGGCGTCCGAGGCACTGGTGGCCCTGGCACGGCGGAACGCCACCGAGGCAACCAAGATCGCAAGCGGTTGGATCGACGGCGGCGAACTCTGGCGGCGGCGCGCTGCCGCGCGGACCTCGGCCATCGTGGACCCGCCGGGTGGCAAGCTGGAGCGACGTGTCCTGGCTGACCGTGAGCCGGTTGTCCGGCTAGCCTGGTTGGAATCGCTGGATCAGGATGCAGCCGTCGCCCGTAGCGACACGCTGTGGGGCCTCCTGCAATCCGATCCCGATCCCATGGTGAGGGCACAGTGCGTGGATTTATTGGCCGATGATTCAAGGCTCGGAGATCCCCAAGTCGCTCTCAAACTCTTCAGTCGATGGTCCGCCGACGACGAAGGTGATGCCAGGGCCGCGGCCCTGACCGCGGCGTTGAAGGCGTCTGCGGAGGATGGGCGGGGCGTGGTGCTGGACATGGCGAAGCGGGATCCGAGCCGCATGGTGGCGGCCATGGTGGTCAATGCCGCACGCGAGCTCGGTCTGAAGACGACCGTCAACGATGGTGAACCGCGGCACGGTGGCAAGTGGTACCAGGACCTGGTGGCATGGACAACCGAGCCGCGATGGCTCGATCTGGTGACGGTGCGCGGCACTGTCAGGATTCGCCTCGAGCTCGAACACACACCGATCACGTCGAGGGAGGTTTGGGGCCTGGCCGAGGAGGGCTTCTACGACGGCCTGGTCTTCCATCGGGTCGTTCCCAACTTCGTGGTTCAGGGCGGCGATCCGCGCGGAGATGGCTGGGGCGGCCCCGGTTTCGTCATCCCGGACGAACCGAGCATGCACCCCTTTGACTCATGGCGGGCAGGGATCGCGACCTCCGGTCCGCAGACCGGTGGCAGTCAGTTCTTCTTCATGTTGCAGCCGTCCGACCGGCTCACCGGTCATTACACGAACTTCGGAGAGGTGGTGGCGGGACGAGATGTGCTCACACGCCTCCAAGTTGGGGACACGATCATTCGTGTGGATCGGTACACGGGGGCCGAACCGCCGCCACCGACGCCTGTGCTGGTGGGTCGTCTGGCCTGGCGAGATCTCGAGGCCTTGCCCGGGTGGGTGGAGGAGCAGACCGCCTATCTGCCGGATTCGGCCTCGGTGGACCGGCTGGCCGCGGCGGCGGGTCGCTATCGCATCGTCACCATCCTCGCCACATGGTGTTCGGACTCCGAGCGCGAGGTGCCTCGGCTCCAGCGGGTCTTCTCCGATGTGGGTGGGGATCGTTTCACCCATGTGATGGTCGGGGTTGACCGTACCAAACGGATCCACGATCCCGAGGTGGTCGCCGATCTCGGTGGAGATCCGGTGGTGGATCTGGTTCCCACCATCCTGGTGTTCGACGAGGCCGGGCTCGAATTGGGCCGGATCGTGGAGACCGCCGAACAACCCGTCGAGGAGTTGATCGCAGACTTCGTAGCCGCTTCCGAGGGCTGGTCGTGACCACCGTCGCCATCACCTCGCCCCTGCCGGGGCGAGCAGAGAGCATTCTATCCGAGCGCTTCTGTGTGCGAGTTCGCAGTGGGGCCGCGCTGGTGACCGAGGAGGCCGTCGCGGAGTTTTTCGGCACAGCGGAAGGCGCCCTCACCCTGCTCGCAAATCCGGTGACTCGTCTGGTGCTCGACCTATGTCCTGCGCTCCGCGTTGTGGGCAACGTCGCGGTGGGATTCGACAACATCGACGTCACCGCTGCTCAGGAGCGCGGGGTGTGGATCACCAATACCCCTGATGTGCTTACCGAGGCGACGGCCGATCTGGCGTGGGCGCTGGTCCTGGCGGTGACCCGACGGCTGCGGGAGGCCGAGGACCACCTCAGGTCGGGCCGTTTTGAGGGTTGGCAGCTGGATCTCCTGTTGGGCACCGGTCTCCAGGACAAGACCCTGGGTGTGATCGGTTACGGCCGGATCGGCCGGGCCGTGGCTCGCCGTGCGTTGGCCTCTGGGATGAAGGTTGCCTACACCGATGTGGAACCGCACCTTGACCCCGATCCCGCGGCTGAGTTCCTCGAGCTCGACGACCTGCTGTCCACCAGCCACGTCGTGTCCCTGCATGCGCCCCTCAACGAGACTACGCGACACCTGCTCGATGAGGCACGGATGCTGCTGATGCCCCCCGGGGCCATTCTCGTCAATACCGCTCGTGGCCCGCTGGTGGACGAGGAAGCTCTGGTGAGGGTGCTCGAGGCGGGTCATCTCGGAGGAGCCGGGCTCGATGTCTACGAGCACGAACCGCGAGTCCACCGGTCGCTGCTCGACCGGCCCGACGTGGTGTTGCTGCCCCACGTGGGATCGGCGACGGTGGAAACCAGGGCCGCCATGGCGGAGTTGGCCGCTCGGAACGTGGTGGCGGTCCTCGAAGGACGCGAACCACCGACCCCGGTTGTCCGGGGAATGAGAAATGAGAAATGAGGAATGCCCCCACCCGACCCATGAGTCGAAAGTCGAAAGTCGAAAGTCGAAAGTTGAAAGTTGAATGTTCCACCCCCACCCAGATCCTTCGTCGTCTTCGGCTCCTCAGCATGACAAGATGGCGGAAGGGTAGGAGGCGACTGAATCCCCTCAATTGTCATTCTGAGCGAGGCCCACAGGGCCGAGTCGAAGAATCTAGGTGGGGGATCCGGCATCCGGGCTGCGGTGAGCCGTTGGCCGTGGTCCCCATAGCCCCATAGCCCCATAGCCCGTGTGGGCGGGTGGGGGAACGGCTCACTGCTCACTGCCCAGTGCTTACTGCTTACTGCCTACTGCCTGGGTGGGTGGGTGGCGGCATTTTGCTACAATGCGCACGTGGCTGACAGCATGGAATCTCACTATCAACCCGGCAAGTTGATCCCCGAACTTTCGGTGGTGATGCCGGCCCTCGACGAAGAGGAGGCGTTGCCCGTCGTGATTCCGGAGGCGGTCCAAGCTCTCGACGAGATCTGTGACCGCTGGGAGATCGTCGTGGTGGATGACGGATCCACCGACTCGACTCCGGAAATTCTCCAGAGGTTCTCCGACAACGATCCGCGTATTCGGGTTCTGACCCAGGTCGGCCACCAGGGCTACGGCCTCGCGATCCGTCGCGGATTCGACGCCGTGCAGTACATGGTCGTTTGTTTGACGGATTCCGACGGTCAGTTCGATCTCCGTGACATCACCAAACTCTATCCCTTCCTCAAGGACGCTGACATGGTTGGAGGGATTCGACAGCACCGTGAGGACAACTGGATACGGCATCGGGTGTCGGCCACCTACAACTGGCTCCAGGCCAGAATCCTGGGACTCGATGTCCAGGACGTCAACTGTGCGCTCAAGCTCTTCCGAAGGTCTTTCCTCTATATGATCGACCTGAACAGCGAGGGGTTCCTGATCGACGCGGAGATTTATGCGCGGGCTGATCGGGCGAATCTCCGTTGGGCCCAGGTTGGGGTCAAACATCTGCCTCGGGTCTACGGCGAGTCAAAGGTCCACCTCGGGCTGGCCTTCGGCACCCTGGCCCGGCTCTGGAAACTGCGCCGCAGCCTCTAGGTTCAAATGACGGAGAACCGACCCCCGGGAAGCGGTGGAGGCGAGGATCCAGGGTCGAGGAAGTTCTTCCTCGGCGTGCTCCTCTCGCTGACCCTGCTTCATATCGTTCTTGCGGCCATGCTGCCGATTTCTGGAGACGAGGCCTACTACTGGGATTGCTCCCGCCATCCAGAGTGGAGCACTTTTGACCAGCCGTCCCTGGTCATCTGGTCCATGATTCCCTTCCGCGCCGTATTGGGTGAGTGCCGGGTGGCGGTGCGTGGACCGGCGATCGTGGCGAGCTTTCTGGTCGGTCTGATGTTGCTGCCGCTGGTGCGCAGGTTGGGCGGTGGTGGGCGCGAAGCGACGCTCGCATACCTGCTCCTGCATCTGACGCCGTTGATGTTTTTGGGTTCATTCTACGCATCCACCGATGTGGCCATGGCCACGGCTTTTCTCGGCGCGACATGGGCCGCCGTGGCCCTCGCCCAGGGCGAGCGCAGCGCATGGTGGGGTTTCGGTGCCGCGGTTGGGTTGGGGTTTCTCGCCAAATTTCCCATCGTGACCGTACTTCCGGCGGTGGTGCCGGCCGTTGTCAAGGGCTCCGCTCGGGAGCACCTCAAGACCCCGACCCCGTATCTGGCGGCGACCATGAGCTTTGCGCTCACGGCTCCGGTCTGGATCTGGGCGGTTCAACACAACTGGGACAACATCCGATTCCAGGTCGCCGGACGTCATGGCTCGGGCGGATTCACCCTGAAGTATCTTGGGGAGTACCTGGGCGGAGCGGCCCTGTTGGTGACACCTTTTTTGGCCATCGCCTTTGGCGCGGCGTGGTGGTTGAGCCGACGCCCCTCTCGGGCCGGCTGGCTGACCGCGCGGGTCGCGGCGATTTCTCCGCTGGTCTTTTTCGGCCTCGTTTCCCTGCGGACCCGTTCGGCTCCCCACTGGGGAACCACTGGAGTGATGGTCTTCGCCGCTCTGCTCGTGCTTGTGGCCTTCCGTGGTCGCCGCTTTTTGGTGATCGCAGGAGGGATCTTTGGTCTGGGGCTGTCACTCCTGGCCATTGGTATCGTGTTTTCCCCTGAGCCGCTGCTGGGTCTGGAGTGGAGCTACGGCGGCCGGCCGACCAGGGTCTCAACCAGCGCCCTGAGCGATCTCATCGGCAACCAGGAGGTGGCGGACCGCATCGAACAGGAATTGGCCCCAGGCGAGATGATGGCGTCAGAGAGCTACAGCGACGTCCATCTCTACGCCTTTCTCACGAAGGGTCGGATGCCAACCCGGCTGGCCCATATTAGGGGTGGCAAGCATGGTTTGGCGTCGTTGTACTGGCACTCGCCATCGGCGCTCGAGGGCCGAGATTTTCTCTTCGTCACCGAACGGGAGGGCCAGCTGGAGAAGCTCCAGGAGCTCTTCGAGGAGGTGCGCGAGGTCGACCCCATCGAAGTCGTGCGCAACGATGAGGTGGTGCGGACGGTGCTCCGATACCGGTGCCGGAATCTCTTGCACCCGGAGGGCACCTTTTCCCGCCTGGAGGACTGATCGGTAATGAGAGGTCCTGAGGTCTTGGCGCCCAATTTCCCGCGACGGCGCGGGCAGGTTTTCGAATTTCGAATTCCGAATTGGGCGGGTGGAGGCTCTAGCCCCTAGTCCCTAGCCCCCCTACCTAGTCCCTGTGCCGTGGTGGGTGGGGGCTCACGTGAATTCGCGCGGCACGGCCGTCTTGAACCTCCTCGACGAGGAACTGTATGCCGTTCGCCTGTGCGGCCACGCCCGGCCGGACCCCTTCTTCCATGAGATGGGAGACCAGACCGCCAACCGAATCCACGTCGGGTGGTCGCTCGATGGATCGGTTGAGGAGCACCTGGAGACGTCGGATAGAGAGGTGCCCGGGGACCGACCAACCACCGTCCCCGGCTCGCACCACTGCGGTCTGTTCCTGGTCGAACTCGTCGTCGATCTCGCCCACGAGCAGCTCGAGAGCGTCTTCGAGAGTGATGACCCCGGACAGACCGCCGAATTCATCCAGCACCACAGCCATGTGCTGACCCGAGAGCCGGAAATCGTGGAGCAGGTCCGGCAGCCGCCGGGTCTCGGGAATATAGAGTGGGGCGACCACCAGGTCGATCCATTGGTCGTCGGGGCCGAGCCGGAACAGGTGCTTGGCGTGGAGGACGCCCACGATGGCGTCCGGAGAGCCGTCCACCACGGGAAAACGACTGTGAACCGATTCCGCAATGAACTTCCGCAGCTCCAAGAACGACAACGATTGGTCCACGGTCACCACTAGCGGGCGCGGCACCATGACTTCGCGGCAGATCGCCTGCTGAAAACCGAGAACTCTCTCGATCATAAATCGCGCATCCTTGGCCAGATGTGCGTGGCGGTGAGCCAGGCGGGCCATGAAAAGGAGGTCTTCCTCGGTCACCGGGATTTCCATTGACTGACCACGGGTGAGCAGTTTGGAAATCAATCCGAGGACCTTGTTGACCGGCGTCAGCACGACATCGAGCACATAGAGGATCGGGGCCACCTTGGTGGCGACCCACTGGGCGTGCTGTTGCGCGAGGGTCTTGGGCGTGATTTCGCCGAACACCAGGATGACGAGCGTCATGACTCCGACCACCGCTGCCAGGCCTCCATTGGTGGATATTCGGTAGGCGATGCTGGTGGCCAGGGCCGAAGCCAGCACGTTGACCAGATTGTTGCCCACCAGGATGGTGATGAGCAGCTCTTGGGGCGCTGAGGCCCATCGATCGAGACCGGCCCTGGTGAACCGCCCGCCCTGTTTTCTCAGGACCTCGAGGCGGGTGATGGGCAACGACGTCAGAGCGGTTTCGGATGCGGAGAAAAAGCCGGACCCGATCAGACACAAGGCCACTGCGACGAGATCGAAAGTCACAGTTGACGCTCCAAAAAATCGATAGCGCGACCGGGACAGGGTCTGTCCGATGGCGGTTGGAAGCGACTGTGGGTGGTTGTTCTTGCTGCAACCACAGCCGATGGGCCGAAAGGATTTTCTGGGTCGGGATCGTCCATGTCCCGATCCTACCATGGGTCGCGAATTCGGGGAGCGGGCGGCAGAATAGGGGGCCGCGGCCGGTCACGAGCGTGTTAAGCTGCGCCCATATGGTGAGAAGCCCGGCATCCGATGGTTGACCCCCAAGGAGGTTCACAATGACCGATAACGTCGAGACTCAGCAGAAGCAGGGACTCCCGACTCTGGCGTGGGTTGCCATCGGGTGTGGCGTGATCGTGGTGATGATGGTGCTGGTACTGACCGTGAGCGGGTTATTCATGGCGAAGAAAATCAAGGACGTGGCGGGGGACCTGGATTTCGAGGACGACCCGGCCATGTCGGCGGCTCGGTTGATCGTGCGGATGAATCCCGAATTGGAGGAGGTGGCGGTGGACTCGGAAGCCGGCACCATCACCGTGCGTCACACCGACACCGGAGAAACGGTGACGGTGGACATCGAAGAACTTCAAGACGGGAAGATCAGCTTCACCACCGATGAGGGCGCGGTCACCATCGAGGCCAGTGGAGATCCCGAGGAGGGGACCCTGAAAGTCAGTTCCGGGGATGAAACCTGGACTCTCAAGACTGGCGTCGAGACCAGTGCCGAGGCCCCGGACTGGGCTCCAGTCTTCCCCGGCACCAAGGCCGAGAGCACCCACTCCATGAATTCGGATGGTGGCATGAGCGGTGGTTTCCAGCTCCAGTCGGACGAAAATGTGGAGTCCATCGTCGAGTTTTATCGCTCCCGGCTCGATGCAACGGGATTCGAGGTGCGGGTGGATCGATTCTCCTCAGACGGTGAAAGCGGCGGGGTCGTGCATGGTCGGAATGAGGCCCTGGGTCGCGGCGTCACCGTCATGGTTCACTCGGAGGAGGACGGCTCGACCAGGGTTGCGGTGTCGTATCAGGAGGAAGAGACGGAGGACTAGCCCCCGCTCGCCTTCCATTCTGAATTTTGAATTTTGAGTTCTTGATTTTGGATTGCCTCCACCCACCCATACCGTTGAAAGTTGAACGTTAGACGTTGAACGTTCCCCCGCCCACCCGGGACGAAAGGGCGCGATGATTGGGCGTGCCGTCTTTAACAATGTTGGGGCTCACAAACTAAGTCATTCAGCGCCTTGGGTCCTAACATTGTTAAAGGGGGCAACCTGCCGGCGGCAGCGATTGTGGCCTGGGCCGGGAGGGATGTGGCGGGGGTTGACCCGGCCACTGGCCACTCGCTGGTGACGGCTGGTCACCGCGGCCGGAGGCCGCGAGTAACCTCGGGAAGCGCCAAGGGGAGATGGGCGCGTCGAAATCAGTGAACCGAATCGAACGCGCTGGGATCTTTCGTCGCGCCCGAGTTCTCAACGAGCTTCCCGTGAGGCTGCCAGGCACGCCGATTCGCCTCAACGATGTGGATTGGTTTGCCGACCTTGGCGAATCGGGATGCCAGGCACCTCCGAGGAACGCGCCTCCGGGGAGAGCAATGGGAACAGGGGCTCGATGAGGCTAACTCTCACGATTAACCAAAGCTGCGGCGAGCTGAACAAACGCCTTGGCGGCGACGGAGTCTGGATGCTGGAGGACCACCGGCGTTCCGGAATCGCCGCCGGCCGCGATGCTGGGATCGATGGGGATTTCGCCCAAAAGCGGCACACCCAGGTCCTCCGCGGTCCGGCGCCCGCCACCTGAGCCGAACAGGTGTTCCTTGTGGCCGCACTCCGGACATGTGTAGTTGGCCATGTTCTCCACGATTCCGAGCACCGGCACATTCAATTTGCGGAACATGTGAAGGCTCTTCCGGGCGTCGATCAGAGCCACGTCCTGAGGAGTGGTCACAATCACGACCCCTTCCAGTGGGACGTTCTGGCAGAGTGTCAGGGCCACGTCGCCGGTTCCCGGAGGAAGGTCAACGATCAAATCATCGAGCTCACCCCACAGGACGTCGCCGACAAACTGTTCCAGGGCTTTCTGCAGCATGGGGCCACGCCAAATAACGGGCTGGTCAGGGTCCACGATGTAGCCGAAAGACATGACCTTGACGCCTCCCGGGGCATTCACAGGATGGATCTTGCCGCTGGGATCGCCCATGGGTCCTTCTTCCGAACCCATCATCAGCTGCTGTGAAGGGCCGTAGATGTCGGCATCGAGCAGACCCACGGACCGACCCGTGGCTGCGAGCGCCAAAGCCAGGTTGGCCGCCACGGTGGATTTGCCGACCCCTCCCTTTCCAGAGGCCACTGCGATGACCCGCTTGACATCCGGGATCAGGTGGCTCCATCCCTCGGGCTCGGGGGCGCCCTGAGGTTGTGGGTTGGACCCAACAGTGGCCAGCATCGTCTGCACCTGAACATCAACGGTGTCCACGCCGTCGAGGGCCATCAGTTGACGTTCCACCGCTTCGCGGAGCGTTCCCGGAACTCCCGGCTGCGATGCCTCGATGACCAGCAGGAGGCGGATCCGGGAACCGTCCACCTCGAGCTGACGGACAACGCCCGCCTCCACCAGATTGGTGGCGCCGCCGGGCATGGGTATGGTGTGCAAGGTGCGCAAGACGTCGTGTTCGGTGATGGGCATTCTTCCTCCTCGGACCGCCGTAGAGTCTAACCCAGTGCTGCGTTCATACAATTCCTGTTCCTCCGCCCACCCGGATCGGGAATGGGCGCGACGAACGGGCGTGCCGTTGACGAGAGTTGAACGTTGAACGTTGAACGTTAAACGTTGAAAGTTCCCTGCCATCCTCCCGGTGGCTGAGAGGGCGCGATGGGCGGGCGTGCCGTCTTTAACAATGTTGGGGCTCACAAACTGAGTCATTCAGCGCCTTGGGTCCCAACAATGTTAAAGGGGGCAACCTGCCGGCGGCAGCGATTGTGGCCTGGGCCGGGAGGGATGTGGCGGGGGTTGACCCGGCCACTGGCCACTCGCTGGTGACGGCAGGTCACCGCGGCCGGAGGCCGCGAGTAACCTCGGGTAGCGCCTCGGGGAGACGGGCGCGTCGAAATCACCGACCCGTACCGCGCGCGCAGCCCGGGCGCCAAACAGCCAATCAATCGACAGACGCCGTGAATTCCGTCAAGACATGGGCAATGAAATCCGGACTCTCGAGCAGATGGAGATGACCCAGCCCGTCAAAGACCTCAAGCGTGGCGTTTGGAATGACCTCGGCAATCTCTGAGGCCCAGGCGAGGAATCCCGGCATTTCGCGCTCTCCGACCATGACCAATGTGGGTTGTGAAATCTCGCCCAGACGGGCGGGTACGGTCCAGTCCCGGTTTGGCTGGTCGCGTTGAGAGGCCAGGTACTCGGCTCCTGGAAAGTCCCGAACGATGGCTTCCAGCCGCTCGGCGACTCCTGGTTTGGAAAGCGATTCCGCCCAAAGTGGGCTGGCCATCCATGGTCCGGACATGGCCGCTCTCATTCCATCGGCACGCACAACCCGAGCCACGCTGCGGAGGTTGTCGAAGAAGGCCGCCTCGAACGGTCGATCGGGCAGCACGGGCGACATGAGGCCTAGCCGATCGACGCGAAGGGGGTTGGTCAGCGCCATTTCGAGCGCGATTCCCCCTCCGATCGAATAACCGATCACCGCGGCTCGGTCCACCCGGGCGTGACCGAGGACGCAGAATGCGTCCGTTGCGTGGTCGGAAATCCGGTAGTCCTTCTCCGGACGATCGCTGCGGCCATGACCCCTCAGATCGAATCGGATAACCCGACAACCGGCCGCCACCAACGGCGCCACGAGATCGTCCCAGATTGTCAAATCCAGCGTGTGTCCGTGAATGAGCAGCACCGGCTGACCGTTGCCCTCAATCTCGTAGTGCAGCCTCACGCCGTTTCTGGTTGTCTTCGGCATCTCACCTCCAGGAATCTGCATTGTAATCAGGGAAGAAAAGTCGAATCAACGCAATTCACGGAGTCTGCGGAGTGAATTGCGCGACCAGGGCAACCGATTGAGGACCCGCGATGCGGTCAGCCCAACTCCTGGCGGATGGTCTCGGCCAACTCCTCCGCGAGGGTTTGGATCTCTTGTGCGTCCTCGCCCTCGATCATGACCCGGGCCAGCGGCTCGGTTCCCGAATATCTGAGCAGCACCCGACCGCGCCCCACCAGACGTTCCTCGGTCGCCGCCAGGTGATTCCGAACCGAGGGCAGGTCCTCGAAGGGGGCTCGTCGGGTCACCGGAACGTTGATGAGAATCTGGGGAAAACGTTCCAGGTTGGAGAGCTTCGACACGGGTTCTCCCCTCCGCGCAACGATGGACAACAGGTGGCCGGCGGTCAGGAGGCCATCGCCGGAAACTCCGTAGTGCGAACAGATGACGTGGCCGGACTGCTCGCCGCCGAGGGCGGCGCCGTGCTCGCGCATGGCCTGCCAGACCCAACGATCACCCACCGAACAGCGCACCAGGTTGATGTTTCTCTCCCGAAGGACGTTTTCGAGGCCGAAGTTGCTCATAACGGTTGCCACGACCTTGCGGCCGGGAAGCCTGTCTGAGTCGACCAAATACCGAGACCAGGCGTACAAAACGTCGTCACCGTCGAGGATTCGCCCGTTCTCGTCCACCAACATGCACCGGTCGGCGTCGCCATCCAGCGCCACGCCGGCATCGGCGCCGTGAGCTGCTACCTGCTGCGCGAGATGGGCCGGCGCCGTGGCGCCGCAGCCGCGGTTGATGTTGGAGCCGTCGGGGGACGATGCGATGGACGTCACCCTCGCGCCGAGGGTGGTGAAGAGCTCTTCGGCCAGACCGGACCCGGCGCCGTTCGCCGCGTCCACGACCAGGTGCATTCCGGCCAGGGGCCGACCATTGCCGAGGGACTGCACGATGAGATCGAGGTAACGGGGGCCCAGACTGTGATCGATCACCGGGAGATGCCCGCCGGTCTGTAGCTGCGCCGCCGAGATCCGCTCCTCGAGCCGACGTTCGGAGGTATCGTCGAGCTTCTCGCCAGACGGTCCGAGGATCTTGATGCCGTTGTCTTCCGCGGGATTGTGGGAGGCGGAGATGACGACCCCGGCGCCGAAGTTCCCGCCGCGGACCAGCTGCGACACGGCAGGGGTGGGCAGGACGCCGCCCCAGGTGACGGTACTGCCGTCGGCGGCAAAGCTGCCCGCAAACCAACTGGCCAGGACCTCGGTGGACGACCTGGTATCGCCGGCGAGCAGAATGTGTGGGGTCTGGGTCAACACACTCGCAAGGGCGACGCCCAGACGCCCTACGGTGTCTTTGTCGAGGGGTGGCTCGAAGGCCCGGCCACGTATGCCATCGGTTCCGAACAGTGTGTCCACGGTTTCCCCCAAGTTGTACGAGTTTTTCACAAAATGCAGTGACCGTCAACAATTTTGATGTCGATATGTGCACTTCCTTTCCAGTTTTTGTCTCTTCGCCGCGTGTCTTGGCGCCTACTGCGCGTTTTCGTAGGGGGTGGGTGTCGGCTCCGGGACCGGTCGGACCTCGACGATGACTTGTATCGGAACCGCCGAAAGCAGTCGGAGCTGCGGGTCCTGGAGGATGGGTCGGACCATGCCGTTGATGGGACCGGTGGCGCCCTCAACGGACAATGGTTCGGTGATCACGGACTCGAGGTCCACGAGGTGGCTCGCAGGGCCCTGGACGGGCACCTGCACGGGTGTGGCCCGGACCGCTCCGAGTTCGAAGCCCGGCGCGGGTTGGCCCTCGATCACCGGCCGCACGGTGACGATGAGGGTCTGTCTCCGCTCGAATTCCAGCGAGATTGTGGATGGCTCGATGCTCACGACCTCCACTTCGGCCGGCAGTGGCATATCCGCGGCATCGATGGGATAGGAAGTGGTTCCGGGTTGGGCGTTGGACAGATCGAGGAGAACCTCGAGGGGTGTGCGCGGATCCAGGGTCCGGGACAGGGGACCCCTCAGCTGGGCCAACACACTGTCGGGAACACCGGACACAAGGACGAGATTTGCCGGGATGTTGACCAGGGTGAGCTGCGCGCGTACGCCTCGGACCGAGATGTCCCTGCCGCGTTGGGCGGCCAGGCCGTACCACAGCAGGAATGCCGCCAGTACGGACACCAGAAACTGAAGCGGATACCGTGGACGTAACCTCAAAGCCCCACCTCCTCACTGGGTCGGAGCTGGTAGAGGTGCTCGGCAAGGGCGTTGCGCAGGGTGGCCTCGTCCAGTGGTCGGAGCAGCTGCTGTTCCACCGCCAGGGAGATCGTGCCGGTCTCCTCCGACACGACGATGACCAATGCGTCGCTTTCTTCGGTGAGCCCTATGGCCGCCCGATGGCGGGTGCCGAGTTCGGACGAGAGCTCGTGGCGGGTGGTCAGCGGCAGGAAGCAGGAGGCCGCGACGATCCGCTCGCCATTGATGATGACGGCACCGTCGTGCAGCGGAGTTCCCGGAATGAAGATGTTGAGAATCAGGTCGTAGGAGAAGAGGGCTTCCAGCGGGATTCCGGTGTCGGCCCATACCGCAAGGGAGTCCCGACGTTCAATGGCGATCAACGCGCCGGTGCGTTTCGAAGCGAGAGCCTGGACCGCCAGGGCGAGGTCGTTGAGCATGACCGGGCCCTCGTCCTGACCCAGGTCCCATCGGAACCACGCGGTGGAACCAAAGGCCGTCAGCATTCTGCGGATCTCCTGCTGGAATAAAACGATGATGGCGATGGGCAGGAAGCCGAGCAGATTTCCGAGGATGTTGGACAGTGTGATCAGATTGAAGGTGGAGGCGACGAAGTAGAGTCCCGCGATGATCAGGATGCCCCACAGCATCTGCATCGCCCGGGTACCCCGGAGCAGCACCAGGAGTGCGTAGATCAGGATGGCGACGGTGAAGATGTCCACGACGTCGGCGATGCCGATGGAAAGATCGGTGAGTCCGCGCAGAGTGGTGAGCAGCCAGTTCATGCACCGGCCTCCACGAGCCTGGAGGCGATCTCGAGGAACTGGACCGACGGCAGTGGATCATGGACCCGAACCACCGCCCGGGGCAGTCGAATCATGGGGATAAGGGCCGCCAGGCTGCCCGGAAGCCTCGCCGCTACGCCGGCCCCAGAAATCTCTCCGATAAAGGACTTCCGAGACGCTCCCACCAGCACCGGGTGTCCGAGATCTGCAATTTCTGGCAGGGCCGCGAGCAGCCTGAGATTGCCGTCCGCATCCTTGCCGAATCCGATGCCCGGGTCGATCCACACCCGGTGGGCGGGGATGCCGGCCTGAGTAGCCAATGCGGCCCGGTGGCGGAGGAAGTCCCTGACTTCGCCCACCACATCGCCATACGCCGTGTCGTCCTGCATGGTTCGCGGCTGTCCCCGTCGATGCATCAATACGATGGCCGCACCGTGCCCCGCGACCAATTCGAGCAGCCCGGGATCATTGGCCGCGGAAACGTCGTTGATCAGATCGGCGCCGGCTTCGAGGGCCGCTGCGGCGACGTCGGTCTTGGAGGTATCCACCGACAATGGAAACTCGGGGTGGCGGCTTCTGAGTTCCTCGACCACAGGCAAGATCCGGCGCAGCTCCTCGTCCGCCGCAACCGATTCGGCGCCCGGTCGGGTGGATTCACCACCGATATCCACGATGTCGGCGCCGTCGCGGATCAGGGATTCCCCATGCTCGAGAGCCGCGGAAATATCCAGAAATCGACCGCCGTCGGAGAAGGAGTCGGGCGTGCAGTTGAGTATTGCCATCACCACGGGCCTCCGCCGCGGCCACAGGTCGTCAAGCCGCGTCGTCCGTTGCTGCGGGGTCACCCCTGTGTGGCGGTCCTTCACGCCGGTTCCTCGACCTCCCCGTCCTCGACTCGCCGGTTCTGTCGTTTCAATGTCTCGGCATCCAAGTCCGTTGTTTCGCCGATGATGTCGTAGATCCGTTCGCCTTCGAGGACCTCGTCTTCGAGGAGGGCCTCGGTGATCGCCTCGAGGGCCGCGCGGTTCTGCCTGAGCAGGCTGCGTGCGTCACTGTAGGCCTCTTTTACGAGTCGTCGGATCTCGTCATCGATTTGAACCGCAGTGGCGTCCGAGTAGTCCTGGTGGCGTGCGAACTCTTTGCCGAGGAAGATCGACTCTTCACGCTTGCCGAATGTCAGCGGGCCCATCTTGGTGCTCATGCCCCACTCGCAGACCATCTTCCGGGCAAGCTCGGTACAGCGTTCGAGATCGTTGCCGGCGCCGGTGGTCATCTTGTCCGATCCGAAGACGATCTCCTCGGCGAGGCGACCCCCCATCAGTACACGCAGGTTGGCCTCGAGGTACTTCAGAGAGTAGGTGTAGCGATCTTCCAGGGGGAGCTGCTGGGTCAGCCCGAGGGCCATGCCTCGGGGGATGATGGTCACCTTGTGCAGCGGATCGGCGTCGGGCAGGAGCACGGCAACCAGGGCGTGACCGGCCTCGTGATACGCAGTGATTCGTTTTTCCTCTTCCGACATCACGAGGGAGCGTCGTTCCGATCCCATCATGACCTTGTCCTTGGCGAACTCGAAGTCCGCCATCTCCACCTTCATCTTGTTGAATCGGGCGGCCCGCAACGCCGCTTCGTTGACCAGGTTGGCCAGGTCGGCACCGGTGAATCCGGGGGTCGATCTCGCCAGTACAGGCATGTCCACGTCCGACGCGAGCGGGATATTCGTTGTGTGGACCTGGAGGATGCCCTCCCTGCCCCTGACGTCGGGTGCGCTGACGACGATGCGCCGGTCGAATCGTCCGGGTCTCAGCAGCGCGGGATCGAGCACATCCGGACGGTTGGTGGCCGAGATCAGGATCACGCCCTCGTTGGACTCGAAGCCGTCCATCTCCACCAGCAACTGGTTGAGCGTCTGCTCGCGTTCGTCGTGACCGCCGCCGAGTCCTGCTCCGCGGTGCCGACCCACGGCGTCGATCTCGTCGATGAAAACGATGCAGGGAGCGTTTTTCTTGCCCTGTTCAAAGAGGTCGCGGACCCGGGACGCGCCGACGCCCACGAACATCTCCACGAAGTCCGAGCCCGAAATCGAGAAGAACGGCACGTCCGCCTCGCCGGCGACGGCTCTGGCCAGCAGGGTCTTACCGGTGCCGGGCCCTCCCATCAGCAGGACTCCCTTGGGGATCTTTCCTCCCAGGCGTTGGAACTTCTTCGGGTCCTTCAGAAATTCGATGATCTCCTCGAGCTCCTCCTTGGCTTCGTTGACGCCGGCCACATCGGCGAAGGTCGCCTTCTTCTGGTCGGGGGTCAGGAGCTTTGCCTTGGATTTTCCGAATGACATCGCCTTGGTTCCGCCGGATTGCATCTGGCGGAAGAAGACGAACCACAGACCGACCAAGATCAGCAGCGGTGCCCATGACAACAGCGCGGTCAGCACCCTTCCGTCGGATGGTTTCTCGACTTTGATCTGCACGTCGTGCTCGCGGAGCTCGGTGACGAGGTTGTCGTATTGGGGATTGATGGTGAAGAGGTCGTATCTCGGCGCCGGCCCGACGTCCTCGGTTCCGGCGGACTTGATGTGTATCTCATCACCCTTGATGAGCACCCTGCTCACCTTCCCGTCGCCGACCCTGTCGAGGAATTCGGAAAATGCGATTTCGTTGCTGGTCGTCGAGTAGCCCCGAAGTACCGAGAAGATCAGCAGGACCCCCACCAGTATGACGAGCCACATGAGTACGGTTCGGACGGTCTGGTTCACGCTGTTCCTGCCTCCAGCCTCAACGCATTCCGCGTTGGGCTACAGGGGAAACCCCTTGCAGAGCGGGCTTGTTCCCCCCCGGTTGTCGGGACCACGAGGACTCCCGGAGTCACTCTCGTTCGATCACGCACAGATTGGGTCGATTCGTGTATTGGCCCCACTCCAGGCCGAGCCCGTATCCGACGAGATAGCCGTTGGTGTCATCGCTGAAAACGGCGTATTTTGCGGGCAGATTGACGCTCCGCTGATGGGGCCGATCCACCAGGGCCACGACCTCGATCGACGCAGGGCGCTGCTGACTCAGATGGGTGATGAGGTAGTTTTCTGTCACTCCGGTGTGGCAGACGTCTTTCAAGACCAGCAGATGACGTCCCGAGACTTCGATGTGGGTGGCGAAGGTGAGGTTCACAACCTCTCCCCTGTCCCCCGATGAAATGGAGACGTCGACGAATTCGTAGTCCGCCGGTTCCGGAATCAGCCGGGCGAGATCCGCCAGTAGAAAAGCGGCACCTTTCAAAATACCCACCAGGATCAATTGCTTGCCCCGATAGTCCTCCGCGATGCGGGCCGCGACCTCCACCAGTCGCTCGTGAATCTCGTCGGCCGTGTGAACGACCCTCGGCTCACCCATGGGTGAACACCTCCAACAGCAGGTCTCCACTCTCGGGGCCCTGCCAAACCCCTGGAATCCATGTAATTCTAGCATTTTCGCAGAGTACGGGCCACGCAGCGCGAAGGTGTCTCGGAGCTCGCTTCGCGATTAATCTGGACACATTCATCTCGCATCCGTCGATGACCACGGTGTCCTCTGGGGTCGGGGTTCGAAGACACAGCCGGGCTGTGGATGGCACGGTGGAATGCCACCGAGCCCGGTCCGATGGGCTGCCGTTGAGCGTGAGCCGAACTCGCCAGCCAGGGATCGTCAGGGCCACTTCGCCGTCCGTCCCGAGAATCTGCTCATAGCCCGCCGGATCGGATGGTGGCTCGAGCCAAAGACGAGATCGTGCGCGTCGAATCCGCCAGCGGCCGGCGAGGCTCACCGATCTCGGCCGAGAGGTTTCGATAAGACGTTGGAAAAGCTCGATCTGCCGGCGCGTCACCTGTCCGATTCCCGCCCGTGCTGCCTGGGCATGGAGCCATCTGGATCTCAGCGATCGTGGCATGGAGATCAGCTCATCGCACGCCACACCACCGTCCGGGCACGACGGATCGATCCAGGTTGTTCTCTGCATGAGATGGTCCGAGAAGAAATCCTCATCCTCGGCGATGGCCGTCGCCAGATGAACCAGATGTTCATCGATGCGTGGAGATGCGACGCGGAGGTCGGGCAGAATCATGTGCCGGACCCGGTTGCGAAGATGGGTGATGTCCTGGTTGGAGCTGTCCTCACACCATCCGATGCCGTGCCGGTGGAGCCAGAGGACGATGTCTTTCCGGCGCCAAGGCAGCAATGGTCGAATGATCCCCCGGTCTGTTTCCTCGTGGATGCCCGCCAGGGCCCGCGGCCCGGCGCCTCGCAACAGTTGGACCAGCACGCCCTCGGAGATGTCGTCCCGGTGGTGGGCGGTGGCTAAGGCACCGGCGGATCGACGGTTGGCCAGATCCAGCAGGGTACCGTAACGAAGCCGTCGCCATGACGCCTCACGACCGTCCGGCGGGTTCTGTTCGGGGGTGATGCGCAGCAGGTGGAACGGAAGACCGAGTCGATCGCTCAGACATTCACAGAAAGCCGCATCGCGGTCGGCTTCAATGCCCCGGGTCGCGTGATGGACGTGGGCGGCTTCGAGCACGAGTCCCAAACGGTGGTCGCGCAGGAGATGGAGCAGGGCCACCGAGTCGGGGCCCCCGGACAGTGCGACGATGACAGTGTCCCCCAGATGGTGGGCAAATCGCCGTTTGAAATGCTCGTGAAAATCCTCGAGAGGCATCGGTTTGATTGGTGGCGGTGGGTGGACTTGAACCACCGACACAGGGCTTATGAGACCCCTGCTCTACCCCTGAGCTACACCGCCGGGCGAGCCAATATACGGCGCTTGTCTCATGAGTGTCAACAGCGGTTATACTTGACGACATGGCTCTTCAAAGAGACGCCGCACGTCAGGTGTGCCCGAGCTGCGGTCGGACTCTCAACGCGCTGCAGTTGCAGAGCTGCATGATCTGTCGTAGTCTCTTCTGTCTACATTGCGCCGTTACCGGATACGGACGTGATTTCTGCAGCAATAACTGCAGAGCCATGTTTTTCTTCGGCGACGACGATGAGGAGTCGGCAGAGGACGAGTGACACTATGGGACGTTTGAGCGACGAGCTCTTGAAACGCGCGAGCTGTCTTCCAGGCTTGCGATCCGGCTTCGAACGGTCCGTCGTGGCGTCGAAAGCCCAGGGATCGCGTGTCTACGATGCCGACAACGTGGGATATATCGACTACCAGGGCGGGGGCGGAGCGGCCATCGTCGGTTTTGCCAACCAGTTTGTCCTCGACGCGGTGCGCAAGATCCTCGGCAACGGCGTTCCCGATGGATTCCACGTTCCCCAGGAGGTTGACCTGGCCGAGTCTCTGTCCGGCGCGCTGCCCTGGGTTGGCAACTGGTGGCTGTGCCGCACCCAGGATGAGGCCGTCTGGCAGCTCCTGCACTGGGCTCGAGAGACCACCGGACGTCCGGGAATCCTCATGCTCGACGGCGGTAAACAACTGAGGATCTCGGCCGGGGGTGCCGAGCCCGAGGAGTTTCCGGTCCGCGAGGTGTCCGGCTGGAAGGTCGACCAGATCGAGATGGCGTTGTTGTCAGGTGCCGACAAGTTGGCGGCCCTGGTCATCGATCCTCTGATGACCCGCGTTGGTGTGGTTCCCCCTCCCGATGGTGTGTTGGAGGCCATAGCCGACGCCTGTCGGAAGGCCGGCGTTCTGCTGATTTTCGACGAGCGCGTATCAGGTTTCCGGGTCAGACGGGGCGGTGCCGCCGCCTGGACCGGTGTCACGCCTGATGCGGCGGTCTACGGCGGCGCGCTCGGCGGCGGTTTCCCGATCGGAGTGGTCGCATTTTGCCAGGGCATCGAGGAGCCCATCCAGAAGGGGGAGGGGCGCATGCCCACACCCCATCCCGTCTCCCTCGCTGCCGCCGAGGCGGTGTTGTCGATCCTCAAGAACGAGACCATCTATGAGCGTCTCGAGGAGCGGACCGCGCAGTTGACAACCGGGATACAGGCCCTGGCCCAGAGGTTTTCTCGCCCGATGATCGTCAATCGGGTTGGGTCGGCCTTCGCGCTGTACATGGCCTCGGATCCCATCGTCGATCGTCGCGGTGCGCTGAACACCGATCACGAGTCGTACTGGCGGGTGTCCGAGGCCCTTCGGAAGGAAGGCGTCCTGCTGCCCCGGCAACCGGGTGGTGCGGCCTTTGTTTCAAGCGCGCACGGCGCCAAGGACATCGAGGAGACGCTCGCCTCCTGCGAGCGTGTGCTGCTCCGTCTCTATCAGGAAGACCTCCCCTGAGTCATGCCGCCCGGGACAGTCACTGACATGACGGATGGTCACATCGAGCGGACGATTCTGGTGGGTTTGGTGACCGGCGGCATGCCCCGTCACGTGGTGGACGAGCATCTCGACGAACTCGAACGTCTGGTGGACACGGCCGGAGGAGTGGTGGTCGAACGTGCGATCCAGGAACGGCGCCGGCCGGATCCCGCCACCGTCGTGGGATCGGGGTTCATCGCCGGGCTTTCCGAGCGGTGCGAGGATGGAGGCATCCAGACCGTGGTCTTCGACGAGGACCTTACGGGATCGCAGGTTCGCAACATCGAACGCGCCCTGCCGAAGGAGGTCAAGGTCGTCGACCGGGCGGCGGTGATTCTGGACATCTTCGCCCAGCGTGCGCGGAGCCGGGAGGCACAGACCCAGGTCGAACTGGCCCAGCTGAATTACCTGCTGCCACGGTTAACGCGGCGGTGGCGACATTTGTCGCGGCAAGCCGGCGGTATCGGTACCCGCGGCGTGGGAGAAACCCAGCTCGAGATCGACCGTAGGTTGATCTCACGACGAATTGCGCAGCTCAAGGACAAGCTCGAGGTCATCGAGCGTGATCGGCGACTGAGAAGGCAGCGCCGCGATCAGCTTCCCAACATCGCTCTGGCGGGTTACACCAACGCCGGAAAGTCTTCGCTGTTCACCAAACTGACGAGGGCCTCTGTGCTGGTGGAGGATCGTCTGTTCGCGACCCTCGACCCCAGGGCCCGGCGGGTGTCGCTGGGCGACGACGTAGTGGCGGTCATGACCGACACGGTGGGATTCATACGCAAATTGCCCCACCACCTGGTGGCACCCTTCCGGTCGACCCTCGAAGAAGCGGCTGAAGCGGAACTCGTGCTGCACGTCGTGGACGCGGCTCATCCCAATTGGGAAGAACACCTGATGGTGGGCGACGAGGTCCTGGACGAACTTGGTGTCCAGCGGGACCGCATCCTGGTCGTATTGAACAAGACCGACCTGCTGCCGGCCCGCGCTCGGGTTGGGGTTCCCGTGGGGCGGCGTGGGGTTGGGGTTTCGGCGGTCACCGGGGCCGGCCTCGACCAGCTCAGGGACATGGCGCGACGCGCACTGCTGTCCGCGCCGGACGTCGCCATCCTCAGGGTTCCGCTGGAGCAGGCGGAAGCAGTGGAACAGGCGGTGAAGCTGCCCCACCAGTTGGCCTGCAGATTTGGTGACAGCAGTCTGGAAATGGCCATGCGGGTGGACGCCAAACGTCTGTCGGAGGTGGGACTCGAGGAATTCCTGGTGTCGACCTGGGGTTCCGCCGATATTGATGGAGGCCGGTGATGCCTGTGTACGAATTCCTCTGCCCGAGCTGTAATACGATCTACAGTTTTCACTCCTTCAAGGTGACGCCGGACAAGGTTCCGAGCTGCCCAAAATGCGCATCCAAAGACCTCGAACGGGTGCCGTCTCGGTTTGGTGTCAGTTCGTCCGGCAAGTCGACGAAGTCCGACTTCGGTGGAGAAGACGGCGGGGGCATGGATGATCCGAGGATGGAGCGGGAGATGATGAGGTTGGCCTCAGAGCTCGAGGGCATGGACGAGAACGACCCGCGCCAGATGGCTGCCGCCGTGCGCCGTATGACCGAGATCGCCGGCGAGCCGGTGACACCGGCCATGGAGGAGATGATTCGGAGGTTGGAGGCGGGTGAGGACCCGGAGAAGGTCGAGGAGGAACTCGGCGACGCGCTCGAGGATGAGATGGGTGACGAGGGCGGCGGACTCGGCGGGCCGGCTCCGTCTCACGATGGTGGCCTCTATCCGATGTAGCGCAGGGTCCTGCGGCAAGTGAATTGCGAATTGCGAATAGCGAATTGAAACCTGCAAATTCCACCCACTCGCCCGGAGCGTGAGGGCGCGTCGATCGGGCGTGCCATTTTTGACATTGTTGGGACCCTGATTGATGAAAAGTCTGGGCTTCGGGTCCAAACAATGTCAAAGGTGGCAACCTCGGGGAGCGCCTTGGGGAGATGGGCGCGATGAAATCGAGAGAGCCAAATCGAACGCGCGGGCCGGTGCCAGGCACCGTCGAAATCGGATCGGAGCACGAGGTCGACACATCTGCGGCGGTGCCTGGCACCGACATGGAGAACGGAATGCGAAGGGTGGCAACCTGCCGGCGGCAGCGATTGTGGCCTGGGCCGGGAGGGATGTGGCGGGGGTTGACCCGGCCACTGGCCACTCGCTGGTGACGGCTGGTCACCGCGGCCGGAGGCCGCGAGTAACCTCGGGGAGCGCCTTGGGGAGATGGGCGCGATGAAATCGAGAGAGCCAAATCGAACGCGCGGGCCGGTGCCAGGCACCGTCGAAATCGCATCGGAGCGCGAGGTCGACACATTTGTGACGGTGCCTGGCACCGTCATCGAGTTTCCTACTCCGTGTGTCCGCCAGCGCCCGCGGAGCTGCTCCGCAGAGTACGCCATGCGTACGGGCTCAGCCACCCGACGAAGAACACCAGCAACGCCACCGACATCACACCGTAGATCATCTCGAACGACGGCGTCATGAGGTGGAGGCCATACAGTCCGGCATTGATGGCCAGCCATCCCGCGGTGGGCAGCCACCGGCCCCGACCGAGGGGGACCAGCAGCAGCATCACCCAGTAGTAGCACGTGAGGACCACCACGCCAAAGGCCACCACCACGCCGAACACAGCCGCCTCGTCTCGCCGAGAATTCCATGTCGCCGCGGCCATCAGCAGCAGCAAGAGTCCGGTGGCGGCCAGCAACCGAGTCCGCCTCTGAGCCTGGAGCCGGTTCATCTTCTCCTGCCACACGAGCCACGGTTCCGCCAGTTCCCAGCGGACGTCGGCACGGGTCACGGTGGCCCGGTCGTAAAGCAGGACATTCTTAAGGCCCACGTTGTTGGTCAGCCACGTGCCGTGGTGCTTCGCCAGGTTGTGGGTGAACTCGGGCCAGGCATCGAAGCCCATTCCGGTGAGGCTGCCGGCGACCAGGCAGATCACGATACCGACGGCGAATCCTGCGCCCAGGCGCCAGAACCATCCCACGGGGCGCCGACCAGCCAGGTGGCGGATGGCGATGATCGCGGGTCCGACCAAAAATCCACCGGGGAAAACACGGACCATGGTGGCGTAGGCGATCAGCCCTCCGGCGAGTGTGAATCGTTGTCGTCGCATCAAACAGATCGACATGCCCACCGCGGCGAGCCAGTCCTGACGCAGGAAGGCCCCGCCCACCCAGTCGAATCGCCACGGGTATCCCAATCCGAAGACGATCAAAGCGAGGCAACCCACCCGACTGCCATAGGTCCTGAAGATCATCCAAAACATGGCCGCGAGGAGGATGGGATCAATCCACGCGAGGGCTGACAACCAGCCATCGGACGCGGGCTTCCACCGCGACACGAGTCGAGCCGCAAATGTCCAGGTGGGAGTGGGGTTGTAGCCGTGATCCTTACGGATCTTGGTGATATAGCGGTAGTCGCGTTCGGTCAGAAAATACCGAGTGTCATCGACGAAGGCGGCCCACCGCTGGGGTTCGAATCGTTGTCTGACCTGGCGCATGTGCGTGTCGAGACCGTTGCTTGGAACCACTTCGTTGGTGCGCAGATCCCGGACGTGGGACTGCCGCCGAAGGCCGAGGTTGAGCTCGCGCTCAGCAGCCAGTGACGCCACATAGAGGCCGTCATAGCGAAGTTCTGGAAAGTACTTGGAGCCGAGAAAGTAGTGAAACTGTTCCCAGTGGTGGATGCCGGATTGACCGTGCAGACCACCAAAATTGGTGTAGGCCAGCACCGACACAACCGCCATGAGGACCAGCAGCGGGCCGGCCCGTTCGGCCTCGAGCTTGCCTGGCCTGAGATGTCGTATGGCGACGACGATGAGCGCTGCGAGGCTCAGACCGCCCTTGATCAGAATCTCGGCTGTGACGTCCACCCGTTCAGGTTACCAGGCACGTGAAGCCGAGAGTCGAATGTCGAACGTCAAAAGTCGAATGTCAGAGGGCATACGTCACGGGCAGAAATCAGATGTCGAATGTCCCCTTTCCCGGGGTGTGAACTCCCGGGCGGGAGGTTGGGACTTTCTACTTTTGACTTTGAACCTTCGACTCTGGACGATCTAGGCGGCTACCGTGGCCGGCTCTGCGCGACGCCGGAGCGTGATGAGGTCCATCTCCGGGGGGGATCCAACGCGCAAGGGGACCGCGCCCACGCCGATGCCTCGAGAGACGTACAGCAGGCTGTGAGGGTTCGAGTACGGTCCTGCGATGTATTTCGTGTAAACCCTGGCCGGGTTGAAGTTGCGGGTCGGCAGCGCAATCTGCCCACCGTGGGTGTGGCCCGCCAGCGTCAGGTCTGCGCCCTCGACTCTGCCGATGTCCCAACCCTGGGGCTGATGGCACAACAGGATCCGGAAGGCGTCCGGGTGGTCGCGGAGGATGGTGAAATCCGGTCCCTGTGGATCAGGCGACATGAAGTCGTCGACGCCGGCGATTGCCAGCGGTTGACCTCCGCGATGGATGACCGCTGACCTGTTGACCAGAGGTGTGATCCCCGCCTGCTCCAGCGTTTCGGTGGCTCGTCGCGGTGACACGCGGTAGTCGTGATTGCCCAGGATGCCGTAGACCCCGAGGGGTGCGGAAATACCGTGGAACCCCTCGATGAAGAAATCGGAGTCAATCTCTCGGCGATCGATCTGGTCACCGGTGAAGACCACGAGGTCTGCGGGGATCGTGTTTGCAAGATCGCGGATGCGCTGCATTCGGTCCACGGTCATGTACAGACCGGCGTGAACGTCGGAGATCTGGAGAATCGTCAGACCGTCCCACTCAGGAGGAAGGTTAGAGAAACCGAATGTCACCCGCCTCAGCCCGGGCAGTCCCTGGCTGTTGGCGTAGCCGGCGCTGGCAAAACCGAGCGAACCGACGGCGCTGAGAGACGCACTTTTTAAGAACTTTCGACGGTTAAGCACCGTGTGATTTCCCTCCGGAAAGCCGCGACTTCCGGAAGGAGTCACGGATGGTCTGGCATTAGTATAACAAAATAGCTATTTTAGAATTTCATTAAACGAGTCCAAGTGTTCAATCGTTGTCACAAAGTGGAACGGGTACAATGCGTGGCCGGCAACCCACCCTTGTTCAGAGGAGAAGACCATGACTGACCAGACTCTGGAGACTCCCCAGGCCCGCTCCCGCCTACCGGTGGCTCGTGCTGGTGATCATCAGCCTCGCCATGTTCGGCAACTACTACGTCTACGACAGCATCGCTCCCATCGCCGACATGCTCAAGTCGGACCTCGGCTTCTCCGATGAGAACATTGGTCAGCTGTACTCGGTCTACAGCATCGCGGCCAACGTCTTGCTCTCTGGCGTGATCGGGCGGGATCATCGTCGACAAGCTGGGCATTCGATCACGGCAACTTCTTCTTTCGATGGTGGCGGCATTCTGCACCTGGTACGGCGGCCCCGCTTCTTCAACGCGGTGGTTTCGGCTACACGTTCTTGAACTCGTTCCTGACCGGTTGGAGCCCATCGCTCAAGATGATGTGGTTCGGATTCCTCCTACGGGCTGGGGGCCGAGACATCGATCGTGATCATCAGCAAGGTGATCGTGAAGTGGTTCAGGGCCGAGAGCTGCGCTCTGCCCTCGGCATCAACCTGCCGTCGCGCGTCTCGGATCGATGATGGGCCTGATCGTGTCGCCCGCGTGGGCCACCGAAGTGGACGTATCGCGCTGTGGCTCTGCTCCTCCTGATGGTGACTGCGGTCATTCGGCCTGCTGTGCATCGTGCACCTTCGGCGACGGCGGACTCGACGGCAACGCAGGCGCAACTGGGGATCGGCGCAGGCCGACGAGAGCCGAGAAGTTCCGTTGCTGTCGGATCTGTTCCGCTCGTCACTCGACCCGTCCTTCTGGTTCATCGTCGCGTTGTGCGTGACGTTCTACTCGGCCATCTTCCCGTTCCGCAGCTTCGCCACCAGTATTTCCTGGTGAACAAGTTCGGGATGTCGCTGACACGAGCAAGTGATATTTCGAGCATGGCTGTACTTCGGGACCATCTTTTTCACGCCATTATTCGGGTGGGTGGTGGACTTCAGAGGATGGGGAGCATCTTTGATGGTGGTGGGTTCGGCCATGCTGGTCGTGGTGCATCTCACGTTCGCTCTGACCAGCCTCAACCCTCTCGATCCCCATGTTCTTACTTGGCATGACATTCTCTCTGGTCCCGGCGGCCATGTGGCCCGCCATTGCCGGATCGTCGGCGACAACCGCCTTGGCTCGGCCTACGGCTTCACCTTCTCCATCCAGAACATCGGACTGTTCCTGTTCCCAATCCTCATTGGGATGGTGCTCGAACGGTACGAACCCCGGCGTGGCCACCGCCCAGGCTGCCGGCGGCCGGCTGGCGGAGGCTCAGAGCACTGTTGCGGAAATCCTAGGCGAGCAGGAGAGGGGCTTGTTTGACGTTCCGAAGGCTCCACTGACCGAGGCCGAGAAACAGCAGCTTCTGAAGGAAGCAAAGGAGTCCGCGCTTCTCTTTGCCAATCCGGATTCGGCGGACCAGGAGGTCATCGACGGGCTGAGTGAGCCCTATGCCTCGCGCTACAGTGAGGCGCAGACATTCGCGGCCGGCTTTGCCGCAGACGCAACGCTCGACAATCTGGAGGATCAACGAACTCAGCTCGAAAAGGCGGATCTCGGTGCAGTTTACGACTACACCAAGGCCATCCTCATGCTGGCCCTCTTGGGTTTTGTCGGGATGTTCTTCGCCATTCTGCTCAAACGCGCTGACCGTAAGCAGGGTTACGGGCTCGACCTTCCCAGCAAGCAGGAAACAGCGACCGCTGGGGGAGCAAGAGCGTAATTCCCTCTCTGATTTCCGCGCGGCGCGGAAATCGGAGCTACTTCTTGAACAGCGCGTCGAAGGCCGATCGCGCGTCCTGTGGTCGATCAGGTTTGGCCGACTTGAGGTCCCGAATCGCCTTCGGCTGGTAGTGCTCGCACCGGTTCGCCTTGACCTTGCTTTCGACCCGCTCGGGGATTGGTTTTCTGCACTCGAAACGGGCGGAGGTGTCGAAAAAGGTGCAGTTGGTGCAGGTTCGCAGCGGTTTGGCACAACCCGGACACGGTGTGTCGAAATCGATGGTGACGTGTTTCATGGAGTGACCGCAGACCGCGCACTTGAAGGCCACCGCTGTCGGAGCGCCCAGTCCGCGGCCCCGTGGGGCTCCGTCGAACATCGGCTGGCCCCGGTCGTCGGTCCCCTTGGGCTTGGGATCCTGAACCCGATCCCGATCGTCGTCCTGGTAGCCGCTGTGACGGTATTTCCGATCGCTCATCGTCGGGCCTCCACGACCATTCTATTTGGTTTCTCCGTTTTCGCCCCTGAGCCGATGTGGTGCGCTGCGAGATTGTTCGGCCAACCCGGCTCCGGAGCGAAACCGGAGCTGACCAGATGGTTGATTACTCCGTCGCTCCCGTCCATGTCGGTGAGTGGTTCTCGCCCTCGGTGGTGAGTTGGTGTGGGATGCCGTCGGAGTCGGTAATGAAAATCTGCGGGGCGCCGGTACGGTCCGAGGAGAAAGCGATCATGGAACCGTCGGGGGAAAACACCGGCGACTCGTTGTTACCGGGTCCGGGAAGGACGAGCCGGTCGGCGGTGACGGTGTCGATGGTCGCCAGCTGGAAATTTCCCTCATCGCGGGTGGTGCACACGATCCTGATCCCGTCGGGCGCCCAGGAAGGCTCGTCGTGGAAGGAACCGTCGAATGAGACGCGCCGTACGTTGGTTCCGGTCGTGTCCATCAGGTAGATCTGGGGTGAGCCGGAGCGACTCGAGGTGAAGGCGATCTGGCGGCCGTTGGGAGCCCATGCCGGTTGTGTGTCGATGCCCCGCGCAGTGGTCAGCCGTCGTGGGGTGCCGCCCTCGACGGACATGATGTAGATGTCCACATTGCCTTCGTTGCTGGAGGAAAAGGCGATCTCCTTGCCATCCGGCGAGAAGCTGGCGGATGAGTTGACGCCGCCCTTGTCCCACAGTAGCCGGAGGTAGCCCTCGCTCGGCGTGAGTTGGAACAGCGCCGGGCCGCCGCGGAGGAAGGAGGTGAATATGAGCTGCTTACCGTCCGGAGCCCAGGCGGGGGCCAGGGCGATGGCGCCATGTTTGGTGAGTTGTTTGGGGTTGGAACCGTTCCAATCCATCACCCACAGCTCCTTGGAACCCGTGCGGTCCGAGATGAACGCCATCTTGGAGAGAAACGGACCCGGACGCCCGGTGAACACCTGGACCAGGTCATTTGCCAGGGTGTGAGCGACCACGTCCCCCGCGGAAACGCCGGCGCGATAGCGCTTGGCAAAGGCGTACTCCCCCGAAACCAGGTCCACGAGCCGGGCCTCGACCACCAGTTGCCCGCCGCCACGAACCACAGTTCCTGTCAACAGGAACTGGGCTCCGATGGAGCGCCAGCGCTGGTTGAGAACCTCTGGTCTGGGGTCGTCCTCCACCAGCGAATACAGCCTCGGATCCACCAGCGCGATGGGTGCCGCGGCGGCCAGGTCCCCGTCGAGGGTGCCCTGGAAGGTGTGTGCGACGTCGGCCGGAGTGCCCGGCAGAACCATGAGCGGCGGTGCCGCCACGGCCACTCGTTGCAGCCCGGGACTGGTGATCTCCAGATAGAGTTCATCCTGCGCATCCGCCGTCGTCGCGGTGACCATGAGGAAGGCGGCGAGGCATGCGAGGGAGCTCTTGAGATGGTGCATGTGTTACTCCGAGAATCTGAGGTGAATGGTCAGGTTGGACTTGCCGTACGCCGGGGGAAGAGGAGGAAGGGGGTTGGCGGCATACATGGCTCTGAGGGCGGCGCGGTCGAAGCTGGGCAGCCCCGAGGATTCCTCGAGCTCGATGCTATCGACCCTGCCATCGCGGTGGATCCGAAATCGAACGAGCGCTTTGGTGCCCGCCGGTACCACCGGTTTGTACCAACGTGTTTCGATCAGACCGAGCATGCGGTCGATGTAGTAGGCGAAGTGGAAGTCCGCCGGAATGCCGGGTATTTGGCCGCCGTCATCGCCCCCCAGTGACAGCCCCCTGCCGGGGCTTCCCGATGGTTCGGAGGGAGCGGGAGCTGCGGTCGGAACCGGGGACGCATCGGCGTCCGGGGCCGCCATGGCATTCTCGGACGGTTGCTCGGATGGGATGGCGGTGGCTTTGGGTAGCGGCACCTTGGTAGCTGCGGCAGTGGGCACGGTGGTTGGTGCCGCCATGGTGGGTCGCGGTTTGGCTGCGACGGCTTTCCGGCCGGGTGGACGATCCGGCCGCACGATCCGCACCGAAACCGACGGCAGCTGTGCCGGCCGTGAATTGGCGGATCGACCAAAGAGGAAGGCCGCTCCTGCCAGGGAACCGTGGAGCAGCGCAGCCAGTACGACCCATGGCAGCATTTTCGGCGCCGAGCGCTCGCGATCGGCGAGGACGCGCGACACCGGGTCCATCTATCGTCCCTCGGGTTGGGTCATCATGCCCACCTGTTCGACGCCCACCTGGTCGAGGACCGCGAGGACAGTGACCACGAAGCCGTACGGCAGGCTCTCATCCGCCTTGAGGTAGACCGGACGGGGCGCTCCCCCGAGCTCGAGCCCCAACCTGTCGGGTAGCAGCTTGATATGAACGGGGTCGTCGCCGAGCAGGATGATCTGATCCTTTGTGAGGGTCAGGATCACCGGCTCGTCTCCCTTCGAATTGAGCGCAGGAGCCCCCTGTTTTGGGAGGTTGACCGACAGGCCCTGGACAAGCATGGGTGCGGTGATGATGAAGATGATCAACAGCACCAACATCACGTCCACAAGAGGCGTGACATTGATTTCCGCGAGGTCGCCCAGGTCGTCCGTCGTCTTAAATGCCATCAGCGGACGCCCTTATTAGAGGCGTTGGACGCACCAATCGGATTTCTAATTTCGAATTTCGAATTCATCACGTGAAGTTCCTCTCCACGAGATTGAGGAACTCCAGCGCGAAATCATCCATCCTGCGCCGGATGTGGCGGACCTGGGCGAGGAGGTGGTTGTAGGCGATCACCGCAGGAATCGCGGCCAGCAGACCCGCCGCCGTGTTGACAAGGGCTTCGGCGATGCCGGGAGCCACAGTCAAGATGGAGGTGGACCCGGTGGCGCCGATGGCGCGGAAGGTGTTCATGATGCCCCACACCGTGCCGAAGAGGCCGATGAAGGGCGTCACGCTGGCAGTGGTGGCGAGCAGCGGGAGCGCCCGCTGGAGCCTTTCCTGCTCGCTTCCGATAGCCCGTTCCAGCGAGCGAGAGACACCGTCGAGGTTCTTCACCTTGAGTGTCGCCTCCGGCCCCGCGTTTCTCCGAGCCGCCTTGATGTTGGCCTCGAGCTCGGTGTAGCCCGCCTGGAACATGGCCGACAGCGGAGATGCACGGTGCTGGGGCACTGCCTCGGCGGCTTCGTTGAGGCGCGACGCCTTGCGGAAGACCCGCACGAAGCGGTCGGAGACGCGCCGTGCCGCTGCAAGCTCTCGCCATTTGGCGAGGATCACGGACCACGAGGCGAGCGAGAATAGAAGCAGGGTCACAAGGACGATCTTTGCGACCCAGCCGGTTTGCAGAAAGAATCTCAGAATTTCCACGGGCTGCATTGTACGCAATCGGCGTGCCCGGTGTGTGTGATCATGTTGACACCTGCCACCACTTGGCCGATAATTCGCCGATCTGAGCGCCCAGGTAGCTCAGTTGGTAGAGCAGCGGACTGAAAATCCGCGTGTCGGTGGTTCAACTCCGCCCCTGGGCACCAACGGAGATTCTGGAGGCCGCGCCGAATGGCGCGGCCATTTTTCGTCTTTGGCTCAATACGTTTGTGATCGTTTCCGACGATCACAAACGTATTGAGTAGAGAGGAAGAAAAGAAGACCTCTCACGCTCCCGGTGGACAAATCCGATCCGGAGACCCATGTTGGAACAAAGGGGCCGGACAAAAAGCGGCGCGGGTGGATCTTCTTTCGAATTCACTCGGGAGGATTCAATGAGAGCATCACTGGTTCTGGCGTTGGTCGTGTGTTTCGTCGTTCAGGCTTTGCCAGTCATGGGTGGAGACAGAAACGGCTGCTACCCGACGCCGGATGATTTGCTGGCCTTCTGGACGGCAGAAGGCAGGGCCGTGGACGTCGCGGGTTATTACAGCGGCGTTGTTGAAGGGGGCACTGGATTCGGTCCGGGGATGGTTGGAGAGGCCTTTGACTTTCCGGGAACTCCTGGCTCCTGGGTTTTTGTTGCAACTGCTCCCACGAGCGCGAGCTTCACTATCGAGGGCTGGGTCTATCTCGCCTCGGACATCGCCGGGTACCAAACCCTCTATGCCCATGGATTGGGTTTTTGGCTTCGCGACAGGAGGCCTATCTGGTGGCAGTCCGGCGTGGTCTACGAGGGGGGCACGGCACTCGACGTGGGTTCTTGGCATCACATTGCGATCACCTACGACAGCTCCAGCGACACCCTCACGGGATATGTCAATGGGGCTCCGGACGGAAGCGCGATCCACTCGCCGGTCGGGCTGCCGGGTTCGGCGCTGATGGGAAACAACGACAGCGCCCATGAGCCCGTGGACGGCCTGATTGACGAGATGTCGGTCTACGGACGCGTCGCTTTTGCCGGCGGAGATCCAGGGCATCTTCGCGGCTGGGAACTCCGGCAAATGCCTCATTTTTAACGGCCACTTCGAAAGCGGGGACACCTCGCGTTGGTGACCGTTTGCCGCGGATCGGCCGCGCCAAGGCGCGGCCTCATCCTTCTGGTTGCTCAATTCTCGGGATGCGTCCTTCTGAAGGTCGCATCCCGAGAATTGAGTAGAATCAACGAATGAAGACGAAACTCGGCATCCTGATCTCCGGTCGCGGCAGCAACATGATGTCCATCGTGCGTGCCTGCGAGGCGGGGGAGGTCCCGGCCGAGGTGGCGCTCGTGGTTTCCAACCGGGACGACGCGGCCGGTGTCTCGTGGGCGCGTGAGCACGGGCTGGCGACGGCGGTGCATTCCCACAAGGACTTCACTGATCGGGAGGACCACGATCGGGCGATCGTGCGCGAGCTGAAGGATGCCGAGGTGGAGTGGGTCTGTCTCGCGGGCTACATGAGGCTCCTGTCACGCCCGTTCATCGAAGCATTTCCCAACCGGATCCTGAACATTCACCCGGCACTGTTGCCCTCGTTCCCTGGGCTTCATGGCCAGCGAGACGCCGTGCGGTGGGGGGTGAAGGTCTCGGGGTGCACGGTTCACCTGGTGGATCCGGAGCTCGACCACGGGCCGATCGTCGAACAGCGCACGGTCCCGGTACTCGACGGTGATGACGCCGACTCTCTGTCGGCCAGGATTCTCGTGCAGGAGCATATCGCCTATCCCGAGGCGATTCGTAAGCTGCTGCTTTTGACCTGGCACGTGGCCGGGCGGGCGGTGGTCTTCGGCTCGGCCCGGTAATCGACGACTCGAACAGGTCCTGAGTTCATCCCGATTTTCGAAAATAATAGGAACATTTACTAATAAAACCCTAAAAACCCTCAGTTGGGGGGTTGTTGGTTGATGTGATGGGGCGCACACTATTGAGTGCAAGGTGGAAAAGCAACCGGCTCCTATGCGGTGATGCCCCGAGGCATCACCGCAGTACGGTCCCTGTGTATCCCAGGGGGAAGGGTTTCCGGACCTCTCAGCGAGGCGCCCTCCATCCTGTCGAGAGTTCCAGCCAAGACATGCCTTCCTTGCCTTGGAGCCCTCCCCCCTTTTTCCTTTTTTCTCTAAGGTGGGAAGGCCTACCTCAAGGACACAAAAAAATCTGCGGCAGGGGGTTGACAGGCGGTATTTCATTCCGTATGGTTGCGCTCCCCTGTACGAGGGGGCGGGCCGAAGTACGCCGCTTGACAAGCGCTGATGTCGGCCCCACAATGTAGAGCCCGAAACGGGCACAGGCTCTTTGAAAACTGGATCGAGTACCTGACGGACCTCCGTTGTCCTTGTTTTGCAAGGCGACGGAAAATATCAGAGAAAAACGAATAGCGATAAGCTCTTTGTTTGAAACGAACGTCGTGCTCCGGCATGACGATCAGCAAATTTCAACTGGAGAGTTTGATCCTGGCTCAGAATGAACGCTGGCGGCGTGCCTAACACATGCAAGTTGAGCGGTAAGGCCCCTTCGGGGGTACACGAGCAGCGAACGGGAGAGTAACGCGTGGGTAACCTACCCAGAAGTGTGGGATAGCTCCGGGAAACCGGGGGTAATACCGCATGTGCTCTGGTCGACATAAGTCGACCTCTGAAAAGGCGGGGATCCTTCGGGACCTGTCGCTTCTGGATGGGCCCGCGTCCGATTAGCTAGTTGGTGGGGTAATGGCCTACCAAGGCTTCGATCGGTAGCCGGCCTGAGAGGGTGAACGGCCTCATTGGGACTGAGACACGGCCCAGACTCCTACGGGAGGCAGCAGTGGGGAATTTTGGGCAATGGGCGAAAGCCTGACCCAGCGACGCCGCGTGGAGGATGAAGGCCTTCGGGTTGTAAACTCCTGTCAGGTGGGAAGAAATGTCCATCGGCTAATACCCGATGGAAGTTGACGGTACCACCAAAGGAAGCCCCGGCTAACTCCGTGCCAGCAGCCGCGGTAATACGGAGGGGGCAAGCGTTATTCGGATTTACTGGGCGTAAAGCGCACGTAGGCGGCAATGCAAGTCGCAGGTGAAAGCCCTCGGCTCAACCGAGGAACTGCCTGCGAAACTACTTTGCTTGAGTCCGGGAGGGGGGAGCGGAATTCCCAGTGTAGCGGTGAAATGCGTAGATACTGGGAGGAACACCGGTGGCGAAGGCGGCTCCCTGGACCGGTACTGACGCTGAGGTGCGAAAGCGTGGGTAGCAAACAGGATTAGATACCCTGGTAGTCCACGCCGTAAACGATGGGCACTAGGTGCAGCGGGTGTCGACCCCTGCTGTGCCGAAGTTAACGCATTAAGTGCCCCGCCTGGGGAGTACGGTCGCAAGGCTGAAACTCAAAGGAATTGACGGGGGCCCGCACAAGCGGTGGAGCATGTGGTTTAATTCGATGCAACGCGAGAAACCTTACCTGGGTTTGAACTGCGGAGGATCGGTACAGAGATGTTCCTTTCCCTTCGGGGACTTCCGTAGAGGTGCTGCATGGCTGTCGTCAGCTCGTGCCGTGAGGTGTTGGGTTAAGTCCCGCAACGAGCGCAACCCCTGCCCCTAGTTACCAGCGGTTCGGCCGGGGACTTTAGGGGGACTGCCGGCGTCAAGCCGGAGGAAGGTGGGGACGACGTCAAGTCATCATGGCCTTTATGTCCAGGGCTACACACGTGCTACAATGGGCGGTACAAAGGGTCGCGAAACCGCGAGGTGGAGCCAATCCCATAAAGCCGTCCTCAGTTCGGATTGCAGTCTGCAACTCGACTGCATGAAGTTGGAATCGCTAGTAATCGCGTATCAGAATGACGCGGTGAATACGTTCCCGGGCCTTGTACACACCGCCCGTCACATCACGAAAGTCGGTTGCACCAGAAGCCAGTGGGCCAACCCTCGGGAGGCAGCTGTCGCAGGTGTGATCGGCGATTGGGGTGAAGTCGTAACAAGGTAGCCGTAGGAGAACCTGCGGCTGGATCACCTCCTTTCTAACGGAATATGGACCACCGGATGACGGTGGTTCCACCGAGGTCGACACGTCGGGCCATCTCGATCCAGTTTTCAAGGAGCCTCGAGGGGTTCTTTGGCAGGGCCTATAGCTCAGCTGGTTAGAGCGCACGCCTGATAAGCGTGAGGCCGGTGGTTCAAATCCACCTAGGCCCACCACTGAGTCCTGCTGGCTTATTGGGGGGCAGTAGCTCAGCCGGGAGAGCGCCGCCCTTGCAAGGCGGAGGTCGTCGGTTCGAACCCGATCTGCTCCACCATTCCGGCGGATCTCGTGAGAGATGAGCTCTCACGAGATCCTTCGGGGTCTTTAAAGGTCTTTGACAACCGAAAATGAGTCACAAAACGTCAAGTAATAAATGACGCTGAGACATATAAACTCAAGTTTGTGTGGTCAAGCTACTAAGGGTAGACGGCGGATGCCTTGGCGCAGAGAGGCGATGAAGGGCGTTGCAGGCTGCGATAAGCCTCGGGGAGCCGCCAAGCAGGCTTTGATCCGGGGATGCCCGAATGGGGAAACCCGGCTGGGGTCATGCCCAGTCATCCCTTGGCTGAATACATAGGCCTCGGGAAGCGAACCCAGGGAAGTGAACCATCTCAGTACCTGGAGGAAGAGAAAGCAACAGCGATTCCGTAAGTAGCGGCGAGCGAACGCGGAACAGCCTAAACCCCGTGCGTGTCAAGCGGACAGGTCTTGCGTGCGGGGGGTCGTGGGACGCGACATGGTCCGACTGTCTTCGGGCCGGGAAGTTACAAAACACACGTCTAGCAGAACGATCTGGAAAGTTCGACCATAGCGGGTAACAGTCCCGTATGCGAAAGGCGCTGTGTCTTCCTAGTTGTGTTCCCAAGTACCACGGGACACGGGAAACCTTGTGGGAATCTGGAGGGACCACCCTCTAAGGCTAAATACTCCTCTGCGACCGATAGTGAACCAGTACCGTGAGGGAAAGGTGAAAAGTACCCCTGTTAGGGGAGTGAAATAGTACCTGAAACCGTCTACCTACAAGCAGTGGGAGGGCTATGCCCCGTAAGGGGAATGCCTAACCGCGTGCCTTTTGCATAATGAGCCGGCTAGTTACTCTTAGTGGCAAGGTTAAGCCGATGGCGGAGCCGTAGCGAAAGCGAGTCTGAATAGGGCGTACAGTCGCTGGGAGTAGACGCGAAGCGAGGTGATCTATCCTTGGCCAGGGTGAAACTCGGGTAACACCGATTGGAGGCCCGAACCATTGAAGGATAAAAACTTCTTGGATGAGCTGAGGATAGGGGTGAAAGGCCAATCAAACCTCGTAATAGCTCGTTCTCCCCGAAATAGCTTTAGGGCTAGCCTTACGTGAATCGTGGCGGTGGTAGAGCACTGAATGGACACAGGCCCTTCACAGGGTACTAACTCCAATCAAACTCCGAATGCCGCCAACGTATGCGTGGGAGTCAGACTGTGGGGGATAAGCTCCATAGTCGAGAGGGAAACAGCCCAGATCGCCAGCTAAGGTCCCAAAATGATAGCTAAGTGGGCAAGGATGTGGGGTTGCCCAAACAGCCAGGAGGTTGGCTTAGAAGCAGCCATCCTTTAAAGAAAGCGTAATAGCTCACTGGTCGAGCGACCCTGTGCCGACAATTTACCGGGGCTCAAGCTATCTACCGAAGCTGCGAATTGTGCCTTCGGGCACAGTGGTAGGGGAGCGTTCTGTGTGAGATACAAGGTAGACCGTGAGGACTGCTGACGGCACACAGAAGAGACTCTGCCGGCACGAGTAGCGATAAAACGGATGAGAACTCCGTTCGCCGAAAGCCCAAGGTTTCCTAGGCAAGGGCAATCCGCCTAGGGTGAGTCGGTCCCTAAGGCGAGGCCGAAAGGCGTAGTCGATGGGAAACAGGTTAATATTCCTGTACCACTCAAAGTTCGTTTGTACGATGGGGTGACGCAGTAGGGTAGGCCAACCTGCGACTGGAGGTGCAGGTTTAAGCACGTAGGGGGATCTGGTAGGCAAATCCGCCGGATCATCAACCCTGAGGTGTGATGACGAGCCCGCCATATGTGGCGAAGTGGTTGATCCCACACTGCCAAGAAAAACCTCTAAGGAGAACTTTGGGTGACCGTACCGTAAACGGACACACGTGGGCGAGGTGAGTATCCACAGGCGCTTGAGAGAACCCTTGTGAAGGAACTCGGCAAAATAGCACCGTAACTTCGGGAGAAGGTGCGCCCTCATTACGTGAAGGCCCTTGCGGCTGGAGCGGACGGGGGCTGCAGTGAAAAGGCCCAGGCGACTGTTTACTAAAAACACAGGACTCTGCAAACGTTTTAAGCGGACGTATAGGGTCTGACGCCTGCCCGGTGCCGGAAGGTTAAGGGGAGGGGTTAGTCTTCGGACGAAGCTCTGAACCGAAGCCCCGGTAAACGGCGGCCGTAACTATAACGGTCCTAAGGTAGCGAAATTCCTTGTCGGGTAAGTTCCGACCTGCACGAATGGCGTAACGATCTGGGCACTGTCTCCACAAGGGACTCAGCGAAACTGTAGTACCGGTGAAGATGCCGGTTACCCGCGGTAAGACGGAAAGACCCTGTGAACCTTTACTACAGCTTGGCACTGGCTTTTGGTGCTGTATGTGCAGCATAGGTGGGAGGCTTTGAAGTCGGGGCGTCAGCTTCGGTGGAGCCATCGGTGAGATACCACCCTTACTGCTCTAGAAGTCTAACCCAGGCCCGTAATCCGGGTCGGGGACAGTGTCTGGTGGGTAGTTTGACTGGGGCGGTCGCCTCCCAAAATGTAACGGAGGCGCGCAATGGTACCCTCAGGCTGATTGGAAACCAGCCATAGAGCGCAAAGGTATAAGGGTGCTTGACTGCGAGACATACAGGTCGAGCAGGTACGAAAGTAGGCCTTAGTGATCCGGCGGTTCCGAGTGGAAGGGCCGTCGCTCAACGGATAAAAGGTACTCCGGGGATAACAGGCTTATCCTGCCCAAGAGTTCACATCGACGGCAGGGTTTGGCACCTCGATGTCGGCTCATCGCATCCTGGGGCTGAAGCAGGTCCCAAGGGTTCGGCTGTTCGCCGATTAAAGCGGTACGTGAGCTGGGTTTAGAACGTCGTGAGACAGTTCGGTCCCTATCTACCGTGGGCGCAGGACACTTGAGGAAATCTGTCCCTAGTACGAGAGGACCGGGATGGACGAGCCTCTGGTGCACCAGTTGTCGCGCCAGCGGCACAGCTGGGTAGCTACGCTCGGAAAGGATAACCGCTGAAAGCATCTAAGCGGGAAGCCCATTCCAAGATTAGGTGTCCCGGGCGAAAGCCCCTAAAGACCCCAGGGAGACCACCTGGTTGATAGGCGGGATGTGGAAGCGTGGTGACACGTGAAGCTAACCCGTACTAACCGGTCGTGAGGCTTGACCACACATTTTATTGAGCTTATTGATGACGCGTCGAAATACTGACGAGAGTGACCTTTTTCGGTTGTGAATTTTTTCCGGTGGTTATTCCGGGGAGGAAACGCCCGATCCCATTCCGAACTCGGCAGCTAAGCTCCTCAGGGCCGATGGTACTGCATCCCTGTGGTGTGGGAGAGTAGGTCGCCGCCGGGAAGTCTCTTGAAACGCCCAGCTTCGGCTGGGCGTTTTCTTTTTGTCCGTGACCGCGTCCGGCCCAGCCGTCTCGGCTGCAAACTCACCGGATTCAAGATCAAAGAACGAAGAACGAAGAACGAAGATCGCCCACCCGCCCGGGACCCAAAAGGTCGACGTCGGTTGGGCTGGGTTTTCGTTCTTTGATTTTCGTTCTTCGATCATCTATGCAGGCGGGACGCTTGCTCCACAAAACTCCCCCGGAAGGGTGGGTTTGAACCCTGACCCCTGAATTCTGAACCCTACGACACGGATTCGAGATGAGGATGAAGATAAAGAGAAAGATGAAGAGGGTGGTTCGCTCCGAGTGGGTTGGGCGATCTGGAATCCGGGAGGCGGTGGCTCTTCGTTCTTGGTTCTTCGATCTTCGGTCGGACGCCGACGCGGGACCGCTGCTACACCGTCGTAGGATCCACCACCTCGAGGAACGGAAAGCGGTGGAAATCGGTGTCTCGGGTGTAGATGGTGCAGACGCCGTGTTCGCGCATGAGGATGGCGATGTGGGCATCGTGCACCAGGTTGCCGCAGAGGTCCGGTAGCTCTGCGAACGTCTTCCGTGCCACTTCGCGATGGCGTGGACCCTCCACCAGCACTTGAAGTGATGGAGAGGCCAGCAGGCTGTCGACAAAGCTCCACGCCGTTTTCGACGACAGCGGACGCTCGAAGACCCGGGGGTGGGTGCTCACCCTGAGAAACTCGTAGAGAACCGACCAGGTGACCGCCCACGGAAGGGGGTCGGGCCGCAGCCGGTCGACCAGTGCACGGCACGTCTCGTGCTCCCGAGCTCGCCGGTTGACCGAGTACAGCAGTACATTGGTGTCGACGACAAACACCTAACGCCCCTCCATGGCCTGGAACAGAGCGTCACGATCGGCCACGTCCACCGAAGAACTGCCAAGATCGAAGGACGGCAGAGGAGGCAGCTCGGGTGGGGCGTCGGTCCGATCCTCCAGCATTGCCCGCAGCGCCGACTCCACCAGGTTGGAGATCGTCGTCCCCCGCCTCGCCGCCTCGGCCTTGAGCCGGCGCATGATCTCGTCATCGATCACGAGTGTGGTTTTCATATGGAAAACCATATCAGAATTCCCTCTTTCCGTACACCGGAGCAACCTGCTCCCAGCCATCCAACAGTAAGGACGCCTTTGAGGGCGAAATGCAAAACGAGATATGAGACCCGAAATGGATGCCGTGGATGAGGGAATGCACCTCTTCCTCGGACTGTCTGGAATCTCAACCGAACCCTTGTAGCGTAGGCGTCCCGGCTGCTTTCATGATCGAAGAACAAAGAACAAAGAACAAAGACCCCCAACCGCCCAGCGCGTCAGAGGTCGAGGTGCCGGGGCGAGCGGTCTTTGTTTTGTGTCCTTCGATCTTCGATTAGCGATGCAGGCGGGACGCCCGCCCACAATGCAGGCCGGAGGCCTGCGCTACAAAGGCGCCGAGGGCGGGTGGGAGATCCGGCATCCGGTATCTGAGATCCGGGACCCGGGCGGTTGGGGATTTCTTTTTTCTCCGTGCTCCGTTCTTCGATCTTCGATCTTCGTTCTTCGATCAGCGATGCAGGCGGGACGCCCGCTCCACAATGCAGGCCGGAGGCCTACGCTACAAAGGCGCCCAGGGCGGGGCGGAGATCTTCGTTCTTTGTTCTTCGTTCTTTGTTCGGTTGGGTGGGCGGCCGGCTACTCCATCGAGATCGAATCCTTCGCCATGTGCTCCGTGTCGCAGTGCACGGTGTCGGTGCCGGCGAAGAACCGGCCGTCGGTCATCTCGCCGCGGATGGTGAGCCGTACCGGGGCGCCATCGTCGACCCCGGCAGTCTCGAGGGCGTCCATTACCTCGCTCCAGTCAAAGTCGGCCTCCAGGGTGTCACCCTGGATCTCCACGGTTGACTCGACGGGCTCGGAGAGCTCGGAGCCGTTGATGGCGCTGATCACCACCGAGCCCGAGGCCACCTCGTCCAGCGGCAGATCCTGGGACAGCCGAAGCTGGACAGAAAACGCATCAAGCGGCAACGAGGCGTAGAGGTGCGTGGGGTTGGCCATGGCCGAGGCCCTCATCGGGTGCAGGAAGGTGATGAACATCTCAGGGCGGATGTCGTCGTGGGGGTCGGGACGGTCCGAGTGGTAGATCCGCAGGGTGTGGGCGGCCCATTGCTCGTCCAGGACGGCGGCGAATCGTTGGGCGGAGTCCACCGCGGGCTGGTCCTCCCATGCCGCGAAGATCCCGATGTGGAGATCAAGCTCGGGGACGGCGAGACCCTCCGCGACCGCCCTGGCGGTCTGAGCATCGACGAGGGACCACAGTGCGGCGATGCGCTGGCCGTTCTGGAGGCATGGATAGTCGACGTACCACGGCGGGTTGTTCGGGTTTGGCAGGTAATGGCCGGCGGTGGACAACATGGTGCCCGCCCAGTTGGAAAAGGTCGGCTCGAACTCCTCGACCGGTCGAAATCCCTGTTCCTGGGCGGCGGCCGCACACGCGCCATCGAAACTGAGCCAATCCAGGAAGCTGCCTAGCGACGCCACACCCCCGAAGACGTCGGGGTGGAGGAGTGCGTAGCGAATGGCGCCCTGCGATCCAGCGGAATGACCGCAGACCGAGCGATGGTCTCGATCGGCAAGGGTCCGATGGTTCGCGTCGATGTGGCTGACCAGGTCGACCACCGGGTAGCTCTCGTAGGCTCCCATGAGCTCAGAGTCCAGGTAGAGGGGGAAGTAGCTGTTGTTGGGGAAGTCCAACCAACGGCCCATCTGCGGTGCGCTCGGGCGGCCGCAGGGTTTGACCAGGATGATCGGCTCGATGAGCCCTGCGCTGATCAGGTTGTCGACGGCCACCACCATCGCGTATCTGTGAAAGTACAGGCTACCGGCACCGTGCAGGAAGTACACCACCGGATAGAACGCGCCCGAGCTCTCGTAACCGGGCGGCAGGTAGATCTGGTAGTTTTTCACCTCGCCACCGAGGGCGGCACTTTCGAAATCGGAGTTGATCAGCGTGCCCTCGAGTGCCGCGGCGGGGATGGTCGCGAGTGAAGCGATGAGCGAGATGAAGATCCCTAGTTTCTTCATTACAGACCCTTCTCGGATGTTGACCCTTCCAGGGGCATCCTGGAGGAACGCATGGCGCCGGTGGTGCGGCTGGCATCGGTGAGGCGCTTCAAGGTGGCTATGACGAGCAGGTGGTGTCGCGAAGATCGGTTGCCAACCATGATGTTGTCCTATCGGAGGTTTCTTTAAATATTCCTTACGAAACGAGAACATCAACGTTTCATTGAATTTTTTTTGGATCGTAATTTGGGCGTAGGGGTTTTCGGAGGTGCCCGGTTGTGTAGCGTCCGGGCGAAGACGCGGACGCAGACCGGGGCCCGGGCACCCGGCTTCGCCTCGGGCTACGCCGTGGCAAGCGGAGACGGACATGCAGATACCCCGCCTCACGCGTTCCCGGATGAACCCCTCGTTCTTTGTGTTTCGATGAGCGATGCAGGCGGGACGCCCGCGCCACAATAACCGGGAATTTTGCAGCGCAGCCGTCTCGGCTGCACTTCTCGCCTCGATCAAAATACGAATGCAGGCCGGAGGCCCGCGCTACAAGACGCTCCCGGAAGTGGGATGAAGATGAAGATCGCACCGCGCTCCGGGTGGGCGGGGGATCAAGCATCCAGCATCGAGCATCCAGCATCAGGTCCGGCAACCCGCACCCTATTCAACTGTCTCCGGCAAGAGCCCCAGCCCCTCGTCGGGCCCGATGAATCCGATATCTCGCAGCCAGATCAGGAACTCCTCGAGGACCCGTTCGTGGAACTCGCGCGACCGGATGTTGACGTGGCCCACATCGAGCCAGGCGATGGTTTTGGGATCTCCGGCCGATGTACTTGGTGGGCTCGAGCTCCGACTCCGTGGCGGTGACCAGGTCTCCCTTGTGCTCCATGAAGTACGGCAAGTAGTCCCGGTCCTTGTAGATCTCTCCGGCAACCACCACCACGGCCCAGAGGGCTGCGAGGCCCCAAATCGCTTTGGCCAGACGCCACAGCCATGGCCCCGATTTTGAATTTTGAATATTGAATTTTTCACTACGCCGAAAACACCCGGAACGGCACCCCGGTGCGAGTGTGGCCCTCGCGGGCGATCCGTCGCAGGCGTTCCGGCGAGACCCGCCCAATTCCGGTCTTGGCCACCGGCCGGTCGGTGGAGTAGAGCTGGACCTCGTTGGGTGCGATCCACCCCACCAACTGGAAGTACGCCTCGAGTTCGTCCGCGGAGGTATTGTTGGGCCGGCCGTCCAGCAGCAGGGTCTGGAGTGAGAAGTCCTCCAGCACGGCGAGTTCATCGACGATGGACTCGAATCGGATGTTCTGGGCCGGCCGATTGATGGCGATGAACGTCTCCGCTCTGCCGGCGTCCAGCTTCATCACGGGCATGTCGATGAAACGGAGGGCTTCGCGCACCTCGGGCCGGGCGAGACCGGTGGAGTTTGACAGGAGCACGGTCCGCAGTGTGGGACGGTACTTCTCCACCAGATCGGCAAGGCCGCGGGCGATGGCCGGGAATTCGGGATGGAGGGTCGGCTCACCGTTGCCGGAGAAGGTCACAACATCGAGCTCCTGTGCTGTCTGGAGGGCCGATTCCACCACCTCCAGCACGAGGTCTGCCGCTGGCAAATCGTCGACCCATTTGGTTTCATCGGTCGTCAGCCGCTCGGTGGATCCATAGTGGCAGTAGACGCAGTTGAAGGAGCACAGCTTGCGCTCACTGGGTGACAGGTTGATGCCCAAGGATCGTCCGAAACGCCTCGAGTGGATCGGTCCGTAGAGGATGCCGGGCTGCAGCGACCACACCATGATGTCCTCCTTGGCGACGGGGAGGATCGAGGGATCCTGTGAATAACATGTATCCCGTGCATTGCGGATGCAAGCACTCCGGTTTTTCAATTCTGGGTTTTGAATTTGCCAGACCCTCAGTGAATATGGCGGTTGGAAGGAAATTCAAAACCCAGAATTGAGCACTAGAGCAGGTTCCCCAGTCAGAAGTGCGTTAAGATATCCTGCCGCGACCATGGAGGTGGACCATGAGAAGAAATCTCATTGTTTTTGCAGCAATCACCCTTGTTCTCGCGTTCTTTGCGACCGCTGCGACGGCTCAGGAAGAGATGGCCGCGGGGAGGACCGCAGCCGCGGTGGCCACCGACCCGCTCCATTTTGACGAGAGTCCCGCCGGTTTTCTGATGACCAAGGACGACAAGAAGGAGTGGAAAGACATCACCACCGAGGCCCAGGCCGAGGAGTTCATCGAGCTGTTCTGGGCCAAACGTAATCCAGACCCGAGCCAGCCGTTCAATACCTTCAAGGCTCAGTACGAGAGTCGGGTTCGATACGCCGACGACAACTTCTCCTGCGAAGGCAAGCGCGGGGCGCTGACCGATCGCGGCCGGGTTTTGATCGTCATCGGACCGCCCCACCACGCCGAGAATCGGGCGCCCACCGAGACCGTTCAGACCATGGACGATAATCCGGGTGGCACCGATGAGGTGCGCGCCAACGCCGCCCTGTGGGCCTATGACCCCGCCCGCCTGCCGCCGAATTTGAAGATCAAAGGTTCACGGCTGCTCTTTGTTTTCTACGAGGAGAAGGCCCAGTCCAACAACTTCACTCTCGACCGCTCACACCAGGATGCCACCATGGGGATGCGGGCCCTGGGCAAGGCTCCGGAGGCCTACGTCCTCCACCCCAAGCTCACCCAGGTCCCGAAGCCGGTGGCAGTGCCTGGAGCAAACGCTGCAACGGCGGCCCACCTGGACTGGTTGGCGGTGCCGTCCGCTCCCTGGAGCGACCGGGCGGTCATTCTCACCCTGCTGGGCGTGGCAGACGCGGGTCATCGACCCTGGTGGCTCCACGTTGGGCTGCCGTCTCAAGCGCCATCTCTCGATCTTTTTGCCGGACGCGTGCTGTCGGCGGATGGCACGGTCTTGAGCACCTTCGAAAAGAAGGTTGATCCACTCGTATTCGAGGGACACTCGGCCTATCACTTGACGTTCCCGCTCGAGGCCGGCGCATACCGGATCGAGGTCGTGGGCGCGGCCGGCCCGGAGCCGCAGGTCGTGTATGCCGAGGACGTGACGATTCCGGCAGTTGAAACCGAGGGGACATGGCTGTCCGACATCATCGTCGGTATGTACGCCGAGCCGAAGGACGACGCCATGCTCGGCTCGGCCTACTGTCTCGGTCGGTTGCACGTGCTGCCCATGAGCACACCGGAGGTGACAAGGAAAAACGAGGTTTCATTCTTCGGGTTCCTCGTCAGACCGCAGGAAAGTGCTGACGGAAAGGCGCCGGTGTCCTCCCAGATTCAGCTCAAGAGGGACGGCAAACGCTTCGGCAGACCCCTTGACCTGCCCATGGATGCCATCCAAGTGTCGGACGACGTCTTTGTCTATGCCAACGGGATCAATCTGGGGGCCCTGCCGGAGACCGGCGAATACACCATGATCTTCACGGTCACCGATCCCGCCAGCGAGATGACGGTGGAGCGCGAGGTCGAGCTCAACGTCACGGAGTAGCTCAAGTTGCACGTTACACGTTAAACGTTGAACGTTTCCACCCACCCTCCCGGGTCGTGAAAGGGCGCGATGGGCGGGCGTGCCGGGCAACCTGCCGGCGGCAGCGGTAGGGGCCGTGGCCGGGTGCGGCGGCCGTTTTCGATCCTGCGAGTGGGATCAGCGGCCATACGGCCACCCGCTGGTGACGGCTGGTCACCGCGGCCACCGGCCGCGAGTAACCTCGGGTAGCGCTGTGGGGAGATGGGCGCGTCGAAGTCAGTGAATCGAAGCGAACGCGGCTGTCCCCTGCCCGCTGCTCCCTGCAGCCTTGGATGCGTCGCATCGTCAGCGCTCCGATTGCGACTCTCGCCCGCATTCGTCGTCAGTGGATTCACTTCCTCGGCCGCCGGCCGAGGGATTTGGCACCGCTCAGGTGGGCACCCCGAGCTTGGGCAGGATGACGAACTGGAAGGCAAGGTAGCCCCCGATAATCAACAACATGAGCAGCGTATCGTTCATAGCCAAGCCCTCCGGTTTTGTCTTCATACATCGAGTCGAATGTCGAATGTCCAAAGTCGAAAGTCGTCCACCTCCCGCCCTGTCAGCGGGAATGGGGGGAGGGGACTTTTGACCTTTGACTTTCGACATTTGACTCATACGACGTCCTCGACGGTCCACTGGACCATCCGCATGTGCTTCTTGCAGGCGTCGCAATAGGCGCAGATGGTCTTCTTCAACGGCTCCACCTGATCGGCCTCGAGCACGGTGAAGAAGATCGACGAAGTACGGGGATGGGCGCTAGAACCCATCCGGACCCCGGATTGGCCGACGCCGTGGGCGTCGGGAATTTCAGAGTAGGCGGTGACGCCGTTGCGCTGGAGCAGCACCTCGAGCTCTTCCCGGCAATCCGTTTCGACGATGATCATCAGCAGTTTCATGATCGCGGTCCTTTCAAGCCAAAAGTGTTACACGTTGAACGTTACACGTTAAACGTTGGGACAGAAAGGTGTCCGCGCGTCGGGGCGCGGGGAACTTAACTTTGACATTGAACCTGAACTTACTATCCTTCTCGCAGTCCGATCTTCCTGAAGATGGTCATGGCCGGACACCACTTCGTGAAGGCCGACTGCAGCAGGTTGAGGCCCACGAAGGCCGTGAACAGATACCAGTAGGGGCTGACCCAGTAACCCAGGGCCAGCGACAACAAGATCACGGTCCCGGCCATTGCTCGCAACGCTTCATTTACGGTCATGGAGTTCTCCTTTGTAGTCTTGTCTTCTCAATTTTCTGGCGACCGCCCGGCCACTCCCTCGGGCTCTTGCAACCACAGTATTGAAGTGGCCGGTCGGCGCCAGAAAATTGAGCACAACCACGATTCCTAATCAATTCCTAATCAATCTCGACGACCTTTTCTGGGCCGACGGTCTTCAGATACATGTAATACAGCACCGGTATCACGCCGAGCGTGAGGGCGGTGGAGACGATGATGCCCGAGATCATCGCCAGGGCAAGGCCCTGGAAGATGGGGTCGGACAGCATGAACGATGCGCCGACGATTGTCGATAGCTGGGTCAGGAAAATCGGCACCAATCGGACGGCCCCCGCCTTGACCACGGCGTCCTCCAGCGGTTCACCCGCCTGCAACTCGAGGTTGATGAAGTCCACCAACAGGATTGAATTGCGGACGATGATGCCGGCCAGAGCGATGAACCCGATCATCGAGGTTGCCGTGAAGAAGATGCCGAAGATCCCGTGCGCGGGCAAGATGCCCACCAGGGTCAGTGGAATCGGCACCATGATGATGATCGGCGTGATGAAGGACTTGAACCAGCCCACCATCAGCACGTAGATCAGCACCATCACCACCGCAAAGGCGATGCCCATGTCGCGGAAAACCTCGAAGGTGATGTGCCACTCACCGTCCCACTTCATGATGTAGCGGGTGGTGTCCTCGGGCAGTGTGGTGGCGATGATCTCGAGCGGCTCTCCGTCGGGCGTGACAATATCCTTGAGTTCCTTGCCCATTTCGAGGATGGCATAGACCGGCGCCTCGAAGACTCCGGCGACTTCGCCATAGACGTAGGTGACGGGCTGAAGGTTCTTGTGGTAGCGGAAGCGCTCTCGCCGATCCTCGATCACCGTGACCACCTCGGACAAAGGAACCAGGCGACCCGAGGTGCCGTGGACGCTCAGCTGGAGCAGTTCTTCGACGTGGGCTCGTTGCGCGCGGTCGAGTCGGATTCTGATGGGCACCGGCTCGCGCGAGGTTGGGATATGGGCGAGACCTGCATCGGCGCCGTCGAGGGCAACCCGTAGGGTGCGGACCACTTGCTCGGCACTGATGCCCGCGCGGATCGCTTTGTCGCGGTCCACGACCACTTCGAGTCGCCGGCTCGGGGACTCGACCTCCCAGTCCACGTCCACCACCCCATCGGTTGCGGCGAAGACGTCCTTGACCTGACCGGCCACCTCGAGTCGGCCGTCGAGGGTGGGTCCGTAGACCTCCGCCACCAGGGTGGACATGACCGGCGGACCGGGTGGAATCTCCGTGACCTTGACTTTCACCCCGAGCCCATCGGCCACCGGCAGGATCATGTCTCGAATCTGCTTCGCGAGCTCGTGGGACTGGTGATCTCGTTTCTCCTTGTGGACAAAATTCACCTGGATATCGGCAACGTTGCTGCCGGTTCTCAGGAAGTAGTGGCGGACCAGTCCGTTAAAGTTGAAGGGAGCCGAAGTCCCACTGTAGATCTGGTAGTCGGTGACCTCGGGCATGGTCCGGAAAAGTCCGGCAATCTCCCGAGCGGCGGCGTTGGTCTGCTCGAGGGTGAATCCCTCGGGAGCGTCGATCACGACCTGCAGCTCCGACTTGTTGTCGTGTGGCAGCATTTTGACCGTGGTGAACCCCACCGCGACGGTACCCAAGGCAAACACCAGCAGACCGGCGACGCCCGCGAGGAACAGGTAGCGGAGAAGGGGTTTGCGGATGAGCGGTTTCATGAAGAAGGAGTAGAGGCGGGAGACTGCGCCCTCTTTGACGCCCTCATCCTCCTCCGGCGGCTCGCCCTCTGCGTTTTCCTCTTTTCTGTACTGTTTTCGGAACAAACGGTAGGCGAGCCACGGTGAAATCGTGAACGCCACGATCAACGAAAACATCATGGCGGCCGAGGCGTTGACGGGGATCGGCCGCATGTAGGGTCCCATCAGGCCGCGGACGAAGGCGAGGGGCAGCAGCGCGGAGATGATGGCGAAGGTGGCCAGGATGGTGGGGTTGCCCACCTCATCCACCGCGTAGATCGTGGTCAGCTTGGGCCCGGCCCACTTCATCTTGAAATGGCGATGGATGTTCTCCACCACGACGATTGCGTCGTCCACGAGAATCCCGATGGAGAAGACCAGCGCGAACAGGCTCACCCGGTTGAGGGTGTAGCCGAAGAAATAGGAGGCTGCCAGGGTGAGGGCCAGGGTCACCGGGATGACCACGGCGACGACCGTCGCCTCACGTCGGGACAGGGTGACCCACATCAGCAGAATCACAGCGAGGGTGGCCGAGTAGAGGTGTTTGAGGAGTTCGTTTGATTTTTCCTTGGCGGTGAAACCGTAGTCCCTGGTCTTCAGGAGGTGGATGTCCGATGGAATCAACTTGCCCTGGAGGTTGTCCAGGGTCCGGTCCAGGTCCGAGACCATCTCCACCGCGTTGGTTCCAGGTTTCTTGGCCACCGCGAGAGTTACTGCCGGCAGGTCTATCCCGGCCGCCTCGAGGCCCTTCTCGGGGGCCGCGGGACCGGATCCCAGCCAAACGTAGTTCGCGGGCTCCTCGGGACCATCGGTGATCTCGGCCACGTCCTTGAGGTAGACCGGCCGATCGCCGTAGACGCCGAGCACCACGTCGCCAACTTCCTCGGCCGAGTGGAGGAACTGGCCCACATCCACCAGGATCTCGGTGTTGGCCACCGAGGTGCTGCCGGCGGGAAGTCGGTGGTTGATATTCCTGAGGGCCTGGTAGGCCTGCAGCACGGACACGTTGAAGGATGCCAGCCGCTCACGATCAAAATCGACCCGGATCACCCGTTGTTGGCCGCCGATCACGAAGACCTGGGCTACGCGGGGGTGGCGGGTGATCTCCACCTTGAGCTCATCGGCCACCGTCCGCAACTGGGTCGGCGTCGAATCCTCTCCCCACAGGGTGTAGGCCACCACCGGAACGTCGTCGATGGTCCGTGGTTTGACGATGGGCGGCATGACGCCATCGGGCATCTGGTCCGCCGCCGATGCGATTTTGGTGTGGACCCGAACCGCGGCCTCGTCGGGATCGGTTCCCACCAGGAACCGAACCACGATAAGCCCGCCCGATGGTTGTGAGATGGAGTAGATGTACTCCACGTTGTCGATTTCATACAACAGCTTTTCCAGGGGTGTGATGACCCGATATTCCATCTCTTCCGCGGTCGCGCCGGGAGAGCCCACCATGACGTCGATCATGGGAACCTTGATCTGGGGCTCTTCCTCAGACGGCGTCACCATGATGGCGAAGGCTCCCAGCAGGAGCGAGGCGACGATGATCAGCGGGGTCAGCTTCGACTCCAGGAAGGTCTGGCCGATGCGGCCCGCCAGCCCGAGCTTGCGCCGCGTCATCTTCAGTCGCAGAGCGTCCCGTCGTGCCTGCTCGAGCTCCTGGGCCGTCGGCCGCGGGGCCTCCCCCGAAGGCTGTTGGTTCGTGGGTTCGCGTGGGGTCTCGTCGCTCATCGGTTGACCTCCAGGGGGGTGCCGTCGGCCGGCGGACCTGAGATGTCAACGACGACCTGCTCGCCTTCGTCGAGGCCGGACAGCACTTCGACCCGGTCGCTGTCCAGCTTCCTGCCGGTTGTGACGGCGCGGGTCCGGGCGGTTCCATCCGCCGAGCGAACGACCGCCAGCTCGAGGCCCCCGCGGCGATGAATCGCCGCGGACGGAACGACCAGTCGATCGGTGAGATCGCCGGTGATCGAGGCTCGACCCGAGAGGCCTGTGCGCAGAGCGATGCCTGGTACAGCGACCTTGACCGTGAAGGTATGGGTGGCGCGGTCGGCGGAGGGAACAATCTCCACCACGGTGCCGTCAATGACCCCGAGTTCGGGTCGCGCATCGATGGTCACTGCGAGGGTTTGTCCAATATTCAACCGGGCGATGTCGGCCTCGCGCACGGTGAGCCAGATCTGCTGCCCGTCCGTGGATTCGACGCGAACCAGCGGACGCCCCGGGGCTGCCAGGTCGCCGACCTCCACCATCGTCTCCACCACGCGGCCGGCAAAAGGCGCACGGACGACCGACTCACCGGCCACCGAGGTTGCAGACTTGACGGCGCCGTCGGCCTGTTGGACCGCGCCGTGGGCCCTGTCGAACTCCATCCGCGCCATGTCGAGCTCGACGTCGGACGCTGCGCCTTCTGCGTGCAGGGCCTCGTATCGGTGATAGTTCCGCTCGGCCATGGCAAGTGCCGCCTGGGCCTGGGACAGAGCGCCGCTGGCCTGGGCCAGCTGACCCTCGGTAGCTTCGGGCTGGATCTCCAGCAGCTTCTGTCCCTTTGCGACCTTCGACCCGGCGTTGACGTAAACGGTCACCACCGGCCCAGTGGCGCGGCTCGAGACGCTGGCCTCGCGAGCCGGCTGAACGATGCCGCGGACCTCGATACCTCGGCCGGAGGTGGAGCGTTCCACCGCAACCGTGGTGACGGAAACGGGATCGAAAGACGGTGGAACCTGCTCGGCTTCGTGGTGGCCGCAACCGGCGGCGACGGTGAGAATGGTGACCGAAACAAGGACTGTCAGAACAAGTCGGGTGGTGATCATGAGGACTCCTCCGTCAACTGGATCGGGCTCCCGCCGGACACGAAGAGCAGGCGGTAGGTGCTGAGGGACAGGTCGTAGCGGGCCACCAGCTCGCGAAGCTCTGCCTCGTGCAGTGCGGTCTCGGCGTCGAGCAGGTCGATCATCTTGTCGAGGCCCTGTTTGAAACGGTGTTCGCGGACCCTCAGGGCTTCACTGGCCGCGGCCAGTGAGTTGGTGGCGGTTGCGAGGCGAGCCTGGGAGGTGTGGAGGTCGTGCCATGCCTGCTGGACCTCGAGCCGAACCCCCTCCTCGAAACGCTGGATGTCGGCCTCGCCCGCGGCAGCCGTGTGGCGTGCCGCCTCGCGGCTGGCGGATTCCGAGCCGCCCTGAAACAGATTGAGGCGGGCGAACGCCATCACCGAGCCTGAGTGGCCGTTGCTCCCGAAGATGCTGTCGTCGTAGAGCTCGTACTTCCCCGTGGCGGCCACTTCGGGCAGGTACCAGGGTTTGGTGGTCTTCTCCTCGAGGCGGCCGGCATCGAGCTCCAACCGGGCCGCTCGCAGATCACGGCGTCGGTCGACTGCCGCATCGATCCAATCGTTGAGGTCGCCGGGGACCGGAGGAGGGAGAGGCATGGGAGTGATCTGTCGGGGGATGTTCTGGTCGGTGCCCATTTCGAAGTTGAGCGCTGCCTCGGCTATCCGGGCGCCGTTGTCGGCCTGCGCCAGCAACTCGTCCATCTGAGCAAGAAAGACCTTGGCTTTGAGGACCTCTGCTTCGAGGATCAGACCCTGGCCGGCGTACGACTGGGCGATCTCCACGTGCTCGGCGGTTGTCGCTCGGGATTGGGTCATGAGGTCGGCTTGCTCCCGAGCCTTCGCCAGATTGGTGTAGGCGGTGATGGTGTCGAACACCACCTTGTCCCGGGCATGGGCCAGACGGAGTTCCTCGGCGCTCGCCATGTAGTCGGCCTGATTGATCCGGTTTCCGAGCTGGCCGCCGGTGTAGATGGGCACTGTCAGCTCGAGGCGTGTGATCCATGTCGTCAGCCAGTCCGGGTCGTTCGGGTCGGTCATGGTAAATTCGCCGAAATCGAATCGCCCCTGGTTGAGCTTGAAGGCGAAGACCTCTGCAGGATTATTGGTGTAGCTGTATATCTCGCTCAAATCGAGGGAGAACCAGCGGTGACCCTTGGCCTGTTTGGAGCGGGCTGCAGCGGCCTGGGAGCGCTCACTGGCGGCCTGGATTGTCGGATTGTTGTCCAGTGCCGTAAGAACCGCCTCCTCCATGGTGAGTTCGGCGGCGCCGGCCCCCGAGGAGAGCCCTGCTGTGATCAGAATAATGAACGGAAACCAACGCATCTCCAGCCTCCATACATCTCCATATAACAATTTAAGCATATATGGAAATACTACTCATGTCAACCCCTGTGGCGCATCCGGACACAGTCGACCGGGCGCACCGGATCGGAGCCGAGCTCAACCGGAGAATATTACATCAAGTCTTTTGTTTTTAATAAGATTCATTACCAACAGCAAGGAAATCAACTTGCGGTCGAGCTGTGTTCGGTGGAGTACTCGGTGAGAATGAGATGTGCGGTGGTGCCCTGTTCCGGGCCAGCACTCTCGAGGGCCAGCGATCCTCCCATCATCTCCGCGAGTCGGCGCGAGATGGTCAGGCCGAGGCCGGTGCCCCCGTGACGTCTGGTGGTGGAGCCGTCGACTTGGTAGAACGACTCGAAGACCGACTCGAGCTCTTCCGGAGGGATCCCCGCCCCGGTGTCCGATACATGGAAACGGATGGTTCCCGCATGAGCGGAACACTCGACGGTGACCGTGCCTCCGCGGGGTGTGAACTTGACGGCGTTTGAAAGCAGATTGGTGAGGATCTGGGCGGTCCTGTCGGGGTCGGCCCATGCCACGGCCTTGACGGGAGGCTGGACAACGTTGAACGTCAGCCCCTGTCCCTTCATCTGGTGCCTGAACAGGGCCTCGATATTCTCGAGCACCCGGTGGGCCTGGACCGGGGCCTGGTTGACCTCCAGGCGGCCGGCTTCGATCTTCGCGAGGTCCAGCACGTCGTTGATGATCGTCAACAGTTTCTCGGCGGATTCGTGGGCGATACCCAAGAATTCGTGCTGCTTCGCGGGGTCCTCGACGGCGCCGTCGCGGACCAACTGGAGGAAACCGAGAATGGCGGTCAGCGGCGTGCGCAGCTCGTGGGAGGTGTTGGCGAGGAACTCGGACTTCAGCCGTGAGGCCTCCATCGCCACTCTGCGTTGCTCGTCGAGTTCCCGAACCAGCTGGGACACATAGACCGAACCACCGAGCAGGAAGCCCACCTGCATCAGGAGATCGATCTCAGCGGTGTCGAGCTCGGGCTCGGACGTGGTCGTGGCGGCCAACACGCCGACAACCCGCCCGGCAGCGAGCAAGGGGAGGTAGAGCACGTGACTGATACCGTGTGCTTCGGCCGCCTGTTGGGCCATTTCCGCGGGCGCGATGTCGACCAGCGGGGCCGTCCTAGGGAATCCGTCTCGGAAGGTGAGTCCACACGGGTGGCCGATTCCCACAGCGGTTCGTCGATCCTGTTGGAAGGCGTCCACTCCCGGCCCGCATGCCGCCTCGAGGTGGACCGACCCGCCCCCGGGTCCGGGCCGGTAGAGCAGCAGGGAGGTGATTGGGTAGACCTCCTGACCGAGCTCGAGGAAGCGTTCGAGGATGCGCTGGTCAGCGACCTCACCGGCGACCGTCTGGGCCACATTGGACAGGAATGCCATCCGCGTCTGTCGCGCCTCTGCAGTGCGTCGCGCGAGGAACAGGTCGGTCACATCCGTTGCCACGAGCTCGACCAGGGTTTCGTTGGCCACCGGATCGAGGACCGGATGGAGCTGAGTCGAGAGCCAATGGACCTCATTGCCCTGCGCCACTGCTCGCACAACCGCCTCCCAGCCTCCGGAACCGCGGTCGATGGTGGCCGGAATCGCCGCCATGATGCGGTTCCGGTCGGGTGGGTGAAACCGTTCGAGCCACTCGAGGTCGGGATCGCCGACGGTCACTCCGCGGGTGACTCCAAGCAGGGCGCTCGCGCTTTGGTTTGCATAACGAACTTTGAGCTCCCGGTCCACCGAAAGCACCAGGACCGGGAGGCTGTCGAGCATGACCTCGGTGCTGGCGCGGTGCCGCTGCAGTCGGTCGGAGAGCACGACCTGGGTTCGGATCAGAGCGGCGTTTTCGCGGATCGCGCCGGCAAAAGGGATGACGAGGCCGACGGCGAGCAATATTTGGCCCCACATGAATGGCTCGTCATAGGGGACCGAGGACCAGGCCAGATTGACGTGGGCCAGCGCGACCACGAGAAAGGCCGAGCCGAGCCACAGCTCCCGCCAGTCGGACCGCCCTCCGGAGATCAGGTTTGGGAGGGTGGCGAGAAGGAAGGCGGTGGCGAGTCCGAGCTCCTCCGGCCGGACACCCTCGATGACTCCGGCTCCTTCCAGCCACCGGAATGCCAACGCCACGGCGGCCGCCACCGCCGCGATCCGAATGGTGCCGATGATTCGCTGCCTACGAGTCCCGCCCTGGAACGCGTACGCCAGCAGCACCGCGGTGAGCAACTGGGTGAGGATCCACGATCCCCGATCCGCCATGTGCTCGATGTTGGGGGCAATGGGCAGGATCGCCAGCACGAGACGAGCGGCGAAATGGACGATGATCGGCAGGAATACGTTGCGAACCCGCCGGTCAACGGGGTCGTCGAGAGACCGCCATCGGACGTTGAAGAACCAGGCCGCCTGAGTGGCGAGATACAGGTTGAGGGCGGCCAGGAGGAGGGACTCGCTGCGGTCGCCCGACCAATGGATCGACCGCTGCAGGATCGCCACGACGACCACGGCGATGACAACGGTGGCTGTGGCCACCAGGTGGGAAGCGACGGCCGGCGCTTCGGGTCCACCGCGGATCATCCTGCGGTCGGTCATACCCGAGTATAGCCATATCCGGGAATGTGGAATCGGAACCTCGCCATCGGTGTTCTCAAGTTGGACGGTAATGGAATCGAGGTTCGCATGACAATCATCACGGCGGTTTTCCGGACGTCAGATCACCATCCGGTACCGTCTCCGGCCACCCACAATTCTTTTGGGTCCGGAACGCACCACAAAGGGGGATACGGTATGAAACGCAGAATTCTACTTGCAGGACTGATCGTGGCGCTGACGGCGATGCCGCTGGTCGCCCACGACGAGGAAGCCGTGGAGGAAGAGGAGCCGCTCTGGAAGAATTCCCTCGGTCTGTCCTTCGTCAAGACCACCGGCAACAGCGAGAATCAGAACTTCGGACTCGACTTCAAGGGGTCGCGACGGCCGACGCCGTGGGGACTGGAGTACCGGGCCTTTTTCAACAACGCGAAGGACTCAGGGACCACCACTGCCGAGCAGTACTACGTCGGCGGTCGGGGATACCGGAAGATCGCCAAACGTTGGGATGCCTTTGGCGGGCTGAGCTTTGCCCGCGACGAGTTTGCCGGCTTCAAGCTCCAAACCATCGTGGAGGCGGGTGTCACCTACCATGCCCTGGCCGGGCCCAAACACTTTCTATCGTTTGACGGCGGTCTGACCTACACCGACGAGAACCGCATCGAGCCGAATCCGGACGTCTCGTACATGGGCGCCATCCTGGGGCTGGACTACGAGTTCAAAATCACGGAGACGTCGTCATTCACCCAGGTCTTCGATTTCTTCCCGAACTTCGACAACTCCGACGACTGGCGTTTCGTATCGGAAACCGGCATCACCGCGGCCATCACGGACTTGCTCGGACTGAAGTTCGGCTATATCTACAGGTACCGCAACGAACCGATCGGCGACGCCAAGTCGACCGATACCATAACCACCATGTCGGTGGTTTTGAATTTCTGACTCTGGTCCCGGAACCGAAGCCCGGGCGGTCATCCCTTTGGCGGCGATGCCGGAGGGCAGAAAATTACGAATTTCAGGAGGATTGAATGATGGAAGGTATGGAGTCGATTCAGAACACGGACATGCAGGGCATCATGGATTTCGGGATGGACCTGGCCATGACCTCGGGCCTCAAGATCCTCGGCGCCATTACGCTGCTCATCATCGGCCGGCTGATCGCCGGTACGGTTCGGAAAATCACGCGTAAGGCTCTGGAAAAAGCCGACGTGGACCCGACGCTCGTGCCGTTCCTCTCCAAGCTGACGTATTACTTCGTGCTGATCGTTGTGGTCATTGCGGTACTGGGCGTCTTCGGGGTGCAGACCGCCTCCCTGGTGGCGGTGCTCGGCGCCGCCGGTCTCGCGGTGGGTCTGGCCCTGCAGGGTACGCTGTCGAACTTCTCCGCGGGTGTCATGCTGCTCTTCTTCCGCCCCTTCAAGTTGGGTGATTTCATCGATGCCGGCGGCACCACCGGATCCGTGGAGGAGATCGGTGTTTTCGCCACCACCCTGAAGAGCCCGGACAACGTCAAGATCGTGGTCCCCAACGCGCAGGTCTACGGTCAGACCATCAAGAACTTCAATGGCTTTGAGACCCGGCGTGTGGACATGGAGGTGGGGATCTCCTACAACGACGATATCCCGAAGGCGATGGAGGTCATCCGCGGTATCGTGGCCGCCGATCCCAGAGTCTTGCCGGAACCGGAGCCCGTGGTCGCAGTGTCGAACCTGGGCGACTCGTCGGTGGATCTGGTGATCCGACCGTGGTGTGCCGGCTCGGACTACTGGGCCCTTCGCTGGGACCTGAACCAACGGATCAAGGTGGGACTGGAGGCCGCCGGGTGCTCGATTCCGTACCCGCAGACCGAGGTTCACCTCAAGCAGCAGAGCGCCTAGCGGCAATCAGCCCAAAGTCGAAAGTCCAAAGTCGAAAGTCGCCCCCGCCTACCCTGGTTTTTCTGGGGTGGGTGGGGACTTTTGACATTCGACCTTTGACTCTCGACTCTAATCCGCCTCGCTGAGGGCTCGGTAGTCCGCAACGACCTCGGCGGCGTGCTCCGAAGGCGAAACCGACGGATAGGCCTTGAGGATCGTGCCATCGGCGCCCACAAGGTACGAAATCCGTTTCGGGACCGGAAGCAGCGCCCGGTTCGCACCCACCGCCTTGGCCAGCGAGCGATCGCGGTCCGACAGCAGCAGAAACGGTAGGTTGTTCTTGGCAGCGAAGGCTCGGTTCACTTCGGGTGTGTCGTACGAGACACCGAAGACCTTCAACCCCAGGGCCTTGAGTTCGGACCAGCTGTCCCGCAGCTGGCAGGCCTGCTTGGTTCAGCCGGGGGTGTCGGCCTTGATGTAGAAATAGAGGAGGTAGGGGTGGCCGTCGAGATCGCTGCCGGTCACCGTTGATCCGTCGTGAGCCTCGAGAGAGAACTCCGCCATGGGTTGTCCTTCTTCCAGCATGTTTCCTCCTGCGGCGCACCCGGTCACCAGAAATGCAAGTTGGGTCAGCCCGAGCAGGACCCGGGCGAAGAGTGCGGAGTGGTTCATCGCACTGCATTCTACCCTGCGCATCGGCTGAGGAAGTGGTTGGGTGGGTTGACCGGTTCGTGCAAATCGGGTTACCGTGGGCCGACCGAATGACACAGTGGAGGAACAATGGCCGGAAAAGCTGATCTTGTAGACCGCATCGCAGACCTGACGGGCATCCCCAAAACTCGGGTCGCCATGACCTTTGACTCCATCTTCGATCTGGTTGGCGAACAACTCGCCAGCGGAGAGAAGGTGGCGGTGCCGAACTTCGGGACCTTCCAGGTATCCGAGCGCCCTGCACGCATGGGCCGCAACCCCGCAACTGGAGAGACGATCCAGATCAAGGCGTCGAAGAGCGTGCGCTTCAAGCCCTCGAAGAGCCTGAAAGACCGCCTCTAAGAACTGTCTGGAATGAGACGACTGCGCCCTCCTTCGGGAGGGCGTTGTTCATTCTGGGCCGGATGGGCTGACGCCCACCGAGCGGCGCATCCGGTCGGCGAGCATCAACGACAGTTGCTCCTCCAGGGTGATGGTCGGTTCGCCGGATTCACTCCAGGGCCATCGGATGACCGTGACGGTGCGTTCGTAGAACTCGACTCCTGCGACCGAGCTGCCAACCACCAATCGGGGGCGGTATCCCTTCTGGAATTTTGCGCGGAATGCAATCCCGCCAGATCCCGCCCCGGGCTGACCGCCGCCGAGGATTTCCGCCTGCTGCTGCCGCACGTGATCTTCGGTTCTTCCCAAAGGGGCGTTCCACTGAGCGAGTCGAGCCTCGGTCCGAGGATCGAGGATCCTGGGGTCGATGCGGTCGAGACCGAGGGTGAAGTCGGAGTCGCCCGCCGCGCACGGCGACGCTGCCAGAATGAGTGGTAACACCAGTAGGTAGCGGATCTTCATCGTTGAATACAATCTACGTCGCCGTCTCGGAAATTGCCACGGACCGGCGGCGCTTTCTCTCTCACGATGTGCAACATTTCTGCCAAGAAGGTCATTTCAATCAGGGAGCCGTAAGCCACATGTCGGCGCCAGGCACCGCCGCAGATGTATCGACCTCGTACTGCGTTCGGATTTCGACCGTGCCTGGCACCGGTCCGCCCGTTCGAATCGGCTCTCTGACTTTGGCGCGCCCATCTCCCCATGGCGCTCCCCGAGGTTACTCGCGGCCGGTGGCCGCGGTGACCAGCCGTCCACCAGCGGGTGGCCGTAGGCCTGCTGATCCTGCGTACAGGATCGGACATGGCCGCTGCACACGGCCACGGCCACAACCGCTGCCGCCGGCAGGTTGCCCGGCACGCCCGCTCGACGTGCCCCCACGGAACTCCTGCTCCCCTTCGGTGGGTGGACGGAATCTGCAATCTGCAATTCGCAATCTGCAATTCGTAATGGGTGGCCGGGGATCTCGCATCTCGTCTCTTTGACCCTCCACATCCCAGTCCGTGCCATATCGACACTGCGGGTCTCAGAATCCGGGAGAGCCGTGTACACTTCACAACCGTAGTGAGAGTGCTTCGAATCGTCTTGCTGGTCACTCTGGCGGCGTTTTCAGCGGCCACTCCAGCCGTTGCTGACGAGTTCTACGAGATGTTGGTGACCCTCGATCCGGAAGGCCATGGCCTCGAAGGCCAGCAGTGGATCCGGTGGACCAACTCCGGGGACGTCCCCACCTCCGAGCTGTGGTGGCACCTCTACCTCAATGCCTTCTCCAACAGTTCCACGACCTTTATGCGAGACCTCGGCGGTGGGTACTTGCGTCGCGCCGGCACGGTCGAGCACATGACCTGGGGGTGGACGCGAATCACCTCCATGGCGCTCGCGGACGGTACCGACCTTCTGGCGTCCATGGAGTTCATGCGTCCGGATGACGGCAACTCCGGTGACTTCACGGTCGCCCGGGTGATCCTGCCCGAACCCGTCCCCCCGGGAGCCTCGGTGGACATCGAGACTTCTTCGTCGCCCAACTCCCAAAGATCATCGCCCGCACCGGTTTTGCCGGAGACTTCCACCTCGTTGGGCAGTGGTTCCCCAAGCTGGGGGTCTTTGAGGGCAAAAAGGGCTGGAATTGCCACCAATTCCACGCAAACAGCGAGTTTTTTGCCGATTTTGGTGGATACCGGGTGACCATCAACGTGCCTGGAGGCTGGGTGGTGGGCGCAACCGGTATGCAGATCACCCGAATGGAGGTCCCCAACGACCCATCTCGCGGCCTCCAGGTTGTGTATGCTGCGGATCGGGTGCACGACTTCGTCTGGACCGCGGCTCCGGAGTCGCTCATGGCGGTGGTCGAGAGCGATTTCGAACCGGGTAGGGACGTGCCGCTCAGGTGGCTCGAGGTGGCCGCGGAAACCCTCGGGCTGAGCGCGGCCGAACTCGAGCTGCCGCCCACCCGGCTGCGCCTGCTGCTGCCCCAGAGCCAACTCGAGCTGGCGCCAAGGTTCCTCAACGCGGCGAGGCTCGCCATCGCATGGTACGGGCTTTGGTATGGACCATATCCCTACCCCCAGCTGACCGTGGTGTCCCCTCCGCCCACAGCCGGGGAGGCCGGCGGAATGGAGTACCCGACCTTCATCACGGCTGCGGGAGGCCGGCTTCTCACCGTGCCTCCTTTTCGCTGGATGTCGAGGCCGGAGGTCGTGACCATCCACGAGTTCGGTCACCAATATTTCCAAGGAATGCTCGCGTCAAATGAGTTCGAACAGGCCTGGCTCGACGAGGGCCTTAACAGTTACGCGGAGACGGCCTGCATGGAACAGGTGGTGGCTGACGGTCTGGCGCCGGATGTGCGATTCGGAGACTTCTGGGCCAAGAAACGGATCGGATTCGGGCTGTTTCGATTTCCCTTCACCATCGATCGTCTCTCCTGGGACTACCGTTCCAGGTACCAGTATTTCGCGGCTTCCTACAACAAGACGGCGCTCGCCATGAAGACCCTGGAGGGACTGATCGGTGAGCAGCGATTTGCCCGGTCCATGAGGGCCTACTTCGAGAATTTCCAGTACCGTCATCCCAACGGTGATGATTTCTTCGGGGTGTTTTCCGAGGAATCCGGGGAAGATCTGAACTGGTTTTTCGACCAAGCCATCCGATCCGATGCCACGGTGGATTGGTCAGTGCTCAAGGTGAGCCAGCGTCGCCAGAGTGATGTGGAGGGCGTGGCCTGGGATGGGGACACGTGGCGCGTCAGGGAGGCGCCGTCGGAGGATGGCGAGGATGAATCCGCGGGGTGGGTCATCGGGGTCGAGCTCGGCAGGACAGGCGATTTCAGGGGGCCGGTGGAGACCGAGTTTTTCTGGGAGGACGGATCGCGTGAACGCCGGACCTGGGATGGCGTAGACCGCTGGGTGAGATGGTCCATCCACAGCGACCAACGTCTGATCCGCGTCGTGGTGGACCCGGACGGGGTCTGGGCCCTCGAAACCCGACGGCAAGACAACTACTGGGCGGCCGAGCGAAGTTCCGAGGCCGCCTGCGGCGTGCTGTGGTGGGTCTCCGAGGCACTGCAGCTGATGGCGCTTGGCGTCATGCCCTGGAGTTGATGGTGATGGTCAAGCGCAGCCGCGGAAGACCTTCGCCCCTCTGGGGTTGGCGGCGAGCCTGCGATTTGTGGCGATTGGTCGCCGCGTGCTGGGTCGTGTCATTCGTGGCGTTCGCCCCGGTGCTTCTGGTGTTGAGGACAACGGTGTTCAGGTCACTGTGTGCGCTTCCTTCAGAGCCGGGAGCCGTGCCGCCGGGCGATATCGGGTTGATCATCATCAACTCCGGCCGGCAGATCCTCTTCCCGCTCGGTCTCGCCGTGGCGTCCGGCATCGTCGTGCTTTGGTTGTGGACCGTTCTGTGGCACGCGGGGGTCGTGGCGTGGCAGTTGTGGACTGGGGGTCGTCGCGTCCGCCTAGGCGAAGTGCTCGGTCTGGGCATGGTGGCGTGGTGGCGGTATATCAGGCTTTCGTTGACCGCCCTCGCGGCTCTGATTTTGGCTGGCGCCGCACTGTGGCTGCCTCTCGTCTGGGGGATCCGAGCCTCGGTAAACGCCATGAACGAGGATCGCATGATGCTGTTGCTGGTGGTCGGTCTCGCGATCACAAAAGTCATCGTCATCGTGGTGTGGATCGCCACCATGCACGGCGCCTGGCAGCTCGGTCTTCCCGAACATCGATCCGCTGTTCTGTCGTGGGCACGAGGGCTGTGGAGCGCCGTGCGGACACCTTTTTCGAGCCTCTTCGCATGGTTGCTGTGGCTCGTGCCGGCCTGGCTTGCGGGGGCGACGGTCCTTGCCGCTGGCGTTCGCTTCGCCGATCTCCGCGGCACCATCTTGCTGGTGGGTTTGGGTCTCCTCGCTAGCCTGGTGCGTTCTTTCTGCTGGGTGGGGATGTTCAACTCCTTCGCTCCGGTGACCGGGCTCGTGGATCGGGCCGAACCGAAGGAGACCGAGCCCGCCGAGACCGCCCAGAGCAACGACGATTCCACCCCCATCGACCTCTTCTGACGGCCCGATTGGGTCCACTCCCGCGCAGCACAGTTATGGCAGTGGGCTATGCTGTGAGGGAAGCCGATGGACAACAACACCATCAACACCATCATCTACGTCGTGATAGTTGGCGGCGTGTTCGGTTTCTTCGGCTGGTACTTCGTGCGCTACGTTGTCGGCAAACGGCGGGTGAACTCGGGGTCCCGCGCGCTGGGAATCGTGAACTGGGAGTATCTGCAGGGCGGGGACGGGAAGAAAGCGATCCAGGAGATCATGTATACCCAGGAGGCGTGGAAAGAGGAGGACGACGAAGGGGATCCGCCTGAGAAGAATTAGAAATTGGAAATGAGAAATGAGAAAAGAAGGGTGAGGGATTCAAGCCGTCGTGAAAGGCGCCCCGGTGGGGTGGGGGCATTTCACATTTCTAATTTCACATTCAACCCAGCGTCGTGATCCCAACCCGAGTCCCGAGTCCCGAGTCCCGAGTCCCGAGTCCCGAGTCCCGAGCCCCGAGCCCCGAACTCTACGTGACGTCTTTGAGGCGCTTGGGCCCTGCGGCTGCCACATCATCGGGACAACCGCTTGCGAACAGCTTGAAGTTCTCGATGTACCGCGCAACAAGGGCGTCGTACCGCCGCCAGTACTCGTCCTTGTTTCCCCAAGAAGTGGAGGGGTCGAGCACGTCTTCGGGGACATCGGGGCAGCTCAGAGGCACCTCGAAACCAAAGAGCTTGTCGTGGCGGTATTCCACATCCTCCAGTTTCCCGTCGAGAGCGGCGTCGAGCAGATTGCGGGTGTGTCTGATGGAGATCCGTTTGCCCACGTTGAACCCGCCCCCGACCCAACCGGTATTCACCAGCCAGCACCGGCTGCCATGGTGGAGCATCTTCTGTTTGAGCATGTTGGCGTACTCGAAGGGGTGGTGGACCATGAACGGTGCGCCGAAGCACGCCGAAAAGGCGATCTCGGGCTCGATACCGAGGCCGATCTCGGTGCCCGCGATCTTGGAGGTGTAGCCGGAGATGAAGTGGTAGACCGCGTGCTCCGGGTTGAGGCGGGCGATGGGTGGCAGCACCCCCTGAGCGTCACAGGTGAGCAGGATGACGTTCTTCGGATGGGACCCAACGACACCCCCAGGGACCACATTGGGAATGAAGTCCAGCGGATAGGCGGCTCGGGTGTTTTCGGTGAAGCGGTCGTCATCCAGGTCGAGCTTGCGTGAGGTGCGATCCTGGACCACATTTTCCAGAATCGTGCCGAACCGGCGGGTTGTGTCCCAGATCTGGGGTTCGTGCTCGGCCGACAGCCTGATGACCTTTGCGTAGCACCCGCCCTCGAAGTTGAACACGCCGGTGGATGACCAGCCGTGCTCGTCGTCGCCGATGAGCCGGCGCCTGGGATCTGCCGACAACGTGGTCTTGCCAGTGCCCGACAGGCCGAAGAAAAGGGCCACATCGTCGTCGGCCCCGACATTGGCCGAGCAGTGCATTGGCAGTACCTCGCGGAAGGGCAACAGGAAGTTCATCACGGTGAACATGCTCTTCTTGATCTCGCCACCGTAGGACGAGTTGCAGATCAGGGCCAGGCGCTGGGCGAAGTTGAGGATGATGGCCGTATCGGTCCTCGTGCCGTCGATCCTCGGGTCGGTGCGAAAGCCGGGGACCGCAAGGACCGTGAACTCGGGGACGTGGTTCTGGTACTCGTCCTGGGTCTTGGGCAGGATGAACATGTTGCGGGCGAAGAGCGACTGCCAGGAATCCTCGGTGATGACCCGGATCGGCATCCGGTACTCGGGGTCGGCGCCCACGTAACAATCCTGGACAAAGACGTCCTCGTCCTGAAGGAATGCCTGGACTCGCCCGAAGAGGGCGTTGAACTTTTCAGGATCGTAGGGCCGGTTGTACTCACCCCACCAGATGGATTCTTCGGTGGAGTGCTCCCGAACAACATACTTGTCCTGCGCGGCCCTCGCGGACCACTTCCCGGTGTTGACCACCAAAGGACCGCCCTGAGCGATATATCCCTCATTGCGGAAGGTGGCCTCCTCATAAAGAGCGGCCTCTGGGAGGTTCCAGTAGACGTGGTCGAGGTGGAGGAGACCGTGGTTCTTCAAGCCGAATCGACTTTTGAGATCGCCGGCCTGGGCCATTGCCGGAGTGTCGAACTTGAGGTACTTGCTCATGTCCAATCCCTCACCAGCTTGCGGTCACCGATGTAGAGTTCGTTGGGTGAATTCGGGTCGAGGGCCCATTTGATACGCTCGATGCCCTCGGTAATGTCCTTGATGGAGCCGCAGAAGCTCAGTCTCAAATGGCCCTCCTTGCCGAACTCGGCGCCGGGCACCGTCACCACCTGCACTTTGTCGAGCAGGAATTTCGAGAGCCTGATGGAGTCCTTGTCGTAGTGGCTGAAGTCGGGGAAGGAGTAGAAGGTCCCTCCCGGCTCCTCGATGTGCACGCCGTCGAAGGCGCGCAGCTGTTCCATGAGGACGTTGCGGTTGTTCTCCAGGGTCATTCGCATATTGTCCACACTGGATTGGATGCCGTTGATGGCGCCCACCGCAGCGTGCTGGAGCAACGCTGAAGGCCCCGAGGTCTCGTGGCCCTGGATGTTGGTCATCACCTCGATCAGGTTGCGATTGGCAACCGCCCAGCCGATCCGGAAACCGGTCATGGCGTACTGCTTGCTGACGCCGTTGATGACGATCAGCTTGGAGTTGTCCGACCGGTCTTTGGCGGAGTCGTAGCAGTTGATCGGTCTGCGTCCGTCAAACAGCAGACGGTGGTAGATGTCGTCCATGATCAGGTAGAGGCCGCGCTTCTCGCAGAACCCCACCACGTCGGCGACGAACTCGGCCGGGTAGACCACCCCGGAAGGGTTGTTTGGGCTGTTCAGGATCACCAGCTTGGTGTACGAGCCCACAACCTGTTCGATGTCCTGAATTCTCGGAATGAAGGACCCGTCCTCCGGTGCTACCGGCACTGGAACGGCTCCCACGAGCTTCACCATTTCGGGATAGCTCACCCAGTAGGGGACCGGGAAGACGACTTCCTCCTGGGGATTCAAAATGGCGTGGAGGGCCGTCATGATGGCCTGCTTGGCGCCACCGGCGGCCATCACCTGTTCGGGAGCCGGTTTCCAGCCGTAGTACTCCTCGGTGTAGCGGATGATTGCCTGCTTCAACGCCGGGATGCCATCGGGCGGGGTGTAGCGGACCTCGGCGGAGTTGAGCAACGAGGTGGCGGCCAGGATCGCGTCGAGCGGAGCCTTGCCCTTGGGCTCGCCGCCACCGAGGTGGATGACAGGATCGCCCTTGGCCTTGAGTATGGCCGCGGTCTCGTTGAGTTTGAGGGTGGCTGATTCGCCGATGGTCTTGGCGATCAGAGAAATGCTCATGTCGTGTGCCTCCCTATTCGTGCCTCGTTTCAGGGACGAATCGACGGGGAGTGGATTATCTCAGATGGTTGTGAAAATAGCCACTTGCGGCCGCTCTCAAGAGTCGAAAGTCAACGGTCTCAAGTCGAAAGTCCCCACCCGACCGCCGGGAGAATCGCCGACTTTGGACTTTCGACCTTCGACTTCCGCATGTAACCTGAGTGACGATGGAACAACTCGGGAAACACAGCGCGCGCGTCAAGGAGCTTCGGAGAAGGGTTCGCGACCGTCGGCCCGGCGAGGTCGTCGTCGACGGACGGCGGTTGATCGCTGATCTGATCCGCTGGGGCGTGCCCTTGCGGGAGCTCTATTTGGAAGCCGGTGTGGAACCGGACCCGGAAGTCGTCTCCGCAGCCGCCGCCGTGTGGGAGGTGGACCGCAAGACGCTGTCCGAAATTTCGCCGACCCGACATCCCCAGGGCGTGCTGGGGGTTGTTGAAGAGCCCCCGTCCCCACCGTGGCCCGGCACCAGGGGTGCCGCACTCTATCTCGATGGAATCCAGGATCCGGGCAATGTTGGGGCGATCATCCGATGCGCTGCCGCCCTCGGAGCGAACGCCGTGCTGCTGTCACCGGGGTGCGTTGACCCCTTCCACCACGCATCGGTGCGCGGCTCGGCGGGTGCGGTTTTCCGCCTGCCGGTGAACCGCAATGTCCCGGTAGCACGAGTCGCCGAGCGCATGGGCGAGACCGGTGGCGAGGTCTGGGCTGCGGGTCCCGGCGGCATCCCCATCGACCGATGGCATCCCTCCGAGCCTACGGTCCTTCTGCTTGGCGCTGAGGGTGCCGGGCTCTCATCCGAAGCCCGAACCTTCGCAGGTGGCGAAGTCACCATTCCCCTTTCTGGCGAGATCGAGAGTCTCAACGTCGCCGTTGCCGCGGGAATTTTGCTCCAGCACCTGCGGTCGTAAGAAGTCAAAAGTCGAAAGTTTCCCCACCCACCCAGTAGGTCGCGATGGGCGGGCGTGCGACTTCTGACACTTTCGGGCGTTCTGCGCAGAAGTCACCGGCCCCGTTGTGTCCCGAACAGTGTCAGGGGTGAGAATCCTCTAGAAGGCTCCCCCTTCGACGAGCAGTTACGCTAGTCGGACCGCGCCCGGGTCGCCGTCGACGCACCTGCCGACGACGGCGGAGGCGGGGAGCCGGCGGAGCAGAACTTCTGCGTCGGCTTCGGGAACCGCTGCCACGAGGCCGCCCGAGGTCTGGGGATCGAGCGCAAGGTCCACCAGGATCGGGTCGGCCCCATCGGCGATCTGCAAGACCTTCGAGATGCTCTCCCGGTTCTTGCCGGCGCCGGCCGGAACCAGGCCGATGGCGGCTGCTTGATAAGCGCCGGGAAGCTGGGGCAGCGACGCGAGTTCAATCTCGATGGCGAGTCCTGACGCCTCCGCCATCTCGGCCAGATGGCCGGCCAATCCAAAACCGGTGATGTCGGTGACCGCATGGGGATGGGCGTCATGCAAGGCGTCCGCCGCCTCGCGGTTGAGGGTGGCCATCCAGCGCATGGTGGTGGCCAGGTCATTCGGATCGACGATCTGGGCTTTGGCAGCGGTGGTCACCAACCCGGTGCCGAGAGGCTTTGTGAGGATCAATACGTCGTCCGCTCGGGCACCGCCGTTGCGCCAGATGCGATCGGGGTGGACAGTGCCGGTGACTGCCAGCCCGTAGAGCAGTTCTTGGCCCTCCACTGTGTGGCCGCCGGCGAGCACGGCACCGGCATCCTTGAGGGCGCTGAGCCCGCCGTGGAGGATGTCCTTGAGGACCTCGCGGTCGAGCTTGCTCAGCGGAAAACTCACCAGGTTCATTCCGGCAAGCGGGATGCCGCCCATGGCGTAGACGTCGGACAGCGCATTGACTGCGGCGATCCGACCGAACGTGAATGGGTCGTCCACAATGGGTGGGAAGAAGTCGGTGGTGTGGATGATGGCGATCTCGTCGGAAACGCGTATGACGCCGGCATCGTCGGCATATTCCATACCCACCAGGACGTCGTCGGACTCCAATCGAGGAAGACCGCACAGGATTTTCTCGAGCAGGCCCTTGGCCAGTTTGGCGCCGCAGCCTCCATAGGCGCTGGTCTGGGTGAGTGCCGCCGTCCCATGGCCCTGTGTCGCTCCGAGGGCGCTTGGCGTCCAGGTGTCACCGAGTCGCCGGTAGACCGTCTGCGGTTCGAAGCCGATCTCGCCAAGGGCGTCCGCGAGCGCACCGGCCTGATCGCTGCGCGCTTCCAAAACGACCCCGCACTCCGAACTCACCGCCCGTGGCGCCGGCACCGCGTCAACGTCGAGCTGCCGATCGCGCGAGGCGCGCTCGGCACGCATCACTCTCTGCACGGTGCCGAACACCAACAAGAGATCGCGAGCTTTCGTTGCCATATCTTCCATCCTGGTCTACACAGTGCAGATTTCGGATCGCAAATTCCCGATCGCCGGCGGCATGGGTGGATCATCCCAATCCGCGGGTCGCCGCGTGGCGGACCGCGCCGATCAGCGCATCGATGTGGGCGTTGGTGTTGAATGGTCCGATACCGGCGCGCAGCGTTCCGTTCGGAAAGGTGCCCAGACGGCGGTGGGCGGCCGGCGCACAATGCAGTCCTGATCGAAGCATCAGACCTCGATCCCGATCGAGCCACGCCGCCAGGTCGCCGTTGTCGCAGCCATCCACCGTGAAGGACAGAATACCTGTGTGGGGTCCGCCGACCCTCCAACCGCACAACCGCACGCCGCGGATCGACCGCAGCTCTTCAGCAAGGTTCCGCACGAGCTCTTGCTCGTGGGCGTGGATGTCTTCGACGTTCCGCTGCGCGATCCACTTGCATGCCGCACCCAGAGCGACGATGCCTGGACCGTTGGGTGTCCCCGCCTCGAGCCGGTCAGGCAACTGAGTGGGCATGTCCTCGCTCTCAGAACGTGAGCCTGTGCCGCCGTAGACCAGGGGTTCGAGATCGATGCCGTCGGCCAACAGCAGGACGCCGGTGCCGGCAGGTCCGAGCAGTCCCTTGTGGCCGGAGCAGACGAACGCCATCACTCCCATCGTTCTGAAGTCCAACGGGATGCTCCCGGCCGTCTGGGCGCCATCGACCAGGACGGGCACTGGTACGGAGGCCGCGATCTCGGCCACCGGTACCACCGCTCCGGTCACGTTAGAGGCGTGGCTGAGCACCACCAGCCGTGTGTCGCCGCCGGCGGCCAGAGCTGAGATCTCTTCAGGTGACGGGACGGCGTCCTCAGCGTGGCCGGGGGCCACCACCAGATCCAGTTCGCGGTCCCGTTCCAACCGACGCAACGGGCGCATCACCGAGTTGTGTTCGAGGGCGGATACCACCACCCGATCGCCCGGTCTGAGCCATGTCGCCAGCACCGTGTTGATCCAGAAGGTGGCACCGGGACCGAGGAGAGTCCGTTCCGGATCCGACCCGAGCAGCTCAGCGATCTGCTCGCGGGCAGCTTCTATGGACCGCGATGCCGACACCGTCAACCGGTGTCCTCCACGACCCGGGTTGCCAGCGTCGTTGACCAGGAACTGCACCAGGGCGTCCGACACACCGGGAGCCTTGGGAAACGAGGTCGCCCCGTGGTCGAGGTAGATCGACTCCGTTTCGCTCACGGTCTGACGATCGATCCCGCGTCGGCCAGGCGACCGGCGATCTCGAGCATGTCGGTCACCCGGCCGACCTCCAATTGGTCGGACAGCTCGAAGAAGTTCAAACAGGTCCCGCAGGCGATGATTTCAATTCCGTTGGCCTTCAGTTGGCGAAGATCGTCGAGCAGCACCGAGCCCGAACAGCAGAGCTTGACGCCGTCGTTGTAGAAGAGGATGGCATCGGGAGGGCGGTCGAGTTCTATCTGGGTCTTGAGGAATGAGCGGAGCAGAAGCGCTCCCAGTTCATCATCGCCGGAGCCCATGGTGCTGCCGGTGATCTGAACCACCAGTGGGGCCCGGGTGGTGGTGGGCAGCTCGCAATCGAGCAGCGCCGCTTCGCCGGGATGTCCGGCGGAGGAGTCGGCTGTGGCCGTGATGGTGAGGACAAAGGAACCGTCGCCGGCATCTTCCGCTTCAACTTCAGCACCCCGGGAGGACGCGAATCGAGTGACGTTGCTCCGGCTCAGATTGTCGGCGACATGAAAGCAGATTTCGCGTTCGCCTTCATCGAAGAGTTCCCGGAGCTTGAGGACCGGCCCTGGACAGGCGAGATCGCGAACGTCGAATTGCTTCATTCAGAACCTCCGAACACCGGATTCTAGCCGAAGCCGCCGAGAGTGTGAACTTACGGGACTCGGATTGTGCGGAATGTCTGGATGGTGCTCGGTTTCGGATGCAGAATGCCGAATCCCCCGCCCGCCCGCAACACCGACAAAAGGGGGGGAGGGTGAGGGGGTGAGAAGGTGAAAGGACGGCCCGATCGATTTGACGGGCGCAAGTGTCACCGCGCGCTCCCGACTGACCCTGTGTGACGTTCAACTGACTCCATACATCACCGGGCGCAGCGGGACGATGGACTCCTCCCAGTTGGAAGGTTTTTTGGGGATCGGGTTCGCGCTCACCTCTCCTTCTCCCCTTCTCCCCTTCCCACCATGGTCCCGGGGTCCTGAGGCCCAAGCCCCATGGCCAGGCGGTGGAGCCACCGGCCAAGATCACAGGACCTCATCTCGGTCTACAGCCCGGCATCCGGCATCAGGGTGGGTGGGGGTATGATGGAACTAGACCCTTGACCAAGGAGGTGACCATGCTCGGACGGGGCGTGCTGAGTCGGTTGCATACGTTGACCGAACAGGCGACGAATACCCTCACCATGTATCTCGACATCGACCAGAACAAACAGTCCAATCGAAGACGTGGCTTCGTTGTCCAGGCCGAGGCCCTGCTCAAGGACCTGCAGGCCCGGCACGGGCGGAGCAAGCGGCTGGATGTCGCGAGCGAGGTCGCCAATCGGCTTGTAAAGGGCCTGCGCCCCAAGGGAAAGGCTGCGCTGGTGGTTGTCCACCCCGAGACGAAACTCGAGGCCGTGCACCAGATCGGACTTCCGTTGGCCGCGTCCGCCAACTGGCAGAAAGGGGCGTTTCTGAGGCCGATCGTCGAGGCGATGGACGACCACGAGCGCTACGGAGTGGTCTTGACCGATACCAAACGGGCGCGTCTGTTTACGGTGTATATGGGCGATCTGGTTGAGCACGAGGACTTGTTCTCGGACACCGGCCAGCGCACCCGCTCCATGGGGGCGGATCAGATGCGCTCGCAGAAAAGGCACGACCAGAGGCATCAGGAGGAAGTGGCTCTCCACGCCAAGAAAGTCATCGACGGGTTGCACGATCTTGGACTGCGCGCGCCCTTCGATCGTCTGATTGTCGCGGGGACCCCCAAGGCCACCGGACAATTGGTTCGGCTGCTGCCGACGCGAATGCGGGGCAAGCTGGTGGAGACGGTGGGGATGTCGGTGGGGGCGTCCGAGAAGGATGTCCTCAACAAGACCCTCGCGGTTCAGAAGAGGATGGAGCGTGAGCAGGAGTCCCGTCTGGTGGAGGGCGTGCTCGCCGAGCTCCACGACGGTGGCAAGGCGGTGGCCGACTTTGCCAGCGTGCTCGACGCCGTCAACCAGGGTCGGGTGTGGAAGCTGTTTTACTCCAAGGGTCTCAGCAAGAACGGAGGTGAATGCGCCGACTGCGGCTCCTACTCGCCCAACGCAGCGGGCCCGTGCGTCTACTGCGGCGGGGAGGTCCAGCCGCTCGGTCACTGTGTGGACCGGATCAGCCAATCGGTTATGGAGATGGGGGGGCAGGTCGAAGTGGTGGATGGACCCGCCGCCGTGCATTTGAAACCGCACGGTTCCATCGCAGCGCTTCTGAGGTACTAGGTCTCGGTCGAAAGTTGAAAGTTCCCGCCCACCCTCTCGGAGCGGTGCGGGCGCGATGAAACGAGAAGCGTCAAGCGATCGCCCCATCACTGACATCCGGCATCTGGCATCCGGCATCGGGTGGGTGGGTGGGCAGAGACCCTGGGCCCTGGTCCTTATTGTCGCTAACGGTAACGGTAACGGGTTCGGTTTCGAAACCCGGGACTCGGGACTCGCCCGGAATCCCTCGAGATGCCGACCATTGAGGTCTAGTGGTCTTGGAGGTCCGGCCTCAAGACCTCAGGACCCCATCCCCGCGGGGCGGTCGGGGGGAGGCTCAACTGACACCTTCTTGATCAGCCCCGCGACCGTCTTGAAGTCGTCGGTGCCGCAGCGCTCGAGCATCTCGAAAAGTGCCGACTCCGAGGTGGTTACGACGACCCCTGCTGCCTCCAGCCGACGCAAGGCCCACTCTTTGTCCGCAGGCCGCCTGGAGTTGACTGCGTCGTGGGGTACGTGGATTTCATATCCCGCCTGCAAGAGGTCCAGGGCGGTCTGAAGCACGCAGACGTGGGTTTCAATTCCTGTCACCAGGATCTGTCGCCGTCCGAGCCCTTCGATGGCGGAGCGGGTTGCCGGTTCGCGGGCGCAGGAGAAGGTGTTCTTCGCCACCGGAGGGGCTCCAGCGCGATCTTCAAGGCTGGTGACAGTGTGGCCCAGGCCCTTGGGATACTGCTCGGTGATGACAATGGGCACCTCGAGTGCGGAACAGGAATCCATCAATACCTGAAGCCGAGGCAGGTGGCTCTGGTCCGCCATGACGGCGTTGATGCGTTTCTGGACGTCAATGACGACGAGCGCGGTGTCGTCCCGTCGGAGTAGGTGTGTTCGGCCAGACATGGGTCCTCCGGCATCAGTCTAAGGTCGAAAGTCGAAAGTCGAAAGTCCAAAGTCCTGCGGACCACCGGCGGCTGTCGACTTTCGACTTTGGACTTTGGACTTTGGACTCAACCCGGGCTCCCGTAGAATGCTGAGGTGTCCGACGAGATTCCCACACCCGACGAAACAACCGCGCTTGAGGGGACTGCGGAGAGCCAGCCGGGAAAAAAGCCCGAGCCGCTGGTTCGTCCAGCGGTGGACGTCTCTCAGCTCCCGTCGCTGCCGACCCATCCGAGGTCACAGCCCATGCCGGGCACCAACATCGGCCGTTGGGCGACATTCGGCTGCGTCGTTCTGATGTTGGTTCTGGTGGTGCTGTTGGTGATCGGTGTCAATCTCACCAAACGGACGGTTTGGATGGCCTACGCCCGAGCCCAGCTGCGGGTCATGGAGACGCTGCCGCGGGATCTTCCGTCGAGTGAACGGATGCGAACAGAACGTAACCTGCAGCGATTTCGTGCTCGCCTGGACATGACGGCGGAACCCATGCCGTTGATGGGCCAGTTCCTCGCTCAGGTGACGGCGTCCCTCGAGGACGACGAGTTGAGCGTGGAGGAGATCGAGGGACTCAACCGGTTCATGGAGGAGGTCCTCGACGATACCGAGGCCCTGAATCCGTGAGCCGAAACCGGTTCAGGCTCCAGACGTCATTCGAACCGGCGGGAGATCAAGTTCAGGCCATCGATCGGCTGGTGGAGAGTGTCGAGGCGGGAGTGGCCTTCCAGACCCTGCTCGGCGTCACCGGCTCCGGCAAGACCTTCACCATGGCGAAGGTGGTTGAAGCCACCAACCGGCCGACCCTGGTGCTGTGCCACAACAAGACCCTCGCCGCCCAGCTCTACCAGGAATTCAAAGGGTTCTTCCCAGACAACGCTGTGGAGTACTTCGTCTCGTATTACGACTACTACCAGCCTGAGGCGTACGTGCCCACCACCGACACCTATATCGAGAAGGAAACCTCCATCAACGAGGAGATCGATCGTCTCCGTTTGTCGGCCACCCGATCCCTCTTCGAACGACGAGACGTTCTGATCGTGGCGTCGGTCAGCTGCATCTACGGTCTGGGCTCTCCGGAAGCCTATTTCGGCATGCTCCAGCTCTTCGAGACCGGAGGACAGCAGCCACTGGCCGAGGTTCTGCGCCAATTGGCCAAGATGCAGTACGAGCGCACCAATCTCGATCTGGCGCCGGGGACCTTCAGATTGCGCGGAGACGTCCTCGAGATCTACCCCCCGTACGACGACAGCGCCATTCGAATCTCATTCTGGGGCGACGAGGTCGAGGGTATCGCCCGCATCGATCCGATTCTGGGTCGGACGGTGGACGAACTCGACCGGTTGCCGGTTTATCCCAGAACCCACTACGTCACGCCCCGCGACAAGCTGATGACCGCCATCGATGGCATTCGCACCGAGCTTGACGACCGGCTTGGTGATCTGCAGCGACAGGACAAACTGCTGGAGGCTCAACGGCTGTCCCAGCGCACCCTCTTCGATTTGGAGATGCTCACCGAGCTCGGCTACTGTCAAGGCATCGAGAATTACTCCCGCCACCTGACGGGTCGTCAGTCCGGTGAACCACCGCCCACACTGCTCGACTATTTTCCGTCCGATTTTTTGTGCATCATCGATGAGTCCCACGTCGCAGTGCCCCAGGTTGGCGGGATGTTCTACGGTGACCGCTCCCGCAAGCGGACGCTGGTGGACTTCGGGTTCCGCCTGCCGTCCGCCCTCGACAACAGGCCGCTCACCTTCGAAGAGTTCGAGGAACGGATTCATCAGGTGGTCTTTGTATCGGCGACCCCCGGTCCATACGAGCTCGCCCACTGTGGGGGAGAGGTGGTGGAACAGGTGATCCGCCCCACCGGGCTGATCGACCCGGAGGTGGAGATCCGTTCGGCCCAAAACCAGGTGGACGACCTGTTGGGCGAGATCCGGACCGTGGTGGCGCGCGGCGAACGGGTGTTGGTCACGACTCTGACAAAGCGCATGTCAGAGGACCTCACGACGTACCTGGCGGAGGTCGGGGTGCGGGTGCGGTACCTGCACTCTGAGATCAACGCTTTGGAGCGGACCGAGATCCTGGCCGATTTGAGGCGAGGTGAGTTCGACGTGCTCGTTGGCATCAATCTGCTCCGCGAAGGGCTCGATCTGCCGGAGGTCTCACTCGTCGCCGTGCTGGACGCCGATCAGGAGGGATTTCTGAGATCCGAAACGTCCCTCATTCAAACCATGGGTCGAGCGGCCCGCAACGTCTCGGGCCGAGCCATTCTCTACGCCGACAGACAGACCGGATCCATCGAGCGTGCGGTGGCGGAGACCAGGCGCCGCAGGCTCAAACAGGCGAGCTATAACAAGGAACACGGCATCGAGCCCAAATCGATCATCAAAGACGTGGCCAACCCGTTGGTTGCCATGGGCAACCTCGACTACTACGGGCCGGGGGTGGAACGGCCCCGGGTGGGCGACGGCACCGCCGACGGCGATCCCGAGAATGAGGCCTCCCTCCACAAGCTCATCACCGAACTCGAGAAGCGGATGAGGGTGGCGGCCAAGGCGCTCGAGTTTGAGGAGGCCGCCCGGCTGAGGGACCGGATACGCGAGCTTCGCCGCCAGCAGATATTCAAGGGCTAGTCTCCGCCACTGGTGGGTAGTGAATAGTGAATAGTGAATAGTGAATAGCTGAATAGCGAATAGTGAATAGCGAATAGCGAATAGTGAATAGTGAATAGTGAATAGTGAATCGTCTCTCACGACGGACGACAGAATCGGGGTGGTACGCATCTCGTATCTCGGGACTTGGGAATCGGATGCACCCAACGCGCGGGAAGAGTGGTTGGGAGAATTCTGATCAGCTATTCCGCGGGGACAAAACGCGGACGAGTATCAACGCCGGATGCGAGACGAGTCCCGATCCCGAGTCCCGAGCCCCGTATTCAAGATGTCATCCGTTCGTCGCAACACAGCGGCGTTCTATCCCCCGCGGATGACCACGAACACGAGATAGGCCGCCACCGTCACCAGCATCCCCACCCCCTCGCCACGGCTGATCTTGCGGTCGCGGAGAACCACCACGCCGACCACGAGGGTCGATGCAATCAGGAAGGGGATGTCGTGGCGGATCACGATGTTTGGAACCGTCATCGGACGAATGGTGAAGGCGGTGCCGACGATCAAGCCGAGGTTGAAGATGTTCGAACCGAGGACGTTGCCAACCGAGATTTCGGACTGTCCCTTGAGTGCCGCGGTGACCGAGGTGGCGAGTTCGGGCAACGAGGTGCCGAATGCCACGATGGTGAGGCCGATGATGGCATCGCTCACCCCGAAACGATGGGCCAGGTCAACGCCTCCGGAGACCATCATCTCCGATCCGGTGACCAGGACTGCGATGCCAAAGACGGTCAAGGAAATGTGGCGAAGGGAACTTCCGGTGACCACTGTCGGTGCCTCGTTGTCGCGGCGTGCCTGGAAACACGTGACGGCGATGAAGGCCGCAAACACGACCAGAAGCAGCACCGCCCAGGGCCGTTCTATGTCGCCGTCCCAAGCGGATACGATCAAGATCGCGGCCGGGATCAGACCGAAGAGCAGGTCGCGCCACAGGGCCCGCCGACTGCCCAGGACGTGGATCGGTGCGAGGACAGCGGCCACCCCGAGCACCAGCAGGAGATTCATGATGTTGGAACCCACCGCGTTGCCGAGGCTCAGTCCACCGCTGCCCCTGAGGGCGGCCACCAGCGACACGGCGAACTCGGGCATTGAAGTCCCGAAGCCGACCACGGTCAGTCCCACCACGAAAGGCGACAACCCGAGCCGGAGGGCGATCCTGGAGGCGCCGTCCACCAGCCAATCGGCACCTTTGGCCAGGAATACGATGCCGACGGCCACCATGATCCACGGAACGTATGCGGTCACGGGGGGATCCTAGCACTAGTGGCTAGTGGCTAGCAGCTAGGGCCTAGAACGGTAACCCGAACGACAGGAAAAACTCGCCGCGGGATTCTCCTGGCTGGCGGTCGAGTTTCCAGCCGTACTCGGCCCGAAGCGGGCCCGCAGGCGTGGTGAACCAGAGGCCGAGGCCGGCTGTCCAGCGGAGATCGTCGAAACGGACGAGAGAAGGCTCCGCCCAGATGTTTCCGATATCGACGAAGGCAACGGTGGAAAACGAGTCGCTGACCGGCCGCTCGTACTGGAGGTTGATCAACACCAGTGCGTTGCCGCCGATGGGGTTGCCGTTGGCGTCGATGGTCTGGGTCGGTATGCCGAGTTGGTCGCGCTCGAACCCACGGTGGGAGTTGGCGCCTCCGGCGAAGTAGCGGGTATTGAGCGGAACGAGGCGGTTCTCGAACTGGTGTGTGGCGGAGCGCGTACCTGTGTTGAATGGTTTGATGGCCCCGACCCGGATGCCGGCCGCCCAGGTGCCGTGGGAGTGGCGGCCATAGAGTGTGGAACGCCCCCAGAACTTGAGAAACTCGGAGTTGGCGTCGAGCAGCGGGAAGGCCCACTCGAGGGAGACCTGGGAAAAGGTGCCGCGGGTCGGTACCAACGGGTCGTTCCGAAAATCCCACTCGAGGGTGGGGGTGATGGACGAAATCCTGGCCTCTTGGAGCTCGCGCGGCAGAATATTGGGCGGCGCGTCGGACTCGACGATCTGGTACTCGTAGCGGTACCAGGTGCGGAATGGTCGCTTGTTTCGGTCGCCGACGTCAATCCATAGTCCGCGGCGTTTCTGCTGGTAGGTGAAGTTGGCGATCTCCTCGGAGGTGCGAAAGAAGACCAGGTATCCAGGGACATCGAGCTTTGGGAGTCGGGCCTCGCGCAGACCGACCTGGAGACGTTCCTCGGTCCTCGACACGCGGGCCTCGGCGGTGAGCGCATGGGCGCCGCCGAATAAGTTGAGATGGGACCAGCCGAGCGTGACTCGCAGGAGATCGGTCTCGTTCCAGCCGATGCCCACCAGGTATGACCTCTGGGCGCCCTCTTCGCAACGGACGACGAGTCCGCGGACGGAGCGTCGTTCCTGGCCGGGCATGGGGACCAGTTCGACCCGCCGAAAGATCCCCAGCTCATACAGCCGTTGCTGAGCGTTCAACATCCGGTCGCGCGCGAACGGTTCCCCTGTCAGGACACCGGCACTGCGCAAGGCGCGCTTGACAACCGATGGACGGGTCTTCCTGAGGCCGGCGACGACGACCTCGCCGATCTCCGCGAAACCTCCAGGATCGATGGTGAAGACGACCCGGGCAACACCGAGTTGGGAGTCGTCGACCGAATGGGTCACGATGCCTTCGGGGTATCCGCTGTCAGCGAGGATCAACTCCAACTGACGGGTGGTGGTCTGGGCCGCCGACGGATTCCACGGCGCGGCCTTTTCGAGGGCGAGCTGGGTGGTCTCGAGCCGGGCGGCCGCTTCTACGGGGAGTCCTTCGATCCGTACATCACTCACGATCCACTGCTGGCCCTCCTCCACCGGAAAGACGACCCGAACATCTACAGCCCCGACGGCCTCGATCACCGGTTCGCCAACCTCCACATCCACATACCCCAAGAAACGGTACTTCTCCTCGAGCAGCCGACGGTCGATCCCTAGGGTCGTGTCATTGATCGCCTGACCGCCCAGGCCGGAGGTCTTGCCCTTCTCGACGCGGACCGTGCGGCCGAGCTCGTCCCGGTCGACGGATACGGCCCCCGGAAACTCCACCGACGCGATCCGCCGGACGCCGCCGGGGTCGGCCTCGACGCGAACGAGGTGGGATGGGCCTTCGATCTCGAGCCGGGTGGTCACCGTGGCCAGAAGGTGACCCCGGTCCTGCAGGTTCTCGCGAATGCGCTCGGCCAGTGCCTCCGTCTGAGCGGGGTGGACATCTTCCTCCACCGGGTCGGGGAATGCTTCGGAAACGACCTTTTCCATTCCGGGCGGCGTCACGAGTTCGAGCTGGTAGAAGGGGCCGGGATCCACCGTGATCACCAGGGCCTGGGGATCATCCACAGTGCCGCGGTCCACGTCCATGACTCGACCATCCCAGAAGCCCTGGCGCCTCAGATTTTCCTCCACCTGGGTGCGCATCCGCTCTTTTGTCCGCGTGCCGAGTTTTGCGTCGGGGCTGGTCTTGGGCATGACCGACCGGGCCACCTCGGGGTCGTCAATTCCTTGGATGATCACCGGGCCCACCAACTCCAACTCGCCCGGACGTGCTTCCACAGTGATATCCACCGTATTCGTCGAACGGTGGAAGTCCACAAAAACCTCGACGTCCGGATCCACATGCCCCTTTTCACGAAGTTTTCGCAGGACCCTTCGGTTTCCGGCTTCGATATTGCTGAAGGACACTGCGTCGCCCGGGGTCATTTGCAGCCACTTCTTGATCTGGTTCCTAAGGATCGGGTTCGAGGTCTTGACCTGGATCTTCGAGATCTTGGATCGCATATTGATGGTCACGGTGACATCCACGAAGTCAGGTGCCGTTTCAGCGTCAACGCGGATCCGTTCGACCTCGCCACTGGCGTAGATTGCGAGGATCGACTCTCGCAGGCGATGCCGATTGATCGGTCGTCCCTCTTCCAGTCCCAGGATACGAATCAGTGCTTCTTGGTCGGCGACTCCGTCTCCCTCGACGTGGACCCTCTGGATAGGCAACTCTCGGCTCGCCAGGGCGTGTTCGGTCGGGATGACGACCGCCAGCACGAGCAGAGCCAACAGAGTGCCGCGGTGGGCCGGACGGGCTGCGGTAAGTATGGGCATCTTCATTGGTCTGCTGGTCAGTACGCCCGCCGCATGAACAGATCGAGTCCGTACGTGCCCTCGATGTCCTGTGACGCCTCGACGAAAATGCCTGGTGCAAGATACCAACGGCTGACGATGACCGGGGCCCTTGAGCCGGAGAAATTCGACTGGACGGTCACGGTCCACGAGGGGTTGAGCTGTTTGACCAGGGTGACCCGTGCCCCGCCGGTCTCCCCCGAGTCGGTCTCAGCGAAGGGATCGACCCGGACCTGGTCCACCGGCAGCGAAAATCCGGCTCGCCGGTCGAATTCGGAGGCGAGCTGGCCGCTCAGGATGGTGGTGGCGAACCCGACGCCGATGGCGCCGGTACCACCCACGTTCTCGGCGCGCCGCCCCACCGCCATCAGGCCGTAGATCTGATCCTCGGTCAAGGGTGGGTTGGACGAGACCGACGGCACCAGGTGATCACGGGTGCCGGTGACACGCAGGGCGACGTCATAGTTTTGGACCCAGGTCCGCGTCTGAATGTCGATAAACGGGTCCATTACCTCCGGATCGGAGAATGTCAGTGAGGCGCGTTCGACCTCGTATCGCAGGGTTTGGAGGGTGATTTCTCCGCCCTCCGAGAACTCCACCTTCCCGACCATGCCGGGTTTGTTGGTTGTGCCGCTGATGTCCAGTGAGGTGGATCCGGTGAGGCGGAGCGATGGGTTGCGGAGCTGAATGGTCTCGTCGGCGTCTACCTTGAGATCGAGGTGAATGCCGCCGGACCCCTCGGGACGGCCACTGCTGTCGCCAAACCACCTCAGGAGCAGTGAAGCGATGTCCTCCTTGCTCCTGAGTGATGCGTCGTCCACGGTGATTTCTCCCGACAACTCGAGATCGTCGGTGGGACCCACCAGCCGCCACGATCCGGACAGCTGGGCCACGAGGTCCGGAAGCACGGTGTAACGCAGGCCCTTGGCGGTTCCGTTGAGGGAGATGTCGATGGATCCGTCCTGCCAACCGATCCGGCCGCTGGTGCGGCCCTGGCCCTGCATGAACCGGAAGTCCACGCCTTCGAGAAGGGCGTCGTTTGAGGACAGTAGAACCGTGCCGTCGACATCGGAGATGATGGTCTGCGTGTTGGGGAATCGGAAGGACACACCGTGGACTTCGGTCACCCCTTCGAATCGCGGTGCATCGAGGGTTCCGAGCAGTTCCACGACTCCGGTGGCGCGACCGGCTGGTTCCCAGTCCGGCAACAGGAGGCGGAGCAGCAAGGCATCGAGAGTGCCGGCCAGGTTGCCCTCGATGGCACCACCGGGGTGCAGGGAGGCACGGGCGAAGAGCTCGTCGTCGCGGATCGCAACGTGCAGGCCCTCGAAGTTCGTGAGTTTTGGGGAGAGGGTGAACCGGGAGGGTGCCAGGAGACGCACTTGGCGGCCGTCCAGCCGGAGATCCAGGTCATCCAATGTGCCCGTCACGGTTGGCAGCTGCCCGGAGGGCCAGTCAACCCGGAAGCCGGCGCGGCCTGTTCCGGTGAGCGGGATTCCGGTGGCCGGTGCCAGGTGTGCCATCAGGTTTTCGGCTGATGTGAGCGTCAGCTCACCGTCACCGGTGAGCGAACCGCCGTTCGACCTCAGCAGCCGGGCCTTGAGGATTGCCGCCTCGGCGGCTGCGATGTCCACGTCGATGGTTTCGGTACTGCTCTTTATGTCGATCAAAGCGTGCTTGCTGCGGGCTCGGATGTGCCCCGTCACCGGTTCGACACTGGGGATTTGGAAATCCATTTCCACATCGGCCACGTTGCCGAGGACGAGGTCTGCCGTGTTTCCGAAACCCGCCAAGGGCATCTCGCTCCAGGTCAGCGTCCCGCCGGTCGTTCCTGCTGGAACGTCCCACCAGACGTTGCCTTCGAGACCGTTGGAAAAGGACAGCCCGCCACCCTCAAAGCGGTTGTTGGCCAAGGCCACGGTGGCGGTGCCGTCGCCAAGGTCCTGTCCCATAACGCGGGCGTCGTCGAACCCCACGGCCCATGATCCACGGGGGTCCGATAGGGGTCCGCGGAGTCCTCCGGTGAAGGAAACGACTCCGTCGGCGTGCCCCTCCGCACCGAGCCACTGAGCAACTTCGGCGATGGGAATGCGGAACCCACGAATTGCCACATCGAGGTGGTCGGGAGCGTTGGCCTCTCCCCACCCAACGGATCCCTCGATCTCCCCGTGTCCTTCGGCGACCCGGAAACGCGTTGGTCCGAGGCGGACCCGGGAGTCGCTGATAGTGGCTTCGGTCACCAGCTGATCGAGGACGACGGGTGGCAAGAGGAGGGGCCGCGCATCGACCCGCACGCCGACCACCAGACGTTTCCACGGCCCGCTCAGCGTCAGCTGAATTTCGCCGGTTCCGCCGATCCAGGGCGGCAGGACCTCGTGCTCGATGAAGCCGTTGACAACTGAAACGACCTCACCGATGTTCGCCGGTGACGCTCGGATCGACCAGGCCGGTTCCCAACTGCCGAGAGTCAGCGGGCCCTGCCAATCGAGCACTGATTCGCCCATCATGAGATCATCGGCCGCAAATTTCAGGAGTCCCTCCGGGGTGAGCTCGACGTCCAGTCGCCCTTCCACCGGGAGTCCGCCGGGATCGGGTCTGAAAAGCGTAGTTGCCGTGCCGTGGCCGCGATTGACGGCACGACCGTTCCACTCCAGTTCGACCTCAGCATCCATGCGGGCCGTCAGGCCACCCGATGGGACGTTCAGGTTGTGGAGGAGCCCGTCCATCCGGACCCCTTCTGCCGAAACAGTCACACGGTGGGGTCGAGTTGGGCCTCGCAGGTGGGCCAGCGCATATGTGCCGGTCAGCATTCCGCCGTGGAAGCGCGCGTTGTCCACCACCCCGCGCACCGCATCGGCTTCCAGAATCACGTGCGCCTGCAGGTTCTCCACCGGGAAACCGGCAACCACAAGGGCACGGGAACGGACCTCGGCCCGTATCAGTTGGTCTGATCCGGTATCCAGCCGCGCTTTGATCTCTGCCTTCCCGCCGAGGGTGCCGTGACCGCGGATCACCCGGTCGAGCTGTTCAAGATCTATCCTCCCCGAAAGGTCGAGCTGCACCGCTCCTCCGGCGATCTTGCCAGAGCCTGTCAGGTCGAGGCCCGATCCGTCGATCTGCCAGCTCGGAAGGCGTAGGCCCTGGTCCACGACGAGACGCGCCTGAAGGGCCACGTCGATGGTCTCGATGCCGGGCGCCGTGACCTGGGCACGACCAATCCTGATGAACCCCGACGGGACCTCCCGCTCTTTGGTCCATGCCACGTCGACTCCATCCAACAGTACGTCGAGGTGACCGGGCAGATTGCGACCCTCGAAGCTGATGTCCTTCAGGTCGAGATGACGGATGGCGACCCGGACGATTCTCTTGCCCGACCCGGTGGTTGTGCGGGGCAGATCGTCCAGCCTCACCGTGACACCGCTGGCCCCAACCGTGCCGAGCTCGAGGGTTCGCCTTGCCACCCGAATCCTTGCCAGGTCCGCCTCGATGCGTTCGATCTCGGCACTGATTCCGGGTCCGTTGACGGTGACGCCGTGCATCACCGCTCGGGGCGGAAGGACCTCCCATTGGAAATCATCCACCTGCAGATCGAAGCCTCGGCTGGCAGCGACTTCCGTCATCCAACGCAGGGTGGTTTCCTTGACGGTATCGCTCTTGAGGACGAACCGTGCCAGAAGCCCGAGCGTGAGTACGAATGCGACCGCTGCCAGCACGGCAATCACCGTGCGTCTCAGATGGCGGTATCTCACCCGCCTCGCTCCCCCCACTTCAATTTGCGGTGCAGGACCTGAAAATAGGTCCGGCTCGGCTGTTCAACCAGATGGACGGGTTCGGCACAGCGCTGAATGCGAACCACGTCATGGATCGTGAGGGGAAACCCCTCTTGGCCATCCAGAGTGAGGTAGACCTCCTCGGAAGGGTTCTCAAGCCGGACCTCGATGACCGAGTCGAGCGCCAGGACGATGGGCCGGTTGGTGAGGGTGTGGGGGCAGATGGGGGTGACCACGATGACTTCGAGGGTGGGGTAGAGGATGGGACCGCCTGCAGACAGATTATAGGCGGTGGAGCCGGTGGGCGTCGCCACGATCAGCCCATCGGCCCTGAAACGGCTGAGGAGATCGCCGTCCACAAAGACCGCGAGGTTGACCATGCGGGCCACCGCCGACTTGTTGACCACGGCATCGTTGAGAACGAAATGGGTGAGACGGGTGCCGTTGGGCATCTCCACTGTGACCGAAAGGCGTTCCCGGCGTTGGATCGTGGCCTGGCCCTTGAGGGCGGCGTCGACCATGGGAAAGAGTTCTTCCGCGGAGTGTTCCGTGAGAAAACCCAAGTAGCCCATGTTGATGCCCAGCACTGGCGTCTCGCCAAGCTCGCCGCGGGTCACCGATAACAGGGTGCCGTCGCCCCCGAGGACCACGATCAGATCGACCTGGTGGGCCAGGGTGGCCCGGGATACATCGCTTTGGACACCGAATGCACCGGCTGATTCGGTGTCGAGCACCGGCTGGAGGCCCCGTCGCTCGAGTTCTTCAATCAGTTGCCGCCCGAGCTCGGTCGCCTCGCTACTAGGGGTTTTGAGCACCACCCCAACACGTTGGATCTCGCCTTCATTCACGGGCAATATTCTATCCGGTTTCGAGCGACGTGCCGTGCCGCGAGAGAAGACTACAAGATGTAGTGGTCGTGGACAGTTTTTCCACAAGATCTTGGGGTTGTGCCGGAACGCTCTTGGAAAACGCAAGGAGACAGGAAAAAAAGCCCTTGTTGTTGGTGTTTTTCACCCTTGACACGTCGCGCTGAGCCCCTCAATATGGAGGTGGTCAGAAGTGGTCGAATTAGGTCGGAAGTGGTAATTCTTCAACGGGAAGTGTCACTTCGGGCAACCGAGGGGGCTGGGTGCAACGTTTTCGAGGGGGATTCCCGGCGACGATTGACGCCAAGGGGCGGGTCAAACTCCCCGCGCGTCTTCGTGAGCAACTGGAGGAGGGCTTTGGCCGCGAGGTCTTTGTCTGTTCGTTCTTCCCCCACGAACTCCGAGTCTACCCGCTGACCGTCTGGGAGCTGGTGGAAGAACGGCTGAGTTCCAAACCGGCCATGAAGCCCGCGGTGCTCAAGCTCATTGAGCGCGTCAACTACGGCCAGATGCTCGAAGTGGATGACCATGGACGACTGATCATCCCTGCATTGCTGCGGGAGATGGTGGACGTGGAGGGTGAGGTGGTGGTGTCGGGACGCATCAACCATCTCGGAATCAACAAGAGGGCGCGGGCGGCGTCGATCCTCCAAGAGGAATCGCTGAGCGATGAGGAGCTCGAAGAGCTCGCCCGTCTGGAGCTGTGATGGAGGCCCCCGGTGTCAGCCATTCACCTGCCGGTACTTCGGGACCGCGTCGTGGGTTGGTTGGCGCCCGTCGCTCCTGGCCTTTTGGTCGATGCCACCGTTGGACTGGGTGGACATGCCGCTGCGTTGCTTCAGGCGTGCCCAGGATTTCGCCTCGTCGGTCTCGACCGTGACCCCGAGGCGATCGAACGGGCCAGGCAACGGCTGCAACCCTTCTCGGATCGAGTTTGTCTGGTCAACCGGAGTTTTGCCCATCTGGCCGAAATTCTGGAGCAGCTGGGATCGCCGGCGCCCGTGGCAGTGCTCGCAGACCTGGGGTGTTCGTCGCTCCAGCTCGACACCGCCGAGAGGGGATTTTCATTCCAGCACGATGGCCCGCTTGACATGCGGATGGCGGCGGATGGACCGACGGCGGCAGAATTCGTCAACACGGCGCCCGAGGAGGAAATCGTGCGCGTGTTGAGGCAGTACGGCGAGGAGCGGAAGGCGCGCCGGGTCGCCCGGACTCTGGTGGCGGCACGCGGTGAACAGCCCATCCTCACAACCGGGGAACTCGCACGATTGGTGGCCCGGGCGGCGGGGCCCGTAACCGAACGACGCATTCACCCGGCGACCCGCACATTTCAGGCCATCCGGATCGCCATCAACGACGAACTCGGTCAGCTCGAGACCTTTCTCGAGCCCGCTGCACGGTCGCTATCCACTGGTGGGCGGCTGGCGGTGATTTCCTTTCACTCGTTGGAGGACAGGATCGTCAAACACGGGCTGCGGCAGATGGAGGGACGCTGCGTTTGTCCGCCCGATCTTCCGGAGTGCCGGTGTCAGCCTGAGCAGGTGGTCAAAGTACTCACCGGACGGCCTGAGCGTCCAACACAAGCCGAGATCGAAGAAAATCCGCGTGCCCGGTCGGCCCGGCTGCGGGTCGCCGAGCGAGTTGGAACCGGGAGTTGACGTGGAATTTCCGGTCGCCTCTCCGTCCAACCGCTTCCTCGTTCCGCAGCGGGATCGGCGCTGGCCCCACGTTCTCAGCGTGGTGCTCTTCATGTCCGTTGTGGTGCTCGCCGCCCTGTTCCTGGTGGGTTTCCCTCGTCTGCGGAATACGTCGATCCACTACGATCTCATCCAACTGCGGGCGGAGGTGAAGGAGCTCCAGCGAACCGAGCGCGAGCTCAACCTCCAGCTCGATGTGATCCGCAGCCCCACCAGTCTGGCCGAGAAGGCACTTAGAGCCGGGCTCGTTCCACCTGCCGCCTCCGATATGGTGACGGTTGGAGAGATCGGGGGAGACCAGTGAATCGGCGGCGCGGCTGGATCGTCATCGTCGGGCTGGTTTGCGCCCTGGCTGTGGTGGTGGTACGCGCAGTTCAGATCATGGTTGTGGAACACGAACACTGGGTCGATCGCGCGAGTGACCAGCAGCAAAAGGTCATCGAGGTGCCGGGGCCTCGGGGCCAGATCCGGTCCGCCGACGGCTATGTCCTGGCGACCTCGGTGGACCGTCTTGCGGTCCAGATCGACACCGGGAATCTGACCTACCCTGAGATCTTCATCAGTGCTGCGGCACCGCTCGTCAACTATTCGGTGGAGGATTTGCGGCGCCGAATCGAGAAGGGCCCCAAATCGGTGTGGCTCGCCCAGAAGGTGGACCGGGAGACCGCCGAGGCGATCCGCTCGCTGGCACCCGATGCCATCGTGACGGTGCCCGATGCGGAGCGAATCTACCCTATGGGGTCGGTTGCTGCGCCGGTTGTGGGATTCGTGGGCCGTGAGGAGTTGGTGACCATCGGTCGGTATGGTCTCGAGCAGTCCTACGATGAGTATTTGGCCGGCGAGCCCCTCGAGTTTCTCGCCATCAGAGATTCCCATCAGCGCCGAGTGCGTCTGGAGCGGCTGCCGGACCAGAGGGGCCGGGCCGGGTACGACCTCGAGTTGACGCTGCACGCGCGGCTCCAGGCCACCTGCGAGTTCGAACTCGGCCGCATCCTGGAGGCTCAGCGCGCCAAATCCATATCGGCGGTCGTGCTCGAGGCGCACACCGGCTCCATTCTGGCGATGGTATCGCTGCCGTCCTTCAAACCTGACGATGCCGGGGCGTCGCCGCGGGAAAACTGGCGTTTGAGACCGGTTCAGGAAGCCTACGAGCCCGGTTCAATCGTCAAACCGTTGGTCGCTGCTGCGGCCCTCTCAGGGAATGTGGTGCAACCGGGCGAGCGCTTTGATTGTCGGCTCAAGGGCGCCCGAGTCGCCGGCCGCTGGATGCGGGACCACGCGGCTCCGGGTATCTACACTCTTGACGAGGTGGTGGTGGAGTCGGCCAACGCGGGGATCATTGAGATCGCCCAGCGGATGTCGCCAGAAGACTTGTGGCGGACCTTTGACGCTTTTGGTTTCGGTCGCCGAACACAGGTCGGGTATCCGGGCGAGTCGTCGGGCATCCTGCCGGCCGTGAGTTCGTGGTCCCGTCTCAGCCAGGCCAGCCTGTCCCTCGGCCAGGAGCTGACTGCAACGCCGCTGCAGGTCGCCATGGCCTACGGTGCTGTCGCCAACGGAGGCTGGTTACTCCGGCCGCGGCTGGTGGCGATTCCAACCGGCGGCCAGGACAGAGAGAACCATCCCGAAGAGCGGCGGGTGCGGGTGCTCGATGACGCCCTCTGCGTTCGAGTCCGCAGCATGCTGGAGACCGTGGTCCGTGACGGAACCGGCGGCTTGGCTGCGATCCCGGGATATCGCATCGCGGGAAAGACCGGGACCGCCCAGCGCGCGGTTCATGGCTCCTTCGACGACGTCCACCACGTCGCCTGGTTTGCCGGGTTCCTTCCCCAGCCCGATCCCAGCATCGTGGTGGTGGTGGCGGTGGAGGAACCGACGGAGGGATTCTGGGCCTCACTTGTGGCCGCCCCGGCTTTTGCCCGTATTGCCGAAGCCGCCGTGTGCTACCTGGGTCTACCACCCACCGAACCGGTGGCTGCTGCCGACGAGGGCTCGGTATGAAACTGAGGGAGCTCTTCGACGGCCTGCCGGGGGGCACCCTGACCGGTGATGGCGACGTGGAAGTGAACGGCATCACCCACGACTCGCGGAAGGTGTCTGCCGGCGATGTCTTCGCCGCCCTGCCGGGGGCTCGAAACCACGGGATGGAATTTCTCGGCCAGGCGATTTCGAACGGCGCCGCCGCCGTGCTTTCGAACCGCGGCCGACCGAGGGGTCTGCGCTTGGGGTGGATCCGGAGTTCGAAGCCACGACGATTGATGGCGCACGCGGCCTGGGCTCTGGCAGGAGTTCCCCAAGAATCTCTGGAGATGATCGGAATCACCGGCACTAACGGCAAAAGCACCACCGCCCATCTCGTGAGCCTGATCATGACGGCCGCTGAGAGGCCGGCGGCCTTCGTGGGAACGCTGGGATGTGTTCTGCCCTCGGGTCAGACCGTTCCCTCAGAGAGAACCACTCCCGAATCGTCGGATCTGGCGCCACTGTTGCGCCGGATCGTCGACGAGGGTGGCCGGTCCGTGGCCATGGAGGTCTCGTCCCACGCACTCGTTCAGGATCGGCTCGCGGGTATGGAGTTTCAGGTGGCGGCCTGGACCAATTTGTCCCGCGAACACCTGGATTTTCACGGCGACATGGAGAGCTACTTCGTAGCAAAACGGCGGCTCTTCGACGAACATCTGGCCGCCGATGGACGGAGGGTCCTTCCGGTGGACGACCCCTGGGGCGCGCGCCTGCTCGATGATCGTCGTTCGGGGGACGTGTCATGGGGGCTCGGTCACGGTGACGTTTTCGCCCGGGATGTGGTTTCCGACCTCGACGGGAGTCGATTCCTGCTCGTCGCGGGCGGCACCGTGACCCCGGTCCGGCTCTCCCTGGTGGGTGTCCACAACCTCCGCAACGCCCTCACGGCGGCAGCCGTCGCCCATGCGGCACACGTCGAGCCGGAAGCCATTCGTGTCGGGCTGGAATCGGCCCTGCCCCTGTCGGGTCGACTGGAACGAATCAAGGTGGATCTTCCGTTTCCCGTCTTGGTCGACTACGCCCATACACCTGGTGGCCTGAGGACCGTGCTGCAGTCCTTGAAGCGTCTCACCGACCGGAAGTTGATCGCCGTCTTCGGTGCCGGCGGGGATCGCGATGTAGGCAAACGGGGCCCCATGGGATTTGCGGTTGGTGAGATTGCGGATGTCGCGGTGGTGACCTCGGACAATCCGAGGTCCGAGGATCCCGTTGCCATAGCCAATGCGGTCAGTGAAGGCGTTCGGGCGGCGGGCGGTGACCCTGTGGTGGTGCTGGATCGACGCGAGGCCATCGCTCGCGCCCTCGAGATCGCAGACGATGGGGCTCTGGTCATCGTGGCGGGCAAGGGCCACGAGACCACTCAGACCATCGGCGGCGAAGTCATTCCCTTCTCCGACCAACAGGCCATTCTCGATCTCGCCGGGAGGGTGTTGTGCGGTTGACGGCGGACGAGGTCGCACGGATCGTCGGCGGGGCCGTGGAGGGCTCCGGCGAGGTCATGATCACCGGTGCGGAGGTGGACTCGCGCCTTCTCCGGCAGGGAGACCTCTTCGTGGCGATGGCGGGAGAGCGGACCGACGGTCACCAGTTTGTCGCCTCGGCACTGGAAACCGCCGCGGCAGCCCTTGTCCGGACCTCAGAGGAGCTCCCCACGGCGCCACCGAATCGGGCCCTGATCCGTGTCGCCGACCCCATTCAGGCGTACTGGGATCTCGCCCGGGTCGAACGGGAGCGCTGCGGTTGGACGATGGTGGCGGTGACCGGTTCGGTCGGCAAGACCACGGTGAAGGATTTTCTCGCCCATCTCTTGGCAGGGCACCGTCCCACCGGTTCCACCTCGGGCAATCGCAACAGTACGCTGGGGTTGCCGGCCCAGATCCTGTCACAGCGTGATCCGGTGGAGGTCTATGTGGCCGAGACCGGGATGAGCCGTCCTGGTGAGCTCGACGTGCTGGGCGCGATTCTCCAACCAATCGGCGTAGTGGTTTACACCAGAATCGCTCCGGCTCACACCGAGTTCTTTGACGACCTGGACGGGATTGTCACGGCCAAATCCGAGCTCCTGCCCTACCTGTCGACCGCCGGAACGCTCGTGGTCAACGCCGACGATCACCATCAGGACAGATTCCCGGATGCGACCTCGGCGCGGGTCTTGCGTTACGGCTCTACCGGCGAGGCACGGATCGAGAACCTGGAAGATCGGGGCCTGTTGGGGACTCGATTCGACCTGGTGCTTCCAAACGGTCGAGCGACGGTGGGCCTGGATCTGCCCGGTCTTCATCAGAGCGAGAATCTGTTGGCGGCCGCTGCGGCCGGGAGCGCTCTAGGGCTCACCGCGGATGAGATCGCCGCCGCCGCGTCCGGACTCAAGGCGGCGCCCCACAGAGGACGGCTGTGCCGGCTCGCTGATGGGGTCCTCCTGGTGGATGACAGCTACAACGCGTCGCCGTTGGCCATGACACGGATGCTTGAACTGCTGGCGTCGGTGCCCGGGCGCCGAGTGGCGGTATTGGGTGAGATGTACGAGTTGGGCGACCTCGCCAGGGAGGCCCATCGTGCCGCGGGCGAGCGGGCGGCTCGGTCTTGTGACCTTTTGTTGGCGGTGGGTTCAGAATTCGCCCGCCTCCTCGCCGATACCGCGCGCGCGGCCGGCCTGGAGTCGGTGGAACTCGTGGGAGACGCCGACGACGCTGCAGAGATTCTCCGACAACGCCTCGAACCGCAGGATGTGGTGCTGGTCAAGGGTTCCCGCGGTGTGGCGTTGGATCGAACGGTGGCGGCATTGGTGGGGGAGGAGGCGGCCTGATGCTGTACGCCCTTCTCAACCCGCTGAGTTCCCACTGGATCGGATTCAACGTTTTTCGTTACATCACCTTCCGCACAGGGTTGGCGATCGCCACCGCCTTCTTCCTGAGCCTGGTGGTGGGTCCGTGGTTGATCGCCCGTCTGCGGAGTCTCCAGATACGGCAGTCGATCCGGGTCGAGGGCCCGGAACACCATCAGGTCAAGGCCGGTACCCCCACCATGGGGGGCATCCTCATTGTCGGAACGATCACCATCACGACCCTGTTATGGGGCGATCTCACGAACCGCTACGTGTGGACGGTGCTCGCCGTGACCCTGGGATTTGCGGCCATCGGGTTCGCCGACGACTGGATCAAGGTGCGTTACCGGCGCAATCTCGGGCTGACGACCCGACAGAAGCTGATTCTCCAGATCATGGTGGGCGTCGCTGCTGGAATCGCCACCCGAGCCGTCGCTGAACCGGCGGCTCATGCCGGAGCGCTGGCGGTGCCGTTCTTCAAACAGGTCCTGATCCCCATGGGTATTCTGTACGTCCCATTTGTCGTTTTGGTGTTGCTCGGATCGTCCAACGCGGTCAATCTCACCGACGGCCTCGATGGTCTCGCGGTGGGGGCCATTGCCATCGCGGCTGGGACCTACACGGTCTTCGTCTATGTGGCCGGCCACGCCCGGATCGCCGAGTATCTCCAAATCGTTCCGGTCTCCGGAGCTGGCGAGGTCGCGGTCTTCACCGGGGCCGTCATGGGAGCCGCGCTGGGGTTCCTGTGGTTCAACTGCCACCCGGCCGAGGTCTTCATGGGCGATGTGGGGTCGCTCGCCTTGGGTGGCGGGATCGGCATTGTCGCCGTGGTGGTCAAACAAGAACTGCTGCTCGTCATTGTCGGCGGCCTGTTCGTGCTCGAGGCGCTGTCGGTCCTCGTCCAGGTGGCTTCGTACAAACTCCGCGGAAAACGCGTGTTTCGGATGGCGCCGCTCCATCATCACTTCGAGCTGTTGGGCTGGACCGAGACCCAGGTTGTGGTGCGGTTCTGGATCATCTCCATCGTGTTCGCACTGGCCGGACTGGCCACCCTGAAGCTGAGGTGAGGATGGGTGGTATGGACTTCTCCCGGGTACTGATCGTCGGACTGGGCCGCTCAGGTCTGGCGGCCGCTCGGCTGGCGGTCCGCGATGGGGCGGAGGTCTGGATCACCGATCAGCGCCAAGAGGCGCACCTCGGGGAATCTCTGGCGGGTCTGACGTCCGACGTTCGCCGGTTCCTTGGCGGTCATCCCGAGGCATGTCTCGATGGTGTGGATCTGATGGTCATCTCGCCTGGGGTGCCGCCGGATGCGGAGATCCTCCAAGCCGCCAGGCGGCGCCAGATCTCGATTTGCACCGAGGTTGAGTTTGCCTGGCGGCACGCCCCCTCGAAGCCGTTGGTCGCCATCACGGGGTCCAACGGCAAGAGCACGGTGACCATGCTGACGGTGGAGATATTGGTCGCCAGCGGCGTTGCGGCGGTGGCCGGCGGAAACCTCGGAACCGCCGCCTGCGAGCTGGTGATGACTGGCGGCTGGGACTGTTGGGTGTTGGAAATTTCGAGCTTCCAGGCCGAACTCCTGACCGAGATGCGGGCGTCGGTGGGGGTCTTTCTCAACCTCAGCCAGGACCACCTCGAGAGGCACCCGGACATGGCAGGCTACCGCGACGCGAAACAGCGGCTCTTTGCGTTTCAGGAACCCTCGGATGTGGCGGTGCTCAATGCCGACGATGAGCAGGTGATCAATACTCCCACCGCGGCGAGGCGCCGGTTCTTCTCCATCGAGGGCCAGGCCGACGCCTGGTTGGACGACCAACGTCTGGTGCTGGACGGCGAGGCCTTCACGAGCCGCTCCGATCTGGCTCTGCACGGGGTCCACAACGTCGCCAATGCCCTCGCCGCGACCCTTGCGGCGGTGGAGGTCGGCGGAACGTCGTCCGCGGCGGCGGCGGTTCTCGGCGAGTTCGCGGGTCTCGACCACCGCCATCTGACGATTCACGAGGCGGCAGGGATCCGCTGGGTCGATGACTCCAAGGCCACCAATGTGGGTGCCACCCTGGCCGCCCTTCGGGGCTATCCCGCTCAGTCGGTCCACCTGATCCTCGGCGGTCTGGGTAAGGGCCAGGATTTTTCGGTGATGGTGGAGGAGGTCCGCCGAGCCGCGGCCAGCGTCTACCTCATCGGCATGGACGGTCCGACCATCGCCCGTGCATTCGAGGGGGCGGCGCCCCTGGTGGAGTGCGGAACTCTGGACGAGGCGGTACGGCTGGCACGCGCGGGGGCTCGGTCGGGGCAGTGGGTGGTGCTGGCGCCGGCGTGCGCCTCCTTTGACCAGTTTGCTGACTATCGCGAGCGGGGCCGGATCTTCGCCGAACTCGCCCGTCTCGAGGCCATGCCATGCCGATAAAGCAACGCTTCGACCGTCTGTTGCTTGCGGCCGCCGTTCTCCAGGTGGCTGTTGGTTTGGCGATCTTGGCCTCGGCGTCGTGGGTCCTGGCCCAAGAGCGCTACCACCGCCCACCGTCCTACTTTCTCACCTGGCAGGCGGCGACTGCCCTGGTGGGCCTGGTCGTCCTGGTGGTGTGTATGCACCTGCGCAGCGAATTGCTCACCGAACCGCGGCTGGCGAGATTCGGAATGATCGCTTGCTGGATCATGCTCGGTGCGACCTTTTTGATGCCCACGGTTGCCAACACCCACCGCTGGCTGTCGGTGGGCGGGTTTTCAGTCCAACCCTCGGTGGTGGCGCGGATCGTGGTGACGGTATTCGCCGCCATCGAGTTGCAGGCGGCCGCGCGAGAGGGTTGGCCGAGCCGCCGGCTGCTCTCGCTTGGAGCCGCCGCATTCGGCACGGCCGGACTGATAGTGCTCGAACCCGATCTGGGGTCGGCCACGCTGATCGTCATCGTCGTCGCGGGCATGGCCTTTGTGGCTGGAATGCCCCTCCGGCTCTTCGTCGTACCGGCGGCCGGATCCTTGGTGGCCCTGGTGGTCGCCGTGCTGTCTTCCCCATACCGACTCGACCGGGTGCGTGCGTTCCTCGACAGCAGCGCCGCCACCGCCGCAGGTTGGCAGAGTGATCAGAGTTTGGTTGCGCTCGGCAGCGGTGGTCTCTTCGGACGCGGATACGGCTCTGGTCTCCAGAAGCTCTTCTTCCTTCCGGAGCCGCACACCGATTTCATATTCTCCATTACGGGCGAGGAACTCGGCCTGGCGGGCGTCCTGGTGCTGATTTCGCTGGCGACAATCATCGTCTGGCGTGGGCTTCGGATCTCGTTGAAGATCGAGCATCCGGCCAGATCCCTGCTGGCGTTCGGCCTGTCGTTCTCCTTTGCGGTTCAGACATTGATCCATATGGTCGTGTGCCTCAACCTGCTTCCCCCGAAGGGAATTCCGCTGCCCCTGGTGAGTTACGGCAAGACCGATCTTGTCGTCAGTCTCATGGCGGTGGGGCTGCTGCTCAACCTTTCCAGGGAGGTGGCGTCGTGAGCCGCAACGTCGTGGTAGCGGGCGGCGGTACCGGGGGACACATATTCCCCGGTCTCGCGGTGGTTCGACAGCTTCAGGCCATGGGTGTCGAGCCTCACTGGCTCGGCGCACGGAGGGGCCTCGAGGCCGATCTCGTGGCCCAGCGCGGGGTCCCACTGACCCTGGTGGAGATCGAGGGATTCCACGGGCGGGGTCCGGGGGCTGTGGCCCGGGCGGCCGGGATGATGCCTCAGGCGATAGCGGCTTCGCTGAAGATGATGCTCCGGTTGGAACCGGAGGCGGTGTTGGGGGTGGGTGGTTACGCCTCCGGTGCCGGAGTGGTGGCTGCTGGCCTAACCGGCATACCTTTTGTGCTGCAGGAGCAGAACTCGGTTCCGGGACTGACCAACAAGTTCTTCGCACCATGGGCGGCGCTCATCTGCTGTGGAGTTGCGGACGCCGTTGATGCCTTCCCCTCCATGCCGGCCGAATGGACTGGAAACCCGGTGCGGGAGGCCTTCTTCAAGGTTGCCGAGGTGGTCCCCCACGACCCGCCCAATCTGTTGATCCTGGGTGGGAGTCAGGGTTCGTTGTTTCTCAATCGAATGCTGCCGCGGGCAGCCGCGCTTCTTCATGCGCGGGGCATCAGACCCGCCATTCGTCATCAGGCCGGGGTGCGGTGGGCCGACGTCGTTCGGACCAGCTATCAGGATCTGAACCTGGCAGCCGACGTGGCCGCCTTCCTGTCCGAGCCCTGGAGCGCCCTCGCACAGGCCGATCTGGTTGTGGCCCGCTCCGGTGCGCTGACCGTCTCCGAGCTGTCCGCCGCGGGCCGTGGCGGGCTGCTGATTCCGTTTGCCGCCGCTGCGGGAAACCACCAACTCTACAACGCCGAGGCCCTGGCTCGGGCGGGTGGTGCGGTGGTGTTGACCGAGGAACAGGCCACGCCGGAAATGGTGGCCGACGTGCTCGAGGGTTTGCTTGTCGTCCCCGAGACGCTGATTGCCATGAGTCAATGTGCGCGCACTGTGGCAAAACCCGACGCGGCCAAGACGATCGCGCAGCGGGTCCTGTCGGTGGGAGGTGGTGGATGAGCCGACACCTCCACTTCATGGGCGCCGGCGGCGTGGGGATGTGCGGCCTGGCTGAGATTTTCAGGGCCGGGGGGTTCCAGGTTTCGGGCTGCGATCTCGAGCTCTCTGGGCGGACTGCCCGGCTCGAGAATCTCGGCATTCCGGTCGCCATGGGCCACGATCCCGGCCACCTCGCCGGCGTGGATGTCCTGGTGGTGACATCGGCCGTGAATCGCGCTCACCCGGAAGTGGCGGCCGCCCTCGGGCGCAAATTGCCGGTGGCGCGCCGGGCCGAGATGCTGGCCGAACTGATGCGTGACCGGCGGGGAGTGGCGGTGGCAGGCACCCACGGCAAGACCACCACCACTGCTCTGGTGGGCCATTTGTTGGAACGGGCGGGGTTGGAGCCAACGGTGGTTGTGGGTGGCCACGCGAGGTTCCTGGATTCTCACGGTCGCCTGGGATCGGGAGACGTGCTGGTGTGCGAGGCGGATGAGTTCGATCGGTCCTTTCTCGAGCTTGCTCCAACCATCGCCGTGATCACCAACCTCGAGCCGGAACACCTGGACTGTTATGAGGGAGTGGATGATCTTCAGGCTTCGTTCGTTGCTTTCGCGAATCGGTGCTCGCCTTTCGGCGCCGTGATTCTCTGCGGTGACGACCCAGGCGCCCGGACCCTGATCGATGGAATCAGAAGGCGGGTTGTGAGTTATGGGCTGAACGACGATGTCGATCTCCGCGCAGTGGCGATCGAGGCAACGCCGAACGGTTCGAAATTCTCCGTTGAGACGCCCGATGGCCGGCTGGGAGAGATCTTTCTGCCAATTCCGGGCCAGCACAACGTGTGCAATGCCCTCGCCGCAGTGGCGGTTGGTCTCGAGATGAGTGTTCCCTTCGATCAACTGGCGGCCGCGTGCAAGGACTTTGGCGGAGTGGCCCGTCGTTTCGAGCGTCTCGGCGAGCGCGACGGGGTGACGGTGTTTGACGATTACGCCCACCATCCGACCGAGGTGCGGGCGGTGTTGGCCGCCGCACGACAGGCCATGCCCGGGCGGCGTCTGGTGACAGTCTTTCAGCCTCACCTCTACAGCCGGACGAGGGATTTTGCCGACGCCTTCGGCGATGCGCTCACCGATTCTGATATCGCGGTGGTGTTGCCCATCTACCCGGCCCGGGAGGAGCCCATTCCAGGTGTGGATTCGCGGATCGTCGTGGACGCGGCCCTGCACAGAGGGCACCCGTCGGTGATCGGTGTGGGAGGGATGGACGAGGGGCTGGAGTGGTTGAGTGGGGTCCTTGGGCCGGGGGATGTGCTACTGACCTTGGGAGCCGGTGACGTCTACCGACTCGCCGAATTCTGGCTCGGAGGAACTCGGTGAACCGGACCTTTCTCCCCGACCGATTGCGGCCGCGAGCTCCGCGGAAACGCTCCAGGTCACCGCTGTTGCTGATGGTGGTGCTGGCTCTGACATTGGTCGCGGTGCCCATGTGGCGGGTCCAAGCGGTGGATGTGAGCGGCTGCTCGGGCCTGCCCTCTGAGCTCATGACCTCACTCGACGACCTGGTGGGGCGTCCAACACTTGCGGTCAGTCCTCAGTGGGTGCGGCACCAGCTCGAAGCCTGGCCGGCGGTGTCGGCGGTGGAGGTCCGGCTCGAACTGCCCGGCACATTGCGCATCTCCGCAAAACAAACTCAAGCCCACGGCTCGGTGCCGGTGGGCAAGAGGTGGCACGCGGTGACGGCGTCGGGTACTCTCGGCGGCAACCTGGACGAGCCCATCGAACCAGTGCTCTCCGTCACCCCCGGGAGTCCCGCCGAGGTACGGAAGGCACTCTGGGTGGCCCGCCGTATTGCGGGCCAATCGGGAGGACATGTGCGAGGAGTGAGGCCGATCACGCCGGTGGATTACGAGGTCGATCTGGTGCCACCGGGTACCGATCGTCCGGTGGTTCTGCGCGTGCGGCCAGAGGCGAGTCGGGCCGAGGCCCAGTGGTGCCGCGGAATGGCGAGGGGTGAGGTGTCGCCGGGTTGGGTCGATCTACGGTGGGATGATCGAGTGGTTCTTGGAGGTACGGGTTGAACGAGACGAGGCCGCTGGTCGGAATCGACGTGGGCTCGTCCACGGTCTCGGTGGTCGTTGCGACCCCCGATGACGGCCAACTCGTGGTTCACGGTTGCGGCCAGGCGCGACACGACGGGGCCCGGAAGGGTGTGATCGCCAAGCTGGACGAGGTGAGCGAGGCGATTCGGGTGGCTGCCGAAGAGGCGGAGGCCATGTCCTCGCTGCCGGTGGAGTCCAGCATCGTCGGGCTGGGCGGTGCGGCCATCCAGGGCAACCCCTCCACCGCCTCGGTGCCGGCCACCGGGCGTGGCGACACCGTATGCCACGACGATGTCGGGCGTGCGTTGAGAGCCTGTGCCCAGGTCTCCATACCGCCCGACTACCGAGTGCTCGACATCATTCCGTGCGGTTTCGGCATCGACGGTCACGACGGCATGGAGCACCCGGTGGGCATGCCGGGTCGGCGGCTCGACGCTGCGGCGTACGTGCTCTACACCAACCGTATCCACGCGGAGACGGTGGAACAGGCGGTCAATCGCGCTGCGGTGGCGGTGGAAGAGATGTTCTTCGAGCCGCTGGCGGCGGCGGAGGCGGTGCTTGCAGAAGACGAGCGGGAACTCGGCTGTCTGCTGCTGGACATCGGCCACGCATCCACCGAGTGGGTGCTGTTCGCCGAGAACGCTGTGCTGCTGAGCGGCGCAGTGCCGGTTGGAGGGCGCCACTTCACCAGCGATCTCGCCGCCATGCTGAAGACGACCACCGCGGCCGCCGAACAGATCAAGCGCTCCATCGGTTGTTCAGTGACCCGCGAGGGGCTGGATTCCCAAGCGGTGGAAGTGCCCACGCTCGGAGGGGACGGCAACCAGGTGCACGTGGCGTCTTTTGTGGCCGAAATCCTGGTGGAACGAGCCCGTGATCTCTTCATTGGCGTGCACAGCGCACTGATGGCGCAGGGACTGGACAGGTCCCCAAGGGCTGGTATCGTTCTTACCGGCGGAGGAGCCAAGCTCGAGGGCCTCGAGGACGAGGCCGAAGCGATCTTCGGACACCGCGTCCGAATCGGTACCCCCCGGCGTTTGACCGGGCTCACGGAACCGGTGTCGGGGCCGGACTGGGCGGTCGCTTGCGGACTGATTCGACTACATCACAGGCGCCGGGGACAAAACCTGACAGCAACGCAGCACCGGAGCGGGCTCCTCGCATGGCTGAGGAACGCATTGGGTGACTTTTTTGAACTGGGAGGTGGACATGATCGAGTTTGATGACGTGGGTGGAGGACAGGTGATTCTGGGGAGCGGAGGCGAGCCGGTATTGGATACCGAGTTGGGGATTTTCCTCGATGAGGTTCCACCGCCGGCGCGGATCAAGGTGATCGGTGTCGGCGGAGGCGGCTGCAACTCGGTGAATCGGATGATCGAGGCCGGGCTCGGCGGTGTGGAGTTCATCGCCGGGAACACAGACGCTCAGGCCCTTGGCAACAGCAAGGCGCCGCTGCGGCTGCAGCTCGGCCTCGAGTTGACCAGAGGTCTTGGTGCGGGTGCCAACCCGGAGGTCGGTCGCAACGCCGCCCTCGAGGCCGACAAGAAGATCTTCGACATGCTCGACGGATCGGACATGGTCTTCATCACCTGCGGAATGGGTGGCGGCACCGGAACCGGTGGCGCGCCGATCATCGCGCAGATGGCGCAGGACGTGGGTGCGTTGACGGTGGCGGTGGTCACCAAACCCTTCAGCTTCGAGGGTTCACGCCGTCGCTCGGTGGCGGAGGAGGGCATCCTCCAACTTGCCGAGCACGTGGATACCCTGATCACCATTCCAAACGACCGTCTGCTGAAATTCGTCGAGCGGAACACCAACTTCACCGAGGCCATGAGTATCGCCGACGATGTGTTGCGCCAAGCCGTCCAGGGCATCGCAGACATCATCACCGTGCCCGGTCTGATCAACCGTGACTTTGCCGATGTGCGGACCGTGATGCAGGGCATGGGTCACGCCATCATGGGCATCGGCTCAGCCTCCGGCGAGCACCGAGCCGTCGAGGCGGCGCAACAGGCCATCGCCTCGCCGCTTCTGGAGGAGACCTCCATCGATGGGGCGCGCGGGCTGCTCATCAATATCACCGGCGGCGAGGACATCACCCTCAACGAGATCAATGAGGCGGCAGAGATCATCACCGAGGGTGCTGACGAATCGGCGCAGATATTGTTCGGTGCCGTGGTGCTGCCCGAGATGGGGGATAGGATGCAGGTCACGGTGATCGCCACCGGTTTCCACTCGGACGAGGCGACGGCCCACCTGCCGGTGGCCGACGCCAGACCTGCACCCGAGAAGCGGATGGAGGAACCACCGGTGCGAGCCAGCCGGTTCTTCGTGCCCGGAGGGCCCAACTCGGAGTACGGCATCAATCAGACCGACGACTACGAGATTCCTGCGATTTTGAGGAAACAGATGGACTAACGACTGCATCTCCCTTTTCTCTGGCGTCCACTGGAGGGCGCTGGATACCCCTCCCGCCCAACCACCTCCCGGCGGGGGGGGGATTTTTTTGGATGAGAAATGTGAAAGTCGAAATTCGAAAACCCTCGCCCGGCCGGGAGGAGGAGCAAGGCTCCCCCTCGCAGTGGCTTTGGAGCGCAGCCGTCCCGGCCGCTGTCCGAAGACTTGATGCGGCCCGGGAGTTTCCCCCACGGGAACGACGCCATGGGGTGCCGGGGGATAAACCCCCGGCCCGCAGATTCTCCCAACTCTCTCCCCGGCCAGGTGAGGGGTCTTCCTTGCTCCTTGTTCCTTGATCCTGCGTGGGCGGGTGGGTGTCTATAATCAACCTCCGATGGACGCCTTGAGGGAGGACCCATGAAACACCTGCTGATCGCCGCACTGCTGATCGCCGCTCTGCCGGTTATGGCACAGGACATTGACGCGGAGGGAGTGGATCAAACCGAATTCACCATTGAGGCCTTTTTGGAGGTGCCAATTCTCCACTCGGCCCGGCTCTCACCCGATGGCGAGCGAGTGGCCTACCTGCGGTCCTTTGTTGCAGTGGAGGACGAGAAGAGGCATCGGCAGATCTGGATAGTGGACAGCGCCGGAGCAAGCCCGCGGCGTATCAGCTGGGGAGAGGATCATCCCAGTGGTCTGGCCTGGAGCCCGTCAGGCGGACTGAGTTTCATCTCCAGCCGCGGTGGGATTCCCCAGGTCTGGCTCAACCCGCTCGACGGGTCCGAGCCGAGGGCCGTCACCGACCTCGAACAGGGTGTGGGCGCCTACTGGTGGTCGCCCGACGGGAGCCGGCTGGCGGTGTTGGCGTCCGAGGAAGAAGACGATGAGACCGGCGAGGATGGGAGTGAGGGTGACGGCGATGCCGAGGACGCTGACCACGGCGACTGGACCGTGTTCGACAGGCTCGAACACCCCGAGGAATTTCCCCAGCTCTGGATTGTGACGGTGACCGAGGAGGGGCCTGGCGCCGAAGAACCGCGTCGGCTCACCTCGCCGCCCGTCAACGCCCAACATGCGGCTTGGTCGCCGGATGGTCGGACCATAGCGCTGACCTACAACCCGCGCTTCTCGGGTCTGGTGGATGAGGATCAGCGGGTGGCTCTGGTGGATGTGGCCAGTGGCGAGATGACGACGATCACCCCCGAGGACCGCCACGGCTCACGAGCTGCGTTCTCCCCGGACGGTGCCCGGCTCGCATACTTTGTCGATCGCGAAGCCGACTATCGGGCCTACCTCAACGCGAAGGACCTGGTGGTCCGTGAACTGGCGTCGGGAGAGGAGCGGGTACTCACCGCCTCGAACCGATTGTCCATGGATGGCGGGAACTCGACCCCAGGGTTGGCGCCGGTCTGGTCGGATGACGGCGCGTGGCTCTATCTCGAGGTCGCAGACGGAACGAGCCTTGACCTCTACCGAGTGGGAGTGGCCGACGGCGCCACCCAGCGGATCACCGAACTCGCCGGCAACCTGCGGAGTTTTTCCATCGTTGGAGATCGCCTGGCATATATCGAGAGCGAGCTCCACCGGCCGGGGTCGCTCTGGCTTCGCCCGCTGGTGGGTGGTTCGTCAACAAAGCTCGACTCCACCGATGATGCGGTGGCGGGCTTCGGCCTGTCAGTGCCGTCAAAGCTCGCGCTGCCGGGTGCCGATGGTCTGACCGTCGAGGGTTTTCTCTTTCTGCCGCCCGGCGGCGAGACGGCGGGGGGCCTGCCAACCATCATCGAGATGCACGGCGGTCCCTACAGCCGTTACGGCAACGCTTGGTCGGGACGTTATCCGTGGCACGTGCTGGCCGGCAACGGTTTCGCGGTCTTTATCGCCAACCCCAGAGGAGGAACCGGCTACGGCATCGATTTCCGGAGGGGTGTGTTCCGTAACTTCGGAACCGACGATTTCCGCGATCTCATGGCCGCGGTGGATGCCCTTGTGGAACGTGGCACCGCCGACCCGGACAGACTCGGATTCACCGGCTACTCCTACGGCGGCTTGATGACCAACGTGGTGATCAGTCGTACCGACCGTTTCGCCGCCGCGGTGTCCATCGCCGGCATGTTCAACTTCGTCTCGGGAATGGGGCAGTCCAACCCCCAGCTGCTGATCGATTCGTATTTGCAGCCGTGGGCCGGCGATCTGGAACTTCTGTGGCAGCATTCTCCGGCGTCGCGGGCAAACAAGATCACAACACCGACGCTCATCATGCATGGCGAGGAGGACCATCCCGTGGACCCAAGGCAGTCGGTGGAGATGTTCAGCTATCTCCAGCTCAACGGCGTGCCGAGCCGGTTGGTGCTCTATCCCCGTGAGGGGCACGGAATCAACGAGCCGGTCCACATGGTGGACTACCAGACCCGGGAGCTGGAGTGGTTCCGGCACTATCTCATGGGTGACGAGGAGGCGGCCGGGGCAGAGGAGCCGGTCCCGGTGGAGGCCACCATTCAGGAGTAGATGCCGGGGCCGACGGTGGAGCGGAATTCGAAATGAGAAATGAGAAATGAGAAATGTGGAATGTCCCTCCGCCCACCCGAGCCGGCCGAAAGTCCAGAGTTGAAAGTTGAACGTTACACGTTCTACGTTCCCACCCACCCACCCTCCCGGACGGAGCGGGCGCGAAGAGCGGGCGTGCCGTCTCTGACGATTTTGGATTGAGGTCGAACAGGCTGCGTGCCGCGACGAGTCCCAAATATCGTCAGAGGGGGCTCCCTCGGGGAGCGCGGTCGGGAGATGGGCGCGTCGAAGTCAGTGCGTCGAAGCGAACGCGGGGGCCCGGATTCCGGCGTCAGGGTCTGCGACAGCGATCAGCGGCGGTCGGCAGCGGCCGGGACAGGGACAGCAACCGGTGTCCGGGGCAGATGGCAGCATCGGTGAACAGCGACTGCAACCCGGGGCAATCCCAGCTGATCACTGCCGCGGCCCCTGATCGCTGACGCAGCCGCCGATCACGGACGCTGTACCTGATCGCCGTCGTTGTTTCGGCCACGGACTCGGACTCGGACGCGGGGACCACCTCCACACCTTCCACACCGGGAGGGTGGGCGGCCGGGGTATATTCATCTTTATGGATACGCCGTACAGACTGATCACGATTCCGCCGTCGCACTATTGCGAGAAGGCTCGCTGGGCCCTGGATCGCGCCGGCCTGGCATTCGACGAGGAGCCCCACCCGCCACTGCTCCATATTCTGCCCTGCCGCAAGGCCGGGGGCCGGCGCACGACGCCGATCCTCATCACCGATTTGGGTGTCTACCCGGACTCAACCGACATCCTGCATTTTGTCGACTCCCGGGTGGACGACCCACCGCCGTTGTTCCCCACCGATTCGGTGCAAAGGGCGGGCGTGGTGCAGCTCGAGGAGCTGTTCGACGAGAAGCTGGGGCCCCACACCCGACGGCTGGCGTACTTTCACCTCCTTCCGCACCGCGAGCTTTTCGAGGGCGCGGCCCTCGCCGGGGCCCGCGGCGGGGACCGAATGGTGTTCAAGTCTCTGCTGCCCTTGATCCGGGGCATGATGCGCAAGGGGATGAAGATCGACGCCAAGGGCGCCGAGCGGTCCTTTGACCGCATTCGTGAGGTCTTCGAAACTGTCAACGAACGCCTGGCATCCGGCCGAAGCTACCTGGTCGGGGAGCGCTTTACAGCGGCCGACCTCACTTTCGCGGCCCTTGCGGCGCCGGTGCTCTTGCCGCGAGACTACGGCGCACCGCTGCCGTCACTGGAGGAGCTCCCGGACGAGATGCTCGCCATCATCGACGAGATGCGGGCCACACCGGCCGGCGAGTTCGGCCTGCGGATGTACCGCGACCACCGATGACCGTCTGTGTGTTTGTCGACGCCAGCGGTGGTAGGTGAGGCATGGGCGTGAGCGAGCTCACCCTGCAGCTGCCGCATCTCAGGCTCGCGGCCCGTGATTGGTCCGGGAGTGACGGCACGCGGGTGATCGCTTTGCACGGCTGGTTGGACAACGCCGCGACCTTCGATCGCCTGGCGCCGTGCCTCCCCGATACCCGGGTGGTGGCCATCGACCTGCCCGGACATGGCCGGTCCGATCCCCTCCCCGCCGGATGCGGCAACCACTTCGTGGATTGGGTCCCCGTCGTGGTTGCTGTGGCCGATGCACTGGGCTGGGAGCGATTCAACCTGATGGGGCATTCCATGGGAGCTGGGATCGCCTCACTGGTGCCCTCGGCGATCCCCGAGCGGGTGCAGCGGCTGGTGCTGCTGGAGGGATTCGGCCCGCTGTCAGACGCGCCGGAAAACGCGCCGGCCGCGCTGGCCGCGGCGCTCGAGCAGGAGGCCAGGCTGGCGGACAACGAACCGAGGATCTTCTCGTCCATCACCGCGGCGGTCCAGGCGCGCCGCCGCAACTCAGACCTCGACCGCGACTCAGCGAGCTTGATCGTCGAGCGTGGCACCCAAATGGTGGCTGGTGGGGTTCGGTTCACCCACGACCCGCGGTTGAGGACTCGTTCGAGATCCCGACTCACCGAAGAGCAGGCGCTCGCATTCCTCGCAGCGATTGGCTGCCCCGTCTTCGCCATACGGGCCACGGCGGGGTGGCCCTTCCCGCCCGATCTCGTGGCCCGACGCATGGAGGCCGTCCACGATCTGGAACTTGTGGAGGTGGAGGGCGGGCATCACGTCCACCTGACCCATCCCGAGCGTGTCGCGCCCGCGGTGCACGAGTTCCTGCACCGTGGAAACTGACCTCAATCGGGTTCGCCGAGCCGCACCCTGATCGTCTCGTCGCGTCCGCCGCGGTTCAGGTTGATCTCCACCACGTCGCCACCGCGTCTTTGTTCGAGGCGGAGCCTGAGTTCCGAGGCGCTGCGGACGGGCTCGCCCTCCACCCCGACGATCACATCGCCGAGCTGTACCTGGCCTGCCCGATCCCGGACGGTGGGTCGGAGCCCGGCCTGGTCGGCGCCGCTACCCGGTACCACCTGCATCACCAGCAGACCGTCGAGCCGTAGCCGCCGGTTGACCGAGTCCGGCGCCAGCTCGATGCCGATGGTGGGTCGCCGGATCTCGCCGTAGGCGATGAGGTCAGGAACCACCCAGTTCACGGTGTCCACGGGAATGGCGAAGCCAATGCCGGCGTAGCCCCCGGAGGGGCTGATGATTGCCGCGTTGACCCCGATCAGACGGCCGGCGCTGTCGAGCAGCGGACCGCCGGAATTTCCCGGATTGATGGCGGCGTCGGTCTGGATCACGTCTCGGATGGGCACGCCGTCTACTGACTCGATTTCCCGCCCCAAGGCGGAGATGATCCCTGTGGTGAGGGTCTGGTCGAGGCCGAAAGGGTTGCCGATGGCGAGCACGTTCTGACCCACCAGGAGATCATTGGAGGTGCCGATCTCGATGGGGTGGAGGCGGTCGGCCGGTGCTTCGATGCGGAGCACCGCGAGGTCCTTCTCCGGCGCTCCACCCACCGGCGTCGCCGCCCATGTGCTGTGGTCGGCAAGGGTCACTTCGTAGGACTGGCCGCCGCGCACCACGTGGAAATTGGTCACCATGTGCCCGGCGTGGTCCCACACGAATCCCGAACCGGTGCCGCGCGGAATCTCCATCACGTTGAGGCTGAAGAAATCGCGGCGGACCGCCTTTGACGTGATGTTCACCACCGATGGCGAGACCCTTTCAAACAGCGCTGTGGTGCTGAGCTCCTGGGGCGTCAACTCGGCCCGCGCCGACACCGCCCGCGGCCGGCTTTCACCGGTGGTCTGACGCTGCGCAGTCGCCTTCGCGCTCCAAAGGGAACCCACCGCAAAACCGATGGCCACGAGCCCGATGCCCATCAGAGTCCGTGTGATCTTCATCCCTCACGACCTCCATCCTGTCAGTATAGCGATTGGCCGGGTACACCCGAGAAGTTCCGGGTTCCGTGTTCCGGGTTGCCCCCGGCCACCCGTTGGTTCAGTCCTAGCGAAAAGTTGTCAGTCGTCATCGGAGCTGCGGAGGCTGTGGGAAGGTGCGGAGCAGCTTTCCACAAATCCGCAGCTGGTGTCGCTGGGGGATCGAGCCTGGATGGTGCTTGTACAGAGGATTTCCAGAGATGGCGGTGAGCTTTGTGGGTATTGCAGCCTGCGATTTGAAGTTTAGGCTGCTTGCCTGTGGACCTCTGACGGCATGCGGTAATCGAGGTTCGTGTGCGGTCGCCGATTGTTGTAGAGCCAGACCGCTTCGTCTACAGCGCGTCTCGCTTGTTGCCTGTTGAGGAATGTTCTTCCGAGGCCGTACTCCTGTTTCAGAATGCCGTTCAATCTCTCGGCAACCGAGTTTTCAGCGCAGTGATTGTTCTCCGTCATGCTCACTGGAAGATGACGTTTTTGCAGGCGTCCCACGTACTCGTGGCTGCAATACTGGCTCCCACGATCTGAGTGGTGAATAGGGTATCTGTCGTCCGGCAGATCGTCGAGAGCCTTGTCCAGCGCTTTGAGAGTTTCTTCCGCGCCGAGGCTCTCAGCGCTGTGGTAACCAACAATCTTGTGGGAATGCAGGTCCGTGATCAATGTCAGGTACTCGAAATCTTCCCAGGTCCGGATATAGGTGATATCGCTGACCCAGATCTGGTTTGGATCCGTCGTTTCGAGCTCAGAAATCAAATTCCTATACACAGGCAACGAGTGCCTTGAGTACGTGGTGCGTGGCTTTTTCGGGAGCGGCTCAAGGAGCATTCTGTGATCGCGAAGTACCTCAAACATCCGGTCTCGCCCGACCTCGACACCAGCATCGATGAGCTCATCATTGAGCATCCGATGGAGTTTTCTGCAACCGAGCCGCGGCTGCTGCTGTCGCTCCCGCCTGACGAGGGAGATGATGAGACTTTCGTCTATTCTCCGCCTGGTTCGCCTCCGTCGTCTGCTTGTAGTAATTCTGGCGTGTCATCGCCACCTTGTGGCACAGACGCTCCAGACTCACTCCTTGTCGACCTTGGACCTTTCCCCGCGCCCTGTGGACACCTTCCCAACGTGCTTTTTTTTAAAGGAGTCCACATCCGTGCCCGTCCTCTCGCACAAGATCTCGAAAAACGATTCAGACAACGCTTGATCCATGTGCGAATCTGCAAGCGCAGCTTCCAGTCGCCGCACTCGATCTTTCAATCTTTTGATCTCACCCGGCTCGTCTGGTTTTGCCACTCGTACAACCTTTCGCAAAAGGTGCGCTTTGCCGTACTGGTTCACCCACCGTTTCACCGATCCCTGATCAACACCATACGCCTGTGACGCCTCGTACGGACTCCCAAATCGCCCTGCCTCCAGATCGTCCACCACCTGCTGTTTGAACGCTTCACTGTATCGCATTACTTCACGTGACACTCTCCGCCCTCCTCTCGAGTGTCAACCTATCCCAGGACGCGACCCCTGGTGGGAACAGGAACTCGGAACTCGGAACTCGGAACGCGGAACCTCAGACGCGTTCCGTTGCTACACTGCTTAGGTGGACCGGCCCGCGTATGAAACCGATGGGTATTTGACCGTAATGGACACCGAGGTGATCGAGGTGGGGGAAGTGGACGGCGCACCCTACGCCGTCGCCACCGACACCGTCTTTTACCCTGAGGGCGGCGGCCAGCCCGCCGACCGCGGAAGCCTGGCGGGCGTCGCGGTGGTGGATGTGCGCAAGGAAAAGGGGACGATCCGGCATCTGTTAGCGGAACCGGTGCCGACCGGCGCGGCCCGCCTCGAGCTCGATTGGGCGAGGCGCTACGACCACATGCAGCAGCACACCGCGCAGCACGTAATCACCACCGTCGCCCAGAGAGATTTTGGCTGGCCCACCATGGCCTTTCACCTCGGTCCGGTGGTCTGCGACATCGAGCTCGACGCTGCGGGCCTGGAGCGCGAACAGCTCGGCGCGCTGGAGGACGCCGTGGCCGAGGAGGTCCGCGCCGGCCGGCGGGTGACGTCGCGCTATGCCCTGCGGAACCAGATGGAGGAGCTCGGGGTGCGATCCCGGCTCTTGCCCGAGGGATTCGAGGGCGAGCTCCGGCTGGTGGAGATTGAAGGTCTCGACCTCAACACCTGCGGCGGCACTCACGTCCGCAACACATCGGAGATCGGGACCGTGGCGATTTTGGGCACCGAAGCCATGCGCGGCGGGACCCGGATCTTCTGGATCGCTGGCGATCGCGTGCGGCGCAGGATGACGGCGCACGAGGCCCGCAACCTCGAGCTCCGGACCCTTCTGGACAGCGCCGACGATGATCTCGCCGAGGTGGTCGAAATCCGGTTGGCCCGCGAAAAGGAGCTGGCCGGAGAGAACCGACGTCTGGTCGCCGAGGTGGCTTCGGCGGTTGCCGAAAAGCTGTTGGCGGAGGGTGATCCGGTGGTGTCGGGGCACTGGGAACGGCACGACATGGCTTTCCTGCAACGGCTTGCCAAGATCCTGTTGGAGAGAGCGCCGGACCGGATCGCTCTGCTGGCCGCGGGGCCCGCCGACGACGGCGTGTTCCTCGTGGTGGCGGCGGAAGAGACCGGCCTCGAGCTCGCGTCGGCGGGATCCGATGTGGCTTCAACCCTCGGCGGTCGCGGCGGCGGCCGCGCGCCCTTCTTTCAGGGAAAAGCGACCGCGCTCGATCGCATGGATGAAGCGGTAAAGCATATTCGCAGCAGGTTGTAGCGCAGGCCTCTGGCCTGCAATCGCGCGATCAATCGAGGCACGAATTGCAGCCGAGGCGGCTGCGCAGAAAACCCGTTCCGGGTGCGGCTGGATCATCTTCGTAGCACCGATTCTCCGGTCGGACTCCCCGTGAGGATGCCAGGCACGCCGATTCGACCCCACGGGGAGGGTACATTCTTCGATCGTGGCGAATCGGGAGGCCAGGCACCTCCGAGGAACGTGCCATTCTCCCGATAGGCGTTCGGTGCCCCCGCACCGACGGCCGCTGGGAGGTTTGGGGATCTTCGTTCTTTGTTCTTCGTTCTGTGATCACTTCCGAAACCACTCCCCGACCATGGCCAGATCCGCGTTGCCGCCGGAGATGACGACGCCGATCCGATCGGCCGGCGGAACCGTGCCGTCGAGCAGCGCCGCCACTGCCAGCGCTCCCGTTGGCTCCACCACCAGCTTCATCCGTTCGTAGAGGAAGCCCATGGCGGAAATGACCGCCTCGTCGGACACCGCCACCATGTCGTGGACGTACCGGCAAATCAGCGGAAAGGTCACCCGGCCGAGATACGGAGTGCGGGCGCCGTCGGCGATGGTCTCCGGGTTGTCCACCCTGTGGAGTTGACCGGTGTGGAACGATGCGGTGGCGTCGGCTGCCTCCTCTGGCTCGACGCCGATCACCCGGCAGCCCGGAGAAAGCGAATTGCTCGACAGCGCGCAACCCGACAACAGGCCGCCGCCTCCGCAGGGCACGAGCAAGAGGTCGACTTCACCCACATCCTCCAGGAGTTCCATGGCCACCGTGCCCTGACCGGCGACGATGTGGGGGTGATCGTAGGGCGGCACCATGGTGCGGCCGGTCGTCTCGGTCAGCTTGATGGCCAGTTCCTCCCGCGTCGTTTCGCGGCGGTCGTAGAGGATCACGTTGCCGCCGTAACCCCGGGTCGCATCGAGCTTGGTTTCCGGCGCGTCCGACGGCATGATGATGGCCACATCGATACCGAGCAATCGGCCGGCCACTGCGGCGGCCTGGGCATGATTGCCCGACGAGTAGGTGAGCACCCCCCGCCGCCGGTCATCCGCCGAGAGTTGGCAGAGCGCGTTGTAGGCGCCGCGTATCTTGAATGCGCCGGTGCGCTGGAAATTCTCGCACTTAATGAATACCTGGCCGCCCACCCGCGTGTCCAAGGTCCGTGAGGTCATGACCGGGGTCCGGTGGACCACACCCTCGAGCCGCGCCGCAGCGGCCGCAACGTCCCCGTAACTCACCTGGAGATTGTCGAGCTCGATATGGACGGAGGCGGGGTAGGGCTTGGCCATGGCTGGAATAGGTTACACCTCAGGCGGCTGGAAAATCTCATATTCCGTCAATTTCCTGATAAGATTTCCCAGACGATCATCAGTTCCCGCCGGATGACTCGCCAGGGGTCAGTTTTTTGGGCGGTCACCGAAGGGAGCACTTGGGGAATGGAGGAGTTATGAAGGTATGGGGCGTGATTGGTGTTGCGGTCCTGGCGCTGGCGGTTCCCGCCACGGTCCAGGCCCAGTTTTTTAGCGACAACTTTGACGGCTACGCGTCCGGTTCGGGGATCATCGGCCAGGGCGGGTGGGAAGGATGGGACGGCAATCCCGGAGCCGACGCGTCGGTGACCTCGGGACAGGCCGCCTCGCTGCCCAACTCTCTCGCGGTGTCCGGGGGGGCCGACGTCGTCCAGGTGTTCTCGGGCGTCAGTGGCGGAACCTGGTATGCCAAGGTCAAGACCTTTGTTCCGAGCAGTCAAACCGGAAATCTCTACTTCATCATTCTTGACGAGTACGCTCACGGCGGCCCATATCACTGGGCGGTGCAGATGAGGTTGTCGGCGTCCGAGGGTGTGGTGGAAAATGTGGGTGGTACCGATGTGCCGGGTGCCGGCTCCGTTCCCATCATCACCGATGAGTGGGTTGAGATCCTTGTGGAGATCTACCTGGGGACGAACCAGTACGCCGTGAGCTATGGCGGCGCCTTTGTGGATTCGCAGCAATGGACGGTCGAGGGGCGGCTGGAGGTGGCGGCTTTCGATCTGTTTTCCGACGGCAGCACCGAGTCGTACATGGACGACGTGTGGCTCGACACCGAGATTCCGGTCGAGCTCATGAGTTTCAGCATCGAGTAGGGCCAGCCACAGGGCCGTTCACGACTCGAGAGGCCGCGACACTCGATGGTGTCGCCTCTGCTACGATCCCGGTATCGCCTCGGGCCTCCGGGCCTGATCCGGGAGGGGTACCATGCAACGTCTCATTTCCGTCCTCGCGATCCTCGTGTGCGCAACTGCCGCCTGGCCGGCGCCCCAGCAGGCTCCCCGGTTGCTGATACCGGCGGCGGCGTCCACTCCCGGTCTGGCCGGTTCTCACTGGCGAACTGACCTGGTCATCCATAATCCATCGCGGGCTGCGGCCGAGATCGTGATCGAACTCATCCCCACCGGGCTCACAGGCGGTCTGGTGGACCCCGAGTGGATCATCCTTCCAGAGTCCCTCGAGCCGGGACGGACAATCGTGATAGAGGATGTCATTGGCAGCCACTTCCCGGACCATGCCACCGGTGCGCTGGTGGTGGTGGGCCGACACACAACTGAGGGTCCGGTGCCCCTCGTTGCCTCCTCCCGTACGTGGACGCCCGAGAGCGAAGGCATCGGCACCCTGGGACAGGGCATCAACGGCCTCCCCTGGGTCGGCGGCGACCTGATGGATGATGAGCGCAGCCTGCCGAATCTGGAGTCGAGCGACGCCTTCCGCACCAATCTCGGGATCGTCAATCCGACCTGGATCTATGAGCAGACCTTCTCAGTCGAGATCTTCGATGCCGCCGGCGAGTCGGCTGGGGTTCTCTACTATGGTCTGCAACCCAGGGCCCACATTCAGGTGAACAACATCCTCGCCCGGCTCGGGCTGTCAGGGGCGGGCTATTCGGCCGTCGTGAAGCGCATTGGTTGGTCGGACATCACCCCGGGGGGCATCCCGGATCCAACATCTCCTCCCCAGGTGGATTTCGCCACTTACGCCTCGAAGGTGGACAACCGGACCAACGACCCGTCCTACATCGAGGGCCAGATCCGGGTCGATCGTTGGGGTCCTCCCCGTCACCGAATCATCCCGGCCTCGGCAAGTACGCAGGGGGTGGGTGACACCTATTGGACAACGGATCTATCGGTCCATTTCCCGGGGCCGCAGTCCTACACTTTCGTCATCGTCGAACTTCTCCCCACCGGTGGCGAGGGCATCGGCGATGCCCGCCCCGAGCGCTATCTGCTGTCCGTGGACCAGGGTGGGACCCTTGCCCTGGACGACATCCTTGGTGAACATTTCCCAGACCACGAAGTGGCCGGCCTGGTGGTGTCGTCCGCGGCCGGCAGCGAGGGTGTGACCGACCTCAGGGTCACTTCGCGCACCTGGACCCCGGTGGGTCCGGATGGCGGCACCATGGGGCAGGGCATCCCGAGCTACTCTCGGATTGAGATGTCCGACCCGGTGGTCATTCCAGGCCTTGAGGCATCGGAAGCGTTCCGCTCGAACCTCGGTCTGGTGAATCTGTCCATGAACGTTCGCGCCACCTTCGAGGTGAGGATCCTCGATGCCTCCGGCAACACTGCAGGAGCCCTGGAGAGAACTCTCGAGCCGTGGTCCCACATCCAGATCAACCAGGTGTTGAGCGAACTCGGACTCACCGGATCGAGCTACACCGCGGTGGTCACCATGACAGCGAGCGAAAATCTCTTCTATCACCCCTCGGAATCGTGGAATCCGTCCTTCATGGCCTATGGCTCCATGGTGGACCAGTTCACCGGAGACCCCACCTATCTGGAGGGCGTTCCTCTCGTGTCCGAGGCTGACGGCAACGCGGGCAACTGGTTCGATTTCTCGTGGGACGAGCCGTGGTATCGCTGCCCCGACGAGGAGATCCCCGAGCAGGCCACGGTGGTCCGGGCTTTTGACCGGGACTACCACTGGTTTGGAGCGGAGAACCACCGATCGATCACCCATCAGGTTGACTTCCCAGAGGACGGGGAGTGGAACCAGGTGGGCCTCCGACTCCACCTTGAGTGTCCGGAGAACGGGCTCTGCGACCACTGGGACCGCACCGGCAGCCTGCAGCTGGTGCTCAACCCGGAAGACCCAGATGAAGACTGGCAATACCTCGAGATCATGCGTCACATCACGCCCTACCGGGTGGAGATGTGCCAGTACGTTGACATCACGGCGCTGGCGCCCTTGTTGCGCGGGAGCCAGACCCTGGTCTCATGGATCGACACCTGGGTCGGTCCGGGTCACTCCGATGGCGAGGGCTGGCGGATCAGCTTCGACTTCGTCTTCTACCCCGGAGAGGACCGCGCACCGGACGAGGTGGTCAACATCTGGGGTCGGCGCAACATCACCATCGGTTACCTCGATCCTGACCGCAACGTGGACTCCCAGATCGATCCGATGGATGTGGAAATTCCAGCCGACGCAACCAGGGTCGAGGCGCGCCTGATCACCACCGGCCACTCCTTCGGCAACACCGACAACTGCGCCGAGTTCTGCGTGCTTCGTCAGGATCTCTACGTCAACGACGAGCGTCGATCGGTGGTGCCGTGGCGGACCGACTGCGAACACAATGCGGTCCGCGGCCAGCAGGGCACCTGGACCTTCGATCGTAACGGCTGGTGCCCCGGGGCCATAACCATAGGTCAGACCATTGACATCACAGATCTGGTGGAGCCGGGCGCGGCCAACACCATCGACTTCGACATCCGAACCTCCGAGGGTGAGGAGTACGAAAATCTCAACGTGACAACCGATCCGTTGGAGTGGATCTCGCTGCAGCTCTACGTGTATCGGGAGTAGGCAGTCGGCAGTCGGCAGCAGGGGTCAGGGAGCAGCCCCGATCGCCCGCAGTACATTTGTGGTGCGGCCGTCTCGGCTGCAATCCCACACACCAAATCCACTGTCATCCTGAGCGAGCCGCCTTTCTGGGCGGCGAGTCGAAGGATCTGGGTGGGGGCGACACCGCCAACATCCCCCGCCCAGATTCTTCGACTCGGTCGCCAAGCTCCCTCGCTCAGAATGACAGAATGTCGGTACCTGGCACTGCCACAGAATTGTCGACCTCGTACTACGATTCGATTTCGAAGTTGCCCGGTACAGGCCCGCGCGTTCGGTTCGATCGTCCGACTTCAACGCGCCCATCTGCCGACCGCGCTCCCCGAGGTTACTCGCGGCCTCCGGCCGCGGTGACCAGCCGTCACCAGCGAGTGGCCGGTGGCCGGGTCGACCCCCGCCACATCCCTCCCGGCCCAGGCCACAATCGCTGCCGCCGGCAGGTTGCCCCCTCTCACGATCCGGGAGGGAGGGTGGGAACGTTCAACGTTTAACGTTCAACTTTCAACTTGAAGGTGCCCGAAGTGGCACGCCCGCCATACGTGACCTTTCGCTCCGGGTGGACGGAGGACCAGGCATCTGGCATCCGGCATCCGGCATCCGGGTGGGTGGGAGCAATTCAAAATTCAAAATTCAGAATTCAGAATCAAAAAACGGGCGCCCTTCGGGGCGCCCGGTCGTTGAAGTTCGGAGTGTGTCGTATTACGGGTAGGTCATGGACCACCCGTCGGTGTCGCCCGACTCGAAGCCGTCTGTGAACGGCATCAAGATCGAGGTGGTGAACGAATACGTGCCGGAGGCGGCGCCCGCGCCGCAGAAGTTCTCTGCAGCGACCCGCCACCAGTATGTCGTGCCCTCCTCGAGATCGGAGGTCGGCGTGAAGCTGGTGCCCACGATCCCGGTCTCGGTGATCTCGGGGCTGCCGAAGGCCGGATCGTCGTCCACCTCGAGGGTGTAGCTGTCAGCTCCCGCCACCGCGGTCCACTGGAAGGTCGGTTGCACCGGCTGATCCACCGCGCCGTCGATCGGTGTGCTCAGACCCGGTGACAGTGGTGAGGTTGCGATATCCAGAGTCATGGGCGTCACGTGGCCCGAGCTGCCGGAGGCGGCGCCGCTGATTGTCATCGGGTAGCTGCCGGTGGCGGCCGCGCCCGTGTTGATGGTGAGGAGGCTCGATCCCGGTGGCGTTACCGGGTTAGTCGAGAAGTTGGCGCTGGACCCCACCGGATTGCCGGCCAGCTCGAGCGTCACATCGTTTGTGAAGCCGGCTGCGGAGCCGACGCCCACCGTGATGTTGGCTTCGCTGCCCTGACAGACCGTGAGGCTGCCGGGTACGGCGCTCAACGTGAAGTCCGGACCGGTGACCTCGCAGGATTGGACGTGGAGGTCATCGATGTACCAGCCCTCGCGACTCACCGACGAGTCGGTGCCGATCCGGAAGCGGAAGCGCGCGACCTGGCCGGCGTACGCGTCGAGATCCACCACCGACCTGAGCCAGTCCTGCGGGTCGCCGCACCAGCCCGACAGATCGTCGAGTCCGACCACCGGGCCATCGTAGGGATCGGTCTGCATGACCGTGGTCGGCAAGTAGGTCCAGTTGGATCCACCGTCGGTGGAGATCTCCAGAATGCCGCCGTCGTAGCAACCGCCGGACCGGTCCTCCATCTCCTGCCAGTTCCAGAACTGGAGGGTCACCGGTGCGACCGAGGGCAGCACCATGTCGGGCGATTCAAGCCGCTGGTCACTGACGATTCCAAGATCTTCGCCATAGTAGGACTGCGCCCCACCGTGAACCTGTTCGCCGGAGAGCATCCAGGTATCGTTGGTCCCGCTGTGTGACCAGCCGGGGGCGCCGGACTCGAAGTCTTCGGTGAGGTGGATGACCGGCGCCGTGTCGAGACCGCAGTCGCCGGGCAGGGCCACTGTTGTGAACGTGTAGACCTCGGAGGCCGGGCCGACACCGCAAATGTTGTCGGGCGTCACCCGCCAGTGGTAGACGGTGTTCGAGGAGAGATCGCTTGCCGGTGTGAAGCCGGTGTCGGTGATGCCGCTTTCCACAAGCGCAGGGCTGCCGAAGGCCGGGTCGTCGTCCACTTCGAGGGTGTAGGAGGTGGCGTCGGTCGCCGCAACCCAGGTGAAATCCGGCCGCAGTGGCTGGTTGAGGGCGTCGTCCTCAGGGCTGGTCAGGTTCACCGTTCCCGGGACCACGTCAAAGACATCCAGATCGAGCTCGATCTCGTGCCCGGGACTGTCGGTGGCGACACCGGAGACCGTCACCAGATAGCTTCCAGCCGACGCCGCGCCGGTGTTGCCCACGGTCAATTGGCTCGCTCCTGCGGGCGTGACCGGGTTGGTCGAAAAGGCCGTTGTGGTGCCGGCGGGGTTGCCGTTCGCCGACAGGGTCACCGGGTTGTTGAAATCGCTCACCGAGCCGACGACGAGGTCGTACACGGCATCGGTCCCGGCGCAGATCGCCTGGGTGTTCGGGGTGCTGCCGAGGTAGAAGTCCGGTGTCCCACACTCGTTGAATTTGAAGGAGCCGATACGAAGCTGCCACCCGGAGCCGCTGCTGGTGGGCAGGTATTCGTTGACATACCAGAAGGTGCAGTCATCGGTGGGATCCACGTTCATGGAGCTGTAGTCACCCCAACGCTCGTAGGAGGTCTGAGACCCGGTGCCGTCGATGATCGAGCCCTCGCCCTGCGACATGGTGCCGAGCGGGTCGCCGGCCAGCCGGCCGGTGTACCAGACGCTCGGATAGGTGCTTGTGGCGTCCGATGCGCTGTAGCCGAGAGCCATATTGCCGGCCTCGTCCATGGCGATGCTGCCCATCCAACGGTGGATACCGTCGGTGACCCCCGGCGCGAAGGTGCCCTCCTGGTGGATGACCGGAGTGCCGTTCGGGTCACGGATCTCCCACCAGCGCATGCCCGCGATGCCCGGCGCCGCCTCCACCGACTGATTGGTGACCAGCGCCTCGTGGGTGCCGAAGTTCCGGTAGGCCAGCCGGTTCATGGGCCGCTGCCGGTACGACAGAATATCGAGCTTGTTGGAGGTGCCCGGTTGCGGGATGCAGTCCCGACCCGAGCACGCGGAGAATTGGGTGTCGTACGGTGCGATCGGAATGGTGTCGGTGAGGGTGAAGCTGGAATTGGCCGGGGTGGTGAAATCGACGTCGAATTTCCACAGGGTCAGAGCGTCCTGAGGTGCGCCGTATTGACCGCCGTTGTCCATGGAGCCGACGAAGTAGGTGGGGCTGCCGGTGGGCGGCGGGGTATTGCCGTCGAGATCCGCAGGCAGCAGTCCGTCGCCCACGTTGTAGGGTGTGGAACCGCGCGGAACCAGAAAGGAAATGATCTGCGGTGACGGATCGCCCGCGATCATCTGGGCGCGGTTGATGGCGTACGCACCCACCCCGACGAATGGGCCACCGAGGCCATCGAAATCCCGGGTGCTGATGTAGTAGGCGTCCGGCCACATCCCGTACTTGGGATAGTCGGGAAAGTTGCCCCCGGTGCTCACAGCGTAACGGTAGTAGGTACCGGTGGGGTCCGGGCTGGTGGAGATGGCCATGCAGTTGTAGTAGTTCGGGCCCGAGGCGGTGAACTGAGTCAGAATCCAGCGGTCGGCCAGTTGATCGTAGATCACCACCGGGTCGCCGTCGTTGTCCGACTGGCAGTCGCCGCCGAATCCGCTCCACAGCGTGTTGTTGGCAGCCGGGCCGTAGAGCAGGGCGCCTGATTTGTCGTAGACCGCGAAATGGAGGTTGCTCATGGCCACGTAGTGGTCGGGACCCACGTCGCCCACCGGGTCCGGTGGTGCTCCACCGAAGAGGTTTGGCGGTCCGTCAAAGCTGGTGGATGGAGGGGGAACCGCCTCGGTCATCACCTGGCCCTGGACGATGGGGTCGCTGTCCTGGGGCCCGGGCTCGCCGGCGAACCCACTCTCGGGGTCGACGAGGTTGCGGGCGCCCTTGGCGATGGGCAGCGGGGCGATGGACCTCAGGGGCGGCGAAGTGTCCGCCTTCACCACCGGGAGCACTCCGCGGTAGACGCCGGAAGTGACCTGTTCTTGTGCACTTGCGATCGAGGTCAGAGCCATGGCTCCGAGCGCGACGACGATACACACCGACATTTTTGTACGCATTTTGATGGGCTCCTCCAACGCACTTCGTTGATTCGACAACCTGGAAAAACGCCCAAATCGCCAAATCGCCAAAGGAGCATACCATCGCGCGACCCCTCTCAGCAGTGATGGGTGTAATGTTGGCAAAGTGATTCGCTGAATTGGATCAGGCGCTGCCCACGCCCCAGCCCCGTACCGCACCCCTCCAATCGCGTCTCGGACCACCGGGTCGAGACTCAGGCGCGCCGCTCGATCAAGGCCTCGAGGTAGCGGGAGCCGAGCAGGGAATTCGCCACCGAACGCTTCACCGGCGGCAGGTTGAGGATGGCGCCGAGGACTGCGGCCAGGGCCCGGTGGCTGGCCAGGGTTCGGTCGTCGAAGACGAGGTGCTGGAGGGTGCCCCGCTCGATCGCCATGATTACGGTGCGATGGACCGAGTCCACAGGCGTGATGACCCGTTCACCGCGGTCCACGAGCGAGATATTGTCCTCCGGGCAGACCGAAACGCACACCCCGCAGCCGAGGCAGATCTGGCTGTCGAGCTTGGCAACCTTGGCCTTCGGCTTGGCCGGATCATTTGCCGAAACCAGGGTCATGGCCTCCACCGGACAGGTAGCGACGCACTTTCCGCAGCCGGTGCAGCTCGCGACCGTCGTCTCGGGCAGGAAGTTTGTGGTGTGGACGGGGTTGAGGTGGCCGAAGCGGCGGGCCGCGATCATTGCCTCGCAGCAGCAGCCGCAACAGTTGCAGATGAAGTTCACCCGTTGTTGGACGTTTTCACCGAAATGGACCAGGCCCCGGTCGCGCGCCTCCTGGAGGAGGTCGTGGCACTCGGCGGCATCGACGGCTCGGGCGTGGCCGTGACGGGTCAGCGCGGCGGCGGTGGTATTGAAGGTCATGCAGATGTCCATGGGTGCATCGCAGGCGCGGCCAACGTGATCCATCTTGTGGCGGCAGTAACAGAGCCCCACCCCGATGGCGGAGGCGGTACCCACGATGTGGCTGGCCCGCTCGTAATCGAGCACGTGCAGCGTACCGTCGGTGGGCAGTGACGGTTCGGACACGAAGATCCGGCCCAGTTGTGTATCGCCCTCGGTGAACAGCGTCTTGATGAAATCTTCCTCGATGTTGAGGTAATCGAAAAAGAGCTCGGCGAGCAGTTTCTGGTCGAGATCGTGACGGACGCGCATCATGGAGAACTCGAAGAAACCGGCCATGGGCGGCGGCAGGAGGTAGGTTGTCCCAGCTTCGTTCTGGATGTCGACCAGCACCGCCCGGCTTGCCAGCTCGTCCAGCACGCCGCGGGCCTCGGTGACGGACAGGTTCCAGATACGCGCCGCTCGCTCGGCGGTGAACGGTTTGATGGGGAGCTGCGCCACCAGCTCCGCATCGCGCTCGGAGAAGAGCAGCTCGAGAATCCGGTAGAGCAGGTCCGAAGGCGGCGCACCCTGGGGAAAGCGGTTGAGCCGCTCCGTGAGGTCCTCATAGCCGGCACGCGACGTCCGGTGTGCCATGGATTTATTGTGGCACGGCTCGGATGAGGGCGGCCTTGTCGGCGCCGGACGGTTCATTTTCCTCGGAGCGGGCTGAGCTTCGCCACACAAAAACCACAAATAGGGACCATTCTTTGTTGAGGGCCATATGGAACCTGCTGCATTTCTCAGTCTCTTACTCAGGCAGAACCCAAATGAAGGGAACCGTCAACGATGAAAACCGAAGGTGTTGGCGATACAAGCAGTTCCTGGTGGACAGTCTTCGTTCTGGGAGTGCTTGCGCTGATCTTCGCCATCGGGCTCGCCTTCGCTTCGGTGGAGCTGCCCCGTCTGCTGTCGGGTTGGATGATCGACACATTTAATTTTCCCGGCTTCGACTCCGGTCGAAACATGGAGAGCGCGGAGGTCTTCGTTCGTTCCAACGGCCTACGGGTGATCGGGTATGCCGCCCTGACCGTCGTCATGGTGATGATCGTCGCCGGTCTCGTGTTCGGCCGCGGCGGGTTGGCGACCGCCGGCGCGGTGGTGCTCTTCCTGCCGGTCTTCGGGCACTTCGCTGCCAGCATGTTCTTCCTGGCGGGGCTCGGCATGCTCCGCGTGCTGTTCCTGCCAGTCCTCGACAGGAGCTACCAGCTCATGGCTTTGGGGGATGTGGCCTTCGCACCGTATATGGCGGTGGTCTATCCGGCCGCCGTTCTGGGCGTCGACGTCCGGGATTTCGTGATCCGGGGGGCGATGGCGGCTGGAATGGCGATCTTCACCTGCGGCGTGGCGGCGTGGTTTCTGACCCGGTTTCATCACCGAGGTGTGGCCGTGAAATGGATCTACCGTCTGTCACGTCATCCTCAATATTTCGGGTGGGTCCTCTGGAGTTGGGGCCTGATGCTCTATGTGTCGAGGTACTCCGAGCTGTATCACTTCAAGATCTCCTACGGCGTTCCCTCGAGCCTGCCGTGGCTTCTGTCGGCTATGGCGATCATTGGTGTGGCGCTGTCGGAGGAAATCGCCATGCGGCGGCAGCTCGGTGAGGACTACCGTCGCTACGCGCGACGGACCCCTTTCCTGCTGCCGCTGCCGAGCCCGATCCGCCGGATCATCGCTGCACCCATGCGTGTCGTCCTTGGAAAGTCCTGGCCCGAGTCGGGAGGAGAGGTGGTGTGTGTTGTGGGCGTCTACACCCTCGTGCTCATTGGGTTGTCGGTGCCGTTTGTGGTCTTTCACTGGCCCGCCGAAACCGGTTGGTACGCGTTTCCCTACAATGTCCCGCCGTTTGCGTCTCCCGGTTGATTTCCGCACCATTCTTGAGAAAACTCATCCGCGCTAAGATACGAGAGCCGCCATGCGGCGGTGAACGCGGAGGACATTTATGGGAACACTCCGAGCAGTCTGTTCAGTGTGGTCGGTCGTTGTCGCGATCGGTCTGGCGTTGGTGGCGCCGCGAGCGGTGTGTGCCCAGGAGGATGGTGGGGACCAGGAGGCCTACATCCGGAGTCACTACACGAAGCACGAGTACCGCGTCCCCATGCGGGATGGCGTCGAGCTCTACACGGCGGTCTACACTCCCATCGACACCTCCACGTCCTACCCGTTCATGATGCTGCGCACACCGTATGCCTGCAATCCGTACGGTGCCGATCGATATACGGACTGGTTTGGCCCCACTCGCGACTTCGTTCGCGACGGGTACATCTTCGTCTGCCAGGACGTACGTGGGCGGATGATGTCCGAGGGCGAGTTCGTCAACATGCGGCCCCACGTACCCAAAAAGGCCGGATCCCAGGATGTGGACGAATCCACCGACACCTATGACACCATTGATTGGCTGCTCGCCAATGTGGAGGGCCACAACGGCCGCGTCGGCCAGTGGGGCAACTCCTACCCCGGCTTCTACTGCTCCGCCGGGATGATCGACAGCCACCCGGCGCTCAAGGCGGTGTCACCAAACGCTCCCATCGCCGACTGGTATTTTGACGACATGCACCATAACGGAGCCTTCACGCTCGGAATGGCCTTTCCGTTCTTCGCCATCTTTGGTCAGCCCCGTCCCGAACCCACCACCGAGTGGAGCGATCTTTTTGATTTCGGGACCCCGGACGGCTACCAGTTTTTCCTCGGCCTCGGCCCCGTCAAGAATGTGGACGACGAGATTTTCGAGGGCAAGATCGCGTTCTGGACGGAGATGGCAAAACACCCCGACTACGACGAGTTCTGGCAGGCGCGGAACATCCTTCCCCACCTGAGAAACATCTCGGCGGCGGTGCTGACCGTCGGCGGGCTGTTCGACGCCGAGGATCTCCACGGTCCTTTCAACACCTACCGGGCCATCGAGGATCAGAACCCCGGGATCTTCAACATGCTGGTGATGGGTCCGTGGCGGCACGGCGCGTGGTTGTCCTCGGACGGCCAGACCCTTGGCCCGGCCGACTTCGGTTTCCCCACCGCGGAGATCTTCCGCGAGCGGGCCATCATTCCGTTCTTCCGCCACTTTCTGAAGGGGGAGGGGGAGCTGAATCTGCCCGAGGCGTGGATCTTCGAAACCGGAGCCGACCGCTGGCGGGAGTTTGATCAGTGGCCGCCCGAGGCGGTGGAACCGAGGTCGCTGTATCTGAGTGTCGGTGGATCGCTGTCGGCCCAGGTGCCCGCCGGCAGCGGTGCGGAGGCTTTCGACGAATTCCCGAGCGATCCTGCGCGCCCGGTGCCTTATACACCGGCGATCACCACCCGCTGGAACTCGGAGTACATGGTGGAGGACCAACGCTTTGCCTCGCAGCGGCCGGACGTGTTGGTCTTCCGATCAGAACCCTTGTCGGAGGATCTCACCCTGGCCGGACCCATCACGGCGCGGTTGTGGGTGTCCACGACGGGCACCGATGCCGATTGGGTCGTGAAACTCATCGACGAGTTTCCCGGGAGGTTGCCGGGCTACCGACCGCCGAAGAGGTGGGGTGAGCCGGCAGAGGAGGATCTGGGCGGTACGCAGCGAATGGTGCGATCCGAGATCATCCGCGGGAGATATCGAAACTCCTTCGAGCATCCCGAGCCCTTCGTGCCAAACGAGGCCGCGTTCGTGGAAGTGCCGCTGCAGGGGGTGCTCCACACCTTCAAACGCGGTCACCGGATCATGATCCAAGTTCAGTCGACGATGTTCCCGTTGTTCGACCGCAACCCCCAGACCTACGTGCCCAACATCTTTGAAGCCGAGACCGACGACTACGTCAAGGCCACCCACCGCGTGTACCACTCCGCGGAGTATCCGTCGTCCATCGAGGTGGGTGTGTTGCCGAACACTGCGCCGGTGGTGCAGCCGAACATCCGGTAGCAGCCGGATCGCCTTGCCTCCCGGGGTTGGAGTCGTTGCATGTCGGTGCCAGGCACCGCCGCAGATGTATCGATCTCGTGCTCCGATGCGATTTCGACGGTGCCTGGCACCGGCCCGCGCGTTCGCGGCGCGCGTGAGGACGGCGCGCCCGCCCATCGCGCCCATCTCGCTCCGGGTGGTTGGGGGTCATTGAGAATTGAAAATTCAGAATTCAAAATTGGCCTGGCGGGTGGGCCGACTACTCACTGCCCCCTGCTCACCGCCTGCCCCCCATCAACGGCAGCAGAACCGACTCGGCGAGGTGCCGACTGAATCTCCGAGCGCCCAGGGGATTGAGATGGGTCAGATCCTGAAAATCTTTTTCGGTCACGTGAAGGTCACCTGGATTCGCCTCGACTAGAGTCGAATGCGGATCACGGAGCACCTGATCCACCCTGCTGCGATACTCGGCGAACTCCTCAGGGGTGTTGATCGCCTCGCGGTACTCCGGGGTCAGCGGTGGGTCCACCAGAATCAATGGGATTTTCCGTGTCGCAGCGAAGTCGACCATTGCGAGGAATCCCGCCTCCGGAGCACCACCGATTTTGTAGTCCCGCATGTAGTCGTTCCGGGTGATCCGTATGGCGGTGTCGAGCTGGGCGAGACGGCGAACCGGTTTCGGATCTGCGGGGCGCTGATATTGATGTTTGAGTTCTTGGGGGAACTCGGCGCCCTTGAGAAGCCGGTATCGAGCGAGGTTGTCGTAAACCGAGTCGGCGTACAAAAAGCGCGATCCATACAACGCCGCACTCGATACCCCACGAAAACAGCCACTGGCCGCCGCCGACAGCCGGTCGGGCGTATTGATCCAGCGTGCCCCGCTGACGATCTCGGCAAGAGAGCTGTAGCAGCCCAAGTCCCGAGCCACGTTCTTGTGGTTTGAGTTGAGCGAGGCAGGTGAGAGTTCGAGGACGATGACCTCGGGTGGGCCATGGGTCCTGACGGCGTCATCGAGGATCAGCCAGCTGGTGTACGCGTTGCTCCCGTTCTGAGCGAGACAGTAGGCGCTGATGTCCCGACGGAGCATCTCCGACAGCCTCTCCTCGATCTCCGCGGGAATGATCGCGGCTCGTGTCCTCGAGGTGCCCAGAAAAATGACATCGGCTCGGGGCATGTCATGCAGGTAGGTGAATACGCGGAGCACCTGGTTGTCGTCGATGGGTGACCAGTAGGTGATGTTGAGCCTTTCGGCAATCACATCCCCCATCACCAAGACCGCCAAGATTCCGACGATCCGTGCCAACCACTGACGTCTTGGTTTCATGGGTCCATCTTCTCAGAATTGGAAATAGTAATAGGGCTGGGTTTGACTGACGATGGTCACCAACAGAGCGATGACCACGGCCACCGCCGCGCCCTGGAGCAACGGGTGGAGATTGGTGAACCCGACTTCCAACTCAGCCTTTGCCTTCTCAGGTACGAAGTGGAGGCAGAACGCCAGTGCGATGAGTGCCAGCAGACGGGGATCCACCGCCGGCCCCGGGACGGCGTGCAGCAACCGGCCCGTCATTTCTTTTGTGGTCTCGAGGTTCGGCGCGCGGAAAATGAGGCCGCCGAGCATGGTCACATGGAACATGAGAGCGACCCGGAGTAAGTGACCGGTGGGAGACCATGTGTCGGGCCCGGTGGGGACATCGGGTCGCAAACGCGCCCTCACGCGGTTCTTGATGATGGAAAGGGCCAGCAGGCTTCCGTGGTAACAGCCCCACAGCACGAAGGTCCACGCCGCCCCGTGCCACAGACCCACCAGCGCCATGGTGATGAAAGTGTTGCGGCAGCTGCTGGCGAGCCCGCCCTTGGACCCTCCGAGAGGGAAGAACACGTAATCCCGAAACCAACTGCTCATGGTGATATGCCACCGTCGCCAGTAGTCGGCGATGCTGGCGGCCTTGAACGGCGCCCTGAAGTTGATCGGGAAGTTGTAGCCCAGCAGCCGGCCGGTTCCGATGGCGATGTCCGAGTAGCCCGAGAAGTCGTTGTAGATCTGGAACTTGAATCCGTAGATCGCTGCGGCAATGGCCAGGGTCCCGTAGCCCACAGGGTTCGCGAAAACCGGATCGACCAGATACACCGCCAATATGTCGCCGATCAGGACCTTCTTGATGAGGCCTTTGAGGATGAGGTAGATCCCGGATCCGGTCTGTTCCTGGGTAGCTCCTGGCGTGCGGTCGAGCTGGGGCAGGAACTCGCGCGCGCGGACGATGGGCCCAGCCACCAGCTGAGGAAAGAAGGCCACAAAAAGCGCGAATTCCATCAAGCTCTTGCGTGGCTCGAGGTCGCCCCTGTAGATGTCGATGGTGTAGCTCATGGACTGAAAGGTGTAGAAGGAGATGCCCACCGGGAGGATCACGTCGAGCATGGGTATGGAGGGGTGGAAACCAAAGAACTGAAGGAGCACGCTCAGATTGTCCGCAAAAAAATCGTAGTACTTGAACAGCGCGAGTACTCCGAGGTTGCCCACAAGACTGACGCCGAGGAGGGTCTTCCGATACAGCGGGTTTTCGGTGCGATGAATCTCGGCTCCGATGATGAAATCGAGCAGGGTCGAGAACAGGATGAGGACCAGATATTTGGTACTCCAGGCTGCATAAAAGACCCAAGAGGCCACCAGCAACATCGCCTCGCGCGTCTTTCGGTGACGAAGCAGGAGCCCGGACAGGCCGAGCACGATGGCGAGAAATATGGCGTACTGTGCGGTGTGAAACAGCATAAGATCGGGACGATCATCGCCCATCACTTGTGCCCAGACAAGTTGGTGCCGAATTTTGAATTCTCAGTTCTGAGTTTTTGATCTTCGAATTTCACCCACTGTGGATCATCCGGGCGGGTGGGGGAATTCAAAATTCAAAATTCAAAACTGAAAATTGAAATTAATAAAGGGCCGGGCGTCGCCCCCCGGCCCTTCAGTGGTTCTTTTGATAGTGATCAGCTGTTCTTCTTCTCGATCATCTCCATGGACTTCTTGGGATTGATCAGTCGGACCGTGCGGTCGCCGGTCTGGTGCTCGTCGCAGCCCCCTTCGATGACCTCTCGAAGCTCGGCCGGTGTGAGTGACGGATCCACTGCGAGCAGCTTGGCCGCAAGGTTCACCACGTTGGGGGACGACATGGAGGTGCCGCTGAAGGGCAGCCGGTCGCCGCCCGGGACGTAGCTCTCCACCATGAAACCGTTGGAGTAGACGTCCACTTTGCCGAAACTGGTGAACGAGGTCTCGTCGCCGGCCTGGTCCACCGCCCCAACCGTGATGATATTGGGAAGATCGAACGAGCTGGGTGAAAACTCCTCGAACTCGTTGTCCGAGTCCGAGTTGCCCGCCGAGGTGACGAAGAAGATCTCTGGTGCGTTGGCGAACGCGTCGTAGAGCGCGTCCCTGCCGATGTCGTAGATCTTCCGGGCAAGGGCCTTGCGCTCCTCGGGGGTTTCGCCGACGTTGTTCATCTCCAATGCGGCCTCCACACCGGAGACGCTGCCGCCCCAGCTCATGTTGACCACCCGCACGCCATTGGCCTTCAGGTAGTCCACGGTTTCGGTGTACTGAGCGGCGTCTCGGTAGGCCTGGGCAACGGTCGGAGCTTCCGGGACCATGCGGTGGTCGAAGGTCATCCGCACCGCCACCATCCTGATGTTGGGGTTGCCTTCGGCGGCGATGCCCGCCACGTGGGTGCCATGAGACAGGTGGTTGTAGGCAGTGACCTCTTCGATGAACGGCCTGACCTGCTCGGGCTGGAGCGACCCGATGGCCTTCTTGAACTGGGTCGCCTCGTCGGAGTCGATGTTGGCCTGCATGTCCAGCAGACCCTTGACGTAGTTCTGCAGGGTCTGGCGGTCGAGTTCGGTCTCCACCATGGGCCGCAGCAGCTCGGTGGTTTTCTCCGCCTCGAGGGTGTAGGCGATGCCGTACACGTCGTCGACAAATCCGTTGTCGTCGTCATCGATTTCGTTATCCGGGATCTCGTCGCCGTTGGTCCACATCTGGCCCAGGGGCACGAAGATGTCGGTGTCCACACCGGAGTCCCAGATGGCGACGACCGGCTGTCCGGTGGCGTCGTCGGGGACATCGATGGCGCGCTCCATCCAGATATCCGGCTTCTCCACCTCGTGCGCGGCAAGGTAGTTGCCGTACACGCGGGCCGACGGCTCCCGCAGAGGGATGAAGACGTTGTAGTTGACGTAGGCACCGAGCAGCCCGGTGGCCACGTCCTTGCTCATCTCGCCACCCGACTCATCGAGCATGGGCTGCACGGTGGCCTCGATCTGGCCGATGATGAGATTCGGGCTAACGATCTCGAACGAGGCCTTGCTCTGTTTGACGTTGTCCTGAACCACCTCGTAGGGCCAATCGTCCACGATGTCCGCGAGATTGGCTTCGAAGGCCGACTCGAAGTCGCTGCTGCCGGATTGCTCGGTGGCGATCCACGCCCGGGTGATCCCGCCCATGGTGATCCTGCTGGCCTCCTTCTCCTCGAGCGAGCGTTGCTTCTCGAGAAGTGCCAGCGCGTCGTCGTACCGACCCTCGATCAGGGCGATGATCCTCAGGTTGCCGTAGTAGCCCTGGAGGGTGGTCTTGTCGGGTATCTCGTAGGTGGCCAGATCCGCCTCGAGGTCCTTCTTCACCTCCGCGGCGAGGGCTTTCGCGGCGGCGTCATCCTCGAGCAGCTCAACGGCAGTGGTGTCAATGGTGTAGGTGTGACGGGGCAGATCGTCCGCCTTTTCGATGACGATCTTGTCCTGGGCGAGGGCGGGTCCGGCTCCGGCGGCCAGAAGCGCAGCCATCAGCAGCCCGCAGAGTGCGAATCGTGACATTTTGGTCTCCCTTCAGAATCGGGGTGGGATCCGGCATCTCCGAATCTGTCCAGTACAACGCAGAATGCGAAGATTGGTTTTGGCCGGTCCGCGCACAGTCTAGATGAACCTCTCATTTGGGTCGAGGATTCCGTCTCTAGCCCGCACTTCTCACCGAGTGTCTGCTGCGGACGGCGAATCGCGGCCATCTGTCGTGCTTTTCGCGAATCGTGCTCCTCAACGTAGTGCGACTACGCCTGCGTCGCCCGATCCGCTAAAAACCCAACATCTGACGACCCTTCGCCGCCCTCGTGACGAAACCCGGTGAGAAGTGCGGGCTAGTCCACCTGTGATGAATCGGTGGCATCCCGGACGACGGCGATAGTGTGCGCCACCATGTCCCAGAGCGCCGTTTTCTGCTGATTCTGATTCACGGTGGCGGCGACCACGAGGTCCAGTTCGGGCACATAATCGGCCACAGTTCCCCAGAACCCCGAGTGGCGATACACGGTGTATCCTTCGACCTCCATGACCCACACACCCATGCGGTACATGCCGGGCGGCATGCCGGAGGCCTCTCCACCCGCGCTCATCTTCACGGTGTCCACCGTTGTGAGCATGGTTTCGGCTGTCTCCGGATTGGTGTAGACGCCCCCGGTGAACAGGGCTCTCATGAACCTCCCCAGGTCGCCCACCGGGGCGGCGATGCCGCCACCACCATAGAGATCGCTGGAGGGATCGATGGTCGCGGCATCTACCTCGCCGTAGAACTGATGGGCGAGTTCGGGTACACCGGACGGCCTGGGTTCCAGGGTCTCGAACCACGTTGCATCGAGGCCGATGCGCTCGTACCTCACGAGCTCGCGCACCGCGTCGGGCATGGATTGACCGGTGATCTGTTCGAGCGTCGACCCCAACAGGATGTACCCGGTGTCGCTGTAGTTGTAGATCTCGCCCGGTGCACCGAGGGGATCGCCCCACTCGACCGCGGCCTCGAGCTGCTCGGTCCGGGTCCATCGATGGGTTGGGTCAGCCAGGATCATTGCGGGGTAGATGGATCTGTCAGCGTAGTCGTACAGGCCGCTGGTGTGAGTGAGCAGGTGGCGGATGGTGATGTCGTCGACCAGGTAACCGTCGCTCTCCAGCAGTTCCACGTACTCCTTCGGCAAATGGTCGGCAATGGGGTCGTCCAGACCGAGTCTGCCGTCCTCCCAGAGCCGGAGGATGGAAGCGGCGATGTAGGTCTTGGTGTTGCTGGCCACCAGCACGGGGTGCGCCGGGGTCATTGTCTCTCCGGTGGCGGGATCGGCCACGCCGGCCGCTCCCTCCCACTGCAGTCCGAGACTGGGAGCGTGGACGTAGAGGGCGGCGGCCGGTACGGTCTCGGAGTCGGCCACCGCGCTGTTGACGATTTCCTGTAGCTCCGCGCCGAGGACCGCCGCGAGATCCGGTTGCGGTTCGGTCTGGTTGCAGCCTGCCGCCAGAGCGAGGCAAGCCGGGAGAGCGGTCCGCAGGATCGTACTCCGCCACATACTCTGCTCCTGTTCTGGGACGACCCAAGAGGTCTTTCGGCACCCGGAGTACGTATTCTACGACCGCACCTGCGAGAACACGAAGAGCATCTCCCGTGCAATCTGGCGGCAGCGCTCGTCGTAGGCGTCGGTCTCCCGGTCGGTGCCGTCGAATGCCTTCGGGTCCTCGTACGTGATCGCGATGCGTTCGGTGGCACAAATTGCCTATTTCCAGTCCAAGCTCAGCCCACCTGAATGACCGGCAAGCTGTGGAGAATCCGCCCCCATAAGCCGAGCGATGAGAGCAACCGATGTCGAGTAAGGCGTACCAACCTCCTCGGTGTTTCAATTTCGGTCTGTGGGGTTGAGTTTTTGATGCGGATGCCGCCTCGAGAGTGTAGACTCAATGCGGTCCAATCGAAAAACGACTGGGGAATTTGAGAATGAGAAAACCGGACGCTCATCGAGTCATTCTAGTTATTGGTTGCGTGTTTTTGGTCGCGGGGATGGGCCTTGCAGAAAATGTCGCCGACCGCAGCCTTCCCGAATATACCGGGATACCAATGCCCGAGCTTGCTCCGTGGACCGGGCTCGAGGGTGGTGACCTGAGGCCCGTTGGAGTGATCGACGACTTCAACAGACCCGACGGTCCGCTGGGCGCGGACTGGACGGTTCAAGCCAGCAGTGTGTCGATCGTCAATGAGGCCGCCACCGGCGAGAATAGCGGCCTGGCGACGCACAACAGCGCTACTGGTGACCATGTTGAATTCGACGTGGAGGTGGACCCAGCTGGCGGCACCCAGTACGCGGCAGCCATTCTGAACTACGGTGGTGGTTCGACGAATCTCTTCATCAAAATCCAGAACAATAATGGACCGACCTTTGACAGGTTGTTCTGCTACACAGGTAACAACGGGAGCTCGTTCAGCCCCTATATTGATGTCAGCGAGAATTTCACTTCGGCCCGGATGGCAGTCACCGTAGAAGCGAATCGAGACGTCACCATCGACTTCACCAATGTCGACGGGGGCGCCCTCGCGGATCAGAGTTATATCTGTTACGGCGCACCGCCCGCCGAGGGACCGGCGCTCGGGATCGGCACCTACGGAAACGGTTTTGTGCGGATCGACAACTTTGGCGACGGCCCTATTCCGGTCGAGCTGATGGGCTTCTCGGTGGAATAGCCACTGGTCAGGTGAGCGGGGCCTCGGGACTTAGAATTGAAGACTGAGAACTCTGCTCAGAATTGAACCTGCGAGAACACGAAGAGCATCTCCCGTGCGATCTGGCGGCAGCGCTCGTCGTAGGCGTCGGTCTCCCGGTCGGTGCCGTCGAATGCCTTCGGATCCTCGTAGGTGATGGCGATCCGCTCGCTGGCGCCGACCACCAGCGGACAGGCCGCGTCGGCATGGGAACAGGTCATCACCGCCGCAAAGTCGGTGGTCGGGTTCGGCGGCTGATCGTAGACCTTGGAAAACGCCACAAATGGCTCCACCCGGTCGCTGAATCGGACTCGAAACTTGGGGTTGGATCCGTGGTCATCCGTTTCGATGCTGAATCCGGCCCGCTGGAGGGCGGCAACGGCGTGTGGATTGAAAGCCGTGGTCTCGGTGCCGCCCGAGTAGGTCTCAACACCGCAGACGCCGTAGTGGGCCGCTGCCGTCTGCGCCCAGATCTGGGCCATGTGGCTGCGCCGCGAGTTGTGGGTACAGATGAAGACCAGGCGGGCGTCTTCACCCGAGGCGATCCGTTCATTCACGTAGCTGGTCATCTCGCGGAGCGAAGATTCTCTCTGCTCATCGATCTGGCCAAATTCGTCGATTCTGACCGCCACCGTCTCGGATAATCGGGGGTGTAGGGGAACCCTGCCCATGGCATCCTCCGACGGCATCCTACAGGGTCGAGAGACTCTCCTCCTGGATCGTGGTGGACCTTTCGAGTACGGCGACATACATTCACAGATAAGGCATCTCACCACATCAATCGAGGATCTCATCGAAGGGAGTGACTATGCACGTCCAGATCATCACGTTTCATCTAAAGGGAGTGAGCGAAGCGGACTACGCCGCCCTGTGTGACGACCTGGCTGGGACCTATGCCGAGGTTCCGGGTCTGGATCGAAAGGTGTGGCTCGCGAACTCCGAAACCGGGACCTATGGAGGGGTCTACATATGGCGCGACCGCCAGGCCATGGGAGATTTCGCGAAGACGGATCTCTTCGCCTCGGTGGCGAACCACCCGAATCTCACGGGGTTTGAAATCTCCGATTTTGCGGTGCTCGCAGGGCCCACGCGCATCACGCGGGGATAGGACTCGGGGCTCCACACGGTTCGGCCGGGGGAGTCCCTTATGAGCCTGTGACGGATGGAGCCCTGGCGCCGGGCTTGCCCTCGGTCAGATTGTCGTAGAACCGTTGGGTGGGGTAGGCGAAGTCGATGTCGTCATTGGCCGCAAAGACGTCCAGGATGTCCTCCCAGATGGCCTGCTCCGTGGCTCGTCTCCTCCGGGGATCGGTGAGGTACCGCAAGGTCAGAAGAACGCCGCAATCCCTCACCGATGTGTAGACGGTGGGCGTGAGCGTGGTGTAGAAGATCATGAATCGGCGGGCGGCCTGTTGGAGACGCTTCTCTGCCGCATCGCTGAGGTCGGTTCCGTGGCGGTTGGCGATCTCGAGCAGCAGTGTTTTGGCCTTCTTCCAGTCGCTCTCGAAGGTCACCAGCACCGGCACCTCGTTCCAGATGTGCTGGAACCCCTTGCTGTAGTTGGCGACATTTTGGCTGAACACGGCTCCGTTGTTGATGTGGATGACCCGGCCGGTGCTCTGGTCGGCGTCCACCCAGTTTCCGATCTCAAGCACCGTGAACTGAAAGATCCTGAGATCGATGACGTCGCCGCTGACCTCGCCGATCTGGATCCGATCGCCCACCTCGAATGGCCGGCGCCACAGAATGAATGCCCAGCCGACGAAGTTCGCCACCAGCTCCTTCAGGGCGATGGCCAGACCGGCGGACACGATCCCGAGGTAGGTGGCCACCGATTGAAATCCCTCGAACCAGACCCGTCCGATGAGGATGATGGCGATGGTGGCAGTCAGGTACTGACTGGTTTTCTTCCAGTGGTAGCGAACCCGGACGTCGCCGGTCCTGCGGTTCACCAGGGCGAGGACAAGCCAGCGCAATACGAAGACCGTCAGCAGGATCAGGAGGGTGACCAGCAGGTTGTAGGCAATTCCACTTTCAAGGTCCACCATTTGGTGGAACAGTTCGCTCAGGCTCTGCGTGGTGGGCATCATCATCCTCGCTTGTGTTCTGCCCGATTGTGACACGGCGCCACGCCGCCCTCCACCGCCAGGGGGTGTAAAGGGTTTAGAGGGTGTGGGGAGAACGCAATCGCGAGCCCGCTTGTCGCGGCGCAGCCAGCGGCGGAGCCGGAAGCCCGAGCCCGATATCGTTACCGTCTCCGTGCTCGATTTCAGTGTTCCGACCCGCCCACCCGGTGTGGAAGGGTGGGGGAGCCCGGTAGCCGGGCACCTGACCTCGGTACCAGGTCCGAGGATCTTGGGGTGTTTCGGCGGTGGGGCTCACGGGCATCCTCCACCGGCTGTTCAGCGGATAGGAGCGCTGGTCAACGTCAGGGCATCGTCAGGGACCAGATCGTGGTGTCGCCGGACTCGAATCCATCGACAAAGATCGGTCCTGCGGTGACGTCGACCGTGATCGTACCCAAGTTGGAGTCCGCCCATCCGTCCCAGGCCGCATAGGTCGCGACGTCCGGCCCGGCGTAACCCGGGTCCGAGCGGTAGTGCGCCGTCGTGCCATCGATCCAGGCCACGCCATGATCAGGCTGCGACACCACCCGCAGCTCGAGAGGGTTGCCGTCGATGTCGAATACGGTGAGGCCCACCGATCCGGTGGCGCCGCCCGCAACCTCCATCGCCGCGTTTTCCACCTCGGCTGGTGTGTTGGGGCTCGGATCCTCCGAGTTGGGTCCGTTGTGACAGGCATAACAGCCGATCTGATACCCGCGCCAGAAATGCTTGACACCGTAGTCTTCGGCGTCGATGGTTCGGTCTGCGTGAGAGCGCGACAGCACGGTTCCCCGGGAGTCCGATCCATGGCAGTCACGGCACGGCGTCGTGTTGGGGATGTGCTCGTGATCGTCGACCCAGCTTTCACCTACCGGGTGCATTCCGTGGGGGCCGCCGTCGAAGGTGTCCGGCTGCAAGCCGTGGCACGAGGCGCATTCCACGAGCGTCCCTTCGTGTCCCTGCACCGCAATGCTCTGAAGGTTGTCGTTGCCGTGGCTGGCCGGGAAAATGGCGTGGGGCGAGCCGTGGCAGGCCGAACACTGCAGTCCGCCGTGACCCTCGGAGAATCGATACAGCGAAAAGCCGGGCATCGGCACGTCGGTCTGCGTGGCGAAGGTCGCGTCCACCGCGGTGCGGAGAACCCCGGGCCCATCGAAGGCCGTGGTGTAGCGGATCTCACCGTTGTTGTGCACCGCGGTCCCGGTGTGACAGTTCTGGCAGGTCGGCTGCTCCAGCCAGCCCTCACGGTCGCTGTCTCCCACCAGACTCATTCCGCCGTGGCAGCTCTGGCATTGCATGGCGAGCGAGCCGTCGTCGGCCACCGCGGCGCCCATGGCACCGCGAAGACACCGCGTTTCCGAACCCGGGTGGCAGCGATAACACGCTGACCGGTTGTCGGAGTCGTCGAGGGTGAGTCCGGTGACGGGGTCCTCGACGTCGGCGTGCAGCGAGTGGACCGCCTGGGTCAAGGGTGGGACATCGCCCACGCCGGTTCCGGGTAGCGCGTTGGACGGATGGCACGAGGCGCACAGAATCGAGGTCCCGTCGTCGATGGCCGTCACGTGCAGACCGGAGCTCGAGTAGCCGACTGCTGCGAGCGCGGACTGGTAGTCGGGATCACCCAGATGTACGTCGTCGTGAAGCAGCAGGATGTTCCTGCGGTAATCCCGTTCGGGATTGGGGTCCCACACCCAGCCGGCGCCCGGTTGGGCATTTCCGGATGTGCCCGACGCGTGGCAGCTCCGGCAGTCCATTTCGTCTGAAACCGGGAGCACGACGTCAGTCATGGCCACAATCGTCCCGGCTCCATCCCTGGCCACCAGCCGCATGAGCGGGTAGGGGTTGGTCGCGAGGCTGTCATCGGTGGGTGTGAGGGGGATGCCCTCCCCGGTGAACCAGTTGTGTGGACCGTCCCAAACCATGTCCTGGGGCGCGTTGCCGGCACCGGGCATGCCGAAACCAGCGAGACCTTGGTCGGGCGCGAGCGCCACCCCGAAGAGATCCAAGACGTGATCCCAGAAACCGGTCTTGCCTGCGGACGTTGTGTTGATGGAACCCGACGGATCGGCCACGGCTTCGTAGGTGACGGTAATGCCCTGCGGGTCTGTGACCAGGTTTCCTGAGGAATCGATGAGCTGTGCGTGCACGGTGTTGTACGGAGGCAGGATAGACATGACCGAGTAGTCGGCGTCCATGCAGTGCATCCCGAGGTCGTTCCAGCCGACCAGGGTCCAGTCGTCGGCTGCATCGGCGGTCCGAGAAACTCCAGTCATGTTCCAGGCGAGAACGAAGCAAACCGCAGCCGTGTAGAACCGTTCAGTCATCGACATGATGCCCTCCGAATTTTCAGAAGTGTATGACCACTTGATCCAATAAGAAAGTGATCGCGATCAACTCTGACGAACAAAGCGACTGGAGCGGGCAATTCCGGTGTCCGCCAACGAGACCCTGGTTCGCCACATTGTGCCCGTTGATTGCCTTGATTGAGCCGTTTGAAGGACCAACGGTGCACGCACAGTGGAATCACTGGAGGCGATCCTATGGCGAGCACCATCGCAGATGCCGACCTGAGTCTGATCTCGAAACTGAGCCGGCCCACCCGGTTGATCGGAGTCGCGCTGCTCGCGCTGATTCTATTGATCCCGTTGCGGATGGTGGAATCGGTGGTTCAGGATCGTTACCAGACCTACCAGGGTGTGGTGCGGGAGATTGCGGAGTCGTGGAGCGGCGACCAGCGGGTGGCCGGTCCGATCCTGGTGGTTCCCTACGCAGAGAAGGTCTCGATTCGCGATGAATACCTCACGCCTGAGGGCGAAAAAAAGGTCACCCAGCGGTGGGAATCCCGGCAACGGCGGGCCATTCTGCTGCCGGACGTCTTGACCATCGAAGGCACCATCACGCCCGAGAAACGCAGCCGGGGCATCTACGATGTTCAGGTCTACCGGGCGGACCTCGAGGTTTCCGGAACCTTTCACAGCCCCGAGACCGCAGTGGCGGCCCTGTCGTCGTCGGAGCGACTGGAAGAGATCCACTGGGCGGAAGCGGTCCTCGGGTTCGGACTGTCCGACCCCAGGGGCATCGTGGAGGTGGACGGTCTCCACATCGGCAGCAACACGTTGCAGCTGCGTCCGGGTACCACCTTGGGTGAAATGCTCCCCCAGGGGTTCCACGCCGGTGTGGGAGCCACGGCTCGCGAGGGATTTCAATTCACCCTTCCGATCGGCCTGCGGGGGAGCGGGACCTTCAGCTTCCTTCCCCTCGGCGAAATCACCCGCGCGTCCCTCGGATCCGGCTGGCCCCACCCCAGTTTCACGGGCAGCGTTCTGCCGGCGAATCGCGTTATCGACGACGATGGGTTCACCGCCGAGTGGACCATCCCTCTCCTGAACCGCTCATTCCCTCAGGCGTGGTCCGAGGGGCGCAGCGTGGCCATCGATGAGATCGACGCAGGGGTCCGGCTCTTCGAACCCCTGGCGCTGTACGACATGGTCACCAGAGCGGTCAAATACGGTCTGCTCTTCATCGTTCTGACCTTTTTGACCCTGGGTCTGATCGAGTTCACCACGAACTCCAAGCTCAGCCTGGTGCAGTTTCTTCTGATCGGAGTTGCTCTGGCGATGTTCTTCCTTCTATTGATCGCGCTGGCCGAGCACATGGGGTTCACGACGGCGTACCTCGTCGCCTCGGGCACAATCATAGTGGTCAACACTCTTTACAGCGCGGCGATGCTCGGCAATCGATCCGTTGCCCTCGTCGTCGGCGCCATTCTGACTGCGATCTACGGGGTGCTCTATCTGATCCTCAATGCCGAGGACTTCGCCCTGCTCGGTGGAACGCTGCTGCTCCTTGTCGCTCTGATCGTCACCATGTTCCTCACCCGTCGGATCCACGAACCTCGGGCGGGGCTGTAGGCTTCGAGGAGTACGGCTCGCCTTCGTCGCCCTCAGTCGACGCGATGCCCGAGACGCTTTGCGAGATCGGCCTTGTCCACCGCCTTGGAGAGGGCCTCCTCGTATTCGACGGTTCCGCCCTTGACGAGATCCGCCAGTGACTCGTTCAGCAGCTTGTTGCCGGCCGCCTTGCCGGTCTGCATCGAACTCGGGATCTGGTGCGTCTTGCCCTCGCGGATCAAATTCGAGACCGCAGGGCTGGCCACCAGAATCTCGAGGGCGGCGACCCTACCGCCGCCGATGCGCTGGAGCAGATTCTGGGTGACGACACCGCGTATAACGTCGGCCAGCGTCACCTGGATCCGGTTCTGCTCCCCGGGTGGAAAGAGCCCCACGATGCGCTCGATGGTGGAGATCGCGGTGGCGGTGTGCAGGGTGGCGAGCACCAGATGACCGGTATTGGCGGCCTCGAGCGCCAGCGACACGGTCTCGTGGTCGCGCATCTCACCCACCAGGATGATGTCGGGATCCTCCCGCATGGCCGCGCGGATCGCCGCGGCAAAGCTCGAGGTGTGGGACCCCACTTCGCGCTGGTTGACCAACGACAGCTGCGAGCGGTGAACGAATTCCACCGGGTCTTCGAGGGTGACCACGTGCTCCTTGCGTTCCCGGTTGATGAGGTCGACCATGGCGGCCAGGGTTGTCGACTTACCACTGCCGGTGGGGCCGGTCACCAGGACCAGGCCCTTGGGAAGCTTGCAGAACCCCTTGACCACCGCCGGCATGCCGAGCTGCTCGAGGCTGAGGATGGTGTTTGGGATGAGACGCAGGACCGCGCCGACGCCGCCCAGATCGCGGAAGAGGTTGACCCGAAAGCGGGCGACTCCAGGCAGCTCGAGGGCGAAGTCGGTGTCGTTGGTGGCGTCGAATTCCTGCCGATTGCGGTCCTCCAGAGCGTCGCCGAGAAGTTCGAGCGCCGTTGTCTCTCCCAGGGGTGGGATATCGGCGATCTCATGGATCGCACCGTCGATGCGCCAGCGGGGGCGCTGGCCTCCGGCGAGGTGGAGATCCGATGCACCCTCGGTGGCCATGGCCCGGAGCAAGCGTTCCAGGGTGGCGGAATCCGCCGATGGACCGGCGTGGTCGGGTGTTTCGCTTCCGGCTCGGGTCCTGAGAATCTCTGAAAGCCGGCGGCCGTCGAGGTGCACGATGCGTACCTCCATGGCCGGCAGATGAGTACGAATTCTTTCCACGAGTTCGGCGGAGGGCTGATCGGCACAGCCGATGGTAGCCACCTGGCCATCCACCGCCAGCGGAACGACCCGGTGGCGCATCATGAACTCGTGCGGCAGCAGCACCAGCGCCTCGTCCGAGGGCTCCAGCTTCGGGTCGGCCTCCGGCACGGACACACGCTCGACCGCCAAAGACAATCGCTCCGCGATTGCACGTGCGACCGCGAGCCCGAATAAAGGAATCTGACTGGCCATGGCCTCGAGGAACTGCGGTTCGAAGCGCACAACGATGGATTGCGCGACGGCATCCATCGCGGCCTCGCTGGGCCGACCCAGAAGCAACGACGCCATGCCGAGCATTTCGCCGCGGCCAAAGCGGGTCACCTCCACCGGGTCGCCGCCCGCGCCGGCGGCCATCAATACCCGCAGCTCGCCCTCCAGGATGAGAAAAAACCCTCCAGGGGGCTCGCCGTGTCGGATCAGGCTTTCGCCCGCCTCAAGTTGCAGCAGGGTGGCCTGTGTCACAGCCTGGCGAAGCTGTTCATCGTCGAGGCTCTGAAATACCGAGGAACCTCGGGTCGCGGCCATCACCGTGTCGATGTCTGTGCCCTGGACGGGTTTGGTCTTCATCATTCCTCCCACAGGGTCAGAGCGGCCCCGAGCCGACTGGTGATCCCCGCACTGTCGGTATCCATCAAGCATGGCACAGCCCCCTGCGAAAGCGGAACAACTCTCAATTGATGCTTCAGCGGCTTATTTGGTTCAATCTTCGTGTCCCCCTTGACAGGAGACGGATCGAAATATACTGTATATACCGTATATGAACAGTAATGCACTACCGCTGCTCCTTCACCTGGCTCCCCGAGGACCCGGAGCCGCTGCGCGAACAGATCGCGCGCCAGCTCCGCGATCGCATCGTGCGCGGCGAACTGTCGGCGGGCGAGTTCCTGCCCGGCTCACCGACAGCTGGCGCGCCAACACCGGGTGGCGCCGTCCACGGTCGAGGCGGCCTACGAGCTCCTCGTCGCCGATGGGCTGCTCACCGGTGAGCCCGCGGACGAGGTCAGGGTGGCCGATGCTTGACCCCGAGCACCGACGCGATCTGGTGGAGGGCCTGCAGCTCGAGCGAGCTGGTGGCGCAGGAGCTCGGGCGCCGCGAGCTGGAGATGGCCCGCGACGTGCAGCGCCGTCTGCTGCCGCCTTCCGAGGTGGCCGGTCCCGGCTGGGAGGTGGCCGCCCGCTGCCTGCCGGCTCGGGTGGTGGCGGGCGATTTCTACGACATCCTCCGGCACGCCGACGGCAGCGTCGATGTGGTCGTGGCCGACGTGGCCGGCAAGGGTTTTGCGGCCAGCCTGATCATGGCCTCGGTGAAGGCGATGCTGCCGTTTGTCACCGCCGACGGAGGCGTCGCCGAATCGCTGGCTCAGCCTCAACGGCCGGCTCGCGCTCGAGCTCGGCCGCGGCGAGTTCGTCGCCCTGACCCTGGCCCGGTACAACCCGGCCGAGCGGATGGTGGAGTTGGCCAACGCCGGTGCGCCGGATCCCTATCTGATGCGTCCCGGTCAGGCCCCGCAGCCCCTGTCGGTGCCCGGTCCGCGTCTGCCGCTGGGCGTTCGCGAGCAGGTCGCCTACGCCTCCCGCACGGTGAGAGTCGCAGACGATGACCGTCTTCTGCTGCTCACCGACGGCCTGCCCGAGGCGCGCGACGCCGACGGGGAACCGATGGGGTACCAGGCCCTGGAGTCGATGCTGGCCGAGAGCCCTCGACCGAGCTCGCCCGTCGTCTGGCTGTCCGGGCTCTTCGACACGGTCCAGACGACGCACCGCACGTGCGCCGGAGGACGACTGGACGGCGGCGATGCTGGTGCCGCGCGATTCCGGAGAGACGTCGTGATCCTCAACCTGTCGGATCTTTCCGACGAACCGCTGCACGCACAGATCTCCCGCCAGATCCGGGCGAAGATCCTGTCCGAGGACCTGGCCGGCGGCGACCCGTTGCCGTCGATCCGCGGTCTGGCCAGGGAGCAGCGGGTGAGCGTCATCACCGTGCAGCGGGCGTACGACGACCTGGAGCGCGAGGGTCTGGTGCAGTCCCGGCGCGGCAAGGGATTCTGGGTGGCAGCCGTTCCCGAAGGAGAGGAAGCACACGATGGCCAAGGAGCGGTTCGCCGATGCACTGGGGGAACTGGTGGCGCACGCCACCGCCGAAGGATTGAGCGGAGCCGACATGCGGCGCATCCTCGAAGAGCTCTTGAAGAAAGGGGCGCATGAATGAACGATCGCCAGCCGGAGGCCACAGCCGCCGCCCGCCTGAGCGGGCTGACCAAGCGTTTCCCGGGGTTTCAGCTGGGACCCACTCGACCTGACCCTGGAGCCCGGCACCGTGCTCGCCCTGGTGGGGCCCAACGGCGCCGGCAAGACGACGACCCTCAACTGCATGGCCGGGCTGATGGTGCCCGATGAGGGCGGCACCGAGGTCTACGGCTCCCCGGTCCACCCGACGCGGACGGAGTACCGGCGCGAGGTGGGCTACGTCGGCGAGGAGAGCGGGTTCTTCCAGCGCTGGACCGCCGGCCGTAACCTGGACTTCCTGGCCAAGCTGATGCCCGATTGGTCGAACGACCGCGCGCGCCGCCTCTGCGGAACGCATCGCGCTACCCCTCGGTACAAGCCGGTCAGCAAGCTGTCGCGCGGCAACCGCACCAAGCTCGCCCTGGTGGCGGCCCTTGCGCACGGACCGCGTCTGCTGCTGCTGGACGAGCCCACCGCCGGTCTCGACCCGGTGGTGCGGGCGGAGGTCCTGGACGTCCTGTGGGAAATCACCGAGGACGGCGAACACGCGGTGCTCTACTCCACCCACGTGCTGTCCGACATCAATCGTCTGGCCGACGAGCTGGCCTTCCTGCGCGACGGTCAGATCGTGCTGCGAACCGGGCGGGACGAGCTGAGCGAGAGCTGGCGGCGGGTGTCCTTCCGGCTCCAGGACGAGGACGTCGAAGCTGGCCGGAGTCGTCGAACACCGACGGGTGCGGACGGAACACCAGGTGATCACCCGGGATGCCGATGCCACGCTGCGAGCAACTCTCCGCGCTGGGGGCCGAGGCGGTGGAGGTTTCGCGCATGAGCGTGGACGAGATCGCGGTACAGATCCTCAAGGAGGGGCACCATGTGGCACGCTCTGAGAGCTGAGCTCGTCTACTTCCGGCCGTGGCTGCTCGGCGGCCTGGGCATCGCCGCCGGTGTTGTCGTGATATTGAGCGTGTTGACGCGGTTTCTGGCCGAATCAGACGGTCCGCCGAGCTTTTTGGCGGTGATGTTCCCGGTCATCGCCGGCATGGTGGTTGCCTTTATCGCCCAAAGTTACCGCGTTGAGGAACGGCGGGCCCGTCTGCTGCTGGCCGGCCCCCTCAGGCCTCGCCAACTGGCATGGATCAAGGTCCTCCTGCCGACCTGCTTTGTCGGTTTGAGCATGCTTGCGGCACCTCTCATGATCGGCCTGGGGGCTCTGATCGCCGGCAAGCTCGAGCCCGCCGACCTGCCCGCCGCCGGAGGATTTGCCGTTCAGTTCTGGGCCTATGCTCAGTTGGGACCACTGGCACAGGAATCCACGGCGGCCCGCCGCCAGCGGCGCAACCTGGCATCTGTGGGCGGCTGGGCGCTGTTCGTCAGTTTGATCCTCGTGCTGGCGGCAACCCAGTTCTTCCTTAATACGATTGAAGGACAATTGGCGCAAGCTGCGGCTATTGTCGCCGCCATGGTGGTCGGCGCATGGTTGTACCAGGGCCGCACCGACTTCACACGGTGACCCACAGAAGAACGGGTGCCGCGTTGCGTTCTGGCAATGCACCAATGCGGAGCGCGGCAGCCTGAATTTCGATCACTCCCAACCACGCCCGTCAGCACGATGGGTTACCGTAGGCGCGGCTGTCGATTTACTCCAATCCGCTGTAGATCGCGTTGGCCACCATCCTGAAGGCGTCCTCGGGCATGCCCCTAAAAGTGGGGTCGAATCCGATCAAAACCGTGTCCTGGTCACCACTCGATGAGTGGACGACGATGGGCATTCCCCCGGCGCCGCTGGTCTGCCACCCCGGCCAGAATCCGGAAACCAGAACATCTCCGGTAGCGAGGCTCGCCGACACCTCCGTGCCCGCTCCATGGGTGTCGAACCAGACCGACCGGTACATGAACGCAGAGCCTTCCTCGGGAAATCCGGCAGCCACCGTGTCGTCCGGATCGTAGTCAATGTGCACGATGGCGTTTCCGTCCACGTAGGTGTAGGTCACGTCGGCAATCCCGAAGTGAATGGCGAAGTCCACGGCGCGACCCTGGTAACCGAGGCCGACATAGTCTCCGCCGCCGGCGAGCCAGGTGGTGAACGATGATTGGCCGGCAGGGGTGAGATCGTCCCATTCAAGGTTTTGGTTCAGGAATACGTCGTAACCGACGATGGCGCCGGCATCGAGATCATCTCGGGTGACGGTGTCGTAGTCAAAACCCAGCACCTCGAGGGAGTGGGCCACCCCTCCGTCGCCGAAAACCGCTATGGTCCGTGAACTCATTAGCACCGCCTCCGCGGGCACGGCTCCGAGGGCGAAGATGTCAAGGGCGTAGTCGTGCAACAGCTCGCTCGCGAGCGCCTCGTCGCCGGGAAGGATGATGGCGCCGGCTCCGAAATCACGGCCCGAATCGCTGAACGGGACCGGTTTCCTGTACACCGTCAGGCCGCGCGCCAGCAGGTCGTTGGTGGCCTGGATGGCGGCGAGACTGGTGGGGAGGTAGGCGTATGCCGCAGCCGGTCCGCCCTCGAGCGACCCGGTCGGCTGGGTCGCTCTCATGATCTTGCGCGTCCAGATGCAGGCCGGGCCATCCACCACGACCCGGTCCACACCCCACAGCCGAGGAAGGCTCCACACCGATGGTGGCGAATAAAAAGTCAATCCCTCAATATCCGAGAGATCGAGCCCGTCGGCGAGAAAGGCATTGGCAAGTCCTCGCCTGGGCTGGTCAAGCCACACGACATAGGTGCCTCTCGGGTAGTCGACGCCAGCGTAGGTGAACGGGTGCCTCGACTTCTCCACCTCCACGCCGTTGAAGAGCAGGAAATCGACGAGCCGGGCGGCCTGATGTGCGCTCTCCTGGAAGGGTTGGCCCTTGGGGATGATGTAGGCGGTGGGAAAGTCCTGAATCATCAGGTCCTCGAACTGGGGCCAGGTGGGAAGGAGCGCGGGGGGGATAGGTTGCTGGGGTAGCTCGAGGTTTCCCCGCCGGAAGATCTCGATCTGGTCATGGATCATGCCCGCCCGGTTCTGCGCAACGAACTCGAGTGCTCCCCACATCGCGATAATAAGGCTATCCACTCCTTCTTCATCCCGGGCGGGCGCCTCGAGGGTGTGGCCGAAGGCGCCGTGATACATGGAGTACATGGCGGGGTAGATCGGAGCCCAGTCGTCCCACCCGAGATCCCAGTCCCTGTAAGGGATATGGGCGCCGGTCCCGGTCTGATCGATAAGCTCCGCCTCCATCGCCAGGGCCTCGTCGTAGGCCCACGTGATATACAGGTCGTACTCGTAGTTCGGGTTGTGCGGCGGAGTCGCCGGTTCGATCAACATCGGATTGACGTATCCGTGAAGATCCAACACGACCAGCGGAAGCTGCTCCGACATCACCTCCACCGCGGCTTGGGTCTCGGGCTGGGACTGTGCGAGGAAGTCCCGACCAATGTCGATGTTATTCGCGTTCCGACGCGTGCCCATGACGCGTCCGTCTGGGTTGGCGACAACGTTGACCAGCAGGACCACGTTGTCCAGGATCGCCTGGACTTCGTCGCTCTCCCCGTACGCGAGGGTTTCGATGAGTCCCATAGCCGCGTCGACGGGGACATATTCTTCGCCGTGAACGCCGGCGTTGATGAGCACGGGCACCTTGAAATCACAATGTCGTTCGACCATCCTCTGCGCCCACGTTGGGATTCGCAGCATCATCCAGCGGATCGCCTTGTAGCGGCGCCATTCCCGGATGGTGTCCGGATCAGAGATAGTGACCAGGAAGAGATTCCGTCCACCTGCCGATTGACCGAGAACCTCCACCTCGACTCGGTCGCTGTTGAGCTGAATCTCGCGCAGCCTCGGCGCGATCTCGGAGTACAGGATGGAGTCGTAGTAGGGGGATGGGATTTCGGGCTCGGGAACGACCTCCCACCAGTTGCCTCCGCCGGACCCGCCTCCGCCCGCCAACACGGCTGCGGTGGGCACGACGGTCAGCACACAGATCAGCGCGAGCAGACACAGATGAATCAATGACCTTGCCGACATTCTGTCCTCACTTTCTCCGGTCGCCAGAAATTTGACCCAGTTACGAGCTTCACGCGGATGCCGCGCACTTCTCTTCACGAATCGCTCGACCTCACCATGTGTTTTCGGGTTCCCAGTCAATATGGTTCTAGGACTGACTGATGTCAAGTACAGCGCAATCCACCGGCAAATTTTACGGGTAACTGATTGCTGATTTGAGATTTGGGTCTTTTCGCGGAAGATATTTCGATTTATGTGGGTGCCACGCGCCGCTTCGCGAATGATGCGGGACCTGATGTTGCAGCGCGAATCGTGGCACCTTCGCCGGGGATCGGCCGAGGTGGGTCAGATCTATCCGGTGACGATCTCCACCGGTGCATCGACGTAGAGCGCGGCGCGACCGAGACCCATGCCCTCGGCCAAGTCGAAGAGCCATGGAAGGTCGTTTGGCCCCACCCCCCACAGCGAGTAGGCCCATGCGTCCAGCGCCACCGGATCGACGCCCACAGCCACGGCACCCACGTTCTTGACGGCGCTCACATTGCCCCCCTGGGGTCCGGTCTCCATCAACACCCGTGACGCATCCACCACGGTCAAGGTGGGCCGCATCAGCGCCGCCAGCTCGGCGATGGAGCGATCGAGCTCATCGTGAAACATGATCCGCAGCTTGCCGGTGATGCCGATCCAGTTCTTCATTCCAGCCGTGGTGTTGGTGAGGCTGTGGTGTTTGGCCACCGGCACGTTGATGATTTTGGTGGCCACCACGAACGGCTCGAGCACATCCCAGGTTCCGAGCCGGGGTGAGATCGCCACAGTGTGGTAGGTGCTCTCCTCCGGCAACACGACCTCTGCCCCGACCTCGAGGGCCGCTTGCATGATGCCGCTTCGCTCGAAGGCCCGTCGGGATTCGGCGACGGGACAGTCGCACACGATCACCCGTTGCGGCTTCGATTCGAGACAGAGCCGCGCCACCTCGGCCACCACCTCGGGGTGGGTGTTGGCGGCCTGCTCCGGGGCGCGGTCCCAGCCGATGTTGGGCTTGACCACCACCACGTCGTCCGGGCCGACAAATCGTCCCATGCCGCCCATCCGGTCAATGGCCGCCCGCACGTTGAGCGCAGGATCGGTGCCGTGAGCGATCACCATCGGGGGAACCGAGGCCGGCAGCACGATCCTGTGGTCGCGGATGAAAGACTCGGCATCGCGTCCGAATCGGCGGTATCGATCGTAGGCGAGGAATCCACCACCGGAAAGCGCTCCCACAGCGACCACGGAGCCTCCACCGATCAAGACCCGCCGGCGGGTGATAAGTCGGTTTTTCCCAGGCGGTGAACTCTCAAGCTCGGTGTACGGATCGTCGTGAGGTTTGTGGCTCATGACTGCTCCTTCACAGCCATTATCTCAGTCTCCCTTGGGTGTTTCTTCGGTCAAGACGATGCAACAATGCGGAACGTGGCACCTTTCATTGATACCCTAATTCGGGAGCGAGTGGTGACCATCAACGAGCAGCCGTTGACACAGGTGTTCACGTCACCCCATTGAAGAATCCAGGCTAGACTTGCTGCAGGAGCCTGAGAACCAAGATGCCCGTAGAGCCCGGCAGGATGCTCTCCCATTACCGCATCGTCGAAAAGATCGGCGAGGGCGGGATGGGGGTTGTTTACCTTGCTGAAGACACCAAGCTGAAGCGGCGGGTGGCGCTCAAGGTCCTACCGCCCGAGGTGGCCACGATCCCCGAACGGCTCAGACGATTCCGGCACGAAGCCGAAGCGGTGGCGGCGCTCAACCATCCCGGCGTGGTGACGATTCACAGTGTGGAAGACGCCGAGGGGGTCCATTTCTTCACCATGGAGTTCGTGCAGGGCAAGGACCTGGGGTCCCTCATTCGCCGCGGAGGGCTGAAGATCGACGACCTGGTCGAGATCGCGTTGAGCCTGGCCGATGCCCTCAGTGCCGCTCACGCCAAGGGGATCGTCCATCGCGACCTGAAGCCAGCCAACATCATGGTCTCCGATGACGGTCGGCTCAAGCTCCTCGACTTCGGACTCGCCAAACTGCGTGAGTCGGAGGCTGCGAACATCACGGCGGAGAGGACCGCCACGGCCCTGACTGCCCAGGGGCTGATCGTCGGCACGGCTCCATACATGTCGCCCGAGCAGATCGAGGGTCGTACGCCGGATTCCCGGTCCGACATCTTCTCGTTCGGCGTCATCCTCCACGAGATGGCGACCGGAGAGCGTCCCTTCAAGGGCGAAACGATCGCCGGATTGATGTCGTCGATTCTGAGGGACCCGGCCCCGTCGGCGCTGGAACTGCGGCCCGAGCTACCGCCGCCCGTGGGCCGGATCATCCGCCGCTGTCTGGAGAAGGAGCCGGAACGGCGTTTTCGGGCCGCCCTCGACGTGCGCAACGAACTCCGGGACCTGAAGGATGAAATCGACTCGCCCGAGTCCGCGACCGAGGTGATCACTGGTCAGGCGACCGGTTCCCGTGCCCGGCGCAAGTGGTGGCCTGTGGCGGTTGTCGCGGCGGTGGTGTTGCTGACGGCAGCGGTCCTCGTTCTGTGGCAGAGGAACCGGGCGCCTGATGGGCTCGACTCGGTGGCTGCAGCTTTCCCGACCGCGCCGAAGCGCATCGCCGTCCTGCCCTTCCAGAACCTCGGTCCGCCGGAAGATGAGTACTTCGCGGCGGGAATGACCGACGAGGTCCGAACAAAGTTGGCAGCCCTCCGGACGGTGCAGGTCATCGCCAGGGGGAGCGCGGACCAGTACCGGGAGACCACCAAACCGCCGGAGCAGATCGCGGAAGAACTGGGGGTCCGTTTCATCCTGACAGCCCGGGTGCGCTGGGACCGGTCAAACGAGGGCGAGGGCCGTATCCGGCTCACCCCGGAGCTGATCGAGGTCACGGGTGAGGCTGCGCCTGCCATAGCCTGGCAGGGGAGTTATGACGCCGTGTTGGTGGATGTCTTCGAGGTCCAGTCGGACGTGGCGACACAAGTTGCCCGAGCGCTCGACCTCTCCTTGGCCGAGTCGGACAGACACGCTTTCTCCGAGCGGCCGACCGAGAACCTCGAAGCCTACCGTGCCTTCCTCCGCGGTCGCGAGATCAGGCGTGAACGGGGCTTGGGGCGAAGCCGTGAACTCGCCGCGGAGCAATACGAATATGCGGTGGCTCTGGATCCCGATTTCGGAGCGGCCTGGGCCAGCCTCGCCGCCATCTACTCTTATGTTTACGCCTGGATCAAGCCGGATCCTGCCATGGCCGAAAGAGCCCGCTACTCGGCGGAGCGGGCACGGGCACTGGGACCCGAGCGCCCCGAGAGCCTGATGGCCATGGGGTCCTACTACACCTACGTGCAGAAGGACTCTCAACGAGCGCTGGCGGAGTACCTCAAGGGACTCGAAAAGGCCCCCAATCACGTCCCGCTCCTGGTCCGTGCCGCTGTGACGGAACGTCGCCTGGGTCGCTGGGAGAACTCTGTTGCCCATGGCCGGCGAGCCGCTGATCTCGACCCTCGCTCCATCAGCGCCAACTCTTCGATGGCATTCACGCTGCGAAGACTCCGCCGATACGACGAGGCGTGGGAGTATGTGGAGCGGCTGCGCCTCCTCGCTCCGGCCAACATTTCGCGGATCGAAAACGAGGTGGTGTGGCACCTGGTCCAAGGAGATCTGTCGGCTGCGCGGAAGGTCCTGCGGGACGCGGAGGGGACCGTCGCTCTTCCCGACCTGGTGGCCCATTTTGCGGTGTCGGGTGATCTGTACTGGGTTCTGGATGACGAACAACAAGAGGTTCTTCTCCGGCTCACCCCTGCGGCCTTCTCCGACAACGTTGTTGATTGGGCATTGGCGCTCTCGGGGACATACTGGATTCGCGGCGAGCAAGATCGTGTTCGTGAGTACGCCGAACGGGCACGCGAGGGGTGTGAGCAACAACTCGAGGGCACGCCGGATGACGCGCTGCTTCGCGCCGCTCTCGGCCTGGTCTTTGCGTACCTCGACCGGCCCGATAAGTCGTTTCGTGAGTCCGAGCGTGCTGTTCAACTGTTGCCCGTTTCCGAGGACGCGGTGTGGGGGCCGTGGGTCCAAATCCAGTATGTCCGAGCCTGCATCGTGCTCGGCCGCCACGAAGAGGCTCTCGACCTGCTCGCGCCCCTCCTCGACATCCCATATGACGGCACGCCCAGCTGGCTGAGCATCGACCCCAATTTCGCGCCACTGCGGGGAAACCCGCGGTTCAAGCGGATGGTCGCGGAGCGGCGCCCCCTCATCGTCGATCCCGAGCGCGATGGCACCGCAGCAGCGGTCGCCGGGCGGTGAGGTGATCCGGGTCTGTCGAGGTTCCAGGAACGGCGGAATCGAATGTCAGTGAAATCAGAGGGATGACCTGTTGCGAAGCCCCAAGACCGGACCTATATTGAGAGTGCAGTCTTTCAACTTGGAACCAAGATGCGCAGGGGAGGATGATGTGTTGCATTCTCGATTCTGGCCGGCCCTCCTTGTGGTGTGTCTCCTGGTGATCGGCGTTCCGGCGGCGCACGCGCAAGATCCCTCATATGTATTCGTCACCTCGACCTTGCACGACGGGAACCTCGGTGGACTGGAGGGCGCCGATGCCATCTGCAACCAGGCGGCAGCAGGGAACTTGCCCGGGACCTACGCGGCCTGGTTGTCAACCGAGGCCGGCCCCGTGGCGGCGTGGGAACGGGTGTATGACAATCCCAACGGGTACCGACTCTATGACGGTTCTCCGGTTGCGATCCATCTGGCGGATGTGTGTGCGTGCTCGGATGTGGACTGTCTGATCAACGCGATCAATCAGACGGAAACGGGTGACCCCGCTCCGACAAACACGAACATTGGATTCGCCACCGCCTGGACGGGAACCTGGATCAACAACGACGCGTGCGTTATTTCACCACTTCATTGCGGCAACTGGCTCCAGAATGGATCCGGCGATGGCAGGGTCGGGGACCCGACGGATACGAACCTCTTTTGGACCGAAGGAAGTTGGGATACGTGGAGCGACCAGCCGTGTTCCGGCGAATATTCACTGTATTGCTTCCAGGACGCTCCGCTCTTCTTTGACGGCTTCGAATCCGGATCAACCTCAGCCTGGAGCAACACCGTCCCGTAGCTGCCCGCAATCGGGAGCCTGAATAGGGGCCTGCCACGCCGATCTGGTGGCGACGACGACACTCCTCGCGGGAAACACATCGAGTGAGCGCAGTCGTAATTCAATCTGCTCTATGCCCCGCCAAGATGGTGCGTTCGATGGGCGTGTCATCAGCTCACGCCATCCCGATCCGTAACTCACCCGGCGTCCATGGACAATCACAGGGTATGGGGAAAGGGCGGTTGAGGACTGTCGAATGAAGAACTGGCTCCGGATTATTGTGCCTGACCTTTTACTCGCCTCTGTCGTGGCGCTGGTTGTCACCTTGGCGGTCAATTATTTTGACGGCGCGGAGGTCCGGCGTATGCGAACCGACGACGTCGCTGCGGCCCAAAATGGTCTGACCCTTGACGAGAGAATCGACACCGTCGGCGCATCCATTCGCCGCTCGACGCTTTTTCATCTTCCAGCGCTGATTGCGCTCAGCGGAGCGGTGATCGGTCTGGCATGCCGAAATCGGCGCTGGGCTTGGCTCACCGCCATCGCCTCGGTGCTCCCTGCCGTGATCATGGGTATCGCGTTCTTCGTCGACCAACCCCTTCCGGCCAGCGCCCTCGCGATCACCTACACCGGCCTGGCGGTTGCCATGGTGTCCGCCGGGTCCGCGCTGCGCGACAGACTTTTTCCGGAGTTGGCCCGTACCCGGGTTTGACTGTCAGAGCCTCACACATTCGATATCGATGGATGGGTGCCTATTTCACTTTGTGATGTCATGAGAAGGAGCATCGAAGGCTGTGGGGTGTGCCAGAGAGTAGGGTGCGGCCTGGGTTTTTGACTCCGCCGGGACACCTCGCCTCCGGTGGCGCCGTTGCACCACACCGCGGTGTGGCGTGTTGGGGCGTCGCGCGAGGATTCTGAGGGTCTGAGCCCGGTAGCCGAGTTTCCACCTGCGCTATCATGACCCCACTGGAATCAGGTGTGACTCTTTCAGCCGGTGACCGTCTCGGGCGCTATGAGATCCTCGGAGCCCTCGGTGTGGGGGGCATGGGTGAGGTGTATCGGGCGAGGGATACCGAGCTTGATCGCGAAGTGGCCATCAAGGTGCTTCTCGAGGCGGTGGCGCAGGATCCCGACCGGATCGCCCGCTTCGAGCGCGAGGCCCGAATGCTCGCCTCCCTCAGTCACCAGAACATAGCCACCCTCCACGGTCTTGAGGAGCACGAAGGTCAGCGCTTTCTGGTCATGGAGCTGGCCGAGGGCGAGACACTGGCCGAGCGCTTGATGAAGGTGCCGGTTGGGCCGGATGGAGGCTCGTTTCGCGTACCGGCCACCGGGCGGATGATGCGGGATCAGGTGGTGGAGTTGTTGGGGCTCGGAGAGCCGGCCGAGGAGTAGCGGCCGATGGTATATTCCACGAGATGACTTCGACACAGGAAATCCGCGGTGGTCGGTGAGCACCGACAGAGGTGGCTTTTAGTCGGGTATCTGTTTTGTTTCGTGGCATGCGCCATCTTTCTGCAGTATCTCAGCGGGAAGCGCCCAAACGTCGAAGGGTCGCCGCTCGACAACTTCACGAGCGCTCTGCTCTGGATGACCAGCCTCGTCTGTCTACTGATTGCGGGCCTGCGCCTTGATGAGCGTCCCAGGGCCCTGATGTGGCTTTTCCTCTGCGCGGTGTTCGCCTTCCTGGCCATCGACGAGATGTATGCCTTCCACGAACGCTCGGAACACGTGATAGGGGATGACGATCACGTCAAGCTCCTGCAGTGGGTGCTCACCGGTGTGGCGCTCGCGGTCATCGGCCGGGTCGAGCAGGTGGCGCAGCACGTTCGGCGCACTCTGGTCACCGGCTATGTCATCCACGGAATCTACATCCTGACCGATCTCGGGGACGGAGGTTATTTCACGATTCCATATGTGAGCCTCAGCCACCTCCAATGGACCGAGGAGTTGCTCGAGATCTCCGCCATGTCCTTTTACTTCGCCGGCTTCCTTCTCCTGCTGGGCAGCGTGGCCGGCTCCGGTCGTCGGTGCCATGGTGAATCCGACCGAGGGCCTGATGCCACTGTGAGGGAGCTGCGGTGAGTCGCGCAGTGTGTACGTGGCCTCTATGGTGGGGTTGTTTCAGCGGCACCCATAAGGTGTGATGTTGTCACCGGGGGTGCCTAAGATCGGCGCTGGTGGTTTGGGTGCCAGCCGCCGCCGCGTACTCACTGACCGAACGAAGTCATCTGTCGCAGCACATCCGACATCGCTGTCTGGCTGACGGTGAGGAGTCCTTCCTGAGGTCGGTCGAGATCGACCATGAGCATCAGGACCGCGACAAAGGCCAGCGCAAAGAGCACCACGGCGGCACCGTCCCGCTTCCGGTCGGCACTGCTGGCAACGCCCACCAGTAAAAAGCTCAGGATCGTCGCCGCGATGAGCACGATACCCAGAATTCTTGGCAGGCGCATGGTGGCTGCCTCCAAGCGTAATGAATGCACATCGATCACCTCATTGATCGATGCAACAACGGTCGCCATGATGGGGGTGTCATGACCCCGCCTGACAATGCCCTCAGTGATGGCCCATAATTCGCCGTGGATCTCTTCGGAACGCGCCAGAGCCGCCGGGAACTTCTTCACATCTGACGCGGCTTCGACACGCACTTCGACGTACCCACGCAAGAGTTCGCGCAGGGATTTGGAATCCTCCTCGTCGAGAAATCCAGCCCGGAGCCAGGCTGTGCCTATGGCGTTGGCTTCGGTGACGACCATGGCCTTGCGATCACCGTGTTGACCGATCGCGATTCCGATGGAAAAGGCCATGAGGAAAGCCATCAGGCCCAACATTCCGCCGACCACCGGACCGGTCATGCGGGTCTCTTTATGATTGGAACTTCGGTCTTGCAGCCAGATACCGATGCGAAAGCCGATCTCGCCAGCCGCGAGAACGACAACCACCATCACCACAAACACGGCCCATATCGGGAATCTATCCAAGATCTCCATATTCGACTTTCTTGAATTCTCGCCCGGTTCTCTCAGTGAGTGTTTTGAGCCATCTTCCGGGAGGAGGTTGCGGGATTCTACCATCATTGAAGTGCGCAAGGCGCGCTGCGAACGCCGGATTCGAAGTTTGGGCGCAAATGAGATGGAATGAAAAGGGGCGGGGAAAATCCCCGCCCTTCGAGTCGAACCTGGCGTGGAGCTACTGCGAAAAGACGCTGGTCGGATCAGAGGTTTCGTTGTCGAGCAACGAGCCGTAACAGAAGAACCGGGCGCCGGTTGTGTCGGACGAGACATCGACATAGCCGTTGGTTGGCGCGAACGGTTGCAGGATGCGGTTGAACTGGTTGTTCGACCACGGGTCCAGCTCCATCTCGAGCCTGTTGCGGAGGTTTCCGGCATCGTCGTACACGTCGATATCGATGTCGATGTCCTCGTCGGTCCCGTTGACGCAGCCGACGTTGGAACGGAACTCTCCGTTTTCGGACAGGAAGATGATCCGCCGCCGCTCGCCGGCACGAATCATGTCGCCCTCTTGGACGCCGGACAGCGCCTGCCCGAAGGTCCCGGCCCCACCGCTTCCGGATACGTTGTAGGTCCGACTCATCGCCAGCAGGTTGTCGCTCGGAGACTCGATGGCGAGGGCGCCCACGGCGTCCGGCGACAGGAAGAAGACCTGGGAAAGAATGTTCTCGAAGCGCATACTCATTCCGGAACCGAGGCCGAGCGAGACCGACTGCATCGGATCCGAGTTGTCCCGATCGCGAGGCAACCACTTGAAGATGAAGGACGAGTCCGGTCCGACATTGTTGATATCCACATCGGTCTGGAAGAACGCTCCAGAGGAACCCGATGCCAGGGCGGCCGCAGGGATATAGTATGTCGTTCCAGAGGAAGGACTCTGCGGCAGGATCGTGGTCGGATCCGAGGTCGCATTGTCGAGCACCGAGCCGTAGCAGTAGAAGGAGCCACCGGGGGTGTCGCTGCGCACCTCCAGGTAGCCGTTGACCGGCTCGAAACCCCGGAAAATACGATTCATTTGGTCATTGCCCCACGGGCCGAGGTCCATGGTTCTCGTCCCGAGGAACGCGCCCCCGGAATCGTAGAGATCGGCCAGGATCTCGATGTTCGAGTCGGTGCCGTTGACGCAGCCCAGGTTGGCGCGCGTGGAGGGGTCCTCACTGAAGAAGATGATTCGTCTGGACTGCCCGGATTGGATCAGCTTGTCGGCAGGCACCGCAGGCAGTGCCTGGCCGAAGGTGCCGGTCGCCTTGTTATCCGACACGTTGTAGGTCCGGCTCATGGCGATGACGCGATCGCTGTCAGACGCAATCACCACCGAGCCGACCCTGTCGGGCTGGAGACCGAAGACCTCGGTCAAAACGTTCTCGATGCGCACGCCGTGACCGCCGGAAATGGTGAAGATCTGTGAGCGTCTCGGCGAGAAGTTGTCCTGGCCGCGCGGCAGCCACCAGAGCTCGTAGCTCGCTTCACCGCCCGAGTCCAAGTTGTTGATGTCGACGTCGGTCTGGAAGAAGGCGCCCTCGGCGCCCGTCGCGACCGCGGCCGCCGGGATGACCGAACGATGGATGAGGCTGTAGGCATCCGCGTACAGCTCCCAGCCGAAGGCGACTCTGGGGAGATCGACGAACGGTGCCAGCGCCCATCCCGAAAGGCAGATGCCTACTGCGATACCGAATCGGATGAGACTTTTCATGATGTATCCCTTTCTCGGTGGCCACGGTTCTTTGTGTGTTCTGCCGTGCCATCGGTGTCTCCTGTCATGACAGTGCGCCGGGCGAGTCAATCGAGACAGTGGCTCAATTGACATTTCCCGGCGGGCGGATCGATTCAGATGCAACCTGCTGGTTGGGTCATGGTGGTGCCGGTTGAGTGCCTCGATAGAGCCTGAAGAGCGGCCCAACCTGGGTCGCCTTCACCGAATCGGACAACCCCTCCAGCGGCTCGTCGAGATAGACCGGACGGCGGTCCACCTCGCGCTCGACCAGCTCACGGAGGTCGTCGGGCCGGATCAAGAAGCGGTTGATCGCCTGGACGTCCCTTCGTTGCCCCTCGACCAGCTGCAGGTACTCCACCACCGGCACCGTTCCCCACCAGCCGACGACGAGGGCGTTTGGACGCGCGAGCTCGAGGATTTTCGCTCCCCGCACCCGCGCGCTCCAGTCGTCGGAGAGATCGACCAGCGGCCAGTTCCAGCTGACGGCGAAGACCACCGCCCCGGCCATGATCCCCTTGAGGGTAGCCACCGTGCCTCGCCCGGCACCTCGGCGCCCAGCCGGCGACGACTGGCCCGCCCAGTCAATGAGCCACTGGTAGCCGAGTCCGACCCAGAGGGCCCACACCAGGTAGGCCGGCAGAAACATGGTGTCTTTGTCGATGACTCGGTAGTTGATGTAGAAGCCCGCGCTGAAGGCGAACACGAGCAGCAGCAGGCCGCCGAGAGCGCGGCTTCGCCGCCACGCGACCGCGATCCCCACGAGTCCCGGTCCGATCCCGATGATCATGAAGGCCCGCACCAGCTCGGCGCCGAAGTGACCGATTTCCCGGATGAGCTCGGGCGTGGTGTAGGCCAGCATCACGTCGGCGAAGACCTTGCCCGACACCAGCCACCAAAGACCTTCGAGGGTGGCGAGGTTGACCGGCTCGAACTGACCGGCCCCGTTGAACCAGCCGACGTAGTTGAACTCGGGTCGGGTCCAGTAGACAAGGGGGAGGTAGAGGTAGATTGCGAGCCCTGCGGCGAGCCCTGCCGCGGCCAGCGCGAGCGAACGCACCTCCAGTGCCTTTCTCGGCTCGGCATTGAGCACGAACCAGACGCAGCCTGGGGCGGCGAGTACGGTGGCGACGTGGTTTCCGAACCCGATGCCCACCAGGAAGGTCGCCAGCGCGAGCCGGCCCGGGGTCGGTCGTTCCGACCACCTGACCAGAGCGAGCATGACACCGGCGAGAATCGCCGTGTGGAGAGTGTAGACCTCCGCGATCAGGGACAAAGCCCAGAAGAACTGGGCCACCGCGAGTAGACCGACGGCGGCCAGCCGCTCCCAGACACCGACCCCGAGCCGCCGCAGGATTCTCTCCGCCAGCATGATCGTGAGGGCGCCGCAAACAGCGGAGAGGAGGTTCATCCGGTAGCCCACATCGCCCATCGGCAGCTGGCTCCACAGCCGCCCGATGACCAGGTAGAGCGGATACCCGGTCGCCCGGACCAGGCCCCCGGTCGCAGCCGCCGTCGTGAGCTCGGCGCTGTCCAGGTTGTAGATGGTCGGTGCCATCGTGCGCAGGTAGAGGACGAATGGCGCTGTGAACGCGAAGGTCGAGGTCCACCAGCCGTCCTTCCGCCACCGGCTTTCAGGCGGGCCATTCTTGCGTCGGACCGGGTTCTTGGGCTTCCTGGCCATCAGCCGACCCAGTAGCCGTTGGCGAACAGTGCCGTGCACAGCGCCAACCCGAGCGCCGACAGCAGCGTGACCGTGCGATCGAACCATGGGCGCCCACCCCACACGCCAAGCAGGACAAACACCGGGAAGAGGACCCACATATAGCGTCGCTGACTCATCAACAGGCCCGACCCGAAGGAAAGACTGACGCCCAGAACGACGAACAGGCCTTCACCCCATCGGCCGAGGGCCAGTAGCGCGCAGCCGAGCAGCAGAAACGCGAGAACCGCGGTCAGGTCGATCCAGTTGTCGACGTGGATGGTCCCAGCGAGGAGCCCGGAGAACCACCCCCCGGGTGGAGCCTGGACAACACCCGCCATGGTGGCGAAGGGAGGCTTCGGGACCCGTCCCCAGGCCGAGGCGGCGGTCGCGAACGCGAAAGGGTCTCCGAACGCCTTCAAGCAGTAGAGCATGTACGCCGCGGTGCCCAGCGGGGTGACCGCCGCGGCTGCGAGCGCGGCAAGCGGGGGCTTCTCGGTTTCGGCGCCCTGCCGCTGTCTCCACCACTCGCCGGCCAGCAGCACGGCAACGAGCATCCCGTGTAGCCTGGTCAGTGAGGCTGCCACGCCCACCAGCCCCGCGCCGAACCACCGGCCGCGCCGGGCGAGGAGGGAGGCGCCGATGGCCGTCAGCAGGAAGAGCGACTCGGTGTAGATTGCTGAGCCGAACATCGAAGCTGGAAAGACGGAGAGGTACCAGATGGCCCGCTCCGCCACCGCTCCATTCCACTCCTCGAGCACCAGCCGATAGAGCATGATCGTCGCCGCCAGCAGGGCGAGGTTGCTGATCAGGATCCCTGCCACGACCGCGTCGCCGACCAACGGCATCAGAAGACGCATGATGATCGGCAGCAGAGGGAAGAAGGCGACCGAGGGCAGCTCGACACCTTCGAAGCTGTACCCTTCCTCCGCGATGCTGACGTAAAACCCGGTGTCCCACCGGCTGCCGAAGACATCGAGGAGCCGGTTGTCGGTTCCCCGTAGGTGGTAGATGGTCTCCTGCGCATCCGGAATGACGGACACCGAGATGTAGGCGATCGCCATGATCCCGATCCGGGTCACGAGGAACACGAAGACCGGCGTGCGCATCCATCGCACGCGAGCTCTCAGAGCCCGCCAGCCGGCGGTCTCGGGGAGCGACGTATCCTCGACTTTGTCCAAGTGCTGCACGGTCTACCTCTCGCCCAACAGTGTGTGGAGTCTTTAAATCGAGACAGGGTCTTAAAATTCCGAAATCACCGGGGCCCAACGAAGATCAGTGAGACTCGGGTCGAGGCAAACGCCGAGGTCAGGGCAGGGCGTTCTCGCGGGCGCCGAGCAGGAAGACGGCGTCCCCGCTCTCGTTGTCGACCCGTGAAAGGTACGCGAAGAACCGACCCCCTGTGCCGGCTGCGGCTTTCACCTCCAGCCTCACGCCTCGTGCCCCTTCGGGAACACCCATCGCGTCGAGCACGCGGTTGATCTGGGTGTGCGAAAAGGGATCGAGCTGGAGTTCGAGAGGCGATCCGATGGGGTCGCCGCCGACCTTGGCGACCACGGTCAGCGACAACGGTGTGGCGACGATGCTCGAAATGCCCAAGTTGCTCCGGAATTCCGCGTCTTCTTGCACCTCGAAGAGGTACACAACATCGGCGTTGGGATTGATCCCCGGCAGGTCGTCGTCGCCAACGGCCCATCTCGCCGGGACTGCGGGAACCGCCTGCCCGTAGGTGCCCGTGTCGCTGCCCAGGTTGGCAATCCTGGCATGGGCGATCAACGGCGCCGAGGCGACGATGTCCACCGAGCCCACCGCCGTTTCCAGTCCAAATGCCTCCGAAATCATATCCTCGATGACCCGGGTCTCCCGCGACGGAACGATCACCTGGGCCGAGGCGGCCGGAGAAGTGTTGTCGCGATCCGACAGGTTGAGGTGAAGCGCGACGGTGGTGGCGCTGTCCGCGGTGTTGAAGAGCTCGAGTCGTGTGTTCCAGACCGTGCCGCCGGCGCCCGGTGTACGTCCCACTACCGGCACCACCAGATCTTCGCTGGCAGTCGATGGCACGTCGGCCAGTCGGTATCCCGAGGCCAAGATGGAAGGCGAGCCGACTCCGCTGTTGAAGGCGCTCGCGGGGCCCGTTCCCAGATCACCCTCAGCCGTCAGGATGAGGCCGTCCGAATAGGCGTCGGCACAGCTGGAGTCCGGACAGAAGCAGCCGATGACGTCGTTGCGCGCCACCGGGATCCTGCATTCGAAGGTGGCCACGGTCCCGCCGGAAACCGTCTCCAACGGTGACGTGCCGACCAGGAGCAGCCTGTCACCATCGGGACGGTAGACCTTGAGCATCACGCGGGCACCTTGCGACGAAGCCACCCGCCACACCCGAAGCTCGCCGCTCGAGGTCACCGGGTGATCGAGGTCGATAAAGGTGGTCCCCCCTGACAGCGGCACCCCCGGGACAGGTTCGCGTCCCGAACTCTGGGCGTCAGCGCGCACCGCCACGGTGATGAGCAACGCACAACAGACGATTCCGACCCTGATTCGACACGTTGTCGTTTTCATCGTATTCACAGTCCTTTGGACGTGCGCATTGGGTCCGTCGCCCGTCGAATCACGGCGCCTCCTTTACAAGGCTCACCGCCGCCAGTGCGTCGAGTACCCTGCCGGTCCATCCGGCGTCCTCCAACACAACCCCGCCCTGTTCGATGGCATTTCGCACGAGCACGGGGTCGAGGCCTGGGTCGGCACTCAGCAGGAGGGCCGCGGTCCCGGCCACAAAGGGCGCCGCCATCGAGGTCCCGCTCCAGGTCCCGAAGGCCAACTCGTCCAGTGCCCCGAAAACCTCCTCTCCGGGAGCCGCGAAACCGACCAGATGTGAGCGGTTGCTGAAGGCCGCGAGGACGAGGCCACTCTGGTCGAGAGCGGCCACTGCAAGAGTGTTGCTGTCCGAGGCGGGGAAGGGGACGATCGTCGAGCCGTCGTTGCCCGCCGAGGCGATGACCACGATACCCTGGGCCGCCGCCCGTTCGAGGAGCAGGTCCACCGCTGAGGACCGCTCACGGTATACCAGCGAGAGGTTGATCACGTCGACTCGGCTCTCGATGGCGTCGGCCAGAGCCACCGCGAGGTCGTACGCGGTGCCCCTTCCCTCGTCGTCGAGTACCCGATAGGGGAGAATCGAGGCCCCGGGCGCCGTGATCACCACCAACGACGCCACGAAGGTCCCGTGTCCGGCCGCTTCGTCGACGTCCCCGTCCTCGTCACCATCCACGTTGTCGCGTTCTTCCCACGGCAAAAGGTCCCCGTCCACGAGGTCGAGACCTCCGTCCAGCAGCCGCCGCCGCAGCACAGGGTGGAGCGGGTCCACACCGGTGTCGATCACCGCGACCACAATTCCCTCGCCCGTCGCGAGCTGATGGGCCTGGTCCAGGTTGATCTGAGCTCCGGCCAGCTGTTCCACGAGCTTCTCCGTCGACGGATGGCGGTCGATGGTGGCGTACCGACGGCGCACCGACTCGGGGTCCTGGAACAGGTAATTGGGTTCGACTGCCGCCACCTCGGGGTCCGCATTGAGGGCGGCCAGCAGGTCATCGCTCAACGGATCGGGAAACCAGAGCAAGGCCCCAAGACTGCCCACCCGACCAACGACCTGGGCGCCGAACCGGGCGGCGATCTCGTCGGGGTCGGCGCCGGGCGCCGGCACGAGCAGCGCCTGCTGGGGTTCGAAGTCCTGATCTTCGGTTGTCGCGGCTTCACGATCGTCGGTTCGCACCTCGAGGGCGTTGAACACGCCCGCCAAATCGAGCAGCGCGTAGATCTCGGCCCACCATCCGGGTAACACGTCCTGCGGTGAATCGGCGTCACCAACAAAAATGGTTCCTGGAGTGACGGTCACTACAGCACCGCTCTCGAGCACGATCTCGGTGGGACTGATCGTCATGATCACGCCCTCTATTTCGCGATAGCCCTGACCGCCCTGCTCGTCACCTTCGAGCTTGATCTCCACCGCCAGATTCGATCCCGAGGAACCCCGCATCGCCTCGACCTCGAGGAACTGACCTGCGACAAGACCCTCATAGGTGCCGATCAGGGGATCGAACATTGTGTTCTGGTCCACGGTGTAGCTTCGACCGTCGTCCATCACGAACCGATCCGGCGGAAGGAGTGCCGTCAGCAGGCCCTCGTACTCGAAATCGACGCCGCCGCTTCCTCCGTCCAGGAGCTTCACCCTCGTTGCCGTCAGCACCGTCCCCACGAGGGTCCCTCGCGCCTCGACCTCCTGGCCAATCGTCAGCTCCGACACATCGCCGAACCCGTCAAGCTCGGTGTCGGCAGTGACGACGATATCGAAGGTCGAGCCGTCCACATCGAGCTGAAAACTGTCCGTTCCGAGAGCGAGAACGAGCCCCCGGAGGGTGGTGTCTTCGCCGTCGGATCGGAGCTTCACGCGGGTCGCGATGATGGTCGAGCCCTGCAACTCGCCTCGGACTTCCATTTCGTAGCCCACCTCCAGCTCGGAGAGGTCGGAAAATCCATCGAACTCGGTTTGCTCGGTGATCACCACGTCGTAGATCGAGCCCTCCGCATCCAGTCGGAATCCATCGACGTTGAAGCTGAGGATATATCCACGCGCGTCGAATTCGCCGTCGAACATGACCAGTGGGTCGTTGGCGCCGACTCGTGTGTCGAGCTGCCGGCGATCGGATGCGGACCGTTGACCCGAACGGCGAAACCCGGCTTCCATGACTCGCGACGAAGACGAATTCTCGGAGAGAACGACGACGCCTCCGGCGCGGATGAGACGTTGCTCATCGCCCGCGATGCGGGTCCCTACCACCTTCAGCAGGGGCGCCTCCCCGGCGGCCAACAACTCGGACGCCTGCTCGATCCAGAGTGCAGAATCGGGCAGCTCCACCGTCCAGCCACCGTCGAGGCCGAGACGCTGCGGGGGCTCGACCCAGTTCACCCGGCCAGTCACCACCACCGAAACGCGCTCGTTCGCGGCCCCTCGTGCCGCCTCTCCGGCATCCGCCGGCAGGGCCGTCGCCGCCAGGATGAACGCGAGAGCTGCCAAAGCGGCCCGATTCAGTGGTCCGATCATGCGGTCCTCCAGTTTCGCTGGTCTCCGTAGAGATGGAAATTCCCCCACGTCGCAGGATGGGGATCACTGCGGCGCAGCTGCACAACTGCTCCTTGGTAAGCCTCCCCCGGGTCGCCCGTCGCAGTGAGCCTGCGGAAGAACTCGAGGTCGAAGTCGTAAGCCACCTCGTCTCTGACCGGAGAAATGGCCCCGACCACGGTCCGCACCCCCCCCGAGAGCAGGGCCCTCAGGAAACCCTCGTACTGGAGGTCGGCGTGGTCCGCCATGCGAGCGCCAGAGCAGACCCCGAAGCTGACCAACTGTGCCTGGATCCTGCTTGCCGCGAGATCGTGCACCGTGACGTAGCCATCCGCGAGTCGAAGGCCCGAAGCAGAGGGAATCCCGTCGAGGAAGGCAGCGTGACCGGCGAGGTGGACCACGTCGTGCGACGCGAGCATGTCGAGAAAATCCAAACGGGTTGCGGTCTCGACCACCGAGGAGGCCGTGCCGAGACCGGAGATCGCGTCCAGCTCCCGAGACACCAGGGGCAGATCGTGACCGCCGGCGCCGCACAGGCCGAACCGCACGGGCCGTCGGGGAGCGTCTTGGAGGAGAGACGCGGCGACGCCGGCACCCGGAACCAGCGAAAACACCGCACGGTCCACCAGGGCACCACCGCCGGGCAGCTCGAGCGCGGCCCACGGGATGTGGAAGATCTCGGCGTGTGGTGCCACCCAGAGCGCCCGCCACTTATCGGTGGGGAGATATCCCAACAGCTTCTCGCCGAGCTTCCCGATACGCTCGTGAAGAACCTCGGCCGACGCTGCCGATGATCCTCCGGTACGCCAGGTGTTGGTGTCCATGTGAAACCGAACCGACGCCACCAGCCGCCGGATCTCTGCCGCCACCGGCGTCCTGTGGACGGTCAGCCTGTTCCGGGTCGCGACGAAGGTCAACAGGTCGCGCGTGTCCAGGAAATATTCGACGTAGACGTGACCATCCGGCAGACGATCCATCAGCTGCCTCGAGACTGACTCCCCCGGCGCTGCGGGCAGTAACCCGGGCCGGCGGCGGGCTAGGATCAGCTCGCTGTCGCGGAGCTGCCCCTCCACCTGCCGCAGCTCGCGGTGGATTGTCGTCCCGAGCCGGCGCACCCTGGGTTCGTCCTCACCCTCCGCCTGGTTCAGCAAGGCGGCGAGCCGTCGCCGCAGCTCCTGCCACTTCAGCACCTCCGGATCGTTCCCCCGATCGGTCCGCCGAGCCAGTTCCTCCACTAACCAGCCCGATCGAAACCGGGACAACACATCGAGAGCACGCCGTCGATCTCGTGGTCGATTGCGTTTAAGCAGCGCCGCCACCAAATCGAGGTAGACGTCGCCGCGGAGTTCGAGAAACGCGGTGCGATCCGCGGTCGCGGCCAGTCGGCCGTGGAGTTGGTCCGCTCGGTGTACGGCGCGGAAGAAGTGCCGGGTGGTCTCGGCGCCGCCGTTTCTACCGAGGACCTGGTAGGCCACCATGCCCACCCAGGCCGAGCCGGTCGCCTTGGCAAGAGCCTCCCGGGCCAGTCGGACGGCTCTGGATCTGTCGCCGCGCTCCTGGTATCGCTTGGCGGCCCAAGCAAGGCCCACCGCGCCGCGGTGCCGCATCCCGGCCGCATGGAGCCGCCGAGCCGCTCGGGCCGCCTCCGCGGCGTCGCAATTCGGGTCCATCTGCAGCAGGTCCACAGTCAGCAGATCGCGCTGCAATTGAAGCCCGGAACCGCGGAGCTGCCGCTGCGCCAGCCGCCGTTCGCCCCGCCCGCCGCGGGCGGTACGGAGCACAGCCAGCTGGCGGACGATTCGAACCTCCTCGCGCCGTAGGCCTGCGTCCCTGGCGCGCGGAACCGCTGCTTCCAGCCGCCGTTCGGCGCTGTCGAAGTCGCCAAGATCGGCCTCCGCTGCGGCGAGATCCACTTCGGCCACCAATTCCGTGTACTCGTCACCCATCCGTCGGGCGGTCGCAAGCACGTTCTGCCAGCGGCTGAGGGCGGTTTCGACGTGGCCGATGGCGAACTCTGCTTCGGCGAGGTTCATGTCGGCCTGCAAAGCCAGCGCCTCGAAGCCGAGGGCGCCCGCCGCGTCCGCCACCGCCCCGTGCTCCCGAATGGCCTCGTCGAAGTGTCCCATCAATGCGGAGGAGTTGGCCAGATTGGCCCGTGCGAGGAGATGACGAAGGCCGCCCGGCGTGTACCGTTGCAATGCCTTTTTCCACAGTGCTCGCGCCCGGTCAACCCGATCCGCGGCATCCTCGGCGCAGGCGAGATTCGCCAGGACCACGGCGCCCCGTTCGTCATCACCCCGTGCGACGAATCGACGCTCCAAGCGCCGTGCCATCGCCCTGGCGCGGTGCAGCTTGAGCTGCTCCCCATAGACGTCCAACAGCGTCAGCGAGACCCGATCGGCGAGGTCCGGCCGACCCGCCCGCGTCATCGCCCGCGCGGCGTCCTCGAGGTGCTGTTCCGCCAGGAACGAATCACCGGCCAGGTGATGAACCGCCCCCACCGCCCAACGAACGTAGGCGCCGAACAGGGTGTGCTCGAAGTCGGCTGAAGCGATCCGCTGCGACCAGCGGCGACCCTGTTTCGGAGACGTCCGGGCGATACGTTCAGTATGCTCACGGATCCTCTCTCCGGCAGCCTCTTGGTCTCCCGATTCGAGCAACCGACGTACCTCTTTGGGGAGGATCGAATTCTGGTCACTGCTTTTCATCGATTCCGAACTGGAGCTCTTCGATCTCCACGATCCCCCCGTTGATCCACAGCTGGACGCGGTATCGTCCCGCCGTCCCGTCGGGCAGGAAAAACTCCCCAAACCGATCCACATCGCAGATGAACGTGGTCCCGTCGCCGGCCGTAAAGGACGCCCTCCCCGCCAGGTCGCCGGTACCCTCCCCACTGGTGAGCTGGCCGTACACGGCGACCGTCGATCGGCGGTCGGGGGTCCCGACGCGGAACATGACATTGTAGGGCCCGGCCGAAAATTCCAGAATCGTGCCGGCCGTGGTGCCGCGCACCGCTGCCAGCGGCGCGTCCGAGGCACGAACAAGAGTCGCCGGCCAGCGAGTCCCTAAGGAAGGCTTCGGACCGAGGTGGCGGTACATCGCACGAAGATTGTGGAGCTCTGCGTCGTCAAGGCTCTCCCGGTGAAGATCCCTGAGTGAGTCCATCCGGCGGATCCACGACCGGTGGAGATGGTGACAGCGCCGACAGCTCTTCAGATGTTCGGCGGCCTCCGCAATGTCCTCTCCGCAGATCAGGTCAATGACCTGTGATTCGCTCAAGTGGTTCATCGTCGCGACCTCTCGTCTGAACAGTGCGTGGAGGGGGAGGTTCGAGACAACCCATCGACGATTTTTCGCAGTCGCTGCATACAACGGCGCCTGATTGGCCCGATGGAGGATTCCGACAGCCCCTCTGACGCTGCCACGTCACGGTATTTATCGGCGGGTTCCTTGAGCTCGAGACGGTGGAGGATACGACGGCAGCGGTCCTCGAGTCGGCCGAATGCGTGGTGCAGCAGGGCCAGTTCCTGATCGCGGATCAGCTCCTCATCCAGCCGGACCTCGATCGACGGCTGCAGGCTATCGATACTGGCGGCGGGCCGGCGGCTCCGGATCACCTCGAGGGACTGTAGGCGGGCCACACCGGCGAGCCAGCCACCCAACTTTTCCGGGTTGTTCAACGAGCTCAGGTTCTGCAGGGCGACCAGGGCTACTCGCTGAACGACGTCCCGTGCCTCTTCCGCGTCACAGCCCACACGGCGAGAGACGGACTTGACGAGCGGTCCGTATTTTTCCCACACCGCCACCCAAGCCTCCTCGCTGCCGCGGAGGCACCCCTGCACCAGGCGCCGGTCCAACGCCCTGGATTCGCTCCAATGTTCGTCTTGCAACGGGGTCCTTTCGTGGCGATCGGCTGGGCCACCGAGCCGCCGAGAGCCGAAACGGCACCACAGTTGTAGCTAACATAATCGGCTTTCAGCTTGATTCCCCGGCGCCCAGAAAACCGACCGCGCCATGAAAGTCGCCCCAGGCACCTTTCTGACACCGATAGAAATGCGGCGGAGATCGAGGAGTTTGGAGAAATTTCCAAAATAGCGTCTCGGTTTCAATTCCAACGACACTGTCGAGTGATGAGCCTACTCATGCACCCCGGTGGTACCCGCCACGTCGACATAGATCGCGGCGAACAAGGTTCCGATGGGAAACTGCAACTCGGCGTGTGCTTCCTGGCCGCTTGGAGCGACGCGAGGGCCAACTGAGAGAAGAAAGGACTCTGAATTATGCGCGCTGATCGAAGAGGACCCCAAGTCGCACGTGGAAACCGTCACATGGCACATCGCCTGGGGCGATTCCTTTGTATCCCGATTCTCCTGCTGGCGAGCCCGGTCGTCGCGCAGTGGGATACGCAGAGTCCTCTGCCGACCTACCTGGACGTCCGGGGCGTCGGAGCACCGTCGACGCAGCGAGTCTTCATCGCCACCGACGACAACTCCTTCGACGACGGGGGTGCTCTTTTCGAGTCGGCCGACGGCGGGGCCACCTGGGTCCAACGCGATGTGCCTTTCAGCCTGGGCTCTCCGCTGAATGGGATCTTCTTCCTGGACGACCAGAACGGTTGGACCTGGGGCAACGCCAACTACCGCACAACCGATGGGGGAACCACCTGGACCGAATTGCCTCTTCTTGGCTCGATCTATTTCATGGAGTTCTGGTCGACGAGCTTTGGCTTGGCCTCGAGCAACCCCTTCCACTTCGTCAGCCGCGACGGCGGGCTGTCGTGGGAGTCCTCCCCGAATGACATCTTCGCTTTTGACTTCGCCGATGACCTGACCGGGCTGGGAGTGTCGGACACCGGCCTGTATCTCACCATCGACGGCGGCGCCACGTTCACCCTGGTGCACGCCGGAAACGCGGCCGCGGTGGCCTTCCTCTCGGCATCTGTCGCGGTGGGCATCGTGGACGGTGCCTTCGTGCGCTCGACTGACGGTGGTGTCACCTGGTCCGCCGGTGCATCGGCCGACGGTCGAAGTCGTCTCGTTGTGGTTTCGGCCGACGTCGTGCTGGCGTGGGGCCGAGCCGGCGCCTATCCGGACTACGACGACCGAATCTTCAGGTCCTCCGACGCCGGCCAGACTTGGACTGACCTCGGCGAGGTGATGGATCCGGGCGCCTTCGCCGCGTCCTTCGCCTTTGCCGTGCCGGACTCGCAGACCGTGGTCGGTTCCGACGGCGCGGGCAACATGTACCACTCCCCGGACGCGGGCCAGACGTGGGTACTGGCCTTCGCCTCGCCAGGTCTCCAGCCCAGCTTTCTGGGTAGCGCCGCGCCAGCCTTTGCCGACCCGCTGACCGGCTATTTTGGCTACGGCGCCGGCTTCGTCATCAAGACGGTCGACGGTGGCGCCAGTTGGACGCAGATCTCGAGCGGCTCCGGGAATTCCATCAACGATGTGGATCGCTTCGCCGACGGCAACCTGATCGCCGTCGGGGAGAACGGCACTGTCCTGACCAGCACGGGTGCGATGCCGTGGACTCTTCACGAGCCGTTTACGACGTCGCATGTTCAGGCAGTGCAGGTCATCGGTCCACAGGAAGTCGTAGCCGTGGACGAGGCCGCCCGCGTGTACAGCAGTGCCGATGGCGGCGCCACGTGGACGGCTGCGGCGGCGACGCCCTCGGGTCTCGAGGCGGAGGATCTCTTCTTCACCACTCCCCTCGACGGATGGGTCACCGGCTTCGGCTTCAGCGGCGCGGCCGTGTTCCATACGACCGATGGCGGCGCCACGTGGACGTCCGTCCCCGGTTTTTCAGGGGCCTACGTCGCCGTGGATTTCGCAGGCCAGAGCGGCTGGGCGGCAAACGTCAGCGGGCGTTACTACCGCAGTATTGACGGTGGTGCGACGTGGATGCAGGGTGACCTTCCCGGCTCGCCGCTCCAGATCCAGGACATGGAATTCTTTGACGTGAGCATTGGCTACGCGGTCGGCTGGTGGGGGTATGCGGTTCGAAGCGACGACGGGGGCGCAACTTGGCAGGTTCTGCCAACTCCCAACGGAAGCGACCAACTCACCGACATCTACCTGCTCGGCCCCAACGAACTGTGGGTCAGCACGAATGCCGGGGTGGCCTACTACACGGCCACGGGCGGTCAGAACTGGGCCGTCCTGGATATCGGTTCGACGGGCTTCGGCAACTTCGCGGCCATCGCCGCCACGCCGGAAGGCGATGCCTGGGCAGCCGGTTTTCAGGGCTCCATCGAGCATTTCGCGGGACCGCCGCCGCCGCCGCTCAATCGGCCTCCTGAAGCGTCCTTTAACTTTGTCACCACGGGGTTGTCCGTCGCCTTCACCGATACCAGCAGCGACCCCGACGGCACCATCGTCAGCTGGCTTTGGGACTTCGGCGACGGGAGCACGTCGACCGAACAACACCCGACGCACGTGTTTGCGGCGGCCAATACGTACCATGTGCGCCTGACGGTGACCGATGACGACGGCGAAACCGGCGGCGCCCTCCAGTTCATCGTGGTCCAGCCCGGTCCGGGCGGCACCTTCGGTGATTTCACCGAGGTGACCCCGCTCGACCCGCTCTTCGTGACGCCGCAGGACGAGGACTTCTGGGTGACCACCACCGCGCCCGCCGACTATGACGGCGACGGCGATCTCGATATCGCGGTCCTGGGTTACTACGTTGTCTACCACACGAGCGTGGAGGAGCGCCTCGTACTGCTCCGTAACGACGGTCCGGCCGGTCCGGCGGAGTGGGAGTTCGCATACATCGACGTGGCGCTCGGCACGCTGAGCGCCGGGGCGTCGGACCTCGCCTGGGGCGACGTGGATGGCGACGGAGATCAGGATCTCGCGGTCGGAACGGACGGCCAGACGGTGATCTACCGCAACGACGCCGGGACCCTGGTGGCCAGCGACACCGTGCTGCCCGCGTACTGGGAGGACAACGACCAGGCCGACTTCGATCTGCGGTCTATCACATGGGCGGATTACGACAACGACGGTGACATCGATCTTCTGCTGCCGTCCGTCTGGGACGACAGCACGTTCACGTACCGCACCGCCTTGATGCGGAATGACGGCGCCAACGGCACCGGCGGGTGGAACTTCACCGAGGTGGAGGCGGGCTTCGCGCCGACCGTCCACGCCCAAAGCGCTTGGGCCGACTATCGACGGCGACCTGGATCTCGACCTGCTGCTGGTCCACCTGTCACCTCTGACCGAGGACGGTTTCATCCGTCGCTACCGCAACGATGGGGGCGGCGTCTTCCTCGGCGAGGACATTCTCTTCAACCTGACCATCGAGCACGGCGAAGCGCAGTGGGGAGACTACGACGGCGACGGCGATCTCGACATCCTGGTGGCCGGCCACATCAAGGAGACCGATGGGTCTTACAATACGGTCCTCCGCATCTATCGAAACGACGCCGAGACTTACGTTCCGATCGAAGTGATCACGTGCCTCTCGCTGCGAGGGCTGGTGGGACCTGACCGCCGCCACCTGGGCCGACTACGACTCCGATGGGGACGTGGACATTCTCGTGGCGGGCAACTACAACTCCGGCTCGCAGATCGAGGGCCGCGCGAAGGTCTACGACAACCAGGACGGCGTATTCACGGACTCGGGCAACCAACTGCCTGCCCCGCTGGCGTCCGGTTCGCGAGGAGGATCGTTCACCTGGCTGGACATCGACGGAGAGGGCGATCTCGACTATTTCATCGCCGGGCAGTACTTCGTGCCGGGCGGAAACGGCCTTGTCGAGGCGCAAATGCACGTCTACCGCAACGACGCCGAAGGTCAGAACCGACCGCCCTCGGCTCCCTCGTTACTGACCGCCCAGGTAGATGAGACTGATGGCACCGTCGTGCTGTGGTGGGACTCCGCGAGTGATGATTTCACCCCGCCGCACGCGCTGACCTACGATCTCCGCCTCTATCGTGAAGGCACTCCGGCATTGACCCCACACAGGCTACCGGAACCCGGCAGCTTGAGCGCCGTCGGCGAGTGGACATTGGCCGGGCTGCCCGATGGCACATACACGTGGACGTTGCGGGCTGTGGACAGTGCATTCAACGGCGGGGAGGAAGCCGAGAGCACATTTATCGTGGGCGTTCCCTCCCTCATTTTCACGGACGGCTATGAGTCGGGTGATTTGTCAGGGTGGAGCACAGCGTCGCAGTAGGGCGTGTTGGATCGCGCCGGCGGCATGCCTTTTATGCAAGTGTCTCATTTTGGGGATTCCCTACACTGACTATTGAAATGCGATTCAGAACCATTATCCATCAACAGCGCCGGCGCCTCTCGCACCGCGAGGGTCGCGTCGAAGGTGTCGACGTCGAGCGGTTAGCCGTTGGGGGAGGTGCCATCATGCAGAAGAAGACGGGAGAGGGCGCACGGGGTTTCATGGTACGGCTTTCTATTATCCAGCTGGCTCTGTCCCTTTTCTCCATGGTCGCCGGAGCCGACTTTCCACAGCTGGAAGGTCCGACCTTCCCCCCCGGAGACATGGGCGTGCCGGGTGAGTCGATCGGTGACCAGGAGGACGCCGACATCGCAGCGGGTGGTGCCGGCTTTCTGGTCGTCTGGACCGACATGCGCACTTCCTACAAAAACTCTCAAGGCCTGGACCAGACCGGCCGCGACGTGTACGCCGCCCGCCTGGACTCGAGCGGAAACCTCATCGACACGACACCGATCGTCGTCAGCCAGGAAGTCGGCTCCCAGCAAGAGCCGGAGGTCGCCTGGAACGGACAGCACTGGTTGGTCGTCTGGGAGAACGAGACACCGCCGGCACGTGCGCTGCTCCCATGAAGATCTTCGGCGCTCGGGTCTCGCCGGACGGCACGGTGCTGGATGTGCCGTTCGAGATCTTCGAAGCGCCAGATTTTGCGGGAAGCATGGTCGAGATGGCCGTGGTGGCCAACGGTTCGGACTGGCTGGTCGTCGGTGAGGCCGACAGCGGTGGCGGGCTGTTGGGCGTGCGGGTCGCGGGCGACGGGACGATTGTCGACGCTGTCCCCGTCGCGCTGGTTCCGGGCTCTTCCTGGACTCCGGTGTGAGTCTCCTGGTCGGCCAGGGCGAGTATCTCCTCGTTTCCCTCGACGGCGAGTACGGATCCCGGGCCCGCCGTTTCGCGTCGGACCTCAACCCGCTCGGTCCGCCGATCGGCCTGCCGGATTCGAGGGCCGCAGTCGCATCGAACGGCACGGAGTACTTCGTCACGTGGGACCCGTCGGGAGGGATCCTGCACGGATCGCGGATGACCCTCGACGGGACGCTTCTCGATCCCGGCGGGATACCGCTGATGGAATCGTTCTGGGAGGACGGTGACGACAGTCGCGTCGAATGGGACGGCACCAGCTGGTGGATCCTCCACTCGTTGCCCTACCCCGACGGGGGGCTGCACCTCGCGCGCGTGTCGCCGGCGGGCGTGGTGATCGACTCGCCGCCGTTTCACGCCTTCGACCCGGCCGACGAGGAGTTCGTCGGCCCCTTCGAACTCGAGGCGAATCCAGCCGGTGGGGTCCAGCTGGTCTGGGCCGACCAGGACTGCAACTGCCCGGACGAGTGGGCCACCGGCATCATGCCCTGGGACATCCGGGGAGAGTTCATCTCGGCCGACGCGCAGATCGGGCCCGACGTGGCGATCTCCCTCTCGGCGCCGGCGCAAACGTTCCCGGATCTGACCGTCGGTCCGGACGGTTTCCTCGCACTGTACGTCAGCGAAGTTGACGACGTGCAGCGGATCATGGCCCGGCGGCTCGACCCACTCGGCAGCCCGCTCGACGATCAGCCGATCGAGATCGCTGCCGGATCGTATGTGACGAACCCCGAGGCGGCCTGGAACGGCTCCGTGTACTTGATCACCTGGGACGAGTTCTACTACTGCGTCGGCGGGGACTGGCCGCCGTGCGGCACCTTCGTCCACGCCGTGCGGATGCTTCCGGACGGCACGATCCTCGAGGCCGAGCCGATCGTCGTCATGGCGGCCTCAGACGGCGACGTCGCGGCGCTCGGCGAGGTGTTCCTCGTCACCGGTCGCCATTTCCCCGGCGCTGCGCACTATGTGTTTCCCTTCGGCACTCGCGTCGACGGGAACACCGGCCAGGTGTTGGATCTCGAGCCGCTGCTCCTGGGTGGGAGCTTCGCGGTCCGCCCCCGCGTGACGACCTTTGCCGGCAAGTGGCTGGTGGTCTGGGAGCAGAAGGCGTCGCACGACCAGAGCTGGGGGGCGAGTCGCTACAACTTCGTCAGCGCCGACGGCACGTTGAGGTTCGAACCCCTGTTGGGGACCGAGCTTGCCTGCGGTGGCGGCAAACCGGAGGTCGCCGCCTCGGCCGCGAGTGCGCTGGTGGTCTGCCGCGAGGGTGCCTGGGACCATTTCCTCAGCGACGTCAACGGCGGGCTGATCCTGTCCGACGAGACCCTCGGAGCGTCCTTCGAAATCTCGGGTGCCGTCGAGCAGCAGCGCGCGCCGACCGTCGCCTTCGACGGACTCGACTTCATCGTTGTCTGGGAGGACATGCGCAACGCAGAGGACTACTTCGACAAGCGGACCGATCTGTACGGCGCGCGGGTCAGCGTGAACGGAACATTGCTCGATCCTCTCGGCGTTGCGGTCGCGACCGATGTGGCTCCCGAGTGGCAGCCCGCACTGGCCAGCGCGGGAGGCGAAACATTACTCGCGGCCTCGATCTTCAGGGGCGAAGTGGGCATGACCTCCTACCGCCTGGGGCTGTTCCACGCGACGGGCACGTTCACCGATCCGCCGGATGCGTCGTTCAGCGGAACTCCCACCGGGGGATGCTCGCCGCTGGCGGTGGACTTCATGGACCTCTCCCTCGGCGACGTCAGCTCGTGGCTCTGGCATTTCGGGGACGGCGGCAGCTCTACGCAGCAGAATCCGAGCCACCTCTTCGCGTCGGAGGGCGTCTACTCGGTCACGTTGACAGCGACCAACTCGCTCGGTGGCTTCGATACCGCAGCGCGGTTCGACTACATCGCCTCGGCCGCGGCGACGGCGGCCAGCTTCACGGCCAGCCCGACGCAGGTCTGCGCGCCGATCGGCGAGGTCGCCTTTTCGGACCTCTCGGCAGGCTTCCCCGATTCCTGGATCTGGGATTTCGGCGACGGCACCTCCTCCACCGAGCAGCACCCGACCCACGCCTATCCCCAGCCGGGCCTCTACACGGTGACGCTGACCGTCGGCGGCAGCTGCGGCTCGGACAGCACGACGATGGTCGATCTGATTCAGGTCGATCCGCCGTGTGATCAGGTCAGGCAGGCGCTATCCGACATCCCGGTCGTAGGAGCCCTCATCTCCGGCGACTACACCTCGACGCACGTGTATGACGACCAGGATTTCGAGCTCTTCTACGAGGAGCTGGCCAACGATGGGGCCGGCTACTACGACATCCTCGAGCACAGGTGGGATTTCGACGTCGTCGCCGGCGGCACGGTGACGTTTCACGCGAACACGTTCACGTTCCCGGACCGAGTCGACGGTTTCCGGTTCGAGTACTCGACCGACGGCACGACGTTCTTACCGCTCGTGGATATTCCCGTCGAGTACGGATCGCTCACGGCTCCGCTCCCGCCGAACACCAGCGGTACGGTGTACATTCGTCTGGTGGACACCGACCGGACTCCCGGCAACTACCAAACGGACGGGGTGAGCGTCGATTTCATGTCCATTGACACATTCGTGCCGCTGCCGCCGTTTTTCGCGGATTCGTTCGAGAGCGGCGACACCACCCTATGGACGGTGACGGTGCCCTGAGGTTGCGAACAACCCGACTGAGGCGGAGATAGTGTGCCAGGCTGTAAAATCTTGGGAATTTCGGTGCCATTTCGGTGCCAGGCTTTAGGACCTTCGGTCTGTCCCGATAGCGATGCTCCGAGAGCCGAGTGACCCGCCCCCGATGATTGATCCACCCCTTATGTTAGGGGCATAGCGACATTCTCCAGAGAAGAAAGAGAAGGGACCCGCCCTAGGGGGGTGCGGCCGCGACGGTCTTTGGAGCCGGCGGCCGGTATCCCAGCAAGCTGTGCGGACGCTTGGTGTTGTACTCGTTCCTCCATCTTTCGATCAGGACCTTGGCCTCGATCGGAGCAAAAGGTGCCCGGCACTGCTTTTCAGACTTACTCTTGACGTCATTTGGAGAACGCCCGGCTTCGCCTAAAAACTACGTCGTGGCAGGCTTCGTTCTCGTCCGGAGGGAAAGCCAACGCTGGCTAGGGAGGTCCGGCTTGCGGCTTCGCCCTGAAGGGCTACGCCGTCACAAGTCGCTCGGAGCTACGCCGGGACAAGTAATGACCTCAGGCGTGGGCTGAGGTCATTATTTGGTGAGCCGCCCAAGGTTCGATTCCGCCGACGGCAGCGGTATGTGGCCCTAGCCAGGGGGTCGAAGAGTGCGGGTGGTTGGCTTGGAGCCACCCGCTCATCTCGGCGGGACGCGTCGTGAGGATGGTAGGGGGCGGACGACGTAAACCCGGGATCACCGGATAAAAAGTCCACTGCGAATGCAACGGTGGCAGTACTTTTCAGCACCCCATAGCCCGATCCTGGCATGGCTGGCACCATTCTGAAAACACTCGTTTTCACAATGCATCCGTGCAAAGGGTGCCACCTAGGAAGATCGTCAGAATCGTCTGAGCTGACACGGATGCACTACCCAGTATTCTGCATGCCCCGTGCAATTCCCCGCACCGTCACTTTGAGCGCTTCCTCGAGATCCGGGTCGCTGCAGCCGCCGGCTCTCCACCGCGCCAACAGGTCGACCTGCAACAGACTGATAGGGTCGACGTAGGGGTTGCGGAGGCGGATCGAGCGCCGCAGCACCGGTTCCCGTTCGAGAGGTTCGCGGATGCCCCGCAGATCGCAGATCAGCGTGCGGGTCCGGCCGTACTCGGCCAGGATCCCGGGGAACAGCCTCTCGCCGGTCTCGCCCGCAAGCCCTGCGTAGCACTCGGCGATCCCCATGTCGGCCTTGGCGAGCACCATCTCGACGTCGGCCAGGAGGTTGTCGAAGAAGGGCCAGTCAGATGCCATTTCGCGGAGGACGTCCTCGCCGTGGGCGTCGATGGCCGCGGCGAGACCCGCGCCCACGCCGTACCAGCCCGGCAACAGGTGGCGGTTCTGCATCCAGGAGAACACCCACGGTATGGCGCGCAGATTTTCGACCCCGCCACCCGAGCGGCGGGAGGCCGGACGCGAGCCGATCTCGAGCCGCTCGATGACGTCGATGGGAGTGGCGGACCGAAAGTAGGGTATGAAGTCCGGGTTCTCATACACCAACGCGCGGTAGGTCGACCGCCCCTCGCGTGCGATGGTGGTCATGGCAACGGCGAATTCTGGGCGTAAGCTCCTCGCGTCACAGTCACCGGTGCTGGCCTCGAGCACGGCGCCCGTCATCAGTTCGAGGGTGCGCAATGCGATCCCCCGCAGTCCGTACTTGGCATGGATGATCTCACCCTGCTCGGTGAGCCGCATCCGCCCGTGCATGACGCCCGCCGGCTGCGCGAGAATGCCCGCCCGCGGTTTGCTGCCGCCGCGGCTCGGGGTGCCGCCGCGGCCGTGAAACAACGTGAGCTCGACGCCGGCCCGGTCGGCGACCTCCGACAATGCCGACTCCGCGCGATAGAGCGCCCATCGCGACGACGCGAGACCGGACTCCTTGCTGGAGTCCGAGTAACCCAGCATCACGATCTGCCGGTCGCCCCGCGATGTGACGTGTGCGCGGTAGAGAGGATTGTCAAGAAGGGAGGTCAGAGTCTCGGCCGCGTGATCGAGGTCGCCGACCGTCTCGAACAGCGGTGCGACGTCAAGCGGTACGCCGCCACCGAGACCGATCAGTCCAGCACACTTCGCGAGGTACAGCACCGCCAGGGCGTCATCCGGTCCTTGCGCCATGGAGATGATGTAGGGACCGATGGCTTCCGGGCCAAAGACCTTTCGCGCCTCGGTGATTGCGCGGAAGACATCGAGGGTCTTGGCGACGCCGGAATCGGAGGAAGGCTCGACTTCAACGGCCGACCGCAGGGCCTCGCGCAGCACTGAGGTGCGTTCGAGGGTGCCGGCGTGTTCAAATGCGGCGTCATCGAGAAGGACGCCAACTGTTGCCCGATGGACCACCGCGTCCTGCCGGAGATCGAGAGTCGCCAGGTGGAATCCGAAGGTGGCGACACGTTGCACGAGCCGGGATGTCCTGAGAAGGCCGGCGTGCTCTCCTTTGTGACGCCGGAGGCTGGTGGTTATCAACTGGAGATCCTGATGGAAGTCAGACGCCGACGGGTAGGCGTGGTTGCCATCGGACTTGGTCGCCTCCAAGCGCGCCCAACAGAACCACAACAGGATCCGGTGCGGCATATCGTCATAGCGATCCGGGATTCCAGCGGCCACATCCGGCATGGTTCGTCGATAGTGCGCGCATCTTTTCTCGAGTTCCGGGTCCACAGAGACCCGCGATCGAGACTGGCTGAGGTGACCGAAGAGGTCTCGAACCTCGGTGATGTAGCGGCCGATGATCATCTCGCGCTGACGGTCGAGGGTGCGACGGATGGTGTCCGGCCCGACATTGGGGTTGCCGTCCATATCGCCGCCGACCCACGAACCGAATCGCACGAACGGACCCGGCAGATCGACTCCGGCATCGGTGCCGAAGGCTGTGAGGAATGCGGTAGCCATCGCCTCGTCGAGAGCGGGCACCACGCGATAGATGACGTCGATCAGGTAGAACAGGACGTGCTCGATTTCGTCGGCCACCGTGCGCCTGACACCGGGATGTTCGGCGGTTTGCCACATCAGGGTGATCTCGTCGCGAAGCTGTCCCGTCAGCGCGGCATCTTCAGGCGGCGTGCGGTCGGTGTGTTGGAGGCGGTCGATCAGGAGGGCCGCGACGCGCTGCTCCTTGGCGAGTATGGTGCGGCGGATGGCTTCGGTGGGGTGGGCGGTGAAGACGGGTTCCACCAGCATTTCCCGGAGGACGGCGCGGACTTCGTGATGCGCCACCCCGGATGCCGCGAGCCGACGCATGACGTCATCGAGGCTGCCCGGTTGCGGCGTTCCCGACCGCAGGTATTCGCGGCGGCGCCGGATGCGTTGGACCCGCTCCGCCATGTTGACCACCGCAAAGTAGGCCGAGAATGCGCGCGCCACCTCGGCCGCCAGGAGTGGTTCGAGACCGGTCAGCAACTCGTTCAGGGTCTCTTCCGAATCCTCCTCGCCATGCCTCCGACCACGTGCCGCGACCCGTGCCCCCTCGACGATCTCGAATAGTTCATCACCGTCTTGCTCGCGCAGTACCTCGCCGAGCATCGCCCCGAGATAACTCACATCCCGGCGCAGGGCGTCGGTGGCGCTGTCGGGTTCCTCGAGGCTGGCGGTGTTCGTCATGGACCCTCATGACACCACGGACGTGCCGCCATTTCCAGCGCGAGAGAGAACCGACGGCCGGGAGCATGGGGGTTTTGTCGGTTCTCCTCATCAAGAATTGACACGGGACGGGATGATAGGTGCCACGTGTCGCAATGCTGCATGGCAGGTGGCGCGGGAGAGGTGTTCGACAAGCGAGCGGGTTGGCAGGATGCGGTATTCGGTCACTGACTGGCACCAAAAAAAAGACCGGGCGCTGGGCGCCCGGTCCTTGATATTCGTTATGTGCCGACCGCGAATTGGTCGCCGCCGGCGCGAGGAGGCTCTACCAGTCCTCTTTCTGCGCGTAGTGCAGGATGGCGTAGGCAGCCGCGTCGGCGTTTTGGTCGAGCACCTCGAGGCTGACGTTGTCAAAGGTGTCGCACGGCAGCTGCGAACACGGATCGAGCAGGTCGCCGGCGGTTCCGCCGTAGACCGCCGCCTGCGCCGGGGTCTTGATCTCGACGGAGCCGGTGTACAGGCCGCCGAAGGGAACGTCGGCAAAGAAGAAGTTCACCGCGTCCGTAAAGGCCCAGCCGTCCAGGGTCGGCTCGATCGCGAGGCCGCGATCCCCGAAGAAGTTCTCGAAGAGCGTTTCGATGTCGTCGGAACCGGGTGCGCCGGGGAACCCGAACTCCGAGCCGTCGCCGTCGTTCACGAAGCGAACGTAGTTGGGAGAACCGATGGTGTCGAAGCCGAGGTAAAGGACGATGTCTTCGAGCTCGGACTGGGTGAGGCCGTTGACGTAGGTTTCCGAGCCGATGAGGTTCAAGAATGCACCGCCCCACCATGCGAAGCGCACCTTGTTGTGAGGCTTCACCTTGTCCATCAGGAGGGCGACCTCCAGGATGGCGGCGCTGCCCGACCCGTTGTTGTTGATGCCGGGCCCGCCGGCAGGGGAGTCGAGGGCGGCGCCGACCATGACGACGCGGCTCGGGTCGCCCCAGGTCGACTCGGCGATGACGTTGTAGTCGGTGACGGTGCCGCTGAAGGCGTCGACCACGAGGTTCATGACGAGGCCGGGCGTCCCGGCCCAGTCCTCGCCGAGGTCGTAGGAGGTGGAGACCACGGGGATGTTGCCGCTGTAGAAGCTCGAGAGGGTGCCGAAGAAGAGGCCGGTGCGGCTTGGGTCGTTGCCCTGGTTGAAGATGATGGCCCCGACGGCGCCGGCGGCCGCGGCGTTCTCCGCCTTGAGCTGGAAGCTGCACGCGCCGCGCTGGAGAAGGGCGATGTTGCCGGCGGGGAACCCGGCGAAGTCGGCGGCCTCGCAGCCGCTAGTGGATGCGTTTCCAAGCCCGAGATCGAGGTCGACGGCGGTCACCGGGGCCGTGACGTTGCCCGAAGCGCTGTACGTCATGACTTCGAAGTCAACATTCTCGGCGTAGACGGTTGAAACGGGCGCGATTTGGTCCAGTGTCGACGGCCCCGTCAGATAGAAGACCGGGATGTCGAACGGCTGGAGGGTCACGTCGTAGCCGGCTGCGGTCATCGCGTCGGCGACATAGGCGGCCGACGCGGCGTAGCCGGTCGTCCCGGCGGCGCGGGTGCCGCCGTTGGCGTCGGCGATCGCCTGGAACGCCGCTTGGTGCTCGCGGACGCCGTCCACGGTGACGCACTCGAGGAGCTTCTTGAAGGTGTTGTTGTTGCGGTTGTCGCACGAGCGCGGGCCGGCGACGGCGGTCATCGTGCTTGCCGAGATCACCAGGGCGAGCGCGGCCAGGATCAGAACAGATCGACGGATTCGAGTCATCAGGACACCTGCTTTCGTTGTCGCGATGTTGAACGGCGCGGCTGGTGCCGCGGTGCGGGTTGTTCGTACCATCAGGCCAGCCTCTTTCGAGAACCGCTCACGGCGCGCTCACGGTCGGAGGCGGGTTGGTGATTTGTGTGTTCCTATCTGATGAATACGCGATCAATTCGAATCTGTCAAGAGACTCAGTCTTATTTATCTGTGAAGCAATGGTCGGGGTTGCGCGATGCAACGATCCTCCCCTCGGGTGCGAATTCGCACGAGTGGTTCGGGAGCAGCGTTGCAGTCCGAGGCGCTGTACGGTTGGTGGGCTCAACACACGACACAAACGAAGGCGGTATCGAGGCCGGAGCAGCAATCCTGTGACCTGACCCCCTAGATTCGATCCGAAACAAGAGAGAGTATTGTCGATGTGACCCTAACCCGGTTTTCTGTACCACTCTCTAGTTGAGGGATTCGCTCACCTTGACCTCCGGAAAGGGAGGATCGATGAGGCGGAAGAGGTACACGGACGAGCGAATTCTCCTCCCCCATGGGTGCCACTGCCATGGGTGCCACTGATAACAACCTCGCAACTCACGGCGACCATCTCACCCAGGTGGTAGGCCGTAATCAGTCGCACGCAAACAGAACGGATGAGCTGTTCCTACGGACGACGCCGGGATGGGGCTCCGCTTTCAGCTTCGCCCGCACAAGCAGGCTTCGTTCTCTCCCTGGATTCGAGAACGAAGCCTGGGACTCAATAGAGTGCCAGGCACCTTTTCCGAAAAAAGGTAATCGCGCTTGAGTGTCATCAGGAAGCTGTGAAGGTGTCGAGGATTCCCACCGCTCTGTGCATATGCATCGATGATACGCACCAATCGGTCACACTCTCGCTGACTCAAGTGTGGTCAAACGTGGGGTACCCGCCTAACGGCGATCTTATTGGAGCTGCCGAGCCGAACCAGGCAGAGATCGAACTCGTCGCAGGAACTCAAGGAGTATACTGGGTCGGATCATTCGACAGCCCTCAACACGTTGACCATGAGACTCTAAGGGAAAGGGTGAATCATGAATGAAATTTCGAATAATTCTAAGGAAAAAACTCCTTTAAAGAGTCTTTGTTTGGCTGCACGGATTACAGGAACTATCTGGATATTTTTATATCTCTTTGTGATTGTTGTCGGATATTTAGAGAGCATCCAAATCAAACCAGGTCATGTTTCTCAACCAAATGATATCTTGGTGATTCCAATTATTGCTTGCCTTCTGATTGCATTGACCGGACTAATTATTGCATGGTGGAGAGCAGGTATTGGAGGACTTATTTCACTTTTTGGATTCATTATGGTGGAAGTCCTTTCTATTTTTTCCCCTAAGTTTATTTTTCCCCTTCCCATATTTGCTATCTCATTATTGCCATCGATACTGTATTTAGTATACTGGTGGAAGGTAAAAAAATCATCATCCGAAAATTCTAAATCGTAAAGAATAGTAAGATTATTATTATTTGCTCTCAGACTATTGAGCAGTAAAATTCAATAAGGGATAATCGTTCGTAGTGTTTTTGCAAACGGGTGCCACTGATAACAACGGGTGCCACTGATAACAACCTCACATCTTTTTTACAAACGGGTGCCACTGATAACAACCTCACATCTTTTTTAGGTCACTACTGAGTTCTGCAACGGATTCCAGGATCGCTGACACTGGATGATAGGTGCCACGTGTCGCAATGCTGCATGGCAGGTGGCGCGGGAGAGGTGTTCGACAAGCGAGCGGGTTGGCAGGATGCGGTATTCGGTCACTGACTGGCACCAAAAAAAACCGGGCGCTGGGCGCCCGGTCCTTGATATTCGTTATGTGCCGACCGCGAATTGGTCGCCGCCGGCGCGAGGAGGCTCTACCAGTCCTCTTTCTGCGCGTAGTGCAGGATGGCGTAGGCAGCCGCGTCGGCGTTTTGGTCGAGCACCTCGAGGCTGACGTTGTCAAAGGTGTCGCACGGCAGCTGCGAACACGGATCGAGCAGGTCGCCGGCGGTTCCGCCGTAGACCGCCGCCTGCGCCGGGGTCTTGATCTCGACGGAGCCGGTGTACAGGCCGCCGAAGGGAACGTCGGCAAAGAAGAAGTTCACCGCGTCCGTAAAGGCCCAGCCGTCCAGGGTCGGCTCGATCGCGAGGCCGCGATCCCCGAAGAAGTTCTCGAAGAGCGTTTCGATGTCGTCGGAACCGGGTGCGCCGGGGACTCCGAACTCCGAACCGTCGCCGTCGTTTACGAAGCGGACGTAGTTGGGAGAACCGATGGTGTCGAAGCCGAGGTACAGGGCGATGTCGTCGAGCTCGGACTGGGTGAGGCCGTTGACGTAGGTTTCCGAGCCGATGAGGTTCAAGAATGCACCGCCCCACCATGCGAAGCGCACCTTGTTGTGAGGCTTCACCTTGTCCATCAGGAGGGCGACCTCCAGGATGGCGGCGCTGCCCGACCCGTTGTTGTTGATGCCGGGCCCGCCGGCAGGGGAGTCGAGGGCGGCGCCGACCATGACGACGCGGCTCGGGTCGCCCCAGGTCGACTCGGCGATGACGTTGTAGTCGGTGACGGTGCCGCTGAAGGCGTCGACCACGAGGTTCATGACGAGGCCGGGCGTCCCGGCCCAGTCCTCGCCGAGGTCGTAGGAGGTGGAGACCACGGGGATGTTGCCGCTGTAGAAGCTCGAGAGGGTGCCGAAGAAGAGGCCGGTGCGGCTTGGGTCGTTGCCCTGGTTGAAGATGATGGCCCCGACGGCGCCGGCGGCCGCGGCGTTCTCCGCCTTGAGCTGGAAGCTGCACGCGCCGCGCTGGAGAAGGGCGATGTTGCCGGCGGGGAACCCGGCGAAGTCGGCGTGCAGTAGAGTGCCAGGCACCTTTTTAGGCACCTTTTTAAATATTCACTCCGACCCGCGGCGGACAATTTCTTCCTTGATGCCTGCCACCTGTTCCACTCCCAGAACGAAAACGACACCGGTGCCGTGCTCATCCAGCCTGCCTGCCGTGCGAATCGCCGTCATCACGGGTTGAATCAGTTCTTCTTCGGCCAGGAAGATGACTACGTCCGTCTGCATCTCGAGAGTCAGGCCGAGAAAGGTCTTGGCGTCGTGCATCCCGGTCCCGCGGCCCGGCACGATGGTCGCGCCCGAGATGCCGCAGGCCTTTGCCGCCTCGACGACCCCGTCCGTGACGTCCGGTTTGAGAGCGGCGATGATTACCTTGTAGTCCATGTCATCCCTCCTGGGGGTACTTCAAGCGCACGCTGTCCCACCACACGGCAAGCTGGGCGTAGCCCATGACGGTGATCATCGGGAATAGACTTGCGAACGCTATCAGCCCGAAACCGTCCAGCGCGGGGTTTCGTCCAGGGATGGTCGCACTGAGACCGAGCCCGAGGGCCGTGACCAGTGGCACCGTCACGGTCGAGGTCGTGACCCCTCCCGAGTCGTAGGCCAGCGGGATGATCGATTTCGGCGCGAAGAAAGTCTGCACGAGCACGATGAAATAGCCGGCCGCGATGTACCAGACCAAGGGGGTTCCGGTGACGATTCTGAAGGTGCCGAGCGATATGCCGACGGCGACGCCGACGGCGACGACGAGTCGGAGTCCCCACGGCCGGATCGTACCGCGGGAGGCTTCGTTGGCCTTGAAGGCGACGGCGATCAGGGCGGGCTCGGCCAGGGTGGTGGAAAAACCGATGATCGCGGCGAACACATAGACCCAGCCGTATTCCCACCACGGCGGCGACTCTGGCACCGTCGCGGTCCCGAAAACGAACTCAGCCGATGACAACTCGGTGGCCATGTGCTGACCGAGAGGAAACAACGCCATTTCGAGGCCCATTAGGAAAAAGGCCAGCCCGACCACGACGAAGACGATGCCGATCAGCATTTGCCGCAGGTGCGGGATCGGCCTGCGCAGGACGAACAATTGAAAGCCCAGAAGCAGGGCGGTGACGGCAAACACGTCCTGGGCCGTGGCCAGCAGTGCGCCGGTTAGACTCTCGATCACGGTCGATTCCTCCCTCGGGGGTTCATCCGACACCCGGGGTCTGCAGCCCGAACCGAGCGATGCCCAGCAGCATCACGAAAATCATCGGCATGAGCGAAGCGAGCGCGATCAGACCGAAACCGTCGATCAGGGGATTCCTCCCCTGGATCGAAGTGGCCAGCCCGACACCCAGCGCGGTTACCAGCGGCACCGTGACCGTAGACGTCGTGACACCGCCGGAGTCGAAGGCGATGCCGATGATCATGTCGGGTGCTACGAAGGTCAAGAGGGTGACAAAGACGTAGCCGCCGATGATTAGAATCTGAACGGGCCACCCGCGCAAGATGCGGAAAATCCCGAGGACGATCGCCGCGCCGACTGACAGCGCCACGGTCATTCGTAGCTGGAGGGCGTAGGAGGAGCGGGCCCCCGGATCCGAACCGATGTAGCCCGCGTCCGCCACCACGTCAGCCGCTTCACCGGCGATCGCGATCAGGGCGGGCTCAGCGATCGTCGTCGAAAAGCCGAGGAGAAAGCCGAACGTCAGGAGCCACGCTAGGCTGCCCTTGCGCGCAAAGGCGTAGGCCATTGCTTCGCCGATGGGAAACAGGCCCATCTCCAACCCCTGCACGAAGAACATCAGGCCGACCACAACGAACAGGGCCCCGACCAGCACCTCCGCGACGTGCGGAAACGGCTGGCGCAGGACCACTGACTGGAAAACGACGATGACGATGAAAATGGGGAGCAGATCCCGCACCGCAGCCCAAAGGCTGCCGAGGAATTTTCGGATCAACGGGTGCCCGACGAGAGCACCGTGGGCGGAGGGTGCTGGCATCGACCCGTACTATACTGGAATTTCCCAGAACCAGAGCGGGTGCCACTAGAGCGGGTGCCACTGATAACAACCTCACATCTTTTTTAGGTCACTACTGAGTTCTGCAACGGATTCCAGAATCGCTGACACTGAATCGTCGTGTCCATCAGTTCTGCGCGGTGTCTTGAGCCACCGACTCACTGATCCAGGGTGTTTCCTGAGGAGATCGGCAACATCGGCGACCGAATGCCCGAGGTGATCAACCGCGAGGGTAGCAAGGGCCTTCCTCACCAGAGAAATGCCCACAGAGGTCGACCGACCGCGAAGGTCAGCCAACGAGGTGCCGGTAGCCTCGCAGATGAGACTGGCTGCAAGCGCAACATCGATGCGTATCGACGAGACGCCAAGGATCGCTTCGCCGCGGAAATCGACCGCGTTCTGAGCATCCTTTTCTTCGACGAGTTGGTCATCGTTTGAGACCTTCTCCCACCAAGGGAGTTTTCGCACACCCGTATCAAGCCATCTGGCCTCGGCTACAAGGCGGACCTGCTCTAGATACGCCTTTCGAGATTCCTGGAGGGTCTCCCCAAGACCCGCAAGGGCAGGGCCGACGTCCACCAATTTGGCCGGAACCTGCCCAATCAGAGCTGGGTGGCCGCTCCACGGGTGCGCCGCCGGATCCACCACGAGCTTTGCTGCCACAGGGTTGAGGTGCACATAGGCGAGAAGTTGACGGTAATACATGTCGTGAAGCACCACTCGGGCTTTGTATCGGCTTTGCCACAGCCGTCCCAAAATCCTCCGCCTTCGATTGTGCCCACGGGCGACGCGGCACTGAATTCGGGCCATGCTGCGCCACAGGGGGAAACTCCGCGTTCGAATCACGATGTGGTAGTGATTACCCATCAGACACCAAGCCAGTACCTCAAACCCGTGAAGCCGTTTGACGTCGGCTAAGACGTCGACGAATTCGTGGGCCTCGTCCGGGTTCGAGAAGACCATCTCTCCTCGAGCTGTTCGACAGTACACGTGGTAAATGGCGTCTGGGATGAACAAGCGAGGTGATCGCGCCATGAGATTCTTCTCCGGCGCGGACGGGATGCTCGAATCCTAACACCTCCCCATGACGGATATCCAGCCAATCCAGTCAGGTTGTTAGGTTGTTATCAGTGGCACCCAGTCAGTGGCACCCAGTCAACTCAGCGAGCGAACGCAGAAGCTGGAAGCGAGACGACTGCGGCAGATCGGGATGCGCAAGACGATGGTCGATCTCCACGCTGGACGTGTGATCACCGCCGCTCAGGAGCTCGAGCTGGAGCCCTATCAGCTGATGGTGCTGACCCGAGTCGCTTGATAGGTGCCGCTCGTTGGATCTCTCCTAGGTTTCAACACAACCCTCGGCCTGCTCTCTCCACTTTCGGACATCCACGCCCTTGAGCAGGAGCCACAAGCACAGTGATATTTCGGAAACGAAAGCGACAATGTAGACCGGTGCAACAACCGAGACGTAGTCGGGGAAGAGAAACCGCGTGTAGCTCCCCACGAAATATGAAGCAGAGGCTGCGATCATCAGCGCCCCCAATGCCTTTGGGAGGTAACGCGACGTGAAGATCAGGTACCCGATCAGGAGGCAGTGAACCCCGAAGAGCAGCAATCCCAGATCGTAGCCGTGCCCATGGAGGTCGAGGAACAGGTATGACAGAGATGCCAGCTGGTCAGGTTCAAATGCCGATGCGTAGACGGCTCCGTTCAAGAGCAGTACGGCGGCGTAGTAGTTGAGCAGATTGAGTGCCAGCACAGCAGTCTGAGTCAACCGAAAGCACATCGCGACGAGGGCAATGACCTTGTTGACCGGCCTGAGAAGGACAAAGAGAAGCACGGCCAGCGCGACGTCGCTCAGGAACATGATCGAATCGGCGAGAAACCCGACTCGGAAAAGCCCCTGAGACGCCATGATGTTGTGTGCAGTTGCTGCCGCGTTCTCCGGTACGATCAGGCCGGATCGCACGAATGCTTCGCCAAATATCCCGGATACGATGATGACCAGGTATAGCGTTCCCGCGACTCGTGAATAGATGAGCGGAGAATTTTGAATGGTCTTCATCATCGCGTGATCTCAGACCAGGAGATCCGTTGCTCGACGTTGGAGATCACAAAGAACCGAGTCATGGGTGCCATCCATCCGTCATTTCCGCCCCGCACTGCGAAAGGCGGTGGGAGTGAGTCCCGTCCAGCGCTTGAATGCGCGGTTGAACGCGCTCTGCTCGGAGAATCCGGTGAGAAATGCCACCTCGGTCAGGGAGTACCGGCTTTCGCGGAGGAGGTTTTCCGCAACGTGCCGGCGGGTCTCCTCGACCGTGGTCCTGAACGAAAAGCCCCTTTCGGAGAGTCGCCGGTGGAGCGTTCGCTCACTCATGGCCAGGCGTCGGGCAACATAGCTCATCCTCGGAACTCCCTCGCTCAACGAGCGCGAAATCTCGCGCTCGACGAGGGCTTCCACCGGGATCTCGGTCTCGAGAGATTCGATCTCCGCTTCGAGGTGAGAGATCAGAAAGCGGGAGATTCCGTCGTCTGCCAGGTGGTTGGGCCGGTCGAAATCACTTCGCTCGAAATGGACAGAGCGTCCCGGTCAGAATCGAAGAGCACGGGGCAACCGAAATAGCGTTCGTGGGCCGAGATCGATCTGGGAGCCGCGTGTTTCAGGAACACGGTTCGCGGACGAAAGCGCGGCGATGACGTCTGGCGAATGAGCGAGGTGGCGCTGGCGAGCGTCGCCTCGTTCGAGAACCTCATTCCGAGCCGCCGCTCCCCGAACCGATGGACGATGAAATCGACCCCGTCGTCTCGATCGCAGATCTCATAGGTCAGGTTGTCAGTCCAGAGTCGGCAGTAGCGCTCGACCCTTTCGAGCGAGCTTCGAATCGTCGGCGCCGACTTCCAGGCGAGACCGAGGGCACCGTAATCATCCGGCCGCATCAGCGGACCGACGCGGAGCGGCAGCTCGAACGCGTTCTCCATCTTTGCGGCAATACGTTCGAGGAGATCGTAGTAGGCGTCGTCCGCGATCATCTCGGTCACGTCCAGCGGTTCGTCCGGCTCCAATCCAATGGAACGCAGCAAGGCCGGTCCGTCCACCGACTCCCCGGCGGCCTGGATCATCCTGCGGGCGAAAATGGCCGTCACGAATCCCAACTGAGAATATCCCTCGGCGTCTGCAACACGAAGTCGAGAGGTCGGAATTCCGTGTCTCCATCAGCGGATGCCCCGCCTACGCCGTCCCCATCGCGATCACGAGCAAGGCGGCCGCGGCCAGCGAGGCCGCGGTTCGTACGTGATTCCACAGGGTCCAGCGGGCCAGGTAAAGGTCCCATAGTGACTCGGCCTCGGCATCGTCCGGGCTCACGTCTGCCAACCTCTCGTTCAACGGCACGTTGGCGACCATCGTGATCCCGATACATCCGACGATATACAGGATGCCACCGGTCAGCGCCGGGGCGAGCGACACCCCGGTCTCGGAAAGCAGAGAGGCGGCGATCGTGGCCACACAGAGTGCCCCGGTGCCGAAGAACGCCAGCAAGAACATCGGGTTGATGACGACGACGTTGATCGACTGCATGGCCGCGATGCCTTCCCGGGGCGCCAATCGCCCGAGGGCCCGCATTACAAAAGTCGAGAACGCGTAGAAGATCCCGGAGACGAGGGCGGCACCGATCGCGGCCGCGAACAGCAGTGGAGTCATGCGGCACCTCCAACGACTCCGAGCTGCTCGAAGAGCGAGAGCTGGTCGAGGATCTCCCACTCCTCGGCGATCTTGCCGTCGCGGAACCGGCTGCGCACCATGCCGTTGACCCGCACCTGCCGACCGGTAGCCGGAATCCCGAGCAGATCGCCGCGGTGGGTCCCCGTGATGGTGAATGTCATGACCGTGGCCTCATCTGCTACCAGCAGATCGTCGATCTCCAACGCGAGGTCCGGGAACGCCGAGCGGTAGCCGTCGAACAGCGCCGCCAGGCCCTCCGGGCCGTGGAGCTCCTCGCCCGGGCTGCGGTAAACGTAGTCAGTATGGACGAGTTCGTCGAGTGCGGAGGTGTCGCCACGGTTGACGACCTCGTCGACAAACCGGCGCAGCACCCGTTCGTTGGAGCCGTTGGTGGGGCGATCGCCCGACTCCGCTCGTTCGCCGCTCGGTTCGCCGACCGACCACACGCCCGCCGCGGCCGCCGCGCGCGCGAACTCGGCAAAGTCGCGGGGCGGGCGGCCGAGGGCGCGCTGCACGCCGTCAGCGGTGGAGGCATTGCGGCCGTCCAGTACGGTCTCGAACAGGTACCGCGTCAGCGAGACAACTTCCTCCGGAACCTGCTGCTCGAGCATCCCGCGAACGAATTCCTCGACGGGGATCTGTACGTAGCGCAGCTCGCGGCCGGCAGACCTGGCGATTTCATCGACGGCCTGGGCGAAGGTCATCAGGCGCGGGCCTGTGACTTCGTAGATCTGTCCCTCGTGCCCACTCTCGGTCAGGGCCGCGACGGCCACCTCCGCGATATCTTCGGCGTCGATGAAGGGTTCACGGACATCCCCGGCGGGCAGCGCGAGAACACCGTCGCGCAGTATGTCCACGAAGAACCCCTCGCTGAAGTTCTGGTTGAACCAGCTGGCGCGGACGATGGTCGAGGCAGGGTTGGTGTCCAGAACGATGCGCTCGCAGCGTTGAGCTTCTTCCTCACCTCGACCCGACAGTAACACCAATCGCTGGACGCCACGCTCGGCGGCCAGGCTCGCGAATTCCTGGATAGCGGGGGGCGCTTCGGGCACGGCCAAATCCGGGAAGTAGGTCACGTAGGCCGCCGATACGTCATCGAGCGCGGTCCCCCATGTCGTTGTGTCGTTCCAATCGAATTGGGTCTCGCCGGAGCGGGACGCGACACGGGTCGGCACGCCTCGGGCGGCGAGCTTCTCGGCGACCCGGCGGCCCGTCTTTCCGGTACCCCCGATAATCAGAATGGGCTGTTTGTTTTTCATCATCGTGTCCTCCGTCGTTCGGTAGATTTCGATCCGTGTGATCGGTAGGAACGAAGATAACCTCTGACAGAGAAAGAGACTTGATCGCGGTCGCCAATCTGTTGACCGACGCCGTCAGATGGGTGCCACATATGGTATGGGTGCCAGACTTTAGGAACTTGGGAAGTTGGTTGATCCTAAGTCGCCATCGGAACTTTCTAAGATCCTAAAGCCTGGCACTGGTTTCTTGGAACTTTCTAAAATCCTAAAGCCTGGCACTGGTTTCAAAACTACGGGAGCGGGGCAACTCATTCCAAATTCTCGGGCCCCAACCCCGGCCTCCCATCCTCCGTGCGACCACAGCGCAACAACGCGAAACTTGGCACCCATGATTCTCGATAAGCGAGTAAGGTGGGGCCCGGCTTCGCGCTGGTAATCGTTTTCAGCTCGCCATGAGGATGGGCGGAGGAAGGTCGGATACACGGCCTTCAGCACGAAACAGGTCTAGTGCTTTCTGAGCGTTCAGCCAGAACTCGGCCGAGGTTCTGAAGGTGGCGCCGAGCCGCAGAGCCATCTCGGCTGACACCGAGGTGCGGCCGTTGACGAGGCGGTTGATGACCTTCACGTCGCACCCAATATGATTCGCAAGTTCCTTCTGAGTCATGTCCAGAGGCAGAAGGAACTCCTCGCGGAGGATTTCACCCGGCGTTGTCGGTTCGCGTGTTCTCTTCATGGTCCCCTCAATGATAATCACGAATGTCCACATCGGTCGGACCGGCATCAGTCCACCGAAAGACCACTCTCCATTGATCGTTGATCCGGATGCTGTGAAAACCGGAAAGATCTCCTTTTAGAGGCTCCAGCCGGTTTCCCGGAGGCGATATCAGATCGGTCAATCGATGCGCGTAGTCAAGCATGTCGAGCTTCCTGGAGGCGATCTTGGCGACCTCAGCCCAGCCGGCGCGTTTGGGGACAACACCGCCAAGAAAAAACCCTTCGACGGCTCTGCTGGCGAAGTCCTTGATTGCCATCCGACATCAATATACCTCTTATAGGTATACCTTGTCAAGGTAATCCGGACGTGCGATGATTATTCAACGTGGTTTTCTAGCCAAGCCGTGAGAAAGCCTGATTCCGCCGCCGGCAGCGATTTGTGGTTCAAGGCTCATCCGAAGGAGGAGTCCATGAACCACTCGCTGGCGACGGTGCAACGCGGCGCCCGTAGGGCGCCAGTCATCACGCCGAAGGGAGCGGTATGTGGCCCTAGGCAGGGGGTTCGAAGAGGGCGGGTGGTTGGCGTAGGGCCACCCGCTCATCTCGGCGGGACGCGTCGTGAGGGTGGTAGGGGGGTGGACGACGTAAACCCAAGACCACCGGATGAAAAGTCCACGCCCCCCATCATTGAAGTCTATGAAAATCAATATGTTGCGATACGATCAACTTCACCCTTAGCCCGATCCTAGCCCGCTGACCCACCCAAATCTCCACTTCCTCACAATCCAGCAATGCCGAACGCTCCCGGATTTTTGTTCACGACGCCTTGTCGAAGTGGCGGGCAATCAGCATCTTGATCAGCGATTGACGCGGCACACCGAGGCGAGAGGCCTCGCGGTCGAGGGACTCGATCATCCATACCGGGAAGTCGACATTGACCCGTTTCTGTTCGTGGCCGGGCCGTCTTGTTTTCGTCAGATCGAGGTACTTCGTGATGTCCTCGCCCGCGTCGAACTTCTTGTCGAAATCTTTAGCTTTCATATATCTCAATCTCCTCGTCCCGAGAACGACGAACCGAAATGATTCGAATTCGATCCTCCCGGTAGGTCATGACTCCGGACCAGTGGGTCTCGCCAATTCTTCCGACGACCAGATACCGCGGTTCGTCGGAAGTTCGGGCCGGAATGACAATCAGGTCCAGGTCATCCCACAGTGCCTGCGCTTCGTCGAAGTCGATCCCATGCTTCTTTTTGTTCGAGCGGCTCTTGCGTGAATCGAATTCGAACTCCATGGTATAAAATATATACCTTAAATATACAGTCGTCAAGATTGAACAGGATCTCGGTTCAGTCGAGCATGAGCAGGATGGGTGCCCCGTAAACACTTCCACATCTGTTGATCTGAAATGGAAGATCTGCCAGGTGGTAGTTCTCGGTCTGCTACAGGCGTGAGGGAGAATGCCCGGCTTCGCTGGGCTACGCGGTGACTTGGCTCGCCCGGGCGGAGTTTCCGGCTTCGCCTAAGGCTACGCCGGGACAGGCTCGGCCAGAAAATGGCTTCAGGAGGGATGCCCGGCTTCGCGCTCCGCGCTTCGCCGTGGCAGGCTTCGTTCTCGGCCATTGGACTAGAACGAAGCCTGGTGAGCCGTGCTGGACTCGATTCCGCCGGCGGCAGCGATCTGTGGTTCAAGGCTCATCCAAAGGAGGAGCCCATGAACCACTCGCTGGCGACGGTGCAACGCCGCGCCCGCAGGGCGCGAGCAACCAGCGACTACCGGATCAAAAGTCCTGTAAATAACTTATTATCAACAACATACATCAATCACTCTCAACACCCCACGAAAAGGTAACCAACCCAAAACAGGGACCTTGGGTGCCGCTTCGTTGATGGGGACTGTTGGCGGTTGTTGGGCTGTTTTGAGCGTGAATGTCCCATGAGTGTCCCATGGACGTGTGTTGAGTTCGAGGTGGGTAGGGACTTGCTGCAATCATCGGTGCCAATCCAACAATGCGAAGGGAGGCACCCATCACAGGCCATCGGTTTCTCGGCAGACTTTTCCGGAGTCGAGGTGCGCCGGGGTGAGCAGGAACTCGTGCTGAGACCTTTGCCGGCAGACTGACGCACCAGCCACTTTCGACTGCTCTTTGCAGCCCGGGCGCCGGCCGTGCTCATTCATCGGTCGGTGTTATGCTGAGGCATATTTCATGGCGAATCGACAGCAGAGGGGAGATGCGTGGAGGCTCACTCCTGCCAGCCGGACCCAACGATGCCGGGCACAGTCCCGGCCGACCAAAGGAGGACTCAATCAATGTCGTTCACATCTTTGAAAAGCCTCAGAAGAAGTGTGTGGTCAAGGAGTCTCGTCGTGGTGCCTCTCCTGCTGCTCTGTCCTCCGGCGGCGGCGGACGACCTGGCATCAGAAGTCAACGCGCTACTCAAGGCGGAGCTGGAAGAGGAGTTCGGACCACTCAACGACCAAATTCTAGGCGACGATTCGCAGATGTGGGGCCGAGTGATCTCGATCGACTACCAGCTCCCGGAAGGCACGCGGCTGGATGACAGCTGGGGCGACAAGGTGGTGGCCGCCATGGCCCGATTGGACATCGTCGCTGAGTATGAAGGCAGCGAGGTCCGGGCCGAGCAGCAGACGATCGCCGGCCGGGAGGCCGCCAGCATCCAGTTCACAACGGCGCGAGGACACGATGAACCCGACGCCATCGCGTTCACGGCGATGTTCATGCCGGGCAGTTGACATCGCGACCAGGTGCTGTTGGTCACGACCTCACGATTCGTCGATGCGAAGGGCAGCACCCATGAGGCCGAGCGTTGTCGGACGCTCGGCGCAACCGAATGGGACTACCCATCCATCCCGCGCGCAGCTCGCGCACGTGTATCCCGGTTTCCGAGAAGGCCTCCGCCGGCTGGCTGAAAAGGAATTTCCTATCCCTCTCACTACTTGCTTGCGCCTGTTTTCAGGGAGAAGCTCAACACCCATGCCCGCTCTTTTCCGGAGTCCGCCCGTGTCCAGAAGGCCATTTCAGCGATCGGCGCACGGGTCTACCGCGTGGTACCTGATCCTCGTACTTGCCGGCTGCGGGGTGCCTGGCGCGAACGAGCCCTGCCTCGGGCATGACACCGCGCCCGTCGGAACGGCGTGGCCGCAGGCGGACGCGCTCTTCCGCCAGTCTCCGCGCTGGCTGGGGAGCGACGCGGCGTACTCGATCCAGGTCGATGACAAGCGCACGCTCTGGCTGTTTGGCGACACGTTCATCTCGACCAGCGATGCCCACCGGCGAGACGAGAGCATCATGATCTCGAACACGCTGGCCATCCAGGACGGGCTGGATCCGCTCACCGCCACGATGCGCTTTTTCTGGCGCGAGCCGAAACCCTCGACCCCTCGGGCGGACCTGCTGCCCCGGGAGGCCGGCGTTGGCCCGCAGGCGTTCCTGGCCGACGATGATGATTACCGATACTGGCCCGTGCACGGCGTCGCGGTGGATGGGAAGCTGCTGCTCTTCTGGATGTGCGTCGCCCCGTCCAGCGAAGGGCTGGGGTTTTCGATCGAGGGTACGCGCGCCACGCTCATCGAGCTCTCGGGCGACGACCCGCGGACGTGGCCGATTCGCGACATTGCGCATAACCTTCCGGCCGACGTCGTCATCGCCAGCATGGGTGCGGCGATCGACGACGGCTGGCTCTACGCGTTGTCTACCCGCGGACCCCCCCACCACGCCTTCCTCGTCCGCTGGCCGGCCGAGACCGCGTTGCGCGGCTTCCTCTCCGGCGCGACCTGGTGGACGGAGAACGGCTGGTCGAGCGAACACGAAGCCATCGCCCTGTTCGAAGACGCCGCACCCGAGGGATCACTGCATTTCGATGAGGCTCGAGGCGAGTGGATCTCGGTCCAGGCCACCGGCTTCGGCGGCGCCGAACTCGACGTCCGGACGGCGCCTGCGCCCGAAGGCCCCTGGTCGAGCCGCCGAACCTTCTTCCGCCCGCCCGAGAGCGACCGGCCCCACACCTTCGTTTACGCCGGCAAGGCCCACCCCGAACTCCTCGCCGACGGACTCGCCGTGACCTATGCCCAGAATGCCGACAACTTCGGCGACCTCGTGAATGACGACTCCCTCTACTGGCCGCGGTTCGTGCGCGTGGACTGGCGACGAGAACATCCAATTCGCGATCCCTGAAGGCGCTGTGTTACATGATGGGCATCGACGAATTTCGGGCTCGCCATCCACAATTGATAGGTACCACGTATGCGACAGTGCCAGGAACGCTCAGTGTGGTACCAATCCAAGGGTGGCATCAATCCGGAGTAACCGTGCCAGGTATCACAACGTCACAACACCTGATTTGCCCGGGCGGAGATTTCGACCCGCTACCGATGTAAAGGAAGGTGCCCGGCTTCGCTCGGAGCTACGCCGTGGCAATTTTTGTTCGAACTCAGATCGAACAAAAATTGGTGGGCCGCCTGGGACTCGAACCCAGGACCACCGGATTAAAAGTCCGATGCTCTACCAACTGAGCTAACGGCCCAACGGAAGGTCAATGTAACGCCCTCAGGCCCGAGGATCAAGCGGTCGGGTTGGTTTTCATCGCCGACGCGAAACAGCGGGCGATGGGGTGGTCCCCCCGCACCATGGTTTCTTCGCGCCGGGGGCCGGTGGAGACCAACACGATGGGAACCCCTACGCATTTCTCCAAGTACAGCAGATACTGGCGGGCCGCCTCGGGCAGCTCGTCCTCCGACGTGGTGCCGACGGTGTCGGTGTTCCAGCCGGGCACCTCCTCGTAACGCGGCCGGACCAAAGCCAGGACCTCGGGATCCGCAGGGACGGTATCGAGCACGGTGCCGTCGGGCAGTTCGTAGGCCACTGCCACCTTGAGGGTGTCGCACTCATCGAGCACATCCAGCTTGGTGACCGCCACGGCGTCGATGCCCGCTGCCTCGACTGCGTAGCGTGCCGCCACCGCATCGAACCATCCGCAGCGCCGCGGCCGGCCCGTGGTGGTGCCGAACTCGGCACCCTTCTCACGCAGCTTTTCGCCCTGCTCGTCATCGAGTTCGGTGGGGAAGGGCCCGCTCCCGACGCGGGTGACGTAGGCCTTCATGATGCCGATGACCGGGCCCAGCAGAGACGGCGCGATGCCGCAGGAAGCGGCGGCCATGGCCGGCATGCAGGACGACGACGTGACGTAGGGATAGGTGCCCCACCAGCGGTCGAGCAGAATGCCCTGAGCGCCTTCGAAGAGGATCGGCCTCCCGTCGGCCACGTGGCGGCGAATCTCGGGACCCACCTCGCGCACCATGGGTCCGAGTCGTTCGGCGGCCGCGGCGAGTTCGGTGAGGGCCGTGTCGAGATCCACCGGTTCGGCGCCGAACAGGTCGACGAGCTCGTGATTGTGCTGCTCCATGAGGGAGCGGGCCTCTGCCATGAAGCGGTCGGGCTGGGGCAGCAGATAGGCGCGCAGCCCGCGGCGTTGGGCCGCGTCCTGGTAGGCCGGGCCGATACCGCGGCCTGTGGTGCCGATCTTACCGACGCCGCGGGCGCCCTCTCTGGCTCCGTCCAACGCCCTGTGGGTCGGGAGGATGAGGGTGGCTCTTGGTGACAGGAAGACTCGTCCCTTGGTGTTCACACCCTCGCCGTTCAGACGGTCGAGCTCGGTGACCAGGAACGACGGATCGATCACCATTCCGGAGGCCAGGTAGCAGACGACGTCCTCGTGGATGATCCCGGACGGCACCAGGTGGAGGGCGAACCGGCGGTCGGCGAACCGCACCGTGTGACCGGCGTTGTTGCCCCCGTTGTACCTCACGACCACTGGGTAGCCGGCGGAAAGAAGGTCAACCACCTTGCCTTTGCCTTCGTCACCCCACTGGCCACCTACGACCATCAGCGCACGTTGAGCGTCCAATACGACCTCCAACCGAAGATATTATCGCGACAGGCCGCACTGTCCAAGCGTTTCCGGCTGTAGGCTGAGGTCTTTCACGACATCTGTCGGGAATCTGGAGACCCCCGAAGGGTGTAAAGTGTGTTGACGATGGCAGAGCAGTCCAAGGGTTCCGACAGCGGCTTCTTTCGCCGGCTGGTGGTGGTCACGAGCCAAGACGACCATCGTCAGCGCGGACTGGGGAGTTGGCTGCGCCGGCGTTTCATCGTCGGATTCCTGGTGGCACTGCCGCTGGTGGTCACCATCTTCTTCGCCCGGTTCCTTTTCCAGATTCTGGATCGGTGGTTTCGACCGATCTCCAGACAGCTCTTCGAGAGAGAAATCCCGGGTATCGGCGTCCTGCTGGTGATAGTGGCGATGTTGTTGCTGGGTGTGATCGCGACCAACGTGATTGGCGGCCGACTGCTGGATTTTACCGAACGGCTGCTGGCGCGCGTACCACTGCTCAGCCCGATCTACCAGGGCGCTCGGCAGATCACCGAGGCGATCCAGATCCGCGAGATCACCGAATTCCGCAAAGTCGTTCTGCTGGAGTTTCCGTGGCACGGGATGAAGGCTCTCGGGTTTGTGACCCGGGAACTCGGTCCAAAGACAGCATTGAACGAGGAACCCAGTTTCATGGTCTTCGTCCCCACTACGCCCAACCCCACCAGTGGTTTCCTGGTTGCGGTGGCACGGAGCGACGTCAAGGTCCTCGACATTACCGTGGAGGAAGGCGTCAAGATGTTGATCTCAGGCGGTCTGTTGATTCCCAACGCGCTGCTCGGCCAGCCGGCCAACATCAAGACGCTCCTTGAGGACGGGGCCGCGAAGATTCACCCGGTGGCTGCGAACCCTGAAAAGCCGGAGGTCTGAGCCGGCACCTCAGACCCAGGGTGGTCACGGGTCACGGGGTGAGAATGACCTTGCCGAAGTTCTTCCGGTCCTGGATGTACTGGTGGGCATCACCGGCTCGGTCGAAGGGGAAGGTCTGATCCACGACGGTCTTGAAGGTGCCGTCAACCATAAGGTCGAGGATATGAACCATCATGTCGGCCGTCTCCTCGGCCCGGTGCCAGATGCGGCCGAGGTTGAAGCCGAATACGCCCCGGCTTTTCATCATCAGTGAGAATGGGTTGAATCGCGGGGTCTGCACCAGACCGCGCATGGCGGCCGGAAGGCTCCGGCGGGTTCCCGGGGCAAAGCTCGATGCCCCGAAGAGGATGAGACGCCCGAGGCCGTCCAGCACCCGATAGCTCTTGGCGAACGACCGGCCACCCACCGCATCGAGGACCACGTCCACACCGCGCCCGTCCGTGAGCGACATGACCTCCTTCTCGAAGTCCTGCGTTCGGTAGTCGATGCAGTGGCTGACGCCCATGGCGCGCAGTCTGTCGTGTTTGGAAGCCGAGGCGGTTCCGATCACCCGTCCTCCGACATGACGGGTGATCTGCAGGGCTGCAAGCCCAACGCCGCCGGCGCAGGCGTGGACCAGCACGGTCTCGCCGCCCTGGAGGTTCGCCAGCCGCACCAACATCCACCAGGCGGTGAGCCAGTTGACCGGGATCGAAGCGGCGTCCGCGAATGAGAGGCTGTCGGGAATCGAGCGGGCCTGGCCGGCTGGAACGCAGACCACGTCCGAGTAACCCTTGAACCTCGTGGCCGAGACCACCCGGTCACCGGTGCTGAACCCTTCCACTCCATCACCGGTCCCGTCCACGATGCCGGCGACCTCGTAGCCGACGACACATGGCAGGGGAGGAGCGTCCTGATACAGACCCATTCGGGAGAGGATGTCGGCGAAATTGATGCCCGACGCCTCGACGCGGATCCGAACTTCGCCCGGTTGGGGATCGGGATCTGGCGCCTGCCGCAGTTCCAGTACGTCGGGCCCACCGTGTCTGGGTATCCACACTTGCCGCATCTCGTCCTCCTCACTCAATCCCGCGATCGGCCGCTCTTGGACCGAGGATACCCCGTCGGAAAGTCCGGCCGCGAGCGGAATTGAGCAACCACCGCGATTGGGAGCGGCCTCGGCGCTAGGCAAAAAAAAGGAGCCAGCAAGACGGGTCCTGCTGGCTTGAAAGATTTTGGAAGGAGGGTCAGTGCGTCGTCGTTGCTGTCGCTCCGAAGAACTCGGAGATATCGATCTTGGAGTCCCGCAGCTTCTCGGGCGGAACATTGATGTAGTTGTAACGTCGGCCGTACTTCAGCAGGGTGTGCTCGAGCATGCGGCGGCCTCGGTAGAGGCGCGACATCACGGTGCCCACCGGAACCTCGAGGATGTCGGCGATGTCCTTGTAGGAGAAGCCCTCGAGGTCGGCCAGCAGCACAACCATCTTGTAGTCGTGGGGCAGCTCGACCAGGGTCTGCCGGACCTCATGGTCCATCTCGCCGGAGAGCACCCCGGCCAGAGGATCGGTGGTGGGGTCCTTGGCCTTGTCCATCAGCGTCTCTTCGAGACCCTCCTGGACGTCGTCGAAGTCCACCTTGGGCGGCTGGAGCTTCTTCTTACGGTAGGAATTGATAAAGGTGTTCTTCATGATCTTGAACAGCCACGCCTTGAAGTTGGTGCCTTCGGCGAAACGTTCGTAGTACTTGAAGGCCTTGAGGTAGGTCTCCTGGATGAGGTCTTCGGCGTCTTCCACAGAACGAGTCATCCGGAGCGCGCTTTTGAAGAGCTGATCTCTGTACGGCAAGGTGCCGGAGGTGAAATCCCACTTCCTTGGTTCTGCGACTTGCGTCATGCTGACCTCCATAGTTCGAGAATGATACATTCTTGAAACATCACTGTCAAGCACCAGTGTGTATAGCTCGTGTAAAGATCAATGTTTCATCTTAGAAACACACGAGAATTTTTCGAAGATGTTGGTATTTCTCAATTTTCAGCCCTGTCTCCGACGTCGAACTAGGCGACATCACAAGACAGGGCTGAAAATTGAGCTCCAGAAATGGCAAGGCCGGGGCCCGTCGGGCCCCGGCCGGAAGATTCGCTGTCCGAAGCTACCTAGGCCAGAATCAAGAACGCGATGATCAGCGCGTAGATCACCAGGGACTCGATCAGCGCGAGACCGATGATCATGGTGATCCGGATCGGTCCAACGGCGCCCGGGTTGCGGCCGATGGCCTCGCAAGCCGCCGACAGACCCTTGCCCTGACCCAGGGAGCCAAACGCTGCGGCAATGCCGATGGCAAAGGCGGCGCCAAGGTACTGCCACGGGCTCTTGCCTGCGGCTTCCGCGGCGTGGTCCTGCGCCATGGCAGGCGCAGCCAGCGCCAGTGTCACCAAGATCAAAGCGAGAATTGCAAATCGTCGATTCATACGGTCCTCCTCCGTTTTTTTCAGTCGTTGGTCTAATGTTCTTCTGCACCAACGGCCCCATTGAGGTACGCCATGGTGAGCATGATGAAAATAAACGCCTGTAATAGGGCACCGAAGATCCCGAGCCCCATCATCGGCCAGGGCAGAATCAGCGGGAACAAGAAGAAGAAGATCCCGGTCGCGGTGTGTTCGCCGAAGATGTTGCCGAACAGGCGGAGAGCCAGGGAGAGGATCCTCGCCAGGTGCGAGATGATCTCGATGGGCACCATGAGCGGCGCCAGCAGCGGCAACGGACCCGCAAAGTGTTTCAGGTACTTGAACAATCCGTTGTCTTTGATCCCCACGAAGTTGTAGAACAGGAAGGCGGTGATGGACAGCGCGAAGGTGGTGTTGGGATTGGCGGTGGGGGGCTGGACGAAATAGAACAGCCCGAAAATGTTGCACACGAAAATGAACACCGCCAGGCCGCCGATGAAGGGCAGGAAGCGTTTGCCGAAGCCGTGGCCCACCACGTCGTCGATCAGGCCTTCCAGCCCCGACACCAGCAATTCCATCATCTGTTGGCCCTTGCCCGGATTCTCCACCGACAGACGCCGGCTTATGGGAATCAGGATGGCGGCGATGACGATCACCGCGAGGACGGCCATGATGACGTGGTCCGGCAGCCAGTAGCCTGCGGTGTGGATTCCCATCAGCTCCTGCCAGCGGGCGCTCGATTCGCCGAAGAGGCTCATCAGCAGGGCGTTGATGGGCTTGTAGAGGAATGAAACAGGATGGTGCACGTCAGTCTCCTCCAACCCTTCCCCAGCGAAGACCCTCGATGATGAGGGCGATGACCAGGGCCGAAAATCCAAGTGTCACTGCCACGAAGTCCACGGACGGAACCAAGAACAGCACCGCGAAGAGTGCGCCGAGGAGCGCGAGTCGTGCGGCGATGGTCAGCACGGACCGGCCGTCGAACTGCGGCTGACCGGGTTGCAACACCCGGGACAAAACCGCCTCGAGCCAGCGAAAATTGATGATAGCCACCCCACCTGCCGCGGTCAAGCTCACCGCTCCGGACAGGGATTTTCTCAAGATCAGTTCGCCAATCGCACCTATCGTCAGAAGCAGCCAGGTGGTGCGCACCACCCGCCATCCGAACAGCCGGTCCCGTTCCACGGGATCCGACTCCAGCTCGGAGGACTGACGACTAATAGTCATCGTTGCGATCGCGATCCTCCTCATCCTCGTCGTCCGGTGGGTAGACCTGGATGGGGCCCAAATCCGTGCGCAGTTGGTCCTCCTCGGACCGGCTGGCCTGGGCGGTGATCCGGAACAGATTCACAAAGCCCGCGATGATGCCGAACAGGCTGAATACTATCGTCAGCCACGGCGTGGTGCCCAGACTGCCGTCGAGCCACCGGCCAAAGAAAAAGCCCAGTGCAATGGCCACCGGGAACTGAATCCCGACGATGGAGACGTTGAGCCACGTGCTCGCGGATCTGAATCCGCGGCCCTTTTTCGACCCCTGGGGCGAGCGGCCGGAGTCGTCGTCTGCCATTCCTCTATCCCATTCCCAGCGCCTGCAGCCCGCCCTTGGCCCAGCTCACCACCGGACCAGGGTAGATCCCCACGAGCAAGGTGATCACAGCACACACGGCGATCATCAGCTCGGTCCACCGATCGTGAATGAGGGTGGCGGGTTCCGCTTCGCTGCCGTCTTTCATGTACATCTGGACGACGATTCGGAAGTAATAATAGAGGGACACCGCCGACATGACGACCGCAATCACAGTCAGCCAGACGTAGCCGCCCTCCATGGCAGCGCCGAAGATGTAGAGCTTGCCCATGAACCCAGCCGTGGGGGGGATCCCGGCCAGCGCCAGCATGAACCACAACATCAGGGCGGCGGCTCCCGGATGGCGGGCGGCCAGACCCGCGTAGTCATCGATGGTCTCGCCCGCATAGCCCTTGGATTCGAGCAGGATTACGACGCCGAAGGCGCCGAGGTTCATGAAACCGTAGACCAGCATGTACATCAGCACCGACCACAATCCGGTGGCGCTGGCGGCCACCAGGCCCATCAGGGCGTAGCCGGCGTGGGCGATGGACGAGTAGGCGAGCATTCGCTTGACGTTGTCCTGGGTCAGCGCGGCCACGTTGCCGTAGATCATTGTGGCAGCCGCAGCCACCCACAACACATTGCGCCAGGTGTCCACCTCGGGCTGGAATGCAATGATGAAGAGCCGCAGAAACATGGCGAAGGCCGCCGCCTTGGGCCCCACCGACATGAAGGCGGTAACCGGGGTCGGCGCCCCTTCGTAGGCGTCGGGAGTCCAGACGTGGAACGGAACCGCGGCCACCTTGAAGAGCATGCCGAAGGCCACCAGCACGATCCCGAGGAGCAGCGTCAAATTGTCCTGCGGGACCGCCGTCAGTTCGAGGCGGATGGTCTCGAGATCGAGGCTGCCGATGGTGCCGTAGATCAGCGAGATGCCGTACAGCAGGACGCCGGAAGACAGCGCTCCGAGAACGAAATACTTGACTGCGCCCTCGTTGGACTTAACCTCGAGTTTGAAGTAGCCCACCAGAACGTAGACCGACAGAGCCATCAACTCGAGGCCGACATAGAGACTGGCGAGGTTGGCGCCCGAAGCCATGATGAACATGCCGATGGTGGCGAAGAGCACCAGCGAAGAGAACTCGCCGCTCCCGTAACCCGCGCGTTCCAGATAGGAGGCCGACATCAGCAGGGACACCGCCGAGAATGCGAGGGCCAGCAGTTTGACGTAGACCGCGAATTGGTCGAGCGCCAGCATGTCGCCGAGGATTGCTGTCGGACCGCCGTCGGGGCGCGCGAAGAGTACAACCAGAACCGCGGTGACCGCCAGGGAGGCGACGGCGGCACTGATGATCGGACGGACGCCGTTCCTGCCGAGCGAAATCCCGGCCAGAAGGAGAGCAAAACCAGCGGCCGCCAGGAAGATCTCGGGGATCAGCGGCACGAAGTCTGAAAGCGACATGCGCTACTCCTCGACGTCCTCGTGGTGCTCGTCCGGGATCGTCGCGATGGCCGCCACTTCCGCTGCCGCCGCGTCGTACTCGGGCATGGCCACGGCCACCCGTTCCAGCACGCGATCCACCGTGGGCGCCATCATCCGCAGAAACGGCTTCGGATACAGGCCGATCCAGAATGCCAGGACGACCAGCGGGATCAGGGTCCACTTTTCGCGGAGGTTGAGGTCCGGAAGTTCCTTGTTCTTGTCGTTGGTCAGCTCGCCGAAAAAGACCCGCTGGTACATCCACAGCATGTAGGCCGCACCAAGCACGATGCCGCTGGCGGCGACCAGGGCCCAGACCCAGGAGTGGTTGAAGGCTCCGATCAGGATCAGGAACTCCCCGATGAAACCATTGAGGGTCGGAAGTCCGATGGAGGACAGAGTGATGACCATGAAGAAGGTGGCATAGACCGGCATCACCTTCGCAAGGCCCCCGTATTCGGCGATCATCCTGTTGTGTCGCCGTTCATACACGATGCCCACCAAGAGGAAGAGTGCGCCGGTGGAGACGCCGTGGTTGAGCATCTGGAGGATTGAACCTCGCAGACCCGGCTCGTTGAGGGCAAACATGCCCAGCATGATGAAACCCATGTGGCTCACCGAGGAGTAGGCAACCAGCTTCTTCATGTCTTTTTGCGCCATGGCCACAAGCGCACCGTAGACGATGGCGATGATGGCGAGCACACCGATCCATCCCACCGCTTTCACCGTGGCGTCGGGCAACAAAGGCAACGACAGCCTGACAAATCCATAGGTGCCCATCTTCAGCAGAACACCGGCCAGGATCACCGACCCGGCCGTGGGCGCCTCGACGTGGGCGTCGGGCAACCAGGTGTGGAACGGGAACATGGGAACCTTGATGGCGAAGCCCACGAAAAAGGCCAGGAAGACCCAGAACTGGAGGCTGGCCGGGAGCATGTGGGCCATCTGGTAGAGGACGGGGATCTCGAAGGTGGCCGCGTTGCCCAGACCGGGGAGTCCGATGGCGGCGAGACCGCCCGCGTTGTAGAAATAAAGGGCCAGGATGCCCACCAGCATGAGCAGCGAGCCCACCAGGGTGTAGAGGAAGAACTTGATCGCCGCGTACAACCTTCTGGGTCCGCCCCAGACTCCGATCAGGAAGTACATGGGAACCAGCATCACCTCCCAGAACACGTAGAACAGGATGAAGTCCAACGCCATGAAGACGCCGAGCATCCCGGTCTGCAGCAGCAGGAGGAAGATGTAGTATTCCTTCTCGCGCTCGGTGATGGCCGTGAAAGAGGAGTAGACCGCGATGAATCCCAGCAGGGTGGTGAGCAGTATCAGCAGGATCGAGAATCCATCGACGCCGAATATGTACTGCACCCCCACCGATGGAATCCAGTCCATCTTGGTGGCGAACTGGAACTCGGCCCCGTCGGTCCGGTAGAGGAACCAGAGCGGGATCGAGATCAGGAAGTCCACCCCTGTGACGATGGTCGCGAACCACTTGATGGCCCGCGAGTTCTCGCTCTTGATGAAGAAGATGGTGACCAGCGCCCCAACCAGTGGGAGATAGCAGATCAGGTTGAGGAGCCAGCCGTATTGGAAGTCGTATTGCATCCTTCGCTCCCTAGAAACTCACGAGAAACACGACCAGAAGAATGGCCGCGCCAAAAACCATCACCATTGCGTAACCCTGGGCGAATCCCACCTGAAGCTTGCGGAAGTTGAGACTCGCCACCTCGTAGGACCTGCCCACCAGGTTGACCGCACCGTCTATGATCTTCAGGTCGAAGACCCCGGACAGGAAGCTGTTTCCCACGGTGAAGTTGCGAGTGCCGTTGACCAGTCCGTCGACCACCCTGGCGTCGAACTCCCAGAGCAGGTCCGCGAGCTTGACGGTTCCGGCCACCACCGTGGCGTCATAGAACTCGTCCACCCAGTACTTGTTGAGCAGCACCTTGTAGATGACGGGGAACCGCTCGGCGAGACGACGGGGGCGCTGGTAGGCATCGGATCCCATGTAGAACCGGTACGCTATCCAAATACCGAGCCCGGCCGCCGCGAGAGAAAGACCTATGAGACCGAACTCCAGCCCGAGGGGTACGTGGTGTGCTGCGTGCTCGGCATGTTCCACCACGTCGTGTCCCCCCCAGTGGAGGGGCAAGATCACGGGTTCGATGAACTGCTCGATGAGATTGAGTTCCGGACGTCCGAAGAGCACGCCGGGGAAGCCCATGAAACCGCCGATGATCGACAAGACGCCGAGAATCTGGAGCGGCAGGGTCATGGTCCAGGGCGATTCGTGGAGGTGGTGCTCGGCCTCTTCGCCGCCGCGGAATTCACCGTGGAAGGTCATGTACACCAGACGGAACATGTAGAACGCGGTCAGCACCGCCCCGACAACCGCCAGGCCCCAAAGTACGTAGTAGAGCGCACCGTATCCGTTCAAATCGCCGTAGCCAGCGGCGAAGACCTTGGCCAGGATCTCGTCCTTCGAGAAGAAACCGGCGAAGGGGAAGATGCCGGCGATGGCGATGGTGGCCACCAGGAAGGTCCAGTAGGTGGTGGGCATGTACTTCTTCAAGCCCCCCATCTTGCGCATGTCCTGCTCGCCGCCGCAGGCGTGGATCACCGATCCCGAACCAAGGAAGAGACAGGCCTTGAAGAAGGCGTGGGTCACGACGTGGAAGATGGCGGCCACGAAGGCGCCCACGCCGGCACCCAGAAACATGTAACCGAGCTGGGACACGGTGGAGTAGGCGAGGACCTTTTTGACGTCATTCTGGACCAGACCGATGGTGGCGGCGAAGATCGCGGTCGCGCCGCCCACGATGGCCACCACCAACATGGCGGTGGGGCTGATCCGATAGAACACGTTGCAGCGCACCGCCATATAGACACCGGCGGTGACCATGGTGGCGGCGTGGATCAGTGCGGACACCGGGGTCGGGCCGGCCATGGCGTCGGGCAGCCAGACGTAGAGGGGAATCTGAGCCGACTTGCCGATGGCACCCACAAAGAGCAGCAACCCGATCACCGTGGCCGCCGAGGCGTAGGCCTCGGGATGGCCGGCGGCCGCGGGGAACATGGAACCGAACTCCAATGAGCCGAAGACCGCGAAACAGGCGAAAATGGCGAGCAGAAAGCCCCAGTCACCAATCCGGTTGACCACGAAGGCCTTTTTCCCGGCGGAGGCGCACCAGTCCTTTTCAAAATAGAAGCCGATCAGCAGGTAGGAGCAGAGACCGACGCCCTCCCAACCGACGAACATCACCAGCAGATTCGACCCCAGCACCAGCGCCAACATGGAAAACATGAACAGGTTGAGGTAGCTGAAGTAGCGTGCGTAGGCGCGGTCGGTCTCGTCGTGCATGTAGCCGACGGAGTAGAGGTGGATCAGGAAACCCACAAAGGTCACGAATCCCACCATCACCGCAGACAGAGGATCGATCTGGAACGACATGGAGATGACGAGGTCGGCCATGGAGCCGTCGAGGATCCGGAGTGCGCCGCCGTTGACCCACTCGAAAAGGCTCACGACGTGGGCATGGTGGTGGTCGGTGGTCAGATACCACTGGGCGATGGCGGCCCAGCCCCAGAGCCAGGCGAGGCCCGATCCAGCCACGGCGACGGACTGGGTCACCGACTTGGACAGACCGCGCCGATTGGAGACCAGGCCGTTGAAGGCCGCTCCCAGCAGCGGGAACAATGGGACGAGCCAGATCGAATCCATGAACGACATCCGCTAGCCCCCCATGGTGTTGGCCTTGTCGAGGGCCACCGTGTCCTTGAGCCGGACGAAGGCGATGATCAGACCGAGTCCGATGGCGGCCTCGGCGGCGGCCACGGTGATGACGAAGATCGCCAGAATCTGGCCGGCCAGGTCGCCGAGGCGGAAAGAGAAAGCAATCAGGTTGATGTTCACCGCGTTGAAGATCAGCTCCAACGACATCAGCACGGTGATGAAGTTGCGCCGCATCATCACACCGATGATGCCCAGGCTGAAGAGCACGAGCGACAGCATGACGTAGTGGGTGGCGGTGATCATGGCTCCACCTCCCCGCTGCCCGTGCCGTCGAGAGCGACGTCGCGCCGACCGAAGATGATGGCGCCGATCATGGCCACCAGCAGCACCACCGACACTACCTCGAAGGGGACCAGATAGGTGCTGTAGAGGGTGAGCCCGATGGCTTCGGTGTTGCCCACCTGTTGGCCGTCAAATTGCTGGAGAGTGGCGATATCGCCGCTGCCGGCAGCGAGTACCCCGAAGAGGATGAACAGCGACAGCAGCAACCCCATGAGGACCCCGGCCACCACTGCCAGCGGAGCCAACTGCGACAGATAGGCGCGTTCTGGCGTCAGACCTTTGACGTTGACCAGCATGATCACGAAGAGGAACAGCACCATGATGCCGCCGGCGTAGACCAGGGCCTGCACCGCGGCGAGAAACTCGGCATGGCGCATGACAAACAGGACGGCCACCATGACGAAACTCAGCAGCAGCGACAGCGCCGAGTGGACGGGGTTTTTGAAGGCAACCACCCCGACGCCCGCGGCGATGGTGATGGCCGCGATGACGAAGAAGAAGATCGACTCGAAGTTGGATACCAGAAAGTCCATCAGATTGTCCCCCGATCTCGGGGCGTCAATTGATCGAAGAACGAAGAACGAAGAACGAAGATGCCGGCCCCGCACCCCGGATGGGTGGGGAGATCTTGGATCTTGGATCTTGGATCTTGGATCGACATGTTTCTCCTCGATATCATCGCGGACCTAATCCGCCGCATCTTCCGACTTCGGTGGTGGTTTGGGTTTTCGACCCAGCGGATCCTGGGGATCCTGGCCTTTTTCGGGCGACGGAACTCCGGGGTAGGCCAGCACGCCATCCCAGTTGTACAGACGTTTTTTGTCGAAGTAGAGGCCCTCGTTCCGCTCGTAGACAGCTCCCTCGTAGGTCTTTGTCGTCATCCAGATGGAGCGGGGCTCCGTCGGGCACGCCTCCTCGCAGAGACCGCAGAACATGCATCGCTTCACGTCGATGTCGTATCGGGTGATGATCTTCTTCTTCTTGTTGGTGACCGGGTCTCGCTCGACCTTGTCCACCAGGTAGATGATGTCGATGGGGCAGGCCTTGGCGCATAGGGCGCAGTCGATGCAGCGCTCGGAGTCGTAGCCGAACATACCGCGAAAGCGGTCCTTCGGCTCCAATCTCTGCTCGGGATACTGCACCGTCTCCTTGCGACGGAAGAAGTAGCCACCGGTCACCCGAAGACCCTTGAAGAGGTCGACGGGGATCAGTCTGGAGAAGAACTCCTTGATCATCGACTCATCCCTTCAGCAACAACACGCCAAGGCTCACCAGCACGACGTTGGCCAGCGACAGCGGCAGCAGCCACTTCCAGCCGACGGCCATGAGCTGATCGAAGCGGTAGCGTGGAAATGTAGAGCGGAACCACATGTAGACAAAGATGAATGCCATCACCTTGCCGAGGTACCACAGGACCGGTGGGATCCAGGTGAACGGGACCATCTGCCAGAGGCCGGAGAGCAGGTTTGGGAAGGGCGGCATCCAGCCTCCGAAGAACAGGATGACCGCCACCGACGACACCACCAGCATGTTCATGTATTCGGCCAGGAAGAACAGCGCGAACTTCATGCCGGAGTACTCGGTGTGAAAGCCGCCCACCAGCTCCGATTCTGCCTCTGGCAGATCGAAGGGGTTGCGGTTGGTTTCGGCCACGCCGCAGATGAAGTAGATTCCGAAACCGAGCAGGCCCGGGATCACGAACCACACCCCCATGTTCCGCTGTGCCTCGACGATCCCCACCATGGAGAGGGTGCCGGACATCAGAAGGACCGACACCACGGCGAACGCCATGGGCACCTCGTATGAGACGAGCTGGGCAGCGGACCGCAGGCCGCCCATGAGCGAGAACTTGTTGTTGGAGGACCAACCGCCGAGGATCAGACCATATATGGAGATCGACGCGACGGCCATGAGAAACAGGATGCCGATGTTGATGTCGGCGATCACCGGTTCGATGGGCACGCCACCGATGGTGAACGTATCGCCGAAGGGGATCACCGCCCACACCAGGAACGAGGGCACGAAGACCAGAATCGGCGCCAGTACGAATACGAATCGCTCGGCACGGGTCGGAGTCAGATCCTCCTTGACAAAGAGTTTGAGGACGTCTGCGATGGGCTGGAACAGGCCACGGGGGCCGACCCGGTTGGGGCCGATCCGCGCCTGCATGTAGGCCATGATCTTGCGCTCCGCCAACGTGAGGTAGGCGACGATGAACAACAGCACGCCGAGGATAACGACCGTTTTCGCCAGGGGGATTGCGAGGTAGGTGATCAGGGGATCGTTCACAGTACCCCTCCGCGCACCGCAGAATTCGAAATGCGAAATGCGAAATGCGAACACAGTGCGGTCGAACGCCCCGGCAGGGTGGGTGGTTTTCGAATTTCGAATTTCGAATTTCGAATTCTCATCGGTCGATCTCCCCGAGGACGATGTCGAGGGTTGCGATCAAAGCCACCAGATCGGCCACGAAGTGCCCTTTTGCCATTTCCGACAGCATCTGGAGATTGACGAATGACGGGGGCCGCACCCGACACCGATATGGTTCGGTTCCCTTTTCGGTGGCCACGATGAAGTAGCCGAGCTCGCCCTTGGGGGCCTCCACGGAGCCGTAGACCATGCCCTCGCGAGAGCGCAGGATCTTGGGCGCTTTGGCCATGATGGGTCCGCCGGGCAGGTTGTCGAGACACTGGCGGACGATCCGCGCCGACTGCCGCATCTCCTCCATTCGAACCAGGTACCGATCGTAGGTGTCGCCGTTGACTCCGATGGGGACGTCAAACTCGACCTCGTCGTAGCGGTCGTAGGGGAAGACCTTGCGGATGTCCCACTTGACGCCAGAGCCCCGCAGCGGTGGTCCGGTGAAGCCCCATTCGACGGCGTCCTCGGGCGACACCACGCCGATGCCGACCGTTCTTTTCTTCCAGATCCGGTTGTTGGTGAGCAGCTCCTCGTACTCGTCCACGTGCGCCGGGAAGGCGTCGATGAAGCTCGAGCAGCGGTCGGTCCAGCCGTCGGGAAGCTCGAAGGGCAGCCCGCCGATCTTCATGGTGTTCAGCGTCAGCCGCGCCCCGCAGTAGTCCTCGAAGAGATCGAGGATCTCGTCGCGCTCGCGGAAGGTGTAGAAGAAGGGCGTCACTGCACCGAGATCGATGGCGTGGGTGGCGAGCCACAGGAGGTGGGACGCGAGCCGCTGGAGTTCGGCCAGGATCATCCGGATGTAGGCCGCGCGTGGCGGCAGGGTGATGCCCAGCAGCTTCTCCATGGCGACGCAGAATCCCTGGTTGTTGGTCGCCGCCGCCACATAGTCCATGCGATCCGTGTGTGGAATGCACTGCGGGAAGGTCATGGTTTCGAAGAGTTTCTCGGTACCGCGGTGGAGGTAGCCGATGATCGGTTTGGCCTCCACGATCTTCTCGCCGTCGAGCTTGAGCTGGACCCGAAGAACGCCGTGGGTCGCAGGGTGCTGGGGTCCGAAGCTGAGCTCCATTTCCTCCACGTCGAACAGAGAGGGGGTGAGGTCAGGCACGGGCCACCTCCCGCCCGACCAAATTTTGAATTTTGAATTTTGAATTTTGAATTGGCGCCGGGGTTGGGGGGGACGCGGTGATTCTCATGCCGAGCCCTCCTTCCCCTCTGCCGTGTCCGTTTTTGGTGGTGTTTTCGGTTCGGGCTGTTGGAGCTCCTCGTCCCGGACCGGGCCACCGCCTGGCGGGTAGACGTCCGGGTAGATTGCGGCGCCGGTGTCGATGCCCTCCACCGGGAAGTCCTTGCGCAGGGGATGGCCGTTGAAACCCTCCCACGTCAGGATCCGCTCCAAACCAGGATGGTCCGCGAAGGTGATGCCGTACATGTCGTAGGTCTCGCGTTCGAGCCAGTTGGCCGTCTTCCACACACCCGTCACCGAGGCGATGGGCTCCTCGTCGGGAACCGCGGCCAGTAGGCGGAGCCTTTTTGAGTCATCGAAACGGTGCATCCAGTACACCACGTCGAAGCGTGCGTCCTCACGCTCCGGCCAGTCCACCGCGGTGAGGTCCACCAGGAAGGTGTAGCCCTGCTCCTCCTTGAGGAAGCGGCAGATTTCCACGATGCTTTCGCGGGGGACGGTGATGGTGATGTCGCCGGCGAATCGGTCGGCAGCGAGAACGGCTCCGTCGATGGTGGCGGCCAGCGCGGCCACATCCGGGTCTCCGGCGGCGTCCTCGTGGTCGGGGGGTTCGGGCTTGACCTCCCACGGCTGCTTCGGTTCCTCGTCGGCCTTCGCCTTTGCGGCAGCCGCCTTGGCCTTGGCCGCGGCTATCTTGGCCGCTTTTTCCTCGTCGCTCAGAGCGGGCTTGGCCGGCTTCTCGGTCGGCTCGGCAGGGGCCTCGTCACCGGTCGGCATTGCCGCTTCAGCGGTGGTGGGTTCGGTCTCCCCGTCGTTGGCCTTGGGTTTTTCTCCCGAGGGATCCGGCACCTCGCTCGGCGCAGTCTCAGACGGCGCGTCCGGAGGCTCGGGCGAGGCGTCGGTGGCTGGCTCGTCGCCGGGTGACGTTTTTTTCTCGTCGCTCATCATGTCCTCACGACGCCCGGCGCCGGGCGATGGTGCGTCGGTCGATCTTCCGCTGCAGTTGCATGAGGCCGTAGATCAGCGCCTCAGGACGTGGCGGGCAGCCCGGGATGAACACGTCCACCGGGATGATCCGGTCGACGCCCTGAGTGACCGCGTAGGTTCGATAGGGCCCGCCGCAGGTGGCGCACGAGCCCATGGCGATCACCCACTTGGGATCGGCCATCTGTTGATAGAGGCGCTTGACCAGCGGTGCCATCTTTTCGGTGACGGTGCCGGACACGATCATGAGGTCCGCCTGGCGAGGGGTGCCACGGAAGACCTCGGCCCCGAATCGCGCCATGTCGAAGCGAGAGTCCAGGGTTGCCATCATCTCGATGGCGCAGCAGGCGAGTCCGAACTGCATGGGCCACAGCGAGCTCCGCCTGGCCCAGTTGAAGAGCTTGTCGTACGAGGTGGTGATGATGTTCTTGTCGAAGCGGTCCTCGATCAGGCCCATTCCAACGCCCCCCTCCGCCACGCGTAGATATAGCCAACCAGGAGAATCGCGAGGAACACGAACATCTCGATGAAACCAAACAGCGCCAGCTTTTTGAAGACCACTGCCCACGGGAAGAGGAAAACGGTCTCCACGTCGAAGACGACGAAGAGCACGGCGATGAGGTAATAGCGGATGGAAAACCGCGTATCGAGGGCGGTGGTCGGTGCCTTGATTCCGCACTCATATGGTTCGCCCTTGACCGGGTCGGGAGACCCGGACCGAATCACCTTCGCCATCAGCAGCAGGATGATGGGAAAGGAAATGGCGACCAGGCTGAAGACGAGTATGGGAACGTAGTGCGCCATAGATAGAACCCCCAAAGACAGGGCGGGTCTATTCTAGTGTGCTGGCGCCGCTTGTCAATTATTTCACAAGGTCCGGCGAATCGTTGTGAGAACGAGTTTCGTCCGCTCGCCGTCCCGAAGGCTGGTGGAAGGTCTGTCCGGTCTGTCCAAACTCAGGTTTGAGCACGAAATTGTCACGGCGGTCGGTCGGTTTCCCCCCATTCGCCGATGGCTCGAGGCGACGATTTCTGACTCTGTCGATCGAGGCTCCGATAGGCGATGGCCTCGGCGATGTGGGCGCTTGAGATTTCGGCCACCGAGGCAAGGTCGGCGATGGTTCGGGCGACGCGGAGGATCCGGTGCCACGCACGGGCCGACAATCCGAGAGCACGACTGGCCTGTTCGAGCAGCCGGCGGCCGCCGTCGTCCGGAGTGGCGAACTGTCGGATGGCATCGGGTCCCATTTCGCCGTTGCAACTGCAGTGGGCTGGCTCGAGTCGTTCGGCTTGGAGGGCGCGGGCGGTCCAGACGCGTTCGCTCACCGTTCGAGACGACTCCCCTCGCCGGTTCTCGGACAACGCCCGCCAGGGCACCGCCGGGACCACCACCTGTAGGTCGATACGGTCGAGCAGCGGTCCCGACAGCCGAGCCGTGTAACGCATCACGGCATTGGGGGTGCAGCTGCAGTCGCGCTGACGATCGCCAAGATAGCCGCAGGGGCAGGGATTGGCGGCGGCCACCAGTTGGAACCCGGCGGGGAAGGAGAGACTGGACCGCGCCCGGGCGACCGTCACCGTCCGGTCCTCCAGCGGCTGTCTGAGCCCCTCGAGAGCATCGCGCCGAAATTCGGTGAGCTCATCCAGGAAGAGCACGCCGTTGTGCGCGAGCGAGACCTCGCCGGGCTGTGGTGAACTGCCGCCCCCGATCAAGGCGGCCGGCGACACGGTGTGGTGCGGTGCCCGGAAGGGGCGCCACCGGAGGAGACCCAACGGCCGCGCCACTCTTGTTGACACCGAGTACACGCAGGTGGTCTCCAGAGCCTCCTGAGGAGCCAGGGGCGGCAAAATTCCAGGCAACCGGCGAGCCAGCATCGACTTGCCGCTTCCTGGTGGGCCCATCATCAGCAGATGGTGCCCTCCGGCTGCCGCCACTTCGAGGGCGCGGCGGGCCTGTTCCTGGCCGACCACGTCCGCGAGATCGGGTGGCTGTTCCAGGAAGGAATCGCGGCCCGGCACTTGCCGGGGAAGGACGTTCTCAGGCGGAGTGCCGTCCCTCAGGTAGGCGACCACCTGGGCGAGGGTGTTCGTGGCAATCACCTTGATGCCGGATACGACCTGGGCCTCGTCGGCATTGGCTGCCGGAACCACGATCTCGGGGACTCCGCGATCCCGGGCTGCCAGGGCAATGGGGAGGACCCCGCGCACGGGTTGGAGATGTCCTTCCAGCGAGAGTTCGCCGATCAACAGTCGGCCGTCGAGACAGCCCACGGGAAGATCGCCCGCAGCCGCCAGAAAAGCGGCGGCCATGGGCAGGTCCAGGGTGGCACCCTCCTTTTTCTCATCGGCCGGTGACAGATTGATGACCACATTTGCGGGTTCGGCGCGACGACCCAGATGTCTGATGGCCGCGAAGATCCGGTCGCGCGCCTCACGAACCGCCGTGTCGGGCAGGCCGACAACCGTCACCGACGGCATCTGAGCCCGGATGCGATCCACCTCGACGGTGACGAAGAGGGCGCCCACGCCGCGCGGCGTGGCGGAGAGGACTTTGGCAAGCATGGGGTTCCCCCTTTGCCCTACTTAAGGTGGCCAAGGTGGAGAATTGGAAAGGTCGGGATTTGTGGTGAAGTGAGTAGTGAATAGTGAATAGTGAATAGTGAATAGTGAATAGCGAATAGTGAGCAGGGAGCAGGGGGCAGCTCCCGTCCACCCAATTCGAAATTCGAAATCCCCTGCCCGCCCGGATCGTGAGGGGGCGATGGGCGGGCGTGCCACTTCTGACAATTCCGGGAGGCTGCCCGTTCGGATCGTGGAAGCCGTAGGGTCCCGAAATTGTCAGGGGTGGCAACCTCGGGGAGCGCGGTGGGGAGAGGGGCGCGCGGAAACCACCGAGGCTAGAATGGGTGGGCGGAGGATCTTCGTTCTTCGTTCGGTAACGGCAACGGTAACGGGCTCGGGCTCGGAATGGCGCTCTTACTAAATCCTCTACACCTTCCACACCGGGTGGGCGGGAGGGGGTGATACAATGCGCGGGACCGTTGAATTCCTGGGGGCGTACCGGGTTCGACGGGGGACAAGTCCGGTGGTTGGCAGCGTGTCGAGGTCCACCCGCTCGTACTCAGGGTGGAACAACATAACTGCTAACACAGACTACGCACTGGCTGCTTAGGTAGCCACGTCGTTTCCGAGGCTCCGCCTGTCGGCCTGGGATCGACGTTGTTTGACGGGCTGGGTCGCCGCGACGCCCGAACGCGGAGGCCGAGATTTTTCGGGCTGGCGCTGAGGATTCGGTTGCCCGCTGACCGACCACAGAGCGAGATAAACTAGCGGGCTGCACACGGAGAAGTCGGTCACTGGAGTCCCTCGGACGTGGGTTCAATTCCCACCGCCTCCACCAGGTTTTTTTCATGATTCGAAGATTGACAGCATGTGCCGCACTGATCCTCTGCGTTGGATGGGCGGCCGCCCAGGAGTTCCAGGGCTACGGAGAGCCGATCGAGTTCCGACTCGGGACTCGGTCGGTGGCTGTGCCGCGGCTCGGGGCTCGGGTGGAGATCATGCCGATCCTGGCGATGATCGGTGCGGAAGCGGCGTTCTCGCCCTCGGCCGACACCTATGGCGTCAGTTATCAGGATCATCTCATCCAGTTCGCCATCGGGCGGAAGTACGTGCTGGTGGATGGCAAGCTCCGGGAGGGGCCGGATGCGCCCGCGGCTTCGCCGGCCGGGGTCGCCACCACGATCCGTTTCCTCGATGAGACCCTGCTCGGTCCCTTGGGGTACCACCTGGTCCCGAATGGCGATGGCTATGACATCGTGCCCGGGGCGCGCTTCGCCGACCCCGTCGTCGTACGGCCCGCGGTTGCCGATTTCGGTTCCACTTCCACGCTGGTGCTCTCGCTCGGACGTTCGGTGGAGGTCGAGGTGGAGAGTGACCCCGAGGAGGTCGTCGTCCACTTTTCAGAAGCCTCGCCCCAAATCGACCGTTCTCTCCCGTTCCGATCGTCACGAGTCATTTCGCTAAAGAGTCGGGTCCAGGACCTTGTGGTCCAACTGAAGCCCGGCATAGGGGTAATCAATTGGCACACTCTGTCGGAGCCGGATCGGGTGATCCTCGAACTCGGCGCGGTGCAGCCGAAACCGCAGGCGGCTCCGGTGCAGATCACCGAGCGCAGTGGGCCACGGCCGATCGTCATCGATCCGGGCCACGGAGGTGGCGACATCGGAGCCTCTTCCAACTCAGGTGTGGTCGAAAAGACCCTGGTGCTGCAAATTGCCCGCCGATTGGCTGGGGTGTTGTCCGCCAAGGGACACTCGGTGCGAATATCACGCGACAGTGATGAGAGCAGGGCGCTGACGGACAGGACCGCTTTGGCCAACCGGATGGATGCAAAGGTCTTCATCTCGCTCCACGCCAACGCCTCGACTGTTGCTTCGGTGAGCGGTGCCGAGACCTACTATATGAGCCTCGACGACATCGCTTCCGATGAACATGCGGCGGCGACTGCGCGTCTCGAGAACAAATCCCAGCCCCAGGGCCGACGCGCCGGTATCGATCTCATCCTCTGGGACCTGGCTCAGGCCGATGTACTCAATGAGAGCGCCAAACTCGCGCTGTCGGTGCAGTCTCGACTCAACGAGAAACTCGGTCTGAAGGACCGCGGCGTCAAACAGGCACCCTTCGTGGTGCTCACCGGCGCTTCGATGCCGGCCATCCTGGTGGAGGTTGGATTCTTGTCGAACCCGACCGAGGCGGTCAAGCTGCAAAGCGACGAACATCAGCAGCAGATCGCCGAGGCGATCGGAGCGGGAATCGACGATTTTGTGCGGTCGCGATGAACACCCGGGTCCTCCTTGTCCTGATCGGAACTGTGGCCGCGGTCTTGGTCCTTGTGTGGCTCCTTTCGAGTGGCGGCGAACCGGAGATCGCAATCGAACGGGCGCCACCCGCCGTGGACAATGATCCGACGCCGGCCCCGGCCGTGGCCCCTGCCCCGGGGCAGAGCATCGTCCTGTTGTTCGCCGGGAACGACGGCATGCTCCATCCCGAGTTGCGCGAGGTGGCACTGCCTTCGGATGTTCACGAACGGGCCAGCCTCGTGATCCGCGAGCTGCTGGCGGGACCCAGCGGGAATCTCCACCCGGTGGTGCCCTTCCCGGCGGAGCTCAATTCGCTGTACCTGGACGACCAGGGCAGGGCGTTCGTCGACCTCACCACGCCTCCGCAAGGCCTCGAGGGAAGTCAAATCGAGTTGATGCTCGCCTACGGCATAGTCAACTCGGTGCTGCTCAATTGCCCCGAGCTGACCGCGGTACAGCTGCTGTTCGGCGGCTCTGAGGTGCCCACCCTCACCGGGCATTTGGACCTGTCGCGGCCGCTGGTTCTCAACAAGCGCCTGATCGCGGCCTCATGACGGCCGAAGCGGTGCCAATCGGGGTCTTCGACTCCGGCGTGGGCGGCCTCACGGTGCTGCAGGCGTTGCGGAGTCGGTTACCCGAAGAGGACTACCTCTATCTGGGAGACACTGCCCGCTTGCCGTACGGCTCGAAATCGGCGGCCACGGTCCAGCGTTATGCAATCAACGCCGCGGCCCACTTGACGGACCTGGGGGTCAAGCTGCTGGTGGTGGCCTGCAACACAGCGTCCTCCTACGCTCTGAGGGAGCTGGCGTCGTCGTCCCCGGTGCCGGTGGTGGGCGTCGTGCAGCCTGGGGTGGAGGCGGCACTTGCGACCGGAGCTCGCCGGATCGGGGTGATCGGCACCGAGGGCACCATCCGTTCGGGAGCTTACCAAGGGGCCCTGGTGCAGATGGAGCCCAGGATCGCCATCGAAGCCGCGCCATGTCCGTTGTTCGTACCCTTGGCGGAAGAGGGATGGGGTGATCACCCGGTGACCGACCAGATTGCCGAGCACTATCTTCGGCCGTTACTCGGCTGGGGCGCCGAGGCGTTGATCCTGGGTTGCACCCATTACCCGCTGCTGGTGCCGTCATTGACTCGGGTTGTGGGGGAGGGCGTCCGCCTGGTGGATTCTGCGACCAGCGTCGCAGAGACCGTTGCACGCGAACATTCCGACCTGCTGGGGGGAGGGGGCGGTGAGGTCCACATCCAGCTCACTGACGCCTCCGACCGTTTTCTGCGGATCACGCGCATGGTCCTCGGCCGGGATCCGGAGCACCTCGAGGTCGTGGATATCTCGTAGAGATCCCGGATCCCGGATCCCCCACCAAACCACCCGGGAGCAGGGAGCAAGGAACAAGGAACAAGGAACACTCCTGCCCTCCGCGTCCTCGTCTGTACCCGAGCCCTTTACCGTCGCCGAACAAAGAACGAAACCACCCGCCCACCCGGAGCGAGGAGTGTGTGTTGGGCGGGCGTGCCATTTGTGACATTGTTCGGAGCCGATACCTTGACTCGACCGTTGGACATGAGGCCGAACAATGTCACGGGTGGCAACCTCGGGGAGCGCAACGGGGAGAAGGGCGCGCGGAAATCAGTGGCTCGATCGGAACAGGCGGTTGTAGTGCAGCCGTTTCGACTGCAATTCTGGCCTCGATTTTAGGGTCGGATGCAGGCGGGACGCCTGCACTGCAAAGAAGCTCCGGTTGGGAGGGGGATCCAGCATCCAGCATCCAGCATCCAGCATCCAGCATCTAGTATCCGGCTTGGGTCGGGCGCGACGGTCTATACTCTCCGCCACGAGGAGATCCCATGAGACCAGACGGTCGTCAACCCGACCAGATCCGCCCACTCGAAATCACCCCGGACTTTATCCGCTACCCCGAGGGCAGCGTGCTGTGGCGGGCGGGCGGCACCATCGTGCTGTGCAATGTGAGCCACGACGATAAGACGCCCCCCTTTCTCCGCGGCACGGGCGAGGGCTGGGTGACCGCCGAGTACGCCATGCTGCCGCGGGCCACCGATACCCGCAGCGACCGCCGTCCGAGCGGTCGTTCGAAAGAAATCCAGCGGCTGATCGGCCGTGCCCTGCGGGCGTCGGTGGACCGTGGGTTGATGGGAGAACGCAGCTTGATCGTGGACTGCGACGTGCTCCAGGCCGACGGCTCCACCCGCACCGCGAGTATCTCTGGCGGCTGGACCTCGCTGGTCCTGGCCATGGCCAAACTCTACGAGCAGGGTCTGCTCCGCGACTGGCCGTTGGCGGCCCAGGTTGTCTCGGTGGCGGTTGGGCTGGTGAACGGCGAGGCTCGGGTTGATCCGGACTACGGCGAAGACTTCGACTGCGATGTGGACCTCAACATCGTCTTCACCGCAGATGGGAGTCTGGTGGAGGTGCAGGGAACAGCCGAGGGTGCGCCTTTTTCCAGGGAACAGCTCGACGCCATCCTCGACGTCGGCTGGACGGGTGCCCAACAGGTCATGGCCGCTCAACGAGAGATCGTCGGCCCGCGTCTGGAGACCCTCGGATTGTCCTTGCCTGCCGGGGGGTCATAGCTCGGGGCTCGGGACTCGGGACTCGGGACTCGGGCAAAAAGAGTACGATGAACTCGACTCCCGTGACGGAGGCGCCCGTGACCAATCCCCACGATCGGTTTTGCGAACTGCCCGACGATCTGGCGGCGCTCGAAACCGCCGCCGCAGCCATACTGCCGGTGCCCTACGATTTGACCAGCACCTGGAAAAAGGGCGCCGATCGGGCGCCGGTGGCCATCATCGAGGCGTCGCACCACATCGAGTGGTTCGACCCCGTGGTGGGGGAGGAGGTGTGCCGGCGCGGCATCGCAACCCTTGATCCGATCCTCTGCCATGCCCAGCCTGAGCGCCTGGCCGACCAGGTGGACGAAAGCATCACTGATCTGCTGCGACGTCAGGTGCTTCCGGTGATGCTGGGCGGTGACCACTCGGTCTCTATCGGTGCGATCCGAGCCACGGCCCGAGAGGTGGAGGGCCTGTCGGTTCTTCAGATCGACGCCCACTCCGACATGCGGGACGAGTATGGGGGGTCGCGCTTCAACCACGCCTGCGTCATGGCCCGCGCCCGCGACTGGTGTCGTCTCGTTCAGGTTGGAATTCGTGCCTTCGATGTTACGGAACTGCCGTTGTTGGATCCTGAGCGCGTGATCTATGGCCACCAGATCAACGGCCCCGGTGCACAGGACGGTTGGATCGACCGCGCCGTGGCCAACCTGAGCGATCGAGTCTATGTGACCATCGATTTGGACGGCTTCGACCCGGCCTACGTCCCCGCCACCGGCACTCCGGAACCCGGGGGTCTCGACTGGTACCAGGTCACCGCGCTGCTGGAACGGGTGGCGCGTGAACGCGAGGTGGTGGCCTTCGACGTGGTGGAGCTGCTCCCGACCCCCGGACAGTGGGCGAGCGAGTTCCTGGCCGCCAAACTTGTCTACCGATTTATGAGCTTCATCCTGGCTAATCGGTAGGGGGAGTCCACCATAGTCGGGGCTCGGAGCTCGGAGCTCGGGGCTCGGATACACCGTGTGCGCGGGAGGATTCCGCCGGCCATCAGGTGATTTCTGAGGGTTCGATTCGGTTGATTTTCGGCAGCTCATCGAAATCGGTGTCATAACTGCAAATGCCGCCCAGACCATGACGGAGGACAACCGCTGCGTGAAGGGCGTCCCGCGCGGACAGACGCGAAGACTTATCGAGCAATCGACGGGCTGTGTCCAGGGTTTCCAACGTGATGGGAAGAACCACCGTGAATATGCTGCGTGCCGCGTCAAACACCTGACGACCCTCCGTCCATCGGCCAAGGGCTCGGTACCGGTGGAGGATTTCTTGAAGGACCTCCGCGTTGATGGCTGCGTCGAGGTTCCCCTCGGCAATCGACTCGAGGACCGCAAGGCTGGGCCGCTTGTTGGGATGGTCGCTGCCGGCTGCGTACATCAGGATGTTGGAGTCCACCAGAATCACGGCAGCAGCTCCTCGGGTGTTGGCGACGATTCGAGTTTCATTTGCTCAGGTGTTCCCACTGGAAGGTCTAGTGCGGCGACTCTCCCGACTGCCGCCAGACGTTCCTCACGAGATGCAAGGCCGTACTGTCGTTCACAGGCCAATCTCACGAGTTCACCCAAACTCGTTCCCCGTTGACCTGCAAGCTGGCGAAGCCTCTTATGTTGCTCCGGGGTGAATAGGATTGTGGTTTTTTTCGAAAGCTCCATATCCACCTCCATATATGGATAGCATACGGTCGATCCGGGAGGTATGTCAAACATTTTGCTATGAGTGATACAAGGCGGATGTGTCGTCCGTGCAGCATGGGCTGTCCTTTCTGCACAAGAGGAGGTCTTGTCCCCCCGGACGTCAATGCCCCGGCCATGGCGGTCGGGAATCGGGAATCGGGACTCGGGCATCGGAAATCGAAACCGCCCCCCGAACCAACCGCGGAGGCGCAGAGGCCGCAGTGCCGAGACGCAGAGGACCCCTCGACTTGGAGCTCTGAATCCTCGACCTGCTCCGTTGTCGGCCACGATATACCCAGCCTTGTGCCAGAAGGCGTGACCCGGTGAGCAAATCAGGGCCGCGTGAGGTTATTCACTCCGCGTACACCGCGGCTTCGCGGTCTGTCATGGTCGCGCGGGTGACGATTCCCGATTCCCGAGTCCCGAGCTCCGATGGGCCTTCAGCTCATCCCCCGACAATTGCCATGGACTTCCGCCAGGAGATGTAACCCACCGCCGCGAGGTAGAGGAACACGGCATAGAGTCCGGCGGTGAGGAAGAGTCCCTTGTAGACGAACATCCCGACGTAAAAAATGTCCACCGCGATCCAAAGCAGCCAGGCCTCGAGGATTTTTCGTGTCTGCATCCATTGGCCGATGATGCTGAACGAGGTGAGGGTGGAGTCCATGAACGGGAGCGAGGCGTCGGTGAATCTGTTGAGAGTCATGCCCAAGGTCGTACCCCCGATGGCACCGAGAACCAACAGACCGAGCCGCAGGGGCCAGGACGCCTGTGAGACATTGAGTTTCGTGCGGTTTTCACCGCCGCTCAGCCACGCCCACCAGCCGTAGAGGGCGAGGCCAAAGTAGATGGCCTGCAGACCCATGTCCGCATAGAGCTTTGCCTGAAAGAAGACGACCGCGTAGAGGGTGACGCTCACCAGACCCAGGGGCCAACACCAGATGACCTGGCGGGCGGTCAGGTAGACCGCCGCAAGGGTGATCACCACGGCGATGAGTTCGAGGAGAGTCATCGCCGACCTCGAAGGGCAGGGTTCTGGTCTGGATTGCGGGGAGAATTTTGAATTTTGAATTTTGAATTTTGAATGTCTGCCCGACTCTCGCGGGTGGGCGGCCGACAATTCAAAACTGAGAATTCAAAACTGAGAATTTCTGTGCACTCTGCAGCCAAGATGGCCGCACCACAATATTCCCCGCGCAGAAAACCGACGAAATTCATAGCTTGAAATCCAGGGTCACAATGAAGTTCCTGGTGGCGAGCGGGTAGTAGAACGGGGTGCCGCCAAAGCTGTCGCTGCCGCCCGCATCTCGGGTGATGTACTGCCAGCTGTAGCCACTGGGATACTGGTCGACCGTGTCCAGGACGTTGTTCACATACAGCGTGATCCTCGGCCGGCCCAGGGACCGCAGCCGGTTGAGGCCGACGGAGGCCCGAAGGTCGAGATTGAAGTATGACGGCGCCGTGAATGCGTCGTTGCCCGTGTTATCCAGGTAGGACAGATTGATGTATCGGCCGATCAGCTCCAGTCCCCAATCTCCGGGAGTCCACGCCACGCCCTGGTTGATGATGATCTCCGGAGTGAGCAACGGCGGCACATCGAAATAGGTGATGGGCTCGCTGCCGATCCAGTTGAAGTCGGGGTCGAAGACGTCGAAATACTGGGTCCACTCGTCGATCCGATTGTGGCTCAGATTCGTACTGTTGGTGAGGGCCCAATCGCCGGCGAAGATCCAGCGAAGATCCACCTCGACTCCGCGGCGGTAGGAGGAGTCCACATTGCGTCTCAGAGGCAGACCGATGTCGGAGAGTTCGCCGGTGAGCGCGATTTCGTCGGTGAAGTCCATCCAGTAGACATTCGCCTGCAGCGCGAGCTTGGAAGTTTTGTAGTGCACACCCAGCTCGAAATCCACCACCCGTTCCGGTTGTACCGCCTCCAGATCGTGCGGCACGGTGGCGTCGTCTTCGCCGGCGAGCAGATCGAGCCGGGCCGGCTCGCGGTGGGCCTGTCCCACCGATGCGTAGACGCTGACGTTCGGGGACACGAGCCACCTGGCGCCGACCTTGGGATCGATGAAGCTCCAGTCCACTGAACCGAGCTCGATGGATCCGTCGTAGGAAAACTCGGCCCAACGGAGTTGGACATCTCCGAACAGAATCCACCGACCGAGCATGTATTCGGCCTTGGCGAATGCGTTGGCAGTCTGCTTGAAACCAGTGTTCCGGTAGATCCTGTCGCCCTCGATGTCCAGGGTGTGGTCGCCTGAGAAGTCGTTGTAGTGGGCGCCGCCGGTGAGGGTGAGGCGGTCGGTGGTGTGGACGACCGTGGCCATGGCTCCGATGAAATACTGGTCGATCCCGAAGTCGAGAAGGACGCCCTGAGCCACCGGGTCGTCCCACAGGTGGAAAACGCCGTCGGCCCCGTTGAAGTAGAGCTGCGCCACAAAGGTCGTGGTGTTGCCCAGGGCGCGGGTGTACTGCAGTTGGGCAAAGTTCTGGCTGAAATCGTCCCGGTCCTCATTTGTGAGCGGGTTGTATCTCGGGTTCTCCTCGAGGGTGGCCGGATCCACCGCCAGCCAGGCGAGCTGGGACTCCTCGTTGCCAAAGAAAGACACGAATTTCAACGACGATTTTTCGCCCTGCCATTGTCCGTTGAGGAATAGGGTCGCGTGTTCGGTGCCGGAGTTGTCCCGATAGCCGTCGGTGGTGGCCCACGAGATGCGACCGCCGAGACTGAATCCATCGCCGAGGTCACCGCTCTGGTAGGCGGCGGATGCGCGAAGGGTGTCGAATGAGCCGAAGGCAACCCTCGCGTCGCCCCCGCTGACGTGGCTCATTGATGGGCTGGCGAAGTTGATGGAGCCGCCGTAGGAAGGGGAACCAACGGTTGAGGTGCCGACACCACGTTGGATCTGGATGCTGTCCACCGCGCTGGTGAAGTCGTGGAAGTTGTTGAAGTAGAGCGCGTGTTCGGCGGGGTCGTTGAGGGGGGCGCCGTCAAAGGTCATGTTGATCCGGGACTGCTGGATGCCGCGCAGGCTGAGGTAGGAGTAGTTGGAGCCGACGCCTGAATCCGAGTACCAGGTGATCGACGGTGTGTACTGCAACAGCTCGGGCACGTCCTGGCCGTAGCTCAGCTCCTCGATCTGCTCCGAGTCGAGATTGGTGCTGGTCACCGGCGCGAACTCGCCCGCTCGGATGGCGGTGACGGTGATGGAGTCGGAGACCGACATGGGTGGTGACAACTCCAGCCGGAGATCGCTGACGTCTCCGGTCAACTCGAGGGCGTGATCGGCTGAACGATAGGCGGGATGATCGGCGCGGATCATCCGCCGCCCGGATTCCAGGGTGATGGAGAACCCACCCTCCGCATCGGTCTCGGTCACGGCACGTCGGTCGGCAGAGATCGTGGCGCCTTCAACCGGCGCACCGCCGCGGTCGATGACCGTCCCGATAACGGAGAATACCTGGCGATCATCGGCAGAGAGGAAACCGGCGGTCAAACACAGCAGCACGAGCAGTGCCCCGTGTATCGAGCCCTTTCTCGTAGAAACGTCCGACATCCTCAGCCTTCCTGACACCGTGGGCGGCCGGTGGCGACACGAGATCGGTGCTGAGAGACCAATTGAGGGCGTCTGCTGCCGTTTCCTACGCCGGTGTGATCCGGATCAGGTTCCAGGGTCTGATCTCAGGCCGACTGGCCACCCCTAGGCTCTTTGTCGCTTCCAATGTGGGGGCGCTGGGGAGGAATGTCAAATTTAGAGGGGCTAAGGGCTAAGGGCTAAGGGCTAAGGGCTAGGGGCCAGGGGCAAGGGAGCAGGACCCCATACCTCATACCTCTATGATCGAACCGGTGTGGAAGGACTCGAGGGTGTCGCCCATGACATCGGAGAGGACGTTGAACGCCTTCTGGCCGGTGCAGTGGGACGTGCAGACCTTGGCCGGCCCGATCTCGAGGATCCGCCTGCCGATCTCCTCCACCTGGGCGCGGCTGCCCGCCATGGTGTTGGCGATCGGCAGCCCGATGAGGTGGAAGCCTCCGATGATGGCTCGGATCGGTTCGCCGGGCCATTGTTGGGCAGCCGCATCGGTCATGTTCAGGATGCCGTTGTGGGAGCAGCCGGAGAACACGACCAGCCCGTCGTCGGTGCGCACGACCATGACCAGCTCATGATCAAAGGGGTCGGCCTGCAGCTCGCCGTCCTTTTCCACGAAGAGGTGTGAGTTGCCCTTGGGCCGTTCGTGGGTCGAGGGAATTTCGGTGAGCAGGAAGACACCCGGCGCGATCTTGGTGGTGTCGGTGACGAATTGGAATCGGTCCGAGAAACGGTCGAACAACGTGAGATCCAACCCGATGGGCTGCACCTTCTCCTGGCCTTTGAAGAAACGACCCACGAGGTCGCTCTTGAGTAGGTGAACTTTCGCCCTGGCGTTGGCCGCGAAGAACCGCTCTAGACCGCCACCGTGATCAAAGTGGTGGTGGGAGAGCACTGCCACGTCCACCTCGCCGAGATCGATGCCGAGGGCCTCCGCGTTGTCCACAAAGGCCCCGGTCGATCCGGTGTCGAACAGAATCCTGCTTGTGCCGAACTCGATGTGAAGAGAAAGCCCGAACTCGGCCACAAGGTCGTCGCGATTCTCCAACGTGTCGTTCTCGATCAGCGTCGTAATGCGCATACCAACCTCCTGGGTGGTGTCTTCTCTTGAATATGCGATCGCGCGACGCGCCCGTCAATCGCCCAAAGCACCAGCATTCGATGGCCGGATCGTCCATGAAATCGGGAGCTGAAGCCCAAAATAAGTACGTACGTAAAATCCATTAAAGTACGTACGTATAATGATATCATTGAATATGGAGGCGACCATGGGTCTGTCCGCATCGAAGCTGCGCGAAAATATCTATCGGATCCTGGACCAGGTTCTCGAGACTGGCGTTCCGGTAGAGATCAGCCGTAAGGGGAGAACCCTTCGGATCGTCGCGGACGAGCCGCCGTCGAAACTTGCGCGACTCAAGAAAAGGCCGTTGATGCTTGACGATCCCGAAAGCTATGTCCACCTCGACTGGTCCGGTGAGTGGCGACCTTGATGTATCTGGACACCCATGTTGCGGTTTGGCTCTATGAAGCAGAGGTTGATTTCTTTCCAAGATCGCTGAGGACATTGCTCGAGACCAACGAACTGGTGGTATCTCCGATGGTCGAACTCGAACTTCAATTCCTTTACGAAATTGGAAAAATTTCGGAACCCGGAAATGTGGTTGTCGATCGTCTGGAGAAAGAGATCGGGCTCAGACGATGCGGGCTGCCGTTTGCCCAGGTGGTGGCCGTTGCCCTGGATATCAAATGGACCCGTGACCCCTTCGATCGGTTGATCGTCGCCCAGGCCAAGGCGCGGCGGCTGCCCCTGCTCACCAAAGACGAAACCATCCGCGACCACTACGACGAAGCCGTCTGGCACGATTGACACCGGGACCCGGGACGCGAGATTCGGGACTCGAGTCTGGTCGTAGTGCGGTCATCCGTGCCGCTCAATTCTGCGGAGTTCTTGATTTTGAATTCTCAATTTTGAATTGACGGGCACAAATCTCGTGCGGTGGGTCGGAATTCAAAACTCAAAATTCTGATGACCTCCCACACAAGGGTCGGATGGGGCCGGTTTCCTCTCTCCTATTTCGGTGGAATCGTGGTGGGATCGCCCGTCTGATTGTCGATGACCGAACCGTAGACCAGGATGCCCGAACCTGCCGTCACCGAAACCTTGGCGGTGCCCGAGTCGATGTCGTTGCGACCGCCGCGGTTGAGGAAGGGTTGGTTCTCCTGCTTGTTGCTGCCCGCCGGGACGGTGACGGAAAAAGCACTCACCTGGGTGCCGTTGCCGTCGTACAGCCTCACCATGACCACAGCCGCAGAGGTGCCGGTGTTGGTGAAGCCGAGGTTGGTTCTGAAGTCCGAATTCTCCCGCAGCATGGTGAGCCACACCACGTCGCCGCTCGAGGCGCCGTTCTCGGGCGAGACTCCGTCCAGATACTGGCCGAAAGTGCCGTTGACACTCTGGTTGAAGGTTCGGGAGCCAACCATCACCGGCTGGGTCGCGTCGACCTCCAACGGTCCCGATCCGTCCGACCCGAGGAAGCCGACCACATCATCGATCAGGGTCTGAGCGCCGCCGGGAAGCGACAGGGAGGCCGTTGAGGTACTCCCCCCGGTGCGGTGGTAGCTGATGTCCACGGTGGCCGCGGCGGCGGATGGATTGAAGAGACCCAGCGTGGTCCGCCACTGACTGCCCTGAGCACCCGACGCCCGTGCCGCAGTGGCCACCCAGAGGCTGGCGGCCGCGCCGGCGCCGCAGTTCTCCGCGGTATCCCAGCCCAGGTCCTGGAACAGGCACAGAGAGATCGGGCCCGGATCGTGGATTGCCTCGCCGCGCGAGACAGAGGGGGTCATCAACGAGTTCTGGTTTCCGGCTGGGTAAGTGTTTTCATTGAGGTGGTGGTAGCTCGAGCCCGACTCCCAGGAGGAGGGCGCGAACATCCTGGGCCGGACGCCGCCGTTGACCGACACAGCCTGCACGCCGCCCCAATACAGATTGTTGCTCAGGAGAAGATCCCCGAGTGTTGTGGACTGATTCGGAACGTCGGTGACGAGGTTTCCGGCGCCGTCTTCCATGAAGAGGTCGTAGGCCACCGGGTAGATCTGCCCCTGCGATAGAACGCCCCATGACCCGACGCCGTTGTCGAATGTGGCAGAACCGATGAAACCAAGGCCGTGGCAGAGCTCGTGCAAGACCACCGTCATGAAGTCCGATTGATTGAATGGAGTGTTGCCGTTGGTACCGAAGTACCAGGCCGGGAAGTCCGAGTTGAAGGTGGCGATGATATCGAAATCGCCGCCCCCGATGTCCGAGCCCCGCATGGCGTCGGCCTGCGCATCCACGTAAAAAACCCCTGACTGCGGAGCGCCGGAGAAATCACGCCAGATGAAGTTTGCCGAGGCGGATCCCAGGACATCCTCGTCGAGCGATTCCCAGTTGGCCTGAACCCGGATCGGCACCGCCGATACAAAAAGCTCGCTGGCAATGTCCACCGCCGCCTGAAAGGCGGTCTGCGCTTCGGACGAGAATCCGTTGTACGTCACCAGGAACTGAGCCGTCTGGACCTTGGGAAGCGGTTGTGTCGATGCGCGGGGTGGAACGAATGATTTCTCCGTGATGCCCGAGTCGCGGACGATGATCGCCGGTCCGGGCTGTCTTTCGAATTCAGCGGCAGCCACCCCGGTGGGCGCAATACCGGCAATAGCGATGGACAGGGCGATGGTGACGATCACGTGACGCATGGTTGGGCCTCCTGGGTGGATTCCAGAATTGTTGATACTCCCCATCAAGAACCAGCGAAGAAACGGACTGATTCCGGACGCCACCCGCAGTCATGTGGTTCTTCAGTGCCCATGCCGTGGGCGACGTTGTCCGCCCGGTCCAAAGATCGAGCTCGGCGCCCGAGCTGTTGACACTCGCCGGGACCGAGCCATATACTCACCCTTCGTCCGAAGGGACGGTTCTTTGGCAACTGAGAGCGGACTTGAGCGTCGGGGTGTGGCGCAGTCTGGCAGCGCACCTGCCTTGGGCGCAGGGGGTCGGAGGTTCAAATCCTCTCGCCCCGACCACTTACTCCCCGAAGAGGACCTTCCGCCTGTAGCTCAGCAGGATAGAGCAACGGACTTCTAATCCGTAGGTCAGTGGTTCGAGTCCACTCAGGCGGGCCAAAGTCCAAGACCGATGTGGTGGGCGTAGCTCAGCTGGTAGAGCACAGGGTTGTGGCCTCTGTGGCCGTGGGTTCAAGTCCCATCGCCCACCCCAATTATTTGTTGAACTTCTGATGTGCGCCCGTAGCTCAGCTGGATAGAGCGATAGCCTCCGGAGCTATAGGTCATGGGTTCGAATCCCGTCGGGCGTACCATATTTTTCTGAGGCCTGGGGGCCGAGAAAAATATGTCCCGGCGAAGTCCAAAGGACGAAGCCGGACTTCCTCCCAGCCAGATACCAGATTCCAGATTCAAGATGCAAGATCCAAGATCCGCCCACCCTCCCAGATCGCAGATCCACCGTCCACCCGGGCTTGACCTGGTAAGGGAACGGTTGATCATTTCGCGGCATCCGGCATCCGGCATCCGGCAATCCGGCATCCGGCATCCGGCATCCGGCATCCGGCATCCGGCATCCGGCATCGCGTGATGGCGTGGGTGCGTTGAAGTTGGAGTGACCATGGTCACCGGGGGGTGACGAAGGCCGACACTGGCTATTGATCCCTGAATATTCCTGTGCGAGAATCCAGTCATGTCGGTCGGCGGCCGCCGGAACCGACACCCCGAGAGGAGTTTCTATGGGTGGATTGCGGCCACAAGTGTGGCCAAAAATTACGGCAGCGGTCCTGTTCCTGGGTGTGTTGCCGTTGCCGGTGGCGGCCCAGACCTGTCTCGAGGCCATCGAGCCCTTGCTCGAGGACACCTCGGACAACTGTGTCGGGATCCCGTCCAATCCGAAATTCTTCGAGGCCTCGACCTTCAACTGGGGTGGGTCGGAACGACTTCTTGTCAATACCGGTAACGAGCTGAGGATGTGGACGGTGGATGATCCGAGGAACCCGGTTTTTGCGGCCCAGTCGGCCTTCAATGTGGACAACCAGGGCGACTCCGACTATGACTTGTTGTCATATTCCGTCTGTGACGACTGCCGATTCGGCGTGGCCGCCTTCAAGCTCGGAATCGCGCTGTTTGACGTGGGAACCGGTTCGATCCCGTCCTTTTCTGCGGACGCGGAGTACATGACGTCGTCCGAACCCATGGGGGCCTTCACCTTCAAGGTGGATGACCAGCAGTATCTGCTGGCCAACTTTCTGCCCAACGACTGTGGTGGTGACGCGACCCTCTACCGATTCGACGGCATTTTCGAGGGGGAGTTCGATGCCATCGGCTGCGTCAACGTACCCGACTGGGATCTGAAGATCGTCAACGGATTTCACCTGACGAACGGCGACACCTCGGTGCTGCACCTCGGGTTTTCAAACCGGCGAGTCTACGCCTTCGAGGTCGTCCCGGAAGGCCCGGGCCCGCTCTTGAGGTATGTGGACAACGGTGACGATGTGCCGTTGGCGTATCTGATGCGCGGCAGGGGTATGGCGGTGGACGCCAGATATGGCCTGGCGGTTGCGGCCGTGAAGACGGGCGAGATGCGGATCTACGACATTGTCGACCCGTTGAACCCGATCCTGCTCTCGTCGCGGTCAGGGATGTGGGGTCTGGCGGCCATCCGCTATCCCTTCGTCTGGGTGGCAGACGGCTCGGCCCAGGACAGCTCGGTCACCTGGGATATCACCGATCCAACGGATCCCCAGCCCATGGACCCGGGATTCTGGGATCCCGAACATCCCTGGAACGACCACGGGGATGACTGTGAGTGGCCTGGTGGAGCGGTCTTTTCCGAGGACGCCACGACGTTGTATTTTCCTCGCTACTCGGTGGTCCAGCTCATCGATTTCGAGGCCTGCAATCCGATCCTCTCCGGCGACGGTTTCGAGTCGGGCGACACCTCAGGCTGGTCAGCGGTTGTCTGGTAGCCAGCGACCTTACTGAATTTGGTCGCGCCGATTCTCTTTGCGCGCTACCCGAGGTTACTCGCGGCCTCCGGCCGCGGTGACCAGCCGTCACCAGCGAGAGGCCAGTGGCAGGGTCAACCCCCGCCACATCCCTCCCGGCCCAGGCCACAATCGCTGCCGCCGGCAGGTTGCCCCCTCTCACGATCCGGGAGGGAGGGTGGGAACGTTCAACGTTTAACGTGTAACTCCCAACTTAAAGGTGCCCGGAGTGGCACGCCCGATCATCGCGCCCATTCGCCGTGGCGGCTGCGCTTCAAAGATGCTCCGGGCGGGTGGGGGCAACTCAAAATTCAAAATTGAGAATTAAGAATTCGTCCTACCTGGGCGGGTGATTCTCGGTCTTTGATCGATCGTGGACGTGGGCGGTCGGAGTCCCGAGCCCCGATCCCCGAGTCCCGAGCCCCGGGCTTACCCCTGCGATCCCGACCACACCGACGCGTCGCCCGACTCGAAGCCGTCGCGGAAGAGCAGCGCCCCTCCCGGGCTGTAATCGGGTGGCAGGTCGGTGCCGTGAACCAGGCCGAGAGGTTGATAGTCGGTGTAACCGGGGAAGACCACGCCCAGACTGTTGTTGCCCATGCGGCGGATGAGAATCTCGGACAGCACTCTGCGGAAGTCGGTGGCGACCGCGACGTCCGCACCGTCGTAAAGTTGGTCGTTGGCAATACCGGGCCACGGTCCGTGGACGCCGCCTATTGTGTTGCCGCCCATCACCATCATGACCCCGCCGTGGCCATGGTCGGTTCCGCGGTCGGCGTTCTGGCGAAGGCGTCGCCCGAACTCGCTCTGGAGAACGACGGTCGTCGTGTTCATGTAGTCGGTGCCTCCGAAGCCTCCGAGGTCGGTGTAGAGGGCCGCCAGACCGCCGCCGAGTTCGGCGATGCGGCCGCCGAAGTAGCCTCCCGAGCCGTCGCCCTGGCTGTTGTGGGTGTCCCAACCGCCGATGTCGATGGTGGCCACTCGAAGACCGAGTCCGAGTTTGATCATCTGGGCCACAACCTTGAGGTGGCGACCGAAGGACGTATTCGGGTAGACGGCGCCGTTGGCCGGCGTGTAGCCGCCCGCGGCGTGGATCTCGATGATGTCCATGGCGTCCAGCGCTTGTAGGCAGGAGCTGTGGAGCCAGGTGTCGTCCGCGCTGTAAAGGTTGCGCATGGCCAGGCGCTGCGCGTCACGCCACTCCCAGGGCCCGACCTGGAGGTTGAAGTCGGAGGGGTCGGACATGTTGATCGAGTCGTGGTCGCCAAGCAGCGAGGTGGTTTGGATCGAACCCACCGACATGGACGGCATGACGATCTCGGGCGGCAGGTTGTAGGCGCTCTGGAAGTGCCGCGTCAGCCACCCGGTGGAGCCCTGGTTGTTGCCCGGTGTGCCGAGTTCTATAAACGCCATGGAGTCAAAGTGGCTGCGGTTGCCCAGCGGGATCCCGGCGGCGTGGACCACCGCGAGGCGCCCGGCCTGGTAGACGTTGTGCAGCGGACCAACCGAGGGATGGATCCCGAATTGACCGTCCAGGGGCAGGGCCTCGTTGACCGGGACCTTGATGTCGGGACGCGCGGCCTCGTAGTGACCGCGGTCCGCGCCCGCCACGGGGAAGACCAGATTCATGGAGTCCATGCCACCGCGGGCGAATATCGTGATCAGGGTCTCGTTGTTGTAGGGCATATCGGTGTCGGCAAAGAGCAGGTTGCCGAAGCGAGCTCCGCTCATACCGGCGATGGCCGCCGAACAACCGACGACGAATTTACGGCGTGTGGTTTTTGGCATGACTTATCTCCATTGGAAGGTCGGCGACATCAGAATGAGACCCACCATGGCCCGCAGCCTGTCGCGAGTGTCCTCATCGGTGTCGAGGGGGAGGTCGGCGTCGGGGTTGTGTCCCTGGGCCATGAATTGAACGATTTGGGTCCGATCAGCCGAGGTCATGGCGTATCCGAGGATCCGGTTGATCCAGAAGTCGGCGAGTTCGTTGGCGGACCGGGCGCTGCCGGCCGTCTGGCCCAGGAGATCGAGATAGTAGTTGCCGTTCGAGTCGTGAAAATCGATCAACCAGTTGGCGAACCGCCATGTCATGACGCGGGGAGAGGCGCTCTGCCACTTGTTCCTCGAGTCGGGATAGCCGTCCGGCGCGGGCCATCGGTAGATCGGTTGTCCGGTATCGTCGTAGCGATAGAAGAAGCTGTTGGTGTCCGATGCGTCATAGGTGAAGTGGAAATGTGAATTGGTCCCTCTCATCGCGCTGATGGCGATTTCGAAGGGGTTCTTGGCCTTCTCGGCCCAGGTGGTGCGGAACTCGCTGGAGTTCAAGATGGTCCGCATCACCTTTTTGAGCTGGACGTCCGAGTCCGTATTGTCCATGAAGACCGTCGCGGCCTGGTCGATGATCGACTGTGGGGGGTCGTCGGAGATCAGTTTCGCGCACAGCTTGCGGGCGATGAAGCGCGCGGTGCCCGGGTGGTTCGCCAGAGCGTCCAGGACGTCGTGTCCGTCCTTGAGGTCGGGTTGGTCCTGGGGGATGAAGGTGCCGAGCACGGTCTTCTGGAAACGATCGTGCCAGTCCGATCGATAGAGGAATGCTCCGGTGTTTCCGGTACTGGAAGAGTTGTCGACGCTCCACCCGGTGAAACAGCGGGTGGCCTCGAAAACGTCGGCGTCAACGTAGCCGATGGGTCGGCCCTCGTTGTCCAGCGGCACCTCGTTCTGCTGCATCACTCCGAGGTAATTCTCGGCGCCCATTGTGTGCAACTCGAAGAGTTCGCGCGAGAAGTTCTCGTTGGGGCCGGCGTTGGAGGAGGTGTAGTTGTCCAGGTAGTAGAGCATGGCGGTGTGCTTGGCCACACCGTCCAGCATGGTGCGGAAGTTGCCGAAGACGTTGGCCCTGATCACGTCCCGGTCGTAGGAGGGGAAAACCGGGGCGATCCAATAGTCGGGGGCGTAGACATTGAAGTGGTTGTGCCAGAAGTTGGCCATCAGCTCCTTCAGCTGGCGCTTGCTGTACAGGGCTCGGATGAAGGCGGCGTTGCGGACCTCGTAATACGGCCGGTAGCGATAGCCTTCACCGGTGACATAGTTGGCCCAGAGCTGTTCGAGGGTCATGCCCAAGGATGCGAAATCCGCAGCGGCCAAGCGGGCGTCGGCCTCGGAGTCGTCGATGCTGTTGGGATTCAGCTGCTGTTCCACGTATGCGGTGTGCCGCTCATCACCGTCTGAACCCAGGGCGTTGAAAGCGCTGATGTCACCCTGGCTGGGCCCATAACCCATCTTGTTTAAAGCCAGCACCGCGGCCGCCGGAGGAGGGGGCAGGCTCTTGGGCGAAGAAGGCTGCTGGGTGCCGTCTGGCGCGGATGACCGCATGGCCGTGGTGTTTCCCCTGGTCTTCGCGCCGGTCATCTTCTGGACATTGTGTGGTGTCGATTTTTCGCGTTGAGCCAATGATCCACCATGGGATTCCATCTTCGGCCCCCTTCCTGGTCGATAATTGTTCAGAATTCGAACGACTAATGGTACCTGATCTCAATGCGAGTGTACTCAGGGGAGCGTCGCCAGGCCGTGGCGCTGATCACATTGTGGCCCGAAACCGGCCGTGGCGGGATGCTGTCTCAGGGCCCTCCCCGGAGAATTTTTGTGGGTCGTGGGGGTACCATGAACTGTAAGGATCTGTGGGGGTTCAAGCGTGTCGTCCTCTGATGTCTTCGATCGCTACATGGCTGTGCTCGGCCTGGAAAAGTCGCCGCCCACTGCGAAGGCGCTGTCTGAGTTGGTACGCGCCCATCTGACCCGGGTCCCGTTTGAGAACATCTCCAAGCTCTTTCTCCACCGAAAGACCGGTGCGACGATGATTCCACCCCTTGACGACTATCTCGATGGGATCTCGCGATTCAACCTTGGCGGTACCTGCTATGCCAACAATCTCTATCTGTTCCAGCTCATGCGGAACCTGGGGTACGACGTCCGGCTGTGCGGTGCCGACATGTCGAAACCCGATGTGCACGCGGTCAACAGTGTCCGTCTGGACGGCCGCGAGTACCTGGTGGATGTGGGCTACGGAGCGCCGTTTTCCTCACCGCTGCCGCGGGACCTCGGCGAGGACTTCATCGTTGATTTTGGCCGTGACCGTTATGTATTGAGGCCCCAGGATAAAGCCGGTCATTCTGTTATGGATCACTACCAAGATGACACGAGGGTGCACGGTTACATTATGAAACCAAAATTCCGGTCGTTGGATGATTTTTCGGAGGTGATCCGGGACTCGTACCGGAACGAGGCACCGTTCATGAATGCGGTGATCCTGACGAGGTTTTACAGGGACCGCGTGGTCCGGATCCGGAATCTGTCGATCATCGAGACCACATCCAATGATGAGACCGTGACGTTGTTGGAAGATCGCAAGGCTCTGGTGGACGCCGTCCGCAGGCTCTTCGGGATTCCGGGCGCCATCGTGAGGACCGCTATCGCTGGTCTGAACCGGCTGGTAGAGGTGCACGATCTGGAGTAGCCAGTCCTCGCTCACCCGGATGCGAGATGCGAGACCCCCCGTCCACCCGGACCATTAGGGCGCGATGGGCGGGCGTGCCACTCCGGGCACCTTTAAGTTGGGAGTTACACGTTAAACGTTGAACGTTCCCACCCTCCCTCCCGGATCGTGAGAGGGGGCAACCTGCCGGCGGCAGCGATTGTGGCCTGGGCCGGGAGGGATGTGGCGGGGGTTGACCCTGCCACTGGCCTCTCGCTGGTGACGGCTGGTCACCGCGGCCGGAGGCCGCGAGTAACCTCGGGTAGCGCGCAAAGAGAATCGGCGCGCAGAACTCGGAACCGACCCGGGTAGGTGGTGATCGTTCCTCAGACGATCCAGAATGTCAGGACGAAAAGCGCCACAAATAAGACCGGGAAAACCCACCTCGAAATTTGATTCCATGACTGCCCGCGAGGCAAGCGATCCGTTGTTGCGAAGTGGGTCGTTGCCGCCACCTGGAAGATCACACCCAGCAGGAGCAATGTCGAACCGAGAAGAAAATTGTCCATTCGGGTCAGATAGGACAGCGGCGGCAACACCCGGTCGAGAATGAACCGGTAGGCGATCAGCGTCAGAACCGAAGTGACAGCGACACTCATCCTCGGTGCGACCAGGCTTGGATCGATCCAAAACACCACGAAACCCATGAACACGATGATGGCGACCGAAATAAAGGCCTTGCTGACATAAAAGCCCAGGTATCTCTGGATCTCGAATTCGGCGGCCAGACCGGTGATGGCCCGACTGCCGGGGATCACCTCGAAGGGCTCGGAACGAACCGACAGGCCGCCGACCCGCCAATCGACGACCGACAGTTCTTTCGCCATCAACGACGCCATTGCGCCGTCGCTGGGCGTGGCCCGCACTTCTTCCGGCGAGTAATTGGGGACCACCATTCGGAATCCGATGGTGTGGCGGTCCATGGGAAAATCGTGCAGGTCCAAGCGGGCGGAAAACTCACCGTAGACCCGCTGCCGGTAGGTCACGGTGCCGTCCGACTCAACGTCGACCAGGTCAGGAAAGGTCGTGTCGAGTTTTCGTTGATTCAAAATCTGGAGCCTCGGGTTCCACACCGACTCCAGTGGCAGTCTGCGTACCGAACTTTCGGAGGACGCCAGCCGGGGGTCGTGCCACCGCTGCAAGATAAACAGGTCGGCGGTGAAGGATTGGCTCACGCCATCAATGCCGATGATGTCGATGAGGAAGAGAAACACCTCGACGTCGGTGGGGCCGGCCGCTGCTCCGGGACGCTCGCCGTTGGCGACGGATTGTTCTTGGGCAGCTGCGGACCCGCTCGCGAGCGTGATCAGGACCAGCAGACACATTATGGACCGGGCAGTGGTAGTCTTCATTCCGAGCGCTCCGTCGTATCGGTTGTCGACGGCAACCATACAACGTCGGCCTCGATCCCCAAACCGGAGGGTGCGGGGATTTTGCCGCCCAAACAAGTTGTGTGTGTTTCGCGGGCCCTGAGGCCGATATCGAAAATGAACACCAAACAGGAGGATTCGAAGTGATTCGCAAGATTGCAGGATTGTGTGTCGTGCTCGCCATGGTCGCCGGAATTTCGGCGCCCGCCTTTGCCGGTGATAACTCCCCCGTCCTCAGCCGCATCGTCAAGTCGGGAGAACTCCGGGTTGGGATGTCGGGGACACAGCCGCCATTCTCGGTGAAGTCCAAGTCGGGTGAGCTGATCGGCTATGACGTGGATCTGGCCAATCTGTTGGCCGCCGCCATGGATGTCGAGCTGAAGATTGTGGAGAAGCCCTTTGCGCAGCTGCTGCCGGCCCTCGAGGCCGGTGAGGTGGACGTGGTCATGTCCGGAATGACCATGACACCCGAGCGCAACCTGAGAGTGGCCTTTGTCGGGCCCTTCATGGTGTCGGGCAAGTCGATTCTGACCAAGTCGTCGACCCTTGCAGCGATCCAGGGGACCGAGGACATCGACCAGAGCCAGATCAAGTTGGTGGCTCTCGAAGGTTCCACCAGCCAGAGGTTTGTCCAGAAGGTCCTTCCGAAGGCCCAGTTCATCCCTGCCAAGGACTATGATCAGGCGGTTGCGGCGGTTCTCGACGGCAGTGCCGACGCCATGGTGGCGGACTTCCCCATCTGTGCCCTGACCGTGATGAGGTACCCGGATGCGGGTCTCGCCACCCTGACCAAACCGCTCACCATCGAGCCCATCGGAATGGCCATCCCAGCGGGCGACTCCCTGATGCTCAACATGGTGGAGAACTACTTTGGCGCGCTGCAGGGCATCGGTCTGCTCGACGAGCTCGAGGCCAAGTGGTTCGAGGACGGCTCCTGGTTGATCCAGGTTCCCTGAAACCTCGCATCAAACTGATTCAGCGGCGGCGCCTCGTGGCGCCGCCGTCGTGTTTTTGGCTACCGGGTTGACGCGGGTCGGGTGTGGAATAGAAAGCGTCAAGATGGAACGGGCTCGACATCACCGACGGCCCCTTGCCCGCCCGGCTCCTCTGTGCTAAAAATTCCGATGTTGGCGCTGCAATTGTGCGTTTTTATTCACTTGTGACTATTTGGATTGGAGAGATCTCATGAATCGTAGCGTTTTGGTCTTGGCAGTCCTTCTGGTGGTGGCGGCGCCGTGCGTCAGCTTGGCGCAGTCCAACCTCACGGACACGCCCGTCCAGATGGGTGGAAATGTCCCAAGCACAGCCGAGACCGTTGGCAACACCGAGGTCGAAACCTTTTACAGCGACCGTGCGACCTTTCAGGCTGCCAACCCCGGCCTGGCCCTCGAAGACTTCGAGACTCCCCTGCATCCACCGGGCGCCGGCAGCTTGATTGGCTGCCCCGAGCCTGCAGATGCTAACGGTTCCGTAGGCTGCTACAACCCGGGAGACCTGCTGGTCGGATTCTCCATGACGTCTCCGGGCGCCGGCACACCTGGTCAAGAGCTCGTCCTCATCGAGGGTGCGGCCGGGTTCGGAACCCCTGCTGGTGTGGTTCTCGGGTCCAACACCTATATCGCGTCCACCCGGGTCACCTTCGACCCGGCGGTGACTGCGCTTGGGTTTGACATCATCACCGTTCTCTCCGGTAATCCCGTGGACATCGTGATCTACGATGCCGCCGGAGCCCCCATCAACAGCCAGACTGGAGTACCCGCTGGCGCAGCGGGGTCCTTCTGGGGCGTGGATTCCGACACACCCATCGCCGCCGTCGAGATCACTGATCCAAGCCAAGGTGACGTAGAGCTTCTTGACAACATGGAATTCGGCGATCCCGTTCCGGTGGAGCTGCAGAGCATTTCCATCGAGTAGTTGGGCGCTGGTCTCCAGCATTCACAACGAATTCACCCGGTGCGTCGCTCGGCGCACCGGGTCGTTCTTTTTACAGGCCAGGGATCAGAGCACCATGAGCCGGTTCGAGCGGTAAAGACGTTGACGAGGGCTGGTTGGTCCCGGCCCTGCATCAATACGGCGGGTTAGGATGGTCAGGCAAAATGACCGGTTTGGAGGAGTGTCTCGTGAGAGTCAACCAACTCCTTTGTCGCACGATCCTGCTTGTGACGTTGTGCGTGGTCTTGTGGGTCCCGGTGCTGGGCGCTGCCGACGACCCACCTACGGCGGACAACTCGACACCGGCCGGAGTGGTGGAAGCCCTCTACCGCTCGGTGTCGTTCGGTCCGGGTGAGGAGCCCGACTGGGACCTGCTCGCGTCACTGTTTTTCGACAACTCAGTGCTCGCGCAGCCCGCGCGCGGCAGTCAGGACGTGGAGCTCTGGTCTCTGGACCATTTCATCGAGAGTTTCAAGAACGATCTGGTGACCTACGAGATGCAAAAGACGGGATTCTGGGAGCGTGTGGCAGGGTCATCGTGCTCGAATTTCGGGCGTGTGGCTCACTGCGACGTGGTCTTCGAGATGCGGACCGACAAGGACAGCCCGCAGCCGCTGGGCCGGGGATTGGACGGCATCCAGATGGTGAAGACTGGTGGCAGGTGGTGGATCGTCTCCATCGCCACCGAGCACGAACGGCCCGATCGCCCGATACCCAAGGCGCTGATAACGGAGGACGGCATGGATTCTGAAGTTGGCGACCGTGCCAGGTGTGACAAGCTCGGCTTTGATCTCTCCGAGTTGGACGAACACGGCCTGATCGGTCCGCCGGACGGCAAGGTTGCCGTGAGCTACGAGTTCTGCGTTCCCAAGGACGCGAGTGTGGTGGATGAGGTTCGCACCATCGACCCGTCGGTGGCCATCCAGGCGAGCTCGCCGGGCCGCGTCGGCTGCGGTCCCACCCAGGTGCTTTGCATCGGTTCCACCCATCAGCCCGATTTTCGGGAGATCCTCTCCCGGCTCTGTGCACTGGACGACATCACCCGCATCGAGCGAGCGTTCTTCGAGTGATCAGGTGCCCTTGGTGGAGAAATCACCACACCAGTCCCGGGCGTTGGTCACCGGCCAGGCAGCGAGCATGTGCACGGTATCGGTGACCTCGGGGCGGGGCGAATGGCGCCGGCACTGGCCCTGAAACCCGTTGTCCTCCAGCGGCAACCAGAACGCGCAGATGGCGCAGGCCTTTGCCTGATCGGGTTGTTCGATGGTCATGTGGCTCTCCCGTGGTGGTGCATGACCCATCATAACGTTGGTGGGACTTTCAAGCCGCGCCGACTTGTTGTAGGATGTGCTTTCCTTGGAGGATAGTGGCTTCCAAGGGGCGAAAAACAAACAGTGACCCCATCGTCTAGCCAGGTCTAGGACACCAGCCTTTCACGCTGGCGACACGGGTTCAAATCCCGTTGGGGTCACCATTTTCTTTTTGGCTTTCGGCCAAAAAGAAAAATGCCTCGGCGTAGCGAAGCGAAGCCGGGCTTTGCGTCCCCAGAGGTCCCGAGCATTCGGGACCTTTTTTGGTGCCAGGAGGGTCATCGGATTATCAGGAAGTGAATGGTGAATAGCGAATAGCGAATAGCGAATAGTGAATAGTGAATAGAACCACGCCTCAGCTATTCGCTCTGTTTCACGCTCTGGTGTCGCCTGCCAGAGGATCAACCCCCGGCCCACAATTCTCACATTTCCCTCATGACAAACCGATTGTCTCGACCTACCTTAGTTTTGAGGGGAACCACCATGAAAAATGAGACGGCCGGGTTTCGAGTTTGTTTCGTCATGTTGTGCGCGTTGCTTCTTATGATGTTGGCGACACCTGCTCGCGCCCAGACATCCACCGAAATGGTGGAGATGCCCGATGGGGTGCGGTTGGTCACGGATATCTGGATGCCTGATGGGGCCGGGCCATGGCCCGTGGTCCTCATCCGAACCCCCTACGATCGCCCCCTTCATCACCTGAACCCCCCGTTGTTCGTCGACAATGGCTACGCCTTCGTGGTCCAGTCGTGCAGAGGAAGGTTCGGTTCCGAGGGTCAGTTTTGGATGTTCCACGACGCTGAAGTTGACGGGCACGCGACCATCGAGTGGATCGCACAGCAGCCGTGGTGCGACGGCAATATCGGCATGGTCGGACAGTCGGGGATGGCCGTGACGCAGTATGCGGTGATGCACGATGCGCCACCGGCCCTGAAGTGTCTGGCGCCGGAACGCGTTACCACGGACGCCTGGGCTGACCTCTACTTCCAGGGCGGCGCGTTTCGTGATGATTTGGCGAATTACGCGTGTAGCGTGTATGGCGAGGCATTCTGCGTTGAAGCCCTGCTCCACCGGCTGCGCGATAGCTGGTGGGATCCACTGAATGGGCTGGTCGATCCGGAGCTGGTGCACGTGCCAATACTTCACGTCAACGGCTGGTACGACACCACACAACAAGGGAGCCTCAACGTCTTCGCTTTTCTGCAACACACCGGTGGCTCCGGGGCCTCGGGCAACCAGTATCTGATCATCGATCCGCTCGATCACAGTTTCACCTTCGGTCTGCTGCCGCTACCACCCAATCCCCGCCCGTGGGGTGATGGATGGTGGTACCCCCAGCACATCCTCGCTTGGATGGACCATTGGCTCAAAGGCGAGCCGTCGGGAGTTGATGAGTGGCCGTCGGCCCAGGTCTACCTGATGGGCGCATGCGAGGAACCGGACAGCCCCGGTTGTCACTGGGTGGACCTGGACGACTGGCCACCGCCTCATCGGGTGGAAGAGTTGTATCTGGCAGCGGATGGAGGTCTGTCTCCGGTCGTGCCGCAGGTCGGGGAGCTCGAGCTGCCGATCAATCCAAATGACCCGGTGCGCACGTGGGGGGGAGCAAATTCCGGCATTATTCAACTAGGCCCCACCGATCAAACTACGGGTCCCTGGCCTCCCGAGTTCCACGACCACATGCTGACCTTCACGACCGAGGTATTGGCTCAGCCGGTGCACGTGATGGGCCAAATTACGGTCCGCGTTTGGATTCGTCCAGACACACCGGACCTGGACCTCAGCGTGCGACTCACCGACGTGTACCCCGACGGCCGGTCCATACTGATCGTCGACGGCATCCAGCGGGCGAGGATGCGCTGTAACGACTTTGAGGAGTGTTTCTTGCCGATAGGCGAGCCTACCGAGATCGAGGTGGACCTCTGGTCCACGGCCATGGTGTTCAATGCGGGCCACCGGATCAAAGTGGCAATCGCCGGAACCAATTGGAATCGCTTCGAGCGGAACTCGAACGACGGTGGCGACCTTAACGATCCAAACTACATCGTGGCGAATCCGGACATATTGTTCGGGCCGGACCACCCCACCTCGATCGAACTGCCGATTCCCTTCGTGCTGCCGTTCTGGGAGGGCTTCGAGGCTGGCGACACCTCGGCGTGGTCGGCGGCGGTGCCGTAGCGGGCTGGTGGTAGCGCCCAGAAAGTGAATAGCGAATAGCGAATAGCGAATAGCAGATCACCCGGGGCCAGCTCTATTCACTATTCACTATTCACTATTTGCTATTCACTCAACCGACAAACTTGTAGCCCACGCGATGCACCGTAATCAGATGCCTTGGATCCGACGGGTCATCCTCGATCTTCTTGCGCAGCTTGGCGATGTGGGTGTCCACGGTGCGCGTGAAGGGGATTGTGTCGTAGCCCCAGACGGCGTCGAGCAGCTGTTCGCGGGTGATGACCTCGCCGGGATGCTCGGCGAAGAAGTGCAGAAGCCGGTATTCCCTCGGTGACAGATCGATGGGCTGTCCGTCCTTGGTGGTTTCGTGGCGGTCGAAATTCACCTCCACGTCGGCAAAGGTGATGGAGCCGCAGCGACTCTCCTCCTTGCCGTGACCGCACCGTCGGAGGATCGCCTCCACCCGGGCCATGAGCTCCATGAAGCTAAACGGTTTGGTGACGTAGTCGTCGGCGCCCAGCTTGAGACCGAGCACCTTGTCGATTTCCTGGCCCCGGGCGGTGAGCATGATGATGGGCAGCTCCGAGCCCTCGCCGCGCAGTGTCTTGCAGACCTCGAGACCGGTCATTTTCGGCAGCATGACGTCCAGGACCATGAGGTCGGGTGAGCCGTCCCGGGCCATGGCCAGACCTGCCTCGCCGTCGCGGGCCAGCTCCACCTCGTAACCTTCGTAGGTGAATCCGTCGCGCAGGGCGACGGCCATGGCCTCATCATCTTCCACCACCAGCACCTTGGCGGTCATCTCACGCACCTCCCGATCCGGGGTTCGATATGGGCAGGTAGATGGTGAAGGTGCTGCCTTCGCCAACCGTGCTGTTCACCGACACCGAGCCTCCGTGGGCCTTGACAATGTGTTGCACCAAAGAAAGACCGAGGCCCGAGCCCTTGACGTCGTGGACCAGACCCGTGCTCACCCGGTGGAATCGTTCAAAGATCCGCTGCTGCTCATCTTTGGGGATGCCGATACCGCGATCGGTGACAGATATCGTGATGTCGTCGTCTTCTCGGTCGAGTCGGATATGGATGCGATCGCCCCCGTTGGAGTATTTGACGGCATTGTCGAGCAGATTGGCCAGCGCGCGATCGATGGCATTGGCGTCCACCGGAATCTCGGGCAGCGGTTCGTCCGGTCCGTGGTAGTCGAGTTCGATGCCGCTGTTGCGCAATCTGATGCCGAAGGTGTTGAGGGTACCGCCGATGATTTCCTCGATGTCCGCCGGCTCGAACTCGTAGACCTTGCGGCCGGACTCGATGCGGGAGAAGTCGAGGATGTTGTTGATCAGCTGAGTGAGGCGGCGGCTTTCGGTCTCGATGTACGTGCCGTATTCCCGCACCTTCTCCTGATCGGTGACCCGGCCGCGGCGCATGAACTCGCCAAAGACCCTGATGGACGACAGGGGGGTGCGCAGTTCGTGCGACACGTTGGAAACGAACTCGTTCTTCATTGCGGACAACTTCATTTCGCGCAAGGCGGTTCTGAGGGTGAGGGCGATGCCGGCGATGAGCACCGCGGCCAGCAGCGCCGATAGGGTGATGTTGTAGGCGAAGTTGGCCCGAGCCCATTTTTCGGGCGTGGCGAAGTCGCCCTGGAGGCTGATCCTCCAGTCGGTGAAGACAAAGGTGGGCGCTCCTTTGACCCGGTCCTTCTTAGGGTCGGTGATGGGGGATGCGGGCAGAACCTGGCGTTTTTGACCGTCGCGCACGCAGACCATCAGCCCGTCCGTCTCGTCGAGCTTGGGGAGGGACATCTTGATTGCCTTGGGCAGCAGCTCCTTCTCGAAAAACGTGTTGTCGACGATGAACCCTGCGAGCCCCACCAGTTTGAAGGCGTCGTCGGTGATGGGGTTGATGATGATCCGGTTCTTCGGGTCATGCTGGTCGACGCTCGGGCTCGCCTTCTCGAACTTCGCCCCCTTCTTGAAATACATCTTCCAAGGTGACATGGCCGCCCACACGGCCAGGGTCTCATCGGAGAATTCTGGAATCGCCATTTCGTTGGTTTCCGGGTCGTAGAACCAGACCGAGTCCTTGGCTTTGAAGCTGACGACGAACAGACGCTTGGCTCCGAAGATCTCCTTCTTTTTGAAATGGTGGCCCGCCTTGTAAATGGTGTCCTCTTCCACAGCGTAGGCGGGCAGGTTGAGCGCTCGCTCCGACATCTTCCAATAGAAGTAGTCCACTTCCTTGGCCACGGCCTCCACGTAGTTGTCCAGGGTCGCTTCCCGGGCGATGGCCGAGTTGTGTTCAAGATCGCCGAGCCAGAAGATCTGGAGGGCAAGCAAGACCGCGAGCGGTATCAGTACCGCAGCCACGCCGAGCCACAGCGTGCGGCGTTTGCCGAGCACGCTGCGCTCCACTGCTTTGAGCTCACCGGCGGAGTAGCTGTCGTGGTTGCCGTTGCCAATCACGGGGTCTCATCCTCCAATGGCCGCAAAGGCCCATCAAGAGGAATATAACGCACGGATAGGGGGGTGCCCACCGATTTTGCAGTTTGTTCACATCCGCCACAACCTTTGACAACCCCTTCAGGACATTGACATTTGCCGGCCCTACCTTGGGGCCATGTTCGATATGACGAGGCACCGGATGGACACGGTCAATCTGCGGCGAACCTGGTCCGCCGGTGCCTCGGCTTCAACCAACAAGGGGCCGCTCGCGGTCCCGGACGCCGCAGGGAGGTCGACTATGAAGAGAGCTCTTGTGATCGTCGGTTTGGCAGTGCTGATCGGAGTGACGGCCGTTGCGGTGGCCGGAGACAAGCACTGCAATGGAACCACCCAGGAATGCCTGGACAAGATGGTGGCGAAAATCCAGCAGAAGGGTTGGTTGGGTGTGGACGCCGAAAAGCTCGACAACGGCCGATCCCAGGTCACCAAGGTCTATTCCGACAGCCCGGCTCAGCGCGCCGGATTCAAACCGGGTGACGTGTTTATCTCGATCAACGGTGTCGACATGACGGATGAGAATAAGGAAGCCTTGATGAAGGTCAAGCACAGCTTGGGTCCGGGCTCCGATGTGAACTACGTGATCAAGCGTCAGGGCGGCAAGGTGAACCTGACGGCTCAACTCGGAAGCGTTCCCAATGCCGTATTGGCCGAGTGGGTTGGCGAACACATGGTGACCAATCACTCCACAACCAAGCTGGCGTCGAAGTAAGCGGTCGTTCGGAGGGCGGGCCGGGCGAGCCGGCCCGCCTTGAACTATTTCCTGACAGAAGGCATCCAACACATTGAATGAGGATCGAAGCATGACGTCGTACGAGTTCGAGACAGCGAGCGCGCTCGGGAACACGGATGCAGGGCACGACTCCTGGTCGAAAATCCTGGTGCCGTTGCTGGCGGCGGCTCTCGTGATTGCCTTCGGTCTCGTGTTCGTGGGCGTGACGTCCCAGGATGAGGCGGGGGAATCTCCGTCCTCCCCCCTGCCGCCTCGAGTTACGTGACGCCCTGATCCACGACCGGCGCGGTCGATTCGATGCGGTGATTTCGACGGGCCCATCTCCCAATCGCGCTCCCCGAGGGAGCCCCCTTAGACATTGTTGGGACCTTACGGGACGAGTTTGCCAGCACCTTGATTCCCAACATTGTCAAAGACGACACACCCGCCCATCGCGACCTTTCACGGACTGGGAGGGCGGGTGGGAACGTTCAACGTTTAACGTGCAACTTTCAACCTCAGTGTGCCCGGAGTGGCACTCCCGATCAACGCACTCGCTCCGGGAGGACGGGTGGGGACTTTCAACTTTCGACTTTGGACTTTCGACCGCTATGGGCGGCGAGCCTGCCTGTCGCGCCTATTCTCTCCGGATGGTCCTTTACAACCCCGCCGCCAAACGCCGCTGGAGTTCGATCATCTCGGGGTGATCGAAGACGTCGACCCCTTCCAGAGCCGTCAGCCTGTAGAGCTCGATTGCGTCCAGAATCTCACCCGAACCGTGGTGCTCGAGGACCCACTGCGCCTGGGCAACCATGGAGATCCAGTCGGTGAGCCGACACATCTGATCCATGACCGATCGCATGCGGGCCGGCGCCAAATCGGGCTGTTCCAAGAGCTTGGAGATTTTGAGCGCCGTCGCGGCGTGGAGATCCCCAGCGATTGCGACGGGCCCGGCCAGTTGCGGGTGGCCGATAGCCTCGATTTCGGCCAAAATCCAATCCAGCCAGGGACGGTGGAGGGAACGGGTCAGCATATCCCTCACGACCTGAGCGCAGAGCGTGTTGTGGGTGCCCTCCCAGCTTTCCACCACCATGGCGTCTCGGTAGAGCCTCGGCAAGGGCGAAAAATCGTCGATGGTGCCGTTACCACCGAGTACCTCGATGCCATCCCGGGCATTGGCGGTGCTTGAAACCGCCGTCCAGTACTTGTTGATCATCACCGCGATTCGGCGCGCGCCGGCAACAGCCGGGTTGTCGGGCTCGGCAGCGAGTTGGTCGCTCATGGAGAGGACTCGGAAGGTCGTGCTGAGCCCGGCCACAGTGCGCAGCTTCATTCGCGCGAGGGTCTCCTGGACCGCGGGATAGTCGAGGATGGGATTGGCGAACGCCCGTCTGCGGCCGGCGAAGGTCTGCGCTTCGACGAAGGCACGTCGCATGATGCCGCAGGCCGCCAGGGCGTTGTGGACCCTCGAAGTGTCCAATACGATGCCCACGAGGTTTTTGAATCCGGCATCGAGGGGGCCGATGGCTTCTCCCTGTGCTCCGTCGAAGGCCATTTCTCCGGTGGCCATAGACCGTGTACCGAGCTTGGTCTTGAGTCGTTTGAGGGTGAATCCGTTGGGACGCCCGTCGATCAACCGGGGAACCAGAAAGAGTCCCAAGCCCCTGGTGCCTTCAGTCGCGTCCTCGAGCCGGGCGCTGACCACGAACAGGCCCGCGTCTGCCACCGAACAGAACCACTTCTCGCCGGTGATCCGGTACCGGCCGGACTGGTCAGGATCGGGGGTCGCGACGCACGAGTTGGTGCCGACGTCTGAACCCCCCTGGATCTCGGTGACGAACTGGGCGGCGTGCAGCCGGTTTCGGTAATCCGGGTCCAGGAGGCGGGGCAGGTAGCGGTGACACTGGTCGTCGCTGCCGACGCGCTGGAGAAGCTTGATGGCTCCCGCCGTACATGCCACCGGGCAGGCATGACCGCCCTCTCCGTGTTGATCCAGTAGGTAGGCCAGAGCGCCGGTGGCCACCTCGTGGCCGGGTTCAGCCAGCAACGACAGCACGCCGCTCGACCAGAAAACCTGCCCGACCACGTGATAAGAAGGATGGAAGACCACCTCCTCCACCGAGCGCCCGAAACCGTCGAACCGGCGCAGGGCGGGCAGGTTTTCGTCCCGGTTGGACTCGGCCACGAGGGCGTCGAGCTCCGGTCCCGCAGCCTCGGCGAGTTGTCGCAGTCTGGCTTCCATGCTTTGGAGCCGAGGACCAAGGTATCGTTCCAACAGCCGCCGGAAGAAAAGATCGGTGTCGTAGGCGTTGGCGGAGGCGTCCGCGCGCCAGAGATCGAGATCAGTGCGAGCGTCTGCAGAAGGATCGGAGTGTGCCATGGGGGACCTCCGGCAACGATTGTACGCTCTAGCGAGATGCGAGGTGCGAGATCCCCGCCCGCCCGGGTTCGGGGTATGGGGTACGAGGTGTGAGATCCCCCACCCAGAGCCCAGAAGTCGGATGCCGGATGCCGGACCCCAGATCCTTCTTCCAAACACAGGTAAGAAATTCCGAGTCCCGAGTCCCGAGCCCCTCGGATCAGTTCAACACTGCCCCGTCAAAATCCTCGTCGTTCGGATTGTGCTCCAGGTGCTGGAAGACATCCTCGTAGACCATCATGAATCGACTGGTCTGGTTGGCTGCCTCGAGGATCTGTTGTTTGCGTTCCGCCGGCAACTCCAGAATCTGGCTCGCCAGGGCGATCAACTGGGTGTCGCTGACCTCGTCGAGTTGGTTCGCCAGGGCCATACGCGTCGATTTATCGGCATCGAGCAGGTTGGGCAGCATCGACCTGAGCTCACGTCGTACGGGTTGGATTCCGGCCAATCTCCGCGCCGAGTGTTCGGCAGGGTCGTAGTTGACCTTGACGTTGCGATAGGTGAGGTCGGTCTCCAGTTCGTGTTCGATCCTGAAGCGCTCCAGGCCGAGCAACCACAGCAGGAAACGCCCGTCGGGCAATTGCTGGTGTTGGGCGATGAAGCCCACACAACCGATGTCCCGCACCTTCGCCAGGCCGATGTCGTGTTCATCGGCTGAGGGAAGAGCTTCCACCATGCCGATCACGCGGTGACCGGAGATGGCGTCGGTGACCATGTCGCGGTAGCGCTGCTCGAAGATATGAAGGGGCAGCACCTCACCCGGCAGCAGGACGACCCTGGCCAGGGGAAAAATGGGGAGCACGTCCGGGACCATGATCGTCCCGGGCGTTGTGTCGTCGAAGCCATCTGTGTGGATCGAGTGGTTCATCTCGTCCTCCCTTGCACAGTAGGAGTAACAAACAGTCGAGCGGTTCCCTTTCACGTTGAACGTTAAACGTTACACGTTGAATGTTACGTACCAAGACACCAATGTTTAACGTTTAACATCTAACGTTGAACGTGTGACAACTGATTCGGCTTTCGTGTCCTACAATTGCGGTCGGAGGTGCGAGTGAAGCGATTCTTGGTGACGGCGATGCTGGTGATCCTCGGGTTCGCGGCGCAGGCTCCGTGCCAGTCTGCAGCCGACACCTCGGACGAGCGGGTGGGGGGTCTCGAGTTTGTGGACGAGGTGGAGGTCACCGTCGTCAACGTGGACGTGTACGTTCGCGATGGCAAGGGTCGGCCGATTCCGGGACTCACCGCCGAGGATTTTCGGGTGCTCCAGGACGGCGTGGAAATGCCCATCTCCAACTTCGCTGAACTCGACCGCGAGGTCATCGAACACCGCCAAATGACCTCGGCGGTGAACGAGATCCTGCCGCCGCCGCCCGAACCTGAGATCGAACCCGAGGCAGACGGGTCGGCTGATGCGGTCGAAATCCGGCCCGTCTATGTCGTGCTCTACGTGGACAACGAGAACATCGATCCACTCCAGCGAAACCGTGTGCTCCGACGGGTGCGTGAGTTCGTTACCGAGAATCTGGTCGGCCCGGTGGAGATGATGGTGGTGAGCTTCGAAAGGTCGGTCAAGATCCTCGAGCCCTTTACCGACGACCCCCAATCGGTCAACGCCGCGCTGCGGAGTCTTGCAACGGTGAGCGGCGGCCGGACCAACCGGGACAACGACCGGCGGGAAATTCAGGAGCGGATCCAGGAAGCAGTAACCAACCTGGAGAGCTCCAAGGGCAAAGACGAGGTGCGTGCCGTCCAGATGTCCTTCAGACAAGAGATCACCGCTTTTGCCGAGGAAGAGGCCATGAACGTCACCTTCGCCCTCGAAGGTCTGAAGGAGGCGTTGTCCGTTCTTTCGGGTTTGGACGGCCGCAAGTCCGTGGTCTACATCTCGAGCGGTCTTCCCATGGCGCCGGGCATCGGTCTGATGCACGAGTACGCCACAGCGTTTCACGACACCGCGTTCATGGGACGCCGCGTCAACACAGATAGGACCCGCGCCTTTCAATCTCTGACTTCAATCGCCAACGCCCAGGAGGTGAGCTTCTACACCATCGACGCGAGTGGTTTGAATCCACTTGAGGGCTACGGCGCGGAGAGCCGATTCGGATCCTCCGACCCCACGGCGTCGTCGCTCGGCATGAAGACCTACCAGGATTCCCTGCGGTACATGGCGCAGTACACGGGCGGTCTCGCGGTGGTCAACACAAACGATGTTTCTGGCGGATTGGAGTTGATCCGCGACGACCTGTTCAGCTACTACTCCATGGGCTACACGATTTCCAACAGCGGACAGGACCGCATCCACAAGATCGAGGTCGAGCTCCCGGACAGGTCCGGGTACGACCTTCGATATCGGCGGCGTTACGTCGAAAAGAGCCGAGAGACCCAGGTGCAGGACCGCGTCTACAGCTCGCTGATGATCGACATCGATGACAATCCGATGGCGGTTGAGCTGCGGCGGGGCCGACCGGCGCCCGCATCCGGCGATCGCTGGACGGTGCCGTTGGACCTGTCCTTTCCCCTGAACACAGTCGCGCTGCTGCCAGAGGGCGATGACTTCGTGGGCCGGGTCATTCTCTTCATCGGAGCGCGTGACATGGCAGGCCGCAGCTCCGAGATGCAGAGCCAGGAACACCTCATTCGATTCTCTGCGGACGAGCTGGAGGCGGCGAGAGATGACCGTTTCAAAATCGATCTCCAGCTGCTGCTTCGAGAGGGCCAGCACCGAGTGGGGGTGGGACTGTTGGATCAGGTAACCCGCCAGGCATCTTTCGAACGCATGGTGGTGTCGGTTCCGTGAACGGGTCGACATTGCACGTGACGCGTTGAACGTTAAACGTCAAACGTGAGGTTTGGTTGGGCCGGCGAGGTGAGCTCCTCATGCAGACGGACCGTTTCCCATGCAGGCGGGCGGGGGAACGTTCAACGTTCAACGTTTAACGTTCGGTTCATCCGGGAAAACGTGAGGTGGGGCTTCTGCGTGCCCGTCTCCGTGCGGGGATCCAGGCGGCAGGGGCAGCGACGGCAATCAGGGACAGCGTCCATGATCGGCGGCTGCGTCAGCGATCAGGGGCCGCGGCGGTGTTTAGCGGCGATTGCCCCAAATTGCGGTCGCTGATCACCGATGCTGCCATCTGCCCCGGACGCCGGTTGCTGTCCCTGTCCCGGCCGCTGCCGACTGCCGACTGTCGCTGATAGATGTTCCCTGGGAGCGCATCGTGATCCCCTCCGGGTCGTTCGCTGGGAGGAAATCGTCGATCTGTTTCCGGATGTCAAGGGCAAGACAAGTCGTCAGACGACCCTTGACATCCGGAAACAGATCGACGTCGGGAGAACTCAATGAACGACCCGGAGGTGATCATGATCGACGCGTACCAAGGCAACCAACTCATCGTCTACGGCAAGGCCATCGAAGCTGCCGGGGAAGCCATCTCCCTTGTCAAACGTGTGCCGGCTCCCGTCAAGAGCCTCGCAGATCAGGCGATCAGATCGGCGTCATCGGTTCCCGCCAATATTGCAGAGGGACACGGCCGAACGGGCCGGGATCGGCTCCATCACTGGCGAATCGCCTACGGCTCCGCGAAAGAGGTCGACTGCCATCTTCGCCTCCTGGTTCACGCCGGCGCGATCGACTCCACTCGCGCGAGCGCTTCGCTGCAGCTCTTCGATCAGGTCCGTGCCATGACCTGGCGTTTGCTCAACCCAAGGTCCTGATCGGGGCTCATTCCACAAGCCTTTCTGGATACTGTGGCTGGTAGGTTCCAGAACTGCACACGAGATCGGTGCGAGTGGACATTCCGAATTTCACATTTCACATTTTTCATTTCTAATTCAACCACTGTCCATCTCACGGAAATCCGGATGATCCTAACATTCAACGTTTAACTTGCAGCTGGGCGGTGGGGTGGGGGCTATTCGTGGGATGCCATGACGCGCCAGGCCACGAGCCGCTCGTTCATTGCCCTGATCCTCCGGCAGAGCAGCCGGCACAGCAGGGTCAGAAACTGGACGGCGGCCTCGGGATCCATGGACAGGACCTCTTCGAGCAGCGAGCGGCTGACGGAGAAAACCGTGCAGCCGAGGCGGTGGGCGCGGGCATCGGCGGAGCGGGGCTGCTCGTCGATCAGTGCCATCTCACCGAAGACCTCGCCCCGGCCGAGGATCGAAAGACACTCCTCGCCCATGCCGGGGACCATGCGGGAGATCCTCACCGATCCATCCACCACGATGTACAGATTGTCTCCCGGCTCGCCCTCTGTGAAGATCACGGCGTTGGGCGGAAAATGTTCCTCCCGGGAGTAGGTCGCCAGTAGACTCAGCTCCTGTGCCGACAGCCCCTGCTCGCGGAGGATGTCGAGCTTCTCTTCCTCCGGCAGGTGAATTTGGTGGCCCTCACCGGCGCGACGCTCGACTCCGAATGGTGCGGAGGGCAGGCTGAAAAACTCGCTCATCTGCGCGTTCGCCGAGCGGACCTTTTCGGCCAGGGTCTGCCAGAAGCCCCAAAGCAGGCTTACGGCCAGCTGGCTGTTGTTGCGGACCGCCTCCTCCAACGCCACGACGGGCAGACGGTAGACCACCCCGCCACCGACCCCCACGGCTGTGGCCGAACGATCGAGGCGGTCCAGGTAGGAGACCTCCCCGAAGAGCGAACCGAATCCAAAGGTGGTCAAGACCTGGGTCCCGATGGAGGTCTGGCGCGTCACGTGGACCGTTCCCTCGCGCACGATGAACAGGTCCCGGCCCTCCTGGCCTTCGCGGAAGATCACCTCATTGGAGGAGAAGGGCTGCGCTTCGAGCAGTTTGGCCAGCGAGATGAGCTGGTCGTCGGAGAAATGGCGGAACAGCCCCATGGTGCGGAGCTCGTTGGCGCGCTGCAGCAGATTGGTCCGAGACTCGTCCCCCGGAAGGGTGATGGGTGTCGCCTTGGGAGCCCGCAGTTCGGAGAAGAGTCTGGCGTGGCTCAGTGCCAGATGATCCGCGGCCTTCTGCAGGGACGCCGTGCGTGTGTTGATGAGGGCGTCCATTTCGCCGGCGTCGCGATGGCACAACCTGGCCAGGGTTTCGACCCTTCGGCGTTCCTGTTCGAGCAGCCGATCGGAGCGCCAGGTAGCCAGCAACATGGCGTCGACGGCGTTTTCCAGGGCGCCCTCGAAATCCTCGTTCTCCAGTGCCGCCCGTGAAGTCTCCACCGCGAGCTTGAAATCCAGGGGGTTGAGACGTCGTGCCTGTGTGAACTCGTCCAGCGCGGTTTCGGGATCGCCGTTGCGGAGGTGGAGGTAGCCGGCGGCGGTAAATGCGAGGTAGTTGAACGGCGTCCTCATCTTGGCGAGATCGATCATCTCCACCGCTCGGTCGAATTCGCCGCGGCTCTGGTAGATGTGCGCCATCCCGAGGGCGTGGGAGGCCTCCAGATTGCGCCGCTTGAGCTCTCGGTCGAAATCCTCGATGCCCTCTTCACCCCGCAGGCGGTGGGCCTCTTCGCGCAGGCTCGCGCCCCGGGGCGACAGGGCGGCGGCGATTTCCAGAAGCTGCGCCGCCTCGTTGGGTCGGTGAATGGAACGGAGCTTCCTCGCGACTGCGACCAGTCGTTCGATGAGCGAGGGGTGGGCGAGGATGGACTCCTTCATCTATTCAGCCGACGCCCTATTCTAGCCCGGATTATTTGTCGGGTTTGGTGACAAGGGCGACGAAGAGTCGCGGGATTGAGGGTTTTTCGGCGAAAGATGACAAACCCGTTGTCGCCCTGCGTGAAGGGGCACGATTCTTGAGGTCAGGGCGGTGAGTTTCGCTTTTCGAGGTGTCGGTGGACTCATTCATGCAACTCTGGCGGGCCGAGCCCGTACCGTTTCTGATCAGCTGTCTAGCCGATTTTCGAATGGAACGGCTGTTTCGTTTGTTCACACCATGAGGGCCACGGTGTGAGTGGGCAGCTTCTTGCCGGGCTCCTCGGCCATCGATCGCACCAGCCCGATATTTCTCATCGAGGCAAGTGTTTGAGATGTTGAAGTTGGCTGCCGGCCGCGGCGCTCGTTGGGGCGCTGTGAAAATAGCGGTCTAGAATGTGGGGACCATGAGGGCATTGACTGGATTCATTCTCGGGATGCTGGCGGCCATGGCCGCAGTCACGTCCGGCGTGGCCGCCGAGATCATAAAGCCGTCGGAAGTGGCGCCGGGAACACGCGGCGTCTGCCTGACCGAGGTGGAGGGCGGCGAGATCGTCGAGATTCCGGTCACGGTGCTCGGCACGGTGGGTCCCTATGCACCGGACCAGGAACTGGTGCTGATCCGGCTCGACGACCCCAGGTGGGAGAAGACGGGCATCGTCGCGGGGATGAGCGGCTCGCCGGTCTACGTTGATGGACGACTGCTCGGTGCGCTGGCCTATGGGTGGGGATTCTCGCTCGAGCCCATCGGCGGGGTGACGCCGTTTCACCGGATGGTGGAGTTGGGGGAAGGCTCCGGCGGCCCATCCTCAGGTGCCGGGGCGAACCGTCCGGGGCTGGCCGAGCTGGTGGACGCCTGGCACAGCGGTCGGTTGGATGAGGTATTGGTTCAGTGGCTGGCGCCCGAACTCGCGGGTTCCTACCGCAGCTTGCCGCTGGCGATCTCCATGGCCGGTCCCGGGGTGGGGCATACCGCCGGCTGGATCGGCGAGATCTGGGATCGCATGGGATGGGTCAGCGGTCCGCCGGCGTCCGGAGGGATGGCCTCCGACGACCGGCCACTGCGCCCGGGCGCTATGGTGGCCGGTGTGTTGGTGGACGGCGACGTGACCCTGGGAGCGGGAGGGACCGTCACCGAAGTCCGCGGCGACCAGGTCTGGGCCTTCGGTCACCCGTTTCTCGGCGGTGGACAGGTGGAGATTCCCATGGCCCGGGCGGGCGTGGTGGCCATCCTTCCAAGCCAGCTGAGTTCGTTCAAGTTCTTCACCGTCGGCCCCACTCTGGGCGCTTTCGAGGCGGATCGGCGGTTTGGCGTGTGGGGCCGGCTGGGTTTGCAGGTTCCCATGGTCCCGGTCAATGTCACTGTTGAGGACCGGAGCTACGCCTTTCGATCGATCCGGCACGAGAGCCTGCTGCCCTCGCTGGCGGGCTATCTCGTCAACGCGAGCCTCGAATCGCGCGGCCGGACCTTTGGCAATCAGACAGTGTCCATGAATCTCGAGATTGGATATGCCGACGGAAACACCGCCAGGCTGGACGAGGTCTTCGTCGGCGGTGACGCCGGGATGCGAGCGGCGGGAATGGTGGCGGCCGCCGTCGGTTACCTCGAAAACTCTTTCTTCTCTGTTCCCTCCATCGAAGAAATCAGGGTCGACGTGTCGGCCACCGAAGGCATGGAGGCCATCGAGTTGGTGTCTGCAACCCCCGAAAAGTGGGTTGTGGCCCCTGGAGAGATCCTTCCGGTGAGATTGCGGTTGCGACCCCATCGGGGGGCCGAGTACTTCCAGATGGTAGAGATCGCAATTCCGCAGACGGTTCCGGAGGGACGGCTCGATCTGATCGTCGCTGATGGTGCCTCGTGGACTGTTTACGACCTCAACATGCGGCCCCCCAAACCCGCCTCCTTCGCGAACGAGGTGGAACTCTTCGATCGGTTGGTGTCATCGCGGCAGATCGTGGTGGCGCTGGAACGACGCGAAGTGGGGGTGGCCATGGCGAGTGGCACGGTGTCCATTCCCCCGAGCCTGGTTGTGCAAATGCGGTCGGCGTTGGGCGGTAACCTCGAGACCACAGACCATTCAGTAGTCGCCAGGGTGGAGGAGGAGATGCCCACCGTGGTGGCGGGTGCCGAGCGGTTGCATCTCACGGTTCGGTTGGACGAATGGGAGGTTCGATGAGAGTGCTTCGACGGCTGACCCCGCTATTGATCCTGGTCTGCAGCACGTCCCTCGCGACCGAGACGAGCCGGTGGGTCGCCGACACCCCTGATCAGCTGCTCAAGGGTCGGGGCCAGGGCGTCGCCGTCACCGAGGATGGGACTCTCGTGGCTGTTCCGGGTTGGGCCGGCGGTCCGTCCGTGGACGAGCCGGTGGTGGCTGCCGGGGCGCGCAGGAAGGACGGCTCACTGATCGTCGGCACCGGTCATCCGGCCCGGCTTTATGAGGTCAACGGCGACCGTGTGACTCCGCTTGCCGACGTTCCCGGAGAGCAGGTCACCGCAGTGCTGGTGACGCCCAGCGATGAGGTCTACGTGGCGTCGATCTCCCCAGGGGTTCTCTTTCGACTCACCAAAGGTGGAATTGAAGAAGTTGCGCGTCTCGGCGAGGGCGGGATCTGGGACCTCGCCTGGTTTGGCGGCTCGGTGGTGGCCGCGGCCGGCACCCCGGCGTCGCTCTACCGGTTGGGAGCGCAGGGTATGGAGCGTTGGGTTGAGCTGCCGGACGCCCACGCCCGGTCTCTGGCAAGCGCCGGAAATTCTCTGATTGTTGGGACCTCTGGGAAGGGACTCATTCTGGCCGTTGACCCGGCGGGTCGGGTGTCCCTGCTGGCCGACAGTCCATTCACCGAGATCCCCGATCTGATGGTTGCTCCCGACGGATCGGTGTGGGCCGTCGCACTGGTGGGGGAGCCCGTCCAGCCGCCGGCTACGCCTAAGAAGGCGAACGGCGACGACGAGTCGAAATCCGAGGCCTCGGAATCCACATCATCGGTCATGGAGCTTGATCTGCCCAAACTCAACGGCAACACTGCGACCTCCGAGCTGCTGCGGTTGACCCCGGAGGGGGCTCTGTTAAGTGTTCATAGATTTGCCAAGCAGGTTGCCTCATCGGTGGCGTGGGACGGGACCGGCGTGCTGGTGGGAACCGGCTACCAGGGAGAGGTGTGGCGCTTCCTGTCCGAGGGCGGGGCTCGGTTGACCACGGTCGACGCGGTTCAGGTGGTGGGCATTTTGGATGGTGGCGCGGCCCTGCTCACCCAGGGGCCCGGTCAGGTTCTGTGGCGTCGCCAGGGGTCGAAGAGTCGCTACCGAATCGACGGCAAATGGCTGCCGATCCCGGCTCGTTTCGGAGAGTACGCGGTGACTCCCGCGAGCGATGGGGTGAGGATCCGGTTCCGATCCGGCGCCTCCGAGAAGCCGGATGAGAGCTGGCTACCCTGGACCGACTGGCTGCCCGCCAACAGCGGGCAGGTGCCGCTGCCGCCGGGCCGGTCGCTCCAGTGGGAGGTGGAGCTGGACGAGGGGGCCACCGTCGAAAGGGTCGTCGTGGCGCTGCGCGAGGTCAACCTGGCCCCGGAAATCAAGGCTCTGTTTGTTGAGGAGCCCGGCGCCGTCTACCTCGCCGCCCCCCCGCCGTCGGGTCCGGTGATCGACCGTGAACACCCCGACCTCAACGGCATCTTCACCGTGATCGAGCCCAACGGAACCTCGGCGAAGAACTCTGCCAAGGGCAAGAAATTCTACCGTGCGGGATTTCGGACGGTGACCTGGAAGGTCAAGGACCTCAACGACGACGCCCTCCAGGTTCGTCTCGATCTGGAAGCGGAGAACGGCTTCACCATGCTGGTCCGCGATGAACTCGCAGCCGATCAGCTGGGGGTGGATACGACCGCGATTCCCGACGGCACCTATCGATTCCGTCTGACCGTCTCCGACCGGCAGACGAATCCGGGAAAGGGCCTCGATGCACAACGCAACAGTCGTTGGTTCGTGGTGGACAACACGCCGCCAGAACTGACCCTGACCAGAGGAAAGAACGACTGGCAGCTCAGTGTGGAAGACGCCTCCAGCGCGTTGTCACGGGTCGAGTGGTCACGAGACGGCAAGAAATGGCATCTGCTGGAGCCGGCCGATGGCATTTTGGATGGTCGGCGGGAGAACTTCACTTTCCCAGCCGGGGAGGGGCGCCACCTTGTGGTCGTGCGGGCGGTGGATCTGCATCACAATCGGACCACCACCGGAGCTGTGGAGGAGTGACACCGCGGTCCCTGTGATGGCTGTGACTCGGCCGGTTTTGTAAGGCCAGCTGACCTCAGGCGGATCGTTCCGGCGAACGGATCCGGTCCTCGAGCATGACGCGGATCGACTCGGGGACGAGACCGGTGACATCACCGCCAAGGGACACCACTTCGCGGACCAGACGAGACGACAGGTAGGAGTATTCCTCCTTCGGCGTGAGAAAGACCGTCTCAGCGTTGGGGTAGAGCCGGCGGTTCATCAGGGCCATCTGAAACTCGTACTCGAAGTCCGAGATCGCTCGCATACCGCGGATGATGATATTGGCCTTGACCTCCTTGAGGAAGTTGACGAGAAGACCGCTGAAGGATTGAACGACCACGGCGTCGTTACCCGGGTAGAGTTCGCTGATCATCTCGACCCGCTCCGATGGGGTGAAGACCGACTGTTTCTGCGGGTTGTCGAGAATCCCCACCACCACCTGCGGGAAGATCTGTGTCGCCCTGGCCACGATGTCGAAGTGGCCCAAGTGAAAGGGGTCGAAGGACCCCGGAAAAACTGCAACTGGTCTGTGGAGGTTGTTCACACAGTTGATTCTACCAAGACTGGCCAATGGCTGAGGGTTGTTTCTCTCCCTGATCGTTGCTATGACAGCTACAATTCCCCCGATGAAGCTCGTCGTGCTCGGCCCGGGGCATCCCTTCCGCGGAGGCATCGCCACAACGACCACAGCCCTTGTCTGTGCGATGCGAGAACGCGGTCATGGTGTGGACTTCCTGACGCCGATTCGCCAGTACCCCCGGTTGCTCTATCCCGGGGGCAGCGGCGGGCGTGACGCAGAGGCGTGCCCGGTGGTCGCGGGCGCCCGGCCAATTCTCGATCCCCTCAATCCGACGGCATGGCCGAGGGGCCGCAGAGCTGCCCTCGATGGGGCGGCGGACGCCTGGATCGTGCCCTACTGGACATGGGCATGGGCGCCTTGGTGGAAGTACCTTCTGACTGCCGACGGGCCGCCCGTTGTCGGTGTTGTTCACAATCCGGTGGATCACGACTCGGGAATTCTGTCCCGTGCGGCGGCATCCGCCGTGTTGTCGCGTTGTCGGGGCCTCTTCACTCACGCCGTGTCCCTCGAGAAGATCTTGGCGGTCAGCTATCCGGGGAAGCCCATTGCATCCCATCCACTGCCGGCGACCTCGGTGGACGAGTCCTCCGACCGCAATGCGGCCCGGCGCGCGGTGGGGCTGCCGTTGAATCGCCGGATAGCGGTCTTCGCCGGACTCATCAGACCATACAAGGGAGTCGGCCTGCTGCTCGAGGCGATGGCGTCACTGCCGGTGGACAGCGATTGGTTGTTGTTGGTGGCGGGTGAGCCGTGGGGTGAGGAGGGAGACCGGGTCGTGCGGCGGGCGGAGACGGCCGAACTTCAAAACCGGGTCCAACTGGATCTTCGGTGGTTGAGCGAGGAGGAGCTCGGAAACGTCCTCTCGGCCGCGGATGTTGTGGTGCTGCCCTACCGGGAGGGCTCGCAGTCGGCCATGGCGCCGCTTGCGCTGGCCCGTGGAGTGCCGGTCCTGACCACGAACGTGGGTGGTCTGCCCGAGGTTGTACTGGACGGGATCAATGGACGGGTGGTGCCGGCAGGATCCGTGGACGCGCTCGCCGAGGCGCTGTCGGAACTCGATGTGGATCGGCTGCAGCAGCTGGCGGCCGGGGCACGCGAGACCAGTGGAAAACTGACATGGCAGGGCTACGCCGAGGCCCTTGAAGGGTTGTTGGGGCAGGTGGTGGGGCGACCACAATAGAATTCGGGACTCGGGACTCGGGACTCGGGACCGACATTACCCTCCACACCCTCCACATCTTCCACTTCGGGTGGGTGGGGGACAAAAAAACGCCCGCCGGATCGGCGGGCGTTGGTTTTCGGTTTTCGGTCGGTTTACTGGGCCAGTCCCTCGATCAGCTCCACCGCCTGCTCGTGACTGAGCTCTTCACCGAACGGCAGCGACATGACGGGGGACGATCCCGCGTCGTCGAGGGTGATGTACTCCACGGCGTCTTCGGCATCCCAATACATGACCAACCTCAGGCCGTGGCCCACCTCGATCATGGAGGTGTCCAGCGGCAGGTCGGTGTTGACCGGAATCGTGCTGCCGTGGCGCAGGATGATGGTGTGGCGTCGGCGTTCGGTTTCAGGGTCGATGCCCACGTCGTGGCCGATCTGGAGGACGTAGAAGAGACACTCGTCAAAGTCGGTGGCAAAGACGTGGGGAAAACCGCTCTGCGGGTCCGAGAAGAGCTTCGGAGCGGCCAGGGCCGGTGCGTCTTCGATGCCGTCACAGGGGATGCCGTAGGGGAGCAGGTCGGACAGCACCACTGCCTCGTAGGCATCGGGGTCCGCGGTACCGTCGTCCGCAACCGGAATAGGCAGATAGTATGCATCGCCGTCGTCAATGACCTCGGTGTAGCTCCACCAGGAAACGTGGAGGAATGTGGAGGCCACCTGGATCTCGATGATTTCGCCTTCGTCTCCCTCTTCTTCCACGACGTCAACAGCTCGGTAGAGAACCATTTGCGGGTTGGCGGCAAAGGACCCTTCGCTGCCCGCAAGGGCAAACGGTCCGGTCCAACTCTCGTCCACGAAGCTCGCGAAGTTGACTGTGTTGTCCTGCTGCCAGACCACGAAGAGGCCGTTGCTGATGGGATCGACCGCCAGATTCAGTGCGCTGGTGGCGGCGCCGGCTGTTCCGGGTACCACGTACTCGGCGGTGGTGTCGTCCGCGAGCGTGGCTGTGATCACGAGGCCGTCTTCGGCCGCGGCGATCCGATAGAGATCGCCATTTCGTGTGAGCGTCATGTCCCCCGCCGCAGCGAATGCGGCGACGGCGACCATGACGGCTGCGATGAGCGTGGTCTTATAACCCCTCATGATCAGCCTCTCAGGTTCACCACGGTGGTGAGGTCTGTGGCGAGGAAGACGTCGATAATCTCCTCCGAGACTCCCACCTCCGGGTAGTGGGTGGTGAGCTCGCGCAGGTAGCGGCGAGCGCGGAAGCTGTCTCCCCTGCGCACCGAGACTTCGCTGAGCAGGAACAGGCAGTTCTTCACCACCATCGGATCGGGGACTCCGAGCGCGAGATCCAGCGCGTTCTCGCCGTATCGTTGTGCCCGATCCAGGTTGTCGATCAGGAGGTGTCCATAACACAAATCCTGCAGCGTTTGGTGCAGGTAGTGCCGGTCCCCCACGGATTCCAGAATTTCTCTCGCGCGCTCGCAGAGGGCGACGCCCTCTTCGACGCGTTCGGTGCACATGAGCACGTAACCCATGTTGTCGATTTCTTGGGCTTCCATGACTCGGTGGTAGCCGGACATGCCGCGGTGGGCGGACATGGCCTTCCGATAACAGCTTTCCGCGTCAACGAAGTCTGACTCGCGAAGCGCCAGGTTGCCGGCGAGGTTGGCCGACCGCGCCGTCAGCTCGGGCTCGTCGAGCTCGCCCGCCAGATTCGCTGCCCGATGGGCGTAGCTCGAGGCCTTGGCCAATTCGTCGTCCAGGTCGTAGGCCACAGCCGTGTAGTAGGCGGCCAGGAATCGGTTCCGCGGACTGGTGGAACTCAGTACGATCCGCTTGAGTCGGGGCAGGTGCTCCTCGGCCTGGTCGATCTCGATGGCGAAGGCCACCGCGTTGCAGAAGGATCGATCCGCGAGCTCCTGGTCGCCGTTCGTGCTGGCGACGCCCTCTGCCTCGAGTGCCAGACGATAGGCCTCCTCGAGGTCGCCCCGTTCGAGGGCCGCCTGGGCCTGGAGCAGCAGGTTCTCGCAGCGCTCCCTCATGAACCGTTCCCGTCTCTGGTGTGCCTGGCCTCGGCTGCTCTGCGCTCGGTCCGTTCTCGTCGGACCTTGAACTCGACGAATTGCTGCAACTCTTCCCGCGCCTCCGGACTGAGTTCGCGGAGCAGGTGGAGGAGCTGCATGTCCTCGTGGCTGAGCGGCCGTGACATGGCCGTTGCGGGTTCGGGCTGATCGCCGAAGAAATCCGAGATCTCCAGGTCGAAGGCCCCGAGGATCTTGAACAGATTGTCCAGAGAGACGCGGTATTCACCCTTCTCCATCCGCGACAGGTCCGACTGCTGAATGCCAATTTGGCGCGCCAGGTCGGCCTGCGTCAGGTTGTGCTCTTTCCGCAACCGGCGGAGCCGGCTGCCGATGACGGCCACCTGAGGTGTCGAGGGTTCAAATCTCCTGGCCACTGTTTGCCGAATTCCCTTCCTGTAGTACTATCCCGCGGCAGCATGGACGCACCATGCCCCACATGCTCTTATGTTATGTGGCCATTGCAAGCCCGTCAAGCACAAAGAGTGGGAGAAAAATCTCCGAGGCAATAAATGCGTGAGCGCGGTCACTCGCCTGCAACCCTCACCAGCCCAAACCCGCTTGGAAGGACGACAATCGTTCCATGACCCGGCATATCTTGGCTCCTATTCGGATTCTGCCGACCCTGGCGCGGCACAGGTTCCTGCTGGGCCAACTGGCGTGGCGGGCCTTTGCCGCGCGTCACGCCGGGTCCTACTTGGGGTGGCTGTGGACTCCCATCGCGACTCTGATCCAGTTTGTGCTGTTCATGGTGGTGTTTTCGGCGATCCTGGAGATCAAGATCGATGGACTTGGCATCGATCTTGCTCGGCGTCCGCCTGTGGGATTTGGACTTTTTCTGATCACGGGACTGGTGCCGTTCTTGGCACTCAACGACGCCGCTCTGCGTGCGTCGCGGGTGTTCCGCACCCATTCCAGCCTCGTGCAGCGAGTACGGATGCCGGCCGAGGTGCTGGTTGTGGGAGACGTGTTGGGGGCTGTGATGCACCATGCGATTTCCTTCGTCGTGGTGTTGGCCATTTGTGTGGTGGGCGGTCACACCGGAATATTGAATCTGCCGTGGCTGATCGGCGCGTTTGCCCTCTTTGCTTTGTGGATGATCGGGCTGGGCCTCGTCGCCAGCGTGCTGGGGGCGGTGTTGCCCGATATCCCCGAGGCCCTTGGCCTCGCCCTGCAGGTGGTGTTCTACGGGGCGCCCATCGTCTATCCCCTCTCCCTGGTTCCGGAGGGTGTCCTGAGGTCGCTTGTGCAGGCCAATCCCCTGACGCCGCTGGTGGAGGTGGCGCGGACCGGGCTGATCAGTTCGGCGCCACCGTCGACAGTGAGCTTGATCGCGGTGACCTTTGTGGGCTTTCTGCTGGTGGCGGTGGGATCAATGGCGCTCGATCGATATCGATATACAATCGCCGACCTGTTGTGAGGGGACGGCGGGAACACAACAGGTTGATGATGGAGGAAATATGAATCGAATGTCTGTGCTTGGATTGACCGCGCTCATGATCGTGGGCGTTTCAACTTTGTGGGCGCAGGGCTCCGAGCAGGCGGCCGCTGGCAGCGGGACCGCCGGCCAGCAGGAGGCCGCGGCCAACGCCGAGCCTCAACTCAGCGACGCCGAGAAGCGCGAGGTGGAGCAACGAACCGGAACGAGCTACACAAGCTGGGAGGAACTGGTTGCCGACTGGCTCACACCCCGCCCGGTGCCGAAGCACATCATCGTGCGCATCGACGAGAAATACGCCTACCCGCACGCGGCGGTGTCCTTCAAGATGGAAATCGTCAAGGAAGAGGGCGACACGGTCTGGCTGCGCGGACTGCCGCCCGAAGACCCGGATTCCGCGATTCACGATCTTTGGCTGCGCCGCGAGTACGAAGAGTTGGCTCAGTCGGCGGCCCGTGAATGGGAGGGCACCTACGGGACGGTGGAGTATTACGTAGACTTCGCCGCCGAGATCGTCCCGCCGCCCTTTATGGATGGATTTCAGTTCGAACCCGTGCTGGACGGACTGCCCACCCGGGGACTGTGGCAGATGAATTTCGTGGCCGACGACATGAACGGTGACGGGGTCACGGATCTTGTGTTCCCACCGACCCGTAAGGGTGGCGGGATGCCCGCCATTCTCCTCGGTACGGGTGGCGGGGGATTCAGTTACTGGAAAGGCATCTCCTGGGCGGGCGACGTGCCGTACGACTACGGCGGTGTGGCCACTGGAGACTTTGACGGTGACGGCCATCGCGACATCGTGCTGGCCATCCATTTCAAGGGTCAGTACGTGATCTACGGCGATGGAGCCGGCGGCTACAAGAAGTCGGTGTTGCTCCCGAGCCCCGATCCGCGCGTTACGTCAAGAGCCGTGGCGGTGGCCGATTACAACGGCGACGGCCGGGATGATGTGGCGGTGTTGGCGGAGATCGACTACGACATGGGAACCAGCGAGCGGATCGACGACGCCAGCACCTTGTGGATCGCGGTCAACACCCCGGGCGGTTGGCAGGTGGCGCGTGACGGTTTGCCGGGGCGCGTGATCGGTGATGCCATCGAGACGGCCGATTTGGATGGAGACGGTAGGCCGGATCTCGCAGTGTCGTCGAACGCCACGGATTGGCGTCGGTTGGTGTACTTCAACCGCGAAGGCGGGGAGTGGTCCGGCCCGCTTCCTCGCGGCGTGCTGAGCAACGCCCAGCATCCAGACGTGGCCGTGGTGACGACCGAGGGTGGGGCGGAGCTCTACATGCCATTCACCCAGTTTGTGACGACCGCGACCAAACCCCACACCAGGACGGGCGTCATCAGATACGCCGTCGGCCCGGAGGGTATCCTCGAGCAGGGGACCCCCCTGTTCCTCGATGACGATCGCTTCGATCCTTGGTTCCGCGTGGCGGCAGGCGATCTGAACGGCGACGGTCGGACCGATTTGATAGCCGCCCGAAAGAGCGGCGCCATGGCGGCCTTCGTCCAGTCGGACTCCGGGGACTACTATCTGGAGCAGAGTCCTGAACTGACCACTCTCGGCAAGGCCTACGACGTCCAGCTGATCGACCTCGACGGCAACGGCAAGGACGATGTCATCGCCTGTTTCGCCGACGAGAAGAACGCCAGCGGCGGGGTCAAGGTGTGGTTGACGAAGGAGAAGTAGGGAGTTGGCGGCAGGGGCAGACCCGACCCAACAACTCAGAAACTCAGCGCCGCGCATCCGCGCGGCGCTTTTTCCTGGCCGGGGGTGCGCGTCCCTCGGAGGTGCCTGGCATCCCGATTCGCCGAAGGCGACCACCCGGCCCGTTTCGATTGGGCGAATCGGCGTGCCCGGCATTCTCACGGGAAGTGCGTTGGGAGAAGGGGCGCGACGAAGGGATAACGGCCTGCGGTCGAGCTTCGTTCCCCATCGCGCCCACCTCCCCATGGCGCTCCCCGCGGTTGCCACCCCTGACACTGTTCGGGACTTGAAGACGTGCGGAGCTTGAGCGGGAATCTCCCGAAAATGTCAGAAGTGGCACGCCCGCCCGGCGCGTCCTCACACTCCGGGTGGGCGGGGGTTGGGAAGGCCAAAATCACACCGTTAAGGGAGTTATGAGCCATTTTGTGACGTAGATTGCTTGACTTGCGGTTTGACCCGCCGCATAATGCCCGAAGGTTGCTTTCGGACCCTCGGCGCCTTGACAGCCTATGGGTCCAGGGCTATACTTTATGCTGTCATGACATATTTCGAAATAAGTCGATGAAAAATCTAAACTTACAGGAGGTGATGCGCAACTCGGAGGGGCCAGAAAGAGACACAGGACGGTATGAAATCGTCCACATTTCTGTTGTGAGATTACGAAAAGTATGGAAGGAGTTGAGCATGAAGAAGTTTATGACACTGGCGCTGGTTGGCGCGGTGATGCTCGGCGCTGGCAGCGTTGCTTTTGCAAACGTCTGCGCCTTTGACGCCGCCCCGGCCGCTACTCTGTTGTACCCGTTTGTGGCGTACAACTACGCTGAGGGTGCCTCGGGTGTGAACACCCTGTTTTCGGTGACCAACACCTCTGATGAGGCCCAGATCGTCCACGTGACCGTCTGGACCGATTTCACCGTGGCAATCCTTGACTTCAACATTTTGCTGACCGGTTACGACGTCCAGACCATGGACATCCGGACCATCCTGGCCGCTGGTCAGCTCCCCGTGACCCAGATCCAGGCGCACAACACGGATGAGGGCATCTTCGATGACGGCCCGATTTCGCAGATCAACCAGTACTCGCCTGGCGACCCGTGGAATCCCCCGGATCCTCAGGCCACCACCGCGCTGTCTCCCAACCGGTGCGCCGTTGGCGACCAGGCCTATCCCGGCCGCTATTCGGATCCGATCCCGGCCAACATCCTCGCCCTGTTCGAGGGCTGGCTCAAGAGCAGCCAGACTGTGCCGCGGTACCACGACAACTGCAACGACGCGCCCTACGCCCCGCAGCCCTCGCCGTGGTTTGAAGCCCGTGACGAGACCGACGACACTTGGATGTACATCACCGCCGACGTGGTGGAGACCTGCAACACCCTGTTCCCCGATGAAGCTGGCTACTTTGCCAACGAGATTCGGAACGACAACGTGCTCATCGGTGACGTGCTGTGGGTGAATGCCACCGAGCGCTTCTCCGAGGCGGACAACGCTGTCCATGTCGAGGCGAGCATGAACCTTCCGTTCATCGCCACCACCAATCCGGTCACCGGCTGGCCGATCAGCTTCTACGGCCGCTACTCGAACTCGTTCGACACGACCGACTACCGTGAGCCCCTGCCGACCGCGTGGGCGTTCAGGTACCTCGAGGACTCCTCCATTGGTCTCGAGACCTATCTGCGCGTGTGGAAGGGCAGCACTCTGAGCAAGATCGTTCCGGACCTCGTCCTTGACGATCCCGATGAGTCCCCGAACGAGATGTGGGCGCTGAACTGCTTGGCGTACACCTACTACGCTTGGGACGAAGAAGAGAACGTCGCCACCACCACCGTGCCCCCGTGGTCGCAGCCTGGTGGTGAGTTCGTCGTGCTCAACCTGCTCCCGCTCGAGACCCAGGAGGTCTCGGTGTCGCAGTTCAACATCACCGATCCCTATGGCTGGATGCTCTTCGTGTGGCCGGCGTCGAACTGGACCTTCGAGTCCCCGTTCCTCGCCGACGACTTCTACCAGACCTGGATGGGTGTCAAGTACGTCAAGACCGGCGATTACTCCTCCTTCATGGAGGGCGCTGTGATGGCCAACTTCAACTGCTTCTCGCAGCAGGTTCTGCCGGACCTCGGCTGGACCGATCCGTTCTACTACTTCGACTAATCCGGTCCTACTGGAATATGGAGGGCGGCCTTCGGGCCGCCCTTTTTTTCGTTCCTCGCCGTGGTGGTTGGCGAGAACCTCTACTGGGGCAGCGGATTGAAGGGTATGAATGGCCCTCTTCACTCCTCGCCACCGATGTTCCCATTGCGCTCCTCGAGGGCGCGTTGTTCGGAGGTGCCTGGCATCCCGATTCGCCATCGTGCTCCGACGTGTTCGTGGAATTGAGGCGAATCGGCGTGCCTGGCATCCTCACCGGGGGGTGCGATGAGGAGGGCTGGGGCGCGACGAAGGCACCGCGGCCTATGATCGAGCTTCGTTTCCCATCGCGCCCATCTCCCAACCGCGCTCCTCGAGGGAGCCCGGTACATACTTGTGCGGTAACAGACGGCCGTCAGACTCTCGGTGACCTCGGATCGCACAAGCATGTACCCGGCACGCCCGTCCATCGCGCTTAACACCGCTCCGGGTGGGAGGGTGGGGATCTTCGACTTTCGACCTTCGACCGGCTGTGCGGGTGGGCGAAAGCCCATCACCGTATTGTCAATCGATTGTGAAATAATGAGCCTTGGGGTTGACCCTTTGCCGCACCTCGTCCAAACTCCGGGGCGGAGAGCCGCATGCCCGCCGAATTCCAAACCTGGCGGGAGCCCGATTGTGACCACGGTCACACCGTCCAAGTATAGTCTAAGTATCTGAAAAAAATTGCCATAGCGGCTCCCAATCGTGTTGACACTTGCTCTTCACACAGCCTATGATTTAGGCGATGGAGGTGACCATGTTCCCGTCCCGTGCGTCCCTTGCGGCGACGTTTTTCCGCACCGGCCTGACCGTCGCTGCGGTTCTGTTTCTCTTTGCCGGCGCTGCCGCGGCCCAGCCGACCCCCGAGTGTCTCGAGGCGCTGGAGCCGCTCCTCGAGGAATCCTTGAACTGCACCGGCCACCCGACCATACCGAAGTACTTTGACACCTCCACATTCCTCTGGGGCGGGCGCACGCAGTTGGCGGTCAACGACGGCAACGAACTCAAGTTGTGGGACATCTCCGACGCCGCTAATCCCGACGAGGGTGATTTTTCGGCTTTCCCCGTGCTCAATCAGGGCGATTCCGACTACGATCTTCTGAATCACTCCATCTGCGACGAGTGTCGCTGGGGCGTGGCTACCTTCAAGCTGGCGAACGTGATCTTCGACCTGGGCACCAACCCCAGCCGGCCGGACTTCAGCACTCAGCACGTCTACGATACTGGCGCGGCGCCCCAGGGCGCATTCATGTTCAAGATCGGCAGCCAGCAGTATCTGCTGGCCAACTATTTGCCGGGAGACTGCGACGGCGACGCCACGCTGTATGAAGTCGACGGCGTCGACGAGGGTGATCTCCAGCAGATTGGCTGCGTCGACGTGCCGGGCTTCGACGGCAATATCTACAACGGCGCCCACCTTTTCAAGAACGGGACCCACTACGTCTATCTGGGTATGGGCAACCGGCAGATCTACGTCTACGAGGTCCAGGAAATAGGCGGCACGATCAACCTTCAATTCGCGAGCCAGCCGGCGAACTTCAAGGCTTTTCTGTCGCGCGGCAAGGGTCTGGGCATCGACAAGACCGCCGAACTCGCCGTCACCGCGCTGTCCAACGACGGTTTCAGGATCTGGGACATCTCGAACCCGGCCGCGCCGGTCCAGCAGGCCCGGGTGCCGTCGAGTGCGGCCAATGTGAACACCGCGGCCATCCGCTACCCCTTTGTGTGGGTGGGCCGGACGCTGCAAGAAGACACCTCGAAGACCTACAACATCGAGGTCCCCACCAACCCGGTACTGATGGACCAGAATTTCTGGCATCTGGACCAGCCGTGGAACAGTCATTCGGAGGAGTGCGAGTGGCCGCAGGGGGCATCGTTCTCCGATGACGGCAACGTGATGTACTTCGCGCGCTACGCGGTGGTGCAGATGATCGATTTTACGGCCTGCGGCGGACCGGTGCAGCCGACGGCCAACATGAACATCGACCCAGTGCCGGCGTTTCCGGGCGACACGGTAACGGTGACCGACACGTCCATTGGAACCGTGGAGACGCGGGCTGTTTGGGTTACCAATGGTGCGGACCCAGGGAGTGGACTGGTTTGCGGCGACTCGGGTCTGACAAACGCGGATCTGGAGCCCCTGGACTGTGATCTTCCGGCGAGCATCGGCGCGGACGTGGTTCGGTATGCACATGTGGCAGTCGCCAATGAGGACTTTCCTTGTGACCCTCTAGGTGCCTGTCCTGAGCAGCAGCTCGAGACCGAGGAGATCCTTATCGAACGAGAGCCGCAGGCATCCATCAGTATCAGCCCCACGAACCCGATCACCGGGGACCAGATCCAGATGACGGCGACGGCGGAGGGGACTCCTGGCGGCACCGGCGACCTTTACGAATGGCGGGTCTTCGACCCCAGTGGAGGATCAGAGAACTACGTCGGCCAGACGGTGAACAACGTACCGTTGGACGAGAGCGGCGACTGGTCGATCAGGCTGACGGTCCACTACGCGCACGGGGCGGTGGGCGGCGGGTTGTATGATGCGGTGACCTGGCTCGTTCTGGACGGCGTCTCCTCGGTTTCGGCCGATGTCACCGTGCCGTCGAACCCGCTCAACACCGACCCCATCACACTGGACGGCACCAACTCTAACTGGGCGCCCGGAGCCAATCTGCAGTGGGACTGGTCGGTGACCGGGCCGACAAACTACGGCGGGTGCCCCAACGCGTCCACATGCACCATTCCGGCGGAGACCCTGAACCCGGGTTCCTACACCGTGGAGCTGACCCTGACCAATACCAACAACGGTGATTCCTCGACCGTCGACAAACCCATGAATGTGTCCGATGGATCGATCCAGCTCGACCTCGACATCTCGGACTCCACTCCGGACATCGGTCAGCAGGTCTTCTTCGACATCACCGGTGTTCCAGGTGACGTGGATCAGGCGAGCTGGAATTACGGCGGCGCCGGCTGCCCCGACTTCCCGCAGTTCGTGACCTGCAACACGCCCCCGTACTGCAACACCGGGATCCACAAGTACGCTTCGGCCGGCACCAAGACGGTGACCCTTTCGGTGGTGATCGACGGCAACACCTTCGGCCCCATCAGCCGCAATCTCACGGTGAACAACACCGGAGACTGCGGCGGCGGCGGCGGCGGTGGCGGTGGCACCTGCACCTACAACATCATGCCCGACGACGCCGAGTTCGACGCCTCGGGCGGTACCGGTGCGGTGCTGGTCTCGACCCAATCGGGCTGTGCGTGGACGGCGGTCTCCCAGGCGGGCTGGATCGACATCACCAACGGGAACTCCGGATCTGGCAACGGAACGGTCAGCTTCTCGGTTGATCCGAACCCCAACTCCAGCGAGCGGGTGGGGACCCTGCTCATCGCCGGTCAGACCTTCACCGTGACCCAATTCCAAAGTGTGCCCACCAACTTCTCCATTTCCAACTCCTCCCCGGATATTGGCGAAGAGGTGATCTTCGCGGTGGCCTCGGGTCTGATTCCGGAGAGCTGGGACTTCCAGAGCCCGGACTGCGGCTGGAATCCACCGACCGTGGACTGCAGCTCCAACCCGTCGGCGTGCGAGTCCTTTGTCCGCACCTTCGCCCAGGCGGGCCTGTTTGACGTGACTTTAGAGACCACAACAGGGACGAAGACCCGTACGGTATGGGTGCGCAACCAGGGGAACTGCGAGGGTGTCTGCACCGCGGACGGACCGCCGGATCCCAGCTTCACAGTGACCCCGAACCCGGTCCAGGGCGGCCAGGTGGTGGAGTTCTTCCACTCCGAGGAGCCGGTGGTCGTGGAGTGCGAATACGTCGTGGATCCGGTGAGCGTGACGATCCCACAATCCGGTGGTGGCGGCTCGATCACCGTGGCAACCCACCCCGACTGCGCGTGGTTCGCCTCGGACGATCGGGCGTGGATAAGCATCACGGGTGAACCGCTGATGGGCACCGGGCCGGCCATCGTCAACTTCCAGGTCGACACCAACAACGACGGCGCTCCCCGGATGGGCCATGTTTTTGTGGGCGGCCAGGTTGTGGCCATCAACCAGGAGAGCACGGGTGGAGCGGGTGCCGGCGACGGCGGCGGCAACAATGCTGATCCTCTGCCGGTGGGGATCACGGTGAGTAACACCACCCCCCAGATCGGCGAGGTCGTGGAGTTCGATATCACCGGCTATGGCGGTGACGTGGAGGCCCACTGGGACTTCGGCGGCACCGGTTGCAGCCCCTTCAACCAGATCGATACCTGTTTCCCGCTCTACACCAGTTGTCTGGAAACGACCTTCAAGTACGCCTCTGCCGGACCCAAGACGGCCAGCGTGACGATCTACAACCCGGACAACGGAGTGGAGATCGGCTCGGCCAACGTCAACCTGACGGTGCAGAACTCGGGCACCTGCGGTGGTTGCGTTTACAGCATCTCACCGTCGACTGGGGACTTCCCCATTGCCGGTGGCACAGGCACTATCAACGTGACTACGGGAGCCACCTGCGACTGGAATGCCGACCCGTCTCACAACTGGATCACGATTCTGTCGGGCGGCAGCGGCCCCGGTAACGGGACCATCCAGTACAGCGTGGACACCAACACCGGTCCTGCCCGCCAGGGTGACATCCAGGTTGTGAACCGGCTCCACACCATCAACCAGGAGGGAACCGGTGGTGGCGGTGGCGGTGGCGGCGGTGGCGGTACCGATGAGGCCACCGAGTGGTTGTGGACGGTCTCTCTCGACGGTGACCCGGTGCTCACCAGCACCGATCCCAACTTCACCCACGTCTTTGGCGTCGCCGGTCTGTATGTGGTGGAACTCGAGGCGGGCAACTGCGAAGGCTCCGCCACTTCGTCTCAGGTCCTCCAGGTCACAGAGCCGCCTCCGCCGGACGACTTCCTGGTCCCGGCTGCGGCTCATACGCCGGGCCTCTACGACACCGTATGGCGGACCGATCTGCGGATCCTCAATCCGTGTTCCTCCGCGGTTGATGTGAGCATCACCTATCTGCCCGAGGGGACCAACAACAATGGCGGTCTGACCTATGGTCTGCATTTCTCCCTCGCCCAGAATGCAACCCGGATCTTCGACGACATCGTCGACCAGATCCCGGGAATCGAGGGAGACGATAACAAGGGTTCGCTCCGCTTCAACTTCGAGGGTGGCCAAGGATGTACACCGCTGATTGTGTCTCGCACCTACAACGACACTCCTGACGGGACCTTCGGGCAGTTCGTGCCGGCGGTGCCGGTACTGCCCCTTCTGGAGGACCGAATCTTCCTGACCGGTCTGGTCCACGATTTCTATTACCGGACCAACATCGGCCTGGCGAACTTCGGCGAGAACGACGTGGGCGGCATCGTCGTCACCGTCTTCGATGAGGACGGTGCGCCGCTCGGTGAGCCCATCGAGACCTGGGTGCCGGGGTACTCCACGCGCCAGATCGTCGAAGTGATCGAGCGGGCAGGCATTCTCCATGACGTGAACATCTTCACTGCGACCATCGACACCAACGGTGCCGATCTGACCACTTATGCCTCGGTGATAGACAACCTCACCGGCGATCCGGTGCTCTACACGGCGGGAGACACCACCAACACCACGGTGTGGATCCCTGGCGTCGCCCACCTGCCGGGCGCCAACGATTCGCTGTGGCGCTCGGACCTCACGTTCCTCAATCACACCGACGATCTGGTGTCGGCCCGCATCGACTTCGTGCCCGAGTCGATCCAGGGGGATGATTACTTCGTTGAAGTGCACGGCATCCAGCCGGGAGCGACGTTCTACTTCGTCGATGTACTCGATACCATCGTGCCGGGCCTCGATACCAAGGGCTATTTCGTGGTCAAGGGGCTCGAGGGATCCGTGGTGCCGCAGTTCGTGGCCAAGACCTACAACCTGGCGCCCGAGGGTGGAACCTTCGGCCAGAACCTCAAGGTCTTCGGAGAGACCGACCTGATCCACCTGGGCGAGTCCGCCTACATCCCCGGGATCGGGAACTCCCCCGACCCGAACATGGGCTTCCGGACCAACGTCGGGGTGCTCAATACCAACGAGCAGCAGACCTCGGTGATCTCGATCAAGGTCTACGACATGCAGGGTGCGTTGATCACGGAGGTGCCGGCGGTCACGCTGCCGCCGTCGAAGTTCCTGCAGAGCAATATCTTCGACGCTCTGGGGATCGGAGACATGGACGGGGAGGTCTCGGTGGAGATCGGCGTGGTTTCCGGTGGTCCGGTTGCGGCCTACGCATCGGAGATCGACAACCGGACCCAGGATCCCATTCTGGTTCCTGCGGTGCCCATGGATTCGCCGCAGTAAGGCGACACGCGAACTGTCAATCCAGCACGGGGTGGCCACGGCCACCCCGTTTTCTTTGGCACGCCAGGTTGGCGATCATGCACTTGAAAGTTGAAAGTTGGAAGTTAAGAGTTGAGATTCGCGGACGAGATGCTGAATTCTGAGTTCTCAATTCTCAATTCTTAGTTCCCGACCACCCCCCCCGGAGCGAGGTGGGAGCGATAGGCGGGTGTGCCACTTTTGACATTGTTCGGATCCTCGCCGCTGAAGGATCCGAAACAGGGGTCCAAACAATGTCAAGGGTGGCAACCTCGGGGAGCGCCTCGGGGAGATGGGCGCGTTGATGTCAGCGCTTCGAAGCGAACGCGGGGGCCCGGATTCCGGATTCCCCACCCAACCACCCGGGAGCAAGGAACACGGAACAGGGAACACCCCCGCCCTCCGCGTCATCGTCCGTATCCGAGCCCGAGCCCATTCCCTTTATCGATGCCGGCCAACGATGCGAGACGGCAGATGCTGGATGCTGGATGCTTGATCCCCCACCCACCCGGTGAGTAAAAGGTTGAAGGTTAAACGTTGAACGTTCCTCCCACCCACCCGGATCGTGACGGGGCGCGGTGGGCGGGCGTGCCGTTCCTGATGATTTTGGAAAAGCGGTATCAGCGATGGGGGTCCTTCGTTGCGCCCCGGTCTTTCGTCGCGCTTCCCGTGAGGATGCCAGGCACGCCGATTCGCCCCAGCGTGACGAATCGGACGGCCGGCGTTGGCGAATCGGGATGCCAGGCACCTCCGAGAGACGCCCCCTCGGGGATATGGGCGCACCCCAACCTCACACCTCTTACCAGGGCGGGCGGGGGTCAGTCCATATTCCCTTCGATCTCTTCCAACTGAACGGGGTGGAGGAAAAGCGCGGGTTCGTACAGTCCGCGGATGGTTGCCCGCATCCTGGTGACGCGAACGTGTCCGGTGGGCGCGCCGTTGAGGTCGATTCCGTCGAGCAGCACCTGGATCGGCAACTGGATCTCCGATCCCAGAGTCGTGCGCTTGAGGATGCGGTAGCGAACCCCCTCGGAGCGGACCTGGCGGATTTCGGGCGGCGGCAAGAACTCGATGCCCAGAACCTGATGGTCCGATCTCCGAATGTGAACGTACCAGGTGGTCTCCATGCTGGGGACGACAAAGAAGCCTTCAGGAAAATCGACGGCGATGCGCCACACGGCCTCGCCCTCGAAGTTCGTCTCCACCGGATCGGAGAGCCTGACGCCCTCCATGGTGAGAGAAAACGGAAGCAGGATCGGAAACAGCCGCTGATTGAGGGTGCCTTTGGCCATGCGGGGTGTCTGGGGTCGATCGTCAACCTCGCCGTTGCGGGATGCCCAGCCCAGATCGCGGTTGCGCCCCACGACGACGTCACCGGACAGCTCGAGCCGCATGTCACTGAGTGATCGCGCATCGAAGTAGGCGGTGGCCTGGGACTTCCGCTGCTCTCCGCTGGACAAGGTTTCATCCTGGGACAGTGCCAATTCGATGACGCCAAGCTGACGGAAGGCCTCCAGGCCACCGACGGCGTCCAGGGTGGCGTCGAGGATCGTCTCAACGTCGGGCGGGCCGGCCTGTACGGCGGCGGGTCCGACAAACAATAAGAGGGTCAGCACGGCGGTGATGAGCTTCATGGGGTCTCCTGTGGCGGGCGCCAGATTGGCACCGTCTTTCGGTCGCGGCGCATTATAGTGCAAAGCACGTGCCACGTTATCCAGATGGCTTGTGAACGCCGGTGGTTTGGCCTCCGTAGACGCGTGCGGACGGGAGAGGGTGAGTCGAAAGTCGAAAGTCGAAAGTCGAATGGCGCGGGGTTTCTCCTCTCTGGTGGCTGTTGGGATTGATCTGGTTGCGGTGGGTGGTGGTAATTGTGACATTCGACCCTCGACCTCGGAACTCGCAACCCCATGGAGTGGGTGGGGGGTGATATTGTGCTGACTGACATGGTTTTGGAGCTCGATCACAGCGCAGTTGAGGTCACCGACGTCCACAAGTGGTACCGGGTCTACGCCTCGCCCACCGACCGCATCAAAAGGGTGCTTGGTCGGCCAAGTCGGCACCTGGAATTCCAGGCACTGGATGATGTCTCGTTCACCGTTCCGAAGGGGATGGCCATGGGAGTCATCGGGGAGAACGGTGCCGGCAAGAGTACCTTGTTGAAGCTGATTGCCGGCACGACAATCCCCACCGCCGGCACGGTGGAGGTGCGGGGGGTGGTGGCGGCAATTCTCGAGTTGGGCGCGGCCTTCCACTCTGATTTCAGCGGAAGGGACAATGCCGTCCTCTACGGTGCTCTGATGGGGCTGGAACGTCAGGAGATGGAAGACCGGCTGCCTGCGATCTTCGACTTCGCCGAGCTCGGAGAATTCGTCAACCACCCCATCAAGAGCTATTCCACCGGGATGGTGATGCGGCTCGCCTTTGCGGTGGCCACCCACGTGAACGCGGATGTGCTGGTTGTGGACGAGGCATTGGCAGTGGGAGACGGCTACTTCCAGAAGAAGTGTGTCGATCGCATCCGGTACATTCACGACCAGGGCACGACCATCCTCTTCTGCTCCCACTCCATGTACTACGTCACCATGTTCTGCGATCGGGCGTTGTGGCTCGACGGCGGACGGGTCGCCAGAATTGGAGCGGCCAAAGATGTGGTGGAGGCCTATGAAGAGCACCTGCTGAACCGCGACAAGCGCAGGATCGGAGAAGAGGGTGTGGACGGCGCCGCCGTCCAGGTTTCCAAGATCGGCCGGGTGGCGGCCATCCGGCTGCAGGGACGAGGTCCCTCGGAATCGGTGGATTTGATCCCGGGGGGAGAGCTCGACGTGGAGGTCGAGATTCGAAGCGCCAGGCCTGAGGAGCGATTCCACGTGGCGGTTGCGGTGGACACCCTCGACGGCCGCTGTCTGTTGGGTGTGTCGACAACCTGGGACGACTGCCGGCCGCTGGAAGGCCAGGAGACCTATCGGGTGCGGCTCACGGTCCCCGAGTTGCCGGTGGCGTCCGGAACCTTCAACGTGTCGGCCTTCCTACTGGATGAAAGCGGCCTCCACGTCCACGACCAGGCGGTGGCCGCCAACGCGATTCGGGTGAATTCGCCGTCATGGACTCCTTCGCTTCTCGCGGTTCCCCATAACTGGGAGTGGCGGTGACGGACCGGCCCCATCTGACCATCAACTACCTGCTCGAGGACACCACTCTCTTCGGCGGAGTCAAGATCCAGCTCCACCATGCCAATTTGTTGCACGGGGTGGGGCACCGGGTACGAGTGATTTCCCGCGGAGTGCGCCCGGACTGGTACCGCATCGAGGCACCTTTTCTTACGGTACCCGAATTCTCGGCTGAGACCGTGCCGCCGGCGGACGTCAACGTGGCCACCTACTGGACCACCATCGGACCGGCGGCGGCGCTCGCCACAGGCGTCTCGGTCCACTACTGCCAGGGCTTCGAAGCGAGCTACACCCACAACCGACACGAGCATCCCCAGATCCTCGAGGCCTATGCCCTCCCGGTGCCGGCCTTTGCGCTGTCGCCCCACCTCGCCGAGATTGTGAGGTCCCGCTTTGGCAGGCCGGCACGATTGGTTCCCCCGGCTCTCGAGGAGGTCTGGGCTCCCGATCCCAGGATCGATCCGAACCCCAGGCCGAGAGTTCTCGTGCTCCACCCCTTGGAGATCGACTGGAAGGGCGTGGCGACCGCCCTCGAGGCGGTCACATTGCTGCGGGCTGATGTTCCTGACCTCGAGGTGGTGAGGATCTCTCAGTGGCCCTTGACAGATGCCGAACGGGATCTCCTCGAACCTGACGAATTTCATTGCCACATCAGTCCATCCGAGGTCGCCCGCATCATGGCGGGTTGCGATCTCCTGCTGGCGCCCTCCTGGGAGCAGGAGGGCTTTGGTCTGCCGGTCCTGGAGGCCATGGCCTGCGGAGTCCCGGTGGTGGCTTCACGTATCAGCGCATTCGAGGGATTCGCGTCGGCTGCCGCGGAATTGGTGGCGGCTCACGACTCCCGGGCCTTTGCCGACGCGGCGCGAAGGGTCCTCGTCGATGACGAGAGATGGCGGCGAATGCGGCGCGCCGGTCTGGAAGTGGCAGACCGGTTTGGTGCGCGGCGCGTGGTGACCGAGGTCGAGGCCGCGCTGCGTTGGGCCGCAGACGAAGAGTGGAGGCACGAGGCGTGAAGGTCTCGTTGGTGCTGGTGGGCCACCACTCCTCCGAGGTGATGCCGGAGTGTGTGGCCGGTTTTCGTCGTGCGGGCGAGGAGGCTTCGGTTGAGACCGAGGTCGTCGTGGTGGAGCAGTCGGACGACGAGGCCGAACAACTGGCGGTAGGTGCCATGGGGGTCGACTCGGTGGTCGTCCGACCGAACAGGGGATACGCCGCCGGGCTCAACACCGGAATCGAGGTCGCGACCGGAGAGACCCTGTTGCTGGCGAACCCGGACATCCGGTTCGGAGAGGGCAGCCTGGCGCCGCTGCTGGATGGGCTGGACGGCGGCTACGACGTGGTCGGGCCGCAACTGGAATGGAACGCCGACGGGGAAATTTTCTTTCCCCCGGCCGAGGACCCGGCGCCTTCCGCGGAACTCCGACGGGCTGCCCGGTCCCGCTGGCAGGGAGCCTGGCTCAGGGGGCTGCCGGCGTGGTTGGAGGAGATCTGGCGGGTGTGGAGTGCCGACGGACCGGTGGCGGTACCCTGTCTGCGGGGGCCTTTGCTGGCTGTTTCGCGGGCGACAGCCCGTGCTTTCGGACCCTTCGACGAGGACTACTTTCTGTACTACGAGGAGACCGAGTGGTTGCTGCGTGCGCGTCGCTCGGGGGCCAGATTCGGGCTGGTGGGAAACTCAAGGGTCGCCCACCACTGGGGGCACTCCACCGCACGAATGGCGGATCGCGACCTCATCGAAGCGCGTTCCCGGGAGCGGTTCTTCAAACGCAACTATTCCTCGGCATCGCGGTGGCTTTTGCAGCGAGTCGCAATGCCGAGATCCGAAGCTGGAGTGTCCGGGGAAGAGATCTCCAATTGTGGCGACCTGCCGGAGATAGGGGCCGACCTGTGGCTGGTTTCCTCCTTCCGTCACCTTGTGCCGTCGGTGGGCTGCGTCAATAGGTCACGGTTGCCCCGCGGGTTCGCCGAGATCACCGGCAGCGGTCAATGGTGGGCGCTCGCCGCCGACCGGGGTGACGGGGCATGGCGCACCGTGGGGAGCTGGACCTGGGGGCGGGCATGAGCAATCAGGATCTCGTCATTCGACCCTTCCGTCCGGGGGACGAGCGGGCCGTCAACCGGGGCTTTAATGAGGTCTTCGGTGGCGACCGTCCTCTGGAAGAGTGGAGTTGGAAGTTCCCGGTGGAGCCCGATGGCCGATTCATCATGTTGGCCGAGCTCGATGGGCAGGTTGTGGCCCAATACGCCGGTTTGCCGGTTCGGTTCCAGATTGACGACGCTCAGTGGACCGCGACCCAGATCGTGGACGTCTTCGCGACCCGGGCGGCCCGGGGGCCCTTGGGGCGGCACGGCATCTGGGTGCGGACCGTGGACGAATACTTCGATGTCTTCGGCAGGTCGGGCAGAGCCCCCCTTCTGTTCGGTTTTCCCGGTCGCCGCCATCGACGGCTGGGGATTCTCCAGCTCGGGTACGACTCCATGGATCCGCAGCCCATCAATTGCCTGGTGCGGCGTTCGCCCGTTCCTGCCGCCGGCGTTCGCCGTCTCCTGTATCGGGCGGAACTCGGACGCGACTGGGAGCCGAGGTTGGATTCGTTGTGGCAACAGGTGCGCCACCAGTACCCGGTGGCGGCGGTACGCGACGCAGGTCATGCTCAGCGCCGATTCTCAGGACATCCGGCTGTCCGGTATCACAGATTTCTTGTCTTCCCTCGGTTGTCGTCGGAGCCGGTGGCCTTCGCCGTCTTCCGCGCGGACTCGGGGAGGTTGCGATGGGCCGATCTGTTATGGGACCACCGTCATCCAGGGGCGCTCGACCTGCTCGTTCATCTGTCGGGCCAGCTGGCTGCTCAGACCGGCTGCGGAGTTGAAGAGTTGTGGCTCAACGGGGACGGTGTGGCGCAGGCCCGGCTCGAGCGTCGTGGATTCGAATCAACTCCCGAACCCGACGACCTGGTGATGGTGGCCAGGGCCTTCGATCCTGCGGTGGACCTCGTGGCCATGGCCGAGGGTGTCTACTTCACGATGGGGGATTCGGACCTTGTCTGATGGGCCACCTTCCGGTGGAGTCAAGAGCTCAATGTTGAATTTTGAATTCTTGAGTTTGAATTGCCCCCACCCGCCTGGAGAGCCAGTGGGAGCTTGAATTCAGGATTCCGAATTGAGAATTGAGAATTTTCGTGGGCATCCGCAGATCGAACGCGTGACCAGGGTGCAGGGGGCAGGGAGCGGCAGTCAGTCCGCGGTGGGTGGGCACTCGCAGTCGGGGCAGCCGCGGTCGAAGACCACCTTCCAGCTTCCGTCGGGCTGCCGACGCCACAACGAATTGAAGGTTCCGACCGGGCTCCCGTCGGGCGCAATGATCGGTCCCGAGGTGAGGCCGAGGGTGCCGGAGTCGAGCACGGTGGCCGTGTCGGGCTTCCATGAGAAGGGCGCCTCAGAGCCCTCGAAGAAGGGCCCCCAGGCCGCAGCAACTGCCTCCCTGCCGCGGATCTCGCCGCGTCGTCCGAAGAAGATGGCCTCCTCTGCCAGAAACGAGACGAAGGCTGCATGGTCGCGGTCGGCCATGGTCTGGGCGAAGGCCTCCTCGGTTGCCCGCAGCCCGACTTCGGGGTGGGCGTCACCTGGCAAGTCGTCGGCGACGGCGACTCCCGGCAGGCCCAGGGTGACGGTCAGGACGGCGGCGATACTGGTGTTCAGAAGGGACTCGCGCATGGGTTTCTCCTCAGAGGCTCAGGCTCATTGTACGGGCCCCTTGCGCCGAGGTTTTCGAGCTTTGTTTTCCGAAATCTCATTCGTGTGAGGGCCCCGGCTTCAGTAAGATCGATGGCGGACGTTGTTTCTCTTGATGGCCGTACTGTTTTGGACCGTGGTTCCGCTGGCCCTGCTGCACCTCGTGCTGTGGCGGGCGGGGCGGGAGATGTTCCGGTTTCAGCTGCTCATCGATCTGGTGCTCGCTGTGGTGATCGGTCCTGCTTTGGTGATCGGTGGAGATCTCAATCCGGTTCGAGTCCTCGAGGACTCCCAACCGTTCAGCGAATGGCAGTTCTCGGACAACACCCGGGACCAACCGACCCAGTCCGATCTGGTGCTCCAGTTCCATCCCTGGTGGGAGGAGGCGGCACAGCAGCTCGTCGAGGGTCGGCTGCCGTTGGTGAGCGAACGCTTCGGTGGCGGCATGCCGTTGTTGGCACACGGCCAGATCGGGCTGTGGGCGCCCGTCATGTTGCCGGTGTGGGCTCTGGGTCCCGAGCGTGGAACCACGGTCATGGCGTTCTGGAAGATAGAGTTGGCGGCCCTGGGTGCCTTTCTGATGTTGCGGGTCGGATGGCGGCTGCGCTGGAACGGGGCAGCCCTGGGAGGGATTCTTTGGGCCGGAGGGGCTTTCCTGGTCGCCTGGCTGCTGGTGCCCTTGAGCTGGGTGGGGGTCGCCGTTCCGTGGCTGTGGTGGGCCACTGCGGCGGTCCTGCGCCGCCGCAAGGGGATGGCGGCGGCGGTTGCTCTCGGGCTCGGATTCGGGTGGTTGCTGGGGTGCGGCCTTCACCCCGAGATGGCGACCATTGTGGTGGGTTCGTGTCTGATGGCTGGGCTGATCTTCCAGCCGGACCGTTGGCCGCGACTGGTCCTTGCGCTCGTGGTCGCTGTTCCGGTGACGGTGGTGTTGGCCTGGCCCACACTGGTGTCCATAGGATCGTCGGCCAAGGTCCGGGAAATCCGACAACAGCGTCCGAACACCATTCGCCTTCCGCCCGGAGTTCGTGGGACCGCGCTTCGGCAGATGCTGGTGCCAACATCCAACGGGCGACCTGATCGGGGCGATTGGCGGGGCCCATACCCTTACGCCGCCGCGGCCACCGGGGTTGGTGGCGTGGCATTGGTGGTGATCGCGGCGGGAGGTATCCGCCGTCGCAATCGAAGATTGATGTGGGCGGCGCTGGCCAGTCTGGCCGTGGCGGCGGCCCTCGCCTACAGGGTGCCGCCACTGGATATTCTGTTGGTCCGTCTGCCGCCCATTGACCGCATGACCCTGCCGCGGTTCGCGATCCTGGCGTCCTGGGCGCTGAGTCTTTTGGCAGCCATGTCCCTGGACGGGCTGAGTCGCGGATTGAAACGGTCCCGTGTGTGGCCGGTGGCGGCGGCGGTCCTGGTCGCCGCGGTGGCCGTGACCGGCCGGCCGTGGCAACTCGCGGGCGCCGATACAGTGCTCGTGGGACTCACCGTTGCGGCCGCGACCACGGCGGCGTTGGCGTTGTCCAGGCGAGGGATTCTGGTACTCCTTGCCGCGGCGGAGCTGTCCCTGTACGCGGTGGGCGTCAATCCGGTTGCGGCCGCGAGCGATCGGCTGCCTGTGCCGCCATTGATGGCCGAGTTGACTGAGCTCATCGCTGAACGGCCGGGGCGGATCCTCGGGCTTGGCGGGGTTGTGCCTCCAAATATGGCGGGCCGTTTCGGTATCTGTGACCTGCGGGCCTACGATCCGGTTCGGCCGGCGGACTACGCCGAGATGATGGCCCGTCTAGGGGAGCCGAGGCGGGTCCTCGGCGGGCCAATTCAACGGGCGCCCACCGGGTTTTGCGGTGGATGGTCGGTCCGGTATCTCGTGACCCATCCGAAGGCGCGGCCGGCCGGCTGGGTCCGCGAGTGGAGTGACCGTTCGGGAGTCATCTGGTCCAACCCCAAGTGGCTGCCGGAAGTGCGTCTGGTGGGGAGAGCCGAGGCTCATTCCGAGGAACGGAGTTGGCGAATCTTGATGTCGGACCGTCTGGACCTGGGAGTGGAGGCGGTGCTCCCGCCGGACAGCCCGACCATTTCAGCAGCCGAGGTCCAACTCATGGATCTGTCTGCCGACTCGACCCGAATCAGGGCCACGGCGCGCTGTGACGGTCCGTGTCTTCTGGTGGTGAGCCGGCCATGGGATCCGGGCTGGCGGGCACGGGTGGATGGTGATCCGACCAACGTGGTTCGCGCCAATCTGGCCGGGCTCGGGGTGGTTTCCCCCGCGGGTCAGCATGAGGTCGAGCTCGTCTATCGACCCTGGTCGTTCCGTTAGGTTCCAAATCGGGTTCCGGGTTCCGGGTTTTCCCCCACCCACCCACGAGGCGGGAAGGTGAGAAGGTGAGAAGGTGAGTGGGTGAGAAGGTGAGCTGGGCGCGTTTCCGACCCCCTGATCCTAGGAATTCAGGGGAGTCACGTCGTTGCGCTGCACCCGATGAGGTTCGGATTCAGTCGAGCGTCTTTGGCAATCCAGTCGGGAGTGCGCGGTGACACCTGCGCCCGTCAATCCGATCGTACCGTCCTTTCACCATCTCACCTCCTCACCTTTCCCCCCTGTGTCGGTGCTTCGGATGGGTGGTGGTCCATGAGCCGCAGGCGGCGGACGGCAAGCCGCTGACCGAGAAGGTCCTGGGGTCTTGAGGGTCGGGCCCCGGGACCTCAGGACCTCAGGACCTCAGGACCCCAAGACCACCGGGAGGGCGGGGGAAGACGAGCCCCTAGCCCCTAGCCCCTGGCCCCTAGCCCCTGGCCCCTAGCCCCTGGGAGGGCGGGTGGGGGTCGCCATAGATCAGCCGGAGATTTCGGGCATAGATGAGCCAACCCGCACTCTGGCCGAGTACGCCCACGATGTCGCGGCGCCAAATGAAGTAGACCAGCAGCATGGAGGCGCCCGCCAGGCTCATCCACCAAAAGCCGACCGGCACAACCGATCGCTGGGCGCGCTCGCTGATGACCCATTGCAGAAGCATCCGTCCGGTGAACAGGAGTTGTCCAAAAAGGCCGAGGGCGACCCAGACGATCCCAACGGGACTGGTGATATTGAGCAGGCGGTAGAGCAGGTGTTGGTCGCGGTGATCGCGATCCAGTCGGGCGGCGAGCTCGGCCGGTCGAACCCGTTCCTCGCCGCCCCCGACCAGCTCCAGCACGTACCAATGGCCACCGGACCCGTCGGGCTCGAGTCGAACTCGGCGAACGCCCTCGGGAAGCGGTTTGATTCGCAGCCACATCGAGGAGCCGTCGTTCGGGGCCGGTGCAGCTGTCTGGGCGGCAACTTGAATGGCCGCCGTGGTGGCCATCACGATGCCCAGTACGAGGGCCGCGACGGCTCTTCGGGTCCGGCGCCCGGTCATTTGAGTTTCCACCGGAAGCGGCGGTCCTGCATCCACCGGACGGCAAGAGCATCCCGCAGGCCGCGAAATGCGCGGTCCAGGGTTCCATACTTGCTGCGGCCAGCCATTCGTGCGGTGTGCCGGACCGGAACCTGGCGCACCGTGGCCCCCTCCATCCTGAGCAGGGTCGGTAGGAAGCGGTGCATTCCGTTGAAGACCGGGATCGACCGGATCGCATCGGCGCGGATGACCTTGATCGGGCAACCGGTATCGTCGATGTCCTCGCGGGTCAGCAGGTTGCGGGTGCTGTTGGCGAGCCGCGAAGAGAGACGTTTCCACCAACCGTCCCGGCGGTCGGCGCGGATGCCCACGACCGCATCGACGCCTTCGTCCTCGAGAACTCCGATCAGTTCGGGCAGATCCTCCGGGAAGGTTTGGAGGTCGGCGTCGAGGATCGCGATCAACTCACCCCGTGCGTGCCGGAAACCGGCGTCGAGGGCCGCCGATTGCCCATTGTTCCGGGTGAAATGAAAAACTCGGAGCCTGGATTCGGCGGCAGCCAGTTGGTCCAGCCGTGGTCCCGACCCGTCATCGGAGCCGTCGTCCACCGCCACCATTTCCCAATTCAGGCCAGCATCGTCCAGAGTATTGCGAACCCTCTCGACCAGCGGCTCGATGTTCTCGAGTTCGTCGTAAACCGGCACCACAACGGTGAGGTCGAGGGTCTCTGGCTCGGGGTCGCTCACGCTCGTCAGGGTAGCATGAGGCAGTGAGCAGAAAGCAGCGAGCAGTAAGCAGCGGGGGTTGCTGGTTCAGCCTGGTATTCAGGGAGTGGGACTCGGCTCCCGGGTCTCGCGCCTCGGATGAGTTCGTTTGAGTGCGCTCGATCGATCCGAGCCCCGAGTCCCGGGCGGTTGGGGGATTTCGAATTTCGAATTGGGGTGGTCAGCCCTGGGCGCTTTTGGGTGGCTGAATTCCCTCCACCGTCCACCCTTGAAGCGCCTCCATGTAGCCCTGCTCCTCGTTCTTCCACCTGCGCCAATCCCAACCAAGCTCTGACCGGACGATGGGTCTGAGGCGTCGCAGCAGCGCGGCGGATCGTTCGGGATGCCACATCCCGATCCGGACCCGCCGGAGCAGCAGATCCTCCAGGTGGAGGACAGCTCCCCAGCGCAGATGGGCGCGGACCTCGGCGGCACAGAGGTCGGATCCGGGCTCCAATGGCTTCAGTTCGGTTCGCCGGCGGGTAGTGGAGGCGGCACCCCAGGCCAGGGAACCGAGCCGGCGGGCCATACCTGAAGCTACGCCGGGATCGATGTCGAGGGTGGTCGACAACCGCGCAGCCAGGTCGCTCGGCGCCAGACCGGCCAGTGGAGTGCCCCTGGTCGCGCATGGACTGGTTCGGCTGGCCCGTTCCTCGGGCAGGCGCTTGATAATGGCGTCCACCGCTTCCTCGGCAGTGCTCCTCCACGTTGTGAGCTTCCCTCCCGACACCGACACCAGGCCTCGCTCCTCCCAGATGTCCTCCTCTCGGCTCGCCTCCGACGGTTCGTCGGCGTGGGTGTCCAGGATTGGACGGAGACCCGCGAAGGCGCCGAGTACGTCCTCTTGGCGCGGAGGCCGATTGGGAAATGCCGCCGCCGCTGCCCGCAGCAGGTAGGCCACCTCGTCCGCCGTGGGGCGTGGATCGTCGAGGCCGCCGTCGTGGTAATGGTCGGTGGTGCCGAGGAGGATGCCCTCGGGGTGAGGAATCAGGAAGACCGGCCGGCCGTCGTCGGGCGATAGCAGGGTCACCGCCGCCCGGATCGGGACCCGGTCCGACGGCAGGATCAGGTGGATCCCACGGGACGGCCGGATCCGGCGCCCCTTCAGGCCGAGACGCTCACGAACCGCATCGGTCCAGACTCCGCTGGCATTGACCACCACGTGGGCCCGCACTCTGTGAGAATTGCCGGTCAGCAGGTCGTTGATCACCACACCGGCCACATTTCCGTTGGCGACGATGGCCTCGGCGACGTCACATCGGGTGAGGACCTGGGCGCCGTAGCCGTGGGCGGTGGCGGCGACGGCGAGGGTCAGCCGGGCATCGTCGGCCATGGCGTCGGTGTAGGCGAGGGCCCGGTCGAGCTGGTCGGTGGCCAAACCCGGGGCGAGGTCTGCCAGTTCTCCTCTCTCGAGCTGGGCGTGCCGATCCGGGCGTCCCGTCAGACGGTCGTACACCGAGAGTCCGAAATCCACCTGCCAGCCCGGGGTGCGGTCGCCGTGGTACGCGGGGTAGAGGAAGCGGATGGGTCGCACCAGGTGTGGGTCGAGCTGGAGCATCCGGTCCCGCTCGCGGCACGCAAGCCGGGTGATGCGGAACTGCATCTGCTTGAGATAGCGGAGCCCGCCGTGGATCAGCTTTGACGACCTCGACGACGTTCCAGAACCCACGTCGCCGCGGTCCACCAACAGGGTCCTCAGGCCCCGTTGGGCTGCGTCCAAGGCTATGCCGCAACCGGTGATCCCGGCGCCCACCACGATCACGTCGAAGTCTTCATCGAGGCTGCCAATGGCGATGGTCCTCCAGTGCGGGTGGAACATCTCAGGACTCCAGGTGATCGTCGGGATCCAGCAGGACGTGCGGATTGAGAATGCCGGCAGGATCGGCATCTTCGGCGAGTCGGGTCAGGATGCGATGGCCGGCGGTGCCTGCCTCGCTGGGGAACCACGGGGCGTGCCACTGACCCACACCGTGGTGGTGGCTCAGGGTGACCCCGAAGTCGGTCAAGGCGTCGTTGGCCGCCCGTTTGATAAAGGACCAGCGGTGGATGGTCTCTTCCGGTTCCGCGGCGCAGCGGTAGAAGAAGGTGAAGTACAGCGAGGCGCCGTCTCGGTAGGGATGGGAGACATGGCACAGCACCGGCACCGACTCCCCGTCGTCGGTGAGGGCGTTGGCGATGGCGGTTCTGATCCCATCGCGCACCGCCGGTACTCGGGACCACGACGCCGATGTCTCCATGGTGTCGGTGGCCCACCCCAGATCCAGCAACGACTCGCGCAGATAGGGGTGGCGGAAACGCTCGTGCAACCACTTGCTGCCCGGCCCCTTTCCCAGGATCACTCCTCGGTGGGAGCGGATCGTCGCCCGGGCGGACTGGAGGACCTCGAGCACGTCGTCACGTTCCCCGCCGGTGCCGTAGAGCATCAGACAGGCGTCGGCGCCGAGACCGCGCAGCCCGAGGTAGGCGGTGACCAGCGGGGCCGCGGGGGAGTCGGCGAGACCCACCGCCATGGCGACCTGGGTCTCCGTGGCGTCTGAGAGCCGGATCATGGTCAGCGGCAGGGAGCGTGTGACCAGCTCCCTGACCACCGCGAGACCGCCTTCGAGATCGGGGGCTAAGGCCGCCTCGACACGTGTGACTTCCGGTCGGTGACGGACCCTGAGGACCGCGCTCGTCACGACGCCAAAACGGCCCTCGCTTCCCAGAACGACGTGGCGCAAATCCGGGCCGGCGGCCGAGGCCGGTCGCGCGGGCAGCCGGAGCACTCCGGAGGGGGCCACCATCTCCAGCCCAGCCACCATGTCTTCGATCCTCCCGTAACCCAGTGACTCCTGGCCGGATGAGCGGGTGGCGACCCAACCGCCAACGGTGGACAGTTCCCAGGATTGGGGGAAGTGCCCGAGTGTCAGATTGTGTTCGTTGAGGGCGGCCTCGGTGGCCGGACCTGTGGTGCCGGGCCCGAAGGTGGCCAGGCCCGAGATCGCGTCGAGATCGGTCAGCCCTGCCATCCTTTCCAGGTCCATGGTGCACACGGGGACCTCGTCGGCGATGACGTTGACGCCTCCGGTGACCGAGGTGCCGCCACCCCAGGGGATGACGCGGATGCCGTCGCCGCTGCACTCTTTGAGAACGGCCGCCACCTCGGCCGAATCGATGGGCCGGCAGACGCCGTCGGGCATCGCCGGCACAAGACCGCATCTGAGCCGTATGACGTCCACGAGGCCCTGACCCCGGCAGTGGGCGAGCCGATCCATGGGATCGGTCGAGACCTCCGCCGTGAGGGAGGGAAGTGGCCGCCCCTCGCCGGACGGGGGTGGCGCAGGACCGGACGGCATGGGGTGCGTCGCGGGACCGGTGGCGGACTCGAGCCACTGAATCATTCGCTCCGATGGCGGGTAGGACTCGCCTTCGAAGCCCCAACCACCGATGCGGCGTTTGCGCTGTGTGGTCATTGTTGGAGAGTATATCCCGCCGTCCGCCCTGTCGGGCGTGGAAGGTGTGGAGAGAATTTCATCCCGAGCCCCGAGCCCCGAGCCCCGAGCCCCGAGCCCCGAGCCCCGAGCCCCGAGATTCGAATTTCGAACTTAGTCTTCGACCAGACCCGAAACGACCGAGAGCAGCCGCCGGACACCTTCCGCGAAAACCTCTTCCTTCGGCAGCAGGCTCAAAACCAGGTGGCCGTCCGACGGTAGGTCGAAGAGGAAGCCCGGATGGACGGCCACGCCGTGATCCTCCAGCAGGCGAATGGCCAGCTCCTCGTCATCGACCACCGCAGGAACGCGGAGGATGACGGTCCAGCCACCCTGGGGAGTCTCCATGGTGACGGCGGGCGTTTGGGATACCAGGGCCAGGAGGGTGTGGAGATTCGCGCGACAACGGGCAATGACGGCCTCGCGGATCGTGTGGCCGCGCGCCATCAGCCCTGGCGCGGCGAGCGCCACCGGCGTGCTCACCGACAGGTAGGCGTCAGTGATGGAGTCAAGCCTCTCGGCGGCGTCAGCTACCTCGTCTCCGGGACCGGACAGGACGATCCAGGCCAGCTTGATCTGGGGCAGGCCGACACTCTTGGACAGACCGCCCAGGGCGAAGGTCAGACAGGGGGAGGGGCCTGCGAAACTGTAGGTCGCGGTGTTGCCCGGATCGAGGGGGTAGGGCAGGAAGACCTCGTCGGCCACCAGGGCCCAATCCCGGTTTCGACAGCTCTCGGCGAGGTAGGCCGCGTCCTCGGGGTGGACGAATGAACCGGTGGGATTGTTGGGGTGCACCACAATAACGGCCCTACAACCGTCGGGAGCGTTGTCGATGGCCGACCGGTCGATCCGCCGGTCGTCTTCGGCCGACAGTTGGTAGGGAACGAGCTCCACCGCCTCGAGTTGGGCGAGCTGGTCGAAAAGAGGATAGGACGGGCTGGGGACCAGGACGCGGTCACCCGGATCGGCCAGCAGTTTGAACAGAAAGCCGTACGCTTCGCTGGTGGAGGTCGTCAGAAAGACGTGGTCAGGATCGACTGCCACGTTCCAGCGAAGGTACTCGCCCGCTACGGCCCGTCGGGTGGCCAAGGGACCCCGAGGATGGGGATCGTAGCGGAGCCCGTCCTGCGTCGCCAGAACGCCCAGGAGATCGTCCGGGCCGACCAGGCCGCATTTTGTTGGATTCGACTCAGTGAGGTCATAGACGGGGGCTGAGATTCGCTCACGGACAGCGGCGAGTCGGTTCGGACTCTGGTTCGAGGGTGTGCGACGGGAGAAACGGGCCATGACGCCGGCATTGTTTCGCAGCGACCCACACGCTGCAAGCCCTGCGGGCTAGAATAGCCCCATGCCCGATGTGTCGATCCGCCAGCGCCGCGCTCTGGAGACCGGGGGTTGCGAGGTCCGGTTCGATGAACTGACACGGACCCTGTACGCAACCGATGCCTCCATCTACCGGGTTCTGCCGGCTGCGGTGGCCTTCCCACGGTCGGCCGACGAGGTCGCGGAGGTGATCCGCACGGCAGCTGATGTCCATCTTCCCGTGATCCCTCGTGGTGCCGGAACCGGACTCACCGGGGGCGCCCTGGGTGAAGGCCTGGTCGTGGACCTCGCTCGGCATACCCGCCGCATCGACCGATTCGACCCCGAGCGCCGAACCGTCCGGGTGGGTGCCGGCGTGGTGCTGGACCAGTTGAACACCTTTCTTGGCGATCATGGGCTGTGGTTCGGGCCAGACGTGGCCACCTCCTCCAGAGCCACTCTCGGGGGCATGATCGGCAACAACTCCTCGGGGTCCCACGCCCCGGTCTACGGCACCACGGTGGAGCACCTGGAGGCGTTGGAAGTCGTGTTGGTGGATGGAACGGTGGCGGTGATCGGCGCTTCCCGGGACGGCTTGTCCGAACTGGGAGACGCTGCCGACGTGGTGGTATCGGGCCACGCCGCGGAGATTGTCCAAAGGTTCCCGCCAGGGCTGGTGAAGCGTTGGCCTGGTTACGGCTTCGATCAAGCCCTCGCACATCCAGGAGACCTGACCCGGCTGGTCTGCGGTAGCGAGGGCACCTTGGCGGCGGTCACCTCGGCTCTCCTGCGGGTCGTGCCGCGACCTGAGCGGCGTGGTCTCGGCGTGCTGTTCTTCGACAGCATTGCAGAGGCGATGACGGCCACGGTGGACCTCCGAGATCTCGAACCCGCGGCCGTCGAGCACATCGATCGGATCCTCTTCGACCAGACCCGGGGCCAGCGGCCATTCGACCGCGCCCGTGCCCTGCTCGAGCTTGACGATAAGCCCTGTGAATCACTGTTGCTGGTGGAGTTTTTCCAAGACGTGGACCAGCGGCTGAAAGAGCTGGAGGGCCGCTCCATCGGCATCCGCCGGCTGATGCTCCGCGATCCGGAGGACCAGGAGCTCGTGTGGAGCATCCGGCGTGCCGGTCTGTCGCTGCTCACCGGATGCAAGGGCTCGGCCAAACCCACGACATGCATCGAGGACGTCTGTGTCCGGCCGGAGCGTTTGCCGGAGTATGTGGCGGGACTCCAGGAGATTCTCGGGAGGGAGGGGCTCAAGGCCTCGTTTTACGGCCACGCAGCCTCTGGCGAGCTTCACGTGCGCCCTGCTCTCGACCTGCACGGTGCAGAGGATCTGATCACGATGCGGCGAATCAGCGAAGAGGTGGCTGACCTGTGTGGGCGATTCCAGGGATCGATCGCTGCCGAGCACGGGGTGGGCATCGCCCGCACCGAATTCATGGAGTCGGCTATCGGACCTCAGCTTGTGGCGGCGAATCGGGAGATCAAGCGACTCTTCGATCCCCGCGGGATCATGAATCCCGGCAAGATCGTGGACGAAGGGCGCTACACGATCGATGGCGACCTCCGTCTCGGTCCGGGATCGGAGCTCAGGCTGCCCTTTTCCGAGGTCATGGGTTTCGTGGACAAGGACGAGTCTTTCGCCGGCAACCTCGAGCAGTGCAACGGTTGCGGCGGATGTCTGAAGGACGCACCTTCCATGTGTCCGACCTTCGTCGCCACCGGCGAGGAGCTTGACTCCACAAGGGGGCGGGCCAACACCATCAGGGCTGTTTTGGACGGCCGTCTGGGTGGGGCACGTCTGACGTCGTCCGAGATGAGCCGGGCACTCTCCAGGTGCCTTTCGTGTAAGGCCTGCCGCACGGAGTGTCCTTCCAACGTCGACCTGGCCGCTCTCAAGGCCGAGCTGATCCACGCTCGTCACGGCGTCGAGGGAATCCCTGTCCGTGACCGGGTGATAGCGGCCGCCGATGTCCTTGGGCGGCTCGGTTCCGCCATGCCGTCGGCGGCCAACGCCGTCGTTGGCTGGAAAACGACACGAGGGTTGCTCGAGAATCTGTTTGGCTTCGACAGGAACCGGCCTCTGCCCGGATGGACCGCGGAGCGGTTCGACCGCTGGTTTGCGGCCCGTCCGACAACGGGGACGGGGGCTCGCGGCCGGGTGACCCTGTGGGACGACACCTGGGTCCGTTACCACGAGCCCAACATCGGCCGTGCTGCCGTGACCGTACTCGAAGCGGCCGGCTTCGAGGTGTCGCTCGCCACCGGTCGGCGGTGCTGCGGTCGCCCAGCCACGAGCCGCGGCCTTCTGGACGAGGCGAAGCGCCTGGGGCGGCACAATCTGGAGCTCCTCCAACGGTCGTCGGAAGACGGAGAGCCGATCGTATTCCTGGAGCCATCCTGCTACTCCATGTTCGTGGACGAATACCGCCAGTTCGGCCTCCCCGGTGCCGATGAGGTTGCCGGCCGCTGTCGGCTCTTCGAGGATCTGTTGCTCGAGGTCGTCGAGGCCGAACCCGGCGCCCTGCCCCTTCGATCCCACGACGTCGTCGTGGCCATCCAGGGCCACTGTCACGCTGAGGCACTCGGGGACAGCGGGGTGCTGCCGCGTCTGGCGTCGCGGATCCCTGGAGCCGATGCCCGGCTGCTGGCCACCGGTTGCTGCGGCATGGCGGGGGCCTTCGGTATGCTGCGTGAGACGGCGGATCTGTCCCGCGAAGTGGCCCGACCTCTCGTGCAGGCGGTAGAGTCCTTGCCCGACGGTGCGGTGGTTGTGGCCAACGGGACCAGTTGCCGTCACCAGATCGCCGACTTGACCGATGTGGAACCGGTGCACATTGCGGAGTTGCTGGCCGAACATCTCGTGACATAGCCCGGCATCGCCGCAGAATTGTCGACCTCGTGCTGCCAGCCGATTCCTTTGGATGACCCGGAGGTGACCCATCCAATGCCGCGAAGGCAACCGATCGCTGCCCCTGATCGCTGTTCCCTGTCGTTGCCCCCGAACACCATCGCTGCCGCTGCGGTTCATGCTCGGGCGTACGCTTCGATTCGCCGACTTCGATGCGCCCATCTCCCAACCGCGCTCCCCGAGGGAGCCACCCCTGACACTTTTCGGGTCCAGAGGTTTTCGAGAGCCTCGATGCAATCAACCCGAAAGTGTCAGAAGTGGCACACCCGCCCATCGCGCCCATCCCCGCTTCGGGCGGGCGGGGCGGTCCACCCCTCGTTGTCATCCTGAGGAGCCGCGTAGCGGCGACGAACGGATCTGGGTGGGGGTGAACAATGGGCGGACCCCACCCGCCCAGATTCTTCGACTCGGCCCTTCCGGCTTCGCGCTTCGCGCTTCGCCTTGACAGGTCGGGCCTCGCTCAGAATGACAAAAAGGGCGTCCCGGTCGGGCGGGCGGGGGATCCGGCAACCGGGATCTGGAGTCTGGCACCCGGGTGGGCGGTAGGGCGGGTCCACACGTATTGCCTCGTGACGCGAACCCTTCGCGCTTCTTTCCCGTTAGAGGGTATGTCTGGTCGGTTCTGCGTGCTGGTGCAGCTAGAATCGTTCCAAGGCTGGAGGATCCATGCAGATTTCCTTTGTTGAACCGCTGTCGCGCGCCTGGGAGAGAATGCGGCAGATTCTGTTCGAACCCTTCGAGTTGGCCACCTGGCTGGTGCTCGGTTTTTCAGCCTGGTTGGCCGGCTTGGCCAGTGGCGGAGGGGGCGGCACGGCCATCAACGGCGCATCGGACGAGGTCGACCGAAAGTTAGCCCACGGGTCGGACTTGGGCGAGGCGGCCGAGGCGGTGCTCGATAACCTGTTTTGGCTGCCGTTGGTGCTGCTCGGCGTGTTGCTTGTCGTCGCCATTTTCCTGGTTATCTTGTGGGTCAGCTCGAGGGCCAAGTTCATCTTCCTCGACAACGTGGTGCACCAACGCGCCCACATCGTCGAGCCGTGGCACCGGCTCAAGCGAGTTGGCGATTCGCTCTTCTTGTGGCGATTCGGGTTCTTCGCGGCCTTCTTCGGGGTCTTGCTGGTGATCGCCGGCGCGATCTTCATCCCGGCGGCCACCCTGTCGTTCAGTGACGCGCTGCGGGGACTTTCCTTTGCGGGCATCCTTCTCGGCGTCATGACGGTGGTGGTGCTGGGGATCGTCGCTTTCTTCGTCGTTCTCCTCCTCGAGAGTTTCGTCATCCCAATCATGTACAAATTCGATCTGAAGACCACCGAGGCATGGCGGTACTTTCTGCCATGGCTGAAGGCCCACGGTGGCTGGTTCGTAATCTACAGCGTTCTGGTGCTGATGGCCGCCGTGGTGCTGCAGATGCTGGTGGCCATGCTCTGCCTGTTCACCTGTTGTATCGTCCTGTTGCCCTACGTGGGCACCGTGATCCTGCTGCCGGTGTGGGTGCTCTACCGTGCCTACGGGATTGAATTCCTGGCCCAATTTCACCCGGATTTCGATCTCTTCCTTTCGGGTCCCGTGACACCTGCACCCGTGGATGAGGTGTTGGAGGAGATGCTGGAATCCGAAAATGATTGGCCACTGACCACCGACGAGGAGTGACGCTGCTTCTCGCGGGCGCCCCCTCGCATTTCGATCTTCGTGTCGGTGCCAGGCACCGCCGCAGATGTTGCGATCTCGTGCTCCGATGCGATTTCGACGGTGCCTGGCACCGGGTGAGCGCGTTCGCACCGATTGGCTGATTTTGGCGCGCCCTTCCCGCCCCGGGCGGGTGGATTTTGCATCTTGCATCTTGTATCCGGCTCGGCGGGGGCTAGGGTCTGAGCGCCTCCCAACCATAGGTTCGATATTCCCAATCAACGCGATCGGGTCGCAGCGTGACGACACCGAAGCCCTCGGGGGTGCCGTGCCACGAGCCGCGCCACCACTTGCCACAGACCGCGCCGCCGGTGATGAAGGTCGTGTTCTGCCACTGGATCATCTCCTTGACGTGGAGGTGGCCCTGGAGCACGAGGAGGAGGTTGTGACGGGCAAAAAGATCGAGCACCTCGAGGTTGTTTTCCACCACACGGTTGGGCGGCGCGGCGGTGGTCGCGCCCTCGGTCGCCTGGTACATGGTTGTCAGCAGCGGGACATGGCTCGCCATGACGATCGGGGTGTTCTGGTCGATGCCGGCTATTTGTTCGGAGATCCAGGTGAGCTGGGAGGGGTCGACACGACCGTGGTATTTCTCTTCCCCCCCCGTGACTTCAATTGAGTCGAGCAGCAAGAAGTGATAACCGCCGGCGGTGAACGACCTGTAGGTACGATCTAGGCCGAACGCATTGCGGAATCGAGCCTGCGGGTCCGGGCTCGGTGCACTTCCATCTTCGGGGATGGCCGCCACGAGATCGTGGTTGCCAATCACCGGCTCTACGGGCCCCCTGATCGCTCCGTGCATCTCGAGGTAGGTCTTCCACCGTGGCTCCACAGTGGTGGCAGCGGACTGAAATCCGTCGGTGATGAGATCTCCCCCCGCGACCACCAGATCAGCCCGAACATCATTGATCGCTGCCGCGGCCATGCCCATGGCGCGCGGGGTCTCCCATTCGGTGCGGGCGTGGATATCGGTGAAGAAGGCCAAGCGGAAGGACTCGCCACGAGCTCCCTGAGACGGCCACCAGGCGTGGACCGGCAGAGCCGCAGCGGTGGCGCCGGCGAAGGCCAGGAATTGTCGCCGGGTGTGTCGGTTCGATGACTGACTCATTTGGAGACCTCCGTGAGCCGCGATTGGATACCGAGAAGAATGTCGAGAGTCAACAGGACGGCAGCCAGGGCGAGGAGCGACCATCGCAATCGAGACTCTGACCACCTGGTTATGAGGTGGGAGCCGACTTTACTGATGAAGCTGCGGTCCGCATCCTGGCCCGTTTCGAGCTCCCGCCGTTGTTCCTCGGTGAGCACGAGATTCGTATGTCTCAGGGTGTTTGGGTAGAAGTCCTCGAGGATCCGATTTTCGCGAAACGCTCGGGTCAGATGGTCCACATTTTTTGCTGAGTCCGGCTTCTCCTGTCGAGCCAGATTGAGATGGTGGTCACGGCTGAAGAGGTGGATACGTGCCTCATACAGGAGGGGATCTCGAAAACCCTGGTGGTCGGAAACGAATTGGCGGTACGCGTGGTCAGGGTAGCGTTCGATCGCTGTGGCGACCTCGGCAGACCGCAGCCGGTCCTCGGCCCTCAGCTCTGGGAGGGTGAGCCGGGTCTTGAACTCTCCCAGTCTGGGGATGACCAGGAGGTGGCCATACTCGGCCATCTCGTTTGTGGGATGGGCAAGGAACCCGAGCCCGGGAACACGCGACGAGTACCAGGAGACACGGTCTGGGGTGTTCGCCAGACAGAGAACCAAGAGGATGGTGAAGGCTGCGCCGATGCGCATCATGCGCCGGACCGAGTCCGCGGCCGGTCGCCGCCACGGCCCGGGATCCAGACGCCAGATGGCGACGGCGACCAACAGGGCGGCGACAGCATTCAAACCGACGTCGCGGAGGTCCCAGTACCGCAACGGAGTGATCCACTGGATGATTTCGTCCACCGCGCCCAGAAGGGTGGTGAGCAGGACTGCTGCGCCGACCACGGCCGCATCGGTTTCCCTCGGGCGTATGGCCCGGTAGATGAAAACTGTGAGGAAGCCATACTCGAGAAGGTGGATGGCTTCCTCGGGGCGGTCTCTCAGCTGCCAGGTCAGCCATCCAGCCACGGCTGCAACGGCTCCCAGCCACACCGTGTCGGCAGCGCTGATTCGGCGCGCACCGCGTTTCAACCGGGTGCCCACGACCGCGACGATCGACACCAGAGCTACGAGCACAAATGCCGTGATCCAGACCTTGTCGAATCGCTTGTCGAACCAACCCTGAAACGTGCGGACCAACGGCACAGTGGCGTAGATCAAAGCCACCCAGGCGGCGGCGACCACTGCGTCCCATTGCCGATCTGAATGGGGCGAATCGTGTTTCGATACCGAGTCCACGATGTGCTCCTTGCAGGCTCCTTGATCGTAACCCATCGGCATTGCCGTTGAGCCACAGGGAAGGGCGCGCTGGCGTGGCGGCCCTGATTGGGTTACAAATGGAGCGCAGCTTCAATTCCAGTGCCGGAGGCTCATTTGGCGGACGGTGACCATATCTTGGCGATCGATCACGGGACCCAAAGCGTCCGGGCGCTGCTGTTCGACCTGCAGGGGCGGATGGTGGCGAGACATCGAGTGGAGGTGGAACCCTATGTTTCGCCAAGACCGGGGTGGGCTGAGCAGGACCCGCTTTATTTCTGGCGGTCGGTGTGCAGCGCCTGCCGGGGACTCTGGGACACCTCGGACGTGGACACGTCCTCCTTAGCCGGGGTCGCCTTGACGACCCAGAGGGCGACCATGATCAACGTCGGCCGCGATGGCCTACCGCTGCGGCCTGCGATCCTCTGGCTGGATCAGCGCCGGACCGAGGGCCTGCCGCCGGTGGGCGGCGCGTGGGGTCTCGCCTTTCGCCTGGCTCGAATGAGTGGAACGGTGGCCTACTTTCAGGCCGAGGCTGACGCCAACTGGATCAGGATTCACCAACCCGACGTCTGGGAGAAAACCCACAAGTACCTGTTTTTGTCTGGCTTTCTGACCCACCGCCTGGTCGGTCGATTTGTGGACTCGGTGGGCTGCCAGGTCGGCTACGTACCCTTCGACTACAAAAAACTCCGGTGGGCGGGTCCGCGAGACTGGAAGTGGACGGGGGTCCCGATCGCACCCGAGATGTTGCCTGAACTCGTTCCCCCAGGCGAGATTCTCGGGGAGATTTCCGCGGAGGCCTCCGAGGCCACCGGGATCCCCGCCGGTCTGCCGCTGGTGGCCGCGGCCGCCGACAAGGCTTGTGAAGTGATCGGCTCGGGCTGTCTCGAGCCCAACATCGGTTGTCTGTCCTACGGCACCGCAGCCACCATCAACACCACCCACCGACGCTATGTGGAGGGGATTCCCATGATCCCGCCGTATCCTGCGGCGGTGCCGGGTGCCTACAGCCTGGAGGTGCAGATTTACCGTGGTTACTGGATGGTGTCGTGGTTCAAGAAGGAGTTCGGCCATCGCGAGCAGCTCATTGCGGACGAACGCGGCATTCCACCCGAAGAGTTGTTTGACGAGCTGATTCGCGACGTGCCGCCCGGTTCCATGGGCTTGACTCTGCAACCATACTGGTCGCCCGGCATCAAGGTGCCGGGTCCAGAGGCCAAGGGCGCGATCATCGGTTTCGGCGATGTGCACACGCGGGCCCACATCTATCGCGCGATCCTCGAAGGGTTGGCCTACGGACTGCGTGAGGGCGGCGAACGCTGTGAGCGCCGGAGCGGCGTGGATATGACCGAAATCCGGGTTGCCGGAGGCGGCTCCCAAAGCGATGTGGCGATGCAGATCACGGCCGACATCTTCGGGCTGCCCACCGCCCGACCGCACGTCTACGAGGCCTCCGGGCTGGGCGCCGCAATTGATGCGGCGGTGGGTCTTGGCCTCCATCCTGACTTTCCCACCGCGGTCTCCGAAATGACCCGTATCGGCCGCCGGTTTGAACCGGATCCGGAGAACCGCAAAATCTACGATCAGCTCTACCACGAGGTGTATCGCAAGATGTACGGGCGGTTGCGCCCGTTGTATGAGCAGATTCGGCGGATCACGGGCTATCCCAGGCAGTCCGGTTGATTGGCGTGCCGATCGTGGGATGAGAAATGAGAAATGTGGGATTTCGAACGGAGACGATGAGGGTTCTGCGGTTGAAGTTTCATATCTCTGTTTTGGATTATCGACTCAAAGAGACGTCAACGAGCGCGCGAGTAGGACGATCCCGATGGCGACGAGGGCGACGCTGACCAGGCGCCTGAAGGTGCGTTCATCCAGGCTGAGGTGGACGTGGTAACCGATGAGAGCTCCCAGCAGGACCGCCGGGAAGACGGCGAGCGAAGACCAGAGTCTGGGCCACGTGATGAGGCCGAAAGCCGCGTAGGAGGGCACTCGCACCAGTGTCATGAGCATGAAGATCGCCATCAGATTTCCACGGAAGACGCGCTTTTCGACCCCGCTCAACTGGTAGTAGAAGATCAGCGGCGGGCCACCGGTGCCGAAGAGCCCGGTGAGGATGCCCGACACCAGGCCAACCGGGGGGGCCGACCAGGCGGGGTGCTGGCGTGGTGGTCGCTCGCGTCCGGCCAAAAAGACGGTCCCAACTGCCACCAGGAGAACTCCCAACATGGGCAACAGGATGGATGGGTCGCCCGCGTCGAGGGCCCAGGTCCCGACGGGGATTCCCACGGCGATGCCAACGAAGAGGGTCAGCACCTGCCGCCATTCGATCTCCCGCCGTGACTCCCATACCACCCAGAGCTCCGCGGGCAGGTTGATGAGCAGGAGCATCACGACGACGTCGCGAATCTCGGGCATGACCAGTGCCAGGGTGCCAACCGCGATGAGACCCGCACCAAAACCAAGAAGGACGTAAACAGCCTCAGCGATCGCGAGAACGAGGCAGGCGACCAGGAATTGGGGCAGAGAGTCAAAGACGGTTTCCACGGCGCTCACAGTGTATCCGGGCGAATGGACCGATGGCCCGCTGCCCGGGGGGGGACACTCCGCCGGGCACCGGGTAAACTCCTCCCGTGTCCGATAAGAAGAACCCCCTCAACGCCATCGTGAGCCAGAAGATCGAAGTGGCTCCCGGTTTGATCGTGCTCCGGGTGGTCCCTGACGGCTGTGATATGCCTGATTTCTCCCCGGGACAGTTCGCTGTGCTCGGCCTGCCCCCAGAGGCACCGAGGTGTGACGGGTCAGGATCCGATGAACAGACGCCGCGGGCCGGCCGGTTGATTCGGAGGGCCTACTCCATCGCGTCCTCCTCGGTCTCCCGCGAGCACCTGGAGTTCTACATCAACCTGGTCCAGTCCGGTTCTTTGACCCCTCGTCTGTTCGCCCTGCAGCCGGGGGACCGGTTGTGGATGGGGCCGAAGATCACCGGCACCTTCACGCTCGATCTGGCGAGGCCGGAGCACCACCTCGTGTTGGTGGCCACCGGGACTGGCCTTGCGCCCTACATGAGCATGCTGCGCACCATGTTGCCCACCACAGAGGGGCGACGGGTTGCGGCCCTGCTGGGGGCCCGCCACTCGTGGGACCTGGGCTATCACGCCGAACTCGCCACCATGGAGAGACTGTGCGGGGACTTTCGCTATTTGCCGACCATCAGTCGGCCGGACGAAGAGGTTGTGCCGTGGGCCGGTCGAACGGGGTACGTGATGGAGCTGTGGAAGACCGGCGCGGTGCGGGACAGCCTGGGTCAGCGGCCGACGCCTGACGACACCAGCGTTTTTCTGTGCGGCAACCCGGCCATGATCGACGATATGTGCGAGCTGCTCATTGCCGACGGATTCCAGGAGCACACACGGAATGAGCCCGGCCAGATCTTCGTCGAGCGTTACTGGTAGCCCCCGCCCGCCCGTCCCGAGGGGCTGGGGACTAGGGCTGAGCCCCCGGCAGCTAGGCCATTTCGAGAAGAGCGTCGACGGTCTTCTCGATGCCCTCGGCCACCTCGGAAATGCTCTGGCCCAGCATGTAGGCCGGGGAGGACACGATCTTGCGTTCTTGATCCACCACGAACTCGGTGACCGGGCACTGGACGTGGGTGGCTCCCATGGCCTCGATGGCCCTGGCTGTGGCGGCATCGGTGCCGATCGTGATCTCGGGAGAGATCCCGCCCAGGACCTTGGCGATCAGCGCGGGCGCGATGCACACCGCCGCGATCGGTTTGCCCTGTTCGTGAACCGCGCGTACCAGCGCAGCAACGTCCGGATCGACGACGCAGTCGGGGCCGGCAACGGCGAAGTCGCACAGGTTTTTTGCGGCGCCGAATCCGCCGGGGAGGATGAGCGCATCCATGTCGTCGGCTGAGACGGTGGCCACGTCTTTGATGTCGCCTCGTGCGATGCGTGCCGATTCCACGAGGGTGTTTCGTTCAGCCCCTTCTTCCACCTCACCCGTGAGGTGGTTGACGACGTGCATCTGCGGCGCATTCGGAGCGCAGATGAGCATCTCGGCTCCCCTCCGGTCAAGCGCCAGCATGGTGATGACGGACTCGTGAATCTCGGCGCCGTCGTAGACGCCGCTGCCGGAGAGAAGAACTCCCACCTTCTTTGCCATGGATCACCTCCTGTCGCGCGGGCTTTGGATCCGCTGCGATGGTCATTGTAACGCCGTTCTCGCAGCCCAGAAATGGGGTCGAGCACCGTGGCTGGAAAGGGCCATGACCCAGTCCGTTTTCGACTCGATTCAACGGCCTGTCGAGGCGCGAAGAGCTCCATTTTCGATCCGGACGGAGGGGTCAGGAGCTCTCGGTGAGGCCCCGAATTTCGAGAGCTCTGATGACAAGCTTCACCGCGCCGTCGATTCCAAAGGAACCGGCATCAACCACCATGTCGTAGAGGGAGGGGTCGTCCGGTTGGTGATGGAAGTGGCGGTGGATGAAGTCGGCCCGGCTGCGGTCGAGGCGCTCGAGCCGGGCGGCGCCCTCGTCGGGGTCGATGGATTCCATGGTGCAGAACCGTGCCAGCCGCATGTCACGGGGAGCGATCACCCTGACTCTGAGACCGGGCTCGGATGGGAGCAGCAGGTGGCCCGCTCGCCCGACGAAGACTGAACGCCCCTCGATGGCGGCCAACAGCATCACCTCGCCAACCATGGAGACGTAGGAGTCCTGGAATATCAGGCGCGAGTTCAGGAGATTCAACAGGGTGTCTTTGAACCAGGTGGATCGGGTTTCATCCATCAGATCCAGCATGGAGGGCTCGAGTTCCAACCGGCGCGCGAGGGATTCCACCAACTCGCGATCGTAGACCGCCCAACCGAGCTGCAGTCCAACTCTGCGCGCCACTTCCGCCCCGCCGGAGCCGGCTTGTCGGGAAACCGTGAGGAACGGACCGATCTTCGGGTGTGCCAGTGCGGTGGGTTGGGTGGCCCGAGCCAGGAGATTCCAGAATCGCACCTGGGCGTCTGCCGGCCTCACCGACACGTCGCCGATGTGGCGCACACCGTGTGCCCTGTCCATGCGGGGCCTCCTCTTGGGTTCTGTCCCTTTTTGACAATATGGGGCGGGGGGCCGCAAGCCGCAAGAGGTCAGCAATAAGCACTGGGTAGTGGGCAGTAGGTAGTGAGCCGTAAGGAGAAGGCCACAAGACCCATCCACACCATCCACACCGGGTGGTTGGTGGGGTGGTTCCACACCTTCCTGACTGGCCGAGTGCGGGGGGTCAGTTTTCCGGCAGCGGTTCGGACAGCTCGAAGGGGGCGATGGCGGCATCGAAGGACTCCCCGTCTGGGGTGGTCAACTGGTAGCTGCCTCTCATGGTGCCGAATGGGGTGTTCAAGGGGCAGAAGGAGGTGTACTCATAGGACTCGCCCGGACGGAGGACCGGCTGTTCGCCGACCACACCAGGCCCGGCCACTTCTTCCACATTGCCGTTGGCGTCGGTAATGATCCAATGCCGGCTGATCAATTGGACGACCTCTTCGCCAGCGTTGAAAATTCGAATCCGGTAGGCAAAAAACCACCGATTCTGGAGAGGACGAGATCGCTCAGGTACGTAGCTGGATTCCACCTCAACGCTCACACCCCGTGTTGTCGCCTGCGAGTTGCACATGATCTTCTGCCTCTCTCCACCACCAACCCGTGTTTGCCGGGTTGGATTCCCGAATAGACTGGTATCCGGTGATGACAAACAGGATGAAATTAAACCCCTGGCAGACCAGCGGCATCTCATGAGGTGTGGAAGCACTGGCAGCAACCGTCTCCATCTCGCACCGGTCCACCATGAGCGGTGACACCGGTTTTGCGGATGCGATCGAGAAGGCACGCGGAGGCGACGTCGAAGCCTTCGAAACGCTTTATCGCCACACGGTCGGGAGGATCCACGGACTCTGCCTCCGAATGTGCGGGGATGCCCACCTGGCTGAAGAGCTGACCCAGGAGAGCTATATCCGGGCATGGAAGAAGCTCAACACCTTCCGCGGCGACAGCCTCTTCACCACCTGGCTCCATAGGGTGGCTGTCAACGTGGTGTTGGGTCATTTGCGGTCGTCCAGCCGCCGACCCGAGTTTGATGGAGTGGAGGATGAGAACCTGGGTTTCCCGGTGGTTGATCACCTCGATCCGCAGGTCGCCATCGACCTGGAGCGGGCCATCTCGGGATTGCCAACGCGCGCGCGGACGGTCTTCGTGCTGCACGACGTGGAGGGTTACACCCACGAAGAAGTCGCAGCCATGGCTGACATGGCGGTCGGCACCTCCAAGGCCCAACTGAGCCGAGCACGCAGACTTCTGCGAAAGGTACTTGCATCATGAATTGCAGCACCGCCAACCAACGCCTTGACGACTATATCGACGGCACGCTGACCCGTCCGGAAGCTGCCGGCGTGGAACAACACCTGGCCACGTGCCCGGACTGCAGCCGGCGACTGGAGGAACTGCGACTGGTCCTCGAAATGGCGTCAGGTCTTCCCCGGTCGGTTGAACCCGCCACCGATTTGTGGCCGGGAATCGCGGCCCGCCTCGATCATCCGGAGACCGTGGTGAGGGGCCGGTTCGGACGCAGGTCGAAGTCCTGGATGGCTGTTGCCGCGGTTTTGATTGTTTCCGTTACCGCGGTTTTGATTGCCTACACCCTGGGTCGTAGCCAGGCTCGGACGGTGGTGGTCCATCACCAGGCGACCCCGGTGGCCGTCCAGGCGAGCTACCCGACCGACTCGTTCGACCCGGTTGCGGCGGAGTTCGTGGAAGCCCGTGCCGAGTTGATGGCCGCGCTCGAGCAACGTCGCGGGTCGATGTCGGACGAGACGCTGACCGTTGTAAACGACAACCTCGAGGTCATCGATGCGGCCATTGATCGGATTTCTTCGGCGCTCGGGACCGATCCGAACAACCTGATGCTAAGGGGTCAGTTGACCTCAGCCTACCAACAACAGATCCAACTCTTGCGGCGGGCCAACAGGCTTCCTGCAGAGATTTAGGAGGGTGAAAATGAAACGATGCACGATTCTCACAGTGGTGGCGCTTTTGCTGGTCGCGCCGGCGTGGGCCCAGCGCGCGGTGAACGAAGTGCGACCTCTCGCCGCGGGCGGAAGTGTCGATATCTCGAACCTTGCCGGTTCGGTCCAGGTGGTGGGCTGGGGGAATGACCAGGTAGAGATCACCGGTGTCCTGGGCAAGAATGTGGAGTCGCTGGAGATCTGGGGTGACGGAAATGACCTTGAAATCGAGGTCGAAGTACCCCGGCACGCGGACGGCCTCGACACACAGTTGGTCATCAAGGTGCCCACAACGGCGAGCATCGACGTCGAGACGGTCAGCGCGACCATAGAGGTGGACGGTGTTTCCGGTCAGATCGACGTCGAGACGGTCAGCGGCTGGATTCGGGTGTCCGGAAAGCCGGCCGAGTTGTCGGCCAATTCGGTCAGCGGTGCGATCACTGTGACCAACGCCGCCGGCTCCACGGATCTTGGCTCGGTGAGCGGGTTGATTACGGTGGAGAATGGGGTCGGAGAGCTCGATGTGGAGAGCGTGAGCTCCAATATCGCGGTTTCAGGCGGTCTCTTCGATGCGGCCAGTTTCGAAACGGTATCGGGCACGGTGACCTACGCTGCGGACCTCGCCCCCCGTGGCGAATACGATTTCGAGACTGTGAGCGGTACGATCCGGCTCGAGGTCTCGCCGGCGGTGTCGGCCGAATTCGAAGTGGAGACCTTCTCCGGCACGATCAACAACGCCATCGGCCCGGAGCCTCGCAACACCAGTCAGTACACTCCGCAGAAGGAGTTGAGTTTCACGGCCGGGTCGGGTGGGGCTCAGGTCTCCATCTCCACCTTTTCCGGGACCGTCAACATTTCCACGCGCTGAGAGTCCGACATCGTCAATGACCTCCGGGGGTGCGGCCTGGCCGCACCTCTTTTTTTGGCTCGAGTCGCGCGGCCCACAAGCAATTTCGAAAGTCGAAAGTTCGATGTCCCAGCCATCTGCCCGGAAACAAGGACCAAGGACCAAGGACCAGGGACCAAGGAACACCCCTCGCCCGCCCGGAGCGCTGGCGGTTGCCATCAGGGGCGCCACTTCCCAAGAACCTCGGACCAGGCACCGTAGAGAGTCAGTCGCAGGTAGGTTGCCGCTCGCCCGCGGATAGGCGGGCGGCGGTCAACCGGCGCGGGTGGGAGCTACAACACGCAACCCACGACCTACAGCCTGCGGACGGGTGGACGGCGGATATTGTGGTTCGGCGAAGTTCAATGTAGAACGCTACACGTCAAACGTTGGGAGTCCCCGTCAGACGCTGAGAAACCCGAATTCTTAGCGTTCAACGTTTAACATTCAACATTCAACGTCTTGGCGTTCCACACCCTCCACACCCTCCACACCCTCCACACCAAACTTGCTGATATCATGGTAGGTCCGGAGATTGTATGAGGAAACAGCTCGTACTGACGGCGTCGGGTAGGGATCGACCGGGGGTCCTCGAAGAGGTCACCAAAATCATCGTCCTGCACGGCGGCAACGTCGAGACCAGCCGCTTCCAGCGGCTCGGCGGTGATTTCGCGCTGATCATGTTCGTGACCGCCCCCGAAGATCGGATTGAAAAGCTGCGCGAAGTGATCAGCGAACTCCACTTCGTCAAGTTTGACGTCCAAACGAGGCTCAGTGAGGCCACCGAACCACAAGAACTGACCTCGTCGAAGGAGTGCGCCATCACTGTCCTGGGCGCGGACCACCTCGGCATCATCCACGAGGTCACCCGTTATCTCGCCGAGCAGGGCATCAACGTGGAGACGATGAACACCGAGGTCACCGCGGCGCCAATGAGCGGGACCCCCCTGTTCAGCATGTCCGCCGTTGTCCGTGTACCGGCGAAGCTCTCCTTGGATGACCTCGCCGAGGCGCTCGACTACATCGGTGATGAGCTGAGCGTGGACGCCCAGCTCTTTTCAGAGGAAGTCCGCCGCCCCTGAGACGCGGGCCGCAGGCCGTGAGCCGCAGGGCGAGAGTCGAAAGTCGAAGGTCGAAAGTAAAACGTCACCCCCGCCCGCCCGGATGTGAGATACGAGATCCCTCTCCCACCCGGCGCGTGGGTGCTACGGGCGGGCGTGCCACTTCCGACACTTTCGGGATTCGCCGGATAGGTATTCCGGGTGTCGCCGGGGCCCGAACAGTGTCAGGGGTGGCTCCATCGGGGAGCGCCTTGGGAGCAAGTCGCGTTCGTCGGAGGTGCCTGGCAGCCCGATTCGGCAAGGTCGATAGATGATTCGTCCCACTGATGCGAATCGGCGTGCCTGGCATCCTCACGGGAAGCGCGGCCGAAGAATCGGCGCGTCGAAATCGGCACATCGAATCGAACGAGAGGGGCATCGTGGTGCGGGCCTCTGGCCCGCATTCGCGGATTCAATCAAGGCCAGTGTTGCAGCCGAGACGGCTGCAACACGGTTTTTCCAACTGCTGTCATCCTGAGCGAGCGAAGCGAGTCGAAGGATCTGGGCGGGTGGGTGTCTGGTGCGAACTACCCCCCACCCGGATTCTTCGACTCGGCCCTACGGGCCTCGCTCAGAATGACAGGATGGGGCGAGTGGGGGATTTTGCATCTTGGATCTTGAATCTCGTATCCGGGTGAGTGGGGGATCTAGTCCCCAGCCTCTTGGTTGTCCCCAGCCCCCTGGTTGGTCTCCGCAGTTTTGGGTTTCCGGCGCCGCCGCCGCCGCGGCCGGCGTTTTTTGGGAGCTGGTTGCGGCTCCGACCCCTCTTCGCCACCCTCGGGCGGCGATTCGGCCTTCTCGGGTTCGACCGCGACTTCGACGGCCGGCGATTCGGTGGCGGGACCTGCGTCCTTCTTGTGCCTTCGGCCTCCGCGCCGCCGTCTGCGGGGTTTGTCGCCCTCCGGGGCCGACGTTTTGTCGTCCTTCGGAGCGCCGGCTTGGGTCTCGGCCTCCGGTGGCGATTGGGCCTTCTCGGGTTCGACCCCGACCTCGACGGCCGGCGACTCGTTGGTGGGACCTGCGTCCTTCTTGTGCCTTCGTCCTCCGCGCCGCCGCCTGCGCGGTTTTTCGCTTTCCGGCTCTGCCGGCTGGTCATCCTTCGGGGCGCCGGCCTCGGCCTGGACCTCCGGCTTCCTCCGGCCGGACGACCGGTGTCCGGTGCTGCCGGCAAGGTCGGCCACGGAGACGGCCGCAATCTTCGGCGGCGCCGGCTCCCTCGCCTCCTCACGGTTGAACCACTCCACATGTTCCTCGGAGCGATGGAGTCTGGTGGCGGCGATGATCTCGATCGTGATGTCGAACTCGTGCTCGAGCGCGGCCAGCTCCTCACGCCGTTCGTTCTGGATGGCGTCGGCGAGCTCGGGGTGCAGTTCGAACCGCACCCGTTTGAGCCGGCCGGTCACGGCCCTGGTTTCGATGCGCCGCAACAGATTGAGACCCACCAGCTCCGGGCTGGCGATGCTGCCGGTGCCGGTGCAGGTCGGGCAGGGTCGATAGCTGCGGAGCTGGAGTGCCTTCTTGAGGCGCTGTCGATTGATTTCCAGCAGCCCATTGGCAGAGATCCGAGAGACGGTGAACTTGGCCTTGTCGTCCTTCATGGCTTCCCGCTGGGTCCGTTCCACCTCGCGGCGGTTCTTCATGGACCGCATGTCGATGAAGTCGACAACCATCAGGCCGCCGATGTCTCTCAGTCGGAGCTGTCGGGCAACTTCCCTTGCCGCCTCGATATTGGTCCTGACCGCTGTGTCTTCCTGGCTCGAGCCGCCTTTGGATCGGCCCGAGTTGACGTCGATGGCCGTGAGGGCCTCGGTGCCGTCGATCACGATCGAGCCGCCGGAAGGCAGTTCGACTTTTCGCTGGTAGATCCGATCAATCTGCGGCTCGAGTTCGTATTTGCTGAACAACGGCATCCGTTCGGCGTATCGGGTCAGCTTGGTCTTGGCACGGGGCATAAAGGTCTGCATGTAGGCGCGGACCTTCTCGTAGGCGTCATCGTTGTCCACCAGGACTTCGTCAATGCTGGAGTCCAGCGAATCCCTGAGCACCTGGAGGATCAGGTCCTGATCCGAGTACAACAACTTCGGCCCCTTCCCCGTGGAGGCCTCGGCACGTACCTTTTTCCACAAGCGGAGCAGGGCGCCCAGGTCACGGTTGAGGGCGGTCTTGGGTTGATCGCCGGCGTTTGTCCGCGCGATCACCCCGAATCCTTCCGGCACATCGAGCTGTTCCAGCCGTTCGCGGATGACACTTCGCGTTTCGCCGTCCTCGAGTTTGCGCGAAACCCCGCGGGTTTCTTCGAAGGGCATCAGCACCAGGTAGCGACCGGCGATGCTGACGTTGCCGGTGAGCAGGGCCCCCTTGGCCGCCACACCGTCGCGCACCACCTGGACCATGACCTGTCGCCCCTTCTCGAGGAGTTGTTCGATGCGAGGCCGTCGTTGGCCCTCCTCATGTTTGCGGTGAGCTCCCGATGAAACGACATCGTCGGCGCGCAGCAGGCCGTGCCTCTCGGCACCAAAATCCACGAACGCGGCGTCGAGACTGGGATGGATGCTGGCCACTGTGCCGCGGTAGATATTGCCGCGATACAGGCCGGTTTCCGATGTCGACACCTCGTATTGGTCGAGTATGCCCTCGTTGATAATCGCCACGCGCACCTCTTCCGGGCGCTGGGCGTTGATGAGTAATTTTCTGTGCATTGAATCTCCGTCAGCAACGGTAGAGCACGGCACCCCAGTTCAAGCCGCTGCCGAGACCCACGAAACAGACCAGGTCTCCGGGTTTCACTCGGCCCTGTTCGCGGGCTTCATGGAAGGCGATTGGGATGGTGCCGGCGGTTGTGTTGCCGTATTTCTGAATGTTGTTGAAGACTTTCTCGTCGGGCAGGCCAAGGCGTTTCTGAACACCCTCGTTGATGCGCAGATTGGCCTGATGCATGATCAGCAGATCGAGGTCGTCCACGGTCAGCCCGTTGCGTGACAGCAGGTCGATGGTGACGCTGGGCATGGCGGTCACCGCAAGAGCATACACCTTTCGTCCCTCGACGATGGGGACAGTGTCCCCGTTGTCGATCATGTCGTGGCTTATGTAGGGCCGGAAGGCGCTGCCGGAGGCCTTGGTCCACAGCCTCTCCGCCTCGGAGCCGTTGGTGTGAATCAGGATGTCGATGATGCCGCGATCTTCGTCGTCACTCGCCTCAACGACCATCACCCCTGCGCCGTCACCAAACAGCACGGTTCGGTCGCGAAACTCCGTATTGCGTTGGTAACTCGCTTCAGGGATAGGTCCTTCGGCGTCACCCATGGCCACCGCCCAACTCTGGGGATCCCACGGCTGGAGACAGCTGTGGACCTCGGCGCCGACCACCAACACACGCCGATGTTGACCCGACCGGATCATGGCGTCGGCAAGTTGGAGTCCGTAAATGAACCCCGCGCATTGCTGGCGGATGTCGAGGCAGGGGACGTGGGCCATTCCCAGCTTGCGTTGCAGGAACGGAGCCGATCCGGGGAAGAAATAGTCGGGTGTCATGGTGGCGAAGACCAGGTAATCGATGTCTTCAGGTGTCCGGTTGGCGTCTTCGAGAGCCTGCCGGGCGGCGGGGGCCGCGATGTCCGAGGTGGCCTCGTCCACGGCGGCGAATCGGCGTTCGGCGATTCCGGTTCGGACCTGAATCCACTCGTCCGTGGTGTCCATGATGCGGGCGAGGTCGTCGTTGGTGACGATCTTGGGCGGCAGGTACATGCCGGTGCCAGTAATAACGGCGCGCATGGGCTCTCCTTTTCCGCACGCACTATAGCTCAGAAGCGCCGCCAAGTCGCTTGTTTTCAATTGGGTACCTGTGAACATCATGCCGCAACGCGGCGAAATTTGTCACACCTGCGGACGGATCGCGCAGCGTTCGGATTCAGATCCACGTGATGTCGATGAAGCTGCGGAGCGGATAGTCGCGGGCGCGGCGCTCGGGCTGCCATTCAACGTTCTTGTAGGTCCGAAAGGCCCGGTCCCAGAAATCCAGGGAGATGCCGAAGTTGTGGCGCCACATGTTGTCGCGGTGGTGAAGATAGTGGATCGGCCGCGGCAGCCAGAAGACGAGCTCCGGCCGCTCATGCTGGACCTGGTGGGCGTAGGCGGAGAAAGCGGCATAAGCCAGCGCCCCGAGTGCGAAACCGATGCCGGCCGGTATGGAGAACAGAAAACCGACCCAGAGGATCGCCAGCCCGGGAATGGCGTAGTCCTTGAATTCGCCGAACCAGCCCTGGCCCTCCAGGTTGCGATGGTGTTTTGCGTGGCGCACCTTGAGCACCTTACCGTCGTGCATCCATCGGTGGGCCATGTACTCCACTAGAGAACCCACGATCATGGCGACAATGAATGCTGCCGAGAACTGGACAACGTGGTTGGTAAACACTGATGACGCCTCCTGTGGCCCGACGACCGTCCGGCGATCCGGAGGAGGTTAACAACACCAAGCCGCCGGATAGTCCCGCTGGAGAGTGTTGAATTTTGAGTTTTGAATTTTGGATGACCCCCATCCACCCGGGAAGGGGAGGGAGGGCGGAAATTAAGAACTGAGAACTCAGAACTGAGAATTGAGTACGTCATGAGTTCGCAGGACCCAGGCTGCTCCACAACGGCGCTCCTGCTGGGCGGGCGGCGGTCAACTCGGAACCCGGGACTCGGGACTCGGAATTGCGTCCTTTCTGCACCTTCTGAACCTGCGGGTGGGGGAGCGAGCCCCTAGCCCCTAACCCCCTAGTCCCTTCTCCCTGACTTCCCGCCACCCGTGATATCTTCTGCCCCGTGGCGGAAGGGATCCGGATCGAGTTTTCCGATGTGGCCAAGCGTTTTGATGAACGCGTGGTCTTTCGTTCGGTGTCCGGCGTCGCGGACCCGGGCGAGGTTCTTGCCGTGACCGGGCCCAATGGATCGGGCAAATCCACGTTGCTGACGATCCTGTGCGGCCTGTTGCGGCCGACCCGGGGCGAGGTTCGGTACGTGGACCTGGCCGGCGGAGGCGAGGTCGCCCGCGATGACTGGAAACGAGTGCTCGGTGTTGTGGCGCCGGCCATGTCGCTTTATGAAGAGCTCGACGCCATGGAAAATCTGCAGTTCTTCGAGCGCGTCCGCGGACTGGAGAAGGCGGAGGACCGATGCCGGACATGTCTTCAAAGGGTGGGCCTCGACCCATCACGCCGGACACCGGTTGGTGGGTATTCAACCGGCATGCACCAACGGTTGAAGATCGCGCAGGCGATGCTCCACGATCCGCAGGTATTGTTCCTTGATGAACCGGGGTCGAATCTGGATCCGGAGGGGCGCGATTGGTTGGAGCAATGGGTCGGCGAATCCACGGCGAAAGGAACGACCGTGGTTCTTGCCACCAACGATCCACGTGAAATGGAGTGGGGCACCCGTCGTGTGGCGCTGGCTGACTGAGGCGTGGGCCGTCACGGCCAAGGACCTGAAGGCCGAGTTTCGGACTCGGGTCGCGCTGAGTTCGTTGGGACTGTTCTCACTCACCACCCTGATCGCGGTGGCCTACTCGGTGGGGCCCTTTCGCATCGCGACCGATGACCGTCCGTTCCTGCTGGCGGTGCTGCTGTGGATCGTGGTTTTCTTCGCTGCCCTCGCCGGTCTCGACCGGTCTTTCGTCAAGGAGGAGGAGAGCCACACTGCGTCGCTGCTGAGGTTGTCGGCAACGCCGCTGGTGGTGTGGGCGGGGAAACTCCTGTTCAACGTCGTGCTGATCGCCCTGCTATTGGTGGCGTTGGTGCCCCTTTATTGCGTGCTGATGGGCTATCACATCGAGCTGGTCGGCTGGTTCGCCGTGCTGCTCGTGGCCGGCGGGTACGGGCTGGCGGCGACTTCCACCATCGTGGCCGCGATCATCGCCCGGGCGGTGGGGCGGGGAGCGCTGTTTCCGGTGCTCGCGTTGCCGCTGCTTCTGGCGCTTCTGATTTTCTTGATCCAGGGCACCACTGCCGTCGCCGAGGGTTCGGTGGAAACCGTTCAGGCCTCCTTGCGGGCCATTGTTTCCCTGGGGGGAGTCATGACGGTGGTGTCGGCGTTTCTCTTCCCGGTCGTGTGGAACGATTGATCCCACCCACCCACTTAATTCGAAATTCGAAATGCGAAATTCGAATTGGGCGGGCGGCGGTCAACTCGGGACTCGGGACTCGGAATTGTGTCCTCTCGACACCCTCTACACCTTTTACACTTTCTACACCGGGTAAGTGGTGGATCTTGCATCTTGCATCTTGGATCTTGGATTTTTGTTCAGACTCGGACTTCCATGCGACACCGTCTCTGTGTATTGTAGGCGTCGGAGTAATGAATGAGCTTTCGTGAAATCCTGAAATGGGTGCTGCTCTTGTGGATGACGGTGGTGATTTGGGCGGCATTCATGTATGTGCCGCCGGCGGAGAAATTCATCGGAGAATCCTCGAGGATCGTGTTCTTCCACGTGCCCACCGCGTGGGTGGCCACCCTGGCGTTTCTTGTTTCGTGCATCGCGTCCGTGATGTACCTCAGACGCCGCGATCCCAATGACGATATCCGAGCATCGGTCAGTGCCGGGTTGGGTCTGCTCTTCGCAGTGCTGGCCACGGTGACCGGGGCCGTCTTCGCGAAGATCATGTGGGGGGCCTACTGGAACTGGGATCCCCGGCAGACCTCCATCGTCATCCTGATGCTGATCTACAGCGCCTACTTCGCCCTGCGGGCGGCGATTCCCGATCCCGAACGCCGCGCGGCGTTGGCGGCGGTCTACGCGATCCTCGCCTTTGTGACCGTGCCGTTCCTGATATTCGTCGTTCCGAGGATCTACTGGTCCCTTCATCCGGACTCGTTGATCAATACCCGGGGGGCCAACGACTTCGATTCCAGGTACACCCAGGTGCTGATGGCGTCATTGGCGGGATTTACTGGCTTGTATGTATGGTTATATACTATTGGATGCCGCGTCGAGGCCGTTCGGCAGCGGCGCCAGCAGGAGGTCCTGTGAACGATCTGCTGGGAATTATGGTAGTCACCCTGATCATTTGGGTTGGCCTTTTTGGATACGTCTACCGGGTGGACCGGAAGGTCCGTCGGTTGGAGGACTTATGAGTGATCCACGACGACAACGTCGTATTTGGTATGCGGTGGGTGGCGTGATGATCGTCGCCTTTCTCGCCTTTGGGGCGACTTCGTTCAAGAACAACCTGACGCCCTATGTCTCCATCGAGGAGGCGATGCAGCGGTCCGCCAAGGTCCAGGTCAAGGGGGCGTTGGTGCCGGACTCCAGCGAATACGTGGAGGCCTCGGAGATGCTCGCCTTCGGGTTGGTGGACGAGGACGGCAACACCATGGCCGTGCTCTACAACGGCGTCAAGCCAGGGAACTTCGAGGAAGCCACCGAGATCGTGGCGGTGGGCAGCTACCGGGATGGCGCCTTCTACGCCGACCAGCTGCTCGTGAAGTGTCCTTCAAAATACCAAGGACTCGACGAAGACCCGAGAGAATACAGCTCTGAAACTTGATTGGCGGTTCTGCGTGATGAGCCCTCGCCAATAAGGAGAGCCTGCGTCTCGGAATCCTGAGAGGAGCCCCTATGTACGTCCCCGGAACCCTTTTGTTGTGGTTGTCTTTTTTCCTCGGTCTCGGGTCCACGGTCGCCTATGCAATGGTCATCCGTGGCAACGAGAACGCCCGATCCCAAGCTCGGTTGGCCTACGGCCTGATGACGGCTGCCATCGTAGTGGTCTCCGGGTTGTTGATGTACCTGCTGGTCACCCACGACTACCGGTTGCACTACGTATGGGCCTACTCGGACAATTTGCTGCCGCTGAAATATGTGATTTCGTCTTTCTGGGGCGGCCAGGAGGGCAGCTTCCTGTTGTGGATCTTCTGGGGTGTTCTGCTGGGACTGCCGCTGATGAAGTTCGCCCGGGCGTACGAGTCGCGGGTGATGGTGTTCTACAACCTCACCCTGCTGTCGCTGATCATGCTGCTCCTCAAACAGGACCCCTTTCGTTTCCACTCCGGGCTCACCACGGGGATGATCCCGATGGATGGGCAGGGTCTCAACCCGTTGCTCCAGAATCCGTGGATGGTCATCCACCCGCCGATCATGTTCATCGGCTATGCGTCTTTGGCGATCCCGTTTTCTTTCGCGTTGGCCGCGCTGTGGATGAAGCGCTATGACGAGTGGACAAAGGTGTCCCTCCCCTGGGTCCTGGTTTCAGTGGTGACCCTGGGAACTGCCATCATGCTCGGCGGATACTGGGCGTACGAGACCCTCGGCTGGGGTGGTTATTGGGGATGGGATCCGGTGGAGAACGCTTCCTTGGTGCCGTGGATCGCCACGGTGGCCCTGACCCACGGCATGCTGCTCCAGCGCAGCCGGAAACGTTTTCGACGGCTCAACCTCGTGCTGGCCATCCTGGCCTATTTGCTGGTGGTCTACGCCACCTTCCTGACCCGATCCGGGGTGCTCGGCGATTTTTCGGTGCACTCGTTTGTGGAACTGGGAATCACGGGCTGGCTGGTATTCAACATGTTCTTCTTCCTGGCCATCTCGGTGGGCCTGCTGGCCGTCCGCTGGTCGTCCATCCCTACCGAGGTGGGAGATGAGCCCTTCCTGTCGCGAACCATATTCTTCGTGGTCGGCATCGTGCTGTTGATCCTGATCGGCGTGATCGTCGGAATCGGCACATCGGCGCCGCTCATCTCGCGGCTTTGGGGCGAGCCGGCCCAGGTGGGACCGGATTTCTACAACCGTGTGGGCTATTGGCTGGCGGTGGCTTTTGCGGTCTTCCTTGGAGTCACCCCGTTCCTCGATTGGCGGCGGTCGAAGGAGGGTGCGGCGTCCAAACTCGCCGTCGCGTTGGCAATCTCCGCGGTCCTGCTGGTGGCGGGCGCCTTCGTCGGACTCAGCGGCTGGAAAGCGTTCCTCTACGTCGGCGCGGTGCTGTTCTGCATCGTGGCGAACACCTGGGCTCTGATCGAAAAGGGGCGCCACGGGAACTGGCGCGCCGCCGGTGGTGTGCTGGCCCATGTGGGGATGGGTCTCATGATGCTGGCCTTTCTCACCACAGGGTGGCTTGATCGCGAGGCCAAGGTGCGGCTGACCCAGGACAAGCCCACCGAGATCCTGGGCTACACCCTGACCTTCAAGGGCATCGAGAAACCCACCCCCATGGCCCGTGACGCCATGGTGGTTGAGGTGACCGATCCCCGGGGCAGGAACTTCGTGCTCAAACCCAGGATGTGGGTCAACCAGAAATCCAATCAGCTGGTGGCCAATCCCGACATCAAGTCATTCCTGACCAAGGACCTTTACCTCGCACCGGTGGAGTTCGATCCGGCTGAGGAACCGTCCCCGTCCGGAGAGCTGATGCTGAACAAGGATCAGCCCGCCGCGTTCAAGGACTGGTCGCTCATCTTCAAGGGGTTCGATCTGTCACGGCAGAATTCGGTGCCGGGCGCCATCACGGTGGGAGTGGTGGTGGATTTGGAGCGTGAGGGGGCCGACGTGGTTCGCCTCGAGCCGTCGATGATCTCCATGAACGACGGCACGGTGCAGGCGGTGCCGGTGGACATTCCCGGAGTTCCCGGAGGCCAGCTGCGGGCGACCGGAATGAGTGTCGACCAGGGCCTGGTCCGGGTCGAACTGTTGGGCTTGGGTGGAGGAATCGCCAGAACGGCGGTCCTGAACAAGGGCGAGACGCTGGCCTACGACGGCCTGAAGATCACCTTTGACGATTTTGACCTCTCCGACTTCGATCCCGAGGCCGGCAAGATCAACTTCGGAGTCGTGTTCCAGGTCGACAATGGCGACCGGGTGGTGGAGGTCATGCCGACCTTCCGGGGCGGGATGGGTGCCCCCGAGGTCAAACCTGCGGTGGTGCCGGGTACCGGCGGCGTGACTCTCAACGTCGGCCGGGTGGACGCGGAGGGCGGCTCGGTGCAGCTGCAGATCTTCGATCCGGGAATGCAGGCGGCCGAACCGACGCCGGCGAGCCTGGTGCTCGACGTTTCCACAAAACCGCTGATCGCGTTGGTGTGGATCGGGACCCTGCTGGTGATGGCCGGGGTCTTCATGGCCCTGGGTCTGCGTCGGCGCGACATTGCGTCCATACCGTTGGAAGGCTGAGGACCCACCCAGCCGCCCAATTCGAAATTCGGAATTCGGCATGGAGATCGGAATGCGAAGGGTGGCAACCTGCCGGCGGCAGCGATTGTGGCCCGGGCCGGGAGGGATGTGGTGGGGGGTGACCCGGCCACTGGCCACTCGCTGGTGACGGTTGGTCACCGCGGCCGGAGGCCGCGAGTAACCTCGGGGAGCTCCAAGGGGAGATGGGCGCGATGGAAATCGAAGGTCGGTCATTGATCTCAGAGCCTCGATCGCGCCCTGTCTATCATTGCGCTCCCCGTCGAGGATGCCAGGCACGCCGATTCGCCTGAATTTCACGAACGCATCGACGCACAATGGCGAATCAGGATGCCAGGCACCTCCGAGAAACGCGCTCTCTCCAAGCAAGATAGGACACAGCCACCTGCAGGCTTGGGTCACCTTCTCCATACCCCCATCCAGGATCAGCATCCAGTATCTGGGTGGGCGGGGGCCCTCAATCCTCCGGAGGCGCGTCAAGGTATGGCAGAAACGGGATCATCGCCATATTCGGCAGCGTCAGAAGGAAAGTGAGCCCGAAGTAGATTGGGAAGCCCACGGCTGACGCGATAAAGCCCGACACCACCCCGGCGAGGGTCCCCGCCACGTTCATGAGCCCGGTTCCGATGGCGAAGTGGGCCGCCTTGAAGCTGGCTTTTGTGGTGCGCATGATGAAGACGGTGAAGGCCGCATTGCCGAAGCCGGCGCCGAAGGCCTCGGCCGTGATCAGTGCAGCCACCAGTTTGAAGTCAGCTCGTCCAGCGTCGGGATTTTCCAGAATATAGCGGTACTTCAGAGCGAGCAGCATATAGAGGAAGTTGAGGCTGTTGAGTGCCAACACGAAGGGCCAGATGCACCGATTGAGGCCGTACCTGGCGATGAGGCCTCCACCCAGGATGCTTCCGATGATGGTGGCGATGATGCCGAAGGTGTTGTGGGCGAGCCCGTACTGCGCGAGCGTGATGCCGATGTCCTTGAGAAAGGGATAGGCCATGTTCTGCAACAGCGCCTCGCCGATCCGGAAGGTGGCAATGAACGCCAGGACCAGGCCGATCCGTGGCCGATCCAGGTAGTCGACGAAGGCGAGGGCGTACTGCGAGTCGGACGCGTAGAGTTTTCGCTTGAGTGAGGGGGCCCGGACCGCCAGGACCGAAAGCGCCACTAGGAGCGCGATGACGATCCACATGGGCGCCGAGATCTTGGCCAAAGGACCGGTGACGGACGCCAGGCGCTCCGACCTCAGTGCCGCCCACAGACCGACCACGGCAGCGGTCGCCACCACGACAACCGCGAAGGTCTTCGGGGTGAGCAGGAATTTGACGAGTTCCGACGCGGGTCGTTTCTGTTGCTCGATGACGGGCAATCGGGTCGTGTGATAGAGCCACAGGGCCGCGACGATGGCGGCGGCCGCGACATAGCCGAGAAACCACGTGTATCGGCCGCAGACCCAAGCGATGCCGCCGCCGCCGGTGATCAGCGCCGCACGGTATGCGGCCGATTGCCAGCCCACGTATCGCGCCTGCCGCGTCCGGTCGAGGGCCTCCAGATAGTAGCCGTCGATGGCGATGTCGTGGGTGGCCGAGATGATGGCCAACAGCATGAATACGGCCGCTCCCGCGATGAGTGGTTGGCTGGTTCCGCTGGCCAGGGCGAGCAGGATGGCTCCGGCAACGATGCAGATCTCTGCGGTCAGCAACCAGCGGCGCTTGGTGGAGTAGGTGTCCACAAAGGGCGCCCACAGGAACTTGATGGTCCAGGGGATCCCGAGCAGCGAGGTGAGTCCGATGGCCTGTAGCGACGCGCCGTGGTCCTTGAAGTAGGCGGTGGACATGAGTCGCACCAGGGCGTAGGGAAACCCCTCCGCGTAATAGAGGGAAAATATCCACCACGGGCGCTTCGGCTTTGGCGAGTCGGCGTCGACCATCGAGTCTCATGGTAACCCGCCCGGCCTCCCGCCCAGTCAAGTCGAAAGTCGTCCGGCCTGCCCACCCGGGCGGCCGCGATGGCGGGTGCTCGGAGCGCATCCATCGCGCGGGCCGGCGCTGGCACCGACATGAAGATCGGAATGCGACGTGGCGACCTTGCCGGCGGCAGCGGTTGTGGCCGTGGCCGTGTGCAGCGGCCATGCGATCTGTACGCGGATCGGGCTTACGGCCACCCGCTGTGGACGGCTGGTCACCGCGGCCACCGGCCGCGAGTAACCTCGGGGAGCGCCTGGGGGAGATGGGCGCGATGAAAATCGAAGTTCGATCATTTGTCTTGGATCCTTCGTCGCGCCCTGGCCCTCAGTGCGCTCCCCGTCGAGGATGCCAGGCACGCCGATTCGCCTGAAATTCACGAACACACCGACGCACGATGGCGAATCGGGATGCCAGGCACCTCCGAGGAAGGCGCCCACTGCCGTATCGGGTGGGGAGTCGGTCTAACGTTGAATGTCGAACGTATGGATCAGCTCCTCCTCCCGGGCAGACTCCGCAGCAGTGAAGGTTCCCTTCTCGAAGGCCACGTCGAGGTGGTCGGAGAAGGCCGTGATGAATGCCTCCTCGAGGGCCGGGCGGTCCGGCATCTCGTCGAGCTGCTCGGCGAGGGTGGTGATGGCGGGCCTCAAGAAACGGTCGTCCTCCAGCCCCATGGATCCGGCCTGGAGCCTTCCATCCCAGTCGAGCAGGATGGCGCCGTGTTGCAGGATGGCGCCACCGTGGGAACGCATGGCCGAGCCGATGAGCTTACGGCCTGCCACCACCACCTCGCCACCGGCGGGTGCCTGGAAGCAGGGGATCGTGGAGGCCGGGCTGGGGAGTTGGAGGTTGACCTCGCCCGACGTCAGCTCGGCATCCACACCGAGCGACCGGCAAGCCGCAACCAGAGGCTCACAGATCCAGCGGTAGGCCTCCTGGAGGTGGCGCGGGATCGGCTCCTCTCCGAGAGGAGCCACCAGGGTATAGGTGAGTTCCAGGTGGTGGAGCAGTGCCCGGCCACCCGTGGGCCGCCGGATCACGTCAATGCCACGCACGCGGCAGAATTCGAGGTCGGCGGCATCCGACCTCTGGTGGCGACCCAATGACAGACAAGGTGGCGACCAGCCGTAGAGCCTCAACGCCGGGGCGCTGCGGTCGTCCGACACCGACTCCAGCAGCGCCACATCCCGGGCCATGTTGCGGGCGCCGGGGAGGTCGCCGTCGCGGAGGAGTCTCCAGGGAGTGGTCATGACGGTACTGTATCGCAGCGGAGGCAGTAGGCAGCAGGGAGTCGGCAGTGGGCAGTAGCCCCCGCCTGTCCGGGGACGCGGAACAAGGAACAACGAGCGAGGAACGCCCCCGCCCGCCCACGTTCGATCGAATAACGAAGAACAAAGAACGAAGATCCCCCGCCCACCCGGGATGGGAGGGGGGCCATTGTGGTGTGGCCGTCTCGGCTGCACAGCGTTGAGAATTCTGAATTCTGAGTTTTGAATTTTGAATGACCCCGACCCACACGGGGAGGGGAGGGAGGGGGGAAATTGAGAATTAAGAATCAAGAACTGAGAATTGACACGTCACGAGTTCGCAGGCTCCAGGCTGTTCCACAATGACTTTCCGGGCGGTTGGGTGTGACCCCTGAGCTCTGAGCCCTGAACTCTGAACTCTGAACCCGGACGCGGACGCGGACTCGGGATGCGGGGAACGATACTGACCTGCTATATGTTGATCGAAGTGGGTAAGAAATGGCCAACGAGCATGTGATCCGTCTGAACGACGCCAGCCGGCACTACCGGCGGGGTGATGAAGTGGTGCGTGCCCTGGACGGGGTGACGTTGGAGGTCGGCGCCGGTAAGTCGGTGGCGCTGGTGGGGGCTTCGGGCTCCGGGAAGTCGACTCTGCTCAACCTGGTGTCGGCGGTGGACCGGCCTACGGGCGGCAGCGTCGAGGTTTGCGGAGTGGATCTCGCCGTCGCCTCGGAGGCTCAGATGCTGGATCTCCGCAGGCACCGCATCGGGCTCGTATTCCAGGCGTTCCACCTTGTGCCCCACCTCACGGTGGCTGAGAACGTGGCGTTGCCACTGGCCCTGGATGGCCGCCGCGACGACGCCCGGGTGGCGGCGTTGCTGGATCGGGTGGGACTCGGCCACCGCAGCCGCCACTTTCCCTCGGAGCTGTCCGGAGGCGAGCAGCAACGGACCGCGTTGGCCAGGGCCCTGGTCCACCGGCCGGCGGTGCTGGTGGCCGACGAACCCACTGGGAACCTGGATTCCATCACCGGCGACGCGGTACTCGAACTCATCGACGAGCTCAAGCGGGAGGAGGGGGCCGCCCTGATCCTGGCCACACATGACGAGCACGTGGCGGCCTCGCTGGACCGGACGGTCCACCTTCACGACGGGAAAATCCTTCCATGAACAAAGAACCAAGAACAAAGAACGAAGAGAGAGCACGGAAGGCGTCGAACGGTCCATGCCGTTCATCGGAGTCTCTTTGTTCTTTGTTCTTCGTTCTTCGATCGGTCGGGTGGCTGGGATGGTCCTGAAGACCCTCCTTTGGCGTCCCCTGCGACGGCGCCCGTGGCGCTTTCTGGTGACAGTGGCGGGCGTCGCCGCCGGGGTCGCGGCCGTCGTGGCCACGGTGGCCGCGAGCCGGGCCGCGGTGCGCGCCTTTTCGGAGGGCGTGGACGAGGTGGCGGGACAGGCGCGGATTGAGATCAGCAGGCCCGGCGGTGTGCCGAGTTCGGTTCTCGCCCAGCTCCGCCCGCTTTCGCGCGATGCGGTGATCGTTCCGGTGGTGGAGGAGGTGGCGCTGCTGGTGGAACTCGGTGACGGGGTGCGGGTGCTGGGTGTCGATCTCCTGGTGGATTCCCAGGTCCGACCCATGCTCGAGGAGGCCGCTGGCGACAGAGTGGTCGAGCTGCTCACCGGCCGCGGCGTCGTGTTGGCAACTGTTCTGGCCTCTGAGCTGGGGGTCGAACCGGGAGACACGGTGACCCTGTCGGCCCGGGCCCGGGCCGAGCCGCTGACAGTGGTCGCCACCCTCGACGTGGACCGACTTTCGGCGGTGTGGGAGCGGGTGGTTGTGATGGACGTGGCGTTGGCCATGGAGCTTTTCGGGCGGGGTGACGAGGTGGATCGCATCGAGCTTGTACCGCGCCCCGGAGTCTCAGAGGCCGAGCTGCGCCAGGGACTCGAGGGCCGACTTCCCGACGACGTGGACGTTGAGCCACCGTCGCGCCGGCGCGAGACGGCGGAGCAGATGGTGGCCTCGCTGCGATTCAATCTGGTGGCGCTGTCCGCGATCTCGGTGCTGGTGGGCGCCGTGCTGGTGGCCACCACCCTCGCCACATCGGTGGTGCAGCGCCGCTACACCGTGGCACTGCTGCGCTCCCTCGGCGCGTCACGGGGCCAGATCGCCGGTGCAGTGCTGGCCGAGGCTGGAGCCATTGGGTTGCTTGGTGGCGCGCTCGGCACCGCTGCTGGCCTTTTAGGGGCCCGTGCGGCGCTGACAAGCGTCCGCTACTCGGTGACGGCCCTGTTGCGGACCAGTCTCGCCACCGACATCGAGGCCGAAATCTGGCTGGTGGCCCTCGGTGTCGGGCTCGCGTTGGTGGTGTCGTTGGCCGCCGCGGTCCTGCCGTTGGAGGAGGCGCTGCGGACGCCGCCGCTCCAGGGGCTGGTGGACGCCGCACCCCGCCGGATGCGGCTGCTCTCGCTGGCCCTGCACGGCGCGCTGCTGGCGGCGATGGCCGCCGCGGCCCTCTGGCTGATCGGTCAACCGGCGTGGTGGGGTCTGCCGATCGCCGCCATGGTCGCCTGTCTTGGGGTGATGGCCATGTTGCTGGTGGGAGCGAGTCCGATGTTGGACCTGCTTGCGCGAGTCGGTTCGAGGCGGGTGGGCAGGATGACCGGCGTGTCAGTCCGGTTGGCCTCGGCGGCGATCTCGGCGAGCCGGCGCCGGGCGGCCTGGGCCGGTGGTGCCGTCTCGGTGGCGGTGGCGTTGGCGGTGGCCATCGTGACCATGGTGGGTTCATTTCGCGGAACCGTCGAACGATGGTCCGAAGAGGGCATGCGGGCCGACGTCTGGATGCGACCGTTGGCCATGGAGCGCGGCGTGCCCACCGGTCAGCTGGATCCTGCCATCGTCGACTTGGCGGTCGATTTGTTTGGCGACGGGGCGGTGGACCCCTTTTATGCCGTCGACATCAGCTACCGCGGTCGACCGGTGTCGTTCGCGGGTGCAGCATTCGATGTGGTGGCCCGCCACGGCAGCGTCCCCTTCCCGGGCCGCGACTCGAGCGAGGTCTTCGCGCAGGCCTGGGCCGAGCGCGCCGCGGTGGTCAACGAGCCCTTCGCCAACCGATTCGGGGTCGGCGAGGGAGATGCACTGGTTCTCGACCTGCCCGGTGGCCCCTTCGAGACCCACGTGGTTGGCGTGTTCTCCGACTACTCGCGGTCGCACGGTCTGGTGGTCGTGGACCGCTCGCAGTTTCTCGAGAGATTCCCGGGCCGGGGGCCGCTGGATATGGCGCTGTTCCTCCCCGACGATGTGGATGCGCTGGTGGCCCGGGATCGGATGCTGGACGCGGTCAGGGGTCGGTTTCTCATCGAGGCCTTCTCCAACCGCGAGCTCAAGGCCGCGGTGCTGGCGGCCTTCGAAAAGACCTTCGCCATCACCACCGCGCTGTCGATCGTGGCGGCGGTGGTGGCGGTGGTGGCGGTATTGACCGTGCTTCTCACTCTGGTCGGCGAGCGTCGCCGCGAGTTGGCCACCGTGCGTGCTCTGGGCGCTTCTCGTCGCCAAATCGGCACCATGGTCGTTGCCGAGGCCGGTCTGCTCGCCGTGGCAGCCACCGCCGCCGGGGTGGCGGCGGGCCTGGTCGTGGGCGTGATCCTGGTGGAGGTGGTCAATCTGCAGAGCTTCGGCTGGTCCCTCGACCTCGATCTGCCGTGGTCGGAGGTCCTCCGCATCGCTGGCTGGGTGGCCGTCGCCTGCGTGGCTGCCGGGCTTGCGCCGGCGCTGGCAGCGCTGAGACTCGAGCCGTCGGAGGTGCTTCGTGAAGAACGTTGAAGACCGCCTCCCGCCCACCCGATGTGGAGAGAACGAAGATCGAAGATCGAAGAACGAAGACCCCCACCCGACCGATACTCGATCCTGGATGCTGGATTCTGGATTTGCCGCCCGCTCCCCGATCCAATCCGGAGGGGTTGGGGCGCGCTGGGCGGGCGTGCCGTGCGCACGCGCGTCGCGAACGCGGGGACCGGTGCCAGGCACCGTCGAAATCGAATCGGAGCACCAGATCGACACATGTGTGGCGGTGCCTGGCACCGACATGAAATCTGGAACGCGAAGGTGGCAACCTCGGGGAGCGCTTTGGGAGAAATGGCGCGTGGAGGTTGGTAGATCGATGCTCGCGGTACTGCTAACGGTCAGCATGACTGCGCCCGTGGTCGTGATCGCGCAGGAGGTTGATTGGAAGCGGATCACCGGGCCTCCGGAGATCGATCTTCCACGGGATCACGGGGCGCACCCGGAAGTCCAGACCGAGTGGTGGTACCTCACCGCCAATCTGGAGGATGCCGACGGCCATCGGTACGGAGTCCAGGTGACCTTCTTTCGGAGCGGCCTCGATCCATCGGCGCCGGCCGAGGACGACTCTCCGCTGCGGGCCCGCCATGCGCTGGCGGCCCATCTTGCGGTGGTGGAGGTTGAGCGCGGCGCATTTCTCCATGCCGAGAGGGTGCGGCGCGCCGATGGCGGCTTCGCGGGTTTCGTCACCGACGACCTCCGGGTCTGGCTGGGCGACTGGAAGCTCGAGCGGCGCGCCGATGACACCCTCGTGGCGGAGGCGTCGGACCGGGGGTCGGGCATCGGGATCGAGCTCGAGTATCGGCCGGTCAAGCCGCTGGTCCGGCAGGGTGTCGACGGCTACTCGCAGAAGGGTGACGAACCCGGCAACGCCTCGGCCTACCTGAGCTGGACCCGGCTGGAGGTGTCCGGGAGGCTGGTGATCGATGGTCGCGAAGTCGACCTCTCCGGCGCAGGCTGGTTTGACCACGAGTGGGGCACGTCGCAGCTCGGCGAGGGCGTGGCCGGATGGGACTGGTTCAGCCTCCGGCTTGACGGCGGCAGCGAGCTGATGGTCTACCGGCTGCGGCGCGAGGACGGCTCGCCCGACCCCTTTTCTTCGGGGGCCGTCATCGGACCAGACGGCTCGCCTCGCCGGCTCGGGGTGGGCGAGGTCATCCTCGATCCCACGGGCACCTGGGCCAGCCCGGCCACCGGCGGGGTCTATCCATCCGGCTGGAGCATCCGGGTGCCGTCAGAAGGTCTCGACCTGACCGTCGAGCCGCTGCTGCCCTCGGCTGAGCTCGATGGACGCTCCTCCACCGGTGTCGTCTACTGGGAGGGTCCGGTTGCGGTCACCGGGTCGCACACCGGGGAGGGCTACACCGAGCTCACCGGCTACGCGGGGAGTCTCGCCGGACGCTTCTGACCCCCGCCCACCCCCGCGCGATCGAAGAACGAAGAACAAAGAACCAAGATCCCCCACCCACCCAGGACCGACGAGACGATTCGGGGTGGGCGGGCTTCTTCGATCTTCATTCTTCGTTCTTGGATCGTCAATGCAGGCCGGAGGCCTGCGCTGCAAAGACGCTCAGGGTCGGTGATCGTCAATTCGAGATTCGGAATTCGGAATGGTGGGGTGGGCGGGGGCGACTGCCTACCCCCTACTCCCTGGTCGCGCTGGCGGCGACCCACTTCCCACCAATTTGACAATCTCCCCGGCAGGACCAATATTGATCTCAATACCGTGTTTGTAAAACAGAGCAAATATCAAGAAGTCCTGGAGGTCTTTCGTCTGAGGTCCGGCTCGGGCTGTGCCCGGCCATGGGGCCCTTGACGACCAGCGACGGCACCGTGTGCCCGCAGGGCGCGTGAAAACTTATCAGGGGGGGTTATGAGGGCAAATCGAGTTGTGTTGTTGGCGGCGATTATTGTGTGCTGCTCAGGATTGGCGATGGCCCAGACCGAGTGGGTCGACCACCCGGACAACCCGGTCATCGAGCCGGGTGGTCCGGGTCGTGGAACGCAGGCGGGACCTGGGGTACCGCCGTCGTATTCGACGGCTCGATGTACCACCTGTGGTTCACCGGGGAAGACCAATACGGGTCATTGGCCGGCGTCGGCCACGCCACGTCCACCGACGGGATGGAATGGACCATGGATCCGGCCAACCCGGTATTGTCCGCCGGCGGCCGAGGGGGAGTGGGACGACTCCATCGTTAATTTCGGGGGCGGTGATCCACGACGGGACCCAGTTCCACATGTGGTACGCGGGCTCCGGATCGACGAGGAATCGCGTCGGGTACGCCACCTCGCCCGACGGCAGCATGTGGACCAAGACACGAGGCAACCCTGTCCTGGCCACTGGGTCTGCCGGCTCGTTCGGATGACTAGGGGCGTGGCCCTCGTCGCGTCATCGCCGACGGCGAGAACCTACCAGATGTGGTATTCGGGAGTGGACGGGCCATTTCTTCGGGACGATCGGTTACGCCGAATCGCCGGACGGGATCCCGTGGACCAAGCGCCCGGAGCCGGTCCTCGAACCCCGGGAATCCGGGGTTGGGACGCCGAGACGTGTACGCTCCGCTCGTCATCTTCGACGGGTCGATCCACCACATGTGGACCGGTATCCGAGCTTGTCGAGGGCTCGGTCGTTCCCCGGGGAATCGGCTATGCTTTCTCGGCGACGGCATCGAGTGGACGAGACACCGGACAATCCGGTCATCGTTAGACGAGGGCTAGTCCCGTTTGGAGTTCGTGTTTGACGGGTCGGCCTACCGGATGTGGTACGTGGATGGGGTCGTCGAGGGACCACCGGCGGAAATCGTCGTACGCCACCTCCGACTGCTGCGCCGGTGTGGCCGATCTGACCACTGCTGACCTTTCCGGCGGCGGCGGTGGCCTCGGGCGCACAGGGGGCGTTCTACCAGACCGATGTGGACCTCAACAACGCCAGTGACGAAGCGGTCGAGTACGAGTTCATGTGGCTCCCCCGGGGTGAGACAAACTCCGCACCGCCAACCTCTGAGACCTTCGGCCTCGGCGCCGGCATGAGCGTGCGCTACGGCAACGTGCTGTCAGAGGTCCTCGGCCTCGAGCCCAACTCCTTCGGGGCGTTGTCGATTCTGTCGTCGAGCCCGGATCTGCTGGCCATGAGCAGGACCTACAACAATCCCGAGGGCGAGGATGCGGGCACCTTCGGCCAGGCCATTCCAGCGGTTGCGCACCGGGCGATTTCATCCAACCGGTGAGAGGCGGAGGATCCTCTTCGCCAGCGAAAACGATGATCTGCGTTTCAACGTGGGCTGCCAGAGCGGCGCGGCGATCGGGACCATGGTGGTCAACCTCGAGCTCTTCGACGACGAGGGCACGTCGTTGGAGCAGACCATGATGATCCTCAGGGCCTGGGGCAACGACCAGCTCAACCGGATCTTCCAGGACTACATGCCGGTGAACGGCTACGTCGATGTCTGGACCACCTTGCAGAACAAGAGCTTCTACTGCTACGGATCGGTGCTCGACAATGTGACCAGTGATCCGACGACGATCCTGCCGCAGTGAGCCAGGGAGCAGGGCGCGTTCCTCGGAGGTGCCTGGCATCCCGAGTCGCCGAGGTCGACCAACGACCTGGCTCTTCGGGGCGAATCGGCGTGCCTGGCACCCTCACGGGAAGCGCGGCGGGAACATCGGCGCGTCGAAAATGACACGTCCTGCCTGCTCCGTCGCGCCAGTTCTCCCTTCGCGCTCCCCGAGGTTGCCAGGTACGCGCATTGTGCGGCTCCATCGACATCGTCCGGCCATCGCCAGTTGTCCGCACAATGACGTACCTGGCACGCCCGATCATCGCGCCCACTGCCGCATCGGGTGGGTGGGCGGCAACTTTCAACTTTCGACTTTTCAACTTTCAACTCGAGAGGGGGAGTCATGAGAGCGACACGAATGACGTTGTTGGCGGTGATGATCGTGTGCTCCGCTCGGGATTGGCGATGGCCCAGACCGAGTGGGTCGATGACCCGAACAACCCGGTGATCGGGCTCGGTGATCCCGGGGAGTGGGACGCCGGACATCGTGAGGCTTAGCGCCGTCGTGTTCGACGGCTCGATGTACCACATGATGCTTCACGGGTGATCGGGGAAGACGAGGAAGACCCGCTGAGCATCGGTCACGCCACTTCGCACCGACGGGGTGCACGTGGACCATGGACCCCGCCAATCCGGTGCTGACCCCAGGGGACGACGGTGAGTGGGACGACATCTGTGTGGCCGGTGGCGCTGTGATCTACGACGGGCGGCGAGTTCCACATGTGGTACACCGGGAGCCGTGGAGAAGATGTCTGGCTCGGTGTGAAGTGGGGTACGCCACCTCGCCCGACGGCAGCGTGTGGACGAAGTACGAGGGCAACCCGATTCTCGACGTCGGGCCCTGCTGGGTCGTGCTACGACCTGCAGGCGTGGCCCGACCAGCGTGATCGTCGACGGTGAAACGCTACCGGATGTGGCTACACGGGAACGCACGCTGTCCGATGTACAGCTTCGCGAATCGGTTACGCCGAATCCACCGACGGGATCTCGTGGACCAAGCATGCCAGACCGGTCCTCGAGCCAGTGACCAATCAGTCCGGGTGGGACGACTGGGACGTCTTCCGCATCTCCATCGGCTCCGTCTTCGACGGGTCGATCTACCACATGTGGTACTCGGCAGACGGTATTGTCGAACATACGACTTCGGCATTGGGTACGCGTTCATCGGTGGACGGCGTCGAGTGGGCGAAGTATCCGGACAACCCGGTGTCATCCTTTGGTCGCGGAACAGGCCGGCGGTTTGCGCGTGTCGTGTCTGCACCGGATCGGCCTACCGACATGTGGTATGTGCATTGGGAATCGAGGACCATGCGTAAGCGATTTCCTACCGCGACGTCCGACTGCTGTCGTGGCGTGCATGAACTGCCGACGTCAGTTCATCCCGGCGGCGGCGCTGGCCTCGGGCGCCGAGGGCTCCTTCTACCAGACCGACGTGGACCTCAACAACGCCGGTGGTCAGGTCACGGAGTACGAGTTCCTGTGGCTGCCGAGGGGTGAGACCAACACCGACCCCGTGACCTCGGAGCCGTTCAGCCTGGGCGCGGGTATGAGTGTGCGGTATGCCAACGTGCTGTCCGAGGTCTTCGGTCTCGAACCGAACTCGCTTGGGCGCGATTCTGCTGCGGTCCTCGAGCCCGGATCTGCTGGCCATGAGCCGGACCTACAACAACCCGGGGCGGATTCCCGGGCACCTTCGGCCAGGCGATTCCTGCGGTCGCACCGGGCGACTTCATCCAGACGGGTGAACGGCGGAGGATTCTCTTTGCCAGCGAGAACGAAGATCTGCGCTTCAACGTGGGCTGTCAGAGCGGCAGCGGCGAAGGGACCATGATCGTCAACCTCGAGCTCTTCGATGACGAGGGCACGTCGTTCGAGCAGACCATGATGATCCTCAGGGCCTGGGGCAACGACCAGCTCAACCGGATCTTCCAGGACTACATGCCGGTGAACGGCTACGTCGATGTCTGGACCACCTTGCAGAACGGCAGAGCTTCTACTGCTACGGATCGGTGCTGGACAATGTGACCAGTGATCCGACGACGATATTGCCGCAATGAACGAGGGGGCAGGGGGCAGGGGGTAGCCCCGCCCGCCCGGATGCGAGATACGCGATGCGAGATCCCCCGCCCGCCCGGGGGCGGGGCGCGATGAAAATCGAAGTTCGATCATTGGTCTTCAATCCTTCGTCGCGCCCTGGCCCTCAGTGCGCTCCCCGTCGAGGATGCCAGGCACGCCGATTCGCCTGAAGTTCACGAACACACCGACGCACGATGGCGAATCGGGATGCCAGGCACCTCCGAGGAACGCGCCCTCGGGAAGCGCGACCAGAGTATCGGCGCGTTGAAATGACGCACCCTGCCCGTTTCGTCGCGCTGATGCTCGCTTCGCGCTCCCCGAGGTTGCCAGGTACGCGCATTGTGCGGCCCAAACGACATCGCCATACCGTCGCCGGTTATCCGCACAATGACGTACCTGGCACGCCCGATCAGCGGGCCCACTGCCGCACCGGGTGGGCGGCGGAAAATTCGCAATTCGCAATTCGCAATTCGAAATGGGGTGGCTGGGCGGGTGGGGGTCAGTTCTCGATGCGGACGGAGACCGCTTTGGACACCCCCGGCTCCTCCATGGTGATGCCGTAGAGGACGTCCGCGCGGGCCATTGTCCGCCGGTTATGGGTGATCAGCACGAACTGGGTGTGGTCGGTCATGGCGGCGATCAGATCAGCTAGCCGCTCCACGTTGGCGTCGTCCAGCGGCGCGTCCACCTCGTCGAGGATGCAGAAGGGCGACGGTTTGATGCGGAAAAGTGAGATCAGCAACGATAGGGCGGTCAATGCCTTCTCGCCGCCCGACAGCAGCTGGACCGACTGGGTCTTTTTGCCGGGGGGCTGGGCGGTGATGTCGATGCCGGATTCCAGAGGATTGTCCTCGTCCACCAGTTGGAGGGTGGCACTGCCGCCGCCGAACAATGTGTTGAAGGTCTCGTGGAAGACCGTGTTCACCTGTTCCAGGGTGGTGACGAACCGGTCGGTGCAGTAGGCATCGATCTCTCGGATGGTGGCGTCGAGCTTGCGCAGCGCCTGGACGAGATCCTGGCGTTGATTGGACAGAAACTCGGAGCGCTGTGTGAGCTCGTCCACTTCCTGCAGGGCAAGAAGGTTGACGGGCCCGACATTGTCGATTTTGAGCCGCAGGTCGTCGATCTTTTCTTGGAGTCGCTCCGGTTCGACGCCCTCCTTGGGTTCGAGCAGTGCGAGGGCCTCCGGCGTGGTGTCGAGTTCGGTGGCGGCCGACTCCCGCAGCCGGTCCCACTCAGCGTCGAGGCGGGTGAGCTCCATCTGGACCTCGTGCAGGGACTCCCTGGCGCGGTCGTGCTCCTCCCGGCGTTGGCGGACCTCCTGCTCGAGCCCGGCCACCTTGGTCACCACCTGATCGACTCGCTCGCCGAGCCTCCGTTCCTGGTCCCGGGCCGAGGCCAGCATTCCCTGTTCCTCGGCGAGGCGTGTCCGTGAGGTGACCACCTCCTGCTCGGTGCGGGTCAATTCGGTGGTGAGCTGCTCCGCGTCGGCTTCGAGCTTGGCGATGCGTTCATCCAGACGCTGGCCCTCTCCTGCCAAGCGGTCGGTCTCGCTGCGTGCGGCCTCCGTTCGCTCTGTGGCCAGTCGTTCTTCAGCCCGCCACCGGTCGAGTCGGCGCAATGCCTCGGCGGTCTCCTCACGGTGCCCTTCGAGACTCGATGTGGCGTCGTCCACAGCCTGTTCGAGCTCGGCGGTCCGGGTCTCGAACGCGGCGACCTCGGACTGCAAGGTCTCGCGCCGGGCGGTCAGATCGGCCTGCTGCTTCTGGGTGCGCTCGATCTCGGCGGTCACCGACTCGAACTCGCTCCTCAATCGTGACACCTCTTGGCCGAGGGACTGTTCGGTGGCGGTGGCGCGGGCCCGTTCCTGCTCGGTCTGGAGCAGTTGGCTGTCCGCCTGGTTGAGCTCACCGTCCGCCTCCACGAGCTGTGAGGCAAGCGACCGTTGGAGGGCGGAGGCGGTGTTTTCCCGGCCCTCGAGGGTCGCGATTTCGGCCGCCAGTTGTTGGCGGTCGTCGCGCAGGGCGAGTGCGCCGTGGACGCGAGCTCCGGCGGTGGGCGGCTCCTGCGTGCGGCCCCTCCAGATGACGTCGTCGGGTCCGACGAAGGCGGCCTGCGGGTGTTGTTCGGCGAGAGATCGAGCCACCTCGGCGTCCGAACAGATAAAGGTCGGCGGCAGGATCCGGGTGATCCAGAGCTTTTCTTTGTCCGTGATGCCGGCGCGGTCGAAAAGGGACTCGGCACCATCGGGCGTCTTGAGGGCCGGCGGTGAGTCCGCGTCCGATGCCACGGCCAGACGGAGCCGTCCGTCGAGCTCCGCCACCGCCTGCAGTTGCGTCGCCGTCAGACCCTTCGACCGGATCACCGGCAGCTCCAGCCAGTCTGACCATACGCGGTCGAACAACTCGGTCAGGTCCCGATCAGGCTTGAGATAATCGCTCAGTTGTCCGTCGAGCAGTTTTGTGGGCAGACACTCCACCAGTTGTTCGGACACGGCGGAGTGACGGGCCAGCTCGCGTTCGACTCCGGCAAGGCGGTGGCGCAGATCCCACAGTTCCTGCCCCAGGCTCTCGGTGGCGTCCTTAGAACTCCTGGCCTTATCCTGCAGGCCCGCGCGCCGATCCACCAGCTCGCGACGCAACACTTCGAGTTCCTCGACGGCCAGGGTGGTCCGCTGGCTGTCCTCGGCTGCGGCCTGGTATCTGGTGTCGGCGTCGGAAAGCCGGGTGTCGAGAGTTGTCCGCTCGTGTTCCAGTTGCCCGAGGGCATAATTGAGACGGTCCTGTTCTCGCTCCAGCTCCCCGAGAAGGTTGCGGTTTGAGGTCAGTGACGAGATGGTCCGGAGCAGCTCCTGGCGCCGTTCGGCGGCCTGTTTCTCGGTGTCCTGGAGGCGGGCGCGTGTTTCGGACTCGGCTTGGGTCGCCTCCTCCACGGCCTGACGGACGGTGGCCAGGGCCTCTTCGAGGGTGGACTGCCGTGCGCCGGCCTCCTCGATCCGTTCGGAAAGCTCTGCTCGGTTCGAACTCAAAGTCGTGCCGTCGACCCGTGAGCGAGCCACAGACTCCCTGAGGTTGTCGATGAGATCGGCCGATCGCTCCAGAAAGGCCTCCAACCGCTCCCGGGAGGTCATCAACTCGGCGACTTCGGTGCGGGCCCCCTCCACCTCGGTGCGGGTGGTCTCGAGGGAAACCCGCGCCTGACTCAGATCCGCCTCACAGCTGCCGAGGCTGGAAGCGGCGGCCACCACCTCGTTCTCGATCTGGGCGCGGTGGCGTGAGCCCCCGCGACGGGAGGCGTCGAGCTCTCGAGACGACAAGATGAGCAGAGTGCGCAGCGTGTCCTTGAACTCGTCCTGGAGGCGCTGGTAGCGTCTCGCCTGGCCGGCCTGGCGTTTCATCTGACGCAGCGTGCGGTCCACTTCTGAGATCACGTCGTCGAGCCTGATGAGATTCTGGCGGGTGTGTTCGAGCTTGAGTTCCGAGTCGTGCTTGCGTCGTTTGTATCGGGTGATGCCGGCCGCCTCTTCGATCAACGCCCGGCGGTCGGTGGGGCGCGCAGACAGGACCTGACCCACCCGGCCCTGCTCGATAATCGAGTAGTCGCGGGTGCCCAGGCCCACGGTCAGAAGCTGGTCCCGAACGTCCGCCAACCGTGCCGTCTTGCCGTTCAGGCGGTACTCCGACGGACCGGACTTATAGACCCGGCGCCGGATCTCGAGTTCGCCGTCGGTCTCTTTCCAGTGGCCGTCGTCGGAATGGAGGGTGAGCACCACCTCGGCGGCTCCTGCTGGAGACCGTCGCGTTGCTCCGGAAAACACCACCTCACCCATCTGTTTGAGGCGGAGAATGGTCGGACTCTGCTCGCCGAGTACCCACAGGATGGCGTCCACCAAATTGGACTTGCCGCAGCCATTGGGCCCGATGATGGCCGATACGTCGCTCGGGAAGGCAAGGTCCACCTGATCCGGAAACGATTTGAATCCGGACAATCTCAGCGATTTTAAACGTACGCGCGCCATCCGCGCGACAGGGTATCAAGACGTGACCGCCGAGGGAAGGAGGAAGGCCGAGAGAAGGTGACCGGGGCCGCACTTGGACGCTGATAATGCCCCCGCCCAGCCTCCCAATTCGAAATTCGAAACTCAAAATTGGAATTCCCCGACCCACCCGGAACGAAAAAGCGCAACAGGCGGGCGTGCCGTCCTCACGCGCGCCGCGAGCGCGCGGGCCGGTGCCAGGCACCGTCGAAATCGCATCGGAGCATGAGATCGATACATCTGCGGCGGTGCCTGGCACCGACATGGCGATCGGAATATGAGGTGGGCTCACTCGGGGAGCGCCAGGGGGAGATGGGCGCGATGAAGTTCGGTCATCGATCTCATAGCGTTCGTCGCGCCCTGGCCGTCAGTGCGCTCCCCGTCGAGGATGCCAGGCACGCCGATTCGCCTGAAGTTCACGGGCACATCGACGCACGATGGCGAATCGGGATGCCAGGTACCTCCGAGGAACGCGCCCTCTTCCGTTCCGGATGGGCAGGGGATAACGTTCAACGTTGAACGTTCAACGTTGAACGTCTGCACCCTCCACTCTTTCCGCACCGTCCCCACCGGGCGGGCGGGGGCCATGCTACATTTCCGCCATGGCCACATCATTCGATCCTGATTCGTTGACGCAGATCGCCGCGTCCTTCGGGGAGCGCTATCGCACGGGCACGGTTCGAGCGCTCTTGGTGGCCGGATCCGGTCTCACCCTCCATGTTCCGGGTTGGGAGGCGACCGAGGAGGTCGAACTGGCCGCGGTCTTCCCGTTCGAGCTTCATGAACTCATGGGTCACCGCCAGACGGTGACCCTGTGGCGGAGGGGCGCAGAGACGATTCTGGCGCTCAACGGACGTTTCCACCTCTACCAGGGTTACACACCGGAGCAGGTCGTGGCCCCGGTCCGGCTCGCCGGGTTGTTGGGCGCCGAGGTGATGATCGCCACCAACGCCACAGGGGCCCTGGACCCCGAGCTGAGCGCGGGATCGCTGGTGGTGGTGTCGGACCACATCAACCTCCAGGGGTCCAACCCATTGGTGGGTGAATGGGGGCTCGGATTCGGGCCCCAATTCCCCGACATGAGCGAAGCCTACGACTCCGAGTTGCGCCGGTTGGCCGTCCAGGCGGCCGAGGAGAGCGGCTTCGAGGTTCGCGAGGGAGTCTACGCAGCGGTGCTTGGGCCGTCCTTTGAGACGCCGGCTGAGGTCCGCATGCTTGGACTGATGGGTGGGACTGTGGTGGGTATGTCCACTGTGCCCGAGGTGATCGCGGCTCGGCAGATGGGTCTCAAGGTGCTGGTCATTTCGCTGGCCACGAATCCGGGGGCCGGTTTGGTGGACAGGCCTCTGACCCACCTCGAGGTTCTCGAGGCCGGCGAGGCCGCGAAGGACAACCTGAAACGCCTGCTCGGGCTCCTGGTGCAGAGAATTTTTCAGTGAAATTGGATTCCAGATTCCAGATTCCAGATTGATATTTTTCCTGTGAATCGAGTGGTTGGGGGAATGCGCAACCGGCGGTTCGCAATTGATAGTGCAGTGGAGGTATGAGTGTACCTTGATGTCTTTCCGATCGGTCCGATTCAGGCCAACTGCGTGTTGCTCGGTGACGAGGCGGCCGGGGTTCTTGCGGTCATCGACCCGGGCGAAGAGGCCGATCGGATCTGTGAGCGTATCGCGGCCAGCGGGCTCGAACCGGCCTTCGTACTCCACACCCATGGCCATCTGGATCACGCCGGCGGCACAGCCGACTTGATGCGTCGACTGGGCAGTGGGGTTCCCGTCGGGCTCCACCCTGAGGAACTCGATCTGTACCGGGGGCTTGCCATGCAGGGAAGGATGTTCGGCGTCGAAACGGAGACGCCGCCGCAGCCGACCAAGTGGTTGAATCACGGCGAGATGATTCCTCTGGGAGAGCTCCAACTCGAAGTCCGTCATACGCCCGGTCACTCACCGGGCGGGGTGTCGTTCGTGGTCCATGGTGCCCCCGAACCGATCGTTGTGGTGGGCGACCTGCTGTTCGCAGGATCCATCGGCCGCACTGATTTGTTCGGTGGGTCGTTTCCCATCCTGGAACGTTCGATCCGAGAGCAGATCTACAGCCTGCCTGACTCCACCAGGGTGATCTGCGGCCACGGCCCGGAAACCACCGTTGGCCGCGAGAAGGCGGCAAATCCATTTGTGAGGGGCTGATCGGTCAAAAAACAGAGGAGTTTGCAGTTTTTTGACGGTCGTCACATTGCATCACGGTCGCAGTCTGGCAGAATGGCTGCGACCGCAGCGGCGAACCGCCGAATCGGCGACTATCCACAGGACATTTCATTGACCGGGTGGTGCTGGACGAAGGGAATCCGTCAAATGTCAGTCAATAACACATTTCGCATGGCAATTGCCGCAATTATGATCGTCGGCGGATTTTCCGGTGGGGACCTCCTCGCAGCGTCCCCGGCCGAGCGAATCTGGTCCCAGGCGCCGGCTTCATCCCTCGATCCCACAGCTGACAGGTCGATCATCCCGTTGAGTTTTCAACCGGTCATCCTGGACCGTGCCGCCTTGGATGCCGAGTTGCGTCGAGCGCCAAACGAGATGGCTGAGAATGCCCAGGCCCTTGCCGTGGTGGTGCCTCTGCCCACCCCCGATGGTGGAATCGCGAACTTCAGGGTGGTGTCGTCGCCGATCATGGAGCCCGAGTTGGCCGCCCGGTATCCCCAGATTCAGACCTTCCGCGGCCAGGGGATCGACGATCCCAGCGCCACGGTGAGGATGGACCGCACCCTTCGCGGATTCCACGCCATGGTGATGTCCTCCTCCGGGAGCTATTTTGTAGACCCCTACGCCAGGGGAGATGTGGACACCCACATCGTCTACTCCAGGTCCGATCTGGTGAATCCCCACGCAGGTGTCTTCAGCTGCGGCGTACCCTCTGACCAGGAGGGTGGCGGTGGCGAGGGAACCACTGAGGGCATGGAACTCTCAGGCGCATCGCTGAGGAGCTACCGGCTTGCCGTGGCGGCCACCGGGGAGTACACCGCCTTCCATGGTGGGACCGTGCCGGACGGCATGTCGGCCATCGTGACCGCGATCAACCGGGTCAACCAGATCTACGAGCGCGAGGTGGCGATTCGCATGATCCTGGTTGCCAACAATGACCTCCTGGTCTACACAAACGGCGCCACGGACCCCTACACCAACAACAACGGATTCGCGATGCTCAGTCAGAACCAGAGCAATGTGAACGCCGTGATCGGTTCGGCCAACTACGATATGGGCCACGTCTTTTCCACCGGTGGTGGAGGCGTGGCGCACCTCCGTGCCGTCTGCAACAACGTGTACAAGGCGCAGGGGGTGACTGGACTTCCGAACCCCGTCGGCGATCCCTTCTACGTGGATTATGTAGCCCACGAGATGGGTCACCAGTGGGGTGGCAATCACACGTTCAACGGCACCGCCAGTGGCTGCGGCGGCGGCAATCGCAACCCGTCCACGGCGTACGAGCCGGGGAGTGGATCAACCATCATGGCCTACGCTGGCATTTGCGGTGCCGACAACATCCAGAATTTCAGTGACGACTACTTCCACGGCGCGAGTTTCACGGAGATCGTCAACTACAGCACCCTGGGCACCGGCAACACCTGCGCGGTGGAGACCCCCACCGGCAACTCACCGCCGGTTGCGGAGGCGGGCAACGGATTCACCATCCCGGTGTCGACCCCGTTCGCGCTCTGCGGCTCTGCGGTGGATCCGGATGGCGACGCCATGACCTACGGCTGGGAAGAGTTTGATCTCGGGCCTGCAGGTTCTCCCAACACCCCGAGCGGAAACGCTCCGATCTTTAGGAGCTTCGACCCCGCGAACACCCCGGAGCGGTGGTTTCCGAAGGCCTCTGACGTGGTGAACAACGTGCAGACCAAGGGCGAAATCTTGCCCAGTTACGCACGAAACCTGAATTTCCGACTGACCGCACGGGACAACCTTTCTGGCGGTGGTGGGGTGGGTTTCGACACCATCAGCCTCGCAGTCTCCGATGTCGGTGGCCCGTTTGTGGTGACGTCGCCGAACAGCGCTGTGACCTGGACCGGCGGCACCACTCAGGTCGTGACCTGGGACGTGGCCGGCACCGACCTGGCGCCCATCAGCTGCGATAGCGTGGATATCGCCCTGTCGCTGGACGGCGGTTGGACCTTCCCGCTACCGCTTCTCAGCGGCACTACGAATGACGGCTCTCAAGCGGTGATGATGCCCGACCTCCAATCCGCCACAAGTCGCGTCCGGGTGAGCTGCCACGGCAATGTCTTCTTCGATATCTCCAATACCAACTTCACGTTGACCGGCTCCGGCGCCCATCTATTATCCGAAGGCACCGATGGCTGCGGCGGCGGCTGGGGTGGCTGGACCTCGGTGGTTCAGTAGGCAGCTCCCTCCCACACTCCCAATTCGGAACTCGAAACTCGAAATTCGAATCCCCCCACCCACCCAGAGGGAGGAGGCGCGTCCCTCGGAGGTGCCTGGAATCCCGATTCGCCAAGGTCGACAAACCGACTCCTCCCGTTCAGGCGAGTCGGCGTGCCTGGCATCCTCACGGGCGGGGCGATGGGAGAAACGGCTCGTTGAAGTCGGCAGATCGAACCGAGTGGCAGTTCTAGGGCACCTGTCCTGGCGGCAGTTGCGGCCTTGAACGGCCGAGCGATTCGAACCTACCGTCACTGTCATCCTGAGGAGCCGCAGAGCGGTGACGAAGGATCCATTCGACTCGCTTCCGGCTTCGCCCTCCGCGCTTCGCCGTGACAGGTCGCTCGCTCAGGATGACGTGTTGGTTGATCAGGCCGGGCCTGAACCAACCCAGATCGCATCTGTGTTCACATGTGTGTGGTCTGGGGATGCCCCGGGCGGTTGCTTCGATTTTCTGGCTTCAACGCGCCCATTTCCCAACCGCGCTCCCCGAGGGAGCCCCCTCTGACGATGTTTGGGACTCGTCACGACACGCCGACTGTTCGACCTCAACCCACAATCGTCAGAGACGGCACGCCCGCCCATCGCGCCCTCGTGCGCTCCGGGTCTTGGGTCTTGCGTCTTGCATCTTGCATCTTGGGTGGTGGAAACCCGGAACCCGGAACCCGCAACTCGGAACGGCTGCAGGCTGTGCCGGGGGGCTCGCATCTGCAAACAAAAACCGGGGCGCCGAAACGCCCCGGTTCGATGAGTACTCTATGTGACCCCGACCTACATCTCCCAGCTGTCGAGCATCTTCATGTAGTTGGCCCGCGAGAAGGCCTTGGGGTTGGGAGTCCGGGCCAGGTTCATGGACCCCTGCATCTGCTGAATCGACTCGTAGTCGTGTTCCTTCATCCAGAACTCGATGGCTTCCAGAGTCCGTCCGATGTGTTCCGGTCCGTGGATCAGGAGGGCGGACACCATCTGGACCGCGTTGGCGCCGGTCATGACCGCCTTGATCACGTCCACCGCGTTGTGAGCGCCGCCGGTGGCGGCCAGCGACAGGTCGAGCTGGCTGGACAGGATGGCCAACCAGCGCAGCCGGAGTCGGAGCTCGTCGGCGGTGGACAGCCGCAGGTTGGGGACAACGTCCAGGTCCTCGATGTCGATGTCCGGCTGGTAGAACCGGTTGAAGATCACGAGTCCGTCCGCTCCGGCATCCTGCAGCTTCTTGCCGAGGTTTGGAATGGACGAAAAGAAGGTGGACAGCTTGACGGCCACCGGGATCTTCACATCGGCCTTCACCGACTCGACGATATCGATGGTCCGCTGCTCGACCTCTTCTCCGGTCTCGTCTTTCTCGATGGGCATGTAGTACACGTTGAGCTCGAGCCCGTCGGCGCCAGCGTTCTCCATCTTTTTTGCGTAGGAGGTCCAGCCGCCGGGTGTGGTGCCGTTGAGCGATCCGAAGACCGGGATGTCGACGGCGGCCTTGACCGCCTCGAGGTGCCCGAGGTATCGGTCCGGTCCGACGTGGTAGCCGTCCGGGCTGGGAAGGTAGGAGGAGGCCTCGGCGAAACCGGCTCCCGCCGACTCGATCTCCATCTGAGTCTGGACCGCGGCCAGAATCTCCTCTTCAAAAAGTGACGGCAGCACGATGGCCGATGCACCCGCTTCTGCCAGGTGGCCCACCGTGTCGACGTTTGTTCCCAGGGGGCAGGCGCCGACCATGATCGGGTTGGCGAGCTCGAATCCGAGGTAGTTGGTTGTGAGATTCATGTGGGGTCCTTTCCGCCCGATCAGTTGGCGTCGCCGGAGGAATCATCCGACCCGAACTGGAGTCCGGCCAATTGCTTGTAGTAGTCGAATTTGCTCAGCGCGGCTTGTTGTGCCTGGGCCAGCAGATCTTTGGAACGCTCCGGATCGACCTTCTGCAGCATCCGGAACCGGGTCTCCTTGAGCGCGAAGTCGGCGAACGGGATCTTGGGTGCCTTCGAGTCCATCTTCAGTGGATTTTCTCCGACTGCAGTGCGCCGCGGATCGAAACGATAGAGCGGCCAGAAGCCACTCTCCACCGCCGCCGTTTGGTGGTCAAGGCCGTCGGCCAGGTTGAAGCCGTGGGCGATGCAGTGGGAGTAGGCAATGATGATCGACGGACCGTTGTAGGAGTCCGCCTCGAGGAAGGCGCGAACAGTCTGGTTGTCTTTGGAGCCGAATGCGACCTGCGCGACATAGACGTGTCCGTAGGCCATGGCCATCATGCCAAGGTCCTTTCGTTGCACGTCCTTGCCGCCCATGGCGAATTTTGCGGTGGCTCCGAGAGGCGTCGCCTTGGAGGCCTGACCGCCTGTGTTGGAGTAGACGCCGGTGTCGAGAACCAGCAGATTGACGTCCCGCTTCATGGCGAGGACGTGATCGAGACCGCCGTAGCCGATGTCGTAGGCCCAGCCGTCCCCGCCGACGGCCCAGACGCTCTTGCGGACGAGGTAGTCGGCCAGGTGATCCAGTTCGCGGGCTTCCGGCCGGTCGATCTTGGCCAGCTTGTCACGCATCGCGGCCACGCGATCACGTTGGGCTGCGATGCCCACCTCGTCGTTTTGGTCGGCGTTGAGCAGCTCATCGAGGAGCTGGTCACCGAGGTCCGAAGACATGTTCTTGAGGACACGCACCGCCCGCTGGCGGGTTTGATCGACGGCGAGCCGGAAGCCGAGGGAGAACTCGGCGGTGTCCTCGAAGAGGGAGTTGTTCCATGCCGGGCCGCGCCCGTTGGCGTCGACGGCGTAGGGGGTGGTGGGCAGGTTGCCGCCATAGATCGACGAGCAGCCGGTGGCGTTGCCGATGAGAATGCGGTCACCGAAGAGCTGCGTGAGAAGCTTGACGTAGGGCGTTTCGCCGCAACCCTCGCACGCGCCCGAGTACTCGAAGAGCGGCTGGAAGAACTGCGAGCCCTTGACGTCGATTTTGAGCTTGGTGCGATCCACTTCCGGCAGCCCGAGGAAGAAGTCGTAGTTGACGGCTTCCGGCTCTCTCAGCGGCATCTGCAGGGTCATATCCAGAGCCTTGTGCTTGGGGTTGGACTTGTCGCGGGCGGGACAGACCTTGACGCAGAGTGTGCACCCGGTGCAGTCCTCGGGCGCCACCTGGATGGTGTACTTGGACCCGGCGAAGTCCTTGGCCTTGTAGTCCACTGCTTTGAATGTGGGCGGGGCGTCGGACAGGAGTTGCGGGTCATAGACCTTGGCGCGGATCGCGGCGTGGGGGCAGACCAGAGCGCATTTGTTGCACTGGATGCAGAGCTCCTCGTCCCACACCGGGATGTCGAGGGCGATGTTTCGTTTCTCCCACTGGGTCGTGGCCGTGGGCCAGGTGCCGTCGGGCGGGAAGGCGCTCACCGGAAGCAGATCGCCCTTGCCGGCGATCATCAAAGCCGTGACCTTCTTCACCAGGTCGGGGGCCTCGTCCGAGACGATGGGCGGCCTGGTCCGGGTGGCGGTGATCTGGTTGGGCACCTCGACCTCGTGCAGGTTTGCCAGCGTGCCGTCCACCGCGTTGAAGTTGAGTTGGACGATCTCGTCGCCCTTCATGCCATAGGTCTTCTTGATGGCGTCCTTGATCTTGGCGATGGCCTCGTCCCGCGGCAGGATGCCGGAGATGGCGAAGAAACAGGTCTGCATGATGGTGTTGGTTCGCCGGCCCATGCCGGTGTCGCGCGCCACCTGGGTGGCGTCGATGCAATAGACCTTGAGGTTCTTCTCGATGATCGATTCCTGCACCTCGCGCGGGAACTCGTCCCAGATCTGTGCCGGCCCAAACGGCGAGTTCACCAGGAAGGTGGCGCCGGGTTGGGCGAACTCGAGCATGTCGAGTTTCTCCACGAAGACCCACTGGTGGCATGCAACGAACTTGGCCTTTCGGATCAGGTAGGTGGAGCGGATCGTCTCCGGCCCGAACCTGAGGTGGGAGATTGTCACCGCGCCGGCCTTCTTGGAGTCGTAGACGAAGTAGCCCTGGGCGAAGTTGTCGGTCTCCTCACCGATGATCTTGATGGAGTTCTTGTTGGCGCCCACCGTGCCGTCAGCGCCGAGACCGAAGAACACCCCGCGAAACACATCGTCCGATGCAATCGTGAAATCGTCATCCACCTCCAGCGAGGTGTGGCTGACGTCGTCGACGATGCCCACCGTAAAGTGGTTGCGGGGATTGTCGGCGGCCAAATTGTCGAAGATGGCCTTGATCATGCAGTCGTTGAATTCCTTGGATGACAGGCCGTAACGGCCGCCAACCACCAACGGGTCCACCGAGAACGGGCTCGAGCCGTCGGCCCGGGCCTCGATGAGGGCCGTGAGAATGTCCATATAGAGCGGTTCGCCGATGGAGCCGGGCTCCTTGGTTCGATCCATGACCGCGATCTTCTTGGTGGTCTTTGGAAGGGCATCGGCGAAGTGCTTGATCGAAAACGGTCGATAGAGCCGAACCTTGAGAACGCCCACTTTTTCGCCGCGGGCGGTCATCCAATCGACCATCTCGTGGACGGCCTCGGCGCCCGAACCCATGATGATTACCACGTGCTCGGCCTCCGGATCGCCCACATAGTCGAAGAGCTTGTACTGGCGGCCGGTGCGTGCGGCGAAAGCGTCCATGGCGTCGATGACGTGACCGGGGCACGCGTCGTAGAAGCCGTTGATGGCCTCGCGGGCCTGGAAGAAAGTATCGGGGTTCTGAGCGGTGCCGCGGATGACCGGGTGATCCGGCGACAGGGCGCGTTCCCGGTGGGCGCGTACCAGATCGTCATCGATCAGATGCCGGAGGTCGTCGTCCTCCAGGTACTCGATCTTGGACACCTCGTGGGAGGTTCTGAAGCCGTCGAAGAAGTGCAGAAAGGGAATCCGGCTGCTCAGGCTGGCCATCTGGGAGATGCATGCGAGGTCATGCGCCTCCTGCACCGAGTTGGACGACAACAACGCCCAACCCGTCTGGCGGCAGGCGTTGATGTCCGAGTGGTCGCCGAAGATGGACAGAGCGTGGGTCGCCAGTGTGCGAGCCGAGACGTGGAACACCGCTGAAGTGAGTTCGCCCGCGATCTTGTACATATTCGGGATCATGAGCAACAGACCCTGAGACGCGGTGAAGGTCGTGGTCAGAGCGCCGGCCTGCAGCGAGCCGTGCACGGCGCCGGCGGCGCCGGCCTCCGATTGCATCTCGATCACATCGGGGACCGTCCCCCATATATTCGTCTTCCCCTGAGCCGACCATTCGTCGGCAAACTCACCCATGTTTGAAGAGGGAGTGATGGGATAGATCGCACAGACATCGTTGATTCGATGAGCGACGGACGAGGTGGCTTCGTTGCCGTCGATCATGACCATTCGTCGTTTTGCCATAAAAACCTCCGGAACGTGCATTCACGCGGGGACCCACGTGAACGAATTCACAACGGTTAGCATACTCGCCGTTCTGGGACCTGGCAAGGCGGTCGTGAGTGAGACCTGATCTCGGATATGTCACGGTCTGGGGATGGTTTTGAAGCCACGGGAGTGTTGGGCTGTGGGCTTCGGCCGGACTGGGCTACCTCTTGTTGAGATCCTTCTCGGCCCGCCGTTTTCCGAGCCAGATGTTGATCGGGTTGTCACGCCCCAAGAACGAGAGGACCGGGGGTCTGCGCCGGCCGATATCCTTCAAAATACGGTGAATTCGCTGATTTTTGGGCTGGATCCTCAAACCCGCGTGAAGATGTTCAATGGCGCTACCCCGATCGTTGCGCTCCAGATAGACCAGCGCCAGGTTGGTGTGGTGGTTGGGGTCCATGAACTGGCTCTTGAGCGAGATGTTGCAGTATTTGGCCGCCTCGGCGTATCGCCGTTTGACCACGGCCACACATATTCCGTAGTAGGACGACGACGTGCTGAGCACCGGTTTGTCGCTCACGTCTCGGCTGGACAGCTGGGGCAGACACTCCTCGAAGATCTCGAGGGCCTCGGCGAAACGGTCGTCCTTGGTCATTTCGACGGCTTGCGCGATCTGATCGTGGAGGCCGTACTTGTTTTCTGAACTCTCGGTCATTGTTCCACCAGTGTGCCCGGATTGTACCAGTGACATCGGTTTCCTCCAACACCGTTTCATCGTGACGGAAACACTGCGTAACCTGTCACTTCCTCAATAAGGTGGTCTTAGGGACGGTATTGGATACACCGCTGCGTCAGCGGATGTCCGGGTGGGGATATTATCGGAATCAGTCTTGGGCCTCGATCCACGCCTGGCGATGGCGCTGCGCGATCTCGAGGAGACCTCGCCTGACGCCATCAGGGCCACTGAGTACATTGCCCGTGGCGAGGTAGTCGTTGCCGCCGTCCATGTCGGAGATGGTGCCCCCTGCCTCTTCCACCATCACCGCACCCGCGGCGATATCCCACGGCGAGAGTTGGAACTCGAAGAAGCCATCGACGATGCCGCAGGCGGTGTAGGCAAGATCGAGGGCGGCTGCTCCCGGTCTTCGGATGGCTTTGCAGTCGAGGAAGACGTCGCGGAAGATGGCCAGATAGGGGTCGAGCAACCGGTGCGCCTTGAAGGGAAAGCCGGTGGCGAGCATGGCGCCGGACAATGTCTCGCGGTCGCTGACGTTGCAACGGGCCCCATTCCACCAGGTGCCGATGCCGCGGGCCGCGCGGAAGATGTCTCCCTTGGCAGGATCAATGATCACGCCCGCCTGGACCCTGTCCTCGGCGGTCACCGCCACCGATACCGCGAAATGGGACATGCCGTGCACGAAATTGGTCGTACCGTCAAGCGGGTCCACGATCCAGGTGGGGCGGGAATCGGATCGGGCAGCCCACCCGGCCTCTTCGGAGAGGACGTTGTGACTCGGAAATCGTTCGCCGATGGCCTCGAGGATCGCCGACTCCGATGCCCGATCGGCGATCGTCACGAGATCGTTGCGGGCTTTCTCCGAGACCTGATCTGGCTCCAGGCGACGGAAGTAGGGCATGAGTCGGTCCGCGCCGGCCTGCGCCACCGCCTCAACGGCATCGAGCAGTTCAAGAGTGGGATGGAATGCCAAAACTCACCTCAATGTTCATCCTGTTGGAAGGAGTGGGCTTATGGTGCGGGTTTTCGACACCGCGGTCGCGGGTTTCGACGAGCGTTGCGTGCTCATGCTCGACGTGACATGCCAAACTCTGCAGTCCGATCCCGATCTCCGGCTCTGTGAGGGACTGCGGTTGATCGAGGCCACTCGGACCGCCGTGGCACGACTTGCACCGGCCTCGCTGGACGCCTTCGAAAAACAGGTCCTTCCGCAGATGCGGGTGATTCTGTTGGAGAGATTCGGCGTCGCCGAACTGCCGGCCCACCCGATCAACTAGTACCTGCGACCTCGGACCACTCGGGCAAGGTGTGTAGGTCGTCGGCTGTCAGATTCGCCTCCAACTCCACGATGACTTCGTCGTCCTCGGCCAAGGCAAACCCCGGGATGATTGCAGTGCGGCGTTCGCCGATCCCCGGGCGCACGCCCTCGAGATCCAATGTTGCCCGTCGGGAGAGCTTCTCTATTCCGTCGGCGCCTCGGACGATCACCAGCACCGTGAGCTCATTGAGTGGTTCGGTGCCCTGGTTGGCCACCTGGACGTCCACGATGAGCATTTGGTTGCCGTCGCTGTCGATCCGGCTTGTGACGCCGGCGGGGAAGATTTCGTGCCGCGAACGAAGATAGGCGAGTCGCTGTTCGGGCGTCTCCTCCTCGCCGCACGAGATCATCAGGGGTGCCACCAATCCAATCAGGGCCAGGAGTACTGCGAGCCGTTTCATAGTGCCTCCAGAGGTGGGAAGTCTAGCACCGACTCGGCCGTCGGAACGACAGGGGCGGCACCTTGCCGGCGCCGTCATCCACGCTCGGTGAGGAGGACCCCGGCCACCACCAACAGGGAGCCCACCACCAAATTCACCGTGATGTGTTCGCCGAGCATGAAGGCCGCAAAGACCGCCGTCATGGGAGGGATCGTGTACAGATAGACACCCACCTTCTGAGACTCGGTGCGCTCGAGCGCCATGAAGTACAGAAGGGTTGCGAAGAAGGTGCAGCCAGCGCCCAGAAAACCGATTGCGATCCACCCCTTGTCATGGACCTGCGCCAGGCTGAATCCAGTCCAACGCATTTCAGTCCAACCGATGGGAGCCATCCACATGGCCCCAATGACGGTCACAGCGGCAATGACCGTCAACGCGCCAAGCTGATCAGTGAGCTTTTTGCCGAATACGGTAAAACAGCCCCACAAGACCACGCTGGTCAGAACCATCAGGTCACCCAGGACGTGCTCCCCCAGTTCGAACCCCGTGAAAGTCCCCATACCCATGACGATCAACACTCCTGCGATCGCGACGGCAACTCCGAGTACCTTCCGTGGAGTGAGCCGTTCGCCGAGAAGCGCAGTCGAAAGCAACAGAATCGAGATGGGTCCGGTGACCACGTAGAGCGACGCGTTGGACGCGGTGGTGAATTGGAGGCCAACGGTTTGTATGGCGTAGTGAAGACCGGCACCGAACAGGCTGAGCACGAAAAGCTGCCGCAGTACCGACCCGTCCATGAGTTTTCGTCCGCGTCCACCGGTTGCAAGCAGCGGTAGAAAACAGGCTGCCGCCACCAGCAACCTGAGAGAGACGACAGTCAAGGGAGGCACCACCTCCAACGCCACCTTCGTGGCCACGAAGGACACCGCCCACAGCAGGCAGGCGCTCAGCAGCAGCAGACGGGTGAAACTCGACACGACTCGCAACATACACGAACCCTACTGCCTGTCCTCACTCGTCAGATGGGCAGAATCTCCCGAGAATCCTCCGGACGTAGTCATGAGTCTCGCTATAGGGAGGAATCCCGTCGTATCGTTCCACAGCGGCGGCGCCCGCGTTGTAAGCGGCCAGGGCGAGAGGCAGGGACTCGAACCGGTCGAGCATGAGCCGGAGGTGGCTCGCGCCGCCCCGGAGGTTGTCCTTGGGGTCGAAGACGTCCCGCACCCGGTGATCCGATGCGGCAGAGGGCATCAACTGCGTGAGCCCGCTGGCCCCGGCGCGGGACACGGCGTTGGGATCGAAGGCCGACTCGGCTTGGACCAGGGCCGCCAGCAGCCATGGATGGAGGTTTGCGGCCTTTGCTGCGCTCTCGATGGAGTCCCGGAACGGCACCCAATCGGGCAGCGGATCCTTGGACCACCCAGACGGACAATCGACCGTGGGCACCGTTTCCGGCGGTGAGGCAACCTCGTCAGCCACCACCCGGTCAATGCGGATTGCTGGAACCTCCATCGTGCCGCCGTCTGGCAAGCGGAGCACGATGCGGTCCCCGTCGAGATAGGCGTCCTCCACCTTGAGAATCCGGCCGTCGACGAAGACGGCGATCTTCGCCTCGGTCGTAACAGGCATGGTCGCGGCGATGGCGAAGAGAAGGGCCGTTGAGGCAATCACCCGTGCTCGGCTGGATGAAGTGAACAGTGAATAGCGAATTGTGAATAGAGGACGGCGAACCATCGCCCGGCGACAGTTTCGACGCCGATCGGTTCCTGCTGCGACCCTCTTCAGTGTTTTCATCTCATTTCCCCACCGCCGCTCACCCACTATTCACTATTCGCAATTCACTCATCACTGATTCTACGCACGGGGATGCTTCTCGTCATACAACTGCCGCAGGCGCTCGCGCGCGACGTGAGTGTAGATCTCGGTGGTCGTCAATGAGGCGTGTCCCAGCATCATCTGCACGGACCGCAGGTCGGCGCCGTGCTCCACCAGATGGGTTGCGAAACTGTGTCGCACCACGTGGGGGCTCAATTGGGAACGGATGCCGGCAGCCAGACCGTGATTCCGGATGATCTTCCAGAACCCCTGCCGCGTGAGCCGCTTGCCGCGGTGGTTGAGAAAGAGCTCCGGCACGCGATGTCGGTCCAGCTCGGGACGGGCGCCCGCTAGGTACTTCTCGATCCAGGCCACAGCGCTGCCGCCCAGCGGTACCAGTCGTTCCTTGCCGCCCTTGCCCACAACCCTGACAAAACCAGGATCAAGACGTGCCCGGTCGGTGGTTAACCTCACCAGTTCGGTGACCCTGAGACCGGTGGCATACAGGGTTTCCAGCATGGCCCGGTCTCGCAGCCCCAGGGTTGTGCCGGTGTCGGGTGCGGCGAGCAGCCTGCTGATTTCGTCGGCAGTGAGGGCGTGGGGCACGGTGTGCCATAAGCTCGGCGACGACAGATCGCTGGCGGGGTCCACGGTCAGAACACCGGTGCGCACAAGATACTTGTAGAGTCCTCGAATCGAAGACAGCGCTCGGGCGGAAGATCGGGCTGCCAGGCCGGCGTCCCGCCGCGATCCGAGGTAAGCCCGGAGCGCAACCCGGTCCACCTCGTCCACGGTGAGGTTCTCTTGGGTCAGCCAGACGGCGAATTGACGAAGGTCGCGGCCGTAGGACTCTACGGTCCTCGGACTCAGGCTCCGCTCCAGCGCCAGGTGGGCGAGGTAGTCGGCGAGGTAATCGTCGATGGTGGGTGTCACGGGCCTATGGTAACCCCCCGCCCGGCCAACGGGGGCTCCGAGTTTCGGGTTATCCCTCGCCAGTCCGTTGCCCGCCCTTGTCCCGGCCGCTGCCGTCGCATTCCGATCTCCATGTCGCGCTCCCCGAGGGCGCGTCTCTCGGAGGTGCCTGGCATCCCGATTCGCCAACGCCGGCCGGCCGATTCGTCTCGTTGGGGCGAATCGGCGTGCCTGGCATCCTCACGGGAAGCGCGACGAAGAACCAGGGCGCGACCAAGTCCCCAAGCCGGCCACAATCGAGCCTCCGGCCCCTCACCGCGCCCATCTCCCCACAGCGCTACTCGAGGTTACTCGCGGCCGGTGGCCGCGGTGACCAGCCGTCACCAGCGGGTGGCCGTAAGGCCTCTGATCCTGCGTACAGGATCGGACATGGCCGCCGCACACGGCCACGGCCACAACCGCTGCCGCCGGCAGGTTGCCCCCTTTAACAATGTTGGGACCCAAAGGGCTGAATGACTCAGTTGGCGAGCCCCAACATTGTTAAAGACGGCACGCCCGATCAACGCGACCTCTCGCTCCGGGTGGGCAGGGGGTTTTGGATCTTGCATCGTGCATCTTGGATTTGGGAGGGCGGGGGTCAACCCGGAACCCGAAACCCGGAACAAAAACAACACCGCGCCCCGCAAAAGCGTATAGCTTATAGCCCGGGTGGGTGAAGAGAGCCCGAGTCCCGAATCCCGAGCCCCGAGTCCCGAGCCCCGAGTCCCGAATCCCGAGTCCCGAGCCCCCGATTGGAGTATCAGCCGATGGAGCAGCAGGAACGGATGTCTGGGCGGAAGCATCAGCCCGCCACTTCGGTTTGCCCTGAGGGGAGATCAATCCAGTGAATCCGGTGACACCAACGGTTCTGTCGAAATTGGAGCGGCTCCACGAGTCCATCGTGCGGGTGATCCGCGGCAAGGCGGAGCTCGTGGACTCCCTGATCGCCGCTTTGATCGCTCGGGGCCACGTGCTTTTGGAAGACGTGCCCGGGGTGGGTAAGACAACCCTCGCCCAAGCCCTGGCGCGGTCGCTGGATCTGGACTTTCATCGCATCCAGTTCACCTCGGACACCTTGCCGTCGGACATCATCGGCATTTCGGTCTATCGCCAGGACCGGGGTGACTTCGAGTTCATGCCAGGCCCGCTGTTCGCCAACGTGGTGTTGGCCGACGAGATCAATCGCGCCGCGCCCAGGACCCAGTCAGCGCTGCTGGAAGCAATGAGCGAGCACGCCGTGACGGTGGAAAAAACCCGCCACGAGCTCGCCAGGCCATTCCTGGTGCTGGCAACACAGAACCCTATCGAATCCACTGGCACCTATCCTCTGCCTGAGAGTCAGCTCGACCGATTCCTCATGAGGCTGTCCATGGGGTACCCCGGCCGTGGGGAGGAAATCGAGCTGCTTCGGTCGGGCGGCACAGAACCGGAACTCGAACGGTTGCAGCCGGTGCTCAGCGCCGCCGAGGTGTTGGAGTTGCAGCACGAGGTGGGTGAAGTCCATGTCAGTGACGGGCTGCGCGGGTATCTGATGGACGTGGTGGAACGAACGCGATCACACGAATCCCTGGCCTTGGGGGTGTCGACCCGAGGGACCCTTGCGTGGCAGCGATGCGCTCAGGCGCTTGCCCTGGTCAAGGGGCGACCGTTCATGATTCCGGACGACTTGCAGGACACGGCGGAGGCGGTGCTGGCCCATCGCGTCCTGCTGAATGATCCTCTGGTGGATGACGGATGGGAACGGAGCCGTCGGGAACGAGCGGTGATTCGCTCGATTCTGGACGTCGTCCCGGTGCCCAGGTGATGAGAGCGCGGGATTCGGGACTCGGGAACCGGGACTCGGATGGTCTCGAGGACCGTGGTTCGACGGCCCAATGCGCCGAGTCCCGAGCCCCGAGTCCCGAATCCCGCCTCCAGATGCCATGAGCTCGGTCGGTTCTTTCCGAGGATTCAGACTCAAGCTGACTCGCTGGGGAGGGCTCTTCCTTCTCTCGATGTTGATCCTGGGGTTCGCGGCGGTCAACACCGGAAACAACGCCTTGATGGCGCTTTTTGGTCTCGCTCTTGCCAGCTACGCTGTGTCCGGAGTTTGGTCGCGGCAGGTCCTCGGCGGGGCCGAGATCCGGGCCGTCGCGCCCAAGGAAATCTTCGCCGGCAGGCCGGTCATGGTGGAGGTCGAGATTCTCAATCGGTGCCGGCTGTTTCCGGCCTACGGGATCGTGCTGCGCGATCGGTTGGGACGGGTCGTTCTGGTTCAGAAACTGCTGGCGGCGTCGGCGGCGAGCCGTCACAGCATCGAGACCTGTTTTCCGGACCGAGGCTGGGCCGAGATCGGCCCATGGACCCTCGAAGTCCTCTTGCCGCTCGGCTTCTTCGTCAAGTCGAAGGTGGTGCTGGAGCGCCGTGAAGTGCTGGTGTATCCGCGCCTGCTGTCGGCATCCGCAACCACATCCGACGGCCGCGAACGCGGCCGCTCCACCGAACGCTTCGATGACCGTGGTCGAGAGGGCGAGGTGGTTCAGCTCCGGAACTTTCGTGAGGGTGACGACACCCGACAGATGCACTGGAAACAGACGGCCAGGCAACAGCAGCCCATCGTCACTGACCGGCAGCGTCGAGCTTCCGATCCGGTTTTCTTCGTTGTGGATCCGCGGGTGAGCGACGTGGCAGACGCGACAATTTTGAGCCGGTTCGAAACGATGGTGTCGGAGGTGGCCACAGGAGTCGTCAGTCGTTTGGAGCGGGGTGACGAGGTGGGCCTGGTGGTAGGGGAGCGGGTCTTTCCTCCAGAGCGGTCGGCGCGGCGCGCGGCCCGCCTGCTTCGTCCGTTAGCCGAAGTCGAACCCCATCGGTCCGATGCCCCTCCGCCGCGCAAGGTGACCGCTCGCTCGTCGCAGCATCACAGCGTCGGGGGTGGGCCATGACCGAGGGAGCTTTCTATCGCCGACTGGCGGGGCTGCTTCTACTGTGGTCGCTGTTCCCACTACCCTTTCTTTACATCATGATGCCGCCTTTCTGGATCTCGACCGGGGTGGTCGCCCTGATTTTGATTTTGTTGCCGTCGTGGTCGCCGAAACTGGCGCCATGGGCCCTCAACTTGATTGCGGTGGGAATCGTGGTCGCGGTGGTGTTGGCCGGCGGCATTCGGGTTGGACCGCTGCGTCCACTCGGTCACCTGTTGCTCCTGCTGACCGCCGTTCGGGCGAGCCAGATCACCGACCGACGCTCGTTCATCAAGGCTGTGCCGACCATCTTCCTTGTCTGGGTTGTCGCCCTGACGGCATCGACCCACGTGTCGGCGCTGCTCTATTTTGTCGTTTCGGCCGTGTTCTGGTGGTGGGCTGGAATGGAAACCCAATTGGCCGGCGTGGTGGGGGACGAAGGGTTTGGAGGGACCTGGGTTCGGCCGAAACACTCGGTGGTCGCGGCCGTAGTCGCCCTTGTTCTGGCGGTGCCAGTCTTCGTGTCGGTACCGCGCCTGCGCTCGCCGTGGATCGCAGGGCGCGGAGGGATTCGGAGCGTCACGGGTTTTTCGAGTCGGGTTGAGCTGTCCGGAGTTGGCACCATCCAGGAGTCCCAGGAGCGCGCGCTGACGGTGCGATCGGTTGCCGGCGAACCCATCAGACCAGAGTGGATGAGGCTGAGGGCCACCGCCTTCGAACGGATGACGGTTGACTCTTGGGCCCCGCGTCCGCCGGATCGGTCTCTGCGGCCGCGAAACGGGCTGATTTGGCTGACCCAAGGTGGTGAGGACCTCGGTGATGCGACAGAGTTGGCCATTCAGATCGACCGGCCAGAGGAGTATTTGTTTCTTCCCGGTGGCACGATTGCAGTGGACGTTGACCAGCCCGTTCGAATGGACCCGGCCGGGGGAGTCGTTCTCGCGTCACCCGGAGCCGGGCCGTTGCGCTACTCGGTTTGGGTCTCCCGAAGAGGGGTCCAAAACAATCTCACACCGCCGCAGGGTGGGGGGTTGGATTTTCAATCGGCCCCCGAGGTCCAGGCGCTGGCCGCTCGGGTGGCCGGCGGCACGTCTTCGGCCGAAGCGCGGGCTGCGGCCGTGGAAGCCTACCTCCAGACCGAGTACACCTACTCCATGACCGGACTGGGACGCATTGGTCCCGACCCGGTGAGCTGGTTCCTCCTTCGTTCGAGGTCCGGTCATTGCGAGTATTTCGCGGGCGGGATGGCGGTGATGATGCACGCGCTTGGCGACCCGGCGCGAATGGTGGGTGGCTACAGCGGCGGTGATCTGTCTTCAGCCGGTGACGAAGCGGTGGTTCGCCAGGCCAATGCCCACGCTTGGGTGGAGGTCTGGTTGGGACCGGAAATCGGTTGGGGAGTCTTCGATCCCACGCCGACCGCCAACGTCCCGCGGTTGGATTTGGTGACCACCCGAGACCGGCTGCGTTTCGCCTGGGAGAGTGTCCAGGCGGGTTGGGATCGGTATGTTCTGACCTTCGGCGTGGCGGAACAGATGCAACTCTTGACCGTCGCAGGCGACCGATTGGCGGCGGCGTTCATCGCGTGGCGCTGGCAGGATTTGGTGGTGATCGCAACGGCGCTGGCAGTCTTGTTCTTCTTCTGGTGGGCTGTTCGGGTTGTTTCTCGCCGGTCCATTGGAGTTCGATCCCGGTACTCCGCCTCACCGGCGGTCCGATCTGTGCGGCGATTGGTCCGCCGGTTGGAGCGGGCCGGTGTTTCGGTGCCGGCCGGAGCGACGGTACGTTGGATCGGTCAGGCCGCGATCCGTCGATGGCCGGCGGCCACTCAACCGGCCGCCGATCTGGTGTGGCTGGCGGAGCGCGATCTCTACTCCGAAGGTGGGTCGGTCTACGGATCGGCAGAAGCCCGTCGGGTGTGGTCGGATCTCCGTCGCGCCATCCGCGGGTCGTAACTCTCGTTACGAATTCTCAGTTTTGAATTCTCAGTTTTGAATTGCCCCCACCCGCCCCAGAGAGGCGAGGAAGGGCGGCGATTCAAAATTGAGAATTCAAAACTAATAACTGCAATTCAGAAATTTAGATTCGTGGCAAACGTATCTCTATGGTAAGACGCATTTTTGAGGAGCATCTGTTGCTTGTTCGTCTCCAGGAGGCACTCTATGATGGTTGCCATGCAACCCATTGTTCGCATCGCACTCGTGTTGATATGCCTGTGTTCCTCGGCGCCCTTGGCCGATGCCGGGGAGGTGTTGCTGTTTCGAGTCGAAGACACGATCCAGCCTGCGTCTCAGAAATTCATTGAACGCGCCCTCGCCGAGGCCGAGGCCCGTGACGTGGAACTGGTTGTCATGGAGTTGGATACGCCGGGTGGACTGCTGGACTCGACCCGTGAAATTACCAGTGCCATTACCACCAGTGCGATTCCGGTGGTGGTCTTCGTGACCCCGGCAGGCGCGCGGGCCGCATCGGCCGGTTTCTTCATCCTGATGGCCGCCGACATCGCGGCCATGTCGCCCGGAACCAACACCGGGGCAGCGCACCCGGTGGGTGGTCAGGGTGAAAACCTCCCCGAAGACGTGCGCGAGAAGGTGACCAGCGACGCCTCGGCCATGATCAAGTCCTTCGCGGAACAGCGGGGACGAAACGTGGACCTGGCCATCGAAGCGGTTGAGGAGAGTTCCTCTTTCACCGCCGAACAGGCGTTGGAAGATGGTCTGGTCGATCTCGTCGCCCACAATGTCGAGGACCTGCTCGAGCAGTTGGCAAGTGGCGAAGTCACCCGTTTCGATGGCACAACCGAGGTTATGGACCTGGAATCGCCGGTGATATTGCGGGTCGAACCGACCTTTGCGGACCGGTTGTTCTCGGTGCTTGCCAACCCCAACATCGCCTACCTCCTGATGGCGTTGGGCGCCCTCGGGCTCTACGTCGAAATCACCCACCCCGGTGGGATTCTCCCAGGGGTGATCGGTGTCGTCTTCCTGCTGCTCGGCCTGTACTCCATCTCGGTCCTACCGATCAGCTGGGCGGGGGTCGCCATGATATTCGTCGCCCTGGTCCTATTTCTGCTGGAAGTCAAGGTCGCCAGCTATGGACTGCTCACCATTGGTGGACTCATCTGCTTTGTTCTGGGGTCTCTCATGTTGTTTGAAACGCCGATTCCGGACATGCGCGTGTCGCTCGGTGTGATCCTGCCAACGGCCGTCGTGTTGGCGGCGGTGACGAGTTTTCTGCTGAGCCGCGTCCTCAAGACCCACAGGTTGCAACCCATGACCGGGGTCGAGGGCATGGTTGGCAAGATCGGGACCGTGCTGGCGGACATCGATCCGCGCGGCAAGGTCCTCGTGAACGGCGAGTACTGGGACGCTCGGACATCCGGTGGAGCGATTCCGGCCGGTTCTTCGGTTCGGGTTGTGGCGGTGGGCGATAAACAGATCGATGTGGAGCCCGCGGATGAAGCGGGTGAAGGGAGCTCATGATGGGATTTATCGGATCGGGTCTCGGGCTTGCGGTCTTCTTTCTGGTTTTTGTGTTCTTCAAGTGGATCAACATCCTTAACGAGTACGAACGCGGCGTTGTATTCCGCCTTGGGAGGGTGCTCAAGGAGGCGAAGGGGCCGGGGCTTGTGATCGTCATGTGGCCCATCGATCGCATGGTCAAGGTGAGCCTGCGGACAGTCGTCCATGACATTCCTCCACAGGATGTGATCACCCGTGACAACGTGTCGGTCAAGGTCAACGCGGTGGTCTACTTCCGGGTCATGGCCCCGATCAAGACCGTGGTCGAGGTGGAGAATTACATTTACGCCACGTCACAGCTCGCCCAGACCACTCTCCGATCGGTACTCGGCGAGGTGGAGTTGGACGATCTCCTGACCAAGCGCGAGGAACTCAACGTGCGCCTGCAGGAAATCATCGACCAGCACTCAGACCCCTGGGGTGTCAAGGTTTCCATGGTGGAGGTCAAGCATGTGGACCTGCCGCCGGACATGCAGCGGGCCATGGCCAAACAGGCCGAGGCCGAGCGTGAAAAACGCGCAAAGATCATCCACGCCGAGGGCGAGTTCGTGGCATCCCAGAAGCTGGCCGACGCGGCCGACGTCATGGTGGACCACCCGATCGCTCTCCAGCTGCGGTACCTCCAGACACTGAACGAAATCTCCACCGAAAACGCCACGACAATTGTCTTCCCGGTACCGCCGCAGATGCTCGCGGGACTGTTCGGGAAGGCCGGCGAGTGAGGGGAGCGGTGGTTGGGTCACGGCGCCGGTCGCCCAGGGAGTATTGATGGCACCTTCTTATTACGTGATCGAATTGACGGCACGGTGGCTGACGATTCTGCTGGTGGCGCTGGCCCTGGTGATGGTGCTCGCTTTCGCCTTTGGCTATGGAGCGGCGTGGTCGGTGCTGACGGCACGGGAAGGGGGACCTCAGGAGGCTGCTGCGGTGGCGGGGGTGGCGACTCCCACACCGACCCCCGTGGAGGTGGTGATCGACAGCCCGGCCGAGGCGCCCACGCCGCGTGCCATGCCCACCAAACCGCCCACCGCGACTCCGGTGCCGCCGACGGCAACTCCGAAACCCAAGGCCGCGGAACCTGCCAAAGAGAAGCTGGAGGATTTCTGGGTGCAGGTCTTGGCGTCCTCGAGCGACACGGCTGTTGAGAAGGCTCGCGCCAAACTGGCCGAGCTGGGTTTCACCCGGGACCGTCAAAAGGTGGTGACGACTGTTGTGCCCGGAGGAAATGAGCTCCACAAGCTGCGCGTTGGACCTTTTCCGGATCGTGCATCAGCTGACCGTGTGGTGCAGCGGATGAAATCCTCCGGATATCCAGATGCGTGGGTGGTGGCTCCGTGAGTTTTGGCGGTCAGGTCGGACGACCGAATCTTCCAGAGTGGATCCGAGGCCGCAAGATGCGGCTCGGGGAGCTGTACGAAATCAAACGTCAGATGCGCTCCGGAGGGTTACATACGGTGTGCGAGGAAGCGCGGTGTCCCAACAGGACGGAGTGCTTCGCGCACGGCACGGCCACCTTTCTGATCAACGGCAAGGTCTGCACGCGGAACTGTTCCTACTGTTCCATTGCCCACGGTCGACCTCAGCCGGTGGATCCCGATGAGCCCAGGCAGTTGTTGGAGGCGGTCGTCGCCATGGACCTTGATCACGTGGTCATTACCGCGGTGGACCGGGACGACCTGCCGGATGGCGGCGCGGCCGGTTTCGTGGAATGCATCGGCAGGCTCAAGGGTCTCGATCGGGCGCCGACCATCGAGGTTTTGACGCCGGACTTCAGAGCCGATATGGCGGCGGTGGACAGCATCATCGCCGCCGGGCCGGACGTCTACAACCACAATGTTGAAACGGTTCCGAGCCAATATCGCAGGGTCCGTCGCTCGGGCCGCTACCAGTGGGCGCTGGAGGTGATTCGCCGGGTGGCCGATCGGGCTCCTGAGATGCTCCGCAAGTCGGGACTCATGGTCGGATTGGGGGAGACTGAAGAGGAGCTGGTCGAGGTATTGGTGGATCTTGCTGCGGCGGGGTGCCAAATGGTGACCATCGGTCAGTACCTCCAGCCGACCCCGGAACAGGTTCCCGTGGAACGGTATTGGCACCCGGACGAATTCAAATCGCTCGAGGCCGCCGGCTGCGAGCTCGGGCTCGAGGTCTTCGCCGGACCCTTCGTGCGGTCCTCCTACCGCGCCGAGGAGGCCTTTCTCCGAGTCGTGGGATCGTGAGGTCGGGTCCACCGACAGCTCAAAATCGAGCCTGTCGCTTGTCGGTCCACCAAGGGAGAGCAAGTGAAACGGCTTCTCAGCAAACTCGGGTTGAAATCTGCGGGATTCCGGCGTCGTCACTTTCAACGGCGTGAGGTGTTCAGGTCGGATTACCAGATCCTGTCTTCCAGCCTGTTGCGCCGGCTCGATTTCGAATCCGTCATCGACATCGGTTGCGCCAATGGGTTTCTGGTATCGGCATTTCACGAAGCGGGGAAATCGGTGACGGGAATCGAGCGGTCAGGCGATGTCGTAGAGGTCCTGCCGCCGGCCCTGCTTCCTCTGGTGCAGATCGGCGATTTCAGCGATGCCCAAACCGTTTCCGATCTCGTGTGCTGTGTCGAGGTGGCCGAGCACATCCCGCCGGAGAGGAGTCAGGAGCTGGTACGCAAGGTCTCAGACCTGGCCAGGCAATGGATTTTCTTCACCGCGGCGCCGCCGGGACAGGGAGGGCGCGGACACATCAACTGCCGAGACCACAGCGAGTGGCTCCATTGGTTTGATGGCAGGGGCTGGGTGCTCGAGGGGGACCTGACCACGGCGGTGCGGAGCGATCTGGAACAGGTTGAAAACGCACCCTGGCTCCGGACCAATTGTATGGTCCTTGGCCGTAAGGCGTAAGCCGTTTCCCCCGCCCAACCCATAACAGTTCCGGGTTCCGGGTTGACCGCCGCCCGCCCAGAGTTGAGAGTTCAGACCCGCCCGCCCGGAGCGGCTTTGTGGTGCGGCCGTCTCGGCTGCAATTCTGGCCTTGATTGAATACGCGAATGCCGGCCGGAGGCCTGCGCTACAGCGACGTTCCGGGTGGGTGGGCGGAGAATGCGATACCATGGAATGTACGCCCTTCTGGGGAGCAACACGATGATGGCCGAAGATCGCGTGAGTTGTCAGAACCCCGATCCGGAGAAACAGGGGACCCGGATCCCGCGATGGAAGTACGAGTTGGTGTCTGACGCCATCTTCAGCGCGTTGAACAAACGGCCGGAGGGCTTCCCGTTCCGCGATCTCCCGACCTATGTGCGGTCCTGCCTCACCCGCGACGATGCCGAAGAACTCGGATCCGTGTCCTGGCACACCACCGTGGTCAAGCTGGACCTGGAGGCACGCGGCACAATCGAACGTATTCCCGGCTCAACACCTCAGCTCCTACGCGTTTCTTCCCCAACGTCGTAAGCGTTGGCCGTCTGCGTGGCGTCCTGAGTGTTCCCCCTGCTACCCGAAGGGTGTACCCGAAACTCGGAACCCGGAACTCGGAACCACTGGTGGGGTGGGAGGGTGGGGCTGGCCCCTGCTGCCGGGCACGGGCACGGAAACGGCCGCGGGCACGGGACAGGCTGGGTTTCTGCCCACCGCCTACTTCCTGCTGCCTACTCCCTACTGCCGGGGTGGGCGGGGGTTATACTCCCCAGCATGTCACGCGGATGGTTTATGACCTTCGAGGGCGGTGAGGGCACCGGCAAGAGCACCCAGATCGAGCGTCTGGCACATCGCCTGCGGGGGGCGGGGCGGGAAGTCATCGTGACCCGCGAACCGGGAGGCACGCCCCTCGCCGAAGCGGTGCGGGCGATTCTGCTCGATCCGCAGTTCGCGCCCGACGGTGTGGTGGAGGTCTTCCTCTATCAAGCGGCGAGGCGGGACCACGTGGAACGAGTCATCCGGCCGGCGGTGGAAGGCGGCGCGGTGGTGCTGAGCGACCGGTTCGCGGACTCGTCCCTGGTCTACCAGGGTGTGGCTCGGGGGGTGGGTTTGGACGAGGTGGAATACCTCAATCATCTGGCCACCGATGGCCTAAAACCGGATCTCACCATCGTATTCGACCTGGATCCAAGGATCGGGCTGGATCGGGCTCTAGACCGGAACCTCGACGGGAGCGGCAATGAGAGCCGCCTCGATGAAGAACCACTGGCCTTCCACCAGCAAGTGCGGTCCGGTTTCCTCGAACTCGCCGAAAGGTATCCGGAACGGGTCAAGGTGATCGACGCCGGTGGCGGTCCGGACGAGGTCTTTCGCAGGCTGCTGGCGGTCTTGCCGGAGGGTGTGGCGTGAACTGGTTTCCGCCGGAGGCCATGGATCGAGAGCGTTGGAGCCCGCTGGTGGGCGAAACGCTGGATCGGGTGGTGCGGGCCCGACAGAACGGGCGTTTTCCCCACGCCCTGCTCTTCGCCGGCCCGCCCGGGATGGGTCGTGAGCTGGCCGCGGTGGAGACTGCCGTGATGCTCGCATGCGCCGATGTCGATGCCCCGTGGACCGAGGGTCCGTGCGCCGACAGGGTGCGGGCCGGCCACCATCCCGACGTCGTGGCGGTTCTGCCCCAGGGCGCCGCTCACAAGATCAAGATTGAACAGATTCGTGAGGTCGTGGAGAGCGCGCCCTCCAGACCATACGAGGGCCAGCGGCGGGTGTGGATCCTCGATGGCGTGGAAATCGGAGGGCTGGTGCCGGCCGCGGCGAACGCGTTCCTGAAAGTCCTCGAAGAACCGCCGGAGCACGTACGATTCCTGCTCTTGGCCGCCAACCCCTCGGCCGTATTGCCCACAATAAGGTCGCGCTGCCAACAACTCTCCCTTCCGGGTCCGGCGGCCGTTGCCAACGGACTTGGTCTTGCGGTGGCGCCCGGTTTGGCAGGGCTGGCCCTGGCTGGTCTCGACTTGGACCCGTCCATCGATGATGTCCGGCGTGCTCTGCGCCAGGCCCTGGGAGGCGAGGTGCAGGGGTTGGTGCGTCTGCCGCAGCTCCTGCCGGACGGAATCTCGGGCGCCGAGTTGGTGGCCGCAGTGGCTCTCGAGGAGGCGACCGATGGCGCCGATGACGTGGCCGGATTCGAGCTGTCGCGATTGGCTGCAGATCTGATGACGGCCGAGCGAAGGGCGCTCGGGATCGGACTCAACCGCGATCGCCAGATGCTGGCCACGCTCCTCCGGTGGTACCGGGAGCTTCCGTCAACTTGATTCCAGGGTTCTCTCCATCCCATCCGGAACACCATTGTGGAGCGGGCCTCTGGCCTGCAATCGCTCGATCAATGGAGGGCAGGATTGCAGCCGGGACGCCCGCACCACAAAGGCGCTCCGGGTGGGGGGGGTTCTCATGGCCTATAGCGTTTAGCTGATAGCTCAGTGGGGCGGGGGGCGCCCTCAGCTCCTGTGATCGGGGACGATAATGGTAACGGGCTTCCGGTTCCTCCTCCGGCGAGGCCGTGACAGGCGGGCTTGGTCGGGTGGGGGGAAGCCCCATACCTCAAACCTCATACCCGGGTGGGCGGATGCTTCGATCTTTGTTCTTCGTTTTTCGATTGGACACGGATATGGATGCGGACACAGACGCGGATGCGGGTCTCCACACTTTCCACACCGCGTGGTTGGGCTGGGTGGGGGGAGGGGGCTACAATAGCGCGGCTCTTTGGAGGTTGTCCTGATGGGAGAGACGTTCGTACCCTGGCTCCTGTTTATCGCCTACGTTCTGACGATTGTCGGTCTGACCTGGTGGAATCGTCGGAAGGCGTCGACCATGAGCGATTTTGCCGTCGGCAGCCGCAGCGTGCCGCCGTTCTTTGTCGGGCTGTCGCTGGCCGCGAATATGACATCGGTGGCCACCTTCGTCATCAACCCGGGACTGGTTCATGCCTACGGTTGGGCTGGGATCATGGGCTATGGGATCGCCGCGCCCCTGGGCATCTTCCTCGGCCTGATCGTGATGACCAAACAGTTTCGCCGGGTCGGCGAGCAGGTCACCGCTCTGACCATCCCACAGTGGATCGGCGAGCGTTACGGCGATCGAAGGCTGACCGTGTTCTTCGCCGCCGTGAGTCTTCTCCAGATCACGTTTCTGGTGCTCATCGTCACCGCCGTCGCGTTGGTTCTCATGGCCGTGCTCAAACTCCCGATGGGGGTGGCTCTTGCCATCGTTGTGTGTTTCACCTTCGCCTACATCTTCTTTGGCGGAGCGAGCGTCCACGTGTGGTCCAACAGCGTCCAAGCCATCACCATGGTGGTCGTGGCGATACTCCTGGTGGCCTCCGGAGCCGCGTTTTTTGATGGCGGTGTGGGCGCCTTTTTCGACCGACTGGCCGGGGTGGGGCCATACTACGCCAACATCACCAACCCGGACAGCCTCTTGTTCCGTGACCTCTTCGAGGTGATGGTGGCCAACTTCATCATTGGCGTCGCGATCATCATGCAGCCCCACATCATGTCCAAAGCGCTCTATCTGAGGTCCGAAAAGGACGTCAATCGCTACCTGGTCACGGCCATGGTGGCGGGAACGATCTTCACCTCGGTGCTGCTGGTCGGCCTCTTTGCCCGCCTCACCCTCGGTGGCGACATCGCCCCGGACCATGTGGTGGCGACCTACATCGCAACCGATTTCGCCCCGGGATTGCGGGCTCTGATCATGCTTGGAGTATTGGCTGCGGGATTTTCGACCCTCGAGGGTGTGATCCTCGCGCTGTCGACCATTTTCGCCAACGACCTCTATGCGCCGCTGGCCGGCTTTGCCGGAGTCGATGGCGACAGGATCTCGGCCCGGCTTCTGCCGGTTGGCCGAACCTTCCTGGTGGTGCTGGCCCCGATCACCTTCCTGCTGGCCAGGGACCAGATTCTGGATCCGTCACTGTCGGTGGCGATTTTCGCGCAGAACGGAATCTACGGTTTGTTTGCGGCCACCTTCGCACCGGTTTTGTTTGGGATGTTCAGCCAGCGCACGACTAAAGGACTGGCGTTGACCGCCGCGGTGGCTGCGTTGGTGATCCACTTCGGAATGTATTACGGCAAAATCACCATGTACCACAACAATCCCGCGGTGCCGGCGGCAACCGCACTCGTGGTGTCCACACTGATCATGGCGGTTGGTGTGGCGCTCCGCAGACGGTAGTAATTTCCGTCCGCCCGGATGCCGGATGCCAGATCCTCCGCCCGCCCGGAGCGTGAGGGCGCGTCGATCGGGCGTGCCACTTCTGACACTTTCGGGAGGGATTGCATTGATGCCATCGACGTCCTCGAGTCCCGAACAGTGTCAGGGGTGGCAACCTGCCGGCGGCAGCGATTGTGGCCCGGGCCGGGAGGGTTGTGGCGCGGGGTGACCCGGCCACTGGCCACTCGCTGGTGACGGCTGGTCACCGCGGCCGGAGGCCGAGCGTAACCTCGGAGAGAGTCGTGGGGAGAGGGGCGCGTCGAAATCGGGTGGTCGGGCCGATAGCATGGGCCGGGTGCTTTCGCCTCCACCCATCCGGCTGGGTGGGCGGAACGTTCAACGTTGAACGTTCAACGTTAAACGATAGCCCCTACCGTCGCCGGATCAATCCGTACCGGGTGGCGCAGTCGATCCGGACCTCCAGCGGATCCGAGACACGGACGTGTCGCACATAGCGGCTCTCCCAGATCGACGGTTGCTGGTCGAGCCAATCCCAGTCGATACGGCCCGAGCCGTCATGTTCCACGGACATGTAGAGCACCTGGTTGCTGAGCAGGCGATGGAAGAAGTGGGTGCCGTGGCTGAGCATGGTGGGAGCGTCGGGCAACGTGGCCTCGACGATCACCCGCGCGGCCGAAATCTGGCCCCATTTCACAGGCACGCCAAAACGATCATCGGTGGTCCCCCATCGACCGAGACCGATGAAAATGCCGGACCGGCCCTCTTCCACGAGCCCCCGGTTCACGGCGTCGAGCTCCGACACCATCGACCGCGTCGTCCCTCGGTCGAAGTTCTGCGGACGCATGTAGACGATATCGATCAGGTCATTGCGTGAGCCGTGACCGAGACAGTTGTCAGATGCCACCACGATGTTGCTTCCCTCGAGATCCACCTCCTCCACCGGTGATCGCTCTCCGGGGGTGAGCATCGGCCGTACCTGGAGAAAGGAGACCTCCATGGGCAGGGCTCGGTCGGGGTCGAGATTGGCCGCGATTTCGATCTCGGCCTCACCGTTGAACACGTTGCACGAAAGCTCGAGCAGATTCTCCATCATCGGTGTGAAGGGGATCGATCGAGATTCGAGGAGGGGAGCAAAATTGAGGACGCGGGGCCCCGGGCCCCCGATGCCGGATCGCAGCTGGTCGGACGACACGTCGTAGGTGGAGGCGAGGTAGGTCAGGGTGCCGTCCGCCTCGGCGTCGGCGAATCCCTGGCGCAGCAGACATGCCGATTCCCGCATCGGGTCCGGCGGTGGCGGGTCGCCGACGTTGACCGCCCAGAACCTGGTCTGCGTGTACTTGAGCAGCTCGGCGTTGCTCTTGAACGGCGGTGGTGCCGTCGGCCGGTGTGGGCAATAGCTCCAAACGTGTTCGCCGTCCGAGATCGTTTTTCCGAGACCGAGGGCGAGTGTCACTACGCCGTCCTCACGTTTGTTCCCCGGCACCGGATAGTGGTTGTACGATCGGGCGAGGGCCGACAAGGTCGGATAGAAGCGGTTGCCGTAGCGGCGGCCAGTGATCTCCTGCAGAACCACCCCCATCTTTTCGGCGTCGTCGGCGTACCCGGCTGCCCGCCGGGACACAACGGCGCTGCTGAAGAATGTGGACGCCCAGGCGAGTTTGACGGCTCCGGAGAGACGACGGTAGCGAGCGTCTTCGCTCGTCTCGGTGTTGGGGATCATTTTCGAGGTGTAAACGCATGCGAAGGCCCGCTGGTGGATCTCCTCGAGGTAGCTCGAGGGACGAATGGCCAGTGGGTTCCGCAGCATCGCGAGAACCGCTCTGAGGTGCTCTCGAAACCACTCTGACTGCGTGGCTTTCTGGAACTGCGCCGTGATCTGGTTGTCCGGCAGCTCCTCCTGAACAATCTTCCAGAGATGGTTCCGATCCATAAACTCCGAGAAGACATCGGCGGCGATGACAACCGCCTGTGGCACCCGCACCGTCACCCCCTCGAATTGAGAGGCGTCGAAGCGGGGGAGGATCTCGTTCTGGATCTGCACCAGGCCCATGGCCTTGCCGCCGATGCTGCCAGTCCCGAGCTGTGCGATGGAGTGGTCGGTTCCGAAGGTTTTTGGGTCGAAGGCCGGCACGTCTGAATCCACGGTTGTGTTCATGAACGAAGCCTCGCGCTACCCGCCCGCGATGTCAATCTCCACCTCGGGGGATTGGGTTCTTTTACGGGCCGCGGCAGGTGGAATAAATTGAGAACCAGTTGCATTTCGATGGGTGGGTGGAAGTGTTAGTCTGCAACGGGCGCGACCCAGGGGATTAGGATGAAACCGATACGAGTTCTTTTCGTCAACGCGGTGAACCCATATGTGGAGGCTCAGAACCGCTATCCGGCACTGGGTTTGGGATATCTGATAGCCACCCTCCGGCGGGAGTTCGGAGACCGCGTCCAGGTCCTGTTGGTCGAGGACGGTATCGAAGAGACCCTGCGCAAGTGGCGGCCCGACCTGCTCGCCATCTCGTCGGTGTCGCAGAACTTCAACCTCGCCAAGGCCTATGCGCGCCTGGGGCGTGCCGCAGGGATTCCGGTGATTGTCGGCGGATACCACATCACGGAGCTGCCAAGCTCCCTCACCGAAGATATGGATGTTGGGGTTATCGGAGAGGGTGAACACGCCATCTGCGAGCTGGTTCAGCTTTTCCTGGATGAGGGCCGACTGGCGCCGGACAAGCTGACCCAGATGCCGGGGCTGGTGTTCCGAACCGAGGGAGAGCCCGTCCTCACTCCCCCTCGTGAGGTCATTGGCAAAACCGGCAAGAGCCTCGACGAGTTGCCCATGCCGGACCGATCCATGATGCGGGTTCGACCCCACTCGAACATGCTCACGTCGCGGGGTTGTCCCTACAACTGCACGTTCTGCGCATCGACCCGTTTCTGGCCCAATATCCGTTATTTCTCTCCCGAGGCCATGATCGAGGAGGTCAAGCACCTTCGCGACAATTACGGTGTCCGCTATATCACCTTCCACGATGATCTCTTCATCGCCAACGTCAAGCGGCTCGAGGGATTTCACGAGTTGGTTTTGCGCGAAGGCCTGCCCAAGCAGGGATTCCGCTTTTCGTGCGCGTCGTCGGCCACGCGGATCACCGATGATATGGCGCGGATGCTCAAGGAGATGAACTTCGTGTCGGTCTCCATGGGTCTGGAGTCCGGAAACCAGGAGGTGCTGACCAGGCTCAAGGGCCGCGCCTTCAAGGTGGACACCAACGAACAGGCCGTTCAGACCCTGCATCGGCACGGCATCCATCCCCACGCCTCCTTCATCATCGGTGAACCCCAGGAGACCCTGGAGCAGATGGAGGAGACCTATCAGTTCATCAAGCGGAACCCGCTGTCGCTGGTAAATATCTACGTGCTGACGCCCCTCCCCGGGACGCCGGTCTGGCACGACGCCAAGGCCAAGGGCTTGGTCTCGGACGACATGGATTGGGACCTCCTCAACATCTCCTTCGAGCTGGACTGGCAGAGGGTCATCCTGGTCTCAGATGTGGTTGGCCGTGAGGACCTCCACGGCATGTACCAGAGACTGCGCCGTCTCCGGCTGGTCAAATACGGCAAGGCGCTGGCGACCCACCCATTCCAGATGGACCTGGCCGAGTACGGCCGCGCCAAGGCTGTGGAGTGGGCCTACCGATTGAAGACCGCCGTAACGGCAGGCGGCGGAGCCATCAACTCGGGGTTGAAGAAGGCCTCGTAACCCCCGCCCACTGGCCACTCGCTGGTGACGGCTGGTCACCGCAGCCACCGGCCGCGAGTAACCTCGGCGAGCGCTCCGGGGAGATGGGCGCGCGGAAACCGACGAGCCGATCCAAACACGCGGACCGGAGCCTGGCAACGACATAAGGCTGGATCACCGCGCTCCCGGTTTGGTGCCGACGATGAGCCATTTGTGGCGGTTGAGGTCGGTCCTGGTGATGTCATCGAGACCGCCCTCGGTCATCCAACCACGAATCATGGGCTCGGTGTAGGTGTCTCCGAAGGAGCGCATGTTGATGGCGAACAGAGTGCCGAAGACATTCTCGCGCTGCTCGTCGTCGATCCGGAAATCAACAACCGCGACCCGACCCCCGGGAGAAACAGATGCAGCGGAACGGCAGACCATTTCCGCCGCACGTGCGGGGCTTTCCTGGTGCAGGACGTTGGCGATCAGCACGAGATCATAGCCGGTGCCGTAGTCGGTGGTCAGATAGTCTCCTCCGAGAAAGGAGATCCTCTCCTGGAAAGGCGAATTCTCGAGCTCGACGCGGGCCAGTTCTGTGACCGCCGGCGTGTCGAGCACCGTTGCGTGGATCTGCGGCGCCTCGAGGCACAGGGCCATGGAGTACTGGCCGAATCCGCCGCCCACATCGAGCATCGAAGTCACTCCAGAGGTATCGATGGCTGAGGCCGTTCGTCGTGCCATCTCAGCGCCGATGGCTCGCATGGCGGCGCCAAAGCGGCGCGCACCGTCGGGGTGACCCGCTGCGGATTGCCACGGTTTGCCGTGAAGCCACGGCTCGAGGTTCTGTCCCCAACCTTCATACATGTCGTGGGAATGCTCGAAGAATGGTGTGATGTCGTTGGGCCCCTTGGTGAAATGGGGCACGAGGCCGTCCACGACCCTGTACGAGTCCCCATCAGCGGTGAGGAGCCCCATGGCGTGGAGGGCTCGGACCAGCTTGCCTGTGGCATGGGGGTCGAGCTCGAGATCGCCGGCCACCTGGTCAGGCGTCGCGGCGGATTCGGCGAGTCGCCTCAGGATGCCGGTCCGGCCGGACACCGTCAGCACCCGGTGCTGGGCAAAGGTCCACAAGAGGTCCTGAAGATCTTCGACGGTCATTTCCGCCATCGCTTTTACCTCCGTCCGGTCATATGGTTCACACTACCACCGACCGGTTCGGCGAGCTTTTTCCGCCGGAGCGCCATGTGATGGCGCGATGATCGGAGGTGCCTGGCATCCCGATTCGCCAAGGTCGAAAATAGTACCTTCTCGTTGAGCCGAATCGGCGTGCCTGGCAGCCTCACGGGGAGTCCGCTGAGAATTGGGGCGCGACGAAGCCGCCAAGGTGTCAATGACCGAACATCCGTCCCCTCATCGCGCCCCTCTCCCCGCAGCGCTCCCCGAGGTTGCCCCCTTGGACATTGTTGGGACCTCACGGGATGAATTTGCCAGCACCTTGGTTCCCAACAATGTCAAAGACGGCACGCCCGCCAGACGCGCCCTCCTCACTCCGGGTGGGCGGGGGAATCTGCAATCTGCAATCTGCAATCTGGAATTCGCAATTGGTGGGCGGGTGGGAGGGGCTACGCGAGCCCGGCGTCTTGGAGCGAGCGGTGCATGGACACGACGCGGTCGTGGAGTTGTCGGTAGAGCATCATGACCGATGGGTACTCCTGTTCGCCAAGGAAGAAGGCAAGGCTGTCTCCATCGGCATGAAGAGCTCTGTAGGCGTCGATGATGGTGGCGGCGGAGTCCTTGGGCAGGAGGGGTCCGATCCGCTCGCTGAGCCAATCGACGGCTTCATCCACTGCCGCTGACGGCCGAGGGGCGTTGTCGTGGCGGTCAAGCCGCACCGCCTCCACCAGCCCACGGACCCAGTCCAGAGAGGGTGCTCTCGCAGTATTGAGCGCCGCGCAGACCCGGTCCAGTGCCACTCCCAGATCCAGCTCTTCCTCGGCGACGATTCCGTCGAGGTAGCCACGGGCGAGGAGGTTTTGGAGTTGTTTGAAGAACAATGAGCTGCGAAATACGAGCTCGCCCTGGTCGCCGATGTGGGCGAGGACCGCCAACAGCTCCTCGTTGAGGATCTCCGCTCCCTTCATGAAGCTCGGAAAGGGGACTCCGATCCGGTGATGGAGGTGCCCGAGAGCCACGTAGCGCTCCCGCAGCTGATCCTCGTCGTCGGACATGGACTCGATGAAGGTGGCGCGCTGTCGCTCCACGAGCTTGCGTATTTGCTCCTCATTCCGGAAGAAGGAGCGGAAGTGGTCATTTGAGAGCATGCGATCGTAAAAGGCGTTGAAGGCCTTGTCCAGGTAGGGAGTGATCTGGTCCAGTGCGGGTCGGTTGAAGGCCGGCGCAGAAAGGGCCTGAGGCCGCTCGCGATACTCTTCCACCAGGCCCGGAAGTGACATCGGCATGTCGAACAACCGGCCCTGGCCCAGATCCACGCCGATGGTTCGCAGTCGTTCGAGCACCGCTTCGGATTCCACGTGCTCGGCCACCACCTTGAGGTCCAGGCTCCGCGCCAAATTCGCGATGGCCAGAACGACCTTGTAGGCCTCGGGAGAGTGCTCGATTTCGCGGACCAGCGAGCCGTCGAGCTTGAGGTGCGAGATGACCTTGGACACGGCCAGGTCGGACACCGTCTTGAGGGACGAGTACCCGGTGCCGAAGTCGTCTACGGCAAATTTCAATTCTTGTTCGGTGTGAAGCTCCTGGATGATGTCCAGGTGTTCAACGATGGCCTGTTCGGTCAGTTCGAGGACCACGACCATTCCAAGACCTTCGCCGCGGAGCCGGTCCATGGTTCGGCTCATGAGTTCGCGAAAATCCGCCGACAACAGAGACACGGGAGAAACGTTGATGAAGAGGTGGCCGGTGACGCCTACCACCTGGGGGGCAACCTCGTTCAACTTGGCGAAGACCTGGGAATCCAGTTCGACGATCTCACCGAGTTGGTAGACCGAGTCGATGAAATCGGTGGCTGTCATCAGTCCGTCGTCGGTTCGGATCCGGGCGAGGACCTCCACGTTGTAGAGATTCCGGGTTGCCAGTTCGATGACGGGCTGGAAATGGACCTCCACCGCGCCGTTTCGCAGGGCGTCCATGATCCGGCCGGCCTTGACTTCCCGTTGGCGGACCGATTTTCGCCACTGGCGATGATCCACGTCGCCGCGCAGGATGACCGGCTCGAGGTGAGACGGGCGAGTCCCGAGCTGAGAATACCCGAGGATTTTGAGCACCTCGGCGGCGTCGAGGTCATCGTCTCTGGGCACCTCCAACGAGACCATGGCCACGCGGGGAGCGATCGATCTACGGTGACGGTTGAGGGCCACCGAGTTGCAGGCTCGTTGGAGGCGTCGTACGGTTTCGGCCACGGCGTCGGTGTCGGAGCTGCCGTGGAGAATGACGAACTGTGCGCCCGCGATCTGGGCGATCCGCGCGTCGGGGTCGTCCGATCGGAGAACCACCTCGGTAGTCGCCTGGATCAGTTCCTGGAGAACATCGCCGATGTCGAAACCATAGATCTGGTTGACCACGGCGAGGTTGGTCAGGATGCCGGCCGTGACCGCGAGGCCCTCGGTGCCGATTTTCTGGTCGAGGGCCTCCATCAGGGCGGTCTTTCCGGTCACCATACGGTGGCCTTCAGCGCCGAGTTCCCTGACGTCCTGAGGGGTTGCCATGCCCCTCTCCACGAGCTCGAGCAACGCGTGCCGAACGGGCTCGCTCAGACCCGTCTCCGGTGTCGAAGAATGGGCTTCGATCATGACACTCTCAATGTACCCGACAAGCTGAAGAACGATCAGTCCGCCTCCGTTGGGCCTATGGGGGATGACGGTTTCTTGGGGTCGAAGGTGATGGCCGGTACAATTCGGACCATGGATCGGGCCGAAACACCCAGAGAACAGATCATGACACGATTGCGCGAGGGCGCCGTCGACTTCCAACAGCTTCGGCGCGACTTCGAGCTGACGGTCAGGCAACTTGAGGAGAATCTGCGCCACGTCGAGCGGAGCGTGCGCCCCCGCGGCGAACGGCTCGAGATTGAACCGGCGCGCTGCGTGGCCTGCGGTTTCCGGTTCACCAAGGGCGCACTGCACCCTCCGGGCCGCTGTCCGGAGTGCCGCGAGCACCGAGTTGCCGGGCCGTGGTTTTGTATCCGGTGAGCTTCGCCCTCTGAGGCCAGGCCACGGCCATCGTGAGTCGTTTCCCATGTAATTGGAGGAAGGACGGGTGTGGGTGGGAGTGTCAAGGGGGGAGGAGGGGCTGGGGGCTCGGTCGGAAAATTCGAAATTCGAAATTCGAAATTCGAATTCTCCCGCTCGGGCCGGTGGGGAGAGTGTGGAAGGTGTGGAGAGTGTGGATTCGGACGCGGACTCAGAACGAAGAATAAAGAGCTCGCGCTCCTGAATCGAAACGAGAAAATTCACTCGACCAAATCGACCTCCAATTTCACATTTTCCATTTCACATTTCCCCCGGTTGACCCTCTGCAGTGCAGGGTCCGGTCCGCTGAATTCGGTCTTTTCGTGATGGACGTTTTGACGTTTTGACGCTATTCTTAGAATATGAGTGAACTTCGTCGAGCAACCGTCTATCTTGATCCCGATATTCACCGGGCGTTGAAGCTCAAGGCAGCCTCAACGGATCAATCGATCTCCGAGATGGTGAATGATGCTGTCCGACTGGCCTTGGCGGAAGATGCCGAGGATCTCGAAGCATTCGACGACCGAGTCTCTGAACCGGATATCGACTTCGTTTCATTCGTCAAGTCGCTGAGGCGCAGTGGCAAACTATAGCGTTCGGCTCAAAGCCTCTGCCGCACAGGAAATTGAGAACATAGAACCGAGGAATTTGCGGCGTCAGATTGTCGATCGTATTCGGCGTTTGTCAGAAGACCCTCGCCCGCGAGGTTGCGAGAAACTCTCTGGTCGCTCCGATCGATATCGCCTTCGGCACGGCGCTTACAGAATCGTCTACTCGATTGCGGATGACTTCCTGATCGTCTTCGTGGTCAAGGTTGGTCACCGCAGCGCGGTCTACAGAAAGCCGTGAATGCCTCAATGCGAAATGTGGTAACGATTCAATCAGATCATCTCATCCGGTTCTTGCGTTCGGAAAATTCCTCGACTGGTCGCGGACTCCTCCCTCGGAATGACAGGGAGACCGGCTGAGACCTCGGAACCCGGAACTACTCGTCCTCCGGTCGCCAGCGGACCTTCAAATTTCGGGCGGCACGGACCTCGTCCACCCGGCGCACCGGGGTGTCGTGGGGCGCGGTCTTGACCAGAGCAGGTTCTTCCCGTGCCTCCCGGGCGATGGCCAGCATGGCATCGCAGAAGGCCTCAACCTCCTCCGGCGCCACGCTCTCGGTGGGCTCGATCATGAGGGCACCGTGGACGATCAGCGGAAACGACATGGTGGGCGGGTGGAAGCCGTAGTCCAACAGCCGCTTGGCGATGTCGGTGTTGTGGACCTCGTTTTGGACCTGAATGGAGTCGTCGAAGACCACTTCGTGCATGGACGGCGAGTGGTATTTCAGGTGGTAGTCACTGGAGAGTCGATGGCGCACCAGATTGGCGTAGAGCACGGCCACATCGGACATCTCGCGAAGACCGTCGGCGCCCAGGCTCTTGATGTAGGTGAGGGCGCGAACCAGGATCAGGAAGCTGCCGGCGAAGCCGCGCATGGCGCCGATTGATGCCTCGTCCTGCCACAGCATCTGGAATCGGTCGCCGTCCCTGACGACTCTCGGGACCGGGAGGTGTGGCAGCAGAGCGGCGGAGACCGCCACCGGCCCGGCCCCCGGGCCTCCGCCGCCGTGGGGGGTGGAAAAGGTCTTGTGGAGGTTGATGTGCATGGCGTCTGCGCCCATCAGACCGGGCAGGGCTCTGCCCACAAAGGCGTTGAGGTTGGCGCCGTCCATATAGATAAACCCGCCACGGTCGTGGACCAGCTTGGAGATCTCCAGGATCTTGTGTTCGAAAACGCCGAGGGTGTTCGGAACGGTCAGCATGACGGCGGCGACCTCGTCGGTCATCAATCGATCGAGGGCCTCCATGTCCACGGTCCCGTCGTCGGCCGAGGGAATTTCCACGGCGTCGTAGCCTGCGAAGGCGGCGGTGGCCGGGTTGGTGCCGTGGGCCGAATCCGGGGCCAGGACGACGCGGCGGGACTCGCCACGGACTTCGAGAGCCTTCCGAATCATCAGAATTCCGGTGAGCTCGCCGTGGGCACCGGCCGCCGGCTGCAGGGTCACACCGGCCATCCCCGTGATCGTCTTCAGAGCTTCCTCGAGATCCCACATCATGCGCAACGCGCCTTGGATCTGGTCTTCAGACTGCAGCGGGTGGATGTCCGCGAAGCCCGGGAGACGGGCGGTCCGCTCGTTGATCCTCGGGTTGTACTTCATGGTGCATGAGCCGAGAGGATAGAGCCCCTCGTCTACGGCGTAGTTGAGCTGGCTGAGGCGGTGGAAGTGCTGCACCACCTCCAGCTCACCCAGATCCGGAATGTCGCGGTCGGGCTCTCTGAGGAGTTCGGGCGGTAGGACCTCGGACGGATCGACCTCGGGGACGTCCATCGCCGGCAGCAGATGCCCCTGCCGGATCGTGCGCTGCCGATTCCGCTCGAAAAACAGCGGCTCATTTCGGAGGGCTCGGCGTCTCATGAGACCCTCCCGAGGGCATCGATCAGGGCATCGATGTCGGCTGCGGAGTTGGTCTCGGTGACCGCCACCAGGATGCCGTCGGGCCAGGATCCGCCCCATGTTCGGGACGCGACCCCGGCCAGCACTCCGTGGGCAGCCAGCTGTCGGATCGCTTCGGGACCGCTCACCGGACCGAGCAGCAGGAATTCGTTGAAGGTGGGGCTCGACGGGTAGGCGAGTCGCCAGTCGCCGGTGATCCGGCCCTTGAGCGCTTCGCTGCGGGACAGACACGAGGTTGCGAGGTCGCGCAGACCCGACCCGCCCAACAGTTCGAGCCACACGGTGGCCGCGAGGGCGATGAGGCCCTGGTTTGTGCAGATGTTCGAGGTCGCCTTGGCTCTCCGGATGTGCTGTTCTCGAGTGGAGAGGGTCAGACAGAATGCGCGGTCACCGGCCTCGTCGACCGTTTCACCCACCAGCCGCCCGGGCATCTGTCGCACCAGCTTTTCGCTGCAGGCGAAGAAACCGAGGTGGGGGCCGCCGAAACCTGCGGCGACGCCGAACGACTGGGCCTCGCCACAGACCACGTCGAATCCGAAGTGGCCGCCACCGGCGAGCAGGCCGAGCGACACCGCCTCACAGACCACCTGTACCGCCAACGCACCCGAGTCGTGCGCCGCATCGGCGATGGCCGCCAGGTCTTCGATGGTGCCGACAAAACTCGGGGACTGGACGACCACGCAGCAGGTTTCGTCGCCGGCTGCATCCGCCAGTCGCTGGGGGTCCATCCGTCCATCCTCGCCGGGCGGAACAACCACCGTCTCCAGACCGACGGCCTCGGTGTAGGTTTCGAGTACCAGGCGATACATGGGGTGGACGGATTCAGCGATCACCACCCGGTTCCGTTTGCCCTTGAGAACCCGGTGGGCGAAGAGCACGGCCTCCACCATGGACGTGGCCCCGTCATAGAGGGAGGCATTCGATACATCGCACCCGGTCAGTTGGCAGATCAAAGTCTGGAACTCGAAGATCGCCTGCAGGGTGCCCTGGGATATCTCGGGCTGGTACGGGGTGTAGGAGGTGAAGAACTCGGCCCGGGAAAGAACCGCGTCCACCACGCTTGGTTGGATGTGGCGATAGACCCCGGCGCCAAGGAAGCATGGGCGCGTGCCCATGTTCACGTTGGAGCCGGCCATCTCGGCCATGGCCCGACGGACGGTCTCTTCGTCACAGCTGGGTGCCAGATCGAGGAGGTCCACACAGACTTCGGTCGGGATGGACGAGAACAGAGCGTCCACCGAATCGAGGCCGAGCTCATCGAGGATGTGGCGGCGGTCGTCGTGACCGGCACCGATCCAAGGGTGCATCAGTGACTCTCCTCCTCGAGGACTTGCTGGTAGGCCTCCGCGTCGAGGAGGTCGTCGCCCTCGATGGAGCCGGTGATTTTCACAAGCCAGCCCTCACCATATGGGTCCTCGTTGACCAGATTGGGTTCGTCGGCGAGCCGCTCGTTAACTTCCACAACCTCACCGGCCACAGGAGACGAGAACTCTGCAACCGCTTTGACGGATTCGAGTGTGCCGAGCTCCTCGCCGGCGTCGACGCCGGTACCGGGCTCCGGCAATTCGACGTAGACGACCTCGCCGAGTTGTTCCTGGGCGTAGTCCGAGATCCCGACGACGACGACGTTGTCTTCGGCGCGAGCCCATTCGTGTGATGTGGCGTAGAACAGATTTGCGGGAACGGACATGGGAACCTCCTCAGATCACCAGGTTCAACCTGGCAATCAATTCTTTTTCTTCCTCGAATAGAACGGCAGATCGACCACCTTGGCTCGAACCGCCCGATTTCGGATGTGGATCAGAAATTCTCGACCCGCTTCGGCGGCTTCGGTGGGGAGGTAGGCCATGCCCATCGCCTTGCCGAAGGAGGGCAGTAGGGTCCCGGAGGTGACGAACCCGGAGGGTTCCTGGCCCAGTTCGAGCACGACCGGATAGCCGTGACGGGCGATGCCCGGATCGAGCATTTCGAATCCAACCAGGGTGCGGGCGGCGCCCTGCTCCTTCTGTCGCTCCAGCACATCACGGCCGATGAAGTCTTTCTTGTCGAGCTTGACGATCCAGCCCAGTCCTGCCTCCAGGGGCGTCGTTTCAGCGTCGATTTCATTGCCGTACAGCGCCATGCCAGCCTCGAGCCGGAGGGTGTCGCGGGCGCCCAGGCCTGCCGGTTGGAGTCCCTTGGGCCGACCCTCAGCGAGCAACGCTTGCCAGACGCCGGCCGCTGCAGTGGGCTCGACGTAGATTTCGAATCCGTCTTCTCCCGTGTAGCCTGTGCGGGCCAAAAGGGCCGACACACCGGCGACGTCGGTGAACACGAACCGGTAATACTTGATCTCCGAAAGGTCCTCGGCCACCAATCCCTGCAGGATCTCGGCCGCAAGGGGACCCTGGATGGCGATTTGGGCCCAGTCGTCCGAACTGTCGACGACCTCGACCCCTTCCTCCAGATCCGCGAGTTCGGTCAGGTAGCTGAAATCCTTGTCCACATTGGCTGCGTTGACCACGAGAAGATATTCGTCGTCCTTCGTTCGGTGAACGAGCATGTCGTCGACAAAGGTGCCTTCGGGGTACATCAGACCGGTGTACTGGGCCCGGCCGATGGCCATTTTGGAGTGGTCGTTGGAGGACACACGCTGAACAAAGTCGAGGGCACGCGGACCGCGGATGAAGATCTCGCCCATGTGCGAGACGTCGAATAGGCCCGCGCGGCGGCGCACCGCATCGTGCTCCTCGGCGAGTGAGGTGTACTGCACCGGCATCAGGAAGCCCGCGAATGGCACCATCTTGCCGCCAGCGGCCACATGCTCCTCATAGAGTGGAGTCCTCTTGGCCTCGGTCGAATCGGTCATCAGCCGCACACCTCCGGATGCCTGGCCCGGCGAGAAATCCGGGTTGACTGCTGCAGAGTAGCATCCCATTGGAGCGGTGAAAAGCAACCGCGAATCGGGGATGAACGGGGCCGAGGAGGAGTGTGCAGAACGGGGCGCCGGCGTCCCGTGTTTCTTACTCGATCAGGCTTTTCAACAGCCGACCGACCTTGGTGAGTTCGTCCGAAGGTGCCTCCACCTGCGACAGCTGGTAGGCCAATCCTTCGTTCAACATGTGGACTTCCCCGGAACGGACCATCTCCAGGAGTTTTTCCAAGGCTGTTCGGCCGGCGTCGCTGGTATTCGGTCTGCCAATCTCCCGCTCCAGGATCACCCGGGCCAGCGACAAGATTTCCTCTCGCTGGCGGTTCTCGACCGGCGCCTGGTCGTCGGCAGTATCGGCGTCGATCTTCGGCAACTCGTCGCTCCTCGCCGACAGCGGTGTTTGGTGTTCACGCTCGCGGCGGTTGAGGTTGTCGGGAAGCTCACGCAGCTGTCGGCTGAACCGGCCGAGCATCAGGTAGAGCTCCTTTTCAGATGCGAAGTTCCCCACCAGCCGCGAATTTCGATCGAGTTCGAGCGATTCGGACTCCTGGAGCATGATGTTCGCTTGAGCGCCCCGTTCGAGGGTTATGGAGCGGGCCCGAACCCGCCACGCCGTCAACTCTCCAGCCACGAAACAGGATTCCGCGGCCTGGACCGACACCGCCTCCACCTTGACCGCAGGGTCGATGCGAACTGAGCCGCTCCCCGACTCGATCACCGAGTAGACGCCCGAGTTCTGGATCACCAGATTGCCCGGTGTGCGGATCGACAGCTGGCCATGTTCGTTGACCGTCACCTCGGTGCCGTTCGGGATGATCATGGTTGGGAAATTCTTGACCTCGTCCATGGACTCTCCTCATCTCACGATCGATGGTATCGGGTCGAAAGACACCGCAGGCGCCCTGCGCCCCTGAACTAGCAACTTCTCATGACCGGTCCATTGGTAGTTGAGGATGAAGATCCGGGGATCCACCGGGACCGGCTCCGCCGATTCCTCGTTTTTGACACGGATTTCATAGTGCAGGTGGGGCGAAGTGCTCCATCCGGTGTTCCCCACCGTTCCGAGCTGTTCTCCCCGCGTCATGTTCTGGCCTCGTCGGGTCAGGATTTCCTGGAGGTGGGCGTAGATTGTGAGATATCCACCGGCGTGAGAGAGAACCACCACGTTACCGTAGCGCCACCAACCCACATTCCGACGGAGCGGAAAACGGCCGGCGAAGACCACCCGCCCCGCGCCCGACGCCAGTACCGGCGTGCCTTCACGGGCTGCGAGGTCAATACCCGAGTGAAAGTCGGTCTTGTCGGTGAAAGGTGAAACTCGATTGCCGAAAGGGGATGTGAGGACGAATTTGCCGATCGGCACCGGGCAGATGGACGGCACCGATTCAGTCAGCTCCTCATGGGCAAGGGCAAAACTGGCAAGCTCGTCGGCGAGGGTGAGGAGGGCCTTGGTGTCGGTGTCCAGTTGGATGCCGCGGCCGGCGGCTTCTGCCGCCTCGGGAATCGTGATCTGAGTGGTTGACTCGACCGGAAAACCTCCGAGCCCGCCGGTCTCATTGGGGGCACCGAGGATCAGGCTCATCTGCCGTTGCCGCACCCGCGCGTCATCCACCGCTTTCTGGACGCGATCGAGGGTCGCTTCGCGTTGGTGCAGGATCTCCATTTGGAGCCGGTTCTGTTGCCGCAGGGAACGCAACTCGCCAGTCAACATCAGGGCCTGGATACCGAGCGGTGCCAGGACGACGCCTGCCAGCATGAGAGCCGCCAGCAGGACGCCGGCGGCCACGATCCACCGAAAGACCCGGCGTGACAAGAAGTAGTAACGCACCTGGCTTCGGATATCGGCGGGGTGGAATTGGATCTCGTACATCTGTTCATCGAAGGTACGCCGAGCCACCGGCGGGTGACGTGATCGTGATCACCGCAGCGTCGGCTCCAAACTGCGACGGACCTTCATGATTCACTGTAACACGCGGCTGGTCTGGTTCATGCCGAGAATTTACTAATATATTTATAAATCAAATATTTAGGAATTCAAACTGCGCGCAGCGAGACGGCGGGATCTTCCCTGGAGGTCCTCCACGCAGGCCCCAGCGAGGCCAGGAATACCAGCAGCAGGCACACTCCCAGTACCGCCAGCAAGTGTGACCACTCCGGACGGAATGGAATCGAATCCACCATGTAGACCTGGGCCAGACCCTCGGGGAAGCGAACCACACGGAAGACCGTCATGAGCCAGCTCACCAGGCATCCCATGGCGATTCCTGCGACGACACCGACACCACCGAGGATCAGCCCGGCCAAGACCAGAATGCGACGGATCCGGGCCGGAGTCGCCCCGAGTGCCTGGAGCATGCCGGCGGTGCGGCGCTTGTCGATGGCTAGCACTACGAGAGCGGAGCTGACCTGGAACGAAGCCACCGCCACCACCAGGCTGAGGACCACGAAGAGTGACAACGTCTGCCACCTCAAGGCCGCGAAGAGCGACCGGTTCATCTCTCTCCAGTCGGTGTAGAGCAGCGCCGGTTCGGTCTCTTCGAGGCGGTCGCGAACCGTGGCCACCGCAAGCGGGTCGTCGAGTTCCACTTCGATCCCGGACGCTCCGGCGCCAGGCAATGCGGAGACCACCGCATCCAAAGGAGCCACCACCCAGCTCGAGTCGAACTCGGCGAATGCGAGGTGGAAAGTCCCAACCATCGTCAATGGCATGGACGGCACCAACCATGACCCGGGTTCCGGAGGGAGGCGAACGACGGAGGTCTGTTCGGTCTGCAGGCGCAGGGATGCGGCAAGGCGCTCGCCGAAGACCGCAGGAATGCCGTTGTCGCTGGGGGGCCATGTGTCCAGCCCGGTGTAGCTCGGTGGTGCGGCCACTGCCTTGATCGTGACGGGAACCGGGTTGGTGGGCCGTTCCGGATCGTCGATCAATCCCGTCAGGTAGGCCACGGGGGTCGCCCGGCGCACACCCTCCACCATCTGGAGACGGTCGGCGACGGACTGGGCGATGGCCGGTTCCAGGGCGCGTGAAGAAAAGCCCACGATATGGGCGTTGCCCCGCTGGAGGGCATTTGCGATGGACTGACTGTAGCCCGACATCAGGGCCAGCGTGATGACCAGCGCCGCGGTGGCCAAGGCCACCCCAGCGAACGCCGCCGACGAGGTTCCGCGGAGCAGCAATCCCGTCCGTCGACGGAGGAATCGCAGCGCGAGTTCGAAGTCCAGACCCACGGGGAGAGTGTAGATCAGATGTGTGCCCGATTACGATGACTCGGGCAGGATCGAGGCCCGGTAGGTCACCGAGTGAGCGACCCCAGCCACGTCAGACACACTCAATCCGCGTGCCGTCATCATCTTTTCGACGTCGGCCGGGACCTTGGCCGAAACCAGGAAGTCCACGTCCCGCAGGATTTCAATGTGATCGAATCCGGCGTCCGCCAACATTTGGAAGTATCGGCTTCGTTCCATGGCGCCGGCGACGCAACCGACGTAGGCCAAGAGGTCGGTGGAGATCTCTTCCGGCAAGTCGCCGTCGAGCACGATATCGGAAATGACGACCCTCCCTCCGGGACGAAGGACGCGCCGGATCTCGCGAAAGACCTGTGGTTTGTCGGGCACGAGGTTGATGACACAGTTCGAGGTGACGGCGTCGATTGACGCGTCATCCACCGGGAGTTCCTCCAAACGGCCCTGCCGGAATTCAACCTGATCGATGCCGGCCGCAACTGCGTTACCGAGGGCCCTCGCCACCATCTCGGGCGTCATGTCGACGCCGATCACGTGACCCTTGGGGCCCACGGCACGGGCGGCGAGAATTGCGTCGATACCTGCTCCTGAGCCCAGGTCGAGGACAGTCTCGCCGGGCTGCAAACCGAGATGATCAACCGGTGCCCCGCAGCCGAGACCGAGGTTGGTCCCCTCCGGCAGAATTTCGAGGTCGATCGGCGTATAGCCGATGCCCAGTGCGGTGGCGCGCTCGGCATCGTTCCCGCAGCATCCGGGGTCCGTGTTACAGCACCCACCACCGCCGGCTCTCGCGATGGCGCCGTATCGGTCTTGAACCACGCGAACGATGTCCTCGGCCTGATCCGGGTCCAGTCGGCCGGCGGTGTTCTTGTCAATCGTGTCATTCATTGTTTCGCACTCCTTCTTCGAGTGTCTTTTTGGGGGTCATGAGGTGATCGAATGCACCTGGACAGCATCCTTCGCTGGCCGAACGAACGGCCGCGAGCAGGAGGTCAAGGGCGTGGAGGGTTTCCTTCGCCCCCTCCGGACCGAGGACATCGCCGACCGACCGCGCGAAGTCGACTTCGATTTGGGCGATCCGGCGGGCTGCAACGTGGCCCTCCCGGGTCAGCCGGGCCCTGGCGGCCCGTCTGTCGGCCGGGTCGGGGATGGTCTCCACGAGTCCGAGATCCTTGAGTCGAACGAGGTTGCGGGTCAGAGTGCTGGATTCGATGCCGAGGCGCTCGGCAAGGGTTCCAAGCCTCAAATCATCCTCGCTCTGAAGGGCCTCGAGAGTTGCGGCCTGGGCAACCGTCATACCGCAACAGGCCAGATCTGCCCGTTCCGCCAACGAGAACCGTCGCACCAGAGCCCGGATGCGTTCCATGAGGCGCTCGCCGTGGTCATCGATCATGGATAAAGTTGTATCATACAAATAAATTGAAAGTCAATTGTTTCCAAGACATGGGGAGTTGTGGATGTCACCGGAAGATGTAAGATGTCGAGCCTCAGGATTGAGACGCGTGCGCGAATGGAACCCTTCCTCGTGGCAGTCAATGCCGGCAAAGCAGCTTCCCACCTATCCGGACGAGGAGAAGCTGGCGGATGCCGTGCGTCAGTTGGCCAGTCTGCCACCGTTGGTGACCTCGTGGGAGGTGGAGCGGCTCAAGGCCCAGATTGCTGACGCCGCGGCCGGTAGGCGATTTCTGCTCCAAGGAGGTGCCTGCGCCGAGAGCTTCGACGACTGCCGGCCCGAGGTCATTACCAACAAGCTGAAAATCTTGTTGCAGATGAGTCTGGTGCTGACCTACGGGTTAAAGAGGCAGATCATCCGGGTCGGTCGATTCGCCGGCCAGTACGCGAAACCGCGTTCCAATCCCCTGGAGACTCGCGACGGCGTCTCGTTGCCGCCCTATCGCGGTGATCTCATCAACCGTCTGCCGTTCACCGAGACCGATCGGGTCCCCAACCCGGAGTTGCTGCTCCGGGGCTACGAGCACGCGGCCCTCACACTGAACTTCATCCGGGCCCTTGTGGAGGGAGGTTTCGCCGACCTTCACCACCCTGAGTACTGGGATCTGGATTTCGTCCACCATTCTCCGCGCGCACTCGAGTATCAGCGGATGGTTGAGTCGATCAGCGATTCGCTGGGTTTCATGGAGACTCTCGCTGGCAACCGCGCCGGGGAGATGAGCAGGGTTGATTTTTTTACCAGTCACGAAGGGCTGCATCTGCCCTACGAACAGGCGCAGACCCGCGAGGTGCCCCATCGGGATGGGTGGTTCAACCTGAACACTCATCTGCCCTGGATCGGCATGAGGACGGCGGAGGTGGACGGGGCGCACGTGGAGTTCTTCCGGGGCATCCGAAATCCCATCGCAGTCAAGATCGGCCCCTTTATGACGCCGAAATGGCTCCGCGAGCTGATCGACGCGCTGCACCCTGACGACGAACCTGGCCGACTGACCTTGATCCACCGGTTTGGTCACGAGGCCGTGGCCGACGGTCTGCCGCCGCTGATCGATGCTGTCCGAGCCACAGGGAAGACGGTGCTCTGGTGCTGCGATCCCATGCACGGGAACACGGAGACGACCCGCAACGGCCTGAAGACCAGGCGTTTCGATAGCATTCTCTCCGAATTGGAACAGGCGTTCGACGTTCACAGCGCCGAAGGGTCATTCCTTGGTGGAATCCATTTCGAGCTGACCGGGGACAACGTCACCGAGTGTATCGGCGGGGCCAGAGGGCTCACTGAGGTCGACCTCGGCCGCGCCTACGAGTCGCGAGTGGATCCGAGACTGAATTACGAGCAAGCCCTGGAGATGGCGCTGCTCGTGGCGAGAAAGATGGCAAAACAGAACGGCCGGAGTTTGTGAGGAGAGGCTCGCGGAGAGCTGCTCGAACTCTCCCGGCCTCTCGATTATTGGCTGTGGGGACCGTCCACGAAATCTTCCGGATCAAAGTCCGCTTCAGTGCCCACCTTCTCCCTCACCTTTTTCACCAGCTCGATGTGCTCGATCTCCTCTTCGCGGAGCTCGGCGAAGAGTTCGCGAACCTCGAGGTCCTCGAGTTCGGGCAGCGCGGCGTCGAAGAAGGCGTACGCCTTGTTCTCGGCGTCGTCGGCCAGGTCAAGGGCTTCGGTCACTGACATGAAGGCCCTGGTCCGATAAAACTCGGGCGCCTCCACGTCGAAAATCATGGACCGTTCCACCTCGCGCGGAGCGTCACCAAAGAGCTTTTCGCGGCGTTCTGCCAATTCCTTGCCGTGATTCGCCTCGTTGACTGCCATGAAGCGGAAGAACCGTGCAACGCCGGGACTGTCATGAGTCTCCATCTGATGGACAAACTCTCGGTACCGTTCTTCGGCCTCCTCCTCGATCAAAATGGCGAGGTCGAGGGCGTCCTTCAGCGACATTGTTTTGAAATCGATCTCCTGCATGAGAACCTCCGGGTGGTGTGAAGACCGATGCCAGATGGTGTAGGTCTCCAGCTGTTCCTGCGACCGGCACTGTGAACCGCACACCCGATGTTGTCAAGCGCAGATTGGAGCCGTGGAGCAGATCAGTCACGACGGGCACATCGCTCCGACCTGCCGGAATGACACGCGCGTTGTTGATTCAGACGCCGACTGGTGCGCGAGTGCCGGTGTGTCAGGAGGGCGAACGGTCGGCGCGGAGGCTCTGGATATCGGCGCGCATTTTCCTGCGGTAGCGCTCTACCGAGGTCGGTTCGTTCATCACCATGTCGAGCTGGCGGGTGTGCATCAGGAGGTAGCCGACAACCCGCAGGGCCTGCTCGACATCGATCGCCCCGAGGCCTGTGCGACGGGCGGTGACCACATCCTCGGTGACCGCGACCTCGAAACCCAGGTCAGCGAAGATGTCGCCGATGAAACGGGCCCGGGCGACCTTGCGCTCGAGATCGGCCGCGCCGCCCTTGAAGGAGAAGCTCAGGTAATTCTCCTCGGGACGGGATCCAGCGAGGGCCTCCACGTTGGAAAAGTGGAAACCGAAGCGCGACTGGAGGTTCATGAAGTACTTGGAAATGATGAAGTAGTTGCGGTCGGCGTAGGGATTCTTGAACGGGTTGGCAAGGGCCGGGTTGGTTGTGGCTTCAAAAAGGACCGAAGCGAGGCCACGGCCGCTGACCGCCGGCGGCCCCTCCCAGGGAATCGCCACCATGCCGTCCCAGAGCGCCAGCATGGGCTGACAGGCGATGTCCTCGAGGTGGACATATCGCCCCGTGACGGCGTGTTTGAACCCCTCTTCGAGATCGAGAACCCACCATTGCATGGGAACGTTGTGATGGAGCTGCTTGCTGGCGTACTCCGGAAACGGGGTTTCGGCGCCAAAGGCGAAGATCTCACGCACCGCCTGTTCGTGGCAGAAACGGGTGATGTCGTGAAGCGTCTGGCAGCCGGCGGGTTTGAAGTCGAGACCGTCGGGGTCTAAGAGATGAAGCGGGGAGATATGGCGCAGGACGCCGCGGAGAGCTTCGTGGACGGGGGTGGTGTGCATTGGCCCGGAGGTCGGCTCGAAGACTTCGGTGAGGAGCGACTCTATCCGGCCCTGATACACGGCAATCCCGGAGGCATCAACCGTGACCTCGGCGCCCTGCTCGAGTGCGGCGAGTGATCCGGCGCCGAGGATGGCCGGTACGCCAAGTTCGCGCGCGACGGTGGCCAGGTGGCCGGCGACTCCACCCTCCTCCGCGAGGACCGCGGCGACGCGATCGAGGAGCGCCGCCCACCGAGGCAGCGGCTGTTCGAGAACCAGGACAGCCCCCCTGGGACAGGTCAGGGCGTCGCCGTCGCGGCGCACCCGGTGAACGGGACCGGCTGCCCTCCCGGGGCTCGCGTTGACCCCACCGTTCACCAGGGCCCGAGGCGTATCGGTTGGTGGTGATCGACGCTCGACCGCGGCCGTTTGGGCCAGCGGGCGGCACTGGAGGATCACGACCTCGCCGTCGCCGGTGATTGCCCACTCCACGTCAACGGGTGTGCCGAAGTGGTTTTCGAGGCGCAGGGCGAGATCGGCGACCTCGAGGGCTTCTTCGTCGCTCAGCGATTGTCGGTTGCAGAGGTCTGGCGGGACCTCGGCACGTAGCACACCCTCGGCAGGGTCGACGACGAACCGGGTCTTTTTGGCTCCAACCTCACGGCGGATGATGTGGCGCGGTTCTGTCCGCTGGGTCACCAGCAGATCGCTGGCGAATCGGCCGTCGACAATCGCCTTTGGCAGGCCCCACGCCGAGCTGATGAATATATTTCGGTCGTCGCGGTCGCTGGGATTACCGGTGTAGGCGACGCCCCCTGTGCGCGCGTCTACCATCTCCAAGAAACCGACGCTCATGGCCACATCTTCATCGCGGAGGCCGCGCCGCAATCGGTATTGCATGGCCTGTGGGGTGTATTTGCTGGCTATCACCTCCAAATAACTGTCCAACAGATGCTCACGACGAACATTGAGTAGCGACTGGTACTGGCCGGCAAAGGACGCCCCGGCCGAGTCCTCACCGAGTGCGCTCGAACGCAGGGCAAACCTGGTGTCGGTGGCGGGTTTCGCGAGCTGCGCGCCGGCGGCTTCGATGGCGGCGGCGATTTCATCGGGGACCTCGGCGGACACCAACAATTTCTGAAGGTCGGAGCTGAGGGCAAAAAGCTCGTCGAATCGTTCGGGTTGATGCGCCAGCAGGAGACTGTCGATGTCCGGCTGAAGGTCGTTGGCCGCGATCAACCGTTCGTATGCCCTGGCGGTGACGACAAACCCATTCGGAACCGACAGGCCGAGCACGTTGGCGACCTCACCGAGGTTCGCCATCTTGGCGCCGGCGACGTCGATGTGATGTTGATCGATTTCGGCGAGCGGTAGGACCAGAGGCGTGTCCGAGGGAGACTGGCTGGTGGCGAGTTCGAGGTCGATTCGACCCTGGATGTCACTCAGGCGTTCGAAAAGCAAGGTGTATTTTTCGGGAGCGAGGGTATCGAGGTGGCGGACCATCTGATACACGCTGACCCCGATGGCGGTGCAGTGAGAGCGCACGAATGGCATACCGATGGTCGAACCGGCCCAAGCGGCGCGCTCCATCGCCGCCATCAGTTCGAGTGCCTTTGTGTTTGCGGCGAGCAACAGGCGCAGCGCATGGTAACGGGTTTGAAAGACCCCACGTGCCGCCTCTGGGTCCCGCGCTTCCCCCGGGGTGCCCCGCAGGCGCTCGATCAGGTCTCGCAGCCAATGGGGACCGGGCATTCTTACGGCCGCCTGAATGGGTGGATCACTCCTCGCCACCGGATTCGTTTGTCTGATCGCTCAGTCGGCGGATCTTCTCCTCCTGGAGTTCCTTCTTGCGGTGGGCGTCCTCGATCTTGTAGACCAGCTCGTCGATGTTGACCGGTTTGAGGAGGTAATCGAATGCCCCCATCTTCATACCTTCCAACGACGCCTCCATGCTGGCGTGGCCGGTGAGCAGGATGACCTCGACCAGGGGGTGAGATGTCTTGATCGTCCTGGTGGCCTCGATTCCATCGAGATCCGGCATGCGGACATCGAGGACAACGACATCGATCGGGTTGCTCGCTGAGGGTCAGCGAAGGCCCTTTCGGCGTCGGGTCGCGGTGTGAACGTCGAACCGACGGACCGTGAGCCGTTTCGCCAACGTCTGGACGAAGGTTCTTCATCGTCCACCAGGAGCACCGAGATGGCCATTGCCATTACCTCCTCAGCCGGCGCGCGGGTCGCGCATCATGAAACTGCTTCAGGTCTCAATGCCCATCCTATCGCGAACGCGGCAGAGTCAGTGCGCCGCCAGCTCGAAGCCGAGACCCTCGAACATATACATGATCCCGTACCCGTACCAGACGGTGTAAAGCACGTAGAACACCAACGAAAAAAGCACCGTGCCCCACCGATCCTTGATTGCCTGGGCCTCGATTCCGTAATAGTTGTAGGCGCACTCGACCGTTTTTGCCTGTACCGTATGGGTGAGCTGAGCCGCATCGAAGAGTTTCTGCCTGTTAAGGTCCTTCTCCATGGCGCCCAGTGCCAGCCACCATGTGTGGAGAGCGGGTCGTGCCTTCATGTTGTATCGGTCGATGAGGTCCTTGCCGCGGTTGTGGTAGGCCGATTCGGCATCCTCGAGGCAGACCGAGAAAATCGCCTCGAGGTCGCCGTTGACCATCAGGTTGTTTTCTTCGACCGCTGTCGTCGCGCCCGCCTTTGAGAAGAGCTGTCTCGGCGGCCCGGGCGGCACCCGGATCAGCCATTTTGAGGTTGAGCGTCACGACCTCGCTGCCGTGCTCCTCAATCAGATGTTCGACCTTCGGTATGTAGTAGGCCGAGCCCTTGGAGATCGAGTTGTAGAGATTGTCCAGGTAGTTGAGTGCGTTGCCGCCGTCGAAGAGCGGAAGGAAGATGCCGATCATCACGGCCATGAACGTCGTCAGCAGGAAGGCACCGATGCCGAGTTCTTTCTTCTTGATTGTGGTCATGACGAAACCTCCGTTCCACGGAGTCTTCCGAGGTTGCTAAAGAAGGTCCAAAAGACCCATAGGGCGAAGCCTCCGATGACCAGGAAAAACGCCCAGATTCCGATGCCGTCCAGCACGCTGACGGTGGCGGGTGACAGCGAAATCACCTCGAGATCCGAGAGCTTGCCGGGAAGGGCGAAGATGCGATTGATGAAGCCGGCGAGAACCGCCATCGCATAAAAGCCGCGGATCGTGATGCCCTCGACGACCTTGGTCACCATTGCGCCCACTTGGACGCCGAACAGCGATCCAATGAGCATGCCCATCGCCAGCGTGTAGAAGATGAAACCATAGATGGCGTATTGGCTGATGGCGGCGTAGCCGGCGGTGAAGACGATCTGGAAGATATCGGTCCCAACCGTCGTCATGGACGACACGCCGAGGGTGTAAACAAAGATCGGGAACGTGAGGAATCCACCACCCACGCCCATGATCGCCGCCGCGAAGCCAACCAGAAAACCGCTCGCGATCAAGAACCACGCCGAAATGCGGCGCCCTCCGGGTACCAGGTTCTGATCAAACGTGATCATTGGCGGTGCGTTGATTGCCTGCAGTTTTTTGGGCAGATTCCCGAGGTCGGCCCCTTCCGACCGTCCGCCGTGGGCGTCGCCGCCGGCGTCGGATTTCTTACGGGCTTTGAGGTAGTCGGTCATGGCGTATGTGCCCAGACCGCCGAGCATCACGGAGTAGATCGTGGTGATGAACGCGTCAGACAGCACCGGATTGATCTCGTAGAGGACCCGGTTGATGACCCCGCCCAAGGTGGCGCCGCCGATAGCGCCGATCAGGAAGGTGAATGCGAGCGGCACCGAGACATTGCCCAGCTTTCGGTGGATGACGCTGCCCATGATCGCCTTGGCAAAGATGTGAAAGAGGTCCGTGCCGACGGCGAGAATGCCCTTGATGCCGGCCGACATCAGAGCGGGCGCGATGATGAACCCGCCACCCGCACCGATGCAGCCCGTGATGAGCCCCGCGCAGAGCCCGATCAGAATCGAGGCGATGAAGATCCCGGTCGAGTAGAAGGCCGGACTGTAGGCTTTCTTTCCGCCGAGAATATCGGGCAGGGTCTGCCCCGCAACGGCCGCTTGATCCATGACCTGGGCAGCCGCCAGCGGTCCGAAGATGAAGATTGGGACCACCAACAGAACCAGGATCAACAACCTCTTTGGGTCGTTCACGATCCTATTTGAAGTCTCCAGCTCCCACGCAGCGTGAGCGCGGGCTGCCGCGGTCATAAATTCTCCCACAGCCTTAAGAAAACTCACGATTCCCCTCCTCGAAAATCGAGTAGAACACTGGGTACAGGTCGCCACAATATCCGTCATGAGTAGGGTCCTCCACCCGAGTTCAGTCAGGCTCCGAACTCAACGCGGCACGAATCCTCGCGATCAGCGGGTCAAGGCCGATTGGTTTGATCAAATAGTCGAAGGCCCCATGGGCGATGCCATCCCGCGCAGCGCGCTCCGAGCCGTGACCGGTCAGGATGATCACATGAAGAGCGGAGTCCATCCTCTTGAAGACCTTGAGGACCTCGATGCCATCCATGTCCTCCATTTTCAGATCCACGACCGCGAGGTCGAAATCCCAATTTCGCACAGCGCGGATCGCTTCCTCGCCGCTGCTCGCAGTCGTAACCTTGAATCCGCGATGAGTGAGTCGTTTGGAGAGCACCTCGAGGTATCCCACCTCGTCGTCCACCAGCAGTAGTCGGATCGCTTTCTGGGATTCAGCCATGATGTCCCCTCAGTCTCCTCTCCTGAGTCCGATGAGGGTCGCTCGAGCTTCCAGGATCCTGTTTTCGTGCTCGCGTTTCTTTTCGGCCGCCACGTTCAGTTTCGCGATCAAAGTCTCGAGATCGCATGGCTTCATAAGGTAGTCAAAGGCGCCCTGCTTCATGCCCTCGATTGCAGACTCCACCGTGGCGTGGCCGGTGAGCATGATCACCTCGATGAGCGGGTGTTCGTCCTTGATCCGTGCGAGGGCTTCGAGCCCGTCCATCCCGGGCATTTTGACGTCCAGAATGACGACGTCGGTTGCCGTCGGCCCGCCACCGCCGAGTTTTTCCAGGGCTTCCTGACCGCTGTGGGCGAAATTTACGCGAAATTCCCTCTTGGCGAGGCGTTTCGCGAGGGTTTCCACAAACTGGGCCTCGTCATCAACAATCAGCACAGATGCCTTAATCATGATTTCTCTCCCTCGATCCAAGATCCAGCCGCCGCGTTTTGCTCGGCTGCATCCCTCGGGAACGACCACGGTGAATGTGGTGCCCGTTTCCATTTCGCTTTCCACCGTGATCGTTCCACCCATCTTTTTGACGATTCCGTAGCAGATCGAGAGGCCGAGACCGGTGCCCTGTCCAACCGGCTTGGTGGTAAAGAATGGATCGAAGATGCGGGCGATGTTGGCCTCGGGGATTCCCTTCCCGGTATCACTCACCTCGAGAACGACGTCGTCCCCCGCCGTTCGAGTGGACACGGTGACTGTTCCTCCCGGTCGTTCGATGGCATCGATCGCGTTGTTCACCAGATTGAGCAGGACCTGCTGGAGCTCTGAGGGTGCAGCCTGGATGGGCGCCAGATCCGGACTGAGCTCGGTCTCAATGCGGACATTTGCGTATCGGGTCTTCTGTGAAGTCAGCCCGATCACTTCGTCGACGAGTTCATTGAGCATGACGATCGCGAACCGTCGGATCGGTCTTCCGGGCGAAGCTCAGGAGCTTGTAGGTGATTTCCTTGCAGCGGTCGCCCTGGGTGCGGATTTGTCCAACCGCGCGTTCGATCTCTTCAAGATTGCCGCCTGAGACCGGCTCACCTTCAGCAAGCAGATCATCGATCCAGCCAGCCTCCTGAACCATGATTGCCACCGGATTGTTGATTTCGTGAGCGATTCCCGCGGCAAGCTCGCCGATGGAAGCGAGGCGCCCGGTTTCGATGACCTGATGCGTCATGACGGTCCGTTCATGGTGGGCCTCAGCAAGGCGTTGGGCGAGGCGTCGCGAGATGATGTAACCCATGATCAGCGCAACGACGGAGACGATGATCAGTACCGCTATTGCAAAGCCCCGGACTCTGTGGAGCTCCTCGTAAGCGTCCGAAGTTTCCTGCTGATAACACAGGAACCACTGCGCGTTTTTGAGGGGAGCAATGGTGAAGATCGATGAGCGGCCGAGCTGATCCTCACCATCGATGACGAATATCCGGTCGGATCGAATCTGCCCATTGAGGAGGTCTACGTAGGGAGAGCGGTTGAGTGCGACTTCGAAGCGTGGGTTGGTTTGAAATTCGCCTTTTCGATTAATGATGAATGCAAAACCGGTATGACCGATTCGAATATTTTCGACCAGGGCGTTAAAGGCCTCGAAGTCGATGGTGGCCTTGACGATGAAGAGCTCGCCCCCAACCGTCCGCTGAGTTGCAACAATGAAATGGGGAGTTCCCCGAAGACCGGCGAAGACGTCGCTGACGTGACTCTCGTTGGCGAGCGATTGTTGGAACCATGGGGCGGACGAGTAGTCAGCCATCTGGAGGTTGAATGGTCCGGCGTAGGCCACCTGGATGCCGTCGGAGTTGATCAGTCCGAGATCGACGAATGCGCCGTGGTATTCCTCTCGCATGAGGTTGAGCACCTGGCGCAGAAATTCGGGTTGGCTCAACCTCTCAATGGGGTGCTCTCGGGCGATGACCCGGACGTCGCTGAGACGGTCGCCGATAAACGAGTCAACGATCAGGCTATGGCGCTCGATGATTGCCATGAGCTCATTCTCGACCTTGCTGTAGTAGACCTTCTGGAATTGCTGGAGGTTGATCGCACCTGTGATGACAAGAGGCGCCAGGACGATCAGCGCCAGTCCTGCCACAGCTGTTCGGACACGAATCCGCGGGATGTTTTGGTGCTCGGAGCCATCAGGTAACGTCATAGGAACTCTGCACCTTCCTTTCGACGTCTCAAAAATAGCAAAGCACGTGCCAGGCCGGCCCGGGGCATTCCCAACGGCCTTCAATTCAGCAAATCCAGCAATCCTGGGTCTTCCTCTGCTATCCAGCCAAGGGTCACAGCGACGAATCGTCGGAATTCTTTACACTAGTGTCGAAAAATTTTCCGGCTGCGGGTCACGAAAGACCGTGCTTGCGCATCTTGGCGAGCAGCGTTGGTCGCGATACACCGAGCAAATGAGCGGCCCTGGTTCGATTGCCATCGGTGTGGCGCAACACCGCGGCAATGGTCTGGCGGGTGACGCGATCGGTCACGGTTTCGAGCAGATTCTCGGGCTTGTCGACCAGAGCTCGTGTGATGCCTTTGGAGAGAACCTCGTCGATCGGCTGAAACGGATCCATCGGCTGCTCGTAGGCGCCCAGCAGAAGACGATTGATCGTTTCGTGGCCGACATGCTGTCCGCGGCTGAAAATGAGGCACTGTTCCATCAGGTTGGCGAGTTCGCGAACGTTTCCGGGCCAGTTGTGAGCACAGAGAATCGGATACGCATCGGCGGCCAACCCGGGGTTACGGACGCCGAATTCGCGAGCAAAACGTCTTAAGAAGTAATCGCACAACAGCGGCACGTCGTCGAGCCGTTCGACGAGCGAGGGGAGGTGGATCGGCACCACGTTCAGGCGGTAATAGAGATCGCTCCGAAAACACTCGCTGGCGATGGCCGCCTCGAGGTCGCGGTTGGTGGCGGCCAGAATACGCACGTCCACCGGCACCGGCTCCCGTCCACCGATTCGCTCGATCCGCCGGTCCTCGAGCAGGCGCAGCAATTTTGCCTGGAGAGGCAACGGCACATCGCCGATCTCGTCGAGAAACAACGTGCCGCCATTGGCCTGTTCCACCTTGCCGATGCGGCGCTGGACGGCTCCGGTGAACGCACCCCGCTCGAAGCCAAAGAGTTCGCTTTCGAGAAGAGTCTCCGGAATGGCGGCACAGTTGACCACGACGAATGGACCCTCGAACCTGTCCGAGTGCTGGTAGACCGCTCTCGCCACCAACTCCTTGCCGGTGCCCGATGCACCTCGGATCAGAACGGTGGTATCGGTTGGCGCGACACGGCCGATCGCCTTGTAGATTTCCTGCATCGGCTTCGAGCGGCCGATGATCGCCTCCCCGGTCTCATCCCCCGTGACCTCAGCGATGGCCACTGGGGACCGCATCAGGCGTCCGGCTTCGAGGCCCTGGGAAACCGATTCGAGCAGATCGTCTTCGGTGTAGGGATCGAGAAGGCAGTCGAAAGCGCCCGCCTTGATGACCTTGATGGTCTCCCCGGTACCCCCGCTTGACGAAATGACGATCACTGGCAGCTTCGGCTCAGCCTTGTGGATGGCCACCACCGCATCATCCCCGTCCACTCCATCGATGGGCAGGCACATCACCACGAGGCCTGGATGTCCCTCGCTGACCTTCTCAATCGCATTATCGATCGAGCTCGCGAGGGAAACCCGGTGCCCTCGATCAAGCAACAGCTTCTCCAGCGATCGTAATGCCTCGTCGTCTCGATGAACTACCAGCACGCGATCCATGACTTAGAGAATATCGCGGAAACCTCCGGCTGCTACCCGAATGATCGATCCGGGTCGAGCTGACCCGGTCGCCGGCCACGACCGGTCGGGCAGAGTAAAACCGGGACGAGGATCAGTGGGCGCGGAGATGGACTCCCCCCGAGGAGGTTTCGGCCCGAAGGAGGACGGCCCCGGTTCCACCGGTCAATTCCATGTGTCGGCCGCGGTCGGAGGCCACGCCAGGAAAGTCGGAGTGGATCCCGCCTGATGACACGGTCACGTTTCCGGCGAGAATCGTACCGGCCGGAAAGGAGAGATTGACGCTGCCCGAGCTGGCGTCGGCAAAGACTTCGGACCCGGCTGGGATCGCTGTCCAGCGAGCCGAAATGCTCCCGGAAGAAGTTTCCATGTGAGCCGTTCCGAGAAGCCCTTCAAGGGTGATCGACCCCGACGACGCCTCGGTACGGACCGAACGGGCGCCTCCCCTCAGAGTGATGCTGCCGGACGAAGTATCCGCCTGGACCGAATCGGCGGGTGTGGTCAGCTCGATGACCACCGATCCCGATGATGAATCGGCAGAGACCTGCTTGGCGGCGCCGCTCATCCGAAAGCTCCCCGATGATGCATCGCAGTTGACCTTGGCGGATCCAAAATCACCCTGCACCACGAAGCTGCCCGACGACCCGTCCACCTCCAGATGGAGATCCGGCGGCATGGCCACGGTCACGAGACCCTTGACCTTGGTCGAGCCAAACCCTCCAAGACCTTTTTTTGCGGATCGAATCAGAAGAGTGTCACCCTCTTCGCGAAACACCGGATCGAGCGCCTCCAGCACCGTGTCCGCCTTGGAATCAGAGCCGGTGACCTCGAGGTGCACGGCCACATCCACCGAGTTCCCCGGTCTCGCGGTCACCTCGACCCTGTGGAACGAAACATCAATCTTCACGGTGTCGCCCTTTGTAGCCGGAAAGACATGCTCGCGGTCCAGCGTCTTGGTGGCGGCCAGAACTGTGATCGATGAAAATGAAAGAAGGAGTGCGAAGAATACGGACCTGTACCTCATCTGGACCTCCCGAAAACCCATCGCCTACTTGGAAATAGGAACGTATTCGGGACTGATTGGTTCACAGGGATTGTTGTCCTGGTGAGCAGGCTCGAGGTTGTGGAGTTCTGAGCAGCGGGTATAACCTCGGAGGTCGGAGGCCCAGAGTGTTTCTCTCACGGTTGATGCTCGCAGCGCTGGGTGTCGCCGCGGCGGCCGGTGTTGGGGTCAAAGGAGCCACGGCCCAGTCGGTGGTGGTCTCCGACATCATCCGCCAGATCGAAACAGCCGAGGCCCTGCCACAACGGGCCGTCCACGCTTCCAATTTCAATCTCAACACGGGCCTGGGTCTGGTGTATCTGAACGACGGTATCCTGATCCCGTCGAGCCCTGTGGCCGGCCGCGCCGTGGAGTTCGTGTTCATCGGCGACGGCAGGGTGGTGATGCATCCTGACGACGAGGTGGAGAGCGGCCAGCTGGAGGTCTTCACGGGTTCTCCGGTGCTCGACGAGTCCTTTGACCGGGCCGTGTTCGTGATCGCCCTCGATGCGGCGTCACAGAGGTTGTCGGAGTTGCCCTCTGCCGCGGATGATCCCCGGGTGGCGTCGGCGGTGGAGCTGCTCGATCGTTGGCATTCGAGTCCGGAGCGCCGCCTGCTCGACGTGGACGCGCGTCTGCTGCGCGATGGCGTCGGCGATCCTCTGGGACGCGGGTTCTTCTGCGCCTCTTTCGAAGGCGAGCAACTGGGCCGGTTTCTCTGGGTGATGGATCCGTTGGCGGAGGAACAGCTGACCGTGGGCCAGTTCGTGCAGCCGAAGATGACCGACCGCGAGCGTCGGAAGGCGGTGCGCCACTTGGAGAGGGAGCAGCGGCGCGGCAAGTTGATTGGCCGTGATGTCGAAGATCTGGGAATCTGGGACACCTGGATTTCGGCCAGCCTGCTCAACGCAGCGGGCGACCCGACTCCGGGAACGCCCGGGGTCGAGTCACGACACTACGCGATTTCGGCAGTTGTTGAGGGCAAGCAGCTCGCGCTCGAGGCGAATGCCCGGATTCAGATGGATGTGCTCATCGAGGGTCTCCGAGTCGTGACCCTGGACATGGGCGGTGATCTGACCCCCGCCAGGGTGACGGATGGCAACGGGGTCGAGTTGGTTTTCACCCGCAGTCAGGACGAGCTGACGGTGTTGCTTGCCGGCCCAGCGGCTGCCGGGGATATGTTGACCGTCGAAGTGGAGTATTCCGGGCGACCCTTCGATCGCCTGGCGTCCGGCGCCTATAGCCAGAGAAGGCCGCTCGGCTGGTATCCCCATGCCGGCGCAGTCGACCGCGCGACCTACGAGCTCGAAATTCGGTGGCCGAAGAAATATCAGCTCTTTGGCAGTGGGACGGTGGCGGAAGAGGGAGTCGACGGTCGGCGGCGATGGCAGCATCGTTCCCTTGATGTGCGTGCTCTCGGCTTCAGCTTCGAGATCGGTGATTACGAGGTTGTCAGCGGAGCACTCGGGAACACCAAAATCACAGTTGCCATCGACCGACTCGGGCAGGATGTATCGCCTGACCTCGCCGAGGAGGTGCTCGATAGGGTCCGGGGGCCGCTCGCTTATTTTCAGGCCATCTACGGGCCGTACCCGCTCGAGGATCTGGTGGTGGTGAGCTCGCCCCGAGGGTTCTCGCAAGGACTGCTTGGGTTTGTCACCCTTTCGACGGCAGGCATCGTGGATTGGGATATATGGGGTGAGTTGTTGGGATTCGAGGACCGCCGCCTGTTGATTGCCCATGAGCTCGCCCACCAATGGTGGGGCAACCAGGTGGGTTGGTCGAGCTATCGGGATCAGTGGATCTCGGAGGCCATGGCCAATTTTTCGGCCCTGCTTTACGAACGAAATCGTCTTTGGGCGGTGGGGGAAAGACGAGTGGGGCGGGGGCCGACCACCGGCTGGAAATCGGCGCTGGAAAGCCGGACCGAGGAGGGTCGACCTGTGGAGTCCCTCGGGCCGGTCGTGATGGGCGCGCGTCTCAACTCGTCTCTCAGCAGCGACGCCTACCAAGCCGTGGTGTATCAGAAGGGCGCCGTCGTCCTGGACATGCTCGCTCGGCTTTATCAGGAGGAGGCCTTTGTCGAGATCCTCGGCAATGTTGTAGAGGTGGCCGCTGGGCATGTCATCACTACCGACGATTTTCTGACCATGCTGGAACGCCTCGGAGGCGTCGATCTCCAGTGGTTCAAGCGGCAGTACGTTCACGGCACCGGGATTCCCGAGATATCCTATGGCTACACGATCGATCAATTGGGCGGCGGACGCTGGGTGGTGGAGGGACAGGCCGAGCAACAACCCTCCTTCCGGACGACTTTCGCGGTCGTCGAGCGCTCTTCAGAGCGGCTCGACGTCTCGCGTACCACAACGGCCCGCCTCGATGTGGCGGGTTCGGTGTTGGTGGTGCCATTCCAGATCGGTGTCCGGGGCGATCACGAAATCGGCCAGTCCGGTGATGGGCCCCAGGAAGTCTTGAGTGGCCGGATCCTGCTCGAAGGTGAGAAGACTCCGTTCCGTCTGGAGATGGACCGGGAGCCGGAGATCTTCTGGCTCGACCGTTATGGTGAGGTCTTTGGTTGGTTCATCTCCGCTGACCGTTGGCCACGACGTGCCGCCCTCCAGAGGGGAATGGACCTGCTGGCGGCGGGCGAGACCGGGCAGGCGGAGGAGGTGCTGGTGGCGGCCTTCTCCAAGCCGGTCTTCGACGCCGACGAGCAGTGGCTCGGGTTCGAGGTCGATACCCAACGGGCGTCACGCGCGGTGGACATCGCGCTCCACCTGGTTTTGGGGAGGCTCTTTCTCGACGGCGATCGCCTCGGAGAAGCATCCGAGCAGCTGGCGATGGCCGAAAATACGATGGCACGACAGGATCGGTGGCGTTTTGATCGTCAGCTGCTTCCCCTCCTGGCTCGGTTGTCCCTGCTGTCGGGAGAGCCCGACGAGGCCTATCGCAGGCTGCGCAGGGGACTGAGTGGGCGCCGCACGTCGGAGTCAGCCGAAGCCTGGGCCCTTTTTGCGGTGGCGTCCCACCTCACTGATCGGTCCAAGGACTATCCGCGCGCCTGTCGGCGAGCGCTGGAACTCGGGGTCGATCTCGGGCCCCTCGAATGCCCCTGAGCGACCCGCCTCCAGAGTCCGTCAGATCCCCTCGAGGAGGTGGATGAACTCGTCGTAGGGCAGTGCCTGCCAGCTCTCTGCGCTGACTGCTCCCTCTGCCCGGGAGATCAGCGAGACCTTGTGGGCGGTTTCCACATCCGGGGCGTCGTAGATGTCCATGAAGTCGTAGGCGCCGAGGATCGCGTAGTGCGAGATCCACCGGACCTCGGGACATGCACCCTTGACCTTTTTCAACCAGGCGCGGCCCATGGCACGCCGAACCTCAACATCGTGGACGGCCTCCGGAGCGAGACGGGTCATCAGGACAAAGGTCGGCATCGCGCACCTCCTTGATTGGTCTTTCGCCTAATGTAGCGCTTCCGGCGTCGGGGGTCACCCCGGGACTCGGGATTCGGGACTCGGATCTCGGGGCTCGGGATTCGTGAAACGGACTGGACAAATGTGTTTCGCGCTCCTCGAGTCGGCGACCTTGAAAAGGGAAGTTAAACGTTGAACGTCAAACGTTGAACGCGTAACGAATTGAGCGGGCGGGGGGACGAGCCCCTAGCCCCTATTCATCGAAGAGCGTGGGCTGATTCTCCGCCTCGACCTCGGTCTCGGGTCGGGGGGTCGGAGGCTCATCGATCTCAGCCGTGTCTCCCCTGACCTTCTTCAACTTGGCGACAGCTTTGGGGGCGAGCCGTCGACCCCGAGCCCCAACCCCGGTGACTTCGAGTTGAGACAGGTCGAAGCTGGCCTCGTGGACCCGTTGCCGCTTGTGCGGTACAAAGTCCATCTGGACCGTATCCTCGGAGTCACCCTCGATCAGTAGATCGATGCGGCCCTCGCGGTCCTTGATCAACTCGTACTCACGATCGCGGATAAATGCCTTGATATGGACCCGTTTGCCGTAGACGATTTTGTCCTTGGTGCGGTAGACGACCGTGAAGGCCGCACCCGCCTCCGGGTCGAAGACCTTGCAGTAGATGACCTTCGGAACCAGCACCTTGTCCTCCGGCCCGATGATCCGGTACGAACCATCCCGCGAGACGAGCAGAAGCTTGTCGTACTCGCTGACGTTGAGCAGGTACTTGTCTCCCTTGACGGACCGACCAAAGAACCCGGTGGCGGGGTCGTAGGCGACCCGGATGTTCTGCCGCGAGACCGCTCGCACATCGACTGCCTCGAAGGTGGTGATCTCGGACCGTCTGGGGAAGGCCCCACCATATTTCTCCACCAGGTATTCGAGGTACTCGATGGTGGTCGGGGTGAGCCGGCGCAGCTTGGCGCGAACCTGTTTGATGGCCTTGACCGTGGTCTTGATGTCGCGCTGGTTCTTCTCGATGTCGAACCGCGATATGCGGCGGATGGGAATTGCCAACAGGCGTTCGAGGTCCTCGTCGGTGATCTCACGGTCCAAGCCCTCGATGTGGGGTTCGAGACCGGTCCGAACCTCCTCATGAACCTGCTCTTCGGTGGTTGCCTCCTCGATCCTCTTGTAGATCCGGTTCTCGATGAAGATCCGTTCAAGGTCGAGCCAGTGTTTCTTGTCGGCGAGTTGCTGCAGCTCGAGTTCGAGCTCGGCCCGGACGGTGGCCCGCAGTTGGTCGGTGAGAAAGCACAGGGTCTCGCTGACGCCCAGCTCCACCGGTCTGCGATCCTTGATCATCACCGGATTGCAGGAGATCGAGACCTCGCAGTCGGTGTGGGCGTAGAGCTGCGGGATGACCTCGTCGGAGTAGACGCCGCGCGGCAGGTCGACCTCGATCTCGACTCGTTCGGTTGTGAAGTCGTTGATGGCGCCGATTTTGATCTTGCCCTTCAATGCCGCCGATTCGATGGACGCGATGACGCTCTCGGTGGTGGTGCCGAAGGGAATCTCTCGGATCACAACGGTCTTGTCGTCCTTCCGTTCGATCCGTGCCCGCACCTTGACCTTTCCGAGCCCGTCGTCGTACTCGCTGACGTCCACCAAACCTCCGGTGGGAAAGTCGGGGAACAGCTCCAGGGGCTGGTTGTTGAGGATATTGATCTGGGCGGAAAGCAGCTCGGAGAAGTTGTGGGGGAGGATCTTGGTCGACATGCCCACCGCGATCCCCTCGGCACCGAGCAACAACACGATGGGCAGCTTTGCCGGCAGCACCACCGGCTCCGAGTTTCGGCCGTCATAGCTCGGGCGGTACTCGGTGAGCGCCCTGCGAAACATGGTTTCCTTGGCCAACTCGGTGAGCCGGCATTCGATGTAACGGGCGGCAGCTGCCGGGTGGCCGGTCACCACGTTGCCGAAGTTCCCCTGCCGCTCGATGAGGTACTCCTTGTTGGCCAGCACCACCAGCGCGTCGCCTATGGACGCGTCACCGTGGGGATGGAGCTTCATGGTGTCGCCGATGACGTTGGCGACCTTGTGGAACTTGCCGTCATCCATTCGTGACAGGGTGGCCAGTATTCGGCGCTGCACAGGCTTGAGACCATCGCGCAGGTCGGGGATCGCCCGGTCCACGATCACGTAGCTGGCGTACTGGAGGAAGTTGTCGCCCATGAGGGGCTTGAGGCGGGTCATGTGTTGTGTGCTCTCGCTTGGTGGAATATTGCTCGGGACTCGGGACCCGGGACTCGGGAAATGAGGCTTGGGACTCGGATGAGATTGGGGTCAGTACACATTCCATGGCGCCGAGAGAATCCGAGTCCCGATCCCCGAGTCCCGAGGCCGGTCCTCATGCGATATCCGAGATGAGGTTTTCGATGATGAAATCACGTCGCGCCGGTGTGTTTTTACCCATGTAGAAGTCCAGGGCCTGTTTGACGTCGCCCATGGACCCCACGGTCACCGGAACCAGTCGGTCATCGGTGGAGATGAACTGCTTGAACTCCTGAGGGCCGATTTCCCCAAGTCCCTTGAACCTGGTGACCTCCGATCCCTTGAGGCGTTCGGATGCGGCATCGCGCTCGGTCTCCGAATAGCAGTAGACCGTTTCCTTTTTATTGCGCACCCTGAAAAGCGGTGTCTCGAGGATGAAGATGTGGTGTTTTGTCACCAGTTCCTCGAAATACCGCAGGAAGTAGGTCAACAGCAGGTTCCTGATGTGCATCCCGTCGACGTCGGCGTCGGTGGCGATCACGACCCGGTTGTAGCGCAGCCCGTCGAGGCTGTCCTCGATGCCGAGGGCGCGCATGATGTTGTAGAGCTCCTCGTTCTTATAGATTGCCTCGCGACCGAGGCCGTGGGTGTTGAGCGGTTTGCCCTTGAGCGAGTAGATGGCCTGGGTCTGGACGTCGCGGGCCTGGATCATGGCGCCGCCGGCCGAATCGCCCTCGGTGAGGAAGATCGTGGTTTCGTCTCGCCTTTTTGCCTTGGGGTCGTCGTAATGGACCTTGCAGTCGATGAGTTTCGGGATGCGGATGGCCACCTTCTTGGCGCGTTCGCGCGCTTCCTTCTTGATGGACGACAACTCCTTACGGACCCGTTCGTTGTTTTTGATTTTGGCGATCAACCTCTCGGCGGCCTGGGGGTTTTTGTGGAGCCACAGCACGACCTGTTCGCGGACGGCGTTGACGATCCACGATCGCACCTCGGTGGATCCGAGCTTGTTCTTGGTCTGGGATTCGAACACGGGGTCCTGGACCTTGATGGCCACCGCTCCGATGAGGCCGTCGCGAACGTCCTCGCCTGTGAATCCGTTCTTGGCGAACTCGTTGACTCCCTTGAGAATACCTTCCCGAAATGCACTCTGATGGGTGCCGCCGTCGTTGGTGTACTGGCCGTTGACGAAGCTGAAGTAGGTCTCGCCATAGGTATGGGTGTGGGTGAAGGCGAACTCGAGCCGCTCCTCGGCGTGGTGAACGGCGTCGTAGACGCTGGGCTCCGAACCGATTTCGTGCTCCAGAAGGTCGGCGAGCCCGGATCGGCTGTTGAACTTCTGTCCGTTGTAATGAAGCGACAGCCCGCTGTTGAGAAAGGCGTAGTACCTCAGCCGGTCCTCGATGTACTCCTCGCGCCAGTCGTAGTCACGGAAGATCTCGGTGTCGGGGATGAACCGGATCAGGGTGCCGTCTGTGGCCTTCGGGTCTGATCCCTTTTCTTCGGCGGTCTTCTTGCCGCGACAGAATACGGCGCGTTTGAACTTGCCCTCACGGTAGCTGATGACCTCGAACTCGGAGGACAGGGCGTTGACGGCCTTGTTCCCGATGCCGTTGAGTCCCACCGAGAATTGGAAGACATCATCGTTGTACTTGCCGCCGGTGTTGATCTGCGACACGCATTCGACGACTTTCCCAAGGGGAATGCCGCGGCCGTGGTCGCGAACCGAAATTTCGGATCCGTACCGGGTGATCTCGATCTTGCGGCCCTTGCCCATGATGAACTCGTCCACCGAGTTGTCGATGACTTCCTTGAGCATCACGTAGATTCCGTCGGCCGGGTTCGAGCCGTCGCCGACGCGGCCGATGTACATGCCGGTGCGCAGCCTGATGTGCTCGAGGGCATCCAGCGTCTGGATCGATTTCTCGTCGTAAGTGACCTTCTTGCGTGCCATCATCGCCTCGATTACGCCCCCTGTCCGGCCGCTAGAATAACACCCTCACCGCGGGCCGCGGGAACCGCCAGTTTGTTTACCAGAACCAAGCCGGATCGTATACCGTATTGACGTTGTGAGCGCGGTCGGGCGTCTGCCGGCCGGTGCTCGATTCAAAGGAAGGATGGACGATGCTGATGAAGAATGCCCTTTTGTATTGTGTCTGTGCGCTGCTCGTCGTCGGGCTCTCAGCCTGTGGCGGGAGCAAGGAAGACACCACCGTCACCAAGATCAAGGTCGAGTCACTGGACGATCTGCCGCGGGTGGTTTATCCCATCGACGGATCGGCCTCCGAACTGCTCATGTCGGAAAACTTCAGGGAATTCGCCGCCAAGGTGAGGGCCGAGCAGGAGCGACTTCTCGACGACTACGACATCCAAGACGAGACGACCCTGCAGTCGATCTACGGCACCATGCGCCGCGTCGATTTCCTCGAAGGCGAGTACGAGGCGGCCCTGGCCTGGCTCGACAAAAGCATCGCCCTGGAGGACAAGGAGGCGAATCGGCTGATGGCGGGAATCACCATGAGGGCGTGGGTGACGGCCCGCGACGAGGTGGACCCGGTCGATGACCCTGAAGCCTTCAGATCCGCATTTTCCAGCCACCTCACCGAGATGGTCGAAGCCATGCCCTGGGAAGTGGTTCAGGATGAGATCGAAGGAGCCAAGGGGTACGCCGAGTATGCCAGCGAAAATCTGATTCTGGGCTCGGTGCAGAGTCAACTCGATCCGGTGGTGGCCAAGACCGGCGAGCTGACCGAGGATGCGGCCCGGAGTCTCGTGAGCATGCGGTACACCATGGCTGCCTTTCTGCCCGTCAAGGACGAGGTTGCGGCGGTCTATCAGCAGCTGATCGATGCCAACCGGGTCGTCAAGCCCGACATTTGGGCGGCCCGCGCGGTGACCCTGGACAAGACCAGCGGTGCCCAGCCGGTGGTGATCGGTATCTGGGACTCGGGCGTGGATGCGTCGATTTTTGAAAAATCACTGTGGACCAACCCGAATGAGCGCCTGGACGGGACCGACACCGACGGCAATGGCTACGTGGACGACGTGCACGGCATCGCGTTCGACGTGTATGGACGCCGGACGCCTGAGTTGCTCCACCCCGAGGGCGACATGGAGGGCAAGGTGGACGACGCCATGGCCTACATGAAGGGATTCATGGATCTTGGCGCCTCTATCGACAGCCCGGAGGCCACCGAGCTCAAGAAGTACCTCTCCGTCCTCCAGCCCGAAGAGGTCAAGGCCTTTATCGAGTCCATGTCCTTCGCATCGCTCTACATGCACGGCACCCACGTGGCGGGGATCGCGATCGAAGGCAATCCCTACGCCGAGTTGTTGATCTCGCGCTACAGCTTCGACTACCACACGCCCCGGCGTTTGCTCACAACCGAGATCGCCGAGGAGTACGCCAAGTCCCACCAGGACGCGGTGGATTACTTCAAGAATGCGGGCGTGAGAACCGTCAACATGAGCTGGGGCTGGACCCTCAAGGAGGTGGAGGGCGTGCTCGAGGCCAACGGCGTTACCGATCCTGAAGAGCGAGCGGCCAAGACCCGCGAGATCTTCGGCATCCTCAAGAGCAGCCTCCATGACGCGTTGGCGTCGGCGCCGGAGATTCTGTTTATCACTGCGGCCGGCAACGACGACAATGACGTGGAGTTCGACGAGGTCATTCCGTCGAATTTCGATCTCCCGAATCTGATGGTGGTGGCCGCGGTGGACCAGGCTGGGGATCCCACCAGCTTCACCTCGGGTGGCAGCAACGTGGTGATCTACGCCAACGGCTTCGAGGTGGAGAGCTTCGTGCCCGGCGGCGGCCGGATGGCCGCGTCAGGGACTTCCATGGCATCGCCCAACGCCCTCAACCTGGCGGCCAAGCTCTTTGCCCTGAACCCTGACCTCACACCCACCCAGGTGATCGACCTGATGACCGAGGGTGCGACACCGCGGGACGGTGACACAGCCATGTTGCTGCTCGACCCGCAGCGGAGCGTGGAGTTGCTCCGAAAGGACTTCTGAGTCGAGTCAGCGATCGGACGGAATCGAGCCGGCGGGGCCGACCCCGCCGGTTTTTTCGCGTAGGCCGCAGAGTACAGACCATTTTCGCTGGTTCCGGGTTCCGCCGTGTCCGTGCCCGAAATCCAGGGGCAGCGACAGCGACGGTCATCAGAAACAGCGACCGTGATCGGCGGCTGCGTCAGCGATCAGGGACTGCGGCAGTGATCAGCTGGGATTGCTCCGGATTGCGGTCGCTCATCACCCATGCTGCCATCTGCCCGGACGCTGATTGCTGTCGCAGACGCTGGCGCCGGAATCCGGGCCCTCACGTTCGCTTCGATTCACTGACGTCGACGCACCCATCTCCCCGAGGCCCTCCCCGAGGGCGCGTCTCTCGGAGGTGCCTGGCATCCCGATTCGCCAACGCGGGCCGGTCGATTCGTCTCGCTGGGGCGAATCGGCGTGCCTGGCATCCTCACGGAAAGCGCGACCAAGAACCGGGGCGTAACGAAGGACCCCCACCGCTGATACTGCTTTTCCAAAATCGTCAGAGACGGCACGCCCGATCAACGCGCACTCTCACGATCCGGGGGAAGGGTGGGAACGTTCAACGTTCAACGTGTAACCTGCAACTGAAAGATGTCCGGAGTGGCACGCCCGCCTATCGCGCCCACCTCGCTCCGGGTGGGCGGGTGATTTCGTTCTTCGTTCGGCGACGGAAACGGCCATCCGGCTCCGCCTCCGGCTACGCCGTGACAAGCGGGCTCGGGCTTCCGGCTCCGCCTCCGGCTACGCCGTGACAAGCGGGCTCGGGAGGGCGGGGGTGTTCCCTGTTCCTTGCTCCCAGGTTGGTTGGGTGGGGGATCCGGCATCCGGCATCCGAGATCCGGTATCCGGGCGGGTGGGGGAGCTACCACCCACGAACCGGGCGCCATTCGTCCACCACCTCGGTGCCGCGAACGACGTTGTAGGTCTCAAAGCAGGCCGCTGCCAGGCAGGAGTGGTTGGGCAGGATCCGAAACCGCGTGCCGGCCCGCCATGCGGGGTCGAGCGGTCCGTCGGAGTGCATCACGCCGTGCTCCTGAGCAAGCGACGTCACCTTGAGGCCCGACACAGGCCTGCAGTCTTGTTCCGACACCACCACTCCGAAGCCGCAGTCCGGGTCCACGTGGGTCGGTCCTGGGTCCTTGCTGAGCGCGAGGGCGCCGGCGTCCACCACCAGCCGCCGGGCGTCCGGGTAGACGCCGATCACGGTGGTCAGCACCGAAAAGGCCACGTCGTCGACACTGCAGCTGCCGATGGCCGCCTGGAAGGCGTCGAAGAAGAGATAGTTGCCGGGTCGAACCTCGGAAATCCCCTGGAGGTCATCCGCCGCGGTGATGGTGGGGGTCGAACCGATGCTGATGTCGTCCACCGGGATGCCCTTGGCCCGGAGCTTCTCGGCGAAGGCCACCATGAGGTCCCGCTCATTGGCTGCGACGTCGGCTGCCTCTGAGCGGTTTCGACTCCTGTAGGACTGGCCCGCGTGGGTCAGGATGCCCCGGAAGTCCACCTGGTTCGAACGGTGGAGCCGTCCCGCGAGTGCCACTGCCTCAGGGCTCTCCGGATTCACCCCAGCGCGGTGCAATCCGCAGTCCACCTTCAAAAAGACCGAAAATCGGTGGCTATGGGCCGTTCCGAACCCTTCGAGAGCGTCCAACGTTCCGGGATGGTCGAGCAGCAGGTGGAATGCCCCGATCTGGCTTTGGAGTTCGGCACACGCTGGGGTCTTCTCTGGCGACAGGGGTACGGCGTAGATGATGTCGTCAAAACCGGCCTCGGCGAACCGCCGGGCTTCGGCCAGGGTAGAAACCGTGATCTTCCGGGTCTGACCCGCGGTCTGTATCTTCGCGGCTTCGATGCATTTGTGGGTCTTGACGTGGGGCCGTAGGCTGACCCCGAGCTCCTTCGCCCTGTTGGTCATCCACGCTGCGTTGCGTTCGAGACGGTCCAGATCGACCAGTGCGCTCGGCGTGGTGAGCTTGAAATAGTCCACGATTGGCAGCATAACAAACCCATAATCAATCGTTTGCGTTGAATTTTTCGCCTGAGCGGGAAAGCCGAGTGTCTCACGAGTCCGGACGTGCTACAATCCGGGTCAATTGGTGTTTGGAGTGCAGAGGCAACGACATTGTGGTGACTCGGTGGAGAATTCTGGAAACAGAATCCCTCGGGTTAGAAAGCTCGCAACTTGCGCTCGATAATGGGAATGGTATATACGGCCCAATTGTTCATTGACTTTGTAAGGTACTAACCATAAGGAGGATTTGTGATGTCTCGTTTTTCGAAAGTAATTCTGATTGCCGTCGTGGTGACGATGGTGGGCGCTGGTGTCTCGATGGCACAGATGACCCGCGAAATCCTGCAGGGCACGGTTGTGACCACCCACGGGAACAACCTGGTCGTCAAGATGGCGGACGGCACGACGCGACAGTTTGACGTGCAAGAAGGCTTCATGTTCGACATCGACGGTGTTCCCACCGCGGTGGGCGATCTCAAGCCTGGAACCGTGCTGACTGCCGAGGTCAAGACCAACCGAGAGGTCCTCGACGTCTACACGGAAGAGGTTCGGAACGGCAAGGTGCTCGAGCGCGTCGGCCAGACCGTGATCATCCGCAACGAGGACGGCGAGGTCAAGAAGTACCATGAAGTCCCCGAGGGTGTGCAACTGACCTCCAACGGCAAGCCGATCACGCTTTGGGACCTCAAGCCGGGTATGAATGTCACTGCCACGATCGTCTCCACGAGGGAAGAAATCGTGGACGAGCGTGAGGTCATGGCGATGGGCACGGCCCCGGCTGCCGCTCCGAAGCCAGCTCCGAAGCCAGCCCCGGCCTACACCGCGCCCGCCCTGCCGTCCACCGCCAGCCAGCTGCCGCTGGTGGGTCTGACCGGTCTGCTGATGATCGTGATCGGCCTCGGAATCGGCATCGTCCGCCGCTTCTAGAGCCGCAAAACAGAACGAATTCCGCCCCACCGGGCGGACCGGCGCCACCGTGCGAGCACGGTGGCGTTGTTTTTCCCCCGCCCGCCCAACCGATCTAAGATCCAAGATGCAAGATCGCCCCCCCCCCCGCCTCCCTGAGTGGGTGTGGGCGCGACGGTCGGGCGTGCCACTTCTGACACTTTCGGGACCTGTGGAATGCGGCGTTGAGCGCATGCGAGGCCCGAAAGTGTCAGGGGTGGCTCTCTCGGGGACCGCGGTTGGGAGTTGGGCGCGACGAAATCAGTGAGTCGAACCCATCCCGCGGGCCGGTGCCAGGCACCGTCGAAACCGAATTGGAGAACAAGGTCGCCACATCTGCGGCGGTGCATGGCACCGACATGTGGTACCTGATTTTCAACCCCGCCCCATGTACTCCGCGCGCAAGGTTCTCCGCATGAGCTTGTTGGATGCGGTCCGGGGCATGGAGTCGACAGCCACCACGTCGTGGATCTTGAACAATGGGTTGAGGGTGGCGGCCAGCCGCTGGTTGAGCTCGCGCTTGAGCTCGTCCACGGGTCGGTCCTCGGTCAGCGTTGCGAAGACCACGAGACGATCGGCGCCCTCGCCACCGGGCTGCACCGCCACTGCGGCGCTTTCAGAGACGGCCTCGTGCTGATCGAGCACGTTTTCGAGTTCCACCGACGAGACCTTGATGCCGCCGAGATTCATGGTGTCGTCGGCGCGGCCGTGGGCGCGGTAGTAGCCCCTTGGGAGACGCTCCAGCTGGTCGCCGTGGCGTCGCAGGACCCGACCTTCCGGTCCCGGTGGGCAGCCGTCGTAATAGACTTCGTCGTGATCTCGGTTGAGCAGGGCTTGGGACAACCCGATGGATGGCGGGATCAGGAAGACCTCGCCGTTGGTTCCGGTGTCGACCGGAGTTCCATCCTCGTCGAGCAGCACCAGATCGAGGCCGAGGGCGGGTGTCGAGAAGGTGGCCGGGGACGAGGGCTGGACCACCGTGCCGGTGATGTAGCCGCCACCGATTTCGGTGCCGCCACAGTACTCCACAACCGGCGCCCGGAATCCCGTTTGGCTCATCAGCCACAGTGAGTCGGACCGGTTGGAGGGCTCGCCGGTGGAGCTGAAGACCTCGATGCCGTTCCAGTTCGCGTTCTCGCATGCGCTGGAGCTCCGCCATGCCCGCACCAGCGAGGGAACGACACCCAGCATGGACACGCCCGTTCGCTCTACGAAGGAAGTAAAGCCTTTCCCCGTGGGCAACCCCTCATACAACGCCATTGCCGCGCCATTCATGAAGGTCGCGAAGATCAGCCACGGCCCCATCATCCAGCCGATGTTGGTGGGCCATGCCACCACCGAGCCCGGTCCGATGTCCTGGTGGAAGTGGCCGTCGGCGGCGGCCTTGATTGCGGTGAGATGGCTCCACGGGATGGCCTTTGGGTCGCCGGTGGTGCCCGATGAAAACAGCACGTTGATCATTGCATCGGGATCGCCCATCAGCGGAGCGGGGGGCGAGCCGTCGCCTAGGAAATTCTCCCAGAGGAGGTCTCCCTCGCGAAGATCCACATTGGAATTGGAGGAAACCACCACCGTCCGGGGCGCCCCGGCCTCGACCAGAGTGTCGTAAAGCGGGATCTTCTTGCCGCCGCGGTCGAATACGTCCACCGTGACCACGCCGGTCGCGCGGCCGATCCGCAGCCGTCGAGCCACCTCGTCGGAGGCGAAGCTGTCGGCAATGGAGACCACATAGCAGCCCGCCCGGATCACGCCGAGGTAGGCCGCGACGCACTCGAGATTCATGGGCATATACAGGGCGATGCCGTCACCGGGCTGGAAATCGTTTGCGATCAGGCCGTTGGCCACCCGATTGACGAGGTGCTCCAGCTCGCCGTAAGTCAAGGTTTCGACAGCCGACGAACCCTCGTGACCAATGGCTACCGCGATGGTGCAGTCCGAAGGCCGAAAACAGCTGTCCACGATGTTGAGCCGGGCGCCGGGCAGCCATCGCGGCGCGGTTGGCCCGTCGCCGGCTTCGAGGACTCCACCGGGATTTCGGTCAAACACGACCCCCAACCGATTGATGACTCGGCCCCAGAAATCCTCTCGGTGGTCCACGGACCAGCGGTGCAACTCCTCGTAGCCACCCAAACCGAGATCGGCGGCGAATCGGCCAATGTTGGAGTTGGCGATCCGATCGGTGTCGGGCCACCACGCCGGCATTGGGCCGAGCTCCTCAGGTCGCTCGGCCGCGAGCCGTTGGAAGGTCTCCCACTGCTCTCCGAACGGCAGTGATGGGTTCTCGCGAACGCGCCGCACCAATTGCATCCACTCGTCGCGTTGGGGATCAGTCTGGGATATGGTCATGGTTCGTTACACAGCAACCGTTTTCGTGGATCATGGCATTCCGCCGGCGGTGATGAACCCTCAGTCGACGCGAACAACCTCGCCGTCCGGCAGCAGCTCGAGCAACCGGTCAACCGCGGCGTCCACCGCCTGACAAGCCGGCGCCTCCACGGTGACCCAAACCCGGTGATCCTCGTCTTCGGACCGGGGATAACTGCCGATTTTGACCTCTCCGAACGCTTCCGCCACCTGGGCGAGCAGTGGCGCGACAAGGCTCTCATCCGAGTTCAGATAGATGGATCGCAGGGTTGATGGGCGTCCCTCCAACACCCCGCGGAGGGCGCCGATCTTGGCCTCGAAGAGACGAGGGATGCCCGGAAATAAATAGATGTTGCGAAATACCACCAACGGCAACAGTCCGTCGTCGCCGTACAACAACCGGGATCCCTCCGGCATGTCGGCCATGCGGAGGGCGGCACCGGTGAACCGCTTCCCCCACCAGGCCCGGATCATGGCCTCCAAATCCGGGTGCCGGTCGACCCCAACCTCAAAGGCATGTGCCACCGCGGCCACCGTGCGGTCATCGTGGGTCGGTCCGACGCCGCCGGAGGTGACCACCGCGTCGAAGCGCTCCGAGCACGAGCGCACCTCGGTGGCGATGACCTCGATGTCGTCTCCGATGTAGACCAGGCGCTCGAGGCAGACACCCAGCTCCCGACAGAGATCGATCAGCACGGGACCGTTGGCGTCCCGCACCTTGCCGGTGAGGATCTCGTCGCCGATGATCAGTCCCGCTACCGTTGTCATCAAAGCAGGATACCGGATCCTCCGCCCTTCCCGCCGGTCGAAAGTCATAAGTCAATGGTCGAAAGTCGGCAGCCGCAGGCCATGGAAGACCTGAGGTCCTGACGCTGATTGCTGTCGCAGACGCTGGCGCCGGAATCCGGGCCCCCGCGTTCGCTTCGATGCACTGACTTCGGCGCGCCCATCTCCCCGAGGCCCTCCCCGAGGGCGCGTCTCTCGGAGGTGCCTGGCATCCCGATTCGCCAACGCCGGCCGGTCGATTCGTCTCGCTGGGGCGAATCGGCGTGCCTGGCATCCTCACGGAAAGCGCGACCAAGAACCGGGGCGCAACGAAGGACCCCCACCGCTGATACTGCTTTTCCAAAATCGTCAAAGACGGCACGCCCGATCAACGCGCACTCTCACGATCCGGGAGGAAGGGTGGGAACGTTCAACGTTCAACGTGTAACCTGCAACCTAAAGATGTCCGGAGTGGCACGCCCGCTTATCGCGCCCACCTCGCTCCGGGTGGGCGGGGGTCTTCGTTCTTTGATTTTCGATCGGGTTAGAAGACCGCCACGCCAAAGAGCCTGCCGTGGAAGATCACCAGCGCGACGAAGGCGGCCACCGCGATCAGGAACAGCGGGAAAGCCAGTTCGCTCGGGTCGAGGCGTGTGCGCCTGCGGAGGATTGCAGCGAAGGGAATCACCGAGGTCTGCGACATGAACTCTCGGTAGGGCTCGCCCTTCTCCCGGAGCATGCGTGCGTCCTGGTGATAGGAACCGAGCCAGCCGAGGACGAAGAACTGGCCGAAGAAAAAAACATCTCCAAGAAAGCCGTTGGTGAGCAGGTGGGCGAGGCCGAAGGCGGCGAAGGCCATATTCATGGGGTGCCGGGTGATGCGCAGGACACCTTGAACCTTGGAGACTCCCGGCAGCATGCTCGCTGGGCTGGGAGCGGCGAGCATCAGCGCCAAGAGGACAATCGCCAGCAGCATCAGCGGCAGAGCGATGCCACGACCGACCCAGAAGTGCAGGTCCCAGAGCTCCGGCCCGAGCTGTCGGTTGCCCCACCAGATGGCCGCCGCCGGCCCGAGGGTCAGAAATGAGACCAGGGAGTAGAGGCCGCGGAACGGCCACACACCGTGGAGGCTCTTGATGAGTCCGGACCGGATCGCCCCGTGCGACATCAGAATATGGGTCAACGGGAAGAGGACCGAGAAGACGATGATGAGGGTGAGGTTCATGATGGGGGAAGTATAACGTTTTCAGTGAGAAGTCCCCGTCGGTCCAGCCAGGTGGAAGTTAAAAGTCGAACGTTAAACGTTAAACGTTAAACGTCCCCCCAACCCCACTCCGGGGGGGGGCGGGGGATCCAGTGTCGAGGATCCCGCGGCCGGCGAGGCCCGTCAGGCGCGGTCGATTGGGAAGGCGATCACCTCGGAGATATCGCTGGCGCCCACCTTGAGCATGACCAGCCGGTCGACGCCGAGCGCCACCCCGGCGCAAGGGGGCAGACCGGCCTCGAGGGCGGCAAGGAGCCGTTCGTCGATCCCGGGACGGCGGAGGCCCAGCCGACCACGAATCTCGAGGTCTCGCTCAAAACGCCGGCGCTGCTCCTCGGCGTCAGTCAGTTCGTGGAATCCGTTGGCCAGCTCGAGACCCTCGACAAAGACCTCGAATCGTTCGGCCAGAGGCGGATCGCCGGCACGAATCCGCGCGAGCGACGCCTGGTTGGCGGGAAAATCGTGGACAAAGCTGGGGCCGTTTCGACCGAGTCTGTCTTCGACCACATGAGTCAATACGAGGTTGAGGAGATCGTTCCGGTCGAGACGTTCAATTTTCTGGACACCGAGACCCACCAGTTTTCGGCACAGCTCCTCATCGGTCACGTGGTGGGGATCGATCCCTGCGTGTTCGAGGAAGGCCTGTCGATAGCTGAGACGCTCGCCGCGGGCTGTGCCGAGGACCCGTGTCAGCAGGGCATCGACCTCGTCCATCAGGGCGTGGTGATCCCAGCCCGGGCGATACCACTCGAGGATCGTGAACTCGGGATTGTGACGACGTCCGCGCTCGCCGGCACGGAATGCCCTGCAGATCTGATAGATCGGCCCGCAACCAGCGCTCAGCAGCCGTTTCATGTGGAATTCTGGCGAGGTCTGGAGGTGGAGCGTCCCTGAGTCGTCCGTGGGGCAGGTCAATGAGCTGAGGTGGACGTCCGTCACCGCGGTGGATGCCAGCGCAGGGGTCTCCACCTCGACAACGTCCCGTTCGGAAAAAAAAGCGCGTATGGAGGCAAGCACCTCCGCCCGCACTCTGAGCGCGTCGAGACTCGCTGTCGGTCTCCAGTTCTCGGGGTGGCGGCTCATGGGTTGAATCGACGATGAACGATCAAAGATCGAAAATATGTGGGGAGGGAAGTGTCAATGGTCATACGACAACCGATTGTGCTCTTTGTTCTTTGATCTTCGATCTTCGATCTTATGCCCGCGAGACGTACTCCCCGGTTCGGGTGTCCACCTTGATCTTCTCGCCGATCTGGATGAAGAGGGGAACCCGCACCACGGCCCCGGTGTCCATTGTGGCCGGTTTGTTTCCGCCCGACGAGGTGTCGCCCTTGAGCCCGGGATCGGTTTCCACGACCTCGAGACTCACGAAGGTGGGTGGCTGGACCAGGATGGGGTTGCCGTTGAACAGGGTCACCAGGCAGACATCCTCTTCCTTCAACCACTGCGCGGCATCGCCCACGGTTTCGGCGTTGGCGCCGACCTGTTCGTAGGTGTCCTGATCCATGAAGTGCCACATCTCGCTGTCCGAGTAGAGGTATTGCATTTCCTTTTCGTGGATATCGGCTCCCTCCACCGAGTCGGAGGACCTCAACGTGACCTCGGTGATCCGATTGGTGTTGAAGTTCTTGCACTTGATCTTGGTGAAGGCCTGGCCCTTGCCGGGCTTGACGAAGTCGGCACCGACGATGACGCAGGGGTCACCCTCGACCATGATCTTGAGTCCGACCTTGACCTGGTTCATGTTGTAGGAAGCCATAGGGAGTTCTCCTTCTCCTGCTTGCGAAGATCATACCGGAGCTGCAACACTTCGCCGAGTCATGGCAGACCGTTCGAATCCCTGGCCGGCCGGTGAGTGGCGAGGCATTCTCGCCGAGGCGGTGACCGACTCGGCCACCTTGGACCTGAGGCTCCGGCTGGATCCGGCCGGAGCCGCCGCGGCGGACGCCGAACACCAGTTTCCGGTCAGGGTACCACGTGGTTTCTTGAGCCGCATCCCGGCAGGTTCGGCCGGCGACCCTCTGCTGCTGCAGATCCGTCCGACCGCCGCGGAAAATATGACCATCGAGGGGTTCACCGACGATCCGGTGGGGGAACTCCAATCACGTCCCTCAGAGGGCGTGCTGCAGAAATATCGGGGACGTGCGCTGCTGTTGGTGACCTCGGCTTGCGCCGTCCATTGCCGGTATTGCTTCCGTCGTCATTTCCCCTATGACGACCACACCATGACGGGCGCCACGTGGTTTCAGGCCATCGAACGTATAAGCGGCGACCCGGAGCTGTCCGAGGTGATTCTCTCGGGTGGGGATCCCCTGACAGTTCCCGATGACCGTCTGTCGCGGCTGGCGCGGGAGATTGCGACCATCCCCCACATCCGGCGGTTACGGATCCACACGCGGCTCCCAATCGTTCTCCCTGAACGAGTCGACGAGGGTTTGGTGGGGTGGATTTCGACCCTCGGTCTGCCGCTGATCATGGTGGTCCACACCAATCACCCAAGGGAGATCGACGGCGATGTGCGGCGGGCCCTCGGGGTCCTGCGAAACGCAGGTGTCATTCTCTTCAACCAGGCGGTGCTGCTGCGGGGCGTCAACGATTCCGCGGAGGTCCTGGCGGAATTGAGCGAGGCGCTGATCGCCGTTGGCGTGACGCCCTACTATCTGCACCTGTTGGACCGGGTTCAGGGGGCTGCCCATTTCGAGGTGCCCGAGACCGAGGCCCTCGGACTCGTGGCCGAGTTGCGGCAGCGGCTCCCGGGATACCTCGTGCCGCGCCTCGTGCGTGAGGTCCCTGGAGCCGCCTCCAAAGTCCCCGTCGAGCTGCAGGAGTGATCCCAGGTTCAAAGACGTTAAACCTAAGCCTCTTGCAAAACTCTGAATCCGACGATGCGTGGTCGACATCGCTCCCTCCTGTCACCCTGAGCGAGCGGGTTCGACTACGCGACGCTTCGGGCCGCTCCGCTCAGGATGACAGCCATGGGGGTTTTGCAGGAGGCTCACGTTAAAGTTCTTTCGTGGCGCCCATCTCCCAATGGCGCTCCCCGTGGTTGCCCGGTATAAACGTTGTGCGGCCCTAACGATTGAGAGTTGCCCGTGGGCAGTCGGCCGCACAACGTTATACCCGGCACGCCCGATCATCGCGCCCTCTCGCTCCGGGTGGGCGGGGGCTCAGCCCCTCAGGATCGGCCGGGTAAGGCAGGTGGGCCCTCCCTCTGCCTTGAGAGACAGCTCGACGCCGCGGTAGGTGATGACCTCGCAGCCCGCCTCCTCGAGGCGACGTCGGGTCCGAGGATTGCCATCCAGAGCGAGACCACACCGCGGGCCGAGGGCGAGCACGTTGGGTCCCATGGTCAGGAACTCCGATTCAGGGACCTCCACCAGCCGAAAGCCACGGTCTTCGAGCAGTTGGACAAAGGGGACCGGAAGGAGCGGGAGGTAGACCACCGCGAGATCGGCGTCGAGGATCGAAATCAGGGACATCAGGTGGAGACAAGCGGCGGGCCCGTCGCCGTATGGAAGCTGGACGGGAAGCGTTTCTGCGTCGAGTGGTTGGAGGGCCGCGGCGAGCTGACCCAGGCCCTCGGCATTGGTACGGTAGCCCTGACCCACGGCCAGAGTCTCCGAATCGAGCCACACCAGATCACCGCCCTCGGCTAGCGCGTCGCCGGTCAACCTGGCGTGGATCGGCACGCCTGCGCCCTCGAGGGCGATCGCAATGGCCTCTTCCTCACCGCGGCGCAACTCCTTGCCCATGCGCAGGATGATCGCGCCCCGTTCGGTGACGATGGCTGGGTCGTGGACGTACAACGCGTCGGCGTGATCCGTCAGAAACTCGTCGTGAAACACGACCTCGGCCCCGAACCGGCGAAGTTGGTCGACCAGGGCCTGGTGCTCCTCGACGGCAACGGCGAGGTCCGGCTGCCCCGTGTAGTGCCACCGCAGCGGGTCGGCGGAGCCGAAGGCCGCGTCCGGCGGGCGGACCAGAACCTTGCGAAGCGTTTCGTGCATGGTCTGACAACCGAACGCCCGACTCATGATGTTTCCCCCCCCGGTTCCATATCCTCCACGCGGACGGGAGCCGCACGGACGGTCTCATAGCGGCCAAGAATCACCTTTCCGGGTGCAAAGCCCCTCGGCTTGGAGACGTCGCGGCATCGAGTCATGTGGACTGCCAGCCGTCCGCCGCGGCGGGCTTTCGAGTGGCCGGCGGCGAGGCCGGCGGCCAGTTTCTTGGTATCCCGGGGCAGGGTGTCCAGACCATCAGGATTGCGGACCACGACGTGGGAACCGGACCCACCGCTGACATGGAACCAGTAATCCCGAGGCGCTCCGATCTTGAATGTGAGGATGTCATTGTCGGACGAGGTCCTGCCCACCAGGATGATCATCCCGTCGGGAGAGACCACCCGCCGGGCGACGGAGCGGCCGTGCCAGATTCCGGCATCGGGGTCCGACGGCGGCGGCGGACCACCCTTGGGACTCACTGGAACTCCGCCATCACCGGGGCCATGGCTGCCGGGTCGTCGGTGACGATTCCCGTGGCGCCGTAGCTGAGCAGGGTCCGGGCGTCGTCCGGGTCGTTGATGACCCAGTAGTCGGCCCGCAGTCCAAAGCTCCGCACCCGGTGGATAAAGCTCTCGGCGTCGAGACGGATGGGCCCGCTCCGACGAGGGATCATGGCCGCCTGGCCGCGGATTCGACTCCGGCCGAGGGCCTGCGGTAGGAGGCGGCTGATGACAACCTCGGCGCGAGTCAAGGCGGTGGGACCGCCATAGCCCAGATCCCGCAGCCTGTGGACAATGGAGCCGTGGAAACTGCCGACTGTCACGAGATGTTCGGCGTTGAAGGACCGAACCGTCTTCAAGACGCTTTCCGCGATCCGCGGGTCCTTGGGTTTGAGATCGACGCTGATGGGAATTCCGGAAAATCTGTCCAACACCTCGACCAGGGTCGGCATCCGCGAAATCCTATCCCCGGTGGCGGCAAAGGTCGCGCCGACGTCCCAATTCGAAAGCTGCTCGAGCGAGCAATCGCATATGGAATCGTTGCAGCTTGCCATCCGCTGGCCGTGGGAGTCGTGGGCCACCACCACGTGGCCATCCCGGCTGAGGTGGACGTCGAGCTCGAGCGCGGTGGCGCCGTCGTCCATCGCCTGCCGGAAGGACTCCATGGTGTTCTCCGGCAGTCGCGCCGAAGCGCCGCGGTGGCCGAAGAGTCGCAGTTCGTGTTCAACCCAGTTCATGCATCGTCCATTAGAACACTGCCCACATCTCAGTCGAAAGTCGAAAGTCGAAGGTCGAAAGTCGAAGGTCGAAGGTCGAAGGTCGAAACCATACCAGTCCGGAAAAAACCCAGTCCACAACCCGGGGCTCGGGACTCGGGGCTCGGGACTCGGGACTCGGGACACTATGTCAATTTGTTAACCATCTCGACCGAGAACTCCTCGAGCGACCGAAGTTTGAGATCGGCGTTGTCGAATCCGGGCAGGTGGAAGTGGTGGTTGGAGGGAACCGCGATAACCCTCATGCCGGCGGCGAGCGCTGCGTGCACGCCCACTGTGGAATCCTCCACCGCGACGCACAGACGGGGCGGGACGCCGAGCTTGCGAGCGGCGGTCAGGTAGACCGCGGGATCCGGTTTGCCGGCCGCTTCGTCGGCGGCCGAGGCTGTGACCTGAAAGACGCCCTCGAGGCCAAGTGTGCGGACGACCGCGGTGATCAGAGCATGGAAAGAGGAGGTTGCGAGCCCGACTGCGAAACCGGCCGAACGGGCCGCCTCAACGGCCTCCACAGCACCCGGCATGGCGGTGCCTCCCTGCTCGATGAGCTCGATGGCTCGGGCGTTGATCCTCGCGCCCACCACCTCCTGGCTCGGGCCGGGCCATGGATGGCGGTCGAACCAGAAACCCACCAGATCGTCGGTCCTCATGCCGGTGGTCTGCTCGCAGTCAGCCTCGGTGAGGCGCAGGCCCACCTCGGCGAAGACCTCTCGTTCGGCTCTCCGCCACAGAGGCTCCGAGTCGATGAGCAATCCGTCCATGTCGAAGATGACCGCCTTCATGGTGCACAGAATACTCGATGCCTTTTGATTGCCGGGCGGGTGGGTGGTGGATACAATCGACCGGCTGAATCGACTGGGAGTTCGATGACCGACTTGCTCGCCACATGTCCAGCGTTGACGACGACCCTGCGCGATGCCCAGGAGGTCTCCTCCTATCTCTGGGATCGAGGCTGGGCCGAGAGCAACGCCGGGAATCTCTCCATCGACGTGACCTCGGCTGTTGTCCAGGCGGGATCTGCCTTCAGGAAGGTGCGCGACGAACAGTTGGCCTCGCCGCGACCGGCATTGGCCAGACGGGTCTTTCTCGTAACCGGCAGCGGTCGCCGCTTTCGCGATTTTGCGCGCGATGCAGAGCACAACAGCATCCTGATCCGGCTCGACGAGACCGGCTCGGGCTACGAGGTACTGTGGGGGGGCCTTAACGGTCTCGATTTCCGGCCGACATCAGAACTTCCAACCCATCTTCGGCTGCACCAGCACCTGGTGGACGTGGGATCGACCGACACCGCCGTGCTGCACACCCATCCCACGGATCTGATCGCCCTCACCCACATGCCCGACTGCCGTCACCAGGGCAACCTCAATCGCGTCCTGTGGTCCGTGCTTCCGGAGGTCAAGGTCTATCTGCCCCGCGGGGTGGGTTTGGTGCCCTATCGGGTGCCCGGGTCGGAGGACCTGGCGGTGGCCACCGAACGTGTTGTGCGGGCAGGGCACGAGGTGGCCGTGTGGCAGTTCCACGGCTGTCTGGCCCTCGGCACCACCGCATCAGAAGCCTTCGACCGCATCGATACCGCCAATAAGGCTGCCAGGGTGGCGCTTCTGTGCCGGGCGGCCGGACATCGCACCGGTGGCTTGGGACCGGCCCAGTTGGCCGAGTTGACCCGCGTATTCGATCTGGAGGAGTGACCCACCCGCCCGTGCTCGTGTTGTAGGTTGTGGGTGTAGCCCCCGCCCGCCCGGAACGCGCGAGGGTGCGATGGGCGGTCGCCGACCTCGGCCCCGAGTCCCGAGTCCCGAGTCCCGAGTCCCGAATTTCGAATTTCGAAGTATCGGAAAATTCCCCCAGCCACCTGGTTGTACGTCGCCAGGCCCCGATCACCACGGAATTTTTGGGTCCCCGTTCCGCGATGAACTGAGTGGAGGTCCATTCATGAAAACCCGGGTCGTGGTGACTGCGTGCCTGTTGAGTGTTCTGGCGGTTCATGCGACGGCTCAGGACTGGCCGGAAATTGTCCTCGAGGAACGGTGGAGCGGGTTCTTCAGGCCGGTCCAGCTGACCTACGCCGATGACGGAAGCGGTCGTGTCTTTGTCGTGGAACAGGCGGGTCGGGTCATGGTGATCGAGGACGGGGCGGTTCTCACGGTGCCGTTCCTGGATATGGAAGACAGCGTGAGTTGTTGCGGAGAGCGGGGGCTGCTCGGCCTGGCCTTCCCTCCGGGCTTTTCGGTCAAAGGGTATTTCTACATCGACTACACGAACCCAGCCGGGGACACGGTCGTGTCCAGGGTCCATCTGTCTGGAGATCCGAACCGGGCGGATCCGGAGAGCGAGGAGGTGCTGCTCACCATCGATCAGCCCTACTCGAATCACAACGGCGGCCAGTTGGCGTTCGGCCCTGACGGCTACCTCTACATCGGCATGGGTGACGGCGGTTCGGCCGGCGACCCGCAGAACAACGGCCAGGATCCGCTGACCCTGCTGGGCGCCATGCTCCGGATTGACGTGGAGTCGGGCGAGGAGCCATACGGCATCCCGGACACCAATCCCTTTGCCTTCGACGACGCCCATCAACCCGAAATATGGGCCTACGGCCTGCGGAATCCGTGGCGGTTCTCGTTCGATCCGATGACGGGCGATCTCTACATCGCCGATGTGGGTCAGAACGCCTACGAAGAGGTGAATTTTCAGCCCGCCACGAGTTCGGGAGGCCAAAATTACGGGTGGCGCATCATGGAGGGCAGTCACTGCTATAACCCGAATCCATGCGATTCCTCGGGTCTGGTGCTGCCGGTGGCAGAGTACGACCACGCGTCCGGGGGATGCTCGGTGACCGGTGGCCATGTCTACCGAGGATTCCGGTGGCCCCGTCTCGACGGACTCTACCTCTACGGAGACTACTGCAGCGGTCGAATCTGGGCTTTGCGGGGTGGTGGCCCCGACAACTGGGAGACGCAAGAATTGCTGAACACCGGCCGGTCGATCTCCGCCTTTGGAGTCGATGAACTCGGAGCGTTGTACGTGTTGGACTACGGCGCCGGCCAGGTGTTGGCGATCACCGATCCGGAGGGTGAACAACGGGCCCGGAGGGTGGTGCCCGCGGTGGCCCACGTTACGGGCTCGGGCGGCACGCCGTGGCGCGCGGAACTGGCCATCACCAATTCCGGCGGGCAGGAGGCTGACGTGGGTCTTGTGTTTTCCGGCGGCGGCATGACGCTGGAAGGCTCGGCCACCGTGCCACCGGGAGGCGGGGTCGCGTGGCCGGACGTGCTGTCGGACCTCTTCGGTCTTGCTGCAGATCAGCAGGCGGCCGGGGTGGTGGAGGTTTTGTCGAATGTGCCGGTGACGGTCGGCGCCCGCAGTTACGCCGCCCTCGAGTCCGGGACGTTCGGCCAGTACCTCCCGGGGTTGGGGCCGGACGACGGCATCGGTCCCGGGGAGGTGGGCGTGGTCTCTCAGCTCGCACGGTCCGAGAACCGGTACACCAATCTGGGTTTCGTCAATCTTCACGACCAACCGTTGGAACTCGGGGTCACGCTGCGGGGCGCTTCAGGTGCTGGACTCGGCGAGGCGATGGTGGTCTCGCTGGGTCCCGGCGAGTGGACCCAGCTTTTTGACGTGTTGTCGGGGCTGGGCCAACACGACGCCGCCTCGGCCCGGGTCGAGGTTCTGACTCCTGGTGGGCGGGCGTGGGCCTACGGTTCGGTGATCGACCGTTCGAGCCGAGATCCCACAACCGTGCCGATGCAGCTTCGGTGACTCGAAACAGCCGGGGTCTGGGTTAGTCGATACGTTCGATTCGAACCGGGACGCCGCTGAAGACCGCGGTGCCGATGACCTCGTCAACCAAGTGGTCGTCGGTTACATCGTTGATGCTCGGCCCGGGGTGTTCCGTGGCTGTGGAAAGCCGGACGCCGGTCCTGTTGTGTCCCCAGCCGTGTGGCAGGCTGACCACACCGGGCATGACGTCGTCGGAAATTTCCACCGGCGCTTCGATGTGGCCGATCCGCGACCGAACAACCACCCTCTGGCCGGTGGTGACGCCGAGACGGTCTCCGTCCGTGGGGTGGACGAGCAGGGTGCACCGGTCGCGGCCTCCCATCAGCCTTGGGAAATTGTGCATCCAGGAGTTGTTGCTTCTGAGCTGGCGGCGACCGATGAGTCTGAACGGAACATCATCCGCCGACGTTCCATCGCCTTCAGTCATCAGGCGGTGGAGACGTGGCACATCGGCCTCCATGAGGTCTGGGACGAGTTCGATGCGTCGGTCGTGGGTGCGGAGGCGGTCTGGAAGACAGGGCACGAGGGGGCCGAGATCCACGCCGTGGGGGGATCGCTGGAGGGTGCGGAGAGTCAGGCCGCGGCCCAGAGGGTTGATGCCAGACCCATACGGTCCGGTGCGGAGGCCGAGATCCACCAGACGCCGCGGTCCCATCAGGGCCCTCGCGCGGGCTGAGGCCCGAGTCCTCGTCGGTCGCTTGTCGAGTCGGCGCCTGAGCTCCTCGAAGATCTGCCAGTCGTGTCGTGCGTCTTCATGGGCTTCAAAAAGCGCCGGGGAATACCGGGCCATGTTTCGCACCGCCAGCGCGTTGTACACCAGGTCGTAGTGGTCGTGCTCAAGGGGTCCTGTGGGTGGCAGGATGATGTCGGCGTGGCGGGTGGTCTCGTTGAGGTAGAGATCCACCGAAACCATGAAATCGAGGCTGGCCAGGGCGTGATCCAGTTGACCTCCGTTGGGTGTGGAGAGCACGGGATTGCCCGCCACCGTGACCAGGCTTCTGATCCGACCTTCGCCGGGGGTCATGATCTCCTCGACGAGAACCGAGGCGGGCAGCTCTCCGCCGAACGCGGGGAGCCCCCTGACCCGGCTGGTCCATCGTCCCACCGAACCGGGTCCGACGGTGGACAGCAGATCCACCGCCGGTCGGGTGAAGAGGGCGCCGCCCGCACGGTCGAGGTTCCCGGTGATGATGTTCAGGACGTTGACCAGCCACTGGCACAGGGACCCGAAGGCGTGGGTCGAGACGCCGAGCCGCCCGTAGCAGACGGCCGAGGGCGATGTGGCGAAATCACGGGCGACGGTGCGAATCGAGTCTGGATCAACTCCGGTGGGGCCGGCGACCCGATCGGGTGGGTAGTCGGTCGCCAGCGCTCTCATCCGATCGAGACCCGTGACCATTTCCGACAAGCTGCCCGGGTCCTCGAGGCCCTCGGCGAGGATGGTGTGGACGATGGCCATCAGGAAGAGCGCGTCGGTCCCCGGCCGGATGAACAGGTGGCGGTCGGCGGCGTGGGCGGTTTCGGTGCGCCGGGGATCCACCACGACGAGCCGGCCGCCGCGCCGGCGGAGCTCCTTGAGTCGTCGGGCCATGCCGGGCGCGGTCATGAGGCTGCCGTTGGAAACCACCGGATTGGCACCCAGGATGAGCATGTATTCGGTGCGGTCGACGTCGGGAATGGGCAGCATCAACTGATGGCCGAACATCTTGAGCGCCGCCAGGTGATGGGGCAGTTGGTCCACCGAGGTGGCCGAGAATCGGTTCTTGGTCCTCAGCGCGCGCCACAGTTCAGGGGCGAAGAGCATTGTGCCGTAGTTGTGCACGGCCGGATTGCCGACGTAGGTCCCGACCGCGTCCCGGCCGTGTTCGTTTTGGGTCGCCGCGAGGCGGGCGGCGGTCTCATCGAGGGCAGACTTCCAGGGGACCCTCTCCCAGTTTCCGGCGCCGGTTCGTTTGAGCGGGTGCTTCAGCCGGTCCGGATCGTTGTGGATGTCCTGGAGGGCCACCGCCTTGGGACAGATGTGGCCACGGCTGAAGGGGTCGTCACGGTCGCCCCTGATGGAGACGATGCGACCGTTGTCCACCTCGATCCGCAGGCCGCAGATCGCGTCGCACAGATTGCACGCCCGATGGTGGACCGATTTTGCCATGTTCCGCCCGGAGAATTTCGGCGCCCATCCTATCAAATCTCTTCAGGAAAGGTGAGGGCTCGTGTTCTCAACGAGCCGCATCAATGTGTACCGTATGTGGACCGAGCGCCACCAAAGAACCGTGACTCGTGTCACCGATGTTGACTCTCGAAGACAGCGCGATCCGACACTGAACAGCATCCTTAACCAAGGTTGCGTGGCCAGAGCCGTCCGCCGGAACGTTCTTGTTTGAAAAGGAGGCGGTTGTGATCGGGATTGAAACACCTGCTTCCCGGCGGGATCAGTACATTCCCAACTCGAGTTTTGCAGCGTCCGACATCATGTCTGGATCCCACGGCGGGTCCCAGGTGATCTCCACCGACGCCGACGTCACACCCTCCACCGTAGACACCTTCTGTTCCACCTCGGGGGGCAGCGACTCGGCCACCGGGCACATGGGCGAGGTGAGGGTCATCAGGACGTGGGCCGCTCCTTCGTCATTCACCGTGACCTCGTAGATCAGCCCGATCTCGTAGATATTCACCGGAATCTCCGGGTCATAGATCGTGTGCAGCGCCTCGATGATCCTCTGTTTTGTCGTGTCGCTCATCGTGACCCCCGAAGTGAATTTTGAGTTCTCAATTTTGAATTCTGAGTTCCGCCGCCCACCTCCCACGGTTGTTTGTATTGGGGAGGGTTGGAGGAATTGAGAATCGAGAAATCAAACCTCAGAATTCGGATTCGTTGTGCGTTACTCGGTTGTGGCGGCCTCGTCCGTGTCATCCATGGCCGCCTTGAGGGTGTGCCAGGCCAGGGTGGCGCATTTGACCCGCACGGGGTACTCCCTGACCCCTTCGAAGACCTTGAGCTTACCCAGCCCCACACCCTGTTCATCCGCCACTCCGGTGAGCATGTCGTGGAATTCGTTGAATAGATGGGTGACCTCCGCCACCGTCTTGCCCTTCACCGATTCGGTCATGAGCGAGGTGGAAGCCGTGCAGATCGCGCAACCGGCGCCCTGGAAAGAGATCTCCTCGATAAGGCCGTCCTCGATGCGAAGGTAGACCTTGACCGTGTCGCCGCAGAGCGGATTGTGGCCGTCCGCCGACCGGTTCGAACAGTCCATGACGTAGCAGTTGCGCGGCTGCCGGTTGTGATCGAGGATGACCTCCTGGTACAGATCGCGAAGCTCAGACATCAGCCGAAGACCTCCCTCACGGTGTGGAGGCCACGCACCAGGGCATCGACCTCATCGCTCGTATTGTAGACGCCGAATGACGCACGCACCGTGGCCGAGATGCCGTACCGCAGCATGACCGGTTGGGCGCAGTGATGGCCCGCCCGAACCGCCACCCCCTCGGTGTCCAGGATGGTGCCGATGTCGTGCGGGTGGATGCCGTCCATAACGAAGGACAACGCTCCCGCGCGATGGGCGGCGTTGCCGACCAACCTGACTCCCGGGACGGACAGCACCTTATGGGTCGCTTCTTCGAGCAGGTCATCTTCGTGCTGCGCCACCGCGTCGAGTCCGAGACCGTTGAGGTACCGAAGGGCCGCGGCGAGTCCTATGGCGCCCTCGATATTCGGTGTGCCGGCTTCGAATCGGTGGGGAGGCTCGGCGTAGACCGTCCCGTCAAAAGTCACCGACAGGATCATGTCGCCGCCCCCCTGGTAGGGGACCATCTCCATCAAATGGGACCGCTTGCCGTACAATGCCCCGATCCCGGTGGGGCCGTAGGCCTTGTGTGCGGAAAAGGCGAAGAAGTCGCAGTCGAGCGCGCGAACGTCCACCTCGAGGTGGGGCACCGCCTGAGCACCATCGATGAGAACGGGAACCCCGCGCGAGTGGGCCGTGGCGATCATTTCGCGGACCGGGTTGACGGTGCCGAGGGCGTTGGAAACCCACACCAGGCCGACGATTTTGGTTCGGTCGGTGAGCAGGCGTTCGTACTCCTCGAGGATGATCTCACCATCGTCATCGATGGGTATGACCTTCAGGGTCGCTCCACGTTCCTCGCACAACAGCTGCCAGGGCACGATATTGGAGTGGTGCTCCATTGCAGAGACGAGGATCTCGTCACCAGAATTCAGCCGGGGTCGCACAAAGCTGTGAGCCACGAGGTTGATGGCCTCGGTGGTGCCTCGGGTGAACACGATCTCCCGGCTGTCGTCGGCACCGAGGTGGCTCTTGATGGCCGTCCGGGCACTCTCGTAAGCAACAGTAGCCCTTTGCGACAGGGCGTGGACGCCCCGGTGGACGTTGGCGCAGTCCCTCTCATAAAACGCCTGGACGGCGTCAATCACCGCCCGTGGTTTCTGGGTGGTGGCGGCGTTGTCCAGATAGACCAGGGGCTTGCCGTGAACCTCTTGGTGGAGGGCCGGGAACTGACGCCTGATGACCTCCAGGTCGAGTCCGACAGGGGCGGCTGTTGCCGTCCGGGTCACAACGCCTCCCGAATCAGATCGGACCCGGGCAGTCGGTCGAGGAGGACCGTTCGGAGTTCGTCGCGGATCGGCTCGAGCCGGACCCCATCCACCACCTCGGAGGCAAATGCAAAGGTCAGGAGGCTTTCTGCGGTCGTGCGGTCGATGCCGCGGGACCTGAGATAGAAGACCGCATCCTCATCGAGCCGGCCGACTGTGGAGCCGTGGGTGCAGCGCACATCGTCGGCGAAGATCTCGAGTTGCGGGTTGGAGTGGACCAGTGCGGTTTCCGAGAGCAATAGGTTGCGGTTGGACTGTTTGGCATCGGTCTTCTGAGCGCCCGGATCGACGATGATTCTGCCGTTGAACACCGCGCGCGATCGGTCGTTCAATACGCCCTTGTAGAGCTGGTGGCTGGTGCAGTGGGGTGCTTGATGACGGACGCGGAGGTGGTGGTCCACGTGTTGGCGTCCCCCGGTCAGATAGAGACCGTTGAGAGTGGCGTCCGCCCCCTCGCCCGTCAGGGTGGCAAAGATGTCGTTTCGGACCAGCCCGCCACCGAGGGTGAACCCGTGGCAACGGTAGGCACTGTCTCGGCCCAGACTCACGTCGATGGCCGCGATGTGGGTGGTCTCGGGGCCCTCGTCCACGATGCGGTAGTGGTCCACCACCGCGCCATCGGCGAGCACGATCTCGCTCACCGCGCAGTGGAGCGACCGGCCCGTCGTGCTCAGATGGCTTTCGACAACCGTCGCCTGGCTCGCCGATCCCGCCACGATGAGGATCCGCGGCAGGCTGAGGGTCGGCCGGTCGTGGTTCGCGCCGAGAAATACCAGCTGGATCGGTCGTTGGATCGCGACACCGGCGGGTAACCGCAGCACTGCGCCGTCTGAAAACTGGGAGGTGTTGAGGGCGGCGAAGGGGTGATGAACCAGCGTTTCACTCGAACCAAGAGAGTCACTCACGGTCTCAGGCGCTCGCGTCAAGGTAGCGGTGAGATTCTCGAGTTGGACCCCCAGGGGCAGCCCGTCGAGGTCCGAGAGCTCCGAACGGAAGAGCCCGTCGACAAAAACCAATCGGTGGGCGCCGGCCAGTGGCTTGAATCCAGGCGCGGGCACATTCTCCTCTGGGTCGAGATATTCGGTGTCGGCGAGATGGGTGACACCGGTGAAACGCCAGTCTTCCTCCTTGCGGGTCGGCAGCCCAGAGACCTCGAAACGCTGGGCTGCACTTTGCCGCAACTCGGTGAGAAATGCCGGCCCATCGGCGCTTGAATCCACCAGGGAATGGTGGCCCGCAAGCAGGGGGTGAGAATCGGTGGCGAGTTGGGTCACACCGGCCTCCTCACGACGCCACGGAGGTCGGTACGGTTTCGAGCCACTCGTAGCCCTGGTCCTCGAGTTGGAGGGCGAGTTCCCGGCCGCCTGAGCGGACGATTTTGCCGTTCATCAATACGTGGACGAAGTCGGGCACGATGTAATTGAGCAGACGCTGGTAGTGGGTGATCACCAGGAAGGACCGGTCCGGTGCACGCAACGAATTGACGCCATCGGCGACAATCTTGAGGGCATCGATGTCGAGCCCCGAATCGGTTTCGTCGAGGATGGCCAGGGTCGGCTCGAGTACCGCCATGTGGAAGATCTCGTTGCGCTTTTTTTCGCCGCCGGAAAAGCCCTCGTTCACGGGCCGTTTGAGCAGGCTCTCGTCGAGCTTCACCAAAGTCATCCGCTGGCGCAACAGCTCGAGAAAGTCCATGGCGTCGAGTCCCGGCTCACCCCGGTGTTTGCGGATGGCGTTGAGAGCAGCGCGGAGGAAGTAGGTGTTCCCGACTCCGGGGATCTCCACCGGGTACTGGAAGGCCAGGAAGAGGCCCTCGCAGGCCCGGGTCTCGGCGTCGAGTTCGAGAAGGTCCTGGCCCTTGAAGACGACTTCGCCCTGGGTGACCTCGTACTCCTCGCGCCCGGCCAAGACCTGCGCGAGGGTGCTCTTGCCCGAGCCGTTGGGCCCCATGATGGCGTGCACCTCGCCGTCGTTGACCGTCAAATCGATCCCTTTGAGGATCTCGTTGCCATCCACGCTGACGTGGAGATTGCGTAGTTCAAGCATATCGTTGTTCTCCGAACAGACAATTTTGAAGTTTGAATTTTGAATTCTGAATTCCGCCCGTCCGCCCGGATCCGCCATGGCCGAATGCCGGTCCAATTGAGAATTCAGAATTGCGAACTGACATTGATCTTCATCCCACGCTTCCTTCGAGGCTCACCCCGAGCAGCTTCTGCGCTTCCACGGCGAACTCCATGGGGAGTTCTTTGAAAACCTCCTTGCAGAAACCGTTGACGATCATGGATACGGCGTCCTCCGTGGAGATGCCGCGCTGGTTGCAGTAGAAGATCTGGTCCTCGCCGATTTTTGAGGTGGAGGCCTCGTGTTCCATCTGAGCGGTGGGATTCTGGATCTCGATGTATGGGAAGGTGTGTGCGCCGCAGCGATCGCCAATGAGCATGGAGTCGCACTGGGAAAAATTGCGGGCGCCGGCCGCCTTCTTCCCCACCTTGACGAGGCCCCGATAGGTGTTCTGGCCCTGCCCGGCGGAAATGCCCTTGGAGATGATCGTCGATCGGGTGTTGCGTCCGAGGTGGATCATCTTGGTGCCGGTGTCGGCCTGCTGATGGCCGGCCGTCAGCGCCACCGAATAGAACTCCCCCACGGTGTCGTCACCCTTGAGGATCACACTCGGGTATTTCCAGGTGATGGCCGATCCGGTCTCCACCTGAGTCCACGAAATCTTGGATCGGGCGCCGGCGCAGATGCCGCGCTTGGTGACGAAGTTGAAGATGCCGCCCTCACCGGTCTCCCGGTCGCCCGGATACCAGTTCTGGACCGTGGAGTACTTGATCTGCGCGTCCTCGAGGGCCACGAGTTCCACAACCGCGGCGTGGAGTTGGTTTTCGTCCCTCATTGGGGCCGTACATCCCTCCAAATAGCTCACATAGGCACCTTCGTCGGCAACGATGAGGGTGCGTTCGAACTGGCCCGTGTTGGCCGCGTTGATGCGGAAGTACGTGCTGAGCTCCATGGGACAGCGCACTCCCTTGGGGACGTAGACGAATGAACCGTCGGAGAATACCGCCGAGTTGAGGGCCGCGTAAAAATTGTCGGTGTGAGGGACCACCGACCCGAGGTACTTGCGGACCAGGTCGGGGTGCTCCCTGAGCGCCTCGGAGAAGGAACAGAAAATGATGCCCATTTCGGACAACTTGTCCTTGAAGGTCGTGGCGACCGATACCGAGTCGAAGACGGCGTCCACCGCAACCCCGGCCAGAATTTTCTGTTCGTTGAGCGGGATACCCAGCTTTTCATAGGTTTTCAGGATCTCGGGGTCGACCTCGTCCAGGCTCTCGAGCTGCGGTTTCTTCTTCGGAGCTGAATAGTATGAAATCGCCTGGTAGTCGATATCCGAGTAGCTGACGTTGGGCCAGTGCGGCTCGATCATGTCGAGCCAGTGCCGATACGCCTTGAGGCGCCAGTCAAGCATCCATTGAGGCTCGCCCTTCCGCTCCGAGATCCGGCGAACGACGTCCTCGTCCAGACCGGGCGGGAAGGTGTCCTGTTCCACGTCGGTGACGAACCCCGCCTCATACTCCTTGTTGGCGAACTCCTCGATGATCTTGGTCTGCTCGGTCATCGTTCCTCCAGGACCAGGTCTGCGGGCCGCTGCCGATGGCCGGCCAGGATGGGCAGGCTGTCGCGGTTTCCGGCGGCGCCATCGATCACGTCAGCGACGGTGATGCTGTTCAGGAAGTCCCCGATGACCGCGGTCAACCCGTGCCACACCGGCTGAAGCCCGCAGTTGGATGCGTTGGCGCAGCTCGTCTCTCCCGGTGTCATGCGGTTGCAGAATTCCGGACCGTAGACCGAGGAATCGAAGGCGTTCACGACCGTGGCCACGGTGATGTCGCGGGCGTGACCGGAGAGCGAATAGCCGCCGTTGCGACCGCGCTCGGCGGTCACGATGCCGGCTCTCCGGAGCGTGGAGATGACCTTCGCCACGGTGGCTTCGGGCAATCCCTCGCCCTCGGCCAGCTCGCGAATGCTCAGCTGGCCGCCCGCGGCGCCAAGCCTCAGCACCAGACGCAGGCCATACTCTTCCGATTTCGAAATCCGCAAATTCTGCCTCCCGCACGGAAAACCATTAATGTGGAAGTCAAATTCCAGATTTGTCTGTTTTTTCAAGAACTTCGTTAAATCATTGGTATTGAATTATTTAAAAGTGAATAGTGAAGAGTGAATAGGGAGCAGCACCGCCGGCTCAGAATTTCAATCCGTCTCCGAGCCCGTCACCGTTCCCGTTCCCGCAAACAGCGACAGCGACCGCGACAGCAATCAGCGACAGCGTCCGTGATCGGCAGCTGCGACGGTGGTCGGCACCGGCCCTCGCGTTCGCTTCGATTGACTGATTTCGATGCGCCCATCTCCCAACCGCGCTCTCCGAGGTTACTCGCGGCCGGTGGCCGCGGTGACCAGCCGTCACCAGCGGGTGGCCGTAAGGCCTCTGATCCTGCTAACAGGATCGGACATGGCCGCCGCCCACGGCCATGGCCACAACCGCTGCCGCCGGCAGGTTGCCACCCCTGACACTTTCGGGACCCGACGCCTTTGAGAGCCTCGACCCGATCACGCCGAAAGTGTCAGAAGTGGCACGCCCGCCCATTGCGCTGCCACGTGCTCCGGGTGGGTGGGACAAAGAAAAGGGCCCGCCGAAGCGGGCCCCCGGGGGTTTCTATGTGGCGTTCTCTCAGTGATGCACCGACGACGACGAGCTCCCCGGCTTCTGGGGGGCCGAGGAGAACCGCAGCTTGCCCTCGCGATACTCGCCGCCACGCAGAGTGTGGGCCAGCGCCTCGCCGAGCTCGGCCACCAGGTGGGTGGTGATCCGCGCGCGGATCTCCTCCGGCAGATCCTCGAGATCGGCCTCGTTGTCCAGCGGCAGCACCACGGTTTCGATTCCCGCCCGGACCGCTCCCAGGATTTTCTCCTTGACGCCGCCGATGGGCAGCACCCGGCCGGAGAGGGTGATTTCGCCGGTCATTGCCACGTCGTGGCGCGCGGGGCGTTTGGACAGCGCCGAAACCAGGGCGGTGGCCATGGTGACGCCGGCCGATGGGCCGTCCTTGGGAATCGCGCCCGCCGGGACGTGGATATGAACGTCCTGTTCGAAGGCCTTGGGCTCGATGAACAGCTCATCTGCGTGGGCCTTGGCGTAGGACCAGGCGGCACGAGCCGACTCCTTCATCACGTCGCCGAGCTGGCCGGTGAGCACCAGCTCGCCTTTTCCGGGCATTGGAGAGGCCTCGACAAACATGATGTCGCCGCCCACTGGGGTGTAGTACATGCCGGTGGCGACCCCGATCTGGTCCTCCTCGGAGGCGTGCTCCGGGTGGACCTTGGGGCGGCCGAGCAACTCGCCCACCTGGTCGGGTCCGATGTCGAATTCCTCCAGTTCATTGGCAGTGATTTTCCGTGCCACCTTGCGGGCCAATCTTCCGAGTTCGCGTTCGAGCTGACGAACACCGGATTCCCGTGTATAGCGGCTGATCACCTGCTGCACGGCTTCATCCGAGAACGAGATGTGTTCGTCGCCGAGACCGGCCTGTTTGATCTGGCGGGGGATCAGATACCTCTTGGCGATCTCCAGTTTCTCACCCTCGGTGTAGCCGGCGAACTCCACGACTTCCATCCGGTCCTGGAGCGGCACCGGGATGTTCTGCAGGTAGTTGGCGGTGCAGACGAACTGAACCTCCGACAGATCGAAGGGCACACCGAGGTAGTGGTCGGTGAAGGTGTCGTTCTGGGCCGGGTCGAGGACCTCGAGCAGGGCGGAGCCGGGGTCACCCTGGTACGAAACTCCCAGCTTGTCCACCTCGTCGAGCAGGAAGACCGGGTTCTTGGCGCCAGCATGTTTCATCCCCTGGACGATGCGTCCTGGCATGGCGCCCACGTAGGTGCGGCGATGACCGCGGATGTCGGCTTCGTCCCTCACTCCGCCCAGGGAGATGCGCACGTACTCGCGACCCATGGCGCGGGCGATGGACTGGGCAACTGATGTCTTGCCCACACCCGGGGGGCCGACGAAGAGCAGGATGGGGTTGCGTCCGACGGAGTCCTTCGCGAGGGTGGGGGAGGGTGCTTCCAGGGGGCCGCCCGCGGCTTCCTCCTCTTCGTCCACCACTGGCTCGGCCTCCACCACTTCCGGTTCCGCAGCGGCCGCGGCCTGCTCCGCCTTGAGCCTCATGAGACGCACCGAGAGAAACTCGAGGATCCGATCCTTGACGTCACCAAGGGCGTAGTGGTCTTCTTCGAGGATGTCCCCGGCCCTGCCGATGTCGAGCCGTTCGTCGCTCCGCTCGGTCCACGGCAGCTCGGTGATGGTCTCGAGGAAGGTGCGAACGACCTGAGCCTCCATGCCCTCGGGACCCATGCGCTCGAGGCGGCCGAGCTCCCGGTCCACCTCCTTGCGAACGGCCTCGGGGAGTTCGAGGGCTTCGAGTTTTTCGCGGAGTTCCTCGAGGTCCTCGCGGCCGCCGTCCTCACCCAGCTCGCGCTGGATCGCCTTGAGCTGCTGTCTGAGGAACATCTCTCTCTGGCGGTCGCCCAGCTCCTCCTGGACCTGGGACTTGATGTCTTCCTGGGCATCGAGCACTGCGACCTGTCGCTGGATGTGGAGCAGAACGGCCCGGACTCTGTCGTCCACCGAAAGGGCCTCCAGGAGTTTCTGCGCCTCGGCGCATTTGAGGTCGAGATGGCCGGCCACCAGGTCGGCAAAGCGTCCGGGTTCCTGGGTCTCGGCGAGGAACTGCTGGACGGCCTCCTTGGGCATCCCGGCCCGCCGGCCCAACTCGGCAGCCCGTTCGCGGGTTTCACGGTAGAGCGCGGCAAAGGTCGGTGCGTCGGGATCAAGCGGCGGCTGTTCCTCGGCCGGCCGCACGGCGGCCACCAGATAGCCTTCGTGCTCGTCGTAGCGCATGGCGATCCCGCGGTGGACGCCGTTGAGCAGCAACCGCATCCCGGATGGGCCACGCTGGACGGGGCCTATGGTGGCGACGGTGCCCATGGCGTACAACAGCTCGGGGGTGACATCCTCCAGGTTTTCTCTCTGTGAGACGACGAAGATCGTCTTGTCTTCGGACTTGAGCGCAGCCTCGATGGCATGCAACGTACCCGGCCGCCCTGCGGCAATTGGTGAGGTCACCCCTGGGAAAAGCACAGCCTCCCGCAGTGGAATCACGGGGATATTCATGAGGTCAGACATGGAAAAACTCCTTGTTTCAGCCGTCTGTGTTCGGACCCAAGACTATACCTGGACCAAATCCACAATAGCGTAAACCTGAGTGAATAGTACTCAAATTCCCGTTTTTCCGATTTTTTCGATCCGGTGGCGTTGGTGTACGGCGGGCACTCCTGGTACCATGCTTTGCGCTTCATGGCTTCGAGATTTCCCTATCAGTCGGCCCCGCGTGGTTTTGGCGGATTCGCGGGTTCGGGTGCGCCGCCGCCGAGCGATCTGTTGGCGATCCTCGGGGTGGTTTTCATGACCTTCTCCATGCAGTTCTTCGAGGCGACGGCCTATGTGCCGGCCCTGCTGCGATTGACACCAAACGTGCTGCGAGGCTTTGTCTGGCAGGTTGTGACCTACCCCTTTGTGGGATCGGGTGGACCAAGCATCTGGTTTCTCTTGGAGCTCCTGATCCTCTTCTGGTTCGGCCGGGACGTCTACCAGCGGCTCGGTCGGCAGGGCTTCTGGCGGGTCATCCTGATCACCTCGGTGGCGGCGGCGGTGGTGGCCGTCCTTGTTCACCTGGTCATGGTGCTCGCGGGTGGACCGTCCATGGCTCCGTTCATCACGATGCAGGGTCACCGGATGCTGATCACCATTCTGATCGCGGCCTTTGCCACCCTCTACGGCCAGGCCACCATCCTGCTCTTCTTCGTGCTGCCGGTGAAGGCCCGCTGGTTTCTGTGGTTGGAGATTCTCTTTGCCTTCGTCTTCGGACTACTGCCCTACAAGGATGTCGCGGGATTCCTCGGGGTCTGTGTCGCGGTGTTTCTGACCTACTCCCTCTTGATGCCCGGTGGGCCGCGCAAAGTGACCCACGACTGGCGCAAGCAGCTCGAGCGCAAGGTCATCGAGCAGCGCTTGGCGCGCATGCGCCGGAAACGCCGGTTCGATGTCATCGACGGCGATGGCAAACCTGACAAGGACGAGTATATCCATTAGTGGAATGAGAAATTAGCAATGAGAAAAAAAGTGAAATTAGAAATGACGGGTTGAGCCCCGTGGGGCTCGGTGTTTTTCATTTCTCATTTCACATTTCTTATTTCTCATTGCCTACATGAACGGCGAGGTGTCCGAGAGCGGCTGGGCGGCGATGTAGACCGGATCGTTGGATCCGTTGTCCACCACCGAGGCGTAGGCGTGGACCTCGCCGCCGGTGGTCAAGACCTTGACCACGGCGTAGCCTGCATCCACCGTCTGTGAGGTGACGTCCTCGAAGATCCTGTCAATCTGTTTCATTTCGTAGGGCCCGAGTTGCCGCGCCACAACTCCGAACTTGGTGCCGTTGCCGTCGTAGAGATGAATCTCTGTCTCCACCGGTTCTTCACCGAGATTGACCATCCCCATATTGGTGCGGAAGTCATTGTTGTGCTGAAGCTGGATGAGGGCGCCCGAGTTGTCCGTGGTCACGGCGCCGACGGTTCTCCGGGCCGGGATGAACTGGCCATAGGTGCCCTCGGCTCCGGCCGCGTTGTAGGTCCGGCTGGTGATCTTGACATCGGGGTGGGAGGCGGCGACGCGCAGCCCGCCGTTGGCTGAGCTGAGTCCGAACAGGCGCTGAAAAAGGTCACCCAGGAAGACCTGCTCGCCCGATCCCAGCGCCAGGGAAACGTTGAGCGGATTGGAGTTGTCCTGGTTTTTGGCCAGGTAGGCCACGTTGGCGGTGGCCACACCGGCAGAAAAATTGGCGATGGCCAAGTCGGTGAGCCAGAAACTGCCCGATGCACCCTGGGCGCGGGCTCCGGCCGGGATGAACCAGGTGGTCAGGCTGCCGTCGGAGTTGGAGCAGTCGGATGCATCCACCGCGGAGAAGCCGGTCGAGCCCCGGCCGACAAAAACACTGTCGCCAACCAGGGCCAGAGCCTGAGAGCCCTGGAGTTCGAGCGTGGAAAGGACGATGATGTCGGTTCCAAGGGTGGGGTCAGCCTCCACCAGGCCGAGTTGGGGCCCGGCCATGAAGAGCCGCTCGTTCCACGTCACGAGATCGGTGGGAGGGGCCGGAAGACCCACTGTTCCGACCTCCTCGAACCGGCCGTTCACGTTCTCGAAGACCATGAGACCGGTCCCGCCAACCCCGGCAATGATTCTGCCGCCCAGACGCGCGACGCTGGTGACCGGGCCGGACAAATTGATGACGGTGATCAATGTCGGGGCGTCGCGGTGGGTGGTGTCCACCATCGCCAAGGCGTTGGCGCTGCCCAGGGCACAGTAGGCGATTCGTGAGTGCTCCACCGCATCCACCACCTCGCCCGAAAGATCGATCTGGCCTTCCACCATGGGAATGTCATTGCCGTCGAGTGCAACCAGAAAGAGCGTTCCGCCGTCGCCTCCGACGAGGAAATCACCGCCGCCGCCGGCGATGGAAATCGCGTTCTCATCGAGGCTGGTGGTTGCGATGTGGCTTGGTGGATCGTCACCGGAGAGGGCGTAGGTCCCGACCCCGGCCTCCCCGTCGGCCACCACCAGGAGGTTTCCGAAATACTCATAGGCCACGTCTCGTGCAAAACCCTGGGTGGAAGTGCTTCCAAGGCTCGACAGCTGATCGGGGTTGCCGATGTCGACCCTGACAATTCCGGCGCTGTCGGCCGCTACGTAGGCTGTGCCGCCCACCACCACCGGGCGCGTCAGCGAGCCTGGCGTCGAAATGGTGTCGAGCAGTTCGAGGTCGCACACCTGGGACCAAGCCGGAGTCGCGATGGCGGCCAGCAGGATCAGGAGAGACTTCGCCTTGTTCATTGGGTTTCCTCCGGCGTGGATTGTAACCGCACGTGCGAAGCCCAAGGTGTGACCGAGGACGCAGAGTGGATGGGCTTCGCCCCTCGATCCAGCGACCATCTTCGGTGGTTCCGGGTTTCGCTTTGGCTCTCCCGGGTGGGTGGGGGAACGTTTAACGTTCAACTTTCAACGTTCAACATGAATCCGCCCACACCTTCCACACTTTCCACACCGGGTGGGCGGGCGAAAGAAAACGGCCCGGGCGAACCCGGGCCGTCGGGGTGGTTGGTTGATTGGCCTCAGTCGGCCGCTGTGGTCGAGCGGTCCTCCACCGGGCCGAGGGCCGGTAGATCCGGCATGAACAATTTGTCGAGGGCCTCGCGCGCCTCCGGTGAGAAGGTCACGCTCTTGCCGTCGATGCCGGCCGGCATGGGAAGTGGAATGCACGGATTTTCGAACAGGACTCCCGAAAGATTCATGGCGGGGATATTTGCATTGTACGTCTCGTTCAAGAAATCGATGAGCTCCGAAGCGATGATGGCGTGACCGATCTGCTGCGGATGGATCGCGTCAAAGCTGATGAGTCCGCCGGTGAGGAAGTCGCCGTTGAGGGTGACGGAGCCGTAGGTGTAGCCGTGGCCGGAGAGGGCCTCATCGACCAATGCAGCGGCGTCGAAGACCGGCAATCCGAACTGAGCTGCGGATTCTCTAATGACAGCGTTGAAACCGGCGACCTGGGTTCTGATGGCTTGGATTTCGTCTGGACGGAGCACGTACCCCGGCTCGCCGGTGACCAGATTCAGGTCCTCCGGCAGCGGCGGATAGCCCGGCAGCGGCACGCCATAGCCCTGGGCCAGCAGATCTGCCGCCAGCAGCGTGACCCGAGAGTCCGCGGTCAGCGGTCCGTTGCTGCCCATGATGGGCACCTGGCCGAGTCCCGGGATGTCCAGGAAGGGCGGGACCGTCGTGGCGAAGGCGAGAGCACTGACGTCCGGAATCGTGAAAAGCACGATGTCGGCTGTGGTCTGAGTTGCCAGAGCCCCCACCGCCTGCGGGTAGAGCAGCCCAAAGATCTCCACCGGAGTCATGGTGACCCCTTCCACCGGAGTCGCGGTGTAGACCGCACTCAGCACATCGTTCATGCCGATCCACATGGTGACAAAGGTGGGTTGCAGGGCGATGGCCTGAGTGATGGCAGTGAAGTCCAGGAGCTCACCGGTGGTCGGGTCCGGTACCTGCGGAATCCGCAGGATGAGATCGAAGATGATGTTCTCGAGGTTTCCGGCGGCGAGGTTCTGAATGTCGCCGACCTGGAACAGCATGTCGTACAACGTCGCTGTTGGAACTCCCAGGTTGTTGTAGGGGAGCGGGTATTCCACGTTGTACGGGAACGAGTCCATGAAATCGCCCACCGGCTCGATCACCGGCACACCGCCGGCCAACGACACCAGCTGCAACACCGACGGAACGCCGGGTGCCGAAATCAGCGGCATTTCAAAGGTGGGAGTGCCCGCCTGATCGGCCAACAGGGCCGGGTAGGAATTGAACTGGTAACAATCCACGAGGCCGCCGCTGACGAGTCCGGCGGTCACGCTGTCGCCGAGCGCCACGTAGTTGCTCATGTCGAGCTGGGCGCCGGCAGGGGCTGCTCCGAGGAGCGCCAGAACGCTTGCAACAATCAGTATCCGTTTCATTGGCGTCCTCCTTTCCTAGAAGTAGAAGGTCAATGTGGCGCCGGCGAGGATCGCCGAAGATTCATACCAGCCTTCATAGCCGGACTCGGATGTGCCCTCGGTGCCCCGGTCGTCGACCATCAGGTACTCGGCGCCGAGGTCCATTCGCCAGCTGCGGTGGATCCAGCTGAATCCGGCGTTGATCCCGAGACGATCGGAGTCGCCGAGCAGCGGAGTCATTGAGGCCATCGGCTGCGGTGTCTCGTCGTAGACCGCACCGACCTGGATTGCCACCTTCTCAGAAGTGCGGAACTCCATGCCCAACCGGTAGTCGGAGGAATCCTCGTAGTTCTCGGGAATCGACTCGTTGAACTCCGGATTGTCGGGGAAGATCAGGTCCAACTCCTGGAAGCTCGACCAGCCCATCCGACCCCACTGGCCGGAGATGGTGAACTTCTCACAACTCCATGAAAGCCCCACCGTCAAATAATCGGGGAACTCGATCTTGGTCACACCGGAGATTGTTTCGTCGAATGGAATGGTGGCGGCCACGATGGTGTCGAGTTCGGGGTTGCCGGTGGAGAATTGGCTGAACTCGGCATATCCCTCGTAGTCCACGGTGATCTTGGACCGGTAGTTGATGCCGACCTTGAAACCGCCGCCGAGGTCGCCGAGCAACCCTGCGTGCCAGCCCCAGCCGTCGTTGCCCGCGCCGTCGGTGAAGATGTGGACCTGGCCCACCTCAGCAATCTGCTGTTGGTAGGGATCCACCAACGGGATGCTGCGGGTGAGGTCGATGGTGCTCACCCGGTAGTCGACGCCGATACCGAACGCGAAGTTGTCGCTCAGCTTGAAGGCGAGGTTGGGCGAAAAATCGAATGCGTAGAGGTCGACTCGTTTGGAGATGAAGCGACCGGCGTGGTCGTCGGGCCACCAGGTGCCGAGACCAAAGGGTGTCAGCACCGAAAACCCGAAGGTTGTCCTGTCACTCAGGGGCACCACAAGATAGCCGTGGATCGGTGAGAAGACCTGACTCTCCTGCTCCACCGAGTAGCCTGCCCCCGGGTACGGATCTTCCCCGTAGAAGGTCTGCTCGGGTGCGATCAGCGTCACCCCACCCATGAACTGGACCCCTTTGTCGTTTTGAAAGGCGAGTCCGGCGGAGTTCCAGAACATGGCCGACGGATCGTCCGCCACCGCAGTCATGGCGCCGGCCATGCCCAATCCTCGGTTGCCCGCCTCGAACAACGCAAAACCGGCTCCGAAACCGAGCGACGGCGCAAGGACCAACACCGCCACGACGGCATGCATCTTCCTCATGGCGTCTTACCTCCTTCCCCTTTGTGGAAATAATGTGTACTCATATTTTGCGACCAACTCATGCTATCGGCGTCCCTGCTCTCAGTCAACAGAGTTTCGGTCCCTCCTTGCGACGGCTTCCCGACGTTGGTGGAGTGTTGTTGCGATCGACGTGCAGGACGCGAACCCGAGGAGTGTTGGTTACGTAAGGACAATCGAACGATCTACGAGTCGATGCGGGTGTGCCCTCGGGCTGGTACACTCCCTCGCCGTAAACAAGGAGGCGTCGTGAAGACTCTCGTCAAGGTGCTGTCTTGTATGTTGATGATCATCGCGGTTGCGACGGGTGCGGTGGCCGACCAGGCCCATCTCATGCGTTGGGCCGATGTCCATGGCGACCAGATCGTCTTTACCTATGAGGATGATCTTTGGATCGTGTCGACGGCCGGCGGTGATGCCCGCCGCATCACAAATCACCCGGGGAGTGAACGCTACGCCAAGTTCAGCCCGGACGGGTCGATGATCGCCTTCACCGGCTCCTATGACGGCGGTCGCGACGTCTACGTGATGGACGCCCGAGGCGGGGTGCCACAGCGACTCACCTACCACCCCTCGAACGACCGGGTGCTGGGTTGGCACCCGTCGGGTGACCGGGTCATGTTCCGCTCGCGCCGCATCTACCCGATCAATGCCGAGCAGGTCTACCTGGTATCGGTGGAGGGCGGCATGCCCGAGCGGCTGCCGGTGCCCCGGGCCGGACTCGCCTCGCTCTCAGATGATGGCTCGGCCATCGCCTACAACCGCATCTCGCGGGAGGACCGTACGTGGAAGCGGTACCAGGGCGGCATGGCCCAGGACATCTGGGTCGCCCGTCTCGGCACCGACGACTTCCAAAGGGTCACCCAGTGGAACGGCACCGACAACTACCCCATGTGGGACGGCGGGGCCATCTATTTCACCTCCGACCGCGAGCACGGCACCCTCAATCTCTACCGGCTCGATGTGGCCTCTGGATCGATCAGTCCGATGACCTCCTACACCGATTACGACGTCAAATACCCGTCCATCGGACCTGGCGCCATCGTCTACCAGTACGGGGAGACCCTGAATCTCTTGGATCTCGGAACTGGACGGAGCCGCTTGGTGGACGTCCGCATGGGCTCGGACCGGGTGCCGCTGCGTGCCTCCTATGAAGACATCGGCAACCACCACGGATCGTTCCGAGTGTCGCCCGATGGCGAGAGTCTCCTGCTCGAGGCTCGGGGCGAGATCCTGTCCATCCCGCTCGATGAGGGTGAGGCGGAGAATCTCACCCGGAGTTCCGGCTCGCGTGAAAAGAACGCGGTCTGGTCGCCGGACGGCAGCCGGCTGGCCCTGGTCTCCGACCGTGGCGGCGAGGAAGGTGTGTGGCTTGTGGATTCGGACGGCGAATGGCGTGAACTGGCCAGGACCAGCCCGTTTCTGCTGCCGCTGGTCTGGTCACCCGACGGGAAATACATCATGTTCTCCGACAACCAGATGAAGCTGAACCTGGTGGATGCCGCCACCGGCGCGGTGAAGGTCGTGGACCGTGGTGAGGTTGACGATGCGTGGGAGCGGTGGGGCATTCAGGACTACGTCTTCTCCCCCGACAGCCGCTGGATCGCCTACACCAAGATGGAACCGTCGTTGTACGACTCGGTTTTTGTCTACTCCATGGCTGACGGCACTACCCACCGCATCACAGAAGCGGTGACCAATGACTGGAGCCCGTCGTTCTCGGCCGACGGCAGATATCTCTATTTCCTGTCGAACCGGTCCTTCTCACCGGTGATGGGGATGGTGGACCAAAACCACATCTTCCTCGACATGACCCTGCCATATGTGGCGATTCTCTCGAACAACGAGCCTTCACCGTTTTCGCCCGCCTTCGAGAAAGACGACGAGGAAGACGATGGTGAGGTGAAGGTGACCATCGATTTCGAGGGCCTGGGCAACCGGATCGTGGCCGCGGACGGCGTGGAGCCGGGCAACTTCTTCCGCCTCGAGGCCACCGAATCCGGCTTTCTCTATCTGGCCAAGACCGAGCTCGAATTTCTCAAATACCAGGTGGTGAACGATCAGTCGTCGGGCGCTTTGGAACTCCACCACTACGACGTCGCGGAAGGCTCGGCGACCATGGTCATGGACGGCATCGCCAACTACCATCTGGCCGAAGACCGGTCGAAGATGGTCTATCGGGCGGGATCCAAGTACGGCATCGTGGACACCGGCACCGAGAGCAAGGTGGGCGACGGTCAGGTGTCCCTCGACGGCGTCAAGATCAAGGTCGATCGGCAGCGGGAGTTCGAGCAGATCTTCAACGAGGCCTGGAAGATTCAGCGCGATTGGTTCTACGACCCCGGGATGCACGCCGTGGATTGGCAGGCCATCGCCGACAAATACCGTCCCATGGTGGCGTCCTGCGGCAATCGATCAGACTTGAACTACCTGATCGGCGAGATGATCGGCGAGCTCAACATCGGCCACACCTACGTCTACGGAGGCGAGATGGGAAGCGGGTTTGAACGCGTCGGCGTGGGTCTGCTGGGAGCCGAATTCGAACAGGACGGATCAGGTTATCTGAAGATCAGCCATATCGTGCCCGGCGTCAGCTGGCGACCCTCGGAGCGATCGCCCTTGGTCGAGCCCGGCTGCGGAATTTCGGCAGGAGACTACCTGGTAGCCATCAACGGCAATCCGGTGAGTTCCTCAGACAACGTCTTCTCCTTCCTCGAGGACCAGGCCGGCAAGACCGTCACCGTGGCCTACAACGGTCGGCCATCGGCCGAAGGTGCCGAGGAGTGTCGGGTGCGGCCCCTCCGCTCGGAGTTCGGCATCCGTTACCGCGAGTGGGTGGAGCGAAACCGAGCCATTGTCGACGAGGCGTCGGGTGGCACCATCGGATACATGCACCTTCCGGCCATGATGGAAGACGGGCTCATCGAGTTCGCCAGGGAGTGGTATCCCAACTACACAAAGAAGGGCTTTATCATCGATGAGCGCTACAACGGTGGCGGATTTGTCGGCGACCAGATCATCGACCGGCTCGAGCGTCAGGTGTGGGCCCTCACCAAGCCCCGCGAGGGCATGGTGATCCCCGACCCCGAGCGCGCCTTCCACGGCCACTTCGTGGTGCTCATCAACGAGGACACCGGCTCCAATGGCGAATATTTCGCCGAGGCGATCAAGACCAGGGGTCTGGCCACCGTCATCGGCCGTCGGACCTGGGGTGGCGCGGTGGGCATCGAACCCCACCAGGACGTGGTGGACGGCGGCGTGATCACCCCGCCCCAATTTGGAATCTACTCGCTCGATGGCCAGGAGTGGTTGATCGAGGGCCACGGCGTCGAACCGGACATCGACGTGGAGAACCCGCCGGCCGAGGTGCTCGCGGGTCGGGATGCCCAGCTTCAGGCGGCCATCGGTCATATCCAACAGCAGATGGTGGACGATCCCAAGACCATCCCGGGTCCGCCACCCTACCCGGACAAGTCCAAGCCGGAGTTCAAGGTCCAGAGCCCCGAGTACCGGGTTGACCCCACTAGCGCTGGAAGTCGGTAGGAAGTCGAAAGTCCAAAGTCGAAAGTCGACCCCCGTCCACACGGGGCGGGGGTCTTACCCGCTCCTCGGATGCATATCGGTGCCAGGCACTGCCGCAGATGCAATGCTCCTCTCGTTGGGTTCAATTTACCGAAATTGGAAGCGCCGGTTTTTCGACCGCGCTCCCCGTGAGGATGCCAGGCACGCCGATTCGCCTGGACGGTACGAATCGGTTTGTCGACCGTGGCGAATCGGGATGCCAGGCACCTCCGAGGGACGCATCTGTCTCCCCACGCGCTCCCCGAGGGAGCCCCCTATACCATCGTTGGGACCTCAACCGGGCAGATCCCAAAAACCCTTGAATCCCAACAATGTTAAAGACGGCACGCCCGCCATACGCGCCCGCTCTCGTCCCGGGAGGGAGGGTGGGAACCTTCAACGTTTAACGTGTAACGTACAACTTGAAGGTGTCAGAAGTGGCACCCCCGCCCGTCGCGCCTTCTCAGCCACCGGGAGGGTGGGAGGGAACTTTCAACGTTTAACGTTCAACTCTCGTCAACGGCACGCCCACCTACCGCGCCCTCCCGCGCTCCTCGGAGGGCGGGGGATCCGGCATCGGGGCTCTCTGACCGCTCTGTGACACTCGTTCATGACAAACAGCGCCATGAGATCGAGAAGTGACGGAAATTTTTTTCACGAATAATAAATAAACAACCATATTTCGATAAATCGAAATAATTGAAATAAAGCGACTTGAATTTTGATCGTGGGCGGGGCGCGGATCTCATTTTGAGATCGTTTCTTGGTTTCCTTTTTCTTCAAATATTCCTATTGGCTTAATGTGAATATTGCGTTATTGTGACATTTGAACATATGACGTCGTGTAGTCCAATCGGCTTTCACGGCGCGAAATAGAAGGGGGTTCGAGATGCAGGATCGTGTGACATCAGTTAGGGGTTGGGTGGTCGTTCTGGCGATGGCCATGGCCGTCACCGGCTTCGCCCAAGATGCACCACCACTGGAATTCGAGGAGACCGGCGATGCGACGCCCGGCGGGGCGGTCAGCGTCACGGTGACCACCACCGACGGCTCGACCATCCAGAGCGTGAGCTGGATGCAGGCCGGCGGAGTCGAGGCGAGCCTGTCGGGCGCCACCACGGCGACGGTGACGGTCAACCTCGGCGACGAGGCCGAGTACAAGGATTATCTTGTCCACGTGCTGGAAGAGCCGCCGATCACCGAAGATCAGCTGCCGCCAAACGTACCGCCGCCGCCCGAGGGAGAGTTCTACGGCGGTCTGCAGAATCGATGGGAGATCGTGGCCGTCAACCCGTTTTCGCTCGAGCACGCCTCTGCGGTGGTGCTTGACCTCATGGTGACGACCAGCTCGGGGACGTACGAAACGGAGTATGACGTCGTCACCGCGCTGCCCTGGCAGGTCGCCTCCGGCATCAGCAACGTGCCGGTGGGTCTTCCGGTCCTGCTGAATGGCAAGGAACAGACGTCCTATGACTGGATGCTGACGCTCCCCGGTGGGTCCACGGCGACTCTGATGGACGCGACCGGACAGTATCCCGAGTTTACCCCCGACGTGATGGGGCAGTACGCGGTGCGCGTCACCGATGCCGAGACCGGTGAGCCCGTGACCCTGACCATCTACGCCGGCACTTGGCAGGGCGTGATCGTCGGCCAGGATGCCGACGGCCGACCGGTGGCGGACAGCGCCTGCACCAACTGCCATAACGGCTCGATCGCGCCGGATGCCTTCACTCCGTGGAAGCAGACGGGCCACGCCGAGATCTTCACCAACATGCTTGATACCAACACGCACTACGGTGAGGGGTGTTTCGCATGTCACACGGTCGGCTTCAATCCGGCTGGGTCGAACGGTGGGTTCGACGACGCGCCGGACTACCAGGCGTTCCTGGACGCGGGCTTGATCAACAATCCGGGTGACAACTGGACGACCATGCTCGCCCAGTTCCCGCAGGCGGCCAAACTCGCGAACATCCAATGCGAAAACTGCCACGGACCGCAGATGAGCGCTGCCCACACTCAGGGTGATCCGCGGCAGAACATCTCGTCCACCGTGTGCGCGACGTGCCACGGTGAGCCGTTGCGGCATGGCCGGTACCAGCAGTGGCAGCTCTCCGCCCACGCCAACTATGAGCTGGCGGTGGAGGAGGGTCAGAGCGGGACCTGCTCCAAGTGCCACACCGGCAACGGCTTCCTGGCCTGGCTCCCGGTGCTCGATGGCACGGTTCCGGGCGATCCCGAGGACAGCATCGAGGTCACCTGGACCGAGGACGAGACCCACCCGCAGACCTGCACCACCTGCCACGACCCGCACGCCATCGGCACGACATCGGGGAGTGGTGAAACCAATGCGACGGTCCGGATCTCGGGCGACACGCCGCTGCTGCTCGCAGGCTTCATCGCCGAGGATGTGGGCCGGGGTGCGATCTGCATGACCTGTCACAACACCCGGCGTGGTCTGAAGAACGACGACACCTGGGACGGTGGCGACGGCGGACGGGCGCCTCACCTTGGAGCCCAGACCGACGTCCTCATGGGGCAGAACGCATACTTCGTGGAGGTCGGCCAACGCAGCTTCCACTCGCTGCTCGAGGACAGCTGCGTCGACTGCCACATGGAGGCGACACCGCCTCCGCCGGATCTCTCGTACAACCTGGGTGGGACCAACCACACCTTCTACGCCCGACCGGAGATCTGCTCCGAATGCCACTCGGTGGTGACCGCTCCCGACGTTCAGGAGCCCACCGAGGAAGCGCTTGATGAGATCAAGGTCGGACTCGAGAACTCCTACGTGCAGCTCATGGCGGACCTCATCAGCGACGGCAACTCGATCGACTTCGACGGACTGCGCACCGTCACCGCGGCGTCCGAGATCGCCGGGGTCGAGTTCACCGAGACCCACGGCCGCCAGGCTCTATGGCCTGAGTTCACCGACGGTCAGGACTTTGAGGAGCCGGTGGGGCTTCGCGATATCAATGTGGTCCCCGCCGAGGGCGATCCCTACTCGTTCTACGATGTGATCGACGCCTACCTGATCAAGTCCGGATGGAACTTCCTGCTGTTCCACGCCGACGGCAGCCTGGGTGTCCACAATCCTTCGTGGACCGCCGAGGTGCTCGAGTCCACCATGCAGGCCATCGAGTCCGGCGGCGGCTTCCCGCCCGGTGGCGGTGACGCCAACCCCGTCGCGTGCGAGAGCGACTACGTCTACTGGACCGAGATCGCGGCCCGCAATCAGGGTGCCGCCGGCAGTGTGTGGCGGACCGATGTGGTGGCCAGAAACGCCGCCAGCGACACCGCCAACGTGGAGTTCATCCTCCACACCGACAACAGCGGCAACATCGCCGGCATGGGTGCCATCGATCCCATGGCCCAGGGCGTCTTCGAGGATGTGATCGGCGCGCTCGACTTCGAGGGCAAGGGTGCCCTGGAGATCTGCTCCGACCAGCCGCTCGAGGTCTTCGCCCGGATCTACAACACCGGTGAGGACGGCACCTTCGGGCAGGCGCTCGACGGGATCAACTACTCCGGAATGCGAGAAGGCGATTCCGCCCGACTGCTCGGTCTGCGCCAGATGCAGGGCGAGTTCCGCACCAACATCAACGTCACCAACACCGGCATGGAGGAGGCGGAGATCGGAATCACCCTCTACGCCACCGACGGCAGCGAGGTGTACAGCTACACCCTGATGGTCGGCTCCGGTATGTCGGTGCAGGACATCGAACCCTTCCGGACACGGGCCGAAGAGCCCAACGTCGGTTGGGGCTTCGCAGAGGTCGAGGTGGTCTCGGGCGACGGGATCGTGACCTCCGCTTCGGTGATCGACTCGAGGACCAACGACGCCACGACCATTCCGATGAAGTGGTAGTCGATTACTCTCCTCAATAATCTTGGCGGCAGCTTCGGCTGCCGCCCTTTTTTGTGCCCAGAGTCGAAAGTCGAATGTCGAAAGTCGAAGATCCCGTCCCCCACCCGGGCCGGATCACAGATCAAAGAACGAAGAACGAAGAACGAAGCCACCCGTCCACCCGGAGCGAGGTGGGCGCGATAGGCGGGCGTGCGGTCTCTGACGATTTTGGATTGAGGTCGAACAGGCTGCGTGCCGCGACGAGTCCCAAATATCGTCAGAGGGGGCTCCCTCGGGGAGCGCGGTCGGGAGATGGGCGCGTCGAAGTCAGTGCGTCGAAGCGAACGCGGGGGCCCGGATTCCGGCGTCAGGGTCTGCGACGACAATCAGCGATCAGCGGCAGTCGGCAGCGGCCGGGAAAGGGACAGCAACCGGTGTCCGGGGCAGATGGCAGCATCGGTGAACAGCGACCGCGATCCGGATCAATCCCAGCTGATCACTGCCGCGGCCCCTGATCGCTGACGCAGCCGCCGATCACGGACGCTGTCCCTGATTGCCGTCGCTGTTTCGCGCACGGAGACGGGCAAGCAGAAACCCCAGCTCACGCTTTCCCGGATGAGCCTAACGTTCAACGTTCAACTTCGGTCCACACCCTCCACACTGGGCGGGCTGGGGATCAATACGCCCGCCAGTCGTGCTCCTGCTCCGGTCGGTTGTCCACGATCTCCTCGATGGACTCCATGACCTCCGGGGTGAGGCGATCGACCACGTCGACGGCCTCGAGATTTTCGGTGAGCTGGGCGACCTTGGAGGCACCGAGGATCACCGTGCTCACGTTGGGGTTCTTCAGACACCACGCAAGCGCGAGCTGAGCCAGGGTGCAGTCGAGCTCATTGGCGATGCCTTCGAGTCGAGTCACCTTCTCCAGGTTGCGCTTGGCCTCGTCGCCGTCGTAACGCGACCGCAACCACTCGTAGCCCTTCAGGTTCGAGCGCGAATCCTCCGGGACCCCACCGCTGTACTTGCCGGTGAGCAGGCCGCCGGCCAGGGGACTCCAGATGGTGGTGCCGAGGCCGATTCGGGCATAGAGCTTGGCGTACTCCCGCTCGAATCTGTCCCGGTGAAAGAGGTTGTACTGCGGCTGTTCCATGAGGGGTGGGATCAGGTGTTCGCGGCGGGCGGTGAGGTAGGCCTCCAGAATCCGCTCATCGGACCACTCGCTGGTTCCCCAGTAGAGAGCCTTGCCCTGGTTGATGACGTGGTTCATGGCACGGACGGTTTCCTCCACCGGGGTGTGGAGGTCCGCCCGGTGGCAGAAGATGAGGTCCACATAGTCCACGCCGAGGCGCTCGAGGGCGGCATCGGTGCCCTCGACGATGCGCTTTCGGGAGACTCCTCGGCGGTTGGGGCCGTCGCCACCCCAGAAGATCTTGGTGGAGACCAGGTAGTCTGATCGGTCCCACCCGGCTCGTTTCAAGACGGCTCCCATGATCTCCTCGGCCACACCGTTGGCGTAGACCTCGGCGTTGTCAAAGAAGTTCACCCCGGCATCGAAGGCCGTGGTCATCAGCTCATAGGCGAGGTCTTCGTCAACCTGACTGCCAAAGGTGACCCAGGCGCCGAACGACAGCGCGGAGACCTGCAGCCCGGACCGTCCCAGATAACGGTATTCCATTGCACGCTCCTTTCGCCGAACAGGATTGAATCATAGCTGATGAGGTGTGGGGTATGAGTTGTGGGAATGTCGAATGTTGAACGTTGAAGCTCCCGCCACCCACCCAGGTCGGAAGGCGCGTCGACCGGGCGTGCCACTTCTGACACTTTCGGGATGATCGCGTCGAAGCCATCGACGTCGCCGAGTCCCGAACAGTGTCAGGGGCGGCACTCCTCGGGGAGCGCGTGGTGAGAAACCGCGCGATGAGGGGTCGGAGGCTCGATCATGGACGGCTTGGGGACGTGGTCGCGCCCCGGTTTTGAGCGCGTTCCCCGTGAGGATGCCAGGCACGCCTCCGTGACGATGGAAACATCGTCACGTCGGGATGCCAGGCACCTCCGGGGAACGCACCCTCGGGGAGTGCGCCTCGAACAACCCGTGATGACCCGGTTCGGGCGGGTGTCAGAATTTCCAGCCGACGCCCAGACCGAAGACCCAGGGGTCCACATCGACCGAAACTGTGTCGAGGACTCCGTCGGCGGTACGGATCTTGGCATCGGTCGAGATTTGGATGTACTTGATGTCGCCGTTGAGGTGAAAGTGGTCGCCAAAAAAGACGTTGAGGCCAATGTCGCCGGCGAGGCCAAAGGAGCTGTCGAAGTCGATGTCGGTGACCCCGATCCCAGCCAGATCGGAGGACAGGTCGTAGTCGTAGAAGTTGGTGTAATTGACGCCCGCGCCGATATAGAAGTCGAACAGACCTCCGGGGAACGGGTGGAACTGGAGGACGAGGGTGGGCGGCAGAATCGAGACCGTGCCGAGGTCGGCGCCGTTGAGGGCGCCACCGCTGGCGTTGAGGTCGTGATCGGCGATGGCGGCAACGAGCTCGAGACCGAGGCGCTTGGTGAAGTTGTAGGTCACATCCACCTCGGGCACGGTGGCCGAATCGACCGCCACCTCGGTGCCGGTTTCGCCGATCTTGTCGCTCGATTCATTCGGATCGATGTTGATCACCCGCAGCCGAACGATCCAGTCGCCCGCGTAGGTGACGCTCGGAATCAGGATCAGGCCCAGGATCAAAAACAAGGCGATGCGTTTCATTTCTTCCCTCCTCGGTTGCGAAGTTGCGGTCTTGCTCCCACGCGGCGGCGCCGGTTCAACCTCGGTTGATAATCACTAAAATCTCCGACGATTCTAGCACGGTGATCTCAGAATCGTGATGTCACGACGAGAAGAGAATTTTCATGAATTGACAACTTCAATCGACAGGTTTTGGGAATTGAGTCGTATCGGGGGGTGATGCAGCCGAGACGGCCGCGCCCCAAAGACCCTCATTCATTGTGGAGCAGGCGTCCCGCCTGCAATTGGGCGATCAATCAAGGCGAGAAATGCAGCCGAGACCTCCGCTCCACAAAGGCGCGTGATCTGGCCAGACAATTTCCTCTGGAGGAATGAGAAATGAGAAATGAGAAATGAGAAATGAGAAATGAGAAATGAGAAATGAGAAATGAGAAATGAGAAATGAGAAATGAGAAATGTGAATCCCCCACACCTTCCTCACCAGGGGGGCAGGGCATCCGGCATCCGGGTGGGCGGGGGAATCTTAACGTTCAACGTTCAACATTTAACGTCGACCACACTGTCTACACCTTCCACACCCTCTACACAGGGCGGGCGGTGGATCTCCGAAGCCGGCGCAAAGGCGGTACCAGATAGATATTGGCCCCGATTCGTCCAACGACCAGGGCGGCCGCAGCGGCCACGGCGCCGACAATGTCGAAGACGAGGATGCCGACCACTAACACTCCGACCACGCCGATCACCTCGATGGCGGTGGCCCAGGTGATGTGCCGGGTCGTTTTGTAGTTCACGAGCATGGCGCGCTGGAAGGACAGGAGGACGGTGAGGCCCGGGATGATCACCAACAGCCGGGTCGGCAGAATCGCGAATTGGGCGAGATCGGCCGACAGTCCCGAGACGTGCCGGAACCAGAATTCCGCCAGAGGCGTGTACGCGATGACCCCGAGTCCGGCGACGACCGCGATACCCAGGACAGTCGCGAAGTCGCGAAGGGGGCGGTAGCCCTCGAGATCATCGCCGATCAACACGATGCCCACCTCCTGGTAGGCCAGACCGAGGGCGCGGAAAACGAAGACCAGGGACATGACCACCGGGAGCACGGCCAGCGACTCCAGCGAAGCCCGGCTGTGACCCATGAAGAAGGTCACCACCGGTTGGAGTCCGAGGCTGAGCACGGTGGTCAGGGCGAGGGGATAGTAGAAGGTCGTGATGGACCGGTTGGTGAGCAACTCCCCGGACGGGTCGGTCGCCATCAGCGACGACACCGAACGTCGGGCCATGACACCGGCGACCATGGCCTCCAGGGTGACGCCCACCGACAGCGCTGCGGTCCCGACCCAGGCGCCCTCCATCCATGGAAGGCGGTAGAGGGCGAGCGCAGTTCCGATCATGCCGGCCAGACGCACCACCGTGCCGTAGGCCACCCGTCGGGTCATCCCGCTTCGGATGAGGACCCCCTGGTAGAAGCGCCGAATGCCGATGGCTCCGGGCCAGGGCAGCAGGAGCAGCGTTGCGATGTGGGTGAGCCGGGCCACCTCCTCGGGCAGCCCAAGGAGACCCCGAGTGATGGCGCTGAAGACCGGCGGCAGCAGGATCACGACCATGAACAGCGTGATGGCCCCGTTGAGCCCGTGGGTGTAGTTGCGCATGGCCACGTAGGACTGGCGGTCCCGAACCAGGGCGGTGGCGGCGCTCATGATCATGATGATCGGCGCCTCCAACACCAGGCCGAGGGCAAAGGCCACGCCGTAGGCGGCGAGGTTGTACTTGGGGTCGGGGAGCCGCGCGATCACCGCGGCGAGAAAGGGCCCCTCCACCGCCATCATCAGCCAGGTCGCCGCAAGCGGCAGCCAGAAGACGAAAATCCGGCCCAGGGTCAGGGGGTTGTTTCCGCGATCGTCCATGGGCGGGTGAGGATACCATCGTGGTCGCTCGGCCACCCTCCCAGCCGAAAGTCGGCCCAACCCAGCCGAAGGGAGGGGGGCGTGTTGATCGGGCGTGCCACTCCGGGCACCTTCGAGTTGAAAGTCACACGTTAAACGTTGAACGTTCCCACCCACCCACCCGGATCGGGAGTAGGCGCGATGGGCGGGCGTGCCGTCTCTGATGATTTTGGGTCGAGGTCGAACAGGCTGCGTACCGCCACGGGTCCCAAATATCGTCAGAGGGGGCTCCCTCGGGGAGCGCGGTCGGGAGATGGCGCGTCGAAGTCAGTGAATCGAAGCGAACGCTGGGGCCCACTGCCGTCGCCCCTGATGACTGTCGCTGCTCGCTGTCCCCAGCCGCTGTCGCTGAAAGCTGCCGCTGCATCTCGGGCCAGGGCACCCGGTTTCGCCTCGGGCTACGCCGTGGCAAGCGGAGTCGGGCACCGTCCCCCCGGGTGGGTGGGTGTCATCTCGCATTCCGAATTTCGCATCAAAAAAGGGGACCGTTCGGCCCCCTGCGGATTTTCCATGCTGGTGGGGTTATCTGTGCCACCTCAGGTAGACGCCGTAGCGTGTGGCGTCGTACTCCGCCAGGGTCAGCACCTTTTCTGAATACTCGTTGGACTCGTATTCCACGGCGGCGGCCCAGTGGTCGGAGAAATCGACACCCACGCGGGCAAAGGCGCGGTCCATGTCGAACTCGAAGGTGCCGGTGTTTTCGAAGGTGGAGTACCCGAGGTCGAGGTTGAACAGGGAGATCTGCCATTGCAGACCGCCCTCCAACAGCTTGCCATTATCGGAGTAGGCTGAGATGGCGGGGGAGAGCGTCTGTGGCACAAGGATCGGCATCCTGGTGTCGGTGTCGTAGTCGTCGTAGGCGAGCCGGAAGGTCAGCCCATCGGTGGGCTCGAAGTTGAGGTCGATGGCGAAGTGTTCGGTGTCGGCGTCATAACCTACACCGGATGCTCCGTTGCTGAGCTTGATCAATTCGCCCGTGGTGATGATCCTCAGCCAGGGTGCCAGGGTCCAGTCCAGGCGTCCACGCATGGTGACGCGGTCGTCGTAGTCGGTTCGAACGATGACGTCATCCGCAGATTCGCTCATGATGTCCAGCGAGATTCGAGCGTTGCCGAGGACCAGCGCGCCGCCCGCCCCGAAGATGTCGACGCTGCGTTCCCATTGGCCTTCCTGGCCCCCTGGCACGATGATCTCGGAGACGTCCTGGGAAACGTCCAATTCGGTCTTCTTCAGTGCCGCTTCGATCCACACCACGAACGGACCGACCTCGCGAACGTTGAGGCGGCCGCTGAGGATCTCGTCGTCGCGCTCGTACCCGTTTTGGGCCTCGACGAGGTCTTCGATGTTTTTTGGATCGAGGCCTGCGAAGTTGAGTGTGTCGAGGTAGAGGCTCGAAATCATGGCCCACCCATCGAGCTCACGGTGGCGGGCTTCATAACCCACATCGAGTCGGACACTCTGAGAAAAATCATAATTCCAGCGCACTTCACCACGCCAGTATGGGTTTTCGGTCTGGCTCGAGATCGATTGATCGAGTCCCGCGAAGAACCTCGCAATCCGGAACGATACTAATGATCCGGACAGCATCTCCGACGCGGAGGTGTCGCCCTCCGAATCCGCCCGTACGAAGGAGAGCTCGAGACCCATCCTCTCGCCCAGCCGACCCTGCAGGTTGGCGGTGGTCACCGGCGTTTCGGCGTTCGAGGTGACCGATCGCTGGAAGTCGTCAAGATATTGGTCCTGCCCGAGCACCGGTTGGTCGTTGTTGCCGTCGCGTTCTCCCGGGGCCAGGCTCAGTCGGTCCGTGGCCTCGTAGTCGCGCCAACCCTGGATGAGGGTGCCCCAGAAGCGGTTGGTTTTGAAGGTGATGCCGGCGTAGATCTCCTGCTCGGTCTCCTCGAGCTCCGACGACAGCTGGAACTCGTCCTGACCCACGCGGTAGGTGGTGTTCCGAGGTCCGTCGATCTGGTTCCAGCGGTAGCCGACGATGGGGGTCACCGAGTGGTCCGGCAAGATCTCCAGCTCCAGGTTGACCATCTTCCGATCGCGGTCCCAGGTGTGCTGGCCCGGGATCACCCCGTCATCGATCTCGGGATTTGCAAACGCTGGCAGCGCGCTGAAGTTCTCGAACTGGTTGTAGGACAGCCGGAGCCGATAGGATTTCTTGAGGCCCATCCACAGACGGAACCTGCCGGCTGGATTGCCACCGAAGCCGGACGCCTCGATCTGCAGATTGTCGGCGAAGGACGCCTCGCCGGTTGGATCTGTCCAGTTGACGGAGAGACCCCGGAGGACGACCCCGTCCTCCTGGTTGATCTGGGTCCGATAGAGATCTTCGTTCCCCGTGACGTCCAGCCACTGATAACCGAGTTCGATGTCGAAGTGGGTCGACTGGGCCTGAGCCCGCGGGCTGACAAAGGCACCCAGCGCGAGCGCGATGGCGAAAACCGTAATGGTGCGCGTATTCATCGGCTCTCTCCTATTTCAACAGGTTGGGAGACAGGTTCGAGCCGTGGATCGCCACGTGGCAGACCGTGCAGTTGCGGTAGCGCGGACTGAACAGATCGTGTGATGACGGCGTCTGGGAACCGAAGGTGTCCGTCCCGCCCATGCGGCTGTGGCACTCGAGACACAGCTGGTCGACCCGGGATCGGGTGAGCGCCATGGGGTTGGACGACCCGTGCGGCTGGTGACAGCTCATGCAGTCACCGGCGATGCCCGTCACGTGGGGAAAGGCGAATGGCCCCCTCTTTTCGGAGTGGCAGGACACGCATGGGCCCTCACCGGAGTGATCGACCTTCAAGCTGTGTTCTCGCGCTCCGCCGTGGGGGTTGTGGCAGGACACGCACTGGAGACCACCGCGATCAAGACGATGCCCGTAGGGTCTCCGGAACGAGTTGCCCTGCGCCGGATGGCAGGTGGCGCACAGCGGGTTGGGTTGATCGGCGAGCAGGAAGTGACTATTGCCTTCGGCCGCGTGGATGCTGTGGCACGAGCCGCAATAGACCGCGGTGTCGCCGTGGGCCGACCGCGAGGAGAACATGGTATGGATCTGCTGGTGGCACTGAAGACAGAGCTGTTCACCGTCGGCTCCCGCGGGGACCTCGATCCACGACGGGTCACCGCCCTCCTTCATGTGCATCTGACCGCTTGTGTGGCAGGTGGCGCATGACGGCACACCACGCCCGGCAATCGAATGGACCGTGGTTTCGAAATGAGCGACGATCTCCTCGTGACAGACCGCGCAATCGGACGAAATTTCGTCCTCGGCTCGCGCCCCGACGGCCAGGCTCGCCAGCAGGACGCAAGTGCCGACGCCCAGCAAGCGGATCAACTGTCTCATGCCCGTCCTACCTTTCGCCAAGGCCCGTGGTCCCCGGCGTGACGGGGACCGCGGGCATCTGGTCGGTGTTGATTATCGTGCGTGGACCTTGTCCACCGCATAGTCGCGGCCATCACCATGACAGGCCCCGCAGGATTCGCCGAAGGGCGCCGTATTAGTGAAGGCGTGGGCCGCCGCGTCGACGGTGCCGTGGCACGGCAGACAGGACGCCGCAGCGGGTTGCATGGGGGAGTACCAGTCGTAGGGGGTCTCGGTTTCGAGCACACCCTCGGGAAGCGGCACGCCATAGGTGCCCTCTTCGTGGCACGCCAGGCAGTTGCGGCGATCTCCGGGGTAACCCACTTCATTGTAATTGTGCGGCCTGCTGCCGAAGCCGTAGACCGTGTAATCCAACACGAGCTCGTGGCCGGTGTGAATCTTGTGGATCATGTACTTCATGTGCACCGATTCGGCCGGAAGCTCGTCCTCCGGACGGTCACCGGCGTCGGTCTCGTTCGGACGGTGACACATGACGCATTCCTGCGTATTGAACCGCTGGCCGCCGTGCAGTGACAGCATGTCGTGGCAGGCGTTGCACTTGTTGATGTCCACCACGTCGCGCCGCCCCATCGGCTCGTCATCGGTGACGGCGGCGTAGAAGATCGGGTTGAAGGCGCCCTCGGTCACGTCGAGGCCTTCTGGGGTGCCGTCGTCGATGTTGGAATCCCTGCGGACGTCGGCCGAAAAGGTCCAGGTGGCTGTCGCGTCGTCAGGGATCGGGGTGGTGAAGGTCTTCATGTAGACGTCGCCCGACATCGTTGCATCGCGGGCGTCTTCGGAGATGTCCAGCGTGTAATCGATGGTGTCGCCGGTGGGACCTGCTGCGCGGAGAGTCAAGGTCCGCAGCGATGCGATGTCGTCGACCACGGTGCCGTCGTCGTTGGTGAGGGTGAAATACACCGTCGGCATGCCCCCGGCGACGGCGCCGGTGACGTCCGTGATCTCCATGTTGAGGCCGGCGAGTTGACTCGACTTGGTGGGGATGGTGTGCGCTCCGATGACCGAAGCGTCGAACTCCCGCGTACCCTCGGGCGGGTGGCAGGCGGCGCATGCAGAGTCATTGAATTGCGGGCCACCTGCGTGGCCCTCCCCGGTCTCCCAGTCGATGTTGTCGTGGCACGAGCCGCAGGACGCGCGGGCTGGATAGGTGTACCAGACGAAATTCTGGGCAGCATCCGGCGTGTGGCAGTTCCAGCAGTTGCGGATGTCCTGCGGGAAGACCACCTCGGAGTAGTCGTGCACCGCGCCGCGATAGCCGATGATCTGGTAGGGAATCCCCGCTTGGACGCTCGGCAGATCGGCGCCCATGTGGATCTTGTGGGCCATGACCTTGAGGTCCACCGTGTTGCCGGTGTCCGGGTCGGTGGACTGTGGATTGTGGCACAGGATGCAGCCCTGGATGGCGCGCCGCCGTCCGCCGTGGAGGGCGAGGGGATCGTGGCAGGTGTTGCAGGTCGCGGTCGCCATGGAGGCCCACTGCTCGGTGATCTCGCCGCCGTCGGGGCGGAAGTCGAGCCATGGATCCGAGTAATAGTCTTTGCCCAGGATGTCGGCGGTGTTGCGGGTGGCGTAGACGTAGACCGTGTGGGTCTGCGACATGTCGTAGTCCTCGGGCAGCTGGGTGCCGAAGGTGTAGATGGCGCGACCCATCTCCGGATCGTCCCAGGAGCCGCCGGAGTCGCTGGTCGCCTGTTCCGCCGATTCGCCGGTGATCGGGCTTTCCGCCGGCTCCTCGTGGTGTAGGCGGTGTACTGGCGCTGGTCGCCGTCGTACCAGGCGATGACCCAGCTCATGCTGATGTCGCCAGGTGTCTGGATCCCCTCCCGGTCGAGCGGTTGCCCGAGTTCGTCGACGAAGGTCACTTCGACCACGGGGTGTCGGTCGGCTGGGATCTCCACATCGACGATCTCCACGGTCAGACCTGGCCGAACGTAGGATTTTTCCTCGTCGGTGAGGTAGTACTCCACTTGGCCGGGCGAGTAGGAGTGGGAGGCGACGGACTCGCCGTCGCTCGTGAAGGTCGCGGGCGACGAAGCCTGCGATCCGTTGTGTTGGAGAGGCTCCACCGCAATGACAGACACCGCGGCGCCGAAGATGATCAGCAGCAACATGCCACGCTTCATCGATTCCATTTCGTCCTCCATGCCATGTCGAACCCCGCCCGACGCGGGACCACCCGCAACGAACCGCGGTGACATCCGGTTGTCGAGTTCGATCGTTGCAACAATTCTATGACAATTGTCATCACCGGACAAATATGGCGTGGATGTTTTTGCTTGTCAATAACGATTGTTCAATAACGAAAGGATCGCAGTGGGATCGGGTGGACCGACGCATAGAAAGCCCCGACTTGCCTCCGCGGCGAGCGTCGGCCACACTGCTGTCCATGGGACGTCGATCGAAATTCTCAGCTGGTTTCATTGTCCTGATAATCTTCGTGATTGCGGCCCTTGCCGTCCTGCTTCGACGGGACCTGCGCTGCGGAGGGTTTGATGGACCTGGTGTCGGCGCCGGCGAGCTGCCGCCGCCGGTGGCGGCCGGCGAGTTCCGTGTCGCCACCTGGAATTTGCGCAACTTCCCCCTCGATGAACGACCCCAGTATGCGGATATGGGGTACTCGCGGCAGACCAATATCTGCGACCTCGAAACGGCGCTGACGGGTCTCGACGCCCACGTGCTCGGTTTTGCCGAGATCACCGACGCCCGCAGGTTTCCGCCGATTCTGCGCCGTTCGGGTGGTGACCATCGCTACAAGGTGGCCCAGTCCCGTCACGGGGGACGGTCCTCCCAAAGGCTCGCTATCGCCTGGGACGCCGACGTTCTCGAGATGGTCGGCTCACCGATGGAGGTCCGCGAGGTGGCGATCACCGACGCTCTACGGCCGGCCTTTGTCGTCTCCCTGCGCAGGTTGTCCGATGGCCTCGAGTTCGCCGTCGTCCAGCTCCATCTCAAGTCGCGCCGCGAGGGATTCGAGACTCGCATGAGACAACACCGCGCCCTGGTCGCTTGGCTCGATGGGCGGCCGGCTCGCGCGGAAGGTGAGAACGTGATCGTGATGGGTGATTTCAACTGCGTGGGGTCGCAGCAGAGCGGCGCTCGCCAGGAGAGGCGACAGGTGGACGCCATCTACGCCGGCATCGGCCTCGTCCGCCTGCCCAACATCACGGGTTGCAGCGAGTACTGGGAGGGTGGCGGCGCCGCGGACGGGATCCAGGTGCCATCGTTGATCGATCTGGTCTACATCCGCGGTTTCGGCGACGCCGTGCCCGAAGCCCGATCGTGGCTGCACTGCCAGCGCGCCGGCTGCGACCCGCTGGTGTCCCGCGAAGGCGAAGAGGACGGGACCTTCTGGGATGTGTCGGATCATTGTCCCGTCACTTTCGAGCTGGGATTCTGAGTTCCAAGTTTCGAATTTCGAATTTCGCATTCTCCGAAACCGTTTATCATCGGTGCGGTGACACACGCTCCACATCCTGCGCGGGAGTTTCACGTCTCGAGAAGAGCTCGGGATCGCTATGGCTTCGACCAGGCGCTGTTCTCGCTCACCGGAAACGTGATCTTCGCGGACTTCAGGGCGGCCCGCGACTTCGCCCACCGGATGAACGAGGGGCGAGATATCGCCAACCGTCCGGACCGCGCGGTGAGCGCGGGTCAGCTCAACGCCATGGGCCTGGTGGACGAGTTGACCCATCTGATGGTGGCCCGTTATCGCGAGCGAACCAACCCGCAGCTTCTCGCCAATGCGTTGGCCCACCTGTCCGACGAGATCGGGCCCCAGGCCGTGGACGAGGTGTTGATCGCCTTCGTGTCGGACTTCCCGCCGCTCGCGGTCTATCGGGGCGAAATGAGCCCCGAGGCGTGGCTCGCCGGGACGACCGACTCCGACGCCCATCGGGAAATCGCCCTCGAGGAGCTGATGCTGCTGTGGCTTGCCAACCGCAACCCGGCTTTTTCGCCCTTCCGCGAGCTCTTCGACGATTCCGATCTCAAGGTTCGGACCGCCTATCTCGACGGCATGGAAAGCCTGCGCCGTTTTCTCGCTGGCCAACCGGAGGTGCAGGGAACCAGGGGTGGCCTTCTGGAGCTCCTCGAGGCGCCGATGCGAGCTGCACCCGACTCCCTCGAGGCCCAGCTCGAATTCATTCGCGGGGCATGGTCGGTGGTTCTCGGACGGGACCTGGACCGAGTGTTGTCGAGTCTCGATCTGCTGGCCGAGGAACACCGGCCGTTCTTCGGCCACGGTCCGGGGCCGGTGGAGGCACCGTCGCTCGACATCTTGGAAGAGGATGACCGGGAGGCCTACTCCGAGGACCGCGAGTGGATGCCCCGGTTGGTGCTCATCGCCAAGAACGCCTTTGTCTGGCTCGAGCAGTTGTCACAACGTCATGGCCGTCTGATCGACACCCTGGACGCGATCCCCGATGAGGAGTTGGACCGACTCCGGTCGTGGGGAATCACCGGTCTGTGGCTCATCGGGATTTGGGAGAGGAGCCGGGCGTCGGCCCGAATCAAACAACGCATGGGCGATGTGGATGCAGTGGCCTCGGCCTACTCGCTCCTGGACTATCGGATCGCCGACGATCTCGGTGGCGAAGCCGCATTCGACCAGCTCAAGGGGCGTGCCTGGCGGCGGGGAATCAGGATGGCCACCGACATGGTGCCCAACCACGTCGGGATCGACTCGCGCTGGGTCGTCCAGCACCCCGACTGGTTCGTCTCCCTCGACCAGGCACCGTTCCCGACCTACTCCTTCAACGGCCCGGACCTGAGCGATGACGAGAGGGTCGGGGTTTTCATCGAGGATCACTACTGGGATCGCAGCGATGCCGCCGTGGTCTTCAAAAGGGTGGATCGATGGACCGGGACCGAGAATTTCATCTATCACGGCAACGACGGCACCAGCATGCCGTGGAACGACACGGCGCAGCTGAACTTCTGCCGGGCCGACGTACGGGAAGCGGTGATCCAGACCATCCTGCACGTGGCTCGGCAGTCGCCGGTCATCCGCTTCGACGCGGCCATGACCCTGGTCAAGAAGCACTTCCACCGACTGTGGTTTCCTGCTCCCGGGACCGGCGGCGACATCCCGTCCCGGGCGGGACACGGCATGACGAGGACCGAGTTCGATGCGGCGATGCCCGAGGAATTCTGGCGCGAAGTGGTGGACCGGGTGGCGCAGGAGGCGCCGGACACCCTTCTGCTGGCCGAGGCGTTCTGGTTGCTGGAGGGCTACTTCGTTCGCAGCCTGGGCATGCACCGTGTCTACAACTCCGCTTTCATGAACATGTTCCGCGACGAAATGAACGCCGAATATCGCCATCTCATCAGGAGCACCCTCGAGTTCGATCCGCGGATCCTCAAACGCTACGTCAACTTCATGTCGAATCCGGACGAGCGCACCGCCATCGACCAGTTCGGCAAGGATGACAAGTACTTCGGGGTCGCCACGATGATGGCGACGCTTCCAGGGCTCCCCATGTTCGGCCATGGTCAAATCGAGGGGCTGGCCGAGAAGTACGGCATGGAGTTCAGGCGGCCGCGGTGGAACGAAGCCATCGACCATGATCTCGTGCGACGCCACGAACGCCAGCTCTTCGGGCTGCTGCTGCGGCGTCACGCCTTTGCCGAGGTCGACCGGTTCCAGCTGTACGATCTGGTGGGCGACGACGGCGGCGTGGACGAAAATGTGATCGCCTACTCCAACGGTGCCGGCGACGACAGGTCCCTGGTGCTCTTCCACAATCGCTACTCCGAGACCTCCGGATGGATCCGGATGTCGGTTCCGATTCAGACCGTCCCGGGTGGCGACGGGTCGAGCATGCGCAGCACCACCGTATCCGATGCCCTCGAGGTGCCCTACGACGAAGATGCCTATGTGGTGTTGCCCGATGTGGCCACTGGTCTGGAGTTCCTCAGATCCTGCGTCGAGTTGCACGATCGCGGTCTCTTCGTCCAGCTTCGGGCTTACTCGCTGCACGTCTTTTTAAGCCCGCGAGTGGTGCGTGACGACGAAGGTGGCCGCTACCGACGATTGTTGGAATCTTTGGAGGGCCGGGGTGTCGCCAGTGTGGATCGGGCTGTCGCGGAGCTCGATCTGGCCGATGTCCTCGGGCCTTTCGATCGACTCGTGGACGCCGAACTGCTGGCCGCGCTGCTCGACCTGGAGGAAACCGATGTTGATGGCGATGGACGGATGGGCATCTTCGAGGATGTGGAGGTTCGTGCTGGAGATCTCCTCGAGGCCATGGCCGACCGTGGGGAGACGCTTCCGACAGGGGTGACTGCGGCGGCGATCCGTGGCGACCTGGAGCGGATTCTCTCTCCCGACCTCGGCCCGGAACTGACTTCACGCTGGTCTGAATCCCAGGTGAACCGGGTGTCCGCGATCGGGTTTGGGCTGCTGCGCCGGCTGTCCGACGCGGTATCGCCCGCCAGCGGATTGGAGTCGTCGGGCGATCTCATGGACGACTGGTTCCTGGTGGATCATCTCCGGCAGAGCTGGCGGCGGATGGGCCTCGGTGCCGCGGAGGTCGACCGTGAGGCTCTGGCCGTGCGCGCCATGGTCCGCTGCCAGGGATGGTGGCGAGATCTCGCCGATGAGGGTAGCGAGCTGGCTCCGTTTGTGGAGCGGTTGTTGGCTGATCCGGATGTGGCGGCATTGCTGGGCATCAACCGCTACGAGGACGTGGATTGGTTCGTGGCCGAGGGGTGGGACGATCTGCTCAATGCAATGGTCCTAGCCTCTGCCATGGACGAAACCACGGCTGAGGAGGCCGCGGCGGCCGCTTTGGCGTTGGAGCGCCTCGCCGGAGCCGAAAAGGCGTCCGGCTACCGGGTCGACCGGCTGCTCTTATCCCTTGAAGAATCGGCGGAGCCTGAGAAGCCCTGAGCAAGGTTTCGGGTTTCGGGTTCCGAGTTCCGAGTTTCCCCACCCACCCACGAGGTCACGAGGTGTTGCAGCCCTTCCTCCCACCCGGTCCCGGATGCTCGATACTCGATGCTGGATGCTGGATGCTGATGCTGGATGCTGGATTTCCCTCCGTGCCATGCGCGATTCTGCGGCAGTCGGCAGCGGCCGGGACAGGGACAGCAACCGGCGTCAGGGGCAGCTGGGAGCATCGGTGATGAGCGACCGCAGTCCGGTGCAATCCCAGCTGATCACTGCCGCTGCTCCTATTGCCGTCGCTGTTTCGGGCACGGACGCGGACGCGGGTAGGCGGGGGCTGCAACCTACTACCCACAAACCACAACCTGCCCAAGGCCGGGCGGGCGGAGGATCCGAGGTCAACCCGGAGATCTGCGGAGATCCTTCGACTCGGCCCTCCGAGCCTCGCTCAGGATGACAAGGGGGGGCCGGGCGGGCGGAGGATCCGAGGTCAACCCGGAGATCTGCGGAGATCCTTCGACTCGGCCCTCCGAGCCTCGCTCAGGATGACAAGGGGGGGCCGGGCGGCCGGACAGGGCTACAACCTACAACCTACAACCCACAACCTACAACCTACAACCTTCCCAAGGTCGGGTGGGTGGGGGATTGCCCCTGCTCCCTGCCTACTGCTCCCTGCCAAACCGTGATACAACCGCCGTCAGATGAAACGACGGCACTGGATCGCCCCTGCGCTGCTGGCGCTACCGTTCGTGGTGGCCTTGGGCTACGACGTGTATCGCGCAGGATCGAAGCATGAAATCGGTTCCGTGGATCTGTTGGCCGGCGGCGGGGAACGGTTGGAGTTCGTGTCCGCCGATCTGGTGCTGGATCTCCGGGCGAGACCTCCCAGCACGAGACGCGGCGACGACGTGGCCCCTGACCTGGATTCCAACTGGGGGGAGGCCACCCCCCAAGGGCGATGGACAGTGGGCAACCGCGCGGCGCTGAGTTGGCCATCTGCGGGCAACCTTCAGCGGGCCATGTTCCTCGAGGCTCGGGTCTCTCGGACTTCTGGGCCCCCACCCCGTCTGTTGGTCGCCATCAACGGTCGGAGTTGTGGGGTGGTGAAGGTCACTGAGAAAATGGGAGTCCATCTTGTGGAGCTCGCGGCCGGCCAGATTCTGGTTGGGAGGAACTCCCTCGATCTCGAGTTGGTGGATCGGGACTCCACCGCGGGGTCGCCCGACCGGAAACTGCTGCTTCGGAGGATCGGATTCACTGCCGATTCCACGGGCGGATTCCCCACGCCCTTCCAAAGAAAGCCGCTGACCGTGGACCCGGACAGCGGATCCGTCGTCGTCCGCCGGGCCGGACGGATCACCGTGCCCTTCGAGGTGCTCGCCGGCGGCAGCAGCCTGTCGTTGCGCTATCGGTTCCGAGATCCCGAACCGGGTGCCCAGGCTCGGGTGGTGGTGGGCCGCCGTTACGAGGGCCCGGATCGATTCGATATCGTGCGCGAATGGACTCTTCGACCTGGCGCCAGGGTAGGGGGTCGTCTGCGGCAGACGCTGCGTGATCGCGGCGAAAGGGGCGTGGTGTTCGTGGACGTCAACTCCGCGGCCGCCGACCGGGGTTTCGTGCTGCGCGAAGTCGTGGTCGACCCTGTCCCCTGACCGGGAGGCCCGTCACCGGTTGACGGCTGCTGGTACCATACGATTACCATGACGACCGTACGTTCACCCATCGCAGCACTGGTCCAGAAGTTCCTGCCTGGGATGAAGTTCCCCGCGCTGTTTGCCATTCTGGCTGCCTTGTTCGCCTTGGATCTGGTGCTGCCGGATCCCATCCCGTTGTTCGACGAGGTTGGGCTTGCCGTGCTGACGATCCTCGTTGGATCGTGGCGGTCGCGGCGAGAGCCCGATCTTCCTCCCCGCGACGTCACCCCCACCGACCAGCCACCTCGCCTAAACTCCGAAGATGACCTCGGTCAGGAGAGCGATCGCGAGCCGTGAGCAGTCCCCCCACCCGTCCGGAGCAAGGAACAAGGAGCACCTCCGCCCACCCGGGCTATGAGCCCTAGGCGACAAGCTATAAGCTGTGCGACGCACACTCGCCCGGGGCGCGTTTATTTGCGCTTGGTGGGCGGGAGTCATCGCGATCCCATAGCGTGCGATCCCGAGCCCCGAGTCCCGAGTCCCGAGCCCCGAATCTTCACTCCACCGTGTTCGCCGAGACGTAGCTCAGAAACGGCTTGATCTCGTCGCCAACATTGCGCACCTTGACCACCAGCACATGGCCGTCCGGTGCCGTCTCGATGCGCATCCGGACCTCGTCGGAGAACTTCTCGAGCTGGTACTTGAAATAGGAGATCCCCTGATCGTCGAAGAGCTTCTCGATTTGTTCCTTGGCCAGGGGCGTCAGTTCCACGGTTTCCGAACCGATCCACTTGTACATGGGTGCCGCGTCCGACATGGTGAACACGATCTGGGCGGGCGGGACGCGCGCCGGGCCCTCATCGACTTTCGCACCTCTCGTGCCTTCATAGATGTCGTCGCTGGCTGTGGTAACCGGACGGACCGGAGGTCGAGGGGCGTCGACGGCCTGGCGATCGGATTCCGGAGGATCCTCGACCGGTACCTCCTCCGCTGGCGGTGGGGATTCGACCTTCTGCGCCGGCTCCTGATTTTCGTCGATGATGATGAGCGCGGTGCGAATGGCGTCCACCGAGGCCTGCAGCGTGCCCAGGAGTCGATTGCCGCCCATTTCGGGGCGGGTGTCCCCTTGGGAGACGAACCAGCCGTCGAGCTGTCCCAGAAATGCCCCGAACTTCTGCAGCATGGTGCCGTCGAAGACCTCTGGGGGCAGGCGCTCCCCATCGGACCCGGAGGCGAGCTTGGCGTCGATCCCGAGGGCCAGGGCCCGCTGCCCGACGGTGAAGGCGAGTCGGTCCGCGGCCGTCCTGAGGGCCTTGAACAGCCCATCGTCCGAGGGTTCCACCTTCCAGTCGCTCCGGGGAACAAGATACAGCTCGATCTTCCTGAGATTTCGGGCGGCCTTGGTCAGTTCGGCAACTGTGAGCTGTCTTGACACGGCTGGATCTCCCGGTCCTGGTGTCGAACACCGGTCCGTATCAGCATGATAGACGATTCACTTTCGGAATTGTCCGCGTGAATGGGTTCGCCCAGACGGTTGTGCGATCATGCGAGAGAAATTGGATAAAGGCGGCCTCGACGACCCATGAACACCACCCTCAGCATCTTGCGTCCCGACGACTGGCACCTGCACCTGCGTGATGGTGCGGGCCTCGAGGCCGTGGTGGGCCACACAGCCCGGGTGTTCGGTCGGGCCGTGGTGATGCCGAATCTGCAGCCGCCGGTGGTGACTGTCGTCCAGGCCCGCGACTATCGGAATCGGGTGCTGGCCGCTCGGCCGGCCGACTGCCAATTCGAGCCCCTCATGACCCTCTACCTGACCGACGAGACTCCGGCGTCCGAGATCCGCGCTGCCCGGGAGAGCGGTTTCGTGGTTGGGATCAAGTTGTATCCGGCTGGAGCAACGACCCACTCCGACGCAGGGGTCACCCACATCGAACGAGTCGCCGCAGCCCTCGAGACCATGGAGTCGGTCGGGTTGCCCCTTCTGGTGCACGGCGAGGTGACCGACCCGGAAGTGGATATTTACGACCGGGAGCGGGTCTTCATCGAGCGGGTGCTGGATCCATTGGTGAAGCGATGGCAGGGGCTGAAGGTGGTGCTCGAGCACGTCACGACCCGTGACGGGGTGGATTTCGTTCGCCAGGGGCCGCCGCGAGTCGCGGCCACCGTGACGCCGCAGCACCTCACGCTCGACCGCAACCAATTGCTAGTGGGTGGCGTTCGTCCCCACCACTATTGTCTGCCGGTGCTCAAGGCCAGGGAGCACGTGGAGGCGGTGCTTCAGGCGGCCACCGGTCACGACCCGAGGTTCTTTCTCGGCACGGACAGCGCCCCCCATCCGAGGAGCCGGAAGGAGAGCGCCTGCGGCTCGGCGGGTATCTTCAGTGCCCACGCCGCCCTGTCCATCTATGCCGAGGCATTCGAGGGCGCGGGAGTTCTGGACAGGCTCCAGGCCTTCGCGAGCGAGCGGGGCGCCGACTTCTATGGCCTCCCGAGGAACCAGGATCGAGTGACCCTGGAAAAGATCGGGTGGCGGACTCCTGAATCGTACCCATTCGGCGACGATGTGGTCGTGCCGCTGCGGGCGGGCGAGGAGATCGGGTGGCGGGTGGTCGATGGTGGGGACGGTGAATAGCGAATAGCGAATAGTGAATAGTGAATAGCGAATAGTGAATAGCGAATAGTGAATAGTGAATAGCGAATAGTGAATAGTGAATAGTGAATAGTTGAGGCATTTTCGGGCTTGATTCTGGTCCAATATTCTCAAGTGGAGACCCAAATGGCCAACATCAACAAGATCAAAGGAACCATCGGCATCCTCACCGGAGGAGGAGACGTGCCGGGTCTCAACCCGGCGATCCGAGCCATCACAGTCCGTGCCCTCAGGGAGGGCTACCGGGTGATCGGCATCCGGCGGGGATGGGCGGGACTGATCGAATTCAATCGGGACGATGCGTCCAGCCAGAATATGGTGATCGACCTCACCGAAGAGGTCGTGAACAAGGTGGGTCGCACGGGCGGTACCTTCCTCCACACCTCCCGTACCAGGCCGAGCCATGTGCCCAAGGGGGCAGTGCCGGATCACCTGAGCGATCGTTACGATCAGGAGGTCAACGACCTCAGCGACGAGGTATTGGCCAATATCGGTCATCTCGGCATCGACACCCTGATTCCCATAGGAGGCGATGACACGCTGTCCTATGGTGTGCATCTCCATCAGTGTGGGGTGCCCGTGATCGCCATGCCGAAGACCATGGACAACGACGTCCCGGGAACCGACTATTGCATCGGATTCTCAACCTGCGTCACGCGGACCATCGCCATGACCCACGCCCTGAGAACATCGGCGGGCAGCCACGAACGCTTCCTGGTGATCGAGGTCTTCGGTCGGTATGCGGGCTTCACCGCCCTGCTGCCGTCCATGGCGGGCGCCGCCAACCGGTGCGTGATCCCGGAGTACACCTTCGATATCGAGCGGCTGTGCGAGATGTTGACCTTCGATCGGCGCAAGAACCCCTCCAACTACAGCGTCGTCCTCGTATCCGAAGGAGCCACGTTCACCGGTGCCGAGGAAATGGTTTTCGAGGACCAGGAGACCGATATGTACGGCCACAAAAAACTGGGTGGTGTCGGCGACCGGGTTTCCCGTGCCCTCAAGGAGGTGTCACCCAGATTCAACGATGGGCATCGGGTGGCCACCATCAACCAACGACTCGGCTACCTGGTGCGCTGTGGTGATCCCGACGCGCTGGACTCCATCGTGCCCATGGCCTTCGGCAACCTGGCATTGGACCTGATCTTGGACGGTGTGTCCGGGCGGCTGGTCAACGTCCGCAACGGTCGTTACGATCACGTTCCGATCGATGTCGTGACCAGCCGCAAAAAAGTCGTGGACGTGGGCAAATTCTACAATGCGGATCGGCTGCGGCCACGATTCAAGAAATTCGCAGGTTCGCCGGTGTTCATCATGACGAGCGATTACTAGAGTTCACTGGATTCTGGTTTCTCAATTCTGAGTCTCTCCCCGGTCCCGACTCTGGGGTTGACGGAGGTCTTGAGTCGGGGAGAGACACAGAATTGAGCAGCTACGAGGGAGGAGGGAAAACCATGCGCGTTCTGCATACGATGATCCGAGTGGGTGATCTGGAAAAGTCCATCGCGTTTTACACCGAGGCTTTGGGAATGGAGTTACTTCGGAAGAAGGACTATCCGGGAGGCGAGTTCACTCTCGCCTTTTTGGGTTATGGATCTGAAGACGACACCGCGGTGTTGGAGCTGACCCACAACTGGGGGACCCCAAGCTACGACCTCGGCAACGGCTTCGGCCACATCGCCATCGCAGCCGAGGACATTGAGGGAGCCTGCGAACGGGTCCGCCAGATGGGCGGGAAAGTCACCCGTGAGCCGGGTCCAATGAAACACGGCAGCACCGTCATCGCCTTTGTCCAGGATCCGGACGGGTACGTGATCGAGTTTATTCAAAGACAGTAGGCAGTAAGCAGTAGGGAGGCGGGTTTCGAATTTCGAATTTCGAATTTCGAACTAGCCCTCGAGTAGCCCGATCGTTTCGAGCTCCGTCTCCAGCTGATCCACCAGTGACCCCATCGACGTCACCATGGCATCCATGGGCGCGGTCGTGGCGAAGTCCACGCCGGCCTCCTGAAGCTGGGCGATGGGGTGGTCGTTCCCGCCGGATTGCAACAGTTTCAGGTAGCTGTCCACCGTGGCGGAGCGGTCGGCTTGGGAGGCGTCTGTCATCCGTTTGTGGATCAGGCGCGCAGCAGCCTTGGAGGTGGCGTATTGGTAGACGTAGTAGGGCGAGTTGAAGAAGTGGGGAATCCGCGCCCAGGTATTGCGGTACCACTCCTGGTCGTCGAGGCTGTCACCGAAGAAATCTCCAAGCGACTTCAGGTAGAGCTTCTGCAACACTTCGGCGGTGATCGGCTTGCCGCGTTCCACTGTGCGGTGGGCCTCGAGCTCGAAATCTGCGAACAGAGTCTGCCGGTAGAATCCGGCGGCGATGTCGTCGATGGCGTGCTGGAGCAGCACGATTCGACGCCTTGGATCCGATTCGCGTTCCAACAAGAGGTCGAGGAACAGGGCCTCGTTTGTCATGCTGGCCACCTCGGCAACAAAGATGGTGTAGCTGGAGGTGGCGAAGGGCTGGCTGGAGTGGGAGAGCACCGTGTGCATGGTGTGACCCATCTCGTGAGCGACGGTGAAGGCGTCGTTGAGGGTGTCGGCGTAATTGAGCAGCATGTAGGGATGAACGCCATAGACCCCCGCCGAAAAGGCGCCTGATCGTTTGCCTTCGTTTTCGTAGACATCGATCCACCGCTCATTGAAGGAGCGGGAGACGGTGGATTGGTAGTCCTGGCCGAAGACCTCCACCGACTCCACCAGCATGGGCCGTACCTCGTCGTAGGGCAGCACCCAGTCCACCTCCACCAGGGGCAGGTATCCGTCAAAGTAGCGGTAGCGCTCGAGCCCGAGCACCCGCCGACGGAGCCGGTGGTAGCGGCGAAGGGGTTCTGCACCGTCCTTGGCCGCCCGAATGAGGTTGGTCACGACTGTGGTGGGAATGTTGTTCTGGTCGAGGCTCGCCTGGAGGGCGGACTCGTAGCGACGAGACTGAGCGGTGAACCAATCGCGCTGAAGAACCGAGTTGTAAATTGCAGCCCAGGTGTTCGGCCGCGCGTCGTACACGGTGAAGTGAGCCTTGAAGAGCGCCTCGCGGTCGGCCTGGTGGCGCAGGGTGTGGAGGCCGCTGCCGTAGGTGGCGTGGCTGGCGGTGACGGCGGATCCGTCACTGAGTGTTATCTCGGGGAAGTCGACATCAGCATCTGCGAGCATGGAGTAGGTCTTGGCCGGGGTGGTGCCGAAGGGCCCGGAAAAGGCGAGCAGCCGTTCGCCGTCCTCATCGAGCACGTGGAGCTGTTTGCGGTATGTCTCCAGAATCGGGAACCGATAGGGCTCGAGCTCGGGTGTGGCATCGAGCCACTCGCGCATGGTCGACTCTTCAATGGACAGGAGTTCGGGTGTGTACCAGGCGGTGGCCTGATCGAATTTTGCGAGCGCGATCCGAACCTGTTCGAGCTTTGCCTGGACGTCGTTGTCGCGGGTGTCCTGAGCGCGCATCAGGCCGGGGTATTGGTACACCCTGTAGACCAGCTGGCCGAGTTCGTCCGACAACCGAGAAACAGCCAGAATCTGCCGCGGCCCCTCGGCCAGGGTGTCGCGGAACTCCTGGTATCGGTCCATCAGGACCTGAAGGCTCTCAAGTCCCTTCTGCCACTCCTCCCAGCTCTGAAAAATTTCGTCCAGATTCCAAAGATAGCGCTCGGGAATCAGGGCCCTGTCGCGGGTTGTCGGTCGTGTGTCGGCGGTCACTGCGTCGCTCATGGTCACCATCCTCGCACCGATAGAACATTCAACCCGCCGCACGAATTGCACGGCCCACACACCCGTCCTTTCGAAAGTCGAAAGCAATCCCGCCCGCTCATCGCCCCCTCACGGCTCCGGGTGGGTGGCAGGGAACGTTCAACGTTTAACGTTCAACGAGTCACTCTGACGCCCTATGGAAAAGTGAGACTCCAGGCGTCGGTATCACCCGACTCGAAACCGTCCCCAAAGACGTCTCCGGCGTCACCGACGTTGACCCAGTGGGTCCGGTGGAGCTCGCCGTCGTTGTAGATGGCGGTCAGGGTGACCTCGTAGACGCCGTCGGACAAGAATGCATGGGTGGGGTCGGCTTCGGTGGATGTCCCGCCGTCGCCGAAGTCCCACGACCAGCCGATTACCGGTCCGCTCGAACGGTCTGTGAAAAGGGTCGGTTCGCCCACCGCCGGTGACGCCGGCTCGACCTGGAATTCGGCCACGAACTCCACCGCGACGATGGAGATGTCGTCCACATACCAGCCGAGTTCGTGGACCGTACTGTCCGACCCGAAATGCCAACGCAGATCCACCGCTTGACCGGTCCAAGCCGACAGATCGAAGATCGCTTCCGTCCAGCCGCCGGAGGATCCAGTGTAGCCGGGCTGGCCGAGGGCGGAGATGTTGTTCGACGGATAGCCTCCCGCAGGATGGAGGACCTGATAGGCCCCGGAACCAGCCGATCGAATGCTGAGGTTGCCGCCGTCCCAGTCGCTCGAGCCCTGTTCGATGTCGTACCAATGCCAGAAACGCAGCTCGGAGCCGGATCCGCCCACGGTGACGCCGTCCAGGTCAAGGGCCCAGTTGGCGTTGTCCTGATAAGACCCATACAGGATGGTGGCCCACACCTTCGAGCCCGAATGGGCGCCCGGGTTGCCGGCGCCCGTGGGCTGGCCCCACTGCCATCCCTGGGCCGACGCGAGACCGCCGTCGTCCGCTTCGAGATCGTTGGCGAAGGCCACCTCCAACGGTGCGAGAGCGAAGTTGAGTGCCACCGTCGGCGCGGTCACGTTCCGTTCCACCTCGATCGTACCGAAACCGTCCGCCGACACCCGGAAGAGACGGTTGCCGGCATAGACCCCGGGTATGGTGTAGCTGCCGTCGGCTGCCGCCGCTGCCTGCAGATCGAAGCCCACCACCTCGACGGTGGCACCGGCGATGGGGGAGACGGGATGGGGGCTCGTCACCCGGCCGGTCACGGTCGCGGTGGGCAGAGGCTGCAATACGGCGTCCAGGATGGTGCCGCCCCCCGCCGGGACTGTCACCCCGGCCACCTCTGCGGATTCGTGGCCGGGTGCTGTGATCCGGACGTTGTAGGTTCCGGGCAGTAACAGACGGTGGTAGTCACCCACGTCCGGGTCGGTGTAGGCGAAGCTTCGATCCGCCACGCTGTCGTGGCCGACGATTTCGATGGTGGCATCAAGCGGTTGGCCACCCTGGTCGGTGACCACACCGTGGATGCCGTACCGAGCCTGGCCGAGGTAGTCGAGCAGGGCCTGACGGTTCCACACCCAGTGGTCGTCGAGTTGCGAGGCGGGCAACAGATGGCTGTCCGAGAGCTCGATGGTGACCTCGCGGGAGCCGTGGAAGTAGGTCATGAAGTCCTGACGGTTGCCGGACGTGGTGTACCAGTCGTAACCGTTTGTGATCCCGTTGTTGAGGGCGGTCATGTAGCCCGGCGGGCTGGCAGCCTGGGCGGCGTCGGCGTAGGCACGACTGATGTGGATCAGCCAGGCGTCGTCAACGTGACGGCGTTCCCAGGTGTCCCAGGGGTAGTTCACCACCTCGATGCCGCCGTGGAAGTTGGCGGACAACACGATGCTGTGTTCCTCGGCGAAGTCCATCATGTGCTGGGTTTCGGTCCACCATGGGTAGCCGTCGGGATGGTCGCCATCCTCCGGGTCCGGGAAATTCCGATTGGGGTCGGGCCCGTTGGGGCTGCCGTTGGCGTCGGTGTAATAACGGGTTGCCCCGTCAACCGTGTGGTCACCGCTCCGATAGGTGCCGTCCGGATTGTGCAGGGGATTGATCCAGATCTCCAGGTCGTCCACCAGGGACGTCAGCTCGGGATCGCTTCCGTAGCCGGTGAGCAATTCATTGATCAACCTCAGCATCAGGACGTAGCCGGTGGTTTCGTCACCGTGCATGGTGGAGGCGTAAAGGGTCTCCGGTTCGTCTTCTTCCACCGCAGGGTTGTCGCTGATGCGCAGGATCCACAGCCGGTGGGGGCTGACTTGGTTGGATGTGGCGCCGAGGTCCACCAGCTGGCAGAGAGCCGGGTAGTCGGCAGCATAATTGGCCATCAGAGCCTCATATTGGCCATAGCTCGGGTAGCAGTCCCAGTTGCGGTTGGTATCGTCCTCCCAGCCGGCAGGACACATGGTTGCCAGCTTGGGTGCCTCGGAGTCTTCAATCGCCGTCCAGGTGAATGTGGACTTCCGCAGACGATCGAGTTGCTGCGGGTTGGCCTCAGCCAGTACTCGGTCCTCGTAGACGCTGTCGATGCTGACCAAACGGGAGAGCGATTCCAGCTGGGCCCGGTCGTGGACCTGAACCTCGACGGTGATCGGCCGGTCGCCGGCGGCCGCCGGGAGACCGAGGGAGAGCACGATCACGGTAACGAACAACCAGGGACTTCTGTGCATTGATCCTCCAGAGCTGAGACGACGCCCGGCCCACACCGGTCGATTGTAGCGCGATCGATGATCACAGGGGCTAGGGGCTGGGGGTTAGATCCCCCACCCGGAGGGCCGGTTTGTGCGGCCCGGGGTTGCCCCCCGGGATCGGCGCGGTGGGTAGCCGGGGGATAAACCCCCGGCCCGCAGATTCTCTCGTCGCCCTCCGAGTTGGGGCCTGCCCCCTGCGACCTGCTCTCTTTCTTCCACACCTTCCACACCGGGAGGGCGGGTGGGAGGGGGCTAAAACAAAGCCTGGGTGGTGATAATCAGAGTCGATCCGGAGTTGTCGTCGGGAAATCCGATCTCGATGCGTGCAATATTGGAAAGCCCGATGGTCTGGAGCCCGAGGATCAGACCCACCCCCGCGTCCATCCGCACGCCGTCGGTGTCCGGGCCGACCCGCGGATCCCAGGTGGCTCCGGCATCGACAAAGACCTCGAATCCCACGGCCAAGACGTTGAAGAGGTTGGGGGCCAACAGCATCCGCCACTGAGCATTGGCCAGAGCCCGTCCGGTGCCGTCGAAGTACAGTGGACTCCAACCCCGGAGCCCGATTTCTGCGCCCAGTGGCAGCTGTCGATCTCCATCGAGCTCGTAGGAGTTTTCGAAAAGCACCCGGAACTGGAAGCCGCGTTGGCCGAGCTGGGCCGCTCCGGCCGATACGCCCACAACCCAGTTCGCCGGATCCCCGTCGTCGATACGGCCTTCAAACCAGACTTCGGTCAGCGCCAGCCAGTTGCCCCTTCTGAATCCCATATCGAGACGGCCGTCAAAAAGGTAGCGGTCCATGTCCCCACCGAAGGCCGGCAGCGAAACCGTGGCCGCGAGGGATAGGTTGGGGCCCATGGCGACGTCCTCCTGGATATTCCAGGCGCGGAATCCCTCGACGACGTCGAATTTGTTCTTGACCCGTTCGAAGCGCAGGAAGGGGCCGTCAACGAGCCGGTCGTCTGGCGTTTGGTACGCCTCGCCGGTGTCCTCCCACGACCAATCATTGAAGGTCGTGTGATGGTGGTTGAAGCCGAAAGACAGCCTGCGGGTGACCGCATCGCTCGACAGGGTCCGCAGCCCGTACCAGACTTCGGCCTTGGTGCTCCTGGCCGGACCGCTGACGACGGGGTCGGCCAGCGAATAGAGGTACTGGGTGAGCTCTCCCCGTTCCCAGATGCCACCCCACGCCCGGTCTGTGGCCAGCGAATAGAAGGGTCGATCGACCATCACCCGTTCAAGAAAGCCGTCGCTCAGGTCGGCATATCTCAGCTCGGTTCGCCAGCGAGTTCCTCGGATGTTGGGATCGAAGTACCCAAAGGTGATCGAGTCGCGCTCCACGTCCGATTCATACTCGACGTCGAGTTTCTTTCCGCGCCCGAGGAAGTTCGTCTCCTGGAACTCGATCCCCCAACTCTGCCGATTGCCGAAGATGCCGGCGCTCGCGCCGACCTGGAGTGTCCACTGGTCGTGGGTCTCGACGCTGACGTCGACGCCGCCCTCCACCGGAGTCGCGGTGATTTCGACCGGGTTGATGAAGCCGAGCCCGCGGAGAATCCGGGCGCTTTCGTCAGCCAGTTGTTGGGAGTACGGGTCGCCTTCGGTGAACAGCAACATGGACCGGACGAAGGACTCCTTGCTGACGATGTGCAGCGAGTTGGCGGCTCGGTAGAACCACTTGTCCAACTCGGGCTGGGATGTGTCAAAAATATTGAACCGATCAAAAACGATGCGAACGATGGGCTGGCCCTCGGTTTCGGCCGCGGGATCCGCAGCCACCGCCGGCACGACCATCACCGCTATCAGGAGGAGGGTGGGGACGACAGACGGAAAGGGCCGAGTCCGTCGGTACGAGCTCACCGTTCCCGTCGCTTGCGATCCGCCTCGCGGTCGCGGACCAACTCGGCCACCTGGCGAACCCGTTTGCGCTCGCGGGCCTCCTTCGCCTTTTGCCTTCTGGAGCCAAAGCCCTGGAAGATGCGGCTGACCTTGAGCACCAATACCATGTGACCCATGTTGGCTGGGAGCTTTGTGTTGCGGACCATGGATCCCCACAACTTGGCCGAGGCGATGTTCGACTTGGTGAAGTCGGCGTTACGAAGATCCGAATAGCGGATGTCCGACTTTTCCAGGTCGATGCCAATGGCGTCCGCGAATCGAAAATCTGCGCCCACCATCGAGGAGCCCGACGCGCTGACCAGAATCAGATTGGTGCCCGACAGATCGACACTCGCACCCTGCACCCCCCGCAGATTCGCCTGTTTCAAGTTGGCGTGTCGGAAGGTGGCACCGGCGATTTTGGCGCCCTTGAGATTGGCTCCCTCGAGTTCCGCGTGCCGGAAGTCTGCGTCTTCGAGGTTGGCGTCGTGGAAATCCACATTGCGAAGTTCACAGCGGGTGAAGATGGCCCTGCGCAGGCTGGCGGTGCTGAAGGACACTCGCCCAAGACTCGGTGAACGAAAGTCCAGATCGGCCAGTTGCGCCCCGGCGAGGATGCACTCGTCGAGGGCCGCGCCGATCAGACTCGAGTGACGGAGGTCGGCCTGCGACAGATTGGTTCGGGTGAAGCTCGTCTTTTCCAGATCGGCGTGGCTGAGAGTAGCCCCCTCGCACTGCGCGTTGTCGAACACGGCCTCCACCAGATCGGCGCTATGGAAGTTCGTGCCCCTGAGATTGGCCTCGCGGAAGCTCGCCCGCGTCAGCTTGGAGCCCCGGAACTGGGCGTTGTCCGCCTGCGCGTTGTCAAAGATGGCGGCTTCCATGCTGAGGTTGAGAAACTCCACGCCCTCAAGAATCGCGTACTCCGCGCGGATTCCCCGAAGCACGGTGGATGTAAAGCGTGCGCCGCGCAGCGAGGCCCCCTGCAGGGTCGCTCCTGAGAGATCGGATTGGTCGAGGATTCCGCTTTCCAGCTGTGCCCTCGTCATGTCCGCACGACGGAGGTTTGTGCGGGTGAGATTGGTGCCCCGGAAGGACGCGCGCTGAAGCGAGGCCCCGGAAAAATCGAGATTGGTGAGGTCGAGGAAGTCCAAGCGAACGTTGTCCAGGATGGCGTCGCGGAAGCTGGCTCCGTCGAGGATCGCGCCCTCGAGAGTCGCGTGGGTCAGGTTGGCACCGTCGAGCTTGGCGCCGGCGAGGTTGGCACTCCTGAGGTGGGCCTTGTTGAGGTCGAGACACTGAAGATCCATCCCCGACAGGTCGGCGTCGATGAGATCCGGAGCGATGGTGGGATTGGCTGATCGCCAGTCGTTCCAGGTGCCGGACGTCAGTTGGGCGAGATGTTCAGGGTTGGCCATCGGACTCCTTTCCCACAACTAGTGTAGACAACCCGGGAAAACGATAACCGAGAAACAGAAATTCGGAATTCGAAATTCGGAATTCGAAAATCCCCGCCCGCCCGGAGCGAGGAACACCTCCGCCCGCCCAGATCATCAACCCGGAACCCGGAACCCGCAACCTCGTGGGCCGGGTGGGACTGCTCCCTGCACCCAGCTCCATTAACCTGGACACGGGTCCGGGTCAGAGTTCACACAATCCACACCAGACGGCGATATGCTTGCATCATGCGTCCCATCGTCCTGCTCACCGACTTCGGTACTGCGGATCACTATGTCGGCGTGCTGCACGCCGTGTTGGTGAGGGAGGCGCCGGGAGTGGAGCGGATCGACCTCGGGCACGAGGGGCCGCCCGGAGACATTTGGGCGGCGTGCTTCCTGCTCCGCTGCGCCTGGCCCCATCTGCCTGAGGATGCCGTGGTGCTCGCGGTGGTGGATCCGGGGGTTGGGGGCAGCAGGAGGCCGCTGGCCGTCCGATCGGGCGCACAGTGGCTGGTGGCGCCGGATAATGGCCTGGCAGCTGCGATCGCGCCGATCGATCAGGTGGTGCAGTTGGACTGGCGGCGGATGGGCGTGGCTGAACCGTCCCACACCTTTCACGGCCGCGACCTGTTCGCCCCGGCAGCGGCTCGGCTGGCGGCTGGGTGGGTTGCTCGGGATTTTGGGCCGGAGGTGGAACCCGACTCAGTGGTTTCCTGCCCGCTGCCGGAACCGGTAGGGACGCCGACCGGGTGGTACGCGACGATCGTGCACGCGGATCGGTTTGGAAACCTGATCACAAACGTGTCCGGTGAGGAGGCACCGCCGACCGCGGTCGCTCGCTATGCGACCGGCAGTGCGGCGCGCAGGGTTCACACCTATTCGCAGGCTGCGGATGGTGAGGTGGTTTTGCTGACGGGATCGTCGGGCCTGTTCGAGCTCGCCGTAAACTGCGCCTCGGCCGAAGAGCGTACCGGTCTCCGTCGCGGCGATTCCGTTGAGATCGTTTTCACCGACGCCAGCTGACGATCTCTCGGGTCCCTTTGCTCATCGATTCGGCGACCAACCACGAGGTGGGAAGGTGAGAAGTAGAGAAGGAGAGAAGGAGAGGTGGGCGCGCCTCCGATCCCCATGGCCTTACGGATAGGGGAGTCTCGTCGTTGCGCTGCGACCGATGACGTCCGGATTCGGTTGGACCTTTCTGGCTGTCCAGTCGGGAGCGCGCTGCGACACCTACGACCGTCCATTCCATCGTACCGCCCCATCACCTTCCCCCCCCCCATTCTCACCTTCCCCCGCCTGTGTCGGTCTTCCAGGCAGGCGCCGGTTCTCGAATTTTGAAGGCGTGATGGTCGGTGATGAACCAATTTCACATTTCACATTTCTCATTCCGCCGAAAAAGATGCGGTATTCTGTCTGCCGTTTCAAGGAGGCACGCGTTCGGTCGCACCATCGAGGCCGACCCGCGGGAGGAAGCCGATGGGAGGACATCACAGACAGGCGGTCGAACCGGCACCCGGCGGCGGGTGTCCGTGAAATCCGCGATCGCGCTGTTCGCGATCCTCATGGCGGTCTGGTTGCTCAACTCCGGCCACTACACGCCCATGTTGATCGGCTTCGGCGTCGCTTCTTCCCTCTTTGTTGTCTACCTGGGCCTCCGCATGGGGATCGTGGACGAGGAGGGGGTCCCCATACAGCTGCTTCCCCGCACCGTGACCTTTGTTCCGTGGTTGGTCAAGGAGGTCTTCAAGGCCAATGTGGACGTCGCCGGCAGGATCCTCGCCCCTCGCCGCCGTCCCCTCAGCCCTGTGGTGTTTGATGCTCCCACCACCCAACACAGCGATCTGGGTCGGGTGATCTATGCCAACTCCATCACGCTGACACCCGGGACGGTGTCGATCCTCGTGAGGGGAAATCGGATCAAGGTTCATGGCATCGCACACGAGGTGGCCGATGGGCTGCTCGAGGGCGACATGGACCGTCGCGTGACTCGGTTCGAGGGCCTCGGTTCATGATCGACTTCTTTGGCGCCGCCACCGCCGCGTTGCTGGTGTGTATGGCCATGACTCTGGCGCGGTCGATCTTAGGACCCACGGTCTTTGACCGGATTCTCGCGGTCAACAGCTTTGGCACCAAGACCGTCCTGCTGATCGCGGTCTACGGATTCCTCACCGGGCGACCGGATTTCCTCGATCTGGCGCTGGTCTATGCCCTGATGAACTTCATCGGAACCATCGCGGTCATGAAGTTTGTTCGCTTCAGCGATCTCGCGGGCATGGAAGATGATGATGCAGAGGACTCCTTCTGATGATGGGCACCGTCGCCGAGGTGTTGAGTTGGGCGTTCATCGGCTCCGGGTCGATCTTCGTGATCATCGGCGGCATCGGCATCCTCCGCCTGCCGGACTTCTACACCCGGATCCACGCCGCAGGCATCACCGACACCATGGGTTCGTGGATGATCCTGGTCGGCCTCATGTTCCAATCCGGTTGGAATTTGGTGACGGCAAAACTCCTGTTTCTCATGTTCTTCATGGTGGCCACCAGCCCGCTGGCGAGCCATGCGCTGGCCAAGGCCGCCTACCTGCGGGACCTCAAGCCTCTGCTCGGCCCCGAGTTGATCCGCGAGGACGGCCATGATTAGCGTCGTTCACATCGTGCTTTTCACCTTTCTCGCGGTTGTCGCCGTGGCCATCATCAGGCTGAGAGATCTGTTTGCCGCGGTCATGTTGATGGGGATCTTCAGCCTGCTCTCGGCCTCCCTTTTTACGGTGATGGACGCAGTGGATGTGGCCTTCACCGAGGCGGCCGTTGGCGCTGGGATCTCGACGCTGTTGATGCTCGCCACGCTTTCCCTGACCACCAGTCAGGAACATCCAGAGCAGAACCGTCCAAAGTCCATGGCGCTGGCCGTGGTTGTTCTGGCCGGATTCGCGCTCATCTACGGCACCTTCGATATGCCGCGCTACGGTGATCCGGAGGCGCCCATACACCACCATGTGGCGCCGCGGTACATCCTCGACACCGAGGAGGAGATCGGCGTACCGAATATGGTGACCGCCGTGTTGGCCTCCTATCGCGGCTACGACACCTGGGGTGAGACCACGGTGATTTTCACCGCCTGCATGGGTGTGATGCTCTTGCTTGGCGGGGCGCGGACGGTGTATCGACGAATTCAGCCCGCGGAGGACAGTTCGGCGCGAGAGGACGCACCGTGATCCGGCATGTCATCCTCCGCGCTCTCAGCAAGCTCCTGATCCCGCTGATCATGCTCTTTGCCCTGTATGTCCAGTTCCACGGCGACTACGGTCCGGGAGGCGGTTTTCAGGCTGGGGTGATCTTTGGTGCCGCAATCATCCTATACGCGCTCATGGCCGGTCTCGATGCCGCCCGGCGGGCCTTTCCGCCGCGGGTGCTCGAAATACTGGTGGCGGTCGGGGTTCTGCTCTACGGATCGGTGGGGATCGACGCCATCCTGCACGGCGGCAACTTCCTCGATTACAGCGTCCTGGCTCACGACCCCCACCACGGCCAGCACCTCGGCATTCTTGTCGTCGAACTCGGTGTGGGCATCACCGTGGCCGCAGTGATGGCCACGATTTTCTTCCTCTTCGCCGGGCGGGGGCGCAGCGATGTTTGAGTGGGGCCTCTACCACTACTGGGTCGTGATCTTCCTCATGATGGCCGGGCTGTATGTGGTCATCTCGCGGAGCAACCTGGTCAAGAAGATCATCGGGCTCAACGTCTTTCAGGTCTCGGTGATCATGTTCTACATCAGCATGGGCAAGGTCAGGGGAGGCACCGCTCCCATCGAGGCGGAGGGGTTCGAGATTTATTCCAACCCCCTGCCCCACGTGCTCATGCTCACCGCCATCGTCGTCGGAGTGGCCACGACCGCACTCGCGCTTTCCCTCGTGGTGCGGATCCATGAGGCGTACGACACCATCGAGGAGGACGAGATTCGGCTGCTCGACGAGGGAGATGAGGCGTGATCGACCACCTCATCGACGTCGTGTACGACGACCTGCCGGCGCTGCAGATCGCCATACCTCTGCTCGCTGCGACGCTGTGTATCCTGGTCCGCCGCGGTCGAGCGGCGTGGGTGATCGCCATGGTGGTGGCGTGGGCGTCCTTCTTCAACGCCATGTTGATCCTCCGTTACGTGATGACCGCGGGGGTCATCAGCTATGCCGAAGGGGGATGGCGGGCTCCGTGGGGGATCGAGCTCCGCATCGACTCCCTCAACGCTTTCGTGCTGTTGATCGTCACCGGGATCTGCGCCATCGTTCTCACCGCGGCGCCGCGCAGCCTGGCGCAGGAGGTTCCGCGTTCCAAGCACTACATCTTCTACGCGGTCTACCTGCTGTGCATGACCGGTCTGGCCGGGATGACCGTCACCGGGGACGCCTTCAATATTTTCGTCTTTTTGGAGATCTCCTCGTTGTCCTCCTATGCCTTGATTTCGCAAGGGAGCTCCCGGCGAGCTTTGGGCTCGGCGATCCAGTATCTGATCATGGGGACTCTGGGCGGCACCTTCCTGTTGCTGGGCATCGGCATGATCTACATGGTGACCGGCACGCTGAACATCGTTGACATGTCCAACCGGTTGGCGGCGGTGGGCCCCAACCGGACCGTGCTGGTGGCGCTGGCATGCATCGGGGTGGGTACGGCCATCAAATTGGCGGTGTTCCCGCTCCACATCTGGCTGCCCAATGCCTACACCTACGCGCCCGCCGTGGTGACGGCCTTTCTGGCGGCAACTGCCACAAAAGTCGCCTACTACGTCTTGCTGCGGTTTCTGTTCAGCGTCTTTGGCGTGGATCTCGCGTTTGGTGCGCTGCGGGCGGATGTGGTGTTGATGGGGATGGCCATTCTGGCCATGTTCGCGGGCTCCATCGTGGCGATCTTCCAAGACGACATCAAACGGATGCTGGCCTACTCGAGCGTCGCCCAGATCGGCTACATGGTGCTCGGTCTCAGCCTCGTTTCGGTGGCCGGGCTCACCGGCGGCATCGTCCACCTCTTCAACCACGCGCTGATGAAGAGCGGGCTCTTCCTGGTCATGGCCTGCGTCCTGCTGCGGACCGGATCGACACGGCTCGAGTCGTTTCAGGGTCTCGGCCGCAGAATGCCGATCACCATGGCTGCCTTCGTGGTGGCCGGTCTCAGCCTGATCGGCGTACCGGCCACCGTCGGCTTCGTCAGCAAGTGGTATCTGGTGACCGGCGCCATCGAGAGTGGCCTCTGGCCGGTGGCGGTGTTGATCCTGTTGAGTTCGCTGCTCGCCCTGATCTACATCTGGCGGGTTGTGGAGGTGGCCTACTTCAGACCCGCCCCGGACGATGCCCCCGAAATCCGTGAGGCGCCCCTCAGCATGCTGATCCCGACCTGGGTGCTGGTTGGCGGCACGGTGTTCTTTGGGATCTTCACCTCGTTGAGCGTGGGTGTCGCCTCCGACGCCGCGCGAATGTTGCTGGGCTTGATGCCGTGAGCGTGACGTCGGCGATTGGGTTGGCCGTGGTGTGGCCGCTGTTCGGGGCCGCCCTGGTGCTCCTCTTCCAGCGTTGGCCCAATCTGCGTGAGACCGGCAGTCTGCTCACCGGTGGTTCGCTCTTCGGCATCGTGGCGGGCGTGATTCTCCCGGTTGTACAGGCCGGTGGCCGGCCGCGACTCGACGTCTTGGAGATCCTGCCGGGGCTGGAGATCGCCTTCGAGGTGGAACCACTGGGGATGCTCTTCGCCCTGGTGGCTTCGGGGCTGTGGATCGTCACCACCTTCTACTCCATCGGCTACATGCGAGGCCACAACGAGGAGCACCAGACCCGGTTCTACGTCTGTTTCGCCCTTGCCATCGCGGGTGCGTTGGGCGTGGCCTTCGCGGCAAACGTGTTCACCTTGTTCGTGTTCTATGAGGCAATCACCCTGTCCACCTATCCGCTGGTCACCCACAGCGGGACCGAGGAGGCCAAACGGGCCGGGCGGATGTACCTGGGCATCCTGATGGGAACCTCGGTGGGGTTTTTCCTGCTGGCCATGGTTTGGACCTATTGGGCGGTGGGTACCACCGACTTCCGGGTGGGCGGGATCCTGGCCGGAAAGGTCAGCCACCGCGAGCTGATTATCCTGTTGGCCCTCTATGCCTTCGGCACGGGTAAGGCAGCATTGATGCCCTTCCACCGATGGCTGCCGGCGGCCATGGTGGCGCCGACACCGGTGAGCGCGTTGCTCCACGCGGTGGCGGTGGTCAAGGCCGGCGTCTTCACTGTCATGAAGATCATGGTCTATGTCTTCGGCATCGACCTGCTGGCCACAAGCGGAGCCAGCCGCTGGCTGACCTGGGTGGCGGCCTTCACAATCATCGCCGCGTCGACGGTGGCGCTAACCAAGGACAACCTCAAGGCGAGGTTGGCCTATTCGACGATCAGCCAGCTGTCCTACATCGTGCTCGGCGCGGCGCTGGCCACCTCGGCCGGAGTCCTCGGCGGCGGCATGCACATCGTCATGCACGCCTTCGGCAAGATCACCCTCTTTTTCTGTGCCGGGGCAATCCTCGTTGGTGCCCACAAATCGGAGATTTCCCAGATGGCTGGGCTCGGGAGACGGATGCCGTTCACCTTTGGGGCCTTCCTCATAGGCTCGCTGAGCGTGATCGGCTTGCCGCCCACCGGCGGTTCCTGGAGTAAGTGGTTCTTGGTGTTGGGAGCCATGGACGCCGAGGCCCGGTTCATGGTGCTGGTGCTGCTGGCCAGCTCGTTGTTGTCCATCGGCTATCTGATGCCGGTGGTGGCGCGGGGCTTTTTTCTGCCGGCCCCGGCGGACGGCGACGACCATGGGGGGAGTGATCATCAGACCGACCACCAGCCGGCCAGAACTGGAATCCGGGAGGCGCCACTGTTGTGCGTTCTGCCTCCGGTTTTCACCGCCATCGGATGCGTGGTGCTGTTCTTCTATGCCGACTCCATTTACCAACTGTTGAGTGGGATTTTCAGATGAGTGAAAACGAGCGAAAGTACTGGCTCGATGACCCCAAGAACGTGAAGAAGGTGATCTACAGCCTTTATGGCATCTGTGCTGTGGTGGCGTTGCTCGATGTATTTCCCTACAAACACCATCTCCATTTCTCATTCGAGTACTGGTTCGGTTTCTCCAGCATCTATGGTTTCGTCGCCTGCGTCAGCCTCGTGCTGGCGGCTAAACAGCTGCGCAAGATCGTGATGCGGCCCGAGGACTACTATGACGATTGACAGCCTCCCTCCTGGGCTGATTCTGATTCTGGGGGCCATGGTGATCCCCTTCCTGAGGGGGAAGTGGCAGGCGGCCGCGACGGTGGTCCTGCCGGCGCTCGGTTTTCTGCAGCTCCTCGGGCTCGAGCCGGGAACGTACTTCAATCTGCAGCTTTTCGGTTATGACCTGACCCTAGTCCGTGTCGACCGCCTGAGCCTGGTCTTTGGCTACGTCTTTTACATAGCGGCGTTTCTGGGTGGGATCTACGCACTTTATGTCCGTGATGGCGTCCAGCACGTGGCGACCATGGTCTACGTGGGTTCGGCGGTGGGTGCGGTCTTCGCCGGCGACCTGATCACCCTGTTCATCTATTGGGAACTGACCGCCATCGGTTCGGTCTTCCTGATCTGGGCCAGTCGGTCGGAGCGTTCCTACCGCGCCGGAATGCGGTACCTGATCATCCAAGTGGGGTCCGGCGTCATCCTGCTGGCCGGGACGATCTTCCATGTGTCGGCCACCGGGTCTCTGGCATTCGACAAGCTCATCGGCGATGACGGGCTGTTGCAGTCGGCCAGCATCGGGGTCCTGCTGATTTTCCTCGCCATCGGCATCAAGAGCGCATTTCCTCTGCTCCACCCGTGGCTGCAGGACACCTACCCAGAGTCCACCGTGACGGGAACGGTGTTCCTCAGCATCTTCACAACCAAGATGGCGATCTACGCCCTGGCTCGCGGTTTTCCCGGCACTGAAGTCCTGATTGTCATCGGCGCCACCATGACCGCCTTCCCGATCTTCTACGCGGTGATCGAGAATGACCTGCGCCGGGTCCTGACCTACTCGCTGAACAACCAGCTGGGTTTCATGGTCGTTGGGATCGGAATCGGTACCCAGATGGCCATCAACGGCGCCGTGGCCTATGCCTTCGCCAACATCATCTTTGAAGGGCTGCTGTTCATGGCCATGGGGGCGGTGCTGCTGCGCACCGGCACCTGCAAGGGCTCGGAGCTCGGCGGACTGTACAAGTCCATGCCGCTCACCACTATTTTCTGTTGCGTGGGAGCGGCGTCGATTTCCGCGTTCCCGTTCCTGAGTGGGTTCGTCACAAAGTCGATCATCCTGGATGAGACGGCCATCGGACACCACACCGTTGCCTGGCTGGTGCTGCTCTTTGCCTCCGCGGGCGTCTTCCACCATTCGGGGATCAAAATTCCCTTCTTCGCCTTCTTTGCCCACGATGCGGGTTACCGCGTCAAAGAGGCGCCCCGCACCATGTTGATCGCCATGGCGATCATGGCGACGCTCTGCCTGGTGATCGGCCTCGTTCCCAGCCTGCTCTACGACATCCTGCCGTATGAGGTGGACTACAACGCCTACACGACAACCCACGTCATCATGCAGTACCAGCTGCTGCTCTTCTCCGCCCTCGCCTTCACCGTGCTCAAAGTCACGGGCATCTACCCGGCCGAACTGCGGTCAACAAACCTCGACGTTGATTGGATCTATCGCAAGGGCCTGCCGACGTTGTTCCGGCGGTTGGGCCAGGCCTGGGGCGGGATCAAGGAGGCGGTCGCTCCGGGAGTGCGACGGGGTGCGGATGGCTTCCGCGCGGTCGTCTACGGGCTCCACGGTCCCCAGGGCATCTTCGCCCGCACCTGGAGCACGGGTTCCATCGCTTTCTTGGCGGTGCTCTTTCTTTACCTGCTGTTGATCCTCTATTTTTGGAATCGGGGATTCAGCCCACAGTAGGGTCATGGGCGTTGGCTGAGGACAGCGCCCGGCCGAGGCGTCGACACCCCTCGTCGATCTGCCCGTGGTTGGCAAAGGTGAAGCAGAGGCGGGCGAAGTTCTCACCGGTGACCGCGTGACCCACCTGCTCACCGGTGTCGGGATAGAAGGCCGATCCGGGAACGAATGCCACCCGTTCGGCGATCGCCCGGTCAAAGAGGTCGCGACTCGATCCAGCGGCCAGATCAAGCCAAAAGAAGAACCCGCCGTCCGGGCTGTGCCACTCGGCCGCTCCAGGCGCGAGGTGCTCATTCAGCGCCCTATCCATGGCAGCGCACTTCTTGGAGTAGATCGCGAGGATCGTCTCCAGGTGTTCGTCGAGGAAACCGCGGCGGCAGTACTCGGCGACCAGGCCCTGTGTGACGGTGGAGGTGCAGAGATCCTCGCCCTGACGCAGCATGACCATCGTACGGGTCAGCTCCGGTGATGCGATGGTCCAAGCGACCCGGACACCGGGCGCCAGGATCTTCGAAAACGAGGAGCAGTAGATCACCGTGGGGGAGTCTCCGGCGAGGCTTTTGATGGTGGGCAAGTTTTCCCCGCGGTAGCGCAAACAGCCGTAGGGGTCGTCCTCGAGGATGGGGATGCGGAGCTCCCCGGCGAGCGCCAGGAGTCGCGATCTGCGGTGGAGGGACAGACAGGCTCCCGAAGGGTTGGAAAAATCGGGCACGCTGTAGATGAACTTCGGCCGCCGGCCGGTCTCGCGCTCACAGAGTTTGACGGCATCGGGAATTTCGTCGACCCGCATTCCCTCGCCGTCGCACGCCACCGCCACGAAACGCGCACCGATGTTGCGCAGGCTGTGAAGGGTCCCGGGGTAGGTGGGTGCTTCAACCACCACCGCGTCGCCGGGATCGAGCAGCCCGCGACCCACCAGATCCACGGCCTGCTGGGAACCCGAGGTCACCAGGACTTCGTTGCCGCTCACTTCGTAACCCAACCGTTGGGTCGACAGCTCCACCAGGACCTCGCGGAGGGGGCCGTAACCCTCGCTGGCGCCGTACTGGAGGATTTCGAAGCCATTACTGGCCAGGACATCGGCACAGGAAGCGAAGCGATCCACCGGAAACGCCTCGGGGTCCGGCAACCCGCCTGCAAAGGAGATCATGTCCGGCCTCGAGATCATTTTGAAGAGTTCCCGAATAGGCGACGGTTGGATGCGTCCGGCGAGATGGGAGAGGCGAAAGAGATCATCCATGGGCGCGGATTGTACCGCTTTGGAGGGTCCCTGGGACAGCAAGACGGACCGATCGGTGGGGTTTGCAGAATTCGAAATTCGAAATTCAAAATTCGAGTCCCGTCGAGCCCCGAGCCCCGAGCCCGTGAACGTTACCGATCCCAGATGCCGGATAATGGATACTTGGATGACAGTGTTTTTTTGGACGGTGCGTCTTGACGACCTGGGCGATTGGTGACATCCACGGCTGTTGGGAGACCCTGCAGCGGTTGTTGGACCGGATTCGATGGGATCCGGCGGCGGACGAATTGTGGCTGGTGGGTGATCTTGTCAACCGGGGGCCACTGTCACTGGAGGTGCTCCGGTGGGCGCGCGACAATTCCGATCGCATCGTGTCGGTGCTCGGCAACCACGACCTGCACCTGTTGGCGCGGGCTCGCGGTCTGCGCCCGGATCGGCCCGAGGACCGGCTCGACCAGGTGTTGGCCGCCGGCGACCGGGATGAGCTGCTGCAATGGTTGCGAATGAGGCCTTTCCTTCACCGCCGAGATGATCTGATCATGGTGCACGCCGGTCTGTGGCCCGGTTGGACGGCGGTCGAGGCCGAGATCATCGCCGCTGAGGCGTCGGCAGAACTCGAAGATTCGTTGCACCGATTCCGCATGAAACCAAAACCGAAGTGGGGACCCGAACTCGCCGGCGTCGATCGTCAGGCGGCTGCTGCGGCGGTCTTCACCCTGTTGCGGACGGTCCACCCCGACGGTCGCCCGAACTTCCACTATGCCGGTCCTCCCGACGGCGCGCCGGATGATTGCCGACCGTGGTACGAGGACTCGATGGTGGTTGCCGATGGCCATGGGGTGATCTTCGGGCACTGGGCACTGCTCGGGTTCCACCGGGACGGGGAAGTCACTTGTCTGGATTCGGGCTGTGTCTACGGTGGGTCCCTGACCGCTCTTTGCCTGGATGATGGGAGAATGGTTCAACAACCTCTTGCGGATCGATCCGACGCAATTGGAGGGTGAAATGCTGCAATTACTTGTCATGCGCCATGCAAAATCGGACTGGACCGGGGACTTCGCCGAGGATCACGACCGTCCGCTGGCGCCGCGTGGTGTGAAGGCGGCCCGGATGATCGGGCGTTTTCTCGCGGCTTCGGGCCATGGACCGGACTTGGTGATCGCCTCCACCGCGGAGCGTGCCCGCGACACCGTCGAGCACGTCCTGGAGTCCGCGAAACTGTCCTGCCCGGTCACCTCGACCCGGGATCTGTATGGCACCCATCCGTCAGCTGCACTGGAGATCGTGGCCGACCGCGCCGAGTTGCCCCGGTTGCTGATCGTGGGCCATGAACCCACCTGGTCCGGGCTGATCTCTCTTCTCACCGGAGGTGGTCGTGTGCGCATGCCCACCGCGGCAGTCGCCTGCATCGAGTTCGGAGTTGACAAATGGAGTGAAGTCACCGTTGGTTCGGGACAACTCCGGTGGTTGGTGACGCCGAGGTTGTTGAAGAAGTGGAGAGGTTGAAGAACAAGCGCCGAGAATTCGAAATTCGGAATTCGAAAACCACCGCCCGGCCGCGACGTCGATTGTCGAAAGTCGAAAGTCGAAAGTCGAAAGTCGAGAGTCCCCCCAACCGCCCGGATCGCGGTGCGAGGCATAGGGTCAACGGTTTGAACCGGTGTTCTCCGTTCTGCTCCCTGCTCCCTGCTTACTGCTGACTCCCGTCGGCGTAAGCTACAATCCCCCCGCCAAGGAGAGACCGCATGTCACCTGAGATCATCACCATCGCCGACCTTGCCGACCACGAAGGGGAAACCGTCACCCTCCGAGGCTGGGTCTACAACTGGCGCAAAAAGGGCAAGCTCCGGTTCATCATCCTGCGAGACGGCTTCGGCTACCTGCAGTGCGTCGTATTTCGACCCGAGGTGGACGAGGCCGTGTGGGAGACGGCGGTGGAGCTCACCCAGGAGTCATCCGTGGAAGTGACGGGGAATCTGGTGGCGGACGAGCGTGCTCCAGGAGGCTACGAACTCAAGGTATCGCAACTGAGGATTCTTCAGATCGCTCCCGAATATCCGATCGGAAAGAAGGAGCACGGTCCCGATTTTCTGCTCAACCACCGTCACCTGTGGCTCAGATCCCGCCGGCAGCACGCCATCATGAGAGTCCGCTCAGAACTGTCTGCCGCAATCCGCGACTTCTTCCACTCCCGCGACTACACCCTGATCGACTCGCCGATCTTGACGCCGGCGGCCGCAGAGGGCACGTCGACCCTGTTCCAGACCGAGTACTTCGGAGACACCGCCTACCTCTCGCAGTCGGGTCAGCTCTATCTCGAACCTGCCGCAGCGGCCCTTGGGAAGGTCTACTGTTTCGGTCCGACATTTCGGGCCGAAAAATCCAAGACCCGCCGTCACCTCACCGAATTCTGGATGGTGGAACCCGAGGTCGCGTGGCTCAGATTCGACGGCCTTCTCGACCTGTGCGAGGAGTTCCTGTCTGAAATCGTGTCCCGGGTCCTCGATCGATGCAGGGTCGATCTCGAACGGCTGGAGCGCGACACCAGCCTGCTCGAACCGGCGACCCGACGGCCCTACCCTCGCATCGACTATGGCGACGCGGTGGCCTCGCTGCGCGCAGTGGGTCAGGACCTCGAGTTCGGCGACGATTTTGGGGCCGACGACGAAACCAAGCTGGCCAGCCAGTACGATCAGCCGGTCCTGGTGACCCGTTATCCGGCCGAAATCAAGGCCTTCTACATGCAGCCCGATCCGGAGGATCCGACCAGGGCGCTCGCCGTCGACGTGCTCGCGCCGGAGGGCTATGGCGAGATCATCGGCGGCTCGGAGCGGTCAGACTCGCTGGAGCACCTGGAACGGCAGATCGCTGCCCACGACCTGCCCCGGGAGGCCTACCAGTGGTATCTGGACATCCGAGCCTACGGATCGTTCCCCCACTCGGGCTTCGGCATGGGGATCGAACGTTGTGTGGCTTGGATCTGCGGCGTCCAACACCTGCGCGAGACCATTCCCTATCCCAGGATGATGAATCGTCTGTATCCCTAGCGGGTTGTTCCGGGTTCCGGAGTTCCCTCCCGCGCGTTTGGTTCCATCCGGTGATTTCGACGCGCCCATCTCCCAACCGCGCTCCCCGAGGGCGCGTCTCTCGGAGGTGCCTGGCATCCCGATTCGCCAACGCCGGCCGGCCGATTCGTCTCGCTGGGGCGAATCGGCGTGCCTGGCATCCTCACGGGAAGCGCGACGAAAAACCGGGGCGCATCGAAGGGCCCCCACCGCTGATACCGCTTTTCCAAAATCATCAGAGAAGGCACGCCCGCCCATCGCGCCCTCTCGCGCTCCGCTTGGGCGGGAGATCCCGCATCTGGTATCCCGGCGGGTGGGGGGTGACTTTCGACTTTTGACCTTCGACGTTCGACTGAAAGATCGGGTGGGCGGGAGCCTACATCTCCACGCGATTCCGGCCGTTGCGCTTGGCCTTCGAAAGTGCGCGGTCGGCAGCTGCCAGCACCGAGCCCGGCTGTTCCTGGGGACTGGGCACCGTGGTGGCGACGCCGACGCTGATGGTCAACATCTGGCCTTCCACACCGGGACCCCATGACATGGCCAGATTCTCCACCGCGCGGCGCATGCGCTCGGCCACTGCGAGCCCGCCGGCGGCGTCGGTTTCTGCGAGCAGCACGGCGAACTCATCACCGCCGAATCGCGCCGCCACATCCCCGGGTCGCTGGAGCTCGTGGACCAGGGTCACTGCGATCTGTCGCAGAGATTCGTCGCCGGCCTGATGGCCTTTGGTCTCATTGAATCGTTTGAGACCATCGACGTCGATCATCAGCACGGTGAGTGGGAGTCTCGACCGCGCGGTACGCCGCCACTGTCGGCCGAGATTCTCCCGGAACGAGCGGTGGTTGGCGATACCGGTCAGGTTATCGCCGGTGTCCTCGTCCCGAATCGCCCTGGTCGCACGCTCGAGCTGCTGTGCCCGTTCTTCGAGAAGTTGTTGCATGGCGCTGAGACGTTCCTGCATCTGTTCCAGCCGACGTCGTTGGAGCAGGATGGCGGTGGCGAGCAGCAAGAGGAGGACCGCTGCCGCAGAAATCGCGGCGATCAGGGCCGGGGACAGACTCATGATCGGGCCACCTCGAGGTAGCGGAAGCAATCCACCAGGTGATCATTCACCATCCCTGTGGCCTGCATATGGGCGTAGACGATGGTGGGGCCCACAAAGCGGAAACCCCGGGTCTTGAGGTCCTTGGAGATGGTTGTGGCCAACGGGGTGGTCGCGGGGATCTCGTCAAGAGTTCGCCAGCTGTTCCGAATCGGTCTCCCATCGACGAAATTCCAGACGTAATCGGAAAATGTCCCAAACTCCTGCTGAACGACGAGGAAGGCCCTGGCGTTGGTGATGGTCGCCTCCACCTTGAGCCGGTTCCGGATAATGCCCGGATCCTGGAGGAGCCTTGCCACATGATCGTCGCTGAATCGGGCAACTGACTCGGGATTGAAATCGTCGAAGGCCTGCCGATAGCCCTCCCGCTTGCGCAGGATCGTCAGCCAGCTCAGACCGGCCTGGGCTCCCTCCAAAGTCATGAACTCGAAGAGGGTTCGGTCATCGAAGACCGGGACCCCCCATTCCTGATCGTGGTATTCCACGTAGAGCGGATTCTCCCCGCACCACGGGCACCGCCGCTGCGAATCCACTCAGGACACCGCCTTCTGCTTGCCCTTGCGGCCCACGAATCGCAACTTCACCTTTTTGCCATAGACCTCTCTGAAGAGCTCCGACTTGTTTTTCAGCGACCAACCCTCGAGCAACACACCGCCCGTGCCGTCGAGGTAGAGGGTGGTGTCGTCGCTGCCAAGCTTCACCTGAACGCTCTGGATGCGCTGCACGTGCTCGCGATCCAGGCTGTCGGCCAATCGCAGGATGGCGCTCAGCCGGAGCACGCGGTCCCGATCAGCCTCGGAAAGTTCGGCATAGAGATGGTGATGTGATGCCGGGTGGGCCTTGCGATGGTAGCGGGCCACGTTGGCCACCAGCCGCATCTCTTTGGCGCTGAAGTTCGGCAGCTCGGTATTGGAGACCAGGTAGAGCGAGTGTTTGTGGTGACCCTTGAAACTCACGAACTGACCAATGTCGTGGAGCAGCGCGGCCGCCTGCAGGATCTTGCGGTCGTCGGCGCCGAGGTCGTGCATCGACCGGGTCTGGTCGAAGATCTGGAGCGCGAGCTTGGCCACGTGGCGGGCGTGTTCCTCGTCGAAGAGGTACTTACGACCCACGGTGGCGGCACCCACCAGGACATCGCGGGCCTGTCGATCTTCGTGGTCGGACCGGCTCACCAGCTGGTTGACAAGATCGATGAGGACGCCCTCCTTGACCCCAACGTGCGGTACCAGGATCTCGTCGACGCCGCACAGATCGGCCAGTCGTGCGTAGACCAGCGCCGCGGGGAGCACCACGTCGGCCCGGTCTTCTCTGAGACCCAGCTCCTCGACCCTTTGGTGGTAGGACATCCGTGCCAATCGCTCGATGACGGATTTGAGGTCGCCCAGAGGAAGATGGCTGACGCCGTCCTCGTCGCGAGAGCCGGTCAGCTTGGCGAGGGTCTCGATGTTGCCGCCAGTGGCGATATAACCGGCGATCTGACCGGCTCCGGCCGCAGCCGGGACCCTGAGCACCGAAATGTACTCCTCCAACAGCCGTCGAAACCGGCCTGGATCGGTTCCGGACTCGGTCAGCTCCTCGAGCAACCGAACCGATCCCATGGTGTGCGACTCGCTCCAGAAGGTCCCGTTCTGATCCACCAACGAGACCTCGACGCTTCCACCGCCGAGATCGGCCAACAGCCACCGGCGATTTCCCAGCGGCACCTTGTTGGCCACCGCGAGATGCACCAGACGGGCCTCTTCCGAACCCGAAATGGGTTCGAGCCGGATGCCGGTCTCCTCCGCGACTCTGGCGACGAAGTCGTCACCGTTCCGGCTCTCGCGAACCGCCGACGTCGCCACCGCGCGATAGTGTTCGATGCCCAAGGTGTCCATCTGGGTCCGGAACCGGGCGAGGGCCTCGACGGCCGCGTCCATGGCTCCCTTGTCCAAGCGTCCCGAGAGGTAGACGCCATGGCCGAGCCGGACAGGGACCCGTTCCGATTCGACAGGGGTGTAATCGTGCTCGTTGGCGAACTCGGCCGCCAGAAAACGGATCGCATTGGAGCCCATGTCCACGCATGCGACCGGAAGTGGGAAAGAAACGTCTTCGTCGATCATCGGTTGAGCGCGTCCGTTCTCCTCGCCGGGTCGGGGCTGTCCGGTCGCCATTCTACATGTGCCCTCCACAGACCCACCCGGTGTGAAAAGTGTGCAGAGTGTGGAAAGTGTGGAGGGGGCAATTCGAAATGAGAAATGAGAAATGAGAAATGAGAAATGAGAAATGAGAAATGAGAAATGGCCCCCGCGCAACCCAAAGTCCTCGATCGACGCACGAGTTGCAGCCGGGACGGCTGCTCGACAATGACGCGCGGGTTGGGCGGGCGGTTGACGAGAGTTGAACGTTGAACGTTAAACGTTGAACGTTCCCTCCCACCCTCCCGGTGGCTGAGTGGGCGCGATAGGCGGGCGTGCCGGGTATGACGTTGTGCGGTCAACAGGTGACGAGTCGTTGCGGCGATAGAGGCCGCACAACGTCAATACCGGGCAACCTCGGGGAGCGCGGTTGGGAGATGGGCGCGATGAAATCAGCCAATCGAAGCCAACGCGCGGGTCGGTGCCTGGCACCGACATGGAGATCGGAATGCGAGGGTGGCAACCTGCCGACGCCAGCGTCTGCGGCAGTCGACAGCACAACCCGGTCCCGGGGAGGGGCGGGGCTCCTGCCTACTGCCTGTTCCCTCCGCCGGGTGGGGTGTTCGAATTTCTCATTGGGTGGGCGGGGATCTCGTCCCGGCCCCTCCTCAAACTGGACGCTTTCGCCGCCGCAGTGCAGAATGGCCCCTCGATCTGTGGAGTTGGAGAGATTGATGATGGACGTCCACGGGCTCAGACCCGACCGAGAACGATTCGAGCAACTGGCCGCCGACCATGCGGTGGTGCCTGTGGTGCGCGAACTGACTTCGGATACGGTGACGCCGTTCACGGTCTTTTCCAGACTGGCCGCGGCCGGCCGCAACCCCTTTCTGCTCGAAAGCGTCGAGGGGGGTGAGCGGGCCGCCCGCTACTCCTTCGTCGGCGCCGATCCCTTCCGGGTGGTGGAACTGCGACGCGGCCAGATCCTGGTGGACGGGGTTCCGGTGCCCGGGCCGCCTGTGGAGGGGTTGCGTCGCGCAACCGACCTGGGGGCGTTCGCACCGGTTGAAGATCTTCCCCCATTCGCCGGCGGCGCGCTCGGTTACGTCAGCTATGACGCAGTGCGGATCATGGAGCAAATCCCGGACAGGGGGCGGGACGAGGGGGGTCTTCCCGACGCCTGGTTCGGACTGTATGACGGAGTGATCGTTCTCGACCGTGCCCGGCAACGGCTTCAATTGATCGCCCTGGCCCGAGTCGGTTCGGACCCGGAATCGGCGTGGAAGGGCGCAGTGGCCAGAATAGCCTCGCTCCACCGGGCCCTGCTTGCCGGTGGCGAGGGCCCGCAGCCCCACACGGTCCCCCGGCCGTTGGGCGATCCATGGTGCGGATGGCGTGTGACCCCCTCTGACGGTGATTACCTCGATGCGGTGCGGCGCGCCCGGGAGGACATCCTTGCCGGGGACATCTTCCAGGTGGTGCTTTCGCGGCGCTGGCGCCGGATGCCGAGATGTACTGCGGCTGACGTCTACCGAATGCTCCGGATCACCAACCCGTCGCCGTACATGTTCCTGTTGGACTCGGGTCAGGCACGCATCCTCGGCGCCAGCCCCGAGACCCTGGTCCGGGTTCGTGATCGGACGGTGATGGCCTGCCCGATCGCAGGCACCCGTCACCGGGGCGCATCCGCCGAGGAGGATCTCCGGCTTGAAGTCGAGTTGTTGGCGGATCCGAAGGAACGGGCCGAGCACGTGATGTTGGTGGATCTCGGTCGTAACGATCTGGGCAAGGTCGCCGAGCCGGGGTCGGTGCGTGTCACTCGCAGGATGGAGGTGGAGCGCTACAGCCACGTCATGCATATGGTGAGTGAGGTGGAGGGAGAGCTGCGGCCGGAAAAGGACGCGTGGGACGCCCTTTTCGCCTGTTTTCCAGCCGGGACCCTGAGCGGAGCGCCCAAGGTCCGGGCGATGGAGATCATCGACGAGCTGGAAGAGGTCCGGCGCGGTGTGTACGGCGGGGCGGTGGGCTACCGCAATGTGAACGGCGATCTCGATGTGTGTATCGCCATCAGGACACTGGTGGAGCGGGGCGGGGTTGTCCAGGTCCAGGCCGGCGCAGGCATCGTCTACGACTCGGTCCCCGAAACCGAGCTCGAGGAGTGCCGGAACAAGGCCAATGCACTCATCGAAGCGGTGGCCATGGCCGAAGCCGCCGGCGAGAGGGAATGATAGATGTTCTGTATTCTCCGATTTTCGGATGGCCGTTTTACGGGCGTCATTCGGTTGGGTGCGCGGGGACGGTCGTCCGATTCGTTTGAAGCAGGTTGCGGCAATCCGAAAATCGGAGTGCAAGGAGCGCTCAGATGATTCTCGTGGTGGACAACTACGACTCCTTCACCTACAACCTGGTGCAGGAGTTCGGCGAACTGTCCGGAGTGCCCATGGACATCGTGCGCAACGACGTGGCCACGGTCGGAGAGTTGTTGGACCGCGGTCCGGAAGCGGTGGTGATCTCGCCGGGCCCGGGTGTGCCCGAGCAGGCGGGAATCACAATGGACCTTGTGGCTGCCGCCGGAGAGATCCCGCTGCTCGGCATCTGCCTCGGCCACCAGGCGCTGGCCTCGGTTCACGGCGCTCGGGTGGTGCGCGGGACCGAACCCGTGCACGGAAAGACGTCTCCCATACACCATAACGGCATGGGGCTGTTCCAAGGTGCTCCAAATCCCTTCGAAGCCACGCGCTACCACTCGCTGATCGTGGATCGTGACAGCCTTCCTTCCGAACTCGAGGTGACGGCCTGGACCGACGATGGCGTCGTCATGGGTCTGAGCCACACGGATCGCCCTCACCACGGACTCCAATTCCACCCAGAGTCCTACCTCAGCGTGGAGGGCATGCGGTTGTTGGCGCGATTCCTGGAGATGGCACGTCTTCCGCTGACGGACGAGGGCCGCCGGAGGCTGGGTGAATCCCGTGGGACCTGAGCATCGAGGGATGCTGCAACGGCTCATCGAGGGTCAGGACCTCGAGGGCCCGGAATTGCAGGAATTCGTGGGCGACGTCATGGACGGACGGTGCGACCCGTCGATGATGGCGGGGGTGCTGGTGGCGCTTCGGGCCAAGGGCGAGACGCCACAGGAGGTGGCGGCAGCGGCTCGCGCCATGCGGGCCCGGTCGCTGTCGGTCCCGCTGGCCGCGCCCGAGCGTTCGGTGGATACCTGCGGAACCGGCGGCGATGGTGCCGACACGGTGAATATCTCCACTGCAGCTGCCATCCTGGCGTCGGCGTGCGGCGTTCCTGTGGCCAAACACGGCAACCGCTCGGTGTCGTCGCGGTGTGGGTCCGCCGATGTGCTCGAGGTTGTGGGTGTGCGGCTCGGTCTGGAGCCGCAGAAGTTGGCCGAGCTTCATGACGAGATTGGGATCGCCTTCCTCTTCGCTCCCCGGCTTCACCCGGCCATGGGTGCGGTGATGCCGGTGCGACGAGTTTTGGCCATCCGAACGGTTTTCAATCTTCTCGGACCGCTGACAAACCCCGCGGGCGTCCGCCGTCAGGTGGTGGGTGTGTGGGGACCGGATGTCCAGGAGCTCATGGCCGAAGCGCTGGCCGAGCTGGGTGCAGCCCACGCACTCGTGGTCCATTCTGAAGACGGCCTGGACGAGCTTTCGGTGACGGCTCCGACCAAGGTGGTGGAGGTGGTGGACGGAGCGGTCGTTGACCGCTGGGCGGTCGATCCCGACAAACTCGGGCTGTCGGCCGATCGGCCCGCCTCTCTCATGGGGGGAACGGTGGATGACAACGCGCGCCGGCTGAGTGAGATCCTCGCCGGCGACGAGAGGTCCGCGGCGGCGGAGTCGGTGGCGCTGAACGCGGCAGCTGCGCTGTACGTGGCGGGCGTTGCCGCTGATCTGGGAGACGGACTGGCGCGGGCCCGGGAGACGCTCTGTTCGGGTGCAGCCCTCGAACGAATGCAGGAGCTTGCCAGGCGATCGCAGGAGCTGGCCGGAGATGTCTGACTCGGTACTCGATCGGATCGTGACCGCGACCCTGAGGCGCCAACAGAAGGTGGATCCGGTGCCGGATCTGAGGACGGTGGCCGAGCGAGCCGTCGAAGAGCGCCTCAGAGTCGGTCCTCGGTCCTTGCGTGATGCGCTCAGCACACCCGGGACGTCTGTGATCGCCGAGTGCAAGCGGGCCTCGCCATCGGCCGGCGTGCTGCGCGAGCCCTTCGATCCGGCGGCTCTGGCCAGGATCTACGAGGAGTCTGGGGCTGCGGCGATTTCGGTGGTGACCGAGCCGGAGTTCTTCCGGGGCGATCCGGACTGGCTACCCGAGGTTCGCGGGGCGGTCCGGCTCCCGGTGCTGCGCAAGGACTTCATCATCACCGAGCGCCAGCTGTTGGAGACCGCCGCCGCCGGGGTCGATGCTGTGCTCCTGATCCAAAGACTGCTGGATCCCGCTCCCCTTGCGGAGCTGCTTCGGCTCGCGGCTGAGCTCAGGCTCGATGCGCTGGTGGAGATATTTGCCGACGAGGATCCGCGCATCGCGGTGGAGGCCGGAGCCGAGATCGTCGGCGTCAACGCGCGGGACCTGGCGACCTTCGCCACCGATTTGGAGCGTGTGGCGGGAATGGCTGCGCTGATCCCATCCGACCGGATCCGGGTTGCCGAGAGCGGTATCAGCAAACGTGGGGACGTGGATCGACTCCTCGATGCGGGATTCGATGCCTTCCTTGTTGGAGAACATCTCGTACGCTCCGACGACCCCGGTGCGGCTCTTCGCACGCTCCTCGGCAGAGGGTGACGATGACTGCCGATCGGAGACTGCTCCCCGCCCACTGCTCCCCGCCCCCTTGTTCGGAACGGCCACGATGTTGATCAAGATCTGCGGTCTGACCAGCCGGCGGGACGCCGAGATGGCCATCGCCGCCGGCGCCGACCTGGTCGGTTTCGTATTCGTTCCAGGAACGCCGAGGGGGCTCGATTCTGCTGGTGCGAAATGGATTGGGGATATTGCAGGCGCCGAGACCGTTGGCGTCTTTCGAGACGCAGATCTGGAGACGATCGTGCGGCTTCGAGATCTTCTGGGCCTCGACTGGATTCAGTTGCACGGCGGTGAACCGGACACCCTGATCGACGCTCTCGGTCAACGGGTGATCCGGAGGGTGCGGCCCGTGATTGAAGGTGGCTGGAAAGAGGTCCACCGTCTGGCAGGTCGCTGCCTCCCGCTGCTGGACCCGGGAGCCGGATCCGGCGAAGCGTGGGACTGGGACACGATGGAGGCGCCGCCCGCCGGGCTCCGATTCGGCCTCGCCGGGGGGCTCGCACCGGGGAATGTGGCTGACGCGGTCAGCAGGCTTCGGCCGACGTTGGTGGACGTTTCCTCGGGTGTGGAGTCGGCGCCTGGAGTGAAGGCGCTCGATCTCGTGCAGGGTTTTATTTCCAATGCGCGGATGGCCGCCGACCAGGCGGGTCGCGAATGAGCAGTTACAGTAGGACGTTGGACAGTGAATGAAACGTTTACCTGATAGCCACGGATACTTTGGTGAGTACGGAGGAGTCTTCGTTCCGGAGACCCTGATGGAGCCGCTTGCTCAACTCGATCGAGCCTTCAAGCGGAGCCGTCGCGACCGCGATTTCAAGGACGCCTACGAAAACCTCCTTGCGACCTACGTCGGCCGACCGACGCCGCTTTATCTGGCGCAGCGGTTGTCTGAACGGCTTGGCGGTGCAGAAATCTGGCTCAAGCGAGAGGATCTCTGCCACACCGGCGCCCATAAGATCAACAATGCTCTGGGTCAGGCTCTGTTGGCCAGATCCATGGGCAAACGGCGGGTGATCGCGGAGACTGGTGCCGGCCAGCACGGTGTTGCGGTTGCCACCGCGGCGGCACTCCTCGGTCTGCGCTGTTGCGTTTACATGGGCACTGAAGACATTCGACGTCAGGAGATCAATGTCTTCAGGATGCGATTGGCGGGTGCGGAGGTGGTGGGCGTGGATGCTGGATCCCGGACCCTCAAGGATGCCATCAATGAGGCGCTGCGGGACTGGGTGACAAACGTCAATACGACACACTACATTCTGGGATCGGTACTCGGCCCGCACCCGTTCCCCATGATGGTCCGCGATTTCCAGTCCGTGATCGGCCGCGAGGCGATCGATCAGTTTCGCAAGCAGGCCCGGGCGCTCCCGGACGTGGTGGTTGCATGCGTCGGCGGCGGGTCAAATGCTGCGGGGATCTTCTCGGCCTTTCTGTCGCACGACAGCGTGCGTCTGTTCGGTGTTGAAGCCGGCGGGCGGGGTCCGGCGCCGGGAGACCACGCCGCGCGTTTCGGCGGGACAGGGGCTCCAGGGGTACTCCACGGGACCAGAACCTGGATCCTCCAAGACGATGACGGCCAAGTGTTGGGCACCCACTCGGTGTCGGCCGGGATGGATTATCCAGCGGTGGGACCCGAGCACTCTCACTGGCACGACACCGGCCGGGTCACCTACACCCGGGTTGATGACGATGCGGCATTGGCGGCCTTCCACCTGCTGGCCGAGACTGAGGGCATCCTGCCGGCCCTGGAGTCCGCCCACGCCCTGGCCTATGCCTTCAAGGTCGCCCCGGGGATGGATTCGGAATCGAAGATCATCGTCAATCTGTCGGGTCGGGGGGACAAGGATCTGGCCGAGGTGGCCCGGGTGGAGGAAGACCGTGAATCGCATCAGTGACGCATTCCGAGCGGCGCGAAAGGCGAATCGAGCGGCCTTCATTCCCTATGTGACGGCGGGTGACCCGAGCCTCGAACACACCGTACGTCTTGCCCGCGCCCTGCGGCGGGCTGGGGCCGACATCCTCGAATTGGGAGTCCCTTTTCCGACCCCATTGCCGACGGACCCACCAACCAGCGCGCGGCAGAGCGCGCGCTGGCAAGCGGTACCACCCTGGAGGGGGTGCTGGAGGTGGTGCGGACCATACGGGCCGATGACGGTCTGCCGGTGGTTCTCTTCAGCTACTCCAATCCGGTGATCAGGTACGGCATCGACCGGTTCGCTCTGGATGCTGCCGCCGCCGGGGTGGACGGCGTGCTCTTCACCGACGTTCCGGTGGAGGAGATGAAGTACTTCGAGGCCGATCTCAAGAAGGCCCATATCTCTCCGATTCTCTTGGTGACCCCCACGTCGACCCGCGAGCGAGTCAAGGCGGCCGCTCGCCACGGGCGGGGCTTTCTGTACCTGGTTTCTCGAACCGGCGTAACCGGTGCTCAAAACCGGCTCGACCCCGAGCTGGCGGACAACATCGCCATGGCCCAGAAGACCTCCCGTCTGCCGGTGGCGGTGGGTTTCGGAATCTCCACGCCCGCCCAGGTCGCCGAGGTCGCGGCATTGGCCGACGGTGTCGTGGTCGGTTCGGCAATCGTGGACCGGGTCGCCCGCCACGGTGACTCCGCGGGTTTGGAAGATGTGATCCAACGGTTCACGACCCCGTTCGCAGAAGCCTGCCGAAGGTAAGGTGATTTGAGCTCAATTCTCGGCCTTTGGTTCATATGGATGCCGGACGCCGCGGGCGTCCCGACAGCTTTCATGACGAGCCACAGGCCGAGAATTGAGAACGAAGGACGATGAGCAGGTCAAAGAAGCGTCGGTTGGGTCAGAACTTCCTCGTCGACGGTGACGTCGCAGAGCGGATCGTTGGCCTGCTCGACGATCAGCCGTCACGGGTTCTGGAGATCGGACCGGGCAGGGGAGCGCTCACCGAGGTGCTGCGCGGCCGATTCGAGATGGTGGTCGCGCTGGAGTTGGACGAATACCTCGCGAAGGCCCTGGCCGCCCAATATCGGGAGCACGACGTGGAGGTGGTTCACGCCGATGCCCTTCACGATCCCCTCGACCCCCTGTTGAAGGGGGAGGGGCCGTGGCAGGTGGCCTCCAATCTGCCGTACTCGGTGGGGACCGCGATTCTTCGCAGATTGATGCCGCGCCACGATCTCTTCGAGCAAGCTGGTGGTGATGCTGCAACGAGAGGTGGCGCAGCGCATCGTGGCCGAGCCCGGCGATCGCAACCATGGTCTCTTGGCCCTCGAGCGCGCTGCGTGGGCGCGACGCGCGGATCGCCTTCGACGTTCCGCCGCGGGCCTTCAGGCCCCGGCCAAAGGTGATGTCGAGTGTAGTCGTGCTGTGGCTTCATCCGGCTTCGTCCGAACCCGAAGATCTCGAACAGGGTCTGCGGTTGGCCTCACACGCACTCACCAAGCCGCGCAAGATGCTCAGCAACGCGCTGGGTCCGCTGGGCGACGCGACCCAGATCAGCGCCGCGGGCCTCGACCCGGAATCCCGCCCGGCGGACGTCTCGCTCGACGGTTGGGTCGCGTTGGCGAAGCAGATCGCCGAGTGATGAGGGCTTCGGTCCTCGAGTCGCTGGCGGTTGAGAATTGCAAATTGAAAGTTGAAATTCGGAAATTCCCGCCCTGCAACCCTGAGCCACAGGGCGCTTGAAGGTCGGGTGATCGAGCCGGAAGCGCGGAAATTGTGGTGCGGCCGTCCCGGCTGCATTGCCGGCCGTGATCGAACGAACGGTTGCAGGCCGGAGGCCTGCTCCACAATGCTCCTCTCGTTGGGTCGACCCACCGAATTCAACCCGCCGATTCTCCAGTCGTGCTCCCCGTGAGGATGCCAGGCACGCCGATTCGCCTGAACAGGGAGAGTCGGTTTCTCGCCGTTGGCGAATCGGGATACCAGGCACCTTCGAGGGACGCGACACCAGCAGGTGGCCGTATGCCCGCTGATTCCACGTTCAGGACGGGAAAAGGCCGCCGCACCAGGCCACGGCCTGAACCGCTGCCGCCGACAGGTTGCCCGGGCCACACCCTCAACACCGAACCGTCCCAAAGTGATACCATTCTTACGGTTATGCTGGTCCCTCCATCGACACTTCCATGCCTTCTCTTCTGGCTTCCGCCTGCAGCGAGGTCTTGAGGATGGGGGTGGGTTTCGCCGTGCTGCTGGGCCTGCTCCAGGGTCTCACCGAGTTTCTCCCGGTGTCCTCGTCCGGGCACCTGGCGCTGGCCCAGGCCATCATCCCGGGCTTCAACCAGCCCGGCGTGCTCTTCGACGCCATGCTTCACGTGGGGACCGCGTCGGCTGTTGTCTGGTACGAAAGGGAACAGATTCGAAGGTGGATGGTCTCCGCAGAGGGACGCCGAATCCTCGGCCTGCTCATCTTCGGGACGTTTGCCACGGCGGTGGTGGGGTTCGCATTGAAGAATGTGGCCACCGAGGCGTTCCACAAGCCGGCATGGGTTGGAGCGGCCCTGATCGTGACCGGGTTGGTTGTGGCCTCCACCAAATTCATGCCTGGAGGTGATCGAGGCGAGAGCGGTACAACCTGGAAACAGGTGGTTCTGATCGGACTGGTTCAGGGTATTGCTGTTTTCCCTGGTCTTTCCCGATCGGGATTCACCATTTCGGCCGGGCTCGGTGCCGGTCTGGACAGGGTGTGGGCGGCCCGTTTCAGCTTCCTCCTCGGGGTGCCGGCCATCGCCGGCGCAACCCTCTTCGAGTTGTTGGCGCAGCGGGATGAGCTGGCCTCGGTCCCGGCGAGCTTCTGGCTCGCGTGCTCAGTGGGAGGGGTGGCGGCGGCACTGTCGGGTTATGTTGCTCTGCTCATCGTCTTACAAATGGTGTCATCCAGCACCTTCCACCGATTTGCGTGGTACTGCATTCCGTTGGGTATGCTTGTGTTGGTGTTGGAAGCGGGGATCTTTTGATGCGGGACCGGGTGCTGCGCGAAGCCGGAGCGGTCGCCCTTCTGCTGGGTGCGGTTTTAGTGGCTGTGGCTCTCATGTCCCACTCGCCAATGGATCCGAGTCCGTTCCACGCGTCCACCCTACGGTCGAGTCCCACCAACTGGGCCGGTTGGCTGGGTGCCACGTTGTCAGCTGCATTGCTCAGCCTGATCGGCGTAACGGCCTTCCTTTTGCCTCCGCTGGCGGCGGTGATGGGCTGGAGGATCCTCCGCCAAAAGCCGCTGTCGAACCCGGGGCTGACCATGGCGGGTTGGGCCATCATCCTTCTGACGCTGCCAGGAGTGGCGGCCTTGGTGGCCACCGACCTGCCCTTCCGAGAGGGGAGGATACCGTGTGGTGGTCTGATTGGCCTCGCGACCGCTGATCTGCTCGGAGGATTCGCAGGGCCGGTGGGCCGACTGGTGATTCTGGTGTTCTTCCTGCTGCTCGGCGGATTGATGGTTTCGGGAGGGTCCGCAGCCACGATCGCCGACTGGATCTCCGGCAAGATGCGGGGCCATCTGACCAGCCGAAGCCGCGAGCGGTCAAAACGGAAACGCGAACAAGAATCGCAACAAAACCGCCGCAAGGTCCTCGAGAGACAACTGAAGCGAATCGACTCCGAAGATGGTTACCAGGGTTCCTTCACCGTGAAACAGGTGGAGGGCAAGGGCCGGTTCAGGATTATCCGCAGGATGGCGTTGTTGCGCGAAGAACAGGCGGACCAAGCCGAGACCGCGGAACCGAAACCGACGCGTCGTGCCTCGCGACGGGGACCCTCCCAGAAGACCTCCGCGGCTCCGGCCAAGAAAGATGTCGTGCAGGAGGAGTTCGATTTCGTCGACGATCTCGAGGAGTACGACCTTCCCAGGTTGCAGTTCCTCGATGCGCCGGTGGAATCCGTGGAGCGGAATTCCGACGCCATGATCGAGATGTCCAAGCTGATCACCACGAAGTGCCACGAGTTCAGAGTCCGCGGCGAGGTGGTCAACATACGGACGGGGCCCGTCATCACGACCTACGAATTCCGCCTCGAACCCGGAGTCAAGATCTCGGCTGTGCAGAATCTGGCCGAAGATCTGGCGCTGGCCCTCAGAACCGAATCGGTGCGCATCGAGAGGATCCCGGGGCGGGCCACGGTTGGTATCGAGGTCCCCAACCCGGATCCGGAAGTGATCCGACTCCGGACTCTGTGCGAATCGAAGGAGTTTCTCCAGGCCCAGTCGCTGCTGACCCTCGCCCTCGGCGTAGACATCCGTGGCAAACCGTTCTTCGCCGACCTGGCGCGAATGCCCCACCTCTTGATCGGAGGATTTACGGGATCGGGCAAATCGGTGGGGCTCAACGCCATGATCATGTCGATCCTGTTCAAGGCCAAGCCGGAAGAGGTCAAGTTCATTCTGGTGGATCCCAAGATGGTGGAATTGGGTGTCTACTCCGACATCCCACATTTGCTGACGCCCATCATCTCGGACCCCAAGAAGGCCGCCAATGCCCTGGGTTGGGCAGTGGCTCAGATGGACGAGCGTTACCACCTGTTGGCGGCCCTGGGGGTGAGGAACCTGAGTCAGTACAACCAGCTGGTGACCGACCCTGTCCAGCTTCGAAAGGCGCGCAACCAACTGGCCCTTGATGACGAGGCGATGGAGAGCTTCGTGCCCATGCCCTTCATCGTGATCGTCATTGACGAGCTGGCCGATCTGATGCTGACCTCTTCGCGTGCGGTGGAGGAGTCCATCACCCGCTTGTCCCAGAAGGCGCGGGCGGTGGGCATCCACCTTGTCTGCGCCACGCAGCGGCCGTCGGTGGACATCCTCACGGGAATCATCAAGGCCAACTTCCCATGCCGCTTGTCCTACAAGGTCCGGTCGAAGTTCGACGCGCGGACCATCCTCGATGTCATGGGATCGGAGCATCTATTGGGCCGCGGCGACATGCTTTACCTTCCGCCCGGGACATCGAATCTGATCCGGGTTCACGGACCGCTGGTGACCGAAAAGGAAATCGCCACCGTCGTCCGATATATCAAACGGTTCGGCAAACCGGACTACATGAGAGAGGTATTGACGCACGCACCACTGGGTATGAACGACCGGGGCGGGCGCCGGACGGTTGTTGACGATGAGAGTGAACTCACCGACCCCATGTACGATCAGGCCGCCAGGTTGGTGGTCAAGACGCGAAAGGCGTCCGCTTCCTACATTCAGCGGCGACTGCACCTGGGCTATACCAGGTCGGCGAGACTTCTCGATATGATGGAGAGAGAGGGCCTGGTGGGTCCGCTCGCCGGATCCAAGGGGCGCGATGTGCTGGTGCCAGAGAATCACTTCGAGGAGGTGGACGAAACCCACCTCCTGAACAGTGACGATTGAACAGGAACGGGGTGTCGAGATGACCTTCGAGGTGCTCGAATTCAGTCCTTCGGTTACAGTCAAGCTGCTGGCAGCGGGGGGAATCGTCATCCTGCTCTCGCTGCTGGTGATCAGTTTCATGTCGAGAGCGCGAGTATTCTGCCAGTATCTCGCTCACATGACGGGGATTGAACTCAAGCCCGCGACGGTTCGCAGGATCTACCGACACAATGGCCGCGGCGGAGTCCGGGACATGCTGATCTCCTTGCTGATCCAGGAAGACCTCGCTGATCCGAGCCGCATCGTGACGCCCGATACCAGGCCCGATACCTCCGTGTACGATTCGAAAACCTGAGATCTTGGAGCGCAGGCGTCCTCGCCTGCAATTGCGCGATCAATCAAATGCAGAATGGCAGCCGGGACGGCTGGGCGACAACCTCGGTTTCGGCCCGGGGGTTTATCCCCCGGGGTTGGCGCTGTGTTGTGCCGGGGGGTAAACCCCCGGCCCGCAGCGTCCTCCACCGCGCTCCCCGAGGGAGCCACCCCTGACACTGTTCGGGACTCGAGGATGTCGAGAGCCTCGAAGCGATCAACTCGAAAGTGTCAGAAGTGGCACGCTCGCCCATCGCGCCCTCTCAGCCACCGGGACGGTGGGACGAAACTCTCAACGTTAGGTTCATCCGGGAGAGCGTGAGGTGGGGTTTTTGCGTGCCCGTCTCCGTGCGCGAAACAGCGACGGCAATCAGGGACAGCGTCCGTGATCGGCGGCTGCGGCAGCGATCGGGGGCCGCGGCAGTGATCAGCTGGGATTGATCCGGATCGTGGTCGCTGTTCACCGATGCTGCCATCTGCCCCGGACACCGGTTGCTGTCCCTGTCCCGGCCGCTGCCGACTGCCGCTGATCGCTGTCCCTCAGAGCGCATCGTGATCCCCTCCGGGTCGTTCGCTGGGAGGGAATCGTCGATCTGTTTCCGGATGTCAAGGGCAAGACAAGTCGTCAGACGACCCTTGACATCCGGAAACAGATCGACGTCGGGAGAATTCAATGAACGACCCGGAGGTGATCATGATCGACGCGTGCCAAGGCAACCAACTCATCGTCTACGGCAAGGCCATCGAAGCTGCCGGGGAAGCCATCTCCCTCGTCAGACGGGTGCCGGCTCCCGTCAAGAGCCTCGCCGATCAAGTGATCCGGTCGGCAAGCTCGGTCCCGGCTAACATTGCAGAAGGTCACGGCCGAACGGGCCGGGATCGACTCCATCACTGGCGAATCGCCTACGGCTCCGCGAAGGAGGTCGACTGCCATCTTCGCCTCCTGGTTCACGCCGGCGCGATCGACTCCACTCGCGCGAACGCATCGCTGCAGCTCTTCGATCAAGTCCGTGCCATGACCTGGCGTTTGCTCAACCCAAAGTGCTGATTGGGACTCATTCCACAAGCCTTTCTGGATGCTGTGGCTGGTAGGCTCCAAAACTGCACACGAAGTCGGTGCGAGGGAACATTCCGAATTTCACATTTCTCATTTCACATTTCTCATTTCTCATTTCGAATTGGGCGGGCGGTGGAACAGGTATCATCTCTCGGTGCCACGAATACGCGTCCTCCCCGATGGGCTGGTGAACCGGATCGCTGCCGGTGAGGTGGTGGAGCGCCCCGCCTCGGTGGTCAAGGAGCTTGTGGAAAACAGTCTGGACGCCGAGGCCACGCGCATCGAGGTGGAGTTGGTGCGAGGGGGCTGCAGCCTGATCCGCGTGTCTGACGACGGCTGCGGCATGGATCCCGATGATGCGCTGCTCGCCCTGGAGCGGCACGCGACCTCCAAGATCGCGTCGGTTGAAGATCTCGACCACATCGCCTCCTTCGGATTCCGTGGCGAGGCCTTGCCGTCCATGGCCGCTGTGTCCCGTTTCCAGCTTTTGACCGCCCACGATCCGGGCGAAGGGGGCGTCCGGGTGACGGTTGATGGCGGAAGGATCCTGGGGGTGGAGGCGGCGGCACGAGCGCGAGGCACCACTGTGGAGGTCCGCGATCTGTTCTACAACACGCCGGCCCGGCGGAAGTTCATGAGGGCTCCAGAGACCGAGCTTCGCCATGCCCAGGAGACGGTGTGGGCGGCGGCCCTAGCCAACCCGGACGTGAGCTTCATCCTCCGGCATGGTCCGCGGACTCTGTTGGAGGCCATGCCGACCACGGATCCCGGACAGCGGCTCCGCGATATCTGGCAACGCATGGAGGGGCCGGTCCATCGTTTCGAGGCCAGCGGTGGCGGGGTCGAGGTATGGGGCCTGCTGGCCGCCGGCCGGGGATCCGGCAGACCATCGCTGACACTCATCGTGAACGGCCGTCCGGTGAGGGACAGGCTGCTGATCGGCGCTGTGCGGCGGGTATTGGGTGCTGCCGGCGGCGGCCTCGGCGGGGCCCGGGTCGCACTCTTCGTCACGGTCCCTCCCGATGCCGTGGATGTCAACGTCCATCCGGCCAAGACGGAGGTGCGGTTTGTGCGAGGCGGGTCGGTCTTCGCGGTGACCGAACGGGCCCTCCGTGAAGGTGTGGCTGCATCCCGGGGTCACGTGGCGGTGGACAGGGTGGAGACGAAGGACTGGGTTGCCGAGTCGGAACCGCTGCACACACAGTACGAAGCCACCCATCGCCCGCCGTCGATCTTGTTTGCTCACCCGGCCTACGACGAGGTTGACGAACCCACCGACGAACCACCAGTGGCATTGTTCGGGGGTGCCCACCTGTCCACCGGCCCGGGTCCGCGTCCGGCGCCACCGGACACGCCGTTTGGCCGTCTCATCGGCCAGTACCGGAGTTCGTTCATTCTGCTCGAGGATGAATGGGGCTTGGTGATCGTTGACCAACATGTGGCTCACGAGCGGGTGTTGTACGAACGCATCAAAAAACGTCTGGATGGAGAGTCGGCACCTTCTCAACGGCTATTGGTACCGGTCCTTCTGGAGCTTGACGAGGCGTCGGCGGGTGCCCTGGGCACCGTGGAGGACCTTCTCGGCAGGGTTGGTATCGAGGCCGAGCCGTTCGGGCCGGCCACGCTCCGCCTCACCGCGCTGCCGCCGGAGACGGACGCCGAGTCCGCCCGCGAAGTGGTGGAGGCACTGTTGGAACGGGCCACGGCCCTCGATGGCGTACCGGAGAGGGTTGTGGAGGAACTCTCCCACGAGCTCGCCGCCTCGCTTTCCTGTCGTGCCGCCGTCAAGGTCAACGACGACCTGAATTCCGAGGAACAAAGGACGCTGCTCGACGACCTGATCGCCACCGATAACCCCTACCGGTGCCCCCATGGACGACCCATCGTGCTCAGGCTCAGTCAAGACGAGATGGAACGCAGGCTCGGGAGGCGATGATGCAGCGTGAACACTGGCACGTGACCGAGGGATTGATTTTCGTCCACTTTGCCGTGTTCCTGCTGTCCTATGGCAACCGTGAGAGCCTCCAGTCATTGATTTTGGTTCCCGGTCAGGTGGCGTCAAGGCCCTGGTCCCTGTTCACTTACCAATTCATACCTCGATCGGGGATGTTCTGGTTCTTCATCTCCATGCTCGTGCTCTGGATCATGGCCAAACCGCTCGAGGAGAGTTGGGGATCGCTGAGGTTTCTGGTCTTCTGGCTGGTCTCCACCTGTGGAGCCACGGCTGCCGCCCTTTTGCTCGGGGTTCCCATGGTCGGGGACATGTTCTTCAACGGGTCGTTGCTCTTTACTTTCGCCACACTCTTTCCCAACATGGAGTTTTTGCTCTTTTTCATTCTTCCGGTCAAGGTCAAGTGGCTCGCCATCGTTGGCGGCGCCTTGCTGGTGGCGACGAGCTTCTCCTCGTACGGCATGGCCGGAGGGCTGGTCAACCTGGTGGGTATGTCCGCCGGCTACCTGTTCTTCCTCGCGACTCGTCGATTGCCGTCCCGGCGTAAACTGACCTTTGAGGTCAAGAAGCGGCGGGCGGCGGCGGTGGTCCAGGCCGAGGGAGCCTCGGCTGAACAACGCAACCGACAGCTGGATCCGAGGGTCCGCGCCGCGGTGGCGCGATCGCTGGAAGCCGGCGGGGTCACACCGGAGGATGAACCTCTGCTGGTCGAACTCGACTCAATGCGTGATCCATCGGTGACGGTGTGTGCACCGTCGGAGTTCGGCTATGTGGACGATCAGGTGTGCCGCTCCTGTCCTGGCTTCGCCGAGTGCGGCGCGCGAGCGATCCGAACGGCTGCCGACGGCGAGGGCGTCGCTTGATCGGCTGTTCTCCTGCCGACTGTTCGTAGGTACTATCGGGAGGTGGGGTCCCTCAGGTCATGAACCGTGCCACCATCGGACGGCTCCTTCGCCTCGCGGTGTACGGGTCGGCCGTGGCCGGTTCGGCGTGGCTACTGGACGTTTCCCGGCACTGCGGGTTCTCGTGGTGGTGGCCGTTGGCAGTGGCCGCCATATCGATGGCGTATGTCGCGGTGGGTGGCCCCTGTGATGGCGGGCGCCTGCGATGGCGGATGTCGCCAACGATCGAGTGGCTGGCCGTAGGCGTGTTCGCCGCCGCGGCCGGTTGGCTGACCCTCGCGCCGGGTCGGGAGGGATGGGCCGCGTTGTGCTGGCTGGGCCTGCTGATCGCCTGTGCCGCCGCAGGCCGCGGGCCCCGTGAATCGGTCGCTGGTGGTCCCGAGCCGATCCTGAATTTGAGGTGGCTCCGGTTGCTGATTGGTTCGGTTGCGGCTCTGGCGCTGGCAGGTGTCGCTGCCTCGCTGGCCGGGTCGCCAGAACACACCGGTGTGGGGTTGGTGTTGTGGGCCGTCGCGTTGCTCGTCGTGTTGTGGGGTTGCGGGGGTTCGGCGGTCTACCAGGAGGATCATCCGGACCGGGGTCTTCCGCCGGTCGGGACGGAAATCACGATTCTGGTCGCGATCTTGGCAGCCGCCGTGCTTCTGAGGGTGGTGGGTCTTGGTGAGGTGCCGGTGCACGTGGATGGCGATGAGGGTCGCATCGGAATGCACATTGTGGATACCTTCCGAGGTCTCAAGGAATCGCCCTTCGATTTTGGATGGAACGGCTTCAGTCAGCTCGCGCTTATCGCCCACGGCGCGTGGATAAAGGTCTTTGGGGTGGGGCTGGAAGCCTTACGTTTGGGTTCGGCCACGGCAGGCGCCTTTGGGGTCCTGTTGCTATACCTGTTTCTCAGAGAACTCTGCGGCTGGCGGGCGGCGGTGTTCGGCGCCGCGCTGCTCGCGGCCAACCCCGAGCATTTGTCGTGGAGTCGGGCAGGCATGATGAATGCGCAGGCCATCACTATTGTCACACTGGCCATGGCTGCGCTGGCGGCGGCTCTCGGGCGTGGACGGCTCGTCTGGTGGGCGGTGCTCGGTGTCTCCCTTGGCGGGTGCATGATGACCTACCACGGGGCCAAGTCGGCCCTTGGCGTGGTCGCGGTGGTGATTCTGATCGAGGCCCTCGTCGCTCGACGGCGGTGGCGCTCCCTCGTGGTGGGTGGGGTGGTCACTGCAGTGGCCCTGCTGGTCACGGTGCTGCCCCATGTTCCGGCGGCGGTGGACCGGTGGGAATGGTACTCGGCGGAAATCGGCAAGAGGTTCGAAATCCATCGGCTGGCCGATGCCGTGGCGGCCGGCGACCACGAACAGGTACGTCTTTATCTGCGAAACCATGTCGGGTCGGTAGTCGCCGTGCCGGTGGCCAGCCATCAGGGGGGATTCGTGCCGGCCGGAGCCTTCCTCGATCCGGCGGCCGCCGTGATGGTGGTTGGCGCTCCGCTCTGGTTGCTCGTTTGGTGGCGTCACCGGAGCGCCCGGATCGTACTGGTTTGGATCGCTGTCTACGCCGTGAGTTCGGGCTTTCTGACCACTCGCCCGCCGTATAAGCCTCGACTTGTGATGGCCCTGCCCGCCGTTGTGGCGGCAGTGGCGATGGTCATCGATCTGAGCGGTCGGCGGAGGGAGGGGGGCAAGTCGCGGTGGATATCGATTCTGCCGTGGGCGTTGGGCGCGGTGTGCGTTGGGGGAGGCCTGGCCGAGGCGTGGAATCGGCATGTGGATCCGTTCTCGCCGGGTTTCGTGACGTCGGACCCCAAGTCGAGTCTGATTCGGGTGTTGCGCGACCTCCAGGAAGAGGGGTGGGTCGGGTCGGACCCGGTCGTGCTCATCGGAGCGACCAACCGGCATGAGGCTAATCTCTTTTTCTCTCAGCGGCACGGTCTGCTGGACACATTCGATGACCTGGTGGATGTGGGGGACGATGTGGTGGCCCTTCCAATCGTCGATCCTCGCGGGCGGCGCCATTTTGTCATCGTGGCGCCGCACCAGGACGTGCTGTTGTCCGTGCTGATGACCCACTACCCGGGGGCGCCGGTGGAGCGAGTGCTCGGCGTGCGAGGGGAGACCATGTACACCGTGGTCCGACTCGATGAGGCGCGTATCCGCGACGGTTGGGGATGGCGCCGGCTGGACGGAGACCGGAGACCGGATGATCCAATCCAACGGCCGCCCTTCGTGCTCGAAGGCAATGGTTCAGGCAGTTGGGGCGGGAAACTCTACGTTCCGGTCGCCGGCCGCCTCGGTCTTGAGGTGTCGGGATGCGCCGTGGCAGGACTTCGGATCGACGGTTGGCCGGAGTCTGACGGCGTCAGGACGGCGTGGGTGGAGGTCGCCCAGGGGTGGCACGACGTTCAGGTCCACGCTCAGGCCCCGGCCGCGGGCTGTGTGGTGGAGCCTCGGTGGTTCGCGGGAACGGCCGATTCATGGAATCTGATTCCGGGGTGGGCGATGAGGCCAGAGGGCGGGCCTGGAGGGCTGCTTTTGCGGTTGTGGCGATGGCGGGGGAGGGAGTGGTCTGAGGAGGCCGAGGCCGGCCATGCTCCGGATCTCTGGCGAGTGGACCCGGTGTTGTCCTACGACTTCGACATGGTGGAGCTCCAGGAGACTCTGCCTGCGGTTTTCCACAGCGGCCGGTGGCTGGCGAGATGGGACGGGACGGTGCGGGTGCCGCGTGCCTCGGTGTGGACCGTGGAACTGGAATTCGACACCGCGTGGGCCGAGATCGAGGTGGGGGGGATTGTTGCAAGGGCTGACGAGCCCGGCGTCGTGACGATGAAGGGTCCGCTTGTCGCCGGAGATCACCGCCTCACGGTGAGAACCGGAGTCGACGGCCAGGCTCCGCTACGGCGGCTGGTCATCAAGCTCCGTTGGGGCGCCGACGGAGAGCCGCTGGAGGCCGTGCCCTACGGGAGCTTGGTGCCGCCCCCGGACCTCATGACCCGCCCGGTTGATCAATAATTGGGTTCCGGGTCATCCGCCGCCCGGCTTTTTTGTCATCCCGAGCGAGCGGCGTAGCCGCGAGTCGAGGGATCACCCGAAAACACGAGGGCGTTGCATACCCAAAGTCGGTCCGGAGACTTCAAGAGACCCTTCGACTCGGTCGTCGAACTCCCTCGCTCAGGGTGACAGGAGGGGCTAGTAGGCGGGCGGGGGCCCACACCTTCCACACCTTCTGCACCGGACGGGTGGGTGGTTGGGGCTAAAGCACAATCCGTCGCTGCCGCGCGCGTTCGGCTGGAACCAGCCACTCGTCCGGCTCGCCCTGGTTGAGGTTGGCGATGGCGTGCGAGAGCGTGTCTCTGAGGTACCGGCCCCAGATTTTGATCGGCAGGTCGCCGACCTGAATGCTTGGCGAGATGGCGAGGTGGAGCATGTACTCCATGATCCACGACGCATTTTGGGCGATGCGGCCGGAATAGCTCGCCAGGTCCCGTTGCTCGAGAATCCGGGCCTCGTGGATGCCTCGGCCGAACTCCGATTCCACCAGATCTTCGAGAGTCGTCAGGATCAGCTCCAGCCGAAAGGTCCTGCTACCGGCGGAGACATACTCGTAGAACTCACCTTCGAGATCGAAGACCGACACGCCGCGCCCCGCGGCAAAGCGCCAGTCGATGTTTTCGAGACCGCTGACAATTTCGTTCACCGGCGGGAGTTCGACATCCACCAGGTAATGGGTGCCCACGTATGAACCTTCATGGATCTTGCGGTGGAATGCCCAGGTGTTCTCCCGCTCGTCCAGGGCCTCCTCGAGACGTTCAATATGGTGTGGCTTTGCGATGATCTTGATGCCGATCACATCGTCCACCTGTTGACGGTGGGGGTCGAGGGTAATCAGGCCCGAGTGGATGCGATCGGCCACAATCCGCTCTGCAGCGGCGAACTCCCGGTCCATCTCGGCGCGGCTGGTGATCATCCGATCCAGTGACACGCCGGCGTCGGAGGCGCGAGTGGCCGCCAGCGTGCGGGCCGCGGCGTCGATCTCGCTGGCCAGTTGCTCCGCAACCTGGCGCGACACCTTTTCGGCAATGCGGCGGATCCGTTTGCGTCGGACCATGCCCACAAGAGTGCCGTCCTCTCGCGTGATCAGACTCATGTGCACCGGGGTCCTGGGAAAGAACTCCTCGGGGATGTCGCGATAGCGGTCGAGCAACGTCTTCGCACGCGGCGAGGGCTGATCGACCACCTCCACGATTGCTTGTCGGACGGCGTCTTTGGTGGTGACCCGGCGCAGGAGCAGCGGGCTCGGTTGCAGAACTCGCGCCAAGTCGGCCACGAGAGCCCGCACTGACGGCGCGGTGATGGCTCGCTCGAACGCAAAAATTTCGGTCAGCGTGCGGCCGTCCTGGGGGTTCGCATCATCCGCCAGCCAGCGGCAGGCGATGTCGAAGAGGCGGTCGCGGTGGATGAGTCCTGACAGGTACATGGTTGGACGAGCACGTTGACACGACTCCCGTCACGACGCAAGCGTGGGGTCGGTGATGAGCGACCGCAATCTGATGAGTTGAATGTTGAACGTTGAACGTTGAACGTTCCTCCCGCCCACCCGGAGCGAGATAGGCGCGATGGGCGGGCGTGCCGTCTCTGATGATTTTGGGTCGAGGTCGAACAGGCTGCGCGTCGCGACGAGTCCCAAATATCGTCAGAGGGGGCTCCCTCGGAGAGCGCGGTTGGGAGATAGGCGCGTCGAAGTCAGTGCATCGAAGCGAACGCGGAGGCCCGGATTTCGGCGCCGGCGTCTGCGACAGCAATCATCGTCATGGGCAGTCGGCAGCGGCCGGGACAGGGACAACAACCGGTGTCCGGGGCAGATGGCAGCATGGGTGAACAGCGACCGCAATCCAGGGCAACCCCAGCTGATCACTGCCACGGCCCCTGATCGCTGACGCAGCCGCCGATCATGGACGCTGCTCCCGATTGCTGTCGCTGGCCCCTGCCGCTGTCCCTGAACTCTGAACTCTGGGTGGGCGGGTGGGGGACCCCAAACCCTATACCGGGTTGGGTGGGGGGTGGGCTGCCTGTAAATGCGTCTCAATAATGATCTTGGGTGTGTGAAGAATTTCACATGGCCTTCACAGAAGCCTCCGGACGGGGTATCCTTGGAGCCCGGCGTCAGCGCCGATCCACCACCAAGGAGTGAAGCGTTGTTCGAGAAACGGGTCACCATCTTTGTCGGTCACTTTGGCAGTGGAAAGACCGAGATCGCCCTCAACGGGGCCCTCGACCTGGCCGCTGCCGGCATCCAGGTGACCCTTGCCGACATCGACGTGGTGAAACCCTACTTCAGGTCGCGGGCGGCGCGAGACATGCTCGACTCAGCGGGCATTCGGCTGCTTGCCCCCACCGGCGACAACACCCACTCCGATCTGCCGATCATCGTGCCCCAGATCCGCTCGGCCCTCAAAGACCCCGCCTGTCGCCTGGTCATGGATGCGGGTGGGGATGACAACGGCGCCAAGGTACTGGGTTCGCTGGCCGACGTGGTGCCGCCCGACGAGACGCAGTGCCTCGCGGTGCTCAATTTCAGGCGACCGTCGACCCCCGATCCTGCGGGAGCCGTGACCATGGTGCGCGACATCGAGGCCGCGGCCCGAATCAAGGTCACGGGTCTGGTGTCCAACACCCACTTGATGGGCGAGACCACTCCCCGGATCGTGCTCGAAGGCCACCGGATGGCTGTCCAGGCCAGTCGCGAGTTGGACATTCCGGTTGTGGCCGTCACCGTGGTCGACGGGTTGGCTCATTCGATGCGTGACAAAGACCTCGACTGCCCCCTCGTAGTGCTCCGAAGGGTGGTTCTTCCGCCATTTGAACAACAACCTCGCACGCGGGCTTCGGGCCCGCTTTTTGTCGTCAACTGAAAGGAGCTTGAATGCCCCGAATCGTGATCACACCCGACGCGTGCAAGGGCTGCGAGCTGTGTGTCAGTGCCTGCCCGCAGCAGATTTTGGGAATGGGCAAGACGATTAACAATAAAGGGTACTTCTACGCCGAGGTCGTCGAACAGATGCGGTGCATCGGGTGCCGCCTGTGCTGCATCACCTGTCCCGACATGGCCATTGAAATGAAGGTCAACGGGACGATGTATCACTACTTCTCCTACTAGGAGCGCCGCATGATCTTGGACGTTACACGCCTATCGAGTCGGAACGGCGGGAATCGTGAATCGGAACTCGGGACTCGGCTGTTCGTTGGCGTCCGAGGTGTCCGAGTCCCGGGCCCCGAGGCCCGAGCCCCGAGATCAGGAGCCTGATATGGCCAAGAAACTCATGAAGGGCAGTGAGGCGATCGGCGAGGCGGCGGTCCAGGCGGGCTGTCGTCTCTTCTTCGGCTACCCCATCACCCCGCAGAACGAGATTCCCGAGTACATGTCCATGCGGCTGCCCCAGGTGGGCGGCCGGTTCGTCCAAGCCGAGAGCGAGGTGGCGGCGTCCAACATGCTCTATGGCGCCGCCGGCACCGGTGAGCGGGTCATGACCTCTTCGTCGTCGCCGGGCGTCTCGCTGATGGCCGAGGCCATCTCCTATCTCGCCGGCGCCGAGTTACCGGTGGTGATCGTGAACATCATGCGGGCCGGCCCCGGTCTCGGTGGCATCCTCCCTAGCCAGGGCGACTATTTCCAGGCCACCAAGGGCATGGCGCACGGCGACTTCCGACTGCTGGTGCTGGCTCCCTGGTCGATCCAGGAGGCCGCCGACCTGGTGCAGGACGCCTTCGATCTCGCCGACTTCTACCGCAACCCGGTGCTGGTGGTGGGTGACGGTCTGATCGGCCAGATGATGGAGCCGGTGGAGTTCTCGGACGGCCGGGAACCCATCAAGGAGCTCGAGCCCAAGACTTGGGCGGCAACCGGTAATCCCGGTGATCGACCCAACAACGTCATCAACTCGCTGTTTCTCGATCCCGAAGCGCTGGAGCGGCACAACATCAAACTCAAGGCCAAGTTCGACACCATGGTCCGCGACGAGATTCGGTTCGCCGAGTATCAGACCGACGATGACTATGACGTCCTGATCGTGGCCTACGGCACGGTGGCTCGGGTCTGCTCCACCGCCATCGACGAGCTCCGCGAACAGGGTTTGAAGGTGGCCATGGTGCGACCCATCACGCTGTTTCCCTATCCCTACCGGGCGGTACGAGAAGCGGCATTGAAGGCCAACAACGTGCTGGTGGTCGAGTTGTCCGCCGGCCAGATGATCGAGGATGTCCAGCTCGCCCTCAAGGGCTCCCGGCCGATCCACTTCTGCAATCGGATGGGTGGCATGTTGGTGTCGCCGGACGAGGTGGTGGAAAAGGTCCGGGCGATCATCGGCGGCCAATCGACGGAGGTGAGTCATGGCTGAGACCGTGTTTTCCAGACCCCAGGCGCTGGCCGATGTGACCACCCACTACTGTCCCGGATGTACCCACGGGATCATCCACCGCCTGGTCGCCGAGGTGATCGACGAGTTGGCGGTGGGCAGCCGTACCGTCGGTGTGGCCCCGGTGGGATGTGCGGTGCTGGCATACAACTACTTCACCACCGATTTCCACGAGGCGTCCCACGGCAGGGCCCCGGCGGTGGCCACAGGCATCAAGCGTGCCCGACCCGACCTGATGGTCTTCACCTACCAGGGAGACGGCGACCTGGCATCCATCGGAATGGCCGAGATCGTCCACTGCGCCAATCGGGGCGAGAAGGTCACCGTGGTCTTCGTCAACAACGCCATCTACGGCATGACCGGCGGCCAAATGGCGCCCACAACCATGCCGGGCCAGGTTGCCACCACCTGCCAGCTCGGCCGAGACGTGGAACAGGCCGGCCACCCGATTCGAGTGGCCGAACTTCTGGCCACCCTCCGCACTCCGGGCTTCATCGCCCGGGGATCGGTTCACACGCCGTTGTTGGCGGTCAACGTCAAGGAGCTGCTCCGGCGGGCTTTCACCTACCAGAAAGAGGGAACCTGCTTCTCCCTGGTCGAAATCCTGTCAACCTGTCCCACAAACTGGGGTATTCCTCCGGCTGAATCCACCCAGTGGCTCGAGAAGAACATGTTGCCGTACTACCCGCTGGGAATCTTCAAGGACCCGAACGGCGCGGATCGGGCGCCGTTGCCGACGCCGGGAGGTTGAGATGCAGAACGACGTGATCATGGCGGGATTCGGTGGGCAGGGCATCCTGCTCATCGGCAAGATGCTCGCCTACGCCGGGATGCGCGAGGGCAAGGAGGTGTCGTGGCTGCCGTCCTACGGACCGGAGATGCGGGGAGGCACCTGCAACTGCACAGTGGTGATCTCCGATCGTCCTGTGGGATCCCCGGTCATCCGATCACCGCAAACCGTCCTGGCAATGAACCTGCCGTCGCTCGACAAGTTCGAAACCGACCTGCGTTCGGGAGGCGTGTTGCTGATCAACTCGTCGCTCATCAGCCGCGATCCGGCGCGCGGCGATCTGACCGTGATCAAGGTTCCAGCCAACGAGATCGCCAACGACCTCGGCAACCCGCGGGGGGCCAACATGGTGGCCCTGGGGGCCTACCTCGGAGCGACCGGAGCCGTGGGCGTCGACGGCGTGGTCGAAGTGATCCGTGAGACCTTCGCGGCAAAACCCAAGGTGGTGGACGTCAACATCGAGGCCTTGAAGCGCGGCTACGAAATCGGCGCAGCGGCCGTCGAAGGGGCCGTGCTGGTGGAGGAGGGCGCATGACGGAACAGCCGTGTGTGGACCTGGGCCTGACCGACGAGATCCTCGAGCGCTACCCGCTCGAAGAGCCGTCCCTGATCCAGGTGCTGCAGGATGTGCAACGGGCTTACAACTACCTGCCCTGTGATGTGCTGATGAAGGTGGCCGACGCCCTTGACGTGCCGCCGGCCAAGGTTTTTTCGGTGTCAACCTTTTACAAGGCCTTCGCGCTGGATCCTCAGGGCGACACCATCGTCAAAGTGTGCACGGGCACTGCGTGTCACATCCGAGGGGCCGGCCAGTTGGTGGAGGAACTCCAGCGGGAGCTCGGTATCGGAGCCGATGAAACCACCGAGGACCTCAAGTTCACCGTGAAGACCGTCAACTGTGTCGGGGCCTGCGCCATGGCGCCGGTGATGATCGTGGGTGAGAAATATTGGGGCAGCGCCAAGCCGGCCCGGGTGGCCAAGTATCTGGGCCAGGGAGGCGGCGACGATGCGAATTGAGTCACGCGATCAGTTCGAGAAGCTGCAGAAGGCTGCGCGAAAGGCCCGTGCGGAACACAAACAACAGATCCTGGTGTGCTGCGGGACAGGGTGTCTGGCGTCGGGCGCCAAAGAGGTTGCCGAGGCCTTCGCTCAGCAGGTGGCGGACCGAGGACTCGATGTCGAGGTCGGTCTCTTCGTCAAGACCACCGGCTGTCATGGCTTCTGCGAGCGGGGACCGCTGGTGGTCCTCCAGCCGTCCGGCATCCTCTACACCAAGGTGAAGGCCAAATCGGTGGCCGAGATCATCGACACCACCGTCATCGGTGGCGATGTGATCAAGCGTCTGCTCTACAAGAACCCGGTGGATGACGAGCGGATCGCGGACTACAACCAGATTCCCTTCTACAAAAACCAGGTCCGGGTGGCCATGCGCAACATCGGCCGGATCGATCCCACCGACATCGAGGACGCCATCGCCGAGGGCGCCTACTCCGGGCTGGCCAAGGCGCTCTTCCAGATGACGCCGGACGAGGTGCTCGAGGAGGTGAGGATCTCCGGTCAGCGCGGCCGCGGCGGCGCCGGTTTCAACACCGCCCGCAAGTGGGCGTCGTGCAAGGCCGCCCCTGGCGATCGCCGGTTTGTCCTGTGCAACGGCGATGAGGGCGACCCCGGCGCGTTCAAGGACCGGTCCATCATGGAGGGAGATCCCCACTCGGTCCTCGAGGGCATGGTCATCGGGGCATACGCGGTGGGCGCCAACGAGGGCTACATCTATGTCCGGGACGAGTATCCCCTGGCGGTCGTGAACCTGACCATCGCCATAGCCGAGGCGCGCAAACGCGGAGTACTGGGTGACAACATCCTGGGCTCGGGCTTCGACTTCGACATCAAGATCTCCCGCGGCGGAGGCGCCTTCATCTGTGGCGAGTCGTCGGCTCTCATGCGCTCACTCGAGGGCAAGGTCGGCGAACCCCGGGCCAAGTACGTCCACTCCACCGAAAAAGGCCTCCACGATCAGCCGACGGTGCTCAACAACGTGGAGACCTGGGCCGGAATCGGCGCCATCATCGAGCGTGGGGGCCTGTGGTTCGCCGCCATGGGCACCGACAAGTCGAAGGGCACCAAGGCCTTCTCGCTGGTGGGCAAGGTCAAGAACACCGGCCTCATCGAGCTGCCCATGGGAACCACGTTGCGCCAGATCATCTACGACATCGGTGGTGGTGTGGCGAACGACCGCCCGTTCAAGGCTGTGCAGACCGGCGGCCCGTCGGGCGGCTGTGTGCCGGAGGGCCTACTCGATCTGCCGGTGGACTACGAGAAGCTCACCGAGGCCGGCTCCATGATGGGCTCGGGCGGCATGATCGTCATGGACGATCGCACCTGCATGGTGGATGTGGCTCGTTACTTCCTGGCCTTTCTCACCGAGGAATCCTGCGGCAAGTGCACGCCGTGCCGGGAGGGTCTGAAACAGATGCTCCACATCTATGATCGGTTGATCGAAGGCCGGGGTCGAGAGGGAGACATCGCAGCCATCCAACGCCTGGCCGCAGGAATGCAGCTGGCCAGCCTGTGCGAGCTCGGCAAGTCGGCGCCCAACCCGGTGTTATCCACCCTGAGGTACTTCCGGTCCGAGTACGAGGCCCACATCCGGGATCGGGCCTGTCCGGCGGGCATCTGTCGCGAGCTGACGGCCTACGAGATCGTCGCAGAGGGCTGCGACGGCTGCCACGCCTGCTTCAAGGCCTGTCCGGTGGACGCCATCGAGGGAACCATCAAGGAACTGCACGTGATCCACCAGGACGCCTGCATTTCCTGCGGCGCCTGCTTCGACGTCTGCCCCACCGAGACGATCCGCACCTTTCCAAAAATCGAGCTCGAGAAAGCGGAGGTGGTGTGATGACGACGCTGACCGTCAACGGGCGGCGGGTCACCGTGCCCGATGATGCCTACATCCTCGACGCGACCCGCGCGGCAGGGTTGGAGGTTCCGACGCTCTGCCAGTTCGACGGCCTCGAACCGTGGGGGGGATGCCGGCTCTGCGTCGTGGACATGTGGCTCGAGGGTTGGGACGCGGACTGGTTCAAGATGGTGACCGCCTGCAACCACCCGGTGGCCGAGGGAATGCGGGTGGTGACCGATTCAGACCGGGTACTGGCGACTCGCCAGGTGGTGATGGATCTGTTGTTGGCCCGATGTCCGGAGACGCCGCTGGTCCAGAAGATCGCCGCCAAGTTCGGCATCCAGAAGACCTCCTACGAACCCAATCCCGAACCAACCGACTGCATTCTGTGCGGTCTGTGCACCAGGGTCTGCGACCACATCGGAGTGTCGGCCATCGCCTCGGTCAACCGGGGCTGGGGCCGCGAGATCGCGCCGCCGTTCCATGGCGAGCCGCCAGATTGTATCGGGTGTCTGGCCTGCGCCGAGATCTGCCCCACCAACTGCATCCCGTTCTCCGACGGCAACGTCACTCGGACCATCTGGAACAAGGAATTCGAGATGCTCCGCGACCCGGCCACCGGCAAGGCGGTGATCACCAGGGCCCAGGCCGAACACTTCGCCAAGCGAAGTGGTGTCCCCATGGCCTACTTCGAGACCTCGGATACCACCAAGCGCCTCGAGATGGCCAAGACCTCCGCCTCACTGTCGGACGGGAAGGGGGCGCAATGAACATGATCTTCAAAGTATCGGTGGAACGGTGCATCGCCTGCGGCAAGTGCGAGCTGGCCTGCGCCTTTGCCCACGGCAGCGAGGGGCGGCCTTCCAAGACCCGGATCAACATCCACCGGCGAGGGCCCGAGCTCGGAATTCCCATCGTCTGCTTCCAGTGCGACGACGCGGCGTGTGTCGCGGTCTGTCCCACCGAGGCCCTGGTGCGCAACGCCGACACCGGTGCGGTAGACATGGTGAGGTCGCGATGCATCAGCTGTCGCATGTGTGTCGCTGCCTGTCCCTTCGGCAATATGTTGTGGGACGAGACCTACAATTTGGTCCAGAAGTGTGATCTCTGCGGCGGCGATCCCCGCTGCGTGCCATTCTGTCCAACAGGGGCCATCGCCTGGGTGCCGGCCGAATTGGCCGCGGTTCCACCGGAGCCGTTGGACCGGGAGGCGTTGGAGATCGGCGGTGGCGTGTGATCGGGCATGGCACGGAGACGGAGGTGGGAAAATGACACAAGCCAACGATGAAATCCGCGAGGTCTTGAGGAAGGCCTACCAGATCGAGGTGGACGGTTACACCTTCTACTCCATGGCGGCGGACCGGGCCGACAAGCCCGCGGTTCAGGAGCTCTTTGACAAGCTCGCTCGCGACGAGGTCCAGCACAAGGCCTATCTGAAGAATGTGATGGGTTCCTATGAGGACAAGGGAGTCGCGGCCTTCAATGTCCACCTCCGCGACCCGGACCTCAAGTCCTTCACCGCGACCATCTTCACTGACGCCTTCAAACAGCAGGCGCACGGCGCCGACTTCGAACTCGGTGTGCTGTCCATCGGCATGACCCTGGAGTCAAACGCCATCAACTACTTCTCGAGCGCCGCGCAGCACTCCACCGACGCGGAGGTCAAGGCCTTCTACGAGTTTCTCGCCGACTGGGAGCGAGAGCACCTCGAGGCCCTGCGCATGCTCTATGGCGGGGTCCGCGAGGACTTTTGGCAGGACGGAGGCTTCTCACCATTCTAGGGCGGGAAGGTGGGAAGGTGAGAAGGTGAGAGTCCCCCACACACCCGAAGAGCCCACAGATCACACGGATCAACACGGATCAGAAACCCTGAGTCCGCCACCCTCCCGGTTCGGCCGGATGTCATAGCCAACGACACCGAGGTGGGCGAAGCCGCGCTCTTGACATCCCCCTTAATAGAAGAACCTGGGTGGGGGTAGTTCGCGCCAGGTACCCACCCGCCCAGATCCTTCGACTCGCTGCGCTCGCTCAGGATGACAGCAGTTGGAGCCATTGTGGAGCGGCCGTCTCGGCTGCAACTCTCGCCCTGTTTGAATACTAAATGCAGGCCAGAGGCCCGCACCACAATGGCTCTTCTCGTGGGGTTCGATCTGACGACGTCGACGCGCCCATCTCCCAACCGCGCTCCTCGAGGAAGCCCGGTCCACATAGTGCGGTAACAGACGGCCGTCAGACGCTCGGTGAACCCGGACCGCACAAGCATGTACCCGGCACGCCCGCCCATCGTGCCCACACCCGGTCCGGGCGGGTCGGGGATCTTGCATCTTGCATCTGGTCGGGTGGGGGGCCTCTTGTCCAAAGCGCGCAAGGGTGCTAACCTCTTCGATACAGAGTCTCATATTTAGGCAAATCAACAGCGCTGAGTGCGCCCTCACACTCCAGATTGACTGGCTCGAGTGATTGGGCGCCGGCACAACCAAGGGAGTTTGAAATGAAGAGAGTATTTGTATTCGGAATCGTGTTCATGCTTGGTCTTGCTGGGGTGGCTTCCGCCCAGGAGGACCTCGATGCCATCACCTGGCTGGCGTATGAAAAGACCGAGTCGGGGAAAAGCCGGGAGCTCATTCGCGCCTCTGTCACGGACGATGGACCCATGTACGACGAAATGCTGAAAAACGGCACGCTGTCGTCGTGGGGAATCGCCATCCCGATCAACCACCACTTGGACGACACGTGGAATTACATGCTGTGGGCCACCACGTCCGGGTGGGGCGGTGTGCAGACCCTGCAGGGCGGGTTCGAAAAGATGTTCGCCTCGCGCACTACGGAACAGTTGATGGAAGGCCAGAAGCTCTACGACGAGGCCACAATTGACGGCGCCCATCACGACGCGATCATCCGCCACCACGTCGGCCATCTGGGCTCACCTGACGGGGCTGTTCCCAAGTACTTCCACATTTCCTACTGGAAGGTGGCCCCGGAGGGATTCGACGGGATGATTGACTTCTTCAAGGACAACGTGGCTCCCATCCTGGCGAAACACCACGCCGATGGTTCCATAGCCAGCTACGGCATCTCGACCCAGGAGCTGCACGGGGATCCCAGCTGGACCCATGTCACCTGGTACACGGTGTCGGAGCTTGCGACCATCGACGCCGTCGGAAAGTCACTGGACGAGGGTTTGGCAGGCGTCGATATGGGCCCGATCATGTCGGCCATGGATTGGGACGCCCACCGGGACCAGGTTCTACTGATCGTGCACATGGGTGGGATGGATGGTGATGATAGGCAGTAGGCAGTAGGCAGGGCCCCCGCCCTACCACCAGTCCCGGGGACAAGGAACAAGGAACCTCCCTCGCCCAGTCGGGGGTTGTGGGAAAGGTCTGCGGGCCGGGGATTTATCCCCCGGCACCCGTCGCCGGCGATCCCGGGGGGCCAACCCCCCGGGCCGCATCGAGCCTTCGGATTGCAGCCGGGGCGGGTGCTCTACGACGTTCTTCTCATTGGGTTCGATCCACCGATTTCAACGCGCCGATACTCCCGCCGCGCTCCCCGTGAGGATGCCAGGCACCTCCGAGGAACGCCCCCAACCGGTCGGGCGAGTGGGGGACAACCCGAAACCCGAAATGTGATCGGTGGGCCGGCGGTGGCTACAACCCACAACCTGCAACCTACTCCGCTACAATGAGTCACTTCATCATCTGGTGGGAGGGCGATGGAACGGCGGCGCGGCAGACATGATCGTGAGGAGTCCGGTCGATCCACGATCAACGTTCTTCTCATCGACGACCACGCCGAGGATCGTGCCCGTATCGCTCGGGTCGTGACACAGGATGTGGCGCCGATGGAGCTGCGCGAGGTGTCGGACCACGTTGGCTTCTATCAGGCTCTCCAGGAAAATCGGTTTCACATTGTCATCACCGAGCAAGAGTTGCACTGGTCGTCTGGTCTTGAAGTTCTGACCGCAGTCAAGAGCCTCCGTCCGGGGGTGCCGGTGATCATGGTGACGCGCAGCGACGACGAACTGGCGGCAACCGCGGCGATGCGCGAGGGCGTAGAGTCCTACCTGGTGAAGACAGGCGACCTGGAGTCGCGGTTGCGGACGAGCCTCCGTTCGGCCCTCAGGCGCCTCGAGTTCGAGGAGCGGATCGGGAGCCTCGAAGGCCGGCTTCAGGATCTCCTGGAACGACTCAATGTGGGCGTTTTCCGGATCTCGATGAACGGCACCCTGCTCGATACCAACACATCGTTCGATAGGCTGGTTGGGACAGTGGAGGGTCAGGACGCCACGCCGCGGTCATTTCGGGATTTCTTTGCCCAGCCCGCGGTCTATGGGGACCTGATGGACCGTCTTTCACAGGAAGGCCAGGTCCGGTCCTTACAGGTTCGGTGGGTGCGGGCTGACGGTTCACCGATCTGGGTCACCCTGTCGCTCACCGTGGAGCGCCGATCCGAGGGGGGGCGAGTCGTGGAAGGTCTGGTGGAGGATGTGACCGCGATTCGTCAGGCCCAGGAGGCCGTCCGGCAGGCCGGTGAAGATCTGCGCGCCGTCTTCGAGCACAGCGGGGCCGCCATCGCGGTTCTGGAAGGTGACGGCACCGTCGCCATGGTGAACTCCGCGTTCGAGAGGTTCTCAGGGTTCGGACGGGCCGAGATCGAGGGCCTCGCAAATTGGAGCCGGTTCATGTCCATCGCCGACGGGGACAGGGTGGCCGAGCGGAGACGAGTGCTCTTGGCCGCGCCTGAGAGCGGACCCAGGCACGGACGATTCGAATTCATCACCCGTGACGGCCGCAGCTGCCAGGTCAACACCTCCGAAGCCGCGCTGCCAGGGGCCGAACGAACGGTGGTGTCGGTGGTCAACATCACCGAAAGGCAGATGATCGAGGACCGGCTCTTGTTCAACGCTTTCCATGACGGTCTCACCGGGGCGCCCAATCGTCTGTCGCTGATGGACCGGTTGGAGACCCTGTTGCGCGCAGACTCGACCATTCGGAACGATCGAGTCGCCCTTATTCTGCTCGATATGGACGACTTCAGGGAGGTAAATGACCGCTTCGGACAACGTATGGGCGATTTATTGCTGCGGTCGGTGGCGCGGCGATTGGAGGGAGCCGTGTCGGACGGCGCAACCGTCGCGAGGTGCGCGGGCGACACCTTCGCCATCGTTGTGGCTCCCCTCCACGGCGAAGACGAGCCTCAGGAAATCGTCGGGGCGGTGTCTGCAGCACTGGCCGGTTCTTTTCGGTTCGGAGACCACGACATCCAGTGTACGGCGAGCGTGGGCGTCGCCGTGTCTGGGAACCCCTCCAGTGCCGGGGAGTTGTTCCGCGAAGCCGAGGCCGCCATGTATGCCGCTCGCCGCCGCGGAGGCAATCAGGTGGTTGTCTTCGACCCCGAGATGGACTGAACCTCCTGCCCGCCCGATCCTCAATTTCTCATTTCTCATTTCTCATTTCTCATTCTTGAAATCTGCGCGAGGGTACAATCCGGGTGGCAGGAGGGAAACCAATGGATCTCAAGGAACGTTTCGAAGAAGCAGCTCTTCGATCCCGTGAACTGCCGAGCCAGCCCAATGATGTCCTGCTGGAACTCTACGCCTTGTACAAACAGTCGACCGACGGCGACGTGACCGGTTCGCGGCCCGGGCTCTTCGATATGGTGGGTCGTGCGAAATTCGACGCTTGGAGCGGTCTGCGCGGCGTGGCCACGGATGAGGCCATGCAGCTGTACATCGACCGCGTGGATGAGTTGTTCGACGCGGTCAGCTGATCTCGATGGGCTGACGCGCCGCGCTGCAATCCGCCCCTCGGTTTGAAGGGAGATGTTGGTGACGACAGTATTGATCGACGGCAGGAGCCTGGGCCTGGACGATGTGGAGGCCGTCGCGGCGGGCGCCCGGGTGGAGCTGGAAGCCGGGGCGCGTCAGCGAGTGGCCGGTGCTCGCAGGGTGGTTGACCATATCCTCAGCTCAGGCGAGGTGGTGTACGGCGTCAACACGGGCTTTGGCAAGCTCGCCGAGGTCAGGATCCCGCCCGATCAACTGACGCGGCTCCAACTCAATCTGCTCCGCTCCCACGCCTGTGGAGTGGGGGAACCGTTCCCCGAACCGGTGGTCCGGGCCATGCTGCTGCTGCGGGCCAATGTCCTCGCTACCGGCCATGCCGGCTGCCGGGTTGAGCTGGTGGAACGAGTGGTCGATCTGCTCAACGCAGGGGTTCACCCGGTGGTGCCGTGCAGGGGGTCAGTGGGGGCATCGGGTGATCTGGCGCCGCTGGCCCACCTCGCATTGCCGGTGGTGGGTGAGGGCGAGGCCTTCTTCCGGGGTGAACGCATGGCCGGCGGGGAGGCTCTCGACCGCGCCGGTTTCGAGCCCTTCGCGCTCGAGGCGAAAGAGGGCCTCGCGTTGATCAACGGAACCCAGACCTCCGCTGCGGTGGCGGGTCTGGCCCTAGGTGAGGCTGGGCGCCTCCTCGATGCGGCTGACGTTGTGTGTTCGCTGACCCTCGAAGCGGTCGCCGCCACGGACGCCGCATTTGATCCGGCCGTGCACGCAGCGCGTCCCCACCCGGGCCAGGGCGTCTGCGCCGCAAACCTCGCGAGACTGATGACGGGATCCGCGATCAGGGAGTCCCACAGAGACTGCGGCAGGGTCCAGGACGCCTATTCCCTGCGGTGTTCACCGCAGGTCCACGGCGCCGCTCGTGACGCCTTCGAACACGTGCGCCGGGTCGCCGAGATCGAATTCAACTCTGCCACCGACAATCCCATGGTCTTCGCCGACGGCCGGCTGGTGTCAGGCGGGAATTTCCATGGCGCGCCCCTCGCCGTGGCATTCGACTATCTGGCGGCGGCCTTGACCGATCTGGCCTCCATCTCGGAGCGACGTCAGGCGAGGCTGGTGGACGCCGCCCTGTCGGGCCTGCCGGCGTTTCTTTCGCCGGAACCGGGTCTCAATTCGGGCTTCATGATGGTCCAGGTGGCGGCCGCCGCTCTGGTGAGCGAGTGCAAGACCTTGGCCCACCCGGCCTCGGTGGACTCGATTCCCACCTCCGCCGGTCAGGAGGACCACGTCTCCATGTCCACCTGGTCCGCACGCAAGTTGGCGTCCATCGTGGATCTGCTGCGCCAGGTGCTGGGCATGGAGTACCTGACCGCAGCTCAGGGGGTGGAGTTCCAGCGACCGTTGACCTCGTCGGTGAAGCTCGAGGAAGCCATCGCCCGCCTCCGTGAACAGGTGCCCCGTTTGGAGGAGGACCGGTTCCTGGCGCCGGATATCCGTCAGGCCACCGAGTTGGTCGAAGGTCTCAGTGATCTGTTGGGTTGAGCAGAGAGCCCCGTGACTCGGGGCTCGGGACGCGGGACTCGGGACTCGGAACAGCTGGAGCGGACCGGGAGCGGCGAACGGTCAGCGCGACGAGGTGACGTTGCGAACCCTGCGATCGATGGTCTCGAGCTCGGCGTTGATGTACTCCTGGAGGATCGCAAACGACTCGTTGGCGTCGAGTTTCTCATCGACCAGATCCGAGAACGCCGTGCGGCGCAATGCAATCAGTGCGCGCCGCCTTTCGGTGAGCAGGTCGAGATCGGTCTCTCCGGGCTCGATCGCCTTATCCACGGCATCCATGTAGTACTCGTCGATCCGGTTCTTGCGGCGGCGCCGCATCCACTCGCGAATCGCGATGTAGCCCGAATAGAGGCCCACGAGCAGAGTCAATCCGAAGCTCATGGCCTCTGCGTATTCCACAAAGAACGGAGGCTGGGACCGTTCGTAATAGGCCTTCGCGCCGGGGTGGTACGGGAGGTTGACCGAGCCGGGATCGTAGTGCTCATGGACACGTTTGGCCACTGCGAGGCCGCCGTCCGTTCCGGCGAGGTGGGTCCGCTGCTGGAAGATCGCCTCGGTGATCCGCCGCACGAGCTCCGGACTCAGGTGTCGGTTCGCGATCAGCTGGGCTCTGACGCCAATGGTGCGCACCGGATCGGCAGGAAGGGTGGCGTAGGTGGAGCGGGGGATGGTGGTGGCGTGAAGTGCCGGAAAGACGAGGGCGAGTGCGTCCGCCTCGTTGCCGATCTCCTGGGCGTTGCCGAGCGAGAGAAAGCGGACCGAGTCGTCCTCCACCAGGCGCTCCACCGCGGACGAGGGAATAGCGGTCAGGAGAAATGCGGCGTCGATGGATCCTTCATCCAGGGCCTCAACCGTCTGCCTCGGGTCCATGGCCAGGTCCTCGGCCACATGGACCCGGAAGTGACCGAGGACTGTTTCGGCCACTTGGCGGGTGCCGCTGCCGTAGCCGCCAAGCGAAACCCGACGGCCCTCGAGGTCGTGTACTGTCCGGATCTCGCCGGCCCTGTCGCGCGCGACCAGGATGTGCAGGACCTCGTCGTAGAGCCGGGTGATCAGTCGAGCGTTTTCGTGGGTGGGTGTGTCGCTCTGGACGATGGCGAGGTCGGTGGCCTCGGTCTCGATGAGCCCCATATTGGTGCCGCTGCCCTCGGTGGAGCGAACGGTCGCGATCTCGACGATGCTCTCGGACTCCAGCATGCGCCCGAGGGCGACACCGAGGGCGTGATATGTACCCGATTCGGGGCCGGTGGCGATGACCAGTTGGGTCGTTGTTTCGTCTTCGGAGAATGATCGGTAGGCCAGCAGACCAATACCGATCAGGACCACCGCGATGATCGCCGCGCCGATGGCTGGCCATGACAGCGATGATCCAACGTCGTGTTCGGTGGTGTGGGCCATGGTCGCCTCCGCGTGATCGAGGGGTGTGCATCGCGTCCCCTGCCGTAGAAAAATCGGCGAATGGGGGTGTGGTTGAAGCGTAGCACGACGACTGTGAACCCGCCCCGGAGCGCTTGCCGACGGGCTGGACAGACGGTGAGAATCAATCTAGAATTCTGCGATCCGAGATGAGAGAGACGATCAAAATGGCCGAAGGGTCTGCGCGACCCGTTGGTCACGCACACGAGGACGAACCGGCGGACGCCGGGCTGAGAAGCGTCCGTCGGACGAATTACGAGGAGTGATCTATGAGTCGGATCGTGTTGCTGGGATTGATCGCACTCGCGTTGCTCTGCGTCCTGTGCGCCTTCTGCCGGGCTCCGGCAATTCAGGGGGACATCTGGACCAGAACCGGCGCGGAGCTGACGGCCGCGGGCTTTGATGGAGAGCTCTCAGTGTCCGGACGCGATGTCACGCTGATCGGGACCGTGCCGTCTGACGAGGTTCGAACCCGTCTCGGTGAGACGGCGACCTCGGTTAGGGGTGTCCGCACGGTCGACAGCAGGCTCCAGGTTGCAGCCGTACCCGTCGTGAGGGTGATAGCGCAGGCCATGCCGGGTCAGCTGGAGTTGATCAAACAGGGGCGGGTGCTCACCCTCCGGGGATCGGTGCCCAGCGAAGAGGCGCGATCAGAACTGGTCAGCAGGGCGGTGGGCCTATGGGGGGAGGGGAATGTGATCGACGAACTCACCGTCGATCCAAGTCTCGGCCTGTGGCCGGACTGGCTGGGCCGCTTGACTGACGCCCTGAACATGAGGCGGGGCGATCTCGTCATCACGTTGTCGGAACGGACCGCCCACGTCGAGGGTACCGTGTTGAGCGATCTCACCGAGGATCGCATCCTAGGAACGGTGGCCGCGCTGACTCCGGGTTTCGATGTTGTGGATCTCATCGAGGTCCGGGAGCCCGTTGATGATTTTGAACGGCTCCAGTTGGACCTCGACATGAGGCTTCGCGGAAAGGTCGTGGAGTTCGCGTCGGACAGCGCCGAGCTGACGGCCAATGGGCGGGATGTGCTCGACGAGGTGGCGGCCGCGGTACGGGCGGCGCCGGGTGAGGTCCTCATTGGGGGTCACACCGATAATCAGGCCAAGCAGGAGTACAACCTGGGTCTGAGTCTTCGGCGGGCAGAGGCGGTGAGGGATTACCTGGTTGCCGGCGGACTCGACGTGGCACGATTCGTGACGATCGGCTACGGCGAGACCAGCCCGATTGCTTCAAACGAAACTGCTGAAGGACGGCAACGGAACCGTCGCACCGAGTTCCACGTTTTGGAGGAGAACTAAATGTCATATCTGATTGGTCAGATACTGTTGTGCCTGTTGTTCGCCGCGTTGCTCGGCTTTCTGGTGGGTTGGTTCCTCAGGGGTTGGTTGTGCAACCGGAAGATCGAGGAGCTCGAGGCCGAGATCGCGAGGCTCGAGGCCGACGCTGCGAGTCCCGTTTTGGCTGCAATTCCGCTAAAGGCCGAAACCAAGGATCAAGACGATCTCACCAGGATCGAGGGCATCGGCCCCAAGATCGAGAGACTCTTGAAGGACCAGGGAGTCAGGACTTGGGTCGTGCTGGCCGCGAGTTCCGCGGACAATCTCCAGGGGATACTCGACCAGGGCGGAGACCGGTTTCGCCTCGCTGATCCCACGTCCTGGCCGGATCAGGCGAAGCTGGCGGCCGAGGGGCGCTGGCAAGAACTCGATGAGCTCCAGGATCTCCTGATCGCTGGGCGTGGCGCTGGAGTCGCGCCCGCGCCTGAGGCGGGCGACGACCTCAAGCTGATCGAGGGCATCGGACCCAAAATCGAAAAGGCATTGAACGACGCTGGTCTGACGACCTGGTCCGAGGTGGCGGAGTGCCCGGTCTCGAAACTCCAGACGATCCTCGATCAGGGCGGCGATCGGTTCCGGATCGCCGATCCGAAGTCCTGGCCCGACCAGGCACAGCTGGCGGCGGAAGGACGATGGAAGGACCTGGACGAGTTTCAGGACATCCTGCTCGGAGGCCGGGAGGGCTGAGCTCCCCGAGGCGTACGGGCGCCGCAGCCCGCCGATGGTTCTGCGGGTCGCGGCGTCGGCCGCGCCCGTCCCAACCCTGGCATATTTTTTCATGACGGCGGGTATGCCCTGACCGGTAGAGCCTGTGCTATAACCGGGCGGGGGAAGCGCCGTGATCGACATCGAAGAAGGCAGTCAGGACCGGGAATCCCAACCGGAGTTCGACCCCCGCATTCTCATATTCAAGACCTGTGTCGCGGCCCTGTGGGCGGACGGCAAAATGATGGCAGCCGAGCGCGATCATCTGAGCCATATGATCAACAAGATCGCCCACAGCGAGGATGAACGGGCAGAGCTGCGAAAAATGGCCCTGCTCCAGGACGTCAATCGGCACGAACTTCTGGTTGGGATCGGAGGGCTCGAAGACGCCGACAAGCGAGATCTCTTCGACCGATGCGTCGCCCTCTTGTCGAGCGACCGCCGCCTGTCGCACCGCGAGCTTCGTTTTTTGGCAGAAATCAGGAAGCTCTGTGGCGTGGGTTTCTGGTCGTTCCGGCGGTTGTTGTGGAAAGCCACTTGGCGGCGTCGGGTGGTGCTGGCGGTGCTGCTGATGGGTGTCATCGCGGCCGTGGTGTTCATGGGCGTGCTGCGGCAGCAGGAACCGGTCTTCCCCCCGGTCGAGGCGCAGTTCTTTCAGGATGTGGCAGTGGAGGCGGCGGCCCCCGACCGACCGGAGTTGGATTCCGACGATCTCTATGACCTGATCCGTAGCTCGGTGGTGACCGTGAACGTCTTGGTGGATGGTGCCGAGCAGGGGAATGGATCCGGTGCGGTGATCGGATGGGACGAAGTCGGACAACTCTACATCCTGACAAACCGGCACGTGGTCTACCACGAGGTGCCCGAGGGACACGGGCTGTGTTTCGAGGCCGAGCTGGAGGGAGGCGTCCAGTTGCCGGCCATTCTGGACTTCTACTCGCGGCGGCACGACCTCGCTCTGCTCGTGGTCCCCGGTCTGACCGGTTGGGCCCGACCGCTGGCGATCCAACCGCGGCAGCAGCTCAAGGTGGGCCAGAAGGTCTTTGCGGTGGGAAGTCCCATGGGGCTCGATCACAGCTTCACCACCGGGGTCATCTCGGCCCTCCGGGCCGACAGCATCCAGACCGATGCCACGGTCTACTTCGGGTCGAGCGGTGGCCCGCTTGTGGACGAAAGCGGCGCACTGTGCGGAGTGGTCACCTCGACCCATAGCCATAAGGACATTTCGTTCGCAATCTATGCCGACACCATTCTCGACATGTTCATGGAGCGACGCGAGGCGATCACCGTCGCCGAATAGGCCGCAGCCCCCCATCAGGTGAGGAAAGCCAAGAGAGGTACACGTTGAACGTTCCCCCGCCCACCCGGAAAGCACGGGATTCCCGAACCCTCAACGTTTAACGTTGAACGTGTAACGAAAAACCCCGCCGGGCGGGCGGGGGTCTTGGATTTTCGTTCTGTATTCTTTGATCAGATTAGGAGCAGCCGGTCGTGCCTCCGCACGAATCACACTTGAGGCAGGTGCCGTTTCGCACCAGGGTGAGGGCTCCGCATTCGGGGCAGGGGTCACCCTCGTAGCCCATGTAGCGCGCCTTCTGGACTGCCGCCGCGGTAAGCGACGACGCCCCTCCGCCCGACCGTCCGGACACTGCCGCCGGGCCGCTGTCGTGGGTCTGGCCCACCGCGATGTTCCGCACCTCGGCCACTTCCCCCTGCGCCTTGGCCTGCTTGTGTTGATCCTTGCCGTCGCCCACTGCGTCGTGACGTACGTCCTCCGATGAGACTTGCGCCAGATCATCGCGGTCCAGATAGGTGATGGCCAGCTCGCGGAACACATAGTCGATGACCGAGGTCGCCATCTTGATCCGGTCATGGCCGCCGACGATGCCGCTCGGTTCGAACCGAGTGAAGACGAAGGCGTCCACGAACTCGTCGAGCGGAACACCGTACTGCAGCCCGAGCGAGACGGCGATGGCGAAACAGTTCATCAGCGACCTGAAGGCTGCACCTTCACGGTGCATGTCGAGGAAGATCTCGCCAACCGCGCCGTCCACGTACTCGCCGGTGCGGATGTAGACCTTGTGACCGCCGACTGACGCCTTTTGAGTGAACCCGGCGCGTCGCTGAGGCAGCCGGCGGCGGTGGGCCTGGTGACGAATCACGACCCTCTCGGCCATGCTTTCGGCCACGGCCGCCACGTCGCCGGCGGCCACCGCCTGAGCCAGGTCGCCATCGGTGTCGAGATCCATGGCGATACTCAGCGGCTGACTGAGCTTTGAGCCGTCGCGATAGAGTGCCACTGCTTTGATCATCTTCTGCCATGCCAGTTGGTAGGCACCCTTGATGTTTTCCAGCGTGGCTTCTGCCGGCATGTTGATCGTCTTGGAGATGGCGCCCGAAATGAACGGCTGAGCCGCGGCCATCATCAGAATGTGTCCCTCGGAGCGAATGAAACGTTTGCCGTGCTTGCCGCACCGATTGGCGCAATCAAAGACCGGGAGGTCCTCCGCCTTGAGATGGGGAGCACCCTCCACCGTCATGGTGCCGCAGGCCCAGGTGTTGGCGATCTCGATGTCTTCCTCGGAGAAGTCCATCCGGCCAAGTACGTCGAGGTTCCAGTCGTTCAGGTCATCGTCGGTGAAACCGATCTTCTTCAGGAAGCTCTCGCCCAACACGTGTGGTGCGAAGGCGTTGTCGATGTCGAAGCTCGTGGGCAGAGCCTGTTCGATGCGGTCGATGGTTTCCTCGTCGAAGCCGCGAGTCCGCAGCGCCTCATGGTTGATGGTGGGGCAGTCCACAAGGCTGCCGTGGCCCACCGTGTAGGCCACGATCTCACCGATCTGGTCCTGGCCGTAACTGAGTTTCTCCAGAGCGGCCGGAATGGCCTGGTTGATGATCTTGAAGTAGCCGCCGCCGGCCAGTTTTTTGAACTTCACCAGCGCGAAGTCGGGTTCGATTCCCGTGGTATCGCAGTCCATCACCAGGCCGATGGTCCCGGTGGGTGCCAACACCGTCGCTTGGGCATTCCGGAAGCCGTGAATGCTGCCGAGCTCGTAGGCACAGTCCCAAGCCTCCCGTGCCGCCTCCAAGAGGTTGGGCGGGCAGATCGTCTGGTCGATCCCCATGGGCAAAACGGCCAGACCGTCGTAGGCCTCGGGTGTCGCGTTGTAGGCCGCCCGGCGATGGTTCGCCACGACCCGCAACATGGAATCGCGGTTGTCGCTGAAGCCCGGGAAGGGCCCCAGTTCGGCGGCCATCTCAGCCGACGTCGCGTAGGCCTCGCCCGTCATGATCGCGGTGATGGCACCACAGATGGCCCGACCCTTGTCCGAGTCGTAGGGAATGCCGAGTCGCATGAGTAGGGAACCGATGTTGGCGAAACCCAGGCCGAGGGTGCGATACATGTAGCTCAGCTCGGCAATGCGACGGCTCGGGAACGATGCCATCAGAACCGAAATCTCCAGCACCATGGTCCACAGCCGCGCCGCGTGACGGAAGCCTTCGATATCGAACTCGCCGTCGTCCCGGAGGAACTTGACCAGGTTCAATGAGGCAAGGTTGCACGCCGTGTCGTCGAGGAACATGTACTCGGAGCATGGGTTTGAGGCGTTGATTCTGCCGTCGGCCGGACAGGTGTGCCACTCGTTGATGGTGTCGTCGTACTGAAGGCCCGGATCGGCGCACTCCCAGGCCGCCAGCGCGATGTCGTTCCACAGGTTGATGGCCGGGATCTTCTTCGCGACCTTGCCGTCGGTCCGCTGCACCAGTCCCCACTCTCCACCCACATCGAGGGCGTCGAAGAAAGCGTTGGAAACCCGGACACTGTTGTTGGAGTTCTGGCCGGACACCGTGAAGTAGGCTTCCGAATCCCAATCGGTGTCGTATTCCTCGAGCGGGTAGTCCCGGTGTCCCTGCTGGGCGAGCTGGAGCACTCGTTGGATGGAACCGTCCGGCACCCCGACGCGGCGCGCCGTGGCGATGCTCATCCGCAGCTTGGTGTTGGTGGCCGGATCGACGGAGGCTTTGTCTGCGTTGTCCGAGAAACAGGCGTCGAGGATTTCCCGCAGATGAAGCTTGAGGAGTTTCGATCCCGCCACCAGGGCTGCGACCTTACGTTCTTCGACGGCCTTCCAGGAGATGAATTTCTCGATGTCGGGATGGTCCAGATCGAGGCACACCATCTTTGCCGCTCGGCGGGTGGTGCCGCCCGACTTGATGGCGCCCGCCGCCCGGTCGCCGATCTTGAGGAAGGACATCAGCCCGGACGATCTGCCGCCGCCGGACAACGGTTCGCCTTCGCCGCGCAGGCTCGAGAAGTTGGTGCCGGTTCCCGAACCGTACTTGAAGAGCCGCGCCTCACGAGTCCACAAGTCCATGATGCCGCCCTCGTTGACGAGGTCGTCGGAGATGGACTGGATGAAGCAGGCGTGGGGCTGGGGCCGTTCGTAGGCGCTCTCGGTCTTTTTCAACTCGCCGGTTTCGGGGTCGGCGTACCAGTGACCCTGGGCGGGACCGGAGATGCCGTACGCCCAGTGGAGTCCGGTGTTGAACCATTGCGGTGAGTTAGGCGCCGCGTACTGGGCGGCCAACATATAGCTCAGCTCGTCGCAAAAAGCCTTGGCATCGTCCTCGGTGTCGAAGTAGCCGTGGGTCCGTCCCCAGTGGGTCCAGCAGCCCGCGAGTCGGTCGAAGACCTGACGAGCATCCTGCTCCGAGCCGGTGACCGGTTTCCGGTCTTTGTCGAGGACCGGGTTGCCCTCCTCATCCACCAGTTGTACGCCCGCCTTGCGGAAGTACTTTTGAACCAACACATCCACCGCAACCTGTGACCAGGACTCCGGCGCCTTGACACCGTCCATTTTGAAAACGACCGTGCCGTCCGGGTTCCTGATGTCGGATGATCGTTCAACAAATTTGAACTCTTCGTACGGATTGGCGCCTTCGCGAGTGAAACGACGGCTGACCTTCATGCGACCACAGAGCCCCCTCCATCTCAAAACCTGGCGAAAAGATACTCCTCCCATGCGCGTGCCTTGACTCCGACGCTATAGGTGGTAAATGTCAGGCTTGGACCACTATATCTTGCGCTTTTGTCGCTTGTCAACACTATATCTTGGGGTGTTTCGGCTGAAATTAAGTGTCTGAAAAAAGTGCAGTTGGCGTTTCTTGACGGAGTCGGGTGTCATCGCGCCCGAGGTCGTCTCAGGTGGAGCCTGGAACAGGAGACTCCGACCGTTTGAAGGCATCCACATTGGGTGAGGCCAAAAAGAGGGCAAAAAACACTGTCGCAAAATCGGCCTCGGGGTTGCTCAGGTTCGGTAACGCTGCCGAATGCTCGGTATCAGGTAGCCCGAAAACCCGTCCTCGAGATCGAATTTCGGGTCCAAACCCCAGTCGCGCCGTGCTGCGGAATCGTCCACGTCGGCCGGCCAGCTGTCCACGATCGCCTGCCGCTTCAAGTCGGGCTCGAAGGTGATCTGTGAATCTGGGAAGCCGGCGGCGACCAGATCGCGAATCTCATCGGCCGAGGGGTTGAACGCTGTAATGTTGTAGACGGTCTGGGTCAGTTGATCCCTTTCGGCCCGAGCCAGAGCCATCAAAGCCTGAACCGCGTCGGGCATCACCATGAACGGAATCCGCGTGTCGGGCCGCACGAAACATGCGTAGGGCTCGCCCTTGGCGGCCGCATGGATCATCTCGGGAGCAAAGTCCGAGGTGCCGCCACTCGGTACGGTGATCGCGGAGATCAGTCCGGGGAACCTGATCGCGCGGAAGTCCACTTTCCCCGACAACCGTTCCGCTGCGAGTTGTTTGTAGTGATCCGCGTAGTAGCGACCGAGGTGCTCGCAATACAACTTGTTGCAGCCATACATTGTGGTGGGTAGGTTCCAGTCGGACTCCTTCAGGGCGCCGGCCCGGTTCTTCGTTTCCAGATCGGGCAGGCCGTAGGCCGCGATGGACGAGGGATAGAGAAAGACCACCGATCGCCCATGGGATTCCCCCTGCGATTGGGCGAAATCCAGCAGCTTGAGCGTGCCCTCCACATTGACCTGGTGGGCTGTGATCGGGGTGAACTCGGCTCGAGTCGAGAGAATTGCCGCCAAGTGGTAAATGGTGGCCACCTCGTACTCGGCGAGAATGCGTTCCAGGAGGTGTTCCTCGAGGATCGAACCCACGTACTCCCGAACCACTTGCCTTCCCAAAGGGGGATTCAGAGGCTTCAGATCGATGGTGATGATGGGTGTGCCGGCGCCGGCCAGGCTTTCGATGAGGCCGTGGCCGATCTCTCCGCTGGCACCGGTGATCAGGGTGACGGGTTTGCGCATCGTCTCCTCCCCACAAGGACCGCGCTCAGGGTGTCGGGCGGAGGGTCAGTTGTCAAGCCGACGAGAGTGCCCGCGTTGATCGGGCGTGCCATCTTTCCGCGCAATGCGAACGCGCTCACCCGGTGCCAGGCACCGTCGAAATCGGAACTGAGCACGTGTTCGATACATCTGCGGCGGTGCCTGGCACCGACATGTGGTGCCCAGCTGCGAGGGGTGGCAACCTGCCGGCGGCAGCGATCAAAGACAGCGATCAGGGGCCGCGGCAGTGATCAGCTGGGATTACCCCGGATGGCGCTCTCTGTTCGCCGATGCTGCCATGTGCCCCGGACGCCGGTTGCTGCACCTGTCCCTGGCGCTGCTGACTGCCGCTGATCGCTGCAGCTGACGGCTGCCGCTGGAGCTGGACCTGCCTCTGGATGGAATCCAGAAATGAAAAAGAGGTTGGCGCGGTGAAATTCTCGAATTCCGAATTCCGAATCCCGAATTTTTGAACCCTTTTCAACCCAATAACGTCGTATATGAGGGGTTCTGCGAACCAATCCGGTGCGCGGTGCGTACTCTAGGTTTGAATGTATGAGGAGGTCGACCATGGGGAAGGTCATCAAGCTGCTGGCCATCTTGGGAGTCATTGTCGGGGCCGGTGGCGGGATCTACGCGTGGATGGGGAGCCGGAACACGGACGACAACGGGTTCAAGCTGGTGCAAGCGGAACTCGGCTCGATTACTGAGAAAGCCCTCGCCGTCGGTCAGATCGAGCCTCGCGAGCGATTCCAGGTGAAGTCCAAGGTCTCGGGCATCGTCAAGCGGTCTTTTGTCGAGGTGGGTGATCGGGTGAAGGCTGGCGATTCGTTGTTCGAGATTGCGCCCGACCCCACGCCTCAGGAGCTGCTCAACGTGGACCACGGCCTGCGCTCTGCCGAGGCGTCGTATGCCAAGGCGCTGGCAGACCTCGAGCGCGGCAAGGAGCTCCACCTGGACGGTCTGCTGTCGAAGGGCGATCTCGATGCCCTCGAAGAGGCCTTCGAGCTGGCCCGGGTCTCGCTCGAACAGGCCCAGGACAATCGTCAGCTGACCCGGCAGGGTCGGGTGACCGGAGCCACCACCCAGGTGGAAACCACCATTCTCGCTCCGGCTGCCGGTACGATCCTCAGCCGTTCGGTGAATGCCGGTGATCCGGTTGTCCCGCTGACCTCCTACCAGCCGGGCACCGAGTTGGCTTCGATCGCCGACATGACCGACTTGATCTTCAAGGGGACTGTTGACGAGATCGATGTCGGCAAGATCGCTGCCGAGATGCCGTGCAGGATCAAGGTGGGCGCGTTGCCCGATGCGCCGGTCACCGGTCGGCTGTCGCGGATCGCGCCCCAGGCCAAAAAGGATGCGGGGGCAACCCTCTTCGATGTGGAAATCGAGCTCGATCCCGGTCAGGACGTGGTGCTGCGGGCGGGGTACTCGGCAAACGCCGAGGTAGTGATTCGTGAGAAGAGCGACGTGGTGCTGATCCCCGAACGGCTGGTGCTCTTCGAGGACGACGGCGCCTCGACCTTCATCGAGCTCCCGGGTGAGGGGCCGGAGGCCGAGCCGGTCAAGGTGGCTGTGCAGCTCGGTTTGTCGGACGGGCTCAACGTGGAGATCATCGACGGATTGACCGCCGGTGACGAGGTGATCCAGCGTCCGCCACGCGAAATCGGATCCATGTTCTAGAAGTTGAGATGAGAGGTTCCAATCACCATCGGTCGAATTCGATATTCGATATTCGAAATCGGAATTCCCTCCAACTCGCCCCGCGAGCGGGGTCTCCGTCACTGCCTACTGCCTACTGCCTACTCCCTGTGAGGGTGGGGAGATGACCGGTCTCGGCACATTCATCCGCCAGCTGCTGCGGGACATCAGGACCCAGAAGCTGCGGACCTTCCTCACGACCTTCGGCATCGTGTGGGGAACCGTGGCGGTGGCCCTCTTGCTGGCATTCGGCGAGGGTATGCACCGATTCCAGATCAAAAAATTCGCGGGGCTCGGTGATCACATCGTCATCGCGTGGCCGTCGCGGACCTCGCTGCCGTACCAGGGCCTCGGCAAGGGCCGTCCCGTGTTGGTTGACGAAGGGGACATCGAGTTTCTCAAGGCTCACATCGAGGGTTTGGACGCCATCTCCAGCGAGTACTCGCAGACCATGCGGTTGAGGCTCGGTGACCAGGGCCGCGGTGTGGAGGTCTCCGGCGTGTCGCCCGTGTTTGGCGAGATGCGGAGCATGGTCCCGACCGAGGGGGGACGGTTCATCGATCCCATCGACATGGAGCGGAGACGGCGGGTCGCCTTCATGGGTGACCGTCTCGCCACCGATCTCTTCGGCGACGAGGACCCGGTGGGTCGAGAAATCATGCTCCAGGGTTCGCCGTTCATGATCGTCGGCGTCATGAAACCCAAGGACCAGGACTCGTCCTACTCGGGGCGGGACCACTCGAAGATCATCATTCCATCGACGACATTCACGGCCCTCACCGGCCGCCGCTGGGTCGAGAATCTGATCTACCGTGCATCGGATCCATCGCTCAACAAAGAGGTGACTCGGGAGATGACGGCCGCCCTCGGCAAGCGGAAGAAGTTCGATCCCTCCGACACCGAGGCGCTCGCGGTGTGGGACACCACCGAGATGTTTGTCTTCTTCGACAACTTCATGCTCGCATTCAAGATCTTCCTCGGCATCATGGGAGGTCTCACCCTTGTGGTGGGGGGTATCGGGGTGTCCAACATCATGAATGTGGTGGTGGAGGAGCGGACCCGGGAGATCGGTATCAAAATGGCCCTTGGCGCCCGCGGCCGGTCAATCCTCGTCCAGTTCGTGATGGAGACCATGGTGCTGACCGCCATCGGTGGAGGGATCGGTCTGACCATCTCGTGGGGTATTTGCCGGTCGTTCCCGGCTCTTGGACTTGACGAGTTCCTGGGGAATCCCGTCCTTTCTCCCGGGCTGGGATTACTGACCGCCTTGGTGCTTGGACTCGTGGGCCTTGTGGCGGGCTTCTTCCCCGCCCGCGAGGCGTCGATGCTCGACCCCGTCGTGGCGATGAAACTCTGAGGCTCGAGAGAGAACATGAATATTTCACTCGCTTCGATTTCCGGGCTCAGAACCATCGACCTGCGTCGGCAACCTCCGACACGGCCGTTCCTGAAGGGTACGTGCGTGGTTCTGAGCCCGGAAATCGAAGAAAGAGGACGCCGATGAGGCCGCTTGATCTTCGCGTCGTCTGGAATCTCTTTGTCCGTGCCTCGTCGCTGCAGCGAAAAAGGGCCTTCCTGACGGTGGCAGCCATCGCCTGGGGCACAGTTGCAATCCTCATGTTGCTCGCCTTCGGTGAGGGGCTCAAAAACCAGATGATGCGGAGCCGAGCCGGGATGGGTGAGAACATCGCGGTGTGGTGGCCCGGGGAAACCTCCAAGGTGTGGCAGGGTCTTCCCACCGGCCGGCCGATCCGGCCGCGCATCGACGACGTGGAGTACCTGCGTCGCAAGCTGCCCGATCTGGAAGGGGTGGCCGGGGAGATCCACCACTTCGTGCCCGTGGTGCGGGGCGATATTCAGCAGAACGTCCGGGTGGTCGGTGCCAGCGCCTCGTACGGCACTATGCGCCATCACTTCCCGCAGGAAGGCGGTCGGTTTTTCAACGAGAGGGACGAGAACGCGAAACGGCGGGTGGCTTTTCTGGGCAACGACATCGCCGTGGAACTCTTCGGGGAAGAGGACCCGGTGGGCAAGACCCTCAGCCTCGGTGGGTCGCCGTTCATGGTCATCGGCGTGCTCCAAGAGAAGATGCAGATGGGCAACTACGGCGGGATGGACGCGGATCACATTACCGTTCCGCTCGCCACCTTCGCGTCGGTCTTCGGGCGGGAGGAGCTGGAGATGATCGTGCTCAAGGTCTCCAAGCCGGAACTGATGCCCGAGGCACTGGATCGATTCGCGGGTGCCATGGGCGCGCGCTACCGATTCGATCCCAGCGACCAGGAGGTCATCCAGGTCTGGGACACTGCCGAAAGCGCCAAGGTCCTCAACGACGTCATGTTCGGTCTGCAGCTCTTCCTCGGCATCATCGGGGGATTGACGCTGCTCATCGGCGGCATCGGGGTGGCCAACATCATGTACGCGGTCGTCAAGGAGAAGACGCGCGAGATCGGCGTTCAGATGGCGCTTGGCGCCCACCGCGGATGGGTCACCGGGCCCTTCGTTTTGCAGGGTGTGGCGTACACCATGCTCGGCGGGGCCATGGGGATGGTGATCGCCATGGTCATCATCATGTTGCTCGCGCTGGTGCCGGTTGAGGGCAACGAGGCCCTCGAGTTCATGGGCAAGCCGACCTTGTCGTGGCAAATCGCGGCGGCCACGGCAATGATCCTCGGCACGATCGGGATCCTGGCCGGGTACTTCCCGGCCCGCCGAGCAGCCACGGTGGACCCTGCGGAGACCCTTCGCTATGAGTAACAGACCACAGAACGAAGAACGAAGAACGAAGACGGCCGAGCTCGCAACATCGTGGGTGGGCGGGATCTTCGTTCTTCGTTTTTTGTTCTTTGACCGGTGGAATGGGAGGGCGGTATGAACTGGCCCCTGAAGAAACGCGCCAACGGAACCTCCGAGTCCAACGGTTCCATCATCGATATGGCCGCCATCACGAAGATCTACGACACCGGCAAGATCAAGGTGGAAGCTCTCCGCGGCATCAACCTCGAGGTGCACAAGGGAGAGTTCGTTGCGGTGGTGGGGCCTTCGGGATCCGGCAAATCGACGTTGCTCAATCTGATCGGATGCCTCGATACACCCTCGGACGGCCGGTATCAGCTCGGCGGTGAGTCCGTGGCGGGGCTCGACCGGGACGAGCTGGCGGACGTTCGCAATCGCAGGGTCGGTTTTGTGTTCCAGAATTTCAATCTGCTCCCCCAGCTCACGGCGCTTGAAAACGTCGAGATGCCCATGCTCTTCGGCGGCATCGGGCGGAGGGAGCGGCGCCGACGTGCCATGGAACAGCTCGAGCGGGTCGGGCTCGGTGACCGAGTCGAGCACAGACCCACCGAGCTTTCGGGCGGTCAGATGCAGCGGGTCGCGGTGGCCCGTGCCCTGGCCATGGAGCCCGACATCATCCTCGCCGACGAGCCCACCGGAAACCTGGACACCGGGAGCGGGTCGGATGTCATGGGTCTGCTCTCGGAGCTCTGGGAGCAGGGCCGGACCCTGGTGGTGGTGACCCACGACACGACCCTGGCGAAGCGGGCCGGTCGCGTCGTGGAGATCCGCGATGGGGTCGTGGTCAGCGATCAGGCGGTCGCCGGTTGACACGATGGTTCAATGAGTCTCATCGAGATCGGCGTTTCTGAGCTTGAAACGAGTCGTTGCCGTGGAGCTGGTTGCCAGACAAAAGGCGACGGGAGTAAAGTGGATCCGTCCGGATTTGGATATGCAAAAATCCATCGGGAGGAGGATAACGATGAGGAGAACGCTGATCATTGCAACGGTGGTCTGTCTGGCGGCTTTGCCGGTCTTGGCGGCGGATCAGTTTGCCAACTTCAAGGATTGGGCGGCGGCCAACGGTGTCACAAACGTCGGTGGAGAGGCTCAGGGCGATGTCATCGAGACATTCGCGGTTGACTGGGCCTCCAGTCCGATCGGACTCGCGACCGATCACATCAACCCAACCGAAATGTGGTTCTTCCACGAGGCGGATCCATCAGCCGGAATCTGGATGGTGAATGTCACTGCGCCGCGCACGCCGCAGGCACTGACCTACACTAAGCTTGGCGGACCGAACGTCGATGGCGGTTCGGTGCGGATGAGCGATGGTTATATATACGCTGCCGACTACAACGGTGACGTGGCCACGATTGACGACAACATCTACCTCTTCGATCGCACAGGCGCCACCGTCGCGTTCTGGGAGACGGATGTGGGCCTTGCAGGAACCCCGTGCAGCGGTGGTAACGTGAACACAATCCTCGACGTCGCTGCAGATCCGTCGACGGTGGGCATCGTGTACGCCACCGACCTCGCCGGGAACAACATCACCCAACTCGATCTGACCGACATCAGCGGCGGGGCTGCCACGCCGAGCCCGTGCTCGGTCACGGCCGTGTTCTCGGCTCCCGCGCCCATCATCAACGTGACGGGCATCGAATACGATTCCCAGAACGACGGTTACTGGCTGTCGGATTTTTCGAGCACGAATCTCGTGTTGGTGGCAAATGACGGCACATTCAATACCGTCATGGAGAGCTTTACGGGTGATTCAGGCGCCAGCTTCAACACTGGCGTCAGCGCGCAGCGACTCGGTGGGAATCCGTTGCCGTTGTGGGTCACGGATTTCACTTCTGTCATGGCGACGATCCTGGATTCGGGGACGGTTCCGGTTGAGCTTCAGAGCATTACCATCGAATAGTCATCTTCTGGAATTCTGCGATTCAGCCCCCCTCCCGCGAGGGGGGTCGTTCTTTACGGGCAACCAATGATCGCTGCAACCGGACACCGCTGTACGTGGCCCCCGTTCCCGGTGATTCCACCCCACCGAACATTATTCATCGGCACGCATATCGGTGGCAGGCACCGGCCCGCGCGTTCGCTTCGACTCGCTGATTTGAAGCGCCCATCTCTTAACCGTGCTCCCCGACGGAGCCACCCCTGACACTGTTCGGGACTCAGGTGTTTATGAGAACCTCGATGCGATCAACCAGAAAGTGCCGGAAGCGGCACGCCCGCCCATCGCGCCCACCTCGCTCCGAATGGGCGGGAGGAACGTTCAACGTTTAACCTTCAACTTCTAACTCACCGGGTGGGTGGGGGATCAAGCATCCAGCATCCAGCATCCAGCATCCAGCACCGGGTGGATGGGTGATCAGTAATCCAGCGTGAGAATCCGGCCGTCGGTGAAGTCGAAGAAGGCATCCTTGTTCGCCACCTGGATGCCGGTGCGCAGATCGTCCGGGCTCTTGCCGGCGGCTTGGAGACACCCGGGACAGGCGTAGAGCGGGACGCCGAGGTCCAGCAACTTCCGGATTTGATCGTGGGACGGCGGGAAGGTGGAGTACTGGATATCGGGCGCGTCCGACAGCACCACATCGATACCCTTGATGTCGAAGTAGACCAGAACGTCGCGGTCCTCGGCCATGAGTTCGGCCATCTTGAGCCCCATGAGGACCCGGTGCGGTGACTCCTGGCCGCTGGAGACGTGCAGAAAGACACCGTCGCGCGGGGCGGGAGTCGGTGCCGTCCGAGGTTGGTCGGCACAGGTCAGACTGAGGGCGAGACAGCCGGCGAGAAATGCCAGCGGGAGGAGCCGAAGAATCGAGCCGCGCATGATTCCTCCTGATGATAGGTTTCAATGCCGAAAGTGCTTTCGATGGAACACTTTCAGTGCCAGAGCACTCTACCACAAAACTACGGGCGTCAATGGACTGGATCGCGGTATGCCGCTCTCCTTCACGGACGATGATCGTCAATCGGTTTTTTCTGTCGCCGCCACGACCGTCTCGTCGGACCGTCGGCGAAGGATCCACGCGCCGAACCGGTCCATGTAGCTGTAGACCACCGGCACGACGAAGAGGGTCATGATGGTGGAGGTGGTCATGCCACCGGCGGTGGCCACCGCCATGGGGGCGCGGGCCTCTCCGCCCTCGCCCAATGCCAGCGCCACGGGCAACACACCAAAGATCATGGACAGCGCCGTCATCAGGATCGGCCGGAGCCGAATGGGACATGCTGTTCGCAGAGCAGATTCGCGGTCCATGCCTGCCGTCTGTTTCTGAATCGTCAGGTCCACCAACAAAATCGAGTTCTTGGTGACCAGACCGAAGAGCAGGATGATGCCGATGACCGACATGATGTTGATGGTGTTACCCGTGACCAACAGAGCCAGCAGCGCACCGGTCATGGCGGGTGGCAGCGCGAACATGATTGTGAAGGGGTGGAGCAGCGAGTTGAACTGGCTGGCGAGGAGCATGTAGACAATCAAAATCGCGAGCCCGATGGCAAAGAGCAAAGCGCTCATGGCGTCTTCGAACTCCTCGGCCTGGCCCGTGGCCTTGGCGTAGTAGCCATCGGGCAGCTCCTCGGCGAGGACCTGATCCACGGTTTCGAGGGCCCTGTTGAGGGGGATGCCGTCCAAGTTGCCAGTGAGGAGAATCGAACGCTCGCGGTCGGTTCGGTTGATGTTGATGGGGCCCACACCGAAACTGATGGCGACCACGGTGTCGAGACGCACCATGTCTCCCGTTGGTGTGCGAACCTGGAGCGCGCCGATGTCTTCGGGGGTTCTGGCCTGGCTCGGTCGAGCCTTCATCCAGACGTCGTAGCGTTTACCTTCGGATGTAAAGGAACCAACCTCCCGGCCGGCGATCAGCGTGTATACCGTCTCGAAAATTGTCGCCGCGTCGAGTCCGAGGTCCTGGGCCCGCTCGCGGTCCACGGTGACAAAGAGCTGGGGCTGTTCGAGATCGAGATTTGTATCGAGATCCACAAACCCGGGGGTCGCGGACAGACGCTCCACGAGTCGGTTGCCGATCCGATTCAGTTCGTCCAATTCGGGTCCCCGAATCGAGTAGGAGAGGGACCAATCGCCGCCCTCTCCCGCGATGTTGTAGAAGGAGAACTCGACGGGACGGGCCTGGACCCCATCCACCGTGGCGAGCTCCCGTCGAAGGCGTTGTACGACCTCGCTCTGAGGCGTCTTGCGTTTGTCGGGTTTGAGCATTCGGATGAATGCGATACCGGAGTTGACCTGGCCCCGTTCCTCGAGGTCCACCGCAGCGAAGACACCCAGGACCTCCGGCTGCGAGAGAACGATGCGTTCGATCTCCTGCATTTTGGCGTCCATGGCCGGCAACGAGATTCCCACTGGGGCTTCGACATTGACCATGAACATGGACATGTCTTCCTGCGGAGCGAACTCCGCACCGATGAACGGCACGAGGGCGACGCTGCCGACAAAGACCAGACTGGCGACGGCCAGAGTGATCAGCTTGTGGCGGAGGGCCCAGTCCAATGCGCGGCGGTACCAATCCTCCAGGGCGTTGAAACCGCCTTCGAGGAGCTCGTAGATCCGGCCGTGCTTCTCGGTGACTTTCAGCATCCGCGAGCACATCATGGGGGTCAGGGTGAGGGCTACGAAGAGCGAGATCAGGACCGCCGCCGACACCGAAATACCGAACTCGAAGAGGAACTTGCCGATCATCCCCCGCATGTAGGCCACCGGGATGAAGACCGCGGCGATGGCGAAGGTCGACGCCATGGCCGCCAGGGCGATCTCCCCGGTGCCGTTGTGGGCGGCGGTCATGGGATCCTCGCCCTCCTCCTGATGGCGGAAGATGTTCTCCAGAACCACGATGGCGTCGTCGATCACGACCCCTACCGACAGCGCGAGGGCCAGGGTCGTCATGTTGTTCAGCGAGAAGCCGAAGATCCGCATGAAGCCGAAGGTCGCGATCAACGACGTGGGGATGGCCAGCGACACGATGAAGGTGGAGCGCCAGGACCGGAGAAAGACAAAGACCACCAGGATCGCCAGGATCGCTCCATAGGCGATGTCGAACTGGACGTTCGCGATGGAGTTCTCCACGTACTCGGCCCCGTCGAACGCAATGTTCCACTCGACGCCCTCTGGGAAGTCGCCCTCGATCTCCCTCATGCGTTCGATGGCGCCCCGGTTGACGTCCACCAGATTGGCGCCGGAACGCGGGGCCACGCCGAGACCCAGGGATGGCCTCAGGTTGTAGCGGCCGAGTCCGCGCTCGTCGGCGATCCCGAGCTGGGCGAAGCCGACGTCGGACAGCCGGACCGGGCGGCCGTCGATATTTGCGATGATCATCCGGTTGAAGTCATCCGGAGACTCGAAGAGACCGAGGTTGCGGACCGCCAGCTCGTAGCGATCGCCCTCGATGAACCCGCCCGGCAGCTCGAGATTCTCTCGGCCGATGGCGGAGATGATGTCGGTGACAGAAAGGCGGTAGGCCGCGAGCAGGTCGCGGTCGATCCAGATCCGGATCATGGGCTCCCTGAATCCTGCCAGGAAGACATTGCCGACGCCGGGGACCGACTGCAGTTTGGGCCGCAGGACCTGATCGGCATAGTCGGACAGCTCCCGTTGGTCGAGCCCGGCGAAGGACAACCACAGCATGGGCTGAGAGTTGATGTCGAGCTTTTGAACGATGGGAGGCTCGGCGTCCAGCGGGAGATTGCCCATGGCGCCGGACACCTTGTCACGAACGTCCTGGGCGGCGATGTCGATGTCTCGTCCAAGGTCGAATGTGATGGTGATCTGCGAAACACCCTGGCCCGAGTAGGAGGTGAGTTGGCGGATGCCTTCAATGGTGTTGACCTGCTGCTCGATGGCGTCGGTGATGTCGGACTCCACCACCTCGGGGGATGCTCCCGGGAGGATCGTGATGACGGTGACGATGGGAATGTCCATCGATGGCAGCAGATTGATGGGAAGCGTCTGGTACCCGAGGATGCCGAACACCACCAGCGCCACCATCAACATGACGGTGAAGACCGGACGTCGGATTGCGATGTCGTACAGATTCATGGGGTCACCCTTCGGGTGCATTTTGAATTCTCAATTTTTAATTTTGAATTTTGTACGTTTGTCACGATCTCGACCTTTCGGGTGTCAACCAATTCAGAATTCAAAACTCAAAATTAAGAATTCGTAACGTCATCGACGATGCGCACCGGCACGCCCCGGTGGAGGCCTGCCGTGTCCGCGATCACCGGCTGGCTCTCGTCGAGTCCGTCGATGATCTCGATCCGGCCGTCGACCCGACGACCCACCTGGACACGATGGACCGTGACCGCTCCGTCGGACACGATCATCACCTGGGACATGTCGGAGGTCGCCACCGCTGCCACTGGGAGCCACAGGCTGCGTTTGGCTTCGGGCGCCTCGAGGGTGATGTTGGCGAACATTCCAGGGCGGAGAGCCCCAGCCGTGTTCTTTACCAAGCCCACCACCTCGAATGATCGGCTGGACTCATTCACCATTGGATCCACGCTGTAGAGATTGGCCCGGTAGAGCGTCGGTGAGGCGCCGACCGTGAAGTCGAAGCCGTCGAGGCCGCTCAGCCTGGGGGCCCATTCGGACGGGACCCGCGCCGCCACCTTGACGTTATCACCGATGGCCAGTTCGAAGAGCATCTGACCAACGTCGTTCCACTGACCAGCCACCGCATGCCGGTTCATGATCGAACCCGCTGCCGGCGCTCGGACGACGCTCTTCTCCCAGTTTCTCGTGGCCAGGTCACGGGCGGCTTCGGCGCCGAGCACCCGGGCGGTGGCCAGGTCGAAGCCCGCCTTGGCCTGGTCGAAAGTGGCCTGGGCGATGGTGTCGTCGCTCAAGAGGTCCCGTTTGCGCTCGAGCCCCTTTTCAGCGAGGTCGAGATCGGCCTGGGCTGCTGCCAGATTCGCCTCGGCCTGCTGGAGGTAGATTTTGAAGGTGGAACGGTCGACCTCGGCGAGCGGCTGGCCGGCTCGCACACGGTCGCCCACCTCCACCATGACCGCGTCGAGGGTGCCTGCGACCTCGGGTGAGACCGAGACGGTGTCGAAGGCACGAACTTCGCCCACCAGTTGAAGCGAGGGTCGTTCCTCGTCCACCTCGGCGAGGACGAGCCGGACCTCCCGCGGTGCGAGCGCAGCTTCGCGCGCAGCCGCGGCCTTTTCAGAGCCCTCGCCCCCACCGCCGCCATGGCAGCCGGCCATCGCCAGGGTTAAGAGCACAAATGATGATGTGACGTGTCGTCGAGCGTTCATGGTGTTTCATCCTCGTTGGTTTTTGAAAGGTCGAGATCCGGCAGAGGGGACAAGCCGATGGCATGGCGGAGGGCAATGGCCTGGTACTCACGTTGGACTTTGGCGATGATTTCTGCATTGGCGGCGTCGATGGCGTCGGTGGTGGCCGTGAGCAGGTCCACCGCGGTGGCCTCGCCAACGCGATAGGCGCGATCCACCTGGTCGTAGGCCTGGCGGGCGGCGATGTTGCGCTCGCGGGCGGCTTCCAGGACAGCGGTGGCGGTTCGGTAGGTGACGGTCGCGCTGTCCACCTGGTCCTGGATCTCCCGTGTGACCTGGACCTCGAGCCACTCTACGTCGCGCAGATCGGCCTTGGCCTTGGCAACACGAGCTTTGGTCAGCCCGCCGTCGTAGATGGGCACCTTGAGGGTGAGAAAAAAGGATGCCCAGCTGTCGGAGGGGAAGGCAGCCTTTTGCTGCAGGTACTGGGCACCGGCTTCGAGCTCTGGGAGCCATGCGCCCTTCTCTACCTTGATCATCAGACCCGCGGCCTCCAACTGATTTCGAAGTGTGACCATTTCGAGCCGCCGGTCCATGGCCTCGTTCTTCAGCTGCTGGTCGTCTCCGGGAGGGGCGGGGATCGGTCCGGAGGGCTGCAGCTCACCCACGGCGGGGACGCCAGCGATCCGGGCCAGCCGGCGCCGAGCGATTTCCGTATTCCCCTCAGCCACAACCAATCGCTGCTTTGAACCTGCCACTTCGGATCGCCAGCGGGCGGTGTCGGCAGAGGTGGCCTCTCCGACTTCGAACAGCCGTTGAGTCAACTTGAGCTGTCCCTCGTTGGCCTTGAGTGCCGTCCGGGCGACTTCCACGGATTCCGCCGCCGCGAGCGCCGTGTAGAACTCCGCGGCGACGGTCAGGGTCAGGTTGTTGATGGCGGTCGCCCGATCCAGATCGGCGATGTCGCGGTAGAGCCTGGCCACGTCCCGTGCGCGCCAGTCACGCAGGCCGTAGAACAGAGTCTGCCTGAGATCGGCGGACCATACCCAGTCCTCCAGCGGGCGAACCACGAATTCCTCACCCGGGGCCAGCTCGATGGTCTGCTCCTCCTGGAACCGCCACCAGGTGCCGTTCAGGTCCAGCCGGGGAAGCAGCGCCGAGGACACCAGTTTGACGTCGGCCTGGGCTCGCTGGATGTTGGTGTCGGCGAGTCCCACGGTGGGGTTGGTGGCCACGGCCGATCGCACCAATTCCTGTAACGTCGTCGGTCCTTCCGCGTCGGCGGCCGCGACCGGCATCGGGAGAGCGAGCAGGGTGATGACCAGCCCGGCGATGGCCGGGGCGAGTCTGATTCTCTGAGACATGGACCTCCTCCTGTCGGGCCCTACTACGACTTGGCCAGGGAGTGGTTTCAAGCCGATCATCGGACCTCCACATAGAGCCCGTTGCACAATGCGCCGGCAAACGCTTCGCTCACCTTGACCGCGTCCACGGACTCGTCGAACCAGCACTGGACACCGAGCCCGTCGAGGGCGCTGACGATCACTGTCGCCAGTTGATCGGCATCAATGTCCGGTCGAAACTCCCCGTTGAGCTGGCCGCGGCGGATCACATCGGCCGTGAGGGCGCGGTATTCGCGGTAGAGGGATCGACACGCCGACGAGAATTGGTCCTCGAAGGCGCTGCCCCGCGACGCCGCCCAAAACTCCAGGTTCATGGAGAAGATCTCGCGATGTTCGGAGATGATCTCGGCGGAGGTCAGGAAAATTGCGGAAAGGACCTCGCGCGCTGGAGTTCCGTCATCCACCGATGCGTCGACCCGGCTCCGGATCTCATTGTTCAGCCACTGGAAGACGGCGAAGAAAAGCTCCTCCTTGCTGGAGAAGTACTCGTACACCGTCCCCTTGCCGACCCCGGCATGCTGGGAAATGTCCGAAATTCTGGTGTTTGTGAAGCCTTGTTTGGCAAACACCCGGGCTGCGGCCTCGACGAGGATTTTACGCTTGCCTGGTTGTTCGACCTTCGTCTGGGTCATGATAGAAGTCTCCGACTGACTGGTCAGTCAGTCTGGTAAGATAGTTGTCGAACCCCACGCTGTCAAGGGCAAAATGGGTAAAATTTGCATGAATTGGCTGAATGCACACCCACCCGCCCACCCGGTGTAGACCCTTCGGCCGCCCGCCCGGTGTGGAAGTGCGGAAAGTGTGGAGGGTGTGGGAGGTGCGGAGGGGCTTGCGCCGAGCCCCATATTGCCTCCACACTTTCCACACAGGGTGGGTGGCGGATGGGTCCATACGTTCACACTGGATGGACGGGGGCTATATTTCCCGAGTCCGCCATCGGCCCCGGCGGAAGGCCAGAATGCCGACAACCGCGATCAACGATTCGGCCAGGGTGATCGCGGCAAAGGCACCGGTGGGGCCGAGGGTGGTGGCGGATAGAACATAGGCTAGGGGAATTTGGAAGAGCCAGTAACAGAAGAAGTTGATGACGGTCGGAGTGGTGGTGTCGCCTGCGCCGTTGAAGGCCTGTACCATGACCATGCCATAGGCGTAGAACCCGTAGCCGTAGCTGACCCAACGCAGACACGACACGCCGTGCCGGATGACGTCGGGATCGGTGGTGAAGATCCGGATCACCGGCTCGGCCCAGGTGATGAACACCACCGCCACCGTCAACAGGAACACGACGTTGTACAGCGCGGCCCGCCACACAGAGGTCTCTGCGCGGTCCGGTTGGCCCGCACCGAGATTCTGCCCCATCAACGTGGCGGCGGAGTTGGCCAGGCCCCACGACGGGAGAATCGCGAAGACGACAATCCGGATAGCGATGGTGTAGCCGGCCACCGCTGCCGACCCGAAGCGGCCGATGATCCACACCAGGACCACCCAGCTCGAGGTTCCGATGAGGAACTGCATGACGCCGCCCACCGAGACCCGCATCAGCCGGAGCATCACCGGCGGCACGACGCGGATGTCCTGCAGTCGGATGCGGATCCGACCTTTTCCTGACGCCAGCATCCAGAGTTGATAGGCCACCCCGATGCCGCGGCCCATGGTGGTGGCCACGGCCGCTCCGGCGACGCCGAGCTCGGGGAATGGGCCGAGACCGAAAATCAGACAGGGATCGAGCAGGATGTTGCAGCCGTTGGCCAGCCAGAGGGCGCGCATGGCCAGGGCGGGATCGCCCGCACCTCTGAAGACGGCGTTGATCAGGAAGATCAGCATGACGGTGACACAGCCGCCCAACAGGACCCTGGTGTATCCCGACCCGAAGGAGACCAACTCGGGTCCACCGCCCATCAGCCTCAGGAGATCGGCGGCGAACAGCGCGCCCGGCACGGCGATGAGCAGGGAGCAGCCGATGCCCAGCAGGATGGCCTGGACCGCCGCCACCCTTGCGCCGTCTCGGTCCTTCTCTCCGATTCGCCGGGACACCATGGCGGTGGTGGCCATCGCCATGCCGATGGCGATGGCGAAGACGATGGTGATCATGGCCTCGGTGAAACCCACCGTGGCCACGGCATCCACACCCAGTCGCGAGACGAAGAAGGCGTCGGTGATGGCGAAGGCCGACTCCATCACCATCTCCAGCACCATGGGAATCGCCAACAGCAGGATGGCGCGGCCCACCGGACCCCGGGTGAAGTCCAGCTCGGTCCCAGATAGGGACAGCCGCACAATGTCCCAGAGTCCGAGGCGCTCGGTGGGAATGTCCACCGACGTCTGGTGGTCGGAGTTCTCGTTCACAGCAGATACCATACGGCAGCCAAGGCGCTGGGGTTCGTGGCGTCGCTTCACCCCATGCCCGAATGGAACAAAGAACGAAGAACAAAGAACAAAGAACAAAGAACAAAGAGCCCGCCCACCCCGGGGGAAGAGCATCGCCTCGTCCCAACCCTTTGTCATCCTGAGCGAGCATAGCGAGTCGAAGGATCTGGGTGGGGGCGATTACAGGACGCGATCCCACCCGCCCAGATTCTTCGACTCGGCCCTTCCGGTGTCGCTCTGGGAGTTTCGAAGTGACGGGCCGGGCCTCGCTCAGAATGACAGCTGCAGTGACTCAACCACTCCGAGTGAGTGGGCGTCTTCGTTTATCGATTTTTTTCTTCGACCGATCCCGTGCCCGTGCCCAGGGATGGGCGGGGGATCGAGCATCCAGCATCCAGCATCGGCCGGGCGGGTGGGGGGGCGCTAACCCTTCACTCCCCCTCGGGCACCAGGATCACTTGGACGTACCTGTCGAGATCAACCCACCTTTGTGCCGCCGCCTGGATCGCATCGGGCGTCAGTCCATCCACGAGCTCGTCGAACTGGAGGATCAACCGCGGGTCCTCCTCATTCCAGAGGTAGGACTCCAGGCTCGACAGCCAGAAGCCGTTCTCGCGGAGTTGCAGCTCGCGCGCCCGCCGGTCCTGTTCCTGTATCTTGGCTACATGCTCCGGGTCGGGACCTTCGGTCTGCATGTCGCGGATGGCCTGGTGGACCAGCGCGGTGAGTTCGTCCACCCGCTCGGGATCACAGCCGAAGGAGATGCTCAATGTGGAGGTCTGTCTCGGGATCCTCGCCGTGGAGGCGCGCACCGAAACGCCGTAGGTACCGCTCTCGTCCTCGCGGATCTCCTCGCGCAGCCGTATCGAAAGGACGTCGGACAGGGAGCCGAAGTCGTATCGGTTCTGGCGCGTCCACTCAAAGTCGTGGGGGAAGATGATGGACACCCGGCTCTTGGGTTCGATGCCCTTGACGACTACCTTCTTGATGATCCCGGGAGGGGCCTCGACGCCGATGTCGCGCCAGGCCTCCTGGCGGCCGGTCGTGGGCAGATTGCCGAGATAGCTTTGCACCAGCGGCCGCATTGTTTCCAATGAGAAGCTGCCGACGAAGACGAAACTGAAGTCCGAGGCATCGGCGAAGCGGTCCTGGTATACCGCGTAGGAGGTGTCGAGGTCCATCTCGGCCACCAGCTCCCCGGTCCAGGGGCGGCGGCGGAAGTGGTTCTGCGACACCGCGGCGCTCACGGCGTCGGCGTACACTGCCTCTGGTCTGGCAAGACGGTTCTCCACAAAACCGCTGTACTTCTGGATCACCGAGGCAAAGGCCTGTTCGCTCTTGACCGGGTCCGTGAAATAGAGCGAGATCAGCTGGAACATGGTCTCCAGGTCCTCGGGCGAGGCGCCGCCCGAAACCCCTTCTTCGAGCTCTGAGATATATGGGCCGACAGTCACGACCTTGTCGGCGAGAAGTTTCTGGAGCTGGGTCAGGTCGAAGGGCCCGACACCACCCTCGAGGACCACGGTATCGGCGGTGGCCGCGGCGATGTAGTCGGGATCAGCCACCAGCGAAGTGCCGCCGGGGCTGAAGGCGGTGAAGAGGATTTCGTCGTTCTTGAAATCGGTGGGCTTGAGCACCACGCGGACCCCGTTGGCCAACTGCCACTGGGTCACGCCGAGTTCGGGAATCGTGTCTTCAGCGACGATCTCTACCGGCGGCGGGATCGTCGCCATGAGTGGTTGGTCAGCCACCCGGTCGTCATAGGGTGCGATGTCGGCGAGCCCCACGCGGGCCACCACGGCAGCGATGACCGTTTCGCTGGGAGGTGCCACGCCCTCCTTCTCGGGGCCGCTGGCGGTCACCACGCGGCTGCCGTCCACCAGCCAGGTCTTGGCGACTGTATTGACCTCATCCAGGGTGACCCCGGGGACGAATTTCTTGGCCAGCTCGAATTCTTCGGCGATGCCTGGAGCGGCTTCTTCGGTGAGGAAGTTGCGGACGTACTCGTTGGCCAGGGCACCGGACTTGACCGTGTCCCTTTCCTTGTAGGCCTGCTCCATGCCCCTGAGATATGCGGACTTGGCGCGCTCGAGCTCGGTGGCGGTGAAACCGTAACGAGCAACCCGCTCGGCCTCGGTGAGGATAGCCTCCAGGCCGCGGTCCAAACCACCATCGTCGACGATGGCCACCAGGTTATAAGCGCCCATCTCGCGGACCGCATTGCCCGCACCGCTGCCGGCCGCGATGTAGGGGGGGTCGGCCTCGCGGGACCGTTCGTCGAGTCTCTGGTTGAGCATGCCATCGCCCAACCCTTCCACGATGGAGCGTCGGTACTCCTGCTCGGTGACCAGGTCCCTTGGCGGCAGCTTCTGCATCAGCCGGACACGGGTCATGGTTGCCTCGGGGTCGGTGACGATGGAGTACAGCGTCTCGGAGTGGGGCGGGACGGTGAATACGGTCCTAGGTCGCGGGTTCTCAGCGGCTGGGATCGACTCGAAGTTGATGCGAATCAACTCCTCCACAGTGCCGGCGTCGAAATCGCCCACCACCACGATCGCCATGAGATCCGGACGGTACCAGTCACGGTAGAACCGTGTGATGGCTTCAGGCGGGGCAGACTCGAGGGTCTCCCTTTTTCCGATGATCAACCGTTCGGCGTAACGGGAATCATGAAAAACCACCGGCGCCTGCTTATCGAAGATCCGGGCCCCGGCACCACGGCCGAGACGCCACTCCTCGATCACCACACCGCGCTCCTTGTCGATCTCCTCGGGGTCGAAGGTGATCCTGGCAGCCCACTCCGACAGGATCTGGACACCGGTTTGCAAGGAGCTCGGGGTCGTCGGTCGGGACCTGTCAGCATGTAGACGGTCTCGTCGAAGGAGGTGTAGGCGTTGAGGTCGGCTCCAAAACGGATGCCGATGGACTCCAGGTAGTCCAGCAATTCCTGTTTTTCGAAGTTCTCCGTGCCGTTGAAGGCCATGTGTTCCACGAAGTGGGCCAGGCCCCGCTGGTCGTCATCCTCGAGGATCGATCCCGCGTTGATGGCGAGCCGGAGTTCGGCCCGCTGGCGGGGCTCGTCATGGGAGCGGATGTAGTAGGTCAGGCCGTTTGCGAGGGTGCCGTGGATCACCGCCGGATCGAGCGGGACCGGCTGGTTCGCGGCTTCGATCGGACCCGGGGCCGCGGTGGGAGTCGGCGCCGGCGGCGGTGGGGTGATCGACGACTGGGCGGACGGCGAGGTGCTGCCACATCCCGCGGCCACCATGGCCAAGAAAACGAGGACGGCGAATGACGTACGGCTGTGTTTCATAGGATCGAACCCCCAGCGTTCATACTGATAAACCCGCCGACGGTTTCAGTCCCGCAGCGGCTGAGATGAAGTCACACCTCTTTCAAGCCGGCTCCCCCGGTCCATCGGTGGAAGAGATCGTTATCAAGTTCGATGTCCAGCATGTCCAGGATCCGGTTGACGGTCTGGTCCACCACCTCCCGCACCGAACGTGGACGGTGATAGAAGGCCGGCATGGGCGGCATGATGACCGCTCCCATTTCGGCCGCCCGGGTCATCAGACGGAGGTGGCCGAGGTGGAGCGGAGTCTCGCGAACCACCAGGATCAGCCGTCGATGGTCCTTGAGTGTGACGTCCGCGGCGCGGGTCAGGAGATTGTCTGCGTAGCTGTTGGCAATGCCTGACAAGGTCTTGATGGAACAGGGAACAACGACCATCCCGGCCGTGGCGAATGACCCTGACGACAGCCCAGCCGCAATGTCGCCCGCGCGATACACCTTGTCAGCCAGTCCCTCCACATCATTGATGGAGTGATCGGTCTCAAAGGCGATGGTCTTTTTGCCGGCGTCGCTCACCACCAGATGGGTCTCGACGGAGCCCACCTCGCGGAGGACCTCGAGTAGGCGGATGCCATGGATGACCCCACTGGCACCGGAGATGCCGACCACCAGACGTCGCGGCTCTACCATGATTCTTTTTTCGTGACGTCCTTGAGCTGACCTGGCTCACCTTGGTACTCTTCGATGACCACCGAGCCTTCGTCGTCGATTCGTATGGCAGCCTCTGGGTAGATCTCACCGTCACCGGTGCCGAAGTCGCCGAGCTCGAATACGGCCACACCGAAGGGGTATTCCAACGAAGGGCTCGAGCTGTTGACCTCCTCCACGTGGAGTCTGCGTGCGGTGATGAAGAAGTAGCGGTAACCGTCGCTGATCTCCTCGGCCGCCACAAGGCTCACCGGCATCTCCAGGGCCCCAAGGCGAAGACGGCCGTTGTTCATACCCCGCAATGCCGACAACAAGGCGCCCTGGCCGCCATCGGCGAGCACCTTCTCGAGGCGGAGCGCGTCGTCGATGGAGGTGTAGGTGCGAGCCACCAGCGTCACCGGCATGCTCCGGGTTCCCTGGCTGGTTGTCATGACGGCCGTGGCCGTGAACTCGTGGTCCGGCGGGTTTTCCCAGGCCGCTGCCGAGAAGGCGATGGCGGCGAGTACCGCCGCGGTGGTGAAGATCCTGTTGAGCTTCATTTTCGTCCTCATATTTTCCTGGTGCTCTCAGAGGCGTTTGACGCGCCTCAGGATATCGGTGGTAGGGCCTGTTGCGCAATTCGAAATTTAAAAACCACCGCCCACCCGTTCCTCCGGTCGAAAGTCAAAAGTCAAAAGTCAAAAGTTGACGGTGGCCGCCCGCGCAGCCAACAAGATGTTGTAGCGCAGCCGTCCCGGCTGCAAATCTGGTCGCGATTGGCCGCGGAATGCAGGCCAGAGGCCTGCGCTACAAAGCCGCTGATGAAGAGGAAGATGAAGATCGCTTCGCGTTCCGGGTGGGCGGGGGATCCAGCATCCAGCTTCCAGCATCGGCCCGGGCGGGTGGGGGTGTCAAATCCCGCACACTCCTCCACCTCGTTTTTCGAGATACCGCTGGTGATAGTCCTCGGCGCGCCAGAACGGACCGGCACGGGCGACCTCGGTGGCGACCGGACGGCCGAGCGAACGGCTGGCGTTCAGTGTGTCTCGTGAAGCGATGGCCGCGGCTTCCTGCTCGGGCGAGTGAACGAAGATCGCCGACCGGTACTGGCTGCCCACGTCCGGTCCCTGGCGATTGACTTGGGTAGGGTCGTGGATCTTCCAGAAAACGGACAACAGCTCGTCGTAGTTGATCCTCTCCGGATCGAACTGGACCTGCACGACCTCGGCGTGTCCGGTGGTTCCGCTGCATACGGCCTGGTAGGTGGGCTCTTCGGTGTGGCCACCGGTGTAGCCCACCGCCGCGTCCACAACTCCGTCGAGCTGCCGGAATGCCTGTTCGATGCCCCAGAAGCATCCGGCGCCAAATGTGGCGGTTTCGAGTTCAGTGCTCATGTCGAACCCTCCCGCATGGAGAGCGATGGGTGATTGGCGAATATTTCAGATCCAGGTTCCCAGTGCCGGGTTCCGGGTTGTTCGCCACCCACTGGCCACTCGCCATTGACGGCTGGTCACCGCGGCAGGAGGCCGCGAGTAACCTCGGGGAGCGCGGTTGGGAGAGGGGAGCGACGAAATCGACTGATCGTATCGAACGAGAGGAAGGATATAGCGCAGGCGCCCCGCCTGCATTTGGTCGATCAATCAACGCCAGAAATGCAGCCGCGACGGCCGCGCTACAAAGCACTCGGATAGGTGGGGGCCCTAGCCCCTAGTCCCCAGCCCCTCCTCCCGGCGTCCAGGTGGGAACTCGACCCGGCGTCCACGGCCCTCCGGCGGCCTCGAGCTCGGTTTCCAGCGACTCGAGACTGTCGAAGAGCTCATGCAATCGGTCGAGCTGGACGGCGAACTCATCGACCGCCCACCGGTAGGCGTCCCGCTGCGTCTGGGTCGGTGCGGTGGTGGTGTCCCACTGGTTGCCCACGATTCGTTCTACCCGTTGCCAGACGGACGGTGGCTCGGGGACGTTGCGCTGTTGGCGCAGCCGGTCACGGTAGAGCCGCAGCATGATGTCGTCGAGCTCGGCTTGGAGAGCGTGGGTCCGCGCGAGCATCCCGGTGTCGACCGCTTCGGCCGCGAGCACAGACGCCTCCACGTGGTCGAGGCGATCGGCGGCTTCCTCGGCCGCTTCCACGGCGCCACGCACGGCCCGCCGAAGGGCGGCAACGCTCCTACGGAACGCGAGCACCTCTTCGGGATTGTCGACCGCGAAAGACGACAGGTCGAGGGCAAACACATCGAATGAAACGGGACCTGCAAGCTCGGTGATGACCCGGTCGACCTCCGCCGAAAGGGTGACGGTATAGCTGCCCGGGAGCGCGAGCGGGCCGCGGGGCGGCTCGTCGTCCTGGGATGATTCCGTCCGATGGGGATCAATCGGGACCGCGGCCGGGTACCGCAGATTCCAACTCGCACGGTGAATGCCCTTGGTGCGCGTCGCTGGTACCCTCTGCACGACTGCTCCGGTTGCGTCGGCCACTGTCAGGACGATTCGGGGCTCATCCTCCAACTCCTCCGCTCGAAGTTCCTCGAGGGACGGAAAGTCTGGATCGCGACCGGCCTCGAGCGCCGCCTTCTCCTCTTCGATGCGTTGTTCACGACGGGTCTTCAGACCGTCCCGGAGGTAGTAGGTGAAGGTGGCTCCGAAGGGAGGGTTTGGGGCGGTCCAGAAGGCGTGACCTCGGGACATGTGGCGCGAGCGTGTCTCAACGAACCAGGGTACGTCGCGCGCGTCGAACAGGACCGCATCCTGATCGAAGAGGTCCTCCGAAGCGCGACGGAGGGGCGAGTAGTCGTCGAGGATGTAAAAGCCCCGGCCGAAGGTGGCCACCGCCAGGTCGTTCTGGCCGTGGTGGATGTCGAGATCGCGTACCTGGATGGTCGGGAAACTCCCCTTCAGAGGGATCCAGTGCCCACCCTCGTCGGTGGTGAAATAGAGCCCGAACTCGGTGCCGGCGAAAAGGAGTTTCGGGTTCTCATCATCTTGGGTGAGTGCGTAGACCACCTCCCGATCGGGGAGGTCGCCGACCATGGAGGTCCAACTCCTGCCGCGATCCGAACTTTTGAATACGTAGGGTTTGAAATCGCCATTCTTGTGGTTGTCGAAGGCGGCGTAGACGGTGTCAGGGTCGGTGTGCGAGGCCTCGAGCCGGCTGACGTAGGTCCGGTCGGGTACGCCGCGCACGCCATCCACACGACGCCAGCTCAGGCCGCCGTCCTCGGTGATCTGGATCAGACCGTCATCGGTGCCGACATAGATCAGGTCTTCCACGAGGGGTGATTCTGCGAGCGACACGATGTTGCCGAACGCCGACGTGGACCTATTTTTCGACACTGCGTCCGGCCCCCAGATGCGGTCCATCACCGGCAGGGTGTCGCGGTCGATGCCAAGGGTCAGGTCGGGGCTGACAGCGTGCCAGCTTTCGCCCCGATCATCGGTCCGGAAGACCATCTGACAGGCGAAATAGAGCCGCGAGGGAGAGTGCGGGCTGATGATCAACGGCGAATCCCAGTTCCAGCGGTGGGGCTCGTCTCCGGGAGCCTCCTGGGGTTGTATGTCGAACCTCTCGCCGGACCGTCGGTCGTAGCGCACGAGACCTCCATACTGACTCTGGCTGTAGAGAATATTCGGGTCGGTGGGGTCCACCTGAGTCTCGTAGCCGTCGCCACCAACTGTGACGAACCAGTCTTCGTTGGAGATGCCCGAGCTGTGCAGCGTCCGCGAAGGACCGCCGAGGGTGTTGTTGTCTTGAGTTCCCCCATAAATGTAATAAAAAGGCTCCGAGGTATCCACCGAGACGCGGTAGAACTGGGTGATGGGCAGGTTCTCCCGATACATCCAGGTCCGGCCGCGGTCGAAGCTGTCGTACACGCCGCCGTCGCATCCCACCAGCAGGTAGTCGGTGTCGTCGGGATCGATCCACAGGGCGTGATTGTCCACGTGTTTGTGGTCTTCACCCACCTGCTTGAAGGTCGTGCCGCCATCCACACTGACGTGAAGGTAGGTGTCGAGGGAGTAGACCGTGTCCACGTCGGCCGGGTCCGCCACCAGCTCGTTGTAATACTGGGGGCTCGAGGACATGTAGTCGGAGCGTTTCTTCCAGGTCTCGCCGCGGTCTGTCGACCGGAAGACGCCACCCGCATCGCGGGCGGCCTCGACGATGGCGTAGACGACGTCCGGATCCGCGGGCGATACGGCGAGGCCGATCCGGCCGAGATCCTCTTCGGGAAGGCCCGTTGTGATTTCGCGCCAGGACTGTCCGCCGTCGGTGGACTTGTGGATACCGGACTCCGGTCCGCCGTTGATCAGGGTCCACACATGACGCCGACGCTGGTAGGCCGCCGCGTAGATCGTGTCCGGATCGCGCGGATCGAGCACGACCTCGCTGACGCCGGTGTTCTCGCTGATGTCCAGGATCTTGGTCCAGGTGCCGCCACCGTCGGTGGTCTTGTAGAGACCTCGGTCGCCGCCGGAACGCCACAGAGGGCCCTGGGCGGCAACGTAGACCACGTCGGTGTCGCGCGGGTCGATGGCGATCATCCCGATATGCTCTGAGTTCTTCAGCCCCATGTTGGTCCAGCTGCCGCCGCCGTCCAGCGTCTTGTAGACACCGTCGCCGAAGGAGACCGACCGCTGGCTGTTGTTCTCGCCGCTGCCGACCCACACCACGTTCGGGTTGTCGGGGTCCATGGCCAGACAACCGATGGAGTAGGAACCCTGGTCGTCGAAGACCGGCGTCCACGTCGTGCCCGCGTTGTCGGTCTTCCAGACCCCGCCCGATGCCGCGGCGGCAAAGTACCGGTGGCGTTTTCCGGGAGTGACCGCGAAGTCCGATACGCGGCCGGAGTTGATGGCCGGCCCGATGCCGCGAAGCTCGAGTCCCTTGAAGGTGGAGACGGACATCCTTGGCGTGGCCTCGTCGGCTTCTATTGATTCATCCGCGGTGAATACAAGATTGGCCATGGCCAGGATCGCCATCGCGATCGTGAGATTCTTCATGGGATGCCCTCCGTGAGCATGATTCTCAATTTGACGACGATGGTCGTGGTGTCGTCGCAGCGAGCAAATGTAGCACGACGATAGGTGTAGAGAGTGTAGAAAGTGTAGAGGGCGGAGAGGGTGGAGAGAATGAGGAATGTGTCGAAGTCGTGTTTCGCAATCTTCAATTTTTAGTTTTGAATTTTTAATTTTGAATTGCCACCACCCGCCCGGAGAGCCAGTGGGAGGGAGGGTGGAATTCGGAATTGAGAATTCAAAACTGAGAATTCAAAATTCTCCCTGATATCCTGATCGACCATGAACCAACGCAATTTCGAACACGCCAACAATCCCGGCTTCCGGTGCGCCCCGTCGGTGATCCTGTTGCCCTTCGGCCGGCGTTCCTTCCTGCCGGCCATCGTGGACCGGCTGGGCGGCGTCGAGGTCGAGTTGGACGAGACCACCGACCGGATTGTCTATCAGCTTGCTTCGGGCGGAATCACCCTGATGTACTCGGGAATGGGTGGTCCGGCTGCGGCCAACGCGCTGGAAATGGCCGCGGCCAATGGGGCTGAGCGGGTGGTTATCTTCGGCGCCTGTGGGGGAGTGGATCCGCGGCTTGCGGTGGGCCACCTGCTGGTGGTGTCCGGAGCGGTCCGGGGTGATGGAACATCCGACTATTACGCCCCACCCGGTTTTCCGGCGGCCTCCGATCCGCTGCTTTCGGCGAGACCTTGGGAGTCGGCGCGGTCCACGGACTGTCGAGGCTCACCTGGGTTCGACCTACACCACCGATGCCGGCTATCGCCAGGGCCCGGAGATCTATGAGGACTGCGCGGGTCTGGTGCTGGGAGTGGAGTCCGAGTGCGCCACCGCCGCGGTGGTGGGGGCCCGGCTCGGCCTCCAGATGGGCGCCCTCCTGTTCTGCACCGACAACGTGAGTGTGTCGCGGTCCGAGGATCAGCAGTATGGCGGCTTGCGCGATCCGCGGGTACGGCAAGCGTTCGACGCTGGGCTGGACGCCGTCGTTGAGGTCTTGGGCGCTTTGTAGCGCAGGCCTCCGGCCTGCTGCATCCAAGGAAGAACAAAGAACGAAGACCCCCACCCACCCGCAGCGAGAGGGCGCGATGAGCGGGCGTGCCTTCTCTGACGATTTTGGGTTTGAGGCCGATCGGTCATGATAGCGCGAGGAGTCCCGAATTCGTCAGAGGGGGCAACCTCGGGGAGCGCGATGGGGAGACGGGCCCGCTGAGAGGGCCGATGTCCGATCATTGACGGCATGGAAACTTCGTCGCGCCCCTGTTCTCATCGCGCTCCCCGCGAGGATGCCAGGCACGCCGATCCGCCCCAACGAGACGAATCGGTCCGTCGGCTTTGACGGATCGGGATGCCAGGCACCTCCGAAGGACGCGCCATCGGGGAGCACGTGAGCAGAATCGGCGCGATGGAAAGTCGATGAAAGTGAGCGCTCCAGTGCAGCCGGGACGGCTGCACCACACGCCCACGACATCCCGTCAAGGATTCAGTTTTTCCTGCACGCTCCGAACCTTGTCCTCGCGCGTCTGTTTTTTGTCGGTGCGGGTGCCGCAACGAAGGTTGGTGGAGACTCGCGGCGCTCCCATCTCGTGCAGAACCTCGTGGCATCTCTCCAGAGCGGCGAAGACGTCGCCCCACTCGCCCTCCACGTTGGTGCCGTAGGCGTGCAGTTTGGGCTCGAGGCCGGCCTCGGCGAGCACCTTCTCGCAGGCGGCGACAAAGGAGGAAAGGGAGAGACCAACGCCCAGCGGGACGATGGAGATGTCGGCGATGACGTGCATGGGGGACCTCCGCTACGCGCCGCATTCGTCGTGGGCGCGCAGAGGGATTGTACGCTGTCGTAAGGAGAAAGAAGCGGGTGGGCGCGATGGGCGGGCGTGCCACTTCCGACATTGTTCGAAACCGAGATGCTGGATTGTGACTTCGAGACGGGGCCGAACAATGTCGGAGGTGGCAACCTGCCGTCGGCAGCGGTTGTGGCCGTGGCCGCGTGCGGCGGCCTTTTCCGATCCCGAACGAACGATCAGCGGCCTTACGGCCACCCGCAGGTGACGGCTGGTCACCGCGGCCATCGGCCGCGAGTAACCTCGGGGAGCGCGGTCGGGAGATGGGCCGGCTGACAGGGCCGATGGCCGATCATTGAAGGCATGGGAACTTCGTCGCACCCCTGTATCGTCGCGCTCCCCGTGAGGATGCCAGGCACGCCGATCCGCCCCGACGGGACGAATCGGTCCGTCGGCTTTGACGGATCGGGATGCCAGGCACCTCCAACGGACGCGCCATCGGGCAGCGCGTGCCGAGAATTAGCACGTCAATCTCATCGAGCGGTCACGACCTCGTTGATCACATTGCGGCCGAGGATGGCCGATGTGGCGACGACCGCGCCGAAGAGCGCCCCGGCGACTCCGGCGGTACAGACGTCCTGCCCGGTGAGGTAAAAGCCCTTGAGTGGCGTCCGCGGCTGCAACGCCGACTCGCGGAACCTGGCGGGAGAGTGTTCCAGACCGTAGATCTCACCCTTGTCGTAATCCGCGAAGTGCCGGGTGGAGATCGGCGTGGACAGCTCGTGGTAGTCGATGACGCCGTCGAGTTGTGGCACCTGTTGGACGAGGATCTCCAGCAGACGATCAGAGAGACGTTCTTTGAGTGTGTTGTAGTCCTCACCGCGCTTCTGCCAGGGTTTTTCTTCCCAGGCTGCGAACCAGTCATAGTTCGCCAGGCTCACCACCTCGACGGTGGCGCGGCCGGGAAAACGGCGCTCGAAATCCGGGTCCTTTGCCGACGGGAAGGAGATGTAGGCGAGTGGGATGGGGGCGTCCGGGTCGGCGAGGTAGCGCTCTACGGCGGCGTCCTGATCGTCGTCGGGATAGACCCAGAGGTTCGATTTTTCGAGCCCCAGCTCCTCCGCCGTCTGGCGTGTCCCGACGTAGAGGCAGACGTGGGACGCCGACCGCCCGATCCGTCCGAGGGTGGCGATCAGCCGCTCCCGTCCCGGGGCGCCGTCCGGCAGGAGTTTGATGGCCGTGTTGGCGACGCCGGCGTCGCTGATGACAAGGGGCGCTCTGAGGGTCCGGCCATCGGCGAGCTCGACGCCCACCGCCCGCCTATCCTCGATCATGACCGTGGCGACATCTGCGCCGAGGACGATCTGTCCGCCGGCAGCTTCGATCTGTGGGGCGACGGTGGCTGCGATCCGACTCGATCCTCCAACCGGGTAGGCGCCTCCGCCCAGATAGTGACGGAAGATCATGGCATGGATGGCAAAGCTCGCCTGGCCCGGTGGCATGCCGTGATCGCCGAATTGAGCGGCGAGGACCGCCTTCAGCATTCGGTTCTCGGTCAGTTCGTCGAGCACATCACCTAGGGTCCGATCGCTCAGGCGAAGGAAACTGCGGCGCATGAACGGGCCGGCGACTGCGGCGGCCAGTGATGGGAGGGCCTTGGATGCGAAGAACGACCTGGTCCTGTGGGTCACCTCGTCGGCCAGCTCCATATAGCGGTCGATGGCGGTCGTGTCCTCAGGAAACTCCTCGTGCATCCGCTGTCGCCAGGCCTCGCGGCCGGCCAGATACTCCACCCGCCGATCGCCGACGATGACGGTGTCCACAACTTCGCCCATGTCTTCCCAACGCAGCTCGCCACCGGAGATGTGATCGAAGACAGTCCTCAGAAAGCTCCCCTGACGATGCACTCCGCCGATGTAGTGGACGCCCACATCCCACTCGTAGCCCTTGCGCCGGAAGACGTGTGTGAATCCTCCGGCCACCGTGTGGCGCTCGAGAACGAGCACCCTATGGCCCGCGTGTTGCGCCAACAGCGCCGCTGTGGCCAGACCTCCCATGCCGGAGCCGATGACGATGGCGTCGAACTCACCGCTCGGGTTCCCACTGTTTGTAGAGCACGCCGACCTCAGGCATCGACTCAACCTCCGTTGTGGATGCCGACAGAGCGTAGCAGTGTTCCAGGCCCGGGGCTGGGGATCCGCTACACTGCGCGACGCCATGGACGTCAACCATCATCTCGAACTGTGGCTGGTGCGCCACGGCCAGACCACGGCCAGCGCGGCCCGCCGGATCGCCGGTGGATCCAATCCACCACTGACCGATGTGGGTCGCGCGTGAAGCGGCGGCGCTCGGTCCCTTCCTGGAGGGTAATACATTCGACTCGGTGTGGTCCTCGGATCTCGACCGCACCGTGACTACCGCGCGTTTGGCCTGGGGCGAACCCACGCCGGAACCGCGACTGCGCGAGGTGGATTTCGGAGTTTGGGAGGGCCGCGACTACGACGACGTCGATCCCACCGTTGCGGCGGTCTTCCTTGAATTCCGCGATTTCGACATCGCCCGCGGCGAGTCCCATCGCGATTTTCGGCGCCGGGTCCGTTCTTTTGTCGACGAACTCGCTCCGGGCCGCCATCTGCTCTTTGTCCACGGCGGGGTCATCCGCGTCCTGACCCAGGATCTGGGTTTGGATCGATTCGTGGCCACCTGCACGGTGGTGGTCGTGGATTGGACGAACGGTCACATTCTGTCTGTGAGGGAATCAGGAGTTCCTCCATCGTTCAACCTTGACCGCGGATAGACGTGGGCACAAGAGGTCCTGTGGTCCCGGCCGGCGGCATCCGGCACCTGGTCCTGGGGTCTTGGGACCCGGCCCCAGGACCTCAAGACCTCAGGATCATTGGTTGGGAGGGGGACAGCGGGCCGTGAGCAGCAGGCAGCACCCATCTTCCTGACGGGACGGTGCCAGGGCCGACACTTCTGACCCTTTCACCCGCGGGACGCGCGTGACAGTGCCAGGGCCGACACTATTGACACTCAGACTCGAGGGACACGCGTTTTGCCCCGGTGCCCAAGCCTCAGAAGTGTCGGCCCTGGCACCGGTTCATAGGCACCGGTTCACATAATGTCAAGAGTGTCGGCCCTGGCACCGGTTGGGTGCCCGAGGTGGCTGCGCTCTTCGCTGCGCAGAACTCCGTGAATCGCGCTGCGACTCTTCTTCTGTTCTCAACTCGCGCAGCGAATTGAGCGATTCACCGGCGTTGGGTTATCCACCCAGATCGACCTCCGCCGGGGGTTCCTTAGGCTCCAGCCCAATCCAGAAGGCGGCGGATACAAGCATGCGCTCGGCGGTGCTCATCTCGGCCCGTTCCGCGAGGACCACTTTCGCCAACCCCGGATGATCGGTGATCACGCCATCCACCCCCCGGCTCATCATCCGCGACATATTCAGCCTGTCGTTCACCGTCCACACATAGACGTCTTTGCCGGCGTCGTGGGCGCGGCGGATGAAATCGGGCGTGGCGATGCCCACGTGAACCGCTAGGAAGTCGAAGTCCGTGGTCGTCAGATCCCCAACCGCTTTGGCGGTGAGCAGCCCCACCTCCCATTCGGGCCGGAGCCGCTTCATTTTCTCGGTGATCTCCGATTTGAGGGACATGGCGACCACCTGGTCGTGCATCCCGGTCTCGTCGACGATGGTGGCGACCCGTTCCTCGAGCAGTTGGTTGTGGCCGTAGTACTTGAGTTCGATGTCAACCATTGCCTTGCCCCGGCACATGAGCAGGACCTCCTCCAGCGTGGGGACGCGCTGGCCGCTGAACTCGGGAGCGTACCAGCTGCCCACATCGATGGCGTGGATCTCTTCGGCGGTGCCGTCCCAGATTTTGAGGGGGTCGCCGCCAACCCGCATGAGATCGCCGTCGTGGATGACCATGACCTCGCCGTCCGCGCTCTCCTGGACGTCGATCTCGACGATGTCGGCGCCTTGCTCCAGGGCCAGCGCGATCGAAGCGAGGGTGTTTTCAGGTGCGCTGCCCGCCGCTCCCCGATGGGCGATGACCACCACGTCGTCCTCCATCTGGACCCTTCCCATGAGGGTGTATCCGACGACCGCTGCAAGCACCGTGGCCACCGCCAGTAGACCCAGCACCATGGCGGTTGACAGTCGTCGCCTTTGGTCCTGTCCCAGTCGCCGAGAGGACTTGACCCCCGACAATTGGGCTGCCGATGATGCGCCGAGCTTCTCATACATCCGGACGATGAGAAGCGCGAGCATGGACGCGTTGACCAGAGTCACGATCAGGTTGACAACGGCCCAGAGCAGGACCACGCCTCCCATGGCCCACACGGTCCCTGGCATGGAACCGGAGAACCTGGGGATCAGCCGGTCGCCGGCCCATCCGGCCAAGGCCAGGGGCACCGCTGACAGCAGCGAGGCCACCACACTCCAGGTCACCAGAACGAACGCGATGATCCAACGATGTCCATGGACCCGTTCCGCGCTGGTTGTCATGGCCTCCGCCGGCGACATTCCCTCGAGGAGCACCAGGGGCAGGGCAAAGGCCCAACTGATCAGCCGTTTGATGATCAGCACCGCCATGACCCCGAGCAGGGCAACGATGATCCCTGCTGAAAACAGAAAGATCGGCGGTTTCTCGGCCAGGTAGTAGTTGATGTCGTGCTCCCGAAGCAGCACAAGGTAGGTCAGCCCACCCACGGCCAGGAAGGGCAGGGCGATCAACAACGCCTGAGCAAAGATGCGCAACGTCAGCCGAATCACAGACCAGCTATGGCGCGCGCCGTACCAGAGGGCGTCGACCACCTTCACCTCGAGATCCCGCGTTTCACCAAAACCGATTGTCATCAGGCACGATAGCTCCAAAGCCACGATGGCGAGGCTGACGGCACTGATCAGAACAAGTGTGGTGAGACCGATGGGGCTCAGGATGAAGAACAGAATGTCCTCGTCCGCCACCACCGCCGAGCCCGAGGTGGAGAGGAAGAACCTGAGGGCAGCGCCCACCAGCGGTGTCAGGATCACGAACGCGATGACCTTATAGATCACGTCAGTGGTCAACAGCCGTGGCCAGGCGCGGAAGAAATCCCCCACGGCGTTGAAGAAGACACCTGTCGCGCGAACCACCATGACACTCCTCCTCTTGAAAGCGGCGGGTTGGATCACGAAGTGCACCGGACCAGAACACCGGGAATGATCCGACCTGCAGTTTGATTTGCTTCAGAGACTGTAGCAAAAACCGCGGGATATCCGCATCTCACAAGGGAGTTCTGAAAGATGATAAGGTTCCTGATCGTCGTGCGATCACTTCTGGTGGTAGGCGCCTGCGTGCTCGCCTCGCCAGCATCGTTCGCGCAGCAGACCGCCGACAGGATCTGGTCCGGCGGACCGATCCTCACCATGAACGACGATGCCATGCGCGCCGAGGCGGTGGCGGAGAAGGACGGGCAGCATCCTGGCCGTCGGCGCCGCCGACGAGGTGATGGCCCATCAAGGGCCCGGGGACCGAGCTGCTCGACCTGGAGGGCCGGACCATGCTGCCGGGCTTCGTCGACGCCCACGGCCACGTCTTCATGGGCGGCCTGCAGGCGCTGTCGGCCAACCTGCTGGCGCCGCCCGACGGCGAGGTCAACGAAATCGCCTTGCTGCAGCAGACCCTGCGCGACTGGGCGGCCGCCAACGCTGAGGCCGTCGAGCGCTACGACCTCATCATCGGCTTCGGCTACGACAACGCGCAACTCGCCGAGCTGCGCCACCCGACCCGCGACGACCTCGACGCGGTATCCAGCGACGTCCCGATCGTCATCATCCACCAGTCGGGCCACCTGGCGGCGCTCAACTCGGCCGCGCTCGAGGTGGTGGGCTACGACGCCGCCACCGAGGACCCCGAGGGCGGCGTGATCCGGCGCCGGGCGGGCAGCCGCGAGCCCGACGGCGTGCTCGAGGAGACGGCGTTCTTCGCCGCCATCGTCAAGCTGCATGGGCGATATCGGCGAGGCCGGGGCGCGCGCCTTCGCGGAGGCCGGATCCGAGCTCTGGGCCAGGTTCGGCTACACCACGGCCGAGGAGGGCCGGTCGCTGCCCTCGACCGTGGCGATGCTGCGGAAGATCGCCGACGAGGGCGGTTTCGACGATCGACATCGTGACCTACGTCGACGTGCTGGCCGACCGCGACTTCATCGCGGAGCATCAGAGCGATACCTACCGCAACCGCTTCCGGGTCGCGCGGGGCCAAGCTGACCATCGACGGCTCGCCGCAGGGCTTCACCGCCTGGCGCGACCGGCCCTACGTCGACCCGGTCGGCGACTACCCGCCGGGCTACGTCGGGCTACGCCGCAGCCACCCGCGAGCAGGTGGTCGACGCGGTGACTGGGCCTACGCCAACGACGTCCAGCTGCTCACCCACTCCAACGGCGAGGCCGCCACCGATCTCCTGATCGCAGCCAACGAAGCCGCGCTGGCCGAGCACGGCCCGACCGCGACGCGCCCGGTGCTGATCCACGGCCAGTTCCTGCGCTCCGACCAGCTGGACGCCGTCAAGCGGCTCGGCATCATGCCGTCGCTGTTTCCCATGCACACCTTCTACTGGGGCGACTGGCACCGCGAGCACACCGTCGGGCCCGAGCTCGTCGACGACATCTCGCCGACCGGCTGGTGCGTACAGCGCGGGATCAGGTTCTCGTCGCACCACGACGCGCCGGTGGCCTTCCCGGACTCCATGCGCATCCTCGACGCCACCGTGACCCGGCGCTCGCGCTCCGGCGACATCATCGGGCCGGCGCAACGAGTCGACGTCATCACCGCGCTCAAGGCGATGACCATCTGGCCCGCGTGGCAGCACCTCGAGGAGGCGACCAAGGGCTCGATCGAGGTCGGCAAGCTGGCCGATTTCGTCATCCTCTCGACCGATCCGACGGCCGTCGACCCCGAGACGCTCGACCAGATCGACGTCGTCGAGACGATCAAGGAAGGCGAGACCATCTACCGAGCCGACTGACTCGGACAGGCACGGTCACCCGGGCCCTGCGGCTCGACGCTCAGCACTGACGGGGCACGGTGAAGGGCCGCGAATCCGGGTGCGCCGCGAGTGATGTATGCTGCGCGCCGACTCCGTCAGAAAATCCAGGCGCAACGTGGACCGTGCACGATTGGCGGCGGCGTTCATGCCCCGGTTCGTTGCCTGACACCACCGAGGAGGAGTTCATGGAGACATGGAACGAAGAAAGCAACACCCTTCGCGAGTTGGTGGGATCGTGGACGCTCATCGCCGTGGACGGCAATCCTGGTGACATGGGCGATCACACCCCCACGCTCGAGATCCGCGAGGACGGTTCGGTCGGGGGCTTCAGCGGGGTCAACCGGTTTGTAACGAGGCTCGGGTCCGAGGACCCGGTGGAGGGGACGATGACCCTCGGGCCGACGGCGGGCACGCGAATGGCCGGACCACCGCGGGCCATGGTCTTCGAGAAGATCTTTCTCGAGCGGCTGGGTGCCGTGACGGGCTACGAGGTCGACGGTGAAACGCTGCGGCTTTGGGCCGGCGACAACGAGGCGCTGACCTTTCAACGGTCCGAAGGGGAGTAGGTTGTTGTACCCTGATCCGGATTCAGTTCAACACAACGGAGGAGAAAACGGAGGAAAATATGAGCAAAAGGCTTGGTGCGGAGTTTCTCGGGACGGCGTGGCTGGTGTTTGGCGGCTGCGGCAGCGCGGTGCTGGCGGCGGCGTTTCCGGAGTTGGGGATCGGTTTTGCTGGGGTGTCGCTGGCCTTCGGTCTCACCGTCCTGACCATGGTCTACGCCGTGGGCCACATCTCGGGCGGCCACTTCAACCCGGCTGTGAGCATCGGGCTGTGGTCCGGCGGCCGTTTCGCCGCTAAGGACATCGGACCCTACATCGTGGCCCAGCTTCTGGGCGGGATGGCAGGAGCCGGTGTGCTCTACCTGATTGCCAGCGGCAAGACGGGCTTCGACGTGGTGGCCAGTGGCTTTGCCGCCAACGGCTACGGCGCCCACTCGCCCGGGGGCTACACCATGGCGGCCGGATTCATCGCCGAGGTGGTGCTGACCTTCGTCTTTTTGATGGTCATCCTGGGTGCCACGTCCAAGAGGGCGCCGGCCGGATTCGCCGGCCTCGCCATCGGTCTCTGTCTGACCCTGATCCACCTCATTTCGATCCCGGTGACAAACACCTCGGTCAACCCGGCCCGAAGCACCGCTCCCGCGATCTTCGTGGGCGGCTGGGCGGTGGGCCAGTTGTGGCTGTTCTGGGTCGCGCCGATCATTGGGGCATTGGCAGCAGGAGCCGTGTATAAGTGGCTCGCGGCAGGCGACGAGTAGCACCCCCTTCGACAGGGGTGATACGATTTGACGGACTGAAAATTCGCTGATGGACGAGCTGATCCTGGCCGGTTTGGTGGGGGTCGCATCGGGAGACTACTCCCCTCCCATCCTCCCAGAGGAACGGGTCTAGAAACCGCGCGCGATGGCATGAGCCACGTCCGCGACGGGGCCGGCCGTGGAGCAGAGCGAGAAGAGAACATGAGGTGAAAATGAAGAAAACAACGGGGTGGGCGGTCGCGGCAGTGGGGCTCGTGCTCTCAGCGTCATTTGGGTGCTCGTCCACCTACTACTCGGCCTGGGAAATGATGGGCAAGGAGAAGCGCGATCTTCTGCGCAGCAACGTGGAGGAGGTCCGTGACGACCAGCAGGAGGCGGCGGATCAATTCGAGAGCGCCCTCGACCGCCTGCGCCAGCTCTACGACGTGGACGCCGGCGAACTCGAGGACGTCTACGACAAGCTCGACAACGACTACGAGAAGTCCAAAGATCGCGCCGAGGACCTCAGCGAGCAGATCGACAAGATTGATTCCATCGCCAACGACCTCTTCAAGGAGTGGGAGGAGGAGATCGGCGAGATCTCCAGCGCCGATCTCCAGGCGAAGAGCCGCCAGAAGTTGGCGGAGAGCAGGGCGAGTTACGCGGGTTTGGAGAGGGCTCTGAGGAAGTCGGAAGACAGCATGGAGCCGGTGCTGACCCAACTCCACGACAACGTGCTGTACCTCAAACACAATCTCAACGCGGCGGCGGTTGGCGGTCTGAGCACCGAGATGGCGGGCATCGAGACCGACATCGAGACGCTGATCGCTGACATGACGGCGTCCATCGCCGAGGCCGACCGATTCCTGCAGACTCTGCCGGAATAGGAACTGAAGGCTTCCAGAAGGAAGAGTGATGGGTGTACTCTCCTCGCCAATTGACAGGAACAGGTGTCGAAGGGTGTGCGCGCAACGGTGGCGCAGCCCCCGACGCGGGAGGTGACGATGTTCAGGAAGATGATGTGCGGGATGGCGGTCATGGCCCTGGTGGCCACCGGGTGTTCCACCAATGTCCCCGAGGTGCCGGCCATTGCCGACAGCGGCAACTGGATCCCCGGCAAGGTGGTCTGGCACGATCTGGTGACCCCGAATCTGGCCGGTGCGAAGTCGTTCTACGGCGGCCTCTTCGGCTGGGAATTCGACGACGCGTCTGACGACTACACGCTGGTGAAGAACGATGGTCGGTTGATCGGTGGCATGGCCGAGCTGCGCTCGTCCGACTACACGAGTTACTGGGTGCCGCTGGTATCGGTTCGGGACGTGGACCGTGCGGTGGAGAACACCACGGCGGTTGGCGGTGAGCGGCTGGTCAAGTCCTTCAATGTCCCCGGCCGCGGGCGCGTGGGCGTGCTCAAGGACCCGCACGGTGCGGCTTTCGGCGTCGTCAGGGCGACGCAGGGCGATCCGGTTGACCGGATTCCCGCCGCCGGTGACTGGTGGTGGAACGAGGTGTGGACCGATGAAGTGGACGCGTCGGCGGCTTTCTACAGCACGAACTTCGGCTACGACATCACAAACGAGACCGTCGCCGGAGAGTCCCACACCCTTCTCAGCACCGAAGCGGTTCCGCGAGTGGGCGTGGTGAAGAAGTCCGACACCCGGATCCCCAACTTGTGGGTGGCCTATGTCCGTGTGGCGGACGTCAACGCCACCGTGTCCAAGGCTAGGTCGCTGGGAGGTACGATTCTCCTGGCGCCCAATGCCGAGGTGAGAAACGCCAAGGTGGCGATCATCGCCGACCCGCACGGTGCGGGATTCGTCGTTGAGGAGGTGAGCCGATGACCGCGAAGATCCAATCTCTTGTGCAACACCGGTCCGTCCGGACCCTGTTGTTGTTAATGGTAGTGGTCGCCGCCGTGACCACCATGGCCGCGTGCAACGGCTATGCGAGCATCAACGTGGGCGCCCCAATGAGGCTGGGCCCCGTCTACGTCAACCCGAGCATCGGCTTTGGCGGGCCGATCTAGCCCCGCCCGGCCACCCAGTTCCGGGTTGATCTGTGCACCCTTGGGGCGGGGCAACGGTGAAAGGAAACGAGAACCCGGAATTTGCCCACCTGATTGGAGCTGGGAACCTTTCCGTTCCACAGATTCTGGGTTGATTGCAGGGTGAGTTTTGGGTAGGCACGGGCCGCGGTACAATGCGTCCGATTCCATTTGAGTTGCAGCCCTGCCCGCACATCGCCGAGGGGCCGGCGACAATAAATGACCTGCTCCAGCGAGGGCTGGCGATCGACCGGAGGAGCGCATGAGTTCGGTTTCGGATTGGATTCGTTCGTGGCGGCTGGTGAGTTGGCGGTCGGCCATCGTGGCGGCCGTCGTGATGTACGCGCTGATCGGCTTCTTCGTGGTGCCGTGGATCGTCAAGAGCCAGATCGAGAAGAGGTCGGTGGAGCTGGTCAAGCGGCAGGCGACGGTGGAGAAGGTGCGTTGCAATCCGTTCGCGCTGTCGCTGACCATCGAGGGGTTCTCCATCCCCGACCGGCCGGGCTCGGTGCTGCTCTCCTGGGACCGTGTCTACGCCAACGCCCAGGTCTCGAGCCTGTTCCGGTGGGCGGCCACCCTCAAGGAACTGACCATCGAGAACCCCTACGTGGCGCTGCGCCGCTTCGACGACGGCAAGATTAACGTTCTCGAGGTGATGGAAGACCTCCCGGAGAGCGACCCAAAACCGGAAGATGACGAAGGACTGCCGCGGGCCTTGCTGCAGCACGCACAGGTGGTTGGAGGCCGCATCGATATCGATGACCGCTATCGCCCGGAGCCGCTGGTGTGGGAGTACGGGCCCTCCGAGGTCGAGCTCTTCGACATCTCGACCATCCCCGAGCGGGAGGGCAGCAACGACGTCGTGATCGGGTTGATGGGCGGCGGTGAGCTCAGGGTCAACGGCAAAGTGGTGGTGGAGCCGCTCGGGCTGGACGGTCGGTTCGAGCTCGAATCCGTCAACCTCGCCAACACCTGGAGAGCGGTGGCCTACCTCTTCGAGTTCGACCTGACCGGTGGCCTTCTCGATCTCGACGTCAACTACCAGATTGGTCTGGAGGAAGACGGGATCCACTTGGTGGCGAACGACGCCAATATCCGAATCACCGATTTCGGATTCCAGGCGGAAGAGCACGATGCGGACCTTTTGCAGGTGGACACCATCGCCGTCGCCGGCGGCCACCTGGAGTGGCCCGAGCAGAACGTGGCGGTGGAGTCCGTCCTGGTCGAGGGCGCCACGGCCTTTGGCTGGATCGAGCCCGACGGAACGCCGAACTGGGATGTCCTGATTCCCGAGGAGTCGCAGGAACAGATCGTCGCCACCTATCAGTCTCTGGAGGAGAAGCTAAAGGTCTCGGCCGAGGTTGGCCGGTTCGAGCTTCGCGATGCGGGGGTGGAGTTCGAGGACCGGACCATGTCGCCCCCAATTCGCTTCATGGTCGACGATGCCGACCTCGTGGTCACCGACATCTCCACCAAGGAGGGCACCATGTGGCCCTTCGAGGCTTCCGCGAGCTTTGCGGGCGACGCGTTGGGAAACGCCAAGGGCGCGTTTGGCGCCTCGCCGCTGGCGGCCGAGGTGGAGGTGGGTCTCGAGGGGCTCGACCTGGCCAAGTACCAACCGTACTTTGCGAGGGTCGCACCGGTCGAGGTGCGCGCCGGGGTGCTCGTGGCTGGCGGCAATGCAACCGTATCGAAACCGAAGGGCGCCGAGGCCATGGAAGCGAATTTCAAGGGTGAGTTCGGCGTCACCGGACTCGACCTCAACGAGACCATCACCGGCGACAAGCTGATCGGTTGGGGCGACCTGTCGGTCAAGGGCATCGACGCCGACCTCGATCCCATGGGCGCCTTGGTCACAGAGGTGGACATCTACAATGCGGGGCTCGAGATCACGGTGGCCGAGGATGGCTCGATCAATCTGCTCGAGTTCTTGAGCGCTCTGACCCACGAGGGTGAGGAGGCCGGCGGCGGCACTCCCGCGCCGGACGAAGGGGCGATGCCGGACCTCACGATCGCGCGGTTCCGGCTGCACGACTGTTATGGCGTCTACACTGACAAGACTGTCTCGACCGGCCCGTTCCGGATCGCGATGACGCCCATCGACGGCAACATCGCAGGGATCTCCACAACCTCGAAGGCCGGCGCCAAGCTCGATATCGACGCCGGGATCGACGTCGGTGGCGCGATCCGTGTGGAAGGCGAACTCGATATTTTCGACTATCAGCGCCTGACCGATCTCTCCATCGATGTCCGCGACATGCAGCTGCCGGCGGTGTCGCCAATGTCGGTAAAGTACATCGGTCATCCCATCACCGACGGGGACGTTTCGCTGGACCTGGACTACGACATCACCGACCGCTATCTCAAGGCGCTCAACCACATCGAGGCCGACGACCTGAGTCTGGGCGACAAGGTGGAGGGGGAGGGGATGGTCAACCTTCCCTTCAAACTCGGTGTGTCGCTGCTCAAGGACAAGGAGGGTCGGATCACTCTTGACGTTCCGTTCGAGGGCAGCTTCGACACCCCCGGTTTCGGCATGGCCACAGCGGCCGGCGCCGCGGCCAAGGAGATCATGACCGAACTCATGAAATCGCCATTCAAGCTGCTCGGCAAGATCGGCGGTGGAAGCGGTGACCAGGATCTGGAGTTCGTCGAGTTCGCCGGCGGCAGCGCGGTGCTCGAGGAGCGCGCGACACGGAATCTGGACACACTGGCGGCCGCCCTAGCTGAGCGGCCGACGCTCGCCCTCCAGATCGACGGCACCTACGATCCGGCGGTGGACGGCCCGGGCCTGAGGACCGCCGCGCTCCGCGAGGAACTCATGACGATGGGTGTGACCCAGGAGGACCTCGACACTCTCGTGCCGCTCGACACGATGGAGTCGTTGTACTCCTCGAGGCAGTCGTCGGCCGAGGTCGATGCATTGCGCGCACAGCACACGGTTGCCGGGGCCTCAGAGGGTGCGGAACCTACGCTTGACGAGGTCGCCTATCGCGATGCCGTTCGGGAGGCGCTGGTCGCATCCCAGCCCATCGATGAGGCGGAGTTGGCGGCGTTGGCGCCGGCCCGCGCCGAGGCGATCCGGGCCTACCTGGAGGGTCGGGGACTCGACGCGGCACGGGTGAGCATCTCTCCCGAGGCCGTCATGGTCGAACCGGAGAAGAAGGAGACGGCGGCGACGGGTTCGGAGAAATGGGTCCGCTGCCGGCTCGAGCTGAACGCGTAGCACGACATGGCGAACTCCACGCTGGACACTGTGCCCCGGTTGCGTAGGGGGTTCAAGGAGCGGGAGGGGAGGCGGTGGCCGCGATCCGTCTGAAGCGCTTTCTCGTTGTTGCGGCGGCGACCCTGGCGATTCTGGTCGTCCTGCTCCTGCTGCCCCCGGTTCAGACCGCCTTGATTCGAGCCGCGATCGGTGGCGTGGACGGGGCGGACCTCGGCATCGGCCGGGTGTCGGCCGGACCGTGGGGCGGCTCCGTGGAGGACTTCGAGCTGCGTAGCCCCGGTCTCGAAATTTCGGTCGAACGTGCCGACGCCGGCATCGCCTTCTGGTCGTCGCTCGGGCACCTGGTGCTTGACCTCGACGAGGTTTCCGCAACCGGTGTTCACATCCGGTTGGGGCCATTTGTTGGGGTGGAGAACGACGAGGCTCCCGAACCCTTCGAGTTTCACGGCCTCGCCCCCCTGGCGAGGGTGCCTCGTCGAGCCGTCGTTCGTTCGGCCGATGCCGAGGGAACGATCACCGTTCTCCTGTCCGACGCGGCGACCGTCGTCGGTTCGTGGTCGGTGACGGCGTCGAACATCGGACCGGACCGGGAGGCGTCGGCCGCGCTCGACACCACCCTCGAGTCCCGCCGCGGCGGCCAAGGCGTGCTGGTCGCCGACATCGACGCTTCGGTCGGCACCGAGATCGACGGGGCCGGTGCGATCAGAATGGTCGCTGCAGATGGAGGCATCCACTCGGTCGGGGACGACCCGGTGGGCCTTGATACCAGCCTCGAACTCGAGCTGGAGGAGGACATCGAGGCCTACCGATTGCAGATCGAGGGATCCGGCGGCCACCGGTTGCTGGACGCGAAGGCTGGATTCCGCTCCTCTCACAGGGTTTTCGATGCCGCATGGGAGGCTCAACTCACACCGGGCTTGGTCGCGGCCTTTGCCCAAGACCGAGCCGTACCCGAGCTGTGGGGACGATCCACGGGAACGGCGGTCCTCGATCTCGAAAACGAACGGCTCGAGCTGGATACGGTGTCACGTTTCGAGGGCCGCAACTGGGCCGACTTCGATCCACGGCTGGCCGAGGTGACCGACCTGACGGTGGAGGCCGATGTGGCCGCCACGCTTCACGACGGTGAGCTTGCCACGCGACGGCTCCGGATTGGATTGACTCCAAAGGACATGGACGAAATCCTGTGGTTGGAGGCGTTGCAGCCCGTCACCCTGGATCTCGACAGCTGGCAGGCGGTTCCGGAGGTCTGGGGGGAGCCGGCCATCCGAATCGAAATGGACCGATTCCCGCTTCGGTGGACCCGGGGCTTCGACCCCGCCGTGGTGGTGGAAGACGGAGCCGTCAGTGCCATTTTGGACGTCATCCCAATAAACTCCCGGCACCTCACGCTGGTGGCCCACGAGCCCCTCCAAGCCCGCGGACTGCAGCTGTCGGCGGGAGAGCTCGGCGTCCGGCCACCGCCCCTCGACGTGACCATCGTGCCGCGCATGATGGTCAAAGAGGGAGTCCTGGAGGCAGAGATCTCCAGCTTCGAAATGGCGGCCAGAACGGGCCTTCGCGTCAACTTCTCCGGTGAGGCAAGGACATCCCGTGAGCGATGGCCGGTGATCGATCTTGAAGGGCGATTGGCCCTGAGGCTGCCGAAACTCCAGCACGCCGTGAAGTCGCTGGATGCGGTGCGTGGTCGTGCCCGTTTTGCGCTCGATCTGGAGGGGATGTTCCTCGGATTGGATTCTGCAGCCCTGGATGCTACCGACGTGGCCGGTCGGCCGTTGATGAAGATCGTATTCGAAAATGAAACCCCACTGAAGGTCGCCCTTCCCTCCATGGTGCCGGATTGGGAGTCCTCGTCGACCCAGGAGCTGAATGTCGTCTTCGATGGGTTGCCCATCGCTTGGATCAGCCCCTTCATTCCGGAACTCGAGTTCGCGGGTGGTGACCTCTACGGTGAACTCGAGGTGGCCGCTGGAGGCGGCCGCGGTCTCAGCTTGGGCCCGGTCGAGCAGTTTGAGGTTCGGGGATTGATACCGATCTACCGGGGCATGACGGCGACCGACGACATCACTGTGGGCCTGGAACCGCATGTCCACCTCGATAACACCGAGGCCAGGGTCGCCCTCGAGGACATCACGGTACGGACCCGAGATGACGGCCGGCTCGACGGCCGGATCAAACTCAAGGCGCTGCGCGACGGCCGCACGAGAATCAACACCTCGATCTGGTTCGAGGGGGATTTCCCTGCTTTCACCGGTCGTATCGGGCGGCTGGGTGCCTTGAGCTGGCGCCAGGAGTGTGTGGTCGATATTCCGAGCCGTCGGGTCGAGGTGACCGAGGTCGAGGTCGGCCTGACCGACCTCGCCGGTACCCGGTTTCTGGAGCTCAAAGAGCTGCGACCGTTTGTCCTGGCTGCCGATCCCTTCGGTGTCTGGGTGGATGGTGGGTCTCCGGACATTCTTGTCGCCACGGTTACGCCGCTCGAACTGCAGCAACTCTTCCCCAGGGTCTTCGGTTTCGAACTCGAGGGGGTGCTGCCGCAGGGCCAGTTCGTGGGCCGGACCGAAAATGGGGGACTTCTGCTGGTTGCCGAGGACGAGCTGGTTTTTAAGGATGTCTCGGTGCGCTGGGACGAGGCCGCCCTGCTCGACCGCGTGACGGTAGGATTGACCTACGAGGTGCTGTACTCAGCCGATGGTCTGCAGGCGCGGTCGATCGACTTCTCGACCCTGGGGCTTCGAGGTACGCCGATCGCCGATGCCACGCTCAGGGCGGTCATGCCGTTGACCGATCGCACCACGATCGAGAGCCTCCACTTCGAGACTGTGGCCAACCTCGAACCGCTGACCCGACAACCGATCTTTACCGGCCTCCCGGCCTTCCTGGGGGGGACGGTTGGAGGTTCGGTGGACCTATCGTACGGCGATGTGTCGACCATTCAGGGCTCTGCCGCGCTGCGTGATGCGCGTGTCGAGAACTACGGAACGCTCCCCGATCTGGACGGCTCGCTCGACGTGGTGTCGCGGGAGGGCCAGAACCTCGAGGTGCGGGCCCCGTTCAGGATGTCGTCCGAGAACGGGTCCTCCGACCTCAGATTCGAGGGCGCCATCCAGAGGGATGGTGAGGGGTACCGATTCCGGTCTTCCTTGACGGGAGACAGTGTGGTCGCCGCCGACGTCACACGGTTGATCCATCTGGTGGCGCCGCCCGATCCGGACGCTCGCCGAGGCGACCGGCGGGAGGAGATCACATCGGAGTTCCGTCAGCGATGGTCGAAGCAAGCCATCGAGAAGCTGCGGGAGAAGCGCGACACCGAGCCGTTCTGGGGCTCCGACATTTCGGGCTCCGCGAGCCTCGACCTCGGCACGCTTCAGCTCGCCCGCGCCGACCTCACCGCGGTCCGCGGCACCATCGAGGTCGATCCTGGCGCCGTCGAGATCACCGGTGTCGAGGCGTCGATGCTCGGCGCCGAGTTTGCGGCCGATGGCGCCATCCGATTCGACGGAACGGCCGAAGCTCCCTACGAGCTCGGGCTCGAGTCGACCTTCACCGGGCTCGATCTGGGGCGGCTATTCCGCACCGTCAACCCGGAGGAGCCGCCGACGCTCGAAGGCGTCTTCGACGTGCGCACCGTGGCCACCGGGAATGGGCGCAACCCGGCGGACCTGGGTCTCGGGACACTTGGCGAGATGCACGTCAGCGGCCGGGACGGGGTGTTCCGGGGCCTCGCCGGCCAGTACACTTGGGTGCGCCGCGGCACCAAGGCGCTGGGCGTGATCACCTTTTCGAAGCAGCTCAAGGCGGTCAGCCGCCTGCTCGGCGAACTGGAGGCGCTCGAGTTCGACACCTTCGACCTCGTGCTCGCCCGCGAGACGCCGCGGCGATTCGCGATCGCCGAGCTGTCCGTGGCTTCGCCGTTGGCCCGGATCGAGGGGTCGGGTGGGGTGGAGGTGGAGCCCGGACTGCCGCTGGTGGAGAGCCCGCTGGACGTCAGTCTCGATCTGTCGACCAACGGGGACATGACCATCCTCTTCAACGGCCTCGGCCTGCTCCAGGAGGGCACCGATGAGCATGGATACCGGCCGCTGACGCAGCCGGTCACGGTGGGTGGCACGGTGGCTGACCCCGACACCTCGGATTTTTATGAGATGTTGGACGAGGCGGCCACCGACTCCAAGGGGGTCCTCGGCGTCGGAATGCGCAAGGTCAACAAGAAACTGCAAAAGGCGCAGGCTGCACAATCGCCCTGACACCACGGCTCACGAGTTCCTAATTCTGAATTCATAATTTTGAATTGACCCCCACCCGGCCGATGCGCGTCCGGTCCGCTGGGGGGCATTAAATTTAGAATTCAAAATTGAGAATTGGAAATTCGCGATCTTCCACCCACCCGATGAGCATCCGGGTGGGAGCGGGGAATTAAGAACTCAAAATTGAGAATTGAGAATTCGATACACCTCAGGGTGTTTCGGCTGGATATATGGTCTTCCAGTCGTTCTTCATGTCCACCACGATCCAGCCCCAGGCCGGCGCCTCGTCGAGGGCCGTCGCCAGGCCACCGATGTGCGAGCCCCGGTCGTAGGCCCACTCGCGCTCGGCGTCGGTGTGGTGGATGATCACACCCAGCCGCGCGCCACTTCCTGCCGTGGTCCACTGCAACATTTGCAGGTCACCGTCCGAGTTGCCAAAGGCGGCGATGGGACGACGGCCGATGTGGGTGTTGATGCCCACCGGCTTGCCCTCCTTGTCGTCGATGAAGTCGATCTCGGGCAGCCGCACGAGAACCGGCTCACCGTCCCGCATCTCGAATTTCGTCGAGATGCTCGATCCCACCACCTGCTCCGGCGGGATGCCGTAGACACCCTCGACCCATGGGCGCATGAACTCGATGCCGCCGCCGGAGACGATGAATGTCTTGAAACCGTTGGCTCGAAGGTAATCGAGCACTTCGAGCATCGGTTGGTACACCATCTCGGTGAACGGTCTTCCGGTGGTCGGGTGCGTCGCGGTGGCGATCCAGTCCGTGACGACAGCCTCGAACTCAACGGTCGTCATTCCGGCATGGGTCGCCATCAGGAGTTCGAGCAATCCGTGCTCACCGGCGGCAACAAGCGCTCCCATATCACCGTCCAGCACAGCCTTGAAGGGTTGCGTTGTCGCCCACTCGGGATGCTCCGGCGCCAGCGCCTCGACCCGATCGAGGACGAAGAGGAGCTGGAAGTAGCCCGGTTGTTCGGACCACAGGGTGCCGTCGTTGTCGAAGGTGGCGATGCGCTCCGACGCGGGGACGAAGTCCGGGCTGGAGGCATCCGTGACCGTGGCGACGAAGTCGACGATGGCCGTTTTCGCTGGGCCATTGTTCCACGACTGCAGCGGATCGGCGAGCGGTACTGAGGCGGTCGAGTCCGAATCCGACGTGGTTGACGGTGCACATCCCATCGCGATGATGCATCCCAGAAGGATCGCGAGACCTGTGTTTTTTTGGCGAGGCGTTCGGACGTTCATGATCTGTCTTTTCCTTTCTAGAAATCCCAGCCGAGACCGAAGATGAGGCGGTAGTCGTCCTGTTCGGGGAGGCTGCCGTCCTCGAGCGGACGGGGATCCTGCACCCGGTCCCACACCCAGGAGATGTTGAAATCGAGGTTGCCGATGAGATCGAAGTCCAACCCGGTGTCGAAGTGGTGGAGGTAGGTGCCGGAGGACTCGTTGGTGAAGGTGCCGTTGTACAGGGCATAGAAATCGATGTCGCCGGTGATCTCGTGGGTGAAGTGCGTCCCCAGGCGAACAGCGCCGCTCGAAGTGGTGTCGTCCTCGCCCTCCTCCACGCTTTCGAACTGGGTGGACAGCCAGGCGGGTCCGAGAGTCACGCTCCAGGTGGTCCGGGAGGTGTCGATCATCTGATAGCCGAGACCTGCGGTGAGGGTCCAGCGGTTGGCGATGTTCTGGAAGGGGTCTCGGTACCACTCGGCGCCGGTGACGTTGACGAACAGTCTCTTGGACAAGAAATAGTCCCAGCCCAGAGTGACGCGGTGGTTGTTGGAGGTGTCCACCGAATCGATCCGGGTGATGTTGCCGATGTAGTCGAACGCGATCCGGTTGCGTACCGTTCGCCGCATGGCGCCGAGGCGGCCTGTGTAATCGATCTGGTCGACGTTGCCGCTGCGGATGTTCCCGCCCAGATCGGCATAGCCCGACCAGTAGTTGATCTCCTTCGGTGTGCCGACGATGATGGTCAGAATCTCGGACCGGTCGAACTGAACGTCGCCGGCGTCGCCCGTGACCGTCACCGAGTCACCGTCCATGTACATCCTCCCGATGGCCGGGTCGCGCTTCTCGAAGCCGACCTGCACGACCCGCGACGACCGCAGCTCCTTGATGTCGTCAAAGTCGAAATCGAGCATTCCGAGCTCGTCGCTGTCGAACTCGAGCGTGCCGTCGTAGACGGAGATGACCTTGCCTTTGAGCCACTCGTCCGACGGCAGTCGGATCCAGTCGAAATCCTCGGGCAATCCTTCGGGAGCAGCTGGCATCCACGCTTTTTCTGCCTCCTGAGCGCGGGCGGTGGCCACCCCGAGCAGCGACGTCGCAATGAGCAGCGTGACAAGGGTCAAGCGAAATGGACCGCGAGCACGCGCATCGATATTCATATTGGTGTTTTCCCTCCCAAAATAAGCGGATGGGTGGACATGATAGCGGTCTCGGAACAAAGTGCAAAGGACATGATGAGAAAGAAGGCAGTAGGCAGTTGCGGGATCGTGAGCGTGGCGCCAAACCACCGTCTGCTTGGAGGCCGCTCTCACCGCCCGCCGAGGGCAATCCAGCGGTAGTAGGGGTTGTTCGGGTCGCGGTTCAGCACTTCGAGCACCGTGGCCACAGCCTCCTCCTGCTGGCCTTCGAGGGCGAGCAGGCTCGCTCGGTAGAGCTGCCGCAGCTCTCGCGCCTCCTCGCTCACGCCGAAGCGAAGGGGGTCCGACTCGACGAGGGGAACGTCCGTCGCCAGCGCGAGAAGGCGGGGCAGGACCCTGTGGATTTCGCCCCGGCGGACCCAGGCCGCGTGCTCGATCAGCGGTCGGTCGTCGGTCACGGGCGGCGCGTCACCGGCAAAGGCCTCGAGCCCCTCGCGGCCGGTGAGCCATGTCCCCAACAGCGCCTCCGGCGACTCCACGCCGACCTCGGCCAGGGCGCTCGCGATTCCTGGTGCTGCGAAGCGCTCGGCGACGCGCGGGCCGTCCAACGCGAGGGGCTCGAGGGAACCGACGAGCAGGACCTCGTGGAGCTCGGTCGACCAGGCGCTGGCGTAAGGGAAGACGTCCAGGAACGACCGCACGAGCGATCGCGAGTCCTCCAAGTTCTGGGTCGGCAGGGGCCACCACTGCGCCATCACACCCCTGGGGGCGAGTCGCTCCCGACACAGCTCGTAGAAATCCCTCGAGTAGAGGTTGACGACGCCGGATGCCGAGGGTGGTGGTGGCTCGAGGGTGATGAGATCGTAGCACTCGGTCCGGCGCAGGAGCTCGTGGCGGCCGTCGCCGATCCGGATCTCCAGACGCGGGTCTCGAGACGCGTCGAAGTTTCCGGTGAAGTAGACCCCGGCATCGATGACCGGCTGCAGCAGCTCGGCAGCAACCCGCGTCTCGAGCCAGGGATGGACGAGCAGCGCTCCGGCGGTAATACCGGTTCCGAAACCGACAACCATGGCCGAGCGGGGCTCTTCGGGGTGAACCAGCAACGGCAAAAGCGCTTGCAGACGCATGTAGCGCAGAGACGACAACGCATCTCCCGAGTTGGAGACGCCTTGAATGTAGAGACGTCGAAAGCTCTTCGCACCCCTGCCCGTCGCCTCCTGCTCGAGTACGGCCACAGTCCCGCCGGCGTCCTCCTCGTAGAAGACGAGTTTTCCCCCTCGCTCCTCGGCCAAAAGACGGGCCAGGCGGTCGCGCGGCGTGGCCAGCGCTACCAGCGCCACGGCGAGCACGAGAGTGCCGGTGATGGCGACGGCGCCAGGATTGGCGCTTCGGAGAATAGCCACGGCTCCTATGAGCGTGCCTCCGAAGGCGAGCAGGCCCAGCGAGGCTACGAGGCCGATCCGGGGGACGAGGACGAAACCGGTCAGCAGCGTCCCGGCGATTCCGCCGGCCGTGTTCAATCCGGCGATCAGGCCGACATCGCCGCCGACGCGATCGGCGCTGGCCGTGAGCCGTGCTGCGGCCGGGAAGGCTGCGCCAAGGAGGGTCGTGGGTACGAGCAGAATCGTGACCGACGCGATCGCGAATCTCGCCAACGCCCCGAAGATTTCGAGGCCAGTGAGGCGAGTGGCCCACATTCCCGCGAACGTCTGGGCACTGGGAAGCCATGGCCCGAGGGCGGCCACAATCAGGATTGCGCTCCCTCCCGCCGCCGTCAGCAGGAGGCCGAACACCCGCCACGGGTCGCGCTCCGGCCGGCTGAATCGAGCGAACAGGAAGCTGCCCAGAGCGAGACCCGTCAAGTAGGTACCGAGCATGACGGCGAACGCGTGCGCCCGAGTGCTCAGGAATTGGACGAGCAACTCGGACCAGACCACCTCGTAACCGAGCGCCACCCCACCGGCAAGGGCGTAGAGAGCGAGGGCGAGACGGACGTCCTTCGTCCGGGTGGCGCGCCGAGGTTCCGTTGGCTCCGAGGTTGGCACAGCGGTGGCGCGACGGTCGAGCGCGACGGCGGCGAGGGCGATCACGAGACCCAACGACCCCGCGAAGAACCCCGTGCCACGGATGCCGAAGGCGGGCACCAGGACGAAGGGCGTGGCGAGGGTGCCCACAACGGCGCCGGCCGTGTTGGCCGCGTAGAGGAAGCCGGTAGCAGGTGCAACCCCCGACTCGTCGGGACGAAGAGCTCGGAGCAGCGCGGGCAGCGTTCCCCCCATCAGGAACGAGGGAAGTCCGACCAGGGCGAAGGGCAACGCCCAGGCGAGGGACCCGGCGGCGTCGCGGAACGCGACGAAGGGGCCTGCCGCGTGGGCGAGCGCCAGGGTCGAAAGCACTCCCAGCACGGCGACCCCGGTCTCGAGGATCGCGTAGAGGCGGACCGGACGCGAGGAGCGGTCCGCGAGTCGCCCCAAGATTGCCCCGCCGAGAGCGAGACCCGCGAAGAAGGCGGAGAGAGCGATCGTGACGGCGTGGACCTCGACGCCCACGACGCGCCCCAACTGCTTCACCCACAGGGTCTCATAAACGAGGGCGGTGAATCCCGAGAGCAGCAGGAGGCCGGCCAGCGCTCGCCCCGGGGAAGACGGTGCTCGTTCGGCGACCGAGGCGGACCCGGTCCGGGCCGGGGTCGCCGTGGGTCGGCTCTTGACGACTTTCCGTCTGCGCTTTCGGGCCAAGGGAGTCCTCCAGAGAACAGTCCTCGTGTGAGTCTACGCGATGCCGCAAGGCCGCCCGTGCTGTCGTGTCCTGCTCAGGCTCCTGGGAGAGGGCCCGAAAAGACGAAGGCGGCGGGAAACCCCGCCGCCTTGTCGGTGCGTTCCGGTAGGGCGCCTACTGGGAGGCGTTTGCAGAGAGGCTGTCCATGACCGCTTCGAGATTGAAGCTCCCCGGCTTCTGTCGCGGTGGGAAGTCCTTGAAGCTCTCCAGCCACTTCCCGGCATAGGCCTGGGCCGGACCCATGAGGAAGACCCGGTCGAACCGCCACTTCTCGTAGCCCATCGCCTCGTGGTCCGCACGTTCGAAGGGATCCATGCGCAGATCGTAGATCCTTGGCAGGCGCAGCGTCACCAGCGGTTCTTCCCACACGTCGAATCCGTGGGCCCGCTGCTCCATGAAGACGACCTTCCAGCGATTGAAGCGCAGGCAGGCGAGGGCACCGTCGTCGGTCCAGTACAGGAATTCGCTCCGCGGCCACTCCGTGGTCTCGCCCTTGAAGTACGGCATCAGGTTGTAGCCGTCCAGGTGGACCTTGTAGTTGACGCCGGTCGCGCTGTACCCGCTCAGGAGCTTCTGCTTGAGGTCAGGCTCGCCCGCGGCCGCCAGCAGGGTCGGCAGCCAGTCCTCGTGGGCGATGATCTCGTTGATCTTGACGCCGGGCTCGATGACACCCGGCCATCGCGCGACCAGCGGTACCCGGTAGCCACCCTCCCAGTTGGTGTTCTTCTCACCTCGGAACGGCGTCATACCGCCGTCGGGCCAGGTCATGACCTCGGCGCCGTTGTCCGAGGTCCAGACCACGATGGTGTCGTCGGCGAGACCCAGCTCGTCCAGGAGGGCGAGCATCCGGCCGATGTGGTCGTCGTGCTCGACCATGCCGTCGGCATAGACGCCCAGGCCGGTCTTGCCCTCGGACTCGGGAGCCAGGTGAGTCCACACATGCATGCGCGAGGTGTTGAACCAGACGAACCACGGTTCGTTCGCCGCGGCCTTGTCACGAATGAAACGCTCGGCCTGGTTCGCAACTTCCGTGTCGAACGTCTCCATACGCTCGCGAGTGAGGGGTCCGGTGTCTTCGCAGCGCTGTTTGCCCCACGCACCGAATCGCTCGCTGTCGGGCTCGGAGCTGACCTCTTCGGTGGCGTAACAGTGGAAGACGCCGCGTGGGCCGAACTTCTCCATGAACCGCGGATCCTTGGGGTAATCCGGGTTCTCGGGCTCCTCCTCGGCGTTGAGGTGGTAGAAGTTGCCGAAGAACTCGTCGAAGCCATGAACTGTGGGGAAGAACTCGTTGCGGTCACCGAGGTGATTCTTGCCGAACTGACCCGTCGCGTAACCCTTGGCCTTGAGGAAATCGGCGATCGTCCCATCCTCCGCCTGGAGTCCCTCGGGGGCCCCGGGCAGACCGACCTTGAGCATCCCTGTTCGGATCGGCGACTGGCCGGTGATGAACGCCGCCCGTCCGGCGGTGCAGCTCTGCTGGGCATACGCGTCGGTGAACAGTGCGCCCTCCTTGGCGATGCGATCGATGTTGGGGGTCTGGTAGCCCATCATCCCCTGGTTGTAGGCGCTGACGTTCCAGAACCCGACGTCGTCGCCGAACATTACCAGAATGTTCGGCTTGTCCTGGGCTGCGGCCGTGGTGGCCACCGCTGCGGCCAGGATGACCATTGCGATGAGTCGATGACGTGACATGGAATGAACCTCCTCGTGGTGCTTGTGAATCTCTCGTGTGCCGTTGATTTGAGATATCGCGATCAGTTTCGCGAAAGTGTCGCAATTTGTCCAATGAATCTATTGCCGTGTTACGATGAGAATTCCTCATGATAGAGACTCGACATCTCAGCCATGTGCTCGCCTTGGCGCGCCACCGCAACTTCGGCCGCGCGGCCCAGGAGATCCATCTCACCCAGTCCGCGCTCAGTCGGAGCATCCAGACGGTGGAGCGTCGGCTCGGCGTCCCCCTGTTCGACCGCGGTCGTGGAGGCGTGGAGCCCACCGCCTTCGGCCGGCTCGTGGTTGAACGTGCTCGTGGCATCACGTCCGGCCTCCACGACCTCGAACAGGAGATCGGGCAGATGAGGGGGCTCGAGATCGGCACCCTCAGCGTGGCGGTGGCGCCGTACCCGAGCGTCCTGTCGGGTCAGACCGCCATCGCCCGACTGCTCGCCGTTCACCCTCGGGTCCGCTGCCAGGTCCAGTTGGCAGCCTACGCAGACGTGGCATCATATGTGGCGGCGGGCACGAGTGATGTGGGATTCGCCGAGCTGTCGGACGCCGTGGACGAACCCGATCTGGAGACCGAGGTCGTGATCACCCGACCGGCGTCGTTCTTCTGCCGTCCCGACCACCCGCTCGCGGACATTGGAGAGGCGACTCTCGACGAACTCACTGCGTACCCCTGGGTGACGACGCGGTGGCCTCGACGATTGGCCACGTTTCTGCCGTCCGACCTTGACAGGGCGGGGTCTCGAGACGAATACACTGGGGATTTCGTGCCGGCGATCGAGACCAACATTCTGCAGGGTTTCACCGAGCTGGCGGCGAAGTCGGATGTGCTGCTGGCGGCGACGGCGACGATCGTTGAGCCGGATTTGGTGGCGCAGCGCCTCGTTCGCATTGCGTTCGAAGCACCGTGGTTTCGTTTCCATCACGGCTTCATCGTCCGCCGCAACCGAACGCTTCCGCCGTTGGCGCACGAGTTCATGGATCTCGTCCGGTCGATCGAGGCCGAGATCGACGAGCGCGAAGGCCGGTTGTCGGAGCGGTTCACCACCGGCTGATCCCTTGTTCCAGGTTCGGCCCTCTCAGCCGGATGCCAGGTCTCAGATCCCGGGTTTCAGATCCTCCGCCCGCTCGGGAATCTGGTTGTCGCGCAGCCGTGCCGACTGCATTTCCTATGGAACTAAAGAAAGAAGATCAAAGATCAAGACCCCCCACCCACTCGGGAGCTCGCTCGGGGTGGGAGGGGTCTTTGTTTTTTGTTCGGTTCATCCGGGAAAGTGTGAGGTGGGGGTGTCTGGTGACCCTTCTCCGCTTGCCAGGGCGTGTCTCTCGGAGGTGCCTGGCATCCCGATTCGCCGAAGCCGGCCGGCCGATTCGTCTCGCTGGGGCGAATCGGCGTGCCTGGCATCCTCACGGGAAGCGCGACGAAGAACCGGGGCGCAACGAAGGACCCCCACCGCCGATACCGCTTTTCCAAAATCATCAGAGACGGCACGCCCGCCCATCGCGCTCACCTCGCTCCGGGAGGGAGGGTGGGAGGGTCTGACGTTTAGCGAGTGACCTTCAACACTAAGGTGCCGGAGTGGCACACCCGCCCATCGCGCCCACCTCCGGGTGGGTGGGGGTCTTCGTTCTTCGTTCTTCAATCTTTGTTCTTCGTTCGGCAACGGTAACGAGCTCGGGCTCGGGCTGGGAACGGGGATCTTCGTTTTTCGGCCGCCCTAGGGCGCCGCGGCGACGATGCTCTCCACCAGCGCCCGACCCTCGGGGGTGTCGGGGATGATCCCGGGTTTGACCAACCGTCTGGTCAGTTCGACCCAGTTGGCATCGGTGGCAAAGACCCGACGGAAGATGGGCATGGCCCGGTCCAGCTCGCCGGCGGTTGCCAACGTCACCGCCGCCCAGTACTGGACCTCGAGGTTGTCGGGGAGCAGTTCGGCAGCGGCGTTGTACTCCCCCATGGCCAGCTCCAGATCGCCGTGTTCCACCGCCACGTCACCGGCGTTCATGTGGTCGTAGGCGCGGTGGACCCGGATCAGCCGGCGGAGCTCCACCAGCGGATCCGGGTGGTCCTCGATCCGCAGTTCGAGCACCTTGTCAGCCCACGGCTGGCCGGTGCCCTCACCACTGACGATCAGCATGGCCGCCGATTGCCGGCCGCGGATGTCGCCGCCGGCCGCCTCGGCCGCCTCGAGGGCCTGCATCATCCGTTCGGTAAGATCTCCCTTCGCTGTCTCGTAGGCCCTTGCCATGGCCGGCACCACTTTGTCGTTGAGCATCATGTTGGCCTGCACGCTGTAGCCGGTTCCCACGTGTTGGCCGGCCGAGGCGATGCACTGGTCGCCGGTAAAGGCCGCAACCCGGCCGTCGACATCCACGAAGGCCACCTGACGGACCGCCCGGCCTTCGTCCACCGAGGTCAGCGCCGACAGAGCCTGTTCGGGGGACAGACCGCTTGCCATCAATTCGAGTCCCCTGACGCCGTATGCGGGGTCGACAAAGCTCTGGGTGGCGACTGCGCCGACGCCGGATTCGGCGAAGGTCACCACGCTGCCCACCGAAAACCAGTGGGACTGGACCGCGACGCCGACCTGACCGGTCTCGGGGTCGTGAGCGACGATGGAGTAGGTGTGGACCGGGCGTTCGACGGCGGCAGCGGGGAGGGTGATGCCGATGAGCAGGACGATGGGGATGAGGCGGGTCATGGGGTTCCTCCGGTGCGATGGGATCATGGGGGGATTGTAGCCTTTCGCAGGGAGCAGGGAGCAGGGAGCAGGGAGCAGGGAGCAGGGAGCAGGGAGAGCAGGGAGCAGGGAGCAGGGAGCAGGGCCGCCTACCCGATCCGGCATCCGGCATCGAAGTGTGTGCGGTTGGCTACCCCCACCCAGATTCTTCGACTCGGCCGCGCCGGCCTCGCTCAGAATGACATTGCGAACGTTCCGGTTGGGTGGGGGATCAAGCATCGAGCATCCAGCATCGAGCATCGAGCAAAAATCCCCCTCCCGGGAGGGGAGGGGGGTTCTTCGTTCTACGTTCTTTGATCTTCGTTTACTGATTGAGTGCCTCGTGCACCCTTCCAACCATGTCGGGCCCGGGCGTGAGAGTGGCGTCGCCGTCGTCCTTCCACTTGGACGGACAGCCCTCGTTGGCCTTGCGCGCCAGGTAGAGGTTGGCCTTGAATTTCCGCATCAGCTCGTCGATGTTGCGGCCCATGTTGTAGAAATTCACCTCGGAGTTGAAGAGGGTTCCATCGGGCGAGATGATGAAGGTGCCGCGGAGGGCAAGCCCGCTGCCGGGATCGTAGACGCCGAAGAGTTTCGACACGGCCCCGGTGGGATCGGCGCCCATCTTGTATTTGACGTTGGCCAGTTCCTTCTCGTCGCGCTTCCATGCCAGGTGGACGAACTCGGTGTCGGTGCTCACCGTTATCAGCTCGGCACCCATCTTGGCAAACCGGTCCTGCTGCTCTGCCAGAGCAGCGAATTCGGTTGCTCAGACAAATGTGAAGTCGGCCGGGTAAAAGAAGAGAATGGTCCACTTCCCGGCTTGCTTGGCTTCGGCCAACGAGAACTTGGGGAAGCCGTGGGCAACGGGATCGTAGGTGGTGAGTTCGAAGTCCGGCACGGACTGACCCACCGAGACGGGTTTGAGTTCCTCAGACATCAATGAACCTCCTTGAATTTGGTGCGCCGGGGCCGAAGTGGACTCCGGAACACCGGTCGCTGGATTGTAGCGCTCATTGGACAGAAACACCCAGTCTCGGTTTGAGATTCCGAGGCCGGGGAATTTTGATAAATACCATAGGGGGGTATGGTATATTCTCAGACCGGAGGCTTTCATGGCCATTGATGAATCGGTACAGAAGAATGCCCTACGCCGGCTCAGCATCATCGAGGGCCAGGTTCGTGGCCTGCGGAAGATGGTGGAAGAGCGTAAGTATTGCGTTGATGTGCTGACCCAGATTTCTGCAATCCACGAGGCCCTCCGGGGCGTCGGCAAGGTCGTGGTGAGACATCACCTGGAGACTTGCGTGACCGACGGCCTCCAGGGCGAGGAACGCCAACAGCATTACGACGAGCTCATGGATCTGATCTACAAGCTGAGCAAATAGGGGTTGACATGGACATGGCCCTGAAAATCGGTCTGGCGTCGTGGTCGGTGCTGACCGAAATGGCGCCGTATCTGCTCTTCGGCTTTTTCATAGCCGGCGTGCTGTCGGTGTTTATCTCGCCCGAGTGGGTGGAGCGCCACCTGGGGGGGCGAGGATTGGGCCAGGTGTTCAAGGCCAGCCTCTTCGGTGTGCCGTTGCCTCTGTGCTCTTGCGGCGTGCTGCCGGTGGCGGCCTCACTCAGAAGGCAGGGTGCGAGCCGTGGTGCGACCACGGCCTTCATGCTGTCGACACCGCAGACCGGAGTGGACAGCATAGCCGTAACGTACGCGCTGCTCGGCCCCTTCGTCGCGGTGATTCGGCCGCTGGCAGCCTTTGTCACCGGCCTGGTTGGAGGAACCCTCGTGCATGGATTGGCCGAGGGCGACGGGCAGGAGGGGGACGTGCCCCGGACCCCCACCTCCTCCTCATGTGCCGTGGACGGTTGCTGCGACGACGAGGTCGGCCACCGCCACACTTTTCGGGATGCCCTCCATTACGGTTTCGTGGTGCTCCCCAGGGACATCGGCAAGGCGTTGCTCATCGGGGTGATTCTCTCCGGCATCATCTCAGCTCTGATTGAACCGGATACTCTCCGGGCCTACCTGGGCGGCGGCCTGGTTCCCATGCTCGCAGCGATGGCCATCGGGATTCCGCTCTACGTCTGCGCGACGGCGTCGACACCCATCGCCGCCTCGCTGATCACCGCCGGTCTGTCTCCAGGTGCCGCGCTGGTCTTTCTGATCACCGGTCCTGCCACCAACAGCGCCGCAATCGCCACCCTGCTCAAAGTCCTGGGTCGTCGATCCACTGCGATCTATCTGGCGACGGTGGCTCTGGGCGCCCTCGCGACCGGTCTGATCGTGGACGGGATGGTCTCATCAGGTCTGGTGCCGTTGTCATCCCTCGTGGACACGGCTGCCGGTGCGGCTGCGGGCCACGCGCACGAACATGGCGGCGGTTTCGGCTGGTGGATCGGCCAGATCAGTGCGGTGGTGTTGATATTGGTCATGGTGCGGGCGCTGTGGTGGCGGCCGTCGGGTTCGGCAGGGAAGGTCGACGAGATGGAAACCGAAAAGAAGGATGTCGTGGAACTCAAGGTCACGGGGATGAACTGTACCCACTGCGTCCAGAGCGTGACCCGCGCTCTGGCCGGGTGCACGGGTGTGGAGCATGTGGAGGTCGAGCTCGAACACGGATCGGCGAAGGTGGTGGGCGAGGGCATGGTGACCCACCAACTTCTGGACGCGGTCAGCTCGCTAGGCTTCGAGGCCGTGAGCCGTTAGCCGCAGGCCGTGAGCCGAGGGGCCCGCGGGCGGGCGGGAGTTTTCGAATTTCGACTTGGAAAGGGTGGGAGACTGCTCCCTGCACCCTGCCCTCCACACCCTCCATACCTTCCATATCTTGTACGGTTACTGCTACCCTGAATCCAGATGATTTCCGAGTCCCGTAGGGTTCTCGTTGTGGACGACTCTCCGGTCCAGTGCGCCATCTGGCAACGACTGCTGGAGAATCGCTATGGTACCCAGGCGGAGATCAGGACCTTCACCGATCCGCGAGACGTTGTCGCCGAACTCGGACCAGACATCCATCTGTTGTTGTTGGACTGGGAGATGCCCGAATTGGACGGTGTCGAGGTACTTGATGCCGCCCGCGACGCCGGGGTCGATCTGAAGCGGATCATCATCACCTCCTCCCATTCGGCTGATCGTCTGCACGAGGTCTTCGACGATACGGGATGTCTCGCAGTCATCGAGAAGGCCGAACCCGAGCAGCAGGCGGCATTCATGATGATCCTCGATTCGATCATGAAGCGTTAGCGCGAACTCTTTTGTGCCGCCGTACGTAGTGTTATTCAAGGAGTGGAGAAATGCTCGAACTCATCGCCCTGTTGGGAGTGCTTATCGTCGGCGGTCTGGTGATCGGAGCTGTCGTCCTGCTGTTCAAGCTGTTGTTCTTTGCCTTCAAGATCGTGCTGATCCCCATCAAGATCGGCTTTCATCTGGTGGTGGGCTTGATGGGACTGGTGATCGGCGGGTGCGTTCTTCTGCTCTTGGGACCGGTGGCCGCTGTGGTGTTGTTCGCACTGTTCATTCCGGTGCTGATCATCGGCGGACTCGTCTGGGGCGCGGTCGCTCTCGTCACGTAGATCGAAGAACGAAGAACGAAGATCCCCCCTTTTCGGTCGGCGGAGTTTCTCGATGCTGGATGCTTGATCCTAGATACTTGATTCCCCACCCACCCGCAGGGTACGAGATGTCATTCTGAGTGAGGCCCGCAGGGCCGAATCGAAGAATCTGGGTGGAGGCTCGTCCGCTTCGATCACCCTCCTCCGCCCAGATTCTCCGTCGCTGCGCTCCTCAGAATGACAACAATCCGGTGGGGAGGGGTCTTCTTTCTTGGTTCTTCGATCTTCGTTCGGCAACTGGATCGGGCAGCATCCACAATCTCCCCACCGGGTGGGTGGGGCTGCCCCCGCTCCCTGCGCCCTGTCCCCGCGCTACCGCAGCATCATCCACATATACGAATAATCAAGCGCCCAACCGTAGGCTCGAGCTTCGTTGGTGGTGCCCGCCGAGTGCCCACCTTCGGTGTCCTCGTAGTAGTAGACGGGGTGGCCCTGTTCGATCATCTTGGCCACCATTTTGCGGGGGTGGCCGGGGTGAACCCTGTCGTCGCGGGTGTTGGTGCGGAAGAAGATCGTCGGATATTCCGTCTCCTCGTCGAGCATGTGATACGGCGACCACGTCCGGATATACGCCCACTCATCGAGGATGTCGGGGTTTCCGTACTCGCCCATCCAGGAGGCGCCGGCCAGCAGTTTGTTGTAGCGCTGCATGTCGAGCAGTGGAACCTGTGAGACGACGCCCTTGAACAGGTCCGGCCGCTGAAGGGCGGCCACCCCCACCAGCAAACCACCCTGGGATCCTCCCATGATGCCGAGGTGCTCGGGCGAGGTGATCTTGCGCTGGATGAGGTCCTCGGCAACGGCGATAAAATCTTCATAGACCTTGTGGCGATTCTCCTTCAGCACTCCCTCGTGCCACCTGGGCCCGAACTCGCCACCGCCGCGGATGTTGGACAGCACCCAGACGCCGCCCCGCTCCAGCCAACCCTTGCCGTTGAGGCCGGAGTAGCCGGGCAACATGGGCACCTCGAAGCCGCCGTAGCCGTAGAGGATGGTTGGCGCACTCCCGTCGGCCGCGAAGCCCTTTGGTGTGACGACGAAATAGGGGATCGACGTTCCGTCCTTGGACACCGCCTCGTGTTGGGCGATTTTCATTCCGGTGGCATCGAAATAGGCAGGTGAACTCTTGAGCTTGACGGGTGAGGCATCACCATCGACAAAGTACAGGCTGGACGGGGTCAAGAAGTCGGAGTAGCCGAACAACCACCTGTCGTCGGAGAAGCTGGTCGAACTGACGCCGACGGTGCCCGGCCCCGGCAATTCCACCTCTTCGCTGCTCCAGACGCCGTCGTCGGTAACCTGCAGGCGGTGAATCCTGCCGCGCACGTTGTCGAGGGTCGTCATCAGCAGTTGGTTCCGGGTGGAGGTCACGCCACTGAGCGACACACGCTCGGACGGTTGGAACAGGATCTCGAAGTCCCGCCCGCCGGACAGAAAGTCGTCGAGGTCGATGGCCAACAGGGCGTCCTGGGGATAGGTGGTATCGCCCACGGTCCAATCGGAGCGCAGCGAGATCAGCAGGTAGTCCTTGAAGAACCCCTGCAGGCTGACGTCAAATGGAAGGTCGAGCTTCACCGTACGGCCGCCGAGCACCAAGTAGTGGGTTCCGACGAAGAAGGCCGGAGTGTCCTGGACGAGGTCATATGTGCCGTCGGGCGTGTGGTCGCTGTAGGCTGACACGCTGACGTGATCGACAGGGACATCCATCACTTGGCGTGCCTCGGCCAGAGGGGTGCCGCGGGTCCACAGCCGGACAGAGCGCGGGTAGCCGGACTCGGTGAGGCTATCCTCGCCGAAGTCGGTTCCGACCCACAGATGGTCCAGGTCGTGCCAACTGACGTTCGACTTGGCGGCGGGCACGACAAAGCCGTCTTCCACAAAGCTCTTCTTGATGGTGTCGAATTCGCGATAGGTCTGGGCGTCGGTGCCGCCGTCGGACAGGCCGATCAGACAGCGGCTGTAGTCGGGCGGCAGGCAAGTGGGTCCGCCCCACACCCAATTCTCGCTCTCCACCTCTGCGAGGTGGTCGAGATCAAGAACAGTCTCCCACCTCGGTTCGTCCTTTTGGTATTCGTCAAAGGAGGTGCGGCGCCAGACACCCTTGACGTGCTCGGCGTCCTGCCAGTAGTTGTAGAGATATCCGCCCCGGATCGAGACGCTGGGGATCTTGAGTGGATTGTTGTAGATCGCCACGAAGTCCTGAAACATGGTCTCGAACTCGGGAACGGCCTCGATGGCCTTGGTCGAGACCTGGTTCTGCTCCAACGCCCAGGAAATGGCTCGCTCTCCCTCCACATCCTCCAGCCAGAGGTATGGGTCCGCATTCTCATCAGCCAGGGCCGCAGAGGTTCCGAGTGCAAGGGCAGTGACAATCAGCAAGCAAGCCAGACGCATGAGACCCTCCAATTCCGCCGGGCGGCCATTCTCGAGACGGGCGCCCACGATGGGGAGATTCTACTCCTCCGCTCGGATGGTTCTACGACAGTCGTTCGGGGAGGTTTGCACGTGGACGTTGCGCTGGATGATGGAGCCCGTTGACAGTCGACGTTCTCGTCCCCCTAGTCCGATCCTTCGGCCTCCTTGGCCCGGTCCCAGAGGGCGTCTTGCTCGTCGAGCGTCAACTCCCGCAGGTTGGTCCCGGCTGAACGAGCCGCCTCCTCCATGAACTGAAAACGCCTCATGAACTTGGTGTTTGTTCCCTGGAGGGCGGTTTCGGGTTCAACGCCGAGGTGGCGGGCGAGGTTTGCCATGACGAAGAGAACGTCACCCAACTCGTCGCGAACTCGCCCCTTGTCGGCCCGTTCGAGGGCGTCCAACTCGTGCTCGAGCTCGCCGACCTCCTCGTGGAGTTTGCCGATGACGTCGTGCGGCCGTCGCCAATCGAATCCCACCGCGGCGGCCTTTTCGGTCATTCGAAATGCCTTCAGAAGGCCGGGGAGGGAGGTGGGCACGCCGCCGAGGGCCGACCTTGGGGGGCCCTCGCTGTGCTCGTCCCGTTTGATGTCTTCCCAGTTGCGCTTGACCTCGGCGGAGTCCGCCACCTCTCGGTCGGCGAAGACGTGGGGATGGCGACGGATCATCTTGTCAGAGATGGCGTCGCAGACGTCGTCGGTGTCGAACCAGCCCTTCTCCCGCGCGATTCTGGAGAGGAACACAATCTGGAGCAGCAGATCGCCGAGCTCTTCGGCCAGCAGATCGCCGTTGCCCGAGCCGATGGCGTCCACCACCTCGTAGGCTTCCTCCAATAGATAGCCCGAGAGGGTCTCCATTGTTTGTTCCCGGTCCCACGGACAACCGGCGGGATCACGGAGGCGGTCCATGATGGCGACAAGTCGGTCGAATGCGTCTGACATGCCGGGATTCTACTCTCCCTCGGGACTCGGGACTCGGGGACTCGGGAATCGGGAATCGGATGGAGCCATCGATCCCATCTGCTTCGAACCCATCCGAGTCCCGAGTCCCGAATCCCGATCCAGGGTTTGACCTCAACGTTCCTACCGGCTAGCGTGCTCCGAGATGAACGCCACGAAGTCCCTCACAGTCGTTGCCGCCGTAATCCGTAACGGCGAGGGCCAAATCTTGCTCACGCGGCGTCCCGAGGGCCGTCACATGGCCGGCCTGTGGGAATTCCCAGGGGGCAAGTTGCATGACGGCGAGGCACCGGAGACGGCGCTTTGCCGTGAACTCGTCGAGGAACTCGGTGTGGTGGTCGGTGGCCTTCAGCCCATCACCTTTGCGGTGCACGAAGAGCACGGCTTGCGGATCCTCCTCCTCTTCTACTCGGCTGAGATCACGAGTGGAGATCTCGTGGCTCGTGAGGGCCAGGAGATCGCCTGGGTGCCGGCCGCGCGGCTTCGGTCCTTCAAGACCCCGCCCGCGGACGAGGCCGTGGTCAACATGCTGGCGAGTGACGACCCGGCTTGACCGTCCCGCTTTCGGGCCCTAAGTTGATCTCAGGGCCCGTGAGTGAAAGTGAAATGGAGGTGGCCATGAACCCAGCGGTACGGGAGCCGGCCGTCGCCGGTACCTTTTATCCAGTGGACCCGGCCGAGCTCGAACGCCGGCTCGACCATCTGGTAGCCGTCGAACCACAGCGTCACCAACTGCTGGCCTGCGTGTCGCCCCACGCCGGTTACATCTATTCGGGGGACGTCGCCGGCCGCCTCTTTGGACACCTGGATGTGCCTCGGCGGGTGGTGGTGATGGGCCCCAATCACACCGGAATGGGAGCCGACGTATCGGTGGCCCCACACGATCAGTGGCAGACCCCGCTGGGACCGCAGCCGGTTGACCGAGAGCTTGCAGAAGAACTGATGACGAGAGACCCCGAGGCCATCGGCGACGCAAACGCCCACTGGCGGGAGCATTCGGTGGAGGTCCAGCTTCCCTTTCTCAGAAGGCGTCGGCCGGACGTCTCGGTCCTGCCCATCGCATTGAAACATCTGAGTTTGGAGCGATGCTACCGGCTGGGCGAGACCCTCGCCGCTCTGGCCGACGAGCTGGCCGAGCCGTTGGGTATCGTCGCGTCGTCGGACATGACCCACTATCGTCCGGACGACGTGGCCCGCGACCTGGATCACCAGGCCATCAGCGCACTGCTGGCCCGCAGCCCGGAGGATCTCTACGAAACGGTTCACCGGGTTGGCATCTCCATGTGTGGGGTGATCCCGGCGACCGTGGCTTTGGTGGCTGCTAACCTCCTGGGGGCCGTCGGCGCCCATTTGGTGGCGTACTCCACTTCGGGTGATACCAGTGGCGACTACTCATCGGTCGTGGGCTACGCAGGAGTCTGCGTCCACGCCTGACGAAGATTTTCACATTTCTGACACATTGATTGCAGCGACGGCCGTATAATCGCCGATCGTGAACACTCGATTCGTCTACGACAGTATCGCTGAGGTTGTGGGCTGGACTCCCATGGTGCGTCTGGGCCGGTCGGTGGAAGATCTCCGGTGCGAGGTCTTCGCCAAGATCGAATTTCTGAACCCCATGGGGAGCGTCAAGGACCGGATCGCCCGCCATCTCATCACGAAGGCAATCGGTGAGGGTCGGCTCCGGCGGGGAGACCTGGTGGTGGAAAACTCCTCGGGTAACACCGCCATGGGTCTTGCCATGATGTCCATTCTCGAGGACCTGCGGTGCACCATGGTGGTTCGGAAGCAGACGTCCCCGGAGAAGATCGACTGTTTGCGAGCCCTGGGAGTGGATTTGGAGTTGGTGGACGGCGATCTCCCGCCCGAGGATCCGGAAAGCTACAACCAGAAGGCAAAACAGTTGGTGGCGGCGAATCCCGGGGCGTTCTTTCCGGACCAGCACAACAACCGCGAGAACTCCGAGGCCCACTATCTGACCACCGGACCCGAAATCTGGCAACAGATGGAAGGAAGGATCGACTACCTCGTTGCCGGTATCGGCACCGGCGGCACCATCTGCGGCGTGGCCCGCTACCTCAAGGAACAGGACCCCACCATCGGGGTTGTTGCGGTGGATCCCGCGGGCTCGGTCTTTTATGACCACTTTCACAGCGGAAGCCACGGCCGACCAGGCCGGTACCTGTTGGAGGGCCTGGGGGACGAGGAGATCATCGGCTGCCCCCAATTCGAGCTGATCGACGACATGTACCGGATCACGGATCGCGAGGCCTTCCTGACGACCCGCGAGCTGGCACGAACCGAAGCGATTCTCGCCGGCGGCTCCAGCGGTGCAGCTCTGTGGGGCGTCAGACGGCTCGCCCGCGAACTCGATCGGGAAGCCCGGATCGTGACCCTGTTTCCGGACTCCGGGACCCGCTACATGAGTACGATTTACTCGGACGAGTGGATGCGTTCCAAGGGTTTTTTGTAGGCAGAGGGTGGAAGCAGAAAGTGAATAGTGGATGGTGAATCGAACCTCCGGGCCCCCGGGGTGCCAGGGCTTCCCGCGAGGAAACGACTACTCACTATTCACTATTCACTATTCACTATTCACTATTCACTATTCTCTATTCTCTATTCTCTATTCTCTATTCTCTATCTCACTATTCTCTATTTACTGTTCGCTATGCACTGGTCGGGAGGTCAAGGGAGATCCCCCTGGCGACCGCGGGCGGCGCGATAGACGGCGTCACCAGTGGTCTGATCGACCTGTGATGCGTAGCCGTACCATGCCACGGAGGGATCCGAGCAGCTCAGGATGACGTAGCCGTCGATCAGGTTTTCGACGCCGAACACGCCAACGTTCTTCTGCAGAACCCCGGCCGTGGTGAAATCCATGGTTCCGGAACCCGCCACCGTCCCGTCCGCGTCCATGACCGTCACCGTGAACACGATGGTGTTGCCGGGCAGCGGATCCAGCGGCAGAAAAACACCGACATTGGTGCGGAAGAAACCGTCTTCGCGGATGCCAGGAGCCCACGCCGTGTTGGCGGCGATGGCGGAATATATGTCCTGTCCGTAGCTGCCGCCGTCGGTTTCAAAGGTGTAGGTGCGCGATCCGATGGACAGCGGCGAGCCGTCGAGAGGCAGGACCGACAACGCCCCTTTCTTGTTGATGAGACCAAACTCCGTCTGGACCACATTTGGCATCGTGAGCTGCTGGCCCGCGGGGATAATGATCGGGTCTGTGACCATGGGTTCGAAGGTCTGTTCTCCGTTTCGAATCTCTGGCTGAAGCACGAGAATGATGGAGACGTCCCAGTCGTTGATGTTGAGCACGCTGACGTCCGATCGCCAGAACGTCCCGTTCACTCCAGGGGTATTGGCCACCGCGGGCAGCACCCCTCCCGGTGCAACAAACTGGGCTCCCGCGATCGACGCCCAAACCGTGATGACCAACGCAACTACGAGGTTCTTTCTCATGGTCCCTCCGCCTCCAGTGTACCGCCGCTTCCACGAGAGGGTCCCATAGGCCCTGGGACGGCGGATCGGCCGCCCCTCAGAATGCCGACCCGCGGTGTTCTTGGGCACCTGGAGCGCGCGTCTCCGGGGGTTGTCGGCGGGCCCGGTGATAGAATGTTCGGGTGCCTTCCAGACCCTCCCCCCTTGTTGAATCCGAGGAGATGCTGTTTTCTCCCATGCTCGAGGCTGCTGCGCGGCTCGCCGCTCAGGGGCACTATCGGCAATTTCGTAAGCGCGGCCCTGATGACGATTGTTGTGCAACGGCGAGCGACGACCCGCTGCCTGCCGATTGTGTTCCCTACATCACCCATCTGATGGGCACCATGGCGATCCTTGCCCGGGTCGGGGCACCGGACGCCGTCCTTGCCGCTGCGCTGCTCCACGACTATCTCGAAGATGTTCCGGATCCCAATGGAGCAGCCACCATCCGCGACACCGTGGGCGAAGAGGTCCTGGGCCTGGTCCTCGCCGTGACCGAGGAGAAGCGGCCCGAGCAGAACAGCGTCGACACCTGGCACCTCCGAAAGAGCGAGCAGATCAAACACATGGGAGAGATGGAGGACAACGCGGTCCTGCTCAAGACCGCCGACCTGCTCCACAACCTCCAGACATTGCTCACCGACCTGGATGCGGCGCGGGGTGAGGACGGCGTGTGGTCGCGTCTCAATGCCGGGCCGCAGGAGCAACTCTGGTACTTCTCCACGGCATTGGAAGAAGCCCGTCTCCGACTCGGGCGTCATCGTCTGGTGATCGACCTCGATCGTGCGGTGGATCATCTGCGGTCGCGGCTTCGACGCCTCGGCCCGGCCACGACTTGAATATTCCGGTGTGGGCTGAGTAGAGTCTGGCTGTGGGGATCGCGGCTTTGTACCAGTTCTCAGCGGCCGTGCTGGTCACCCTTGTGGTGGCGCCGACCGCCTATGTCCTGGCCTCGCTCGGCCTGTATGACGCCGCCTACAGTCAGGTACGAGCTTTTGCCTGGGGCGTCCACGTGTTCACCGGTCTACGGTCACGTGCCCACGGGCTGGACAAGGTCCCGCGGTCGGGTTCATATGTGGTGATTTCGAACCACAACAGCCATTTGGATGCGCCCGCCCTCATCCAGAAACTGCCCCATCCCCTCTATTTCATCATCAAACGGGAGCTCTCGCGGATTCCGTTGTGGGGTCACGCGGCGGTCAAACTTGGATTCATAGCCGTGGACCGCGGCAGAGGAGAAAAGGCGCGGGCCCAGATGCGGAAGGCCATCGAGACCATTCGGTCCGGCCGGCGGGTGTTGGTCTTCGCCGAGGGGACGCGTTCTGCAGACGGACACCTCCAGCCGTTCAAGAAGGGTGGGTTCCACCTCGCCATCGATGCCCAGGTGCCGATTGTGCCGGTGGCCGTCAACGGCAGTCATGCCCTGCTTCCAAAGGGCCAAGCCGCAGCCCGTCCGGGTGTGGTGGATGTGGTGATCTGTGAACCCATCCCAACGGTTGGTCTGGACAAGGGGGATTTGCAGGATTTGATGGCCAGGACCCGCGAGGCGATTCTGGAAGCGCGCCGCCTCGACCCCGATTTCACCGAATAGGGTGGTCGAACAGGTCCCCGGAAAAACGTTTTCAAATTTCGAATTTCGAATTTCGAATTTTGACTCAGCCCCGTGAGAGCCCCATCAGCTTGAGGCCGTCCTCTTCGAAGCCCGCCACGATCACCGGATTGACGGCGCGCACCTTGGCCAGCAGCTTGTGCGCCTCGGCATCGTGGCCCCGTGCGAGCAGGGTCTCCACCAGAAACATCCGGTTGTAGAGCTTGAACATCCCGATGCTGGAGTCGCGATAGGTCAGGTGGGCGTCGGCGTCCCTGAATGCCTTCTCCGCCGCTTCGAGATCACCGGACAGGGCCAGCCGGACTCCCAGCATTTGGAGGTAGGCGGGGGTGACCGCGTCGAACCTCATGGATTGACCCTTTGACTTCGCATCCTCGAGGGACGCTGCCACGGCCTTCTCGATCGCGTGAGCCGTCTCCCACTCGCCAAGCTGGCAGGCAGCCCGGTGGACCACCGTGTGCGCGTAACTGGCGGGGTACTCTTCATCGAGGCAGTCTGACTCCCGTAACTCGAAGATTTCACCCCACGCGCTCAGTCGTTCAAGCCCGAAGAACCGCTCCCAGCAACCCATCCTGGACTCGAGCCCGTCGGGGCAATTTTCCACTGCCTGAGCATCGGCCATGGCTTCCTCGGCACCCACGAAGTCACCCATCAGGGTCCGGACAAACATCAGGTGGCTGTAGGATTCCCAGAAATCGCGCTTGATGTCGAGGGCTGTCTCGATGGATTGAGCGGCCTCAGGATATCGGCCGAGCACGATATAGAGCTCGCCCAGCGAGTCGTGCGGGTTGGCCTGGTCGGGTGCGATGAAGCGGTAGCTGGTGAAGTACTCCTCCGCCTCTGCGAACCGGCCTTGCATCATCGTGATGTAGCCGAGCTGGTTGTATGCGATCACCCAGTTCGGACTGATTTCCAGTAGTTGCCGGTAGAGTCTCTCGCCGGTTTCGTTGTCTCCGCGGGAAAAGGCCTGGTTGGCCGCGGTGTTGACGATGTAGGGATCGTTTGGGTACTGCTCGAGATAACGGTCGGCGATCTCGGAAATTTCGTCCCGTCGCTCCTCCACGAAGGCCTGGGCGCGTTCGAGGAAAAACTGTTCCCGTGGCCGGAGGTGGGTGCGGTCGGCAGCAAGGGCCTCGGAGAGCATCCGTTCCGCCAGCTCGTTGTCTTCGTCCATCCGGTGGTAGTCCGACAACATCATCTTGGCCATGACGAAATCGGGATCGAACTCCACAGCTCGTTCGAGGTGGCCTCGTACGTCATTGTGGTACAGCTTGCTCTGCGCCTCCATGGCGAGTTCGAACGCCTCGAGGGCCTCCGGCGAGTCGGTGGTCCACTGCGGGCCCTTTGGCAAGGCGATGATGCTGATTGCAGCCATCACAGCGACCGAACCGACGATTCCAAACCACATGTACCGTTTCATCGAGCCTCCGTCACGCAAGCATAGACACACTACGGGCGCTGAAAGCCCGTCGACAGTTTATACGCCGGGCACGGTTTTTGGTTTCCTATCCGCCCTTCAATTTTCTGGCGCGCTCGATCAACAGCGTGGTCTTGCTCCGGCTTGGCCATGCCAATGAGATCATCACGCCGCCGAGAAGCGCGATCCAAACCCCGGTGACCGGTCCTGAGCCCCAGACCGAAGTGACCACCGCAGCAAACACGACCAACTCCAATCGGAGCATCACCGTCAGGTAGACCAACCTGTAATCGCGCAGGAGTCTCGTGAGCCCACCGTGGACAGCGAAGGCGCGTTTGGCCCGGTCGAGACGTGCTCGTGCGTCGCGTTCCGCCGACAGCGCGATCCACAGACTCGTGGCCAGGGCCAACAACGTAACAGTGAGGGGAGAGAGCGCTTCGGAGGTGTTTCGAGGCAGAAAAAAACAGGCCGCGATTGCTGCCGGCACGGTGACCATGAAGAAGGCCCACTCCAAACGCATCCTCTTCAGGTGGTGGGCGATCGTCTCAGCCTGACTCGAGACCATCATCTTCGCCGTCCGGCTCTGGAGTTTTGCGTTGAAGGCGGGTGGTCGTTCCCCAGACCAGACCGACCCATGTCGCGAACAGATAGAGGTTCAGCGGGGTCTGGAGTCCGAACCCGATCAGCTCGTGCAGCCCCGTCGCCACCAGGGCGTAGGCGGCCGCGGCCAGCGGGTAGCGATACTCATGGCGCAGCCTACGGACCCTTCCAGGCCGGAGATAAACCGCCAGCGTTCCGACGAATACCGCGAGGATCGCGAACCCGATGACCCCGGAGGTTGACAACCACTCCAGCCAATCGTTGTGGGCCTGCGCGAGGATCGAGGTGTTCGTGGCAGGCTTGTCGAGTCCGATGACGTATCGATAGCTGCCCATGCCGCTGCCGAGGACCGGCGCACGGAGCCACGATTCAGCGGTGCCCTGCCACAGATCCCAGCGGGTGTTGCCCTCCACCCCTTCGATGGCCAGCAGGTTGGTGAAGTCCTCGCGGACCGAGGTGATGCGGGAGGACGCCAACAGTGTCGTCGTCAGTAGACCCACAACAAGCAGCGAGACCCACGGCCAGTTTTTGGAGCCGGTGGTGCGGCGCCACAACGGTATGGTCAGGATTCCGGCAATGGTGAGAAAGAGGATGCCGCCGCGGGATCCGGACCGTAGCATGGCGGCGGCCCCCACTACACCGACGACCGATCCGGCAAGTACCATGACTGCGGCCCGCTGACGGACGAGTCCGCCGTGGGAAAACCGCCGAACGCCCCCGGCGATCAGCACGAGCGCCGCGGGAAAGCTCAGCTCGATGGCGAGAGCGAAGTGGTTCGGGTTGACGAATGGCCCATAAACGCTGCCGCCGGAGTGTGCGCGAACCAGCAGGATGTTGTCTGGCGCTCCGGCCTCTCCGCCAATTCCAAGCACCGCCAGCAGCGCACAGATACCGGCCAACATCCCGATCAGGATCGGTAGGCCGCTGCGCGCCGATGCCATACGTGCAGCACCGAGGGCGATACCGGCGGCCATAATGATCGATGACGCCGCCTGAACCGTCGACCACGGGGCCAACGAAAGCGATGCCCATCCGCCGGGAAGCACATCGGCGAATCCCGGCTGGAGCAAGGTCCGCACCGCCTCGGGCGCCGGAGCCAACTGAGCCAGTGCAAGGGCCCCCAGAATCATGGCGCACCAGCGGTGGACGGCCGGCACCTCCGGGGTCTTTGGCATTGTGGCGATCATCGCCACAACGAGGCCGGCGGTCACCGCACGGCTGATGGGGTCCACTCCCGCAAACGCAATCGTGTTTCCGATCAGGAGGACGCCCATGAGGACGCGGTGACTCGATACCATCAGTCTTCGCCGATATTCAACCGGTAACCAACGCCGCGCACCGACTGGATAAAGATCGGCTGTTTCGGGTTCTCTTCGAAGTATCGGCGCAGGCGGACGATGAAGTTGTCGATGGTCCTCGACGAGGTCGAGAATCGGTAGCCCCAGACCCGTTCGAGAATCTCCTCGCGGGACACTACCTGGTTCTTGCGTTCGATGAGGAGCTTGATGAGCATGCACTCTTTCTCGGTCAGCCGGATGGTGCGCCCCTTGGCCATCGCTTCATAGGTTCGGAAGTTGACCTCGTTTCCGCCGAAGGCAAAAACCGCCTGTTGTTCCGGCGGAGTGCCGTACCAGTCCTGGCGCCGGAAGATTCCCTGGATCCTGAGCATCAGCTCTTCGAGCAGAAAAGGTTTTGCCAGATAATCATCGGCGCCGAGCTTCAGCCCGAGCAACCGGTCGGCATCCGATGACTTGGCTGTGAGAAACAGAATGGGCACCTTGTTGCCGGTTCCCCTGATCCTCCTGCAGACCTCGAATCCGTCGAGCTTCGGCATCATCACGTCCAGAATGACGAGATCGAACTGGATGTTCTGCGCCAGCCTCAGTCCCTCTTCTCCATCTTCCGCCTGGGTCGTTGCGTAGCCCTCGAACTGGAGATTGTGAGACAGAGCATCGGCCAGGTGCTCCTCATCCTCGACGATCAGAATGTGCTTCTTCATGGCCCGCACTCCTTGAGGTCGGCGCCGGGTACCTCGACCCGAAAGGTCGTGCCGTCGGGTCCGGTCGATGTAATCTCGACTGTACCACGATGTATCCGTGCAATCTGCCGCACCAGGTAGAGACCGAGCCCGGTGCCGTGGGTCGTACGGCTGAGTTCATCGCCGGTGCGGTAGAAACGCTGGAAGACCAGCCCAACCTCCTCGCTCGCTATCCCGGAGCCGTTGTCGGAGATCTCGAGGATCGCCCAGTCGCGTTCCAAAGACAAAGTGACGTGGATCCGTGGCGGCTTTCCGCCGTATTTTACGGCGTTCTCGAGGAGATTGGACACCAAGATTCGGAACGCCTCTTCATCGGCTCCGACCTGACAGTCCGGGATCACGTCGGTGTGGATCTCTCCACCGAGAACCTCCAGCCGCGGCCGAATGGCGGCCACCGCCACAGCCACCACATCGCTGATGCACACCCTTCGCATTTCCAGCCGTCCGCCGTGTCCGTAGCGGGTGGTTTCAAGCACTTTTTGGACCAAATCCTGCAACCGCTCGGTGTCCTCCAAAGCGTTGGTCAGAAAGCGGGTGCTGGCCACCTCGTCGGTCCGGCCCGCCAAGACCGTTTCCAAAGCGAGGTGGCTCGACGCCAGCGGCGATTTCAGCTCGTGAGTGATGGCGGACAGGAAGTTGCGATGCTGTCGTTCGAGCTCCACCTCCCGACGAAAGGTCCTCCACAACAACCCCATGAGAGCCAGCAACATGACCGCGAAGAAGGTGCCCTCGGAGACCATCATCAGGATCCTGCGCCGATAGCCGTCGAGGGCATCGTTCCAGGCGTCTTGAGCAGGGCGGATGACCAGATCCTCAAATGGAGCGGGGAGGGAGGTCGACGGCCGGTTATCGGCGACCTGCTCCTCGCCATCCGCCGACCCCACTTCGAGGTCTTCACTGACATCGAGGAGCTTCACCTCCCAACCGTCTGCGGTGATCAGGCCCCTGAGCCTGTGGTCCCCTGGGTAGGCGAACAGGAGCCGTCCCCCACCAAGTCGGTGCCAGCCCGGCCCAACCTCGAGTTCGGTGTCGCGGGCCCATCGGGCGAAGGGCTCGGGAGGTGTTTCGAAGACCCCCCAGAGTCCACTGGACCCGTAGTCCTTCCGGGAGACGGTCCACCGAGCGAGAGTGTGTTGGGCGTGGTCCAGGGCCGACAGAACTCGAGACGCTTCCGCCCGGCAGGCCTCCGCCATCTGTTCGCGTTCGAGCTCGAGAAGCGTTCGATTCTGCCGGAGTACGAACACGATCCACCACGTCAGCTGTGCATTCACCAAAATGACAACCAGAACGGTGAACGCGAGGTGGAGCATGGTGATGGAGCGGCCGGTGGCCATTGGGGGAGTATAGCTGGGAGGAGGCAGAGAGTCGGCAGGAGGCAGGGAGAGGATTGAATGCGAAATGTCGAAATGCTTGAAATTCGAAATTTGAAATTTGAGATCCCCCGCCCACCCGGGTTGGCCCACAGATCACACAGATGAACGCAGAGGAGGACCGCTGGAATCCTCCGCCTGCCCCGGGGGGAGTCGAGAGTCCAAAGTCGAAAGTTGAAAGTCCCCACCCTCCCGAAGCGGGGTGGACGCGATGAGCGGGCGTGCCGTCTTTGACAATGTTGGGAGCTGTCAAATGTGTCGACCGACCTTTCGAGTCCCAACATTGTCACAGGTGGCAACCACGGGGAGCGCGGTTGGGAGATGGGTGCCCTGAAATCAGCCTATCGAACCGAACGCGCGGTCCGGTGCCAGGCACCGACATGATCGGGAGGGCGGGGTTCTTTGGGCGTTGATCGGGGAACGTGAACGGGCTCGGGCGAGGGATCTCGTATTTCGAATCTTGCCCCCTACTCCCCCCTTCTATTCACTATTCACCATTCACTATTCACCATTCACTATTCACTGGGCTACAACGACGTCAGCACCTTCTCGATCCGTTCCACCGCCCAATCGATTTCCTCTCGGGAGATGGTCAACGGAGGGGCGATGCGGATGACTGTCTCGTGGGTCTCCTTGCAGAGCAGCCCCTCGCTCTTGAGCGCCTCACAGAATCTCCGCGCGCCACCGGCGGTATCTTCCAGGACGATCCCGATCCACAGACCCTTGCCGCGGATTGTCTTGACGTGGCGTGAGTCGATGGCACGCAGACGCTCCATGAAGAGTGCGCCGAGCTCGGCCGAACGCTCCACAAGTCGCTCGTCCACGAGCACCTTGAGAGCTTCCCGGGCCACCGCCGCCCCGAGCGGGTTGCCGCCGTAGGTAGAACCGTGCTCCCCTGGTTTGAACACACCCATGACTGCGTCATCGGCGAGGATGGCCGACACGGGGTACATGCCTCCGGACAGGGCCTTGCCGATGATGACGATGTCGGGTCTGATGCCCTCGTGTTCATATGCGAAGAAGGTGCCGGTGCGGCCGAGGCCCGATTGGATTTCGTCGGTGACCAGAAGGGCGTTGTGCTCAAGGGTGATCTCGCGCAGCCTTTTGACGAAACCCTCCGGCGGGACGACGATTCCCGCCTCACCCTGAATCGGCTCCACCAGGACCGCCGCAACGTTGGGATTCATGGCCGCCGCCACCGCATCGGCGTCACCGTAGGGGAGGATCCGGAACCCCGGAGTGAAGGGGCCGAAGCCGTGACGGTAATCCTCATCGGAGGAGAAACCGACGATGGTGGTGGTCCGGCCGTGGAAGTTGCCGTCGAAGACGAGGATTTCGGCCTGATCAGCCGGTACGCCTTTGACCGTGTAGGCCCACTTTCGAGCCGCTTTTATTGCTGTCTCCACGGCCTCGGCTCCCGTATTCATGGGGAGCATGCGGTCGAATCCGGTGAGCTCGCAGATCTCCTGGCAAAACGGTCCAAGCTGGTCGTTGCGAAAGGCGCGGGAGGTGAGTCCTACCCGACAGGCCTGTTCAACCATTGCCTTGACGATCCTGGGATGGCAGTGTCCCTGGTTCACCGCCGAGTAAGCAGCCAGAAAATCCAGGTATTTGTTGCCGTCCACATCCCACACCCAGGCGCCGTCAGCTCTGTTGATCACCACATCCAGGGGGTGGTAGTTGTTTGCGCCAAAACGATCCTCGATGGCGATGAGTTCGGATGAATTCGACATGCTGGACCTCCTGAATAATGTCGGCGCAGAAGCACCGAGCCGGTCTGACGGCCGGGAAGCGCACGGTACACAAATCGACGTGCCAGTTCAAGCATTCATTACGGTGGTTCCGGGTACCGGGTTCACACCCTCTCTTCCACCCGATGTAGAAAGTGTAGAGAGTGTGGATGGTGTAGAAGGGTGACGGCCCGTGTCCGAGGGCAGAGTTCAGACCCACCCGTTCGGGCGGGTGGGTCCACACCTTCCGTACCGGACTAAGCGTTGTCCTGCTGCGCCTGCCAGTGGAGGAATGCCTCGATAAAGCCGTCGATATCTCCGTCAAGCACCCGGTCCGCATTACCCACCTCGTGGTCCGTCCGAAGGTCCTTCACCATCCGGTAGGGTTGGAGCACGTAGGAGCGGATCTGGTTGCCCCACGAAATGTCCTTCTTGGGCCCCTTGAGCTTGTCCAGTGCCTCCTCGCGCCGCTGCATTTCCAGTTCGAACAGTCTCGCTTTGAGGACCTTCATTGCGCTGGCGAGGTTCTTGATTTGGGACCGCTCGTTTTGGCAGGTCACGATGATGCCGCTGGGTTCGTGGACGACGCGGACGGCCGAGTAGGTGGTGTTGACCCCCTGCCCTCCGGGGCCGGACGAGCAATAGCGATCGATCCGAAGGTCCTTCTCCTCGATTTCCATGTCGACCTCGTCGTCCACCTCAGGATAGACGTGGGCTGACGCAAAGGAGGTGTGGCGGCGGCTCTGGGCGTCGAATGGGGAGATCCGGACCAGCCGGTGGACACCGTTTTCGGATTTCAGGTTGCCGTAGGCGTACAGTCCCTTGACGAGCAGGGTGGCGCTCTTGATTCCCGCCTCGTCACCCGGCTGCTCGTCGATCAGCTCGACGTCGAATCCACGGCGTTCGCTCCACCGCAGGTAGAGCCGCTCGAGCATCTGAGCCCAGTCCTGCGACTCGGTGCCGCCCGCACCAGGGTGAATCTCGACAAAGGCGTTGGATCGGTCGTGATTGCCGGTCATCTTGGTTGTGAGCTCGATCCGGTCGAGTTCGGGCACGATGCGGTCCAGGGCGGCGGCCAGCTCGTCGTCGACGCCGGCTTCGTCCTCGCGGGCCATCTCGGAAAGCACCTCGAGTTCATCAGCAGCGTCTCGCAGCGTGGCGGCCATTGCCACCGACTGTTGCAACTCGGATCGTCGTCGCATGACCTTGCGGGCTCGATTCTGATCGGACCAGATATCCGGGTCTTGGGCCTGTTCGTCGACCTCGGTCAATTCGGCAGCCACGGCCTCCTCGTCAAAGGTACCCCCGCAAGCGCTGGATGCGCTCGATCTCGGTGTTGCTTTGTTGCATCAACTCTTCGCGCATGGGTCCTCCGAACGAACGAGCCCGCCAAGGCGGGCCCGGCTATGATAGCAAAAAATTGCGTGTACGGTCTGCAGTCGCCCGTCCAACGACGATGAGAACGGCGGTCGCCAGCCAACAGACCACCGCCCACCAGTCGCCCCAGCGGGAGCGTGGCGTCAGTGACGTGCTGAACGGCAGGTCGGCGACCAGGTACCCGGTTTCGCCCACATCGAGCTGCTGCGACACCCTTCCGTCGGGCGCCACGAAGCCCGAGATCCCGGTCAAGGCGGCGCGAACCAACCACCGACGATTCTCCACCGCGCGGAGCACCACGTGGGCAAAGTGCTGGCGCGGCGCCCACGAATAACCGTACCAGCCGTCATTGGTCAGCGTGACGAGAAATTCGGCACCATCCCGGACCTCTCGGGTGGCCAGGCCGGGGAAGACCACCTCGTAGCAGACCGCCATGCCCAGCGGCGCGCCGACGTCAAGCAGGAGCGGATCGCGGCCCGGAGTGAAGTTCCCAACCTCGCGCACCAGGGCGTCGGTAAAGGCGAATCGGGCCCACGAGGGGACGTACTCTCCAAAGGGAACCAGCCGCATCTTGTCGTAGCGCGTGGAGTCAACCCCCTCGGGTCCGACAACGAAGGCCGAGTTGGTGAAACCCTGGTCGGCCGATCCCGCCACCGAGTTCACGACGATGCGGATGTCTTCAACTCGAGCGAGGGTCGTCAGCATGGCGGCGTAGGCCGGATCGGAGTCCACCCGGTAGGGAAGGGCGCTTTCCGGCCACAAGACGACTTCAGCGCCGGCCGCCGCCGTCGCGCGGGTGAGCTGCCACACCCGTGCCTCCATGCCCTGCCACTGATCGGGATTCCATTTTTCCTCCAGTGAGGTGCCCGGCTGGATCAGGCCGACCGCGACGGTGTCGCCGGACGGGGCGAAGGGCGGCGCAACGATGGTAAATACGATGGCCAGAGCCAGGGACAGGCAGCACGCGGCGAGACCGAGCCGCCGACCGCTTGAGAAGCGCATCGCCCAAAGCCCCGATCCCAGAGTCAGAACGGCCCAGCCGAGACCGGTGGCCCCCCACACGGGAAGGGATCCGAGCAGGGCTGGTGTGGAGACCAACGCGACCGCCGGCGGGTGCCACGGAAACTCGATGGGCCACCAGCGCCGCAGCACGTCCATGCCCACAAAAGCGCAGGGCAGCAGCCACATTCGAACGCGGGACGGCACCAGGGAGGTCAAGCCCAGCGCGGCGGCCCAGAAGGCCCCGAGGATGACTCCCATGCCGATCAATGATCCAAGAGCCGCGAACCACGGCAGTCCGCCGTAGTGGTGCATCACCGGAAGGACCCAGTTGACGGCGATCACCCAATGCACGATTCCGGCGAACCAGCCCATGATCCAGGGACGCCAGCCCGACTCGGTTCGCTCGATGGCCTCGAGCAGCAGGCCCGGGGCCAGCAGGATGAGCGGACTCCAGCCGGCGCCGGGAAATGCCAGCGCCATGGCGGTTCCGGCAGCGGCCGCCAGGATCCAGGGAAGGAGTTTTTTCACTGCGTCAGTGTAGTTGAGTGAATAGTAAAGAGTGAATAGTGAATAGTGAATAGTGAATAGAAAAAGGAACAAGGGACTGGGGGCAGGGGAGAGTCAATCCGAAATTCGGAATTCGAAATTCGAAATCCCTCCCCACCCCCCCGGTGTAGAAGGTGCAGGGGGCGTTACTCCGAGTCCGCGCCCGTGCCCGACTGACCGAGAACGGCAATGCGTCCGAGGATGGCACGCCCGCCCGTCGCGCCCACGCGCTCGGCGTGGGTGGGGGATCGAACATTCAGGATCCAGCATCGAGCATAAAGTACCGGGCGGGCGGGGGATCTACTCGATCCCGAACTCGCGGAGGATCGCCTCGGTGTGCTCGCCGACCTGCGGCGCCGGTGTCGTCTGGCGTTCGACCCAGAGAGGGGAGGAAGGGGCCGAGAGATGTCACCACATCTCCGCCGGGCAAGCGGAGTGGATCTCGGTCAGCCCGATGGCGCCGAGATCATCCCGGACTGACGGGCCTCCGCCACGGTGTGGACCCGGCTCAACGGCAGGCCGTTGGCCTCGGCCAACGCCAACCAGTGGCCCGACGGCTGCTGCGCGATCACCGTCGCCATCGTTTCGGCGGCGGCTGCCCCGGTCGCTCCCGGATCATGGCCGGACGCGGCGAGTTCGGGCAGACCGAGCATTTGGATGAACGCCAGCCAGAATTTGGGTTCGAGGGCGCCCACGGCGAGCTCGGTTCCGTCGCTGCATGTGTAGGTTCGGTAGCAGGCGCACCGGCCCGACAGCAGATCGGCCATTGGCTGTCCCTCGCCCATGGCATCCTCGGCCCAGGTCCAGGCCAGGAACGGCAGGGAGCCGGCGATGAGCGGTTGGTCGATGACCCGGCCGCGTCCGGTCCGTTCTCTCTGGAAGAGGGCGGCCATGATCGCCGAGGTCGCCAACACGGCACCACCTACATCGGCCAACTGCAGGCCCGGGACCCCCGACGGCGTCATGGTGCGCAGTGCTCCGGTGGCGGCGACGAAATTCAGGTCGTGGCCGATCCGAGCGGCCGCTTCAACCGACTGCCCGAAGCTGGAAAGAGAACACCACACGAGCCGGGGATTGGCGTTGCAAATGGGCTTGTTTCCGAGACCCCAGGCGTCGAGAGTGCCGGGACGGAAGCTTTCCACCACCACATCGGCGCGCGTCATCAGTGAGCGGAGCCTGTCAGCGTCGATTGTGTCCTTGAGGTTGAGGGCGATGGATTGGGCGCCGCGCATCATCACGGCGAACCCGATGCCGATACCCCCTGCGAGGGGCGGGACCACCCGCATGGGATCACCGATTCCGGGTTCCTCGACCTTGATCAGCCGGGCTCCCAGGTCCAGCAGTTGGCGGGCGAGAATCGCCCCCGGCAACATCCGAGACAGGTCTACGACCAGCGTGCCGTCGAGGGGAAGATCTTCGGTGGGGTGTGGACTCGAGCTCACAGGACCTCCCGGGGGCTGTGGACTCAGGGTACTACGGTGTGTCGCCGGGCGATCCACCGAAGGTGGTGCAAAGCTGCAGCTGACCTCATTCCGGATAGAACCGTCCCCCGCTGGTCGCCATCTCCTGGAGCAGGTCCGCCGGATGGAAGCGCGCCCCATGGACTTCTTCGAGCGTGTTGAGACGGTCCACCAGGGGGGCGGCTCCGACCGCATCCACGTAATGGAACGGACCGGCGCGGAAGGGCGGGAAGCCAAGCCCGAGCACGCCGCCGAGGTCACCGTCTCGGGGTGACGAGATGATCTTCTCCGCCAGACACCACACGGCCTCGTTGACCATGATCAGCGCCAGCCTGTCCCGGATCTCGTCCTCGGGCGACGGGGTCCGGTCGTCGCCACCGAAGAAGCCGTAGACTTCCGGGTTGACCGGCTTGGGCCCCTTCCGCTTCACCGTCGGATACTGGTAGAAACCGCGCCGGTTCTTGCGGCCCTCGAATCCTGCTTCGAACAGACGCTGGAGGGCATCGTTGGAGACGTGGCCGCGATCGGCGAAGGCCGAGCCGAGATCCGACGCCACGTGGGCGCCGACGTCGATCCCCACCTCGTCGATGAGTGCCAGGGGCCCCACCGGGAAGCCGAAATCCTTCATGATCCGATCCACGTCCTCGATCCGCGCTCCCTCGGTCAGGGCCAGGACCGCTTCGTTCAGATAGGGCGCGAGAATTCTGGTGGTGTAGAAACCGGGGCCGTCCTTGACCACGATGGGGGTTTTCCCCTGGGCGCGGCCCAGGGCGTGGGCCGTGGCTGCGGCCCACGGTGCGGTATTTTCGGTGACGACGATTTCGAGCAGCGGCATCTTTGGAACCGGTGAGAAATAGTGCATCCCCAGGATCCGCTCGGGATGGCGCGCATGGGCGGCCACCTGAGCGATGGGTAGCGCGGAGGTGTTTGACGCAAAAACCGCTTCCGGGCCGATGACATCCTCGACCTCGGCCAGCACCCGCCGCTTGAGATCGAGGTCCTCGAAGACGGCCTCGACGACCAGGTCGGCGCCGGAGACGCGGTCCAGATTCGTGGTCAGCACGAGCCGCGACCGCCGCCGATCGGACTCCACCCTGGAAATGGCCTCCGACCGGACCTGCCGCTGCAGACCATCATCGATCACCTTGAAGCCGGCTGCCAGCGCCTCGTCGGTGAGATCCCGCATCACGACCGGCGCCAGGCCGAGGGAGACCGAGGTCACCCCGGCGCCCATGAACCCGGCGCCCAGCACTGCCATCCGGTCCACCGGCCGCGGGTCGTGGCCCTGCAGAGGTTTTTTGGCCTCGTTCATGGCGTGGAAGAGCCATACCAACGAGCGGCTCACCGGTGTCGTGGCGAGCTGTCCGAAGTACTCGGATTCCTTGGCCAGACCGGCAATCCGTCCCTCCTTGAGCCCGGTCTCCACGCAGTCCAGGATGGCCATGGGGGACGGGTAGTTGCCCCGCGTCTGGCGCTCGGTCTGCGCCCGTGCCTTCTTGAGGACAACTCCACGGGCGGGTTCGAATCTCGCTGCCCGGTCCACCGGACTGAGTTTTTTTGGGCTCCGTTTCAGCCGGCCGTCTGCCAGGGCAAGGGCGGCCCGGCAGGCGGTTTCGGTGATGCCGCCCGGGGTGGTGATGGCGTCCACGACACCGAGTTTCTTCGCCTTGCGTGCCCGGAACCTCTTGCCGGTGAGCAGCAAGGGCAAGGCCGCAGTCAGACCAGCCCGCTCCACCAGACGCTGGGTGCCGCCCCCCGCGGGCAGCAGACCGAGTTGCACCTCGGCCTGGCCAAACACTGTGGCCGGGTGGTCCGAGGCGATGATGTAGTGGCACGCCATGGCCACCTCCATGCCGCCGCCCAGGGCTGCACCGTGCACCGCAGCCACCACCGGTTTGGAGTGGGTTGCAATGCGTTCGAGCAGAGCGTTGCCTTCCCGGGACATGGCTGAAATCTCTCCAGCGTCGAGCCCCTTGATGACTTCCAGATCCGCCCCTGCGATGAAGGTATCCGGCTTGGCGGAGGTCACGACCACTGCGCGCACGCTGTCGTCGTCCAGGAGGGGGGCAGCTTTGTCGTGAAATTCGCGGACCAGGTCGGGGGTGAGGGTGTTGACCGGTTTGGTGGGGTGGTCAAGGGTGACCACCGCCACGCCGTCGTCACGGAAATCGACGCGGATCGAGCCCATGGCATCCTCCGTCATTGTTGATAGCTTTCCAGCACCAGACCGATGCCGATGGCTCCGGCGGCGCATGCCGCAACCAACCCGTAGCGGGAGTCTTCGGCCTGCATGCGTTGGCAGCAGGTTGTGATCAGCCGGGCACCGGTGGCGCCGAAGGGATGGCCCACCGCCAGGGAACCACCCCACGCGTTGAGGCGCTCGAGATCCACCTGGCCCACAGGTCGGTCGCGTCCGAGTCGCTGACGACAGAAGGTCTCATCATCGAGCAGTTGCAGTACCGCGAGGACCTGGGCGGCGAAGGCCTCGTGCAGTTCCACGACGCCCACGTCGTCGAGTTCGAGGCCGGCCTTTTCGAGGGCTCCTGGGATCGTCAACGCGGGCCCGAGCAACAGCTCCTCGGTTGGGTCGAGGGCCGCCATGGACGATGCGGTGAGTGTCGCCAGCGGTTGCAGACCGAGACGAGCGGCCGCGGCCTCTGACGCGAGCAACACGGCGGCGGCACCGTCGGTGAGGTAGGAGGAATTGCCGGCGGTCACCGTGCCGAAACGGCGGTCAAAGGCAGCCGGCAGGGAGGCAAGCTTGTCGAGGGTCGAATCGCCGCGGATACCGTTGTCCTCGTGGATGGCGGCGAAGTCCGGCCGCGGCCGTGCCGTCTCGATCTGGAGGGAGAGACGACCGTCCTGGGTGGCGCGCGCAGCGCGGTGGTGGGACATGAGTGCGTATTCGTCCTGCTCCTGACGTCCGATGGCCAGTCGTTTGGCCAGCCGCTCGCAGTTCTCACCCATTGCTTCGCCGGTGGAGAACTCGGCGATGGCCACCGGTTCGGGCAGCAGATCGGAGGGTTTCAGGCCCTTGAGGAGGCTGGCGTAGTCGCCGGGCCCGCGGGCCTTTTGAGATGCCATCAGCCGTTTGCGGACGGGACGGCGGTAACGGATGGGAGCGTCGGAAAGGGTTTCCGCGCCGGCCGCGATGGCCACCTCGGCGGCCCCAGTCTGGATCGCCCTGGCGCAGTCGAGAAAGGACTGCAGGGAGGAGACGCAGGCAACGCTCACGGTGTAGGCCGGGCAGCTGGTGGGCAGTTGACTGCCGAGTACCACCTCCCGGCCCAAATTGGACGTCTGGGGATCAGCGATGACGTTGCCCATGACCAGCAGGTCCACCGCCTCCGGATCGATCCTGGTGCGATTGAGGAGGGACGACACGGCCATCCTCCCCAGGTCATAGGTGGTGAGATCGTTGAATGCGGTGCCCGAGCGACAAAAGGGAGTGCGGCAACCGTCGATCACGACCACTTTGCGGGAGGATTCATCGGCCTGGCTCATCGCTGACCTCCTGGGTGTGGTCGAGGTGTAACAGATCCATCGCCAACTTGCTACTCTGGGTCGATGAACTACTGGCTCTTCAAGACCGAACCCGGAACCTACTCCTGGGAGGATCTCCTCCAGGACGGGATCACCTGCTGGGAGGGGATTCGGAACTACCAGGCGAGGAACATCCTGCGCGACGATGTCCGGCTCGATGATCTGGTCTTTGTCTACCACAGCGTGGTGAATCCGCAGGTCATCGCCGGCATCGCCACCGTCGTCAAGGAAGGCTACCCGGACCGCTACGCCCTCGATCCCTCGAGCCCGTACTTCGAACCCAAGGCCAGCCCGGCCGACCCGCGCTGGGTCATGGTGGATATCGAGCCGGTTCGCTCCATCAACCCTCCGATAACGAGGGACGAGCTCAAAAAGGTGCCCGAACTCGCGGACATGATGTTGCTCAAGAGGGGCAGCCGCCTCTCGGTCCAGCCTGTGTCCGCCGCGGAAGCCGCCGCAATCCTGGCGCTGCGCGGCATCGATCTTTCCTGAGCGCTTCGGAGGCCGTCATGGCACGAACCGGAATCGCACGACCGATCGTCATTCTCACGGCCGCGATCGCCTTGGCCGCGGTCGCCACAGCCGTGGAACGGGAGGAAGCCGTGGAACAGCAACTCTCCATCGAATCGCCGGCGTTCGCCAACGGCCGGCCGATCCCCGCACGCCACACGGCCGACGGTGCCGACCTCAGCCCCAAGCTGAGGATCGCGAATCCGCCGGAGGGAACGGCCAGCTTCGCCCTGATCATGGACGATCCGGACGCCCCCATGGGGACCTGGGTCCATTGGGTTGTCTGGAATATCCCGGCAGCTGTGTCGGTCGTGCCGGAAAGCGGCGTCCCCGCAGGCGCGGTGGAAGGGCGGAACAGCTGGGGCCGTACGGGGTACGGCGGACCCGCACCGCCCTCGGGCACCCACCGGTACTTCTTCAAGCTGTACGCCCTCGACGCACCTCTCGAGCTGGATCCCGAAACCGACAAGGACGGGCTGCTGCGTGCCATGGAGGGTCGGGTGTTGGCCCGGGCACAGGTGATGGGAACCTACGCGCGATGAGTGGCCCGGATGCGGCTCTCGGGTGCGCCGAAGCGGTGGGGATCACCGCCGCCGACCGGCACATTCTCCTGTGCTGCGACCAGACCGTTCCCAAATGCTGTGATCGGGACAGTTCGCTGGCTTCTTGGGAGTTCCTCAAACGCCGGCTGCGCGAACTCGGGTTGTCGGAGGCCGGTGGCGTGATGCGTACCAAGGCCAACTGCCTCCGCGTCTGCGTCGACGGCCCCATTGCCGTGGTGTACCCCGAGGGAGTCTGGTACCGCCAGTGTTCACCGGATGTCCTGGAGCGCATCGTCCAGGAACACTTGTTGGGTGGCAGGCCGGTGGCCAATTTCAGCTTTCTCCAGCGTCCGTTGGGTCCCGGCGAAGTGCGCTGGAACCGAATCGAAGACTGAGAGCTCCCCACGCGAGCGCGCCATAGATGGCGGTGAAGAGCACCGCCCAAAGGTGGGACGCGAAACCGGTGGCAGCTGCGATGTCCACTGGGACTCCAAGGGCCACGAAGGCCGCCGTCCAGCCCGCCTCGAGGGTGCCGAAGTTGCCGATCAGATTGAATGGCAGCAGGTTGGCGAGGGAAGCCGCGGCAGATCCGGCCACCACGTGCCACGGCGGCCAGCGATGACCCATGGACTCCAGCAGATACCATGCAAGGGCCCAAAGGCAGGCCCAGATCAACACCGACGTCATCACCGAACCCAGCAACCGGAGAGGGTGATCAGCCAGCGCGTCCACCGCCCGCCTGATCCGTCTGACCCGGCGTGCCCAACGCCTCGGTCGGAGACCTCTCGGAGCCAGAAGACGCACAGCCAGTCGGTCAGCGAGCTTGAGGCTGGCCGGCAGCAGCAGGGGAGGAAGGACCAGAAAGACCACCGCCCCCAGGGCCAGGGGGTGGCTCGGGCCGAGAATGACCAGCGTGGCGACTCCGGCCCACAGCCCCAGCGACGCCAGGTCCATGGTCCGCGCCGCCAGCAGCGTACCGATGCCCGACGAGAGGTTCCAACCAACCGTTCGGCGCAGCAACAAAGGCAGGGCAAGCTCACCCAGCCGGGCAGGGACAAACCATGCGGCGGCCTGTGCAGCGGCCGCCACCAGCGTTGCAACCGTGGGGTTGAGCCGACCCGGCGGCAGCAGCAGAGTGAGGCGAAGGCCCCGCAGGATCAGTGCCCCGAGGGCGGCGGCCGCCGCCGGCAGGAGCCCGGACAGCCGACTCGTGCGCAGCAACTCGACGACCTCGGCGGGTTTGGCAACCATCAGGACGGCGATCACCAGGGCCAACGCGAACAGGGCCCCGACGCGGCTCTGCCATGGTCTTGAATTGATTTCTGAAATCATTCGCCCGGTGATTGGGACGGCCGCCGCAGGGCTTGGCCGCGTTGCCGTTCCACGGCCTCCTCCAACAGCCGCCGGTTGACTGCGATCAGGTCCGCAACGATGCCCACCACCCAGACCTGGACGCCAACCACAACCAGGATGACGGCCACGATCAGGGACTGGATGTGGCCCGCCGGCGATTGGTGGGTGAAGTAGAAATAGAGGAATCGGGTCAACAGCGCCAAACCGAGCACCACCGGGATCGCACCGAGCCTGAGGAAGATCCGCAGTGGGTTGTAGAGCACTACGATGCGGGCGATGCTCTCCAGCGACCTGAGGACGTATCCCGTGTTGCTGTCGAACAGCCGAGAAGGTCGCGCAACTTCGGAATTGACCCGCACCGGCACCGAAACCACCTTGAGACCCGCCTCGCCGGCCTGGAGGATGGTCTCCAGGGTGTAGGTGAACCGGGTGAAGACGTGAAGTTTGACGGCGGCATCCCGCGTGATTGCCCGAAATCCGGAGGTGGCGTCGCGCACCGAAGTCCGGGACAACCGCCGCACCACCCAGGAACCGAGCTTCTGGAGCATCCGTTTGGTGGCCGAGAAGTGGCCGAGGGTGTGGACCTGGCGGTCACCGATCACCATCTGGGCGTCATCGTTCAGAATCGGGTCCACCAGCGCCGGAATGTCGCGCGCGTCGTACTGATTGTCGGCATCGGTGTTGACGATGACGTCGGCGCCAAGATCCACCGCATGGGCCAGACCGCTGGCGAAGGCAACCGCCAAACCGCGGTGAACCGGCAGCCGGAGCACCTCGGCTCCGGCCGCCATTGCGACCTTGGCCGTCCCGTCCTCCGAGCCGTCGTCCACCACCAGCACGGCCACCTCGTCAAAGCCCTCGACCCGTTTCGGGAGGGCTTCAATCGTCGAGCCGAGATGCTCCTCCTCGTTCCATGCCGGGATCTGGATGATGAGCTTCATGGGCGTGTAAAAGGTATCACGGAAGGCAGTAGGCAGTAGGCAGTAGGCAGTTCCCCCGCCCACACGGAGCGTTGTTGTAGCGCAGGTGTCCCGCCTGCATGGGCGCGATGGGTCGTTGCACCGTCGACGACAGTCCAAAGTTGAACGTTACACGTTAAACGTTAAACGTTCAACGTTCCCACCCACCCGCCCGGATCGTGATGAAAGGGCGCGATGGGCGGGCGTGCCACTTCTGACACTTTCGGGTCTCTCCGCACTGAATTCTTGGGAGGTGAGCGGTCCCGAATGTGTCAGGGGTGGCAACCACGGAGAGTGCCTCGGGGAGATGGGTGCGCCGAGATGAGGAGGTCGTACCCAACCGGGGGGTTGTGGAGCAGGCGTCCCGCCTGCGGACCAGTGAAGGCTAAATTCTCAGGTTTCAGTTGTTGATTTTGAATTCCCTCCCTCCCTCCCATTCCCGGGTGGACGGTGGAGTTCAAAACTCAAAATTCAAAAATGAGAATTCCATTTTGTCGTGCAGCCGAGACGGCCGCACCACAACAGGGCCCCGTCGGAAGCATTATCCCCAGGGGTATTTCAAGCCACTGGATTTATGGTGATCGACTTGATTCCTTATCTGGTTTGGCCCGCCGTCAAATCGGAGGTTTTTCATGAGCGCCGAATCTCGTCACCGCGAATTGCCGATGATTTTCCACCGGCGCCGACATCGTTGGTGGGTATTCGGCGCCCTGCGGGAGACTCTGAGCTCAGGCTGCCTCGAGCTGCGAGGTGCAGTTGGGGCAGCGGGTCGCCTTGATTGGTATCTCCGTCTGGCAGAATGGGCAGTCCTTGGTTGTCGGTTCGGCCGGTGCCTCTTCTTCCTGTTTTTGCATGCGGTTGATGGCACGAATAACCAGGAAGACCGCGAAGGCGACGATCAGAAAGCTGATGATGGTGTTGATGAACAGACCATAGTTGATGGTCACCGCGCTTGCGGCCTGTGCATCAGCGAGGGATGCATATGGCCCTGCGGGATCGCCCGCCTGCAGCACCGAGAACAGATTGCTGAAGTCGACGCCACCCAACAGCATCCCGATCGGGGGCATGATGACGTCACTGACGAGGCTTTTCACGATGGTGCCGAAGGCCGCGCCAATGATGATGCCCACCGCCATGTCCACCACGTTTCCACGCATCGCGAACTTCTTGAACTCTTCGAACATCTGTCCTCCTCTTTGTTGGGCGCGGTGGCCGTGCGTCCCGGGCCGGCACGCCAGTCAGTTTGATTCCCACTCTCTTGAAGGTCGACCCATACTAGCCCATTGAGAATTCGTGGTCCAACGGCTTCGCAGGAGTTCTCAGTTCTGAATTTCGAATTCCCTGCCTCCAATTACCGGGTGGGTGGGGGAATTCAAAACTCAAAATTGAGAATTGAGAATTTCAATCCTTCGTGCAGCCGAGACGGCCGCACCACAACTGGGCTGTCTCGGAAACATCATCCATGCGGGTTGTTCGTCCCGCTGGGTTTACGGTGATCGACTGCTTGATCCCTTATCAAGTTTGGACGATTGAGCGAGGCATCATCGGGGCGAATCCGCCAGCAGCAGCCATGCCCCCGGAAAGCGAGTTTTTGAAACTGAGCTATAGCGTCGTTCAAGCTCCCTGACAAAACCTTTTCGGTATTGGCTGTAATCATGGCTGATGACGACCCAAAGTCGAACGTCATCGGGCATCCGATCAAGGTCCGGTGCGATTCCGGCCTCTCCATCTGTCAAGGGCCGTCCGGGGGAATACTCAACCGGTGTCGTCTGGGTATAGAAGCGGAAGGCTGGGACGGCAGCGTGGTAGACGTAGACAGCATCTCCGGGTTGGAGCCTCTCAATGAGGTCGGCCACGAGCGGTCTCATCTCCTGGCGTATAAAATCCGGCCAGCGGACCATTCGAACGATCGGCGGCATGGCCAAGACAAGACCGGCAGCCAGTGCGAATGCAACGGGCCTAGGGGTGGAGTTCGACAGCCATTCGACGCCCCTCGCGATCAACATGACGGCGAGCGGCACCGTGAAAAGCATGAATCGCGAATGGACATCACTGCGCCCGGTAGCAATCGGATATAGGTGGACGGCTGACGCCGCAACCAAAATCAGCCATGGAAAAACCAGCAAATATCCGCTGCTCCGATTTCGTGAGCTCGCGACAACAGAAACCAGGCCTGCTGCGATCGCAACCAGCGACAGCCATGCCCAGTGCCCGAATCCCAGGGGAAAGGAGCCGTAGCCGCCAATCACCGGAAGCCACCACCTCCCCGCACTTTCCGGCTGGTCCGACATCAAAGCAAAACTGGTGGCGTGGTACTGAACAAGGCTGTCAGGGATGCTGGGTCGAATCTGAACCAGGTAGAGCACCAAATAGACGGACGCCAGGACCGCTAGCGCCCCCACCAGTTGAAAGGTACGGGAGTCCCCACGTTTTCGAGCTCCGACTATCAAAGCGATGCCGCAGCCCCCGAGCATGATCGGAGCGGGATGGGAAAGACAAAAAGCGAACACACCACCCGCGATGAAGGCAGCAATCCAACGAACTTCGAAATCGCTACGAAGCAGCCTATGTGAGAGGAAGAGCACAAGAACCGCAGCGAAGAGGTCCCCGGAGTACTGCTTGAACTCACCGCTGTAGTAGACAGCGGTGGAGCACACTGCGAGCAGAATGCAAGCAATTGACGCCGGAACAGGCTGCAGCGATTCGCGGGCAAGCGTGCAGAATAGAAGCAGCGCAGCAACACCACACAGGAACGGAAAGAGCATGAGCGAGAGTTCGTTGTAGTCGAACATCCGCCCGCAGAATTTTGAGATCAGAAGAAACCCAAACGGTGCGGATTGGTTGAGATCGAGCCGACCAAGCAGGCCCAGGAAACTCTTGTCGACCACGTTGAGAGCGAGCATCGCTGGATCGAGCCATAACGACCGGCCCATGAGCAGCATCCGCAGACGAAACCCCACGCCTGCGACGACCGCTACCGTGGTCAGGAAATACGCCACCCTCGTGGCGAACACAGAGGGCCGATTCTGGCAAGTCTCGGGGTCTTTAGCCATGACATCTCAATACTAGCCCGGTTGGCTTCTCTGTTTGATTTCCCTTGCCTTCGATCGGACTCGGGCGCGTGCGCCTGTACTCTGAACTCTGACCTCCGAACATCTGTCGGTAACGACAACGGTAACGGGCTTCCGGCTCCGCCTCCGGCTATGCCGTGACAATCGGGATCGGGATTGAACTCGGGCGGGCGGGGGGAGCGCCAAACCCCAAACCCCATACCCCAAAACCCCGAGCGGTCGCTTCGATTCACTGACTTCGATGCGCCCATCTCCCAATCGCGCTCCCCGAGGGAGCCACCCTCGTATTCCGATCTCCATGTCGGTGCCAGGCACCGCCGCAGATGTAATGCTCCTCTCGTTGGGTTCAATCTACCGAATTTCGAGGCACCGATTCTCCGACCGCGTTCCCCGTGAGGATGCCAGGCACGCCGATTCGCTCCAACGGTACGAATCGCGTTGTCGATTTTGGCGAATCGGGATGCCAGGCACCTCCGAAGGACGCATCTTTCTCCCCGAAGCGCTCCCCGAGGGAGCCCGCTCATCGCGCCCTCTCGTTCTCCGGGCGGGTGGGGGTTCCGACTTTCGACTTTCGACTTTCGACTTTCGGCTCGCGACCCCATAATGGTCCGGTGACCCCCCCATCCCACCGCGACCGTTCGGCCGGACTGATTTTCTTCGGCGTCATCGAGATCCTGATCGGCGCATTGTCGGCCATGATGATCCCGCTGATGGTGCTGGCCCTCCTTGCATCGCGGTCGATAGAAGGAGCAGAGGGGTCGCTGGGTCTGACCGTGGTCCTGCCGAACATCGTGATCTACGGTCTGGTCGCCGTGCTCTTCATTGCGATCGGGATCGGGTCGATCAGGGCGCGGCGCTGGGCGCGGGCACTGACGCTCTCGCTATCGTGGCTGGGGCTGATCACGGGTATCGTGGCGGTGTTCGCCCTGTGCCTGTTCGTGCTCCAGTACTTCGGTACCGCCATTTTCACCGGCCTGCCGGAAGCCGCCCTGGTGCTGGTGGTCGTGATCATCATTGGATTTTTCTATGTGGTGCTGCCGCTGGCCTTTGTTCTCTTCTACCGATCCGAAGACGTTGCGACCACGTGTCGGGAGAGGGATCCCAACCCATCCTGGTTCGACGAGACGCCGCCGCAGATCGTGTCGCTTGTGCTCGTCTACGCCTTGGGATTGGTGTCGGTACTTGTGATGCCGGCCTACAACTTCATCTTTCCCCTGTTCGGGAAGATCCTGGGCGGCTGGATGGGGGGCATGGCGTGGTTGGTGGTGGCGGCCCTTCTTCTGTACCTGTTGGTGGCGACGATCAGATCTTATGATTGGGCATGGGGCGTGGCCATGGCGGCATCGGCGGTCGCCGCGCTGTCGTCAATCGTCACCGCGGCGGTGGTTCCTTATGTCCAATGGATCGAACACATGGGGTTGCCCCTTGCCCAGCAGGAGATGATGGCGGAACTGGGTTCGCTGTCGATCACAACCATGGTTCTGCTGACGGTGATCATGTGGGCCAGCTGGATCGGATACCTGTTCTACGTCAAGAAATTTATCGGGCACCCTCACCCATGACCGGGGCGAATTCCAGTCAGGGCCCTGCCCGCCGGGGTCCCGGATGTCTGGCCGGTGTTGCGGCCATCGTTGGTGTGGTGCTGCTGGCGCCCATGGCCGCAGCGGTCAGGACCGTCCGGGGGTGGTTGCGGGGCAGCGAGACTCGGATCCGCAGCGAACACACGGCGTTCGCCAATGAAATGGCCAGGGTCGATCTCCACCTGGACGTGCCGCCAGAGATGAGGGAGTCAGTCGGCAGATCGCTCACCGACATTGTGGTCCGCGTGGCAGAGACCCTGCGCCGGCCGGACGACATCTACCACCTGATCTACCGCGAGCGTGGGGCGGAGGAGACCATCGTACTGCCAGTGGGCCCGCTGCTCCAGGAGTTGGGTGAACGATTTCATCTGGTGTTGTCGCAGGAGGCCCTGGCCTTGACGACCTGCGTCTGGTTGACCCTTGCCAGGGACCAACGGGTTGTGGAGATGCTGGACCCCTTCGATTACGACCCGGAGTCCGCGGGTGAGCCCGAGGCCCTTCTGACCCGTTCGGGAATGCGTTGGGGTATGGGATCGACGGTGGTTCCGGGCCCGGCTTCAGTGCTCTTCCGACTCGTCCTCTTCGTTCCGGAGTCGTCCGTGGATCTCATCGATAGGCTGTTTCAACGCCTCTCACCAGCCGGCGAGTGAGCAGACCTCAGCGGGGTCCTCAACACCGGCAGGGCAAGGCACGAACGTGCCACGGGCCCGGCCCCGTGAGGGAGCCCGGACAACGGTTGCCGGTCCCACGAGTCTGTGATGCAATGCTCATCCGAAGCAAAAGGGGGAGACCATGGACGTGGGCCTGGTCAAGGACCGCCAACCGTTTGAACACCGCATCGGACTCACTCCGGGCGGCGTGAAAGCACTTACCGATCGTGGCCACAGGGTCTATGTGGAGAACGACGCCGGGCTCGGCGCCGGCTTTTCCAACGAGGTCTATCAACAGGTGGGCGCCACCGTCGTGTACTCGGAGGAGGACGTGCTGCTGCGCTCCGAGCTGGTGCTGAGGATTTCGCCGCCTCAACCGTCGGAGTACGAGCGATTCCAACCGGGCCAGACGGTCCTGTCGTCGTGGCATTTGGCGTTGGCCCCTGCGGACCGGTTCTCGGTCCTATTGGACAAGAAGATCGCCACTGTCGGCTACGAAATCATCGAGGACGACGACGGTCACGCCCCGGTGCTGCAGGCCATGTCTGAGATAGCCGGTCGGCTCGCCGTCACGCTCGGCGCCGGCCTTCTGCTCAACGAGTTTGGTGGCAAGGGCCTGCTCATCGCCGGCTCGCCCGGGATTCCACCCGCCTCCATGGTGATTCTCGGGGGCGGCACACTTGGCCGGGCTGCCGCTGAATTTGGTCAGGGCATCGGTGCCCACGTGGTGGTCCTGGATCGAGACGTCAACGCCCTGAGAAGAGTGCAGGAAAGCGTCGGCACCGATGTGCCCACCATGATCGCCACCCGCCGCAACATCGAGAAGGCGCTCGCCTTCGCCGATATCTTCCTGTGCGCGGTGGCGGTCCACGGCGAGCGGACACCGATCCTCGTGACTCGCGACATGCTCGGAATGATGAAGCCCAAGTCGGTGATCATGGACCTGTCCATCGATCAGGGCGGGTGCTGCGAGACGTCCCGGCCAACCGATTTCTCGGCCCCCACTTACGAAGTGGACGGCATTATCCACTTTTGCGTTCCCAACCTGCCGTCCACGGCGTCGCGGGCGTCGACCCGTGCGCTCACCAACTCGATTTTGCCTTTTATCGAGGAGATCACCGAGAAGGGCTTCCAGCGGGCGATCCAGGAGTGCAGTGCACTCCGCAGGGGGACCTACACCTACGACGGTTACTGCGTCCGGCCTCCGCTCGCGAAGGAACTCGGCGTCCCCTTCCGGGATCCCCGTGAGGAGTCGTCGTGAACTGGGTCGACCTCTATCGACGCAGGGTCACCAGTGCCGACGAGGCGGTCCGGCGGATCAACTCCCACGACCGGGTCTGGATCCATCCGGGCTGCAACACGCCGACCCGGTTGATCGACGCCATGGTGAAGAGGGCGCCTGAGCTCGAGGATGTGGAGGTGGTCCACATCCTGACCCTGGCCCCCGCGCCGTATGTGGATCCTGGGATGGAGGGCCACTTCCGACACCGGGCGCTGTTCGTGGGCGGCAACGTTCGGGAGGCTGTCAACGAAGGCCGGGCCGATTTCGTCCCAATCCACCTCCATGAGGTCCCGACTCTCATCACCAGCGGCCTGATGCCGGTGGATGTGGCGCTGATCCACGTTTCGCCACCGGACGAGCACGGTTTCTGCTCGTACGGAGTTGGGGTGGACGCCACCAAGGCGGCGGTGGAGAACGCCCAAACCACCATCGCGCTGGTGAACCAACAGATGCCCCGGACTCTGGGCGACAGCTTTGTCCATGTCTCCAAGCTCACCAGCGTGGTGGAGGTGGACGAACCGCTGATCGAGCTGCCCATGGCTTCCGAGGTGTCCGAGGTGGCCCGCCAGATCGGCCAGAATATCGCTTCGCTGATTCCAGACGGGGCGACCCTCCAGATGGGAATCGGCGAGATTCCCGACGCTGTGCTGATCTTCCTCGAGGAAAAGAAACACCTCGGGGTCCACACCGAGATGTTTTCCGACGGTCTGGTGGATCTCTTCGAGGCCGGAGTCGTGACCAACGAACGCAAGACCCTCCATCGCGGCAAGATCGTCGCGTCTTTTGTGATTGGAACTCGCAAGTCCTTTGATTTCGTCGACAACAATCCGTTCATGGAGTTCCACCCAAATGAGTACGTCAACGATCCCTTCACCGTGGCCCAGAACGACAACATCGTGGCCATCAACTCCGCCCTGTCGGTGGATCTCACCGGTCAGGTGTGCGCCGACTCCATCGGTCCGAAGGTCTACTCGGGATTCGGCGGCCAGCTCGACTTCATCCGCGGTGCGGCCCGTGCAAAAGGGGGCGTGCCCGTGATCGCGCTGCCCTCGACGGCAAAGAAGGGCGCCGTGTCGCGGATCACCGAAACCCTGCTGGCGGGTTCCGGTGTGGTGACCACCCGGGCGGACGTCCACTACGTGGTCACCGAGTATGGCATCGCCAACCTCTACGGCAGGAGTCTGAGAGAGCGGGCGCGACAGCTCATCGACATAGCCCACCCAGACTTTCGCGAAGATCTGGAACGCGCCGCTGTCGAGAGGCGGTTGTTGTAGCGCAATTCACTCCGCAGACTCCGTGAATTGCGAAATATTTCTTCTGGACTCAATTAGCGTGGGTGGGGGTGGAATGGGAGCTTTTTGAGCAGATCCTCGGACGGCTACCAATAGTCGGTGGTAAGTGTGACCGGTCCGTTGACCCGGGCGCAACAGGCCAGACGCTCGTCGGGTCCTGCGTGCAGCGATCGCAGGACCTTCTCTTCCTGGGTGCCGAGGGGCGTCAAATTCTCCATCCCGTCCATCACCTTGACGCGGCAGAAGCCGCACAACGCCGCGCCGTCGCAGGCTTGGCCGAGCGGCATGCACAGCTGATGGATGGCGTCGAGGAGGGTGGTTTCCAACACGACGGTCAATTCCCTCCCGCAAGGGTCGCAGCGGACGGTCGCGGTCTGTATGGCGATCTGGTGAAGGTCCACGGTCCCTCCAGGTCTCGGAAGCCGGCGATTATAGTGGATTCCAGGAATCGAATTACAAATTACAGATTACAGATTGCAGATTCCGCCCACCCGCCCGGATCCGATGTGCGCGCGATGGGCGGGCGTGCCACTCCAGGCACCTTGAAGTTGAAAGTTAAACGTTGAACGTTTCCACCCACCCTCCCGGGTCGTGAAAGGCGCGATGGGCGGGCGTGCCGTCTCTGACGATTTTGGGTTGAGGCCAAACTGGCTGCGTGCCGCGTCGAGTCCCAAATATCGTCAGGAGGGGCAACCTCGGGAAGCGCGTGGGGAGAAAGATGCGTTTCTCGGAGGTGCCTGGCATCCCGATTCGCCAAGGTCGACAAACCGATTCGTCCCGTCCAGGCGAATCGGCGTGCCTGGCATCCTCACGGGGAGCACGGTCGGAGAATCGGCGCTTCCAAATTCGCTAAATTGAACCTAACGAGAGGAGCATTACATCTGCGGCGGTGCCTGGCACCGACATGGAGATCGGAATGCGACGGCTGGTCACCGCGGCCACCGGCCGCGAGTAACCTCGGGGAGCGCGATAGGGAGATGGGCGCGACGAGCATCCTGCGGCTGCATCCTGCGGCGGTCAGCTCTTGGCAGCGCCCATGAGGGTCTGGCGCAGCATGGCAAGGGCAACATAGGCTGCAAGCCGGCGGAAGCGGTCGGGCTCGAGGGGGAAGTCAAATCTGCGGTGAGTGGTTCCACCGGCGGTGGAGATGGCAACGATCAGCGTGCCGGCGGCCGATCCACCACCGCGCGGTGCACCGGTCACCGCCAGGCCCACATCTGCGTCGAAGCGCGCCCTCACCATGTCGGCCGCTGCTGCTGCGGTCGGCTCGTCGATCCCCCCAAATTCTCCGGTCGCGTCCGACTGGACTCCCAACAGGGCGGGCAGCGCGGACGGTTTCGGCGCCACCATGCCGCCGACGAAAACCTCGTCCCCACAAGCCGCTCCAGTTACGAGCCGGGCCAATTCGCCTCCGGTACAGCCCTCGGCCAGCGACAGCGAGATGCCCGCGCCGCGGGCTTCGTTCATCACCTGTTGGGGGAAGCTCGTCTCGACATGTGCTCCACCGATCGCGAAGAGATATTTGCCGAGCCTCTCTGCGGCGTCCCTCTCCAAGGCCTCGAGAATGGAGTCCCCGTCGAAGTCGTCATCGGCCTGGAGCAGCAGCCGGATGTGGATCTCGGGAAAGGTCGCGCGGTACTGGATGGTGAGCCGGGCACCGTCGGGCACACCGTTCTCCAACCCGGTGAGCATCTGGGCGACGTCGCTTTCGCCCTTGCCAAAGACCTTGAGGGTGACCACCGTGGGAGGGCTCCCCGACAAGAAGCTCCGCAGGTCGGGCAGCACCGTTTCGGAAAAGATGTGATCGAGCTCCCGCGGGACACCGGGCATGAAGTAGAGCCGGCAATCGCCGATCCGCAGACCGAATCCGGTGGCCGTGCCGTCCGGGTTCGGCAGAAGTGTGCAGCCGGCCGGGAGGTCGGCCTGCTTTTCGTTGTTCAGCGACATGCGGCGGCCGCGGTCGGCGAAGAAGTTTCGCACGTGTTCCAGGGCTGCAGGGTTGCATACCACCTCAAGACCGAATGCGGCGGCCGCGGCCTCGGCGGTGAGATCGTCCGAGGTGGGCCCGAGTCCTCCGCTCACCAGCACCGCGTCGCTTCGGGCCGCTGCGGTTCGGAGGACCTCGGCGATGACCTCGAGGTCGTCGCTCACCGAGGTGTGGCGGGCGACGCCAAGACCCTCGTCGGTCAGCCGTGCGGACATCAGACCGGCGTTGGTGTCCACCAACCGTCCTTCAACCAACTCATCTCCGATGGTGATGATTTCGATGTGGCCCATGCCCCTCCCTACCGCCAATTCGAAATTCGAAATTCGGAATTCGAAATGCGCAGCATCATCCATCAGTCCCTTACGGGGAAGGGCGGGTGGGTCGGTGGTACGAGAGGCTCTGATTCGATCGCCTGGAGCAATATCTCGATGCCTTTCTGCAGCTGCGCATCGACGCCGTTGGCCATCTGGGTCGGGTCGAGCTCGACAGAGATGTCCGGAGTCACACCCTCGTTCTCCACCGTCCACTGACCGTCCGGAGTGTAGATGCGATAGTCCGGCACGGTCAGGCTGGCGCCGTTCATGAGCGGGATGAACATGGAGACTCCCACCAGTCCGCCCCAGGTCCGGGTCCCGATCACAGGCCCCATGCCCTTCTGTTGGAATTCGTGGGGCAGCTCGTCGCCGCCGGATCCGGCCTGCCGGTTGGTGAGCAGCGCCATGTGGGCGCGGCTGACGTAGACCGGTGTGACCTGGTCCGACGAATAGCGCCGGGTCCAGTAGGCGAGCGGCTTCTTGGCCATGCGGTTCAAGAAGATGTCCGGATCGAGGCCGCCGCCATTAAACCGTCCGTCAACCAAGAGACCTTCCTTGGTGGTCTGAGAATAGTAGTAGGCGGGGAACTCGATGGAGGTGCCGAGATAGGTGTCGGGGAAGTGGAGGTAGCCGATTCGGCCTCCGGAGGCTTCATCCACGACGCGTCGATTGTGTTCCACCCAGTCCAGGTAGCGCAGGGTCCGTTCGTTGGATAGGGGCTCGACCACCACTGTCCGCGAGTCTGCGCCGTCGGCCCGTGCGCTCACCTCCAGCTCCACCTGCTTCCGGGCAAGGCCCTGGAAATATGCGAAGATCGACTGGTCGGTGGTCACGTCTCGGCCGTCGATGCTGATCAGATAGTCGCCGACCCCAACGTCCTTGCCGGGCCCGACCAGCGGCGGAATGACGTCCCGGCTCCAGTGGGGAACCGAGTAGATCTTGCCGATCCGGTAGCGTTTCGCCTTCTCGTCCGCCACCCAATCCGCGCCGAGCATGCCCACGTTCACCGACTCGGCCTGCCGACGCCGGTCCCCGGTACGGATGTAGGTGTGGGAAGTGGCCAGCTCGCCAATCAGTTCGCCGATCAAGAAGCGCAGGTCCTGGGCACAGGAAACGTCGTCGAGCAACGCGCCGTACTTGTCACCCAACCCCTGCCAGTCCAGGCCGTGAAGATTGGGATCGTAGAAGTAGTCGCGCTCCAGCCGCCAGGCCTCCCAGTAGACCTGTTTCCACTCCGCCACCGGATCGACCACCATCTCGAGATCCGACAGATCCAGGGCATAGGCTTTGGGGCCGAAGCCGTGACTCTCCGGGTCGGTCATCTCCGGTGTCGGCTGGTGGCCAGGTTCGGTGTCCCAAATGCCGATGTCGTCACCCCGCCGGTAGACCAGGTGTTTTCCGTCTCCGGATACGGCATAACCGTCGATCCCCTCGACCAGAGTCGTCTCGTCGCGGTCGTCGAAGTCGAACTGAACCAAATCCATGGGCGGCGTCTCACGAAACTCGAACCGGTTGAAGTCACCACTGTCGGCATTGAGGTAGTAGATGGAATCGTCTCCGGCGGCCAATTGGCGGTAGTTGCCGCGATCCACCGGCAGCGCCTCGATGCGCCGGGTGATGCCTTCGAGGTCAACCGAGACCTCGACCGCGGTCTCGGTGCCCGTCGCGTCCTCGCCGTCCGGTGCCGCTTCGTCGGAACGAGGCGGCAGCAGGGGTTGACCGTCGGCTTGAAGGGTCAGGGCGTAGATCCCGGCCATGTTCTTGTAGACCATTTCCCACTCGAAATCGCCGTAGGTGGGGTTGAAGCGCCGGTTGGAGATGAAGACCAGGTGCCGGCCGTCGGCTGTGAACACGGGCCCGAAATCGTTGAACAGGCCGCTGGAGACGTTGTGACCCTGGCCTGTTGCCAGCGAGTAGAGGAAGAGATGTGACACCTGGTCGGTCCCGATCTTGGAGTAGGCCAGCCAACGGCTGTCCGGAGACCACGTGTGGTCGGAGATGGGCTTGGCCTCCAGCGAAATGTCCATGGGCTCCACCTCGGCCGTGTCAACCGTCACCACGTTGCCCCCGTCCGCACCCACGATGTACAGGGAGAGGGTCTCATCGGTGAATGCGATCTTGGTGGAATCGGGCGACCAGCGCAGGGTGTGGGGGTAGCCCCGGTCCCTCTTCGTGATCTGTTTTGGGGGGGCGGTGCCCTGGGTGTCGCCGATGTAGACCTGATACTCCCCGGTACGGTCTGAAATGAAAGCGATCTGCGAGCCGTCGGGGGACCACGCTGCACCGCGCTCCCGTGATTCGGGCGCCCTGCTGATATTGCGCGTTGGCCCGTGCTCCCGCGGTACCGTGAAAATCTCTCCGCGGGCGACGATCAGAGCCCGTCCACCCTTGGGCGAGATCGAAACCTCGGTGATGGAGTCGGACACGTCCCGCAGGTAGGGGCGAGCTTCCCGCGGTTCGATGGGGATGTTGATGGGGATTTGGGCGTCGGCCCCCGTGGCGGTGTCCAGCAACCACAGCTGGCCGCCCACCTCATAGACGATGCGGTCCCCGCCGTGGCTCGGCCTGCGGATATCGAAACCCGAGTGACGGGTGATCTGTTCGATGCCACCGCCCGTGAGCTGATACCGGTAGATGTTGAGCGGGCCGTCGCGATCCGATGCGAAGTAGATGGCGTCGCCGATCCACATGGGCAGCCGGTCGGTGCCCGGATAGTTGGTGAGTTGGCGATCCTCGCCGGAGCCAAAATCATAAAGCCACAGATCCTGGGCCATGCCACCGAAGTAGCGCTTCCAGGTTCGGTCTTCACGAGCGATGCGGTTGTAGACGATCTGATTGCCGTCGGGCGAGAACGAGCCGCGGCCGGCCTCGTGCAGCGGCAGCTCCTCGAGACCGCTGCCGTCGGGCGCGATCAGGAAGAGCCGGTCGAATCGGCTATAGGACGATCGGCTGGACCGAAAGAGGATCTTGGCCTCGGTGGGGTGCCACCCAACCACTTCGTCGGCGGAGGGGTGGTAGGTCAGGCGACGCAGACCGCTGCCGTCGGCGGCCATTACGTAGACGTCCGGATTGCCGTCCATGTCGGCTGTGAACGCGATGAGACTGCCGTCCGGGGAGAACTTGGGATGGCGTTCCTCTCCCTCGCTGTCGGTGAGCCGGATGGCCCTTCCGCCGCCGGCCGGGGCGATCCAGATGTCCTCGGCGGCGGTGAAGACCACGCTGTCTCCACTGACGTCCGGAAACCGGAGCAGAGGCTGGCCGGCGCTCGCGGTCACGGCGGTGGCCGCCATGACGACAGCAACAAGAATGAAGGGAATTGACGAAATAGGAAAACGGCGGTGCAGGGTGAACATGGGCTGCCTCCAGCGCGCCCTTTGGCGGGTCGCACGACGAGGTAGTGTAACTCCGTCATGGCCGCCACGGTAGGTAGGTTCGGTCAGTGACGGAGTGAATAGTGAATAGAGCGGGACTCGGGGCTCGAGAGTCGGGAGTCGGGGCTCGGGACTCGAATTTCGAATTTCGAATTTCGAATTGTGAAGTTCCCTGCCTCCACACCTTCCACACCGGGCGGGCGGGCGGGAAAGATATACTCGACAGACAACGATGTCTCAGCACACCGACCCCGATTTACCGCATTCAACAGCCCTGCTGGCCAACCTCGAGGAAACCCGTCGCGAGGTCGTGATCCCTGACGACTACGCATCGGTGCTGGTCAGTGTCGAGCGGTTTTACGGGGTGCACCAGGCAGCGCTTCGCCTTCTGACCGAGCTCCACCACCCCATGGGCAGTCTGCGCGAGATTGAAAGCCAGTTGGGGAACGTCTGCGGCAGCATGTTCCACTACTTCGAACGAAGCACTGACCGAATCCACATCGCGGGCTTGATCGACAGGATTTTCGGCACACTGTACGCAGACACCACCGATGCCGCGGTCCTCGCCAATTTGGTGGGTATCCATCTGGGGTTTCTCGACACCCTCGGCCGATCGCAGCACGCGGCCGGCTACGGCGAGGTGGTGGAAGCCGGCCTCGCCAAGCTGGAGCGCCTGCAACAGGACAACGGCGTCGTCTTTCTCAAGCATGCCGGCCTTGTGCGCCGACTCGCCCAAAGATCGCTGGACGACGGGTTGGATGGCGCCCGCATCTCACAGCTTTTCTCCGCGATCGTCGACACAGGACTGGTGGTCTTTGACGAGTCGGTGGATCTGGAGCGTTGGTCCTGGAGGGAGCCGGTCGGCACTGCCGCTGAGGTCCTGGCGGTCGTGGCTGGACCACTGGATGGAGCCATCAAGGCCGCGCGGCAGGCCCGTGCTGCGGCCCAATGTCCGGAGGAACTCCTCGGACTGCCCAGTTTGGACGGCTTGGTGGACATGGTCCTCACACGGGCCCGCGAGCTGCCGAGCCCCATCGAGCGGATCGCGCTCTATGTTCATCTGGCCGGAGTGGAAGAGCTCGAACACCGCAATATGGAAATTCTGCGGGCCCTCTACCAGGCCATCAGGACGGTCTGTTCAGACGGCGACGACGAAGCGATCGTCCGAGCGGTGGACCTCATCACCGGCTACCTCGGGGTGTGCAAGCCGGCCCAGAAGACCCTGCTTTACAAGTGTCTCGAGAAGCTCGGCGAGGGGATCGCCACCCGTGAAGACCCAGCCGTCGTCCGCCATTTCGTGGACCGCACCATCGCCACGAGTTTTGAAGCGCCAGACATTCAGGGAGTCTCAGAAGAGTGGCAGACCCACGTCAACCCCCATCACCTGCCCTGTCTCCGGACCTGGCTGGAGATCATCGAGCGCAATCCCATCGCCTATGAGCAGCTGCTGTCGGCTCTGGTGATCAATCTCCATGTCAATGGGGTCTTTGTTTCGGACACCGATCTCTTCCAGCGCGACATTTCCAGGCTCCTGAACTCGGACATCGCCCACGCGTTCAATCTGATCATGCAGCTCCTGGGCACCTTCCCGGTGTTTTTCAACGAGGTCGGGTCCGAGGGTGAACTCCGAGAAGTCTCCACCCGCATCGATCAGATCACCCACCGCCGCGACCCCATCGTCCACTATCTGAGGAAGCAGTCCCATGCGGAGAGCAACAACCGGCTGGTGGGTTTTGCGGCGGCGGTCTTTGCGGCCTGGCGAACGGGCGATCCGGGTGGCCTCGAACCCTATCTCCCAGGATCCGTGTTTGCCGGCCTGAGCGTCGACGCCGACTGGTTCAGCCGCGTCCACGAGATTGTTGCGGCGCTGTCCCAAAAAGGCATCACCGAGGACGACCTCGACACCCTCGAACCCGAGTTTTTGGAGTCGTTGTTGGCCGACTCGGCTATCGGCAGCCCGGAAGATCGTGAGCGGGTTGCGCTGCTTGTGCGCATGTACCAACTCCTGAAGGCCAAATACGAATACTCCCCGGACGCCTTGCTCGGGGTCGTCGAGCTGTCTCCTCTGTTGTCTCCGACGGTCCGAGAAGGGTTCGGGAACGCGTGTTTCAAGGGAGATCACCTCGAGATCGTGGCCGCCGGCAACCGGGTGCTCGAAGAACTGAAGACCACCATCGTTTCATCCGAGAAGACCGAGGCCTTCGAAAATATCTTCCACAAGCGCCACATCGCGGCGGGCATCCCGTCCATGTATGGAACGTACCGGGAGCCCAAGTTCGACGCCATGGGCCTGCTGCTGCGCATGATGACCTTCCTCAAACCCCACATGGAGGCCTGCATCGCGGGCTTTGATTTCCGAAAGGTCACCAACGAGTCGGTGGCGCTGGCGTTGAGGATGATGGAGGAGATGTTGGCCGGGCTGGTGGTATCCGGTCTGAGGGTTCGACATCTGGAGACCCAGCTCCACCTTCTCGAACGGAGTGTCGCCAGGGGAGGGCTGTCGGTCCACCAATACCTCAACATCCTGGACTTCATGTCCGAGGCACTTAACACTGCGGTGGCGACCAACTACATCTCGCTGCACGGCGACAACCTGGAACGTCTTGTGGGATCGACGGAGGAAGTGGGCCAGCTGACCGCTGATGGATCTTCGGCCGTTTCCCACAGCCAATCGGAGCGCTTTCTTCGTGACCTGATGGCCTCCACCTACGGTATTCAGGAGTTCGATCTCTTTCTGCGGCGGTCCCGACAGGCACTGCGACGATTGGCCGACGGACCGGTGGCGCGGGTTTCCAACCCCGCCGGAGCTGAGATGAGGGCCCGGCTGATCTCCTTTTTGGGGGAGCCGCCGCTGGACCACGAAGATCAGTTGCTGCTCGGCTTCAAGGGGTTTTCACTGAAGAGACTCAAAATGCTGGGGGTGCCGGTTCCCGATGGTTTTGTCATCTCTTCCGAGCTGTTCACCCTCCAACCGGAGATCCGCACGGCGGAACTGGACGGCGACGTGAGCGATCGCATCGTGGCGGCCGCCCGGGTCCTCGAAACAGCCACCGGGAAAACGCTCGGCGACCCGTCGAACCCGCTCCTGCTGTCGGTCCGTTCCGGGGCCGCGTTTTCCATGCCCGGGATGATGGACACCATCCTCAACGTGGGTTTGAACGTGGAACTGCTGCGGTCCATGGGTCGTACGGGGGAGAAGGAATGGGGCGCTTGGGACAGCTACCGAAGGTATCTGCAGAACGTGGCCATGTCGTCCGGTGTGGACCGTGATGTCTTTGACGACATCATGCTCCGCCACAAACGTCGCCACCGGGTCGACCGCAAGGAACAGTTCACCGCCGTGCAGATGCGCGACGTGGCGTTGGCCTATCGTGAATCCATCGAGGGTCAGGGGGTCACGGTCCACGACGATCCCACGAATCAGCTGCTTCAGGCGGTGGGGTTGGTGGTGAGGTCGTGGTACTCGGAACCGGCGCGGTTGTTCCGCAACCAGCTCCACCTGGCGGACGAGTGGGGCACCGCGGTGGTGGTCCAGTCCATGGTCTTCGGCAACATGAGCGTGCGGGCGGGCTCCGGAGTGGTCTTCACCCGTAATCCGCGGGTCTCCAGCACGGGTGTGGGCTTGTACGGCGATTTCACCTTGCGGTCTCAGGGCGAGGACGTTGTCGCGGGACTGGTTCACCCCTATCCGGTGAGCGAGGCCCAGCGCGTGGAATACTCCCCGCAGCTCGAAGTGTCCATGGAGACCGAGCTGCCCGGGATCTACGCTGCAATCAGGGGAATCGCCCGCGCCCTCGTCAATGAACACGGATTCGAACACCAGGAGATCGAGTTCACCTTCGAATCGGATCACCCTGAGGATCTTCACATCCTCCAGATCAGACCCATGCGGTCGCAGCGGCAGCACGCCGGGCCATTCTTCGCCCGGCCTGAGGTGATGGAGGAGGTTTGGATCACTTCGGGGATCGGGGTCAGCGGTGGTGCCATGACCGGCAGGGTGGCCTTCAGGTCGGTTGACGTGGAGCGATGCCGCTCCCAGTACCCCGATCAGAAGGTGATATTGCTGCGACCTGATACCGTTCCCGAGGACATTCGACTGGTGCTCGACGTGGACGGGCTGCTGACCGCTCGCGGCGGTTTCACCTCCCATGCGGCGGTGACGGCCAAACGGCTCGGTAAGTGTTGTGTGGTCAACTGCGCCGAGCTGGAGGTGGATGACGCCAACGGCATGGCTCGTATCGGACAACATGCCATCCTGGCCGCCGACCCCATCTCAATGGACGGAGCGACCGGGAGGGTTTACCTTGGAGAACACGAGGTCAATGAGGAATCGAGCACGAATCGACGATCCTAGGGGGTGATCATGGCAGGCATGGGCACACTCGGCATCAACGGATTGGGGAGGATCGGCAAGCTGACGGTCTGGTACGAGGTCGCCGCCGGCCGTTTCGGTCGGCTGGTGGTGAATCCCGGGCGCCAGATCGGGAAGGGCCTGGAAGCAGCCGCTCATTACCTGTCGACGGACAGCACTTACGGCTCGTTGGGCCGGTTCCTTCATGGACACGCGGGGCCGCGGGACGTGGTCAAGATCGTGGATCGTGAAAAGAACCTGCTGGAGATCGACGGAGTCGAGGTCGAGGTGCTCACCGAAGACCGCGACCCCAAGGACATTGGTTGGGCGGACCATGGCGTGGGTTTGGTGGTGGATACCACGGGCATATTCCGCGACCCCACCCTGCCGCCCGATCATCCCGGAGGCAGCCTTCAGGGCCATCTCGAGTCGGGCGCGAAGCTCGTCCTTGTGAGCTCGGCATTCAAGATCAAGGACCCACTGGCCGGGCAACCCGATGACAGCGTGATGTTGATTTACGGCATCAACCAACAAGCCTTCGATCCCTCCGCCCACTGCATGGTGTCGGCGGCGTCCTGCACCACTACGGCGCTGGCTCACATGATGTTGCCCCTGCTGCAACACGAGCTCACCCATCGCATGCTGACGGCCTCCATGTCCACGATCCACGCCGCCACCAACTCCCAGAGCGTGCTCGATTCGGTTCCCAAATCCGGGGCCAAGGACCTCCGCAAAAATCGATCGGTGTTGAACAACATCATTCTCACTTCCACCAACGCCGCCGCGGCGCTGGAGGTGGTGATGCCGGAGATCGCGTCCATCGGTTTTCTCGCCGATTCGGTGCGGATTCCCACCTCGACGGCATCGCTCATCATCCTCAACTGCACCTTCCAGTCGATGCTGGATGCCAGTGGCGCCAGCCGGATCAACCGGGCATCGGTCAACCGGATCTTCTCGGATTACGGCGACGACCCGGACAGCGGCGTGCTCTACACCGAGGATCAGAACGTCTCCACAGACTTGATTGGCGAGCTGGCCGCGGTGGTCATCGAGGGTTGGGAGACCCACGCCAGGACAGGATTCACCCGGGTCGACCTGTCGGCCCTTGGAATCGACAGCGATGTGGGCGAGGTCGAGGTTCCGGTGACCCATCTCAAACTCTTCGGCTGGTATGACAACGAGCTCGGGTCCTACACCCGGAGAATGAGCCAGCTGTGCCACTACATCGCAGATCGCAGCGGGCTTTGACAACCGCGTGACTGGTCCATATTGAGTTTTTTGCACGATGAGGGTTGGAGCTGTCTGCGGCGGCGGCTCGCTTCCGGCTCCGCGCTCCGCGCTTCGCCGTGACAGGTCGCTCGGAGAACGAAGATCGAAGAACCCGCCCACCCGGATCTGGTGTGCGCGCGATGATCGGGCGTGCCGTCTTTGACATTGTTGGGAACCAAGCTGCTGGCAAACTCATCCCGTGAGGTCCCAACAATGTCTAAGGGGGCAACCTCGGGGAGCGCGGTGGGGAGATGGGCGCGCTGAAATCAAGAGGATTTTCCTATAGGCCCGGGCCGGTGCTAGGCACCGTTGAAATCACATCGGAGCACGAGGTCGACACATCTGTGGCGGTGCCTGGCACCGACACAAGGCGGTTTGAGACGAACAAATCCCCATCTGTGCGATCTGTGGGTCTTCCGGGTGGGCGGTAAAAATTCGAAATTCGAAATTGGCGGGCGGGGGATCTCATAGCCCCATAGCGACGGTGGGTTGGGGTTCATCCGAAAAGCAAATGCCAGCCGATGAGGAAGATCGCGACGTCGGCAATCACGTGGGCGACCCATGGCGGCCAGATGGATCGGTAGCGGAGATAGAGCCACGACCAGCACGCTCCGGCCGAGAACACCGCCACGGTGCCAAGCCCGTTGTGCAGAGGCCCGAGGTAGTCGGCCATGGCGACGGTGTGATGAATGGTGAATGCCAGCGCCGAGGCGAGCACGGCAGCCGCGTCGTTCATGAGTGCCCGCAGTTGACGGAGGATGAACCACCGATAGACGTACTCCTCAATCAGGGAGTTGATGAATATCCAGTATCCGGCTCCCGCGATGTAGACCCATGGACGGGTGAGTTCCATCTCGCCTGCGGTGCGGCGGAGCAACATGGGATCGATTTGACTGGAGAGTCCACTCCAGTAGGCGGCCAGAATCAAGACCCCCATGACCAGTCCCATGGCCGCGCCGAATCGAAGCCCACCCTGCCGAGGTGGCGACCAGCTCGGTGTGCCCCGTTCCACCACCAGGTACCAGAAGGCCGGAAAGGCCACAAGCCATATCTTGGCGGCGAGAAAGACCGTCTGGCCGACCGTCCCGGGTGCCGCGTGCATTGCCGCCGCCACCCCGATCGTTGGTACCGGCGCTAGCAGCAGCAGGGCCAGCACCGCGCTCTTGATGGTGGGTGTGGAGTTGCCGTGGTCGTTCATCTTAGGAGTTGATGGTAGACGAACGGTCGCGGGAATTCGAAATTCGAAATTCGAATTTCGAAATTCGAACCCCCCGCCCACCCGGAGCGTGAGGGTACGGCTGGCGGGCGTGCCACTTCTGACACTTTCGGAATGCCTCGCTTTCGGGTTTTGAACGGCCTGGGGATTCGAAAGTGTCAGGGGTGGCAACCTCGGCGAGCGCCTCGGGGAAAGGGAAGCAACGAAATCGGCTCATCGTGCCAAACGAGTTTTTGAACAGTGGCAGCGCCTTCGTCCCGACCCGGGCGGTTGAACGCAACCCGGAACTGTTTCTTGGTGTGTGGGTCAGGACCCTAGGACCCTAGGACCATACGTCTGTAACGGCAACGATAACGGTCTCGGGCACAGTCGACATCTTCCACACTTTCCACACCGGGAGGGTGGGAGGGCGAGTCCACACTCTCCACACTGGGTGGGAGGGTGGGGGTCTACAACCCTGGAATGCCAAGGATGAGGTTGGGATCGGGACACAGATCGAGGAAGCGTTTCCTCTCGGAGGGCGCGGCCACTCCGGGGAAATCACCTTCGGCACCGTCCATGTCTGTGACGATCTGGAAGTGCAGGTGGGGCGGCCAGCCTCCGTTCTCGTGGTGCTCTCCCACCTCGGCGAAGGCCCCGCCGTGGGGAACCGCCTGACCGCGCGAAATCTCCTCGATACAGGCTCGGCTGAGGTGGCCGTACAAGGTATGGAATCGGGTCCCGTCCAGCTCATGGGCGAGGATGATGGTGGGGCCGTAGTCACCGAGACGGTCATTGTTGGCATAGGAGTGGACCACACCATCCAGAGGGGCGTAGATCGTGGTTCCGCCGGTGACGAAGAGGTCGATCCCCAGGTGGATGCTGCGCCGTTCAGTTGAATCGTCAAACAGCGGCGAATGGCGATAGAGCACTCGGTCCTCGTCGTAGCGTCCGATGCCGACCGGGAGGTCGCCGGACACAATCTGCTCGAAGAGATACTCGGTGAAGTCGGCCACGTCGTTGATGCCCACGTGCTCGAGGTCGTGATTGGCAGTGGTGAAGTCGAAGACAGTGAACCCGCCCGACTCCAGGTCGAATGGGATCACCGACGCGAACTCGCCGCGGTGTCCTTCAAGGATCGACGGGAGGTCGGTCACCAAGCGCATGGTGCCATTGTAAGGGTTTTTGGGTTTCTTCGGGCAGAGTGGAAGCCGCTCCGATTCGGGAGGGGGGGCGCACTGGGACTGGTCAACGCGGTGGGCGGAGCGTCAGCGTCGGCGGCAGGGCGAATGGATCCGCCGATTCTTCATCGGCGAAGATCACGGTCACCGACCGGAACCGATCGTCTCGCCAGTGGTCCTCGGCAAGCAGCCAGTTCTGAACGAAAGTCGCCACCTCTCGGCGGCTGGTTTCCCGCACCAGATCGATGCTGTCGGGGTCTGACGCCCTGCGTCCAAGCAGTTCGGTAAGACTGCGCTCCAGGGCCGCCATCTGATCGTCATCGTCGAGGCGAAGCCAACCGGAGGAGCTGCGTTTCTCGAGACCGTCGGTGTGGATGGCCGGCGGAAGGGTGGCCCGGATGGCTGGAGCGTGGACGATGCAGGCCTGGTCCTCCACCTCGACCCGCCACGGATCGTCGAGCCGGAGGTGGTAGCGGTAGGTCACCGGCACCCGGATCTCGGAGACCGTGGCGCCGAGGGGAACGATGTCGAAGAATATCCGGCGGTCGCTGACTCGGGTGAAGGTCTCGACCCCGTCGATGGCCACCAGTTCGAGCTTTGCGCCGCTGTCGGGCGCGAGCCTTGGAATGGCCGAAACAAAGGTGGTCGTTATGTTTTCCGTCTGGAATTTCTCGGCGATTTCGGCCGCTCCGTCGAACAGATGACCCACGGATCCGCCGCCGTCCGCCACCAGTCGGCAGGCCGCCCGACCGCCGAGAAAGGCGAGCATGGCGAGGATCACGACCACCAACGGCCAGCGCCATTGGGCCAGGTTTCCCGTGGCCGTCGGCCGCGGCGGTTGGCCGTTGTTGGTCGAGCCGGAGGATGCTTGCGAGTCTTCCACTCCCGGCACGGTAGCTCACACGGCCGAGAGGTTCAACGTCATGCCCCCAGCCCCTAGCCCCTAGTCCCTTCGAAGATTCTCCGCCAGGAATCCGAGCGTTTCGGTCCAGGCCTGCTCGGCGGTCTCGGGCTGATAGTTGCGGCCCGACGGGTTGGCGAAGGCGTGATCGGCGCCGGGGTAGATCACGATTGTGGCGTCTTTGCCCATATTGGCGAGCGTCGAAGAAAAGGCCTCCACCGATTCCAGTGGGATCCCCTGATCCTCGGCGCCGAACAGGCCCAGTATGGGCATTTCCAGCGTGGCGAGACGTTTCGGGTCGGTGTCGAGATGACCGTAGAAGATTACGGCGGCGTCCAGCGTGTCGGGAAGCAACAGCGCGGTGTTGAGCGACCAGGCGCCGCCGAAACACCAACCGACGCTCCCCACCGAAGGCGTCTGGAGTGCGGTGGCGAGATAGTCGAACGCCTGGCGGAGGTTGTCTTCGGCCTCTGCCGGTGCTGCGTTGGCGGCCTTCATGAGTGCATAGGCGGTATCTCGATCTCCGGCGACCTGACCACCGTAGAGATCCACCGCCAGGGCGGTGTAACCCTCCCCGGCCAGCCGTCGGGCCATGGCGCGGATGTTGTCGTTGAGACCCCACCACTCGTGGATCACGATCAACCCCGGGCCGACTGATCCGTCCGAGGGCCGGGCCAAAAAGCCGGTGACCGGCTGCCCGTCGACTGTGGCGTAGACCACATCCTCCTCCATCACCTGCGCAGTAGGCGCAGCCTGGGACATGGGGTTGGCAACCGGCGCGTCGTTCCGGTGCTCGGTGGCCATCCGGTCGGCATACTCGTCCTGGGCGCCACAGGCGAGAGCAGTGAGACACAGAGCGATTGTGAGCAGTTTGCGATTCATGGCGATCTCCTTTGGTTGGCGTGATCAGTTGGAACAACAGCTTCGACCGGCGCGGTGTTCCACGGTGAATCACACACGAGAATCGCTCACTATTGGTCCTCGATCTCGAGGTAGCCTGCATACGGCTGGGCCGAATACCGAGTGACAGGGGATCGTGCCCGAGCTATAATGGGTCCAGTCCTCAAAAACAACTTCCCGCGAGGGGGTCTTCGGGTCTCGACGTCGTCCGCAAGGGGCGTTCCGTGGTCCACTCGAGGCGGGATTGACCAGGGAGTGCATGTCATGAATGACCGCTATCGCTCCGCCTCACCCTACGAGGCGTTGGTTGGGTTTTCTCGGGCGGTGCGACGCGGCCCGATCATCGTGGTTTCCGGAACAGCCCCCATCGGACCGGATGGCGAAACGGTGGAAGGCGACGCATACGTCCAGGCGAAACGCTGCCTCGAGACGATCGTCGAGGCCATCGAAGGCCTGGGCGGACGACGTGAGGACATTGTTCGGACTCGAGTGTACGTCGTGGATGCGGCCGATTGGGAAGCCGTAGGCCGGGCCCACGGTGAGTTCTTCGCCGAGATCTTCCCAGCTGCCACCATGGTTGTGGTCAAGGGACTGCTCGATCCCCGCTGGAAGGTGGAGATCGAGGCGGAGGCGATTGTCACCGAATAGGGGTCCTGACCGGTGCCTTCCGGCTCCGTCCTATGAACTTCGCCGTGACCAGTCGGCACCGGCCCGAGCAATGCGTCCAAGTCTGGCACGCCCGCCCGTCGCGGCCTGTTACGACCCGGGCGGGCGGGGGATCTTGCATTGAGCATCCGGCATTTGTTTGTATCTTTGTGATCTGTGGGCATCCCGGGTGGGCGGGCCTGAACCCTGAATCCTGAACCCTTATCAGGACCTATCAAACTCCGACATCCGTACCGGCAACCGGCGGGGCCCCCAATTTCCCGGACGGGCCTCGAATCGCCCTGGACATGGCGTTCCGCAGCTCGAACAACAACCCCTGGCATCCAGGTTCCATGCGGTGAGCAGGTACCAGTCGCGGCCCACCAGCAGCTCTTTGCAGTGGGAACAGTAGGTGCTGCCACCGCCTTCGTCGTGGACGTTGCCTGTATAGGCGAAGCGGACGCCGTTTGCCATGGCGATTCGGCGGGCCCTGGTGAGGGTGGCCGGCGGAGTGGCGGGTGTGCTCAGCATCTTGAAATCGGGGTGGAAGGCGGTGAAGTGCATGGGGACGTCAGGACCCAGGCGCTCCACGACCCAACGCGTCATCCGATCCAATTCGTCATCGGAGTCGTTCTCTCCTGGGATGAGCAGGGTGGTGAGTTCGACCCAGACGTCGGTCTGGCTCACGAGATACTCGAGGGTCTCGAGCACCGGCTGGAGCGACCCGCCGCACAGGCGCGTGTAGAAATCCTCGGTGAAGGCCTTGAGATCCACGTTGGCTGCGTCCATGTGGGCAAAGAATTCCTGCCGCGGTGAGGGCAGAATCTCGGCGGCGGTCACGGCGACGGTGGCGATGCCCGCCTCACGGCAGGCGGCGGCCACGTCCACCGCGTACTCGAGGAATATCACGGGGTCGTTGTAGGTGAACGCAACGCTGCGGCAGCCGAGTGAGGCGGCCGCCCGGGCGATGGCCCCCGGCGAGGCGGCATCGGCCAGCCGGTCCATCTGTCGAGATTTCGAAATGTCCCAGTTTTGACAGAATTTACAGGCGAGATTGCAGCCGGCCGTGCCGAATGACAGGACGCCGGTTCCGGGCAGGAAGTGGTTGAGCGGTTTTTTCTCAATGGGATCGACGCAGAACCCGCTCGACCTGCCGTAGGTCGTGAGTACTATCCCGCCGTCGGTCGCCATGCGCACGAAACACAGCCCCCGTTGGCCGTCCTTGAGCCTGCAGAGGCGGGGACAGAGTTCGCAGAGTACGCGGCCGTCGTCAAGGAGGCGCCAGTAACGGCCGGGATGGTTCCCCGTCGTGTCCGTGATGGCCAATCGCTCATCCCCCTCCCCTCAATAGTTGGGGCGCGGACCGCCGGCTGTCAATGGCCCCGTGGGCGGGTGGTTCAGAGGCCGGCGCCCAGTGGAATTCGAAATTCGGAATTCGAAATTCGAAAACCCCCGCGCCCACCCGATACTCCCCGAATGGGTGGGACTTCTCCCCCTCTCACCTCCTCACCGTCTCACCTGGCTGGGTGGGGGCTTCAGGCCCTGACGACCCGGGTGCCGAAGATCTTGTCGTGCCAGGTCTCGTTGTCGGCGTCAAAGATGGCCCAGATGAAGCCGAGGCCGAAGATCAAACCGCTGATCCAGTAGCCGAGGGTCCCCCGGAGGCCGGCCTTGAGAAAGGACATGGAACCGCCGCCCTTCTGCACGACCCGGATGCCCATGAGCTTTTTGCCGGGTGATTGGCCGTTCTTGCTCCAGAAGTAGCCGTAGTACAGGAACTGAAACAGGATGAGGATCATGTAGATGATGGTCCCGAAAATCCCCGCCATTGTTTGGACGAACCCCGAGTCGGTCTGGCTGGCGCCGCCGGCGAAAAGACCAAACACGAACACGAGCACGAAAGCGAGACCCGCCATCACAAAGCCGTCGATGAGTACCCCGAAAAATCGGACCGCCACACCTGCCTTCTCCATGAATCCTCCTTGCACCCTTCAAATACTGTCATTCTTGGGATGCTGCGCATCCCCGAGCGATTCTCTGCCATGTTGATACTGATGGCGATGATACCCGATCGCGAGGACTTTGGGGAGTCACGCCGCTCCTGGCGTCTCCTCACGATCCGCAGAGCGCCGCAGCTCGCATCTATGATCTCTCATCGCGCACGCGGGTGTCGCCCACTCCACACCTTCCACACCTTCCACACCCTCCACATCGGGCGGGAGGGGGTCAAAGGACCGGCAGCAGAGTGCCTCGAACCTCGCCGAAACCGATACGGACTCCTTCGGCCGCGCAATGACCACGCATAATGACGGTGTCGTTGTCGGCCAGGAACTTCCTGGTCTCTCCGTTGGGCAGCTCGATGGGTTCGCTGCCGCGCCAGCTGAGCTCCATCATGGAACCTCTTTCCTCCTTGGCCGGACCGGAAATGGTCCCCGAACCCATGAGATCACCGGGTCGCGCGTTGCAGCCGTTGACCGTGTGGTGGGCCAACTGTTGGCAGATACTCCAGTACATATAGCGGAGATTGGAGGTGGCGATGGTGGCCGGAGTTTCCATGGCCTCTGATTGGAGCAGCACCTCGAGCTTGACGTCGAATGCACAATCGCCCGGGTTCTGGAGGTAGGGGAGAGGTTCGGGATCGACCTGGGTCGGACCGGCGCACCGGAAGGGCTCGAGGGCCTCCATGGTCACGACCCACGGCGAAATGGACGTGGCGAAGTTCTTGGCCAGAAATGGTCCCAACGGGACGTACTCCCAGGCCTGGATATCTCGCGCACTCCAGTCGTTGACCAACACCATGCCGAAAATGTGTTCCAGTGCCCGATCGATGGGAATGGGTGTCCCCAGATCGTTGCCCGGACCCACGAAGAAACCCATCTCGAGTTCGAAGTCCATCAGTCGGCTCGGGCCGTAGATCGGCTGGTCGACATCCGCCGGCTTGGTCTGTCCCATGGGCCGTCGGACATCGGTGCCGCTGACCACGACCGAGCTGGAACGGCCGTGGTAGCCCACCGGGAGGTGGAGCCAGTTGGGTTGGAGCGCGTTATCCGGCCCTCGGAGCATGACGCCTATGTTGGTGGCGTGCTCCCGGGACGAATAGAAGTCGGTGTAGTCGTCGATCCTGGCGGGCAGCAACATCTGGGCAGATGCCGCTGGGATCAGCGCAGCGTCCCGGAGAGGCACATCGTCGCGCAGGGTCGGTTCGTCGGCGTCAAGGAGTTCCATGATCCGCTGCCGCGCCTCGCGCCACGCCGATCGTCCCATGGCCATGAAGGCGTTCAACCCGGGTTCGTGGAATACGTAGGTATCGCGCATTTCAGGACCATTGAAGAGGCCCTTGTCCACCAGCACCGATAGGTCGAGGATGTGATCACCTATGGCCACACCCACCCTTGGTTTGGCGAGGACCCTGGGACGGAACACGCCGAAGGGAAGATTGTGGATGGAGAAGTCGGATTCGGCGGGGACATCGACAAAGGACCGAAGCGAGGTGTCCATGGGACTCATCTTTGGCTGCCTCCTGGGATCATGTTCGGATCGTCGGCAGGCTCCTCCTCCGACAGCAGACCGAATGCGTAGAGGTCGTCACGGGGTTCTGCGAAGCTGCAACTACCGAACGAAGTCACCCCGGCCTCCCGGGCGGCGATGATCTGTTCGACGTTTGCCGAAATATCGCGCCACGAGAGTCCGTCGAATGTGAAGCTGAAGGCCCTGGCGTCCTCCTCCTCGAGGATCGAAAGCAGCGACTCTTCGGCCAGGTCGTGGGTGTGGGCGAGTACGCCGGCAACGAAGAGGTTCAGAAACCCGTGGGTCACCGTTTCGAGCGTGGTGTCGAAATGACGGAGGGGATGGTGAAGTCCCTGGGTCGCCTTGATGGGAACCCTCAGCTCGACACCGGCTGATATCGCGGCAGCGACCGCCACAGGCGACGGCACGGCGGCCGCGTCGAGCCCGCCACACCGGATCTTGAGACCGCTTGGTCTGCCCCGCCCCGACGCTCCGAGAATGGCTGCGGCGGCCTCGGGAAGACGGTCCCGCCAGCCGTCCAAAAACGAGGTTTCGAAGAACGGAGCTGGGGACGATGCGGTCCGGGAGAGCAGGTCCACCGCCGTTGCGACGCAGGTGCCGAGGGTGCCGGGCGCGTCGGGCAACGCCACCTCGAACTGCTCGAGAGGGGCCAGCGATCCGTGGAGACGTTGGAACCACTGCATATCTTCCACGTCGGCGGCGATCCCCGACAGAAAGCTCTCGGCGGTTGCGCCCCCACGTCCGAGTACGGCAATCCGAAACGACCCGTGGCCGGGACGCAGTCGTCCCATCAGGGGAGACAGTTCATCCAACCGGGACGCCGGACAAACGAACAGGGCCAGCATCCATCCGTCGGATCCGGTGGCATGGTGGAGATAGCGGTCGAATGCCTCGGACATGGAAAGCCGCGCCGGGGGAAACAGACCGGCATAGTCGATGATCTTGTTCAACAGCACACGAACGCTCGTCAGCATTTAGACCTCTGGAGTTGTTGGCCGATGACCGGTTTCATGGTACCACCCCGGCTGACGTGTCAAAGGTCGAACCGTCGGTTCGGTTTCCTGATTTCGGCGCGCCCGTCTCCCAACCGCGCTCCCCGAGGTTGCCACCCCTGACACTTTCGGGATTCCCAAACACTCAGTGCATCCACACAATGGTCCCGAAAGTGTCAGAAATGGCACGCCCGTCCAACGCGCCCCTCCGTCTTGGGTCGGGTGGAGGCAATTTCACATCTCTCATTTCACATTTCAAATTCAACCGCTGTCCATCTCACGGTAATCGGGATGAGCGCAACGTCCACCTTCTCACCTGCCATCCTGTGTCAGTGCTCCCGGGGGGGAGGGTCTGAACTCTGAATCCTGAACCCAGACGACGGCAATGGAAGCGGGCTTCCGGCTACGCCGTGGCAAGCCGGCTCGGGTGGGGGATCCGGGATCTGGCATCCGGATTCTGGCATCCGGGGGGGCCGGGGTCCGCTACAATCACCGGTCGGAGGGCGCGATGATGTGGACGAGGCTGACATTGGCAGTGGTGGTGCTGGCGACGGCATCGGTGGTTTTTGCTGATGTGGAAATCTCGATTGACAACGCCGGATTCGAGCGGCTCGACCCGAATGGGGCGGTGTCGCGGTGGGGTGTGGACACAAAGACCCTCGAGCGGGGCGTTTCGGTGTCCGGCACGACCGATCTGTTCCACGGCGGTGTGGGCAGCCTGGTCGTGACCCATGAGGAGCCCGCGTCGACAGCTGTCTTTTCTGAGCCGGTGCAGCTCCAGGTGGGGCATCTCTATCGCCTCAGCGGGTGGATTCGAACCGCTGCGGTGTATTCCGACCCCACCGCGAAGTACCCGACGGCGATGCCTGCCTGCCTCACCATGACCACGTTTCCGTTCACCAATCACAGCCCGACAATTGGCGCCGACACTGATTGGACGAGAGTCGAGCGGCTGTTCATCGCGACCTCGAGCGAGGATCGGGTTGGGTTGCATCTTGGGTACAACGGAACCGCCAGCGGCACCGCCTGGTTTGACGATATTCGACTCGAAGAGGTGGAGGACATCGCCGAGTACATCCCCTTCGAGACGGTTCGCTGGTTTGGGGACGGGTATCGCTATGACGACAAGGGGTGGATCTTCGTCCACATCGAAGGAGAGCCCTATCAGCGTGGTTATCAGTACGGTTACCTGCTGGCGGATGAAATCGCGGCCTATATGGATAAGTTGGCGGTGGTGCAGAACGAGGGCGACCCGGCGGCCGGATGGAAGGACCTCCGGTTCGAAGCGGACACGCTCTTTCTGCGCGACTACGACCTTGAGTACCTCACCGAGATGCGGGGGATCGCCGACGGAGCAGTCCACGCCGGAGCCGTCTTCGGCGACCGGCCGCTGGATCTGCTGGACATCGTGACCATCAACTCGGTCATCGATATCGGCCAATTGCACGATGCCATCGAGGTCACCCCGACCGCCCTGACCGGAGAGAGCTTTATGGAGATCGAACGGGAGATGCAGATCTCCGAGTCCAGCCACAAGTGTTCGGCTTTCGTCGCCACCGGTCCGGCCACGGCGGATGGTGATGTGGTCTTTGGCCAGATTTTTATGTGGCGGGGTTACACCGGCGTCCACTGGAACGTCATCACCGACGTCGAACCCTCCGAAGGCCACCGGCTCGTCTACCAGACCTTCCCCGGAGGGATACATTCCGGTGCTGATTTCTATATCAACTCGGCCGGCATCGTGATCGGGGAGACGACGGTAGCGCAGACGCCGTTCGAACCCGACTCGACCCCTCAATCCAACCGGATCCGCAAGGCAGCTCAGTACGCGGAGTCCATCGACGATGTGGAGAGGATTCTGTGGGACGGCAACAACGGCATGTACACGAACGACTGGCCGATTGCCGACATGAAGACCGGCGAGGTGGCCATTCTCCTGCTCGGAACCCACACAAAAAAGCTCTGGCGGACGTCTGAAGACATGTCGCCGTTCGGGACGCCGGGCTTCCTCTGGGCGAACAACAACAACCGTGATCCAGAGGTCCGCAAAGAGTACCTGGCGCAGCCGGATGACCGGCCATACGATTTGGTGTTCACACCCTGGAACCGTGACGTGGCCTTCAACGAGTTCTACCGGGAATACGTGGGGCGCATCGACGCCACCGCGGCGGTGAATCTGTGGGCGTCGTCGCCCGTCAATCGGGCCCATGCCTGCGATGGCAAGATCACCACCACCCAGATGGCCCGCGAATTGGTCTTTCTGGCGCACTACGGCAAGGTGACGCTGCGCGAGAAGTTCCCCCAACCGGGGTACCGGATCATGCCCGACCTGCCGAATGCGGTGCCTCATCTCAGCCTCGGCTACTCGGTGCCGAGTCCCATCTACATCACCGATGAACTCAAGAAGGCCCGCGACGCGGGTCGGTTTGCTCACCTGACGAAGTCATTTGACGAGCACAAGCTCGTCGTTGACGAGCCCGGCGATGCCTTCAGCAGTGATCCCGCGCGGCTCTGGCGAGGGACCGTCTTCCCGGCATCGGACGCTGAGAATTGGTTTGTCAGCGCATCGGCGGCGTACTGGCGCATTCTGGAGGGGCTCGGCGAAGATGACCCAGTGGGCGCGGCGAAAGGCCTCGCCGAAGAGCTTGGAGGCCTCAACGCGCGCTTCCTCTACACCCTGTCCCGTGAGCCCGACCTGGCGGCCGTCCAGACCCAACGAGCCTACGACGTGTTCGGTCCCTACCAGATTCCGCGGATCAAGGGCACCTTCGCGCTCCACCAGCTGCGACTGCAGCTCGGTAACGACAGCTTCTTCGACCTCATGAACACCGTGCACCAGCGGTTCGCCAACCGGGAAATGTCCAATGCGGACTTTCTGGCGGTGGCCGGTGAGATCGCGGGCCGAGATCTCTCCGCCGAGATCACACCTTGGATCGAACGGACCGGCGTGCCCGGTCTGCGGCCCGAAGTGAAGCTCTCAAATCGCAAGTCGCAGTGGCAGGTGGAGGTCGTCGTGCACCAGGATGGCGACCCCTACCGCCTGGTAACCCACGTAGCCATAACAACCGACGGCGAACGGCACCTCTACCCCATGGACATCGAGGGAAGAACAAGCCGGGCTGTCTTCACCATCGGCGTTCGACCCACGCTGGTGGAGTTCAATGCGGTCAACGACATCCTCGTGGACAATTCCAACTTTTACACCTGGCGGAATTTCTTCGACGATTTCCACCACACGTTGATCGTCTACGGCACCGGCCGACAGGACGAGGCCAATCACACGCTGGCGCGGCGATGGCAGGAGACCCTTGCCAACGCCTACGTGGAGATTCTGCCGCCGCTGGTGAAGGATTCCGAGCTGACGGCCGAACAGGCCGCTTCCAGCGACCTGATCGTGATCGGCTCCCTGGATGACAACAACCTGCTCTTTCGTCTCGGGGTGGAGGAGGATGTGACGTGGGGAAAGAACCACTTCGTCTGGCAGGGAACGACCTATGCGGGTCCTGATCAGGGGCTCTTCCTGGTGATGCCCAATCCATTGAACCCCGAACGGGCGGTCTATCTCGTGGTGGCGAACTCGGCGCTTCAGTTATACGAGATGACCAAGAATTACACCCGCGGGATCCCGTCGTGGGCCCTGTTCGAAGGAGACGAGGTCACGGCGAAGGGCTACCACGCACCGGACGGATTTCGGTTCGAATTCCCCGGCGAATAGTGCCGCCGACCAGTAAACCGAAAGTTAAACGTTGAACGTTAAACGTTGAATGAGTAACGGATTGGGTGGGCGAGTCTGAACCCTGCCCCTACTTCATGACGTGAATCTGCTCGATGAGGTCCAGATTCACGGGATAGGCGAGGGCACCACCTCCCATCCGCTGGGTCACCCGCAGCGTGTCGCCCTCGATGTCGTCGAGGGTCACCCGCATGACGTTCCCGTCTTTCATGTGGAGTTCCACCAATTCGCCCTCATAGGCTCCCAGAGTCGCGAGATTGTTCAGAGGCATCCACTCGACCCGCTCTCCGAGTACCGTACCGGCAAGTGGTGGCTTTTCATCCTCGGCGTCATCCTCCAGCTCGAAGTCCGTCGTCGAATCCTGCAACGGAGCGACCGGCGGGATGGCGTCGTCGTCATCGACCATTGGGGCCGGGGACGGCTGCTCCGGCGGGTCGTCATACGGCAGATTGGAGACCTGTGGCTGGTTCACATCGAGGGACTCGAACTCCGCGAATGCGGAAGTCGCCATGGACCCCACGAGGATGAAGCCGGCGAGACCAGAGACCGCCATGCCGCAGATCATAATCAGGAAGCCGACTCGTGCTTCGTCCCAGTACTTGACCAGAAAAACAATCAGCGGGATCACGAGCCATGAGAGAAAGAGGATCGTGAGTCCCCATCCGACGCTCTTTTTGAATCCTAGGACCAAAAGCATCACCCACCCGCCGAGGTACAGGATGCTTCCGATCGCGAGTAGCACATACGCGCCTGTGATCACCTTGCATCTCCTTCTTCGTCAGGTCATCAAAATATGACTCGCTGCACGATGATTGACTCAAGTTTACACAAACGGAACGGACCGGGGAAGGCGATCCGGGGTGAAGCGGCCGTCAGAAGGGGTATCCTTCCGATGCGTATCTCCGCCTGATCCGGTCTACCGGGAGGCGGGAGAAGGGACAACCTGTGCAGAGGACACCGATCATGGCGACGATTCTGATGCTGATGGCAGCCGTCACCGGCGCCCAGGGCGACGAAGAAAATTCCAGACTTCGGGAGCATCGGAGAGATGATCCAGTCTCACACCAGGAGCGACTCGACGATCCGCCGGCCTCGGTTGTCGACCGATCTCCGCTCAAGGGGGCGGTAGCTCCCAACGTCGTGGAACGAAACGGCTACGTCAGCGTCCAGGTCAACGTTCAGGCGGGGGGAGGGAACATCCCGGGTGACGCGGCGAATGAGCCGTCCATTGCGGTGGACCCCAACGCACCGCTCAGAATCGCTGTGGGCTGGCGGCAGTTCGACAGCATCTCCTCCAACTTCCGTGAGGCGGGGTGGAACTGGAGCGACGACGGCGGCCAAAGCTGGGCTCGGGGACGGGTCCTCGAGAACAACGTCTTTCGGTCGGACCCGGTGCTGGCTTCGGATGCCGAGGGACGCTTCTACTACTACAGCCTGATTTCCAACGGTGGGATCTTCTGCAGCATGTTCCTTTCGGACGATCACGGTGAGACCTGGTTTGGCCCGATAGAGGCTTTCGGTGGCGACAAGGCGTGGTTCACCGTCGACACCACGGCGAGTCCCGGTCATGGAAACGTGTACGTGAGCTGGGCCCAGGCGTCCAATGAATTTGGCGTTCGCACCTTCATTCGCAGCTTCGACGGCGGACTCAGCTACACCGAGCCCATCGCCACCGAGCCGACGCCCACCTGGGGCACCCTCACGGTGGGTCTCGACGGTGAGCTTTTTGTGGTGGGCAACGCGAACTACGACCGGGACCATTTTGTGGTGTACCGCTCATTTGACGTCGCGGACCCGGCGGTGGAACCCCCGGGGTTCGACATCGTCGACGTCGATCTGGGGGGAGCCCAGCGGACCGGTGGAGAGTTTCCCTTCGGGGGCCCCAACCCGGGCGGATTGACCGGCCAGGTGTGGATCGACATCGACCGGTCGGAGGGACCGAACTTCGGCAATCTGTACATCGTGTCGTCGGTGGAGCCGACGGAGGGGACCGATTCGATGGATGTCCATTTCGTGCGTTCCACTGACGGCGGCTCGACCTGGAGCGATCCCATTGCCATCCATTCCGATGACCGTGACGCATGGCAGTGGTTCGCCACGATGTCGGTGGCGCCCAACGGTCGCATCGATGTGGTGTGGATCGAATCGCTGAACTCCGCAGATCCCAACATCGGCGAGCTCTATTACTCCTTCTCGCGGAACGCGGGCTATTCCTGGTCTTCCCCTGTCGCCGTGTCACCGGTCTTCGACAGCTGGCTGGGTTGGCCGAATCAGGAAAAAATGGGTGACTACTTCCACATGATTTCGGACCTAGTGGGTGCTCATCTGATCTACGCCGCGACCTTTAATGGTGAGCAGGACGTCTACTACTTGCGTATCGGAGACACCGATTGTAACTCGAACGGTATCGGTGATCAGAGTGACCTCCGTGCCGGCCTCGCCGACTGCAATGCCAACGGCCTGATCGACCGGTGCGAAATCGACGCCGGGACCGCAGCCGATGACGATGGCGATGGCTACATCGATTCCTGCCGGCTTCCTCCGCTGCGACCCGGGCGCCGGCTCGCACCGTAGAAAAGAATCAAGATCCAAGATCCAAGATTCGGTTCATCCGGGAAAGCGTGGGTTGGGGTTTCTGCGTGCCCGTCTCCGTGCGCGAAACAGCGACGGCAATCAGGGACAGCGTCCGTGATCGGCGGCTGCGTCAGCGATCAGGGGCCGCGGCAGTGTTCAGCGGCGATTGCCCCAGATTGCGGTCGCTGATCACCGTTGCTGCCATCTGCCCGGACACCGGTTGCTGTGCCTGTCCCGGCCGCTGCCGCCGGCAGGTTCACCCTCGCATTCGGGTACCGCATGGCGGTGCCAGGCACCGCCGCAGATGTTGCGATTTCGTGCTCCGATTCGATTTCGACGGTGCCTGGCACCGGCCCACGGGTTCGCTTCGATTCGCTGACTTCGACGCGCCCATCTTCCAACCGCGCTCCCCGAGGTTGCCCCCTTTAACATTGTTGGGACCTCAACGAGGTGGATTTCTCAATGCCTTGAATCCCAACAATATTAAAGACGGCACGCCCGGTCAACGCGCCCTCCCCGCCACCGGGAGGGCGGGTGGCAAGGTTCAACGTTTAACGTGCAACTCTCATCAACGGCACGCCCGCCTATCGCGCCCACCTCGCTCCGGGTGGGCGGGTGGCTTCGTTCTTCGTTCGGGGACGGTAACGGGCTCGGGAACGGGCCGGGATCGGCTCCATCACTGGCGAATCGCCTACGGCTCCGCGAAAGAGGTCGACTGTCATCTTCGCCTCCTGGTTCACACCGGCGCGATCGACCCCACTCGCGCGAACGCATCGCTGCAGCTCTTCGATCAGGTCCGTGCCATGACCTGGCGTTTGCTGAACCCAAGGTCCTGATTGGGGCTCCTCGCACCAGTCATTCTGGATGCTGTCGCTGGAGTGGCGAACCCGCACGGCTCATAGCCTGCCTCTCGATAGAATCCGGAACTGCACACGAAGTCGGTGCGATGGAATATTTGAATTTCGAATTCCGCATTTCGAATGTAACCACTGTCCATCTCACGGAAATCCGGATGAACCGAACGTTTAACGTTCAACTTTCAACTTGAAGGTGCGCGAAGTGGCACGCCCGCCAATCGCGACCTCACGCGATCCGGGTGGTTGGGGGTGTTCCTTGTTCCTGTGGGAGGTGGGCGGGGGTTCTCAGATCCCATTCCCCATTCCCCATTCCACATTCCTGCGCGGGTAGGTGGCGCTACGAGATACCGAGGGCTGTGACCGCCGCCTTGACTGCCGCGATGACAATGATCACAGCGAATATCCTTTTCAGTGCGGCCGGCGACAACTTGGTCAGAGACAGTTGGGCGCCGACGAGGCCGCCGATCAGAACGGCCACTGCCAAGGGCAGTACGAAGGACGGATCAAAGGTGCCGCGGATGCCGTGGGCCGCGAGGCCGGCCACCGACAGCGACAGGACCGTCGCCGATGTAATGGCGACGGTCTCACGAGGATCGGCCCAACGGGCAAGCAGGATCACCGGCCCGAGGAAGATCCCACCACCGATCCCGAGCATTCCTGACGCCAGGCCGATGGTGATTCCGATGGCAGGTGCCAGGGTCCACAACATGAGTGGTCCTGGCGGCCGTATTACCTCTGAGCCGCCGGCGGCGGAGCGCAGCATGGCGATGGCAACGATGGCCAGGGCCACCGCGAGCAGGCCGAGAAATGTCTGCCGGGGGACCTTGATCATTCCGCCGACGAATGCCGCCGGAATTGCGAATATCAGAAATGGAGCCAACAGGCTCCACCGGATCCGACCCGCGACCCCATAACGCACCAATGCGGCTGATGTGACAACGATGTTGAGGCTGAGTGCGGTGGACGGCATCAGCTCGTAGGGAACCCCGAAAAGCGTCATCAGAGCCAGGTAGCCGCTCCCCCCGCCGAGCCCTACCGAGGCGTAGGCCACGGCCACGACGGCGAACAGTGGGATCAGCAGCAACATCACGGCCGACGGCATGGTTGTTCGACTATGCCCCAGAAGGTGTGGCTGTGCAAATTCAGCCAAAGGGGTGCGTACTTTCGAGGGTCGAATGTGGAACCAAAGGGGGAGCGATCGGAAGATCGCAATCGACCACGGAGGGGGAGCGACTGCACATGATGGAGGGGCAACGCAGAGTCCTGGTGGTTTCGGGCGATCCGGTTCGCGAGCCGGAGTTGATGCGTCTCGTGATGCCGCCGCTGGTGCAATGCGGTTGTCTGACGGAACGCGCGGACGATGGGTATGGCGCCACGGCAATCCTCGAACAGATCCGTTTTGCGCTGGTGGTGGTGGGATACCCGCTCACCGAACCGCCATTGAAGGCCTTGATCAAGTCCATGAGATGGAAAGAGGCGGCCTGCCACAGGACGCCACTTCTCGTGGTGGCCTGGCCCGAGGGGCTGTGGGAGGCCGAGGATTATTTGAATCGAGGCGTCAATCGTGTGCTCCGACACGACACCAACGACCGAGATGTGAAAAAGGCCCTCGATGAGTTGCTGGCCGTGGAGCCCAGAGTCCGCTACACCACCCTGGTGAAGATCGAGGTGCCCCACGCCGGGAGGGTGGAGTTCAAGATGGCCCAGGTGGATAATCTGTCCGCCTCGGGGATGCTGATCCGTGGGCCGGAGCATGTCCAGAGCGGCACCCCCCTGCCGTTCGAGATGCCCCTCTCCGGCGACCCGACCCCGATTCGAGGCATGGCCGAAGTGGTTCGCTCCACCACCCGCGAACGGGAGGGAGTGACCGGCTTCGCCGCCCGGTTCGTGCACATCGAGGACGACGGTGCGACCCGCCTCGAACGTTTCCTCGAACAGCGCATGGGACAGGAGATCGGGAAGATCTGACCCCCGCCCTCCCCCCCCCCCAATTCGAAATTTGAAATGCGAAATTCGAGTCCCGAGTCCCGGTCCCCGACCTCCGCTCTATTCACTATTCACTATTCACTATTCACTATTCACTATTCACATTCCTCATTTCTCATTCTCAATATCTCGTTTCCGATCCGTCCTTTGCCGGGGCTATAGTGAGTGCCGTGAAATTCGACGCCATCCTCTACGATCTGGACGACACCTTGCTCGTCAACTCCATGGAGACCTTTGTCCCAGCCTACCTCGGGGCGCTCACCGATTTCATGGCCGATCATGTGGAACCGAGAAGGCTCACAGAGTCGCTATTGGCCGCCATCCGCGTCATGGACAGGGACACCGATTGGAGTCGAACCAACGCTGAGGTCTTCTTCGACGCGTTTCTACCACCGCTGGGCCGACCCCGGGCGGAGTTGGAATCGCTCTTCGACCGTTTCTACCGCGAGGTGTTTCCAAATCTGCGGCCACTGACCAGACCGGCTGACGGTTCGCAGACTGCAGTCCGGTGGGCCAGGCGCACGGGACGTCGGGTGGTGGTCGCCACCAACCCCATGTTCCCTGAGATCGCCATCGTGCAACGCATTCGGTGGGCTGACCTGGATCCGGAGACATTCGACCTGGTGACAACCCTCGAGGACAGCCACGCCACCAAGGCCCAGGCCGAGTATTACAACGAGATTGCCGGGAACCTGGGTGTCGAGCCCCACCGTTGTGTGATGGTGGGCGATAACTGGCAGTGGGATGTGGCCCACTCGGCAGAGGTGGGGATGGCGGCGTGGTGGATCGCGGATCGTTCGATGAACCGACCCGATCCAGATCTTCCGATTCTCGGCCAAGGCCCCCTCACCGACTTCGTCACCTTCGCCGAATCCAATGTGTGATCATCAAATTTCGAATTTCGAATTTTCCCATCCCTGCCTTGACCCTGAATCTCAGAAACGCCACACTCTAAAGATATGAACGAACTCATCCTCATCGTCGACGACGAACCCGGTATCCTCACGGCATTGTCCAACATCCTGGTGGACGAGGGTTTTCGCTGCATCACCACAACAAGCGGAGAAGAGGCGTTGGCGCTTTATGAGCGAGAGAAGCCCGACGTGGTCTTCCTCGATATCTGGCTCCCGGACAAGGACGGCCTCGAGACGCTTCAGGCGCTGCGCGAGGCGGACCCCACCGCGGCAATCATCATGATGTCGGGTCACGGCACCTCGGCGACCGCCGTCAAGGCGGTCAAGATGGGCGCCCAGGACTACCTCGAAAAGCCGCTCGCCTACGACCCCACGGTCGAGGCGGTAAGGTCGGCCCTCAAGGCGCGTCGGTCCGATGCAGTGAGTGCCTCCACCGCCGTGCTCGATGCCGGGCAGGAGAGGATCGATCCGCTTGGCGCCGTTGTGGCACCGCCATCGTTCCCGCTGCTGGTGGAGACCGATGTGCCCCAGCGGACGATCCGAAGAAACTCGGTGCTCTACGGGTTGGGACTTCACTCGGGGAGCCGCACCGGAATGGTCATGCAACCGCTTCCGCCAAACAGCGGCATCCACTTCCTCACCCTGCCGCGGAACGTTTTGATTCCGGCGCATGTGGGGTCGGTGGCGGAGACCGATTATGCGACGACGCTCACCCGGGGAGGGGAGAGTATCCGCACAGTGGAACACCTGCTGTCGGTACTTCACGCTTACGGAATCGGCAATCTCCTGATCAAAGTTCACGGCGAGATTCCGGTGCTCGATGGTTCTGCGGTGGAGTTCTGTAAACACCTGGAGGAGGTCGGAGTCGAGGAACAGGACGCTCCCCGGCGCGAGGTCGTGATCGATCGGCGGTACGAGCTCGATGCCGGTCCCAATAGATCCCTGGTGATCGAGCCGGCCGACGGCTTCTCCGTGTCATACGAGCTCGACTATCCGCCGCCCATCGGCCAACAGTTTTGTGACTTCGAAATGACGAGCCCGGAGGCTTACCGGGATGCGATCGCCCCCGCCCGGACCTTTGGATTCATGAAGGACATCGCGATGATGAACGAGCTCGGTCTCGGTTCGGGGGGAGGCTGGATAATTTCATCCTGGTGGGTGAAGACAACGTCATCAACACCGAACTCAGATGCCCGGACGAGTTCGTGCGCCATAAGATCCTCGACATCATCGGCGACCTCTACCTCCTGGGCTATCCGATGCGGGGCAAGGTGACCGCTCGATTCACCGGGCACCGGGACAACATCGCCCTGCAGCGCAAGATCCTCGAGGAGGTCGGGGGGTAGTTCCCGGCCAACAACCTCTCGCGGTCCGCCCGGTGCTCGGGACGGGGGACGTTCGGTTCATCCGCGAAAGTGTGAGGTGGAGTTTGTGTGTGCCCATCTCCGCTCGCCACGGAGTAGCCCGAAGCGAAGCCGAGTCTCCGTACCCGTACCCGAAATCCAGGGGCAGCGATCAGCGACAGCAATCAGGGACGGCGGCCGTGATCGGCAGCTGCGTCAGTGATCAGGGGCCGCGGCGGTGATCAGCTGGGATTGCCCCGGATTGCGGTCGCTGTTCACCGATGCTGCCATCTGTCCCGGACACAGGTTGCTGCCCTTGCCCCGGCCGCTGCCGCCGGCAGGTTCACCCTCGCATTCGGGTACCGCATGGCGGTGCCAGGCACCGCCGCAGATGTTGCGATTTCGTGCTCCGATTCGATTTCGACGGTGCCTGGCACCGGCCCACGGGTTCGCTTCGATTCGCTGATTTCGACGCGCCCATCTTCCAACCGCGCTCCCCGAGGTTGCCCCCTTTAACATTGTTGGGACCTCAACGAGGTGGATTTCTCAATGCCTTGAATCCCAACAATGTTAAAGACGGCACGCCCGGTCAACGCGCCCTCCCCGCCACCGGGAGGGCGGGTGGCAAGGTTCAACGTTTAACGTGCAACTCTCATCAACGGCACGCCCGCCTATCGCGCCCACCTCGCTCCGGGTGGGCGGGTGGCTTCGTTCTTCGTTCGGGGACGGTAACGGGCTCGGGAACGGGCCGGGATCGGCTCCATCACTGGCGAATCGCCTACGGCTCCGCGAAAGAGGTGGATTGCCATCTTCGCCTCCTGGTTCACGCCGGCGCGATCGACCCCACTCGCGCGAACGCATCGCTGCAGCTCTTCGATCAGGTCCGTGCCATGACCTGGCGTTTACTCAACCCAAAGTCCTGATTGGGGCTCCTTCCACAAGCCATTCTGGATGCTGTGGCCGGTAGGTTCCAGAACTGCACACGAGATCGGTGCGAGGGGACATTCCGAATTTCACATTTCACATTTCTCATTTCACATTTCTCATTTCTCATTTCTAATTTCTAATTTCTAATTCAACCACTGTCCATCTGACGATTCCCCGGATGAGCCCAACGATAGACGTTAGCCCATCCCGCCGGCCCCTCCTGTTGTCGGGCGAAGGGATGTCCCGGGGGGGGGCGGCAGGGAATTAAGAACTGAGAATTGAGAATTGAAAATTTCCCGTCTCGCCCACGAACCCCAACGTTCAACGTTTAACGTTCAACGTCCACACCTTCCACCCCTTTCACACCTTCTAAATCGGGCGGGCGGGGGACCTAGCCCCTTCGCAGAAACACCACCCGCGACGCTCCCCCTGCCAGGTCGCGGATCATTTCGACTCCCTCGGGCAAGGCGTCGGCCACATCCGCGTGTTCCGGGCATTCGAAACACGCCACGCCGGAAGGGGCGATCAGCCCGAGTTGGAGAGCTGCCAGGAGTGCGTCGAGGCCGTCGCGCCAGTCCTCGAACGGCGGATCTGCCCAAGCGATGTCGAAGATCTGACCTCCGGAAGCGAGATCGGCGATGGCGCGGTCCGCGGGTCGGCGGAGGAGAAAGACGCGATCCTGGGCGCCCAGCGCGTCGCGGTTGGCGGCGATGAGGTCTGCGGCGGTCCGATGGCGCTCCACAGAGACGACCTCGATCGCACCCCGCGAAAGGGCCTCGAAACCCACCGCGCCGGTGCCGGCGTAGAGATCCAACAGGCGGGCGCCGACCACTTGATCGCCCAGTACCGCGAAGGCCCGCTCCCGAAGGGCGTCCGGGGTCGGGCGGATTTTTGCGTTTCGTCCGGGCCCCTTGAGTCGCCGCGACCGCCATTCGCCGCCGGTGATCCTCACGGTCAGTCTTCCAGGACCTCGAAAATGACGTTCTTGAGCTGGTCCGCAGGGATGACCTCGTTGATGTATGTGCCGTCGTGCTCGATGATGACCGTGCCGCCACGCTGGACATCCACTACCGTTGCGGTACCGCCGTTTCTGAGGCTGACCTCGTCGCCGATCGCCGGTTCCCAGCCTGCGATCCCGGCACCCGTGGGTTCGTGGGTCATGACAACGTGCTCGAGATCGTCGAGGGTGTTGAGCAGTCGTGTTGTGGCGAGGTTGTAGATCCTCATGGAGGAGTAGCTGAACTCGAGGGGGGACTTCGGGCCGACGTGCAGGGTGACCACACCCTTCCCCCCCGATCCCTCTGCGGTAGGCATCTCATCGGCCTCGACGAGTGCTTCGGCGTCCTTTTGCAGCGCGGCGAGGTAACCGGAGTACTCGGCGGAATCGAGTTGGACCTGGCGGAAGAAGATCTGTTCTCCGCTCCGCTGCGCCGAGACGACAACCACGCCGTTGCTGAACAGGGTGGTTCGAACCTCGCGGTCGCGAATCACGAGAAACCTCTCGACCACCGGGGTCGGGGCGATGATCTGAGCAAGGACGATCGAGGACAACAGGAAAACGGCCACAAAGCCCAAATACGAGTGCCACCTCCCTGACAAGCGATGCGTGTTTGTGTTCTCGGTCACGTGACCTCCTCGGAGACTGCGGCGGTGCGGGCCGCCTCGATCGCAAAACTCAGGGCTTCGTCAGCTGTGATCTCACCGTCCACCAGGGCGTCGCGGGTCCGAGCGAGGGCCCGGCCCACATGGGGGCCCGGGGGAACACCGGCCGCCAGCAGTTCGCCACCGGTGACCGGCGTGACAACCCGGGCCAGGGTCCCGATGGCGTCGGCCAATCGTCGCCGATGGGGCATTTTGAGGTCCGCCATGGTCAGCAGCACGGCCTCCGGGGATTGGCCTTCGACGCGGTGCGTGCGCTCGGCCTTGGACAGGTCGGGGTCGGTGGCCGCCGCAATCATGTCCCGGACGGCCTCCGGGAGCTCCAAAATCCGTCGTCTCGAAACGCCGACGAGTTGGAGGCGATCGGCCAGTCGTTTGGCCGCGCCATCGGCCGCTCTGATCACCAGGGCGCCGAGGTAAAGGAGCCAGGGCTCGGGTGGTGGACCGAGCTGTTCGAGCTCGTACCACGCGTGCTGACCCTCGACTTCGTGGAGGTAGGATCTGAGGGCTTCGCTCCAGGCAAAATCCGGCGAGATCACCGGGAGCAGCCCGAGTTCGGACAGCAGACCCAGAGATGGTGTGGGGTGCGGCTCGGAGAGCAGAGTCTCCAGCTCTCGTCGAAGCCGCTGGCCCGAGAGACGTTCGAAAACCCCTTCCCCGATGGCGGTGGAGATCAGGTTCCGGGTGTCCGACGCAATGGAAAAGCCGAGCCGCCGGGCATATCGAATGGCGCGAATCGCTCGGGTTGGATCGTCGATGAACGACAGGGAATGGAGCACTCGGATCTCGTGACCCTGCAGGTCTTTGCGGCCACCGAAGAAATCCACGAGCTCGCCGTAGCGATCTCCGCCGAGGACCACGGCCAGGGAGTTGATGGTGAAGTCGCGCCGGTAGAGATCCTGCCGGATCAGGGAAGTCTCCACCTCGGGTAGGGCGGCCGGAGTTCGATAGAACTCGGTCCGCGCCGACGCCACATCCACCCGGTGGTCGTCGGGGAGGGTCACCACAGCGGTCAGAAACGGTGCGTGGGGATGAGACCGCCCACCGACCCGTTGGGCGAGAGCTGTGGCGAACGCGATGCCGTCGCCCTCAACCACGATGTCCACGTCTTCGTTGGGACGGCCGAGGAGCAGATCGCGAACCATGCCGCCGACCAAGAACGTCTGAATTCCCTGTTCGTCGGCGACCTCCCGTATGGCTTTGAGAAGATCTAGGACCCATGACGGCGGCTTTTCCCGCAGCAGCCGCGTGATCGGCTGGGTGACCGGCCGGGTACCGGCCATTCTGTGGTCGAGCACCGATCCGGCGGCGGACTGCCCTTCGAAGAGCTTTCGAAACAGCTCCATCCGGGTGATGATCCCCATGGGTTCGCCGTCCGCCTCCACCACCGCGAAGCGGTAGGACCGTTCCATAAAGCGATCGCGCAGCGTGGTTAGGGGAGTCGCCGTGTCGACCACCAGGAGATCGGGCTGCATGACGGCCCCTACCGGCCGGTCGGCCATTCCGTGGCTGAGGGCGCGATCAAGGATCTGACGGGTCACCTTGCCCACCAGCCGGTCGGTCTCCGGATCACGGACCGGCAGGGCGTTGACGCGGAGTTCGTTGAGTCGGTTTTTGGTGTCGGCAACGGTGGCGTCCCGGTCGGCGGTGAAGATCTTCCGGATCGCGATGTCGCCCGCAGACATGGGCGGGGGCAACTCCCGGTCGAGGACCCGCACGAGTTGCTCGCGGACTTCGATGGGCATCCTGTCAGAGATCCGTGCGGAGGCCGCAGTGGGGTGACCCCCGCCGCCGAATTCCTGGGCAACCCGCCCTGCGTGCAACCCGTCGATTCGTGACCGGAAAATGAGGTTCACGTTGGGTGGTCGAACGAGCATGGCAACGCCAACCGGAATCTCGAAGGTTTCCACCCAACGGTGAACCACGAAAGCCGCCTCCTCGTGATAGCGGTCAACCTCCACCATGGACAAGGCCACCGGAATGTCGTGGATTCTGATGTGCTCGGCGGATTCCACGATGCGGTTGAGGAGCAGGAGTTGGTCGGGCTGAAGGGCCTTCATCACCCAGCGACGAACCCACTCCAGGGACCCGCCCTGCTCCAGGAGCCAGGCCGACACGCGAAGATCCGTGGCGGTGGTCTCGCGGTAGGAGAGACCGCCGGTGTCCTCGTAGATGCCCATGAGCAGCAGTGAGGCCTCTTCGGGGGTCGGGATGAGATCTCGCTCCTGCATGAGTTCGGCGACGATGGTGCAGGTCGCGCCAACCGGGCGGGAAATGAGCTCCTGCGCCCCCAAGAGATCGTCTTCGGAAGCGTGGTGGTCGATGACCGTCATCGGGCACTCGTCACGCTGGATCAGACCCCAGACTTCGCCGAGGCGGGCCGGATTCCTTGTGTCGGTCACCACCGCGTGTTCGAGGGTCTCGCGCCGAACCTGTCGCATTTTGACTTCCGGATAGGGCAGCTTTGTGTCGTCCAGGAATCGCCGAACGGCGGCCTCCTGCGACCCCGGGAAGAGCACCGAGTGGTCCGGGTAGAGGCGGGCCAAGCACACGGCGGCGGCAAAGGCGTCGAAGTCCGCCGACAGATGGGTGGTGATGATGCGCACGTCTCCATTCTAGGGGAAAGGGGCAGATTGACGCATGGGTTCGGGGTTCCGAGTTCCGAGTTCCGGGATGTGTCCGATTGGACGGGTGTGGGTGAACCCGAAACGCGGAACCCGGAACTCGCAACTCGAAACTCAAATCGAGTGATTAAATTCCACCTTTCTCTCCTCTCTCTGGTTGTGGAGTCGTTCAATACCACCAACGAAAGGAGGAGAGATGCGACATGAGAATTTCGGGCGCGGTGCGCCGCTGGTCGCGGTCGCCGGTGTCGTAATGGCGCTCGGGCTGCTGCCGAGCGGGTTGTTCGGAGAGATGCCGGAAGCACCGCCGCCACAGTCGTCGACCATGGGAGAGGCCATTGGCAGAGTTTCTTCGCCACCCGAGTCCGAGGTCGTTGAGGGTCCGAGGGACCTCGTGGCGACCCATCAGATCCGGGTGTTGGGCTCGGTGCTCCGGCCCACGGACACCGATGCGACCTACAGTTCGTCAGGGTCTGGTGGCTGTGTGTACGCGACGGCGAGCCCTGTAACGTTCTTCAATACTTTTCTGTCGCTGCCTGACGGCGCCACCCTGACCCAGGCCCGGTTCTACTTCAACGATACGTCGGGCTCCGATTCATTCCTATTGCTCAGCGAGCTCGACTATGACGGTGACGTCGTCTCGGAGTGGCGTCTGGATTCGTGGGGAGACACCGGCTCGGGGTATGACACCTACGAAAACATCAACCACGTCATCGACATGGCGAACTACTCGTACGTCTTGAGGTGGAGGCCGGTGGTGACCGGGTCGGTCATGCAGGCCTGCGGCGTCCGGCTGTGGTTCCACGTACCGGACATCTTCGCCAACGGCTTCGAGAACGGAGATGCGACTTTGTGGTCCGCAACGGGCCCGTGAGAGTAGGAGGAAAGATGAACATCAACCATCACCGCCGTGTGTGGATTTGGATATCGTGTGTTCTCGTCATCCTTTGTTCAACGATGGTGTTGACCGCCGGAACACCCGAGGATGGGGCGGTTTGTGCGGACACGCCGATCGCTTTTTCGGAAGGGCCGATGCCGATTGAGAGACAGCTGAGGATCGCAGGATCGGTTCTGCGGCCCCGGGGTTCGGAACCGACATTCACGTCGATTTCCGGGGGATGCATCTACGCCCAGTCAGACGGTTGGCAGGTCTGGAATGCCCCTGTCTACCTTCCCCAAGGGGCCACTGTGACCCAGATGAGGTTCTATTTCTTTGACGGGGATGCCCAGGACTCGTGGGCGTGGTTCACCGCATACGACTACGAGGGATTCGTGGACGACGAGTGGGGTGCCGCATCATTCGGCAACACCGGCTCCGGGTACGTGACCATCGAGCCCATCAACCACGTGATCGACTACTCGACCCACTCCTATGTGGTGAACTGGCGTCCGGTGGTGGCTGGATCGACGATGAAGGTGTGCGGGTTCAGGATCTGGTACACCATGCCCTAGAAAGCCATTGAGTCCCTGAGGCAGTCCGGACCTCGCAACCCGGAACCCGGAACTCACCACGGAGCGAGCTCTTCCGCGAGGCGCTCATAGACGCCCAACCAATACGTGGCGGGATCGTCGTCGGGACCCGGTTCGGCGACTGGGCACGAGGCCAGGGCGTCGAGCAGCGGCTGGGGTTCGGTTGTCTCGATGGTTTGGGCTGCCTCGGCCCGCTCCGCGTCCTTGGACCGCCGGTAGTCGCCGGCGTGGCGGAGAGCTTCGCGGTACATGGTTTCCATTGTCTCGGTGGGGAAGTCGCCCGGTCCTGCCCCCCGGCTCGAACTGGCGGACGGCATTTCCTTCCGGATATCGGCACCCGCGGCTCGCGCCTGGAGCAAACAGCGATAGAGCTGGAGACGGCAGGACAGCCGGTGGCGGGAATCTGGGTTCATTGCGGGCAGCGCTCGGGCGGCTGTTGCCATGATCTCGGACCTGCTTCCGGCCGAGGTGTCGAGGTTTCCGCCCGCGATTGTCCGTAAACCGAAGGCCGCGTACCAGTCGAGCAGGGCTGGCGCCAGCAGTGGATCGTCACCCCCGACCAAGACGTTCTGGCGTTCGGCATCGAACTCATTGAACAGCAGCAGATCAAAGACCCCATCAAGGGTTTCCCGGTCCACGTCGCGCCACCAGGAATCGGAGAAATCGAGCAACACTCCGCCGCCGAACAACGGTTCACCGAGTTCGATGTCGCCGTGGAACCCGGTGCCTCGTTCCGAGGCGCGGTGGCCGTACGGCAGAGAGGTTCGAGCCACCGGCGTGAAAAAAGTCATGTCGATGGGGTAGGGGTGGCGTTCGAGGTCTTCGATCATCAGCATGGGCGGCGGCCCGCCATCCGATGAACGAACGGCGAGCAGCACATCGTGCACCACCGTCAGATTGCCCAGGGGATCGCCGGACCAGTCATGACTGATGACCAAATCCGTCTCGCGCAGCAGGGCAGGATCAATCAGCCGTTCGCCGTTCGCCAGGACGAGCTCGATATGAATGGGGCGGTCGGCCATCCGGAATCGCCACGAAAATCCATCATCGTCGTGTTCTGAGCGAAGGTCGGACAGGCGTCCGGTCCGTGCGAGTTCTTCGAGCAGGGCTGAGACATCCTTGGCGATGGTGCCATCGATTTCGGTCAGGACGATGGTGCACGGTGACTCTTCCGGCAGCAGCTCGCACAGCGCCAACGGCGCCAGGTGGATGCCGGAGGCGAGGTAGAGAATGCGCCCCGGCCGGCCGTCCGGCGGCAGCGCGGACACCAGCTCCACCATGGCCTCGGCGTTGCGGAGTTGGTGGAGTCGTTTGAGGCGTACGGACTCGTCCGGTCCGTCCGCGATCTGGCTCCGCAGTTCGCCTTGGTAACCGGTAACGATGGGGTTGGTCCCGATGGAGGGGTCGGGACCGTTACCGGCGGCCACTGCGGTTGCCAGGACCGACGCCACACAGGTCCAATGCAGAATCCCTCGTCTCACGGGCCTATTCTGTCACGGCATTGACACCTGTCCGGCCCGACCGTAGGCTGCAGCGCAGGAGGACGGTCCGTGTATCGATTTTGCGCCTTGCTTGCCGCTACATTTTGTCTGGGCGCTGGGTTGGTGACCGCAGAGGAGGCGGCCACGTCCCTGCAGTCTCCCAGGGACCGATGCGTCGATTCGGGCCCGGGACCAGGTTCTGAAGCCCTCGTTGCCTGCCGAGAAGCCTTGGTGGAAGCGCCCGATGACCCGCAGATCTGCCGGATGGTGGCCGAACTGGAATTTCAGTACGGTGATCCCGCGAGGTCGGCCGAAGTCTGGTCCGAGCTGATGGCCCGGGAGGGGTGGCAGCCGGAGCTGGCCAGGGGTCAGGCCATGGCGATGTGGCGCGCCGGGGACCCGGAAGGGGCTGGGCCCATGCTGCGAGAGATCGTGGATCGTGAGCCTTCAGCGAGTGCTTTCATGGATCTTGTGGGGTATTTCCTGGCCATGGACCGGAATCCCGAGGCGGTCGATGCGGCCGCATCGGCGGCCGAAGTCTATCCCGACGTCTGCGAAATCGAGGAAATTTGGGGACAGGCGCTGGCGGCCGGTGGGGACGACAGCGCAGCTGCAGAACACTTCGCGCGTGGCGTGCACAAGGGATGTCCTCACTACCGATGGACGCGTCTCGGACCGATTCCAACGCGGCTCGACCGACCACCCTACGAAGCCCTGCTCGTTCCCGCGGAGTTGGTGTCCGGGCTCGACGACCTCGATGACGACTCCTGTCTGCGCCGATTCGAATTGCTCGGTCAGGTCATGACGCCTGCGGCGGCGCCGGCCGTCACCGATCAGGTGGTCACACGCTCGGCGCGGGAGATTCAGCTTGCCGGCATCGGCCTGTTGGCCGTTGTGGGAGCGGACAGCTTAGCGTCCTGGGAGCGATTGCTCGCGTCGGACGACCTGTTGATTCGGAAACAGGCGTTGCGGAGGATCCAGCAGCTCGATGACCCGGCGTTTGTCCCCGTGCTCGAAGATCATCTCGTCGTGGAGGCCCTCCCCGGCAACCGAAACCTAACGGCGCTTTCCCTTGGAGAGCTGCTGCTGCAGGGAGAAGACCCAACGCGAGGCCGGGCCCTTCTCGAAGGCATTCCAGAAAACGACCCTTCCTTCACCCAGGGGTTGTTGGTACTGCTGAAAAATGCAGAGGAACGGGGCGCCTACCCCGAGGCGGTGGCGTTGGTGGACCGGATCAGGGCCGCGGAATCCGAGGTTTGGATCGACCCCGACCGAGAGGCGTTGATCCGACAACGGGCCGGCGTTGAAGCTCCGTCCACAGACCCGGTCAAGCCTGACTCCCCACCCGGTTCCGGCGGCGCGGAGTCCTGAATTCTGTTACGATCACAGTGCCGGTTACGGTCGCTTTCAGGATGCATGACCTGAGATAACCAACCGCTCGACCCGCCGGTGAGAGCCGTCAGACGGCGGCCGTGGGAGGGATCATGAAGCGTACGGTATGGCTGGTCGTGTTGGCTGGGACGGTGCTGCTGCCCATGTTGGCGCAGGCGGCGGACGAGGTCCCCCAGGAGGTGCTCGAGCGCTATTGGGAGTGTCAGGAACGGCACGATCTCGACTCGATCCGGGATCTCCTGTGGGTCCACCACAACGTGGAGCCCATCGACGCCTCGATCTATGGCCTGCCGTCGGGTGATTTTGACGATCGATCGTTGCTCACGATCCAGGAGCGTCTCGATTTCCGTGGCGAGAAGGCCGCCATTGATGAGGAGATGGCGACCTCCGGACCCAGTCAGTATCCCCACTTCCTGCGCAAGGCGCTGGATGCCCACTATGAGCGTACGGGGGAGCGACCTGGGTGCTCGCACATCCTGGCCGAGGCGAATTTGGGGGAGGGGGCAGTGGAGGCCATCGCCAACGACTGGCCGAGCGACCTCAACCTCACAGGTGGGGACGCGATATCACGAGGTGAGGTCCACGCCACAGTCAACCCTTCGAACGGAGGCAACGTGATCGCGACCTCGGTTCCAGGGGGCGGTAACGAAACATCGAGCTTTCTGGCCACCACTTCGGATTGGGGCCAGACCTGGAACCTGGGTCAAGTTGGTTTGAACGGCGGCTATGTATGGGAGTGCGACCCGGTGACCTACTATCAAACGGCCACTGGATATGCCTACCACGCCAAGCTCGCCTGCACTACAGGGACGTGCGCAACCTCCCACACGGTGGTCAGGCGTTCCGAGGACAACGGCGTGACCTGGACCGACTGTGAGACGCGGCCGGGTTTCGGAAGCAGTGAGGACCGCGAGTGGCTCGTGGTGGACAACACGCCCACATCTCCCTGCTATGGGACGATCTATTCCACCTGGCACAATCTGAACTCGGAGAAGGTCGCGCGTTCGGTCGATCAATGTGCGACCTGGACGCCGATGGTCACCGTCACGGCGGCCTACAACGCTCTCGGCCCGGACCTGGGTGTGGCCCCCGACGGCACAGCCCTTCTGGTCTGGGACAACTACGGCAACGACACACTCAGGTTCGCCAGCAGCTCGGACTGCGGTCAGACCTGGCAGCCCTGGGGCGGCCAGTATCTCTTCCCGAACAATGCCGGCTGGCACAGCGGCAGCATCCCGGCCCAGTGCCAACGGGACGCCAAAAGCCAGCCCTACGTGGACGCCGACCGCAACCCGGCGTCGCCGTTTTTCGGCCGGGTGTACGTGGTTATTTTCACCTACAACCAGCTCTGCACGGCTCAGGCCAACTGGAACTGCGCCACCTGGGACGCCAACTGGACCAACCCCTGCAATTTCGACATCTTCTTCATGTACTCCGATGACAACGGCGGCAGTTGGTCTACCCCGGTCAATCTGACCGAGGCCGACGGCAACAACGTCGACCACTTCCTGGGCATGGCGCGGGTGGATCCTGCGGACGGATCGATCTACGTCGCCTATCACCGGACGCGGCTCAACCCCGTCGCCCTCGAGGACCGCCAACGGAGCCACTACTTCGTGATGCGGTCCATCGACGGCGGGCAAAGCTGGGAGGAACCGCTGCAGATCTCGACCCTCGAGGGCGACCAGCGGGTTGCCGGCGGAGTCGGCTTCGAGCGTGGCGACTACCAGGGTGTGGACGTGGCCAACGGAGTGGTGTGGCCGGTCTGGATCGATCGCCGCGAGACGACAGCGGAGGAGGAGATCATCATCCGCAAGGTGTGTTCCGAGCCGGCCCACTGGAGCGAGCGGTCGCCAACCTTTGAACCGCCGTCGGTGGAGATCTTCGGCAACACGACGTTGACCCTCCAGTGGGACGCTCCCGACGTGTACTGGGGTGACGGCGATCAGAGTCCCGACGACCGGCTGTACCAACTCTGGGTCGACGGTGCGCTGGCGGTGGACAACATTCCGTGGACGGCCACCTCGGTGAGCTACGAATCGGGCGACACCGCAAACCACAGCTATGTGCTCCGCGCCATCAACCAGTGTGGGCTGACCAAGGACTACGCGCCGGTGGACCATGCTGCATGCGCCGACAATCCGGAAACGGTGGACGTGACGCCTGCCGGCCCGCTGGTCCTGTGCAGCGGATCAGACCAGTTGCTCACGGCCACCGCCTACGGAGGAACGGGCGACTCCTACCAGTGGACCCGGGACGGAGACCCGGTGGGCGGTGACGCAGCCACCTATCTGGCCGCCGACAGCGGCACCCACGTCTACAACTGCGAAGTGATGAATGCGTCGTGCGGCAACGGGGTGAGCGATCTCGAAGCCACCCGGATCACCTGGCAGACGGCCCCGCTCTTTGATGGCCTGCAGTCGGTGATCGCGCCGGCGACCGGCGCCTGCGCCCTGCTGTTGGAGTGGGACGCGGCCAGCCCGGTGTGTGCGGGCCCTGTGGTCTACAACGTCTACCGCTCCGAGACGTCGGGATTTGTTCCGAGCTCGGGCAATCTCGTGGCCGCAGCCGTGACCGGCACATCCTACGTGGACACGGCGGGCCTGACCGCTGGAATCCGCTACTACTACGTCGTGCGCGCAACAGACATCTCCGGACCATACGAGGAGAGCAACACGGTTGAAGTGTGGGGCGAGCCCGCGGCGGACGTCTTCACGCTCCTGGCCGACGACTTCGAGAGCGGCAATCAAGGCTGGGTCTTCGAGCTCGGGACACCGGCGGCAATCCAGGGTGACTTCCTGATCGGTGATCCGGTGGGAACGGTGGGCAACTACGGTGCACCCTCCCAGCCCGAGGACGACCATACAGCCGGCGGCGTCAACTGCCTCTACACGGCCGAGAATCCCGACGCCAACGCGGGTGTCAACGACGTGGACGGGGGCGAGGTGATCGCGACCTCACCGGTGATCAACGGTGAGGGGATGCATCGAGTCCGGGTGAGCTTGTGGCGCTGGTTCTTCAACGAGGACAACGACGACGCTGGCGACTACTACGTGCTCGAGGTCTCCAACGACGGAGGCTCATCCTGGACAATCCTGGAGGAGTTGCCGGGTTCGATCACCAACGCCAATGTCTGGACCCAGGTTGCATTCAACCTCGAAGAGTTTGTCGAGCTGACGGCCACCCTCCAGGTCAGGATCAGGACGGCCGACGGGACCGGCGGTGGCGACCTCATCGAAGTTGCCATCGATGATGTGGAGATTCTCGGCTACATGGGGTGTCTCCCGGTGGACGGTTACGTGTTTATCGATGGATTTGACGCTGGCGACACCTCCGGGTGGACGGAGGCGAATCCATAGCCGGGCACGCTGCGGCGGTTCGCTCGGATCGCTCCCGGGTTCCGGTTGGCCGAAGACGGAAGGAAACCGCCCCGCATGCGGGTTGCATGAGGCGATGCTGAAAACTCTGTTGATCGGTGCTTCGGTGGCGATGGTGGCGCTCCCGGTGTGCGCGGTCGATGACATTTCCCGAGAAGCCCTGCTCGAGTTGCCTCACGTGGTGGACGAGATCATGCACCGGTGGGACGTTCCCGGCGTTGCGGTCGCGGTGGTCCATGACGGTGAGGTCGTCTTCGCAGGCGGATTCGGAGTCCGCGATCTGGCAAGTCAGAAGCCGGTGACATCCAACACCCTCTTCGCCGCAGCCTCCACCACCAAGGCTTTCACCGCCGTCGCCGTCGGGATGCTCGTGGACGAGGGGACGGTGAAACTCGACCATCCGGTGAGGACCTATCTTCCAGAATTTTCGGTCCAGGACGACCATGCCAGCGCCAAACTGACGATTCGCGACCTGCTGGCCCATCGCACCGGCATGCGCCGGCACGACGCAGTGTGGTACCGGTCGGATGCCAGCCGCGACGAGCTGATTTCTTCGCTGAGATACCTGAGGCTCGACTCGGGGATTCGGGAGAATTTCTATTACAACAACCTGATGTACATGGTGGCCGGCAAAGTTGTGGGAAAGGTCAGCGGCGGCACCTGGGAGGCATTCGTTGCCGACCAGATCTTCGTGCCGCTCGGAATGGAGCGAAGTCTCTTCGGAACACCACCCTTTGACGACCCGGACGTCGCCTTGCCCTACCGGCGGGGCGAGGACGGGAAGGTGGTTCCGGCGCGGCCCTACACCGGCTGGGCCATCGGCCCCGCGAGCTCCGTCTGCACGACGGCCGATGATCTCTCCCAATGGCTGCGGCTGCTTCTCGGCAATGGCGTCCACGGTGACCGTCGGCTGCTGAGCCCGGAATATGCGCGCGAGATCTTCACCCCGCAGATGGCGGTTTCAGTGCTGGGTTCCGATCAGGAGCCCATCACGACCTACGGGCTCGGGTGGTTCGTGCAGACCTATCGGGGACGTTTGATGGCCTGGCACACTGGATCCATCGACGGTTACTACTCCATGGTCGCACTGCTCCCGTTCGATGGTCTCGGGGTCGCCATTCTCAGCAATAGATCCGATCACTTCCTTCCCGAGGTTGTCTCACGCTGGGTTTTTGATCGTTTCCTCGGCCTCCCGGAAATCAACTGGAGCGAACAGTTCGAATTCCGGGACGCCACCATCGAAAAGGCCCGAGTCGAGGCGTTTGCCATCCGCGAGACCATGAGGAAGACCGGCACCTCGCCGTCCGCCCCGGCCGCCGGCCTCGCCGGCCGTTACCGCCACCCGGCATACGGAGACATCGTTGTCACCGATGAGGGGGAGACGGGCCTCAGCGCCGTCTTCCACACCATGGCCGCCCCTCTCGAGCACTTCCACAACAACGCCTTCCTTTTCAAGCTCGACGGCTATGAGCTGCGTGAGGAGTTTGTGATCCGCTTCCAGTTCGGGACCGACGGAACAGTGCTTTCATTGGCCGCAACCATGGAGGATGAGGTCCCGCCGGTGGTTTTCATGCGGCTGTCGGACGAACCCCCCGAGTCGCCACCGGCTCCGTAGCTGATCGAAGAACGAAGAACACAGAACCAAGCGCCTGACCGCGCCGGGTTTTGTAGCGCAGGCCTCCGGCCTGCACACCACTGAAGTTTGAGTTCTTAATTCTCGATTCTGAATTCCCGCCCGCCCCGCCAGGTTCGGGTGGGTGGGGGCATTCAAAATTCAAAACTCAAAATTTAGAATTTTGCCTCCTTGGCAGTCGAGTTGGCTGGAGAATGCATGCCGGAAGCCTGCTCCACAACGCTGACCCGGGCGGGTGGGCCCCTCGAATTTCAAATTGCGAATTACGAATTTGGACCCTCGGAGTTCGCGCGTTTGTCGTCGGTCGGGCGGAGGTGAATTCGCTATCCGTAATAGGCAATTCGCAATGGGTGGGCGGGTGGATGTGCAGCCGAGACGGCTGCGCTACAAAGCCGCTCCGGGTGGGTGGGGGATCTTTGTTCTTCGATCTGTGATCAAAAAAAAGACCCGGGCCGAAGCCCGGGTCTTGTGTCTTACGACGGGTTGGAGATCAATACATCCCCATGTCGCCCATGCCGCCGCCAGGCATCGGCATGTCCTTTTTTTCCTCGGGGATCTCGCACACCAGCGCTTCGGTGGTGAGCAGCAGACCCGCGATGGAGGAGGCGTTGATCAGGGCGGTCTTGGTGACCTTGGCCGGATCGATGACGCCGGCCTTGATCAGATCGGTGATCTCACCGGCCGCAGCGTCGAACCCGATGGCGCCCTTCTTGGAGCGGATCTCACGGACGATCACCGCGGCCTCTTCCTGACCGGTGTTGAGGATGATCTGCCGGGTCGGCTCCTCGAGAGCCCTCAGCAGGATCTTGCCACCGGTCTGGATGTCGCCGGTGTTGTCCTTGACGAACTTCTCGACCACGTCCATGGCGCGCAACAACGCGACGCCGCCGCCGGGCACGATGCCCTCCTCCACGGCCGCCTTGGTGGCGTGGAGAGCGTCCTCGACGCGGGCCTTCTTCTCTTTCATCTCGGTCTCGGTCGCGGCGCCCACTTTGATCTGGGCGACGCCGCCGACGAGCTTGGCCAGACGTTCCTGCAGCTTCTCGCGGTCGTAGTCCGACGAGGTGTCGTCGATCTGACGCTTGATCTGCTGGACGCGGCCGAGTACGGCCTCGTGCTTCGCGGCATCGTCGTCGTCCACCACGATGGTGGTGTCGTCCTTGTTGATGACGATTTTCTTGGCGGTGCCGAGGTCTTCCCACTTGACGTTCTCGAGCTTGATGCCGAGGTCCTCGGAGATCAGCTTGCCGCCGGTGAGGGTCGCGATGTCCTCGAGCATGGCTTTGCGGCGGTCACCAAATCCGGGGGCCTTCACGGCGGCCACGTTGAGGGTGCCACGCAACTTGTTGACCACCAGGGTGGCCAGGGCTTCGCCCTCCACGTCTTCGGCGATGATCAGGAGGGGCTTGCCCTGCTGAGCCACCTGCTCGAGGATCGGAAGGAGGTCCTTCATGTTGGAGATCTTCTTCTCGAAGATCAGGATTTTGGCGTCCTCGGTCACGACTTCCATACGCTCGGGGTCGGTCACGAAGTAGGGGGAGAGGTAGCCGCGATCGAACTGCATGCCCTCGACCACCTCGAGGGTGGTGTCGAGGCCCTTGGCCTCTTCGACGGTGATCACGCCGTCCTTGCCGACCTTCTCCATGGCTTCCCGGATGATGTCGCCGATCTCGGTGTCGGCGTTTGCGGAGATGGTTCCCACGTGAGCGATGGCGTCACCGGCAACCGGCTCGGCCAGCTTGGTGATGCGCTCAACGGCCTTCCGAGTGGCCTGATCGATGCCCCGCTTCAGCTCCATGGGGTTGGCGCCGGCGGTGACGTTCTTGATGCCTTCACGGAAGATGGCCTGGGCGAGCACGGTGGCGGTGGTGGTGCCGTCGCCCGCGACGTCCGAGGTCTTGGACGCCACCTCGCGCACCATCTGTGCACCCATGTTCTCCAGCGGGTCGCTGAGTTCGATTTCCTTGGCAACGGTCACGCCGTCCTTGGTGATGGTCGGCGAACCGAACTTCTTCTCGAGGACGACGTTGCGTCCCTTGGGACCGAGGGTCACTTTGACCGCATCGGCCAGCTTATTGACGCCGGCGAGGAGCTTTGCACGCGCGTCCTCAGCGTAAACGATCTGCTTTCCAGCCATGTCTGGCCTCCTTACGAAACGATGATGGCGAGGATTTCGTCTTCGCGGACGATGGTGTGCTCCTCGTTGTTAATCTTGATGTCCTGGCCGGTGTACTTGCCGATGAGGACTCGGTCGCCCTTTTTTACGTTCATGGGCAGACGCTTGCCGTCGTCGTCGAGCTTGCCGTCCCCCACAGCGACGACCTCAGCCTCTTGCGGCTTTTCCTTGGCCGTATCCGGAATGATGATTCCACCACGCACCTCTTCGGTTGTTTCAGTGCGCTTCAGGAGAACCCGATCGCTCAGAGGTTTCACCTTCATATGACTCTCTCCTTTCGACTTGTTGAACGATTTTGGCACTCTGCGGTAGCGAGTGCTAAGGGGCAATATAGGTCTTCCGCAATCGACTGTCAAGGGATTTTTTTATTTTTCTTAGTCAATTTGACTAAGATCTACAGGTTGGACCTGTAGATAGCTATCTGCGTTGAGTTGACTAAGGTCTCAAGACCGCTCGTCATGGCGCGAACACTCAGGTATGGTATCCAATCGAAGAGACGGAGGTGGCGCCTTGAATCGACGAAATATCTGGATCATCCTGGGAATCGTTCTGGTGACGGCGGGTGCGACGGCCGGGACTCTTGGTGAACTCCCGCCCTATACGCCCGACGCGAACGGCGAACGCGAGAGCGTACCGTCGGTCTACAAATGGACGCTCGAGGATCTTTTCGCCGACGAAGTGCAATGGGAGAGGGCATACAACGAGGCTGTGATCGAGCTCGCGGAACTCGGAACCCTCCACGGTGATCTCGACGACGTGGATGGTCTGGCCGACTACCTGGGACGGTTCTTCGATCTGGAGCTTGCCGGAAATCGCCTGACCCTGTACGCCAACCTCGGCTCCATCACCGATACCACCGATCAGGATGCCATTGCGCGCCATCAGCGAGCGCTGAGCCTGACAAACGCCATCATGGATGAAAGCGCCGTCCTCAGGGAGGCGGTCCTGGCCTTGTCAGACACCGATCTCGAGCGGTTCTATTCCGAGCAGCCGGACCTGGAGACCTTCAGTCCCGCCATCGATGGTCTGCGGCGCCGGGCTGATCGTGTGCTGGACGCCGAGGCGGAGCGGGTGCTCGGTCTCGCCGGCGACAACCTCTGGGCGGCCATCGACCTCAACGAACTGCCGTCGCCGGTGGAACGGGCGTTCCAGTCGTTGATATCCGAAATGCCCTTGCCCTCGATCACAAATTCCGATGGTGCCGACGTCCCTCTGACCTTCGCCAATTACGGCAGGTATCGCGCCTCCGGCGACCGGCGGGTTCGCGAGCAGGCTGTGGAGTCCATGTTCGCGACCATTCGACAGTACGAGAACACCTTTGCGGCGACCCTCGGCGGCCAGGCACAGCTCGACGTCACCTTCGCCCGAGCCCGTGGCTATGACACGGCCCTGGAGGCCTACCTCGACAAGGACGACATCGACCCGGCCGTCTACCGCACCTTGATCGAGACGGTACGCGCCCACGCCCCGGCCCTGCACCGTTATGTGGAGCTCCGCAAGGAGGTCATGGGTCTGGACGAGGTCCGGATCTACGATCTCTATGTGCCCCTGGTGGAAAGTGCCGCCCGCGATATGACCTATGTCGAGGGTGCGGAGGTGATCCTCGAGTCGCTGAAGCCCCTTGGAACCGAATACGTCACCGAAGTGGACCGGTTGGTGAATCCGGTCAACGGTGCGGTAGATGTCTACCCGTCGAAACGGAAGGAAAGCGGCGCGTTCTCGAGCTCGGTCTACGGCGTCCACCCATTCATCAAGATGAACTTCCAGGACGGCTTTGACGACGTGTCCACCCTGGCCCACGAGCTGGGCCACGCCATGCACACCCAGCTCACCAACGCCAACCAACCATACCTGTCCTCGAGATACTCGATGCTGCTCGCCGAGGTGGCGTCCACCACCAACGAGATGCTGATGTCGCAGTACCTCATCGCCAACTCTCAGTCCAAGGCCGAGCGGGCATGGCTGTTGACCGAGCTGGCCGAGGGCATTCGTCAGACGATCTATCGTCAGACGCTGTTTGCCGAATTCGAGCTCCGCCTGCACGAGCTCGTGGAGGCGGGCGAGCCGGTGACAGCCGACGGGCTCAACGAGATCTACGCGGCGTTGATCAGGGACTACTACGGGCCCGATTTCACCCTGGGCGCCAACGATGGCATCGAGTGGGCCTATATCCCGCACTTCTACTACAAGTACTACGTCTACTCCTACGCCACCGGCATGGCGTCGGCCATCGCCATCGCCGACAAGATCGGCAGCGGCGAGCCGGGAGCCACCGAGGCCTACCTGGGAATGCTGAAGGGCGGCAACACCAGGCCGCCGGTGGAGATGCTCGCCGCCGCCGGAGCGGACCTTACCAAGCCCGACGACATCGCCGCCGCCCTGGAACGCTTCGACGCCATCGTCACCGAGCTCGAGGAACTGCTGCTCGAGGGAAGTTAGAAGGGCACTTGGATAGAAGTTGAACGTTGAACGTTGAAAGTTGAAAGTCGCCCCCGCCCGCCCGGAGAGGCGTGAACGCGATGAGCGGGCGTGCCACTTTTGACATTGTTCGGATCCTCATCGCTGATGGATCTGAGACAGGCGTCCGAACAATGTCAAGGGTGGCAACCTCGGGTAGCGCCGTGGGGAGAGGGGCGCGCTGAAATCAGCGTGTCGAAGCGAACGCGCGGGCCGTTGGCATCCGGGCGGGAGGGGACTTTCGACTTTCAACTTTCTCGGACGTCGCACCCTCTCCCCGGGAGTGGCAGATCTCCCGACTCCACTGGCGAACCCCCAGCGTGGCTCAAAGCCCGTAGACAGTGACTCCGGCAAGACCCTCGAAATCCCCATCGGCCGTGACCAGCTCCGAGTGATTGACAATGGCGGTGGCGTAGACGATGGCGTCGGCCATGGCGAGTTGGTGGCTCAGACCGAGATCCGCGGCGGTGAGGGCCAAGAACTGGTCGAGGTCGGCGACCCGGGTCTTCTGCATCTGGGCCACCGCGGCGGTGGCCTCCGCCTCGGACCGTTCGCGACGGATCACACGGTAGACCTCGTACATCACGATGGTGGGGGTGATGACCGCGGACAGATCGGACAGATGCGGTTCAAAACGATCGGCCAGTGGACCGTCGATGAAATACTCGATCCAGCCCGAAGAATCCACCACCGTCACAGCCGATCCTCCTTGTCGCGCAGACCCTCGGTGTCGATGCCGGCGGCGAAGCCGCGCAGTTCGGACAAGGGAGCATCCGGTATCAGCGAGATGACCCCGTGCCTCGCGACGACTTGAAGAACCTGGCCCTTCGCCAGATCCATATGTTGCCGAATCTCCTTGGGGATGACGATCTGGAACTTCGAGGACACGACGGTCTGCGCCATGGGCGGATCCTCCGGATTCCAGTTTATCTTACCTTCATACGATCGATCTATATTTCGTCTTACATCATTCATCGCCGTCACCTGTTGTGCGGGTCCCACTGTCCTCCACGCTTCCATAAGGACGGCTGCGACGCACCTTGTCCTCACGTATTGTGGCGCAGGCCTCTGGCCTGCAATCGTGCGATCAATCAATGTGGGATTGCAGCCGAGACGGCCGCACCACAAGGCCGGTCCGGGTCGCCGGGGGGTCTGCCGTTAGGGTAATTCTCAATTTTGAATTCTCAGTTTTGAATTCCCACCCGCCCGGAGAGGCGTGGGCGCGATGAGCGGGCGTGCCACTTTTGACATTGTTCGGATCCTCATCGCTGATGGATCTGAGACAGGGGTCCGAACAATGTCAAGGGTGGCAACCTCGGGTAGCGCCATGGGGAGAGGGGCGCGCTGAAATCAGCGTATCGAAGCGAACGCGCGGGCCGTTGGCATCCGGACGGGTGGGGGGATCTCATAGCCCCATAGCCAGCCAGCGGAGCTGGCGGTCATAGCCCCATAGCGTGGCTGGTTGGGGTCCGCCCCCCGCTCACGCCTTGAGATAGGTCTGCTTGAGCCGGAAGGTCAGATAGCCCACACCCATGAGCATGAATCCCAACAGAATCAGAGCGACGGGCCACCCCAGGCTGTCGGAGAAGTACTCGCCGGTGATCTTGGCGAGGTAGCCGCCAAAGAACAACGAGCCGATGGCGAGCAGGATCATGCTCCTGACGTGCACGCTGAGATAGACAATCGCGAACACGAGGCCCGGGAAGGCGAGTTCCCAAAAGACGTTTTGGTTCGGTTTCCACCCGCCGAGGATCATGGCCGTCCCCAGAAAGGCCAACGAGCCGATGGCGTAGAGCGGTTCGGTGAGGACATGGCGTCTGGTGCCGGAGAAGGCCCAGGCCAGGAGCATGAGAGTGAGGCCGACGGCCAGGATGCGGTACTCGATGAAGGTCTCCTGATCGAATCTGGGGCTGGGTCCGGCGATGTACTCGGTGATGGCGAAAAAGGCCCAGATGCCGTAACCGATGACGTAGATGAGCAGGCTGATGTTCCGGAAAAGGAGGTAGGTGCCCAGGAAGACCCCGAGCAGGACGAGGGCGGTGAGACTTTGGAGACCGAGTTTCTCCGGGTCGAGACCGGCCTCGTCCATGGCCACCGCTATTCCCAACGGCAGCACGAGAGCCGCGATCAGAAAGAACGCCGGACCGGCGGCGCCGGCCTTCCCGCTCCAGCTGAAGAGCACCCCCACGATGTAGGCGGCCAAACCCGCCCCCAGCGTCACCACCACGTGCATCACCGGGCCGAGATCGTTCCAGACCTGGCCGATGAGCGCCACGATGCCGATGCAGATGACCCCGCCGCCAATGAAGAACAGCACTCGGGAGTACCGGTTCCTGCGGTCGTCTGCGGCGGCTCCGGAGATGCCGGCTCCATCTCGCACCGCTGCCACAACCTCCGATTCGGAGAGTCCACCGGCGGCGGCCAGGTCGCGAATCGCCTCGAGAACAGTCATTTTGTCCATTGCGCCTCCTCGACGATCCAGCCCAGAAAGATGAAGGTGCTCGAGTAGCCCCCGTCCGAGCCCACGGCAAGGTCGAGCTTGGTGGTGTGTGAGTCTTTCTTCAGATACCTGGTGCGGTAGTTGGTGGATGACACGATGGGAAAGAAGAACTCGGCCTTGCGGCCATGAACGATCTCATACCCGTCGGGCGAGAGGTGCCCGTTGTCGAGGCTCAATTGCGCCGCCTCGTCAAAGTTCAGCCGGGTGCTGGTGTTGGTTGCCACGTCGTGGACATAGAACTGAATGTCTGGGGTGCCTTGTGGTGGCGGGTAACGGGGCTCCTCGACCTCCTGCCGCGTCAGGTGGCCGTCCACCACCGCAAATCGTTCAGCACCATAGGGATAGCCCACCAAGTAGAGAAAATCGTGGGACGGCGGCTCCACCCGCGAAAACGCACGCGGCAGGTAGATGGCGCCGGCGATGAACAGGATCATGGCCACCGGGATCAGAAGCCCGACGATCAGTGCGACGTCCTTGCTGCGCGGCGAGGTCATTCGCGCTCCCTTCGGATTTGTTTGGATCCGTTCTTTATCCATCATCGGTGAACGGTGGACGGGAGGCAAGATGCGGGCAACCGGCCTTCATTGTGGAGCGGGCGTCCCGCCTGCACTCGCGCGATCAATCGAAGGCGAAATTGCAGCCGAGACGGCCGCACCACAAAGATCGCGTGTCCTGTCCGACCACCCGATTTCGACGCGCCCATCTCCCTGTGGCGCTACCCGAGGTTGCCCCCTTTAACAATGTTGGGACCCAACGGGCTGAATGACTCAGTTGGCGAGCCCCAACATTGTTAAAGACGGCACGCCCGATCCACGCGCCCTTTCGCTCCGGGTGGGCGGGGGATCGAGCATCAAGCATCCAGCATCAGCCATCAGACATCGGGCACGGAGATGGAGACGGGCACGGGCACGGGCTCGGGAGTCCATACCCTCCACACCGGCCGGGCGGGGGACCTCACACCCCATACCTCGGGTGGGTGGGAATCTTCGTTCTTCGATCTTTGCTCTTCGATCGGGCATGGGCACGGGATGGGGCTCACATCATTGTTTGGTGAAACCCGCGTACACTGCACGCGTGGGGGAGACCGCGGAGGGATTCCGGCGGCGCGCCCGGTTCGAGGCCGGCCGCAACGGCTCGGATCCCTGGGTGTTCGTGCGCGAGCTGTTGCAGAACGCCAGGGATGCGGGAGCGACCGAGGTGCGCTTCAAAGTGGAACACGGCGACGGGCGTGAATGGATCTCCTGTCGGGACGACGGCTCCGGGATGACCTTTGAACACGCCAGGCAATTCCTCTTCACGCTCTACGCCTCCAGCAAGCTGGACGAGAAATCCGCGGCGGGTCAGTTTGGCGTTGGCTTTTGGTCGGTCCTGCGTTTCGAGCCGGATCTCATCAAGGTGCGCTCCAGACCCGCCGATGATGATGGTTGGGAGCTTCGAGTCGACGGGGGATTCCGCAGCGTTCGCCAGCACTCTCTGGTGATGCAACCCGGTACCGAGGTGATTCTGGAAAGACCGGAATCCGGCGAAGACCTCGCGAGTGTGCTGCGCCAGGCCATCTCCTCCGATGCCAGGTACCTCAGGCGTCGCGACCAGCCGACCACAGCGATTGAGATCCTGGTCAACGGTGAACCGGTCGCCGTGGAGGTTGATCTGCCGTCGCCGAACGTGCGGGTGGACGAGCCCGGTCTCAGGCTGACCGCCGCCCTGACATCCTCGCCGCAGGTGGAGGTCTTCGCCCACGGGCTGCGCGTCCGAAATGCAGCGTTCCTTGACGAGCTCCTTCTATCCGAAACCGCCGAAGGCCCGGCCTCGTCGGAACTGCCCGATGGTCTTCTGCCCCGGGTGGTTCTGGACTCGGACCGGTTGCAGGTCCTGCTTGCACGAGGCGAGGCTCGGGAGGACGCCACCCTGCGTCGGCTGGTTCAAAGGGCGGAGCGGGAGGTGGGGCTCCTGGTGGGAGCGGAGCTGGATCAGATCGCCGGCCCGCAGCATTTTCTGCGGTGGTTTGACGGCCTTCGCAGGGTGGTGGGTGGTCCCGTAAGGGCGCTTGCCGCCGTGGCCCTTCTCGCAGCCGTCGTCGGATTGACCGCTCTTGGGATGTGGTGGGTGGAGATGGCCGGGGTGGACGGGACCGAGGTCGTCGTCGAACCCACGGAAGTGGCCACAACCCTCGATCCCGCGCCGTTGCCGGAGACCAGAAGAGTGCCGTACCGCGATCTCGAGGTGCTCTACGCTGGACCGTCGATCGACGTCCTGGCCGATGGACCGGTGGTGGATTTGCGCTACTGGCCTGAGATTGCTGCGCCGCTCTTTGTTGGCCTGCGCATCGGCTCCCTTGGAGCGGACGGCGTGCCGGTACGGCGGACCGAGGTTGATCCGCCGACGACCTACCGGGGCCCGCCGTGCACAGAGGGCTGTCTCGAAGTGGAACTGCGGTTCGACGCAGGCCCTGGAATCATGCAGCTACCAGTGGCATCGGGACACCGTATCGACCCGGACACCGTGAGTCTCGACGGAGACCCGGTTGAACTTTGGGAAACGGCCCTGGGCGATCCGGTGATCTCCCTCGATCAAGCCGTTAAAGGTCTCCTACGGTATGTCAGCGGTCCAGCTTCTGCGGAATATCCGGACCTGCTTTCGGACTGGCCCGACCTGCCCGTAGCGCTGGCCGATCAGACGGCGGTGCTTTCCGAGATGGCGGTGCCGGCGCGGGTCGCGGCTGCGACCCAGATGGTCGCGGGGGCGGTGGCCTACGACCGTTCGCAAGAGGCCGCCCACAGTTTTGGCGAGCTGAAGGACGGTGGGTTGGATCTACTGGCTGCGGCGGTGGAGGCGGGGGTGGGTGATTGCGATGTGCAGAACGCCCTGCTCGCTGCGGTGCTCGATGGAAGCGGGATCCCCGCATGGTTGGCCGTGGGCTACGTGGGGGCCGACGGACACATCCTGGGCGGGCTCCACGCGTGGGTGGAATACCTGGAGGAAGACCGATGGGTGGTGGCCGACGCCAGTGCGGCGTGGGATGTGTTCGGCCCGCCGGCGGAAGACGGAATGGTGGCTTCGCCAGAGCTGACGCAGGGAGCCGTCACCCCACCCGAGGCGGCCCAAGCTCCCACCCCTGAGACCCGCGGCCTCGGTGGACCGCGTCCGTGGCTCGCAGGCATTGGCCTCGCCGCGCTCGTCTTCGCCGTCGGCGCATACCTGATCTCCAGGCGTCGAAGCTCCGGCCACACGGTGGAAGCGGACGGCACCGTGGATCTGACTCGGTTGTTGCGCGGAGCGATACTCAGACCGCGGGCCTTCAGTGGTGTCGACTCGCTGTATTCCCGCCGCCTGGTGCCGTCGGCTGCGGGCCGCCGGTTGTCGCTGTCGGAGGTGATGCGCCGGGCCGGTGACGGGCGATTGTTCCGAAGCGACCATGGATCCGAGCTGGCTCGCAGGGTGTCGGCTGCAGGCGAGGCGGTGATCGACTCCGAGGTTGCCGAGGGGGCGGTTGTGGCTGATCTTCTCGGTGCGCGCGACATCGACGCATGGAGCGGTTTGGCCGATCGAGCAGAACCCAACCCCGCCACCGACAGCATGGAGGAGGCGCTCCAGAAACTCGGTGAACGGTGGTCGTTCCGTGTCGCCGAGGGCGCCCCCGACCGCGTCTCCGCCATCGAGGGCCGTCTGGTGGGCCTCCCGCGGCACGCGCGGCTGGTGGTTGTGGACGCGGGCTCCGGTCTGTGGACCGCGGCCGCCGAGAGCCTTCCGGAACGCCCGGCGTGGACGGCCCTGGTGCTCGCCGATGGCATTGCCGACACCCTGGACCTCGGGTCCGAACAGAGGCGGCGGTGGCTGGCCGCCCTGGCTCGTGCTGCTGTGGTCGAGGGACGTGGAGGCTCGGTGTGAGGGCGGCGGAGTTCCTCACCGTCGACGTCTCCTCCGAGCTGAGGGCGCTATGCTCGCAGCAGCTTCAGGGAAGCTGGCAGTTACCGGCCGAGCTGATCCGATTCGCCATCCGCCAAGGCGCATCGCTGGTCGAAATGGAGCCCAGTAGGAAGGGCTTCGTGTTGCGCTGCCCGGGTACCGCGTGCTCCGAGGAGTATCTGAAACAGGTGGCATCAGCCCTCGATGTGGCCCAGGCGGACGAGGACCGTCATGGATCCGTCGTCGCCCTCGAGGAGGACGCAGCACAGGCGCTGCTGTGGGTGGCGGGCTGCCCTGGCGCGAAGGTGCGGATCGCCACCTGGCGGCGGAACTCGGCGACGGTGTTGGAGATTCGGCCCGATGGGCGGCCAAGGTTGGAGGCGGAAGGCCCGGACGAGGTGGCGGGGGATTTCGAGGTGCGGTTCAGCGCACCGGATTTCGACGTCAAACGGTCCATCGCTTGGGTCGGAACCGCCTGTCGGTTTGCCCCCATTACGGTGAAGATCGCAGGCAAGGAGGTCGCGCAGGGATTCAGTTCCGCCCTGCATTCGGTGAGTCTGGGCAGGCCGCTGCCGGGAGGGATCGCACTGACGGCCAGGGGTGACGCCCCCCACCTGTGGTTGCTGCGGCGTGGGGTGCTCTCGGCGCGGGCCACCGTCCCCGGGTACCCTCCGTTCGAAGCGGTGCTCGAGCTCGGTGATGTGACCCCCGAGGGAGTCACGCCGGACGAGCTGCGGCGGGCGGTGGATCCCCATCTGCCGGCGCTGATGGACCAGGCGGCGCAGGTGGTGGTGGATACCATCGAGAACGGGCCCCATCTGGATCCGGAGCGGGCCAGCCGGCTCGTCACTCTGGCCCTACGGATGGTGCAGGCGGATCTTCGGTCGGACCGCATGGCGGAGTTGCCCGTGATTCCGTCCGTGGATGCCGGGACCGGCGCCCGGCGAAACTTCTCCCTCACCGAGCTCCGCCGGATGTGCAGCGAGGATTGGGGCCCGCTGTGGAGCGTTCCGCTTGGCAGCGACCCTGCCGGTCTTCCCGCCGGGAGCCGGACGGTTCTCTTGCTCACCGCCGAACAGCACGGCTTGCTGGCCGATCTGGTGCCGGGGTCCTTGCAGCGACCGGAACCCCGCCATTCGTCCGGTCGATGGCGGTCGATCGCCGCCGCGACCCGCGATGGGCTGACCGGTCTGCGGTCACGGCTGGCCTGGGGCGGGAATCGACGCGCTCTCAAGGAGAACGAGATGCTCGAGGCCGAACGCGTATTTCTCCAGCTCTTCGAGGGGGTCACCGACGTCGGCACGGGCGATCCAGTGAAGGTATGCCTGTGCGCGGGGGTGGGGGAGGTTCGTCGCCAAGGCCGGCAGTTGATGCTGCCGCGCAACAACCCTCTGGTGGTCAGGGCGATCGGACTGAGCAGCGAGAACGAGGCGTGGCTCTACCCCTCCATGCTCGCGCTCTTGTCGGACCACGCCGCGCCGCCACCGGGAGTTCCGCGTCGTTTTCGAGAGAAGCTTGGGACACGGAACCAGGGGCTAGGGGCCAGGGAAGAGACCCGTCGGTCACAGAGCCACTGATCAGTCAGTCGAATTCGAAATTCGAAATTCGCAATTCGAAAACCCCGCCCGCCCATCATGTCGGTGCCAGGCACCGCCGCAGATGTTGCGATCTCGTGCTCCGATTCGATTTCGACGGTGCCTGGCACCGGCCCGCGCGTTCCCGACGCGCTCTAAGACGGCACGCCCGCCCATCGCGCCCTTTCACGATCCGGGTGGGTGGGTGGGAACGTTTAACGTTGAACGTTCAACGTTTAACATTGAACGTCGACTACACCCTCTACACTTCCTACATCGGGCTGGCGGGGGATTGCGACACGCTATTCTGGGAGTGCCGATTCCTGGAAGGAGACCCAATGACCCGCACCCATCATCGATTCGCGATCGTCATTCTTGCCGCTGTCCTTCTTGCGGGTTGTGAAGGCCCGACCCAGAGCCTCGAGGTGACGGCCTCGGCCTACAACTCAGTGGCGTCCCAGACCCAAGGGGATCCCACGCTGGCGGCTTGGGGCGACGAGCTGAAACCCGGAATGAAGGCCATCGCGGTCTCTCCCGACCTGGTCAAACTGGGTCTGACCCACAACACCAAGGTAAAGATCGAAGGTCTCTCCGGTCGCTACACGGTGCTCGACCGAACGAACAGCCGATTCAACAAGAGGATCGACATCTACATGGGGACCGACGTCGAGGCCGCCAAAGGAGTGGGGCATCAAGAAGGTGACGATCCGCTGGTAGGTATCGGAGTAGCGCGGGTCCTTTGAAACGCCGACTCTCCAACCGCGCTCCCCGAGGGCGCGTTCCTCGGAGGTGCCTGGCATCCCGATTCGTCGAGGCCGGCAATCCGATTCGTTTCGCTGGGGCCGAATCGGCGTGCCTGGCATCCTCACGGGGAGCGCAATGAGAATCGAGGCGCGCCCAAGAGACGGGCGCGTTAAAATGACACCATGCGAAGCAAAGGTTCATTGATCATCGCCAACGCCCTGATCTGGGGTGCGCTGTTGGTGGCCACCTCGTACGTCCTCAAGGGGACCGAATATCGCGACCGAATGTTCGCGATCATCGGCGCCGGCCTCACCGCCTCCTCCCTCGTCGTGGGGACGGGAGGCAACAAGGAAGACCCGGACGCCGGTACGGACGACGAACAGAACGAAGGCTGAGCCTGCAATCGCGGGGTCGATCGACGCCAGGAATGCAGGCGAGGCGCCCGCTCCACGATGATGCCCCGGGCGGGGGAGTGTTCCTTGTTCCCCATTTCCAGGTGCGCGGCACGAACCCCTAACCACTAGCCCCTGACACCCAGCCTCTGGCCCCCGGGGGCCCGGGGGCGGGTTTGATACACCCATTGCCACTCCGCGCGCTAGCAGTCCTTCTTTCTCGGTGACCGCAGATTTGCGGCACAGCAGCAAGGAGGACAGCTCATGTGCACCCCGCCCAGAACGGACCCGGTTCCACTCCAGCAATCTCAGCCTGCGAGGCCCTCCGTGGCCTCCGACAAACCGTCGAAGCGGGCGGAAGGCCACTGTCGATGGATCGATCATCGAGGCGTCGAGTGGATGTTCACCCGTGCGAATGGTTCCCTGATCGTCAAACGTCCCAACGCCCGAGGATCAGTGGCCATCCGGTTTCCCGATCCGGTCTCGCAGGGTGGTCGGTCCGAAGAGACCTGGGTTCTGGTGGAGATCGACGACGGCAACGTCTTCCAGTGCGGTGTTTCCAATGCTGCACACCCTGCCGGCGAGATCACATCGCGGGGACCGGTCCCTCACTGGACTGGGGTCAACGACTCGGTCCGCACCTGGTTCGAAGGCGCCGAACCCATCGACTGAGATCGAAGACGGCCGAGGGCCGGAAGGAGGTCGCCATGCGACGAACTCACCAACTGATCCTGCTCGCCATCGTGGTGGCAGCCGCGGTTCAGCCGACGGCGCGCGCTCAGGGTGTTGATCGCGAGCAGTTGTCCAGGGCCTTGTCGGTACTCCCCGAGGTCACCCATTTCGAATTGGACGATGAGGGTCACGTGAAGGTGATCGAAGGGAGGCTGACACCGGTGGGGCCGTCACCGCCGGAGGCCGTAGCCCCGGCCTTCATGACCATTCACCGCGGGGTGTATCCGACTGCGACGAACAGTGAATTTCACGTCGAATCCGTCACACGGTCCGGCGGCATGACCACAGTGATGCTGGTCCAGTCGGTGGAGGGATTTGTCGCGCTGGATGAGCGGTTGGAGATGCGGTTTCTTCAGGGTCAGCTGGTGAGAGTGGGCGGAATTGCGCTCCATTGGGGTGACGTGCCGCCCACCGATCGCGATCCGGTCACCAGGCGGCAGGCTCTGGAGATTGCCGACGATCAACGGGATCCTCAGTCCGAAATCGTCTCCGCGTCTGCGACGAGGGTCCTCCACGGTGTCGACCACATTCGGAGCTGGAGGGTGGAGATGTTGGCCCGAATACGTGGTGGCCTGGTCCTCGAGACCGTCGTCGTGGATGCGTTGGATGGAATCTTGGTCGACCGGCGTGTCGAGGAAATTTCCGATCCGGCCCAGGGGCAGGTCTTGGGGGATCCTGAGGGCTCGGTCCTCGGCCCGGATGGTTGTGCGCCGGTCGCACCGCCGGTTGGGGATTTCACCAACGCGAGAGGGCAGAGCCAGTGGCACGGTGCGGGCACCGGCTGTGGGAGATGGGAGTTCGACCCCAAACTGGAGGCATCTCTTTTTCACGGCAATTGCCTGGATTACGCCTGCCCGCCCTTCCCCTCCACTTCCCACTGCGATCACGGTGAGATCCGACGGGACAACCTGTCCTTCGATAAGGGGCACGAGCGGGTTCAATTGGAGTTTCTGACTCCGGATCGACCCATCTTCATGCGGCTGCGGTGGGGTCCCGGTGCGGATCAGGCCGCGCCGTTCATCGTGCCGCCGGGCCCCGAGGCCTTGACCGAGATCGAGGTGGATCTGAGTTGGTATTCCACGTGGGACAGCGCCACCGTGGCGAGTCTGATCCTCGAGTTGGTTCACGACGAACAGGTCTGGATTCGGTCGTTGGATCTCTATCCCGGCCCATGGCTGGAGTTTCCCCGCGGGCCGATTTTGGATGACGGCGCCCCGGGAGATGAGTTGATTGAAGGCCAGCCGGTGACGGTCCTCCAAGACGTCGTGAATGTTGGCTGTCGGCTGGCCGCGGGAACCCATCGGACCATGCGATTGGTGGATTATCGTCTGTACCGCAGAAAGGGGATCTCCTGGGAATTCGAGGGATTTGCCTGCGAAGGTGTCGTGATCCCAGGGACCTTCGAGGCGGAGGCCGGCGTGCGGGGCCTCCCGGTCTGTGACTTCCCGCTTCCCCAAGCCGGAACCTGGCGTTTGGAGGCGGCATTCAGGCATCACGCCGCGGCCGCGGTCCGCACGCGGTTCGTCGTCCAAGCGGTGCAGCATCCCGACCTCTCCATCGACGCGACCACACCGGTAGACCTGTACTCGGGCAACCTTTCGGGCTGGCCGTGCCGGTCCGACGTTCTGGATTTGTCTCGCTACGACGATCCAGAACCCGACTGTGCTCTGCCGTGGGTGATCGCCATTCCGGTCACAGCGCATGGGCTGGCGGCACCAGTGGATTCGTCGGTGGCGGTGTGGGGTCGCACCCACGATCCGGCCGGCGACCCCGGGGTGTGCGATCCGGACTCGGTGGGTTGGCACCCACTGGCAGCCCCTCGTCAGTGGACCTTCTATGACGGGTCCGACGTGGTCGACGTACCCCTTGATCGGGGATATCTGGAGCAATTGGAGTTGGGCCCTGACGGCCTGTCCATGCTCGATTTCAAAGTGGTCGTAGATGCTGTGGCGAACGAGCAGGAAGTGGATGACAACGTGCTCTGCACCACGGCCTGGATTGCCGTTGTCGACGACGGGATCGAGGACGTTCTCGGTCCGACGTGGCTCGCTGACGACTATTTCCTCGACCCGGCACACTGGCCGCCCCAGGGTCTGGTCTGGACCGGCGTGACTCTGGAGCATGAAGAAGGGTCGGCGGACTGGGATCCTGACAGCGCCCTGGTCGCGATGTCGGTGGACAGTGCCAGCAACGAAGACCCGAGATTGATCTGGTACGAGGATCGGTCCGGCGACACGGTGTCCGGCCTTCTCATCAGATACCGGCGGTCGCGGCAGGGTTTCGGGGATGGGCCGTACCTGGATGCCGGAGCCGAAGAGGCCGACGGCCTGCACACCTTCGACCTCGCTCCTGAGGGACATCCGAACCGGGCGGTGCTGACGGCCGACTCGCAATGGCGAACCCTGGTCTGGCGACGTGGCGCTGCCAATCCCTTCGGAGGATTTTCGGTTCCCGTCCTCGAGGCCCCGGTGTCGTCGGGAGACACGCTGTCATTGCACCTGGCGCCTGATGTCAACTGTCTGGTGGACGAGCCGGGCTGCCCGAGCGGCATTCACCCGACGATGCTGGTGGATGTGGTGGGAGGGTGGCATGCCACTGACCTGCCGCCACCTGAGCCACTTTTCGTGTCGGCCGGGTTGCGCCTTCAGCATTTTGGGGAGTGGATTCCGATCCCCGGCCAGCTTGCTTCGGGGGAGAGTTACGAGTTCGCGGTGGAGATTCGCAATGTGGGTTCAGCTTCCGGTGTGGCGGTTTTGGTGGCCGCTGTGGAGGTGTTGGTGGCCGGTGAGTCGCCTGCCGTACACACCATGATCGGTTCTGAGACCGTGACCATTCCGCCGAATGGCTCCCATTATCTCCGTCTGTATCCCGGATGGACTCCAACGTCACTGGGGGTGCGTCGACTCGTGGGAACAGTGAGGGAGAGCGGTCAGCTTATCGGAGACATGGACTCAATGGTGGAAATCGTCGATGGCGGATCGGGGTGCCCGATTCCGGCCGTGGACTTGCCGTAGGAGTGGAGGACGTCATGTTTCGTGCAACCTTGCAGTTGATAAAGACAGCACTGTTCCGCTGTGTCGCGATCACCGGCGGCCTATGCATCACAGTATCGGCACCTATCCACGCCAACGACGAAGTGCCCCACGAGGCCCGAGGATACGAACGGAGCGGCTACGATCTCTCCTCCTTCGAGCAGATCAACCTCGCCAACGGAAACCTCACATTCCGGATCCCGTTGGCCGCGGTCCGCACCGATGGCGGCCTCAGCTACGAACTGGCCCTCCATCACAACTCGAAGGTGTGGTTCACCCATCGTTACTGCTCGCTGACGCCCTTGGGGTACTCGGGCTGCGAGGGGACCGGGGGAGATATCCTCGAGGCGGAGATCGCCCATGGCGTCGACGCCTTCGGGTTTGGATGGGAGATGCGGCCTCCGCGGGTGGTGCTCCACCGGACGACCCCCTTTGTCCGGGGTATGGCGTTCGTGGAGGCCTCGGGGGCGAAGCACTCCCTATCGGCGACCCCGCCGTGGGAGCTGGAGAACGACCAGGGAACGCCACTCGCCTCGGAATCCGCGGTGGGCGACCGATTTTTCACCCAGGACGGCAGCAACTTGCGGTTCACGGTGGCAGAGGTCGACGAAACGGGGCGGCCGTTACGGCTCGAAATGGAGAACGGCTACGGTGACCTCTTCGTCTTCGCGCAGGTGGTGCCCACGGCCTGTGACGTGGATCGAGGGGTTGTTCTGGGGGACGATCTTGGTGACTTCAACTTCAGAATCGAGACTGCAGGGCTCTACTTGAGCGAAATCCAGCGAGGGCCGTGGACCTCAGGCGGGCCCCGCGGGACACCGGCCAACCGGATTCTTTTCACCTATCGAGGAGAGTCGACGGCCTGGTCTGCCCCGTGCGCCGGGCAGGGTTCAGAGCCCTGGCTGCCAAGCCGAATCTCGGCCAGCGGAGAGGTGAGTCGTGAGTTGGAGATACTCTACGACCCGGTCAGGTCCACTGTTTCGAAGGTCCGATACCCCGGATTCAACCCGTTGATAGGAGATTCAGGGCCGACCCCGAACGTCCATGAAATTCAACTCGACGTGGGCGAGGCGGTCTTCAGGCAGAAGAACGGGCCCGACCTGCCGACTTTCAGCGCGACTCATCTGGAGCGTGTCAGCTCTGCCGACGGTACGTCCTTCATTCTTGATAGCCAGCACGAACCGGGGATGCCGCCCATGACCGACGTGGTGATGCCGTCGGGGGCCCACGTGGACTACTCCCACGGGACGTATCCGGTGGGACGGGGGCGCTGTGACGACGGAGTCGACGACGGAGGAGACTGCCCCGTCTGGACCACTTGCGGCGTTTTTGTGCCGAGGAAAGGGGACCACAACTCAACGGAACTGACGAGCAGGGGCGTCACGCGGCGGCGGGTTTTCTATCACGATGTCGCCACCGGGGCGGGGGAGCCTCGACAGCAGACAACCTGGTTCATGCAGGGCCTCAACTGCGCCGTGGATCCGAGATTCACGACGCCGCCGAACGTGCTGCTGCCGTGGCCCTACGACTTCGACTGGGCGTTGCGAGATGATCAGGGCAGACTTCACGCGGCCTATCTCTGGACGGCGGTCTACACCGCGGCGGGCGAAGCGGGACCGGACACCGAGGGAACCCTCGAAATCCATCGCTTCCACCCCCTGACTCGCGAGGAGTTCTCGGTGGACCATCTGGCTGGGGACAGCGAGACCCTCGCCGGAATGCCGTGGATGACCATCAGTGGCTGGGAGGACCTTCGTGGATCTCAGCTCCGGGTGTTGCGCCACACAGAAATCGAACGGGAGCTCAAGTTCGGTGTGGACTTTCCCACCGTGACCCAGGGCGAGGATCGCTACAGCTACGTCAAGCAGCGACGGGTCTTCACCGACGAGACCGGTGGCGACTCCGAGGGTGCCGACGTGGAATCCTGCCACCCGCCGGTGTGGGTGAATCTCGCGGGCCCTCCTTCGGTGACGATCGATTGCACCGAGGTGCGTGAAACCACGGAGGTGGATGACTCTCTGAATCCGGTGGAGCGGACGCTGGAATCCGCCCGGTCGGTCTCGGGCATCGAAGTGGACCGCAGTTGGAGCTTTGAATACCTGCCGCCGGCGAACGACCAGGATTGGAACCTCCACCGGGAGATCGCCAGCGATGTGTGCGAAGAGGGGCGGTGCGCCACCAGGATCCAGATCTGGACCAACCTCTCGGAACCGGGATACCGGCGGTGGTACGCCCCCCAGCAAGGGGTGGTGAATCCAGGAATCGACGGTGGCTGCGACCAGGACTGTGTGGAGGAGTCCTTCAGCTACGACACCCTGGGCAACCGCGAACTGGTGTCCACACGGGGTGGCTACGGGACCGGGTTCGGCAGCGTCCAACTCACGACCCGCACGCTCCATCGCCACGGCCGGCCGGTGGCCGGCGAACGCCTCGGGTCGGATGGGTCCCTTTTCATGTGGCAGCGGGAGGTGGATCCAAGCACGGGTCTGACCAGGTGGCACATGTCGGGAGCCGGTGCCGGGTTTGCCTACGACTACGACGCCAATGGCCGCATGACCGCCGTTGCCCCGATCGAGGGTGCATTCGATGGCGCCCAGTGGTCGCTGGGCGTACAACGGACCACTGACGGTATGACACTGATGGGGACTCGGATCGACTACCTTCGGCCGTCGGACGCCGGATTGCTCCGTCATGAGGTGCGGCACGCAACCTATGACCTGGTGCCGTCGGCGGGTGGTCATCGGCTCGACACCGTCTGGCTGGATCCGGAGCCGGAAGAGTCCTTCTTCTTTGACGGCCTCGGACGCTTGGGCAAGACGACCGAGCGCTATCCCTCCGGAACAGGTTCCCGCAGCCGGCTGTCGCTTGATCGGTTCTGGAGCGGTCAGTCTCCATGTGGAGCGGGGGGCGGTACGGCCTTGGACCACACCAGCCGAGTGACCATGGACAGTGAGTGGCGCGATGACGGCGAATGGTCGTCGTGCTCGGAACTGGACTGGACTCGCACCCTGTTCGACGCCCTGAGTCGGCCGGTGGCGATCCGTCTTCCCGATGGCTCCGAGTCATTCCAGGGGTATGTGGGTGACAGCCAGCACACCCTGCTCCGGTCGGTGGCCACCGATCTCGACGGCGGGGAACAGTGGCTGGCGTCCACCCGGTTGGAGGACCCTCTGGGACGACTGCGGGTGCTGGACGAGGAGGTGGCGCCCGGGACGAGTGTTTCGGCCGACTACGACTATGACCACGAGGACCGCCTCACCGGAGTTGACCTCTGGGAGGGCGAACCCTTTGCCTCGGTGGCTCAGCACCGCGCGTTCGACTACTCGGACGGGGGCTTTCTCACTTCGTCAATCGAACCGGAGCGGGATGCAGTCTTCTATGGCTACGACGCCCTCGGCAATCTCCGCGCCAAGTCATCCGGAGGCCTCACCTCGACGTTTGGTTTCGATCCGCTCGGCCGACTGGTGAACCGATCGGTGAACGGGTCGACGGTCGCGTCGTGGGTCTGGGGTGACCGGAGCACGGGCCACGCTGCGGCCGTCGGTGAAGCGGCGTATGGAAGGATCGTGAATGCCACCCGACACAATCGGTTTGGTGGGGGCGACGTGGCCGTGACCACCGGTTGGCTGTTCGGTGGGCCCGGAGCAAGGGTCCGTTCGAAGTCCATTGCGTTCGGGGGTGTTGGAGCCGCGGACGACGCTTTTGTCACGACCTTCGACTACGACGTCTGGGGCCACCGGTCCCGGGTGGACCACCCGGTTTGGACCGGATGGCAGGCGTCGTGCCAGCAGCCGCTCATCGAAAAGAGGTATCACGTCGGTGACTGGCTCGCCTCGGCTCAGCTGTCGAAAATCGGAATTCACATTCCCATCGCGGCCGCGGAATGGTCCTACCACCCGACGGGGAGGGTGGCGGAGGAGGGTTTGCTGTCGCGAGGTACATGGGTGGGAAGCACGACCGAAGAGCCGGATCCAAACGGCATGGCGCGGCCGGCGGGCTTTGATATGTGGTGGAGTGATCCACCGTGGGACGGCGGCAGGTTGTGGGCCGAGGGGAATTATGAGTACGACGGCTCGGGCAACGTGATTCTCATCGGCAACCGCAGCTATTCCTACGACGGATTGGACAGACTGGTGACGTTCACCGATGCCGGCTCCACGGTGGCGAGCTACGGCTATGATCGGTGGGGCAATCTGACGGCGATTGAGAATCCGGAAGCCGCGCTCGACCTCGAGATGATCGGAGCTCGTTTCGACAACCGGCCCGAGATCCTCGATGTCGCGGGTGCGGGCTCCGGCAACCTGTCGTGGGACTCTCGGGGCAATTTGCTCTCGGTTCCCGCCATCGGAGGGATCCGCGCCAAGAGCTTCGGTTACTCGCTGGATGATCGGCTGCTCAGAGCCACCGACATTGTCTCCGGGGACACCTGGCGGTTCGCCTACGATGCCGACGGCGAAAGGGTGCTGTCGTGGCGTCGTGATGCTGCGGGGGATCTGGCCGAAGTTCGTTTTGACCTCCGCGACGACGGTGGCGCGGTGCTGTCGGACTGGTTGATGATGCCGGAGAGTTTCTTTAGCCCGGAGCATGACTACCTGGCTCCGGGAGGACGCATGGCCGCCCAACTGAGCTGGAGCAGCGGTGAGCCGGTGGTCCGGTTCGCGGCCCGCGACCATCTTGGCAGCACAAGGGTTCTGGTGGACGCCGACGGCACCGTCCACGACCGGATCGAGTTCTACCCCTACGGTGGATTCCGAAGCGGCGGTCCCGCGCCCGGGACACATCGCCTGTTCACCGGACACCAGCGAGATCTCGGGAGTCACAGTTCCGAGCTGGACTTCATGCACGCCCGACACTACAGCCCGCTGCTCGGCCGCTTTACCACCGTGGACAGCGCCCGCGGCGACCCAGCCTCCTCCCAATCGTGGAACCGATATACCTATACCTCGGGCAACCCACTCCGCGCCGTGGATCCGGATGGGAGGTACGAGCGGGATGTCCACTACAACCTGACGCAGTATCTGGCTGTCCAAGCGGGATACTCGTCTGCCAAAGCAGAATTGATTGCCGGGGCGAACCAAGGCGTGGACGACGAGACGCCGGCAAACCCCTTCAAACCCAGGAATTTCGATCTCCATTTTTTACCGGTTGCCCGAGGGGTGGCGATGGCGCGAAGTGCCTCTGGCCCGACGGAACTGGGGGCTGCGCTGCACAGCGTCCAGGACGCCTTCTCCCACGCACACTACAAATGGCCGCTTGGTCACGGGCTGGACAACCTCGCCGGGAACAGCCCCGACAACACCGCCCGCGACCCGAACAAGGCGATGGTCATGGCCGAGTGGACGTTCAAGCTGCTCGGCGGGGATCCCGAAGAACTCGACAGGGAGTTTCTCGAGGTTCTTTTTTCGGTGGAGTCAATGGAGGATCGGAGGGAGATGCTTGAGGAGGCTGTGAAGGGCGGTAGCTCCGATGGAATGCACTTTATGGTGACCGATGGCGAGTTGCCCTCCAAGATTGGCGATCACTACCTGGAGCAGGGTTACACGGTGTGGATCGACGGGGTGATCTATGCTGGTCAGTGATTGGAGAACATTGAAAAGCCGCGCGGAACTTGTCGTGGTGAGGGCATTTGCGGTGGTCGCGACCGCGGCTGTTCTTGGAGGGCTCTGTTTCCAGCAGGTTCATGCATCCGACGCGTCGTCGTTGATCGAGGAGGTGTACGTACTCGACGCTGAAGGGGAGCACTGCCTCAGCTGTCCCGATGGGGTGGTGCCCACAGAGGTGACACAGGTTATCGGTGCGGCGGACGCCGAGACCATCGGCAGGTGGATCCAGCGTCGATTCTCTTTTCGGACGGAGCAGTTCAACTCCTCCTTTAAATCCGGTGATCCCATCAAACACGGCCTGGGAATGCGGATGGGAGAAATGGGTGGGCTCTCGTTTCATGGAGACGGCTACACGATCCATTACGAGAGCATTCCGTGCTGGGTCTGGGACTGCTACAAACCGCGGATGTGGCGGGAGGATCGGCCTGGCTCATGGGTGTGGAGGCGCAAGGTGCCCTTTGCGCATGCACCTATCTACCCCTTTGTGGTCGGGGACTACCTCCTTTTTGTCGGGCAATCCTCCGGTACCTACGATCTGGTCATTCTGGACGTCAACACCGGCAGGGTCGTCGAGCAGTTCACGCCCGACGGTGAACCGGACGGCTTTGTTGGCTCTGCCCTGCTCTTCGCACCCGGGTTCTATCGTGACGGGTATATCTACCTCAAGACGTGGACCAAGACCACCTGGGATCCAGCGACAAGAGAGACCATTAGTGAGGAACCGGCAAAGATCTACGTTCTGAAGGTACGGTTCTGATGCAATTGTGCCAGGCAATTGATTGGCCAGGTATCACAACCTCACAATGTGCCGGAGTTGCCCACCGAAGGTGAAGACCAATGCCGAGGAAGCCGAGGGTATTCATTGATGGCGGGACCTACCACGTGTACTGCCGAGCATCACGAGGCGAGGCGGTGTTCTTGGATGATGCGGAGGCGGCAGCGTTCGTCGGTGTTCTCCAGAAGATCAAGAAACGGGACGGTCTGGTCCTCTTCGCCTGGGCGCTGATGTCCAACCACTACCACATCGCGATGCGGACAGCCGGGGTGCCTTTGTGGCGCAGCATGGCATCGCTTCAGGGGCTGGCGTCCAAGGGGTTCAACCGGCGGCATCATGTGAATGGACCACTTTGGCAAGGCAGGTACAAGGCGCGAATTGTGGAAGATGAGAGTTACTTGTACCAACTGCTGGCCTATATTCATTTGAATCCGGTCGGCGCTGGTCTCGTGGAGGATCCGGCAAAGTACGTGTGGAGCGGGCACCGAGAGATCATCGGCAGGGACAGCCGCAGGCTTGTCGAAATCGATGAGGTATTGATGATGTTCGGTGACAGCCGCAGGGCGGCGCGAAGAGCCTACCTGAGGAGCCTGAACACCACGGATTTCACAGGCTGGGTCGGCGAGGAGCCCCACAAGCTGCCATGGTGGCGAACGGTCGAGGACGATGCGGTGTCACCCCGGTCAGGCGGGATATACGTGGACTACCAAGGACGCAGCACAGCCCCCGAGCGGCCACGGTTGACGGTTGAGGAGTACTTGGATCGCGCGTGCGGGGTCTTGAGTGTGGACCTGGATGAGCTGGCCAGTCGCCGTCGGGGGCCGAGGCTTCGAGAGCTGCGCGAGCTGGTGGCGGTCATGGGCGTCGAGAAGTACGAGCAGAGGGTCTGCGAGATAGCTCGGAAGATGGAGAAGAACCCCGGGAGTGTGAGCCGCTGGGTCACGAGCGCCGCCGAACGGAGATCGTGCGACTCAGCCTTCGCGACGCGAATGAGGAATCTGGATGAGGCCCTTCGGGATGAAGGGTTGGCGCATGACCTACAGGTATTGTGAGGTTGTGATACCTGGCACGGTTACTGTTTCTCCGGTTACTCCGGTCTATTTCAGGCCGAGTTTTTTGTGGTTGTCGAGCAGGGTGAGGGCCTCGGCGAGGCGGCGTCGGCGGGTTGATGTCACGTTTGGCCGAATCGACCCAACCCACGAAGTGCGCGTTGGTAAGACGGCGCGAGGCTGTCGAAGAAGGCGCTGGGCCCGCTCGTTGTCGGCGAGGGCCATCTTGAAAGTACGGAGGGATCTCCAACGGTCGTTTTGACGGCTGTGCCACCGGTGTCGTCGCGGGGTCGAGCTTGGCGCGGCCCACCGCGGTCATGCGACCCGACGCTTCGAGCTCTTCCAAAACGCGCGAGGTTAGATTCCGACCACTTCGCGCGGTTGGTTCGCGGCGTGAACTTGCGGGCATATCGATCATCGTCGAGCCGCTTGACCAGGCTGTCGATCCAGCCGAAGCACAGAGCCTCCTCGACGGCCGCATCGTAGGATATGGTAGGTCTTCCTGTGTGCTTCTTGAAGAAAACGAGCCACACCTTTTCGACGCTGTCGTGGTGTTTTTCTAACCAGACGCGCCACGGCTCACGGGACGTGAAGTGCAGCTCCATCACCGCGATTCTACGCCGCCCGCCGACGGAGGTTGTGTGGCGTGGTGCTCAGTCCATCTCATTCCGGGGTTCACTGTCATGATGACCGGGTTGGGTTGATTGTCCGATCCACCGGAATCTCAGGCGCTTTTCGGAGGGGTCGTCCGGTGGCGGTCGATCCAGTACCCCCACACCACGAGCAACCACTGCGCCTGACCCACCCATGCCAGGGCTGTGACATTTGGCGGTGGTTGGCCGAACACGTTTCCCAGATAGACTAGAAGGAGAAAAGCGACCAGGGCCCAAAGACCGTAGGAACCGATCCTGTCCGTCGGTTGGGTGGTGCGACAGTAGAGACCGACCCCCACCGCAAAGATGAGCAACTCGACCGCGAGCGTCGCCGGTAGGGAGTTCCACAGACCGAGGCCGACGCGGACAGAATCACCCGGTGTCAGAGGAAGGTCGGGACGGTGCGCCGCGAAATCCAGCACCCAATGGCTCACCACGGCGGCACCGCACACCCACGCGCCCCTTGGATAACGCCGCAGCAGGAAATAGACAGCGCCAAAGAGCAGCGACCACACCACAACAGCCAGCAGACTGTGGGAGTAGGGGTACTCGGTGAAATCGAGCGGCGTCACTCGGGTGATTCCAGGCGAAATTTCAACCTGCTCGACACCCAACAGAAGAAGCGTCGGCCACATGAGGTCTATGAACTGGGCCGCGAGGAACAGCGTGCCGAGTGAGGTGCGTGGCGCCGCGGCTTTGGCCCCGAAACCGACTCCGAAGTGTCCCAGGAACATACCAGCCCTCCAATTTCATTGGGAACGCGCCCCAGCCTACCAGGAAAGGAGGAGCATATTTTCGGGCAGCCGCAATGGGAGCCGCCGTGCGGCCTTCGAACTCGGGACTGGTGGCCGCCCACCCAGGCAGGCGGCAGGCAGTGGGCAGTTTACGTTGCCGCAGCCGGGACGGCCGCTCCACAACGTCGGGGAGTTGCAGCCGAGACAGGTGCGCCACAAACCACGACTCTTGCAGCCCAGGCTCGAGCATGCATGGACACGATCAGCCCACAACCCACCCGCTGTCCGGGAGAGATCCAGGGCTACTCGACCGAAAAACTCTGCAGCGTCACCGGCACCGTGAGGTCGAAGTTGTAGGTGTCCGATTCACCGCCGAAACCGAGGGTCACGGTGTCCACGAAGCCGAGAAAGGTGGCGCCCCATCCGGAGCCCACACCCACATTGACCCCGACGACGGCGGAGTCCGCGCCGAGCGCGGGCGGCGTGGGATCACCGGGTTGGCCAACCGGCGGCAGGCTGGTGGTGGGGTCGGTGTTGGCCAGCCAGTCGGCCAGGGTCATGTGGTAGTTCTGTACCACGCCGGTTCCCGTAGGGCTGACGCTGATGTACATCCACATATTCGCCGTCATCAAATCGTTCGCGTCCCAGGTGTCCAAGGGAACGTTCCCGGTCGGCTGGTAGATCTCCTCGAAGATCAGCAGGCCCAGGACATCGTCGGCGGTATCGGGGGTGCCCTGGTCGAGGTAGAAGTAGATCCGGAGCGCGGGGTGGAAGTGGGCGGCCGTGGTGCTCGACGCGTCGCGGTAGTACTCGTAGGAGAGGGTGTCCAGAGTGCCCAGCGTACGCGCCGGATCGGGTGTCCAGACGAGTTCGAAGTCGGCCTTGTCCTGGCCCGGCGTGACGGTGTCGGTGCCGAATTCCAGCGAGCCGTCTCCTCCATTTGGCTGGTTGCCTGTGATGTTCACCCAGGCATCGGTGCGCACGTTGGCGGGCGCCCATCCCTGGAGGTCGGCCGGCGTGACGACGATGACGGCCTCCTGGACAGAATCCAAAGGTGCGATGCACACCAACGCGGCGCACAGGCAGGGCGCGAGCAGACGGAACCGGAACATGTGGTTTTCCCCCCAGGAAATGGTCAGTCGTATGACGACCTCCTTCAAGCTAACACGCTGTTGGGTCAGGGGATGTGAGCTATCGCACGGGCTGGCCCTCAAGCCAGAGAGCAGGGAGCGGGCGGCAGTTCCTGCCCGTTCAATTCGGAATTCGGAATTCGAAACCCCCACCAACCCGAACTGGGAGTGGGCGTGATGGACGGGCGTGCCATCCTCGTGATTTTCTACCTGACCCTGGGCACGCCCTGTTTCTCATTGCGCTCTCCGTGGGATGCCAGGCACCTCCGAGGAACGCGCCCTCGGGGAGCGCGTGGCGAGCCTTGGCGCGACGAAATCAGCAGGTCCAGCCGGGATGGAGTAATGCAGTCCTGCCCCATACCCCATATCCCATACCCAAAAAAAACAGGCGCCCCGGAGGGCGCCCGTCGAGGATTGGGAATTTCGTCGCTAGGGAAACGTAACGGACCACTGACCCCAGTCGCCCGATTCGAACCCGTCAGCGAAGGGCAGCCCAATGACTCCCTCGCTGCAGGACTGGACCGTGATGTCGTCGAGGTCCCAGCCGAGGTGGCCGTCGGGCACGCCAACCGAACCATCGGTGCCCATCCGGAAGCGGAATTGCGCGGTCTCCCCGGCGTAGGCGTCCAGATCGACCACGGACTTGAGCCACGCCTGGGGGTCGCCGCACCAACCGTTGAGGTCCGAAAGGCCGGTGACCGGACCGTCGTAGGGGTCGGTGAGCATGTGGATCGCCGGCAGATAGGTCCAGTTGTTCCCGCCGTCGGTGGAAATCTCGACGATGGCGCCGTCCCAGCAGCCGCCGGTCTTGTCCTCGATGGACTGGTAGTTCCAGAACTGGAGGGTAATGGGCGTACCGTCCAAGGGCAGGGTGACGGACGGCGACACCAGCCGCTGATCCGAGTAGGTGTTGTAGTCGTCCACGTGGTAGACAAAGCTGCCCGAATGGGTGCCGGTGATGCCACCGTCGAGAGCCCAGGTATCCGGACCGGTGACCGAAGTGTGGGTCCAGCCGGGAGCGCCGGACTCGAAGTCGTCGAAGAAGTGAGCCACCGGTGCGGTGCCGAACCCGCAATCGCCGGGCTGGGCTTCGGTGACGAACGACCACGTGGCCGACCAGGAACCGTCGCCGCAGGGGTTGGACGAGCCCACCCGCCAGAAATACTCGGTGTTGGTGTTCAAATCGGTTTCGACAACATAACCCGGGGTGTCCAGCGCCATGTCCAATACCAGATTTGTGAAGGCGGAGTCGGTGGCCACCTGGAGCTGGTAGCCGCCCCCTTGGATCGCGGCGGACCACTCGAAGGTGGGGGTGGTGGACTGGTTGAGTGCCCCATTGATGGGCAGAGTCAATGTCGGCTGGCTCGGTAGCGCGTCAAAGATGTGAAGTCCCACGTCGCGGCTCTTTAGGCCGGTGGTGGAATCGCCGCTGACGGTGACGGTGAAACTGCCGGGGGTTGCACTGGCGGTGGAACCGATGGTCAGGACCGAGGTCGCGGGTGGCGCCACCGGGTTGGTGTCGAAACTCACGGTGGTGCCGGCGGGTTCTCCCGTGGCTGCCAGCGTCACCGGGTCGTTGTAACTCAGGATGGAATCGACAATGATGTCGTACTCGGCGTCATCAGGAGCGCACACGCTGATCGCCCCCGGGGCGACGTCCAACGTGAAATCCGGCTGCAGCGCACAATTGGTGCAGACCAGTGCGAAGTCCTGGTCGGTGTCGTCGCCGTTGTAGGGCACGCCGTCGCCGACGATGGCGGTGGCGTCAATGGTGATGATGGCCGAGCCGCCTGGAGCCTCGACGAAGACGTTTTCAAGGTTGTTAAGCGCATCCGCAGAGCCGCCGGTGGTGGACCATCCCGCCGAAAAATCGTTGCCAAGATAGGTCGCTCCGTCAGTCTCGACAGTGAGGTCGAGGTTGTTGACCAGCGCCGGATTGGCGCCCACGGCGCCGGGTGCGTCGGACCACGCGAGGGAGACCTTGAGGGGTTGGCCCGGATCGGGCACGCCGACCGCGATCTGGATCTGCTCACCGGTATTCGTGAAGGTGTCGGTCTGGTCCCAGTACCCGCGAAGCGCAGGGGCGTTGATCAGGGTCGTGAGGTTGATCCGTCCCCACCCCTCGTGGATGTTTGGGATATCCGGGGTTGCCATGTCGTCGGCGCTGTTGACGAGAAGGGCCTTGGCCATGGCCGGACTCGGGTCGGCTCCTCCGTTGAAACCGCGCCACCACTGAGTGGCGAGCACGATGACGCCCGACGTGTGGGGCGCCGCCATGGAGGTGCCGCTGCAATAAGCGTACAGATTGCTGGTGCCCGAGATCGACGTCGAACAGCTCCCGCCGTCATCGTTGCGGGCCGACGCGATGGTTTCGCCCGGGGCCGCGATTGTGGGCACCCAGCGACCGTCGTGCGCCGGGCCGCGGCTGGAGAAGGAGGAGAGCGTGTCGATATTGCCGGCTCGGTAGTTCCTGGTGGAGGCGGTGACGATGAGGTTCTTGGCCTCCTTGGGTGCGGTCAGGGTCCCAGTGCTCGGCCCGGAATTGCCGGCGGAGAAGACCTCGATGAAGGGTTCGGCCGTTCCGGCGGTATCGAAGTTGCCGTCGCGAACCATGAGGTCATGGGTCCGCTCGGCCGACTGGTAGCCGTTGTTGGAGCTCCCGGTCCACCACGAGTTGTTGCCACCGATGGCGCCGCCCAACACGCCCTGCTTCGAGTTCTCCTGCCAGCCGCCCACCGGTGGCCAAGCACCCATCAGGGCGTTCATGGCGAAGATGCCGTAGTTGGGAGCGACCCCGAGACCGTAGAGAAACCCGCTGCCGTCGGTGTAGCCGGCGGTGGCGTCACCGCCGATGATGCCCGACACGTGGGTGCCGTGGCCTCCTCCGGGGCAGTCGTTCCCGGGGGGACCGCTGCAGGTGCTCGGAAAGGTGTAGCCGCCCACGATCCGAGGACCGAGGTCCGGGTGGTCGTAGTCGACGCCGGTGTCTACGGTGGCCCAAACGACGCCGGTGCCGTCAACGCCCAGGCCTGCCAGATGGGCGTTGTAGCCGGTGACCGGGACACCGCCGGGATGGTTATCGGCGATGATTTGGTCGGACATTTCGTCGTCGAATCCGGGCTCCGGGCTCTGGTATCCGAGCCAGAGCACGTGGCCCATCCTGGCGATGGTCTCGATCTGGGTCGCGTTGGCCGACACGATGGCACTGAAGAAGCGCCCGTCGGGCTGAGATGGGGCATGCCGAAGCACGACGCCGCCGAATTTCTCGAGCTCCTCGAGGACGTCAGCTACGCTGCCGTTGTTGTAGAACATCACGTCCAGGTTCTGGATCGTTCCGGTACGTCCCCCAAGGTTGGAGTTGATCTTGTAGGCCGGGTGAAAAGGACCTTGCCAGCGGACGAACGGCAGCGCCTGCAGCTCTCCGAGGGCGTTTGGCTCCGCCCACACGAGGTAGCTGTTGTGGGGGTAGTACTGGAGGAGTTCGATGCCTGCGGCCTCGAGCTGGGAGATCCACTCGTCGCGAACAGGGGCCACCAGCTGCAGCAGGTGGAGGCCGGCGCGGTCGGGGTCCGCGCGGAGCCCATCTGAAACCAGGGGCACCCCATCGGCCGGATCGAACCGGAACTCCTGAACCTGCACTGTTCCGGCGTCCGGCACCAGCGTGAAATTCACCGCGGATTGCTGCAGCGCGAGCAGTCCCTCGTCGTCCACCACCAACCATCGGAAGCTGCCGTAGTCCAGGTCGATCTGGGTCTGGATGCCGAGCCCCGGAAGCCCTTCGGCTGCCCGGGTTGGGACGCGGACGGCGTGGTTGCCGGCCGATGCCACGGGTGAGGCAAAGGTCGCCAGAACGGTGATGGTAACGGCGGCCAATGTGAAACGACGCGAAGATTTACCCAGGATCACGATCTCGGTTCCTTTCGTGCAGTCAATGTGCACAGAGACGGGGCGGGCTGAGACGCCAGCCTGGAGCATATCAGAAAGCGTGAGTATCGGCCGGTGAGCTGGATCAAATCTCACACCGGCGGCCGTTATACGTTGAACGTTAAACGTTAAACGTTAAACGTTTACGCGTTCCACACTCTCCACACTCTCCACACCGGGTGGGCGGGGGTTTACTTCTTGCCGCCGCGGACCCACCAGTCCGATTCGCGGTCGAACCACCAGTCGGCGGAGTTACCGGCGAGGACCTCGGTGGCGAGGTCGCGACCTGCCGCCGTGCGGAGCCGTTTCAGCACGAAAGGGAACCAGTCCTCCGCCTGCGGGTTGCCGGAGTCGAGCTGCTCCTTGAGGGACATGAGGAGTTCCAGCTGGTCGGCGTCGTGCACCAGGATCGCCTCGGGAGTGGATTCGTCGCGATACTCGCGCAGCAGGGCGTCCAGTTCGTCGCCGAACGGCAGCCCCCGGACCATGTCGGCCGTGGCGCTCTCCTCGTCCGCGGTGGCGTACTTCTGGTTCATGTAGTTGAGGTCTCCGGTGCGCGCCTCCGGCAGGTCGTGGACCAACGCCAATCGGATGGCGCGGTCGGCGTCGATCGTCCCGTCCAGGCGCGCCAGCATGAAGCTGATCAGGGTCATGCGGAACACGTGGTCGGCGACGCTCTCGCTGCCCGTGCCGAGGAACTGCCAACCGCTGCGGGGTGTCCTCTTGAGCATGCCGACTTCGAACAAGAATTTGGCCAGTCGATCCATGGCTGGGAGTGTAACCCGCCCACCCGGTGAGCAGGTGAATCGCTGGAGAATAGCGAATAGAGCGAACAGTAAATAGTGAATAGTGAATCCTTGAATTGAGGCGTGACTGCCGTCCATGCCCTCGTTCCCCAACCGCGCTGGAAATTTTATATTCAATATCCTGCAACGGGTGGGCGGGGCTCTATTCACTATTCACTATTCACTATTCACTATTTACGAGCCACTTCACTATTCACCAGCTTTGGAGGTTGGAAATCCGATTCCCCATTCCCGATTCCCGGATTCCCTCAACCGTGAGCAGCAGGTGTTGGTTGGGGCATGGGGCGTCGGGATGAAATGGGACGACTCGATCCGGTACCATCGGCAGGTGTTCGGCAGCACCCACAGACCCGGAGTGTCCATCGTTGTGCCGTGCTTCAACGAGGTCGGCGCCATCGCGGACACGGTCCGGAGAATGCGATCGGTCATGGCCCAGGGGGGGGCCTTTGAAATCGTCGTGGTGGACGACGGTTCCGACGATGGTTCCCTGGAGGTGGCTCGGTCCCTCCGGACCGATCACGGGCCGGGCGTTGTTGCGGTTGTCCGGCACGAAGCGAATCTGGGCTATGGCGCTGCGGTGAAGACCGGCATTCGGACGGCCTCGTCCGCACTGTTGGCAATCATCGATGCCGATGGTACCTACCCTGTGGAAGAGATGCCCACCTTGGTCGCCGAGATGCAGGCAGCAGACATGGTAGTGGGTGTGCGCCGGACCTCGGCGCCGGATGAATCGGTGTCGCGTCGGGCTGCCAAAGCGGCCCTGCGGCGGTATGCATCGTGGTTGGCAGGAACCCGAATTCCCGATGTCAACTCGGGAATGAGGGTATTTCGGCGAGACGTGGTCGACAGCTGTATGGGGTTGTTGCCCGACGGATTTTCCTTGACCACTACCCTGACGGTGGCCGCGATTCGCGGTGGGTACCGGGTCCGCTATGTGCCCATTCAATACAATCGACGAATAGGTCGCTCCAAGATTCGGAGGCTCCCCATCGCCGTGGGCATGATGAGGGTCGGCCTCGTGATCGGTGTCGTTTACGGGCCTCTGTCGAGGCGGGCGCCGAGATGACGGTTCAAGAACCGAAAACCGGGAGCGTCGAGGTCCTCGCGGAGTCCGGTTGAACCTGATCGGGGATGGTCACTCCGTCGACCTCTCCCAGGACTCCGCCCGGAACCGTGGCGATCAGCCGTGTGTCGGTGACCTCATTGGTGAGGTTCACATCGGCCGCGGTTTCTGTGGAACACCTGATGTAGTTGTCGGTGAGCCCGGTCCATCGTCGATGGGGGCCCGCGGCCTCTCCCTGTTCCCACAGCACCCGCATCTGCCGACCGACAAAGTGGCTGTTGTGGTTGTGCTCGAGGCGGGCGCCCAACTCGATGAGGCGTCGGCTCCGCTCCTGGGCAAGGTCGCCGAGAACCTGTCCGGGCATGGTGGCGGCCCGGGTGCCGTCACGGCTTGAAAAGCGAAAAACGTGAAGCCGCGAGAACTCCATTTCCTCCACAAACTCGATGGACTGCGAGAACTCGTGGTCGGTTTCCCCCGGGAAACCCGCCATGATGTCGGTGGAGATGGAGACGTCCGGGACCGTGGCGCGTGCGGATGCGATCAGGTGGCGAAAGTCCTTTCGAGTGGTTCGCCGCGCCATACGCCTGAGGGTCGCGTTACAGCCGCTCTGAAGCGGCAGATGCAGATGGGGCATCAGGCGGCGGTCGCTGAAGAGCTCGAAGAACCGCGGCTCCAGGTCCCAGGGTTCCAGCGAAGACAGGCGGAGGCGGGGGATGTCGGTTTCACCGAGGATTCGTCTGATCAGGCTTTCGAGGCCCCGGGGCTGATCGAGATCGTGACCATAGGACCCGAGGTGGACACCGCTGAGGATCACTTCGCAGTAGTCGAGCTTGATCAAGGACGTGACCTCCTCGATCACCTCGGAGGCCGGACGACTTCGACCCTGACCACGGGCGATGGTCACCACGCAGAAGGTGCACCGGTTGTCGCATCCGTCCTGGACCTTTACGAATGCACGGGTTCTGGTACCCATGTTTCGGGCTCGAAGCGTTGGCGCCTCATCGTGGATGCCGTCATCGATCCGCAGCAGTCCCGCCGCCTCGAGCAACTCCGCCATTCGATCCTTGTCCTTGTTGGAGACCACGAGGTCGACCCCGAGGGCTCGCACCTCTGATGGGGAGAGCTCCGAGTAGCACCCGGTAGCCACCAGTTTTGCGCCGGGCGCCGACCGCCTGAGTTGACGGAGGATCTGACGGGATTTTCTGGAGGCCGTGGAGGTCACTGTGCAACTGTTGAAAATACACAGATCGGCGGCGTCGCCCGGCCCGACGATTCGGCACCCCCGACCGGCCAGCTGGCGTGCCAGGGCCTCAATTTCTCCGATATTGAGGCGGCAGCCGATGGACTCCAGACGCACCCGCACGCAGTACTGCCCGTTCAGACCGATCCGTACGAGGTGGCGTTGCGAACGACGCGGCGGCTGGGCAAACTCAACCGTCCGTGAGCAGGTCCCGGATTTTACCCCGGATGATGGCCTTCTGTTCCTTGACGAAGCGCTCGAAGTTCAGAACCTGACCGTCGCGGATCGTAAACATGATCGGATTGTGGTGCACGTCGCCGTAGTCGTTGAACTGGATGATTCCGGTCACTCCCGGAAACTCCTTGACGCTGAACATGAAGCCCTTGCGCAGGTTGGACGTGTCGTAGACCGCAGCCTCCTCGACCACGAGAGCTACGACGCGGGCCGCGTCGTAGGCGTGGGCTGCGTAAATATCGGGTTCGTGGCCGAACTTCGCGGTGAAGGCACTCACGAAGTCCTGGACGAGGTCCCTCTCGTCCTTCATGTCGAATGCGGGCTGCGGAAAGAAAACTCCCTCGACGAGGGCGGGGTCTTTTTCGATCACCTCGCCGCTGTAAAAGGCCGAGGTCAGGCAGATTGTGCCGTCAAACTGGGCGTTGCGCAACAGCCGGAGAACTTCGAGGGACGGGTCGGCATAGCCGATGACGTAGGCCGCATCAGGGTTGTGGGCCGCCAGTACATCGTTGGCCTCCTCCATCCAGGCCGGGTCCGACAACGAAACACGACCCACAACTCGGCCCTCCATGGCTTGTTCGAAGACCTGTCGGAACGGAGGTTCGATGCCCCGAGCTTGTTCGGAATCTTCTGCAAAAATCATCGCGGTGGTGGCGTCTTGTTCCTCACGGAGGAATCGCCCCGCTCGCCGTCCCTCCAGCTCGTCCGACGCGAAGACACGGAAAAAGAGCTTGGAGTCCTTTGTCAGGTTCGGTGCGGATGCCGACGGGGACAGGGCGATCACGTTCAGCCGATCCAACTCCGGGAGCAGCTGTTTGGCGGTGTCGCTGGTGGTTCCCATGATGACGATCTTCGCACCCTTGGACGCAAGGTTACCCAACTCTTTTACCGCACGGGCGGGATCGGTGCCGGTGTCGGCCCACACGAACTCCAGAGAGGCCGGCATGGTGCCGTCGGCTCGACCCTTTTCAATGGCAAGCTCGATGCCCTGCTTCATTGAGTTGCCGTATGTCGCGGCGGAACCGCTGGTGGGCAGCAGAACGCCCACGACCGGTTTGCTGCCGCACCCGACGAGGGTGACGCCAATCAGGGATGCAACGGCGATCTTGGCCAGGAGTGAGAGCGATTTCACGACAACACCTCCCACGGTGAGGCTGCAATCATACAGCAAATCTGATTGACCAGTCCGAACCTCGGATGGTCGTCTCAAAACCGCCGCGGGCCGGCCTGATTCACTGTGTCGGGAACCTCGCTGGCAAACTGCTCGAAGTTTTCGTGGAAGAGACCCGCAAGGTGTCGAGCCTTGGCGTCGTACGCCTCTGGATCATCCCAGGTGTCTCGCGGACGCAGGATCTCGGCCGGTACGCCCTCGCAGGCGACGGGAACATCGATGCCGAACACCGGATCGCGCTCGTACTCGGCGTCGTCGAGACGGCCTTCCAGCGCCGCGTCGAGCAGCGCCCGTGTGTGTTCGATGGGCATTCGGTGGCCGACGCCGTAAGGTCCGCCGGTCCAACCGGTGTTGACGAGCCAACAGGCCGCGTCGTGGCGTTTGATCTTCTCCGCCAGCAATTCGGCGTAGTGAAACGGGGGGCGCACCATGAATGGTGCCCCGAAACATGCGGAAAAGGTTGCCGATGGTTCGGTGACGCCGGCCTCTGTACCGGCCACTTTGGCCGTGTAGCCGGACATGAAGTGGTACATGGCCTGCTCAGGGCTCAGTCGTGCGATGGGGGGGAGGACACCAAATGCGTCGGCGGTGAGCATGACGATATTCTTCGGGTGGCCGGCCATGCCTGACGGCACGATGTTCGGTATGGCGGACAGTGAGTACGCGGCCCGGGTGTTTTCGGTGAGAGTATCGTCGTCCAGGTCGAGGCGGCGGGTGATGACGTCATAGCCGACATTCTCGAGGATCGTGCCGAATTTTCTGGTGGTGGCGTAAATCTCGGGCTCGGCTTTTTCAGAGAGGCGAATGACCTTGGCGTAGCATCCGCCCTCGAAGTTGAAGACCCCGTCGTCGGACCAGCCGTGTTCGTCGTCACCGATGAGTCTGCGGTTGGGATCGGCGGAGAGGGTGGTCTTGCCGGTGCCCGACAGCCCGAAGAAGATCGCGACGTCTTTCTCCCGACCAACGTTGGCGCTGCAGTGCATGGACAACACCTTCTTTTCCGGCAGCAGGTAGTTGAGCACGGTGAAGACGGATTTCTTGATCTCGCCGGCGTAAAAGGTGCCCCCGATGAGAACCAATCGGCGAGAGATATTGAGCAGGATGAAGGCCTCCGAGTTGGTACCGTCAATCTCCGGGATGGCCTGAAAGGTGGGAACGTGGAGCACCGTGAACTCGGGCACGTGATCCACCAGCTCTTGAGGACTGGCCTGGATGAACATGTTCCGGGCGAAGAGCGAGTGCCACGCTCGAACCGTGATAACCCGAATCGGCAGCCGGTATCGTTCGTCGGCGCCGGCGAAACAGTCCTGGATCCAGACATCACGATCCTGGAGATAGGCCTGCACCCGGCGGAACATGTTTTCGAAGTGACGCTGGGAGATGGGTCGGTTCACCGTGCCCCACCACACGTCGTCCTTGGTTTCCGGCTCCTCGACGATGAACTTGTCGTCGGCAGCCCGGCCGGTGTGGAGTCCGGTGCGAACCACAATCGGTCCAAGGTGGACCATGTGACCCTCCAGATTTCGCATGACGTCCTCGTACAACAGCGGTGTGTTGTGGTTCCAGTGCTCGTGCCGAACGTGGAGGATGCCATTCTTGTCGAGGCCGTACGAACTCTTGAGGCGTTGGGCTGGCTTCATCTGCTCTCCTGTTTCTCATCGAATAACTCGTACAACGCGGTGGGGCGGGTGGGAATTCTCGGGAGGGCACGGGACGGTCCCATCCACCCGCTCCGTTCAAATATCGAACGTCGACGTGTGACGTTCAACGTTGAACGTCACATGGCGCCGATTTTCTCGATGGGCTCCACGAGGGAGCCACCCCTGACGCTGTTCGGGACTCAGAGGTTTGGAGAGCCTCGATGCAATCAACCCGAAAGTGTCAGAAGTGGCACGCCCGTCCATCGCCCCCACAACCGCTTCGGGTGGGGGGGGGGTGCTACAACCTACAACCCACAACCTGGAAGGGCGGGCGGGAGGCGTATGATGCCGTCATGAAAACCCGCCTGCTCGCGGCGCTCGTCCTGGTTGCCATTGTTGTCGTCGGTTTCATGGCCTTCCAGCGTTGGCGGTCGGTGGTGTCCGGGCCCGATGTGGCGGCCGCTGCCGCCGGGCAACCGCGGTTTGTCGGTCGCGAGACCTGCGTTGAGTGTCACCCGAATGAAGACGCTCTGTGGCGGGGTTCGGACCATGACTTGGCCATGCAGATCCCGACCGAAGAAACAGTGTTGGGTGATTTCTCGGGCACCACCTACAACCACTACGGGGTGGAGTCCACTTTCTTCAAACAAGACGGCAAGTACATGGTGCGCACCGACGGCCCAGACGGTAAGCTCCACGACTACCCCGTCGCCTACCTCTTCGGCTTCGAACCGCACGAGCAGTATCTGATCGAGTTCCCCGACGGCAGTTACCAGGCACTCAACGTGTGTTGGGACAACAGCCCCGCCGAGGAGGGTGGCCAGCGTTGGTTCCACCTCTACCCGGATCACCCGACACCCTACACCGACCCATTCCACTGGACCGGGACGCTGCAGAACTGGAACTTCATGTGCGCCGAGTGCCACTCCACCAATGTGGACAAGGGCTACGATCTGGCCACCGACACCTACAACACCACCTACTCCGAGATCGATGTGTCCTGCGAAGCCTGCCACGGGCCGGCCTCCCATCACGTCACCATCGCCACCGCTGCGGAAAAGGGGGAACGCCCCAAGGAGGATGCCCGCCTCGGTCTGATGCTGTCGATGAAGGACCCGAACGGCGGGGTGTGGGAGATGGACCAGGAGACCGGAAACGCAAAACGCAGCGTTCCCATCGGATCCCGGATGGAGGTCGAGACCTGTGGTCGGTGCCACGTCCGCCGCAGCATGGTGGACGACGACTACATTTACGGCAGGCCGCTCATGGATACCCACAGGCCGGCGTTGCTCACCGATCCGCTCTACTACGCGGACGGGCAGATCCAGGATGAGGTCTACGTCTACGCGTCGATTCTCCAGAGCAAAATGTACGCCAAAGGGGTGACCTGCTCCGACTGCCACGACGTCCACAGCCTGGAGTTGAGGGCGCCCCAAGATGCCGTTTGCAGCCAGTGCCACCTGCCGACCAAGTACGCCACTCCAAAACACCATTTCCACAAGCAGGACGGTCCGGGAGCAAATTGTCTCGATTGCCACATGCCGGCGACCAAGTACATGGTGGTGGATCCCAGACGGGACCACAGCTGGCGGGTGCCGCGACCCGACCTCAGCATGAAAATCGGGTCGCCGAATACCTGCAACTGGGAGGGCTGCCATCCAGACAAGAGCGCCGACTGGGCGGCGGACACGATGGATGATTGGTACGGAACGGACTGGCGCACGCCCCACTACGGTGAGGTGTTGTACGCCGGAAGGATGGGTGAGGCCGGTGCAAGGGACCGCCTGATCGGTCTGGTGGGAGACATGGAAATGCCCGCCATCGTCCGCGCGACAGCGGTGCAAGAGCTCGAAGGCTCCGTTGACGATGTTTCGTTACCGGTGATCGAGGAGGCCCTGTCGGATGACGATCCGCTGGTTCGTCGCGCAGCGCTGGTCGCGATGGGGATGCTGCCGCCGGAACGGCGTTTGGTTGCCCTTCCGCTGCTCGACGACCCGATCCGCGCGGTACGGGTGGAGGCGGCCAGACTGTTGGCGCCGGTTTCCGCCGACGACCTGCCGCCGGAAGCAGCCGCGGTTCTGGATCGGGCTCTGGTGGAGCTCGAGGATTCGTTGATGGTGGATGCCGATCGTGCCGAAGCCCACATGACATTGGGCAGCGTGTATGTGGATCGGCAACGCTTTGACGACGCCGAGGCTGCCTACCGGACGGCGCTCCGGCTCAATCCGCGCTTTGGCCCAGCGGTGGTGAACCTGTCGGATCTCTATCGCCTGCAGGGCAGGGACGCGGAAGGCGAGCGGGTGCTGGTGGACTTTCTATCGCGCAATCCGGAGGAGGGAGTGGTCCACCACTCCCTGGGTCTCTTGTTGGCCCGCGAGCGGCGCTACGACGAAGCGATCCACGAACTGGCCATCGCGGCCGAACTGCGCCCCGATGATCCACGCTACGCCTATGTCCTCGGAGTCGGACTCCAGTCCATTGGCCGGGTGGACGAGGCCGCCGAGGTCTTCGAGAACGCCCTCGAACTCCACCCGTACGATCCCGAACTGCTGTACGCGCTCGCCTCGATCCACGCCCAGGCCGGCAACGTCAGCGCTGCGGCGCAGTATGCCGGGAGATTGGCCGAGGTTCGGCCCGAAGATCCCGAGATTCAGGTCCTCGCGGCGAGGCTCGGCGGGCACTGATTCCCGAGAGTCGCGACGTGTTGCGACCCCAAGAACGGAGCCCACCATGAAGAGAGCGAAGATCGTTGCCACCATCGGGCCGGCGACCTCGGATGCCGCCACCGTCAAAGCCCTGATCGGTGCCGGAATGAACGTGGCCCGGCTGAATTTTTCCCACGGCGATCACGAGCTACATCGTAGGACATTCGAGCTCGTTCGAGCCGAGTCACGAGCTGCCGGGGTGCCGGTGGCCGTGTTGGCCGACCTGTCGGGGCCGAAGATCCGGGTGGGGCTGATGGACGGCGGTCGGATCCAGTTGCGGGAAGGCGGAGAGGTCATCGTCACCACCGCCGATGTGCTTGGAACGCCGGAGCGGATCTCCACCTCATACGGTGCTATGCCCGACGACGTTCGTCCCGGTGACCCCATCCTGCTGGACGACGGTCTGCTCCGTCTCGAGGTGGAGGAGGTGATGGATCGAGACGTGGTGTGTCGGGTGTTGGTGGGTGGCGACCTGAAGGACCGGAAGGGGATGAATCTCCCCGGGACGCCGTTGTCTACACAGGCGATCACCGACAAGGACCGTGACGATATTCGCTTCGGGCGCGAACTCGGGGTGGACTTTTTCGCTCTCTCCTTCGTTCGGCGGGCCCAGGACATCGTCGAGGCCAAGCAGCTGGCAGGGGAGACACCGGTCATTGCCAAAATCGAAAAGCCGGAGGCGTTGGAGGCACACGGGGCCATTGCCGACGCCTCGGACGGGCTTATGGTGGCGCGCGGGGATCTCGGGGTCGAGGCGGGTTTCGACAAGGTGCCGCTGATGCAGAAACACCTGATCCGGGTGGCCGCCGCCCGCGGCAAGCCGGTGATCGTGGCGACACAGATGCTCGAGTCCATGATCTCCAGCCCGGTCCCGACCCGAGCCGAGGTGTCGGACGTGGCCAACGCCGTGCTCGACGGCGCCGATGCCCTGATGCTCTCGGGAGAGACCGCGGTCGGCTCCTACCCGGTGGAGTCGGTGCGCCGGATGGCGGCGGTCATCGAAGCGGTGGAGGAGAGCGACCTTTATCGGCTCCAACCCGAGCCGGTGCGGATCGCGGAGGACAGCTTTGACAACGCCATCGCCCGGGCCGCCGCCAAGGCCACCGAGGATCTCGGACTCAAGGTGCTCGCGGTCTACACCGAGAGCGGTCATACGGCGTCGTTGGTGAGCGCCTACCGACCGGCGGCGTGCATCTTGGGCATGTCTCGGAACGAGACCTCTCTGAGACGCATGGCGCTCATGTGGGGGGTCTCCCCGGTGGCCATCGACCACTGGATCACCGATGTCCAGGAGGGCCTCCAGGTTGTGGAGGACGCGGTGACGCGGAACGGATTCGCCCAGCCGGGCGACGACATCGGGGTGACCTTCGGCATGCTCGAAATCAGTGGTCCGGGCCGGACCAACGTGCTCACCCTGTGGCGTGTGCGAGACCCCTCCGGCGGTTGAACCACGGTTTGTCCGTCAGGTGGAAACTTTTTCGAGCTTCCCCGCGTTGAACAAGGGACATTCGCGCGTTCCCCGACGCCGGGATCGCCAACAAAGGAGTTAAAAATTGAGAATCAAAGCACTTATCCCTGTATTGGTCATTGTCGTGGGTCTGCTGGCGGCCAGCCCGGCGGAAGCCCAGTTCACCAAGGACTGGAAGGACTGGTACGGCCATATCCAGGGCGGCTACACCCTTGGCATGGGCGATTATTCCGACCTGGCCGATGACGGATGGACCCTCGGCGGCGGCGCGACCTACTACCCGGCCGACTGGCCGGTGGGCCTTTCAATGGGCATCGACTACTACGACTTCGACATGACGCGCGATGCCAAGAACTTCTTCGAGTCCGACGGGGAGATCAGCACGTGGGGATTCACGGGCGGTGTCACCTGGTCACCAAGGCTCGAGGGCTCGGTTGGCTTCTACCTGAACGCGGGCGTCGGCTATTACTACACCGAGGCCCGGCTGACCGAATCAGGAGCGTGGTGTGGCCCTATTTGTCCGCCCTACAGCTGGTGGTGCTACCCCGGATGCGTGCCGGGAACCATCGTCACCGATTCCCAGGCAACCGGCGACTTCGGCTTCAACCTGGCGCTCGGGCTCACCTTCGCGGTGGGCATGGACAGCATGGTCTATGTCCAGGCCCAGTACAACAGCCAACAGGCCGAGACGTCCCTCGAGTGGGTGCCTCTGGTCGTCGGTTTCCGCTGGTAGAATCCGCGGGTATCGGAACCCACGGGGCGGCCGCGAAGCCGCCCCGTTTGTTTGTGGTCTATTTCACGTCGTCGCCGTCCCCATCCCCGTCCACGTCTCCACCGAGAATGCTCGGCCCGGAGGTCCCTTCGGGATCGGTGGTGGGCGGCGCGATGAAGCCGTCGCCACCCGCTGCCTCTGAAGCTCGGCCGAGCAGCGCCACGCCGGCCCCGTCGGTTTCCACCGACCTCAGATGGAGATCGCGCTGCGGGAAGGGAATCTCGATGCCGTGGTCTTCGAGCGCGCGGGTGAGCGCGACGCGGAGTTCGGTGGAGAGCTGGACGAAGTCCCCAATGGTCCAGACCCGCAGCTCGAAGTCGAGCGAGCTGTCGCCAAAACCGTTGAACTGGACCGACGGCGACGGATCGTCGATCACGTCCGGATGCTCGTGCGCGAGGTCGAGCAGGATGTTCATCACCGTTCCCGGATCGGTTCCGTAGGCCACGCCGATGGGAATGTCGGCCCGCCGTCTGAGGTCGTACAGCGTCCAGTTGACCAGCTCGTTCGAGATCAAGGTGGCGTTGGGCACGATGACCTCGGCCCCCTGGTACGTCCGGATGATGCTGGCCCGGGTGCCGATCTGCTCCACCACGCCCGACACCGAGCCGATCTCGATCTTGTCGCCCTCCTTGATGGGCCGCTCGAAGAGCAGTATCAGTCCCGAAACAAAGTTGTTGACCACGTTCTGGAGACCGAAGCCGATGCCGACGCTGAGGGCCCCGGCGATGATGGTGAACTTGGTCAGATCGAGTCCGAGAATGGAAACGGTGACGAAAAAACCGATGGTCAGGATCAGGTAGTGTGTGACGGTCAAGATGGTGTTGGGCACACCCCGCGGCAGCGACAGCTTCGGGAGTACGTCGTCTGCGAGCACGAAGTTGACGAATTTCGAGACCTTGAAGGTCGACCAGACGGCGACCAGCACCAGGATGATGATCGACGGCTGGAAGGTCGCGCCGAAGACGGTCACCTCGGCCGAGGCCATGTTTCCGATCAGCTCCAACGCCTCGTTCCTGAGACCGAACCCGTACAGCGCGTAGCTGCACCACATCACGACGGCGATGAAGTTGATTGCGTTGTCGGCCGCATTTTGAATGTTCGACGAGTGGAGTTGCACCATGTTGAACCGCTGCGGGAAACTCGTGCGCAGCAACGCCGCGACCGCGCCGCTGAGCACCCGCGCTCCGGTCCAGAGCAGGAGGCCATAGTAGACGCTGATCAGCACACCCTGAATGAGCACCTCGACCAGGTCGACGCTGCCGATGATGTCGGCGATCAGCGCGATGACCATCAAACCGGAGGCAATACGGAACGCCGCTATGCCCACCCGCGTCCATCGCGGATAGGTTGAATTGTCGGGGTTTCCGACTCGACGGACCGTCCGCTCCAGAGCGGCCGCGATGGCGACGGTGAGCAGGAGGAAGCCGATCCGGTACAGCAGCACCTCCTGCGGAATGAGTACCAGAAGGCGTTCGAGGAAGAAGAGGACCACCAGAATGAGCAGACCGGGTCGGAGGCTATTCGGCAGCATCGGAGGAAGGAGCCGGAAAAGAGCCACCAGGGCCACCGCGGAGAGGAGATCCTGTGCCGCCGCTGGAGCCTGGGGGTGGATCAGGTCACCGGTCAGGGTGCTGATCAGGACCGCGGCCGCGATTGGTCTGCTGAGCAGACGACTCATGGCTTGGAACGAAGGATCGCCAACCGCCTGCTGTTTCGCACGGCGGCCGAGGAACGCCAGCAACAACGCGCTGACGAGGAAGACGATCCCGTGCTGTATCACCCGGTCCGGCCGTTCCGCGACGTAGGCCTTGATGGTTAGAAAGTCGTCCCGCCTGGAACGCTGGAAACGGCTGGTGAGGGACTCGTCTCCGGGGGGATTCCAGGGGGTGCGCCAGATCGGAGGCTGGTTGGGGATGAAGATGCTCCGGCTATGTTGCCTGATCTCATCGCGAATCGGCCCGACGCCGTCGCTCACGGCCGTTTTGAGCGACGACACCCGGGTCTGGAGGGTGAGCACCGCGTCGCGACGTGTGGTGACGACATCCTTGGCGCCCTGGACAGCTTTGATCGTCTCTTGAATGGTCTTTCGGAGGGCCGCCGGCATGTCCTGGTCGGCGGCGCTGTCGAGGGTCAGCTGCCAAACCTCCTCGGTTTCCTTGATGCTCTCGAGATCGTCGTCGAGCCCCTTCGACCGCGCTTGGAGGGTGTCGAGCCAGCCGGAGAGCAACGTGTCCTCACGAAGCCACTTCTTGCCGACCTCCTCGAGGACCGACCGGGGAGCCCCAGACGCGGTGAGTTCGGAGGTCTCCTTCTCCAGCGCCTCGATCCGTTGGCTCGTATCGTCGAGCGACGCCTCAATGTTGGTGATGTCGTCCTGTTCGTCGGACCGTGCCGTGATCCGGTCGAGTTCGGTCTTGGTGACGCCGGTCTGGGCCGGGACCTCGGCAGCCGGGATCGGCGTCGGGGCCGGCGTTGGGGTCGGCATGGGTGGCTCGCTGGGAGTTTCCTGAGCCCATAACGTCGAACCTGCTGACGCGCAGCACAAAAGTGTCAGCAGCAGCGCCGGCCACATCGGAGCACATGTGCGACGGGCAGATCCGGTTTTCTTCATTGCGGTTCCTTCTTGGGCAACGACCGGCTCAGGAGGACGAACCCGAGGATCCCCGAAATCAGAGAGGCGGCCAGGATGCCGATCTTGGCGTTGGCGATGAGGGCCTCGTCGGTCCAGGCCAGATCGGCGATGAAAAGCGACATCGTGAAGCCGATGCCCGCGAGACACCCGGCGCCCACGACCTGCATCCAGTTGACGCCCTGCGGGAGGAAACCCTTGCCCGACTTGACGGCCAACCATGTCATCAGCGTGATGCCGATGGGTTTGCCCACCACCAGGCCGGCGATGATGCCGAGACTGATGGGGTTGGCAAGTGCTTCGCCGATATGGCTGTCGATGCGGACGCCGGCGTTGGCCAGGGCGAACAGCGGCAGGATGAGCCACACCTGGACCGGGTGCAGCGTGTGTTCGAGCATGAGCCCTGCGGGCAAGGCGTCGCCCGCGCCGGTGTGGACGAACTCCAGGGCATGGAGCTGCTCACGGTCGGTGACGATGCAACTTTCCGATTCCTGCCGCTGTTTCAGCTTTTCGAGGACCGCCTCGGCGTCCGAGACGAACTGCCTCGGGTTGACCTTCGGTCGCACCGGAATCACCAAAGCGAGCAGAACCCCAGCGATGGTCGCGTGCACACCCGAGGTGAAGATCGCGAGCCATACCACGACCATGAGTGCCAACGCGAGTCCCCGGCGCTTCACGCGCAACCGGACGACGGGGTAGAGAATCACCAAGAAGACGACAGCAACGGTGAGAGCGACGACATTGATCCGTTCGGTGTAGAACAGGGCGATGACCACGACCGCACCCAGATCGTCGGCGATGGCGAGGGCGGTGAGGAAGACCTTGAGACCGAGCGGGGCTCGAGTGCCAAAGATCGCCAGCACGCCCAGAGCAAAGGCGATGTCGGTGGCCATGGGCACGCCCCAGCCGGACGCGCCGGGTCCGCCGGTGTTGAAGGCGAAGTACATGGCGGCAGGCACGAACATGCCGCCGACTGCCGCGGCCACGGGGAGGACCGCCTTCTCGGCGGAGGACAGCTCGCCCACGACCAGCTCGCGTTTGATCTCCAATCCCACCACAAAGAAGAAAATCACCATCATGCCGTCGTTGATCCAGTGGTGGAGACTGAGCTTGAACGACGCGTCGCTCCACGAGATTCCGATGTAGGTGTGGAGCAGATCGTCGTAGATTTGAGCCCACGGTGAGTTGGCGATCACCAGCGCCGCCACCGCGCAAGCCAGGAGCAGGATACTGCCTGTGACCTCCGAGCGATAGAACCACTCGAAGTAGCCGCGAAAACCCTTTGCTCTGTCGTGTGCCATCATTCCCCCTCGGGACAGTGTCGGTGCCGTCAGGATTGTCCTCGTGACGACGCTTTGGCTGGTTCGCAGGGGTCATCATAGTGCAACCGGCCCCCGACCGACTGCCCGGCTATGGTCAATCGAATGACCCTGGTATTTTTTCGGGTTGACGAGCCAATTGGAACATTGAGAGAATGTGCGGCCATGAAAATATCAAGAAATCAGCCACTTCGCCCCGGAGTGTCCCGTGTTGCGGCCGCTTTCCTGGTGGTGTATGCCGCCGGCTGCGGGAAACAGCCCGAGACCGTTGTTCCGCCGCCGCCGGAGGTCACGGTGTCGACGCCTCAGGTGCGGGATGTCACTCTCTTTCAGGACTTTATCGGCACCACCGAGGCCACAGAGTCGGTGGAGATCCGGGCGCGGGTGCAGGGGTTCTTGGAGAAGATCTCCTTTGACCCGAGCACCTTCGTCAAGAAGGGTCAGGTCTTGTTCACCATCGAGCAGGCACCTTACATCGCGCAGCGCGATCGGGCCAAGGCCAATCTCGAGGCGGCCGAGGCCGGGCTGCGGCGGACAGAGTCGGATCTCGACCGTCTCGAGGAGGCGGTCAAAACCAACGCCGTGAGCCAGCAGGAGGTGACTCGCGCACAAGCCGAGCGCGACCAGGCGTCGGCGGCGATGCTGCAGGCTCAGGCGGCCCTTACCTCCGCCGAGATCAACCTCGGTTACACCACGGTGAAATCGCCCATCGATGGCCTGGTCAGCCGCCGGCTTGTGGACCGCGGCAACCTCGTGGGTGCGGGCGAGTCGACCCTGCTGACCACCGTTCGGAAAATCGACCCCCTCTACGCATACTTCGAGATCAACGAAGGGCTGATCGCGAAGATCCTCGAGGATCGGGGCGGCCGAGGTGACGAGAAACTCGATGAGAATGATGTCCCGTTGATCATGACGGTCATCGAGACGGGCGCCCGGTTCGAGGGGTTTGCGAGCTGGATCGACAACACCGTCGATCCGTCCACCGGGACCATCAGGCTACGTGGCGAGTTTCCCAATCCCGAGGCGAAGGTGTTTCCGGGGTTCTTTGTGTCGGTGAGGATTCCAGGCGAGCTCGTACCGGACGCCCTGCTTGTGGAGGAGACTGCCCTCGGGACCGACCTCGGCGGCCGCTACCTGATGATCGTCGGTGACGGCGACGTGGTGGAGCGGCGGTACGTCGAACCGGGGCCGCTTCAAGACGACAACACCCGGTTGATACTGGAGGGACTCGCCCCTGGCGAACGGTACATCACCAATGGCCTCCAACGCGCCCGGCCGGGGATGCCGGTGACCCCCAAGGAAGCCGCGAGGCAGTAGCGCATGTTCAGCCGCTTTTTCATTTACCGTCCGATCTTCGCGTCGGTGATCTCCATCGTCATCGTGCTGGTGGGCACCCTGTCCATTTCGTTGCTTCCGGTGGAGAGCATGCCCGACATCACGCCGCCCTCGGTCCAGGTCTCCACCAGCTACCCGGGCGCCAGCGCGGCGGTTGTGGCCGAGAGTGTGACCGCACCGCTGGAGGAAAAGATCAACGGTGTGGAGAACATGATCTACATGTCCTCCAAGTCGGCCGGCGACGGCAGCTGCAACATCACCGTGACTTTCGAGGTGGGCACCGATGTGGATATGGCCACGGTGCTCACCCAGAATCGGGTCAACGAAGCGCTGCCCGTCCTGCCGCAGGAGGTGACCCGACAGGGCGTCAAGGTGGAGAAACGAGCCACCAACATCACGCTGATGATCAACATGGTGTCGCCGGACGGCACCTACGATGAGTTGTTCATCTCCAACTACGTCACCACCCGAATCAAGGACGTCTTGGCCCGGGTAACCGGTGTCTCCAAGGTCGAGGTCTTCGGTGCCAAGGACTTCGGCATGCGGATCTGGATCGATCCACTGTTGCTCCGGGCCCGCGGTCTGACCACGGCGGACCTGACCCAGGCGTTGCAGGAACAGAACATCCAGGTGGCCGCGGGACAGATCGGCGGCCAGCCGGCTCCAAAGGACCAGCCCTTTGAGTACGCCATCAACACCCTGGGCCGGTTGGAGACGGTGGAGCAATTCGAGAACATCATCGTGAAGCGTGGCGAAGAAGGTCAGCTCGTGCGTGTCCGGGACGTCTCCCGTGTGGAGCTCGGGGCCCAGTCCTACAAGTGGTATGCCCAGCTCGATGGAGCGCCATCCATCGCCGTCGCCATCTACCCCGCCCCCGGAGCCAACGCGCTCAACGTGGCCGACGGCATCAAGGCGCAGATGGAAACACTGAGTGCGGATTTTCCAGAGGGCCTCGGCTACCGGATCATCTATGACACCACCGAGTACATCACCCAGTCCATCAAGGAGGTCGTGACCACCCTCTTGGTGGCGGTCCTGCTGGTGGTCTTCACGGTCTACGTCTTTCTCCAAGACTTCCGCACCACCCTGGTGCCGGCCATCACGATTCCGGTGTCGTTGCTCGGCACCTTCGCCGTGATGCTCGCCCTCGGTCTGTCCATCAACGGACTGACCATGTTCGGCCTGATCCTAGTGATCGGCATCGTGGTCGACGATGCCATCGTGGTGGTCGAAAACACCCTGAGGATCATCAACACCGAGGGACTCGACTCCAAGGCGGCCACCGCCAAGTCCATGGTGGAGATCACCGGGCCGGTGGTGGCCACCACTCTCGTGCTGTTGGCGGTCTTTGTGCCGACCATCGTCATGCCCGGCATCACCGGACGCCTGTATCGGCCGTTCGCCATCACCATCTCGGTGGCGACGCTCTTCTCGTCGCTCAACGCTCTCACCCTGAGCCCCGCACTGTGCGGCATGCTGCTCAGACCCTCGAAGGAGCGCACGAAGGGCTTCTTCGGTCTCTTCAATCGAACTCTGGATACGACCACCACGGGCTACACCCGGTTGATCAAGACGCTGCTTCGGCGGGCGGTCTTCACCGGCTTGATCTTCATCGGTCTGCTGGTGGCCGCCTGGTTCAGCGTGACCAGCCTGCCCGCCGGTTTTGTTCCCTCCGAGGACGAGGGCTGGTTCCTGGTTGCGGCCCAGTTGCCCGACGCCGCGTCGTTGGGACGGACCGAGGAGGTCATGGACGAGGTCGCCGTGATCTTGGACGGCAACGAGGCCATCCGCGGCGCCATCGTGATCGGCGGGTACAACCTGCTCGACAGCGTGGTCTCGTCAAACGCCGGAGCGGTCTGGGTGGTGCTCAAACACTGGGACGAGCGCTCCACGCCAGAGACCCAAATCCAGGCGGTTGTGGACAGCCTCAATCGAGAATTTTCTACGATTGAGGGCGCGGTCGTCTTTGCCGTCCGGCCACCACCGATCCAGGGACTGGGCACCACCGGCGGCTTCCAGATGGAGCTTCAGGATCGGGGCGGAGTCGGGGTCGCCGTCCTGCAGCAGGTGGCCCTCGATCTGGTGGATCAAGGCCGGGCCCACCCGATGCTGACCGCCATGAACACGACGTTCCGCGCCGGGGTCCCTCAGCTCTTCGTCGACGTGGATCGAGAAAAGGCCAAGAAGCTGAATGTGCCTTTGGATGTGATATTCAACACCCTCCAGGCCAATCTCGGCTCGGCCTATGTCAACGATTTCAACCTCTTCGGGCGGGTGTGGAAGGTCTTCGTCCAAGCAGACGAGGACTTCCGAAATGATCGCGGGGACATCACGCGACTCGAGGTGCGCAGCCTCGATGGCCGGATGATCCCCCTGTCCACCCTGGTGCAGGTCCGCGACACGGTGGGTCCGACCACCCTCAGTCGCTACAACCTCTACACGTCGGCATCGGTCACCGGTTCCGAGGCGGCAGGTTACAGCTCGGGCCAGTCGATTCAGGCCATGCAGGAGATCGCCACCAACACCCTACCGCCCTCCATGGGCTTCGAGTGGACCGGGGTCACGTACCAGCAACTGGCCGCCGGGGGAGCGGCCGGGTTCATCTTCGCTCTGGCCCTGGTCTTCGTCTACCTCTTTCTCGCCGCCCAGTACGAGAGCTGGACCCTGCCCCTGGGTGTGATGTTGACTGTGCCCATCGCGGTGCTGGGAGCCGCGGTGGCCACGCTGATTCGAGGTTTCGACAACAACATCTACATGCAGATCGGGCTTGTGCTGCTGATCGGATTGGCGGCCAAGAGCGCGATCCTGATCGTCGAGTTCGCCAACCAGCTTCGCCAGGAGGGAGTCCCGGTCTACGATGCGGGTGTCAAGGCCTCAGGTCTTCGTTTTCGTGCGATCTTGATGACCGCCTTCTCGTTCATCCTGGGCGTCATGCCGTTGGTTGTGGCCACCGGAGCCGGCGCCGCGAGCCGGGTGTCGCTTGGTACCGCGGTTTTCGGCGGGATGCTCTTCGCGACCATCGGAGGGCTCATCATCACGCCGTACCTTTACTACGTGGTGCAGACCATGAGTGACAAGATGAGCCGGAAGAAGGGACCCGACGCGGCTCCTCCGGCCGATGGCGGCGAGGCGGTGGCATCATGACGGGCCACTCGATCTTCGCCGGCCCTCAAGCTGTGAAACCGCTTGCCGCAGCCATCTGTTTGGCCGCTTTCCTGGCCGGGTGCATCACCGTGGGGCCCGACTACGAGGAACCTGCGGCCACCGTTCCGGACGCCTGGTTCACCGTGGCCACGACCGGCATCGAAGAAGGTGAGGCGCCACTTCAAACGTGGTGGGCGGTTTTTGACGACCCTGTGCTGAACGACTTGATTGCACGGGCCACGGTGTCGAATCTCGACCTCGAAGCGGCGGTCTACCGCCTCCAGGAGGCCCGGGCGTTGCGTGGAGTGGTGGCCAGCCAACGCAAACCGAACGTGGTGCTTGATGGATCGGCGAGCCGCAGCGAACCCAGCGACGTGGGTGTGCTGGGCGACCTCGTGCCTGAGGGAGAGAGCCTCGACGCGCAGAACCTGTTCGACCTGTCGGCCGTGGCCGGTTGGGAGATCGATCTCTGGGGTAGGATTCGTCGCTCGGTGGAGTCCGCCGATGCCGCCATCGAGGTTTCTTTGGAGGACTACCGGGACGTCCTCGTGTCGCTGTATGGCGAGGTCGCGGCGAACTACATCCAGGTTCGGACCTATCAGGAGCGAATCGCGCTGGCCCATGCCAACGTCGAGGCGCAGCAGGAAACCGTCGGGCTGACCCGGGACCGGTTCCGCACCGGTCTGGTGTCAGCGCTTGACGTCGCCCAGGCCGAGTCCAACTTGGCCAATACCGAAGCCTTCATTCCACAGCTCGAGATCGAACTGGAGTTCGCCGCCAACCGGCTGGCGGTTCTCCTCGGCGAGACTCCTGGGATGCTGCACGACGAGCTTCTGCCGCCGACTGATGTCCCGACCGACCCCGGCACCTTGACGACGACCCTGCCGGCAGAGTTGCTGCGGCAGCGTCCGGACATCAGGCGGGCTGAACGAGCCCTCGCCTCACAGAACGCCCGGATCGGTGTCGCCACGGCCGCCCTCTACCCGACCTTCTCGCTATCCGGACTCATCGGCCTGCAGGCGACCTCCTTTGGTGATCTGGGCAGCGGCGACGCCTTCACGTGGAGCGTTGGCCTGCCGATTCAGTGGAATCTCTTCACAGGTGGGCGGGTACGCAGCCAGATCGAGGCGGAGGAAGCCCGGACCAGGCAGGCCTATGTGGCCTACGAGCAAACCGTGCTCTTCGCCCTCGAAGAGGTCCAGAACTCCATGGTCGCTTACGGCAGGGAGCGCGCCCGACGGGACAAGCTGGCCACCAGCGTCGACGCCACCCAGCGATCGTTGGACCTGGTGTTGACCCAGTACCGGGCCGGTCTGACCAACTTCCAGAACGTGCTCGATACCCAGCGCTCTCTGCTCAACCGGCAGGACGATTATGCCAACAGCAAAGGCCTTGTGCTGCAGGGCCTGGTGGGTGTTTACCGCTCGCTTGGCGGCGGCTGGACGCCCCCGGCCGAGGACGAAGATCCGTTGGCCATCGCGGCCGAGCTCGCAGCGAGCCGGCCGTCCGAATGACCTGACCCGGAGCCGTCATTCTGGTTGCGCTATTCACTCCGCGAGCAGGGCTTGCTCCGTGAATTGCGTCGAATAGAAGGCTGTTCTCGATTCTCGGAGCTCAGATTTCACTCGTGGCCCTCTCAGCAACCACTGGGCCGTGAAAACTGTGCTGTGAGAATCGAGCGTCCGAGATCTCTGCGATTCTCCCGTCAGAACCGGTAGCTGGCTGCGAGCCTCAGGTTGCGGCCGGGCTCGGGGCGGTTGTTGTAGGTCTCGGCATAGAGCTCGTCCGTGAAGTTCTCCAGAGCGACGACGAAGCCGAGCCCGAAGTCGAAGTCATAGCCGCCCCGTAGGTCGTAGACCTGGAATCCGGGGATGCCCTCCGGGTAGCTGAGGCGGAGCGAGTCGGAGAGGCGGTTCTGACGAAAGACGAAGCGAGCCCGTGCTTCGCCCCACCAGCGCGACCGCTGATAGCGCACACCGAGGGTGATTTTCTGCGGCGAGATCAGTCCGAGGGGCTGATCGGCGGTCTGGTTCTGACCCTCGGAGTAGCTGTAGCTTCCGAAGGCCGTCCACCAATTGGCGAAGATGGTTTCGAGATCGAATTCGACGCCCCAGATATAGGCGTCGTCGATGTTCTGGAGCTGGGCGATCTCGAACCCGGTGTCGGGATCCTGGCCGAGAAACTCGGTGCTGATGAAGTCGGTGAGGTCGTTGTAATAAACGGTCAGGCCGCCGTAGTATCGGTCATATCGTACCTTGAATCCGGTTTCGAAATTGAGGGATCGTTCGGACGTCAGGTCCGGGTTCTGGATGATGAACGTGTCGCCAGTGGTGGCAAAGCCCGTGAACGACCGTTCCTGCATATTCGGTGATCGGAAACCGCGACCCACAAGGGCGGTGTAGGTCACGTTGTCGGTGATGCCCCACGTGAGACCGAGATTGCCCGTGATGTCGGAGTCGGTCACGTTGAACGGCTCGCCGGTGTAGTTGGGATCATCATCGGTATCGTAGTCGAAGGTGTCACCGCGGAGGCCGGCCTTCAACGTGACCTGCTCCGACAGCGCGATGCTGTCCTCGATGAACAGGCCGAGTCCGGTCTGGGTGCCATCCGGAACTGCCACGTCATCGCTGGGCGGCATGAAGCTGCTCTCGATGACCGTTGTGTCATCGAGCGTGTCCTGGTAGACGTCGAGGCCGAAGACCAGGTGGTGCCGGCCGGTGTCTTTAATGCCCTGGGCGTTGAAGCCGATGGTGTCGATGAGCGACTGGCTCGTGTTGTTCTGGAAAAACCCGGGGAAGGCGAAGTTGCGCACGCTCTGTTTGTCGACCTGCTGGTAATAGGCAGCAAAAGCGAGATCGTCGAGACCCCAAAGAGGTCCGCTTTCCCACCTGAGACCCAATTTGTCGCGATCGAAGTTGGGGAAGTAGATTTCGATGCCGGAATCACGATCGAAACCGGGGAAGCCGATGTCTTTGGTTCGGGTGCTCTCGAGATTGACCCGGAAGATCCCGGTGTTGCCGGTCATGAATCGCAGCCCGCCCTGAAAGCTGGTCTGCTCCATACCGCTGTTGTACACCACGTTGTCGTCATCGACGTAGCTGGAAAACCGATCACTGTCCGATGCGCCGTCGGCGGCCGTGTAATCTCCGTAGTCCTCCCACGAGCCAATGACGTTGAACGAGAATCGGGAGCCGGTTCCGGTGACCGCCGCCTGTGCCCGCTGCGCGTCGGCGCTGTCACCGTAGCCGTATTCGACGCTGCCGCCCCATGTGAACTCCTCCGATCCGAGCTCCGGTTTCTTTGTGATGATGTTGATCACGCCGCCGATGGCGTCCGAACCGAACTGCACCGACGCCGGGCCGCTGAGAACCTCGATCCTCTCCACCTGTGTCATATCCACCAGAGCCGGCTGGATGCCGGCGAAGTCGGTGGACTCGCGGGCGTTGTTGAGCCGCTGCCCGTCCACCAGGATGAGAACGCGGTTGCTGTTCAGACCGCGGATGATCGGAATGCCTCGGAAGGGACCCTCACCGGTTATCTGGACTCCAGGTATCTCCTTGAACAGATCCGCGATCTTCTCGGGCTGTTGGGCTTGGATGGACTGCGCGCTGATGACCCTGATCGTTGCCGGGGTGGTTGCCGATTCCTGCTCCCGGCGCGACGCGGTCACCACGATCTTGTCGGTGAAGGTCCGGCCGTCTTCGGTTTCGACCACTCCAGTGTCGTCGGTTGTCGGAAGAGTTCCATCGACCTCGGTGGCCTCCTCTGACCCGACCTCTTGGGCCCAGATCACTCCCTGGCCGCAAACACACAGCACGGTCAACGCCAGACCAATCACTCGTCGTGTCATGTCATTCACTCCTTATGCTGAGACGCACGCTCAGTCGCAACGTATTTCCCAGCCAACTATATTGAAGAAAAGGCCTGTGTTGACCGATGTTGGCGGATTTTGACGCTCATATGACAGATTCCAGCGCGTAAACCGCTTTCAGAGGGTGTTTCTCGGTTTCGTGGGTGGTAGTAGACTGCGCTGGCGCTGGGCTCGAAGGCCGTGGCGCGACGGATCATCAATTCGTGGGCCTGTTCCATCTCCTCACCGAGCGGCGATTTTGGCCGCTTTTCGCGACGCTATTCTTGGCGGCGTTCAACGACAACGTGTTTCGTAACGCTCTGGCCATATTGGTGGCCTACCGCGCCATGTCGCTTGCGGGCTTCAACTCCGAACAGATCCTGGTGGCATTGCCGGGTCTTTTCATCCTGCCGTACTTCTTGTTTTCAGCCACCGCGGGACAGGTCGCCGACAAGCTGGTCAAGGCCCATGTCATTCGATACATCAAGACAGCCGAGATCGGCATCATGGGACTGGCGGGTTTGGGATTCGCCACCGGCAGTCTGCCGATGCTGTTGTTGGTGCTCTGTCTCATGGGTCTGCACGCAGCATTCCTCGGACCGGCCAAATTTTCTGTGCTGCCGGACCTGCTTGACGATTCATCGCTGGTCGGCGGTAACGCCTTGGTGGAAACGGGAACATTTCTGGCGATTTTGTTGGGAACCGTCGCGGCCGGGACGCTGGCTTTTGCGGTCGCAGATTGGACGGCCGTCGTCGGGTTGGTCGTCGGTGCGATTGCTGTTGTCGGACTGGCGGCGTCCCTGTTCATTCCAACAACCCCCCCTGCTCAGCCCGAACTCGTCATCGACTTGAATCCCGTGACGGCCACCACCGGCGTGTTGCGGGTGGCGCTCTCCGATCGGACGGTGACCCTCACGATCCTCGGGCTGTCGTGGTTCTGGTCCCTGGGCGCGGCGTTCCTCGCCCTGTTGCCGAGCTTCGCCAAGGATGTCCTCGGTGGAGACAAACCCGTTCTGACCGTTCTTCTGACGACCTTCTGTGTGGGAATCGGGATCGGCGCCCTGCTGTGTGATCGGCTCTCCTACCGCCACCTCGAGTTGGGGCTGGTGCCGCTCGGATCCATCGGCATCTCACTCTTTGCCCTCGATCTGGCCTTTGCCTCGCAGCTTTTTGTCGGCGCCGGCAGCGAAGGACTCTTGAGTCTCTCGGGCTTCTTCGCGGTCGGGGGTGCGTGGAGGATCGTCACGGATCTCCTGCTCGTGGCGGTGTCCTCGGGTTTCTACACCGTCCCTCTCTTCACCCTCATTCAGCAACGTCCGGACCCAGCGAATCGATCGCGGGTCATCGCCGGCAACAACATCGTCAACTCGGTGTTCATTGTCGGCTCGTCGCTGTTCCTTATGGCCTTGCTTTCGGTCGGTTTCGAGATTCCGGCGATTTTTCTCGTGTTGGCGCTCCTCAACGTGGTCGTCGCCGTCTACATCTATACGGTGATTCCCGAATTCGTGCTGCGCTTCATTGCCTGGGGAGTGGCCCACGTGATGTACCGCCTTCACGCCACGGGTGAAGACAATATCCCCCTCAACGGCCCGGCTGTGTTGGCGGCGAACCAGGTGAGTTTCGTGGATTGGCTCGTGATCGCCTCTGTATCAGCCAGGCCTGTGCGATTCGTGATCGACGCGAGCTTCATGGACAATCCACTGATTCGTGCGGTTGCACGAGGTGCAAAGGTGATCCCGGTGCCTCGGGATTCGTCGGCTGAAACACCTCTGGAAACGGTCATCGAACACATCAGTGGCGAGCTCGACCGAGGACACCTGGTGTGCGTCTTTCCGGAGGGCGGCCTGACAACCGACGGCCGTCTGCAGCCATTTCGCCGCGGCATCGAAGCTGTCGTCCGCGAGAGACCGGTGCCGGTGATTCCCATGGCGATCCGGGGCATGTGGGGGTCGTACTTCAGCCGGCGATGGGGTCGGCCGATGTCGAGGCCGTTTCGCAGGGTGTGGTCTCGGGTGTGGGTAGAGGCCGGAGCACCGATTCCGCCGGCCGAGTTTTCGGCCGAAGTCCTTGCGGTCACGGTGGCTGATCTTGGCGGCTGGGAGCCACCGGAACCACTGGCGATTCCACCGGCGTCGGTGGAGCCGCGCGCCGTGTCGATGGATCAGTTCTTTCCCGAATCCTTCAACGCCAGGTAGATCGCGCTCGGCGGTTCGCCGGACGACCGGCTGAGGCTGGTGGTGTCCTTCATCGTCCAGTTCCCGAAGACTCTGCTCAACGAGCGCTCAAACTCGATGTTGCGCTGTGGGCTCCAGATCGCGAGCACTCCGCGTCTCCTCAGCGCGCGTCGGCATGCGGCCAAGCCCCCGGGCTGATAGAGACGCGCGTTGGACGGCGAGGCCAGCCACCCCGGCCCGTTGTCGACATCGAGCAGCGCCAGATCGTGCGCTTCCTCAGACCGGGCGATGACATCGGTCAGATCAGCACAGAGAACCCTCACTCGCGGGTCGTCCACCGCGCCCCCGTTGATGTCTGCGAAATATCTGCGATTCCAGTCCACCACTTTTGGCCCGATCTCCACAACCACGACCGACGTAACCCGGGGCAGGTCCAGTACCGCCCGCAGAGTGTGGCCGGCGCCGAGACCCCCGACGAGGACCGACAGATCTCGCGCTTCGGGGGGCAGGAGTTGGTGGCCCAGGTCCGCCATGGCGCGTTCGGAATGCGAGCCGTGACTGGCCATGAGAAAGGCGTCGTTGAGCAGGATCTCGTAACCGGCTTCACCGGTGTCCGCGCGATACTCACGCAACGTCAATCGCCCGATGGGAGTGTCCTCGTGGTCGATTTCGACGTAGGTGATTTCCATGTGATGAAGTTACCAGGGAGTGGGGGGCAGGGCCCCGCACATTCAGGAACAAGGTACATAAGGCCCGGGAATCGGAACTCGGGGCTCGGGAATCGGATCATCAGAGCGCACCGTTGAATGCTCCATCCGAGTCCCGGAGTCCGAGTCCCGTGCGCAATACAACCAGGCCGCACCACGACTGCCCGCCGTCAATTGTCCCCGGCTCCCGGCTTACTGCCGACGGCCTACCACATCTTGATCGCGACGCGGGTCCCGTCCTCCGCCTCGACCGTGACCAATTCTCCCATGGAGGCCGAACCGAGGATGTCGAAGATCATCTGGGGGTCAGCCGTCTGCCAATCCCAGTCCTCGAGGGCGTCCAGGATGCCGTCAACCGGGATCTTGCACCGGACCTTCGCATCCTCGGCATCGACTGATACCAGGACGTCATCGCCCACCTTCGAGATTTCGACGATCGCGTCGTCGGCATCAACCCGGACGAGTGTGGCGTCGGGAGTCTCCGCAAGCTCCCTCAGCGCTGTCAGCACGACCTCGCGTTGTTGCACGAATTCGTCCGGCATTTCGGCATCGCGAAAGGCTTCATCCGGTACAAAGCTCGCGGCCACACGTCCGGCCAAGAGAGGAAAGGGAACCATGATGTGCATCGATTCCGGTTCGGGGGTGTGAACGTCCACCAACATCCAGTCCATCATGAAGACGGTGGCCAAGACTCCTGCGAGCCCCGCCAGAACCACCGCTCCGACGGTCGAAACGCCTCGTTGCCGGTTCACTATTCGACCCAGACGCGGACCGTGGCCTCGTCCGAGGTCACTGTCACCAGGTCGCCGTCGGGCAGCTGGTCGAAGGTCGACAGAAGCGCTGCCACATCGATCTGGTTGTTTTCGTCGATGTCGAGACCGTCAATGATCGCCATTGGGAGTGAGACGTTCACCACCGCGTTGTCCTCTCCGTTCTCGACCACGTGAACATACAGGGTGCCCCCGGTCTTGCTGACTCTGACCTGGGCGTCCTCGGTGTCCACCTTGACGAATTCGCCATCGGGCGCTTCTTTGACGGCGGCGAGCAGTTGGGGCCAGTCGATGTCGGCATCCGAAATCTCCAGATCGACCTTGCCGGCGTGGAAATTGTCCACGTCCACACTGTTGATCACCGCCAGCACCAGCTGCAGCGGCAGATGGACCTCCACATTGGCCCCTTCTTCGGCCTCGGTTACGTGGACGTTGAGCCATCGTGTCTCGTCGGCTGCGGCCATCGGCAGTGCCAGCATCAGGATTGCGGCCAGGGCTGCGGTCATTGTGCGTTTCATAGTCGTCCCTCCGTTCGATCTATCGCGTTCGATCTATAGAACGTTTCTATCTGTGAGGTGTTAACGGAGACCGGAGGGAATTGGTTCGGGCTTGGTCAGATCTTCTCGTTGGGCATGACGATCCACAGCACCAGGTAGACGAGGATGCCCGGGAAAGCGGCGGACAGAACCGACAGGACAACATAGAGAATACGGAAGGTGGTCGGGTGCCAGCCGAGCCACTGCGCGAATCCGCCGCAGACACCGGCGATGATTCGGTTGGTTCGAGATCGGTGAAGCGGGGTTCGGCCGGGCGCCATGTTGTGCCTCCTGGGTTCTTCTACGCGCGAGGAGGGCTGGAGTTCCATTTCTGGTGTTGCGGAGAGTCGCCGGTCCCTCTGGCCTGGAGGATTTTGCTACTCCCTGCTCCCTGCTCCCTGCTCCCTAACTCCTGGCATCAATCCGATTGGTCACCACGATAAACGCAACGAGCGCGAGGAACGAGACGACGCCGACCCCGGCGTACGCCAGCCACAGGTAGTAGGCGTGTTCATAGGCGGCGGGCATGGGACCCTGACCGGCCAGGGCCGCCGCGTGCTGGATCTGCTCCGCGGCTGGGAGGGTGGCAGGATCCGGACAGTATTTGCTGAGCAGGAAGCCCGAAAACACGAAGGCGAAGATCCACGCGAAGAAGGTGTTCACGTGGGCAAAACCGAGAAAGACACCCTCCTTGCCCGGCGGGGCCTGTTTGGAGGCGAACTCCAGGTATTTGGGGCTCAGGAAGCACTCGGCGAGCCCCTGAATCGCGATCCCGACCACCATCATCGCGGTGATCGGATGGACCGAAAGGCCGAAGATCTGGATGTTTCCCGAAAACAGAATCGAGGAGGCCATGGCCAGCGAGGACATGGGGATCAGCGCCAGCGCCACCAGCATGGAGTATTGGGGTTTCCAGGTGCGGACCATCTGGGTGATGGCCACGACGAAGAGGACCACCACCAGCGGGTTGACATTGGCGTACCACTCCGGCTTGTAGGTTTCACCAGCCATGCGAAGGACGTAGGCGGGCATGGAGGCGTAGAGCTGGCCCTGGATGGCCCAGAACCCTGCGGTGATGAGGATCAACGCAAGAAACCGCAGATTGCTCATGGCCAGCCACATGCCCTGGAGGGTTTCGCGGATCGATTTCGGTTGGGCGTCCGGGTCTTCCGGCGGCCGGAAAACCAGGAAGACCAGCACGAGGGCCACCAGCGACGCCCCAGCAGAGAAGAAAGGCACCGTCTCCACGCCCATCTGGATGCGCATGGGCGCCACGATGGTCTTCCCGGTGAACGAACCGATGTTGACCACCATGTAGAAGATGCTGAATGCGCGTGCCCGATTGACCGAGTCGGAGGTCTTCGACACAGTCCCTGTGATCACGGGTTTGACAAAGGCGCCGCCGACAACGATGAATACCAAACCGACCAGAACGGGGCCCAAGGTGTGAAAGACACCGAGCGTTCCATAGCCGATGGTCAAAAGAGCAAAGGCGATCATCAGGGCGTTTCTGAAGCCGATGCGATCGGCCGCCGCGCCCGTGAAGAACGGCACCAGGTAGATCCAACCGGAGAAGGCGCCGGCCACGATTCCGGCCTTGACGTCGGTCAGACCGACCACGCGGGTCAGATAGAGCGTGAGCGCGATGAAGGTTCCGTAGAATGCCGCACGCTCAAAGAGCTCGGCGGCATTTCCGGTCCAGAAGGCCCGTGGAAATCTCCAGGTTGGGGTGCCGTCAGTCATGCTCTCTCCAGTTGCGGACGGGGAACTGTAGCACGGTGAATTCTGCAGGCGGTGCCGTCTTTGATTGCCGGGCGTGCGGGCCGATTGAAAAATTCGAACCCCCGGCTCCACACGACGTATTAGAATTGCGGATCATGAAAGCAATCCGATGGCTCGTGGTCGTCGCCGCACTGGTCGGCATCGCGTTGGTGTTGCGTCTGACGGTGTTGGCCCCCAAACCCGTCGAAGTCCACACCGCAGTTGTGGACCGTGGAGCCGTGGAAGAAACAGTCACCAACACCCGGGCGGGCACCGTCAAGGTACGACGGCGAGCCAGTCTCTCGCCCCAGGTGGGAGGTCTGGTGGTGAGCATCCCTCATCGCGAGGGTGATGAGGTGGCCCAGGGGGATCTGCTGCTGGTACTGGACGACCGAGCCCAGCGGGCCGACCTCGAACTCGCAATCAAGGATGTTCAAACTACCGAGGCGCAGACCAACGAGGCGTGTCTCGCGGCTGAGCTCGCCGTCAAAGAGCTCCAGCGAACGCTCGCCCTCCACGACCGCGGCATCGCGAGTGACCAGAGCCTGGATGTTCTCCAGACCGAGCGTGACCGGTCCCAGGCCGCCTGCGTAGCTGTCAGAACGGCGGTGGATAGGGCCCGTGCCAGGGTCGATGCAGCCCGGGTCCAGCTGGAATTCACCGAGCTGCGAGCTCCGTTTTCTGGGACAGTGGCCGAGGTCTCCACCGAGGTGGGGGAGTGGATCACACCGTCACCGCCCGGTCTCCCGATCCCGCCGGTGATCGACCTGCTCGACGGGAGGTCGGTTTACGTGAGCGCGCCCATCGACGAGGTCGATGCGGAAAGCGTACAGCTGGATCAACCGGCACGGCTGACGGTGGATTCGCGACCCGGACAGTCTTTCGCCGCGAGGGTGGCCCGGGTGGCTCCCTACGTCCTGGATGACCTGGAGCAGAACCGAACGGTGGAGGTTGAAGCGGAGTTTGTCGACCTGGACGGCGCCTACGGCATTTTGCCGGGGACGTCCGCCGACGTGGAAATCATCCTCGATCACCGAGACGACGTGCTGCGGGTTCCGGCGGCGGCCGTGGCGGACGGAGAACTGGTGCTGGTGTTGATGGACGGAGTGCTGGAAGAGCGCCAGATTGAAGTCGGTCTCCGGAATTGGCAGGTGGTGGAGGTCAGAGCAGGCCTTGCAGAGGGAGAGCTGGTGGTCACCAGCCGCCCCTCCACCGACGTCAAGGCGGGGGCCGAGGCCGTCCCGAAGTCTCAGGGTGAGTGACGGCGGGTCAGAAGGGGACACGGGCCTGTGATCGAGCTTGAAGGCATCTGGCGGACCTACCGAGTCGGGGACTCGGAGGTCAATGCCCTCCGGGATGTGGATCTCTCCATTGGTGAGGGAGACTACCTGGCGGTAGTCGGCCCGTCGGGCTCCGGCAAGTCCACTTTGCTCAACGTTCTCGGCTGCCTCGACCGGCCAACTCGGGGTCACTACGGCTTCCGTGGGCAGTCGGTGGACGAGATGTCGGAGGCGGAACGTACGCGATTGCGGCAGGAGGACATCGGGTTCGTCTTTCAGTTCTTCCACCTGCTGCCCCGTCTCACCGCCCAGGGCAACGTGGAACTGCCCATGATGTTTGCCGGGGTGCCGCGGGCCCAGCGGCGAAGCCGAGCGGCGGCGGCACTTGCTGAGGTAGGGATTGCAGACCGCAGTCACCACCGTCCCGATCAACTTTCGGGTGGGCAGCGTCAGCGTGTGGCCATCGCCCGTGCAGTGGTCATGGAGCCGTCTTTAGTGCTGGCCGACGAACCCACGGGAAATCTGGATCGGGCGTCGGCATTCGAGGTCATGGACCTCCTGGGGCGCATGAACGGTGGCGGTCAGACCGTGGTCCTGGTGACCCATGACCCGGAGGTGGCGGATCGCGCCCGCAGCCGGGTTCGGATGGACGACGGCGCAATCGTTGAAAGAACCTGATGAAAGTCGAATGTCCAAAGTCCAGAGTCCAAAGCCAATGTGATCTTCGGGTGCGGGGTATTGAGTTCCGACTGACTTTCGACTTTCGACTGACTTTCGCCTTTCGACTTTCGACCTTTGACTCGGGTGGGTGGCATGAGCTTTGGTGATCTGATCGCTTTTGCGGTGGGTGGGTTGCGGGGTCACCGGCTTCGGACTCTACTGTCCGTCGCCGGGGTAGCGGTGGGGATCGCGGCAGTGATCGCCCTGACGGCCCTTGGGGAAGGCGCTCGCCTGTACGTGGTTCAGGAGTTCATGTCGCTCGGCAGCAATCTGCTGATTGTGATTCCTGGGAAGGTGGAAACCTCGGGCATGCTCCCCATGGGAGGCACCACCCACGATCTGACAATCGAAGACTATCGAGAGCTCTCACGGCGGATTCCAGGAGTCGTGCGGGCGGCGCCGCTGGCCACCGGGAACGAGACGGTTCGGTTTGGAAACCGGGGTCGATCAGTGGCGATCCTCGGCACGACCGCCGAAATGCAGGAGGTGCGGCGGTTCGAGATCGCGTCCGGGAGATTTCTGCCAGCAGGTGATCCGGATGCCGGCGGCGCTGAGGTCGTACTGGGTGTCAAGGTGGTGGAGGAGTTGTTCGGAAACGAAAATCCACTGGGCCAGGTGGTGCGGATCGGCCAGTGGCGTTTTCGGGTTGTCGGGGTGCTGGCTCCGCGCGGTCGATCTCTGGGATTCGACTTTGATGATGTGGTGCAGATTCCCGTCAAGACCTCCATGCGGTTGTTCAACCGGTCGTCACTCTTCAGGATTTTGTTGGAAATGGAATCGGCGGACGACCTCGAGGCGGGAAAGCGGGCCGTCATCGATCTCATGCGTGACCGCCACCGAGCCGAAGACGTCACGGTGATCACACAGGACGCGGTGGTGTCCACCTTCTCCTCCATTCTGGGTGTGCTGACTCTCGCTCTGGTGGCCATCGCGTCCGTCTCGTTGACCGTCGCCGGGGTCGGCATCATGAACGTCATGCTGGTGGCGGTTGCCGAGCGGCGCCGCGAAATCGGTCTTCTCAAGGCCCTTGGTGCCGGTACCCGACAGATCCTCGGTGTCTTCGTAGCCGAGGCGGCGGTGCTGTCGACTCTCGGCGGGGTGGTTGGGTTGATCGCCGGATGGGCGGCGGTGAAAGCCTTCGTGAGGGTCTACCCGACATTTCCGGCTCAGGCGCCGCTGTGGGCAGTGGTCGCCGCACTCGTGGTGGCCGTGGGCGTTGGTGTCGTCTTCGGCACCCTGCCGGCGCGCAGGGCGGCCAAACTCGATCCGGTCCAGGCGCTCGTGGGACGGTGAAGAGGTGAAGAGACGACGATGAGAAGGGAGACTTCGCGGTGGACTCGATCGAACTCCTGAGATTCGTCGGAGGTGCGCTCGGCGGACATCGGCTGAGGTCCTTCTTGTCCGCCTTCGGGGTAGCGATCGGGGTGGCTGCGGTCATCATTCTGACCTCATTGGGCGAGGGCACTCGAGACTACGTGGTTTCTCAGTTCACCCAGTTCGGCACCAGCCTGATCGGTATCAATCCGGGCAAGGTCAAGACCTTTGGTGCTCCCGGGGTGTTTGGCGGAACGACACACAAGCTCACGATCGACGATGCGGAGGCGCTGCGGCGTATTCCGGGAGTCAACGAGGTCGTGCCGGTAGCGTGGGGCCCGGCCCGTGTGGAGCGAGAGGGAATCGGTCGGGCCGTGTTCCTCTATGGCGTCGGATGGGAAGGTGCGACAGCCTGGCGTTTCAACGTTTCGCAGGGTGGATTCCTGCCCCGTGTGGATCCGCGCCGCAAGGGATCCCAGATCGTGCTTGGAACCAAACTGGCGAAGGAACTTTTTGGGGACCAGCCGCCCCTGGGCGAAAGGGTCCGCGTGGGAGGATGGTCGCTGCTCGTTATCGGAGTCATGGAGCCCAAGGGCCAGATGCTGGGATTCGACCTGGATGACACCGCATTCATCCCCGTCGCCACGGCCATGGAAATGTTCAATGTGGATGAACTGCACGAAATCGACGTCGTGGCGGCGAGTGCCGAGGATATCCCCGGGGTCGTCGAGGGCATCCGGCGGACGTTGACCGACCGCCACCGTGGTGAGGAGGACTTCACCATAACGACCCAGACCGAGATGTTGGAGACCTTTGACCGCGTGATCGGAATGATCACTGTTGCGGTGTCCGGTATCGCCGGGATCTCGTTGCTGGTGGGCGCCATGGGGATTCTCACCATCATGTGGATATCGGTCCACGAACGGACCGGAGAGATCGGGCTGTTGCGGGCGCTCGGTGTCAGTTCGGCAGCGGTTCAGCGTCTGTTTCTCATCGAATCCGTGTTGTTGGCGATGGCCGGAGGTCTTCTTGGATTGATCGGTGGGTTCGGCGTTGGCGCCGCCATTCGGTTGATGGTGCCTGGTATCCCGCTGAAAACTCCCATCGGCGCGGTTGTGGCCGCTCTGCTCATGAGCCTGGTGGTTGGCGTCATCAGCGGTGTCGCGCCCGCCCGCAGGGCGGCAGGGCTGGATCCCATCGAAGCCCTTCGTGCAGAGTGACTCCGGAATACCGGGATGGCTGACGCGTTGGCGAAAGAGGACGGTGTGGCGCGAAACCTCGCGGCACCGAGCCCGTAGCATAAGTCGGTATGCCGGGCTCGGGGCATTGGGGAACGCCGGGGCCTGCCGCGGCATATGATGAGCAGAATCATTGGTCGCAGTACTCGATGGCCTGCGAGTGGGGAACGGGAGGACCGGATGACAAGAGGGCTGAGAGCCCTGCTGACTGCAGGGATTGTCTTTGCCGCCGCCTGTCAGCCAGGAAACGGCGTGTGGTTCAAAGGAGACATGACCCAGGCCACTGCCACCGCTGGGGAGCGCGACACGTTGGTGATGATGGAGTTCTACACCGACTGGTGTAGCTGGTGTCGCCGACTCGAGGCCGAGACCTTCACCGATCCCCGAGTGCTGTCGCTGCTCGAAGAACTCGTGCCGATTCGGGTGAACGCCGAGCGTGGCGGTGCGGAAATCGCCCGCCGGTTCGGTGTCGACTCCTACCCGACGATCGTTTTCGTGAGCCCCGATGGCCACGAGGTGGATCGAATTCTCGGCTACCTCCCTCCCGAGGAGTTTGTTGAACAGGCTGAACGGATCCGCTCGGGAGATACATTTATGGCGTGTCTGCACCGGTTCTCCGAGGATCCGGCGGACATGAACGCATTGATCAGGTCGGTGGGTGGATTGTTGGAGCGTGCGGATCCCGAGGGTGCGATCTCCCGCATCAAGGCATACCATGGTGCTGACAACAGCCACTCTCACAACGACTGTTCCCTGCTGATGTTTCAGGCGAGGTCTGCTTTGCAGGCGAGATTCTATGGTCAGGCCGCCAAGCAGTATCAGAGGAGCTGGAACGGGACATTCGACGTGCCCGCGACCGACGGCACCCGCCACCTCAACGCTCTGGTTTCCGGTGGCATCGTCGCACGTGAGCCTGTGGAACAGGCCGGGATGTTGCGCAAGGCACGATACGAAGACGCCAATGAGCTCCTCGAGATGGTGGATCTGGATAGTTCTCCGGCGGCGGAGTTGGTGGCGGTGGCCGATTTTGCATTCGACAACGGGCATTACGATCTCGCCGCCGAGATCTACGGCCGGTGGTTTTCCCAGGCCGGATCCACAGCCGATTCCGATTCCCTGAACGCCGCAGCTTGGCAGCTCTATCTGGCTGGACGGGATTTGGACACGGCGATCGCGATGGCGCGGGCTGCCTACCAGCAAGAACCCTCGTCCGCAGATATCGCCGATACTCTGGCCCGTGTGCTCTACGTGGCGGGTGAGGTTGACGAGGCCATGGATCTGGAGCGACGGGCGTTGACGATCTCGGACGAGGTCGACGTGGAGTTCTTCAGGGAAGGTCTGAGTCGCATGGAGCAAGGACGCGACCTTGGCGACCGCCCCGGGTTCGAGACCTATCCAGGTGACCGCATCGAGCTCCCGGCCAACCGGTCGCGGTCGATGATCTAGGAGCCGTGAGCCACAGACCGGCCATCGGGTCAGAAGTTCATAGTCGAAAGTCGAAAGTCGAAAGTCCCCACCCACCCGGGACGACCGGGACGATGTCTCGGTGCGCCTGGCCCCTGGCCCCCTAGCCTCCTGTGCCATAATCCCCCCTCGATCGGCGAGGAGGACATCGTGAGACAACGTGCAGGACTGGATGACGAGACCCTGGGATTCGTGCTCCAGACCTTGGCCACAGCGGGCGAGCGACGGCTGGACAAGGAGACACGCCTTCGGCTCGACGAAGACGATCGTTTCCCGATGGAATTCGTCGGCGAACTCCTCGGACCGGAAGTTGGCCTTCATCTACTGTTCCTGCCCGAGGAGGTGGGTGGGCTCGGCGGTGGTGGCAGGGATCTATTCAGGGTGTCCGAGGAAATGGCTCGGATGGACCTGGGGGTGGCAACGGCGTTCTTGGCGATCGCTCTGGGAGTGGATCCCATCGTGGTGGGAGGGACCGACGAGCAGCGACGTCATTGGCTCGGTCGCATCGCCGAGGAGGGTCTGATCGTCGCCTACGGAGTCACTGAACCCGAGGCCGGTTCAAATGTGGCGCGGCTCAAGACTGAAGCAAAACCGATGACGGACGACGAAGGGGAGATCACCGGCTACCGCCTGACCGGGACCAAGCAGTTCATCACCAACGGTGGTGTGGCACAGGTCTTCACAATCCTGGCCCGAACCCCGGGGGGCCCTTCGTTTTTCGTAGTGGAAAAGGATGCGTCGGGGCTGACCGTCGGCCCACCAGAGAAAAAGCACGGAATCCGGGCCTCAAACACGACTCAGGTCATCCTTGATGGTGTGGAACTCACGGCCGATCGGTTGCTCGGTCTCGAAGAGGGCAAGGGCCTTGAACAGGCAAACGAAGTTTTCGGTTTCACACGGCTGATGGTGGCAGCCTTCGGGCTCGGCGCCGGGGAGGAAGCGCTTTCGCGTGCCATACGATACGGCCACGAACGGATTCAGTTCGGTGTGCCCCTGTTCGACAAACAGGGATTCACTCACAAGCTGGTCGTGCCCCATTCGGTGCGTCTCGAGGCCGCGCGAGCCTACTGTGAGGTGGTGGCCGACCGTCTCGACTCGGGAGAGCCGGGCCTTCAGGTGGAGGGAGCCATTGCAAAGCTGTTCGCGTCCGAGGCGGGCAATGCGGCGGCGGACGCCGCTATCCAGGCACACGGCGGCTACGGCTACACCCACGAGTACGAAGTGGAGAAGATCAGGCGCGATGTGAGAATCACCACCATCTACGAGGGCACGTCGGAGATCCTGCAGAACATCATCGGCACCCATCGCTGGCGAATGGTGGTCAAGACCAAGGGTGGTTTCTATCGCGACATGGCCACATCCCTTCGCGACAAGGGGACTGGAGAAGCCGCGGCGCTCGCGGCCGATGCTCTCGCCGCGACGATTCTCAAGTGCCACTCCCGGCGGTTGCCGAGAGAGCAGATGGTGTTGATGGAGTTGGCGAGACTGGCGGCGGAGGTCGAAACTGCCGTGGCCTTCGCACACAAGGCTGCGCGCGGCGGTGACAGGGCCGACCTGCTGGTGCCGTGCGCCCGTCTTCACGGTGGCCAGGCCGCGCGGGACGTGATCTTGACCGGCCACCGGCTGCTCGCGGCCAGCGACCGCTATTCGGACGATGAACTGAACCAGTACCGGGCCGAGGCGAGGTTTGACGAGGTACTCCTGACGGCGACGGGTGAGCTGGAGTTGATGGGTCGCGTTGCGGACGCCATCGAGGCTGACACCATCGTCTGAGCGCTCTGTCGCGCCATCCGACCTTGGTTATCGGGTTGGGCCGCCCGAATCCCGCGCCGACGTGGCCTGCCCCACGCCCATCCCGTACCGGTAGACCAGCGCTCCGCCCAGATCCGCGGTGACCACAAGGAGAGCGAGGGCCGCCGCCGAGGCGATGAGCGCAAGCAACCGGAAAAACCCGAGCCTGATCCGCCAGTCTTCGCGGGCGAGCCAGGTGACGATGGTCCTCAGTAGGGTGACGATGCAGTAGGCCAACAGGGTGAGGAGCGCGAGGTCTTGATGGTCGGCCATGGTTGCTTGTGCCTCGCCCGCGATCTTCCACATTTCCTGTGACGCGCTCCGGCCCGTCAGGTAGGCTGCCGCCGCACCCGTGGTGCCCAGTACGTAGAGCGTGGAAGCAGTCCGGTCAAGCCAGATTTTCTTGCGGAAAATGATACAGCCCAGGTCCAACAGAAGAGCCACCGGGAGCAGCGCCACCGGGAAGTGAACGAGCGCCGCGTGGGGATTCGGAATCGCCAACCCGCCCAGCCAGGCCTGGACCGCTTCGATCATGCCGCCTCCGGCGATGGCGGGGTGACCGCCGGATCCACGAAGGATTTGTAAAGAGCCAGTCCGACCACCGAGATGGCCCCCATCAACATGACGCCGCCAAAAAAGATCGCCGGCGAGGGCGCCGACCCGGTCTCGACCGGCACCCGGATGAATCGCTCATACAGCCATCCGGCCCACGGTCCGGAGTAGAGGTTGCCGATGAAGATGGCGAAGAATGAGTAGCCGAGGTAAACCGCCACCTGATCGGACGGCGCGATGGTGCCGCAGTACTCGAAGAACCGGGCCGAACAGATCATCTCGCCGATGGACCACACGACAATACCGAGGGCCACGATTCCGGCGGCTGCCGAGATGGCCGGGAAGATCCAGGACAACGTGGCGATGGTCGTGCCGGTGAGCATGGCGCTGATGGTCCGCCAGCGCCGTGTCAAATACGAGATGGTGGCCTGGAAGAGGACGATCAACAGGGCATCCAGAGAGATGAAGACCTCGGGGTTGAGCCAGTGGCCGGCCCAACTCGAGATGGGGACCACCCGGTCGATGGAGGCCTCCACCGCGCCGAGATCGGTAAAGGTCTCCAGGTAGAGGGGCATGAAACCGAACAGCACGTTGATCATTCCCCAGAAGCCGGAGAAGATCACCAAGAGCACCACGAAACGCCAGTTGGCGAGCACCATCACAATCTCGGAGAAAACCTGGCCGAGGGTTTTGCCGGCGGAGCGTTCTTCCAGCGAAACCGGCTCGCGAAAGGCCAGCCAGGCCTGGAAGAACATCAACGCACAAGCGGCGGCGGAGACCCAGAAGACGTAGCGGAACTCGCTTCGATTGCGCACCTGGGCAGCGATCACCGGGCCGATCAATCCGCCCGCGTTGATCATCATGTAGTAAAGGCCGAAGCCCACCGGCCTGGTGCTGCCCTCCTCGGTGGTCCGGGTGACGGTGCCGGAGATGGTGGGTTTGATGATGGAGCCGCCCACAGCGATCAATCCGAGAGCGACGCACAACCAGCCGAAGGTGGTCACCGTGCCGAGCAGGGCGTAGCCGGCGGTCAGAGTGGCAAAGGCCACCATCAGTGCCGGTTTGTAGCCGTAGCGGTCGGCAAGAGCGCCGGCGACAAGGGGCAGCAGATAGAGGGCACCGGTGAAGAGACCGTAGATCCAGCCGTACTGATCGGCCGGGATCCCCAGATTGCCGACGAAGTAGATGCCGAGCACGAGCACCATGCCGTAGTAGGCGAGACGCTCGAAGAGCTCCATCACCACGGCCGAGTACAAGGTCCCGGGAAGTTGTCGTACGAGCTTGAAATCCATGCGCACCCTCCGCGGGGGCGAATTGTATCGCGGTTGAGGCCGAGTCCCTATGCAACGGTCGTCGTGGGGGGTGTTGCAACCAGCGATGAAAAAGAAGACCCCATGGGTTGCGGGCGGCAAGGGGATCCAGCACCCGGTGTCGGTCGGGTGGCGGGAGCTGCAACCCACAACCTACAAACCAAAAACCTGCTCTCGCGAACGAAACGGGGGCCACGAGGGCCCCCGACGTGATGAAAATTTCAGCGAGCAGCTGCTAAGGGCTGTTGACCGGTTGGGCGGGAATGGTGACTCGTCCGGCCGACGTGCTCAGGTTTTCGAACTGGAGCCACTCCACGTCCTTCCAGTAGTCGTTGGGAATGTCGGGCTGGCCTGGATCGACGATGTCCACATCGAGGAAGTCGAGCAGTGTGCCGGTGGAAACGCGATACTCGATATTGGCCTTGCGGTAGTTGAGGTAGGCGCGAATGAGTTCCAGCTCGGCCTCGGCCAGATCTTCTTGGATTTGGAGGACCTGGAAGTTTGTCGACAGACCGTTGTCGAACTTGGTCTGTTCCGCCTCGAGATTTCGGGCCGCCAATTCCTGCGAGGAGACGGCCGCCTCCACCGACGCGGCGCCGTCTTCGATGGCGCGTACGGCGAACCGTACCTGCGAGATGATGTTCTGCTTGAGGGCGGTCATTTGCACCTGGCCGCGCTGGTAATAGAAACGTCGCTCGGCCAGCCGACCCTGCGCCTCGTTGTTGCCCAGTGGGATGCCCAACTGTACGCCGAGCTGCCAGTGGGGGAAGTCGAAGTCGGTGATCTGACTCATGGAGTCCGGGAATCCGGTATCGATGACGATCGTCTCCCCGGTATCGGGGTTGTCGAGGGTACCCTTGCCACCGACTCCGCTCCAGCCATAGCGTGCCGCCAGATCGAGGCTTGGCATGACACTGTTTTTGGCGACCTTGGCGTAGTGGTCGAGCAATTCGAGCTGAAGTCTGGCCTGCCGCATCTCGGGCCGATTCTCTATGGCCGTGTCGATGGCCTGTTCGAGGTCGGGCAGAAAGGGATCGAATACATAGGCCTCGACGGTGTCAATGGTTCTCATCCACTCGTGCGGCTCATCGAAACCCAGCACCGCCTTGAGAGCGTCCTCTGCGTTGGAGGCGATGTTGCGGGCGGTTATCAAGACCTGACGCCGGGTGGCGACACCAGCTTCCGATTGCACAAGATCGATGGGTGCGGAAGTGCCCACGTTGACCCGCTCCTGGGTTTCAGAGAGCAGTTGATCGGCGAGCGCCAGGGACTGCTCTGATACCAGCACGGCGCGGCGCGCGGCCACCAGGTCCCAGTACGAGCTCTCCACCTGGCGCAGAGTGTCGACGACCAGGACTTCGAATGCTTCCGCCGTCTGAGCGCGGTTGTTCTGGGCCACGACAATGCCGGACCGGTTGACAATGGTGCCGAAACCCCGCAGCAGGGGTTGGGTGATACCGAAGGAAACGTCGGAGTTCCAGTTGGGAGTGAGGTAATAAAACGTGCTGTTTGTCTCGAAGCGGCGAGTGCCGACGCTTGCGTCCCACAGCGTGCCCGAAGGCAGCAGACCTTCGAAGCCGAGTCCGAAAGAGGTATTGCGGGACTCAGGAACCAACGAACCCTCGAGGATCGTGGTCGACGGCGACCTGGTCCAGTCCCCGTTGACCCCGAGCGTCATGTAGGGATCGAAGATCCCGGTGGTGCTGTGGGTGTTGGCATCGGCCGCCACGATGTCGTACCGGCCGACCTGGAGATTCAGATTGCGGCTGATCGCCATCTCGTAGGCGGTCTCCAGGTCGAGCATGAGCACCCCGTCAACGGTCGAAGGTGCTCCTGGAATCGGCGCCGGCAGCGCCGGGATGTCGAGGGTCTGGGCGTGGAGGGGAAGTGTCAACAAAGCGAGTGTCGCGATCGATCCCGCGACGATGATCCTGAGATTCACGGCGGCTCCTCCTTGCTCGTCCGATTCGCACATAACTACGCAGTGGCTTGGGAAAAGTTCCCGGTGACCACTCTTCTTCCTCGTGTGGACGCCAGTCTACACCGGCGTCGACGAGTCTTTCCTACGAATTAACGATTCTTGAGGCGAATAGTGAACATCCGGTCGTAAGATGACCGGCGATTGACGGGGAAAGTTGAGTGGTAGATGACTGCGCAGTCGATGGGTCTGCAGAACCCCTGCCTTTTGCAGACACGGAGGCATCCGTTATCGGAGAGACTTGACTTCGAATTCCGAATTTCGAATTTCGAATTCAAAATCACCTTCGTTCTGATTTAGCAACGCAGTGAGTCACATCAGCGCGACGATCGGACTGGTCTACAGGGTGCGGATCTTCCCCTTGAGGAGATACACCTGGAACGCGAGGTCTGCCTTTGCCACCAACCGGCGAAGCTCCTCGATCGGGGCGTCGGCAACCCCAAGGTGGACATTGTCGCCGTACAGGAATCCGAGAGGTTTGCCGCCGACAAACATGGGCAGAATCACGCAGTCCGAGGGTGGTATGCCGGCCAGGGCGCGAACCAAGGGCTGGTCGGCCGGCATCTTGGGCAGCGGCCCGCGCCAGAATTCCGAGTCTTTGGAGACCCTTCCGAAGACCGACGGGCGGTCGAGGGCGATGGAAAGATCACTGAGGGCGTTGCGGTCGATATCCGACCCGTCACCCCGCCAACCGATGACGTGGCCCCTCCGGACGACGAGCAGCAACCGGCGACTGAGGTAGGGGGAGCAGAATTCCAGCAGGGCGTCGCCAATGTCCTCGCGCATTTCGGCATTCTGCATGGCGATCGACGCCAGGTTGAGGCGGGCTTCGGGCCCCAGGGGTTCCGGTGGCTGGGTGATGGCTCCCAGGTCCTGGTCCTCGGAAGGTCTGGCCTCGTGGTCCATATTGGTTCGCAGGGATGGGAACTCGTCGAGTTCGTCGGCGCTGATCTCGAGCACCATTGAATCGTCGGGCGATCGTCTCGGGCGATGAGAGCGAGCCACCGGGCCGGTGTCCACCGGTCGGGGTTGGGTGTCCACTTTCGACGCCGTCGCGCCCGACCGTCCTTCAACTGACCGCTGCGCTCCCCCGTTCCTCCCAGAACCGTTTTCGTTGAGTCTCTTCAACACCGACGCAATCTGAATCGAAGGTTCCACACCATAAAAACGCGCCATGGCTTCATAGAGACGGACCTCGAGCGCCACAAAGCTGGCAACCATGGAGTTGGTGAGGAGCCCGATCTCGTCTTCGATCAGGAGGTCGCCGGGATTCAGGGTGGCCACGTTGACGGTCTTGCCGTCGAGTTTGAAGGGCACCACGTGGAGCCGGGTGGCAACCCGTGGAGAGATCAGTCGGGCGATTTCCGGGGTGATGGCGGCGAGATCGTTCCGGGCCGCCGTTCTGGCCGAGTGGAAGCGTCCGAGGGCCTCGAGCAGCACGGGCTCCGCCACCAGGCCGAGGTCGAGCAGGACGGTGTCCAGCCGTCCGTCCATGGACCGCTGGGTGTCCAGGGCCTGGCGGAGCCCCTCGGAGTGGAGGATGCCCTGCGTGACCAGAAACTCACCGAATCCCCTGTCGCTCATGGATCGACACATCTCCTTCCTGCAACACGTTCCCAGAAACCCCGGTTTTGATTCGTTCAGTAGGGAGTTTTAAAGGGTCGACAAGGGGTCCACGTCAACCACAACGCGCACCGAGCGCGGTGGCGTTTCACACTCGGTTCGGTTGATCAATTCCCGCAAGACGTTGCGGCTGGAGGCGTTGACCAGGATCTGCCACCGCCAATAGCCACGAAGACGCTCGATGGGCGCAGGTGCGGGGCCGCGGATTCTCGCGTCTGATGGGACTGGGTGGACCAGCCGGCTCGCGGCCTCGGCGGCGGACCGGGCCGCCAACGCGTCTTTCGACTCGAACCGGATCACCGCCATGCGGGTGGCGGGGGGATAACCGAAGGCGTGACGGAAGAAGAGCTCCTCATCCATGAATGCAGGGTGGTCGTGACCACTGGCATGTCGGACGGCAGGGTGGTCCGGATAGTAGGTTTGGATGATCACGTGGCCGGGCTTGGTCCCCCGCCCGGCACGCCCGGCCACCTGGGTGAGCAACTGGAACGTACGTTCTCCGGCTCGAAAGTCGGGCAGGCCCAGCAGGGCGTCGGCCGAAATCACCCCGGTGAGGGTCACGTTGGGGAAGTGATGGCCCTTTGCGACCATCTGGGTCCCCACGAGGACCTGGACCTTGCCCGCAGCAAATGCGCCGAGACTGTGTTGAAGTCCGTCGCGACGCCGCACCGTGTCGCGGTCGAGGATGGCGGTGGGAACATCGGGGAAGAGCTCCGAAAACCGCTCTGCGACCTTTTCGGTCCCGGCGCCCAATGCGTCGAGCAGATCACCCGAACAGGATGGACATGTGTCGGGCAGGAAGGACTTCCGGCCGCAATAGTGACACCGCAGATCACGACTCCTGCTGTGAACGACCATGGACACCGAACACGATGGGCACTGAATTTTGGAACCGCACTCGCGGCACATCAGTACCGGGGCCCAGCCCCGGCGTTGCATCAGCAGGATGATCTGGTTTCCCTGGTCGATCGTGTGGGCGATGGCGTCCTTGAGGTGCCGGCTGAAGACGGTCCTGCCCTGTTCGCCGGGATCGGGGGGCTCGGCTCTGAGATCCACGACCTCCACCTCAGGCAGGATTCCCCCAGCCACTCGTTGGGACAGCCTGAGACGGGTGCAGAGCCCCCGTTGAACAAGGGCCGTGGCCTCCGCTGACGGTGTGGCCGACGCCAACATAACCGGGGCAGACAATCGCTTGCCCAGAACGAGGGCCACATCTCGGGCGTTGTATCGCGGCGCATCCTGCTGTTTGTAGGCCCCATCGTGTTCCTCATCGACCACGATTAAGCGCAGGTTTTTAAGAGGCGAAAACACAGCGGACCTGGGCCCGACCACGATGCTGGCCTCGCCGTCGAGGACCCTCCGCCACTCCCGCCACCTTTCGCCGTCGGATTGGCCGGAGTGCAGAACCGCGGCCCGTGCCCCAAATCGTCGTTCCACCGCGCCGGATGCGGCTGGGGTGAGACCGATCTCGGGTACCAGGACGAGCCCGCTGCCGCCGGCCTCGAGCACGATTTCCAAACACCTCAAGTAGACCTCGGTCTTGCCGGAACCGGTCACCCCGTCGAGCAGGAACGGGGCATAGCCACCGGCGGCGATGGCGGTCGAGACCGCATCCACCGCAGCCTGTTGTTCGCCGGTGAGAATCAGACGTTCAGCCGGAGAACGCAGAGCCCACCGGGGTGGTTGCGGCGCCCGTTGGGAGAAGCTCACCAGAACACCTCGATCCAACATGGCGCGGAGAGTGGCAGCGGAGCATCCCACCGCCGACCGGGCCTCGCTGGCGAGAGCCGGGCGGCCGAGATCGGAGATCCACTGCAGAACCTGCCGTTGCCGCGGTGCCCTTCGGCACGCATCGAACAGCTCATCGAGCGAGGTTTCGGGGAGAGTCAGGGCCATGACCTCGGTGCGCGGTGCCCTGTCCCTCCGATGTCGGCGGATCGCCAGCCAACCCTTGTGGACCAGCGATTCGAGGGTCTGGCGGCCGTGGTTACCACTGGCGGCCAGCAAGGTGGGTAGGCGGGTTCGACCGGAGTCCCTGAGCCGTTCGATCATGTCGCGCTCAGGGTCGGAGAGAATTCTGGATTGGATCGTCGCCCCGGCGTGGGTGAGGGCCACTGATTCGCTGTCGGCCCGTAGCAGAGAGGAGGGGAGCATTGCGGCGATGGTCGTTCCCAGTGGGCACCTGTAGTAATCCGACACGAATCTCGCCAGCTCGAATAGGTGTTCAGGAAGCAGAGGCTCGGTATCCAGCACCTCCTCGATGGGGCGCACGGTGGAGGGATCCAGGTCGGTAGAAGGCAGCAGATCGGTGAGGATCCCCGTCACGCTTCGGGATCGCATCGGAACCCTGACCCGAACTCCGGGCACCGCAAAGGGGACCAGTTCGGGCGGAATGGCGTACACCAGCGGCTCAGGAGCGCTTCGCGGGATGGCGATAAGAGCAAACACCCACAGATCGTAGCAATGCGGGCGCCTGGAAATTCGAAATTCGAAATTCGAAATTGGAAAATGGTACGGAAATGGTCGACGTGACAAGATCCAGGTCGGTGTGAACTGTTAGGCTGATCGGGGCTTGGAGCGGGAGATGGCAGGCAACAGGCGGGTTCACGGAGACATCGAAGTCGAAAAGACCGACGCCCGAGAAGCGGTGTTCGCCGTGGTGCGGAGAATTCCGGCCGGGCGGGTCATGACCTACGGACAGATCGCGGCGGAGCTGGGAAGCCGGTTGTCGCCGCGGGCCGTCGGATGGATGCTCCACCGGTGTCCCGACGGCGTACCGTGGCAGAGAGTCGTCAACGCATCGGGCGGCTGCTCCACCGACCGGCTGCCGGACTTTCCCCAGGGTCTGCAACGGTCCATGTTGGAAGGCGAGGGGGTGGTCTTCCGGGTTGACGGGAACCTGGATCTCGAAACCTACCGGTGGTATCCGCCCGGCACCGGGGGCCGGACGTGATCGATGGATCGTCGTGGTCCACGGCGAGAGTCGGTCGACTCTTCGGACCGCTGGTCTTCATTTTGGTGCTTGTTCTGCCAACCGGCACTCTGGATGGCGGCGCCAAGCGGTTGACCGCCGTGGTGTTGTGGATGGCGCTGTGGTGGATGACCGAGGCGGTTCCGCTTGCCATCACGTCGCTGATTCCGTTGGTGCTGTTCCCCCTGCTCGCGGTGCGCGGCGTCCGGCACGTTGCCCCGAACTACGCGAACCACATGATCTTCCTGTTTCTGGGTGGTTTCATCCTTGCTCTCGCCGTAGAGCAGTCGGGTTTGCACAAGCGCATCGCCCTGGCAGTGCTTCAACTCGTCGGTTCCTCGCCGCGGCGGTTGGTCTGGGGTTTTCTCGTGGCGACGGCCATGCTCTCGATGTGGCTGTCAAACACGGCCACCGCGCTGATGATGCTGCCGATTGCGACCGGGGTCGCGGGACGGATGTCCGATCCACGGGCACCGGTCCGCTTGCTGCTCGCGGTGGCCTACGGGGCGTCGATCGGCGGAATCGGGACCTTGGTGGGCACACCACCCAATTTGGTGCTCGCGGGGATGGCGCCGACTCTGGTTGAGGGACTCCAGCCGTTGACCTTCGGCGGCTGGATGCTGTTCGGGGTTCCTTTTGTCATGCTGTTTCTCCCCGTTGCCGGTCTCCTGCTCGCGAGGGGACTGCCCTCCGCCGTGGGCGGAGAACTGGGTCTGGCCGAAGAACGGGCCGCGCTCGGCCCGATTCGGCCGAGAGAAATTCGGGTCGCCCTTTTGTTCACGCTCACTGCCGCAGCCTGGATCACTCGGGCCGGATTGGATTTCGGGTGGTTCACGACCCCAGGTTGGAGCTCGTTGCTGCCGGATCCTGAGCTGGTCTCTGACGCGGTTCCTGCGGTGGCGGCGGCGATTCTGGCATCGCTGCTGCCGTCCGGTGAGGGCGACGGTCTCCGGCTCCTCACCTGGCAAGAAATTCAGATGGGCGTGCCGTGGGGTGTGCTGTTGCTCTTCGGTGGCGGATTTGCCATCGCCGACGCGGTGCGTTTCACCGCCCTTGACGGTTGGATCGCCGGAAACCTGCACGGGCTCGCGGGGCTGCCGTTACCACTGGTGGTGCTCAGTATCTGTCTGATCACCACCACCGCCACCGAGCTGACCTCCAACACCGCCACGGCGACGTTGCTGATGCCGGTGATGGCGGCGCTGGCCCAGGTGCTCGACGTGCACCCCTATCTGCTGATGGTGCCCGCCACGGTGTCGGCGTCGTGTGCCTTCATGCTGCCTGTGGCGACGCCGCCCAATGCCGTGATCATCGGGTCCGGCCGCGTCGGTGCCGGTGACCTCTGCCGGGAAGGAATCTGGCTCAATATCGCCGGGGCCATCCTGACAACCCTGGCGGTCCTCAGCCTCGGCCGGATGGTTTTGCCGCTGAATTGATCTACTCGATATACCCGAGAGCTCGCAACCTCTCCAACGTCTCCTCGTGTCCACCCACTACAAGCGGCCGGTCGGGGTTCCACCACAGATGGGTTCCGGCACGAAATGAAGAGGGTGGCCCCGGCATGTCAAGCGGCACCCACGTTTTTAGATCCTTCTCGGCAATCGAGCCACGGTCGCCCAGCACTCGAATCGACTCGGGCTTGGGCTCCACACGTGCCGCGACGGCGCAGACTGGGAATGGGTCGTCGCAGATCACGATGAACGCGTTGCCGTTGCGCCGCACCGAGATCGCACCGGTGCTCCAGGCCTGGATGACATCGATCTGACCGGGAATCTCCACCGCTCGCTTGGTCGCACCACGCTCACCCCACATCACCAACTGGAGGCCGGGCACCATCCGTCCGACGGTCTGCGCGAAGGCTCTGCCGACCTCGTCGAGGATGTGGTCGGGGATCGGTGCATCGGTGGACTCGTGAGGATCGGTCTCTAGATTGAAGAAAAAGCCCCCCGCCGGCAACGGCTCGTCCTCCCGCATGGCAGACTGCGCCTGGGTGCCCAGATCCGGTTGGGGAGCCGTTCTCAACGTGACCTTGCTCATTCCCTCGCGCCAGGCCCATCGCAGCGGTCCTCCACCGAAGGTCGTGCTCACGATGTGTTGCCCCGATCCACCTTTGAAGAGAGATCGTCCGAACATTTCTTCGGAGCGTTCGACACCCATCACATCCAGGACGGTCGGTCCGAGATCCATCAGCTGAACCGGATCATGGATCTCTCCGGTGGGGATATTCGGTCCCCTGATGATCAGCGGAATCACCAAGGACTCCTGGAAAAGGTTGAGTCCATGGCCCCACGTCTGATGTTCACCCAGTGCCTCCCCGTGGTCCGAGGTGAGCACCACAACTGCGTTCTCCGGGAGGGCGGCGAGGAACGGCGACAGTACGTCGTCGACATGGTGCACCTCATCGGCATACGACCGGCGCAGGCGGTCCGCCTCGTCGTCGGTGGCCGACCGTCGACGCATGGCCAGGGGCTCGAGATCGGGGACCACCCGCGAGGGGTCCGAATGGCTTCGATAGGGCTGATGAGGATCCATGAGGTGGAGGTAGAGGAAGGCATCCTCGCCGCGGTGGGCATCCAACCACCGCTCGGCTTCGTGGACCACCCACGTTGCATCGGGGTGTTTGCCCGACACACTCCGATCGGGCACATCGAAGCTCGCGAACCCGTTGGCGAAACCGTTGAGGGTGTGGATGGTGTAATTGGCAACCACCGCGCCGCCGGTGAAACCGGCTGCCTCGAGCCGGGATGCCCACGTCGGCACACCGTCGGGGATGCCGATCAGATCGCCCGTGGGTGACGTGAGTTCGAGAACCGGTCGTGCGGTGAATAAAGACGCGACGGACGGGAGCGTCCACGAACAATTTGCCGTGGCCTGGCGCCACCTCATGCCGCTCGACAGCTCCCGCAACATCGACGGCGTCAGCTCATCGTTCACATGGTCGGCCCGCAGCGTGTCCACCAGGACAAAAACCAGAAGTCGGGGGTTTGGCAGCGGCAGACCCAGCCGAGGTGAACCCAGGAGCACTTCGGCGGGAGAATGCACCGTGTGCTCGCCCCGCCCGAGCAAAATTTCCACTGTTGATCGTTCTCCGGGGCGAAGGTCCCTGACGATGTGCGTCGTAGGGCCGGTGAACTCCACCTGTGCCGGGAGGTCGCCGAAATTGACCAATTCAGCGCGGAACTGCACCGACCCGCGTTCGACGTGAAACGTCCTCTTGTCAGCCTCGACACCGCGCACCCAGTGCCGATCCCGGTGATGCCATGCCCATTGGTCCTGCCACAGAGACTGCCACCCTGGCTCGGGCCTGGAGCACGAAACCAGCACTGCCGCGGCGACTGTCAGACCGCTGATGGTGAGAAATCCTCGTCTCATCTGGCGTCATGGTACCAGCCGGTCGAGGGGGGAGGACAGGGTGCGGCCCGGCTGAGTTGACGTCTCGATGAATGCCGCCGACCGGGATTACTCGTCCTCGGCATCCCTACGGTCGTACAGCAGGAGCGGACGAAGCTCCGGGATGATTCCAAGATCGCGGCATCTCTCCCAAAATAGATGCATGGCCTTCAATTCCCGCTGCCCCAGGTCATAGCTGAGAAGGGTCCCCAGGTAGTGGACAGCCAGGTCGAGGGGCCAACCGGCGGCCGAGGCGTGGGAGGCTGCGACATCGGCGATGCGTCGCTGATTGATTTCACGTCGTCGAGTGAGCATGCGGGGCAGATCGCCGAGGTCGGTGGTGGTACGGGCCATCCACGTTGCGAATACGAAAGGCATTCCGGTCAGGTCCTTCCACGCCTCTCCCAGGTCCAACTGGATGGAAAGAGGCGGCGCGGAGCTGACGACCTTGTCTCCTATGAGCAGAACGGCATCAACCTCCGGGGGGAGGTCGATGGAGGGGAGTCCACTTGCCAGCCGCGACAGCTCGAGTTCGATGCCGTAGACATCGCGGAAGATCACCTGGAGCAGCGCCACCGAGGTCCTACTGTCACCGTCCACAGCCACATGGCGGACCGCCGAGATCGGTACGCGGCTGAACACTCGGACCGTGAGTGTCTCCCCGTCCGATCCGATACCGCCGGATGGCACGACACACAAGTCGTCCGGTGACGTCTGGTAGTCGATGGCTGGGAGCAAGGCGACGTCGGTCCGGCGGTCGAGCAGTCCCTGGAGCAATCGGCTGGGAACGTCAAACTCGATCCGCAGGTTCGGACCGAGGTCGAGCCGGTCCACCAGCGGTCTGGCATTGAGATAGCTGACGCAGCCGATGGATGGCATGGCGTGGGAATCCGCCTTTCAATTCAATCGAATAGCCGACGCGGTCTGTCCGGGTTGGCGACCGCATGGGCCCTCCGACCGCCGTGCCTCGACATGCCGGTACTGTAGCAATGATCCACATCCAGAGTAACCTTCGCCCGAGAATTCTCGTATCTCAGCTCGATTACCGTGTTCCGAGAGGCCATTCAATCGCCCTCGGACGGCCTCTCGGCTCGCGGGTTTTCGTGCCGGCTCCGATCTCGCCGGATCGTGGCGAGAAACGGTCGGCGCGGATTGGCCCGGGTCACAGATGTGGTCCCGGTGGTGGGAATGGAGGCGAGTATGAAACGGAGATCTTTCCTCGTCCTGTCCGCAGTCCTATTGGTTGCCCAGTTCATTGGGGCGGCCACAACCTCGCGATTGACCGGCACTGTGAGCGACGATCAGGACCTGCCTCTGCCCGGGGTGACGGTCCAGATTTCGTCCGACACGCTGATTGGCGGACCGCAGGTCGCCATCACCGACGGGGAGGGTCGGTTTGTCTTCAACCTCCTGCCGCCGGGCCACTACTCGGTGGAGGCTACGTTGGTGGGTTTTACCCCCTCCGGTTCGACCGTCCAGGTGACGCTGGACCGGACCGCGACCATCAACTTCAGAATGATGCCGGAGGCTTTTGTCGGAGAAATCGTCGTCGAGGACACCATCCCCGTGGTGGATACCACTCAGGTGAACTCGAGCGTGATCTTCGATCAGGAGTTCCTGCAAAACGCCTCTGTGGGATCGGGCGGCCGTGACTACCTCAGCGTGCTGACCCAGGCAGCCGGTGTCACCAACGTCGCCGGAGGAGGCGGGAATCCGAGCGTTTTCGGCGGAACGGTGGGCGACAACGCCTACCTGATCGACGGGTTGAATACCTCCGATCCGCTGCTCGGGACCTTTGGCACCAATTTCAATTTCGACGCCATCCAGGAGATGAACTTCCAGACCGGTGGCTTCGAGGCCGAGTTCGGTCAGGCCACCGGAGGGATCGTCAACCTGGTGACCAAGTCCGGAGGCAACGAATTCTCGGGATCACTGGATGTTCGCTATCGAAATCAGAAGATGACCGAGAGCGGTGACCATTACGACCCCGACGAACAGGAAACCCAGACCCAGAATATCTCCACCACTCTCGGCGGGCCGATCCTCAGAGACAAGCTGTGGTTCTTTGTTTCGGTGGAGAACATCGACAACAAGTGGCAGGGCGAGGACGTGCAGTTTCCCTGGAACTTCCAGGGTTGGAACTACATCGGGAAGGTCACATGGCAGGCGGCGGACAATAACCGGGTCGTCTTCAAGTACTCGGGCGATCCCGCCGAGATCCCGGGAGCGAACGCCGCCCAGTTCATCGAGGCCAACGCGTCGGGGACCCAGGAACAGGGCGGTGAGATTCTTCAGGTCGAGTTGAATTCGGTGCTCGGCCAGTCCACGTTGTTGAATTTCCAGGCCGGGGCGGTCAGACAATTCTTGAGTTATGGGCCGACAAGCGGTGACACCGAAGCAAATGCCCACATCAACGAGGACACCTTGTGGCAGTCCAACTCCACCTTCAGCGTCCAGGATTCGGATAGGGACCGCAACGAGTACCGACTGAGCCTGACGCAGTTTGTCGATCGTCTCGCAGGTTCGCACGAGTTCAAGGGCGGCCTCGAGTACAACGATCTGCTGTACTCGGGTGAGATCTGGTTCCCCGGCGACGCCCGGGTCTACGACCAGAATTCGCGGTTCCCCGACGCCGCCGTGGACCTCAACGAGGACGGCTTCATCACCAACCACTATCTAGAACTGCTCGAGCCGCTTTCGAATGCCCGCGAACGGGTGGACAGCCACGGGGACATCTACACCTTCTACGTGCAGGACGCGTGGCGGCCCATCGCCAACCTGACCATCAAGCCCGGCATCCGGCTCGACAACGTTCAATTGTCCAACCACGTCGGCGAGGACATCGCCGACATGGATCGGTGGCAGCCCAGACTCGGGGTGGCGTGGGACATTTTCGGCAACGCCAAACACGTGCTCCGGGGATCTTTTGGGCGGTTCATGGATCCCACCGCTCTGACGATCCCGGATTTCGCGAGCGGCGTCCCGCTCGGAATTCACGAGTACAACACGCTGGAGTTCTACTGCAACAACAGTCTCGGCCTGTTGTGTTCTCCGGACTCGCCGATTCCGGGCCCTCCCGGAATGGAACCGTTTATCTTCACAACCAACGAGGGAATCACCTACACGCTGTACGACAACCGCGATGCCAACCAGGTCTTCGAGCCGGCATGGACCCTCGACCAGGCGGGGCTCGGGACTCTCCAAGCCCCCTACGCGGACGAAATCATCCTGGCCTACGAGGTTCAGGTGGCGGCCGAGACCTCGCTCGAGCTCAGCTACGTGGACAAGAAGACCAAGGAGATCATCGAGGACACCTGCATCAACAACACCTGGGTCTACGGCGATGGCCCGCTGCCGTCGTTGGACGACCCTTCCACCTGGACCACGGTGGACGGCTGCGATCGCTTCCTGATCGCCAATATGCCCACGTTCTACCGCGAGTACGAAGGGGTCACCCTCAAGGGCGAGACGCGCAAGGGCCGGTGGCATCTGCTTGGCAGTTACACCTATTCAGAGTCGCTGGGGAACACCTTCAACGGCGCCCGTGAGTCCTACGCAACCGCTCTGGCGGACTTCTACCCGGTCCACTTCGTCAACATCGACGGCAACATGCCCGACCACCGCGAACACCGGGTCAAGCTCAACGGCTACTTCGTGTTGCCCCACCAGTGGACCATCGGATTTGACGGTTTCTGGTCGTCGGTGGGCTTCGAGGCGGTGACCTCCACCTGTGATGCTTTTGACCAGGCATTCTCCTTTCGATCGACTCAGGACCAGATGGAGGAACTGGGCATCGAGCGGAGCCTGCTCCAATACTGTTCCACTGGGGACGGAGCCTTCCTGGGGACCGAGGACATCCTGCTGCGGCCACGGGGTGATTTCCAAACCAAGTCGGCGTGGCAGCTCGACCTCCAGTTCAGCAAGACCTGGGATGTGGGGCGGACCCAGCTTACCGGTATTTTGACGGTGCTCAACGTGTTCGGCCGCGAGTTGGACAATCGATTCAACGACACGGCCTTCCGCCAGGACACCGAAATCGACGAGGACGGCAACCCGGTGGGCCTCGAATACCAGGATGATGACCCCAACGAGCCCTACTACGACGAGTATTACGGGTTTGACGGTTCGCCGGTGCTGCTCGCGGTGGGAGCGCCAACCGGATACCTGCTCCCCAGACGGTACGAGCTCGGCTTCCGAGTCCAGTTCTGAGCCACCGGAAGAACAGACGAAAGGGATGGGCCCGCGCTCCGGCGCGGGCCTCCTTTCCCCAGCCCACCGGTTACGGCAGGGCCGTCACCGGCGGATCGTGGGGCATGCTGCCCCGGCCCGAGCGCAGGTAGGCGAAGGGCGTGGTGAAGAGCAAGTTGGACACCCTCGAGGTGTAAATGTCCGCGGAGGCCTCCACCTGACGAGCGAGGTGGCTTTTGTCATTGCCTGCACGGAGCAGCGGTCCCCAGTGGGGGCTGCCCACGTCAGCCGCTTCACGAGCGATGGGCGCGATCTGCTCGTCGAGCGCCATGATCTGCTCCTTCAGAGCCGCCAGCCCATCTTGAATCTCGTGTATGGATTGCGTCGGCTGGGGTCCGTAGTTCAAAGTTGACCGCTGCAGTCCGAGCCGGAGCCGGCATTGTTGTTCCTCCAGCCGCTGCTTGCGGGCCATCATGGCTGCCAACTCCTGTTCCCTGGGCCGGAAGGCCTCCAGGGCAGCGATCTCGTTTTCCAATTCGCGCAGAATGAGCCCGGTCCGCCATCGTAGGAGACTCTTGGACATTCGGACGTCGGCGAAAATATGGTCGCCCACGTAGAGGATCTCGGACCCCGAAAGCCCCAGGTACTCTTCAACGCAGGTGGCATCTCCACCGACATACCGACCAGGTCCTGGGATGCCCTGGGGTTCGGGTTCCAGTAGACCACGACCGGGATCCGCGATGGAGAACAGAGGCAGCCGCGAGCTGAAGAAATTCGGTTTTCGCGAACCCACGATGACGAGTTCAAAGAGGTCGGCCCAAGTCATTTGACCAGGGAGCCACTTGTCGTAGGCGTGGGACATCATCCGCTGGACATAGCCCCACTCCGCGTTCGAAATCAGCATCAACCGTTTTCCGGCGCGGAGTTGATCGAGGAGCGCCAAAGGCGCCTCCGGATCGATCTCCAGATAGCTGTCCGGGTCGGCCATGATCTCGGCCTTGAGGGTTCCTTCGACGTGGGTCTGATCGAGGTGTCCGATGACCCGGCGAAATAAAGCCTGGTAGCCCGGGATCTCAGGGAAGCCCTGATCGTCATAACGATCGACGAGTTGGGCGAAGAGACAGCTTCCTGATAGGGCGAACAGAGTGTTGAGAAAGACGAAACGACTGTCCGCAAGGTCAATGGGCATGTGCCGGTATTGCTCGCGCTGGCTTTCGAAGTCCATCGGACGGGTCCCGTGGACGGCGCGCATGACGTAGCCGAACCGGTTCGCCTTGACGATGTTGCCGAGCTCGGTGTCGATGATCAATCCACGGGTGACGAGATCCGGCTCGAAGGAGAGGTCCTCCACCGGCCAGCCGTCCTCGAGCAGATGGCGCCGGATGTGTTCGTACGCCTGTCGCTCCCAGTGTTCCACCTGGTAGTGGATCAGGGTGTAGTCCATGTCGTAGCCGATGGCGGCGATGGACCGGAGGTTCAGGGTTCGGTTGGCGTAGACCCTGCGCTCTGGTGGCACGACGGTCGAATCTGATGCATGTGGCATGGCGTGGGCTCCTGGTCCAAGGATAGCCCGTCCGAAGTGATTGTTGCGGGGTTGGGCAGGACGATTTCACGCCCATAAAAAAGCAAGCCCGCGAAGGGCTTGGGAAGGAGGAGATTGGTTGGTGTGTCCGATTCTCAATATAGGTTCCCGGGAGGACGGGGGCAGTGAGCTGGGTCACCGGGGGCCTGGATCCGCCAACGAAATGAGTTCAGGTTGCTGTGGTGATCGACTATTGGTCGGGGTCGACCACGCCGATGTACGGCAGGGTCCTGAAGCGTTCACCCCAATCCAGACCGCAGCCCACAACCCAAACGTCGGGGATTTCGAACCCGAGGTAGTCGATCTGGGCGTGGACCTGTCTTCGGTCAGGTTTGTGGACTAACACGCAGGTTTTCAGCGATGCGGGCTGGCGTGCCGCCAAATTCCGAAGCAGATAACTCAGGGTGTGCCCGGTGTCGACGATGTCTTCGACCACCAGGACGTGGCGACCGGCGATGTTTTGCCGCAGATCCATGATCATTCGAACAGCCCCGTCGGTGTCGGTGCCGTTGCCGTAGGTGGACAGTGCCATGAAGTCCACCGAACGGGGGATTGTCAGACGTCGCGAGAGGTCGGAAAGAAAAATAAACGACCCCTTGAGCACGCCCACCATGAGCAGGTCGCCAACATCCGCGTAGTCCGCCGAAATCTGCTCGGCGAGTTCCGCCGTCTTTGCCCGGATCGCCTCTTCGCTGATCAATACCCTGGGTTCGGTCACGGCCCCGCCTCCCCAATAATCGTCAATTTTCACGGTAGCACGTTCTCCATTCGGTGGACCGTTCGTTCAATCCGGAACATGCGATGATGATCTACCTTTTCGAAGGGGGGAAGATGAGCGCGGGGGGTGTGATCGGTCGGCACAAGCAGCAATCGGAGCCGAGGTCGGGTTCCATATTCAGGCTGCTCCGTGACTACGCATGGGCTTACCGGTGGAGCTATCTCGCCGGCGGGATCATGGTGTGGCTGACGAACTACCTGGCGGTGAGCATACCCGGCGAGATCGGTGAGGCCATCGACGCTCTGCGTGCCGGCAACCCGGTGGGTCGATACGTCCTCGCAATCGCGCTGATGGGTCTCGCGATCATCGGTGTGCGCAGCCTGTCCCGTATTCTGATCTTCAACCCGGGGCGTCACCTGGAGTACCACCTCCGGGGGGATCTATTTGCCAAGCTGATGCGGCTCCAACCCTCGTTCTACGCGGAGCACAAACGGGGTGATATCGTTAGTCGAGCCTCCAACGACATCACATGGGTTCGAACCCTTGTGGGGTTCGGCGGACTCCAGGTTGTCAATGTCACCATTGCGGTCGCCTTGACCGGTTGGAAGATGGTGACTCTTTCACCAAGGTTGACGTTCATGGCCGGACTGCCCGTCGCCATCGGCATCGTGGCGGTGCAGCTCGCTATTCGGCGTGTTTTCTTCCTCAGTCGCCGCAACCAGGAGCAGCTGGGCGAGATTTCTGAACACGTCCTGGGAAGCCTCCAGGGCATCGCAACCATCCAGGGATTTGTCACGCAAGAAGCCTTTGTCAAGCGTTTCGAGGAGAGCAACGTCGAGTGGCTGCGGACCGGCATGAGGCTTGCCCTGATCCGTGCCGGCGCCCTGCCACTGTTGGTGCTCAGCGGTGGCGTCGCCATGTTCGCGGTCGTGGCCTTCGGGGGGCCGATGGTGCTTGGCGGTTCCTTGTCGGTGGGAGAATTGGCCGCCTTTACGGCCCTGCTGACGGTCCTGCTTCCTCCACTGCGGTCCTTTGGTTGGATGTTGTCGGTGATCCAGCGGGGGAGGGCCGCCCTCGATCGAATTTTCGAGCTCATGGACGCTCCCGTGGACCTTCCGGAGGGAGACACCGGGGTGGTCCTCAAGGCAGGATCAGGCCCTGCCTTCGAGTTCCGCACGCTCGGTTTCGCCTATCCGGACGATCCGGACCAGGAGGTCCTTTCGAACGTCTCCCTCCAGATTCCAGCCGGAGCGGTGGTGGGGGTCTTCGGCCGGACGGGAAGCGGCAAGAGCACCTTGCTCCGTTTGTTGGCCCGTCTGTTCAATCCGCCACCCGATACCATCCTGTCCGATGGCCGCGACATCATTTCTCTGGACCTCCAATCATGGCGGCAGCGAGTAACCATGGTTCCTCAAAGACCTTTCCTCTTTTCAGACACCATTGAATCCAACATTGCCCTGGAGGAGGTGCCGGATCGTGAAAAGGTCAGGTGGGCGGTGGGTGCGGCGGCTCTCCAACAGGACCTGGAGGTTCTTCCGGACGGCCTGGAGACTGTGGTTGGTGAACGGGGGATCATGCTCTCAGGGGGCCAGCGACAACGGGTAGCACTGGCCCGGGGCCTGTACCGCGGCGGCGATGTGTTGATCCTCGACGATGTGCTGTCAGCGGTGGACCACAGCACCGAGGCCAAGCTCGTGGAGACTTTGGCGGGGATCGCAAGAGGACCCGGACAGCCGACGGTCTTTATCGCCAGCCATCGGCTCTCCGCATTTCGAAACTGTGATCTCATCATGGTTCTGGACAGAGGGCGGCTGGTTGCGGTGGGGACCCACGATGAGCTCGCCGCCATACCCGGTCCGTACCGGGACGCGTGGTCGGTCCAGCGCCAGCGGTCTGGGGAAGCGGAGGTCGCCTCGTGACCGACCTTTCACGGTTCCGCCGGCTTTGGCCCTATCTGCGTCCGGACGCTTGGGCCTTTGGGGTTGCCCTGGTCCTGACGCCTCTTGCCGCGGGGCTGAGCCTCATCCAACCGTACCTGCTCAAGAGGGCCATCGATGACCACATCGTTCCGGGTGTTGCCGAAGGCCTGATGTCCATAGCGCTGGTGTATCTGGCGGCAACGGTGGCGGCCTACCTTCTCCAGGGTGCGTATGTCATGGCTCTGGCGTGGGGGGCACAGCGGAGCATTGTCCGACTCAGGTCGGCCATCTACCGTCACCTGCTCCAGCTCAAACAGAGTTATCTCGATCGTCAGCCGGCGGGGCGCCTGCTGACCCGGGCCACCAGCGACGTGGACGCCCTGGGTGAAGCGGTCAGCTCGGGGCTCATCAACATCGTCCTCGACCTCCTGCTCATCGTCGGGACTCTGGTTGCCATGGTGTGGCTCGACGGCAAACTCACCTTGGTTCTGCTCCTGATGGCGCCGCCGCTGTTGGTGATTTTGGAGGTGATCCGGCGTCGATTGAGGGTCCTCTTCGTGGAGGTTCGCGGAGCCATTGCGGCGGTCAATGCCTTCCTCGCCGAGCGGGTCGATGGGGTTGAGGTGGTGCAGCTCTTCTGTCATGAAGAGGAGTCCGGACGACTCTTCGATCTGCGAAACAACAGGTTTCGTCGTGCCACGACGCGGTCCAACGTCTACGACTCGTTCATGTTCGCCCTGGTGGACGGCGCGGCGGCGATCTGCGTGGCGGCAATGCTGTGGTATGGATCGGGGCTCGCGGCCAAGACTGGTCTGGGTTTCCTCGAGACCGAGCCCATCACCGTAGGCCTCCTCGTGGCGTTCATCGAGTACCTCGATCGGTTGTTCCGGCCCCTCCGTGAGCTGTCGGCACGTGTCGCCGTCCTGCAACAGGGCTCCGCCGCGGTGGATAAGATCATCGCCCTTCTGGATGTGGCCGAGACCGTTCGTGGGGGTGGTCTTCGAATGCCCGACGTCGCCGGGCATTACCGTCTGACCGACGTCTGGTTCCGCTATCGCGATGATGCCAACGACGTGCTGAAAAACCTCGACTTGGAGGTGGCACCTGGCGAGGTGGTGGCCGTGGTGGGAGCCACCGGCTCGGGCAAGACCACGCTCACCAGACTGTTGGATACATCCTATGAAGGCTATCGCGGGAGCATTACCCTTGATGGTCACGAACTGAGCGACCTCCACGGTGATGACGTCCGAAGGCGAGTCACCGGAGTTCGGCAGGATGCGCAGCTGTTCTCGGACACCGTCCGGTTCAATGTGGATCTCGGAAATCCGACCATCACCTTCGAGGACACCCAGGCGGCCGCATCGCTGGTGAATGCGGACCGGGTTGTGGACCGAGTCGGGTGGGACCATGTGTTGAGAGAACGCGGGGCGGATCTTTCGGTCGGGGAGGGGCAACTGGTCACCCTGGCGCGGGTCATGGCCCACGATCCTTCGGTGGTAATCCTCGATGAGGCCACCGCCAGCATTGACAGCGTGACCGAACAGCTGATCCAGGATGCCCTGGACCGGATCTTTGAACGCAAGACCGTGATCGTCATCGCCCACCGGTTGTCCACGGTTGAGCGGGCTGATCGTATCGTGGTGTTTGATCGCGGGCGCATAGCGGAGCAGGGGACTCACGCGGAGTTGATGGCCGCCGATGGACCCTACGCCCGGCTCGTCAGGGCCGGGGAGGAACTCCTGGTTGCTTGAGATTTCCCTTTGACGGCTTGTGGAATCGAGTCGCCGGGAGGTGTACCATGACTCCAATGGGCTCGGAAGGAAATTGAAAAGCGTGCGGTGAGGCGGGTGATACCGCGGAAAGGGAGCTGCGAATGAATAGAATGAAGTTGATCGCGTGTCTCGTTGTTGTGGTCTGCGGGTTGACCGCCGTGCCGGTGTCGGCCGAAATGTTCCCCGAGTCCGTGGCCTCAGGGGATCCACGCTCCGACAGCGTGGTGCTGTGGACCCGGCTCGACAACCCAGACATGCCGGACGCGCTCACACTCGAAGTGGCCACCGACCCCAGCTTTGACAATGTTGTGGTGACCCGAGAACTGGTGGCCGACGAGCAGTACGACTATGTGGTCAAAGTGCTGGTCGATGGCCTCGAACCCTACACCACGTACTATTACCGATTCGTGTACGGCAGTGGCGCCGCGATGGAGACCTCACCGGTGGGGCGGACCAAGACCGCGCCAACACCGGACATGGACGTGGATGTGAAGTTCGCGGTGGTCTACTGCCAGGACTATATCGGGCGCTACTACAACACCTATCTCAAACTACTGATGGATCACGACGAGGACATCGATTTTCTCGTTCATCTCGGCGACTACATCTACGAGACCACCGGCGATCCGTCGTTCCAGGACCCGGACTCCCCAAGGGGGATCATGTTCGACGACGTGGAGGGTGCCATTCCCCTCGGAAACCCGGACGATCCCTACTACGCGGCGGCCAGCCTCGACAACTATCGGCAGATCTACCGCACCTATCGTTCGGACCCGGTTCTGCAACAGGTCCACGAACGCTGGCCCATGATCGTCATATGGGACGATCACGAGTTTTCTGACGACAGCTGGCAAGCCACTGCCACATACAGTGACGGCCGGGTCGACGAAAACGAGCCAGACCGGCGACGCAACGCCGAACAGGCGTTTTTCGAGTGGGTGCCCACCGAGATCGGAATCGGGGACGACGGCACCCTCGACATCGACGCCAGCGTGGTCTATCCGAATACCATGATCTATCGGGACTACCTGTTCGGGCAGCACCTTCACCTGTTGATGACAGATTATCGGACCTACCGGCCCGATCACCTCGTGCCCGAGGACGCGTTTCCGGGGACCATCGCGGTGGATGAAGAAGGCGCGATCATGGTGCTCACCGAGCCGGTGTGGGAGCAAGTAAGAGATAACTTCGATCCCTACGTCAACATGGACGTTTTGGGAGCGGCGTTCCCAATCCTGCACCAGACCGCCTCGTTGATCGCCGCCCAGGCCTATCAGATGGAGAACCCGGCGCTGGGCACGATTGGAGCTCTGCGCGTCGCAGAGGAGGCGCTCACCGGGAACATCAGCGCCACCTTTATCAACGCACTCTATGCCGCCGCCGGTTTGGCTCCGCCTTTCTCCGATGCAACGATGGCCATGTTGCCGCGAGGGATCTCCTATCTCTTCATGGGCAAGACGGCCATGTACTCCGCCGGCGGATCTCGGTACTTTGTAATGTATGACCCCTTCAATATTTTTGCAGCGCACCAGTACATCACGACGGGCGGTGTCGCGCAGGATGCCCTTGGTGGGCAACAGACCGCATGGCTGCAGGGCATGATGCTTCAGAGTCCCGCCACCTGGAAGGTTCTCGGTTCATCGGTGATGATGACTCCGCTGCTCGTGGACTTCACAAACCCGTTGATCGCCGCGGGTCTACCACCTGAATTCCCGGATCTGCTGCGGACACGGCTGGGTCTCCAGTTGGACCAATACGACGGCTTCCCGCAGAAGAAGCTCGAGCTGCTCGGGCTGATGGCCGCCGTGCCGAACGCGGTCGCCATTTCGGGTGACATCCATGCCACATTTGTAACCGACCACACCAACGGGGTCTACGAGTTCACGGCGCCAGCGATTTCCTCGGGCACCTTCCAGGACCTCGTGGGGAGTTTTATTGCAAACGACCCGATTTTGTGCTGCGTCGATGGCGTCGAGGAGTTGGTGGAGAATCTCGCTCTCCTGTTGCAGATTTCCACCCTCGATGACAGTGTCACGCCGTCCGACATCGTCTACGCCAACACCACGACCCACGGTTTCTCGGTGATCGGGGTCGATGAGGAGGCCTTCCACGTGACGATTTGGGAAATCCCTTCTGATGAGATCGGCACCTCTTACTACGACGATCCTGAAGCGCTGGATGATCTGTTCTGGTCGAGCTCATATACGGTTCAGGATGGGGTACTCACTCCGGGTGAGTAGCCGGAGAAATTCCATCGATACGGGGCCCGCCTCGGCGGGCCCTTTTCTTTTTTGACGGGTCGGCGAGAATGGCGGAGTGAAAGCTGAGTCGCCCCGAGCGAACCCTTGCACCCGACACGACTGCCACGCCTGTTGCGTGGCCACCCAAATGACCCTCACGCTCAGCGACGTGGCCAGGCTCGAGGCTGCCGGGTATGAAAATTTCTCCAGGGTCAACGAAAGGGACGAACTCCAGCTTCTCAACCGCGACGGCCAGTGTGTCTTCCTGGCGGATGGACGGTGCCGGACCTACGCCGAACGACCGGACGGCTGTCGATTCTATCCGCTGATTCTGGACCTCGACCACGACACAGTGGTGGCCGACGACTTCTGTCCCCACAGAGGGGAGTTCACCTTTTCAGACCATGACGAGGACCAACTCCGGCAGTCCGTGATCGTGGAGGAACGCGAGTCTCGACGACGCCATGGGATGCCGAAGGTGTTCTTGGTCGGTGTGGTTGTTCTCTGCGTGTCGTGGCTGCTGGAAGGAGCGGGACCTGAATCCGCTCCACCGCCTTGGGAAGTCTGGCATGACCTGGCGACTCTCGCGGAGCTTCACGATGGCGATCGGGTATTCATGCGCTCGAGTCACTGTCCGGAAGGGTGTGAACGCGATCGCCACTCCTCTGGCGAAAGCCGGTTCCTGAGCCTGGTGGGTGACGAGGGTGTGATCTTCGAGGATGAGGGCCCAGGAGCCATCACCCGTATTTGGATGACCCAGGGCGACGGCGGCATCAGCGAGCCGCTCGATGAGGATATCTGGATTCGCATTGTGGCCGACGGAATCACCGTGGTGCAGCTGCCGTTGCCGGAGTTCTTCAACGGCGGCGTGCCGCCCTTCCAATCACCCCTCGTCCGTGACCGGGTCCAATCGGGTGGTGGCAACGTCAGCTATGTCCCGATCCCCTACCGATCAAACTGCAGAGTGTCGCTGCTCGGAGCGGTGGACGCGAAAATCTGGTTCCAGGTCACGAACCACGACCTGGCGGATTCAGCCGGAGTGACCCCGTTCACCGGAGAGGAGGATCTTTCCGGCTGGATTGAGCTTTTGGAATCCGCGGGTCGGGATCCGTGGGCGGGCGTGTCGGGGACCATCCTCAGCGGTGACGCTGTTCTCCGCCGCGGGAACAGAGTTGTGGTCGGAGCCTTCGAGGGACCTGATGTGTTGACGGGGTTCATCTTGCGTGTCCAACCCGAAGACTGGCCGGACGTCCACATCCGACTGATCTTCGATGGCGAAATCCGGGTCGACATGCCGTTGGCGGATTTTTTCGCCGGCGGGCGGGATGGCGCGGCTCCCGCCAGGTCACTTCTGGTGGGCTCCGGGTCCCAGCGTGATCTTTACTCTTACTTTCCGATGCCGTTCTTCGACCGGGCGGTGGTCCAGCTGTCCAGGCCACGACGCCGTGGACGGCGCAAGGTGCCCGTGGAGTACGCGATCCGCCGAAGGGACTCGGCTCCGGGACCTGGAAGTGGCCTGTTCGGTGCTCAGCTGGTTGTCGTGGATCGCACCGAGCCGGGCCGTGATCTGGAGATCCTGAAGGCCGAAGGCCATGGCAAGTGGGTCGGGTTGGCTGCCGAGATCGGATCGGTGGACGGCGGGGAACGGGAGTATTTTGAGGGAGACGAGAAGGTGTTCGTCGACGGCGCACTCGAGCCGCAGTTACACGGCACCGGGGTGGAGGATTTCTTCGGTGGTGGGTTCTACTTCCGCATCGGCGACGGGGCGCCTGCGAGCTTCTACCACGCACTCCACGGTATGTCGTTTGACCGAGCGGACGGTGAGGGGAATTGGACCACCGGGATGTACCGCCTGATGTTGACCGATGCGCCCACATGGACGACGGGGGTTCGAGTGGTGTTGGAGGGTGGGCCGACCAACACCAGTTCGATCGTGGCCAGGACGGTGGCCTACTACTACTCGATGCCTACGACGCCCGCCAAAATCGATCCAGCGGTCGATCCCCAGTGATACCTTCACAATGAACTGGCTCATGAAGGTCTGAGCCCCGCTCCGCGCGGGGCCTTTTTTCTCGTCACGGCACCAGGAAGAGTCCGAGACTGGCCGCGGCGAGCAAGGAGAGGATTCCGAATGTCGGCCACCCGATGGTGCGGGCTCCAAAGACCTTGGCGTAGACCCCCTTCATGGTGTTGTTGGCCGCCGCCGCCACAACCACGGCGAGCGCCGCGGTGCCGACGGCCAGTCCGGCCTCCCCGTTTTGGGTAAGGCCGAGAATGAAGGGGTCGACATCGGTGGCGCCCATGATGGCGGCCAACACCAGTACTCCCTTTTCACCAAATCGCGTCGCGACAAGCTTGGTGATTATGAGGACGGCGACAAAAAGTGAAGCAAAGGCCAGAGCAGATGTCAGCTCGAGGGGATTTGTCGATGCAGCCGGTTGATCCGGCGGCTGGGTTTCATTGGTCTCGGTTGGTGTGGACGATTGCCGCCAGCAGAGAAACCCACCCAGGAGAACCGCCGCACAACCCATGATCCAAAAGGTCACCGCCAGTTCCCGGGCGAGTGGAGGGGCGAACAGCGCGACCAAGACCCAAAGACGGAAATACATCATTCCGGTTGCGGCAACGATGGCCCCAACGTAGGAGTGCGGACGTTGGTCTTCCTGCTTCGAGGCGCGCGCGAGGGCCACGGTGGTTGCCGTGGAGGAGTAGATTCCTCCGATAAGACCGGACAAGAGCAGCCCGTGATCGCTCCACCAGAATCGCCGCAGAAGATAACTGAGATAGGAGATTCCGCTGACGGCGACGACAATCAGCCAGATCTTGTACGGATTGATGTCAAAGGGGGTGAACGAACGGTTCGGCACTGCCGGAAGGATGACTCCGGTCAACACCAGAAAAAAGACCAGCGTTCGAAGCTCGTGCCGTGGCAGACGTGTCGCCCAGGATTCGAGGCGGCCTTTTTCCTGCAGAAGAACGACGGCGAGCACGCCGGAGGCGATGGAAATCCAATACCGACCGCTGGATGCGGCCCCCCCGATGGTGAACGTCAAGAGAGCCGTCACCTCGGTCGTGATGCCGACCTCGCCCGCGCGAACGGTCGCCCAATGAGTCAGCGCGATCAGTAGACCGAGCACCAACAGGCCCGCGGCAAACGGCATCGGCGACTGGGGGAATGCTGTGGCGAGAAGAAAGCCGCTCAACCCGATGATGGGGAAGGTCCGAACGCCCCCTGGTCCTTTCGGATCGTGTTCTTCGCGTTCGAAGCCGATGAGCAGTGACAGACCGATGGTGAGAATGAAGCCCGCAAGCTCACCGGGAAGGTGCTGGATGAGCGTGTCCATGGCCTAGTGTAGGTCAGATTTCGAGTAGGTGAAAACCTCAGATGACGACAATGAGTTGGGTGTTCCCTCCGTTGTGTCAGGACGATTGATCGATTGGTTCTTTGACATGGCCCGTACGGTCCACGATATCTTCCAGCAACGATGCATCGGCCACTGTGGGAGCCATGATGTGGCCTCGCTGGGCCTGTTCGTCGTTCCAAACGTTGACCGTCTCGATCGCGTTTGAATTGCGAGCCCATGCTCTCCGAGACACCCCGCTCATAACATCCCATTCCAGGGCATTGTCGAGGATTCGGTCCAGCCTCTCCGATCCGTCGAGCACGAGGCCGAAACCGCCGTTGATCGCCTTGCCGGTGCCCACGCCACCGCCGTTGGACAGCACCGCCACGGTCATCCCCCTGGCCGCGTTCCCGGCCCAACATTGGTGGGCCATGTCGGAGGTGATATTCGAACCATCGTAAATATTCGCGGTCTCGCGGAACGGCGAGTCGGTCCCGCCGGTGTCATGGTGGTCACGGCCGAGCATCACCGGCCCGATTTCACCATCCCTGATCATGGCGTTGAAGGTTCGGGCGATTCGGGTTCGGCCCTCGGCGTCGGCGTAGAGAATCCTGGCCTGGGTCCCGACCACCAGTTGGTTCGTCTCGGCGTCCGAAATCCACTGCCAGTTGTCGCGATCTTGGCCTCGTCTCTCCGGGTCGATGCACGACATGGCTGCTCGGTCGGTGGCGTGCAAGTCCTCCGGCTTTCCGGAAAGACAGACCCAGCGAAAGGGACCATACCCGTAGTCGAAGCACATGGGTCCCATGATGTCTTCCACGTAGGAGGGCCAGATGAACCCCTGGGTGGTGTCGTGACCGTTTTTTGCGATCTCGGACACCCCGGCGTCGAAGACCGCCTTCAAGAACGAGTTTCCGTAATCCCAGAAGGTGACGCCGCGGTTGGTGAGGCGCTGGATGACCAGGAAATGCCGCCTGAGGCTCTCATCCACCACGGCGCGGAACCGGGCGCGGTCGGCGTCAAGCAGCCTGCGTCCCTCGTCGAAGGACACGCCGGCCGGGGTGTATCCACCGTCGTAGGGGACATGGCACGAGGTTTGGTCAGATACGAGGTCTACCGGCACGGCGTGCTCGTCAACGTACTCGAGGAGGTCGACAATGTTCCCGTGGTAGGCGATGGAGAGGGCTTTCCCCCTGTCGCGGGCTCCGATCATCCAGTCCACGGCCTCGTCACATCGGGAGGTGACCTTCGAAACCCAACCCTGGGATGCTCGCGTCTCGATTCGCGATGCGTCCACTTCGGCGATGATGCCGGCACCGCCAGCGATCTCCAGGGCCTTCCCCTGGGCTCCCGACATGCCGCCGAGTCCCGAGGACACGAAAGTGTGTCCCCCCAGGTCCTCGTTGTCCGGAATGCCGAGGTACAGCCTGCCGGCGTTGAGCAGGGTGAGGTAGGTCCCGTGGACGATGCCCTGTGGGCCGATATACATCCAACCGCCGGCCGTCATTTGGCCATAGTTGACACATCCGAGGGCCGCCAGCCGGTGGAAGTCCTCTGGGGTATCGAAGAGGCCGACCATCAGGCCATTGGTGATGATGGCGCGAGGAGCTTCGGCCCGGGATGGGAAGAGACCGAGGGGGTGGCCGGAGCTTACGACCAGGGTCTGGTCCGCGGTCATGATCTCGAGGTACCTTCTGATCAAACGGTACTGCATCCAGTTCTGGCAGACCTGGCCGGATTCACCGTAGGTCACCAACTCGTATGGGTAGAGGGCCACGTCGAAGTCGAGGTTGTTGTCGATCATGACCTGCATCGCCTTGGCCTCGACAATCCGACCCTCGTAGGTATCGATCGGCCGACCAAAAATCCGACCCTCCGGACGATATCGGTATCCGTAGATCCGGCCCATGGTCTGCAACTCGCTGAGAAACTCGGGAGCCATGGTTTCGTGATATTCCCTGGGCACATAGCGGAGGGCATTCGCCAGAGCAATGATGGTGTCGTGGCGGCTGAGGTCGAATCCCCGGCTGGGTGCCCGGCGGATTCCCGGATCGAAGGTCGTCTTGGCCGGCAAATCGCTCAACTCGATGTGAAATGGATGGCTGCTCATCTTCATCCTCCCGGGGACGACGCGCGGCTAAATTGTAGCGCCGCGGGCGGAGATTACCCGGTTCGAACCGATTCGCCCATCGAAAGCACGTTGCCAACCGTGAGTGAATTCTCGATTCGGGTCTCTACTATGAAACGACATCGTCGCCCTTCATGTCGTCTTAGAGAGGGTGGAAATAGACTGAAAATTATGTGTTCATTGGGGTTAGCAAATCGAACGACGATGAGCTATGATCTTCAATCGGAGGGCCCGAGCCGGGATGATGACTCTCGAATCAGTGGACGCTAGACGGCAAGCCAGGGTCATTCTCATTGAAGGCGGCCACGGCGTCCGGTCTCACCTCAACACCCTTGGTATCCACATCGGTGATTGGCTCACAGTGGTGGAGCGAGCTCCCTTCCGTGGCCCAGTACTGGTGGAGGTGAACGGCACCCGGGTCGCCATCGGTCGGGGAATCGCGAACAAGGTCAAAGTCGACATAGGCGGCGCCGTCGAAACACTGTCCGATTCGGCGAGATTGAACAGGGCCGCCTCTCGATGAGGTTCGTCCTTTCAGGACAGCCCAACTCAGGAAAAAGCACGGTCTTCAATGCGGTTGCAGGTTACCGCTCGGCCACGGCGAATTTCCCCGGTTCGTCGGTGTCCTACACCATCAGCCGAGCCCTGATACTCGGACGTGAAGTGGAGATCGTGGATCTCCCCGGCGTGTACTCGTTGACGTCTGCGGACGCGGTCGCTGGCGAGGCGGAAAGTTACCTTCTCGACGAGGAGTATGACCTGATCATCGATGTCGTGGACGCGAGCCGGCTCGGGCGTTCACTGGAGTTGACACTTCAGTTGCTCGAACTCCAACGTCCGATGGTGATCGCCCTCAATATGATGGACGAGGCAGAGCGGCGGGGCATCGAGATCGACGTGGACGAACTCTCACGTCAGTTGGGCCTTCCGGTCGTTCCAACCATCGCCAGCCGGGGAAGAGGCCTGCGTGGGCTCTTCCGTGTGGCCCTCCAGAAGGCTCATTCGGGCGGGAGCCCCCAGCCGGTGGCCCTGGACAAAGAGGTCGAGAATGCCGTGGAATCGGTCGCCGTCATGGTCGGAGAGCAGGGTATCGAACTCGGTATCCCCCTCAGATTTACCGCTGGAAAGCTCATCGAGGGCGATGCGTACTTTCAGAAGCTGGTCTACGGCTGGTATCCCGATCTCGAGTCGTCGGTTTCCGAGGTGGTTTCCGAGTTGGAAGACGCTCACGGCTGGACCGTGGATCAGGTGGTTTCAGGTAGCCGTCACGCTGTGGCACACGAGATTGAAGAATCGGTGACCACCCTTGGCCGTCCCGTGGTTGGAGTCCGGGAGTGGCTCGATGGGCTATTGCTCGGTCCCTGGACTGGGGGGCCGTTGATGGTTGCGATCCTGGCCGCCCTTTTCTGGATGGTCTTCGGGGTCGGGCAGCGAATCGAGGTTCCACTTGTGGCGGCCTTCGAGGCTCTCAATGCCAGCCTCGGAGCTCATCTCGTGCCCGGTTCACTCACTGCAACTGTGGCCAACGGAGTGCTCATGGGGCTGGCTGGCGGAGTTGCCATCGTTCTGCCCTATCTCGTTCCGTTCTTGCTCGGGCTCGCCATTCTGGAAGACACCGGATACCTGCCGAGGCTGGCATACATCCTCGACAATCTCATGCATCGCATCGGTCTCCACGGGAAATCGGTCCTGCCGTTGATCTTGGGTTACGGATGCTCAGTACCGGCGATTATGTCGACTAGGATCCTCGAGTCGAAGCGCGATCGCCGGATCACCGGTGCACTGGCGGCATTCATCCCGTGTTCGGCACGAACCGTCGTGATCTTCGGGCTGGTGGCGGCGTTTGTCGGTCCGATGTGGGCGCTGTTTATCTACTTACTGAACATCGCATTCGTTGTCCTTCTCGGCACCGTTCTGAGCCGCAGGTTGACCGGGAGTTCTCCGGGATTGATCATGGAAATTCCCGAGCTCAGCTTGCCCAACATCAAGACCCTGGCGGCCAAGACGTGGCTGACCCTTCGCGAGTTCATCACCATCGCTTGGCCGCTGCTGATTGTCTCATCAGTGGTTTTGGGGGTCCTGGAGTGGGCCAACGCCGATCGCGCCATCAATGCCCTGTTGTCTCCTCTGACAGTGTTTCTGCTCGGACTCCCTGTGGCCGTTGGGATGACACTGGTTTTTGGCATCCTCCGCAAGGAATTGACCATGGTGATGCTGGTCCAGGCGCTTGGTACGACCCAGGTCGGCACCGTCATGACGGTCGCTCAAATGATGACGTTCACCCTGTTCGTGGTGTTCTATGTGCCTTGTGTCGCGACGGTTGCAGTCATGGTGAAAGAGATGGGTTGGAAGGACACTGCCTGGATCGCCGGTCTGACCATCGTCGTCGCCACGGTTATCGCGACGGTAGGGCGGATGTCGTTCGGCTTCTTCGCGTGAATCCTACCGGGGGACCCTACCCGGGCATCGCGAAATTCGAGTACACGGTGGGGTCGGGGACTCCGGCTTCGATGAAACCCCGATATCGGAGCTGACATGCGTCGCATCGACCGCAGGCTCCACCGTCCGCAGAGGGATCGTAGCAAGAGATGGTGGCTGCGTAGTCGACGCCAAGCTCGGTTCCGCGACGGATGATCTGAGCCTTGGACATGGAAAGAAGGGGCGTCCGGACCCTGAACTGTACGCCGTGCTCGGTCGCTGCGACGGTGGCGACGTTTGCCAGCCGTTCGAATGCCTCGAGGAAGACGGGTCTGCAGTCCGGGTAGCCCGAGTAATCGACCTCATTCGCCCCTATGAAGAGATCGGAGGCCCGGACGACCTCGGCGAAGGCGAGCAGCAGGCCCAAGAAGATCGTGTTTCGGGCCGGCACATAGGTGACCGGAACGCCGCCGGAGGTGGGATCCTCTCCCTTCGGCACCTCGATATCGTCGGTGAGGGCAGAGCCACCGATGGCGCGCAGGTCGATGGTGACCTCGCGGTGAGAAGCGGCCCCCAGCGTTGACGCAATTGTGCGAGCAGCCGTCAGCTCGACACGGTGCCGTTGGCCGTAGTCGATGGTCAGGCAGTGGCATTCGAAGCCCTCAGATCGGGCGATGGCAAGCACGGTAGCGGAGTCGAGTCCGCCCGAAAGCAATACGACAGCTTTGTCCTGCAAGGTCTATCGCCTCCTCTCGATGGCCGCGGGCGGCCCCTCAGACGCCAGCCGCGGCCCGAGCCTGCCGCCAGAGCTGGGCAACCGTCTGATCATCCGGGCGGGGTACGGCGGCGGCCTTTTGGCACAGATCCCGTCGCAGGGTGCCGAGGCGGGCCGCTGCCGCCTGCAAGCGGCTGTTGAAGCTCGGGTCGCAAAGGGCAGTGTCGTTGATCAGGGCGGCGATCTCCTCGAGCCGGTGAAAGGCCTTGCAGACGAGGATGCCGTGGTTGCTCGCGCGAAGGGCATCCACAACCAGATCGGGGAGATCCTTGAGTTCAGAGATCGCGCCCATTTCCAGATCGTCACTCAGCACCACAGGTGACCCCGGAAGTCTGGTTGCCTGGTCCACCACGGTTCGTGACAACGACGCCGGTTTGGTCGAGTCTCCAAGGGCCGGCGCGATCGCGTGTCCCACCATGACCAGCGGGATGTCGTGCGATAGCGACCTGAAAGCCTCGAGGTGAGGATCCCGATCTTCGGATGGCAGGGTCGGCAGGGCTTCGTGGGTGTCGATGTCCACGGCTCCGAGACCAGGGAAGTGTTTGAGGCATCCCTCCACCCCCCAAGCGGAGAGCCCCTCGTGAAAGACCCGAGCCAACACTGCAACCCGCTCCGGGTCGCTGCTCAAACACCGGTCCTGGCTTGGGATCAGACCGCCCGGCCGGTCGAGGTCGATGACTGGGGCGAGGTCGAGGTGGATTCCGAGGGCGCGACACGCCGCACCGGCGGCCTCTCCGAGGTCGCGGACCGCCCGACGTCCGGCCGCTGCTGCCGCGGCCGGAGATGGCAGCTCCCCCCACAGCGAGCTGAGTCGGTTGACGCGTCCTCCTTCCAGATCAACTGCCACAAACGGTCGTGGATCGAGTTTGTCGACGCAGGCAACCAAGGCCCTCACCTGGTCCGGCGAGGAAATGTTGCGAGCGAACAGGATGATCCCAGCGGGGCGAACGGCCTCGAGAACGGCGAGCTCCGATGGGTCGAGTCCGGTCCCCGGAACTCCGACGATCAGTGGCAGCGTCTCAGCCGTCACCGGTGATCCGCCGCTTCAACTCCGACAACAGATTGAGCGCTTCGATGGGTGTCAGTATGTTGGCGTCCACCTGTCGCAGCCGGTCGGCGACCTCCTCGGCGGCAGGTCGGAACAGGTCCATCTGATTGATGCGTTCACCCCGGGCGGCGGCTGGATTCATGAGAACGGGATCTCCCGTCACGTTGAGTTCGTGTTGCTCCAGATTGGCCAGAATCTGTTCCGCCCTTTCGCACACAGTGTTTGGCACCCCGGCGAGCTGTGCGACGTGGATGCCGTAGGATCGGTCGGACGGGCCGTCCACCACCCGGTGGAGGAACAAGATGTTCCCCCTCCATTCCTTGACCGCCATTGACCGGTTGACGAGACGGGGCAGCTTGCGGGCGAGGTCGGTCAGCTCGTGGTAGTGGGTGGCGAATAGCACAAGGCTCGATCGGGAGGGAGTGTCGTGAAGATATTCAACGATCGACCAGGCCAGGGAGAGCCCGTCGAAGGTGGCGGTTCCGCGACCGACTTCATCGAGGATGACAAGCGATCTCGGCGTCGAGTGGTGGAGGATATTGGCCGCCTCGGTCATCTCCACCATGAATGTGGACTCTCCCTTGGCAAGCATATCTGAAGCGCCGACGCGAGTGAAAATGCGGTCGGTCAGACCGATGGTCGCCGAGGTCGCTGGCACGAACGAACCGGCGTGAGCCATTTGCACGATCAACGCGATCTGCCGGAGGTAGGTCGATTTCCCGCCCATATTCGGTCCCGTCAGGAGCACGATCTGGGAGGACCTGGTGTCCATCGCGCAATCGTTGGCGATGAACGGTGGGTCACGCTGGATCTCTTCGAGAACCGGGTGCCGCCCCTCGCGGATGTCCAGACCAGGCCCCTCCTCCATCACCGGTCGGCAGTAGTTCCAACGTCGTGCGCGATCCGAGAAGGCGGAGAGCACGTCCAGCCGCGCGATCGTCCCTGCCGTGGATGAGATCCGCGGCGCATCTCGAGCGAGTTCGCCGAGGATTTCCTCGAAGAGCTCTCTTTCACGAACGTTTGAGCGGTCCTCGGCTGAGAGGATCTTGGACTCCAGGTCCTTCAATTCGGCTGTGACGAACCGCTCCGCGTTGGTGAGAGTCTGTCTTCGTTCGTAGTCCTCCGGAACGCGGTCCAGATTGGACTTGCTGACCTCGATGTAATAGCCAAACACCCTGTTGTATCTGATCTTCAGCGACCCGATTCCCGTGCGTTCTCTTTCGACGCTCTCGACGCCGGCCAGCAGCTCTTTTCCACCTCGTGCGAGCTGCCGTTGTTCGTCAAGTTCGGGGTCCCAACCTCCGGCGATGACTCCCTGGCCCACCACCGCGGCCGGAACCGCAGCGAGTCGCTGATGGAGCATTTCCGCGAGATCCACGAGTGGGTCAAGGGAGGCCGCGAGAGACCTCATGAGGAGCGACGTCGCGCGGTTAGCCACCGACAGCAGGTCGGGTAGGCGATCCAGGCCCGAGCGAAGGGCTTGGAGTTCGCGGGGTGTCGCGAGACGCATGCCGACTCGGGCTGCCAGCCGTTCTAAATCCGGGATCTCCTCGAGCGCCGATCGAAGATCGTGGAGGAGGGCCGAGTCATCCGTCAGCTCGGCCACAGCCCGGTGTCGTTCGGCGATCGTCTCGAGATCGACGCTTGGTCGAACAAACCAGTCACGGAGCGTGCGGGACCCCATACGGGTCAATGTCAGATCCAGCGTGCCAACCAATGAGCCGCGGCGCCGACCGTCGGCGGCTCGTTCCACCTCGAGATTCCTGAGGCTCGCACGGTCGATGATGAGCGCATCCTCGGGCTGGCGCCTCACGAAGGCCCTCAGGTGGCGCAGGTCGCCCTTCTGTGTGCCCTCTGCGTAGGCCAGCAGAGAGCCGGCCATCCCAACCAGCCGCTCGCCCGATTCGAGGCCGAAACCCCTGACCGAACCCACCCCGAGTACACGTCGGAGGCGCTCCTCGCCGGCCGAGGGCGAAAACTGCTCGGGGGGTATGGGAGTGATGGCGGGTGGCGGCAATTCTCCGGGCCACATCTCTTCCCAGCCCTCCCAACCCTCCGCCACCAGAATCTCTCTGGGGCGCAGCCTGGCGAGCTGCTCGGACACCACCAGTTGTTCCTCACATCGCATGCCCTCAAAGGTGCCGGTGCTGAGTTCCAGCCATGCCAGCGCATAGCCTTCTTCATCCCCACCGATGGCGGCGAGGAAACAGTGCTCGGTTCCGTCGAGAAGGTCGGTTGACGACACCGTGCCGGGCGTATGGGTGCGGATGATCTCCCTTCGAACAAGGCCTTTCGCGGTTGCGGGATCCTCGACCTGCTCGGCCACCGCCACCCGGTGTCCCGCATCAAGGAGTTTGCCGAGGTAGCCGTCGAAGGCGTGGTGAGGAACGCCGCACATGGGGGCTTCAACAGCGTCGTTGTGGCGGCGTCTCGTCAGTGCAATGCCCAGCACCGGGGCCGCCACTTGGGCATCCTCGAAGAACATCTCGTAGAAGTCGCCCATGCGAAAGAGCAGCAGCGCCGATCCGGCCTGCTCCTTGAGATCCAAATACTGGCGAAGCATGGGAGTCATCTTCACACCGGCCATTATTGCGGAATCGCCGCCATCATGCCAGCGACTGCGGCCTGAGGTCGTCCTCAGTAAACCAATCAATTCAGCGTCGATGGAATTCTGTGTCTGCCGTTGATCGCATTTTCCCATCGTGACGAGGAATTACCACGATACACCCCTTGCCCCACCTTTTGGCCTTATAGAGGGCCTCGTCTCCGGCACCCATCATGGACTCGACGGTGTCAGTCGTGGCACAGATTTCCGTGAGCCCAATGCTCAAACCCAGGTCAGTTGAGCGTGCGACGCTGGAGGTCTCGCACCAATCTCGAAAGCTGACCATGATGCTCCAAGCGGTCTCGACTCCAGCGAGGGCCGATCTGCCGGGGAGTAGAACCACGAACTCATCACCTCCAAATCTAAAAATAAAACCCCCGCTTCTCACGCTTCCGCTGATGATGGACGCCGTCTTCTTCAAAATGTTGTCACCGGTTACATGACCGTAGACGTCGTTGACTCTCTTGAAGTTGTCAAGGTCGATGACCATGACTGCAGTGGGTCGATTCTCAAGGGAATAAAGACCAACGCATTGAACGGCCCGCTTCTGAAGTTCTCTTCGATTACCAAGGTTGGTCAGATCGTCCTCTGAGCTGATCTTTTCAAGTCGTTGTTTTGTCAATATGATCATCTGTCTTTCGGTGCGGATAACGTGGAGCTGATAAAAATTCTGACGACGATCCTTTTCAATCGAATAGCACGCAAATATCCCACCGTAGTTTGCTCCGATTAGAAAGAACGTGTTGTTTATGAGTGCAGGATCTCCCAATCCGTAAGAAGTTAATGCGATAATTTCATATCCGACGAACAATATTGCTCCGGTTATTGCCGCGTGAACAAATCGTAACTGAAGAAAAGCATAGTTAAAAAAGAGAACCATAATGAGCCCGGCATAGTAATAATCTGAAGCTGGTGGTTCTATGATTGTAATCATCGCTGTAATACTGCCGCCAACTATAACGATAGTTGGCATCAATATCACGTGATATCTAGCGCCAATAGGACGAACATATGAAAGAGACGCTGAGATCAAAATTATCGGAACAAGCAGGCCGAAACGAATCAAGAAGAGGTGCTTCCACGCGTAGTCTGCGACAAGGTTATCCAGAATGCCAAACGCCCCACCCAGCGCCGCTGCAGAAAACATCGCGACTCTCGAGTAGGGCAATGCGTGTGCCCAGTACGTTCTGCGAAATTCGTTCTCCATTTGTGTATTGCGGAACCTCAGTAATCGGCGAAAACTGGGATTGTCATCCTGGGGACGTCTTGGTGAATCGGACACTTCCTATATCCTAACACTCAAGTCCAGTGAGAGACAAGGCAGTTGAGAAGGCGACAAAGAACGAGGTTCCTTGGTGGAGATTGAGGTTGATTGCCGCCAACAAAATATGAGAGATCAGGGCTAGGCTCATTTGGGGTGGTTTACCGGAAGAATGTCTCGTGATGTTGTCTTTTGCCTCGGTTTCTGCAGGGGAGATTGCACGCTGGGAAAGGGCCTTGTCGGCTGTGAATTTAGTCGGTGGCCACTTGGGGAGAGAAGAACAGCAAAGCAGGGTACCCATGGCTGTCAGGGGACCGTGCGCGATCGCAGCCATTCGAGGACGGGTCAGGTTGCACTGAACGCCGCCCGTTTCCTCAGAGTAAGCGCAGGTTTCCCCAAAGGGAGCAGACGCGCCAAAGATCTGGGGGGGTACATTTTGGCGAGAAGGCGTTGTGCAGGATGCACCCCGTATTACTCATCGTGGCAAATGGCCTATCGGGGATTCGAAATGGTGTGATTTGAGAGATGTCTAGGGGGCTAACGCAGCTGTGAGATCTTCGACCGAAGAGGTGAGAAAACGTCGCCAGTGGGCGGCTTCGTGGTTCGGCTCTTCGTACCCGGCTTCGTCCTACGGACTTCGCCGTGGCAATTTCGTTCTCAGTCCGAGGGGATGAGAACGAAATTGGTGGAGCCGATGGGGATCGAACCCACGACCTCAGCATTGCGAACGCTGCGCTCTCCCAACTGAGCTACGGCCCCACTATGGGACCGAGATAGTAGCGTACGGCCCGTGGCCACGCAAGGCCCCGGCGGGATTGTTGGTTGAGGGGGAGGGTCGGGATGGTCGTTAGTCGGTTCCCGAACCGTCCTCCCCCGACCAGAGACGCCACGCCTCGTCCAGTGGGCCACCCCCATGCCAAATTGCGCGAGTGAAGCTCTCCACCCACTCGTCGAATCCTGGGACGATACGCAGGTTGTCCTCAACTGCGAGCGTGGCAGGATCGTTGGGGAGCCGATCCAGGGCCGCCGCGGCCCTACGCAGCCGCCACCCCCATGAGGATTCTTCGTGGCTCTGGTCCAGTCTGCGCGCCCAGAGCCTCAGGATGGCCGCGGTTCGAACCGCGTCGGGATTGTGGCCGTGGGGAACCATACACGGTACAAAAGGATCCATGCCGACGTCGTTCAAGCGCACGCCGGCCAATCTCTCGAGGGCATGAAGACCGCGCGCCACATCGGCATGGAAGAGGCAGTTTTCGAGTTCGTCTTCGATGCCAGTCCCTTCGCTTCCATCGAGGATCCGGTGCCGGTCCTTGGGTGTCAACAGAAGCGGAGCCGCTACAGCGAACCGAGCCCCCGCGCCGTCGAGTTGATCGATTCTGCGCACGACCTCCTCGGCCGCGCCCGGGAACGGGAACAAGCCCAGTACCGCGCCCCAACGTGATTTTTTCCACGAAGATGGCAGACGGAGCCCGTTGCTCAACGGGAAGGGTAAGACCGGCATCAGAACGGTGAGGCGAAGGTCGTTCTCGAGGGTGTCGATGCCCAGATCTCTCGGTGTGACGGATGGATCGTCGAGAACCAGCAGCGCTGAAGATCCCCGGTCGAGGAGTCGGTGGAGAACGTCGTTGCGGTCCCTCGCGACGCGTGCGAAGACAATGGCTCGGACCGGGTCGCGGGGAACAGAGCCCTCGGCCGGCAAGATGCGCTGCGGGGCGTCCTCCCACACGATGCCCATTCGAATCGGGTCGAGGGCGACGCGAGGACCCGGGAGATAACCTGGACGGACGAGGTGCGTCACCGGGATCAGGTCGGGGTATGCGGGTTCGATTCTACGCACCGCCATCCTCCGGGCCGAACATCTCGAGAATGGCTGATGGCCGAGGGTCCCCGAGCCTGCGAGCCACATACTTGGCGAGCACGTCTGTCTCTAGATGGAGCCGAGCACCGCCTCGCAACTCTCCCAGAGTGGTGGCGGACAGTGTTTCTGGGATCAGGACAACCTCGAACCAGTCGCCCCCTACGGCGGACGCCGTCAACGAGACACCGTGGATGGTCACGCTCCCTTTCGGCGCCACCTCCGCAGCCAGATCTGTTGGCAACGAAATCCTCCAGCGTGCGAATCCGCCCTCGTCGCGAATCGTGAGCAGGCGAACGACCCCATCGACGTGCCCCTGGACCAAGTGGCCGCCCAATCTGTCACCGAGCCGCAGTGCGCGTTCGAGGTTGACACGGTCACCCGAGTGAATCTCGCCGAAGAGAGATCGTTGGAGTGTTTCGGGGGAAAGATCCGCCTCGAAGGCATCCTGGCGGGGGTCGATCGCAGTCAGGCAGACTCCGTTGACGGCGACACTGTCACCGTGCGTCGGTGCCTCACCATGGGGCCATCGGACACCGGTCACAGCCAGTCGCGCCCCGCGGCCCGAGCGGCTGAGTCGAGCGACTGTGCCCACTGCCTCAATCAGACCCGTGAACATCTTCATCCTCGCGGCGCACTGCGCAGAGTTCCAGGTCAGGGCCATGGCGAGAAATGCTCTCGAACGACAACCGGGGGGCCAGTTCGAGATCTGCAACGCCTCGGCCTGCTACCGCCGACAGACCGGGCCCGCCGATCAGCATGGGGGCGACAAAGAACACGGCCTCGTCGACGAGGCCGGAATCCACGAAGGAGCCATGAACCGACGCACCCCCCTCGACAAGGAGGGCCGCCACCTCGAGCTGAGCGAGATGTTCGAGCAGAGATTGCAAATGAACGCGGTCGGATGTGTTGGAGGTGAACTCGACGAGACGAACTCCGGCGGCCAACAACCGGCGGCGGTCCTCAGGCGAGGCCGAGGAGGTGTGGGCGATCAACGTGCGGCTGGGATCAACCTGGACGACGTGCGCCTCGGTGGGTGTGCGCAGGCGCGAGTCGAGGATCACCCGCAGCCAGGCACCGTTGGGGTTCATTCCCAGACGGCGCGTCAGGCGCGGATCATCCGAAAGAACCGTCCGCACGCCCACGAGAATCGCATCGTGTTCCTCACGAAGCTCGAGGCTGCGCCGACGAGCTCCTTCACCGGTGATCCACTTCGACTGGCCGGCTCGGGTGGCGATCCGACCGTCGAGCGAAACCGCGGCCTTCAGAGTCACCCACGGCCGACGGAGTTGGGCCCAGGTCAGCCACCTCCGATTCATGGTACGGGCACGGTCGGACTCGGCGCCGATGCTGGCGTCGACCCCTTCGGTGCGGAGTCGTTCCAGGCCTCCGGAAGCGGCCGTATTGGGGTCTCGCATCGCGGCCACCACCCGCTGGATTCCCGCCTCGAGGATGGCATCCACGCACGGGGGTGTCTTGCCATGGTGGTTACAGGGTTCGAGGGTCACAAATAGACTGCCGCCGTTGGCACGGTGACCCGCTTCGCGAAGGGCTACGATTTCGGCATGAGGACCACCGCACCGAGCATGGTAGCCCTCACCAACGATCGATCCGGACCGATCGACCACCACGGCCCCGACCAGTGGGTTCGGGGACGCTCCGCAGCGGCCCCGAACCGCCAGGTCCAGCGCGCGCCGCATCAGGCCGGCATCCGCGTCAGATGGTTCGCAGGTCATCCGATTCCAGACAATTTTCGTGGGCGGTGGTGGTTCTGCGATGGGAATTGTCGGGCGTTTGCAATCGCCGTGGGGGGGAGGCGGATGTGGAAAATTCTCCCCTTTTCAGTCCCGGCGACGGCATGTGGCGTCTTCCTTCCGATCTCAAGAAAACAAAGAGACAGACAACCCTCGGATGGTATCACGCCTCCATATCGAGAAGCGAGTCCACGAAGTCTTCGGGATCGAACGGCAGCAGGTCGTCCACACCCTCTCCCACACCGACCCATCGAACCGGCAGCTTGAGGGTATCAGCGATGGCCAGTATCACGCCGCCCTTCGCCGTTCCGTCGAGCTTTGTGAGCACGACGCCGGTGACCCCGGCCGTGGCGCCGAATCGCTGAGCCTGCTCGATGCCGTTGGAACCGGTGGTCGCGTCAAGCACGAGCAAGACCTCATGGGGCGCTCCGGGTACCTCCCGCGCCGCGACGTTGCGGACCTTTTCCAGCTCTTTCATCAGGTTCGTCCGGGTGTGGAGCCTTCCTGCCGTATCGACGAGCACCTCGTCGAGGTCGCGCGAATTGGCCGTCTTGATCGCGTCAAAGACGACCGCCGCCGGGTCTGCTCCTTCTCTCTGGTGGACCACGGGCGCTGCAACCCTTTCGGCCCAGACCTTGAGCTGTTCCACCGCGGCGGCTCTGAATGTATCGGCCGCCGCTAGGACCACCGAATGGCCGGCATCTTGGCGTCGCTTCGCCAGCTTGGCGACTGTTGTGGTCTTTCCAGTGCCGTTCACTCCGACGACCAATGTGACCTTTGGCCGGCCGGCCGTGACCGAGGATTGTGCAGATGTTGCGGCCGCGTTGAGGAGTCCGAGCAGTCGCTCGCGGACGGCTGGTCGAAGTTCTTCGGCGGTGGTGATATTGCCCTTGCGCACCTGTGCTCGCAGGTCGTCAACCAGCCGAACCGATAGATTCACCCCGGCATCGGCAGAGATCAGCGCCTCTTCGAGTCGGTCCAGATGAGAGGGTTCGACGGGCCCTGTTCGCTTGAGAGCATCTCCCACCCGTTCCAGAAACTCGGTGTGGGTCATGAACAGGCCACGTTTTAGTTTATTAAGAAGAATGCTCGCCATCAGGCCCCCAGCTCGTGTCGGATAGAACGTCAGATTTCGTCGGCGAGAATGCCTGCGGCCCTTCGCAGGTGGTACCTCGCAAGACCCAGAGAGCCCGTGCGATGCGCGACGAGCACCACATAGTAGCCATGGGGCAACACCTCAGTCAACGTTGCCAGTTTTCGCCCGACCAATGCGTACGATTTTAGCGACCCTGCGCCGGTGGCGACGGCGGCTGCATCGAGTTGGCGTTTGATCACTGCCTGGTAGGCACCCTCGATCTTGAGCTGGAACGGCTCGCTGGATCGTTGGCTGACCCACTCGATGGTCTCCCCATCGGCGTCCAGAAAAATTGCACCGACCGCCTCGGGGACGTCCACCAGCAGATTGGTGAGCACGTAGTGGAAGGGCATTAGGCCAAGTCGAGAAACACCGCCGCCTGCCGAGCGTTCTCCGACTCCGGATCCTTAGAGATGACCTCCTCGAGATAGGGTCGAGCCTCCTCGGTCCGACCGAGTTCCATCAGCGTTTTGCCGAGCTCGAAGGATGCCTCACTGCGTTCGGGAAACTTGAGCCTGGCCTCCTCGAGAAGTTCCACCGCTTCCTGCTCCCGACCCTGTTGGAGAATGACGTTTGCGAGTTGGATATAGGCCTCGTACACAGGGAAGGGCGCTGTGACGGCCTTCTGGAAATTCTCTTCAGCGGCGCCCAAGCGGTCCTGCTGATAGTAGGTCGTGCCGAGATTGTAGTAGACCCGATAGCGGTTGGGATAGGTCGAATCACCCAACACCGCGAGGAAGTCCACCTCGGCGAGTCGAAGCTGACCAAGGGCAAGATAGGTGGTGCCCCGGTTGTTCCGGGCGTCGGTGTAGGCCGGTGCCAACTCGAGGGCTGTATTGAATGACATCAGCGCTTCATCGTAGGTTCGGTTCCTGAGATAACACACACCCATCATGTTGTGGACGGTGGCATTTCCCGGCGCGACCTGGTTGGCTTGCTCGAATTTGAGCAGGGCCTCATCGTACTGTCCCTGTTGGAGGAGGACCGATCCTTGGCGCATCAAGGTCAGCGAATACAGCGGATCCTGCCGTGCGGTGTTGGTGGTCTGTGATTCGGATGTCGTCTTCGTCTTCGACGTCGACGATGGAGACTGGGAAGAACCGCTGCTGGCACACCCTCCGATGAATGCGACAATCAGCAACACCGCGCACGAGATCCAGAGCTTCATGAAACCTCCTGGTTGGGCTCGACCTGCTCGTCGAAGCGGGGAGGTGTGACGTCTCCCGCCTCGACCGCAGCGAGCAGCGCGTCCACCACCTGCGGGTCGAATCGTGTACCTGACATTGCTCGTATCTTATCGAGCACGAATTCGAGGGTCTTGGCTTTCTGATAGGGTCGGTTCGTGGTCATGGCGTCAAAGGTGTCCGCAACGCCGATGATCCTTGCGACAAGTGGGATGCCTTCGCCTTTCAGCCGGTCGGGATAGCCTTTGCCGTCCCAGGTTTCATGGTGATTCCGAATTCCCGGGATGATGTCCTTGAGCATTCGGATGGGTTCCATGATCTGCGCTCCGATGGTCGGGTGCGTGCGCATGACGGCAAACTCGTCATCGGTCAATCCGCCGGGCTTGTTGAGAATGCCATCGCGAATGCCCAGTTTCCCAACATCGTGCAGAATGGCTGCGGTCCGGAGCCGGAAGACCTCCTCCGGGGAGAGCTCGAGATGGCGGGCGATGGCCATGGAATACGAGCTGACCCGCTCGGAGTGCCCTCTGGTATAGGGATCCTTGGCGTCGATGGCCGCTGCGAGGGTACGAATGGTCTCGAGGAAGAGCTCCTGGTTCTGGCGCAGCGCCTGTTTGAGGCGCCGCACGAGGGCCTCGATGCTCCCGGCCATGTGATTGAAGTTCCCGGCGAGCTGGGCGAGTTCATCCTGACCCTTGACGTCGGCCCGGACGGCGAAGTTCCCGTCGGCAATCTCAGACGATATACCGGCGAGGCTTTGGAGGGGTGAGACAAGTTGCCTGCTCAGGGCGAAGCCGAGGCCGAGCGCAACGAGGGCTGCGATGGCGCTGATCACCAGGGTTCGCTGCTGCATGACCCTGACCGGGGCGAAGGCCTCGACGGTGGATCGTTCCACCAGTACCCCCCAACCTACCCCCGGGATTGGTGCCACTGAACCGAGCGCCTCGCGCGCCACCGACGGGACCGGGTGTTCGTACCGGCTCGAAATGTGCATCGGGCGTTCCAGCAAATCCCGGACCAGCGGCGAGGAGGAGAGGTCGTATCCTCGAAGACGGGGGTGGGACGAGACCAGCACTCTGCCGGTGTCGTCGAACAATGTCACAATAAACCCCGCCAGGGCACTGTCCTCGAAGCGCACCTCCAGGGCTGAGAGATCCAGTGTTCCGGTCAAACTGCCCCAGACGTCTCCATCGGAGGATCTCAGCGGAAAGCCGAAAATCGCGGCGGCAGCGTCGGTCTGTGGGAGGTTTGGAATCAGACTCTCGATGGCTTCGCCGTCGAGGGCAGCGGCGTGTGCCTCACCCATGGCGGCGGTGAGGATCTCTTCCGTTTCGAGATCCAGATTCGGACTGCGTACGTAGGTGCCCCTGCCGCGACTATCGAGGATCTGGAGATAGGTGAAGGCTCGATCGGGTTTTGAAGCGATGTCCTGGAGGAGGGCCTCGAAATCAGACAGATCGATGGTGCCACCGGCTTCGATGCCTCGAACCGTGCTGTTGAGCTGGATCCGGTGTCCTCCCAGAAACTCTGCAACCTCGACGGCGAGTCCGCGCGCTTCCAAAGACAGAAATCGTTTCTCCACGGTCGTCAAGTGTTCCCGGTTATAAGCGGCAAGACGCCATCCCACCAGTGCGACGGGAACCACCGTCACGAGCACGAGGGTCGCCGCAATTGGGTATGTAAGGGACGATCGGAGGCGCGAGAGGAGTCCCATTGAAGCTTGGAAAACTATATCATGAATAACGTTACAGGCATCTCCCCAGCAGGCCGAAGGAGAGGATATGAGTCTTGACCGGAAGGCAGCATCGCGGAAGCTCCGGGAAATCGCAATGCTGATGGAATTGCACGGCGAGAATCCCCATCGAATCCGGGCATTTGCCAACGCATCCCGGTCCCTCGCGCGCGTGGACGGGGACCTGGAGTCCATGGTGGCGTCGGGAGAGATTCTCGAGGTGCGTGGAATCGGCAAGGGGACTGCCGCAGTGCTCACGGACCTGGTGCAGGGAGTGGAGCCCGCGGTTCTGGTCGAACTCAACCTGAAGACTCCGTCGGGCGTGAAGGAACTGCTGCAAATCTCAGGTCTCGGTCCGAACAAGGTGCGCGTTCTGTGGACTGACCTGGGGATCAGCTCGCCAGGCGAGCTCGAGTACGCCTGTGGGGAAAATCGCCTGGTGGAGCTGCCGGGTTTTGGTCCAGCCAGCCAGAAACGGCTGCTCGATGCAGTCCGTTTTCATCTCGCGAACCAAGAGGGCCATCTGGTCCACAGGGCCTGGGACGCGGTGACCGAGCTGATGGGCCGGATGTCGGTGGTGGACGGGCTGGATCGAGTTTTCCCTACTGGTGAGCTTCGGCGAGGGACTGAGACTGTTTCCTTGGTCGAGGTGGTTGCGGTGGGCCGCGAAGATCTGGTCGAAAACGCCGCCACCGAGATCTTGGATGGGTCTCATCGAGTCGCGGAAGGGGGCTGGTCCGGGGTCTTTCGTGAGAATTTTCTTGTTCGCGTCACGGCGGCCATCCCGGAGAACGCGGGATGGGAGCTGATTCGAACCACCGGGAGTGAAGCGCATCTGGACGCCCTCGGACGCCGTGCTTCAAGAGTTGGGATGCGGCTGGACGGCGATGGACTGTGGTCGGGGGAGCGGCTCATTGAATGCCCAGACGAGGAAATCCTGTACGGTTCCCTCGGATGCAGTTGGGTGGCGCCGGAGCTCCGAGACGGTGGGCTGGTGGTAGAACTGGCCGCCCGTAACGAGCTGCCAAGACTCATCGTCCCGAGCGAACTTCGCGGCGCCCTGCACAACCACACAACCGATTCCGACGGCAGCGCGTCGGTGGAGGAGATGGCCCGTGCCGCTGCCGGGCTCGGATGGGAGTTCATCGGCATCGGCGACCACTCGCCCGCGGCGCACTATGCCAACGGGCTGTCTGCGGACCGGCTGGAGAAGCAGGGAACCGCCATCAACACACTCAACCGACGAGGAGATTTGCCCCGACTGGTCAAGGGGCTGGAGGCGGATATTCTCCCGGACGGAACCCTCGACGTACCCCAGGAGTGTCGTGGCACGCTCGAGTACGTGGTGGCATCGGTTCATGGCTCCTTCCGAATGTCGACTGAAGACCAGACCCAGCGAGTGATCTCCGCTGTTCGGGATCCCGAATGCCGGATCCTAGGTCATCCCACTGGCCGCCTGCTGTTGGCTCGCCCAGGGTACGAAATCGATCTCGATCGAGTGTTCGAAGAGTGTGCCGAGAGGGGGGTTGCCGTGGAAATCAATGCCAGTCCATACAGGCTGGATTTGGACCATGACTGGGCACGGAAGGCGATTGCTGCTGGGGTGAAGTTGATCATCAATCCGGACGCCCATTCCACCGAAGGTCTGGAAGATGTGCGTTGGGGAGTCATGGTTGCGCGCCGGGCCGGAGCCACCGCCGCGGACGTGCTCAATTGCGGCGATTTGGAGGGGTGGATCGGCATCTGACGACATTCGAGCCGCGACAGCGACGGGGCAGGACACCGATGAACGGACTCGCCCGGGGATCTGTTAGGGTTGTCGGCAATCCGGAGGGCGATGGAGGTGACCGATATGGTTCTGGTGGTCGAGGATGACCAGGCCAACGCGGTATTGATCGAAACCCTGCTGACTCGATTCGGGGGATTCGACGTGACGGCAACCGACGATGGAGACGAGGTCATGCGGATCGTCCAGCAGGGGGGAGTCAGTGCTGTCGTGATGGATGTCTCGCTTGCGAATACCCGGGTCGATGGCGAGGCCGTCGACGGGGTGGAATTGACGCGGCGCATTCGAGCCATCGATCGAGGAGCGCGTCTGCCGGTGATTTTGCTGACCGCTCACGCCATGCGGGGTGATCGGGAACACCTCCTTTTCTCTTCCGGTGCCAACGACTACGTGGCAAAGCCGATCATCGATCAAAAGGGATTCGTCCAACTGGTCGTGCGGCACATTGGGTCATCCGGTGTGCGGGACGATGACCGGCCGTTCGACTGATCGCGGTGGGCTGGAAACAGAGTGAACCAATTGGCAATCCCGGAAGCTGAGAGGCGTTGGATCGACATCAGCCGACCCATCTCGGCCGAAATCCCGGTGTGGCCCGGTGACCTTCCATTCAGCGTGGACCAGATCGTCGATGACGGGACGGTGCTGTCTTCATTCTCGACCACGTGCCATGTCGGCAGCCATGTTGACGCCCCGATGAGCCTCGACCCGGGGGCCGCTGGGGTTGAATCGATCCCCCTGGACAGGCTGATCGGCCGCGTCGAAATTGTGGCTGCCGGTGTGCCGGGCGAGGCCGTTGGGCTGGATCAATTGCCGTTGGGCTGGCGTCCCAACGCCCAACGGGTGCTGTTTCGCACCGACAGTCATCCTCTGAATGTGGTTGTCGGGGACGGATTTTGCGGGTTGTCGGCAAAACTCGTCCACTGGCTTGCCGATCACGACGTCTTGCTCGTGGGTCTCGATACCCCGTCGGTGGACGTCTTTTCGGCTGATGAACTTCCTGCCCACAAAGCCCTTGCCGAGCGCGGAATGACCTGGCTGGAGGGGCTATGGCTGGGCGCCACACCACCCGGGATCTACATGCTCGTGGCGCTCCCGATGCCGCTGGTTGGGGTTGAGGCCGCGCCGGTGCGTGCCATCGTTCAACCGATAGTGGGTTGACCTCGCACCGGCGGGCAGTCAGTCCGAATTTTTGAGTGGGCGATGGAGAATTTTCGGGGGATCGATTCCCGCTTGGGCGCATGCGTCGGCAAGATGGTGTCTGAAAATTCGATCATACAGCGGGGCAAGGTCGGTGGGATTGTCTTCACCCAACCACCAGAACCAATCGGATCCCTCGGCCAGCAGCATGGAGGGCGGAAGCTCGGATGGGCCCAGTTTGTCCCGAACCAACGTCAGCAGATCCCAGGCGGCGGTTTTTTCGGGGTGTCCGATCCAGGTAGCGAAGATGGCGTGGATCCATGAACCAGGGTGAATTTGGGAGAGCGTTTTGGGCTTCAGCCGGCGGCTCAGCTCGTCGAGGGTGGCGGTTTCGAGTCCCGGTGCGGCCTCGTTGATGAGGCCCATCAGCGTTTCCAGGAACTTGCCCCCACCGTCAGCATAGTGAGACCAGGCGTTCTCGCCGTCCAATGCGATGACGATCGAGGCGTCCTCAGGCAGGGTCGAGGCGAGCTCGCGCAATCGGTTGACAAGATCAATGGCGGCCACGCCTTCGTCATCCCAGCTGCCGTACTCGAAGCCGATGAGGTCGGACAGCTCACGGTCGCGGAAGAAAAGCACTGGGGACGGGTCACCGATGCACCAAGGCCGGTAGAGGCTCGACGAAATGGCGCCCCCTTGGCGGAGGGGTTCTCCAAGGCTCTTTTCGAGGATCCCTTCGTCGGTCACCAACCATCGAATATGAGCACCGGCATACATCTCGATGGCGGCCTTGGACACCGCGCCTTCAGGTGGCCAGCAGCCCACGGGATTGAATCCGGCGCTTCGCATGAACCGGAGACCCTCCTCGATTTGACTCTCGGCGTCCTCTGGGTGCCGAAAGACCGGAACCACCGGTCCGGGGTCGGGTGCCCAGCTTTGTTCCACGATCGATGTGTCGATCAGCAGAGGCATGATGGGGTGAGCATAGGGGCAGGTGGCAATTTCCACACCGTCCTGCCGGGCCAGACGACGCCAGAGTTCGATCAACCGTGCCGGCTGATCGCGCAACCACCCTGAAGCCCTGGCGAGCTCATCGGCGCTGAAGTCGCGTCCCTGGGCATTGAGCGGGGACAATTCGTTGTCGCGCCACGCCCACTCGCCGGCATGGGCCAGGATGGTGAGGACCTGCATGTCCCGGAGTTCCTGTGGTCTGAGGTCACCCTCCGGCCAGCCGTGAAGCTCCTTGAGCCTGGGTGACCGCGCGAGCTGGCGGGGACTGATGTGTCGCGACCACTCGATAACGATCCTTCGTTGCTCGCAGCTCAGGTCGTCGGATGGCGTGACCAAAGCCGTCGACACCGGGTCGACGACCCGGCCATCTCGGTATGCGATGAGCTGCTCCAACAAGGTCGGGACGATGTTGATGACCTGACCCCTGCCGCAGGCATTTTCGATGGCGCGAGCCAATGTCGAATACGCTCCGCCAGCATGAAGGAGAACCCATGGCGCGTGGGCCACACCATCGGCTGTTCGATAGGCGGGTTGGTGCAGATGCCACAGAAAACTGATGGTTGCCATGGTGGGGGTCGCCCGATTCTCAGGAATCAGGCCAGTAACGTGAGTCCATGGACATTTCTTCGTACTCGGTCTCCGTTACGAACTGGGATGGGTCCTCGTTGCCGCACACCGTGCAGATCGCTTCAGACACCTTTTCAGCCGCCCACTCGAAGGTGTACACCGGCGACTCGCACTCGAGGCAAATGACGTAGTCGGGTATCATGGCGATCTCACTCCTGGCGTGATAGCGGTAGCACCCCGCCCCAAAAGCACCGTAGCACAGATCCGGGTTCCCAAGATATGCCCCAGTGAGGGGGCACTGTGGGTGCGGGAATGGAGGAATCATTCGGAATCAAGAGGGAGGTCGAGGAGTTGTGCCAGCTCGTTCCGACCGAGGCCTCTGACGAATTCGTCGGTTGGCGCGACGACTTGTTCCATGAGTCGCAACTTGCTCTCGATGAGCGCGTCGATGCGTTCCTCGATGGTGTCCTTTGTGACGAGCTTGAAGACCTGAACGAATCGCTTCTGGCCCATACGATGAACACGGTCGGTGGCCTGATTTTCCTTTGCAGGATTCCACCATCGGTCGTAGTGGATGACGACCGAAGCGCCCGTTAAATCAATGCCGACGCCTCCCGCGAGCAGGCTGGCCAGGAGGACCCGCTCGTGTTGCTCGGAGTTGAACCGGCGGATAATCCGGTCGCGATCACGAGTGGCGCCTGTGAGAACCAGGTGGGCAGTGCCATGCCGCTCGAGATACTGGGACAGTACATTGATCATCTTGACGTATTGCGAGAACACCACCACTTGATGGTCTCCCTCGAGCGCCTCCTCGATGATCTGTTCAAAGACCTCGAGTTTGCCGGAGCGTGCTGCGGTGCCCGGACCGCCATCCACCAGAGCAGGGTGATCACAGATTTGTTTGAGCCGAGTCAATAGAGCGAAAATATGCATATAGGGGATATCGCTGTTGGGGTCTTTCAACATCTCGGTGATTTCAGGCGCCTTCTGGGCGTAGATTGACTGGTACAGCGCTCGCTGGTCGCCCACAAGTCGGCTGTAGCGGAGGTCCTCGACCTTTTCCGGGAGATCGGAAAGCACCTGGTCCTTGACCCGGCGTAGGGTCAGAACAGAAAGACGCTGTCGGAGGCGGTGCAGTTGGTGGTGCGTCGGATTCCGGTGGGCGGCCTTGAATTCTCTTTCGGATCCCAGGTATCCCGGGAGAATAAGATCCACCACGGACCACAGTTCGAGCAACCGGTTTTCCAGAGGGGTCCCTGTGAGAGCCACCAGGAACTCCGCTTTGACCTTGCGTGCCGCTCTGGCCGCTTTTGTTCTCGGGTTCTTGATCCGTTGAGCCTCGTCGAAGACCGCCACCTCCCATCGGACCGTACACAGCTGGTCGGTTGTGCGAAGCAATAGATCGTACGTCGTCAGAATCAACTGGCCGCCGCCTTCGAGGCCCTCCAGCGATCGCGTGGGACCGTGGTATACGACCACCGGTATGTCGGGAGCGAAGGTCGTCAGCAAGTTATTCCAGTGTTCCAGCACTCCGCGGGGACAGACGACCAGGACGTTGCCAAGGGGATTTTGTTCACGCATCAGGCACAAGAGCCCCATGATCTGATGGGTCTTGCCGAGCCCCATGTCGTCGGCCAACAGCGCGCCGACGCGCGCCAGGTACCGGCTCCACAACCAGGCGACTCCGTCACGCTGGTAGGGTCGGAGCTGCGATCGCAGGCCCGGAGGGTCGTCGATTCCGGCGGGGGCCTCCCCCCGGAGAACGTCTGCGAGCTGACGGAGGTCGTCATCGCCCGCGACCACCGGCAGACCGGTTTCGGCGATCAGGCGGATATAGCTCAACCGATTCCCGAGCAGGCCCCTATCCAACCTCCTCTTGGGGAAACGAAACCCCGTCCGGGTGATGACGTGGAGGTCGGGGGCCCGCACGATCACCTCTCCAATGCGACTGAAACCCTCATTTGCGATGGCCAGTGCGTCTGTCCAGCTGAGCTTCTTCTTGGCGGCGCGGAAATTCACCCGGATCCGAACGGTTCCGTTGGGAGTGGTCTCAGCTTCCAGGCTGATCGGTTTCGGCACCTCGGGATTCCGGAAGCTCGCCAACTCACCCTGGGGGAGGTACCACTTATGTTGGGCGAGCTGTGGATGGTCGAGATTGAGGAACCGGAGCGCGTCTTCCCCGCTGAGAACGGTCCTTCCCTTCCGATGGAACGGCACCAGGGGCGTCGCCGGATCGAGGACTCGGCACAGGAGATTTCCGATCCGGGCCCATCGGCCGTGAATACGACCCTCCAGTTTGGCGGCGGACAGGACCGAGCCGTCGGCAAGCTGGTAGGCGGGCTCCAGGACGATGCCTTGATCTGTCCAGCATGCGGCCAGCACCGGCCGCAGCCGGGCTTCGGAAAGTTCGAGCCCTTCCAGTTCGCCCTCGAGTCGTATTCGTTCCAGGTTGCGAAGCAGGGGGAGGGCTGCCGGTAGTACGGGAGCCGAGAAAAAGACCACTCGGGTGTCGCCTGATGGGAGCTTGATGTGAATTTCGACCGTGTTTCCCATCAGTCGGGCCGTAGCCGTGCCGGTGGTCTGCAACGAGAGCTGGAGATCGAGGGCGGACCGCAGGTCGTTTCCAGTGAGATGGCTGAGATCGACGCGTTCCGAGGCGGTCCTGCTCGGCGCAATGAAGGGATGACGTGATTTGGCCCGCCATGCCGATCCGGGGCCGAGCCGGTGCATGGTCGGTCGAATGTCCAACCACTGGAGGAGTGCTGCAACGGCGTGATGGCAGGCGTCCGGACCCCCACAGCAGGAACACACGCTCTCGAGGGTTGAGGCGAGGTCTGGTGCGGGGACTTTCACCGCGCAGTCCGGTTGGACCAGGGTGGCTTCGATATAGCCGCCGGCCCACACGATTTTCATGACCCGCCGGTCCTGGTAGAGGTGATACCCCCGCTCTGCGGTCCCCCTTGGGAGCGCACCGAGTACCTGCCCGCGATTGATGCGGAAGAGCGAGTCCGCGATGCGGCCGGAGTCAGCCGACGGAAGCCTGTCAGCCATAGCCCGCCATCATATCAGGGTCGCCGGCGAGGGGCGAGCGGGGTCATCCTCGCAATTTGGCCCGAGGTGACCGACGCTACACCAGCCCGGTCTCATGGGGGATGGCCCGTCGATCCGCTGCCGTCTCCGCGATACATGGGGAGGAAACCCGCGAGATGCGGATCATCCTGCCTCGCAGGGAGGAGTCCAAGCCCCGATCCGTCACGATCAGGGTGGAGGGTGACTGATCGCCACAGGAATAAATGAACCAGGAGCCCCAAGGAAACTCGGGGCTCTTTATGTATGCCTCCGCGGCATTCGACTGATCGCCGGCTGAAGGACGCATCCGGGAGGGAGTCCGAGCTAAGATACGTGACGGCCGATGTGATGGAAGCACACCCTCCCAGCGTCGTGAATCTCGCCCTCGGTGGAGGGGCGGCCCGCGGCCTCGCCCATATCGGTGTGCTGCGTGGCCTCGCCGAGGACGGTGTCGAGGTCAAAGGCATCGCAGGCACTTCCATGGGCTCGATTATTGGCGCGATGAGTTGTCAAGGTCTGGATCCCGACGAAATCGAGGGGGTGTTCGGAGCCATCGACTGGCCGAAGGTCGGCAGCGTCCTTGTGGGATCGGTGCTTGGATCGGCCTTTTACGACCTTCTGACGGAGGTCATCGGCCGAGGGTCCATCGAGGATCTTCTCAGACCGTTCGCCGCTGTATGCTGTGATCTGGACACCGGGGAAGAGATTGTCCTGCATCACGGCAGTGTGGCGGACGCGGTGCGCGCGTCGTCCGCCATCCCCGGAATGCTCAGCCCGTTCCGGATATCCGGGCGAAACCTCGTGGACGGTGCGGTGATTGAACCGGTTCCCCTGCGCGCGGCGGCGGCCCTTGGCCCCGAACCGGTTTTGGCAGTCAACGTGCTCAAACCGCCCGCTCCCAATCTGACTCCGGTCCAGCCATTGCCACGGAGGAGCCGCCGTGGTGTGCGGCCGATCATCCGTGACCGGGTCGAACGATGGTTGCGGGACCAACCGCTGGGTGAGGGTGTCACGGATGGCGACCTGCCGGGTCGTTGGGAGGCGGTGATGCGGTCGTTTCACATCATGCAGTATCAGCTCGCCGCGGCGCGATATGGGTCGGGCGACATGATCGAGCCGGAGGTTGGGCGCTTCGGTTGGTTTGATTTCCCCAAGGTCTCCGAAATCGTCGATGAAGGCTATCTGGCGTACAGGAGGAGGTTTGTCCGTAGGTAGCGGACTCGATCGCCGACCGTGGATGGGGAGAAAAGAGGCGGGTGGCTCAGGGGAGAGGGTCCTGATCCTTGGTGGGCGACTCCGGCGGAGGGGGTGTCGGGGCGATACGATCAGCCTGCCCGGGGCCGGAGTCATCGTCGGTGGATGGGCGCTCCACCAGGTGAACCGCCTGGAGAAGTTCTCTCGGACGACCTTTCGCCACCAACAGCACCAGTTCCTCGAATCCAGCGAGATTGGCGTCTTCGACCCTGAAATCCACCTCGCCGTTGGCAACGCCGACCAGGCGGAATACCGAGCTGCGGTGCTCCCGCTCCACCGAGCGCAACAGCGCGATATGTTCTTCGACCCGAGGGTCGATCACGATCCGATGGGCGGTTCCGTTTTCGAGCCTGCGCGACCACTTCTGAATATCGATGCTCCCTGCTCCGAGCAGATCGATCCAGCCTCTCGACCGGCGTCCCAACTCCTCGGGCGGCCTCTGAACCGCGACCACCGGGTGCTCGACACCGAACTCAGAGTGAACAAGTTCGGCGACGAGGAGATTGAGTTCGTCGTTTGTGGTTGTGGCCACCACCACCGAGTCGCGTTCGACTTCCGCCTCCTCGAAGGTCACCGCGTCACGGGCGTCGCCCACCACGGCCATCAAGCCTCCCGACCGGAATCGGTCGAGCCGCCAGGATACGCCGTCAACAACCACTGTCGTGCGATCGTGAGCCACGACTTCCCGCACCAGCGACTCGGTTACCGCGTTGGCTCCCACCAGCACGGTCCTTCGGCGTTTGGGGTCGGAGGTGTAGCCGAGGAGCCTCGGCAGGATCAACGCTCCGACGGTCGACCACGCAACGGTCACCAAAATTGTCAAATAGACAAGTCCTTCCATTTGTGATGCGCCCGCAAGCCCCACCTTGTTCATTTCCCTTGCTGCGAGCGAAGCCACCGCGGCGGCAACGATGCCGCGTGGAGCCGTCAGGCCGATGACCGTGCGGCCCCTCCAATCCAATTGGCGAGGCCAGATCGAGGCGAGGACCGCGGCGGGGCGGACGATGAGAATCAAAGCGGCGACGACCAACAGACCGCTCCATGACAGGTCGATCATAGCGGCGAGATCGAGCTGCGCTGCGAGGAGGATGAACAACATGGAGATGATCAGAATCGTCAACTGACCTTTGAACGCCCGGACCGACACCAGGTCGGGGAGTTCGGCGGCCGAGATGGTGAAGCCCATGACCATCGACGCCAGGATGCCAGACTGGTGGGCCTGGGATTCGGCGACCAGGTAGCAGACCATCAGAATCGCGAGGATGCTGAGGTTTCGCAGTTCGCCGCTCACGATACGGCTGCGGAGAATGAGCTTGCCGAGGGCTCCGGCGGCGAATCCAACGATGATTCCCACGGCAGCGAGCCCTGACAGCTGTCCCATCAGCTCCCGAAAGGGGATTCCGGCGCGAGCGATCCACTGAAGGACCACATATGCCAGCACCGCACCGATGGGGTCAATGATCAGGCCCTCGGAGAGCAGAATGGTTTTGACCTCTCTGGGTGCGATGAGGTGGCGAAGCAGGGGGACGATGACGGTTGGTCCGGTCACCGTGACGATGGCACCGAAGAGCGCTGCAGCGCCCCAGTCCATTCCAACGACGTAATGGGCCGCAACCGCGGCTCCAATACCCGTGACGGCCACTCCGATGGTCAACAGGTTTCGAACTGGTGCGCCGACCTTGGCAAGGCGGTCAGGATCCAACGACAGACCACCCTCGAAGAGGATGATGGCGACCCCCAGGTGGATCAGAGCTTCGAGGGTTCCGCCCAGGGTCTCTGGATTGACGAGAGCGAGACCGGCCGGTCCGCAGAGCATCCCCAACACCAGGAGGGGGAGAATGGCGGGGACTTGGAATCGTTCCGCGACGACCTGGCCCGCAATGCCGAGGGCTACGGCCGCCACGATGGTGACGATGACGGGTTCCACCCCAGGAGTCTAACCTGTACCGTGCCGAATCCCGCACTTCTGACAACCCCGGTCCCGAGCCCCGGACCCCCGTTGGAGCAGCCACTGCCTCCGGCCTACGGCCCGCCCTCGTCGTCCTCGGGCGGCGCCACCTCCGGCAGGAGTCGGCTGTCGGCCACCCGTTGGCCTCCGGACAGACCGTGCGGAACCTGGGCGGACGGACACACAGCGTTGAATCCGCACCACGCACACAGGACTCCGGGCCGCGCCGGAAACTCGGTGGCCTCGGAGGCCTCGGTGCACAACTCGCCGAACCTCCGCAGGAGATCCTCGGAGCGTCGGCGGGTGACACGGTGCCAACTCGTGGTGCCGTGCCGCAGGTAGTGGTAGCCCGCCAGGGCCTCGTCGCCGTCGTGGGAACGCAGGGCACAGCTGGCGTAGAGTGGGGCCTGGAGACCCTCTGAGAACTCGGATGGCGTTCCTTTCCGACTCGAGGTCTTGTAATCCACGATGAAGAGGCGCCCGTGCTCGGTTCGCCCGACCCTGTCGGCGATACCGGTGAACACCAGATTCGGGGAGAGCCGGACCGAAAACCGCTGTTCGAGGGCGATGGTGTCACTCAGGTCGTGGGCAAAGGTTTCGCGGTAGAACCGGCTCAGCATCTCCCGTCCGAGACGAAAGGACTCGTCGGCGGAGTCGGAAATTTTGACCACCGCCACGTCGTCACCCCACGACGTGTCCCACCGTGCGGCGAAGTCCTCGAGCACGAGGGTCAGGCCAGGAGTCGATGGCCCGCCGTTGCGTTCCCCATAGAGCCACTCCAACACTTCGTGGACGGTGCTCCCGAGGAAACTCTCGACGGAGCGAAAAGCCTCCCGCATGCCCTTGAGGTAGCGGTAGCGGTAGCGCAGAGGGCACTGGTGAAATGTCTTCAGCCGGGAGAACGAAAACTGATTGCGGGGTGTCGGCGCGGTGCCTGCCATTCCAGAAGTGTAACGGACCCTGCGCGAGGCAGCCGGGCCGATGGGAAAGCGAGCCGGTGGGAGCCGGATCTCGGAACCTCGGGCCCTGACGCCTCGTTTTGGAATGGGTTGGGGCTCGGCGTCAGACTGGATTTGGCAGCTCGATGAACTCGACCTCCACATCGTGGTGCTGCTCGAGCCACTTGCCCAGTGCCAGCACTCCGAATCGCTCGGTGGCGTAGTGCCCGGCCGCCAGGTAGTGAACACCGTCTTCGGCAGCCTGGTGAAGGACCCATTCGGTGGCTTCTCCGGTGATGTATGCGTCCAGGCCGGCAGCCACCGCTTGGTGGTACTCCCGCTGGGCGGCACCGGTGACGATTCCCACCGATGACACCAACCGGCGGTCACCTTCAAAGATCTGAGGGTCGCGATCACAGGCATCGGCAACCGCCGCGAACAGCTCGACAGCTTCCACGGGCTCGGGAAAAACTCCGCAGACTCCGGCCGACACTCCGTGATGATCACCAAACGGCTCGAGTTCATCCAGCCCGAGCCTGATTGCGAGCTGCGCAGCGTTGCCGACGACGGGATGGCGGTCGAGCGGGAGATGGTAGGCGATGAGGGAAATCCGGTTCTCGATCAGGAGGCGGATTCGCTCACGGAGCGACCCCACGACTCGAGGTGCCTCTGGTCCGTTCCAGAGGATGCCGTGGTGGACCAAGATAGCGTCCGCGTCGTGGTCCACTGCACGTGTGAACAGCGCGCGCGAGGCAGAGACCGCAGTCACGACCCGATCCACACCGGGACGGCCCTCCACTTGCAGACCGTTCGGGCAATAGTCGGAGACGGCGTCCACATCCAGGAGTTCGTCGAGCTCGGAAACCAAATGCAGCAGGTTCATGAGGCATTCTACCTCAAGGCGGCCGGTGGAAACGACCTGCCCGGGTGTCGGTCGACTGCAGACGGAGTACAATTCTGCAGATCATGGTGTTCGACCATCGATTTCCGCTCATCATCGCAGCCGTGGGTTTGACACTGGTCTCCGGCTGTGGCGGGCAGCCGACCGAAGTCGAAACGACCGAGCGCGGCTACCGTGTCCGTCTGTTGACGTCGATGCCGGTTTCCGGTCGGTGGGAAAGGTCAGCCGAGGAAGGTCTCGGCCGAATCGCCGCCGAACTCGGAGCCGAGGTATCGCGTCTGAGGGTGTCGGACGGCGTTGGACCTCAGACGTTGCTGCAGCGCCAGGGCGAAATGGGAATCGACCTTGTGTTCTGCGTCGGGCCCGGGTTTGAAAACGCCGTATTTGCCAACGCTCCTTCATTTCCGGAAACGCGGTTCGTCCTGCTGCCCGGCAGAGCCCACGGGGCAAACGTGACCGGAGTGGAATTCGTGCCTGATGGAGCGGGCTACGTAGCGGGGGTGGTAGCAGCCAACCTCGGCGCATCGAAAACCGTGGGTGTCCTGCGGGGAGCGGGCGGAGAGTGGCTCGATCATCTGGAGAGTGGGTTCATCAGAGGGTTTCTCTCGGAGGGATATCGCCACGAGGTGGTTGTTGTGAGTGCTCCCGAGGGACCATGGGAGATCGCTCATCGAGGTGTAGAGGTAGCGCTCTATGCAACCGACCGACCTGAGGGCGGTGTTTTGGCAGCGGCTCACGACGCTGGGGTTCTGCTCGTAGCCACCGACACCAACCTCATGGTGGCTGAACCCGACGTGGTGGCGCTGGCGATTCACGTCGACGTGGCAGAGGCTATGGTTCGTCTGGCGGGCGGTGCCCATGACGGCAGTCTGTCGGCCGGTTTCTACTCCTTCGGGCTCGGGTCGGGGGTTGTGGACGTCAGGCTCAACGAGTCGCTACCCGACGTTCATCGACCCACCGTGCTGGAAGCGCTCGAGGTCGCCCGTTCCGAGGTGACCGCGGGGCTAGTGGAGATGGAAGACCTCGGGATCTGAGACGAAAGTTGGTCTTGCTGTTCGGTCCGTCGGCACCTTTCACCCTTCTTGATCCGGCGCGACGATCAACCCTGCGGCTTTGAGAGGACCGATCCTACGGGAGTGATCGGGGGCGTGTATCCTCGGGCACTTGAAATGGAAGGAACACGTGCATGGTCATTTACCATAATCCCCGTTGAACGAAATCGAAACAGGCGCTGCAGTTGCTGCGCGAAAATGGGGTCGAGCCGGAGATCATCAACTACCTCGACACACCGCCCACAGTGGCCGAGCTGGACCGATTGTTGGGACTTCTCGGGATGGAACCCCGTGAGCTGATCCGGCGCCGTGAAAAAGAGTTCAATGAGCTCGGTCTTGCCGACGCCCACCTGAGTCGCCAACAGTTGATACGGGCGATGGCGGATCATCCGAGATTGATCGAACGCCCGATCGTGGTGTCCGGAGATCGGGCGGTGCTCGGCAGGCCAACCGAACGGGTTCTGGAACTTATTTAGAAACGGCGGGCACCGTCGGAATATCGGCCGCGGTCAACCCCCCAAGAGGTCCCGCCACACGGACTCGACGCTTCTGAATACGGCCTCCCATGTGAATGCATCCACCGCCCCGGGGCGGGTGATCGAGGGATCACCGATGGGCGGCGCAGCGAGAGTTCTTTCAATCGCCGCTGCGAGGCGAGTGGTGAAATCCGGAAGGTCGTCCGGCTTCGGCGTGTCCACGCCAGCCATGCCGGGAAGCTCCACGAGTTCCAGCGCATCGCCGAGGCGGGGCGAAAGCTGTTCCACGATACCCGGCAAATCAGTGGCCACGATCCGACATCCGGAAGCGAAGGCCTCCACGAGAACAAGCGGCAGACCCTCGTAAAAGGAGGGCAACACGCAGACCGATGCCGTTCGCATGAGGTCGGCGAGTTGGAGTTGAGCCAACTGGCCGTGGACGACCAGCAGGCGGCCCAGGGAGTCCATCCGGCGGCGCAGGCCCTCCGCCTCGGACCCGGTTCCCGCCCCAGCGACATGGAGCTCGAAGGGCGTGCCTTTCGCGGCCAGCCGTTCCACGGCGTCGAGCAAGACCGGCAGGCCCTTGGCTGCGGCGAACTTGCCGACGTAGAGCAAGCGGGGTGGGTTCGGGGTGGCCCGATCGCGGCCGTGGAATAGGTCGTGTCGAAATCCGGCGCCCACCGCGTGGACGCGGGAGGCAGCCACGCCCAGGGCGTTACACAACTGCTGCGCATGCAAACGATGGAGGACGGCGAAGCGGTCGTTTCGGGCGCAGCCGGCACGAACAGCGGGGGCGAGGTGGGGGCACAACTCCATCTGTCGCAGGCCGGTGGCGTGACAGGTTGTCACCACCGGGGTCTCGGGCGCGATGTCCTTGAGGATGGACGATACGAGCCACACGTGGTGCGAATGGATGAGGTCCGGTCGAGTTGTGGAGACGAGCTGGCGGATGTGGCGTCGCCACGCTGTCAGGTAGCCGTCGACCAGCCCGGAGTCCATTGCCGAGAACCGGGTGCTTTCGTACGGCATGATGTCGCTCATCCCGGGCACCGGATAGGACAGCTTTCCAACGCCGAAGTTCAGCCGATGGATGCGGTCCGGCGGAAGGCCCCCCACTTCTGGATGGCAGGAGTGGGCGGGTGTGCCCACCGCCACGTCTTGGTCCCAGCCGGAAGCCGCTGCGTGACGGACGATCGCGTCCAGCGTGATTCCGCTGCCGGTGAGTGACGGGCGCTGTGACAGGACATGGAGGATGCGAGACACGGGGCGGATGATAACCTACCGCTCACCCACCCAGATCCAAGATCCAAGATCCCCCGCCCACCCGTGGACGATCACAGAACCAAGAACGAAGAACGAAGAACCCCCTGTCCACCGGTGGACAGGGGGTCCTTGCGTTCGCTTCGATTCACTGACTTCGACGCGCCTATCTCCCGCGGCGACGGCAACGGGCTCGGGAATGGGCCGGGATCGGCTCCATCACTGGAGGATCGCCTACGCTTCCGCCAAGGAGCTCGACTGTCACCTGACCCTCCTCGCGCACGCCGGGGCAATCAGTCGATCCGGAGCACGTGATGCGATGAACGCCTTCGATCAGGTCCGTGCCATGACCTGGCGTTTGCTCACCCAAAGTGCTGATTGGGGCTCCTCGCACCAGCCATTCTGGATGCTGTCGCTGAAGTGGCGAACCCGCACGGCTCATGGCCTGCCTCTCGATGGAATCCGGAACTGCACACGATGTCGGTGCGATGTGACAATTTCGCATTTCGCATTTCGCATTTCGAACTCAACCACTGTCCATCTCACGGGAACTCGGATGAACCAAATGATTCGACATTCAACGCACGAGGTTCCCGTCCACCTCCGCAATATTTCGTCTGCGGTTTTTTTGGTGGGGGAGAGTGGCAGGGGATCAAGATCTGAGAATTGAGAACTCAGAATTCACCGTCTCACCCACGAACCTCGACCTTTAACGTGTAACGTTCAACGTTGAACTCCGCCGCGATGCGAGATCCCCCACCCACCCGGGGGGCAGCGACTAGGGGCTAGTGACCCCACCCGCCCACCACACCTCCGAGGCCCGGGTCCCGAGTCACGGCTCACTACCTACTGCCAACTCGCTGGTGCATCGAGTCGCCGCGGCTATCGGCCGCGAGCAACTGCCTACTGCTGACGGCGTACAACCTGCTCTATACTGTCCCGATGACCGAGGCGAAAGAAGTCGTGACTGTCTGCCCGGAGTGCGGCGGCACCGGCTGGCGACTGCAGGAGGTTGACGGTGCCGATGTCGCTCGGCGGTGCGAATGTGCCGAAGCTCAAAGACGGGGAAAATTGCTGGAAAAAGCTGGCATCCCGGCACGATACCGTCATTGCACCCTGGAGAGCTTTGCGCTGTGGAACGAAGAAGATCCGACGCTCAAACGTGCACTCAGAGCCGTGCGGGAGTTTGTCGATCTCTATCCCGACTCGGAAAAGGGATTGGTGCTCATGGGTACCGTGGGCACGGGGAAGACCCACCTCGCGGTGGCGGCGCTGCAGGAGTTGATCACCACGAAGGGAGTCCGCGGTCGGTTCGCCGATTTCACCTCCCTGGTGCTGGAAATCCAGATGACCTTTGACGGACCAGGCTCCAGTCGAGAGATCCTGCGGCCACTGGTCAACGCCGAGGTGCTGGTCCTCGACGAACTCGGCGCCGGAAAGGTCACCCCGTGGGTGATGGACCTTCTCTACTTCCTCGTCAACACACGCTACGTTGAAAACCGGTTGACGATTTTTACCACCAACTATTCGGATTTCAATCGTGCCGGCCAGGAGTCGCTCACCGAACGCGTGTCGGCTCGGATCCGATCGCGGTTGTTCGAGATGTGCCGTCGGTTGGAGCTTCGGGGTGAGGATTATCGACAGCAACGTCTCGCCGAGCCGGCAGAGCGGAGAACTCCTTGAACCTGTGGCGGTGGGGGGCGTTGGCCGCCGTGCTGCTTGCCACCGGATGCGCCACCACTTCGACCCCGAGCCCCTCACCGACGCCCACCGCGGTTCCCGGGCCAGCGACCGCGCCTGCGTTCCTGCCGATCCCGGCTCCGGTTCCCCAGATTCCGTCGGGTGGGCCCACCAGCTACGTCGAGCCACCTTTGGTCAGAATCCTGCTTGCCAGGACCAGCGATGCGGTGGAGTTGAGCCAACCGGGTCGGGCGTATCGGGCGAATTGGAACGACCAGGAGGGTTGGTTCTGGGGACCGTTGTCGCTGCGGGTTGTTTCGTCACGGGCGTGGCAGGTGGCCGCTTTTCGTGATCCCGCCACCGCCGTGGCGGTGGAAAACCAACTCCGGGATGCGCTGGGGTCTGCGGTGATGACGGCCTCGGTGCCGTCCGACAGTGGTTTTTTCAGGGTGCGGGTCCATTGGCGTTCGTCCGAGCCGGCAGACCCGAAGGCCGTCTTGTCGGGGGCCGGTTTTCCGGAGGCGTACCCGGTCCTCACCGGAGTTTCGATCCGGGTTGATTCCGCCGACGCGGCATCGGCCGAAATTTCGGGAGCCCTGACCCTGGAACCCCAGGATGGTTGGCCGTCCTCGGTGGCGGGTGGCCGATACCTGGGTCGGTTGGTCTTTCGCGTTTCGCAGGGAGAGCTGCTGGTGATCAACGAGCTCAACCTCGAGAGCTACCTCAAGGGTGTGGTGCCTGCCGAGATGGGGCCGTCCCAGTTCCCACAGCTCGACGCCCTCAAGGCCCAGGCCGTGGCTGCCCGGACCTATGCGGTGGCCCACCTCGGAGATCACGATGACGAGGGCTACGATCTCTGCGACACCCCCGCGTGCCAGGTGTATCGCGGATTCTCGGTCCACCACCCGCTCACCGATCGTGCGGTGGACGAGACCGCCGGACTGATCGCGGTATCCGATGGCGTTCCCATAGATGCCATGTACACCTCCACCTGCGGCGGTCATACCGAGGACTCGTCACTGCTGTTCTCGGGCAGGGCTCAGCCGTACCTGAAGGGAGTGCCGTGCGTCTGGGACCGGCCCATGACCCTCTCCGGCACCGGCGGCGAGGGGACCTTCCCCGACGCCGCGGCCTTCAGAAGCCATCTTGCCGCCCGGGCGTTGAGTTTGGCGACCTCCGCCACGCCGCAGGCCGTGGTGGATCGGGTGGGTTCTCTGTGCAACGGGCGGCCCGGCCGCGTCGGAGCGAATCCCGACCCGGCCGAGTTCACGGCTAGCCTGATGGCCGCGGGAGGTCTCGAGGAGACCGGAGCCCTGGTGACGCGAACCGGCGCGGGGGGCCTTGCCGAGTTGGCCGATCTGTTCCAGATTCCGCTGGAGGTACCTGCTGGGAACGACGTCCGGGTTCGCGGCTGGTATCTGCGGGCCGCGTTGGCGGTGCTTGAGCTCCAGGGGTTGGTGGTCCAGGACGCCGGTGAAGGTGTGCCCCATCCCGACGGAGTCGCCATCTTCCCCCGGCGGGCCGAGCGGTCGGAAGCGCTGCCGTCGCCAGTTCCCCTCTACTGGCGTTGGGATTCGACCTACGGTAGCGCCTCAGACCTCCGCGTGCTCCCGGGCACGACCCTCGAACGGTACCGCCGGGGCACCGATCTGCTGGCTCTTGTGGTGGTCCAGTCGGGTGGCGGGGGAGAGGCGGACCGCCGATCGGCATGGAGCAGCTGGGCCCGCGACCGAAACTGGGACGAGCTCGCTCAGCGGCTCGAAATGCCGGACCTGGACCGGCTCGAGGTGATCCGCCGAGGTGTTTCCGGCCGGGTGGTCGGTCTGACCGCCATCGGCCGGTCGGGGACCCGAAAAGAGCTCAGTGGATTTCCGATCCGACGAGCCCTCGATCTGCCCGAGAATCTGTTTGTCATGCACGAGATGGTGGGTCCCGACGGGACGAAAACGGTGCGTTTTCTGGGCCGGGGATGGGGTCACGGCGTCGGTCTCTGCCAGAATGGCGCCTACGGTCTGGCGCGGGCCGGGATGACATACGATCGGATCCTCCGGCACTACTACACGGGAGTAGAGATCGTCCCCTGGCATGTTCAGGCGCCGTAGCCCTTGAGGGGTGGACCCGGGCGGGCCTACAATGTTCAGTGGCGTTTCCCCCCGAGGAGGTATCCGTGGATTTCGAGTTCACCCAGGACCAGAAGTCGATTCGGGACATGGTTCGAGACCTGTCTCAGAACGAGATCGCGCCCCATGCGGTGGAGTGGGATGAGGCCCAGGAATTCCCCCGTGAGCTGTTCGCCAAGCTTGGCGAACTCGGCCTGCTGGGCGTCCTGATCCCGGAGGAGTACGGCGGGGCCGGTCTGGGCTACGTCGAGTACGTCCTCATCCTGGAAGAGATCGGTGCCGCCGATGGCGGCGTCGGGCTCGGAGTCGCGGCTCATAACTCGCTGTGCACCAACCATCTATTCCTTTTCGGGGCGGAAGATCTCAAGCGGCAGTACCTTCCCAAGCTCGCGAGCGGGGAGTGGATCGGCGCATGGGGCCTCACCGAGCCGGGAGCCGGCTCCGATGCCGGCGGGACGACGACGACGGCGGTCCGCGACGGTGATGAATGGGTGCTCAACGGGTCCAAGAACTTCATCACCCACGCCACGGTGGGCCAGGCCGCGGTGGTGGTTGCACGGACCTCGAAGGAGGCCGGCCACCACGGCATCTCGGCCTTTTTTGTTCCGTTCGACCGGCCCGGCATCGGTCCTGGAAAGAAGGAGAACAAGCTCGGAATGCGCTGCTCCGACACCTCGTCGCTGGTCATGGAGGATTGTCGCATCCCGGCGTCGTACCTGCTGGGAAACGAGGGTGAGGGGTTTATCCAGGCCATGCAGGTCCTGGACGGCGGCAGGATCTCCATCGCCGCACTGTCGCTCGGCATCGCCCGCGGTGCCCTCGATGCCGCGGTGGATTACGCCTCGATCCGCGAGCAGTTCGGCAAACCCCTGTCCGCTTTCCAGATCACCAAGGTCAAGCTCGCCGACATGGCCACCGATGTGGATGCGGCGCGGCTTCTGACCATGCGGGCTGCGGTGGACAAATCGGCCGGCAGACCGACGACCCGGTCCTCGTCCATGGCCAAGGTCTTCGCCTCCGAGGTGGCGGTCCGGGTCGCGGAGGAGGCGATCCAGCTCCACGGTGGCTATGGATACACCAAGGAGTACCCGGTGGAGCGAGCCTGGCGAGATGCCAAGCTGTGCACCATCGGTGAGGGCACATCGGAGATCCAACGGTTGGTGATTGCACGGGAGCTGCTGCGAGAGGGTCAGGCCGGCTGATGGCGGACGACCCCCTCACGGGCCTCCAGCTCGATCATCTCGGGATCGCCGTGTCCTCCATCGAGGAAGGGCTCGGGATCTACCGGGCCCTCGGTCTCGAACTCGAGGGTGAGGAGGAGGTGGCGGAGCAGGGAGTTCGGGTGGGATTCCTGCCGCTGGGAGAGACCAGGCTGGAGCTGCTCGAGCCCATCGGCCCGAATTCGCCCATTGCTCGCCACCTGGAGCGCCGAGGTCCCGGTCTCCACCACATCTGCATCCGGGTCGACGATATCCGAGGGGCGATGGACCGGCTATCGGGCGAGGGCTACCGCCTGCTGTCGGAAGAACCCCAACCGGGTGCCCATGGCTGTCTGGTGTGCTTTGTCCACCCGAAGTCTGCCGGTGGGGTGCTGATCGAGCTTTCCCAGCCGGGTTGACCACACCCGACCACAGTTCCGGCAGAATCTCCCCAAAACGACCAAAAAGGCCGCCTCCGAAGAGGCGGCCGGTTGATGGATGGAGTGATTGCTATTCGATGGTGAAGCTCTGCAGCTCCACCGGGATGTCGCAGGTGATGGTGAGCTCGAAGTCGCCCACGCCGCTGGAGTAGCCGTGCACCATGATGTAGTACTCGGTGTCCACGACCGACGTCCAGTTGATGGTCGTCTGGAGAGCGCTGAACCCGCACGACGAATCATCATCGTCACCAATGACGCAACCGAGGGCGCCGCAGGTGCCGTCGAAGGACGACAGCTTGGTGTCGTAGTTGGTGTTCGCCGAGCAGGTGCTCGCCGTGATGCCGCCGCCGTTGCCCATGATCTTGTACCAGAGGTCGGGGGCGGTGTGCGAGGTGATGCAGTCGAAGGGACCGGTGTAGCTTGCCAACAGGGTCGATCCCATCACGCTGAAGGTGCCGCCGCCCTCCGGGCAGGTGAGTTCGATGGCGTCGTCACAGGTGTCGTTGGCCAGCACCACCACGGTGGCGTCGTCGGTGGCCTCGGCCTCGTCAGCCTCCACCGGATCCGGATTGAAGGCCGTCCAGGTGGCGGTGTTGACGGTGGTCGTCGTGATGTTGACCGCGTCGGTGATCCAATAGGCCCCGTTGCCGGGCAGGAGATCGAAGGGAAGGTCGGAGAAGATCGTACCCAGCTGATCGTCCACCAGGGTGTGCAGCGCCAGCGTCGTGTTGCCCGTGTTGGTCGCCGTGTAGCAGTAGTAGACATCGGTGCCTGGCGGCACCACGATGGTGTCGGTGGTGGCGCAGACTCCAGCCTCGGTGCCCACGGTCTTGGCCATGGTGATCGCCGGTTGGGTGCAGTTCAGCGCGATCTCGTCCACCTGGGCGTAATAGTCCCAGGCGTTCCCTTGGAACCGGAAACGCACAGTGACGTCATCAGCACCGGCCCAGGGCGTGAGATCGAGCGATGCCGCGTCGCCGGCATTTCCACCGGGATTGCCCGCCGTATCGTTGACCAAGCCGGTCCAGCTCCCTCCGCCGTCATCGGACACATCGATGTTGAAGGTCGAGTTGTTCAATTGGCGGTGGCGCCAGCGGAGGTCCAGATTCGCCGCGGAGGCGGTTGCCAGACTGAACGAGTTCGTCCACAGCTCCGCATCGTATGGGTCACCGGGGCCGTTGAAGGCGTCAGCGTCAGCGATGGCCGCCTCTCCCGTCCCGCCGGTCTCGTTGGGGGCCACGTCCGGATCCGCTGTGGTTACCCAGGCGAATGGGCCGCCGTTGTCCGTATTGGTCCAGGTGATGGGGATCCCGTCCTCGAACTGTACCCCCGCCCCACCGCATGAAATGGCCTCACCGATGAAACCGAGTGTCAGGTTGGAGTAGGTCGAGGGGTCGTCGTAGACCGAGCTTGCGGGGAAGTATCCGTTGAAATCCACCCCCTGATCCGCAACGTAGATCCGCCATCCGAGGGTTTCGCCTTGGGTCGCCTGGATGGCGCTCGCGGCGAGGTCGATGGCCACCTCGTAGGTCATGAACCCACCGCTGACCGAGTAGGCGATTTGCACGTTGGTCCCGCCGTACTGCACCGGGCATGTGGTGGGTCCGGCGATCCAACCGCGGAACTGGTCGTCCGGGTCCGGCGCAAAATTGCCGACCCAGAAGTTGCCCTCGTCGGCTGGGCAGTTCGCTGCGGTCCAAATGTCGTCGTAGAGGATTGGCGGAGCGCCGCCCTCATCGTCGAAATAGATGCCGATCTGGTCGTAGGCATCGTTCGTGCTGTCATTCTCGTCCACGAAGGCCGCGTAGAGATAGCTGCCGTCGTGTTTGAGATACATGGTGACCGGGGCAGCTACGATGGAGATGTCGATGGCCAGCGCGTCGGCCCACTCACCCGGGCTCAACACACCGTCGATGGTCGGCGCCGCCGGCGTGCCGGGCGCTGTGATGTCCGGTCCGCTGCCTTCGAACGGGTCCACCTGCGCCGTGAAACCGAGATTCGTCTCGGCTGCTTCCTTGGTCGAGCCGTCGCTCGGGTCGTAGGAGGGGAAATGTTGCCCCTGTGGAAAGACCTGGGCGACCGGCTGTTCCACGGCACGAATCGTCGGGTTCTCGGCGAGGGCCGCCCCCGCCATGAAGAAAACGAGCGCGACGCACAACGCCGCCCCCACAACTACCGGTTTCCGATGGAATCCCATAATGCTCCTCCTCCCGAATTGTTGTTCCGGCCCATGCACTGATGCGGGCCCGATGGACACGACACAAATAGTTGAAAATTCCCAGAAGAGGATATCCGACGTGGGAGAAAATTCAAGGTCCAACTCAGCCACTATCGAGAATTTCGATATATAGTCTCAATATGTCCGTCATGAGGCAACATTCTCCAATGGCCTCTTGGCCAAGAAAAAGGCCGCCTCCGAAGAGGCGGCCGGTTGATGGATGGAGTGATTTCTATTCGATGGTGAAGCTCTGCAGCTCCACCGGGATGTCGCAGGTGATGGTGAGCTCGAAGTCGCCCACACCGCTGGAGAAGCCGTGCACCATGATGTAGTTCTCGGTGCCGAGCACCGATGTCCAGTTGATCGTCGTCTGGAGACCGCTGAAGCTGCACGAAGAGTCGTCATCGTCGCCGACGACGCAGCCGAGGGCGCCGCAGGTGCCGTCGAAGGCCGACAGCTTGGTGTCGTAGTTCGTATTGGCCGAGCAGGTGCTCGCCGTGATGCCGCCGCCGTTGCCCATGATCTTGTACCAGAGCTCGGGCGCGGTGTGCGAGGTGATGCAGTCGAAGGGACCGGTGTAGCTTGCCAGCAGGGTTGATCCCATCACGCTGAATGTCCCACCGCCCTCCGGGCAGGTGAGCTCGATGGCGTTGTCACAGGTGTCGTTGGCCAGCACCACCACGGTGGCATCGTCGGTGGCCTCGGCCTCGTCAGCCTCCACCGGATCGGGATTGAAGGCCGTCCAGGTGGCGGTGTTGACGGTGGTCGTCGTGATGTTGACCGCGTCGGTGACCCAATAGCCGGAATTTCCGGGCAGGAGATCGAAAGGAAGATCGGAGAAGATCGTTCCCAGTTGATCGTCCACCAGGGTGTGCAGCGCCAGCGTAGTGTTGCCCGTGTTGGTCGCCGTGTAGCAGTAATAGACGTCGGTGCCCGGCGGCACCACGATGGTGTCGGTGGTGGCGCAAACACCGGCTTCCGTACCCACGGTCTTGGCCATGGTGATCGCCGGCTGGATGCAGGCCAAAGAGATGGCGTCCACCGCATATCCGGTTGCCCAAGCGCCACCGTCGTCCGCGTGGAAGCGCACCTGGACGTTGTCGTTGCCGGCGTAGGCGGACAGATCGAGATTGTAACCCGCCCAGTCGCTGGCGGTCGGAACGATGATTTCGCCATCCCATGTCGCGCCGCCGTCCCCACTCACCTCGACGCCGCCGGCGATCTGACCGTAAACACCGGTAAAGAAGTACAGGAAGTCCATCGACGCCGCAGACGCCGTCGACAGATCGATGATGTTGCTATAGAGGTAGTCCGCGCTGCCGTCGCTGCCCGACCCCGCCGCGTCGTCGTTGGCCGAGGCGTAGCGCGTGCCGGCGCTCGTCGGCGGAATCGTGAAGTAAGTGGAACTGTTGTCGGTGGACACCAGCCACTCACCGCCAGGATCGGCGTTGGTGGTGATGCTCCAGTCGTCCGGGATGAAATCGCCGGCCTCGAAGCTGACCGTCGCGCCGTTGCACCGCAGCGGCTCGAAATCGCCGGCAGCGGTCTGAGCGGCCATCTCGAATTCGCCCTGGGGGTTGCTGGTGGCCAACGCAGTCACCGCGCCGGTGGCGAGGTCCACTGTTCCGTAGACGTTGGCGCCGCCGCCTTCATACAAGGCAATGTAGAGAGTGCCGTCGATAGCATCGAAATCCATGCCCTGGGCGTAGTTGGCGTTAAACCCGGTGGGGCCGATGAGGGTTGCCGCACCGGTTGCGGTATCCACGGAGTAGATCGAATCATCGCCGATGTCGTGCAGGTACATGTCCCCGGTGGCGTTGACGGCGATGTCGATCACCAGCGCTCCGGTGGTTCCGAAGGCGCCAACGAGGGTTGTGGCGCCGGTGCCGGGGTCGATGGTGTAGAGGCTGTCAACCGTGCTGCCCCAGAAGCCGCCAAGCGAATCGATGGTCAGGCCGGACCAGGTCCCTCCGCCGGGACCCGGACACGCCACCACCGGTGTGTAGGCGCCAGACGCGAGATCGATGGTGCCAAGGGTGCCGCTGGTGTCGTTGAGCGCCCACAGCGTCGTGGCGCCGGGGTCGAAGTCCATCCCGTAGTAGGCGTCCGTCTGCTGGCCCACCACGGCCTGGCCTGGGAAATCGCCGAGTTGGAAGCTGACGAAGTTGTCCGACACGAAGCCGATGTCCTGGGCATATCCGAGATCGGTGGGCCCCAATTCGGTATTTGTTCCGCCGATGACCGAGGTCTTCCAATAGCCGCACTCTGCGGCGAAGGTCGGCGGCTCGATGCCCGGGTTGTTGGCGAGTGCCTCGCAGTCGAGGCTGCCGCCACCGGCCTTGTCGGTGGGCGGCACAAAGTGCCTCACCAACAACTGTGTTTCACCCGCCGGCTGTTCGACCGCGCGGAGTGTCGGGCCCTCCGCAAGGACGGTCCCCGCCATGAAGAAAACGAGCGCGACGCACAATGCCGCCCCCACAACTACCGATTTCCGATGGAATCCCATAATGCTTCTCCTCCCAAATTGTTGTTCCGGCCCACGCACTGATGCGGGCCCGATGGACACGCCACAAAAAAGATATAGACGCGTCATGATACTCGAAATTCTGGAATATTCAAAAATATTTTATTGAGATTAGAGTTCAATTTGAAAGGTTTATTTTGCCTCAGTCGTACTCAGGGGTTGGCGGGCTTCTCAATCCGGCTGGCCGGGGTCCGCGAGGCGTGAGCTCTTGCCGATTTGTCAGGCCGGCATACTGGGTTAGGCTTAGTCATGAACGCTATGGAGCCCGGTTCACTCGTCGTTGTCAACTGCTCAAACCCGCGCGAAAAGATGTGGGGGCTGATGCTGCGATTGGATGGGACCGGTGTGGTGGTGCGGGGCATGGAGCTGGGCAGCGTCGAGGACTGGCTGCGACAGGAGAAGACCGGCGCCCCCGCATTGATCGGTCCGTCGACGTTCTTCATACCGGTCCACCGGCTGGTGCGCATCGATCTCGATGAGAGCGGTGTGGTGGTGGAAAGCTATGGAGATCGGTACCGTCAGGCCTGTGGGCGGGCGGTGGAGGATGTTCTGCTTGGGACGGCCCCCGACGAGGCGTCGGATTGATTGCGGCTTCGATTTGGAGACGGGCCCTAGGATGGCCAATCACCCTTTGCTGCGTCCTTGCCGGAGCATTGCCGGCGGCGGCCCAGTACGGGGGTCAGGTGGATGTGGGTGCGGTCGTGGCGCCGGTCACGGTGCGCGACCAATCGGGCCGCATCGTGACCAACCTGCCCATGCGGCGTTTTCATCTCTTCGTCGACGGCATCGAGGTGCCGATTCGTGACTTCGCTCTGGAGAGCGATCTGCCGCTGAGCCTGGGATTTATCCTCGATACCTCCGGATCCATGGCCGGACGAAAGATGGCCGCCTGCACCTCTTTGGTCACCGCATTCCTTGCCGAACGCCGGCAGGAGGATCAGCTGGCCCTGTGGACATTCGGCGATGAGCGGGTCCAGGAGAAGTTCCCGTTCGGAATGGGCTGGTATCTGCTGCCGCGAGTTCTCGAAACTCTGAGGCCGTGGAGCACGACGGCACTGTATGACATGATCCAGCGGGTGCCCGACGTGATGGAGCGGGCCAGCCATTCTCGCCGCGCCGCCATCCTGCTGACCGACGGCGTCGACAACGCATCCGCGCTGACCGCAACCGAAGCCGCCCGTATCGCGGAGGGTCTCGAAACACCGATCTTCGTGCTCGGGGTCGAGCCGCCTCCGGCCGGGGATGGTGACGTGACCTCCTACGAGCAGATCTTGACCCTAATCGCCGACGCGTCGGGAGGCCACTATCGCAGGATCCCCACCACCGAGGAAATGCCCATTGTGGCGCATGAACTGCTCGAAGAACTCTCGTCGCGGTTCATTATTACCTTCGCCACATCGGGAGTCGGTCAGCGAAAGTACCGGACCCTGGAAGTCAGGGTGGACGGGTATGAGGCCGTCAGCCGAAAAGGCTACACCGGCACGCTACCGTAAGCCGCAGACTCAGGTCGAAAGTCGAAAGTCGAAAGTCGAGAGTCGAGAGTCCCGAACCCCGAGTCCCGAGTCCCGAGTCCCGAGCCCCGCGATCCTGGGCCGGTTGGGCGGGCCTGAACCCTGAACTCTCAACTGGGCACAGACACGGACTGGGACGCGGCGACCACCTCCACACCCTCCACACCCGGGGGCGCGGGGGACGTGCGCTCCATCACCGGAAGTGCTCATGAAACCGCTGTTTTTGATGGACTTGCGCTCAACATGTACTAGAATAGTGCTGTGGGCGCACAAAATATGCGAAATATCCGCGAGGAGGTCATGATGCGGAAAACCGTGCTCGTTTTCGTGGGATGCCTGATTCTGATGACGGGACCCGCCTGGGCAGGGGGTGCTTTCAGTCTGTTCGGCACCTACGGCGAGACCAACGATTTCAACAGCTCTTTCGGTTTCGGCGCTCGCGTCAGCTTTGGCGGCGAGCGGCTGATGGGCGATTTCACCGCCACCTGGTTTCCGAGCAGCAATGGAGTTGTTGCCAAAAACGGCAGCGTGAATATCAGCGACAGCCTGCAGGTCATCCCGTTGGATATTGGCGCTCGCTGGATGTTCTCTCCGGGTTCGGAATTCCGTCCCTACGTCGGCGCGGGCGCCAGCTACACCCTCGTGAATTTGGGCCAGGGCACCGCCGATGATGAGTGGGGCTATTACGGAATGGCGGGGTTCGCCATCTTCCTGTTTGACGGAAACGGCGGATTCTACCTCGAGGGGATCTACCGCAACACGGCCGTCACTCTCAATTACGGGTCCAGCAGCTTCGATGAGGACCTTGGTGGGTTTGCCCTGTCGGCCGGCTTCATGTGGACCTTCTGAGCATTCAGTCGTCGTCCTCAACCACAACCGCGGTGCCGTAGGCGAGGAGTTCGGCCGCCCCCTGCATGAGCATGGAGGTCATGAACCGGACCGCGATGATCGCGTTGGCGTCGAGTTCCTTGGCCTCTTGGACCATGCGATCGAGGGACTGTTCCCGGGCCTCGCCCATCATCTTGGTGTATTCGCCGATCTCGCCGCCCACGATGTTGCGAAACATGGCCAAGATGTCCTTGCCCACATGACGCGCGCGGATGGTGTTGCCGCGCACCAGGCCCAGGGTCCGCACGACCTTCTTGCCGGTGATCTCCTCGGTGGTCACAACGATCATTTCTTCACCTCCCGATAACGGTCGGTCCGCGATGTCCGGATGCGGTCGATGAGAACCGAAACGAAGAGCAGCACGCTGGCCGTGACACCTCCGAATATCAGCAACTTCTCGATCAGGGACTCGGGGCCGGTGGCTGCGTGCCACAGACCGAACCCAGTGACGGCCACAAGCCAGATCACCGCCATCGTCCAGCCCAGCCCGCGGGTGACGAGGCTGAGCCCGCCCCTCGGGTTCTCGTTCCACTGATCGTCTGATGGGCTCTCGAAATGTGTGCTCATGGCGGTCTCCCTCATGGATTCGAGATCGAGGTACAGCTCCCGACAGTGGTCGCAATTGTCGAGGTGCAGACGGACCCGTTGGTCGTCGCCCTGAGTGAGTTCGTGGTCGAGATACCCCGACAACAGGGTCTGGTCGAACGAGGTCGGGCAGCATGTGCTCATCCGCCCACCTCCTTCCCGAGCGCTCCGTGCAGGTGTTCCCTGAGTGCGCTCCGAGCGCGGTGCAGCCGAGACATCACCGTACCGCGCGGGACGTGCAGAATCTCGGAAATCTCGTCATACGACAGGTCCAGATAGTCTCTCAGCGCGATCACCTCGCGATGTTTTGGCTTCAGACCCCTGACCGCCGTCCACAGCCGCCGCTGGATCTCGGCCCGGCGCGCCGTCTGCTCCGGGTTCGGCGATGGGTCTATGGGCTCCACCACCGGTCCGCCGTCGTCGGCGTCGAGGGGATCAACGCGGCGGATTCTCATCCGACGGGCGCGGTCGCGGGCGAGGTTACGAACGATGCGCAAGAGCCACGGGCGTACCGGACGGGACGCGTCAAAGCGTCCGAGGGAGCCGAAGAACCGAAGCATGGCGTCCTGGGACAGTTCGAGTGCGTCGTCGCGATGTCCTGTGAGATGGAGCGCGAAATGGAAAGCTGCCCGTTGGCACGACGCGGCCAGAATCTCCCGTGCCTCCACGTCCCCGGCCTGGGCCGCGCACACCGTCTGCGCCTGGATTGCAGACAGGGCGACGGTGGTGGGTGGGCGGTCGACGACCATGGCGATGCTCATGGCTATTGTTACGCAGCTTTCGCTCTGGGATTCCAGATTCCTTGGATTTTCTAAATTTTGAATTTCGAATTTTGAATTCTGAATCCCCACCCGACCGCACAGCGGTACGATGCGTCACCAGGCTCTGCAGCCACAAGTAATTAAAAATCAAGAACTAAGGATCGAAAATTTGTTCAGCCATTCCGCTGCCAACGCTGTTCGAGCAACCGCACCACCGATTCGTAGCCCTGGCGGTCCACGTCGTCGAAGTGATGTGCTCGGTGGGAATCGACGTCAAGCACTCCTATGGGCTGTCCGTCGGTGCCGAAGACGGGTACCACGATTTCGGATCGGCTCCGGTCGTCGCACGGAATGTGGCCCTCAAAGGCGTGGACGTCCGCCACCAGGACCGTTTGGCCGCGGTCGATACCGGCCCAACACACCCCGGTGTGCCGTTCCAGCACGAGACATGCCACTGGGCCCTGGTAGGCATCTACTACGAGGTCGTCTCCCCGGAGCATGTAGAAACCGGTCCAGGAAACTCCGGGCACCTTGTGGTGAAGCACGGCCGCCACGGTGGCCCGGTGGGCAACAGGGTCTTCGGTCTTTGAGATCAGCTCCTCGATCTGGTCCCGGATTCTCAGGTAGCGCTCGCTTCGCTGTTGGTCGGTCATGCCTTCGCCCCTTTTACATTTCCGTCGGAATCGGGATGCCGAGAAGCTCTTCCAAAAGCACCGTCATTTCATTGGTGAAGACCGTGAAGACCGCACGGCGGAGGCGGCGGACCTGTTCGTCTTCCTCGGGGATGATGGGATGGGCGTGGTAGAGCTTGTGGAAGAGCTGAGCCAGGCCGTGGACGTGTTGAGCCAGGAGGGAGAACTCGAGGGTCTCGACCGCAGTGGCCACGATTTCCCGGCGCCGCGCACATTGCAGAACGAGATCCCAGAGATCGTCGCCCATGTCTGCGTCGGCCAGCAGCTGGGCCTCGTCGGCGTCCACCTCACCCTCGCCTCGCCGCTCCTCGAGCTTGTCGAAGATCTTGGCCGCCCGCACCGCCGAGTACTGGAGATAGGGCCCGGTGTCCCCTTCGAAGGCCAACGCCTCCTCGAAGTCGAAGGCCAGGACCCGGTTGCGGGACTGGCGGGCCATGAGGTACCTGAGGGCGCCCACCGCGATGGCTCGCGCCCTGGCCTCGAGATCTGCGACCTCGCCGGAGTGACCGATCCGGCTGACGATGGCGTCCTCCGCCGCCGAAGTGAGCACGTCGAGAAACTCATCGGCCTTGACTCCGATTCCGCGACGACCGGACATTTCGACGTAGGGCTTGGCCATGTCCTCGTCCGATAGGCCGAAGCTCGACCCACCCTCCTGCTCCATGACCCGCACGGCATCGGGGGTCAGGGCCACCATCTCGTAGGCGAAGTGGATCGAGTTCTCGGCCGCCTTCGGGTGCCCGAGGATGCGGACCGCCTCCTTGACCACCTTCTGCGGGTAGGACTGACGGACGTCGATGACGTTGTAGACCGGTTGGCCGGATCCGAAGCCCGCCCCCTTCGGCCGCATCGAGGGGTCGGACACCGTGCGGTAGAGAATGGTCCCCGAGTCGCCGTAGCGCACCGGAAGCGCCGCTCCCGGGCTGTACCATCGGGTGAAATCCGCGTATCCGAAGTCGTGGAGCGAGCCGCCGGGTTCGGTGAGCAGGCCGAGCTTCCACAGTTGGTAGGCGATGTCCTTTCCGGTGTAGGTGACCGTGCCGTTGGATCGCACCAGGATCTTGTCCGGGTCGTCCATCTTGGCGAACTCGGGGCTCGATTCCAGCGACATCACCCAACAGCCAGCGTTCTTGCCCTCGGTCTCCAGGCGGATGGCGTTTGCATCCTCGAGCAGTTCGAAGGCGCGCTGCCAAAACCCCAAGTGCAGGATGTCCGATTCGTGGGGCAGCACGTCGTACGGCACCGCCAGACGGGCCATGGTGGCGAGGTGGCAGCGGAGATTCCCAGAGGCCACCTCCGCCGCCAGACGCGCAACGGCGTGTTCGGGGAATTCGTCACCGGCGAGGACGGCGCCCTTGAGGAGGTACGCGGCTTGTTCGAGGTCGACCTGTCCGGGGCCCTCCTCGATGGCGTGCAGGATCTGTGAGCGGCGTTTGTGAAAATCAGGTTCGGATTCGTACCGTGCCGTGACCTTCGGGTAGATCTCCCAGCACAGATCATCAAAATCCGTCGTGGACGTCGTGGGCACTTCGCCTTCAGGCAAGCGTTCGAGAACCATCTCGATGAGTTCGTCTCGTCTGGAGATCTCGCAGCCCAGAGCTGCGGCGAGCTGGTCCTCGGGGAGGTAGAGGATGCCGACCACGACGTCGGCCACCTGGACTCCCGTGTCGTCGATGTAGTTCTGGACTTCCACCGGGCGGTCCAGCGCCCGCAGGCACCGCACCAGCGTGTCGCCCAGGACGGCATTGCGGAGGTGCCCGATGTGGGCCGCCTTGTTCGGATTGATGTTGGTGTGTTCGACGATGGTCTTCCCCGTCGGTCCAGCGACGGGCACACTGGTGGGTTGGAACATACCCTGGAGCACTGCCGCCCGGTCGAGATAGAGGTTCAGGAATCCCGGGCCGGCCACCTCGACCCGTTCGACTTCCTTCGGCCAATGGGCCGAGTCGGCAAGGGTCTGGGCTATTTCGCGCGGTGGCCGGCGGAGTTGTTTGGCCAGAGGGAGCGCCCCCGGCCATGCGAGATCGCCCAGGTCACGCCGGGGTGGAACATCGAGGACCACCTCCTCCGGACAGAGGCCGAACGCCTCATCGAGGGCGGTTGCGATGGCCTCCGCTGCGCGGGCGCGGATTTGATATAGCGGCATGCTCGGCCTCCAGTCGAAGCGCGATTCTACTCGAATCCCGTCCGCCCACCCACCTGCCACGCTGTGGAAGGTGTGGTGGTGGGAAGGGGAGGATGGGGAGTGCAGGCCGGAGGCCCGCTCCACAATGATCGTGTGTTCGGTTCTACCACCCAGTTTCAGCACGCCGATTCTCCCATTGCGTTCCCCGTGGTTACTCGCGGCCTCCGGCCGCGGTGACCAACCGTTACCAGCGAGTGGCCAGTGGCCGGGTCACCCCCCCACCACATCCCTCCCGGCCCAGGCCACAATCGCTGTCGCCGGCAGGCTGCCACCCCTGACACTTTCGGGACCGAAGGGCAACAATGCCTGACGGCGAACACTCCCGAGATTGTCAGAAGTGGCACGCCCGCCCATCGCGCCCTCTCGATTCGGGGGGGCGGGGGAAACCAGCTCCTCGCCCCTAGCCCCTAGCCCCTGGGGCAGGGTGGGGGTTTTGGCCCTTGGCAAAGTGGGCGGTCAGGGGTACCATGCGGCCGCTCTGGTGCCCAACTGCTGGGCCCCCGAAGCGTTGGTTCGGAGGATTGGATGGCGACCGATTTGAAGGGGAGACATTTCCTCAAACTCCTGGATTTCACACCCGAGGAGATCGGCTACCTATTGTCGCTGTCGGCGCGGTTGAAGGCCGACAAGCGGGCTGGCATCAAGGGTTCTGCTCTGGCGGGCAAGAACGTGGCGTTGCTCTTCGAAAAGCCGTCCACGCGAACCAGGTGCGCCTTCACGGTGGCGTGCTTCGACGAGGGCGCTCACCCCGAGTATCTCGGCAAGCACGACATCCAGTTCGGCAAGAAGGAGACCGTGGCCGATACCGCCAGGGTTCTTGGCCGGATGTTTGACGGTATTCAGTTTCGAGGCTTCGGCCACGACACGGTGGAGACGTTGGCCACGTACGCCGGCGTGCCGGTGTGGAACGGTCTCACCGACCAATGGCACCCGACCCAGATACTTGCCGACCTGCTCACCGTCCAGGAGGAGTTTGGTGACCTCGAGGGCAAGGCGCTCGCCTACGTGGGTGACGGACGCAACAACATGGCCAACTCATTGATGGTGGGATGTTCCAAGGTTGGGATGGATGTCCGGATCGTGGCTCCCGCCGAACTCCAACCCGACGACCAGTTGGTGACCGCCGTGAGTGCCATCGCCGCCGACAGTGGCGGCGAGGTCACGGTGACCGATGATGTGGACGCCGGCGTGGAGGGTGCTCACGCAGTCTACACCGACGTGTGGGTCTCCATGGGCGAGGAAGATCAGATTGAAAGTCGGATCCGGCTATTGGCGCCGTACAAGGTGACCCGGCAGATGATGGAGGTCACTCGGCGTCCCGAGGCAATCTTCTTACATTGTCTTCCCGCATTCCACAACCTTGAAACCGATGTGGCGAAGCAGAACCCCGGCATCTGCGAGGTCGAAGATGGGGTCTTCGAAGGGCCGCAGTCGCGGGTCTTCGATGAGGCCGAGAACCGGCTCCACACCATCAAGGCCGTGATGGTTGCCACTCTGGGTGATTGACCGGATTCGAAATCAACAAATAGTAAACACTCCGAAGGGGGACGATCATGAGTCGAGTTGTAGTTTTTGGTGCGGGCCTGGTGGTTCGAGCCCATGTGCAGTATCTGTTGGACCATGGATACGACGTAACGGTTGCGAGCCGAACGGTGAGCAAGGCCGAAGCGATCGTGAACGGTCATCCCAACGGCACACCTGTGGCCTTCGATATTTCCACGGAACCCGAGCGGCTGGGCGATCTGGTTGCCGACCACGACCTGGCCGTCAGTCTACTGCCCTGGGCCTACCATCCGGCCGTTGCGCAGGCGTGCATCGACCACGGCAAGCACATGGTGACCACGTCCTATGTCAAGGACGACATGAAGGCGCTCGACGCCGAGGCAAAGGCTGCCGGCGTGATCCTGCTCAACGAGTTGGGAGTGGACCCGGGCATCGACCACATGACCGCGATGAAGGTCATCCATAAAGTACAGGCCGACGGTGGCGAAATCACGACCTTCCAGTCGTACTGCGGTGGCCTGCCGGCACCGGAAGCCAATGACAATCCGTTCGGTTACAAGTTCTCCTGGAGTCCGCGTGGAGTGCTGCTGGCTGGGCTCAACGACGCCCGCTACCGCCGGGACGGCAAGGATGTCGTGGTGGTGGGAGGCGGACTCTTCGACCACATCTGGGATGTGCCCGTGGAGATCGAGGGAGAGTTGATAGGGTTTCTCGGCTATCCGAACCGGGACAGCATGCCTTACCGGGAGTACTACGGGATCGATCCTGTGGACACCATGTTCCGCGGAACTCTGCGCAATCCCCATTGGTGCACGGCCATGAAGCAGATCGCCAGACTGAATTGGCTCGGAACCGATGACATGGACGGCCTCGAGGGCGCGACCTATGCTGATCTCACGGCTCGGCTGATCGGTGCCCCGTCCACCGACGACATCAAAGGTACAGTGGCATCACGGCTCGACCTGGCGGCGGATGGTCCCGAAATCGGATGCATGGCCTGGATCGGCCTGTTTTCCGACGAAACCCTGCCCGGACCGAAGGCGCCGGTGGACATATTGACAGCCCGCATGTTGGAGAAGATGTCCTACGCCGACGGTGAGCGGGACATGTTGGTTTTACAGCACACATTCATCGCGAAATTCTCCGATCGGACCGAGCGGATTACCTCCACCATGGTGGATTTTGGCATTCCGGGCGGTGACTCGAGCATGAATCGCACCGTTGGGCTGCCGGCCGCGGTGGGAGTACGGTTCATTCTCGAAGGACGATTCACCACACCTGGAGTGATCGTGCCGGTGATGCCCGAATTCTACGAGCCCGCCCTGGAGGAATTGCAGCGGCTTGGGATTTCGTTTACGGAGAATACCGAAGTCATCTCCTAGAACGCGGTTCTCACCGGATTCCTACTGCAGCCGGGGTTCGAGATCGTAGACGGTGACGCCGTCGACCGGCTGGATGGCGGGAAGGGAATTCAGGAGCTCGGCGATCGATTCCCTCTGAGCGGTCCCAAGCCACTCCCAGTGTGCCGACTCGGGCCCGGTCGCCCGATGTCGCCGGTTGAAACATATCCAACCGTAGCCCTCGGCAGTGAGCCGATCCTTCAACTCGCTGGGTGTGCCGCTGCCGAGCAGCCGCCCATGGGAGAATCCGTTCTGTGGAGCCGCAATCGGGCCTTTTCGGGCGCCGTAGAAGCCGTAGAGCTCGCCCATCCAGAGGACACGGCCGGGACGCTGCACGAGATCTCTGCGCACTCCGTAGTCTGGGATCATGACCTTCAATACGGGTTCCGGACCCGACGTCAAGAAACCGATCGGGCCAAGGGTCGCCACGGTGAAGCTCACAGCGAACCAGATCGCGGTGAGGCCGAGTGCTGCGGCGACCCAGCGGGTCGTTCTGATCTTCGATGCAACCCTGGCCAGACCGAGACCGGCCGCCAGAAAGAGGAGAACCAGGCCCAGCTGACTCCACCTGAGGGTGTTGGGGGTATTGGCGCTGAGGGCCAGCGGGACCAGGGTCGCCACAGCTGTCAGGATCCAGAAACGAAGGCGCTGAACAGGTGCCAAAAAGATGGCGGAAAGGGCCAGCAGGCTGATGCCGGTCTCAGGTTGGAGGGTGACCAACCGCCAACAACGTCTCGTCATGTCGGTCAGGGAACCCGGAAGTGCCGCGGCGTTTTCCAAGAGCAGTGCTTGAGCCGCCTGTGCTGCCGCCCCGGTTCCGCCCGCGTACGGATAGAGAAAGCTCCCGAAGACCATCAGGTTTCGAATCTGCGTTGTCATCGGGAGGGCCGCCGCAAGTATGATTCCAGCCGCTTTTCTCCGCCACGAACCGTTGGTCGGCACCAAGACCAGCGCGGTCAGGGCAAACAGCGCCAGCTGGGGCTTTGCAGCGATCATCAGACCTGACAATGCGCCGACGACCACAACGTCGTCCCGGCGCGTTGCCGTCAGCGTGAGGAACGCTATGTTGAGGCCCAGGTAGGTGGTGAGAAACTCGGCGTTCTCCAGCACAGCGAGGAGCAGAGTTTGAGGCATCGCCAGCCAGAGCACGAGCGCCGCCGGCGTGGCGAATGCCGCCTGTTGGGCATCGGGGGCAAGGGCCACCGCCATCCGCCGAATGAGGTCTCCAATTGCAGCGATTACGATGAGGTGAAGCGCTCCCCAAACTGGCGCCCAGCCAAACAGGAACGGCGACCCGGACAGGAGCTCGCCCAAGGATAACTCGAAGGCGATGAACGCGTGGAGCGGCATTGAAAGGCTGCTGTGGACATTGTGCGCCAGCGCGCCGAGGTTCCCCTGGATCAGGTAGTCCTTGGGCACCCCCAGGTAGTTCACCAGGAGGTCGTAGTGGAATGTCGGGACGGCGGCGGCGACAACATAGATGACTGCCAGCAATCCAAGGACAGCCTCGAGGGGCTCGATCGTCAGGGTGGTGGGCCGTCGGTTGCGCAGGGTCGGCCATTTCTGGGTTGCGCTCCTGATCAACCGTGGTGCCGCAGCGAAAGCCGGGGCCACCGCCAGCCCCGCCAACAGCGGCCAGCGGAACGACTCCGTGGCTCCCAACAAAACGCCCATCGCCGTGTATGCGGTGACGCCTGCGGCCAGGTGGGCGGCCGAGGTATCGGAGGTCTCGAGCCGCAGTCGGACAACGATCCACCGGCCGACGGTCAAGAGGCTCACGACAAAGACGAAGGCCAACGCCGAAGCCGGCAGCAGGATCAGGGCGCCGTTCACAGCTTCGAGTCTACCGGGGAGCGGGTGTCACGGTAACCCATCGGCCTCAGCGAGTGCTGGTATCCTCCAAAACCGTGCGTGACGACGTCCTGAAACACCGCGAGCTGATGGTGTCGGGTTCCATCGACAGGGCGATCCTGCATCTTGGCGCCCCGGCCGCGCTGTCGGCTCTTCTTCAGGCGGGATTCCTCGTGGTGGATGCCTTTTGGTTGGGGAGGGTCGGGCCGGTGGCACTGGCCGCGGCCTCCACCGCCGGTTTCGTCATGTGGCTGGCGCAGACCATCGGCGAAGGACTCGCCGCAGGTTCCGGATCGGTGATCGCGACCGCGGTAGGCTCGGGGAGTCGGGATGCGGTGCGTCGGGCCGCCGCCGCCGGACAGAGCCTGGCCGTGTGGGGGTCGATGGTCGTGCTTGCCGCAGGACTTTTGGCGAACCGCGGAATCTTCGAGTTCATGGGCGCCGACCGGCCGGTCACGGAGGCCGGGATCACCTACATGGTGATCATCCTCCTTGGCATGCCCGCCTATTTTCTGTTCGCCTGGATCACCGCGGCATTCCGGGCTGCCGGCGACGCCGCCACCGCGCTGAAACTGCTCGCGGTCGCGGCGGTCGTCAATCTGGCGTTGGATCCACTGCTGATTTTCGGGATCGGACCGATGCCCCGCCTGGGAGTCGCGGGCGCCGCCCTGGCAACGGTGATCTCGTGGCTCGTGGCGTGTTTCCGAGGCTGGTGGATGCTCCAGGGGCTCGGAATCCGGCCGCGAGCCCTGGACTTCCTGCGGCCGCCGAGGGAGATCTGGCGAGCCCTTCGTGTGGGGCTGCCTCTCGGCATGGAGGGTGCCTTTTTCTCGGTGATCTACATCTTGCTGACCCGAGTGACCACCACCTTCGGGACGCCTGCGGTGGCCGCTCTAGGGGTTGGTCACAAGCTCGAGGTCTTCAACTACTTCGTGTGCGCCGGCATGGGTGCGGCGGCCACAACCCTGGTCGGTCAGAATCTGGGTGCCGGGGCGCCGGCTCGAGCGCGCCGGGCCGCGTGGAGAACATTGTTCCTGACGATCGGCCCCGTCGGGCTGGTGACGATTGTCCTGGTGACCTTCCCCGAGGCCGCGGTGTCGGTCTTCAGCTCCGATCCCGAGGTCGTGGCGGCCGGGACGACCTACGTTCTCATCGTCGGGCTCAGCCAGATCTTCATGGCCATTGAAGTGGTTCTCATCGGGGCATTCGCTGGTGCCCAGTGGACGGTGGTGCCGGCGGCTGTTGAGATCAGCCTGACAGCCGCGCGAGTGCCATTGGCCTTTTGGCTGGTGGACCAGGGCTGGGGCGTGGAAGGGGTGTGGGTGGCGATCGCCGTCACATGCGTGGCCAAGGGCCTTCTGCTTGCTGTGCTGTTCGCTGTCCGGAGCCAGGGCGTCTCGGGGTTCCACCAGCGGGAGAAGATGCCGTACAATGACCTCGAAATCTGAGGAGGACGACAATGATCGACACGATCCGGAAAATTCTGGATGACAAGGAATCCCTGCTGGACTACCGGTGCTCCGGGGTCGCGGCGGACCAGCTCCACCTTCCCGGTCCCGACTTCGTGGACCGAGTGGTGTCCGTCTCCGACCGGTCCGTGAACGTACTGCGCAGCTTGCAGTGGTTGTTTTCCAACGGTCGGGCAGCCGGCAGCGGCTATATCTCCATTCTCCCGGTCGACCAGGGCATCGAGCATTCGGGCGCGGCGTCGTTTGCGCCGAACCCGATTTATTTCGATCCCGAAAATATCGTCAGGTTGGCGATCGAGGGCGGCTGCAACGCATGTGCCTCGACGCTGGGTGTGCTCGGATCGGTGTCCCGCAAGTACGCCCACAAGATCCCGTTCATCGTGAAGATCAACCACAACGAAATGCTGACCTACCCCAACGTCTTCGACCAGACCCTGTTCGCCTCCGTAGAACAGGCGTGGAATCTCGGTGCCGCGGGAATCGGGGCCACAATCTACTACGGCTCGGACAACTGCCGGCGGCAGGTCATGGAAATTTCCGAGGCCTTTCAACAGGCCCACGACCTCGGTCTATTCACCGTCCTGTGGTGCTATCTGCGAAATCCGGCATTCAAACACGAGGGCACCGACTACCATGCGTCAGCCGATCTCACCGGCCAGGCCAACCACCTCGGAGTGACCATCGAGGCTGACATCATCAAACAGAAGCAGCCGACGAACAACGGTGGATACACCGCCATCGGCTTTGGCAAGACCCATCCTCTGGTGTACGAGAAACTGGTGCCGGACCACCCCATCGAGTTGACGCGCTGGCAGGTCGTGAACTGCTACATGGGCCGTTCCGGACTCATCAACTCGGGTGGTGCCTCGGGAGACAACGACTTCCAGCAGGCGGTGGCCACCGCGGTCATCAACAAGCGCGCCGGGGGAATGGGTCTGATCTCGGGCCGCAAGGCCTTCCAAAAGCCCATGAAAGACGGTGTGGCACTGCTCAACGCGATCCAGGACGTGTTCCTCTGCGAGGACGTCACCATCGCCTGAAGACGTTTCGATAAGCTCTGTCGACATTCGACTTTCGACATTCGACTTTCGACTCTTCTACGGCATTCGTCTTCCGGTGGGCCGAAGCGGCGCCCGGCAGACCCCGTCTTCGACAACCGAAACGCCGGCGGTCTGGTTGGCGGTATATACCTGTCCGCCGGACACGGCAGCGTCTGCCGGGAAGCCGGTGAGCGGCTGGAAGCCGGTGACGACCGGGTCGCCTTCACCGGTCAGTCGGACACCGAGCAGGCCTGAAGGCACAGAGGTGGCGACCCAGGCAGTGCCGTTCTGCGCGGTGACGCCGGCCATGCCGCACGCGTTGATATCAACTGAGCCCGCCTTCCGCGGAGCCGATGGATCGGTGAGGTCGAGGGCGGTCAGCCCCGCGTTGCCGACGGCCACCCAGCCCTGGTCTTCCCAGACCGCGAATCCCGAGATGGCGCGGTGCGGTTGCTGTTCGTAGGATTTCGTGTAGCCGGGCCACGGCCAGTCGCACTTCTTGCACCCTCCCCAGAAGTTGATATTCGTCGGTTCGTTACCGGGGGCGGCAGGATCCGACACATCCCAGGTCGCGAGGGCGCACTGGCCGAGCCAATCCGACCAGTCGGCGTAGGCGTAGCCGTTTGCCACGGCCATGACCCCGCCCTGCATCTCGCCGACCAACTCCGGATTGGCCGGATCCGCCACACGGTAGACGGCCGTCGTAACGTAGAGATCACCGTGGAACGACGCGTAGAGATAGTCGTCGGAGACCACCACGCGGAAGAAGCTGTATCCGGTCTCGATCGAAGCCAACCCGACGGGTGACACTGGATTGGAAACGTCGTAAATCCAAACGCCGTCCTGCCACGCTGCCACAAACGCCGTGTCGCCGGCCAGGGCCACATCTTCTGCGAACGGGATGTCCAGCGGGGGCATCCATGGTGGCGTGATGATCGGTGTTAAATCGCGCTCCAAAAACAGGAGCCCCGAGCTGCCGCCGGCAACCACAACCAGATCGTCCGATACTCCGAGACTCGACGTGACTCCGGGGGTGAGGAACGAGCCCGCCCGTCGCGGGTTTTCGAAGTCCAGCGTGTCCACCAGGATCGGCCCGCCCTGGCTGGTGGTCACATAGGCCACTCGCGCCGCCACCATGAGATCCTGGATCAGGAGGTCGCCGCCGGGAGACCCGACGGACAGGATTCCATACCGGTCCGGATCGTCGGGCTGTGTGATGTCGATGACTTCGAGCCGGAACGAGGTCTCCGCCGGACTGCTCAGGAGGTACGCCGCCGGGCCGAAGACCTCAACCTGTCGGGGCCTGATAGCGTCGTACCGGCCAAGCTCGACTGGTGCTGCGGGATCGAAGACGTCGAGGAGTCTCAGGGCGTCATCGCGGTCGTCTCCCCATTCCACCAGGTACAGCACCCCATCGTCGGCGTCCGCATCGCGGATATTGCCTTCAATGACCGCGACCTCGAACGGCAGGCTTGGTCCGGACACGTTGATGGCGCGAACTCCCCGGCCGAGCTCGGTGACCCATAGAAGGCCACTGTCCTCAACGATCTCCTCCGGCCAACCCGTAAGCGGGAGATCTGCCGCCACGGTCGGATCGCCGGAGGGCCGAAGATCGAGCACCAGCAGTGAACCGCTTGCTTCGTCCGCGACATCAGCCAATCCCACGAAGGCGTGAGTCTCGGTCACCCACAGACTGCGCCCTGGCCATGGGGTCGGGAAGGTGCGAGACACCACCGGCGCTGCCGGGACGGAGACGTCCACCTCGAAATATGCGCCCGGCTCCTCGGTGAAGTTCCCGGCTGCGATGTGGGCGACGTCGTCGATGACAACGATGTCACCAATCAGCATGCCGAGATCCACAAAGCCCACGACCTGCGGTGTGTTGATGTCGGATGCGTCGCCGACTATCAGGAGGGTGCCGCTACCGAAGTATGAATGCCCCGCCGCGGTGAATACGGCGTCCGCCGGCCCTTGGGACCAACGCGCCGTCTCCTCGATGCAGTCTTGGCAAAGGCCCACGGCGGTCGTGCCACTCAGGATGAAGAGGGTCAGGGACACAACTCTCCCTAAATTCGGAATGCCGTACATAGTCGCTCCTTCTTCATCAAGTATTCGTTGATGTGGTTCACAACGCAAGAGGAGGATCGAAATTCGAAATTCGAAATGAGAGATGAGAGATGAGAGATGAGAGGTGAGAGATGAAATATTTTGAAATCGAATATGGAATTGAAAATGTAGATCGGGATGGGTCCGGGTGGTGGATCGCAATTCAAAGGGCCCCCGACGGCGGGGGCCCGATAAGACTCGATAGGCTGACTCGGCTACATGATCGCGTACATCGGCGCCTTTTCGCCGGAACGGATGGCCGCACCGCGCGCCGCCACGTTCGGCAGAGCTCGGTAGGCAAAATGGATCGCTGTCTGAACCTTGTTGTGATAGAAGGCTGCCTCCGTATTGCCCTGGAGGAAGGTCTTGTACGCCTTTTTGTCATCGGTCCCGATCCCTGCTTCTGCCAGGATCTCCTTCAGCTTGGTCTTGGCGAGCCGGGCCTGGTCCAGCAGGAAGTGAGCTCCGAGAACCGTACCCACCATGTCGAGCAGCGGCACCGCGTTGAGGATGGTCACGAGCATGCCATCCGGTCGTTTCGGTAGATCCTTGGCGATGGACTCGATCTGCTTGAGAGCCGCCGCCAGCATCCACGCCGGTTCCATGAGCTCGGGGTCGCTCTTGAGCGTGTTGAATGTCTTCTCGGCCATGCCCAGCAGTTCCCTGATGGCCGCGCCGTCCCGGAGCCGAAGCTTTCTGCCCACGAAGTCCAACGCTTGAATCCCGTTGGTGCCTTCGTAGATGGTTGCGATTTCGGCATCCCGGACGTACTGTTCGACTGGGTACTCCTTGGTGTATCCGTAGCCACCGTAGACCTGCATGCACCACAGCCCAACCTGAACACCCCAGTCGGAGGCCCAGGCCTTGCAAACCGGCGTCAGGACGTCGACGTACGAGGCATAACGTTCGTGTTCCTCACCATCGGTGGTCCGAGCGAGATCCTCAAAGATAGCGGTTTGATAGAGCAGGGCACGCATGGCCTCGGTGTAGGCCTTGGCCGACAGCAACATCCTGCGGACATCGGGGTGCTCGATGATCGGGACCTGGGGCGCCTCGGGATTCTGCCACTCTTTCCAGCTCCTGCTTTGCAACCGCTCCTTTGCGTATGCCAGGGCTTCCTGGTGGGCAGCGCCGGCCGCCGCCTCTCCCTGGAGACCGACCTCGATTCGGGCGCCGTTCATCATGTAGAACATGAGCTTCATGCCCTGCAGCTCTTCACCCAGCAGATAGCCGCGGCACGCATTCTTCTGGCCGAAGACGAGGGAACACGTGGGAGAACCGTGGATACCCATCTTCTCTTCGATGTTGCTGCAATAAACGTCGTTGGATTCGGCCGCCGAGCCATCTTCGTTCACCCAGATTTTCGGGATCACAAACAGCGACAGACCCTTGGTTCCCGCTGGAGCCCCCGGCGTCCGAGCCAATACGAGGTGGATGATGTTGTCGGTGAGGTTGTGATCGCCCGACGTGATGAAGATCTTCTCGCCCGTGACGAGGTAGGTACCGTCATCCTGTTTGACCGCCTTGGTCGACGAGGCTCCCACGTCCGAGCCGGCCTGGGGCTCGGTCAGGCACATGGTGCCGGCCCACTCGCCGGTGACCAGTTTGTCCATAAACAATTGCTTGACCTGGTCGCTACCGAAGTTGTCGATCATCATTCCGGTGCCGCGGGTCAACATGATGCTGAGAGTCAATGAGACGTTGGCGCCCGAGAAAAACTCGGTCACCGCCGTTCCGATGACCTCGGGCAGGCCCATGCCGCCGGATTCCTGGGGCACCACCATGCCCAGCCATCCACCCTCGCAGATGAGGTCGTAGACAGGCTTGAATTCATCCGGCATGGTGACGGTGCCGTCTTTCCACTGAGCTCCGACCCGATCGCCAATCACGTTAGTCGGGGCCATCTGTTCTTTGGCGATCTTGAGGGCCTCGTCGAGGACCATCGCGAGATTTTCCATGTCCCAGTCCGAGTATTTCTTGTTATCGAGCAGCTTGGCGGTTGGCAGCCACTCGAAGAGCTGGAATTTCACATCACGCATGTCGACGTCATAAGCCATGACGGACCTCCCTAGGGTTTTTGGGGGCTTGGATGATTCTGAATGAACACTCATTCATTTTCGGTCCGCTGCGGCAAAATTGCAAGCTCTTTTTGCCGAAGTGCGGCATTTCTTGACCACGGACCCCTCGATGACCCCATCGGATTCCAGCTCCGGCGGCCGGATCGCGAACGGGATCGGTGTCGCGCCTGGTTCTGTGGAGTTGGGCAGAAAAAACCCACCCTGGGGGGGTGGGTCGTGTGTCCTGTGTTCTGACCGTTGCGGGTGAAATCACCTGGGCGTCGGTCGACAAGTGACCGTCAGCGCCGTCCGCGATCGCGGTTGCCGCCGCGTCCGCCTCCTGGGCGTCCGCCCCGGCCTCCCCGGTCACGTGGTGGTGCTGCGGCCCGCTCAGGAATCTCCTCGCCGCGTTCGCGTGCCTCCTCCTCGAGGATGACGCGCTTGGAGAGCTTGATCCGATCGTTGCCATCGATGTCGATGATTCGGACCTTGATTTCGTCGCCCTCGTTCAGCACGTCACGGATATCGGGTATCCGCTCCAAGGAAACCTCGGAAATGTGGAGCAATCCGTCCTGGTTGGGCAAGATCTCCACAAACGCGCCGTAAGGCTCGATCCGCTTGACGACGCCGTCGAACTCCTCGCCGATCTCGGGTTGACGGGTCAGACCCTGGATGATCGCGATGGCCTTTTCCGCGGCCGCCATATCGTTGGTGGCGATCTGGACGGTGCCGTCGTCCTCGACGTTGATGCGCGCGCCGGTGGTTTCGACGATCGACCGGATCATTTTTCCGCCGGGCCCGATCACGTTGCGGATCTGGTCGACGTCGATCTTGATCTGGATGATCCGCGGTGCGTACGGAGAGATGTCCTCACGCGCCTCGGGAATCGCTGCATTCATCGTGTCCAGCAGCTGCAACCTGCCCTTGCGGGCCTGTTCCAGAGCCTGCTCCAGAATCTCGCGACTCAGGCCAGAGACCTTGATGTCCATCTGCAGGGCGGTGATGCCCTCAGCGGTTCCGGCCACCTTGAAGTCCATATCCCCGTAGTGGTCCTCCTGACCGGCGATGTCGGTGAGTACGGCATACCGTTCGCCGTCGGACACCAGACCCATGGCAATGCCGGCCACAGCGGCCTTTATCGGCGCACCGGCGTCCATCAGGGACATGGAACCACCGCACACGGTGGCCATGGACGACGAACCGTTGGACTCCAAGATGTCCGACACGATGCGCATGGTGTATGGGAACTCTTCCTTGTTCGGCATGATCGGCTTGAGCGCGCGGCGCGCCAGAGCACCGTGGCCGATCTCGCGCCGGCCGGGGCCACGCAGGAAACGGGCCTCTCCCACCGAGAACGGTGGGAAATTGTAGTGGAGCAGGAAATTCTCCCGCCACTCACCCTGGAATGCCTCGATGATCTGCGTGTCCTCGGATGTTCCGAGGGTGCAGGTGACCATCGCCTGGGTCTCGCCGCGGGTGAACAGGGCGGAGCCGTGGACCCGAGGCAGCACGCCCGTTTCGCATGTCACGGTCCGGATCTCGTCGAATGCCCGTCCGTCGAGGCGCTCGTTCTTCGCCAGGATGGTCTCGCGCGTGATCCCCTTGACCATGGATTGGAAAACGCTTTTCACCCAGGGGGTCTGCTCGTCGGCGAGGTCCTCTGGAATGGCCTCGATGGCCTGTTCTCGGACCGCCTTGACGGCGTCACCCTGCTCGAACTTGCCCCGGACAAGCAGTGCCTCGCGGAGCGGCGCGGTCCACTGCTCGCCGAGGGCGGTTGCAAAGTCCTCTGGCCATGGGTCCGGCTGGGACTCGAATGCCGCCTTGACGACCCCGAGTTCGGCCACGATGTCGAGCTGTACCGCGATGATCTTGCGGATCTCCGAGTGAGCGAGCTCGAGAGCGTCGAGTATCACCTGCTCAGAAACCTCGTTCGCACCACACTCCACCATGGCGATAGCGTCCGCTGTTCCGGAGACCACGAGATCGAGGTCGCTCAGTTCGCGCTCGGCGTAGGTCGGGAAGACCACGAAGTTGCCGTCGACACGGCCGATCCGAACACCGGCGATGGCCGACTCGAACGGAATCTTGGCTGCGGCCATGAGGGCCATCGAGGACCCACAGATACCGAGGACATCGGGGTCGTAATCGTCATCGGCCGACATCACCCACGCGATGACCTGAGTCTCGCGATAGTATCCCTTGGGGAACAACGGCCTCAGCCCGCGATCGATGATCCGGCAGGTGAGGATTTCCTTCTCGGTGGGACGACCCTCGCGCTTGAAGAACCCGCCGGGGATTCGACCGCCGGCATAGGTGTTCTCGCGGTAGTCCACGGTGAGGGGGAGAAAATCCACCCCTTCGCGCTGGTTGGCGTCGGTGCAGGCGGTGACGAGCACCATGGAGTCACCCATGCGGACGACGGTGGAACCGTCGGCCTGTTTGGCGATCTTTCCAAGTTCGAATGACAGTTCTTTGCCGTCGATGTCGACGGCTCTCGCGATTTGTTTTTTCATTGGTTGTCTCAATCCTACCCACGCAGGCCCAGTTGCTCCACGAGCTTCCGGTAGCGGGTGATGTCCTTCGACTTCAGGTACTCGAGAAGACGCCGGCGGCGTCCCACCAGCCGCAGAAGACCGCGGCGGGAGTGGTAGTCCTTCTTGAACGACTTGAAGTGCTCGGTGAGGTATTGGATGCGACGGGTCAGTAACGCGATCTGGACCTCCGGCGAACCGGTATCGGTCGGATGCGTCCGGTACTCGTCGATGATGGTTTCTTTCTGTGCGTCGAAGTGACTCATGTCTCCTCCACTGTCCGTATCCTCCGGTGGCGAGGAGGCAGCGGTACGTTATCAGGTACTGTCTTCCCTGGCAACAGTTGAAAGTGGCTCGGCGCTGGGCTCCGAGGGACGAATGGACGATTGCAACACCATGGTAGGGCGAAGGCCCACGGTACGGCCCCGGGCCAACACCGATTGAACGGTGCCCACGCCCAGCAACGTGTCGGAACTTGATCGAACTGCGACCTCCGAGTCCACCGACAGCGGCTCGTCGCCTGACGTGAAGACCACGACCTCCTGGCCGTGAATAAATCTTTCTGTTGCACCCCGATTGAGCTGAATCGCCGGAAATGGGAAAGCGATCCGGTCCATGGGAATCCAGGCGGGATGGTTGATGATCTGCTCGGGATCGGTGGCCTTTTGGAGAAACTCCTGCGGCATGGCGTGCTCGAGATCGTATGGACCGATTGTGAGCCGCCTCAGGTGATGGAGGTGCCCCCCGCAGCCCAGCTCCAAGCCAACATCGTGGGCGAGCGATCGAACGTAGAAGCCGGTTGAAGTTGTGACCTCCACGGTGACCTCGTCCGGACCAGGGCTGTCAAGGGAGAGGTTGTGTACGGTGACCGTCTTGGGTTCTACGGTGGCAGGCTGCCCGATTCGCGCGAGCTCGTACATTTTCTTGCCGGCGACCTTTTTTGCCGAATAGGGTGGGGGGACCTGATCAATCTGTCCCGTGAATTGCTCCTCCAGCGGTGCGAGTACTTCGCGGACCAAGGCCGGCACTTCGCCGGTGGGTGCCATGGCCTCACCTTCCGCGTCATAGGTCGTGGTGGCATGGCCCAGTTGGATCGTTCCCTGATAGGTCTTCTCCCACAGCATGAGGAAGCGCTGGAGGCGAGTCGCCTGGCCGACGCAGAGTATCAGCAGCCCTTCCGCCATCGGGTCAAGGGTCCCGGTGTGGCCGATCCGTCGTTCGCGCAGTGCCTTGCGACCCATGTCGACAACGTCGTGCGATGTCGGTCCGGCGGCCTTGAAGACCGGCAGCAGACCGTGCCAGCGAGAGGGTCGGCGTCGGCTCATGGCGTGGCTTCCACCGCTGCCGTGAGGGCCTCGGTCAGGAGGCGCCGGGCGTCACCCAGATCGCCGTTCAGGGTGCATCCGGCCGCCTTTGAGTGACCGCCGCCACCAAAGGCCGCCGCCACCTCGCGGACATCCACCTCACCGGTGGATCGCAGGCTGACTCGGATCACACCCGGTTCCCATTGTTTCAAAAAGGCAACCGCGCGGACACCGTTGATGGCGCGGGGGAAGTTGATGATCTCTTCGGTGTCTTCTGGCCGTGCGCCGCTGCGATCGAATGCCTCCTGATCCACTTCGACGATCGCGATTCGACCGTCGTGCTCGAATCGAAGGGTCCGTAGGGCTTCACCCAGCAACCGGACCGACGCGGCTGTCTTGCGGCCGTGAATCCACCCCGCCGCCTGGGCCGGCTGTGCGCCCGCCCTGACCATCTCAGCCGCGGCCAGGAATGCTCGTTCGGTGGCGTTGGAGTATCGGAAATCGCCGGTGTCCGTGGAAAGCGCCACATAGGCGTTGGTGGCTGCTGATGGGGACGGCGTGACACCGGCCGCCTTGAACATCCGCCATACCATCTCGCCCACGGCGGGGGAGTCCTCGTCCACATAGTTCACCTCTCCGAACCTCGGGTTGGCCGGGTGGTGATCGATGTTGAGGATCGGCAGTTGATCCAACCCGTCGAAACCGGCCCGGTCGACGGTGGGGCACTCCATGGTTACGACAAGGTCGAAGGCAGCGGGGAAATCAACCGGCAGCGAGGTTGACACCACCACCGACTCGACGCCCGGAAGGTCGGCCAGGGTGGGTGGGGCGGGATCATGATTGACGACGACGGCCGTGACGCCGAGGTCGCTCGCCAACTCCGCCAGTGCCAGCTCGGAACCGAGTGAATCGCCGTCGGGTCTCCGATGTCCGGTCAGCAGCGCGTGGGTCGAACGACCAAGTCTCTCCACCGCCAACCGAGCTGCGTCCATGCTCATGCCGACTCTCCGCCGTCTTCCTCGCCGCCCGGCGGGTTTTCGGTGTTGAGGCGGTCGAAGAGCCTCTCCATCCGGTCTCCGTACTCATAGCTCGTGTCGCGTTGGAACTCGAGCGATGGAACCGTACGCAGTCGCATCCGCCGGCCGAGTTCCCGTCGCATGAAGGAAGAGGCGGCGGCGAATCCGTCTGAGGCCTGGCGTTCGCGCTCGGCATCGCCGAGGACCGAAAAAAAGACTCTGGCGTGGGAACGGTCGGCGGTCAGGCGGACGGTTGACACGGTGACGTCGGCGAGCCGGGGATCATTGACTTCGAGCCGCAACAGATCTGACAACACGGCTCGAATTTCGCCCTCGAGGCGTTGATTCCGATCGAATGACTGAGTTTTCATCGTGTTAGAACCTCCGCCGATGTCGACGCTTCAGACCTGGATGATCTCCACGTCCCAGGCCAGGATGTTGCCGCTCCATGTTTCGTGGATCGTTTTCTCGACGCGCTGCAGCCGCGATTCCACATCAACCGGGTCGGTCGACATCGCGCTGATCGCAAAGGCGGCACGCTGATACAGATTCTGTCGATCCGACTCGATGACCAGTACGCGATGCCGGTTTCCGATGCGGTCCACGAGCTTTCGAGTGGAACTCCGCTTTTGTTTGAGACTTCTGGCTTCAGGTATGTGAACCTCGAGTCTCGCAATGCCCACGTAGATGTTGTTGTCCATATTGCTTTGCGCCGCAAAATCCGGGTCCCGTGACGGTCGGGTGCGTGCAGGGTCGTTTTGTAGAACACTTCTCTGAGATTTCTTCAGCTCCGAACCCTACAGTTCTGGAGCCATCTCCACCATCTTGAAGGCCTCGATGACGTCGCCCGGTTTGATGTCCTGGAATTTCTCCAGACCGATACCGCATTCGAAACCCTGCCGCACTTCGGAGGCGTCGTCCTTGAATCGCCGCAGTGACGTGATCTGGCCCTCGTACACCACGACGTGGTCGCGGAGAAGCCGAGCCTTCGCGTTGCGGGTTATGACACCGTCGAGGACGTGGCTGCCGGCGATTGCTCCGATCTTCGGGACGCGGAAGACCTCGCGGACCTCGGCATGACCCAGCTCCTCCTCGCGGTAGGTCGGCGCAAGCAGACCCACCATGGCGTTGCGGATGTCGTCCACCAGGTCGTAGATCACGGTGTAGAGCCTGACGTCCACCTGTTCGGTGTCCGACAATTCCCTCGCGGTCCGTTCCGGGCGCACTGAGAATCCGATGATGATTGCATTGGATGCCGATGCAAGCATGACATCGTTGGTCGTGATGGCCCCAACCGAACCCTGCAATACGTTGATCTTCACCTTCTCGGTGGACAGAGCGTTGAGGGTTTCGCGAAGAACTTCCACCGAGCCCTGGACGTCGGCTTTGACGACCACGTTGAGTTCCTCGACATCGCTTTCGGCGATCTGGTCGAACAGGTTTTCCAGCGAGACCTTTCGCGTCGAGGAAAGGCCCTCTTCCTTCTCCCGAGCGGAGCGATAGTTGGCAACCTCGAGCGCCTTGGTTTCGCCCTCCGTTCCCTGCAGGATGTCGCCCGCTGACGGCACGGCGTCGAACCCGATGACCTCCACGGGATCCGATGGTCCGGCCTGCCCCACACGATTGCCAACGTCGTCGGTAATGGCGCGGACACGGCCCCAGGTTGAACCACAGAAGAAGTAGTCGCCCACCGCCAGCGTGCCCTGCTGAATCACGAGGCTTGCAACGATGCCACGACCTTTTTCCTTGCGGGCCTCGAGGACGACGCCACGCGCCGGGCCCTCGTAGGTGGCCTTGAGGTCCTTCATCTCGGCGACCAACAGGATCATGTCCAGGAGGTCGGGGATGCCCTCACCGGTTTTGGCGGACACCGCCACCGATTGGACCTCGCCGCCCCAGTCTTCGACAAGCACATCGCGTTCGGCCAGCTGCTGCTTGATCCGGTCCGGGTTGGCGTTCGCCTTGTCGATCTTGTTCACAGCAACGATCAGCGGGACATTCGCCGCTCGGGCGTGATTGATGGCCTCTTCGGTCTGTGGCATCACGCCGTCGTCCGCCGCGACCACGAGTACCACGATGTCCGTCACCTGTGCACCTCGGGCGCGCATCTGGGTGAAGGCCTCGTGGCCCGGGGTGTCAACGAAGACCACGACACGTCCGGCGTCGGTGGTGATTCGGGAGGCACCGATGTGCTGGGTGATGCCCCCAGCCTCCTGTTCCGCAACCCGGGTCGACCGGATGACGTCGAGCAGCGAGGTTTTGCCGTGGTCCACATGACCCATCACCGTGACGACAGGTGGGCGGGGTTCCGCCGGGCCCATGGCCACGTCGCTCTCCTCCCGCTCCCATTCGAGGACCTCTTCAGCCGACGCCACCATCGCTTCGATGCCGAGATCGCTGCAGATCTCTTCGGCGAGTTCGTGCGGAAGCGCCTGGTTGGTGGTCACCATGACGCCTTTTTGGATCAAAAGCCCCAGCAGTTCCTTGGCGGTGACGTTGAGTTTTTCCGCCAGTTCTCGGGCGGTGACCATTTCGGAAAGGATGATGGGCCCTTCGGGTTTCTCGCCGTCCTTGAATTGAATCGTGCGGGAGGGACGCGGCGGCGCTGGCCGAGCCTCGTCTCGCTGCTGGCGTTGACGTCCCTTTTTGCCGGGCCGGCCACCCGTGGGCCGGGGTGCCGGTCGGGTCGTCGAAGCGCCGTCCTGCTGACCCTTGAGCTTCTGTTCCTCGAACTTGTTGAGCAGCTCGCGAATCTCCTGAGCGTCGGCGGCAGCTTTGGCCTTGCGACCGCCGGTGGCCCGACCCTCTTTGCGCCGTTTCTCGGCCAGCTTTTGCGCCTCGAGGCTTTCCCGGATTTCGGCCGGAGACAGTTCTCGCAGGCTCTGTTCGAGAGGAGTTTTTGCCCGGATTGGTCGGACCCGCTTGGGCGACTGTTCCTCGTCAGAGGACCGGGCCGCGGTCAGTTCCTCTTCGGTGATCTCGAATTCCGGTTTGGCTTCGACCTGGGGCTCCGCCTCGGTGGTGGTCTGCGCCTCACCCTGGAGGGCGCCTGGGATCTCTGTGTCGTCGGGTGCCTCGACTGAATCGTCGGCTTCGACGACGATCTCCGCCTCCGGTTCCACCTCAGCCGCCACATCCGCGTCACCGAGGGCTGCGGTCTCGTCCGCCTCGTCAACCTCGATTTCGGCCTGCATCTCCAGAGACTCGATCGGCGTTTCGTCCTGGATGCCGTCGGTCTCGGCTTCAAGCGGTTCGGGAGTGAATTCGAGGATTTCCTTCTCGGTCTCCACCACCTGCCGGCGTCGTCGTCGCGCCATTCGATCCCGGGCGGTGCTGGTGGCGGTCTCCTGCTGGCGGGTCTCGGATCGGACGATGACTTCTCGTGGGCGTTTCTGGAGAGTCTCCCCGGTGATGATCGAACGCACCGTCGACAGATCGAGGGTGTCCTCGTCACTGGTGACACTCACACCAATCGAGCGGAGCTTGAAGATCAGCTCCTTCGAGGTAATGCCCATTGTCCGGGCGAGATCAACCACTCGAAGCTCCTGCATGCTCGTCTACTCCTCCCCAACCGGCGACTCGAGGGCCTCCGCGAGGGCCTCCTCGAGGGTCTGTCGGGACATGTCCAGGAGCTTCTGGGCTGTCACAGGCCCGATCCCTGGAATGGTTGCCAACTCTGCCGCGTCGCGCGAGAGCACGTCCTGAACGGTGTGGAGGCTGTGTCCCTCGAGTCTCTCGCGTAACCGATCGGTGAGCATCTCGAGGTCCTCGAGGGGGATCAACTGGTCGTAATCGATACCGGCGGGGGTCCCGACCTCGGGGATCTCCTCCTCCTCGGTCATTCCCTCCATCTCGCGCAGCATCGACGCCAGTGCAGACGCCAACTCGTCCTTGACGGCTTCCTCACTCTTGATCTCGATTCGGCAGTCGAGCAACTTGGATGCGAGTCGGACGTTTTGGCCCCGTTTGCCGATGGCCAGTGAGAGCTGCTCGGTGCCGACGATGACGTCAAGCACCGTTTCCGATGTCTCGTGGGTCACGACGTCGCCGTTTTCGTCGATGACTGGATTGCCGTCCTCGTCACGGGTGGGCAGCTGGATGGGTTCCTCGCGCACCGCAACACGGTTGATCTTGGCGGGCGCCAAAGCGTTTTGCGCAAACGACACCAAATCGTTGTTCCACGGAATGATGTCGATCTTCTCGCCCTTCAGCTCACGGGTAATGGCCTGGACCCGCGATCCCTTGAGACCGACACAGGCTCCCACCGGATCCACGTCGCGGTCCTTCGAAAACACAGCGACCTTGGCCCGCTCACCGGGCTCCCGTACACATTTCTTGATGATCACGGTGCCGTCGTAGATCTCCGGCACCTCCATCTCCAGCAGTTTGCCAAGAAGCGCGGGGTCGGTCCTGGAGAGGACGATCTGGGGTCGGCTCGCGTCCATGGTCACATCCACAACCACCGCACGGACCCGGTCGCCTTGGCTGTAACGCTCGTGACGCACCTGATGGTTGCGGGGGATGACACCCTCGGTGTCTCCCAGTTCGACGATGATGGATCCCCTGTCCACCCGTTTGACGATCCCGTTGATCATCTCGTGGTAGCGGTCCGAATAGTTGCGGAAGACCACAGCGCGTTCGGCTTCGCGGACTCGCTGGAACAAGACCTGGCGGGCTGATTGGGCCGCGATTCTGCCCAACTGCGATGTGTCGAGGGCTTCGAGCTTGATCAGCATGCCGACCTCGGCGACGGGATCGATTTCTTTCGCAGCCCCGAGCCTCATGTGGACTTCCTCGTCGAACTCGAACTCTTCGTCGTCCACCTCATCCACCACGTCGCGGACGGTCCAGCACACGACTTCGCCACTCTCCGGGTCGATCTCGGTGAGCACGTTGCGTTCCCTGTAGTGCTTCCGCGCGGCCGACGAGATGGCCTCGGCGATCGCGTCAATCAGCTTATCGGGCTCGATATCGCGCTCTGCGGCGACCTGGCGGACCAGCGTGTTGATATCCAGCTTCATGGCCGGCTCTTCCCTTTCTGCATGATGTGGTTCCAGTCCACCTGGAGCCTTGCCTCGAATACCTCGTCGAGCGGCAGGACGACGTTCTCTCCGCTGTCGGTCTTGACCACGATTTGGTCGCCATCGAGTCCCAACAGATCGCCCGTCACCACTCGGTGGGTGCGGAACGACGGCTCCATACGGACCTTCACCCCATGACCGGTGAACCGCTCGTAGTCACCGCGATTGAAGAGCTTGCGATCAAGCCCAGGAGAGGAAACCTCGAGCGTGTAGCCGTGTTCGATCGGATCCGATACGTCGAGGATCGCAGACGCCTGGCGTGACACGGCGGCGCACTGGTCCAAGGTGACCCCCTCCGGCCCATCGACGATCAGCCGAAGGACGGTCTTTGATCCACTGCCCGCGACCTCGGTGGCCAAGAGTTTGAGCCCCTCGTCCGCCACGAGTTCGCTGAGTTCATGTTCGATATCGGCGTTCAGTTTCATCTTTCCTCTCGCTGCATCAAAAAAAGTGGGCCAAGGGCCCACCTTCTTTCGAAAGCAGCGGGAGAGATATACCACAAGCCGCGGTGAAACGCAAACCAATCTCAGACCTGGGAAGGGCCGCGATCTCGTTTGGGCTTCATGCCATAAGATTATATTTTTCAATTATTTAATCGCTGATGTTAGTATAGGTCATGGCGTGGATGGTTGACGAAATCGGGCGTCGAGATGGGGCGATCAATTTCAGGGATTTCATGGAGCTGGCGCTCTACCATCCCCGGCACGGCTACTACAGTTCGACCAGGTCGCGGTATGGCCGCCATGGAGACTTCTTGACGGCGCCCACCGCCTCGTCGTGGTACGGCCGGATCCTCGCCCGAGTTCTCCGACGGGCCACGGACACCCATGAATCGATGGTGTTCGTGGACGTGGCTTCCGGGGACGGGTCTCTGATTACAGCCATTCTTGCTGATCCTCGGTCACGGGCCGACGGTCTGCGGGAAATCGTTTCGGTGGAACGCTCCCCGGCCATGCGGGCGATTCAGATGAAACGGTTTGCTGGATCAGTGGTGCCGGTGAAGGTCGTGTCTTCGATTGAAGAACTGGGTGAGGTTTCAGGTCCCCTGATGCTCCATGCGTCGGAACTCTACGACGCCATGCCGGTGCATCGAGTCGTGTGCCACGACCACCAACTCCGGGAGTTTTTCGTTCAACGGGATGGAAAAAAGCTGGAATGGCTTGAATTGGACGCCGATGAGCGACTTGAAGGGTATTTCCGCTCCCATTCTGTGGAACTGGTTCCGGGTCAGATCGCCGAGGCCAACCTGGAGTCCGAACCCTTCCATAACCAGCTCCTCTCGGCGGCGGGCGACGACGGATTAGCGCTGATTCTGGACTACGGCTATCCGGCTCAGCGACTCTACAATTCGAGGGGCAGGGCTGGCGGATCGCTGGTGGCCTATCGGGAGCACCGGCTGGTCACCGATCTTCTGGCGGATCCTGGACTGCAGGACCTCACTGCCCACGTCAATTGGGACGATCTTCGTCGTGCGGCGGTTGGCGCGGGTTGGCGGGAGATAGGCCTGTGGCCGTTGGCCGAGTTCCTGGTCCGGGCTGGGCTGGCGGCGGAGGTGGCGAGCGAGGGCCTGGGAATGGAGGCTGACCTCGACGCCCACACAGTCACCGAACGCCAGGAGATCAAACGACTCCTCGACCCGGACGGAATGGGTTCCGATCTGAAGATGTTGGTCCAAGGCCGCGGTTCACTCGCCGACATTGCCGAGGGCCTGTTGGCCGAGCAGGTCTGATCCCAGCGGCCGCTCGCAAGTTTTGCATCCCGCTCTCGGTGACCCCAGCGCGCCGATTCTCCGACCGCGCTCCCCATGAGGATGCCAGGCACCTCCGAGGGACGCATCTTTTTTCTCCACGCGCTCCCCGTGGTTGCCACCCTTTGCATTGTTCGGGTTGGCCGCCGCCCGACCGGAGTTCAGAGTTCAGAATTCAGACCCACCCGCCCGGATCGTCATTGTGGAGGAGCCTTGGGCCTGCATAAGTGCGTTGAATCAATGCCAAGTTTGCAGCCGAGACGGCCGCTCCAAAATGTTGTTTCGGTACGACAAGGTGATTTCGATGGGCCCATCTCTCCGAAGCGCTACCCGAGGTTGCCTTCTTTAACATTGTTGGGACCTCAACGAGGTGGATTTCTCAATGCCTTGAATACCAACAATGTTAAAAGACGGCACGCCCGGTCAACGCGCCCTCCCCGCCACCGGGAGGGCGGGTGGCAACGTTCAACGTTTAACGTGCAACTCTCATCAACGGCACGCCCGCCCATCGCGCCGTCTCGCATATTTCGAGGAAGGGATCTTCGTTCGGTTAACGGGCTCGGGCTCGGGAAACGGCGGGTGGGGGGCCCAAAACCCCATACCCAAACCTCACGACCATAACCGGGGAGGGTGGGGGATCAGCCGTCGATCTCCGCCGCGAGCTCTTCAAGCACCCGATGGACCTCGGCAATGGCGTCGGCCAGGGGCACCATCCGTTTCTCACCGTCGCGCCGCAGCGACATCTCCACCTGACCCTCGGCCAGCCCCCGCTTGCCCACTACGACCCGCACTGGGAATCCGATCAGGTCAATGTCGTTGAATTTGACCCCGGGTCGTTCGGATCGGTCGTCGTAGAGCACGTCCAATCCCGCGTCGACGAATTTCTGGTAGAGCTCGTCGGCCGCGGCCACCACCTCCTCCTTGTCGGTGTTCAGGAGGACGAGGACCACTTCGTACGGCGCCAGGGGCAAGGGCCACACGATTCCGTTGTCGTCGTGATTCTGTTCCACGGCGGCGGCTGCGGTCCGGCCGACGCCCAGCCCGTAACAGCCCATGATCATCGGCTTTTCCTGGCCTTCGGCATCGAGGAACGCGCACTTCATGGCCTTGGAATATTTGGTTCCGAGCTTGAAGATATGACCCACCTCGATGCCCCGCATTTCCACCATCGTGGCGGTGCACCGGGGGCATGGATCTCCGGCCCGGGCGAGGCGGATGTCGGCAATCTGTCCAGGCTCGAAATCGCGGCCCGGAACCACGCCGACCAGATGGGTGTCGGCGACGTTGGCTCCGGTTGCGGCATGCTCGAGGTCCATAACCGTCGGATCGGAGATGATGCGCAGCCCGGAGAGTCCGACGGGACCCGAAAACCCTTGCGGGCCGCCTGTCAGATCCTTGATCTTCTGTTCCGCAGCGAGCTGGAGGTGGAGGCAGCCCAGGAGATTTTTGAGCTTGACCTCGTTCACCTCCTGGTCCCCTCGGATCAGAACCGCCGCGAACTCCTCGTCGGTCTCGAAGATCAGCGTCTTGATAAGGTGCGCCGGATCGACGCCGAGGAACTCGGCCACTTCTTCCACCGACCTCATGTCTGGGGTGGCCACAGACCGAGGTTCGTTCTCGGTGTCGAGCGGCCACAGAGGGGCGGAAGGGAGGGTGCCGGTGACGGCCTTCTCGGAGTTAGCTCCGTAGCCGCAATTCGGGCAGGATATGACTGCATCCTCGCCAGTGCCCGCAAGCACCATGAACTCGTGGGATTCGGAGCCTCCGATGTTGCCGGTGTCGGCTTCCACCTGGGTGAAGGACAGACCGCATCGGCTGAACACCCTGCGGTAGGCCTCTTCGAATGCTCGATAGGCCGTGTCGAGATCGGCTTCGTCGGCGTGGAAGGAATAGGCGTCCTTCATCAGGAACTCACGGCCCCTCATGAGCCCGAAGCGCGGCCTGATTTCGTCCCGAAATTTGTCCTGGATCTGGTAGAGGTTGACGGGCAGCTGCCGGTAGGAGGTGACAACGCCGCGCACGATATCGGTCACCACTTCTTCGTGGGTGGGCCCGAAACAGAAGTCGCGGTCGTGACGGTCCTTGATTCGCAGAAGTTCGGGTCCGTACTCCCGCCACCGGCCCGACTCCTCCCAGAGCTCGGCTGGTTGGACCGCGGGCATCACAATTTCAGAGGAACCGGCGCGTTCCATTTCCTCGCGGATGATGGCTTCGAGCTTCACGAGGACCCGCCATCCCAATGGCAGATAGTTGTAAATCCCAGCGGCCACTTTCGAGATCATTCCGGCGCGTGTCATGAGTCGGTGCGATACGACCTCCGCGTCGGCGGGGTCCTGCCGCAAGGTGTGGATGAACGTCCGGCTCCATCGCATACTTCGACTCCTTCTGGTGCCCCTCAGTAGGCCGCACTGGGCGCAATCCCACGACCCGCGACGCCGCCTGGCGGGGCGTCGGGTCTCGATTCGGAGCGCTTTAGAGCAGCGCGTCCAGCCTGGCGGCGAGACTCTTCTTGTCGACCACACCGACAATGCGGTCGGCGATCTGACCGTCCTTGACGAGCAGGAGGGTGGGAATGGCCTGGATGCCCAGTTGGGTAGCGATCTCTTTGTTCTGATCGACGTCCATCTTCGCAATCACAGCGCGCCCGTCGTACTCCTCAGCGATCTCCTCGACGATGGGGGCAACAGCGCGGCAGGGACCGCACCACACCGCCCAGAAATCCACCAACGCGGGTGTTTCGGCGTCCATGATCATGTGTTGGAAGTTCCCGTCCGTCACCTCAACTGTCTTGCCAGCCATCTTTCCAGCCTCCGAATTTGTGGCCCGGTTGACCCGGGGCCCGCACATGGTACTACAAAGTTCTCCATATGCCCGTGCGGATATTTAAGGAGCGGATCAACGGTATATACGGACCGCCCTGGCAGCAGGGAGAAGGCAGTAGGGAGTAGCCCCCGCCCACCCGGAGGGGGTGGGGAATGAGGCAGGGAATTCACCATTCCCAGGGCTTGACAGGAACCAACAATGACCGATCATCTCGGTTCCTACTGCCTACTGCCTACTGCCTACTGCCTACTGCCTACTGCCTACTCTCCGCCACCGATATCCTCGAGGATCACCCCGGCGACCTTGTCACCGTATGCAATCGCATAGTTCATCCCGCGATCTTCAGGATAGATCTGGGCCATGCAGCAGAGGTAGAGGCCATTTACGGAGGTTCGCATTGAGGGGAGTTGGTCGCCGTAGCCAAGAGTCACCACAGGTTGGGCGTAGTCAGCGCGAAAGTGGTGGCTGGCGAGGATCCAAGACGGGTCAAAATCCGGGTTGATCCGGGCCAGCGCCGGGAGATAACTTTCCACGACCTTTGACTTGGATTTGCGATACAAAGGGTGATCTTCGAATAGGTAGTTTGAGATGTAGAGGATGTGTCGCCCGCCATACCGTTCCCGTGGAATGTAATTGGTGTGTTCGATGAGACCACCGAACGGCATCTCCGGGTCGGCGATGTTGAGCCAGTAATAGGGGGTGAGTGAACGGTCCATCTCGAGGATCGTGCAGATGGCGCTCGTGGCCTGGAGTCGCGCAAGCCCCTCAAGCTCCTTGGGGTCCAGCAGATGACCCGCGATGTCGAGATGATCCGGAACCGGGGCTGCCACCAACACCAGATCCGCGTGGTACGACGATTTACGGGTGAGGAGATCGAAGCCACCGTCGGAGCGTTCGATCTTCGAGACGGGGTCGCTGAGCAGAAACTCGCCGCCGCTTTGGTCGATCTTCTTCTCCAGGGCCTCCACGAGTCGACCGAAGGAACCGCGCATGTAACCGAGCCGTTCTCCCATACCGGATTTGGATCGCGAGGTTCCTCGAAGGCGCATTTTCCCCCACAGCCAGACCATCGCCACTTGTTCCGCGCGGTCGGCGAACTTCTGGTGGAAAAGGGGGCCCCAGACCGCGTTCCATACCCGCTCGCCTTGATGACGTCGGATCCAGTCGGCAGCCGTCACACGGTCGAAGCGGGTGGGATCGGTGGCCCGCTGGAGGTACAGGGTGGCGAGGACAAAGCGAAACTTGTCGACGATGGTGAGCGGTCCGAAACGCAGCAATGATGCCGGGGTGCCGAAGTCCCAGAGCCGACCCTCGGTCCAGATTCCCATCCGCGACGGCAGCCACTCCAGGTGCTGGCCGACCCCGAGTTCCTCGGCCAAAGCAATGCAGGCCTCGTCCGAGGTGAACAAATGGTGGTAGAAGGCTTCAAGCGGCTCGCCACCGACCTCGAGGCTGCGGGCGAGTCCACCAGGGCGGGGGTAGCGTTCAAAAAGGCGGACCCGATATCCTCGTTCACAGAGGCGGAGGCTGGCTGTGAGACCGGCCAGACCCGCGCCAACGACTGCGATATCGATCATGACACTACGCTATCGGAGCCCCGTGATCCCGTCAAAGAGGGCCGCGCCATTTTATGCGGCCTACTTCGGCGTGCTGGGAACCGTGCTGCCGTTTCTCGGTCCATTCCTCGAGCATCGCGGTGTCACCGCGGTGGGCATCGGACTCATTACGGCCCTGTTTTCGGTGGCAAAGATCGCCTATGCCCCGGGCCTCGGCTCGCTGGTGGACCGAGGATTCTGGTTCCGTGGACTGTTGTCGGTCCACATCTTGCTCTCGGTTGTGTGCGCGGCCGGCCTGGTGTGGATCGAAAGCCCGTGGCTACTGGGTGTGGCGTTTTTTGTGATCGGTCTCGGTTATGGCACGGTTCTGCCGCTGATCGAGGCCGCAATCCTCGAACGGCTGCCCGAGGGCGGCTACGGCCGACTCCGGCTATGGGGCTCCATTGGGTTCGTAGTGGTGGCGGGCGTCGCTGGAGTGGTCATCTCGCGAGTGGGGACGGACGGATTCCCGCTGCTGTTGGCAGCGATGTTGGCGATGCTCGCGGTCACCTGCCTGCCATTCGAGGTTTCCGCCCGGCCCGGGCGGACCGCTTCCAGGGGGTCCATCCCGGGCGTCGTATGGTGGCTTCTCGCCCTGTTGACCCTCAATCAAGTGGCCCACGGGCCCTACTACGCCTTCTTTTCGGTCCATCTCCAGTCGGCTGGATTCGGGACCTACGCCCTGAGCGCGGCCTGGTCGTTGGGTGTGCTTGCCGAGTTGGCGGCCTTTCTGGCAGGGGGACGTCTCGAGCGGTTCTTTGGGCATCGCCGCCTGCTCGGTCTGGCCCTGGCTCTGGCTCCGCTGAGGTGGCTGCTGCTCGCTCTGCCGCCCACCGTTGGGACAGTGGTTCTGGCCCAACTCGGCCATGCAACCAGTTTCGCCTTGGTGCACCTGGCCGGCGTCCAAGTTGTCCAGGCGGGAGTGCCGCGGGGCGCGGTGCGCCGGACGCAGGCTTTGTACTCGGGGCTCTGCTTCGGTCTGGGCATCGTCACCGGATCGGCGCTGGCGGGTCCGCTCTATGCAGCAGTTGGAGGCCGCGGCTCATTCCTCGCGGCGGCGGTGGTGTCGGAGGTCGTTTTTTTGGGTTGGCTCCCATTGTCGAAGAGTCTTAGGACTGGGGCCCCAAGACCACGGTGAGAAGCGGGGGAGGAGAGAAGGGGAGGAGGGCGTGACAGGCGGGCGTGCCGCCATCAAGCGCGTTCCGAGCGCTCGGGCCGGTGCCTGGCACCGGTCCACATTCGGTTCCATCTGCTGAATTGAGCGTGCCCATCTCCCCATGGCCCTACCCGAGGTTTCTCGCGGCCGGTGGCCGCGGTGACCAACCGTCACCAGCGGGTGGCCGTATGGCCTCTGATCCTGCTTACAGGGTCGAACATGTCCGCCGCACACGGCCACGGCCACAACCGCTGCCGTCGGCAGGTTGCCACCCTTGACATTGTTCGGACCCCTGTTTCGGACCCTTGAGCGACGAGGATCCGAACAATGTCAAAAGTGGCACGCCCGCTCATCGCGCCCACACCCTATTCGGATGGGCGGGTGGGGGGTCAGAAAATGACGTAATTCACGTAGAACTGCTCGATGGGAATCTCCTTGTCGGCGAGGGCGGCGGCCATCTCCGGGGTGATCCGGAAGGTGCCGGCGGCCTTGCCTGAGGTCTGGATCATCTCGAGCTCGACGGCGCTGGGAGCGATCTCGGGCTGCAGTCGGTGGATCAAGGCGTAGGACTCGGTGACGATCTGGAGAGCCTCGAAGACCTCGCCTTGGTTGTCGGTGACCGTCTGAACAAAGAAATAGCTCGGTTGAGTTCCCGCGCTGGTCCGATAGATCAGCAGGTTGCGATCATCAAAGACCTTTCGGAATGCCTGGTTCACGCGTTCGTCGTGGTACAGCTCTGTTTGGAGCTTGATTCCGGGCGTGGGAGTCGGTGTCGGCACGGTCATTGTCCCAAGCTCCGGCGATGCGTTGCCGGCGTTAATGGACGTCACCCGACCCAGGGACTGCCTCGGCGTCGGTGTCGGAATCGGGGTGCCCTGCATGGACAACTCCTCGATCAGGAACGCATCGCCGAAGCCCTCCTGGTTGTATCGCTGGGTTTCAACCAGATCCACCTCATTCACCGGATAGCTGGCGAGCATGCCTGTGGCTAAGGTCAGAATCGCGTTGGAACCCTCGACCCGAACGGGCTCCTTGCAGGCGATCTTGGTTCCATTTTTTAAGATGACCACATATCCACTGGCCAGGGCCACGGTCGTAGCTGTGAGGCAAACCACTGTACAAAGAAAAGTTACGAGACGTCGCATTGCGAGCCCTCCGTTGATGGCACGATTATAGCCACATACAGCACACCCAATGGTGCCATCTCGGCCCTCAAATGATCGTTTCGCGCCGAGATTCGCCGCTGTTCGCGGGTTCCATCCGTGCCGTGGAGAGAATGCTCATGAGCTCACCACGCGACCGTGTGCCCGTCTTCCGATAGAGCGTTTTGAGGTGACCACGCACGGTGTGTTCGCTGATTGCGAGCCGGTCGGCCATGTCCATTGTGCCGCAGCCCTCGAGCAGCAGACTGATGACCTCCTGTTCCCGCGGGCTGATCCCATGGCGGGCGCAGAAGGCCTCGAGGAAGAGACTTGGCAGGGCCGGCAGCGACTGGAGGATGACGAGAACACCGATGCCTTCCTGTCCCCCGCCGACTTCGGCCCGCATGATTTCGCAAGCAAGGACCGATGAATCGGACATCACCAGGGTGCTCGTCCAAGGCAAATCGGTGACGCGGCCGTCCAGCACCTTCTCCACCATGGACCAGATCCTCATGAACATCGGTTGCGACCGCTGCCCGGAGGACTCGACCTCGAGGTTGTCTTCGGTCTGACGGGAGAGCAGTCGGTCGGCCGGTGGATTGGCGTATGCGATGTCGCCCGCGCCGTCGAAGAGCAGCACGGCGCCCGTTGTGGTGTCGAGCGCACCTTGCAACAGATCGACCTGCAGCGAGTATCGGCGGCAGGCCAGGATCTGGCGGAGGGCGAAATTGAACATGACCGGGAATCGATCGTCCACGCCCGATACTCCGCCGAGGTGGATGGCCGCGCTGTAGGGCGGCAGGTCGAGGGGGACCTTGATGCGCTGACCGCTTCGCTCCCCGAGAAGATAGCGGGTCATCCCGCCCGACTCCGGGGTCAACTCCAGCTCCACCCACCGGGCCCCGGCCATATCTCTTGTCAACTCCAGCAGGCGAAGGAGGTCGGGGTCGCTCTGAGGCGGACATCGGTGATGGAGCAAGATCGACGCCATGTCAACCCATGATTATACACCCGGGATGTTGTTAAGGACAGCCGTCGGGTGTCCGGAACCCCTTGACCATCAACGCTCTGTAACCTAGACTCCCTGCCCTATGCTTGAGACGTTGCAGGAACGTCTGGCACGGGTCACGAAAACGCTTCGAGGCGAGGGACACCTCACCGAGTACCACGTGGAAACCGCCCTCAGGGAGATCCGGATGGCTCTCCTGGAGGCAGACGTGAGTGTTGAGGTGGTCACGCGTTTCATCGATCGAGTGCGAGAGCGCGCGATCGGTCAGGAAGTTCTCAATTCGGTGACGCCGGCGCAGTTGGTCACCAAGATCGTCAACGACGAACTGGTGAACCTGCTGGGTAGCAAAACCACCGAGCTGGATTTCAAGGGTCGGCCTGCGGTGATCATGCTGGTCGGGTTGCAGGGGTCGGGCAAGACCACCACCGCGGCCAAGATTGCTCGCTGGATCAAGGCATCGAAGGGTCTGTTCCCGCTGTTGGTGCCGGCCGATACGTCGCGACCCGCCGCCCGCGAGCAGCTGTTGATTCTGGGCGAGCAGGCGAAGATCCCAACGTTGGACACCCGGGAGATGGACGACCCGGAGGCGATCGCCCGTCGCGCTCTCCGGGAAGCCACCATCAAGGGATACCAGGTGCTGCTCTTCGACACCGCGGGTCGGCTCCACGTGGACGACGACCTGATGGGTGAGATCGGCAGGCTCAAGGAGATCCTCAAACCGAAGCACATCCTGTTCGTGGCCGACGCCATGACCGGGCAAGACGCGGTGCGGTCGGCGCGCGCCTTCCACGAGCACCTGGATATCACGGGGGTCGTGCTCACAAAGCTCGACGGCGACGCCAAGGGAGGCGCCGCCCTTTCGGTGAGCGAGGTGGTTGGACGTCCCATCGTCTTTGCCGGAGTCGGCGAGCGTCTCGAGAATCTGGAACAGTTCCACCCCGATCGTATGGCGGGGCGCATTCTCGGAATGGGCGACGTGGCGACTCTGGTGGAGAAGGCCCAGGATGCTGTTGATGAGCGCAAGGCGCGCAAGCTCGAAGCCAAGCTCAAAAAGAACAAATTCGATCTCGAGGACCTGAGGGACCAACTCAGTAGCCTCAAGAAGATGGGACCGCTGCAGCAGGTGCTCGAAATGGTGCCCGGGATGAACCAGATGATGCCCGGCGGGGGGGCCACCGAGGCCCAGGAACACCAGCTCAAGCGGATGGAGGCGTGCATCGATTCCATGACGCCGAAGGAGCGTCGGCACCCTCAAGTTCTCAATGCTTCGCGGAAGCGGAGAATTGCGAAGGGGTCGGGTACCAGCGTGGAAGAAATTAATCGTCTCTTGCGTCAGTTCGGCCAAATGCGTAAGCTGATGAAACGTCTGGGCAAAGCCGATGCCCGGACTTTGAAACGACAGCTTGGAATTCGCTAATCAATACAACGGCAACGACTAGGAAGGACAATGAGATGTTGATGATCAGACTGCGGCGTGGTGGCGCCAAGAAGAACCCGATCTACCGTGTTGTGGTGTCGGATTCTCGCAAGACGCCGAACGCCGACTATCTCGAACAGGTGGGCTTCTACAATCCCCACACCGAACCGCCGGAGATTCGCATCGATCTGGACAAGGTGGAGCACTGGCGTGGTGAGGGCGCTGGGGTGTCTGAAACTGTTGCATCGCTGATTCGTAGAGCGCAAGGTCAGCAAGAGGCGTGAGTCCCCGTTTGAAAGGAGCTCCCTGTGAGTGCAATGAAGGATCTTCTTGAAGAGATTGCGAAGGCGCTGGTGGACTACCCTGAAGATGTCCACGTCACAGAAGTCGAAGGGGAGCAGACAACGGTACTGGAGCTTCGGGTGCGAAACGATGACCTAGGAAAGGTAATCGGCCGTCAGGGTCGAACAGCCCGGGCCATCAGAACACTGCTATCGGCCGCCGGCATGAAGGTTCATAAACGGTTTGTCCTCGAAATCCTCGAATAGTCCTCCGTCGTCCGATCCCGAATGGCTGATCGTCGGGCGGGTGGGGAAGCCCCACGGGGTGCACGGCGACGTGCTGGTCGAGATCATCACCGATTTCCCCGATCGACTGACCGACGACGTGGAGTTCGGGGTCGGTGATGAGAGCGGTCCGGTGGAGTACCACCGGGTCTTTCGAGTCCGGGATCACAAACGGTCCTGGTTGCTCTCGGTGAAGGGCATCCGCGATCGCGACATGGTAGAGACGTGGCGTGGCCGGTTTCTGTTCCTGCCGGAGTTGCCGCCCGAGAAGCTTCCGGAAGGCTTCTGCTACGAACACAACCTGGTGGGTTTGGCCGCGGTCTCGGCATCGGGAGAGCCCTATGGCGAGGTTACGGCGGTCCTGCCCGAGGGCGGGCAGACCCGGCTCGTGATCCGCAGCGGGGATCGCGAGTTCCTCGTGCCATATGTACCGGAGATCGTCCTCCGGGTCGATCTGGAGAGCGGCACGCTTGTCCTCGACCCACCGCGGGGGCTGTTGGACGACGACGCGGTGATCGCGGACTGAAGCTGATACCAGGGAACTTTGTTTCTCCGCTGGGTCGTGTTTCAATACTCTCCCGCCGACGTCGGAGATAGGCCATCAGAGGCACATCAATGCACTTCGAGATCGTGACGATTTTTCCCGAGCTCTTCGGGCCCTTTCGATCGACGGGGCTCCTCGGCAAGGCCGTGGATCGGGGGACGGTCCGGCTCGAGGTGCACGACCTCCGCGACTGGGCAGACGACAAATGGCGTCATGTGGACGACGAACCGTACGGCGGTGGCGCCGGCATGGTCATGCAGGCGGCTCCTGTCCTGGCCGCCGTCCGAGAGCTGGGAGCGCAGGCCGCTGACCGTCCGCATACCGTGCTGTTGACGCCCCGGGGCCGGGTCTTCGATCAGTCGGTCGCCCGTGAATTGGCCGCGGTGGGTCATCTCATCGTTCTGTGCGGGCGCTACGAGGGGTTTGACGAGCGGATCACCCACATCCTCGAACCGGACGAGATCTCCATCGGCGACTTCGTGCTGGGTGGTGGTGAGGTGGCGGCCATGGTCCTGATCGAAGCCGTCGCCCGACTGATCGAGGGGGTCGTCGGTGACCCCAACTCGGTGACCGATGACTCGTTCACCGAAGGGCTCTTGGATCACCCGTGTTACACCCGTCCGCCGGAGGTGGAGGGACTGGAGGTGCCGGAGATTTTGCGCTCCGGCCACCATGAAGCGATTCGGCAGTGGCGGCTCGAGCAGTCGGTGGCGGCCACCGTAACCCGTCGGCCGGATCTGGTACATGACAACTGGGACATGTACTCGGACGAAGTCCGTTCGATGATTCAGAAGCTCGGCGGAGAACCCCGAAAACGTCGGACCTCGACGCCGTCGGAGTGATGGAAAGAGATTGATGAAGATTTTCATTCGACAAATGGCAGTAGTGGTGGCGATGGTGGCACTGGTCACCGTTGCCGTGGGCGCCCAGGGCATGGGTCCCGAACCCGTGTTCGGTGCGAAGCTGAGGGCCGACAGGGAACCTCTGGTTGTCGGCGGTGACGCCAGGTTGGCCGTGGTTTTGACCGTGGACCGCGGCTGGCACGTCAACTCCGATGATCCGGGTGACGAGTTCTCGGTGGCGACGACTGTGGATTGGTTGCTGCCGGACGGCTGGTCGGTTGGTGATGTGGCCTTTCCCGACGGAGAGCGGCTGAGATTCGAGTTTTCGGACTCCCCGATCGAGGTGTGGCAGGGTCAGATCATCATCGTCGCTGACGTCACGGCGGCAGATACAGCTTCGGGGCCGGTGGAACTCGCGGTTGAGCTCACGGCCCAGGCCTGCAACGACACCCAGTGCCTCCCCCCGACCCCCGTCAAGGCCTCGATCACGGTGAATGTGGCATCCGCCGGCACGGCCTGGGAACCGGCCAATGAAGAGTTGTTCGCGGCCATGACGACGAAGCCTGTCACGGAAGAGGCGGCCTCCGGGTCCGCCTTCGCCAACCGCTCACTGCCGTGGCTGATCTTGACGGTCTTCTTCGCCGGCCTCGCTCTGAACCTGACGCCATGTGTCTACCCGTTGATTCCCATCACGGTGGGTTTCTTCGCCAACCAGGCGAAGGAACGACCCGGCGGCACCTTTGGCTTGGCGGTTGTCTACGTCCTCGGGATGTCGGTGACCTATTCGGCGCTGGGCGTCACCGCCGCGCTCACCGGCAAGCTCTTCGGAACGGCCCTCCAGAGTCCCATCGTGGTGGGGGCCATTGTCGCCGTTCTTTTGGCCTTGGCGGCCTCCATGTTCGGTCTGTGGGAGCTGAGGGTCCCGAGCTGGGCAATGCGGGCTTCGGGGGGGCGGACCGGTTCTCTCGGTGCCCTGCTGATGGGCCTCGTGGTGGGATTCGTGGCGGCACCGTGCATCGGGCCCTTCGTGCTTGGCCTGCTCACCTATGTCGGCCAGCAGGGCAGCCCACTGCTCGGTTTCGTGTTGTTTTTTACCCTTGCCATGGGGCTCGGTGTGCCGTATCTGCTGCTTGGAACGTTCACCGGAGCGATGAACAAGATGCCGGCCTCGGGCGTTTGGATGGTCGGCATTCGGAAGATCTTCGGGTTCTTGCTCATCGCCCTCGCAATTTATTTCGCGCGACCGTTCCTGCCGAACGACATGGGGGCGTGGGCCATGGGTCTGGTTCTCATCGGGGGAGGGCTCTACCTGTTGGTTGTGGACCGAACGGGACACGAACAACCCACGATCGATCGCATGATGCGGCTGGCCTCCCTCGGCATGGTTGTTGCGGGCTTGTTCTATCTCCCCCTCGGAGGCCATGAGACCGGGCAACATTTGGAATGGCAGGCCTACGACGCGTCCGCCGCCAGCGCCGCCATTTCATCGGGTCAGCCGGTGATCATCGACTTTTACGCAGATTGGTGCGCCCCGTGCCGGGAGCTCGATGAGCTGACATTCGCTGATTCGAAAGTGGCCGAGGAACTGTCGGGTTTTGCGCGATTCAAGGTGGACCAGACCCGGTCCAACGAGGTGGGGAATGCGGCGGCGCGCGAGTTCGAGGTCATGGGCATGCCCACAGTGATCGTCTTTTCTGACGGCACCGAGCAGTTCAGGATCACGGGCTTCGAACCGCCAGAACAGTTTCTCAAAAGACTGAAGTAGGACGCTGGATCTTCAGTTCTTAATTTTCAATTCTTAATTTTCAATTCCCGCCTCCCCGGTTTCCTGGCGGGTGGGAGGGCAATTCAATACTCAAGATTCAATATTGAGAATTTCTGAGGAGTGGAGTACTGAATTCTTGGTTCTCCATTCCCACCCAAAGCACCCGACGTCCTCAAGGGCGGGAGGGGGATAATTCAAAATTGAGAATTAAGAACTGAGAATTCTCGGATCGGGTTCAGCTCTCGATGACGTCCCCGCTGGTGATGACGCGCTCGCCCGTGTCGGTCAGTAGCCTGAGGAATCCCTCATCGGTGAGCCCGACAAAGGCGCCGGTCATCGTGTCTCCGTTGCCCAACCGTACCGTCATTGGGTCGTTCTCGCGGTGGATGAGCAGGCTGCGCCAGCGTTCCAGCGCGGGGCCGAAATCGGTCATAGACCGCTGGAGTTCCTTCACGAAACGGACCGCAGCCTCCAGCATCCGGAGCTCGAGTCCTTCGTCGCCGACGATCTCCGCGAGAGAAATGGGAGCGTGGATCGGCTCGTCCAACGATTCGGTCACCGGTTTGACGTTGAGTCCGAAACCCACCGTCACGCAGGCGGCGTCTCCCCGGCGAGAGTGGATCAGCAAGCCCGCCAGCTTTCGTCCTTCAACGAGGATGTCGTTGGGCCACTTGATGGCCGCATCCTCGACGCCGGCGGCGGTGATCGCGGAATGAGCCGCTGCCGCAGCGATCATGGGAAGTCGAGCCAGGATCTGGTCGCTCAGCCGGGGACCGAGCCAATTCAAATACAGGCCGCCGGTGGGCGATGACCAACGGCGAGACTTGCGGCCCACGCCGCGGCTCTGGGTGGCGGCGACCAGAACCGTCGCGCGAAGAGAGAGTTCCTCGTTGTCGACTTGTTCGATCAGACGGAGTGCGGCGGCATGGGTCGAGTCCACCGCCTCGAAGACAACCACGTTGTCCACATCCGGGGACAGGCGTGCGGCGAGCTCTGATGCGAAATCTCTCAGCTGGGTCTCCCCTCGCGCCGGCGGTGGCCGGACGCGAACTACGACATGACGCAGGTCGTCAGTTTTCGGTTTCGAATTCGGCCTCGAGCTCCCGGATCCGCTCCCGAACGGCCACCTCAGCCACATCCGGGATGACCTCCCACGCCACCTGTTCCACGCGGTCGACGGCAAGCTCGAGAACACGGCGAGCGATTCGGTCCACGTCCTCGTCTGACAAGGGCGAGGCCACAACCATGTCGCGGGTCTCGAGTTGGTTGGCGGTGGCGACCGGCGCGGGCTCTGCCTCGTCGTCCATGGGCGGGACCGGGGCCGTGTCCGCATCTGTGATGATCGGTGCTGGAGGTTCGCGGAACGCCTCCTCCGGGCTCTGAACTGCGAATTCTCCTGGCGCCTCGATCTCGGCGTCGAAGCCGAAGGCGGCGGGCGGTGCCTCGGACTCAAAGGTCTCAGCCGATGGATCGACCTCGGGCCCACCTCCAAAGGGCGTGTCGCTGAGCCCGGACTCGGCCGATTCAGGCATGTCTTCGGTGACCCCGAATGGATCCGCAGGGCTGGCCGGAATATTGCCGATTTCGGGTTCCGCCATGTCGGCGAAGGGCGGCGGCACGTCCGAAAACGCGTCGGCGAATTCCGCATCGCTGTCGTTAGTCAACGGTTCCGCCTTGAAGTCCTGGTTGCTCTCGAAGTCGAGCGCTTCGATGGATGCCTCGTTGGCTTCAGACGTGGCCGCCGCGGATGCGGCCTCCATGTCGGCGAATCCGCTGGTCGTAAAATCGATACCATCGTCCGGTGTTTCGTCCTCTTCATCCACCGAGGATGCTGTCGGCGTCAGCGGGTCATCATCCGAATCGGCGGTCGAAAGCTGTGTGCCGAACTCCGGGTCGTCCGCTCCAAACCCGCCGTCGGCCGCGCCGAACGTCGAATCTGCCACGAGGGAATCGACCGGTGTGGCCTCGATGGCCATGTCTTCAGAGGTGGGACTGAGAAGGGTGTCCACAGCGTGCACGAGGTGCTTCGCTTCAAATGGTTTGGTGACGATCTCGGAACAACCGGCTGCCAGAGCCCGGTCTCGGTCGAAGGGTTCGAAGGTCCCCGACAGGAGGATGACCGGTATGTGCAGAGTCTCCGGGTTCGACTTGATCTGCTGACATACGTCGTAGCCGTCGCGCCCGGGCATGATGATGTCGCAAATCACCAGCTCCGGCTTCAACTCGGAGAGTTTCTCCAACAGTTCATCGCCGCTCGAGAGGGACACGACGTTGTACTGCGTGTCGGCGAAGGTCAATTCCACGACCTTCTGGATGGTCAGACTGTCGTCAGCGAGAAGGATTGTCTTGATCATCTGAACTCCCCGGCAGCTTCAAGCATTCGCAATCGCGCGCCCGAGCTCGCCGTCGAACGCGCTCGTGGACTCAGCAATTATAGCCCGTGACGCGATCGGGGTTGCAACGAGGTTCACGGGGCAGGTCGCGGAGGTGCCTCCAGGCCGCGAGCCGCGACGTGTGGAGCTCCGCGAGTCGCGCCGCGAGCCGAACCGCGTCGGCCCCCACATCACCCGTCGAGAGGGTGACGAGTCCCATGGCTTCGGCCTCCTCCGCGCCGAGTTCGGCGGCTTGCAGAAAGACTCGCCTCGCGGCCGTTCGCCCGACGGCGGCGGGGAGGCGAACGGTGCCTCCCCAGCCTGTGACCAGACCTCGTCGGACGCCGGGATGCACAAAGGTGGCCGAGGGTCCAGCGACAACACGGTCGCAGGAGAGCACGAGGTCGAATCCGCCGCCGGAGCACGAACCCTCCACCGCTGCGATGGTGGCGCGTGGAAATTGGTCGAGTTGCGCCATCACCGCTCGGCCCGACGCCGCGTAGCCCACGCTCGATTGCGCATCGAGGACGGCGATTTCGGCCAGGTGGGCGCCGGCTAGAAAAATGCTCGGGTGGGCCGAGTCGAGGATGAGCGGCCTAGGAATCTGATCTCGGGCGAATTCGTCCAGATACTCCTCTAGCTCTTGAAGCACCGCGAGCTCGAGCACCGGAGCCGTGAAAGTCAAGCGGACCCAGGTTGGTCCCTCTCCGACGACAAGCCGCGCGGTCATGGCAGGTTGGCGCGCAGGAAATCGAGAGCGCGCAATGGACGTTCCGCGGCAGCACGCAGCGTCTGATCGAGCCACTGGATGGTTGAAGTGGGCGGCGCCCCCCCCAGTTCCGCCAACTTGCGGTTTCGGCAGGCCAGCAGAAAATCGATATCTTTTTCATCCAGGCCCGATTCTCGGATCGGCGGCAGGACCCCGCCGAGGGCGAGGCTCCAGAACTGGACATAGGCAATCACGGCTGACGGTGCCACTCCCGCCAGCAGAGCGTCCAGGGCTGCTACGCCCAGCCGGAATCGGCGTGGGGCGGGCTCACCGAGAGGGCAGAAGGTGGTCAATAGCTCCGACACCACCGCCGCCGCGGCGGACCGCTCGAGATCGCTCGATAGCGGATAGGATGAGGTCTTGAGGTCCACCTGCCGAACCGTGGCCATCTCCGCAAGACGTCCGTGGAAGGCGACCATGTGGACCAGTGACAGGATTTGGGTCGCGCCGGCGGTGGGGCTCTTGCCGCCCCGCGCTCCCCGAAGGACCCCCCGAACCACGCCTGCCGACGGCGTCAGGAGAGACAGGATCAGGTCCCGGTCACGGTAGGGGAGGTTGTCCAGTACCAGTGCGTCGTCGTCGATGAGGCTCACGCGGTCATGGTAGCTGGTGGGTGGCCAAAAATCGAAATACGAAATTCGAAATTCGAAAACCGCCCACCCCACCAGGCAGTAAGGAGCAAGGAGCAAGGAGAACCTCCGCCCGCCCGGGGCGGGGGGCGTTCGTCGGAGGTGCCTGGCATCCCGATTCGCCGGGAGCGACCCAACGGCTCGTTCTGTTCGGGCGAATCGGCGTGCCTGGCATCCTCACGGGAAGCGCGGTTGGAGAATCGGCGCGGTGGAGTCGGCACAACGAACCGAACGAGAGGAGCATTGGGGAGCGGGCCCCGGCCTGCAAGCGAACGATCAATCCAGGCCAGAATTGCAGCCGAGACGGCCGCTCCACAACGGAGTTCCGGATTGGGCGATTCGCATTTCGCATTTCGCATTTCGAATTTTGTGCGGGCAACGAACTCAACCCTTGACCTGCGGTTGAGTTCTCCCCTGCAAACGCCCATAGCGCCCATGCTAATCTCCCGCAATGCGCATGGGCGTAAAGGTGGCGGTGGTAACGGCGGTTCTGGCGGCGGTGACGCTGCTCCTGCCCGATACGGAAGCGGTGAAGGGTACGGCGTGGAGCCTGTTGCCCCCCCTGGTGGCCATCTCCCTGGCCCTGGTGGTGCGCGAGGTCATCGCCTCGCTGATCGCAGGGGTGTGGTTGGGAACCACCATGTTGGCCGACGGAAACGTGGCGGCCGGCTATTTGCGGCTGGTTGACACCAGCATCAGGGGTGCGCTCACCGACGCCGATCACGTGAGCATTATCCTGTTCTCCATGTTGCTGGGCGGCATGGTGGGGGTCATGAGCCGCTCGGGCGGAACCTACGGCGTGGTCCAGGCGCTGGAGGGGCTGGTGACCAACCGGCGGCGGGCTCAGGTGGCGACCTGGTTGATGGGGATCCTGATTTTCTTCGACGACTACTCCAACACCCTCATCGTGGGCAATGCCATGCGGCCGGTCACCGACCGGCACCGGATCAGCCGCGAGAAATTGGCCTATTTGGTGGATTCAACCGCGGCGCCTGTGGCCTGTGTGGCGATCTTCTCGAGCTGGATCGGCTACCAGGTGTCCTTGGTGGGCGATGCCCTCGAGAGCGTCGGCTCGGACCTCAATCCGATCACGGTCTTCATCCAATCGATTCCCTACGCGTTCTACCCCCTGTTCGCCCTCACGCTCACCTTTGCTGTGGCCGTCTCCCGGCGTGACTGGGGTCCCATGCTCAAGGCCGAACGTCGTGCGCTCGAAGGCCAGTTGCTGTCGAGTACGGCCCAGCCTCTGGCCGACTACGAAAGCACTGGACTGATCCCGGATGAGGAGACGCCCTGCCGGTGGTGGAACGCGGCGGTTCCCGTCGTGCTGGTGGTGATAGTGACCATCGTGGGTCTTTACGTTTCGGGTGCGATGGCGCTGAAAGGACAGGGAATCGCTGGTGCCTCGTTGCGCGAGGTTGTGGACGCGTCGGATCCGTTCACCGTGCTGCTGTGGGCGAGTTTAGTGGGGGTCACCGCGGCGGTTGTCCTCGCCGTGATCCAGGACGTCCTCGGCCTGCGGGAAGCTCTGCTCGCCGTGGTTGCTGGGTTCAAGAGCATGCTGGCAGCGGTGGTGGTGCTGGTCCTCGCCTGGTCCCTCGGCGGAGTCTGCGTCGATCTCGGGACGGCCGACTTCTTGGTCGCAGTGGTGGGACCGGCGGTGCCTGCGGTCCTGCTGCCGGCGGCGGTTTTTCTGGTGGCGGCCGGTGTGTCCTTCGCCACCGGAACGTCTTGGGGCACCATGGCGATCCTGACTCCCCTGGCAGTGCCGGTGATGGTTCTCAATCCGGAGGGAACCCAGGCGATGATCGCAGCCACTGTGGCCGCGATCCTGGGCGGTTCGGTCTTTGGAGACCACTGCTCACCGATCTCTGACACCACCATCATGTCGTCCATGGCCTCGAGCTGCGACCACGTGGACCACGTGCGAACCCAGCTGCCCTACGCCCTTTTTGGTGCCGTCCTTGCGGTGGTCATCGGATATTTGCCGTCCGTTGGGCTTGGGATCGCCCCGGGATTTGCACTGCTGGCGGGCCTGGTCGCCATCGCGTTGTGGGTGCGGTTCGTCGGCCAGCCGGTGGAGGAGTGATTGCCTCCGGGCTGCATCATGTCGGTGCCAGGCACCGCCGCAGATGTGTCGACCTCGTACTACGATTCGATTTCGACGGTGCCTGGCACCGGCCCGCGCGATCGCAATGCGTCAAAGACGGCACGCCCGCCTATCGCGCCCCTCACTCCGGGTGAGTGGGGAATTCAAAATTCAGAATTGAGAAGTCAGAATTCGCGACCTCGAATGCCGCCTCTGAACCTCGACCTCATGTCGACTACCTGCGTCCTTCCAATTCGGCTTGGACCTGCCGGGCGTAGAGTTGGATTTCCGGGTCGTCGCCGGCGACGGCGAGCGCCTGACGGAGCCACCGCAGCGCGCCGTCCCGGTTGCCGTCGGCGCGCTCGAGTAACGAGAACAACAGCAGCCGCTTGCCGGCCACCAAGCGACGCAGCGGGTCCTCGAGATCCGGCGGCAGACCGCGGATCGAGGAGAGGGGAGAGTCGTAGGCTTCAACCAGGAGTCTGGCGTTGGCTGTCCACAGCCCGCGCCGGTAGGCCTCAGGCGCGAGAAACTCGAGGTGCGGATGGAGGTCGGTGGACGGCGGTCCCTTGGCGACGGACCGGCTGGCCGCCGGGTCGAGCTGGAGAAGGGCCGCGATCTGGGCCGGCGTCGCCAGCGACGAGCCCGAAGATCGTCAGGGTGCTGGAACGCACCGAGTGCCCGTCCCCAGTGGTGCCAATCCAGGTCGAGCGCGGTGTTTGAGCCCACCAGCATGGCGTGTCCCAGGCCGAAGAGTACCCAGGTCTCTTCGAAGGCCTGGCCAAAGGTGGCGATGGCCCGCCGGAACTCGCGGGTGGGCATCCGATGGAGGGGGAGGTACTGGCAGACGATCCCGCCCTCGGCAAGCCGATCGCGGCAGAGTTCGAAGTAGTCAAGTGAATAAAGCGGAGCCGACCCCATAAAGAGGGTGGACGGGATCGCAGGTAATCACGTCGTAGCGGGGCCCGCCCCAGGAGGAGGAGATTGCGGCCGTCATTGGCGATGATGTGGACCCTGGGGTCGGCATCGATCCGGTGGTTGAGTTCCTCAAAGAGCCGGACCGCCTGGACCACTTCCGGCACGATCTCTGCCACCGTCACGGTCTCGACTCCGGGGACTGCGGCGATGGTGGCGGTGGTGACTCCAGCGCCATAGCCGATGACGAGTACATTTTCAGGATCGGGGTGGAGCAGCCCGGGCACCAGTCCGAGCATGCGTACGATCTTGAGGGCGTCGTAGGACGAGCCGATCACCGCGTTGTTGTCCACGAACATCGAGCGGCCACCGGTATCACCGTCCTGGGTGACCACCACCGTTCCCGCGGGGGACTCACGATAGTCCAGGATCTCGGTCTTGGGATTGGCGGTGATGGAAGGCAGAGGAACTGCGGCGAATCGAGGTCCGAAGAAGGCTGTTGCCATCAGCAGGACTGCCGCGGCGGTGCCGCCTTGCCGGAGCCACTCCCGGTCCCGGCCCGAGGCTGCGGCGGCGAGCCCGGCGTGGCAGCCGGCGACCAACAACAGCGATTTTCCAAATCCAAGCGCCGGCAGAAGCAAAAATCCGGTTGCGGCGGCACCGAGTCCGGCGCTGAGGGAGTTGACGATGCCCATGGTGCCAAGTCGTCGGCCGCCGTCTTCGATTCTCGGCGTGGCCGCTGCCAGCAGCAGGGGCCAGGCGGCACCGAGAACGATGGCCACGGGCAGGATGAGGCTGCCGCCCACCACCAAAGGCGGCGCGAGCACACGTGCCCATCCGGCGTCCGGACGGAACAGACGGGCCAGGTCGGCGATTCGGGGCAGCAGCAGGGCCTGACCAACCAATAACATGGCGGCGGTGGACTGCAGAGTCGCCCAGCGACCCAGGGGATCAGGCCGGGCGAGCAGTGGTGTGGCGAGCGCAGCACCGAGGCCCAAACCAGCGAGGGTGATGGCCAGCAGCAGGGTCAGTGTAGCTGTGGAGTTCGCGATGACCATCAGCAGGGCACGGTGCCAGATGGTCTCGGCTGAAAGCACGACGAAACCGGAGATGGCGGCGGCAACGAGCAGGGGGACTGCGTCGGAATTGGGGATCCCGCCGATCCGCGGATGCTCCGTCCGAGCGAGCGCGGGTCCTTGCGATTCGGCGCAAGGAAAGGGCCGCCGCCGTCCCCGCGACGATGTTGGCCGCAGCCGCGGCGAATGCGGCGCTGGGAATCCCGCCGCCCGGCAACAGCAGGAGACCGGTGGCGACTGCCCCGGCGACGCCTCCAAGGGTGGCCGCGGCTATCAGGGCGCCGATGCCGCGGTGGAGTTCGGGCACCGATCGGGCCGCTGCCCGCGCCAATAGTGGAAATCCCGCGCCCATCAGACATGTGGGTACGAGCAAGAGAGCAACGCCGACAGCGAGACGTCCGAGCAGGAAGGGCCAGCGGGTCGCATCCATTGCGGAGGGAAGGACGACTGCCGCGAATGCGGGCAGATGGAGCAGGCCAAGAGACCACAGCGGCCCAATGACCGCCAGTGCCAGTTCGATGCCCACAACCGCAAGGGCGGGGCTCCTCAGCCGGTCTGCGAGGCGGCCTCCCATGGCGGTGCCGGTTCCGAGACCGATCATGAAGGCGGTGAGCACCGCAGCCACGGCGTATTGGGAGCTACCGAAGGTCAGGGCCAGCTGGCGGCCCCACAGCAACTCGAGGGCGAGCGCCGCGAATCCGGAGGCGAAGGCCGACAAAACGAGGAGGCCGAGGCCCGGCGGGACGTGACGGCGCGACATGGGGCAGAGTATATCGGGCACAAAAAATTGCGACCAGGATTCAATTCTAAAACTAAATTTGACATTAGTTATATGGCTCATCATGATGATATGAGACGGGGCTCCGGCGCCCGTGTTTTGTTTATTCTGGAGGCATGTGATGGGTCGTATAGCGGTGGTCGTGATGGCCGTGATGGTTTCGATGTGGGTGGGTGCGGCGGAACCTCAGTGGTTCGAATTCTCTGCGGGCCTCGAAGAAGCTCGGCTGGAGGTGGCCGAATCCAGCGCCACGGTGCTGGAATTCGACGTCGAACTGTCCGGAATTGCGCTGGAGTCCGTGGCCACCGAAGAGGGCGATTTCGTTCGCCTGTCAGTGCCGGGTCTCGGCCGCGTGGGCAGTGTTGGTGAGCCCCAATTGCCGGCTCTGAGACGATTCGTCGAGGTGCCCTTCGGCGCCACCGTACAGGTCGAGGTGCAGCCGCTGGACAAGACGATGATCGATCTTGCAAGAGAGGGCATGCCGTCCAGGGTGTATCCAGTCCAGATGCCGCAGCCCAAGTGCGACTGCGAGGAGGCCAGGCGGTGGCGCTTCTCCTACAAAGAGGAGAGCTACAACGGACGGGTCGAGCAGCCCGCCGGGGCGGTGCGTGGCCCCTACACCTTCCGGGACCACCAGATCATGGTGCTGACCCTGTCACCGGTGTCCTACGACGCCGACCGGGCGCAGTTGGAGATCGTGCAGCGGGCGCGAGTCACCGTGCGCTTCGAAGGCGGAGATGTGGCCGCCACGGTGGCCGCCAAGGAGCGGCTTGCGAGTCGGCACTTCGACGCTTTTCTGGGCTCTGCGACCCTCAATATGAACCTGAACCTGGAGGCTGCCAATTGGTCCTACCCGGACGATGCTCCGGTGGAGTTCCTGATCATCACGCCGCCCCAGTTTGTCGACGATCTTCAGCCTTTCGTCGACTGGAAGACGAGTTGCGGATTCAACGTCACGGTGACGACCACCGATGTCGCCGGGACCAACACGACAGCCATCAAGGGTTACATCTCGGGGCTGTACAACGGCGACAATCCACCTGTCTATATCTTGATGATCGGCGACTCGCCCGGTCCACTGCCAACCTATTCGGTTTCCGGTGGAGGGGCGGGCGGCACCGATCTGCCCTTCGTCCAAATGGACAGCGACCTTTATCCGGACATGATGATCGCCCGTTGGCCGGTGGATGACTCCACCGAGTTGATCAATATGCGAGACAAGATTCTGCACTACGAGCAGCCGACCGATGGTAACTCCGGCTGGCTCAACCGCGCGTTGTTCATTGGCGGGGACGACTACGCGAGCCATGGTATGACCACCCACCAGGACGTCATGGCGGAGCTCTTCGATCCACCACCCAACAGCGCTGAAACCGAGTACTGGAACGGCGAGTCCGGTCAGTTCGACACCAACGACCTGATCGCGGACCTCAACACCGGTCGCGCGTGGGCGGTGTACTCGGCCCACTCGGGTCCCGGCGGCTGGTCTGGACGTCCGGCGCTCGACTCGGGTGACATCCCGACCATGGCCAACCAGGGCGCGTATCCAATTGGACATGGGCATTCATGTTCATCCAACGAGTGGAATAACTACGACGATGTCTTTGGCGAATCGGCTGTGATCCATCCGAACAAGGGTTTTGTCGCCTACTGGGGCGGTTCAGCCTCCACCTACTGGGACGAGGACGATTGGCTCGAACGCGGGTTCTTCGACTCCATGTTCGACGAGGACCTGGCGGGCAACCAGATCACCATCGATCGTCAGTACTCGAATATCGCCGCCTGCTACTCGGGTCTCACCGAGGTCACCCTATGGGGCGGAATGGAGGATTACTACTGGCACTGCTACAACCTCAATGGCGATCCGACGCTCGACCCGTTCACCCGTCAACCAGTCGCCGTAGATATCGACGCACCACCGGTTGTGCCGCCGGCGGCCAGCGACGACTTCGAGGTGACGGTCACCGATGCCGCCATCGGGCCCGTGCCGCTGGCCATGGTGGGCGTGAGCCAGGACGGAGTGCTGTTGGGCGCCGGCATGACCGACGACACCGGGACGGCGTCCTTTCACATCGATGCGCCGGTGGCCGGCTCGGACATGGTGGTGAGGGTCACGGCCCACAACCATCTGCCCACCGACGCCATGGTGACCGTGGCGGCTGGTTCGGACGGCGTCGTGGTGCTCGGCGGCTCGCTCTACCGCTGCGACTCCTCTGTGATCATCGACGTATTCGACGACGACCTGGGCGGCCAGGGGACCATAGCCGTTACCCTTGCAGCCCTTCCTTCTGGCGGTTCCACCTCGGTGGCGTTGGCCGAGATTCCGGGTTCGATCGTTCGTTACACCGGGATCGCGGTGTTGGGCACCGATCTGACCGTGGCCGACGGTGATGTGATCACAGTGACCTATTACGACGAGAATACCGGTGGCGGTTCGCCCGGAAACAAGACCGATCAGGCCTTCATAGACTGTGCGGGGCCACAGATTTCCGGTGTTGGTCTGGTGGCGACGGAGGGGTCGGTGACGGTTGCGTTCGCCACCTCGGAGCCGGGCACCACGGTGGTGCGATACGGCACCTCGGTGCCGCCGACGACGGTGGTGTCCGACCCGGCGTTGGGCACGGCCCACACCATGGAGTTGACCGGGTTGGACCCGTGCACGACCTACTTCGTAGGTGTGGAGTCTGCGGACGCGCTTGGCAACATCACGGTGGACACCAATGGAGGTCTCTACTACGGGGTGGAGACCATGGGTTGGCAGATCTTTCTCGCGGAGGCCTTTGACAGCGACCCGGGCTGGGAGATCGACAACGGCGGCAACGCCCACGGTTGGGCCTTTGGTCAGCCGACGGGTGGCGGGGGAGACTACGGCAACCCGGATCCGACGTCGGGCTTTACGGGCGACAACGTGTACGGTGTGAATCTGAGCGGCGACTACGACAACAATTTGTCGACGGACCAGCTCAAGCTGACGACGCCGTCGATGGATCTTTCCCAGGCGACGTCGGTGGTTTTGAGTTTCCGGCGTTGGTTGGGAGTGGAGACCCCGAGCTACGACCATGCGCGGTTGCAGGTTTCGGTTGATGGAGGGTCCTTTGCCACGGTCTGGGAGAACAGCGAGACCATGGACGGCGGGTCGTGGGAGCTTGTGAGCTACGATCTGACGGCCCAGGCTGCGGGCTCGGCCGATGTGAGGATCCGCTGGACCATCGGTTCGTCGGACTCGTCGTGGCAATTCGCAGGTTGGAATGTGGACGATGTCGTCATCGAGGGGGCGTTCCCCTGCGGCGGGAATCCCGGAGATCTCTTCGGCGATGGATTCGAGATGGGCGACTGCACCATGTGGTCGAGCGCCGTCGAAGGACCGTAGACGGATCGCAGAACGAAGAACGAAGAACGAAGAACAAAGAACAAAGAACAAAGACCCCCGCCCACCCGGAAGGGTGGGGGTTTTTCGATTTTGGTTCTTCGTTCTTTGTTCTGGGACGTGCGGGGGAAACCCCTCGCTTGACATGCTGTTTTGTTATACTCTGCGGTGAGTCATCATCGTCCGGAGACCCGTGTCATACGGGCCAATACAAACCCGGAACGAAGGGAGGAAGACAATTCGGAAGTATGCATTTCGCGAGGACCCGGACGCACCTCAGGTGCGCATCAATGAACGGATCCGACTCTCACCAGTCCGCTTGATCGGCGACGACGGAGAACAGATCGGCGTCGTACCGGTGGACGAAGCCCTCAGGCTCGCCAGGGAGAAGGGTCTGGACCTCGTGGAGGTCGCGGCAACCTCGCGGCCAATCGTCTGCAAGATCATGGATTACGGGCGCTTCCGCTACGAGCAGGAGAAAAAGGCCCGTGAAGCCAAGAAGCAGCAACATCAGGTCGAGCTCAAAGAGGTCAAGTACCGACCCAACATCAACATCCACGACTTCGAGACCAAGACAAACCGGGCTCGGAAATTCCTCGACCAGGGCAAGCATGTCAAGGTCACCATCATGTTCCGGATGCGCGAAATGCGTCGTCCGGAGAACGGTTACGAGCTGCTTCGCAGGGTGCGTGAGGAATTGGCCGACGTGGCGAAAATGGACCGGGAACCTTCGAAGGAGTTGGAGGGTCGTGATCTGACCATGGTACTCAGGCCAGTCAAGAAGTAATTCCGCCGTCCCCACCCTGCGATAATCCAGACTTTCCGTCGAGGGTGGAGTTGTGCCCTCAGAGGTTGTCGTCTGGAGAATTCGCGCGAGCTTGAGCCAGGCTTCTACGGAACTGGTCATAGGGGATGCGACCGAGGGGGCTGCCGGAACGCCAGGCATGAAACGCCGCCTCGTCGAACCCCTCGAGATCGGCCAGCAGAGGACGGAATCGGTGGTCGGCGGGCTCGAAATCGGGATGAAGCCCCTCCGGGGCCTTGATGGTCCAGGGGCACACCTCCTGGCAGACATCGCACCCGGCCACCATGGATCCCATGGCGGTGCCCAATCTCGGCTCAATGGGACCGCGGTGTTCGATGGTCAGGTAGGCGATGCAACGGCGGGCGTCCAGCAGTCGCGGTTCGATGAACGCCTGGGTCGGACACGCATCCATACAGGCTGTGCAGCGGCCGCAGTGGTCGGTGACCGGGTCGTCCGGATCCAGCTCGACGTCGGTCAGCAGCACACCCAAAAACACCTCGGACCCATACTGTCGGTTGAGGAGGCTCGTATTCTTGCCGATCCAGCCCAAGCCGGCACGAGCGGCCCACTCTCGCTCCAACAGCGGCACAGTGTCGACGCAGGCGCGCCATCCGGCGTTGGGGTGTTTCTCCTCGAGCCACCTGCCGAGGCGGACCAGTTTTTTCTTCATGACCCTGTGGTAGTCACGTCCCCAGGCATAGCGCGAAATCCACACCCGGCCATCCGCTCGATTGACGAACGAGGAGGACGGCGGTCGGTCGGTGCGGTAGCTCATTGCCGCGGCAACCACGGATCTGCACCCCGGGAGCACCTGTCGCGGGTCCTGTCTGACCTCCGCGGTGCGGGCCATCCAGTCCATGCTGCCGTGTCGCCCCTCGTCGAGCCATCGCTGCAGGGCCGAACCGCCTTTGGCTTTCTCGGCAGCGGCAATGCCCACCAGATCGAATCCGTCCTCCAGAGCCATCTGCTTCAGCTGAGAACTCAGCGGGTCCATTTCAAGAGTATGGCACGGGTGTGGAACAGCGAATTGTGCGCTAGAGTTGGGCCATGGCAGTGCAGCGGATCGCTCTGTGGTTGGTCATCGTCGGAATCATCGCGCCGTGGGCCTCGGCAAAGGATAAACCTCTGCCTGGAGTGATCGCCGCGTCGGTGAATGACGTCGTCGTGTTGGCCGATCCGGTCACGGGCCGTGTGAAGTCCTTCGAGGCGGGCACAGTCGGCTGGCTCTACGAGGGCCCGGCAGGGGTGCTCTTCGCGCCGGATCTGATCGCCGGAAAGACAACGGTCTTCAATCTTCGGGCAGTGGCGGTGGCCGATCGTTTTGACGGAGTGACGGTGCCGCATTTCGGACCCAAATTGCCCGACCGCTACGTGGTCGTGGCCGGGGACGTGTTCACAGTGAGCTACCCGGATCGCGCCGTCGTCGCCACGGTCGAGGCCGAGATCGACTATCCGTGGCAGGTGATCATGATCTCCGACTCGGTGCTGCTCGTTTTGGAGAAAGGACCCGTCGGCGAGGGCCCGACCTATCTGACCGCGGTGGACATGGTGAGCCGTCAGATCGTCTATCGCCGAAAACTCGCCGACTCGGTGGGACGGGTCGGGCTGTCGCGTGAGCTGGGGCTGGTGGTCTTTGCCGATTCGGCGTCCGATGCGGTGCGTCTGGTCGACCCAGCGGCTCTGTCTCCGGTCCTCAGCCTGGCAACGGTCGGACCGGTGAACGACGCCGTCTTTTTGGACACGAGCAAGACGCTGGCGGCGGTGTCGTCGGCCGGGGATGGCGGCGGCGAACTCCGGACGTGGAGTCTGAAAGCCAAAAAGGGCGAACTGACGGTAAAAAACGAACACAGCGTGACCTTCGACTCGGTTCCCCTGCGGGTCGCCCACTCACCCGCTGAGGATTTGATCGCGGTGACGCTCGAGGGCGGACGCATCGACGTGTTGTTGGTGGACGGCCTGGAAAGGGTCCAGTCTTTCCAGTTGCCCGGCACCCCCCGCGATGTGATCTGGTGCGACCCGTCGAGGCCCGGGCCCATGGTCCCGAAATGGACGTCGGACTCACCACCCGAACTCCGGATGGATCCTTAGCCCACACGCCCGGATACAAGATCCAAGATGCGAGATCCCCCGCCCTCCCGGGACGACAACAGGGCGCGATAGGCGGGCGTGCCGTCTCTGACGATTTTGGGTTGAGGTCGAACAGTCTGTTTGTTGCGACGAGTCCCAAATATCGTCAGAGGGGGCTCCCTCGGGGAGCGCGGTTGGGAGATGGGCGCGTCGAAATCAAGGGGGTCTTTCCATACCCCGGGCCCGTGCCAAACACCGTCGAAATCGAATCGGAGCACGAGATCGCAACATCTGCGGCGGTGCCTGGCACCGCCATGCGGTACCCGAATGCGAGGGTGGCAACCTGCAGTCGGCTGCGGCCGGGACAGGGACAGCAACCGGTGTCCGCGGCAGATGGCAGCATCGGTGATGAGCAACCGCAATCCGGGGCAATCTCAGCTGATAACTGCCGCGGCCCCTGATCGCAGACGCAGCCGCCGATCACGGACGCTGCCCCAGATTGCCGTCGCTGTTTCGGGCACGGGCACGGAGACGGAGACGGGCACGCAGAAACCCCACCACAACGCTTTCCCGGATGAACCTAACGTTCAACGTTCAACGTGGGGGTGGGTGGGGGGGCGACGTCAGTCGGTGCTGTCTGACCGCGCCGGACCGGACGCACCGGCCGCGGAACTGGGTTTGCGCCGCCGCCGGCGACGCTTGCGCGCCGGCTTGTCGCCGGTCGGGGGGGTGGTTGTCTTCGCTTCGTCGCCGCCGGGGCGCTTACCCGGGCTTCTTTGGGGTCTGCTCCTCGATGGCCGACGCTGCTCGGCGGGCAGCAGTTCCTGAAAAAGCTCGTCACCCGCGAACGCGATGGGGATTTCGTAGCCGATGTACTTCTGGATGGCGTCGAGCGAGTAGACGAAGTCGTCGCATGCCAGACTGATCGCCATGCCCTTGGCGCCAACCCTCGCGGTGCGGCCGATGCGGTGGACATAGTCTTCGGCGTCCTGCGGCAGGTCCCAGTTGATGACGTGGCTCACGCCGTCGATATGGAGGCCACGGCTGGCCACATCGGTTGCGACGAGGATCGGCAACGTGCCGTCCCTGAAGTCGTCAAGCACGCGCAGCCTCTTGGTTTGGATCACGTTGCCGGTCAATGCACGGGCGGTGTAGCCGTGTCGTCGCAGTTCCTCCACCAAGCCTCGAGCGGCGTGGCGGGTGTTGACGAAGATCATGGTGCGCTGGCTGCCCTCGCGGTCGAGCAACCCCAGGAGCAAGGACAGCTTTTCTCGTACCGAGACGTGATACAGCTCCTGTTGGATGGTCTCCGGCGTGAGCTGCTCCGGGTTGATGATGACCTCGACGGGATTGTTCATCTGGCGCCAACCGAGGGTCATCACGCGGTAGGAGAGAGTTGCCGTGAACATCAACGACTGCCGCGACTTGGGATTTGGCAACCGGCGAATGATCCACCGCAGATCATCGGCAAACCCCATGTCGAAGAGACGGTCGCACTCATCGACGACCATGACCTCGGTTTCTCTCAACGAGTAGGTTCGTTGTTTGTGATAGTCGATCAGCCGGCCCGGTGTCCCGATCAAAAGATCGGTTCCCTGGGCGAGGATTGCTCGTTGCTTGTGGTAATCGATGCCGCCGAACACGACGTGAACCCGGAGATCGAGGTGTCGTCCAAGAGATTCGGCGTCGTTCGCGATCTGGACAGCGAGTTCGCGGGTCGGGGCAACTATCAGCGCCCGCGGCACGTCGGATGGACTTGTCCTTGGGTTTTTCAGGATGTGGGAGAAGATCGTCAGCAGGTAGGCGGCTGTTTTCCCAGAACCGGTCTGGGCCTGCGCCACAACGTCCTTGCCTTCGAGGGTCAGGGGCAGGACCTCGGCTTGGACCTTGGTCAGGTTGGTGAAGCCGAGTTCGTTGATCGCCCTCCGAAGGGGCTCGGGAAGATCGATTTCATCAAATGTGACCGGGGAAAAATACTCGCTGTTCGTGTCGTCGTCTGATGCCATAGATCGGCGATTGTAGCACCCCGTCCCTCCATAGCGGTGGAAGCGGCAGCGGGGATGTACACTTGCGGGATGATCCCAGTGCAAATTGTGTTGCACTAGGGGAGGATCGATGGCGTGTCCCTTCGAGGCGACGCGTTCGCGATTGCGGAGTGTTATGAGGTTGATTCATTTTTTGATGTTTATCGGGCTGCTGGCGCCCCAACCGGGTGCTGTCGCGGCTGCCGATGAAGCCGACGGGAAGGCCGGGCCGGCGGGTCTCGATGATTTCATCCAGGCCAGGATTCTGGAGACCGGGGGAGACTATCGTGACGCCGTCAAGGCCTACGAGTCGGCGATGCAGAAGGCGCCCGAGGTCACTGAAGTCCGAATCCGGTACGCGTCGCTGCTGCTTGACCTTGGTCTGAGCGAACGGGCCGTGGAGGTTCTTGACGGGGCCGAGGACCTCGACTGGTATGGCCAACGGGTCCTGGCCCTAGGACTGGCGCAGGATTCCGCACGCAATCCGGGCTCGCTGAAGCCGGCTGAAGAGGCATTGAGGGCCGCTTTGTCCGAGCGCGATGACGATCCGAATTTGCTGCTGGCCATGGGACAGGTGCTTCACCGTACGGGCCAAATCGAAGAGGCGGAACAGGTGATCGCGCAACTCAGGCAGAGCAGGGGCGGCAGCCCACAGCTCGCGGCCTACCACGCCGGTTTGCTGCGCCAACTGGATCGGCCGCTGGAGGCTGCCGAAGTCTACGCCGATTGCACGGGGGTGGACTTCGCCGGTGGGGTCGACTGCCGGGAGAATCTTGTCCAGCTCCTCGTCGATGAGGGGCGGCCGGGCGAGGCCGGGGAGATCATGCTTCAGTGGCTCACCGATGACGATCTCGACGAATTGATGCGTGCGGCGTCGCTGCTTTACGAAGGCGGACGCTACGATCTATCGCTCGAGACCGTCCAACGGGTTTTGCGTGCGGATCCAGACGCGCCGCGGGCGAGGGCCCTCGAAGCCTTCTTGCTGACTCGGCTTGGCCGCTACGATGAGGCCGTTGCCAGGCTGAAGGTCATGCAACGCAAGCAGCGCGACGACATTGATGTGATCTTGTCGCTGGCATGGGCTACCGCCAACACCGGACAGATGGCCGAGGCCCGAAAGTGGATCGATCGCGCTTGGGAACTCGTTGCTGAGGACGCTGCATCGGACCAGGCCACCCGGGTTGCGCTGTCTGGGGCGCGGGTCGAATTGCTGGGTGACGATACGTGGCGAGCACGGGAGTGGCTCGAGCGGGTCTCCGATCCTGAGGCCGGAGGCGGCGAACTCGCCTTCCTGTTGGCGGAGACGTTTCGCCGGGAAGAGCAGTGGCAAGAGGGTATTGCCGCCCTGTTGCGCCTCCAACCGCAGCTTTCCGGCGCCGCCAGGCTCGACGCCAGGGCCTATGAGGCCGAGTTTCGGCTTCGCATCGGTGATCCTCGTGGGGTGGCTCTACTGCGACCTCTGTTGGACTCGAACGACCGCCGGCAGGTGCTGGTTGGGCTGGGTGTGCTCCAAACCATGGAACGGTGGAACGAGGTGGAATTGGAGTCCGCGGCGGCGATCGAACGGATGCCGGATGACCGCGACCTGTTGTTCACCAGGGCGGCCGCCCTGGATCGGCTCGGCCGGTTCGATGAGTCGGCCGAGCTCTTTCTGCAGCTCGTCGAGAATGACCCGGAAGACGGTTCAGCCGCCAATTACGTCGGATATAGTTGGGCGGATCGCGGGGATCGCCTCGACGAAGCCATGGAGCTGATCTCAGGAGCAGTGGCCCTCGAGCCGAACAACTCCGCCTACCTCGACTCGCTGGGGTGGGTCCACTACCGGCTGGGCGAGTTGGATCAGGCGGAGTATTGGCTGCGGCGGGCGGTGGAGATGGGAGGGAATGACGGCACCGTACTGTCCCATCTCGGGGAGGTCCTGTTGCGTCAGGGCGAGACCGACGAGGCGCGCCTGCTGCTCCGCCAGGCTCTCGACATCGGTTGCGAAAATCCAGATCACGTTCGCCAACTCCTCGAGGGCATTGACGACTGATGTTCGGTCGTTGGATGTGCCGACTCGCAGTCATCAGCCTCGCGGTCCTGTGGGTCGGTTTCGTGGCGGGATGCCGGAGTACCACCGGCGCTGCCCACCCGACTGCGGATGGGTTGGCTGACGCCCAGGCGGCGCTCAGTAAGCCCATGTCGGGAGACTTGGCGGCCCTCTACCACCTCAGAATTCCCTCATCGGGGGGCCTTCGTTTGTCCATCGTCGAGTTGGGTCAGGAGGGACGCCTGACCGTCAGCGAACCATTCGGTTCGATGGTGTCTCTGGTGGCCTGGGAACATGGCGGCCAAACGCGACTCTTCGATCTACGGCAGGGTTGCCAGCTTCGGGGTGGTGATCTGTCGTCGGTTCTCGGGGTGGCGGCCATTCCTCTTCCGCAGGCGGCTCGACTCCTGGGTGGTCGCTTGCCCGCCGCAGGTGAGGACCGGATCAATCCCACCGAGGACGGCACACTGGAAATCGTGGGCGCGGATTGGTCGGCCACGATAACGGTGGCCGGTGATCCGTGGCGGGTCGTTGCCGCAGAGGGACCTGCAGGAGCAGGAGCGTGGAGGTTACAACTCAAGCAGCACTCGGGCTCGGTTCCGGGGTGGCTCCGAGTGGATAGCGCTGATGGCCGGTGGGCAGAGTTGGAGCTCGTCCGTCTCGAGTGGGACACCTTGAGCGAATTGCCGTCGTTACCGTCGCTGCCGGACTGCGGCGGAACGGGGCGGTGATTCAGTCGGTTGCACCGGGGCTCCTCCACGGGAGTCAAGATGATCCGGCGGGTTCCAGCGAGGTTGACCTGAACCCCAACCAAAGCTAACGTAAGGCCTCTCGCGGCGAAGCAGCGAGTGTCCCACCGTGGCGTGTTGCTCGGCCGCAGCCGACAACTCCCGTAGCCACGAACGAGGAGGCGTTGAAATGAAGGTGACAGAAGTTCGCATCAATCCCGCCAAGGGCGGAAAGGTCCGTGCCTTTGCAAGCATCGTGATCGACGACAGTTTCATCGTGAACGACCTGCGCGTCCTCGAGGGGCGTGAGGGCCAGTTTTTTGTGACCATGCCGGCGAGGAAGGCACGCAACGGTCAGATGCGCGATATCGCGCACCCGCTGAACAGCGAGACTCGTAAGGAGATCGAGGACCGGGTTCTGGAAGAGTTTGACCGGGCCGTCAAGGACTTCGTGGTGGTGGGCGCGTCGGATGGGTCAGCGGGCAAACAAGGTCGTCAGTCGGTCCTCGACCGGCTGTCCGCCAAGTTGTTCAACGAGGAATTCTGGACCGCGGACGCCACATCGCAGCACCAGGACAGAGACTGACGGTCGGGATCACTGGAATCTCTGCCATGAGACGAGACATGGGCTATACTTCGCGGCGCGTGGGGCGTCGGCAAGTGGTAAGCCACCGGTCTTTGGATCCGGCATTCGCAGGTTCGAATCCTGCCGCCCCAGCCAAAGAGCAGGCGGTTCAATGCTGAAGGAACAACCGTTGTTGGTCTTTTCCGGGCGGGCGAATGTGCCGCTGACGGAGGCGATCTGCGGCTATCTGCAGATCGAGATGGGGAGAGTGCGCCTCGGCACCTTTTCCGACGGCGAGATTTTCTGCCAGATCGAGGACAACGTCCGCGGCGCCGACGTCTTCATCGTCCAGCCCACGGGAAATCCAGTCAACCAGAGTCTGATCGAGCTGTTGATCATGCTCGATGCGTTTCGGCGGGCGTCTCCGTCGAGAATCTGTGTCGTCATGCCCTACATGGGCTACGCGAGGCAGGACCGCAAAGATGCGCCCCGAGTTCCGATCACCGCCAAACTGGTCGCCAATCTGATCACCACCGCGGGCGCCGGCCGCGTGCTGACCATCGATCTTCACGCTGCCCAGATCCAGGGTTTCTTCGACATTCCTGTGGATCACCTCTATGCCGCGCCGGTTTTGATCGAGGCCATTCGTAGGAAGAACCTGGAAAACCTTGTCCTTGTGTCGCCGGATGCAGGTGGCGTCGAACGCGCTCGGGCATTCGCCAAGCGGCTGCATGTGGACCTGGCCATCATGGATAAGCGGCGCCCGGAAGCCAACAAAGCCGAGATCATGAATGTCATCGGCTCGGTGGAGGGGTGCGACTGCGTCATCGTGGACGACATCATCGACACCGCCGGGACCCTGGTCCGGTCGGCGGAGGCGTTGATGGACCGTGGGGCGCGCAGCGTGCATGCCGCCGGGGTCCACCCGGTTTTTTCCGGTCCGGCCATCGAGAGAATCATATCCAGTCCGATCGAGACAGTCTGGGTGACCGACACGCTCGCGCTGCGCGAAGATGCCGTGCGATGCCCGAAAATCGAGCAGCTCTCACTTGCGGTGCTGCTCGGTGAAGCGATCCGCAGGATCCACGACGGGGCGTCGGTCTCCAGCCTGTTCGTCTAGATTATTGATTTTGAGGGAGTCGAAAAATGAGTGAAACTGCCGATATCGTCATCACAGTCGAGAAGCGCACCGAGGCCGGGAAGTCTGCGGTCCGCAAGCTCCGTCGGGAAGGCATGGTTCCAGCCGTGCTCTACGGCGGCGACAAGGACGCCGTTGCGATCAGTGTCGAAGAGGAAGCCATCAAAGAGCTGCTGAAACAGGGCGCTGGAGGCAATACCATTTTCCTGCTCAAGCTCAAGGGGGCGAAGGAAGAGCGGCGGGCCATGATCAAGGATTACCAGGCCGACCCGATCTCCGGGCGGTTCCTTCATTTTGACTTCATCCGAGTCACCCGCGGCCAGAAGCTGACCGTATCGGTGCCGGTGGAGTTGACGGGCGACAGCATCGGAGTCCGCCTCGGCGGGCGCACCGATTTCGTCACTCGGGAGCTCGACGTGGAAGTCCTGCCGCGCGAGATGATCGACAAGATCGTGATCGACATTACCGACCTCGACATAGGCTCGAGTGTTCGGGTGGAGGACCTCGTTGGCGAACTGCCGCCCAGTGCGAAGTTCCTCGAGGATCTCAATCGTGTGGTCCTGCTGGTCGAGGCACCGCGTAAGGTCGAGGAAGAGGTCGAAGAGGAAGAGATCGAAGGCGAGGAGCTCCTGACCACGGAAATGGCCGAGCCGGAGCTGATCAAGAAGGGCAAGGAGGACGAGGAAGGGGCCGAGTAGGGCTCCCCGATCCTCTGAAATTCGGAATTCGAAAACCCCGCGCACCAGGTGCGCGGGGGGCCTCACACCTCAAAACCCATACCTCATGCCTCGGGTGGGCGGGGGATCTAGCCCCCAACCGCTGGTTCGGGTGGGGGTGGGCCGTTGAACCGACTCATGGCGAGGACCAGGCCGTCCTGGTTCGCGGTCTCGGCCGCGTCGGCCGCCCTCTTCACCATGGCCTCGGCCGGGAGAAGTTCCTCCTGAGTGAACGGTGACAGGACGTATGAGGCCAAATCGTCCCAGCCGTCGTCACCGCGAACACCGAGTCGAAGTCGCGGGAAGCTGTCGCCAACTCGATCGCACACGTCCCGCAGGCCGTTGTGGGTACCCGGGCCACCGGCAGATCGGAGCCGCAGGGTCCCGAGCGCCAGGTCCACATCGTCCAGCACCACCAACATCTGGTCCGGTTGGATTTCGAGGTGGTCGAGCAACCACTCCACAGCGTCTCCGGATCGGTTCATGAATGTGACCGGTCGCGCCAACAGGAGTCGCGGTGCGAGCCAGACCGAGGTGACATGGCACAACTCGAATCTCACCCACCCAGCCGTCCCGTGGCGGGAGGCCAGCTCCTCCACCACTCGGAAACCCACGTTGTGCCGGGTGCTGGCGTACCGGTCGCCGGGGTTCCCCAACCCAACCACCAACTCGATGCCCACGTCTACACCCGTCGCCGCCCGGAGGCGTCCTGTACCGCTCTCGAAAACGCCATTCAGCTGCGGACCGCGAGCAGCGGGAGCTCGCAGCGGCGAAGCACATTCTCGGCCACCGATCCCATCAGCAGGTGTTCGACGGCGGACAGACCCTTGGTGCCCATCACCACGAGATCGAAGCGTTCGGGCACGGCCGCATCGACGATCCGCTCCGAGGCGCGGCCCACAACCACCTCCACCTGGGTCGAGACTCCCGGGAGAAGCTCGTCCGCGGCCTTCCGGAGCGCCTCCAGGGACCGTTCCTTGATTCGGCCCTTCATCTCGTCAGGCAGGAGGTCCACCGAGTAGAATTCCGGATAGACAACCGGTTCGACGACATGGAAAAGAGTGACCTCTGCGTCGAAGGCCGCGGCCCAGGCGGCTGCGTGACTTACTGCCTCCGCAGACTGCTCCGAAAAATCGTGCGGAACCATGATTCGCGACACACCGTCGGAGGGCAGCCGGGCGTCGGGGCGCACGGTCAAGACCGGGGCGGGTGCGGATCGGACGACTTTTTCGGTGACCGACCCCAGAAACAGGTGGCCGAGTCCGCGCCGCCCGTGGGTCCCCATCACGATGAGGTCGCAATTCAGGTTTCCGCAGGTCTCGGAGATCACTTCGGCGGCGTTGAGGCCTCTCACCAGATGGGTGTGGAATTCGATTCGCCGGTCAACGGTCGGCGTTTCGAGAACCCGGCGCTTTTTGCCCTCGGCCGGTTCGAGAAGCCGCTGAATCTTCGCGAGCTGTTCCTCGTCCAGGTGAGGTTCATCGAGGAGCACCTGCACGTGCAGGACGTGGAGTTCAGCCCCAAAGGCGTGGGCCAGCTCAACCGCGGCTCGTTGGGCGTGTACGGCCGTGTCAGAAAAATCGGTGGCCGCGAGGATCCGCTCCGGTGTGGTGGTCATTGGGGCCTCCCGGCTCAGTATACGATTTCAGTGAATAGTGAACAGTGAATAGTGAACAATATGCAGGGAGCGGGGGAGCGGGAGCGGCCCTTGCCCGTCCTCACAATTCGCCGGTCGGCGCCAGGCACCGTCGAAATCGAATCGCAGCGCGAGGTCGACATATCTGCGGCGGTGCCTGGCCCCGCGCGTTTGCTTCGATACGCTGATTTCAGCGCCCCAATCTCCCCGTGGCCCTCCCCGCGGTTGCCACCCCTGACAATTTTCGGGCCTAGACGAAGACGCTGCATAAGGGCCGATGACCCGAAATTGTCAGAAGTGGCACGCCCGCCGATCGCGCCCCCCCCCACTCCGGTTGGGTGGGTGGGAGGGTCAGCCTTGAATCCGCTCCGCGACCTCGTTGGCCTTGGCGCGGATCCTCTCGATATCCAGCGTCATCAGCTTGTGGTCGCGCACCAGGGTCTTGCCGCGAACGAGCACGTGGCGGACGTCGCCCGCGCGGGCCGCGAATACGAGATGGGAGAACGGATCGTACATAGGAGTCGTGTGGACCCGGCCCACATCGATGCACACGATGTCGGCCTCTCGGCCCTCTGTGAGGGTGCCGATGCGATGGTCGAGTCCCAATACCCGGGCGCCGCCGATGGTCGCCATTTCGACGATCTCGCGGGCTGGCAGCACGGTGGGGTCACCCGAGGCTCCCTTGTGCAAGAGGGACGCGATTTGCGCGTCCCGAAGCAGGTCGAGGGTGTTGTTCGAGGCGGCACCGTCGGTTCCGAGCCCGAGTTTGACTCCTTGGGCCGACATGGCCGCCACCGGCGCTATACCGGACGCCAGCTTGAGGTTGCTCACCGGGTTGTGGGCAACTCCGACGTCGAACTCCCGCAGCAACTCGATGTCCTCGGGAGAGACGTGGACGCAGTGCGCGGCTACGGTGCGTTCTGACAGTACCCCGAGATCGGCCAGGTAGGCCACTGGTGAAAGCCCCTTTTCTTCGAGCGACTTTTCCACTTCCCAAAGGGTTTCGGACAGGTGGATCTGCATCGGAACCTCGTGTTCCTCGGCCAGCTCAGCCTCGCGGACGAGGTTCGCCGCACATACCGTATACGGGGCGTGGGCGGCGACCGACGGCGTGATCAGGGGATGGTCACGATAGGCCTCAATGAGTTCGATTTGTTTGGCGAACATCTCGTCGGTGGTGGCGCACCGAGGGGTGGGAAAGTCGATCAGGCTTTCGGCCACGACTCCTCTGAGACCCGCTTCGATGAGCACCTCGCAAACGTCGTTGCCGAAGAAATACATGTCGGTGGTCGTGGTCACTCCCGCCAACAACTGTTCGGCCGCGGCCAATTCAGTGCCGAGCCGCACGGTCTCTGCGTTCATGTGGGCCTTCTCGGCAGGCCAGATGTGGTCCTCCAACCACTCTTTGAGCGGGAGGTCGTCGGCGAGCCCGCGCAGCAGGGTCATGGCCAGGTGGGAGTGGGTGTTGACCAGCCCGGGGAGGATGATGCAGCCGGCGGCGTTGAGCAGCTCGCCGGTGGGGGCGAGGTCCAGCAGTTCCTCGGCGGGACCAACAGCGGCGATCTTGCCGTCGGCGATGGCCACCGCCCCGTTTGATATGGGCACGCTGCCATCTTCCATGGTGGCGACGACGCCGCCCAGAATGAGCTTCTCCCACGATGCTGCGACACTCATGAGCCCCTCCTCGCCTCAACGCTTCGATCAATCGGAGATTGTACCGTGGGAATCGACCGTCAGCGTCAACGGTCCCACGATTGGATGGTCGAAACTCACCGTTTGCAGCCGGAAGGCGGTGAGATATGCGGGCTAGGAGTCCTCCCAGCCTTCCTTTGCACGACGGAGGGATCGGCGCTCCTTCTTTTTTGGGGCGCCGGAGCCGCGGGGTCTCGACGGCGGGGCGGAGAACCGCTGGAGGCGGCGGAGTTCGATCTCCTCCGCGGTGGGTTTAGGGGTGTGATCTATATAGAGCTCACGGGCGCGGGCGCGAGCAACGTTGGTGTTTTCGATTTCGGCGACCTCGACGATGCGCTTGCGGCCGCCGGGAAACGAGATCCTGATCTCGTCTCCCGGGTGAACCAGGCGGTGGGCCTTTCCCTTGTCGCCGTTCACAACCACACGGCCCAGCTTGCATGCGTGCTGAGCTTGAGATCGGGACTTGAACAGACAGGCCACATCGAGCCAGACGTCAAGGCGTGCTGACGGCTTGGTGTCCATGACTCAGCTTAACCCGGACCCGGATGCGTTCCCGACCCGGCCAAAGGTCCAATCTCTTATTCGCCCGGGAAATCCTCGGCCGCTCGACCGACGCAATCGTAAGTGAATCCCCGCTCGGCCATCTTGTCGGGGTCGTAGACGTTGCGCAGGTCAACCACCGCGGGCTTCGCCATCACGTCCCGTATGCGCTCGAGGTCGAGCACCCGAAACTGATTCCACTCGGTGAGGATGACCAGGACGTCGGCCCCTTCGGCCGCGTCGTAGGAATCTATGCAATAGACCACTTCTTCGGGCAGCATCTCCCGCGCGTTGTCCATTGCGACCGGGTCGAAGGCCCGCACCGATGCCCCCTCCGCAACCAATCCGTGGACCAGCGGAAGGGCCGCCGATTCGCGCATGTCGTCGGTCTCCGGTTTGAAGGAGAGACCGAGAACCGCCACGGTCTTGTCTTTGGCATCGCCGCCGAGGGCGGCCCGAACCTTGTCCACCGAGCGCTGTTTGATCCGGTCGTTGACCTGGACCACCGTCTCGACAATGTCGAAGGGGCGGCCGGCATCGCGGGCGATCTCGGCCAGCGCCTGGGTGTCCTTTGGAAAACAGGAGCCGCCGTACCCGGGCCCCGGGTGGAGGAACTTCGGCCCGATCCGCCGGTCCAGCCCCATCCCTTTGGACACGTGGTGAACATCCGCCCCAAGCCGCTCACACAGTTCAGCGACCTCGTTGATAAAGGTGATCTTGGTAGCGAGAAAGGCGTTCGAGGCGTACTTGATCAACTCCGATGACTCGACGTTCGTGATCACGAACGGGGTCTCGATCAGATACAACGGCGAGTAGATGTCCTTCATGATGGCCACAGCCTGGGCATCTCGGGCGCCGATCACCACACGGTCGGGCCGCATGAAGTCCTCGATGGCCGAACCCTCGCGCAGGAATTCGGGGTTTGACACCACCGAGAACGGGTGGGCGCCGTTTGTGCGCTCGGAAATCGTCTTCTCGATCAATTGACCGGTCCCGATCGGTACGGTGGACTTGGTCACGATCACTTTGTAGCCGGTGAGATTGTCGGCGATGGACTCTGCCACCTGGATGACATACGACAGGTCAGCCGAACCGTCTTCCTTGGGTGGTGTTCCCACCGCGATAAAGACCGCCAGCGCAGCCTGGATCGCCGAGTCCAGGTGGGTCGTGAAGTGCAGACGACCGGCCGTTGCGTTCTTTGCCACCAGGGCGTCGAGCCCAGGTTCATAGATGGGGATTTCGCCACCCAGCAGCATGTCGATTTTGCGTGCATCCTTGTCCACACAGGTGACGTTGATACCGAAATCAGCCAGGCACGCCCCGGTCACCAAACCCACATATCCAGTTCCGACAACGCAAATGTGCATTCAAAGCCTCCAGAACACTTTGCAGGTCGCAGATTCTAACAGAATCTCGTGCCCGAAACCCCCGCCCGACGGTGGTGAAGGAGTATCCTTGGTCCCCGGAGGACCACCGATGCCTGTGCCACTGCTTGATCTGAAACGCCAGTACCAGCCCATGCGAGACGAGATCCGCGTGGTGATTGATAGAGTCTGTGAGAGTCAGTACTTCATCCTCGGTCCGGAGGTCCAGGCCTTCGAGGAAGAGGCCGCGGCCGCCCTTGGCGTGGCGCACGCTCTGGGAGTGAGTTCCGGAACCGATGCCCTATTGATCGCTCTGATGGCGCTCGATGTCGGTGCCGGGGACGAAGTCGTGGTGCCCACCTTCACCTTCTTCGCCACGGCCGGTGTGGTCTCACGTCTCGGTGCGCGACCGGTTTTTGTCGACGTCGATCCGGTGGACTACTGTATGGACCCCGACAGGCTGGCGGCGGCCATCGGCCCGCGCACCAAAGCCATCATTCCGGTGCACCTGTTTGGCCAAGCGGCTGACATGGAGGCCATCGGACGGGTCGCCGGCGAGATTCCGGTCATCGAGGACTGTGCCCAGTCGTGGGGGGCCGAGTACAACGGCACCATGACCGGCGGAATCGGGACAATGGGTGCGTTTTCCTTCTTCCCGAGCAAGAACCTCGGCGGCTTTGGTGATGGTGGATTGGTCACGACCAATTCAAAGGAGCGTGCCGATCTGCTGCGAGAGCTTCGGGCGCACGGTCAGTCGGGTCCCTACCTGCATCCACGGGTCGGCGGCAATTTCCGGCTCCACGCCCTCCAGGCGGCAGTCCTTCGGGTCAAGATGCCGCGCGCACAGGGTTGGGTCGAGGGCCGACGCCGCAACGCCCTCCGCTATCTCGAGCTCTTTGGCCAGGCCGGTCTCGACGATGTCCTCGGCCTGCCACGAGCGGTTGCCGGTCGCGGCCACACCTACAACCAATATGTGGTGCGTGCGCCCCGGCGCGACGATCTTCAGGCGTATCTCAAGGCACAGGGGATCGGATGTGCGGTGTACTATCCGTTGCCTCTCCATCTTCAGCCCTGCTTTTCGGATCTGGGGTACGTGGAGGGCGAGCTGCCCGTGGCCGAGCAAGCGAGCCGGGAGGTGCTGGCTTTGCCGGTCTTCCCAGAACTCACCGAGGCGGAGCAGCAGGAGGTGGTCGGCGCCGTCTCAGATTTCTACCGATCGGGGTGATGGCGGATTGCGGATTCTGATCGTTGCCAGCCGCTTCCCGTACCCGTCATGGCGGGGGAACCAGGTTCGGACCGCGGAGTGGCTGGCAGCCCTTGAAGACCACCAGCGGGTCGTTGTGTGCCCAAACCCCGAGGTCTTGGACGATTCGCGACGACTTCGGGATCAGGGCGTCGAAACCATCTTGTATTCCAACGGCACCGCGGGTCGGGCGGCCGGGATCGCCGGAGTCATAGCCGGCGGGCGCCCTCTGCAGGAGGGTCTCTACGCGACTCGGGCAGCGAGGCGTGCTGTGGCCGGCGCAGTGGCCGAGAAGCGACCCGACGTCGCGGTGGTCCAGATGGTCCGTTGTGGCTGGGCGTTTGACGTCATCCGGGAAACCGCGGGGTCCGTGCCGCTGGTGTTCGACGCCATCGATGCCATGGGACTCCATTTTGCCAGGGCGGCCGAATTTGTCTCAGCCGCCGCGCGGCCGGTTTATCGGGCCGAGGCAGTGAGGAGCCGTCGCCGGGAGCGGGAGTTGGCCGGAGCGGCTGCGGTCACGACCGCAGTCTCCAGCCGGGACCTCGCGGCCCTTGGGCCGACCAATGGACGGGTGATTCCGGTGGCCGGGCGCGAAGTCGCGACCGGCGGGGTGGAAAGGGGAACACCAACGGTGTTGCTGTCGGGGAATCTCGGCTATCGGCCCACGGTCCAGGGTGCTCTGTGGTTCGCCCGCGAGGTGTGGCCCGCGGTGCGCGCCCGTGTGCAGGGAGCACGATGGATCCTCGCCGGCGCGAGACCGGTCCCCGCCATTCGTCGCCTGGAGCGGATCGGGGGCGTCGAGGTCCACGCGGATGTGCCGGACCTTTCCGTGTTCCTCGAGACAGCGACGGTGTCGATCGCTCCCATGCAGGAGGGCTCCGGTGTGCCCATGAAGGTGCTGGAGGCGTGGGCGGCCGCTGTCCCTGTGGTCGGCCATCCCTGGACCGCGGACGGTCTCGAATCCGGGGCCCGAGGGGCATTGGTGATTGCCGAACAGGCCGCAGAATGGCAGCAAGCCGTGTCCCTGCTGCTGAACGATCCGGAGGCGGCACGCCGTCAGGCCGAGCTCGGTCTGTCGTCCTGGCGGGACTGGTACCACCCTGATCGGATTGCGCGGTTGGTGCGGGAGGTGGTGGACGAGGCCGCAGGGTTTGGGCGGTGAACCAATGAAAAAGGCCCCCCTGACCGACGAATTTTCCCCGGTGGGTGGCCTGGGCGGGGTCCTTTGGTCGGCACGGGACAAAACGTGGGGTGCCGATTTTGCGTAAAGAACAGAGTGAGATATTTGTGGGGAATAACGAGGGCCCGTCAACTCAGAGACCCGAGACGACCCGGGGCTTCGACCTTGGATCGATGGGCCTCCAGCTGTGTGACGGATGGGGAGGCCGTGATGGATAAGGCGTCGAAAACTCTGACGTGGTTGGTGGTCATCGCATGTCTGGCGGTTGTGGCCGGGGGGGCAGCGCCGGTATTTGCTCAGGAGGAACAGCCGTCGGAGCCCGAAGGGGCCCCCGACGCCCAGGCACCGACCTTCACCAACACGGTGGAGGTGAACGTAGTCAACCTCTACGCCACTGTGGTGGACAAAAAGCGCAACCCGGTCACGGGGCTGACCGCCGCCGACTTCGTCGTCGAGGAGGACGGCAAACCCATGGAGATCACCAACTTCACCGCGGTTGGAACGGTGGAGACGGGCATGGTCAACCCGACCTCTCCCGGGGTGATGGCCAACGCCGGCGACCAGGAAGCGGGGCCGGCCGGTTTGGCGTACCCCAGTCAGGTGGCGGTGGTATTCGACAATCCGGGGTTGGAAAAACGCCAGCGAAAACGGGTCCTCAAAGCGCTCCACCCTTGGGTCCAGTCCGTTTCCGGACGCAACGGCAAGGTCCTCGTCGCCGTGCTGGAACCCGAGCTCAAGATCCTCCTGCCCTTCACCGATGACCCGGCCTTGGTCACGTCGGCGTTCGAGGAGGTGGCTCAGAGGGATTCCCAGGGGGACATGACCAAGAGCCGGAAGAGGGCCATGATGCGTGATATTCAGTCGGTGCCCTCCATGACCCGCGATGCGCAGCTCAACGAGCGGCCGGAGTTCAACTCGGGCGGAGGCACCCCGGGTTCGTCGCCGAGCGGATCCACGCAGTCGATCCCGTCGACGATCATCACGGCTCCTCAGTCCAACACCCACCTGGCCATGCAATACCTCAACCAGATCGAGATGTACAGGCGTGGGGAGTACGTCCGAGTCGGCGAGGCGCTTGTGGGCATGGATCGCCTGATCCGGGGCCTCAGCGGTTTGCCGGGAAGAAAGGATGTTCTGTGGGTGACCGAGGATCTGATGATCCAGCCGGCCGTTGACGTCTACAGCGTCTATTACACCCACTTTAACGGAGGGTCCCAGGAGTTGAACTTGGACCCGCCGGAAATCTGGGGCACCCGTCTCGAGTTGGTTCGGGAGTTCGAGTACATCGCCGGCGTGTCGCAGATCGCGAGCACCGTGATCCACGTGGTGGACGCATCCGATCGTGACAAAGAGTCGGCATCCACCGATTTCAAGGCGTCGGAACTGTCGTCCTTTGACAGTGCCAATCAGTCGGGACAGGGAGGCACAGGTGGGTACGACATGACGGCATACAGGACCCAGGCCGAGGGGAGCCTCTATCTGTCCACATCCACTGGCGGATCGTACTTCGGCAGCAGCCGGAATTTCGACGACTATTTTGATCAATTCAGCGAACTCGTCGGCGCTTATTACTCCATCGGCTACCGGCGGCCCGGATCACCCGACGGCATGCTGCACCAGGTCTCGGTGAAGGTGACTCGTGATGGGCTCAACGTGTGGACCCATGAAAAGGTCGCCAATCCCACCCGGGATCAGGTGCTGGCCAACATGGCGGTATCGAGACTATTGATCGATGAGGGCCCGAATCCACTGGAACTCAAAGCGTTGTTGGGACCGACCGAGCCCGCCGAGGACGACAAATATATTCAGGAGGTCCGCCTCCACATCCCCGCCAGCAAGCTGTTCCTCGTCGAGGAGGGGCCCAACCAGGTTGGGACGGTGGCGGTGGCCGTGGTGGCGGCCGATGCCGCAGGGAACTCATTGCCGCCTCGCCTCCTCCAACTCACCATCAAGCTTCCCACCGAGCGAGTGAACTCGGAAACCGTGGCCATGGCGCGGCTCCGTCTGATGATGGAGAAGGACAGCCAAAACCTGGCGGTGGCGGTGAGAGACCAAGGTTCTGGGACAGAGTCGTCCGCCTTGGTCGTAGATGGAACCTGAGGGTGAGTGGTTGGGCGATTCCTGGGATTGACCGGTGGTCAGTTTCCTGACCCTGTTGGTTGGGCTCATCGCCGGGGTCCACGATGTTGAGCTGGCGGTGTCGGACCCGGTGGCGCGGGTGGAGATTCGACTCAACGACACAGTCTTGGCCGAGGTCGACAAAGGGCCGTGGCGAGTGCGCGTCGACTTCGGTCGTCAGATCCATCCCGCCAGACTCGAAGCAGTGGCCTTCGACGCGGCTGGACGGGAACTCGGTCGGGATGTGCAGTGGATCAACATCCCCGAGAGTCGGGCGGAGGCGCAGATCGTCGCCGAGGTGGCCGAGGGTGGCCACGTCGAGGCTGCGCTGTTGACCTGGGAGAGCCCGGAGTTTCACAAGCCGAAACAAATCAGGGTTCGACTGGACGGAGAGAGCCTGGCCGTCCAGCCGCCCTATCGAATCGACCTGACCAATGTGACCCCGAACGAACTGCATGTCCTCGATGCCGAGTTCGAGTTTTCCGAAGATCTGTGTTTGAAGCGGCAGCTCGCATTCGGAAAGGGCTTCAGCGGAGCCACGTCGTCGGGTCTTACAGCGTTGCCGATCCGACTCGATGACCTCGAAGAGCTGCCGGGCATCGAGCTGCTGTCGGGGTGGTTTACGGCCGCTGGGGAGCCGGTCCGGGTGGCTGCCGTGGACCGCGATGTGGCGCGGCTGGTATTGGTGCGGGATCCGGGGGCGGAGCCAATGCTCCGTGAGCTGACAAACGAACGCAAACGGCAATCCAAGGGCAAGGGCAGAACCGGAACTGCGGGTGGCCCGGACGTGTTGGACGACGATGTGGAATTGCGCGTCCTGGTGCCCGAACCCATGTCTGCCGAGGGCAGGGAACGGTCGACGGTGCTGTTCCCGTACAGCAGGAAGGGGATTTCGGGTGACCAAGGTCTGCTGAAGGCGGCGGTCGCCCCGAAGAACGAGCGCATGCTGGGCATCGGTCTGATGCTGCCCGATGGGGTGGCCATGGCCGGGTTGCACGCCGCCGAGAGCAATCCCAGGCGGGCAGTTCTGCTGCTATTGGGTCCGAAACGGGAGGACATCACAAGACTCGATCCCGAGGTCGTTCGGGACTTTCTCGGAGACCTGGGGGTGCCTTTGGTGGTGTGGGACCTGTCGGGCCCAGGGGGCGCAGCGCCGTCAGCATGGGCCGCGGATGTGGTGATCGAAGACCTCGACGACCTGGCGAGAGCGACACGCCGTCTGCGCTACCTGCTCGACGAACAACGCATCGTGTGGGTCTCCGGACGCTACTTGCCCCAGGAGCTGGGTCTCGGCCCCACGGCCAAGGGTATCTCCCTGGTTCGATAACGCCTGCACCAAACTCCGGCTGGTCGGGTAGAATCCCCCTTTGGAGGGACCGCGGTGATCGTCGAGATCGATTCTGAAGAACCCGAAAGCTGGCTCATCGGCCAGGCGGCGAACGTGCTTCGCAGAGGGGGCATCGTGGTCACTCCCACCGATACGGTTTACGGCTTGACCTGCTGCATCGACCAGCCCGACGCCATCAAGAGGGTGTACGCGCTCAAGGCGATGGACCCGAAGAAGCCGCTGGCGATCCTGGTTCCCGACATGCAGACCATTGGCCGGTATGCAAAAGGGGTGTCCACACCGGCGTTCCGAGCCATCAAGAGGGTGCTCCCGGGGCCCTATACATTCATCTTCCAGGCGAGCCCCGAGGTGCCCAAGATCATGCTTCGCAAGCGACGGACCATCGGTGTCAGAATGCCGGACCATCCCGTTTGCCGCGCGCTCTTGGAAGAGTTGGGCGAGCCATTGTTGTCCACCTCGATCCGCAATCCCGACGACGACTTCGTCAACGACCCGGTGGAGATCGACGCCACCTACGGCAACCGCATCGACATCGTCATCGACAGCGGGCCACTGCTGCCCATCCCGTCCACCGTGGTGGATCTGAGCTCCGGGGAGCCGGTGCTGCTGCGCACCGGCAAGGGCGATGTGGACTCGTTGGAAATGTTCGATTGACCCGTATCTTCGCCGGCCCCACGGCGTGGCCGGGCTCCGGAGGGTCCTGACGTCCACCAACGCCGACAGCCCTGGCGCGCTGCAATGGATTTCTAGGGGGAACTCATGAGCAAAGGGCCGATCAGTACATTCATGGAACACCACTATCGGCACTTCAATGCGGCCACCGTGGTGGATGCTGCGACAGCTTATGGGAATCACCTCGAAGGTGGGGGAACCATGCTGTTGGCTATGGCCGGGGCCATGAGTACCGCGGAACTGGGGCTCTCGCTCGCCGAAATGATCCGCTCCGATGCCGTCCATGCAGTTTCCTGCACCGGGGCAAACCTCGAGGAGGATGTGTTCAATCTCGTGGCTCACGACCACTACGTGAGAATCCCTGGCTACCGGGACCTGACCCCCGCTGACGAGTCCGAGCTCCTTGGGAGACATCTGAATCGGGTCACCGATACGTGCATTCCCGAGGAAGAGGCGATGCGTCGGCTCGAGGCTGCCGTACTCGAGGAGTGGTCTGCCGCCGATGCCGCCGGTGACCGTCGTCTGCCCCACGAGTTCTTGTATCGCGTGATCCGATCGGGCGCGTTGGCGAAGCACTACCAGATCGACCCGGTCGACAGCTGGATGGTGGCGGCGGCGGAGAAGAACCTGCCCCTCTTCGTCCCGGGCTGGGAGGACTCCACCCTCGGCAACATCTTCGCCGCCCACTGCATGGACGGCACGGTGTCGGATCCGAGGGTCGTGCGGAGCGGTATCGAGTACATGATCGAGCTGGCTGCGTGGTACCGGGACACGGCACCGACCCGGCCGGTGGGGTTTTTTCAGATCGGCGGCGGGATCGCGGGCGACTTTCCCATCTGCGTTGTGCCCATGTTGCACCAGGATCTTCGGTTCGACGACATTCCGGTGTGGGCCTATTTCTGTCAGATCTCGGACTCCACCACCAGTTATGGCTCCTACTCGGGCGCCGTTCCCAACGAGAAGATCACCTGGGGCAAGCTGGCCGAAGACACGCCGAAATTCATCATCGAGTCCGACGCCACCATCGTCGCGCCGCTGATCTTCGCCCACGTCCTCGGCTGGTAACCCAACAAGAACAAAGAACGAAGAACAAAGAACAAAAAAATCTGTTAGGCCTCAGCCACAACACTCACCACGATCCGGGTGGTCGGGGGTCTTCGTTCTTTGTTCTTCGATCTTTGATTCTGGGTGGGCGGGGGAATTGCCGCGTCGCGGCAGTAGTACAATGACGGGCGATTTGAAATGAAGGAGGCTCTGATGAGCGAGAGCGGTCTCAAAAAGATTGGTGTGATCGGAATCGGTGTGATGGGCAACGGTATCGCCCAGGTGGCGGCCCAGAGCGGTTTTGAAACCGTGGTGATGGACGTCAACGAGGAGGTCCTGGAAAAGGGCATGGCGAACATGAGCCGCAGCCTCGACCGTCTCGTCAAGGCCTACGAAAAGAGCGGCGGCGAAAAGGGCATCACCGAGGACGCCAAACAGGAGGTCCTCGCCCGTCTGTCCAGCACCTCCAAGCTGGATGAACTCGTGTCCTGCGACCTCATCATTGAAGCGGTTCCGGAGAGGCCCGAGCTCAAGGAGACGATCAATCGTGCGCTTGCCGAGGCCGGCTACGACAAGGTGCTGGCCACCAACACCTCCGGGATCAGCATCACCCGGCTCGGTGCCGCCTACGGCATGCCGGAGAAATACATGGGAATGCACTTCATGAACCCGGTCCCCATGCAGAAGGGGGTCGAGATCATCCGCGGCCTGGCCACCTCCGACGAGACCTACGAGCTCATCGTGGCCCTGTGTCACGACATGGACAAGATCGAGATCCCGGCTGAAGACAAGGCGGGGTTCGCCATCAACCGGATGTTCGTACCGTTCGTCAACGAGGCCATCCGTGTTGTGGAGGAGGGGATCGCGTCGGTGGACGACGTGGACAAGTGCACCTACTGTCTCGGTCACAAGATGGGTCCGCTGATGACGGCGGACTACGTCGGTCTCGACACCATGGTCTTCATCTGCGAAGTGCTCGAGGAGGAGTTGGGCTCCTTCTACAAACCCAGCCCACTGCTCAAACGGCTGGTCGAGTCGGGCCAGCTCGGCGCCAAGACCGGGACCGGGTTCTACACGTGGGAGAAATTCAAGGCCACGGGCGTGAACCCCGACGTCGCGCGGTATCGGATCAAGTGAGTAGGCAGTAGGCAGTAGGCAGTAGGCAGTAGGGGGCAGGCCCCACCCGGCCGGGGTGGCGGTTCGTTAAACGTCAAACGTTGAACGTTGAACGTTAGGCGCTGGCAAAGACCCAACGTTGAACGTTCAACGTCTAACCTGTAACGGCTTTGTGGAGCTTTGTCTCGCCTGCATTCCTCGCCGTGATTGAACGTGCGAATGCAGGCCAGCGGCCTGCTCCACAAAGGCCCCACGTTCTGCCGATTGCAGCCGAGACGGCCGCACCACAATGCACCGCGACTCCACCGCCTTCTCCCTGTGATCCCGGCGAACAAAGCAACGACTCATCTGGGCGGGTGGGGGATCGAGCATTGAGCATCCAGCATCGAG
>CAVQBD010000008.1:0-36604 GCA_963710645.1 uncultured Holophagae bacterium | reverse complement strand
TATATATATATATATATATATATATATATATATATATATATATATATAACACACACACACACACACACACACACACACACACACACACACACACACACACACACACACACACACACACACACACACACACACACACACACACACACACACACACACACACACACACACACACACACACACACACACACACACACACACACACACACACACATATATATATATATATATATAACACACACACACACACACACACACACACACACACACACACACACACACACACACACACACACACACACACACACACACACACACACACACACACACACACACACACACACACACACACACACACACACACACACACACACACACACACACACACACACACACACACACACACACACACACACACACACACACAATATATATATATATATATATAGGAAGGTCGTGGTCACCGCCGACCCGATTCCCGTCGACCAGGAGTCGCTCGCCGAGCAGGCGATCGCCGAGTGTCCCCGCGCCGCGCTGAGCCGGCGGGGACTAGAGGCATTAGCGAATTGGGTGCCGGCGACACCGGCTACGCGGGCGGCCCGACCGACCTCTCCGGCCGCGTCGCGGTGGTCACCGGGGCGGCCGCGGGCCTGGGGCGATCGGAGGCCATCGGCCTGGCCCGCTTCGGGTGCGACCGTCGTCGTCAACGACATGGCTGCTGCGCTCGACGGCTCCGACGTCTTCGACGAAATCGTGGCCGCCGGTACCGCCGCCGTCGCGGTGGCCGGTGACATCAGCCAGCGCACCACCGCCGACGAACTGGTGGCCAGCGCCGAAGGTCTTGGCGGGCTCCACATCGTGGTCAACAACGCCGGCATCACCCGCGACCGGATGCTGTTCAACATGACCGACGAGGACTGGGACGCGGTGATCGCCGTGCACCTGCGCGGGCACTTCCTGCTGACCCGACACGCGGCGACCTACTGGCGCGCCAAGGCCAAGGACAGCGACGGCACCGTCTACGGCCGGATCATCAACACCTCATCGGAGGCCGGACTGTCGGTCCGGTCGGCCAGGCCAACTACGGTGCCGCCAAAGCCGGGATCACCGCGCTCACCATGACCGCCGCAAAGGCCCTCGGCCGCTACGGCGTCCGCGCCAACGCTATCTGTCCGCGGGCCCGCACCGCGATGACGGCGGACGTCTTCGGCGCCGCTCCCGAACTGGGTTCCGGTGAGGTTGATCCGCTTTCCCCGGAGCACGTGGTCAGCCTGGTGCGTTTCCTGGCCTCCCCGGCCGCGGACGGCGTCAACGGTCAGGTGTTCGTCGTCTACGGCCCGACCGTCACCCTGGTCGCGGCGCCCACCGCCGAGCACCGCTTCCACGCCGAAGGTCCGGCCTGGGATCCGGCGGCGCTGGGAACGGCGATGCGGGACTACTTCACCGGCCGTGACCCCGTGCAGACCGAGATTCCCCGATCAACCGTCGACGACATCCAGCGTATCGCCAACGACTCCTGGACCAGCGCCACGACGTGCCCCTCGAATCAGCGCTCGCCGTGGCAGCGCTCACGTTCTTGGCCTCGACATTCCTCAAACGGCGCCATCACCCACCGAACCATCGAGTGACGACGCGTTGAGGCCGCGTCGACGTCAACGCCCGACAACACGACCGCCGGACTACTCGGCGCTTCACGACGGATCTCGCGCGGTTCTTAGCAACCCGCTGCCGCACGTCTCCCGAGCCCAACAGATCCGGAAACCCTGATGGTCCGATCAGCCGGAACTCTCCACGACGACCGCACGATAACGCGGTCCCAGCTGCCCCCGTTGCGCCACACTGCGGCCCGAAGCAGCGCACTGCACTTTCCCGCCTCGCCCTGACTGATCACGCCGGTTAGTGCTGGTTTTGCCCGAATCGGCCTTGTTCAAGCGAGCTTGTAAAGGCGCCACTTGCCTTCGATGCCCTTGAGAGAGTGCTCACCAACGTCGACGAGGACGACGTCGGTTCCAAGCAGGAGCTGTTGGACTGTCGAAGACACGTACGTCTCGTCGTCGGGTGCTGCTTGCTCGACCCGCGCCGCGAGGTTCACGGCCAATCCCGAGATGTCGCCGTCTAGGTGGTCTTCGACCTCGCCGGCATGGATGCCGATTCGGATGGTGAGACCCACGACGGCGAGGCGCTCACGAAGTTCAGTCACCGCTTCAATCGTGGATGATGGTGCCGGGAACAGGGCGAGCATGCCGTCACCGGTGGACTTCACAACGTGGCCGCCGTGGCGGGTGACCGTTCGGTGGCTCAGGCTGTCGTGCGTGTCGATGAGATCGCGCCAGTGATCGTCACCGACCTCAGTTGCCCGGTTCGTCGATCCGACGATGTCGGTGAACACGACCACCGCGAAGTGCCGATGTACGTCGATAGCGGGCGTCACACCCGTGAAGAACTCGATCATCGGATCAATGACCTCGCGCCAGTTGGGCAACGAGTAGAGAAGATGATCGTCGCCGTCGACCTCGACAAGGGTCGAATGAGGGAGAAGCTCTGCCAGCCATCGACCATGCCCGATTGGCCGGACTCGGTCACCGGTGAGGTGAACGACCAAGGTGTCGTGCTCAACCATTGTCGGGTCGGCTCTGTCGTCGATCGCACCGACGCTCAGGAGCTGTGCCATGAAGCCAGCAGGACTGGCAGCGAGACGATTGAGCCTGTTCGCCCACCGCAAGTACGCAGGATCATCGACGCGGGTCGGAGCCATGAGCCGGGCGAACGGCCGTGGATCCTCACCCCAGGTCTCCGCGAACTGCATGAAGTCGGCGACAATGTCGTCAAACGGGCGGTGAGCCGAGCCGTGCGGAGTCGCTCGACCTCATCAGCGCTGGACGCCGGTGCCGACCCTGATGGAGATGTTTATCAACCAGGCCATTCTGCAGTTTGAAAGGTTTGCCGGCGCCGGCGCCCCGGAGGAGTTGATGCGCAGCGTAGTCATGGAGAAGCTTTCATCATGAATATTGTACTCATAGGGTATCGTGGTACAGGCAAGAGCGTGGTGGGTGAGCTGCTGGCTCAAAAGCTGAACCGGGAAACCGTCAGCATGGATGCGGAGATAGTAAAAAGGGCACGCCGGGTACGAGACCAACGTCACCACAACGAGCAGCAGCAACGTCCGCGAGAGCGACTCGGCGAGTTGCGCTTGGTCCATCACCCGATCCCCTTCGCGAAAAACCCTGTCCGGCCATCGACCCCGGCGTTTTCGGACACCCAACCGCTCCGCTTCGGGTCACAGCTCCCGATGGCAGACCGCCTCGATGTTGTGGCCGTCCGGATCGAAGACGAAGGCCCCATAGTAATTGGCATGATACTCGGGCCGGAGGCCGGGAGCGCCGTTGTCCCGTCCCCCCGCGGCCAGTGCGGCGGCATGAAAACGATCGACGGTCTCGTGATCGTCGGCTGCGAAGGCGATATGTATCGTGGGGTCGACCGCAGCGCCAGCACGGATAAAGAACTCCGGTTTGCCGCCGATGCCGAACCCCACGGCTCGCCCGAACTCGATCACCACCTGGTAACCAAGAGGCTCCAGGCTTCTGGCGTAGAAATCACGGCTCATTTCAAAGTCGGACACGGTCATGATCAGGTGGTCCAGCATCTGTCCTCCATCAGCCAGGTCGGTCGGTCGCCCCTGGCGCGGCGAATCCCATGAGGTGGCGGATCCGCGCCGCGTTGGCCGCGTCGGTGAGATCCTCCAGCAGACCAAAGGCCACATCAACCGCGGTGGCCGGTCCGGTGGATGTCACGATGTGGCCGTCGCGTACGATCGGGCCATCCACAACCTCGGCGCCGAAAGCTGCCAGTTGGTCCCGCCGCTGGCTCCCCATCAGGTGGTAGGTCGTGGCGCACCGACCCTCGAGGACGCCACTCGCCGCCACCGGCAGGGCGCCGACGCAGATCGAAGCGATGGGCCGGCCGAGTTTGTCGAAGCGCCGAATCAGATCGCCCACAACCTCGGACAGCGCCTCGTCATAGAAGCCATACTCTCCGAAGCCTCCTGGCACGGCAATCGCATCGAAATCCTCGGCATTCACCTCGTGGATCATCCGATCGGGCACCAGTGGCAGGCCGAAGGTGCAACGCACCGGCGTGCGCAGACCCGCAGTCACCACTTCGATGGTCTCCGACCCGGATTCTGAGGCCCAACCGAGCACGTCGTAAAACGCACCCGCCTCGAGGATCTCGACGCCGTGACAGAGCAGGAGCAACACGCGTTTCATGGAACAACTGGCGAGATCAGCCGAGATCGAGCCGGACGCCCGTGGTCAGAAAATGATTGAGCTCGTTCTCCCAGGTCTCCATAAAGGCCGTGAAATGCTCCACCGAAAACTCCTCGAGCATTTGGTTGCCGTAGTCGCTGATGGCGGTATAGGTGTAGGTGATCTCGGCCAGCGTGGAGGCATCGCCGTCGGCCCTGAGCTGGACCTGGATCATCCCGACCACCACCCCGGGAATGACCTTGGTGATCTCCATCAGGAATTTCTCGGTGTCGTATCTGGTCATGATCCATACCGCGTCGTGGGGCAGGCCCGGGGTCACGAAGATGCATCCCTGTTCGGCATGCCCCGACTCGGTCACCACCACTCGCGGCTCCCAGCCGTTGACCCACTCCGCTTCGCGAACCGGGCAGAGCAGGGGAAATACCTCATTGGGCGTGCTGCAAATGGTCTGCGTGTAGGTGTGGCTGACTTTGTTGGGCGGCGAGATCTTCATCGTAGAACCCTTTCCGGCACATCTTCTGGTGGAGCAGTCTCGGCTCCCACTGTCGGTTCACACTCCGATACGCCCGCCCACTGTACCGGGGAAACGCGAAGCCGTCAGCACCGGTGACGTTGCAGCCGCTGCCACGACCACCCTTGGGCCGTTTGTCATGGGGGGATAACACCAATCAGGGCGTCGACAAAGGCCTCGGGCTGGAACCATTGGGGGTTATGGCCGCCCTCCATGGTGGCCACCGGCCAGCCGCGGGCGCGGGCGCGTTCCGCAAAGAAGTCAAACTCGTCCGACGTCTTGCCGGCCTCCACCGTCAGGAGGAATGCCGTCGGAATATCCTGCGCCTCGGGATTGCCGAGCTTGATGGGCTCGGTAAAAGTCGCCATGGGTTGGGGGACATCCACCGGCAGGGGTTTCCCCTCCTCGACCCACAACGGCACAAGCTGCCAGGGTTCGGCGCCACCGGCTCCCGCCATCGCCATTCGGCCGAGTCGATCACCCACCAGGTCCATGACCGACTCGCCGTCCGACGGCACAAGGGCGTCGAAGTAGACGAGCCGCGCGATTCGCTGGGGGACTCGTTCGGCAACACCGGAAATCACCATCCCACCGTAGCTGTGGCCCACGAGCACAACCGAGCTCAGATCCTCGAACTCGAGCACATTGACGATGTCCTCGATATGGGTGGACAGATCAACTCTTGGGCCAGCCAGATGGACCCGTTCACCGAGACCGGTCATAGTGGGTCGGTAAACGCGGTGGCCGGCGGCCTCCAACAGGGGCTCCACCTTGTGAAACTGCCACCCGCCGCCCCAGGCGCCGTGGACAAAGACGATTGTCGACTTGTCAGCGGCCACGGGCTCCGACGGCGGCACGGGGCCGCATGCGATGGCTGAAATGCCGAGCAGCGCTCCTGCGACAGTCGTCTTGATGTCCACCAGGCCTCCGTTTCTCTCCTCAGTCGTTGGGGGTCTTCCCCAAGATGGCCAAGAGGTCGGTCAACCTTCTGATCACATAGGTCGGCCGGGGCTCCGCACCGTTGTCGATATTCTCGGGGTTGAACCAGCAGGTGTCTACGCCGTAGGCGGCGCCTCCGGCGATGTCCGAACTCAGGCTGTCTCCGACCATCAGCACTTCGGATCGTCCCGGGTTGCCCATCCTGGCAAAGGCCTCGTCGAAGTAACCCGGATTCGGTTTGGCGACGCCGATCTCGTCCGAGATCACGATGTCGGCGAAGCAGGGCCGGATCGATGAGCCTTCAAACCGCCTGCGCTGGACATCGGCGATGCCGTTGGTGGCGAGCAGCAGCCGGTGGTCAGTGGCCAGGTCTGCGACGATCTCGTCCGCATCCGGGAGCAGTCGACTCTCGCCGCCCAGGCTCTGAATGTAGTGGGAGCTGACCGCCGACGGTATGGCGTCAAGTTGAAAATCTTCGATGAGTCTTTCAAACCTGGCAATCCTGAGTTGTTGAGAATCGATCGCTCCCCGTTCGAACTCCGCCCACAGGCCTGCGCTGATTTGGTTATAGGCCGCGTGAAGGTCAGGAGTCAGCCGGATCCCGAACGCTTCCAGGGTTCGTGCAAGCGCTGCCCCCTCCGCATGCCCGAAGTCGAAGAGGGTGCCGTCGGCGTCAAAGACGATCCAGCGGTAGCGACTCATGACTCCTCCCGTCCCGGCTTCGCATCACTGAATTCCAAAAGCTCCACCGGCATGCCGTTGTGCAGAATCATTGCGACCGTAACACCCGGCATGGGTGAGGATGGCTCTCCCAACAGAGTCTTCCCCACGAGGGCCGCCTTGAGATCATCCACCTCGAAGGCCACATGGGGCACTGTTCGAATCAGTTCATGGATCGGGCTCGAAGGGCCGAAACGCATCCACTCCACCCCGTACGGGCTCGATTCAAACCCGGAGACATGCATCCCCATATCCATCAGATGGACCTCGCCCGGACGAGCTTCGTCGGTGGGAATCCCCAGGTGGTGGTACCGCCAGCCCCACTCGGCCACGGCCTGCGGCGGCTCGTGTTCCAACCGACGCCTGACCTGTTTGCCTCGGATCAACTCGTACAGGACGGCACCATCTTCGAATCCCGGACCCACAAACGAGAATCCGCATTTTTCAAGGACCCGGATCGAGGGCCGCAGACCCGGCAGAGTCTGGGCAACGATCCGGCCAACAGCCTCGTGAGAAAATGCCCAGCCGATCAGCGCACCCACTGCTTCCGGAGCGAGCCCCTGCCGTTGGTGGGCCTCGAGGATCGAGTAGCCGATTTCCACTGTCCCGGTCTCATCGGGCAGACCCTTGAACCCGCCATTTCCCACCGCGGCCCAGCCGCCGTCAGCCTCTCTCTGGAGGAAATACCACGCCGCCCAGCCCACCGCTTCGGGGTTCGCCTCCACGTACTCGGTGAACCAGGTCATGGATCCTTCATCGTTCAACGGTGGCGGCCACGCCGCCGGAACCTCCGCTTCGAGGAGCCGGCCGAACAGCCGTCGATCCTCGATCTCCGCCCGCCCCAGTTCGGCGGTTCCTGGAATCAGGCGCAAACGTTCGGTCTGCAATTCGGGAGTGTCGTGTGTTGGTCGATTCACTGTCGGCCTTTCATAGGTCACGGTGTCAACGGCGATCAGACGATTCGTGCTTCCGGCGCAACTCCTGGACGACCTCGTCGAGCTTTTGCAGAAACCGGGACCGGTCACGTTTGTCGAGTGGCGGCGGGCCACCCGACATTTCACCATAGTCACGCAACTCCGACATCAGATCGCGGGTCGCGAGGACCGACCCGATATTGGCGTCGGTGAACGGCTTGCCGGTGGAACCGAGGACCTTGGCGCCGTTCTTGAGGCACCGGCTGGCCAACGGAATATCGGAGGTGATTACGATGTCGTCCCTATCAGCGTGGTCGACAATCCAATCATCGGCGGCGTCGAATCCGGCCGCCACGACTTCGAGACGAACCCGCGGATTGTCCGGGATCCGCATCCGGGAGTTCGCCACCAGGGTCACCTGGAGCCGGCACCTCTCAGCCACACGGTAGATTTCGTTCTTGACCGGGCAGGCATCGGCGTCCACGAAGATGTGGAGCATGGCGATCAGATCCGCTCGAGGTCGGAGACCGTCCGTTCACCGCCCGCGGTTCCGGTGTTGACGGTCCCCACCGGTTCGAAAAGCAACACATGGACCTCCTCGTCCGCACGGGGGCAGTGTTCCACTCCCTTGGGCACGATCAAGAACTCGCCCTCCTCCACCGGCACAGAACGGTCCCGAAACAACATTTCGAAACGACCCTGTAAAACCAGGAAGAGTTCGTCCTCGTTTTGGTGGCTGTGCCACACAAACTCCCCCTGGAACTTGGCCAGTTTCACGCACTGTCCGTTGAGCTCACCAACGATCCTCGGATTCCAGTGATCGTCGAATGACGCCAGTTTGTCTGCCAGACTGACCGGTTCCACATCGCCTCCATTCGATTGTCTGTTCACTGCGGCCCCAGGTCATCCAAGGGACAGTCGGTGCCGGCGGCCGGTCGGACTTCCAACACATTCCGAACTCCGAACGTGCCATCGTAGTCCGCGCCGAATCCATCCTCAGGCGGCCCGGACACCTCACCCACCAACCGCACATACACCGGTTGATAGGGCCCGTCGGTGAGCTTCCGCTGTTCGGCAACCAGCGGATCCATGACCTCTGGCGCCCCGACGACCCACAATTCCATCTCCGACCCACACGGCCGAAACGACCGGACCTCGTGTCCCCACACGAACAAACCGTCGGCGACCTCGCCGGCAGCCGCTTCGTCGCTGGCGACGGCGGTTGGCTGGAGATCCCCGCTCTCGTTCGGGCGGCCGCACCCGAAGCCAACCCCAACCGCGAGCCCGATGACGAGCAGACGCGCTACGGCGGCCCTGCGGCACGTAGCGTTTTTGGTTTCCACGCCAGCCAGTCTACTGCCGCCCTGAACGAAAGGGTTCCGGGTTCCGCGTTTCGAGTTCAGGGTTCAGGACCCCGGGTTGGGGCTGGGCTTTTTCGTTCTTCGTTCTTTGTTCTTCGTTCTTCGTCCAGCGCAAGCACCATATGCCGGACGTCCACCGGCTCCCCCTCGACCTGGAGCGACGCCGGCTCAAGGCCCCAGCTGATGAACCCGAAGCGCTCATAGAGACGCCGAGCCGAATCCGCGGTCTCGCTGACGCACAGATACAGGTGGGTCACGCCGTCCATCGATCTCGCAGAGTCGATGGCAGCCTCCAACAGACCGGCGCCGAAACCACGCCCGCGATGTGTTGGTTTGACATACATACCCCACACACCCGCCTTGTGGTTTTCCTTCTCTTTGGGGAATCGGTACACCCCCGTCATTCCAACCAGATCGCCGTCAAAGGCCCCCACATAGAACTGGGTGGATGTCTCGGCCAACGACGACTGGACAAACTCGCGGTCAAGCCCCAGGTCGGACTTCGGCGAAGCCGAAAAAGAACGCGGATCGGTGGTCAACGCCTCCCGGCGGATGGCGACGAGAATATCGAGATCCGCCTGGTCAAGCCGCCGAAACATGTTCATTTCACTCGATCTCCAGCCGGTGACCGGCCGAGTAGGCCGTGAACTCCGGCGCGTACATGGACTGCAGGGTGGCCGGACCAACCCGGAACGCACCGCCCATGTTGGCGCGCAGCCGGTAGCTCAGGGTGTACTCGCCGGCGGGCAGCCACTCGATGAAGAAGTTGGTGCCGGAGTCGCGGATCTCCTCGTACGCCGAGATTCCGAGGTCCCAGCGCCACCCCGAGATGAGCTTCTCGGGCTCGAAACCGGCGCCACGGGGATCGCGAAGATGGACGTACTCCGCCGCGTGTTTGGCGCGGATGGACAGCTGGACCTCCAGCTGATCACCGGGCTCGAGGACGGTGCCGTCCACCAGGGGTTCAAGAATCCACTCGTCGCCCACGTTGCTGCGCTTGAAGTAGCGTCGGGTGACGCCGAACAGATCACCGCGCGCCTCCTCGGGCAGTTTCTCAGTGGAGAAATGCCAGGTGGCCGAGGCAAATGCGAAGCCATCGGAACTCTTCTCCACCACCACCGTGGACATGGTCTCCGGTTCCACCTCCGGCCCCGGCACGATCACACGGTTGCGGGCGCCGGTGTACTCGTCGGGCTCGAAGACAAAGGTCTGCCGGATCGGGCCGACCGCAACCGTCACGTCCTCACGCTGGCCGAGCTGTCCCTCGTGCTCCAGATAATGGACCAACGAGTAGATCACCTCTGCGGTGGCCCGGGTCGACTGCCAGTGGTTGAGCTTCTTGTTGAGCATGAGCCACTGGACCAGGCCGTGACGCCGGCCATCGTCGGGTTCCAATTCGGTCAGCGTCCGCAGCGCCATGGCGTGGGACTCGATGGTGTCGTTGTACCAGAGCCAGGCGCGGTCTTCGGGCGCCCAGTAGGTCCCGAGATCGCGCTCGGTCTTTGCCGAGTCCATCACCGAATCGAAGACCAGCACGGCGTCCTCATGACGACCAGCCCGTTCCAGGGTCAAAGCAAGATAGCCCTTGAGCATCGGCTGGTGCTGTTTCCAATGGCGGAAGGAGAAGTCGAGCATGCGCTGCCGGTCGTCGGCGGTAAAGACCCCACCGGTCCAGGACTCGTCGGGATAATTGGACAGCACGTAGTTGAGGAAAGTTATGGTTTCCCAACAGCAGTCCCCGGAGATCATCAGATCCACCAGTTCATCAACATAGTGGCGGTGCATGTAGCCCCAGGCCCGTTGGACCATCGGCTGCGGCACCTCGACGCCAAACTCCAGGGCCTTGGAGAATCCGTAGAGGATGTAGAGGGTCATGTAGGGCGATGGCGGCCCACCCGGGAACCACGGGAAAGCGCCGATCGAGGTCTGGGCCTGTTGCAGCTTGGCCAGCGCCGCTCGCTGCTGAGCACCGGCAATTCGGGGGTCGAGGACGTTGATCAAGTCGTCGGGCCCTTCGCTGCCGCCGCGCGAGGTCTGCAGCCACGGCGTCTCCTCGAGGGCCATCTTGCGGTTCGGATCGGTGTTCTCCCAGGTCTCGAGCCGCGTGTCGCGCTGGGAAAATTTCTCCGCCATCCGCGCCACCGAGGGGTAACGGTCGTAGAGCGAGGTCAGAATGCCGGTGGACAGGAACCGGTTGAGCGTCTGTTCGGTGCACTCGTAGGGGTAGTTGACCAGATACGGCAGGGCACTGAGCACCGAGTAAAACAGCTGCGCGTCCACCGTAACAACCAGCTGGTCGTTGATGAGGGTCGGGTCGTCGGCACGCATGTCCTCGAAATCCAGCTCGCGCCGGTCGGCGTCACGGAGGGTGACGAATCGCGATTGGGCCAGGTGCATGCGGCCCGGCAGCACGGGCAGCGGACGGCGCTCGCCGTCGGAAAAAGCTCCCGCGCGGGCGGTGGCCGCAAAGGCCACGGTTCCGATCCGGGCCGGCACGATCACCGGGAACTCCAGGGTGGCGCCCTCACCCGGCTCAACCGAGAAGGCAACCCCGGTGGCGGCGGCCACGCCCAGACCGAAAAGGCCGCGGAGGTCTTCCCCGGTGTCCGGGTCCGTGATTTCGAAGTCCAACCCACCTTCGAGGGTTGATTCCCCGGCGTTGTTGACCACCACGCGGATGGCGGCGCGGTCACCCTCGCGCAGGAATCGCGGCAGATAGGGTCGTACCATCAGCTCCTTCACCGAGCGGGTCTGCTTCTGGACCGACCCCGCGCGGAGATCGGTAGTGACGGCGTGGACCCACACATTCCACTCGGTCACCGAATCGGGCACCTCGAACTCCACGGTGGCCGCACCGTCGACGTTGAGCAACAGATGGGGTTCGAAGAAGGCGGTCTCGGAGAAATTCTCGCGGATCTCAACGCCCCCGTCGGAGGGTGCGTCCGCCGCCACTTCGCCGACGTTCTTTTGTTCCAGGCCGAGAAGCTCATCCTTCTCTTCGACGCGCTGAGGAGCGGCCGCGTCGGCCATGGCCATCGAGGCCGGCGCCGCCTCCAGGGCCGAAAATCGTCCGGACTTCTGGGCCATGTGGCCCCGCCGACCCATCCCGCCGATGCCGTAGCCTTCGAGCATCTTCAGCCGATCGTCGGCAAGATAGGGGTAGCCCGGCAGGGCGCCGAAGGAACTGCTCCAGTGTAGGGCGTGCGGTGCCGTCCCGAGGGTCGCCTGCAGCGATCCCACGGCGGTCCGGTTCGGATACAGGGACAGCGGACTGGGCGGGTTGTGCGGCGCAAATATATCGAGCGAGCGGTCGTACATGTAGGCCAGCAGCTCGGCGGTGCCCGCATCCACTTCGGTCTGGTCGTTGCCACGAACGGTCACGCGGAAGGTCTCCCGGGTTCCGGGTCGCAGAGTGTCCCGAAAGCTCGCGAACTCCAACTCGAGACGGCGGTCGTCCCACGGCACGAACACCGACGAGGTGCGCCGCATCAGTTGGTGGTCCCGGAGCACGGTGAGTGCCACGCCAAAGCCGCCCCGATCCGCCTCGGTGATGGGAATCTCGATGACGCCGTCGTTGTGGCCGGAATGCAGCACTTCGCGCGAGGTGCGGCGCCCGTCCCGGAAGATCTCGAGCACCATCTCCTGGTCCTTGAGGCCGGAGCCCACCAACAGGCGTGCCGTCTCACCCACCGGCACCGAGGAACGCTCCACCATCAGATTCGCCGGCAGCGCCACGTGGCTGTGCCGCCGGTCGGCCACCACCAGATCCCGACTCGAATGGAAGGTGGCGCCAAAGGCGTCACGGGTCTCGTAGTGCACCCGGTAGACCCCTCCCTTGAGCTTGCCCACCTTCAGGGCGGCCGAGCCGTCATCGCCGTGGGCCAGCGTTCCGTTTGCCACCTGCCGGCCCTCGGACCAGGATGCCATCACCGCCTCCGGCGTGAAATCGGGGGTCCAGCGCGGTCGCACGCCATCACCACCGGTGCGGACGAAGTCCTCCCGACCGGGCGGCACAGGCAGGGGTTGGTCAGCGGGGAGCAGGGTCCGCTCCGGCTGATCCAACCACACCAGCCGCCACGATCCAGCACCGGCCACCGGTGTTCCATCAAGATCGGTGCGTACGATATTCAGCTCAACGGACTCGTCGGCTGAAAAAAACCCAACCGCAGAGTCGATACGTGCTTCAACGGCCACAAACCCGAGCCGGAAGCGGCGGTCCGCCGACCGCGTCTCGCCACCCTCGTCGGTGACGTCGGCGGTCAGCCGGTAGATGTAGCTGATGCCCTCGGTCTCGGCCTCCCGCTCATCGGCCGCTGGAGTGAACTCGATCGCGAAGCTGCCATCGGCGTCGAGCAGGGTGGAGCCGGAGGCCACCATCACCGCTTCGGAGCCGGGGGGCGTCCCCCACCAATACCACCAGCGGGGGTATCGGGGCTCCCGGGTCACCCGCCATTCCACCTCACCAGTGGCCACAGGCAGACCGAAGTAGTAGTCGGCGGTACCGGCGAGCGTCGCCAAGCGGTTGAGCCGCAGGGGTTCCTCCGGTTCCTTGATGGCGACCTCGAACGTTGGCCGTTTGTACTCCTCTACTCGAAGCTGGGTCTGGCCACCAACCGATGTACGCAGACTCCAAAGGCCCAACAGACGCCCGGGCGGTATCTCGAATTCGCCCGATGCCGACCCGTATGTGTTGGTCGTCACCGCGGCCGATGCCACCGTCTCGTTGTTCGCATCAACCAGATTGACGCTGAGCTGGGTCTTCGGCGTGGTGCGGAACTCCGCATCCTCTCCCCCACCGCGGTAGGCCACCACCTTCCACTGGATGGTCTGTTGCGGCCGATAAACCGAGCGATCGGTGTAAACGAACGCCCCGCTGCCAACCGAACGCCCCGTGTCGGTGAACCAGTAGAGGAAGCTCTGATCCACCGCGACGTTGTCCTGCCACCGTCCGAGCAGGAAATACCGGTCGTGTTGCCCGACGAAAGAGGTGAACTTGACCCGGCCGTCGATCCCGGTTGTCTTGCGATCCTGGAGCACATGGCCGCGCCGCCAGTCGGCCTGGTAGAGCGAAATCTCGGCACCGGCAACGGCCAGTCCGCTGCCACCCGAACGCGCCGTCACCTCCCAGCCGCCTTCGATCCGGCGGGTTATCAAGACCAGATCGCCGACCACCACATTGAGACCGACCATTTGGTTGGCATCGAGGACGAAGTCGCGCCTCGCAGACGCCACGACCACATATCCCCCGGGAGCTTTGAGCGGAGGGGTCACATAGGTCGCATGACTTCGGTAGTCCGGGGTGGCGGGGAGTTCCACCGACCACTCGAGGGTGGATTCGCGACCCTTGATCCACTCCGAGACCTCGCGGTCGCGGGGCAGCAAATTGTAGTCCTCCCCGCCGGTGACCTCGTCGAAGAGATCGAAGGCGTAGGCCCTGAAGTAGAGCTTTATCAGATTGCGGTGGGTGACTCGGATCGAGCGCCGATCGGCGCCGTCGAGCGCCATGGCCTCGAGCCCGTAGGAGGGCGCCTCGATGACGGCAACGATGTGACGGCACCGCTGCCCACCAACGGACTCGGGGTGGCGTTCGGCCCCGGCCAACGCCTGCTCCCGGGCGCGGATCAACGAGTCCGCACCCTCCTCGTCACGCAGAAACTCGGCCAGGGTCGCCTGTCCCACGGACCACCACGGCAGGCTGCGGTCGAAACCGATTTGGGTGGCTTCGAGGCTCTCTCGGATCGTCCGCCGGTCATCGGCGCTTGTGAAGGCTCCGTGCAGCCGCACGTGCCGTTCGCGTCTGGCCTCCAGAGCGGCCTCGGGCTCGCTCATGCCAGCGTGCCACCGTTCGAGATCTCCCAGGATGGCAGCGATCTTCTCCATCGGATGGACGCGGGGATCGGCGAGGTCCATGGTCGCCGCGGCTCCCGGCAACCCATCCAAGAGCCCCGGCAGGTTCACGGTGTAGAGATTGCTCGACTGGCCCGCCCGCCACAGCGACGTGTCGGCCAAGAGACCCACCCACATGTAGGACACCGCGTCGCGCAACGTGCCGCGAATTCGCGCCGGGTAGGAGTTCTGATCGATGTAGCGGGACATGTCTCCAAGAGATGCGCCACCCCACGCCTCCCGACTCGACCACACACGGCCGAAGGCGCGGTTGGCCTCGGCGACGATCTGATCCAGCGTCCATCGTTTGAGGTCCACCTCGTCGTCTGACGCCACCCGCTCGCGGCCACGGATCTCCCATGAGTAGGCTTGGGCATAGGTCACCAATGTCCTGGCGTAGAAGAGGTCCAGGATCGCCCTCGAGGTTGGATCGTCAGGCCACTCCTGCTCGCGCAGGAAGCGGACCGAGGTCTCATAGCCGTGCAGGGCGGTTCGAAGCTGCACCTCCTCCACCAGGGCACGGGTCCACTCTTCTCCGTCACCGGCTTCGGCGGCCTGGCGGCGGATCTCGGCCACCACATCGGCGGCCGCCTGGAACTTCTGTTCCGAGACCAGTTTCTCGACGTCCTCCCAATTCACGTGGTTGGCCTCCCCTGCGACGATCTGGCCGCCATCCTCCTCCGATGGAGCCATCCCATGCAACCCCGCGGCAATGGCGGCGACGGCGAGCAGGCTGGAGATCAGGGCGACGCGGCGTGATGTGTGCGTTTTTTCCATGGCATCAGTTTAGAGTCGTTCGAGGCAGATGAGTTCCATTTCGAGTTCCGGGTTCCGGATTTCGGGTGGGCGGGGGCAGTTCAAAATTCAAACTTCAGAATTTGAGCCGACCGTGCAGCCGAGACGGCCGCTCCACAATGCCATTCCGGGTGGGCGGGGAACCCGATACCCAAAACCCGAAACCCGGAACTCGGGAATTGGGCGGGCGAACTGGAGGGAACTACCTGTCGGTCTTGATGTTCTCGGCAATTGCGGCGAACCCGGACCTCACCCTGTCAATGAAGGTGCTCTTCTCCAACCAGCGCGTGTCGGGGTAGTAGATCCACACCACCGATCCACCCTTGATGGCGTCGATGAGCTCCTTCGCGATGGCCGGACGAACTGCCGGGCATCCCCAGCTCCTGCCGACAAGCCGGTCATCGGCGCGGTCGGCAGTGACGTAGCTGGCGCTGTGTATGACGATGGCGCGTTCCCGGGCACGGTGGTTGATCCCGGGTTCGAGACCGTCGAGCTTGAGCGAGTATCCGTGTTTTCCTTGATAGGTCTCGGCGGTGCGGTACATCCCGAGGCTGGACATTCGGGTTCCATGGTCGTTGGAGAAGCTCAGCGCCCGCTCCATGTCACCGCCCGACCCTCTCGGGCTGCCCATGCCGTGGGCGACCCACTCCTCATACATCAACCGGCCGGATTCCATGTCAACGACCCAGAGCCTCTTCTCGTATGAAGGCAGCTCGTAGTCGATGATGGTCAACCGCAGCCGCGCCACCTGGCCGTCATCAACGGCCCGGTAAAAGGCAGCCAGGGCGAGATCCAGAACCTCGGGGCGCAGGTTCTCGGTCTGGTCGAGGATGGCCTCGGCGTCCTGGACGGCATGGAAACCACCGGCCGAGTCGGTCGCCAACGCCACCGCCCACGCTAGGCAGGCGACAAGTCCGAGCACGATGATTTTCACAGCTCCCACGGTGGCGAATTGTACCCGATGGCGACCCGAACCCGTCACGAGGTCTCGAGGTCCTGAATTCTCAGGTCTTAATTCTCAATTTTGAGTTCCCGCCCTCCCTTCGCGGGCGGGTGGGGGTCCATTCAAAACTCAACATCTAGAATTCACAATTCAGAACTACTGTGCAGCCGAGACGGTCGCGCTCCACAAAGCCGCTCCGGACGGCCACGATCAGGTAGAATTCGTGGAAGGTCAAGCCTGTGGTGCGTCGTCGCAAGTCTGCCAGGATTCCGAGGTCGGTGGTGTTCGCCGCCATCGTCACCCTCATCGTGGGCTATGTGCCGCTCACCGGGCTCGACCACCTCCACCTCCACGTCGACCACGGCCTTCACTTCTTCCACGACCACCTCCACATCGGCCATCACGAGCACGACCATCATCACCAGCATCCGGCCGAGCCCGGCGGACCCCACGACGATGATGATTCTGGCGACGAGCAGGATCGGCGATCGGTGGTGGTCTCGCTCGGTCACGCGGCTCAGGTCCGTCCTGCAGCGGTCGGTATCGCGGGCTCGGGGCCCGCGGTTGCGCGCACGTCCTCGGGATCGGTCACCACAGATGTCGGCAAACCGCTCCATCCCTCCTGGGATCCCCGCGGACCCCCGGCCGGTTGATCCAATCTCGCCACCCATAACGATTCAGCATCCTCGCGGACGCGGCCATGCCGAGGTTGCACGACCCGCGTGCCGGACGGGCTGCAGAACTGCGATTGGAGACAACCGTGACGACACGACGAATCATGGTCCGGCGTCCAGCAGCCGTCCTTACCACGGCGGTCTGTATCCTGCTGGCGGCCACTCTCGGCACGCCCCACGACATCAACCGCGCGACAGCGGTGGTCATCGACACCGACATGGGAGTCGATGATGCGGTGGCGCTCACGCTCGCCCTGCAGGATCCGCGGCTCGACATCGCAGCGATCGTGGCCTGCGAAGGAGTGGCCAGCCCTTCGGCGGCGGTTCAGACCGCGGAGCGAATGCTCGAACTCTTCAACCGGAGTGAGATTCCGCTCTACGCATCGGAGCTCGAGTCGAGCCGGCCAGCCCCCGAATGTCGTGTCCGCGCCGAGTCCATGCTCGGGGCGAGCCTTCCCGAGACCTCGACGAGTCTCAGACGATCATTCGTCCCGACCGCCTACGAGTCCGACGGCGGTCACATCACGGTGCTGGCGATCGGGCCGCTGTCGCAACTGGTCTCAGCGCTGGAGGAACGTCCAGAACTGAGCACGACCATCGCGAGGATCGTGATTGCGGGAGATCCGGCCGACCTGCAGAGCTGGAACCTGGCACGTGATCCCAAGGCGGTGAAAATCCTCCGGCGTTCGGGAATCCTGCTCCAGTTCGTGGCCCCACGAGGCATGGCCGCAAAACCTGCTGTCTGGCACGCTGACCCAAATGCACAGTGGCGGACCACTTCGTTGGGCGACCAATTCCTCGACCGACTCATGGCCACGCCCGACGCACGAGAGCACTACCTGGTGACCCTCGACCAGCTTCACGACGAGCTGGCCATGCTGTATGTGCTCGAACCCCAGCTCTTCGAGGCCTCCGGCTCGGGCGATGTGTTCTTCCCGCGGCCGGACGTGGACGTGGGCGGCCGGGTGGCGGAGCTGATCCACCGAGGTCGTCAACGCAAACTCCGCGTGGTCCTGGCTGACCGCCCTCTGCCGGACGCCATGTTGCAGCCCGACGTCCGCGCGCGGCGGGCGGACATCCTGGCGGCCAATGGCTCAGACGAGTGGTTCGCCCAGCTGCTCCTCAACGAGCTCCACGAGCATCTTGGAGCGTACTCGATCATCGGCGTCAAGATGGCGCTGCGGGCTGCCGAGCTGCTCAACGCCCCGCCCCACGCCATGGCCATCCTCTCCCATGCACCGCCATCCCAACCGGTGAGCTGTCTCAACGACGGACTGCTGGTCGCCACAGGCTCCACTCCGGGGCGTAATCTGTTCCGACACGAGCCGGGACCACCCGGTACCATCGAGGCCTCCTTCGCCTACAACGACCGACAGGTCAGCCTGAGCCTGAAAGAGGAGTACAGGAATCAGATACGAGCCCGGATCGAAGGGCTGCTCCAGCAGTTCAGCTTGAGCGACGACGGCTACTGGGCTGGCGTGCGGGAGCTCGGTCTCGACATCTGGGAGGATTGGCATCGGCTCGACCTTTTCGATGTGGCCCCAACCGATGAGCGCGACGTCGATGCTGACACAAAGGAATGAGCGCTTGATGCACGGAGGCATTCCCCACCTTTTCGTCGCGCTGGCGGTCGCGGTCCTCGGCGCCGTTCCGATCGGTTGGAGTCAGGTATCGGAAGATCCCCCGAAGACCTCCTTGGAGGAGAGCCTCGGTGAGACGTCCGCCGGCCAGCGGGAGGTGTTCCGCGGCTCGGTGACCGTCCGCGACGCACCCATCATCGAAGGCTCCGAGCTCGATCATTTTTCGAGCCTGGTGACGACGGTCTCAGACCAGCAGATCGACGACCTCTACGCCCAGGATCTGACCCATGCCCTCCGACGCGTCCCGGGAGTGGTGATCTCGCGCTACAACCCCGTCGGCGCCTTTGGTGGCGGCGACGGCGGCGCGTTCTTCATCCGCGGCCACGGCTCGGGCCGCCCTGGGGGCGAGATCACCATGCTGACCGATGGCATTCCGCGCTTTGTCGGCATCTGGACCCACCCCTTGATCGACCTCGCCAGCATCGACACCGTGCACGAGGTCGATATCTACCGCAGCGCGCAGCCGGTGCTGCTCGGCAACATGGCGTTTGCGGCGGTGGATATGGCGAGCAAACGGCGCACGCAGACCGGGTCCGGCGGGCGGTTCACCGGGTCGGTCGGAACCTTCGACACCCTGATCGGTTCCGTCGAGTACGGTGGTCGATCGGACACCTTCGATTATTTCGTCACGGCCGGCCACCGCCGCAGCGACGGACACCGCGACAACGCCGACGGCGAGATCACCTCCCTGTCGGGACGAGTCGGGTTCCGCATGGGTGAGCGGTGGGATCTGTCGGTGCTCTACGAACACACCTCCAGCTCGGTCAACGATCCGGGGCTGGTCGGTGCGCCGGGGGCCCCGATCGTCCCCAACTATGACATCGGCAACGACTTCGTGCTCGCGATACTCAGCCACGGCACGGGCGCCTGGGACGGCACGATCAAGCTGTACTATGACGCCGGCACCTTTGACTGGCTGCAGTTGGACGAAGCCGCAGGAGAGTCGTTTCAAAGCGTCACCGACTCGACCAACTACGGTTTGAGGTGGCGGGAGACGGCGGCCCCGTGGACCGGCGGTGAGCTGGTCTTCGGTCTCGACTACGATCTCTACGGCGGCGAATTCGTCGAACGTAGGGCCACCGGAGACCGGAACGCCACCGATCTCACCTTTCGCAACACGGCACCCTACCTCATGCTCAGCCACAGTTTTGGGGGGCCCGTCTCGGTGACGCCGTCAGTGGGCGTACGCTACAACGACAGCCGTTATTTCGGAAGCGAGTGGGGCGGACAGGCCGGTGTCACCATCGGATTGTCGAACCACGCCGTCTACGCCAACTGGGCCCACGCCTTCAACCTTCCAGGGGTCTACGCGGCGGTCCAGTACGGCGGGTGGGGGCTCGGCGATCGCTGGCAGGAACTCTCGGCCGAGACCGTGGATCACCTCGAGGTCGGTTGGCTGGCGCCGCTGGGAGGTCGGTGGAGGCTCGATCTGTCATTGTTCCGCGACGACGTGGACAACGCCATCCGTTTCGTCTCCCCTCCCCCCCCTCCGCCCAGCTACGCCAATATCGGGGCGTACACCACGGATGGCGTCGAACTGACGGTGCAGGGAGAACTCGGCAGTCACTGGACGCTGTTTCTGGGCGGCACATACAACGACGCCGAGCCCGCAACGGTCCCGAACCTCCCCAAGACCACGGCGGTCGGGGGCCTGACCTGGACCGCGAACCCAGGATGGCGGGTGAATTTGGACCTCCAGTGGGTCGACGAGCGCTACATTCTCAACCCCCGTTTCGCTTCGGGCGAGATACTGGTCGGCAGTTATCTTCTGAGCAATGCAAAGGTCACCGTGCCGTGGCGGCTGATCGGACTCGACCTCGACGGTGGGGTCTTCCTGGCCGGCGACAACCTGACCGGAGAGGAATACGAGTACCGGCCGGGATACCCCATGCCAGGCACAATGCTTCACCTCGGGATCGATGTCGGTTTTTGACCGTGTCTTTCTCCATTTTCATGTCCGTCTCGATCTCCGGACCACCGGACCGGCCACTGCGCCCCCCCCCCAATTCTCTGCAATACTCTCGCCAGTGGAGGTGTCTCGATGCGATCCGTTGCACTCGGCCTCGTCGTCACCATTGTCGCGCTCCTTGGATGTGGGACCGGAGATCAATCTCCCGAAGCCGTTGATCAAGAGCCAGAAACGCTCACGGTCTACGTCGTCAACTATCCCCTGGGCTACTTCGCGGAACGGATCGGCGGGTACGGAGTGGCGGTGTACTTTCCCGCTCCGGCAGAGGGCGATCCGGCCTTCTGGTCGCCTGACGCCGAAACCATCGCTGCCTATCAGGGGGCCGATCTGATTCTGCTCAACGGAGCGGATTACGCCAAGTGGGTGGATCGAGCGACTCTGCCTGCGGGGAGGATGGTCAACACCTCGGCCTCGTTCGCCCCGCAGTACATCCCTCTCGACGGGATGGTGACCCACAGCCATGGGCCGGAAGGCGATCACGAACACGGCGGCTGGGCCTTCACCACCTGGGTCGATCCGGCGTTGGCCATCGAACAGGCGCGGGCCATCCACGACGCCATGGTGGCGGCACGTCCGGATCAAACCGACGAGTTCGGTGCCGGTTTTGCCGGTCTAAAGGCCGATCTGAGTGCCTTGGATCAGCGTCTGGCGGCGGCGGCAAACGCTATCGGTGAACAACCCCTCGTCTTCTCCCACCCCGTCTACCAGTACCTGATCAGGCGTTATGGACTGCGTGGCGTTTCGGTGCACTGGGAACCGGATCAGGCACCCGACCTCGTCGAATTCGAACACCTGTTGGAAGAGCAGGAGGCCCACTGGATGATCTGGGAGGGAACCCCGCTGCCAACTACCGTGACCGATCTGGAAGCGTTCGGGGTCCAGAGCGTGGTTTTCAACCCTTGCGGCAACACCCCCGAGACCGGGGACTACATGACGGTGATGACTGCCAACGCCGAGGCGTTCGAGCACATCGCGGCCGGTGGAGAGGGGTCCTGAGGTCCTGAGGCCTCCCCCACCCATCCGGAGCCCCTTTGTAGCGCAGGCCTCTGGCCTGTAATCGCTTGTTCAATCAATGCCACTGGGCGCCGATGCTCTCGGTGCGCTCCCCGAGGTTGCCACCCCTGACATCGTCCGGACCCCACGATCACGATCAATGATGGCGAACTTTCGGACACTGTCAGAAATGGCACGCCCGCCAATCGCGCCATCTCGATTCAGGTGGACGAGACCTTCAATCTGCAATTGGCAATCGACGGGTGGGGGCCTTTGTATCCCGAATTCCCCCGTCTCAGCCGGAGGGTTGGGGCGTCTTTTTCCAGGGACGGAGCCAGTTCCCGAGGCGGACCATCCCCCGACCCAGAGCGCCAAAGATGTCCTCCGAGAGGCTCGCAGTGGTGGGCAACAGCAATCCGGTGAGGAAGGTGGAAACCACCAGCCCGCCCATGATCACCAGCGCCATGGAGTAGTAGTAGACACCGGCCAGAGCAGGTTTTTGAACCACGATGGGCACCAGCCCGACCAAGGTGGTGATGGCGGTCATCAGGATCGGCCGCAACCGCTCCCGCCCGCCGAGCAGCATGGCCGCTGTGCGGTCCATGCCTCTTCGACGGTACATATTGATGTGCTCGATCATGACGATCCCGTTGTTGACCACCACGCCGATCAGCAGCAGCAGCCCGATGGCGGCCGGCTGGTCGAAGTCGGTGCCGGTGAGCCACAACGCCCAGAAGGCGCCGGCCAGCGCAAAGGGCAGGGCCACCATCAGACCGACGGCCTGACGAACGGACTCGAAGAGCCCGGCCATGACCGCAAAGACGAGCCCGAGCGCGAGCAGCAGGTTGACCATGAACTCCCGTGACTGTTCCCGCTGTCGGTCCGCCCACTCCGACATGGTCCACGTGTAGCCGAACGGGAGGTCCATGCCGTCCATGGCAGCCGTTACCAGAGGCAGGTAATCGTCCATGGTGCCCTCGTCGTAACGGGCGCCGACCCAGACGCTGGTGCGTCGGTTGTCGCGCTGGATCCTCTCCGGGCCCGGCTCCACCCGGAACTCCGCCATGGACGCCAACGGGATCTTCTCACCCTCCGCCGTCCACACCGGAAGGGTGTGGAGCTGGGATATGCTCTCGTCTTCCTGCTCGTCGAGGGTAAGCCGCATTTCACGCTCGCCGGAGGGCGTCCGAAAGCGCTGCAAACGACGGCCTCTGAAGGTCAGGGACACCACCTCGGCGGGCTGGTTGAGCGGCACGCCATAACGCGCCGCCATCTCCCGGTCGAGGTCCACAAAGAGTTCCATGCCGCCGGTCTGGGCGCTGGTCCAGACGTCGTTCAGACCCGGAATACCCTCGATTCTGAGCTTGGCCTCGGCAGCGAGCTCCGAGAGCACTCCGGTGTCCTCGCCCACAATTTGGAAGGCGATGCGCTTGGCGCCGCCCCGCCGCCAGCCATGCCCTGCTTGGTCCTGGACCTCGAGCTTGATGCCCGGCAGCTCGGGCAGCAGCTCTCGTAATTGGGCTCGAGTCTCGGCCATGGCCGCGTCGTTGGCATTGCCCTCGGTCATATAGAGTCGGGTCAGCGAGAACCGGTCCGACCAGAAGCTGTAGATGTGCTCGGCGTTGAGTTCCTCGCGGTGGGGAACCAACTGCTTCTCCACCAGGTTAATGACGCGCTCCTTGCGTTCCAGGCTGAGCGGTTCGGCAAACTCGTAGCGAACCTGGACAAAGACTTCGGACTGGTTGGTGTCGAAGTTCTTGTCGATATTGTTGAACGGATATACGGTCGAGGCGATCACAGCCAAACCGATGATTGGCGTCAACCAGCGGTGGCGGAGGAAAAACGCCAGCAGGATCTCGTACCGGTCCTCGAGCCAGAGCATCAGGGGAGCCCTGTCCCGCGACCTCGAGCGGATGAACGTGGAGGTGGCGAGCGGGATCAGGGTCTGCGACACAAACAGCGAAGCCAACAGGGTGAGGCACACGGTGATCGCGAGCTCGCGCAGGTAGATGTTCATCTCGCTGGGTTTGTTGAAGATCACCGGCAGGAAGACGATCACCGAGGTGAGGGTGGCGGCGATCACCGCGGTGGAAACCTCGCGCGAACCCACCAGGGCTGCCTCGCGGCGACTCAAACCGCGCTGCTGGTAGCGGTAGATGTTCTCCATCACTACCACGGCGTTGTCCACCAGCATGCCAATGCCGACGATGAGACCCAAGAGGGTCAGGGTGTTCATGGTCTTTCCCATGGCCCAGATGGCGCCGCAGGCCACGATCAGGGAGAACGGGATGCACACCACCGACACCAGCGTCATGGAGAATCGGCGCAGGAAGACGAAGAGCACAGCGCTCGCAAGGAGAGCCCCAAACAACCCTGTGAACGAAAGGTCTTTGAGGGTCTTGCGAATCTCCTCACCCTGATCGAACCAGATCAGGAAGTTGACCCCCTCCAGCTCGGGGTCTTGGTTCATGGCCCCGACCCGGCGCCGGACCTCATCGCAGATCACGACAGCGTTTCCCCCGGCCTCGGCGATCACCGAAACGCCGATGGCGAAGTCGCCGTCCAGATGGCGCCCATACTCAAGCGGAGGCTCCTCGTAGACGACCTCTGCCACGTCTCCCAAACGCAATCCGTCGCCACGGATCGGCAGATTGCGGACCTCCTCCACGGTTTCGAACGCGCCCACCGTTCGCAGGCTCCAGCGACGGCTGTCGGAGCGAAGCACACCGGCTGAGAGGTCGAAGTTCGAGGCGCGGACCAGCCGCACGACCTCACGTACGTCGACTCCGTGGGCCTCGAGATCTTCGACCCTGAGATTGATCCGAACCTCTTTGGGATTGACGCCGTCCAGGCCCACCGACGCGACCCCAGGAATCCGCTCGAGCGGCCGCACGATCTTCCGCTCGAGCAGTTCGTAGCTCTCGGACAGATTGCGCTTCGAGGACAGCCGGCCCTCGAGGATCGGCGCATCGTCCTCGGCCGCGTCCCAGCCGCCGCCAACGGTAATGTCTCCGATCGTATCGGGCAGCTCGCGCCGGACCCGATCGACGCGCTCGAGGACTTCGGCCCGAGCGAGGCTCATTTCGTGGCCCCAGTCAAAATCAAGGCGAATACGGCCACCATCCGCGGAGCAGTTGGACCACATGTTGGTGACGCCCTTGACCGAACCGAGCACTTCTTCCAGGGGACGAATCACGAGCCGCTCGGTCTGTTCGGGGGTCGAGTTGGGGAATGGCACCTGAACGAAGAGCACCGGCTCTTCCACTTCGGGCATAAACCCCAGGGGCAGCCGGTCCAGCGCCACCATCCCAAGAACCACCAGGGTGACGAGGATCGTCAGGGTGGTGACCGGACGACGGATGGCGAGCTCGGGGAGGGTCACAATCTCGCCTCGTCGGGCAGAGGTCCGTCGACCATCGCAACGGCCACGGGATCTTCGTCCGGTTCGGGCGACCGAACGCTCGACGGGACCACCGCGTAAACCGCCGGGATCACAACGAGGGTCAGCAACGTACTCAGCGACAGCCCGAAGGAGACCGTAATTGCCAGAGGAGCTCGGAGTTCGGCACCTTCTCCCAGCGATAAGGCCATGGGAAGCAGCCCGAGCACAGTGGTCAGCGTGGTCATCAGGATGGGACGCAGCCTGAGGTGGCCGCCGCGGACCACCGCGTCAAACTTGTCCATACCGCCGCGACGCAGCTGGTTGATGGTGTCGATCAGCACGATGGCGTTATTGACCACGATACCCACCAACATCACCACGCCGATTAACACGATGACACTGACCTCGGTGCCGGAAACCAACAGGCCCAGAACCACCCCCACCAGCGCCAAAGGAATGGTGAACAGGACGACGAGCGGGTGCACCAGCGATTCAAAGGTCGCGGCCATGACCAGGTAGACCAGAAAGACCGCCAGCATCAGGGCAAACCGAAGGCTGTCAAACGAGGTCTTCATTTCGTCCACCTGCCCTCCCAGCTCGGCCAGCACACCTGGAGGCGGCGGATTTCTTTGGAGGACCGATTCGATGTCCCCCACCGCCGAGCCCAATCCCCTCCGCTCCAGGTTGGCGCTGAGCACCGCCGCCCGCTGCTGCTGGACGCGATGGATTTCGGCCGGTCCTCGGTCTTCGCGGACCTCGGCCACTGTGAGCAACCGCAGCGGCCGTCCATCGGGACCCGGGATCACCAGCTTGCGCACGTCGTCCGCGGTTTGTCGCTGCTGTTCGGTGTTTCGGACTCTGATGTCGATCTGGCGATCCGCCTCCCGGAACCGGGTCGGCACGGCTCCCTGAACCCGGTCGCGCAGGGTCTCGGCCATGGCTCGCATGTCGAGTCCGAGCGAGGCCAGCCGCTCGCGGTCGAAGATGACCTGCAGCTCCGGGTTGCCCTCCTCCAGAGACGATCGGACGTCCACCAGACCCGGGATCGCCGCCAACTCGCCGGTGAGCACAGGGGCATAGTCGGACAGGGCCTGAAGGTCGTCTGAAAAGAGGATGACCTCGACCGGAGTTTTGAGGCTGAAATAGGTGGGTTTTCCGAACTTGGTCTCGAGATCGGGGATGACGGCGAAGCTCTGGCGCAGGAGCAACGCCACCCGTTCCTCGGCGGCTTCGTCTCGACGGTCAGCGAGCACCACGTTGAGCTGGCCGTAGTGCTCGGCCGTCGTGCTGAGCGACAGGCCGCCCGAAACCAGCCGGCTGCCCGCCGTGGAGTAGTAGACCTCGACGTCCGAGTTGTCCGCCAGCGGAGCCGCCATCCGGCGGATGGCGCGGTCGGTGGCCTCAACCGGAGTGCCCTCGGGCATGGTTGCCTCGAAGTAGAACTCCCCCTCGGAAATCTCCGGGATCAGAGCCGTCTGGAGAAGACCGACGCCGGCAACCGACACGACAAAAACCGCCACAGCCGCGGCAATGGTGAGCCATCGCCAGCGCAGGGCCCCGCGGAGCAGCCGGTCATAGGCCCGGGACACGGTTCCAAGGCGGAGCTCCGCGTCGACATCGGATCCAGCGGCGGAGACCTTCACCCGGCCGCCACCTCCAACCGCGCTCAGCATGGGGATGAGCGTCACCGCCACCAGCAGGGATGCCAACAGACTGAGGGTCACGGTGATGGCCATGTCGCCGAACAGCGCGCCCGCGATACCCTCCACGAAGATGATGGGTAAGAAGACCGCGACGGTGGTGAGGGTCGACGCAACCACCGCGCCGCCGACCTCCGAGGTCCCCTCAACGGCGGCCGCCGTGAGCCCATAACCCTCCTGACGTTTGCGGTAAATCGACTCGAGCACCACGATGGCGTTGTCCACCAGCATCCCGACACCGAGGGTGAGTCCCCCCAAGCTCATGATGTTGAGCGACACGTCCAGGCGGTACATGGCCATGAAGGCGAAGAGCACCGAAAGGGGGATCGACGTGGCAATGATGATCGTCGAACGAATATCGCGGAGGAAGACCAGCAGGACCAAGACCGCGAGGGCCCCTCCGACCACCGCCGCCGAACGGACCTCCTTGAGCGCCTGTTCGATGAATCGTGATTGATCGAAGAGCACGGTCAGCCGGTAGCCCTCGGGCACGAGATGTTGCACTTCCGGCAGGGCGTCCCGCACCGCACGCGCGGTGGTGACGATGTTGGCATCCCCCTCTTTGTAGATCGCGATCTCCACCGCCTCCACATCACCCACCCGGATGATCTCCTCTCGCTCACGCGCCCCCCAACTCACCTCGGCCACGTCGCGCACCCGGACCTGAGAGGCGCCGCTCGCGGTGATGACCAGCTCTCCGATCTCCTCCACCGAGTCGTATTCATTGACGGTGCGGATCAGAAACTGGGTGTCTGTACCGCGCAGAGATCCACCCGGGAGGTTGATGTTGGAGACCCCCACCACCTGACGAATCCGCTCGAGGGGTATGCCGAGGGCCGCCAGGCTTTCCTGGTCCACTTCCACATGGATTTCCTCTTCCAGACCGCCCTTGATCCTGGCCGAGGCCACTCCGGGAATCGTCTCAAAGGCCTGCTTCAACCGACGGTCGGCGAGCCGGCGGCTCTCGGTGAGGTCACCGGTCCCACCGAGCGCGATCCGCACGATGGGATCCAAAGACGGGTCGAATCGAAGCACCACCGGGTCTTCCGCCTCTTCGGGGAGGATCAACCGGTCGAGCTTTTCCCTCACGTCGAGCAGGAGGAGGTCCATGTCGGCCCCCCAATCGAACTCGAGGGTCACCTCGGAGATCCCGGGCCTCGACACCGAATGGACGGTGCGCAGCCCACGCAGCACGCCCACCGCCTCCTCCACCGGCCGGGTCACCAGATTCTCCACCTCCGCCGGGGCCGTATCGGGGAAATCCGTCTGCACGGTGAGGGATGGATAGCTGATGTCGGGCAACAGATCCAGGGGCAACCGCTTGTAGCCGACCACACCGAATGCCGCCAGCGCGAGCGCGCACATCGTGACCGTCACTCTGCGACGGACCGCAACCGCCACCAGTGAACGCATCAGCCCCCCGTCGGAGCCGCTGGAGTCGAGGGGGAGCCCTCTCCGGCGTCGAGATCGACGGCGTCGAGAATGGAGATCGGCTGACCATCACGGAGGGAGCGCTGTCCTTGGACGACCACCAGCTCACCATCGCCGAGTCCGCCCAGGATCTCGGCGTGCAGGTCATCTTCGAAACCCATCTCCACCGCCTGCTGCCGGGCAGTATCGCCATCGACGACATACACCGAACTCTGACCCCGCTCGGTGACGACCGCGACTCTGGGAACCAAGAGGCTGTCATCGTGGCGGTCGGTGACGATGGATACCTCGACGAAATCGCCCGGTCGGGTGGAGGGCGGGTAATCGGTGACCTCGACCGTGACCTTGATGGTGCCGCTGTCCGGGTCCACCAGCGGGCTCACGAGGTCGATCCGGCCGCTCAAACGGTCACCGCTAGACGTCACAACCAGCTGAACCGGTTGGTCCGGCCGAATGCGACGAAACTCCTTTGCCGGAACGTGGACCCGGGCCAGCAATCGGCTCATGTCCGCGAGGGTGTAGAGCTGGATCCCATTGGAGACCGTCTGACCGAGGTCCACCAGCCGCCGCACAACCCGTCCGCTGAACGGAGCCGTAACCTTGGTGTAGGACAGCTCGAGCTGCGCCAGCTCCAGCGCGGCCTCCGCGGAACGAAGATCCCGTCGGGCCGCCTCATAGTTTTCATCGGATGTGAGCCCCTGCTGGACCATCTTCTGCGCCCGTTCGTAACGCAACCGGTTCTGGTCCACATCCACCTCTGCAAGGGTCACCTTGTGGCGGTACTCGGCGTCCTCGATGTGGAGCAGGATCGCGCCTTTGGCGACGCGGTCGCCCTCCTCGGCCAACAGGCGCTGCACAACGCCTGATGTCCGGGCCAGAATGTCCGCCTGTTTGTCCGGATCCAACGAGGCGGTGGCGCTGTAGTAGGTTGCGATGCTGCCGCGTGATGCGGGCTCGATGGCGACGGCCATGGTGGGAAGGGCGGGCCGCTCGGGAGAACCGTTCCGACCCTCGGCGCCGCCCGGACGGCCGGAAGCCCCTGATCCTTGGGCGCCATCTCCCCCACCCCCACCACACCCGGCAAAAAAGATCACCAGCCCCAGGGCAAGCATGGACGCGGATCGCGGTCCGCAGCGGCCCGCACGACCGAACCCAACGTTCTTAGGAGTCACTTGACTATTCATTTTTTTTCGATCGCTTTCTAAGGGCCGCCCGGCACGACAGCAGGGTCCCATTCTAGAGCGCACCGGCTCAATATTCACCAGCACTCTGGGAGAACCCGCGGGACCGGGCCGGGGATTCCCCGGCCGGCCTGTCAAGGGCAGCGGTAGACCACCGAGTTGATGTTCATGCCAGCCCCGACCGAGGCCAACACGATCACATCCCCGGTCTCAAATCCGTGACCATCCATTTCTCCCCTGGTAATCAGGTCGAGCAGAGTGGGCACTGTGGCCACCGAGCTGTTGCCCAGCCACGAAATGGTCATGGGCATGATGTCGTCCGGAACAGCGCGCTCGCCGTAGAGCCTGAACAACCGTTTGACGATGGCGTCGTCCATCTTGGCGTTGGCCTGGTGGAGCAGAATGCGGCGCACATCGGTCAAAACGAGACCGGCCCGGTCCAGACTCTCCTTGACCAGCGACGGGACATTACTGATGGCGTACTCGTAGAGCTTTCGACCGCGCATCTTGAGGAAAATCCGGTCGTCATCAAAATCCGGATCGTAGGATGAGCCCATCCACATCAGGTTGGCATGGTCCGCAGTGTCCGACCGCGTCGCGTGGGACAGGATCCCCGGACCATCTGCATTGTCGGTGGCCTCGAGCACCGCCGCGCCTGCCCCGTCAGAGTAGATCATGCTGTCACGGTCATGGGGATCGGAGACTCGCGACAGGGTCTCGGCGCCCACGACCAACGCGCGGTGTGCATCGCCTGACCTCAGAAAATAGTCCGCCTGGATCACGCCCTGCACCCATCCGGGGCAGCCGAAGGGCAGGTCGTAGGCGACACAGAACGGGTTGGCGATACCCAACCCCAGCTTGACCCGAGCCGCCAGGGTCGGACAGAAGTCCGACTGCGGGTTTTCCGACCGCACGTCGCCGAAGTTGTGGGCGACGATAATGTAGTCCAGGGTCTCGCCGTCGATGGCCGCTGACTCGATGGCCGCGGCGGCCGCCTGGGTCGCGATCTCCGACGTGACCACCCCATCATCGACCCAACGCCGCTCGGCGATCTCGGTGATCTGCTGAAACCTGTCCACCGTCCTCGGGTTGTCGCTCGGGTCCAACGGGCTGTCGTAGTCGAGGTAGAACTGATTGTCGAGGAAGACCGAGTTCGGCACCCTCCTCTCCGGGATATGGCTCCCGGTTCCAATGAACACGGATCGGCGGTTCGGACCTGTCATGACGGGCGTACTGTACACGGTCGATGTCGCGCTGGCCAGAACCAGGAGAGGGGGGAGAATTCGAAATTCGAAATGCGAAATGCGAAAACCCCCACCCGTCCTTTGTGTGAGTTGTGAGTTGTGAGCTGTGAGCTGTGAGATCTCCCCCACCCACCCGGAGCGCGTAGGGAGAAAGGCGCGTCCCTCGGAGGTGCCTGGCATCCTCACGGGGAGCACGGCCAGAGTATAGGCGCGATGAAATCGGTAGATTGAACCCAACGGGGAGGATTTTGCGGTGCGGCCGTCTCGGCCACGATGAATCAACATTCTCAGTTTTGAATTTTGAATTCTGAATTCCCGCCCGCCTCGCCGACCCCACGACCTTCCGGGTGGGGGGCAAATCAGAATTGAGAACTCAGAACCGAGAATTCAACGTTCACGGATCCGCATACCAGAGGGCGCTCTTCAATGTCGAACCAGCCTCAATGTGAGGACTTCCGACTCAGAGCCAGGCTTCGACCCAACGGACGAGGACGGCGACCGCGAGCAGACGCTCGCCGAGATCCGCCCTCCCGTGTTGATGCTCTTCCCAGGTGGCGCCAAGAACCGATCGGTCAAGGCCCAACTCATCAACGGTCTTGGAGGCAAGGGTCTGGTCCACCGTCTCTCGGAGGGGACCCCGCAGCCAGGCAGCCAGCGGGACCTCGAAACCACGTTTGCGCCGCGGGGGCTGGGGAGCACCCAAGCGGTCAAGGGTCTCTCGAAGCACCTTTTTGCCGGAGGTGAGGGAGGGCGGCAGCGAGAGCAGGAATTCCACGATCCGATGGTCGAGCAGTGGCACGCGAACTTCGAGGGAATGGTCCATGCTGGCCCGGTCCACCTTGGCCAGCACCCGATCTGGGAGAAAGGTCACCGCATCCAACAACCGGTACCGCAGCCACGACGGCCGATCATCCAACCGGCCCAATAGATCCGGAGACCAGACCCCGGGCGCCTCGTCGAGTCCGCACAGACGCGCCGCCTCCGCCGCCGGCCAGACCCCCTGCAGCGCCTGATAGGCCTGCCAGGGGTCTTCTGTCTCGAGTGCCGCACCGAGCTTGGAGGCCCAGCGCCGGGCTGATCACATGGCAGACCGATCAGACAGTGGCGAGACGAGATCAAGACCCCGGATGATATCTGGCAGGAAATCGTAAAAGCCGCACAAATACAGGGGACAACCTCTGCTCCGAAGTTGCAGCCAATTGCCGCAAGGATCGTTATGCTTCAAAGCGGTATGCGTGCTCCGATGGGCGTAAAGATCAGCAGGATCTTTTCCAGATTCATTCGATCAACCTAAGTGTCGCGGTCTGGGTGGGCTTTCTGGCTCTGTTTGGAATAGCCTCCGATGACGGTGTTGTAATGGCAACCTATCTCGAGCAATCATTCAGAGATCACAAACACGATACGGTCGAGCAGATTCGCGAATCTACCGTTTCGGCAGGCAAGAGACGGGTAAGGGCATGCCTGATGACTACGACAACGACAATACTTGCACTATTGCCGGTCCTTACCTCGACCGGACGCGGCTCTGATGTGATGGTGCCGATGGCAATACCATCATTCGGCGGAATGGCAATCGAAGTTTTAACGATGCTCATTGTACCGATATTGTATTGTTCGGTACAGGAACTAAAACTGAAAGCCGGCTCGGGCAAAAGAATAATTAGGGATTGCTGAATAAAATCTAAGTTCTTTGTTTACAAGTAGATACGTGCGTTATATAATACTGCAAGTGAATGGATTTCACTGTAAATCGATCTAAAACGCTTGCACTTGGAGAACACGGATGTATCGAAAAGACGACACTAATCAGCTAAAATTTGAAGACTTCTATCTGCCATTCGGCGGAAAACTCAGAAGCGATAACCGCTGGGTAATTCTTTCAAAGCATATCCCATGGCAGCAAGTCGATCAGGAATACTCCTGCAACTTCTCCCAAAGTGATACAGGCAATCCAGCCAAGTCGGCTCGCATTGCACTGGGTTCTCTCATCATAAAGGAACGGCTTGGTACATCGGATCGTGAGACGGTGTTGCAAATCGCAGAGAATCCTTACTTGCAATATTTTCTCGGTTTTTCAGAATACAAAGACGAAGCTCCCTTTGATCATTCTTTGATGACTCATTTCCGCAAGCGTTTTGACAAAGACACACTTGCTGATATCAACGAGATAATAGTTCGCAATGCTGTACAGTCGGATGAACAGCCGCAAGACAAATCGTCTGATGACGATAATGATGACGATCAGCCTTTAAATAAAGGCAAGCTGATCGTCGATGCAACATGTACGCCTGCAGACGTTGCATATCCGACAGACTTGAATCTGCTCAACGAAGCCAGAGAAAAAACCGAAGCGATAATTGACGCGATGCATGCTCCCTTGATTGGTATACACAAGAAACCTCGCACCTATCGCCAAAAGGCCAGAAAAGATTATCTTGCAGTTGCTAAACAGAAAAAAGCCGGGTATAAAAAAGTCAGAAAAGCGATTGGCAAACAGCTTTGTTATCTCAGGCGTAATCTTGGAAAACATCGACAGAATGGCTTCAGAAGGGCTTGTTGATGCATTTGAGTAAAAGACAGTATCGCAGTCTGCTGGTTATCAAAGAGCTTTACCGCCAGCAACTTTGGATGTATGAAAACCGCACGCACAAGATAGCAGACCGAATTGTCAGTATCTCTCAGCCGCATATTCGACCGATAGTCCGGGGCAAAGCAAAAAGCAATGTCGAGTTTGGAGCGAAAGTATCACTAAGTCTCATTGATGGTTTCAGTTTTGTAGACAAGATCGGTTGGGACAGCTATAATGAGTCAGGTGACCTGATCGGGCAGATCAGAAAAATACCGTAAGCGTTTTGGCTTCTATCCTGAATCTGTCCATGTCGACCAAATCTACCGTAACCGTGACAATCGTCGATTTTGCAAGAAGTATGGAATTCGGCTTTCCGGTCCGCCGCTTGGCAGACCTAAAAAAGTAACAGACGAAAACGCCGAACAGTTGAAACAGGAAAAGCAACAGCATCGTCAGGATGAAATTGACCGGATTGCGATTGAAGGCAAGTTCGGCCAGGGCAAACGCAGGTTCAGCCTGGCTCGTGTAATGGCCAAACTCGCCGGGACCTCGGAAGTTGTGATCATGGTGTCGTTTATAGTGATGAATCTGGAGAAGATACTCTCCGGCAGTCTGTATTTTTTATTGTGCATGGCAGTAGCCTCTCGGTCAACCACCAAAAGGGCGTCATATATACCTGCAACTTACATTTGATGCAGAGATTACCGCCAAATACCGCAACGAAGAATAATAAAGTGCTAAACGTGCGTTATTCAGCAAGCCCTACTTACTGTCGGAAAATAAAGTTTTTCAGTATATTTGATTATTCGGCAGCTATTTTCATCTTTATAACCATGCGATAGAATTATTATTACAAAATCAATCTTTTGGGGGAACTATTGCAAGCCTTAAATCGTTTGAATAGTTGAGACAAACTGTTTTTGTCAAAAGAGCTATGCAGGTACATGCTCAGATTATGAAGGAGGCTATTATGCGAAATGTGATAATTGTACTGATAGCAGTAGTAATGTTGATTGTGTCAGCGGGGTGCACCAGAAAAGTGGCCGTAACGGGTGTTGTCACACCCGGGGTTCAACCCCGCGTCAAAAAAGCTCCGGATTTCAATTTCATTTCAGCTGAAGGCGAACTGAAATCATTTAGAAAGGTAAGTCAGCCAATTTCAATTATAGCCTTTACCAGTCCATCGGGTGAAGTTTGCTGCCAGCTTATTCCTGAATTAGTTGAATTGGCAAACCGTTTTAAAGACGAATGGATAAGTGTGGCACAGATATCATTGCCGACAAGCAAATGTCCACATCGAACCGGCTGTACCGAGTTTTGCAACACCAAAGATTTATATTTAATAGCCCTTTGCGATGAGAATCGAGAAGCCTGGAATACGTATGGTCAACCAAAGGCTAACACGGTAATTCTTCTTGACAAAAAGGGGCGAATCGTCGCAACCGAAAGTATTGATAACTTAGACACTATAGCCAGGAAAGCTGAGAAAATAGTACAGGAATACGATGAAGTTTATGACTTCATGTTTGATGAATTTCCGTCTTAAACTGAACGATAACGGTACTTAAATCGTTCAGTTAATTGAGAAGTTAATTTTATCAAAAGATTCTTTTTGTACTCAGAGTATTATGGAGACTATTATGAGAAATTTAATTATTACACTGATAACAGTGGTGATGTTGATTTTATTTGCCGGATGCAGCAGTAACCCAAAAGTAGCCATATTCAGCGGACTGTTACTCCTGAGACTCTTACTATCGGCAAGATTGCACCGGACTTTAATTTCACTTCTGCTGAAGGGAAACTGACATCATTTAGAAAAGTAAAGAAACCGATTTCAATTATGGCCTTTACCAGTTCTTCAGGTGAAGTTTGCTGCCGTCTAAACCCTGAATTAGCTGAACTGGCAAGGCGTTTCACGGGCTATCCGATAAGTGTGACACAGGTATCCTTGCCGACAGACAAATGTCCTCATGAGACCGCTGTTCCGAGTATTGCAACATCAAAGATATAAATTTGATAGCCCTTTGCGATGAGAGTCGAGTAGCATGGAGGATGTATGATCAGCCAAAGGCTAACACGGTGATTCTTGTCGATGAGAATAATCGAATCGTCGCAGTAAAAAGCCTTGACAACTTAAATGCAGTCGCCAGCAAAGCCGAAAGAATGGCCCGTGAATACACTAAATTGCGAGAGTCCATGTATGAAGGCGGCTGATTGCCGAATAACGCTATAAGGCAGAAATCAAGTCTTAACGAACGGTGAGCAATTCGCAAGCGATTTACTATTGCGGCATTTTTTCGGCAGCGAAGTCGACCTCCTGCTCGGTGGAGTAGCGACTTAGGCTGTAGCGTATCGAACCGTGGGCGGCCGTAAACGGAACACCCATCGCCCGCAATACATGCGAAGGCTCCAACGAACCGCTCGTACAGCAGATCCCGAACTTCCGCAAATACCGAACTGTCAAGCATCATAAGAATCGACTCGCCCTCGATATACTCAAAGCTGATGTTCCGAGGTATTCGGCAGACGGTTTTCGATGTCGCCGTTAACAAAACTGTCCGGACAAGTTTCAAGAATCTTCTTTTCGAGACGATCCCTCAGGTCCTTGACGACAGTATTTTCATGGACGATATTCTGCTCGGCAAGCTGACACGCCCTGCCGAGTGCTATAATACCCGGAACATTTTCCGTACCGGCGCTTCGCCGGACTCCTGGTGACCGCCGACCATAAACGGCGTAAGACGGGTACCCTTGCGAACAAAAAGAACGCCTACACCCTTGGGAGCGTGCAGCTTATTACCGGACAGACTCAACAGGTCGATCGCACTATCCTTGAGGTTTACCGGTATCTTGCCGACAGTCTGAACCGCGTCGGTATGAAATACCACACCCTTGGATTTAACGAACTGGGCGATCTCTTCGATAGGAAATATTACGCCGGTCTCATTGTTTGCATGCATAATAGTCACAATCGCGGTATTGTCATCGACACTGGCTTTAAGCTCATCGATATTCAGCCGCCCCTGCCTTATCGACGCCGATCTCAACGATCATATAACCGTGCGACTCTAGCTGCCTGCACATCCTAAGAAGCCGGAGTGCGACGCGGCTGGTGATGATCTTGCTCGCGATTTCCCTGCCGACTCGAGCACACCGCGTATCGCCGTATCATCGCTCTCTGTGCCGCAACTGGTAAAGACGACCTCATCAGGCGAGCACCCCAGAAGCGAAGCGATCCGCTGTCGAGCCTCTACAACCTTTTTGCCAACCTGCCCGCCAAACGTATGCATACTCGAAGGATTACCGTAAAACTCACCGAAATACGGCCGCATCTCTTCGATAACTTCGTCGGCGACTTTAGTCGTCGCATTATTATCCATATAAACAGTAGTCATTATCTTGTACCTCCCTGCTGATCTTCTTTGCCTTCTTCCTCAACGACGAGATTTTCGCTAACAAACTCCTTGAGCCTGGCCTGAACTACATC
>CAVQBD010000007.1:0-246491 GCA_963710645.1 uncultured Holophagae bacterium | reverse complement strand
CACGCATTGTCTTCCATGAGAGCCACCGCTCCTGCCACGGCGACTCCCAGAATGACCGCGACGAAAACACCAACGCCCACGGTTCCCATCATCCCGAGTCCCGCTTCAGCGACTCCAGCCAGACCGGAGGTCCGAGCAACCCCGACCGGATCCGTGATTCAGAAAGCCCCCCCGTCCTCCACCTGGTCACCGACGCCGGACCGAGGCTGGCGCTGACCTTTGACGGAGCTTCGTCCTCCAAAGGAACCGCCGAACTCCTCGACCTGCTGAACCAACTCGACCTCAAGGTGACGATCTTCGTCACCGGACAGTTCATCGACCTCTACCCCGGGTTGGTCCGCAGCGCGCTGCTGGCGGGCCACGAAATCGGCAACCACACCAACACCCACCCCCACCTCACCAGTTACGCGACCAACCGCCGACACGACCTCCTTCCAAATGTCGACAGGGGGTGGTTCCTCAATCAGCTGCGGCGCACCGAGGAAGCCTTCCGGCGCGCCACCGGCCGGCCCATGGCACCGCTGTGGAGGGCGCCGTTCGGCGAGGAGAATGATCAACTCCGGGGATGGGCCATGGAGCTCGGATACCTCCACATCCGCTGGAGTTCTCTCCAGGGCAAATCGCTTGACAGCCTCGACTGGGTGGAGGACGAACACTCTTCCATGTATTTCGACTCCTCCCGGCTGGTGGATCGACTGCTCGCCTTTCCGGAGCTCGAAGGAGGGATCGTTCTCATGCACCTTTCCACAAAACGCCGGGTTCCGCCCTGGTCTGAACTTCCCAGGTTCACGCGCGGTGTGGAGAGCCGAGGCATCGAAGTCGGATCGGTGACCAGTCTCCTCGAACACTCGAATCAATGGCGACCCTGGTTCAACGCGCCAGCGCCCGTCACACCGAGGTCTTCGGGGATCCGGACGACCCCTGATCCTATTTCCATGAATGGGGAGTTTCGGGTCGAATTTTGAATTTCGATTTCTCGGATTACCCGGCGACTCCGAGGTAATCCTCAGCAGAGCGGCGACCGGCGTCGACCAGCTCATCGAATCGACTCCAGTCGGCCCACGTGGCATAGCCGACCTGCGGCCTCAACACGACAGAAGCCTGATGGAGATCGGCCCGCCGCACCAGCCGGGAGGTCATCATCTGGGTCCGCATCATGGTGTCCAGCGCAAGGTCATTGGACCCGATCCTGGGAACATCCATCGAAACATCCACCGCCACCACCGGCCAACCGAGAGTCCGCGCCGCCGCCACCGGGACCTCGGCCACCACCGCGCCGTCCACCAGCATCCGCCCGTCGACCGTCACCGGCGGGAGCAACCCGGGAATGGCGCTCGTAGCCCTCAGAACGTGTCGGAGATCGCCGGAGACGAGGCGAATTTCCGTTCCATCGGACAGATCGGTGGCCACGGCGACAAACGGCCGCGGCAACTCGCTCAGGTCCATGTCGGGAATCAGAAACGAGATCGCCCGGGCCATATCGCGATCGTCAAGCACGGTCTGGCGGTTGATCGCAATGGCCACCACAACCTGATCACGAATCCTGCGGGCGGCCTGGAGCAGAGGATTCTCCCTCAGTCCTTCCTCCATCCGATTGCGAAGGGGCCGAACCGGGGGCACCAGGTCGTCCTCGATGGCCCGGCGCCATCTCGCGATGGCCGCTCCGGCAGATCCGGAAGCGAGACACATTGCGCCGGCCACCGCACCCATACTCGTGCCCGCGATGCCCCGCACCGGCAGACGATGTTCGTCAAGGACCTCGAGAACTCCGTAGTGGGCGAATCCCCGCGCTCCTCCACCCCCCAGAGCCAGGACCGGGGGCCGCAATCGCCACCGCAGTCGACGCAGAGCTTGTTTGCGCGATCCGATTTGGAGCATCGGCATCACCTGTGGGCGAACCTTTTCTCAGCCCGCCTGCTTCTTCTTCGCTTTGCGAGGTTTCTTCTTGGGGGCGTTCAACAAGTTGAGCAAGGCCTCGTAGACACCTTCGGCCACTCGGCGGCTCTTATCCGAGATGTGGTTGAGATCGTCGGTCCTGCCCCGCGGATCGACATCGGCGATTCGATCTCCCGCTTTCACAGGAACCCCGTCTCTGAGCAGACCCCGGATCACCCCGCCGATCCGTGCGGTGACCGCGTAGGACGCATCCACCGGAACGCCCCGCCGGAAGTCCTCGACTCCATAAACCGAGACCACGGTTCCAATCCGTTCCCCGCGCTCGACTTCGTTGCCGATCTCTTTTTGCGTGAAGAAGATCCCATCTCGTATTGCCTTGAGGCCACGTTCCTCTGTGAAACCCATGATCGCCGCCGGCGGGCCATCTTCGAGCTCATCACCGGTGTCATCGAGGACCGCACCCACTCCCGGTCCGCGGAAGGTCTCCACTACCGCATGACAGTCCTTCTTTGCCACGTATCCGGGCCCCAACGCGATGACGATGGGAGCGAGTTCTCGAGTCAGACCCCAGTTGCGACGCAGCATGGCGGCCTCGATCAAAATGTCCGGCTTCCAGCCCGCCAGCGTCTCCTCCAAACCCATGACCGACACCGCCACCGCTCCCTCGTCATGGATCCGGTCTACAGAGTCGAGATTCCTCGCGAATCGGGCCGTCACGCCCTGAATGGTCTGTTGGCCATCGAGAATCGCCTCGGAGAAACACACTTGCCGACGAACCGCCTTGGGATACCGGCGTTCAAGCATGAGAATGCGGCGAAATCCCTGATTGTGAAGGTGCTGCGCCGCAGCGGACGCCAACTCCCCACCGCCCCTGATCACTACGCGGTAGTTCGCCACATCCATAACACCTCCGGCGCCTCGGCTTCCAGCTCCCGGGGATCACCCCCCATGCGGCACCGCCGCCATTCTACCCTGTCCTGTCAACGGATTGGTGGGCCTTGTCGATATGGTTCGAATCCAGGACCAACTCGTGAATATCCGGTACGTTTCGATAGCTTTCCCCATAGTCGAGTCCGTACCCGACGACAAAGACATCGTCAATCTCGGTCCCAAGAAACGCCACATCCACCTCCACTTTTCGGCGGGACGGTTTGGAGAGCAGCGAGACCACCTGGATGGATTTCGGATGTCGGGCCTCGAGCAGCCTGATGACGTCGGTGAGGGTGGTTCCCGTGTCCACGATATCTTCAACCAAATAGACATCCCGATCCCGAAGGTCCGCGGTAATGTCTTTGACCAAGACAACGGAGCCTGACGATGTGGTGCTTGCGCCATAGCTGGACACCTGGATGAAGTCGATTTCCACCGGTTGGCGGATGTTCCGCGTGAGATCCGTCAGAAAATAGACGCACCCCTTGAGGACCCCCACAAAAATCGGCGATCTGCCGTTCAAATCGGCCTCGATTTCGGTCGCCACGCGTTGCACCATCGTCTGAATATCGTCCCGGCCGATCACTTTTCTTCCGAGCATTGTGTTTCCCTCCGTTGTCGAATCCACCACAGCGTTGTATCCTAATTGCATATGAAACCGACAAGCGTTCACCAGCTCAGCGAGCGGTTCACCGAGCTGTCGGATCGATTCCGCTCTCTGTGGACCTTCTATCAGTTTCTGGGTGGAGTGTACAAGCACCGTGGCGACGGTGAGCTGCCGTACACCTATGATTTCCAGGCTCTGTACCGCAGACTCCAGGAACTCGTGCCACGGGTCGGGATGGAGGGTTCGAGCGCCGCAACTCTCGAGTTCGAACAGATGGAACGGGAGTTGGGGCGAATCCACGCGGAGTTGGCAAAGATCGAGGCCGACCTGCCTCCGTCGCTGCTCCGTCGATTCTTCGACCAACTCAAACGCCAGGACGAGAAAATCCTGTACGCGTTGGCCAAGTTCTATCTCAAGTCCACCGATTTCACCCAGGACACCCTCGACAAGCTCGACATGCTGCTGACCCGGGTGGCAGAAACGCCGGTCCAAGAAGGACGTTACGCAGCACGGAATAACGCCGAAATTCGGAAGAATTTCGAGCGTCTGGCGGCCTTCGGCGGGATCCCGGACGTTCCTTCCACCGAAGCGGCTCCGCTGGTGGACGCCGTCCGCGAGGTCAGAAACGCGCTCGGCAACATCACTGCGTTCGAGGGGCTCGTGGAATCGAAGGTCTTCGATCGTTATCGGAAACTCAAACAGCGCCTCGGTAAGAACTTCCTCTATACACCAATACTCGTCGAGGTCATTGCCACCAACATCGAGGCCAAAAACCAGTTCCAGCGCCTCTATCGCGATGAAGAACTTCGGATCCTGGACGAAACCAACAGAGTATTCGAGATCGAAAGGCACCTCGAACGAAATCCGGAGATCTCCCACGAGGTTTTGGAACAACAGATTTCTCAGTTCCGTGAATGGTGGTCCCGATTCGATGCCGGCCGTCGCGAGGACAATATCAAGCGGGAGGACATCCTCGAGCTGCGTCGCTCGATGTTGGCCGTGATCAAGGAGTTCGAACCGCTGCAACGGCTGTCCACCACCCCAGCGTCCACCGCCGAGAACGTGGCCTCACCGCCGGCGGCGGCATTTGCCACCGAAGATCCCACCGATGTGATCGAAGGGGACCCATTTCCGGAGGTCGGTCAGGTGGCTGAGGTCGGAGCGGCGGAAGAAACGGCCTCGCTCACCGAAGTCCTGCCATCCGACCCCCTGCTCAACGAGACCTTTCACAAGATCATGTTCGCCCTCGAGATGGTTGTCTGGGACCGATCGCCGGACCAGGTGGTCCACGCTCCGGAGTTGGTGACCCTTCGGCTCGAACCGTGGGAGGTCGCGAGCTACAAGAACCTCGTCGAGCGCACAGTCCATCCCGGCACCACCTCGTGGGAATTGGAGGTCTTCTTCCTGCGCAGCGCGGCGCTGAGGATCAAGATGAACGAGGAGCGGTCGCAGATCGAGAATCTACCCATCAACGAATCCGAAGAACGAGTCTTCGAGCTGCTGGAGAGATCCGCGCAGAGTCTTGAACGGGCCCGCGAGATGGACCACCGATTCCAGTGGTTCATCGATGACCTCCTGTACGGCGGTGAGACCGAGAAGCTCGAACAGCTTTACCGATCGAGGTTTCGCTTCCTCCACTCCTACTCGGGTCTTTGGCTCGAACACCAGGCCCGCGGCGGCCTGACCCCACTGTAGGCTCCTGCATCCACCCTCTGTGTGGGTCGGTGGTGGACACGGAGTGTGGGATCCGCTTTAATTGCGCCGGCCTATGGATAGCCCAGACCTCAACGACGCGCCGCCTGGGATACCCCAGCGAAGCCTCCCGGGTGCCGTGTCTGCGGGATTCATCCGTCGACTGCTGGCCACTCTGGCCGACATGTTGTTGTTCTGCGGGCTGTGCACGGCGCTCGCCTGGCCCGTGATCAGAGTCGTGGACTGGACCACCCTTCCCACCAATGTCGACGGATTCCTCTCCGCTGTGAGCGACCGGGAATGGATCAGCCACGCCAGCGGTGTTCTGGGGATGTGGATCGCTCTGTGGTGGTGCTATTTCGTTGTGGGCTGGGGTCTGTTTGGCGCCACGCCTGGCAAATGGCTCTTCGGCATCCGCATCGTCGACCACAAGGACCGCTATCCCATCGGCATGAGCCGCGCGCTCATGCGCCTGTTCAGCTATGGCGTCAGCTCTATCACCCTCGGATTGGGCCACCTTTTGGCCGTGATCCGCGGGGATCGTCGGGCACTGCACGACAGTCTCGCCGGCACTCGCGTCGTCCGGCGGCGGCGCCGTCAGGCACCCCCGGTCGACCAACTCCCCAACCCTGGGTCCCCAGCCACAGCGATGGATAAGGACAACGAGCAGGAAGACGAGCAGTCCGACCCTGTCGAAACTCCAGCCGAGCCACCGAACTGAAAACAGTCGGAAGTTGAACGTTCAACGTCAGGCTCAATCGGATTTTCGTGAGGTGAACAGTGGTTGAATTCGAAATGAGAAATGAGAAATCAAAATTTGCCCCCGCCCGACCCGAGAGGGAGGGGAGCGATGGACGGGCATACCATTTCTGACACTTTCGGGATCATTGCGTGGAGGCGCTGAGCGTCTGCAAGCCCCGACCCTGTCAGGGGCGGCTCCCTCGGCGAGTACGTGGGGAGAAAGACGCGTCTCTCCGAGGTGCCTGGCCTCCCGATTCGCCAAGGATGACAAACCGATTCGTACCGTTCAGGCGAATTGGCGTGCCTGACATCCTCACGGGGAGCGCGGTCGGAGAATCGGCGCTTCGAAATTCGGTGGATTGAACCCTATGAGAGGAGCATTACATCTATGGCGGTGCCTGGCAACGACTTCTTGAGCGCAGCCGCTGCTGCAGCACTCCATGCACCTAGACGGGCATCGTTAAAATGCGGCCCATGAAACCCGAACTCGTCATCTTTGACCTCGACGGCACCCTCGTCGATTCGCGCCTTGATCTGGCGACCGCCGTGAACCGGGTGCTCTCAGACCTTGGCCGTCCCTCGCTCCCGGTGGAGCAGATTGTCACCTTCATCGGCCACGGCGTGGTCAGACTGCTGGAAAGCGCGCTGGGCGACCCGGAGCTGTTGGCCGAGGCGCGTCCACTCTTCGAGCGTCATTACCGCCAGGCGCTGCTCGTCCACACCCGGCCCTACTCCGGTGTGGACGTCCTGGTACAAGATCTTGGCGCCAAAAAGACGCTGGCGGTGGCCACCAACAAACCGGGGAGCTGGGCACGCACCATCGTCGCCGGTCTCGGGTGGACCGGGGCCATCCGCCACGTTGTTGGGGGCGGCGACGTCGCCCGGCTCAAGCCAGCCCCCGACATGGTTCAGCTGCTGCACGAGCAGAGCGGCTGTTCGCGTGGGAACACTGTGATGGTAGGTGACATGGAGGTGGACGTCGAACTGGCCAATGCCGCCGGCTTGCCCTGCGTGGGCGTGAGCTGGGGCTTTGCCGGCCGCCGACGACTGCAGGCCGCCGGTGCGCGATGGATCGTCGACACGGCCGCCGAGCTCCAAACCCTCTTGGAGGATCGTCCGATCTGAAGGCACTGGCGACGTTCAGGAGTTGAAAATTGAACGTTAAACGTTGGGTTCATCCGGATTTTCGTGAGATGGACAGTGGTTGAATTCGAAATGAGAAATGAGAAATGAAAATCTGCCCAAGCCCGACCCGAGAAGGAGGGGCGCGATGGACGGGCGTGCCATTTCTGACACTTTCGGGACCATTGCGTGGAGGCATTGAGCGTCTACGAGTCCCGAAAGTGTCAGGGGTGGCAACCTCGGGGAGCGCTATCGGGAGATGGACGCGACGACACCGTCAGATCGACGATTCCCTCCCAGCGAACGACCCGGAGGTGATCACGACGCGCTCTGAGGGACAGCTATCAGCGGCAGTCGGCAGCGGCCGGGACAGGGACAGCAACCGGTGTCCGGGGCAGATGGCAGCATCGGTGATCAGCGACCGCAATCTGGGGCAATCGCCGCTCCCCTGTTCTCATCGCGCTCCTCGCAGGTTATCCAACGGCCTCGGATGGTCGGGGATTCAGAATTCAAAATTCAAAATTCATAACTAGGTGGGTGGGAGGGGGGTTAGTTGAGGTATCCGGCGAGCGACCTCGTCTTGTGCGACCGTCGCAGCTTGTTGAGGGCTCGGCTCTCGATCTGGCGGACCCGCTCGCGCGAGAGTTTCATCGTTTCACCAATTTCCCGCAGCGTCTTTGGATGGTCGTCCTCGAGTCCGAATCGGAGTTCGAGTACCTCCCTTTCGCGCTCGGGAAGGTCCGACAGTGCGTCGGCGAGAGCGATGTTGAAAGACTCGCGCAGAATGCGTTCATCGGTGTCAGGAAGCACCGTCTGCTCGAGCAGATCACCGAGCTCCGAATCGCCTTCCTGGTCCACCGGATCGTTGAGGGACAGGGAAGACTGGGAGGCGCGGGTCAGAACCCGGACGTCCTCCAGGGAGATCCCGAGTTCTTCGGCGAGTTCTTGGTCGGTGGGTGACCGGCCCAGTCGTTCGATCAGCAGCGATCGCACCCGCTCCAGACGGTAGAGGGTGTTGGCCTGCTTCTGCGGCAGACGAAAGGAGCCCGCGTGCTCCGCCAACGCGTGCAGGATGGCCTGACGGATCCACCACACGGCATAGGTGATGAACTTGACGTCGTGACCTTCCTCCGAGGGATCGTACTTCCGGGCAGCGAGGATCAGACCCAGATTGCCCTCGTGGATCAGGTCGAGAAAGGAAAAGTTGGGGTTTCGGTAGCGTTTAGCGTAGGCCACCACGAATCTCAGATTCCCCTCCACCAGCTGACGAATGGCGTCCTCCGCCTCCTTCTTCTGCTGGGGGTCGCCACCGCGGCCCGCGCGCACCCGCCGGGCCAATTCGATTTCGTCCTCATGATCCAGCGGCGGATATCTCGCGATCTCCTTCAGGTACCGGCGGAGGGTTGCCGTTTCACCGTTCGGCGAGCCGCCAACCCTTCGACTCATTCCTCGTCGACCGCCTGGATCGTGCTTGTGTCGACCTTGACGAGTGCGTGGAACCGCGGGACCTCGGACCTGCGCTGAACGGTCTGCCGCACCAACCTCGCCAGGAATTCGTTCTCGGCCTGCAGCCTCGCCATCTGGCTCTTGAGCCTCAACACCACCTCGACACCCGCGAGATTGACCCCGAGATCTCGGGTCAACGTCAAAATCGTCTCCAGACGTTCGCAGGTCTCCTCGTCATAAAGCCGTGTATTGCCCTGTGACCGGGTGGGTCGTAGCAACCCCTCACGCTCCCACAGGCGCAGGGTCTGGGGGTGGACGTTGTATTTCTCAGCTACCCAGGAGATCATTCGGTAGCGCGGTTTCGACTTCACCGATTTCCCCCATTCCCAATTGATCAAGGACACTCGGTCGGGGGGTGTCCCTTGAAATCTGTGCCTTTACTCTAACATCGACAAAGCCACCGGCCCCAACACGGAACCGGTGGCGGCAACAAATTCACTTACTTGTCGTCTTCTGCATCCACGTCCACGTACTCGGCGTCGACCACATCGTCGTCTCCGCCTCCGGCGGACTGTCCACCTTGGTCAGCCGAGCCCGGACCGGGCGATCCGGCATCGCCGGACTCCGCCGCAGCCGCCTGGTAGAGGGTCGCAGCGATCTGGTGGCTGGCTTGTGTGAGCTGCTCGTAGATGGATTCCATCCGTTCGGCGGAACCCTCTTCGAGAGCCGACTTCGCCTCGGCGAGAACCCGATCGACGTCGGCCACGGCCGACTCGCTGAGTGTTTCGCGGTTCTCGTTCACGAGCTTTTCGGTGGAGTAGACCAGCCCGTCCAGCTTGTTTCGCGATTCGATTTGCTTTCGCTTCTCTTCGTCAGTGCTGGCATGTTCCTTGGCCTCGTTCACCATCCGCTCGATATCGCCATCGTCGAGTCCGGACGAGCTCGTGATCTGGATCTTCTGTTCCTGACCCGTTCCCCGGTCTTTGGCCGATACGTGCAGGATGCCGTTGGCGTCGATGTCGAAGGTCACTTCCACCTGCGGCACACCACGCGGAGCTGGTGGAATTCCCACGAGGTGGAATCTGCCGAGAGTCCGGTTGTCCTGGGCCATGGTGCGCTCACCCTGCAGAACATGGATTTCCACCTGATTCTGGTTGTCGTCAGCGGTGGAGTACACCTTGCTCTTACGGGTCGGGATGGTCGTGTTGCGCGGGATGACCACATCCGTCACGCCGCCCAGGGTTTCAACCCCCAACGACAGCGGAGTGACATCCAGCAGCAGGACGTCCTTGACCTCGCCGGCCAGCACACCGGCCTGCACAGCAGCACCGACGGCCACGACTTCGTCGGGATTGACGCCCTTGTGGGGCTCCTTGCCGAAGAACTCGCTGACCACCTTGTGCACCATCGGGATCCGGGTGGAACCGCCCACAAGAATGACTTCGTCCACGTCCTTCGCTTCGAGGCCGGCATCCTTGAGAGCTTGCCGGCAGGGCTCGAGGGTACGATCCACTAGTGGCTCGATCATCTGCTCGAACTTCGACCGGGAGAGTTTGATGTTGAGGTGCTTGGGTCCGGAGGCGTCGGCCGTGATGAACGGCAGGTTGATGTCTGTCTCCATCGTGGCCGACAATTCCATCTTGGCCTTCTCGGCCGCTTCCTTGAGCCGTTGCAGGGCCATTCGGTCCTGGGACAGGTCCACGCCCTGGTCCTTCTTGAACTCATCCACCAGCCAGTCGATGATCAACTGGTCGATGTCGTCGCCACCCAGGTGGGTATCGCCGTTGGTGGATTTCACCTCCACCACGCCGTTTCCGACCTCGAGGATCGAGATGTCGAAGGTTCCACCACCGAAATCGAAGACCGCAATGGTCTCGTCTTCCTTTTTCTCCAACCCGTAGGCCAGCGCTGCGGCGGTGGGTTCGTTGACCAGACGCATCACTTCCAGCCCGGCGATCTGGCCCGCATCCTTGGTGGCCTTGCGCTGGGCGTCATTAAAATAGGCCGGGACGGTGATCACCGCCTGTTCGACCTTGCCACCAAGGTGATCCTCGGCCGCGGATTTCAACTTCTGAAGGATCATGGCCGAGATTTCGGGCGGAGAATAGACCTTGCCGTCCAGAACCTCGATCCTGGCGATGTCGTTCTCGCCCTTCACGACCTTGTAGGGGACGGTCTTGATCTCTTCGAGGACCTCATCGTAACGGCGGCCCATGAATCGCTTGACCGAAAACACGGTATTTTCCGGGTTGGTGACCGCCTGACGTTTGGCGACCTGGCCCACCAGGCGTTCTCCGCCCGAGGTGAAACCTACCACCGAGGCGGTTGTTCGATTTCCTTCTTGGTTGGGTATGACGGTGGGCTTTCCGCCCTCCATGACAGCCACGACAGAGTTCGTGGTTCCGAGATCGATGCCGATGACACGCGACATGATTGCATCCTCCTCAAATTCGGTCTCGTTGGACAATATAAAACCTGAGTGACTAATTGTCAAGTGTGTTGAGACCGTCTATTGATTTATTTTTCGATATTGCTTTCTCATTGAAGGGGTATGCTTAAAATTTCCCTGGGCGAACAACCAGTGTGGCCCATCACTCGAGGAGGCGGACTCCAGGGCGATCGTGGGGGCCAGCAGTCATTTCATCGCCCTCCAGAGCCAAATGCCGACTGATGGTCAACCTCGGTGCTGGCTCTCCGTTCATATCGGTGCCGGTGAAGATGAGATGACCGTCGTGGCTGGTCAGTCGATAAGGCCGGCGCCAAGGGTCGTTGATGTCCTTCACATATCCGACGTCCAGCAGATCGGCTGCGCCCTCTGGGTAGAGACCCTCCAGAACGAAGTACGATTCCGCCACTCGTTCGAGGCGCACCATCCGCAGCCACGAAAGACTCGTCAACACGACCCCATCCCAGACGAAGGGCTTGAGCCTGAACCCGGGATTGAGCTTGTTTTGCGGCATGACCAAGGCGGCCAGAACGAGCATCCCGGCCAAGGGAAGGGCGAGCCACGGCAAAGAGACACTTCGGCGAGGTTTGGGCTCCGACACGAAATCGCTATTGGAAAGGCCCCGCACGATTTCCTCTTGCCTGGCCTCGCGCACGATCTTCCGGTCCACCATGTCCGCCAGGGCCTTGCAGGTCTCGAACTCGATCAGCGGGCTTTCGAGGATCAACTCTTCCACCGCGTCCTTGCCGTTGACCAGCTCGTACACCGCCATCTGATTTCTTGTCATTCGGTTTTCTGGAAGCTCGACCTTGGGCGTCTCCTCCGGCGAGTCGGTGAAGCTGAAGCCCAGATCGTCGAAGTCGTCGTCTTCTTCCTCCACGATCTCGAAGTGCCGGGCCGGGTCTGTCTTGATGAGAATCACCCGCCGATCCGGGATCCTCTGATCGATGAATGGCCACTCGTCGGTCATCCGAGCGCCTTCCATGATGATGGAATCCGCGGCCATGGGGATCATCAGGTCCTTGTCGTAGTCGACCGTCTTTTCCTGGGAGAAGTGGTACTCACCGTCGGACCACCGGAACACTCTGTAAACGATCTGGAGAATCTGCTGTTCCAAGGCATCGCGAAGGACATCGAGGGACACAACCCGTGAGTCGATGAGAATCCTGCCCAACCGTTGCAGGGTCTCTTCCTGCCTGTTCAGCGCCGCGTCGAGTTCCTGGTCCGTCAGTTCTCCCCGCTTGAGCAGGATCAGACCGATTCTGTCCTCGGTGTGCTGGTTCAGGGTCGACGACCCCACCACGCACCCGTCGAGAAACGATATGGTCACCAGTTTGTCGCTGTGTTTCAGGGTCAACACACCGGTCTTGCGCTGCAGGGAGATCAACTGCAGGATGTCTGCAAACGAGAAATCGCGGAGAGTTCCTTCAAGCGCCATGTCAACTCCGCTTCCACGCCCCGAGAATACTGCGGAACCACAGCGCCAGAGCGCCGATTGCGAAGGCGATCTGAAGCGGCAGAGTGTTGGCCAACGGTTCGACCTCGGGAATCACCATCGGTACCCAAAGGACCGCTCCGGAAAGCAACAGCCAGGCAAAAAAACCGGTCGTCAGCCCAAGCCACGGGTGTCCATTCAACAGGTCATGACTCCCGGGAACCAGCATCCCTGCCGTGCGGCGAAAGGCGGCGGACACCGTCTCCCAGCGACGGATCCCCGCCTGTTTCGCTGACTGTTGGTCCCGTGCCACGACATCACGTTTCAAGAACACCGAGATGCACTGGCTGCAGAGGGTGTCGCTCTCCGTCGCGGTCTTGCAGCGCGGACAGTAGACCTTGCCGCATTTGGCACACATGGTTGCGGACCACATCCACTTCGTCCTCACCAACAGGATCACGGCACCAAACATCAAGGCAAACAAAAACACGAACGATTCAGGTGTCTTGAGCTGGTTCACGAATCGATCGACAGACCCGCGGGGCCCCGACGTCAATCGAACGTCCGGCGAGGCCGCAGCGATCATCTCCTCCACCTCTTTGCGGCCGAATCGCGGATACCTGATCCTGGGATCTCGCCCCGTAATCCCCAGGGTCTCCCAGTCTTCACCAGCGATCTGTTTGGCGGTATTTCTCGCCGCATCTCCATCCTGGAAGCGTCGGCTCTGGTCGTATGCAAAAGAGAGATTGCGGAAGGCCAGAGCCGCAGAGGGGTCCAGTTCAATCGCCTCGTTGTACTGCTGAATAGCGAGCTGAATATCTCCATCTTCCAACGACATGTTTGCCAGAAAAACGAGTGACACACCATCTCCGTCACCCACGAGGTTGGCCCTCTGGAACTCCACTCTGGCTGCGTCCGCCTCGCCATGCATCCGATAGAGCTCGCCGAGCAGAACATGAAAACTGGATTCGCCCTCCATCTGTGGCTCGAGCTCGGCAACCTCACGAAGCGTCGGAAAGTCGATCCGCCGCTCTTCGAGAAGATTCACCATCCGATCCTGGAGGGAGGGCCATCGCAGCATGGCGTCCTGCCACAGGGCAAGAGTGGGTGTCACCAACGCCAACAGAATGCAAGTGACCGCCGCCGCTCCTCGCGTGTTGATGCCCATGTATGTCCAGGACAGACCAAAGATGTAGGCCACCACCCATATGGGCCCGAGGCCTGCAAAGAGGGGCGCCAAAACGATGGCAACCGCGAGCACAACCGCGTTTGGCGATGAAAACACGAGCCGCCCCAGTTCCCACGCGTCATGGGCGTTCCGAGGCAGATAGACGAGATCCTGGAAGATAACAGCCAGCAAGAGGGCCCATCCCAGGGCAAGCAAAATCCAGCCAACCGACGACGCAGCCAACATCCACCGAGTCGGCTCGAAGAGGAAGCTGACCCACCAGCCGGCAAGATACGACCGAATGGACTGCACATAGTTCCGGCTCTCCCATTGCCAGCCGGCGGCCAGGAAATAGGTGGAGGGCAATTCGGGATCGAAATCACGAGCCCTTGCGGCTACCGTCCACGCCAACTCGCCGGGGTTGTCCCGCGCCCACAGCACGAGGCCCTCGGCGTACGGCGTCAGCCGTCGAGCCTGCAGTTCCCGGGCCCTGGTCTGCAACTGCTGAGCCCGTTCGGTGAATTCCTCGCGATCCTGGATCACCAGCGCTTGCTGAACCTTGATCCAATCATCGGACAGATCGGAGGCCGACTCGGTCACTCCAGCCGCACACAATACGACGACGAAGCACAGCAGCCGACGGATCATCGAGTGGCCTGCACGTACATCGTACGGAGCTGGAACACCAGATTGGAAAGGAGTTGGGCCTCTTCGGTGGAGAGGTTTCCCGCGGTTTTGGCCTCCACGGCCCCCAGATAATCGATCAGTCGCTTCGCGTGGACGGGCTGGGCCGGCAGGTCCTCGGCTCCGACCATCATGAGTTCTGCTTGTTGGGCGAGCATGGCGATGAGCTCGAGAAAATCCTCCGACGTCGTTGCGGGAACAGGCGGCGGTTCGACGGAAGGCGGCTCAGGTTCATCGGTCCCACCGGTCTGAGGCTGCGGCATCGGTTTGCTGACGGACTCTTCCTGACGAGGATCACCGTCCTCGGTGAACCTCCGCCTGTCAACGACCCTGATCTTTTTTGACGACCCCTCGGAGTCGTTCACCACGGCACCTCCGTTGTCCCCACCTATTCATTCTACGAAAAGTCACCAGCGGATCAAGAAATCAATCTGAACTACCGGTAAAGGTTCCACGAAAATCCGGCTTCCGCTTCTCAAGGAAGGCGCTGGTGCCTTCCGTCATCTCGGGACTTGCAGCACCCACCCCGAACAGTGTGGCCTCCAACAGCAAGCCGTCATCCATGGTCATATCCAGCCCATGATGGACGGCTTCAATGCAACTCCCTACCGCGACAGGTCCGTTGGCCAGGATCTTTGACAGGATGCCGTTGACGACCGCGGTCAACTCCAGCGGCTCGCACACGCTGTTGACCAGGCCGATCCGCTCAGCTTCCTCGGCGCCCACGTTGCGTCCCGTCAGCAGAATCTCCAATGCCCGCCCCCGGCCCACGAGGCGTGGTAGACGTTGGGTACCGCCGAAACCAGGAATGAGCCCCAGCTTGACCTCGGGTTGGCCGAAGACCGCGTTGGCCGACGCAACCCGAATGTGACAGGCCATGGCGAGCTCACACCCCCCGCCCAGTGCGAATCCGTTGACCGCAGCGACCACCGGCTTGCGAAGCCGCTCGACAGCGGAAAAAACGGCCTGCCCACGGAGCGCGTATTCTTTGGCGGCCATCGGTCCAAGCGTATTGAGTTCTGCGATGTCGGCGCCGGCCACGAAGGCCTTGTCTCCCGACCCGGTCACCACGACCGCCAGGACATCTCCGTCACTGTCGGCATCCTCGACGGCACGGGCCAGCTCGTCGACGGTTGCCGCCGACAGGGCGTTCAACTTGTCCGGGCGGTTCACCGTGATCCACAGCACGCCGTCCTGGTTCGCGAGTTTCAGGTTCTCGAATGGCATCCCCGTCCTCCTTCCCAAGCAACCACAGCAGTGTACTCGTGTTCGAACCCTGCACAAAAAAACGCCGCGGCGTTGCTGCCGCGGCGTCAGACACTCTTGGGAGATTTATTTTAAGTCAGGGCGGCGATTGGCTACAGGATGGGGCGGGACCCTCGTTGAGCACGTTCCGCTGAGAAAGAATGCGGTCTGTGGATCGCATCACCGTCTCGTGCACTCGATCCATTTCGCGTCGCAAGTAGGTTTTCGGCACGGTGTCCGATACCGGAGCCGCATTGCTGGTCACCCGGTAGTGAACTCCAAATTCGCGCCATCACTGTCGCAAAAGCCTGCTGCGTTACAACGGCGTCGCTTCGCCAGTCGGCCGGCATGAGCCCGAGGTCCTGGACCTCGCTGCAACGCCACCGCCGGCTGGAGCTGGGTCGCCTGCGGCTGGCCCGTCCTGAGGATCAAGACGCCAACTCACCGTTCGTCAACCTCGCATTGGCGGTATCGGTGGTTTCCTGAGCAGCCCCAATGGCTGCCACCGACAACATCAGACACAACGATCGTCAGTGCCCGACGCATTTTAGACCTCCCGCGATCTCTCAAAGGATCGTTACACAAGATATGTGATGGATCTCACATTGTCAAGGGGAACAACCGGCGAGCTGTGCTATATTTCGTGCGTTATCCGGCGATGACTGGCCCCGGCAAGTCGGCAACGATCGGTGACCGATTGCTGACCAATGATGCCAATGGGGCAACACAAGCTGTCGCATTATTGTTCAGGAATCGATCGGCTCAGAAGAACCGACGCCGAACGATCAGAACGTCGCCTGCATTCCACGCGGGGATCGGCCACTTTTGCCCTTGCGGATATGGGCCAGATCGTAGGTCGTGATCTCCTTGGTGCCGCCGATCTCGCGGTGAAGCTCCACCGTCTGCGATGCGAACTTGCTCTGGCCGCCGGCCTGGGAGAGGGCCTGCATCAGGGTCATGCCCTGAGAGATCTCGTACTGTCCCGGGCCGGACCACCTCACCGGTGATGAAGTAGAGCGCTTTGGCCGAGACCGACACGACGTCACCGGCCTGCACCTCCACGTCGCGGCCGTCCTCGCCGGTGCGCAATTTGACGGTGGAAAAGGTCATCACTCGGGGAACGACCTGTCCGTCAACCACTTCCTCCCTGCGGAGCTCGAGGGTGGGGCCACAGCCCGCGGTGAGCCCGCCGGCATCTGCAAGCAGCTGGGTGATGGTGGTGCGGCCCCGAAGGTAGTAGGTCCCGGGACGCCCCACCTCTCCCAGCAGGGTCACGGGCTGTGACTGAAAGCCCGCCACCTCCACCTGGAGCTGGACATCCACGTAGTAGTCCTTCTCCAACATCTGTTCGAGGTGTTTCGAGACCTCTGACGCCGTACGACCCTGGACGTGGACCGCGCCAAGCAGGGGAAAGGCGATATTTCCCGTGGTCTCAACCAAGAACTCGCCGGAGATCTCGTCGTTGCCATAGGCGTCGATCCGGATCATGTCTCCGGCGCCGATCTGGTAGTCCGACGGAGCGGAATCCGCCTCCTGCGCCCCCACCGGGATCGCACAGGCAACGACAACGGCGCACGCCAACAAATAGAGTCTGTTCATTTCGGCGCTACCCTACCATGAATCGACCAGATCTCGCCCGTCGGCCTTGAGGCGCACAGTACTTCGGACGACACGCCAGCTGACATGGCCTACCGCGTCACGGCCCGATACCAATCGTCACTCCGACGGTCATCGACATTGCGCGTCATACCCTGAATCGAGGGATCGTCGAATCGCGGTCCTTCGTGAATGTACGACCCGTAGAACGACAGGACATTGGGTGAATCTGTAACCGAGACCAGCCGTGTAGCCATTAATGTCATCCCTGCGGCTTGTCGCCGGTTACCACGTCCTCCAGCTGATAGTCGTTGATTTGGTAACCGCGCTCGCGCGAGCGCGAAGAACATCGATCGCGGTCGTAGGTGTAGGTCAGGTCACGCGCACGCGTAGACGATCGTAGTAGGAGTTCAACCCGAAATTCGATGGGTAGGGCAACCGCCGCAACCCCAACCTCACCGACGATCCGTGACCCATGTCCCAGATTGACGAAACCCAGCTGACGATCCACTCGGAATAGTCCTCAACAACCTGCTCACCTTCAAGACGTCCTCGTACTGGGTCTGCCGCCAACCGAACTCGCAGCTCGGTCGACAGCAACCGCGCTGAGTTGACCTTTGAAGCCCGCGGTCACCTGGTCGAGGTCGACGCTCCGCCAGGCAAAGGTGTTCACCGGGTCGAAACCAATCCGCCTATAGGTCACGTCCATGACCAGCACCGAGTTGAGCTGGTGGAGCCACCCGACGCCAGCGTAGTCCTGGGTGTAAGTCGTAGAACTGCGCCGTCTCTGATCGGGCGATGGCTCCGTAAGCGGGTCCTTGTAGGCCACATCGTCGTAGTTGCCCTACGACTCTAATGCCATCGCGCGCCGTGATCCAGTAATCCACACCCAGACGAAAGTCAGTTCTTCTTGAAACGGTCGGTCGCCAAAGGTCAACTCGTCGCCAGGGTCGACCTCGCGGATCTCCTGGCTTCCGTCGACATAGCGGTAGACCGCGTTCGACCACCATTCCGTTCGAGAACTCGAATCGCTCCGATGAGGTCGAGGAAGTGGGACCAGTTCTGCTGCAGCTCGAAAGTCCTTGTAGTCGCGATACACCGGCCGATAGGCGAGCCGCAACGTTGACTCGTGGATCGGCAGCTCAAACACGAATGTTGCCTCGTGCGATGTACACCTGATCATCGGCGACTGGATCCAGCGGCGTGCAAGAAGAGGTTGTCCTGGCTCTGCCAAGCCAGCTGTAACGACGGCGAGAAGACAGCATCGGACCGACCGGAATCCCTTCGCCTGGATTGGTCACCCTTGGATCGATGCCGAATCGGGTGGTAAAGCCCTGTGCACAGAATCGGGCTGGCCATCGCAAGTGTCAACAAACCCGCCAGAATCACTCGATGCGGGTAGATTCATGGCTGAATCTCCTCGATTCTCGATTGAGTGTACTAGTTTAGCACTGTTTCGATCGTCGACCAATCACCGGAAACCACGCCCTGGACACCCTTTGCGCCAGTCCCTCGCAGTTTTCGATCTGGGTCGCACCACGCGATACAGACGGTCAACGTTGCCAATCCCCTCCCGCAAAGAGATGGCCTCCCACACCCGGTTCCGCACGCGTGTTCTCTACCCCAAGCATGCCCGCCTTCAGATCGTCGGATGGCGGATGATCTCCCAGCCAGACTCCGAGTAGGGCCCGACCGAAGGCATCACCCTCTATAGCCCCGACCTTCTTGTCATTGAGTGTCGCGGTGGTCCCCGAACCGGGGATGATGGTCAGCACGATCCGGTCGCCGTCCTTCATATCACCAAAGAAGTCGGCGAATTCCTTGACCTGCGGCGACAACGAAGCGTATTCGGTCGGCGAGTTGGCTTCGAAGCCCTCCTGCCAGGCCGCGTCCATTTTCTTCTTGGTCGCCTTGCCGGTGAGAAAGTGCATGACCACCATTTTCGGACTGTCTGAGGCCAAGATCGCCGATGGTTCCTGGGACTTCTCTTCCAGATACAGCCCCGCCACGTACACCTTGAAGACGGCCTTCTTCCGTAGCCCCATTCCGTTGAGGATAAGCTGGGCATCACCCACAGTCACCTGGTCGTCGAGATCGACGCCAGCCAGCTCGCCCGCCGAAGCCATGGGCACAACCATCAGTAGGCCGAGAAGGAGTGAGGTCCAACGCCGCATCATTCACCTCCAGTATCCAGTGTATTGAGCCCCGTCATTGTATCCCAAACAAAGCAAGCCTCGGTCGACTGGCCGGATAAGGCTTGGAATGTGTGGAGGGTTTGAGGGTGTGGAGATTGTGGCTGTCGTGGGCGGAACTCGTAACCCTGCGCGACTGGCCTCGCGCACTCCACAGCCTGGATTTTGCATCTTGGATCTTGCATCTTGAACTGAATTCTCTTGCCAAGCTGCGGCATTTCATGCAAAAATGAATGAGTGTTCATTCACCACCATCGACACGGTTCCGCCAGATTGCCGAAAACAGGGCTATCTGGCGGAAACACGACACCTGGAGGTTGACTAATGTCACGTGAGATTCGCAAGGTCGCGGTGCTCGGTGCCGGAGTCATGGGGTCCGGTATCGCCGCGCACATGGCCAACGCCGGCATCTCGGTGGTCATGCTCGATATCGTTCCCCCAAAGCTCACCGAGGAGGACGAAAAGAACGGCCTGACCACCGACAGTCCAAAATTCCGGAACAGATTCGCCCTCGCCGGTCTCCAGACCATCAAGAAGTCCAAACCCGCTCTGCTCTACTCCAAACGGTTTCTGCCGTTGATCGAGATCGGCAACTTCGAAGACGACTGGAATCGTCTGAGCGAATGCGACTGGATCATCGAAGTGGTGGTCGAACGACTCGATATCAAACAACAGGTCTTTGGTCGAGTCGAAGAGGTGCGCAAGCCCGGATCGATCGTGTCGTCCAATACCTCAGGACTGTCCATCGAGGGCATGATTGACGGCCGTTCCGAGGACTTCGCCAAACACTTCCTGGTTACCCATTTCTTCAACCCGGTCCGCTATATGCACCTGCTCGAGCTCGTGGCCGGCGAACAGACCTCACCCGAGGTCCTCGATTTCATCGCCGATTTCGGTCGTTTCCGGCTGGGCAAGGGCATCGTCTACGGCAAAGACACCCCGAATTTCATCGGCAACCGGATCGGCGCTTTCGGCATTGCTTCCACGATCCACGCCATGATGGAAATGGACTATCAGGTGGACGAGGTGGATGCCATCACCGGCCCGGCCATCGGCCATCCAGGCAGTGCGTCATTCGGCACCGTGGACCTGGTGGGTCTCGACGTGCTCGGCCACGTCATCGACACCCTCAAGGGCGGCTGCCCCGATGACGAGCAGCGCGCGCTCTTCGACATCCCCGAATTCATGAAGTCCATGATCGAGGGCGGTTCCCTGGGACGCAAAACCAAGGACAAGGGCGGTTTCTTCAAGATCGTCAAGGGGGACGACGGTTCGAAGACCAAAATGGTCATCGACTGGAAGACCGGCGAATACCGGCCCAAGGAAAGCGTCAGGTACCCGTCGCTCGGCGTGGCGAAGAAGACCACCGATGTGTCCGACCGGTTGCGCGCCGTTGTGAGTGCCGACGACCGGGCGGGGGCCTTTGCGTGGCGGATCATTCGAGACACCCTCATCTACTCGTCCAAGCGTTTCGGAGAGATTTCCGACAGCATCGTGGACATCGACAACGCTCTCAAGTGGGGCTACAACTGGGAACTCGGTCCTTTCGAGTCCTGGGACGCCATCGGTGTCAAAGAGTCGGTGGAGCGTATGCAGGCCGAGGGATCCGAGCCGGCCCAATGGGTCGTCGATATGCTCGCCGCCGGTCGCGAGAGTTTTTATATCCAGTCGTCCGAGGGGCGGCAGTACTACGATCCCGCATCCGGCGACTACCTCCAAGAACCTAAACCCGAGACCTTCATGGTCTTGGACGACATCACCCGGGACGGGACCAAGGTCGTATTCTCCAACAAGAGTGCATCGGTCGTGGACATCGGCGACGGTGTGATCTGCGTCCAGTTCCACTCGGCAGTCCAGCCCAAACTGAACCCGGTGGATGACGACATCATGGAAGGCCTCGAAAAAGGTCTCGAGATCGGCCAGCGCGACTTCCGCGGGATGGTGGTCCACCACCAGGGCGAGAACTTCTCCGCTGGTGCCAATTTGCTCATGGTGCTCGAGGGCATCGAATCCAACCAGTGGACCCTGCTCGACGGTGTGATCCGTCGATTCCAAAACGCCAACGTGGGGCTCCGCAAGGCATCGATCCCGGTGGTGACCGCCCCCTTCGGCTTCACCTTCGGCGGTGGCTGCGAGACCACCATGGGTGGTGACCGCGTGTGCGCGGCCGCCGAAACCTACATCGGCCTGGTGGAGGTGGGCGTCGGCCTGATCCCGGCTGGAGGGGGCTGCTGGTTCATGCTCGAACGCGCCCTCGCGAACGTGGACACGCCGATCTTGTCGAATCTCCCCTTCATCCGGAAGATATTCGAAACCGTCGGGATGGCGAAGGTCGCCACATCGGGCGAAGAGGGCAAGGACTTCGGTTTCCTCCGTCCCTACGACAAGGTCGAGATCTGCCGCGAGCAACAGCTCTGGACGGCGAAACGCATGGCCATCGCCATGGCCGAAGAGGGCTACCAACCACCGCTGGCCCGAACCTACAAACTGCCCGGACGAGAGGGCATCGCGACCATCGAGATGTTCCTCCACAATATGAAAGTCAGCCACTGGGCCTCGTCCCACGATGCGAAGGTCGGCCTCCACCTGGCCAAGATCATCTGCGGCGGCGACACCACGATCAACAATCCGGTGGATGAGCAATGGATTCTCGACCTCGAACGCGAGGCGTTCCTTTCACTCTGTGGAGAACCCAAAACTCAAGACCGGATCAAATACATGCTCGTCAACAACAAGCCGCTGCGGAACTAGGCGGGATCACGAAAGGAGATCACGATGTCTGAAGCTGTCATCGTTTCCGTTGCCCGCACCGCCATTGGTCGGGCCAAGAAGGGCAGTCTCCGGGACACGCGTCCCGAGTCCTTCGCATCGGACATGCTCGCTGCCTTGATCAAACGGACTCCAGGGCTGAAACCCGAGATGATCGACGACGTCATCCTCGGGTGCGCCATGCCCGAGGGCGAACAGGGGATGAACATCGCGCGGTTGATCGCCATCGCCGCCGGCCTGCCCACCGAGGTCCCGGCCATGACCGTGAACCGATTCTGTTCATCGGGCTCTCAGACCATCGCGCTGGCCGCCGACACCGTCAAGGCCGGCAATGCGGACTGCATCATTGCAGGAGGCGTGGAGTCCATGTCCATGGTCGAAATGGGCGGCAACAAACCCATCGCCTCGCCAAAGGTGGTGGAGGTCAACATCAATGCATACATGGGCATGGGGACCACTGCGGAGGTGGTCGCCCGTCGCTTCAATATCAGTCGTGAGGCCCAGGACGAATTCGCCTGTAATTCCCACCGCAAGGCGTATGCGGCGGTGGAAAGCGGGAAATTCGCCGATGAAATCGTGCCCCTCGATGTCCGTGTTCTGGACAACGGCCACTGGCGCGAACTCGTTTTCGACACCGACGAAGGTCCGCGCCCCGATACCACCGTTGAAGGGCTCGCCAAGCTGCGGCCGGTCTTCGACCCCACCGGGACCGTCACTGCGGGCAACTCCTCACAGATCAATGACGGCGCGGCGGCCGTTGTGGTCATGAGCTCCGAAAAGGCGAAGGAGCTGGGTCTCGCGCCCATCGCTTATGTCCGTCAATGGGCGGTCGCCGGCGTGGACCCCGACATCATGGGGATTGGTCCGGCCAAAGCCGTACCGAAGCTCCTGGCCAAGACCGGATTGACCCTCGACGATATCGATCTCGTGGAGATCAATGAAGCATTTGCAAGCCAATCGGTCTACTGCGTGAACGAGCTCGGTCTCGATCCGGAGAAGACCAACGTCAACGGGGGCGCCATCGCCACCGGTCACCCCCTCGGCGCAACCGGTGCGGTGCTTACGGTCAAGATCCTCGGCGAGCTCAAACGTCGACAGGCAAAGAGAGGCATTGTCACCATGTGCATCGGCGGCGGAATGGGGTTTGCCTATCTCCTCGAAATGGCGTGACGTTTCACGAAGACCAAAAAGCCCCGGCTGAACGCCGGGGCTTTTCATTAGGGGCTAGGGGCTAGGAGCTAGGGGCTAGATCCCCCACCCACCCAAATCGAAGATCAAAAAACCAAGAACGAAGAACCCGCCCGCGCGGTGGTCCTGAGGTCTTGAGGTCTTGAGGTCTTGTGGTCCTGAGGCCGAGCCCAATCCCGTTGCGGTTACCGTCTCCGTGCTCAAGTTCCGAATCCCGAATCCCGAATCCCGAGTCCCGAGTCCCGAGTCCCGAATCCCGAGTCCCGAATCCCGAGTCCCGAATCCCGAGTCCCGAGTTCAGACTCGCCCGCCCGCCCGGATCCCGGATGTTCGATGCTGGATGCTGGCTCCTCCTTTCTCCCATGCGCGGTTCAGCGGCAACGACAGCAACAGACCGCAGGGATAGTGCGCATTGACGGCGGCAGTCGGCAGCGGCCGGGACTGGACCAGCGACCAGTGTCCGGGGCAGATGGCAGCATCGGTGAACAGCGACCGCAATCCTGGGCAATCCCAGCTGGTCACTGCCGCGGCCCCTGATCGCTGACGCAGCCGCCGATCACGGACCCTGTCGCTGCCGCTGTCTTTCGGGCGCGGGCCCGTTTCCGACCCCAGGTGCTAGGGGCTGGAGGGGTCCTTTGCTTGCCCGTTGCCGGTGGGCCGGGGTACCCTTCACCCCCCTGGGAGGTGGCGATGGCAGGAGTGATCGGAGTGCGTCGTGAGACCAAGAGCACATGGGAGCGGCGGACCCCAGTGACTCCCGAATTGGCGCGCCATTTGGTTGCAGATTCGGGCCTTTCTGTCCTTGTCCAGCCATCGGGACGCCGCGTCTTCCACGACAAGGAGTACGTTCGTGCGGGGGCCGCCACGCCCAGCGATCTGTCCGACGCTCCAGTGATCCTCGGCGTCAAAGAGATCCCGCCCGATGCCCTGCAGGCCAGGACCACCTATCTGTTTTTCTCCCATGTGATCAAGGGTCAGTCCCAGAACATGCCCATGCTCGCCCGACTCAAGGATCTCGAGTGCACCCTCATCGATTACGAGTTGGTGCGCGACGAAAAAGACCGCCGACTCATCTTCTTCGGCCGCTTCGCCGGGCTCGCCGGAATGATTGACACGCTGTGGGCCCTCGGCGCGAGGTTGCGATCCGAAGGCGTGCGGTCGGCTTTCGAGTCCCTTGAACAGGCACACGCATACGCCACCCTACAAGACGCCAAGGCAGCGGTTCGCGAGGTCGGAGAAGAGATCCGTACCCATGGGCTGCCCGCGGGGCTTGCACCCCTGATCATAGGTGTGGCCGGGTACGGCAACGTTGCCCGAGGAGTTCAGGAGATTCTCGCCGAACTCCCCATCCGCTCGGCAGACCCGACGGAACTCCATTCACTGTCAGCCGAAGACACGGCACACTGCATCATCGAAGCGACCTTCAAAGAGGAACACCTTGTGGTGCCCCGCGACGGAGGGCGCCATTTCGATCTCCACAACTACTATGCGCACCCAGAGCACTACCGATCGCGATTCTCGGAAGATCTGCCCAAGCTGACCGTATTGATGAACTGCAACTACTGGGACCAGAGGTACCCACGCCTCGTTACGAAGGACGATCTCCGTCGCCTGTACGACACTGATGACAGGCCCCGTCTCAAGGTCATCGGCGACCTGGGATGCGACATCGAGGGCGCGGTGGAGTGCACTTTAAAGTGCACCGCCCCGGGTGAGCCCGTCTATGTCTATGACCCGGAGCGGGGTACGATTTCGGCCGGGGTCGACGGGCCGGGTCCTGTGATTCTCGCGGTGGACATCTTGCCCGCCGAATTGCCTCGCGAGGCCTCCGAGGAGTTTGCCGCGGCCCTCGGCCGATTTCTTCCGGCCATCGCCAAGGCCGATTACGAGGTCCCGTTCGATCGGCTGAATCTGCCTCCGGAAATCCTGAGGGCCGTGATCCTCCATCGCGGCCGATTCACTCCCGACTTCACCTATCTCCAGGCCCATTTGGACGCTCGCGCCAACGGTTGATTTCTGTTCGGGATCCGGTTAGGCTCGCCGATACCCCAAAAAATCGAGGGGTGGAGGTCCTGGGGTGCAACGCGAGGAGATCCAGTTCCCAAAAAACCGAGCTTCTACGGCGACCCGACCCGCGCGTCGCGGCTCCGTAAGCGATCGATAGATCAACCGCTGCCGGAAGCTCCGGCTTCCTGCGGCCAATATAATTTCCCTTTTTCTCCACCGGGCCACATGGCCCGGTATTCTTTTGGGACAAGGAGCAAGGTAACAGTGGGCAGGGCGCAGGGAGCAGTCCACGCACTCCACACTCTCCACACCCTCCCCGCTTTTCACACCGGGCAAGCGGGGTTTTTCGAATTTCGAATTTCGAATTTCGAATTTTGATTTACTCCATAATGTCCCCCTATGAAAAACACAGGTCTGTCTCGTCTGCCCCTCGTGGTCCTCGTCCTTGTAGCGTGTGGTGGGCCAACCGCGCGGGTTGACACAAACCCTCCGAGTGCTACCGGGCCGGTTGGAATGGTCCTCCATGCGCTGCCTGAACCCATCGACACCCAGGCTCGATATTTGATCTATCTTCACAACCGCTTCGCTGAAACCGCCATGGCTGGCGATGTTCATCCGACCTTCGGGCCCTACGACTACCAGGGGATCCTCGATTCCATGGCCCAGCGCGGGTTCATCGTGTTCGCCGAGACCCGCCAGCCCAACGCCGATCCTGACGCTTGGGCGACGCGGGTGTCCCATCAGGTCGAATCGCTGATCTCCGCCGGAGTCCCACCCGAGAAAATCACCGTGGTCGGGTTCTCGAAGGGCGGGGCCATCGCCATTCTGGCCTCGTCCAACCTCGCGAACGATAGCGTCAACTTCGTGTTTCTTGCAGCCTGCGGCGACTGGATCGGTCGTCTCCCCGGTCTCGAACCCCGCGGGAGGCTTCTTTCGATCGTTGAGGCGGGCGACAGTCTCGCGACCTCGTGCAGCGGTCTGTTCGCGCTAGCCCCCGAAGGGACCGTTCACGAAGAGACAGAGCTCCGGATCGGCGGCGGTCACGGCGCCTTCTTCACCCCAAGGGCCGAGTGGCTCCAACCTCTCATCCAATGGGCGTCCGAAATCTCCTTTGACGAGTGAGAGCCCCGCCCCTAGTCCCGAGCCCCGAGCCCCGAGCCCCGAGCCCCGAGCCCCGAGATTGGCGCACACCTCGGGAATCCTGTCCCAATCCGGAACAAGCCCTCCCTGCCATTTCGCATGGGAATCGGGCACCGGTCTTGCAATGAATCTCCCCGGATGCTCCGAATCTCGAAAGATCCGGCGCAGCAGCCTGGGAGGGCGCCATGCTTCAAGGTCTCAAAAACCTGGTCCACCGAGACGGCCACGGAACCAATGGTCATCGCGTCAATGGTCACGGGACCAATGGACACGGGGCCAATGGATACGGGACAAACGGTCATCACATCAACGACGATTCCACCGCAAGCATCCGCAAACCCAGCAATGGAACCAACGGCCACACATCCGCCGCACCCGCCACCGGAATCACTATTCCGGACGGATTCATGTGGACCCTGGAAGTACGACAGAACCAGGAACTCCTGGGCTGCATGCATAGTCCCAACCCCTTTGTCCTGATTTCGTTCTTCCGGGATTACTCGATGCTGTACGGCGAACCGACCGAATCCTACGCGGTCTGGCTCAGGCACAAGGACTCGAATCGAGGCGCGCCCATGCAGTACCAACAAGGCGAGGCCGCTTGGGTTGAGTTCCTCCGGAAGCTCGATCCCGAAATTGACGAAAATCTCGAAGAGACCCGCGCCACACCTGATCGGACCAGCATGCTCGATCCCATGGGGCGTCCCACCCACCCCGACGCGGTCTTCGAGCTCGCGTTTGGCTTGGGATCATGACGGTTTCGGCCCAATGGGTGGGAAAGTGGAGAAGTGGTGACGTGAAGTCGTGTCCGCTGCCCGGTGCGCCCTCCATCCACCATATGAGCAATGGCACGGTTTCTCATCGCCGCTTCTCCAGTTTTCCACCCGACCCCCATCCACCCAGGTTGTAGGTTGTCACCCCTCCCAACCTACCGGGTGGGTGGGGGGCCTTTTTGAATTTCGAAATTCGAAATTCGAAATTCGATATTCGAATTCTGAAGTCTGCGTCCTGGTCCGCGTACACTGTATTCCGTGACTGATTCTCGACCCATGCCTGGCCGACACAACCTGGGGGACCGGATCCCCCAGGGAGGTACCGAAGACCCGGACCGGCAGCTCGAGTTGTTCCTCGAGTGGTGCGAAGACTCGGGTTTCCAGCTCTACCCCGCACAGGAGGAGGCCATGCTCGAGCTCATGGCCGGCCAGCACGTCATCCTCAATACCCCCACCGGCTCCGGAAAATCGCTTGTCGCGGTGGGCCTGCACTTCAAGGGTCTGTGCGAAGGTCGGCGGAGCTTCTACACCTCCCCCATCAAAGCCCTGGCCAGCGAGAAGTTCTTTTCGCTCTGCCAAGAACTCGGCCCGGAGCGCGTCGGCATGCTCACGGGTGACGCCAGCATCAATCCCGACGCCCCGGTCATCTGCTGCACCGCCGAGGTACTCGCCAACTTGGCCCTACGCCGCGGCGACGCACTCGATGCACCGTACGTCGTCATGGACGAATTTCACTACTACGGCGACCCGGATCGTGGGTGGGCATGGCAGGTGCCTCTCATCTCGTTGCCGAACACCCGCTTCCTCTTGATGTCGGCCACCCTCGGCGACATGTCGGCCATCACCGATCACATAAAGGACGCCACCGGCACTGTTGTCGCCGAGGTCCGCTCCGCTGTGCGCCCGGTCCCACTGGAATTCGATTACCTCGAAACGCCGCTGCACGAGACAGTGATGTCCCTGATCACGGGCCAGAGGGCTCCGGTTTACGTGGTCAACTTCACCCAGCGGGATTGTGCCGAGCTCGCCCAAAAACTCACATCGCTGCCGCTCACCAGCAAGGAGGAGAAGGCGGCGATCCGCGATGCTCTCGGTGACATGCGGTTTCACACTCCGTACGGCCGGGAGTTTCGGCGCTTCCTGACATTCGGAATCGGCGTCCATCACGCCGGCTTGCTGCCGCGGTACCGACTCACCGTGGAACAGCTCGCCCAACAGGGCCTGCTGAAGATCGTCTCGGGCACCGATACCCTGGGTGTGGGAGTCAACATCCCGCTGCGGACCGTGTTGTTCACCAAGCTTGCCAAGTACGACGGCCACAAGGTCGGCCACCTCAAGGTCCGGGACTTTCAACAGATCTCGGGTCGGGCAGGGCGCAAGGGATTCGACGACCGTGGATGGGTGGTGGCCCAAGCGCCCGAGCACATCATCGACAAAAGAAGGCAGGAGGAGAAGGCGGCGGCCGGCGGCGGCAACAAGAAGCGCCGTCGATCGAAGGCCAGGGCCGCCGACGGCGAGGTGTCCTGGACCGACGAGACCTTCCGCCGGCTCCAGGATTCCACGCCGGAACGACTGCAATCGAGGTTTCGCCTGACGTCCGGAATGATCGTCGATCTGCTGCAGCGGGACGCCGCATTGAACGACCCTGAGCTGGGCAACTTCCACGCCATTCGCCAACTCATCGCGGCCTCTCACGAGGACGCCAACTCCAAAAGTCAGCACATTGCCCGGGCCGCGCAACTGGTGCGATCGCTGCACCGCGAGGGCATCGTCCGGATGGTGCGCGACACCTCGACCTCCTATTACTGGGTCGAGGTGAACGATGAACTCCAGGTGGATTTCTCACTCTTCCACAACCTCTCGCTCTTTCTGGTGGACGCCATCGGCAGACTCGACGTCGATTCCGAAAACTACGCTCTCGACCTGTTGAGCGTGGTGGAGTCCGTGTTGGAGGATCCGGTGGTCATCCTCCGCCGCCAGGTCGCCAAGGCCAAGGATGAACTGGTGGCGCAGATGAAGGCCGACGGCGTGTCCTACGACGAACGGATGCGTCGCCTCGATGAAGTCACCCATCCGCAGCCGTCGGCGCACTTCATCCACATAGCCTTCGACCATTTTCGCGGCAACCACCCGTGGGTCGGCGGCGATCTGGTGCAGCCCAAATCCATCGCCCGGGAAATGGTGGAGGAGTATTACGGTTTCGGCGAGTACGTTCGGCGCTACGGCCTCCAGCGCTTCGAGGGCGTGCTCCTGCGATACCTGTCACAGGCCTACAAGACGCTCGATCAAAACGTACCGGACCAGTACAAGACGGACGCCGTATGGGATCTGACTGGATTCCTGAGGTCGGTCATCGAGCGCACCGACACCTCGCTGATCGAGGAGTGGGAGGCCCTTGTCCATCCGGAACTGAGATTCCAGGGAGAGGACCTCCACGAAAGCCACCGGTATCTGGTAGCCCAGGAACTGCTCGACGATCCCAAGAGGCTGTCGTCCCGGATTCGCGCCGAACTTCATTCGCTGGTCGCCGCCCTGTCTCGTCGGGATTGGGACGAAGCTGCAGTAACGGTCCGCCAACCTCCCGTTGACGACGAGTCCGCCTGGCCTCCCGATCGATTCGCGTCGGCCCTCGAACCCTACCACGAGCGATTCGAGCACGTGGTCTTCGATCACCGGTCACGTCTGTCCGACAAGACAACCATCACCCCCACCGGTCAGGGACGGTGGAGCGCGACCCAGGTGCTCTGCGACCCGGAGTCGGAGGATCTGTGGTTCATTGCGGCGACGGTGGACCTCAATGACGTGGAGTCGCTGGACGGGCCGATCATCGCGATCGAAAGCATCGGAACGTAGCTCCCCACCCATCCAACCAGATCCAAGATCCCCCGCCACCCGGTGTGGAGGGTATAAACGTTTAACGTTCAACGTTTAACGTTCGGTTCATCCGGATTTTCGTGAGATGGACAGTGGTTGAATTTGAAATGAGAAATGAGAAATGTGATATTCGGGATGTTCCATCGCACCGACGTCATGTGCGGTTTCGGAGCCTACCAGCGGTAGACCCGGCGACAGCATCCAGAATGACTGGTGCGAGGAGCCCCAATCACGGCTTTGGGTTGAGTAAACGCCAGGTCATGGCACGGACTTGATCGAAGAGCTGCAACGAAGCGCCCGCGTGAGTGGAGTCGATCGCACCGGTATGAACCAGGAGGCGAAGATGGCAGTCGACCTCTTTCGCCGAACCGGAGGCGATTCGCCAGTGATGAAGCCGATCCCTGCCCGTTCCAGAGCCCGTTACCGTCGCCGAACGAAGAACGAAGAACGAAACCACCCACCCACCCGGAGCGACGTGGGCGCGATAGGCGGGCGTGCCGTCTCTTACGATTTTGGGTTGAGGTCGAACAGTCTGCTTGTTGCGACGAGTCCCAAATATCGTCAGAGGGGGCTCCCTCGGGGAGCGCGGTTGGGAGATGGGGGCGCTGACGTCAGCGTATCGAAGCAAACGCGCTCAGCCGGTGCCAGGCACCGTCAAAATCGAATCGCAGTACGAGGTCGACACATCTTCGGCGGTGCCTGGCACGGACATTGACCATCCGATTATCGCGGTGGAGAGGATCGGGACCTAGATGCTGGATACTGGATCCCAGACCGCCCGGGGCCAGGGAGCAGCCTCCCTCCCCCCATTTCACCTTCTCACCTTCTCACCATTGGGTAAGGTCGGCGGTTCGCGAAGCGCAAGAAGGCCCGTCAGCCGGTTACGCCAGCGGCGAGTTCGCGGCGGGCGGGGTAAGCCTGAACCGCGGCCTCCATCACGGACATGGCCCGACACAGGGTAACGGCGTCATACATGAAGGCGATTCGCACTTCGTCCACACCGAGCCCTTCGGTGACGTAAAACCCCTCACCCGGGGCCAGACAGACCGTCTCGCCTTCGTGCTCGAAGTCTCTCAGCAGCCACACCGCAAAGTTCTCGCAGCTGTCGATGGGCAGCCGGGTCATGGTGTAGAAGCTGCCCTCCGACCGATGGGGATGGACACCGTGGATGCGACCCAGGCCTGCGAACACCGCATCACGCCGCGACTGGTACTCCACACACAGCCGCTGGGAGTATTCGCGCCCGCCCGTCAACATGGGCACCACCATCAGCTGTTCAGCGGTGGCCACCGACAACCGGGCCTGGCAGAAACGGAGGGCGATTTCCAGCACCTCCCGATTGGTGGTGGCCATGCAGCCGATGCGCACGCCACAGGCGTTAAACCGCTTGGAAACGCTGTCCACCAAGATGATTCGGTCAGCGAGGTCTCTAAACTGCGTGAAGGATCGCACCGCCCCCCCGTCGAACACGAACTCGCGGTAGACCTCGTCGCAGACGACGAAAAGATCATTTTCCACGGCCACTTCGGCCACAGCTTCGAGTTCCTCCAGGGTATAGACGGTGCCGGTGGGGTTGGAGGGGTTGCAGAGCAGAATGGCCTTCGTCTGGGGTGTGATTCTCGCCCGCAGCCGGTCGGCCGAACCGAAGTGATAGCCATCTTCGACTTCGAGGGTGACCGGCACCATCCTGACGTCGGCTTGGGCGGCGAAGCTCAGATAGTTTGTGTAGCACGGCTCGAAGACGAGCACCTCGCCCCCACCCCCGGCCACCACGGCCAGGGTGAATGTGATGGCCTCGCTGGCCCCGGAGGTCACCAAAATCTGGTCCGCTGCATAGTTCACATCCCAGGTCCTGAAAAAATCGCTCCACGCCTCTCTGGCTTCGGGCAACCCCTCGCTGGGCGCGTAGGCCAGACGGCTCAGCGGCAGTCCGTGAAGCTCGGCGATCATCTCGGGTGGGGTCGGCATGTCCGGCTGGCCGATGTTGAGATAGTGGACATGGACTGCGCGCTCCTCGGCGGCCCGCGCGTACGGAGCGAGCTTGCGAATCGGCGATGCCTGAAGCCGGGCGGATTTGGACGAGGTTGAGGGCATGACCACCTCCGGGCCCTCATTGTAGATGACCTCGGAGGTCACAGCAGCCCTTGGCAAAAGACCAGTCGCCACCAGTCATCATCAAGCGGAAAATATTGGTGCCGATCACAGGACGATCGTGTCGTCGTACAATGCCACCGCAACCGGGAGAAAAATGAAGATCATCGACACCATCAAGAGCCTGCCTCGTTCTTCCAAGCTCCGGCTTGGGTGGGACATCTTTATGGTTTGGGTGGTCCTGATCAACCTCTGGCTGATCGTCTTCGACCTCACCTACCTTTGGCTGAGACCCACCTATTTCCAATATATTCCAGTGGTCACCCGCCTCTACGACCCCGTGAAGGGAATCACTCCAGACGCCCTCACCACCGATCTCATCGAGACGATTGAGACAACCCGTGAGATCGTGCAGCGGGACCCGTATGCGCCGGAGTTGCCCGGCCAGGTGAAGGAGCTTCGCTCCATGACGGTCCAGCTCTTCCTGGACGACCCGTTTTCAGAGTCCGGCCAGGGCAACCTCCTCCAGGTGATTCGTCAGAATATCGCAGCCGCAACGGGTTTTGAGGCGACGGAGCTCACCAACCCGAAGACGTTGGTGCAGGCTCTGGAACGGCTCTTTCCGTTGGACCCCGAACGCATGGAACTCCGATTCGAAGAAACCCTCGCCCCCGACGTGCGTCGAGCCTTGGAGCTGTGTTACGACCGGTCCTACGACCGAAGCGGCCATCTGACCGACAAGTTCTGGATCATTGACCTGCCCTTCCTCATCCTGTTCTGGATCGAGTTCCTCGTCCGCTGGTACCTGGCGCTCAAACGCAAGACCTACGACAAGTGGTTCTTCTTTCCCATCTTCAACTGGTACGACGTGCTCGGCCTGATCCCGAGTCGGTACTTCCGGATCTTCAGGCTTTTCCGTGCGGTGTCCATGTATATGCGCCTCCGCCGCAGCGAGCTTTCGGTCGTGGGCCAAGACATCATCAGCCGCACTGTGGCCTACATATCGAACATCATCACGGAGGAGGTCTCCGATCGCGTGGCCCTCCGGATCCTCGGCGAATTCGCCGAGGAGATCGCCGACGGCACCCACAACCGCATCGCGCGAGAAACGGTTGAACCGCGCCGGACCGAAATCGAATCTGTGATCACCTCCCAGATCCGCCAGACCTTGACCAATCCGGAAGCACTGGCCAACCTCCGCACGTTGCTTCTGCTCAATTTAGAAAACGCGGTCGACGAGTCGGAGTCGCTTCACTCGGTTCCGATGCCGAACTTCGTCCTGAACCCCCTGGTCCGGACCATCGGCGAGATCATCATCGACACCACCTTCGAGACGGTGGAGACCACCTTCGCGTCCGAGGAGGGCCAAGAAGCTCTCGAGGGGGTGGCAACGGCGGTCTTCGACGATATCTTCTACGGCCCTGGACTCGCTGAGATCGAAGCGCTCGTCAAGGACATTACCCTTCAGGTCATCGAGCACATGACCGAGGTGGTCGCGATCAAGAAGTGGACCCTTCCCGACGGCTCGGCAACCGGATGGGATCTCGATGCTGACGCCGACCAATCCCCGTCCCTCGAGACGGGTGACAACGACGTCGAAAATCAATAGTCCTCAATTCTCAGTTCTCAATTCTCAATTCTCAATTCTCAGTTCTCAGTTCTCAGCTTTGAATATTGAGTTGCCACCCACCCGAAAAGCACCGCGACGGCGGGCGGAAATTGAGAATTGAAAATTCAAAATCAAGAATTCAGCTTCGCTGCAATCATCGATCGTGGAGCCGGTCGAGGCGAAGAGTACCGTCCGGCGCCACCAGGCGACGTCCCGCCGCGATGGCAGCTGCCATGGCCCCCACGGCCGTCGCAGCCGCGATCATGAACATGACCACGATCTGGTACGCCACCGCCTGCAGCGGTGGAGACCCGGCAAGGATCTGACCCGTCATCATCCCGGGCAGGGAAACGATGCCCGCTGCGGCCATCGCATTGATGATCGGGATCATGCCGGTGCGGACCGCGGCCTTCAGGGGCGCGGCCAAGGCCTCCCGTCGGTTCGCGCCGAAAGAGAGGTGCAACTCCACCTCCGCCCGCCGTGCCGACAGATGCTCCAGGAATCGATCGAGAGACAAGGAGATGCCATTCAACGAATTGCCGAGAATCATGCCGATCAGCGGAATCACGTATTGCGGGTCGTACCACGGTCTGACGCCGATCACCGCCTGGGTCACGACGCCCCCCACCACGAAGCACGTCCCGGCCATGACAAGCCAGGCGTCTATTCGGATGCCCCGGTAGTTGCGGCCCGACCTGGCCACGGCCTCTCGGGCTGCAAAGAGGGTCATGAGCACCACCAGCACCACCACCAGTCCCGGGCTGTCCAGCGCAAAAACCCGTTCGAGAACCAAACCGAGGAGACCGAGTTGGACCACGGTGCGAACGGCGGCCACACCCAGCCGCTTCCCGATGCCGAGCCGAAGGGCCACCGAAACCGCTCCAGCCGCCACCACCAACAGGGTGGCGAGGGCCAACTGGGTGGGTCCGAGTGGAATCACGCCGCCGTTCACGACGCCTCCAATCGCCCGCCGACGAGACCAATCACCCCATCGGTCTTCGCAACGAGCTCGCGATGGTGCAACACAACCAGCAGGGCGTGGCCTGGACGGCGGGCGAAGTCCAACAGCAGATCGAAACAGCTGGCCGCGGTTTCGTCGTCGAGGCCTGCCAGAGGCTCGTCGGCCAACAGCACCGGAGGATCCCACAGCAGTCCCCGGGCCAGTGCCAGACGGTGACGCTCCCCGCCCGACATCGTGATCACCTCCCGCGTGAGCGGCAACCTGCCGAGTCCCACCTTTTGGAGCAGTCCTTCGGCTCGATCAATATGAAATACCCGGTCTCCGCGGTTCCGCAGTCGGAAGGGCAGCTCCAGGTTGTCACCGATGGTCCCTGGGATCATCGGAGCGTCCTGGGCCATCAGGGTGACTCTGGACCGCCACGACGGCAGACGTGAGCCGGAGAAGTCCGCCCCCGAGAGCCGACGTTGTACGTCGAGCGCAGATTGCTGCAGCCCCGCAACAAGCCGAAGCAGCGTGCTCTTACCGGTCCCCGACGCCCCCTCGAGGACCGTCGCACGGCTCTCCTCCAACTCGATCCCGGCGTCGCTGAACAACACTCGGCCCTCGCCGTCACGGGCGCTGAACGAACCTGCTACGAGGAAAGACGGCATGTTCGGAGTGTACCCTGGAGGATGTGTGGAGGGTATGGGAAGTGTGGAGGGTGGGGAGAGTGTGGAAGGAGGTCAGTGGGCCGGCGAAGTCCTCCGTCTCCACTCACGGGGGCCGGGTGGTGGGGTCCACACTTTCCACACGAGGGTGGTCGGGTGGGTGGGTTGACACCCGCCTTTTCCAGGGGGGTTGCGCATGGTGTAAATAAAGTATAAAATATTCAACATGGAACAGGACGACTTCGCCCGCCGCATCCTCCACTGCGACATGGATGCCTTTTTCGCCTCGGTCCACATGCGTGACGACGAGGGACTGAGGGGCAAACCGGTGGTGGTGGGAGGCGATCCCTCTGGCCGCGGTGTGGTGGCCGCGGCCAGCTATGAGGCCAGGGCCTTCGGAATCCGCTCCGCCATGCCGGCGGCGCAGGCCATTCGCCAATGTCCCGACGCCATTTTCATCCGTCCGGATTTCCGCCGTTACGCCGCCGAGTCTGAGAGGATATTCGACATTTTTCGCCAATACAGTCCGATCATCCAAACCCTGTCACTGGACGAGGCGTACTTGGACGTGACCGACCACCTGAACCCACTCGGGTCGGCCACCGCCATCGCCAAGGAGATCCGAAGGCGCGTGGCCGAGGAGATCGGACTGACCGTCAGCGTCGGCGCCGCGTGCAACAAACTGGTGGCCAAAATCGCCTCTGACTATCACAAGCCGGACGGCCTCACCATCGTGCCGCCCTCACGGGTTTCGGACTTCCTGGCTCCCCTCCCCGTCAGACGTTTGCATGGCATCGGTCCGCGAACCGAGCACCGCCTCCAGGCCATGGGAGTTCGGACGATCTCGGATCTCCGTTCCTTGTCTCTGGATCGACTGCTCACTCGGTTCGGCGTCTGGGGTCGCAGCCTCTGGCTGCACGCGCGGGGAATCGACGACCGACCGGTGCGAACCGAGCACATCCGCAAGAGCCTGAGCACGGAGCGCACCTTCCCACACGACCTCGCCGATCCCAAACAGATGGACGGAGTGTTGGACGAAATGTCCGCCGAGGTAGCGAGCGGGCTCGAACGCAAACAGATCGCCGCGTGCACCCTCACCGTCAAAGTGCGCTATCCGGATTTCACCACCAGAACACGTTCCACCACCCTTCCCTCGCCCACCGCAGACGTGTCGGATATCTCTGTGTGCGCCCACTCGCTGATTCGGCGTACCGAGGCGGCCAAACGTTCGGTCCGGCTGCTCGGGGTTGGGGCGAGCAACCTCGTCCGCCGCGAACACGAACAACTGGGTCTATTCGAAGCTGTCTGACGCGCCTCGACTCTCCTCGCAACGGTCCACCCGAAGGTACGCCTTGGTGGACGACGTACAATCGTCAACCGTGGATCGATTCGACTCACGAATACGAAAATGGCTATTGGTGGTGGCCGCGCTTGCCGCAGTCTTCTGTTGCGGCGTGGTACTCGCTCCTTTGCTCGAGCATCTCGGTTCTCCCGCGGGCTCCCTGCTTCGGATGGCCTACGGCCCGGCGTGTCACCAGATGCCGGAGCGATGTCTCGATCTCGGCTTCGGGCCATGGGCGGTCTGCGCACGCTGCGCGGGTCTCTACGTTGGCGGTTTGACCGGTGTGCTCTTCGCGGTATTTTCCGGACGTCGATTCCGTCCGCCCCTGAGTTGGGTCGTCGTTGCCCTCGTCCCGTCCCTGGTGGACTTCACGTTGGCCCTCACCGGCTTGCCCAGCCTCTCCAACTGGCCCAGGTTTCTGGTTGCCCTCGGCCCCGGGGTGCTGGTTGGTCTGCTGTTGACGGATGCCATCGGCGACATGGTTGCAGCGGTGGGACCGACCACTCCTGGCAGGGGCAGCGATCCCTTACAATAGGTCGACCCACAAGGAGGATTTCATGGACAACCAGACGCCTTCCATTTTGAAGCCCGCGCTGATCGCTGGACTTACGTTCGGAATCGCGGGGGCGATCCCCATCATCGAGATGATCAACTGCGCCTGCTGCGCCCTGATCATCGCCTGCGGTCTCACCGCGGCGTACCTCCACTCGAAGGATATGAAGGCCGCTGGTTTTGGGTTCACTTCCGGCAACGGAGGTGTGGTCGGCCTGGCTTCCGGAGTGGTTTACGGAGTCGTAGCAGGTATCGTGGGTGCCCTCATCGACTCCATCTTCGGTCTCACCGACTTGGATCAGATCATTGAACAGATGGAGCAGGTGGGAACCATGGACCCCGAGGCCATGGAAATGGTCACCCGGTTCATGGAATCAACCGGTCCCGCCGTCTTTGCGGTTGCCGGAATCTTCTTCTCCCTCCTCTTCGGCGCGATCTTCGGGGCCATAGGCGGTCTGATCGGCGGAGCTCTCTTCAAAGCGGAACCGCCCCAGCCCATCGTAGCCGCCGCCCAGCAGTGGACCACCGACCATCAGCCCCCACCGCCGGACAATCCGCCTCCTCCCCCGGTACAGCCGTGAATCTGATCCGGAGGCTTTGAGTCGTAAGGAGCGGGCGAGCCTACCAGCGACAGCATCCGGGAGGCCGGGAGGGAACGTTCAACGTTGAACGTTCAACGATCAACTCTCGACCTCAAAGTGACCCGGCACGCCCGATCATCGCGCCCTCTTGAGCTCCGGGTGGGCGGGGGAACTTGGATCTTGACTCTTGAATCGGGAGGGGGGGGCATTTCGAATTTCGAATTTCGAATTTCGCATTTCACCCGAGGTTTCCCCTTCTGCCGACTCGCCGGCCTTTCCTCCCCACCCACCCACCCACCGAGTCGTCGTGAGAACTTGTCGCATAATATGTTTTTTTTGAGACAAGCACTCAAAAACATCAGTTTATAATAATAATACTACTTGACAATATGCGTGTTCATGCATATTTTATTGCCGATTAAGTTGCTGGGTTATTAAATACCCAACTCTCTGGTCTTGTGAAAAAACGAACAAGGAGGACGAGAATGCGCACACAGAATTGGATCATCACAGTGCTGGTCATCGCGGTCATGGCGATTGGAATCGCCGACGTATCGATGGCGGCAAAGAAGAAGGCCAAGGGCCAGGATCTGTACAAGGAGTTCTGCAACCCCTGCCACGGCGAAAACGCCGATGCCGGCGAGTACACCCCCATGACTCTCATCCAGGACCAGTGGGAGACGTTCTTCGAAGAGAAGTTCGTTTCTTCCCATGAGAATGTCCTCGACCCGAACCATGACAATCAGCCGGTCACCGAGGTCATCTCCGAAGAGAACCTCGAGAAGATCAGAGACTGGGTCATCGACCACGCGGCCGACTCCGAACACCCCATGACCTGCGGTTGATAACCGTCAATAAGGAGGAGGAATCTAATGATGCGCAGAGCATTTGTACTGTGTACCGCCGTGTTACTTCTCGGCGCCGTGGGCGGTTGGGCCCAGGGATCGACGATCGAAGAAGCAACCATCATTGAGGAAACCACCGACGTGACCGTCGTCGAGATTGACCAGGAGGAGATCGACGAGCTCAAAGCCCAGGTTGCGGATCTGGAGAAGCGGGTCATGAAGAACGAGCGCAAGACCGCGCTTGACCGCATCAACTTTACCGGTGATTTCCGCTTCGAGGTCAACTCTCTGGATATGACCTTCGAGCCCCACTTCGACGGCATGCAGCTGCAGCGCATGCTCGTGGACACCCTGTTCTATGTCGGCGCCACCGGAATGCCACCGGCCTCCCCCGAGGACGTGGGCAATCTCATCCGCGAAAATTACGCCGATTACCTCTACTACTTGAACAACGTCGTGACCTTCGACTGGCTCAAGGAGACCATCGGTCAGTTCCCGCCCGAGATGGTGGAGGGCCTCCTCGGTGCTCTCGTCCCCTACACCTACCAGGACGGCTACGACTACTCCAACTCCCTGCTCTACACCAGCCGCCTGCGTCTCCAGATGGACGCCAAGGTGGCCAAGAACATCGATTTTCAGGGCCGGCTTTCCATGTACAAGGTGTGGGGCGACTCCACCGGAGTCCAGGTCTTCAACGGCCAACCAACCTCGATCAACGTGGACGGCACGACCTCGTCGGTGCCCAACTCCGACATTCTCCGTGTGGAACGCGCCTACTTCAACTGGAAGAACATTGGCGGCGCCCCCATCTACCTGTCCATCGGCCGACGGCCGTCCACCGGCGGAGTGCCACTCCAATTCCGCAACGACGAACCTCGTGGCGGGTCGCCCATCGGAACCGTGGTGAACTATCAATTCGACGGCATCACCTTCGGTTGGCACATCACCGACTGGAATACCTTTCGCCTGTGCTACGGAGTGGGCTATGAGTCCGGCTTCGGAAACTCCGAGGTCCTCCGGCCCGCCGACAAGCTCAAGGACGCCAGCTTCTTCGGCGTCAACTGGGATCTTTATGACAAGGAAGACATGTTCATCCAGGTGTCCGCCCTGCGGGCCTTCGACGTCACCGACGGCTTCAACGGCCTGGTTGTGATGCCGCTGGACCCGGTCACCGGCCAGGATGCTCCCCCCGCGGTCATCCGCTACACGCCGTCGGCCAACTTGGGAGACATCGATTGGGCAAGCCTGGTCTTTCTGCGCCGGGACGGACCCGTGGACTGGTTTCTCAGCTACAGCTACATGTCCACCGATCCCAACAACGTCACCACGCCCTTCGGCGGTCTGATGTCCGATCCCTTCAGCACACCCGAGAGCCAGAGCGGCGACATGATCTACGTCGGCGCCCGATTCAACTTCAACAACGACAAGACCAAGATCGGCCTGGAGTACAACCAGGGCTCAGAGTATTGGTTCAATATGGCAGTGGCCGAAGATTCCATGTTCGCACCCAAGACCTCGGTCCGCGGCAACGTGTGGGAGGCGTACCTCACCCACCGCATCGCCAAGCGCTTCATCCTCAAGCTGGACTACATGACCTACGACTTCGATTACAGCGGTTCGGGATGGCATATGGGCGCCCCTAAAGAGCTCGGAACCAATCCGCCGCCGATCCTCGGTTTCAACACCCCCTCGAGCATCGACAAGTTCCTGCTAGGATTGACCGCACGGTTCTAATCTCCAAGGGGGCAAGACATGACGCGGCATATCCTCATTTTCACCATTGTTATCGCGACCGCCGGATTGCCGGCGTCAGCGGCTAAGAAGAGCTACTCCCACCAGGAGTATTTCGAGAGATACGAGGGCACCTCAACTTGCCTCAACTGTCACGAGGACGAGGCCGAAGACTTCTTTCACTCCGAGCACTACCAATGGCTCGGACCCACTCCGGACGTGGTGAACTCACATGGGTCGGAGCAGGGCAAACTCACCATGGTGAACGATTTCTGCACCAATCCGGTGCCGAGCTGGATCGGCAAGATCAAGAGCGACGATGGAACGGTGGTGGCTTCCGGATGCTCGAAATGTCATGCCGGACTGGGCCTGATGCCCTCGGCAAAGATGTCGCGTGAACAGCTCGAGAACATCGACTGCCTCATCTGTCACGCCTCGGGCTATCGGCGCGACGTCTATCAGAACGAGGACGGCAGCTGGGAGTGGCGTTCGATCCTGTGGAAGAACCAGGAAGGCCTCGACTCGGTGTCGAAGCGGATTGGCAGACCCACCAATACCCAATGCCTGAGGTGCCACTCAGCATCGGGCGGAGGCCCCAACTTCAAACGGGGTGACATCGAGTACACCCTGGACGACGCGGAGCCCGAGTTCGATGTCCACATGGCTTCAGAGGGAGTCGGCTTGGCCTGCGCCGACTGCCACTCCTTCACTAACCACAAGGTCACGGGGAGGGGATCCGACCTCGTGGCCACCGACTCCGCCGCGGCGCGTTTGACCTGCGACAACGGCCAGTGCCACGACTCTGCGCCGCACGCCAAGGCCCTGCTCAACGACCATGTCAAGAGGGTCGACTGCACGGTCTGCCACATCCCCACCTTCGCACAGGACGAAGCCACCGATGTGTTTCGAGATTGGTCCGACGTCCACTTCTCCGACGAAAAGGGCAAATTCGTGCCCAAGATCGTCGCCCAGATCGAGGTGGTTCCAACCTACGCCTGGTACAACGGCACCAGCCATATGCAGCTGCCGAAAACGGCGGTGGAACGCGACCGGGACGGTGCGGTGATGATGGCGATTCCTCAGGGATCGAAGGACGATCCCAATGCGCGACTCGCCGCCTTCAAGGTCCACCGGGCGCGGCTCCCCGTGCTTGATGGCAAGAACTGGCTGTTGCCCATCACCGTGGACGAACTCTACGTACACGGCGACGTGGACCGAGCGGTCAAGGAGGGCGCCGAAGGCCTCTATGGCATTCACGACGCGTCCTACAGGTGGACCGACACGATCCGTTACATGAAGATCAATCACGAGGTCCGGCCTGCCGCCTACGCGCTGCGATGCCTGGACTGCCATGGGCCGGACGGCCGGCTCGACTGGAAGGCGCTCGGTTACGACGGTGGCGACCCCCTCGAGGAGATCTTCGCAGGCCGCTGAAATCTCAACCTCCGCAATCGACCGGCGGGCCATGGCCTGCCGGTTTTTTTGTGGCACGACAAACCTCTTGGTTCTGTCGCAATTGAGAATGAATTCATCGCTGGGTTCTGTTTTACAATGATTCTGAGAACCTATCTTATTTTCCATATTGTGGTGGAACTCTATCTTTTTCAATTACTTCAGTTCTTATTCCTTAGTAATTTGATGTGAATAGTTGTATAACTACACGACTATAAAACTTGACAGTCAATATTGAGATCACTAGAGTTTTCTACATGATAGAGACGCCCCGTCGTCACGGCTTTCGAAAGCCCCACCGCTGAGGCTGGACCAGCCGTCCCGTGAGGATGGCACCGCACCCCTACGGCACAGGTCAAGTCCACTATTCAAGTCATGTGATCACGACCCGGAACCGGGTCAATCTTGGGTTCATACGCTCAACTGGAGCAAGGAGGTTTTCATGTTGAACAGGAGCATACTGCTGGTGGTTCTCGCCGCGGCGTGTGCGCTCGCCTTGCCTGCCGTGGCGCAGGACACGACGTGCGCGGACTGCCACGACGAGGTCGCCGCCGGCATGGTCCACCAGATCCACATGCGGATCGAGCCTTTCGAGGTCTATGGTCGGCAGGTGGGGTGCGAGGGCTGTCATGGTGACGGCACTGCGCACATGGAGGAGGGCGACGCGTCGCTGATCCGCACCTTTGCGGAATGGACCGCCGAAGACTCGGCGGCGTGCATGTCGTGCCACGGCAACATCGGCGGCGCGGGCGCCTTCGTGGATGGTTCGTCGCTGGCCGACTGGCAGGCATCGACCCACGCCATGGAGAACATCGCATGCGGTGAATGCCACGGCATCCACGAAGAAAAGAACGCAACCAAGTCTTGTTTCGCATGCCACCCCGAGGTGAACGCGGCCTTTCAGCTGCCGAACCATCACCCCGTACCCGAAGGCAAAATGACCTGCAACAGCTGCCACAACCCTCACTCGGCGGGCGAGTACATGCTGGTCAACAGCAATATGCGGCAGAACGATCTCTGCTACACCTGCCACCAGTCGAAAGAGGGACCTTTTGTCTTTGAGCACGAGCCTGTCCAGGAGTCGTGCAACCTGTGTCACCTCGCTCACGGTTCGGTGGCCAACAATCTGCTCACCGCCAACGAACCCATGCTCTGCCTCCAATGCCATGAGTTCCACTTCCATGCGGGGCTGGTCAGCCCGGAGGACGAAGAGATCGAAATCGGCGGCAACGAGCGCAACAACCCCTGGGGCGAGCACGGCATGAACGTGTCGTTCACAACCAAGTGCAGCACGTGCCACTCACAGATCCACGGAACCGACCTGCCAGCCCAGACCCTGACGGGCGCCGGCTTTGGCATGGTGCGGTGAGGAAGGAGGACAGCCATGAAACAGCTCAAGATTTTCGTGCTGGCCGCGCTTCTCACCGCCCTGCCTTTGGCGGTGACGGCGCAGGAAACTGAAGAAGTAGAAGACACCACCGGTTCGATCGAGATCGGCGCCATGTGGTCCGATGTGGATGGGTCACCGGACAAGGCCGCAGAATTTCGGACCACCGAAAAGGGTCCTATCGGCAAGGTCAAGCTCTCCACATTCCAGAATTGGGGAGCCCTCGACTTTGGCGTCAAATACCTGGCTACGGACGAAAACAGCGGCTACCTGAACTTCGACATCAGTCGCACCGTCCGGTCGCACAACACCTACAACAAGTTCCCCCACCGTCTGGGCCATGACCCAATGGCCTACCTGGAGTCGACCTCCACAAACGGCAAGGCCGTGCGCAAGGACGACCAGGATCCCAATCAGGACTACGGAGTCGACTACACCGTGTTCCACGACCGGACCGAACTCCAGTTCGCCGGTCTCAAGGCGCTGACCTTGGCCGTGGAGTACAACGACCAGAAACGTTCCGGCCACACCCAGGCCTTCACCACGTCTCACTGCGATTCCTGCCACATCACGAGCAAGGCGCACAAGAGAGACCAAAGCACCACGGACGCCACCCTCGAGGCCACCGTCGGTTTCAAGAACGTCGCGTTCCGTGGCCGTTTCACCAGCCGTGAGCTGAGCGAGAATTACAACACGGTGGACGCCACCTTCGACAAGAACCTGCACCCCGAGCTTCAGGTTCCGGTCTTCGACAACCGAATGCAGTACGACTCGGACGTGGGTGTGGTGCCTGCCGATCTCAAGCCCGACATCGACAAGGATATGGCTCGGCTCGACTTCCGCTGGGCCACTGAAAACGGTTTCGCCATCACCGCCAACGGCGTGTGGGCAGAAACCAAGAACCAGTCGAGCGGCAACACCGCCGACTACTCGGGCTATGTCGCCAACGTGACCAAGAGGTTCAAGAACCGGCTCCGCTTGCGCTGGCAGGGCAAGATCTATCAGACCGACACCAATAGCGTGTACATCGACCCGATCCAGCGTGTGACCCCTGCCGGCCCGCAGGCTGGAACGACCTACTACGAACTTTATGATCAGACCTTTGATCAATATCGGAACTCCGCCCTCAACCGCGACGCCTTTGCGTCCAAGCTGGATGCGAGCTTCCGCCTCGGCCGGCACGGCACCCTGCGCGGCATGTGGAATTACGACTACATGGACCGTGAGTACTACCAGGTGGCGCCGGGCGAAAAGAAGACCACAACCAATCTTCTGGGTGTGAGCTACCGGATCCGACCAATGAAGGGTCTGAGAATTGACGCCGCTCTCAAGTATGCGGACGTCAATAACGCATTCATGCTGGTGGATGGAGCCTGCTCGACGCTGGTTTCCGATCCGTGGCCCAACCCGTGGAATCTGGAAACACCTCAATACCAGGACTTCCAGGGCGAGCGGATCGCCGAAACCACCGCGTCGGCATCCAACTGGATGAAGGCCGAGCTGGGCGCCGCCTGGCTCACCGGAAAAACCACCATCAGCGGCAAGTACGTCTACTGGGACGGCGACAATACGGACGGCGACCTCACAGACTGGTCAAAGAACCGCAATTCGCTGACCCTCACCGCCTGGACACCGGGCAGTGCCGATTGGGATTGGTACGTGGGCTACGCCTACCAGGATATGAGCCTGGACGTGCCACTGTGCATCCCAGTCTTTGATGGGTGAGCAGGCACAGTCATGGGAGGCCAGGATGGCTTCTCTCGCACAGTGTCCAAGTACAGCGAAGAGTCCAACACCATCATGGGCGGCATCAAGATCCACCCCGGCAAATGGGACCTGGGTCTGAACCTCGGCTACACCGTGGCCGAAGGTGGGATGGACCCGTACGAGCTCAGGGCCGACGATTACGTCGCGTCCCATCCGTCCATGTCCTTTGACTTTTCCAACAGCTACAGCTACTCGAACATGGACGTCAGCCGGCTCGACGGCAACGTCCACCTCAAGTACAACATCTCGGAGACTCTCTGGTTCCGATTCTGGTACCGCTACGTCGACTACACAGACGACGATCCGTATCTGTACGACACCAGCGGCACCGTTCAGTGGGCCACCGTTTCGGCGGGCTGGAACTTCTGATCCGCGGAGACAACGAACTCAAGGCCCCGCCTCACGGCGGGGCTTTTTTTTGTAACGTTCGAAATTCGACAACCCGTCCCCACCCGTTTCGGGTTCGGTGCATGTAGGCGCGCGTCTTACGCGCGCAGTCGCCCGCCGATTGCCGGATCTTCCTGCATCGCTGATACGTCACCGGAGCGCGCATAAGATGCGCCCCTACTCCGATTCGGGGTTGACGGCGCCTTGCACCGACCGGCGCGTTCGCTTCGATTCACCGATTCCATCGCGCCCATCTCCCCGTGGCGCTTCCCGCGGTTGCCACCCTTGACATTGTTCGGACCCAAAGCCCAGATAATTCATCAATCAGGTCCCTAACAATGTCAAAAGTGGCACGCCCGATCATGGCGCCCTCGCGCGCTCCGGGAGGGCGGGGGTTCTCGTATCTCGCATCCGGGCGGGCGAGAATCTGCAATCCAGGTGGGTGGTCGGGCTTGAACCCTGAATTCTAATCTCTGATCTCTCAACGCGGACGCGGGAGGGTGGAGGATCCGGCATCCGGCATCCGGCATCCGGCATCCGGCATCCGGCATCCGGCATCCAGGATCAACCGAGCGGCGGTGCATCGTCCGCGTCCGGAGTCCCCGCAAACCGGAGGTACAACGCCGGCAGCACCATGAGGGTCAGCATGGTTGAGGTCACCACACCGGAGACCACAACGACGGCCAACGGACGCTGGACCTCCGAGCCGACCCCACTGGCCCAGATCATTGGCAGCAGCCCGAGGGCTGTGGTGGCAGCGGTCATCAACACGGGCCGGAGCCGCAATTCCGCCCCTTCCAGCACCGCCTGCCGACGGTCCATGCCCGTGGTCTCGAGGTTTCTGAAAAACTCCACCATCACCAGCCCGTTGAGGATCGCGATACCGAAAAGGGCGATGAAACCCACCGACGCCGACACCGACAGGTACAAACCGGACAACTTCAGTCCGATGACGCCACCCACCAGAGCGAGCGGAATGTTGGCGAGGATCAAGAAGACCGGGCGCGTCTCGCGGAAGTTGAGGTAGAGCAGAATGAAAATGAACACGAGGGCCACCGGGACCATCAGTTTGAGTCTCGCCATGGCCCGCTGCTGCTGCTCGAATTGGCCACCCCAGGTCACGAAATATCCGGTCGGAAGGTCCACTTCGGCGGCAATCCGCTCCTGGGCCTCGGCCACGAGGCCACCGATATCACGGCCAACCACATTGAGTTCAACCACCACTCGGCGCTTACCGTCCTCACGGGAGATCTGAGCGGGGCCTTCCACCAGGTCGATGTCAGCCACCTCGCGGAGCAGGACCCGATTGCCGGCCGGCGTGGCCAACGGCAGATCGCGGAGGTTGTCCACGTTGGCGGTATAAGCCTTCGGCAGCCGCACGACCACATCGGTTCGGCGGTCACCTTCGGGAACGGTGGTGACCACTCTTCCGCCAATGGCGGTTTCGATCACCGACCGCACCTGGGCAACACTCACGCCCATCCTGGCGAGGCGCCGCCGGTGCATGGTGATCTGCAGATAGCCGAGGCCTTCCACGGCCTCCACCTTGACATCGGTGGTCCCTTCGATGGTATCGAGAACCGCCGCGGTCTCGTCTCCGAGCCGCGCCAGTTCGTGGAGATCTTCGCCGAAAATCTTGATGGCGATCTGGCTCTTGACGCCGGAAAGCAGCTCGTCCACCCGCATCTGGATCGGCTGGGTGTATCCGAACTCCACTCCAGGGATGCTCTCCATCCGGTGCCTGATGGCGTCCACGAGGCCAGCTTTGGAAGACGCTGTCGTCCACTCAGAACGCGGCCCCAGAACCACATACACGTCGCTCTCGCCCACTCCCATCGGGTCGGAGGAAATGTCCGACCGCCCGGTCCGACTCACCACATGGATCACCTCGGGCAACTCCATGATCGCCTGTTCGATCCTCTGAACCGTGTCCAGGGACTGATCAAGCGACACCGATGGAATCTGGAAGGGCTGGACCACGATGGAACCCTCGTCCATCGTGGGCAGAAACTCGGTGCCAAGGGTCGGCACCAGGGCAAGGGCCACCACCAGGAGGGCCAGTGCCACCCCGATCACTACCCAGAAGTGGTCCACCGCCCATCCGAGCTGCGGACGGTAGGCTCGCCGCACGAGATCGGCCGGGTGGAGGCTGCGGCGGGTAACATCGGCAGCCGCCGGCGCCTTGAGCAGGAGTGACGCCAAGGTGGGGATCACGGTCATGGTGAGCAGCAACGAACACCCCAGGGCGATGCTGATGGTGAACGCCAACGGGGCAAACATCTTGCCCTCCATGCCCTGCAACGAGGCGATGGGCAGGAAGACCACGATGATGACGGCCGTGCCGAACACGATGGGCCGAATCACTTCCACGGCTGCCAGACACACCGTCTTCCGTCGGTCCTCCCCCTCGCTTGTGCCAAGCAATCGAATTGCGTTTTCAACCAACACGATGGCGCCGTCCCCGAGCATCCCGATGGCGATGGCAAGCCCCGAAAGAGTCATCAGATTCGACGACATTCCGAAGATGTGCATCACGAGGAAGGTGGCCAATGCGGCCATGGGCAGCTGGACCGCAACCACCAGGGCTGATCTCAGATTGCCCATAAAAAACAGCAGCACGAGGGCGACCAGGACGGCGCCCTGGAGGAGCGCCTTCTGCACCGTACCGAGGGCCGTGCTCACCAACTCGGACCGGTCATAAAAGGGCACGAGCTCCACGTCTTCCGGCAGCGACTGGCGCGCGACCTCGATCTGCTGTTTGATGCCGGCGACCACGTCGCGGCCGGATCCGCCGCGAAGCATCAACACGATGCCCGCCACGGTCTCGCCTTTCCCGTCCCGGCTGATGGCCCCTTGACGGATCTCCGGTGCCAGCTCCACCACCGCGACCTGTGACAGGAGCACCGGTATTCCATCCCTGAAGGCGACCACGGTTTCCTCGAGATCCTCCGCCCCGCGTACCCAACCGTCCCCTCGCACCACGTACTGCTCGCCCCCGCGTTCCACGAAGGCGCCGCCGGCCACTCCGTTGTTGGCCGCAACCGCCTCAGCAAGATCGTCCAGCGACAGCCCGAACTGGCGCAGGGCCACCGGCTCGGCCACAACGTGAAACTGCCTCACGTACCCACCAAAGCTGTCCACTCCGGCCACTCCAGGTACGGTCCGCAGGATGGGACGCAACACCCAGTCCTGGAGACTTCTCAGCTCCATCAGACCGCGGGACGCGCTCTCGAGGGTGTATTGATAAACCTCACCGAGACCGGTTGAAATGGGACCGAGGGCGCTGCTGGTGCCCCCCGGGAGCTCTTCGCGAACCGTGAACACCCGCTCCATCACCAGTTGGCGAGCGAAATAGACGTCGGTCCCGTCCGCGAACACAACAGTGACCATGGAGAGGCCGAATTTGGACAGCGACCGAACCTCGGTGGAGAATGGCAGACCCGCGCAGGCCTGTTCGATCGGATAGGTGACAAGCTGCTCCACCTCCAGGGGGACAACGTGGCCGCCTGGGAGATGATGGTGACCTGGACATTGGTCACATCGGGAAACGCATCGATGGGGAGTCCTTTGAACGCGACCCATCCCGCTCCCATGAGGAGCACGGCGAGTAGGATCACCACCAACCGGTGGGCCAGCGAGGCCTCGACCAGCCGCCTCATCACTTGTCCTCGCCGGCGCTCTTCATCAGCGCCGACTTGAGGAAGAACACTCCTTTGACCGCGACCTCTTCACCAACACCGACACCGGAGACGACCTCGTAGCGGCTGCCGTTGGTAAGCCCGAGTTCCACATCCCGCCTTTCAAAAACCCCCGAGCCCACGGCGACAAAAACCACGTCCACACCGCCGACGCCTATCACCGCCGACTCGGGAACCGAGGGGGCCAGCCGCGCCGTGCCCTGGGTCAACACTCCCTCAACGAAAGCGCCGGGGAACAGACCGCCGCCCTTCTCGACGATGCTGGCCCTGATCCGGACGGTTCTGGTGTCCGGATCCACCTGGGGAACCCGTGTGATCACCGTCGCTCGGCCGGAGTCCTCGGGTCGGCCGACCGGTACGAAGTCCACCACATCCCCCACCGAGACTTTCTCCGCCAGGGCCGGGGCGATCTGGAGCTCGAGCTCGACACGCTCCGGGTCGCCGATGGTCACCACCGACGCGTACTCCTGGATCCACTCCTCGATCTGGACCCCAAGCTCGAGCACGACGCCGTCCGTGGGCGAAACAATGAAAAGGTGGGCGTCGGGCTTTCGTGATTCGAGCATCGCATCGAGCTCCGACTCCGGCAGACCGTGGTCCACCAGCTCGTGATAGGTGGTGTCGAACTCCAGATGCGCCGTGAAGGCCTCCTGTTCCCGAACTTCGAGGTCGATCCGGCTGATGCCGTCCACCGAGAACAGCTCACGACCGGCCTCGAGCCGGGTCTCGGCGAGCTTTGATCGTTGCGCCGCGCGGAGCAGCTCTCCCTGCATGGCCAATATCTCGTGGCTGTGAAGCGCGGCCACCAGCTGACCCATTCGTACGTGGTCGCCAGGAGCCACCTCCAGTCGTTCCACTCTGCCCGCCACCATGGTCTTCAGATTGACCGTCGATCCCGGTGTACGAACAACCTGACCGACCACCCGCTGCTGATCGCCAAAGCTGCGTTCGAGCACCGGGCGGGTCACGACGCCGGCCCGCGTAAGTTGGTCGGAGTTCAATTCGACTCGTTCGCTCGCCGTCGCAGCCGACGACATTGCCAAAAACGCCATGATCACCCAGGTCTTCATTACGGCTCCTCATCTGCTGTGGGCAACGGGAATACGGACGGGTCGGCCAAAATCGAACCGAGCTCTAAACGGGCGAGTAAGAGCTCTCGGCGTGCATCCACTGTGTCCAACCGGACCTCATCGAGCCGCGCGAGTCCGTCCAGGTACGCGAGATATGAAATCGCGCCAAGCCGGAACTGCTGGGACAGGGAATACTCGATAGACGGAAGATCGGTGAGCACCGTACCCAGCGTGGACAGTCTGCGGGACGCGGCCTCCGCGTTGGCGAACGCCGTGCTGGCCCGCCGCATAAGCTCCTGGCGGGTGCCCTCGATGCGCTCCTCGCTGGCCAGGGCGCGCTCCCGCGCCGCCGCCCTGGTCTGCTTGCCGGCCCGGCCCAGGTGCAGCGGCACCGTTACGGTCGCCCCCCACGCATCGTAGGCCGGGACGCCAAAAAGGCTCGGAATACTCTCCCACTCCATTCCCACCGACGGCCGGCCAAAGGCAGTTCGACTGACCAGCTCCGAGCGCGCCACGGTGAAGGCGGCCGCCGCCCGTGCCTGCCGGAGCAACCCACCCGACTCCAGCCGAACCGAGGTCAGTTCGTCCTTCTCGGGTGTCTCGGTCTCACCCACCAGTGCTTCCAGGTCGCCGATCACCGGCATTCCGCACTCACTGCCGCAGAGTTCGACGAGCATCTCGCGGGCGGACTCATTCGCAGCCTTATCGGCGGCCAGCCGCGACGTCTCCCGTACGTGCTCGAGGTCGAGCTGCATCACCTCGGTGCCGGCCACCTCCCCGAGCTGAAATCGAGCCTCGTGGAGGGCCAGAGCCTCATCGATCCGGGCGACCCGATCTCGCCTCACCTCGACCCGTTCCGCCGCTGCGGCGCGCTCGATCCAGCGCTGCCCCGCCTCACGGGAAGCATGGATCATGTGTGCGTGACGATCTGCGTCGAGGTTTTCGGTCGAAGCCTCCTTATAGCCTTTGACGGAGTTCGTCTGGCCCGGGAGGTTGAATGGAAAGAGCACCTGGAACGTGTCCTGGGCGTTCAGTGCGCGGTCAAAGGAGGAGCCCCAGCCTTGGGTGTAGAGGTTGATCGAGGGGCTGTCCGGTGCGCCCTCCGCCCGTGCTGAGGCCTCCTTGGCAGCGGCATCGTGCAGCTGAGCCTGTCCCTCGTTCCAATTCTCCATCGCGGCTCTGGCGGTTGCCAAGAGCCGGTCTCGAGCGGACGCGCCGGGCGGGGCCTGGACGCTTGAGACCGGGTCCGACGATGCTCCAGTGGACAGGGGGTCAGGTGGCGGGAGATCGGCGGGAGTGGCGGCTGTCGGGGCGAACATCACACCGAACCCCACAGCAACGATCAGCGGCCAAAATTTCTTCAAACCAACCTCCAAGCCCGCCGCCGACGCTCGCCGACCGGGCCGCGCGGAATACTCCCGCCATTATGAAGTGACGGTCAGGGAACCACAACAAGAGACTTGACGTAAACAGTTGAGAAATTAAGCAATTCCCAAACATTTCGACTGGGAAGAGCAACGGCACCCATCACACCGAATGGCCATCAGAACTCCTGTGTCAGGGCTACCGCTTTGTCCTCTGAGGCTGAAAAGCGCACCCGCCTCAGATGACGGTCCCGTCCGGCACCACGGCGTTTTTGGGAACCACAACGATGCCGTCGCGGATGTACCAGTCGTCTCCATCCTCCTCTTGGATTCCCTGCAGATTCGCGATCTTGACTCCCTTGCCGATGCGGGCGTTCTTGTCGATGATCGCGTTGGAGATCTCGCAGCCCTCGCCGATGCCCACCGGTGGGGCACCGGGCGCGTCCGGATAGTAGGTGTCCACACCAAGAATCAATGTCCGGCTGATCTTAGAGTCCTGGATCTGAGACCGCAGGCCGATCACCGAATCCTCGACCTGAGATCTCACGACGCGGCAACCGTCAGCCAGCAACACCCTGTTAAAGCAGCAGTCCGACAACCGTGCTCCAGGCAGATAACGTGGTCTGGTGTAGATGGGCCAGGCGCGATCGTGAAAGGTGAACGGCGGATCGTGTTTCACCAGATCCATGTGCGCGTCGAAGAAGGCGCGGATGGTTCCGATGTCGCGCCAATAGCCTTTGAAGAAATGCCCCTGCACCCTTCGACGGCCGACCTCAGACGGAATGATGTCTCGCCCGAAGTCGACGAGGTCGCTGTCCAGGCACTCGAGCAGGGCTTTCTTGTTGAACATGTAAATGCCCATGGAGGCGAGATACGGCAGATCGGACCGCACCCCCTTGGCATCGAGCAACGAAGGAACGACCTCCATTCCCGCACGGGCCTCCTCGCTCGACGGCTTCTCCCGAAATTCCACGATCCGGCCGTCGTCATCGACCCGCGCCGCCCCGAAGCCTCCGATCTCCTCGGCAGAACAGGGCATCACACCAACCGTGATGTCGGCACCGTGGTCTACGTGGTCCTGAAGCAGCTGCCGGTAGTCCATCCGATACATGTGGTCTCCGGCCAGAATCAACACGTACTCACTGTGGAGCTCGCTGAAGACTCGGATATTCTGGCGGACCGCGTCGGCGGTGCCCTGAAACCAGGTCTGCGCATCGGGGGTCTGCTGGGCCGCCAGAATCTGCACGTAACCTCGAGAAAAGGCGTCGAATCGATAGGCGCGGCCGATATGGCGGTGCAGCGACACCGAGTTGAACTGCGTGAGAACGTACATCCGCTCCATCTGCGAGTTGATGGCATTGGAGATCGGGATGTCGATCAGTCGGTATTTGCCGGCCACCGGCACGGCCGGTTTGCTTCGCCGCTGAGTCAGCGGAAACAACCTGGTGCCGCGACCCCCGCCCAGAATCAGCACCGTTACGGAGCGTGCGAGATCTTCGGTCATGGTCATGCCCTCAGCTCCCTTCGGAGACCGAAGTGTATCGCAGCAATGTGAATTTGAAACGGGTGTCTCAGGACCAGTGACTCACCCAACACCTTCGAAGCCGCCACCCGCCTCTGAAATTCCTGTCACCGCGGATCATCTTCCGGCTGTGAAGTCAGGAACCCATCACCTCGGTTTCGAGGGCTGACAGATCTGGCACGTCAGGGTTGGTGGCGGCAACCTGTTTAAGACGCTGCAGGGCGGCGGCGGCGTCATCGTGGCGGTGGAGGTCGAAATGGAGAACCACAACCTGGTTATAGATCGCCTGCCAGTGTGTCGGCGACATCTGGAGGGCCTGACCAAGAAAATCGAGGCTCCGCTCCGGCTGCTTGAGGTTGCGGTAGACCACGGCCAGGTCGGTCAAAACGTTGGCGTCGCCGCCGCCGGCTTCGATGCCCCGTTCGTACCACAGCCTGGACTCGGTCCATCTGCCCGCATCGAAATAGAGGTTGCCGAGGGCGATCATCAGCCGTGGATCGTCCGGCGACTGGGCCAGCGCCCCCTCGAGCTCGGCGGCTTGCTGCGCCAATTTGGCGGCCTCTGCACCGCCGCCGCCGGGACCGGTGGCTTCGATGGGAGGGTGTCCGTCGGGCAGCCCCTGCTGAGCAGCCTGCGGTGCCGCCATGGCCTTGGCCGGCGGAATCGGCTGCCGCTCGGCCAAAATGTAGCCAAGCACCAGACCGACCATGGATCCAATCACCAACGCGAACCAGGGGTTTTTGTACACGCTCATTCCTCCTTGCGCACCGGGTGCGCGACCCGCAGATGATACCCGGTCTTCGTCCAACATAGAAGCCTCATACCGAGGCGAGTGCTACGACGACGCTGGATCGTCCTGTCGCCGGGAAGCCAGCTTCACCACCGCTGCCACTGCAACAAAAATGGTGAGTCCGTAGGCGGCGGCAGCGCTCAGGTACGGCACGGCGTGGCCAAAGACCCCATACACCCACTCAGCCCAGAACGGCCCCACAATGCGGGCCAGGCTCGACACCCCTTGGTAGACCCCCATGACACCGCCCACCTCCCCCGACGGAACCATCTTGGAGATCATTGATGACACAGAGGGCGCAGTCAGGCCGTGACCCACCGCCAGAACGGCCAGAATGACCATCAGCCGTCCGAGGGAGTCGGCAAACGGCAGAATGGCTCCGGAAACCGCCGCGATCAGCGCACCCCCTGCGATCACCTTCGCCTCCCCGAAACGCTGGACCAAACGACCGATCAATCCCCCCTGCACGATCGCCCCCAACAAACCGGCGTAGACGAAGAGCCATCCGATGGTGGACATGTCCACCCCGAATTTCAGCCGCACCAGCTGGGCGAAGGTCGTCTCGAAGTTGGAGAAGGCGAAAATCACCAGGAAGATCATCACCAGGCAGGCCCCCACAAGTGGATAGCCGACAGCGCGAATGATGTTGCGAGGGCTCAAGGGGTGGGGGCGGGACCTGTCCGAGGAGCGGTTTATGTTGGTTTCAGGCAACAGCACGAAGACGAGCACGAACGCGATTGCCGAGGTCGTCGCTGCGGCCACACCGGGCAACCACCGGGCAACGCCCACCAACAGGGCAGCCAGACCCGGGCCACAGATAAATCCGAGCCCGAAGGCGGCGCCGATCAGACCCATGCCCCGCGCCCGGTCCTTCTCGTCGGTGATATCGGCTATGACTGCCTGCGCAGTGGAGATATTTCCACCCGAGATGCCGTCGATGATCCTTGATGCGAACAACATCGCGAGCGAACCCGCGAATGCGAACAGCAAGTACCCCACCACCGAACCGGCCAACGAAATCAGCAACACCGGTCGCCGGCCGTAGCGGTCCGACAGCCGTCCCAGAACCGGCGCTGCCAGGAACTGCATGATGGAGAACGACGCCATCAGCAGCCCGAAGACCACCGGTGACGGACCGAAGTCCTCCCCATAAAGCGGCAGGAACGGAATCACGATTCCGAAGCCCACCAGATCGATGAACACGATCAGGAAGACGATGCCGACCTTGGCCTTGTGTTCCTTCACTCTTAATAGCTCCTCAACGTCCATCGAACAGGGACGCGCGATATTACATCACCCTCACCAGGCAGTAGGCAGTAGACAATAGGCAATAGGCAGTTGCTCGCGGCCGATGGCCGCGGCGACTCACCGTCACCAGCGAGTGGCCGTAGGCCTGCCAGTCCACGTTCTTCTGCGTCTCGCGTCACCGCACACGGCCACGGCCACGATCGCTGCCGCCGGCGAGTTGGCAGTAGGCAGCAAGATGATCGGTCTTCCCTCCTCCATGTCAACCCGGGTGTGCGGGGCCTACAACTCGGGCACGGCCCGCGCGTTCGCTTCGATTTGCTGACTTCGACGCACCCATCTCCCAATCGCGCTCCCCGAGGTTGCCCCCTCCGACGATATTTGGGACCCATCGCGGCACGATAGAGGTTCGGCCCCAACCCAAAATCGTCGGAGACGGCACGCCCGATCAACGCGGCCTCTCACGATCCGGGAGGGTGGGTGGGAACGTTCAACGTTTAACGTTCAACTTGAAGGTACCCGGAGTGGCAAGCCCGTCCAAAGCGCCCCCAGACTCCAGGTGGGCGGGGCTACTCCCTACTGCCTGGGCGGGTGGGGGTTACCGCCGCCAGAACTCACGGGAGAATATGGCCAGGAGGGTGAAGATCTCGAGACGACCAAAGAGCATGATCACCGCGAGAACAACCTTCACCAGGGCAGGAAAGTGGGAGAAGTTATCGTACGCCCCAACCTCTCCAAATCCCGGGCCGACATTCCCAATGGCGGTCATCGAAGCCGAAATCGAAGTGACGATGTCATAGCCGTGGGCTGCCACCACCGCCGAACCCAGGGCCGCCAGCAGAATATAGGCCGTGAGAAAACTCCAGATCCCTGACAGCACCGATTCGCTGACTACCTGCCCGTTGTACTTGACGGGCCGGACGGCGTGGGGATGGATGAGGCGGTGGAGGGTGGTCCGGAGCGAGGTGACCGCCAGCAGAGCCCTGAGGCTCTTGATGCCGCCGCCGGTGGATCCCGACATACCACCGAGCACCATGAGAATCAGGAGCACGATGAGCGCCAGGCTGGGCCAGACCTCGAAATCGACCGTGGCGTATCCGGTGGTGGTCAGAATTGAAGCTGTTTGAAAGGCTGCGGCACGGACCGTGTCGAGGATGGCGTCCCCGGCCGAGTAGGTGGCGACCGTGAGAGTGGCCACTGCCACCGCGACAACCCCGAGGAAATATCGGAGTTCGACGTCTTTCCACACCTCTCGGCCGCGGCCCACAAGCAGCCGGTAGTGGAGCACGAAGTTGATGCCGGCGAGCAACATGAAGACCGTGATGATCCACTCGATGGCCGGCGACCCGAACTCACCCACCGAGGCGTTGCGGGTTGAAAATCCACCGGTGGGCAGAGTGGTCAGGGCGTGGCACAGCGCCTCGTACCAGCTCATGCCCGCCACTTTCAACAGACCCAACTCGATGGCCGTCAGACCGACGTATATGCCCCACAATGACCGGGCCGTCGCCGCGAGCCGGGGCCGCACCTTGTCCACCACTGGACCCGGGACCTCCGCCTTGAACAACTGCATCCCGCCAATACCGAGCAGGGGCAGGATGGCAATGGTGAACAGGATGATGCCCATACCGCCAAGCCACTGGGATAGGGCGCGCCACAGCAGCAGCGCCCTCGGCACGACAGACACATCGCCGATCACCGTGGACCCGGTGGTGGTGAAGCCCGAGACCGACTCGAAGAGCGCGTCCGCCGGGCCGAGGACACCCGTCATGAGGTAGGGCAAGGCGCCGACCAAAGACACCGCCACCCACGACCCGCTCACGATGAGAAACCCATCACGCGGTCGGATTTTGGTACTCGACGGTCGGCTCAGTCTCAGGATCGCCGCACCGCCCCCCGCCGCCACCACGATACTGGCCACATAGGGCCACATGGGTTCAGAGAAGATGGCCGCGGCCAGCACCGGAACTCCCAGGAAGACCGCTGTGAGGAGCAGGAGGTGCCCCAGAAGGTGGATCACGAACCGTCGGTTCACACCTAACCGTCCAGGAACTGATCGAGTTTGCTCGACGTTTTATTGGTGGTGATCAGCAAAACCCGATCACCAGGTCTTACCTGGTCCGATCCCGCCGGGACCACAACGTCGTCCCGGCGCTGCAGGGCCGCTACCAGGACGCCGCGGGGAAGCCCCAACTGGACCAGCGGTGACATCACCAATCGGCTGTCGGTGGTGGCCTCCACCTCGATGGCCTCAACCTCGTCCTCCATAAGAGCCGCCACTGCGGTCACCCTGCCCCTCCGCGCAAACTGCAAGGCCAGACCCACCGACAGCAACCGGGGAGAAATGATCGCGTCGATGTCGAGCTCGCCCACCAGCCCGCCGAGGGCTGGGTTGTCCACCAGCGCGAAAGTGTGAGCGGCCCCCATCCTTCCCGCGAGCAAACAGGCCACCACATTCTCCTCGTGGTCGTCGGTGCAGGCAACAAAGCTCTCGACCCTGTCCGCTCCCTCTTCGATCAACATTTCCCGGCTGGTGGGACTGCCGTGAACCACGATGGTCTTGTCAAGCACCGCTGCCGCGGCCTCGCACGCCGCGCGGTCCGAATCGACCAGGGTCACCGGAATCCCGGCAGCCTCGAGCCTCTTCGCAAGCATGATGCCGATCCGGGTCGCGCCGGCGATCATCACCCGGCGCTCAACTCCGCGCCGCAGACCGAGCAGGACGAGCACATTTTCCAGTTCATCCGGATCCATGGCGAAGTACACCAGATCGTTGGCGAGGATCTCGTCCTCACCGTGCGGGACCCGCCACTCCCCATCCCGACGAATCGCCACCACCAGCATCGGTGTGGACGGAAACAACAGTCTGAGATGGGACAACATCAGTCCGGCAAACTCGCTGCCCGGACGGATCACGAATCCGGCGACAAGCAGCCGGCCGCCGAAGAACGGCACCACGTCCACCGCACCTGGAACCGGCATCAGCGACAGGATCCGCTCCACCGCCGCTTCGTCGGGGTTGATGGACATGCGTTCGCCGCCGGTCTCCGCAGCGATCAGCCGGAAGCTCTCCTCGTGGCCCGGATCGCGCAGCCGAGCCACCACTTTGGGCACATCGAAGATGGAAGCACCCACCAAGGCCACCACCATGTTGGCCTCGTCGGAATCGGTTGTGGCGAGCAGCAGGTCGCAGGCCTCGATTCCGGCATCGAGAAGGACCGGCATCGTTGCGCCGTTGCCGCAGATGGCCTGAACATCCAGACGGTCGTCAAGCTCGCGGACCAGCTCTCGATCCTGTTCCACGAGGACCACATCATGGCCGTCTCCGGCGAGCTTCTCCGCCAGCGACGAACCAACGAGCCCGCCCCCGACAACGATCACGTGCATTGCGCTCCTCCCGTTGAGCCAAGTATCTCATGACTGTTTAGGGGGCAGGGGGCAGGCGGTTGCTGTCCTTGCTTCGGCCTCTGCCGACTTCCGGTTGCCACCCTCGCATTCGGGTACCGCATGGCGGTGCCAGGCACCGTTGCAGATATTGCGATCTCGTGCCCCGATTCGATTTCGACGGTGCCTGGCACCGGCCCGGGGGTACGGAAAGATCCCCTTGATTTCAGCGCGCCCATCTCCCAACCGCGCTCCCCGAGGTTGCCCGGTATGACGTTGTGCGACTTCTTGGCCTGAGGATCATTCGTCGACATCGACCGCACAACGTCATACCCGGCACGCCCGCCTATGGCGCCCACGTCGCTCCGGGTGGGCGGGGGCTAACTCCCTATTGCCTACTCCCTACTCCCTGGGACGGGTGGGGGGTCAAGGAAGCGCGCCATCCTCGATCCAACGGCGAAAACGCTCCTGCTCAGCGGACGGGAGGCGCTTTGCGCCGAGGAAGCTCCGTGGCATTCCCTCCCCCACCGCCGCCCGCTGATCCAGCTTGAGCCACAGGTATGACTTTTCGAGGTCACCGGGCGTCACCAACTTCAGCGTCGGGCACCTGGGTCGACGCCCGGCCCACCAACTGGGCGTACCCTTCGCCTTGTTCAAAAACAAGGTTGGCCTTGGGCTCCTCGGTGGTGTGGCAGTCCAGGCATCGCTTGAGCACGAGGGGTTCGAGATGTTCCCGGTAGGACACCGACGCACCGTCGGGCACCTCGGGCAGCGACCCCCGACCGCATGCGAGCGTGGCTGCGGCGAATAGAGACCAACACGAGTCGTTCCACCTCGAAGACCTCCCGCGCTCGCCAACACGGCTCCGGCTGCGCCTATTCCTGAAGGCAGGCGTATCCTGGGCGCCGGAGGTGAAGATGTCCGACAAGAACGGCCACCTGGAGGCCGAGAAATTCCGCGAGCAGGGCCACCAGATCATTGACTGGGTGGCCGATTATCTTGACGGCGGTAACCGCCGTTACCCTGTGTTGTCCCAGGTTTCTCCCGGAGCGGTTGCGGACCGCCTTCCGGATTTCATCCCCGAACACGGCGAGGATCTGGACCTGTTGTGGCGGGATTTCCAGGAGGTTGTGCTGCCGGGCATCACCCACTGGAACCACCCCGGATTCATGGCCTACTTCGGCATCACCGGCTCCGGGCCCGGTATCCTGGGCGAACTCGTGTCGGCGGCGCTGAATGTCAACGGCATGTTGTGGCGCACGTCGCCCTCGGCCACCGAACTCGAACTCGTCACCCTGCAGTGGCTGCGCCGAGGACTCGATCTTCCCGACGACTTCTTCGGCTTTCTCACAGACACCGCCTCCATATCCTCTCTGCTGGCCCTGGCAACCGCCCGCGAGGCCGCCGGCCTGGATATCCGGCAACGCGGCATGGCAGGCCGCCACGACATTCCGCCAGCTGCGGGTCTATGCCTCCGACCAGACCCACTCCTCCATCGCCAAGGCATGCCTCGCCCTAGGGTTTGGCCTCGAGGGATTTCGGGCCATTTCACACGACCAGGCCTACCGAATGGACGTGGGAGCGCTGCGCCGCGCCATTGAAGAGGATCGGGCGCAGGGTATCCGGCCCCTTGCCGTGGTTGCCACGGTGGGCACCACCTCCACCACATCGGTGGACCCAGTGGGGGCCATAGCCGAGCTGTGCGAGGAGTACGGCCTGTGGCTCCACGTGGATGCTGCCTACGCCGGGTCGGCAGCTTTTTGTCCTGACCACAGGTGGTGCATTGAGGGATGCTCAAAGGCCGACAGCTTTGTCTTCAACCCCCACAAGTGGCTTTTTGTGCCCATCGACTGTTCGGCCCTCTACACCCGCCACCCTGACACCTTCCGGCGAACCTTTTCCCTGGTGGCCGAGTACCTCACGACACCGGAGTCGGGGTCTGTCGTGGACCTCATGGATTACGGGCTCCAGCTGGGCAGGAGGTTTCGCGCTCTCAAATTGTGGTGGGTCTTGCGTGCTTTCGGTCTTGAAGGGATCCGCGCCAGGATCAGCCACCACATCGCGCTGGCCCAAGAATTCGCTCGCTGGATCGATGACCAGCCCGGTTTCGAGCGCATGGCGCCGGCACCTTTTTCGGTGGTGTGCTTTCGCGCCCTCCCCAAAGGCCTCGACGGGGAAGAGCTGGACGCATTCAACCTTCGGCTGGTGGAACGAGTGAACGCTTCCGGAGACATCTTCTTGTCCCACACCAGGCTCGACGACGGCATCGCGCTGCGGGTTGCAGTCGGGAACCTCGCAACGACTTCACACGATCTGGATCGCTGCAAGGAACTGCTCGTCGAATCGGTGGAGGAGGGGCTGGGGGCTGGGGGCTAGGGGCTAGGGGCTAGGGGCTGGGAGCAGCCCAAATTCGAAATTCGAAATTCGAATTTCAACAGTGCCCCGGCTTCAGCTCGCCTCCTGAGGGGCGAACAACCGCCGCGTCCAGACCATCAACAACACCGAAAACGCCAACAGAGCCGCGCCGGTGGCCTGGTGAGCGGTGGCGATGGTCACCTCGAAGACCGTGGGATGACCCACCACCGCGCGCCCCTGGGTCACCGCAAGAGCTGCTATTCCCAGAGTGACCTGGACGGCCATCACCGCCATCACAAGCTGACCCAGCCGCTGGACCGGCCAGCTGCCGTGGTAGAGGCCCCACCCACGGGCCCCGGCGGCCACCGCAACCATGGCCACCACCGCGGCCAGGGTGATGTGGATAACCAGTCCTTGGGCCACGTGACGCTGGACCGCACCGAATATCAGCTGCACCAGGAGGACGCCCACCAGACTCGCCTGAAGCGTGCGGTCGGCAGCAGCGGACAGCCTCGGCTCGGCGCTCGGGGCCTCCCGCCACCAGCGACTGGTCACCGCAGCCAGCGCCACCATCAAGGCCAGGAAGAGCTGACCGAAGATCCCGTGCACAACCGCCAGAGCGATGCTGGGCGCCATGTCCTCGGCCGATGTGGACAGGGTGAGGTTGCCGGTGACCCTCAGGCCGCCGAGGATCCCCTGAACGATCACCGCAACCACGGCGGCCAGGGACATCCACTTCACCCACGAGCGGGAATCACACCGCCACAGCCTGACTGCCAGAGAGATGGTTGTCAGTCCCACCAGGGCACCGAAGAGTCGGTGGGCGTGCTCGTAATAGATGCCGCCGGTCATCCGCGCCAGCGGATAAAGGAACATATTGCTGCCGAAGGTATTCGGCCAGTCCACCACCGCCAGACCGGCCTCGTGGCTGGTCACCAGACCGCCGGCCACTACCAACAGGAAGGTCGCAGCCACCGCCACCTTGGAGAACAGGGCCGTCCAGTCCGGCGCTGCCGCCCCGTTGGAGGAGCCCGCCGAGCCGATGACGGCACCCAATGCGGCCAAAACCGCCAGCATCAACACCGAGGCCGCCATCCACCACACGGCGGAGGTCCGCAATCCCCCGTCGGGCGAGCTCAGCAGGCTGCCGAGGATGAGCAAGTTGAGGATTCCCACGATGGCCCCCACCCTGGCCCCACCGGACCAGCCGATTGTGGACCGGCACCCGGCCCACAGCGCCCAACCCAAGACCGCCGCCAGCATCCCGATCCCGATCAGCCAGCTCGGGGCCATCACCGCGGGCAGCCGGCCCAGATAGGCGATCGCCCACATGGAAACGGTCGTCGCAAAAGCCAATGGAGCCGCAAAGCCATGAACCGAACCTTCGCTCCGGCCGGGTGCCATGGTCACCTCCCCGCGCAATAGCTTCCCGCAGCGAGCGGTTATACTGCGCGATGTCTCGGGCCATGATCGCAGATCGCATCCGAGAAAACGACAATGCGTGCAACCACAGAAGATCCCGCCGCACTCAGAGCGAGGGCCAACACGCCCCGCGAGCTCCTTTCCGCCTACCTGGAGCTTGCCAAGGCGCGCCTCGCCTCCATGGTCATACTCACCGCCCTGGTGGGTTACGTGCTGGGAGCACGCGGCACCTTCGAGCCCCTCGAGCTGCTGTACGCCGTGATCGGCACCGCCCTATCGGCCTTTGGTGCCAACATCCTCAACCAGGTCCTCGAGGAGGACCGGGACCGGCGCATGGTCCGGACGCGGAACCGTCCGCTGCCGGCCGGCCGGGTCAGCCGGGCCCTGGCCACCACCTGGGGGATCGCCTCGTCGGTGGTGGGCGTGGGCCTGCTGGCCGTCACCACTAACTGGCTGACGGCCGGTCTTTCGCTGTTCACCATCGTCCTGTATGTGGCGGTCTACACCCCGCTGAAAACCCGCACCTCGCTCAACACGGTGGTGGGGGCCGTATGCGGAGCCATCCCACCCATGATGGGATGGACAGCAGCCACCGGACGCCTCGATCTGGGTGCCTGGATTCTGGGCGGCATCCTCTTCATGTGGCAGGTTCCCCACTTCCTGGCCCTGGCCTGGATGTACCGGGAGGACTATGCCCGCGGCGGCTTCAAGATGCTGCCCGCGGTGGACCAACCCGGTACTCTGACCGCACGACTGGCCTTCATCTACACCCTTTCGCTGTTGCCGGTCACGGCCTCGTTGGCCTTCATCGGTGTTTCCGGAACCGTTTTTCTCGCCACGTCGCAAATCCTGGGGCTCGCCTTCGTGGCCCTTGGTTGGCGCTTCCTACGGCTTCGGGGCGAGACTGCGGCACGCCGCCTGTTTTTTGCCAGCATCATCTATCTTCCCCTCCTTATGGTCCTGATGGTGGCGGATATGGACGACCGAATCTCGCACCTGGGCCGCGGATCCACCCCCTCGATTGCGGAGGCGGAGGCGCCCCCAAGCGACGGCGTGGTTCCCGCCAGCTTCGGGTTCTGATCAATGGGAACCCGGGTCCCTGCCCTCGTGCGCAGCGGCTGGTGGGTGGCGGTGGTCGGGATTGCCGTTGCACTGACGATCCTGGTCCTGGCCTGGCAGGCACCCGAGGATCGCGGCCGCGCGCTGGCGGGTGACGGCAGGGATCCGACCACCTACGGCTTCGACCTGTCCGTTTCGTCACTGCCACCAGGGGCCATCGTCGCATCCGGCATGCCCCGCGACGGTCTGATGGCCCTCACCGATCCCGAGATGCTGTCAGCCGCGAGGATCGACGCGCTGAATCATGAGGGCCGCGGCAAGTTCCTGCTGCCCACGGACAGGGTGGTGGGAATCGCCATCGATGGCGAGGCCCGAGCCTACCCGGTGCGTTTTATGCGCTGGCACGAGGTGGTCAACGACCGGGTTTCAAGCATCCCGGTCCTGATCACCTACAACCCGCTGTGCGATGCCGCGGTGGCCGCCGACCGGACCCTCGACAGCGAAATCCTGGACTTCGGCGTCTCCGGACTCGTGTGGAACTCGAATCTCCTGCTCTACGACCAGCGCCCCGACTCCGGCGTCAGCAGTCTGTGGTCACAGCTCGAGGCACGGGCAGTAGTGGGACCGATGGCCGCCACTGGAGCCCCACTCGAACTCCTCCCAGTTTCGCTCTGCACGTGGGGGCAGTGGCGCGAGGCCCATCCCCTCACTCTCGTCCTGGCACCCCTGGACCACCTTGGACGGGTCTACAAACGCGACCCCTACCATTCATACTTCGGCTCCGATGTGCTCCGATTTCCGGTGGACCCGCTGCCCCCAGGCGATGACCTGGCTCTCAAGGAGAGAATCCTGATCCTCACGGTGGACGGAGAGGATGTCGTCTTCTCTCTATCGCGGATCGCATCCGCAGCTGGCACCAACACGGGCAGGTGGACCACCACCGTCCACGACCTGCCGGTCACCATCCAATTCGATCTCGAGCGCGGCGCTGCGTTGGCTCAATGGCCGCATGCGCCGGGACGACGGGTGGCTTCACGACAGGCGTTCTGGTTCGCGTGGTATGCGCAGCATCCGGGCACCACGGCACCGGGACCGCTGCCGTAGGGTCCAAAGTCGAAAGTCGAAAGTCGAAAGTCCCACCCATCCTGTGAATAGCGAATAGTGAAGAGTTGATGGCTGCGGAGGGCCATTGTGGAGCGGCCGTCTCGGCTGCGATTCGCGCCTCGATTGATCTCCAAAATGCAGGCCAGAGGCCTGCTCCACAATAGCTCTTTTCGTCGGGTTCGATCTGCCGATTTCGTCGCGCCCATCTCCCAACCGCGCTCCCCGAGGTTACCCGCGGCCGGTGGCCGCGGTGACCAGCCGTCACCAGCGGGTGGCCGTAAGGCCTCTGATCCTGCGTACAGGATCGGACATGGCCGCCGCACACGGCCGCGGCCACAACCGCTGCCGCCGGCAGGTTGCCACCCTCGCACTTGGGCACCACATGTCGATGCCAGGCACCGGTCCGCGCGTTCGGTACGATTTTCTGACTTCGACGCGCCCATCTCCCAACCGCGCTCCCCGAGGTTGCCCCTTCAACATTGTTGGGACCTCAACGAGATAGATTCCCAAATTCCTTGAATCCCAAAAATGTTGAAGACGGCACGCCCGATCAACGCGCCCTCCTCGCTCCGGGTGGGTGGGAGGGAACTTTTAACGTTCAACGTTCAACGTTTGACGTTCGACCGAGTCACTCCGACGACCTTACGGAAAAGTGAGACTCCACGGGGTGGTGTCGCCCGACTCGAAACCGTCGTGGAAGACATCGGGCGCGGGAGCCGTACCGGCGCCCCGGAGGATGATGTCGTCGACATGCCAGCCATCCTCGGTCCACGAGCCGTCGGTCTCCAGCCGGAAGCGGATCCTGGCTTCGGCGACCCCGTCGAGCTGGGGAAGCGAAATGGTGACGGTCTCCCAGTACGGCTGGAAGCCGGTGTAGCCGGCGACGGTGGTCCAATTGGAGCCGTTGTCTTCGGAGATCTCCAAGTATCCGTGATCCCAACCCGATTCGATCTCGTACCTGTGGCTGAACTCCAGCAGCACTCCCGTCATGCCGCCCAGATCGAGGCTCGCGGAACTCAGCGACGTATCGACGTCGTCTCCATAGTCTTCACCCGGGCTGTCGGTCCACGAGTGGGTCGGGCTGTTGGATGCCTCGGAGGTGATCGCCCATGGAGGCTCTGCGGTCCAACCCGCATTGCCCCCCTCCACGTCATCGAAGAGCACCTCGCGGTACGGAACAAGCACGAGATCGACCGTTGTCGCCGAACCGGCTGGGGCAACAATATCTGTGACCGTCGTCGGCGCGAATCCGTCGGCCCGCGCGGTCACGTCGTAGGTCCCTGGGAACACCATCAGGTCATAAGAGCCGTCGATCGGATCGGAGGCGGTCGAGAACGGCCCGGCCTCAATGTCGGCGGCCAAGGGTGACCCGTCGTCCGAATTCGTCACCTCGCCAAAAAACCTGGCCGCCTCGGCGGGATCCAGAACCCACAGAAAAGCGGCACTCACAACGCCCCAATTGCCGGCCATGTCCTGGCCTCGTACGAAGACCAGATGGCGACCGGTGGCAATTTCGGAAGTGTCCACGACGGCGTCAACACCCTCCACCACGGCATCGAATGTGCCGTCGGCGGCGGCCATGGGAATGGCCGTAGCGCCGTCTGCCCAAGGCGGCACATCAACATACAGCTCTGCCGCGACGATGCTCTGGGTCGGTTCACCACTGCCGGCCTCGTATCGGGTGTCGTCGATCACCGCCGCAACCGAAACCAACCCGCCCGGTGCCACCACGCTGGGCCACGACGTCACCGACAGGGCATCCGGCCCCGCGGCCAGGGTATAGGGTCTGCGGACCGCTTTGGCCGCGTACAGCAGCGTCTGGAGATTGTCCGGGTAGATGGTCTCTTCAAACGGCGCACACTCCTGGAAGAACTCGGTGCCGAGTTCGAAGGTGAAGGCTGGCACGCCGAGGGTGCCGTAGGCCCAGTCCTTGGTGGAACCGTCCACGATCCCGTAACTTCCAAGGTGTGCCTCGTACCCTGTGAAGAAGGCGAATTTCCGCCCGAGGGTCAGGATCTGAGTGTCGTTGGGCGCAGGAGGATCCTGAAAGCCGAAGACCGAGAGGACGTCCCCCCCGTAGCTGTGGACGTCGATGAAGATGCCCGCCGTGTCCTCGGGGGCAGGAATGCCCAGATCATCGGGCCGGCGATCCGGGATGACGCTCGCCACGTAGTCCTGAATCGCCTGGGTCTCGGGCTCCGAGGCCGGGATCGGTCCACGGAAGGTTTCGTCACATTCGAACGAGCTGGATCCCCCGCAGCAGCCCCACTCGAATTCGAAGTTCCGGTTCAAGTCAGCCCCACGTTCGTCCGGAGACGATGAACAGTAGTCCTCATTGGTGTTTTTGCGCCACCAAAGCCCGTCCTCCGCGTGTTTTCGGCCGTCGGGGTTGGTCACCAGCAGCAGGTGGATCTCGTGGTGGTCGAGCACCCAAGTCACGTCGGGGTTGACGTCGTAATTGGCCAACAGGTGCTCGGCGAATCGGGTCACGGTCTCGGCGGTGGTGAGTTCCCGAGCATGGATGGCTCCCTCCAGCCACAGCACCGGCTTGTCGCCTCCCACAGCCTGATTTGTGAGTGCGAGCACCATCAAGTCGTAACCGAGGCTTCCGCCAGGCTCGGTCTTGTCCCACGAGTCGCCGATGTCGATCCAGCGGGCAAGAGTGGGATAGGTGGCGGCCAGAGCCTCGCCCGTGGCCAAGGTCTCCTCCACCGTGCGGTAGCAGGGATAACTCGGAATGCCCAACTCCTGGCCCGGCATCCGCGCCAGGGGAGTATTCACCCTCTCGGTGAGCTTGGGCAGGAGCGCCACTGTCAATCCAAGATCAAGCAGCTTCTGGTAGCCATCGTCACCAACATCCACAATGAGAAAACCTTGTTCAGGGTCGATCTCCCAGGGTTCCACCCAGCGGGTGATGGAGCCCAGGATTGCCTCGTCTGAAAACTCCACGCGAACCACAAACCGCCCGAATCCCGCGGCCCGTGCATCTTCCACCGTGGCCGGTGGACCGGAACCGGTCGCAGCCGCCGCCGAGACCGAGACGATCACAACCATTAGCAACAGCCCGGCGCACATCTCGCGCAACTTCATCAAAAGCCTCTCATCCCGGCCTCATGCCCTCCACCAAGGCATCTTAACCCAATGTACGGGTGCCGTTGACAAAGAGGACACCGGGGTCTTAATATCCGCGCGTGCTCAGTCGAAGTGCCGAATATGCTGTCCGCGCACTGTCGCTGCTTGCCATCCGCGGCGAGGAGACATCGGTGCAGAGCCGAGAGATCGCCGAGGTCCTCGGTCTGCCGCCGCAGTTTCTCACCAAGATTCTGAGAAGACTCACGGCCACCGGGCTGGTTGCGAGCCAGCGTGGACGGTCCGGCGGCTTCCGCCTCAACCGGGCTCCGGAGTCCATTCCACTGCTCGAGATCGTGACCCCCTTCGAGGAGCCGCGGACCGAGGTGGTCTGCCTGCTCGGACAGGGCTTCTGCGCCGACCACGAGGAGTGTCCGCTTCACTCACCCATGATGGAGATTCAGGCGGCCTTTTTCAGTCTCCTGGAAAACACCACGCTGGCGGATGTGGCGCCCCGCGCGATCCGACCCTCCGGCTCGCCGCTGAACCGGAATTCCGAGACCGAACAGACCGGCTCGCTCTGTGTTGTTGAACGCACTATCGGAGGAAGTTGATGAACGTCGAGATCGAACGGTTTTCCTACGACGACGCCATCGTCAGGAAGTTCACCCTGGTGACGGTGGTGTGGGGCATCGTCGGGACGGTGGCAGGTCTATTGGTGGCCCTCCAGCTCGCCTCGCCGTGGTTCAATTTGGAACTCCCCTGGACAAGCTTTGGCAGGCTCCGGCCGCTGCACACCAATGCCGTCATCTTCGCCTTTGCGGGCAACGCCATCTTCGCGGGCGTCTACTACTCCATGCAGCGGTTGCTCAAGACACCCATGTTCTCCAAGACGCTGTCGGCGATTCACTTCTGGGGCTGGCAGGCGATCATCGTCGCGGCCGCTGTGACGCTGCCGTTGGGATTCACCCAGGGCAAGGAGTACGCCGAGCTGGAGTGGCCCATCGACATCGCGGTGGCGGTGATCTGGGTGGTTTTTGCGATCAACTTCTTCGGCACCATCGCCAAGCGCCGCGAACGCCACCTCTACGTGTCCATCTGGTTTTACATCGCTACCATCATCACCATCGCCATGCTGCACATCTTCAATAGCCTGGCGATTCCGGCCGGGCTGTGGCGCAGCTATTCGCTGTACGCCGGGGTCCAGGACGCCTTCATGCAGTGGTGGTACGGCCACAACGCGGTGGGCTTCCTGCTGACGACCCCTTTCCTGGGCATGATGTACTACTTCATGCCCAAGGCGGCGAACCGCCCGGTCTTCTCCTACAGATTGTCGATCATTCACTTCTGGACTCTGGTCTTCCTCTACATCTGGGCCGGGCCGCACCACCTGCACTACACCGCGCTTCCGGCCTGGGCTTCAACCCTGGGAATGCTGTTCTCGGTGATGCTGTGGATGCCCTCGTGGGGAGGCATGCTGAATGGCCTGCTCACCCTGAGGGGCGCGTGGCACAAGGTGGCCGAGGATCCGGTGCTCAAGTTCTTCGTGGTGGCGGTGACCTTTTATGGGATGTCCACCTTCGAGGGGCCGCTGCTGTCCGTCAAGTCGGTGAACCTGCTGTCTCACTACACCGACTGGACCATCGCCCACGTGCATTCCGGTGCTCTCGGATGGGTGGGATTCCTCACATTCGGCATGATCTACTGGCTCCTTCCGCGGCTGTTCCAAACCGAGCTCTGGTCCAAGAAGCTGGCCGAGGCCCACTTCTGGATCGGCACCATCGGAATTCTGCTCTACATCGTCGCCATCTACGCCGCCGGCCTCACCCAAGGCCTGATGTGGCTCGCCTTCGACGAGGACGGCTACCTCAAGTACGGCGATTTCGTGGAAACCACCCTTCGGCTGATTCCCATGTACTGGGTCCGGGTGATCGGCGGGGTCGCCTACATTGCAGGCGTCCTGATGATGGCGGTCAACATGTACATGACCTGGCGGCGCCGGCCAGCCACCTACGATGTGCCGGTCCACGAGGCTCCGGCCCTCAGCCGCCACTACACACCCCATCCGGAGCCCGCTTCGCCTCTGAAGGCATCCGGGGCCCACGTGGCCGACATGGGTTACAAAATGGAGCGGTTCTTCAGGACCCCCTGGCACCGCGCCTGGGAACGCCTTCCCGTGAAGTTCACCATCATGGTGACCGTGGCCGTGGTCTCGGCGTCGCTGTTCGAGATCATCCCCACTTTTCTGATCAAGTCCAACGTGCCCACCATCTCGACGGTCACGCCCTACACACCGCTCGAGCTCGCCGGACGGGACATCTACCTGGCCGAGGGCTGCTACAACTGCCACTCGCAGATGATCCGGCCGATCCGCGCCGAGACCGAACGCTACGGCGACTACTCCAAGCCCGGCGAATTTGTCTATGATCACCCATTCCAGTGGGGTTCGCGGAGGATCGGACCCGACCTCCAACGGGTGGGTCGCAAGTACCCGGATCTGTGGCATGTGCGGCACATGGACGATCCGCGGGCCATCACACAGGGCTCCATCATGCCCGCCTACCCGTGGATGCTGACCACCGCCCTCGACTTCGACAAGATCCCTCGGTCCATGCGGGCCCACCGGTCGCTCGGAGTGCCCTACAGCGAGGAGGAGATCGCCGACGGCGTCGTGCTGGCCAAGGAGCAGGCGGAGTTGATCGCGGCATCGGTCGCCGAGCAGGGTGGCCCCACCGGTCTCGCCGACAAACAGATCGTCGCAGTGGTCGCCTACCTCCAGCGTATGGGAACCGACATCACCAAGCCTGAGCCAGCAGCGGTCGAGCAGGTCATCGAAGAGACCGAGGTCGCTCTGGCTGAAGATGTCGCCGTCGAGACGGTGGAGGTCCCATGAGCCTCTCCGACATCATGAGCGCAGCGGGCTTCTCCTCGTGGGCCGAGGTCGGTCTCGTCATCAGCCTGCTCACCTTCGCCGCCGTCGTCGCCTATGTGTTTTCGCGAAAGAAATCCTCGTGGGACCACCTTCGCAACCTCCCGCTGGACGATGACCTGGACGACTTCGACCCGAACGAGGGACGGATCCAATGACAGAATCAACGCACGCCATCGACACCACCAGCCCGGACCAGAGCCACCTTCTGGACCACTCCTACGACGGCATCCAGGAGTACGACAATCCCCTGCCGAGATGGTGGGTCATATTGTTCTGGGTCTGCATCATTGCTTGCCCCATCTACATCCTCTATTACCACCTCGGCCCGGGCCCACTTGCCGTGGATCGTTACGACGCCGAGATGATCGCCTTTTTTGACAAGCAGGCCGAGGAGCTGTTGGCTTTGGGAGAAATCCAGGAAGCCACCCTGGTTTCGCTCATCGACGATCCGAGCATGATGAACTCGGGCCAGAAGATCTTCCAATCCAAGTGCGCCACCTGCCACGGGATGTTCGGTGAGGGCGGCATCGGACCCAACCTCACGGATGAGTACTGGCTGCACGGCGGCCAGCTCATGGACGTCTACCGCACCGTTCGCGAGGGTGTGCCCACCAAGGGCATGGTCGCCTGGGAGCGCCAGCTTCGGCCGGCCGAACTGATGGCGGTTTCGGCCTACGTCGGCAATCTCCTGGGTCCGACCCTCCGAACCCCAAGGCAGCGCAGGGTGACCCCTTCGAACGGCTGCCACCGGCAGATGTACCATCCAATGGCGAGGCTGCCGTCGCCGATTCCGGTGCTTTGGACGGGCCGGCAACCTCCTGACGGAGAGACATGTCCATCACGTCCAACGCACCCGAGGCTGAAGAACAGGTTCTCTCCACCATGAACCGCGACGGGAGCCGGCGCCGGATCCGGCCCAAGCTGGCCAAGGGCCGCTTCTACCGCCGCCGGTTCGTGGTGGCATGGGGACTCATCGCCGCCTTCACCCTGATCCCGATCCTCCGGCTCAAAGGCAAACCACTGATCCTGTTGGACGTTCCGCGCCGAGAATTCACCTTCTTCGGTTCAACGTTCTTGCCCACCGATACTTTTCTCTTGATGCTGCTGTTGTTCAGCATCTTTATCGGGATCTTTCTCATCACCGCCATCTGGGGTCGGGTGTGGTGCGGGTGGGGGTGCCCTCAGACCGTCTACATGGAGTTCGTCTATCGGCCTCTCGAGGTCCTTATCGAGGGCGGCCGGAGCCGCCAGCTCAAGACCGACGCCACCGGGGTATCCGGCCGTCGGCTGCTCAAACACCTGGCGTTTTTCGTGGTCTCGGCCTTCCTCGCCAATACCTTTCTGGCCTACTTCGTGGGCTGGGACCGACTGCTCGATTGGATGACCAGCTCCCCCGCCCAACACCCGCTCGCCTTTGGCGTGATGTTCGGGACCACCGTTCTCATGTTCGGCGATTTTGGCTGGTTCCGCGAGCAGACGTGCATCCTGGTGTGCCCATACGGCCGCTTCCAGTCGGTCCTGCTCGACAAACAGTCGCTGATCGTGGGTTACGACCTGAAGATGGGCGAACCGCGAGAACGATTCCGCAAGAACGAAGAGCGGAAGGCCGGCAACTGCATCGACTGCGGGCTCTGCGTCTCGGTCTGCCCCACCGGGATCGACATCCGCGATGGTCTTCAGATGGAGTGCATCGCGTGCACCCAATGCATCGACGCGTGTGACGAGGTCATGGACCGCGTCGGGCTCCCCAGAGGTCTCGTGCGCTACACCTCTCAGCAGGAGCTGGAGACCGGCAGCCGCCGGTTCATGCGGCCGCGTGTGGTGGTCTACTCGGCCATCCTCGCACTCATGTTCGGCACTTTCGCCTTCTCGCTCAGCGGCAAGAAAACCGCCGACGTGACCCTGCTGCGTGGCCTCGGCGCCCCGTTTCAGGTGCTGCAGACCGGTGAGGTCTCCAATCAGATCCGGATCAAGATCGCCAACCGAACCGACACCGAACGCTCCTATAGCTACCGGCTGATCGATCCATCAGACCTGACCATGGTGGCACCGGAGAATCCCCTGATGGTACCCCCGGGCGACACCCGGATGACCGCGGCCTTCATCAACGTGGACCTGGCGGCCTTTACCGACGGTGAGCTCGAGATCTTGCTCAGCGTCTCCGACGGTGTCGACTTCGACCAGGAGTACGTTTACCGGCTGCTCGGACCGTCACGGGGAGCGGGCCAATGAAAATACCGGCCAACATCGGCTGGCCCGCGGTGATCATCGGGGCCCTGGTGCTCCACGTGGTCATCTCGCTGGTGACGGTTTGGGTCGCCACCTCGAACCCGTCCTACGCGGTGGAGAAGGACTACTACCAGAAAGCCATCCACTGGGACGACAAAAGGGCTCAGGACGGTCGCAACTCCGTCCTGGGCTGGCAGATCGCCTTTGACGTGACCCGCTCCGGAGTCGCCGGCGAGCCCGCGACCCTGGATTTCGCCCTCACCGACGGCTCGGGGAGATCTCTCAGCCGCGCCACCGTCACGGTGGAAACCTTTCACAACATCCGTGCGGGCGAGATCCTCACCGCCCGGATGGTGACCGACGACAACGGAAGATGTTCGGCTCCCCTGCCGATGAAACGCACCGGAGTGTGGGAGTTCCGATTCATCGTCGATCATGGCACCGACCGATTCACCCACACCGAAACCCGATATCTCGCGATAGGTCCAACACGAGAAGAATGAAGAACAAAGAACAAAAAACGAAGACCCCCCCTCCCGCCCGGACCGACCCGGTGTGTGATGGTCTTCTTCGTTCTTCGTTCTTCGTTCTTTGTTCGACCGGGGTGTCGCCAGCATGATGGGGCTGATGGTCACCGTCTTCGTCGCGAGCATCATTGGCTCGTTGCACTGCGTGGGTATGTGCGGTCCGTTCGTGGCCTTCTACGCCGGTGCGGATGGCTCCGGAGGAGTACGGAGGCTGCTCAGCCATGGCGTCTACAGCGGCGGCCGGCTGCTGTCCTATGTTCTGCTGGGTCTGGCGGCGGGCTCCATCGGTGCGGTCCTGGATTTGGCGGGCTCCCTGGCCGGAGTGCAACGCATCGCGGGAATCGCCGCCGGCGTCGTAATGGTGGCCTGGGGTGTGATGGCCCTGCTGCAGATCCGGGGCGTCACCATCTTCAAACACTCCGCGGCGCCGGGCCACGTGGCGCGGATGGTCCGCCGGGGCTTTGGATTCGTCGGCGGCAAACCGCCGCTGGTGCGGGCGGGTTTGGTGGGGCTGCTCTCCGGTCTGCTGCCCTGCGGCTGGCTATGGGCCTTTCTGGTCACAGCAGCGGGCACCGGATCGGCTCTCGGCGGCGCCGCCGTTATGACGGCCTTCTGGCTCGGCACCGTGCCCGCTTTGGTGGCGGTGGGTCTGGGCGCCCAGGTGATCAGCGGTCCGCTGCGACGGCACGTGCCCGCGGTGACCGCGATCTTGCTGGTGGCCCTCGGTCTGTACGCCATCATCGGCCGGCCCGCTTCGGTGGCGGCGGCAGTAGCCAAACACCACCCCGACGCGCAACAGGTCCCCAACTCCGGCGACGCCCAGTGTTGCCAGGATTAGCTATCCTCTTTACTCAATACAGGGGACGGCCGGTGGTCTTACCTTTTCCTTCTTCGCAACAACCTCCCGAGGCGTCCCCGGGCAACGAGACCGCAATTCCGTCCCCTGTATTGAGCTGACCAACATGAAGACGACTTCCATCGATTGTTCCCACTGCGGCCTGCCGGTGCCGGCCGGTCTGGTGGACCCCGAAGCCGAGCACCAGTTCTGCTGCTCGGGCTGCCGGCTGGCCTTCGACGTTATCCAGGGCTCGGGCCTCGACCAGTTCTACCGAATCAAGGAGCGGGTGGACGAACCCGGCCGACCGGCGGCATCCTCGGGCCGCCGTTACCGGGAATTCGACGACCCGAGTTTCATGTCACTGTACGGCCGGACCACATCGGAGGGACTGACGACCATCGACCTCTACCTCGAAGGGGTCCACTGCGCCGCCTGCGTGTGGCTGGTTGAAAAGACCCCGGTGGTGATCCCGGGGGTGGCCGAGTGCCGGCTCGACATCGGCCGGTCTCTCGCCACCGTGGTCTGGAATCCCGACACCACCAGATTGTCGGATGTGGCTCGGTTCCTCGACTCCATCGGTTACCCTTGCCACCCATTCCGTGGAGTCGAGGCCCGCGAGATCGAGCTCCGGGCCGATCGCTCCTTCCTTGTCCGGATCGCCGTCGCCGGCGCAGTGGCCGGCAACATCATGCTGTTGGCCTTCGCGTTGTACGGCGGCGCCTTCCACGGCATCGAGGCCCGGTATGAACAGCTCTTCCGCTGGGTCAGCATGGTCCTAAGCCTCCCCTCGGTGCTGTGGTGCGCCAATGTCTTCTACCGCGGCGCCTGGGGCTCGCTCAAAACCCGCACCCTGCACATGGATGTGCCCATCTCAGTTGGAATCCTGGCCGGGTTTGGTTGGGGCTGTTTGAACACCGTCCGCGGCCAGGGCGAAATCTATTTCGATTCGGTCACGGTGCTGATCTTCTTGTTGCTCGTGGGACGCTTCGTGCAGCGACGCCAGCAGCGTTCCGCCGCCCGCGCCACCGAGCTGTTGTTCTCCCTTGCCCCAACCGTCGCGCGAATGGTCGTGGATGAAGAGGTCCGCGAGGTTCCCATCGAAGCCCTGATCCCCGGTTCCATCGTAGAGCTGCGGGCCGGCGACACGGCCCCGGCCGACTGCGTCGTCGTGGACGGAGTCTCCACTCTCGACCGGTCGCTGCTCACCGGCGAGTCCAGACCGGTGGAGGCGGCGCCCGGAGACCCGGTCCACGCCGGCACCGTCAATCTCTCCGGGAGGATGCTGGTGGAAGTTCGAACCACCGGAGAGAACACCCGGGTGGGCCGCTTAATGCGGTTGGTGGAGGAAAACGCCCGACGCCGGGCTCCGGTGGTCCGGCTCGCCGACCGCATCTCCGGTTGGTTCGTCCTCGCCGTACTGAGCCTCGCCCTGGCCACCTTCCTCATCTGGCTCAAACTGGATCCCGAGCACGCCGTGAACCACGCTGTGGCCCTGCTCATCGTGAGCTGTCCCTGCGCCCTCGGGCTGGCCACTCCACTGGCGGTTGCCGCCGCCGTGGGACGGGCCGCCAGGAAGGGCATCCTTATCAAAGGCGGCGACGCCCTGGAGGAGTTGGCCCGCACCGGCCGCATGATTCTGGACAAGACCGGCACCATCACCGAGGGACGGATGACGGTGGTGGCCTGGACCGGGGAGGAATGGGCCAGATCGGCCGCAGCGGAAATGGAGGCCCAGTCCTCTCACCCCATCGCCTTGGCTCTGTCCGACGGCGCGCAGATGACGCCCCACCCGGCCGTGGAGGTCGTGTCCCACCCCGGCCGGGGTTTGACCGGCACCTGGAACACACGGTTGATGGTGGTGGGTTCACCCGCGTTCGTGCGAGATCAGGGCGCTGAACTCGACGAGCGATGGCAGATCCACATTGAACGGGCGGTGGAATCAGGCCTCACGCCGGTGGTGGTGGCCGCTGACGGCAAGGTGGTTGCCATGGCCGCGCTCGGCGACCCGTTGCGCGGTGACGCGGCCGTGTCGTTGGAACGCATCCGCGAGATGGGCTGGTCGCTGGAGGTCCTGTCCGGAGACCATCCGAAGACCGTGGCGACCGTGGCCGAGGGACTCGGCCTCGAAGGGCTCGGAGGAGCCGATCCCGAATTCAAGGCCGAACTGGTGGCCGAAGCCGCGACCCAGGGAAGGGTCGTCATGGTGGGCGACGGCGTCAACGACGCGGCGGCGCTGGCCGCGGCGACAGTTGGCGTGGGTGTCCACGGCGGTGCCGAAGCCGCCCTGGCCGCGGCCGACGTCTACCTCGCAACACCCGGCCTGAGTCCGGTTGTGGAACTGCTGGAGGGTTCACGACGCACCCTGGGCGTGATCCGCCGCAACCTGGTCTTTTCGCTGGGCTACAACCTGGTGGCCGTGTCCCTGGCCATGGCCGGGCTCATGCATCCCCTCGTCGCCGCGATCCTGATGCCGCTCAGCTCGATCACCGTGGTCGTGTCTTCGTACCGAGCCAAGACATTCTGAATTCTCAATTCTCAATTTTGAATTTTCAATTGCCCTTACTCACCCGGGAGGCGCTTGGCTCCAGCTTGGGATGGGACTTTCAACCTTTGACCTTTGACCATCCTTGACCATTGACCATTGACCTTCGACGTTACAACCTCCCGGGCGGGAGGGTGGGAATTAATAATTTAGAATTGAGAATTAAGAACTATTGAACATGAGTGTTGTTTACATCGCCCTCCCCGCCGTCCTCCTGCTCGCCCTTGCCGGCGTGATCGCCTTTGTTTGGGCGGTCCGCTCCGGCCAGATGGACGATCTGGAAACTCCGGGGATGCGGATCTTGGGGGACGACGAAGAACCACCTGACCGTGAAGTAAATAGTGAATAGCGAATAGTTGATGGACCACGGTCCGGAGGCCGAGCGCTTACCGAGTCGCCCTCTATTCACTATTAACTATTTGCTATTCACCCTTAGTCAACGATCAGCATTGCATCGCCATACGAATAAAAGCGATAGCCTTCGCGCACGGCCTCGGCGTATGCGGTGAGGACCCGGTCGCGACCCGCGAGAGCGGACACCAGCATGAGCAGGGTCGAGCGGGGCAGGTGGAAGTTGGTGAGCATGGCGCCGACGCCGCCGAAGACGAATCCCGGCGTGATGAAAATGTCGGTCCACAGCTCCCCGGCCTGCACCCTGCCGCTCCCGGCGGCCAGGGCACCTTCCACCGCCCGCACCGTGGTCGTACCGACACACACCAGACGACGGCCCTCGGTCAAGGTCTTGTTCACCGCTGCTGCCGAGCTTTTTGAAAAACGACACCACTCGCGGTGCATGCGGTGCTCCGCCACCTCCTCCACCGCCACCGGCCGAAAGGTCCCGAGACCCACGTGCAGGGTCAGGTGGGTGATCTCGGCCCCTGAGTCTTCCACCTCGGCCAGCAGGGAGTCGTCGAAGTGGAGTCCGGCCGTGGGCGCCGCCACCGCGCCGGGGGTGGAGGCGTAAACCGTCTGGTAACGATCCCGGTCTTCCGCCGCAGGTCCCGATGGCCGCTGGATGTAGGGCGGAAGCGGCGTCTCCCCCACCCGTTCCATCCGGTCAAAATCAAGAGCGGGGTCGAAGTCCACCACCCAACGACCTTCCTCCAGCCTCTCCACCGGGATGACATGACCACCGTCCTCGAGCACGAGTCGCTCGTCCTGCCGGGCCCGGGCCGACGGCCGAAGGAGGGCCTCCCATTGCTCTTTGTCGAGGCTTTGAAGGAGCAGCAACTCGAATCGTCTGCCGGTGGGGCGACGGGCAAACAGGCGGGCCGGGATCACCTTTGTATCATTGAGCAGGACGGTGTCTCCCGGACGGAGGTATCGGGGGAGATCGCGGATGTTCCTGTGCTCGATGCCGCCGTTGGCCCGGTGGAGCACCAACATGCGGGAGGCCCCTCGAGGCAAGGCGTGCTGGGCGATGAGCTCCGGCGGAAGATCGTAGTCGAAGTCGGAGGTACGCACGGGCGTAGGTTACAGGGGATAGGGACAAGGGGCTAGGGGCAGGGTCCCACCACCCGCCCAATTCGAAATTCGAACCGCGCATCCGGAGAGAGGGCGCGATGGGCGGGCGTGCCACTCCAGGCACCTTGAAGTTGAAAGTTGAAAGTCAAACGTTGAACGTTTCCACCCGCCCTCCCGGGACGACAACAGGGAGCGATGGGCGGGCGCGCCCCCCCAAACTCCGAATGGTCGGGGGCTGCCCCCTGCTTCCTGCCCCTTGTTCCCTCCTCCCCGGCGGGTGGGGGTTCTTCGTTCTTTGTTCTTTCGTTCTTCGATCGAGCGGGGGCTAAGTGGAGGCTGCCGGCTACCCCTCGACCCTGATCCCGGGATTCACCGTGCCGAGGCGGGCGAGCCGGCGCCGGAGAACGGGCGACAGGGGCAAAGACATCACTTCTTCCATTTCGCCGGGGGTCAATTCTCTGGTCGCCATCAAGGTGGACAGCGCCCACATCCTCTGCGCCCGATCTTCCAGCGAGGCCGCGAGCGACATGGCGACCTCGAACGATCTCGGAATACCTGCACGGAACAGCGACTCCAACGCCCGGCGGCGGACCCAGCCATCGGCGAAGAGATCGAGGATCGACACCAGAGAGTTAGGATCCGCATCGACCAGATCGTTCGCCATCCCCGACATTTCTCTCAGCCGGCGGGTCACCGACGGACATTCCTCTAACTGCCGAATCAGTCCCTCCACATCGGCGGTTCGGGGAGCGGGTCGGACCCTCTCCGGAGGCAGTGATCGCGGTGCCGGCAGCGGCGCGACGGACGGGGTCCCCGGCGCGGCCAACCGCTCCTCGAGTCGCTGGACCGGCTCCTTGCTGTTGGGCTCTGGGCCCTCCGTCTCTGTTTCCGAATCGCCCCCGACCACTTCAACCACTGCGTCGCCGAGCTCGAGCCCACGGAGATCTCCGGCGTCGTCTGTTCCTTGGGCGTTTTCGAGAACCTCTTTCAGATCGAGGTCGACAACAGAATCGTCTATCGGGGCAGTGACCTCAGGTTCCGTTTCGGCGGTCTCTTCCAAGACATCCTCGACCGACGCCTGGTCGACGAGGTCCGGGCCCTCCGGCGCTTCTTCCCACGACTCCAAATCGGTCACCCAGTTTTTCGCGACCGACAGGAAGCGTTCCCCGAGGGACCGTCGGCCCTCGGGATCGCTGAGGTCCTGCATCATGGCCACGATCTGCTCCGGCCCCGCATCCTCGGCCCGTTCGAGCAGCTCGAGGACCGCCGCCGGCGAGGCCCCGCCGCGCCGCGACAACTGTTCCACCAGTTTCTCAGCTCCGTCGAAACCGAGCTCGTAAGCCACCGCCATACGGTCCGTTGGGTTCAGGTCCTTCAGGGTCCGCCAGGCACGCGCCAGCAAACGGATCCTCTCGCGACGACTCGCCGTACCGCGAAGCTGGGCGATGAGCCACACGAGTTCTTCGGGCACGGCCACGGTTCGCTCCTATGAACCGAAGGGTTCGTCGTCGCTGATTGGGCCTTCGGGGTCCTCCGATCCACTCTTCGTACCGAGATTGCCAGCCACCGCACCGGGCAGCTTGGAGATGTCCTGCAGGAAGGACGACAGGTTGACGCCGGCGAGTTGCTGCATGATCGGGTTGAGCTGGCTGAGCACCTGGACCACATCCTCCGAGAGTTTGGCCGTACCGGTTCCGCTGCCCGCGCCGCCGCCCTGGCTGATGATGGTGGCCGATCCCGCGCGAGCCAGCGGCTCCGAAATCGCCGCCGCAATCTCAGGGAGGACCTTGAGGGCCTCGATGGAAAGACCCGCCTCGTTGTAGAGCTTGAGCGCCTCCGCCAACTTGCGGCGGGCCTCGGCCTCTGCCTCTCCCTTGGCGAGGATGGCGGCGGCCTCGGCGAGACCGATGTCCCGGCGTTTCACGGACTCGGCCTCGGCGTGGGCCAGACCCTCCGCCTTGATGGCTGCTGCGGCTTCCTCGCGACGCTTACGATCGGCGGCGGCCTGCCGTTCCACCAGGTACTGGTTCGCGTCGGCTGAACGCTCGGTCTCGTACTTCTCGGCATCGGCCTTCTCGCGCACGATGGCGTTGAGCTCCAATTTCTGGCGCTCTACCTCTTGCTCCGCGATACGGATATCCTGCACCTTGAGCTCCATTTCGCCGGCCTTGACCGCCTGGGCGTTGGCCACGTCCACCTCCTTGCGGATCGAAGCCTTCTTCATGCTGAGTGCCTTCTCGGCGTCGGCGATCTCGGTGTCCACAGCGAACTTCTTCTGTTCCTTGTTCTGTCGCGCCGCCTCCTCCTCGATCTTGGCGTCCCGATCAGCCTCGGCGGTGGCCACCCGAGCGTTTTTGAGCGCTTCCTGGATCTTGGGCTGACCGAGAGCGTTGAGATAGCCCTCGTCGTCCTGGATCTCCCGGAACACGAAGGACCGGAACTCGAAACCCATACCCACGAGATCCGTGTGGGCCTCATCGCGGACGCTGTCCTGGAACCTTTTCTGATCCCGATAGAGCTCCTCCAGGGTGAGGGTGCCGATGATGCCCCGTAGGTGGCCGGCCACCGTCTCCTTGATGGTGCTCTGCACGACGTCCGGCGGTACGCCGAGGAAGCCCTCGGCCGCGCGGCGAATGTGCTCGATATCGCCCGAGACCTTGACCTGGGCCACCGCCTTCACGTTGATGGGGATTCCTCGGATCGTGTAGACGTGGAGAAGGTCGATATCGAGGGTCATCATCCTCAACGACAGCTTCTCGTACTGTTCCCAGGCCGGCCAGACAAAGGTGCCGCCGCCGCGCACGATGCGAAATCCCTCGATCTCTCCCTTGTCCCCGCGCACCTTTCTGCCGAAAAGTTTCTTGCGGCCGTAGACGATCAGCGCTTCGTCCGGTCCCGCCTTCTTGTAGCGCGAACGGATCAGGACGTAGGTGAAGAGCAGGACGACGCAAATGATGACGAATACCGTGAGCAGCGTTATGGGGTTCATCGTCGACCTCCCTGTATACCGATTAGAGTTCGGGCCCAGAGTAATCCCGTGCCGCGACCGGCGCAAGAAGCAGTTCCTGTCTTGAACTCATACGCACAGAGCTGTCTGGGATTCCCCAACCGGACAACCGGTATTGAGAGTGTGGAAGGTGTGGAAGATCAGGTCAGAGATCGAAATTCGAAATACGAAATTCGAAAGCCCCACCCACCCGGAGCGACGGGGGGCGTAGATCGGGCGTGCCGTCTTCAACATTGTTGGAATTCAAGGCATTGGGAAGTCCATCTCCCTGAGGTCCCAACAATGTTACAGGGGGCACCCTCGGGTAGCGCCTCGGGGAGAGGGGCGCGTCGAAATCAGTCAATCGAAGCGAACGCGCTCACCCGGTACCAGGCACCGGAGAAGTCGAATCGCAGCACCAGGTCGACACATCTGCGGCGGTGCCTGGCTCCGACATGAAGGCGTGGGGCAACAGAACCGTGGTGCCGTGATACGATTCCGGTCTCAAAAAAGACCGAGAAATTGAATCGGCAAAGGGGCTCTCATGCGCAACGTTCTGTTCTTGGTTGTTGTTCTTGCACTGGTCATGAATCTCGGGTGTTCAAGGACGAAGGAAGAGGCCGCGGAGACGTCCATCGAGATCGCCCTCGACGGCGAGGCCAACGTCGATATCTCTGACGATGGCATGGAGGTTACCTCCAGGACGAAGACGGCACCTACACATGGCAGGCGGGCAGCGAGGCGGAGATTCCGGACGGGTTCCCTTCAGATGTCCACATCTATGAGGGCGCTGCTGTCGAGATGAGTTCTGACAGCCCCGGCAGCTTTGTCCTGGCTCTGAGCACTGACGCAGCATTCGCCACCGTTGTCAAAACCTACAAGAAAGAGATGTCGTCTGCCGGATGGAATGAAATGACAGCGACAAAGATGGAAAACGCTCAGATGCTGGTCTACGGCATGGACGACCGCTCTGTGAATATTGGTGTCTTCGACGAAGAAGGCGTCACCAAAATCAGCCTTTCGGTGAGCAAATAAGGCCGGGGCATCCTGAAATCTCCAGCCATCCAGGCGGTTCCGGACGGTTGGGAGTATTCCTTGCTCCTTGTTTCCGGGCGGCGAGGGTCTTCACATCCGCCGGCCGAGATTCGGCTGAAACGCATCCTCGATGTGCACGATGCGCCAATATGGCGGACGCGGTAGACGTTCGACGGTCACCACATCGAAGCGACATGGCCGATCCCACAATCCGTGCCGGCCGAGGTAGGACGAGGCCGTCCGAATCACCGCATCGATCTTGGACCGCCCCACGGCGCCGATCGCGCCTCCAAAGAGAACGCTGGATCGAGTCTTCACCTCGACAAAGACGATTTCCCGCCGGCGTTCGAGCACGAGATCGAGCTCACCCGAAGGGCCCCTCCAGTTTCGATCCAACAAACGGTATCCCTTGAGCCGGAGCAGGAGCAACGCCGCCCGCTCCCCTCCCCTGCCAAGGGCTAATTTGGAATCACCTTTTTGAACCACTTCACGCGCTCGATCTCGAATGGGGCATCGGGCGAACCGAAGAAGGCCTGGTGCCCCGACCGGTCGGAGGCGACGACGTAATACACGACACTCTGATTGCCGTGCAGGTCCGGCCCGATCTCGAGCGGGTAGGAAAATTCCCCGACCCGCTGCAGCGAAACCTCACGGTAGCCGGCCGACGGATCAGCAGCGACCCAGGCCACCACATTTTCCACTCGGTAGTCGTCGGTCACTTCCAGCGGTACCACCACGGTTTCGTTCTTTTTGAATTTCGCCTCAAAGGAATCATCCACCGAAATCACCGGACCATTGGCGTCCTGAATTGTCAGTTGCTCCGAAAATTGTCGTTTCAACGAGGCGACCCGAACCACGTCGTCTCCCTTTGCCTGAGCCGTTGCGAGAATTCCGATCGCGCTCTCGTACTCACCCCGCTCGGCTGCGGCGCGCGCCTCAACCAGCAGATTTCCCAGCTCCCGGTCGGTCCGCATCTCGGTTTCACACTGCCGAATCCGGGCCTCGACGCCGGGACGGTCCGGCCATCTCGATTGGAGGCCCTGAAGCACCTCCACCGCGGCTGCATAGTCCTGATTCGCCATGGCCCCATCGGCGCGAGCCTCGAGCGCGATCGCCGACTCCTCGCGCAGCGTGTAGGCTCTGCTGTATTCGGGAAGCAGCGCTATCAGATCGGCCGAACGGTCCATCACAGCGAAGGGATCACCCGATTTCTCCGCCTCGCGAAGCTTCTGATGGGCCGCCAGGGCGGATCGACCACGCCGCAGTTTGTCTTCGAGGCCCGGGATTTCCGCCCGCTCGTTTGACGGTATCCGCGACACGCCGCCCACACCACGCTGGACCATCCTCACACTGCTGAGGTCGAGGCCGCGGGTGAGGTCCTTTATGGACCGTTCACGGTCTTCGCCCTCCACCGAATCCTGGAGACCGTCGAAGAGGTCCAGTTCTTCTTCGTTGAACTGCGCCACGAGATCATCGGAGAACTCCGCCAGTAGGCTCCGCGCACCCTCCACATCGCCGCTCAGCAACAACTGTTCGGCCTGCTGAAGGAACGGATTGATGGCCGGCGCCATGTCCTCCACGACCACCGGCGATGGGATGGGCCGCGCCGTCGGAACCGCGGTGGCCACCATCACCTGCTCGACCTCGGACTCGGATCGTCCCACCAAAACCATGACGACGACCACCATCAGCAGCACCGCCACCGCCACCGGAAGCACGATGTTCCAGCGGAGGGGTCCTTTGGTGTCATTCCCGTCCACCTTCACCAGTGGTGCGACCGAGGGGGAATCAACAACCGGCTCGGACACCGGCAATGGTCCGGATGAGCCCTCATCCTGTCGAGGTTCTGACGCTTCTTCAGTTGGCATTGGCACCGTTGACGGGACAGACGCCGGAGGATCGACCACCAAATCGTCGTTCGGTGCCTGGCTGGCCTCGATCGGGACAACAGGAGGCGGCTCATTAAAGGCGAGGGGTGAAGTGATCTCGCGGGTTTCAAACCCGGTGCCGTCGAACACGGCGTCGATGGCGGATTCGACCTCGCCCGCTTCGTCGGCACTGAGACCCCGTCGGATCTCCGACACCGATGTGGCTCGCGCGGATGGGTCCGGCTGCAATGCAGCCGTCAACGCCGATTCGAGCTCCTCCCGATCCACCGGCAGGGTTGGCTGAAGGTCGACCTTGACGCCATCGCTGCCGAGACCGGACACCGACGCCTTCAGAAGGTCGCACACAACCAATCCCAGAGAGTAGAGATCGGCCCGAACCAAATCCACACGGCGAAGCGCGTTCTCAACCGCCAGCTCGGGGGCTGCGTATCGATCCCCGGGTCCCGGCCATGTACCGGCCGGCGCACCGGCGAGATAGGCCGCGGTTCCATAGCCGCACAACAGTACCGAGTTGTCCACCGTGACCAAGACGTTGTCCAACGTTAAATTGAGGTGGGCCGCACCCGCCATGGCCAGGCCGTCAAGAGTGTCCGCCAGTCCTCTGGCAATCTTCACCAGACGCTGCGGGGAGTCGTTTGAGAGATCGGACACCGGGACAGCGAGTTCCACCATATCTGTCACAAGGAAGGCTTGGTCGTCTGGTGTCAAACCGAAGTCCGAAACCCTCGGCAGACCACGGAGCGTGCCGGTCCTCGCCACCTCTGCGGCGTAGAGGAATGACGATCTGTTTGTTTCATCAACCACCGGGCCCGCCGGATGGATGAGCTTGATGGCGACCCGACGGTCAGTGGACGGATCCACAGCCCGGAAAACAGTCGTCCTGGCTGTTGAGTTGAGGACCTTCTCGAGCGAAAAATCTTCGAGAATATGTCGTACCTGGCTCATGCCGCCTCCTCGGATCGAACCCGAGTCTCCGCGTGAGGTCCGCTCGAGAGAGCCTTCAGGCACCCCTCGGCCGACACCCTGGAAGGACATGGGGTCCGCCGATTATCGTCCTTGTGTACCAGTTAGGGCGTCGCTTCGGACCCTTTTTCGCCAGCAGCATTCGCAGGTCGCTTGGCTGGAGCCTTGATGATGGGGCTGAAACGTTCTCGTAAACCGTCGATTGAAATGCTCTCCACATAGTAGAAATAGTCTCGCGTCGGATCGATGTCGTCATCGACGTACTCGTAGTACTGGGGAGCGTCCACGGTCCCCGCACCGGCCATCGGGGTCTCGGTGACACGGTCGAACGGTCCCTCTTCCGCGGTGGAGCGGTAGACGTCGAAACCGAAATTGTCCACCTCGCTGGCGGTGCTCCACTTCAGTTTGTTCGAGATCGGTTCCTCGTCCGAAGTTGGTGAGGGCGGTTGCGCCTCCGGTGCGGCGGGGACGTCGGGTGGCGGTGCAGCTTCTTGGTTCGTGGTGCTGGCACACCCGAAGATCAGGCCCAAAACAGCCATCAACACCCATCCCGGCACCGAAATCGTGGTTTTCATTGCTTCTCCTGTTCTTCGGTCTTTTCAGACGCGCCCTGATCGGCGCTCTCGGGTGCGCTACCCGGCAGCCCTGTCGCGGTAGGAACGTTTCCCGCGATCACTGGTCGCTGCCACCAACCCACTGCCTCGCGGCGGCCATCTGATTCCACCAGTCTTGCACGAACTCCGACAACTTCGCCCGCCGCATTCAAGGCGTCGCTGCCAACGGACACCGAAAACCCGGATTCCGTGACCTCCACCGGAATGGAATACACAACCTCGAGGCCGGCATTCATCCACTCCACCACGCCCTCTCCGTTGAAGTCATCCAGATTGGCCAGCCCAGTCACCCGCGTGTCGTTCACGTCTTCCGCAACTTCGAGATGGACCCTCCCGTCGGAGAGGGCCAGCGGAATCGCCGGATCACCGAGCAGATTGTAGGTCTCCACCAGGGTCCTGTTTCGGGTCTCCGTTTTGGCCAGGCGAATCGCCTCGCCCACAGAGGTGCCGGGCACGGTCAGCCAGTGGAGGATGGCCTGACTAAAGGCCCGGGATGGGCTGTTCCGCCACGACGCGGCAAACACCCCCACCGCCCCCTTATCGGGAACCCTGAGGAAGAGTTCGCCAATGGAATCCTGATTCGGATGGTCGAACGGCGCGGAGTAGCAGGTCATACTGAGAATGAACGCCAGCTTGTCGGTGGGCTCGAGGGCCATCACATGATCGAGGGTGAAGAGGTCGTGGTTCTTCCGGAAATCGGGTGGTCCCGTGCGCCAGATGTGACGTCCTCCGTGACCGAGAAAATGAACGATCAGCTGGCCCTCCTCGAACCGACTCTGGAGAACCTCCTGGTGGAGTTCGTTCCCTTCCTCCTCGGGTCTCGGATAGACCTTCGCCGAGGAAAAACCGCGCTCGGCGAGGAATGAGGCGAGATAGTCGCTGGAACTCTGGAACGAGGAACTCTCATTGGTGATCCACAGCGCATTGCTGCGCCAAGCGCCCGGTGACGGTCGACTGGCGTAACGGATGGTCTTGGCCACAATGGCCTCCACCTCCTCCGGCTCCACCACCGGGAACCGGCCTATGGCCAGGTCCGGCAGGAAGTCGTCTCCCTCGACGGCGACAAAGTAGTTGTCGCTGGCCGAGTGACCCTGGTGCGAGGTGAAATTCCAGGTGGGGACGAGCTGCCGGTGGTTGAGCGCAGCCTTCTCGGTATACACCGGAGCATTGCGCGCGAGGAATCTCACTCCCTGATCCATTTGGCCGTCCACCCAGTTGGCGTAGTTGCGATCGTCCACCTCGGTGTTCTTGGTATCCCAGCTCGCATCTCCCACCAGCAGCACGAACCGGGGGGCCGGCGGCTGCCATCGGTGATACGCCGTGGAGATGAAGTCCCTGATGGCTCTCGGATGAACGATGCCGTAGTTGAACTCGTCGTAGATGTCCTCCACGTCAACCACCATCACCCCGAGCCCGCGCTCGCGATGGAACTCGGCCAGCGGGCCGATGGCGTCCTTCAATCGGTCGTGGGTGATCATGAGGTAATCGGAGCGGTTCCGGCTGTCGGCAAGATTCGAGGGCGAGTCCAGCTGGACCAGGCTGGCCCGTCTGAGTTCTCCCGCGGTCACGAAAAACGGCTCCACCTGCCCGGGATCGAAGCGCACCCGATCGGGGCCATACATCCCTGGAACACCGCCCGACACGACAAAGGGCTCAACGCGTTCACCGGCCGTGGAGTAGAGCCGAATCGAACCCATGCCTTGGATTTCCACCGGATCCCCACTCACGTCCCCACCAACGGCCGGTTCGGGCGACCTCGACAACGCCACTTGCCCGTCCTCCGGCAGCTCTCCACCGTGGGGGTAGACCACGTCTACCCAGTTCAGCATGATCACATCCACCACCGGATCCTCGCTCTCGGGGGGCCGCCGCGCGGGAACCGACACGGAGAGCTTGTTGCCGCCCGGCATCAGCAGCATCGCATCCAACCCGAGGACCTCGATGGTGTGGGCGCCTCGATCGTCCCATTCTGCACTCTCAAGCGGCGAGCCGTTCAACTCCAAGTCCACCCTGTGGTGGGGCATTTCGGCGCCCTTTCGCGTGTTGGGCCTGGACATGCCTCGGACACCGATTCGGAGGTCCACAGTCCGCCCCACGGCAGGAGCCAGCCCGGGAAGATCAAGATGAATGACGGTGGGTTTCGTGTCGATATGGGTGAGCTTTGCCCAGAACCACAGGTCGGCATCCTCAGCGGAATGGATGTCGGACTCGCGGACTCTGATCAGCAGCTGGTCCTTCTCGACGTGCGCCCGGCGCCACAGCGGGGCCGGGCGGGCGACCATCACGGTCGGCTCGGTTCGCCTGGCCTGCATGGGCAGGACATTGGATCCGTCGAGGGTCAGCCAATAGACGTTGTGTCTGGTGTACTCATGAAAATACAGTCCATCGTTGGACAGTCGTTCACCGACGAATTCGATCCAGTCCCCCGGTCCGAAACTACCGTCACCACCGTCGGCAATCCACAACGGCACCGGTTGCCCTCGGTTGGCGAGCCCGATGAGCCCACTCGTCATGTCCACCGGGTCCAAGCCGGCATCCACCAGTTCTTCGTAAGCCACCCGATAGACGCCGGCATCCTCCAGATAGATCTTGAACGCAGGCTCGGCCGAGGCCACCGCTGAAACGGTGGCGCACGCCGCACACAAGAATGTCGAAAACCACTTCAATCGATCCCTCCAGCGGGTCGTCCGACTCGCAGAAGGAGTCGGCGCGAGGCGTCCCTCACTGGGTATACCCTAGCGCACGCAGCATTTCCAGATCCTGTTCGGACGCGATTGATGAGGATTCGGCGTCAAAGGTGAGGAAATGCCTGACATCGATCTCGAACAACTGAGAATCCGGCAGTTCGGGCGAGAAAAAGTTTTCACCGTCGAGCCCGCCCGTGCCATCCCTGCGACCGATGTGGAATCTCTCGCCATCCGCCTCGCGGTAGTACGTACCCTTGGTTTCCCCGCGGTGGACCACGAGCCCCCGCCGCACCGGCACATCGGAGTAGCTCCGTCGCACCACGATCCTGCGCTCCAGCGTCTCGATCCCTCGCCCATCCAATGCGTCAACCAGTGACCGGCCGGGACGCTGCATCATCTCCGGCAGACCGAACACCTCCACGACGGTCGGCGCCACGTCGAGTGTTTCCACGGCGGTCGCGACAGTGTTCCCCATCTCCTGACCCGGAAGCCGCATCATCATCGGGACCTTGATGACCGGCTCGAGCAGCCGTTCTCCATGCCCCCAGAAACCGTTTTCGCCGTGGGCCTGGCCGTGGTCGCCAACGATCACAACCATGGTGGTCTCCAGCAGTCCGCGGTCCTCCAAATGTCGAAAAACCCGTTCGAGCTGCCGGTCGAGAAAGGCGATCTCGGCATCGTAGAGATTCACGATGTGCTGCCGATCGTCATCGGAAAGAGCGGCCACCACTTCGGGATCGTTCAATGAAACGAGCCAGTCGGTCTCGAGGTCGTCAGCCAATGGGCCGTTGTATTCGCCCACAAAGGCCTCCGCGAACTCGCCCGGAGGGTCATAGGGTTCGTGGGGGTCGAAATAGTGCAGCCACAGAGCAAAAGCCTGGTCGCCGTACCGATCCAACCACCGCACGGCATTGTCGGAAACCACATCGCCGGGCACTTGAAAAACGTCGGGGTGCGACCGATCGAAGATCAGTTGTTCGAATCCGAGGCCGGTCAGAAACCGGTCCTGCAGAACTCCGGCCGACACGATCGCCGCCGTTCTCACGCCCCTCTCGCCGAACCGGTCGAAGACCGTCACGAGGTCGCGCTCGGGGACCATCCCGTTGCGGGTCACCCCGTGAACCGCAGGTGGCAGACCGGTGAATATGGACACATGGGACGGCAGTGTCGTGGGCATGCTGCAGGTCACGTCAAGGAAGACAGTGGATGACTCCGCGAACCGATCCAGCGCCGGTGACGTGTTCGGACCCCATCCGTAGCAACCCAGGTGGTCCGCTCGAAGAGTATCCAGGGTGATCAAAAGGAAATTTCTGGGAACGACTGTCTCCTGGTCCGCCGGAGCACATCCGACCACGGACACCAGAATGACCGCCAGCACGACTGCCGTCGTCGCCCGGTGCAGGCGAGAACACCCGTTCCACATCGGCGTGAAGCTATCACAGACCGACGAAATCAGGGCAGCCAGGGTCCGGCGAAGGCGAAAAACTCGAGCGCCACCGCTGTGACGCCGGCAACCACCCATCGCCATGGGGGACTCTCGATCCATTGGCCATGAGCTCGGTCCTCGAGCCAGGCCACCGCGCATCCGGCACCCATGAAGAGGACCGGGAGCATCTGTATCCGAAATCGGGTTTTTACGTGCAGCCAAAAGAAGATCGCGAGGTTGTACAGCACGAAGAGGGCAAGGACTCGCGCCCACCGGCGATCCCTGAACCGCCACAGGGCCCAACCGAACGGTGCTGCGGCCAGCAAAAGAGCGTAGCTGCCGTAGGAAAGGCCGCGAAAAGCGGTGGTCGCGACGGCTCCCGCCTCGATGTACCCGGCCCCGTAGCCCGTGACGGCAGCCCCACCGGGCAGCTGGTTCGTGAGGTATGAATCCTTGTCGAAGAGCCTGAAATACTGGCGTCCCAGTTGTCCACGGAGGATCTCCCAACGGGAGCGGTCGGCGACGAGCTGGGAGATCCGACGTTTGAGATCGGCGTCCCGTTCCGCGAATGTTCCGCCACTGGCAATGTAGTCGCGGTAGGCTCCGGACACCACATCGGCATCGAAGTTCCGCCGGGCCGTATCGTTGAGCCCCACCCACAGATTGAAAGCCGAGGAGTCGGCGATCATCATCCGGCCGGTGTCACGCCACTGGTGCAGCACCGAAGGAGCAATGGTGACACCCAGGGCGAGAGCAAAAACACCCGCTCGTTTCACCCACAATCGTGCCGGGCGACGTGCAAAGGCCGCCAGCATCAATACCGGAACAAAAGGGCCCAACAGACTCTTGGTCAGCAGGGCCAGGCCCACCGCCACTCCGGCAACGGCGCACCAACCGAGTCGATGGGACCTGCAGACGAGCATCCACAGCACCGCCACGAAGAGGAAGAGGTGCAGTGTCTCGGACCACAGGCTGTGGCTGAAGGCCACCAGCGGCGGGAAGACGACCATCAACCCGCCGGCTGTCAATCCCGCCGTCTTCGAGCCGGCGATCCGGCCCACCAAATCCGCCAAGACCACCGCGGCCACCACCAACAACGCGGCCTGAACCAGTTGGACCGCCAATAGATGGTCCCCGGCCACGGCCACGATACCGGCGAGAAAACGCGGGTATCCGTCGGGCCACAGGGGCTCCGGGCGCCATGACGGATCTCCCGCCAACAACGCCCGCGCCGAACGCCAATAGGTGTTTTCGTCTCCCCAGAGCACCTTGGCGACCGGAACCCAGTACAACCACAACAGACCGGCATGCACGGCTGCGGCGCACATACCGAATGCGGCTACGGCCAGGCCAGGATATCCCCCGTCGCACTGCGGATCGGTGGCGACCACCATGACCTCAGGATACTAGGGTGGAGCCATCGAATTTCGAATTTCGAGGATTTCGAATTTCGAATTGTCTCAGACTGTTTCCTCCGCCGGTGTCTGTCGGGTCACCCGTCGATCTTCCTCAGCCACGCCGAGAAGCCCCTTCAGATCCACCAAAATCCGGTACAGGACCGGCACCAGGATGAGAGTGATGGCGGTGGCGAATACGATCCCGTAGCCCAGACTCACCGCCATGGGGATCAGGAAACGCGCCTGAAGACTGGTCTCGAAGATCATTGGGGCCAACCCGAGGAAGGTGGTTGCAGTCGTCAACAGGATCGGTCGGAACCGTCGCGCTCCCGATTGCTGGATGGCCCGTGCGATGGGCACGCCAGCGAGCCGTTGACGATTGATGAGATCAACCATGATCAGCGAGTCGTTCACCACCACGCCGGTGAGGGCCACCATGCCGAACATGGACAAAAGGGTCAGGTCGAGGCCCATGACCAGATGACCGAGAATCGCGCCGATCAGGCCGAAGGGAATCGCCGACATGATGATCAGGGGCTGACTGTAGGATCGGAACGGGATGGCCAGCAGCGCGAAGATCCCGAGCTGCGCCACCATGAAGTTGATTTTCAGGCTGCCCAACGACTCGGACTGCTGTCGTTGTTCACCCTCGAAGTCAAAAGACAGACCCGGGAAGTCGGCCGCCAGGCGTGGCAGCACCACACGGCGGAGATCCGAGTTGATCTCGTTGGCGTTGACCTGGGATTCGTCCACGTCAGCGCTCACGGTGACCACCCGCCGGCGGTCGGTTCGATTGATGACCGCATAGCCGCGGCCCTCCTCCACCGTCGCCACAGTGGAAAATGGGACCTCGATCCCATTGGGCAACCGGATCCTCATACTTTCGATGTCACCCAGACTCGTTCGTTCCTCCGCCGGATATCGCACCATGACGCGAATGTCGTCGCGTCCGCGCTGGATCCTCTGAACCTCGGCGCCGTAGAATCCCGCTCGCACCTGACGGGCAAGGTCCGACAGGGTCAGTCCGAGGGTTCGTCCTTCGGGGGTCAGTGACAAATTGAGTTCCTTCTTGCCGGGAAGGAAGGAGTCGGCGATGTCCTTCGTGCCGGGGTACTCTCCGATGATCGCCTTCAATTCATCAACCGCACGCAACAGGGTGTCGAAGTTCCGGTGAGCCAGCTGGACGCTCACCGCGTCGCCGGCGGAGAACAACGATGCCTGGAAGATCAAGGAAACCGCCCCTGGCACTTCTCCCACCTGTTTGCGCCATTCGTTGAGAAGCTCCACCGATCCCACGTCGCGGTCCTCCGAACCGAGAAGTTCCACATTGACCTCACCCAGGTGCGAATCATCGCCGCTGGTCCCGCGGCTGCCCATGGGGCCACCTCCACCCGCCGTGGGCTGTTGCCCGACGGTGGCCGAGATGTGACGGAGCAGGGACGGGGCATCCGCCGGACGCTCGGCGTCGTATTCGGCGATCAGCTCGCTCGCGGCTTGGTCCATTCGCCGGAGAATCGCCTCGGTCTGCTCCGCTGGCGTGCCCTGGGGCATGGTGAGATAGGCCACCATGTTGTCGGCGTCAATCTTCGGCATGAAACTGAATTTGATGAATCCACCAATGACCAGGCCGACAACCGAGAACAGGACAAAGACCGCGATGGACACTGTTAGATAGCGCCATTGGAGCGCCAAATCGAGGGTCCTCCGGTAGGGGCCATCGATGACCCACTGAAGGCCGCGTTGGACCGCATTCTGCGCCCGTCCAAGGAGCCCGAAGAACGGCGCAAACCACTTCTTGAGCTGCCGCAGTAACCACGACTCCTGACCCGACAGATGGGCCGGCAGGATCAGTAACGACTCGACCAGGGACATGACGAGTACCGCGATCACCACGATGGGGATCTGGCGCATGATCTTGCCCATTCTTCCGGTCACGAAGAGCATCGGCGCAAACGCCGCCGCGGTGGTTAGAACCGCAAAGGTGACCGGCATGGCCATCTCACGCACGCCGCGGATCGCGGCATCGATGGGCTTCATGCCGCGTTCCAGATACTCGTAGATATTCTCCCCCACCACGATGGCATCGTCGACCACGATGCCGAGGACCACAATGAACGCGAAGAGCGAGATCATGTTGATGGTGACGTCGAAATGGGGAATCAACCAGAATCCGCCGAGGAATGAGATCAGCATCCCCACGGTCGTCCAGATCGCGAGCCTCAGATTGAGAAAGAGCATCAAAAAGACGAAGACCATCCCCAGGCCGAGGCGTGCGTTGCGCAACAAGAGACCGATTCGTTGCCGGAGGACGATCGAATCATCGTCCCAGGTCGCCACCGACACACCGGCCGGAAGGTCGTTCGAAAGGTCCTCCATATAGGCCTTTGTGGCGTCAGCCACGTGGAGAGCGCCCTCGGTGCCGACTCTGAAGACCTGGACCAGCGCGGCCGGCTTGCCGTCGAACATGGTCGTGGTGTCGGTGTCTTCGAAGCCGTCCACTACCGTGGCAACATCAGCCAATAGGACCTGAGTCCCGTCCCTGCGCGTCACAACGACCACCTGCTCGAACTCAGCGCCGTGATATTTCTGACCCTTCGTCCGCAACAGAATCTCGCCGCCGTCGCTCTTGACCGCACCGCCCGGAAGATCGAGCGAGGACCGCCCCACTGCATCCGCAACCTGTTGAAAATTCAGACCGTACCGCAGCAGGGCCTCCTCGGACACCTCGATGGAGATTTCGTAGTTTCTGACCCCGGCCACTTCCACCTGGGAAATACCCTCGATGGTCGTAAGCTCGTCCCGCACCTGCTCGGCAAGAGCCTTGAGCGTCTTCTCGGTCGCATCCCCGTAGAGAACGACGGTGATGACTCGACGTCTCGAATCACCCTCGGCGACCACCGGCTTCTCGGTCTCCTCGGGGAAGGTCTCGATGCGGTCCACCGCGGCCTTGATGTCGTCAAGCACTTTCTGATCGTCGGCGTCCTCTTCGAGCTCCGCGATCACCTGACCCATTCCCTCCTGAGCCACCGACCGAATACGTTTGATTCCTTCGATGGAGGCGATGGCCTCCTCCACACGCACACACACGCCCTCCTCGGTCTCGGCGGGACTCGCGCCAAGATAGGGCACCGACACCACCACGGTGTCGGTATCGATCTCGGGGAAGGTCTCCACCACAACCCTCGCCAGCGACATGAGACCGGCGACGACAATGAACAACATCAGCAGATTCGCCGCGACGTGATTGCCGGCGAACCACGCCAGCAAACCCTGTCGTTCGCTTTTCATGCAACACCTTCGCAATCAGGGAGCAGGAGGCAGGGGACAGTGAGCAGCCTTGGCCCCGAAGGATCCGGCCAGGCGGCGGTCCTTCCGCTATCCGGTGTCCGGTATCCGGCATCGAGCGCCGCCACCGGTGACGTCCCACCGGCACCGTCCTCGGAGCCCACGGCGCGGACCGTCATGCCGTCGGTGACGGCGTCCAGCGAGCTGACGACGACCGCGTCACCGTCACTCAGCCCGCTGCGCACGAAGGCCCTTTCGCGGTCCGACCGCACTACTTCCACCTGCCGGATTTCGAGGCTGCCGTCATTCACCACCCAGACTTCGTTGCCGTTGTGTACGGCGAATCTCGGGATCGGAACCAGGCCCTCAACCGTCCGTCCAAAGATCCGGACATCGACGAAGCTCCCCGGCAGAAGCGACGGCTTGCCGCCGTCTTGCGCGAACGGATTCCGGACTTCGATCACCACGTTCACCATCCTGGAGTCGGGGTCCACCTCCGCCTCCATCCGCGTGATCTTTCCCTGCCAGGTGTGGGTTTGACCCGCATATTCGACACGCACCTCCGCCTTCGGCCCCTCGGAGGAGGACCGATCGGGGACGGCGAACCAGGCCAGCTCCCGGCTCTCCAACGGCACCCGGATCTCGACGGCCTCGGTGCCGTAGATTCGGGCCACCGACTGGCCCGGCCCGATGAACTGGCCGGTATCGATGTTCTCGCTCACCACGACGCCGTCGAAGGGCACCGACAGACGGGTCCGCTCGAGATTCAAGCGCGCGACCTGGAGGTCCGCCTCGGCCGCCGCCAGTTCCGCTTCGGCCTGACGAACCTGGGGCTCCCGAACCACCAAACCCGACGGCGGAGGGCTGTCGGGATTGAGCGCCTGCCACTCCTGAATGGCCACCTCGGCCTCGGCCTGCTGCTGTTCGAGGACCACGTTGGCACGGGCCACCGCGGCTCGCGCCCGTTCCACGGCGAGTTCGTAGTCGCGACTTTCAATCTGCACCAGGACTTCTCCGGCTCTGACGAATCCTCCAGCCACAAGCTCAGGTGACACGCGAACCACCAGACCGCCGACCTGCGGCACCAGATCGACCGCCACCTTGGCACCGACCTGACCGTTACCGATGACGATCACCGGGACATCTTCACGCTGGACCTCGAGGACTTCGACCAGAGGCCCGAGCGACGGTCTCTCGGTTCTCGGTGGCGCCTTTCGGGAAGAGGCCAATATGACTGCAGCTGCAACTCCAGCCACAACGACGAGAATGGGAAGGATGAACTTGAGTTTTGACTGGGCCATCAGGACACCTCTTCGACTGCTGGATTCGGGACTGGGGGCTCGGGGCTCGGGATCGACGAGCTGGTCAGGGCGGCGGAAGTTGGTGTTTTCTCGGTGGCGTCCGTGCTCTCCCAGTCGCCGCCGAGGGCCAGGAAGAGATCGATCCGGACATTCCACAGATTGGCCTGCGTGGTGATCCAGGCCTCCTCCGCGAGCCGGAGTCGTCTCTCGGTTTCGAGCACGTACAGCAGTGCTTCCACACCGCGCTGGTAGCGGTCTTTGGCAATCCGGTTGGCGGCTCGCGCATCGGACACCCTCTGGTCATTGAACCGCAGCTGATCCCTGATGGTTGCTTCCATGACCAGCGCGTCCTCCACCTCTCGCAGGGCTTGAAGCACCGCGCCGGCATACATTCCGGCTGCCTGCTCGGTCCGCGCCCGGGCCGCGTCGACGGCGGCGCGTCGCTGGCCGCCGGTGAAGAGCGGGCCCACCAGATTCGCCACCAGGTTGTAGACAAAGGTCTCCGATGAGATCAGGTTGTTCAGGTTGTCGGAGGCGGTGCCACCGGACGCCGTCAGGCTCAACGAGGGATAGAGGTCGGCGATGGCAACCCCGATGCCGTAGGTGGCCGAGGCAAGCCGCATCTCACTCTGTCGCAGGTCCGGTCGCCGATCCAACAGCTCCGCCGGCAGTCCCAGCGGCACAGGATCGAGGTTTGGCAGTTCGGGGAGAGTCCGGGGCAGCGGACCGCTGAGACCCGGTCGCCGACCGACCAATACGTCAAGGGCGTTGCGGGCCGTCACCACGCTGCCCGAGAGAGCCACCTCAGCGGCACGGACTGACGCCAGATTCTCACGCGCCAAATAGAGATCCACCGCTCCGACAAGACCGTTGCGGTACCTCCGCTCCACGGTCGCCGCGGTGGATTCCCAACTGATCCGAACGTCTCTGGAGATATCCAGAGCGCGTTCCAGGGTCGCCACCTGGACCCTCGCCCGGACCACTGAGGCCACTACCATGTGGAGCACCGCGTCTCGCGCCGCCTGCTCTGCCAACAGATTGGCCCACGTTGACTGCTGCGACCGCTTGAGTTTGCCGAAGAGATCGGTCTGCCAGGCGATATTCAGGTTCGTGCCGTAGGTCGTGCTTTCGGGATTGAGACGACCGACCTCCGGCAGAACAAAGGAGTTCCTCGCCTTGTTGGCGCTCAAACCGTATCCGATCTGGGGCAGCCGCGCCCCGCCGGCCGCATCCAACAGAGCTTCGGCCTCGAGCACGCGAGCCGCCGCGACATAGAGATCCGGATTCGCATCAAGCGCCATCTCCACCAATTCCTCCGTGGTCTCGTCGCCAAACCGCTGCCACCACAAGGTCTCCGACGGCCATTCGGTCACTGCATCGGGCGCCGCCGCCGTTTCCTGTTCTTCGGCGTAAACATAGGTCGCCGAGACGTCGGCCGCGGTCACCGGCCGTTCAGGATCCGGCCCCAGGGTGCATCCGGCGCCCAGAACCAGCATCGCAACCAGTGCGGCGGGTCCGATGGTTCCGCTCATTCGCGGGCTTCTCGTAGGGTGATTCATCATTCGCTCCTCAGGTTGGAACGTGTAACGGGGCCATAGCTTTCCCCGGTGCAGGCCCTGATGCCGCCGGCGGTAAAGCGAACGATGTGCTTCACGTGTGCTTCGAAATCGCCCGGAAGGACCGGCGGGCGCCCGTCGGGCACGAAGTGCTTTCTGAACATCAACGCGTGCAGGAGCTGGCTCACCATCGACATGAGACACAACCGAGCCGCCGCAGGATCCAGCGTCGGCGCTACCCGCAACAACGCCTCACCAGCCTCGGCCATCATTGGGCTGAGAAACTCCTCGACAAAGAGTTCACGCGGGAGGTGTGGGTCGGCCATCTCACGATTGATGATCACCACGAACTGTCGGCCACGCCCTTCCGCCATGATAGGTCCCAGGAACCCGGCAGCGAATGTTTCGAGGAAATACTCAAGAGTCGGCTCGACAACTCGTGCCATGTCCCTGCGAATGGTCTCGATGCGAATATCCCTCAACTCGGCGAGCAGGGCTCTGAAGGCCTCGACATAGAGGTTTTCCTTGCCCCCGAAGTAGTAGTTCACCGAGGCCACATTGCACCCCGCCTCGGAGGTGATGTCGCGCACCGAGGTGGCCTCGAATCCCCTTTCCGCAAAGAGCTTCCCGGCTGCATCGAGAAGCCTCTCGCGGGTATCGACGCTTTCGTGGGTGGTGTTGCTCATGTGGCTCAAACCAACCTCCAACATCCGTTTCAAACGACTATATTAAACAAATGTTTTAATCCGTCAAGACCTGTCATGTAAAGAGCTGTGAATAGATGGGTTGGGTGTAGAAGGTGTAGAAGGTGTAGAGTAGGTGTGGGGGGTGTGGAAGGTCAGTTCAGAATTCGAAATTCGAAATGCGAAATTCGAAAACCCCACCCGCCCGGCACATCAACCCATAACTCGGAACTATGGAGTGATCTGTTGACCAGGGCACGGGACTCGGGACTCGGGGATCGGGGATCGACGCGCTCTCGTGATCGATTCATCCGAGTCGCGAATCGCGAGTTCCGAATCCCGGTTCTCCTCGGCCGCAGGCAGCACGCCGCGCTGGCCTTGGGACCTCGGAGTTCATCCTCAGGACATCAAAACCTCAGGACCACCGGGCGGTTGGGGGCCATTTCTCATTTCTCATCTCTCATTTCTCATTCACTCCCCTGCTCCCTGCTCCCTTCAACAGGCTACAATCCCCCGATGACCAACGCCGCCGATCTCTCCCAACGCAGATGGCTGATCCTCCTGTCCACGGTGGTGAGTTTCTTTGCAGTGGGCACGACCTTCTTTGCGGTCCCCCCCCTGGTGCCCCAACTCACCGAGCGATTCGCGCTGGACAACCTCCAGATCGGCATCCTCATGGGGGCCATCGCGATCCCCGCAATCTTCATCTCCATATCTCTGGGCTCGGCTGTGGACCGCTGGCCCGCGCGAGGGACCGGAGTCGGGGGTCTGCTCCTGATGGCAGTGGGCGCCGCCATGTTTGCCCTTGCTCCCAGCTACATCGCCCTTGTCGTCGGCAGGATCGTCTTCGGCGTCGGTGGACTGACTATGAATCTGCTCCTCGCCCGCCTCGTGACCAAGGCCTTCGAAGGCCTGGAGCTTTCATTGGCCATGGGGATCTTCAACTCGGTCTACCCAGCAAGCATGATTGCCATGTTCTCCCTCCACCCCATGCTACTGGCCACACTGGGCTGGCGGGGAGAGTTGCTGATCCTGGCCGGGTTGGCGGTGGTTGCCCTCCCGCTCCATATCATGGTTGTTCCAGCAGGCCTCCGAGGTGATTCCGCGCAGGATGCGCCCCGGGAGGACCGACGCAGGTTGACACCCTCTCTGGTGGCCCTGTCGGTGGCCTGGGCCCTGTTCTTCGGCGTCTATGCGGCCGTCTTCACCTTTGCCGCGGAATGGGCCGGCGGCGGCTCCACGGCTCTGCTGACCGTGAGCCTGATCGCGTGGACCGCATTGTTCTTGGCTCCGGTGGTTGGTGGTGCCATCGATCGACTGGGACAACCCGCCCGCTGGCTGGCCGCCAGCCTGGTGTTGCTCGGCATGGTGCTCGCAGCCATGGCCCTTGGGCTGCTGCCCCCGACTCCCGCAATGATCCTGGTGGGAATCTGCGCAGCCATCGCACTCACCGCAACCTACTCCCTGCCCGGCCGGATCGTGGCGGCGGCCCATGTGGGCTTCGCATTCGGTTTCATTACGGCTTTTTCGAATCTCGCAACCCTCGCCGGTCCCGCGGCGGCAGGTGCCTTATCGGATGCGACCGGAGGCTGGACGATTCCGTGGGCGACGCTTTCGGTCACGGCACTGCTGGGAGCGGCCGCGACCCGTTTTATCCGGTCAAAAAGTCCAAACGAGGCATCTCGTCGATGAGTCCGGCAGCGTGGGCGCGGCCGAGAAATTCGCGCACAGCGCGTCGGCCCCTCTCACCGTAGTCCACCGTCAGTTCGTTGACGTACATCCCGACAAATCGGTCGGCCTTGTCCCTGTCGAGACCCCGGCCGTAATCGAGGGCGTAGTCCAGGGCTTCCTGGCGATGCTCCAGCGAATACTCGATGGACTGACGGAGCAGCCGCGCGAGCCGCGCCATGAGTTCCTCTCCGAGATCGCGCCGGATCACGTTGCCGCCCAGCGGCAGCGGCAGGCCGTTGGCGGTCTCGGCCCACCACACTCCGAGGTCGACGATCCGGTGCAAACCGTCTTGCTGCCAGGTGAGCTGACCTTCGTGGATCACAACTCCCGCGGCCACATCTCCCTTCTGGACGGCCGGGATGATCTCGTCGAAGGGCAGCACAACGGTCTTCAGCCCCGGGCGCCACAACTCCAACGCCAACGCCGCCGAGGTCAGGGTGCCGGGGATGGCCACTTCCACCGATGCCAAGTCATCGAGAGTCAGATTCTTTCCGGCCACCACCACCGGCCCGTAGCCGTCGCCCATGGAAGCACCGGAAGACAAAAGGGCGTATCGATCCGCCAACCGTGTGTAGGCGTGGATCGAGACCGCCGTCACCTCATAGGTTCCGGAGAACGCCTCGCGGTTCAAGGTTTCGATGTCGGACAGCACGTGCTCGAACTGAAGATCGCCGGTATCGATGAGGTTGTTGGCCAGGGCAAAAAACATGAACGCATCGTCGGAGTCCGGCGAATGCGCGACACGAATGAGGGTCATTTTCTCCTCCACTTCCGCTTCAGCGGGCCGCTATTGTACCCGCGCCCGTGTCCGCATCCGAACCAAGAACGAAGAACAAAGATCGGCTCATCCGGGAGAGCGTGGGGTAGGGTTTCGCCGTGTCCGTCTCCGTGCCCGAAACAGCGACGGCAATCAGGGACAGCGTCCGTGATCGGCAGCTGCGGCAGCGATCAGGGGCCGCGGCAGTGATCAGCTGGACTTGCCCCGGATTGCGGTCGCTGTTCACCGATGCTGCCATCTACCCCGGATACCGGTTGCCGTCCCTGTCCTGGCCGCCGCCATCTGCCCCTGACGCTGATTGCTGTCGCGGACGCTGGCGCCGGAATCTGGGCCCTTGCGTTCGCTTCGATTCGCGGACTTCGATGCGCCCATCTCCCAACCGCGCCCCCCGAGGGAGCCCCCTCTGACGATATTTGGGACGCGTCGCAACAAGCAGACTGTTCGACCTCAACCCAAAATCGTCAGAGACGGCACGCCCGCCTATCGCGCCCAACTCGCTCCGGGCGGGTGGGGGAACGTTCAACGTTTAACGTGCAACTTTCAACTTAAAGGTGCCCGGAGCGGCACGTCCGATCAACACGCCCTCTCGCTCCGGGTCGGAGGGGGACGAGATCCGAGTCCCGCCTTCTACACCTGCCGCTTTGATGGATCCGTGACGTAACGGAGAAGCCCAGCCGTCGAGCTGTCATGGTGAGACAGATCCACATCCTCGCCGGCGAGCAACCGTTGCTCTTCGTCGAGTATCGTCTCGGCCAGGACCTTGCCCAGTTCGACCCCCCACTGGTCAAAGCTGTTGATGCGCCACACAACTCCCTGGACGAAAACCTTGTGCTCGTAGGCAGCCAGCAGCATACCGAGGCTGCGCGGGGTCAGATCTTCGAGCAGAATCGTATTCGTCGGCCGGTTGCCGTCAAACACCTTGTGGGGAGCCAGCCGGTCCACTTCGGCCTCGTCCAGACCGAGTGCCTCGAGTGCAGCCCGCGTCTCAGCCATGGTCCTGCCACGCATCAGAGCCTCGGTCTGGGCCAGGAGATTTGCCAGGAGTTTCTCGTGATGATCGCCCAGCGGGTTTCGGCTGGTGACGCAACCGATGAAATCGCACGGCACCATCCTCGTACCCTGGTGGAGGAGTTGGAAAAACGCGTGCTGGCCGTTTGTGCCAGCTTCTCCCCAGATGATCGGTCCCGTGTGGTAGGTGACCTGGTTGCCTTCGCGATCCACCGACTTTCCGTTGGACTCCATGTCCAATTGCTGCAGATAGGCCGGCAGCCGACTCAGATACTGATCGTACGGCAGGATGGCGTGGCTGGCCGCGCCGAAGAAATTGCTGTACCAGATCCCGAGGAGGGCCATCAGAACCGGGATATTGGTGGCAAAATCCGTCTCGGCGAAATGGCGGTCCATCGCGTGGGCACCCTCGAGGAATTCCTCGAAACGGTCAAACCCAATTGCCATGGCGACGGACAGACCGATGGTCGACCAGCTGGAGTAGCGACCGCCGACCCAGTCCCAGAATTCGAACATGTTCGCGGGGTCGATGCCAAAGCCCTCCACGGCCTCCCGATTGGTGGACAGCGCCACAAAATGCTGCGCCACGGCGGCGTCGCCGAGCGCATCCGCCAGCCACTGCCGTGCCGACCGGGCGTTGGTCATGGTCTCCTGTGTGGTGAAGGTCTTTGACGCGACAATGAACAGGGTCTCGGCCGGGTCGAGGCCCCGCACGCTCTCAACGAAATCGCTGGCGTCCACGTTCGAGATGAAGCGGACGTCGGGGCCGTCGTGGAACGAACCGAGCGCACGAGTGATCATGGCCGGCCCGAGGTCCGATCCACCGATCCCGATGTTCACCACCGTGCGGATCCGGTGACCGCTGGCACCGCGCCACTCGCCGGACCGCACCGACTCAGAAAAACGTCTTACTTGCCCGAGGACGGCATTGACAGCGGGCATGACATCTTCGCCATCCACCATCACAGGCACGTTCGAGCGGTTGCGCAACGCCACGTGGAGAACCGCACGGTCCTCCGTCCAGTTGATCCGTTCCCCGGAGAACATCGATCCAATCGCAGCGGACACACCAGCGGCACGGGCGAGGTCCATCAACAGCTCAACCGTTCGATCGGTGATCCGGTTCTTGGAGTAGTCGAAGAAAAACCCGTCCAGTGTCACCGAGAAACGATCGAAGCGGCCGGGATCGTCGGCAAACAGATCCCTCATTTCCATCTGATAAACCGCGCCGACGTGTTCGGTGAGCGCCCGCCACGCCGGGGTCTGTTCGACACGCGATCCGTCCTGTATGGGGCCGCCGACATCGGATTCACGGGCCATCAACCACCTCCTGGACTTGGGGCGAATGGGTTCATTCTGACGATAAGGCTCTATCTTCGAGAAGTAAAGGACTCGCCGATCAGGAGCTGGCATTCTCCGGGCTCATGGACGCCGCCCAGGCGAGCGACGCCGCCGGATCTTCGTCGTTGAGTTCGCGCAGACGATCGGCGGGAGTTCTCCCCTGAGCGGTGTACTCCTTGAGGAAACGGCGCGCGCAGTCGATTGCGGGTGCACCGAAGAAGTCCTCGCCCATGCCTTCCACCCCGCGCAACGCATCTTCCCACACCTGGCAGCCGAGTTCCCGCAGGCGGTCATCCCCCACGCCGCGCATTGCAGCGACCCGCCACAGCTCGGGAAGCTCCCTGCGAAGACCTTCGAGACGGGTCAGGATCGCCTCCCTCGCGGAGTCGTCATACAAAGCGGCGGTCACAAGGACCACCTGGGCCGCGCGCCAACAGTCGGGAACCTGTTCGCCGGCCCGCAACTCAATCCAGCCTCGCGGTCGAACCTCGAAAAACAACGTCGTCAGGTGATAGTCCAGGTCTTCGACGGTTGGCCAGCCAAACCTCGGGTGGCCTTCTCGCACCCATTCGGCGAAGTCAAAGCCCGGCTCGCCCGGATGCCAGTGTCCGTCACCGGTTCGTATCAGCATGACATCGGCGCTCATTGCCGCCCTAGCCCACTGCGCCCGGGGATCTTCCTCGCTGCCGTCCACGAGGCTCGACGGAAAGCCGCTCCGGGTCGGGTCCAACTCCTGCCAGGCCCGGGCCCTCGTGGAGACCCCCCCGGCCCCCGGACTGCAGGCAAAGGTGGCGGTAATCAGGGGGCTGATGAGATTCGCCGCCAGCCATCGCTCACGCCACCTCCCGGCCCCGCCGAGGTCGAGGTTGATCTGGAGGCTCGCGGTGTGACGCATCATGATCCGCCCCCACTCGCCCCGGCGGTCGTAGTAGGCGGCCTGGGCGGTATAGCGGCCGAAGGGAAGCTGTTGCGGCACGGTGTCAATGTCGTGCCAGATGTCCATCCCGGCCGAGGCGAGCACGGCGTTGTGGGGTTCGAAGGCCCCGCGCAGACACTCCAAAACCCGCTGCACATCGTCGATGGCCACCGCAACCGAATCATAGACACCGGTGGAGTGTTCCACCTGCCCGCCCGGTTCAAAGGTAATCCGGCCTCCGTCCGACAGATCGTACTCCCACGGGCCGACTGGGCCGCCACGTCGAGAACTGATATCCGTCTCGGAGCAGGCCAGATTGTCGACCACGTCGAGCACTCCCGAATCGGGCGGATCGTGGAGCGGCATCCGGCCCGCGGGCCGTCCGTCAGGGCCGCGAAATATCGGAAAGGACTCGGGTTCGAGACCAATGCGGTCGACACTGTCGGAGGGACCATTCTCGGGAAAGGCGTTGAACCCCGCCCGGAGCAGTGCCTCCTCCTGGTTGACAGCCTCGCGATGATCGTCTGTCGGCACGTCAGACACCTCCGTCTTCACACGCACCAACACGTACGGCGGAGGATCTGTTTCAGTTGGGCTGGGTTTGCCGGAGATCAGATGGCGCGGCTGACCTGGAATCCGAGAGTCTCGCCGTCCATTCCCCGGTCCGGCAGACCGCTGACCGCGGCGTCGATCCTCTCACCGTCGTCCAGTGCGCCCCCCAGCTGTTTGAGGATGGCGTCGAGAGCCGATCGTGCCGAGGCGTCCATCTCGAGGAATTCGAGTCCAGAGCGGTAGACCAGTCCCCCGCTCTGTTTGTCGCCGGTCACGAACTGCGCTCTGCTTCGTTGGACGCGGACCCGGAGCTTGACGTCCCCGTCGTCCCCGGGGACCCACAGATCACAGGCACCCACCGGAGGTACCGCGGACGTGGATTCCACCATCATTCCGCTGGTCGACACATCGATGATTCGGACCGGGATGGATGACTTGATCCGGGCGTAGATCTCCTGGTCGGCTACGTATCTCGGGTTCCGGCGTCGTTCGCGCATGCTGTTCTGGCCTCCACTCTCGCTTTAAAGCAAATGGGATGCCAGGACTGGAAACGTGATTTGGATTTGGACGGCCGATGGACTGTCCGAAGCTGGGACACCCCGTATCAGGGCGAAGCACCGCCGGCGCCGGGGGACCGTGGTGTCCCGCCCGTCAGGGCACTGTGGACGACCAGCCGGTGAAATCGCCGGACTCAAAACCGTTCTCGAAGATGGGTCCCAGGAATGGCTCGATGAACGGCCAGATCCGATCGATCCGAACACCTGCGTTCATGACGGTCCCGCCGCAGGGGGTGGTCCCGGTTCCGAAATGGTGCAGGGCAATCACCTTGTGGCTCGACCGCGCAAGCACCGGGGAACCTGACTGCCCGCCGCTGGAATCGCAGAAGTAGCCGGTGTCCGTGTTCGGCCCGCGACCATTCCGGATCGCGTCGTCGATGACACACAGCCCACCTGCGTTCACATCGCTTTCAAGCGCGTAACGCTTGAGTGTCCCGTCCGGATGGCCGGGAATATAGATCGCCTCGCCAAGCTCCGGCGTGCGAACATCCAACTCCAAAAACCCGAACTCCTCCACCGCCGCCGGGTCGTCGATGGTCACCAGGGCGAAGTCCAGGGTGTAGTTGTCTACCAAAAAGGTGTCCCCGCTCACCACTGTGATGGGACCCGAGGGGCCGGAACCACACGTCAACCGCTGCCAGTTGAACCAGAACTCCGTGGAATCGAGGTCTGATTGGCTGGTGACGCAGTGCTCGTTGGTCATCATGTGCGGGCCCTCCCCAATCCTCCAGCCCGTACACACAAAAAGGCCCTGTGGGGTCGCAATCCGCACGTGAGCCGAAGCGGAAGCCTGGGCGAACTCTATCGGGTAGCTCTGTTCGTAACACACGACGTCCATGCGATCATCGTCTCCACAGACGGTCTCCAGGGGTGGCCCGTACAGCGGATCCAGCGGATAGCCCCAGGCATACATGTCCACCTGGAGAACGGAATCCATGAGACCGGCCGCCGCTCCTTCGAGCGTTATCACCGCTGTATCTCCGAGCACCGAGAGAGCCCAGAAACCGGGCCGCCCGTCGGTGGTGGACGCTGCACCAGGATAGGTGTGGACCATGAAGCCGCCGGGATCCGCTACCGTAACAGTGACGCCCTCGGCCAGGTCCATGTCCGCGAAATGAACCTTGATTGAACTGGCGTCGGGCTCGTGGATGGTCACCGTCTGAATCTTCTCTGCGACCAGCCCCAACTCGAGATCTGTGGGCACCACGTCACCGGCCCGTTTCGGACTCAGGTCGTCCATTCCGGCGACCACTTCGGCCGGCCACAGACCAGCAGCCATCACCGTCACCAGGACCGCAAGGCACCGAATTCCGACCATAAAAATTCCGGACATCTGAACTTCTCCTGAATGTCTCGTTCCGCAGCGGTCGCTCTACTGGCTTGGCCTTCAGGGCGCTGCAAGACGCCGCGATTGCCCTATGGGCCCCGACCAATCCTGAAGACATCATGTCACGGAGTATCAGTGGTTTCCAGCTCTGACAGCGCGATCTGACCCACGCTGTGACGACCAACACACACGCGTCCGTGCACTGCACCACCCGGCTCGTGTAAGATCCCCGGCGCGTGGGGCCCTCAATTTTCGGTCGTTCCGGTCATCCGGGCACCGACCCGCGCGGGAGGAAACATGAACGATCGCACCCTGACCATCATCAAGCCCGACTCCGTGGAAAACGGGAACATCGGCAGCATCATCGCCCATCTCGAGCGCGAAGGATTCCGAATCGTGGCGGCGCGCATGCTACGGCTGACAACCGAGCAGGCTAAAGCCTTCTACGCTGTCCACAAGGAGCGCCCGTTTTACGACGACCTCGTCGCTTACATGACCTCGGGGCCTGTCTGGGCCATGTCCCTTGAAAGGGATCACGCGGTTCCCCATCTCAGGGCCGTTATGGGGGCCACCAACCCGGCCGAAGCCGAGGAAGGCACGATTCGGTCGCGTTACGGCACATCCATCGAACGAAACGCCATCCACGGGTCCGATTCTCCGGAGAATGCCGCCATCGAAGGCGCCTTTTTCTTCCCGGCCTCCGATCTTATCTAGGGGCTAGGGACTAGGGGCTAGGATCTAGGGGAAAGGGATGGTTGGATTGCGGCGAGAACAGTCGGCGCGATTGTGTTTCGACATTCGCTGCCGTCACGGCGTCAAGTTTCTGTCACGCAATGATCTGGAGAGACCTCTCAGGAGCCGTCCGACTTCATCGCAAGTGGCAAGCACCGAACGAGAGGCCTGGGTCTCAACGTACCCGAGGCTCACGGCGAGTAAGATCTGGGTCTCGAGTTCGGCTTGGGATCCGAGAGAGATGTCGATGAACCGGAGGAACTCCCGCGTTGATCCACGCTGGTGGCCTTCCGCAATGTTGTACACCACAGATCGGGATGTCTTCATCAACTCTGACGACAGTCCAAATCGTTGATCAGCCGGGAGCCCTTCAGCCAATTGATGGATCGTGAGTGACAGATCGAAAGCCCGCTGCCAGGCAATGAGATCTTTAAATGTTCTGACCACCATGGCCTCCCTACAGATCACAAGGAACCGAAGGCCTCAGAATGGCAACCGTAGATCCCATCCCGCTCTCCCCAGCCCCTAGTCCCTAGCCCCTAGTCCCTCTATACTCGCCACCATGAACAGAGTCAGCTGGGATCGCTACTTCATGAACCTGGCCCTGCAGGCGGCCACACGGTCCACCTGCCCCCGCAAACATGTGGGGGCCGTCATCGTGCGCGACAAGACAATCCTCTCCACCGGGTACAACGGATCCATCAGAGGAGCGCCCCACTGCACCGAGGCCGGCTGCCTCATGGAGAACAACCACTGCATCCGCACCGTCCACGCAGAGGCCAACGCGCTTGTTCAGGCGGCCCGTCACGGCGTGTTGTTGGATGGCGGACAGATCTACGTCACGGCGTCGCCGTGTTTCAACTGTTTCAAATTGATCGCCAACGCCGGGATCCGGACGGTCTACTACGCCGAGTTCTACCGTGACGAACGGGTGCTCCAGTTCGCCCGCGAGGCTGGAATCGAGATGGTACACCTCGGAATTAGAGACGACGACCCTGCTGTCGAAGGGCCATGATCGACGTCGACCTCGATGCGTTCGCCGCCCCCCTGGCCTGGTCCGAGGTCTTCGGCCGGGAATCGGCCACCGAAGTGGAGATAGGATCCGGCAAGGGCCGATTCCTGTTGGAGCTGGCTGCGGCCTTTCCGGACCGCAATTATCTCGCAGTGGAACGGGCCGCCAAATATCACAAGCTGTGTGCCCAACGCGCGGCCAAGAGGGGCCTCGAGAACGTCCGGATGCTGCGTACGACCGCGGAGGACCTGCTGTTTCGACTCCTCCCGGCGGCATCAGTCGAGACATTCTACGTTCTGTTCCCCGACCCGTGGCCCAAGAAACGGCACCACAAACGCCGCCTTGTACAGCCGGCTGTAGTGTCTGCTCTCGCCGAAGCTCTGGTCCCCGGAGGTCGGCTCCTGGTCAAGACCGATCACCCGGCCTACGCTGAAGTGATTCGCGAGACCCTACAAGGTGAAGAGGGGCTGCGGGCCACCAATGCCACCGAGGCATTCCTCGGTCTCCCCCTGACCGGATTCGAACACAAGTATCTCGATCAGGGCCGGGAGATCCACGCATTCGCGTGCACTCGGGTGACCTGAACGCAACTGAGAAAAATGACAGTCTTGGAGAATTCGCAAATCGAAATTCGAAATTCGAGATGTGCCTTTGGGATTCGAAACTGGGTTCCGCGAGCCCGTCCGATCGCATTTCGCATTTTGGTGGGCGGAAAACCAACCTACCTCGTCAGCTCCCCGGTCACTTCCTCGCCGGAACTCAACAGGATATGCCAGCGGATCCGGACCTGCGCTCGGCTGACGGAGAATCGCATGGACCCCGTCTCGAGCTCCTCATGTGGCGCAAGGTAGGTTTCGCTGAAGCGAACCGCGTCGGCCACCGATCCTTCTTTGGCCTGCCAGGAGCCACCGCGCCGGGTCCCCAATTCGAGCCTGTCGAATGACCCCAGGCCGTTCACCAGTATGGATCCCTGCGATACCGACACCTCGAGCCAATTCCCTACACCGGACACCGCAGAGACAAACGGGCTGTTGTTGATCAGCGACACCCTCACTGTCCGGCCGGACCTTTTGGCCTCCAACCGCACATCCGGTGCCGGACCCTCGCCCCCCAGGTAACGGAGCAACACCTCCAGCCCGAGGCCGAGCCGGTCCCCCGGTGGAGGCAATGGCACAAGGTCCCAACCCACCACATCCGGCAACGCCAACCGGTCGATTTCCGTGAGTTTGGCGCCCAGCTTGGCGGTATCCCACCACGCAACGGCCAGCCGACTCGAGGCATCCCAGCTCCGACCGGACCAATCCAGGGCGCGGCCCAGCACGAAAGTCCGGTCGAGTTCGGACGAGGTGCGCACCTCGCCGTTTACGGGTTCGGTGAGTAAATTGAGGTCGTCGCCCCAAACCTCGATCTCGGGCAATGTCACCGGTTCGAGACCGATCGCCGGCCGCACAGCAACTCCAAGCCGAGCGAGTGGCTCGAGGTTCTTATAAAGCGGGACGGCGCCGCCTTCACCGACGCCTCGAAGTCCGGAGTGGCCCGTGCCGGCGACCGGCACAATGCAGACCCCGGCTGTGGTGACCAGACGTCCGACCTCCTCGCCTCCCAGTTGGCCGACCGAGAGCAGCGGCACGATGGGGATCCCGGAAACCCTCGAAAGCTCAGCAAGGAACTCCGCCATCCCCGGCGGAACCTCCGGCAGGTCGAGCACCACCTCCACCGGGCTGCTGTCGCCCTCCTGGGCCGCAATGGCCCGCCAAACGGCATGGGCCATGTCCGCGTCGAGTCCTTCTCTGGCGCCCTCCACCCGGAGCACGATTCCCGACGGCAGGTCGCCTTCCATCGGAGGCATGGGCTGGAAACCGAGAACCGGCGCCGCTCCCGCGAGGTCCAGAACCCCACGCCGGACGAGGACCTTGTCCACGCCTACCATGCGCAGCTCGGCAGCCGTCATCTCGTCGAGCCCTCCGTCACCGAGCCAGACCGTGGTGTGTCTCGGAATGATCGGACCATTGGTGCTCTGAGCCGTCCCCGGATCCGGACCGCCACATGCGCACGCCAGGATCGAGATCAACAGCGCTGCGTTTCGTTTGTTGCCCACCGCCCGATGGTATCAAACGTCTGACGTTGCCAGCGGCAATTCGAGGCGTACGACAAGCCCACGCTCCCCGTTCCGGGCGGAAACCTCTCCTTGGCATCGTGAAACCACCTGTTGGACCAACGCCAGACCGAGGCCACTCCCCGATCCTGTGGTTGAAAAGTGCGGCGAAAACAGACTCTCGATCTGGCTCTGCGGAATGCCACCGGCGGAGTCCTCCACCTCGAGTAGGGCCGTTCCTTCGTCGCACCACACCCGAACATCCACCCTCCCAGGCTGGTCTCCCAGGGCATCGACGCTGTTCTTGATCAGATTCCCCAGCGCCCGCTGCATCCACTGCCGGTCCACTCGCGCACCGCAAGCACCCGAAGACGGTGTGTCCGCCACCAACTCGATCCCGCGCCTGGCGAAGACGGTCAGTCCTTCGAGGGTCTCCTCAACCAAGGCTCCCAAATCCACTGCTTCCGGTTCCCAGCGCTCCAACGCGACGAGGTTGGAAAACGAGTTGGCCGTATCCTGCAGACGATCTACCTGGACCGAGATCTCACGGCATGCTTCGGCCATGAGCTCTTCGGTTCTGGGATCATTTCGGCGCCGGGCCTGTTCGAGTTCCTGAACCCAGAGACGGATTGGTGTCAATGGGTTTTTGACCTCATGAGCCACGATCCGCGCCATCTGGTTGAGTTGGCGGAGGCGGTCCACTCGGACAACATCCGTCACATCGTCCACAACCACCACCAAACCGGGAGTCCCGTCCGGTAACGGCACACCGGCCACCCCCACCCGCCAGGTGAGTTCCTGCCCAGCCACTGGCTGAAGAGTCTCCACACCGGGCAAATTCCCCGCCCGGTTGTGGGGAGCCACCTGCCGGACAATCTCCATCAGTCGATCGCCGTACTCGGCGATCAGTTGCTCCGCGCTCGGATTGGCAAAACGAATCTCACCCGAGGGCTCGAGCACAAAGACCGACGGCACCAGGGTCGCGAGCGTGATCCTGAGCATTTCCTCCTGGTGGCGAAGGCTGTGTTCTCGGCGTTGCACCTCTTCATTCATGGTCCGCACGGCGTCCAGCACCTCCGCCAGGTCGGTTTCGACCGGGCGCCGGACCTCCGGCAGCGGTTCACCGAGGAGAAGCCTTCGAGCCAAACCAACCAGATCTCTCAGGGAGACGCTCAGCCGTCGCTCGACCCGTGAAGTGAGGGTCAGCGAAAGCAACGCTGCGAGAAGCGCACCAGTCAGCAGCCAATCCACTGCCGCCGGGGCAGCGTCCTCGAGGCGGGGGTCCAGCCTCACGAGTTCCAGCAGCAGTCGCCGGCCCTCGAGGATCACCGCCCCCGCCGAAATCATTCGACCGCCGTCCCGCACAACGATCGGGTCGTCCCGGCCAATCAGGTATGTCTGGAACGCTTCGATGGACGGCAACTCCGGAATGGCGCCGGTGCTGAGGAGGTCGGGCCGCGACACCGCCACCACTTCGGCTCCATCAAAGAGCACCACCTCCCCACCCCAACCCAGGGCCACCCAACGGGCGATCTCGTCGTCCACAGCAAAGCCGCCACTGAGCTGATCGGCGGTGTAACGAGCCGAGCCGAGAGCCGCCAGACCCACCACCTGTTCAACCCGCTGCACCTCACGCTGAAGACGGAGGTTCAGAAACAACGTAAGGACCACCAACGGCAGGACCACGCCCCCGGCCACCAACAATCTGAGCCGTCCTCCAAAGGTGGCCAGCTGGTCCCGCCGCATTACAGGTGGCCAGGCCAACGTCAGACCAAATAACGCCCAAAGTGCTGCTATTGAGCCCTTTAAAACCCAAATAGCCGGCGCAGGATAACGGCCGATCGCCGCCACCAACCACTCATCACGCCGCCAAACTCTGGCCAGGGCAGTGTCACCAGCCACCGAAATCCGAGCCCACCCTCCTCCACCATGGTAAAGATCGCCAGAGGTCTCTGGATCGAGGTCATCCACATCCGGATGCAGGGTCGCCACCACCGATCCGGAGCGGGTCAGGGCCGCGAACCACACCGAATTCGAACGCGCCGATTCGAGGGCTTCGCCGCTGCGCCAATCTCCCAGCCAGCTCCATGGTGGGGTGGCCACGCGAAGTTCGACGACGGCACCCATGGGGTCCGGGAGGGCCCAAGTCGTCATCAGCCGGTCCGAACCCTGGGCTGGGGCAAGGTCGCCCCAACGGGAGAGCTCGATGCCGGTTGGATCCACCAGACCCAGTTCCGCCGGAGTGTGCCAGCGGTCCAGACCCCAGCTGCGCGCCAACACCGGTGCGACGTCGTCAAGCCGGCATTGGGCAGGGGGCGCCGGCAGGATCGACCCGAGATCGACCGATTCTGGCGCCGAAAACACGTCGTCTCCCATTCGGCCGGCCCGTTCGAGCTCAACTGGCACTCGGGCCAGCCCCAGGACGAGTCCGAACAATGCGAGACCGGCCGCGATCGCCAACCGGCGCTCGAGCCGGAATGCCCCCGGCTCGCGGGCCGTCGGCCACCCGGACACGGCCCATGCCAGGGCCACCATCCAAACGCCCCCCCAGCCCGGGGCCAGCAGGTGGTCGGGCAGTGGGCCGAATCGATCGCCCGGTGCGACCAGGATGGCAACCGATGCCGCAGCCAAGGACAACCCAATCAACAGCCTCGAAGAAACCGGTCCTAAACCCCTGGAGGTTCTACCCACAGCGGCTCCGCCAAGCAACACCATCATCCCCGACGCGACGACCGGCATTTCCCCGGAGGACAGGAAAAACGCGGTGCCCCCCAACAGAACAGCTGCCAGAGCCACCGGCGGCTTCCGCCACAGGGCAGCGACAGCCAGGGCACACCACGCCACCAACAAAAAGAGATGTTGCAGTTCCCGACCCTCGGATAAGGAACCAACCACGACCTCCAAGCCCGGACCCGATGACACCCGGACCAAACGGGGATCCGGAGCGTTTTGTCCCACCACCAGGTCGGAGCCGGAGGACGCATCCATCCCCCAGATGTGTGGGGCGTGCAACGGAGTCCAGTCGGCAATGGTCACCGCGCCCACCAGCCGACCCTCCGCCAGCAGCGGCTCGCGCACATACAAGACCCCACCGGCCGCCGACCATACAACCTGAAGTCGTCGCTCACCCAACGGCCGAACACCGTGGGGGTACGCTCGCTGGTCTCCCCCCAGGCCAGCAAGTTACCTCGGTCATCGGCCAGATAGGCCGTGCGTCCCTGGTGCCCGGCGACCCTCCGGTGAAGCATGCGGAACGGGCGGGCCGGGTCCGACACCTCGCCGCTCGCCTCAAACAGCCGGCGCAGTTCGTCATCCGCCGTCAACTCCTCCGCCGTGCGCAGCATGGAGCGAACATGGGAGTCGAGTTCTTCAGACAGTTTTTGAAGTGGCACAGATCGGTCCGGCGTCACATAAAGGGCCATCGCACCGATGAGTACCGCGACCCAGGGGAGCCAACCGCTCCCCTTTGGCCGCGCCGCCACAGCGAGACCAGCCGCAACCCCTGCAGCCACCCACGGCCGAAGATCCAGACCCGGCCAGGTGGAGACCAGCGCCAAGGCCAACAGGGCCAGCCACCACGAACGCCCGGTTCTTCGAGAAGACACTGAGGAATCCACTGTTGTCAGTATAGGGCGGATAGCCGTCCACCCACCCGGGCTATGCGGCTTTGGGGTCATGAGCTCCCGAGCCCGAGCCCGAGCCCGTTCCCGTTACCGAACGAAGAACCAAGAACGAAGAACAAAGAACAAAACCGCCCACCCACCCGGAGCGCGGTTGGCGCGATGGGCGGGCGTGCCATTCCGAACACTTCACGTTGAAAGTTACACGTTAAACGTTGAAAGTTCCTCCCACCCACCCGAAGCGTGGTGGGCGCGATAGGCGGGCGTGCCGTCTTTGACAATGTTGGGGCCATTCAGCTGATTCACTCGGCCTCAGAAGTCCCAACATTGTCAAAGGGGGCAACCTCGGGGAGCGCCTCGGGAAGAGGGGCGCCTCGAAGTCAGTGCACCCCACCGAACGCGTTCCCGGATGAATCCGACTTTCGACCGAAGGGATGGTCGTCGACTCGAGGGGCGTGGGACTCGTTTCGAGGGCGGCTGAAATGCCGCGCTACCCTCCCTTCATCAACGCCTCGATGTCGTCCGCCGATGTGGGGAGATCCGCGGAAAGGTTCTCGCAACCATCGGCCGTCACGAGGAAATCGTTTTCGATACGGACCCCGAGAGCCTCGTCCGGCAGGTAGATTCCAGGCTCGTTGGTGATGACCATCCCGGGCTCCAGCGGCATCTCATCCCCGTGGGGATCGTGGGCCTCGAGCCCGAGCCCATGACCGAGTCCATGGATGAAGTACCTTCCAAGCGATTCGCCGTGGGAATCTCGAAGACCCGAGGCCTCCATGACCTGGTAGGCGATCTTCCGCAACTCGAAGACCGTGACACCCGGCCGGATCGCCGCGGCCGCCCGGTCATGGGCCTTCAGCACCACGTCGTAGATCGACCGCTGTCGTTCGGTGAATTTCCCGTCCACCGGGTAGGTCCGCGTCAGGTCGCCGCAGTAGTAACCGTACCGGGCGCCAATGTCGACCACAACAAGCTCACCCGCACTGCACACATCCACATTCTGGTCGTAGTGCAGGGTGGTGGCGTTGATTCCCGAACCAACGATGGACGGGAAAGCGAGCCCCTCCGCACCCGCTTCCCGAAAAGCCGAATAGACAACCCCGTCAATCACGCTCTCTCCTACCCCGGGCCGGATGGCCCTGGCGGCCCGCCGTTGCCCCTCGATGCTCGCCGCGACGGCTCGCCGCATGAGATCGATCTCGCCGGCAACCTTGACCATTCTCATGCGATCCACGAGGCCGCCCACATCCCTCACCGCGAAAGTCGGGAGTCGGTCGCGTAACCGGGCAATGAATCGGTGGGTCGCCGGCAGCTCTGCCGCTACAGATACTATCGACAACGGCGTCCACAACACCGCCTCCGGCTTGCTGAGCCACCCGTGCAATCGGCCTTCGAGACCCGGCACAGGCCGAATCCGGGCGTCCAACACGATCTCAGATGGTGTGGTCGGCAGCACGGCGTCGAATCCGAGAGCCCGTGCGGCCTCCTCTCCGGGACCCCACTTGGGACCGGTCCAGCGCTCAACATCCTCATCCCTGGGTGGGAGGAAGAGCGCTTCGAAGTCATCCGTAGGCCTCAGGACCAGCACTGCGTTGGGCAGTTCCACACCCGTCAGGTAGAAGAAGTCGGGCGCCTGGCGAAAGGTGCCCACATCTCCGTAGCCGCGGTCGTCGCCGGCTCCCCATAGAATCACTGTCCCCTCACCAACCTCCGCAGCGAGCCGACTCCTCCGGTCCTTGTAAACCGAAGGCGGTTGGAGCTCGGCAGCATAGTTCCCTCCGCGCATGTCACGTTCGGTCATGTCGTCCTCCAAGAACGCCGATTGTACCCTCCCCCTCCTAGTCGAAAGTCCAGAGATGAATATTGAAAGTTGAACGTTGAACGTTGAAAGTCCCCACCCGCCCGCCCGGAGCGAGGGTGGGTGCGACGGGCGGGCGTGCCATTCCGAACACTTCACGTTGAAAGTTACACGTTAAACGTTGAACGTTCCTCCCACCCACCCGGAGCGCGGTGGGCGCGTATGGCGGGCGTGCCGTCTTTGACAATGTTGGGGCCATTCAGCTGATTCACTCGGCCTCAGAAGTCCCAACATTGTCAAAGGGGGCAACCTCGGAGAGCGCCTCGGGGAGATGGGCGCCTCGAAATGAGTCAATCGAAGCGAACGCGGGGGGCCGCTGCCGTGGACCCTGATGACTGCCGCTGCTCGCTGTTCCCAGCCGCTGTCGCTGAAAACTGCCGCTGCCTCTCGGGCCCGGGCACCCGGCTTCGCCTCGGGCTACGCGGTGCCAGGCGGAGACGGGCACCCAAACACCCCACCTCGCGCTTTCCCGGATGAACCCAACGTTCAACGTGTAACCTGTAACGGCCTTGTGCTGGGGCCGTCTCGGCTTCAATGACGTCGTCGATGGATGACACTCCAAGAGGTCACAAGACCTCGCTTTACAGTGGAGAAGGTGCTGTGTAGACTGATCAGGCCCCCTGAGGCGTTAACGCGTAAGCAACCTGATCTCAACATTTGGAGGGCTCATGAACGTCGGAATCGTCGGTTACGGCGCGTTCATTCCGAGGCGTCGGATCAAGGTCGAGGAGATCGCGAAGGTCTGGGGGGCCGATGCCCCGTCCTACAAGCGCGGCCTCCAATTGAACGAAAAATCCGTCCCGGGAGCCGATGAGGACACCATCACCATGTCGGTGGAGGCGACCCGCAACGCGCTCGCCCGATCCCGTGGCGTCGATCCGGCCGACATCGGTTGCGTCTACGTCGGATCGGAGTCCCACCCCTACGCTGTCAAGCCGTCGGGAACCATCGTTGCCGAGGCGATCGGGGCGGTCCCTGAGATCCACGTGGCCGATCTGGAGTTCGCCTGCAAGGCGGGCACCGAGGGTCTGTTCCTGGCGCAGGCGTTGGTCAAGGCGGGTGAGGTCACCTATGGCCTTGGGATCGGGGCCGACACCTCACAGGGGGCCCCAGGGGACGCTCTCGAGTACTCCGCCGCCGCCGGCGCAGCGGCCTTCATCTTCGGCGCCGACGAGGATCGGATCCTCGCCGAAGTAGTGGACAGCTACTCCTGGACAACCGATACGCCAGATTTCTGGCGCCGCGAGTACATGCACTACCCCCGACACGGCAGCCGGTTCACCGGCGAGCCGGCATACTTCCGGCACACCATGAGCTCAGCGTCCGGAATGATGAAGAAGGCGGGACTCGAGCCAAAGGACTTCGCTCACGCGGTCTTCCACCAACCCAACGGGAAGTTCCCCATGCGGGTCGGTAAAAAGCTCGGTTTTTCAGAGGAACAGCTCAAGACCGGGTGGCTGTCGCCATGGCTGGGAAACACCTATTCAGGCGCCTCACCCATCGGCCTGACCGCCATCCTCGATGTGGCCGCGCCCGGCGACCTCATCCTGCTCACCTCCTTCGGATCGGGTGCGGGCTCTGACTCCTTCGTCTTCCGGGCCACCGACCGACTTTCCGAGGTGCAGGACGTCGCCCCGCGGACCCGACCCCAACTCGACGAGAACAAGATCTACGTGGATTACGGCACCTACGCCAAGCTCCGCGGCAAGATCCGGATGGCGGAGTAGGAGGTGGCCATGCGCGAGGTTGCAATCATCGGAACCGGACTGGTCACATTCGGAGAGATGTGGTCAAAATCACTTCGACAACTCTGGACTGAGGCAGCCATCAACGCCCTGGAGGACGCCGGCGTTGACGCCGTCGACTTCATCTCGGTGGGATGCATGTCGTCGGGCCTCTTCACCGGTCAGGAGCACCTGGTCTCCCTGCTCGCCGACGAAATCGGCATGGCCGGTGTCCCTGCCATGCGGGTCGAGTCGGCCTGCGCGTCGGGGGGCTTGTCACTGCGTGCCGCTTTCGCCGAGGTGGCGTCAGGGCTGGCCGATGTCGCCCTCGTCACCGGCGTCGAAAAAATGACCGACGTGGACGGATCTGACGCCACCTACGCCCTCGGAACCGCGGCCGACCAGGAGTGGGAGGGATTCCACGGCATCACCTTCCCCGGACTCTACGCAATGCTCGCCCGGGTTCACATGGCGAAATACGGCACGACGAGCAAACAACTGGCTCAGGTGGCGGTCAAGAACCACGCCAACGGCCTACTCAATCCCCACGCCCAATACCACCTGAAGGTCGGCGTCGACGACGTCCTCGGATCCACCATGGTGGCCGACCCATTGCATCTACTCGACTGTTCCCCGATCACCGACGGTGCGGCAGCGCTGGTCATCGCAAGCGTCGATCGAGCGAAAGAAATAGCGGGCGACCGTCCGATCGTGAAGATCACCGGATCGGGAGTGGCCACCGACACCATCTCACTGGCCAACCGCGCCGATCTCACCGAGTTGGCGGCGGTTCGTCTCGCCGGCGAACGGGCCTACGAGATGGCCGGCCGCTCACCCAGTGACATTCACCTTGCGGAGGTCCACGACTGCTTCACAATCGCGGAGATCATGGCAACCGAGGCGCTGGGCTTCTTTGATCGCGGTGAAGGTGGACCCGCCGTCAAGAAGGGCCTGACGGCCCTCGGCGGCAAAATCCCCATCAACCCATCTGGCGGCTTGAAGGCCAAGGGACACCCGGTGGGCGCCACCGGGGTCGCCCAGGTGGCGGAGATCGTCACCCAGCTCCGCGGCGAGGCCGGTCAAAGGCAAGTGGAAGGGGCTCGAATCGGTCTGGCCCAGAACATGGGGGGCTCCGGCGGCAGCTCGGTGGTCCATATCCTGGAGGTGGAGTGATGTTTTCCCCGGCACGCGCGTGGCGTGAGTTCCCCCGCAGATATCGCCTCGAGGCAAGCCAGTGCGAGGGGTGTTCCAAAATCCTCTACCCAGCCCGTCTCGTCTGTTCGGACTGCGGCGGCCGAGAGTTTTCAGACGTGACCTTGCCCCGTGACGGGAAGATCCTCACCTTCACCGTGGTGCGGGTGCCCCCGGCAGGTTTCACCGAACAGACGCCCTTACCCATCGCCCTGGTGGAGCTCGAGGGTGGCGCCCGGGTGATGGTCCAGATCGGTGATGTGGAGAATCCTGACGCCCTCGAAATCGGCATGCCGATCCGGCTCGAGTTCCGGCGCGTCTCCTGGGACGGCGAGGCCGGAGTCATTTTCTACGGTCACAAAGCGGTTCCCGTCTAACCACGGTCAACTCAGACGAAGCCACGGAGCCCCGACACAATCGGGGCTCCTAGTTGCTCGGGTCATTGACCGTTCGGCACGATTGTGAAATAATGCACACATGGCGGACCAGGATTTCGACACCAATTTGTGCAGCATCCACGAAATCGATCCGGAATCGGTGGCCTTCGCCCAGGGCAAGAGCCTCTCCGGAGACACGATTGAGGATCTGAGCCGGCTTTTTTCGGCACTCTCAGACCCGACAAGGCTGAGAATCCTCCACGCACTCACCGTGACCAAGGAGCTGTGCGTGTGCGATCTGGCGGTGATCGCCGACCTCTCGGTGTCGGCGGTGAGCCATCAGCTGAGGCTGCTCCGCGACCGCAACCTCGTGCGGGCCCGGCGCGACGGCCGGATGGTGTACTACAGCCTCGCCGACGACCACGTCAACGACCTGCTGGCCATCGGCACCGACCACGCCAACGAGAGGTGACCGCGCCGGCGCGACGCCGATCCTCCAAAACACAACACCCCGCAGCTCAGAAGTCGCCTTTTGCACGGTATTTCTCAGCCCGCTTCTTGGTACAAAATGCCGAGGAGACGGACGACTCGATGATCTTCGCGACCCGCCAAATCTTGTTCACCGGGCTCGGACACGACGATGTCCACCGTCTGGTTTCCCTGCTCGAGGCCTTCGAGGTGGACTTTCACCGCGTTCCATGGAGCCTGCCCCTGCTTTCGGTGGTCGAACGCAACGGCTTCGACGTTGTGGTGGCGGGGTACCCGGCACCGGAAATGCCTCTGGACGCGCTCGTCAAAGCGATTCGGGCCGACGGGTCCGCAAGTCAGCACGCTGGCTTGGTCCTCTACTGCGCCCCAGGCGCCATCGAGGGCGCCAAGCATCTCTTGGGAAGCGGTGTCAACCGAGCGGTATCCCGGTCGGACTGCGACCAAGAAATCCAGGATTCGGTGCTCTCGCTGATCGACGTCCCCAGACGGTTCCAGTTGCGCACCCCGATCCACATCTCCGACGTCGCCAACCGAGAGCAGACCGTAGCCTACTGCCATACCGAGAACCTCTCGATGTCGGGCATGTTGGTGAACTGCTCCCATCAGCCCGAGATCGGCGCGCTGCTCGAGTTCTCTCTTCTCTTCCCCGAGGAGGAGGTCCCGATTCGCGGCCGGGCGAGGGTCGCCCGAATCGCCGACCCCCGGCGCGAGAAGGTCATGGGTGTGGGGGCAGCCTTTGAGTCCTTCGCCCACTGTGATCGCACCAGACTTCGCAACGCCCTTTCACGGAGGTGGCATTGATGGCCAGCCTCCGCCCTTCACCCTCTTCATTGGGTAGCTGACCCTGGCACCCTGTTTCCTCCCCTTTTCACGGCGGGGCCTCGGCCCCGCCCGATTTTTTTCTGGGACGAGATCACTGGGCGCGAAGTTGAATGAGAGATGTGAAATGTGAAATGAGAAATGCTCGGATACCCCGGTTTTGTGGACAGATGAACTCTGTCGCTGATCGTTGTTCCCTGTCACTGCCCCTGATTGCTGTCGCTACGTTTCGAGCTCGGGCTTCCGGCTCCGCCTCCGGCTGTGCCGTGCCAAGCGGCCTCGGGATTCCACACCCTCCACACTTTCCACACCGAACGGGTGGGGGCGCTAACCCCTAGCTGCTCACTCAGCCGGGCGCTCCGCCGACATCTGGATCATCGTCGCCCCCGCCGACCGGGCGATGTCGAGCACGTGAACCACCACCCCGTAGTCCGCCTCCTTGTCTCCTTTGAGTATCACGGCTCCTTCGGGAGCGCGGTCAACGATCTGTTGAATCCGGTCCTCGAGCTCGGCCTCCGGGACGAGGGCGTCGTCGATCCACACCGTCCCGTCGGCGGCCACGATCACCACCGGTGGCGTGTCCTCGCGCCCCGTGCCGGCGTCCTCGGCGGTCTTGGCTTCGGGCAGCTTGAGCTTGAGCCGTTCATCGGTGACGAACTGGGTGGTCACGGCGTAGAAGATCAGCAACAGAAAGATGACGTCGATCAACGGCGACATCTGGATGTCCGGCCGGGCTTTCGATCGCACCGTTCCAAGCTTCACGAGCCATCCTCCTCGTCCTTGGTCCCGGAGATTGAATCGTGGGCTCGGACCAGGTGCAGGAAGTCGACGATCTGTGCCTCCACATCGGCGAGAATACCAACCGCGCGGGACTCCAAATACGAGTGGACGAACAACGCCGGGATCGCGATGATCAGACCCGTGGCGGTGGTGATCAGGGCACGGGAAATGCCGGTGGCGAGCGCCTCGGTGATCCCGGTTCCAGCCGATGCGACGGCTCGGAAGATGTCTATCATCCCCAACACGGTACCCAGCAGGCCCAGCAGAGGGGCTCCTGCAACGATGGTGCCCAGCGCAGGAAGTCCACGCTGCAGGCCGATCAACTCGCGGCGTCCGGTATCTTCGAGGATCTCTCTTAGCTCGTCATACGGAGCGAACCGATTCTCCACCAGCACCGACACCAGGTTGGTGAACGGGCCGGGATTCATTTTGCAGAATCCAACCGCTGCCTTGAACTGGCGGTCACCCAGGTAGTGACTCAGCGTCGACACCGTCTCATCCTTCAGGTAGTTGGACCTGCGCAGAACCCACAGGCGCTCGAGCACGATGGCCATGGCCACCATGGATAGCGCCATCAGCGGAATCATGACCGGTCCGCCGGATTTCAGAATTTCAATCACGGAGTGCTCCTTGCGTGTTTCTCACGACCTGCGCGGATCATCGTCTGCGAGGGCTGGAATTGTAGTAGAACGTAATGGTAACTCCCTCACGATCCACCCCCGTGAGGTCGGACGGCAGCGGATCGAAGGGTGATGAGTGGCTGATGGCGTCTCGGGCGGCGAAGTCCATTGGCGGCTTTCCAGACTCGTCGGTGATCTGCAGACCCGTCACGGTGCCGTCCTTTTCGATATAGAACCGGATCCGAACCGCACCGCTGACACCCAGCCGGGCGATTTCGGGGATCCTCCAGTTGCGACGAATCCTGCGCAACATCTTGTCGGCGTATGGGCCCCAGTCATACCACTGGGTGTCAAACGACAACCCACCCTCGTCCACACTTCCGCCTTCACGATCAGGATTTTCCGGGAGTCCCCCGGCCGTGGGAGGCAACGCCCACGACCCAGACGGCGGCAGTTGGATCTGGGGACGGTTCTGCTGCTGTTCCGGCTCTTGAGGGCCGGCACCCTCCGGCTCGAACTCTGGCGCGGATTCCTCCGGCTCCCTGCTGGCCTCTTCGGGCTCCGGCTCGGGTGGCGACACCTGTTCCGTCGGCTGGGCAGGTTGTTGCGGCGGTGCGCCACGATCCAAGACCTGACCTCCCTCAGCCTGGACAAGCTGGGGGGTGTTGCCCACACTGCCAGGCGATCTTTCGACGGGCTCGCCTACGCCTCCGTGAGCTCGCCGGTCGAGATCGGACAGCGGCACCTGATCACTGACCGGGGCCTCCTCTCGCTCATCGGCAAGATCCACGAACTCGAATTCCAGCGGCCGTTGATCGGACACCTGCTGGGGAGGCGGTTCGAACAGCGTCGACTCTGTCAGGCTCACCGGCCACACCTTCCGCGCCCCCGGTATTACAACGAAGAGCAGCAGCAGGTGCAGCAGAAATGAGGCGACAAGCGCCCTTCGAAAGAAAATTTGGTGCCGCTGCACGTTCTTAGCCTAGCAATTTCCCTGCCAGAACCGCCTGTGTCCAGACATTCCTGTATTTAACATGCTCACGGGCGGTTTTCGTTCCCGCTCCCGGAAGAAACGGCATATTAGCGTCAAGGTTTGAAAAGTTGAGTGGACGTGTCGCCCCTTGCCCTCGCCAGGCGATGCCGACCTGGCAGCGGTGTGAGTCACCCTGGCAGCATCTGCATGTGCTTTTTGAGTGTTTACAATCCTCTCGATGGAATCTTCTGGACGATGGACAGGTTCGGACAAGAGACTGGACGGCATGACTGACCGTCCACCAAAACGAAAATGGAGAACGATATGAAGAAAATGACCTATCTCGCATTGACAGTAGTTCTGGCGATCGCTGCAATCGCCCCCGCTGCCGACGTGTACACCGTCGATGGCGCTCACTCCGACGTGAACTTCAAGATCCGTCACCTGATCTCCAAAGTGACCGGACGCTTCGACGGGTTTACCGGAACCGTGACCGTCGATTTTGAGAACCTCGACGCGTCGTCGGTTCAGTTCACGATTGACGCGGCGAGTATCGACACCGCCAACGAAGACCGCGACAAGCACCTTCGGTCGGCCGACTTCTTCAACGTCGAGAAGTTCCCAGAAATCACCTTCACGAGTTCGAAGATCACCAAGGTCGGCGGCAACGATTACGCCGTCACAGGGACCTTCACCATGCTCGGTGTCTCCAATAAGATCACCCTGCCGGTGACCTATCTCGGAGAGATCAAGGACCCGTGGGGTAACACCAAGGCGGGTTACGAGCTGTCCACCACCATCAATCGCAAGGACTACGGCATGGAATGGAACAAGGCCCTCGACGCGGGCGGTTTCATCCTCGGTGACGAGGTCGAAATCTCCATTGGCCTCGAGATGGCCAAGAAGTAGCGTCCTTCCCCCCGTTTCCCAAGATTCCGAATTTTGAATTCTTAATTTAGAATTTTGAACCCTCCTCTTCCCAGGAGCCGGGGGATTTTCTCTGAGAAGCTCGATCATCAAAATCCACATCGACGCAGGTCAGCTGATGTAGTCTGGCGTCCCGAGTGTGACCTCCGAAAGGACGGGGAGCATGGCACGGTTCGACTACGACCTCTACGTCATCGGTGCGGGATCGGGCGGAGTGCGGGCTGGGCGAATGGCTGCGGCGGCCGGGGCCCGAACGGCCGTGGCCGAGGTGGGTCCTCTCGGCGGGACGTGTGTCAACGCAGGGTGCGTGCCGAAGAAGCTGTTGGTCTACGCCTCGGATTTCGCGTCCTCCTTCGAGGACAGCAAGGGATTTGGTTGGACGGTCGGGGAAACCAGCTTCGACTGGTCCACCCTGATCGCCAACAAAGACCGCGAGATCGAACGGCTCAACGGCGTCTATCGCTCACTGCTCGAGGGTTCGGGGGTGGACATCCACCACGGGCGGGCGCGAATCGCTGACCGCCACACGGTGGAGGTCGGCGGGGCGAGCTCCACGGCCGAACGCATTCTGATTGCCACCGGTGGGCGACCCTTCAAGGCGCCCATTCCCGGCGCCGAACTCGGCATCACATCGGACGAGATCTTCCACCTCGACCATCTGCCGAGGCGAATTCTGATCACCGGCGGCGGCTACATCGCGGTGGAGTTCGCCGGCATCTTCAACAGCCTGGGTTCCGAGGTCACTCTCAACTACCGCGGACCCCTCTTCCTGCGGGGTTTCGACGACGACGTCCGGACGTCACTGGCAGAAGCCATGGCCGGGCGCGGCATCACCCTGATCTTCGATACCCTGATCGACCGGATCGAAGCGGCCGGCGACGGGCTCAGAGCGACCACCAACCACGGTGATAGCATCGACACCGACGTGATGCTGTGCGCCACTGGCAGGATTCCCAACACCTCCGGACTCGGTCTCGAGGAGCTCGGCGTGGACGTCAACGCCCGTGGTGCGGTTGCAGTGGACGAATTTTCCGAAACCTCGGTGTCGGGGATCTACGCCATCGGAGACGTGACCGATCGCATCAACCTCACCCCGGTGGCCATCGGCGAGGCCATGGCCCTGGTCCAAACGCTGTTTTTTGACAACCCCACCGCCATGGATTACTCGAATATCCCGACGGCTGTTTTCAGCCAACCGCAGATCGGCACCGTCGGCCTCACCGAGACCGAGGCCCGCGCCGAAGGTCTCGATGTGGTCGTCTACCGCTCGGTCTTTCGGCCCATGCTCTACACCCTCTCCGGCCGCAACGAGCGCACGATGATGAAGCTGGTGGTGGACCGAACCACCGACCGGGTGATGGGCGTCCACATGGTCGGGCCGGAGGCGGGAGAGATCATTCAGGGCATGGCGGTGGCCATGAAATGCGGCGCCACCAAGGAGCGATTCGACGCCACCGTCGGGATCCATCCCACGGCCGCCGAAGAATTCGTAACGATGCGCGAGCCCGTAAAGTGAACGCGCTTGGTGTCTCTCTGATTTTTTGAATCTCGATCACACCTCGATGTGACAACTGCACCACGCGTGGTGGATTCACCGATCAACCACGGCACCTCCACGAGATTCAAAAAATCAGAGCATATCCATCGCGTCGCGCAACGCCGTTGGGGTATTGCAGTTCGCGGTGACACCCGGATCAACCACCTCGAGGTCCACCACCCCAACCAGACCGAGAACATCGCGCACAGTGGCGCCATCGATCTCTTCGCGTGCGATGCCTTCCGCAACCGCCCGGCTCAGACGGATCGGATGACCGTGTTTGCCGGCGAAGACCGGAATGACAGCCGGTGCATCGACCCCGGCCAGCGCCGCCACTGATTCTGGCGTGACCAAAGGATGGTCCACGGGGAGCATCACCACCGCCGCCCAGCCGGTGTCGGAAATCAGATGGCGCAGCCCCCACCGAAGAGAGCCGAGCATGTCGAACCCGGACTCGGGCAACGGCAGCTGTCGAACGCCCGGGAACTCGTCCGCCGTGAAGCCCGGCGGCAGGGTTGCCGCCACCGGACGCGCTCCGGCCTCTTCCAAAGTCTGGCAGCAGGCCTCGAGAAAGGTCCGTCTGTCGGGCAGCCGGGCGAAGGCCTTTGGACCGCCGAATCGACGTCCTTCACCACCGGCCAAAATCAACCCTGCGAACCTCACCCCACGATGATACGAAAGTCCGGGGCGGAACTACCTGGATCCGGCCCCGGCAACCCCACGCCGAGTTCACCGTAGAACTGCTAAACTCACTCTGCGAAAGCACTTATGAATATCTAGTCTCAATATTCAAGATCCGAGACGGGACCTCAAGGGGAGGACACATGACCGACCGAAAGAAAACAGCCCATCCGCCGCAGGGTGTGACGCGACGGGGCTTCATAGGCTCGGTTGGAGCAGGGGCGGTGGTGACCGCCACCGGCGCCGGGATCGCCAGAGCTCAGGCTGACGACGAGCGCCCTCATTCGGGAGGGATGGTCCCCGTGGCATTGACCATCAACGGCCGCATTCATCGACTGCTCGTGGAGCCGCGGTGGACCCTGCTCTTCGTGATCCGCGAACGCCTCGGTCTGACCGGTACGAAGATCGGCTGCGAACGCGGAGAATGCGGATCGTGCACGGTGTTGATTGACGGACGACCGCGCTACGCCTGCATGACCCTTGCCGTGGAGGCAGAGGGAGTGGAGATCACTACCGTCGAGGGTCTGATGAACGGCGAGGAACTCGGCACCACCCAGCTCGCCTTTCTCGAAGAAGACGCCTATCAGTGCGGCTACTGCACCCCGGGTCAGGTGATGGCCGCCGAGGGTCTGCTCCGGGCCAACCCGAACCCGGACGTAGACCAGATCCGGCACGCCATGGCAGGCAACCTTTGCCGCTGCGCCGCCTACGTCCACATCTTCAAGGCGGTCGAACGGGCCGCCGAAGCCAAGAAAGGGGGTGGGAAATGAATCACGATGAGACCTACTACATCGAAGGTCCGGTGCCCGAGACCCCCGAACCCAGCGAATATCCCTCACCATGGCGTTCCACGAAGGTCGTGGGAAATCGTCTGCCTCGTGTCGACGCCTATGAACGGCTGAGCGGCTCGGCTGTCTACCCATCGGACGTCATCTTGCCCGACATGCTCTACGGCGCCATTCTCCGGTGCCCACACCCCCACGCTCGAGTGATCGAAGTGGACCTCGCGGCCGCTGCGCAGATGCCCGGAGTTGCGGTGATGTTGTCCCCCTCTGATCCGGAAGTCGACATCACGTGGTCGTACAGCCGTGGCGACTCGTCAAAGCTCTTCGACCCTGTCATCCGGTTCGAGGGCGACACCGTGGCCGCGGTGGCAGCCGAGACCCCGCATCAGGCACGTGACGCCCTTGCGGCGATCGCCGTTCGCTACGAGGTGCTCCCCCACGTCTCGAACGAGCAGGACGCCCTCGCCGATGGCGCACCGCTGGTGGGCGGAGTGGGCAACCATCAGGGAGACCCCGACGTCTACGAACGAGGTGACGTCGAAGCAGGCTTTGCCGAAGCGGACATCGTCGTGGAAAAGAGATTCCGCACCGAGTACGAGATCCACAACCCAATGGAGCTGCACGGCTGCGTCGCACGCTGGGATGGAGACCGTCTCACGCTTTGGGAATCGCTCCAGGGTGTCTATGTCTCGCAGATGAGGATCGCGCAGGTACTCGGTATGCCGCTCGCCAACGTCCGGGTCATCGGCCACTACATGGGCGGCGGCTTCGGATCCAAGCTCCAGACGTCCAAACACACCGTCATAGCGGCGTTGATGGCAAAAAAAGCGGCGCGGCCGGTCAAGCTTTTCCTGTCCCGAGAGGAGGAGATGCTGGTCGCCGGCAATCGACCCGGCACAGTGATGCGCCTCAAGGCCGGGGCGAAAAGCGACGGCAGATTGACCGCGCTCGAGTTTGAGTGCCTGAGCTCGGCGGGCGGTCATTTCGGCAGCGGCGCCGGGATCGTCGACTGGGTCATCAAGGACCTCTACACCTGCCCGAACGTCCGGACGCACAACGAACTCGCCTATATGAATGTCGGCCCCGCACGCCCGATGCGCGCGCCCGGCCACCCGCAGGGAGCGTGGGCTCTCGAACAGGTAATGGACGCGCTTGCCGAGGCGATCGAGATGGACCCGGTGGAGCTGCGGTTGCGCAACGTCCCGACCGTCAGCCAGGCCCGCGGTGACCGGCCGTTCACCTCGACCGGGCTGCGCCAGTGCCTCGAGGACGGCGCCACGGAGTTCGGCTGGGCCGAGGCCAGGAAGGCCCCCCGGGGCGACGGCCATATCCGACGCGGCGTCGGCATGGCGGCGTGCATATGGGTCGCCGGTGGCGGCGGACCGCCGTCGACCGCGATCGTCAAGATGTACGCCGACGGCAGCGTCAACCTCAATATGGGGGCGTCGGATATCGGCACCGGGACCAAGACCGTGATGGCCATGGTTGTGGCGGAAGAATTGGGCATCGACCCCGACGCTCTTCAGATCGAGAACGCCGACACCGGCACCACCCAGTTCGCGACGTCCTCCGGCGGGTCGAAGACGGTCCCGACCGAGTCGCCAGCGGTCCGCGAGGCGGCGTACAACGTCAAAAAGCAGCTCCTCGAGTCGGTTGCCGCCGACAAGGGATGGGACCTCGATGATCTGATGCTGACTGACAATGCCGTGGTCAGGCGGTCCAGTCCATCCGAAAGGGTGCCCGTCGGCGAGGTCGGGCTGCTCGACCGGCGAGGTGTGGTCGTCGGCGTCGGCTACCGGGGACCGAACCCCGAGGGCAAGATCGTCAGCCCATTCGCGGCGCAGTTCTGCGAGGTCGAGGTCAACACCCGCACCGGCGAGGTGGAGATCCTCCGATTTCTCGGTGCCCATGAGTCGGGCCGGGTCCTCAACCGACTGACCTTTGACAATCAGGTCTTTGGCGGCATTGCCATGGGGATCGGCTTCGCGATGACCGAGGAACGGATACTCGACGGCTCTCAGACCGGAAAGATGCTCAACCAAAATCTCCACGACTACAAGATTCCCACCGCACTCGACGTGCCGGTGGACATGACGTCTCTGCCCATCGATCCCGGCGACACCGAGTGCAACACCACAGGTGCCAAGGGGGTCGGTGAACCGGTGACGATTCCTACCGCGGCGGCGGTGGCCAACGCAATCTACGACGCGACTGGCGTTCGGGTGACTCACGCACCCACCAATGCCGTGCGGCTCGTGGAGCTGATCGCCGCCCAGCAGAAGGAGGCCTGAGATGCTGCCCCAATTCTCAGTCATTCGACCCAGCTCAGTGGACGATGTCGTCTCTCGTCTTTCGGAAGGAGAGGCTCGGGTGTTGGGCGGCGGCACCGATCTTCTGGGCTGTCTATATGACGGGGTCTTCACCACCCCCTCCGTGGTGAGCCTCGGGAAGATCCCCGGGCTCGCGGGAATCTCGAAGGCCGCTGATGGTAGCCTGCGGATCGGCGCCATGACCACCATTTCAGAAATTGTGGAAAGCGGCGATGTCGCCGGCACCTACGGAGCGCTTGCCGACGCCGCAAGAGTAGTGGCCAGTCCACAGCTCAGGAATCAGGGCACCATCGCCGGCAACCTCTGCCAGAAGCCCCGCTGTTGGTATTACAGAGGCGAATTCCACTGCCTCCGCAAGGGCGGAGAAAAATGCTACGCCTACAACGGCGAGAACCAATACCACTGCATCTTCGGCGGGGATCTGTGCTACATCGTGCATCCATCCGATACGGCTCCGGCATTGGCCGCCCTCGGTGCGGTCTGCCGGGTCTCCGGGTCTGGTTCGAGCCGCTCGGTGCCGGTGGAAGCGCTGCACGTCCCGCCTTCGATGGATCCCCAACGGGAGACCGTGCTGGATCCTGACGAGGTCATCACCGAGATCGTGCTGCCGCCGCCGGCCGCCGGGACCCGGTCGTCCTACCGCAAGGTCCGGGCGCGCGCATCGTGGGATTTCGCGTTGGCCGGGGTGGCGCTGGCGCTCGAGTTCGACGGCGACGTGGTGGCGTCGGCCAGGGTCTTCCTTTCGGGGGCCGCACCGGTGCCGTGGCGCGCCACAGCCGTCGAACAGTCGATCACGGGCCGCACCCTCAACGACGCCACCATCAATGCAGCGGCCAAGGCCGCCGTGGCCGGGGCGGAACCGCTCGCCAAGAACGGATATAAGATTCCGCTTTTCGCAGGGCTGATCGTCGACGAACTGGAGAAGATCCGGCCCTGAATGAGATGAGGAATGCGGGCCGGGCGCCACCGTGGATGAGGTCGCTCACCGCCAACCGATCCGCCACTCCTCCACCGATTCGAAATCGCGCCAGTGGGACTTCCGGACGTTTCCGGTGAGGATGGCCTCGAGTTCCACTTCCTCGGTGGGCTGGTCGTTGTCGTCAAGCACCCAACCCAACACCATGAAGTGCTTTTCTCGATTTCGCGGCCGCCGCGCTGTCCACTTCGAACCCACGATCTTGCCCCGCTGAACCGGGTTCTTCGACAGACTCATCCCGAACCCTCGGCGGGGGCCTCTCCACCGGACGCCGAATCGTCCCAGCCGCGGACCGACTGGATGTCAAGCCGGAAATTCCCAGCCTGCCCGCCCGAGATCAAAAACCCCAACGTCTTCACCCGCGACGGATCGAGCGGTGGGTGTCCGGCCACCCGCCGGCCCCTGAACACGGGCTCGAAATCAGAAAAACGGACGACGATATCGGTCCACTCCCCCGCCGGCGGCTGGATCATGATTTGATAGCTCACACCGTCGAATTCGTCCGTGGTGCGCAGCCTGAACGCATAGCGCTTGCCATCGCCGCGGAGCCGGAGCATCAGTCCATCAAAGCTCGCCAGGTCGTGATCGGCCGGGAGCGTCCGCACCGATGCGAAGCCGCCGTTGTTCTCCAGCGACACCACGCCCGAGAAGGTCGCCACGCCATCCGCGATCTCGATCGTGCTGTTGGACACGCCGCCCATCACCACATCGTCGATGGTTCGCCACTGTGTCTTCGAGTCCACCAGATCCATGATCATCCCCGTCTGAGCCCACGCCCCATCCGCAGCCAAAACAAGACAGACCGTAGCGAACGCCCCCCGCACGAATTGGGCACTCGCGCTGGCACGTCCCGGATGGTTCCGTGAGCACCTCATCTATCTGCGAAACGGATCCACCGTCAGGGAAATTGCAGCGGAAACGTTCCCCGGCGAATTGGAAGGACCTGGCCCTGCCGGTTGTTGCCCCGAACGGGAGACACACAATGAGTGAGACACCTACCTACATTGTTTTGGGAGCCACTGGAGGCATCGGTTCGGCACTCTGCCGTTCGCTTTCGGAGGGAGGGGCCCGGGTGGCCATCGCGGCCCGGGACGCGGACCGGCTTGACGCTCTGGCGGCCGAGCTGGGTGGTGCCACATCGACAACCCTCGACGCCACGAGCATCGATGAGGTGGACAACTTCGTGAAGGTCATCGCGCAGGAGGCCGGTCGCGTCGCTGGAATCGTCAACTGCGTCGGATCGATCCTGCTCAAACCGGCCCACGCGACCTCTGAAGAGCAGTGGCGCGAGACCATCGCATCGAATCTCGACTCGGCATTCGCAACCGTGCGCGCCGGGGCCAGAGCCATGTCCCGCACAGGCGGATCCATCGTGTTGATGGCTTCTGCCGCAGCACGAGTTGGGCTCCCGAGCCATGAGGCGATCGCCGCGGCGAAGGCGGGGGTCATCGGGCTCGGTCGCTCCGCGGCGGCAACCTATGCCGGCAAGGGAATCCGGGTGAACGTGGTCGCTCCCGGGTTGGTGGACACTCCCATGAGCGCAGGGATCACCGGAAACCCGATGATGTTGAAGGCCTCCGAAGCCATGCACCCGCTGGGACGCATCGGGCGCCCGGAGGAGGTTGCTCAGTTGATCGCCTGGCTGCTGGGCCCCGACAGCTCGTGGGTCACCGGTCAGGTCATCGGCATCGACGGCGGGCTCGCCGACGTTCGGGGCAAGACCTCGGCCTGAACGGCTTGACCGCGGGACGCTCAGCGGATGAAGTAGCCCGAAACTCTCCAGGTGCCGTCATCGTCCTTCATAGGAGTGATTGTCTCCACCGCGGACGCTTTGTTCTCGAATGAAGTTTCGAATTGGATGACCACGTACTCACCGTCGGGAACTCCGGGCAGCTCGGTGGTGAACTGTGCGCCCTTCAGATTTCTGGAGATTGCCTTCCCCAGAGGTTTCCGGATCGCATTCAACGAGGCCACCCAATCGGCCTCCTTGACCACGCCGCGAAAGAGCGAAGCGGCTTCTTTCCAGCTCTGGTCATAGGCACCACCATCCACCAGATCCAGCCAGTGTTCGGCCGCGGTCACCGCAAGATCCTCCCTCTCCCCACCAAACACCGCCACGGCCGCGCAACCAAACAACAGCACGATCATCGCTGCCACCGTCGTGGTTCTCATCTGTCCACCTCCATGGCAACCCCTACGGCCCCCTGCCCCTCTCTATTCCATTTGGCATTACGGGGGCCGCCGGGACCCATTCGACATTTGTTGCAGGCGAGACGCCTGCACCACAAATGCACTCCGATCCGGCTGCCTCCTGCTCCCTTGTTCCTCGCTCCGGGTGGGCGGGGGTATTCGAATTTCGAATTTCGAATTATCTGCCCACATCCCTCCCCACCAACGCCGACACCTCATCCATCTCCTTGGGCAGGGACGAGCTGAGCACCTCGGCCCCATCTTCGGTCACCAGCACGGTGTCCTCGATTCGGACGTGGATCTCTTCGTCGTCCAGCGCGATGAGGGGCTCTATCGCGATCACCATTCCGGCGGCGTACGGAATGTCGTAATCACCCGGGTCGTGCACCGACATTCCCACGAAGTGTCCGTTGCACCCGAGGGGCTCGTGGTCGCCGAATCCGTGTTTGGTATAGACGTCGCGGCAGATTTGTTCCGACTCCTCACGGGTGGCCCCGGGTTTCATTGCGGCGATCACCGCGCGCTGAGCCTCCAACACGCAGTCGTAGACCTCGTTCTGCCGCTCGGTGAAGGTCCCCGAGACCGGCCAGGTCCGGGTGATGTCCACCGCCAGATATCCGAAAGAGCCGCCGTAGTCCATGACCACGAGGTCGCCAGCTTCGAGCCGGCGGTTGTTGCGCTCGTAATGCCAGGTCTTGAGGTTTGGTCCGGAAGCCACGATCCCGGGATACCCGTCCCCCTGGCCACCGTGTCGGCGCACCTCGTAGCTGGCGATGGCGTCCAGTTCGTACTCGTAAACCCCGGCAGCGGTGATCTCGATGGCCCGACGGATCCCGGTGGAGCTGGCCACGGCATTGCGTCTGAGGACATCGATCTCTCGCGGTGTCTTGATCATCCTCTGGAGGTCGATGTGGCGGGTGACGTCACGCAGCTCCAGACCTGGAAACCGCGTTCTCAACATCTCCAACCGGTAGGCGCTCGCCGATTGCTGGGAGCCAAACCCGGTGGCGAACTGGCGAGCAAGCAACATGGCCACCTCGTAGCGATTCCAGTCCACATAGTCCGACTCGCCAAATCTCACCCAGAACGGGACTGTCCGGTCCCCTCTTGTGCGAACCAGCACCTCGGCCAGCCGAGACATCTCATGGACCTGGGCAAAGCCCGCCTGCTCCGCCCGGTCCCGGTCGTTCAGCAGATTGGCGCCGTCCATCCGGATCTCCCGCTCGCTCTGCGACGGCAGGAAGAGGCTGGCTCCGCATTCATTCTCCACATCCATGAGCATGGCCGCGTTGAGGTCTTCAACCCCGGTGTAATAGAAAAAATCGTTCTCCTGGCGCAGCCGGATGGCCGGGTGACGGATGCTCTCACCAAAGAGCAGGACGTACCCCTGTTCAAGCAACTCACACAGAGCGGCCCTTCGCTGGATGAACTCCTCGGGCGGAAACTCGGTCAACTGGGCCGTTGCCGGCATGGCCGTCAATACACACAGTCCGGCCAACAGGTACTTCGCAATGCTCATGGATCGCCTCCCTCAGTGACGCTTCGGCACATCCGGGCCATGATACGCCCACACGACGGGCGGGCTCAGGAAATCGTGTCGGCGCCGAACAGGGCCAGAAACTCCGGTTCGTCCAGCAGGCCACCAAAGGGTGGGATCACCATGGAGAGGTAGAAATCGCTGACCCCGGACTCGAGGGCCGAACTCAACTCCGCCAACGCACGCTCCTCTTCGCCCAGAATGGCGTATGCCGCCGCCAACTCGGCGCCCTGGTCCCCGTTGTCGATGCCAAAGGTCTCTGCCTGCAGGATCCATCTCCGGGCCTCGTCGTCCCGGCCGACGGTGGCGGCAAGCTGGGCCAAGGCCAGATAATCGCCGGTCGTCAGCGTCGCACCCCGACTGCCCGACCGCATCCGTTTTGACTCTTCGAGGACCAAGGCGTTCGCCTCCCCTGCCCGGCCCTCGGCCACGAGAGCCATGGCCAGGTCTCGCACCGCCGACGATCTCTCCCCGCCCATCTGACCCGCGTCGACGAGGGTCAACACCCGGTGAAAGAGCCCCACGGCCTCGTCGGTTTCTCCAACGGCGAACAGCGTGTACGCCAGGTTCGGCAGCGAATAGCTGTGGTCCGGAACCAAGGCGAGCGCGGCCCTGAACTCTGGGATCGCTTCGGAGAACCTCCCCTGGACCAGCAGGCTCCAACCGAGCATGGAGTGGAATCCGGAATTGTCCGACCACCGGGCAACAGCCTCACGGGCCACCGCCTCGGCGGCACGGGGCCGATGCTGGCGCTGCATGTGGATGATCCATCGGTTGAAGAGGGGTACCGTTGCCAACGGATCCAGCTCAGAAGCCTGTTCGAACATGGCGATGGCCTCGTCATCCCGACCCAGAGCCATCAGGATGCGGCCCCGATTGTTGAATGCAGCCATCTGGTCCGGATAGAGGTCGCAGATCAATTCGTAGTCTTCGAGCGCAGCCTCCAGATCCTCGTCCACGAACTGACGATTGACCGCCCGGACCATCAGATACTCCTGCTGGGGCAGCGCTTCGCCGTCGATCAACGCTTCGCGCAGGTACTGCTGTCCCCTCTCTTTCTCGTCCAGGAACTGGATCAGCAGCAATCCCAGGGTTCCCTTCGCCGCCGCAAACTCGGGGTCCTCCTCGATGGCCAGTTCCAGCAACGGTGCCGCCTCCTCCGGCGTGGCCTCGCTCCACTTCTGGTTGGCCAACGACAGGTATCGCAGCGCTTCCCACGACGCGGTCGTTGCGCGGGCCACCGGCACATCGGTCTTCCTGATAGACCCGATGGACTCGCCAAGGCTGCGCCTCACCTTCCGAGTCAGCGTGTCGATGGATTCGAGCAGTACCTTCTCGCGGCTCCGCGCAGTGACCCTGATTCGATCCACCTGGTCGCCAGTGGCGGGATCCACCAGGATCGCCTGCAGATCGTACGCCTCGCCCGCCGACAGCACCCGGGGCAGCAACATGGCCCGGACCCCGGCAAACCGACAGATGTCCCGGCCGAGCTCTTCGGTCACTGGCGACAATGGATCCTTCTTCATCAGCTTCAAGGTGTCGCGAATCTGGCTGCGCTGCACGATCTTGGCGTAAGGGGACTGTTTGAGGTCGGCCTCCAGCGCTGTTCGAAGGGCGAGATCAAACACTTCGTCTCCGGTCTGATTGTCCACGTCGGCGATGAGCAGGTGGTCCTTCTGTTCGAAAGCGATGCTGGGCCTATTCCACAGCACGAAGGCCGTGATCGCAGCCAGCGCGATCACCACCGCTGCGATTACGGACCCAAGAACCCGTGTGCGGTGTCGGGAGGCCGCCAAGCTCACTGGGACGAACTCGGACGTTCTCAATGCCTTCAACTCATCGGCCATCTCACCGGCGGTGGCGTACCTCTCGTCCCTCTCCTTGGCCAGCGCCCGCCGCAGCACCTCGTCGAGTCCGGCCGGCAACCGGTCCACCGACGACTCCAGTGGCGGCGGATCCTCCACCAGGACCCTACGGAGAGTGGCCGGGACCGACCCTGATTTGAAGGGCGACCGGCCCGACACCATCTCGTACAAGACGCAGCCGGTGGCGAAGATATCGGTCCTGGCGTCCACGTCCATACCCGATGCCTGTTCCGGCGACATGTAGGCCGGAGTCCCCATGACCAATCCGGCGCTGGTCTGGGTCATGGTCTCCTCGTCGTCGTCCTCGGGGCGAGACCTTGCCGTGAGCCGCGCAAGACCGAAGTCGAGGACCTTCAGTCGGCCGTCGGGCGTCAGCATGAGGTTTCCAGGTTTGATGTCCCGGTGCACCGCGCCCGCCGCGTGGGCCGCCGCCAGGGCCTGAGTGAGCTGGATTCCGAGATCGATCACCTCGTCCGGAGGTATTGCGCCTTCGCCTATCCGGGTTTTCAACGTCACGCCCTCGATCAGCTCGGAGGCCAGGTAGAGCCAGCCTTCATCGGTCTCACCGGCTTCATAAATGGTGGCGATACCCGGGTGGTTGATGGCGGCCGCCGCCTGACACTCGCGGAGAAAACGGGACCGAGAGCCGGGGTCCTCGGAGAGTTTGGGCTGGATCAGCTTGAGAGCCACATCCCGTTTGAGCAGGGTGTCACGGGCCCGGTACACCACCCCCATCGCCCCGGCGCCGAGTCTTTCAACGATCTTGAACCGCGACACCTGAGCCGAGCCTGACTCGCCGTTCGCAAGAGTGCCATCCATCCCTGAGATCAGTCTAACACCCCGCCGCCCCCGCCCACCGATTGAGAATTGCGGATTGCGAATTGCGAATTCTCGACGAAGGAAACTGAATTTGAAGGCCTGGCCAGCCACTCAGGGACCCAACGAAGAGATCTTCCGCATCACCACCAACGCCTCGTATGTCATTCAGAATTAAGAATTAAGAATTAGGAATTCAGGATTGAGGTCCGTTCCCTGCTATGATTTGCTCTGAATCCACCGGGAGGTCCGATGGTTGACCCGACGCTCACCGCTGACGAGGCCCGAGCAGAAGCCGCTCGCCACATCGGCCTCAGTGGATCCACGAACTTGGTCACGGCATCCACGACTGGGTCACCGCTGGTGGCCTCTCACAGGTCACGGGGCTCAGCGAAGGTTGTGGCGACGACCTCGCGGTCTCCTACAGCCGGAGCTATGGACAGTGGACGCCGGCAGATCCGCAGCACAACTGGGTTTTCAGCTGGGACGGACACAATCCGTCACCTCTATTTGGCGTTCATGGCTCTCCCGACAGGAAGAACATGACCCGTCCGTCTTGACGAAGACTGCCAGAGGAAGGGGATCACGGAGCTTCTCTTGGTTCGGTGATCCACCTCATAGCCGCCAACAGGAGAGGCCACTCCGAGCCCTGGTCGGACAGCTCGTCGAACCTGCTCGATCCGTCCCTGTCACTGTCCACTTCGATCTCCGGGTGTGGGCCGCTCAAGAAGACCCGTCCACCGCCGTACTCGAACGCGACCATGGCCGGATTGCCGGTGGCTGCAAAAGTGGCGACAATCGTGACCTCCACTCCTTTGTTCGGTTGGAAGTAGGGTCCGTTGGGATACGAAACAACCCTGATTCGTTCGGGAAGCGCCGCTGTGATCGGATGACCGCAATGAGAGACCGCGAGATCCGTCATGAGTGGCCAGCTCCCTCTCGGAGCGACATCGGCCTGACCGCAATGAGCCTCTCCTGCAAACAGATCGAGGTATAGCTCTCGTTCTCCGATCTCAGCGCCCCAGAAATCACCGGAGGTGGCGGCGAACAAGGCGCCGAAGCAGATTCCAACGTAGCCTCCGCCGTTTCTTATGAACTCTTGGACCTTCGCCTTGCCGGCCGGGCCGAGCTCGTTCCACGGATCGGGATCCGTCTCCCCGCCAGGAAACGCGAGCACGTCGAAGTCGGCCAATAGCCCGCGCTTGATGTCGTCTGGGTCAACCACATCCACATCGCACCCCATCCACTGGAATGCTCTACCGATGGCAAGGGCGCTGTGTCCGTCCATTCCGCGTCCGAAAAAGACAGCGGCTCGTGTTCCACGGAGGTCGTTTTGCGTCTCGGCGAGACCATCACGTGACCTCAAGCGCTCGAGCAGTGTGGGGAAATGAACTTGTTTCTCCAGTCTCGTGCCAATCACGTCGAGCGCCATGGCGGCGTTTTTGAGGCGAACGGCGCTCAATCCGCTATTCTCGTCCTCGAGGAACTCGATCTCGTACAGACCTTCAACGGGGTCTCTGGTGGTGAAGGCGTTGCTACGACCGGCCACCGGATCGAGTCGCCGTGGTTCTGCGGCAGATGCAGTCTGGAACCAAACCGACCCGTCTCTCTCGAGGAACTTGACAATCAAAGTCCCTGCTCCGGCATCGGTGAGATCGAACTGATAGTCGCCGCACAGCTTTCCAAACTGCGCCGCTGAATGCGTGTCGCCTGCCCGACAGGTCACGACAAGTGCAAAAAGACTCACCACGACGGCAGCGAACACCATGCCCGTCACCTTGATACCGGTGGCTGACTTCGGGTGGAGCATGAGACCTCCCCATTCCTGGCGGTGCTGTTATCACTTCCAGAAACAACGCATCAGAACAAAAGAGGTTCTCGTTCGATGGACCCCGCCCAAGCCCAGAAGGAGTATTTCTAGGAGACGCAGACAGATAAGGTCCGCCTTGGCGGTCTAGGGCGGGGGGAAAACCCAATTGTCGATGCCCAACACTGTCGCATCCAACCCATTCAGAATTAAGCATTAAGCACTCAAAATTCGGACTTCGCACGGAGTTCTTTGCTATCATCAACTCCGAACCCGCAGTTTTTACCAGGAGGGTTGATGGCAACACCCGCCAGATACGAGCCAAAGCACAACGTCCGATTTGTCACAGCCGCATCGCTGTTTGACGGTCACGATGCCGCGATCAACATCATGCGCCGCATCCTCCAGGCGCACGGCGCGGAAGTGATCCACCTCGGCCACAATCGCTCGGTGGCCGACATCGTGGACGCCGCCATCCAGGAGGACGCCCAGGGCATCGCGGTCTCCTCCTACCAGGGCGGCCACATCGAGTTCTTCAAGTACATGATCGATCTTCTAAAGGAACGCGGGGCGGAGCACATCCTGGTCTTTGGCGGCGGCGGCGGGGTCATCGTGCCACGAGAGATCGCCGAACTCGAGGCTTACGGTGTCACCAAGATCTTCTCTCCCGACGACGGCCGCGAACTGGGCCTTGACGGCATGATCGACCAGATGATCCGCGCGGCCGACTTCGATCCGGCTCAAATGGACGCCCAGGGCCCGCTCGGCGCCTCGTCGGACCGATGGCTCGCCGTCGCCCGCGCCATCACCCGCGTCGAGGAAGGGCTCGAGGTTGAGATCGCTGCTCGCGACAAACGGGCGCCCGTGCTCGGCATCACCGGCACGGGAGGCGCCGGAAAGTCTTCCCTCACCGACGAGCTGGTCCTGCGCTTCCTCGCCGATGATCCAGACCGCACCATCGCAATCCTGTCGGTGGATCCCACGAAGCGCAAGACCGGCGGCGCGCTGCTCGGCGACCGCATCCGCCTCAACGCCCTCGGTTCCGATCGCGTCTTCATGCGCTCGCTGGCCACCCGCCAGGCCCACCGCGCCCTCACCCGGAACATCGAACGTTCCATCAATGTCTGCCAGGCCGCCGGTTTCGACCTGATCATCGTCGAGTCCTCGGGCATCGGCCAGGCCGACTCAGAAATCGTGGACATCTCCGATCTCTCGCTCTACGTCATGACCCCGGAGTACGGCGCCGCCATGCAGCTCGAGAAGATCGACATGCTGGACTACGCCGACTTCGTTGCCATCAACAAGTTCGACCGGCCCAAGGCGCTCGATGCCCTGCGTGAGGTGCGCAAGCAGTACCGCCGCTGCCACGAGCTCTTCGAGGGCCCCGCCGACGAGGAGTTGCCGGTATTCGCAACCATCGCCAGCCAGTTCCACGACCACGGCGTCAACGCCCTCTATCAGGGGTTGGTGAGCGGTTTGGCCAAAGGGTTCGGATCCACGTGGTCGGCCGACGATACCCGTGCCGTGCCCGCCGGCCTGCCCGAGCGCCATCCGGTCATCCCCGGTGAGCGCACCGGATACCTCCGCGACGTCTCCAAGACTGTCCGGGATTACCGGGCGTGGGCCGAGGGTCAGGTCGAGATCGCCGCCAGGCTCTACCAATTGGTGGGTGCGCGCGCCATCCTGGCAGCGCGTCAGGGCGACGGCTCCATCGAAGACCTGTGGACCCTGCTCGAGGAAATCACCGCCGGCGATGTCGCCGCCGAACCACAGCTCACCGAGATCGACGCCGAGATCCGCCGCACCGCTCACGAACTGGACAATGACTCGCGCCAACTTCTCGCCGCCTGGCCCAAGATCCAACAGGACTTCGAGCGCGATGAATTCAGCTACACCGTTCGAGGGCGGGAGATCAAGGTGGCACTGACCACCACCTCGCTGGCCGGCACCAAGATTCCAAAGGTGCGCACTCCGGTCCGCATGACCTGGCCCGGCATTCTGCAATACCTGTTTTTGGAGAACGTCCCCGGCGCCTTCCCCTACACCGCCGGAGTTTTCCCACTCAAGAGGACCCATGAGCTGCCCACCCGGATGTTTGCCGGCGAGGGCGGCCCCGAACGAACCAACACGCGCTTTCACCTCCTGGCGGACGGCCAACCCGCAACCCGCCTGTCCACCGCCTTTGACTCGGTCACCCTGTACGGCGAAGACCCGGACAGGCGACCGGACATCTGGGGCAAGGTTGGTGAATCCGGGGTGTCCATCTGCACCGTGGAGGACATGGAGCGGCTCTACGCCGGCTTCGACCTGTGCGATCCCACCACATCGGTTTCCATGACCATCAACGGCCCGGCGCCCATGATCCTTGCCATGTTTTTCAACGCAGCCGCTCGCCAACAGGCACGGAAGCGGCTGATCGCCTCGAAAAGACTCAAGGCCAATCACGCCGAAGCCTTTCAACCGGTGGTGGACGGCAAGGACTGGGAGGCGTTGGAGCCGTTGTTGGAAGAGGGTGAGTGGGACGAGATCCTCGATGACACCATGCAGATCATACGCGGCACGGTCCAAGCCGACATTCTCAAGGAGGATCAGGCTCAGAACACCTGCATCTTCTCCACCGAGTTCGCGCTCAGGATGATGGCCGACATCCAACAGCTGTTCTGCGACAGGAACGTCCGCAACTTCTACTCGGTGTCCATCTCGGGTTATCACATCGCCGAGGCCGGGGCCAATCCCATCACCCAGCTCGCCTTCACCCTGTCCAACGGCTTCACCTACGTGGAGACCTACCTGGCTCGGGGCATGCACATCGACGACTTCGCCCACAACCTGAGCTTTTTCTTCTCCAACGGCATGGACCCCGAGTACACAGTAATCGGCCGCGTGGCGCGCCGGATCTGGTCGGTGGCCATCCGCAACCGCTACGGCGGCAACGAGCGCTCGCAAAAGCTGAAGTACCACATCCAGACCTCGGGCCGCTCGCTCCACGCCCAGGAGATCTCCTTCAACGACATCCGCACCACGCTGCAGGGCCTGCTCGCCATGGCCGACAACTGCAACTCGCTCCACACAAACGCCTACGACGAGGCCATCACAACCCCGACCGAGGAGTCCGTCCGCCGGGCCGTGGCCATCCAGCTCATCAACGCCTTGGAGTTCGGGCTGCTCAAAAACGAGAACCCCCTTCAGGGCTCGCACATCGTCGAGTGGCTCACCGACACCGTCGAGGAGGCGGTGATCGAGGAGTTCGAGCGTCTGTCAGAAAGAGGCGACGTGCTCGGCGCCATGGAGGCCATGTACCAGCGTGGCAAGATCCAGGAGGAGTCTCTGCACTACGAGCGGATGAAGCACACCGGGGAGTATCCCTTGGTGGGCGTCAACACCTTCATCGCCGAAAACGGCGAAGAAGCCCCCGAGCCTCCCCTCACCCGCGCCACTGCCGAGGAAAAGAACGCCCGGCTGGCCCATCTCGAAGACTTCCACCAGCGCCACGCCGGCGCCGCGGACGAGGCCCTGGCCAAACTCCAAACGGTCGCAAGAGACAGCGGCAACGTCTTCCAAGAGCTGCTGAAGACAGTGCAGGTCTGCTCTCTCGGGCAGATCAGCAACGCGTTGTATGAGGTTGGGGGGCAGTATCGGAGGAGTATGTAGCTCATGCATGGGTGCCATGGGTGCCAACTCACATTCACACAATTGCATGGGTGCCCGGTACGCGGGTTGAGATCGGTTTTGAGAGCCCAGCGAGGATGCTACAATCCGGCTTCGGGCGAGGACGACCCTCGCTCCCCCTTTCAGCACATCTGTGGAGGATTGGCATGCCGTACAAGGAGATCGTGACCGCGCGAGTTGTTTCGAGGCAGAACCACCAGCCGGTTTCCGGCGCAACCGTGCGGGTCTACGACAAGGACCTCATCTTGGACGACTTCCTCGGAGAGGCCACCACCGATGCAGATGGACACTTCAGCATCACCTTCAGCTCGGACGACTTCCAGGGCCAAGTCACCGGCTTCGAGGCGCGGCCCGACATCTTCGTCAAGGTCACCAACCCCGCTACCGGCAAGACCACCAAGAGCAAGGTCTTCGAGGAGCTTACCGGCCATCTGACCAGGAATGACGCCGAGGAAATCATGAACCTCGGTGACATCGAGGTGGACTGACATCAAGGGTGCCACACTTCGCACAAACTCATTGTGAGCCACCACGACCCTGCCTTTCGAAGCAGAATCGACCGACTCAGCACCCAGATCTCGGCAGCTGCCTGTGTGCCACGTTCACCCTTGAACCATTTGTTTTTGAGCACGGGTGCGGAAGGGTGCCAAGATCCTGGCCCTCACCCCGTGCTACGCTCGAACCGTGGGAAACGAACTTCCTTTCGCTTTTCCCGGGATCCTGCGCTCCCTGATCAGACTCCTCCAAATCATCCTATATGTGCCGATTCAGATCGTCTTCATTCCCTTTGCAATTGCCGGGTTGATAGCTGGGCTCTACAAGGAAATGGGGAACAGCAAGCGACTGGGGATCTCCTTCACGGCAGTCCAAGCGCTCCAATATCGATGGATCATGCACCATTTCAACACCAGACCGGATCCATTCTCCGTTGCGTTCACAAAGAAGTTCCCCTGTGAATCGCATTTTGGTCTTTGGGCGACTCTCGGTCCACTGATCATTTCCCAGCGGCTATTCGGATTCACCACCAAGTTTGGCAGGCTCGATGAGCCGGGTAGAGAGACTCTCGTGTCCACTCCGGGTCGTCGGGTACTCATGTTTGACCGGATCATGGAAAAGCATGTGGATGACATGGAGCAGATTGTCATCCTTGGAGCCGGCTTCGACCTGATCGCTCTGCACTTCACAGAAGGAAATGAAAAGGTTTTTGAGCTCGATCAGGCCAATACGCTGAACATCAAAGTGGAAACATTGGAGCAAGCAGACATCAGACATGACTGGATCACCTATGTCCCGGTCGATTATTCATGCGAATCCTGGGTGGACAAGCTACTGCATGCTGGCTTTGACAAAGCAAAGAGAACGCTGTTCCTCTGGCAAAGCGTCTCTCTGTTCCTGGACGCGGATGTGGCCAAAGAGACACTCACGGCAATGGCCAAATTGTGTGCAGACGGGAGCATTATCGCTCAAGACCTCTATTCCAATGCGTTTATCCGGGGTGAGATTTCAACGACAGCCAAGCACTCGGAGAAGGTGATGGCAAAGATGGGAGAACCCTGGAAATTCGGCTTGGACATGTCAGAAGACCCCGAGTCTGCAGTCGAGTCATTCCTGAGCGAATGCGGGTTGAGAATGACGGATTACTTTCAGTTCGGTAAGGCGCTGGGCACCGAACCCTTCTACTGTATTGTCGAGGCTGAAAGGCTGTAGGGCCCGCATGGGTGCCCATGGGTGCCACATGGGTGCCACGTACACATTTACACATTTGTTCGTGGCCTCTGCCCTCGATGACAATTCAACAGATGTAAACGCGGCATCTTTCGGATTCAAGGCCCAGTTCGACCACCTCGACACCGCGATCTCAGGGCGAAGCCAACAGATGATGGGTGCCACGTTCACCACTGCACCACTGCAATTCCAATTACGGTGTCCGGCACCGCCTTCAGAAGGGCGCTGGGGCGTCACCTTAGCGCCACGATCATCGTCCAGTCTCGTTGAAAGACGTTCGTAATCGGAGGCGAGACAATGACAGGATTCAAGGAAAACGGTGGCGGGTGGCGCGAGAGCCGTTGGAGGATAGCGGCCTGGTCTGCCGCAGCGCTCGTGCTACTCCTGCCCTTGATCGCGATGCAGTTCACCGATGAAGTCGTCTGGGATGTGTCCGACTTCGCTGTCTTCGGCGCCCTCTTGCTCGGCGCTGGTGTCACGTATGAGTTCGCAGCCAGGATGACGAGCAATACCGCGTACCGGTTCGCTGTCGGCCTTGCACTCGCGGCGGCATTCATCCTTGTGTGGGTCAACGGTGCGGTCGGCATCATCGGGTCCGAAAACAACGACGCCAACTTGATGTATGGCGGGGTGCTCGCTGTCGGAGTCATCAGTGCCGTCATCGCGCGCTTTCGACCTCATGGGATGGCATACGCACTGTTAATAACAGCGCTCGCTCAGGCGTCGGTCGCAGTGATCGGGTTGATCGCCGGGCTGGGTTCGCCGCGGAACGGGCCGCTGGAGATCGTGGCCCTCAACGGCTTCTTCGTCACACTCTTCGTCGGATCGGCCCTGCTGTTTCGGAAGGCGGCGGGGAGTTAGTTGCTCGGGTTCAGCTCTGAAGTGCGACGGTTTCCGATGGTTTTTGTCCGCTTGGCCCTGGTGCGGCGAGGACATCGACCGCATGGTTACCACGTACACTCTTCCACCCTTATTGGCATGTCAGGGCGACTGAGAAGTTGCAGCCCGAAAAAGTGTATTGAGCCGGAATTCCTCAATCGGACAATACGATTCGAAACCCGATATTGCTGCCGACATGGCCCGATCCGAAGCTGACACGATCGGCCGAGCGGCTGAACTCGGCCAGGCCGCTCCAGTATCCGCCGCGGACCATGTATCCGGAGCCGTCTCCGGGGTATGCCGGGTCGACCTGGTCATCATCCGTGTACCAGTAAAAACCGTCCGCAACCCACTCGAGTACGTTCCCGTGCATGTCGCGCAGACCCCAGTCGTTCCCGAACCGAGAACCCACCGGTGAGACCGTTCCGGTGTTGTTGCCGCACCAGACCATATGGAGATCGTGCTCCAGACACTCGTCGCATCCGTCATCGCAACCGAGAACATCCCCGTGGTTGTACCTCGTCGTCCTGCCAGCCCGGGCGGCGAACTCCCACTCGGCCTCGGTCGGCAAGCGCACGTTGGAAGGCTGCCCCGTGCCGGCCAGATGGGCGCTCAAGAGATCGAGGAACCCACCGACGTCCAGGATGTCGTCCGCGGTGACGCAGTAGGCGGGGAAGCTGTCATCAACGCCGTACATTCCACCGAAGCAGGTCGCCGCCGGGTTGAAACCGGTGACCTCGGTCCACTGCCTCTGGGTGACCTCGAAGACCCCGAAGTAGGTGTCGTTCGAGATCGTCACGTTGTGTTGCGGCCCCTCGTCCGAGTCTCGCCCGCGCTCGCTATCCGGAGATCCCATAAGGAATGTGCCAGCCTTGACGCGGACCATTAGCAGGTGAGCACCACCGGGAAGGGTCAGCTCCAGGTAGGTGTCTGCACAGGCAGGATCACTTGGCGACTGCGCGGGCCAAAGGCAGGAGTCTCCCCTTTCGAAACCTTCGTTGAAAATGCCTTGCGTCCAGCCGAACGGCGACCACAAGGCCAGCAGGAGCACGTTGAAGATGATCCGCCGTCGAGACCACACCGTCGTCGCCATTGCCTGACTCCTTCCCTCCGAACCGATCGGATCCGGACATCGCCAGCCAACGCCGCCACACTGTGGGTGGAAGTTGAGCCCACCCCGGTTCCTGTATGTCGATCCTGCGGCCTCCGACGTCAGCTTGACAGTCCGCAGACTAATTGCGGGAATCGTAGCATGACGAGACTTGCGAATTCGTCCCAGGCTTTTGGATGGGTGCCGATGGGTGCTGCCATTCCCATTGTTGCATCGCCATAACCGGTGGGTGATGACGGGTTCCCCGAACCCCTAATGTGAGGAGTCCAATACCGCGAAATCTCCGCGCTTTCTTCCGATTCGGGGCTGTCGAAAACATTGCGCTCATGCGAAGGATGGCACCTTTGCGTGATAGTGTTTTCCTCGTCAACCGGTCTCGACTATTCGAGTTTCGCCGATCCTGAAGGAGAATTCCTATGGCACGCACGATTTCCGCCACGATCGTCCCGCTCGTTCTACTCGCGACGCTGATGGCGGCATTGCCGGTCGCAGCATCGGCTCCGGACACCGAGCTCTTCCTGCCGGCTGTGGGGACCGGACCCGGAGTTCCACCGTCCAACTGGAACACAACCATCTGGGTGTTCAACCCGAACGAGGGACCCGCCGAGGTCGAATTCAGCTTCCTCCGCCGCAATCAGAGCAACACCCCATCCGATATCACTCACACGATGGTGGTCAATCCGGGAGAGGTCGTGCAAATCGATGACGCCGTGACCACGATGTTCGGTATCCAAGGGTTTGGCGCAATTCGAGCGGTCGCCGAAGTGCCGGTCCACGTGACCGCACGGATCTTCTCCAAGGAAACGGATCAACAGGAACGCGATTCCTCGGGCCAGGCCTTCGCCGCGGTGCCGGCCCCGCGCTCCATCGGCACCGGCGAAGAGTCGAACCTGATCGGACTCACCAACCTCGTCGGCGGCGACTTCCGTTACAACGTCGGATTCGTCGAGACCACCGGTCAACCGATCAGGATCGACGTGACTGCGCACACCAGCACGGGACACAGCTGGGTGTCCAGGTCGATCCACCTGCGCCCGTTCGAGCAGCTACAGATGTCCATCGACCAGCTCTTCAACAATGTCATCGGCGAAAGCGACAACTTCAGGCTTCACGTGACCGGAGGGCCTGGAGACGGCAGGGTGATCGTCTTCGGTTCCCGTGTCGCCAACGGCTCTCAGGATGCCACGACCTTCGAGATGACATTCCCGCCGCCGACATAGTTCCGCCCATAGGCTGTGCACAAAGCGGATGGGTGCCACACTTCGCATGAACGCATTGCATTGGGTGCGTTCATGGGTGGCCCCCTAGACGCCTTTCCTCGGCAACCCGAGGTAGCGCGGCGTGCGCCGGCAATAGGCCTCGTATTCACGGCCGAAAACTCTCCGGAGGTGACCCTCTTCGGTGAGAACCATCAGATGGGCGATCAGCACGTAAAGGCCGAGCCATGCCAGGCCGAGCCATGACGGCCAGAACAGCGCATACCCGGCCAGGAAGACAAAGTAGGCGACGAGCTGAGGGTTTCGGGTGAAGCGGTAGGGCCCGGTTGTCCGGAGGCCGGTGACCGATCTTCCGACGGTGACGTCCCAGCTCAGGCGGCCCATCCCGGCGAAGATCGCCAGCAGACCCACGACCATCAGCGCCACAGCAAATGCGAATATCGGGCGGGCCGTCTTGACTTCGGACAGCCTCGAGTCGAGGAAGGAGTAAGAGGCCACGCCGTGGAGGGCGAACATCACGAATTGAAGGACGGTCGACAGGAAGGTGAGCTTGCCGCGTGCGGCGTAGTCGACCCTGACCCGCCAGAAGGTGAACAACGCGAATCCGATGACCACCACGGTGGCGAGCCAGGGGTGGGCGCGGAACATCTGGCACCTCCGTTCTTCAATCTATGGTCAAGCAGCCTGCATCGCCAGAGACCATTCGCATGGGTGCCACATTGCGAAGTGTGGCACCTTAGTGCGGCACCTTAGCTCATGGCAACTGAGCTCGCTTACGACTTATTCTCGAGCGCCTCACGGTACTCGGCGAGCGCGGTCTCGAAGGGTTCCCGTTGCGCGGCATCTTCCACCGGAATCAGGTCGAGGGCTTGACTTTCGATCTCCACCGCCCGCGCGTTGTCGCCGGTTCGGTGGTAGGCAAGCGCGAGGGTATCGAGCACTCCGGGATCCTGCCACCCACCCAACTCGGCGGCCTCGAGGGCGTAGGCGAGCGCGGACTCGGGATTCTGAAGATCGGCGGGCTCGCAGGTCAAGGCCTCCCAGGCAAAGGCATTCTTCACATCGGGGTCGTCTGAGGACTCGGCCGCGTTTCGCATCGCCGACAGCTGTTCCGTGATCACGGCGCGAGCCTCGTCCATCCGGAGGTGGGCCATGTAGAGGCCGGCGAGTTTGGTCCTCGTCGCCGTTGTCGAAGCATCCGCCTCGCCGTTCTTGTTTCGCGCCGCCTCCAGCCCCTCGAGGAGCAGTTCTTCGGCCTCCTGCGGTCGGCCCAGAGTGTCCACCAGTGCCGCCAGATCCCAGAGCGCATAGAGTATCTGCGGGTGGCCCAACCCCAAAGTCCGGCGTCCGGTGTCGACCACCTCCCTGCCATAGGGCTCCGCCTCGGCATGCCGGTCTCGCATTTGTAGCAGTTGACCCATGTTGAAGACCCACACCAGGAAGTCCGGGTGATCGCTTCCCAGGACCCTGCGGCCTCGTTCGAGGGCCTCGCGGACCATGGCCTCGGACTCGTCGTACCTGCCCTGCCGGTAGTACCAGAATCCCATGGAGTTGATGGAAATCAGGGTGTCGAAATGGTCGTCTCCCAGCACTCGGCGTCGGGCTTCCAAAGCTTCGTCAAGAAAACGTTCGCCTTCATCGGGGCGACCCACGTTGGTCAGGAACACACCGTAGTTTGAGAGGGCCCGCAGGGTGTCCTTATGGTCATCGCCAAGCACCCGCCGATAGCCTTCGAGGGACTCGAAGTACAAGGTTTCCGCCTCGTCGTGCTTGTCCTGGGAATTGAGAACCACCCCGAGAGAGTTCATGCTGATCAGCGTTTCTGGGTGGTCGTTGCCGAGGACCCTCCGTTTGGTTTCGAGGACCTCGCGAAGCATCTCCTCGGCCTCGGGATATCGTCCCATGGAGTGCAGCAGGACACCGAGGTTGGACAGCGCCGTCATGGTCTCGGCACCCTCCGGACCCTCGATCCGACGGAGACCATCCAGCGACTCCCGATGGTACGATTCGGCCTCGGCGAGGCGACCGGTTTCGGCAATCACCTGGCCGAGATTGCCGACGGTCGCCAGTGTGTTCGGGTGATCGTCGCCGAGGACACGGCGCATCCCCTCCAGCGCCTCGATGAATAGCGCCTCGGCCTCGTCGTACCGGCCCAGATTCTGCAGGGTGACCGCCAGATCGTCGATGGAGATCAAGGTTTCCGGGTGGTCGTCACCGAGCACCCGGCGGTTCTTCTCAACAGCCTCGCGGTGGTGGCTTTCGGCCTCCTCGAGCTCGCCGAGGTCGCGATAGGTGGACCCGAGAACATTGCGAACCGTGGCCTCGACCTCGGGCTGGTCCACCAGGTCCGAACCAATTCGCACCGCGGTCTGATCGAGAATCTCACGAAGCATGGTCGTATCCCGGCCCAGGGCCACCGCCGGTCCCACCCCTTCGAGCATCCCGGTCATGAAAGCCGCCACCTGGTCCGACTTGAGGGCCTCGACCCGGGCGCGCTCCGATTCCCGCTTGGCCTTGAAGAAAAGGCTCGTGCTCACCACAGAGGACACCGCCAGCACAACCGTAATGGCCAGCGATGCGGCAAAGATGGTGCGATGTCGAGAGACCATTTTCCTGAGCTGATAGACCGCCGACGGCGGACGGGCGAGGATCGGCTGCGAATCGAGAAATCTGCCGATGTCCTCTGAAAGAGCGGAAGCCGAGGGATACCGCCGGTCGGGCTCTTTCTCGAGCGCCGCGCCGACGATGGTCTCGACGTCCGGGTCGAACTTGCGGCTCCCGCTCCAGGTCGAGCTCAACGGCACGGGCGGATCCTCGCAGATCACCCGCACCGCCTCGACGAGAGCCGAGCGCTCAGTGTCATAGGGTCTGCTGCCGGCCAACATCTCGTAGAGGATCACGCCGAGGGCGTAGACATCGGTGCGGATGTCGATGGCGTCGCCATCTCCTCGTGCCTGTTCGGGCGCCATATAGGGCAGGGTCCCCTTGATCACCCCGATCTCGGTGATCTGGGTCATGGCGATGTCCCCCTCGGTGATCCGGGCGAGGCCGAAGTCGAGGATCTTCACAGTCGGGGCCGCCGCCCCCGAAATATTGGAAGATACGCCCGAGGCCGAACTCTCATCGGTGACGATGATGTTGGAGGGCTTGAGATCGCGATGAATGACGCCGCGCTGGTGGGCGTACTGCACAGCTTCGCAGATCTTCTGAAAGAGGGACAGTCGGTGTTCGAGCTCATGGGAATTCACCAATTTCGGTCGCTCGTCGAGGTAGGCGTCGAGGGTCTTCCCCAACACCAGCTCCATTGCGAAGAAGTGGTGGCCGTCCTCGGTGCGGCCCGACTCGTAGATGGCTCCGATGTTCGGATGCTTTAGCAGAGCCAGGGTCTCCGCCTCGCGCTGAAACATCTTGACGCGGGTCTCGTCTACGAACTGGCCGCCGCGGATGACCTTGAGGGCAACCCGCCGACGCGGGCTCGCCTGCTCGGCTTCGTAGACGATCCCCATCCCCCCCTCACCGAGCACACCGATCACCCGGTAGCCGCCAATGGACGCCGGCACTGGAATGCGCCCTGGCTCTGCTCCCCTGGGCAAATCGATGGTCTGGTCCTCGTGATTGTGGCCGCTCAGGGTCTCGTCGTGATCCCCAACCGAAGGGTCCTGGTTCGCTTCGGCGGGATGGTTGAAGTCCGAGTCGGATGTCCTTTGCTCATCGTTCATTCGTGGTGCTCCGATTCAGTTTCGCCGCGTATCGTATTTCGATTGAGAACAACCTTGCATCACGTTTCATTCGTTTTGGGTGCCGCCCCTCGCACGGGTGCCTCGCCGACCCTTGGTGCCGGAGGCTTCAGGAAACTGGCAAGCTCATCCGATTCAGCCTACCCGCCAAGACGAAGCGATGCCTGAAAATACGAAACGTTGAACCCAATATGCGCAATTTTTGCGCCAATGAAGGTTGCCACGTTCACAGTTGTTGAATTGTGATCCCACCGGTCCGAGCCCTGTTCGACCTGCGACCTCAGCGGTTTCCCCACTCCGTGGTCAGGGACTTGTGCACATGTGTACGTGGGACCCATAAAATGGGCGTTGTGGGTTGCTCCGCGCGCCGACGGGACCCACAATGTAAGCAATCACAACCCTGTTGGGAAGTGGATACAGCCCGAGGCCGCTCAGGGAGGTCGAATGTCCGCACGAGCTCGCATTGTCCTGGTCGGTGGGATCCTGGCGTTGCTGGCGGCGGGGGGAGCAGACGCCCAGGGCCTGGCATACGCCGTCGTGAACGGCCCGTACGTGGATGCCGAGCTGTACCGGTTGAGCCTCGAAACCGGTGAGCTCACCCCGGTTGGCCCCATCGGTCGGGCGGTGACCCACATCGCGTTCGACTCGGAAGGGCTCCTTTATGGCATCGACTCCGAAAACGCCGAGTTGCTCATCATCGACGTGTCCGACGGATCGGGAGTGCCGGTGGGTTTGCTCGGGGTGGAGGTCACCGGGGTGGCGGGGCTGACCTTCGACGCCGACAACCGGCTGTGGATGACGGCGTGGGACGACGCACTGGGTCCTTCGTTGTACGAGGTCGACCCGGGGACTGGCGTGGCCACCCGGCGCGCCGCCATCGGGGAGGCTCACTTCGGGAGCATCGCCGCCTCCGGCGACGGGGTATTCATCGCCAGCAACTCCCTCGCCGTCATCGACACCTCGACCGGATCGGTCGTACCGCTGCCGTCATCGAACTTCGGCATATGGTGGTCCCGAGCTCTCGATTTCGATGGCTCTGGCCAGCTTTGGAGCCTGATGCTCTGCGGGCCGTGCTCACCACCATTCGATGTTCTCGTGATGCTGGTCATCGACCACTCCACCGGCTCTATTTCAAGCGATGGGCTGGGCGAGCCCCACGGAACCTGGGGTCTCGCCATCTTCCATGATGGCGTGTTTGTCGACGGTTTCGAATCGGGCGACTCCTCATCCTGGTCAGACTTCGTGGCGGGGCCGCTGGAGTATCAACAACATCACTACCTTTCGTGGTAAGCGCCACATCAGCATGATGGGTGCCTGATTCATGGGTACCACTGATCACAATCATGAGGGCCACCCTTCGCATTGTTGCCTGACGTGGTACTGAATTGTCCGACCAGATCAGCGATGCGTTGTATGAGGTGGGGAAGCAGTATCGGAGGAGTATGTAGCGGCAATTCGCTGCGCGAACTGAATGTCGGACATCTTTCAGACTTGAATTCGGTTCTTTTTCGAACTATATTCAGTCTTGAGGTGATTCGCCATGTCGAGTCTGAGAGTCTCGGAAAATATCATCCCGCTCAGCGATTTCAAGGCGCGAGCATCGGAATTGCTCAGAAACATCGCCCGCTCCGGCGCTCCCATTGTGATTACCCTGAATGGTCGCGCTGCGGGAGTGCTCCTCTCTCCGGAAGATTTCGACGCACTGACTGAACGGGCCCAATTCGTCGGCGCACTGACGGAGGGCCTCGCTGACGCCGAATCGGGCCGGTTTGTCGATCACCAGAGCATGGTGGCCGAGGCCACTGTTCGGTATGACGCCCAGGACGAATGAGACGAACATCAATTTCGTGGACACATCGGGCACGGCGGGACCTATTCGAAATCGGCGACTTCATCGCCCGTGACAAACCAGAGGCCGCCTCAAGGTGGGTCGCCCGCATCATCGAGGCGGTGGAGCGCAGCACGCTCTTTCCGGCTTCCGGACGGATCGTCCCCGCGGTGGATCGTGAGGATATCCGAGAGATCATCGTGGACCATTACCGGATCGTGTATCAATCACGGAGCAACCAGATCATCGTCCTCAGCGTTTTCGAAGGCCACAGGATGCTGATCGATTCGATGATCGAAGACAACAGGGCCTAGTAGTTCCCGTCCCATGAGTGCCAGGTCCGCAGTTCGGTGGCAACCGTGCGAATCATTTACCACTGCCGGACGTTGACATGTGTAGGCTCCAGCGGAAGCGACCGTCCGAACCAAAGGGAGACAACGCATCATGACCCAATTCAAGCTCATCTATTTTGATTTCGACGGCGGCAGAGGAGAGCCGATCCGGCTCGCTCTTCATATCGGCGGCATCGACTTCGAGGATGTCCGGCTGAAGTTTCCCGAGTTTCGACAAGCGCAGCCGTCCTTCCGTTTCCACGCGCTGCCGGTGCTCGAGATCGACCGCCAGCCGATCACCCAGTCGAACGCCCACCTTCGCTACGTGGGCAAGCTGGCAGGTCTCTACCCCACCGACGACCTGCAGGCCCTCTACTGCGACGAGGCGATGGGCGCTGTCGAGGACCTGAGCCACGCCGTGGGCAAGACATTCGGTCTGGAGGGCGACGCACTGAAACAGGCACGCGAGGAGTTCGTCCAGGGTCGGCTCGCGACGTACATCAAGGGCCTCGATGAACTTCTCGCCCGCGGCGGGGGTCAGTTCTTTGCGGACGGGCGCATGACCGTCGCCGACCTCAAGGTCTTCGTCGAGACCCGGACACTGGCCAAGGGCATCCTGGACCACGTCCCGACCGACATCGTCGAAGGGCTCGCGCCAGCCCTGGCCGAGCACCGCGAGCGCATCGCCAACGACCCGCGAGTCGTGGCCTATTACGCTCGTTAGTGAATAGGTGGAACCCCTGAATACTGTGGAATATATGGTCTCGGATTCAAAGGCCCACGGTGCAACAATGCAAAACGTGGCACCGCAGTTCAACCGGAGTGAAAGGGACCGACAGCCCTGTTACGGCTGCGTCGAGGTCCAGTATTCGGTGGTGCCGGACTCGAAACCATCGACGAAGAGATCGGCCTCGAGGTCGATACTGTAGAGATCGACCTGACCGAGATCGTTGGTCGACAATAAGCCGGCGCTGAGCAGTGCGCTCATCGAGGCGTCGAGGTACTGCCGGAAGTCACTCGCAGGGTCGTCAGGGGTGGCGTCCGGCTGCGGCCAGGGCGGAGAAAAACCGTTGTCAAGGAATCCCGGGATCAGAATGTTGGTCACCGACCAAACATCGGCGGCCACCGGGTCGGTGCTCGCCACGAGCTCGTCTCGGCGAATGGCGCCGGCGTAGGAAGTGCTGGGACCGGTGGAGGGATCCGCGTTGATCCAAATCGCGTCGAGGATGTTCAGATCGGCCGGACGGACCTCCACCATGACCTTCCCAAGGAGACCGTAACGCATGGCGCTGTGCGAGCTCGTGCTCAACCCGGTGGTGATGACGCCCATCCAGTTCTTGACGCAGGCGGTCGCGCCATAGGTCGCGTGGTGCGATTTGAGAACCGGCAGGTTGATGACCTTGAGGCGATCCCGGTCATAACTGTTCGACGGGAGGTCCCAGACTCCATCCCGCAAACTGACATAGGTTCCGATGTTGGTTTGGAACTTGGGATAAGAAACCCGCCCCTGGAAGGACGGGTCGTAGGGGTACAGCACATAGCCGTCGGCGAGGTCACCGGCGGAGTACTCGTCTACGGAGGTGTGGCGGATCTGAGTCCAATCGAAGAGCGAGACCCGCACTCCAAGATCCGCGAAGTGATTGACGACGTCACGGGGCGACTGGCCGTGGTCTTGCGCGTTGTTGGCAGACCGGTCGAAGTCCTCGGCGCCGGCGAACTGGGTGTTTTCTGCGATGACGACCTCTCCGGTGAACCCGTCCGGGTGGTCGGTCACACGGAGGATGAGACCCCGCAGCAGATCGGTGTTGGTGCCGCCCCTCTGATCCCACTGGTAGTTGATCTTGATGAGGACCAAGTCGTCGGCCGCGATGAGGCCATCGGATCCCGAGGTCGGGCCCGTGACGGCCGATTGATGGAACTTGAGCCCCTCCGACCCCATGACCCTCAACAGGCCGTCGAGACCGGGGAACGAGTCGCCCACCGGATCTTCCGGGCAATTCGAGACGTGAAAGACGCTCGCGCGATAGTCGCGGGGCGGGTCGACGAGGGCCACAGTCGGCGATGGACCCGCGGTGACGAAGTATCCGGAGACGGCCAAGCCGACGACGACCGTGACGACGGCGATGGCCGCTCCGGCCGGCGTGCGCATTCCGGCGGCGAGCTGTCTGCGCGCGGCGATGAGGGCCGATGCCAGCGGAGCCCCGAGAGCCACTGTCGCGGCCGACAGCGATGCCTGCTGGCACGGATAGGTGAGCCGGCTCGGTTTCGGTCCCGAGCGGAGCACGAGCCAGCCAAGTGCGAAGAGCCCTGCGACCAGGCTGTTGGCGAAGAACCACCGGCGAAGGAGGTTGCCGGGAGCCAGGGGCTCTTGATTCGGTCGCCGCCCTCGGCACGCCTGCTGATGGGTTTTCATAGTCCAGCTCCTGTGATGATTGTGTCAGGGCCACCGCAGGGAACACCAGTGCGCCGTATCACGAACTCCGCCCGATGGTTGACATCTGTTCACATAGGCACATCGGTACCACGCGCAGAACACCTGCATTCGCACTACCCATTAGAAGGCGCATGTCACGTGGCCATGACTTGTCGGGGCAGGGACAGGGCTCGCCCCTGTCACAGAAGCACCCGTGCGGATCGGAACGCTGCGACCGCCGAGGTGAAGATCAGTCCGCCGTGGCCGACCAGGCTGCGGTCGTGCCCGACTCAAACCCGTCCCCGAAGAGGGGGCCTTCGACGGATGGGACGCCGAGGATTTCCACGTCATCGATGTTCCAGCCGCAGTAGGTCCAGCCATCGTCGGTGGTCCCCATGGTCCACCGCAGGTAGACCGTGGGCTCGCCGTCCGCAACCTCGCTGATATCCAGATCCATCTCCGTCCAGGTGGAGTCGGCCACCTCCACGTCGTTGGCCCACACCGTGGTCCACTCGATGCCGTCATTTGAAACGCGGACCGACGCGTGATCGTAGGCCGGCTGCTCGACCCCGAGCCAGCGCCGGAACTTCAATCGCGTGCCGTAGAGCCAGCTGCAGTCCACCACCGAGCTCGTGAGATTCCGCTCAGGCAGATTGTTTGCGTAATCGCCCAAGAGGTTGTAGCCGTATACGTTGGCGCCGGTGAATCCAGACATCGGGTCGGGGCCGCCGTGGTCGCCTCCCCCACCCGTCGGTTGGCCGAACGCCCACTGATCTTCCGTGGTCCACCCGGGGTCGGCGTCCATCAACCAGGTCTGCTGCGGGGTTGCCTCACCGATGATCAGGACCGCTTGGCGGACAGTGTCGCCCACATGATCCGTGAGATTGACGAAGCTCACGGCTGCGACGTGGGCGCCGGCACCAAGGGCCGCAGCTGCCGCTGCCTCGATGGCCACGGTGACCTCGACCGTCTCCATGGGCGCCAAGGTTCCCGAGGTGGCGCCGATGAGGTCGAGCCACGGCATACTCTCCGCCTCCACAACCTCGTAGTCGATGGCGTTCTCATTGCGGTTGGTCACCGTAACGACCGCGGTGGACGGGTCGAACGGCCCACCAACCGGACCCCTCGAACGTAGACCCCCGCCCTCGACCTTCATTCCTGTGGCGACGGTCAGCCCCTTGACGCAGAAGTTGGCGGTGTCGTCGTCGTTCCACAGATCCTGCCAAACACCGGCGGCGCGGTAGAAACTCTGGCCGGGCTCGGCCGCGGAGGGCACCCAGACGCGGCTGTCGGAGCCGAGCAGGACCGGCACCTCTGAAGAGCGGTCAAAGGGCTGCCCACCGTCGGACAGGCTCAGATGGAGGTAGAAGTCGTTGCCGGAAACCAGCGTCACGGGAATGTCCAGGTTGGCGGTGTGGTAGCCGCGCACGTCGAATGTGCCGCTCACCGTGGACAGTGGGTCGGCCAACTCGCCGCCTGCGAGGGTGTCGAAGACTGTGACCGTATAGTCCACATTCTCGACAGCCGTGAAGAAGCTCACCGCCGCCAGCAGCCCGTCCGACGTTGCGGTGAACGCGTTGAAGACCTCCTCGATATCGGGCATCGTGTCCCGCCAGCCGTGGAAGTCGTGGAAGTAGGCATCGTCGTAGGTGAGGAGCTCGACGTCCTCGAAGGACACGGCACCCATCTCCGGGTGCTGGCAGCTCCACTTGTCGAAGTACGAGATCCAGAAGTACCCGCCGTAGCCCCAGCCCGAGCCCCAGCTGTTCTTCACCAGCCACGCTCCCGGACCCGCCTGGGTGACGTGGGCGTCGTCCCATCCGACAATGGCCACCGCGTGGTTGGGTTCCATGGAGCTGGACGGCGGCTGGTAGTGGTTGTAGCTGGCGTCGATGAACGAGCTGCTGTAGGCCATACAGGTGCCCACCACACCGTGGGTCATGAGCGCCGTCTTGATGGCGTCGATGTTGCTCAGATCGGCGCCGGCCTGATGGTAGGCGATGGTCCTCGGAATGAAGGTCCGGTACCCAGGGTCGCTGCGCAGCGGTGGAGTGTCGTAGCTCTGCCCATCCTCCTCGCGTACCGCTCCCTCCAGCCGAGCCAGATAGGCCGCGGTCACCATGTAGTCACCACCCTGGTGGACCTCGAGCCCGCTGCCGGAGGGGGGAACGGCATCGTCGTTATTGTGCTGGTTGAAGCCGTTCCACCAATCGAGGTGGTACTCCGCCAGGGCGGGCTCGCCGGCCTCGCCAGCGGCCGCCCAGGCGCCGGTCATGAGGAGATTGCCCTCCATGGCCGCCATGGCGCCGTGCGTCCAGCAGGTTCCTCCCTGCTGGCTCTTCACCGAGGTCACGTAGTTCGAACCCCCGACATCCCGCAGATCGAAGCTGCTGGGCAGCTGGGCGTGGGCAGTCGGCGAAAACAACACGGCGGTGGCCAAGACGACGAGCTGCTTCACTCGGATCCTCCATGGCTGCGTTTGCGACCGCCTGCAAATGTACCACCGATGGGTGCCACACACACTCCCACCATTGTTGATCAATGTCGCATTCATCGTGCCAGACGAGACAGAATCGACAAGGGGGGAATGGCGACGCGGGTTGTCGGGAATGTAACCGTTGCGGACCCAATCGACCACCTATTGTCGAGACGCTCGTTCAAGGAGGCAATATGCGCTCTATGGCGCCCTGCACCACTTTTGAGGCAATGCTGTTCATGGCACCGTTGGTGTCAGCCGACGTCAGCGAGTGAGATGTGGCCCCGTTCCACTGTTCGGTGGACGACAAGATGCGCGCCATCGACATGGCGGATATTGTCGACGGTGTGCCGTCGACAGCCGGACCGGCGACCCGGTGTTCCAGATGGCGTAGACCCGCGACTGACGTCGACCAACACCGACCTCGAGACCCCTTTCCGACTGTCTCGGGGGAGGTTGTGTCCTATTTTCCGGTCTCCGTCGTCAGCCGGGTCAGCTCGGAGAACCAGCCGGTGACGAGCTTGGCGGTGGTCACACCCTCTGGAAGGTCGTCTCCTGAGAAGAGCACGAAGCTGCCGTCGGGGGCGACATCATAATCCGTAAAAAAGTAGTTCCCGACCTGGACACCACCCAACCCTCCAACGTAGGAACCGGTGATCGCCGGGTGCGGCTTGCCGACGCGGAAGCTCTCCGAGCTGGCGCCCACATCGACCGCCATGACACCTTCGTCCGTGCGGTAGTACAGGCGATATCCGTCTCGTGACCAGATGGGCTGGGAACCGCCCTCGTCGGAGATCTGCCACTTCCCGTCACCGGGTGGAAAGGAGCTCACATAGACCTCGAACCGGCCCGATTCGTCCGACGAGTAGGCGACCCAGCGCCCGCCTGGGGAGAATTCCGCTGTGACCTCGGCGTACGGTGTCGCCATGAAGGCCTCCGGGTCGCCGCCACCGTCCACCGGAACCACCCACAGATCGTTGCCGCCGAGCCCGGTTGGGCTGACGGCGAGCCACCGTCCGTCCGGCGACCACGAGGTCGGGAACGGATTCGACATCACGTCCGGCGCGATCATCTGCTCCGCTTGACCGGAACCGTCCGATCGTTTCCGGTACACGGCCATGTCACCTTCGCGATTCGATGCGAACGCGAGCCATTTCCCATCCGGCGACCACGCCGGGTCGGCGTCGTAACCCGAGCCGAAGGTAATTCGGGTCGCCACCCCCCGTTCGAGGTCGTAGACCCAGATGTCCCAATTCCCGTCCCTCAAGACCGACAGGGCCAAACGGTTGCCGTCCGGGGACAGCCGCGGCGCGCCAAAGACTCCGGGCTCCTGCCACAGAATCTCGCTCCGTTGCATGGCATCGACGCGCACGATCGAGAACGGACGGAGGTCGGCCACCGCCGGGAGGTAGCTGAGGAGCCCGGTCTCGGCCACGTCGAACTGGGCCGACCCGTGCGTCGCGTCGGCCTCGATGCCTTCGAGCACCGGAAACTGCGAGCCGGTGGACTCGAGCCGATCCACATCGAACGGCAGGGCGAAGACCGTGCCGTCGTTGACGAAGAGCACGTGACCGGTGGGCACGTAGCGGCCGTAGTAGCCGCCACGATGGATCACTGTGCGCTCTCCGCTCGGGATGTCGAGGACCACCAGGCTGGCACCCGAGAAATCGGCCGGTTCGGTTCCCGCGGTGAACAGAACCCTCTCGCCACCCGGCAGCCACTGGGGCCAGCGGTGGCTCACCTCCCCCGACGCTTCGTCGAGTTCCGTCAGTACCTCCGGCTCACCCCCGGTGGCCGGAACCACCGACAGTCCGGTGTCCGCCGACGGAGCGAAGACGATGGTGCCGTCCGGTCCCCAGCTCGCGCCGCGGCTGCGGTCCAGCGGACACAGCGTGATCGGCGAGCCGCCGGTGACCGAGACCTTTTTGAGCGCCTGCGGCGTGACGTATCCCAGCCATTGCCCGTCGGGGGAGAAAAATGGATGGTAGGCGGATTCGCCTCCGGTTCCACCAGCCACCCGGTGACCCTTGAACTGGTTCAGCGGCCGAAGGAAAAGAGACGAGTCGTTGCCGCCTCCCTCGACATAGGCGAGGTGCTCACTGTCGGGTGACAACACGACGCCGGAGCCCAAGGACCAATCGAGCACCGAGTCCGCGATCTGAACCTCGAACCGGCGCACCGGCTCGCCCACAGAATCCCCTTTCCCCAGGAGCCCGGCGACCAACACGCCCCCGATGATCAGCCCGGCCGCGGCCGTCGCCCAGGGCAGCCAACGCCGCCACGCCCAGGTGTCAGCGGCGGCGCCAGCCGTCGATTCAGGCTCCGGATGTTCCAGCCATTCCTGGAGGGCGATCCGCGCTTCGCCAATCGACTGCAGGCGCCGGGACGGGTCCTTGTCCAGGCACCGCTCGAGCAAGTGGCGAATGCGGAACGGCACCTTCGGCGACAGCTCGTCGAGATCCGGTTGCTTGTGGACCACCGCCCCGATGACGTCGGTGGCCGTCTCGCCGGAAAACAGTTTTTGCCCGGTCAACATCTCGTACAGGACGCAGCCGAAAGCCCAGATGTCCGCCCGCCGGTCCACCGGTTTCCCCCGCGCCTGCTCGGGGCTCATGTAGCCTGCTGTTCCCAACAACACCCCGATACCCGTCATCGCGTGCGTCAGCGTCGGCGACAGCGACAAGTCAGGGGCCGTGCCGTCGCCGGACATCGGCTCGGGCGCCAAAGCCTTCGCCAGACCGAAGTCAAGCACCTTGACCTGGCCATCCGAGGTGATTTTCACATTCGCCGGTTTGAGGTCGCGGTGAATGACCCCGTGCTCGTGCGCCGATTCCACCGCCTCCGCGATCTGCTTCGCCACGCGAGCCGCCTCCTCCACCGGCATCGGCCCGCGCTCGATCCTCTCGGCCACCGTCTCACCGTCGATCAGTTCCATCACCAGAAAACGCTTGCCGTCGACCTCCTCCAGACCGTGGATCCCCGCGATGCCGGGGTGGGACAGCGATGCGAGCACCCGCGCCTCCCGTTCGAAGCGCGCCAGCCGTTCGGGGTCCTCGGCAAAGAGCTCCGGCAGGACCTTGAGAGCGACGTTGCGGCCGAGCTTGGTGTCCTCGGCCTGCCACACCTCGCCCATGCCTCCTTCGCCGAGCTTCGACGTCACCCGAAAATGAGAAAAACTGCTGCCGATCATGTGAATCTCCCGTGCACGAATTGGCAACGCCGTTGAACTGCGTTGAATTGTGTGAATCAGTCTCGAAAAGCCCCCTGTACCAACAACCCAGAAGCCCCCGAGAATTCCGCATCATCCCCCTCCCTGCATGAATGCCGGGTCATTATGGGCGCCGAACGGATGCCACTCTCACAAATGTTGAATTTTGGGTGGGTGCAGGTCGCTGGCACCCTCTTCGGGTGCCGCATCGGAGGACCAAAGGCTTCGTCGCAGGCGGGTCGTGAGCCCGACCGATGTAGTATAGGCGACGGGGATCAAGACCAGGGTCACCAGGGTCGACGCGGCGAGTCCACCGATAACAACCCGTGCCAGGGGCGCCTGGATCTCGGCGCCGGCGCCGAGACCGAGGGCCAATGGAAGCAGCCCGAGTATGGTGGTTGCAGTCGTCATGAGGATCGGCCTGAGCCGCAGCCGTCCGGCCTCGATCACGGCCTCAGCCGCCCCCATCCGATACTCGCGGCGCAGCAGGTTGATGGCGTCGACGAGCACGATGGCGTTGTTGACCACGATCCCAATGAGCATCATCAGCCCCATGAGGCTCTGGATATTGAGGGTGGTGCCGGTCAACAGCAGTGTCGGGACGACACCGACAAGGGCCACCGGCACCGACAGCATCACGACGAGGGGGTCCAGGAAGCGCTCGAATTGCGCCGCCATCAGCATGTAGACGAGCACCAGCGCCATCACGATGGCGATGACGAAGTCGCGCCGGGCCGCCTGCTGCTCTTCGTACTGGCCGCCGAAGACGATGGCAAAATCAGCCGGCAGCGAGAGCGTTTGGAGTGAGGCCCGGATCTCCTCGACGGCATCACCGAGGGCGAATCCCCCTTCGAGGTTGGCGGAGATGTAGGTCACACGCTGGCCGTCAATGCGCTCGATCTCCACCGGCCCGCGACCCCGTTGAGTCTCCACCAGCGTCGACAGGCTGATGGTCTCGCCGTCCGGGGTGCGCAACGCGATCGAGTCGAGGTCGCCGGCGTGGAGCCGATCCTCCGGCCGCAGGCGCACCACGATCGGAAACTCGTCTCCCCCCTCCCGGAAGCGGCCGGCTTCGAGGCCGCCGACATTGGCGAGAAGGGTCCGACCGACCTGGCGAACAGTCAGACCGAGCTCGGAAATGCGCTCGCGATCGAGAATCAGACGTTCTTCGGGACGGCCCTCGCGCCGGCTCACCCGAACGTCGGTGACCCCCGGCAACCGCTCCATGCGGCGGCGAATGTCGGCGGCGATCCGGTCCGCCCGGTTGAGATCCCAACCGCGAAGTTCGATTTCGATCGCGTTGCCGCCTCCCGAACTGAAAACCCGGTTGAGCATCCACAGGCCCTGCTGCGCCTCGACATCGATCTGAGCGCCCGGGACCTGTCCGTCCACCGCGCGCCGAACACGATCGGCGATCTCGGTGCTCCCCATGGAGCGTCTGTCACGAGCCTCGAGCTTGAGCTCGACCGCAGCACTGTCTCCACGCACCTCGGTGGACGAGATCTTCACATCCTCATCTGGAACGATGCCCCGGACTTTGCGCTCGAGCTCATCGAGATAGGTCCTGGCCACGGCGATGTTGGTGCCGCGGGCCATCTCCAACTCAATGTCGATCTCGTCGGCTTCGGTCCTCGGCGCGAGCTCCACCGGAATCAGCGGCCACAGGAGGAGGGCGATGGCGAGAAGCACTCCGGTGGCGGCAAAAACACGTCCGCGGTGGCGGATCGCGGCGGCGAGCGCAGCGGTGTAGCGACCTTCCAGACGACCGAAGCCGGTGAAGAACCGCGACCGGGCACGCGCCTCGGGGTCGGGGACTGTGAGAAACCGCGAGGCGAGCATCGGCACCAGCGTGAGCGCGACCAGGAGCGAACACGCAAGGGCGAAGACCACCACCAACGCGAGGGCCTGGAAGAGAGCGCCGCTGGTTGTGCGTGCGAAGACGACCGGAAGGAAGATGACGCACGTGGTCAAGGTCGACGCCACGATGGCGCCGGCCACCTCGCGAGCGCCGACCCGCGCCGCCTCCTCGGCGGGGAGACCGCCCTCCTCGCGTTTGCGAACGATGCTCTCGAGGACGACGATCGCACTGTCGACAATAAGACCGACCCCCAACGCCAGACCACCGAAGGTCATCTGATTCAGCGTCATCCCACCAAAGAAAAGGAGTCCGAAGGTGGCGATCACCGAGATCGGGATGGACAGGGCGATGATGGCGGTGCTCGAACGGCTTCGCAGGAAAAAATAGAGCACGAAGACGGCGAGGAGCGAACCCCACAGCGCCGAGCTGCGCACGCTGTCGATGGACTGCCGAATGAACTCGCTCTGATCACTCACCACGGAAAGATGAACATCGTCCCGTTCGCGGTTGATCCTCTCCATCTCCCTCCGCACCGTACCCGCCACCGCCACCGTATTGGCGCCGCTCTGCTTTTGAATGCCGAGACTGATCGCCGGCGCACCGTTCATCTCCACCAGGTAGCGGACGTCCTCGTAGCTGTCACGCACCGTGGCCACGTCGCGCACTCGGATCGGCATGCCGCGAGAGTTCGTAATCACGGTTCGCTCGACCGCCTCCACCGACGGGTACTCACCCATGGCGCGAACGTAGAGATCGTTGTTGCCGCTCTTGACGTTGCCGGCGGGCAGCGTCACGTTGTCGCCGAGCAGCGCCTGATGGACATCGAGAGCGGTCAGGCCGGAGGCATGCAGACGATCGCGATGGAGATCCACCCGAATCTCCCGCCGAATGCCGCCGCGGATCGAGATCGCGCCGACCCCGGGGATCTGTTCGAAACGGCGTGCCAGATCGTCCTCCAACAGCCGCGTGAGCTGCTCGAGATCACGGGAGGACGTGGCTGCCATGCTGATGACCTCGATCATGTCGAGGTCGAGCTTGAAAATCTGTGGAGTTTCAGCCTCGATGGGAAGGTCATCCCGGATCCGGTCGAGGGCAGCGCGCAGGTCATTGGCCGCCTCGTCGATGTTGGTGGTGCGGCCAAAACGCAGGCGGATGCGGCTCGATCCCTCTTCCGACTGCGAGGTGATGCGTTCCAGGTTCGGCAGGCCCGACACCGCGTTCTCGATAGGATCGGTGATAATCTGCTCGATCTCCTCGGGACCGACGTTCGGGTAACGCACCCGCACCGTGAGCTCGGTGAACTCGACCTTGGGGAGTAGGTCCACCGGCAGCAAGCGGAGGGACACCAGGCCGATCACGATCAGCATCAGGTAGACCATGGTGACCGCCACCGGACGGCGGATCGCGAGTGAAGAGAGATCCGCCACGTCAGCGCTCTCGCGGCTCATCTTCAGTCACCTGTCGGGCCGCGGCCAGCACCTCATCCACCACCGCAGAGCTCTCCGGTAGCTCGGCGCCGAGGGCGCCGGCCACCACGCGCTGTTTGGCGAGGAAACCCTCGAGAAGATCCTCACGCTGAAGGCTCTCGAGCGCGAGAACATGACCCCACGGTACCGGCCGCACCCGCGCCAAAAGGGTTTCTCCGGCCCCTTCGTCGAGCCGCTCCTGGAGCAGGTGTTGGCCAAGCGTCACGACCCACTCATTATTCTCGATACCGGCAACCGCCACCCGGCCGCGACCCTCAGCCAGCACCTCCACAGTGCGTTGGGCCACGGCTCGCGGCGTCGTGGGGATCTCTCCGCCCGGAGCATCCGACTCCACCAATCCGCTGCGGTCCTCGACCACAAACACGGTCCAGTCGCCGGTTGGCGGGTCCTCCCACAGGGCGCTCGTCGGGATGATGGTGCCGATCGCGCCGGTGCCGACACGTACCTGCACGGTGACAAACATGCCCGGCCGAAGCCCGCCGACGGCCCTCGGTACATCGATCTCGGCAGTGGTGCTGAAGCTCTCAGCCTCGAGGAACGGCGAGATCCGCGAGATTTCGGCCTCGAGAGGGACTGCGCCCCCGCCACGGACGTCGATCTCCACTGGCGAACCCATCACCACCTGGCTCAACATCTCCTGGGTCAGAGGCACCTCAACAATGAGATCATCGAGGTCGCCGACAACGAAGAGGATGTTCGCCGGGGAGACGACCATCCCCACCTCCACATCGCGGCGTCCCACAACTCCCTCGACCGGTGCGCGGATCGTCGCCTTCGACAACGCCGATTGGCTCTCCTCGACGCTTGCACGCGCTTGTTCGACTCGTGCCTCAGCTTGTCCGGCGCCTGCTCGCACCGCATCGAGCTGCGCCTCGTAGGTTTCCAGATCGAGCTGGCTGGTCAAGCCTCCGGCAGCCAAAGCACGGGCCCGCACTACTCGAGCACGCACCTCTTCGACCCGAGCGTCAGCTTCCAGTGCGGTTGCCTGAGCGACGCGCAGCTCCGCATTGGCGCTGCGCCATCGCTCCGCGAGCGCTGCGTCGTCGAGCCGGACCAACGGCTGGCCGATCGTCACCGCATCGCCGTTACGAACAAGGACCTCAACCACCGCAGCGCCGATCTCGGATCGGATCGCCACCTGGTTTCTGGCGCGGACCACGCCGCTGAGCGCCTCCGCCAACGGCAGACTGCCGGTGCGAGCGGGAAGAGCCTCCACAGCCGGCACCTGGCCGACCGAAGTCGGCTCGGTTCCGACCCGGCCCCCGCCGCACGCAACGCCCACGACCAGGACGCCCACCAGACCCACATCACGAAAAATCACAGCCAAACCCTCCGGCACCCTCGTGCTCCTCAGAGCAACGGTCGGGCAGCTGAGGACATTTCAGATCGACGGATGAGCATGGTTGCCGCCTTCACAATTGTCGAATTGAGATAATCGTTACCGAGCTGACTTTAAGGTCGGCCGAATCGAACTGGGTCGCATAGTAATCTACATGGGCTCTGGGTACCATGGGAACCACGTGTAGCATCGTCAGAGATATCATCATCAAAATATCGGAGGAGCATATGTCAGGAGTGCGACGGGGAGCAGCAGGCTGCGTTCTTGCGTTGGTGTCGCTGGTTGCTGGGCCCACCTGGGCCGAGGAGCCATCCGAACGCCCGTGTGCCGCGGCCGAGTACCGCCAGTTCGACTTCTGGGCCGGGGACTGGTCGGTGACAACGCCGGACGGGAAGAAAGCCGGCGACAACCGGATCGAGATGATCCTCGACGGCTGCGCACTGATGGAGAACTGGACGGGCGACAGCGGGATGCGGGGCCACAGTTTCAACATCTACTCGCAGCGCAGCGGCCAGTGGCACCAGACCTGGGTGGACACGAACGGCACGCTCCTCCAGCTCGACGGCGGTATCAAGGACGGCAAAATGGTGCTCACTGGCTCGAACCCCGGTCCGAATGGCAAACCGGTGCATCACGAAATCTCATGGAAAATACTCGACGACGGCCGCGTGCTGCAGCACTGGCGTATTTCAAAGGACGGCGGCGCGACCTGGAGCGACGCCTTCGTGGGGTATTACGCCCGCAAGTGATTCCAACGTCGGTTTTGTCCGGTGCCGATTTGTGGTCCTTTCCGTCAGACCAGTTCTCGACGTTTGATCGTCACCCCAGTATTTTCAAGTGCGCTGCGTCGATCCCGGTTGACGCCGACCACAGCAGGCAGTCGGTGAGAGGCGGGGACTTCCTCACCCTCGGGTGTCACGCACTTTGTTGATGAGATAGCGGACAGTGCAACAATGCGTCATGGAAACCCATGGTGGGGAAGCGAAACGGGACGCCGGACACTCTTGACGGAGGACAGACGATGCGATGGATGGAACGCGAAACGCGCGGCGGAAAACGCTCGACGGTGGTTCGACCAACTCCGGCTCTGCGAATCGGGCGCTGCCTCGCAGTGTGGCTGCTGATGCTGCCCGCATTTGTCGCGGCGACGGATCCCCCGGAGCTCCGGCTCGCCTCCGACAGCTGGCCCCCATTCACCGACGTCCAAGAGCGGCCACGGGTGGCGGTCACTTTGGTGCACACCGCACTGGATCGAGCTGGGATTGGCGCAACCACGACGATCGTCGACTGGAAGGACGTGGAGGCCGGAATAAGGCGCGCCACCTTTGACGGAAGCGCCGCCATGTGGCGCACCGACGAACGGGAAAAAAACCTCCTTTTCTCCGAACCTTACCTCGAAAATCGCTTGGTGCTGGTGGGCCGCAAGGGCAGCGATGTGACCTTCACGCGGGTTTCACAACTCGCGGGCAAAAGGGTTGCTGCGGTGGGACGGTACGCATATGGCGACGAGATCACGAAAGCGGTGGGGGTCTATTTCGTCAATGGACGCAACGACCAGGACAACCTCAACAAACTGCTCGCAGGCGACGTGGAGTACATGCTGGTGGATGAGCTGGTTTCGCGCTATCTCGCGGCGAACCAGCCGGACGAAACATTCGAAAAGCTCGAAATCGGCACGACACCGCTGGCTCGTCGTACGCTCCACTTCGCCATTCGTCGGGACCTGCCCGGCGCCGAAAAGATCATCGAGGCATTCAACAAGGAAATCCGCGGCATGCTGGCTGACGGCACCTACTCGGAGACCCTCCAGCTCGCCTGGATCCGGGTGGATGTGAACGGTGACGGGCTCGACGAGTTGGTGCCGCTCGGGGACGCGGTCGGTCTGAATCCGCCCACCTCCGTCTATGACGTTTTCGGGAAAATGCCCGAGACACCGCCTGAGAAGCAACGCATCTTCATTCAGGGGAGCATCTTCGAAGGGTGGGATGCGATCCCCGACCAATACAAGGCCAGGGGACCGGCAGAATCGATGGATTCGACGTTCTATCAGGGCACCACCGTCTTCACCCTGCAGTTCTGAGGCGGCGTGGTCGGTACCGCCCGTAATCGGCGCCACGCGTGGCTGGTGTGTCAATCATGGGTGCCACCAAGGGTGCTGCGTGTCATCTTGTGCTTCTGGTCGGCATGGCGATCTACGTCACCACAACGGCACTCGCAACATCACAATGTGATTCCTGGCGCCCCGATTGTCCGCATTCTTTCGAGGCCACTCAGTGAATCGTGACGACGATCCCGCTCGTGTCCCTGCACTCCACGGTGTCGAGCACCCATACGCATGGACTGGCGGTGGTGGACTGCTCCACCTCCACCGTCAGGTAACTGCAGATGCCGGCCCCCGGGATCAGCGTTTCGTAGCCGAAGCCGGTGAACAGGGTTGGCACGTCGGTCCCCGTTAGGGTCGTCGTCTTCGTGACAATTGCGTCAGGGTCCTGAGAGTTGACGGTGGTCGTACTCGCGGTGAAGGTGAGACTATCCGACCCGGGGCTGACCGTCACGGTGATTTCGTTGGTCTCCTGAAACTCAGGGTAGATCAGCTCCGTCACATCGTGGTACGTCCGGCCCTCGAATGACCCGTCAACGTGGTTCCAGATAAAGGTCGAGGTGGAGTTGTAGGTGTTGTCGCCGCATTCATCGGGGTCCGAAAATCGAAGCTGGATGGCAAGGCTGAGGACACGGATTGTCACGTCGTGGTATTGGGATAGGTCGCCCCCGGGTCCCTCGTAGTCGAAGCTGCCGTCGCACTCGGGACCGAAGGTGATGACGTGCAGCCGGCCATCGACCTCGAACTCGAGAACTCCGCCCACCGGGTAGTAGGGACAGGCATCGGTATCGATCTCCACCGAACCGCTGATGGTTGCCACACCAGGGTCTCCCGGATCGAATGGGGCACCCTCGACCTGAAGATCGCCGTGCAGAGCACCGCTCGGATCCACGTCGAGGTCGGCGGTCCAGGTGACGCGGTCCGTCAGCGGACTTTGACCGTTCTCCTGAAACCCGTGGTAGGTCTCGCTCACATCACCGGTAATGGCGTCCGGGCCCAGGCTGATCCCCGACAGGTCCAGTACAGCGCTGCCCGACACCGGCAGGCCCTGGCCATCGACTCCGTCGTTTCCCCAATCCACCCTCAAACCAGTGTCGGTGCTGGTCAACGCTTCCGGCCCGGCCAACAGGGCGGCGTTGATGATGCCGTCGACCCCGAGAGTGATCGCGGTGGATGCCAGATCCTCCAAGGTGATCCCCGCCTGCTCGATCTGCTCCAACTGTTCCATCGTCCCGGTGACGGTGTCGAAGACTCCGGTGGGGGTTCCGGCCCGATACCGAACCGCAGGCACCGCCACCGGATCGCCGGTGATGTTGTCCACCACCGAGGCCAGAGCGAAGAATGCACCCCCGGTGGTGGAGGTTCGCACCACGGCATAGCCGGCGTGGACCGATCCATTGGTCACCAACCGGAAGATCCTGTTGAGCTGACGGTACTCGTAGGGCGCCAGCTCCCGGACTACGCTTCCCAGAGAACTACCGTCACTCCCGTACAACTCTATTTCGACGGTCAGGGGGCCAAACGTGGCGTTCACGAGCACCAGGTTGGTTCGAAAGGCGGCGTTCTCGGCGAGCTGGATCAACCGCCCCTGATCGCGGTCGATGAGGGCATCCTCCAGCGCGATGGACCCGATGTACTGACCAAAGGTCGCACCTGGAGGCAAACCCTGTACATTGCCCTCGAGGACAAGGTTGTAGGTTCGGCTGGTGACGATCAGACCCGGCCCATCGGGCGTAATTCTCAGAGCGGCCAGGCCGCTGAAAGCAAACAGGTCGAACAGGACGTCGGACAGTCTCCGGCTGTGACCGGGCTCCAGGTTCACGGATATGGTTCGAGGAGAGGGGTTGGGCTGGCCATGCTCGAGCAGCTCGATCGCGCAGTTGATGGCCGCCGCCCCGCCGTTGTGGAGTTCGAGATCAGTTCGCCAGTTGGTCCCGGCCGCCCCCCCAACGTGTGCGCTCGCGACCACGTAGATCGGATCGCCGGCGCCGGCGAACCCCGGCTGGGCCAACACCGCCACCGGATCGCCGGTCAGATTGTCGACGATGGAGGCGTAGGCCATGACGGCCCCGGCGTTGGTCATGGGCCGGACGATCGCATAGCCGTCCGCCACCACGCCGTTTGTTACGGATTCGAAGACCCGATCCAACTGGCGATATTCATACGGCAGAAGTTGCCGCCCAACCGTACCGAGCAGCTGTCCGTCGGCCGAGTAGAGATCGATCTCCACACTCAGCTCAGCGCCGGTAGAGTTCACCAAACCGAGGTTTGTGCGGGAACCGTGGTCTGATCCCGGATCGTGGGAGAGCTGAATGAGTCGTCCCTCCTCGCCAACTGGAATCGCGGTCGACTCGAGCAACGCCGGAATGAACTGGCCGAAGGTCGCGCCCGCCGGCAACCCGAGATCGTTCCCCCCTTCGAGCAGGTTGTAGGTCCTACTCGTAACGGCGAGTGTTCCCCGGCTCGGGGTGATTCGCAAGGCGGCCTTACCGTCGAAACCGAACTCGGACTCGAGCACGTCCTCGAGGTCGACGCTCTGTCCCGCTTCGAGGGTGAGCTCCGCGTGCGCCGGATTCGTGTTGTCACGACCATGGCGCAGCAGCTCGAGGTCGATCACCGCCTCTTCATGGCCGCTGGCGTGCAGACCCACGTCTGTGCGCCAGTTTGTGTCGTGGCTTCCGGCCACGTGCGCCGCCGCCGCCAGATAGAGCGATGTCCCCGCAGCGGCCGGCATCAAGGCGGCTGCATCGGGAAGCTCCAACGGACCTGGTGTTGGAGTCGGCGACAACAGTCCGGAGGCGACTGCATCAACCGGCGTCGATGGGTTCGTCCCGGAGGGCCCTGGCGTCGGGGTCGGGGCCGGTGTCGGGTCGTACATGGCGATCAGGGTCCCGATCACGAGGCCGGAGGCCGAGGGATTCTGGAGGCCGCACCCGGACAATCCAACCAGGAGGTAGGCAGAGCCGATGATCGCTGCCGTCAACCGGGCGTCCAGTGACGCGCGGACGCGGACAGGGTACTTGCCAGCCATGATCCGTCTCCCCTGCGTGTTTTCTGTGTGCTCTATGAGAAGAACATATGTTCTCGCCTGGGGAGTTGCAAACCGCGGATGGATGCCGACTCGGTGAGGCAAAGTCGACCCTTGCGGCCCACGCCGAACAGCGAGATAATCACTCCGAAATGCCACAGTGAACAACTTGAGACCGGGGTGAAAACCCGAACAGGAGGCATCGCCATGCGTCGAGTATCGTTTTGGGCGGCAATTCTCTTGGTCACCGTTGTCAGTCCGGCGCCCGCGCAAGAGGTCGCGCCGACTCAGTTCTTTCCCATCGTGGCGCGCACCTCAGGTGCCGGCCAACCACCGACCCAGTGGGTGACCGATCTCGTCATCAACAACCTCTCGGGACACGCGGTCAACGTCGGTCTGCAGTTCTTCCCGGCGGGTCAACCCAACGCCATCGACCCCAACTTCCCGATCCGCATCACCCTCGGGGTTCGGGAGACCGTTCTCTACGATGATGTGCTGTCCACATTCTTCGGATATGACCGGAATGTCACGGGAATGTTGTTGGTGACGTGCGACCCGGGCTTCATGCTCGCCTCGGGAAACCAGTATTCCGACAGGATCCTCGCGACGACAAGAACCTACAACGTGGGCAGCCCGGAAGGAACCTTCGGCCAGACCGTCCCGTCGCTCAGGGCCATGGCCAACGCCTTTTCCGGCCAATCCTTCGTCACCGGCGCTGTCAACAACTCCCGATTCAGGTCGAATCTCGGGATCGCCAATCTGTCTCTCCAAACCGCCACAATCCACTTTCGCGTCATGACCGGCGTCGCCCAGATTCTCGCCCAGGGGACCCGAACGCTCAACGCCATGACCGTCGGGCAGTGGAGCTTCTCGCAGCTGGGAGTGGGTCAAGTCGAAGGGGCGTTGACCGTCGATCTCTGGTTGGATCCGGATGACGTCATGCCCGATCCCTGCCTCTCACCCTGGCCCAACATGTTCATGGCGTACGTCTCGAAGGTGGATGGTAACCCAGAGGGCACGGGAGACGCCGAGTTCCTCTACGCGACTCCGGTCCAAATGCTCAATTGCGAAGACCCCTGAACCGACCAGATTGGTAACGCGTTCCACTGCGTGAATCGAGGCCTACCCTGGAGAGGGCCGAGTCAACTCCATACGACCCGCCGCACCCCATCGTGGCCTCAGGGCGTGTCGACCACCAGAGGGTTGGTTGGGTCCGCAGCCCACTCCTGGAGTGAGGCGGTGTAGACGGCGACGTTGGTGAAACCGAGTCGCGTCATGATGAAGGCGTTGGATGACGCAGCGATTCCGCCACCGCAGTAAGTGATGACGCGGGCATTGCGGTCACCATCGAAGACCACGGCCAGTTCGTCGAGCGGCCGATAACGGCCCGATTCGTCGACCAGTGACATGGAAGGGATATTCGAGGCGCCGGGGATGTGACCAGGTCGATCGTAGATGGTCATCTCACCCCGATAGATGGGATCGGGCAACACATCGATGATGCTGATGTTGTCGTCGTCAATAGCGGCGTACACCTCGTCCCGGTCAGCGATGAGGTCCGGTCGGAGAGCCGGTGTGAGCTGCTTCGCCTTTCGGTCGGCCGGCTCGGTTGACAGCGGTCTCTCCTCGGCGGTCCAGGCAACCAAACCGCCGTCGAGCACCGCCGCCCGGTCGAATCCGACCCAGCGCAGCATCCACCAGACCCGAGCGGCCCAGCCCGTCATGTTCCCGTCATAGAGAACCACCCTGGAACCGTCGCCCACACCCAGGGCGCTCATTGCGGCACAAAATCGCTCCGGTGTGGGCACGGCAAAGTCGTGAGGGCTGTCGCCGTCGGACAGATCGCCCATGAGATCGGCGAACCCCGCTGACGGGATGTGGCCCTCCTCGTAATCGGCTCGGCCACTCACCTTCCGAAAGCCGCCGTCCTCGTCCATCTCCACGCGGACGCTGCAATCGAGTACCACCAGATCCGGGTCGTCGAGATGCCGGCTCAGCCAGTCCGTGGTCACGAGTGAATCCATCACTGGCGCGGATCGGTCGGTGTTTTGAGTCATCGTCGGGTCTGGCTGTGATGTGGAAGCTGCGCAGCCCGTCACCAGTGCAGCCGCTGCGATCAGGATGAAGAGCCTTCGTGAACGATCGTGATTCAGCATCTTTCCTCCCAGCTGCCAGAGCATACCCGAAGGACGCCGATTCAGAGTATCGCGATCTGAGGCTGAGTGGCAAAAACAAAAGCAATAGATGGCACCCGAGAATCGCCACTCCCTTTGTCTCCGGTTTGCGGGGTCGGCGCACTGATACCGCCTTATCAGTTGAGGGATCGCGGAACTCCCAGTGAAGGTGCAAGGAGGTAATCATGAATCGAACGGTGGTTTTTCTCGGACTCATTGCCATGTGTTTGATGCTCGCGACCCCAGCCTCGGCGGGCGGACCGGGCTGGCACATTCGGGCCTTCGCCGCCGGAATCGACCCCAATCTCGACGAAACGGTACCGTCAGAAAACCCGGACGAGGTGCGGATACAGGGTGAAAGTGATCTTGGTTTCGGCGCCAGTCTCGAGTATCAATTCAACGACCGGCTCGGGCTCGAGTTGGGAGCGATTTGGGCAAGCCCGGACGTCGAGCTGAGCGCCGACGTCCCGGGTTACGGCCACGTGTCACTTTCTGATGCCATGTCCACCCGAATCATCACCCTCGACCTGGACGTCCACCTGACGCCGAACAGCCGGGCCTTCGATGTCTACCTCGGCGCCGGCATCGCGAGTGTGGACTTCGACGACCTCGATTTCACCGACCCCGAGGGCGACTCACTCAAAATAAGCACCGACGGCGAAATCACGTGGTCGGTTCAAGCGGGTGTGGACATTGCCCTGGGCAGCGAGAGCCGCTGGGCCGCGATCGGCGCCCTCCGCTACATCGACTGCGACATCGAGCTGGCCAATGTCGACGTTGACGACGGAAACAAGGCGAGTCTCCCTTACGACATCTTTTCATTCAGCGTCGGCATCGCCTACCGCTTCTAGTGATTCGTTGAACGTTGATCACGTTCCGTAGAGCCGGTCGCCAAAATCGCCGAGCCCGGGCAGGATGTACTTCTTGTCATTGAGGCCGCGATCGAGGGCGGCGGTGTAGATCTCGGTACCGTTGGCCCGCCGGGACAACAGCTCCACCCCCTCGGGGGCCGCCACGATCGCAACCAACCGCACGTCCCGTGCGCCTCGCTCCTTGAGACCTTCGACGGCCATGGCCGCCGAACCACCGGTGGCCAGCATGGGATCGAGCAAGAAGACCACCGCCTCACCGAGATCCGCCGGCACCTTCTCGTAATAACACCGGGCCTGGGCCGTCTCCTCGTCCCTCTCGAGACCGAAGTAGCCCACCTCGGTCCCGGGCACCAGGTCAACGAACGCCTGCAGCATGCCGATCCCGGCCCGCAAAACCGGCACCGCCACCACCCGGGTGCTCAACCGCTGCACGGCAGCCGTCTCGAGGGGTGTCTCCACCTCATCGTCACGGGTCGGGAGGTCCCGGGTCGCCTCCGCGATCAAAAAGGTCGAGGCACGGTAGGTCAATGCGCGGTAGTCATCCGATGACGTCCGGCGATCTCTCAACCGCGCCATGATGTCGTGAAGCAACGGGTGATCCACAATGTGCAGCGTCATGACCATGGAAGCTAGCACACGAACCGTCAGATCGGTGGATAACGGACGCTGATATCCAACTACGGGGGTGGGCCGTGGCGGCCCGCGACGGTCACGGTGGAATGCGTGGCATTCAGAGCTATGGTCCTTCGCAACATACTCCTGCTATCGAATTTATTTGAGACCTGACACGTCAGTTGTTGACACAACGCCGGCCGAGTCCAATATTTGATAGCAACGCTCTCCACATGAATGACAGAACAAGAGTGCGGGGCGATACGACTCCAGGCGAAGGCAGACTCACTGTTTGCCGTCTGCTTGTCTGCCGCACCGGACCCCAGGAGGCACACGATGGGCAGAATGGGATTGGCGGCGCTGTCGGGGCTGATAGTGGTGATACTCGTTTCCGCTACCAATGTTGTGGGCCAGCCAGTGGGACATGCGATGCCGGCAAGTAACTTGGATAGTTCGATTCCCCGTGCGCCCATCATCAACGAGATCGCTCCGGTGGGATCCATGATGCAGCCGGCCTGGATCGAGCTTCACAACCCGCTCGACCGTGAGATCGATGTCTCGGGATTGGTGCTCGGCTTCAGCGTCAACACCGAGATCCCGCTACCCGTCGGCGTCCCGCGCATCCCCGAGAGCGGGTTTCTCGTGATCGTGCTCGACGGTGAAGGGCCGGAGGTGACCCTCGGTGCGATGCGCGACCTGTTGGGTCACGGGGAGGACGGTGCCACCGTCGTCCACGTGCCGCAGTCATCGGCATCGGCGTGGCTGCCCAACCGCGGCATGCTCGCCCTATACATGCCCGTGCACGAGTCCCATGAGCACACGGTGTTAGTGGACTTCGCGGCATGGGGGGCTCCTGTCCGCGGCGGTTGGACGAGGAGAGACCTCGGTCCGGTGTGGCCGGTCACCGGCTATGTCACCTTGCAGGAAACCTCGGGGATCTACGATCCGGAAACGACGCTTTGGCCCGGCGAGTCCATCGGCCTTCTCCCTGGGGTGGAGTCGGGCATCCCGGGAGACTGGGCCGTGTACTCCCGCGACGAGATCACACCGGGAGCCCAAAACCCCTTGCCCCGACCACGCTTCTTTACCCCACCCAGCGGCGCAGCGGTGAAGCACGAGGACCTCAAAATCGCATGGAAGCGGCGCATCCCAGGCGAGAGGTATCAGATCGAATTCTCGAAATCATTGGACTTCAGCACCGGCGTGCAGTCGTTCGACCTTGATGCAGCCATCTTCCGCTCGGAAGGACGCATCGAACCCGGCAAGTATCTCTACCGGGTTCGACGCTTCGCTGCAACTCCCGAGACCCCGGCTGAACCCAGCGTGTGGAGCGAGGTCATGTCCATCGAGGGCGTTGTGACCACCTGCGGCAATGCCGGGGCCACGCCTTTGGCGATGCATATGGTCCTCGATAGCGATGACTTCAGGTATCAGCGGAAGGATACGGGCCTGCTCTGTTTGGGGGGCTGCGATTCCGAGCGCTGGGACCAACCCCAACAACACGGACACAGGGAGCCCGCTAGCTCCCCTAGCTTCGTCCCCCAAAGCTGCGGCGCAGGCGACAGCGTAGATCCGAGTGCTTCTGCCCATGGAGTGGATAATTGTGCGCGCGCCAGCATCGCAATGATGGTGTCCCGCTACGACCAATGCCTCAGCCAGGATCGGATCGCGTATTTCGGCCGGGACTCCAGCTTCTCGCCGGATGGGGATCTGGCCCACCGAAGTCCCATGAGGTACTCGGGAACGCCTTGCACGGGGTGCGATCTGCCGCCCGGAGGAGAGATCACCGAGGCGCTGATGTGGGCGCTGGGCATTGACACTGCGATCGACTTGGCGGCTCTGCGGATGTGGCTATTAACGCCGTCAGTTCTGTGGGTCCCATCCAATCACATCTGGTTCAGTCACACAAAGGAGTGGATTTCATTTGATCTCGTGCGTAGGTGGTTGGACAACGGCCGACCGATCATGAGCCGCGCCACGGGGTATTGGGGTGCGCACGCCCGTGTCGTTGCCGGGTATTGCATCGCGTTTCCCGGCGAAGACGACGACGACAACTTCGTGCGGATTTTCGACCCCAACGTCGGATCCGATGGTTGGGAAAAATTCGAAACGTGGAAGAGTTCCACCGAGGGACTCTGGGTCGGCCCAATGGACGCTCCCAACGCTCGAAGTGACGAGAACTCGGTCTGGAATGACAAAGACGGCGACGAAGTGATGGACTTTGATGAGATCCACCGCTTCACGACCAATCCGAGCAACCCCGACTCCGACGGCGATGGGGTCGGCGACCTTGAGGACATCCTCGGGTACGTGAGCACCGGTCATGCCGCCGACTTCGACGGTGACGGGCTCCGTAAGGAGATCGATCCCGACAACGACAACGATGGTTGTCCCGATGGGGTCGAGGACCCGAACCACGACGGGATGGAAGACGCGGACGGTATCCCCGGCATCGACCCAGGCGAGACCTCCAGCTTTGACGACAGCGACTGCACCCCTCCCCCATGACACTGACCGACGACAGTTCACCTCTTGATTCGGGTGAGTACGGTCACCAGCCGCCGAACCGGGTCAGGGCGTAGGCTGGATCACCCCCTTTGGTGAGCCTCCCGTACCATTCGGATTGGTGCAGCTGAGACCAACAAAGAAACCGCCGTAGATGTTGTATTCCTCTATGACGGTTTCCGCGAACGTCCCCTCTTCCTTGACTTTGAATTGTAGATTGGCGCCGGGTGGGATAGTGAAATCTACCGCGCCGCCGGAGGGATCATCAATGCCCTCAAAAATCCCGGAAGGGACCGTCACGGTTACCTCGCATGCAGTATCGTTGGCTATCCTGAAGATCCCACCTGCTGGGACTTCCGGTTCGTCCGGATAGAAGTCACAAAATTCCGCGCCCGGAATAATATGGAGGTCCGTGGCCTCCAAAACCGGCAGGATGTTGCCGCCCAGGCTGAACACGATACTGCACTCATGGATACCCTCAATTCTCAGTTTTCGAGAAAGGTCTTCAATGGCGTTTAGGGTTTTTTGGGAAACGTAAACCGGCTTACCGTTTCCAGCGGCGGTCTGTTCGGGTTCTTTTTCCATCGGGCGTCCTTTCTGTTCGGGCGTTTATGGTCAATCCACCGCCGAGGCGGCCAGCGTGCGGTAGCGCTCGTCGGCGAGCAGTCCCCGCAGCGAGGGCCGGCCCTCGAATCGGCTTGGTGAGACCCCGAGGTCGAACGCGCGCCCGACCCATGACAAAGCCTGTTCTCGGTCGCCCAGGTCCTCGAAGGCCTCGGCGATGTCCGCCACCAATTGGGGATCGGTCGGCCCGGTGGCCACGGCCCGTTCGAGGACGGCGATCCCCTTCTCCTGTTCTCCCAACGCGGCGAAGTAGCCGGCCAGCTCACACAGCAGCCTGGTGTTGTCCGGCTCGGCGAGAAGCCGAACTTCACCAAGCTCGATGGCCCGTCGGAAGGCCTGCTCGGCCCGCTCCGGATCGCCCGCCGCTTCGTAAGCGAAGGCCAGATTGCCCCACATCGAGTCAGCCTCTTTATCGATCTCCACCGATCGTTCGAACATCCGCACCGAGTCGTCGAATCTCGACCCCGAGTAGTAGATGAGCCCGAGGTTGGACAGGGCGAAGGAGTTGGCCCCATCGTCCACCGCCAGGGACTGCTCGAAGGCGACCCGCGCCCGGTCGTTGTCACCGAGGTACATGAACATCATTCCGAGGTTGTTGTAGCCGCCGGCGTAGTCGGGTGCCACTGCGATGACCCTGTTGAACTCATTGATGGCTGCGTCGTACCGGCCCTGGCTCTTGTAGAAAAGGGCAAGCCAGTAATGGGCGGGCCAGTACCCCGGCCTGAGGAAGATGGCGTGCTGGTACCTCCGCTCCGCCTCGTCCAGTCGGCCGTCCTTCTCGAGCTCACGCGCGAGCAGGAGCTGGGCTTCGCCGTCGTTCGGAGCCACATCGACCACGCGTTCGAGGGCGGTCACGGCATCGGCGTGGGCGCCCACCGCCCCTTTCAACGCCGCCGCCGCCATCAGGGCATCCGTGGTCACAGCTCCCTGTGCCAACGCCAACTCGGTCTGTTCCAGTCCGCGGTCGATCCACTCGCGGCCGCCACCGAGCTCGTATTGCTGGAGGTAGGCGCGGGCCAGGGCCACGCGGGCCGAACCGTAGTGGGGGTCGAGTTCAACCGCCCGGCTGAGGTTGTCGATGGCCTGGTCCACCGCCCCCTCGCTTTCCGCGACCGCCAAGCGGCCGAGACCCTGCATGCCGGACTCGAAGGCGGCGATGACGTTGGTGGACCGGTTCTCGAGACGCCGCCTGACGGCGTCGTCGAGCGGTAGATCGAGCAGCTCGGCCAGGCGCAGCACCGGCCCGGCCTGGAACGAACCCAGGTTGCCGAGGCCGTCCTCGATGAGCGACGAACGCAGCCGCCGCCCGGTTTGCGGATCGATCACCTCCAGATCGAGCGTAAGCCTGTCGCCGGCCCGGCCCACCGTGCCGAGAACCGCCTCGTTGAGATCGTAGGTTCGGCGCAGCTCTTCGAGCTGGTCAAACCCGACCCGCAGCCCGTCGCTCGGTACGGTCCAGCCGGTGACTCCTGCCGACTGATCGACCAGAGTGAGACCATCGGCCACGGTCTCTCTCAGACCGGCAGCGAAAGCGTCGAAGTCGGTTCCGTTCCCCTCGGACTCGAATTGCAGCACCGCCAATCGTCGCTCCGAGGGAAGATCGGGGGGCACCAGACGCCGGGCCACCAACACCCCGATGCCGAGGATGGCCGCCATCACTGTGACAACCAGAGCGAGGCGCAGCGCCCTCCGCGGCACGGCCACCGTTCCCGAAGCCGCGGGCTGGCTGCTCGAACGACTCTGTGACAACGCCTGAATCGCGAACGCCACGTCCTTCGCCGATTCGAATCGTTCATCGGGGTCCTTGCGCAGACACCGCTCCACCACGAGATCGAGCATGGGCGGCAGCTCGGGCCGAAGCTGGGTCAACTCCTGCGGTTCAACGTTGAGGATTGCAGATTGGGTATCGGCCCGAGTCTCTCCGCGGAACGGGTGGACGCCGCTTAGGATCTCGTAGAGCACACACCCGAGCGAAAAAATGTCGCTGCGCGCGTCAAGGCTTAATCCGCGGACCTGTTCGGGCGACATATAGCCCGTGGTCCCGACCACGGAACCCTCCGAGGTGAGCGAGGTGACGTAGGTCTTGGTGTCGGTGGTCGAATCGGTGGGGCACACGTCGCGGGCCAAACCGAAGTCAAGGACCTTCACACCTCCGTTTGACGTGACGAAGATGTTCTCCGGTTTGACGTCGCGGTGGAGCACACCCTGGTGGTGGGCCTCTCCCAGTGCGTTCGCCACGGCAACTCCAACGTCAAGCGCGGTCTGCAGCGGCAAGGCTCGGCCGCGCATCCGATCACGGAGGTTCTTGCCCTTGAGGAGCTCCATGACGGCGTAGACCACGCCGTCTGAGACACCGTGGTCATAAATTTCCACGATATTCGGGTGGGACAGACGGGCCACCGTCCGGATCTCTCGGTTGAAACGCTCGATGCGAGTGGAGTTCTCTCCCGGCGGCTCCGGCAGCACCTTGATCGCGACGTCACGGCCCATCGCGGTGTCCCGGGCTTGGTACACCGCACCCATCCCTCCCGCTCCGAGAAGGCTGACGATCTCATAGCGGTCAAGCGTCCGACCGACAAGCCCTGACATTGTGATGGCTCCTGTTGGAGAGCCATGTTAGCGGAATCGGCGTCGTTTCGCATCGAATTGGTTGCCAAGTCGGTTTTTTTCGCATCTTGACGCCGTGACGAATGGGTGCAGTCCCGTGCTTGATGCTACCCTTCAGGTTCGTACGGGGAGGAACCATGAGCGAACTCAAGGGCTCACAACGGAAATACCTACGGGGCCTGGCCCACAGCTACAAACCCGTTGTGCAAGTCGGCAAGGAAGGCTTGAGCGAAAACGTCTTTGGCGCCATCGATACCGCCCTCGAGGCCCGCGAGCTGATCAAGGTGAAGATCGCGGCCGAGCGCGAAAACCGAGAACGGTTCGCGCGCGCCATAGAATCACAGCTCGACTGCGAATGTGTCGGCGCCGTTGGACGGATGGCGATCTTCTACCGCGAACAACCCGATCCCGAGAGACGAAAGGTCCAGGTCCCGGGGACCGATGATCACGGCCCCGCCGCAGACGAAGAGTGACATTCGTTTCGGGTCCACCTCGCCACCGCGCGTGCCGCCCGGGCCGCATGGCGAAAACTCCATAGGACGAAAAACGTCGCGAGCGCCAGCAGTACGAGCAGCTTGGTGACGAGCGCGGCCGGCAGCCCGCGGTCCACCAATTCGAGATCATTCGGTAATACACCGCCGGCCATGGCGTCGCGCACCCATTGTTGCTCGGCCTCTCCGAGCGAATGGCCGAAGGCACGGGCGAATGCTCCCGATTGGTCGCCGGTCATCGTGGCATCGGTCAGGAAGTCGAGTACAGCGCCGCGTGTGAACCGGTCCATCAGGTCCTCGGTAAAGGTGCGGGCATAGGAGTACTGGGCGCCGGCCACATCTCCCCCTGCTCCCACCGCACCGAGCCAGCGCAACGTGTTGGGAGTACTGGAGAGGGGCGCCAACTGATGTGTCCGAGAAACAAACCGCGCGAGACCACCTCGATCGTTCCACCGCGACCCCTGAATGGTGGTGGCGATGCCCTCATCCAGCCAAGCCGGCGTGTGGAGCCGGGTTCGCCACCAACCCAGCTCGTGCACGACAAAGAGATGGGCGAGCTCATGGCGGAGGTACGGTATGCGCTCCACCTCCGGGTACGAGGCGTGGATCATCAGGTCATTCCCACTCGCCGACCCCTTGGCCCTGTTCATCACCAGGTGCCAGTATCGACGTGGATTCCGACAGAGGTAGACGTCAACCGGGAAATCGAATCCGGCGTCGGCGCTGCGACCCCAGAATTCGAGAACGTCACGCTGAGCCTTTAAAGCGGCGGCCGACACAGCCACGGCTTCATTCCGGATTCCCGGCTGGTAGAAGACTGTGGTCTCACCCTCGGTGAACTTCTCGAAACCCGGCGGTGACCTCCACAGCCTCACACCCGGGCCGTACAGGAAGAAGTACGCCATCCCCAGCGCGGCGATAAGGCGCCCGGTCCAACGCCACCATGCCGGTCGACGACGTACGGGGGGCCGTCCGGTGAGCCACGCGAAAAACGTCGTCACAACGACAATCCCTCCCCTCCCAATTTTTGATCTCAAGACCAGACTCTCACCGCAACACTGTTTCCGAAAACCTCACGATTCCAGTCCTCGACACCTTTCCCGTCCTTCAAAGGGTAATGCGCGTTCCGGCCGACTCCTCCGCACACGGGTTCCGGTCCGGACAGCGCTGCGGACGATGCCACGGGGCGCATTGACTCGCACATCGTCATTGGGAGCATACTCTGCGGTTCGTTCCAAACCGCTACGCCGATATCTGCGTACATCCCTCGAAGAGGTTGGAGGCTAAGATGGACAAACGACCGTCGCCCCGGACCCCGTTCGGAGCGTTTGCACTCGCATTGGCCATGACGCCACCCTGCATGGCCCAGGTGTCGTTCACCGAATTCACGGTTGACTCGTCCAGCCACGGCAACGCCAGTCTCTGGGCCTTTGATTTGGACAACGACGGCCTCATGGAAATTCTCGGCGCTGCGATCGAAGACGACGCCGTTGTCTACTGGAAGAACCAGAATCACGATCCCGGAAACTGGTCGAAGCACACAATCGGTGGGAACTTCCGTGGCGCGCGCTCGGTTCACGCGGCCGATATCGATGGCGACGGTGATCTCGACGTGATCGGTGCGTCATACGAGGGCGCCGAAGTTGCTTGGTGGAGCAACGAAGGCTCGTCTCCCATCGAATGGACCAGGCACACCATCGACGGCGTGTACGGCTCCCCGCACGAGGTCTTCGCGTCAGATGTCGATTCGGACGGTGACATCGACGTGCTCTGCGCGTCGTCAAGCCATCACCGGGTCACCCTCTGGCGCAACGACGGGGGAGAGCCCCTCACATGGACCGAGCAGACCGTCGCTGCCGGTGTGGGCATGGCGAAGTCCGTCTGCACCGGCGACCTCGACAGCGACGGCCGGGAAGACGTTATCGGCGCCGCCCTTTATGACGATGAAGTGCTCTGGTGGCGCAACCGCGGCGGTGATCCGATCGAGTGGGAGGAACACGTGGTTGACGCCGAATTCGGCGGAGCCCATCGGGTCCAGGCCATCGACGTGGACGGTGACCTGGACCTGGACATCGTGGGCGCTGGTTACACGGGGCACGTGGTGGCCTGGTGGCGAAACGACGGCGGCGATCCGATCGTGTGGACGAAACAGGTTATTTCCTTCCCGGTCTTCAACGCCTGCGTCGCGCAGGCGGCGGATATCGACGGCGATGGGATCCTCGACGTGACGGCAAGCGCCCAGCTTTCGGGTCAGCTGAGCTGGTGGCACAACGACGGCGGAGACCCCATCAGCTGGACCGAAAGCCAGGTGGCAACATTGCGCAGGGTGTGGCCCCTGTTCGTGGTTGATCTCGACAACGACGGCGACAACGACATCATCGCCGGCAGCAGTCACAACGGATCCAACGAGGTCAAGTGGTATCGGAACGACCGGTTCAGCGTCAGATTCCGCCGCCCGAGTGGGCGGCTTATACCCTGAGGATTCAAACGACAACACCCACCCACTGTCGGACCAGAGGCAGCGCGATGATCTCGGTGGTCGACAACAGTGTTGCAGCGATCTCGCGTTTCCGATGATCCGAGTCATCCGATCATGGGTGCCGCACTGTGCGGACCCCAACAGAACGGCAACTCGATCTCGAGGGACTCACCCCACCGTGGTGGACCATCCCGACGTGTCGCCGTCTTCGAACCCGTCGACAAAGAGGCCACCCGGGCCCGGCCAACCCGCCAGCCGGGCCAGCATCCACCAGAACGCGTGGCCTTTGAGCTTGCAGAACAGAGTGTCTTCGGGGTGGTTTGCGGAGTGGGCGCAGGAACTCGGGAGGCTCGTGCAGTACTCGGGGTGGGCGGCACAGAAATCAACGCACCACGTGCAGTTGCCCTCTCCGTCGTTGTCGTAGGGCCCGCCGCCGAGCGGATCGTAGACCTCGATGTCGGCGAAGTCGAATAGGATGAGATCGTTGTCCCGCGCGTATCCGCGCGCGAGGTTGTTGTTGAAGGCCAGCGTCCCCCCGCCCCCGTCGGTGTGTCCCGTCATGAGGACAAAACGCATGTCGCCGTAGCCCTGGTCCCAGGAGCTCATCGTGTCCAGGTACAGGTCGATCTGGGATTCCGAGTAGTAGGACATCTGGCCGCACCACGACCACATGGAGAGATCGAACAGACCGGTGTCGACCACCGCCTCGGTGCGTTCCCTCCCATCCTGAGTCTCCCAGTAGTCCTCTGGCGTGATGTAGGTTTCCGGCGGGTTGCCGTCGAAGATGCAGAGATCACCCGGACCGCAGTTGAGAACCCCCGGCGGATCGGAACTCGCGTAGAAGACTGAAACCGCGAAGGTGGAATCGACACTTTCGAGGTGGGTCAGACCGGACATAATCTGGCTACCGTGGGAGGTGTGGGCGTAGTGGAAGGCAAAGAGCCTGGCCTGCTCGATCCAGTATGGCGGGATTTGGCTGATGTCGGTGCACGTGTGGTCGATGATGATTTCCTGAGCATTTGCCACGGAGTTCGGACCAAGACCCAATAACCAAACGACGGACAGCACGAGCCTCACGCGGAGTCGGCGGGACATGTCGCGCCTCCCTGTTCACTCGGTGAACTATTATCTCAACTCATGATGTTAGCGACCGTGGCTCCGGGGATCCGGTGACCACGATCACCTGTGGTCGATCACGGTGATCGAGCCAGCCCCTGACCGGGGTTTGACGGGTTACGGCACAATCGCCGACCAGAGGGAGGTGTCACCCGACTCGAAACCGTCGCCAAAGAGCCCGATCACGAATCCCCAACCGCCGTGGGCAGCGTTGGTGCTCGTGAGGCCACGGCCACCGTCCTGGTTGTGAACCCATAGCGGGGAAACGTCTCCATGCGCGTCGCGGGCAAAAGCGGTGGTTGGAGGCGTGATCACGACCTCGTCATCGGTGGTGACGATCAGGCCACGGGGTATGTTCAGGCCGGTAGCGGGGCCGACAATCACTCTCAGTGGCGCGACGTCACCTTCAGCCGTTCGCCGGAAGACGAAAATCGCGTTCGCATCACTATCGGCGACGAAGAGCTCGTCGTGAGCCAAATCCACGAAGAGACCACGTGGTTTGACGATTCCCGTCGCAGCGCCCGACAGAACCCTCTTGGGTGCCACATCACCTTCGTCGGAACGGTTGAATACCGAAACCTTGTTGCCGTAGTCGCCGACGTACAACTCGTCGTTCACCAGGTCGATGAATACGAACCGCAGGGGACCGAGGCCCGTGCTCGCGCCGCCGATCACCCTCGCCGGTGCGATGTCTCCGTTTGCGTCGCGCGGGAACATGACCACCGTTTGGTCCGCATTGTTTGCCACCACAATCTCGTCGTTCACCGTATCGACGGCCACACCGGTGGGTTGGCTGAGGGTCGTGGCCAGGCCAGAAACCACTCGCAGCGGGGCCACATCACCGTCGGCGTCCATCGGGAACACGACGATCTGGTTGGATGGGTCGCAGACGACGATGAGCTCCCGGTGGGTGAGATCCAAGGCCACAGAGTACGGCCGATAAAGACCGGTGGTGGCGCCGGCGATGGTGCGCAGCGGAGGATCATCTCCGGTCGCGCCATCGGCATAGACCAAGATTTGGTCGTTGTTCCGATCGGCGACGAAGATCTCACACCAAACCGGAGGAGGTGCGACGAATGCCGAACTCACAATCGCGAGCACACAGAGAACCAGGGAGTCAATTCGGTGGCGTGTCATGTCACCCTCCTCCACTTCGCTGTTCCATAAATTGTTCCGATGGAGCAAAAATCCCACGACCTGCCATTGAAGTCAAGATCGATGCTCCAGTTGCGCCAATCGATTTTTTTACGCTTGTTCATGTATGAGAATGCTTGATCCGCCCACCCGTCAATCGGGGTCAAACTCGTGGGCACCGTGTCCAACACCTCAGGAATCGGCGCCCGGATCGAAGTGGCCGGGGACTCCACCAGTGGGCAGGCAACGCAAATTCGCGAGGTGCAGACCCACAGCGGCTGGCGAAGCCAGAGCGACCTCGTCCAGCATTTCGGTCTCGGTTCTTCGACATCGGTCGATGTCGTCGTTCGGTGGCCTTCCGGGACCGAGGACCACCTCACGGACATCGCCGCAAATCAGGAAGTGGTGATCGTCGAGGGCTCGTAACGGGCGAATTTTCTGACCCTTCTCTCTGATATCAAGGTCTGCGGTAATCCTGAGCCGGCTCGGTCGTTCACTATTCAGGGAGGAGCCCGTCGATGAAGATTGCATACGGTGTGGCCAGGGTGCTATTTGTCGCGTTTCTGTTCTATGTTTCGGCGACGCTTCTGGGTGACCGGTACGGGGGTTCCTTTCCCTCCCCAGGGTCATTTCAATACGGTGCCGGAAACGCGCCTCAGAGTCTCCGGTCAGAGGTCATGGACACCCTCGTCCTCTTCCAGGAGGGGTATGTTGCAAGGGATCCGGAGCTTCTCGAAGATTTCATGCACCGGCTCTTCTCGTCCGAAAACACGACAATCCTGGGAACCATGCCGCGCGAGATCTACGTCGGATTCGACCAAGCCGCCGAGCTCGTTCGCACAGACTGGCAGTCGTGGGGTGACTGCCTCTTCGACCTGGAAAACGTCCATATTTCGAACTCCGGTGACGTGGTCTGGTTCGCGACCGTCGGGTTTGTGGAGTTCGACCTGTCCAGTCTCCTCGTCTTGCCCTTGAGGCTCTCCGGCGTCCTGGTTCTGGAAGATGGAAGGTGGCGTTTTCAATACCTCCAGTTTCAGTTTGATCTCGATCTGAGTCTCTTGCTTCTCTGCCATGTGCTCATCGGGATCATGCTCGCTATACAACTCGTCTGGTTGGCGTTGAGAGTGATTCGGCAACTCCAACATCGCGGTCATGCGCCAGAGCCCGCGTGACAATCCCCGCCGCTGTCATCTTCCAGTCTGCGGGAGAGATATGCGTTATGTCCGTCGGGTTCTCGACACCCGCGGCGGACTAAGGCATTCGTCTCCCACCGGGCCGCAGCGGCGGGGTGTCGCTGGGCGGAAGATCCGGCCCTTTGACCACGCCGAGTGCGCTGTAACCCTCGTATCCGGGAAAGACCTCCGCGATGTGGGGGTTACCGAGCCGCTTGATGAGCACCTCTGACAACACACGGCGAAAATCGGTGGTCACCTCGAGGTCAATGCCCTCGAAGAGTTGGGGGGGCTCGAGACCCGGCCATTGCCCGTGGATTCCACCGACGACGTTGTTGCCAAGCAGGAGCATGGGAACGGCGTGGCCGTGGTCGGTGCCCTGGTCGGTGTTCTCCTCGAGCCGCCGGCCGAACTCGGTCATGACGACAACCGTCAACCGATCGGCCCGGCCTCGGGCATCCATGTCGGTCTGAAGGGCAGCCAGACCCCGGCTCACCGAACCCACGAGGCCGGCAAAGGTGCCTCCGGTACCGATTCCCTGGTTCTCGTGGGTGTCCCACCCGCCAACATCGATGGCCACCACCTGGATACCGAGGTCGAGCGAGATCATCTGCGCGGCCAGCTCAATCCTTGACCCGGCTTCGTCCTCGGGATAGAGGGCGCCACCCGCCGGGGAGTAGTCGTCGGTGACATAGGTCTGGACGATATCCACCGAGTCGATGGTCTGGGTGCCGGCTGCATGCACCGGGCTCGAGTCCGCCGAGTAGAGGGCCCGAAGTGCCTCGTGCTGTTGGCCATTCCAACGCGCCGGCCCGGTGGCGAAGCTGAAGTACTCGGGGTCGGCAAGGGTCAGGGTCTCACCGCTGCCGAGCAGCGACATGGGTTGGAGATTCCCCGCCGCCAACGCTGGAATCATGATCTCGGGCGGCAAACCCGGGGCAGTGGCCAGGTGGCGGTGGAGCCAGCCCGAACCCACGGTCTTGTCGCCCGGGGTGCCGAGTTCGAGATAGTCCTGCGCTTCAAAATGGCTGCGGGTCGGATCGTGCATCCCGGTGGCGTGCACAACGGCCATGCGACCCCTGTCGTACAGCCCGACCAGTGGTTCTGCCGCCGGATGGAGTCCGAAGTCGCCGTCCAGTGTCAACGCGGCGCCGTCACCCGAGAGCGGCAGGGCGAGGCTCGGTCGCGCCGCCACGTAGTGGCTGCGGTCCGATCCGGCCACCGGCGGCACCAGGCTCAGACCGTCCATGCCGCCCCGCAAAAACACAACCACAAGAATGTCCGGCTCGGTCGCACCAAAGGCGACCTTCGGGCGGACCAGACCGTAGGCGGTGATGGCAAGACCGCCTTTGATGAAGCTCCGTCGTGTGGGTCGGGTCATGAGCACACCTCCTCAACGCCACAGGAAGTCGGGCGACATCAGAATCAGACCAACCATGGACCGAAGCCGGTCCGCCACGCTCGGTTCGCCGAGATCGAGATCAGCATGAGGGCTTTCGCCCTGGGCCATGAACTCGATGATTCTGGCCCGCGAACCCTCGTCGATGGTTCGCTGAAACGCACGATCGATCCAGTAGTCCGCCACCTCCACCGCCGTACCGAGGTCCGCGGGGGTCGATCCCGCCGGATCACACGGTCGCCAGCCCTGGATGTCGAGCCCGGCCAGCAGGTTGATCAAACGCCAGCTGGTCACCAGCGCATTGGTGGTGAGCCAGACCTCCTTCCGGTCCGGAAAACCGGTGGGCGGCACCCAGGTGTACGGGAGGTTTCCAGTGGTATAGAGCAGGTAGAAGAAGAAACGGCTGAAGGTCTCCCCCAACGGCAGACTGAAATCCGGGCCCATGGCGCGGACCGCTGCCATGACAAGCTCGAACGGGCGTCTCACCTTGTCGCCCCAGGTCTCGGCGAATTCGTCCGACAACAGGATGGTTCGAACGACCCGCCGCAGTTGGTCGGGTTCTTCGACCGCGTCCAGAAAGGCGTCGACGGCCGCGTCCACCACCGACGCCGGTGGATCGTCGGCGATCAACCGGCGGCACAGTTTGGTGCACACGAATCGGGCCACACCGGGGTGGCGGGCCAACAGATCCAGAACCTGGCGAACGTCGTCGAGCGGCGCCTGGTACGCCGGAAGGGTCAGCCCGAGCACCTGTTTCGATCCGTTGTCGTGCCAGTACCAACGGTAGAGGAAGTCACCGGTTTCCTCGTCGAGCGACCATCCCGTGAGACAGCGCGCGAGCTCCCGAACATCTTCATCGGTGTAGCCCATGGGCACGCCGTCGTCGTGGGTCGGCACCTCGCTTGCGGGTATGGCGCCGTAGTAGTTCTCTTCACCCAAAGTGTGGAGCTCGAGCAGCTCGCGGGCGAAATTCTCATTTGGACCATCGGCCGAGCTGAAGACATTATCGAGATAGAAGAGCATGGCCGGAGAGGCGGTCATTGCCTCGACGAACTGGCGGAAGTTGCCAAGGCCGTGGGGGCGGATCACGTCGCGGTCGTAGTGGACGAAGACCGGCCCGGCCATGAAATGAAAGCCATGGACGTTGAAGTGGTTGTGCCAAAAATCGGCCAGCACCTCGGTCAGCTGGCGTCGGCTGTAGATCGCCCGGAGCAGGGCCGCGTGTTGGGTTTCAAAAATCGGCAGGAACCGATAGTCCATGTCCTCTCGCTCGTAGAGATGATCGGTCCACAGCTCCTCGAGAGATTTGTGAAGGGTCAGGAAATTCGACTGGGCAAGACGCATTTCCAGCGCTGCGTCGTCGATGCCGTGGGGTTCAAGCTGCCAGTCAACCCATGCTTCGAGCTGCTGTCGGGTGTTCGGTCCCATCTCGCGGAAATCCGCGAGGTCCTCGGGCGTAGCGCCGAACGCGGCGCGGTTGAACAGCACCGCCTCCAGCGGCGGCACGGGAGTGATGAGCGTGGCTTTCTGGGGAAAAGGCGTCAATCCGTTGCGAAGCGGCTTGACCCTGAGTCGTTCGGCAAACGCCTCCATCGAGATCCACCCACCGCCACTGATTCCATCTTCGTCACCAAGGAGCTCTCCGAGTTGCTGCGGGGGTGTCGGTCGCCACGACACATCCGAAGGCCCATTCTGCATGCCTCAGCCCTTCCTCATCCCGACCACGTAGCAGGACTCACCGAGTTGAACGTCCAAGGTGGCCGGATGGTTGACAACTCCTGTTGGCGCGTTGACCGGCCGGTTGCCGGCGGGGTTTTCCTAGACCAGCACCCCGTTCTTCTCCAGCTTCCAGGAATAGACCAGCAAGAAAATCGCCACCAACCAGATCATCACGGTGAACGGCAGGCTGCCGGGGCCCATGATCTCGAGACCGTTCGACAAGACCAGGGTGTAGATCGAATTGACGACCAGCCCGGCAAGCGATACGGCGAAGGCCCACACTGACCACTTTCGGCGCATCAGCAACCCGATGGACCCGGCCAATGCGCCCCAGACCCCGAAGGCCCAGCCGGCCACCGCCCACTTGGGAAAGCCGTAGAAGTAAGCCAGTAGCTCGGGGGTGAACTTGCTCATATAGAATTCCAGCTCCAGCTGGGAGGCCAGATAGTCGAAGGCCCCCATGATATTCCAAAGCAGCGTCAACACCCCGACGATCCACAGATGGACCGGCGTCCGGCTGCGAACTTCCTCCAGTCTTGAATCAGAATCGGTCATCTTCCCCCCCTTTTTGGTTCTGTCTTTGAGTTCATGGTTGCTCCTCCTGTCAAACCTCTGGTCCGCTGTAATGATTCCGGCAGGGGGGGGCCATACCAACCTCGCGATACGAACGGGAGCAGGCAACAGGAAGCAACTTGAAGGGGTCGGACGTACTTCCACACACGGTCGAGGGCATGAGAGTGTAAAGTAGCTGGGCTCGGCGATAGCGGCCCCGCGGCCGAAGTGCCCATCGTCGAGGACGGAGGCAACATGGCCAAGGGTCAAGTCAAAAAAGAAAAGTCCAACAAACCAAAGCTCTCACCCAAGGAGAAAAAGGCGAACAAGGCGGCGAAGAAGGCCTCCAAGACGACGAGATAGACCAATAGGTCCTCCGCCGGCCGACGTGCCGACCGTTCGTTTGTATCACCTTCTGCGCGAGCAGATGCTGAGCGATATTGAATCGGCGGCCCATCTGGGCTAGGTTGGCTCCATGAAAATCACAGTTCTTGCCACCGTATTGCTTGTGGGATTGGCCCTGACGGGCCACGCCAACGACATTGCTGCGCCACCGGACGTGGCAGCCCCCCCGGATGACGCCCAGTGCACCGAGACCGGCCTGTGCACAAAGGTCCTGACCGCCGGCACCGGGACCGAACACCCGGACCCGTGGGATACGGTCACGGTCCATTACAGCGGCTGGACCACCGACGGCAAGATGTTCGATTCATCGGCGAAGCGCGGCAAACCGGCCACCTTCCCGCTCAATCGGGTCATCCCCGGATGGACCCAGGGAGTGGGTCTGATGGTGGTGGGAGAAAAGCGCCGCTTGTGGATTCCTTCCGATCTGGCCTACAGGAACCAGCCCGGCCGGCCCGCCGGCATGCTGGTCTTCGACGTGGAGTTGCTGGCGATCGAGGACAAGCCCAAGCCTCCCGACCCACCGCCGGCGCCTGAGGACGTGGCCGCACCACCGGCCGACGCCGAGGTTACGAAGAGCGGCATCGCATGGAAAATCCTGAGGCCCGGGGTCGGAGCCGAACACCCCACGGCGAAGTCAACAGTAACGGTGCACTACAGCGGTTGGACCACCGACGGCAAGATGTTCGACTCCTCGGTGGTCCGCGGCGAGCCCATCAGCTTCCCGCTGACCAGGGTCATCCCGGGCTGGACCGAGGGAGTCCAGCTCATGGTGGTGGGAGAAAAGCGCAGACTGTGGATCCCGGAGAAGCTCGCCTACAAAGGAGCTGCGGGCGCACCCCAGGGGATGCTCGTATTCGACATCGAATTACTCTCCTTCGAGTGATCGGCGCGTTGAGTCGCTCGATTCGCTGCGCGAATCGAGTTCGAAAGATGTCATGAGACACCTTTATCATCGTGAAATGTGGTCCAGATACGTTTGGCCATATCTTCGCCAATCCCGTCTATCTCAGCTATTCGATCGGGAGGCGCTGCGGCGAGCCCGGCTATGGTTCCGAATGCATCGAGGAGCGCCAATGACCGTTCTGGACCAACTTGGCGAATTTCCTGGAGCATCAACATCTGGGTTCTCGGACCGGTGATTGCCTTTCGACCGAAGTGCCTCGGCAACGCAGCGTTATGCCGCCGCACTTGATCGGAAGCAAGCAGCATGATGGAGGCCGTCTCTGTCGGCGAAATGGAGCGCAAGACCGGAAGGCCGAAAACCAGACCGAGAGAGATGAGCGTACCGTGTAGGCCTGATCGAGACAGACCCCCAGTCTGACTTTCGTCAAATCGGCCTTCGATGATGATGCAGGTTCGAATAATTGACGGCTTGACGAGCTGTCGAGCTTGGCGAAAGAGGCGGCCGCTCATCACCGACAACGCGAGATCTCGAATGGTCTTTCGCTCCACAAGCAGACAGTTGTCGATCCTGTAGTCACCAACGCGAAGCCGTTCGATTTCAACCTCGGCTCCGTTCTCTTCGAGGGCCGCAATCACTGCCCTATTCCGTTCCCGATCATCCACGAGAACCTGATGTTTGATTGGGGTTTCGAGCTGCTGCATGGCGTTCCTCCAGCAACAGCGTGGCGGGACACCACTGGAGTAACATCCTCCTCAACTCAATTCACGGAGCGCCGTCAGAGCGTAGTGAATTGAGCCTACTCCCCTCTTTGAGAGATATCTCTGTAAACGATCCGGACGAAGAGATCGGGCGGCATACCCATTTTCCGGTTTTCGTCGGTTTCCGCCGTGGGGTGCGAGGCGAGTATCTCTTCCAGCGACAGACCGTCGGCAATCTGCCCGCTGATGCGATCCCGCACGGCAACGAGCAGGTCTCGGAAGGTCTCGAGACCCGCGCGGTCGGTCACCGCACCGTGCCCCGGGATGATCCGGGTTTCCGAATCGGCCATCGAGAGCATCCGGTCGGTCGCCCCGATCATGCCGTCGAGTGATCCGCCATGGGGGGTGCCGATGTACGGATAACCCTGGGACCAGTAGAGATCTCCCGCGTGGATCACGTTGGAGCCCTTGAGGTGAACCACCAGATCATGTCCGGCGTGGCCGCCCTCGATGTGGATCAACTCGATCTCCTCACCGTTAAAATTCAGGGTCACCATGTCGGAGACCGAGATTTTCGGCAGGGCCTCCTCCGCGGCGGCGTCGGACCGAAGGCCTAGTAGTGGAAAATCCTGGGCGGACGTCATGCGCTCTCGGGTTCCGTCGGAACCAATGATCACGGGGCTGTCCGAGTCGAAGCAGGCGTTGCAACCGGTGTGATCGAAATGCCAATGGGTGTTGATGATGAACCGCACCGGCTGGTCGCTGAGGGCAGTGACCGCCGCCCGGATCTTGTCCTCGAACTCACCCATCTGGGTATCGATAAGAAGTACGCCGTCGGGGCCAGTCAGCACTCCGATGTTGCCTCCCCCACCGCTGATCACCGCAACGGAGTCGGCCAGTCTCGTAGTCTCCAATTGAATCTGATCGAGTTCCTGCGCCGCGCATGGAAGCACCAACGACAGTACGATCACCGTGACAAGCCCGGCTCCGTTTCGTCTCATGACAGTCCCCCCTTGAATCCCGAGATCTCTCTCACTCAATGTACGGCTTTCCTCCGAACAGGATTCGTCCTTCATGGCCGAATCTGGCTGACCGGGCGGTGATCGAAGTCACCCTCCCTTCAATCTCATGTCGATATCTTGGATGAGGAATATATATGGGAGCCAAGGGAACACTGCTGGTTGTGGTTTTCGCTGCGATGGCCTGGTCTCAGGTGGCGGCCACCGACTACGAGGTCGGCCCCGAAGCCGGAATGCTGGCCGCGGTTGGCGACGTGCCCTGGGAGACCCTTGGGCCGGGCGACCGGGTGTTGATCCATTGGCGCACCGACCCGTACCGCGAGAAATGGGTCATCTGCCGCCAGGGCACCGCGGATCAGCCCATCGTGGTTTCCGGAGTTCCCGGGCCCGGCGGCGAGCTGCCGGTGATCGACGGACGAGACGCGGTCACCCGGACGGCATTGAACTTCTGGAACGAGGTCCGGGGCGTCATCAAAATCGGTGGAGCCAGCATTCCCGCCGACACCCTGCCGTCGCACATCGTGATCGAGAATCTGGACATCCGATCCGGACGGCCTCCCTACAGTTTCACCGACGACTCCGGATCGGTGGAGAACTACGCCTCCAACGCCGCCTCCATCTACGTGGAAAAGGCAGAACACCTCATCATCCGCAACTGTGTGTTGCGCGACTCGGGCAACGGACTCTTCATCGGAGCCTTCGACGGCCAGACCCAGGACATCCTCATCGAGAGCAACCACTTCTACGACAACGGCATCGAAGACAGCTATTACGAACACAACACCTACACCGCCGCCATCCACATCACCTACCAGTTCAACCACTTCGGGCGGCTCCGGGCCGACTGCGGCGGCAACAACCTCAAGGACCGCTCGGCCGGGCTGGTGGTGCGCTATAACTGGATCGAGGACGGCAACCGCCAACTCGATCTTGTGGATGCCGAGGACAGCGCAGCGCTGGTCAACCACCCCGATTACCAGAGGACCTGGGTCTACGGCAACGTGCTGTGGGAGTCCGACGGGGAGGGCAACAGCCAGATCGTTCATTACGGCGGCGACAGCGGCACCGTGTCGGACTACCGGAAGGGCATACTCCACTTCTTCCACAACACCGTGGTTTCCACCCGGTCCGGCAACACCACCCTGATGCGGTTGTCCACCGATGACGAGCGCGCCGACGTGAGAAACAACGTGGTCTTCACCACCGAGCCGGGCTGGCGCCTCGCCCTGATGAACACCAACGGAGTGATGGACCTCCAGAACAACTGGCTCTCTGCGGACTGGGTGGTCAGCCACTCGAGCTTCGAGGGCACCCTCAACGACAACGGCGGCAACCAGGAGGGATCCGACCCCGGCTTCGCGGACCCCCCGGGAGAGGACTTGTCGCCCGGTCCGGGAAGTCCGTTGATCGACGCCGGCGGCCCGCTCCACCCGGAGGCGATTCCCGACCACGAAACACTGTGGCAATATCTCCCCCACCTTGGATCGGTGCCGCGGCCCGAAGACGGCGTTCCCGATCTGGGAGCCTTCGAGGCAGGATTCATCTTCGCCGACGGATTCGAGTCCGGTGACCTCGGGCCGTGGTCGCTCGTCGCGCCCCTGTTGTGAGATGCCGACGGTCTACGGATGCCGGCGGCCGCCGGGCAGCATTGGCGCGGCCGTGGGCCGGTTGAAGACTTCCGTGGTATCGAGGGAACCACCCTGGCTCGAACTCTCCAACCCGCCGGTGATCAACACGTCCCCGTTGGCGAGGAGGTTGGATTCCTGGCCGAACTTCGGCTCGCCCATGGAGGTCACTTCCGTCCACGTTTTCAGGTCCGGATCAAAGACCTCCGCGCTGTCGGTCGCCTCATAATATCCACTGAAGCCGCCTGTCACCACCACATTGCCGGACTGGAGCACCACCGCACTGGGCAGGCTCCGGGTCTCGTTCATGGCGCCGGCAAATTGCTCCCGGCCGGTCTCGGGATCCCAGACGGTGGCGTACCGGGTCGAGGATCCACCGGCGAGCAGGACCCGCCCGTCCGGCAGGCCGACCGAAACATGAAGCGTCCGGTCGTAGGCCAGGACCCACGGCTCGCCCCAACTGTCTGTGGCAGGGTCGAAAAGGACACCCGTACGACCACTGGTCAGCAACACCCGGCCGTCGCCCAGCGCCGTCAGACCCGGCAGCTGCATGTCCTGATCGATGGACCCCACCTCTGACCAGGCGCCTGTCTGCGGATCGTAGACCTCGGTGGAGTGAACGAACTGCCAGTTCCCTTCATCGCCGGGAGCAATGCCGCCAGCAACCAGTACCCGACCGTCGGACATGCCCACTGCCGAAAAGTCGAACCGGGGCCCACTCATCTGGCCGGTCGGCTCCCATCGGTCATTGACCGGATCGTAGATCTCAGCCGTGACGTCGTCCGACTCTGATCCGCCGCAGATCAACACTCGACCGTCGGGGAGCAGGGCGCCTCGTGCCGCCTCAAACGCGCCCTCCGAGGGAGAGGTGCAGCTACAACTGCCCGTTGACGGGTTGTAGGCTTCCGGGGCGCCGCCGCCGGCCAGGAGTATCCTCCCGTCCGGAAGGTTGACGGCGGCGTGCAGGGCGCGCGGCTGGTTCATGGGTTGGGCCGCAGACCACTGCCAGCACCGCTCGTCGGAGCAGACCAGCAACGGGCCGCCCTCCGAGCAGGTGGCGTCTCCCAGCTCCGCCCTCATGCTCCATTGGTAATCCCCGGCGGGGAAGGAGCGCTCGAAGCTCGATGAATTTGACATGGCCTCGTCGTCCAGGAACCATCCCAAGGACGCCTCACCGTCACAATTCTCCCCGCTCACCGATCCTTCGAAACCGGTGGGAGTGCGCGGCCAGACCGCCCGGGAGGACGATGCCGCGCAATAGAGGGCGCAGCCGGAGCCGAGATCCGCCTGGAGATTGGTCTGCTCGGCCTCCACCGAGATGTTGTCCACCAGGAGATTTGTGGGCGTGTCGTCGTAGCGGTTCGAGTTGGGCGTCGTGTGGCTGCCGAAGACGTCTCCGGTGCCATAGAAGTCCTCGGCGTCGGCAGACGAGCTGTGCTCGATCTCCTCGAGCCCATCGGCCTCCATCAGACGAAGCAACTTGTGCTCGGTGTACGAATTGTTGTAGAGAAAACGCCCGTCCGAATCGGTCCGGGCATCCACGTGCCAGACCAACAGACCATCGGTTGGGTAATTGGAGTCGTTGCCCTGACGCCGGCGGTACTGGACCATGAAGTACTCGCCGTAGGGATCCATCTTGGGGGCGCCGTGCATCAGCAACGCCGCTTCGGGTTGTTCATCGTTGGCGGCCAAGAGGAGCTGATGGGTGCTCTCGTTGTGGGCCTGCGGCGTCAACCACCCCAACACATACTTGCTGAAACAGTTGTGGTCGCCCCAGTTGGAATCCATCTGATCGAGGCCACCCACGCCCCCGTCCGGACCGATGGAGTCATCGTAGTCGTAGTAATCGGGAAGGCCGAGGGCGTGCCCGGTCTCGTGGATCACCACCTCGGGGTTGAACGGACCCGGGTAGCTGTAGTTCTCCCATTGCCAGGAGTAGGTCCTCAGGCGCATCCCGTCCACCACGAACGAGTCATCCCGGTAGTTGGTCTTGTATCCCCACCAGAACTCGGCCCAGTCCTGGTGCGGGCCAGCCCAGATGATGATGACGTAATCCAACACTCCATCACCGTCGTTGTCGTACTGCGTGAAGTCGTGGCCCTCAGCGTCGAAGTGCTCGATGACCTCCCGGATCAGCGCTTCCCGTCCCGCAGTGCTCTGTTCCACATCGGAACGCGGGTAGGCCGTCGTGTACCAGCCCAGGGTCGAGCCTCCAATATCGAGCAAACCGTATGAGGACCTTCGATAGAAATTCCGCAGGCTCTCCTTTGGGAAATATCCGTTGGCGCCATCACCAAAGAGTTGATCATGGATCTCTATCGGGTCCGTGAAACCCGAAAAATCAGTAAAATCGATCAGCAAGGTCAACACTCGCTGGTTCCCGATGGACGGCAGGCCGCTGGCCGCGGCTGCTTTGACCTGACCCGAACGGGGGTCCACCGCAGCCGAAAGATGGGCAGCCAGGACGTGATTTCCGAACTGGCGTGCAGCCTCGGCGCGCGCAGCGAGCGAACCGTCTCGGCGGTATTTTTCGATCTGTTCTTTGGTGGGTGGTTCCATGGCCCACACCGTCGTCACGGTCAAAACCAATCCCATCATCGCGGCCCAGTTGATCACTGTCTTGGCATGCATTTTCCGCCCCCTACCCAGTCTCGGAAATGAATCCTATTGTCGAGAAGGAGCTTACGCTTCAGCAGCCCTCCATGCAACCCGTTTCGCCGGTGGGAGAGGGATCGCGGCACGGCGATTCGAATGACGATGGCACCCTCGACCTTGAGGACCTCGGGACATATATTCGCAGGTAGAGACGTCCTAGCGAAGGGAGGCACCATGAGCACGATCGCAGAAGCCATCGAGGTCATCTGTCCGAAGTGCGGTGAGGACTTTGCCGACTGGTACCGTCCCTGGATCGACCCGGCCACCTCTGCAACCTGCCCACGCTGCGGCTACGATCTCACCGAAGACCGGGAGGTCCGCTCCGAGGGACCCTGGATTCCAGAAGAGGACTACCAGGAGCTGCAGGGGAGCTGAGTCCGACCGGCCGTGCCATATCGGCCCGGTGGGTCCTTCCGAGCAGCTGCTTCCATGAAGGCACGTCAAGCGGGTGAGATCCCAGAACCCGCACGATCCTGGCGCGTACATCTCTCAACGGTCACCGCGTACGGGCACGGCCGACCCAACACACCGGAGGAGCCCATGCATCGTTGCGCATCTCTCGCGCTGGTCGCTCTCTTTCTGACGCCGCTCGCCTTCGCCGGCGAGCCCATCACCATCGGCGAGACCCTGACAATTGATTCCAAGGTGCTCGGCGAGGAGCGGACCGTGGTGGTCTCCACACCGGCAGGCTACGATCAGAGCCAAGAGGGCTACATCGTGCTCTACATGACCGATGGACCCGCCCACCTCACCTACACTCGGGGAATTGCGGACGTCCTCGCTCGGAACGGCCTCGCGCCCAACCTCATCATTGTCGGGGTCGCGAACACCGATCGCACGCGGGACCTGACGCCGACCCGTACTGACTACCCACGGCTCGACGGCAGGGTTGTCCAGGCCCCCAACAGCGGTGGAGCGGCGGAATTCCTCAAGTTCTTCGAAAAGGAGCTCATCCCATTCATCAACTCGCGATACCGCACCCTGCCGTACCGGATCTTCTCCGGCCACTCCTTCGGCGGGCTCTTTGCCATCAACGCGCTGGTCACGAGGCCCGATCTGTTCGACGCTGTCATGGCGTTGAGCCCGAGCCTCCGTTGGGACAACGATCTTCCGATTCGCATGACCGAGGATTTTCTTGACGACCGGAAGACATTCAACGCCACTCTCTTTGTCGCCATGGGGAACGAGGAGGAGGGTGATCCGCGGCCGAATCGCCTCGATAGGCTCGAATCGACGTTGCAGGCCGCCGACGTCGACGGCTTGCAGTGGCGGGTTATCCGCCATCCCGACGAGAACCACGGCTCGGTGGTACTCCGCGCCCAAGACGAAGGCCTGCGCTTCGTGTTCGAGGATTGGCTGCTCCCGATGGATCCGGAGACCCGCAGATTCGTCGGAGGCCTCGACGTATTCAAGAAACACTACGCCAAGCAATCCGACCGCTTTGGATTCACCGTCCAGCCCTCGGAGCAGACGGTCAACCTGGTCGGCTATCAACTGCTCGGCCAAGATCAGCCGGAGGAAGCGCTCGAATTCTTCCGCTACAACATCACCCTGTATCCCACATCGGCCAACGTCTATGACAGCCTCGGCGAGGCCCTCGAGCGCGAAGGGCTTATGGACGAGGCGCTGGCGAACTACTCCAAGGCTGTGGCGAACGCAGCGGCCCAGGGTGACGTCAGGCTGCCGATCTTCATCGAGAACAAAGATCGGGCAAAGGCGTCTCTCGATCAACAGAAAGCCAACTGAATCTTGGCCGAAATCTCAACTCTGAATTCTGAGTGTTGAATCCCCAACCACCCTCCCCGGTGTATCGGGCGGGCGGGGGGAACTCAAAAATTAAAATTGAGAATTCAGAATAAAAAAACCGGATCCCGAAGGACCCGGTCCCCAAATCACGAGGAAGCCCCGGTCAGGGGTGAGAACCGGACCAACCACCCATGTCACCCGACTCAAAGCCATCGGCGAAGACGATGTCGTTGCGCCACACCTCGCACCCCTCGGAGGTGTTGACCGTTCCCGCATAGAAGGTGCCATTGAATGCAGCCATCGATCCGATCGCCCAGTTGTCCACGTCTCCGAACCCGTCCGAAACCTCGGGTGTCCAGGTCGGGTTGCTCACGAATCGCATGATCTTCGCGCCAGTCCCACCGGGCAAGACGTTGGGATCCGGCTGAGCCACCCCGGCATAGAGTTCGCCCAGATACTCAGCAAATCTCAACACAGCCAGCGACAGTGGTGAGCCGAATCCGTTCGGAGAAACCTGAATCCAACCGAGGCCGTCGGTCAGCCACACCTCACAACCCGTCCCGACAATGGGGGCCTGGGTGGTCCCGACATAGAGATTGCCGTCGTAGACGATCATGGCCGAGATACCGATGTTGTTGGGGTCACCGAATCCCGGGACAGTGGCCGGGGTCCAGGACATGAAGTCATCGGTCCACTGGAGATCGCCCGGTTCAACCGGGAAGTCGGGGTCCTTGTAGGTTCCGGCATAGAGCCTGCCGTCAAATGCCTCCAACGAAGCCACCGCCCGGTTCGCCGGATCGCCGAGGCCGCCGATGCTGATGGGAGGCCAGCTGATGCCATTGTCGGTCCGCCAGATCTGACCACCAGTGGCCTCGTTCTCCGTCCCCGCCACCAACCATCCGTCGAACACGGCGAAATCGGTGACGGCTCTGTTATCCGCACTGATGTTGCCGTCCTCCACGACCGCCGTCCAGCTTTCGCCGTCGTCCGAACGGAGAATCTGGGCCCCGTTGAGATTGGTGGTTCCCACGTACAGATAGCCGCCCCATTCGATCATGGCAACGGCACCCTGGTTGTTGGCATCACCAAACCCGTCCGGCAGCACGTGCTCCCAATCGACGCCGTTGGCGGTGCGCCACAGCTGGCAGGCTTGGCCGGTGTTTCCCCCGGCTACGACGTAGAGATAGGAACCAAATGACGCCATGGCTCCGGCCGCCTGGTTGTCGAGATCCCCGAATCCGTTCATAACAGCCGCCGTGTCACCGACGACCGCCTCCCAGTGTCCCTGTCCAGCCGCGGGCCCAACCACAAAGAGCACTCCCAGCACACACCAGAACGCACACAGCTTCTCGGCACGTCGCATCAGCTTCTCCATTCCAATATTCTCAGTTGTCTCAATATGGTGCCGGATCGGCTCGCTGTCAACGGACTCTCCCATACCACCTCGATTAGGGACGATGAGGATTTGGGATGGATTCGAGTCAGGCGACGAACCCGGCTTCCGATATCCGCGAGGGCGCCATCCAACGTCCTGATCGAATGCTCGATTCTGAATCTTGAGTTTTGAATTCCCAACCACCGGACCCTGCCGCATCGGGCGGGCGGGGCAACTCAAAATTCAAAATTGAGAATTCAAAATCAAAAAAACCGGACCCCGAAGGACCCGGTCGTTGAGGTTCGGTGCGTTGCTGTCTACGGGTAGCTGCCGGACCACCCCTCGGTGTCACCCGACTCGAAGCCGTCTGAGAACGGCATCAGGGTCAAGGTCGTGAACGAGTACTCCCCGGATGCGGCACCGGCGCCGCAGAAGTTCTCCGCTGCGACTCGCCACCAGTACGTGGTTTCTTCCTCGAGATCGGTTGCCGGAGTGAAGCTGGTGCCCGGGATCCCGGTCTCGGTGATTTCGGGGCTCCCGAATGCCGGATCATCGTCCACCTCGAGGGCGTAGCCATCCGCTCCGGCCACCGCCGCCCACTCGAACATTGGCCGCATGGGCTGGTCCACCGCGCCGTCGGCGGGAGACATCAGGTTTGGCGGCAGCGGCGAACCGGCGATCTCCAGCGTCACGAGCGCGTCGTGGCCCGAGCTGCCGGTGGCGGTGCCGCTGATGGTCATCGGGTAGATTCCGATGGTTGCGGCGCCGGTGCTGCCGATGGTCAGGACGCTCGATCCCGGGGGTACCACAGGATTGGCCGAGAAGCCGGTGGTGGAACCCGCCGGATTGCCGGTCGCCCCGAGCGTCACGTCGTTTGTGAATCCGGCGGCAGACCCGATGTTCACCGCAATATTCGCCTCACTGCCCTGGCAGGTCGTGACGCTTTCCGGCACCGCACTCAAGGTGAAGTCGGGACCAGTGACCTCGCAGGATTGGACGTGCAGGTCGTCGATGTACCAGCCCTCGCGTCCCACCGAGGAGTCGGTGCCGAGACGGAAGCGGAAGCGTGCGGTCTGACCGGCATAGGCATTGAGGTCCACAACCGACCGGAGCCAGTCCTGTGGGTCGCCACACCAGCCCGACTGATCTGCGAGCCCGAACACCGGGCCGTCGTAAGGATCGGTCTGCATCACCCCGGTCGGAAGGTAGGTCCAGCTCGATCCGCCGTCGGTGGAGATTTCCAGGATGCCGCCGTCCCAGCAGTCGTTGGACCAGCCTTCCTCCATCTCCTGCCAATTCCAGAACTGGAGGGTCACTGGAGCGACCGAAGGAAGCACCATGTCCGGCGACTCGAGCCACTGGTCGCTGGTGGTGTCGACGTCGGTCGCGTGGTACGAGAAGGCTCCACCATGGACCCGGACGCCGGACAGCGCCCAGGTATCGCCGGTGCCGCCGTGGGTCCACCCGGTCGAGCCGGACTCGAAGTCCTCGGTGAAATGGACTACCGGAACGGTGCCGATCCCGCAATCACCGGGAAGGGCCACTGTGGTGAAGGTGAAGACCGGGGAAGCCGCCCCGGTTCCGCAGGTATTCTCCGCCGTGACACGCCAGTAGTAGACCGTGTTCGACATCAAGTCCGTCGCCAGGGTGAAAGTTATCTCCGATATTCCGCTTTCGACCACGGCCGGGCTGCCGAAGCCGGGATCGTCATCCACCTCGAGGGTGTAGAAGGCGGCCTGGGTCGCAGCATCCCAACTAAAGACCGTTCGCAGCGGCTGATTGAGGGCACCGTTTGCCGGGTCAACAAGCGCCGGCTGCCCCGCCACCGCGTTGAAGATCTCCAGTGTTATCTCGGCATCGTGCACGATGGCGCTCGGGTTCGAGGTGCCCGTCACGCCGATGTCGTAGCTGCCGGGAATCACACCTCCGGTGCCACTGAACGTCAGGTCGCTCGCCCCGGGCGGCGACACCGGATTGACCGAAAATTCGGCAAACAGCCCCGCCGGCAGCGAGCCGGTCGCCAGCGTCACCGGCTCGGTGAAACCGGAGAATTGCAGCACATCGATGGCGACCTCGGCATTGTCCGGTGCGCAGACCGCCACCATGTCCGGCTGGGACACCAGCAAAAAGTCGGTGCTGATCGCAATGATGTCGGCGAAAACGTCGGGATCGTTGTGACCGCCCTGCAGATTGCGATCGTCCGACCACTGGGGGACCGCGTGGGTCGAGGTCTGGATATGGGTGTCGTAGTCGCCGTGGTAACAGGTCGCCAGATTGGGATCCAGGTAGATCGGGGAGGCCACATCGGACACGGGTTCGGAGGGTTCCCAGGTCACACCGCCGTCGTAGGAAAACCGATGGTAGTACTTGAACTCGAGGTTGTTGGGATCCTCGCGGCGGTCATACCAAGCGGCCGATACGATGTTGCCCGCGCCCACGGACACGGTCGGATAGAACTGGTCGTACGTCGTTGCATCGTCGTTGAGCCGTACCTCGGGCCCCCAGGTCGCTCCAGAATCGGTGGAGCGACGGTAGAAGACATCCACCACGTCGCCGGTATTCAGACCGTCCGGGTCATAGCTATAAACCACGTGGAGCGCGCCGTCGGGCCCAACCACGATCTGGGGCGACGGCAGGTAGCGAATGTTGCCGCGCAGGGCCACTCGTCCGCACGCGCTCGTCGCCGCGGAGTCCCTTGGGATCGCCTTGTCGGTGATGGGATTTGTAACGCGTGAAAAGCTCACGCCGCCGTTGGTCGACCGCGTCACCTCGATGTCGATCGGCCCCGATGAACGATCGCGCACCCACGCCGCGTAGACGTCGCCATTTGGTGCGACCACCGGCCAGACGCCCTGGACATCCGCCCCCGGGTCGCTGATCCGTACCGGCGTGGTCCAGGTGATTCCGGCGTTGTCGGACGCGGTGGACCACAGACCGCCGGCGCTGAAGTCGGTCCACTGGACGTACAACCGGCCGTAGTACGGGCTGGCGAGGTTGTTGTCCACCGTCATCAGCTCCTTGTCGTCCCCGCCCCCACTGTGGATCATGCCGACAAAGGTGAACGTCGCGCAGTCGTCGGTGGACGCCCAGATGCCGAGGCCGTTGGAGTGGAGGGCTGCGAAATAGAAGTGGCCATCGGCCTTTCGCCAGACGAGCGCGGGATCCCCGTAGCTACTGCTGCTCAGGGCTCCACGATCTTCGAAGGAGGCTCCGCCGTCAACCGACCGGCTGAAACCGGTGTAGCCATTACCGGTAAGGCCGTGATACGAGTCGTTGTAGCCGGAGCAGATCGTGCCCGTCGTCTCGTTGAGGGCCATGGAGGTTTCGCTCTGGGTGTGGGAGGCCGCGCCCACATCACCACTCGGGTCATTCACGGGCACATCCGTTCCACCGGCCTCGGTGGTCAGAGGCTCGATTGCCGGCGCCTGACGAACCTGACCAAGCTCGTCGGCTCGGTCGCACAGCACCAGCAGCTTCAACAGCAAACCATCCATTTGCTGCCGGACATCGTTGTCGTCGAGTAGGGCGCAGGCGGCTTCGAGGGCTTCATCCCCTCCGCCGGCACCCTTTTTGGGGGTTTGAGCGTACACCGGTGAAATTGCCGCGGACAGTACGAGGCAGGCAACCAGGATTGCGGTCAGTCGAAGGCTGGCATTGAGCGAAGAATGAACACTTTGCATTGGGTTTCTTCCTTCTGCTGCGTTGATATCGCGAGCGAGGGCCCTCTCGGCTCGGGTGGCATCATCTCAGGAACGATCCTTTTTCTCAACATCACAAACCAATTGACCCCAGGAATCGGTGTCCCCCGCCGGCGCGAAGTCATCCCGAAGTCAATCGGCCGCTACACGCTGCAGGCGTTCCAAGAGCCGCTGCTCGTCAGGGGTTTCTGCAACTCCCACGAGACCCCGGTCCGTCTGGATCACTCCGACGACTCCGCTGTAGGGCACTTCACGGTAGAGCACCGGCCGATCGCCGAGAACGCTGGTCTGCCAGTTTTCCGCCAGCAGGTTCCACACCCGGTCCACCTCGTCCGAGTCCGGAGTGAGCACCACGAAGACCTGGTACCGCTCGCCGGCGTCATCCCGGTATGCGGCGTGAACGCACTCGTCGAGCTCGGCGAGTCCGAAGACGTCCTCTCTGGAGTACTGGGCCGATCCAGCCTCCATCCCCTCAGTCGGAAGGACCGAAAACTCCGGCGGAAGCCCATCGCCTCCCGGAAGCGCACCGGCAATGGCCGCCACCAATTCCTCGCCAGTGGCCTGATCGATATCGCCCTCATAGGCGTCGATCTTCACGTAATTGCGCCCCTTCAACAGGAGGCACTGATAGGGCGGCGACACGACCGCCTCGGTGCCAACAGTAAGAAACTCCTCGGCTCCCTGGGACTCGGTACGGTAGATACCAAAAGCGTTGAGCTCGGTGCCCATATCATAGACGGCCACCGACGCCGTGACCTCCCCCGCCTGGTAGTTCTGCACGGTGACGCTCTCGAAGCCGTAGGCCAAAAAGGTATCGGCGGCGCCATTGATGAGCTCCCAGAGCCCATTGGCGTCGTAGGTGGCAGCCTTGCCCTGGGGCGACCACCCGTCGATGGTCAAAAAACCCTCGGGCGCCGGCTGGCAACTCAGCACCAAGACCAGCACCGCCAACAGGATCATCCGTCTGATCATCATTTCAAAGCCTCCGAAATGCGGTTCCCGCAACCCAACCGATCTCTGAACTATGCGAGGGTCAACAGATCATGGGCGGCCAACACGTTGGCCTTGATATTGACGCCGTGCGGACAGGCACCGGTGCACACGCCCTTGCAGGCGTCGCACGGCAGGAGATCGCCATAGCCCAGGCCCGCATACTTGCTCATGGCGTGCTTTTCGCGGCCCTGCTCGGTGAAATAGTAGGCGTACCGCATCACGGTGCTCACCGGCACCGCGTGGGGGCACGCGCCAGCACAGTCCGAGCAGGCGTGCCGGCAATACAGGCTCGAAGCCGCAACACGGTAGTTGTTCAGAGCGGCCGATTGGGCTCGGGTCACCTCGGTCCCTGACAGCGGCAGGAATCGGTCAATGGAGTCAAAATCCCTGAATCCCATACAGGTCGTCTGCATCTCCGGATTTGACAACACCCACTGGACCGCGGCCATGCGCAGGCCCTCACGATCGGTGATCCCGTGCTTCTCCATAAAGGGTTTGGCATCGGCGTAGGCCTTCTCCGACTCGGCAATGTAATCCTGAATCTCTTTCACCACATCTTCGTGCTTCTCGCCGGCCTTGACTTGGCGATCGATGTATTTGGCCCACCTCTCGGACGGGTTGTCAGGATCCAATGGGTCGATCTTCACGCTTCCTGGGGCGGTCTTCATGGCGGTCGTGCCGACGTTGTTCTTCTTGCAGGCGGCCAACACCCTGTCGCCCTTTTCACGGTTCATGAAGTTGTAGGCGATCAGCATCAGATCGAAGCGCCCGTCCTCCGCAGCAGCAACAAGCACCGTGTCCATGGGCTCTTCCCCCTCGGCGCGCGACCCGTGATTGGACACGCCGACAAATCGAAGTCGGCTATCGGCCTTGAGCTTGGCCGTCGCCTTATGGAACCCCTCATGGTTGAGCACACCGACGGTGGGAACGCTATGCATGTAAAGGGCGTCCACGTATTCGGTCTGAAGGCGCTCCTGACATTTTCCGAACCGGTCCAGAAGGGTCGCTTCGGTGTCGTCGTCCTTGATCTCGAGCTTGGTGGTGATAAAGACCTTCTTGCGATCCATGTGCTGAAGCGCCTCGCCGATCTTACGCTCGTTGTCTCCATTGCCGTAACTCTCCGCGGTATCGAAATAGTTGATGCCGTGGTCGTAGGCGTAGCGATAGAGATTGGCCTCCTTGCCGGCGCCACCTATGGAAATGTCGGACACCTCGAAAGCCGTTCGGCCCAACGTGCGAAATCGCGTGATCCGCGCCTTCTCCCCGGACTCTTCGGCACGACCCAGCGTCGGCAAGCTGCTGACCGCCGCGACGGCACCCCCGGTGATCAGGAATCGTCGCCTGGAAACAGAACCGTCGGACATGGAAATACGCTTCATGACGAGACCTCCCTGGTTCGGCCGAAGTCTATCACCAACGGGCCCTGATCTTGAGACCGAGCCTGTGGTCCTTCCAAAGACGTACGGATCGGTCACGGTTCGGATGCATCCCAACCCATCGGCCACAGGATCGAGATGCGAAACGGATGAACGCGATGTAACCTTGAAAGGTGGGGCGCAAAGACATTTCAAGTACGGTGTACGCAACTGATTCCGGGAGGGTCTGTCCGACCTGCGGCTGGCCCGCGAATCAGTGTCGATGTTCATCCACCTTCGACGAACCCTTACCAAAGCGCATCACGGCCCGCCTCCGAATTGAAAAATCCGGTCGGAGGGGCAAGACCGTCACCGTTGTGGAAGGCCTACCGCGCAACTCGGCATTCCTCAAAGACCTCGCCAAGGACCTCAAACGGGCCTGCGGAACCGGTGGCACAGTTGTCGAAGACAGGGTGGAGTTGCAGGGCGACCACCGCGAAAGGCTCCGCGACATCCTCCGATCCAAGGGCTGGGCGGTCAAAGGATGACGCCGTTCGCCGAATACCCTTGAATTCCGGCGCGGACTCACCAGGGGCAGATTTCAACAGGGCAGTGGCCGTTCGGGCACACGTCGTGGGGACAGGCGTCAAACGGCCGACCCCTCGGGCGTGTTCGACGACCCGGAGGAATCGGTAGAAGGACTGCACGGATTGGACATGCTGTGTCCGAACCATAGCTGGAAGTCGTCCACCAACATCTCGTACCGGCGTTTCATGGCGCCATAGAGCTTGGCGTTGTCGATTGCCAAGGAGCACTGGTCACCAATGGCAAGCATCAGCTGCACCTCGTCGGCGGAGAACTGGTAGGGATGGTGGGTGAACAGACTGAGAATCCCGATGCCCTTGCCTCTGTTCATCAAGGGCACGAGCAGTATCGAGGAGGCGCCCTCCCTCACCACCAACTCCGGTTTCAAGACGCGCTCGTCCGACCGACCGTCCCGGATCTGGACGCAGACGCCGTCCATCAGCGATTCGCAGACCCCGTGGCTGAACAGACCGGGAGCCTGACCAACGAGTTCTTGACCCAGACCGAACCACGCCCGAGGCTCGAGCGTCTTTGACACCGGATCCAGCAACTCGATCAGGCAGCCCTTGGCCCGCAGATCTTCACACACGACCCTTGCGATGGTATCGAGTACCTCTGGCAGCTCCAGCGAGGACTGGGTTGACTCGCTCACGTGGGTCAGAATGCCGTGAAACATGGAGTTGACGATTGCACTGGTGCAAAAAAGGGCCGCCACCTTGAAAAATTCCGCCTCATCACCGGAGAACTCCCGCAGTTCGGAGCTGTAGAGCCGCATCACCCCAACGACCTGCCCCCTGGTCTCGAGAGGCACTGTGAGCATCGAGCAGATTCCCTCTTTCACGAACTCCTTGGGGTACTGGATCCGCGGGTCGGATGCGCAGTCGAAAACACCCACAACCTCGCCCTTGAGGGCTTGCGAAACACTCCGGTCAGCGTCCACAGGCCCTTTGTTGAGGAAGGCCTCGCTGAGGCCGAATGAGGCGACGCTATCGAGCGTCATCTGGTCCCGACTGAGGAGTCGAAAGTGGCATCCCTTGAGATCAAACTCCTGGACCATGGACCGCGCGCTGTCGGCAAGCAGTGTCTCCACGTCCACCCGGCTATTGAGCCCATTTCCGATCTGACAGATCACGTTATGACACTGGCGGCACTCGATCATCGTTTCCTCCCGCCACCCGGCGATCCATCCACGTCTGGGTTTGCCATGGTCAATGGATGCCGTCAGAGTGCTGACCGCTCGCGGTCCGCGGTGTTTGTGAGCGACTGAACGGTCAGCCCATCAGTCTCTCCCCCGAAGTCGACCCTGCGAATTATGCTGTACGAACCAATGAACCTCTTATTCTCAATCTATGTCCACATGTGGAAGTCGTCAACAATTGAGCCGCATCCGCTGGCGGCCGACCCCATCCACTTTGGGAAAATTCACGGATCACGCGATCCGACCGTGCCACAATGGTCCGACAATTCGATACCCGTGTTTTTCGAGCCAAAGGAGATCTATGAGATGAAAACCCTGCTCATGATTTTGGTCGTCGTCGTCGTTTCGCTGGTCGCGTTCAACTACCTTACGACCGGGGAACTCAAACTCCTTCCAGGCGACTCCATGAGTGAGGCTGGCCACGAGGTCAACAGCCTCCGCGGCGAGTTCAGGGCGGCCGCTCGGGAGTACCGGCAGGCGGGCAAGGCCGTTGCCGCCAGTGGGATGGATACATCGGACGCCGCCGCAGCGGCCCTCGCCGAGGTGGATCGCGTTGAAATACAAGTTGACAAGATCGCGAGAACAACCACCGAGCCCGAGGTGAAGGCCGACGCCGACAAACTGCTCAAGGAGATCGCGCAGTACAAGATGGATGTGGGGAGTTGAGCCCCCACCCACCCCGGGTGTGGGGTGTGGGGTTTGAAATCCCCCAACCCCCCGGGCAGTAGGAAACAGGGGGCAGGCGGCGGCGAGTAGCCCCCCGTTCGACGATCAGGCGGTGCTCTTGCGGGTCTTCGGCCGCCGATTGGCCGCCAAGACCCCCTTGCGAACCCGGATGGCCGAGGGCGTCACTTCGGCAAGCTCGTCGCCGTCAATCCACTCCAGCGCCCGGTCCAGGGTCATTTCACGGGGGGGTGCCAGTCTGAGGGCCTCGTCGGCCCCGGACGAGCGCATGTTGGTGAGCTTCTTTTCGCGGGTGACGTTGACATCCAGGTCGTTGTCACGGGCGTTTTCGCCCACAATCATGCCCTCATAGACCTCCACCCCCGGGCCGAGGAACAACGTCCCTCGCGGCTCGAGGTGGTACAGGGCGTAAGTGGTGGTCTTGCCCGCCCGATCCGACACCAGAGCTCCGGTGGCGCGACCGGGAATCTCGCCCTGCCACGGCTCCCAGCCGTCGAAGAGGTGGTTGAGGATTCCGGTGCCGCGAGTGTCGGTGAGGAACTCCGAGCGGAATCCGATCAGACCGCGGGACGGGATCCGGAATGCCAACCGCACCCTGCCGTGCCCCGGGTTGTGCATCTCGACCATCTTGCCCTTGCGGCCGCCGAGCTTCTGCGTCACCACCCCGACATACTCCTCGGGGCAGTCCACCTGGACGATCTCCATGGGTTCGTGGGTGCTGCCGTCAATCTCGTCGGGTGACGATCTCCGGTTTGGACACCGACAGCTCATATCCTTCACGGCGCATGGTCTCGATCAGGATGGCAAGCTGGAGCTCGCCACGGCCCATCACCTTGAAGGCGTCGTTGGCCTCGATCTCGAGCCGGATGGCCACGTTGTGGAGGGCCTCCTTCTCGAGCCGTGCCCTGATTTGGCGGGCGGTCACGTACTGCCCCTCGCGACCCCCGAAGTCCGAGGTGTTGGCGGAGAAGACCATGGCCATGGTGGGCTCGTCCACCGCGATCCGCTTCAAGGGGATTGGGTTGTCCGGATCCACCAGAGAGTCGCCGATGGTGACCTCGTCCAGGCCGGCCAGAGCCACGATGTCGCCGGCCACCGCCCGTTCCACTTCCACTCGGTCCAGCCCCACGTGGGAGTAAACCACCCCGACCTTGGCTCGGCCAATGCCCTCCGCCCGCGCGATGCCCACCGTCGAGTTGGCCGCCAGCGTTCCATTGACGATCCGCCCAACGGCCAACCGACCCAAATAGTCCGAGTAGTCCAGATTGGTCACGAGCAGTTGCAGCGGCGCCGCCGGGTCGCCTTCGGGCGCCGGAATCGTGGTCAGGATTTCGTCGAGCAGGGGCATCAGGTCCGAGAAGTCACCCTCGACGCCGCGACGGCACAGGCCCTTGCGGGCGTCGGTGCAGAAGACCGGGAAGTCCAACTGTTCCTCAGACGCGTCGAGATCGATGAACAGATCGTAGATTTCGTCGAGCACCTCGGCTGGGCGGGCGTCGGCCCGGTCGATTTTGTTGATCACCACGATCGGTGGCAGACCCAGCTCGAGCGCCTTTGAAAGCACGAAGCGGGTTTGAGGCAGCGGCCCTTCGGCGGCGTCCACCAGCAACAGAACGCCGTCCACCATCTGGAGGGTCCGCTCCACCTCGCCGCCGAAGTCGGCGTGCCCCGGGGTGTCGACGATGTTGATGGTGACCCCCTGATACCGCACCGACATATTCTTGGCCAGAATGGTGATGCCGCGCTCGCGCTCCAGATCGCCCGAGTCCATCACCCTCTCGGCGACCCGTTGGTTTTCGCGGAATACTCCGCTCTGCCACAGCATGGCGTCCACGATCGTCGTCTTGCCGTGGTCCACGTGGGCGATGATGGCGAGGTTTCTGAACTCGGTTGGGGGCACTGGGTACTCCTTGTCCACCCCGGGGGGCGCGTCGTTGTAGCACCCTTGGAGAACCGGGTCAATCTTCGGTTCGCAACGAAGAGGCCGCAAACCCGGCCCGGGGCTGTTGGCGCCTGGGTGACTGGAGGTTTGCGAACTTCCTACCGACTCGCCACCGACCACCGCGAGATGCTGCCGTTCTCGAACCCATCCACAAAGAGCACGGCCGGCCCGTGGGCCAGGAAAATGTCCCAGGTCTGATTGGCGTCGGCCCCCGCCAAATTCGAAGCGGCGGACTCGAAGACCATGAACCTGTCATCTGCACTGATCGACGGATATGTGCTCGTGTCGTTTCCCTGTTCCCCGGCACCGTTGATCGAGACGAGGTTCGTCATTCCGGTCTGCTGGTCGTGGACAAAGACATCCCCAAATCCGTTGACGTCGCCGTCAACCAGGTTTGCGGCATCAGACAGGAAGCTCACATACCGACCGCTGGTGCTGATCGTCGGGCGCCAGCTGCCTCCGTCAATCGCCTGATCGCCAGCCGAGGAAATGTTGACCCTGGTGGTGACGCCCCCAACCATGTCTCGTACGAAGATATCGTCTTGGCCGTTGGTGTCGTCATCCACCAAATCGGTGGCTCGGGACCACCACGCAACATACCTCCCGTCAGCGCTGATGGCACTCCGGCCGTTGCGGCCGTCGGAATCTCCACCATTGACGTCGACGCTCACCCTGACGGTCTGACCCAGAACCAGATCACGGACAAACAACTCCTGCTCCTGGTAGACATCCCCCGCCACGAGGTTGCTCGCGCCCGAGGTGAAGACCACGTAACGACCGTCGGCGCTGATCTCCGCAACCCAACTATTGGCGTCCGCCGGTGTCCCGTCGTGGCCAACACTGGCATAAACCGTCTGGCCGAGGACGAGATCCCGCACATAGATATCGACGGCGACGGTGGTTCCACCGGGTATCAGATTCGTCGCGGAGGAACTGAAAGCCACCAACGTCCCATCAGCACTCAGGGAGGGCCGGGTGGAATTGCTGTCAGGTTCCTGACCACCGATGCCGACGCTCGCTCGAGTGGTTTGGCCGAGCTCCATGTCGCGGACGAAGATGTCTATGAAACCATTGTCATCGCCTGCCACGATGTTCCACGCGTCCGACTGGAAGGCCACGAACCGGCCGTCTTCGCTCAACGATGGATTCTCACTGCTTCCCAGCGCATCCCCCCCGTTCGATGACACGCTCACCCGAACCGTGGTCCCGGTCAGTCGATCTCTGCGGAAGACATCGAATGCGCCGTTGTTGTCGTCAGGAACCAAGTTGTCGGCGAGCGATTTGAACACCACGTAACGGCCGTCGGCGCTGATCGCTCGTTTGGGAGATTCGAGGTGGCTCTCGCCGTTCCCCTCCACCTCCTCACTGCTGACACTGGCAATTTCAATGACTTGGGCGAACCCCGAAAAACCGCAAAGGAGAATTCCAATCGCCAAAACGGGCGTCATCTTCCGGAGCATGGGCTACCTCCGATCCCTTCTTTCAATCCGACGGGCGCGTTCATCCCATGTTCTTCCGCCATCAATCTTCTTGAACTGTCATGAGTCGTTGTCATCAATGTGCGTCCCAGACCAACAGACGTCAACTGGAACAACGAGGATCTCCAAAAAGGTCACCATGTTGACCATAACCTTGATTGGCAATGCCGGAAATGGCGATTGCGGCTGACCGTTGGGAAGATTGATACGCTGTATCATGTTGCATGACGAGAGTTCGCTGAGGAGGAGCACATGGCGCTGGCACAGGGCGACAGCCTGGGACCGTATGAAATCATCGAAGCCGTCGGAGCTGGCGGCATGGGCGAGGTCTACCGCGCCCGTGACACCCGGCTCGACCGTACGGTGGCCCTCAAGGTCCTGCACGACCACCTCGCCGCCAGCCCCGAACTCCGACAGCGTCTCGACCGAGAAGCCAGGGCGGTATCAAGCCTCTCCCATCCCAATGTCTGCGCCCTGTACGACATCGGCCACGAGGACGGGATCGACTACCTGGTCATGGAGTTCCTCGAGGGAGAAACCCTGGCCGAGCGATCTGACCAAGGGCCCAATGCCCGACAAACGAATTGCTTCGATCGGTATTCAAGTCTCAGACGGTCTGGAGAAAGCCCATCGCGCAGGTATCACCCACCGTGATCTCAAGCCCGGCAACATCATGCTGACCCGCGAAGGCGCCAAGCTGCTCGACTTCGGTCTCGCAAAGTCCGATCCGTCCGAATCATCGGATGCGAACCTGACGGTTTCGCCCACCGTGAGCCAGCCACTCACCACGGCGGGCACCGTCCTCGGCACCTACCAGTACATGGCCCCAGAGCAGCTCGAGGGCGGTGCGGTGGACGCTCGCACGGACATATTTTCTCTCGGCGCCGTGCTCTACGAAATGGCCACGGGAAAACGAGCTTTCGAGGGGGGATCCCAGGCAACGCTAATCGGTGCCATCCTGCACCAGCAACCCCAACCGGCTTCAGCGATCCAACCCATGATCCCGCCGGCCCTGGACCGGGTCATCCAGACCTGTCTTGCGAAGGACCCTGACGATCGTCTCCAGACCGCCCACGACGTCAAGCTTCAGCTGCAGTGGATTGCCGAGGGCGGATCGGTGGCGGGCGTACCGGCGCCGGTGGCGGCCCGTCGCAAGAGCCGGGAACGACTGGCATGGGCCGCGTTCGGTGTCGCGGCTCTCATTGCCGCTCTCGCAACCGCAGGATTCGTGCTCCGTGCGCCCGAGACACCACGCCAGGTTCGTTTCCTGATCGACCCACCATCGAACCTCCCGTTTATCGGGTCGCCTCGCGTGTCTCCTGACGGCACCCGCATCGCCTTTCGGGCCACCGACGATATGGGTCAGACGGGCATTTGGGTGAGGGCCCTCGACAGTCTCGAACCGGTGTTGCTGAGCCGAGTCGAAGGCAATCAGGAGTTTCGTCCAATCTGGTCACCTGACAGCAATCACATCGCCTTCTTCTCCGGGGGCAAGCTGCGGAAGATCTCAGCCGACGGCGGTCCGCCTCAAACGATCTGCGACGCCCCCACCGGCGCCGACGGTTCCTGGAGCACCTCGGACGAGATCTTCTTCGACGGTGCCGGGGGCGACCCGATCCTCCGCGTTGCTGCCGGCGGGGGCATACCGAAGCCCGTTATCGAAACCGACACCGACAGTGGCGTCAACTTCGTCGCCTGGCCCGAGGTTCTGCCGAACGGCCGCGACTACCTCTTCACGATCGACAACAGTGACGGGGAGAGGAATCTGGCCATGAGTTCGGTGGACAGCGAGAACATCACCGTGCTGACACCCACCCAGTCCCGCGCCCAGTACCTGTCTTCCGGGCACATCCTCTACGTCTGGGAGGAAACACTGGTGGTCCAACCCTTCGACGCCGGCTCCGGGAAAATCACCGGCGAACCGAAGCCTCTCGCGGATCAGATCGGCGCCAACGCCACAGGTCTCGCCCACTTCTCGGCGTCGGAAGACGGTGTGCTGGTCTATCGCGCCGAAGGTGTCGGCGCCAGAAAGCTCCTGTGGCGGGACCGCTCCGGGCATGAAATTGAAACCCTCGGACCTCCCGCCGAATATGCCAGCTTCGACCTGTCGCCCACAGGTGACAGGGTCCTCGTGGAGGCCAGGGACGAAAACACCAGTGGACGCGAGCTCTGGATCCACGAACTGGAACGGGGAGTGACCTCACGGTTCACCTTCACACCGGGCGATGACGCAAACTCGGTGTGGTCCCCCGACGGACAGCGGGTTGCCTTCATGTCGGATCGCGACGGCAGCCCGAACATCTTCATCAAGGATGCCTCCGGCGCGGGCGATGCCGAACTCCTGCTGGCCGACGACAAGGTGCTCATGCCCTGTGACTGGACCCGAGACGGCGGCCATCTGGCCTTCATGAAGCTCGATGGCGACAACGGCTGGGACATCTGGGCATTGCCGTTGGACAGCCCGGCCGAAGCTTTCCCTGTAGTGCAATCGAAGTTCTTCGACGCCCGACCGTCATTCTCGCCCGACGGCAACTGGGTGGCCTACGAGTCCGACGAATCCGGCCGGTCCGAGATCTACGTCAGGCCGTTTCCCGGTCCGGGTGGAAAGTGGCAGGTCTCCCCCAGCGGTGGCGAGGAGCCGCACTGGAGCGCCGACGGAACCGAGATCTTCTATCTCGACGTGGCCCAGAATATCGTCGCGGTTCCCGTGACGACGACGGCGAACTTCAAGGCCGGCGTGCCGGAGGTTCTCTTCGAGGCTCGGTTCTTCCCGACACTCCAGAGAAACCGGTTCACCGTGACCTCGGACGGCCGGCGGTTCCTGACTCTCTCTCCTATGGCGAGCCAGTCCAACCCGCCCACCACCGTCGTGCTGAATTGGGACAGCGACCTGGATCCTTAGGGGTAAAAAGACGACCAGCCCAACGCGTCCCCGAACTCGAAACCGTCGACAAACAGCGTCCGTAGATCAGATTGGCCGATGGCCTTGACAATCTGAAACTTGGTGCTATATTTTTAGCATGATGCTAAATTTATAGCATCAAACCCGTCGATGGCCATCGACATCATAGAGAAGGGAGGCGACATGGCGGCAGACCCGACCCACCTCAGCCGACGAGAAAGCCAGATCATGGAGATCATCTACGAGAACAAGAGCGCGACGGCGGCAGAGGTCCTGGAGAGGATCTCCGATCCTCCATCCTACTCCGCAGTCCGCGCCATGCTCAGAATCCTCGAAGACAAGGGACACCTTCGGCACGAACAGCAGGGACCTCGGTACGTGTTCATGCCCACGGTTCCCCGCGAAGAAGCCCGAGAGTCTGCCCTGAAGCGGGTCGTCCGCACCTTCTTCGACGGCTCGGCCGAGGGGGCGATGGCCGCTCTGCTCGACCTCGATGACGACAACCTCGACGAAGAAGCACTGGAGCGACTCGCGGATAGAATCCATGCCGCTCGGAGGGAGGGTCGGTGATGACCGCGCTCGTCCTCGGCTCATTCAAGGCCCTCATGCTGTTCGCTGCAGCCGCTGGAATCTCTTTGTTTCTCAAAGGATCTCCTGCTCGCATACGGGTCGTGGTGTGGTCCACCGCACTGGCCGGCTCAATGTTGATCCCGGTCGTGGCGCCCCTGCTGCCGTCGGTGGCCGTTCCGCTGCCGATCGATCTTTCGACCACGGCGTCGGGACCGATCCTCCGCGCTGTCGACGAGCCCGTCCCATCGTCAAACACCTCATCCCGAGGCTTCGGAAGGACACCGCCGGAATCGCAACCATACTCCCCAATAAAGAGCGGCTCCGCCGTCCAATGGGGCTCCATTCTCTGGGTTGTCTGGATCAGCGGCGTCGTTGTTCTGGCTTCGCGGCTAGCCGTCGGCATGTGGTTCATGGGGCGGACGGTGCGCCTCGCTCGTCCCATAACCGAAAAAAGCTGGCTCGACGATCTCGAGCACCTGCGTCGAAAAGTCCATTGCCGTCGGCCGGTGCGACTCGTCAAGAGTGACGTGTTGGAAATCCCCGCGACCGTGGGGCTTCTTCGCCCGACGATCATCCTTCCTGAAATCGCAGAAACCTGGCCTTCCGAACGACGTGAGGCGGTGTTGCTCCACGAGCTGGTCCATGTGGTTCGCATGGACTGGCCCTGGCGACTCGTAGCACGCGCCGCTCGGGCCATCTATTGGTTCAATCCCCTGGTGTGGTGGGCCGTCCGCCGTCTCGACCTCGAGCAGGAATTGGCCTGCGATCAGGAGGTCGTGGCACTGGGCGCGCGACCATCGAGCTACGCCTGTCACTTGTTGGGCATCGCGCGGACGGCCGTGCGGCAACCCATTCCCGCGGTCTGCGGTCTGGAGATGGCCCGCAGATCCCACCTGGAGGAACGCATCATGACCATTCTGGAAAACAAGCACCAACGACGGGTCGGACTCACGATTCTGATTCCCGCCGTCATCCTGGTGGCTGCCATGGTTCCAGCCCTCGCCGCCATGGCCCCTTCCGACCATCAAACCAGTGCAAGCACACCTGAACTCAAACAGGTGCTGACCGAGATCAAGGCCGCCGAAGCTCGAATGGAGCCTCATCTCGAGCGCATCGAGGAGTTCGAGTTCGAGGTCGACGATGAGGCTATGGCCGCCATCGAGGAGCAGATGGAGCCCTACGTCGAGAAGATGGCGCAGATTGAAGTCCAGATGGAGCCCTACCTCGAGCACATGGAGGAAATCGAGAGGGAGATGGAGAACCTCGAGATCTACGTCGAACCTGGAAAACTCGCGGACATCGAGCGACAGATCCACGAGCAACTCGAGGCGGTCCACCGCCAGTTGGAGCAGGTTCATCTGGAAATGGAGCCTCTTCACCAACAATTGCAGGCGATCCACGAGCAAATGGAGCCATTCCACGAGCAAATGGAGCAGCTTCATTTGAACATGGAGCCGATGCACGCGCAGATGGAGGTTTTCCACCGCGAAATGGAGCCGTTTCACGAGGAGATGGAGGCCCTGGGCCAGCGTCTCCAGGACGCATTGCGTGGCGAGGTTGCAGGACGTCTAAAATTCCACCTCGGTCCGGTTACGGGGCCGAACGCCCCGTTCACCGAATCAGCCGAACGGATTCTCGACGGGGCAGAGGTTCACGTCGATGACGATCTGGTAACGGTCAACGCATCGTCGGGTGACACTCGTCAGATCCTCAACGATCTCCTCGGCCCCCATCGAATTGGTGCCCAGCAGAACTTCGACAACGCGGTGCATTCGGCCGCCGCTGAAATGTCGAATCTGGAGATTCGGGCGGATTGACCGCTCAGAGGTCTCGTCAACACCCCATTTCGGCCCCGAATCCAATTCGGGGCCGATCTCATTCAAAACGGCCAAACTGCTCCATCACTCTGTGTGCTCAATTCTCAATTCTCAGTTTTGAATGTTGAATTCCCACCCACCCAACCAACCCACTCGAAGAAAAAAGTTCGTAAATCATTCAAAATTATGAATTTAAAATTGAGAATTCCGGCATGCCGGAGATTCAGCCCATGGCTCGATCGAGCACCTCGATGAGCCGGTCGATTTCCTCCACCGTGTTGTAGTGGACCAGGCTGACCCTGACAACGCCATCATCGGGGTCGAGCCCCAGAGCCTCGCACAACCGGTAGGCGTACATGTGGCCGTGACGGATCGCGATTTCCGATTGGTCCACCACCTCCGTGATCCCACGCGAACTCTTCTCAGCATGGACAAAACTGACGGTCCCAACCCTGGAGGATTCTGCATGAGAGGGTCCGATGATCCGGACGTCGGTTCTTGACTGGAGATATTCGATCAATCTCCGCTGGACCGGTAGCTCGCAGGCGGTCATCACATCGAAGGCGTTCTCCACGTCGGCCCGATCGAGCCGCCCGGGTTCCGGTGGTTCGGCGAGAGCGCACAGGTAGTCACGGGTTCCGAGGAGGCCTGCACAACTCTCGTGGCTGACCCCACCAAGTTCGAACGAGTACGGCACGTCGTCACGGTCGACAAAAAAGTGATTCGGCCCCTCGAGTTCGGCCAATGCATCGGAGCGCCCCCATAGGGCTGCCATATGGGGTCCATAGACCTTGTAGGTGGAAAAGGCGTACCAGTCCACATTCCACCTCTCCACGTCCATGGCCCGATGGGGAGCGAATGCAACGCCATCCACAATCACCCTCGCCCCGGCCGCGTGAGCCGTTTCGGTGATTGCCCGAACATCGACGATCTCGCCAAGCAAGTTCGACACATGGGGGAAGGCCACCAATGCCGTTTGTTCGCACAACAGGTGTTCGAGATTTGACATCGAACAGGAGAAGGTCTCCGGATCCACACGCCACCATCTCACCGTGACGCCATGTCGTTCGAGACGCACCCACGGGCCCACATTGGCCTCGTGCCCAGTGTTGGCAACAATGATCTCCTGACCGGGCGCCAGATGACGGCTGTAGCAGTCGGCCAACATCTGCAGCAACGCCGATGTGGATGGCCCGAGGAGCACCTCACCGTCCGATCCGTTGAACAACTCTCTGACGAACTCACGGGCCTCCTCCACCGTCGCCGTCGCCCGCTGGGACAGCTCATATCCCGCGCCAAGCTGGACGTAGTTGGACAGCATGTAGCTCCGGATCCGATCAGCGACGAGACTGGGCACCTGGGACCCGCCGGCGTTTTCCAGAAATACCGTATCGCCGGCAAGCGCCGGAAATTGCTCCCGAGCCAGCTTCTGGATCCTCTCGTACTCGGTGATTTGCATTGGACCTCACCCTTTCGAACCCGTCCTGGGCCGCGGTCAAGGACCGCGGATTCCGTAAAATCGAAATATCGCCATTCGCCGATTAAATTGTACGATGACCACCCACGACTGAAATCCTCGAGCGACTGGCCCGTCCCGACGGTGACATCCAACCCATGCGACCAGGGTGGACGGCTTTCGGAGTTCCTATTTCAGGGACGCCGGGCTGCCTTCTGCTCGCACGGCTGCCCGTCTGGATCTGGTCGCCGGCGAAAGCCGTAAGACTCCGAGCACGGCGAGCAACCGCAGGTGGCCGAGGATCGTCCGCACGGTCTTCATTTTCGATCGCCCGAGCAGTCGGACCTCGAGAATCGCCGGACACTCGACGATGGTACCGCCCTCCAGGTCCAGCCGACCCAACATCTCGGTGACTCCGAGAAAGCCTCCTTCGCGAACGTACAAATCGGCGACCGAATTCTTGCGATACACCCTGAAGCAGCTGGTGTAGGTCGCGAGCCGGTGGATCAGGACCGATTGGTAGAGCCTTGACAAAGACTTGGACAGGAAGAGCCGCCAGCCGGGGACATTCTTGACGCCGCCCTCCGGATGATAGGGCGACGCCGTGACCATGTCGACGCCATCGGCAAGGAGGGGGATCATCTTTTCCAATTGCAGCGGATCATAGGTGCAATCACAGTCGATGGAACACACGATTTCGGTCTCGGCGGCGCGGATCCCCGTGAGGATCGCGGCCGCGACGCCCTGGTTGGATTCGTGTCTGTGGATCGTGCAATTCTGGCGAGAACCGAAGATCTGTTGAAGGGAGGAATGGGTCCCGTCGAGGCTGCCGTCATCAACAAAGATGAACCTCATGTCATATTCGGACCCGAGGGCGGTCTCCACGCTGGCAAGGGTGTTGTCAAGATACGGGAGGATGAGTTCCTCGTTGTAACAAGGTATGACCACCGAGACCGACGATCGGGGCTCGTCACCGTTTGACAGACAGATCGTTTCCCCAGCACGGCTCGGTGCGGCCCACTTGCTCATGGGCAACGGATGGTCTTCGGGATCGGGTCCATCCGGCTCCAAGCCCAAATGCTCACCAATCCCGATAAATGTGTAGTTGGCCAGGTAGTGACGGACGATCTCGTCCATTTTTCCGAGATTTCGATATTGGCGAACCCGTTCCCACAGCGGAGCGGCCCGGATCCGCGGCTGGTCCGGATCGAGTTCCCACACGTGGAAATACATGAGGAAGGGGGCAGGGACCGACTCCATCCACGACGCCACGCGTCGGCGCATGAATGCGTGGGGAAACTGGCGGAAGTAATTGCCGCCTGCGATTGGAAGGGACCATCCTCCGACGGTCCAGGACGGCAGGGGAAACTCCCACAGCTTTCCCGAAGCTGTCTGGTGTTCGTGAGGTGTGAGTCGCCAGGGCTGGGCCGCATACTGGCGAAACAGCGGCCGAACGCTCGAGTCGTACCGGATGCCCTCCTCGGCCAGGACATCGAGGGCCCAAAGATCCTGCGGCCCGAACCAGCCGTACGCGATTCGGTACCCGTGGACCTTCCTGTTGGCAGCCCGCTCCAGAGCCTCGCGCGAGCGCAGAAGGTCGTCCCGGAACTCCTCGCGCTCGAACTGTCGGATACTCCGATGAGCGTACCCCTTGCTCGCAACCTCGTGGCCCCGGGCTACCACCTCACGAATGAGCTCAGGCATCTCTTCGGCGGTCCACCCCAAGACGAAGAAGGTGGCCTTGGTATTGAATTCATCGAGCAGATCGAGGGTCTTGTGGGTGTTTTCCTCCACCCGTCGCTCGAATCGATACCACCTCTCGTTCTGAACGACGCTCTTGAGAGGGGCGACGTGGAAGTAGTCTTCGAGCACTACGGTCAGCAAGTGTGAGGTCTGCACACCGTCGCCGCGGACACGATTCCCCTGGCGTCCCTCGGATGACCTCACATCATCCATGAAGGCGCCAAAGAACGATCCGCTGTTGATGTGTCCGACAACCCGCCAACCAAAATCTCCAGACATCCGATCCAGGCCGTCCGCTGGCCGAAAACGCGGCGCACTCAGCGCCCATAAAAATGTTCTGCCAAAGGGCAGAGCAACTGATACCCCTCGATTTTACCGGATTCACCACAGAGGTCAAAAGAATACGCCAATGCGCAAATGAGCACGCCGACAACCCAACCCAGCGATGTCGATCCTTGCCGAGTCTGCGGCAGTCCAATTCTCAGATCCGGAAACCGCTACTTTCCGAAGACCTCTTCCACCACCATCGCCGGTCGGTGAAGGTAGGCCGTCCCCCGGCGTTTCGACTCGATGTCTGTGAACACCATTTCCACATCTTCGAGTGTCATGCCTGTGACGTCGGCGACCTCCTGTATTGGAACACCATGGTTGAGACCCCAGAGGCAGAGATCCAGGAGTCCGAGTGGCACCGAGAAAAAAAACTCCTCCTGCGATTGCGGCAGGGAGAACGTATCGGTCGTGGACGGCCGTTCGCAGACCTCTTTTGGAAGACCCAACCACTCTGCCAACTGATAGACCTGGGTCTTGTAGAGGTGGGCGATGGGTTTCAGATCGGCGGCTCCGTCGCCGTTCTTGACGAAGAAACCCTGGTCATACTCGAGCCGATTGGGCGTGCCGGCCACGGCGTAGTTGAGACGGTCTGCGTGGTGATACTCGAACATCTTTCGCGCGCGCTGTTTGAAGTTGGTCGCCGCCACGACCCCGCGATACGCGTCGGCCGGGAGCCGAACTTTCGATCGATGACCCTCCGGCGACACCAGTTCGAGGAGAAAGAACGTGTAACCGGCCCCCCGTGTCGGGCTGGCAAGCACGAGCTTGGACCGCCACCCTTCCGAGTACTCCGGAACCACTGACCGAATCGCTCGATCCCTTCGCCCATAGCAGTCAGCCGCCTCGAGGACAGGACCCACATCCTCCACGATCGTGCTGATGCAGAGTCCGTCGCCCACGGCGCGCCCAAGACGCAAACTGTCACCGTCCGATTCCTTCTCCGGCATGAGCAGTCCGAGGACCCTCTCGGCTCCCAACGCTCTGACGGCCAGGGCTGCGACCACACTGCTGTCCACACCACCCGACAGACCAACCACCACACCCTTTCGCCTCATGTCCCTCCGCACCTGAGTTCGGATGGCCTCGGTGATTCGATCAACCTCAAGGTCCGGATCCAACCGGAGGACGTCTTTTGTGAAATCGGCGCCGGTGCCCATCGGGCCGCTCAATTTCCAGCTTTTTTTCTGGCCAGATAGGCCACGATGCGGTTCACTGAATCGAGGTTTTCGGGAATCAACTCCTCGTCGTCCATGGACACACCGAACTCCTCCTCGATGAATCCCACCAGTTCGAGGACGCCCATGGAGTCGATGATTCCCAACTGCAAGAACCCGTCGTCATCGGACAGGTCTTCGCCACCTCGGCCGAAGAGGAAGTTCTCGATCACGAAACTGCGGATCGCTTCATGCGACATGGTCACCGTCCAGTTGGGTATCGATGGGCACCCCCGCGTCAAACCTCTCGATGAACTGATCACACACGAGCTGGGCCGACAAAATACCGACCACGGCCATATTGTCCCTGGCGCTCATCGTACGCCCTCGCCTCGCCTTCTCGGCCAATCGGGAGACCGCGTCAGGATCGAAGAGCCCAGCCTGCCGTATTGTCTGTGGCGACATGAGACTCCGAACATAGTCCTCTCGCGCATCTCCACCATCGAAGAAACTCACCGAATCCGGCGCTCGATAGGGCTGTTTTGTTCGTCGGATCACCGACTCGGGAACCAAACCACGTGCAGCCCGCTTGAGAATATGCTTCTCCGCAAGGACCTTCATCTTCTGATCTGAGGGCAGTCCCGCAGCGAACTCCACCACCCGGTGATCCAAATACGGGTACCTTCCCTCCACGCTGTGTGCCATGGACATTCTGTCCCCCTGCGACGACAGAATGTAACCAGGCAACAGCATAACCGTTTCCAGATACTGTGCCCTCGAAAAATCATCTCCGCTCTGAAGGCCGGAGTCGACCCAGGTTCCGAGTTCGTCCATTGGATCGTAATCGCCCAGCTCAGACCTGACATCATCGCTGTAGAACAACTTGAGCCTTTCGGTGAGGCTCCAACGGGGCAAATGGGAGAAATAGGGATCGTCGAGATCCTCCAGTTCGACCTTGAAAGCGGCCTTCAGGTACTCTGTGGACTGTGACTGGATGCTGGGCAGGTAGGGGTACAGGCGCCGCAGAAGCAGCGGCCGGCACTCTGAGTCCGGAGCGGCCCCCCAAAACCTCCTGATCTTCGACTCCTTGAAGATGTCATACCCACCAAATACCTCGTCCGCTCCCTCCCCTGTCAGGACGACCTTGAAGCCGTTGGTGTGCACCAGACCGGATAGGAGATGGAGCGGTGCGGGTGCGGATCGCAGAATGGGTGTCTCGGCGTGCCACACCACATCCGGAAAAACCCGACAAATGTCCGCGGGCGTGCACCGGAGATCGTTGTGGATGGCGCTCATGAACTCAACCGTCTCTGCCTGATATGAACTCTCGTCGAATTCGGAATCGTCAAACGTCACCGAGAAGGTCGTTGGGTCGTGGCCGGAAGCTTCTCGCGCCAACCCCCCCACCACCGAGGAATCGAGACCACCCGACAGATACACGCCCACCGGCACATCGGATCTCAAGCGCAAGCGGGTCGCGTCGCACAACAACTCTCTCAAGCATTCGGCGTTGTCGTCCACTGACTCCGGCGAGTCCCCGCCGGCCATTTCCAAGTTCCAGTACCGCCGAACGACCACCCCGTTCAGGTCGGCCGTGAGATTGTGTCCCGGCGGGAGTTCTTTCACTCCCTCAAAAACGGTGCGCGGCGGCACGGTGCACCAGAAGGTGAAAATCTGGTCGAGGGCCGCAAGGTCAATTTGACGACTGACTCCGCCGTGAGCGAAGATCGCCTTGATCTCAGATCCAAAAACAAAATACCCATCAGCCTGCGCGTAATAGAGCGGCCGGATCCCCAGGCGGTCCCTGGAAAGGAAGAGCCTCTCGCGGTGGCTATCCCACAGGGCAAAGGCCCACTGGCCGTTGAAGTGATGAACGCAGTCCGCTCCATACTCCTCGTAAGCGTGCAGGATCACCTCGGTGTCAGACCTGGAGGCGAAGCGATGACCACGCTCGCTCAGCGTTCGTCTGAGTTCCAGGTAGTTGAAGATCTCCCCGTTGAAGGTCAACCACAGGGTGGCGTCCTCGTTGCACATGGGTTGCCGGCCGCCGTCGGGATCGATGATGGCCAGCCGGCTATGGGCCAGCCCAATCTGGTCTCGAATGAAGAACCCTCGATCGTCAGGTCCGCGATGGGCCAGCGTACTAATCATCCTCCGCAGCACGGTCGGACCAACCGGCTCGGCGTCGTGGCTCAGAACTCCTGCTATTCCACACATTAATCGGTCGAGCTGTCGCCAGCACCCTCGGCTTCAGAATGCCGCTCGAAAGTTGGAAAATCCCAAATTCGTGGGGATCGACCGCCGATCGTGTTGACCGCAATCCCGGTCGTCTGTTTGTGAGTTTCATGCACCGGCATAGCCTTCAACCTCTTCACGGCTCCGATTCTGTTCGATGACCTAGCATAATACAAACGTCTATCTGGGCACCAATGAACCCCCGCCCGGGGCGCGCGCCCGCGAACTCGTTGTCTCCCACACGGGGACGGCCGCTCTGAACCGGGGTTTGTTCACAATCGACTGTACAGACTCGAAACGGTTTTTTTGATGAGAAGCCTGTCCGGGAGGGCGAGAGCGCCAAAACTGCCTTGACAATAGACTGCCGACCGGCAAAAATTGAACGGTACGCGTCATTTATGGACCGGAATATACGTGTGGCGATACCACACGAAACCGTGTACTCGCTGTAGAAACCGGCCCGAGGGGGAATCTCGAATCGAGGAAAGACAACGTTGTCGCCTACGGATTTATTGTGGGATCTCCACGCCGCCGCAACGGTCGATGCGGTCGGGGTGACCCCACACCGCCAGGACCACGCCATCGAGGGACGAAACGCTTGAAGATCCTGACCATCTTCGGAACGAGGCCCGAGATCATCAAATTGGCTCCGGTGATTCGGCAATTCGAACAATTCCCAGGTATATTTCAAACAATCAACATCGCGTCGGGGCAGCACACAAGCCTGCTCCACCCATTTGCCGAGAAGTTCGGCATCCGCATCGATCACGATCTCGCTGTCATGAAACCGGATCAATCCCCACATGAGGTGGGAGCCAGGGTTCTCGAATCACTCCAGCCGTTGCTGGAACTCCTGAAACCTGACATCATTTTGGTTCAGGGTGATACGACCACGACTCTGGCGGGCGCGCTCTCCGGATTCTACAGCCGGGTGCCGGTGGCGCACGTTGAAGCAGGACTCCGCACCGGCAATACGGCCAGCCCGTTTCCGGAAGAAATGAACCGTCGCCTGGTCACTCAGCTCGCGACACTGCATTTTGCCGCCACCGAGCACAACCGGGAGACCCTCCTCCGTGAAGGGGTCCCGGACGACGACATCCTCGTCACCGGAAACCCGGTGGTCGACTCACTGCACCACATCATTGACCTTCCCAGGCGGGAAGGGCCTCTCGACGGGATTCTCCGCGAGACCGAAGGCACTCGGCGCATCGTTCTCACAACCCACCGTCGAGAGAGCCTCGGCAACACAATGCGCCGTAACCTCGGAGTATTGGCCGACTTTGTCGCAGGCCGCACCGACGTCAGCCTCATCTTCCCAGTGCACCCGAACCCCTCGGTCCGCGACTCCGCGGGGAGCATTCTGAGTCATCGCGAACGAGTACATCTCATTGACCCTCTCGGATATGAGGACTTCGTGCATCTCATGGCGGAGAGCTGGTTGATCGTTTCGGACTCAGGCGGCGTCCAGGAGGAAGCTCCGACTCTCGGCAAACCGGTTCTGATTTTGCGGGAGAACACCGAACGCCCGGAAGCCGTCGAGGCCGGAGTTGCGAAGCTCGTTGGCGGCAATCCGGATTCGCTCGCCGAGATTCTCGACGAGATCGATGCAGACCGGACGTGGATCGAATCAGTTGGTGAGATCGAAAACCCATTTGGAGACGGCCGCAGCGCACACAGAATCGTGTCCGGTGTGGCGAAGTTTTTGGGCGTGGAAGCGCCCGACATTACGATCAGGGCCGCCCACTCGACGTGACGCAGGACCCCGAATTAAAAGGAGATCGTCGACATGTCCGAAAGCAAAACCAGGATCGAAACGATGCAGCTCCCCTCCGACCAGGACGCCACCGGACGGACTCTGGGCCAGGAGGAACTGGACCTCCTCGCCGAGGTCATCGGGGCCGGGAAGCTCTTCAGTCCGAAGGGCCGATTCGTCAAGGAGCTCGAAGCCCAGTTCGCCAGCCTCATGGGGGTCGAGCACGCCTACGCCTGCACCTCCGGCTCCGCGGCCATCCACACTGCCATCGCCGCAATCAATCCTGAACCCGGCGACGAGATCATCACCACGCCGATCACAGACATGGGGGCCTTGTCGCCCATCCCCTACCAGGGCGCCATTCCTGTCTTCGCCGACGTGGATCCGGTGACCTGCAACGTGACCGCGGAGACCATCGAAGCCCGCCTGAGCGATCGCACCAGGGCAATCATCGCGACCCACCTCTTCGGGTCGCCGTGCGACATGACGTCGATCATGGAACTGGCGAACTCGAAGAACATCCCCGTCATCGAGGACTGCGCCCAGGCCTACCTCGCAGAGCATCACGGGCAGAAGGTCGGGACCTTTGGCGCAGTTGGCTGTTTCAGCCTGCAGCAGGGCAAACACATCACAACAGGAGAGGGTGGCCTGGTCGTCGCAAATGACCCGGACATCGCCCGAAAGATGTTTCTCTACATCAACAAGGCCTGGGGATACGGGGACCAAAACCCCGATCACTATTTCCTCGCCCTGAACTACCGCATGAATGAGATCACCGGTGCTGTCGCGCTCGCCCAGCTTGGCAAGCTCCAGGGCGTCGTGGAGCGCCGCGTGCGCACCGCGGCCGAGCTCACCGAAAAACTCGATGGTTTGAGGGGCATCACCACGCCTCCGGTGAAGGATGGCGATATTCACACCTTCTGGAAATACTGCCTGAACGTGGACCCCGCGATCATCGAAGGGGGTTCGCCGGGCCTCGGCACCGAGCTCAAGGAGTTCGGCATCGCGTCGGCCCCTCGGTATATCCAGAGCCCGTCGTTCCACTGCCAGGTCATTCGCGACCAGAAGACATTCGGCGACAGCCGCTGGCCCTTCACCCTTGCACGGCCCGAGGCCGTGAACTACGATCCTGCGAAGTTCCCGGGCTCATACAAAGGACTCAACGAGATCCTCGTGCTCCCGTGGAATGAGAAATACACTGACGAACACGTCCAGTACATCGCGGACGCGATCCACGAGTCCGTGCAGCGGTTGGCGGGGTGAGCATCATGGGAATGAAGAAGGTGCGGTTTGGTATCGTCGGTGCTGGCGCCATTTCTCAGGGCTACGGACAGGCCTTCCAGTGCTGTGACGAGATCGAGGTGGTCGGCGTCGCAGACACCCGCGGCGACGCGGCACGGTCCCTCGCCGAGGTCCTCGGCTGCCAGCCGTACGATTCCCATGGAGCCATGGCCGCGGACGGGAACATGGACGCCGCTCTGGTGTGCACCCCTCCGGCCAGCCACCCGGACATTTGCGTCGATTTGATCGATCGCGGGATTCATGTCCTATGCGAAAAACCCTTCGCTATCAGCTCGAGCGAGGCCCAGCGCGTTCTCGAGACCGGCCGAAACAAGGGTGTCGTAGTGACGATGGCGTCAAAATTCCGCTACGCGGACGACGTGATCAAGGCCAAGCAGATCGTGGACTCCGGCGTCCTCGGCGACATCTTGCTCTTCGAGAACGCGTTCACTGCGCGGGTCGACATGTCCGATCGCTGGAATTCGAACCCCGAAATCTCCGGTGGCGGGGTTCTCATCGACAACGGCACCCACTCGGTGGATATCGCACGCTACTTCTTGGGGCCTCTCTCAGAGGTCCACGTCATGGAGGGCAAGAGAAACAAGGACCTGCGCGTGGAGGACACAGTTCAGATCTTCGTGAGGTCCGAACGAGGAGTCATGGGGAACATCGACCTGTCGTGGAGCATCAACAAGGAGCTTGACCGATACATCAGCATCTATGGATCGCGCGGCGTCGTTGTGGTGGGTTGGAGGGAGTCCAAGTACCGACAGAGCTCTTCCCCTGACTGGGTGAGCTTCGGCAGCGGTTACGATAAGGTGGGGGCGTTCAAGAACCAGATCTGCAACTTTGTCGACGCCATCAGGGGCACGCAGGCTCTGCTCATCAACGCCGACGACGCACTGGCGTCGGTGAGAGTCGTCGAAGCCGCCTACGAATCCCTCAAGCAGGAGCATTGGACGGCCGTGAAGAACGGCGGGCCTGTGTTTGCCTGATCGCGGCCGGAAGGAGACCGTCCTTGACAACTCGCATCCACCCAACAGCCCTGATCGAAGACAACGTCCGGATCGGCGACGGCACCTCGGTCTGGGACAACGTCCACATCCGCCACGGAACGACCATCGGCCGAGACTGCATCGTCGGTGAGAAGACCTACATCGCCTACGACGTCGCGATCGGTAACATGGTGAAAATCAACGCCATGGTCTATATCTGCACGGCGGTGACCATCGAGGACGGCGTCATGATCAGCGCCGGAACGGTCTTCACCAACGACCGCTTCCCACGGGCCACGACCGTTGATCTAAAAGACCTGAGGCCTTCTGAGCCAGACGAGGACACCCTGCCGACCCTGGTGAAGGCGGGAGCGACCATCGGCGCAGGCTGCGTCATCGGAAACGATCTCGCCATCGGCCGATTCGCCATGGTGGGGATGGGATCATTGGTCACAAAAGACGTGGAGGACTTTCACCTGGTCATCGGCCACCCCGCCAGGCCCGTGGGCTGCGTCTGCCGGTGCGGACATCTCGTCGTCCGGTTTGATGAGATGGCGGGTTCGGTTTCCGAAACAGAATGTCCGGTCTGCGGTCTCCCCTACCGGATCACCGGCCGGACGGTTGAAGAACTGGCCCCTCCAACGTGATCGACGGGGAGGGACAACGTCCCGAAGACAACGCCGACGAACGGCCACCCGGCCCACCTGAGGGTGATCGATGGGCCATCGTCGGCGGAGGGTTGCTGGGGATGACACTGGCCCTGCGCCTCGCGCAAAGAGGTCACCCGGTGACCATCATCGAAAGCGCCCCACAACTGGGCGGACTCGCCAGCGCGTGGCGGCTTGGCGACGTCACGTGGGACCGCCACTACCACGTGACTCTGCTGTCCGACGAGTTCACGAGATCGATCCTATCGGAACTCGGCCTCGACGACGACATGCAATGGGTGACCACCCGAACGGGTTTTTTCACCGACGGAGCCCTCCACTCGATGTCCAACGCGTTCGAGTTTCTCCGATTCCGTCCCCTCGGTCTGGTGGACAAAGTCAGACTGGCCGCAACGATCTTCTACGTCTCGCGCATCACGGATTGGAAACCGCTCGAGCAGATCCCGGTGGCAGATTGGCTCCAGAAGCTCTCGGGCAAAAGGACCTTCGAAAAGATCTGGCTGCCGCTGCTCCGGGCCAAGCTCGGTGACAGTTACAAAGAGACATCTGCAGCGTTTATCTGGGCCACAATTCAGAGGATGTATGCGGCCCGAAGAACCGGGCTCAAGCAGGAACTCTTCGGTTATCTACCGGGCGGATACGCACGTTTCCTGGAATCGTTCAAACTTCGTCTCGAGGAAGCGGGCGTCAAGCTCTTTTTGGGCACGAGCGTTGCGGCTGTCGTGCCCGAGAGCTCGGGTGAAGTGCGTGTCGAGCTTTCCAGTGGAACTCGGATCCGGTTCGACCGGGTGGTCTTGACCGTCCCGTCGCCGGTGGCGGCTCGGCTCTGTCCCGGACTTACGCAGCACGAGCAATCGCGGCTGGAAGACATTGATTACCAAGGGATCATCTGCGCGTCGGTGCTTCTCGCCAAACCGCTGGCTGACTTCTACATTACAAATATCACCGAGTCCTGGGTGCCGTTCACCGCGGTGATAGAGATGACCGCGTTGGTGGATCGACAGCAGTTGGGCGGGCACGCTTTGGTCTACCTCCCGAAGTACGTTTCCGCCAAGGATCCGGCATTCGACATTCCCGACCACGAGTGGGGTGAGCGAGCCATGGAGACCCTGACGGGCATGTACCCTGATTTCGCGCCGTCGGATGTCCTTGCCTTCCGCATTTCTCGCGAACGATTCGTGTACGCCCTGCCCAGGCTGGGCTACTCCGACCACGTCCCCACCATTCGAACCTCGCTTCCCGCCGTATTCACAGTGAACTCGTCCCAGATCGTCAATGGAACTCTCAACGTCGATCGAGACCGTGAGGCTCGCGGAGGAGGCACTGCCCATCCTCCTCAATCCAGAAATCGTCGAATCCGCCCGCAGTCTCTCGTCGGTAGTGCGGCCGTGAAGTCGGGCAAGCCCATTTGCAGCCTCTCGCTGGACCTGGACAATCTGTGGTCCTACCTGAAGACCCACGGCGATCCGGGATGGGAGGGTTTTCCTTCCTACCTGGATCTCGTCGTGCCCAGGGTGCTGGACATTCTCGAGCGGCTCGACTGGACCATCACATTCTTCATCGTCGGCCAGGACGCCGACCTCCAGAAGAACCACGACGCCCTCGCGTCCATAGCCGCCGCGGGTCACGAGATCGGAAACCACAGCTTTCACCACGAACCGTGGCTTCACCTCTACACCCAGGAGCAGATCAACGACGAGATTTATCGCGCCGAGCAGGCCATCCAGTCGGCCACCGGTGCGACGCCTCGGGGATTCAGAGGACCGGGATACAGCCTGTCCAAAGCCACAATCGACGTTCTGTCGAGGAGGGGTTACCGATACGACGGTTCGACGCTGCCGACCTTTCTCGGCCCACTTGCCCGCGCCTACTACTTTCAGACATCCAACCTCACCGACGACGAGAAGGAACAGAGGAAGGTCCTATTCGGTGGAATTCAAGGAAGGCTCTCCGGCCACTCCGCCCCTACCTCTGGCAGGACGCTGATTCGGATCTGCTCGAAATCCCGGTCACGACCATGCCGATCCTCAGGCTCCCATTCCACTTCAGCTATCTGCTGTACATCGGGACCTACTCGAGGTCGCTGGCATTGCTCTATTTCAAGAGCGCGCTCGCCATGTGCCGAGCCACCGGGGTCGAACCATCCCTACTCCTCCACCCGCTTGACTTCGTCGGTGGCGACGATATTTCCCAACTGGCATTCTTCCCGGCCATGAAATCAACCAGCCAGCGCAAGATCGACCTTCTCACTTCTCTCTTTGATCTGCTCGATCGGAAACACGAGATCGTAACCATGGGGAAACACGCTGAGGGAATGTTGCGGAACTCGAGCCTCAAACGTTCAGCCTATTCCGGGCCCTAGGTTCCCGCCCATTTTTTCGGTGGTTGGCTACCATAGGAGAGCAACCGCAACGCTTGCGTGCACTACGGAGGTCAGCTGTGAGAGTCCTGCTGGTCAATCCCCCGCACGAGCCTCCCTTCATCCGGGAAGGGCGATGTCAGTCGCCCCAGGGTTGGCGCAAAAATTCGATTCCGCAAATGACGATAGCCCACACCGCCGGTGTGTTCGACCAAGCGGGACATGACATACGCGTGTTCGATTGCATCGCCTCGGGATTCGACACCGAGACGATGTTGGAGGAGCTCGGCACCTGGGTTCCCGAACTCTCACTGATCAACACGACGACACCTACCATTGCCTCGGACCTCACCTTCGTGCGCAGACTCAAGGAACATTATCCAGATGCCGCCACCGCGGTTTTTGGCACCCACGTCACGGCACTCCATCACGAGATCCTGGACGCCAATCCGTACCTCGATATTGTGATCCGACGCGAGCCAGAGTTTACGGCTCTCCAAATCCCCACGGTGCTTCACGATGGCAGGGTCACAGGGGATCTGCCCGGCTGCACCGTCCGGTCCGATGATGGCGTCAAGGAATTCCCTGACCGCCCGTTCGAGGACAACCTCGATCGACTGGAGCGCCCGTCCTGGAGGTATCTGCCGCTGGACCAGTACGTACATCCCGTGTTCGACAAACCCTACCTGACTGTCAACACCGCGCGGGGTTGCAGACATCGCTGTGTCTTCTGCGTTGCTCCCATGTACTACGGACGCATCGTTCGGCACCGTACTCCGGAGAGCATTGTCGGGGAAATCAAACGCAACATCGATGAATTCGGTGTCAAACACTATTGGTTCTACGCCGACGACTTCACCGCAGAACCGGAAATTGTGAAACAACTCTGTCGCAAGCTCATCGAGGCGCGACTCGACATTACGTGGTGGAGCAACACACGCGTCGATAAGAGAGATGAAGAGATGTTCGCATTAATGAAGGACGCCGGCGCTGTGATGCTTTCCATAGGAGGAGAAAGCGGAAGCCAATCCGTCCTCAAAAACATGAAGAAGGGGGCGATGACATCGTTTACCCACGAAACGGTTCGAATTTTGAGAAACGTCGGCATCGATTCAGTCGTCTACTTTGTTATTGGCATCCCAGGAGAAACAAGAGAGTCGATTCTCGAAACCATCGAATTCGCAAAGACGCTTAATCCCGACTACGTTGAATTTTATCCCGCGACGCCCTACCCCGGCACCGAATTCTACGACGTGGTATCTGAGAACGGGTCTCTTATCGAGGACAACTGGGAAAACTTCCACTACAACCACCACGTTGTTGAGACCCCTGGCCTCTCGACCGACGATATCAGCGGATTGATCAAACACGCCTATTCCCAGTTCTATTTTCGACCCGGGTATCTCCCTGTGCTCCTCAGGAAGATGGGTCGACCTCACGACTTCGCGCGGCTCTTGAAGTTCGGTTGGGGATATATGCGCCGGGTCTTCCAGTGAGGATGGCAGGGTCCCCTGACAAGCGCCCTATTCTCAGCTCTGCCACCAAACTCGACCGGCTGCCTTGATGCTGCGATCAAACCACAATTCCCCCTCCATCAACCGGACTTTTTGGCTGCCGACGTTCTTTCCCCGCTGGTGTCTTTCCCGACCACGAGTGTCTTGAGCCGGCGCCCGAGGAAAATCCGATTCCCCGGTTTGGCCCCGGTTGATTGGCCTTTGAGATCTTCCGCATGGGAACCCATACCAATCAGTCGCTGCCGGACCCATGCATCAATTCGGAAAACCACACCAGGAGAACAGACCTGCAACCATCCCAAGCGCCCCAACCGCCACCGTCGCAATCTCGACCGTGATATGGGCCTAGTGTGACATCCGTCACGGTTTTCCCGAGGATCTGCCACCTATAGTCCTGGCTGTCAGGATGGATTCCCAAATTCGCCCTGACAGGAGCGAGGGCGCTCACCTTCCTACACCGTCCTGGATCGTCTCAAGTATGTGATCCAGGTCATCCAACTCCAGTTCAGTTCTCTGTACCGGACCGCCCGGTGTATCGGAGGTGTGCCCTGGATGGACAGATATAAGAGGTATCGAGATCACACCAGTGATCGCGATTGGAGGGCAAGGTCATGATGAGACGATGCGATAGACGCCAAACACAAAAATCCAACCACGCGTTGCCGGCGCTGGGGGTGTTGGTGTTGTTGAGTTTGTCGGCACTCTGGGCTCCGCCGTCCTTGGGCGTCCTCAGCGCCGAAGACGGTTGGGACCGCACTGCCGCCTTGACCGCGTGCTCTATCGGAGACGAGGAAGACGACGCTACTTGGGATCATAGACACAGTCTTCCACCTGAAGCCGACTCAAAGGACAACACCGACGGGGTGCTGTCCACCCGCAGCCTTGGATCGAGCGGTGGGTCTCCCACCAACACCTTCTACCTTCGTGCCGACGGAACGGCAACAAACAAATCAAATGCCACGGGATGCGATTCTCCGTCAACTGCCATGAGCATCGACCGAAGCAACCAGCAGACCTACTCGCCTGGTGACACCGTGATCCTGTGTCCCGACGGCGGCGTATTCCGCGATAGGCTTTGGATTTCGTCCAGCGGGGCGGACGGCCAGCCCATTTCCTATCTCGGGGGAAATCAGGCGGTCATTTCCGGCTCCGACCTCATCAATGGCTGGAGCCTTGACAGCGGAAACGTCTATCGGGCAACAGTGCCTATCCAACCCCAGCAGGTCTTCATCAACGGAAGTTTCGGCGACCGGAAGGACAGCAAGAGCCAGCTGACCAACAATCGCGACTGGTATTGGAACTCCAACAACCTGTATCTGTACTCCTCATCCGGTGACCCGGACAACGCTTACAACAACCCTGGAGTCGAGGCCGGCGCTCGTGACCAGGCGATTTACGTCAATGGCGCTTCATACATCACGATAGCCGGCGTGACCGCCAAACATGCTCAGACCTACGGCATCTTCATCTACCAGACCAGTCACTACTTTCGTCTGTTGAACTCCGTAGCCGAGTGGAATTACCATCATGGGGTGTATTCCACAGGAACTACCCAGCACAACAACGGTTTGTATTTCAATAACATTGCGCGGTTCAACGGCGCGACGGGCTTCCTGATAAATACCAATCACAAGGATACCGTCCTCCGCCGCAACACCGTTTATGAGAACGCGAAGCACCAAGCCCCCCGCGACGCCCAGCACGAGTGGACGGCGGGAATCAAAATGTGGTCCTCTTTCCAGATTTCCAGGGCCGTTATCGAGGACAACGTTATTTTTGACAATGGCTACTCAACAGGAAACGCCAGTAAAGGCATCGGCATTTGGATCGACCAGTGCGCTGGTCCCCAGGGACAAAATCACGTTCGCCGCAATCTCATTTACGATAACCACAGCTACGGAATCTACATCGAAAAAAGTAGCAATGCAGTGGTCTCTTACAACGTCTTGAGAGGAAACGCGGACGCACAATATTCAGCTGGTATAGGAGTTCGTTCGAGTGGCAACGTGGTGGCTGGAGATAACCTAATTTTCAACAACACGATTGTGAATTCGAATTATCATGGGATCTTGTGCGGAGTCTACGACTCCGGATCGGTACCAAAGTTGGTCGATAATGTTTTTATTAATAATATCGTTACTGGCAGTGCCGTCCGCGAATTGATGTTCGAAAATGCCTGCACAAATAACGGCTATCACGGCACCGGAAATATCCTCGATTCCAATTCCTTTGGGCCTCAGGCATCTGGGTTCATATCGTGGGATTGGACGAACCTCTCGACCTATAACGCCCTTGACGCCGCTTACGGCGAGTCGACCCATTCCATCCGTACCCCCCCGCAATTCAACGATCCCGCCAATCTCGAATTCTGGCTGACACCAGACTCGTCGGGGGTCGATGACGGTGAGAACCTGGGTCCGGACTTCGCCGAAGGCCTTCAACAGACGGCGCAGTGGCCCTACCCGGTCAGAACCGCAAGCCAAGACCAACACGGAGCGGGTTGGGAAATAGGCGCCTACGTCAATACCGAGCCTGTATATATTCCCCCACCAAACTAACCTGAGTAATCTGACTGCTCGGTCGCCATTGCCTCAATGGCGACCGGGCCTTTAAAATCATGCGGTGACGATTCCCCGAGAACCATCTCACAAGATTTCGCCGCGCCCGGGCGTGCATCATCAATCCGACCTCGGCCTTTCTGCCTGCCCTCCCAGCACGACCAGGCGCCCCGTCTTGATTCACCAGAGCCGGGAACACCCCTTCCACTCCGAATTCAGGCCGATCGATTTACCGTGGCATGTTCGCGCCCCGTAAGGACCGCAGTGCGATTCCACACGCGACCCATTTCGACATGGTCACCAACGCATTGCCCAACAATACTGCACATGCCGCTCCCAACGGACCATGTTCCTTTGTCATCCAGATTCCCAAGACAACAAAAACCACAAACGATACGGAATTTGTCACAAAATCTAGTCGAGCCTTTTCGACGATGACTAGTGATTTCGAAGCCGCTATCCGAGCTGGAGAAAACGCAAGACTGAGGGCAAGTGGAATAACAATTAGTCCATACTCGGAATATTTCTCACCGTAAAACAAAAGAAGAAGATCATCTCTAAATAGTATAACGAAACACGATATTGCACCAACAATTCCTGAGTATACTTTAGTGAAACTCAGGACGTTCTTCCTCATTGCGTCGACGCCATCTTCAGCGTACGAGTGGGAAAATACTGGACCAAAAAGGCTCTCTAGCCCGGCTATTATCGGAGTCGAAATCGCCACAACCCCGACGCAAGCCGCCCAAATTCCTGTGGCAGCGATTCCGTGAAACGACGCGAGAAGCCATGGATAGATGATCACGCTAGACTGCCAAAAAACCCCACTTGAAAATAGCCACTTTCCGATCTTCCAATGACGTGACCAATCGCGGTCTATAGCGATCCTGGTGTGCGAGAAACGCCGACGGTGACGAACAAACCACCAGAGGACAACGGTGCCGCTTGAAAGCCCGATCACTGTCCACGCCCTTGTCGCGGAAAGTAACCCTGACACGGCGAGCAGGCTCAATAGGACGATCTGTAACGTGGCAGCGGCGAAATCGAGAACCAGCGCACCGCCGTAGTCAAGCCGGGCGAAACAGATCCTTCGGACATAGTCCCTGAGTAAGACAAGACCGACCACCAGGGCGAGCGTCCAGAGAAGCGCCGAAAGGGCTCCCCCCCCGAATCGCAACTGTCTGACCGCCGCGACCACCGCCAATCCGGCGACCGCGAGGATCGACCACCCAGCCTGAAAAAAAAGTGTATTCCCGGTGTATCTCGCTCGATCAGGCCCCTTCATCCGAGGAAGGTAGACCGAGTAAGGCGACGAAATGAACGAATTCTGCACAATCAAGGCGGTCATGATGATCGAGATGCCGAGATGGAAAACGCCGAGTTGATCCTGAGTGCAGGCCCGTCCGACGATAATCGCGGTCAAAAACGTGGCCACGCTGGATACCACTTGGTCGCTGAGAGCCAAGCCTGACGCATGAGCGGCAGGACTGAGGAGTTTTCGGAAGTGCGAAAAACGCGAGGAGAGTCGGATAGGCATCCAGACGATTGTACTTTGTTGGATCGGCTTAGCCACTCGAACACGGCATAGAGTGGAGCCCGCCGTGACGTCACCTCGACCGGCGAACATCACCGACTTCAGACGGGCCTCGCACCCCCACGAAACCAATCCCCCGACAAACCCACACGATCGGCATGGTCTTCTGGCCAACCGTCACGGTTGGACGAAGGCTCCGCTACCAAGTGGCCATATTCGAGGTTGGTGTCGTACACTAATGCCAGCAGTCGGAGTTCAATCATGATGATCGTCCGTTTCAAGTCTTCGAGGTCCAATTCCCGCAACAGCTGCGGGACAGGGCCGGACCGCTGTTCCATCGATCGTCCATTTCAGACTGCCAGACGCAGACCCACGGGTTATTTGTTGCGAATCACCTTTGTACATCCCCGGCGCCTCTATAAGCGAAACCAATCGCATTGCCCGGATTTTCGGATCCCGTTGCCTTTTCCTCTCCCCACCCGCACATGCGCACCATCGAACTGAAAACTCGCCACCACCATGACCTGGACGGCTGGGCAGCTTGATTACCTCTGAGACGATTTCTGACCGAGCCGACAGAATCCCGTGGATAATTGTATTTCTATTGGTGATTGTGTTTTTTTTCGGCACCCACCGGTTCGATTGGGTTGTGACCGGAATTCCTGATTCAACCGTAAGTGATGTGTCTGGCCAGATCGCTGAGGGCAGTCCACTGCGTCGGCTCCTGTTTTCGTTTCTTGGGATATTCGGTGTATTGCTGTTCCTTTTTTCACGCCGAGGTTCCCGAATATCTCTTTTTCTCCCAGGGTGGATCTTCCTTTTCTATGTCTGCTGGGCATTCATGAGTGTCATGTGGAGCGTCGATCCCGTCCTCACTATTAGAAGGCTTTTTCTGTTTTCGATGCTCCTATTCTCTGCGCTGGGCCTTTGCAGAATCCTTTCAAACCGGTCATTCGTTGTGGTCGTTTTTCTATGCACGACACTTTTTCTTCTCATCGGTGTATTCGTTGAATTGCGATTTAACTCACTCGCTCCGCTCGTCCAGGGGTATCGGTTTTCGGGGACCATTCATCCCAATCTACAGGGCGTCAACTGTGCATTGCAATTCCTTTCAGGAGCCGTCCTCTTCCGCCTTTCAAAACACCACCGGATCGCCATCGCGCTCGCCATGGCAGGCGGCTTCTTCTTCCTCGTCATAACACGCTCGAGGGCCTCGTTCGGGGCCCTGATCTTTGCCTTCGTCTTCTACGCGCTGCTGACGTCTTCCATGCCGAGAAAAATTGTCTACACGCTGCTGATCATCATCACAGTCGGCCTCCTGGCTCTCTCATCGAGTGCCGTTGAGGTGCTTCTGGATGAGGTCATTTTGATGGGACGCAGCGAAGACACCACAGAGACGTTGGTTGGGAGAGTCCCTTTGTGGGAGGATTGCCTGGCCTATGCCTCGGATAGACCGATTCTCGGTTACGGTTTCTGCACTTTCTGGACGGAGTCAATAGTGCAGAGATTTGAAGCATCACACGGGTGGGCACCGAAGTCGGCGCACTCGGTCTACATCGAGGTCTTGTTGAGCGTTGGACTCATTGGTTCAACGTTGTTTTTTTTGAGTGTTTTTTTTGGCACTCGTTTAACATTTCTTAGAGGAACAAAACAGGAAAATCGCGATGAAATTTTTCTTTTTTACGTGCTGATATTTGGGCTCTTTCATGGAATCTTGGAGTCGACCGTGTTATTTGCGAACTTCCAGGATTTTTCCACGTTTGTTGCATTGAACACGATGATGCGGATGGGTTCCAGAATTGAAATTTCAAGATTTCAATCGACAAAAATGCAGTTTGAGAGCCCATCTTCCGGAATCTGACGTCACGTGGGACGGATCCGGTGGAAGACAGAAACTCGTCGAGAACGGAATGGACGGAGCAATGAACACGGGACCGGCGCCCATATCCAATCAAAACAAGAGTCAGGCGACGTCTAGCCGTCGGGAGATTCACGGCTGCTCTAATTCGCAACAGACCGCGCAGCTCGGATAAGATTCGGAGTTCATTTGTGAAATTGCTGCAGATCTACAATCAATACCGCAGTCGTTTTGGTGGCGAGGAGACCGTTGTTGATCGCATTTCAAACCTGGTAAAGAAAAACGGCGGGGAGGCCAGGCTGCTGACCCGATCCAGTCGGTCGCTGGAAGGGTCGCTTTTCAGACAAACGAAGGCTTTCTTTTCCGGGATCTACAACCCGTTCGCGGTCCGCTGGGTCATGGAAAACGTCTCAGACTTTCAACCCGATGTCGTTCACGTGCACAATCTGTACCCGCTCATCTCGCCTTCCGTGATTCTCGCTCTTCGAAGAGCCGGTATCCCGGTGGTGATGACCGTGCACAACCACCTCCACACCTGCCCGACCCTGGACCATCTTCTTGACGGTGTAATCTGCGAACGCTGCGTTGGGGGTCGGGAATACCACTGCGTCATTCAGAACTGTCGGGGGAATCTGGTCGAGAGCACCGGCTACGCATTGAGAAGTACTGTAGCTCGCAGGTTTCGGCTGTTCACCGACAACGTGACGATAGTTGTGGCACTCAATCAATTCGCCAAGAATCGGTTGATTGAAGCCGGGTTTTCCTCGGATCGAGTTATCGTTCTGCCAAATATGGTCGAATTCACAGACTTGCCTGCGGATGCCAGCCATGGGGAGTATGCCGTCTATTCGGGCCGAATGTCACCAGAAAAGGGAGTCGCAACGTTGTTAGAAGCGGCAGGGCGCATCCCCGACATCCCAATTCATCTTCTCGGCGACGGTCCAGATTACGACGACCTTCGGGCTCATGCACCTCCAAACGCCAAGTTCATGGGCCAACTGTCCAGAGACCGGGTTTTGGAGGCCTATCGGAAATCCCGTTTTCTGGTTTTTCCAAGCCGGTGTTTCGAGGGCTGTCCCCTCGTCATATCCGAAGCAATGAGCCATGGGCTGCCCGTCGTCGCATCTCGAATCAGTGGAATACCTGAGTTGGTCGATGAGGGTGTGACCGGTCTTCTCTTTAAACCAGGCAACGCGGACGAGTTGGCGAGCAAGATGACGATGCTATGGAAAGATCCGGATCTCTGCGCCAGGATGGGTCAAGCTGGGCGCAAGAAGGCTCACATTGAGTACAGCGAGGAAGTTCACTGGTCGAGGCTCCTGGAAATCTATAACCTAGCCCGCGAGAGGGTCAATCCCGGCTCTCCACTCCTGATGACCTGAAAACGGCCCACAGCCGGACGAGTTCAACGGTTCGTCTTTCCCCTCCAACTTCGACCGCTGGATCAACACGACATAGTTTTGGAGCAGTCAGCGATAGTGTGGAGGAGCCGTTTCGGGGAACGACTTCCGAAATCGTCTTTTGACGTTCCTCATGTGATACCACAGCGGAGGCCTCGGAACCTCGAAATGGCCCCATTCGACTGGCTTTCCAGCGGGAATGGCACCAACGTCCTTTTCTTCGAGGACATGGACCAGCTTTTTGAGGGCAGTATCGTGAGACAGCCGTTCTCGGAGTTCATCAGCGATTTTGTCGAATTCAGCACCAAACGCAGGCGACGTCTTAATTTCAGAATGTCCAGACTGGCCTTGATGGCGCGTGCCCAAGCTGCCGTACAAGAAGTGGTGTTCCTTTTCCCAAAACCTCTCCTTCCCCTCGAAATACTCCATTCCGACAGCCTGACAAACCTGGCGCAGCTTATTCTCTGGGTCTGCCGTCAACTCCTCGCACTTGACGGTGACGAAAGGCACCTGCAGATTCAAGAGTCGTCTGTAATAGGTCAAGCAGTGCGTGCGTAGATTTCGAATCGATCCCGACCTCTTCCAGAACGAGTGCGCAAGGTGTACTGGGTCCTTCCAGATGGCGACGTTGCGAATTGACAGATGGTGTTTCTGGGCCCATCCGACAGAATCGAGAAACCAGTTAAGATCTTTCGCGGAATCAACGACATAACGTACGCCGCATCGTCGGATGATTTCAATGTGCAGCTCTCTTTCCGGGACGAAGCGCAGGTCCCCCCAGATTTCACAGGGGTCCTGCTTGCAGGGACAGTTCAATGAGAAATGATGCGTCCGAAAGGGCCGGAACAGAGCGTAGGCTTCACCACAAGAAAACGCGTCCTCGGCATTCCCGAGCATGAGGTCAAGCATCGTCGTACCTGATCGAGGGGCGCCCAACACGTTAATGACGGTTCCCTTGGGCGTGTTCATTTCCCCGGATCACACACACAGGAGCAATTAGTCTTGGTTTTCGGAGATTCCCTTAATTCTCGCACAATATTCTCGCCATCTACCGACACGAAGGGCCATTCGGGGGTTGCGGTGGGTCGTTGGCTGGTTCTTGGGTCCTGCCCTCTCGAAAGTCCACGCTGCGGAGATAGTGTCGGCTCGACGCCAATCCGGGAAGCGCAGTCGCCAAGGAAAATTTCCAGAATCCGTATGCTCTCCACAATTTTATTTCCCGATCGAGATATTCAGCTTCATCGCTGGTCACAGCCGCTTTGGCCATCAAAGGCAACGTCACAAATCCTGCTTGGCCCACTCGAGCTATCATTTCAAGAAACAATTTGAATAATCCCTGATGCCTCATTGTCAACGAAGCCAGCAGCGCCCCTGATTGAAGAGAATCACGCCTAAAATACCCCCTTCCGAATCGAAAACCCGGTATCCGATGACGGACCACAGCTGTAGGCACAAACCAAACCTCATATCCAAGTGAGCGGGCTCTGATCAGGAAATCGGCATCCTCCCCTCCCATGTGCATATTTTCGTCAAAACCTCCGACGTTTGAAATGACCTCGCGGTGGAGTAAGAGGTTACCGGTCCCGAGAATCGCCCGAGGCGGGCACAACGAAACCCGATCACCGTACCTATCTGCAGCCCGCTCCCTCAACGAACGACGGGTCTCACGCCCGAGAGTCTCCAGAACGGAGTCCGGCAGATCGAGCAGAACGGATCCTCCAACAATCAGAGCTCCGGTGCTTTCCGCTCCAGACATCAGCTCGGCAAGCCAATTCGCTGCGGCAAGCTCATCATCATCGATAAACGCCAACCACGTGCCACGAGCCTCTTTGACCGATCGATTTCGAGCTTTTCCTATCCCGGGCGAGGGTTCGAATAGATATCGGATCGGAATACTAGACCGTGCCGCAGCGGTGCGGACGAGTTGCTCCGTATGATCGGTTGAACCGTTGTCAACAACAACGACTTCGCAACGGAATCTGTCCTTCGCAGATTGTGCCAAAATCCGCGCCAAGGCGTCTTCGAGGTACTCAGCGCGATTCAATGTGCACATCAAGATGGAAACATCGACATCAGCCAACCGTTGCATCCTCCACTTTGGATGTTTGAAGATGTGGACGAGCGTATTGTAACATCCGTGATCACAATCCCGCTTTGGGTATTCTTGAGCGGTTCGACGAAACTTCCACCTATTTCAAAAGGTCTCTGGATGGAAAAGGACCAAGTTCGTCATGAGGAATGGTCTGAGAGAAAAGACCGAATTCAGACCTCCGGGTTGATCGGGCAGCCGAACTCTTGGTTTGACGTTGAGGCTCCACATCCGTGTTACGCTCGATTTCTGTGAATGGAAGCCCCCATCCCGCGCCCGGCGCACTGGTCGCTCCCTCGACTTCGATCGGACGCTTGGCGGTCTTTTTGCCGGCCTACAATGCGTCCGGCACGTTAACCCGTGCCCTGAGCACCACTCTTGCCCAGACTCACACCGATTTCCTCCTCGTCGTGATTGATGATGGCTCTACCGATGACACCCAGAGCATTGTCCGGCAATTCGCAGCCACAGATAAGAGGATTGTCGTCATCTCGCACGAAAATCTCGGTATGGGTGAGGCCCTCAACCGTGCCATTGCGCAAACCGAGTCGGATTGGGTCTTCCGCATGGATGCCGACGATGAAATGGAACCGAATAGGCTCGAGCGTCAGATCGCGTTCCTCGAGGAACACCCCGAGGTCGGCCTCGCCGCCAGCAACGTCACATATATCAATGCTAGGGGCAAGTTGTTGGGCAGATATTCCTCGCCGTACGTAATTCAGGAATCGGTTCTGTCGGCCTTCGACAACAACTATCTGATCGCGTTCCATCATCCAACGGCCGCGTTCAGGCGGCAGTCGTTCCTGGATGTGGGCGGTTATCGGCCCCAATTCTGGCCAGCCGACGATATCGACCTGTGGCTCAGGATGATAGAGGCAGGAACGAAATTCCTCGTGCAGCCGGAGTGCCTCCTCAGATACCGGATTCATGGGTCATCGGTGTGCGTCAGCCGATCACTCACTTCCACCCAGAGGCTGGCATGGGTCAAGGCCTGCATGGTCAGTCGGCGATCCGGGGCACCCGAACCTACGTTGGTTGAGTTCAACGAGGCGCGCTCTCTCGCAGGCCCCGTATCCAGGTTGCGTCGCCGGTGTAGCGAATCCGGGCAGTCGTATTACAAAGCAGCTGTCGTCGAGTACGCCAACGGCAACACCTTGCTCGCTATCCAGCGCGGTGTGTGCGCTTTTGTTTTGGCGCCGCGTTTTGTCCTCCGCAAGGTCCTTCTGCGGCGACTCTGGTAGCTGAACTTCCCGACTGAGAAGGACCAGAAACCCCTAAGAGAGTCACGGTCCACTTCGCAATTCACGACAATGGGTACGGCCGAACGCCGGTTTCCTGCAGCAATAGATGCCACAGGAATGAAGGGTTGTTTCTCAAGTAGCGTGGGCCGAGCCGACGAGGTTCCATGCACAGACGAAATGACCACTCCAGCCCAGCGCGCATCATCCATCGCGGCGCCTGGCGAACCCGGCCTGTGTGGAAGTCGAAGGCCGCTCCAACGCCAAACATCACCTTGGTTGCCAGGGCATCGTGGAACTCCTGCATGAAGAGCTCCTGTTTGGGTGTGCTTAAACCCACCCAAAGAAATCCGGGCGTTTCTCTTCCACATCGGCGATCAACTCGTTCCGTTCCTGCGAGTTCAATGGTCGAAACGGAGGACAATAGGTACCGACGACCTTCAGACGTTCAAAACGGGCGGTCATTCGGTCCCTGAGTTCCCCAGCGACCCCTTCGGCACCACCGTAGAAGTAGTTGGTGTAACCACGATCCGCTGATAGCTCGAGCAGCTCGAGCATAAGGTCCGGCCCATAGACGCGGTGCATCTTGCGATGCCCTCGGAATCGTCCGACCCACGTCATCGGCATGCCGTCGGGAACGCACGCATCGGCGCCGTTGTGCGCAAACCGAACCTCAGGATTCCGAAGCCCTTCCATGACGCCGTGGACGCCGGTCACACAAACGTATCGGCCTCGAGCGCCCTCGTTCACCCAGCGGTCGACCATCAACACCGCATCGCGCAGATTGATGGCCGCGATCCGAGTCCCCAACACGTTGACGCCGGGGGACGGCTCTAAGGCTGCTGTCGACACTGCATCACTCGTTCAGACCATCGGTGCTTTGGCTCGCGCCACCCGATCCGCAATCCAATCATAGGTGGTTGCCATGCCCTCGCGCAGCGATTTTCTCGGCCTCCACCCCAACTCTTGTTCGATCAATCGGTTGTCGGAATTGCGTCCCCCGAACCCCCAGCGGACCTTCGACGTGATGGATTTCGAGACTCTTCCCTGCGATATCCATCGTCATTCGTGCGAGGTCATTTATCGAGACCATTTCATCCGAACCGATGTTGACCGGACCCAGGAAGTCCGATGCCATGAGCCGACGAACCCCTTCAAGACACTCGTCGATATACAAAAACGACCGCGTCTGTTTGCCGTCGCCCCACATCTCTATGATCCCACGGTCGGGTGTTTCGGCGACCTTGCGGCACATGGCGGCCGGGGCCTTCTCCCTGCCACCGGTCCAGGTGCCCTCCGGCCCGAAGATGTTGTGGAATCGCGCGATATGAACCTCCATCCCATGATTCCTCACGAACGACATGTAGAGCCTCTCGCTGAAGAGCTTTTCCCAACCGTACTCGCTGTCGGGATCCGCTGGATATGCGGAATCCTCAGCGCAATTCGGATTGTCAGGATCGAGCTGATTCCGTTCGGGATAAATGCACGCGGACGATGAATAAAACACCTTGCCGATGTCCTTCTTCCGGGACTCTTCGGCAATATTCAGGTTGATCATCGCGGAATTGTGCATGATCGCAGCATCGTTGTCCCCTGTGAAGACAAAACCGGCGCCTCCCATATCGGCGGCGAGTTGGTAGATTTCGTCCATACCGCGATCAACGACCCTGTCACACAACACGGGATCCCGGAGATCACCCACCACAAACTCGTCCGCTTGGGTCGGGCAGAATTCGTGTTCTACCAGGTCAACGCCACGCACCCAGTACCCTTCCGTCTTGAGGCGCTTGACGAGATGGCCCCCAATAAACCCACCAGCGCCACAGACCAGGGCACGCTTCGAATTCGTCATTGTGTTTTCCTTCCCTTTCGACTCTCAGGCTGCGTTAAGAACCGTATCCCCTTACTCTTACGATTGTCAATGCTCGGGTCCATCCCCGTTCGCTGCACCGCTCGGATGATCGACCATTTGACAGGCATGCCCATCACAGTCCGACTCGCCGGCGTGCCGCACGTTGCAGTGCCTCGATGTAGATCTCAGTCATCTGCGACGCGCGCTTTTCCCATGTCTGTTCTCGGGCAAATTTCCAGGCCGCCTGACCCATGCCAACGCGAAGCGTCCGACTGTCGGCGTCGACGTCGAATACCGGCCGCAAGGCCGGCCACGGTCTGTTCCGCCGAGGTCACCGGCACCTTGATACTCGCGGACTCGGGCAAGAAGGCTCCGACTCCCTGGTGGTCCAGGGTGAGGATCGGCTTTCCATGGGCCGCGGCTTCAAGAACGACTGTACCAAAAGAATCTCTGAGGCTCGTGAACACAAAGACATCCGATTTCTCGAACAGTCCATTCATTTCGTCCCATGCGACTTGACCCACGAATTCCACACGATCTGAGATCTGGTATTCGCGCGCGGCGTCCTCAAGAGACTCCCTGAGCGGACCGTCTCCAACGACGATCAGCTTCCAGTCAAAGTCTGCCGCCCGGCGCGCTGCGTCCAGGAGAAGGGAAAGTCCCTTTCGTGGCTGCAGCGATCGGGACGCCCACAGAAACGTCGGGGTCCGATTTCCAGGAACTCGAGGCATCTGAGCGCTCGCGAACTCGGGGGGAAGCCCACCATCGAGAAAACGACGAACATCCCGCGCACCAAGTGCACTGAGAAGTTCCTGGGTTTCTCTGTTGACCGCGAGGCACACGTCCGTCTGCTGGACCGACCTGCGGACCGACGGCATCAATTTTGAAAACTGCACGCGGCGAGACCGTGCGGCTTCCAGCCACCACGACCGGCCAAAGTACTCCCGGAACGCCGGAGGGGCGGTCATACCACCGCCTACCGGACCTAGCACGAATGGAACAGGGAGCCCGAAGTACCTGGGAGGCGGAAAAAACTGGATGTAGCTGACATGGTGGACAACATCGAATGGCCGATGGTGATGGAGGCGCCCGGCCTCTTTGTAGGCGCATTTCAACCACTGGACATAATGGACTCTCCAGTGTAGGAAATAGAGAAGAGACTCTCCGCGCGGCAGGTGCCACGGATACATGAACCGGGGAACCTCAACCCAGCAGAATCTCAAGCCATCGATCGGATTCCGAGACATCCACTCTTCGACCTCAGGTCGGTA
>CAVQBD010000006.1:0-412396 GCA_963710645.1 uncultured Holophagae bacterium | reverse complement strand
AGCAGTAGCCAAAAATCCCAGAACCAGGGCGGAGGTAACGGCTGCCGTCAACCGCGACCGCGGAACGGAGGTGCTCTTCATCATGACCAATCTCCCTTTCGATTCGCAGTACTGTCCAAGGCACCCTCCTCCGCCAATTCGACCCACGGTCGATACATGCTTCGACCTCGGGCGAACGGCGAGGGAACCCGACTGTACAATTCTGGCATAGTCACCAGCATGACCTCCGACAAAAATCCCTATTGGCGATTGGCCTTGGACCAATTGCGACTCGTCCACTCCCATGGATGAAAGAACCTCCTGGTACTGCACAAGCATACCACAAAATCGATCAAAAGTCCGCGGTCCAGATCACGTGAATCACCTTTTGCGCCCCGGGTTGCATGATCCATGCATCACAGAATCAGTACTTTGAACGTCATTGTCCTGCGAATTGACAGTTTATCACCAACTGTCCTATTTTTCAGGACCAAACGGTGTCGGGCTCCCCGGTGACGTCCAACGGACGCCACAAAACGACGGTTCGATTCACCCCTCGGGAACCCAATCCTGTTGAACCCACTGACCTACACGACACTCACGGAATTGACATATTGATATCGGAGTTGTACATTCTCGCGCCCTCGGGGTTCGGACCGGCCGATATCATCGAGGGCAGATCCACCCACAATTGACAGCAGCCGTCGATGAGGCACAATTGCCCCATTCGATGTGAATGAAAGGGTGCGGCTCCGGAGGGTCGCGCAAGGCGAGACGATTATGATCGAAGACACTCAAAGGATCCGGAACATCGGGATCTCTGCCCACATCGACTCGGGCAAGACCACTCTCACGGAGAGGATCCTATTCTACGCCCAGAGGATTCATGCGATCCACGACGTCAAGGGAAAAGACGGCGTGGGCGCGACCATGGATCACATGGAACTGGAACGGGAGCGCGGCATCACCATTACTTCAGCCGCAACCTATGTGGAGTGGAACGGACACCACGTCAACATCATCGACACACCGGGCCATGTCGACTTCACCATCGAGGTGGAGCGCTCGCTCCGAGTCCTCGACGGTGCTGTGCTGGTGCTGTGTTCCGTGGCGGGAGTCCAGTCACAGTCCATCACCGTGGACCGGCAGATGAAGCGCTACAAGGTGCCGCGGATCGCGTTCGTCAACAAGTGCGATCGCTCCGGTGCCAACCCCGATCGGGTCACCCGGGCGCTGCGGGACAAGCTCGGCCACAACGCCGTGCTGCTTCAGCTCCCCATCGGTCTGGAGGCGAACTTTGAAGGTGTCGTCGATCTGATCGACATGAAGGCGCTGTATTTCCGGGGCGAGAACGGCGAGAACGTCGAGATCGGTGAGATTCCTGCCGGGCTCATGGAGCTCGCCGAAGAGCGCCGGGCCGAGCTGCTGGACACTGCCAGCCTCTTTTCGGACGAGCTGCTGGAGGCGGCACTGGAGGACTCCGCAACCCCGGAGCTCATTCACGATGCCATCCGCAAGGGCGTCCTGTCGCTGGAGCTCACGCCGGTACTGATCGGTTCGGCCTACAAGAACAAAGGCGTGCAGCCGCTGCTCGACGCGGTCAACCACTACCTGCCCTCCCCGAACGAGGTGCCCATCGAGGCAGTGGACATCGACAACGACGACCAATCCGTCACGCTGGTCTCCGATCCGGACAAACAGACAGTGGCCTACGCTTTCAAACTCGACGAAGGGCGATACGGCCAGCTCACCTTCCTCCGGGTCTACCAGGGAACACTGGCAAAGGGAGACACCGTCTACCAGACCCGAACCGGCAAGAAGATCAAGATCGGCCGGTTGGTGAGGATGCACGCTGACAAGATGGAGGACATCGAATCGGCGGGTCCCGGCGACATCGTGGGTCTCTTCGGCATCGACTGCCACACCGGCGACACCTTTGTCGGCGACGGGCCCCGGTTGGCCATGACCTCCATGTTTGTTCCAGATCCGGTGATCTCGCTTTCGATCACACCGGTGGATTCAAAGGCTCAGGACAACATGTCCAAGGCGCTCAACCGGTTCACCAAGGAGGATCCCACGTTCCGGGTCACCCTCGACCCCGAGAGCGGCGAGACAATCATCTCCGGCATGGGGGAGCTCCACCTCGACGTCTATGTCCAGCGCATGAACCGCGAGTACGCGGCAGACGTGGAGACCGGCGCCCCCCAGGTGGCCTATCGCGAGGCCATCTCTCGTCGTGCCGACTTCGACTACCTGCACAAGAAGCAGACCGGAGGCTCCGGTCAATACGCGAAGGTTGTCGGCTACATCGAACCGTTTGTCGAGGGCGACTACGAGTTCGTCAACAAAATCTACGGCGGTTCGATCCCGTCGGACTTCATCGCTGCCTGCGACAAGGGATTTCGGTCGGGACTCGACAAGGGGCAGCTCATCGGATTCCCGGTGGTGGGGGTCCGAGCGGTCCTGGTTGACGGCAACTCCCATGCGGTGGACTCCTCCGACATGGCCTTCCAGATCGCTTCCCGGGCCGCCTTCCGGGAGACCTACAAAAAGGCATCGCCTCGAATCCTCGAGCCGGTGATGAAGGTCTCGATCGAAGGACCCACCGAGTTCCAGGGCGCTATTTACAAGTCCATGATGCAGCGTCGTGGGACCGTACTCGGATCCACCGAAGATGGCGGGTTTGCGCGAGTGGACGCCGAGGTGCCGTTGGCCGAGATGTTCGGCTACTCCACCGACCTGCGCTCCGCCACCGAGGGCAAGGCCGAATTCACCATGGAATTCGCCCGATACGCCCCGGCGCCGCGCGAGGTGACCGACGAGTTGCTCAAGAAATACAGAGGCCAGGTGACCGAGGAGGACGAATCATGACCGAGTTGATGATTTCACTGCGCCGCTCTCCCAGAACCCTGTTGGAGCGTGACGGCCACCCCGGTCCCGGACCCGGCAAGCTGGCTCTCGTGACCTCACGGGCAGGCGTCGGCAAGACTGCTTTTCTTGTGGGCATCGGCGTCGACGCCCTGCTCTCGGGCCAGAAGGTGCTCCACGTTTCTCTCGAGCGCACCGTGGACAGGATCCGTGACTGGTATGACGAGAAGCTTACCGAGATGCTGCGCTACAACAAGAAGCTCCAGCACCGGACCGCAGTCCAGCTCGAGATGGAGCGCAGCCGGCACATCCACACCTACCTGGGTCGTTCGTTCTCGGTGGAACGGATGCGCCAGGTTCTCTCGATGCTGGACAGCGCCATGGAGTTCTCCCCCGATGTCATCATCCTCGACCGGATGGAGTACACCGAACTCGACGCACCCACCGTGGCCGAGTTGCGCGCTCTCGCCGGCGAGGTTGGCGCCGAGCTCTGGATGGCGTGTCGGACCCACCGCGACGGCCCCCAGGCCGAGCCCGGCCACCTACCGCCGCCGGCCGATGCCTTCGAGGAGCACGTGGACCTCGCGTTCCGGCTCGATCCCCAGGGCCCCAAGGTCCGTCTCCACGTCGTGAAGGACCAACAGCGGGCCGTTGACCAGGACCTCAACATCCTGCTCGATCCCCAGACGCTCCTGCTGGTCACTGGGGTCGGTGCGAAGCGCTAGATATTCGAGGACGATCGTTCGAAGAGGTCTCGATGGACCAATCCCCGGGGTCAGTCCTGGCTTGAGGTGCGGCTGTTCTCCGTGACCTCCTGACGCATGGTGTCGGCGTCCCAGGCCACATCCTCTTCGGGGTGAAACTCGCGCTGGTCGTCGCGCAGGATCCGCTCCAACTCCTCGGTCTGCTGTCGGACACCGAGAACGTACGCCTTCCGGTCCGACCTGAGACCCGCAAGCTTGCGCAGCGCCTGCTCATCGTGGCGGCGGAACATGCGGCCCCGACGAACGGCCTCATGTGCCGGGAGACCCAACATCCTCATCACATCCACGCCCACTCGGATGGAGGTATCCAGCGATTCACGGTAGACGTGCTCCACCTCGGCGTCGATGAGTTCGTAGGCGTGGGTCCGATTCACGGCCCGCGTAACCACCGTGAGATTCGGAAAGTTTGCCCGCGCGATCTCGGCAATCTCCAGAATGCGTTCGGGATCGTCCACCGCCACCACCAGCACGCGGGCCGTCTCCGCTCCCGCTGCCCGCAGCAGGCCCAGCCGCGAAGCGTCGCCATAGAAGACCTTCTGGCCCAGCGAACGCAGCATCTCCACGTGGTCGGAGTCGAGATCGAGCACCGTCACACCAATCCCGTTGGCCCTTAACATTCGACCGATGATGGTCCCGAATCGTCCGTATCCCGCGATGATCACCGGGTGGGACTCTTCCATCTCGTCCGGGTCCTCCGGTGCGCTTTCGCGGGTTCCGAACCGCGGCTGGATCAGCCGTTCGTTGACGAGCATCAGCAGAGGGGTCAGCGCCATGGTCAGCGCCACGACCGCGATCAAGGGTGTGGTCACCGCCAGCAAAAGAACCCCCTGTTGGGTCGCGAACGAGAACAGCACGAATGCGAACTCGCCGGCCTGCGCGAGGGCGAAGGCAAACAGCAGATTTTGGTCGAGGCTCATTCGGAAGACCCGGCCCAGCACGAAGAGAATGGCGAATTTCACCGCGATCAACCCGGCGACCAGACCGATGATGAGGCTTGGGTTGGCCATGATTTCGCCGAAGTCTATGGACGACCCGACGGCAATGAAAAATAACCCCAACAGCAGCGCCTTGAAGGGCGCGATGTCTCCCTCCAACTCGTGCCGGTACTGGCTCGTGGCCAGGACCACACCGGCTAGAAAGGTGCCAAGGGCCGGGCTCAGCCCCACCTTGGACATGAGCAGGGCAATGCCGATCACGAGCAACAGCGCCGCGGCCGTGAAAATCTCCGGAACGTGGGCTCGGGCGATGAACCGAAATGCCGGCCGCACCAGATATCTGCCGCCGACCACGATCAACCCAACCGCCGCGACGACCGCCAGCGCAGCCCCCCATCCAGGGAGTCCCTCGACCCAGGTCGTGGGGTGAACCCCACCGCCGTGATCAGCGACCGTTGGGCTGCCGTGGGCCAGCAGCGGAAGCAGCGCCAACATGGGGATCACCGCGATGTCTTGAAAGAGAAGGACTGAAAACGAGCTCTTGCCGCCCGCAGTCTTCATGAGGTCTCGTTCCTGCAACGTCTGCAGCACGATGGCGGTGGAGGACAACGACAGAATCAACCCGACGGCCAGAGAAGTCCGCCAGTCGAGTCCCGCCCATATCCCAATTCCTGCAAACACCGCGGCGGTGATCCCGACCTGGAGACCGCCCAGCCCCAGGATCGAGGTTCGCATGCGCCACAGCAACGACGGTTGGAGTTCGAGCCCGATGAGAAAGAGCATCATGACCACGCCGAACTCGGCGAAGTGCAGGACATCCTGCCCTTCTTGACCCACAAGGGCAAGACCGAATGGGCCGATCACAATGCCGGCGATGAGGTAGCCCAGGACGGACCCCAGGCCCAGTCGCTTGGCCACCGGCACCGAGAGTACGGCGGCGGCCAGATAGACGAAGGCCTGGTAGAAAAATCCCTCTCCGTGCATCGACCCTCAGCCTCCCATGGGTGCACCGGCACCATCGTTCGACGGCTTGCGTCCATTCGGTTCGGGGTCCGAATCCCCGTCCCGAAGGGCCTCGACGATCCGCCGATATTCATCAGCGGCGTTTTGGATCTGGGACGCCGTGAGACCGTGAGTACCGTAAACCACGAACGGCGGAAGAAAGACCATCCCGCACAGTGCCGCGGTCTGTTCGATGGGCGCGAGCAGCTCCCGGATGGTGAAGTGGTTGGCGCCCGACCTGCGGTAGGACTCCTCCCCTCCCCCGGCCGTAACGGCACTCTTTACGGACTTGCCTCTCAGGGCATGCCCCTCACGCCCATAGGCCCAACCATGTTGCAGCACCAGATCCTGCCACTCCTTGAGAATCGCAGGCGAGGAATACCAGTAGAAGGGATGCTGCATCACCACCACGTCGTGCGATTCGAGCAGGGACTGCTCCCTTTGGACATCGATGTCAAATTCGGGGTACGTCTCATACAGATCGTTGACGGTGACGTCGGCCAGACCCCGTACCGCATCGACCAGACGCCGATTGACCCGAGATCTACCGATCGCGGGGTGGGCGAATTCGATGAGAATGCGTCGTGTGGTGCTCATGCCAGTCTCGAGAGAGTCAACCTCCGCGCCCTTTCCAGGATTCCAACCCGAGATCGCGTTGGTCAGCCGCCTCAGTCGTCGGTGAACGACAGCACCCGCCACTCGACAATCGCTCGCACGACCTCCGCAGCCCCGAGGAATTCCGCCGGCTGCCAGGTGCTGGTCCGGCGGGCCGTCGAATCAACGCGGTCCGATCTCGTCGCGAAGGCTCTCCAACGCCTCAGAGGCGATCTCGGCCACGTCAGCCACGGGATCGTCAAGCAATCCTTCGAGGGCGGGTCGAGCGGCTGGATGGCCGATCATCCCCAACAGATCCGCGGTGTCTCCCCGGCGAGCTGCATCATCGGTGGCGAGCAACTTCACAAGATGGGAAACCAGGGCATCGAGGCCTCGTGGGTCCAGACCGAGCGCCGCCTCGGCGGTGAGGACCAGACCAATCCGGCTCTCCAGAGCGCTCGTCCGCCATTGGTCGAGGTAGGCCTCCCGGCCACGGCCATCCAGCAACATCCGGGCGGCGGCCCCAAATCTCCCCGCGTCGATCAGCGAGCGAAAGATGCCCGCATCGCCCGCGCCGGCAGCTGCCGTGATCGCCTCGGCCAGCTGTTCGACCGAGACGACGCCCACCAGCGTCAGCTCACCGTTGACCAGAGTCAGAGGCACCGAACGCACGCCGATGTCTGCCGCCCGCTGCGGGTGCTCGGTCACGTCCACCACCCGCACCCCAACGTGTGGGTTGGCAGCGGCGAGCTGGTTGGCAGCGCGGACCATGTGCGGGCAGTTAGGACAATCTGGCGCGACAAAGATCTCGATGTCGACCGCGCCGGCTACATCCGCAGCGTCACCCCCAGCTGAGAGATCCTGCGTGGCTTCTGACTCGGGTCCATTGTCCTTCATGAATCGATCCTACTCCAGGCAGAGCCGCCGGTCACGGCGCTCCCGTGCACTCCGTCACTCTGCAAGCGCCTCAGGCGAAGGAACGGCCCGCCGCCACGGTGGGTGAAGATCTGAGACAGATTCCACAACGGCCTTGGTCGGCTCGGTTCCTGCCCAACGCGCAACGATTTGCCACGCCTCCTCCTCATCCGCAGCAACCAGGGATCCAATGTGTGCGCCATGGGTGCCCCCAGGATCGACGAAGAGATACGAGTCCGAGGCGCCTCCGAGTTCGAACGCGCCTCCGGTCCACGGGTCGAATTCGCCGTATATGTACATCACCCGCTCTCCCTCGGCGGCGAGCCAATCGGCGATGTCAGGCATCGCGGTGGGATCGTAGACCGCCGTCGCTCCCTCGGGAATCACACCTTCCTCTGGATCAGGCGCGTCGGTCTGGAGCAGATCGTCGATGTGGCCCCTGGCCACCGCCGGGTATCCGAGCTCGGAGTGGGCCTGGTAGTAGTAGGCCTCGAAGTACTCCCAAATAGGGTCTGACGCGTAGTCCCAGCCCACGAAGTTGTCAATGAAATTGAAGATGGTCTGGTCGCTCGCGGTGGTCTCGGGAACATGGGAGCAGTAGTTCTGGCCGGCGTACTGCCAGAAGGTGAAGGGGATCTCGACAACGATTGATTCGAAGCCCCGCTCGATGCCCCCAATGCGTTCAAAGGACAGATTCCGTGTCGCCAGCAGGTCGAGCATGGCTTGACGACGGGTCAGCGCCTCCCGTTGGATCGCCCACAGGTCCTCGTTGCATTCGGGAGTGCCGACGTTGGCCAGGAAGTCCAGATACCCCTCGTCTGGCACCCCGAACGAGATCGGGGCCACGTAGGCCACCGTGGCATCCACGTCATCGGGATAGAACCTCCGGTGGTAGACCGCGGTCATGCCGCCCTTGCTGTAGCCGGTGTTGATCCAGGCCTCGCCATAGATCGGTTGCAGCGCCTCGACGATCCGGTGGTGGTCGGCTGCCGCCTGCTCGATTGTCAACAGCGACCAGTCCAGCTCGTCGGGCATCGACTGTCCGAAGAACCTGTGTTCGACCGCCAACTGGTTGCAGAGGAGCCGTGCGGTCAGTTCCGTCTGGCCCAACCACAGCTCGTAGCCCTGAGTGTTGAGAATCACCGGGTCGTCGTAGGACCGATGAATCAGGGTCATGTACTGCGAAAACACTGGACCGCTCGGATCACCATGGTCCACCGGTTGGAGGTAATGGAGCTCGAAGAACCTGGAGTTCGGGAAGCCGCTGGGCCGCTCGACAACCGTCATGCCGTCGATGGATCCGAGATACGCCAGGATATCCGGCCGGCACAGGGTCGCCGGCTTGGGTCCAATGGTCGTCGGGTCTCCGGTCCGGTTGTCCACCACCGAGGCATATGGGTGGACCCCCGAGCCGTAGGTGACGGTCACCTCGGCATATCCGCCGACAACATCCGTTCGGTCGAACAGATCCCGGATCGGCCGGTTCTCCTGCGCAACTCGGCCGGCCGGAACCGCCAATTGGAACTGACCCACCTGGTCGCCGTTGCGGTCGAACACCACAACCGTCGCCGCGGCGATGGTACTCCCCGTATTCAAGAGTCCGATGTTGGTGCGAAAATCGCCGTCCTCTCTCAACTGCTGGAGAAAGACCACGTCGTCCGCTTCATACCCGTCCTCGGCACGGACTCCCTCGAAGGCCTGGCCAAAGGTCCCGGCATCGGATGTGTTGTAGGTCCTCGATGTGACCATCACCTCGGAGCTGACCTCGATTTCGAGGGCACCGCTGGCCGTTTGATCGGTGAGCTGGGCGACAACATCTTCGAAGATCTGCTGCCTCCCGGCGAGAACCTCGAACTGGGAACTGAACGCCTCGGTTGGGGTATGCAGAGTGAGTTCGACCGTCACGTCGAAGTCGCACCCGTTGAGCAGGCTGACGTCGGTTCGCCAGAGCGTTCCCTGGGCCCCCGGTCCATGGGCGGCCGAAGCAATCCAGTAGGTCTCAGCCGTCACACCCGCGGCCACACACAAAGAAAAACAAATCAACCCCGCCACCGCCAGCTTGTTCCTCACGACGACCTCCAGCTTCCACGGTCGATGCCGTTTCCTGCTCCATACTACGCCGCCGAACAACCGCTTGTTTCCAACCCGGAATATCTGTATCCTGAATTGAGATACATTTTCATTATCAGAGGAGTCTGACGAGAGTGCAGCAGGGGGATCGACTCGGATCATTCAAGATCTTGGCGCCGCTCGGCGAGGGCGGTATGGGCGTGGTGTATCTGGCGGAGGACTCGAGCCTCGGTCGGACAATCGCCCTCAAGGTCCTACCCGACGAGTTCTCCCGGGATGAAGCCCGCAGGAGGCGTTTTGTTTCCGAGGCCAAAGCCGCATCCGCCCTCAAACATCCAAACATCACCCACATTTACCAGGTGGGTGAAGACGACGGCACTCTGTTCATCGCCATGGAACATGTGGAAGGGGTGGACCTCTCGTCAAAGATCGGCGCGTCCGGTGTCGACACCGCCGAAGTGGCTCGGATCGGTTCCCAGCTGGCCGACGCGTTGGCCGATGCCCACGAGGCCGGCATCACCCACCGCGACATCAAGCCCGCCAACATCATGATCACACCCCGTGGACGGGTGAAAGTCCTCGATTTCGGGCTTGCCAAGCTCCGGCAGGAATTGGGAGACTTCCTGGACGACGAGGCCGTGACCCAGACCATGACCCAACCCGGAGTCGTCATGGGCACGGTGACCTACATGAGTCCCGAGCAGGCCCTCGGCAAAGAAGTCGACTTCCGCAGCGACATCTTTTCCATCGGCGTCGTGCTCTACGAACTCGCCACAGGGCGGCGACCGTTCCAGGGTGAAACCCCCACCGAAACCATCACCAAGATCACCCGTGACCAGCCGGAACCCCTTCGGGCGTTGAACCCCGAGCTTCCGGATGATTTGGATCGAATCATCCGCAAATGCCTGGAGAAAGACCCGAATCGGCGCTACCAGAGTTCCCGCGACCTCGCCGTGGACTTGAAGGCCCTGCGTCGTGACAGCGAGACTGGCGCCACAGCGGCCCCTCTCGTCAAACCCTCGACGGGGTTCGGCCGCCGGCTCCTCATTGGCGCGACCGCTGCCGTCGCGGTGGCTGGAGCGATCCTGGCGGGGAATCTGTGGTTGCGGCCCGAGGGCCCACCCGTCGAGTCGTTGGCGGTGCTGCCCTTCGAAAATGGAACGGGTGATCCGGAAGTCGAAGTCCTGTGCGACGGCCTGACTGAGAGTCTGATCACAACGCTTTCCGGTCTGCCGGACATCAGGGTGATCTCGAGACGATCGTCCTTCACATTCAAGGACAGCTCGGAGGACGCCCAGACGATCGGCCGAAAGCTCGGGGTGGACGCGCTGGTCATGGGCCGCCTGACCCGCCGCGGCGAACGGCTCGCGGTCAGCGCCGAGTTGGTCAATGTCACCGACAACCGCCAGCTCTGGGGCAATCGATTCGATCACGATGACGGCGACATGCTGGCCATCGAGAAAGATCTGACCACCGCCGTAGCCGAGAACCTCAGGATCGAGCTCGGCGACGAGGCGGCCGATCATCTCGCTCGGCGGTACGAAGTTGATCCTGAAGCCCACCGGCTCTATCTTCTCGGCCGCCAGATGATGATCGGAAGCTCGAGGGAGATGGACAAGGCGATGGAGAATCTCCAGCTGGCCATCGAACTGGATCCAAACTTCGCACTGGCCCACGCGAATCTCGGCTACGCCTACGTCATCCAGGGCTATCACAGCACGATGGGCCGCGACGAGGCGTTCAATGGTGCACGGGAGGCCGTCAGACGGGCTCTTGAGATAGACCCTGAGCTTGCCGAAGCGCACGCCGTGTCCGCCCGGATCAAGATCTTTTTTGACTGGGATTGGGAGGGCGCCGACCGCGATCTCAGACGCGCCATCGAGCTCAACCCGGGCAGCGACACCGCCCGTCTGATCTACGCCGACTTCCTGGCGGCCATGGGACGCTTCGACGAGGCCATCTATCAGAGCGAGAAGGCCAAGGAGCTGGATCCGCTGTCGCCGAGCGCGGCGCACATGCTCGCCTTCGCTCTGATGGGCATCCACGACTATGACCGCGCGGCCGTCGAGTTCCGCGCCGCCCTCGACCTGAACCCGAACTGGACATGGGGTTATATCAAGCTCGCCAAGACCCTCGCCGACAGCGATCAGTGCGCGGAAGCTCTCGAAACCGCAGCGGAGGCCGAAGCTCAGCTCCACGGCGGCAGCACCCCCCTCGCCCGGTCCTGGTTGGGCTACACCTATGCGACCTGCGGCGATCTCGACAGGGCAGACGCCGCCCTCCTGGAACTCGACGCGATGGCCGCAGAGGGTTATGTGGACCCGGGCTGCTACGCGGAGTTGTATACCGCCATGGGCACCATGGACCAGGTGCTCACCGCACTCGAACAGTCGGTGGCGGACCACTCCCCAGATGCCATGTACACCCCCGTGATCCCCGACTACTTTCTGCCGGAGCTCGCTGATGAGCCCCGCTATCAGGCGCTCTTGAGGCAATTGAAGATCCCGCCACGGGTCGCCACCAAAGGAGCCCAGAATTGACCCTCGCCTCCGGCCAGACCATCGGACAGTTCCGTATCACCAGCAAACTCGGCGCCGGCGGGATGGGTGAAGTGTGGCTGGCAGAAGACACCACGCTGGCGCGGGATGTGGCTCTCAAACTGCTACCGGAGGATGTCGCCTCCGATCCCGAGCGGCGCGCCCGATTCGAACGCGAAGCAAAGGTCTTGGCCAGTCTGAACCACCCAAACATCGCGACGCTCTTCGGACTCGAATCAGTCGCTGATGCGGACCCTGAGTCCGGAGGCACCACCTTTCTCGTCATGGAGCTGGTCCAGGGCGAGGATCTTTCCGAGCGCATCGCCCGTGGACCCGTGCCGGCGGATGAAGCCATAGCCATCGCTCTGCAGATCGCCGAGGCCCTCGAGGCCGCGCACGCGCAGGGCATCGTGCACCGCGACCTCAAACCCGCCAACATCAAGCTGAGATCGGACGGCACGGTCAAGGTGCTCGACTTCGGTCTGGCCAAGGCCTGGGATGCGGAGGGTGGCGATAACAGTCTCTCCATGTCCCCCACCCTCACGGCCCACGCCACCGCCGCAGGTGTGATCCTCGGCACCGCTGCCTACATGGCTCCGGAACAGGCCGCCGGCATCGCCGCTGATCAACGGGCGGACATCTGGGCATTTGGTGTAGTGCTGTGGGAGATGCTCACCGGCGCCAAGCTCTTCGAGGGGGAAACCGTCTCCCACGTCCTGGCGTCGGTGCTCAAGGACGAGCCCGAACTCGACGCTCTCCCCGGCGACCTCCCGCCACGTATTCGAGGTCTGATCGAACACTGCCTTCGGAAAAAGCCGCGGCGGCGTCTCCAGGCCATCGGCGACGCCCGGGTTCTGTTGGAGGACTATCTGGCGGCTCCGGAAGAGTTCGCGGCTGCGCCGGCGGCAGCCATCCCAACTCGGTCACGCTCGATCTGGTGGTGGGCCCTGCCGCTGGGATTGGCGGTTCTCGCGGCGGTGATCTTCGCAGCGACACGGTCGGTCCGGCAGGCCCATCAAGAGCCACGGGTCATCCGTTTCGACCTCGCACCTCCCGAGGGAACCTCCTTCCATCTTGACGCCGCGAGCCCCGGGCCGATCGTGATCTCTCCGGACGGGAAGAACGTCGTCTTCTCGGCTCGGGATTCGTCGGGCACAGTCCACCTGTACAAACGCGCCTTCGACGCGGCCGAAGCGACGGTCATGAGCGGCGCTGACGGCGCCCAGTACCCGTTCTGGTCGTCGGACTCGAAATCCATCGGGTTCTTCGCCGACGGCAAGTTGAAGAAGATCGACGCCGACGGCGGTCCGCCGTTGACCCTGTGCGACGCACCCAACGGAAAGGGCGGGAGTTGGAACGCCTCGGGCGACATCATTTTTTCCCCGGGGCCAACCGATCCGATCCTGCGGGTCTCCCAGGCCGGCGGTGAGCCCGAGCCAGTGACCGAGCTCAATTTGGAGCGGGGCGACAACTCGCACCGCCATCCCAGGTTCCTCCCCGACGGCCGCCATTTCCTGTTCCTCGCACGAAACGACGGCAGTGCCGGACAGTCGGGGCACCCGGTGGTGGTGGCCTCGCTGGACGGCGGCCCTGAGACGGTCCTCATCAGATCCACCGCTGCGGCGGAGTTTGCCGCCGGCCGGTTGCTCTTTATGCGCGACAGGACACTCATGGGTCGGCCCTTCGACACCGACAGCCTCGAGTTCACCGGTGACGCGGTGCCCGTCGGTCAGGATGTACTGGTGATTCCCGGAGCCATGGTGGCGATCTTCTCCGCCTCGTCTCGAGGGGTTCTCGCCTACCAGCCCTCTGCCGGGGGACTCGGCGTCGTTCTGACCTGGTTTGATCGTGATGGAGACGTCATCGGCACGGTTGGAGAATCGAGTGAGTTCAAAGAAGTCTGGGTTTCGCCGGACGGGACCATGGCGGCGGTGTCGGTTGAGGATGTGAGTGCGGGAAGCGCCGATATCTGGATTCTGGAGATCGACCGCAATGTGATCAGCCGCTTGACCTCGGACCCCGGGGACGAGCAGCAGATCGTCTGGTCACCGGACAGCCGCAGGGTCGCTTTTTCCCGACGGGGTGGCGGGAGCGCCAATATCTATGCAAAGGACATCGGTGGGGCCGGACCCGCCCAACTGCTGCTCGAGTCTGAGGACAACACCTTCCCAACCAGTTGGTCTCCGGACGGCAGGCTGTTGGGATTCGACGCGGAATCACCGGACACCGGATGGGATCAGTGGATCCTCCCTCTCGATGAAGGGGAGCCCTATCCGTTTCTCCAGTCCCAGTTCAACGAGGTCAACGGCGTGTTTTCACCAGACGGCCGGTGGATGGCTTTCGCATCCGATGATTCCGGTCGCCAGGAGATTTACGTGACGCCATTCCCCGGCCCGGGTCGGAGGTGGCGAGTGTCCACCGAGGGCGGCCAATATGCCAACTGGAGTTCCACCGGCCGCGAGCTGTTCTTTATGTCCTTCTCGAACCAGATCATGGCGGTTGGGCTGGAAACCGGGGACAACGCCATCACCATCGCCGAGCCGCGGACCCTGATCAACGCCAATGTCTCGCCGTCGTCCTACCCGTACTCCCCGGCACCGGAGGGCGAAAAGATCTTGTTGATCGCCCAGCCCATCGCGCCACAGTCGTTGCGGGTCGTATTCGACTGGACCGCGGAGCTTCCAGAGTCATGATGGGCCCCGCTTTCCTCCATCGAAGGTCGGCCTCCGGGGATGACATTCGACGTTTCGTGACCCAATATGAAGTATCCGGAAAATCTGGACACACTGATCCATAGCTCAGCCAGGAAGGGGCCCGCGGCCATGTATATGCGTTTTGTCCGACTGATACTCAAGGAAGGTCGATTCAACGACCTCCGGAAATATTACGACCGCCGCGTCATTCCAGCGCTCCAGGACACCAGAGGTTGCCTGTTCGTGAGTCTCCTGCAGCCCACCGAGGGAGACAACGAGTGCGTGTCGTTGACCCTCTGGAGCAGCCAGAAACGCGCCGAGGAATACGAGAACAGCGGACTCTACGACGAACTCCTCGACGAGAGCGACGATTTTCTCGCGGAGTCCTCCGAGTGGCGCGTCCAACTCACAGGAGACCACGGAGGGGAGGATGGCCCCCGACTGCAGGAACCCGAGGTCGAGGCCTTCCCGGTGGAGATCGCCACCGAAAGCGGAGAAATTGACGACGCCGAATTGCCCCACCTCTTCCTCCGCATTGTCGCGGTCAGGATCGATCCAGGTCGATTCGAGGAGCTTCGCGCCCGTTACAACGAAGAAGTGGTGCCGGCCCTCCTGGCCACACCGGGCTGCCTTGCGGTTTTCCTCGTAGAGGGCGTCTCAGTCCACTCGCGCGCGTTGTCGGTCACCGTATGGGACAGTGAACAGAAGGCCGTCCGCTATGAAATGAGCGGTGCCTTCGACAGGCTGACGACCCGGATGAGCGAGTACTTCTCGGGTCTGTACCAGTGGAAGCTGTCGCTGGTCCAATCCCGCGACCGAGAAGAGGTTACTGGACGGGACCTGGACGTTTCCGGTTATCGGATCGTCACCGGGCGGCGTCTCTTCGACTGAAAAACCCCCTCCTCGGGGAGGGGGTCGGAATTTTTACCGTCTTGTGGCGCCGGATTCTACCAACTGGGGCGGTAGCCGCCGCCGCCGGAGGAGGAATTGCGACGTTCCTGCGCTTCGTTGACGCGGATCGCCCGACCGTCCAATTCCTGGCCGTCCATCCCAGAGATCGCGTCGTCACCGGCTTCTCCTGTCGCGTAGGTGACAAAACCGAATCCACGGGAGCGGCCGGTTTCTCGGTCGAGGATGACCTTGGCCTCGGTGACCTCGCCAAATTGGGAAAAGGCCTCGTACAGGCCGTCGTCTCCGGTGTTCCAACTCAGGTTTCCAACAAACAGTTTCTTCGCCATAACTCCATCTCTCTTCGAGCACCCCGCCTTTCGGCGCCAGCTCGTCATCGATTTTTGGGTGGTTTTCCGGTCCGCCCATCCCGTGGCCGCCCCCACGGCGGCCGCCAAGATCGCAGACTATAGCTACGTTTTCCACAATTGCAAGCCAATGTAGGAAGCGCGAGGGATCGACACTCGGACTCGACAAGGTCCCATCGGTTCCCCCGGCGACCCGGTGAGCTGTACAATCAGGGGCCGTCAGCCACCGTGGGTGTTGACGGCTACGAGCGCACCATGTACGAAACCTACTACGGCCTTTCGGCCTCGCCGTTCAACATCACGCCGGACCCCCGGTACCTGTTCTTCAGCAGGCGCCACCGCGAGGCGTTCGAGTACATCATGTTCGGTATTGCGCAGCGCAAGGGCTTCATCCAGATCACCGGTGAGGTCGGTGCAGGCAAGAGCACTTTGTGCCGGGCGGTGCTGGCGGTGCTCGACGAGACCGGAGGCGGGTATGCCACCGCACTCATCCTCAACCCGGTGATGACCGGCGTCCAGCTGCTGCGGTCGGTCCTCACCGAGCTTCACATCGATGATCGCGGCAATGATCGAGTTCGGCTGGTGCAGCGATTGAATGCATTTCTCCTCGACCGTGCACATGCCGGAGAGGATGTGGTGCTGATCCTCGACGAAGCACAGGATATGTCTGCTGAACTTCTCGAGGAGGTGCGCCTCCTGTCCAACCTCGAAACCGAGGACCGCAAACTGCTCCAGATCGTCCTGGTGGGACAGCCGGAACTCAGAGAAATGCTCGACGCCCAGAAACTGCGGCAGCTTCGGCAACGAATCACCGTCCGCTACCACCTGGGTCCCATCAGCAAGGCGGAAACCGAGGACTACATCCTCCACCGCTTGAAGATCGCCGGAGCAACCGGTAGACCCACATTCACAAAGCAAGCGCTCCGCTCCATCCACCGATACTCACGGGGCGTACCGCGGCTGATCAACGCCGTGTGCGACAAGGCGCTGTTGGCCGGATACGTGGAGGAACGGGACCACCTCGGTTGGAAGCAGATTCGTAGGGCCATTCGGGACCTGGAGGGGGCGGGCCGATGAGCCTGATCCACGAGGCCCTCCGAAAGGCACGGCACGAGGCATCCCATCATGACGATCCCGGGGTGGTCTTCCCCGGCGGTCTCACCGGACGTGGACGTCAGCGAGGTCTCGGCGCAGGATTAGTGCTGGGTGTCGTTCTCACGTTTGCTGTTGGCGCCATCATCGGTGGAGTCCTCTGGTGGATGTTTCGACAGACACCCGCTGCCTCCGGCGGTTTCGCAGAAGCGTCCGAAGAGTCGGCTGCCCCGACCCCCATATCGGAGACCGCGGTCCAGGCGTCCTCAACTCCGGTAGATGAGGAGGGACAGACCACGGATTCGCCGGGAGCCACCGAGGCAACGGTTGAACGCGACAGTCCATTGGATCCCGACATCGGGTCAGCCCACACCGATCAACTCCAGCATGCCGAGACCACCGACCCCGGCACCGTAGCCGAAGAGCCATCCGATGCGCCTCCCGCATCCTCGAAAGCTGCTTCGGGAAACAGGGAATATCTGGTGGAGGCCGATCTCGGATACGCCACCCTGTCCCTCGACTACATCATGGTCTCTCCGAGCGGCAGTTTCGCCCAGATCAACGGCCTCGACATCAAAGTGGGTGGCGAGGTAGAGGGATTCACCCTGGAAGAGATCACCGAGGACTGGGTCCGGCTCCGAGACGATAGGGGCCCCCTCGTACTCAGAGTGCCTCGCGCTCAGTGACCCCGTGTCAGGGAAACTGGGAGCGTTTCGGTCGGCGGCGGGGCATGGGAACGAAGGCCGGCGTGCTCTCGATGTAGGACGCGTATCCCGGTCTGCGGTCCACCATCTCGCGATCGAGGAGGGCCACCCCAGAGACCCGGAGAAGGGTGAAGGTGAGGAATGCCGGGCCGAGCAGGCCCAAACCCCCGCCCACCGACATCGCGATCAATCCAATCCCCCACCACAAGAGGGCTTCGCCGAAGTAGTTGGGATGGCGGCTCAAACTCCACAGCCCTGTGGCGAGGACGCGTCCGTGGTTCTTCGGGTCGGCCTTGAATCGAACCAACTGCCAATCCGCCACCGCCTCAAAGCCGAATCCAATTCCCCAGAGCACGACCCCCAGGGCGAACACCGCGGTCATCCAGCCCTTGGGGCCACCAGCCTGCGCCACCAGAATGGGCGAGGACACCAGCCAAAGGACCAGGGCCTGCAGCATGAAGACCTTGAAGAACGAGACCCACCAGAACGACCGGCCGCTCTGCCGCCGCCATTGTTGGTAACGGAAGTCCTCTCCTTTGCCGGCGTTTCGCAGTCCGACGTGTCCCGCCAACCGAAGACCCCAGATGGTCACCAGGATACACACCAACAGACCGGCGCCCGTCTTGGTCCCGGACATGGCGAAATACACCCAGCCGACCAGGACGAATCCCGGTCCCCAGAAGATGTCCACGATGCTGGCGTCGGCCACCGCCAGGCTCACCAACCAGAGTATGGAAAATGCCGCCGCCGCCGTGGCCAGACCAACCGAGAACGGCAGGTTGCTGAGAGCCAATACGATACAGCCCGCCACCAGCGCCACGGCGAAGAGCATCTCATCGCGCCTCATGTGGGCCGTCCCCTAAGTTCGAGCCTTTCCACCGTTCAGTTTCAGACGTTGAATCGGTAGTGGACGACGTCGCCGTCCTTCACCGGATAGGTCTTACCCTCCAGCCGGAGCGTGCCCTTGTCCCGGCAGCCGGACAGCGACCCGATGGACAGCAACTCATCATGCGGCACAACTTCCGCCCGAATAAAGCCCCTGGAAATATCCGAATGGATGGTTCCGGCGGCCTCGACGGCAGGGGTATCAAACGGTATGGACCACGCCCGGCACTCATCCTCGCCCACGGTGAAGAAGCTGATCAATCCGAGCAGGCGGTAGGACTCGCGAGCCACCCGATCCAACGCCCGGTCCGCGATTCCGAGATCCGCCATGAAGGCTGCTGCGTCGGCGGGGTCGAGCTGGGAAATCTCCTGTTCGAGGGTGGCGCAGACGCTGGTGCACCCGGTTCCCTTCCCCTCGAGCCAGGACTCCCATCCCGAATCGACAAAGGGGTCGTCGCCGATGGAATTTTCATCCACATTGACAACGGCAAGCACCGGCTTGAGCGACAGGAAGGTGAAGCCCCGCAGACGCACGCGATCGGCTGCGTTCCATTCGTGTTGCCGCAGACCACACCCCTCCTCGAGGATCGGCAAACACCGGTCAAGGAGCTCCAATTCGGCTGCCAGTTGGGCATCCTTCCGCCTGGCCAGATCGCTGCGAAGCCGTTCCACACGACGCTCGACCACCATCTGGTCCTGGAGTACAAATTCCTCCTCGATCCTGAGGAGATCACGAAGAGGATCGATGGAACCGAGAGGATTCGGCACAGCCTCGTTGCGGAATCCGCGCAGAACCACCATCAGAGCATCCATCGTGCGGAGCTCAGGAATGTTCAGGCTCGCATCCTGCTGGTGGTCCCCCTTCATGCCGGGCACGTCCACGTACCGAACCGATGCCGGTGTTGTCTTCCGCGGCGAATACATAAGGCTGAGCTTGTCGAGCCGGCCATCGGGAACTCGTCCCATGCCGATCGCCGCCTGGTCTTTTCGGGCTCCACCGACCAACACATCGGTGTTGGCGGTCAGCAGACTGAAGAGTGTGGTCTTGCCGCTCCCGGCGAGACCCAAGATTCCCACTTCCATGGCTGTCTCCTGAAGGAACAAGGTTGATGATCGCATGTCCAACGCCAGTCCGGCGCGGCCCGCGGCGCGAGAGCCTATCACAACGAGTGACGTCCGGCGTCGCCTTCAACTCATGAGAATCACTTGTCCCGTCGTATCATTCCATCATGAAGCATCCACTCAGCCGTTGGTCCATGGTGGTCCTGCTCTGTATGGCCGCCGGTATCGCCCCTGTCCATGCATCCGAGACCGAGCCATTGGAGCCCCGAAACCTGCGCGAGGTGACGCTGCTCTACACCAACGACTTTGAGAGCGCCTACGATCCCATCCCGGCCTTCTGGCGGGACGACGTCGATGAGGTCGGAGGGATCGCCCAGCTCGCGACGCTGATCGAACAAGAACGCCAGCGTACCCCGGTCTCCTTCCTGCTCGACGCGGGCGACATCTTCACCGGGACTCTGGCCAAGCTCACCCACGGCGAGCTGCCCTTCGAACTCATGATCACCATGGGCTACGACGCCATGTGCATCGGCAACCACGAGTTCGAGTACGGCTGGCGGGTGCTGCGTGACGTCCATGCAGCGGGCTCCCTTCCCGGTGCTGGCGGCAAACCTCTACTACGAGGGGACCGACATCCTCTTCGCCCAGCCCTACACGATCCTGGAGCGCGACGGTATTCGTCTCGGCGTCATCGGCATCTTCGGAACTGATGCCGCGACCGCTCTCTATCCACCCCATCTGGCCGGCCTCGAGGTGCGCGATCCCGTCGCCTCGGCCCGGCCGCTGGTGGCCAAACTGCGGCCCGAGGTGGACCTCGTCGTTCTGCTGACCCACCAGGGACACACCGCCCCAATGCAGACCGATGACGAGGCCGATATCACCGTCCAGCGCGACATCGAGGCCGACATCCGTCTGGCGGGGGCGGTGGAAGGTATCGACGTGCTCATTGGCGGCCACGCCGACGCCGGACAGGAGACCCCGTTCGTCCATCCCGAGACCGGCACTCTGATCTGCCAGACCTACGGTCAGGGGACGCGGCTTGGCATCCTCGAGCTGACGGTGGATGTGGCCTCAAACGAGGTCGTGGCCCACAACGGCCGGCTGCTGCTCGTCAACAGCTCCGAGCTGCCACCCCACCCGACCGTGGCCGCCAAGTTGGCCGCGTATCGCGCTCGGTACCCGGAGACCAACGAGGTCGTGGGCCGGACGACGGGTCGGATCACCCGCCGCTACAACGAGGAGTCCGATCTCGGGAATCTGTTTGCCGACGTGCTCCGGGATTACGGGGCCACCGATATCGCGTTCGTCCACTCGGGAGGCCTGAGGGCCGACCTTCCCGCAGGAACCGTCACCCGCGAACAGCTCCTCGACGCCTTTCCATTCACCGACCGGGTCTTCGTCCTGGAGATGACCGCCGAACAGTTAAAAGAGGTTCTGGAGCAGAGTTTCAGTCTCGAACGGGGGGTGTTGCAGGTGTCGGGACTCAGGGTCAGGTACGACCTCGACAAGCCTGTGGGGAAAAGAGTCCTCGGGGTGGAGATCGATGGCCGTCCTCTCGATCGGGAGGCCAGCTACTCGGTGACAACTTTCGACTTCCTCGCGTCGGGAGCCGACCTCTACAGCGGCTTCGTGGGCGCGAAGGTGGTCGTGGATGACGGACCGGAATTCTCAGATCTGCTCGTTCAACGATTCACCGCCGGTGAGGCTGTTGCCCCTCCCCCTCGTGGACGCCTCATTCCCCAGCCCTGATCTCGGCGGCCAGGCGCCGCCACGGTTCCCGGCCGTTGAAGCTTATCCAGCTGTCGAATCCCCGATACGGTCGCAGGATGTTCGGTGGTGTCGGCTGCGGTTCATTGGTCGATGAAGCGCTGCATGCGGTCAGCCCAGCGCAGAGCACCGCGACCGTCACCGCGACAATGGGCCGACCCCGACACCAGTTCCCTCTTCCCACGGTTATGAATTCCATCCTGTTAGACTCCCGATCATCGGAGGCCTACGTTGAAACACGCGATGTTTCCGCTTCTCGCCAGCCTTTTGCTCGCCGCGAATCCCGGACTCGGCGCAGAAAGACCGAATTTCGTGGTGATCGTGGCCGACGATCTCGGCTGGGGTGACCTGGGAAGTTATGGCCACCCGATGATCCGCACGCCGAATATCGACCGCCTGGCCGCCACCGGCATACGATTCACCGACGGCTACGCGGCTGCTCCCGTGTGCTCGCCAGCCCGCGCCGGTCTTCTCACCGGCAGAATTCCGAGCCGAACCGGCATTTACGATTGGATCCCGCCGGGCAGCGATGTCCACCTGACCCTCGCGGAGACAACCGTGGCGACCCTGTTGCGACAGGCCGGGTATGACACCTGTTTCGTCGGCAAATGGCATCTCAACGGCGGCCTCGACACCGACCAGCCACAGCCCGACGACCACGGCTTTGATCACTGGTTCGGCACCGCGGGCTTCGCCATGCCGACCCACCTGGACCCGTTCAATTTCTCCCGCAACGGAACCGAGACCGGCCCCCTGGAGGGATACGCCTGTCAATTGGTGACCGACGAGGCGCTCAGATGGTTGGACGAGCGCGACGACCCGTCACGACCGTTCCTGCTGGTTCTCGCCTATCACGAGCCCCACGAGGCCATCGCTTCTCCACCGGACCTGGTGGACAGCTACCCGGCGACACAGAACCGGAATGAGGCGGAGTACTTCGCCAACGTCACCAATCTCGATGCCGCGGTGGGCCGCCTGACGAACGCGTTGGCGTCAAGGAATTTGGAGGCTGACACGCTGGTCCTGTTCACCAGCGACAACGGACCCGAAATGATGAATCGACACCCGCAAGCTCAGAGATCCTACGGATCCGCCGGGCCGTTCAAGGGCCGCAAACTGCAGCTCTGGGAGGGTGGCATCCGGGTCCCGTTCATCGTGTCGTGGTCAGGGCACGTGGATGCCGGGTTCGTCTCCGAGGAACCGGTCAGCGCCATCGACCTCCTGCCCACCGTGTGCGACCTTGCCGGTGTGCAGGTCCCCGATTCGATCGCCCTCGACGGAACCAGCCTCAGACCGGTCCTCGAGGGGGGCCACGTCAACCGGACCACATCGTTGTTCTGGCATCACTACAAATCGTGGGGAGGGCCGAGAGCGGTCCTCCGCGACGGCCGTTGGAAGCTCGCAGGCTATTGGGATGGACCAGAGATCCTGCGCAAGGACTCGGCCACCATGCGGCCCGGCGACCAGGCCCTGATCCGCAGCGCCAAGCTCATTCGTTTTGAACTCTACGATCTCGAAACCGACCCGGGCGAGCGGCACGACGTGGCGACCCAACATCCCCAACTCGTCGCAGAACTTCGCACCCAGATGCTCGGACTCTACGCCGAGATGCAGCAGCCCGACTTGGGTTGGAACGAGAGCTGGCTGCGAAGATGGTGAACCGAGCCGAGGCTGCACATCTCACCGCGTCTCGTGCAGGAATCCCTCCTCGGCCCCACCGGTTGCACCATTGACAGGATTTGCCGTCCTTCTAAAATCTCAGGCAATCACGACGGAGGCGACCCTTGGAAAATCGCAGCTCGCAATTCACTGTACTCGGTCTGCTGATCGCCATTGGCATGGCCCTCGGTGGGTATTTCATCGGCCATGGCCTGCTGAAAGCCCGGTCGTCGGACCGCTATGTAACGGTCAAAGGTCTGTCAGAGCGGGAAGCCCCCGCCAACCTGGTGCTGTGGCCCATCGTCTACACCGTGACGGCAGACGACCTGGAGACCCTCCAGCAACGCCTCGACGAAGGTGCGGCAAAAATTCAGACCTTCCTCGGAGACCGATTCACCGCCGACGAGGTCAGTTCTTCCGCACCAAGGGTCACCGACCGCCAGGCCCAGGGCATGACCTCTCAGCAGGGGCGACTCGAGCGCTACGCAGCCGAGGCCACCGTCACCGTTCGCACCGGCCGAATTCAGGAGGCGCAAACCGCCATGGCGCGTTCCGGATCGCTCGTGAAACAGGGTGTCGCGCTAATCCGCAGCTACGAGTACCAGACGGAGTACCTCTTCACCGACCTCGACGCCATCAAACCGGAAATGATCGCCGAGGCCACCCGTGACGCTCGCAGGGCAGCCGAACAGTTCGCCGAGGATTCGGGGAGCAGGGTCGGCGGCATCCGAAACGCGCAGCAGGGGTATTTTTCCATCCAGGACCGTGACAAATTCTCCCCAGAGTTCAAGTCCATTCGGGTCGTCACCACCATTCAATTCTTCCTGGAAAGCGACTGAAATCAGGTCCCCAGTTCCACCGTGTCCCGGTCGCGGAGTTCGAAATCACGCGACACCTTCTGGCCGTCCATCTTGCCGCCCCATACCTTGGCGTAGGCGAGCCTCGCGGCCACGTCGCCGTGGATCCGCTCGGCGAGGTCTAACACGGTCGAACCGCTGTTCAGGACAATCGGGTCTCCCCGGCCAGCCTTCTTCCCAGGCGGTTTGTTGTGGACGCGAACAAGTTGAAGCAGCTTCCACAACTCCAGCTTGAGCCGCTGGTGACCCACTCGGGACGGACCACTGAATCGCACGATCGAAAATTCGTCGCCGTAGAGCTCCTCGAGGACCTGGAGGTCCGCCTCCGGCACCACATCCACCTTCGCCAGCACGAGGATGATCGGCAGCGGCATGATGTGCGGTTCGGCGTTCTCAGGGAGCTCGCCGACCAGGGGCAGGTGGGCCGACTCGAGCCGATCACGGATCGTCTCGATCCCTTCCAGGGTCCCCGCTGTCGACGCGTCCGCCAGCAGCAACGCAGCGTCGGCCCCCTGCAACACGCTGGGCATCCAGGGATCCATGTGCTCGGAGGTGATCGGCGGCAGATCCACCAGTTGAATCTGGACATCCTCGAACTGCATCATCCCGGGCTGCGGCATGCTCGTGGAGAAGGGATATTCGGCGATGGTTGGCCTGGCGTGGGTCAATGCGGCCAATAGAGACGATTTGCCCGAGTTCGGCGGACCGAGCAACACCACCTGAGCCGCACCCTCCAACTCCACGTGAACCGCGTGAGTTTTTGGCGACTGGCGCCGTTCCGACTCCTGCCGGAGCCGCGCAAGACGGCGCTTGATATCCGCCTGCATCTTCTCGGTGCCCTTGTGCTTGGGAATGGTGGACAGCATGTCTTGGAGCGCGGTCCGCCGGTCTTCAATGGTCTTGGCGGTCCGGTACTTGGCATCCGCGGTCCGATACTGCACGCTGACGTTGGTCGGCATGTTGTCAATTGTACCGCCGAGTTCTCTGATGTGGGTGCTCGCGTCGAGGAAACCCGTCGGCTGTTAGGCTTCGGTTCTGGTTGTTCCCAAACTGACGACGAATCGCAGCAGGACCACGCCGCGACCGACGCCGATTTCGTCACCATCGGTCAGTTCCATCTCTTCATCCACTCGGGTCCCACGAACATAGGTGCCGTTCTTGCTCCCAAGGTCCTCAACCGTGGCCTGTTGGCCGTGCACCACGATCTTCGCGTGACGTCGGGATGCCCACTCCGAGTCAATGCGAATGTCGACATCGGTGCCCCGGCCAATGACGTTCTCACCTTCTTTGAGGGTGAACGAGCGGTCGGCGCCTTCGAGCTTGAATCGGCTTGCCGTCTCATGGACGAGGTCCCCAGACGGGCTTGGGGACACCTCCACCACAAGCCGGTAACCGCGGGTTGGAATTGTCTCCACGTACTGCGGCGTCGAGGCGTCGTCTCCCAACGCCCGGCGAAGATCGGCGATGGCGCGGGTCAGCCGATTGTCGGAGATGAACTCCACCTGCCACACGCAGTCCGTGAGTTCTCTTTTGGTGATCAACTCCCCTGCCCGCATGGAAAGGCACTGCAACACGTCCATGACCTTGGGCTCGAGGCGGACTCGGGTTCCTTCTCGGCTGATGGAACCGAGGTCCGGTTCCACCAGCCAATCTCCAACCATGAACGGGCACCCGGTCCGATTCTGATTCACGACGTGATTCTCCGCCAGCAGAGTCCTCGCCAATATTGTATCCATACCCATTCTACGGGTTCCGCCCGCTTGGCGTTGGCCGAAGGTCGAACCCCACGAATCGCCCATGATGTGTATCCTCGGTCATGGTCATACTTTCTTGATTTATTGAGTCCGGATTTGAATTCGGTACATAGAGCCTCGGGTTGCACCCGACCATTTCCTGACCCTGATCATTGCGGCAGGACGTTTTTCGGATCGGACGGCGACGGAGGAAACACATGAGCGGATGGAAGAAATACCTGGCAGATTCTCAAAAACAACACCTCGAGGGTCTCAAGGCCCTGCTGAGGATTCCGAGCGTTTCGAGTCTGCCCGATCACGCAGGAGACGTCCGCCGCGCCGCGGAGTGGACCGCGGATCGACTCAGACGCGCCCGACTCGACCATGTCGAGATCCGGGACACCGCGGGCCATCCGGTGGTCACCGCCGACTGGCTGCACGCCACTGGTGGGCCAACCATCCTGATCTACGGCCACTACGACGTGCAGCCGGCCGACCCGCTGGACCTGTGGACCAGCCCGCCCTTCGAACCGGAGATCAGAAACGACCGGATCTACGCCCGGGGGGCCAACGACGACAAGGGCAATCTCCTGGCGCCGATCCTGGCGGTGGAGGCCATGCTGGCGGCTGACGGCGGGCTGCCGATCAACGTCAGGTTCTTCTTCGAGGGCGAAGAGGAGATCGGGAGCCCGAGCCTACCTCGTTATGTGGCCGAAAATCCCCGGCTGTTTGACTGTGACATGGTGATGAGCGCCGATGGCGGCCAATTCTCCGAGGACACACCTGCCCTCTTCGTGGGTCTCAAGGGGCTGGCCGCCGCCGAGCTGGTGGTGACCGGTCCCAACCGCGATCTCCACTCCGGGGTGTACGGCGGCGCTGTCCAGAACCCGATCCACGCACTGGCCCACATCCTCGCTTCATTCCGGGACGTGGACGGAACGATCGCGGTGGAGGGATTCTATGATCAGGTCGTCCCGTTGACCGACGAAGACCGCGACCGCATTGCCGCAGTCCCCCACGACCCGGACCGATACCGCGCCGACCTGGGCGTCGACGCCCTCTTTGGCGAACCCGGATACTCCACCCTCGAGCGGGCCTGGGCCAGACCCACACTGGAGATCAACGGCGTCAGCGGCGGTTTCCAAGGCAACGGCGTCAAGACCGTCATTCCGCAGCGGGTGAGCGCCAAGATCACGTGCCGGTTGGTGCCCGATCAGCAGCCATCGGACATCATCGACCGACTCCGCCAACACGTGGAGCGCCACACCCCTCCGGGAGCCCATGCGGTTCTCGAACCTCTGGACAGCGGCGCGAACCCCTACCTCATACCGGCGGACCACCCCGGCAACAAGGCCGCCGAAGACGTCCTGAGTGGACTTTATGGTCGCGAACCGCTGTGGATTCGAAGCGGCGGTTCGATTCCGGTGTGCGGGATATTCCGCGAGATCCTCGACGTCTACACCGTGATCTTCGCCTTCGCCCTGGAGGACGAGCGGCAACACTCTCCCGACGAGTTCTTCCGGCTGTCGAGTTTCCGCCGCGCCCAGATCGCCTGGGGCCTACTGCTCGAAAGACTGGCCCGATGATCCGATTCCTTCGCTACAATGCACCGTCCATAAAGGGGGTGTAGTGGCAGAATTTCTGGCCGCGTTTGGCGGCGCGTGGCTCGCGATTCTCAAGGTCTTTGTGGTGGTCCTTGCGGCCGGCGTCTTGGTGCGTCGCGGTGTTCTGACCGACACCATGGTCACCAGTCTGTCCACCGCCACAGTCGTGCTCTTCCTGCCCTGCATGATCTTCTCCAAGGTGGTGGAGAACTTCGAACCACGGGCACTGGAGCTCTGGTGGGCCCTGCCCATCGCCGGCGTGCTGATGCCCATGCTCGGACTCGCGCCTGCCGCCATCGCATTTGCCCGTGAGCTTCCAGAAAAGCGCAACATGCTCGCCCTGGCCAGCATGCAGAACGCGGGCTACCTGATCCTGCCGGTTGGGCTGGCCCTGTTTCCCGACCAGTTCGACCGCTTCGCCCTCTACTGTTTTCTCTTCATCCTCGGCTTCAACGCCCTGCTCTGGAGCCTCGGCAAGGTCCTTGTCACGAACGGCTCCCACTCTGCCGGTTGGAAGGGTCTGATCACCCCGCCACTGGTGGCCAATCTGGCGGCTGTGACGCTCGCGCTGACGGGCTCTGCCCGGTTGATCCCGGGAGTCGTGATCGACGCGGTGGATCTGGTGGGACAGGCTGCCGTTCCGGTGGCGACGGTGGTGCTGGGCGCAATCCTGGGTGGAGTGTCGTTCCGCCTTCGCCCCTATCTTTGGGACGCCGTTCGGGTCCTTGGGATCAAGCTCGGGCTCCTGCCGGCGGCAACAATGCTCCTGGTGCATCTGAGCGGTCTCGGGGCGGTCGATGGCCTGCTCGCGAAGTTCCTGATTCTCGAAGCCGCCTCCGCTCCGGCCTCGGGGCTCGTCCTCCAGGTGCGCACCTACGGTGGAGATGATCAGAAGGTGGGCAGTCTGATGCTGCTCTGCTACGCCGCCTGCATGGTGACGATGCCGTTGTGGCTGGCTATCTGGCAAACATTTGGAGGATGATCCACTCCGGCGGCGCCTGTCCCTTGGCACCCACTCCAGCCCCGGAAATCAACGGTGGGGCTTCAGGAATTTCGCCTCAGCAGCAGTTTGAGACCGGTTTCGGGCGCTCCACCGGTGATCACCGGAACCGGTTCGGGCAGGACAAAAACTACGTCATCACGTCGGGTGATCTCCACTTCGATGCCATAGGACGCGCCGCGGTTGATGTCCGCCGTCCCATACTCCAGCTCGAATGGTATAGGTACCTGCTGCCTGGGTCTGACGGTTGACTTCGCGATCACCCTACCGCCCGAACCGCCAAGCCGAACCAATGTGACTGTCAGCTCGGCATCGGACGGCAGCCTGAGGCGCTCGCGATAGAAGACCTCTCCCGATATGGTTTTGAGAACCGGGAGGGTCACCGTCGGGGACGGCGTCGGCTGTGGGTCCGGCGGCGTCGCGGCGATGGCTGCGGTGCCCGGCAGTGGCTCGGTGGGCGGTGGTTGCGGCGCCTCGGACCGTCCACAAGCGACAACCAATGCTGCGGCAACCACCAAGACTGAAAGGATGACCCGCGCTCGAGAGATCATCACCGTGCTCGCCTCAGTGCAGCGCCATGCCGCACCCAGAGAATTGCTGCCCTGCAAAGTCGATTTCCACGGCGGTTTCAAACTCCTCTCCGCTCATGGAATCAGAACACGGCCCACCGCGCAGTCCAACAACCAGGGCCTGATCCTCAGCCGAACCACGGAATACATAGGGCTGCGCCGAGGGGTCCTCACTGCGGTCGGTGATCAGAGCCTCGTGACGCTCCTCCCCATAGCCGGTAGTGAAAACCAACCAGTCGGGGTAGATTTCGAGGCTCCAACCGGGTTCGTTGCCCGTCGCCCAGAAGTCGCCGCCAGAGAGTTTGATGCTCTCGATCGTGGACCTGAAGCGGTTGACCACGCACTTCCGAGCGACTCCATCCCACTCCAACATGGCCTCCTCTCCCTTGCTCCAGAAGACGACTGTATCGTTGCCGAACTTCGCTCCGGATGCGGCCTCAAGGTGGGACAGCTTGACAGTTTCGGCGGGCAGAAAAAGCCACATCTCGTCGGCATCGCCGTCGTTCTCCGAAACCACAGCCGTGCCGTCGTCACAATCCCACGCAAAGGCCTCGACGGTGGGTGGCAGCGGATCCGGAGCCACCGACGCCTGCCGCGCGTGCTCGTCCGCCGGTGGCTCCGGAACCCCGGCGGGTCCACATCCAAAAAGCAACGCCACACAGATGGCCGCAGCCGTTAACCCAACTCGTTGCCTCATGTTCCCCCTCCTTCGTTCACCGAAGCCCACTTCACTTTAGCTCGACGGCGGGTCCGGAACAACGGCAACGCCCCCGGTTTTTTCGTAGAGGTTGCCGAGATCGGTTTCCGCTGTTCGGCGCGCGAATCGGTCGGCAACAAAAGCGCGCCCCTCCCGGCCGAGGCGATCAGCCAGGTCCGGTTCACCGAAGATCCTACCAATGGCCTCAGCCATGGCGGCCACATTCCCAGGCGGCACGCGCAGGCAACCAGCACCAGCCCACTCCACCGCCCCACCTGTGACCGCTGCGATCACCGGCGTGGATTCAGCCAGAGCCTCGATTCCGACCATGCCAAATGGTTCCTGCCAGAAACTCGGGAAGACAACGGCCCGAACCCGCCGCATGGCGCGGCGCAGTTCGGCCGAAGACAACCAACCGAGCATCTCGGCGCCTTCCAGCCGGGTCTGAAGCGGGCCGACGCCGGCCACCATGAGGGGCTCACCGCAACCGCACTCCCTCCACGCCCGCCAGCCGTCCTCCACACCCTTGTGAGCCACAAGCCGACCGGCCATGAGCAACCCGTGCCGCGCCCCGTCCGCCGCGGGACCCGGTTCGACCCAGGGTGGAATCACACGGGCCTGCCCGAGCCCAACCTCGGCGAGCCGCTCTGCCATCCATCGCGACAGCACGACGAGCCGACTGCCGGCGAGGGCGTCGCGCCGGGACCGGGTGAGCCGGAGCATTCGCGAACGGTAGTCGAGATCCGGCAGGCATTCGGTGCACGGACGGTCCGCCATGATCGTCTCGCAGATTCTCCCTCCCGGAAGGGTCTTGCCCATTCCCGGGCAGAAGACCCGATGATCCTGGACGGTGACGATGGCCCGCCCAGTGGTGGCGGCGACCCGGAGCACCTCGGGATTCATGACGTTTTGCAGATGGACCACGTCCGCATCGGCCAAGAGTTGATCCAAACTCCCAAGACGGCTGGTGGATTCCACCGCGGTGGCCAGCCCTCGAAGCTGGATAACGGCCACCCCTTTGGGTGCCTCCGCGCCCTCGTCAATTCGTCCACAAGCCAGCGTCACTCGGTTGTCGGCCGCCGCCGCCCACTCCATGACCTGCCGGAGATGGAGATCGGCGCCTCCACGGACGCTCAGTCGATCGGTTAGGTAGAGGATCCGCATTCCGTCAGCGTTGTGGCCGGTCCATGGTGTGATCGTAGCGCTACTGAACCGATATGGGGACTTCCAATTCGGAAGAGGTCCCGTTGGCGAGACGCAGCCACATTCGGCAGGTGTACACGCCCGCCGCGAGTTCCTCGGGGACGATCCAACCGGTGTCCAAGACCCCACCAGCCTCGAAATCCTCCCACTGATGGGTCCCATTCGTGGCCATGACCACGATCTCGCCATCGGCGTCGTAGATGCCGCCGCCGATGGAGACAAAGCCGTTGAAATGCTCGTAAACCGGGTTGTCGACCAGGGCAATCCTGCCAAAAAAATTGACTCGATCACCCGCCGCGAAGGCGGTATTCGGGACCGGTTCGCTCTCGTCATCCAGGCTCGTGGTGGCCCAAAACTCCAACAGTTCGATCTGGCCGGATTCGAGCCTCTCCGACGCGATGTTCCCCCCCGATCCCGAGACGATCAGCGAAAACCGTTGCGGACCCATCGGCACTGAGTTGGCGTCCACGATCACTGTCCACCAACCCGGCTCGGCTTCCTCGACCACCACCGACTCCACATTATCCCTGCGGTTGACGCCCCTGGTCGCACCATCGGCCGGTCTGGTCGGATCCAACACCCACGGCAGGAACACCTCTCCTTCCGGGCTTTCCAGCCTGATGTCGAGATCATTCACCAGGATGTCCGCCGGGGGATCGTGCCACACCAGGGTTGCTCTGAGATCGGCGGCGGATCCCACTGGAAATCGGTAGATCCGGATCCCGCCGTGCTCGATACCATCCTCCAGCATCAGAGCCGCCACCTTTCCGACACCGCCAGGATTGTCGGCGGGATCGGCCGACGTCGCCGAGCCTTCGAGCGGAATCCGGCGGCCGGTCGGCGCCCTCGGTCTGCCGAATTCATCGGCCGAAAAGACAGCGTCGCGGACGATCCGAGCCGCCAACTCCGCGTCCACCAAGCCGTGGCCGTGGGTGTAGTCGGGACCGGGCAGGCCGAGATCCCGCGCGGAGTGGATCAGAAGGTTCTTGAGCGCAACCGAGGAGATCTCGAAGCCATGCACCCGCTCGTGGAGATCACGAAGCAAAGCCGCCACCCCGCACACCGTGGGCGCCGCGAGTGATGTTCCGCCTGAATAGGTGTAGCCGCCGTCGGGAGAGGTGGTCAAAATGTCGATTGCGGGCGCCATGACATCAGGCTTGACCCTCCCATCGAGGGTCGGGCCGCGGGATGAAAACCAGACCAGATCGTCCTCCTTTGTGGTGCCCCCGACTGTGATCAGATTTTTGCCCACCGACGGCCCCGCCATCGATGTGTACACGGGGTTCGGCGGATGAAGGTCCTCGATCATTGTGTGTCCGTCGTTCCCGTAGATGTTCCCGTGGGTGTGGGGTCCCAGGTAATCCACCTCGACCTCGTTGCCCGCAGCAAACACGATCAGCAGATCCGTTTCGAACGCGACCTGGTCCGCAGATTCGGTCCAGTCGTGGTAATAGCCGTATGCCCAAAGGCCCCCGTGCCACGAAGGGTGGCCGTCGAGGCGATCGAAGAACCAACCGGGATGGATGCTCCACGAGTTGTTGACGATGGACATGTCCAGTTGGCGATGGACCCGCTCCATGTCGCTCCAATTGTCGTTGGAATCGTGGGAGTGCCAGATCAGCTCGGCGCCCGGCGCCATCCCCAAAGACCGGGGTTCCTCGAGACCCGCCGACGCCGCCGGCCCGGAAACCAGAACCCCGTGACCCCATTCGTCCCACCGCACCTCGTCGACGATGATGCGGTCCTCGAACTCCATATGAGGTTGGCTGAACCAATCCCAAATCCCGATTCGCTGGCCCGATCCGTCGACGCCAAAAAACCTCGGTTGGTTTCGAAGCTGGTCGGCTCGCACCCGGTGTGCCACGTCCACCGACGCAGGCCCGGATTTCGGCAAGGCCGGATCCACGCTGATGACCTCGCGCACCTCCAGGATCGATCGGAATACCGGCCATGTCGCATCCACCGTTAGCGAGTGAACCACGCTGAAACTCGTCGCCACCACCGTTGCGCCGACCTCCGTCATGGTTGTCACGGCGTACTCGAACGACACCGAATCGAGAAAACGAACGTGGAGGCGGATCGGAGATGCTGATCCTGTCCAAGCGCGAAGCTCCGGGTCGGTGTCGAAGACCCGCGACCGTTTCATGGCAGGCTCGAGCGCAAAGGCCGCCCGAACACTGGGTTCATGAAGCAGAGCGGAAGAGCAGGGTTGGTCACAATGCGCCAGATAACCGCGCCCTCCGAGATATCGCACCAATTTGACTCCGGATGACTCCAGCTGCTGACGCGTCCGCCTGTCCGCCGCCTCGTGGAACTGAATCACAAACGGCTGTCCCCGATCCAATTCAGACAACCGCAGTTCAGCCGCCGGTGTCACGTCGACGGCTCCGAGACGCATCTCGTACGACCGGGGGTCATCGCCCGGCGCCGGCCAGACAAGTGAGGGTGCGACGATCATCGCCGCTGCAACCAGGCCTGACATACGTTTCAACATTGCCGCTCCCCTTCATCCTGTCAAAAGCAAGCCGGGGCTTCATTGTCGATGCGGATCTTCGGCCTCCCTCACAACACTTGGGAGTCGTCAATGGGCATTGTGACTTTGGATGAAGAGACCCGCAATTGGTATTCAATGGGCCGATTCAACCAACCTGAACGGCATCCTCGTCGATCCAACCCGGACCGGGAACCACGTTTGAACGTCGCGGTTCCATCGGCAGGTTTTCGGCCTGCAACAGAACGAGTCGCGGCACACAGCCGCAGCCACCTTCGCCCGGACAGCCAACCTGGTGGACGGCGACCACATGAACCCGATCCGACGGATCGGCAAGCCAACCATTGTTGTGAAGTGCGTCGAAGTAGTCCATTCACAGGTATATACGGTCGATTTTGCCATGAGGTTCTCCCCCGACCACTTTGAAACACGGCCCGGTCCACGCCGTATTGACTGACGGATGGAGGACCGAGACCTTCTCGGCTGCGGCCATCGATTCGAGACTGGAGATCTCCATGCGCCACCCCGCGCTCGTCCTGATCGCCGCCATTGCGACCGTCACCACCGCAGCAGCCACCGATCGATCCGTTGTTCAGACCGACTGGGCGGGTGGCGGCGGCGTGCAAGGGCCTGTGGCGACGTGGGCCAACACCTTCCACACCACCGACGGTATCGCGTGGCGCACCTTTGACGGATGTCTCACCCTGTCCACCACACCCATGTCTGAACCGGTGGGCCATCTCCTTGGCCCCGGCCTGGACGGCGCCATCAAGGTCTACGCTGCGGATGTGGATCTCGACGGAGATTCGGACATTCTCGGGGTTTCGTACTGGGGCGACAGCGTCGAGCTTTTCCTCAACGACGGCGCCCAGCCTCCGGGGTGGGACCGGCAGGTCATCGTCGAGGAATTCGAGCGGGCCCTGGCCGTGTCGGTCGCCGACATTGACGGCGACGGTTGGCCGGACATCATTGCCGGCTCGGATGTGGGTGGCGAGGTCGCGTGGTGGCAGAACGGCGGCGGGGACCCCATCGTGTGGACCCGACACGACGTGGATGGTGCCGTCCCGGGAGCCCACGATGTCCGTGGGGCGGACCTGGATGACGACGGCGACCAGGACATCGTCGGTGTCAGCTATGAAGACGATCTGGTGCTGTGGTGGCGCAACGATGGTGGTGATCCCGTGGCATGGACCCGGTTCGTGATTGCATCAGCCATGGACTACCCCACCAAGGTCGATGTGGGGGACGTGGACGGAGACGGACACCTCGATGTCACGGCAGTGGCTTGGCATGACGAACGCATCGCGTGGTGGCAGAACGACGGTGGCTCACCTCCAACCTGGACCGAACAGACCATCGGCACCGGTTTTACCGGGGCCCACTGGGTGGCGCTCGCTGACATGGACAGTGACGGCCATCTGGACGCGGTGGGAGCGGCCATGGACCGCCGGGAGATCGCCTGGTGGCGCAACAGCGGCGAAGACCCTATCCAGTGGCAGAAAAACGCCATACCCGGACCACTCTCCGGAGCAGTCTCGGTCTTCCCGGCCGACCTTGACGGCGACGGCGACATGGACGTCGCAGCGTCCGGCTGGTCCACCTCCGGTGGCATTGTGTGGTGGGAAAATCTGAACGGCAGCGGCACCGACTGGCGGGTGCGGGTCATCGACCGGTCGTTTGGTGAGTCGAGCTCGGTTCATGTGGCCGACGTCGATGGTGACGGCACCGCAGACCTCCTGGGATCTTCGTGGAGTCTGGACTCCCTGGGATGGTGGCAGATCTCCGAACCGGTGGATGGAGGGACGATCACTTCCTCAATCCTCGACTGCGGGGACCACATGGACTGGACGCTCTGCCGCTGGACCGCAGAGCTCCCCCAGGGTGCTGAGATCCAGGTTGAGGGCCGCGCCTTTGCCGACCCGTCCACGATGGGTCCCTGGATCCCGCTGCAGCCGGGTGACCTCGCTGGAATCCTGGACGACGGCGCGCGGTACCTCCAGTACCGGATCCGTTTGAATCGAGGGGCGTCGAGCGCCTCCCCGGTGTTTCGCGACATTGAATTCACAGGACAGGAGTGGGGAATGCCCGCCCCCCGCCGGCCGTCCCGGCGTCTGACCCCGTGAGGCAAGAAAGCCGAGGGTCCGCCGCTTCGTCGTGACGGTTCAGGTCACTCGTCTGCGGACGGCAACCTGACAACCCGGCCGCGACCGGTTTCCTTGGCGTGGTAGAGCGCCTCGTCGGCACGGGAGATCAGAGCGGTACCGTCATCACCGTCTCCCGGATAACAAGCGACACCGGCGCTGGCACCAACCAGTTGGGTTCCTTCCGGCAACGGGGAGGCCTCTGCCGCCTTCACCACCGCCTCCACAAAACCCTCCGCCGCGGCCACCGCGCCCTCCGCTTTTGTGCCCGGCACCAGGATGCAGAACTCGTCGCCGCCCCACCGGACGACGATATCGGTGGACCGGGCCCTGCCGCGCAGGTTGTGGGCCACGTTCTGGAGCAGAGTATCGCCGGCGAGGTGACCTGCGGTGTCGTTGTACTGTTTGAACTTGTCCAGGTCCATCATGATGACTGCAAGAGGAACACCGGTACGTGTCGACAACGAAATGTGCCGCTCCAGCTCCAACTCCAGTCGGCGCTTGTTGGCGAGGCCGGTGAGGGCGTCGCGGTTGGCGATGTCCATCAGCAGGCGGTTGGCTTGTTGGAGCTCTCGCGTCCGACCCGTCACCTGCTGCGTGACGCCTTTCTTTTCACGGGCCAACTCGTCCTGCGCCGCCTGAAGTCGATCGGCGACCAGGTTGATGACCCGACCCAACCTATCGATCTCCTTCGGACCGCGCATAACGTAGCGGGCATCGATTTCCTCGCGGCCAAGCCTTTCCACGGTATCGCGAAGGGCATCGAGAGGTTGGGTGGTGCGCCGAGCGAACCACAGCGCGAGCGGCAGTGTCAGCACCACGGCCGAGACCGAAAAAACCGCGGTCCAGAGTCTCAGATCGGAAGGCCCTTCGGGAAACATCCAGCCGACACCAAGTACAGCCACAGTCCCCACCACCACGACTGGCGTGACACTCGCAATCACTATGCGGCTTTGAATCGACCCTCCGCTCATGCTTTTGACCGTTCTGGCTCCATTCTCTAGATCCCCGAGTGGCATTCCGTGACCCCAATGTCTCCTTTTTACCCACTTCCGGTCAAGTGTCCTCCGTCATCTGGAGGTCATAATCCGAAAGACCTCATGGCGGATCGGCCCGGATTCCTGAAACTCAACCCACCCCCCGGTCGTATTTTCGCCCAGACACGGGCCCCCCAAGAAGGAGAGACCATGCACGCCTCGGCAGATACACGGAGCGGCCAGATCCATCGGTCAACAAACGCCACTGTTCGACGATGGGTGGTGTGCAGTGTGTGGCTGTTGTGCTGGGTTGGGCCAGTGTCTGCAAACGGGCCGATCGTCACCTCCGAACAGACCGACTGGTCTCGTGGCCCCGCACACCAGGGACCGATTCCCACCTGGGCCCTCACCTTCGAGGATTCCGAGGGGGTGGCGTGGCTCGCTCAACCGGGCCAACTGACCCTGTCGGGCCGGCCTCTCCAACAGACTCACGAACACACCGTTGACCCGGCATTCAACAGACCCGCCGGCTTGGCGGTGGCCGATATCGACCACGACCTCGACATCGACATCGCGGTGGCGGCATTTGGCGGCAACGACGTGGTCTGGATGGAGAACCTGGGCGATCATCCCTCGGAGTGGTTATTCCACAATGTCGACGGTTCTTTTCCAGCCGCAGCTTCGGTCAACGGTCGCGACCTCGACGGTGATGGCGCCGTGGACCTGATCGGATGCGCGTGGAATTCGGGTGAATTCGCCTGGTGGCAGAACTATGGCTTTGGAGCGGCGTGGACGAAATACGTCATCGGCACCGGGTTCACCAACGCCCATTGGGCCGACACGGCAGACATGGACGGCGACGGAGATTTTGATGTTGTTGGCGCAGCCGCGGTACCAGGCACCATCGTGTGGTGGCGGAACGACGGGGGAATGCCCATCGACTGGACCGAGCAGATTGTTGACGACGCGTTTGGCGGCGCCCGATCGGCGGTTCCGGTCGACCTCGACCGCGATGGCCGGATGGACATCCTCGGCACCGCCCTGGTGGACAACGAGGTTGCCTGGTGGCGCAACACCGGCGGGAATCCCATCGGCTGGATCAAGCAAACCATCGCCGTCGGGTTCACCCAGGCGCATCACGCCGTAGCAAGCGATATGGACCTCGACGGAGATCTGGACATCATCGGCGCCGGCTATGGCGCCAGCCGACTCGCCCTCTGGCGCAACCAAGGTGGTGACCCGATCCAGTGGGCCCGCGAATTGGTTGGCGGCACCTTCATCGGCGCCCTTGAAGTGCAGGCGGTTGACCTGGACGGTGACAACCACCTCGATGTGGTCGCCACATCGGACCGTATGCACCGCGTCGCGTGGTGGCGTAACACCGGCGGCAATCCAACCAGTTGGCCCGAGCACCCCATTGCGGACGGATTCGTCAACGCCTGGCCACTCGTGGTCGCCGACCTGGACGGGAACGGTTCATTGGACGTGGCCGCGGGCGAAAGCGGCGCCACCGATGTGAGATGGTGGCAGGTCGCCGACTTTTCTCCCTCCGGTTCGCTCGTTTCGTCTCCCCTCGAAATTCCCGGGGACATGGTTGCGATCACATGCCAACTCGACGCCCATGTGCCGCCGGAGACCGGCGTCCGGGTGGCCATTCGTGTCGGCCACGGGGAAGACGCCATGGGAATCTGGCGAACAGTGGATCCTGGAGTCGCTCTGCCGGTGATTTTCACCGGTCCCGGACTCCTCCAGTACCGCCTGGACCTGGCCACCAGCGACCCATCCGTGTCGCCCATCGTGAACGGCATCCGCTTTGAGTGGACCACGGGAATCCAGCCCCAGCCCCCCCGCCGCCCCGCAGGACGTCTCCAACCATAGGATTCTCGGAATCAATCGCCCGCGCCATTGGTTGAATCACATAATCGAGATACAATCTCGGTCGCGAAACTTCGATTCAACCGGGGCAGTGTGATGAAACCAGGACAACACGTTGGAAACTACGAGGTCATCGGGCCCCTCGGCGCCGGGGGCATGGGAGAAGTGTGGCGTGCCACCGACACCAAGCTCGGCCGTGAGGTGGCGCTGAAGGTACTGCCGGAGGAATTTGCATCGGACCCCGACCGGATGGCGCGTTTTGAGCGCGAGGCAAAGGTTCTGGCTTCCCTGAACCACCCAAACATCGCCCATCTTTACGGGTTGGAAACTGTGGAGTACGCCCCAGATGTCATCCTGGGGGAGGCCGAAGGCCGATCGAAGGATCTGGGGGTTGGGATGCAGCGCGAACCGGGATCTTCCCCCCTCCCAGATCCTTCGACTCACGGCGCTGTCGCGCCGCTCGCTCAGGATGACAGTGGGAAGGGCGCGGAGGCAGGAACGGAGCGGGAGGCGGATCCGGCTTCGCCTGCCGGCTCCGCCGCGACAGGTCCAGCATCAAGCATCGAGCATCCGGCATCGGGCGGGCGGGTGGTCCATTTCCTCGTCATGGAGCTGGTGGACGGCGAGGACCTGTCCGAACACATCAAGCGGGGTTCGATTGCCGTGGAGGATGCGGTGCCGATGGCGCTTCAGATTGCCGAGGCCCTCGAGGCGGCCCACGAACAGGGCATCGTCCACCGCGATCTGAAACCGGCCAACATCAAAGTTCGCCTGGACGGCACGGTCAAGGTGCTCGATTTCGGCTTGGCCAAAGCCTGGGACGCCGACACGGGTGACCAGAGTCTCTCTCTGTCTCCAACCCTGACCGCCCACGCTACGGCCGCCGGCGTCATCCTCGGCACGGCCGCCTACATGGCTCCGGAGCAGGCCGCCGGTATCGCGGCGGATCGCCGAGCCGACATATGGGCCTTCGGTGTCGTTCTGTGGGAGATGCTCACCGGAAGAAAACTCTTCGAAGGGGAGACGGTCTCTCACGTCCTGGCGTCGGTGCTCAAGGACGAGCCGGATTTGGACGCCCTGCCACCCAGCACCCCGTCACGGCTTCGCGAGCTCATTGAGCGCTGCTTGCGCAAGAAACCGAGACAGCGCCTGCAGTCTATCGGCGACGCGCGAGTGCTGCTCGAGGAGTACTCCGCCGACCCCCAGTCATTCCAGTCCGCCCAACGCGTCGAAACGGAGGCCGCACCATTTGGACCCGCGCCCGGTCGCCGGGTGGTTGTGACGGCGCTGGTAGCAGTGGCGGCACTGGCGGCCGGACTCCTGGGCGGAGCGGCTCTGTTCCGCGGCACCGAGGATTCCACCACAATTCGGTTCCAGGTCCCGGCCCCGGAGGGGCGCGGCTTCCAGCTCGACTCCACCAGGCCCGGTCCGACGGTAATCTCCCCCAACGGAAATTCGTTGGCCTTCAGTGCATGGGACGCCGACGGTACGGTTCGCCTCTTTATCCGGGAGTTGGACGAGGTGGTGCCCCGACCCCTGTCCGGCACAGACGATGCGCAGTACCCGTTCTGGTCGCCGGACTCCCAGTCCCTGGGCTTCTTCGCCGGCGGCAAGCTCAAAAAGGTCAACGCATCGGGCGGCCAACCGCTCACCCTGTGCGACGCCGCCGACGGCAAGGGCGGGTCGTGGGGTGCCGATGGAGTCATCCTGTTCGCCCCGGGGCCCTACGAACCGATCCACCGAGTGTCACAGCTCGGCGGCGAGCCCGCCGTGGTCACGACCTTCAATTCGGATCGTGGCGACGACTCGCACCGCCACCCCCGATGGTTGCCCGGCGGCAAGCACTTCCTCTACCTCGCTCGTTTCCCCGATGGCACCACCGAGGGCCAGGCAATCATGGCCGCTTCCTTGGAGGGTGGCGACGACAAGCTGCTGGTGCGCTCCCCGGCCGCGGCGGAGTACGCCTCGGGCCACCTCCTGTATCTCATGGAGAGCACTCTGATGGCTCAGGCCTTCGATCCCGTTCGACTCGAGCTGAAGGGCGACCCCATTCCGGTTGCGGACAGCGTGGCGCTGCTCTCGACCGGGACCGCCCAGGGGGTCTTCTCGGCTTCACAGACCGGAGTGCTCACCTTTCAGAGTGGAACCCTGTCGTGGGACCAGGTGCTGAGGTGGCGTGATCGCAACGGAAAGGCCCTGGAGGCGATCGGCGAACCGGCTCGTTTCTGGGATACCGTCGAACTCTCCCCCACCGGGGACACCGCCGCGGTTCGGATCCGGGAGGACGACGGCGACAACATGGATCTGTGGATCGTTGAGCTGGATCGCAGATTGAGAACACGCTTCACCTTCGACCCGGCCGAGGACAACGACCCGGTGTTTTCTCCCGACGGCAAAGAGCTCGTCTGGGCGACCTACGAAGGCGACGGGAGCACGATGCAGCGGAAAGCGATCGGCGGATCGGGCGAGGGTGAGCAGGTGGGGTCGTTCGATAAACCCACGTGGCCAGAGAAATGGCACCCGGGTGGCGAATACTTGATGATTGCTGAGCGGGTCCAGGACACGCCCCTCAATCTCGACCTCACGGCCCTGGCAATGCCCGAGGCCGACGACCCACGCCCCTGGCAGGCGTCGGAGTTCGTGGAGTACGGGGCCGCGTTCTCGCCCGACGGCCGGTGGGTCGTCTACGGGTCGAACGAGTCTGACGAGTGGGAGATCTACGTGGCGCCCTTCCCGGGGCCCGGTCGGAAATGGCAGGTCTCTTCGGGCGGCGGTGGCTGGCCGCGCTGGCGAGGCGACGGTCAGGAGATCATCTACGAGGACCCGGCTGGGTCCCTCGTCGGAATCGGGGTCTACGCCCGTGGCGACGGCCTTGCATTTTCGGAGCCCGAGCGACTCTTCCAGCACAAGGTGAGTCAGGGCAAGTCGTGGGACGTCACCAGTGACGGCCAACGCTTTCTGCTCGTTGAGCCCGAAGAGGATCAGGACCCGCAGCCGATCACGGTGGTGGTGAACTGGCCGCAGGCGATCGACGCGCAGCGATGATCGGCACCACCCTCGCCCACTATCGAATCACCACCTCGCTGGGTGCAGGCGGGATGGGAGAGGTGTGGCGGGCCGAGGATGAGAAGCTCGGTCGCGAGGTGGCGCTCAAGGTGCTGCCGGAGGAGTTTGCGTCGGATCCCGATCGGTACGCGCGGTTCGAGCGGGAGGCCAGGGTCCTGGCCAGCCTGAACCACCCGAATATCGCGCATTTGTACGGGCTGGAAACCGTGGAGTGCCCCCCTGATGTCATCCTGAGGGAGGCCGAAGGCCGATCGAAGGATTTTGGGGGTGAGCCGCAGAACGAATCGGGGTCTTCCCCCCACCCGGATCCTTCGACTCACGGCGCCGTCGCGCCGCTCGCTCAGGATGACAGTGGGAGCGGCACGGAATCAGGGCGGGCGGGGAATCGAGCATCCAGCATCGGGCGGGAGGCGGATCCGGCTTCGCCTGCCGGCTCCGCCGCGACAGGTCCAGCATCAAGCATCGAGCATCCGGCATCGGGCGGGCGGGTGGTCCACTTCCTCGTCATGGAGCTGGTGGAGGGTGAAGAGCTCTCCGAGCGGATCGCGCGGGGGCCCATTCCCATCGACGAGGCGATCCCGATCGCGCTCCAAATCGCCGAGGCGCTCGAGGCCGCCCACGAACAGGGCATCGTTCACCGCGATCTGAAACCGGCCAACATCAAGCTCACCAGCGAAGGTGTCGTCAAGGTGCTCGACTTCGGCCTCGCCAAGGCGTGGGAAGACGAAGGCGGCGACGGCTCGCTGTCGCTCTCCCCCACCCTGACTCGTCACGCCACGGTGGAGGGGGTGATCCTCGGCACCGCGGCCTACATGTCTCCCGAGCAGGCGCGGGGCAAGAAGGTCGACCGCCGCGCCGATATCTGGGCTTTCGGGGTGGTTCTGTGGGAGATGCTCACCGGCCACAAGCTCTTCGAGGGCGAGACGGTCACCGACGTCCTGGCGGCGGTGCTCACCCGTGAGCCGGACCTCTCGGCCCTCCCGCCGGAGACACCGGCATCTATCGAACGCCTCCTGTCCCGATGCTTCCAGCGCGAACCGAAGAACCGCCTGCAGTGGATCGGGGATGCGCGGCTCGAGCTAGTCGAAGGAACGGATGTTTCGACTGCCGAGCCCGCACAACCCGCACCTGTGGTCCGGACTGCGCGCAGCAGCCGCGAGCGACTGGCCTGGGTCATCGCCGCCGCGGCGTTGGCGGCCGCGGCAGCGCTGTGGCTCCGGCCGGCCCCAACGGTCGACGCCCCGCTGACCCGGTTCACCCTCGGCCTCGGTGAAAATCAGAGGCTGTCGTTCATCGACCAGCCAATCCTCGCCCTTTCTCCGAATGGTCGCACGCTGGCCATGACAACAACCGCCACCGACATCGCTCGCGATGTGATTGCTCTCCGCGAGCTCGACCGCAACGAGGTCTTCCGGCTCGACGGTACGGAGGGCGCGGGTGAGATGTTCTTTTCTCCGGACGGTTCGTCGATCGCCTTCTTTGCCGACGGCAAGCTCAAACGGGCGTCGGTGTCCGGCGGTTCGGTGGTCACCGTTGCCGACGCACCCAATCCCCGTGGCGGCGTCTGGCTTCCCGACGGGACAATCGTCTTCTCCCCCGAGTACGCCAGCGGCCTCTGGCGGGTGGCCGATACCGGTGGTCCTGTGGACGAGATCGTCGATGTCGACCCGGACAGCCGCGAACGGACATTCCGTTTTCCGCACGCGACGCCGGAGGGCGACATCGTCCTGTTTACCGTCGGCAACCTCGACAGCCCCAACAACTACGACGGGGCGTTCATCGCAGTCTACGCGCTCGATTCCGGCATCCGTCGCAGCATCATCGAGGACGCCAACATGGCCCGGTTTGCAGGCCGCGATCGCATCGTGTTCGCCCGCACGGGAAACCTCTACAGCGTTCGTTTCGACCCGGATCGTCTGGAGGTGCTTGGTGAACCGGTGCCGGTTATCGAGGACGTCGGCGGTGACCCCTCGAGTGGCGCCGGGTACTTCACGGTTGCGGAAAACGGCACCATCGCGTGGTTGGCCGGAGCGGTGACCGCGGCGGACACCATGTTGACGGTGGTCGACACCGGCGGCCGGGCCGAACGTCTGCCGCTTTCGCCGCGGGGGTTCTTCCAACCGCGTTTTTCGCCCGACGGTACCAGGCTGGCGTTCACGGTCGGCGAGGGCTATTCCGGCGTCACCGGTGACGTCTGGGTATACTCCCTCGTCTCGAACAGTCTCAACCGGCTGACCTTCACCGGCAACAGCCTCTATCCGCTGTGGTATCCGGACGGTGCCCGAATCGCCTTTCTGAGCTACTCCGACGAGGTCGCCATCGATGTCAAAGCTGCCGACGGCAGCTCCGCCGGGGAGCGGCTGTTCCGCGGAGACGCGACGGCCCTTTTCCCCGAGTCAGTATCTCCCGACGGCGGCGCCCTCGCCGTGACGCGGCTGGGGCAGACGAACGATATCTACCTTTTCGCCACCGGCGAGCAGCCGGTGCTCTTCGAGGAGAAGGCCAGTGGTCCCGCGATCTCTCCGGACGGGCGGTGGATCGCCTACTCTTCGCCGGGTTCCGGTTCGTCGTCGGTCTTCGTGCGACCGCTTCAGGGAGACGGCAAGTGGCAGGTCTCTCCCAACCTCGGAGGATATCCGCGGTGGTCCCACGACGGCCGCCGCCTCTTCTACATCGACATCGGCTCGCCGAAACGACCGTTGATGGCGGTTGACGTGGCGCCGGGGGACACCTTTGTTGCCGGGCCGCCCGAGGTGGTGCTCGACAACTTGAGTGGGGGTTTTGTGACGTCCACGGCGCCGTCCGTCAACTGGGATGTGGCACCGTCCGGCGACCGCTTCGTCTTTGTAGAATTCGAGCGCCGCGGCGAATCCGCCGCCCAGATCGAAGTCGCGCTCAACTGGGCCCAGCATCTCGACTTGGAGAAACCATGATCGGCACGACCCTCGCTCACTATCGAATCACCGCCTCGCTGGGCAAGGGCGGGATGGGAGAGGTGTGGCGGGCCGAGGATGAGAAGCTCGGTCGCGAGGTGGCGCTCAAGGTGCTGCCGGAGGAGTTTGCGTCGGATCCCGATCGGTACGCGCGGTTCGAGCGGGAGGCCAGGGTCCTGGCCAGCCTGAACCACCCGAATATCGCGCATTTGTACGGGCTGGAAACCGTGGAGTGCCCCCCTGATGTCATCCTGAGGGAGGCCGAAGGCCGATCGAAGGATTTTGGGGGTGAGCCGCAGAACGAATCGGGGTCTTCCCCCCACCCGGATCCTTCGACTCACGGCGCCGTCGCGCCGCTCGCTCAGGATGACAGTGGGAGCGGCACGGAATCAGGGCGGGCGGGGAATCGAGCATCCAGCATCGGGCGGGAGGCGGATCCGGCTTCGCCTGCCGGCTCCGCCGCGACAGGTCCAGCATCAAGCATCGAGCATCCGGCATCGGGCGGGCGGGTGGTCCACTTCCTCGTCATGGAGCTGGTGGAGGGTGAAGAGCTCTCCGAGCGGATCGCGCGGGGGCCCATTCCCATCGACGAGGCGATCCCGATCGCGCTCCAAATCGCCGAGGCGCTCGAGGCCGCCCACGAACAGGGCATCGTTCACCGCGATCTGAAACCGGCCAACATCAAGCTCACCAGCGAAGGTGTCGTCAAGGTGCTCGACTTCGGCCTCGCCAAGGCGTGGGAAGACGAAGGCGGCGACGGCTCGCTGTCGCTCTCCCCCACCCTGACTCGTCACGCCACGGTGGAGGGGGTGATCCTCGGCACCGCGGCCTACATGTCTCCCGAGCAGGCGCGGGGCAAGAAGGTCGACCGCCGCGCCGATATCTGGGCTTTCGGGGTGGTTCTGTGGGAGATGCTCACCGGCCACAAGCTCTTCGAGGGCGAGACGGTCACCGACGTCCTGGCGGCGGTGCTCACCCGTGAGCCGGACCTCTCGGCCCTCCCGCCGGAGACACCGGCATCTATCGAACGCCTCCTGTCCCGATGCTTCCAGCGCGAACCGAAGAACCGCCTGCAGTGGATCGGGGATGCGCGTCTCGAGCTTTCCGAGGGGGAACTCGAAGACTCGCCGGCCGGCACAAGGGCGGCGGCGAGATCCGGTCGGGTCGGTCTGATGGTCGGTCTGATCGGGATCATCGCCGCCGGTGCGGCGATCGGCTGGGCTCTGCTTGGGCCTCAGCCGACAACCGGACCGCCACTTCACGTCGAAATTTCGGAAGCCGCGTTCAACCGGTTCTCGAACTCAGCGATTTCGCCCGACGGGCAATGGGTGGCCTATTCCCCGGACGACGACTCCGCGTCCCTGCAGCTTCGTTCTCTGGACAACTTCGAGCCATTCTCCGTCCCCGGGACACACCAGGCTGAAAACCCCTTCTTCTCTCCCGACGGAAAGTGGGTGGCCTTCTTCGACCCCGTGGGCGATGGATTGTGGAAAGTCCAAACGACCGGTGGAACGCCGACGCAGCTCCCGGGTGTCAAGACCAGGGGATCCTTCAACACAGGGGCCTGGCACCCCGATGGGTTCCTGATCGTCAGCGGCGCCGTGGTCGACGGCAGCATCTGGACCGGTCTCGGAAAAATAGCTGAATCCGGAGGTGAGGCCACGATCCTCACCACACCCGCGCCGGGCGAGTTGATCCACCACGAGCCGATGTTGGTTCCATCATCCCCGTGGGTGCTCTTCACCAACGATTACGGGGACGGCTGGAGCGTATGGGCCTACTCTCTGGCGACCGGCCAGTCCAAACCGGTCGTCGAGGACGCAGCCACACCGACGCTGTTCGATCACGATCACCTCCTGGTGTACAGGTACCTGCAGCGCGACGTGGTGGCCTACCGCTTCGATCCGGAGCGCGCGGATGTGACCGGCGAACCCACCGTGGTGCTCCAAGGGGTCGGCTCCGGTCCCCGCCAGGGCGGCCGCTTCGCGGTGTCCAGAACCGGCGCCCTCATCTACACTCCGCTCGATAACGACAGCATGCTGGCCGGCGGACGAGCGGTAGTCAGAGTGGACCGAAATGGCGCCGCCGAGCAGGTGGTCGAGGAGCTTTCATCGTGGGCTGAGCCCCGTGTGTCACCGGACGGGCGGCGGATTCTGTTGCGTCGAGTGATGACTCCCGACTGCAGCCTCTGGACCTACGATCTCACCCGGGAGACGCTCACCCGGATCACATTCGACGACGACACTCACGACCCTCTGTGGGACGTGGACGGCCGCTCGGTGATCTATGCCGGAGACGACGACACCAGCCGCATCCTCTTTCGGGTGCCGGCTGACGGCACGGGAACCCCGACTCTCGTGGCAGACGCGCCGATCTCGCTGAGGGCAGCGTCATGGACCGGGGACGGTCGACAGCTGGCGCTCAGCGCCATCGGGGCTGACAGAAACTATGACATCTGGGTGCTCGACGCGAACATCAGTCCCGATCCGAAACCGTTCCTCGAAACCCGGTTCTTGGAGCGGTACCCGGCATTCTCCCCAGACGGGCGATGGATCGCCTACGGATCGGACGAATCGGGACGTTGGGAGGTCTACGTTCGACCCTACCCGGGCCCCGGCGGCAAGGTCCAGGTGTCGAGCGGAGGCGGTCAGGAACCCCTTTGGTCCCGCGACGGACGGGAGCTTTTCTTCCGCACCGAGACGTCGATGATGGCGGTGCCGGTTCGCGATGACGTGGGCCTGGTGTTCGGCCGGCCCGAAACGCTGTTCGACGACCCGTACCTGCGGCCGTCGCTGATCAGTGATGACGTCCACAGCTACGACGTGTCGCTCGACGGCTCCAGCTTCCTGATGGTCCAACCCGACGACGAGGGCCTGGGCAACGCCGACCTGAGAGTGGTCATCGGGTGGTTCGACAGCCTGGGTCTGGAGTAGTGCGGCGATGGTCGGTACCACCCTCGCCCACTACCGCATCACCGGCGAGCTCGGCGCCGGCGGGATGGGAGAAGTGTGGCGGGCCGAGGATGAGAAGCTCGGTCGCGAGGTGGCGCTCAAGGTGCTGCCGGAGGATTTTGCGGCCGATCCGGAGCGCCTCGCCCGTTTCGAACGTGAGGCCAGGGTCCTGGCCAGCCTGAACCACCCGAACATCGCGCATTTGTACGGGCTGGAAACCGTGGAGTGCCCCCCTGATGTCATCCTGAGGGAGGCCGAAGGCCGATCGAAGGTTCTGGGAGGTGGGCCGCAGAGCGAATCGGAGTCTTCCCCTATCCCAGATCCTTCGACTCACAGCGCTGTCGCGCCGCTCGCTCAGGATGACAGTGGGAGCGGCACGGAATCCAGGCGGGCGGGGGATCCGGCTTCGCCTGCCGGCTCCGCCGCGACAGGTCCAGCATCAAGCATCGAGCATCCGGCATCGGGCGGACGGGTGGTCCATTTCCTCGTCATGGAGCTGGTGGAGGGCGAGGATCTGTCCGAGCGGATCGCGCGGGGACCCATTCCCATCGACGAGGCGATCCCGATCGCGCTCCAGATCGCCGAGGCCCTGGAGGCCGCGCACGACGCGGGAATCGTCCACCGAGATCTCAAACCGGCCAACATCAAGCTCACCGAAGACGGTGTGGTCAAGGTGCTCGACTTCGGGCTCGCCAAGGCGTGGCAGGAAGAAGGCGGTGACTCGAGCCTCTCCCTCTCCCCCACCCTGACCCGTCACGCCACGGTCGAGGGGGTGATTCTCGGCACCGCCGCCTACATGAGCCCGGAACAGGCCAAAGGAAAGAAGGTGGACCGCCGCGCCGACATCTGGGCCTTCGGCGTGGTGCTGTGGGAGATGCTCACCGGCGCGAAGTTATTCGCCGAGGAGACCGCCTCCGAAACCCTGGCTGCGGTGCTCAAAGACGAACCCGATTGGCGGTCTCTCCCCGCGGCGACCCCACGCCGACTCGTCGAGCTGCTGCGTCGCTGTCTCCAACGCGACCCGCGTCGGCGGCTGCACGATATTGCCGACGGAAGGTTGGACCTCGAGGATCTATTGTCCCCGGGTAATGCCGAAGAGGAGGAGGAAGCAACTCCGTCCCGCGGATCGATGCGATGGCGTGTTGCGGGCGGTGTCACCGCGGGACTTGCAGCCGGCCTCTTGATCTCGGCGCTGTGGTGGTCAGTAAGGGGCGAATCAACTGCAACTGTCCCGGTTCTTTCCTTTCGCCCTGTTACCCAGTTCTCCGGTCTCGAGGTTCAGCCGACCCTGTCCCCCGACGGCCGGTTCGTGGCCTACGCGAGCGATACCGATGGCGATTGGGACATCTACCTGATGCGAACGAGCGGCGGGAATCCGATCAACCTCACGGCAGGATCGGCAGAAGCCGACATGCAACCGGCCTTTTCGCCGGATGGAGAAGAGATCGCTTTCCGGTCGGAGCGAAACGGAGGCGGCCTCTTCATCATGGGCGCCACCGGCGAGTCGGTCATCCGCGTGACCGATCACGGCTTCAACCCCGCCTGGACTCCCGAAGGGTCTGAGCTCGTGTTTTCGACCGAGAGCGTCACCGAAAACCCCCTCTCCCGGGCCATCGATAGCCCGCTGTGGGCGGTCAATATCGCGACACGTGCCATCCGGCAGCTGGCGGAGGTCGAGGACGGCGTTCAACCTTCGGTATCGCCGGACGGGCAGCGGGTCGCGTATTGGGGTCTACCGATTGGCACCGGGCAACGCGACATCTGGACGGTTGGCATCGACGGAACCGGCGTGGTGCCGGTGACCTCGGATGCGCCCGTCGACTGGAACCCGGTGTGGTCGCCGGACGGCTCCTTCCTCTACTTTTCAAGCGATCGAGGCGGCGGTCTCAACCTCTGGCGGGTTCCGATCGACCAGTCCACCGGCGAGGTCTTGGGTCCTCCCGAACCCATCACGACACCATCACGATGGAGCGGTCAAACGAACTTTGCGGCTGATGGTGCCAGCTTCGTTTTCACGAGCCTCGACCGGCGCGCGAATCTCTCGGTGGTCGGCGTGGATCCGGCGTCCGGACGGACCACCGGTGCGCCCGAATCCATCACGCGGGGCAATCGCTCGTATCAGGGTGTGAGCCCGTCGCCCGACGGGGCGTGGACCGCCGTTGCGACCACCGACGGCCAGGAGGACATTTGGGTCATCAGTCGCGACGGTTTGGAGGTGAGGCGTTTGACCGACGACCCCTCCCGGGATCGCGGGGTCCAGTGGTCGCCGGATGGGTCGCGGATCGCGTTCTACTCGGATCGCTACGGAAAGTACGAGCTGTGGTCGATTCGCCCTGACGGGAGTGGCCTTCAACAACTGACCACGACGGACATCTGGGCCGATTTCGGCGTGTGGTCACCCGACGGGACGCGAATCACCACCCAACTCGGGAATCAAGGAACCGCGATTTTCGATCTCCGGGGGGAGTTGCCCACCCGGCCCACCGAAGAGTTGCCACCCATCGGCGACGGAACGGTGCTGTCGGGTTCGGCCTGGTCGCTTGACGGTCGTTTTCTTCTCGGATTCGCGGTCAAGCCCGATGGCAGCCCCGCGGAACACGTTGTGGCGTGGGACTTCCAGGATCGCAGCTACCGGACGGTGATGGCCGGCATCTCGGGCTCCAGTGCCTCGATTCAGCTCGGCAAATGGCTGCGCAATACATCGAAGATCGCCTTTTCCCGCGATGGTGCGCTGTATCTGGCCGATATCGTGACCGGCAAGGAGAGCCTGCTCCTCGAGCCGGGACGCGGAGAGGTGTACAGCAAGCCGGAGCCTCGCGAGGACGGCAGAGAGATTTTCTTTTTGCAGGAAGAGCACCAGGCGGATGTGTGGCTCGCGACCGTCACCGGAGGAGGCGCGTTGTGATCGGCACGACCCTCGCTCACTACCGCATCACCGCTGCGCTCGGCGCCGGTGGGATGGGGGAGGTGTGGCGGGGGCACGACGAGAAGCTGGGTCGCGAGGTGGCGATCAAGGTTCTGCCGGAGGAGTTTGCAGGCGACGCGCAGAGGCTCGATCGATTCGAGCGCGAGGCTCGGGCCGTGGCGGCCCTCAACCATCCCCACATCGTCACCATCTTTTCGGTGGAGGACGCCGAGGGCATCCGGTTCTTGACGATGGAACTGGTGGATGGGCAAACCCTCGACTCGATGATCCCCGAGCATGGATTCGACGCCGAGACATTTTTCGAGCTGGCGACACCGCTGGCCGAAGCGATATCCGCCGCCCACGACAAGAGCGTCATCCACCGCGACCTCAAGCCCTCCAACGTCATGGTGGACCGCGACGGCCGGGTCAAGGTGCTGGATTTCGGGCTCGCCAAGCTGCAACCGACAGATGGCAATTCCGACTCGAGCGAGCTGCTGACCGCGGCCATGACCGGGATCGGGATGGTTGTCGGAACGATTCCTTACATGTCTCCGGAACAAATTGAGGGGAAGATCGTCGACCACCGAACGGATGTGTTCTCGCTCGGGGTGCTGCTTTATGAGATGGCGACCGGAGAACGGCCATTCCACGGCGAAACCTCGCCGGGCCTGATGTCGTCGATCCTCAAAGATGTCCCCACGCCGTTGGTGGAGATTCGGGCGGATCTCCCTCGGCACCTGGGGCGGATCATCAGCCGGTGTCTCGAGAAGGACCGCCGTGACCGCTACCAGACCTCGCGCGACGTCTTTAATGAGCTCAAGGCGCTGAAGCGGGAAGCCTCCAGGGATCCGGTCGCTTCCGCGATCCCCCGGGTCGTTCCCGTCCGACGCCCCGCGATCGAATCCTCGGGCAGCCGCCTCCGACCGGGCAGCGATCGCGCCATTGCGGTTGCGCCGTTTCGTTCGCCCGCCTCCGACGCGGGACTTGCGGCGCTCGCCGAAGGTCTTGCGGAAGACATCACGAGCGGTCTCGCCCGCTTTCCCTACCTCACGATCATCGACGGTGCACAGCTTGGAGTGGGCGAAGATTCCGAAACGACGTTTCTTGGCCGTGGTGTGCGCTACATCCTGCGCGGCGGGCTGAGAAGCGCCGGTTCCGAGCTGCGCCTCAGCGTGCAGCTCGTGGAGGTCGAGACGGGTGCCCACGTCTGGTCGGAGGCTTACGACCGCCGGATCGAGGGCGCGAGCCTTTTCGAGCTGCAGGACGATCTGACCGACCGGGTCGTCGCAACGGTGGGCGACTACTCGGGAGTGATGGCGCGGTTGGTTGCCGCCGAGCTTCGCGCCATGGACGATGACGAGATGACCGTCGACGATTGGATCATGCGGGCGGTCTGCTTCATACAGGTCATCCACCCGCCCGAGGAGCACGCCGCGATTCGCGACGGGCTCGAGAAGATGATCGAACTGCACCCGGACAACTCGGAAGCCCACGCGTGGCTCGCGAACACCTACGCCAACGAGTTCGCCTTCGGGTTCAATCTTCTGGAGGATCCGATCGGGCGTTCGTTGCAGATGGCGCAGCGGGCCGTCGATCTCGACCCGACCACCCAGGCGGGCTGGCTCAATCTGGCCGGAGGGCACTTTTTTCTCGGCGACCTGGCGGCGTTTGAGGCCGCAGCCACCAGGGCGATGGCGCTCAACCCGAAGAACTCCTACGCCATCGCCTATATGGGGCTGTGTTTCGGGAACTCGGGGCAGAGGGAGCGCGGAGCCCAGCTCGGAACCCAGGCCTGTGCCCTCAACCCGCACCACCCCGAGTGGTACCCGTTCGTCAATTTCTACCACCACTACGCGTGCGAAGAGTACGAGGAAGCCTGTTCGGTGGTCAAAGCCATCAACTGGCCCAAGTTCCCCTACACCCATATCAACTTCGCTGCCGCGTGTGGGCAGCTCGGTCGACCGGACGAGGCTCGCACATCCATCGAAACGCTGCGCGACACCTTCGGCTATGATCTTGAGGCCGTGCGAGACGAGTTCCTCAAGTGGGGCCATCCCGAGGACTTCGTCGAACACATTCTGGATGGGCTGCGCAAGGCCGGTCTGGATGCAGACGGGACAGCCGACGGAGCACTGGAATCGAGGCCGATCGATGGGTTGCCAGCTCCCGGAAAATCGAACTCCATCGGAATCGCCGTGTTGCCCTTCACCGACATGAGCCCGGCCAAGGACCAGGACTACTTCTGCGAGGGCATGGCCGAGGAGATCATGAATGCCCTGGTTCACGTCGAGGGCATCAAAGTCGCCTCGCGAACCTCGGCGTTCCGGGCGGTCGAGCAAAGCAACGACCTGAAGGCGATCGGACGCGCCCTGTCGGTAGGGCAGGTTCTTGAGGGCAGTGTGCGGATGGCGGGCAGCCGGTTGCGAGTGACCGCGCAGCTGACCGAGGTGGAGAGCGGCTATCAGCTGTGGTCCGAGCGCTACGACCGCGAGGCGGCGGACGTCTTCGCCGTCCAGGATGAGATTGCCGCTGGAGTTGTCAAGGCGGTAACCTCGCGGTTGGCCCCGGGCGAGCGGAAGGTGCGGGAGCGGGACAAGGTCGGAAACCTCGAGGGCTACCGGAATTATCTCAAGGCGCGGCATTTCCGCTACTCCAAGAACGATCACGCCAACGCCTTGAGGTCCTACGAACAGGCCCTCGCCCTCGATCCCTCGCACGGTCCCTCGTGGGTCGGCAAGGCGGAGGTCACCGTCCTTGCGGCCGTCTACAGTCTGATCCCGAGTCGCGCGGGCTATCAGACGGCCAAGGACGCGCTGGCTACCGCTCTGGATCTCCAGGGCGAATCCCCGGAAGGGTCCTACGTCGAGGGGATGATCGCGTTCTGCGAGGCGAGGTGGCGAGACTCGGAGGCGGCGCTTCGGCGGGCCATCGAGCTCCGGCCGGCCTTCGTCCAAGCCCACTGTTGGCTCGGTTTCCTTCTCAGTGTTCATCAACGTCGCGACGAAGCGGAGAGCGCCTTCGCGACGGCGTGCGAACTCGATCCGTTGGCCCCCTATCCATATGGCATGACTGCGTGTGGTCGGCTCGCAATGGCCCGGCCTCGAGAGGCGATTGATCCCACTGCTCAGGCAATCACGTTCGAGCGCGAAAACACCCTCGCCCTCTGGTCTTCGGGCATCGCCAAGGTCGCAACGGGCGCCACCAGCGAGGGAGTCGACGAGCTCGAGGCGGCGGTGCGGCTCTCGCGCCGGGGAGGCTTCATTCTCGGCATTCTTGGATGGGGTTTCGCCGTCGCCGGACGGATCGAAGAGGCCGAGGCCATCCTCGAAGAACTGATATCTCGTCCCAAACCCGCGCCCACAGTGGTTTCCGAGGCCTGGGTTCGTGCCGCCCTCGGTGATACCGAAGGCGCATGGGACGTTCTCGAACGCGCTGAGCACGACTCTCAGGCGATCCTCTTCTTTGCCGGATTGGCGCCCTTCGATCCGCTGCGGACGGACCCCAGGTGGGGCGCGCTGCTCGAACGCCTCGGTCTCCCGCCGTCGCCCTCCTCAGCGGTTGAGATTCTTCCGGTTGATACAACCGAGGTCGCCGAGAAATCGATCGTCGTCCTCCCCTTCGCCAATCTGAGCCCCGATCCAGACACCGAGTACTTCTCGGACGGGCTCACCGACGAGATCATCACCGATCTGTCGCAGGTCCGGGCGCTGCGCGTGATCTCCCGATCTTCGGCGATGCGCCTCAAGGACGATGGGCGTGGCCTGGCGGCCATCGGTCGGGATCTCGACTGCCGGTACGTGCTCGAAGGCAGCGTGCGGCGCGCGGCGAACGACCTGCGGATCACGGCGCGGCTGGTGGGCGCGGCGGACGAAAGCCAACTCTGGTCCCACAAGTACGAGGGCACGTTGGACGACGTCTTCGATATCCAGGAACGCGTATCGCGGTCGATCGTGGACGCCCTCGAGGTCGAACTCACGCCGCACGAGGCCGCGCAGCTGGCCGAGCGGCCGATCGACGACGTCCGTGCCCAGGAAAGCTATCTTCGCGCGCGGACCGAGATCTGGAGCTTCATGCCCGGGAGCCTGGATCTGGCGATCAACCATCTCAAGGCGGCGCTCCGTTTGGTCGGCGACAATGCCCTGATTTACCAAGGCCTCGGCGAGGCCTATTTCCAGTACGTGAACATCGGCGCCGCCGTCGGACGCGAAGAGGAGTTCATCGGAAAAGCGGAAGAATGTGTGGAGAATATCTTCACGCTCGAACCCGGGTCGCCGCGCGGGTACCTGGTGCGCGCGCAGACTCAGATGGCCCGCGGACACATTCATGGCTGCGGGAAGAGCTTGCGGCGCGTGCTACAGAGCTTCCCGAACGAGATCGTGGCGCTTCAGCTCTACACTCACTCGCTTGGCTGGCTGGGTGGCAAGCCCGAGGCTGCGGAACCTTTAGCAAAGCGGTTGGTCGAAATCGATCCGCTCAACCCGATGAGCCTGCTGATGCGCGCCATGGTGCCGTTGTTCGCAGGCCGGTTCTCCGAGGCGGTGAACGCCGCGCGTCAAATGTTCGAGCTCGACCCGGTCACCCCGGTGTGGCGCGCGAACTACGCCATGGCTCTGGGCTACGCCGGGCGATTGGACGAGGCGGAGGAGTTGACCGAGGCGGTGGACGCCGAACCCGATTCGGACGTCGGCACGTGGTGGTCGGGGCTGTGTCGAGCGACCTGGCGGGAGGATCGCGCCGAGGTCCTGCGACTGGCCGATGGCAAGTATCGACAGGTCGCTGAGTGGGATGCGGAGGTGCCCTGGGCTCTGGCGAGTGCCCACGCCTCGGTCGGTGCCACGGACGAGGCGCTGCATTGGCTCGCCCTGGCGATCGACCAGGGCATGATCAACTACCCCTTCCTTTCCGAACACGACCGGTACCTGGACAACATCCGCGGCGACGAGCGTTTCAAACGGGTGATGGAGCGCGCCAGGCGTGAATGGGAGCGGCTCGATGAGGTACTGCCATGATCGGCACGACCCTTGCCCATTACCGGATCACCGCCTCGCTGGGCAAGGGCGGCATGGGTGAGGTGTGGCGCGCCACCGACGAAAAGCTCGGCCGTGAGGTGGCGCTCAAGGTCCTGCCGGAGGAGTTTGCCCGGGATCCCGACCGGATGGCGCGTTTCGACCGAGAGGCCAGGGTGCTGGCATCGCTCAATCACCCGAACATCGCGCATTTGTATGGGTTGGAATCGGTTGTTTCTTCGGGCACCGGCACGGAGACGGGCGCCGGAAGAACCACGTTTTTGGTGATGGAGTTGGTGGAGGGCGAAGACCTCTCCGAGCGGATCGCTCGGGGCCCCATCCCCATCGACGAGGCGGTTCCGATCGCGCTGCAGATTTCTCAAGCGCTTGAAGCTGCACATGAGGCGGGGATCGTCCACCGCGATCTCAAACCGGCCAACATCACGCTCACCGAGGGCGGCACGGTCAAGGTGCTTGATTTTGGACTCGCCAAAGCCTGGGAGGACGAGAGTGGCGACGGCTCGCTGTCACTCTCCCCCACCCTCACCCGGCACGCCACGGTGGAGGGGGTCATCTTGGGCACCGCCGCCTACATGAGCCCGGAGCAGGCGCGGGGCAAGAAGGTCGATCGCCGAGCCGACAATTGGGCCTTCGGCGTCGTGCTGTGGGAGATGCTGATCAGCCGGAAACTCTTCGACGGCGAGACAGTGTCCGATGTGCTCGCCGCGGTGTTGCGCGCCGAAATCCCGTGGGAAGAGCTCCCCGAGTCCACTTCTCCTGCCGTCGAACGCCTCCTCCGCAGGTGTCTCGCAAGAGACCCCGAGCGCCGCTTGCGGGACATGGGTGATGCGGGCCTCGAGCTTCGGGAACCGTCCGAGCCGCAGCCCCAGCGGAGCGGACACACGGGTTCGTCCATTCGGCCGGCTCTTCTGTGGATCGCGGCGATCGCCGGCCCGATCACCGGTTTGGCGGTGATGGCCGCGGTTTTTTCGGGTTGGATCGGTGATTCGAAAACGACCCCGCCACAAAGGGTGGTGTCGAACCTCTCCGCACCCGAGGGTTATTCCTTTGACCTGAACATCGGTCCTCCTGCAATCTCGAACGACGGCCGCCAGGTGGCCTTTCCGGCACGCGAACCGGACGGGCCGAGCTTTGTCTTCGTGCGCTCACTCGATAACGCCGACGCCCGCCGGCTCGACGACACGCGCGGGGCGGAGATGCCCTTCTGGTCGCCGGACGGCCGGTCCCTCGGGTTCTTTGCCGATGGCAAGCTCAAGAAGATCGGTTTGGAGGACGCGAGGGCGGAGGTCGTGGCCGAAGCGCCGCGCCCGCTCGGGGCTTCGTGGACGGATGACGACACGATCATTTTTGTCGGTGACTACAATTCACCGCCGCGCTTGGTTGATGCCGACGGTGGCGACGTGCGGCAGTTGCCAGTTCCCTTTCCGGGTTTGCTCTCCTCGTGGTACGCGTGGCCGCGGATCATCCCGGGGGGGACACACTACCTCTTTATCCTGCAAGATCTCGGAGGTCCGAGATCCGGCACCTACGCGGCGGCGCTGACGGGCGATCCGCAGCCGGTGTTGTTAACCCGGACGATGTCCAGGGTCGAGTTGGTGGAACCGAATTGGCTGCTCTTCTGGGAGGAGGGGAGCCTCAAGGCCTATCCCTTCGACAGCGAACGACTCGAGATCGGTTCGGAAGGCGTTAATCTTGCCGATGTCGGCTGGTCCTCGTATTCGATGTCCGGTGGGTATTCAGCATCGCAGTCGGGGAACCTGGTCTATCAGCGTGGGACGGGCGTATTCGGCGACACCGAGCTGGTGACGGTGGATCGGTCAGGGCGCGAGCTTTCGTTGGTGGGGTCTCTGGCCGAGTACTACTCGCCTGCGGTCTCGCACGACGGGCGGCGGGTGGCGGTCGACATCACCGATATTCAGAAGACGCAGGGCGACGTGTGGGTCTTCGATATCGAACGCGGCACCCGAACCCGTCTCGCAGCGGGCCCTATCGATGAATCCCGCCCCGTGTGGCGCCCCGACGACAGCGAGGTTTTCTTCCGGCGCGTGCCCGACATTTATGTTCGTGATGTCGCGGGAGCGAAGCCGGAACGAGCCGTCACATCGAACGACCTCAACTCCGAGCCTGATGACATCGATCCGAGCGGTCGATTCTTGATCTACAGCCTCGAGTCGGAAAACGACGTGGACCTGTGGGTGCTCGAGTTGGAATCCCGCGAGGAGCGGCCGTGGCTCGACGAGCCGTACGCCGAACGCGATGGGCAGTTTTCGCCGGATGGTCGATGGGTGGCCTATGGGTCGGAAGAGTCCGGCACGAGCGAGATCCACGTGCGGAGCTTCCCCGGCGGTGACGAGCGATTCGTGATCTCCGGTGGCGGCGGGAGGACGCCGGTCTGGAACCGTGACGGCAGCGAGCTCTTCTATTACTCGGCCCAATCCGAAATCACGGCAGTCCCGGTGACCTGGACTGCCGGGAGGCCCGTTTTCGGCAGACCGGCGCCTCTCTTTCGGGTGATGCTCCGGTCGAGCGATCACAGCTATGACGTGTTTCCCGACGGCGAGCGTTTTCTGATCAATCGCATGGTGACGGAAACCGACGAGAAGTCTCTGGTTCTCGTCCAGGGTTGGCAACAGGAGCTCGAATCCAGATGATCGGCACGACCCTCGCCCACTACCGCATCACCTCGGCTCTCGGCGCCGGCGGGATGGGAGAAGTGTGGCGGGCGACGGATGAGAAGCTCGGGCGTGAGGTGGCGCTCAAATTGCTGCCTGCCGAGTTTGCGGACGACACCGAGCGGCTCGACCGTTTCGAGCGCGAGGCTCGGGCCGTGGCATCGCTCAACCATCCCCACATCGTCACCATCTTTTCGGTGGAGGACGCCGGGGGCATCCGGTTCTTGACGATGGAACTGGTGGATGGGCAAACCCTCGACTCGATGATCCCCGAGCATGGATTCGACGCCGAGACATTTTTCGAGCTGGCGACACCGCTGGCCGAAGCGATATCCGCCGCCCACGACAAGAGCGTCATCCACCGCGATCTCAAACCCTCGAACGTCATGGTCGACGGCAACGGCCGGGTCAAGGTGATGGACTTCGGGCTGGCGAAGCTGCAGGCGGCGGGAGAGCTCTCCGATTCTTCCGAGCTGGCCACCGAGGCCCTGACCGGTGTCGGCACGATCGTGGGAACGGTGCCCTACATGTCGCCCGAGCAGGTGGAGGGCAAGATCGTCGACCACCGGACCGATATCTTCTCGCTCGGGGTGTTGTTGTATGAGATGGCGACCGGGGAGCGCCCGTTCCAGGGCGAAAGCTCGGTGGGTCTCATGTCTTCTATCCTCAGGGACGCGCCGGCCCCGGTGGGGCAACGCCGCGACGACCTTCCCAATCACCTCGGCCGCATCGTTTCCCGGTGTTTGGAGAAGAACCGCCGCGACCGCTACCAGACCGCTCGTGACATCTTCAATGAGCTCAAGGCACTGCGGAGGGAGTCGACCGCGACCGGCCACTCGCGCCCGCCGGTCGTCCCGCAGTCGCGGAGCGAGCCTCAGGCCAGCGCGAGCAGCTCACAGATCAGGCGCAGCGACGTGCCGTGGATCGCGGTGCTGCCGTTCGGCTGCCCCGCCGGCGACTCGGAGATTGAGACCTTTTCCGACGGCCTGGAGGGGGACATCGCGACCGGGATTTCGCGGTTCTCGTACCTGTTCGTGGTCGCCCGCAAATCGACCCGCCGTTATCGTGGCGAGGCGACCGATGTTCGGCAGGTGGGAGAGGAACTGGGCGCCCGCTACGTCATGGAAGGGAGCGTCCGCCGGGCGGGGTCTCGGATCCGACTCGGCATGAACCTGATCGACGCCGAGACCGGCACCCATCTGTGGTCCGAAACCTACGACCGCGACCTTGAGGCGGCTGACGTCTTCGACTTACAGGACGAGCTCACCGATCGCGTGGTGGCGACGGTCGCCGACCCCCACGGGGCGCTGACCCGCTCGATGGCGATCGACACCGAATCGAAAGCGCCCGATTCCCTGACAACCAACGAGGCCATCCTGCGACTCTTCCTCTACCGGCAGCGAACGAGTGCAGAGGACCACCTCGTCACGCGGAGGGCAGTGGAAGCAGCGGCCGAGCGCGACCCGAACAACGCCGAACTGCTGGCGGCCCTGGCGAGCCTGTGCATCGAAGAAGCGAACCACGACTTCAACCCGCGTCCCGACCCCCTCGATCGCGCCTTGGCCATCGCGAGGCGCGCCGTGGAGGCCGACCCGTCCAGCCAGCTGGCGCACTTCTACCTCGCGCAAGCGTACTTCCACAGTCAGAACCTCAGCGGGTTCCGCGCCGCCGCCAATCGAGCGCTCGAGCTGAACCGCCGCTCCACCGACACCATGGCGATGCTCGGAATCCTTTTCGGCTACGCAGGCGACTTCGAAAAGGGTGTCGAGCTGGCCAGCAAGGCGATGGAGCTCAACCCCCTCCATCCCGGCTGGTATCGGTTCTCGCCGTTCATGAAAGCCTACCTCCAGGGACGCGATGCCGAGGCGCTCGAGATCGCGCAGCAGATCAACATGCCGGAGTACTGGGGCGATCCGCTGACGCGGACCCTGGCCCACGCCCAGCTCGGCAACCAGCGGGCCGCGGAGGCTGCGGCGCGCGATCTGTTGCGGGTGTGGCCCGACTTCGAAAAGGACTACAAGCGGGTCGGTCTCGATCCCTGGGTCTACGCCGTGCCGGAGCTCGAGGCTCGCATCGTCGACGGCCTCGCCAAAGCCGGTCTGAAGGTACTGGGGGCTGAACGGCCGCAGGTTGAGTCGACAGGGGAGGGGAAGATCGGAAGCGAACCGGAGCGCGGTCCAGTCGCGATCGCGGTTCTGCCCTTCACCGACATGAGTCCCGACAAGGACCAGGATTACTTCTGCGAAGGCATGGCCGAGGAGATCATGAATGCCCTGGTCCGGATCGAGGGCATCCGCGTCGCATCGCGCACGTCCGCCTTCCGCGCCCGGCAGGAGGTCCACGGCCTGGCGGAGATCGCCCACCTGCTTTCCGTGGGCCACGTGCTGGAGGGCAGTGTGCGGATGGCGGGCAGCCGGCTTCGGGTCACCGCGCAGCTGACCGAGGTGGCGAACGGCTACCAACTCTGGTCCGAGCGCTTTGACCGGGAGCTGGAGGACGTCTTCGCCGTGCAGGACGAGATCGCCGCCGGTGTCGTCGAGGCTGTCGAATCCCGTCTCGCTCCGGGTGAGCGGACCATCCTCGCTCGACCGCAGGCCCGCAACCTCGAAGCCTATCGGAGCTACCTGTTGGGCCAACATCTTCGGTACGCCAAGGAGGACCACGGCGGGGCGGTTCGGGCCTTCCAAGAAGCCGTCCGCCTCGATCCGGCTCATGCGCCTTCGTGGACCGGACTCGCGGAAAGCCTCGCACTCTCGGCGCACATGAGCCTGATCCCGTCACACGAAGCGTGCGCAGGCGCCCGAGAGGCGCTCTCGACCGCTCTGGAGTTGCAGGGAGAGTCTCCGGACGGCCTCCACGGTGAGGCCTTCGTCGCCTTCATAGAACGACGATGGAAGGACTTGGAGGCCGCTGTTCGTCGAGCGATCGAGATTGAACCCTCCCACGTCCCGTCCCTTGGCCTGTTGGGGATGTGCCTCAGCCTGCACCAGAAACCCGATGAAGCCGAGCCGTTCTTCGAGCGGGCCATGCAGGCCGATCCGCTCGCGTCCTTCCCGTACATGCTCACGGCACTTGGCCTACTGACCGCCAGGAGGCCACAGGAGGCCCACCGTTACGCCGAGCAAGCGCTTACCTTCGAGAAGGAGGACGCGTCAGCGCTGTTCTGCTCGAGCCTCGCGAATGTCGCCCTGGGGCATTTCGAGGAAGGCATTGTGGCAGCCGAGGGTGGTGTCGCCGTCTCGCACCGGGGGGCCGACTTCCTGGGTCTCCTGGGGTGGGCACTGGCGACTGCAGGACGAAAAGACGAAGCCCGGGTACTCCTCGAGGAGCTGCGAACGCGGCCCGCGGCCGCGCCCCCGATTGTCTCCGAGGGCTGGCTGCTCGGCGCGCTCGGGGAGATCGATGCGGCCTTCGAGGTGCTTGCGCGTGCAGAAAACGAAAACCAGCTCTGGCTCTACTACACGGGGTTGCCCGGCTTCGATTCCCTCCGGGCCGACCAGAGATTCGACGCCCACGTCGAATGTCTCGGTCTGCCGCCGTTGCCCTCCTGTGAGCGGATAGACAGCGTCGACGCCTCCGAATCGAGTCCGGAAAAGTCGATCGCCGTGTTGCCCTTCGTCAACATGAGCGCCGACCCCGAAAACGAGTACTTCAGCGACGGCTTGTCGGAGGAGATCATCAACGCTTTGACGCGGCTCCCCGGGCTGCGGGTGATCGCGCGCACGTCGGCCTTTCGTTTCCGAGGAGAACAGGATTTGCGAAAGGTCGGTGCGGCGCTGGGGGTGCAGACGTTGCTCGAGGGGAGCGTCCGCAAGGCGGGGCAGAATTTGCGGATCACCGCGCAGCTCATCGATGTCGCCGACGACTCTCACATCTGGAGCGAGCGCTTCGACCGTGAACTCGTCGACGTCTTCGCGATCCAGGACGAGATCTCCGCTGCGATCGTCGACAAGCTTCATCTCAGCCTGGGCGCCGGTGTGCCGGCTAAAAGGGAGAGGGCCAACGTCGCGGCCCTCGATGCGCTGCTGGAGGCGCGTCATTTCTTCTTTCAGTTCACGCCCGCGGCCGCCGAGCAGAGCCTCACCTGCATCCAAAAGGCGCTCTCACTCGAACCCGACTACCCGGACGCGCTCGCCCTGCAGGTTTTCTACAACGTGATGATGGGCTATATGTTTGCCGATCCCCGCGAGGTGCTCCCGCAGGCAAGATCCCTCGCCGAGCGGGCCCTCGAGCTGGACCCGCACCACGGAGAAGCACAGGCGGCCGTAGCGATCTTGGCGGGCTGGATGGACCGGGACTGGTCCGGGGCCGAAAGCCATTATCACCGAGCTCTCGAGCTTGCGCCTGCATCCGCCCGGATCCATGAGTTGTACGGGCTGGGCAGCCTCCTGGCGATGGGTCGGCTGGAGGAGTCCCTCCTGGAGCTCGATCGCGCGGTCGAGCTCGATCCCCTGTCGGCCCTTTATGCCGGCAACCGTGGGCGGGTCCTGACGTGCGCGCGGAGGTTTGCGGAAGCAGAAGCAACGTGCCGGCGTGGCCTCGCCCTCGACCCGGGGCAGTTATTGGCGCAGGTGGAGCTCATCTACGCGCTGACCTTCCAGCAGCGTTTCGAAGAAGCCATTGCGATCGGCCGGCGGGCGATCGACGATCACGGACCTGGGAAGGCACTCCTGAACGCACTGGCTCTGTCGCTCGCGCTGGCCGGCGAGCATGACGAGGCGTGGCAGCTCATAGATGCCGCTGCCGAGCCCGGCAGCGGTGCCTATCGAAGCCCTCTCACAAGGGCGCTCGTGCATGCGGTCTGCTCCGAGATGGACGCCGCGTTCGAATACGTTCAGCGAGCCATCGACGAATACGAACCGATGCTGTGGTATCTCAGGGTCCACCCCATGTTCGATGCCCTTCGCGACGATCCCCGCTATCCAGATCTGCTGCAGGAGCTGAATCTCCACGAAAGGAGCCGACAGTGATCGGTACCACCCTCGCCCACTACCGCATCACCGCTGCTCTCGGCGCCGGTGGGATGGGGGAGGTGTGGCGGGCCACCGATGAGAAGCTCGGCCGTGAGGTGGCGCTCAAGGTGCTGCCGGCCGGGACGGCCGCCGACCCCGAGCGGTTTGAGCGCTTTCAACGCGAGGCCAGAACCCTGGCCACGTTGGAACACCCGGGAGTGGTCGGCGTGTACTCGGTGGAGGAGTCCGCCGGAGTCCACTTCCTGACCATGCAGCTGGTCGAGGGCGACTCGCTGGACCGGCTGATTCCCGGGGACGGCATGGCAGCCGATCAAATCCTCGACATCGCCACAGCCGTCGCCGAGGCGCTGGCCGCTGCCCACGACAAGGGCATCGTCCACCGCGACCTCAAACCCGCCAACGTCATGGTCACAGATGATGGGCGGGTCAAGGTCCTGGATTTCGGGCTCGCCAAGATCGCCGCACCGCCATCCGATGAGCCCCTGGATTCCGAGCTGGAGACCGACCTTCACACCCGCGAAGGGGTGGTGATGGGCACCATGCCCTACATGTCCCCGGAGCAGATCGCGGGACGGGTCGTCGATCAACAAACCGACATCTTCTCGTTCGGCGTGATGCTGTATGAGATAGCCGTCGGGCGCCGTCCGTTTGAGGGACAGTCCTCGGCGGAACTGGCGTCCGCCATCCTGCGTGACACGCCCCCGGCTCCTGCAGTCCTGCGTCCAGACCTGCCGGAGGGGCTGGTGCGGATCGTCACCCGCTGTCTCGAGAAGGACCCTGCCGCACGCTTCCCGAGCATGAAGGACCTTCACCACGCATTGCAGACTCTAGATCGGGACGGGACCGATCGGATGATCGCCCCAAGACCCTCGCCGAAGCAGCGGATGCGTGGATTTCTCGTTGCGGGCGGCATCGCGATCCTATTGGGATCGGCGGCGTACTTTGGGTTTCTGAACCCGCCGTGGGGGGCACAGGGGACCGCGGAGGCGCCCCGTATCCGATCGATCGCCGTGCTGCCGCTCGACAACTACTCCGGCGATCCGAGCCAGGACTACTTCGCCGAAGGGATGACCGATGAGCTGACCGCGGATCTCGCGCGCATCAGCCGGATCCGGGTGATCTCGCGCGGCTCGGCGATGCAGTTCGGGGGCAGCAATCGACCGTCGGCACCCGACATCGCAAACGCGCTTGACGTCGACGCGATCGTCGAGGGTTCGGTGCTGCGATCCGGCGACACGGTCCGAATCAATGCACAGCTGATCGACGCACGGGCCGATCGGCACCTGTGGGCCGAGAGCTTCGAGCGCAGCTCGGACGATGTCCTCGCTCTGCAGGATGAGCTGGCCTCGGCCATCGCACGAGAGATCAACGTCCAGCTGACGCCGGCCGAACAGTCGCGGTTGGGCGGCGCACAGACCGTGAACCCCGAAGCCTACGACGCCTATCTCAAGGGCCGGTATTTCTTCAATCGTCCGAGCGACGAGAACCTGCAAAAGGCCATCGCCCGATTCGAAGACGCGATCGCCATCAGCCCGAATTTCGTGCCCGCACTCTCGGGATTGTCGGACGCCTACCTCTGGGCCGGTTATAACGAAGGTTTCATCACCGCCTCGGAGGCGAGGCCGAAGGCGAAGGCCGCTGCCGAGCAGGCCATCCGGCTCGACGACAACTCCGCAGAGGCGCACGCATCGCTCGCGACGTTCAAGCTCTTCTATGAGTACGACTGGGAAGGCTCGGAGGCCGAGTACCGCCGGGCCTTCGAGCTCAACCCGAACTACGCCTTCGCCCACGACCAGTTCGCCCTCGGACTGGCGTTTACGGGAAGGTTCGATGAATCGATCGCAGAGACCAGGTTCGCGGCGGAACTCGACCCTCTCAACCCGCAGATCCTGATTGACGGCATCTTCGCCTTTGCCTGGCAGGGCGATTACGAGGCGGCGAAGGAGATGGCGAAGCGGGCGGAGGATCTCGACCCGACCTATTTCTTTCCCGAATTTTCCTATGGGTGGATCGACATCCAGGCCGGAAGGCTCTCCGACGCCATTTCTCACCTCGAGAAATCGAAGACGATGGGGTCGCCGGCCTTTGTCAGCGCCTGGCTCGCCTATGCCTACGGGGCGTCCGGGGACCGCGAACGCGCGCTGGCGGAGGTCGAAGATTTGAAGTCCATGTCGCTCGATGGGACGCCCACCCCGTTTGACAGCGCGCTCGTCGCCCTCGGTCTGGGCGATGACCCACGTGCGGTGAGCCTGCTGGAACAGGCCTATGCCCTGGACTCGCAGTGGTTGGGCTGGCTCAAAAACGACCGGGTCTTCGATCCGCTGCGCGTCGACCCTCGCTTTGTCGCTCTGATGAAGAAATTAAACTTCGAAGACTGAGGATTGAAAGACATATGATCGGCACGACACTGGTCCACTACCGCATCACCGCAAGCCTCGGAAAAGGCGGCATGGGCGAGGTGTGGCGGGCCGAGGACACCAGGCTCGGTCGCGAGGTGGCGCTCAAGGTACTGCCAGAGGAACACGGCGAGCATCCCGATCGAATCGAGCGGTTCGAGCGCGAGGCACGGGCCGTCGCGGCCCTCAACCACCCGAGCATCGTCACCATCCACTCGGTGGAGGAGGCCGAGGGCGTTCGCTTCCTCACGATGGAGCTCATCGAGGGACGCACCCTCGATCATTTCATCTCGGATCGCGGGATGGATCTCAACCGGTTTCTGGACATGGCGACTCCCATCGCCGAAGCGCTGGCCTCGGCTCACGACAGAGGAGTGATCCACCGCGACCTCAAACCATCGAACGTCATGGTCACTGACGACCGGCGGGTCAAGGTGCTGGACTTCGGGCTCGCCAAGCTCTCAGCCCCCCGGGATGAGGCTGATACCGACGAACTCCCCACCGAAGCCCTGACCGGGATCGGAACGGTGGTTGGAACCATGCCATACATGTCGCCGGAGCAGGTGGAGGGGCAGGCGGTGGACCACCGCACCGACATCTTTTCCCTGGGCGTTCTGATGTATGAGATGGCGACCGGAAACCGCCCGTTCGCGGGAAAAAGCTCGCCCGGTCTCATGTCGGCAATCCTCAGGGACCAACCGGAGCCGGTGTTGGAAAGACGGCGCGATCTCCCAAATCACTTGGGCCGGGTCATCGGTCGTTGTCTCGAAAAGGACCCCCGCGACCGCTACCAGACCGCCCGGGACGTCTTCAACGAGCTCAGGACCGTTCGCCGGGAGTCGGGCTCGATCCCGGCCGATCCGTTACCCTTGCCGGTCGCCGGTCCCTCTGGAGGACCGTCGTCGACGCCAGCCGAATCGGGCCTGGCCCGGCAGGATGAGGGATTCTGGGTCGCGGTGGTGCCGTTCACGTTCACCGGGACCGACACCGACCTCGCTGCATTGGCCGAAGGGTTGACCGAGGATATCGTCACCGGCCTGTCGCGCTTTTCCTACCTGCGGGTCATCTCGCGAAGTTCCACGCGCAGATACGCGAGCGAGGGGGTCGACGTGCGGGCGGTCGGCGAGGAGCTGGGCGCGCGATACGTGATGGAAGGGAACCTGCGCAAAGCGGGCAAGAAGCTGCGCCTGGCGGTGCAGCTGGTTGACACGGACTCCGGCGCGCATCTCTGGGCGGAGGCCTACGATCGCGATCTCGATCCCGAAGATCTGTTCGCGCTGCAGGACGACCTGGTGCCCCGGGTCGTCTCGACGGTGGCCGATATCCATGGGGTTCTCCCACGGAGCATGAGCCAGGCGGTCCAAGGACGCGATCCCGAGGAGTTGAGCCCCTACGAGGCGGTGTTGCGCAGCTTCGTCTACTTCGAACGGGTGACCGCCGAAGAGCTGGCCGCCGCGCGGTCCGCTCTCGAGTTGGCGGTGAAACGGGCGCCGGCCTATACCGAAGCCTGGGCCATGCTGGCTCTGTTGTGCGCGCAGGAATACGGCCAGGGTTTCGGTTTATTGCCTGACTCGCTGGCGACCGGGGCTGCGGCCGCGCGACGCGCGGTGGCGAACGGACCCTCCAATCACCTGGCCCATTTCAGTCTCGCCCAGGTGCTCTTCTTCCAAAAGGAGTTCGAGGCATTTCGCAACGCTGCGGCTCGCGCGGCCGAACTCAACCCAATGGACGGCAACTCGATCGCGTTCCTCGGCGAGCTGTTGACCTATTCGGGCGACTCGGAGCGAGGCCTCGATCTCGCGGGACGCGCGAAACGGCTCAATCCGAATCATCCCGGATGGTACTGGTATGCCAACTTCTTCCAAGCCTACCGCGAACGCGACTACCCTGCCGCTCTCGCCATCGCACAGAAAGTGAATCTGCCCGACCACTGGGGTCAACACGCTGCGATTGCGATCGCCCGCGGGCAACTCGGCGATCGCGAGGCGGCTGACAAGGCCCTGAAGAGGCTGCTCGATCTGCGCCCCGATTTCGCCGACATCGCCCGCCAGGAGTTCGAAAAGTGGTGGGACTCGGAGTTCGTGGAACACCTCATCGATGGTCTCCAGAAGGCCGGTCTCGATATGACTCTGGCATCCGGGTCCCAGCAGCCATCAGCTTCGGTTGATGCCTCCTCGTTGCCCGCTTCAGGAGAGGCACGGACCGACGAGGGCTTCTGGGTCGCGGTTCTGCCGTTCAAATTCACCGGCAACGATCACGATCTCGAGGCGCTGGCCGATGGGCTGAGCGAGGATATCGTGACCGGCTTGTCGCGTTTCTCCTATCTGCGGGTCATTTCGCGCAGCGCCACGTCGCGGTATGCCGACGCGAAGTCGGGCGTGCGCACGGTCGGCGAGGAGCTCGGTGCTCGCTATGTGATGGACGGGAGTCTGCGCCGGGCGGGGATCAAACTACGGATTGCGGTGCAGCTTGTCGACACGGTCTCCGGCGCCCATCTCTGGGCCCAGGCCTACGATCGGGACTTCATCCCGGATGAACTCTTCGCGCTGCAAGACGACCTCGTGCCGCGCATTGTCTCCACCTGCGCCGACCACTTTGGCGTGCTCGCACGGGCCATCAGCGAGGCGGTTCGGAGTCGACCTCTTGACGAACTCACATCCTACGAAGCGCTCATGCGCGGCTTCGGCTATCACTTCCGGCTGACGCCGGAAGAGCATGCCCAGGCACGCGATGCGTTGGAGCAGGCCGTGGAACACGCGCCGTCCAATGCCGACTGCTGGGCCATGCTGGCGTGGGTCTACGCGCACGAGTTTGCCCATGACTTCAACCCCCGACCCAATTCGCTCGACCGGGCGCTCGAGGCCGCCCGACGCGCCGTGGACATCGCGCCGGCCAGTCATTTCGCACAACAGGTTCTGGCAGTCGTTCTGTTCTTCCGCAAGCAGATCGCGGAGTGTCGGAGCGCCGCCGAGCGGTCCATGGAGCTCAACCCGCTCGACGGCAGCAACGAGGCCTTTTTCATCATCACCTTTTCGGGCGAATGGGAGCGCGGATGCGCCTTGATCCGGCGGGCGATGGAACTCAACCCCCATCACCCCGGCTGGTACAGGGCGCCCCTCGGCGTCAACGAGTATCGCAAGGGGAATTATCCGGCGGCCGTGGACGAGGCCGTCAAGGCCAATTCTCCTGATGTCTTTTGGATCCACCTCATCCTGGCCGCTGCACACAGCCAGCTCGGCGACCTCGAGCCCGCGCGCAAAGCCCTCGGCGATCTGTTGAATCAGAAGCCTGATTTCCCTCGATCAGGTCGCGAGCTGTTGGGAAAGTGGTTTCAGCCGGAGCTGGTCGACCATCTCATGGATGGTCTCCGAAAGGCGGGGCTGGAATTCGAATCCGGAGAGGTCGTGGAAGGTGCGGTCTTGGAGTCAGGCTCAGACGACGACCGACCCGGGATCGCCGTTCTGCCCTTTGTCAACCGCAGCGACGATCCCGAGAATGAGTACTTCTCGGACGGGCTGACCGAGGAGCTGATCGCCGATCTGGCGGGCATCAAAGCACTCTCCGTCATCTCGCGGACCTCGGCCATGCTCTTCAAGGGCACCGAAAAGGACCTGCCGACCATCGCCCGTGAGCTGGGTGTGCGCTACGTGCTGGAGGGCAGCGTGCGCAAGGCGGGATCGAGCCTCCGCATCACAGCACAGCTGGTCGATGCCGAGAGGGACGCGCCGTTGTGGTCGGAGAAGTACGGCGGCACCCTCGACGACGTCTTCGAAGTTCAGGAGCGCGTCTCGAGGGAGATCGTCCATGCCCTCGACATCAGACTGACCTCGGACGAGAGCCGTCGGCTGGCCGAGCGCCCGATCGCCAATGCGCGCGCGTTCGAGCTCTACCTGCAGGCCAGACAGGACCTTCGACAGCGGCCCGGCTCGGCGGTCGAACGGGTGCCGGCCCTTCTGGCGCAGGCCATCGAAGCCGAGGGTGAGACCGCCCCCCTCATGGCGCTCAAAGCCTGGGCCATGGTGGCAGAGGTGAAAGCCGGCTTGAGCCGTGATCTGCAACCTCTCGACGACGCCGAAGCCGTGGCCCTGGCCCTCTTCGAATGCGACCCCGACGGATCGTATGGGCACGCGATCCTCGGGTTCGTATGCTACGAGCGCGGCCAATTGACGGAGGCCATCGGACATCTCGAAAAATCGCTCGAACGCGATCCCAACGACCCGGACATCTTGTGGTACATGTGCGCCACGTACTTTGCTGCCGGAGATATCGATGGCGGTTTCCGGGCCGCACGCCTGATGGTGACTCACGATCCATTGAATGCGACGTCCTGGATGTGCGCGGGTGCGGCGGGAACTATCGCCGGTCAATTCGACGAGGCGCTGTCGGACTACGAGCGGGGAATGGCTCTAGATCCACAGAATTACTTCCTTCGCTGGTGTCTCGGCTACACGCTTGCCGCCTTGGGGCAAACGCACCAGGCATCCCGGCATGCCCAGTTCATGTTCGAGACGGAGCCTGATGGACCCTACACCCTCCAATTCCTCTCCCTCATCGACGCCCTCGAAGGGAAACACCAGAATGCGATCACAAGACTCTCGAATATCGACATGACACCCCTCGACAGTCACACGAGGTTTCACCTGGCCGAACCCTTTGCCGTGGCCGGCGATCACGAACGCGCCCTCGAAATGATCGAGCGAACGGTCGACGGCGGGTTCTACCCGTTCCCGTTCATCTCGGCCCATTGCCCATTTCTTGCGCCGTTGCGGTCTCTGCCCCGTTTTGCGGAAATCGCCGCGAAGTCAAAAGAGCGGACGGAGGCCTTTCTGAAGGCTGAACACGAAGGAGTGTCTCCGTCGCATCTGACCGGAGGTCGATCATGATCGGCACCACGCTCGCCCAGTACCGCATCACCAGCGCCCTCGGTTCGGGAGGAATGGGAGAGGTGTGGCGCGCCACCGATGAAAAGCTCGGCCGCGAGGTGGCGCTCAAGGTGCTGCCGGAGGAATTTGCGGCGGATCCGGACCGGTACGCGCGCTTCGAGCGCGAGGCCAAGGTCTTGGCCTCGCTCAACCACCCCAACATCGCGCATCTGTACGGTCTGGAGACGGTCGAAGCCGATTCGGAATCCGGGACTCGGGATTCGGGGGAGGAGACTGGGTGGGAGGGAAATCAAGCATCCAGCATCGAGCACCCAGCATCGAGCGGGGGCCCAGTCCACTTCCTCGTCATGGAGCTGGTGGAGGGCGAAGATCTCTCCGAGCGCATCGCGCGGGGGGCGGTTCCGGTGGACGAGGCCATCCCCATTGCGCTCCAGGTCGCCGAAGCCCTCGAGGCGGCCCACGACGCCGGCATCGTCCACCGCGACCTCAAGCCGGCCAACATCAAGCTCACTCGAGACGGCGCGATCAAGGTCCTCGATTTTGGGCTCGCCAAGGCGTGGGAGGAAGAAGGGGGCGACTCGAGCCTCTCGCTCTCCCCCACCCTGACGCGCCACGCCACTGTCGAGGGCGTGATCCTGGGCACAGCGGCCTACATGTCACCCGAACAGGCGCGGGGCAAGAAGGTGGACCGCCGGGCCGACATCTGGGCCTTTGGGGTCGTGTTGTGGGAAATGCTCACCGGGCGCAAGCTCTTCGAAGGCGACACCCTGTCGGACGTGATGGCTGCCGTGCTCAAGGACGCACCGGACCTCGACGCCGTCCCGACCGATACCCCGCCGGCGCTCCGGCAGCTGCTCGCGCGGTGTCTCGACCGGGAGCCCAAACAGAGGCTGCGCGACATCGGGGAGGCGCGGGTCATGCTGGCACGGCCGGACGAGAGTCTTTCACCGGCTCATCCGGCGGTCGCGCCCGCTGACCAGAGTCTCTGGCGCCGCCGTATCCCCTGGCTGGCGGCGGGTCTCGCCGCCCTTGCGGCACTGGTCCTCGGTGTGTTCCTCATCGGCCGGGAGGACCCGGAACAAGCGGTCATCCGGTTCGAGACACCACCGCCCCCGGACGGCCGATTCCACCTGGCGCCGGACAATCCGGGGCCGGTGAGAGTATCGCCCGACGGGAGCATGCTGGTGTACACGGGGCGGACCAACGACGGGATCATTCAGTTGTGGGTCCGCGCGCTCGACGAGATCCACGCGCGTCCGTTGCCCGGGACGGCGGGCGCCCAGTACCCGTTCTGGTCGCCGGACTCGCGACGAATCGGCTTCTTCGCCGTCGGCAAACTGCGTGTTGTCGAGGCGGTCGGCGGCCCTCCCATGATCGTGTGTGACGCGCCGGAAGGAAAGGGCGGAAGCTGGGGCACCGACGGTGTGATCGTTTTCGCGCCGTCGTACAACACTGGGTTGCACCGGGTCTCCGATTCAGGGGGCGATTCAACCCCGGTCACCGAGTTGGACACCGAACGGAAGGACAACTCCCACCGGCACCCGCGGTTTCTGCCAGACGGGAATCACTTTCTCTATATGGCCCGGACCGCGTTGGGCACGTCCGAAGGTCAGACGGTCATGATCGGTTCGCTCGATGGCTCGGTCAACCGGCCGCTTTTCAGGGCTCCGGCGGCCGTCGAGTACGCGTCGGACCACATCCTCTTCGCCCGCGACAGAACTCTCATGGCGCGGCCTTTCGACGTCGACACCCTCGAGTTCACCGGCGACTCCTTCCCGATCGTCGATCACGTGACATTGCTGCAACCGGGGACCGTCGTGGGCGTGTATTCGGCGTCGCAGAACGGTGTTCTCGCCTATCAATCCGGGGAGGGTGATGGCGGCAGCTACCGAATCGTGTGGAGGGACCGCGAGGGCAACGAGATCGGCACCATCGGCGAGCCACGACCCTATGACGAGGTGCACCTGATCCCAGGAGGCGAGCTGGCGGCGATCGCCGTGGAGATGGATGGGGCCGGGAGCAGCGATATCTGGGTGGTTGACCTGCGCCGAGACCTCTTTACCAGGTTTACCTTCGAGCCGGGCTACGAGTTCGGGTTGACACCAACGCCCGATGGCAAGGCCCTGATCTACTCGTCTCAGAGGGACGGCGTCTGGGTGCTGGTGCAAAAGGAGCTCGGCGGATCGGGCCAGGGCGAGGTCATTTTCGAATCAAACGCCGAGATGTACCCGAGCTCGGTGTCGCCAAACGGCGAAACCCTGTGCTTTTATGGCGGAGGTGCCACCACCGGCTACGACCTCTGGCTGCTGCCGCTCTCCGGTGAGCGCGAGGCGGTCCCGTTCATCAACAGCGACTTCAACGAGGTCATGGGCATGTTCTCCCCGGACGGGAGGTGGCTCGCCTACTCATCGGATGAGTCCGGCTCCCCCGAGGTCTACGTCACCGCATTCCCCCAACGCGGAAGAAAGTGGCAGATCTCCACCAGCGGTGGGAACGCACCGCGTTGGTCCGGGAGCGGTTCCGAGATCATCTACCACGCACCCGACGGTGCACTGGTCGCAGTGCGGGTCGAGGCGCGGGACGGAGGGCTGCTCATAGGAGAGGCCGAGAGACTCATCGACACCCTGATCCAGCCGGCCAACGCCCATCAGTGGGATCTATCGCCCGACGGCGGTCGGATCCTCGCGATGGAAGCCACGTCGACCGGCGGCACGCCGAATATCGAGGTCGTGGTGAACTGGCTCAAAGCGGTGGGCAGAACGTGATCGGCACGGCCTCCGCCCGGGATCAACCGAGTCCATCGGCATTCGCCACCGGTAACCAACAAAACCATCGGCGCGTAGATAATAATTAGAGTCATGAGCGACACCGATAGCGGCATCCACCGACCGACCAAGGCCATCCCCATCGACGGGCTGGCCGAGGCTGCCGGAAAGATCGGCGGGGTGCGCCGGCGGGATCTCTCACCCGGTGACCGGGTGATCGTGTCGACCAAGAACTCGGTCTACTCGCTGACAGCCTGCGGCGACGGGGCATTTCTCGTCAGCGGAGGCTGGTTCGAACGCGAGGGGCGCGGACAGGTCCGGGTCGAGGTCCACGGCTGCACGGCGGGCGGGCGAGCGGTGTTCACCCAGCATGTCGCGGCGCCGGGTCTCTTCCTCGAGTTCGAGGACGGGCTCCAGACCACCAGGATCCGCAGTGTCCGGAGAATTCCGGCCAGCAGAGACACAAGTTGATCGGCACCGCCCTTCCTCGTTTCGGGATCATTGCCACGCTCACCCAGGAATTCGAGAATTTCCACCCCGCCGTCACGAAATCGACCTTCCAGGCCTGCCGACGAGGGCCCTCTGCGTGAAGGTTCTCATCACGGGCGGCACCGGATTCATCGGCAGACACATCGCGCGCCGCGTCGTCGATGCCGGGCACCGATTGTGTGCCCTCGTCCGGAGCGACAGCCATCCCTCCGGCATGCCCAAAGGAACTGAATTGGCGGTTGGCGACGTGGTCGACGTCGCCACGTTCAAACGGGCTGCCGATGGCTGCGACGCAGTGCTCCACACGGCGGCCCTCGTCAAGACCTGGGTTCCTGACCGTTCTCGATTCGAAGCGGTGAACGTGGCCGGTTTGCGCAATGCCCTTGCAGTTTCCGAAGCTGCTGGCGCCCGCCTGATCTATACCTCTTCCTTCATCGCCCTCGGACCCGCCGGGCCCGAGCCGGGTGACGAAAACACCCTCCATCCGGGCGAATTCCGCAACGATTACGAACGGAGCAAGACCCGCGCCGATCAGATCGCGCGGTCTGCCATCGCCGAGGGGCGAGACGTGGTGATTCTCTACCCGGGAGTCGTGTACGGACCCGGCGAACTCACCGAGGGAAACCTCGTGGTCAGGATGGTACTCGATCACCTCGAGGGTTCCATGCCCGGTATCGTCGGCCCCGGCGACCGTCTGTGGAGCTACTCATTCGTTGATGACGTCGCCGACGGCCACCTTGCAGCCCTCGAGCGAGGTCGGCCAGGAGAGCGGTTCGTGTTGGGCGGGGAAAACGCCACTCTCGTTGACTTCTTTCAAACTCTCGAAGGGCTCACCGGAGTCCCGCCGCCGCGTCGCCACATCCCGTACTCCATCGCCAACGTCCTGGGTCGCGCGCTCCGGTTCAGGGCCGATGTAACGGGTCGGGCGCCCGTTTTCACGGATGAGACGATCGCCGTTTTCCGGCACCACTGGGCGTACTCCAGTTCCAAGGCTGAAGCGGAACTCGGTTATCGGTCGAGAACTCTTGAAGCGGGACTCCGCGAGACTGTCGATTGGCTCGAGGAATCCGGTCTGGGGCCCGAGCGATCGCGACCGTGATGATCGGCCGGGATCCGGTTCAGGGCTTTCAGGCCATCAGGTAAGCGACCGTGATCCCCACCTGAGCAAGGAGCATCATCAGGTACATGTGCGTCCACGACGGGTGATTCCCTGATTGGGTCAACTCTTCGGTGTCTCGAAGCAGACCCCAGCCCACAAGTGCGCCGTACACAGCGAGTCCGACACCCACCGCGGCCAAAGCCAGCGAGTCGCCGCTGAGCACCTGCGGCCGAAGCAGTGACACCAGTGCCAGGAGGAGCCAAGGCAAAACCAGAAAGGGAAGTGTCACCATCACGGCACGCCGCGGTCCGAACACGATGGGCAGCGTCCGACATCCACCGGCCCGGTCTCCTTCCATGTCCGAGAAGTCCTTGGTTGAAGTCGCTCCAAAAACAAAAAGTCCGATCACCAGGCCCAGGATCCATGGTTCCGGTTCCGCCCACGGCCGAGCGACACACGACCACCCGGCAACCACCAGTAGACAACCTCGCGGGATCGCTGATCATTAGGTTCGCAGCCCCCGGAATGGCCTTTGCTCGGAGAATCGGGCCGGAGTAGAGAATGGTGCATACCATCCCCATGGCGGCCACTGCGAGAAAGTCCGGCTTGCCCTGTGGTTGGATAAACCACGCGACGGTCAAACCCGCAACCGCCGAAATGACCGAAACCGTTAACGCTTCGCCCCGTGTCATCCTGCCTGACGGTAGCGGTCGACCAGGTTTGTTGACCCGGTCAATGTCCACATCCATGAGTTGATTCAGGCCGTTGGAAAACCCGTTGATCAACGCGGCGGCAATACCGCCCGCAACGATGTTGACGACCACCGTGCTCAAGTCGAACGGTTCGGTCAACCGGTTCGCGCCGTAAGCCCAGAGACCGCCGGCGATCATCCCCAGGAGCGGTGGTACCAGCGTGAACGGCCGCAGAAACTCCCAGTACACCTCGATGGATCTGCCCACGAATCGTCTATCCCTTGAGGACAAGACGCGTTCGGAAATAACTCCTGGCGGCTCCCCTCATGAAGAACTGTTTGATCTTCTTGGTCCTGAACCGAGGGGTCGTGGCATCCGCGAAGTACTTTGTCTCCTTGGGCTGAAGCGTCATCGCGACCTGGATTCCAGGGGCGATTCCGAGGGGCACATCGTGCCGCATCCACGATTCGTAGGCGTGTTTGAAAATCGGAACCATGTCGTCGTATTCGGGAGGCGGTGTGGTCTCGAGATCGGTGCCAACCGTGGGACGAAAGATACAGATGGTGGTGGCGGCACCGGCCTTCGCGAAGATTTCGATGCCTCGCATCGTGTCCTCGGGAGGTTCGAGGCCAGCAATAAGCTCGCCGTGGATCCGCCCGCGCCCGAAAAGCCTCGCAGTGTAGAGAATCGCGTCCACGTAGAGATCGGTGCCAAGGGTCTCAGCTTTTCCCGGGCAGACCTCGGGGAAGACCTCCGGATTGACAATCTCGAGGCAGAAGGAGAGGTGATCCACTCCAAGTTTCTTGAGCTTGTCGTACCACTCGAAATCCGGCTGCGGGGGGCACTGAACCCCGATCATCGCGCCGGTCTCCCGTTTGATGACCTCGAGGTACGGCCAGAGCTTTTCGATCGCCCGTCCCTGCTCGTATCCGGTGTTGAAGTGGACGAAGGTGACGCCAAGCTCGCGGCGCGCCTCACGCCACACTTCGAGGACCTCGGTGACGCTCTTTTTGTCCGTCTCCGTCACGCCGAGGTTAAGCCCCACCGAGCAGAAACGGCACTGTCGCCCCTCCTGCCAAAACCCGCAGACACTCGTCGGATAAACGCCCAGATAGCTGCCCTGCATGACACCGATCCGCCGCATGGGCACACCGGTGGTGGTCAGTTTCCTCGTACCACTCGGGCTGCGGCAGCATGGCAATCGGGTAGACCACCCCTGTTCGATCGTCAGTCACGGAATAGCCACCGTCCTCGCGGCCCATCACGTAGGGCGACAAGGCGGCAAAACCCTCAGTCACCGGTGCATTCACCCACACGCCCTTCGGAAGGACGAAGTCCAGCCCCGAGCCCAAACCGCCGCGAGTACGGATGACGTGGCGTGCGTCGCTCCCGAGGTCGCAGGACTCATCGATTCTCAGGCCCTTGCAGAAAAGATCGAGCTTGAGCTGACCGGGGTTCAGTCGCCCACTGCCGATCATGGCCTCACTCCATAAAGCCACCGATGATCCGGCGCGAGGAGGACTAGTCGGTCCGCATACGGGGCAAACGTCCACAACATCCGGCGGAGTCTACCATCCACACCACCCTACTGGCTCACGGCGACATGGGGAGCGACGGGCTGACCCTCCAACGACCGCAGCCGCTGAGTGATTCGCCGGCAGATCTGAGGGCTAACGCACCTGAAGCGAGCTCTCACCAGCACGGCGCGAGCTTCGTCGATTCGTCCGGCCTTGATCAGCACGTATCCAAGGGTGTCGAGAGTCAGACCGGTCTCTTCGAGGGCCACGGCGCGTTGAGCATTCCGGTAGGCCTCGCTCATTTTCGAGGGGTCTTCGGCAAGGATCAGCGCCAACCGGCACCGCGTCTCCATATGTTGCGGATCCAGGTCAGGCTCCGACGGCAGTGTCGTTCGGCCTCGACCAGCTCACCCCTGCCGTGGAGCAATGCCGCCATTTCCGATTCGAGCCTGGCGCTGTCTTGGGACTCCTCCAGGGCCTCGCTGATGATCCGATGAGCGGCCAATTCGTTGCCCAGCGCCAACTCCACCTGGACGAGTCCGATAACGGGTCGAATATCGCCCGACTTCAGATGAATTGCCCGTTCGAAGGCATCCCTGGCGAGCACCGGCTGGTCCGCGCAGAGATGGGCGACGCCCAGGTTGTGGTTGAGCTGGTGAGAGGTCGGAATCTGGAGTACCGCCTTTTCGAGGTGTCCGACCGCTTCGAGGCAGGAACCCAGTTGAGTGAGGGTGACCCCGAGTTCGTTACGGCTCCAAACCAAATTCGGCTCCATGGCCACGACTCGGGAAAATTCTTCCGCCGAGGGCACCAAAAGGCCATTGCGCCGCAACGCGAACCCGGCCCTCATTCGGAACGCCGCCTCGCTGTCGGCCAATTTCGGAGCGCGATCGACGATCTCCAAATCTGAGCCCAGCGGTGGAAGTCGGCCAGGCTCGATTGAAGCCGCCCGGGCAAGCTGGTACGTCACTTCCAGCCGACGCATGGAAACTCCATGAGATACGATCGCGCCGGATACCACCAGGATTCCCACCGCGGTCAGCCAGACCAGCGTCCGACGCCCCAACCGACCGATCAGGGCGGACACGACCCAAATCGATGTGGCCGACAACGTCCAGCCAGACCCCGCCACCCGGCTAATGGAGAGAGAGCGACGGAAACGATGAAAACCAGCCACATCGGTATGCCGATCGAGATCAGCGAGAACACGAGGAGCGGTCCGCTGGCCGCGAACAAATCCCATCGGCCGCCCACCGGGCCGTAGCCCGCCCAGATCACCGTCAGCAGCATGATAGCCACCGCAACCGGGAAACTCCCAACCAGACCGGCCGCCGGAGGCCTGCGACAGAGCGGCGTTTCCACGGTCGGGATCCGCATATTAGCGCCAGCGCCAACACACCGAACAGCATGGTCCAGTGCGCCACCGCAGATGGCGCCAGGATGGGGCTGAATCCCCAATGTCCACCGACCACGTCAAGGAGATGGGCTGCCATGTGGATCGGAAAAATCAGCAGAACGCCGACCCGGACCCAGCCCGGGAATGCCCTCCGATTCACAAGAACCAAAAAGGGCAGAAAAAAATCGACTGCGACCGAAAACCACGCCCAGATGCCGGCGGCAGGGACCTCGAGGAGATGACGCGAGGTCACGGGAATGGTCCACACCCACCACGATAAGGCTCCCGCACCCGCCTCCACGGCATACGCAATGCTGGCCATGAAGATACTGACGAGAAACACCACGGAAAAAAGCGGCGGTTCCTGCGATCCATTCCATCGCGCGAGAATCCGCTCGGAAAGACTCCAGCCAAGATAGAGGGCGAAAGACCAGCCCATGCATTCCTGGAGCGAGGCGTTGCCAACCCGGGCGAGGGGTGTGGTCATGAGATAGGGCATGAAGCCGAAGAAATCACCACCGCCAAATGCAGTCGGCGCATCGATGGTAAGCCAATGGATGACGTGCGCCCTGATCAGTCCAAAGCCCAGCGAACCGACCAGGAAGGCCACCATGGTCTTTGCGGGCCGGTATGCAAAGCCATGGACGCACAACAGCAAAAACCCCACCAGGGACGGAACGGCCAACAGCAGGACCTTGCTGAGTTGGGGGTCCATGTCGCTCAGCCGGTCCGGCTGGAGAGATGGGCCAAAAACGCCCGAGCCCGGTCTTTGATGGGATCGCTGAAGCTCCCGTCAATGATGTACCGCAAAGTCTCGGTAGCCTCGTCGATGCGTCCCGTTTCGGCAAGGGCCAAGGCGAGGGTGAATTGCCCCTCAGAGTAGTTGGGGGCCAGCTTGACGCACCGACGCGACATCTCGAGAGCCTCTTCGCCGCGGCCGGAGTCGAGGCAGATTGTCGCCAGGTTCTGCCAGGATCGCGCATGGTAGGGATTGATCTCCACCCCGTGGCGGAGGAGTTCCTCCGCCCGAGCCATATTCTCCCATCGTGCGCCGGATGGAGGCTCGACGAAACCATGGTTCGGCATCCCCGGGACGGTATTCAGACACTTCCCGGTATGCTTCGAGGGCACCCTCGAGGTCGCCGATCTCCTTTCGCAGGGTGGCAATCCGAACCAGCACCTTGGCCTGATCTCTCGGCATCCTCCCGAGGCTCATTTCGTACATCTCCAGGGCTCGCTGAGGCTCACCTGCTTTCTTGTGGAGTTCGCCGAGGTTCAGCAGCAGAGAGAACGGCACGTGCCCCTCCGCGAGCAGCGTCTCATACAGGACCAAGGCTTCGTCCTCGCGTCCGGTGTTGGCAAAGACCAGAGCCTGGAGTGTCCGGAAGTCGGGGTTCGTCGGGTCGAAAGTCAAGAGGTATCTGAGCCTCCCCTCGGCCTGGATGAACTGCTCGCGCGCCACCTCGTCTCGTGCCACCGACCATTCGTTGATCACCCACACAAAGTCGTTCGGCAGCGAACGGTCCGGCTCAAAGCCATCAGAGGATGATCCGTCACCCGCCCCGTGGGTTTGGCTCGGAGTCAAGTATCCCAGGGCAACAAGCTGATCCCTGGTTTCGTCATCGGCGTCGATTCTGGAATCGGACCGATGGTCCAGGGGTGAGGTAGCCCGGTTCTTGAACGCCTGAAGATCATCGAGCAGCTTCGACACGCGCTCCGAGTCCTCACCCGCGAGGTCCCGCTCTTCCGCCGGATCCTCAGCAAGATCGAAAAGTTCGGTCTGAACACTGTGAATGAGCTTGAGACCACCGATTCTCAGACCGTCGATCTTCGCCCAGCCGAACACGTTGAAACCCGCCTCAGTCTCGAAGTACAGCGGTCGCGGATCGACCGGTTTTCCCGCAGCCGGGGCACCAGGCTGACACCCTGCATGACGGCCGGGACTTCGAGACCCACGTGGTCGAGGATGGTGGGTGCTATGTCGGTGAGCTGCACCTCGTCGGTCAACCGGTCACCCCCGGAGTCCTCTCCCACCAACTGCATGATGAGGGGGACTCGCAGTGTGGAATCGTAGGTCAGCATCGCGTGAGTCAGTTCACCGTGTTCTCCCAGACCCTCACCGTGATCACCCGTCACCACCACCGAGGTTCTGCGGCTCATGTCCTCGTCGTCGACCGCTGCCAACAACCGCCCAAATTGCTCATCCACGAAGGCGATCTCTCCGTCGTACGGCCGATCGTAGAACAGGTCGCCGTATGGGGGCGGTGGGTCGTAGCTCTGGTGAGGATCAAAATAGTGGACCCAGAGGAAAAAGGGCTCTCGTGCCTCTTCACGCAGCCAGCGAATGGCAGCGGCCGTGGTGGCGTCGGCCTTTCGCTCTTCCATTTGCGTGGCTCCGTCAGACCCGCGGCCCGGGCTCCAGCTGTAGAGGTCGTCGACTTCCAGGTCATCGTCGTATTTTGCGAATCCCTGGTCGATCTGAAACTCGCGTATCAGCGGCACACCGCTGATGAAACCCGCTGTGTCATATCCGGACTCGGACAGGATCTCCGCAAGGGTCAAGTTGGAGGGTGCCACCTTGTAGACCGTGTTGTCGTGAACGCCATGGTAGAGCGGGGTCGTCCCGGTCAGAATCGAGGTATGGGCCGGGAGTGTGATGGGCACCGGTGTGGTGCAGCGGAGAAAGTGGAATCCCGAGGCCGCAAAGGCGTCGAGATTGGGCGTCCGCGCCCCCTCGTAGCCCTCGCAGCCCATGTGATCCGGCCGCATGGTGTCGATGGTCACCAGGATGACGTTGGGCGGCTTCGGGCCACCGCTGCAGGCGACCAGACTGAGAAGAGCGAGAATCAGGGCTGCGGCTGGCCCATTCCGATGCCGGTCACTCGTCACGTTCAGGCCGCCCGTCACTCTTCGCCCCGGAAATAGGCTTCGTTGAGCACGCCGTGCCGATCCGCGAAAACCTCGTCCACAAGCTCCAATCTGTGCTGTTCCATCATCCGACGAGAATAGGCGCGGAGCACCCGGTCTCGAACCTCGTCAAAGCCCTGGTCCACCGGGTCCTCCACACCCTCGATACGCACCAGGGCGTAGCCCCGGGTTCCATTTGATGGGTCCAAACCACTCGTCGGGTTCAGCGTCGAGGACGATCTCATAAAACACCCGGCCACGAGCGGCGATCTGTTCATGACTATTCCAGCCATAGTCCCCGTCGCCGTTGGGGCCTGCGATTGCGCCGATGTCGGCCGCTACCTGCTCGACCGGCTCCCCTGAGACGAGTCTCTCGAGGGCCTTTTCGGACAGGTCAAACGTCGCGTACAGATCCGGGCCCGCGTACTCCAAGAACAGCGCCCTCAGGTGAAGTTGTCGGGGGGTTGCGAATCGCGGCCTGTTTTCATCATAAAACGCGCGGATCTCTTCCGGTTTCCTCTCGTCTAGCCAGGTCTGATAGTGCCTGTTGAATACGAACTCCGCCAAGATCCTTCGACGCTGGTCGCTCCACATCTCCTCAAACTCGGACGTCTCATCGAGCCCGATGGCTCGACCGTACCGGTAGAGTCGGTGATCGTCGAGAAGCCTTTCACCGATTTCTGCGGTCGCCTTCCCATCGTTCGCCAGCGCGTCCTCGAGCTGTTGGCAGCGGATGGATTGGACGGTTCGAAGCTCGGCGAGAGTCATCTCAACGCCTGGCCCGGAAATCGCCACTTCCTCGGGATCGCCGGTGGCGACGGCCCCGAGGTCAATCTCCAGCGGATCTTCGACCCGCAACCGATCCATCAGGGCAGCAGACGCCTGCTGGTTGCGTTCGGTTTGAAGCTGACTGTAGATACGGTCCCGCAGCTCCTCATAGCCCAACTGACGACCGGGGGAGTGGTCCACAAGGAAAACGACCTGGTACCCCCTGCGGGTCCGGATCGGATCGGAGATCTCTCCTGGCTCGAGGGATCTCACCGTCTCTTCGAAGCTCGCACTCAGATTCAGGGTGCCGAGTTGGAGGCGTCGGATCCACCCGCCGAGCCGAGCATCCTCCGAGTCCGAGTGCTCCACGATGATCGCGTCGACATCAGCCCCAGGCTGTTTGAGGAGGTCCCGCACCGACTCGGCCCGTTTGTTCGCCGCCTCCCAAGCGTCCTCGGCCGCACCCTCCGGAACACGGAGGTATACGTGGCGGAGGGTGAAACTTTCCGGCACCACCAGGCTGGGGGCACGCTTGTCGTAGACTTCCCTCACGTCCTCTTCGGAGATTTTCTCGACCCCATCGAGGCCTTCCCTGTGCACGAGGCGGACCAGCAGGCTGTACTTGGTGCTTTGGAGCCGGCGAGAAAGACCCTCTTCCCGAGCGATCTCGTCGTCGGACATGGACTCGAGCCAACTTCGCTCGGCGACGATCTGTCGGGCGAACTGCCGGCGCCAGTCCGCCATGGATATCTCACCATCGGCCGGGGGCGTCCGCTTTCCGGGCGCCTCTTGGAGGATCCGCTCATCAAGTTCCTCGGCAGTGACCTCCCCTCCGTCGAAGAGAGCCACCACGCCCGGCTCGAAGACGGGTCTGCCGGCACACGCCGTAACTAGGATCAAGGCGAAAGACAAATGTGTGAGACGTTGATTCATGAGTCCTACCGCGGTGGTAATAAACAACAGGCCCCCGCCCGCTTGACGTGGCGGAGGCCCGTATTGTGATCGATCAGAGGTTCGGATGTCTACTGGATGTCAAACTCGATCAGCTCGACCGGCACGGTATTCGAGGTTGCTGTGATACCGGCACGGACGATCGGAATCTGAAACGGACTCAAGGGCTGCGGCGAGATTACGCCAAAACCCAAGAGGTCAATATCCGAGTAAAAACCCTTGCCGGTGGCACCGAGGCTGAAGGAGTCGATGCCAACCTGCCGGCAGGTAGCGCACGGAGCGGGGACACCGACAGTGTAACTATTGACCGCACCCATCCACCACTGCGGGAAACCTGTCTGGGTGATAACCATCGGTGTCGACAGCACGACCGTATTCCATCCGGCAGCGCCACCAGAGAATCCTCCGGCAAAATACGCTGAAGAGAGGCCCGCCGGAGTCCAAATTCCCATGCTGGCATGGCTTCCCCAAATATTCTCCATGTAGTACTGCACCTCTTCGATGGAAAACGGAATGGTGGAAGCGGTGACCACCCCACCGGAGATCAGCAGGTAGTGGTCCTGCCATCCGGCAGTCGCTACACCGGGAGGAAAGACCAGTCCCGAAGCAGTGCCGTTGCCATCGTCGTAAATCGTCCAGCTGTTGACGACCTCCAGATTCTGTGCCGCAGGATGACCCTCTGCCGCTGTATTGGCGTTCCGGGTGTCGGCCGCCTGGAGCAAACCAACGCCGAGCCCGACAGCCGCGACGCACAAGATAACCATCGATTTCCTCATACCTGACCCTCCTCCTCAGTGGGTTTTGATCTTCCTAATAACCTCACTGCAACCATTTTAGGTCCCTTGTGGTTGGTGTCAAGGCCGGATAATCATGTAATTTTGAGATTATGTCTTAAAAATATGATAGATAATCGCACATCGGCACTGGTCGGTCTCAATTCAGATCACCGGCCGGCCGGTCACAGGACGATCAACAGCCGCCAGACAGCGAATGCCACCAGCGCTCCAATAACCGTGTTGGCCAGGTTTTTCCCGGCATTAGTCGACGGTCCCAGTTGCGACAGCAGGCTCTCCACTACCATTGCGACCAATCCCCCGATCAACACCGGGAGAAAGGCCGAAATCGGCACCAGTCCAACTCCCGCGGCCAGCCCGGCCACCAGCAAAGACCCCACCACTCCCGCAATGGTGCCGGCCAGCGACACTGCGCCCTCGGTCCCTTTGGGAACCAAGGCCAACGACGGTAGACGATAGGTGCGACGCCCCACCGCCTTTCCGACCTCTGAAGCGGTGGTATCGGCCAGGGCCGCGGCCATGGATCCCGCGATCACGAGGGCCGCGGGCACGCTGGTCCACCCCGTGAGCCACCAAAGCACACACCCCACCCCACATACCGAACCGTTCGCCACGACCTCGGACACGCCCCGACGGCCACTGGCCTCATCAACCAACCCGGCCGCTCGTTTAGCTTCCCGCCGGAAACGAGTGGCCAGGGTGCCAACCGCCAGAAACACCCCAAGCAGCAGGTACGCCCGCCATGTACCGAAGGCAAGGGTCACGACCCCAAGAACAAAGGCCGCCACGATTCCCTTCGGTTCGAGCAACCTGATCCGGTAGGCGACCAGTGCGATGAACCCATTCACCAGCACGGCCACCACCGCAGCACGGCTGTCGGCGGTTGTCCAGAGGGCCTCCATACCACGGCCGTGCATTCCATAAAGGCAGAAGGCCACCAGCGTGCCGGCGAGGGGTGGCAGAACGTTGTCGTCCAGGCCGTGGGGCACGGACTCCATGAGCGCGGCCACAACAGCGGCTGCGAGCACCGCCAGCACGTGCCACCGCAGCACCCAGCCGGAATCAGCGAATATCGTTGCGAGGGGAACCCGCGCCACCCAACCCGCCAGCAGCGCGGCCAGACCCCCCCCCGCCACAATGTACGCGACAAGGCCCTCCCACGACTTGGCGGAATTCCAAGGCAGTCCAGTGCGCGCCCATTTCAACCCCACGACACCGGCCGCCGCGTCGCCACCGGCAAGAAGCCCCCACCCAAGGGCCGCAAAAACCAACCCACCGTCACCCGGCGGAAGCTGGAAGAGGACAATGAGAGCCAGCACCACAACGGGGTAAAGCAGCACGCCTCCATCGCCGGACCCAGCCCTGGCTGTGGACAGTCGATGACCTATGAGCCTTGGCAGCACCGCCCAGTTGACCGCAAATGCCGCAACCGCGCAAACGGCAGCCTGAGGAACGGTGAACCAGCGCATGAGCAGGGCAAAGGCGGCCATGGACACATGGACGGCCTTGCGCGCCGCTTCGCCCGCTGGAAGTTCCCGAGCCACGGCCTCAACCCTCGGCTCTGATCAGAAATTTCAGTTGAGTCCCGTCATGGCGAAACCCACGGCCGCCAATCCCTCCGATGACGCGGGGAGTTGAACTCATCATCTCGTCCCAACTCTATACGACCCGCCGCCTCCGTGAGACCGTCAGGCAGACTGTCTTCGAGCAATTGGAGGCGCGTCACCCAATATTCAAGGAGACACAAGCTGCGGAACTAACCACCAACGTCGTAGGCGCTCACTCGGTTCCCGAGGAATGTCGGGACCACGAGCAGGTCGAGTTCGGGGACATACTCGATGTCGGCGGTCTGTTCCTTCACCACCGACGTATCCAACAACTTGGTCACCCCACCGTCCGGGGCGATCCTGAACACCCGGCCCTCCCAGTGGGAGACAATGATGTTTCCCGCTTCGTCCGATTGCAGACCATCGATGATGCCCTCGCCCAGATTGACCAACGTCCGAAGCTCTCCCGTCGTGAGATTCGCTGCCTTGACGCTGTTCTCGCCATTGACTGCAATCAGCAACTCGTCGTTGAGGACGTGGATTCCATTTGGTTTCGCGATGGCCTCACCCGAAAGCCAGACCTCGAGAGCGTCGTTGTTCAGCCGGTAGATCCTGTTGCCGCGCATGTCCGAGACCCAGACGCCGCCCTTCCCGTCCACCGCCACGTCGTTGGGCATTCCTACCTGTGGAGCAGCGATCCTCCGAACGATGGCGGCACTTTCGATGTCCACCTCCACCAGGCCTGTGCGTTCCACGACCCACAAGCGATCACCGTCGACAGCCACACCGGTCGGATTGTAGAATCCTGTCGCCCAGTCCGGATCGACCTCCGATCCGTCCGCCGATATCCTGGCAATGGACTGGAGCCCTTCGCTGCGGCTGGGGTTGTAGCCATCGTAATTCGAGGCGTACAGTACCCGACGCGTTGCATCCCACGTCACCGATTCGGGAATTCGCAGGTCGGCCGGCGTCTTCCACCGCTCCACAACCCCAGCCGCCCGGTGCACGGCGTCGTGCCATCGGGCGAGCAGACCCCAACCGCCGAAGACCTCGCTGACTCTTACCACGAGCTGGTTGTCGCCCTCCACGAGCGGCAAATAGACGGTGTCGAAGGGCCCCATGATCCCGAGAAATGAAGTATCCCTCTCGCGATAGGCGCTGCGGCCGGTGAACACCGGCACACCGTTGAGGTACACCGTCGCGTGGTCGCTGTAGCCGATGTCGAGGGGCCGCAGGGCCGCTCCCGCCGATGGGATGGTGGTCCGGGCGAAGACCGCGTCCGGGGCCGAGCCGGTGCGCGCTACGTGCTGCGAGAGGTTCACCACTCCCGACGCCTCCGCCTCCACCGGCTGCCACGCGAGCGCGGCCATCACCTCCGCCGAGGGGAGTTCATCGGAGGCCGCCAGGGAATCTTCCACGGGACCGGAAATCTCCCAACGACTGATCACTCCCGGGGGACTGTCCCGCCACGGCTCGATGCCAAAATCGGCCGGTGGATCAAGGGAGTAACGGAAGTTGGAGAAGAACGCCGATCCATCCGCCGGCCCGCGCAGGCCAATAAACCCGGCCACCGATTCCCTCTTCAGATCATTGACAACCAGCGTCGGAAGTTCCGAGTCACCCACAAATACCCTCGCCCGATCGCCCAACACCTCGAGGCGCAATGTGAACCACACGCCGGCCGGGATATCGATGCCGGCGGTCGCGCCTGGCCCGTTATAGAGCTGCCAGCACGACACCGAGTTGAACTTGGGAGCGTATTGAACACCGTCCCCGTATCGGGCGATCCGGTGGGGCCTCAGGTAGATGCTCTCCCCGTCCCCTCCATTCTGGATCCTGAAATCGACACCCGGGTAGGAGGTCGCTCCGGTGACCGCCACGTCCACCTCAATGGTGCCGTCCAGGAACGCCACGTCGCCGAGAGTGGCTCCTCCAGCCAGAGCCGGGCGCCCCAGGTGATCGACCACCTGGCCGCCAGCAGGTTGCCAGCGCTCAGAGTCCACCGCCACCTCCACCACGCCCGTGGCGCCGGCCTCGGCGAGCGCACACACCAATACCGTTGTAAGCACCAAAAACGGTTTGCATGCAATTCTGCCCATACCATCTCCCCTATTCGTCCAAATCTCAGCCCAGTCGCCGAATCACAAGTTACACCGCCAATATCGACTGAGTTACTCCAAAAATCCGATGGGGTTTCAAGATAGAGCGATTCCATCCTCGGTGTCCACGCAGTGGACGGGTTTCAGAGCACCGACATTGCTCGACACCTTGGACTGGAAGCGTCGGAGCCATATCCTCATGCATCACCAGAGGGTGGTCCCGGCCTCCACATCGGCCCCGGCCTCCACCGTCAGTCGAGGAACCGGTCTCCCTCGAGCCGTCGGAGCCACCCGATTCTGCAGCTGAAGTCCTCACGATGCTCGGAAGCTTTGACGAAGCCGGCCCGGCGCCGCGGGAAAGACAGCCACGGTGGCATGGGGGTCGGGGGCATCAACAGCGCCGATCTCAATGCTGAAGTCCACAACGACTTCGGATCGAAGTCGTTCTGACGCTTCCAGATAGTTGGCAAACGACCACAGCGTCCGCTCGACGACAAGCGTGCTTCCCGTCTGCACTGCCCGCTCATCGGCCCATATCAAGGCAGCCACGACCGGGGAGAGTCCGGACCGGTAGGCGATAGCCTGCGGCACGCCCATCACCAGCGAAGCGGTAATGACCAGACCAGCCAGCACCGGTGTCAACCGACCGGACAGGACGGCAATCCCCAGTACCACCGGACCACACGTCAGGGCGAGCAACGGCAGGGCGTATCGCGTAATTTCCGGGTTTGAGAAAAACACGACCGTAGTGACCAGGGGGCCGATCATTCCGATCAGCAGCGCCAGAGGGGAACCCACAACATCACGGTTTCTAGCCCACGAAGCAAAACCAACGCTCGCCAAAAGCAGCCAGGCCGCCGCCAGTTCCGGGAGGATCAACGCGCGGGCCAGCGCGGAATCACGGGCGGTGAACCGCGCCCCATCCAATCCCCCCATCTGATAGTCAACGTGGACACGGTACGCGTCTGCAAGAGGAGCAACCCCGCCGGCAGCCACCACCAGCCCAACGAATCCGATCGCGACCACCGCCAGCAGGGGGCCCGCCACGCGGAGACGACGCTGACCTCCGCGTGACGTGACCAGACGCCAGACCAGGAGACCGAACACCGGCAACACCAACTGTGGACGCACCAGGAGACACAGCCCCCCCGCCAGCGAACCAAAGAGAAGATCTTCCCGTGACGGCGATTCTCTGAGCCACCAGGCGGCCGTCAGCACCAGCAGGAAGGTCGCCGGGGAATCGCTGAAGGCACGCCCGGAGAGAAACCACGGCCCCGGAAGACAAAGGTAGAGGAGCGCCGAAGCCAGAGCAATTTCGCGCCGCATCCAGATCCCAAACAGTGCGGTCAAAGGGAAGACCGTCCATACACTGATCAGGCCACTCAGAACCCTGAGTCCTTCCGCCGGTTCCGCGAACAGCGGGGACACCAACCGGCCGGCGGCCACCCAGGCGGGAAACCACGGGGGGTGGGGCCGATTGTTCACCGGGTCGAAGTCGACGACCGCGAGACCGAGATAGGCCTCGTCCTGGTCCCAGATGGATTCGGGGAATGCCAGGACCCGGGTCAGCACCAACAGCGACAGCACCGACATCGTCAGCAGGACGGACAATGACGATCCGGTCCTTCCCACGAGCGAGAGCGTTCCCAGAGGACATTCGAGCCTAGAAGAGCCCGCCGCCCACCAGGGCCGCGCACCCGCACCAGCCACCGGGGCGCGGTCGTGCCGGTCGTGTGCAACCATCTCCGTGTCCACCCGTCCATTGTGCCGCACATCGTCCCCGTAGGTCGGAACCAACTCCAACCGCTAGAACAAAACTGAGACAATACCGTAGATGCATTGAATGTCGCATGACTGCGAGCCGCCCATCGAAGACCAACAGGTCACCGATTCAAGCAACTCGACAACCCGTTGGGTGCCGAGTGCCGTCCTGATTCTGGTGTCCCTGAGCTTCTCCCTGTCTCTGTCCGCGAACGACTCGAGTGGCGAGACCGACGACACCGCAAACTTCATCCCGGGGATCGAGGCCGATCTGACGGTGGACGGATTGCTCGACGATGAGGTGTGGGCCTCCGCGTGGTCCATCGAGGTTGGATACGAGGTCAGCCCTGGAGAGAACATCCCTGCTCCGGTCAAGACAGAGGTGTACATATTCCACAGCCGAACCCACCTCTTTGTCGGATTCCGCGCTCACGATCCCGATCCAGCCGCAATCCGTGCCCATCTTTCCAACCGAGACAGCGCGTGGTCCGATGACTGGGTCGGGGTGGTGTTCGATACCTTCAACGACGAACGTCGCAACTACTTTCTTGCCGTTAATCCGCTGGGCGTTCAGATGGACAACATCGAGAGCTGGCCCGGCGGAGAAACTGTGTGGGACGGCATCTGGCAGTCGGCGGCCCGGATCACTGAGTGGGGATGGTCGGCCGAAATAAAGATCCCCTTCTCGACCCTTCGATTCCAGCGCCGGGACGGCCCCCAACAGTGGGACTTCGATGCAGTTCGCAGCTATCCCCGCAACGTGAGGCACCACCTGGGAGCCTTCCCGCGCGATCGGAGCAACAACTGCTATTTGTGCCAGGCCATCAAGATCGAGGGTTTCGAGGCGGTGTCTCCGGGGAAGAACCTCGAGATCGCACCCACCCTGACCGGGGTTCGAACCGACCTCCGCGACGACCTTCCCGACGGCCCCTGGACGACCACGGAGTCCGAAGTTGAGCTCGGGCTCACGGCGCGCTGGGGCTTCACCCCAAACCTGACCTTGAGCGGCACATTCAACCCGGACTTCTCGCAGGTGGAAGCAGACGCGCGCCAGCTCGAGGTCAACCAGCCGTTTGCGCTCTTCTTTCCAGAAAAACGGCCTTTCTTTATGGAGGGTGCCGACTTCTTCGAGACGCCGTTCGATGTGGTCTACACCCGGATGATGCGGGATCCCGCCTGGGGTCTCAAGTTGTCGGGGAAGGAAGGCCCCCACACCACCGGGGCCTACGTGGTCTCGGACCAGGTCACCAACCTGGTCTTCCCAGGAAGCCAGACTTCAGACAGCACTTCACTGGCCATGGATAACACCTCCACGGTCCTCCGTTACAAATACGACATCGGGAACAAGTACACCCTCGGCGGACTGATCACCGACCGCGAGGGCGAAAACTATTTCAACCGGGTCGCCGCGGTGGACGGCGACTTCAGACTCTCCGCCACCGACCGTGTCATCGCTCAGGTCATGGGCTCGAGCACACAGTACCCCGATGACGTGGCCGACGAGTTCGAGCAGACCACAGGCTCCTTTGACGACACCGCGATCGAACTCCTCTACTCCCACGACACCCGCAGCCTGTCGTGGTGGGCGGAGTTCACCGATGTGGGCGCCGATTTCCGGGCCGATCTCGGATTCATGCCCCAGGTCGACTACCGTCATGGTGAGGCCGGCGTCGGATACACCTGGAACGCCACCGACACCAGCTGGTACTCAATGCTCGACCTCAAGGCCAAACTGGCCCACACCGAGGATCAGCGGGGAAACCTTCTCAACGACGAGGCCGCGGTGCAGTTCACCGCCACCGGCCCGCTCCAGTCCCACTCCGTCGTACGACCGAGCCGCCACCGCGAAGGCTACGGCGGCCAGGAGTTCGATTTTGGACGCCTTCTTCTCCACGCCTGCCTCAATCCCAACGGCCACAGCCACGTCTGGCTCAACTTCCAAGCAGGGGGGCAGGTGGACTACGTGAACACGAGAGCGGGCGACAAGATCAACCTTGACGGTGGTCTGCAGTATCGGTTTGGAAAACACCTCCAGTTCGAGGGCATGTACACCCACGAGGACATGAATGTCGACCAGGGATGGCTGTACGAAGCCAATATCGGCCAGCTACTCCTTGCCTGGCACTTCAGCTCCCGGCTCTTCGTTCGGGGCATCGTCCAGCACGTGGCCTACGACTTCAACACCGACCTCTACACCGACGATCGGGACTCGGAGTACCATGAACTCTTTGGTCAGTTTCTCGTCTCCTACATGATCAATCCCAGAACAGTGCTGTTCGTGGGATACACCGAGGAATCTCTGGGGACTGAGGATTACAGCCTCACCGGATCGGCGAGAACCGTGTTTGCCAAGATCGGATACGCCTGGGTCTTCTGATCAGGTTGGTCTTGCGCATACCCAAAACTGTCATACAATTGTTCAATAGACTGTCAGACCGAGTCCTTTTTGGGGGTCTCATGAGTCGAATTACGAGGTATGAGGTGGTCGACGCCAAGTCGCTCGATCTCCTCGTGGACGAGGTCCAGGGCAGGATCTCTGAAGGATGGCAGCCCCTCGGGGGACCTTTCTACCTCAACGGCGATCATCACCAGGCGATTGTTTGGACCGAAGATTCCGACAGCAGATTACGGGCAGTCAAAGGTGACAGCACCCAATACGAGAGCGAAATCGAGCTCATCGAGGAGTTGACGGCAGACGATGAGCCCATCAGCAGGTGGGAGGCGCGGGTGGACGATACCCGCGGCGGCAAGGTCAGCTGACGACCTGATCAGCCCCGCCCTCTCAGTTCCGGTGGACACCCCCATGGCAATCCCCGACCACGTCGTTCCACCGAGACCAATCGCCCGATTCGAAGTCGTCGGCGAAGACCGGGGCTTCGAGTTCGTCGGCCCCTAGATCCACGGTTGACGGTGATGCTGGCCTGACGACGCCATCGAAGTCGTTGACGCAATCAGCTGTTCGATCCAGCGTATCGACGGCGTCCGACGGCGCCCGTTCGATCCGGGAATTCGCACAAAGAAAAGCCCCGCTCCGAAGAGCGGGGCGAGGTTGATGGTGAAGGCCGCGTTCTAGTCGAAGACCGGAAACGGGCGCGGCATGAAGGGATCGTAGACCGGACACATGGTCGCGAAGTTCTCGTCGAGGTCCGGGAAAAAGGTCCCGTTGAACGAGCACTGGCCTGACTCACCCATCGGGAACATGCTCTCGATACGGATCGGGCCGTCTTCACCGAATTCCACGACTTGGGCATATGTGGAACGGGCCGAGAACGGAATCGTGTGCATTTCGCCGAAGTTGCTGCCAAGGATTGGATCGAGGAGCCCGGCAAGGACTTGGTGGCCGAACGTGATCACGCCCCGCTCCTGGTCGTACTGGCCGAGCCCCATGTCGGCAATGACGTTGTCGAGAGCCAGCAGGATGATGCCGTCGCTGGTGGTCGGTTTGCCGGAGTTCAGCTTGTCCTGGAACCAGTCGTAGAAGGTGGGCAGCGGCGCGTCGGCGCCCTGGAGAGCGCGGATCAAAACGTTGAAGAGAATGTCCTTCGACTGTTGGTTCCAGTCGAACCCCGAGGCGGCAAACTCATCCTCGAAGGTCAGGCGCAGGACTTCCTTGATCCAGGCGTCCTGCAGGACCCAGGCGTCCGCCGCATCGGGCCCGAACCGCCATGCCTCCGGCCCGCCGGCGACGTAGTGGCCGTCCCAGGCCTCGAGCATGGCGATGGCCGCATTGCGGTCATCCGTCGGGTTGGCCGCCACCGCCGCTGTGAAGTCGTCCGCCACGAATGCCCAGGTGTTGCCGCCGCCGCTACCGGACATGAATGAGTGGGTTGTGGCAATGTTGAGAGCGAGGTCGCGGACCTCCTCGAACGTCAGATTGTCATGGGTTGACAGATAATCGTCGATGACCTGTGCACGGTGGGCAGGCCCATAGTAGGTGGAGTTGGGCCCGCTGCCGTAGTCGAGTTGCGATTTGTTGTTCCAACCGCCGTAGTAGCCCTGAGCCGTGTTCGAGTCGTGGGCTCGTGGACGCCGTTCTCCGGTCCATTCCTGGGTTCCGTCGCCCATCTGCGGGAATCGCGGATCGACGCCCTCGGCGCGAACCGGATCCCAACCCGACATCCAGTAGGCGATGTTGCCGTCGCGGTCGGCGTAGCAGGTGTGCATGCTGACGCCGCCCATCTCGATCGCGGCGTCGAAGTCCTCGATGGCCTGGGCTCGAGCGACATCGATCAGCAACTCCACCATTCTGAGCTCGTGGTCGCGGTTCGCATAGGCCCAGGAGACGACGAACTCGGGAGGATCTTCGGGATTGAACGGCAGGGGGTTGATGACCGGCCCGTGCGAGGTGTGGAATATCGGGACGGTGATGGAATCCGCTCCCGCGATGTCGATGGTCTCCCACCGATGGAGGAAGACGGCCTGGGGCGGGTCGAGGAAGAAATCGGCGGTGTGGGCGTGACCCACCTGCATCGACCACGCGTGGTGCGGCGTGCGCCCGATGGCGATACCGGGAATCCCGGGAACGTGCATGCCGGAGACCTCAAATCCGCCTCCGCGGACCGATCCCTCGCAGATGACGGCCGGAGCCGAGAACCCCATCTGCGGTCCCGAGTAGAGAATGGGGTTGCCGGAGGCCGTCTTTTCACCCGAGATCGTCCAGGCGTAGCTCCCCATCTTGGGCAGGATGTCGAGATCCTCCATTTGCCGTCTGTAGGTATCGACCACGGACTGGATTTCCCTGGTCGCCTCACTCACATCGGGGTACCTGTCGCCAGAGATGGTCGGTAGCTGAGGACCGTCGACGGACTCGGCCTCGGTCTCAGGGGGAATCATGGTCAGTGCCGACGGGTCGTTGAGCCAGCGCACGTCGGAAAACATCGCCAGGTAATCGGACGGGTACACCGCGGCCCAGGTCTGGAACAGCTCGAGATTGCCGAGCTGTCCGGTCGCCGCGTTGGGCATCCCTTCGGGATCGAAGCCCCGCTGGAACAACATCATCCAGCGCAGGACATCGTTGATCTCCCATGGTTCCGGAAGGAAGTTGAAACCCAGATTTTCCATGACGAAGTAGTAGAAGCTGGCGATCCAGTACTCGTAGGGCATCAAATGCCAGTCGCTCTGAATTTCGGTGATGCGCCGGTTGATGCCGTCCACGTAGGCCTGGATGGCCGTCTGTGAGTCTTCGGAGAGAGCGGCGAACTGCACTTCCAGCTCGTCGTCCGAGTAGCCGACGGTTCGCAGGAAGACGTCGGTTGAAACGTAGTCGGGACCGAGAGCCTCGGAAAGGGTGCCGGTGCCCTGGCGGCGCGTGAAGTCCAACTGAAACAGCCGGTCCGTCGCCACCGCATAGCCCATGGCCTCAAAGACATCGTAGAGCGAGCCTCCCTCGATGTGCCAGATGCCCTGGGCATCGCGCGTGGTGGTGACCGGCGGATCGTCGGCGGCAGCTGGGATTGCCATGGCCGCCACGGCCAGAAATACAAGACTGAGCTTACGGACGGATGGACGCATGATTCACTCCCTCCTCTACGTGTCGGCGAAGTCTCGGCCGGTGACTCTGCGAAGTAGAGGTGCGGCTCCGGCTTCATCTCAGGTTCACTGGATATCACTATAACCTTGCCTATTCACGTTGTACATTCTCAGGTCGTCGTCGTAATTTGTGAACGTGTGATCAACCATCAAAACAACGGACGGGATACCCATCAGATCGTCACCGTCCCTCTCACCGTCTCTCTGAAGCGGTCGGCGAGTTGTCTCCCGCCCGGCGGAACCGTGCCCCCCACGAGGTATCGGTGTGCCGCCGGAGCGAGATCGGGCTCATCGAGGAGCTCACCGAGGATGAACAACCCTTCAGCCTATGGGTAGCGGGCGTGACCGACACCCGACGGGGCATCGTGGGCTGGCGCTCCGGATCAACTCCGCCTACCCCCACAGTCCGACTCCATCGACGACGATTCGCCGGAGACGTCGCTCCACCTTGAGGTGTCGCCCGACTCGAATCCGTCGACAAGGAGCGGCCCTTCGATCTCGTCGGCGCCGATGTCCGCGGTTGTCGGCCCCGACGGCCGGGGCTGGCCATCGAAGTCATCGACGCAATCGGCCGCTCGATCCAGTTGATCGACGGCGGCCGCGGCGGACGGCAGTAGGTGGAGATCGCCCACGGTCTCGTCGACGAACCAATCCGGCTGGGCATTGATCAGATTATCCGCCATCAGCGGAGACGCGCCGTCCCGCGCCACCACGGGGCGATCCATCAGGTTGCCCCGGACCTCGACCCCGGTGGCGCCCGGGAACCGCACCTCCACCGCGGCGCCGTACAGTCCGTTGGTCAATATGGAATTGTGGAAGATGGATGATCCGGGCGACGCGGTGTAGACCGGCACGTCCACCGCATAGGTAGCGTCCGGGTTCCAACGGATGAAGTTGTTGCGCACCATGCCCCCCGAATGGTCCTCGGAGTTCGCCAGCCCGAGAGAGACTCCGCGGGAGCAGTCGAGGAAGGTGTTTCGCTCCACGATCGTGTCGGTGGAGCCCTGCCACATCAGGACCGCCGGTCCCGCCAGGTCTCCATTCTGGCAGTAGATGCCTCGAATGAGGTTGTCGCGGACGACCCACCTGTGGCCGCCGATGGCGTCGATGGCGTTGGTGTAGCAATAGCCGAGGTCGGGATGCTCGATGGCTCCGTCGGTGAGGAACACATCGCAGAACTCGATCACCACGTCCTCGGCGCCGGGATTTCCTCCTCGATTTCCCTTCACGATCTGTTCGCCGGCGTCAAAAAGTCGACAGTTGAAAAGACGCACCCGAGTGGCACCCTGATCGTTCTGGATCGCCACGGTGTGGTAGTACACGCCGCCAATGGACAGATTCGCGATCAACACATCGGTGGCGGTGAAGATCTGGAAACCGAATGGCACGATCGGGTTGGCCATGCCTCCGCCGAGGATGGCAACGTCGTGTGGATCACCGGTGGATCCGCGAATCTGGATATTCGAAACCACGGGGGCCCCGTACCGCCCAACGGTCAGTCGTCCGTCCTGTCCATTGGGAAAACTCACCGAGGTCAAGTCGTAGACTCCAGGTGCGATCACGATGGCGGTGTCGCTGGCCAGATTCCAGCACGCGTCAGCCAGCTCCTGCACCGTGTCCACGTTGACGATGGTGAAGACATTCGGATCCGGCGGCGGCAGGACCGGCGCATCCGATGGCAGCTTCGCCTCTCCGAACGGGACAAAGCCACAGGCTATCGCCAGCACCAGAATGACCTCGTTTCGCACAACGAACCCCGTCCCAGTGTGCACAAAACCCGGTCTCCCAACTGTGACGCCTGCCACGCCTCGGCTCACAACCGATTCCCACCTTCGGGCTCACAGAACCCGAGGAGTCGGGACGGTCGCGGCGACCACGAGTCCAGCGCTAGGAGAAACCGGTGAACCCGCTTCGGCTCTCATTCTTCGTTCTTTGTTTTTCGTTCTTCGTCCCCGGCAGCGACTCAGACCTCTTCGCCGGGAGGTTCGGTCGGTGGCCAGAGCCGCTCGAGGTGCCCAACGTCCACCACATCTGTCACCTGGCCTGTCCGGATCACGACCTTCCCGAGATGGGGAAACTCGGCGATTTCGATCGCCCGTCGCTCGCCGCCCACCAGGTAGAGCAGGTCGCCCTCACCGTCGTTTCGCAGGTGGTGGGCCACCGAGGGAGTCGGGAATCCCATGAAGTCTCCGGGACCCACTCCGTACTCCCGCCCGTCGATCTCGGCTACCCCGCGGCCGGCAAGTATGAAAAGCCACTCCTCCTCGTTGGTGTGCGTGTGGTAGACGCACGACTCGGCGCCCTGGGCAAGGCGAACGAGATGCACTCCGATGCGCTTCAGACCGGCGGCATCACCCAGCGAGACGTAATGCATCTCGGACTTGGGATTCATGGGATGGGATACGGCGTTCTCGGCCGGCCGATCCTCTGCTCTGATCAAAGGCCGCGGCGAACCGTGTTGCGACATTGGGGCCTCCTTCTATTCAGCTGTATCAGGCCGATCCTCGGGAATGAGGTCGCCGGGCGTTTCGCCCGGCAGGGGAAACCAGCGAAGGCCTTCGAGCCCCTCGGCGAGACTCGTGAGCTCCCCCACTCCGCCAAACTCTCTCTCGGCCGTGGCGATGGTCTCCGTCGCGCGTTCGAGATAATCCTGGAAAGCCCTTTCGGGCTCGGTCAGGTGGATCGATTGATACTCCATGCCACCGGTCGAATAATGGATGTCGTCCAACCTCAGACCGACACGGCGTTCCTTCAACCGGTGTTTCCAAAGCCCGGAATCAGACTCGAACCGGTAGTAGGGCATGAGCTTCCAGCCCTGGTCAGCCACGAGATGGACGGCCTTCAGAATGAAATCGAAGACATCCTCCGAAATAAAATAATTGAAGTTCACCCGCACCCATCCCGGTTTGACGCCCTCGCAGCCCGAGTTGATGGCCCGACGAAAACGGCTCGACTGGTCGAATCCGATGCCCAGCAGTCGATGGCCATAGGGCCCGGCACAGGAGCACCCGCCCCGGGCCTGGATCCCGAAGAGATCGTTGAGCAGCGCAACCACGAAATTGTGGTGGAGGTAGAGATCACCGTGCCGAATCAGGAATGAGACGATGGACAGTCGCGGCGCATCCGGGTTGCCGAGGATCTTGATCCGCGGGTTCGCGGACCATGAGGCCACCGCCCTTTCAATCAAGGACTTTTCACGTTCCTCGATCCGCTCTTCTCCCACCGCCGCCTTGAGTTGGAAGACAAGCCCGGCGCGGATCGACTCGATGATGGCCGGCGTGCCCCCCTCCTCGCGGTGGACCGGGTCCGTGATGTAGCTGTGGTCGTCCTCGCTCACGTAGCTCACCGTCCCGCCGCCGGGAACAGTGGGTACGCGGTTGGTCAAGAGCCTTCGTTTGGCCACCAGAACACCGGGCGTCCCCGGACCACCGATGAACTTGTGGGGCGAAATGAACAACGCGTCCTTCGCCGCTTCGGGAGCTCCGGGCGGGTTCATTTCGATCTTGACGTAGGGCGCTGCGGCCGCAAAATCCCAGAACGCCAGAGCATCGTGTCGATGTAAAAGAACATTGATTCCAGAGGTGTCAGAGACGATTCCGGTCACGTTGGACGCTGCCGAAAAGCTCCCGATCTTGAGCGGACGATCCCGGTGGGCCTCCAGCTCGCGCTCCAGGTGTTGCTGGTCGATGCGGCCATCGGGGTCCTCGGCAATCACCACCACATCGGCAATGGTCTCGCGCCACGAGATCTCGTTGGAATGGTGCTCGTAGGGGCCGATGAACACCACCGGTCGTTGTTCGGCCGGAACGTGTCCCGACAGACCGAACCGACGATCCAGGTCCGCCGGCAGACGCAGATTGAGGACCTCGATGAGCTTGTTGATGGCGCCCGTGGCCCCCGAACCGCAGAAAATCACCACATCCTCGTCCGAACAGCCGAGAGAACGATGGATGATCCGCCTCGCGTCCTCCCGAAAGGTGGTTGTTTGCATCCCCGTGGTGGAGGTCTCCGTATGGGTGTTGGCATAAAGTGGGATCACCTCGTTCCGGATAAAGTCCTCAATGAAATCCAACGAACGCCCGGACGCGGTGTAGTCCGCATAGGTCACCCGTCTCGGCCCGAACGGACCGTCGATGGCCCGGTCGTCGCCGATGATTCCGGCTCTGATGGTCTCGATCAGTCGGGACGATTGGTGATCCACCTGTTCCTCGTTTCCGGTTGCCGAGCCAGTCACTGGGAGACGGAGTCTCGGTCCTGCGATATCATACGACGTCCACGGCTTCGAGATCGACGACATTGGGTCGACTCCGGCCCACCCATCCTCCGACCTGAGGAAGAGAACGCCCCGCTCCTCTGGTTTCCCTTGTAACCGGGATCGGGTCCCGGCCGTAAACCGAATGGAGTCGGTAATGAAGATCGGACGATCAAGACTGCTCGAGGACCGGACCAAGGGGTGGCACCGAAGTGTCAACTCTCTGGATCCCGTGTTGCTCGAGTTGGCCGAGGAGGAGAAACCGGTGAACCGGCGGGCCCTCAGAATCGGATTGATCTTCGGTGTCGTTCTCCATCTGGTCATCTTTCTGATCGTGTTCCCGTCGTATGAGGCCAAGGTGCGGAGCATCGGTTCGTCGCCAAAAGTCTATGTTCTCAAGCAGATGCGGTTCTCGCCACCCGAGGCGCCACCAAAACGCAGTCGACCCGTCGCCAAGCCCAGGGCACAGAAGGTGCCGATCCCGGACCCGACTCCGGATGATCCGGAACCCCTTTTCGACGACGCGATCGACGGGCCGGACATGGATTTCCCGGAGGTGAGCATCGGCGATGTCGAGGCGATCCCCAACGCGCCGCCGGGACCGTCGGTCTCCGTCTACCAGATTTCCGGAAACGTCAAGGCACCGGAGAAGATCTTCGCGCCCGATCCCGTCTACACCGAAGAGGCCAGGATGGCGCGGATCCAGGGCGTGGTCATATTGCAGACCATCATCGATGTCATGGGCAACGTCACCAACATCCGAGTGCTCAAGGGCCTGCCCTCCGGTCTGACCGAATCCGCTTTGGAGGCGGTGAACAGCTGGCGATTCAAACCGGCCACCCTCGAGGGCGACGCGGTGCCCGTCCACTACATGATCACCATCTCCTTCTCGGTCCAATAACCCCCCCGCCCGCCCACCCGGATCCGATTGCATCTTCGCTGTAACTTTCTTCCACGGGATCCGTCATGTTCAAGGGGATGACGCACGATGACTTCGATTCTGCCGTCCAACGGCATCAACAGAAGGTCTTCACCTTCGCCAGATACCTCTTGTCCAATCGGGAGGAGGCGGAGGACGTGACTCAGGAGGTGCTTGTCCGACTGTGGAGCAACCTTGGCTCGGTGGCCCCTGATCGACTTGGCGGATGGCTGCTCAAGGTCACGCGGAACGCGTGTTATGACAGGCTCAGATCCCACCGCAGCCGCAGCAGGGTCGAGACCGAACACGTCCCGGGAGAGTCGCTTTGCAATGTGCCGGCGCGAACTCCCGACCCCGAAATCCTCGCCGGCTCCAGCCAACTCGGACGCAGCCTGCTGGAGGCCCTTGGCTCCCTGCGAGAACCCCAACGAAGCACCGTGATCCTGCGCGAAATCCAGGGGCTGTCCTACCGCGAAATCGCCCAAGCCCTCGACCTGACCGAGGCCACCGTTCGGGTCACACTACACCGTGGCCGCAGGACGCTCCGGGAGCACCTGAGGGAGGCATACCATGGCACCGCCACAGCGTCACGCTCTGTCTTGTGAACAGGTCCTCGATCTGTTGGAGCTGTTCCTAGACGGAGAGCTGACTCAGGACATCGCCGCCCAGGTCACCACCCACATCGAAATGTGTCACGGTTGTAAGGCAGAAATTGACTTCGCAGACGAAATCCGCCGCGAGCTCAGCCGTCTGCCGCGGTTCGACGCGCCCCACGCGGTGGTTGCCAAAGCGCGCGACGCCGAACCCAAGACCCATCGCCGTTTTGCCAACCGGTTCATGGGTCCTGCCCTTCACCGCCATGCGGCAGCCGCCTTGGCTGCCGCTGCGGTGGTCGCACTCGGGACCGCCATCGTGCTGTTGTCACCCAGGACCACGCCTGATCCGTCAAACGCCGACGCCGTCGCCATCGAGCGGGCGACCACCGAGGCGGAGCTGGCCTTTGCTCTGATCGCTGACGCTACCCGCCGCGCCGAAGACGAGCTCATGGGGGGCATTCTGAAGGAACGAGTCCTCGGCACCGCCGTCCGAGGCATCTCACGATCGTTTGAGTTTTCAAGACGCCAGGGCCGGCAGCCGGCCGCGTCTCCCGTCCCGGATCCAACACCCAAACAAGGAGGAATGACATGAGAGCACTTCGCATGACCTTAATCGCGTTGAGTCTGGCCCTGGTTGCGATGGCCGGTTCGGCACAGACCGTGGACCAGCTCCCCGGTTACTTCGCGCTCGAGGAGCTGGACGTTTTCAAACCCGGCGAGGTGGAGGTCGATGTGGACCTCCGGGATTCCATGATCAAAGCGGCAGCCTCCGCGGCCGATCAGGGCGAGAAATTCGGCGAACTGCTGGACGGCATCCGGAGGGTTCGCGTCAAGGTGGGCACGGTCCAGGACGCCGATCCGGCAGCGATCCGAGCGACCATTGACGGGGCTGCTGCGAAACTCGAACAGGCGGGTTGGTATCGCATGGTGACGGTCCGCGACGAAACCGACACCGTGTATGTCCTCGCCATCGAGGGTGACGGCAGGATCCACGGACTGACCGCCATGGTGGTAGACGAGGACGGAGAGGTCGTGCTGGTCAACATCGCCGGTTCCATGGACCCCGAGGCCGTCGGGGCCGTCATCAGCAACATGGACGATCTGGAGGACCTTGGAGTCGATTTCGATTGATGGACGGCCGGATCGACGAGATGCTCATGGAAGCCGGTTCGCGTGAGCCGAGCGCTGGGTCAAGGGTCTTCTGCGGCGATTGAGGCCCCATCGGGGTCGCCTCTTTGGGGCTGTCCGCCGTCCTCACCGCCGATGATGGTAGCTGGCCGCCCCGACCAGCGTTCGCTCGATCCACCGTCCCAGCCGTCCACAAAGAGCAACGGCCGGCACGCCCAGACACCGGGAACCTCCGGATCCAGGTGGTACACCGCAAGGGTCCTCGGCGTCGTGGTATAGAACCGCACCGTGGCGACAGCCAGATCGCCCGATGGCCCCATGCCGCTGCCGAAGACGATCTGATCATATTCCGATATCAGGACCGCCTTCGAGTGCCACGTGAGGCCACCGTCGGTGGAGACCTTCCGCTTGACAACGGCCTCGGTGTAGCCCTCCACAACATCTTCGTCGGTGGAGGCCAGGAACCAGATCTCGCCCGGCGCAATCTGTTGGTACCCCCCCGGCTCATCGTCAGAGCCCGGCACTTCATCCCACACAATCGTAGGGTCCTCCCAGGTCAGACCCGCATCTGTCGACCGCAATTGTTCGATGCGTGAGGCTCCGAGGTCCACCAACTCGAACTCATAGGCCAGAAGCACATCACCACTGGTCGTCTGGGTCGCCTTTGGATCCTCGATCTTCACGTTGGGAGGACCGGCGATCACATCCGAAAGCTGGAGCCAACTGTCTCCCCCATCGGTGGACTCAAACAGCCGAATGGTGAAGCTCGGCGGCTTACCGCCATCGGTCACGATCTCGGTCAGGAACAACAACATATTCCCGTTTTCCTCGACCAGGACCTCGGGGTCGATGATTCGGTGAGCCACGGAAGAGTGGACCACGACGGCTTGGGAGAACGACTCGCCCCCGTCTTCCGAGCGCAGGATGAAGACCTCGTTGGGGGTCCCCCATCGGCCTGCGGCCAGATACAACACGCCGTCGGAGAAGGCGACACTGGGCCAAGACCCCTCGACGCCAAGCCAACGATCCTGGTAACTGATCCCACCGTCCGTGGAGCGATACAAGCGAAGACCAGCTGCCGCCACCACCAGATCCCCACTGGACCCGTCGATGGCGACGTCGACGCCGCCGCCCACTTGATCGAGCTCGCACCCTCCCTGAGCCGACGCACCGTGCGGCCAGTACGACAGCAGGACCGTCGTCACAATGACGGTCAAACGCGCGATCCGCAAGAATGATCCCATCCGTGACATCGCCGCGCCCAACGTTCCGATCGGCACCTCTTGGTCTCCCTGATCTTCCATGTTCCACTCGATCCATCGAGGTGAGAGTGAGAGTCGTCACTTGCGTACCGAGGGACTGGGAACTCGGGGCTAGAGGTTCGTCCCTAGCCTCTCGTCTCTAGCCCCTTCGAGGAGATGGTACCCTCGACCCATAGGAGGACCAAGATGATCGAAGTCGGAGAACGAGCACCTGATTTCACCCTCAAGGATCACTTTGGACGGACTCTTTCACTCGACCGATTTGCCGGGCGGCGTCACGTGATGCTGCTCTTCTACCCCCTCGACTTCACACCCACGTGAAGCAGCGAGGTTCCCGGCGTGGAGGCGCTCCAAGACCGCTTTCTCGCCGCCAACACCCAGGTTCTGGGTGTCAGCATCGACTCGATCTACTGCCACGCGAATTGGGCCGCGAGCCTGGGCGGCGTGTCCTTCCCACTGCTCTCGGACTTTCAGCCCAAAGGGGCCGTTGCCGCCTCCTACGGGATGTACCTCGAGGACGCGGGCATCACCGACCGTTCCACGGTCCTGATCAACGCATCGGGTGTTGTGCGCCACGCCTCCTCGGTAGGTCCCGGCGGTCGCCGCGATATCGCCGAGCTCGCCGGGCTCTGTGAGGCCATGAACGACGCCTACGAAGAGACCCTGACGCCCTTCGCACCGGCACCCGGATTGCCGGACGACATCCTCCTCTTCGTCAAGAGCCGCTGCATGTTCTCCACCAATTCGCTGGCCGCGCTGATGAACCTCGGGCTCGAAGACGCGGTGAGGGTCTACAACGTCACCGAAGATCCGGCCCGGCGCGATGAACTGGAGGTCCTCGCCGGAACCCACCAAGCCCCTTGCCTGGTGGTGGGTTCGAAACCCATGCACGAGTCCGCCGATATCATCGCCTTCCTGGCCCGGCACGCCACCGACCTGGGAGGCTGATCGGAAGGAAACGCTCCAATGCTGGACCGGTCCCGTGGGCCCGCCGGAAATCATGCATGGAGGCAGTCTCAGAATCGCTTGCGGTTATCGGACAGACCATCAAGTTCGTGGGTTCTCATGCTATGCTCACGGAAGCCATTGAGTCAGAGTTCATCGATGCCATCGATCTGGGAAGGGGGGACGGCGTTGCGACTGGTCCTGGCTTGTACAGGTCAGTGCCCTGTTAAATGGGGCCGCGCGCTCCCGCCTTCGGCCCACCCCTCGCCAACCCAACAGTCGATCACCCGGCCGCCGCCACTTTTGGGGCGTGTCGGGCTTTCCGTGTTTCCCATCAGCATCAACGGTCTTGAAGATTGGAGGGAGGAGATGAGTACGATGTCGGAATATAGTCTGATCCCGAGGGGACGTGACGTGGTCCTGATGGCCCTCGCCGCGGTCCTGGTCCTGACTGCAGTGCCGGCCGGGGCGATCGACCTTGGGCCGTCCAGCGGAAAGTATCGCCTCAACCTTGACACCACTCTCTCGTGGGGCGCCCGCTACCGAATGCAGGAACGGGACTTGAGCATCATCAGCCCATTCGAGGGGGGAACGGCGTGGTCGGTCAACGGCGACGACGGCAACCTCAACTTCGACAAGGGCTCCCTGGTGAGCAACGCCTTGAAGGCCACTGTGGATCTCGACTTCGCCACCCGGGCCGGCCAACACGACTTCGGGTTTTTCGCCCGAGGCAGCGCGTTTTATGATTTTGCCTTGATGAACGACTGCTGCGAACGAACCGAGCTGACCGACGAAGCCCTCGACTGGGCCGGCAACCGGGTCGAGCTGCTCGACGCCTACGCCTGGTGGCGGTTCCCGCTGGGCAACGGAGGAGGCCAACTCCGGCTCGGTCGTCAGGTCCTCAACTGGGGTGAGAGCACCTTCATCCAAGGCGGCATCGGCATCACCAACCCGGTGGATGTTTCCGCCCTGCGGGTGCCGGGAGCCGAGCTGCGCGAGGCCTACCGGCCGGTGGGCATGCTGTGGGGTTCTTCGACCTCAGTTCCCAACTTTCGGTCGAGGCCTACTATCAGTTCGAGTGGGAGGAGACGGTCATCGATCCTCCGGGCACCTATTTCTCCACCAACGACTTCGCTGGTAGGGGCGGCGAAACCGTCTTCATCGGTTTCGCCACCACTCCGGACACCGGAGAATCGCCGTGGCCATGGTACACGGGGCCAACGGATCATCCCCTTATGGGGGTCCCCCGGTCGCCAGACCGCGATCCCGACGACGGTGGCCAGTACGGTCTCGCCCTGAGGTGGTTCGTGCCCAGCCTCGGCGGCACCGAGTTCGGCTTCTACTTCATCAACTACCACAGCCGTCTGCCCACCATCAACGGCATCTCCGGGACGGTGGAGGGGGCCATGGCGGCCAGTGCGGCGGGCGCGGCCGCCGCCCTGGGGACCTACAACTACTTCGCCGTGCCTCCCGGTGTCGATCCCACCGTCGACGCGATCGCCGGTCAGACGGCCACCCTCGCGGGCACCGACGCCTTCGCCGCCACGGCGTCCTACTACGTCGCCTACCCAGAGGACATCAAGCTCTTCGGTGTCAGCTGGAACGCACAGCTGGGCAGATCGGGCATCGCCTTCCAGGGCGAGGCGTCCTATCGCCAGGACGCGCCCTACTTGATGGATGACGTGGAGCTGCTTTTCGCCGCTCTGTCGCCGATCTCGGCGGGACTTGCGGCCACCAACCAGGTGGCGCCCGGCGGCGTCGATTTCTCCACGGAGATCAACGGCTACCGGCTGCACGATGCCTTCCAATTCCAGTTCACCCTCACCAAGATCTGGTCGAGGATTCTCGGCGCCGACCAGGGCGTGCTGGTCCTCGAGCCGGCAGTCACCCACGTCTCGGGGATGCCAAGCAAGGACGAGCTGCGCTACGAGGGACCGGGCACCTACACCAGCGGCAATCCGATCCACGAGCTGCCGGGTGGCGCCCACGCGGGCAAGCCCTATGAAAAGGCGGAGCACTTCGCCGACCCCACCTCGTGGGGTTATAGACTGGCGGGCAAGCTGACCTACAACAACGCCATCGGCGCTTGGTCGCTGGCACCGAGATTCGCGTGGCAGCAGGACGTAGACGGCGTGACCCCGGGTCCTGGCGGCAACTTCATCGACGGCCGCACCGCTTTCACAATCGGCATCGGCACCACCTACCAGAATCGCTGGGAGATCGATCTCAGCTACACCAGCTATAGCGGAGCGAGCCGGTACAACCTTATCAACGACCGCGATTTCATCGGCGGTTTCGTCAAGTTCTCGTTCTAGGGGAAGGGAGGCATGACAATGCGCACGAACACTATGATCACTCTCGGCTGCGCGCTGGTGCTCGCGGCCTTTATCGCGACACCGGTGTGGGCCCAGCTGTCACCGGAAGAGATCGCCAAGCTCGGCACCGAACTGACACCCGTGGGTGCCGTGAAGGCGGGCAACGCCGAAGGTACCATCCCGGCGTGGACCGGCGGCATCACGACTCCTCCCGCGGGGTATGAGCCGGGCAAGCATTTTGTCGATCCATTCGCCGACGACGAGGTCCTCTTCACCATCACCGCGGCCAACATGGACCAGTACGCCGACAAGCTCACGGTGGGACAGAAGGCTCTGCTGACCACCTATCCCGACACCTACATGATGAAGGTCTACCCCACCCGCCGGAGCGCGGCCTTCCCGCAGCGGATCTACGACAAGACCAAGGAGATCGCAGGAACCGCGCAATTGGTGGAGAACGGGTACGGCGTCACCGGCGCCATCAACGGTATCCCCTTCCCCATTCCCAAGGAGGGTGTCCAGGCCATCTGGAACCATTTGCTGCGTTACCGGGCCGACGGCGCGTCCCGTCGCATCGGCCAGGCTGCCCCGACCCGTGGCGGCAGCTACACCCTGGTGGAGTTCTACGACGAGTTCTACATGCAGTACAGCATGGAGGGCATGACCGAAGCCGACCTCGCCAACAAGATCCTGTTCTTCAAACAGGAGGTGCGGGCACCGGCACGCCTTGCCGGGGGCGTCCTGCTCGTGGGTGAAACCCTCAACCAGGTCAAGGAACACCGCAACGCCTGGCTTTACAACCCGGGACAACGCCGGGTTCGCCGGGCACCGAACGTGGCCTACGACAATCCGGGCACGGCGGCCGACTCCATGCGCACCTCGGACCAGTTCGACATGTACAACGGTGCTGTGGACCGTTACGACTGGAAACTGGTCGGCAAACAGGAGATCTACGTTCCCTACAACTCGTACAAGCTGCAAGACCCGGAAGTGAAATTCAAGGACATCCTGTGGCCGCTGCACATCAACCAGGAATTCCCGCGTTACGAACTCCACCGGGTCTGGGTGGTGGACGCGACCCTCAAGGAAGGCGCCCGTCATATCTACAAACGGCGGGTGTTCTACATCGACGAGGATAGCTGGCAGATCGTCGTCGTGGACGCCTATGACAATCGCGACCAGCTGTGGCGGGTGTCCGAAGGCCACGCCATCACCTACTACAACGTTCCCAGTGTGTGGACCGCTCTCGAGGTCCACACCGACCTCCAGGCCGGTCGTTATCTCGCCATCGGCCTCAACAGCGAGTATGAGGCCTACAACTTCAACATCAAACGCACCCTCGACGACTACACGCCGGCGGCCCTTCGCCGGACGGGCGTACGCTGAGACACCGGTGGTTGGGCGGGCGTGCGATGATCGCACGCCCGCCCTCTTCCTTTGATGTCACGACGATGACGGGAGATCCCGAGATGGAAAGACAACCATCAAGCCATTGCTTCGCCCGAGCGACTCACGGGTTCATGAACAGACGATTCTCGTCTCGGGTAGCCCCCTTGATCCTGACCGGCCTGGTCGTCCTCATCGCGGTCGGCGGAGGGAACCCATCGATCGCACAGGATGAAGCCCAGCCGCAGGCTGCCGTCATGGCACCGCTCGCCACAAAGGCTCTCACCCTCGACGTCGCCACCGCTGACGGAGCACTGGTGGCGGTGGGCGAAAGGGGTCATATCCTGCTGTCATCCGACGGCGGCGCAACCTGGGAACAATCCCAATCCCCGACCCGGGCGGGGTTGACCGCCGTGTATTTCCATGACCGAGACCTCGGATGGGCGGTGGGGCACGACTCGGCAATCCTCCGCACATCCGACGGCGGCGTCACGTGGGACCTCGTCAACTGGGCGCCCGAGGAAGAAGCGCCTTTCTTCGATGTCTGGTTTTCGGATGCCGAGAACGGTGTGGCGATCGGCGCGTACGGCAGTTTCTACGTCACCTCCGACAGCGGACGCACGTGGACATTCGAGCCGATCGGCGACGACGACTTCCACCTTCACGAGATCGCCCGCGCCGCCAGCGGCCGGCTCTATCTGGCTGCAGAAGCCGGAATGATGTACCGCTCCGACGACGCCGGCGCCACATGGAAGGTGCTCCAATCACCTTACGAGGGTTCGTTCTTTGGCGTGCTCCCCCTCGATGACGACGCCGTTTTGTTCTTCGGGCTGCGTGGCCACCTCTTCAGGTCCGACGACGCCGGCGAGAGCTGGACCGAAATCGAAACCGGAACCGTGGCCATGCTGACCAACGGCATCCGTCTTTCGGACGGCACGATCCTCATCTCGGGACTCGGTGGCGCCGTGCTCATTTCAACGGACGGCGGACACACCTTCGAGCTTCATCAGCAGTCCAATCGCCGCGGTATCTCGGCGGTGGTTGAGACACAGGATGGTTCATTGGTGTTGGTGGGCGAGTTCGGGGTCCGGGCAATGTCGTTCAGCGACCTCGCCCAGGCCTCGGACTGATCGGGAAAGGAGAGCGGCGCTATGACCAACTTCGTTGAAAATTTCATCTTCGGCCACCGACGGATGTTGATTGCGTTCTTCATTTTGATGACGGTATTCATGGTTTACCAGGCGTCGCACCTCAAGATCGACGCCGGCTTCGCAAAACTGCTGCCCCTCGAGCACTCCTACATGAAGACCTACCTCGAGTACCGCGATGCGTTTGGTGGAGCCAACCGTGTGGTCATTGCGATCCGAAATCCAAACGGCGACATCTTCACTCCCGAGTTTTTTCAGGTATTGCAGGAGGTTACTGACGACGTCTTTTTCATCCCCGGTGTGGACCGCGGGCGGGTCATGTCCCTGTTTACCCCAAACGTTCGGTTTACCGAAGTGGTGGAGGACGGAATCGCGGGCGGCAACGTCGTTCCTGAAGACTACGAACCCACCCCAGAGGGCCTCGCACAGGTCCGAGAAAACGTGCTCAAGTCCAACTACATGGGTCGGCTGGTGTCAAACGACTTCTCGGCCGCGATCGTTGCCGCCAATCTGCTGGAGGTCAATCCCAACACCGGTGAGCGGTTGGACTATTTGGACGTCGCCGCTCAACTCGAGGAAATCCGTGGAAAGTACAAGAACAGCGAGGTGGGGGCTGAATTTGACTACCACATCATCGGCTTCGCCAAAGTCATCGGTGACATCGCTGCCGGCGCGTCGCGGGTCGTGCTGTTCTTCCTGGTCGCCTTCCTGATCACAGTCGTCTTCGTCTACCTCTACTCCCAGAGTTTCAAGCTCACCGTCATAGTGATCGGATGCTCGCTCATCGCGGTCATCTGGCAGCTGGGATTGCTGACCCTGCTCGGCTTCGGGATCGACCCCATGTCGATTCTGGTGCCATTCCTGATCTTCGCCATCGGGGTCAGCCATAGCGTCCAGATGGTGAGCGCCTTTCGTGCCGAGGTCTACGCCGGGTCCGACAGCATGTCTGCAGCTCGACCCGGCCTCCGAAAATTGATCGTGCCCGGAGCCATCGCTCTCGCCAGTGACGGCATCGGGTTCATCACGATCATGCTGATAAAGATCCGCATGATCCAGGAAATGGCCATCACCGCCAGTCTTGGAATCGCCGCCATCATCCTGACCAACTTGGTACTGGTACCCGTGCTGTTGTCCTACGTTCATCTGGATGAACGGTACCTAGCAAAACTCCACAAGCGCCAACAACAGCTCGATCGGTTCTGGGCAAAACTCTCCGGAGTGACCGAACCGCGGACCGCGGCAGCGATCATTGCCGTGGCAGGGGTTCTGTTCATAGTCGGAGGCTGGAAGGCGAACCAGATCAAGATCGGTGATCTTCACGCCGGAGTACCGGAGCTGAGGGCCAACTCAGTCTACAATATCGACACCGACGTCATCACCAGCCATTTCTCCATCGGTGTCGACGTCATCACGGCCATCAGCGAGACCCATCCCGAGGCCTGCACCGAACACGACATCATGACCCTCATCGACCGATTCGAGTGGCGCATGCGCAACGTACCGGGCGTGCAGTCCGTCTTCGGGATTGGCGGAGTCGCAAAGATCGTCAACGCGGGTTGGAACGAGGGCAGCCTGAAATGGCGAACACTGCCACGAAACACTTCGACCATGGCCCAATCGGTCACCTATATCGACACCAGTACCGGGCTGCTGAATGCCGAATGCAGCGTCATGCCGGTCTATATCTATACCGTCGACCACAAGGCCGAGACAATCGATCGGATCGTCGCAGAGGTCAAGGCCTACCAGGCCGAATTCGGAACAGACGAGTTGGAATTCCGGCTCGCCACCGGCAACGTGGGTGTCATGGCGGCCACAAACGAGACGGTTTCAGCCGCCCAGTTCCCCATGCTGATGTGGGTCTTTGCGGCGATCATCGTGCTGTGCCTGATCACCTTCCGGTCCCTCAGGGGGACCCTGTGCATCGTCATCCCACTGATGCTGGTGTCGCTCCTGGCCTACGCCTTGATGGCATTCCTCGAGATCGGACTCAAGATTTCGACCCTGCCGGTGGTGGCTCTCGGCGTCGGGATCGGCGTCGACTACGGAATCTATATCTACAGCCGCCTCCGGAATATTCAGTCAGAAGGCAAGTCGCTGCACGACGCCTATCGCATCACCCTCAACATCACCGGCACCGGGGTCGTGTTCACCGCGATCACCCTGGCGGTTGGAGTGGCGACCTGGATCTTCTCGCCGCTCAAGTTCCAGGCCGACATGGGGATCCTCCTGACCTTCATGTTCCTGCTCAACATGGTCGGCGCCATCGTCCTTCTGCCGGCCCTGGCCTGCTGGCTCAAACCGAAGGTGGCACCGGCGGACTGACCCGGTCCACGATCTGAATCTCCAAGCCCCCTCTGTTCGGGAGGGGGCTCTCATTTCCCATCGCGCCCATCTCCCCACAGCGCTTCCCGCGGTTAACTCGCGGCCTCCGGCCGCAGTGACCAGCCGTCGTCCCGGGAGGGCGGGTGGGACTTCCAACTTTCGACTTTCGACTTTCGACTTTCGACTCACGAATTGGCGGTCAGGGATTCATGATATTTTGACTACTTGACAAAAAATTTTAACTGCGGTAAATTCACCACATGACCTCAACAAAAGACAGGCTTTCCCAAGCCAAGCGAGAGGCCCGGAATGAACGCCGGCGGGACCAGACCCGGTCCGAGATCCTCGATACCGCTCGCGATGTTGTACTTCGTAGCGGGTTGGCGGGCTTCACCCTGGCGGCCGTCGCCGACGAACTCGGCCTCACGAAGCCCGCGCTCTATTACTACTTCGATTCCAAGGAAGATGTGCTTTTCGAACTGCTGCTCCGCGAATGGATGGAGTCGGCCGCCGAGGTGCAGGCTGCGGTCGATCAGACCACGAGTGGTGGTGACGCCATCGAACAGCTGATGCGCACGGTCTTCGGTCGTTATCGAGACCGTCTCGAGCTTTTCATGTTTCCCTACAAGATGGGGCCGGGCGGTGAATTCGAGGGCCTCATCAGCCCCGAGGAGCTCGAGCGCATACGGCCGATCAATGAGATGTTTTACGGTGGCGCCGAAGCTCGGCTGCGTGCGGACCAAGACACCGGAGGGTTCCCCACCACGCGCGACCCTCGACGGTTTGCCTTCACCGCTCACATGGCTGTCATCGGGCTTCTCAACATGAAGGCGATCGTGGCGGCAGCCAAGGACCCGTTGATTCACAGCGACGAGGATCTCATTGACGACCTGTGCAAGACGTTCCGAGACGCAGTGCAACAAGGAGGTGCGACATGATGCTCGACAATCCGGTCTTCGTGACCTATGTGACGGCCGCGACTCTCATGATCATCAAGATGATGGGGCAGGGGTGGATCACCGTTGCCAGGATGATGAAGGTCGGTGGAGGGTTTCTCAACCCCGAAGACGCGGCCGCGGGCGCGGTGAATCCACATCCCCGTCCGGGTCAGCTCGACCCCGATGACTACGTTGAAAGATCACGACGAATGCACCGCAACGACACCGAGAACATTCCAATGTTCTTGTTTGCTGGCCTGCTGTTCGTCTTCACCCAGCCACCGCTCTGGATCGCGCAGGTGCTGCTCTTCGGTTACGTTGCCTCTCGACTGGGACACTTCTGGGCCTACTTCACCGGGAGGTCTCACGAGATCCGCGCCACGTTCTTCACCATCGGTTCGATGATTGTCATCGGCATGGCCGTCTACACGTTCATCTACGTCACCCTGTGAGGAGGCCCCATGAAAATCACAAACTCGCACACCAACACCAACATCGCCGAGATCGGAGATGGTATCTTCCGCATCAGCACCCCGGTGCCTCCCATGCCGGCATTGCCCGGTGGATTCACATTCAACCAGTTCTTGATTGTCGACGACGAACCACTGTTGTTCCACACCGGGCCACGCCGAATGTTCGAGTTGGTCCGAGAGGCCATCGAGGCGGTGATGCCGCCGAGAAATTTGCGCTATCTCGGCATCTCGCATTTCGAGGCCGATGAATGTGGCGCCCTCAATGAGTTTCTCGGTGTGGCTCCAAACGCCGTGCCTCTTTGCGGCAACGTGGCAAAGATGGTGTCCGTCGACGATGTCGCCGACCGCGAGGGACTCGGCCTCCTCGATGGCGAGCAGCTGTCGCTCGGCAAACACACCGTGGTGTGGATGGACACACCCCATCTACCCCACGGATGGGACTGCGGTTATCTGTTCGAGAAGGCGACGTCCACCCTTTTCTGTGGAGATCTGTTCACTCAACCGGGTGCCGACCACGAACCGCTCATCGAGGGCGACATATTGGGGCCAAGTGAAGCCATGCGAGGTGCGATGGACTACTACGCCCACACCAAGAACACCGGCGTCCTCATCGCCAAGCTCGCCGCTGCCAATCCGACGACCCTCGCCTGCATGCATGGTTCATCGTGGAGCGGCGACGGAAGCGAACTCCTGGGCCAACTGGCCGCTGTCCTGGGCTGAGGATCAGCGCCAGGCTGAACAGGATAAGGACGGCCAAACCTGAACTCGGGGCACGGGACTCGGCCCCCCTGATCAGTACTTGAGCCAACGGATGGCGTAGCCGACGCAGCGCATGGTGGGAGTTGCGCTGGCGCCAAATTCCTCACGGTCCGACAGCCTGCGGCAACCGGCCAGCACCACCGCGTCGGCGTCCACCTTGGCCGCTCTGAGACGCATCGAACGCTCGGCCTGGGAGATGGCATCCTCCTCCCCCATCGCCCCGATGCGGATGCGTTCCTCAAGTTCGGCCAGCACATCGTAGGAGCGGTCGCCCACCTCGTCGGGATCGAGAACACGAACCTCCTGAGCCCACCGCTCGGCGTCGAGATCTTCCTGGGAGGCATTGGACGCACACCCCGCGCCGCAGAATGTGAGACAGACGACGAGAAGAATGCACCTCATGGGCACAGTGTAGCCCGGTTGTTTTGTCGAGGGGGTCCCGCGTTCCGGGTTAGGGGTCCCGAGTCGGGCCCTGGCACGCCAGTTCATCGCGCCCTGTTGTCGTCCCGGGGGGGTGGGAACGTTCAACTTTCAACGTTTAACGTTTGGTTCATCCGGGAAAACGTGAGGTGGGGCTTCTGCGTGCCCGTCTCCGTGCGGGGATCCAGGCGGCAGGGGCAGCGACGGCAATCAGGGACAGCGTCCATGATCGGCGGCTGCGTCAGCGATCAGGGGCCGCGGCGGTGTTTAGCGGCGATTGCCCCAAATTGCGGTCGCTGATCACCGATGCTGCCATCTGCCCCGGACGCCGGTTGCTGTCCCTGTCCCGGGCGCTGCCGACTGCCGACTGTCGCTGATAGATGTTCCCTGGGAGCGCATCGTGATCCCCTCCGGGTCGTTCGCTGGGAGGAAATCGTCGATCTGTTTCCGGATGTCAAGGGCAAGACAAGTCGTCAGACGACCCTTGACATCCGGAAACAGATCGACGTCGGGAGAACTCAATGAACGACCCGGAGGTGATCATGATCGACGCGTACCAAGGCAACCAACTCATCGTCTACGGCAAGGCCATCGAAGCTGCCGGGGAAGCCATCTCCCTTGTCAAACGTGTGCCGGCTCCCGTCAAGAGCCTCGCAGATCAGGTGATCAGATCGGCGTCATCGGTTCCCGCCAATATTGCAGAGGGACACGGCCGAACGGGCCGGGATCGGCTCCATCACTGGCGAATCGCCTACGGCTCCGCGAAAGAGGTCGACTGCCATCTTCGCCTCCTGGTTCACGCCGGCGCGATCGACTCCACTCGCGCGAGCGCTTCGCTGCAGCTCTTCGATCAGGTCCGTGCCATGACCTGGCGTTTGCTCAACCCAAGGTCCTGATCGGGGCTCATTCCACAAGCCTTTCTGGATACTGTGGCTGGTAGGTTCCAGAACTGCACACGAGATCGGTGCGAGTGGACATTCCGAATTTCACATTTCACATTTTTCATTTCTAATTCAACCACTGTCCATCTCACGGAAATCCGGATGAACCTAACGTTTAACGTTCAACTTTGGACTTTCGACTTTCGACTTCGCTACTCGTAACTCAACGCCTCGATGGGCACCATCTTGGAGGCGCGGATGGCCGGCCACATGCCGAAGATGAGGCCGACTGCGGTGCAGAACAGCAATCCACGGATGGCCCACTCCATGGGCACGTGAACCGAGAACTCGGTGAAGGCGGTCACCAGATTGCCGAGACCGAAGCCCACTGCCACCCCGAGGACACCACCGATGTTGCACAGGACCACGGCCTCGAGCAGGAACTGGGCGAGGATGGCGCTGCGTTGGGCCCCCAGCGCCTTGCGGATCCCGATCTCGCGGGTCCGCTCGGTGACCGACACCAGCATGATGTTCATGATGCCGATTCCGGCAACGACCAGGGCGACGATACCGAGAACAAAAGCGCCCCCCTTGAGGTTGGCTGTCGCCTCGTTGAAGGCCTTGATCTGGCTGTCCGAGGTGAAGAAGAAGAAGTTGTCCTCTTCGCGCGGATCGACCCCTCGATCCGCCCGCAGCACCGCCCGGGTTTCCTCCAACGCATCCTGGACGTTGTCAGCCCGCGTCGATCGAACCGTGATATTGAGTGACCGCTCGTTCCCGTCATTGTCACGGGTGCCGTAGATCTTCTGGGCGGCGGTGATGGGCATCAGAACGTAGTTGTCGAAGTTGCCACCCAGGGCCGACGTGCGCTCCTCGAAGACGCCCTGGACGGTGAATTTTCGGCCATCCACCTTCATGACCTTGCCGATGGGATCGGAGAATGGAAAAAGAGTCTCGGCAATGCTGTGGCCGATGACCACGACCCGCCTGGCGACCCTCACGTCCTCGTTGGAGATATTCCGGCCGAGGCCCACCCAATGGGTGTTGTTTTCGGGGTACTCGGGGGTCCCACCGCAGATCATATTGACCGGTTCCGTGGTGGTCCCGCGATATGAGGCGCGGACGCTGGACATCCACATCTCGGCGCCCACCAGGTCCACCGAGGGGACCTTTTCGCGGATCAGGTTGGCGTGGTGCAGGGTCAAGGCCGGGTAGCGTTGGATCTTGCGCCAGTCTCGTTCCTGGTTCTGAAATCCGTTGGGCGGCCATTTTTGGACCTGGAACACCCTGGAGCCGAGCACGCTCAGTTCGGTCTCTATCTGGTTTTGAATCACCGACACACCGGTCATGACCGCGATGATCGCCGCCACCCCGGCGATGATGCCCACAAGGGTCAAGGCGGACCTCAGCTTGTGGGTGCTGATGGCGGCCATCGCCATTTTGAATCCTTCGACCCAGATCATGGCTCCCCCACCCGGCCAGGAAGTGGGCAGTAGGCAGCAGGCAGTAAAATGCGCGCATCCCGGCTCCTTCGTCATTCATAGCGGAGGGCGTCGATGGGGTTGAGCTTTGAGGCCCTCCACGCCGGCACGATCCCGGCAAACATGCCCACCGCCAGCGACACCAGCAGAGCGGTGACGACGATTGCAGGCGAAACACTGGCGGGCATGAGCATCTTGTCGATCAAAGCCGCCACACCGAAGGACACCGCCACTCCCACGGCTCCACCGAGCAGGCATATCGCCGAGGACTCGAACAGGAACTGGGTCAGGATCGCCCGCCGTTTGGCACCGATGGCCTTGCGGATTCCAATTTCCTTCGTGCGTTCGGTGACCGACACGAACATGATGTTCATGACACCGACGCCGCCAACGAAGAGCGACACCCCGGTGATGGCGAGTCCAATGAGGACCACAACCCCCATCACGTTGTTGAAGGCGTCCATCAGCGATTCCATCTTGTTGATGGAGAAGTTGTCGGGCTCGGACGGCGACAACTTGCGGATCTTCCGCATCTCACCGATGACCTCATACTCGTAGTCGGCAAGAGCAATATTGGGCGGAGCCTTGACTCCGATGTCGAAGTCCCGATTCCGGCTGCCGAACACCCTGGCAAATGTGGAGATGGGAACGAAGACCTGGGAATCGAAGTCCGGGCCGCCGAAGAACCCGGCGCTGCCCTGTTTTTCCATAACGCCGATGATGCGAAAATCGTAGCGCCCGACCTTGAGCTTTTTATTGATGGGATCGATGTCCCGAAAGAGCTGCTCATGGATGGTCTTGCCGATCACGCAGACCCGACGCCTGGACTGCACGTCCTGGGCCGAGAAGAACCTGCCCACCTCGGGCACCGCGCTCGACATCAGCATATGCTTGTGAGTGGTCCCGATGATCCTGATGTTGTCTCTGGTGTCGGACTGAAACTTGATGCTGCGGGCTGTTTCGGCGGTCGGGATTCACCGCCAAGGCGCTGCGCAACCTCTCCTCAAGCTTCTCGCTCTCCTTCAGAGAGAGCCGGGGCCGGTTGCGGAACTGGAAGAAATTGCCGGTGACGATCCACGGGTGATGAGAGATGTAGAGCACGTCGGCACCGATGATGGAGGCGCTTTCCTTGAAGGAATTGGCCAGACCGTTGGCCGCAGTCATGGTGGTGACCACTGCCACAATCCCGATGATGATGCCCAGGGTCGTCAGCACCCCCCGCGCCTTGTTGGCCTTGAGCGCCGCCAGGGCGATTCGCACCGCCTCGAAGGTCTGGTGAACGGCGCTCATGCAGCCTCTCGTTGGGCTGTGTCCGACTCAATGACTCCGTCTCTGAGGCGGACGATGCGATGGGCGTGGCGGGCCACGTCCTCTTCGTGGGTGACCAGCAGGATCGCGTTGCCCCGCCGTTGCAGGTCATCGAAGATCGCCATGATCTCGGTACCGGTGACGGTGTCGAGGTTCCCCGTGGGCTCGTCGGCCAGGATGATGGACGGTGATGTGGCGAGAGCCCTGGCGATGGCGACCCGCTGACGTTGACCGCCCGACAGCTCGGTGGGTTTGTGCTTGACCCGATCGATCAGGCCAACCGACTCGATGGCTTGCATGGCCATCTCGCGACGTCTGGACGGTCTCAGACCACGGTAGATCAAGGGCAACTCCACGTTGTGGAAGACATCCGCCCTGGGCAGCAGGTTGAAGGTCTGAAACACGAAACCGATCTTGGTGTTGCGGACCTCCGCCAATTGATCTTCACCAAGGGTGCTCACGTCTTTTCCCGTCAATGAAGTATCGGCCCGTGGTCGGCACATCGAGACAACCGATGATGTTCATGAGGGTCGACTTGCCCGAACCCGAGGGACCCATGATGGCCACGTAGTCGCTCTTCTCCGAGACTCATGGAAACACCCCGAAGAGCGTCCACACCGATGCTGTTCATCTCGTAGGTTTTGGTCACGTTTTGAAGATCGAGACCCATGTTTATCCCTCCTGTTGCTCGGCCGCGGGGCCACCTACTCGCACCAGAGTCCCGTCCTGGAGGTCGCGGCTGATGGCCCGATAGCTCCCCACGACGACCTGTTCGTCCTCCTCGAATCCCGCCGACGACCTCGATGTGGGTGTCCGACTGAATGCCGGTCTCCACCTGGCGGGCCACCGCGGACCCGTCCTCCACGACCCACACGATCTCCACGAATCCGTCGTCGTCGGGTGTGAATCGCGGTGCCGATTCTTCGGCTTCGCCGTCCGACGACCCGACACCGAGCTGGTCCACCGTTCGCACTGTAACGCTCTGAATGGGGACCCCGACACAGCCCTCGCGAACATCGGTGATCACGTCGGCGGAGGCCGTCATCCCCGGTCTCAACTCGGTGCCGGGATCCAAAATGGCGATCTTGACCTCGAACTCGGTCTTCTGATCGGCGGAGCCCTGACCCTGGGTCTTCGCGCTGTTGGCGATCTCGGTGACCTCCCCCTTGAACTTCACGTTGGGCAGCGCGTCCACCTCGACCGTCGCCTCGTCGCCGATGGACACGAGCACGATGTCGTTCTCGTCCACGTCCACCAACGCCTCCATGCCCTGGAGATTGGAGACCTCCATGATCACGTCTTCCTGGAATTGCGAGCCCAGGGCGATCTCTCCGACCTCCTTGTTGAGTTTTGAGATCGTGCCCGCCATGGGCGCGTAGATGGTCGTCTTCGACAGCGCGTCACGGGACTGCCGCAGGGCGGCCTTGGCCTGTTCCACCTGGTCCAAAGCGGACTGATGGCGAGCCTTTTCAACCTCAGCCATGGCGTAGACCGTATCGAGTGTGGCCTGGCTCTCCAGGTTCTTCTCGAAGAGCTGGCGGCTCCGGTCGTAGTCCTTCTCAGCCTTGATCATGTTTTCCCGAGCCAGGTTTGCTTGGGCTTCCGCGGCCGAGAGATTGGCCGCCTGGGACTCCACTTGGGCGACATAGCGCTCGCGGTCGAGTTCCACCAGAAACGCGCCCTTCTCCACCCAATCTCCTTCGTCCACGCCCAACCGGGTGATCTTCGCGCTGACATCTGCGGAAATCTTGACCTGGACCATCGGTTGGATCTTCCCGGTGGCATTCACCGTCTGAACGACGGTTGCCCTGCCCACGTCAGCGACCTCGACGGCGATGCCCTCTTCTCCTCGATTTCGGCCGAGGGCCGTCACCACGATCACCGCCCCAATCACCAACACCAGCAGGCTCAACAGCACACGCTTCTTGGTCATGTGTTCCAACTCCCGTTGTCTGGTTGGTCCGGTTCACGAGTGCCAAACCGACCCGGACCAGGTCCCATGGATTCACAGCTCAACTAAACGTACGTCGAGACCCGCTCCGGGTTGCGGTCATGGAACTCGGATTGACAGCTTTCAACTGGAGGCATACCTTGTGTTCCAACGGAACAACCTGCATCGGACAGCGAAGGAGGACAGCGTGAAGCTCTCCCACCACCTCGTCGCCGTCACTGTGGCGCTCTCCCTCGGCACGCCTGTGGTCGCCCAAGAGCACCCGGTCATCAAACCCATCGAGGGCTTCGTGCTGCGGCCCGCCGCCCAACAGAAGGTCACCAACTACGACGAGTTCCGCTTCCGGCGCAAGGACGCCCAGGGGCGGGACGAGTTGTTCTTCAAGAAGGGCAAGTTCTGGCAACTTGACTACCACAAGCCTGGGCCGGGCGGTTCAGACGACACGAGCTTTTCCAAGATCGAGATCGTCGACAACTATGTTGCCGCGGTGACCGAGGCGGGCGGTACGATCTTCCGCCAGTACGGCGGGGAGCTGCAGTTCAGCATTCCCCGTCCCGACGGCGGTATCACCTACGCCAGGGTGATGGCGTGGGACGGCCGCTACACCCTGCAGATCATCGACGAGAAGCCGCTCGAGCGAAACCTAGAGTTCACCTCGGCCGACGACATGTACAGCGGCATCGAGGCGGCCGGCTTCGTGGCGGTCTACGGCATCCACTTCGACACCGACAAGGCCGACCTCAAGGTGGGTGCCGCCAAGACCCTCGAGGAGGTCGTCAAGCTGCTCCAGGCCCACCCCGACCTGAAGGTGGAGATCCAGGGCCACACCGACGCCACCGGCTCCGACGACCACAACCTCGACCTGTCCCGGCGCCGCGCCGACACCGTCAAGGCCTACCTCCAGCTCTACGGCATCGCGGCTGACCGGCTGACGACCACCGGCTTCGGCGAGTCCAAGCCGGTGGGTGACAACGACACCGAGGAGGGCCGCGCCCTCAACCGCCGCGTCGAGCTGCATCGGATAGGTTGACCATTTTTCTGTGGGCTGCTTTCTCAACCTTGGCACCTGGGGAGGAGAGGATCCATGAATACAGTCCCAATGTCCCGACGCGGTTTTCGCCGAGCGGCTCTCGTCGCCTCCGCGTCGGCAACGTGTGTATGGCTCGGTGTCGTGGGAAATGTCGGCGCCGAGGAACCGAGGGAGTGGGTCGGCGAGGTCAACTTCACCCTCGAGGGCAGCGGGTTCGATAAGGACTCGGACCGAATCAACGACTGGGATGTATCGTGGATTTACGACGAGAGCAGACATGCCCGGTGCACCATCAGATTCTGTGGGAAACCCGGGGCCCCCCGGATACTGGGGGTGTATCGCAGCGGCTCGTGGCACAGGCAGGACACAGTGAAATCCACCGAAGATGGCACGAGGTGCTTTGACAGGGAGGTCTCGCGCCGAGAGCGGGTGGTGCGCCCCGGCAGCCGGCGCGACAGCGACGAAAGGACGTCGGGCACGCTCGGTGAATCGCGTCGTGGGGCGATGGGACCGGCGGTCAGATTGAAAATGAGCCAAACGGGCGGCTTTGATCTGATGGCGGTCTGCGAGGTCACTCTCGCGGTAACCATGAACCTGGAAAAAGAGGATTACGACGCCTGCACGGGGTGGAGCGCCATCACGGAGACCCATCTCTCTCCGGGCGCCCCGGAGTCCGTCCCGCAGTCTCTTCCCGTGGAGGGGGGCTCTCACACCGTCATCAGAGGCCCGTCGTCGCCCAGCGGTCGGGCGCTTGCTCTCCCGTGGACCACCCTCGAGTACGGAGCGGATCTCCGTGGCGGGAAGCCGATATCGTCTGTTGAGGGCCCCGGCGGAACGGCCGGCGGGAAATACGTCGAAACGATCACCGCCAATTGGGACATCCAGCCGGCCACCAGCGGATGCGGCTGCATCGCCACCATCGAAAAGCTCGGGGGCGACGTCCTGATCAACGGCCAACCCGTCGAGAGCTCCATCATTGCCGATGCGAGCAGTGTGCAGATCACCACCGGGAAAAAGGGCAGGGTCAAGCTCCACGTGGGTCAGAAGGAGCTCAACATCGGTGGAAACGCGGATATCACCGTCGATCACCTCTGCGACCCACTCCCCCACACTCCAGAAGCCTGGGAGGACATGACACCCGCCGAGGTGTGGGAGGACATCTGGTCGGTCGAAGTGGACTTCAGCCGGTCGCGAGATTGGATCGTCGGCAACCTCGCCCTGCTGTTTGGAATGGAAACGGAGTTCACATTCAGAGTTATGCCGAGAATAGTGCCGGTTGACATCACAGACATACATCGTGGCCATCTTGCGCCAACGCTGCAGCCGGTCGACCCTGGGTATCGACTTGCGTCGTACACCCGGAAGCTGATTGGTGCTACCGAGCCAGAGATCCAGGGCATCGAGGAGGTGATGCCCGCCCAACAGGACCTCGACGCCGCCCTCGGTGGAGTCATCCTCGGGGTGGGCCCCGAGGAGGGCTCGATCGCGATCTGGCCCCTCAAGGGGACCGTGCGGGTGATGGAGCCGACGGGAAGGAAGACGACCCTGGTGGCGCCGGAAGCCCTCGCGGAGGGCTCCCTCCCCGACCCCCCAGCGCTGTTCTCTGCCGAGTGGGTGCTGGTGAGGATCGACAGGTAGCCCGGTCAGGGCGCAGAGACCGGCGCCAATCCAGCCTACGAGCGGTGGCGGGGTCTTCGGGAGCACCGGTCGGGACGCAGCGGACACAGCCTAGGGGCGGCTCCTCACCGCCGCCTCGGAGGGACGCCACCGCGCACCGGCCCGCCGTCAGTCGTCCCCGCTGCCAATGTTGTACGAGATCAGCTTCCACGTCTCGTTTTCCCGCACGAGCTTGAACGAGCACGGGATCTCGGTGCCGCTGACCCTGACCTTCACCTTCGATTTACACCTCACCCGAGAGCTGGGTGACTGAGACTAATTTACGGCCCAGGGGGCCCTGTCCTCGATCGGAACTCCGCCGGCGCCCGGGACCGATCCATGCTCCGGCGGGTGGCGCGACCGCTCCGAGGGCAGTTTGAAGCCGGTGTTCGGGCTTGGGTGCGCCACACCGACCTCGGCTGGCTACCGCACTCGCCGGCGCTCGAGGTTCAACTCGGCCGACTGGAACAGGATTCCCTCCGGGCAGTCAAACGACGTTCCCGACGGCGATCGGTCAACCACCCTTGAGAATTCACCGTGGATCCTCTCGACGCCGTCATCGTCCTTCTCGTAGGTCCCAGTGAAGGGAAACTCGCTGCCGGGAATCTGGATCCCCCCCACGTTGACATCCAGGTGCCACGTCCTGTCGTCGTCGATCCTGTGTCCCTTCTTGTCCTGTCTCTCGGCAAAGTGTCTGTTCGTGAGCTTGTAGGGGCATTCGGGTGCGTACTGGACGATGATCTTGAGCGGTAGCGAGCCCGACTCCGCGTCCGGCTCCATGAGCGCGAGAAGTTGGTCATTCAGCTCCGCGATACGATTCGGATCGGTGGTCGACCGCATCTCGTCCATCAGCGATCGAATCTGATCGCCGCCGGCCAACGCTCCACCGGTCAAGGCGATGGACATCCGCTCCTTGTCACTCGCGCCGACGCCACACGTGCCGTTTCCACGGGCAGTGTCCTTGGTGTGGGTCCAACCGTCGCTACCCCTCGACCAAACGTCCTTCGAGTTGGTCATCAAACCCGTGACAGTGCCCGACATCTCGATGTCGGCTTCGTTCTTGGCGTCCACGCCCTCCTCGGCGACCCGGATGTCGTCGATTTCCAGCTCCATCGACACCATGATCTTGGTCAGGTCGTACTGCTTCAGGGTTTGCGAGTCATTCGCGTTTTGGCGCGTGGTCTCGCAGCTGAACCTCCAGCTCTGCTCCATCTCCAGCGTTCCGACCCACGCCCACTTCGGACACGCTATTTCGATCCTCTCAGCTGCGATTTCGTCTTTGGTTTCTGTCTTGGAAAGCGGCCTCACAGAAACATGATCCAGAATACAGCAGGAGTTGAAGACCTGAATTCGATCCTCAGAGCAAGGTTTGTTCGGAGCCATATACTCAACGACCGCTTTCTGTTGCGTCAGGCGATCGTGAAGAAAAACCTTGAGGTCTTCGTCGTATTCGCTCGTGTGAAAGTCACGATTCAGAACGTCGCCGCGGTCCACTTTGACCAAGAGACGATTGATCAATTTCGCTTCACACTCCCGACCTCTTCTGTCCTTGAAATCACTGATGACTATGTCTACCTTCTGTCCGGGCTTCACCGGCTCGTTGGGAAGTGTGATCCTGCACGTCGCAGGAGTCTGCTCGAAATCCCAAAGGACATTCTCGATTGGAGCGTCACCACCGAGCTGCTCCTCCATCATCAGTTTGTGTGGCTCCAGGGACATCCCGGTGTCCCCCGTGTCCCAGGACTTTACATACGAAGTAAAGTTCTCGACCGAAACCGGACCAGCCCCGAATGCGCCTCGAGGAGGTGCGGCCGATCCATAAATGCAGAACAGCCCCAGCACCATGGTAGATCTGCGGAGACTTTCACCGCCTCCAAATGGCGACCGGAAATTACCCCGCCAACTGAGGTATTCAAACCTGCCGTCAACAGCTTTTTCAAATCTCGCCGAAAGAACATACTCCGGTTCGGCAATCTCTCCCCACCTCTTGACCGTGACGCACGGACTCGACCAGATTCCCGAGATCCAGTCGGTCACGTATTCTGTGGTGAAGTCAGGCTCGGTCAGGGAGACCGCCTTAACGACGATTTTCCGATCGCACCATTCGCACGCCGTGTCCGCCGTCGCATCGCTCTCGCCGCCGACCTCCTCAAGCTCCTCCAGCCCACCACACGCCAAAAAGACGGAGACAACCGTCGCGACGGCCATCGACCGGGAGATCAGCCGTCCCCAGACCATAGCGGATTTCCTTCCCAGGCATCCTCGAGGTTCTCGCATTTACTGACCACCGCTCCCCTGTCACACCACCGAGATCATTCCCCAATCACCAACACCGCAGCACGACCCCGTCAATCGCTGCTGCTGCCGATGTTGTACGAGATCAGCTTCCACGTCTCTTTTTCCCGCACGAGCTTGAACGAGCAGGGCACCTCGGTGCCGCTCTCCAACGTCACGGTACCCGCGAACTCAGCCCCGCTCATGTCCACGGACCGGTTCGTGAACGAGGTGTCGGCGACGTCGAACAGGTGCCGGTTCGCGTTAACCCCGGCCGCGAACTGTTCGAAGGGCTGCACCTCCTTGAGCGGCGCCGAGAAGCAGTCGTGAGCGGCCTCGAGGTTGCCGGCGGCAATCTCGGCAAGGAAGGTCTGCACCACCTCTTCGGGCGCGGCGGTCGCCTGCTTGACGACGAACAGGAGCACAACCACGAAGATCACCAGGAGAGCGACCGCACCTCCGCATCCGAGAAGTACCCAACGCAGCCAGGGGCGCTTTTTCTGGGGTTGCGCGCTCGATGAATCCGTAAAGGCCGAGCCGGTCGTGTCACTCACGACGTCTCCTTTCGCTCAGTCACTGTTTCGGTGCGTTCGAATTGGCGCGGTTTGTTTCAGAAATCACGGCGTGGCTCCTGTCTGCTGGAGGATCTTCACCACATCTTGTTGGCCATTCTGCTGCGCCACCGCGAGGGCGGATGTTCCCTTGTCGGTGACCGCGTTGACATCTGCCCCGTGGGCGAGCAACACCGTGACGACGGGGAGGTGGCCCGCCTGCGACGCGACCATCAGCGGGGTCCAGCCGCCGCGGGCGCGGGCGTTGACGTTCGGCCCGTGGGCGAGCAGCGCCTCCACGATCTCGAGCCGGCCGTCGAAGGCCGCCGCGAAGAGGGCGGTCGTGCCGTCGGCGGCAGCCTTGTTGACGTCGGCGTTGGCGGCGAGCAGAACATCGACCAGATCGGCCCGACCCGCCCGGGCGGCAGCCAGCAGCGCGGTCGCTCCCTTCGCATCCGACGCGTTGACGTCGACCTGCGCCTCGAGGAGTGCCTGCACGATCTCGGTGTGCCCGGATTGAGCTGCCACCATCAAAGGTGTTCGGTCGTTGTTCGCGCGAATATCGACATTCGCGCTGCGAGCGATCAACAGCTCGAGGCAGTCGAGATGACCGTTCTGGGCGGCCAGCACCAGCGCTGACGCGCCGTCTTTGGGCTGGGTGTCGACCGCGGCTCCACCGTCGAGCAGCGCTCGCACGGCCGCGGTTTGTCCATTCTGGGCCGCCTTCATCAACGCCGTGGTGCCGAACGTGTTGTGTGCCGCGATGTCGGCCCCCCGAGCCAGCAGCATCGACACTGTGGAGTCATGGCCGTTCTGGGCCGCCAGCATGAGAGCCGTCCAGCCTTCGTCGTTGGCGTCGTTGACGCCGGCCCCCGCATGCAGGAGCAGTTCCACGGTGGCCGTGTGGCCGTTCTGGGCGGCGAGCATCAGGATCGTCCAGCCACCCGTGATCCTCGGCATCACGGACGCGCCCTTTTCCAGCAGGACCTGCACGGTGTCGGTGTGGCCCTCCTGCGCAGCCAGCGCCAGAGCGGTGGCGCCCTCGGGAGTTGGCGAATCGACCTCGGCACCACGCGCCAGCGCCTCGACGACGGCAGCCGTGTCGCCCTTCAAGGCCGCGTTGCGCAGCTCGTAGCCAAGATCCTCCGAACTCGCGACCGCCGGCACGGCCGCGATTGCAGCGGCCAGGACAATCCGTGCGAACACCAATCCTCCGTGAATGGGAACCTCCCCAACGACGCGTATCGCGGGTTCCTGTGGTTTCTTTCGTGGATCTTCTTTCAGTATAGGAGGCGTGAGCAGCTGTGACAAGTGGACCCGTCGCGTCAAGACGCACCCAACCCCGGTTGGGCAAGAACCATGACCCCAACTCGGACATCTCACCTGTCGTCGACTGCGGTCCGCGAGCGCAAACGCGTCAGGGCGACGGCGCTTTGCGCGGAGCTTCCTTGATGTAGACGTCGTACTTGGTGAAGGGGATTTCGATGCCGGCCTCGCTGAAGGCCCGGTAGACGCGGGTATTGAGTTCGTCCAGCACCCGACCCCGGTACACGGGTTCTTCGATCCATGCCAGCAGTTCGAAGAGCAGGCCGGAATCCCCGAACTCGCGGAAGCGAACCCGTGGAGCCGGGGAATCGCACACGTGCTCGACTCCCCTCACGCCGGAAAGCAGTGCCTCGCGGACCGTGTCGACGTCGCTGCCGTAGGCCACCGACACCTTGACCCGAACCCGCATTTTCTCGTGCGGGCCACCAGTTTCGTTGACGATCTGGGCATTTCCGATCACCGCGTTCGGTACGGTGACCTCGATGTCGTCCCTGGTCAAAAGTCGGGTCGACCGCATGCCGATCTCCATCACCACACCACGAATCCTGTTATCAAGCACCACGTAATCGCCCACCTGGTAGGGCGAGTCCGCCACGATAAAAACCCCGGAAAACAGGTTCGCGAGAGTGTCTTTTGCCGCAAAACCAACCGCGATACCGACGATTCCGGCGGAGGTGATCCACGAGGTCAGGGGGATCTTCCACGCGACACAGAAGAAGTAGAGGAAACCGCCCACCACCGCAACCGTCAGCAACATGTCAAAAAGCGGCAGTGTCTTGGGTTCGATCCACGTGATGTGGTCCACGTTTTCGCTGATCACCCCGAGGAACACCCTGCCGATGCGCATGGCCGCGACGGCCCAGATCAAAGCGATGATGGTAATGAGGGTTCCCATGACCAGGTAGTCGACGATCCCGGGCAGACCCATGTCCTTCGCCAGCAACGCCAGACCGCCGAACAGGATCGAGTACACCACCGGCAGCCGCAGCGCGGACAGAATCTGGTCGTCCAACGTCGTGGAGGTCCGTCGGATGACCACCGTCACCAGCCGGTGGAAAAACACCCACGCCAGACCCGCGATAAAGATCGTTCCCAGCGCGATGAGCGCACGATAGGCACCGGGTTCAGCAATAAACTGATCAAACCAATCGTAGACGGCCTGCATTCGATTCTCCTTCGGGCTAGGTCCTGGGGCACCGAGTCCTTTTTAGGAAAAGCGAGTATAGACCGACGACGGCAGCAGGCCGGATGAACAGAGGCATGGAGAATGAGAAATGTGAAATGTGGAATTGACGCCGCCCCCCCGGCACGGTTCCGAGTTCCGAGTTGCCCGCTCCCTCACGACAGCCCCGAGTCCCGAATCCCGAGTCCCGGCGTACGGCTCCCTGCCTACTGCCCAGCCTGAGCTATCATGAACTCATGGCGACACGGGATCCCCTTGTGGCCTTCACGGGCTATTACCGCCACCCCAATCTACGGTGGATCCCTGTCTGACTCATGATTTCGGGGCCCGCCGGAGTCGGCGGGTGTCCCGCCCCTTCGACTCCCGCGGGCTTCCGTGGGAGGTTTTCATGTCCGAAAACGATCAACCCGCCACCGACCCCCGCTCGGTCTTCGAGCAACACCGGCGTGACATCGAGGCTTTGGACCGCCGCATTCTCCACCTGGTGTGCGAACGTCTCGAGCTGGCCCGTCAGATCGGCGAACTCAAGGACCAGCTGGCCATCCCGCTCCGCAACTACCAGGTGGAGGCCCAGGTCCATCGCCGATTCGAGGAGGCCAGCGCCTTCCTCGGGCTCGAACCCGGTCTTGGCCGCGACCTCGCGATGCTTCTCATCGAAAAGGCCGTGGAGGAACAGGCCACTGCTCGCGACACCGCCTACCGAGGTGACGCGCTCGACACCCTGGTGGTGGGTGGCAAGGGTGGCATGGGGCAGTGGATCGCCCGCTTCCTGCTGGGTCAGGGCCACCGAGTCAGGATCTACGATCCCGCGCCCGGGAATTGCGTCGGCGAGGAGGAGTCATCCCTCGCCGTCTCCTCAGAGGTGGATCTGGTTCTGGTCTGCGTTCCAATGAGCGCCTGCGCCGCGGTTCTCGAGGAGCTGGCGACGCACCGGCCGCGGGGAGTCATCGCCGAGATGTGCAGCCTCAAGGGCCACTTGGAGCAGGTCAAACGCGAGCTGCGTTCGACGGGCGTCCGGGTGGTTTCCTTCCACCCCATGTTCGGCGGACACGTGCGCATGTTGTCCGATCGAACCATTGTGTTCTGTACCGATGGCGCGCCGGAGGACGTCGCAGTGGTGCGCGGGCTCTTCGAAGAGACCAGCGCGCGACTGGTGGATCTCGGGATCGAGGAACACGACCGAAGGATGGCCCTCGTTCTGGGCATGAGCCATCTTATCAACCTCGTATATTCACGTGCCATTCAGCAGTCCGGATTGACCGCGGGTGAGCTCGGAGAGGTCGCCGGCGTGACCTTCGGCAAACAGATCAGGACCTCCCGCGAGGTGGTGGGAGAAAACCCCAGGCTCTATTTCGAGATTCAGTCATTGGGGGAATTCGCGCGGTTCATCGGTGGGCTGCTTCACGGGGCGGTAGATGAGTGGCAGTCGCTTGTGGCCGCAGGCGATCTCGAGGGATTTTCTTCGGCCATGGAGGGCTGCCGCCACTATCTCGCCGAAGCCGATGACGAGGTCCCCGGAGTGGACTGAACCCCACAGATCGCTCCACCTCCTTGGATGCCGGATGTATGCGAGCGACGGACCTCGCGATGATCTACAATCTCATCCAAAGGAGCACGAGCGACATTGAAAGCGGCCGACCTCATCGGTCCCTATGAGATTATCGAGCCCATCGCCGCAGCCGGAGTGTCCGCCGTCGATTTCGTGTGGCTCACACCGGACGGGAAATCCTATGTCTACTCGTTCAAACGCCTGCTGTCCCAACTCTACGTCGTGGACGGGTTCCTCTGATTACCGCCGGCACGGCCCAGGGCCGCCCGAGAACCTGTACGAGAATATGCCGTTGTACTCTGCGTGGAGGTTGTTCATGAAGGCTTCACAAATCATCGCCGCTGTGCTGATCCTTGGATTGGGCCTTTCCGGCTGCGGCATCAAAGTCAACCAATCCATCACTATCGCCGACGGAGAAGCCGTCGACGGCGATCGCACAACGGTCAACGGCAGCATCCGGATCGGGTCAGGCTGTCAGGTCCGCGGTGACTGCCAGACGGTCAACGGTCGAATCACCGTCGGTGACGGCTCACGCGTCGGCGGCCTCGCCACCGTCAACGGCCGAATCAACCTCGGCCAGAACATTACGGTGGACGGCGACCTGGCAACCGTCAACGGCGGCATCACCGTCGATTCCGGCAGCCACGTCACAGACTCGGTGGGCACCGTCAACGGCACCATCGAGTTCACAAACGTCAGGGTGGAGGGCGACGTAACCCTGACCAACGGCGACCTGGAGATGGCCGACGGAAGTGTGGTCGCGGGCGATGTGATCCTCAAGGGCGGCAAGGGATCGGCACCTCCCGAAATCCGCATCACCAGCGGCTCTTTGGTGGAGGGCGACATCGTCGTTCGCGGCCGCAAGGGGGTGGTGGTCTACCTGTCGGACGGCGGCGACGTGCGCGGCGATGTCCGCGGCGCCGAGGTCGTCAGGAAGTAGCCCGCATTCCTCATGCCACAGCCGCTGTTAACAACCTCCTCTCGCACCGCGTTGTACCCGTGAAACGAGGGAATCACCCTCCACGGAGGACAGCACATGGAAGTTCTTGCTCCAATGATCGGATCGGTGGCCATCATGATGGTGCTTGGATGGATGCTCAAGCTCGGTTTGGACACCCGGCAACGCACCAAGCTCATGAAGTACCAATACGACCTGCAGACAAAGTTGCTGGAGAAGTTCAACAACACCGCGGAACTCATGGAGTACCTGCAGGGCGATGCCGGGCAGCAGTTCCTGATCTCAGCCACAGCAGAGAAGGCCGATCCAAGGGGACGGATCCTCGGTTCTGTCCAGACCGGGCTGATTCTCCTCTCCGGAGGGATCGCCTTCATGTTCTTGAAGGGACAGATTGCAGAGGCCGAGGAGGGATTCGCGCTGCTCGGCACCCTCGGCATCGCTCTCGGAGCGGGCTTCATCGTTTCGGCGGCCATCGCCTATGTGCTTTCGAAGACCTGGGGAGTCATCAACGGCGACCAGGCATAGCAGGGGTGTGCGTCGGTGATTCTCATGGACTGGACCTCGACCAACACCGGTGGGGCTGCGCTCGCGGCCACGCTGGCACCCGGCCCCATGGCAGCGCTCATCGAGCGCACGTCAACCATGGATGACCAGAGCTTTCGGCTGTTCTACGACAAGACCGCGCGCCCACTACGCGCCTATTTGATCGGAGCCTGCGGCAACCCCAGCCTGGCCGACGACCTGCTCCAGGAAGCTTACTTCAGGCTCATTCGGTCCCAGTTCCAGGCCAACGATGAGGACCACCGCCGGAACTACCTCTTCCGCATCGCGACCAACCTCCTCAAGGACCACTATCGTCGTCGTCGGCCGGAGACCACAGAGATTCCGGAGATGCCTACCGGAGACGACGACCACGGCGACCGAATTGCGGCACGATCCGATCTGGTTCAGTCTCTCAGGGAACTCAAACCCCGTGAACGCGAGTTGTTGTGGCTCGCCTATGTGGAAGGAATGAGCCACAAGGAGATGGCAAAGGCGCTCGGCCTGAAGACCGACAGTATTCGTCCGCTTCTCTTCCGGGCTCGCAAGAGGATGGCCGGAGTCATGAAATCGAAAGGACTGGCACCATGACCGACACCGCCTGCCACCGCGAGTCCGAGGTGTTGGCCGCAGTGACCACCGGAACGATCTCCGACGAACTCCGGATCCATGCCATGGCGTGTCCGGATTGTGTTGAAATCGTCTTGGTCGCCGGCTTCATGAACAGGGGCGCCAAAGAACTCGGGACCGCGGGCCCCCTTCCAGACCCCGAGTACCTGTGGTGGCGAGCGAATCTGAAACAGCGGGAAATCCAGTCCCAACGAGCCACCAGCGCCATCACCCTGGTCCAGAGAGTGTCGGTGGTCGCCGGGGCCCTGGTGACCCTCATGCTGCTGCGCGGGATCCTGCCAGAGCTGATGTCATGGTTCGGCGGTCTCCGCTCGGCGGCTCCCGTATTCTCGATTCCCGGCGGGATGGCCAGTCCGAGTCTGGTGATTCTGGTGTGTCTCGGATTGTTGGCGGCCCCCAAGGTGTTTGATCTATACGGAGCGTAGATGGAGGACTGAGGCGACTGCTCAGCGGCTCCCGTGCAACGACGCCCGATAGAAGGAGGAACACCATGGCGCGCAATGCCCATTTCGGCGCCGAGCTTTTCCAGTATTTGACCGATCTGGAGGCAAACAACAACCGGGATTGGTTTCAAACCAACAAAGACCGCTACCGGCGCGAAGTCCAGGAGCCTCTCCTTCGATTTATTTCGGACTTCGCCGGGCCACTGTCGGACATCAGCCCGCGCTTCGTAGCCGATCCGCGTGCATCTGGTGGTTCCATGTTTCGGATCTACCGCGATGTCCGTTTCTCCAAGGACAAGAAGCCGTACAAGACCCATGCCGCGGCCCAGTTTCGCCACCAGGAAGGAAAGGACGCCCACACTCCGTGCTTCTATCTCCACCTCTCCCCTGAGAGCATTTTCGCGGGCGCAGGGCTCTGGCACCCACCGGGTCCTGCCCTGGCCGACATCCGTACGGCCATCGTGGAACATCCTGAGCTCTGGACCGAAGTCGTCGCGGGGACGAAGGCGAAAGGTCTGACCCTCGAAGGGGACAGCCTGAAGCGACCGCCGCGCGGCTTCGACCCCGACCATCCGCTCATCGAGGATCTCAAGCGCAAGGACTTCATCTGCTCACGCAGCTTCACCCAAAAACAGGCCACATCGCCGGGTTTTCTCGAACGCTACACCGACACCTGTCGATCGGGCTCGGATCTCGTGCGGTTCATTACCGAGGCGGTGGGGCACGACTACGACTGAAGCACCGCGCGAGGGCAAGCGTTTGCCGGTCCAGGGTCCAGCAGACTTCCGGCCTTGACACCCGCCTGCCGTCCCACTAGCTTCATTGGAACGCAAAAAAGAATCAGGAGCCGCGGTCGATGTCGTTTTCCGAAATTCGTGATTCCATTGCCGCCTGGTTGAAGGGCATGGGCCTGGAGGCCATTTCGGGGGTGGTGGTGTCGGTGATTGCCGCGGTGGTTGCCACCGTACTCCTACTGGTGGTTCTGCGGATCAAAAAGTCCATCGTCGCCAGGATCGCGGGCCGATTCGACGCCTGGAAGGGAACCGGCATCCACGCCATCCAGTTCCAGGAACAAGAGCTCCTCTCGGCCCAGGAGATCGCCACGTTGCTCACCGGCCTTCTGCGCGCCCTTTCCGTTCTCGTCACCGCGCTGCTGGTTTTTGTCTACCTCACCATTGTGGTGGCTCTGTTCCCGGTAACCGAGCACATCGCTGTGTCGGTGGTGGCATACATCCTGGGGGTGCTCCGCGCCGCGGCACGGGGGGTCCTCAATTACATCCCCAGCCTTTTCCAGATCGCTCTCATAATGGTCGTCGCCTACTATCTGATCCGACTGGCGAGCCTGGTCTTCAACGGCATTCAAAGCGAACGAATCAAGATCCGGAAGTTTTACCCGGAATGGGCGGATCCGACCTTCAGAATCGTCCGATTCTTGCTGATTGCTCTGGCGGCAGTTGCCGTCATCCCGCTGCTGCCGGGCGCGTCGTCGCCGGCGTTTCGGGGCGTCTCCATCTTCCTGGGTGCCCTGGTCTCCCTCGGTTCCACGGGCGTGGTCGCCAACATCGTTGCCGGCACGGTCAGCACCTATATGCGCGCCTTCCAGCCGGGCGACTGGGTGCGAATCGCCGACACCGAGGGAACGGTCATCAAGCGGACGACCTTCGTCACCAAGATCATGACGCCGAAAAACGTCATCGTGTCGGTCCCCAATGCCATGGTGTTGAGCGACCACATCATCAATTACTCGGAGCTGGCCAAGGCCCGGGGTGTCATCCTTCACACCACGGTCACCATCGGCTACGACGTGCCGTGGCGACAGGTCCACGAACTGCTGCTCAGCGCGGCACGCGCGACGGAACGCATCGAGGAGAATCCGGAGCCATTCGTTCGCCAGACCTCGCTCGACGATTTCTACGTCAGCTACCAGATCAACGGCTACACCAACACTCCGAACAAGATGATGGGCATCTACTCGGAGCTCCACGCCAACATCCAAGACGCCTTCGCCGACGCCGGTGTGGAGATCATGTCGCCCAACTACTCGGCTCTCAGAGACGGCAACCGGATGGCGGTTCCGGACGATGCCCTGCCAAAGGACTACAAGACCCCGGCCATCCGGATCCATCCTCTGGAGAAGTTGATTCCGGGGCTTGGCGGGACCAAGGACACCTAGTGATGAATGCGTTGCCACCTGTCCGGAAGGCTTTGGAGATCGCCCTACCTCCGCCGGAGGCATTCCGGATCTTCACCGAGACCATGGACACCTGGTGGCCCCTGGCAACGCACTCCATTGACAGCGAACGGGTCACCGGGTGTGTGTTCGAAGGTGCCGAAGGCGGTCGGATTTTCGAGACCCATGACGATGGGTCAATCCACCTCTGGGGGGCGGTCACGATCTGGGACCCACCGAACGCGGTCGTCTTCAGTTGGCATCCGGGCCGCGCGGTGGAAACCGCTCAGGAGATCGAGCTGCGGTTCACCCCACAGGGGCGGGGAACCCTCGTTGAGCTCGGCCAGCGTGGATGGGAGGCTCTCGGGGATAGGGCAGTCGAAGCCCGAGAAGGCTACGAGACGGGCTGGATCGCCGTGCTCGCGAGATACGTCGAGGGTTGCTCGACCGAGGGCGAGACTGGCCCTCACGATGGACTTCTCGACTGAGGGTCCCCAGGCCGGATGGTGATCCTCGAGTTCTCTACTCGACGGTTATGGCGAGAAGTTCCACCGGCACAGCGCCGGTGATCAACTCGATGAACCGCGCGCCGACCCCCGACACCTTGGTTTCCACCAAATTGCCGCTCCGGTCGATCTCATGGACGCCGTCACCGTTGGTGGTGAGGAGGTTCCCGTTGGGCAACTCATAGACTCCGCGATATCCGCCGAGGGAGGCCGGGTTGTAAATACCAACCAGGGTTCCATCGGTCAGGTACTCGACCACGCCCTCTTCGCTCCCGCTGAAATTGGCCACCAGGATGTTCCCGTTGGCGGCCTCGGCCACCTGCTCTGGGAAGGTGTCGATGGCAGTGAGATCCGACAGGTAGGCTCCCGTGGCGTCGAACATGTGGACGGCGTCGCTGGTGATGCCGCCCACCATCCAGTTGCCGATGAGGGTGACGTCGAATGGACTGTCCAGCCCACCGGAACCGTTGGTGACAAAGTTCCCCAGGTAATTGCCGTCGGTGTCGAACTCGGCCACAGCGTCGTCGTTGGCGCCACCTCCGACGGTGACCAGCAGATTGCCGTTGGCGCGCAGGCTGATGCCTCTGATGTTGTCGAGGATGGCGGTGTTCACTCCGCCAGCTGGCGCGAATACGCCGATGTAGTTACCTTCGAGATCGTACTCCTGCACCACATCTTCCAGTTGATCGGCCACCAGAATACTGTCATTGGTGAAACTGAGAATGGCGCAGACCGGCGTACTCAGATTGACGTCATCCGCCGGGATGAAGTCGGCGTCCACCAGGTTCCCGTTCGCCGGATCAAAGGCCATCACCCGCTTGTTGGTGGACTCGGGAATCAACAAAAAGTCGGGCAGGGCCGGGCTGGGACTGAAACTGTGATCACCAATGGGCGGCGGCTCGCCGGCTGGGGTTCCAAAGTCGACCCCCGCTTCCTCCGCGGCAATGATGCTGTCCTGCGCTGCCGCCGGCAAGGCAAGCGACAGCACGATGACGAATACCAATAACATCGCGCATTTTTCAATTCTGACCATGGTCCCCCTCCTCGTGCCACATCCGACTTTGATCCGCAGTATCTTGTATATCACCGGATCTGCGATCGTTAATGTATTCAAGATACCACAGACGCGACAATCTAAGATCCGCCTGAAACTCGGACCTCAGGATCGAAACAGGGCTGGACAGCTGAGGTCAAATACCCGGAAGAACCCAACGACCCGTTTGGTTGATGTAACCGCTCGCCGCAACGAACACTACTGTTTCTTGGAGGTGACCATGAGGATCTCGACTCGGGTACTTTTCGGCCTGTGGGCCCTGCTGGTTTGTATGCCGTCAGTGGCTGCCGACCCGGCCGGGGACCGGGCCATCGCTACCTTTGCCGGTGGCTGTTTCTGGTGCATGGAACCTCCGTTCGATAAGCTCGACGGGGTGCTGTCCACCACCTCGGGCTATACCGGGGGGAAGACCGTCAGTCCCACCTACAAAGAGGTCTCGGCCGGCGGAACCGGCCACACCGAGGCGATCCAGATCGTCTACGACCCGACGCGGGTGAACTACGAACAACTGCTTGACGTCTTTTGGCGGAACATCGACCCCACCGTGGCGGACCGACAGTTCTGCGACCGCGGCTCGCAGTATCGCAGCGGCATCTTCTACCACGATGATTCGCAGCGAGCTGCCGCGGAGGAATCCAGACAGCGGCTCGAACAGACCAAACCGTTTCAGGGGCCTATCGTCACCGAGATCACCCAGGCCGGTCCCTTCTATCCGGCCGAGGACTACCATCAGGACTACTACAAGAAAAACCCGATTCGTTACAAGTACTACCGTTTCAGCTGCGGTCGGGACCAACGGCTCGAGGAGCTCTGGGGGCCGTAGCCGGGGAGACAGAGAGCGGGGAGCAGGGGGCCGAGAGGACGAATTCGGAATTCGAAAGGTCCGCGGCCCCCCACACCACAATTGACCCCCTGTGGGCCGACCCGGGGATCGTTCCACGAACTATGGGGCTTCGGCGACCGTCCCCTCAGCAATGACAATCTCGACCCTTCGATTGCGGCTCCGGCCCTCGTTGGTGGAGTTGTCCGCGATCGGTCGGTCGGGACCGTATCCCTTCACCGTCATCCGTCCGGGTGCAATGCCCTGGGCCGCGAGAAAGTCGAACACCGATCGCGCTCGTGCTTCGGACAGTCTCATGTTGTAGTCATAGCTCCCCGTGGAGTCAGTGTGTCCCTCGATCCTCAGATTGAGGTCCTGCATGATGAGCAGGATGCCTGCCAGCTTGGCGATGACCAGCTTCGCATCGTATTTGAGCGTCGATTCGTTCAGGTCGAAGAGGATGTCGGGTAGGTTGACGATCGTTCCACGGGCGGTGCTCTGTGTTTCGGCGACCTGGGACAAGGCGCCGACCAACCGCCCGGAGAGTTCCTCCTTCTCGGCGCGCATGGACACCATGGCTGCGGTCAGAGCAGCCTGTTCGGTACGCAGCGCCAACATGGCGGACTCCATCCGCTGCTGCTCGGCAGCCGCCCCCTGAAGCGAAGCCTCCGCCTCAGCGGCACGCGCTTCCATGGTTTCGATCTCGGCGCTTCGACTGGAAATTTCCGCATCGAGGCGTTCTTGTTCGATCATGCGTTCGGACTTTCCAATCGCATTACTCGAGACACCAAACGACCGACGCGCAAAATCGAGGCCATCCGACCTGCGGGGAGCGCTTGTCACAAGGTTGGAGGCCTGGGCATAGAGCAGCCTGGCGTCCTGGACCATCCCGGGAGCGTATTTTTCGGCATCGATGCTGTCGGCGAAGTCTAGGGCTCGCTCGGCCTGGACAAGCTCCACCGGACGGGAATCGTCCCACGCCACGGAGCGGATCGATGCCAGGTCATGATCAGGATCGGGGCCGAAGTCTGAATACGCAAAGGAGGTCGCGGCGATCTTCTTCTTCTCCGGCGCGTTGTTGAAGAACATGGCGAGCCCCGACGGTTTCCACTGCTGGGTGTAGACTTCGGCGGTCACCATCAACGCGAAACTCTTGAGGCCGGTGCTGTACTGTGCGCTGCCCTTGGGGGAGCCGCTGGGAATCTCACCGAGGTTTTTGGCAAATCCGCCCGGTGTGACCGCCCACAACACGTAGCAGCTGACATCTCCGCCGAACAGCAACGCGGGCTTGAGATCAGACCAGGACAGATCGACCAGAGCTTCGCCCTCCTTCAGATTGACCTTGGCCCCGAGTTCGGCCGCCGGAGCCTTGGCGGTGGCTGAAAATCCGAGCTTCACTCCGCTGTTCGTCTGATATTGCACTGCGTTCAAGGTCAATTCGGTCGCATTGGCGATATTCGCCAACGCAACGAATGTGGCAACGGCCGCGATGAATGACAACTTCATATGACTCATCTGCTTTCTCCTCACTGGGTCCCCTGGATTTCAGATCGACAAATTTCCAGATCGGCCGGAGCATACACTCAAACAACCCCCTGTCAACCACCTGTGCGCAGAACACCCTCAACCTCTCAGAATGCACCTTCCACCAGATTGCTGATGAGGAAATCGGCCTTCAAGGTGTGGAAGTGGAGACGGCTGCCCGAGACTCGGATCCCGTGGCGTACCCGCGGGTAGATCATGAGGTCAAAGAGCTTGCCCGCTCCGATGTACTGCTCCGCCATCTGCACCGTATTCTGGTAATGAACGTTGTTGTCCATGGTCCCCTGACAAATCAAAAGCGCTCCATCGAGACCCTCCGCGAAGTGGACCGGCGAACTCCTCCAGTACCCCTCGGGGTTGTCCGCAGGGGCGTCCATATACCGTTCGGCATAGATGGAGTCGTAGAGCCGCCAATCGGTGACGGGGGCGTAGGCAATGCCGGCCTTGAAGTGTTCGGACGCCTTGTTCATCGCCATCAGCGTCATGAATCCGCCATAGCTCCCGCCGTAGACTCCGACCCGATCGCCGTCCACCCACGGCTGACTCTTCAGGAACCGCACTCCGGCCAACTGGTCGATCAACTCCACCTCACCGAGCCGCCGGTGGATCCAGGCCTCGAATGAATGACCCCGGCCCCACGATCCTCGGTTGTCGAGGCAGAAGACCACCAGCCCCCGGCGGGCCAAATACTGCATGAACAGAAATCGAGTGCTCCCCCACGAATTGACCACCATCTGGTTTCCCGGCCCGCCGTAGACGTAGACCAGCGCCGGGTACTTTTTCGTGGGATCAAAATCCGGTGGACGGAACATCCAGGTGTACAGGGTGTCGCCGCTGTCGGCGGTGATCGATGAAAATTCGGGCGGTCTGAAATCAACCCCTGACAGTGCAGCGATCACACCGTCGTCCACTGCGGCCACCCTGCGACCGCCGGTGGTATACAGGTCCAATCTGGGAGGGGTGGTGAGGTTCGAGAAACGGTTGACAAGGTACTTTCCATCGGGTGACAGGAAGGCCGCGTGGGTCCCTGGATCCGCGACCAACAACGAGGGTTCGCCACCCGCCAGGGCCACACCATAGATGTGGCGTTCCCGGTGATCCTCGGCGTTTGCTCTGAAAATGACTCGTTGACCGCCGTCAGCCAAGCCGTAAGCCTTCTCCACCTGCCAATCCCCACGGGTGAGCCGGCGGATCAGCCGGCCATCGGGGCCGTAGAGATAAAGATGCCGCCAGCCGTCACGCTCGGACGACCACACGAAGCTGCCTGTGTCGGTGAAAAGCAGATCATCGCGGACGTTGACCCAGTCCGGTGCTTCGTCGGCCACCAGCACCCTCGAGACCCCCTCTCCCGGGGTCGCCTGCCGCAGCTCGAGCCGGGTCTGGTCCCGATTCAGAACCTGGAACCAGACGGCTGACCCGTCGGGAAGCCAACCGGCCCGGGCGATGTAGCCATCCGCCACGCCGGTGGGAATCCAGCGGTCAGGCCCGCCATCCGCCGACACCACACCCAGACGAACCGACGAGTTGGCCCCTCCTGCCTTGGGATACCGTTGCCACTCCACCGGTGGGATCAGCTCCATCTCATCGGTGATAGGGAATGGTGGAATCCCGGAGGTGTCGTACTGGACATAGAGAATCCGCGTCCCGTCCGGCGACCACCAGAAGGAACGCTCGACCCCGAGCTCTTCCTCGTAGACCCAGTCGGTGACCCCGTTGAGCAGTGTGGTGTGATCCCCTCGATCGGTGAGCCGTCGCTCTTCACCGGTTCTGACGTCGACCCAAAAAAGGTCGCCGTCGCGAGCGAAGGCCACCCGAGATCCGTCGGGATTGAAGGCGGGAAACCGCTCCACGGCCGTATCGTTGGTCAAGAATCGGGCCCTGCCCGTTCCCAGATCCATCACCACCAGATCACCCGCCGCGACCGCCAGGTAGAATCTACCGTCGGGGCTGACCACAGGAGCGTCTCCTCGGCCTCCGTGGGTGTTGACGTCATCCATGGCGGGCGATTGGTAACCGGGCCGCTGTTGTTTGAGCTCGCCGATCCGACGGCCCCATTCCGCAACCCGACGTTCCTGTCCGGAAGCCACCTCGAACCGGTACAAACCTGTGGCCCCGTCCCTGGTGTCGCGGTAGACGAACCCACTGCTGTCCGGCAGCCACATGACCGACGCCGGGGAGGTGTCGTGGTACCGATCGCTCCCGAAGATGTCCTCCAACGTGAGCCAGTTCTCGTCCGCCGCTGCGGGCACACCGGTAACAACCGCCACCCACAGGAAGCACAGCCATGACGCCGCACGGGCTCCTCGTTGTCTCATGGCGACCCTCCCCTTCTATCTGCGCAATGTACTGCGGAACTCACGCCAGGCCAAACACCGCCCGGTGCCTCGGGCTCGGGGAGAATCGGAATGGGCGTGATTCAGGATTCCGCCGCCGGGAAGAGAGTTGGCGCGGATGGGGACCCCTCTCCCAAGGAATGCCCTGGCTCGCGACCTGCTACTGAGTCAATCCCGGAGGCCCGAGTGGGCTGCCGTACCAGTGCGGCGGCGAGGCGATGAGATCGGTGGCGGCGAGGTGGTTGAGCGGCCGGGCAAACCAGTATCCCTGACCAAGGGGACAGTCCATCTGCCGGCAGCCGGATGGCCTGTTCCTCGGTCTCGATGCCTTCGGCCACGACACCGATGCCCAGGTCATCCGCGAGATTGAGGATGGTCTTGACGATGTTGCGCGAATCCCGCGCCACCCCCATGGCGCTGACGAACGAGCGGTCGATCTTCAGCGTGTCGTACTGGAACCTCTGGAGGTAGCTGAGCGACGAGTACCCTGTCCCGAAATCGTCGATGCTCAGTTCGACGCCCATCGCCCTCAGCCTCGTCAGCTTGGTCATCACCTCGTCGCCGTGATCCACCACCACATTCTCGGTCACCTCGAGCCGCAGACTCTCCGGCGGCAGGCCGGTCGCCTCGAGGATCTCCACCAGTCGCTCCACCGCATCCGGTTGCATGAAGAGCTTGCCCGACACGTTGACACTGATGAACAGCGGAGGGTTCTTCGGAAACTGCAGCTGCCAGCGCCTGGCCTGTCCACAACACTCCCGCAGAGTGAACCAGCACAGCGGAACGATCAGTCCGGTCTCCTCGGCGAGGCCGATGAATTGGCCGGGGGCGATCAGGCCTCTCACGGGATGATTCCAGCGCACCAGCCCCTCGAATCCGACGATCGATCCTGAATCTAGCGCCACAATGGGCTGGTAGTGCATGACAAAGTCTTCGCACTCGATGGCCCGGCGGAGCTCGGTCTCCAGGGCGAGCAGGCGGACCGCGTGACGGTGCATCTCCTGGTCGAAGACCTCGTAACGGTTGCGCCCTGCCGCCTTGGCCCGATACATGGCGATATCGGCGTCGCGGAGGATGTCTTCGGGACCCCGGGTCTGCTCGCTCGACAGCGCGATGCCGATGCTCGAGGTCACATAGACCTCGTTCCCACCAATGGTGGTGGACGACGAAATGATCTCCTGGATGCGCTCGGCGACGTGGATGGCGTCCCCAAGGTCTTCCACGTGGCTCAACAGAATCGCGAACTCGTCCCCCCCAAGTCGGGCAATGGTATCCCCGGGGCGAAGGGTCAATTCGATCCGCTTGGCGATGTTCTGGAGCAAGCGATCTCCGGTGGTGTGGCCTAGGCTGTCGTTGATGTTTTTGAACCGATCCAGGTCGAGGAACATCACCGCGAACCGCAGTCCTGGTTGCCGCCTCCGCGCCGCGAGAATCACGCTCAGACGGTCTACGAAGAGGGCCCGATTCGCCAGACCCGTGAGTCCGTCGTGGAAGGCGTCGTACACCAACTGCTGTTCGGCAAGCTTGCGCGCCGTCACGTCGGTGAGGGAGCCAGCCATGCGAACGGCCTTGCCGTCTTCCTCGCGGACCGCGACCCCCCTGGTGAGCATCCAACGGGTCTCTCCGGAACGGGTGATCATGCGGTGTTCGTATTCGAAATGCTTGTCATCGCTCTCGAAATGGGCTTTGATGGCGGACCGCAGCGCGTCCACGTCATCCGGATGGACCTTGTTGAACCAATCGTCAACACGATCGCCCACGTCGTAGATGCCGTAGCCCAGCATCATCTTCCACCGCGGAGACAAGTAGAGATGGCCGGTCGCCAGATTCCAGTCCCACAGTCCGTCGTTCGCGCCTCTGATGGCCAGGGCGTACCGCTCTTCGCTCTCTCGAAGGGCCTCTTCGCTCCGGTGTCTTTCCAACGCGTAGCGAATGGACCGGGTCAGCAACCTGCCGTCCAGGTACCGCTTGGCCAGATAGTCCTGCGCGCCCTCTGCCACGGCCTGGACCGCCACTGCGTCGTCCTCGAGGCTCGTCAAGACGATGACCGGCACCTCCGGATGTTCGGCGTTCACCCTCCTGAAGGTGTCCAGACCCTTGCTGTCCGGCAGGGAGAAGTCGAGCAACACGATATCCACGGTTCCGTGTCCGAGGTATTCGATGCCGCCCTCGAGACGATCGCGGTGCACGAGATCGGTCGCCAGACCGGTCTGACTGCCGAGCACACTGCGAACCAGCGCCGCATCGTGCGGGCTGTCTTCGACCATCAGAATGCGAATGGGTCGATCGCCGCCCAAGCGCCTCACGACGTCCCCCGCGACACGCTCACGGTTCGCTTGGGCAGGGCGACGAAGAAGGTCGTTCCATCACCCGGCTCCGACTCCATCCAGATCCGACCACCGTGGTGGGTGAGGATGCGCTTGCAGACCGCCAGTCCGATCCCGGTCCCCGGGTACTCTTCCTGGGTATGGAGGCGTTGGAACATCAGAAAGATCCGGTCGGCGGCCCCGCCGTCGATACCGATCCCGTTGTCCTTGAAGGCCAGAATCCACTCGCCGGGTTCTTCCTCCACCGAGATGTAGATCCTCGGCGGCTGAGCCCCCCGGAATTTGAGCGCGTTGGACAGCAAATTCTGAAAAAGCTGCTCCATCTGTGTCTCGTCGGCGATGACATGGGGAAGCTCATCGGACACCACCTCGGCCCCGGCGTCGGAGATCTCGGTCTCGAGGACCTCGACGACCCGGTCGCGCACCCGATTGAGGTCCACGATGTCCAGCTGCTGTTCCTTGACGTTGACCCGCGCGTATCGCAACACGGCATCCATCATTCGCTGCAGATTGGATGCGCCGTCCATGGCATGGTCAAGAAACTCTCGGCCCTGGGGACTCAAAGCCGACCCGTCCCTGTCGGCGAGCAGGTCGAGAAACCTGCCGACAACGTTGAGCGGCTGTTGGAGATCGTGAGAAACGACGTACGCCATCTGCTCCAATTCGTCCTGCGATTGTGCGGTTGCTTCGGCCGCCTCGACTGTCGAGGCGCCCAGGGTCCCCGTCACCACCTCCAGCATACCCAAGAGTTGTCGAGTTTGGGCCACCTCGCCTTCCACAAACGAGGTTCTGAATCGAACCGTGACCGGCTCACCATCCGCCCGACGAAGCTCCGCCTCGAATCCTTCAACCGAGCCCGCTTGTTCCAATGTCGTACGCCACTTTTCGGCGACGTTGTCGTCCACGAAGAAGTGACGCAGCGAACGCCGCGTGAGTTCCTCTGGCGAATCGAAGGCGAGGATCGTCGCCATCGCCGGATTCGCCTCCAGAATCTCGCCGTCGCTCGTCGCCACGAACACGCCCACCGGCATGTCTTCGAAGACCTTGCGATAGGGCGCCTCTCGGGCCGTCTCCATCGCCCGCCGCCGGGCGCGGTAGAGGGCCGATCGGACGGCGTACGGCAGCTTGGTGTAACCCGAGCTCTGTTTCGGAATGAAGGCGTCCACACCAAGACGGATGGCGTCGTCCACGACGTCGGCGGTGAGCACCCTTGTGAACAGCACGACCGCGCAGTCCGGCTTGAGCTCTCGAACCAGGCGAACCACCTCGGTGCCGTCGATCCAACCAAGCTCCAATTCGGTGATCACCAGGCCGAACCGATGGGCGGCCAGTGCTCTGGTCAGCTGGGCGGCGTCCGAGATCTGTTCCACCGACACCTCGCCGAACGCCCCGTTGAGCACCAAAGATGCCAGTTCGCGATCATCCGAATTGTCGTCGACGAGCAGGATCGGCGGCAACAGGTTCATACCGTCCCGCCTTCGCAGTCGTCGTCCACCGACGGATCCGCGTTTCGAATCCTCATTTCGGCCCTGACAATCCGGGAATTTTCATATTCGAAGCGATGGACATGGCTCCCGACTCGACGTCCCCCCACTCGGATCGGCCCTGTACTGTGACGGCACATCGACCGCGGTCCTTCGACCGCGACCTGCACACCCTCTGATGGCGTTGCTCCGTTCGCACACCCATCAGTACACAGAGAGCCCCAATTTTGGACACCTTTGGACACCAATGTCCTCCGCGATCACAATCTCTGTACAGTCAGAGTATCACAGAATGTGACGTCCATCACACACGGATCGCAACATACTCCCGGACTCCGTGCTGAAGGACGAAGGACGCTTCGACCTGGAAGCCCTCGAGTCTTCGTTCGACTTCTGCCGGTGGGACCTTCGGGCTGGGCGTCTGTTTGGTCGTCAGAGACCGGTAGAGCAGCCGGTCACGCCCGCAAATCCCGAAGACCATGGGTTCGGCCGGCATGGTGGACCCCTCATGGATCAGGATAAACATCCTCGCTCCCGACCGGCACCGCAATCGAATCCGGTCCACCAGGGCGTCGGACACGTCCTTTCGCAGGTAATTGAAGAGATCCCACGCCAGGACCAGGTCGAATTCCCCGGTCTCCACCGGCAGCAGGCAAGCCGCCCGCGAAATGGCAGACCAATCATCGTCATCGGCGATGGGAGCGCAGAGATCCGCCGCCGCGTCGGCCACCCGGATGTGACTGGCAAACTCGGACAAGGTCGAAATATTGGACGGCACCGCCGGTCCGAGGTCGAGAATCCGCACCGCCGATTCCGGATCCAGCGTCGCGAAAATTTTCCTCAGACCCGGCGACCCGTGCTCGACCGTTTCATCAGAAGATGATTCCGGATCGTCTGCTGTGATGGCGGGGGCGTTCTCCCGCCCCTTGAAACGGATCACGTCTTGGCTTCACCCACCAGGCTTGGTTTGGGCATGTCGAGCTTCTGGTCAGTGGACGAGGAGACCTTGGCCGGCATGGGCTTCGGCGATGCGCTGGAGGCATCCCCCATGTCAATGCCGCCCCTGAATTTGGCGCCGTCCTCCAAAGTCACCCTGGGGGCCTGGATATTGCCCTCCACGCTGGCCGACGTACGCAGCACCACCTGCTCTTCGCCGTGGAGATCTCCCACGACGGTCCCCTCCACCGTGACCGATCGACCGCGGATGCTGGCCTTGACCTGCCCATCGGGACCGACCACCACGTTGTGTTGCTTGAGGGTGACCGTGCCTTCGATCCGCCCTTGGATCACGAGATCCTCGTCTCCGGTCACATCACCCTTGATGTTGATGGACGGACCGATGGTGGCCGATTCTCGGGAACCCGCCGTCACCGTGGATCGCTTCTTTTCACCCCCCGTCGTGCCGGGTTCATTGGCTGCAGGCATACCGCCCTCCTCTACATCATCCTTCTTCCACATGGCGCCCTCCTCGTGAATCGATTCTCACCCACTCAACAGGCTACCCCCAGCGTCGCTGAGGTTCCGTGGTCTGGGTCACTGCGTTTGATCGGGTTGTGATGATCTGGAGCCAGAACCGGACGGAAACCGTTCGGTGAACCATGGTCGGGCCGCAGCTCCACCAAATCATTCCACGCTCCGAGCCAGGTCCTTCGAAACCGCGACCAGGAGTTCCTGCAGGTTGGAGATGGAACCCACCGGCAGGTCATCCGGTTCGTTGTCGCCGTAGAAAACCAGCACGGTCCGCCCGCCGACCACAACCGGCAGCGCCACGGCCTCGTCGGGCCATTCGCCACCGAGGTCCTGGAACAGGGTCTCGTTCCAACGATTCCGCGGCGGTTCCCCGCGGAACGGGTTCTGTGAAGCGGCCACCTGTGCGATGACCGAAGGCTTATCCATCGGCAGCCACAGCCCACGCACTCGCTGGCTCGGCGCGTCGTCTCCCTCTTCGAGACCGAATTGCGCCATCCCGCGGACGCTTTGGCTGTGAACGGCGAATACCACCCCACGGGAGAAGACCCTTGCCGCGGTGTCGAAGATCGCCCGCACGATCTCCGCCGTGACCGACGGCGCCACCACATCGCCCATGAGGTCCTCCACCGAAGCGTGCTCCGGCGCCAGTTCATCCTCATCATCGGATTCGGACAGGCCACCATCGTCGCTGGCGGGCCGCTCTCGGCTGGCCTCGTCGTGGCGACGGGCGGCATCAAGGGCCACCCTCCGTGCATCCAAAGGGGTGTCCACGATGAGATCGCGGTAATCGACCTCCACGTCGCCAAAGTGGTCCAGTTCCAAGTTCCTGAAACGGAAAAAGCCCCGGTTCCAGCCGAACATTTCGCGCAGGACCTGAATCACCTGGTGGTGCAAAACCCGTTCGAGATCTCCAGCGGCCAACACCGCGTTCTCCACCAGAATCTCGCCCAACCGCTTGTCTTCGCCCGATCGATGCTGCTGGAGCAAAGCGGATTCGAGATCTTGCTGGCTCACCATACCCAGGTTGAGGGCGATGCTGCCGAAGGTTTCCCGCAGCGAGCTCGATGCGGCATAGATGATCTTGCCCATTCTGAAGACGATCAGCCCTTCTTCTGTTCCGGTAGTAAAAGAGAGCTTGCCCGTCTTTTCCGACATCGCCAGAAAATGAAGAATTTCAGCGGGCTGAACGTCCTCCAGCTTGCCAGCTAAGGCCACCTTGGTCCCCCTCCTCGGATCGTCATTATCAGCTCCCCAACTCGCCCGTTTTCGGTTCAGTATTCATCCACCATCCTAACGTGCTCGGTCCACCACGTCACGTCGTCAAAGTCGCAAACGCCTCGGGTTGTTATCGGTGCCCGGTGTTAGCATGGGGCGTACGACAGATCGGGGGTTGACGATTCCGAGCCCGGCGCTTTTCCTCGTGGCCGCAGCCGCAGTCATCGTCGCGGCGCTCTTCCTCGCTTGGGCCCTCGCCGTTCGACGAATGCCCGATCTGCAGCCGTGGCACCTCATCAGGCTCCAGAGCGACTTCCACGTCACCTCCTCGGGGCACGCGACCGAGCTGAAGTCCTATCTCGAAACCGAAGACGCGGTCTTCAACGAGGTCGAGGAAGCGCTGGCGGCGCATTGGACACCCGACTCCGCATCCCCTCTCTGCCGCTATGAGCCCAACGGTCGCAACAATCCCACGACCTTCCCCGTCAACTGGAATCGGACATTCGAGCTCCGGCCGTCCGAAGTCAAGGGCGGCATCCTTCTCCTGCACGGGCTGACCGACTCGCCATACACCCTGCGGAGGATCGGGCAGGTTCTCCACGACCAGGGTTTCTACGTGCTCGGTCTCAGGCTCCCGGGACACGGCACACTGCCCTCCGCCATCGGCCAAAGCACCAGAAAAGACTGGATCGCCGCCACCCGTATCGGCGCGGCCCACGTCGGGAGCCAGTTGACCGTCAAGCAACCATTCTGGATCGTGGGCTACTCGAACGGCGGCACCCTGGCCCTCGATTACTCGCTGCAGATGCTGGACGAAGGCGCCGACTCACAGCTCCGTCTTCCCCAGCGACTGGTCCTGGTCTCGCCCGCCCTGGGGGTGACACGGGCGGCGGCCTTCGCCCAATGGCACCGTCCGCTGAGCCTGCTTCCTCCGTTTGCCAAGCTCGCGTGGCACACGATCTACCCTGAACATGACCCGTTCAAGTACAACTCCTTCCCCAACAGCGCGGGTTACCAGACCCACCGATTGATCAGCGAGGTGAGCGATGCTCTCGATCGCTGCGTCCGCAACCATCGAATGTCCGATCTGCCGCCCGTACTCACCTTCCAGTCACTCGCCGACGCCACGGTGCTCACCGAGGCGGTGATCGAGGATCTCTACCTCAAGCTGGCCGGCAACAGCAACGAGCTGGTGGTCTTTGACTTGAATAGGGTGGCCTACATGGCGGACTTCTTTGCCGCCGACCCCGCCGAATTGCTGGCCCACCTCCATCGGCAACCCGAGATCGACTTCAGGCTGACGGTCATCACCAATGCCGATCAGAAATCACGGGCCGTGGCGGCGCGCAGCCGGCCTCCCGGAGGCGGCCGCGAGTCCTCTCGCCCGCTTGGTCTGGAATGGCCCTTGGAGGTCTACTCCATGTCTCACGTCTCGCTGCCTTTTGCACCCGACGACCCGATCTACGGGCAGGCGCCGGACGCCTTGCCGCAGTGGGGTGTTCCGCTGGGCAGCGTCGAACCGCGCGGGGAACGACGTCTGCTCAAGGTCCCCATCGAGCTGTTCATGAGACTTCGCCACAACCCTTTCTTCCCCTACATCGAAGAACGATTGGTGGCACTGGCAGAACACGACCTTCGGTCGAATTCTGATGTTTGAATTCTCATTTCTCAGTTTTGAATTTTGAATTCCCTCCCGCCCAATGGTGTGGGGGAGAGAGAGAATTTCACATTTCACGTTTTTCATTCTCACAAGTCGTGAGTTCCAATTGTGACCGGCACGCCGAACTTCTCTTCGATCTTCGCCGAAATGCCTTCAATGTTCATGGGACAGTTCATCAGTCCGACGGCTTTCTTGACGCAGGTCCCGAAATAGATCGCGTCGAAGCCGATGTCCAGGCTGTCGAGAACCACCTTTTGGAGGTCGAGGCGTGGCAGCACCAGGCCCGGGCAATCGCCGCATCCGGTCTTGAAGACCACCTGGATGTCCTCCTCGACGGCCTCGAACTCAAAGGTCCTCTCGTTGGCCGCCTTGTAGCATTTGGCGCACCCCACACAGCTGGTGTCCTGAATCCGTTGGCAGTAGATGATCCCAATTCTTTTTGCCATCGCAGCCTCCCGTCGGGAAGTCAACGGTACCGCGAATCGGGCGGCTCAACCACCGGCGTTTGAACAACCTTCGAAGTCTGGACCTCGGTTCGAGTTCTCGAGGTCAGTTCACCTGATATTCCTCGATCACCGGCACGTCGAAGCGAGTCAGCAATTTCAGCAGGGCGAGGAGAACGTGACGCTGGCCGGCGGCGTCACCGGCGGCTCCGAGCGGATAGCCGAGCGCGTACGGTACCGCGAGCGCTCTCGGTACACGAATCTTGCGGGTGATCTCGGGCAACATGGTGACCGAAGCCGTGGCAATTCCCCGACCTTCGATTTCGGCTTGAGCCAGACCGACCGTCTGGTGACAGGTGGGTCAGACGGGCACCATCAACGCCACATCCACCTCATCGGAAACCAGCAGATCCGCAACCCCCGGCAGGGTGCGCTTGACCAGACGCCCCGGAGCGGTGATCGAACCCATCAAGGAGATGTGGCGAGGCGCAACCGACCCGATGTCACCCGCCGCCGCCAATTCGTGGAGTCGATCCAGAGGCATGGCGAGGTTCCCATCGGCGTCGATGCCGGCGTGATCGAAGGCGTCACTGCGGTGGTGTTCCTCGAGGCTTTGAACAGTCGCATCCGCCGGAATCACCCGGTAGCTGTAGTCGCCACCACGAACGTCCGGGTCGAACGGGAGATCTCCGGGAACCACCAGGCCGGCCGAAGACACCAGGGCCACCCGGCAGGCGGAGATTGGCAGGGTGAGCTCGGCACCGGGCACCGGATCGATGGTCCGCCAGGGATAGGTGCGCATGAATGCCCTCAGGCTCAGTTTGAGATCTCGGACCCTGACCATCACACCTCCCAAAACCGCCGTTCGCTTCACCTGCGATCGACCAAAACGCGGCGTGCCACCACCATGGTATTCTCACCCACAACCACGGCACCCGCCAACACCGTTCTTCATTCGTCGAACTCGAGGGGCTGCCGGCGACGACCAGGGGAGAGACCCATGAGAATACTGACCAAGGTGCTCACCGTCACGCTGTTCGGCCTGCTCGGTCTGACCGCCGTCCTCGCGATCGTCGGTCTGTTCTTGCCGGAAACCGCCCGCGTCGAACGATCGATCATCGTGGAGGCTCCCAGGCGACCGTCTTCGCCCTTGGCAACAGCTTCAGCCGTATCCACGAGTGGTCACCGTGGCACGACATCGACCCCGATGCGCAATGGTCGATCGAGGGGCCGGAAATGGGTGTGGGCGCCAGAATGTCCTGGGCCAGTGATCACCCGAAATTGGGCACCGGCAGTGAAGAGATCATCGAATCGGAGTCCTTTTCGCTGGTGAAGACCGCCTTCGACTTCGGCGACGAGGGCGTTGCCGAGTCCATCTTCGCGCTCCAAGGCGCAGACGGCGGAACGCGGGTCACGTGGTCACTTTCCACCGACGTCGGGAGGAACATCGTCAGCCGCTACTTCGGGCTGCTTTTCGACGGCATGATGGGGCCTTATTTCGAGCAGGGGCTCACAAACCTCAAAGCCTTTGCCGAGGACCTCCCGGGCGACGATTGGTCGGATCTCCAGATCGAAATCCAAGAGCTGGAACCGATCCCCATCGCCGTCACCTCCGGTCAGGCACCTCACGACGACGAGGCCATTGGACAGGCTCTGGGCGCGGCTTACGGCGCTGTGACCGCCTTCATGAAAAGAAACCGCCTCGAACAGGCCGGCATGCCGGTGGCGATCACGGGCGCCTGGAACGACACCGAGGGTTGGTCGTTTTTCGCCGGCATCCCGGTGGCCGATCCTCCAGCCACCCGGCCCGGCCCGGATGATCCGGTGAGAATCGGCCAGACCCCGGGCGGCCGCACCGTGGTGGCAGAGCACGTAGGACCCTATGGGGGTCTGTCGACGAGCTATGCCAAGGCCCACGCCTACGCCGCGGCCTACGGGCTCGAGCAGGCAGGGCCTGAGTGGGAGCAGTTCGTGAGTGATCCTGGTCAGACCCCGGAGAGCGAGCTGATCACTCTGATTTTCATTCCTATCCGATGACAAGCAGCCGGCATGTATCCCCCGGGATCTGAGCACCGATCTTCAGGGGGTGACGTCACCGAAGGACGTTGAAAAGAACTCGAGCTCGTACTCCATGGCGCGGCGGTACAGCCGACGGACCTGCGGTGAATCCTTCGCGAACTCATCCAGCAGCCCTTCGAGGTCGGCGGCAAGTTGTTCCATCTCCTCGCCGGAGTAGGCTTCGATCCACTGACCGTAGGGGTGATTCTCCCGCCGTTGCGTCGCCAGCACATTTCCCAGATAGGCATAAAGCCGCATGCACGGCGTCATCACCGCCATGATCTCGCCCAATGTTGACCGCCAGGCTGTGTCCAGCAGCAGATCCACGCAGCCCACCGTTGTTGGAGAGGGCACGACACCTTTTGTATCAACGCCAAGACGAGCGGCATGGCCCGCGTGCATCTCCAGTTCTTCGAGAACGCCGCCCATGAGCCGGTGGAAAACCACCGCCACGTCGTGGCGTCCTTCGCAGCGGGCCGCCGCCAGAGCATAGGCCCTGAAGAATGCCTCGAGATAGAAGACGTCCTGCGTCACGTATCGTACAAATGCCTCGGGCGGTAGAGATCCGTCAGCAAGTCCCCGAACAAAGGGGTGGCTCAGACACGCCTCCGCCAGGTCGGTGTTCTCCCGCCAGAGCCGCATGGACAAGGGTGTATTGATCACGCCGCATTATCCACCATCCCGCCCAAATGTCGGTGCCAGGCACCGGCCCGGGCGGTCGCTTCCGTGTACTGATTTCGACGCGCCCATCTCCCCATGGCGCTCCCCGAGGTTACTCGCGGCCTCCGGCCGCGGTGACCAGCCGTCACCAGCGAGTGGCCAGTGGCCGGGTCACCTCCCACCACAACCCTCCCGGCCCAGGCCACAATCGCTGCCGCCGGCAGGTTGCCCCCTTTAACATTGTTGGGACCCCAACGAGATAGATTTCCCAATCCCTTGAATCCCAACAATGTTAAAGACGGCACGCCCGCCCATCGTGCCCACCTGGCACCGGCCAACCTTGATGCTGTCGATGAAGAGGCACCGCCGCTCGTTGCTGACGCTGCCATCTGTCCCGGATCGCTGTCGCTGCCGCTGGCATCCTCACGGGAAGCGCGACGAAGAACCGGGCCGCAACGAAGGACCCCCACCGCTGATCCGCTTGCCCAACATCGTACGCCGCTTCGCGCCTTCTTTCACGGTCCTCGAGTGGGTGGCAACGTTCAACGTCGTCACCTTCAGCCCCCGCCTTCGCGCCATCCGCTCCCACTAGTCCGCGATCTTCGTTCTTCGTTCTTCGTTCTGCGATCGGAGGTGGGCGGAGGACAAAAAAAGCCCGCGCCGAAGCGCGGGCTTTGCGGTTCGTGTTTCTGATCAGAACTCGATGCGCACGCCGATCTCGTAGCGCCGCGGGTTCCAGTAAGAGGTTGGGGAGCCGATGGGAACGAGCACCGGCGAGCTGTCCGCGCCGTAGTACTCGTCGTAGTACGGGGCGCCGGGGTCGTCATTCTGGTACACCAGGTCAACTGGCTGGCCGGTTTCCGGATCCTGCTCGGTGTCCTGCCGGAATGCCGTGGTGTTGAAGGTCGAGTCGAACTCGTTGCCAAAGAGATTGTAGATGGTGAGGATGCCCTCGATCTCGGTGGGTCCCACCTTGAAGCCCTTCATGACCTGGAGATCGAACATCCACACGCTCTTGGTCTCATACGCGCCGCGCTCGGTGTGGTAGATGTCGTAGTTGCTGCCGAACGCGAAGCCATCGGGGGACTGGCAGTAGGCCAGCGTGCTCGGGTCGATACCGAGCGCGTTCATCTGATCCGTCGTGGACCTCTTGCCCGGTGCGTCCTGGAAGGCCTGGCAACTGGAGGTGATGGTGTCGTAGCCCGGGGAGGACCAGAAGGTGTCGTAGCCGATGGTCCACCGGTGCGGCAGGGTGAAATAGCCGTTGAGCTTGATCCGGTGGTCGCGGTTGTCGGTCAGATAACCGTAGTGGTTGTAGAAGTTGATCGGATAGTAGTCGCCGGCGCCGTAGGCATAATGCCTCGGCCCGCTCTCGTTGTTGCCCTTGGACTCGGCGTGGGTGTAGCTGAAGATCACGTTACCCCAGCTCTTGCGGGCCTCGAATTGGACGATGCCGGCCTCATAGGTGCGCTCGTACGTCGGCATGTTGACGATCAACCAGCCGTCGCAATTGGCCGCCAGCGTCCAGGTGGTGGGATCGTCGAGGTTCGGCAGCTCGCCCTGGCCGTAGGCCCATGTGTTGCCGATGCACGTGTCCTCGATCAGGTCGCCACCCTCCTTGTTCACGTAGGTGAACTCGACGGACATCTGCGGCGCGACCTGGAATTCGTAGGCGAGGATGATCTCGTCGACGTAGGGGGCCTGGAGGTTTCCGAGACCCGCGGTGTCCAGGGTCTCCGCCGGCTGCGAGAGCGTCTCGCTCCGGTCACCGATCAGGGTGTAATCCTGGCCGTCCCAGTTGGTCCACTCGAACGCGAGGTCCCGGAGGCTGCCCGGCAGATCCTCGATGGTGCAGATCCGACCGAACGAGGCGTTGCAGTAATTCTCCAGCGTCGTGTATTCGATGTAGCTGTCCAGCGGAACGCCCGACGCGAAGCCGGGAATCATCAGTGTGGTGGGATCCATGAACCGGCCGAAGGAACCACGGATCACGTGCTTCGAGGTGCCGAAGATGTCCCAGGCGGCGCCCAACCTCGGCTGCCAGCGATCCATATTGGCGATCTCGTCGTCGAGGGCGTTGTGCAAAATCGAACGATCGAGACGGATACCGGGCTTCAGGGTCACGTTGGGATGGACCCGCCAGGCGTCCTGGACAAAGAAGGTGTAGATGTCACCCGAGGTCTCGACCGGCTGCTTCACGGTCGCCTCCGGGATCTTCACCTCGATGTAATCGTTGAAGTAGCCGTCGCCGTTGAGGTCGATGGGGTTGGGCCACGCCGGACCCTGGTTGCCGTTATTGTCGTACAGTCGCCCGCCGCCGGAGTAGTAGAAAACGCTGTCCTGACCAACCATGGTGTATTCGAGGCCGCCCTTGAACTCGTGCGATCCGGCGAGGTTGTCGGCGAAGAAGGTGGCGTTCACCCGCGCTTCGTCACGAGGCCGCTGGTCGTCGTCCTGACGGTAGTACGCGTTGGAGCTCAGCAGGGTGTCCTGGTTGAAGTGGCCGCTCACCGTGTCGGGCTGATCGGTGCTGTACGCCTTGAGGTAGTTGGAGGCGGTACCCAGCTGGGCGTTGAGGAGCCAGGACTCGGACAGCACCGAGTTGAGCTCGAACTGCCAGATCTGGCCACCCTGCTCCTGGGTCGCACGCGCCGACGGCAGGTTGTAGAGGCTCGAGTTGACACCCGGAATCTCCGCCGGATCGGTGGAGAACTTGCCAACCACGCGACTGGAGTTGGAAGCCTGCCAGGTCACCTTGCCGAGGAACTGCATTCCCGTCCAGTCGTACGGGAAGTAGGCGAAGGCTGTCTGCGACGAACTGTCGATGTACTGGAACGAGGTGAAGAACCACAGCTTGTCGCGAAGGAACGGCCCGCCGAGGGCAACCGAATACTGCTGATTCGAGTAACTCTGCTCATCCCTGTCGAAGTGGTCGCCGTTTTCGGTCATGTTCGCGCCGCGGTAACGCACATCGAGCGAACCCGAGAAGTCGTTACCACCCGACTTGGTCACCAGGTTGACGATACCACCGGTGGCCTGACCGAACTCGGCCTCGTAGCCGCCGGTCTGGAAGTTCATCTCCTGCACCGCATCCATGTTGAACATGGTGGACCAGGTGCCGACCACGGTGTCGGTGGTGTTCATGCCGTCGATCAGGTAGGCGTTCTCACCGACGGTGGAGCCGAAGACGTTGGGGTTGGATCCTCCGGTGACGCCCGCCGCCTGGCTGAGCACGTTCTGGTAGCCTCGGTTTGCGGTCCCCACGAGACCCTTCTGGAGGTACTCCTCGTCCCAGATCTGACGGGTGTTCACCTGCGATGTGTCGACCACGGGCACACTGGCTGTGACCTCGATCTCCTCACCGAAACTCTCCGGAACCATGACGAAATCCACCTTCGAGTCGCCGTCCGCGGAGACCCGAACCTGACCCGAAGCCGGCTTGAAACCCGGCAGGGCGGCGGACACCGTGTAGGTTCCCACAGGCAACAGGTTGAACGAAAATTCGCCTTCTGCGCCGGAAATGGCGACCTGGGGGCCGCCTATGAGGACGTCGCCCTCGAGCTGAACCGTAACACCCGGAAGTGCCGCTCCATCGCTCACAACGTGTCCGGAGACACGACCTGTGTTGGCCGCAAAAGAACCGGTGGCGATAAGGGCAGCTAACCCAAAAATGATGGAAACGCGTCGCAGCATAATTCCTCCCCGAGATATAAAAAAACGCCCGTCGCGAGGACCACACCTCACGAGTGGCCGATCCCGTTGGTAGATTATACCCATATTTTCTCCCATCGGTTGCAACAAATCCGCCAACATCCGTAAACGCCGCCCGGCGGAAGCTTGACAGCCGATCGCGGGTTGGAGAAAGTGACGGTTGATTGTTGACAATGATCGTTACCGGGACCAACGATGTCCCGATCCTGAAAAATACACGAATCCGGAGGAAAATATGGGGCTCCAAGTCGACTTCTCCCGCCTCGACGCACAGGATGTCCTGGACATCGCCATCCAGGTTGAACAAGAGGCCGAGGACAACTACGAACAACTCGCCACATGGCTCGCCGCCGACGGCAACGACGAGGTGGCGAAGTTCTTCAAGAAGATGGCCGGATTCGAGGCCAAACACCGAGAGCAACTGACGGTTCAGCGACAAGCCAAATTCGCGGATGCCCCGCCGCGACACTCGGACAACGCGGCGTGGGAGGTGGAGCAACCGGCATACGAGGCCATCAGCAAGGCCGTGACGCTGGATGAAGCCTTCGAGCTCGCGATGGAGGCGGAGCGACGGGCAGGCGACTATTACGGGGAAGCGCTGGAGTACGCCAGCGACCCACAGGTCATCGAGCTCTTCGAGGGCCTCAAAAAGGCCGAATTCGACCATCTGCGCATGCTTCAGGAGCAACGCCTCCGACAGGCCGGAGGGCCTTCGTGACCGAGACCACCAACCGGCCGGTGGAGTTGCCCCGGATTGCGGTCGCTGTTCACCGATGCTGCCATTTGCCCCGGACCCCGGTTGCTGTCCCTGGCCCGGGCGCTGCCGACTGCCGCTGATCGCTGTCGCAGACGCTGGCGCCGGAATCCGGGCCCTCGCGTTCGCTTCGATTCACTGACTTCGACGCGCCCATTTCCCAACCGCGCTCCCCGAGGGAGCCCCCTCTGACGATATTTGGGACTCGTCGCGGCAAGCAGCCTGTTGGACCTCAACCCAAAATCGTCAGAGACGGCACGCCCGCCTGTCGCGCCCTCATAGCGAGCGAGCAGCGACCTTCGACTTCTGACCTTCGACTTTCGACCTACTCGGGTCAGAGCTGCAGACCCGTCACCGGGACCGCCAACGACGCCTCCACACCCGAAATCTCATCCCGGACGCTGACGGCGATCCGTTCGGTCCCCTCGCCGAGCTTCAGCCGGATCGGTTGGCTGGCGATGGCCCCCTCCTTGAATCGAGCAGACGGGATGGTCAGCCGCAGTCGAATCAGGTGGACAGGAGCCGTCTTGCCGTCGTCATCGAGCACCGCCACTGCCACCAGAATCTGTCCGATGTGGTTGTCGGCGTCGGGCAACAGCACGAGCTTGTCCACCGGCATGGTCAACTGGATGGGGAGCACAAAGGTCTTGTCGTCCATCGGCTCAGGTTCTTGCAGTTGTACCGCGAGGTCGAGCCCGTTGTCGCCAAGGTTGAGCCGCAACCGCGACATGGCCACGTCGGCCAGCTTCTGCGGCACGGTCTTATCCAACACCTGTTCGTGGTGGCGAGCCCGCATACCCTTTCCGGTGACTTTGACCTGGACATCATGTCGCCTGCCGTCCGCCGGACCCGCCCTGCGATATCCGATGTAGTAGTAGGTGGACACGTGATCCGCCAGGGTGTCCATGATGCTCGGGATATTTCTGGTATTCCCGAACGCCTCACCCCCGGTGGCCACCGCCATGAACGACCCCCCCTCGGTGCGCTGTCTTACCGTGGCGAAGTCCGTTCCGGGCGTCCAGGCATTGCCGGCCGATTCGCTCATCAAGAGCGAGGTCGAGCTCGACGGCGTAAAATCCGCATTGGCCATCTCGCGGTCGCGGTCTGAGGCGTCAACCACGTAGATCGTGGCGCCGGCGGCCTGGGCGTTGGCCGCTATGGTGGCGAACTGGCGGTCGAGCTGTACCTTGCTGCCCCAAACGTGGGGATGGTCAACAGTCATCACGCCTCGCAGGGGTGTCACCCTGCTGTACCACACCGAGTAGATGTCGTAGGCCGGCTGGATGGCCAGATCCTCACCGATCCAGATGACCGCCTTGCGGCCCTTGAGCCCTGCCATGGCCCGCAACATTTCGTCGGTCACGCTCAGCGCATCGTTGATGCGATCGTACTCGAGTCGCCTCATGCCCTCGATGCCGGTCAACAGCCTGTTGGCCCTCATGATCGCCGATGCGGCAACGGCTGGATTCTCCGCCCCCGGAATCATCGGGACGTCATAAATGTCCTCGGCGTACACGCTTCTCTTCAGGTAACGCTTGCTCTGTTTCAGCGCATCACCGCCGCTCGGACCCTCGGCGACCACCTGCAGCGCGGCGTGAAGACCGGCTGCGTTGTCGGTGAACGGCTTGACGATTTCGAGTTCGCCGGAGTTCAGCGCGATCATGAACTGATCGTTCTGTTGCAGACCCTCATCGATGAAATCGCCAAGCGCTTTGATGACCCGCTTCCGGGTCTTGCGCTCGAGGCTCGGATTGTCGAACAGGACAGAGATATATCGGCCCTCGGGATCCTCGTCATCCGTGACCCCATCACCATCAACCTCATCCAGCGGCCTGAGTTCCTGCCGATGAACCGCCTCGAAGTTGGTGATTTCCACCAACTCTCCATGTTCGAAGACCCGAAAATCATCCTTGGTGAGGCCGTCGACCGGCCTGCCCTTGGAGTCCACGACGCTGACGAACAGACCGATCAGACTGACGTCCACCTCGCCCCGGAACACCGCCAGCGGCTCTTGGGAGGCTCCGTCCAGAGGTTCCAATGAAGTTTGGTCATCCGAAAGGTCGACGACACCCAAGGCCGAATCGGAAACCGGAGACGTCGGGTTCTCCTGACAGACAGCGTTCGTCGCCCACAATGTCAACAGAGCGATCATCAACGCTGTCGCAACACGATGTCTCAACCGACCCCCCAGACCCGGCCTGATTCCCACGCCCCATTTCATTGGACCGCGTGTGAAAATACGAGGAACAACCGCCAATGGTTCTCCAAAAGAGCCAACACTTTGCGGGGCCACTACGTTCCCGGTCGTCCCATCGATCGCGTAAGATGACCGCCACGATGACAGTCATGGACCCGGCATCGATTCCCCAAAACCGCGCACATCTGGACGCCGCGGACCGCAACCAACTCATTCGTCTTGAGTTATTGCTGGCGCAGGGTCTCTACGATGACGCCCAGGAGATTGCCGAGGATCTTTGGCTCGAAGCCAACGATGCCCACAAACGCCTTTATCAGGGCCTGTCCAATGCCATCACCGCCGTGGTCGCTCGACAGTCACGACAACTGCGTGGCGCCAGACAGATCGCTCGGCAAACGCGCTCCATGCTGGAGCCCTACCCGAGGCGAGCCATCGGCATCGAACTCGACGCCCTGCTCGACTCGGTGGACGACTTCGTCCTCCGAGGCGAAGGACCGATCTTGCTCTTACGCCAGGGCGGTTAGGAGCCCAATTCGAAATTCGAAATTCGAAATTCGAAAAACCCGCCCACCCGGACACAGACACATGGGGGGACGGTCGGCGATAAGTGACTTTCGACTTTCGACTCCCGACCGGATGGACATGCTGTCAGACGAGGTCCATGAACGTCCTCACCGCGATGGCTCCAAACAGAACCAACGCCAGCAGCAAGGCCGCGGTGACAAGGCGGCCGTTGCGAAGGTCGCCCACCAGCCGTTTCCTCGAATTGAGCCACAGCAGGCTGCCCGCAAGCACTGGCATGAACAGGCCACCCGTCAGGGTGTAGAGCTTGATGATCCAGATCGGCCGACCGAAATACACCATCACGACGGGTGGAACCGCCAAAAAAAACAGATAGCCGCGATACGTCCAACCGGCCGTGTCCACCCGGTCGGTCCGGCCACGAAGGGTGCTTACATAGTCCGCGAACAGATAGGGCACACCCTGCCACACCCCCAGCGTGCTGGTGAACACCGCCCCCCATACGCCGACAAGGAACACGAGCCGAATCCACTGGCCGGACACCGGTCCCAGTCTCTGTGCAGCGGAGCCCTGGATCGCATCGGCGCAGGCCACCAGACCTTCGCTTCCGCCCGGCATGCCGCCCGCTCCGGCCAGAGCTGCCGCCGCGACGAGCAGCATGGCGACGCCGAACACTCCCGTGAGTACATAGCCCACCCCGAGATCCACCCGAATCCTGGCCATGGACCCCGCCCCGGTCCACCCTCTTTCCCGGATCCAGTAGCCGTAGGACAACAGGGTCACGCTGCCGCCCACACCACCCATGAGACTCAGAGTCGCTGCAGCGGACCCACGGGGCAGGGTCGGAAAAAGACCCCGCAGGATCGATCTCAGATCCGGCGCCACCATCACCACGCTGATCAACAGGGTCAGCACCATGATGCCTATCAGGACCTTCATGATCCTCTCGAAGAGGCCGTATCGACCGACCAGAACGAGAATGGCCGCGAGCAGGGACTGGGTGATCGCCCAGGTTCGAATGCCCACCGCCGGAACCAGGGCGTGGCCGGCCACGCCGCACGCACTCATCAACCCTCCGGCGACGATGAATGACCACAGCACCAGATAGGCAAGAAATCCCCCCGCGAACCAGGGTCCCAGATGGCGACACCAGCCCTCGAGCAGCGTCGTGCCCGTGGCCGCCTGCCAGCGCCCCACGCCCTCGTTGAGGGTGAACTTCAAGGCTGCGCCGGCAACGATCACCCACAGCAGAGCGGTTGAAAAATCCGCGCCGGCAAACATCGCCGCGAGCAGATCACCCGCTCCCACCCCCGTCGCCGCCACTGCCAACCCCGGCCCGATCCACGCCAGAGGGACGGTGTATCGGCCGTGGGCGTCGCGACGAATCAAGATCTCAGAATCCTGATCAACCAGTGTTCAGCTCATTATCGAGCGACCGCCATTGGAGATCGCCCTTGCGCCGAATGCGGGCGCCGGTCCCCAGCGCGCCGGATCGACGGAACTCGTCGAGCTCTGCGACGGAAAACGGCCCCTGCAAACGGTCACCCATCATGGCGAACCAGATTTTCGGCGGCCCGCCGACCACGTCATTCACGGCCGACTGGTCAATCTCCGGAGTCGGGTCCTCCGGCCGGCGACCTCGGGCCCAGATGGCCAGGCTCCCACCCAGAAGCAACGCCGACAGCGTCACCCACACCCATGTCGGCACCCTTGACACCGCCTGGTGATTTCCTTGGCTTCCCCCACCAAGTTCGCTGAGGAGAATCCTCATCACCTGGCCAGGTCCCCCCGCTGCCAACTTCTCACCCCCGGGGCCGAAGAGAACGAGATAGGGAATCGAGGAAATGCCCTGTTGCCGAGCCACCGGACTCTCCCAATTGATGACGTCCACCTTGCGGACGGCCAGCCGATCCGGATGCTGGGCGGCGAGGCCCTCCAGTCGGGGGGTCAGGACGCGGCACGGGGCACACCAATCGGCGTAGAAATCGAAGACCACGAACTTCCCCGGAACCAGGTGCAGCTCCAACTCCACCTCGCGGCCCTGGCTGATCAGCTGCACATCGGCTTCGGCTCGAGCCGTTACCGGGGCGACCAGGGCGGCGAGCATCAGAAACACCACAGACCGGAGAATGACCATCAGAATCCTCAGCCACGTACTCTAGCAAACGGGCGCCCACCCACCCGATCCAGGATCCAAGATCCAAGATGCAGGACTTGTCACGGCGTAGCCGTAGGCGAAACCGACTCCCCCACCCACCCGGAGAGGGAGGGGCGCGCTGGGCGAGCGTGCCACCCCTGACACTTTCGGGACCATTGACCTTCCCGCGTCTTCAGCGGGGAGCATCCCGAAAGTGTCAGGGGTGGCTCCCTCGGGGAGCGCATGGGGAGAAAGACACGTCTCTCGGAGGTGCCTGGCATCCTCACGGGCAGCGCGGTCGGAGAATCGGCGCTTCGAAATTCGTTAGATTGAAGCCAACGAGAGGAGCCTTGCATCTGCGGCGGTGCCCGACACCGCCTGGACCTCAGGACGGTGTTTCTTCATCCATCGCCAAAAAGTACCCTCGATCCGAAATGAAATGCACTCCCTGTTGACCCGGATCCTGGAGGAACTCATCCTCCGGGTCCACCTGGGGCTCGGTCCAGGTGTCCACCTCCACGGAAACCAGCCAACCCGCGCTCCCCGGTTCATCGGTGACGAGATCAGCCAGGGCCTCCTCGACCAGCCCAACGGCCTCGGAGTAGCTGGACGCGGTCACGCTGAACGCCTGGTAGTAGCCGTTGGCTCTCCCCGGTGACTCCCCTTCGTCGTCCTCGGCGATCTGGAGCGGTGCTTCGAGCGCCATCTCGATGACCACGCGGAAGTAGCCGAAATTATCAGTTGTCACAATGCCTCCTCGCCGGACCCCATGCTCTGGGTGAGGGCCCCATCGCTCTGACGTTGCGACCCAGCCTCCCCTATCCGTATGGGAAGACCAACGGGTATTTGGGGATCATGAGGTCCTGGGCCCGTTCTTGCTCACTCTCGGTGGGTCGTACCAGAAGGACGGTGGCCGGCAGTTCGCGTGGAATCGCCGAGGCGGTGCTGCCCAGTCCGACGTCGATGGGTCCGCGCTTGCTGTGACTGCCCATGAGCAGCAGATCCGCGCCCACCTCCCGTACGTAGTCCTCGATGGCACGGCTCGGGCGTCCCTCCCTGACCTCGGTCACCACCTCGAGACCCCGATCGACCAGCGGGGCAGCGTAGCGCTCGAGCTTCTCGGCCGTCGTCTCCACACCCGGGAGAAGCTCGACCGGCGCATCCACCGATATGAGATGAATAGGCGCGCCGCAGCCCGCCGCGATCAGCTCTCCGAGATCGCGGATGCGAAGAGCGATGGGTGTCAGGTCGAGATAGCGCTGCAAGGCGGCGGCGACCACAATTTGTTGGTATGCCATGACCAGCTCCTTCGATCCTCATGGTAGCGTGACCCACTTCACACGAGCGCCTCGACCTCGTGGCCAATCCCGGATAGACTTGGCGCCCGAGGGCCCAAAAGGGCGATATTGAATGAAGCGATTCGGGAAATACCTACTTCTGGACAAGATCTCCACCGGTGGAATGGCCGACGTGTATCGCGCCAAGCTGGTGGGTATCCGTGGTTTCACCAAGACCATCGCGATCAAACGGATCCATCCCCACCTCCTCGAGCGCAAGCGTTTCCTGCGCATGTTCACCGACGAGGCCAAGATCGCGTCCAGGCTGATGCACCCCAATGTCGTACAGATTTACGACCTCGGCGAGGAAGAGGGGATGCCGTACATCGCCATGGAGTACGTCGCGGGTCGCGATCTCTTCCGCGTCGTCCAGCGGCTGGTGTCCCAGCAACAACGGTGCCCGTGGCGACTGGCGACTCGGGTCATCGCCGAGACCTGCGCGGGATTGCATTATGCCCACGAGTTTCGTTCCCTCGACGGCCAACCTCAGGAGATCGTCCACCGAGACGTGAGTCCTCGAAACATCCTGATCTCCTACTCCGGTGAGGTGAAACTCACCGATTTCGGCATCGCCCGCGCAAAAAATCGTGAAGAACATACCGAGCACGGCGTGATCAAGGGCAAGGTCCGGTACATCAGCCCCGAGGGCGCAGCCGGCGCCAAGGTGGACGGCCGCAGCGACATCTATTCCCTCGGCGTCGTCCTTGCCGAAATGATGACCATGGCGCCCTTCCGCGAGGCGCCCAACGATATGGCCATGCTGCTCGACATTCGGCAGGGCGGATTCGATCGGAGTCGGATCGCGAATCTCCCCGAGCCCATCCAGCGCGTGCTTGAAAGGGTGTTGGCCGCCGACCCGGCCCACCGCTACCCCGACGCCAACGCCTTCAGGGAGGACCTTCTCCGGAGCGTGGACGACGCCAGCCGTCCCATGTCTGACGTCGAGCTCAGAATGTTCATGGAGCGGCTCTACGCCGACGAGATCGAGGCCGAACGGGAGGGTGAACTGCGGGCCGAGCAGATGTCGCGAGACGAGATCATGCACAAGGCCAGCGCCGCCGGCGCCTCGGATCGGGTGGAAGAGCCCGTCCCGCCGCCGGAGAGGGGAAACCCACTGGCCCTCAATCTGCCCGGAGTTCCCAAGATTCCGGTGGGCCCCCAGGGAGCCCAGGACCTGGTGCCCAGGCCCGACATGGAGGGCGACCTGCTCCACCTGCCGGTGGCTCGGCTCTTCAAGCGGCTGCGAGAAGCCCAGGAAACCGGTCAGCTCGATCTCGTGCGCGACCCGGTGCGCAAGACGATCTTCTTCGAGGACGGCGAACCGACCTTTGCCGTGTCGAACGTTGAACGCGAGTTTTTTGGTGAGTATTTGGTGGCACGAGGCGCCCTCACGCGAGAACAGCACGGGGCTGTTTTGGACCGGGCGGCCAAGCACGGGTTACGCTTTATGGAGGCCACTCTGGCCATGAAGGCGCTGTCCCCGAACTCCATGTACCGGTACCTCGCCGACCAGATCCGCGATCGGATCCTCGAGGTCTTTTCGTGGACGGGCGGAACCTACTCTTTCTACCGCGGCGTGCTCCCGCCGGAGCCGGGCATGCCCCTCAACCTGAGGACGTTCACCCTCATCCACGAGGGCGTCCAGGACAGGGTGCCGCTGGTGGTCATCCGCCGCGAACTGGAGTCGGAACTTCGCCACAGGCTGGTTGCCACCGGCAACGACCTCCCGTCCGATCTTCAGTTGTCGGGTCGCCAGCAACGATTGCTGCGCGCCATCCAGTTGGAGCAACCCACCGCGGCCGACCTGATCAAGCGCGAGAAGGACGAGGAGCAGATCCTGCGCCTGCTCTACATGCTCCACCAGATCGAGCGGGTCGATTTCGTCGATGATTCCGAGCAGGGGAACTAACCGGTCGTCCTTGACGACAAATTCTTAATTCTGAATTCTCAATTTTTAATTATGCCCCCACCCGCCCGGATCAAACGGGGGAAGGGTGGAAATCCAAAATTCAAAATTGAGAATTAAAAATTCACGGCTAGTTGGTCGTCCAGGCGGAGAGGTCCCCCGACTCGAAGCCGTCGTGCAAGAGATCGATTGGTCTGAGCTCGAGCTGCCACGCGCCGCGACCATAGGTTCCCGCCGTCAAAACGTGGGGATCGCCGTCCACCTCCAAGTCCGTCACAACCAAACCCAAGGGCAGGCCATCCACAATCGGCTCAAAGCTCAATCCTCGGTCCGTGCTGACAAACACACCCACGTCGGTCCCAACAAATACCCGGCGTCCGTCCGTCGGATCCACTACCAAGGTGTTGGCAGGCACGTTTGGCAACCCGGCGCCCACCACCTGCCACGCGGTGCCGCCGGTTGAGGACCGGTAGAGACGACTGGCGTCGAATTGGCCGCGGGTGACCAGCACGACGAGCGGATCTTGGGGATCCACGGCGATGTCGGTGACCGTATCTCCGGGGTAGTTGCCCGTCACATCGACCCATTCGGGGGCAGCCGCCAGGACGTCGTCGGTTCTGTGGATCTTGCCGTTCCCGGTCCCTGCGTAGACCATGACCGTGTCCTGGTTGGCCACCGGCAGCAAAACGCTCAGGCTTCCGTTGGTTCCGGTGAGATCACCCGAGACCTTTGTCCATTGGCTGGGGTGGGCGGTGGATGACCGATAGACGTGGTCCGATCCGAGCAACAGATGGTTGTTGCCGCTCCCCGAAGCCACGGACGCTAAGGGCGTCACCCAAGGCCATGGCTCGTTTTGCGTCACACCATCGAGCCACAACCATTGAAAGCTGTTGGGTATCCCCCCCGCATTGGACTTGTACAGGGTCGGATAACCCTCGTACGGGTACGAGGTCTGAAGGACGATCTGAGGATTCTCGGAGTCCACCACGTTGATGAACCCATCTCCGGTGACCACCGTGACGTCCCATTTAAGATTGCCCATGGTGACCGACGAAGAGTTGTCCTGCGACCCACCGAAAACCGTCGTCCGATCGGTGGGGTGGACGGCGATGTCGTAGTACTGGGTGAGGTTCAGGTTGGCGTTGAGATTCTCAAAACTGGTGCCGCCGTTGTCGGATCGCCAGATGCCCCCGTCCCCCGCCACCCAAAACCTGTTGGGTTCCAACCGGGAGTAGACCAGCACGTGGATGTCCTGGTGAACCGTCTGACCGGGGCCCCAGAAATCGATCAGCGGTGCGAGCGTGGCCCCGGCGTCGAACGATCCGTAGAAACGAACCGAGCCCACCAGGAGTCGCGACGCATCGGACGGGTGGACCGCGAGACACAGGTTGTACCAACACTGGCCGTCGCAGGCGTCGGGATTGGTCAGTGCCCAGGTATCGCCGCCGTCGGTGGAACGGTACAGCTCCACCCCGGAACCGTGGTTCATCAAGGCGTAGATCGTCTGGTTGTCGCCAGGCGCCATGGCCAGTCGAGTCCGACCCACCTGAGCGCCCGCCGGCAGCCCAACCTCCAGCCTGATCCAAGTTTCTCCGGCATCGGTGCTGCGGTAGACGCCGTTGACGTCGTTCGACCATCGGCCCACCGCGCTGAAGAGCGTGTCTGGCTTGGACGGATCCGCGATCACGTCGGTGACGGCCCCCGAAATCTGCCGCTGCCACGATGCTCCACCGTCGGTGGACCGATAAAGACCTCCGTAGAGATACACACCATCATCGCACCAGGTTTCTCCCCCTACCACGATGTTCCCGGGACGGCTGGGATGGACGGCGATACCCGTGATGAACGATAGATCGAGGGTCTCCGAACCCGACCCGTTGACCGGCTCGAACGACTCGCCACCGTCGGTGGAGCGGAACAGCCCCATTCCGAAGTACGACCAGCAGCTCTGTCCCTGTTCGCCGGTGCCGACCCATAAAGTGTCTGGAGAGTGCGGATCGATCACCACGCTGCCGATGGTCTGAGTTCCGACGTCGTCGAAGATCGGCGTCCAAGAGCCTCCGCCGTTAATAGTTTTCCAGAGCCCGCCGGAGGCCGAACCCAAGAAAATGACGTCCTCGTCCTCGGGATGGACCGCCAACGCTGAAACCCGGCCCGAAACGTCCCCAATCTGCCAGTCCAGCATAGTCATAGAGTTCGGGCCCAGCGGTGTCCACTTCGGCGACCATCCGCCGGAGTCCGCGTCTCGAGCCGCCTTGACTGCAAGAACCGCATCGCGGCGCAACCTATCCGCTCTCGACACCCGATCGAGCCCTCTGGTCTGGACGAACCACTCGATCCGTTGCCGGATCCGGTCCTCCTCGCCGTCACGCCGGTCGCCCGATGGCGGCGGCTGCGTCTGGGCCACGGCGAGGCCCGTCCACAGAACACCAGCCGCCAGCACGACGGTCGCTTTCGACACCATACTCATTCCCCTGTTCCTCTTCGACTCCCTCTGGAGTCGATCGTGCCGATCATCCTATCCCAGTCCGATTCCCATTCCCCAACTTTGAGATCGCCCAAAGGCCTACCGCGTATCATGAATCCATGAGGGAAGCCGGACATGACGACCGCCACACCAGATGGAGGCGCATTGTCCTGTGGCTGGTCGTGGCAGCGGTTCTCTGGTTGGCCGGGCGAGCACTGGACCGCAGCACCAATCTGGAGATCTTCAGCACCGGGAGCACATTGAACGTAACCGTCGCGGACTCGGTGCTCACCGCACCGGTGGCCATCGCATCGGTGTATCGCATCGACATCAGGAGCTGGGACTCCGTGTTCCCCACCGGAGGCCGGTCATTCGAGATACGCCAGGGATCGGCTCCACCCGAGACCATCGACCTGTCATCCCCCTTCCGGCTGCCACCTGGAGGAGAAGCACCGGTGGGCGATTGGGAGATCGACAATCGTTCGGCCCATGGGCTCGTGTTCCGGCAAGAGGTGGCACTGTCCAGCGCCTTTGAGTTGTCTGCCGTTTTCACCGGCCGGGTTCACCAGCACCTCGCGGTGACTCTCCGGGGATCGCCCACGGTGTCGGTCAGCTTCCGGCGCGGCCTGATCAACAACGACATCTTCATCTGGAACGAGCGCTGGGAACCCATCGCGGTCACCAGCCTCGATCCCCAACCGGCCGCGGATCTGGCGGCGGCGGCGTCCATTCTGTTGCACTCGGCAGCGGCTGCGGCCCTGTTGATCGGACTATTCCTCGCGCTGGCAAATATCGGGTCGAGACATTCCCTGATTCCGAAACCACGGAGACCGGCCGCCGGCTCGCGTGGGATGATCGTCGCCGCCGGTTTGGCGGCCGCGGCCGCCGCTACCTCGCTCTGGTTCGCCGATCGGATCCTGGAGCGCCTGCCCCACCTGCCCGATTCCGTTGTCTATATGCTCCAGGCGAGGTGGTTGCTCGACGGCCGACTCATGCAGCCCCTGTCCGCCATTCAACAACACCTCGATGTACCGTTCACCTATGTCATCGAAGGCAGTTGGATCGCCCACTATCCGTTCGGTTGGCCGGCTTTGCTGGCCCTGGGCCTCGCCATGGACATGGCGTGGGTGGTGGCGCCGATTCTCGGCGGGGTCTACGTCCTCCTGCTCTGGTGGCTCGGCACGACACTCTACGACAACCGGGTGGGCTTGGCGGCGGCCGGGTTGGGAGCGCTGTCTCCCATGGCGCGAGTGATCTTCGGATCCCATCTGTCACACGCCGGCAGCGCCACGCTCATCTTGCTGTTCCTCATCCTCCTCCAGCTCGCGCGCCGGCGACAGTCAGCCGGCGGGGCGTTGGCAGCCGGGATCGTCCTCGGTCTCGCCTTCGGGATGCGTCCACTCTCTGCCGTGGCAGTGGCGGTGCCGTGCGGCATCCGGCTGCTGATGGACTGCAGGACTGCCGATCGCAGTCAATCGTCCCGGTCCGAGCTGGCGGCGGTGATCGCCGGCGGCGCCGTCGGCACGATTCCGCTGCTGATCCAGAACCTGATCATCACCGGCAACCCGCTCGCCCTGCCATACAGCTTTGCCCGAGGATCCATGTACTCGTTGGCCAACGTGCCCTTTGGATTCCAAAATCTGGACGCCATCCTCGCCTCCTGTGTGCCGGCGCTCCACGGCTGGGGTTGGGGCCTGTCCCGCGGCTGGCTCTTCACGGCCCTGCCGCTGGCCTTCGCCTTGGTGCCCTTCCTGCTGCGGCGATGGACCCGGACAGATGCCCTTTTGGCCGGCTGGTTTGTCTGTCTGATGGCGGTGCACATCGGCACCCAGGCCCACGGCCTTCACGGCTACGGGCCACGGTACGCCTTTGATGCCTTTGCTGCGCTTTTCCTGCTCACAGCGCGAGGATTCCAGGTACTGGGGCATATCGGCGCAGTGACCGACCCACCCCCTTCGACGACGGTTGGATTGAACAGGGGCACCGCCACCACCTCGGTGGCGGCAGCGCTGCTGTTTGCAGTCCTCGTTGGTTCGACGGCAGTGACCCTACCCAAGCGTCTCGGCCTGTACCGCGGTTACAACGGGGTCGACGGCTCGCTGGAACGTGCCGTGGATGCCATGGACATCGACCGCGGTTTGATCCTTTTCGGCGACGACAACTGGCAGGACTGGGCCATGGCCTCACGGCTGATGACCGGCCCCCAGCGCCACGACCTGGTCTTCGCGCGAAGCCTCGAGGACAACTCGGCGTTGTGGCGGTCGTTCCCCGACCTCCCGGTCTATCTCTGGCACGACGGGGCCCTCTCACTGTCGCGCTCGCCGAAACAAAAAAACGGCCTCGGGTTGCCCGAAACCAGCGGAGGATCGTAATCTGCCGGGGATGACTCCCGGACCCCGTTCACGCCCCTTTCGTGCCGGCTACGTCCGGCTCCTCCGCAGCGGCGAACTGGCGCGGCGGATCGTCGGGCTGGGGGAGATGCTCCACGACTGCATCGTGTGTCCGCAAAAGTGCCGGGTGGATCGCCGGATCGAATTCGGCAGCTGCGCCACCGGCGATGAGGCCCTTGTGGCGTCCTACAACCTCCATTTTGGCGAGGAGCCGATGATCTCGGGCCGGCGTGGTTCCGGGACGGTGTTCCTCGCCAACTGCAACCTGCGCTGCGTCTTCTGTCAAAACCACGACATCTCACAGCCGCCATCAGGCTTCGTCGGACATGAAGTCGCCGCAGAGACCCTCGCCGCGATCTTTCTGGATCTGGCGGATCGCGGTGCCCACAACATCAACTGGGTCTCTCCAAGCCACCAGGTGCCGCAGCTGGTCCGGGCCCTCGATCTGGCAGCACGAAGGGGCATGGACCTACCCATCGTCTACAACTCCAACGGCTACGACTCGGTTGAGACCCTTCGTCTGTTGGACGGGATCGTGGACATCTATATGCCGGACCTCAAGTACGCCGATCCGGCCGTCGGCAGTCGTTTGTCAGGGATCGAGGATTACCCGGCCCGGGCGAGAGGCGCGTTGGCGGAGATGTACCGGCAGCTCGGGGACGACTGGGTGGTGGCGCCCGACGGCGCCCTCCAACGTGGGCTCCTGATTCGAATGCTGGTGCTGCCCGATGGCCTCGCTGGAATCGAGGATAGCCTCCAATGGGTGGCAACCGAGTTGTCACCGGACGTGGCCGTGTCGCTTCTGGCCCAGTACCACCCCGCACATCTGGCGGCGACGACTCCCGACTACCCGGAGCTTGGACGACGGATCACCGGCGAGGAATGGCGGCAGGCCGTCGCCTCCCTCGAGCGCTGCATGACCGGGGATCGGCACCATGTTCAGGGCTGACCACCTTCGCTAAATTTTGAGTTCTCAGTTCTTAATTTTAAATTTCCCACCCACCCGATGGAGGGCCGGGGGGAGAAAATTCAAAATTCAAAATTCAAAATTTAAGAATTTATGGAATGGTGGTTGTCCACGCGGAGAGGTCCCCCGACTCGAAGCCGTCTTCGAACGGCATCAGCCCGATCCCGGGAACATGCATCACGACACAGTGGATGGCACCCGCTGAATGGATGATGTCCGAGCAGTCCACCGGGATCACCTGGTGGTCGGGAAAGGCCGCCTCGAAGACAGCCATCGCCTGGGCATTCTGAACCGCGTAACCCGAAAACTCGGAGATGAAGACCAACTCGTTGAAGACCACTGCGTTGGTGTAGGTGTAGTGGGTGCCGCCTGAATTCCATCCCGGCGTTCTGTGGATCGTGTATCCCCGCGCCTGGAGATCGGCAACGGCGTCCTCGGTGATGGCATAGGGCTGGCCATCCGACGGCTCGTACTGGCCGATGATCACCTCGCGGTCCGAAACAGGCAGCATCCACATGTCGATGTGCTGGGTGGAATCGAACCAGGTGGGAAAGCCGGGCATGATGGTAAGCGACACATTCTCGTAGCTGGCGTAATAGTCGATGACGTTCTGTTCGGTCAGCCCGGGATTCTCATCGAGGATCAGATGCGACATGAATGCGTCCCTGTCGGCGAAGAGGTGGAAGTTCCCCCCGCCGTGCACCAGGGGGATGTCGTAGGCCGGTTCACCCCAAAGTGTCGCCAGGAAGTCGGGGAAAGCATTGTCAAGCGGTCGCGGCCGGTTGTAGACATGGTCCACGATGGCCCGGTTGCCATCGTTTTCGATGAACCTCGGACCGTAATCCCTGATCCAGACCGAGTTGGAGGAGTAGGTGATGAAATCCACCTGATCCAGGTCGGCCCCCGCCCCCTGCAGCACCGATGTGGCGCTCGCCTGCTGGGACCCGCCGGAAACCAGGATGTGGACCACCGCATCGGGATCACCGGTTGTGATTCCAACGGTCATCTCGGTGAGCACCGAGTTGAAGGACCCCCACCGGATCAGGAGGCCGTCGTTTTCGGCATACTCGGCCGGGGTCGACACCGTCCCGGTGGGCGGTGCCAGCTCGGGCCAGCTCTCGGGCAGCGGAATCTGAGAGCGCCCGCTCCGCTTCGGCCAGATGACGGGGCAGTGGATTCGGATCATCGTCAACGATGCCTGCGAGGTAACTCCGCGGCACCTGCAGCGCCTCCTGGCCACCGGCAACCATGGCGACAAGGCAGAGAACAACCACCATCAAATGAGACTTCATAACCCTCCCGGTCGGCCGAAGGTTAGCACGAGGAAGTAGGCAGTAGGCAGTAGGCTGAAGGCAGTGAGCAGGGAGTAACCATTGCTCGGTCCGGTGATAGGCAGACGGGACTCGGAGCTCGGGGATCGGGGATCGGATGGATTGATGGTCATGGAACGGCAAACCGGCCTCCGAGCCCCGAGTCCCGAGTCCCGGTTCTGAAGTGGGTGGGGGTTTTCGAATTTCGAGTTTCGAATTTCGAATTTTCTTCCAACCCCCTCGATTCGCGTACACCGTTTAAACTGGCTCCCATGACTGAAAAACCCGCACGCAAAACCCTCTACCTCATCGACGGTCCGAACATGGCGTTTCGCGCCTTTTATGCCATCGGCGGCATGTCGAACTCACAGGGTCTGCCCACCAACGCCCTCTTTGGCTTCACCAACATGCTCCTGAAGCTGATCCGCGACCACAGACCCGACCACCTCGCCATCACCTGGGATCCCAAGGGGGGCTCGTTCAGGGAGCGGGAGTTTGCGGATTACAAGGGCACCCGTCCGGACATGCCGGACGCCCTTCGCTCCCAGATGCCGCACTTCAAGCGGGTGGCCGAGGCATTCGACATCCCCTATTTGTGTATCGACGACTTCGAGGCGGACGACGTCATGGGCACCCTTGCCAAACGGCACGAGAACAACCTCGATGTGGTGCTGGTCAGCTCCGACAAGGACCTCATGCAGCTGGTTTCCGACCACACCTCGATGTACGACTCCATGAAGGACAGGACGATCTCCTTCGCCGAGGTCGAGGAGAAATTCGGTTGTCCGCCGGAGTTGGTTCCGGACGCCCTCGGCATCTGGGGCGACTCGTCGGACAATATCCCGGGAGTCAAGGGCATCGGCGAAAAGGGTGTCAAGAACCTGCTCGCCGAGTACCGAGGACTCGACGAGATCTACGACCACATCGAGGAGATCACTCCCCCCGGCGTCCAAAAGAAACTGCAGGCCGACCGCGACAACGCCTACCTGTCTCGCGACCTGGCCACCATCCGTACCGACGCCCCCGTGGACGTGTCCATCGAGGACCTCGTCCTCAACTTCCCGCCACCCGAAGACCGGGCCCGCGAGCTCTTCGGCGAGCTCGAGTTCCGGGGCCTGCTGCGGTCGTTCGGCGGCGAGATGGCCGGTGTGGACCGCAGCGGCTACCGTCTGGTCACCGATGGCCCAGACCTCGAGGAGCTGCGCGAAAAGCTCTCCAAGGCCCAGCGATTTGCTCTCGACACGGAGACCACGTCCCTCGACTCCATGACCGCCGATCTGGTCGGCCTGTCGTTCTGCTGCGACGACAAAGAGGCCTGGTACGTGCCGGTGGCCCACAGGGTCCTCGAGCCTCAGTTGGAATGGGAGACGGTTCGCGACGCCGTCGGGCCGATCCTCGCCGATCCGACCCGCGGCAAGACCGGACAGAACCTCAAGTACGACCTCAAGGTGTTGTTTCGCCACGGGGTCGAGATCGCGGGCATCGACGGCGACACCCTGCTCGCCGACTACCTGTTGTCACCCGACCGCCGTTCCCACAAGCTCGACGACCTCGCACTGGTCCACCTCGAACACCGGATGATCTCGTTTGGTGACACCGTTGCAAAGGGCCAGACCTTTGCCGACGTGCCCCTCGAGCCGGCGCGCGACTACGCGGCCGAGGACGCCCACATCACCTGGCTCCTCGACCAGAGGCTGGGACCGTTGCTCGTGGAAGAGGGACTCGACGAGCTCTATCGCACCCTCGAACTGCCGTTGATCCCGGTCCTCGCACGTATGGAGGTGGCCGGAATCGCGGTGGACACGGACCTTCTCGCGGAGCTGTCCGACGAGCTGACGCTCGAGATCGCCACCGCCGAACGGGTCTGTTGGGATCTCGCGGGCGAGGAGTTCAAGATCGGCTCGGTGAAGGAGCTGCGCGAAGTTCTTTTTGACCGACTCGGACTGCCGGTGGTCAAGAAGACCAAGACCGGGGCCTCCACCGATGAGTCGGTCCTCACCGAGCTGGCTCTCCAGCACCCACTGCCCCGAGCCATCCTCGATTACCGCTCCCTGGTCAAACTCAAGAACACCTATGTGGATCCCCTGCCCACCCTGATCAACCCGGCCGACGGCCGTATCCACACCCACTACTCTCAGACCACCGCCGCCACCGGTCGGCTTTCGTCCACCGATCCCAACCTCCAGAACATCCCGGTGCGCACCGAACAGGGCCGCCGGATACGGCAGGCCTTCGTCGCTCCACCGGGCAGGCTCTTCCTGTCCGCGGACTATTCACAGGTGGAGCTGCGGATCCTGGCCCATTTGTGCGGCGGCAGCGGCGGATTCGCCGATGCCTTCTCAGCCGGCGCCGACATCCACACCGAGACGGCGGCCAGCCTCTTCGAGGCGGCGCCCGACAAGATCACCCGCCAGATGCGCACCATCGCCAAGGCGGTGAACTTCGGCATCGTCTACGGCCAGAGCGCATTCGGCCTGGCGCAACAGCTGCGCATTTCGAGACCCGAGGCAGGCGAGTACATCGCGCGTTACAAGGAACGATTCCCCGAGATTGAAGAGTACCGCCGGCGGACCCTCGATTCGGCACGGGAAAAGGGCTACGTGGAAACCCTCCTTGGAAGACGCCGCCCGGTGCCGGACCTGACCAGCGGCAACTTCAACGCGCGGGCCGCGGCCGAGAGGGTCGCCATCAACACACCGGTCCAGGGCAGCGCGGCCGACCTCATCAAGCGGGCCATGATCGCCGTCGACCGCAGGCTGCGCGACGAGTTCCCGGGCCAGCTCATGTTGCTCCAGGTCCACGACGAGTTGTTGCTCGAGGTGGACGAAGACCGCGTCGACGACGTCTCCAAGATGGTGCGCCATGAGATGGAGAGCGCGCTGTCCCTCGACGTCCCAATCGTGGTGGACGTGGGTGTGGGCAGGAATTGGGATGAGGCGCATTGACCAGTGAATTCTGAGTTCTTGATTCTCAATTTTGAATTTCCCCACCCACCCGACAGTCGAAAGTCGATAGTCAAAGGTCCCCCACCCGTCCGGGGCGCCTGTGATTCGTGGTTTTTTGTCATTCTGAGCGAGAGAGCGGAGCGAACGAGTCGAAGAATCTGGGTGGGGGCGATCGTCCTGAGGTCTTTGAATCCTCTGACCACGACCCAATACCACAGGACCACAAGGCTCCGCCGGATTACGGCCAAGCAAAACCGGGATTCAGGCCTCGGAGGTCGGTTCGCCGTTCCAAGGCTCTCAGTTCATTCGATTTCCGAATCCCCGAACTCCGGTTCCCCTCCGCAGTTGACACCAGAACCCACTACGATTGCTCTCGGCTCACTGCTCGCCGCCGACGACCGATTGCCTGTATCAGGCCACCTTCGCGAGCTTGTTGTAGAGCCACGCGAAGATCACGCCACCGATGAGACCGTCGAAAAACCCCCAGATGGCACCGATGAATGCGCCGACCACCGAGAAGCTGTATCCAATGTAGAAGTTGTCCAGGTATTGCATGAAGGTGCCGCCGGAACCGGAGACGATCAGCCACAACGTAGCGACGAGAACCGCCAGCCCCCACATGATGCCGCATGCCAGCCCGAATGCCTTGATGTCAAGACGCATCTGCCACCTCCTGATGTGTGTATCGCTGGTTCCAGGCTATCACGCTCACACGGCTTCTCACCCGTGACCAGAACTATGAATTCTCAATTTTCAATTTTGAATTCTCAATTCCCCCGGCCCCCCGGAAAAACCAGGGAGAGAGGGAATTCAAGCCTAAGAACTACGGGCTCATCCGGATTTCCGTGAGATGGACAGTGGTTGAATTCGAAATGCGGAATGAGAAATGTGAAATTGCCCCCGCCCACCCAGAGCGCGTGAGGGCGCGACGACCGGGCGTGCCGTCTCCGACGATTTTGGGTCGGGACCGAACGATCATCGTGCCGCGACGGGTCCCAAATATCGTCAGAGGGGGCAACCTCGGGGAGCGCGGTTGGGAGATGGGCGCATCGAAATCAGCGAATCGAAGCGAACCCGTGGGCCGGTGCCAGGCACCGTCGAAATCGAATCGGAGCACGAAATCGCAACATCTGCGGCGGTGCCTGGCACCGCCATGCGGTACCCGAATGCGAGGGTGAACCTGCCGGCGGCAGCGGACGGGACAGGGACAACAACCGGTGTCCGGGGCAGATGGCAGCAACGGTGATCAGCGACCGCTATCCGGGGCAATCCCAGCTGATCACTGTCGCGGCCCCTGATCGCTGCCGCACCCGCCGATCGCGGACGCTGGCCGTCGCTGCCCCTGCGTTTCGGGCATGGCGAAACCCCAACCCCACGCTTTCCCGGATGAACCAAACTGAAAATTCTGATTTTGGTGGATCGACTGGTCCCTACCTATCCCCGCGGAAGCTGACAAGGCCCAACAACTCATCCACCATTCCGAAGGTCAGCCCCCAAATCACCCTGTCGTGGTAGCGGTAACAGGGCAAAGGGATGGTCATGCTGCCCAGCTTCCAGTCGACCGTCGATCGATTGTCGTAGTCGGCCAGGTAGTCTAACGAAACCCACAGCACCTCGGCCACCTCGTAGTTCGGCTCGAATTCCGGGCTCCCGCGGACCTCGAAAACGTGAGGAACGATCACCAACGAAAGCGGACGGCCTCGGCTGACAGCCGCCACGTCCGACAGCCGCCCTATGCGGCGGCCCTCCGTCTCGAGGTCAAGCGAGATTTCCTCACGGGTCTCGCGCACCGCCGCCGCAACCACCGTCTCGTCCCCTGGGTCCATCCGGCCACCGGGGAAGGCCATGTGGCCCGACCATGGATCGTGGTCGTCCTCGGCGCGTCGGATAAACAGCAGTTCCGCACCGCCGACGCCGTCCCGCACCACCGCAGCCACACCGGCCCACTTCATGTCTTCGCTGTAGGGCAGCAGCTGCGGCCGGTATCCATCGAGCGCCTGGTGGATGTGGTCTACCGTGATCACCCGAATATTCTACCCACCCCCCGGCACACCCACTACGAATTGCAAACTGCAGGTTAGGCCTCGGAATCTGGGAGGGCGGTTGGGTGGAATCCGAAATTCGAAATTCGAAACCAATAAAACGTCCGGCGATCCGTCCACAAGACCTACCGATTCGGATAGAATCTCCTCCGACGCGCCGGTGGCTCAATGGATAGAGCACCGGACTTCGGATCCGGTGGTTAGAGGTTCGAGTCCTCTCCGGCGCGCCAGAGACACTTCCCACCTACCGGCGCCAAGGGGACTTGTTTACGTCGTCCCCCTCCCACCCAACCTCACGACGCGTCTCACCTCCACCAGCAGACAGTCGTACGCCAACCCCCTCCCCACCAACCTCCTTGGCTACGCCTGTAAACTGCTGTTGGACGCGAGGTCGAATCACGCCCGGCGCGCCATTTATTTTCTCGGCCCAAGCCGAGAAAACAAATGCCACGGCGTAGCTGCGGAGAAGCGAAGCCGGGCTGCTCCGATACGCATCGCGCGGCCGAGAACTCCGCCCGGGCAAGCCAGAGACACTTCCATCCTCCGACGCAAAAGGGCCTTGTTGACATCGCCCCCCACCCAACCACCCTCACGACGCGTCTTACCTCCACCAGCAGACAGCCCCACGCCAATATGCGGTACCTACGCGGTACCAGGTCCTAGGATCTTGGGAAGTTGAGGCGTTGCAGTCGAAGGGACCCCCAATTCGACCCAGGCTGTCGCATGTCACCAATACCCTCTGGTCGCTTCGGAATCCCGAGTCTTCCTCGGATCCTAGGACCTGGTACCGAAAAGTACCCATGGTAGATCCCGCCCTCGATAAAACACCCTCGATCGCCTCGGCATCCCGACTCCACGGCAACCAATCCATCAGAATCGTTCAATCGTTGGGCCTGGCACTTATCCGGGGGTGATCACGACGCGCTCCCAGAGACAGCGATCAGAAGCAGTCGACAGCGGCCGGGACGGGGACAGCAACCGGTGTCCGGGGCAGATGGCTGCATCGGTGAACAGCGACCACAATCCGGGGCAATTCCAGTTCTTCGTTCTTTGTTCTGCGATCTCTCGTCAGCTATGGCACGGTGCTCGACCACCTCGAGGCGTCGCCGGATTCGAAGCCGTCTCCGAAGACTGACAGGCTCAGGCCGGGGTTGGCATAGAGAAACGCGATGTCCCCGCCTGCGACTTGGCCGACTGCCACATCGCCGTCTGACAGGGCAAAATCGTAGATCTGCACATCGTCGAACAGCCCATCGGTATAAAAGACATGTGGAGCGCTCGGCGAATTGACAGCGACAAGGAGGTGGCGGCCGGCGTTATTGATTGCGCTGTCCGCCGGAAGTGAGCTGTTCCTGGCGACCAAGATGCCGTCGACAAACAGCGAGAGGGTCTCGGCCTTTCGTACACCTGTCAAGTGATGCCACACGTTCAGGGACTCTTCCTGGGGATCGTCCACGCCATAAATACCGTCTTCCGTCGTCTCGACGGTTAAGCCGGGGTCGTCTCCGGTCTGTCCCCCGCTCCCCACGAGAAGGCACCACTCGTTGTGACCGGGACTCGCGCCCGTATACCACTTACTGACGCCGTAGTTGTTGTCCCATTGGGTCGTAGCACTGCGTTTGTAATACCAGACCGTCACGGAGAAATCGCCCGTCCCGAAGTCGAGCGCCGCATCGTCCGGAACGCTGACATAGTCATCCGTACCGTCGAAGTCGAGGGCAAACCCAGCTTGGCCAGGCACCCAGTCGGTGTCCGGGTCCATATTGACGAGCGTGCCATGGTGCCCGTTGCCGGTTACGTCGGCGGCAATGGCGGAGCCCGTTCCATCATCAAAAGGAAGGTGGAGAACAAGGGTGCTGCCGGCCGGTATGCCTGCGCCGGCGGCGCCAGCTCCAACGAGTGTTCCCGCCATCATCACCGCGAAGAGGTTCACCAGAAAATAGGGCCGTGACACGGGAGCAGTAGCTGCGACCATCGTTCATTCTCCTTGTTGGTTTTGGAGATGATACCACCCGCAACCATTTTTCGACAAGCGGGCAGAGTCCTGATTGAGATCCGTCGGGTCGGAATCGCAACGATCGCGGCCCCGCCCGTTCGACCCGCTCCCGACGACCGGTGTGCGTATTCTGTTTCCTTTTGTCGCTTGCGTGAGTAGGAGGACCGCGGACTCACCACGACTCGTGGAGACGTGGGCGGGACGTTACGGTTGCATTCAACGGAGGGTCGCCAGTGACCACAGCTTCAAAGCTCTCTCGAGTCGCATTATTGTCGGTCTGTGCCGTCGTCGCGACGGCCGGCGCCCACAGCGACGGCGAAGTGGGGCAAGAAGACAGCCGGGCGACTCCCAAACGAGCATGCTCGTCCATCAACCTCGTCAACAACGGCCATTCCGTGTTCGGAAAGAACCTCGACAACACCTACTCCACGGGCGGGCTGATACTGATCAATAAGAGAGGCGTCGAGAGAACCGGCAGAGGCGTGAGCACCACCGGGCAGAGGGCCCACTGGGTCTCGAGATACGCGAGCGTCAACTTCAGTTTCGTTCACCTCGGCCATGTGTGGACCGGGATGAACGAAAAGGGCCTGGTCATCAGCATGATGGGGATCCCCGAGGCTGAGGGCCCTCCGCCCGACCATCGACCGCCGCTCGAAGACGGTCAGTGGGTGCAGTACATGCTCGACACCTGCGCCACCGTGGATGAGGTGCTGGCCGCAGCAGAGGGCTTCAGGATCGTGACCATCGACCACTACCACGTCGCCGACCGAAACGGTGACAGCGCTGTGTTCGAATTCATCGACGGGGAAGAGATCCTCTATGTCGGTGACGACCTGCCGGTCAGCGTCTTGACCAACTCGACCTACGCCGATTCGATCCGCGACTGGGAGGTTTTCAGTCTGGGTTGGTTCCCGCCGCCCAACTGCAGCATCGAGCGGTTTCGGATTGCTGCGGAACGTGTCCTGGCCTTCAGGTCCACTGATGACGATTCGGCTGTCGGGCACGCGTTCGACACCCTCTTCCAAATCCGAGGCGAAGCGACGTGCGGCTTTCCGAATACAACCCAGTGGAGCCTGGTGTTCGATACCAAGAACCTGCGTGCATACTTCCGCACATACGATCACCCGGGAATCAAATTCTTCGACATCTATGATTTCGATCCAACGTGCAACGCACCCGTACAGATGTTGGATATCCAGACCACGGGAACCGGCGACGTGTCCCAGCTCTTCGAAAACGTGACCTTTGAGGCCGCGCACGAGCACTATTGGCAGTTCATCGAGTCGTTCTTGGGTCAGACGCCCAATCCAAGCGAGGTCGAGTCCACAATCTCCTTCTTCATGGACGTTCCGTGCGTCGGAACGGGTATCGCCCCGCGCACACCGTCCGGTCGCCGAACACCGTAGAGAGGACAAACCGTGCCGACATTTCCCCGGCCCTTGTGTGCACCATTGATCGTCGCTGGAGTTATCTTCTGCCTCCTTCCCCTAGTGGCCATGGGCTCCGGCGTCCCGTCCGCTTTTCCTTCGGCCGCTCCTCTTCAGACCGGGTCGGGCTCTGTCAGCGGACACATCCTGCCGCCTCCGGGTCATCACCCCGCCCTCGACCTCATGTTGGTGAACACCGTGACCGACGTGGTTATGGTGGTTCCACTCGAGCCCGGGCAGACCACCTATTCGGCCACCCTGCCCGAAGGCACCTACCACGCATACGCCTGGTCACCCTCCTTCGATCGCATGGGGGGATTCACCGAGTGCGCTGTGGATCCCGGTTGTGGCGGCCACGCTCTTCTGGACGTCACTGTGGAGGATGGCGAGAGTGTGGAGGACGTCGACATCACGGACTGGCATCTCCCCGAGATGCCCCTCTACGTTCTCAGCGGGCGGTTGATAGACGGCACAGGGGCTGAGCCGGTGGAGGATGCCGTCGTGGTCGTCTGGGATCGCCACATCATGATGGCCGGGCCGGCCGACGACCATGATTTTCCATCGACAGCCCGCCACTTCGATCTGCCCGGAACCACCATCCTACCGGGCTTCATCAATGCCCACGTTCACAACAGCTATCGGCGCGACAACCTGCAGGCGTGGGCCACGGCCGGGGTGACCACCGTCCGCGATCTCGGCGCCCGGGTCGACGTTCAATGGGACATCCTCCGGGAGTTCCTCAGCGAGGATCCGCTCAACGCACGGATTCTCGCTGCGGGTCCGCTGGTCACCTGTCCGGGCGGATATCCCATCGCCGGCGCAAACTTCTCTGCGTTGACGGTGGACTCGGTGGCAGAGGTCGAGGTCGAAATCAACGACCTCATCGATCGCGGTGCGGACGTCATCAAGATCGTCATCGAGTCCGGCGTCGAGGAGGTCCTGTCGGTGGAGCTTGCCACCGCCATCGTCGACACGGCCCACGCTCGTGGTATCCCGGTGACGGTTCACATCAACCTGGAACGGGACCTCGAGAGCGCGCTCGACGCCGGTGTCGACGACATCGCCCACATGGCTCTGGACTACGTGCCCGAGGACGTCATTCAACGCATGGTGGATTCAGACGTGGGCTGGGTTCCCACCCTGGCCGTCTTTGAGCGGCAACGGCACCCAGATGTACGACAACCTGCGGCGTTTCGTGGCAGCAGGCGGCCGGGTGGCACTGGGCAATGACGCCGGCTTCCTCCCGGGCCTGACCATCGGCATGCCCATGCCGGAGATCGAGTGGATGGAGTTCGCCGGGATGACAGCCATGCAGATCATCAAGGCCGCCACATCCGACGCCGCCATCGTCTGTCGCCGTCAAAATCTACTGGGCGCCCTCGCCACCGGCATGCTCGCCGACATCCTCGTGGTGCAGGGTGATCCGCTGACCGACCTCAGGGCTCTTCAACGTCCCCGTCTCGTCATCCACGAAGGGACCATCATCCGCCACGAGTCGCCCGCACCCCGCAGGGCACGGGGTCGTCTGCAACCCTGATTCGGTACCAGGTCCCAGGATCTTGGGAAGTCGAGGCACTGCAGTCGAACGAACCCTCGACCCGTCCCGGGATGTCGGGTCGCATTCCCGGGTCTTCCTCGGATCCTCGGACCTGGTACCGAATTTTGCAGGCTGCTGCTACGGCGCCACCGCCGACCACAACGAGGTATCGCCCGACTCGAAGTCGTCGAAGAAGATCGTCACCGCCATGCCGGGATTGGCATAGAGAAACGCGATGTCGCCACCCGCGGTGTCGCCCACCGCCACACCACCGCTGTCCAGGGCGAAGCCGTAGATCTGCAGATCGTCGAAGATGGCGTCGGTGTAGAAAATTGGGGCGACGGGTTGGTTGACAGCCACACGAAGCTCGCTGCCCACGTTGTTGATCGCGCCTCCGGCCGGCAGCGTGTCGTTCACGTCCACCAGAACACCGTCAACATAGAGCGAGGTGGTTTGACCTTCTCTGACTCCCACCACGTGATGCCACTCGTTGAGAGAGATCTCCTGCGGATCGACCACCTTGTATCGCGTCGTACCGATTTCGACCGTGAACGCCGGAGTATCTCCGGTGGCGTACCCGCTGCCCACAAGGAGGCACCACTCGTTGATGCCGGGAGTGGCCGCCGTGCTCCACTTGCTGACGCCGTAGTTGTTGAAGTAGTTGGCAGTCGGGCTGCGCTTGAAAACCCAGAGGGCGACGGAGAAATCGCCCGTCCCAAAGTCGAGGTCTGCGTGATCGGGAACGCTCACGTAGTCATTTATTCCATCAAAGTCGAGGGCGAGGCCGGACCGACCACTCACCCAGTCCGTGGAGGGATCCATGTTGACGAGCGTGCCGTCGTGCCCGTTGCCGGATGCGTCGATCGCCATCGCGGACCCCGTGCCGTCATCCATTGGCAGATGGAGCACGAGGTCAGCAGCGCCAGCGGTACCGGACCCGATGAACACACCGACCATCACCACCCAGATGACGCCTGACAGAAACCGGGCAGGACAAACCAAAGCCGTTGGGGCAACCATACGTACCTCCCCATTTCTTAAGTTGGGTTCGTATCCTGTAATGTGTGTCTCGAACCCGCGCTTGTCAATCGGCCCCGTCCGGCGGCCGGCCTTCGGGCCATCCGTTCAGCCGATGCGTCCCTTGAGAAAACGGAATCGACGTGGCGTGTTCACAAAATGCCAGCCTCGAAGTCACAACCCTACAGAGGGCATGACTCGCCCGGGCAGGCATCCTCAAAGGGGCATTCTTGGTATGGGCAGTTGGCCTTCTTGTGGTGGGTGTCAGGCCTGTGCGGTGCGGCATCCGCACCTCGAGTTTGGCGACTTTGATCGTAAGTGGCCTGGACTTGCGCCATGCTGCCCAGGTATTGCTCCAGGGCGCGCTGGACGATCTCCGACCGCGTCACGTTGAACCGGCTGGCGGCATCCGATAACCATCCAACAATTTCTTCCGGCAATTCAGTTCGCAGTTCAACCACGGCGACTCCTTGTCCTCAAATTCAAACATGCAAACGGACACCTACTGGCCACAACCCTCTTGAGCCAATCCGGATTCCAAGCGCTCGGCAAGGCAGGGAGGTGGGCCGCCCTCGACACACCCCACGTCACCGCACCAGGGCTCCCGACCAGGCTCCCCCGTCGCCCGATTCGAAACCGTCGGTGAAGAGTTCCGACACGTCGAAGTGTCCGATCCAAATGTTGTAGCTCTCGTCGGGTTCGATCATGGTTCCGGTTACGAAGATGGTGCCCGTTGGGTCAAAAACGATTCCGTAACCCTTGTCCTCATCAGTTGTGGGACCTGCCACAACAACGTATTCCACAAATGTCCAATCGTCGGAAAATTTTCCACCCAAAATATCGTAGTTTGTCCAAACATATGACATAGATTCACTCACAAACAAAGCCTCGTGTCATCGAACACCATGGATCTCGCCCTGTCCGTATCGTCGATTGGGCCGTTCATTGTCATACTGTCAACCAGATCCCGATTCGTATCAATTAGGGCGAAAAATTCATTCGCTCCCTGTCCGGTCACACTCAACGTCCCGGCATCATAAAGACCCTCAGAAACCTCATCATAGAGAATTCCATGTCCATCATCCCAGTTGTTTTCTGATCCATTGAGGGTCCATTGATCCTGGAAAACCAACTCCAGATTGAACTTGCCAAGCCAGATGTCGTGATATTCTCAAACCTCGGTCATAGAGCCGACAACGTAAGGAAAGCCGCTTTCATCAAACGCCATGGTGTAGCCTTCGTCATCCCAACTGGCCGGGCCATTAATGAAAATATTGTCGATATATTCAATATTTAGATCATATTTTGCGATCCATATATTTCTACCATTACCGACGCTTGTCACATATCCTGTAACATAGAGATTGTCATCAGGTCTGATGGAAATACCTTGAGCCGCATCGTTTCGATATTCACCGCTATCAATCGTCTCTGAGTGAAGAATAGTGAATGACTATAGAAAAATTTTTGCATGATAAGGTCGAAAGGCAATGGATGGTAAATTTTCATCGAATAGAGGTGGTGTATGCCGCGGCAAATCGGCCGCCCCGGCGAGGGTGGCGAGACCCAACAGCACGGCCGCAATTCGGATCCTGGCGAAATGCGGCGAGATTCCGTCGAGCTGCGGCAATACACCGGCGTGGGTTTCGGGCATGATGTCGGGAGGATTACCGGAGAGCATGTTGGTCCCGGGTCCGTGGCGCGGCAGTGGGATCCGGCTGCCACACTGAAATCGGTCCACGACCATATGACACGTCAAAGGAGGAGAGATGTCGACATCGAAGTTGCATCTGCATTCGATGATGGTCCACTCTGTGGCCGCGCTCGTACCGTTGGCCTCGGTGGCGTGGATTCTCGGTACTGCTCGCGTGTCCGTTGGACGCTTCGGTCCCGATCTCTGGTTTGGGCTGACAATCGCCTCACTTGCGATCGTGTTGTTGATGGCGGTCCCATCAACGGTGACGGGAATCGGCGAGCGAAATCGAATGTATGCCCAGTGGCACTGGACACACAAGAAAAAGCTGGTCCTTTCCCTGGCACTCGTGACGGCGTTGGGCATCGAACTCATCGCCCTGCTCGGTAACGGCCCTCAGATTTCCACCATCTCCTGGCTCGGCTTCCTCATCGTCGTAGCCAATAACGTGCTCGCCTTCTGGCTCGGCGCACTGGGCCTCAAAATCACGCTCGGCCGTCAGAGCATCGGAAAGACGTCATACATCCCAGACATGTTCAGGAGTCCGGCGATCGATATTGTCGACGCGAATGCGGCACTGTTGACCGATCGACCACGGACCATCGACCCCAGTTCCGAGGAGTGAGGCTGCGATGGACTTCGAGATGACCCCCCAACAACAAGAGCAGGTCGAGAAAGCGCGCGCGTTCACACGGGAGTGGATCTCCCCGAACGCCAGCGCCCACGACCGTTCCGGCGAGTTTCCGATGAAGATCTGCCGCGAGGCCTTCAAACTCGACCTCATGAACTCCCATGTCCCAGTCGAGTACGGGGGCAAGGCGGGCGCGGTCCTTGACCACTGCATGGTGATGGAGGAGCTTTCCACGGGTTGTTCGGGCATCGCCACCGCGATTGACGGCAATGGGCTATCGCAGTACCCGGTGATTGTCGCGGGAACCGACGACCAGAAACGACGCTTCCTGGCACCGATGACCGAAGAGCTGATGTTCTCGGCTTACGCCGTGACCGAACCCGAGGCGGGATCGGACGTGGCGCGGATTCGGACAACGGCCGCCAAGGTCGGAGACGACTACATCCTCAACGGCGTCAAGTGGTGGATCACCAACGGATCGGTGGCGAGCTGGTACTTCGTCCTGGCCAAGGTCGACGACAAGCCGACCGGATTCATCGTACCGGCGGATTCGGACGGCATCGTACGCGGACCCAAGGAGTTTAACCTCGGCCAGCACGCCTCCAACACCGTCCGCGTGACTCTGGAGGACGTCAAGGTGCCAGCCGCCAACCGACTCGGCGGCGAGGGCGACGGATTCAAGATCGCCATGAAGACCTTTGACCACACAAGGCCCGGGGTGGCGGCAGGCGCCAACGGAATCACCAAGGCGGCGCTGAACATCGCGCTCTCGTACTCCCGTCGACGACGCACCTTCGACAAGAAGCTGATCTCGAACCAGGGCATCTCCTTCAAGCTGGCTGAGATGTCCACCAAGCTCGACGCCGCCCGTTTCCTCACGCTGAAGGCCGCCTGGTTGTTCGACAACGGCAGGGACAACACTCGGGAGGCGGCCGAGGCCAAGTGGTTTGCGGCCGACGTGGCCATGGAAGCGGCGATCGAGTGCGCTCAGGTTCTGGGTGGGTACGGTTATACCTCCGAAATGCCGGCCGAGAAGCTGATTCGCGATGCGAAGATCTATCAGATCTACGAGGGCGCCACCGAAATCCAGAAAATGATCATCGTGTCGAAGTTGATGCGGATGAAAGAAGTGCACTGAGCCGGGCGGAAGCCCGTGCTGGAGGTGGAAATGATCGACGAGATCGGGAAACTCACCGGCAGCGTGTCGACAAGATTCAAGACGAAGTTCTACGGCAGGACGTTTCGTTGCCCGGTCTGCCACCTCGAACTGGCCCACGCCGACCTCGACGCCAACGGACTCGTGGTGTGCCCTCTGTGTGGTGTGGTGATGGAGGTCGAGGAGGTGTATGGGCACAGCGTGCCGGTGGTCAATGATGTCGAACTGTTCCGGCCTCAGCCGAAGAGCAGGCTCCATCCGCTCGCCGCCCACCTACCCATCGGTCTGTTCCCCCTCGCGGTCGTGGGCGCCGTGCTGGTTCTCGCGATCTCTGTCATCGACCTGTTCTGGAAGGACCTGCCGACGGGTTGGCTCGCCGTGGTTCAACGAATGCCGTTGATGGCCGACGCGACGTTGCTGCTTCTCGTGCTTTCCGTAGTGTTTTCCGCACCGGCCTTCGCCTTCGGCTACCGCGACTGGAAACGTCGATATCGGGGCCGCCCCTACCGCATCATTCGATTGAAGATCGTCTTTTCGGCTCTCTTTCTGGTTCTCGGCGCCGTGGCTGCCGCGCTTCACGGAGCCGGTCTGGTCATGAGGCCAGGGACCGGCCTGTTCGACCTCGCGTCGCCGGCTCACCTCGTGCTCGGTCTGGTCTACCTTGGCCTGCTGGCGGCCAATCTCTGCGTCATCGCAACCTTGGGCCACGTGGGAGGAAACCTCGTGTATGGAAAGTAGAAACCACCTTCTGGCATGACATCGGCAGATCCATGGAAGACGGGTTTGAGGCCCACCACCAGGAAAACCGCGGATCTGGAATACTGAATAGAGAGCCGGCCGGGCCGATGACGGCGACGGGAGCAGGGCCCGCGCTCTCGGGAGGGACAAGGCCATGACCCAAGACCCTCAGAAAAAGTCGAGCAAGCTCGAGCAGGAGATGTCCAACTTCCAGGCAATCATGGAGCACGTGCGTTCCATTCCGAGCCAGGTCACCATGGACAACGTGGACATCTTTGGCGCCACGTACCCGCTCATGGGAGCTGATGGCGGGGACCACATCGTCATCCTCGACTTCCTCGCGAGGTACGACCTGCCGCGGCTCGCGAAATGTGCTGCCCGCGCCGGTGACGACGCCCGCGCCGAACGGTTACGAGGGTTGAAAGACCGGATCGGCGTTCTGGTGGCCGACGCAAGCGGTCACAGCACCACCGACGCGCTGCTCACAGCCATGCTGCACCAGGCGTTTCTCACCGGCGTGCTCTACGAACTCGAGATGAACGGCCACGTCACCGCCAAGCTCTTCGAAATCCTCAATACCCGCTTTCACCGGTCATCCGCCGTGACCAAGTATCTGACCATGATCTACGGCGAAATTTTCGAGGACGGCACCTTCCGCTTCATCTCGGCGGGCCACCCAAAACCCATGATCTTCTCCGCCGAATTCAACTGCTTTGTGGACATCGACCCATCACGGCTCACCACCACCTTTCCCGTGGGTATGTTCCCAACCGAAACCGAAGTCAACGAACTGCTCGACAATGAGCCGTTGGTTTACAAGAAGAAGTACACGGTGAACCAGGTCAATCTCATGGCGCCAGGAGATATCCTCCTGCTGGCCACAGACGGGCTCTTTGAGCACACCGACGGCGACCGGGATTATGTCCCCGATCAGCTCCAGGAAACGATTCGTCGGGTCAAGGACCTTTCAGCGAGGGAGATCGTCACGGCCATCCACTCCGACATGGTAGCCTTCGCTCCGCCCGAGGACGATGCCAGCCTGGTGGTGATCAAGCGGACTCACTGAGGAGGGGCTAGGGACTAGGGGCTAGGGGCTAGGGGGCTAGGGGCTAGGGACTAGGGGGCTAGGGGCCAGGGGCTGGAGGCTCGGGTTGAGTCCGTCATCAGCCGGGCGGGTTGGCATCCTCGGATGTCAGTGCCCGGATCTCCGTCACGACGTGTTCGGCGATTTCCGCCGACAAATTCTCCATATCATCCATCTGATGATCAAAGCTCCGGTCCGAAACCACGGTCGTCCGGTCTGATTTGAAGAGCTGTGAGCTGACCCGAATTCTCTCGTTCCCATGCTCATCCACGGCCTGCATCACAAAGCCACGGAGATAGAATTCAGCGCCCTTCAGTTGGCCCGAGACCAGGGCGGTTTCGAGGTCGACCCCCCCCTCCCCCACATCCGGATTCACCACGACCAGCCCCGTTGCCTCGGCGAGCCGACTCGAAACGTCGTCGGAGACCCGCTGCGACGTTTCACTGAATCCGGACCCGCTCACGGTCCCGAACGGGATCACAGCGACCCGAACGGCTGCTTTTCGAGATGCCGGTCCGCGGTCAAGCATCGCCCGGTATCCCATGTGGAGCAGCCCGAAGGCCACCACCGCGATCACGATGGCGGGAATTGCGGCCAACACAATCGAAACACCGCGGGGCATACGCCGGGCGCGTACCGGACCCGCCGGAACAGTCACCAACGCCTGAATGGCTGAACGCACACTGTGGGCGGACTGGAACCGATCCTCGGGTCTCTTGTGCATGCAACGCCGAATCACGCCGTCGAAGGCCGGCGTCACCCGTGCCGTAGTCTGCGACGCCAGCGGCGGATCTTCGGCGAGAATCGCCGCCTCGCTGTCCTCCGGCGTGACCCTCCGAAAAGGACTCAGCCCGGTGAGCATCTCGTACAGCAGAACCCCTAGCGCGAAGATATCCGACCGCTGGTCTCCGGATCCGTCACGAATGTGCTCCGGTGACAGGTACTCGCTCAGGACAGGAGGCTCGGATGGCCCGATTCCACAGAGCTTGGCGTCGCCCTCATCGGTGATGATGACGTTTGTCGGATCCAGGCCGAAGTGAATCACTCCGGCATCATGGGCCGCCGCCAGGCCGGAGGCGATCTGCGATCCGATGTCGATCACCTGCCGATTGGTCAGCGCACCGACATCAACCGCCTCTCGCACCGTCCGGCCTTTGATGAGATCCATGACGAGGCAAGGTTTGCCGCCGTGGATGCCCAGACCATGCACCGCGACCACGTTTGGGTGATCGAGGGCGGCCACCACCCGGGCCTCTCGCTGGAGTCGTTCCAGAAGTTCTGGATTATCGGCGTACTTTTCGGGCAGAACCTTGATGGCCACATCTCGTCCGAGCCGCTCGTCACGGGCACGGTAGACCTCACCCATCCCGCCGCCGCCGACCTTTTCGACGATGCGGTAGTGGCCCAACTTCTGACCTACAAAATTGCCCATATCGACTTCTATCCCACCCCGCTGCAGCTCAAGAACCGCAGGCCCGGGAGATGGAGACTACATAGTAAACAGTGAAAAGCGAATAGTGAAGAGACACGCACCCCCATCGGGCCTGACGGGAAGGGACTGGATACCTCTCTAATGTTCAATTATTTACTGCATTTTTGGAACAGCATGTTCGCCAGGTTCCCGATGCGATTCGAGTATTTCCGCGTACCGAGGGTGATCGCGAAGGGGTTCCCACAGAGGGTTCATTTCGATCCAGGGAACCGAGACCCACGAAGGAATCGTCAACAATCGGTCCAGTTGATCCAGGGCCAGGTCGGACTCTCCCAGCATGGCGTAGATCCGCGCCATGTCCACCTCACAGACCAGCCCATACCTGGCGTCCTTGGAGACCGGCAGGAGTTCCATGGCCCGCCGCCCCTCCGCGATCGCATGGTCATGATGGCCAAGGGCGGCATGGGTGATACCGGACGATGCGTGCAGCAGGTAGTTGTCGGGATCCTGTTCGAGGGCCCGATCGATCATGTCCCGAGCCGATCGCCATTCGACCAGGGCCTCTTCGTGTCGACCCATGAAATCGAGGACCGTCGCCCGCATGAACGAGCTTGGCCGGTGACCGAACTTCGTTCGCAACCAATCCCCCCGGTCGGCGTCGAACCGATGCAGCGCGTCCGCGAAGCGGCCTTCGAAGATCTCCTGCCAGTACCAGGTCCATTGGATCCAGGCGTTTTCGTCGTGCGATAAACCCTCGAGGGCATGCCGCGATGACTGGAGATCCCCCTTCCAACTCAAGTACACCCACTGCTTTCCGAGGGCCGGCCAGAAGGAATCGGGTGCCAGCTCGAAGGCCGTGTCTGCGTACCTGATCGCCCTCGCATAGTCCCGATTGCCCCAGCTGTCGAAGATGGCCTCGGAGGGAACATACGGATCCAGGGGATCCTGCCTCATGGCTTCGTCGGCCAGGTCGAGTGCCTCGTCAAAACGCCCATCGAGCTCGCGAAGAAAGATCTCCGCCTTCAGTACCTCGGTGTTGGTATCTCCGAGACTTCGCCGCGCCAACTCGATCTCGGTTGCGGCACTCTCGGTATCCCGGCCGGCCAACAGGTAGAACTGCGCCAACGCCAGATGGACCCGCGGGTCCAAAGGAGCCAAATCCACAGCGCGTTGGGCGGCGTTGGTCGCCAACTCCAACCTCTCCCTCGAAAAGTCATAGGCGTAGTAGCGCAGCTCGGCGTGGCACCGCGCGATCTCGGCATGGGCCAGTGCGAAATTCGGATCGAGTTCCACGGCCCGTTCGAAGCTCTCGAACATCTTTGGCCACAGTGCGTAGGTGAAATGCGGCTGGGCGGCGAGCCAACGTCCCCGGATGTAGGCCTGGTAAGCATCGAGGTTGTCGGTTGGTTGTTCTTTCATGACCTGTCGCTCGGAATCGAGGAGCGTCACGCCGAGCTGGGCTGCGACCTGTTCGGCGATCTCCGACTGCACTCGAAACATGTCGTCGAGCTCGCGGTCGTACCGCTGGGCCCACAGGTGGCTGTCGTCGGCCACCCGGATCAACTGGGGTGTGATCCGCACCCGCTGCGAACCATCGGCCATTCGCGCCCACCGGACCGCTCCCTCGAGCAGATAGGCAACGCCCAGCTCTTTGCCGATCTCCGACGTGCTCTTATCGGTGTTCGCGTACCGTCGCGCTGTGGTTCGCGAGATGATCTGCAGCCCGCTGACCATGGCCAACCGACCGGTGATTTCCTCGGTCACTCCGTCGGCAAAAAAGGCGTCCTCAGTCGGGCCGAGATTATCGAACGGCAGCACGACAATCCGCGGCACCTCCGCCTCGCCGATGTCGCCCCCACCGTCATCCAGCAACGCTCGATACCCCACATACAGCAGGGTGCAAACGATGGCTGCGGCAAGCACCACCGTGATGGTTCTAAGGGCCCTCGTTGCAGGCCGAGACGGACTCTCGGACCTTGGCGATCCGGAGGGCGCGGCCGCCAGGGCCCGCAGCGCCCCTCCGACCTCTTCGGCGGACTGGAAGCGATCCTGGGGCCGCTTCTGCAAACACCTTCGAATCACGCCATCGAACGCTGGCGTCGCCTGCGAGGCGGCTTGCGAAATCGGCGGCGGATCCTCCGTAAGCACCGCCGACGCGGTATCTGCCGGGTTCACCCGCCGGAACGGACTGAGGCCGGTGAGCATTTCATAGAGCACAACACCGAGCGAAAAGACATCCGATCGATGGTCGGCGGGCAGGCCGCGAACCTGCTCCGGAGACATATAGCCAGCGGTGCCGAGGACGGTCCCCACCGCGGTCCTCATTTCCTCGGTGGGAGCCTCATTGGCGTCATCCGACAGGGAGGCTGTCACCGCCAGTTTCGCCAGCCCGAAATCCAGGATCTTGGCGGTTCCGTCCGACGAGACAAACAAATTCGACGGTTTGATGTCGCGGTGCACGATGCCCCTGCCGTGGGCAGCGGCCAACCCCTTCGCGATCTGTGATCCCAGTTCGATGACATCTCGATCGGCCAACTCCCCCAGATCAATGGCCTCTCGCACCGTTCGCCCCTCGAGCAATTCGGTGACGATGAACGGACGACCACGGTGGGTTCCGAGCTCGTGCACTGCGAGAATATTCGGGTGGTCGAGGGCGGCGGCCGCCCGGGCCTCGCGTTCGAATCTCTCCAGTCGCCCGGCATTTTCAGCGAACTCCTCGGGCAACACCTTGATGGCCACATCTCGATCGAGTCGTTCGTCGTGGGCGCGGTAAACCTCGCCCATCCCGCCCTCGCCGATCTTCTCGACGATGCGGTAATGGCTCAGGCTTTGACCCACGAGACCTGACATTGTGGTTGCTCTACATCATCATACTCCAGCGACGTTTATGCTGTGGTCGCCGCCGTCGATCCACACTCTCCACACCGGGTCGGCTGGGGCTTGGGTCCACACCTTCCACACCGGCCGGTTGGTGGCCCATCAGAACTCGTAGCTGATACCGAACGACGGAATGATCGGCAGCCAGTACTCCTCCGGAAACGTGATGTCGTAGCCGCCGGTGGACGAGTTGTAGTGGTAGTCGGGATCGGCGACGGCCAGACCACGGAGGTTGTCGCGGTTGTAGAGGTTCTGAACGTCGATGAAGAGCGTGAGATGGCCCTTGCCCAGCCGCGACGTACGGCTCGCCCGAACATCCAACCGGTGGTAGTCGTCGAGCCGTTCTTGGTAGAACGGACCGACATCGTAGTCGAGCCGCAAATCCCCACCGGGGCCCGGGACAAGCGACGCAGAGACCGACGTCGTGGGCCACCCGGTGTGGTAGGTCCACACGGCCGTGAGCGACCACTTGGGTCCGGGTCGCCAGCTCGCGCTCCCTGTGAAGGCGTGGGTCTGGTCCACGTACCTCGGCGTGTCGACCACGATCTCATCGTCGATGGACGACCACACATAGCTGGCCCACCAGTCGAAGGTGCCCCCCCGACGTGACGACAGGAAGATCTCGACCCCGGTTCCCGATGCGGATGTGGGAGCCAGCCGAACCAAATCTGTGGCCACCTCGGGCACCGGATGGAACGGATCGAAAAGGGTCTCCCATCGCGGTATGGGATCGCTCACGTCTCTCAGGTAGGCGTCGACGCGGAGCGAGAGCTTCTCCCCGATGCCGCCCTCGAAGCCGACGACAAAGTGTTCCGCCTTCTGCGACGGGAAGAACTCGGTCTCGTCGAACTGGACCGCCAACTCATAGGGCCGTTGCGACTGGTAGAAGTGACCCCAACCGAATCTGAGCACTCCGCGGTCTGACAGGTTGTACAGGAGGTTCACCCTGGGGCTCACATAATCCTCTTCGGTCAACGTCACATTGTCGTAGCGCAGCCCGAGTTCGGCCGTAAATCGGTCGCCCATCCTCAAGCGGTCCGAGGCGTACACCGAGTACCACTCACCCGTGTAGTTGTCGTCGAAAGAATAGACTCGGATTCCCGGCTCGAATCGCGGGTCATCAATTGGATCCTCGATCCGCGAGTCAGTGGAGTAATAGTACGCGGTGTCGTAGCTGCGGAGCTCGAATCCCCAGCGGAAGTAGTTCCGACTGCCGAGCTCATGTTGCCAGTCCGACCGAATACCGAATAGATCCATCTCCCGATCGTCAATCAGCTCGATTCGTTCCACGTCGCCGGTCTCTTCGTAGGCGATCCCCCGGTTGACCGTGACGCGACCCGCGTAGAGCGAGGTATTCGCAAAGGATCGCGAGCCGAAGATCCCCTGGTGACGAAGCCAGAGGTACTGGCTGCCATACCCGGTTTCCACATCGGTGAACTCGTCATAATCCTCCTCCTCGAAGATCAGAGAATCGTCGGCCGCCAGCACCTGCAACGAGAGGGAGTGGCTGGGATTGAAGTCAAATCCCACCGATCCGAACGCGTCCCAGTAGCGCGGGTCCGGCGGATCGTCGTCTCCGCCGTCACTGACGATCCCCAGGATGACATCCAGGTACCCCCGCCGCAGCGACCCAAGCCAGCGCCCTCTGCCCTCGGCAAACAGCCCGCTCGTGTTGAACCAAGCATTTGTGAAGCTGATGCCGAGGCTGAAGTGGACATCCTTCGGCGATCTGCTCGACATGTCGAGCACCCCTGTCATTCGATCCCCATACTCGGCGGTGAATCCCCCGGGCACCAGATCGACGCCTCCGATCATCTCGGCGTCAATCACACTGAACACTCCCTGAAAGTCCTTCAGATGGAACGGTTCGAAGAGCTCCATGTCGTCCATACGGACCAGCAACTCCTCGTGAAACCCACCCCGGACAACAAACTTCGCAGAAAAATCTCCGCCGGAGACACCCGGCATCACGGCGATGGCGCGGAAGGGGTCGTCGCCGAAGTGGGGCAACTCGGTGATCTGCTCTCGATCGAGGGCAACCGACGAGGCCGGCCGCTCCTGGAGAATGCTCACGCTCGAAGTCACCACGACTTCCCTGAGCGGAACCTCGAGAGCCACAAGCTGGAAATCCAACCCAGTCATTCCGCCGGCAGCGACAGCCACTGCCTCCCGAGTGTCGATGGAAAATCCTCCGGAGCGGGCCTCCACCGAGTAGGTCCCCGGAGGGATGCCGCTCAGGACGTACGACCCGTCGACGTCTGTCAGCGACTCGATCTCGGTGCCGACCACAAGCACCATGACCGAGGCCAAGGGTCGTCCCGACTCATCGATAACACGCCCCCGAACGGTGCCAGCCTCATCCGATTGGGCCAGTCCCGGTACGGTGACCAACAGCAGGGCAATCACCCATATCACCACGAATCTGGCTATGCGGCGCATCGTCGCTCCTTTGAGTCTTGGAGAGTGCCATTCGTTCTACGAGTCTCGAGGGTGGGAGTTCTCGCCAGGTCGAACCCTCACGCAGGTATGCGACGTTGGCGGCTCTTGCCCGCAGATCGCCCACCCAACCGGTGTGGAAGGTGTGGAGAGTATGGAATGTACTGACGGAGCTCCCGATCCCATTCCCATCCCCGAGCCCGCTTGTCACGACGTGGCCACAGGTGAAGCCGGAAGCCCCAGCCCGAACCCGTTACCGGGGCCAGGCTGTGTGAGGCAGTCCCGACCCTCCCGGGTACAGATCGCCAGAGTCCCCACCCGCCGGGTGGTCCTGAGGTCCTGGGGTCCGAACCTCCTGACGGTGCCACCCCAGAGACGGTGCCAGGGCCGACACTTTTGGCTACCAATGTGTCGGCCCTGGCACCGCGAGCCCTTGATCTCAAGGCGTCTGTGTCAAAAGTGTCGGCCCTGGCACCGGGTGTTGGGTGGGTATTTTCGACGTTCGACTTTTGACATTCGACCCGTTGGTTGGCGGATCGAGCTTGTTTGCGACTCAGGTTCGCGCTCGGGACAACGCGGACGGCACACACAGGAAGGCGCGTCCGCCCCGGTCATGCTCGATGGCGTCGATCTCCACGTCCACGTCGACCCTCGGGGTCCGGAAGGCGAGACGACCACCATTCAGGGTGGCACTGTCCGGGATCGGCAGGGCCAGAGCAACCCCCGACAAACCGCAGACGGCCCCGGGCACACCGGTCAAGATCGGCGCTCCATCGAGGATCACGCGGCCATCCTCCAGCGGGTAACGGCCGGACAGACAGGGAAGGAACATCACACCGTCGAACCCGTCCACCCTGAAGACACCCTCGCTTCTGAAGGACCCGTCGGTTGCCGGCAGACCCTCGAAGACCACGAATCGCGCGCCCGGGTTCTTGAGGTCAGCCATCAGCTCCTGCATCGGAACTCGGATTCGGCGCTGCCGCGGAGCAACCCTGTCCTCGATGAGCTTTTCAACCTCGGCCGAGGAAGCCTGGGGGCGCCCGAGACGAGTTCCCAAGAGCGATTCCAGCGGGGGAACCCCATCCTCGGCATCGCGCTGCCAAGTGGGGTGGGCGAAGCGTTCCAGGAGCATGCATGCGATGGAACCCGCGTGGTACGCCTCCGAGTCAGCGGTGCCGGTGTAGACCTCCGACGGCACGAGGTCCCGGGCCACCACCCGGCGATAGCCTCGATCAATGGCGTCGGCAGTGGTTCCGGAGCCGACCGCCGCCCTTACGGTTGCGGCTTCGTCCACGTATTGGGCCGTGGCCTCCCGCACATCGGAGTCGAGCACGAGCGCCACCTCGTCCGGCGACCTCAACTTCCACTCCTGATACCACCACGCCGCCGCATTGAGGAACTCGGCCTGCCGATCGGGTTCGAGCAGAGCCCGGCGCAGCGCGACCCAGGTCTCCAACCGACGCCTTCTGGCTTCAACGTCCTGCGGGTAGCGTTCGATTCGGCTTGCCGCCGCGCCGAGGTCGCGCCAACTGTCCTGGCGGTAGTGGTGAAAGGACTCGTGGGTAATCAGCGCGAAACAGTAGGTGGACCGGGGGAAGGATCTGTACTCCCGATTCTCTGTCGTTTTTCGGAAGTGGTCCGCCGGTATTTCAACCCAGGGGGCATGTGCGCCGCGGTAGCGCGTAAATCCGAAGTTGGCAAACCGCCCACACAACAGGGCACGCTGGTCGAAGTACGAAAGTGCCGCCCGCTCGACCGAACCGTCCGTCCGGATCACTCTCATTCCGTTGCCGTCGATCACAAGCAGCACCAGACCGGCGAAATCAGTCGCCGGCCAGATCGTCTCCATCCGGCGCCAGGTTCCCCTGACCTCGTCGACCAACCGGTGGATGTACTGTTCCTGTGCGGTCCTCATGTCTTCGTCGTGTCCACCAATCCCGCCGCGTCAATCGGCAGCCAATGAACAGTTCGCCTCTTACCCGACGGTTTCCAGGATCTTCCATTTTACTTTGGATTCCGCCGCCGTGGGAACCCACCCACCGACCGAATGGTGCCAGGAAGCCCACGGAACCCGGATCACCCGAGGGAGATCAGCCAACCCTAAGCGTCTCATTGCCCGACGTTTAACGTTCAACGTTCAACGTTCGACGCCGCCCTCTCGCACCGGTGGCACGGGATCATGCCCGCCGGGGTGAAATGGGTGGCATTTCAAGATGCGCTTCGTTGCGAGCCACACGCCATAGAGCCCGTGCTGCTCGATGGCCTCAGCCGCGTAAACCGAGCAGGTGGGTTCGAAACGGCACGCGGGCGGCATCCACGGCGATATGAACCGCTTGTACAGACGGATCGGGAATGCCACCGCACGCCAGAAGACGCTCATTCCACTCCAACCACCGCAGCATCGCGGTCCGACAGCACCCCTCCGTCCGATCGCTCGCGCACCGTGCCGTCCCGCTTCCAGGATCGTTCACAGCGCGGCTCGTCCTTGAGATCGATGATCCTGATCCCCGCCGGATCGCCGGCTTCCAGGGCGAACCTGCTGACGCCGGCGAGATCGGCGAGCTCGCGCCCAAAATCCTCGAGCCGCGCCGCCAGCTCGGGGGCGACCGTCGCCACGATCCCGGCGTCGAGGGGATTGTTGATCCCCTGGGCCTCTTTGGCCAGCTCGAGCTGCTTGAGCGCCTCCGCGCGGACCGCCATGACCTCATCCCAGCGGTCGTCTGCGACCACGCCCGACCCCTCGGGCAGCCGCTCGAGGTGAATGCTGCCGTCTACCGGCTCGTCACCTTCGGCTCCCAGCGCCAACCAGGCCTCGTCGGCAGTGTGGACCAGAATCGGCGCCAGCATGCGGATCAGCGCATCCGCGATGTCATGAAGCGCCGTCTGGGTGCGGCGGCGCCGCACCGAGTCCACGGCGTCGCAGTAGAGCCGGTCCTTGACCGCCGCGAGATAAACGGCCGACATGGTGTCGTTGCAGAAGTCGAAAAGAGCTTCGGCGACCCGCTTGAACCGGTAGCTGGTGTAGCCATCGTTCACCTCGTCGATGAGAGTCGCCAATCGACCCAGGGCCCAGGCGTCCACCGATGTGGCGTCCTTGTCGGTGAAACGGTGACGATCACGATCTGGATCGAAGTCGGCGAGGTTGCCCAACAGGAAGCGGATGGTGTTGCGGACCTTCCGGTATTCGTCCGACGCCACCCGGAAGAACTCCCAATCCACCTTGATGTCGTAAGTGTAGTTGAGCGAGGCGATCCACCAGCGGCAGATGTCCGCACCGTGCTGCTTGAGCAGGTCTTCCACCTCGATGGCGTTGCCCAGGCTTTTGGACATCTTCTGGCCCTGGGCTGTGACGATGAAACCGTGGGTCAGGACCTCGCGGTAGGGTGATGTGCCGGTCACTCCAAGAGCCGGCAGCAGCGAAACTTGGAACCACCCACGATGTTGATCGGACCCTTCGAGATAGAGATCGCTGGGATAGCCGATGTCACGCTCGCGCATGACGGCGTTCCACGATGAACCCGACTCGAACCAGACGTCGAAGATGTCGCCGCCCTTGGTCAGCGAGCCGACAGCACCCGCCGCATGGATCCACTCCGGTGCCGCGTCATCCGACGAAGCATCGTAGTGGGTCAGAATCGTGGCCGGGGACTCGGTGAACCACGCATCGGACCCGTGCTCGCGCACAAAGGTCGCGACCGCGCGAGCCGACTCCGACGTCAACAGCACCTCGCCATCGGGCGACAGAAAGGCCGGGATCGGCAGACCCCACGATCGCTGTCGGCTGATGCACCAGTCCGGTCGCGACTCCAGCATCCCGCGCATCCGGTTCTGGCCCCAGTCGGGCACGAACGTGATGTCGCGCTCGGCGGCGGCAAGGGCCCGCTCCCGCAGGCTGGATGCTTCCTCGCCGAAGGGTCGATCCACCGCGATGAACCACTGCTCGGTGGCCCTGAAAATGGTCGGCGTCTTGCCGCGCCAGTCGTGGGGGTAGCTGTGAGTGTACCTCTCATGACGGTAGAGGTGGCCCGACCCGGCGAGATGAGCGACCACGAGGGGGTTGGCCTGCCACACGTCCTTGCCGCGGAGAAAGGTCGGCGCGGTGTCGTCGAAGGTCCCGTCCTCGAGCACAGGGCAGTAGATCTCGATGCCCTCCCGAAGACCGGTTTCGTAGTCCTCCGCGCCGTGGCCCGGCGCGGTGTGGACCAGACCGGTGCCGTCCTCGAGCGTCACGTAATCGGCGAGCACCACCGGACCTTCCCGATCGATGAACGGATGGCGGTAGCGGACGCTGGCTTGGGCAAGCTCGCGCCCGGTGCATTGGCCAAGCACCTCCGCGTCACCGTCGATGACTGCCGGCCGGAGGAAATCCGCCACAATGGCCAGCCGCGCCCGACCGTCGTGCTGGAATCGCACCAAGGCATAGTCGGCCTTGGGGCCCACCGCCACGGCCATGTTGGCGGGCAAGGTCCAGGGCGTGGTGGTCCAGATCATCAGCGCCACGTCCTCGCCGGAGGGAGCGGCAAGGGAAGCCGGCAGGGCGGCGGGATCCACCAGATCGAAAAGGACAAACACGCTGCTGTCCTCACGGTCGTAGTACTCCAGCTCGGCCTCGGCCAGAGCCGTCCGGTTTTCGATGGACCAGTGGACCGGTTTGAGATCGCGGTAGACCAGTCCCCGGCCCACCAGCTCCGCGAAGACCTCCAGCACCGCGCCCTCGTACCGCGGGTGCATGGTGAGGTAGGGATCCTCGTAGTCGGCGAGGGTCCCGAGGCGGATCATCTCCGCCGCCTGGACCTTCTGGAAGTGCAGCGCGTAGTCGCGGCAGCGATGACGGATCTCCATCGTGCCCAAGCCGGCTCCCTCGGCACCGATCTCCTTCATCACCTTGTGCTCGATGGGCAGGCCGTGACAGTCCCAGCCGGGCACGAATCGCACCTCATGGCCCATCATCGTGCGCGACCGCACCACAAGATCCTTGAGGATCTTGTTCAAGAGGTGGCCCATATGTATGGTGCCGTTGGCGTACGGCGGGCCGTCGTGGAAGACGAACGCGCCCTCGGGATGGGGTTGATCCAAAATCCGATGATAGAGGTCCATCTCCGCCCACCGGGCCTGCAGTTCTGGTTCCTTACGGAGCAGCCCCGCCCGCATGCTGAAGGAGGTCTTCGGCAGCTGGAGGGTCTCTCGGTACCTGTCTTTTTTCTTCTCACTCGCCATATTCGGGCTCCAAAAATTGACGATCGCCACCCGGGCGATCCGGGTCATTCTAACGCAGCTGTGGAGGGTGTGGATGGGCGCGATGGACGAACGCGCCGTAGTTGGAGCATCGGTTCCAGGGAGGAAGGTAAAAGTTGAACGTTAAACGTTGAACGTTCCCCCACCCGCCCGGACTCGTGTTGGGCGCGATGGACGGGCGTGCCGGGTACATGCTTGTCCGATCCGAGGTCACCGAGGTTCTGATGGCCGTCTGTTACCGCACAAGAATGTACCGGGCTCCCTCGGGGAGCGCCTCCAGGAGATGGACGCGTCGAAATCAGCAATTCGAACCGACCACGCCGGCGGTGCCACCCACGCAATATTGAGAACAAGTCGCGTATACTACGACGGGATTCCAACGGGGGGCAGATGGAACTTTCACCAGGCATGGTTGTGCTTCACTACCGGCTCGTCGATAAGCTCGGCGAGGGCGGGATGGGTGCGGTGTGGCGGGCGACCGACACCACCCTCGACCGCGAGGTGGCGCTCAAAGTGCTGCCCGAGGCGGTTGCCGACGACGAGGAGCGGCGGGCGCGGTTCGAGCGCGAGGCCCGGCTGCTTGCCTCCCTCAACCACCCCAACATCGCGACGCTTTATGGGCTCGAGCAGGTTGAAGGCGGGCACGTCCTGGCCATGGAGCTGGTGGACGGCGAAGACCTCTCGGTCAGAATTCAACGGAGCCCGATGACCGTGGACGAGGTGCTGCGCATCGCGCTGCAGATCGCCGACGGGCTGGAGGCGGCGCACGAAGGGGGCGTGGTCCACCGCGATCTCAAACCCGCCAACGTGATGATCGGTCGCGACGGATCAGTCAAGGTGCTCGACTTCGGTCTCGCCACGGCGTGGGAGTCGGCCGGGGCCGACGTCGATCTCACCCGGTCACCGACGATGACCGCACGCATGACCCAGGCCGGAGTGCTGCTCGGCACCGCCGCCTATATGAGCCCCGAGCAGGCGCGCGGGAGCAGTGTGGACAGGCGGGCGGACATCTGGGCGTTCGGTTGCGTGCTGCTGGAGCTGCTGACCGGCTCGAGCCCGTTCCGCGAGGAGACGGTGTCCGACACGGTGGCCTCGATCCTGCGGTCGGAGCCGGATTGGGAGGGGCTGCCGGCCGAGGTACCGCCGGCCCTCCGCCGACTGCTGCAACGCTGTCTGGACAAGGACCCACGCCGGAGGCTGCGCGACATCGGTGAGGCGCGGGTCACGATCGACGGGATCCTGTCCGGAGTCACCGGCGACGATGTCCCACCGGCGGCCGTCGCGGCGGAGCAACCCGCAACGTCACGACGCTGGCCCTGGATCACCGCCGCCGCCGTCCTGCTGACGGCCGCGGTCACGATGGGGGTCGTCAGGTCGCTGCTGCCGCCTCCCGATGATGCGGTGGTTCGGCGCTTCGAGGCGATCGGTGGTCCGTTCGAGTATCGCGTCGACGAGGCTCCAGTACTGTCCCCAGACGGACGCAGAATCGTATTTGTGCGCGACGGCGACCTCTGGATCCGCCGCCTCGACCAGCTCGAGCCGCACCGGTTGGAGGGCTCCGAGGCCGCAATACGGTCTGCGTGGACACCCGACTCCGAATCCATCGTCTTCAGCGCGAAGGGAGACCTGAAGTTGGCCCAGGTCGACGGCGGCTCGATGACCACCCTCGCCATCGGCGTTGTGGACGAAGGCCTCGCCGGCGGAACCAGCTGCGGACCCGACGGGCGCGTCATCTTCACCAGCGCCAACGGCGGCATCGGCGAGATCTCGATCCGCGGCGGAGACGGTCACGACCTGCTGTCGCCCGACGGCGAGACAGAGGTCGATTTTCATCAGCCATCATTCATGCCCGACGCCAGCGTCCTGTTCGTCGCCCACCGGGTGCCCCAAGGCGCAGATACGATCGCCGTGCTGACGGACGGCGTGCGCAAGGACTTGATCCGGTTCGAGTCGCAGGGGCTGGAAACCCCGATCTACTCCCCGACAGGCCACATCATCTTTCGCCGAAGCAGGACCAAGGCGGGTCTGTGGGCCGTACCGTTCTCGCTCGGCAAACTGGAGGTGACGGGAGAGCCGTTTCTGATCACGCAGGATGGCAGCCTGCCCTCCGTCGCCGATGACGGGACGCTGCTGTATGTCAGCGGAGCGTCCGGCGGCAGCAGTCAACTGGTCTGGGTCGACCGGGACGGTGAGATCGGCGAACCGGTGGGCCAGCCCCAGCCCGGCATCGCGGCCCCCGCCCTGTCACCCGACGGTACTCGAGCCGCGGTGATGGGGACGGAGGGCGAGATCGGGAACATCTGGATCTACGACCTCGCACGCAGGTCCCGCACCCGGCTGACATTTGGGAATGCGAGGGACTGGGACCCCGCATGGACCTCGGACGGAACCGGCGTCGTCTTCTGGGACGGCGCCACGCGCGCGCTGTCGATGAAAGCAGCCGACGGCACGGGCGAGGTTGTCCGGCTCGTGGAGCAGAACCTGGTGGATTCCGGCGTGCCGTCGATCTCGAACGACGGGAAGTGGATGGCGTTCTGGGTAAAACCCACGGTCCAACAGGAGGATATCTGGTACATGGCGCTCGATGGCGACCGAACACCATTGCCATTCCTGGCCTCGGAATTCGTCGAGGACAACCCGCGCATCTCGCCGGACGGCAACTTCCTGGCGTACGCCTCCAACGAGTCGGGCAGGCGCGAGGTGTATGTGACCCGATTCCCCAGCGGAGAGGGTAAATGGCAGGTCTCGGTCGAGGGCGGGACGTTTCCGGTGTGGTCGCCCGCGGGAGGGGAGCTGTTCTACCTCGACGGCACTGTCATCAAGCAGGTCGACGTCCTAACCGGGTCGGCGGTGCGGCTCGGCACGCCGCGCCCACTGTTCGACGCCGCCAAGGTAGGAGTCGATGTCCTGGGCGAAAGCCGCTTCGAGGTATCGCGCGACGGCCAGCGCTTTCTGATGGTCAAGGAAATGCGAGAGCAGCACGTCACGCCCGCCCTGGTGCTCACCTACGACTGGATCGCCCAGTTCGGCGACCCGAGCTGACGAGGTCGCGTCAGGATTTCAGGGCGGCCCGAACGGTGGAGAGGGTTTGGAGGGGACTCGCGCCCGAGCCCGTTGTCGTTACTGATCAAAGAACAAAGAATCAAGAACGAAGACCCCACACACACGGATCGTGACGCCCTCGTCACCGTCCGCTTCATCTCCAGCTTCATCTTCATCCCCCGCTTTCCCTGCCTGCCGCCCCTGACCCTGGGAACTGCCCCTGCCCCTGATCTCTGACTCGGTCGCCGATCCCTGCCGCTGTCCATGATTGATGCCGCTGCCTCTGTCACCAGAATCCGGGCCATCGCGTTCGCTTCGATTTGCTGATTTCGATGCGCCCATCTCCCCAAGGCGCTGCCCGAGGGCGCGTCTCTCGGAGGTGCCTGGCATCCCGATTTGCAAAAGCCGGCCGGCCAATTCGTCTCGCTGGGGCGAATCGGCGTGCCTGGCATCCTCACGGGAAGCGCGACGAAGAACTGCGGAGCAACGGAAAATTCCTCATTTCTCATTCCCTCCGTTGCATTTCTGAAACCCCCGGGAATATCATCCGCCCCTCGTGCGTCGTATCAATGACGCCAATGCCGGTCCTCCCGGCATGAGGGAGCCATTCAGGTGACACGCAGAATAGTGAACACGGGCGGCATTGACCGCCGCGATTTCGTCAAGATGACCGCCGGTGCGGCCGCGGCAACTGGTCTGTCCCTGCCCCAAGCAGCGTGTGGCGGCGGATCCACCACCCACAAAAAGGTGATCGTCCTCGGTCTCGACGGCATGGATCCCAAACTGATCCGGGCGCTCATCGACATGGGGCGGGCACCCAACTTCAAGAAGTTGGCCGAGATGGGATCGTTCATGAAGCTCAGCACGACAATGCCGGCCCTGAGCCCGGTGGCGTGGTCCAGCTTCATCACCGGAACCACCCCGGGCAGTCACGGCATCGCCGACTTCATTACCCGCGACCCCGAGACCTACCTGCCGGTCTTCTCGATTTTCGAAAACCGCGACCCCGAAATTACCTTCAAAATCGGCGACATCCATATGCCGATCAAGGGCGGTGGCCCGGTCAATCTGAGGAAGGGCACACCGTTTTGGTCCTACCTGACCGAACGCGGGATCCCGGCCTGGATCTCAAAGATCCCCACCAATTACCCGGTGGAGGAGACGGCCACCAAGGCCATCGCCGGCATGGGAACCCCGGACCTCACAGACGCCTACGGCATGTTCAGCTACTACACCTCGGATCCCTTCGAGGACTACCCTGGCGTGTCGGGCGGCACGGTCCACTATGTGGACGTGACCGACAACGCGGTTCGGGCCGACCTCCTCGGCCCCATGAACTCGCTGCGGACCCCCAAGGACGACAGCCGGGACCCCTACGCCAACACCACCAAGGTCCCCTTCACGGTGTACCTCGATCCCGATCAGGAAGACGCCGTGCGTCTGGACATCCAGGGTCGGAGCATTCTCCTGAAGAAGGGCGAGTACTCGGAGTGGGTCCAGCTCGACTTCGAGCTGCTACCGGTCATCGGCAAGGTGTCCGGCATCGCCCGCTTCCTCGTCAAACAGGTCCGTCCCAACTTTCAGCTCTACATCACGCCGATCAACATCGACCCGGTCAAACAGGCGGGACCCATCACCTATCCTGCTGAGTTCGGCGCGGAGATCGCGCGCGACATCGGCGCTTTCTGGACCAAGGGCCTGCCCTGCGACACCAAAGCCTTCGACTACCGCATCATCAACGACGAGGAGTACGTCAAGCAGGCGGAACTCGTGCTCGATGAGAGGATGCGGCTCTTCGACTACCAGTGGTCGCGGTTCAAGGAGGGGTTGTTCTTCTTCTACGTCTCCTCCACAGACCAGGACGCTCATATGCTGTGGCGCAACATGGATCCCACCCACCCGCTGCACTCCGAGGGTGATCCAAGATTCTCGGGCTACATCCTGGACATGTACCAGCGGATGGACGAATTGGTGGGCAAGGTGCTGCCGGCGTTGGATGACGACACCCTTCTGCTGATCTGTTCCGACCACGGATTCGCCCAGTTCGGCCGCCAATTCCACCTCAACTCCTGGTTGAGGGACAATGGCTGGCTCACGCTGAAGCCCGGAGCGGAGAAGAAGGAGGAGACATCGGTCTTCGACATCGACTGGAGCCAGACCGCGGCCTACGGCATGGGCTTCAACGGCCTTTACCTCAATCTCAAGGGCCGCGAAGCGCAGGGCATCGTCGAACCCGAAAAAGCGGGACCAATGATGGCCAGGCTGCGCCGGGAGTTGGAGTCGGTCTCGGATTCTGCGACCGGCACCCGTCCGGTGGCCAAGGTCTACTCGCGCGACGAGCTGTATACCGGAGAAATGACCCCCATGATGCCGGAGCTGCTGGTGGGTTACACACCCGGCTACCGCAACTCTTCCCAGTCCTTTATGGGTTCCACCGGATCCGAGATCATCAACCTCAACCCCTGGGCCTGGTCCGGCGACCACTCCATGGCCTTCCAGATGGTCCCCGGCACGCTGTTCTCCAACCAGAAGGTCGCCAAGAATGCGCCGTCGATCCTTGATCTGCCGGTGACCATCCTGGACTGGTTCGGCGTGGACAAGCCGTCGCAAATGGTCGGCAGCTCGATTTTCTGATCGGATCGAAGTGAATTGTGAATAGCCAGGGGCGGGCTCGGAAACCCACACCTCTTCACATTCTATTCACTATTCACCATTCGCTATTCACTACTGGATGTATCCCAGACTCTTGAGCTGCTCCAATGTCTCGTCGTCCAACTCCTCCTCGGTGCGGCGCTCGGGATCGAGCGACGAAACCGACACCATCTTGCTCCAGGCCTCGAGATGGCGTTGCAGCACCTCGACACGGTCGGACGCGCCAGCGGCGATGTCCAGGAGCTCACTCGGGTCGGCGCCGATGTCATACAACAGCACGTTCCCGCCCTCCACGGAGGTCAGCATCCTCATGCCGCCCATAGCCACCGCCCGCTGGCCGCCCGCGTGGGGCGACTCGGAGAACGCGATGTAGGGGGGCCTTCCCGAGCCGTCGACGATTGGTACCAAGCTCGCACCCTGCACGCCCTGGGGCACGGCAACCTCGGAGAGATCGAGAAGGGTCGGCATGACGTCGATGAGCTCGACGATCTTGGACACCGATCCGGCACCATGGGCCCCGGGCACTCGGATGAACAGCGGCACCCTGGTCACGGTGGAATGAAGTGAGAGAGATCCCCGCGGCCCATGCTGTTCGAGGTCGAGACCGGCGGTTCCGGACACCACAAGGGTGGCGCGATCGGTCAACCCGAGTTCCTCGAGGTCAGCCATCAACTCGCCCAGGGCCGCGTCTGCATTCCGAACCCGTTCGGGCATACAGCGCTGTGACATAGTCCAAGTCCGCGGGCTCGAAAGCCAGCGGCTGGTCGGTAAGGTCAGACGCCATAACCTGTTGCAACCTATCGAAAAAACCCTCTGGGGCTTCGGCTCCCACGGTCTCGGGCGAAAAATCGAGTCCCACCGACCAACCCCTGAGCACCACCAGGAACGGGCCGTCGGCATGACCGGACAACCAGCCAGAGGCCTCGGCGCCCGGCACCGAGCTGAAAGCGAAGGTGTCGAATCCCTGGGCGAGACCAAAGTCGTCACCCCCCGGTTCGCCTTCGATGAACGCGGCGGTTGAATAGCCCGCAGATGACAGGGCTTCGGCGAGGGTCGTGGCCTCGTCAGGAACTCGATCCCCGGATGCCACCATCCCGCTGGTGGTCGGATACAAGCCGGTCATCAGAGCGGCAAAAGAGACCGCAGGTTCCGCCGCCTGGGCGAAGGCCCACTGAAAATGGGCCGATTGCGCGGCCAGGGCGTCAAAGTTCGGGGTTGCCATGTCCCCGCCGAACGCGCCAAGGCTGTCCGCCCTCAACCCGTCCACCGCGATGACGATGATCGCGTGCGGCCCGGAGGTCTCAGCCCCGGTATCCTCCGCGTCTCCCCCACCACCACACCCGATGGTCAATGCCGTGGCGACGACACACAACGCGACTGACGCTCCCCACACGATCGATCGATGTTTCATCTCTGCAACCTCCTCGCGCTCGACGGCGGGAGTCTAGCATGCACGGGAGTGTGGAGGGTGTGGACCCGCCCGCCCAGTGTGGAAGGTGTGCACAAACAACGTTAAACGTTGAACGTTAAACGTTGAACGTTGCCACCCACCCTCCCGGTGGCGAGGAGGGCGCGCTGGACGGGCGTGCCGTCGAAAAGAGTCGAAAGTCCAAAGTTGAAAGTCGAAAGTCCCCGCCGTCCCTCCCACGACGAGAGGGGCGCGATGATCGGGCGTGCCATCTTTCCGCGCAATGCGAACGCGCTCACCCGGTGTCTGGCACCGTCGACATCCGGATTTCGGCAGCGCAGGGGCGACGGGTTCATCCGAGCCACGAGTTCCGAGTCCCGAGGCTCGGTTTCCGGGCGGGTGGGGGCCACTGCCTACTGCCCACTGCCTACTCCCTGAGTAAGCAGGTGGTGTAGGATACCGCCGGTCCGCCATCGCGGATCGCTGACACCCGAATGGAGAGAATCACAATGCGCCGTTTTATCACAGCCTTCGCCATGGTCCCGATCTTCGCACTCATGCTGTCCTGCGCTCCGGCCGAGCCGCCGCCGGACCCGCTCGCCAACGGCCTGCTGCTTGGCCTCGCGGTGCTCGAGACCGGCCCTGACGGCAAACCGGTGCCGCAGCCCGCACAGCTCGGCATCCTCACCAACGACGGAACCGGGTGGCAGTGGAACTCCATCTCCGACCCCGACAGCAATGTCTTCCACAAGGCCATGGTCTATTCCCCCGCCCCGGGCCAGGCCTCCATTCTGACCGCCGGCGGCACCAAGGCCGCACTCAAGCTGTGGCGTTCTCCCACAGAGTCCATGACGCTGTGGGAGAAGGACTTCGGCGGAAAATTCAGCCGCATGCGGGACGTGGAAGTCGCCGATATCTACGGTGACGGCTCCGCCACACTGGCGGTGGCGACCCACGACCAGGGCGTGGTGGCCACGGTCCGTCCCTCCGGCGACGGCACCTACGAAGTGATGGAACTGGATGCCGATCCCAATACCTTCGTCCACGAGATCGAGGTTGGCGACCTTGACGGAGATGGGGTCATCGAGATCTATGCCACCCCCAGCCTGCCCAACAAACTCGACGGGACCCCCCAACCGGGATCGGTGGTGCGGTACGTGCCCGCTGCCGGGGAAGGCCGTGTGGTGGTGGCCGACCTGGGCGATCGTCACGCAAAGGAGATCCTGGTGGCCGACGTGGACGGTGACGGCACCGACGAGCTCTACGTTTCAGTGGAGGCCGTGGCCGGGGGCAACGTGGAGATCGTGCGTTTCGACGCCGACACCGGCCCCACAGCTGGCACCGTCATCGCCACCCTCGATGACAAGCTCTGCCGATTCCTCACCGCCGGCGATGTGGACGGCGACGGAAATCTGGAGATGGTGGCGGCGGCCCACAAGAGCGGCCTGTGGCTCCTGAGGCCCGGCTCCGCCGGCGCTCCTTGGTCCAAGACCTCCATCGACCGCAACTCGTCGGGCTTCGAGCACGCCGCTCTGCTCACCGACCTCGACGGCGACGGCGTTGACGAACTGTATGTGGCCAACGACGACGACGGCGAGATCAACCGCTATCTTTGGATCGACGGCGAACCCATGAAGGAGACGCTCTACACCCACCCGGCGGGGCTGTCGGGCTTCACCTGGAACATCATGCCGGCACCGTTGGAGGTCCTTCCCTAGCCCAAACCCTCCCACCCACCCATTGCGAATTGCGAATTGCGAATTGCAGATTGCCCCGCCCACCCCGAGGGCGTGGGCGAGGTGGGCGGGCGTGCCACTCCGGGCGCCTTGAAGTTGAAAGTTACACGTTAAACGTTGGGTTCATCCGGGAAAACGTGAGGTGGGGCTTCTGCGTGCCCGTCTCCGTGCGGGGATCCAGGCGGCAGGGGCAGCGACGGCAATCAGGGACAGCGTCCATGATCGGCGGCTGCGTCAGCGATCAGGGGCCGCGGCGGTGTTTAGCGGCGATTGCCCCAAATTGCGGTCGCTGATCACCGATGCTGCCATCTGCCCCGGACACCGGTTGCTGTCCCTGTCCCGGGCGCTGCCGCCGGCAGGTTCACCCTCGCATTCGGGTACCGCATGGCGGTGCCAGGCACCGCCGCAGATGTTGCGATTTCGTGCTCCGATTCGATTTCGACGGTGCCTGGCACCGGCCCACGGGTTCGCTTCGATTCGCTGATTTCGACGCGCCCATCTTCCAACCGCGCTCCCCGAGGTTGCCCCCTTTAACATTGTTGGGACCTCAACGAGGTGGATTTCTCAATGCCTTGAATCCCAACAATGTTAAAGACGGCACGCCCGGTCAACGCGCCCTCCCCGCCACCGGGAGGGCGGGTGGCAAGGTTCAACGTTTAACGTGCAACTCTCATCAACGGCACGCCCGCCTATCGCGCCCACCTCGCTCCGGGTGGGCGGGTGGCTTCGTTCTTCGTTCGGGGACGGTAACGGGCTCGGGAACGGGCCGGGATCGGCTCCATCACTGGCGAATCGCCTACGGCTCCGCGAAAGAGGTCGACTGCCATCTTCGCCTCCTGGTTCACGCCGGCGCGATCGACTCCACTCGCGCGAGCGCTTCGCTGCAGCTCTTCGATCAGGTCCGTGCCATGACCTGGCGTTTGCTCAACCCAAGGTCCTGATCGGGGCTCATTCCACAAGCCTCTCTGGATACTGTGGCTGGTAGGTTCCAGAACTGCACACGAGATCGGTGCGAGTGGACATTCCGAATTTCACATTTCACATTTTTCATTTCTAATTCAACCACTGTCCATCTCACGGAAATCCGGATGATCCAAACGTTGAACGTTGAACGTTCCCACACTACCTTCCGGATCGTGAGCGCGCGCGATGGGCGGGCGTGCCACTCCGGGCACCTTTGAGTTGGAAGTTACACGTTACACGTTAAACGTTCCCACCCACCCTCCCGGATCGTGATGAAAGGGCGCGATGGGCGCGCGTGCCGTCTTTGACATTGTTGGGAACCAAGGTGCTGGCAAATTCATCCCGTGAGGTCCCAACAATGTCTAAGGGGGCAACCTCGGGGAGTGCTTTGGGGAGAGGGGCGCGCTGAAATCAAGGGGATCTTGCCATACCCCCGGGCCGGTGCCTGGCACCGCCACAATGAGTTCTTCGTTCTTCGTTCTTCGTTTTTCGTTCTTCGGCCCTACCCCGAAAGTAACTGATCGGCCGCCTCCATGATCCGATCGACACTGGGCAGCGCTTGCTCTTCCCGGCGACGATCAAAGGGAATGGTGTCCTCCACACAGACCCGTGCATAACCAGCCTGGATACCGGCCTCCATGACGGTGGCGGCCAGCTCACCGGAGAGGCCAAAGTCACAGTAGTCCTCGTCCACCACCAGTAAACGCCCTGTGCGTCGCACAGAGTCGCACACCGCTTCGCGGTCCAAGGGGCAGACTCCGCGCAGGTCGATGACCGAAGCCTCGGCTCCGCCTTCGGCCGCGAGCCTGTCCGCGGCTTCGACGGCTCGATGAACACCAACACCGAGGCTCACCATGGTGAGGTCGTCGCCCTGGCGCCTGAGGGCTGACGTGCCCAACGGCAGCGGGCCCCAGCTGTCGGGGACCGGTCCCCGAGCACCGGAGGTTGGGATGTCGTAGCTGACATTTGTCCGTCCGCCGGACCCGAGATAGTCGAGCCAGTCCGCAGCCAGCAACTTGTGTTCGAGGAAGACCACCGGTCCCTCGTCCTCGATGGCCCCCAGCAACAACCCACCCGCATCAGCCGGAGTCGAAGGCACCACCACCTTGAGGCCCGGGATATGGGCCAACCACGCCCACAGGGCCTGCTCGTGCTGGCCACCATCGCCGTACCCGCCGCCGCAAGTGGCCCGCACCACCATGGGGGCCCTCCATCGTCCTCCGGAGAAAGTCTCGAGTTTGGCCGCCTGGTTGACCAGGGCATCCACCGCCACCGTAATGAAATCAACCAACATGATCTCCACCACCGGGCGGAGACCGGCCATGGCCGCACCAACGGCGGCGCCCAGAAAGGCCGCCTCGCTGATGGGCGCCGGCCGCACCCTCATTTCGCCGAACCGGGCGAACAGGTTCATTCTCAGACCAGGGGCGTCCTCGCCAAAGACCACGACCCGGTCGTCGGCAGCCATGGCGTGGGCCAGGGCATCCTCGATGGCTTCGGCAAATTCCAGCTCTCTCATGCCGGCACCTCCTCGAGGCTGGCAACCGCCGCAGCCACGGCGCGACCCACCTCCTCCTCCACACCCCGTTCGAGCTTCGCGACTTCATCCTCCTGGGCACCCAACACCGACCGCAGTTTGCAAATCGGATCCCGACCGCGCATTCCGGCCGACCGGGCCAACATGCCGGTGATCCCGGCCAGGCTGCCCACTCTCCCCCCCACGCTTGCCCCTCGGGCACCGATCACCGCTCGGGCCAGAGGCCCGACCTTGTCCTTCAGCTCGGACACCGGAGAGCGCACGATGCGGAGAAGTGGGTCGCCCAGGAAGTGCCCGTCGGGTCGCACACATGAGGCGTGGATGTAACCGGGCCCTCCACCGCGCCGGGCGCGAAGCACCGCCTCGCCGGCAGCACGCCACACCGCCTCCACGTCGGAGCCGTCGACCTCCACCGCAGGAATTCCAAAGCCGCGTACGCGGTCGGGCAGGTTGCCCGCGGTCACCCGTTCGGACGGCGTCGTGATGGCCATGCCGTTGTCCTTGCAGACGAACACCACCGGCAACCGCCAGCACCCGGCCAGATTGAGGCTCTCCATGAGCATCCCCTGGTTCATGGCCCCCTCGCCGAAGAAGGCAACCGCGACCCGGTCCGGGCGCAGGTGCTGGTGGGCAAGGGCAAATCCGCAGGCCAGCGGCCCGGAGCATCCCACGATGCCCGATGCGGCAGCCAGATGATCTCCGGACATCAGATGCATGTGGCCGCCCAGACCGCGCCCGAGCCCAGCTCCAGATCCCAGGCACTCGGCAGCGATGGCGGTGAGGTCCACCCCGAGCATCACGAATGGTGGCGTGGACCGGTGGTCTGAGGCCACGGCGTCGCCGTCGGAGAGGTGGTCCACGACACCGGCGACAATGCCTTCCTCACCGATGCCAAGGTGCATCTCGGCCGAGATCAGACCCTCCCGCCAGAGCTTGCTGAGCTCCTCCTCCAGCCGTCGGCTGGTGAGCATCATCCGGTACAGCCTGAGAGCGTCGTGCGCCACGGGACACCTCCGCAGGAAGACTTTCTTGAGTTTCGGTATCAGGAACCTTGGAGGAGATTGTAGCGCAAACCCCAGCCCGCCCGGTGCAGAAAGTATGGGAAGTGAGCGGTGGGGTTCCCGGGCCCGAGCCCATTATCGTTACCGTTACCGTTACCAGCAAACGACTCTGGATGCTCGATCCCCCTCCCTCCCGGAGGGAGAGGGGGGCGGTGGGCGGGCGCGCCGCTCGGAGGTGCCTGGCATCCCGCTTCGCCGAGGTCGACGCACGAACTGTCTCGGCGGGGCGAAGCGGCGTGCCTGGCATCCTCACGGGAAGCGCATTGGGGAAATGGGCGCGTCGAAATCGGGTTTTCGACCCGAACGAGCCATTATGGAGCGGCCGTTTCGGCTGCAGCTCGCGCGCTCAATTCATGGCGAGATTTGCAGGCGAAACGCCTGCGCTACAACGTCGCGCCGATTCTCTCAGTGCGCTACCCGCGGTTGCCACCCCCGACAATATTCGGGATCCCACGAGGTAGGACTTCGCGAGGTCTGACCACCCGAAATTGTCAGAAGTGGCACGCCCGATCGTCGCGCCTGTCCCGCTCCTTGCGTGCGGTTTGGGGCGTTCGACGTTTAACGTATAACGTTAAACGTTTAACGTTTAACGAGTTATGTGTAGCACGCCTTCAGGGGGGTTGAGGAACCTACTTCTGAATCCCCACCGACACGCCGGTCAGCGACTGATTGCCCACGCCGAGCCAGAACGGTGCGGCCTTTTTGTTCTTGGCCGACACCTTGACCTTGTTGCCGTTCTGCTTGACCTTGTAGTCGCTGCCCACGGTGAAGGCGAGTTGGTTCGCGAGGTCCTGGCAGATCTTCTTGTCCTTGGTCTTGGCGGTCACGTTGGACCGCACCGACTTGGCCTCGCCCCCGTTGGGCTCGAAGATCAGCTCGAGAACGCCATTGGCCTCGGCCTTGCCATTGACAACCACCGTCCACTCCCCGCGGAAGATCCGCTGGGCCTGAGCCTGTTGCGGCAGCGGCGTGGCCTGGGGCGCCGCCTGGTTTACCTCTGGGGCAGCTTCGGCCGCCTCTTGCGCGGCTTCCTGAGTCGTTTCAGGGACATCGGCCGCGGCCTGAGGCGCATCCTGCGCCACCGCCTGCGCACCGCCTCCAACAATAATCGCGACCAGTGCCAGCAGCACGACCGAGAGGCGAATTCGGAAAATTGTCGTATTCATCGCAGCGCTCCTCCTTGGTGTAGGTCTATCCTCATAGGCGGCAGGCTACCATAGCGCAACCGTCGGTGTTTCGCTTTCCGCCGGCCGTGATTGCTACTTCTCCATCTCGTCGGCGAGCAACACGGTGACCAGAAATTTCTCGCCCTCGGGGCTTGGACCGTCGGTTTGAACCACTCCGGCAGCCACCACGTTGCCGGCCCGCAGGACATCGTCCAACACCGGAGCAAGGGCCAACCGGTTCGACTCCGCGCCCGTCACCTCGAGCCGCTTAACCGGCCAGCGCAGGCTCTTCTGTGCCTTGGTCTTTGTGCCTCGAATCTTGGCCAGCACCTCCACTGCAGCGTCAAAGGTGCCGTGGGCATCGGGTTCGGGCACCATCTCGATCTCCTCGAGAGTGGGCCACGCCGCGGTGTGAACGCTACGATCCCGGCCCTCGCCCGCGAAGCGCCACGACCAGACCTCTTCGGTCACATAGGGCAGGAACGGCGCCAGCAGGCGGAGGAAGGTTCGCAGACCCCACGCCAGGGCGGCCACGGCGGACTGCCTCTCCGGGCTGTCCTCCTCCGAGTAGGAACGGAGCTTGACCAACTCGAGGTAGTTGTCGCAGAAGGACCAAAAGGCCTCCTCGATGACCTGAAGGGCCGCTGCGTAGTCAAAGCCGTCCAGCGCCCGGCTCGATTGTTCGATGACGCCACGCATCCGCTGGACAAGCGCCACGTCGAGGGGCTCGGAGATGTGCTCGGGTCCCGGAATCTCGCCGTTGCCCACCACCCTGTCCAGTTGCATCAGGACAAACCGGCTGGCGTTGAAGGTTTTGGTCACGAGCCGCTTGCCCACCTTGAAGACCCCGGGGTCATAGGCGGTGTCGGTGCCGAGCCGAGCCCGGGCGGCCCAGTAGCGGACGCCATCGGCGGTGAAGTCGTCGATGATGTCCTCGGGGGTCACGACATTTCCCTTGGATTTGGACATCTTCTTGCGGTCCGGGTCCAGGATCCAGCCCGACAGGACAACGTGGTGCCAGGGCACCTCATTCTCATGGGCCCACGCCTTGACGATGGTGTAGAAGGCCCAGGTCCTGATGATGTCGTGGGCCTGGGGGCGGACATCCATGGGGAAGAGACTCTCGTGGCGCTCCGGGTCCACCCCCCAATGGGACTGGATTTGGGGGGTCAGCGACGAGGTTGCCCAGGTGTCCATGACGTCGGGATCGGCGGTGAAACCTCCCGGGGTATTTCTCCGATCTTCGGAGTAGCCCGGAGCGGTCACCACTTCGGGATCCACCGGCAGGCTCGCCGGATCGGCATATATCGGATGGGCGAAGTCGGGTTCGCCGTTTTCCAAAACCGGGTACCACACGGGGAACGGCACGCCGAAGAAGCGCTGCCGCGAGATGCACCAGTCCTGGTTCAGACCTTCGACCCAGTTGGTGTATCGGTTTTTCATGTGGGCCGGGTGCCAGGTGATCTTGTCGCCCTGGGCCAACAGCTCGTCTTTGAAGTCGAGGATCCGTATAAACCACTGGCGGGTGGGCACGAATTCGAGCGGCCGATCGCCCTTCTCGTAGAACTTGACGATCTGCTCCACCTGCTGCGGCTCTCCCGCCAGGGCGGGCTGGTCGGAGCCATGCAGGCTCCCCGCTTCGGCGAGAAGCTCCGCGGTTCGCCGCTTGGCCTGCTTGGCGTTGAGGCCCGCGAGCTGGTCGTAGGCCGTCTGGGCTGCCGTCGGGTCCACCGAGTCAAAGGGCGCCTCGCCGAAAGTTACCGGCTGAATCCGGCCGTCGCGGCCGAGCAGCTGTTTCACCGGCAGACCCGACTGCTTCCACCACTCCACGTCCATCACGTCGCCGAAGGTGCAGACCATGAGGATGCCTGTGCCCTTTTCCGGCTCGGCGTGTTCGGCAGCCAGGATCGGCACCGGGGCGCCAAAGAGCGGGGTAATGGCCTTTTTACCGAACAGAGGCTTGTAGCGCTCGTCGTCCGGGTGGGCCACCACCGCGATACAGGCAGCCAACAATTCGGGCCTCGTGGTGGCGATGAGCAGCTCGCCGCCGCCCTCAATGCCGAATCGGATGTCATAGAACAAGCCCTGGCGGCTGCGGTCCTCCACCTCGGCCTGAGCCACCGCGGTGCGGAAGTCCACATCCCACATGGTGGGAGACTCCATCTGGTAGACCATGTCCCGGTCCACCAAATCCAGAAAAGACAGCTGCGACACCCGTCGGCAGTGGTCGTCGATCGTGGCGTAGGGTTCGCTCCAGTCGATGGACAGGCCCAAACGCCGCCAGAGGTGTTCGAAGGCCTTCTCGTCCTCTGCGGTGACCAGGGCGCAGGCTTCGATGAAATTCTGCCGCGAGACCTCTTCGATTTCATTTTTCGCCCGCCCACCGATGGTGGGTTTCCATTCGGGGTCGTAGGGCAGGTGGGGGTTGCAGCGGATGCCGAGGTAGTTCTGTACTCGGCGCTCGGTGGGCAGCCCGTTGTCATCCCACCCCATGGGGTAGGCGATGTTCTTGCCGATCATTCTCTGGTAGCGCACCAGAAGGTCCTGATGGGTATACGAAAAGACGTGTCCCACGTGGAGCGAACCGGAGACCGTGGGCGGCGGAGTGTCCACCACAAACGTCTCACTTCGGGGCACCGTGGGATCCCATCGGTAGATTTCCCATTCGTCCCAACGTTGCCGCCATTTTTCCTCGACGGCCAGATGGTCGTACTTATTCGGTATTTCTGACATTGATCCTCCGGCGCCGTCAGCGCCCCTGGGCGACGTCGAAAGCAAAGGCCGCGTCGCTCACATCGATCCGCTCGCCATAGACACGGGCGGCGAGTTCGCGGTCCTCGTTCAGCACCGCCGCCACGGCGTCGTGGTCATCGGCAAATAAACCCCAGATCCGCTCCTCATCCAATACCGCCGGGTCTTTGACCCACACCACGACCCGCTGTTCATCTAGCTTTGCGGCATCGAGAGCGTTGGGGATGAACTCGCGGATGAGGTCTGAATCGCCACGAATGATCATGACCACCGGCCGGTAGGGTGTGGGCGGGTTTTCCCCGAGCCAATTCTCGATCTCATTTTGTGTCTGGACGTCAACCAGCCATGGGCCCATCGTCGTGCCTCCTCCCGATCCGGCAGATAATAACACCGGACCGGCGCTTGACATTCTGCCGCCGACCCGGCATACCCTATGACCCCTATGGCGAAACCACTGATTATCGTCGAGTCGCCCGCGAAGGCGCGGACCATTTCAAAATTCCTGGGATCGGACTATGCGGTGGAGTCTTCCATCGGTCACATCCGGGATCTACCGTCCACCGCTGCCGAGATTCCGGCCAAGTACAAGAAGGAATCCTGGGCCCGTCTCGGGGTCAACGTGGACCACGGGTTCGTCCCGATCTACGTCGTACCCAAGGGCAAGAAGAAGCAGGTGGACGTCCTCAAGAAGAAGCTCAAGGACGCCACCGAACTTTACCTCGCCACTGACGAAGACCGCGAAGGAGAAGCCATCGCCTGGCACCTGGTGGAGGTCCTCAATCCCACGATCCCGGTCAAGCGACTGGTCTTTCACGAGATCACCCGGGCTGCCATCGAGCACGCCCTGGCCGAGCCGCGTGACATCGATCAACGGCTGGTGGCCGCCCAGGAAACCCGCCGGATTCTGGATCGGCTGGTGGGCTACGAGGTTTCACCGGTGCTGTGGCGCAAGGTTCGCCCAAAGCTGTCGGCCGGCAGGGTTCAATCGGTGGCGACGCGGCTGATAGTGGCGCGCGAGGCGGCCCGCATGCGCTTTGTGGAGTCTTCCTTCGCCGTGGTGGAAGCCGAGCTCGTAACGGGCCGGGAGAACGAACCCTCATTCACCGCACGACTGACCGAACTGGCCGAGCGCAAAATCTCCACCAGCAAGGACTTCGACCCTGAGACGGGTGCGCTCAAGGGGTCTGCGCTGGCACTCGACGAGGCTGCCGGCGCGGCCGTGGCGGCCAGCCTCGAGGGAAGGCCGTTCGAGGTCGTCGATGTGGTCGAGAAGCCCTATGTCAGCCGGCCCTACCCCCCGTTCATGACCTCGACCCTGCAGCAGGAGGCGGGACGTAAGCTCCGTTTCAATGCCCAGCGCACCATGCGCACCGCCCAGCGCCTATATGAAAACGGCTACATCACCTACATGCGGACCGACTCCCTGACCCTGTCGGGCGAGGCGATCCGCGCCGCCAGATCTCAGGTCGCTCAGCTCTATGGCCAGGAATACCTGCCCGAGTCACCGCGCGTCTACCGGTCAAAGTCCAAGAGCGCCCAGGAGGCGCACGAGGCGATTCGGCCCGCTGGCGAGAGCTTTCGGACGCCGAAGAGCCTCCAAGGCGAGCTCGAGCCCGACCAATACCGTCTCTACGAGCTGATCTGGAAAAGGACGCTCGCCTCCCAGATGGCGGACGCCACCGGTCTGCGCACCGCGGTGAAGATCCGCGCCGACGCCGGCGAGCACGGCCCGGCGCTGTTCAGCGCGTCTGGAAAGGTCGTCACCTTCCCGGGCTTCTTCAGAGCCTACGTGGAGGGTTCGGACGACCCCCGGGCCGAGATGGCCGATCAGGAGAAGGTCCTCCCCAAGCTCACGACCAACCAGGACCTGGAAGCCACCCGAGTCGAGTCCACCGTGCGGACCACCCAGCCGTCACCTCGCTACACCGAAGCGAGCCTGGTCAAGGAGCTCGAGGCCCGTGGGATTGGGCGGCCGTCCACCTACGCCACGATCATCCAGACCATCCAGGATCGCGGCTACGTGTGGCGCAAGGGCCAGGCGCTGGTCCCGACCTTTACGGCCTTCGCCGTGACCAGGCTTTTGGAACGGCAACTGCCCGACCTTGTGGACTACGACTTCACCGCCCGCATGGAGGACGAACTCGACACCATCGCCAGCGGCGAACGCGAACCCGAACCGTGGCTCCATGATTTCTATTTTGGAACCGACGCTGCCGGCGGCCGACGGATCATGAGCCAGGGCCTTCACGGATTGATCGACGAGGCGGGCGAAGAGGTGGCCGCCCGAGACGCCTCGAGGATCACTATCGGCACAGACGAGGACGGGGATGAGGTTGCGGTTCGGATCGGCCGTTACGGCCCCTATGTCCAGATCGGCGACACCGACCGCCGGGCCTCGGTTCCCGACGAAATGCCGCCAGACGAGCTGACCGTGGAAGCTGCGCTCAAGCTGATCGAGGACGCCGCCTCGGGCGGCAGAGTGCTCGGCGACGATCCGGCCACCGGTCTTCCCATCAACCTCAAGAGCGGTCGTTACGGTCCCTATGTCCAGCTGGGAGAGAATGGCGGCGCCGGCAAGGAGAAACCCCGGATGGCCAGCCTCTGGCCCGGTATGGATCCGGAGACCCTCACCCTGGAGGAAGGACTCAAGCTCTTGTCGTACCCGCGCGAACTCGGACCCCATCCCGAAAACGGGGAGCCGATTGTCGCCGCGGTGGGCCGATACGGCCCGTACGTGACGTGTGCCGGTGAGAACCGCAGCATCAAGGACCACACGACCCTCGAGAACCTCTCCGTGGACGAGGCCGTGGAAATCCTCAAACAACCCAAGGGACGCGGTAAGCGAGCCGGCGCATCGGTGATCGCGGATCTCGGCAAGCACCCGGGGTCGGGGGACGCCATCCAGGTAAAGACCGGGCGGTACGGTCCCTATGTCACCGACGGAACGGTCAACGCCACGGTTCCCAAGGGCACCGAGCCGGAGTCGGTGACGCTGGATCGGGCCGTGGAACTGCTCGCCGCCCGCGAGGAAAAGCTCCGCAGCCAGGGCAAAGATCCCAGGGCGAAGAAAAAGAAGAAGAAGTGAATCGTAAATAGTGAATAGTGAATAGTGAATAGTGAATAGTGAATAGTTGATTTTCAAAAATATTGGGGTGGGCGGTGCACCTTCATCAGCCTCTATTTACCATCCAATATTTACGATTCACTTCACAAAAAAAACGCCCGGGCTATCCCGGGCGTTGATCGTTCGGGTTGAACCGTAAACTCAGCGCGACTCTTTGTAGGTCACGTGCTTGCGAACCACAGGATCGTACTTCTTGAGCTCCAGCCGATCCGGCGTGTTCTGCTTGTTTTTCTTCACGTAATAGATGTGCGGGCTCTCGGAACTCTTGAGCTTTACCTGAACCCGATGTCCTTTTCCGGCCATGATCCTCACCTCCATTCGAGGTCGCGGGAGCATACACGGAGTGAGAATTTGTGTCAATCGGTCCCCCGCCCATCGGCCCGTTACGAATTGCGAATTGCAGGCTCCCCGACCCACCCGGAGGGAGGAGAGCGCGTTGAGCGGGCGTGCCGTCCTTCAAGGTTGGAGGTTAAACGTTACACGTTAAACGTTCCCGCCCTCCGTTCCGGATCGTGAGAGCGCGCGATGGGCGGACGTGCCGTCCAAGAGAGTCGAAAGTCCAAAGTCGAAAGTCGAAAGTTCCCGCCCTCCCTCCCGGGGCGAGGAAGCCGCTTTGATCGGGCGTGCCGTCCTCGAGCGGGTACCGAACGCGCTCACCCGGTGCCAGGCACCGTCGAAATCGCACCGGAACACGAAATCGGAACATCTGCGGCGGTGCCTGGCACCGACATGGAGATCGGAAACCGAAGGATCGCTTCCTCGGGGAGCGCTGCGGGGAGATGGGTGCGATGAAATCAAGAGGATTATTCCATACACGCGGGCCGGCGCCAGGCACGGCGATCCGAGCGCATGGGGAGAATCGGCGCGATTGTGGCGCAGCCGTCCCGGCTGCAATTCCGGCCTCAATCAAACGCCCGCCTGCAGGCGGGACGCCTGCACCACAACATGGCCCGTGGAACACGGACGCGCTGACCGGCCCCTCACCAGAGATTCACCGGATCGTTGGTCACGTTGTCGACGAGCGACACGAACGCCCAGCTCCGGCCCTCCACACCCAGCTCGGGGTCGTCGAGGGGAATCACCGACAGCCCGTACAGCCCGTCGTCCAGCGCGCCCTCCTCGAGCCCCATAATCCGTTCCAAGGGACGCTGGACGAGCCGGTGTGGGTGGATCACGATGCGGCGGGTGGCAGCCAACGTCCCATCGGCAGCGTACAGCCGGAGTTCGTGGGTGATGGCGTGTTCTGCGTTTCCGTTGTACAGGCCCACGTTGATCCGCTGCTCGGGCTTCACCTCGAGCCCGCCGAAGTGCTGGGTGGGCCAACCGCCCGGCGGGTACAGAGGCAGCATGCCGCCGTACGTGCCGCCGTCCGGGCGCGTGGCATAGGTTCGCGAAAAACCCGAGAACCACGAACCTGTGGCGATCTCCAAGGCGCCCTTGGCGGACGTCTCCTCCTCGCACTCGGGAAAGAGGCGGATCACATCCGGGAAGATCGTGCGCCACCACATCTCGGCTTCCTCGGGAGTCGGGTCGTACCAGACCTCCCGCATGGTTTCCATCCATTCATCCAACGGCATCCCGATCTCACCGGAGAGATGGGTCGCGATCTCGCTGCCAGTCGCAGCCGTACCCATGCAGTCACCCTCGGAATCTACAGGCCTGAAAACAGCGAACGGCATGTCCTGGATTGCATTCGAAGCCCAATCACTCACAACGTAGAGTTCATATCCGTAAAGGTCTGTCCTCCAATCCACCCCTCCCTGACCTTGGAGGTGGGCCACAACGGGCAACACCTGGCGGTCGGTCGAGTCGTCATTCTCATAGGTGAAGTTCGTGAACGGCACAAAAGTCGCATCGCCGGTGAGATTGTCGATCATGGAGACCCACACCGCAGCCGGACGGTCGGACAGAACCGCCAAACGCGGCGGCCAACCTGCGCGGACCTCGGCCGGAAACAGCGATTCGAGCCGCGCTACCCTCACGCTGTGGGGTGCAACTCTGATCGCCTGCTCGGCCCCCTCGGGCCTTAAACTGTTGTACCGATACTCGGGTTGATCGGCGTACCCCCATACGAGTGTCAAGGTGAGAGGATCGTCGCTATCGTTGACCACACCAACGTTGTGACGAAACCTGCCGGGGTTCCGATGGTCGAGTGACAGGCTAGACGACCGCAATCCGGGTGAAGTGACATTTAGGATCTCCGAGCCGCCGCCGGTCTTGAATTGAGTGTGGTTCGAATATCCGACCCGCCCCGGCACCGCATGCACCGCGTGGCCAAACCGCCCTCCCGTCCCGACGTCCCGCGTCGAGATCCGTCCGGAGACTGCGAGCTGCTGACCCCACCGGTATCTCGACGCGACCACTAGGGCATCATGTTCGGTTGGCCCGCCCCCCACCCAGGGGAGCACATCCCGGACCGCGAGGCTCTCGTGGGGGGCCAACGTGAACGATCGGTTCGCATCTGGTCGGGCAACCCGGCGCACCGTCACGGCCATTGACTCCGGCGAAGGGTTGAAGAACCACAGCTCGGTTGACCAGTGGGTGCCGTTGGAACCGGGCGTGTCCGCCACTACCGGAATCAGCTGTTCGTGCATTTCCGGAGGATCATCGATTGTCGCCAAACTCGCTGGCGCGCCCAGGTACTGACCCTCGTACCACTCGCCCAGGCTCGTCCGCGCACCTGAGTACGGATCGATCGCGAAGAAGAACACCTCGTCGCCGTAGTTGTCGGGCGCCACGCTCCACGCGATCCCAAATAAGGTGTCTGTCACGGCAACGTGAGCCATCCGGGTAATAACGACGTCATCCCTGTCAAACGGTGTTTCAGATACTTCAACGTCAAACGTCGGAGCTAACAGCCTCCCATTTTCTACTGGGTAGAATAATGCTCCGTGAGGTTTGCAGCGCCAAAACCCCTCCCGGTTGAGGTCCAAACTGAGACACGGCGAAACTTGGTACTCGGGCCACGGGAGGTCTTCGACCTCCTCGAACAATAGAACCTGGTGGCGCTCGTGCGCGGGACTGCGCCAGAGGACGGTCGCGTCATTCCCGTACACCGACTGCCCGCTCGAACCCGGATAGGGGGACGGCTCACACCAACGGTGGCCGAATTCCCCGCCGGTCATCAAATGCAGAACGCACCTCGCAATCCCATAAGTCCCTGGGTCAAGACCAAATCGCCCGCCCTCGGCAGACCCCAGAGTCGGACCCTGTATCACCCAGCCCACCTCGGCAGTCGCTGACCCGGACGGGATGCGACGCAGGAATCGCCACGAATAGACGTCGAACTCCACAGCGGCCGGCCAGGTTTGGTGGGACAACCGATCTCCATCAACGGTGAGATACCCATCCTGTCCGTTGAAGGCGTAAGGCCACCAACGGTCGGAATCGATGGTAGCGAGGAATGCTCGATGCCGTCGGTAGGTCAATGTGTCCGGTTCCAACGACCAGATCCCCCCAAACCTCTCCCCAACCGGATTGAAGTACGCCCGTCGAACGACGAACAGGTCACCCTGGAGATCCTCGCGATCCGGATTTTCCGCACGACACGGCCCAGCAAGCGTCGTCACAACGAAGGCGACGACGCAAGCAATTCAGGGCCTCCGAGGTTTCGATATCAAGGTTGACAAGCCTCAGTCCTCCGGATCCCCCTCGCACAGGGGCCACGGCTCGCACGTACAGATGAGACCGGGTGTTCCCGGGTAGCCGATCGCCGCGAACGCATCCGCGACCGATCGTTGTTCTTCCACAGCATCATCGCACGTCGGTGGCAGAAAGCTGCCGTAAAGGTCCCGTGCCGCCTGTTTCGCGAGATCCGCAAAGTCATACCAGTCGGAGCTGAACGTCGAATACACTGTCAACACCCGAAAAAATATCTCACCTGCCTTCCAATACCCGATCGTCGGCACGTCGATGTCGCATGCGTCCAACCAATACAACCTCGTGCAAACAGGGTTGAAGTTCCCCCAGTCGTCCGTCTGCATCGAGCTGAGTTTGTATGCCACAGCCAACTTGTGGCCCCCATAGTGCCCATAATCGTCGGGCACCCCGGGAGGATCACTCTCGTGGTAGGAGAAGCCACCCAGGCCATCATCTTCATCCACCCTCCGGCCGGGGTTTTGCACACTACTGTCGCGATCCTCGCCACTGGTCCAGTCGGCGGTTTCAGCAGCGGGGTTGTCAGGGTCCCCGCCCGGCTCTCTATACCACTCGGTGAGGTAGGAGATCACATCGGCCCACCCTTCATGGTATTGCCTGCCCGAGGTGGTATCACGCGACCAGCCAGCCGTAGCGAAGATCGTCCCGTGGCCCCATTCGTGTGCGATCACATCGAGGCACGCCGAGAGTTCAAATGTGTCAGGATCCGAAGGATCGGACTTCTGAAATACAACGACGCCGTTGAGCCAGCCATAATAAACGGCGTCGGAAACTTGTAGTGGATGTGACGGAATCCCAAATGGTCGGTGAAATCACGATCGACCCGCCACCGGAGCACCCCACCATTGGACGTTACTGCGTCTTCCAGACTGGGTATCTCAGCTACGCGCCCGGTGACCAGATCAACGAGTTGGCTTTCGGACCCTTGAGCGACGATCAACACACGGTTTGCCCCCGTCGCGTCAGGAGACTGCTCGAGGACGACACCGCCGGACGCAAGCGGACTCGTGATAAGAACGGAAGCGAAGAACGTGCAGCGGATTGACCAATGTCTCATCGGAATCCTCCATCGCGCTGTTGAACGCCGGCGTTGCTAGAGAAGCTGAAAACCCTCCGTCTTCAGCTGTCTCTGTTTCCCGGAAGCGACGCGTTGTGAGACCCGTTTTGAATACTCAAACTCAAAATACCGACAACAAAAAAGTATTTTTTCTCAAAATTTTGTCGAATTCTCAGAATACTAAAAACAACATATGTCCTGCGAAGACCCTTGTCAACCCAGCCGATAGACGGCTCAGAAGTCCCACTGCCGCGGGAATAACGAGCCCGACCCCGGGGCCGCACCCGTTACCGGCAATCGATGCTGGATGCCAAGGAGGAAGTTGAATGTTGAACCGTCCGCCACCCGCCCATTACGGATTGCAGATTGCAGATTGCAGATTGCAGATTGCCCCGCCCGCCCGGATCGGAAGTGGGCGCGAAGGGCGGGCGTGCCGTCCATGAGCGCTGAAGGTTGAACGTTACACGTTAAACCTCCCCACCCACCCGGCACGAGGGGGCGCGACGAGCGGGCGCGCCACTCTTGACATTTTTCGGATTCTCGTCGCTGAAGGATCTGAAACAGGGGTCCGAACAATTTCAAGGGTGCCAACCGCAGAGAGCGCTGCGGGGAGATGGGCGCGATGAAATCAGGAGGATCGTTCACTACGCGCGGCCGGCGCCCGGCGCGGCGATCCGAGCGCGCACGGAGAATCGTTGCGATTGTGGCGCAGCCGTCCCGGCTGCAATTCCGGCCTCAATCAAACGCGCGCCTGCAGGCGGGACGCCTGCACCATAACATGGCCCGTGGAACACGGACGCGCTGACGGACCCCTTACCAGAGATTCACCGGATCGTTGGTGATGTTGTCGACAAGCGATACGTACGCCCAGCTTCGGCCCTCCACACCCAGCTCGGGGTCGTCGAGGGGAATCACCGACAGCCCGTACAGCCCGTCGTCCAGCGCGCCCTCCTCGAGCCCCATAATCCGTTCCAAGGGACGCTGGACGAGCTGGTGTGGGTGGATCACGATGCGGCGGGTGGCAGCCAACGTCCCATCGGCAGCGTACAGCCGGAGTTCGTGGGTGATGGCGTGTTCTGCGTTTCCGTTGTACAGGCCCACGTTGATCCTCTGCTCCGGCTTCACCTCGAGCCCGGCGAAGTGCTGCGTCGGCCAACCGCCCGGCGGGTACAGCGGCAGCATGCCGCCGTAGGTTCCACCGTCCGGGCGCGTGGTGTAGGTCCGCGAAAAGCCCGAGAACCACGACCCGGTTGCGATCTCCAGAGCACCCTTCGACGCCGTCTCATCCTCGCATCCCGGAAACAGCCGGATCACGTCCGGGAAGATCGTACGCCACCCCCGCTCCGCTTCCTCGGGAGTTGGGTCGTACCACACTTCACTCATGGTTTCGATCCAGTCCGTCAGCGGCATGCCGATCTCGCCGTCGAGATAGGTCGCGATTCCGGAACCAGACGCCGCACTCCCACCGCAATCACCGTCCGGATCGCCAGGATAGTACACGGCAAAGGGTTCGTCCTTCCAGGCCGGTGCGTTCCACGCTCCTGTGTAACACTCGAAGCCGAAGAGATCCGTCGTCCATCGTGTTCCGTTCTCACCCTGAAGGTGCGCGACCACCGGCAGCACCAGGCGATCCTCGGTGTTGTCGTTTTCCAGGGTGTAGTTCGTAAACGGCACGAAAGTCGCGTCCCCGGTGAGATTGTCGATCATGGACATCCACACCGCGGCGGGGCGGTCCCCCAGTACGGCCAGGCGGGGCGGCCAGCCGGTCTGAATTTCCTCCGGGAACAGCGACGGGATCTGAACGATCTGCACATCGTGCGGCGCGACCGTGAGTTCCTGTTCGGCACCCTCCGGCCTCAAGTCGCGGAGCCAGTACTCGGGTTCATCGGCATACCCCCATATGAGAGAGATGGTAAGCGGCTCGTCGCCGTCGTTGACCACGCCAAGGTTGAAACGAAAGCGCCCCGGAATCCGTCTGTCAAGCGACAGTTGTGACGGCCGCAGCAAGGTCGACTTGACCCAATGGAGCTCCGGGTCATACGCTTTGTATTGAGTGTGGTTGGAGTACCCGATCCTTCCCGGCAGCCCCTGAATGGCGTGACCGTATCGTCCCCCCGAGTCAGTTGCCGGAGTCGAGATTCGGCCCGAGACTGCGAGCTGCTCACCCCATCGGTGGCCCGAAGTCACAACCAGTCCGTCATGTCCAGGCGCGCCGCCCCCGACCCAGGCGAGGACATCCCGGACCGCGAGGCTCCCGTGAGGGGCCAGGGTGAACGACCTGCTCGTGGTGGGGCAGGCCACCCTCCGCACCGTCACATCCATGGCCTCATAAGAGGGGTTGAAAAACCACAGCTCGGTGGTCCATTGGGTGCCGTTGGAGCCCGGGGTGTCGGCCACGATTGGAACGAGCGTCTCGCTCATGCTCGGCGCGGGCCCGAGTACACTCAGGGCGTTCGGTGCGCCCAGCTCGATGTACTCGGCGCGGTGCCACTCGCCGAGCAGCTCACCGTGCCCCGATTCCGGGTCCAACGAAAACAAGAACATGTCATTTCGAATTCCTCCGCTGATCACCTCGCCCCCGAGCCCGTACAGGAGGTCCGACGGCTCGTGATAGACGAGACGGTCGACCACCACGTCCTCTCTGTCGAAGGGTGGAATGGTCAGATCCACATCCAGGCTGGGGCCTGACAGCCCGCCACCGTCGATGTCATAGAAGGCGGCGCCGTCTGGCCGGCAGCGCCAGAACCCCCTTCGGCGGAAGTCAGCGCTCAGACAAGGGGTCGCGCCGATCGGATACGACGGCCAGTCGAGCAGGTCGAGCTCCGCGAACAGCTCCACCAGGTGCTGTTCGGCCACGGGATGCTTGAGCAACACCACCGAGTCCGTGCCCCAGGTTGTTGTCGTATCCGGGGTGTCGGGATACGGCCATGCCTCGCACGACCTCCCCCCCCAATCATTACCACTTGCCTGGAATATGACGACGCAACGCCCGTTTCCGAAGGTCCCCTCTTCAAGCCCCAGCTCGAACGCGTCGTCGAGATCGAGCATCGGTCCCTGAATCGCCCAGCCCACCTCCCCCGGGTCCGACGCCGCCGGGACCCGGCGGATGAGACGCCATGAATAGACATCGAAATCCATGACACCGGGCCACGTCTGGAAGCTGAGTACATCCCCATGAGCGGCCAGAGAGGCGTCCTGCCCCCAATACCCATGTGGAATCTGGCGGTTGGTGTCAAAGGTCGGAAGGAAGGGTCTCACTCGGAGGTATCTGAGCTCCTCGGGATCGAGCAACCAGATCCCCCCGAACCGTTCTCCCACAGGATTGAAATACGTCCGGCGGGTGATCAAAAGCTCGTCTGCCAAGTCGGAACGAGACGGCGCCTCAGATTGCACCAGCACAGGCCAGACCACAAGCACGGTCAGAACACAGAGACGAAACCGCAGCGTCATGGGTGTATTATCCCATTCATCGTCGTCAATCCGGATCCGGGTTGCAGCCTGGCTCGGTCACACATACGCAATAGAAATTCCCTGATCCGGGATGGCCTATCGCTGTAAAGGCCTCTCCGATGGACTGCTGCTCGAACAGCGCATCCTGGCAGTGACCCGGCCAAGATTGGGTATACAGGTCCTTTGCCGCAATCTTCACCAAATCTGCGAAATCGTCCCAACCGTGGGAGCCGTTGACGTACACGGTGAGGGCCCGGAAGAACGCAGGCCCGGCCACGGCGATGTCGATTGGGGTAACGACTATCTCGCATCCGCTGAGCCAATTATTGGCGCACACCGGGTTCTGCCCACCCTCCGAGGTCAGATAGAGTGCAACCGAGAGACGATTGCCTTCCCACGCCGGGTGATCGGGATACGGGCCGGTAGGGTCCTGAGCGTGAAACGAGAGATATCCTCCGCAACAACCCGACGGGTCGGGGTCACCGTCGTCCACGTCGACCCATCGCCCAGGATCAGACCCATCTGACCGACGATCCTCACCACTCTTCCAGTCGGCCCGCTCGACCAGAGGATCGTCCGATTGCCACTCGGGTTCCGCGAACCATTCGACAATGTAAGAAATCACATCGGCCCACGCCTCGTGGAAAACGGCCTCCTGCCAGACACCGTAGTCCCATTCGGAAACTCGCTCGTAGATCGTGCCATGGCCCCACTCGTGGGCTATGACGTCGAGACATGATGAGAGCTCGAAGTCGAGATTGTCTTTCTGAGATATGAATACACCGTTGTACCAGCCACGATTTTCGTTGTGGTCAAGATTGAAGGCCGCAAAATCAGGCGCACCTACAGCGCCCACGGTAATCTTGGCGGTGGTCCCCATGTCGTCAAACCCGTAGAACCCGAGCCAATCGAAGACCTGCATGGTCTGATAGGTCTTCCAGAGTGCATCGCCGGCACTGCTGCCCGGTACGTCCGGTGAGGCGGAATCGACATAACACGGGAGCCCTTCGCAATGGGAGTCGGTGGAAGCGTTGAGCCGGACCAATTCGGCAAAAAGAAGTGTTCCATCATCGTTACAGCGGTGGTATGAGCCCTGGAACACCTGAATGTCCGGAATCCCTCCGTCACCCGCGCGATGCCCATGGTAGGAGAAGCTTGACCCCCCAGGAACGATTTTCTGACCCACAATCTCAGTGGCCCAGAGATCTCTCGGCGCGATGTTCGGATCGAAAGGCTGCCCCTCCCATCCGGTTTGGTTTTGAGGCACACCCTTTGCGGGCAGGTTAACGAAGCTCGAAGGCTCACAGTCGTACGACGGGCTCCGGTTCCAGTGCGCCAGGAGATCCCCTGTTTCCCCGGATAGCGCTGCCCACACACCCCCGCTCTCACTCGTAACGAACGGCAAAACCCATACGGGTTGAAATCCCCTGCCGCTACCGTTCGAGGCGAATTCGACCTCCGAATGGAGTAGGAGTCGTCTCAGGACCGCGGCCGGCAGCTGAAGGTCAGTTGGGAGTTCGTATCCCGCGATTGCCAATGCCTCTCGAGCCGATGTGCGAGCTTCTTCCAACGACCCAAAGCCAATGGTGCCCACGGATTCGATATCCGAAAAGAATGCCCCAAGGACCGCTGTCAGCGTTCCATTTGTGTCGTAGTGGAATCCGAGCTCGCCGCCCCGCATTCGGATTCCGTTGGGGAACAGGCGTCGCAAAACGCCATCGGGCGGTACGTACCGTTGGCGGTACACCGCGTGGCGATTGCCTAGGCGATCTTCAGAATCCCTCGCGACCTGCCAGGTGATGGTCCCACCAACACCAGCCGTCGAGTCTACAAGTGAGGGTGGGTCAACCTGATGCCCCGTTGCGACGTCCACCAGGGTGGCATCGGGCCCTTGAGCGACGAACATCACCCGAACCGCACCAGTGGACCCGGGTGTCTGTTCGAGAACCACGCCTCCGGACGCAAGTGTATTGGTGATGAGGATAACAATAAGAAACGTGAACCAAACTGACCAGGGTCTCATCGGATTCCTCCGTTGCACCGTCGTGCGACTGCGTTGCCGGGAACGCTGGGGAACCCCTCGTCTTCAGCTGTCCCTGTTCCCCGGAAGCGACGCGTTGTGAGACCCGTTTTGAATACTCAAACTCAAAATACCGACAAAAAAAAAGTATCCTTTCTCAAAATTTTGTCGGATTCTCAGAATACTAAAAACAACATATGTCCTGCGAAGACCCTTGTCAACCCAGCCGATAGACGGCTCAGAAGTCCCACTGCCGCGTGAATAACGAGCCCGACCCCGGGCCCGCACCCGTTACCGGCAATCGATGCTGGATGCCAAGGAGGAAGTTGAATGTTGAACCGTCCGCCACCCGCCCACTACGGATTGCAGATTGCAGATTGCAGATTGCGAATTGCGAATTGCAGATTGCAGATTGCAGATTCCCCCGCCCACCCGGAGGGAGGAGCGCGCGATGGGCGGGCGTGCCGTCCAAGAGAGTCGAAAGTCCAAAGTCGAAAGTCGAAAGTTCCCGCCCTCCCTCCCGGGGCGAGGAAGCCGCTTTGATCGGGCGTGCCGTCCTCGAGCGGGTACCGAACGCGCTCACCCGGTGCCAGGCACCGTCGAAATCGCATCGGAGCACGGAATCGAAACACCTTCGGCGGTGCCTGGCACCGACATGGAGATCGGAAACCGAAGGATCGACGGTGGTCAGTCCGATCCAGCGGCGGCCAGAAACTGTTCGACCTCGCGGGCGATCTCGGACTCCATGTCGATCCTCAAGTCCTCGAAATCCGGATCGATGAGGTTGACTGCCAGGGTGCCCCGCGGATCGGAATAGACATGGAAGGCCGATGCCACCAGCTGGATCCGGTGGAACAGACGGAGCCCGTCACCCGGTCCCAGCCCCTTGCTCCGTCGTTCCAGTTCGCCACCGATCTCCACCATGCGGTCGCGCTGCCATCGATGGTAGCGATAGGCCTCCATGATCTCCATGTTCTGTTCGAGGGCCACGGGCGCCAATGACAGAAAACGGGTGAGCGATGTCCTCGTCGCCAGGGTCTTTGCCAGAAGGCGGGCCAATTTCCGGTCGGACAACCGCGCCGGTTGAGCAGACAGGCCCCCCTCGACCTCGAGGTACCATTTGTCCAGTTCATCGCGCAGCAGCTCCAGGAAGAGCTCCTCCTTGCTCCGGAAGTACATGGAGGCGATCCCGTTCTTGACACCGGCCCTCCGGCCGATTGAGTCGAGAGTGATCTCCACGTAGGGCATTTTCAGGAAGGACTTCCGGCCCTCTTCCCGGATGTCCACCATCCTCTTTTTCTTGGCGTTCTTGGCGCGTGCCAGGCGCTCGCGGTCGATCAGCCGGCCCATTGACCCTCCCATTCCCGATCTGGCCTCACAGTCTAACCGGTACCGGCAACCACGGTGTTCCATCTCGCTCGCACCGACGCCGGCAGTTCAAAGTGGAGGATTTCTCCCACCGCCCCCAGCGCCCGAATTCCGAAATCCGCTTTTCGAATTTCGAATTCTCATTGTGGGTCGCGGTGGCGGACCTTAACGGAATGTGATGTCGATCAGGTCGGCATCGAGCAGCTTCCAGAAAACCACCAGCGCTTCGAGTTCGGGCAGCGGTGAGATCTTGAGGATCGATCCAATGTCCGATGTGCCGGTGATCCGGGAAAGGACAAACGCCTCCTGGGGAGTGAAGTCCATTGATTGCATGCTTTGCAGCGAGACCTTGAGGGCCGGAATGCCGGCCGGTTCCACCCCGCGGCCTTCGATATCAGCTCGGATTTCCGATTCCATTGACCGAACTTCGCGGACCACCGTGTCGTTGTTCGGCTCCAGGCTGGTGGCGGCTCTCATCCGCCGCACCGCCTGCTCGAACTCCCTGCTGGAGATCTGGGCGCGGGCCTCGGCCACCAGGCCGTCGGCGCTAGTGGACGGTGCCCCCGCTCCGACCTCGGAAGTCGCCATTCTCGGTCGGACAACCTTCAGCAGGCCCTGTCGGGCTTTCTGGAAGAGAATCTCGCACACGAAGTACTCGCTGGAGTGGGTCTGGAGACCGATCTCCTCCACCGTGCGATCGTCGTCCACCATTTGCAGAACGGTCCGCCTGGCCTCGTTCTCCTCGCCCTCGAGAAGATTGCCCACCGCAACCGGAACACTCTGAGCCGAAGAGATCACCTCGCGGATCCTCTTCCATTCATCGAGGCGCCGGATGCCCTCGAGGGTGAGTGACGTCACGTTGAGCGAGATCGGGACCATTTCGTAGGCAGGGAGCTCGTCGGCCACGAATCGGAATTGGCCCTCTTCCCACTGGAACAGCTCGAAGATGGACTCTTCGGCCTTGAGCGCCAACATCTTCTCGAGTTGCCCTGTGGAAATCGCTCCCTGTTCCACCAGGACGTTACCGAGGAGATCGCCGCTGCGTTCCTGCTCACCGATCGCCGCGGCCAGACCATCCTCTCCGATCATGCCGTGGCTGACCAGAAAATGACCGAGGAACTCCTTGGGATTGGTGGAGTTGCACGAGACGATCTCGCCGCCACGAAAAAAGATCGACTTCACCACCCCACCGTTGGATACCAACAAGGTGCCCGTGTAGCGGCCGTTGGCCAGCCACTGAAAGATATCGGGCAGGGCCATCGTCTGGAGGTTGCCTTCGATGCCCATGGTGCCGTCTTCTTCCTCCCAGTCTCCGGTTGCTGCAAAACGGGGACAATGACCCCGGGTTGCCGCTGTCCCCGACCGGCAATCCGCCCACGCCTGGTCGCGGTTTCTTCAGGCGTCTATTTGACCGGCGTCCAGATCTCGGTGCGACCGATCATCGCCATACCGATATATCCGCGCACCTTCAAGTTGCCGTCCTCGTCGATGGTCAGCTTGCACTTGTAGGTCTTGCCCTCGTCCGGCGCGTAAATCTTGCCTTTCTTGTATTTGTTGTCGCCGTCGTACTCGAATCCGGACATGATCTCCAGGTCCTGGATCGGCCGACTCCGAAGGCTCTCATCGGGATTCTCCCGGTCGATCTTTGTCTTGCCGGCCATCCCCTGTTCGTCGTCCGCGGGGTATACGGGCTCCTCGAGCCACACCAGCTTGCCGTAGTACTTGCCGTTCTTCTCGAAGATTTCCACGTGCGCCTGTCCATCCTCGCTGTCCGGGTCGGTGGCCCAAAGACCAACCAACGCGTCGCCTTCACCGGCTGCCAAAGGCACAGCCGCCAAAATCGCCATGATCATCGCAATGACAAACATTCCTCGCATGGGTGCCTCCTCAACGGATCGATCGAGAACATCTTACCCCGAGCCACGGACGCCGTCGCCTCCGGAGCTGATTCTTGGTACAGTCTGGCCATGGTTCGACGAGCCGACTGGCTGTTTCGAGTGGGAATCGGGCTGCTGGTTGGACTGGCGGTCGGATCCTCCTCGTGCTCCAGGAAATCACCGGAAGAGCGGCTCGACTTCCCCACGGCCGACCGCCTCGCCGTCAAACCCAGTGCCGTCGGCGTACCCTATGACCGATTCGTCGTTATCCGGCACGACGAAGGCCTCGTTGCCGTCAACCTCCACGCAACCTCCCAGCTGGGCGACAGGGTGCTCTACCAATGGTACAGAGCAAATGCAGACGGATGGTTCGCCCCCGAGGCCAGCCTGGAAATGGGAGAGGCAGAGGCGGTTGAACGGCCCCACACCGGCCGGATCGCCATTCCGGGGTTTCCGACGCTGGTCTGGTCACGTGGATCGCAGGAATCTGGTTGGATCTACTGGCCGGAACAAGACACCGGCCTCGCGATCTTCTCCAGAGCATTCGCCACGCTGCCTGACATCGAGACCCGGACCGGCAGCGGCCGGTGGCTCCAACGGGACACGCACGAGCCATGACCACACCCACCCTTCACAACCGCGCCCACAACCGCTAAGCTCTGCCGCCATGATCGCTGCGTCGAACCTCAGCAAGGGCTTCGGGGCCCAGGTCCTCTTCGAGGACGCCGGATTTCAGCTGAATCCAGGCTGCCGATACGGCCTCGTTGGCGCCAACGGGTCGGGGAAAACCACCCTCCTCCGAATCCTGGCCGGAGAGGAAGAGCCAACCACGGGCGCGGTTTCTCGACCCAAGAGGTTGCGCCTCGGCACCCTGGAGCAGGATCACTTTCGATTTGAGGAAGTTTCAATTCTTCAGGTGACGATGATGGGACACGGCGAGCTTTGGAGTGCCATCCACGCCAAGGAAGAACTGCTTGCCCAGGCCGACGAGACCTTCGACGGCGACCGCTACTCCGAGCTCGAGGACATCATCACCAGCCACGACGGCTACTCATTCGAAGCACGGTGCGGCGAAATCCTGGAGGGCCTGGGCATCCCCACTGACATCCACGATCAGCCGCTGTCCACGCTGTCCGGCGGCTTCAAGCTGAGGGTTCTGCTGGCTCAAGTGCTCGCTGCAGACCCCCAATGTCTCCTGCTGGACGAGCCCACAAACCACCTCGATATCCTGTCCATCAGGTGGCTGGAGAAATTCCTCAACAGCTATCAAGGCACGGCGGTGGTCATTTCACACGACCATCGTTTCTTGGACAACGTGACGACCCATATTCTCGACATCGACTACCAGACCGCCACCCTCTATACGGGGAACTACACCGCCTTCGCAAAGGCCAAGCGGACGGAACGGGAGCGTCGCGAGACCGAAATTGCCCGTCGCGAGAAACAGATCGACCAGCATCAGGCGTTTGTGGACCGGTTTCGAGCCAAAAACACAAAGGCTCGCCAGGCCCAGAGCAAAATCAAACAGATGGAGCGATTGGTCATTCAACCGCTCCCGCCATCCTCCCGGCGGTATCCGGTCTTCAGGTTTTCCCAGCGGAGGCCCAGCGGCAAACAGGTGCTGGAGTTGGAGTCGATCTCGAAGGCCTTTGGCGACAACCAGGTTCTGCGGGACGTCTCTTTGAATGTGCGCCGCGGCGATCGTCTGGCGATTATCGGGCCCAACGGCATCGGCAAATCGACGCTGCTCAAGATCTCCACCGGAGAGCTCGCCGCCGACGGCGGAGAGTTGACCTGGGGCCACGAGGCCCAGGTCGGCTATTTCGCGCAGGACCACCGAGATCAGTTGGAGGGCACCGACGCCACGGTGGAGTCGTGGCTGGGCGACGTCTGCATCGGCCAGACCACAGGGTTCGTGCGGGGGGAACTGGGGAAGGTTCTGTTTTCCGGTGACGAAGCTGAAAAGAAGGTGGCCAACATTTCGGGAGGCGAGGCGGCGCGGCTGGTCTTCGCCCGCCTGAGCGTCGAACACCCCAACGTTTTGGTGCTCGACGAGCCCACAAACCACCTCGACCTCGAGGCCATCGAAGCCCTGGTGGCCGCTCTGAAGCGCTACGACGGCACGCTGATCTTCGTCTCGCACGACCGCTGGTTCGTGTCCCAGCTGGCCACCCGCATCATCGAGATCACAAACAGCGGCATCAACGATTACAGCGGCACCTACGATGAATATCTGGCGTCCTGCGGCGACGACCACCTCGATGCCGATCAGGTGGTTCTGCGCAAGCGGCGAGAGCGAAAGGGAAGCTCACGCAAACCGTCGAGCGTCGACTCTGATTCGAAAGCCGCCGAAAGATCGCGCCGTGATCTGGCCCTGCGGCGAGACGTTATCACCGCGGGCATCGAACAGGCCGAGAACCGAATCAGCCAGATCGACGCGCAGTTCTGCCAGACCGGCTTTTTCGACACGACCACAGAGGATGTGGTGCAGTCCCTCCAGAGCGAGCAGAAGGCCCTCCGAACGGAGGTGGAACAACTGATGGCAGAGTGGGAGCGGATCGAATCGGAGCTCGAGGAAACCATGACCGAAGATTGAATTCTCAATTCTTAATTTTGAATTTTGAGTTCCGCCCGCCCGGTCTCGTCACGCCCACAGACCCGTCGATATCTTGCCCCCCTCGCAGTCCTCGCGACGAAATTCGCAGTGATTGGTGCTAAATCATTCAAAATGGAGAATTGAAAATTGAAAATTCGCGCGAGCGTCGGTGCTGGATCGGTCAACGGGAGCTTCGGAGAGCGTGGAGGGTGAATCCGTCGCCGAGGGGGTTGGGCAGAATCCGAGCTCCCCCGGCCGAGGTCGGGATCCACGGCACGCCTTCCGGTATGACCGCGGCCAGGTCCGCCGGCTCCACACCCCTGGGCATGGGATCGAACAGTTCCTCGTTCTCCTCCGGTTCCACCGAGCACGTGCTGTAAAGGAGAACCCCACCTTCGGCCAGAAGATCCACGGCGCCGGCGAGGATGCGCGACTGGACCCGGGCGAGGCTCGTGATGTCCTCTTGACGCAGCCGCCACTTGATTTCGGGGTGTCGGCGCAGGGTTCCGGTGCCCGAGCAGGGCGCGTCCACGAGCACGAGATCCCACTCTGCGGGCCGCAACGGAGGCTGGGCACCGTCCGCTACAGCGGTCCATGTTGTCCCCTGCCGGGCCAACCGTGGCCCCATGAGCACGACCCTCGAAAGCCGCCGATCGAAAGCGGCGATGGGAGCGCCATCGGTGAGACGGCTCCACAGCGCGGTCTTGCCACCCGGCGCAGCACAGAGGTCCACCGCGGCGCCCCCTCCCCACAGCCTGAGGGCCACATGAACAACCAGCTGCGAGCTCGGATCCTGAATGTAGGCGCTGCCGGATTGAGCAGCCGCGATTACACGGCCCGCATCCGTCGGCACCGACCAGGCACCTGGGCACCAGTCATGCCGTACCACATCCGATGATGTGCTCGCGGATTCTCCGCTGACACCCTCGTGACCCCATGCCCAGACTCCGGCGGGTTCCTGGCCGGCGGCCATGGCGTGCTCGGCCTCTTCGGCGCCGAAGTTGGCGGACCACCGGTCGTAGAGCCACCCGGGATGCGACAGCCGAATATCAACCGGACTTTCCAGCGTGACGCGGTCCCAGGTGGGAGCAGCTCGGCGCAACACCGCGTTGACAAACCCCGATGCCGATCCGAATCCGAGACGCCGCACGAGGTGGACCGCAGCATCGGTGGCCACAGCCACAGGAATCCCGAGCACCACCGCCTCGAAGACACCCAGGCGCAGCACCGCCCGCACTTCCGGGTCGAGCTTCTCCATTGGACGACGCAGGTGCGGGCCGAGGACGGCGTCGATGGACCGCTGCCAGCGCAGCACCCCAAGAACCCGGGTTCGAACGGCGGCAGACGAGGTGCCGCCCAACAGCCGAGATGAGTATGCGCCGTCCGCGACGCGGACCAACCACCTCGCCGCCAGCTGCCGGTCAGCCGAACTGCTCACCCCGGGTGACCCGCTCTCCAATGAGGAAGGCGTCGGCGGGCATTCGCCGGCGCCCTTCCCGCTGCATCTCGGTCATCCGTGCCGCCGAACCCCGTCCGCATCGCACGATGATCCCCGATGGGTCGGCGGTGATGGTGACTCCCGGCGCCTCATCTCCCGGAGGGGCGGGCACCACCTCTTCGAGCCCGAAGATCTTGAGACGCCCTCCCCTGAACTTGGTGTAGAGGCCGGGCCACGGTGTGAATCCCCGGAGGCGGTTCACCAGCTGGCGGGCCGGCATCGTCCAATTCACCTTTGCGAAACTCCGCCGTAGCATGGGGGTCGTGTTGGCGCCGTCCTCCGGCTGCGGCTTCGGTGTCACCGTGCCCGCTTCGAGGCGATCCAGGGTCTCGACCACCAGATCGGCACCCGTCGTGGCTAACCGAGGGGCGAGTTGTTCAGCCGTCTCACGAGGGTCGATCTCCACCCTCCGCTGGAGCAAGATGGGGCCCGTATCCATGCCCTCGTCCAACAGCATCGTGGTCACCCCGGTGCTTCGGTCGCCACAAACCAACGACCACTGGATCGGGGAGGCCCCTCGGTGGCGGGGCAGCAGGCTGGGATGGAGATTGACGAAGCCGTGCGTCGGCACCTGCAGCAGTCCAGCCGGGATCAGCTTGCCGTAGGCAACCACGACGGCCACGTCGGCACCGATCTCCGCAAGCCGTTCCACGGCCGCGTCCCCCTTCAGTCCCTTCGGCTGCCAAAGTTCGATTCCATGGTCTGCGGCAAATTCCGCGATGGGCGGCGACGTCATGACCTGGTGGCGGCCAACGGGTCGATCCGGTTTGGTCACAATCTCCACAACGTCGTGAGAGCTGGCCACCAATCTCTCAATGGAAGGCACGGCAAATTCGGGAGTACCGAAGAACACAAGCTTCATGGCTGGCAGTGTACACCTAAATCGAGACTGGATCGCGGCCTCCGCGGTGTTCAATTTCTGAACATGGACACACCAACAAAAAAACATCCAATAATTTTCGTTTTTTAAAGTATTGCAAAATAGTCGTTTAACAATTTTAACGATATCCTCAGAGTTGGCACGGATCCTGCGAATAGTTACTGCGGGAGGCCACAATGCACGCAAAGGACACTTCAAACCCAACCGTATTACTTGTCGACGATGATCCCGCCATCAGAGAGTCGGTGGGACAGCTTCTCGAAGATCAGGGGGCTGACGTTACGCCCGTCGCAACTCTCGCAGAGGCGCAATCCAGCCTCAAGAACAAATCCTTCGCATTGGTGCTCACGGACCTGCGGCTCAAGGTGGGGACCGAGGGACTCGATGTGGCGAGAACGGCCCGCGATACGGACCCGGACGCCCGCGTCGTTTTGTTCTCGGGCCAAGACCTGAGCGATCTCGAAGACGAGGCCACCGAGGCAGGCGTCGACGAGTTGCTGGCCAAGCCGCTTTCATTGGAAGCGCTGGAACGCATCCTCACCGACCTTGGCACCGAGACCGAGCAACCCGTCAAGGCGGCCCGAGGCCAACGGCTGAGCGACGCTCAAGGACAGCAGCTTCTGATGTCCTTCGCAGCGGGCGATCAGGGGGCATTCGAAATGCTCGCCACTTCCTACCGTGCCATGCTGTTTTCGGTCTTTCTGCGGTGGTTCCGGCTGACCGAGGAGGACGCCGAGGATCTCTTCCAAGAGGTCATGCTGCAGCTGGTCATCAAGGCCGCGGACATCAGGAATGTGCGCACGTGGCTGCTCGGCACAGCCATTAACCAGGCGAAGAAACGGATCCGCCGGTTGATCCGCGAACGAACCCTCGCGGAGCGCTACCTGGAAAACCTCGAGCTGTATGAACCCGAAGACCGAGAGGACGTGCGCGAGCTCATTGCCCGAGGATTGCAGCTGCTCAAACCCGGTGACAGGAAACTGCTGGCCCTGATCTACATCCAGGGTCTGAGCTATCAGGAAGTGGCCGATCTCCTGGATCGTCCCATCGGCTCCATCGGCCCGCTTCGCGGTCGAGCCCTCAAGCGTCTGTCCAAGGCGGTGGCGGAACTGGAAGAGCCACCGGAGGCCGAAGCGATGGTGGCGTAGCAATCTCAACGAAATACGAAGTTAACCGGCGGGAGGGCCTCACGGCTCTCCCGTTTGGTTCATCCTGGAAAACGTGAGCTGGGGTTTTTGCGTGCCCGTCTCCGTGCGCGAAACAGCGACGGCAATCAGGGACAGCGTCCGTGATCGGCGGCTGCGGCAGCGATCAGGGGCCGCGGCAGTGATCAGCTGGGATTGATCCGGATCGTGGTCGCTGTTCACCGATGCTGCCATCTGTCCCGGCCGCTGCCGACTGCCGCTGATCGCTGTCCCTCAGAGCGCATCGTGATCCCCTCCGGGTCGTTCGCTGGGAGGGAATCGTCGATCTGTTTCCGGATGTCAAGGGTAAGACAAGTCGTCAGACGACCCTTGACATCCGGAAACAGATCGACGTCGGGAGAATTCAATGAACGACCCGGAGGTGATCATGATCGACGCGTGCCAAGGCAACCAACTCATCGTCTACGGCAAGGCCATCGAAGCTGCCGGGGAAGCCATCTCCCTCGTCAGACGGGTGCCGGCTCCCGTCAAGAGCCTCGCCGATCAAGTGATCCGGTCGGCAAGCTCGGTCCCGGCTAACATTGCAGAAGGCCACGGCCGAACGGGCCGGGATCGACTCCATCACTGGCGAATCGCCTACGGCTCCGCGAAGGAGGTCGACTGCCATCTTCGCCTCCTGGTTCACGCCGGCGCGATCGACTCCACTCGCGCGAACGCATCGCTGCAGCTCTTCGATCAAGTCCGTGCCATGACCTGGCGTTTGCTCAACCCAAAGTGCTGATTGGGACTCATTCCACAAGCCTTTCTGGATGCTGTGGCTGGTAGGCTCCAAAACTGCACACGAAGTCGGTGCGAGGGGACATTCCGAATTTCACATTTCACATTTCTCATTTCTCATTTCTCATTTCTCATTTCTCATTTCAAATTCAACCACTGCCCATCTCACGGAAATCCGGATGAACCTCCCGTTTTTGGTATGGACGGTGTGGACCGTTCCAGTACCCGTCCAGGTGCTCTCACGTCCGAGCGGGACTCGGGATTCGGGACTCTGGATTCGGGACTCGGGACTCGGGACTCGGGACTCGGATCTTTCAAGCGCACGGGTGACGGATTCATCCGAGCCGCGAGGCGCGAGTCCCGAGCCCCGAATTCAGGGCGGGCTGGCCTGCCCCCTGCTCCCAGCGCCCTGCCCCCTTCAATCCACACCTTCCACACCTCCACACTTTCCACACCCGCCCGCTGGAATATCTTCGGCAGCCGACCGACTTCGTGTAAGGTACAGAACCCCAAAGAATTGGGGCGGAGGTATGTATGACCGATTCTCCGTCGCCGACCGAGATCCGGACGGCGCTGGACGAGATCTTGCCGATGGTCCAGAAGCCGAGCAGATACCTGGGCCTCGAGCGGAATCTGACGCGTAAACCGTGGAACGATGTGGCCGTCCGAGTCGTCCTGACCTTTCCGGACGCCTACGAGATCGGCATGTCGCACCAGGGCACGCGGATCCTGTACCACCTGATCAACCGCCGACCGGACGCCCTGGCGGAGCGGAGCTTCGCTCCCATGCCGGACATGGCAGATGCTCTGAACGAGTACGGGATTCCTCTGTACTCCCTGGAGAGCTACCGCGCGGTTCGCGACTTTCATGTGGTCGGCGTGTCGCTCCAGAGCGAACTCAACTACATCAACCTGCCCTATCTCTTGGATTTGGCCGGCATCACGCGACGGGCGGCCGACCGCGGTCCGAACGAACCGCTTGTGGTTGGCGGTGGTCCATGCACCGCCAATCCGGAACCGGTAGCCGATTTCTTCGACGCGATTCTGATCGGCGACGCCGAAGCCTCTCTGGACGAGATGCTCGACACGATCAGGGATTGCCGGACCGAGGGCCTCGACCGCTCCACAACCCTTCTGCGGCTCGCGAGGGTCCAGGGTGTCTACGTCCCAACTCTGTACCAGTGGCATCCTTCAGAAGCGGACGCACCCGCCCGGTGGGAAGCACTCGACCCCTCCGCCCCCATGCCGGTGCAACGGGTCTGGGTGGACCAGCTCGATCCTGCGGATCAGCCCGAGGTTCCCATTGTTCCGTTCGCGGAGGTCATTCAGGACCGTCTGGGCATGGAGATCATGCGCGGGTGCACCCAGGGTTGCCGCTTCTGCCAGGCCGGCTACTGGTATCGGCCGGTGCGGGAGCACGATCCCAGCGTGGTGGTTGAGAGGATGAATCGGCAGGTCGCCGAAACCGGCTTCGAGGAGGTGGGTTTGCTGAGCCTCTCCACCGCCGACTACTCTCAAGTGGAGCCTCTGGTCTACAACCTTGCCGAACAGCTTCAGGACCGGCGAGTCTCCATCAGCCTCCCCAGCCTGCGGGCGGACGCCTTCTCTGTGGGATTGGCCGAGGCCGTTTCCAGGGTCCGTCGATCGGGATTCACCTTCGCCCCGGAAACCGGCTCGGATCGACTTCGACGGGTCATCAACAAGACCTTCACCAACGCCGACATGTTGGCTGCCGCAGAGGCCGCCTTTTCCAAGGGCTGGCAGCTGATCAAGGTCTACGCCATGATCGGCCTTCCCACCGAAACCGATGACGATCTCGAGGAACTGGTCAGGCTCGCCGATGGCCTGGTGCAGGCAGGCCGGAGGGTCAGTGGAAGGCGGATCGAGGTCAAAGTCTCAGTGGGATGCTTCGTACCCAAGGCCTGGACGCCGTTTCAGTGGCAAGCCTTCGTGCCGGCGGACGAGTTGATGCGTCGCATCTACCTGCTCAAGGACCGATTCCGCAGGATCCGCGGCGCCCGATTGACCTGGAGTGACCCCGACGAGTCGTCGCTGGAGGCTCTGCTGTCCCGTGGTGACCGAAGTCTGTCGGCCACCATCGAACGGGCCCACGACCATGGCGCGGTCTTCGACGGCTGGTCGGACCACCTGGACCTCGGCGCCTGGCGGCGGGCCGTCCAGGAGACCGGCATTGACCTCGAGACGCAGCTCGGAGAGCGTGCCACGGCCGACACCCTTCCGTGGGACATCATCGACGCCGGGGTCCGGAAAAATTATCTCAAGGCCGAATGGCGCCGCGCCAAGGGCGAAAAGGCCACCGAGGACTGCAAGTGGGGCCACTGCTACCAGTGCGGCATTCCGGGCAACGGCGAGGACACCCAACTTGCCGCGGACAGCCTCCCGGTGGTGGGAGAACCGGTGCCCCCGGAACAGCAGCCCAAGGCGGCCGCCTACCGCCTGCGGCCCGAGCCCCGCATCCCGCGACCCGCTGCGCAGTTGTCACAGCCACCGGTCTATCGACGCTATCGGGTGACGTTCTCGAAGACGGGAGACGCCCGGTTTTTGTCTCACCGGCAGGTGATGGACGCCCTCGAACGGGCGCTCCGGGGATCCGGGGTTCCCGCGCGGTACACCGAGGGGTTCAATCCGCACATCCGCGTCTCCATGGGTCCTGCTCTGCCGGTGGGCCACGAGGGATTGAACGAGGTGTTCGACGTGGATTGCACTGCTCCGATCCGGCAGAACCACCTGGAGGCAATGGCGCGATTGCTTCCCACCGGCATGGACATCCTGGGCGCCAGGGATCTGGTACCGGGCGCTCCCTCCCTCGGCAAGATGGTGGCGGCCGCCCGCTACCGCCTCCCGCAGCTCGATGACAGGCCGTGGCCGGAGGCTGCTGAAGCCCAGCTCAATGGGCTTCGCGACGGTGTCAACCTCTGGGAGATCCATCCGAACGGCGACCTACGGGTCGAACTCAATCAACGTGAAAGCGACGGACCGGTGGTCTCTGTCAAGGCGCTGCTGGCTTCTCTCGGGCTCGATAACGACAGGATCCGCCAGATCCGTGCGACCCGCGAAAACCTCGTGCTCCGGCCGCGGAGTACGGCCGACCGGAAGACTCAGCCGAATCCCACCGCGGCCACCGGTACCCCCGGAGAGGCAATATGACGCGGTGGGTGGTCCACTCCTCCACCAGCTTCGAGGCGTCTCATGCCTTGGTCAGCTACCTCGGTCAGCCCGAGGACCCGCACAGCCACCAGTGGCAAGTGGCCATCCGTGTGGGAACCGACCAGCTGCACCCGGAGGGCTATGCAGTGGATTTTCACGCCGTCCACGAGGCGTTGAGCCGGGTGAAGAACGAGCTTGCCGGCACCGATCTCAACAAGCACCCGGAGATCGCCACACCGACACCGTCCGCAGAGCGGGTCGCCGAGGTGGTCGCCGGCCGACTCAAACCTGTCATCCGGGATCTCGGGGCCCGGTTGCTTTCGGTGAGCGTCTGGGAGGGGCCGGAGAATCGCGTTGATCTCCAGCTCGACGGATAGACCCCCGTCCAACCGGATGCCGGATGCCTGATTCTCAGTTTTGAATTTTGAATTTTGAATTGCCCCCACCCACCCCGGGCGCGCCAATTCTCCCACCGCGCTCCGGGTGGGCGGGGACAATTGACTTTCGACTTTCGACTTTCAACTTTCGACTATCAGGCTGACGGGTCCGCGCAGCTATACTTGGCCCGATCGGAGATTCGATGGCAAAGAACAACAAGGCGGCCGATAGGCTGGCCAAGCTCTCCGCGGTGTTGGACGGCGCGAGGTCCATGTTGATCGTGATGCAGGACAACCCCGATCCGGACGCGATCGCGGCCGCCGCCGGCCTGCGGGAGATCGCCAACGAGTTGCACGGCATCTCGTGTTCGGTGGCTCATTCGGGGACCGTGGGCCGGGCGGAGAATCAGGCGCTGATTCTATACCTGGGTCTCAACGTCCGGGCGCTGGAGGACCTCGACCTCGACCGATTCGACCGGCTGGGAATGGTCGATGCCCAACCCGGCGCCGGAAACGTCAATTTTGACCCCGATATCCGGCTCGATGTGGTCATCGACCATCACCCGATTCGGCGGGAAACCCGGTCGGCCCGATTCACTGACGTCCGCAGCCGCTACGGCGCCACTGCCACCATCATCTACCAGTACCTCGACGCGGCCGGCATCGAGATCCCGACCCGTCTGGCGACGGCTTTGGTCTACGGCATCAAATCGGATACTCAGGATTTGGGTCGGGAGAGCACGCGAGCCGACGTGGACGCCTTTCTCGCTCTCTACCCGAAGGCCAACGCCCGGGCATTGGGCCGGGTGGTGTCGGCGCCGCTGCCGCGCGGCTATTTTTCCAAGATGCGCCGCGCCATCGACAACGCCACCATATACGGAGACCGCGTGGTTTCCGTGCTCGGTCCCCTGGAATCGCCCGAAATGGTGGCCGAGGCTGCCGATCTGCTGCTGCGCATCGAGGACATCCGATGGTCCATGTGCGTCGGCGTGATCGACCGTTGGATCCACCTCAGCCTGCGCACCATGGACCGCGACACCGACGCCGGCAAGGTGGCGCGAAATCTGGGCGGCCGGAAGGGTTTCGGCGGCGGCCACCAATTCCTGGCCGCGGCCCAGATACCCCTCCCCGAAAAGGTCACCACCGATCGTCAGATCGCGGCCTTCATCAACGGACTCGTCAAGCGCTTTCTCAAGGCCACCGGCAGTCCGAGCGATCCACCAGAGCCGTTGTGCGATTGAAATTACAGGTCGAAAGTCGAAAGTCGAACGTCGAAACTCCCCCACCACCCAACCCGCACAGATGGGTGGGCGGGGAATGACCTTGGACTTTGGACTTTGGACTTTCGAACAGGTGGCTGGGCCGGGGATCAGAGATTCTTCTCGTAGACCCGATAGACCTTGTAGACCTCGCCGCCCATCAGCCGAACGGCCCGTTTCGTCAGTTCGTTGTCCTCGAGGATCCAGGAGTACTCGCACCACTGATAGCCGGTGTCGATGGACACCCGCAACCCTTCGCCAAGCAGGACGCCTTCGATGCCCCGATCACGGAATCCTGGCTTGACCCCGAGCAGGATCAGGCGCAGCCCCTCCATGTTTTCTGCCCGAGACTTCAGCACGTGTTTGATTGTCCTGAGTGGGTGGCGGAAGGGCGAGCCGTCCAAATCACCCATGACCGGGTTCCAGTCGGGCACGCAGAGCAGCACACCCACTGCCTCACCGTCCATGAATGCGAAACGCACGAGTTCGGGGAGCACCACCGGCTTGAGTTCCTTCGCAAGCCAGTCGAACTCCCCGTCGGAGACCGGCACGAAGCCCCAGTTGTCCTCCCACGCCGAGTTGTAGATCGACTTGGCGAGCTGAACTTCGCTCGTGAATTCCTTCATGATCGCGCCCCGGGTGACCAGACCCGGGTTGCGGCGGCGTGTTCGATCGCCGAGTCGTTCAAGGCGCTCGAGGCTGGCACCGTGGACCGGTGAAAAATAAGCCCAAAGGTCCTTTGCCTTCCTGTAGCCCGCCGCCTCGATGAGGTCCACGTAGTAGCGCGGGTTGTAGGTCATCATCAGTACCGGCGGACGGTCGAAACCCTCAACCAGGAGACCGCACTCGTAATTGGTGGAGGGACTCATGGGCCCGCGTACGACTTCGGCGCCCCGCTCCCGGACCCAGTCCTCGGCTGTGGACAACAGCTCTCCCGCCACATCGGCGCGGTCTTCACACTCGAAGAAACCGAAGAATCCAGCGCGCTCGCCGTGAGCCCTGTCGTGGGCGTGATTGATGATGGCCGCAATACGACCAACCACCTTGCGGCCGTCACGAGCGAGAAAGAGCTCGATCTCCCCTTCACGGCCGCCACCGTAGAAGGGGTGTTTGTCACGGTCGAGCAGGGCGCGGACGGAGGCCTTGAGGGGCGCGATCCAGTTGGGATCGTTGCCGTAGATCGCCCAGGGGAAATTGACGAACTCGGAGAGGTCGCGGCGACCGGAGACAGCCCGGACCGTCACCCGATGACTCCCAGTTCCCGGCCCACCTTGGCAAAGGCCTCGAGGGCGCGGTCGAGGTGCTCCCTGGTGTGGGTCGCCATGTAGGAGGTCCGGATCAGGGCCCGATTCGCCGGCACTGCCGGCGTGATTACCGGATTGGCAAATACGCCCTCTTCCTGCAGCCTGACCGTCATCTTGAAGGCGGTGAGGTCCTCGCCGACCACCAAGGGTAGGACGGGCGACTCCGAGTCGCCGGTGTCGAAACCGAGATTTTCAAACTCATGCTTCATGTACCGGGTGTGATCCCAAAGCGTCTCGCGGCGTTCGGGCTCCCGGGCGATGATCTCGAGCGCCTTGATGACCGTTGCCACCGACGCGGGTGGCGGCGACGCCGAAAACATCAGCGACCGCGCGCGGTGCTTGACCCACTCGATCACCGGCCGGTCCCCGACGACGAAACCACCCACCGCGGCGAGCGACTTGGAGAAGGTCCCCATCACCAGATCGGCTTGGTCCTCGAGCCCGAAATGCTCCGCCGTACCGCGGCCGTGCTCACCCATGACGCCGATACCGTGGGCGTCGTCCACCATCAGCCGCGCACCGAAACGTCTCTTGAGTTCCACGATCTCGGGGAGATTTGCGACGTCGCCTTCCATGGAGAAGACTCCGTCGACAACGATCATCGGCGCTCGATCCGACCCCACGCTGCGTAACCGCTCTTCGAGAGACTCCATGTCGTTGTGTTTGTATTTGAGAACCCGGCCGTAGGATAGCCGGGCGCCGTCGAGGATGCACGCATGATCCAGATTGTCGAGGATCACCACGTCGTGGCGATCGATCAGACTCGAGATCACACCGAGGTTGACCGAGAATCCGGTGGAAAAGGTCAGCGCCGCCTCCCGGTTCATGAATTCGGCGAGGCGATCTTCGAGCTCCACATGGATGTCCAGGGTTCCGTTCAGGAACCTCGAACCAGCCGTACCGGTTCCGTAGGTCGCGAGTGCTTCGGCGGCTGCCGCCTTGACCTCAGGATGGCTGGTCAGGCCGAGGTAGTTGTTGGACCCCAACATGATGATCTCTTGGCCATCCATTTTCACTACCGGGTCCTGGCCCGACGATATCTTCCGAAAGTAGGTGTACAGACCCAGCCCGCGCACCGTCTCGGCGTCCTTGAAGTCAAAACATTTCTGAAAGACGTCCACACACCCTCCGGAAATCGGCTGTCATGTTAACGCGGTTTCATCAACCGGCAACGATTGAGTCACTTCAACCACCCGTGCTCGCGATACCACGACCAGGTAAATTCGGCGCCTGAGCATAGCTGAGTCTGCTCGCCCACTGCCAGTGCGGCCAGCGAGTCGCCGGTCTTTGCGGTCCAATACGACTGTCGGGCTTCCCTCGCTTTGTCCCGAGTCAGAGCCGTCCGCAACAGACCGGCCCGTCGCAGGGGAACCACACAGCGGGCGACCAAATCGATGGCAGCTGGGGGCACCCTGACAATGCGAACATGACGGCCCCCGGCCTCGGCGATCTGGCCGAACACCGTCTCGAGCCGGTATGGCGTCGCTTCGCCCAGGTGGTATGTTTGGCCGGCGAATTCGGCCACCGCCGCAGCCAGGATGCACCGCACCACATCGGCCACGTAGGCCAGCGTCAGCCAATGCTCGCCGGTGGGAATGGTGGCCCAGCCCCCGTTGACCATCTTGAACAGCTCGTACATATCAGTGTCGCGGGGACCGTAGATCGCCGGCGGACGCACGATCGCCCACCAGAGCTGGTCTGAGGCGGTCGTCACCTCCCGCTCGGCGGCCAACTTCGAGCGCCCGTAATCGGACACCGGGGAGGGATCCACCTCGGGACCGATCCCTTCTGGCGTGGGAGCGGGACCCGCTGCCGCCAACGACGACACGTGGACCAACCGGGCTTCGGGTGCGCCGGACCGAATGGCCTGCACCAACCGCGCCGTGCCATCCCTGTTGCCCCGGTCGAAGGCAGCCGCGTCGTCGGCGGTCACTACCCCAGCCAGATGTATGACGGTTGCGGCGCTCTTTACCAGCGTCTCCAGTGCCTCCACGTCCTCCAGCGATCCCGGCACCCACTCCACCGGCCGGTCACCGATCCAGCGCGGCGACGAGGGATCTCGCACCAGCACCCGAGGCCGGATGCCGGCCGCGCAGAGGGTATCCACCAGGTGAGACCCCACGAAACCGGTACCGCCGGTGATGGCGACCGGTCGCGGCAAGGCTTCGAGCCAATGGGCCACGGCGGATGGGGGATTCAGGGGGGTATCAGTCATGTGGAAGATCATCAGGAATTCGAAATTCGAAATTCGAAATTCGATTCGGCACCGGACGACCCTTGAGATCATCTACGTACAAGATGAGCTGCACTCTCACGATCTACTCTATGCCCACAAACTCGGCCCAGGACGTCCGGGTCTCCCAGACCCTGACCCGCTCCAGTTCGAGACCGGAGGGGATCCGGTATTCGGCACCGCTGTCGGATCGGACCGAGCCGCCGTCGGCCAGTCTGGCCGCAACCTCGTCGAAGATCCAACGCACCAGCACCTCGGTGGTGGGATCCTGGTCGTCGAAGAGCAACACCCGGTCGCCCACGGCCCGCAGCGACTCCAGGTGCGGGTCGGACGAGTTGAGCGCAAAGGCGTGATCGAGCCGGTCCACGACCCCGCCCACAACCACCTTCAGCGCCTTGTAGTCGCACACCATGTCATTGCCGTCCAGGCCTCGAGCACGAACGACGATCTCGATCCGCAGGCTGTGTCCGTGCGGGAAACGACACTTTTCAGGGTGTTTGCACAGCCGGTGACCGTACTCCACCTCGAAATTCTTCGCGATGCGGTAGTAACCCATTGTTCAGACCCCCCGACCTCCTCCAAAGAGGTCGAACTGCAGTCGGGGAGTGTAACGAAAGCCATGCTCGATGCACAAGGCGGTGACCTCCGCGGCGCGGGCCGCCAACTCCGCCGAGCTTCGACCTTCCGGCATCAACACAACCCGGTCGCGCGGCACTGAGTCGAGGGCATGCACCAACTCCAGAATCTCGGGCATGTCGTCACCGCCCTGAACGACGAACTTCAGTTGATACTCCGCGAATCGCGCCAGCAGTCGCCGGAGGGGCTCGAGGTCGGTGCGCAGACGCCGGTGGCGCGAACCATATCCACCCTCCGGGTCTGAGTTCGAGGTCTTCGGCGACACCGACAGCAGGTCACAGTAAAAGACCGGGTCCAGGGTCCCGGCGGTCTCCACCGTCACGTGAAGGCCGGCGTCTCTCAGGCCCTCGGTCAGATCACCCACTTCACGCTGCAGCAGCGGCTCGCCGCCGGTGACGACGACATGGGTCGCCGGGCCGGCCTGGGCTTCGGCCACGAGGTCCGAAATGGACCTCCGGTCACCCTCGGGGTGCCAGGAAGCGTATGGGGTGTCGCACCAACGGCAGCGCAGGTTACAGCCCGACGTACGGATAAAGAAAGACGGCGTTCCGGCGAGCAGCCCCTCACCCTGGATGCTCAGGAAGGTTTCGGATATGTACACGGTGAGAGAGTATACGTTACGCGTTAAACGTTACAGGTTAAACGTTTAACGTTCAACGTTTAACGTTCAATTTCGGCTTCTCCCGCATGCAAATGCTGCCAGACCTGGCGGCCGAGACGGGGACCGAGGGCCCGCTGCAGCTCCTCCACGGTTGCCGTCTGGACGGCCTTCACCGAACCGAATCGCTTGAGAAGAGCCCGCGACCGTCCGGGTCCGATGCCCGGAACGCCCAGCAACTGGGTGGACAGCGTTGTCCGTCGCCGCCGGCCGCGATGCCTGCTGACCGCAAACCTGTGGGCCTCGTCCCGAGCCTGCCGCAGCACCAGGTGGGCCGGATCCGAGGCGTCCAGACGCAACGGATCAGAGGCACCGGGCAACCAGATGAGTTCCTCCCGCTTCGCGATGGCTGCGAGCGGAAGCTCGACGGACAGCGCATCCAGCGCAGCCATGGCGGCATTGAGTTGGCCGACCCCACCGTCAATGAGTACCAGGTCGGGCATCTCCCGTTCTTCGTCGCGCAACCGGCGATAGCGCCTCGTCACCGCCTCGGCGATGGCGGCAAAATCATCCACGCCCTCCACGTCTTGGATGTTGAAGCTCCGGTAGCGCCGTCGGTCCATCCGGCCGCCATGCCAGACGACGCACGAGGCGGTGGTCTGCTTGCCACCGCTGTGCGAAATATCGAAACACTCGAGGGTTTGCACCGGACCCGGAAGGGAAAGAGCTTCGGCAACCCGGCGTTCGAGGTGCTGACTCTGGGACAGCGCGGCTCGGAACCGGAGTTCGAACGCCGCTCCGGCGTTGTTTCTCGCCAGAGCCACCCGTCGCGCCCGCGGTCCCCGCTTGGGCGTGGCCACCTCCACTTTTTGGCCTCTGAGATGGCCGAGATAAGACTGCAGCAACTCCGCGTCATCCTCATCAAGCTCCTGCGCTGTCTCCAGAACCGGAGGAATGGCGGGATTGGTCTCGTAAAACTGTGCGGCGAACGACGCCACGATTTCCGCCGCCCTGATGTCGCCGACGCCTTCGAAGTGAAACTCACGCTTGTCCACGAGCTTGCCGCTCCGGTAGGGCAGAACAACGACTGTGGCGTTCTCCCCGTCTGAGAACACGGCCATGACGTCTGCGTCACCCTTCCCGGGCAGCTCCACATCCTGCCGTTGGTCCAACCGCTTCACCACGGCTGTCAGATCGCGGTAGCGCGCAGCGAGTTCGAAATCCTCTCTCTCCGATGCCCGCCACATGCTGTCGTCGAGGCGACCCAGGAGCTCCCGATGATGGCCCGAGAGAAACAACCGAAGCTCCTCCACCACGCCGGCATATTCCTCGACGGTGGTCAGACCCTCGACACATGGACCGAGACAGGCCTTCATGTGGTAGTAGAGACAGGGCCGTGGCAGGCCGCCATCGATATCGATCTGACAGGTTCGGACCTGAAACCGGGTCCGGGCGAGATCCATCAGACGCCGCGCCATTCGCTGACCCATGAAGGGGCCGAAGTAGCTGTGACCATCCTGCTTCACCCGCCGGGTGTGTTCCACCCGCGGCCAGCGCTCACCGGTGGTGAGCTTGATATACGGGTAGGTCTTGTCGTCCCGGAGCAGCACGTTGAAGCGCGGCCGCAGACGTTTGATCAGGGTGTTCTCGAGGATGAATGCCTCGACCTCACTCGCGGTCACCGTGTAGTCCAAATCCACTGCCTGGTGGAGCATTGCCCTGGTCCGCTCCGCCAGGTCCGACCTGCCGAAGTAGGACATCACCCGACGGCGGAGGTTGCGGGCCTTGCCGACGTAGATGTCTTTGCCCTTGCGGTCCTGAAACCGGTAGACGCCCGGCTTTTCCGGTGCCCGCCGCGCCCGGCCGAGGAGAGGATGGTCGGTCATTCGCAGATCCTAACGGCACCGATTGGCGTAGATCAAAATTGTCGAAACGGCCAAGAGAACCCCCTAAGCCGAAAACGTCCGTACAGGCACGAGAACACGGTCGACGTTACACGTTGAATGTTACACGTTAAACGTTAGGTCTCAGATATTTAGCGTGTAACGTGTAACGTTTGACCTATAACGGTGAGCCTCGCAGGTGCCCGCATCACTCATCGGGAACAAGCCCGAGGCGCACCAACGCCCGGCGGGCGGCCCGCTGCTGGGCATCGCGTTTTGTGCGTCCCTCGCCCCGAGCGATCACCTCGCCGTCCCATTCCACGTTGAAGACCCACTGGCGTTCGTGATCGGGACCGTTCACACCAACCTCGCGATATTCGGGCAATGGCAGACCCCGCGCCTGGGCCCCCTCCTGGAGGGTTGTCTTGGGGTTGGCGAGCGCCAGCGTCCGCTCATCGAGCTGCTCCACCTCGTCCTCGAACTGTTCATTCACGAAGCGTCGCGCGACCTCCCATCCTCCATCGACGACCAACGCTCCGATGACAGCCTCGAAGACGTCTTCGATGAGGGCGAAGCGCTCCCATCCCCGAGCCGCCTCCTCGCTCGGCCCAAGCTCGATGAACCGGTCCAGGCCGATCAGGGCGCCCTGGCGGGAAAGCGCGTTGGCCTGCGCCAGGTGGGCCCTCATACGAGTCAGATCACCCTGGTCGGCGTCGGGAAAGCGATGAAAGAGAAGCTCACCCAGGGCATGGTTCAGGACGGCGTCGCCGAGAAACTCCAGGCGCTGATACGAACCCTCGGTGAGGGCGCTCGCAGCCGATCCGTGGCGCACCGCCTGGCGGAGCAAATCTCGGTCGGCGAACTCGTGTCCCAGCATTTCTTCCAGTTCGTCCATCGGGTCTGGCGTCTGCGATGTCATGGCCACATCTTACCTCGGTATGGCAGCCCGATTTCGGAGCCACGAACCATCGTGAATTTCTCAGGAGGAGTCGAGGCGGGCAACCACCGCAGCCATGGTGTCGAGGATCTTCAGGGTGTGGGTACCGGGCCAGTAGACCTGCCCGCACCTCGTACACCGCCGAAACCGCTCCGCGGTTTGCAGGACGTACGAAGGCACCAGCTCCCGGACATCCTCGCCTTGTGCGACCTCCAGAATCCCGTTGCACTCACCGCAGCGCGATGCCGCCAGGTCCGGCACCGGGCTCAGACCCAAACGCCCGAATACCTCCACCAATTGACGGTCTAATTCCTCCGAGCGAACGAGCATGGTGCGGGGGCCCACTGCGGCCAGTTCCCGGTCGCGAGTCAGCAACCACCGGCCGGTGGTGCGGGCCCGCGCCGCGACCTCCCGGTCGTCGAGCTCAGGTCCGCAGTACTCGGTATCGAAGCCAAAAAAACGCAACCAGCGGGCCAGCGAACCGAGCATGGCGTCACACAGAAAACGCATCTTTCGGAGTCTAAGGTCGAAAGTCCAAAGTCCAAAGTCGGTTCTGTCCGCATCTGCGGTTCTGACCAACCACCGCGATCACAAACGCCGACCTCTGACTTTTGACTTTCGACCTTAGACCTTCTCGGTTGTTGCTACAATGCCGACCGCCATTGACGTCGGTCGCGCGACCCATCGCGACCTCCAGCGTCTCAGAAGGAGTCACCATGCCTGCCATCGAAACCACCCCGGAAATGGTCCAAAAAGTGTACGACACAAGCCGTCAGCGTCTCGAGATCGTCCGCAAAAGGCTGGGACGGCCGCTCACACTGGCCGAGAAGGTCGTCTTCGGACACCTGGCCGACCCGGAGGGCGAATTTCTGGAGGCCGGCAAGGCCTATATTCAGCTGGCGCCGGATCGCGTTGCCATGCAGGACGCCACGGCGCAGATGGCCCTGCTCCAGTTCATGTTGTCGGGCCGGGACACGACGGCAGTGCCGAGCACCGTCCACTGCGACCACCTCATACTGGCGAGGTCGGGAGCCGAGCAGGACGTGGAAGCGGCCATCGATCTCAACCGCGAGGTCTACAGCTTTCTGCAGTCGGCCTCGGCACGATACGGTGTCGGTTTCTGGAAACCGGGATCAGGCATCATCCACCAGGTGGTTCTCGAGAACTACGCCTTTCCCGGCGGCATGATGATCGGAACCGATTCCCACACCCCGAATGCGGGCGGCCTCGGCATGATTGCCGTCGGCGTCGGCGGCGCCGACGCGGTGGACGTGATGGCAGGCTTTAACTGGGAGGTCATGCAACCCCACATCGTCGGCGTCCACCTCAAGGGCTCCCTCACCGGGTGGGCGTCGCCCAAGGACGTGATCATCAAGTTGCTCGGGATCCTCACGGTCAAGGGCGGCACCAACCGGATCATCGAATACTTCGGTCCGGGTGTGGAGTCGATCTCGGCCACCGGCAAGGGCACCATCACCAATATGGGTGCCGAGCTCGGGGCCACAACATCCATCTTCCCCTACGACCGCCGGATCAAGACCTACCTCGACGCCACCAACAGAGCACGTATCGCGACCCTGGCAGAGGCTAACCGCGACCTGCTTCAAGCGGATCCCGAAGTGCTTGCCGACCCGGCCTCCTTCTATCAGGAGGTCATTGAAATCGACCTCGACACGCTCGAGCCGCAGATCACGGGGCCCTTCACGCCGGATCTGGCGCGGCCGGTATCGCAGATGGCCGCCGACGTGGCGGCCAACGGATATCCCGACGGGCTCACCGCCGGTTTGATCGGTTCGTGCACCAACTCCTCTTACGAGGACATCACGCGCGCCGCCGACGTGGCAACCCAGGCGTTGGAGCGCGGCGCCACTCTCAAATCCACGGTCTGGGTCACCCCGGGCTCCGAACAGATCGAGGCCACCATCGAGCGCGACGGCCAGATGGCGACACTGTCAAAGCTCGGCGCCACCGTCCTCGCAAACGCCTGTGGCCCGTGCATCGGTCAGTGGAAACGGGAAGACATCTCAGACGGCGAGGTCAACTCGATCATCTCATCGTTCAACCGCAACTTCGCCAAACGGAACGACGGCAACCCTCAGACCAGCTCATTCATCTCCAGCCCGGAAATCGTCATCGCCTATGCCCTGGCGGGGCGGTTGTCGTTCAATCCGCTCACCGACACCGTCATGGGCGCCGACGGGCCGTTTGTTCTCGACCCCCCCAAGCCGGCGCCAGAAATTCCGCCCAACGGCTTCATATTCAAGGCCGAAGGCTACGTCGCGCCGCCGGAAGATCGCTCCAGCGTCAAGGTGGAGGTCCGGGAGGACTCCAATCGCCTCCAACTCCTCGAGCCGTTCGCAAAGTGGCAGCCGAATGACTTCGAGGGGCTTGCCGTACTCATGAAGGCCGACGGCAAGTGCACCACCGATCACATTTCACAGGCCGGCCCTTGGCTTCGTTTCCGGGGACACCTCGACAACATCTCCGACAACCTTCTCCTGGGGGCCAACAACGCCTTCGCCGACAAGGCCGGCTACGGCATCGATATCGAAACCGGTCAGGCCCGTCCGCTTCCTGAGCTCGCACGCTCCTACAAGGAGCGCGGCATCCGTTGGGTGGTCGTGGGCGACGAGAACTACGGCGAGGGCTCGTCCCGCGAACACGCCGCCATGGAACCGCGCCACCTCGGTGGAGTGGCCGTGATTTCTCGGTCCTTCGCCCGGATTCACGAGACCAACCTCAAGAAACAGGGCATGCTCCCGCTGACCTTTGCCAATCCGGAAGACTACGACAAGATCAGGGCCAATGATCGGATCTCTTTCGCGGGCGTCGACGACCTCGCGCCCGGGCAGCAGCTGACCGCGGTCATCCGCCACGCCGATGACAGCGAGGAACAAATCCAGCTCAACCACACACTGAACGACGACCAGGTTGGGTGGTTCAAAGCGGGATCCGCCCTCAACGTGCTTCGAACGAAATAGGGGGATCCGGGCAGAGTTCGAAATTCGGGACTCGGGACTCGGGACTCGGGACTCCAAAGCAGATCCGGCGTAGCCACGGTCTGGATGACTTGGCTCATTGACGGCGCCCGGCCACTCTGCGACGATTTTCTCATGGCTGTTGTGGATATCCCCTCGCCTTCCTCGCTGGCAGTGGTCGACATGAGCTTCATGGAGACCTTCATGCCCTACGAGCTCCGCCTCGCCCAGCGACGGGCCATGGTGTGGGGAACCGAGGCTCCCGAGGGCCAACCCAACGCCTTCATCGGGCTGTATGTGGTCAGACTCGAACCCAGCATCGGGCGCGAGGCTTCCGGTTTGGATGGCTCGAGCCGAACCATCAATGAGCACGTCAACTCGCTGTTGGCAAAAGTCCTGCGCGACTCGGACATTCCAGCTCTGATCTCCGACTGGGAGCACCTCGCCGTTCTCCGTGACGTCGATCCCCAGCGCGCCTATGTGGTGGCCCAACGATTCCTCACCTCGGCCCGCGACTCGGCATTGCTCGAGCAGGCTGGTCTGAAGACGCGGGTCGGCTACGTCATCTATCCCCTGTCACCACAACCCAACCTGCCGGTGGAACGCTGGCACTCGCTGCTCGATCTGGCACGGCACATGAGCGAACGCGGACGAACCAGCGCTGCGGCCTGCGGTCTCGGGCTCCTCCGCGGTTCGCAGATGGCCGACAACGGCATCCCGGAGGCCGACCTCGTGCCCCTGGCCTTCGAAAACCTCGAATCCCTGACCAAGGCCGGGGTTCTTCAGATTCAACGGATTCAGATGATCCCCGGCTTTTGAACGCTCTCCATCGCTATAATCCCTGTTGTGGCTCCTGAATCCGAAACTCTGCGCCATCTCCCTCTGATACAACACCTCTCGGGTGATCAGCAAGACGAAGTGATTCAGGCTGGGAGATTTCGCGAGCTGGCCAAGGGCGAAACCCTATTCCACGAAGGTGATCCTGCCGAGTCGTTGTTCGGTGTCATGGAGGGTCGGCTCAAGCTGGTTCGGTACTCGCCGCGGGGTAAGGAAATGCTCCTCCATCTGGTCCGGCCGGGGGAGTCCTTTGCCGAGGCGGCGCTTTTTGGGACCCGCACGTACCCGGCCTCCGCTGTGGCGGTGGAGAACTGCCGCGTGTGGGCTTTGGCGAGGCATCGGCTGATGGAGCTGATCCGCTCCGACCCGGATTTGGGCCTGGCCATGCTGGCCTCGGTCTCGGTCTGGACCCGCAAGCTGGCCGCGAACCTCGAGTTGCTCACCCAAAGGCGGGTGGAGGAACGGCTGGCCGTGTACCTGCTGGGGCGCCGCGCAGCCTCCGAGATCTCCGATGGCGACCTCATCGAACTGGCCGAGCCCAAACACCTGATCGCCGCCCAATGCGGGACCGCTCCGGAGGTGCTGTCGCGGACCCTGCGCCGGCTCGAGGAGGATGGCGTCCTGGACAGCGATCAGAAGGGCGTTCGGGTGCTCGATGTGGATCGGCTGAGGGCCCTCGCGGAGTGGATTGACGGGTAGGCCCCCGCCCACCCGCCCGGATGAAAGATCCAAGATCCTGGATGCTGGATCCGCCACCCATCCATTGGAAATTGCGAATTTTCCCCCACCCACCCGGTAAACCCAGAATCACATCAACGCACCCCTCTCCCCATGGCGCTTTCCGAGGTTGCCACCCCTGACACTCTTCGGGACCCCGCGAGATCCGTAACCTCAGCGCGAGCCCTCCCGAAAGTGTCAGAAGTGGCACGCCCGCCTGTCGCTCCCTCACCGCTCCTGGGGGCGTCAGGGGCGACCTTCGACTTTGGACTTTCGACTTTCGACCCTGGGCTTTTCGGGTTTAACGCCCGGGATGGCCGTAGCCGGGACCATCGAGGTTCTGGAGTCGTTCGTGGAATTCCGATTCGGTGACACTCGTGTGCCAGTGACCCGCAACTCGGAACCCAGCCACCACGCCCACGTAGAGCACCACGGCGACCAGCGCGGCGGTCACCGGACGCAGCCACCGGTCACGCCCCGCTCGGGTGGGGGGTCGCACGGCAAGACAACCGTCCACCGGACAGGCAACGACACAGTCCTGACAACTCGTGCACTCGATGGACGTCACCCTCTTCATGCCGTGGACCGGCAACTGAGCCGGGCAGGCTCGTGTGCAGCCGTGACAATCGGTGCACTTGTCGGCATCGCGGGTGACCTTGAGCGGGGCGAACAGCCCCATAACCCCCAACAACGCTCCGTAGGGACAGAGATAGCGGCACCAGAAATCCCGGAGGAAGACCGACAAGACCACCAAAAGCCCAAGGACCGAAATGGTGAGTCGCGACGGCTCGGCAAAAAAGAGCCACATCTTGGCGCCCACCACCTTGTTGTACGGGCTCGACAGGAAGGCGGCGACATCCGCCGCGTCCATGGTGAACCATACCGCCCAGACAAAGAAGCCGAGCAGGAGGAACTTCAGGCTCCGAAGAGGAATGTCCAACCATTTCGGCAAGCGGAGGTTCTTCGCCGTCAGCCGGAAGCCGACGCGACCGAGGAGCTCCGACAACAGGCCCACCGGGCAGAGGTGGGAGCAGAAGGATTTGGCCACAACCACTGACATCAGACAGATTCCCAGAAAGATGGCGAGGCCCGCAGGATGGATGGAGTCGACCTTGCCGGACAAAAGGAGGTGCCTCGCGCCAAGCATGCCGTCAATGGGCAGAAAGGCCTCCACCCCCGGTGGCCGCGAGACGTTCGGCCAACGCCCGTCAAGGTGGGGTGCGACCCACATCGTGAACCGGACACCGATCAGCACCACGACGGCGGTGGTGATCCACTGGATGGTTCGCCGCGCCGGCAGGACCACGGAGACTCCCTCCTTCTTCACGACGCCACTTTAGGAGGGCCCTCCCGTCTTTGCCTTGATGAGGGTCAAATGAAGTGTCACATTGCTGTCACATCGCACAGATCGAGTCGATGGAAATTAACCTGGATCAAGACCGCTGGCACTCGGCGCGCCGCTGGCAGGCTCCAGATCTGCACACGAAGTCGGTGCGATCGGACATTTCGAATTTCGAATTTCGATTTCTTCTAGAGCTTCCACACCAGGTAGGCCAAGGGGATCGCCAAACCGATCAGCAGCAGCACCAGCCCTCGCCCACCAAGCCCCTTTTTACCGGAGATGATAAAGATCCCGGTGCATGCCAACAGGGCGAGACCCACCGCGTAGACGTCCGCGATCCACGTCCAGATCCCCTTGCCACGATTGAGGTGGAGGTAGTTGGTTTCGAAGAAGACATACCTCCGGCGGAAGACCTCGTCCTGGACCGCACCGTCGGGCAGCGAAACCGTCAGGGTCCGGCCCTCGAGGAAGATCTTCAACTGATCGGGCGCCATTTGCACGACCTCGCGGGGGTCCTCACCGATGTTCATCCGTTCCAGAACCTCGCCGGCTGTTTCCCACCGCGACCCGTCGGCCAGTTCCCCGATGGAGCCTTCTTCTGACCGGAGCACGTAGTTCGGATTCCAGTCGTCGATGTGGTTCACCGCCACGCCCGAAATGGCGTAGAGCACCGTCATACCCGCCAGGAGGTAGCCCACATCGCGGTGGGTGGCGATGACCAGCTTTTTCAGACGCATGGCGTCAGGATTGGATGACGGCCCCGGTTCCGTGAATGAGATAGATCGTGTCCTCGTGGACCGGCGCGTCGCATCCGGTCTTGGCCCCCGTGCCCTTCTCGCAGGTACCGTCGGCTGGGTGGCTGTGGCCGGCGCTCTCGGCCCGAGCAGCGATCTGTTCGGGGGTCAACTTGATGGCCTCGAAGACGCCCTCTGCTGACGCTTTGTGGCCCATGGATTCGTAAGGGAAGACGATGACGCCATCGTCGACCTTGATCCGGACCCCCTGCCCGGTCTCCGGGTCGGTGATCTGCATCCAACATCCCCGTTTCTTGCACACGCCGGTGATCACACCGTCGATTCTGACCTTTTGACCCACATAGGTGTCGGGATTGGTCAGCAGGGTCGAAATCGCCACGGGATCGGATATGGAAACACCCTCCCCAAAGCTGGCTGTCTCGGCACTCACCACCGCAACCATCCCCACCATCACCATGACAACCGCTGCAACAGTCTTCTTCATTGTTCCTCCTCGGGCCTCGGTGGGCCGCGTGCCTGGTATCGTGCCCACCGGGGCGCAGGATGTCAATGGCCAGTAGGCAGTAAGCAGTAAGCAGTAGCCAGTAGGCAGTAGGCAGTACCACCCACCCGCCCTACCGGAGAGGCTTTGTGGAGCTTTGTCCCGCCTGCAATTCCAGCCTCGATCGGATCAGCGATTGCAGCCGAGACGGCCGCACCACAACAGGGCCTTCCCGGGATCATTATCCAATCCAGCGAACGCGCGGGCCGGTGGCTCTTTCTCCGCCCCTCGCCGGGTGTACCGCGCACAACCCGGAACTCGGACCGACTGGGAGGGCCGGGTGGGGGAACCGCTCACGAATCAGCTGCTTGTCTCTGGAACAGCCTGGGACGGATCGAACGCAGCGACAACCAGCGACCGCCGGCCACGATCAGGTGATCGTGGACCGGAACCCCGAGAACACCGCCACCTTCAACAAGCCTCCGTGTGAGACCGATATCGTCCCTGCTGGGCTCGAGGTCCCCGGAGGGATGGTTGTGGAAGGCGACCATTCCCGCTGCATCGTCAAGCAACGCACGCCGAAAGACCTCGGCCGGATCCACCGGAGCCTGAGTCCGGGTGCCTCGAGTCAATTCGTTGAACCCCAGAAATCGGTGCCGGCCGTCGAGGCTGAGAAAGCCGAAGACCTCGCGTCGCTCCTTTGCGAGCCGGCTGACCAGGAACTCCCCCGCTGCCTCGGGCGAGACCAGACGACGGCCGTCCCGGAGTCTGTCCCTGAGGACCCGTTGACCGAGCTCGATGGCAGCAACCAGGGTGGCGGCCTTGGCCGGTCCCAATCCCTGTCGGCGAACCAGCTCCCGAACGTCGAGCCGGGCCACATGAATCAGACCGCCCGCATCATGGAGGAGACGATGGGCCTCGTCCAAAGCGCTGTGGCCCCGCCGTCCGGAACGCATCAACACCGCGATGATTTCGGCATCCGAAAGCACACCGGGACCAAAGGCAAGGAGCCGCTCCCGCGGTCTCTGGGACGGGTCCATTTCACGGATCATCTGCGACATCCAGCGTCCTCTCCGCCATCCTGATCAGAGTTGATCAAATATAGTAGTTGTTCCTGATATCCAGTGAATCTCATGTCTTGCGACGATCTTCACCCATTAAAAGGAACGTTGCGAGCCAAAACGAGAATCGTCCTCGACTTGGGATCATCGATATGGTAGAAATTGGATGACCTCGAGTGGTCACGGCGGGGAGGTTTCATGAAGCAGCCAACACGAACCCGGGAAACGCGTCAACGGCGCGTCGTCTACGAAACCGTCAAGGGAACATTCAGCCACCCCACCGCTGACTGGATATTCGAAGAGGTTCGCACCACCCTGCCCAAAATCTCCCTGGGGACCGTGTACCGCAATCTCTCTGTGCTGAAGGATGAGGGAATGGTGCGAGAGATCTACGGTATCGACCGGCGTGCCCACTACGACGCGAACACGTCGCCACACGCCCATTTCATCTGCACCGACTGCGGCTCCATCAGCGATGTGCACACAGCCCCAAACCACGACTGGCGCTCCCTCAAGGAGCTCGTCGGGTGCGAGATCTCCGAGCAAAGGACCGAGTTCCTTGGGGTCTGTTCGGCCTGCCGACATCACGGCCAGCACCTCGCCTGATCGGATTGAGAGGCGGCGCGCGCCGGCTCCACAGACTATTCGGCCACGACTCTCTCGATTTCCGGGGCATAGAGCTTGATCCGCTCCGCCACGAAATCCGCCAAGGTGGACGGCGCCATGGGGCAGCCCTTGCAGGCCCCGGTCAGGTGAACAACGGCCACGTCATCTTCGATCCGAACAAGACGCAGATCCCCGCCGTCCATCCGGATGGCCGGACGCACCTCCTCGATCGCCGCCTGGACGCGTTCGGCGAGGTCTCCCGTGGGCCAATCGGCCATCGTCACGTCATTTCCAACGGGGCCGCGATCATAAGTTCCTCCGAGTCGGTCTGAGGGATTGGGTGCGCGGGTCTGCAACTCAGGCTGCGCACTCCGTTCCGTGGCGTTTCCCTCCGAAACCTCGTGTGCGACCCGGATATTTCGAACTTTTTGCGGTACCTTACCGTTAGACGGAATTGAAGATGGAGCCGCAGAACCTCGAAGCCACCGTTGAGCGATGCCGCGAGGGGGACGAAGACGCATGGTCCGCACTCGTCGGCACTACGCTGCGACCGATCTACCGCCTGTGCGCGAGTTATGCGCCGTCGGCGGCGGAGGCCGAGGAGTTGACCCAGGAGGTCTACTTCAAACTGTGGGAGAACCTTCACCGTTATCGACCCGGATCCAACTTCATGGCCTGGGCCTGGCGGGTTGCCCGGAATCTCTTGATCGATGCCCACCGGCGGAGTCGCAGGGAACGATCAGCAGCGTGGCTCGACCCGGAGATCATCGATCGGCTGCCCGCCTCGGACGACCCCCACGAACACACGGTTCATCGACAGCGCTTGAAACTCATCGCCACAGCCATGCGGCAACTCCCCGAGGAACTGTCCACTCTCATCCTGATGCGGGATTTTTCGGGGATGAGTTATCAGGAAATCTCGGAGGGCCTCGAACTTCCGTTGGGAACAGTCAAGAGCCGGCTGAACCGGGCACGACTCGAACTGGCCACCGCCGTGCGGCGGCGGCTGCAGATTCGCGCCGTGCCTCCCACCGAGGCAGCTGAGGAGGGTGCGTGATGATCTCCTGTGACGAGATCCGCAACCTGCTTGGCGATCACGCTGAGGACACCCTGTCCCCCGACCAGAGATGCCGGGTGGACGACCATTTGGAGACCTGTGAGGAGTGCCGCGAGCTGCGCCAGACCCTTGATCTGATCGCGCAGACCATCCCGGATCTCGATCTCCTGGAACCTCCGTCCCACCTTGCGGGTGATCTCTCCGCGTCGCCGTGCCGCCGTTGGCTGGGTCTGCTCTTCCAGGCGGTGGATCGTGAAATCAGCCAGTACAACCTCGAGCGACTGCTGTCACACCTCGAGAGCTGCGAGTCGTGCACACGGACGTGGAACGACCTCACCCTGATGCACCAGGTCGGCCAGGCCATGGAGCCGCCATCGGGGTTCGTGCAACGCTGCATAAACGTTCGAAGCCGTCTTTTCCAGCGGCCCGTCATCAGCCGCCGCGCGGTGACCGCGGCCGCCTACCTCATGGCGGTTCTCGCGTCACTGCTGATCGGCAATCCCGTGTCGGTGGCCCGCAGCCCGGTGGTCCAGCGGGTGACTGAAACGGTTGCCACCGAGGTCAACCAGGCCGCCGAACAGGGCCGCGGCGAGATCAAGGTCATGTTGTGGCGGGCATGGCAGTGGACCGGGCGTTCCCTCGACGCGATCGAGAACTTTGTCCGAGCCGATCATTCGGATTCTGATCAGACCGACGACGACTCCGCTGGAGAACAGGGAGAAAAGCAATGACCGATTCAAACAGCCACGACCAGAACGACCGGCCGATGCCGCCGTCGCCATCCGATCCACCGCCGCCGCCGGTGCCGCAGGCACCACCGGTTCCCTCAGAGCCGGCCGAGCCCAGCTATCAGCCGGCACCCATGCCGGTCACCGCGCAGGCCAAGTCGCCTCCGCTGGCGGCATTGCTGTCCTTCATCCTTCCAGGACTCGGGCACCTCTACACCGAGACCTATCACCGATCGGCCATGTTGTTCTCCAGCTTCGTGCTCGCCATCTTTCTCAGCGGTCGCTGGTGGCCCTTTATCTTCGTGTCCATCTTCCTCTGGTTCTTCGGCATGTTCGACTCCTTCCGCGAGGCCCAGATCATCAATCGGGGCGGTGACCGGGGGCCATCCCCAGGAGCCCGACCCGGCGAGGGAACCTTGATGTTCGGCGTCTTCCTGCTGGCCGGCGGCGGCATGCTGTTGTTGGACAACTTCGGTCTGGTGGACTTCGACTGGTTCTTCGACGACTGGTGGCCGGTGGTGCTGGTGGCCGTGGGCCTGTACTTCATCATCGGCTCGCTGCGCGACCGAAAGAAGCGAACCAACTGACCATCCGACGCCACCAGTGACACCAAAGGGCGAACCGCCGCCGCGATGCGGGCCGCCTCGTCCCCGGGCTGTTCGCTTTTCGCTATTTTTCTGCGTTACCTCGGGTACTTTTTTGCGTCCTAGCTACAGGAGGGGTGGATCTGTACGCCGCCCCAATAAAAAAGAGCCTACAAACCTCGAGACAACGAAAGGGGACAGATATGACACGGAACTTCAAGATCTCAGCTTTGGTGCTCGGCACAGTACTCATTTGCGCCCTGCCCGCCATGGCAGCCAACGAGCTGTTGGTGACCTCAGCGGCGGCCCTCCCCGGCTCGGTGGCGCAGCCCGGCGTCAACTGCTCCGGCGACGGCCAGCCCGGCCCCTGCGGCCTCGAGGTCGTTATCGACGGTGCCAGCAACACCAATGACGTCTACGTCGTGACCAGCCATCCCAACGCCGAGACCACTTACAACTTCAGCTTCTACATTTACCCCGGGAACCTCACTATGCCGCCCGCGGGCGAGTTCGTGATCGGCAATATCCGCAAGACGGAGGCAGGGTCCCGCAACTTCTTCTTCGTCTATCTGCGCAAGACCGGCAATGGCCAGTACTGGACCATCCAGACCAACGCGCGTGAGGACAACGGCTCGTTCCAGACCTGGCAGGCTCCGGTGAAGATCTGCGGCGACAACTCCACGCCGATTCCGTGCGGCACGGTCGGTGCGCAGGAGTTCCGTTTCGAGTGGACCGCCTCGGATTCGGGCCAGAGCAACGGAGCCCTCAGGATCTACAAGAACGGCAGCCTCAAGAAAGAGTTCCTCAACATGGACAACGACGGCCAGACCATCGACGAAGCCTGGTTCGGCGCCGTGTGGATGAACAACGGAAACCAGGGCAACAGCGACGGCAGCTTCTACTTCGACACCTTCACCTCGACCCGCTGAGTCGAGCGTAATTCTCAACCCCAAGCGGCGCTTCGGCGCCGCTTTTTTTGTTGTTGGTCAGTCGCCCATACCCTGCTCAGAACAACGAGAATGTGAAGCCAGAAACGAGTGGACCGACACCATCGACGCCGATCCCCATTCCCCATTTCTCATTCCTCAGCGGCAGTCAGGATCTCCTCCTCGATCACGAGACGCTGTCCAGCCGACACCGTGACGTGTTGGCTGTGACCTGACGGCCACAGGATCTCGATCGAGGCGCTCTCGGCGTCTCCGAGGCCGATGTGAAAAGGCAGCACGCCGGTGGAAAACCTGCCGGTCGTCGCGGACCGCTCCATGGCCGACACCCGGCCGCCGACGGTCACCCGGAGGCGGGTGCCCACAGCTGCGGGGTTGGCCTCGCAGCCAATTACATCGATTTCGGCCCACCCGCCCACAGGTGATTGGTTGCGGAATAGGGTCCAGGGCCCATCGTTGCCGGGCGACGGTCCATCACCGTTGGTGGCGAACAGATCGAGGGCGCCATCGCGATCCATGTCGAAGGCCAGGGCCGTTGCCCCTCGTCCATCTACGGGGCCCCCGACGCCGGCATCGGCGGTGATATCCGTGAATCGGCCGCTGCCATCGTTCCGGAAGAGCCGGTCGGGCTGGTTCAAAAAGGCGGTGCCGCCGTTGACCAGGTAGAGGTCCAGGTCACCGTCGTTGTCCACGTCTACGAAGACGGCATCGCGACCCGACCCGGGATCCCCGACCCCCGCGGTGGAGGTCACGTCCACATACCGGCCGCCACGATTCTCGAGCAGAGTGTTCGGGCTGGCCGGAATCCGCGCCGGATCCTGCAGTTCTTTCACCAATTCCACCCCCCCTGCTCCGGTCACCCGACCGGCGGCGGCCCGGAATCGCCCCCCGTCGCCGACAAAGAGCAGAACCATGTCCTCGCCGTCGCGCCAGACAAACACGCCACGGTCGATGTGATCATCGATGGGGGGCGGGCCATCCAATACCGGGTCGTCCGAGTCTCCTTGCCAGGGTATTTCGGATATGGGAACCCTATCCTTCCCAAACCAAACCATGTCCGGTCGTCTCCGACCGGCAATCTCGATGTCCACCTCGATCCGGCCTGCGGCGCGGAACACGAAACCGCGACGCACACCCTCGCCCGGAGCGACCAGCCGGTAGTCTATGGCGAGGTCCGAGGCCCGCACCTCCCGCGGTATCCCCAGCCCCCGCACCAAATAGAGGTCCATATCGCCGTCGTTGTCCATGTCGCCGGTGGCCACGGACATCACGTCGGGGCCCGCCATCGGGACACCGGCATCGGTTGTGACGTCCTGAAGCCATCCGTCCGCTGACATTCGATAGACATGGCCGCTATCCCGGCCCGAGCCGTAGGCCACCAGCAGGTCTTCCCCCGGTTCCTCGGAAGTGACAATTCGGACACACTCTGCCTGGATCTGGGTCAGTCCGATTGTGCCGGCGTCGTCTTTCCAGGCGCCGCCTTCGAAAGTCGCCAACCTATGCGGTCGACCCTCCTGGAAGGCGTTGAGCACCATCAGCCCCACCCTCGCACCGCCATCCATTCCCACAGGACAGAGGCACCGTCCGCGCCCCATCGGATCCCGGAGCACCTCCGGGAGATCATCGATTAACTCGAACCCGGCGCCCGACATGTTCTGGTGCACCCTGTTCGGACCCTGCCCGAATCCCCTGGCGGCTCCGACAGAGACGTACAGATCAAGCCAACCATCGCGGTTCAGGTCGACCCACGACACGCCATGGGTGTCGCCCTCCCCAAAGTCACCGAGTCCGCTGGCGTCGACGAAGCTCCCGTCGCCACCGTTTTGGAACAGCGCCACCAACCCGTGTCGACTGACCGCCAGGTCCGGCCAACCGTCGCGATCGAAGTCGGCGGCTGCCGCGCCGTAGGACGGACCACCGCGTGCCAACCCGGCGGCCACGGTCACCTCTTGAAAGCGGATAGTGGACGAAGCCTGGGCCTCTGTTGCCGCATCGCCGCCGGGTCTGTCGGTACACCCGACGCCCACCAACGTCGCGACCAGGAGAACCTTCGACAATCCTCTTGGAGTCTTCACTGAAGGTATCCCAGAGCTTCAAGCCGTTCGCGCAGCTCCGGATCGAATTCCGCCGGTTGACCCGCGGCCACCTCCTGCCCCACCCGCCACAGCTCCACCACCACCTCCCCATCTCGGAGGGAATCCTCGTCCGCCAGCCATCCTTCTGCGGTGAGGGCAAGCCGGACCGGAAGAGCGCCATGAGACGGGACCAACTCCCCCTCCGCCGAGGAGTCCGAGGCAACCGTCACCGGCGAAGACTCGGTTGCGAGGAGACTCAGCGTGAGGTCCCTGCCCGGTTCGACCAACACCTTCGCACGGCCATGACCCCGCCAGTCCACCGATCCTCCCCCTCCCGGCACTCGCTTGACCTTGGCCGGCTGCAGAGCATCACTGCTGAGTCGGGCCGAAAATACCTCTGCCCCTCGGTTGCTGATTCGCAGACGCCACCCCACCGCACCGGCAAGGGCCTCGGCGGTCCACTGTCGAACGTCCTCGGACCCCGACCACGGAACCCCGTCGACTGAAGACTCCCACGGGTCCGCCTCGAGATCGAACCAGGCGTCGTCGCCAAAGACAGGGCTCCATGCCGTGTCGTTGAATCGGTACTTGAACCGGTTGTCCAAACGGACGGCGATGCCCAGATTCATGGCTGGGTTGTAGGACCAGGCGGGTCGGCTGTGGAATACGCTGGGATCGTCCACCGCCGGCAACAGCGAGAGGCCATCCATGGCTGCCGCCGGGGCGATTCCAAACACATCGAGCAGCGTCGGAGCGATGTCGATGGACCGGACCTGCGACAACACTCTGCTGCCTGCACCGCGGCCGTCGGCGAAGGCCACGATCAGTGGGACCATCAGGTTGGCGTCATCCAGCGGCCCATGACCGGCGTCGCCCCGTTCGCCAATATTCTCGCCGTGGTCCGAGGTGAAGACGACGGTTGTGGGACCGCAGGCCTCGATTGCAGCCAGCAGCCGCGCCATTTGGGCGTCCATATAGGCCACTTGACTGTCGTAGAGTAGAGACACCATGGGCAAGGCTTCCTCACCCAACCGGGTTCGCTCATCAGATCCCTCGGGGGATTCCAGAGTGAAGAACCCGTGCGACCGTCGAAAACCATCGGCTGCCGATACGGGTCCGTCCATGACGCGCACGACACCGTTCGGAGGTTCTGGGCCGTCCCGTTGGAGTCGATCGTAGTAAGGCTGGCGAGCGCGGTACGGTCCGTGGACCTCGAAGGTGTGAAAGAACATGAAGAAGGGCCGATCACCGTTGCGGTCGAGCCAGTTCAACGCCCTTTCGACCCCATCCTCGAGCTCTCGTTCGGATCGGTATCGGGCCGACCAATAACGGTAGCTGTCAAAGCCCTGGCTGAATCCGAAGCTCGGATGAACAAAACCGCCGCCGGTTATGGCCACGGTGGCATGACCGAGGCGGCGCATATACTCGGCGAGCATCTCAAAGCTCGGTGAGGCCTGCTCGCGGAAGTTGATGCCGTGGTGGACCGGCTCGAGCCCGGTGAAGAGCGAGACGTGCGACGGAAGGGTCCAGGGCGCCTGAACCACAGTATTGTCGAAGACCACCGCAGACTCGGCCGCCCAGCGATCTACACCAGGCGATGTGACGCGGTCATAGCCGTAGAGGGAGAGCCGGTCGGCCCGTAGGGTATCGACGGAGATGACAAGAAGATTGGGCGGCCTTCGCCCTGCCGGGGCCACGACCTCGGGATTTGACCACACAGGGAAGCCGAGCCGCGGATCCAGCCCGTCGGCCTCCACCCTCAAAACCAATTGAATCAGCCTTCCGGAGAATGGGCTCAGGTCCACCTCGGCGTCATGCCACGCCCCTCCCCCACCCGCTTCGATCTGTTTGCGGAATATCACGCGTTCGCTTCCGGCACCTGCGTCCGCGGCGATCACGAAGCCCACAGCCTTCGTCTGCCGGGGTTCCACCGCAAACCCGAAACGCAGGACCCCACCGTCAGGCACCTGGACCTCACGCTCCACCGGTGAACCGACAAGTCCCAGCAGGGCATTTCGCACCTCGTGGTCCACGTCCACTTTCCACGGTTGGCCAACAAGTTCCTCGAGACGTTCCGGCCGGACCTGCTCGGCGATCCCCCGTACTGATTCGAATGTGACTGTCTTTTTTGAGGCGGCCCGGACCGCCCCGACCCGCAGCGCCCTGATCCGTCCATTCCACAGGGGATGATCGGCCACCTGCAATCGAGTCGGCGCCATGGTCGCCGGGGTATGGGGAGAGATCTTGACTTCAACCCTCTGTTGGGGTGAAAAGACCCCATCCGGGCCAGCCCAGTCCACCATCACTTGGCGGGCACCGCTGGCCGTAACCTCGATGGCAGCCACGGCCGAAGCATCCACGTCCACCTCGCGACTGAGCCCCGCCCATCGCCCTTCAGGTGTGAGCACTGCGCGCCGCCCCTTGAACTCCACCGAGCGAACACCCCATGTCTGCCACTGGTCGGCATCCGAATTCGACGGCGTTATCTCAAAAATCGTCTCGGACTCAAGAAAGAAAGACCTGTCCACGATCTGCTGCGGGTCGGCCTCGATCCACCGGGTTGGGGGAACGGACGCCGGATCCGAGCTGCACCCGGCACATAAAACCATCATGGCGAGGCCGGCCGCCCGGAGCGGCGGTTCAGTCCACATATCCCAGGGCCTCGAGTTGACGCCGGAGATCCTCGTCCACCACCAAACCGTCCCGAGTCGCGCCCGGCGATGGTCCATGCCACCACACGGACACGCCGTGGAGGGTCGGAGAATCCCCGAATCGCAGTTCCCAGCCGGCGCCGTTGGCTATGATCTGGGCGACTCCCTGCAATTGATCGAGATCCACCGTTATCTCCGCAGCCAGCCCTCCCCGCAGATCGGATTCCAATGTGAATCTCAGCTCCCTCCCCACGTCCTCGAGCAGCAGATCCTGCACCTCGTCGGAGGCAACTGTGAAGCGTGCCTCTTTGCGAGGTCCGTACCGCAGGCAGCCACACCCTGGCTGCAGCGTCTTGACCCGTTGGGCGAAGAGCTTGTCTGCCCGAAGGACACCGTCCAGGTCGCCCGCAAGCCGAACCCTGACCCCCGGCATGACCTCCCGCATCAGCTGATCGACCTGACGGCGATAGGACTCGAGGTCGGCACTCGGCGTTGGCTGGCCCTGGATCTCGCCAGGATCTCGCTCCAGGTCGTAGAATCGCTCCGACGCTCCGTCGTGGGGCCACGGATCGTTTCGCACGACATATTTCCGGAGTCCACCGTCACGCAGCGACAGACCGTAGTTGGACGCCGCCGCGTAACTGAAGGCACGGCTCGCAGTGTCTGGAAGCGGGCCACCGTCCAGCAGAGTGGTCAGTGACACCCCATCCACATCGACCAGCGGGTCGAGTCCGATGAGCTCCAGCACCGTCGGCGCGACATCGATCAGCCGGACCTGATCGGTCACACGTCTGAACCCGCGGCGCTGTGGATCCACGATGATCAGGGGAACCAGGAGGTTTCCTTCATAAAGGCTGACGTGGTTGACCACGCCATGCTCACCGAAGAGTTCGCCGTGATCCGACGTCAGAATCACCAGTGTTCGGCCCTCGATGCCGAGGTGGGACAGCCTGCGGAAGAGCCGCGCCACCATGGAATCGGTATAGGCGATCCCGGCATCGTAAAGATCCACGACCACGTCGGACTCGTCTTCGCCCAGCGGTCGGACGGTCTTGCCGTCCCGCTGGAGGACGAGGCGCCGATGATCCAGAAAACCGTCATCTGCTGACTGCGGCAGGTTTTCCACATCTACCATCACGTCGTCCGGGTGGTTGGAGAACTCGCCAAAAAAAGGCCGGCGCGGACGGAACGGGTTGTGCACCTCGTAGGTATGGAAGAAAAGGAAGAACGGGCGGCCCGCGAACCGTTCCAGCTGGGCGCACGCGCGGACAACCTCCACCTCGATCTCTTCTTCAAACCCCATCCGCACGTCGTAAGACCAGTATTGATCGAAGCCCTGGGCGAATCCGAAAGAGGGGTGAACAAATCCCCCTCCGGTGACCGCTAAGGTGGCATAGCCGGCCCGTCTCAGGGGTTCCGCCAGCATGGTGAGCGAGGTTGGAGCCGGTCGATTGTGGTTGACTCCGTGACGCGTCGCGTCGAGGCCTGTGAACATCGAGACGTGAGACGGCAAGGTCCACGGCGCTGAGGCGACGACGTCGTCGAAGACAATCCCACCGGCGCGAGCCCACGCGTCGATGTGGGGCGAAGTCTCCCGGGGGTAACCGTAGAGCGATAGGTGGTCGGCACGAAGCGTGTCGATGGAGATCAGGATCACGTTCGGCAGCGCGGAATCGGAACTGGCGACAACCTCCGGGTTGCCCCACAAACCCAAGCCAAGCTCTGGATTGAAGCCATCTCTCCACCGGGTTTCAAACTCGAGGTCCAGTGTCTCTCCGGCCAAACCGGTCAGATCAATGACGGCATCATGCCATCCTTTCACACCGCCGACGGCGACCTCCTCCATAAGGGGAACTCTGGAGCCGTCCGACCGCACGGCTGTCACCACGAAATCCACGGATCCGACGACCCGCGGCTGCAATCCGTAGGACAACCACAACGTGGCCCCCTCCGGCACGGTCATCTCGCGACGAATGGGCTTTCCGGGCATGGAGAGCACACCACTCCGGACATCGTTGTCCAGGTCCAACTTCCACCCCGAGCCAACGGCAGCCGCCAAACTGTCCTCGGAAACCAATTCGGTCAGCGCCGTGATGTGGTCAACGGTGGCGCGTTTGGCCTTCGACAGGGCCAGACCGAATCTGAGGCGGGCGATCATCCCACGCCACATGGGGTGGCCCGCGGTCACGATGCGATGGTCCAAAAAGCCCCCGGGTGCCTCCCGGCCATGCTCGAGAGTGATCTTTCGGTCGCTCGAAAACGACTCACCTTCCCCGGCCCATTCCACGGTCACGGGGTGCCGCGGAAGGCCTTTGATGCGCAGCTCGAAGGCATCAACGGCGGCTGCGTCCAGTTCGACCTCCCGCGAAATCGTCAGGAATTGCCTGGACGGTCTGAGAAACAGCCCTCCGGCCGAAACCGACACCTCGTCTGGATCGAGATCCAACTCCCAGCCCTCGAGGTCACTCGGATCGCGGAAACTCCACCGGGCCACCTCTTCGGTGGACACCATCGACGCGCGGTCGAAGTGTTCCTCCGGATCCTCATCGATCAGACGGAAAACCACCGCCCTGGCACCGCCATCCGGACCACCGCAGCCGAAAAGTGCAATGGCGAACAGCGCCGTCAGCGTCCATCGTCGCGCGAAAAATGCAGGGATCCCCATGGCGGCCGCAACCGGGCGCAATGGTACCACCACGGCGGAGAAGACCCTGGTTGAACCTGCACGAATTGACCCGGAGACGACCATGGCAGACAATACCGGCCGGAGGCGCCGTGAAACTGGGACTCTCTCAATCCCGACGACCACCATCGTCGGCGCTGAACTGCCGGATCTTCGCATCGCTCTGCCTGTGCGCAGCGCTGTCATGGAGTTGCACTCAGACACCGGTGGATGAACCTCAGCCGGACATCATCGTCATCTCGCTAGACACCCTGCGGCGGGATGCGGTGGGATCGTGGAACGATGATCCCAGAGTCCAAACGCCCAACCTCGACAGGATCGCGAAGACCGCCGTTGTTTTCGACGACGCATGGGCGCAGATCCCGTTCACCCTCCCCTCGCACATGTCGGTCTTCACCGGCTTGTATCCGGACGTCCACGGGGTCGACCGCAAGAAATCCCGGCTCGCCGACGGTGTGCCGACCCTGTCTACGTTGCTCCATGACGCCGGTTACAACACCATCGGTGTCGTCACGAATCTCTGGATGAAGGGCGAGTTCGGTTTCGACCGCGGTTTCGATCACTACCAGCGACTGCCCTATGGCCTGGTTTACGCCGACCGCGTCAACCAGCGAGCCTTCGAGCTCGTCGACCAGCGGCAGGACTCAGAAGAGCCCATGTTCCTCTTCGTCCATTACATCGATCCCCACTCGGACTTCCACAACGTGGAAACCAACACCCTGCCCTACTACGCTCCTCCCGACGACCTCGCCGCCACCGGCATCGAACCCGACAGCCGCGAATTCTGTGACGACGACGGCAACTGCGCCACCGAGTTTCTGCTCGCGGCTGATCGCGACCGCAGACCCTTGGATCCGGAGACCATCAACCGCATCGCCCTGCTGTACTCGCGAGGGGTTTCGTATCTGGACCGTCAGATCGGCGACCTGGTCCGGGGTCTGGAGGCACGCGGTCTGTGGGACGATGCCGTGGTTGTGATCATGTCGGACCACGGCGAAGAGTTTCGGGAGCACGGACTTTTCATTCACATCCAACCCTACGTGGAGAACCTCGCGATTCCGTTGATGATCAAGCTTCCGCGGGGTGACTCGGCAGGGGTCCGGATCGGGGACTCGGTCCAGACAATCGATGTGCTGCCCACCCTGCTCGAATTCGCCGATCTACCCTCCCCCACCCACCTCCAGGGAGCCAGCCTATTGCCAGTCATCGCCGGCAGACGACCCCCTTCTCCAGAGGCCTTCGGCAGGGACAAGCTCGACCGCCAGCGATTCGCCCTGAGATCCGGTCGATACACGCTCATTCACCACCTGGAGACAGGGATCTCGGAGTTGTACGACCGCGAGCAGGATCCGGCCGAGCAGTTGAACATCGCCCACCGCCATCCGGAGCGAGTGGCCGACCTCCGGACCAGGGTCCTGGACATCGTCTCCGCCAACCGAAAGCTGGCCGCGGCAATGGCCGCATCCACTGAGTCGGCCATTGATCTTCTGACCGACGAGGAAACAGCGAAGCTCCGCGCGATCGGGTATCTGGAGTGAGCATGGCCGTCACCCCTTCAGCCCTTCGACCGGCGTGCCCCGCCTTCGTCGTTCTCGTCGCGGCGGCCCTGATCGGCTGCTCTCCCGCTGACCGGGTGCCATCCGCACCACATCCCATCATTATCGTGGATGTGGACACTCTCCGCGCAGATCACCTCGGGAGCTACGGTTACTCCCGGGACACCAGCCCCAATATCGATGATTTCGCCGCCCAGTCGGTCTTCTTCGAACGGGCCTTCAGCCAGGCACCCAACACCCCACCCTCCCAGGCCTCCATCTTGAGCGGTCTGTATCCGTCCTCCCACGGCATGGTCTTCGACGAAGACCGTATCCCCGACGCTGTGGTGACGCTCGCCGAGGCCCTCTCCGCCCACGGATTGCTCACCGCCGGTTTTCACGACGGCGGCTATCTTCGTGACGTCTTCGGCTTCGGTCAGGGCTTTGAGCTGTACGACGACAACAAGGGCGGGGGTCTCGAGATCATCGGCCCCAAGGCCATCGATTGGCTCCACGAGCACGCCGACGAGGATTTCCTGCTCTTCATCCACACCTACGACACCCACACGCCGTACGCGCCCAAGCCTCCCTTCGCCACGATGTTCATGGACGGTGTCCCCGAGCCGACCCCGGGATTCCAACCCACCACCGACGTCATGGAGGAGATTCGGCTTTCCAAGTACACCGACACCCTGCTCACATTGCCCGACAATGACCTCGCCTACGCCATGGCGCTGTATGACGGTGAGATCCGTGCCGTGGACACCTGGTTCGGCGAATTCTGGCAGGCTGTCCTCAAACTAGGTCTGGACGAGCGCGCCACCGTGGTCTTCATCTCCGACCACGGCGAGGAATTTCAGGAACACGGCTCGGTGCTGCACGAGAAACTCTATGCCACCGTCACCCACATCCCATTGATGATCCGGCTCCCCGGCGGTGATTTCGCCCGTCGGATTCCCGAGACCGTGGAATCAGTGGATCTCATGCCCACTGTGCTCGAGCTCCAGGGCGCGCCGATCCCCGCCGGAGTTCAAGGTTCCAGCCTGGTCCCGTTGATTCTCGGGCAGGCCACCGACCTTAGATGGACCGCATTTTCCGAGTCGCCCTTCTTCGGCCACCGCCGCGCGGTGGTCCTGGGCGACCATCACCTTCTCTACACGAAGAAGACTGGAGGGGTGGAGCTCTTCAACCTCCGAGCGGACCCACGCGAACAGCACGACCTGTCAACCGACGGGCCTGACCACGTACTGACGATGACGAAACTCCTGGAGTCGTGGGAGGCCATGGTCGCGAGCCAGCCCCCCGAACGGTCGGCCACCGGCAAACCCCTCGACGAAGAAACCATCGAACAGCTCCGCGAATTGGGCTACGTTCAATGATCGACCACAGGCCATCTCGATCCGGGAGATAATTGTCGTCGTGACCGACCAGAACCCACCAACGCCAGTCGATCCGAGGTCGGAGATCGACCAACTCGAGACCGCACAGAAAGAGCTCCTCGAGCGAATCTCGCGACTGGAATTCGAGCGCGATGGCTACTACGGCGAGTGGCAGAACGCCAAGAACCGTCTGGCCAAGATCAAACGATCGCCGGCGTGGCCCGTGTGGTTGATCTGGATTCTCCTTTGGAGGATCCTGCTGTGGCCTTTTCGCAAGGGAGTCGAACTGATCGGTGCGGCCGGACGCGTGGGTCTTCGCGCCGCCGGCCTCCCATACCTGATGGTGACCACCATGACGGCTCGGTTGGGCGCGACAAAACGGCGCGAACCGGACTCGATTCCGACTCCAACGCCGCGCACCGTGGACCAGTCCCTCCGCAAGCCGCGAATTTTGATCGTCATGCCCTACTCCATCTACCCGCCGCACCACGGCGGTGCGGTGCGGCTCTTCAACCTCGTAAAGCAACTGGCAGATCGATGCGACCTTTATCTGTTGATCTTCAGCAGAGAAGGTGAGGATTCTGAACAGCGAGCTGCCTTGGAACCCTACTGCGCCAGGGTGGACTTCCACCGATGGGTGCCCTCGATCACGCGGGACCGATTTGGCCTCGAACCCCCCAGCGCACTCCTCTTCGATTCGGACAAGGCCCGAGCCAAGATCGTCGACACCGTGATTGGGTTCCACATCGATGTGGTGCAGCTGGAGTACACCGAGCTCGGCCAATACGTGGGTGCCGTACCCCGTGGCGTACCCGTCATTCTCACCGAGCACGACATCGCGTTCCGATCGTTTGAGAGAAGGCGCGAGCTGGGCTTTCATCGCCGCTTTCCCGAGGGATCGGCCTTTGGCTCGAGCCGGGCCGACTCGTGGCGTCTCCAGCGGTATGAACTGAAATGGGACGAGGAGGCCGACCAGGTCCACACCATGTCGTTCGACGACGCGCGTTACCTCGCCCGGTACCTGCCCGACGGCGCGACCCGTCTCCGGGTCCTTCCCAACGGCGTCGACGCCGCGTTCTATGCGCCGCCCAAAGATGGTCCGGTCCGCCGCGACGTCCTCTACGTGGGGAACTTCCAGAATCTGCCAAACGTGGATGCCCTGGAGTACTTCGTCGCCGATGTTTGGCCCATGATAAGGCTGCGTTGTCCAGGTGCCCAACTGACGGTGGTTGGCGCCAATCCATCGGACCGGGTGCGACGATTCGATGGATCAGAAGGGATCACGGTTCAAGGTGAGGTCGCCGATCTTCGGCCGGTCTACCACCGACACCGGGTGATGGTGGCCCCTATCAGGGCCGGCTCGGGCACCCGACTCAAGATCCTCGAGGCCTGCGCAGCCGGCCTGCCCGTGGTGACCACCATCCTTGGCGCCGAAGGCATCGAGTATCAGGACGGCGTCCACATGCTTGCCGCCGATGGCGCCGTCCCCTTTGCCGAGGCGGTGGAACAGGTTCTGACCGACGACGAACTCTGTCGCCGCTTGTCCCAGGCGGGCATGGAACTCGTGAGGGAGCACTACGACTGGCGGCTGGTGGCGGACAGACTCTGGCGGTGCTACGAAGATCTCCTGGCCGATATTCATCCCCTGAAACGGGGTGGTGGCGCAGACATCCTCGAAGTCATCCCATCGTCCACGATTGCCACCGATTCCCCCGATGTCTCTGTCTTGATTCCGACGCTGAACGGCGGAGAGGAACTTGCACGATGCCTCGACGCCATCGGTGACCAACAGACCAATCTGGCCACCGAACTCGTGTGCGTGGATTCCGGTTCATCATCGGCGGATCTCGACGTCATGGAGCGACATGGCGCGCGAATCGTGCGCATCGACAAAACACGATTCAACCACGGGCTCACACGTGATCTGGCGGCCCAAAACTCCAGCGGGCGGCTGCTGGTGTTTTTGAATCAGGACGCGGTGCCCGTCGACGATCGGTGGTTGGAACGCATCACCGAACCCCTCGTTGGCACCAAGATCGCGGCGGTACAGGGCGGCATTCTCGAGGTCCCGGATCAGACCAAACGCTTCTACTGGGAGTCGTGCGGCGACCGCTTCTACTTCACCCGCGAAACCACTCGTTGGATGGAGGCATACGGCATCGGCTTTTCCACCGTCAACTGCGCCATTCCGCGGGCTGTGTGGGATCGCCACCCCTTCGGATGGGCGCCCACCATGGAGGACAAGAAATGGCAGCGGGAGGTCATGGACCTGGGCTTTGAGATCGCGGATCGGCCCGAGGCCGCGGTCATCCACACCCACAACTACGATCTCCGATCCCTGATCCGCCGCTGCCAAAGCGAGGGTTTCGGCTGGCGCAGTCTCGGCCTCGACTACTCCCTCTGGGATGCCGTCCGGGACATGCTCAAACCGCGCATGTACTTCACCCTCCTGAAGGGCATCGTCCAAGGCCGTGTCCGCACATCCGCCGAGCTGCTCTTCCCGTGGGTCCGGCCGCTCAATCTGTGGTGGGGAAACCACCACACCGATGGTGTGAAACTGTAACCCCGTCACGAATGAGAAATGTGAAATGTGAAATGTGAAGTGAAAAATGAGCGAGGTGGAGGCGCAACCACTCCCTCCAAATTCAAATTTCCAATTTCACATTTCTCATTTCTCATTTCTCATTCACCGGGATGGCCACGGCGTGAGCGTCACGCCGGAATCAGGCGCCCGGTAGCGGGGCACCCTCAGGGGTGCGGTGAGCATGCCCTTGACATAACCGCGGCTGGCCCGGCGCTGGCAGCGAAGATAGAGCTCTCCCGCCACCCGGTGGTTCTTGGCAGCCTCCTCGGCGCGACTCCGGTGGGCACTCAAACCCTGGGCGAGGGCCCTTCCGCCGCCATGGATCCAGTGGACGATGGCCTCAGATCGGCCCTGGGCCTCGAATCGCCTCTCCATCCACGCCGGGTCGAGCCGATCCACCGGAGTAGTGTGGCGAACCCTGGCCCCGGGGGCATAGACCGTTCGATATCCGCCCCGCTCGAATCGCAGACAGATTTCGGTCTCCTCGCAGGACAACAGGCTGGATCCGCTGCGCCCGAGGCCAGTGTTGAAGTCTCCAAACTTCGTGAAGGCCTCCCGCCGGAAGGCCATGTTGGCGCCACGTGGGTACTCGTTGTATTTCAGGTCCAGGGACTCGGGTCCGGGATCCCACACCGTCAGGTACGGCAGGTAGCGACCGAGAAACCAGTCCGGCAGTTCCCCCAGGAATATCGGTTCGACCGGTCCCCCGGCACACAGGACCTCCGGATTCAAGAGAACGTCCGCGAGGACATTCAGCCACTGCGGCACCGGGTAGGCGTCATCGTCGATGAAGGCCACGATCTCGCCCCGAGACTCGGCGATGCCGCGGTTTCTGGCGCTGGAAAGCCCGACAGTGGGGTGTTCCACAACCCGGACCAACTCCGGCGCGCTGCTTCGGACCGACTCCGCGACCTCGAGGGTGTCATCGCCCGAATCGTTGTCCACTATCAACAGTTCCCAGCCTCCGGTCGGTGCATCGATTTCGAGCACCGCACCACAGGCGTCGGCAAGCAGCGACGACCGATTGCGACTGCACACCACAACGGAGGCGAACGGGGCCTGTGTCATTGAACGGATCATAGTACGTCCACCGACTCCACATTCCGCAAACAGCCCGCACATTCCTCATTTCTCATTTCTCATCTCTCATTTCTCATCTCTCATTTCTCATCTCTCATTTCTCATTTCGAATTCATGGTGCGCTACTATCCCAGCCATGAAACGACTCGTGCGTCCCGCCTTGATCTGCGTTGCCACGCTCGCCATGACCGCCTGGGCCGGGGCGCAAGAAACCGTCCCATTCGAGTTCGAACTGCCGGTTGCCGGGATCGACATGAGTCTTTTCGACTGCCGGATCGAGGTGGTCAACACGACCGATGCCCAGCCGCTGATTCGTGCGTTCGACGCCGAGGGCTCGGTGGGGCAACCCGCGACCTTCGAGGTCGTGCAGACTGGCGGCTCGGTGCGGATCTCCCGCATTCCTCCCCCCAACGGGGCAGCAGTGACTACGGCGATTGTGGAAGTCGTCCTCGACCCGGGCCAACCGCTCTCCATCAACGGACGTGGCCTCTCGCTCACCGTTCGGGGCGAGGGGAAGCCGCCGCAGGAGGCGTCCGCCGGGCAACTCAATGCCGACACTCCTGCCAAATCTGGTGTGGCGGCCCACACTTTCGAGCTCACGGACTCCGAGGCGGCCCTCCACAGAGCGCCTTCCACCAGCCTCAGGGCGACCAACTCTGCCGTCCACACCGAGGAGGGATTCGGTACTCTGACTGCCGAGCTGGCATGGAGCAATCTGACGGTCCGGGGTCACGAGGGTCACATGCAGATCAGTTCCGAAGATAGCGAGACGGTTGTGGAGCGACTCACCGGGGATGTGGAGTTTACGATCGTTCGGGGAGGATTGGACCTGCGCGACGGCTCGGGCTCGGTCCGTGGTGACAGCCAGGGGGGACGAATCTCCTTCGACCACTGGGAGGGCTCGGCCAGCGTCACCGGGACCGACGCTGCTGTGGGAGTATTCGAGGGTTCGCTGGCCCAGTTCACCTTCACCGGCGTCAATTCAGATCTCACGTTGGACGGCGTCAACGGCGACGTCAAGGCCGAACTGCAGGGTGGGGACGGATCAGCAAGCTCGACGCGGGGGAAGCTGGACCTGACCGCTACCGATAACGCTCGGGTCACCTGCGATGACCTCCAGGGACCCCTTGGGTTGGTCCTCAGAGACGGCTCGGAGGCCGAAGTTCGCCAAGCCCTCGGGGGTTTCACCGCAAAAATCCACTCGTCCGTCTTGCTGGCCTCGGGGGTTTCCACCCTGGAACTGGTCGCCACGGAGTCGCGAGTCACGGCGGATGATGTCCAACATCTGACGGTATTCAAGGTCAGCCGGTCGGACGTGGAGCTCGACCTCAGCCGGACACAGGACCAGAAGTTCAACCTCAAGGTGCCCGATGAGACGTATGTCAGGGTTTCACTCTATTCGCCCTGCAGAGTGCGGGTGAGGAAGTCCGCCGACGGCGGCAAGGGGGTCAACGTGACCGGCTGCGAGCTGCAAATCGGCACCACTGGCAAGTGGCGCGGCGGCCAGCTCCGGTCGCTGGACGGCCGACCGCCCTTCATGTTGATCGCAGACGTAGGCGACAACGGCCAGCTCCGGGTCCAGGGGGGACCCTGAGCCCGGCCGCGGTCCGGCGCGGCCACATGACACCGGCCACGCCGGTGGGTTGGATGGAAGCGTGGGAATAAGGTCTTTGTTGGGAATCGGCTACCTGGCGGCCAGCTCCGCCATCCGGACCCTCCAAGGTCGTCTGCACGGCTCGGGCCGCATCCACCTCCCAACCGAAGCAAAGACAGTACACGGACGTCCACGGATTCTCGTGGTTTCGCCCTATTCCGTCTATCCCCTCATCCACGGTGGCGCTGTCAGGATCTTCAACCTGGTTCGCGAGTTGTCCCGTTCCAGTGAGGTGTCGGTGTTGATCTTCGGTGGCGGCACCGACGACCCGTCCCAACGCTCCGCGCTCGAACCCTATTGCCGACGGGTACTCTTTCAAAAATACCCGGAACACGGGGCCGACGACCCGTGGCGGTTGCTCCCACCATCCGTAACCCGGTATGTGTCACCGACGGTGGCGGACCGAATCGCCGCGATCGTCGACGCCCATCACATGGACATCGTTCTGCTCGAATACACCGAGATGGGCCAGTTCATGGGCCCGTATCCCAAAGCGCGTGTGGTCCTGGTGGAGCACGACCTCAGCTTCCGATCCCATGCTCGACAACGGACGCTCGGAATGGACCGCCGTTACGACGCGCAAGAAGTCTTGGGCAGCGGATTCGGCGACTGGCTCCGGCGATACCATTTCGAACTGGCGGCGTGCCGGGCGGCCGATCAGATCCACGTCATGTCCGCCACCGATCGCGACTCGCTGGCTGTTCTCTTGCCCGACGGGGGCCGCCGGATCCGAGTCATACCGAACGGTGTGGACACCGAGCACTATTGCCCATCCTCCGCCGACACCGAGCGCCGGGATGCGCTCTTCGTGGGCAGCTTCCCCCACCTGCCCAACCAGGACGCCTTTGACTATCTCATCGCGGAAATCTGGCCCCGGGTCCTTCAGCGTCTGCCCGCAGCCAAACTCACGGTAGCCGGCGCCCGACCCCCTCAGAGGATCCTGGATCTGGACGGCGCGGACGGTATCCGGGTGTTGGGTGAGGTCCCGGACCTTGCACCCCTCTATCAGACACATCGGATTCTCACCGTCCCCATCCGTGCAGGGTCCGGCACCCGTCTCAAGATTCTCGAGGCAATGGCCTGCGGCCTGCCCGTGGTGTCAACGACGATCGGAGCCGAGGGCATCGAGTGCCAACCGGACCGTGATCTCATCATCGCCGACGACTCCTCGGCCATGGCGGACGCCATCGTAGGAGTATTGGAGGCTGCAGACGGCACCGCCTCCTCGCTCGCGGCAAACGCTCGTCAGGTGGTGGCCAACCAGTACAGCTGGCACCATGTCGGCGAGGAACTCCGCCAAGCCGTGTCGGAACTCATACCCGCCGGTTCGGCCACAGAGATGGTCGTCGATCTCGATGCAAACGGTTTGAAGGAGCAACCGGAGGTTTCACTCATCATCCACGTGCGCCGTGGTGGCGCCCACCTCCAACGATGTCTGGAGGGTCTGGCCCGCCTGCAGACAAAGCGATCGCATGAGATCATCGCCGTCGACCACCGGGGAGATCGCGTCGATCATGCGCTGCTTTCGCGACACGGAGCCCACATCGTGTCGACCCCTGACCCCGCCATGGCCGCCGGTCCAGCCGCCAACCTTGGTGTCGGTTCCGCGGGCGGGAAAACCGTGGTCTTTCTTGCCGAGGACGCCACCCCCGCCGAACCAAACTGGCTCGATCTCATGGTACGGCCCTTCGACAGTCCCAACGCCCCTGCGGCCGTTCAGGGAGGGCTGCACACCCAGCTCCAGCCGGGAGGACCGCCCTACGATCCGTTTTTCACCGCCGAGACCAGGAGGTGGCGAGAGGACATGGGTGGATTTGCCTTTTCTCTGGTCAACGCCGCCATGGACCGTCGGGTGTGGGACCGTTTCCCATTCGTGGGTGACACTCTGGCGGACCGGAGATGGCAACGACAGGCCGAGGCCAACGGGCTGTTGATCCTGCCACGATGGGACGCGGTCGTCCACTGGAACCCACCGGCCGCTCCCGTGCAGCTGGCGTCAGCGGCCGTCACCGAAGGTCGGGCTTGGAAGAACCTCGGCGTTCGATACACCCTGGGGTCCATGGTGGGAGATATCCGCAGGGGCCGCGGACCGGAGGGCTCGGACGCCGAGGCCGCACCCACACCGCCGGAACTGATGACGCGCGGCCACCGCCTTCACGGTCTGCTCCGCCCGGCATGTCTCTGGATCGGAAATCATCTCCCATAGGGAGCAGGAGGCAGGGGGGCGGTGCCCCCGCCCAATTCGAAATGCGGAATTCGAAAACTCCCACCCCGCCCAGTGAGCCTGCTGTCTGTGGAGGCCCTGGCTGGTGGAATATGCGAGCTATAATGCGCGGCAGTGTCATGGTGGCTGAGACATCCCGGTGAACCGAGGAGTTGCAGCGGCCCGAGGAGTAGCCATTGGAGCGTGACGAGCTGACCGGAATTCGTGTCCTCGATGGGCACGTCACCTACCGCGACGGGTCGGAAGGCAGGATGCTCGAGATTCTGTCCGCCGCAACTGACCGTTCCTCGAACTCGGACGAGCTCGCCCGGGAGATCACTGACTGGCCGTCGCGCTACCATCTCTCACGCCAGCGGGCGAACCTTATCCGTCCGCTCCAGCTCGGACCCCAGCTGAGGATCCTGGAGGTTGGGGCCGGCACCGGAGTGCTGTCCCGTGCCCTCGGCGAATCGGGCGCTTCGGTGACGGCGCTGGAAGGCCATCTCGACCGCGCCCGTGCCGCTGCCGTCCGCTGCAAAGACCTCGACAATGTCGAGGTGGTGAGCGGTCCCCTCGAAAATTTCGAAGACGCCGACGGATTTGACGTCGTCTGCCTTGTGGGCGTCCTCGAATACGCGGCCTCTGGTGCAGGACTGAGCACGGATCACCAGCAGTTCCTCGACCGGGCGGCCGACCTCGTGCGTCCCGGCGGGGCGCTCGTGCTGGCCATCGAGAACATCATCGGCGTCAAGTACCTCCTCGGATATGACGAGGACCACGTGGGAATGCCCTGGATCGGTGTCGAAGACTATCCCGGATCTGGGGGCGTTCGGACCTTTTCCCGCCGCGCACTTCAGGCCATGCTCGACGCAGCCGGCCTGCACCACCAGGCGTGGTTCTTCCCCTTTCCCGACTACAAGCTCCCGACGGTCATCCTCTCCGAGTCGATCTACGCGGAATCCGGGGCGCCAGATTTGGTGGATCAACTGGTCCGGCAGCCGGTGGGCGACAGCCCGGAATCACGAGCCCAGCTCTGCGATGACCGAAGAGCCCACCGGGTGTTGGTGGGGGCCGGACTCGGCCCGGAGGTGGCAAACTCCTTCCTCGTCGTGGCGTGGGCCGGCGACGACCGCCCTGCTGCCGCTCCGGATGAGACAATCCTGGCGTGGCGCGCCGGGGACGACCGTCGTCGGCGATGGCGGCGGGGCTTCGACCTCCGTCGTACCGACCGCGGGCTCGTCATTCACGCCGACCCTGGCGGTGACCCGGATGACGCCGGGACATCGGCCGGCTGGCTTGTCCACGATTCCACCAAGGACGGGCCCTACATCGGCGGCAGAACCATCGAACAACTGGCGTTGGATGCATGCCAGCGAGGCGACCAGACGTCGCTGAAGGATGCACTTTGCACGTGGCGGTGGTTCCTCGACCGGCAACTCGTTCAGAGTTCCGCCAAGGACCAGACATCTCACCCATTCTTGTCGCCCGAAGACGGCCCTCGACTGCCGCCAGAATATCTCGATGTGGCGCTGTCCAATTTCGTTCTGGGCGACGACGGTCTCCACTTCATTGACCGCGAATGGCAAGCGACAGGTGGCGTATCGGCACCGCTGGTGATGGCCAGGGCTTTGTGGCTGTTTGCCAAGGAGATCATTCGGACCGGAGTGGACCACCCCTGGCCCGAGGACACCACAGTTGACCAACTTGCCGCCCACCTGGGGGAGCTCTGCGAGTTGGATGTCGGTCAGCAGATTCTCGATCGCTTCCGCGCGTCGGAGGTGGAGCTCCAACAACTGGTCACCGGTCGCGACCCGGATATCCTGGCTCACGACTACCAGTGGCTGGGATCGTGCTCTCGCGCCACCTCCGAGGTCGTCACTCGACTCCCCTTCAGCCACCTCCGGACCCAGGTCGAACGTCTGCACGGGCGGTTGGGGGATCTCCAGGTCCGGTTCGACCAATTGGAGGAGTCCGCCGCGGCCCAGCGCCACGAACTCAACCACCAACTCGGTGAGTCCCGTGAGGCGGAACGCCGCGCAACGGGCGATCTCGCGGTCACCCGAGAGCACCTCGCGGGAACCCAACGGGAACTCGATGCTCATGTGAACGAGCTTGCTGCGACCCGCCAGGAACTCGAAATGTGGCGCCAATGGCACGCCGAATTCGAAGCCAAGCCGCCTGTGAAATTCCTCCGCTGGGTGCAGCGCAAGTCTGGACGCTCAAGCCAGTGACACCCCGAGGCTTTTCGGCACGGCGGGGGATCTCGTCGTTGGTTCAACGATTGCGGGATGCGGCGCACAGCCGTCGTTACCGACGGGCCCTTCGCCGCGGCGGTCCGGCGGGTGAGCTCACCTGGGTCTTCGACCCGGCACCGCCGCCCCTGCCATTGGTCGAGCTTCGCCTTCCCTCCTCGGTTCCGCGGGACGAGGCGGCCGTCTGGGTCCGGCGGCAGACCCTGCCCGAGCTTCGCGCCATCGGCATGGATCCCGACGGCACAGTGATGTGGCGTCTGGAACCCGTGCAGGACGACCGACGGGGCGCTCCCGCCCCATGGTTCGCAGCGCCGGGCGGGCTCCCGGATGTGCTCCCAAGCCATCTCGAGAGCAGCCTCCTGGTGGCGGCTGCGGAGGGTGTGGATGCAGTGGTTCTCTGCGAGGGCATCGCCCATGCTCCGCCCGATCCCATTGGAGAACCGGCGGCCGCCGCCCGATTTCCGGCGCGGCCCTACGCTCTGTTCGCCGCCGACAGTTGGAGCTACGACGCCGCCTCCGATACCGTAGAGCCCTCTCGAGAGGACGTGCTGGTCAAGAGCATCGGCCCGGCGGGGGTGGGAACGATGGAGCGAAGAGCCGCCACATTCAACACCAACCGCCGCGGACCCTACCTCTCCACCGCAGAACTCAAGCCGACCCTGGAGGTGGCCGTCCGCGACGCCTCCCTGCTCGACCGCAGAAACACCCCGTCCGACCGTCCCACGATCCTCGTCACGGTTCCCTTTCTCGCCCGGGGCGGGGCCGAACATACCCTCTTCGAGACCATGCGAGAGCTGTCCAACCGCTGCCGTTTCGCCATCGCGACCCTGGCACCCCATCGACCCGAATTGGGGGACCGGCGCGACGATTTCCGCGCCATCACCGACCGTATCTACTGTCTCGGAGACCTGGTGCACCCTGCGGCCATGTACGGCATGCTCGTCGGCCTGGTGGACTCTCTAGGCGTAGAGGTCCTCTACAACGCCAACTCCACCACTCTGTTCTACGACTTCGCCCCTCGACTGAAGGTGGATCGTCCCGCCGTCCGCATCATCGACCATTTGTACGACCACCGGGTGGGATACATCGACCGCTACACGCCGGATCTTCTCGACCACGTAGATGTCTGCGTCGCCGAGAATCACCGCATCAACGAAGTGCTCACCGGCGACCGGGGGTGGCCGGCGGACCGCACTCCCGTCATCTGGCCGTGCGGCAGGTCGTCCAACGCATTTCCTCCACCCTCGGAACGTGGCCGAATCCGGCAGCACATCCGCGGCGAGTTGGGCATCGACCCCGGCGACGTGGTCTTTTTCACCGCCGCTCGAATGCACCCGCAGAAACGTCCCTTGGATTTGGTCACGCTGGCCCTCAGGGTCCGGGACCTGGAAAACGTCCATTTTCTGGTCGCGGGCGGCGGCGAGCTCGAGGACGAGGTGGACCGAGCCATCAAGGGTTCAGGGGCGCGAATCCGGAGGCTTCCCTTCCGCTCGGACATTCCGGAGTTGATCGTTGCGGCCGACGTCGGCTGCCTGGTGTCCGAGTTCGAGGGCCTTCCCGTCTTCATGCTCGAGTGCCTCCAGGCAGGGCGCCCTTTTCTGGGGACCGCTGTGGGCGATATGGGTGAGGTCCTTCGCCGAACCGGGGCCGGCATCGTTGTGGATCGACCCGGGGACCTGGCCGCCTTGGAAGCCGGAGTGCGGCAATTGGCCGAACCGGACGAGTGGGCGGGCTTCGCCCGATGCGCCGTTGAAGCCGGGGGCCAATTTGATCCCGTGATCTGCGCCGAAGCCTATTATCGCGCTCTCATGGGCCACACACCATGAGCTCACAGCCACTGCGACGGCGGATCGAAGCCGCCCTCTGGCAACATAGCCAGATCGTGCGGCGACCCCTCCGCGGGCTCAGGGGCACGGTCTCCGTTGCCGTTCACCGGGTTCGTCGATCCCTGGGGGGCGGCCAGAATCCACGGATTGTGGGCCGGCCGTCGCCCACGACCCGGACCGAAACCGTTCCACTGGTCCAACTGGTCGCGCCTGACACGGACCCCGGGATCGTGGAACGATTCCGCGCCCGTCAGACCGAGACCTCCATCACCACCGATCCCGATCAGCAAACCCCCTTTCTGTTCCTGCCCACCGGCGCGCTGGCAGACCTTCCGGCGACCCACATCGAGTCCATGGTGATGGCCGCAGTGGCGGAGGATCTCGACCAGGTGGCCTCCGGTTGGTCGACTCCAGCCGAGGGCCGGCACGGCCCTTCCGGGGTGATTCACAGCAGCCATCCCGCAGGCTCAACCTCCCACCTCCTGCTCCGCCGACCGTCCGCAGATCGCCAACACCGTCCGTCGATCATGGGGAGATCGGTGAGCCACATCTGCTCTCCATCTCACATCCAAGACGGCGAGCCGCTCGATCTCGGGGCCGAGATTTCGGGCCCCTACCTGCTCCGTGAGGACGGCGTCCACCGGGCCGTCATCCCCAACGAGATCCACTCTCTGGCCGAAGGACTCGCCGGCCTCACAGCCGAGCCCGGGCCTCCAACGGCCCTCTTCCTCCTCCCCTACCTGGCTGTGGGCGGAGCCGAACGGCTGCTCTACGATCTGCTGTGGGGTCTCAGCAACAGCTACCGGCTGCTGGTCGTGACCCTGGAGCCCCACCTCGCGACCCTCGGCCAGACCCTGGATGTGTGTCGGGATCTCACACCCCATGTCTACTCGCTGGGGGATTGGCTGCCCAGAGAGGTCCATTTTGACGGCCTCCGTCATTTGATCCGGCGCTGGTCTGTTCAGACTCTCGTGAGCTGGAACGGCACCGTGGCATTCTACGACCGGGCGGCGGACCTCAAGACCGAGTTTCCCGATCTCCGGATCCTCAACCAGATCTACAACCACAGGGGGGCATGGATCAAACGAACCACTCCGAGGTTGATCGAAGCGGTGGACCGCCACATCGCCGTCAACGGACGAATCGCCCAGGCCCTCGAGACCGAATGGGCGGTGCCCACCCACCGGATCATCACCATCCACCATGCTGTGGAGACCCCCGAACCCCCTCCACCCCCTGAGGTGGAACGCCGCAAACGAGCGCGACGGCGTGAACTGGGCATACCGGCCGAGGCTGTGGTGGTGGGCACCTTTGCCCGAATGCACCCCCAGAAGAGGCCCCTGGACGTGATCCGTCTTGCCAGGAGAATGGTGGACCACAATGTCCATTTCCTGTTGGTGGGAGGCGGCCCCCTGGATGGCGTCGTCAACCGGGAGATCCAACGCCACCCTCGCCACAATCTCACCCGTCTGCCGCTGCGGCACGACACCGAAAAACTCATGGACGCGGTGGATATCTGTCTGCTGACATCTCAGTACGAGGGTCTTCCGGTGTTCCTGCTCGAAGGAATGGCACGCCAGGTGCCGTGCGTCGCGACCGCGGTGGGCGACATTCCGATGCTTCTGGCCAAAGGCGGCGGTGTGGTTTCCGGTCCTCCGGGTGACCTCGACGCCCTCCAGGCAGCAATCGAGAGTCTCATCGACGACCACCGCCGCGCCGCCGAGGGCGTGAAGGCTCTTCGGCGTGTCAAGGAGCGATTCGGCCTCGACCGCTATGTGCGGGAGTACGAAGCCGCCATTTTCCCGGAAGGGACGCCACCCACCGACCCGAACCGAGGGTGAGGCGTTCAACGTGTAACGTTTGGTTCATCCGGAGAATCGTGGCGTTGGGGTTTCGCCGTGTCCGTCTCCGTGCCCGTGCCCGAAATCCAGGGGCGGCGACAGGAAACAGCAATCAGCGACGGCAATCAGGGACAGCGTCCGTGATCGGCGGCTGCGTCAGCGATCAGGGGCCGCGGCAGTGTTCAGCGGCGATTGCCCCGGATTGTGGTCGCTGTTTGCCGATGCCGCCATCTGCCTCGGACGCCGGTTGCTGTCCCTGTCCAGCCCCTGCCGACTGCCGTTGATCGCTGTCCCTCAGAGCGCGTCGCGATCACCCCCGGGTCGTTCGCTGGGAGGGGATCATGATCGACGCGTGCCAAGGCAACCAGCTCATCGTCTACGGCAAGGCCATCGAGGCGGCCGGGGAAGCCATCTCTCTTGTCAAACGAGTGCCGGCTCCCGTCAAGAGCCTCGCCGATCAGGTGATCAGATCGGCGTCATCGGTTCCCGCCAACATTGCAGAAGGCCACGGCCGAACGGGCCGGGATAGACTCCATCATTGGCGAATCGCCTACGGCTCCGCGAAGGAGGTCGACTGCCATCTTCGCCTCCTGGTTCATGCTGGGGCGATAGACTCCACTCGCGTGGGCGATTCGCTACAGCTCTTCGATCAGGTCCGTGCCATGATCTGGCGTTTGCTGAACCCAAGGCCCTGATTGGGGCTCCTCGCACGAGCAATTCCGGATGCTGGCGCCGGGTCGACCGCTGGTAGGCTCCGGAACCGCACATGACGTCGGTGCGATGGAACATCTCGAATATCACATTTCACATTTCTCATTTCAAATTCAACCACTGCCCATCTCACGGAAATCCGGATGAGCCAAAAGTTAAACGTTTATGGCTGGAAATCCTCGTCAGACGTTGAGAAACCTGAACGTTGAACGTTTAACGAAAAGGCTGACCGGGGAGGTCGTGCAGGATTTCAAAATTCAAAATCGAGAATTCAAAACTCAGATCCTCTTCTGCTAAGGTCTCTCCAGGATGTCGTCCCCTCTCGTCAGCGTCGTGATTCCGTCCTACAACCACGGCCGGTTCATCGAACGGGCAGTGGACAGCGTGCTGGCCTCGTCGTTTGCCGACCTCGAGTTGGTGATCGTGGACGATGGGTCCACCGACAACACCCTGGAAATCCTGCGCCCCTACCGGGCCGAGCCCCGGGTCAGGATCCGCAACCAGGAAAACCGCGGCGCCCACGTCGCCCTCAACGTCGGTCTGTCCTTGGCGAGGGGCGAGCTGCTCTTCGTGCTCAATTCCGACGACAGTTATCACCGGGACCGCATTCGGCGCCTGGTCGAAAATTTCCGCACACACCCCGAGGTCGCCCTGGCAGCCTCCTGGATCGAGGTGGTGGATGCCGACGATACCGGTCTCGGCATCAAGGAGGGTTGGGCCAACATGCCCCCGTGGCCGGCGCCAACCGACGGCCCGATGCTGTCGGACCTCGGCGATCCGGAACTGGCCCTGCTGGAAACCAACTTCGTCTCCACCACATCCAATGTGGCCTTCCGCAGATCGCTGCTCGACGACGCAGGTTTGGATTTTCTTCCCCTACGCTACACCCACGACTGGGATTTCATCCTCTCCGCTTGCCGCCACGGACGATTGCTGATCCTCCCCGAACCCCTGGTCAGCTACCGCGTCCACGGCGACAACACGATCCACGAGGGCGTCGACCGGTCAAAGGGCGAGATGCGTTTCGAAGTCATGTGGACCACCATCCGGCACGCGGTCCCCACAATCAGGCGCGCTGCGAAACGCGAACTCGAGGCGGGCGACCTGCGCGCGCGGATGTGGAAGTCTTTGCCGCGCTTCGGCGCCGAAACCCTGCTCGCCCAGATGTTGAGCCTGAGGGGCAGTGGTTCTCGTCCGCCGGCCTCCTACGACGCGATGTTGGATCCGGCCCACCCGTTCCGAATCGCCGCAGTGGACACCCTCGCCGAGCTGCCATGACATAGATCCGAATTCTCAATTCTCGATTTTAAATTTTGAATTGTTCCCACCCGCCCGGACGGTCTCGGGAATGGTTGGAGGGAAACCAGACTTGAGAATTCGCAAAATGCCCCAACCATCCGTTCGGTCTCGGGGGAGGTTGGTGGGAATTGAGATTTAAGAACCGAGAATTCAGAATTCGGAAACCTACTCGATGTGGAACTCCTGGAGTTCGACCCGGATCCCCGGCGTGTAGAACCAGCTCTCGCCAAACTCGGACGCCAGGGACAGACTCCGCACCCGCATCCTGTTCAGCCGTCCGGGCCAACTGCCATCGAGCAGGGAGGCGAAGCCAGCCGCATCGTCCACGAGGGGTGACAACAGGAAGCCGGCGCGGGCCATGCCCGGAATGATCCGGTACCACCGTTCAGTACCGTTGGCGAGTTCGACTCGCAGATAGAGTATGGGTGCTCTGAGGGCCGTTGAGGCCATCCGTCCGGCGGCGGTCCCCTCCATCTCGACCCGAACCCACAACATACGGTCACGCCTGTGATCCACCGCCAACCGCTCCCCGAACTCCAATTCGTGTGCAGTGGGCTCGCGCCACACCAGCCGGCGTGGCTGGCGCAACCGATCGAGCACCAGGTGCCGCCGACCCATCCACCGGAGCCGGTAACCCGAGAGGATGTTTGGCCACGACGGGCCGTCGTCCATGGACGGGAAGCGGTGATCGACGGTCGCCACCCGAAAGAGCAGGTGGTCGGGGCCGTCGGGCCAGCGCACGTGGCGGGCGTTGATTTCAGCGAGCCAGGGCTCGCTCGCCTGATAGCTCTGCAGTGTCGGTCGTGATACGAGCTGAAATTCGTAGGCATAGGCCAGCGACATCTCCCACGGGTAGACATCAACCGAACCGCTCAGCCGGGGCAACGGCTCCGCCTTCCGAATCCTCTTCATGGCCCGTTGATGGCGAAACTCCACGAAACCCGGATCGGTCACTGCCAGCCTCACGTTCTTGGCCGCCGCCACCGGATCCAGGTGGCGGAGAAACCGCGCTCCGTACCAGTGTTCCTGGTCGTAGGTGATCATCAGGGCGCTCGCCAGCGTCAACAACACTGTTGCCAACACCGACGTCGTCCGGCTCGGTGGTGGGACAACCCCGTCAACGCGACGCAACATGAGAGGCGCGAAGACCAGGACCACACACAATCCTTCGAAGGCACCGTAGGAGGCGTGGGCGGCATCGTGACGAACAAAGGAGTGCTTGTGCGCCAACACCAAGAGCAATCCGAGAACCAGGACCGTGGGCACGGCGGACGCCCCTGATCGTCGCACCTCCGTTGCGGCGTAGACGATCAAAAACACGACCGCTGCGGTATCAAACGCGATCACCTGCCATATCGGACCCGGCAGGGCGTGGGAACCGCTGTAGCCGGTCGTCAGCTGGAGACGTGTGGTCGTGAATTCGAAGAGAGAACCCATATCCTGACCGGCGGCGACCCACAGAAAGACCAGACCCAGGCCAAACAGGGCCGGCCACACCGCCGCCTCCACCAGCGGTGCCCAGCGCCGACGCGACCGGGCGATCGGGGATTCGCCAGCCCACTGAATCACCACCGTCAGAACCATCGCCGCAATCAGTCCGACGTTCGCCAGTCCATAGGTGAACTGCATGAGACTCGACAGAGCGAGCACCAACGCCACCGGCGACCACATGATCCTCTCCTCGTCGCTGCCAGCCGCCCAGAAGACCACGAAGCCGAGCAGCCCGAGGGTCAGAAAGTAGGGTTCACCATAACGGACGACCGCCACCAGGAGGGCGATCCAGATGGCGGCACGCACCGCCCCCAGTCCGAGGCGGGTCGATGCGCGCGCCGCCAGGGCGGCGAAGACCACGAACAGCAGGAGTCGCACCGCGAGCAGCAGACCGACAGTGTCCGGGTGGTAGAGGTCGTTCTTGAGGAATCCATAGGGGCCGTACTGGACCAGGGCCTGGGAAGCGAACTGTGCCCCCTGGACGAAGAGGTCGTTTTGAGCGTAGCGAAACGAGTTGTCCAAACCGGTCTTGATGACTCTCAGGTGCCACGGAAACCACCACAGCAACTGCAGCACCATCCCCCAGGACCACAGGGCTGCGAACCTGAGCTTCGGGAATCGCTCGTCCACCATCGCCGCCGATTGTAGATCTTCCGATCCGCAGGGACCCCCGGCCGCCCGGTGGTCATGAGGTCATGAGGTCCTGGGGCCGAGCCCCAAAGATCGGGAACATCATTGGTCGACAGGCCGCAGTGCCCGGGCACGTTGCTGGCAAGTTCCTCACGGAATGGGCATCGGCCGATCGGCGGGTTGGCGGAACGCGAGATTGAGGTACTTGAGAAACCACCGCAAGCGGGGATAGTTGGCTCGATCGCGCTTGGAAAAAAAGCGAACGAGATCGAAGTAGTTTGGGTGATTGAGCGCTGGCACCGAGTCAAACACCGCCTTGCCGCAGATGTGAGACATGATCGATTTCGCAGCGTGGGCGTAGGCCCATGGTGTCGAGGTGACCGTCTCCAGGACTCCTGGAGCGAGAATAAAGAGGTTCGGCGCATCCAGGGCGAGAAAGTAAGCGCCGCAGCGCCGGCCGATGGCCTCGAGACGCGTGAGCCGAGACAGGTCTCCTGCTTCCAGGTAGCTCAAGTCGGTCTCATACCCTGTGCCCCACAGCACCAGATCGGCGCGACATGACCGCCCCGTGGAGAGCCGTACCGTGTCACCCTCGATACGCACGATCTCGCCACGATGGCGCGTGATCTTCCCCAAGTTCGCGACCATAACCCGGCGGCCCGGGATGAGCATCTGATGCGCAAGGTCGATCGGTCTGTCGGGTGTCAGCTCCTCGAGACCGGCCTTCCTGTAGCGAGCGAGTAGGTTCAGGTTGGCCCGCTTGTTCATCGTCGCGACCGAGGTGCCGAGCATCTGCATCCTCGCGAGTGCGCGCAAGCTCGTCGCGTGGTGTTTCGCCCGCAGCGACGGGAGCATCCACTTGAGCGATCGATAGACCCAGGTGACGCTGCGAGCTTCCCATTCGAAGCAAAGATCGAGGAGGTCGAATGCCGAGGCTCCTCCGCCAACGACGACGACGTCTTTGCCCGTGAGCTCGGAAGGTTCCCGAAGTGCCGAGGAGTGATATTCCGTCAACGTCGGAAGGGCTCGGTCGATCTCGGGAATGACGGGCCTGTTGTGACCGCCGGTTGCGACAATGAGATATCGCGACGTGACCGTGTAACCGTCGGCACGGATCTCCCATCCCCCACCGACAGGTCGGGCCGACCTCACCCGAGTGTCCAGCCGGATCGAGGGGGCGAGTTCGAAGCGCTCGACCCACGCACGGATGTTTTCAAGAACGCTGGCCTGGTCCTCGCCCGCGATAGGCAGATCACCCAGCGTCCAGTCCTCTTTGCGGATCTGAAGATCCTGCCAGGCGGGAAGGTCACGCCACAGCCCGCCAACGGAATTTCCCTTCTCCAGCAGGACGACGTCAAGGCCCGCGTCCTTTGCATATTTGAGGCTGACGATCCCGCCGATTCCGCCGCCGACGATGATCAGGTCGTGCAGTTCATCAAAACCAGTTGAGCTCATGACATCCCCCTCTTAAGCGGCACAGGCAGGTCAGCGCCCATTTGCGGGCAAGGAGCCTCATAGAACCGGCTGAACGATGCCGAAACCCTCGAAATCCGCGCCGCTCCCACGACCGGTTGAGGCAAACGGCGAGGACAATTTCTTCACGCAACGCTGGCCAGGAGGCAGGTCGGCCACCTGCCGTCCCGGCCAGCCCAAGCCCCGGGGCCTCAGCCGCTCGCCCGCAGCGTATTGACATCGTCCGTGTTCAGGGCCTTGCCACCGATACCCCACTGTCCACTGGGCACGTCATGAATGCGCACCCAGGTCACGCCGCGCATGGCCTCGCCTTCGATGGCGACCATCGTGTCGGTGACCTTGCTGATCATGTTTCGCTTCTCCTCAGCACTGAATACTCCCTCGATGACATGAATATCTACTAACGGCATTTCACTATCCTTTCTGTTGTTGGTCGCCGTGGTGGAATAACCCGGCTGACACGATGAAGTTACTATTGGCGGTATCTTCTAGCTTGAGGTCGGAGTGGGGACAACGTGTGGATAACGTGGTGATCAGGGACGACACCGGGGCGACGGGAGTGCCGCATGGCCAAGGTCTTTAGTTTTGGCGATTTCACCCTGGACACCGGAGCGCTCGAGTTGCGCCGCGGCCCAGTAGTCGTCACCGTAGAGCCGCTCGTTTTCGATCTGATCACGCTTCTGCTGGAACAGCCGGGTGTGGTGTTGAGCCGCGATCAACTGGTTGAATCCATCTGGAACGGGCGAATCGTGTCTGAAAGCACCATTTCGACCGCCATAAAATCGGCACGAAAGGCGTTGGGCGATACCGGCAAGGACCAGAAATTTATTCGGACGATCCGGGGGCGCGGCATTCAATTCGTGGTGCCGGTTGAAACCGCCGAGACAGCGGCATTTGAGCCGAGGCCGCCGATTCCTGACATCGCGATGCAGCCCGCAATCTATGTCCGCCCTTTTGATACCATGGGCGACGCGGATCTCGATCGATTGTCCCGGGTCTTGCGTGTCCGCACCGGATCCATACTGACGCGCATACCGTTGCTGCGGATCGCATCTTCGTTTCCACAAGCGGACCATCCGATGGATCCCCGTGAATTGCGATCCCGGTTTGGAATCACCCACATTCTGGAGGTCCGCCTGCAACGAAACGGGGAGGTCTTGGGGGCCGACGCGGCCCTCACCGAGACGCGGGACGGCCTCCAATTCTGGGCTCAACGGTTCGAGACCGCGACCGGCGCAGGCGAACAAGAAATCCTACTCCACAAAATGACCGGTCGGATCGAGCCTCGGTTGGTGCAGGCCATGGTGGTCGAAATGCAGACGGCCAGCGGCGGGCCCAGTTCCCGCGCCAATCTGTTGCAGGCCATCGCGCTACTCAGCTTGAAAGGGTGGCACCAAACGACCTTTGTTGAAGCCACCGAGATGATTGAAAGGGCCATCGAACAGGAACCGGACTTTGCGTTGTCGCACGCGTATCTCGCCTTGCTCAAGGCCCTCGGGCATCGGGTTGGGCTTCTACGAGACGATGACACAATTGTGCCGACCGCCATCGCGGCGGCAGAACGGGCACTCGAGCTGGAGAGTCAGGATGCCACGATCCTGGGCCTGGTCGGGTGTGCTCTTGCCGATATCGGACAGGTGGACCGGGCCATCCCGATATTGAAGAAGGCGATCGAGCTGGATCCGCAGAACGGGCACGCGAAGACGGCGCTCGGGTCCGCTTTGATGATCAAGGGCGACTACGAGACCGCAGCAAGGCACCTGACCGAAGGCATCAACTGCAGTCCCGCAGACAGCCGGCGTTCGGTCTGGGGGGCGGTGCTCGCGCTGGCGCTGCTGGCGCAGGGCAAACTGGACACCGCGATGGAAGCTGCAGAAAACGCCTGCAAGGACGACGACCGGTTGTACCTGCCTCGTCTTGCCCTTGCAGCGGTACATCTTGTGCGCAAAGATCAAGTCAAAGCGGGCGCCGCTGTTCAGGAATGTGTACGCACAAAGCCGGATCTGATCAACGAAGAGGTCACGTGCTTTGTCGGCGGACGGCTCGGTGCCCGTATTTGGGCCATCGCACAATCCCTTCCGGGCCGCGGTGTTCAGGGAGAACCTGGGACAGGGGTGTGACGCGTGGATTCCGCGGTCGACCGAATTTGCTGCCTCTGCGGAAAAAACCGGGCTCCACTGCCGTCGCGGCGTTTGGGGCTCGGGTGTCCCCCGGTGGCCCCGGCTATTCACTATCCACTATTCACTATTCACTATTCACTATTCACTATTCACTATTCACTATTTACTATTTACTGACTTTCTAGTCGACCACCGCGGTAGACCAGACGGAAATATCACCCGACTCGAATCCGTCCGAGAACAACGGGCTCTCGCAGTTGATACAGACCGTGACCGTCGCGGTCGCCCCACCCTCCTCGGTGGCCATGTGCAGGGAATAGGTCGTCGTGACCGAGGGTGTGACAACGAGCTGACCGGAAGGGGTGGGGTTGGGACTGAGTCCGTGGTCGATCTCCACATCCACAAAGGTCCCCGACACCAGCGACCACGCCAGCGTGACCGGTTGCCCCGGTGTGGAGACGGCCGGGGTCGCGGTGAAGCTCACGGCCGGCGTCGGACCGACACCGACAATGGCTTGGAATTGGTTGCTCTGGACCCACAGATTGTGAGTACCGACGGAGGTCGGCCCCCAGCCATAACCACCGCTGAGGGCTGTTCCATCGAGGGTCGCATTGCCGCCGTCCCAGGCATATCCCAGGTAGGAACGGGTCACCGATTCCGGGTCCCCCACCGCGGTGAGGTTGAGAATTCGCGGCGGCACCGCGAGCAGCGCGCCGAGCTCGGGCGCGGTCGACAACCAGCCGTTTCCAAAGCCCTTGTCAACACCGCTGTGGGGAATCACCAGGGTGTTGAGCTCCGAGGGCGTCTTGGACTGAGCCGTGTTGTGGCGATAGACCTTGGATCCAAAGGTGGCGTTGTTGAAGTCGTTGTTGTTGTACCGCACTGCGTTGATGGGCTGTGGATTCCGATCGTCATCGAAGATCGGCATGCCCACGTTTCGGCTGAGCACCGAGTCCGCCACAGTCCCCGTGATCGGAAAATCCAGCTGGTCGACTCCCCAATTTTCGAGGGGGGCAACGAACATCGCCGCCCCAAAGCTCTCCACCTCACCCTCGTTGACCCCTGGGCTGATCTCGTTATCGAAGAACTGGCAGTCGGAGAAATCGATCGCCGTACCCTGGGCAAAGACCCCGGCTCCGAACTGCACTGCGGAATTCGACGCAAAGGTTGTGCGGTCCACCACCGCGTTCGACTCGATCACAACCCGCAGCCCGCCCCCCGACGCCCCGCTTCCGGTGGCGTTGGAAGCCACGACCAACGAGTCGGTGACGCCAAGATCCGTGAGCGCAACGCTCATGGCTCCACCAAGACCCTGGTTCGCCACTCCGCCTTGGTCGACATCACAGTCGGCAAAGACCACGTTATCCACCCTCACAACACTGCGATTGGCGGCATCGGTCCCGAGTTCATCGCACCCACCGTTGCCGTAGTTGCGGCAGACGTCACCCTTGGCGAAGAGCCCGGCAGCAACCTGGGCCGCGGTGGTGGTGGATCCATATCGACACTGGACAAAGGAATCCTCGAGGACGAGGCTACCGTTCGGGTAGTTCGGTCCGTCCAGGTGGCTGTCGTCGGAGGTGATTTTGAACGCCCCGCCGAATCCGGTGCTGGCTCCAACCCCCACGGCACGGTTGCCGAGGAAGACCGAGCTCGATACGCCGACATCACTTCGGTAAGAGCTCACACCACCCCCAAGATCGGCTTGATTGGCGACGAACCTGGAATTGATGATCTCGGCTCTGGCCTGGTCCTCGGAGTGAATGGCTCCACCCTCGGTCGGTGCCGGTGGAGTGACCGCAAAGTGAGGAGTTGCCTCGTTGTCGACGAAAGTGCAGTTGGTGACGACCAGCTCGGCCCGCGGTGTTGTGAAGGGCGACTGCCACGTCCCGAGGACGTAGATGGCTCCGCCTGCATAGCCGGTCTGGTTGCCGTCGAAACGACTGTTCGTCACCCAGACCTCGGAGTTGGTGATGTGGATTCCGCCACCGGCCGCGGAGGGACGATGGCCCGCAAGATTGGTCCGATTGTTGGTGAATAAACCTCGGTGGACATAGGCGGCGGAACCCTCACCCACCCGGAGACCCGCGCCCTCGTTGGTGGCGGTGTTATCACGCCACTCGCAGTCGGTGAAGTGGGCCACCGAATCGATAAAGACCGCGGTGCCGCCACCACCCGTGATCGACGCGACCGACGTGTTGTCGCGGAAGAGACAGTTTCTGAAGGTGGCTGAGGCGGCTTCCAGAGTGATTCCACCCGCGGCGCCGTTGAGCGCCGATCGACCATCTGCGATGACCAGATTCTCGAAGATCACCGTGGCCTGGGGGTTTGGAACCGAATTGATGAACCGCAGCACCGGACTGGTGCCCATCCCGGTGAGCGTAACCGTAGCGCCGGATGCCGCCCGGATCGTGAAACTCCGGTTCGGGTTGGATATGATAAACCCGCCCGACGGTGCCTGGTAGCTTCCCGCCGACAACTCGATGACACCACCATGAGGCACCTGGGTCAGGGCCTGGCTGAGGGTCGGAACCTCAGTCGGCACTTCGATAATCGTCTGCGACGCGGCGGGAAAGGCCACGCCGAGGACCACGACCGCAACTGAAAGTGTCCTCCAAAACAACGAATGCCTCCACGGGGGTTGGGCCGGAGTCCGACCTCTGCCCAAAAGTCCCTGGAACCAGCGTATTTCGGACACTTCCGTGAAGAAGTAGCCCACATCACACTCGAACCCTCGCTGCGTTAAAGCACTGTCAAAGATGGCCTATCTCGATTTCACGGGAGTCTCTCCCATCGCCCCCTATTCACTATCCACTATTCACTATTCACTGCTCGCTATTCACTCATCAACCGAGCGAGAACCTCGGCATCGCCGCGGGGAACGGGGATCCCGGCCAACGCTGCCCTCCGCTCGAGTTCGCGCACCCCTTGCGGCACCAGACGTAGAAACTCTGCCGCCCGAACCCATCGCGAGTGGTTTTCGGTGAAGAGAGCGTCGGAGAGTCCCGCCGCGTAGCCGTACTCGAAAAGCGGGTGCAGCAGGGCGTCCACAGCCTCGGGCGCGACCCGGTCAAAGGCACCGGCGAGGTTCAAGGCCCTCTGCTCCCATCGCTCGAGGTCGGACGCGACGAGGACTTCTGCGTCCGAGTGGACCTTTCCCCCGGCCACCTCCAGTCGCCGCCACTCAAGCGGTGTCACCCCGAGCCATTTCTTGAGCGCCGGCTGTTTGCCAAGCAGAACCGCCGCCATCTCGCCACATCGGACCTGCCGATCGAAAAAAGCTCTCGCGTCGTACCGGTGGTGGTGGTAGGCCTCGGCGGTGGCCCGATACCGAATTCGCATCCCATGACCGGCCAGCCGGTAGGCGAATTCGGCGTCCTCGAACGCCGCCGCGGGAAAATCGGTGCAGAAGCCGTCCGGCTCGAGGACGAGCAGGGATTTTCTGAGCGATACATTCGATGTGTAAAAATGTCTGAAATCGTACTCGGATCCATCGGAGAAATAGTGGTAACTGAATTGTTGCGCACCGACGCCGTCGATGTGGCGCATTGTGGCCGTCTGCTCGAGTCCATCGGGCCACCGGGTCTGACCGAGGATCGCGATGCACACATCGTCGGCAGCCTCATGGCCTGCCGCATGTTCGGCCAATAGCCGCCGATGGGGCTCGATGTCGTCACCTGAGAACAGTACGATTTCGCCCGACACGATCTCCATCGCCAGGTTCCGCGCCGCAGCCGGCCCCGCATTCGGCTGGGACATGGCACGCAGCCGGTACCGTTCGCCACGACGGTTGGCCAGCATTTCCGCGGTGCCATCCCGGGATCCATCATCGATGACCACCACCTCGAAGCTCAGGTCCGTGGGCTCTTGCTTCTCCCACGCGTCGAGCACAATTTGCAGGGTCTCACACCGATCGAAGGTCGGCACGATCACCGAAATCAACGGCTGTTCCACGGCTCAGCTCCGGTCGTCGGTTGATCGCGCATCGAGGACTGCGTTTCGCAGATAGTCGAGGCCGGCGGCGGCCAGACTCCGGATTTCATCCCGCGCCGGTTCCGGGTCGATGACCGTCCATCCTCGACGCCGGACATCCCGGACCGCTTTGGCCAACGCTTCAGGATCACCTACTTCGCCCACCACCACTCCGGCCGGCCCAGCTGTGGGGAACAGGGCTTCCACTCCGCCGCCGGGCGTGGTGACGACTGGGGTTCCAACCGCCGCCGCCGTGACCACGGCCGGTCTCACGACAACATCCTCCGACGGATCGAGCACGAGGTCGGCCGCCGCGATCAACTCGTGAAGGCTGTGGCGGGGACGCCGCAACCTCACGTTGACCCGTCCGAGGTAGCGCATCAGATCCACAAGATGGCCCTCGAGCGGCCCCTCGCCCACAAGGAGGAACTCGAGGCCCTCTTCGTCCCGAAGACGATCGGCCACCAGCACCACATCCTCGGGCCTGGTCCGGGCCACCAGATCCGCCGCGGTCACAACGAGGAACCGATCCACCGGCACGCCAATCTCCCCGCGCACCTCGAGGAGACGATTCGGCGAGATTTCATCGGGCACCTCAACGGGCGGCCAACCGGGAGGTATTCGGGCCCCCTCCCCACCATCCCGACCAAGATGCAGGAGTCGAACTCCGCGGGCTTCCAGGGTCGACCAGGCGCCATGGAGACGATGGTCAAAGCCCAGAGTGAGTACGACAGACGGATCGAATCGACCAACCAGACGATCCAACGCCGAGGACCAGACCGAAGGGTCAAGCACTGACCCCAGCTCATAAACGAGCACTCCGGCACGCTCGAGTTGGGAGGCCCGCCTCAGGCTCAGACTGTGGTCCGCTGCAATGGTTGCCACAACCATCAAAACATCGTCCGCCAATCCGGCCAACACTCCAGCCGCCAGCTGGTCGTATCCGGCCTCGAGGGGGGCTGCGGCAACCATCACGACGGTGGGCCGATCATCCCCCTCCACGGCCGCCGCCGAAGCCACGGGGAGCGTCCTGACGATGTGTTCTATGGGTCCGGCGCGGTTTCCGGCCCAAACGTCGAAACGGCCTGTCCGGCAGACCACACCGTGGCTTCCCACACCCAACGATCCGAGACGAGGCACCACCGCATCGAGTCCGCCGGCGAGTCCGGCGGTGAGGCCCAGCAGGGGTTGGGATTGGGCGATCTCCTCCAGCCGATCCAGGGCCGGACTGGATTCCGGATCCCAGACATCCCTCGAACACAGCATGAGAACACTTCCGTTTTGGGGTTCTGGGTCCTCCCCGCCGTCGATCACCCGGACATAGCGGGGCCCCTCGGAGGCTACGAGCCACTGGAGTCTCTCCATCAGGGAGGAGGACAACGCCGGGGCCGATGGCGGCAGGGTCATGATGTAGTCGCCGCTGATCACCGAAAGCATGTCTTCCCGGTCCCTCACGGTGGCCCGAGTTGTCTCGACACCGTCAAGGGTCAGCGCCGCCAGGGTCCCTTCCGCCCGGTCCCAGACCGCGACCTCGAGATCTTCAAGGGTTTGCTGCACCAGATCGGCTGGTATCTCGGCTCCCTCCACGACGACGGTCAGGTGCGGCAGCCTGGAAGCCGGCTCCGCTACGAATCGGGCCGCAACCACGTGGCGCTGCGCCGGATCGGCGGCGCCCCAGACCATACGTGCCACTCCGAGCGACCCACGAAGCGCCCGTTTGGCCGTTCGCTTCAACAGCGCGGTCGTCCCTCCAGCCGGGGGCGGCCCCGCAATGACAGATTCTGTCCTCCGAGTTGATGCGTCGGCGTCGGGCCGAGGCAGATCCCGGGTCTTCAAGATCGCGGCCAACTGGCTCTCCAGGTCCCGAATCTGCGCCTCCAGGTCCACCACGGCACCACGGAGCTGTCGTAGTTCTGCCAGGTGTTGCTGGGAGGCAACCGGCGCTTCGTCGTCTCGATCCACGACCACAGGGTACACGAGGAAAAACCGCAATTCGAAATTCGAAATGCGAAATTCGATACCCGTTGCGCAGCGGGTTCGGATTCAGTTGTATTCGCAGCGTGACACGGAGGGAACGGGGGCGAGATAGAATCCGGCATGCGCAGCGGTCTCCTGCTCGGTATCGCGGTCTTCTCACTGGGGTTCGTTGCGTGCACCAAAGCCGAGGTTTCTCCCGCACCGGGCGCCATCGTCCTCCGGTGGATCGATGATGGTCCTGTGGCTCACCTCCAACCGGACGACCTCTACGAGTCCCAAGAGGTCTTCCGATGGACCTTCGAGAATGCCGAGGATCGTCTCGAATGGCGACTGCTCGATCTCGAAGGGGAGCCGGTGGAGGGCGGACGCCTCCGACTGCGACCAGCGGGCGAGGAGCCGCGTCTGGAACGGGACGTGGCGATGGACGCCGCCACGGTCGACCGCATTTCGGTGACCATCGCAGGCCTCCACGCAGGAGACGTGAGCCTGCAGTGGGCGGGTGCTCTTGATCGATTTTCGAGCAAGAGGTCCGTGATCGTCGAGAGCGGCAAGGCGGCGGGCGACAACCTCAAGACCTTCGCCTTCGACCTCCAACCACACCCCGAATGGTCCGGACACATCGCCAGGCTGCGCATCGAGCCGATCGGTGCCGCCGGTGCTCCGGTGGGTCTCTCCACCATAGTGGGAACACGGAGGATCCCGAGATCCGACCGGTTGGCGCTGGCGGTGGGAAAACCCTGGCGGGTCGATTTGGGCCGAGAGTCGCGCACGGTCCTGTTGGCTCCGCCGGGACGAGCCCACCACAAGGACATTCTCGTTCCTGTGGGTGCTCGCCTTCGTCTCGGCTACGCCCTCCAGCATGGCGTCACTGAACCGGTGCACTTCGAGGTCTTCGCCGACCGCACAGATGGTGAGACGCGTCAGGTTTTCTCAGACAGAGTCGATCCCCGATTCGGGGGGACCGCGCGCTGGTACGACGCAACGGTCCATCTGGGTGATTTCCAGGGCCAACAGGTGACTCTCCGTCTGGTCACCCGGAGCGGCCGGGGATATCGAGCCGTCCACGGGCTGCCCGTGTGGTCGAACCCCGAGATCATCGCCGAGCCCGCGCCCGATCGGCCCAACGTAGTGCTGGTGTGTCTCGACACCCTTCGAGCGGACCGCCTGTCGAGTTACGGCTGGCACCGGACTACGAGCCCACGGTTGGATGATTGGGCGGCGAACGAGGCCGTGTTGTTCGAAACAACGGTGGCGCCCTCGCCGTGGACCCTTCCGTCGCACGTGTCCATGTTCACCGGCCTCGATGCCGTCCGTCACGGGGTCAACCACTACCGCAGCGTTCCAGCCGGCCTCGGACTGCTGGCCGAGCGCCTCCGCGAGGCCGGCTACACCACGACCGCCATCACCGGTGGCGGCTATCTCCGGCCGCAATTCGGGCTGGACCAGGGATTCGACCGCTTCCGGTACTGGGACGATGAGGATTCCAGCGCCGAGCTCGCCACCGGGCTGGCCGACGCTCTGGACTGGCTGAACAAACAGCAGGGCCGGCCTTTCTTCCTCTTTTTCCACACCTACGAGGTCCATTTCCCCCACCGGCGCCGCCAACCCTGGTTCGACCGGCTCGCCGGCGCGGAGCTCAGCAACCTTCCGGACAGTCAAATTTCCATGGAGTCTCACGGATGGCAAGGGCTGAGCGCGCCGGGTGACTACTTCGTGGCCCTGCGCCCCGGAAACGACCAATGGCAGACCCCGCTGAACGCCTCCGAAAAGAGACTCGTGAGTCTGATGTACGACAGCGCCGTCGCCTCCACCGACGATGCGGTCGGGCAGTTGCTCGACCGGCTCGCGAACCTCGGGCTCGCTGACAACACCCTGGTGGTCGTCACCTCGGACCATGGTGAAGCGCTCGGAGAGAACGACCGGGCAGGGCACTCATATCTCGAGGATTACAACACGTTGGTACCCATGATCATCCAGCTACCCGGACGGGTCGGAGCAGGGCAACGTCATCCCGACCAGGTGCGGCTCGTCGATCTCACACCGACCATTTTGGATGCGATCGGTTTGCCGCCCCCGGATCCATCGAACGGCGTGTCACTGCTCCATCTGATGGCGGGCGAGCCTTCACGGGTCCCCGATGCCGCGTGGACCTACGCGGCCTCTTCCAACCGTGGCCTTGCCCTCCGGCTGAACAGCCGTCTGAAGTACACCTACAACGACGCCGCCTGGGATCAGCTTCACGGCCAGCAAAGACTGATCGACCTCGAACATGACCCCACCGAGAGCACTGACCTGGCGGCCGGCTCAACCGAAACACCCGGGCTCATGGAAAAAACCCGAACCACGCTGGTGGATCAACAGCGCGGTGTCCGACTGGTGATCCGAAACGGCTCCCCCAATTCCTTGAAGGGGAGGCTCCGTGGGGCCCTCGCGGCCCACGACCGGCTCAAGAGCGCCTCCGTCGGGAAGGCGAGCATCCGGTGGAGAAACGACGTCCCACCCACCTTCGTCATCCCGCCGGGCGAGGAGGTGATCCTGATGCTCGACTCGCCGGATGGTCGTCGAGCCGGCGTCAACGTCCACATGGTGCTCGACGACGGGCGCAAGGTTCACCCCCTGGCTCAGTGGTTCGACCTCGACCAGCTGCAGGTTCCCACGGCCTTCGAGCTCACCCAAAAGGGCTGGCGCCGGGTCGACGACCCCTCAACCCCGCCCGCAACCGGCATCATGATCTGGTGGGAGGGCGGCATGCCGAGCGCCGTGATCGCAGCTCCCCAGGATGACGCGGCCATCGTCGATCAGCTCCGAGCGCTCGGGTATGTCCAATAACCCCCACCCGTCCGCCCGACGTGGAAGGTGTGGAGGAGGGGGATCGGACGATTCGAAATTCGAAACTCGGAACTCGGAACTCGGAACTCGGAACTCGGAACTATCTAAGACTTACCAAAGAGAAAGCCGCGGGCGAAAGCGAGTCGGCACAGCAGATCCCAGCGGTCTCGCTGACGGCGGCGAATGGCGAACCGCAGGGCCGACACCGCGGAGAAGGCGATGGGCTGCAACGCCACACGGGGCAGCATTCCCGGGTGAATCACCACCGCCCGCCGAGCCCACCGGCCCGCACGCCGTTGGCGTTCCAGGAAAGGACCCATGGTGTCGTAGCGATGATGGTGGAGACAGCGCGCCCTGGGTGAGTACACCGTCACCCATCCCCGCCGCCGCCACCGCCACGCCATCTCGGTGTCTTCGAAACATGCCTCGGTAAATCCCTCGTCGAACGGCTCGGCGCGAAGCCACTCCGCCGGGGCCGACAGATTCGAGCCGAGCACGGCGGAGAACGGAATCTCGCTTCCTTCCACCAGGCCCTTGAAATAGAACTGGGGCCCTCCCGGTGCCAGGTAGTACATCACTTCGGTGATGGGAAGGGTCGGATCCCAGTCGATCATGCCCTGGACCGCCACCTCGCGGCCACCGGCGGCTGCGAGATGATCGGCCAGGGTATGGGGTTGGGGAATGGTGTCGTCTCCCAACAGCAGCACACGGTCCGCTCCTGCACGCTCGACCCCCTGGTTCCGAGCGCGTGCCGGGCCACCCCCATCGAGCACCAGCACCTCCAACCGGAACCCCTCGAATCGGGATGCGGCCAGCCACTCCTGGGTGTCGTCGGACGATCCGTCGATGACAACGATCACCTCCAGCGGACCGGGAAGAGACGTCTGGCCGTCGAGCGCCCCGAGGGTCTCGGCCAGCACGCGACGTCGATTGCGGGTCGGGATCACCACCGAGAGGCAGGGCTGACGGCTCATGGCTCGGCAGGTGTGACTGTCCCGCCAACTCCCGAGCCCGCAGCATTCTGCTCCACCGAGGACCGGTAGGCGCCCACCACCTCGTGAGCCGGACCCAGGGATTTCATGGCACCGTGCTCCAACCACATGACGTCGTCACATAGACGCTCGATGGCTTCAAGATCGTGGGACACCACAAGGATGGTGACACCGGCGTTTCTAAAATCGGTGATCCGCTGCTGGCATTTCAGCCGGAAGCGCTCGTCGCCCACCGACATCACTTCGTCGAGGAGAAGGATGTGGGCGTCCACGGTGGTTGCGATGGCGAAGGCAAGCCGCGCCACCATTCCGCTCGAATACGTTCGGATTGGCTGATCGATGAATTCGCCGAGTTCCGAGAATTCCACGACTTCGTCGAAGCGCTCCTGCATCTCGAGCCGCGACCGGCCGAGCAGGGCGCCGTTGAAGTAGACGTTTTCTCGGCCGGAGAGCTCGCCCTCGAAACCGAGGCCGAGCTCGATGATCGGCGCGAGCCGGCCACGGATGATGGCCTCACCCTCGGTGGGCGCCAGAATGCCCCCGGCGATCCGGAGCAAAGTCGACTTGCCGGCTCCGTTGTGACCGATGATGCCAAAGGTCCTGCCCGGATCCACCGTGAAGCTGACCTGGGACAATGCCGAAAGCTCTTGATAGGACAAGCGGGATGTCAACCGGCGGATCATCCACTCCTTGAGCGTGGCGATCCCCCGTTCGGCCAACAGCCGGTAGCGCAGCGACACATCGCGGAATTCGATGGCAGGCGTGCTCATCACAGGTGGAGGTAAAAGCCGCGGGCAAGCCGGTGAAAGACCAACCAGCCCACCACCAACGCGATCGCCGCCGCGGCCACCGAGGCCATGATCACGTGGGTGCCGGGCAACGCGCAGTTGTAGACCGGGTCTCGCGCCAGCTTGAAGAGTTGGGTCAGGGGATTGATGCGAATCAGCCACAGCCACTTGTAGGGAACGATGGAGATGGGATAGATAATTGGCGTCATATACATCAGCCCGACGGTGGCGACCTGGTACATATGGGAGACATCGTCGAAGTAGACCGCCAAAGCCGACAACAGTAAGGAAACCCCGAGGGTGAAGGCTGCAATGATCAGGAAACTGATGGGCAGGAAGAGCACCGTCTTGCAGATCGGCGCGCCGGTGAAAATCATGATCACGAACAGCGGAACATAAGCAAGGCACAGATTGACCAGGCCCGAAATTGTGGTGGCCACCGCGAATATGGACTTGGGCACACGGACCCGCTTCATGAGCGACCCGTGAAATCCGAGCGACGTCATGGACTGCACCGTTGTCTGGGAGAAGAAGCCGAAGACCAGGTAGGCGGAGAGAAAATAGGTCGGGTAGTACTTGATCCCCTCAAAACGGAACACCGTCGAGAAGACCACGGTCAGGATGATCATCAGCAGAAGCGGGTTGAGCATGGTCCAGAAGAAACCGATGACGGACCGCTTGTAGCGCACCGTCAGGTCGCGCCGCACCAAATTGGCGATGAGATTCCAGTTGGCGAGCAGGTCGCGAAGCTCGAGGATCGGGTTAAGTGTCTGCCTTGCGGAGTTTCGCAGGACCGGAACGGCGGGCGTCGACATCGGCGGGAGTCTAACACGGGAACCCCCGCCCTCCCCCGCGGTGTGGAAGGTGTGGAAGATGTGGAAGGTGGGGAGGCGGTGGTCGCACAATTCGAAATTCGAAATTCGAGTCGCGAGTCCCGGGTCCCGAGTCCCGAGTCCCGAGTCCCGAGCCCCGAGCCCCAAGCCCCGAGCTACAATGGTCCACCTGTTATGTCGACGTCTCTTTCCATCGTCATCCCCACCCACTCAACCCGCGAGATGACGCTGCGTTGCCTCGGTTCGGTGCTCCGCTCGGCCACCGATCTCGAGGTCATTGTGGTGGATGACGCCTCCACCGATGGGACTGCAGAGGCCGTCTCGAGTCGTTTTCCACAGGTTCTCCTACTCACCAATCCAACCCGTTCGGGATTCTCCGTCACCAGCAATCGCGGGCTGGCCGAGGCCCGGGGGGACATTCTGCTGCTGCTCAACAGCGACACCGAGATCTCCTCGCCGGCAGTCGCCGCAGTCCGCGCAGCCTTCGCCCGCGACCCCCGTCTCGGTGTCGCCGGTGCCGAACTCCGCTACCCGGACGGCTCACCGCAATGGAGCGCTGGACGGGAGCCGACACCGTTGTGGCTCTTCGGTCAAGCCTCGGGACTGCCCTCGCTGTTCGGCCGCATCCCTGGGTACCGGTTGATCAAGCCTCCGGGTCGCGTCGCCGGAACGGGGGTGGACTGGGTATCGGGGGCTGCCATGGCCATCCGACGCGAGGCATGGGACACGATCGGTCCTTTGGACGACGGCTATCGATTCTATTGTCAGGACCTGCACTTCTGCGTCGCGGCCAGGGATGGGGGTTGGCGGGTGGACGTCGTGCCGTCATTCGAGGTGACTCACCACCACGGCGCAACCATAGCCGCCAGCTCGGGCTCGGCCGCGCCCTACCACCCGGAGTTCATGTGGGCCGATCTGGTCCGCTTTGCCGGCTGGCGGGGAGGGCCGGAAGGTGCCCGCAAGGCGGCGTCGGCGCTCCGCTCCGGCGCGCGTCTCCGGTTGTCGGGCCGGCGGCTCTACGGTGCATTTCTCGGATCCCTCCGTCCTGCCACCTGGGACCGCGACACACGTGCCTTCGAGGCAGGCCTCGCCGCTCTCAATGACCTCGAACTCTAAATTCTCAATTTTGAATTGTGAATTCTCAATTGTTGATCTACTTGGGGGTGCGTGGGGGGAATTCAAAATTGAGAATTGAAAATTGAAAATTTAAGACCGAGACCTCACCCGCCTATAAAGTTCGGTGAACTGCTCTGCGATGAGTTTAGGATCATGGTGCGAGCGCAACCGTTTCCTGCCGCCGTCCACAAGGCGGCCACACAGTTCGCCATCATCGGCGAGTCTGGCCAATGTCGCGGCAAACGCCTCAGGACCATCGGCCACTGCAAGGTCGACTTCATCAGAGCCCTCCAGGGCACGCGCCGACTCCGAGGAGACCAGCAACGGCAATCCCCGCGCCCAGGCCTCCAGTCCCTTGACCGGAATGCCGGTGGGGTGACGGGTGGGAATCGCCACAACCGCGCCGCCAGCAAAAACCTGGATGCTCTCCTCCGGCGGAGGGTGGATGCGCACCCCGTCCCAATCTTCCTCCCAGGCGCCACCACCAAAGACGTGAAGCACCGCTTCGGGCAGGCGTTGACGAACCACCGGCCACCAGGTCTCGGCGATTTGGCGCGCCGTCTGTCGGCTCGGAAGCCACGCTTGGCTCGCCAGCGTGACCACCGCCGGACGACCCTCCAGCGGTGTTTCGCCGGACGGCAACTCGCTGGGATAGGGCACCGGCACCTTCTCGATCAGCGGCCCGTCGCCCACAGCCTGTCTCATGGGATCAAGGTCGAGGTCGGTGAGCACTACCGTTGCGGCAGCCCGCCGGATCGTATCCCTTTCCCACAGGGTCAGACGCCTCGCCTCCCGTCTCAGCAGGGCCGACGTCAGTGGACGGCCGAATCCCGCTGCAAAAGTCCACAGGGAGCTCTCCACGTTGTGGGCTCGATAAACCAGGGGAATTCCCTTCCGGGTGGCGGGCTCTGCCTGCGAGATGGCCTGTACCTGCTCCGCCTGCACCACATCGAAGCTCCCCCCTGCAACCAACTCGGCCACCCGCCGGCGCACGGGTTTGAGTTCGTGACGGACCACGGTCACCGGACGTCTCTTGAGCAGCGACGTGAGGAGTAGGTTTCGCGTACTGCGGAGCTTGGCCGGGACCAGCTCGGCTCGGCACCGTTCGGAAAGCCGCCTGTGGATCTCGTCGTTGTCGGCACCCGGCTCTGACGGTGTCACCAGAGTTACCCGATGGCCGGCCGCGGTCAACGCATCGATGGTCTCGAGAATCACCACCCGGCCGCCGTCCATAGGCGGCCACGGCGACTTGGTGGCGACAATCAGGATATTGAGTGGAGAATCCATCGACACGGTTGATTCTAGCGCTGCTTTGTTTTCGGCAAGTGAATAGTGAATAGAATGGGGATCCCGGACGGGATTCGGGACTCGGGGCTCGGGGCTCGGATGGATTCAACGCATGGGTGGGAGGGGACGAGTCCCGAGTTGAACTGAATAGCAAATAGTGAATAGATGGCGGTCCCGAGACCGACGTGACAGCGAGACACTCACGCCGATCCAAACCACTTTTTACTATTCACTATTCACTTTTCACTCTTTTCAGTCCAACCGGAACGCTACAATCATCCAATGAGTTCCGAAAACAGGCTCATCACCGTCATCATCGTCGTGCTGGTCGGGCTGATCGCGACCCCTTTGATCTACTGGAAGGTCCGAGATGCCCGGAGACCCGTGGTGGTGGGCGTGCGTATCGTGACCGCAGATGATTCAGACCCTGTGTTCCGCACCGGCCCACGGAGCGTCGCGCCCGGCGACGAAGCACGGGTGGCGGCGGCCCTCGAACTTCAGTATCCAGGAGGGAGACGGCAGTGGCTGGCGCCCGTGGAGCGGCTTTCCATCGACGGGGAGATCGTTGATCACAGCCAGACCGGGGAGTGGCCCGAAAAAGACCGCACGGTGAGGGCCTTCTGGTTCACGGTGGAGAGCACCAACATCGGCGGGCTCGTCGCGCCCGAGAACGCGGTCAAACGACTTCGGTACCGACCGTTCCTGGCGCCCGAGATGGGTCAGGGCCTACTCGCCGCATCACCACCCGAGAAACATCACGACGACGGTTTGGGGCCGCAGCCCGACAACCTCCTGGTTGACGCCGGAACCCTCCGACTCTACGTGAAGATCGACGTCATCAAACCTGAGAGCAGCAACGTCCTGGCGGTCCAAACCGTGTCGACCCGCGGCGCAGAGAACTTCCTCGATCCCGATTATCCGGCACTTCACAAGGCGGCCTCGTTGCCTGACAACCTCCACCCCGCGGTGGGCGAGCTTTTCAACCTCCCGGGGTGGGAGACGGATCCCGACGACGGCAGTCTCCAGGACGAGATCGCGGAAATGGCCTTCGGCCGATCCTTTAGCGAGCTTGTGGACCGACGCGTGCTGACTTCGTCCCGCAGCTTCGCCGCAGTCGCCGTGACTGGAGCCCCGGTGTTCAACGAGGCCAGCATGCAACCCCTTGGTGAGGTCGACCTTTCCTCAGGCGATGCCGTCCGGAGAAATCGACCCATGCTTTGGGGAGAGGACGTTTTGGCAGGTGACTGTCTGGTGGACGACGGCCACTACACCGTGCTGGTTTCCGATGATGGCAACGGCCGATTGGATGCCGGCGATGTCGTCGCTCATTGCTGGCGAAGACCGCCCGTCCTGTCACACTTCGGCTCGGTGTATCCCGACAAGACGGCCCGGCTCGAGCACTTGCGTCATGTCCGTTAATCCGCACGTCTCACCGGATGGCGCCCAGCCGGTCGCATCAGAAAGCCGGTGACGATGCGAGTTGATCCCCTGCTCGCGATCCAGAATCTGACGGTGGACTACCCGAAGCCCGACGGCGGCTGGCGGCGTGTCGTCAACGATCTCTCGCTCGAGGTTGCGGCCTCGGAACGGGTGGCCCTGGTTGGCGAGTCGGGCAGCGGCAAGAGCGTGGTCGCCCTGGCCGCCCTGGGCTTGGTCGCCGGCAACGGCAGGACTCGTTCGGGGTGCGTCACAGTGGATGGTTGCGATCTCGTCGGAGCCGACGAGAACCGCCTGCGCGCCATCCGAGGCGGGACCCTGGGCATCGTCTTTCAGGAGGCGCCGGCCGCCCTCAATCCGGTCCTCACCGTGGGCTTTCAGATTTCCGAGACGGTGGTGGCACACAGTCGGTCGGACCGCGACGGGGCCCGCGCCGAGACCCGACGACTGCTCGACGTGGTGGCCCTCGGCGACGCCGGCGATATCGGGTCCGCTTACCCCCACCAGCTGTCCGGGGGACAACTCCAACGGGCGATGATCGCCCTGGCCCTGGCCGGCAATCCCCGACTTCTGATAGCGGACGAACCCACAACCGCTCTCGACGTACTGACCCAGGGGCAGATTCTCGACCTCCTCCGAAAACTGGCAGACGATCACATGGCGTTGCTGCTGATCAGCCACGACTTGGCAGTGGTCGCCGGGTTGGTTGATCGCGTCATCGTAATGTTGGCCGGTCAGATCATCGAGCATGCCCCAACCGGGGAGCTCTTCGGACGACCGCTTCACCCGTACACCAAACACCTCCTCGACGCCCAGGAGGGATTGGGTCTCCGGAGGAAATCTCAGACGACCAGCGATTCGGCCGATCCCTCGCGGGGATGTTGTTATGCCGGCCGATGCCCAATCGCCGAAGCCCGTTGTTTGGCTCACCCGCCCGCACTGACCGCGGTCGACGGTCTTCACTTTGTCCGCTGTCCGGTGGCGGTGCGCGAACTCTCGGATCCGGCTCATGGTGAAACCAACGATGTCTGAGGCGATCATCGAAGCTGTCGGTCTCTGCCGCGATTACCCGGCACGCGGCGGATCCGGTCATGTCATACGTGCCCTGAGCAACGTGGATTTACGGGTCGAGGCTGGTCAGGTCCTGGGCGTCGTCGGATCCTCCGGTGCCGGCAAATCTACGCTCGCGCGGCTCCTGCTGGCCCTCGAACGGCCGGACGCCGGGTCCGTCCATTTTGACGGCCAGCCGATTTCGGTCATGACGCCGCGGCGAGTGCGCCCGCTGCGGCGGCGGTTCCAGGCGGTCTTTCAAGACCCCCTGGCGTCACTGGACCCCCGGTTGTCGGTGGGCACCATCGTGTCAGAACCGCTGGTGTCCTTTGGCATCGGCACGACCGCGGAACGCCGCACCCGGGTTCGAGAGCTCCTGGCCCGCGTCGGTCTTCCGGAGGACGCCGCCCGACGGTTGCCGAGCGCTTTTTCGGGTGGAGAACGGCAGCGCATCGCCATCGCACGGGCCATGGCTCCGGGCCCGGCGCTGTTGATTCTCGACGAACCGGTGTCGTTCCTCGACGTGTCGATCCGTGGTGAGATCCTGAAGCTCTTGAACGAACTGCGACATCGGCATTCTCTGTCCATGGTCTTTATTTCCCACGACTTGAGGGTGGTCCGCCAGGTCTGCGACCGCATCGCCGTTCTCCTCGACGGCGTGATTGTGGAGCAGGGACCGGCCGACTCCCTCCTCGATCGACCGGCCCATCCCTACACCGCGGCCATGGTCGCAGCGACCCCTGTCCCCGACCCGGCATGGCGCCCGCCTCGACAAGGGTTGTTCAACCTGGGCAGCTGGCCCACGGGCGCTTGCCGTTATGCCGTCAGCTGCGACCGGGCCTCAGAAGAGTGCAACAAGAGCCCGGCTCTCGCAGAGATCGGTGAGGGGCGCAGCGTCCGTTGCCACCACCCAATCGGAAATGAGTTTTGAATTTTGAATTCTCAGTTCTTAATTCTGAGATTAAATTTTTAAGTTTTGAATTCCGCCACCTAATCGGTGAACCCGACAACAAGGAAATGGCAATTCAAAATTGAGAATCGAGAATTGAGAATTCAGAGTAACGATCAGCCCTGTTTCATACGAATGTGTTCCTCCTGTATACTCTGAAGTCGTGGAGAGCCACCTCGCCCATATCCTCGCCTGGCTCGAGCCCCATGCCCTTCTGTTGGCGCTTGGTCTGCCGCCCCTGATCCGGGCAGTGGGTCACGTGATTCCAGAGGAGTTGTTCATGGTGGCCGTTGGCGTCCTGGCCGCCCGTGCCGGATCGCCGACCGAGGCAGTTGTCCTGTTGGCCGCGGCAGGACTCAGCCACCTGATCACAGATCAGGCCGTCTATCTGGCCGGCCGCTGGTTGCGGCCGAGACTTGATCGGTTCCCTCGCATCTCAAGCCAGCTTGAATCGGTGACCGCCCGTCTCAATGAGTCGCCCGCAGCGATGGTCGGTTTCGTGCCGGCGCGGGTTCTTCCCCTTGGCCGCGGCGCCTGGATCGCCGGCTGTGGCGTGGCGGGCATTTCCTGGCGTCGCTTCCTCACGTGGGATTTGGTCGCGCTCTCGGTTCACCTGCTGGCCTGGTCCGGGCTGGGCTGGTGGCTGGCCGGCGATCTCGCCCGCCTGGAAGCCACCACCGCCACCGGCAAGGTCCTCGGGACCTGGGTAGCCGTGGCGCTGGTTACAGTGGTTTCGACCATCTATCTGGCCAAGCTCTGGCCCAGATGGCAGCCCGCAACCGTGCGCGTCGCCCGGCGCCTTGGCCGCTCCTTCCGCCAGGGCGGATCACGCAGCTCGTAGAAGGTATTGAATCGCAAACAGTGAATAGCGAATGGTGAATAGAACCGCCCATCCACCCGGGGCTCTGCTCGCCGAGGTGATCACAACCAACCCAGCCCTATTCACTATTCACTATTCACTATTCACTATTCACTATTCACCATTTTCTATTCACTTGCCGAAATTCACTCCGTAATACAATGGAGACGCCATGCAAACCACCCTCGAACAGATTCGGACCGCCCTTGCTTCTGCCTATCCGCTGACGGTGTTGGTGAGCCTCGAGGAGGAACGCCTCGAGCGCCTGCTCGGGCGATTCGCAGCAGCCGCCAAACCGGAGCCGCTCCCGGTGTCGGTGTGGAATTGCGTGGAGGGCTTCACCGGTGACGACACCATCGATCTGACCGACCCCATGGAGGCGCTGAGCTGGATTGCGGACGAAGCCCCACGCGGAATCTACCTGCTCAAGGACATGGGCGAGTACCTCGATGACCGCCGTATTCTCAGACGTCTGCGAGACACCGCCATGAAGGTGCGCAACAGCGGACGCTTCCTCTTCCTTCTGAAACACGACGCCAATCTGCCCGAAACGCTCAAACCGCTGACTTATGTCGTGGTCTCCATGTTTCCGGACTCGACCGAGTTGGAAGCCACCGTGCGCACCATGGTCCAGTCCAAGGACGTGTCGGACGCCGATGTGGAACGATTGGTTGGCGCGCTCAAAGGCATGAGCCTGACCGAGGTTGAACATCTGCTTCGCCGGCTGCTGGACCGTCATTCCGGGGTGGACGAAGAGTTCTTCAAGCTGGTGCTCGATGAGAAGGAACAGGTCACCCGCAAGGAGGGCATCTTAGAATTCGTGCCCCCCGACGAGAGTCTTGAACAGCTCGGTGGTCTCGACCAGCTCAAGGAGTGGGTCCACGAGCGTTCTTCGCTCTTCACACCCGATGCGCGCAAAAAGGACTTGCCGGTTCCAAAAGGGGTCCTTCTCATGGGAATCTCCGGTTGTGGCAAGAGTTTGGCAGTGAAGGTGATCGCGCGCGAGTGGCAGCTCCCTCTGTTTCGACTCGACATGAACATGGTCTTCGCCGGTGTCCAGGGATCGGCGGAGTGGGTCTTCAACCGTGCGCTCGACGCCATCGAGTCGGTGGCGCCCGCGGTTCTGTGGATCGATGAGATCGAGATGGGAATCGCCGGCTACCACGAGGGGCAGAGCGGCTCTCTGACCCGCATCTTCTCCACCTTTCTGACGTGGATGCAGGAGCATCGCGCCGAGGTCTTCGTGGCAGCCACCGCCAACCGCATCAACCTCCTGCCCGCCGAGGTCATCCGCAAGGGACGGTTCGACCAGGTCTTTTTTGTGGACCTGCCGAACGACGAAGAACGCAAGGAGATCTTGAGCATTCATATGCAACGCAACGGCCTCGATCCGAAAGCTTTCGATCTCATTCTCCTCGCCTCTGCCACCCGCACCTGGAACGGTGCAGAGATCGAGCAAGGGGTGAAGGCCGCCAGAATCACCTCCATAGCCAACAACACCACCGTCGGCCAGAACGACATGCTGTCGGCCATCGGCAAGATCATCCCGCTGTCACGGACCATGGAGGATCAGCTCAAGGCGATCCGGTCATGGGCCCGCAATCGAGCTCTGCCGGCCACCAGCGTGGTCCGCCCCGAGTTGTAGAGCCGTGGCCACGATCACCAGCACCTCGTCCATCGATCCGGCCTACGATCAGGATTGGCTGGTCAACCAGATCGCGCACGCCCTCCGCAACCCGATCTTCGCCGCCCTGGTGCAGTCCGAGGCGTTGAGCCTGAAGGCCGGCGACGACGAGTCCATCGCGCGATCGGCCCTCATGATCCAAAAACAGCTGAAACGACTCGAAGGCAACCTCCAGGAAATGCTGTTGCTCGGCCGACCTCCGAGGCTGAATATCCGGACGATGGATCTCGGCATCGTCATGACCGGGGTCGTCGAAGCCGCGCGCCAGGGAGCGCGGGGCGAACCGGCGGAGGTACTGTTCGGTCCCGACATCTCAGCCCCCGAAATGGCAAGCGATTCGGACGCGATCCGGATCATCGCCGAGCGACTGTTGGACAACGCTGTCGAGCACACCGAACCGCCGCACGAGATCGAGGTCAGCATCGATCAGCCAACCCTGGACTCGGTTCGAATCTCGGTTCGGGACGCGGGCGAGGGAATCGCGGAGGAGATTCTCGAGAGGGTCTTCCAACCCTTCTTCCCGCAGCACGGAGGACGGCCCGGACTCGGCCTTTCCGTGGCCGCGAAGTACACACACGTCCTGGGTGGCCACATCGAGATCGACAGTTCACCCGATGAGGGAACGGTCGCCCATTGCATCCTCCCTGTCCACGCCACACCGGTCGAATCCTGACCGGCACTGTGAACCCGGGATCCACCCGCCTCGTGGTACCACCCGAACGTGATGCCGAGCGTCTCGATATCTTCCTCGCCGGATCCACCAGCCTGTCTCGCCGCGCCGCGCGTCGACTCGTGGGGTCCGGCAGCGTGTGGCGCAACGGTGAGCCCGTGCGGGTTCAGTCGAAACCGCTGTCGGTTGGGGACGTGGTGGACGTGCTGCAACCCTGCCACGAACTCGGTGTACCCGCTCGTCCCGATCTCCCGCTGCCGGAGATCCTCTTCGAGGATCGTTGGCTGGTGGTCGTGGACAAGCCAGCCGGCGTGTTGTCTCAGCCCGCCGAGAACGACTCCGGCGAGCTGGCGCTGGACCAGCTGCTGCTCCTCGGCCTCGCCCAGCGTGAAGGTCGCCGGCCCTTCTTGCGCCTCGTCCACCGCATCGATCGGCTCACCAGCGGTGCGGTGCTCTTCGCGCGCAACCCCCAATCCCTGCCCCCTTTGACGCGGGCCTGGGCCGACGGCGGGGTGGACCGCAGGTATCTGGCCGTCGTGGAAGGCAACCCACCATCTGATGAATTTTCGATAGAACAACCCATCGCGCGCGACCGAAGCCACCGGTGGCGGTTCCGCGTCGCCTCCGACGGCGCCATGGCGCAAACACAGGTTGTGGTTCTCGACCGCCATTCGTCGGGCACCGCCCTGGTGGAGTGCCGACTGGTCACAGGCCGCACCCATCAGGTCCGTGTCCACCTGGCCCACCTCGGCCATCCCGTGGTGGGCGACAGGCTCTACGGTGCAGGTCTTGATCCGGAGGTTCACCGCCCACTTCTGCACGCTGCCAAGCTCACACTCCCCCACCCCCAGACGGGCGAATTGTTGACGGTGGAAAGTCCTATTCCTGAAGACATAACTCGATTCTTGGGAGGTTTGTCGAGAGATTAGCCGGGTTTGAGAACTCGAAATTCGAAGTTCGAAATTCGAAATTTGAAGAGCCGTTCCCGAGTCCCGAGTCCCGAGTCCCGAGTCCCGAGTCCCGAGTCCCGTCGACGATATACTCACGCGATGGATGTGGAACCGAAGATCATACTTGCAAGCGCCTCACCGCGACGCCGGCAGCTGCTCGACCTGATCGGACTGCCGCACCTGGTCCGTCCCGCCGATGTGGAGGAGATCCAACGACGGGACGAGACCGCCACCGAGTTCGCGTTGCGCGCCGCCCGCGACAAGGCGGCGGCCGTCGCCACAGAAAACGGTCTCCCGGTGCTGGGATCGGACACGGTGGTGGAGATCGACGGCAAGGCGCTGGGAAAACCAGTGGACCGCGTCGACGCCGTGCGCATGCTGAACCTGCTCTCGGGCCGGACTCACCACGTCCACACCGCCGTGGCATTGGCCCACGACGACAGATGCGCCGCTTTGGTCGACACCACCTTCGTCACCTTCCGCTCGCTGAGCGATCCCATGATCGATTGGTACACCTCGACGGACGAACCCATGGACAAGGCCGGCGCCTACGCCGTCCAGGGTCGAGGCGGGCTGCTGGTTGCCGGCATCGACGGATCGCCCCACACCGTGGTCGGGCTCCCTATCCACCGCCTCCCCGAGCTCTTCGAGCGCTGCGATCTCGACTTCTGGAACCTCCTCCACGATTCGACGCTGGTCTGACAAGCCACAACCGCTCGTCCGACTCTCCACGCTGACACCGGTGTCCGTTGGTGCCTATTGACCTGACGCTCACATCCTGTAAGATGTCGATCACACGGTGACGAAATTGAGAAAAGGCCTATGAGCATTTGCTCATCTATCGAAATTGGAAAGTCGCGACAGTGGCTCCAGGGCTCGGGCTGAGTCTATCGACGGAGCCGTAAAGACGCCTTCAGGACGGAAGGGAGACGGGCCCATGAACAGCAGGTTGTTTCTTCTAGTGTGGATCTTCTGCGCTACCGTCGTCGCCATGACCGGCGTGGCCGGCGCAGCGGGATACGAAATGTCCGCATCAGATGCCTTCTGGATCTTTGAAAGCAATCAGGCGGACGCGCAGGCGGCGGACTCCATTGCCGCAGCGGGCGACGTCAACGGCGACGGATATGACGATCTGATCGTCGGCGGCCGCCTCTTCGACAACGGCGCCGAGAACGCGGGAGTCGCGTGGGTCTTCTACGGAGGCCAGAACGGCTATGGTGCCACGCCGGATGTGACCCTGAATCCGCCCGATGTGCAGCTACACGGTTTCTTCGGCTTTCAAGTGGCCGGCGCGGGTGACGTCAACGGCGACGGCTATGACGATGTGATGGTGGGGATGATGAACTGGGATCAACCCTCGCCTCTCTTTTACGACGAGGGCGCCGTCTTTGTTTACTACGGGGCCGATGGTGCACTCGATCCGACCTACGACTGGTGGTGCCATGCGGGTGTTCAGTGGGCTCACCTCGGTTGGGGGATGGGCCCCGCCGGCGACGTCAACGGTGATGGGTACGATGACATCATCGTCGGTGGATTCGACTACACGAACTTCGCCTTCGAGGCCGCCATGGTCTTCCATGGATCGACCAATGGTCTCGACCCCGACGGATCACGACCCATAGGCACACCGCTGAACGCCGACTGGGTCGTCACTTCGGACCAGCCCAATGCCTACTTCGGAATCCATGTGGGAACGGCGGGCGACGTCAACGGTGACGGCTATGACGAGGTCATGGTCGGCGCGCCCTACTACGACATGGGCCAGACCAACGAAGGCGTTGCATTCCTGTGGTACGGTTCGGCGGCGGGTCTCGGCCCCGACACGTCCAGCTCATCAGCCGACTGGAGGGCCGAATCCGATCAGGCCGAGGCCCTTCTGACTGGACCCGGCGAAGCGGCCGACATGGGTCGCCGCCGGCGATGTCAACGGCGACGGCTATGACGACCTCATCGTCGGCACATGGAGCTACGACAGCGTGTACAACGCCGACGGAATCGTCCTGTTGTTCTATGGTTCCGCGGACGGTTTGGGGAGCGACGGAACGCCCGACAACGCCGACTGGGTGGCCACCGGACTCTACGAGGCTGACTGTGTCGGAGGACACCTGGCGCAGGCCGGCGACTTCAACGGCGACGGTCTGGACGACATCGTGATCGGCGCCCAGAACTGGGACCAAGTGGGCGGGCCGGACAACGTCGGGCTTGCGACCATCTGGTACGGCAACACCACCGGTCTGCCCCGGTGGGGCACGCCCTATTACTCGAACGTCATGATCGAGGGTGAGCAGGACGGCGCCGTGTTTTCGCGCACACTCACCGCCGCCGGTGACGTCAACGACGACGGTTTCGACGATTTGGCCATCGGAAGCTTCTTCTACGACGGGGGGCAGAACAACGAAGGTGCGGTGTTTGCCTTCTACGGCCAACAGGTCACGTTCATCGACGACTTCGAGACCGGCGACACCTTTCGTTGGCCGAGGGAGGTTCCCTAGTCAGTTCCGGGTTTCGGGTTTTCTCTTTTCCTTTCCGAAACACGGGTCAACGCGGGATTCGGGACTCGGGATTTGGGATTCGAATGTCGAATTTCGAATTTCGAATGGTGCAGTCCCCTGCCTCCGCAACCTCTACACTTTCTACACCGGGCGGGGGGTGTTCCTTGCTCCCTGTTCCTTGTTCCTTGCGCCGGTCGGATGGGTGGGGGATCCAGCATCGAGCATCCAGCATCGAGCATCCGGTCCCTGGGAAGGCGGGTTCCAGCCCCTAGCCCCTGGGCGGGCGGGCGGAGGGCTCAATCCCCGATCTTGATCGGCTCGCCGAGGTGGGAAAAGGAGAAGCTCGAAAAGATGTGGTGGCCGTTGAAATCGAGGACGCGCACATCCTCGGCGTGTTCCAGATCCGCGGCGATGACGTCGAAAGGCACCCCATAGATCCGGCGAACCACGTCCACCGGAACCTCGTAGGCGATGAACTTCACGATGCCCTTGTGACCGAGCTTGTCCACCAACCGCTCGTCGGCGAGCTCCGGGTATGTGGTCAAGATAAGGATGGGGCCGGTCCCCGAAAATATGATGTACGCTCTCATCCGCACCCCCTTGTCTCGGTGTGGTGGAATTACCCGATTGTACCCCGGCGCCCCTCGACTGTCCCGCGCGGTGTGACCTCGAGTTGCGATCCTCAGTGCTCGTAGGTGATCGGCCTGCCGAGGTCGGAGAGCGAAAACGTGTCGAGGATGTGCGGACCGTTGAAATCCAGCACCCTCATCCGCTGACCGCGCTCAAGATCCGACGCCACGACTTCGAAGGGCACACCGTAGAGGCGGTGGACCGAGTCCACAGGGACCTCATACGCAATAAACTTCCGAATCCCGCGGTCCTCGAGCGCCCCCAGCAGTGTGTCCTCGGTGATCGCGGAGCAGCTGGTGAGCAGCAAGATCGGCCCGCTTTCGGTGAAGACCAGATACGCTCTCACGGTTCCTCCCACGGCTCAGTGATGCGGTGTCCCTCCCTCCAATGTGGGGCTCGTCATCCCGGAGTTCAATACCCCGACCTCTCTGACCGCGGAAATCTAGGGGAAAATCCGGAAAACGTGGACAGTGCAGAGGGTGTGGAGAGTGGGCCTCCCCGATGGGCCTGACAGTCAGCCCTCAAAACCTGACATTCGACCTGCGACCAACCCCGGTCCGGTTGCCGAGGAACGACAAACTTCTCGGCCGGGCTACTTCTGGGAGTTGAAGGCCTCAGCCATACCCTCCACAACCGCGCGCGCGAACTCCTCCCGCCACCTCTGATTCACCAGCAGTTTCCGATCGTCCGGGTTGGCGAGATTGCAGGTCTCGAGCAGCAAGGCGTTCTGTGCCGCCGTGTAACGGAGGACAGCGGGGACCCAACTCCGTCGTCCCCTCAAGATCTGCCCGCGCACCGGATCATCATCGTGCACCGCGATCCCGTTGCGTTCGAGGCTGGCCACGATCTCGCCCGCCATGTGGCGCGAAGACGCCTCGACTTTTGCCTTGAAGTCCGGGCCCAGTCGCACCGTCGGATGCGCCCTGTATTCCGAGTAAGCCTTGATGTCCTGACGTCGCACGGTGTAGCTGTTGGGCCTCAAGACCCTGGACGGCACGTAGATCATGGCTCCACGAACGCTCGGGTGAAGAGAGTCGGCATGGACCGACAGAAAGACGGTCTTGGAACGTGGGACCTTCTTTCCGATCCGGTTCAGGATGATGTCGTTGGTGAGGTACCAACGGAGGTGGACCCCGAGGACCGCGTCCTGAAGGTGGTACTGCGGGTGGGTCAGCAGGTACTGGTCGCGGTCTTGCGTCAGCTTGTCTTGGTCGGGAACCCGGAATCCGAGGCCGCCGTCCGTGCGGGTCATCCACACTGTGGCTTGGGTGTGTTCCTCGAGGTTGCGTCGGATCCTGCAGGCGATGTCGAAGACATAGGTCGCCTCCCAGAGCCCGGCCACGGAGGCTCCGCTGTCAACGCCTCCGTGGCCGGCGTCGATCACGACCTGGACCCCGGACAGATCGGTCGCCTGAATCACCTCCAGAAAACCCGCCAGTTCTCGCCGTTCCGCCTCCCAGGCCTGCCGGCGGGGATGATCTGGTGGCAGGTATTTTGGAACCAGCAGGTCGAGAGGGATCCGAACCGGATAGCCAACCGGTATGGATGTCACGTCATCGATCCCAGAGCGCTCGGCGATCTCCAACGCGGTGGCGTTGACCTCCTTGGCGATGAGCTGGCCGGTGAATCGCACCACCACGGCGGAATACAGGGCCTCGCCCCTTTGGAGACGGTACTGGGCGAAGGGTCCGAGCTCATCCTCACCGTAACTGAGAGGCACTCCGTCGGTTGCCGGAACCTGTTCCCGCCAACCCGCAATCGACGGTGTCGGAGTTGGAGCCGGAGCCGGAACATCCCGAAACGCCGGGGCCAACAACGCGGTCGGAATCACCAAGGGCCGGCCCCGCTCGAGATCCTCTTCCGGCAATCCGGGGTTCGCTTCCCTGAGGACCCGGGCGTTGGTCGCACTGCCGGTGAACAGTTCGGCGAGCCACTCCCAACTTTCCTCGCCCTGGTCGAAAGGGTCAAGCACCCAGTGTTCCCAACCGTCGGTGATCCGTCGGTCCACCGGGAACAGCCGCCGCACGGCCTCAAGTCGAAGATCGTCCTTCAGAATCTCCACCGGCACCCGGACACGCCGATCTCGCATGGGTTGTGAGAGTTTGGGGTTTGCGGCCCGGATACCGGCCGCTGCTCCGGAGCTGCCACAGAAATACTGGGCCAGGGAGATCCACCCGTCTCCGCGACGCGGAGCCACCAGAAGCACCGGTCTTTGGCCGCGGTCCCATTGAAGATCGCCATTCGGCTCGAAATCGATCTCGATCCGGGACGGAGCCCCGCCTTCGCCCGCTGCTGGCAGACCCACGGCGCAAACCACCAACCCCAACACCAGGATCAGCCCGAAGCGCAGCTCGCGGGTGAGCATGAAGTGGTGGGCAGGGCTGCGTCTCGCCGTAGTCGTCCTATCCTCCATCACCCGCCGTCGTCAATCGCATGCGCAGCATCGAGGCTTCGACACCATGACGCCGCGAAGAAGCAGCGCCAAAATCCGCTCCGTGCCGCCGTATACTCGAAACACGACGAGGCGCGACGAGATGGTAACACGCCCAACAGCACCGGCTCCGCAGACCCTGTCGGACCCCGTGCGCGCAAGGCTCGAGCGCGGCGTCATCCAGGCCATGGCCAGTGACGACCCTTCGCGAGAGCTTTGTCTGGTGGTCGCGGACCTTGGGCGCAGCCTGGGAGCGGACCGCTGTTCGCTGCTCACCCCGCTGGGTCCGGACGGGTTGCGGATCTTCGCGAGCACCGACCCGGAGAGCATCGGCGACACGGTCATTGCGCTGGATCGATACCCGGAACTCGACCAGGTTGTCCGGTCCGGTGCTCCGGTCCTGATTCGGGACGTGCGCTCCTCCGAGCTGCTCCGCTCGGTGCGGATGCTCGTGGACTCTTCGGGCATCGTCAGTATCGTTGCCGCACCCCTCCGTCTTCGGGAGGTCTTCGCGGTCCTCCGCATGACCTCCAACTCCAGGGCTTTCGGCCCCGGAGATCTTCACCTTCTCGAAGACGCCGCCCGGGTCGTGGAACGCACCGTCTGCGAACAACACACCCGGGATCGACTCGAAAACGGGTGGCGCCGGCTCGGTGCCAAGCTGTCGGACGTCCTGTTCGAAGTGCTTCCCGACGGCCGGATCGGGGCGGTCCACGGCGGTCGGGACCCAGCGCTCGTCGAGGCCATCGAAGCCGGATCAGGCAAACCGGTATGTGAAGTGCTCGAAGACCCTGGGGATCGGTCGAATGGATGGCTGGCCGAGGTTCTGACCGGCAGCACCGAGGTGCGCGCACGGCCAAAGATCGCCTTCGGGGACGGCAGGAAGGGCTCCGTTCGCGTGACAGCCTCATTGGACCAACACCTTCCACCCCACGCCCTCGTGTCTGTCAACTCGGTGGTTTCGCCGCCTTCTGGTCTGCAAGGAGAGGTGGTGTTCGAGCCTGCCGCACCCGAATTCGAGGGGACCGATCATGCAACCCTGCTTGCCACCATTGACCAATTGGAGGGTCGGCTGACCGAGATGCAACATCGGGTCGAAGACCTGGCGGCCCGGAGAACCCTGTTCTTCTCGTCCTCGGCCCACGAGCTCAAGACCCCATTGACGGTCCTACAGGTCTACCTCGAAACCCTGCTCAACGAACTGGCGTCAGGGTTGTCGGACGAACAAATTTCGTTCATCGTGATCTGCCACGAGAGCGTGCTCAGGCTCAGACGTCTGGTCCTCGACATGGTGGACCTCGCGGCACTGGAAACCGGCCGCGTCCGGCTGCAGATCGAACGCGTGGAGACCACGCAGGCCCTGGCCACGGTCATCGAGGAAATGCGGTCGCTCGCCGATCGAGCCGAAGTTGAGCTCCGTCTCGAGAGCACGGCCCCGGTTGCCGCCCGTGCCGACGAGGGACGGCTTCAGCAGATCGTGCGCAACCTGATCGACAACAGCATCAAGAACACCCCGGCGGGCGGCTCGGTGGTTGTCACGGCAGAACGCGAAAACGACTCGGTTCAGATCACGGTGACGGACACCGGCATCGGGATTTCGGCGGATCATATCGACGAGGTCTTCGACGTGTTCGTCCAAATCCGCCACGACCGGCAGAAGGACGGCTCAGGTCTCGGGCTCGCCGTGTGCCGCAAACTCGCGGACGCCATGGGCGGCAGGATCTCGGTGCACAGCGAGGACGGCAGAGGATCGGTGTTCACGGTCCGGATCCCGGCGTGGCCCGACGACGAGTAATACCACCTACCCGGCCTCCCAATTCGAAATGCGAAATGCGAAATTCGAGACGGGAAGGACACCGACCACCCGCCCGGCCATCAGGATGGGTCAATGTCGCAAGTCGAAGGTCGCAAGTCGAAGGTCGAAAGTCGAAGGTCGAAGGTCGAGGGTCGAAGGTTTGACCAGCCCAGCTCGCGCGAAACGCGACTCAGTCGTTTCCTTGCGTTGGGTGGCTGAGGCTGCGGAGTGCATCGGAACTCAACCAATCTCCGGGTGGGACGGCCAGCGAGGCCACAAGCTCTGAGAAGAGAGCCATCCGAGCCGGCAACAGGTCCACCACAATGTTCTCGGTGAACTCGTGGGCGTCGTCGCCCACCGGTCCGAGGCCATCCATCGTCGGCACCCCCGCCGCCGCCGCGAGATTGGCATCGGACGCCCCCCCCCAAGCCACCCACTCGAGGTCGAGCCCGAGGCCCTTCCCAATGGACCGCGCCCTTTGGAAGAGCTGCAACGAGGCAGGTGACGATTCCATTGGAGGGCGGTTCCATCCCCCACCGAGGGCCACCTCGGCACCGTCGAGTTTGGCGGTGAGCTTCCTCAGCCCGCGATCGAGTCGTTGCTGTTCGTCGCGGGTCCAGGCACGCACATCCACTCTTATTTCAGCGGCAGGTGCCACCGTGTTACTGACGGTTCCGCCCTGAATGACGTTCGGACCGACCGTCGACCCCAGCGACAGATTCTCAAGCTCGAGCATGGCGAGGATCTGATGAGCCGCCTCGACGTTCGCATTGACCCCCGCTTCCGGCTCGACCCCTTGATGGGCGGCTCGGCCCTTCACCTTGATCACATATTCCCCGGAACCCTTGCGTTCAAGTTTGAGGTGGCCACGTGGGCTGGCCGGCTCGAGCACCAGCGCAAAATCGGCGGTCGCCGCAGCGGCCTCGATGCGGCCCCGCGATGCAAGAGAACCTACCTCTTCGTCGGGGTTGAGCAGAATCTCGAGTTCGGGAACTGCGCGACCGCCCTCGCAGACCCACCTCAGGAACCAGAGAATGAAGAGCAGACCCGCCTTCATGTCATAGACTCCCGGGCCGTAGATCCTGCCATCGCTCTCGGCCCAGGGTTCCTGCCACGCACCAACCGGCCAGACCGTATCGTAGTGAGCCAACAGGAGCACCCTCGAACCCGCCCCAGGTCGGCGGATCCTGAGAAGCGGTCCGAATTCGCCGGCCGACTCCAGGTCCACCGACGCCACCTCGGAAAAACCCTTGCTCAGCAAAGCGGCCACTTTCTCGGCGCGCAAACAATCACCTGTCGGCGAGTCCATTTCAACCAGCACCCGCAATTCGCGCAGAAAAGCCACGAGGTTCTTCGAAAAATACTCGACTGTCTCCATGACGCGGGCAGTGTACCCGCACCTGCGGTTCCATGGCGTTTTGGATAAGGGTTGGACGCTCAACGTTACACGTTGAACGTTAAAAGTCGAACGCTGGATCGAGAATTCTGAATTTTGAGTTTTGGGTTTTGAATTTCCACCCGCCCCCCGTCCTCTGGCTGGGACGCGGGGGAAATCAAAATTGAGAATCGAGAATTCAAAATTCGACCTGGCTACAACGTCGTCGAGGATGTCACGACCGATCAGCGCGCCCTTCTCAGGTGGGCGGGGAAATCTGCAATCTGCAACTCGAAATTCGCAGCCCGACTATCGGAACGCGTCATTTGGCCGCGAACGCGGTGACCCTCTACGTCACACCGACGTTGATTCCGTCACTGTCGCTGGACGCCATCCGGCCACTGGACAAAGACGCCAGAAGAAAACAGGATGTCGCACTCGAAGTGACCGGTCTCGCCCAGGGAATGACCACCATCGTCCTGACCGTCGCTGCCGTATGAAATCAGGGTGTAGTAATCGCCGCTCGCGGCGTACCAATAGGTTCGATTCCAGCCATCCTTGGGATCGAAGGGCCTGACGTAGAGCGCGAGATCGCCTGCCAGTGCCGACACGGGCACGTCAGCGTATTCCGGGTAGGAACCATGGTCCTGCTGGTAGATTTCGATTCCTTCCGAGATCCCCCGCATACCGGACATGGTCCGTTTCTGCCGAGCCCGTTGGATGGCGCTGAGCAGATTCGGGATTGCGATGGCCGCCACGATCCCGATGATTGCCACCACGATCAATAGCTCGATAAGTGTGAATCCTCTTTGACGCATTCCTGGCTCCATCGACCAATACCATGCAATAAACGCGCCAGAAATTCTCCGCCCGTCACGGCACAGCCTCTGCGGCAAATTGTTTCATAGTTGGATCCTGTGCTAGAGTGACTCTCCGCGCGGGCGGGCATAACTCAGTTGGTAGAGTATCAGCTTCCCAAGCTGAGAGTCGCGGGTTCGAATCCCGTTGCCCGCTCCAGACCAACCAACCCCACTCGCGAGGTTTTGAAGCATGGGCATCTTCGGCCGTGACGAGCGAAATTCGCAATCCAAACCAGAAGCCGCGACGCCATCCGGTCGTCAACAGGCGGCCGGCCAAACTGCCTCTGGGGGCAACACCGTCATTGCTCGCGGCAACCGCATCGAAGGCACCATCAGCGGCTCAAGCGACATCCAGATCGAGGGCGAGCTCAAGGGCGTTGTGGATGGGACAGGACACCTCCGGGTCGCCAGCCAGGGCCTCGTTGAGGGCAATCTCGCGGCCCGCACCGTGGTTGTCGCGGGAACCGTGAGGGGCGACATCTTAGCCGGTGAGACCATTCAACTGGAGACCTCGGCGACGGTGGAGGGCAATATCACGGCACCGCGGATCCGGATTGCAGATGGCGCCACTTTCGAGGGCAAGGTCCATATGAAGAACCCCGACCGGCCCACCGCCCATCCCGGCAGTAGGCGGTAGGCAGTAGGCAGTAGGCAGTAGGCAGTAGCATTTTAGGATTTTCCCGCCGACAGTCAGGGGACGGGGTGGCGGAAACTGCCACACGGAACAACACCGAACAAAGCCGACTAACACAGAACAGGAAAATCTGGCTGGGTCACGAGTCCTTGTGTGACTCCATCGAAAAGAAAACCCAGAGCCGCCTCCTCGACGAACCCCCGACCTTCAGCCCGAAGGTGAATCGCTTCGACGCCACCCGCGCCAGTCAGCCTATTCTCCGTGTTTGTCCGTGCTGGTCAGTGTTCTTCCGCGTTTCTCAATCCTCGTCCGCTGACGAACCGCCGTCCCGGATCGTATTGCCGGTCGCGTGGACAAGAAACGGACGGTAGTTTTCGCGGTAGATGGACACCAGGGTCAGAAACGCAGTCATCATCAACGGTCCGATCAACAGGCCGACCGGCCCGAAAGCGTCGAAACCCCCAAGCAGCGAGAAAAAGACCAACAACGTATGGAGCTGCGCCCGGCGGCCAACCAGGACCGGCTTGAGCCAGTACTCCACCACTGTCGCCAGAATCGCCAACGGGATCAGCAGCGCGAACGCCCTGCCGGTCTGTCCGGCGAGCACAAGCACAGCCCACACCGGCACAAAGACCAGGGAGATCCCCACCACCGGAATGAACGCCAGGACCCCCATCACGACGCCCCACAGCACGGGCCCCGGCAGGTCCAACATGGCGAACACGAGCCCGCCCGCCACGCCCTGAATGATGGCTGCCGCGCCGTTCCCGACCACCAGGGACGACGCCATGTCCATGAATCGATGGCGCAACAACTCCTGCTCGTCGGCCGGCAAGGGAATGGTATCCCGGAACCAGGCCCGCACCGCCGGCCCGTCCACCAGCAGGTAATACAGCACGATGACCCACACGAGAAAACCGATCACAAAACGCGCCAGACCGGTAGCCAGCGACACTCCCTGCTTGTAGAAAAATCCGCCAAGCCCAGCTCCGGCGGCAGCGATCTGGTCCACCACGTCTTCCGGTGTCAAGAAGGCGCCCAAGGGAGCCAAGAGTTGGTTGACCCTGTCGAGAGCTCCACGGTTCGCGTCGATGGCGTCGAGCAGACTCCGCTCGGAGAGCTGCGACGTGGAGATCTCGTAGAAGTCGAGAGCCTCTTGCGACACTTCGATCGCGGTGAAGGACAGCGGGACCATGAGCGCCAACACCAGGGCTACGCAGATGGCCAGTGCCGCCAACCGTCTGCGGTCGCGGAACCATTCGGTCAGCCTGACGTAGGGTTGGTGGAAGCAACCCGGCGGCCACCAGCGCGATGAAGATCACGCCCACGAAGACGGCCAGAATGCCCAGCACCACTATCAGGCCGATGACCAGGCCGATCAGTAACCCAACCCACGACGCCTTCGTGGGCCGCTGACGCACGTCGGATGCCGGCTCAGTCATTCTGTCTCATGGTCTCCCGAGGCCCGTGCGGCGTCAAGCGGTTTGGATTGGTGGGTGGCGAGTTGAAGCAAGTGAACAGCGAATAGTGAATAGTGAATTGATAGGAGTCGTGGGGACTTCAGCTCTTCGTTTTTCGTTTGTCGATCAGGTAGGTTTCGAGCTCGGCCAGAAATCCGGCGACGTCGTGCTTCGCCACCTCTTCCTCGACGTCAAACTCGGCAACCATCCGCTCCATCAGACCCTCCTCGGTGACGATCCCCTGCCTCAGACAGTCGATCAGAAATTGACCCGTTGGGTTCAGCGAGTAGACCTGCAGCGAGTCCACATCCAGAATCACCCCGGTGTCGTCCGCCAGTTTCTGCTGAGTGAATTCGTCATCCGAGGCCAGAAGCCGCGAAAGCTCTTCCAATCGACTCATCATCTGCTCCTTGCTCTCGCCGAAAACGGGATGTCCAACACCTCGGTGTACGGCCGCACGTCTTCATCGGGACGCTCCAAGTCCAGCCGCTCGCCGTCCACCGTCAACCACGCGTGTCCGTCGAGCGGCACCTCGCGGGAGCCGGGCCTGAAGCCCACGTGCAGCAGGACTTCGTGAGCCGCCGACAACATGGCGCCCGCGACCAGCGACCGCGTCAGACACGAGTCGAGGCCGCCAAACAACCGACAGAACAGTGAACACGCCCTCCCGGCGGCCACCCGCGCCCGCCGGGAATCCATTTCTCGCCCGCCCCCGGCGCCCATTGCAGCCACGACCTCGGGCAACGGAGTCGACCGCACGCGCTGGGCAAGCCGGGCCATGGGCAGCGCCTTGACGAAGAGAACGAGGTCGCCGGGGTCACGAAAGCGTGGCTGATCTTGTTCGTATTCCATATACTTGCCCAACGGCATGGGCGCGATTGTAGCAATCATCGGCGAAAGTGGGGACCCGGAGCTAGAGGTGCGGCTGCGCCGAATGATGGAGCGGTCTCCATATCGCGGCACCGCGACGCATTGCGTGGAGCACGGCGTGGCTGTCGGAATTCAGGCTTCCGATGGCGAAGCGTCGCTGGCCACCGAAGGCAACTGGACCGTAGCCATTCACGGATACATCGGCAATTGGGCCGAAATTGCCTCCTCACGCTCTTGGCACATCCCCGCCGATGCCACCCACGCCGCCAGAGTGGCAGTGGCCTACGAGGATCTGGGCGGCCAGCTTTTTGCAGAACTCCGCGGTGAGTTCTCCATGCTCATCTATGACCGGAGTCGGCGCAAACTGCTTGCGGTCCGCGACGTCGTGGGCCGCAAGCCCTTGTTCCACGGGTCATTCCATGGTCGCACTTATATCGCCACCGAGATCCGCCAGGTGACCGCGGGGGCCGCGTCACGCCGGAGATCGACATGGACGGACTTGTCCAGGAGATGCTCGTCGAATTCGAAGAACCGTCCCGGACTCTGGTACGTCAGGTCGCCCGCCTGCAACCGAACACAGCGATCGAATTCCCGGCGGAACTGAACGGAACGGAGGCCCGCGGCGATGCCTACTGGGTGCCCCCGTCCGAAGGCGAGGGCCGATACGATGTCGACCAACTCGTCGTCGAGCTCGAGGTCCTCCTCGACCGCGCATTGAATCGGTGCCTCCGGGACGCACCTTTCGCGGTCAGCCTCAGCGGCGGCATCGACTCCACCGTCTTGTGGGGCTTGCTGGCTCACCGCATTCGACAGGGCGATCCGGTGGCGGCACACGGCCTGGCCTACTCCCACGTCTTTCCGGGACTGGAATGCGATGAGACCGAGCGGATCTTGGAGACTCATCGCTTCACGGGTTCAAACGGCGTGCTGATGGACCTCAGAAACGACGACCTTCGGCCCGATATCGCGCGACTTGCGGCCGAGGTGGATGGTCTGCACTTCGGTGGGTTGCCCTTTGCAGAACGACACGCCCGGCGGCTGTCCCAGGATGGTCGCCGGGTCGATCTCGTGGGCGAGGGCGCCGACGAATGGCTTGGCGGCACCACCTCCTACTTGGCCGATTATCTTCTCTCCGGAATCTGCCCGGATTCGTTCGTGACCTCTTCAGATTTCAACTCACACCCGGGCAGAAGCGCTTTGGGTTCGTCCACAACCACATCGTCCAACCAGCGTTGCGCCGCGTCCAGCCCAAGTCCGCATCCGTCGATTCGGTCGATTGGCTCCACCCGAACCGGGATCGACCCCGCGTCGACCTCGACGGCCGTATCGCGGCTCTCGACAGACGACATCGTCGAAGCCGGTCGCGCCGGTCCCTTCTTCGCAGGCTGATCCTCGTGCAGGATTGGCATGAGCTCGAAAGCGGCGAGCAGGTCATGGCCAGGTACGGAGTGGAACGCCGATGCCCGTTCATGGACCTCGATATCATTGACTTCGCCCTGAGGATTCCGGGCAGGGCGCCCACTCACGGACTCCGCGACAAGCACCTCCTGCGGTTGGTTGGCGAGGGCATGGCGCCACCAACGGTGTTGAATCGCATCAGCAAGACGGGTTATATCGCTGCATTCAAGGCCACCGCACACAAGGTAATTGCCGAATCCAACATGACTTCGTGGAATCTGGTGGAGCAGGGAGTTGTTAGCCCCGCATGGATGAGAAGAGTAGACCAAGCCCCCGATCACGACGATGCGACGCTTTTCAACGTCATGCACTTGAGCGTCGCCGAGGTTTACATCGCGAGGATGACTTGCACTTCTTGAGTACAATATGCTAGATTATAGGTTCAGACAATTCAGTCGGACATGGGAAATGACAAAAGGACCGGAGTCCATCATGAAATTGCCCAACAAAATGTCTCAGCGGTGCACACCCGACACGGATCGCAACCGGATTCTGCGCCCCTATGAGCGGCCGGCAATTTCGGTCCGTCGTATTGCTTCGATCGTGAATCGATTGACTGTGGGCGACAATCCCGACAACGTGGCTGGCGGCAGGACGAAACTCAGCCCCGGCGGACTCGGCAGCAGTGGGTAGCACGCCCTAATCAAAGAACATGGGAGCGCCAGCCAGCAAGCGGGCTGGTTCTTTTCGTCGCCTTCGGCAGACTTCGCAGCCGTCCCATGATCGCACCTTTCCATGAGGATACCGGTGGCGCAGAGGGTTGATTCCATGGTCCTCGAGTTCCAGTTCACCGGCACTCGGCCCCATACAGCGGTCACAGTTCGAGGTCTACCAATTGATCAGGCCGAACGGTTGGCCAGATTGTGGGAAACCCGCGTCGCTCGGTCCACGGCAGATCCACGGCCCCCCCCTGTGGCCGTGCTGGAAGTCACCCGTTCGAAACCTGGTGGTCGTCGCTTTTCAATTCCGTCACAAGACGGAACAACCCAGCCAGTGCATCGCGTGACAAAAGGGGGCGACGAGCTCCGATTTCCTACCGGCCTGATTCGACTGACCCGGGGATCCCCGATCATCCACGTGGAATGGGACCCGGTGGGCCGATGGCTCGACGGTCCGTCGCCAGATCTCATGGAGACCGCCGTGGGTCTCGCCCTTGGCCAGCTCGGGGTGACCTGCCTCCATGCAGTGGCATTCCAGATCGGCCCCGTCACCATTCTTGGTGTGGGCGGCAGCGGGGCTGGAAAGTCCACTATCGCCGCAGCCAGCATCCGATCCGGAGGACAGGTCACGTCGGACGATTCGGTCCTCGCCCGCCTGTGCGACGGCCGAGTCCAGCTTGGCCCCTTGAGGGAGTACTTCAGCTTCCGAGACGCCACCCTGGGCGTGTTGCCGCCTCGGCTGAGGGCAGCGGCCACCGAGGGCGCGGACTCTCATGTGCTCCATCGCCGGGCCTGTCCCCACAACCTATCCTCCGTAGTGGTTCCGGGTCGACTGTGGCACCTGAAAATCGACCGACGTCTCCGGACCAGCAGAATCCGACCGATTCCCCCACAGGAAGCCCTGATCGCCCTTGTTTCGTCGGCCTCGCTGCTGACCCTGTCGCCCAGGTACCCCAGCGCACGAACTCAGGCACTGTCGGTACTGACGGGCCTCGCCGAGGGATGTGGCGGATTCGACGTCCGGCTCGGACGCGATCTGCTGGAAGATCCCACATCCACCCTCCTGAGACTATGCGACGAGGTTCGTCCACTCGAGTCGCTCACGTCTCGATTCTGATACTCTCCGTTCATGCCCCAAGGCGGCGAAATCACCTCAAAGCTGAAAAAGGTCAGGGCTCAGCTGCCGCACATCCCGCGTGCGCTTGGATTGGTCCGGCAAGCTGGCGGACGCTGGACCGTGGCATGGGTCCTGCTGCTGGTGGTCCAGGGCGTGTTGCCGGTGGCCATCGTGTATATCACCAAGATCCTTGTTGATAGCATCGTGGCTGCGGCGGACGCGGGAGGGAATTGGGAGGCCATCCAACAGCCTCTGGTCCTCGCCCTGCTGATGGCCGCCCTGCTGCTCGTCTCGGAGGTGCTCGCCGCTGCAGGCCGATGGGTGCGAACGGCTCAGGCTGAGCGCGTGTCGGATCATCTCTCCGGATTGATTCACAGGCAGGCTGTGGCGGCCGATCTCGCGTACTACGAGACTCCCGAGTATCACGACCAACTGCACCGTGCCCGGACGGACTCATACTACCGACCGATCGCCCTGGTCGAGGGCCTTGGCGGCCTCGTGCAACACGGGATGACGTTGGTGGCCATGGCCGCCGTCCTCGCCCAGTTCGGCTGGTGGGTTCCGCTGGCGTTGGTTATCAGCTCGGTCCCGGCGCTGCTGGTCGTCATGCGGTATTCCGTCAAACAGTACAGATGGAGGATCGAAACCACGGCCGATATCCGACGAACGTATTACTTCGACTGGCTCCTCACCCACCGTGATCCGGCACCGGAAATCCGACTCTTCGGCCTCGGCGAAGAGTTTGCAGGACGTTTCCGCGATCTCCGCGGCCGACTCCGGGGCGAGCAGATCGATCTCGCCAAATCCCAGGCGCTGTCTGAAATGGCCGCAGGCGCGGCCGCCCTTGCCGTGATGGGTGGAGCCGTCATCTGGATGGTGGTTCAAACGATTCGGGGAGGGGCGACTCTCGGCGACCTGGCCATGTTCTTCCAGGCCTTCAACCAGGGCCAAAAACTCATGCGGTCCCTGCTCGAGACGATGGGTCAGGTGGTCACAAACACGCTGTTCCTGCAAAACCTCTTCGAGTTCCTGGATGTGAGACCGCAGATCGAGGATCCCCCGACCGCCAAGTTCGCGGATTCCCAATCGCCACCGTCTGTACGGTTCCGTAACGTCACGTTCCGCTACCCCAGCCTGGATCGACTGATCTTCGACCATTTCGATCTCGAGGTGGCGCCGGGTCAGATCGCGGCGCTGCTGGGCGTCAACGGAGCAGGCAAGAGCACGCTGTTCAAACTTCTGTGCCGACTCTACGATCCCGACGCAGGCCAGGTGGAGATCGGCGGGCGCGACCTTCGTCTGATGAAGTTGGCCGACGCTCGGCGATTGGTCACCGTGCTGTTCCAGGAGCCAATGCACTACTCGGCCACCGTCCGACAGAACATCGAACTGGGAACCATCGACGACGAGGCGACGGACGCTCGGGTGGCCGCAGCGGTGTCGACAGCGGGTGCCGATGCGCTCCTCGAACGACTGCCGGACGGGATCGACACCCTGCTGGGCAGCTGGTTTTCCGGAGGAACCGAGTTGTCCGGGGGCGAGTGGCAGAGGATCGCTCTGGCCCGTGCGGCCGTTCGCGATGCACCGGTGATTCTGCTTGACGAGCCCACCAGCGCCATGGACTCGTGGTCCGAGATCGACTGGGTCAGGCGTTTCCGGACGGTGGCCGAGGGGCGCACCGCCATCATCATCTCCCATCGGCTCACCACCGCCATGCGCGCCGACATCATCCACGTCATGGACGACGGACGGATCGTGGAGTCGGGCACCCACGAGGAACTCCTCGCTCTCAAGGGAAAATACGCCAAGGCGTGGAAAGAGCAGATGGGAACGGGAAGAAGTTGAAAGTTAAACGTTGAACGTTGAACGTTGGGGTTTGTGGGTGAGACGGGAAATTTTCAATTCTTAATTCTCAATTCTCAATTCCCTACCACCCCCCCCCAACGGCAGGCGGGAGCGGGTGGGAATCTCGAATGTTGAATGTTGAACGTTGAACGTTGAACGTTGAACGTCGGACGCTGAATTCTGAGTTTTGAGTTTTCAATTCTGAATTCCCCACCCACCCTCCCCGAAACCACTCGGTCCGACAGTAGGCGGGGATCGATGGGAACGTTTAGCGTGAGCCCGTTGCATACCCCCATCGCTGTCATCCTGAGCGGAGCGGCCCAAAGGGCCGCGTAGTCGAAGGATCTCCACCGGTGCAGACGGGCGATGCTTGCCCAGGAATTCTCTTTTCTACTTGAGGAGACCCTTCGACTCGCTCGTCGAACTCGCTCGCTCAGGGTGACAGGTCGAAGCGGGGTCGGGCGGACGTTTAACGCGCAACGTTTAACGTGTAACTTGGCTGGCGTCCAACAGAAAAGAGCCCCGATGATCGGGGCTCGTTGAAATCTCTGCCAAGGAATGAAGCTACAGGGCTTCCGGCACTCTCACCAACTCGAGAAACTCCTCGACCTCGGTGTCACTCCAGGGTTCGGACAGGATGGTGAACAGATCCGGGGTGTCACGGCCGTCGAAGGGGTTCTCGGGCCGGGCCTTGCACGCTGAGGATCTCCGCGCGGATAACTCCGCCATATAGCTCTCGAGATCCGCTGCAAGATCACTGAGGTGCAACTCAGCCATGATGCGCCCTCCAGTCGTCCACACCATCAGACCACACAATAGTCGGTGAGTTTGTGACATTCGTCAACTATTGCATCGTCGATGTACACATCTCATATTGGGCATCGGAGCCGATCGCAGCTACCGGACGGTCGTTCCGGGTTGGTTCATCCCGAACGGCATACTGCAAAATGACGTCCTGGTTTTATGATGTGGATCGCACGTATGACTTCAACACCAGGCTATTTCCTGCGGCCCTTCTTGAACGCCCGCCGCGCCCGGATGGAACCGGCGGCCTGCAGAGCGAGGTCCAGGGGGCGCCACAGCCGCATGGCCAGGTACCGGCCGGCATTGGGCTGGGGTCCGTAGATCAGGTCGATCTCGCCGCGACGCAGCCAGAGATTGGTCATCACTTTTCGGAGCAGCGTATGGCCAACGGTTGTGCCCGCCACCGGCCGTGCCAGGTGCGAAAATCGCAAGGACCGCTGATATTCCTCATCCAGCGTCCCAGCCACCATGTGGGACAACATCAGCCCGACCGGGTCATCGCCGGCAATGATCGCATCGGCAGACTCCCCGCCCCCGAGCCTATGGCCGAGCTCCCAAACCGATGTGGCCTCCTCCCGGCTCACATCCCGGGCGATCCACCGCCACTCCCTGGCGAGAAAACTCGACCAGCCTTCGTGGTCCAATCCCAGGTCCTGCACGTCCCCCACCATCCGCAACAACGGGTATGACCAGGGCGCATTTCCGTGCTGGGCGATACCGTGGACCAGCACGTGGGCCAGCAGAACCTGGGATTCGGGGACCAGCACTCCACCCGGATCAGACTCTGATCCTCGACAGAGCCCGTTGTCGAGCAGGTCATCCGCGGTTGCAGAACGATCGCCTGCGATCCGGACGCCTCTGAGGTATCGATGAATCTCGACCATCAACCCGGAGGGGTGAAAGAGGGCGTCAAGCTCGTGTTCGGCGGCCCGCATTCCCGACACCCGGTATCCCTCGCAGACGAGGGCTTCGTACAGATCGTCGAGTCGTGACGCGATGGTCAGAACATCTATGTCGCATGCCTGCCGTGAACCGGTGGCGGTGACGCCGGACTCCCGCAACGCCGCACCCTTTGTCACGATGATCGGCAACCCGAGTTCACGGCCGAGGGCTCCCAGCTTGCGGCACAAGCCCGAGGAGGCCAGTTCCAGAGCGGCGGCGTCGCCATGGGCCTGTGCAAATTCCGCCGCGGCCATTTCTCCCACCTCGACATACAACACGGAGGCCGGAATCCGTGCCCCGATCCTTTCCGTCAGCCCCAGCCGTTCGGCGAGGTCGAAGAGCACCGCCCGATCCACCCGATCATCGCGAGGCGTGTCCACCGGGCCGAAGGCCCTCGCCAACACCCACACCAACTCGGAACTCGGCTCTGCGGCGGGGGGATCAAAACGAAATTGGCTTCGCACCATCGCAGCCTACCTTCTGCAACCTGGACCTCGAGCATACCTCGATCTCGCCATCGGAGGGTCAGCCACGCCCCGCCCGGGGCTACCGCACGGACCACCGTCGAGCTATCATGCCCCCATGACGGTCAGTATCGGGACAATTCAGACGGTGATCGAACTCTGGCACCGGCGGTATGCGCCCGAGGGGCCGGACGTCTCCCGCGCCCTGCACATCGCCCGTCTCTTCGAGGAGGACTCGGCCACTCCGACGTTTCTTCGCGGTATCGCCTGGCACCTGGTCAAGGAGATCCATGATGCCGCCGGGTGGGACATCCCCGGCAACGTGAACCTGTCCCAGTGCCGGGGTGCCGCCGCATCCCTCGAACACGCAACGGCCCTCTTGCTCGGGGACATCGCCACCGAGGTCCGAAAGAGCGGTGTCCCGGTCGTCGTGTTCAGCTCATCCTCTGCCGGCAGGGCGGTGCTCGGCCGCTGGGATCTGGTCCCGGCCGAGGGCGCCCTGCTGGTGCCGATGGTGGATCCGAAAGACGAGGACACATATTTCGAGGCCTTGCCGGGTCACCGTGGCGTGCGCTGGGAAGTGCTGGCTCACTCTTCGAGCTTCTCCAGCAAAAAACGAGCGAGGTGGAGATGGCCGGGCACACGGTGCGAATACCCGGTCCGGCATTTGTGGCCGCCCGGACATCAGACTGCCCGCAGGATCCATCCAACGTGGAGACCGTCCTATTCTGCGCCGCAGCATATTCCGCCAACGAGGACGGCACCTGGTACGACACACCTAGCATGGCCCAACGGCTCGACCGAAAGACCTCGCCGTACGACACAGCCTTGGAACTCGGGATCACCAACTGGCTCGGTCTCCCGGTCTCTCCTCTTTCCCTCCTCCGCACGAGGTTCAGTCGGCTGTTCCGTCCCGATCGCTGATGACTCCTGCCGGTCTGATGTGACGCCCCTCGGCCCGGATGGTGGCTATGGGCGGTGAAGATGTCAACCGCCACCGCCAGATCCCATCCAACACTGCTCGGGATAAAGAAAAACGCAGCGACGTGCGCTGCGTTGGGTGCCCGCGAGAGAGCCGGCGCTGTTCTACTCGGTGATCGTCGCCTCGGGCAGGAGTTCGTTCAAGAACCGCCTCAGCTCCTTCTCCCTGCCGAATACGCCCAATTCCTCGAACCGTTCCAGGGCCTCTCGAACCTGACGGTCCGGATAGGTGTTGATGGTGCCGATGAAGATCTTCGGGTGCCGGGTCCTGGTGTGGTTCTCGTCCAGAGCGGCGAGTTCCTCGAAGAGCTTCTCACCCGGTCGGACCCCTGTGAAAACGACCTCGATGTCCTCATTCGGTCTGAGGTTGAACAGCCTGATCATCTCGTTGGCCATATCGAGAATGCGGACCGGTTCGCCCATGTCCAGCACGAAAATCTCGCCACCCTGGCCGATGGCGCCGGCCTCGAGCACGAGCTGGGCCGCCTCGGGGATGGTCATGAAGTAGCGGGTCATTTCCGGATCGGTCACGGTCACCGGTCCGCCCTTGAGGATCTGCTCCTTGAAGATGGGGATCACCGAACCGGCGGACCCGAGCACGTTGCCGAACCGAACCGAAATGAAGTGCGTGCTGTAGCGCGGATTGAGATCCTGGACCACCAGCTCGGCGACCCTTTTCGAGGCGCCCATCACCGATGTCGGGTTGACCGCCTTGTCGGTGGAGATCTGGATAAAAGCCTCGGCTTCGAACTCCCCGGCAATCTCCCCCAGGAGCCGTGTGGCGAGGATGTTGTTGCTCACCGCCTCGCACGGATTGGACTCCATCATCGGCACGTGTTTGTGTGCCGCCGCGTGCACCACCACCGCCGGCCGGTAGGCCTCGAAAAGGGGCCGCATCCGTGTCTCATCCGAAACGTTTGCCACGAGCGGCACGATGGACAGATCGGGCCGGGCCTCGCGCAATTCGCGGTCGATGTCGAAGAGCGCGAACTCGGCACGTTCCACCAACAACAAGGTCCCGACACCAAACCGCGCCGCCTGGCGGGCAAGTTCGGAGCCGATGGAACCACCGGCCCCGGTAATCATGACCGTTTTCCCCGCGAGGAACCCTCTGACCCCCTCTTCGTCGAGGTGGACCTGGTCGCGGCCCAGAAGGTCCTCGATCTGAAGGTCCTGGAGACGGCTGATCTCCACATCGCCCGACAGGATCTCATAGAGCCCAGGGATGATCCGAGCCTTGACCGGGATCTGCTCACAGATCTGCACGATGCGCCGTATCTGGGTCCTCGACGCCTTGACGATGGTGATGACCACGTGGTCGATGTGGTGCTCGGTTACCAAACGGGGGAGATCATGGGTCGTGCCGATCACCCGGACACCCTGGATAACGGTTCCCTGCTTTGTCTTGGCGTCATCGACAAAGCCCACGATCTTCACGTTCATGTCCCCACGGCTCTGGATCTCCTTTGCCGCCAGAAGCCCGGCCTTCCCCGCGCCCACGAGCAACACCGGCAAAGTCTCGCCGAAGCCATTTTCCTTGTGGAGCTTCCGCTCATAACGCTCGTACAAGCTGCGGCGAATGACCCGAAGCCCAAGAACTCCACCGAATGCGAAGATCGTGTCGGTCACGATCACCGAGATCGGCATGCGCAGCAGTCCAAGGTGCTCGGGGAGCAGCAGACGGAGCACGAGGATCGGCAGCACCGACCACACCGCAGCCTTGAGGAACGGCTTGACCTCGGACATGCCGACGTAGCGCCACACAAAGGAGTAGACCCCCACCAGGTTCAGGGCGGCGAACTGGATGAGCACAGCCAGCGGCAGCTGGACCGGAATGGCGCGGCTGTAGAATTCTGGGATCTCAAACTCGAAGCGGAGCTGGTAGGCCACCAAGAAGGCAAGAGTCAGGACGCAGAGGTCCATCACATACTGGAACGGACGGCTGAGGAAGCGTTCCCATGGAACGTGGTGTCTGGGCTCATCCTCCGTCGCGTACTGATGGCGGTGGTGTAAATCGTCGTTCATGTCAGCCGTCAGTCGTCAGTCTCCAAATCGACCCCGAAAAATGCCGATCACACGATTCCGGTCCTCCTCGGTCAAGCTTGATCCACTCGGCAGACACAGGCCGTGATCAAAAAGTCGCGACGCGATGTCGCCACCCCGGACGCGGCAGCCTTGAAACACGGGCTGCAGGTGCATGGGCTTCCACACCGGCCGGGCTTCGATGTCCTCGACCTCGAGGGCGAGGCGGAGGTCCTCGCGGGTCACGCCAGACAAAGCAGGATCAATGGTCAGACAGGTGAGCCACCGGGTGCAACGGCCGTACGATGTCTCGGGCATGAACTCCACTCCCGGCAGATCACCGAGCGCGCGGCGGTAGTGGTCGAAGTTGGCGCGCCGAGCCGCCACCCGATCCACGAGCACCCGGAGTTGGCCCCTGCCGATGGCCGCCAAGACGTTGCTCATGCGGTAGTTGTAACCGATGGCCGAGTGTTGATAGTGAGGCGCCGGGTCGCGGGCCTGGGTCGCCAGATAGCGTGCCCGGGCCACAAGAGCTTGGTCGTCCGACACCAGCATGCCGCCGCCGGAGGTCGTGATGATCTTGTTGCCGTTGAATGAAAACACCCCGCAGCGGCCAAAGCCGCCGGCAGGCCGATCATTGCACGTCGCCCCCAGACCCTCGGCCGCGTCCTCTATCAACGGAACATCGTACTCGGCGCACAGATGAACGATCTGCCCGTAGTCGGCGCACTGGCCATAGAGGTCCACGGCAATCACGGCGGCGTGCTGCTTCCCGGAGCGCGCGGCCGCGTCGAGTTCCTCGGCGGAGCAATTCTGGATCCAGATTCCAGCTGGCGTCGTCCGAGTCCACGAACACCGGCTCCGCCCCGACGTAAGTGATGGCGTTGGCCGTGGCCGAAAAGGTCAGCGTCGGGCACACGACCGTGTCACCCCGGCCCACCCCCGTCAATTCCAACGCGAGGTGCAGCCCGGCGGTTCCCGATGACAGCGCCGCCGCGTGCGGCACCTCGACAGTTGCGGCAAACTCCCGCTCGAATGCGTCCACCTGAGGGCCGAGCGGGGCGATCCAGTTGGACTCGAAGGTCTCCCGAACCAGGTCCAACTCGTCGCCGCCCATGTGCGGTGGTGAAAGGTAGATGCGACCCACGGCTCAGGTCCGATACACCGGGTGCGCCGGAACGCCCACCACGGTCATCCCGTCCTCCACCGGTTGAACCACCGATGCTCCGGCGCCGACCGTGGCCCAGGCCCCGATCACGGCACCCGGTATGGCGGTGGAGCCGATACCCACGAACGCGCCTTCTCCAACCGTCACGTGTCCTGCCAGGGCGCACCCGGGGGCCACATGGGCGAAACTCCCGATGCGACAGTCATGATCAACCGACGCGCCGGTGTTGAGGATTACATGGTCACCGATCACGGAACCGGGCTGGACGATGGCCCCGGCGAAGATCACGGTCCCCACACCTATGACGGCGTCCGGGTGGACCACCGCCGAGGGGTGGATCACAGTAGTCCATTTCGTCCGGATCCTCCCGGCAAACGCCTGCCTGGCCCTGTTGGCTCCGACACCGATCACGGCCGCGTCGAAATCGAGCCGGCCGAGAAGGTCCACGCCTCCCATGATCTCGGTTCCAAGAACGTCCTGACCCTTCAGCGACGGGTCATCGTCGAGGACTCCGATCACGTGCCAGCCCTCCTCCTGGGCGGCGCTCACCAGCACCTTGCCGTGCCCTCCGGCGCCCAGCACCACCAGGCGTCCCTTGGCCGTCACGAACACCTCCCCGGACACCGATTGCCCAGCGGCCCTTTGTTGAAGGAGGGTGAGTCCTCATTCCACCTGTTTGCCTGTACGTCCCTTTGTACGAGTCGCCGCTTCCGTGTCATATTTCCCTCTCGGATCTCGGAATATATTCACCGTTCGCGTCGTAAATCTCTTTCCTCAATTTTTCTTCCATTTCTAGAAGTTTTCTACTCGGCCTCTCTCGAACAGGGCGCGCCGGATTTCCGAGATATACCGTCCACGGTTTACAGTCTTTCAAGATCAGAGAATTCGCGCCGACCACAGCACCTTCACCGATCGTCACACCGGGCAAGATCACGCTATTCGCACCCACAACTGCGAACTTCTCGATCCGAACGAAGGACCGAATCGGTTGCCGATAGGGAGCGGGCAGTGTCGGGTTTGTAAAGCTCTCTCCCGAGTAGTCCTCATTCCCAGTGTACACTCGAACTCCCATGGAAAGACCAGAAAAATCTCCCATCACCAACTCACCGCCACCGCCGATACTCGAAAAAGCCGCAATATGGATAAAGTTCCCTATAGAGACGCCTTTGCCTCCAAAAAGCAACACAAAATCATCCACGATGACCGCATCTCCCATCGTGATTTTTTCAGAATTGATGATCTTCACCGACGAGTGAATCGTGACGTCTTTACCGATCTTCAAATCGTCCTCCTATTCCGCACAAAAGGACAGAAATATAAACGCACGGATCGCATCCTATTTATCCACCCCGTCGGGTGGTTTATTGATGTCGTTTTCTTGAACGTCTGATCCCATGAACTCCGGCATGGTGGCGTGACCCTCGGCGCTGACGCCGTGACCGGCAAAGACCTGCCACACGGTCATGGCCAGGATCTTCAGGTCCAGCCAGAGGCTGAGATGATCCACGTACCAAACGTCGTACGCGAACTTCTGCTCCCAGGACAACGCATTGCGGCCGTTGACCTGGGCCCAACCCGTGACACCCGGCACCACCTCGTTGCGACGCGCCTGCTCAGGAGTGTAGCGGTCCAGATAACTCATGATGAGAGGCCTCGGCCCCACCAGGCTCATGTCGCCCGTCAGCACGTTCAGGAGCTCCGGCAGCTCGTCGAGACTGGTCCGCCTCAGGAAACTGCCCAACGGCGTCAGGCGTTCCGCGTCGGGCAATAGGTCGCCATTGGTGTCCCGCTCGTCGGTCATGGTTCGGAATTTTCGAATTTCGAAGGGCTGTCCCCTCAGACCCGGTCTGATCTGGCGGAAAAGGACCGGCGAGCCCAGCTTCCGGCGAACGGCGGCCGCGATGGCCAGCAACACCGGTCCCAGCACCACCAGGCCGGGAACCACCAGCAGAAGATCCAACAGTCGTTTGCCAAAGGCCCGATACATGACGTCTCAGTCTAGCCCCTGCCGTGTGCCCCGCGATAGAAGTCGATCCAATTCTGCCACACGATCTCGCGTCGGAATTCGCCCTCGACCCGCTCCCGTCCATTCCCGCCGTGCGCTCGCCGCAGCGCCGGGTCGTCGAGGTAGCTGAGGAGCGCGTTTGCCAGGCCCTGTGGATTCCGAATAGGGACGAGGGTTCCGGTGCGACCGGTCACCACCGCGTCCACGGTGCCGGTTGCGGCGTACCCGGCCACCGGGATGGAGCTGGAAGCCGCTTCCAGAGGCGCATTCGGGAAGCCCTCACGATACGACGGGAACGCCAGAACGTCCATGGCGCCGTAGTAGGGCGCGGTGTCGGACACGAACCCGGGGCGAACGACGCGGCGGTCGTCCTCCAGTCGCTGACGCACCTCGGGCGCCACCGGATCGCCGTCCTCAAAATCTCCGATCAACAGGAGTCGGGCGTCGGGGAATCGCTCGACGACCTTTCCGAAAAAGGTGTCCGCGAGATCGGCGATTCCTTTGTCACGGGTGAAGCGGCCGACAAAGCCCACGACCGGCGCGTCGTCCGGGATGCCGAGCTCAGACCGGAGTTGCGTCCTCTCGCGATCCGATCTCGGCCGGAAGCGCTCCACATCCACCCCGTTCGAGGACCCCGACCCCAACACAAGGGCTTTCGTTTCAGGGACCAACCCGAGGTCGATGGCGCGAGTCCTCAAGCTGTCGCTCACGCACACCACGCGATGGGCACAGCCGGCAGCCACCCTTTCGGTCATGGTCAGCAGTCGGCGGGTGTTCCCGTCGACGGTCTCCAACCTCAATCCGCGCAAAGTGTAGACCCGCACCGGAACGCTCGCCGCCCAGGCCGCGATCATCCCGAGCAGGCCGGCCTTCGGTGTTCCGGCATTGACGATCCGTGGGTGGTATCTGCCTCACTGCGTTCAGCATTCGCGCCAGCGAAGCGGCATCGTCGAGGGGTGACATCTCCCGGGCCATGGGCACGGCGAGGACCTGCACCCCGTCTCGTCTCGGCCACCAGTTCCAGGTCGGCGCCGGCGCGGTCGCCACCGCAACGTCAAAACCAGCGTCGCGAAGATGGCCCAACTGGCCGCCCATGAGAAAACGAGCCGTGATGGGATGGGTGACGGTGACGAGGAGTCGGGGCACGTCGATTCAAACGTCTCTGGATTCACCGTAACGTCCTGCGGACTCGATCCGCCAGCCATTCCTCGAGCCACACTCGCGACCGCAGCATGGGCTCCAGCTTCTGTTGGGTGTCACGTCGTATGGGGATTCTTGGAATCCGCAGCGGGGGGTAGTTTGCCCGGGTGACTCGGGTTCCTCCGCCGACGACTGCTGAGTCGTAGTACTCGCGCGACCATCCCCTCCGAACGCTGATTCCACATGCCGCGCGGGTAGCAGAACGAGGCCACCGGAGTCTCGAGACGATCCTCCAACACGCACCGCGAATCGCCCAATTCTCGTTCGGGCTGAGGAATCATCGAGTTCTCGGACGTCCGGGTGGGTCCAGGAGTGCGAACCGATGGTGAGAAGGCCGCTCGCAACGCCCTCCTCCAATTCCTTCCAGGTGGCCGGCTCGAGGTCTTCTCCCTCCTGACATTGGGCTTGGCGCCTCCCCATCCACGAACCCCACCGGCACATACAGGGTCACCGGCAATCCGAAATCGTGCATCACCGGGAAGGCCACCTCGAAAAAGTTCTTAAAAGCGTCGTCGAACGTAATGACCACCCGTGGGTCTTGGCCGTCCGTCCTCCGCATTCCAGTGCGTGGCCGCCAACCCGTTCAGATCCACCACATTCGCATTATTGGCCAGGGTCTCCATGTGATCGCGGAAAAGGGACTCCGGGATGTCCACCGGTGGAGGCGGTGCCGGCATCAACCAGGTGGTAGCAGAGCACGACTCCGCCAGCCGGCGACCGCGGAACCATCGGCTGGATCGCGCGCACGATGTTACGGACCAGACCGATCATCGTCGGGCCGCCGTAGGTGGCGACGCTGCTGGGGGTCGGGCTACCCAATGGAGGGCTGTCCGCCGGCGGCGCACCGGGACCACGACGGTGCCGGCAGCGATCACCATGAACGCAAAGGGAAAGATCGGAGTCCTCTGTCTGGCCAGAAGACCCATATTCCCCATCACGAGACCGATCATGAATGTGAAGAGCACCAGGAAAGGTATGGCGAAGGCGATAAGCCGCGATCTCCTCCAGTTCTTGAGGACGGGTTTCAGACCTCGGCGATTCCTCCAGACCAGATACCAGAAGAGCACCATCTCCAGGGCCGCAACCGCCGCCATGGGATTGTGGGCCTCCCACAGAAACGGTCTGAACCAGACATTGATGACGGCCATTGGAACGCCCGCCCCGGTGAGTCCGGTCCCCCCGATATTGCTCCCACCCTTTAACGACTGGGACGACCTGATCTCGGCGAACTCTTGAATGCCCTCGAGGTCCGCCTCACCCAAACCGAACTGCGCCATCATGCCCTGGAACGCAATCACCGTAATGACGACCGCCACAGCGACCTCAACCATCCGTCTCGGGCTGAAGCCGCGCCAATTCGAGAACCACGTCGCCGCAGCTGCAGACAACGCGACCACGAGGGCCATGTGTGGTCGAATACAGAAGACGACCCCGAAACCAGGCCACGAAGACCCACCAATTGGGCCGACCCTTCCGCCCCACAAATCCGAGAACCGCGACGCCGATTCCGAAGATGACGACCGCTTCTTTACCAACGCTTGACGGCCAGAACCACAGCGACGGCCAAAGCCACATAAGCGCTGCGTACCATTTGGCCGCTGGGCCCGGATAGTTGCGGTGAAACGCGAGGGCCAACGCAAACAGGCCGCAAAAGGAGAGGAGTGAAAACAACAGAAACTCGGCCCGTAAGACTCGGCCCCACAACCGTCACGGCGAGGCCGGACAGGTTTCTCATGAAGTTGCGTGCCCCACCAGCGACCGCTGAACCACGCTTCGTATGACAGGGGACTCAGGTCAAGAGCCCAGATTTTTTCTGCGAATCTGAGCGCCATAACCGTAATAACCCCTGGCGTCTCCGACTCCGCCATAAAACCTCTCGAGGACCTCATACCTCACGGTGGACCCAATGATCCTCAACAACACCGCAGTCATCAAGAGACGAGGTGACACCCAAGTCGCTCGCTTCCCCAGCCCACCGGCGACTACCAGAGCCACCAGCGAAAGCAAAACGAATGCAGTAATGTCGTAGGTCACGTCTGCGGGCTCAAATCAGAAGAGCTCGAGGTCACCGACGGACGTCCGCCATGACGACCACGCCAACGGATCAGGCGACAAGGACTCTTGCAGCGGATATACGGTGAACCGCGGGCCCGGCAGACCGACGGGGAGGAAACCCGCACGCAGAAGAGCAGACCGCTCCCAGGTCCCACGGGCCGCGCACGCCGCCGCGTAATCCGCTGGAGAGCCCTTGATGACGTCACGCAACAACTTTGCGCCCGATCGGGCGCCCTCGGGATCCGGACTCACCAATACCTCCGAAAAGGAAAGCTCGCTCAGCCGGCCGCGGGATCGATGACGGTAGATGACCACCGCCCCTGATTCGTTTTCGAATCGGCTCCGGGCACGATACTCGAATCCGGGAATCGTCCCGTATCTCCAATCCAGGTACTCCGGAGATCGCGGCGTGCACAGCCTTCGCTCGCTATCGCCGACGGCGGGCAGAAACGCGGCGAGATCAGGGCTACCGCACAGCTCTGCGATGGACTCGGCGCCCGGCGAATGGTGGACTGCCCCCGATTTCCCCGGTTCGGCTGAGCCTGAGAATCTCCGACGAACGATCGAAAGCGGTTTCATCAACCTGATCAGCACCGGCACCCTGGTCACGTCCTGCCAGCCCATTTTCAAGTAGCCCGGACGACTCTGCTCGTTGGGAGTGTTGAAGACGAATGACACGCCCTCTTTCCTCATCTGGTCCACGAGCCCCAACGTCAGCTGGGTGAACACGCCGCGGCCCCGAGCCTCGGGCGCCGTGATCGTGTCGACCGCCCGCACGGCCCGATGGATCTTCGGCCCAGACTGCCACTGCCAGCTCAGGAACATTCGGAGTCCGATGATTTGGCCGTCCTCTTCTGCGATCAGTCCAGGGGACGGGCCGAAGGGACCGTCCACGTGCTTCCACCGCCAGAACTCGGGGGTTCTGGGAATCGAAGAGGTCGTCAGAACCCTGGAGACGAGTTCCAAGACGGCCGCTTCGTCGGACGGATTGAGGCTTCTGATCTCCATCTCATGCGCCTTCGGCGGAGGCCGTGACGCCGCGATACACCGCCTCGAGTTCACGTGCCATGCGTTGGATTCCAAATCGGTCCTCGACGACCATTCGTCCGGTTTTGCCGATGGACTTCGCGAGCCTATGGCCCTCGAGCAATCGCACCACAGAACCGGCGAGGGCGATCGTGTCGCCCGGCCGCACAAGGAAACCCGAAACCTCGTGGTCGACGACCTCCGGAATACCCCCCACCGCCGTCGCCACCACCGGGAGACCCGCCGCCATGGCCTCGAGCAGGGCCAGCGGCAGTCCCTCGAACTCTGAAGACATGAGATAGACATCCATGGCGCCGAGGTATCTAGGAACGTCGTCGGTGAGTCCAGCGAAGTGCACTCTGTCCGCGATCCCCAGTGAGAGAACCGACTGCTCGAGTTCGCCCCGGACCGGGCCGTCCCCCACCAGCAAGAAATGAACGTCAGGGACCTCGCGCGCGATGGCAGCGGCCGCTGTGAGCCAGTTGTCAAGACGTTTCTGGGTGCGAAATACGGCCACGGTTCCGACAACCGGCGCTGCAGGTCCGATCCCCAGGTCCCGTCGCACCCTCTCTCTGGAGGCATTACTCTCAATCTCCGGCGGGATTTCAATGCCGTTGCGTACCACGTAAATCGGCACCGCCGAGCCATTTTGACGTCTGGCCGATTCCTCCACCTCGCCCGAGACCGCTATGACCGCGCTTTGGAAACGCCACGTCCTGGAATTCAATCCGCGGGTCAAAGGATGGTAGCGCTCTTGCAGATTGTGTTCCGTGTACACCACGGGCACAGATGCCAACCGGCCGGCCAGACGGCCGACCACTCCGGCGAGCGGCAGGTGCGCGTGGATGAGGTCGAACCGGTTTCGTCTCACAAACCGAGCGACCGCGGGCACCTGGGCCATCATCCCGATCGGGCCCCGGGCCGTGAAACGATCCACCAACACACCCATGGCCTGCAGCTCGGGCACCAGGGCATCTTTCCACGGAAGGAAATAGCCGACCGAATAGCTGTACTCCGGCGCCCCGCCCCGGATCAGCGACGGCAGCAGCATTTCCGCGCCACCCCGCCCCAGCCCCTTGATGAGGTGCAGCACTCGCATCACGGCATGAAACCCGGGCATCGCGATGTCGAGGAGCCCATCGGAATGGTTGCCCCACCGTTCATCTGGATGCGATTCACCATGGCAGAGCTTCTCCGATCAGTTCCCCAAGCTCCTGGTTGGACTCTTTGAAATGCTTCGCAATCTGGCTCGTATGTCGGCCGGGACCTTGGCCTTTGACGTCTTTTGTTTCTGATCCCCCGACACGTAACTGAAATTTCTGAACTCCGCCGGGAGGAACCGAGTCACACCTATGAAGTCAAGGACCCTAGCGTATTCCTCCGGGGGGTTACCAAAGAACCTCTCGAATTGCACGAAGAGCATGTTCTCCGCGGGAAAGTACTCGAGCCATCGACGGATCTGTTCCACGTATCGTCCCCTGCGCAAGTAGGAGTACCTGTGCAGATCGAGCACGTCCGCGTTGGGATCCCGCAAGAGCAATTGCCACTGGCCATCCGTCCTTTCCGGTTCCCGCTTGATCGCTTCGTCAAAGGGAAGATCCTCAAGCCCCAATCTGTACATATGCTGATGGTGGGAGTGGGCCCTCGTCGTGGGATCCCTCAACATGACAATGAGTTTTGCATTTGGCACAAGCGAGGCGGCGCGAGCGGGAGCGTGGGGATGCAACAAATAGTACGGCGTCGCCTCAAAACTGAGTGGCGTTCGTCGGCCCAAAATGCCGAGATCCATCGGGAAATGGGCCCGGTACCGACCGTCACCCCGGTCAAAGTAGCGACTGAAATACTCGGTTTCCTTCCGGATCGAGGGGGCGACGCCGGGATGAGACCCGAGGTAACGAAACAGGGAGCTCGTGCCGCACCTCATACCGCCAATGATGAGAAAATCCGGCAGCCGCCTCATCGGGGCGGAGGGTCTTCGCAATTGGACTCGGAGGCGGGCCAATTGCGATCGCCTCCGACCCGGGATCAGGGGTTTGATCAAGTCCTTCAGCATATTACGACGCCCTGAGTGACCGAACCGCGCCCCCAATGGTCATTCTCTGAGACGCTCATCGGCCATCATCTCGTTATAAAAAGCCTCATACTTCGTCACACAATTTTCCATGGAAAATCGAACCACAGCATCTCTCTGCGCATCGCTTCCCAATTCATGTCTCAGATCGACATCTCTGATGAGTCTCTCCACGCACTCTGCAAGCCCGAGTTCATCGTCGGGTTCGCGAAATAGTCCTGTGCGTCCTTCGGTCAAAATCTCCGAGATCCCGCCCACATTGGTGGCGACGCACGGCAATCCCACCGTCATCGCCTCGAGCAATGCCCCCGGAATCCCTTCGGTGTCACTTGTCAGCACGAAGATATCGGCCGCGTGCAGATAGGTTCCCACATTTTCCACGGCGCCGACCCACCGCACGGATTCCTCGATTCCCAGGTCTCGGGCAACTCCCGTCAACTCCTCGCTCAGTGGTCCCGCACCGACCATCCAGAGAACGGCGGATGTCCCCTCTCGTTTGAGTGCGGACATGACTCGGAGAGCGCGATCCGGACGTTTCTCGTTGCTGAGGGCACCTACCCAAATCAGCACGACGGAAGTCTCAGGGGTTCCCATCTCGCAACGTACGTCCGACCGCGATACGGTCGCCATCAGGCTCCCGTCATCGACACCCTGGTAGATCACTTCAATCCGTGGACCACCAGAACCGTACACCCTTCGAAGACCATCTCTCCCCTGCCGGCTGACCGAGACCACACCATCAAACCGGGGCCACACGACACGACGATAAAATGCCCTCTGCAGCGGACTTGAGATCCAGAAGCTCGGGTCACCGATATTGCGGTAGACGAGCTTCCACCGCCCTCTGGGACTCAAGATCTTCGCCAGGGCAGCACACTTTGGTGTGGAACCCCCGTTCGCCTGCACAACATCGGCCGAACAGGACCTGGCGATCCGCGCCACTTTTCTGACAGCCGCCAGGGACAGCCCTCGTCCATTCCAGCCACCGACGGTCTGATCCACTTTCAAGGTGCCGCCGGCGGCAGACGCCGAGCGCATGGCCACCAACAGGACGTCGTGCCCTTTCCGCCCGAGCCCGTCGGTCAGTTGGCGGGCGAAGACTTCCGCCCCCCGTCTGCGGGGAGCGTCAATGAGCTGTAGAATCCTCATCGCATTTGCCGCGGCGGTCGATCAACTCTTGGTACAGTTCTTCATGCTGCCGAGCGACCTTGTCGATGTGAAACTTCTCTGTCGCGGTCTGCTGCGCCCGCTGGCCCAAGAGGGCGGATTCTTCGGGCTGCCCCATCGCCCATACAACCGCAGCGGCAAGGGCATCCGGATCGCCCACCGGAAACAGCGCACCGCTGACTCCCTCGTCCAAGCACTCCCGGTGCATTGGAGTGTCGGAGGCTACGATCGGCACACCGGCAAACATCGCCTCGATCAGCGCGCCGGGCAAGCCCTCGTAATGCGACGGGAAGACAAAAACGTCCGCCGCCGCGAGAAGAGCAGGCACATCGTCACGGCGGCCAAGAAACACCACATGGTTACCGAGACCCAGCCCGTCTCGAAGGCGCTCGAGCTCATCCAGAAACGGCCCCTCACCCGCGATCACCAGCACTGCCTTCGGCGCACTCCTGAGGATTTGGTCCATCGCTTGAATCAGCTCTCGCTGTCCCTTCCGTTCCCTAAGCCTCGCCACGTTGAGTATCATCGGGCGGTCCCGGAGGATTAACTCCGTTCGAACCTCCGCTGCCTCTTCCCGAGTCGCCATCAGGCTCCGGGGATCCCGACCCCTGTGGATCACCCTGATCCGATCCCGTGGGATACCCAACGCTTGCCGGTTGCTCTCAGCGATGGCTGCCGAATTCGCCACGAAGACGTCCGCCAGTCGAACGGTGGCACGATCCAACAACTGGACTGCCCGGAGCTTTGCCCGACGGCTCCTGCTCAGACGCTCGAACCGCAGCCGCCCGTAGGAGTCGTTGACCAGGCTATCAACGTGCGGAATCCCAGCCATTCCGGCAGCAATTCGACCAAGAATACTCGCTCGATACAGGGCAGAATGAATGACTTGAGGTCGCACCTTTGATACGACTTTCCTTACACAAGAAAGAGCGCTCAGAGAGATGCGATTCCCTGGCTCATTGATGGAAATAACTTCCAATCCATTTTCTTCGTATTCTGGCTTGAGAACATCACCTCTAAACACGTGACAAACCGTGGCTTGTGTCTCCTCAAATCGACGAGAGATTTCGAGGATACTTCTTTCTGTGCCTCCAACCTCGAGTGTATCGATAAGAAAAAGAACTCTAATCATCTCTTCACTGTCAAACGTGTCGACGGTTGATACGAATTTCAATGTAGCCAATATCAGTTTTTTAGATTGGATCTACATCGAGATATCGGAGAACTCGTTCCATGGAATCGTGACATCCCAAGACTCTCTCAAGAATTTCACGTCGTCTCTGAAGAAATCCGCCAGGAGTGACCGAGTTTCTCGAGCCATTGTGATGTGACCCTTCCTGACATTCCAATCGTATTTGTACCTTACAAAGATGTTTTTCCTGACCGACGGCGGAATACAATGCCAAAGCGCTCGCAGGGGAGGAATGTTCCTCAGGCGGTCAGGCAACCTCTTAAAGCGGACATGGTCTCCACCCACATGGAAATCCTTGCGCAGCGCTGACGTCTCGAGAGGTGCGCGGCTTCCAATGTGGTCGAGGACCCTCTGAACCGTGGCCTCGGGGCTGCTCTTGAGATTTTCCGAAAATAGGATCTGGACGCGTTCTTCACCAATTTCATTGCGGAACCGGTCCAAAAGGCGCCCGTACTCGCTGCGCGCGAGGTAAACGTCCATGGGCTGGTCCCTGTCATGGCGGTAATCTCGCGCTCTGTGTAGGGCATCCTCGCGAGATTGGATCTTCACGACTTCGTCAAAACTCCGATGCTCCTTGCCGACCCGCCGACGCATGCGGTAGTCGGAGAAGGCTCGATCGATCGGGTTTCTCAGGACGCAAAAGATCTTCACATCGGGCATTTCAGCCGCGATCCTGGCAGCAACCCGGAGGTCTCCCATGTATTGCGGCGTGACCTTACCCACAAGGTCTCCAGCACCCGCATCGTGAAAATACTCACGCCAGAAGGAAGTCCAGCCCTCTGAAAACCGCCGGTCGTCGCAGAAATACGGCGCCTCTTTGATTGCTGGCATGAACACGGCGTCCTGAGCGCGGAGGTAGTGGAAGATCGATGTCGTCCCCGATTTTGGCGCACCAATGCATAGGAAGTCCAATGGTCGTGGTTCAGCCATTTCCACCCTCATTGCACAGATTCACGACAACGGTATCGGTCGAGTCTGGAGTCACGCTGGTTGATTTCCCTTGTTCACACGGTTGACCAACAGATGCCGTGACTTTCGCAGCGCTGTCCACGCTTCCGCGACGACAACGCGCGAGATCACGAGGAATACGACACTTGAGAGGGTTAGCCCGAGGAGTGCTTCCAGCCACGGCCGGGGCATGTCAACCAAACGCGGAAACGTCAGGAAGACAACGAGGGAGGCGACGATCGGGATCGCTGCTCGCAGCAGCACCCCGAGCGCACGAGACCATCGGACTCCACTGTGCTTGGACAGGACCGCGAGGTTCACTCCGGTCAGCAGAATTGTCGCCGCCGAGTATCCAAGTGCGACACCAAAGACGCCATGTGCCATGCCGACCCACACACCCACGAGCATGGCCGGCACCGAGACCGCCTGAAAGACCAGCAGGGCCTTTGGCTTCCCCACCGCCTTGAGGACTTGAAACCCCGGGTTCTGGACGGCCGCGAACATCCCCGCCACCGCCAGCGCACAAAATGCGGGCACCACCGGCGCCCACCTGTCACCCAAGACGGCCGGAATCGCGATTGGAGCGACGAGACCGCGAGAAGTCCCGCCGGCCAGATCGTGGTCGCAATGACCGAGAGAACCGAAAGGTACACCGGCTCGACCCTGGACTCCTCTTCCCGGTGAACCGCGCTCAAGGCGGAAAACAGCACCTGGCCCAGCGGCCGAACGGCATACTGCAGCGGGAGAAGCACGCCTTGAAACGCCAGCGAGTACAGACCAGAGCTGGGACGCGCCGAGTCCTCGCCCCACGACCACCTTGTCGAGATTCTTGTTCATGTAGTTCAACATCCTGGCCCCGGTGACGTTTCGCCCGAAGGTCCAGAGGTCGCGGATTGCCCGCCAAGAAAATACGGCCGACGGCCTCCAGCGGCAGGCAAGGGCGAGCATTACGACCGACAACACCGTGAAGGTCAGGTGATAACCGACGAGCGCCCATACGCCAGTCCCAGCCATCGCCAAGCCAACGGCCGCCAACCCGGCGGCGAGCGCAGCCACTCCCCTGCGCAGGCTGAGCAGGCGAAAGTCCATCGACCGCTGGAGGCGAGCCTGAGAATGTGCTCCCGGGAACAGCGATCACGAAGGAAAATGCCAACGCCCGCAGGACCGGCACAACCCTTGGATCCTCGTACAAAGACCCCACCATCCCCGCCGCCCCTTGTACAACAGCAAACACCGCGACACCGAGTCCAACATTGAGCCAGAAGACGGATGACCAATCGGTGTCCCTTGGATCGGAATGCTGCACAAGCGCGGCCAAAACCGAGATCCAGCCAGATCTCCGAGAGCGACACCACCGTCATTGCCATCGCCATCAAACCGAAATCCGCCGGGAGCAAGATCGACGCCAGGAGAATTCGGAACAGCCTGCGAATGAGCTGAAAGGTCGCCTGCCCTCCGAGCATCCAAGCGACCCCGCGTACGAACCTGCTCGAGGTCGAGCCTTCCTTCGCTACGACTCCGTCGTTCAAACAAACTCCGTCCGAAGCGACGGCCGACCCTCACACCCCAGAGCGGCCCATGCCGATGTGGTGACACTCGGCGTTTCCAATACGATCACCCAAGCCAATGGACCGGTGACTCGTTTCTTAAGAGCTTTTACCGATGAACCTCGCGTCTGCGGCGAAAGCTGACACTCGGCTGGTGACCGCCCATGACACCGTCGGTCTGAGCGTCGCGAGGTCCATCTGGGAGTATCCCAAGGCTGCAGCCACGTCGACGGTTTCAGCTGACGGCGTCCATCGGAATCGCTGATCGCGTTTCCCAAGAATCCACAGACCGACTGTGAATATCAGATTTGATGAGCTCGAAATTACTCACGCCGATATGTTCAAAAATTGTGTCCATTTTAATTTTATTTTTGACGATATCTTCATATTTTACGACGATTGTTTCGATTTTATGGACTTTGGAAAAATTCAATAATCTCCGGTAAGACGACGACCATTCCTTTTCCTTCTTCGACGGATGGATTCTCCATCTCTTCCACATCGAATAAAGCGTAGAAATCGGATTTCTTGCAAGACCGATGTAACGGAACGAAATCTCCGGGAATTTCACAGAGCATTCCTCGATCAGTGCAAGGGCAGACTCACTATGAATATGATGGGGTGACTTTTCCAGAAACACTGGGCCGTACTCTTCACAGAGGGCTCGCCACCCCTCAAACACCCAGCTTCCGTCATCGGTGATCACCGGCGCCTGAGAGAGATTGTTCTCAAGAAACTCGATGAGCTCGTCCCGAGCCTGCGCATGCGGCATTGGCATTTCGGAGCGATAGAGGTTTTCGTGTGGCAGACCCATCACTATCGCGGCCTTGTTCCAGTAGAGTGTTTCGTTTTCCTGGTGCCTCGTCCAGCGCACCACGTTGACGTCTGGGTGTTTCGCCAGTTCCCGCTGCAGCATGCTCGACCCGCTCGACTTGTCCGATAGGATCATGGCGCAAACTGAGCCGACAATTCTCGTCATTGATGTTCCCGGCAACCCTCGAGCCAATCGGACAACCCTGCTTCATCGCTGCCATAACTGGCCGCGATCCAGCCACTGTTCCAACTCACCGACGTCTTCCCAGACCTTTGCTTCGATGTGTTCGGGAACCAGTCGTCTGCAGGTATTCGCGAGTTGAAAGTAGCTGTCACTTTGGGTAAAAAACAGAGGCCGTCAGGCCTTTCCAGAATCCCGCTGGGAACCATATCGGCCAACCTGCCCAGACCCTGCGAATAGACCACTCGTGTTCAAGGGGCGGAAACCCGCCTTGCCGGTTGTCTTATTGATTTTTGTCCCAGGTTCGTGTTTTTTCCCGGCCAAGGCCCAGAATTCGAGAACCTCTTGCCAGGCCCCGTCCTCTTCCGATACAAGATCTTCAAATTTGATGACCTTCACGTTCTGACGATCAAACCGTGAAACGAACGGATTCACGCAGGACCAGTACATGCTTCTCCGCCAGTAGGGCCTGTCCTCGGAGAGCAACGCGACGTCGAACTCCCGGTTCTCACGGTTTCGCTGCACCTCATGCCGAAACTCCGACCGCATCCGATCGATCGGATCCCGAATAACGTAGAGGATTCTTGTATTTGGGAACGTAGAATAGAGTCGTTCGGCGACCAGTTCTGAGTTGTCCGGATGGGTATAACTGGGAGAGGCTTCTCCGGTTACCTTGTCAGCTTCGATTTCACAAAAGAGGCCCTCATACCAGGACAAACCGCGGTCCCAATTCCGGCTGAAAAAGTGCGTTTCTTTCATGGGGCAGAGATCACATTCGGAATGGGCTTTAAGCCATCTGAACAAACTTGTAGTACCGGACTTCATGGCACCAATAATCACGAAATCCGGACCCGTTTTCGCAGGCCTACCCCACATTTTCGTTCTTCCAATCGAAATCGGTCAACATCAGATATCAGTGTACTTTCGCTCAATTGGTCAAATAGAGGGAGTCGGCCCGCCAGGCTGGTTCACCACGACCGACCGGCACCATGGACCGCGTGGAACACCCGACCAGCGAACCCAAGAATCGCTAAATGGCGGAAAACGCCTCGGAACATCTGACCCTCGGTCTACGATATGGTCTTGGATTGATCACGTCGTCCTACCCGGTCATCAACGAGGCTCTCAACTCGCCTTGGCCTTCGCCTTTCGCTTCCCGCTGGTCGCGGGTTCGTCACCATAGTGATAGTAGGAGTAGTAGCCAGAGTAGTAGTAGTGGTCCTTGTCCATGTCGACTTGATTGAGAACGACCCCGGCGATTCGCGTGCCGGTGCGCGACAAGAGACGCACCGCCTCGCGGGCGAGCTCGCGGCCTGGCGCCACCGTACTGCACCACCAACAGCAGCATGTCCACGGTTCGTGACGCCATGACCGGATCGGTCACCGACGTGACCGGAGGCGTGTCGAGGATGATCCAATCGTAGTCTTCCGCGCCGAGGCCAGCATACGTCAGGAAGGTCCCCTTGCCGAACACCTCCGGCGGGTTGGGCGGCAGCGGGCCCGAGGTGACGATGTGGAGGTTCGGGACAGGTCAGGCTGGGTTGGATCACTTCGTCGAGATCGCGCTCGCCGAGCACGACCGAGGTCAATCCGCGGACGTTCTTGGCGTTGATCAGCCGGTGAACGCGTGGCTTTCGGAGGTCACCGTCAATCAACAGCACCCTCGGGCCACCGGTGGCCAACACCTTGGCCACGTTCCAGGCCACCGTCGTCTTGCCTTCGGACGGCACTGCCGACGTGACCTGCATGACATGGCTGCCGTTGCCGCGAGCCGCCAGAATGACAGCGGTGCGCAAAGTTTGGAAGGCCTCTCGCATGGCCCGTGCCGCGTCCTCCGGTGAACTTGGGCAACACCGTGAGGACTCCAAACCCAGGTAGCCCTCCACCTGTTCCGGGGTGCGCGAGGTGTGATCGAGAAAGTCGAGGATGAACACCAGACCCACACCCAGACAACAGTCCCATGATGGCGGACAAGATGGCTGCCCGCTTGGGGTTGGGTTTAAACGGCCCACCGGGCGATCGCGCCGGCTCGATTACGCTGATATTGTTGACCGCGGTGGTCTGCGAGATGTCCGCTTCCTTGGAGCGAGCCATCATGTCGTCCAGGAAGGTCTTGTTCTGCCGATACTCCTCTTCGAGGCTCGCGGTATTCCAGGGTCTGCTTGGACAGGCCGATGGCCTGCCCCTTGAGCTGTTGGATGTTGGCGTACAGCGACGCTCACGCCGTCTCACCATGTCGTACTCGGTCTTGGCCGAAGTCTTGATAGTCTGGATCTGCTCGAAGATGCGGCCGTAATCGCGTCGATCGACGAGCGCAACTGCTGCACCTGCGGGTGACCCTCCTTCATGCTGCCGGAGCTTGTCGGTGAGCTCGACCTCGAGGTCGGCCTTCTGCTGCAACAGACCTTGAATCGTGGCGTCGTTCAGCACCGCCGGGAAGCTCGTCTCGGCCAGATCGACGGCCGACAGATCGTTCACCGCGTTGAGCCGCGTCTCGAGACGGATCCGCTCGGCCTTGGACTCGAAGCATAATCGGTCGTCAGAGTTCTCGATCTGCTCGGAGATGACATTCTGGTCCTCGTCCGCGAACAGCATCTCGGTGTCGCGCTCGCGGAACGCCATGAGGTCCTCTTCCGACTCCTTGACCCTGTCCCGCATCGGCGCGAGACGGTCCTGGATGACCTTGTAAATCTCCTGGCGTCCGCCCAATGCTCGACTCGATATTCGCCGAAATGTACTCCTCCACATAGACGTTCAGCCACTCGGCCGTGGTGCTCGGGTTCGAAACCGATCATTGAGACCCGAACCACGAAGGAGTCTCGAACCGGTTCGACCGAAATCGCGGCTCAGCAAAGCGCCCGCCGCGTCGCCGCCGGCGAACTCGGGATGCTGATTCGAGACCCACCTTTTCCACCACCCGTTCCGCCATCTTTCGTGTCTGCAAAACCTCCATCTGATCCGAGATGAAACGATCCATCTGCCACCAGCTCATGGCCATATCGAGCTGATTCTGGGTGAGCTGAGGCGCCGGATAGATGGTGATCTTGGTATTCGGCGCGGTACATCTTCTTCTGGGTGACTGCCCACGCCGTCCCAAGCAGAATCGACCACCACAGTCACACCCATGACGATCCACTTCCGCGCCCAGATGAGGCGAACGTAGTCCATGATGTTGACCTCGGACTCCGCCTCCTCAACCCACGCCATCGGAGGCTGCGGCCACGGCGGAACCGGGCCGGGGCTTTGCGGCGGATAGGGTGTGGGGTACGGTCCTTGGAAGTTCTCAGTCATGGCGAAATCTCCGTGTCGGCTATCGTTTGTTGTTGTACGAAGCACGTCCGGCGTCGTTCAACACGTCACCACGTCTGTGGCGAACAACCGGTACAAGAATGGGGATTCTCATCGAGCTGCCAGATTCTACTCGATTGAACGTCCCGTCAGTTTTCGGTACGAATCAAGGCCGGCGCGCAGGTCGGCGGCCAACTCTTCGTCCTCGCCCACGTCGATGCAGGACACAACACCATCCTGCTCGCGATATCTCAGCCCGCTCTCGGGGCACCTCATCACGCCGCCGCTGTCCACCGTGCCCAACGGCAGACCATGGCGGCTCATCCACCCCACGCGCTTTGCCGGTACCCCGACCATCAGCCCATAGTCCGGCACGTCCGTTGTGACAACTGCGCCGGCGCCCACAAAGGCGTACCGGCCGATGGTGACACCGCAGACCACGGTGGCGTTCGCGCCGATCGTGCAACCACGGCGCAGCACGGTCTTTTCGTAGAGCGCGTGCCGGTTGATCTCCGATCTCGGATTGGTGACGTTGGTGAGCACGCATGAGGGTCCGAGGAAAACGTAGTCTTCGACGACGGTGCCGGTGTAGACCGAGACGTTGTTCTGGATTTTGACACCGTCTCCAAGCACCACGTCGTTTCCGATGTTGACGTTCTGTCCAAGCACGCACTGGGCGCCGATTTTTGCTCCGGATTGCACGTGAGAAAAGTGCCAGATCTTGGTACCGTCACCGATCTCGCAACCGTCGTCAACGTATGATGATTCGTGGACAAAATACTTCATGGTTCATTCCGAATTCTTAATTCTCAATTTTTAATTCTTAATTCTTAATTCTTAATTTTTTTTTGGCTCTGGATCTAAATTTTTGGTTTGTTGGTGCGATGCTGCAACAAAAACTCATGCTGGCGGAGAGACCTCGATCCAGCGACGATCGTTCATCGGCAACGATATTTTCCGCATCACAGATCCACTGCCCAAGATTCCAAATTGAGAATTAAGAATTCAAAATTCAAAATTCCGATGTTTCTGAATCATCGGATGATGCGGTCCAGATGGCCGTATCGGTTTGGCCTGCCGAATCGAGTGGGCCAGATCGACCGAAGGACGAGCGTCTTCGATTCCAAATCCCCTGCCGGCCAAGGTCTCCTCGTAGACCCGGGTGTGAAGATCCGTAAATCCACCCGAGAACTCCACCTCCTCGCCATCCACGTTCACAGAGCGATAGGTCGCGGGCTCACCCGGCTTGGTTTCGAAGGGCAGGTCGGCGGGATCGATGGACAGAAACCAGGTGACATCAGCGCGATCGAGGGTCAGAAAACCTGCGGCTCGCTGCTCGGTCGAGACATGGACTTCACTCGCCTGGACCGGCCCAAACAACCACATCAACATGTCAAAGAAGTGGATTCCGATGTTTGTGGCCACTCCACCGGAACGCGACGCATCACCCTTCCATGCGTAGCGGTACCAAGGGCCACGGCCGGTGACGTAGCTGAGGCGAACGTCATGTCGCTTGGCGCCGGCGGCACTGTCGAGTTTCTCTTTGAGTTTGATCAGCGCAGGGTGCACCCTCAATTGGAGTACGGTGAAGACCCTTTGACCGGACTCACGCTCGAGTTCCGCCAGGGCATCCAGATTCCACGGGTTGAGGACCAACGGTTTCTCGCAGATGGCGTCAGCACCAACGCGCAGGGCGAGCCGGATATGGGCATCGTGCAGGTGGTTTGGTGCGCACACCGAAAGCCATTGCACGCCCTCTTCGGGGGAACGCCGCCTGAGTTTTTCGAGGTGGCGATCGAAGCGCTCGAACTCGGTGAAAAACGCCACCTGGTTGAAGAACCGATCCAGGACACCCACCGAGTCGTGCGGATCAACCGCTGCCACCAGGGTGTTCCCGGTGTCTCGGATCGCTTGCAGATGGCGCGGTGCGACGTAGCCGGCAACGCCGGTCAGAGCAAAGTTAGCCATTTTTCAGGTCCCGTCGAGAAAGTGGAATCACGTTGAGGTCCCATTCGCATGATTTCACATCGAGTTTCAATCCTAGGCCTTGACGACATTCGGCCGTGGGTCGCGGTACACGCCACGGGTATCGATGATGAGGTCGAGCTCTTTCGCCAGCGTTTCGTAGTCCACGTCCGAGTGGTCGGTAACGAGCACCGCAGCGTCAAATTCCCCGAGATCGGTTTCCAGATCGATGGAGTGCATGGGGGGCAGACCCGGCCAGCTCCGCATCCTGGGAGCCGTGGGGATGAACTGATCGTAATAGCTCACGTCCGCCCCGAGGCGGAGCAGCGATTCGATGATCTCGAATGCCGGGCTCTCCCGCGGATCGTCGATGTCCTTCTTGTAGGCGATGCCAAGGACCAGGACTTTGGAGCCCTTGACCGACTTGGTGCGGTCGTTGAGCGCCCGAACGAGCTTTTCTACGACGTACTCCGGGGTCCGGATGTTCACCTCGCCAGCGACCTCGATGAACTTGGTCGTCACCCCATGCTCACGAGCCTTCCACGCCAGGTAGAAGGGATCGATGGGAATGCAGTGGCCACCAAGACCCGGACCTGGGTTGAACCGCATGAAACCAAAGGGCTTGGTCTCGGCGGCGTCAAGCACCTCCCAGACATCGATGTCCATACGGTCCCAGATCATCTTGAGCTCGTTGACCAGCGCGATGTTCACCGAGCGAAAGATATTCTCCATGAGTTTTGTCGCCTCCGCCGCGCGAGCCGAAGACACACGGACCGTCCGATCCATGATTTCGCCATACAGGGCCTCGGCAAGATCGCCCGAGACCTCGTCGACTCCACCAACCACCTTGGGCGTATTGGTGGTGCCGAAGGTCGGGTTGCCCGGATCTTCGCGCTCCGGCGAAAAGGCCAGGAAAAAGTCACAACCTGATCTCAGCCCGCCGCTGCGGATATCGGATTCTCCCTCTCCGCCGGCGGATCGCGTTCGTTCTTCTTTGGTTCCATCCAGAATGGGCAGGATGAGTTCATCGGTCGTGCCCGGGTAGGTCGTGGACTCGAGAATGATGAGCTGGCCCCTCCGCAGGTACTCCCGGATCTGGTACGCCGCTCGGCGGACGTAGGTCATGTCGGGCTCGCGCTGGGGTGTCAATGGGGTTGGCACACAGATCAAAATCGCATCCGGATCGCCGATTCGAGTGAAGTCGGAGGTCGCCCACAGACCGGCTGAGTTCACCGCCTTGGACACGCGGTCGGGATCGAGATGCTTTATGTAGGACTCGCCTCGCTTGAGTGCCTCCACCTTGGCGTCGTCAACATCGAATCCAAGGACCTTGAATCCCTTTTCGGCAAAGGCCAGGGCAAGCGGCAGCCCGACATACCCCATGCCGATGATGCCGATTTCGGCGTCGTGGTTGGTGATGCGGTTGAGGAGGTCGGTGGCGGTTTGGTTCACGGCGGCTCCAAATGAGAGGTCGTCACACATGAATGTTTGAATTCTCAGATCTTAATTTTGAATTCTCAATTGCCCCACCCGCCCGGCAGGCGAACGGTTGGTGATCGGCTCGATTCACGGCGCGGGAGGTCGTTTTCGAAGCTCCGCGGACCGTCAGTTTGAATCTGAATTGGGGTGTGTTTGTTCCTGATTCAGTCGGCCGGAGGTTGTCCTCACAATTGCCGTGAGCATCCGAACGAGCTCTTTGGCGGTCGATATTTCTGCACTCACGTCCAGATCGTGAATGAGATCCGAATGCTGCAACAGCTTGAGCCAGTAAAGGGCCTCCCTCGACTCTTTCGATGCGATGGTCATTCGATAAAGAAAATCCCGTCGGCTTACCGCCGCTGTCGCTTCTTCGATATTCGCCCCAATGCTTGTGCCACTCCTGAGCAACTGCTTCGAAATAACAAACTCGCGGGCGGTATTGAGGTGCTTGCAAAGGCGGACAACCGATACCGCGAAAGCGAAGCTCTTGTCCCGAATCGGATTTGCCTTCGCCTCCGCCAACGGTCCCGTACCTCCGGTTGGTCACACGCCCAGATCCAACGTCTTGACCAATCCCTTCATTAAGAAATAAGAATTCAAAATTCAAAATTTGTTAACTCAGACGCCGTAGTAGTCCCTGTACCAGTCAATGAAATTCCTGATCCCGACTTCCACAGGTGTGTCGGGGTGGTAACCGACGTCGTCCGCGAGTGCGGTCACATCGGCGTAGGTGTCCGGAACGTCACCCGGCTGGAGAGGCAACATGTTCTTTTCGGCGTTCCGGCCGAGGCACTCCTCGATTACCTCGATGTATCGCATCAACTCCACAGGCTCGCTGTTGCCGATGTTGTAGACCCGCCAGGGCGCGGCGCTGGTACCCGGGTCGGGATGATCAGAGTCCCAGTTCTTGTCCGGTTGAGGGATATTGGCCATGACCCGCACCACACCCTCGATGATGTCGTCGATGTAGGTGAAGTCCCGGCGGTGCTTGCCGTAGTTGAAGACGTCGATGGGTTCCCCAGCGAGGATGTTGCGGGTGAACTTGAAAAGAGCCATGTCCGGCCGGCCCCACGGCCCGTACACGGTAAAAAACCGGAGGCCGGTGGTCGGCAGACCGTAGAGGTGCGAGTAGGTGTGGGCCATCAACTCGTTGGCCTTTTTTGAAGCCGCGTACAGCGACAGCGGGTGGTCTACGTTGTTGTGCACCGAAAACGGCATCGCGGTGTTGGCGCCGTAAACCGAGCTCGACGAGGCATACACGAGGTGCGGTACTTCGCGGTGACGACAGCCCTCGAGGATATTCGTGAAGCCCACCAGGTTCGAGTCGATGTAGGAGTGGGGGTTTTCGATCGAATACCGGACGCCGGCCTGGGCTGCGAGATTGACCACGCAGCTGAAGGAGTTGGCGTTGAACAGGCTCTCCATGCCGAGCCGATTGGCCAGGTCGAGTTTGACGAACTCGAAACCCTCACGCTGACGAAGCTGATGGAGCCGAGCCTCCTTCAAACTGACGTCGTAGTAATCGTTCAGATTGTCGAGCCCAATGACCGTGCGCCCGTCGTCAAGCAACCGCTTTGAAAGATGAAAGCCGATGAAACCGGCGGCACCGGTCACCAAAACGGGCAAGTGGTCATTTCCGGTCATTCAATGCCTCGGGATTTCAGGGGAAGTCGGAAGTTCCGTGGAGCAACTGAATTCTGAATTCTCAATTTTTAATTTTGAATTTTGAATTCCCCCTCCCCCGCTGCGATCTTCGACTTTCCAACTCGGTATACCCCAGGCCAGAGGAGACGACGCGTGGCCGAAGGCTTCCTGTGGCAATGTCGGGGCACATCGGATCGTCCATGGGGAGATGGAGCTCATTCTCTATACCGTATCGGGCGGGGGCAATTCAAAATTAAAATTTCAAAATTCAGCATTCTAGACAAAGCTACCGCAGGTTGATTGCATGTGCAACCTATTGATTCTTAAATTTTTAGCAGCCGCGCGCCTTTCGAGGCGGCGACCTAGCCCGCTCGCACCAGCGCCAGCGAGCTGTAATCCACTTCCACCTCGTGCCGGCCGCGCAGCAGCTCCAGGAGGACCTTTGCACGCTGCCCGCCACGCAGGCATCCGTTGAACACACCCTCGATACCCGCGAACGGACCGCTCATCAGGCGGACGACGGCACCCATCGGCATGCCCTCCTCCTGCTCCACCGGCAGCGCGTAGCCGCGTGATCCCTCGCGCCCTCTGAGCGCGTCGATGAGACCCTGGTCCGCGATGGCTATCTCACCACCGAATGCCACCGGCGCCAGCACCCCCGGACAGAATCGCACTGCGTTCAGTTGTTCCGTGAGGTTGCACCGAACAAATATGTAGCCTGAAAAGAGCGGCACCGGCCCCCGGGGGGCCCGCGGGTGCCATGGCGGTTGGAGAAACATAGGACAATAGGGAATCACCTCCCTTTGGGCCAAATGGTGCACGGCGGTCTTCTCCTGCCGCGCCTTCGTGCGCACCACAAGCCACTGCTGAGACAACTCACCCATTGTTGAGATTCTCCCCCGAATATTTTCTCTCACAAGATCGACACTTTAGAGAAAACACCACCACTTTTGAACATTGTACGTCATAACGGCACCAAAATGTAACAGTTCTCCGTCTTCGGGGACCAGTCCCGCAGTATGGCCGTATGGATACAATTGACAGCATTCGATGGGACAACCGACAGCAACGCCGAAAGATGCCCGCTCGGACGGATAACGTCACCTTCCTGTTCGTCGACAGTTTTCGGGTTAGGTAGAATCCTCCACGACTTGCACGTGTTACGGGTTTGAGAAGGGGGCTGCGAATGACGACGACGGCAACGGATTTAAAAGTCAAGGACATCGGGCTGGCGGACTGGGGACGGCGGGAGATCGATATCGCCGAGAAGGAGATGCCCGGGCTGATGGCGACCCGAGCGAAATACGGGCCGATGAAACCTCTGGCGGGCGCCCGAGTCGCCGGCTCTCTTCACATGACCATTCAAACTGCAGTGCTCATCGAGACACTCGTGGAGCTTGGAGCCGATGTCCGGTGGGCTTCCTGCAACATCTTTTCCACCCAGGATCACGCGGCGGCAGCCATCGCCGCGGCCGGCGTTCCGGTCTTCGCATGGAAGGGCGAAACCCTCGAGGAGTACTGGTGGTGCACCAAACAGGCCCTCACCTGGCCCGACGGTCAGGGTCCGAATCTGATCGTGGATGACGGCGGCGATGCCACGTTGATGGTCCACCGCGGCTACGCGGGGGAAGCAGATTCGTCGATCCTCGCCGAACCCACCGACAACAAGGAGCTGGCCATCATCCATCGCATCCTCCAGGAAACTCAGGGCATCGCCCCGAGGTTCTGGCATGACGTTGTCGACGGGCTGAAGGGGGTTTCCGAAGAAACCACGACTGGCGTCCACAGGCTCTACCAGATGGCCGACAAGGGCGAGCTGCTGATACCCGCCATCAACGTCAACGACTCGGTGACCAAATCCAAATTCGACAACGTCTACGGTTGCCGCGAATCGCTGGTGGACGGCATCAAGCGCGCAACCGACGTCATGGTCGCCGGCAAGGTGGCCGTGATCTGTGGATTCGGCGACGTGGGCAAGGGTTCTGCCGAGGTACTCAGGGCCCATCGCGCCCAGGTGTGGGTGACCGAGATCGACCCGATCTGCGCCCTGCAGGCGTGCATGGCCGGCTACAAGGTGGTCACGGTTGAAGACGCCCTCCCCCACGCCGATATCTATGTGACCACCACCGGCAACCGAGACATCATCACAGCCGACCACATGAGCCGGATGAAGGATCAGGCCATCGTCTGCAACATCGGTCACTTCGACAACGAGATTCAGGTCGACGCGCTGGACGAGATGCCGGGTGTCACCAAGCTCAACATCAAGCCCCAGGTGGACAAGTACACCTTCCCCGGCGGCCACGCCATCTTCCTGCTCGCCGAGGGCCGGTTGGTCAATCTGGGCTGCGCCACCGGCCACCCGAGCTTCGTCATGTCCAACTCGTTCACAAACCAAGTGCTGGCCCAGCTGGATTTGTGGCAGAACGAGCACGAGGTCGGCGTGACGACCTTGTCGAAGAAGCTCGACGAGGAGGTGGCGAGGCTGCACCTCGACAAGCTCGGCGCCAAGCTGACCGAGCTCACCCCGGAGCAGGCCGAGTACATCGGCGTCCCGGTGGACGGGCCGTACAAAGCGGAGTGGTATAGGTACTAGGAGCAAGGTAATAGCGAATAGTGAATAGTGAACAGTCAGGTTTTGGATTGATTTCGTGAGGTCTGCGTTTTTGACCTGAGCGAGCGTACGAGCCCGAACAGGACTCTCCCCAACTCTGCAGTATCTTCCAACAGAGTTCTGGCCTCGTCTTTGGAGAGGTAATTGAGATTCTCGGCAAGAATGATCTGGGACTCCAACTCGCTCTGAGATCCGCGTGCGATTTGAAGGAACCTGATGAACTCTGCTGGTGTGTCCCGCTGGTAGCCTTCCGCGATGTTGAACAGGACGGACCTGGATGTCTTGCGAGCCTCGCTGATCAACCCGAATCGTTCATCCGGTGGAAATCCGTCGGTTGCGCGATAAACGGAAAGGCTCACCCTCATCGCTTTCTGCCAGCAGATGAGTTCTCGATACGAAGGAGTCTGCGATCTCTGGTCCACGGTGTCCTCTTTCAATATTCGAAAGGAACACATGACCAGAAACTGTCAAAAGCCTCTCAGCCTTTCTTCAACACCCAGGCAGCCCGTACAGACCCCTATTCACTATTCACTATTCACTCATTCACTATTCACTTGCGTCAGAAGCGAACAGTCATCCCCGCAAGCGCCCGGGTCTCCTCGAAGTCGTCCTGATCCACCCACTCGCCGATGAAGAGCAGTGAGAAGGTGCGATTGAGGCTGACATTGGCCGACAGCGCCCAGCGGTCGCTCTCGGGGGTGACCTCGATGGTGCCGCCCTCGGAATCCTCGTACGTGAAGACCGACAGCGAAGTGGTGTAGTCGAGGCTCAGGTAGACCTTCCGGCCGAAGGTCTTGCCGAGGGAGGCATAGATGGAGTCAAACGAGTCGTCGCCGCGGTCGGTTCGGAAATTCGAGGCGGCGAAGTCAAAGCCGATGTTGCCGATGTTGTTGACCGCAAGACCGAGTTCGGTGCGTGGATTCCAGTCGTCGTCCTCGTTGGAGCGTTCGCTGCCGTAGCCGGCCCACAGCCGGACCTTGCGCCACGGATTCACGTTGACCCGGATCCGGCCCGATTCGTACAACAGCGGTTCCAGGCGTTCGGGGTCGATGGGGCGCCCCTGGAGAATGTCCTCGGTGATCTGGCGCGCGTTCAGCGAACGGCCCCGATGATAGGTGCCCTGAACGCTGACAACTTTGGAGAAGGTGTAGCGCAGATTGGTGAAGAAGTAGCTGAGTCCGCCATCGCCCTGGCCGCCCGGGCCGTCGAGATCGTATTGCAGCGCCTCATAGATCAGAAATTTGCGGCCAACCGGGATGAAGTTGTTGAACACCACCACCGAGCGCTCGGTGAGGTCGTCGTTCTTGATCAGCACCCAGCCGAGCACGTGGCGCCGACCGCGGTCGCCGTCCAACGCCACGTAGACGCCACCCTTGGCGATGTCCTCCACATATCCTGCGTCCATGATCTTGGGTTCGAGTCCGCCGAACAGACCGAAACGCCAGCGCCCCCAGGAGCTCACCTTCGGCAACCGGTACTCACCAGCCAGCCCACCCACCGATCCCACGCCGCCGAGATCGCGGACCCACATCTGACCGAGCCGGAGGGTCCAATTCCCGCTCTTGCCCTTGAGACCCACCCACGCGTCATAAAGAGAGACACGCTCATCCCGTTCCTCACTGCTCGGGAAGGTGGCGATCCGCGTATCCAGACCAAACTCGAACATCGACTCGGACTCGGGCTCGGAGTACCAGGAAAACATGGCAATGATCTCCGAGAAGTCCGAGTCATCGTCGGTGTCCTTGGCACTCCGGTTGGACCAGTCGGCGTAGAGCGAGAACCTGCCGGAGGACGGGAAGGCCTGTGCCCCGGCGGTGGACGCACCCATCAGCAGCATCAGGGCGACTGCCGAAACGAGCAGGCGGTCACTGACGCTCATGGCTCGGTCTCATGCGCTGCCTCGGCGGCCTGAACCCCGCCTGCGCATTCGGGTGGCAGGCGTAGCAGTTGTCGGAGTTCCAGACGTACCCCGGAACCTCGTCGTGGTCCTCGTTTGTCGGGCCCTGTGGATGGCATCCACCCGAAGTGCAGCTGAACTCCGTGTAGATGGGTATGTTCCGGTGGCAGTCACTGCAGTCGGCCACCACGTGCGGCCCGGAGTTGATGGGGAACCAGACGTGGTTGAAGTTCCCCTGTTCCCACAACAGGTCAGACGCGTTGTGGCAGACGTCACAGGTGGTCGGGAAGCCTATGGCGGCGTGATCCCATGGTTCCTGAGTCCCGTTGTAATCGTCCAGATGGCAGTCCACGCAGTCAGACGGCAGACCCTGGTACACACCGCCACCGTGGCAGGCATCGCAATCCAGGGTGGCGTGAACCCCTACGAGTTGGTAGCTGTGATTGAACTCACCGTCATCCCACGACGCATCGGACGGATCGTGGCAGTTCTCGCAGGTGGTGGGGAAGCCGGCCTGGGTGTGGTTTGGATCCTGGGTGCCGTTGTAGTCATCCAGATGACAGTCCACGCACTCCGACGGTAATCCCTGGTACACCCCGCTCGAGTGACACGCGTCGCAGTCCAACGTGGCGTGAACCCCTACGAGTTGGTAGCTGTGATTGAACTCACCGTCATCCCACGACGCATCGGACGGATCGTGGCAGTTCTCGCAGGTGGTGGGGAAGCCGGCCTGGCTGTGGTTTGGATCCTGGGTGGCGTTGTAGTCGTCCAGGTGACAATCCACGCACTCCGACGGCAATCCCTGGTACACGTCGTTGACATGGCAGGTAGTGCACTGCTGGGATTGGTGGTTGCCCACCAGCGGCCACACAGTGTGCGGGTAATCCGCCGCCTGCCAGTTGGGGTCGGCAAAGTCGTGGCAGCTGTCGCAGCTGGTCGGGAATCCAGCCGCCGAGTGGTTCGGGTTCGCGGTGTTGTCGTAATCCTGCTGGTGGCAGCCCACGCAGTCCGTCGGTGTACCTTCATAGACACCGCCCGCGTGGCACGAGTCGCAGTCCAGCGTGGCGTGCACCCCCTCGAGCTGGAACGGATGGTCGAACTGTCCGTCGTCCCATGAGGTCGGTGTGTGGCACACCTGGCACGTCGTGGGGAAGCCGGCCTGGCTGTGGTTCGGATCCTGGGTGGCGTTGTAGTCGTCCAGGTGGCAATCCACGCACTCCGACGGCAGACCCTGATACACGTCGCCGGTGTGACAGTTGATGCAACTCTGGGCCGTGTGGGCGCCCACAAGAGGCCACACAGTGTGCGGGTAATCCGCCGCCTGCCAGTTGGGGTCGGCAAAGTCGTGGCAGCTGTCGCAGCTGGTCGGGAATCCCGCCGCCGAGTGGTTCGGATTAGCGCTGCTGTCGTAATCCTGCTGGTGGCAGCCCACGCAGTCGGTGGGCGTACCCGGATAGCCGTTGGCGTGGCACGAATCGCAGTCCAACGTCGCGTGAACGCCCTCCAACTGGAATGGATGATCGAACTGTCCGTCATCCCACGAGGTCGGTGTGTGGCACGCCTCGCAAGTTGTCGGGAAGCCCGTTTGCGCGTGGTCCGGGTCTTGGGTCGCGTTGTAATCGTCCAAATGACAGTCCACGCAGTCGGACGGCAGACCCTGGTAAACGTCGCCAACGTGGCACGAGCTGCAGTCCACGACGGTGTGAGATCCCACCAGCGGATACACCGTGTGCGGGTAGTTCGCCTGATGCCAGTCCGGATCCGAGAATGCGTGACAGCTATCGCACGCCGTCGGAAATCCCGCCGCCGAGTGGTTCGGATTCGCGCTGTCGGCGTAGTCCTGCTGGTGGCAGCCCACGCAGTCCGTCGGCGTGCCGGGATAGCCGTTGGCGTGGCACGAGTCGCAGTCCAACGTCGCGTGAACGCCTTCCAACTGGAATGGATGGTCAAACTGTCCGTCGTCCCACGATGTGGGCGTGTGACATTGCTCGCAGGTGGTGGGGAAGCCCGCCTGCGCGTGACTCGGATTCTGGGTTCCGTTGTAATCGTCCAGGTGGCAGTCCACGCAGTCCGAAGGCAAACCCTGATACACATCGTTGACGTGGCACGAGCTGCACTCCACCGTCGTGTGAGACCCCACCAGCGGGTACACCGCGTGCGGATAGGTCGCCTGGTTCCAGGAGCTGTCACTGGGGTCGTGACAGATTTGGCAGTTCGTCGGAAATCCCGCCGCTGAGTGGTTCGGATTCACCGTTTCCTGGTAGTCCGGCAGGTGGCACCCGACACAATCGGTCGGGGTCCCTTCATAGACTCCGCCCGCATGGCACGACTCGCAGTCCAACGTTGCGTGAACGCCGACCAGCTGGTAGGGATGGTCGAAGGTCGCATCGTGCCACGAGCCGTCCGAGGCTCGGTGGCAGAGATCACAGGTGGTCGGGAATCCGGCCGCCGGGTGGTTCGGATTCTGTGAACCGTTGTAATCGTCGATGTGGCAGCCCACACAGTCCGTCGGCGTGCCCTGGTAAATACCATCGGCGTGGCAGGCGGAGCACGGCTGGACACGATGAACTCCGACGAGCTGGTACGGGTGGTCGAAGGATCCGCGATTCCAGGTGCCATCGTCCGGGCTGTGACACAAAATGCAATCGGTTGGAAAGCCGGCCGCCGGATGGTTCGGGTCCTGAGATCCGTTGTAGTCGTCGGCGTGGCAGCTGTAGCAGTCGGGCTGCGCCGAACCGTCGAATCGGTAATCCGGATGACAGCCCTCGCAGCCAACGCCCCGGTGGGCGCCGCCGATGGCGAAGCCGGTGGCGGTTTCGTGGTCCCAGCTCACGGCGGTCCATGAGAACGGCGAGTGACAGTTCTCGCAGTCGGGCCCCAATTCGAGTCGGTGGGGCGTGTCCTGGCGCCTTACCCAATGACAGTCCGCACAGAGGTTGGGCGTTCCCGCGATCACTCCGTTCCAGTGGCACTCTGCGCAGCCCACATCCAGATGACGGCCCTCGAGCGGAAGCAGGGTGCTCTTGTGGAAGGCCCGTGAGGCGTTCTTGAAGTGGAGGTCCGTGGCGTGGCAAGCCGTGCACTCGACCCCGAGGGTACCCTTGTGCGGGTCCGAATGGCACGAGGCGCAATCAGGGTTGTTATTGAGGAACGACCGGGTGGTGTGACACTGCGAGCAGTCGCCGCTGAACTCTCCGTGGAATCCGTTCAGGACAAACCCGGTCTCGGCGCCGTGATCGAAGGAATCACGGTCAAGGGGCAGCATTTCGGCGTCGCGGCCACCGTGCTCGGCATGGCAGACCGCACAATCGTCCACCGAAACCTCACCGTGGAGCCCCCTCCCTATCTCCATTCGCGATGCGATGGCATCGTGACAGATCAGACACCGCTCACCCTCGACCTCAAAGTCGTCGTTGTGGCAGTTCTCACAGCTGTCGGGATCGTCAAAGCCGGCGTGGGCCTCGCTGAGCAGACCCGGCGAGTAGTCGGTCTCCTGCGCCCCGGCCGAACCGACGACCACCATCAGCGCCAACAGCCCGACACAGGCGAAACATCTCTTATTGAGACTGATCTTCAACAAATTCGTCCGTCCGACCTCGTCAATGCGACTAGGAAATCTCACAACACTAGAAAGTCTCACCGAAACATGTCCATTTGTTCAAGTATTATTAATGTCAAACAAGTGTCAATGACGAGATTATAACGAGGCGGGGTGATCGTGGTCACATCGGAGGTAGAAGCAGGTGGCAGGGTTTGACGGACCAAGTGAATAGTGAATAGTGAATAGTGAATAGTGAATAGTGAATGGTTAAAGAAACGGGGGTTGGTCATGGACCGAGGGGATAGAGTCAACCCGGGTGCCGGGTGACATTTTCTGGCGGCGGGTTCCTTGTCTTATGCCAGAGAGGGCATTATGGACCAACATCAGAAGACGTCGTCCTATCGAAGACTGATCGGTTGGCAAAAAGCCATGAGGGTGTGTCTTTCCGTTTATCGCGCAACCGACGGATTCCCACCGGATGAACGATTCGGGTTGATCAGCGAGGCTCGGAAGACATCCAGATCGGTGCTGTACAACATTGCAGAAGGCCAGCAGCGCGCCACGCCAGCGGAATTCATCAGGTTCCTGCAAATCGCACGCGGATCTCAGAGTGAGTTAGAGTCCCAGATTATCCTCGCCAAGAATCTCGGATATCTCACGGATGACAAAGAAACCGTCCTTTTGGAAGAAACCGGAGAGTTGGGCAAGATCCTGTTTGGGCTCGTTCGCTATCTGAGATCAAAAACACACAACTCGCACCCCGACCCGCGCCGCGAGTGAACATCTATTCACTATTCACTATTCACTATTCACTATTCACTATTCACTTCGTCACCGGGACACCCCGGTCGCTGAGAAATACCTGCAATCGGGGTGGTGGAACACGATGGCCGAAACCGACGCCTCGGGTTCCATCATCATGCCGTCGGTGAGGGCAACCCCGATCTGGGAAGGATCCAGAAGCTCGAAGATCGCTTTTTGATCATCGAGGTCCGGACAGGCGGGATAGCCCGGGGAGTATCTCTTCCCTCGATAACGGGCTTGGAAAAGGTCCTGCGGCGTCAAGCCCGGGGGATCCGGGAAGCCCCAGAGGTCGCGAATTCTCCGGTGGATCCACTCGGCGGCCGCCTCCGCGGTCTCCAAAGCCAGTGCCTGGAGAATATGGCTCTTGAGGTATTCCCCTTTCTCTTTGGCGGACTCAGCGCGTTCGCGGACCCCCTCCCCTGCTCCGACCACGAAGAACGCCACGCTGTCACGAACACCATCCGATCGAGGCAGCACATAGTCGGCCAGGCAGAGCCCGTCGGCCTTCGGTTGGCGGGGGAAGACGAAGGTGTGTACGGGCACTGTCTCTCCGGGCTCGAATACGGCCAGCCGGTTGCCTTCAGACTCCGCTTCGAAAAACCGCCACACCGCACCGACCCTCATCCAACCCGACACCTCGTCCTCCACCGACGCGACGGCTTCGCGGAGATCGGCGGCCTTGCGATCTCCCGCGGCCAACTTCTTGGCGAATCCCCCAAGACCGAGGTGCTTGCCGTAGAGCATCTGCGGGTTGATCAGATCCCAGATCGCGCGCAGGTCATCGAGCTGGGGAGTGACGTGCAGATCGCTATCCGGCGGGGCGGAAGGTGCGACATCGAGGGACACCCTCGAACTTCGAACCTCCGGGACATCGGCCTTTGCGCTGGAGCCCTCGTGAAGCGCCTCGGGCTCAGCCGCCAGCACCTCTGCCATCAGACCTTCGCGGCCCGCCGGGTCCATCAATCGATTCATCACGTCCAGACCCCGCATGGCATCGGAGCAATACAGTACTGGGCCACCATGGGCCGGAGCGATGCGCTGTCTCGTGAATTTTTCTGACAGCGCAGCGCCACCCACCAGGATGGGCACGTCGACTCCGGCCGCGTTCAGATCTTGCACCGTCACGACCATCTGGTGGGCCGACTTCACGAGCAGACCGGACAACCCCACCGCGTCGGGACGGTGGTCGCGGCATGCCGCCACAAGGGCCTCGGGCGGCACCTTGATGCCGAGATTGACGATGTCGTACCCGTTGTTGCGGAGAATGATCTCCACCAGGTTCTTGCCGATGTCGTGGACATCGCCCTTGACCGTGGCAAGCACGATCTTTCCCCGGCTCGAGGTCTCATCGGCCCGCATATGGCCCTCGAGGAATGAAACCGCGGCCTTCATGGATTCAGCCGACTGCAGGACCTCGGCCACGATCAGCTGGTTGGCGTTGAACAACCGCCCCACCTCGTTCATGCCTGCCATCAACGGCCCATTGATGATCTCCAGCGGCAAGGCGCCCTCGGCTAGCTTTGCTTGAAGGTCGGCCTGCAACCCGTCCCGTGTTCCGTCGAGGATGGAGCGTGCCAGTCGCTCGTCCAGCGGCAGGGTCCGCGCGACCGCGACCTCGCGCTTCACCCCCCGGAAGTGCTCGGTCAGGCGGGCGATATGGTGCTGATTGATTGCGACTCGCTGCTCCGGTGTCTGCTCCCGCCAATCCTCGGGGATGAGTTTTGAATTTTGAGTTTTGAATTCTGAATGGCTATCGCCGGGCGCGGCTGAAGCCAAACCCGGCGCGTCCGGGACGGAGTTCGAATTTCGGATTTCGAATTTCGAATTCTCTCCACCTTCTACTCGGTCCTCTTCTGATGCTGGTGGTCGGGGACTTTCGACCTTCGACTTCTGACTTTCGGCCGGGTGGACGGGTGGTCGGTTGAACAGAAGATCCTCGGCCATCTCGCGTTCTTCGTCGGGGATGCTCGCAAAGCGCTCGATCTTTTCGGAGTTGACGATGGCAAGGTCGAGCCCCGCCCTGGTGCAGTGATAGAGGAAGACCGAGTTGACCACCTCCCGGGCAGCCGGCGGCAACCCGAAGGACACATTGGAAATACCGAGAATGGTCTTGGATTCGGGGAACTCGGCCTTGATCAGCCGGAGCCCCTCGATGGTTTCCACCGCCCCTCCCACATAGGCCTCGTCTCCGGTGGCCACCGGAAAGGTCAGTGGGTCGAAGATGATGTCGGCCCCCGGAATGCCATGCCGTTGGGTGAGCAGCCAGTGGCTCCTTCGAGCCACTTCCAGCTTGCGTTGGCGGCTGAAGGCCTGAGCCTGGATCGGGTCCTCGTCAATTGTCCCCACGACGACCGCGGCACCGTATCGCAGCAACAGCGGGCAGATCCGGTCAAATCGCTCTTCGCCATCCTCCAGATTGATGGAGTTGACGATCGCCTTGCCCTGGCTATATGTCAGCGCCAACTCCACCGCTGCGGGATCGGTTGTGTCGATCATCAACGGCACTTTGACGCTGCGGATCAGCCGCTCATAGAGATGCTCGATGTCTTTCAACTCGTCCCGATCGGCCGACTGAAGACAGACATCGACGATCTGGGCCCCGCCCTTGACCTGACGGCGGGCGATCTCGGCCGCCTCGTCCCATCGCTCATCCGACACCAGGCGCCGAAACTTGGCCGAGCCGATGACGTTGGTGCGCTCTCCCACCAACAACGGCCGGTTGTCCGCATCGGGTTCCACGAGTTCGATGCCGGAGAAGAAGGTCCGCGGAACCCGGAGCCCGGGTATGGCACGTGGCTGCTTGCCCTGGACCATGCGAGCAATCGCCGCCACATGCGCCTCGGTGGTACCGCAACATCCACCGACGATGTTGATCCATCCGGAATCGACGAATCTCTCAAGCGCTGCTGCCAGAGATTCGGGGGTCTCCTCGTAATGGCCGTCGGGATCGGGCAGACCGGCATTGGGGAAGCACGACACGGCACAGTCGGCGAGCTCGTGCAGCCCACGCAGATGGTCGGTCATAAACTGGGGACCGGTGGCACAGTTGAGGCCCACCGCCAGGGGCCGGGCGTGGGCTATGGAGACATAGAACGCGTCCTCCGTCTGGCCGGCGAGCATCGTGCCGGTGGGCTCGATGGTGCCCGACACCACGATGGGCCGGCGTGTTGCCATCTCGGCAAAGATCTGCTCGATCCCGATCAATGCGGCCTTGGCGTTGCGGGTGTCCTGACACGTCTCCACAAAGAAGATGTCAACCCCACCCTCGAGCAAGCCTCGTGCCTGCTCGGCGTACCCGTCCACGAGACTCCCGAATGTCACCCCACCCGTGACGCTGATCGCTTTCGTGGTCGGCCCCATGGAACCGGCCACGAAACGGGGCCTCGACGGTGAGGAAAACTCCTCCACCGCCCGGGATGCGAGCTCGGCTGCACGGCTGTTGAGCTCCAGGGTTCGATGATCGACTCCGTACTCGGCGAGCACGATGGGGGTTCCGCCAAAGGTGTTGGTTTCGATGATGTCGGCGCCGGCGTCGAGGTAGGCCCGATGGACATCCAGAATCACGTCGGGCCGCGTGGTCACCAAGACCTCGTTGCACCCCTCGTACTTCTCACCGCCAAAATCCTGAGCGCCGAGACGCCGGGTCTGCAGCATGGTGCCCATGGCGCCGTCCAACACCAGGATTCTCTCGCCCATGAGGGCGAGGAGTTCGGCGGTACGGTCGTTGTCATGGGCGGTCATTGAAACGGCACCTCATCCGCGTTCATCATTACAGAAACCGTGCGTCAGTGCACCGTTTGTTAAATTCCGGATTCCATGCAGGCGCGCGTCTTAAGCGCGCAATCGGTCGCCGAGTTGTCGGAACTGACCGATGACCATGCGCGGATTATCGGAGCGCGCATAAGATGCGCGCCTACGTTACTGTCAAAAGACGTATTCGGTGTTTGACTGATCCAATACGCCATCGTCAAGATCCGGCCATTCGATTGAACCCGACCACGGCCAGTCCTGCCACCGGTTTACAAACCCATTTCGAACCGGGTTCATCAGGACGTATCGAATCGTTCGGAACAACCCGTCCGAACGCCGGATGACACGGTCGTAGTAGTCGCGCTGCCAGACTCGGTGGCTGGTCGTTTGTCCGCCGATCGCCCGAGTCACAATCGATTTCATGGGCTGTACGAACTCGCCAGGAGTCCGGTTCCGGAGCAGGACAACAAAATGGACGTGGTCGGGCATGACGCAATAGACGAATATTTTCTGATCCGGCCGATGCAACCGCCCAATGGTCTGCACTACCTGGGTGGCCGCTGCATCGTCCGAGACAAGGCGGGTCTTTCGCGCCGTGCACAGGGTCAAGAAAACCGCCCGTGTTGTTTTTCGGTAGATCGCCTCACGGAGATGATGTGGTCTGGGTACCATCACACATCAAAAGGACGGGTCGACAGCAACATGTGTAGGCGCGGGTCTTACGCGCGCAATCAGTCGCCGCACGCGCATCATCGGTGCGCTGACCGATGACCAGTGCGCGCATTATCGGAGCGCGCATTATCGGAGCGCGCATAGGATGCGCGCCTATTCCATCGCCTCATCGATGAGGGGAATCGCGTCCTCAGGTTTCTTGAACGGTGCGATCAGGTAGGCGCCCGACGCATATCCCGGCGCCTGACGGAAGATCTCCAGGGCCCGTTCGCGGCCAACCTGTGCAGCATCCGGCCCCGCCGCTTCGAGGTCTGAGAGGAAGCTCTCCGGAACATCGATGCCGGGAACTTCATGGTGCAATCGCAGCGCCATCTTGAGTGACCTGAGCGGCCACACGGCGACCAGAGTCGGCACCGGAGGCGCGCCCCCCAAGAGCTCCAGAAAACGCTCCCAGGGTTCCCACTCGAAAAAGACCTGGGTCATGGCCCAGCGCGCACCGGCGTCCACCTTGCGGAGAAAGCGATCCGCCTCGTGCTGGATGTCATCCACATTCGGGTTGACGGCCACACCGACGAAGAAGTCCGGTGCATCGCCGATGGGATTGCCCGCGCAGTCCGCCCCTTCGGCCATTCGGGCAATGGATCGGACGAGCTCGAAGATGTTGACGTGGTAGACGTCGTGCACCCCCGGGTAGTCGCCGAGTTGGGAAGGATCACCGGTCACGGCGAACAGGTTCCGTACGCCGCCCATCCACGCCGCGAGGAGCTGCGACTGGAGGCCCATCAGGCTGGAGTCGCGCGGCGTGATGTGGGGCACCGCTTCCAAGCCGGTGCTCCGCTGCACCTCCTGTGACAGCATGAGCGCATCCATCCGCAATCTTGCCAGTGGGTTGGAGTTGATGTCCACGGCGTCCACATGGGGGTGAGCGGCCAGCCGTTCGGCGGCCCTCAGTACTGCACCGGCGTTCGTCCCCTTTGGCGGATCGAGTTGGACCAGACGTACGAAGTGACCATCGGCGAGCTTGGCTGCAAGCGTCGACTGTGGCCCCCTCACCGGAAGCGGACGGGGCACGCTCTCCACCGCGACCGTCGTCGTCGTGTGCTGGACCGGTTTCATTTCCCGGACAGCCTCAGCCATGGCGGCGATGTGGTCGGGGCCGGTGCCGCAACACCCGCCCACCAGCGAAGCACCCAATCCGACCGCTTGGCGAGCGAAATGGGCCAGATAACTGGGAGTCGCCGGCGGCATGAGGATCCGGCCGTCACGACGGGACAGCACGCCGGCGTTGGGCATGGCACCCAATGGGCTACTGGTCTGCCGGGTGGCCCGCAGGATTTCGAGCGCCCCAAGGGGGCCCGGCGAGCAATTGACGCCGATGACCAGCAGATCGAGTTCGGCCAGTTCGTCGACCACCGCCGCCTGTTCTCCGTAGGCGTGGGGCGGTCGTTCGGTCGGAAACGTGAGGAGGGCGACGATGGGAACGTCGGTCACTTCTCGCACAGCCGGGACCGTCGCCTTCAGCTCGTCGAGCCGGAAAAAGGTCTCGAGCATGATCAGATCGGCCCCTCGGCCCGCCAGGATTTCGGCCTGCTCGCGATGGGCTTCCAGGATCGATGCCAGACCGCCTGGCTCGTCCATGTCGATGACACCTGCAAGCGGTGCGATCGATCCTCCGATCAGGCAGTCGCTCCCCGCGATGTCGCGAGCTTCGCGGGCAATCTTGACGGCGGCGGAGTTGACCCGCTCCACCAGATCACCCGCGTGGTGCCTCTCCAACCTGGGCCGGGAGCTGTCGAAAGTCGCCGTCTCGATCAGCTCCGCGCCGGCGGCCAGGTAGGCCAGGTGAACCTCCAGCACCTGGTCGGGATGGACCTCCACCGCCGTATCCAACGGTGCGTCCTGTGGCAGCCGGCTCAGAAGCTCCGACCCCATGGCCCCGTCGGCGACGACAATATGATCGGCGAATCGGCGTCGAACAGCGTCGGTCATCACTCACTCACAATACTGCGGGCATGCCCACAATTCCTTGGAGCTCGCGACAGTCCCGGTGATTTGAACGGAATTTCGAATTTCGAATTTCGAATTCAGATCTCGACACCCTTCCGAGTGTCGGGATCAAAGCCCCACCTTCTCCATGATACGGTCCAGAGCTTCCAGTTCCCCGCGCGTGATGTAGAAATGGGGCGAAAACCGAACCAACCCCTGGCGGACCGAGCAGATGACCCGGCGTTCCCTCAGCCTTCGGGCGGCCTCGCGTGGGGCGAGCGACGGCGGCCGGGCCGCCACGATACCCGCGATGGGATGTCCCGAACCCGGAGACAACACCTCCCAGCCGTGGGAGAGGAGGATCCGGGTCAACATCCTGGCCAACATCTCCACCCTGCTGTTGATGATCTCGCGCTCGACGGACGCGATGATGTCGAGACCGGCGGCAAGGCCGGCGATGCCGATGTCGTTGGCAGCCCCCGGTTCGAATCGCCGTCCATCTTCGAGGTGGGTCAATCGTTCCAGAAAGAAATCCCCGGGCTGGAGCCTGACGTTGCGCCAGCCCGAAATCATGGGGTGCATGTTCTCCCGGAGCTCGGGGGTGGTGGCCATCAATCCCGCGCCTTCGGGACCGAGCAACCACTTGTGGCTGTCGGCCACTACCGCATCCAGCCCAAGGGCCCGCATGTCCATCGGCAATACGCCCAGACCCTGAATGGCGTCAACCACCAATCGGCACCCGTGGTCACGGCACAGCCGACCGAGTTGGACCAGCGGAGCGATCCACCCGGTATGGAAGGCCACCCATGACACCGCCACAAGCCTCGTTTTCGAGGTCAGGTGGCGCGCCACCACATCCGGACTCACTCGGCCATCCGGTTGCGGATAGCGGACGACCTTCACACCGCGACGGGCAAGGTGCATCCACGGAGCCACGTTGGCCGCGAACTCCTCCTCGCCCACCAGGACCTGATCGCCCTTCTTCCACGAAAGCCCCTCGGCAATCAGCGATAACCCTTCCGATGTGCTCCTGATGATGGAAATATCGTCGGGCTCACATCCCATCAGGCGGCTGCCGAGATGGCGGCAGGTCAGGTGGTTGTTCTTCCACTCACGATACTTCTCGTGGCCGGAATGCTCCTGTTCTGAAATCCGCTGCCGCATGGCCTCAGCCACCGGTCGCGCCAATGGGCACACCGCTGCGTGATCGAGATACAAGCAGTGCTCTCGCACGGGGAACTCGGAAAGCCAGCGGCGAAAATCAAGGGTCACTGGTGCATGATAACCGGGCCGGGATGCGACGTCGCATCAGTCAGACGCCAACGCTCTCGCGGGCTGGTTCGTACTCGAAGTTCGAAATTCGAAATTCGAGCCGTTCCGACGGCTCACAGCGGTCCGCCATCCGAGGTTCTGATCGCGGAAGGTCGATTCGTCGCCTTCAGTCGGAGGCGCACCGAAAGCCAACATTGCGGGCGGCGGATTCAGGAGGTCGGTTGCCGCGGTTGGAGACCCTCAGCGTTCCGGGATTTCCGCTGAATGACCCGCCGCGGACCACACGCTTGGGCTCAACCCACTCGCCGGTGACCTGGTTCCACGGGCGGGCGTTTCTGGGCGCATCCCAGTAGTTCTTGTGATAGGTGTCGGCCACCCACTCCGCCACGTTACCGAGCAGGTCATACAGACCCCAGGCGCCCGGAGGGTAGCTCCCCACCGGAGCGATTCCAGGGAAGGGATCTCCACCCTCAGACCCCACGCCGTTGACCTTCCATTGCTGGAATTGGTGGCCCCACGGGTAGCGTTGGGTGCTCCCACCCCGGGCCGCCCTCTCCCATTCACTCTCAGAGGGCAGGCGCTTACCGGCCCAACGGGCGTAGTTTGCAGCCTGGAACCAGGTCACCCACACGACCGGGTGGTCCGACATATTCGGGTCGTCAAACTCAGTCCGCCGATGTGGCGGCGAGCAGGCCCCGGCATCGACACACCGCAGATACTCGGCATTGGTGACCTCGGTCGCGTCCATCCAAAAGCCGCCCACCGAGATCGTCCTCGCGGGGTGTTCGTCGTAGTTCGCCGTCCCGTCTTCGATCGAAGCTCCCATCCGATACTCACCCCTGGGAACCCACACCATGAGTTTGCCGTCCCGGGCGGAAATCCGGCGCGTGCCGGCCTTCGGTTCAATATCTGCCAGGAGCTGTTCCAAGGAATCATCTGCCGGGCGCAAGGTGACGGCGAACTCGATCGACATGTGGGCCAGGTCATAATCTCCCCGTCCGGCGAAAGCACGTCCCGACGCCAATGTCTGCTGTTTCAACCTCTGTTCGTGCTCGGTCAGACGGAGTGCCAATCTGCGGTCCCCCTCAACCGCGGACCGGTAGCCGGAGACGGCGGCCTGAACCGTCACGACGTCTCCTCTCTGGATACCGGTTTCCATTTCACGTTCGAGCTGCTCCAGAAGCTCCAGCGCCACCGGGTGGCGCTCTTCTCGGCGCAATATGGTAACGGCCCGCGGCAGAGCCTCGGCCACCCGCCCCTCCAGTACGAGCCACGTGAGGGCCCGTAACTCGAGGAACTCCCTGTCCGGCCTCGACAGATCCGCCCTGGCCAGCTCCGAACCCGGTTCCACCGTTAACGGGAATGCCTGGCTCGCCAGCGTGATCAATTGCTGCGGGTTGATCCGAGTCGGGGGATCGGCAACACAGCGGAACCCCACGTCATCGGCAAAATAATCTTCGTCCTGCCAGGTGCGGCTGGCTGCCCTCGCCAGGTCCACCGTCCGCCGCCACGATCCCCCGCGTTGAACCCTTCCCCAGCCACCACGCACCCAAGGTTGGCCGTCTCCCGGAGCACCACTGAGCCCGCGGTGATAGCGGTCGGCAGTCCACTCCCACACGTTCCCACCCATATCAAAAAGACCCCATCCGGTGGGCGGGAAAGATCCCACTGGAGCGATGGTTTCAAACGAATCCGATTCGGATGTTCCAAAGAGGTTGGCGGGCGCCCGCGACCGGCCCTTGCCCCACGGGAAACGGCCCCCAGAGTTGATGTCGGTGGCCGCCAGCTGCCACTCCGCCTCCGACGGCAGCCGCCGCCCGGCCCAGGCCGCAAAGGTGCGCGCTTGGCGCCACGTGACTCCAACCACGGGCTCGTCACCGCGCTCCGGGTCGACCCACGATTCCGATTCATAGGGCTCGGTGCACACTCCCGACCGGACGCAGGTCCGATACCGTCTATTGGATACCTCGGTTCGCTCAACCCAGAAATCCGCAACCGCCACAGCCGTCCCGTCCTCATCCTCGCGACATTGGACATCACCACGGGAACAGCCAAGCTCGAATCGCCCGCTTGGGATGAAGACGAGCTCGGCACCGTCCATCGCGGAACGCCAGACATCACCCGGGTCCGGCTCGTGCGGCGGAAGGAGGAGCTCGTGCAGTCGGACCAACGCTCCGGGCGACGGCTCGAACGACGCCGCCAGAGACCATGCGGCACCGGCCGCTCCGGGATCGGAATCCTGTACTCGGTCACCGTAGGCCACCAGCAGGGCTGAAGCACGCGAACGGACGGCTTCGCATATCATTTCACCGTCGGTGAGCGGCGACACCAGAGATTCGAAGGCATCCATCATCGCCGCTGATTCCGCCAGGTGGCCTGCGGTCGCCTCGGCGAGCAACGACTCTTCGGCAGCCCGAATTGTGTTTTCCGCGTTCCGATCCCCCGGCTGGTCCTGAAGGGTCGAGACGGCTTCGGGCAGCGAACTCCACGGACCGGCAGCCCCCGGCGCGGCGGCGCCGAGTACACCTGCAATTGTGAGCACAACCGCAAGACGGTAGAGCCCTATCGAGGCACCCATAGTCCCAAGTATTCTAGCTGTTCGCCTCTCTCATTTCTCATTTCACATTTCTCGATCCTCATTTCCCATTTCACATTTCTCATTTCTCATTCTCCGTCACGGTACACTCGGGGCGTGCCGGACGAATTGGAACTCGCCTACTACCGTCAGGTCGAGGATCTGTTCTCGACGCTGCGCGGCGTGCCCCACACGCTGTCACCCAAGGACTTCCAACTGCTTCGGACCTGGTGGCGCGACAGCGTGCCCCTGACGGCCGTCACCGCTGGAATTACGGAGGTCTTTGCTCGCCGCCACTCGGATGAGCAGGGCGACCCTGTCGTCAGCCTGTCCTACTGCCGCCACGCCGTGAACCGCCACGCCAAGAGACTGGCGGAAATGATGGTCGGCACATCACCCGGAGAATCCACTGCCGACGGGCCACTACGGGCCGACAGTCTGGCCCTCCTGATCTCCCACCTGAAGTCCTCGGCCGGGGAGGTACGGGAGACCCTCCCGCGGACAGCAGACGTCATCGAGGGCATTGCCCACCAGATACTCGGCTGTGATGAGATGCCTTTGGCATTGCTCGAAGACCATCTCTTTTCCCTCGAGACCGTTCTATTGGACGGATGCTGGCGGTCGCTGCCGGACTCCCACCGTCAGGAAATTTCGACACGGGCCGACGCGACGGCCACAGCCTCGGGGGCGGAGGGGGACATCGCCGACCGCACCCGGCGGGCCATGCGCGATCGAGAGCTGCGACGGCTGCTCGATTTACCCCGCCTGGAGCTGACATGACGCCGCCCGAGGCACCCTCCGACTCCGCCACCGAGTTGACACCGCTGCTGATCGAAAAGATGGTTGGTGGCGGCCGAGCGCTGGCCCATCATGGCGGCGAAACCTGGATGGTCGAGGGCGCCCTTCCCGGCGAGACTGTGGATGCCGAGATCCAGGGCCGCCGAGCCGGTATCGTCGAGGCGTCCGCTGCGAGAGTCACCGCCGGTGATCACCCCGCCCGCGAACACCGACCCTGCCCGCACGCTGCGACCTGCGGAGGATGTGACTGGCCACACGTGGACCCGGTTGTGGGCAGCTCAGTCAAGGTCGCTGCCGCGGCCGAGTCTCTCCGCGGTTCGGCGGATCTCGCGGCGCGTCTCTCTTCGGCGCCGATTCAAACCTCGGGTTTGGCCTATCGGCTGCGATCCAGGATTCACTGGGACCCCGACACCGGCCTCCTCGGATTCTACGAATCCAGGAGTTGGCGCGTGTCGGCGATTCCCTCGTGCCGGTTGATCTCGCCGCTCCTTTCCGGCTCCCTGACGGCCTTGCGGCGTGCTCTCGAGGCCCGTTGCCCCGCTCCGGTGGATGTGGAGTGGTTGGAAGACCTCCCTGGCGATCACGCCATCGCAGCTCTGCGCCCAGCTCGGAAGGGTCCCGAGCGGCTCGAACCCACATGGCTGCCCCAGCCAGGAGAGATCGAAGGGGTGGTGGATGGTTTTCACCTTCTCTCACATTCCGGCGAGCGTTCCCTCGGCTGGGGAGCGACGTCCGTTTCCATGGCCCTGCCAGTTCCCATTTCGGTGCCCATCGGGTCCTTCTTCCAGGTGAACCGCCACCTCGCCGGGTGGTTGTTCGACCGGGTGGTCGAATTGACGGGATCACGACCTGTACCGACCTGGGACCTGCACGCCGGCGTCGGGTTTCTGGCAGCGGCGGCGCAATACGCCGCCGAACGCCAGCTCCAGCTGGTGGAGCGGTCCAAGGTGTCGGCTCGCGCCGCGCGGCGGAACCTGCCGTCGGCACGAGTGGCCTCTGGGTGGACCGCTGAGGCCTACCTCGACCAGGCGCGCAGTCTCCCCAAGGAGGCTCTGGTTCTGACCGACCCGCCCCGCGCGGGCATGACCCCCGAGCTCCGACAGCAGCTGGCTGACTGGCAACCCGAGCGAATTCTCATGTTGGCCTGCGACCCGGCGACCTGGGGCCGTGATACGCGCCACCTTACCGAACGCGGATATCGGCTCACCCACATCGAGCTGGTGGATCTCTTCCCCTTGACCCACCACGTGGAGATTCTGGCGGTGTTGGAGCGGGGTTGAGCCGGGCCGGTGCCGGGCGCCGGGCTCTGCAGCCGCTGTGGTCGCTGACCACCGGGTCGGTCATGGGAGCCCTTGTGGCCCTCCACATTTCCCGAACCCCTCCTCCCACTTTTTCCTGGATCCTCATCGTGGTTGGTTCGGCGGCGACGGCAGCTGGGTTCTCCGGCCGCAGGTGGTGGTGGTTGTGGCTTGTTGCCGGCCTCGGGTTGGTGGGAGGTCGTGGTCTTTCCGCCGCAGGTCAAGACCTCGAGATGCGTCGGTTGGCCGCCTCGGGTCCCGAGACCGCGCTGCGCATCGAATTCCGCGTCCTGTCAGGGTGGGAGCCGACCCGTTGGGGGTGGCGGACCACCATCCGAATTCGATCCGCAATAGTCGGCGAACGGTCGTTCCCGTTCACCGGTCGCCAGAGATTCGAGGTCCGCCGGGTGGCGACGCCCCTGAAACTCCCGGCCCCAGGCTCGGTTGTTCAGACGCTGGCGTCTCTCCGCGGGGATCCGGAATCGCCCCTCCTGGTCGCGGCCTCACCCGGTACTCTCGACATCGTGCGGCCGGCGGACGGGCCGGCTGCGGTCCGTGACCGTCTGGCCCGTTTTCTCCTCGATGCGGCGGGCACCAACGTCCGCCGAATTCGCTCGGCCGAACTCGCTGCAGCCCTCGCCCTGGGACGACGCGACCTCCTGCCAAGAGAGCGCCGTGACGGGTGGCGTAGATCCGGTTTGGCCCATCTGTTGGCGGTGAGCGGGCTTCACGTGGGTCTGGTCGCGGGCATGCTGTGGCTCGGCCTCGCGGCGACTGGAATCCACCCGCGAACGGCTCGTTGGGCCATGCTCGGCATCTTGCCGGTTTACACCATGCTGGCGGGCGCCGCACCTTCGGCGATTCGCGCCACGTTGATGGCGATGGTCTTTTTGATCGGGCGACAGCTCGGGCGTGGGGTGCTGCCCATGGCCTCCATTCTGCTGGTGACTTCGGTCCTCCTCATGGTCCAACCCCGCCTTGTGAATCACGCCGGTTTTCAACTCACCGTGCTGGTGACGGCCGCGCTGGTCCGCTGGGTTCCAGAGGCTGCCGAAACACTGCCTCTGCCCGGCTGGATCGCGGGTGCGGCTGCGGTACCAGCGGTCGCTCAACTCGCCGCCTCACCCATTGTCGCCACCCACTTTCGCACCGCTATCCCAGGAGCGGTGATGTCGAATCTGGCCGTCCCTTTGGTCCTCGGGCCCACCCTGGCCTCCGCCCTTCTTGCCACCGTATTGGCGCCCATTTGGCCCACTCTCGCCGGCCGTGTGCTCGACATCACGGGACATCTGGAATCGGTGCTCTGGTTCTTCGGCCGCCCGGGGCGGATGTGGGAAATTGTGGTGCCCACGCCACCGTCTCTGGCTCTGTCGCTCTTTGTCGTGTCCGGTTGGTTGGCCCTGCAACACGAACGCCGGGCTCGACTCGGAGCGGCGGCGTGGGTCTTGATTCTCTCTTGTCTGATCGTCTGGTGGATGATGCGACCCGACGCCATCTCCCCCAGAGTGGAACTCCTTCCCGTTGCCGATGGGCTGGCCGTCACAGTGTCCACGTCGTCCGGCACCGTTCTCATGGATGGCGGCCGGTGGCAGCGTGAGGCGGCCGAATACCTGGCGGACGGCCCGACTCGGCGCCTCGATGCCGTGATCCTCTCCCACGCCGACGAGGACCACACGGGGGGCATTCCCCTCATCCTCCGATCCACTCCGGTCGGTCGGGTGGTGCTTCCCAGATGGATGACGGCCGACCCCAAGGCCGTGCCGCTGCTTCGTTGTGCCCGCCGACGACGGGTGCCGGTCACCCGGGTCGTCAGCGGTCAGGTCATGGAGGTCGGCCGTGCCCGGCTCGAAATCATCTGGCCGCCCCTGCGCGGTGCGCCGCCCAGGGAGAACGAACGCTCCCTCGTGGCACGCCTCCAGTTTCCGGAAGGATCGGTGCTCCTCACATCCGACATCGGGACCACCACCGAACGCCGCCTTGTACGCTCCGGGGCCTTGTCGGCCACGGTTCTGGTGGTGCCCCACCACGGCAGCCGCCACTCAGCCTCAGAGGTCTTTCTTGACGCTGTTTCCCCTCAGATCGCGTTGATCCCGGCCGGACCCTTGAACCGGTACGACCATCCACACTCCGAAGCGATCACGCGGCTGGTCGCACGCGCCATCCCTCACAGATACCCGAAGCGTGACGGACGATGTGGCGCGCTGCATGTCGATGGCGTCTGGGGAATATATCCGAAAGAAATCTCTCTCCGGCAGGCAAAAAACCCCTGATAGGCACTCATCCCCTTGGACAAGAACTTTCGATCGCCGTACTCTGCGGAGCATGGCCGACCCGAAATCGAACCTGCAACCACTGCTGGTCATCGTCGGGCCCACCGCGTCGGGCAAGACCAAGCTCGCGGTGGAAACGGCGGAGGCGCTGTCAGGAGAGATCGTGTCAGCCGACGCGTTCGCCGTCTATCGGGGGATGGACATCGGCACCGACAAGCCCGATCCGGAGATCCGGCGCAGGGTCCGTCACCACCTGATTGACGTGGCCGACCCAGACACGCGCTTTTCCGCCGGTGATTTTGTGTCGGCGGCGACAAAGGCCATCGCAGACATCCGGTCCCGAGGGGTCCTGCCGATCGTCGCCGGGGGCACCCATTTCTACGTCAGAGCGCTGCTCTTGGGGCTATTCCCCTCGCCGCCGCACGATCCCGAACTCCGCGCCGAGTTGGAGGCTCTGTGGGACGACGACCCGGCCTCGGTATTCGTCGAATTGAGATCCGTGGACCCCACGACCGCGCACAAGGTCGGCCCCCGTGACCGGCAACGGATCCTACGTGCGCTGGAGGTTTTCAAGCTCACCGGGACACCGATTTCGGAGCACTGGGAACGCCACCGTCAATCGCCAAAATTCCGACCCATGATGGCCGCTCCGCGACGTCCTCGTGACGAGCTCTATGCTAGAATCAACATGCGTGTAGACATTATGTTTTCATCTCATTTGGAGGAGGAGGTCAAGCGAATTCTCGCCTCGGGTGTTCCCCGTGACGCTCACGCGTTGAAAGCGATCGGCTACAGACAGGTGGTCGCGATGCTCAGCGGCGAAACCGACCGCGACACGGCGATCGAACACACTAAACAGGCCAGCAGACAGTTCGCCAAGCGTCAACTCACTTGGTTGCGATCCCTTCGCGAGGGCACGCTCCATTGGGTTGCCGGTGCGGAAAACGGCGGGACCGAGGCAGTCATTTCGCGATGGACCCAGCATGCGCAGGAAGGTTGGGCACCATGAATAAGCCAGGGAATTCTATCAACATCCAGGATCCGTTCTTCTATCAGCTTCGCAAGGAGGCTCGAACCATCCACGTCTATCTCATAAGCGGCAAGAGACTTACAGGCATTCTTCGCCGTTTCGATCGATATGCGGTCGTTCTGGAGAATCACGGCCAGGAGCAACTGGTCTACAAGCACGCCATCGCCAGCATCGCGCCGGCCAGCGGCTTCGGCAGTCCAGATGAAGAGCCGGGCTAATCCGGCAAGGTCACCGAGTTCGCGGCTCGAGTACCATGACGGCACCGGCCGAGGTCGCCCATCGTGCGCGCTGTCCTTTCTGCTGGCAGCGACAGTTGCGTTCCTCCTGCCCCTCGGAGCCGCGGCGGTGGAGCCCCCCGACCTGCCTGGCCCTCTCGACGGGCCGGGCCACCCGGAACTCAAGAAGTCGTCCGTCAAACGGATCAACAAGGCGTGGGCAAAATTTTCCGCCGGCGATGTCAGCGGGGCGCGCAAGGCCTTGCGCAAGGAACGCGACAACCCGGCCGGCAGGCTCCTGGGCCTGCAGATCGATTTGACCGCGAGCCCGGAGACAGCCCTCGACGGTTTGATCGACCTCTGCACGTCCCACGAGGATTACGCGGCGGCGTGGGTCGCTCTGACGGTCGCTCAGGAACAGACCGGAGACGAGGATGCGGCGCTCCAATCCGCACGCCACGTGTCGGAACTGTGGCCGGATTCGCGGTGGGCCGGCAAGACCGCTGCGCTGGAGCATGACTTGATCACGGGCCGCATCGACAGCGCCCGCAGCCGTCTCGCCGACGGGGACGCCCAAGCGGCCCTCGAACTCGCCGAGGAGGCGCTCAAACTCGATCCGGAAAACCGCTCCGGTCGCATGGTCAGGGCAATGGCTCTCATGGAGCTCGACATTGAAATGGCCGAGACAGCTCTGAAAGACATTTCCGACGATCCGGAGGCCCGCCTGTTGTTGGCGAAGCTGGCCGAGGAACGCGGCGCATATTCAGTGGCGATGCAGTATTACCAGTCATTGCCCGAGGACACAGCGGGTCGTGAGGAAGGCCTGGCACGGGTGAAACTGGAGTGGCGGCGACAGAATCTCCCCGCCTATGTCCAAGAGGCCCTGGCGTCCGACGAACTGACGCGCGCCGGGCTGGCCGCTGTCCTGGTCGGCCTGGTGCCAGAAGCCCATGCGCTCGGAGGGGGGCAGGTGCCGCTGCTGTCGGACATCCTGGACACTCCCTCGCGGAAAGAGATCCTGACGGTAGTGCGGCTCGGCCTCATGGACATCGACGCTCTCCAGCACCAGTTCTATCCGGATCGGCCGGTCAGCCCGCCGGAGACGCGGCGCGCCGTCAACGGCCTGTGCACTCTTCTCGCCGTCGCCCCCCCGATCTGGTGCTCCGACCCGGACGTCACCCAGCCCGGTTGCATCCAACTCGAGTCGCCGGTTGGCGGCAAAGAGGTGGCTGATGTCATAATGGTCACAACACACGGGGAGGACCGATGAGCGAGGACCTGACCGAACTGCTGGCCAAGGTCGAGCTGTTTTCCGAGCTCGATGAGAGTGGTCTGGCTGAAGTTGCCGGTGTCGCGTTCACTCGATCGATCCCGAAAGACACGGTGATCTTCCATGGGGGAGACCCGGCCGACGCTGTGTACGTCGTGTCGTCCGGAAAGGTCAAGATCGTCACCACATCCACCGACGGAAAAGAGTTTATCCTGACCGTCCTCGGAGCCGGTCAGGTGTTTGGCGAGATGGCGTTGCTCGAAGAAGCCCCTCGCTCGGCCTCGGTGATCACTCTCACAACGGTCGATCTGGTGGGCATCAAACGAGAGGATTTCCAACATCTGCTTGACTCGTCGCCAGGAATCTCACGCAGCCTTTTGGCCATCTTGTCGCGGAGGCTCCGGCGCGCCAACTCGAAGATGGAGTCATTGGCCTACATGGACGTTGCCGGTCGCCTGGCCCGCTATCTGCTGGACCTCGCACGCGATCACGGCCAGAAAATGGGTAAGGGCTGGATCGTCGTGCGCCGCCCGACCCACTCCGACATCGCGCATTCCATCGGCACCAGCCGCGAGACCGTTTCACGACTCATCAACGAGTTCGAGGAGGGATTCGGTCTGGTCAACAAAGGCAAGTTCACCTATATCCGGGAGAATTTACTCGAATAGCCTCCAACCACCCGCGCCCGAGTCCGTGTCAGGATTCAGGCGGCAGTAGCAGGGAACAGCAATCAGCGGCAGCAATCAGGGCCAGTGGCAGTTCTCAGCTGGGATTGCCCCGGACTGCGGTCGCTGTTCACCGATGCTGCCATCTGTCCCGGATGCCGGTTGCTGTCCCTGTCCCCGACGCTGCCGACTGCCCGTGACGCTGATTGCTGGCGCAGACGCTGATTGCCGGAATCCGGGCCCTTGCGTTCGCTTCGATTCACTGACTTCGACGCGCCCATCTCCCCGAAGCGCTACCCGAGGTTGCCCCCTTTAACATTGTTGGGACCTCAACGAGATGGATTTCTCAATGCCTTGAATCCCAACAATGTTAAAGACGGCACGCCCGGTCAACGCGCCCTCCCCGCCAACGGGAGGACGGGTGGCAACGTTCAACGTTTAACGTTCAACGTTGAACTCCGACAGTGACCTACTTCCTATGCCAAATCGTGCCGCGGGGCGTGTCCTCGATGACAACGTCCATTCCGGCCAACCGATCCCTGATTTCGTCGGCGCGAGCGAACTCCTTCGCCGCCCGGGCCGCGGTTCGCTCGTCCACCAGCTGCTGAATCTCCTCGGCGTCATCCGCGCTCGCCCGCTCGATGGGAAACACGCCCAGAACCCCATCGGCCTCTGCGAGCGCCACCCCGAGGGCATCGAGAACAGAACCGGAAATCCCAGATCCATCGAGAGCAGTGTTCACCTGCCGGAGCAACGTGTGGAGTTCCGCGAGCGCCTTCGCGGTATTGAGATCATCTGCCAAAGCAGCTCGAAACCCCATCCGCGCCGTTTCGACCGCGGCCAGGTCCAGGCCGCCATCCCCGTCCGCAGGCGGCGTATTGGCAAGGCGTCGCAGAGTGTTCCCGATCCTCTCAATGGCCTGGGCCGACGCGTGCAGGCCGTCCTCGGTGAAGTTGAGCTTCTGTCGATAGGGCACCGAGATCAGCAGGTATCGAATCACCAGTGGGTCGTGTCCCCGATCGACCAAATCCCTCAGAGTGAAGAAATTGCCAAGCGATTTGGCCATCTTTTCGCCTTCAACCACGAGGTGTTCCGCGTGCAGCCAGTACCTCACGAACAGCTTGCCGGTTGCCCCCTCCGACTGGGCGATTTCGTTTTCGTGGTGGGGAAAGATGTTGTCAACGCCACCACAGTGGATATCGAAGCTTTCACCGAGCAACGACATCGCCATTGCGGAGCACTCAAGGGACCACCCGGGCCGCCCGGTGCCGAGAGCGGTCTCCCAGGACACATCCTGGTCTTTGGCAGCCTTCCAAAGCACGAAATCTCGGGCGTCCTCTTTGTCGTACTCGTCGGAGTCCACGCGGGCGCCGGCGATGTTCTTCTCGGGCCGCACTCCGGAAAGCTTGCCATAGCCCTTGAAGCTGCTGATGCGGTAGTAAATGGAACCGTCAGATCTATAGCAGTGACCCCGTTCCTCCAGCCGTTGGACGAGCTCGACCATCTGAGGGACCCAGTCGGTGGCTCTCGGGTAATGCTCAGCCTTCTCCACCCCCAGGGTCTCCAAGTCCTCGAAGAACGCCTCCGCGTATCGCTGGGTGTAATCGCGCAGCGACTCGCCGGCGTTGATGGCACCCCGGATCGTCTTGTCGTCCACGTCGGTGAGGTTCATGACTTGAGTGACCCGATAGCCGAATAACTTCAGCGTACGCCGAAGAATGTCCTCGAACAGGAAGGTCCGAAAATTGCCGATGTGGGAGTAGTCGTAAATCGTCGGACCACAGGTATAGATTCGAACGTGCCCCTCTTCGAGGCTTTCGAATGGTTCGAGCCTTCTGCTCAGAGTGTTCATCAGTCGAAGCGTGGCGGTCATGCGGCCTCCGGGATGGATTGTACCGCCCCCCGGCTAACCAGATCCAAGATGCAAGATGCAAGATCCCCCGCCCACCCGGAACAGAGAGTCTAAAGGGTTTGGAGGGTGCGGTCGACGTTTAAGGCTGAACGTTAAACGTTCAACGTTCCCCCACCCGCTCAGGAACACGGAGCAGGGAGCCGGGACGAGGGAGAGCATGGGCCTAGCGGTTCCGGGTGACGCCAACTTTAGACTTTCGACATTTGACCTTAGACTCACTGATCGGCGGGTCGCCCTACCGCACGAGAGCGCTGGGTGGAACGAGATCGGCACCACGGTCCTTGAGCTTCGGCAACTCGACCTGCAGAACACCGATGGTCACCTTGTCCAGGTGCCCGATGGCGATGATCTCGCCCTCGAGACGGCAACGATTGACGGCTTCAGCCAACTGCCGCCTGATCGCCTCCTGGGACCGGTCATTGTCGAGAAAGACATGCCGCCGATTCGTCTTGACACCCTGGGCCCGGGCAGCATCCTCGGCGACCGTGTGCCGGGTAGTCCTGGAATCGATGAACGCCATGTCCCTCGCCCTGAGTTCCTGCATGATCCACGTCATGGTTCGGAGATCGGCGGTGGCGCGCGACCCCATATGGTTATTCACCCCTATGACGTGGGGAATGTTGTTGAGCGCGGCGTGCACCGTCGTACGAATCTCGTCCTCCGACATCTCGACAAAGACGGTTCCCGGCCCCGGGTCGTTCTCCGGATATCCCTGGGGTTCCATCGGCAGGTGCAACCAGACCTCATGCCCTCCACGGTGCATTTCGGCCGCAACGCGGGACGACTCCGGAAGGAAGGGCAGAATGGCCACGGCAACCCGTTGGTCCAGGTCCACCGCGGCGGCCAATAAGTCGGTATTCTGCCCCGCGTCATCCAGCAAGATCGCCAGCCGACCCCGAGCGTCGGGCGAGGGCACTTTCTTCGGTGTCGCGGTGGGAAGAGGGGGCGACGTGGGCACGGCGGTCGGGGGGATCTCCACCACCTGGGCCGGCTCCGCGACCACCAACTGAAGATCGAAGGCCTCGACACCGAAGTCGACTCTCAGTGAGGCGGTATCACCACGGATCACCGGCGCCTCGACGATGGATGCACCCCGGCTGTTGGCCTCCCGAACGACCTCTCCAATCAACGTCTCCATCTCGGTCCGGTTGGGAACGGCGATCTGCCATGACCGTACGAAAACACCGTCAATCTTGCGGATCGGCTGGTCGGCCGCGATATGTTCGAGGTCGGCTCCCCGCTGCGAGGCCAATTCGTAGAGTCTGGGTCCGAAGTCTGTCCCCGACTCGGCCCCCTGCGGATGTACGAGGTGCCAACCGATGGCACCCAGGATCACAACCGCAAATCCCAGCGCGGCAAGCAACAGCCAGTCTCGGTGCTGGCGGGAGGACTTGGTTCGTTTCCGGGGTGATGAGGTCATCTGCCGGCTCGGGCTACGCGGCCTTCTCGAGGGGCTGAGCAATGATCTCCAGGGCACGATCGAGCACGGGATCACTGTCACTCTCGGGGTCAGAGGCCACGACCTCTTCATCCGGTTCGATGCCGTTGTCGCTGATGGCGGTGCCATCTGAACGGAGCCAATTGCCCACAGGGATCCACAGAGTCGTGTCGTCGTCCTCGATGAAGCGCATGTGCGGTGCGTGACCGATGGTTCGCACTCCCACCGCCGTTGAGCCGGCCCTCTTCATGGCTGCGGCGAGGATCTCCCCGACGCCCTCGGTTTCCGGACCGACCAAGACAACCTGCGGCCGCTCGATGGCGGTGCCAGGTGTTGCCGCGTAGCTCTGTGCACCCGCCCGCCGCCCCTCCCAACCGGCCAGGAGTCCTTCTTCAAAAAACAGGTCAGCCACCAAGATTGCCTCCGTCTCGAGCCCCCACGCGAGGCCTCGAAGGTCAACCACAAGTGGACCTTCATCCGGAATCAGTTCGGCGATCCGGTCCGCCGCTCCCGTCGGGAGGCTGTCGATTTCCAGCACCTCGGCGCCATCAAAAGACCGAATCGTAGCAATGGTCGGCGACCACTGAGTGGGTTCCAGTGCCACCTCTCGCCGCTCGTCGACTCGCCGATCGACCACGGTCAGAGTCACGATCTCCCCAGCCGCTTCCTTCTCCTTGAGCTCCAGGCGGAGTTGCCAGAGCGGCCGGCCACGGGTGTTGACTCCGTCCACGCGCTCGATGACCTCCCAGGCTTCGAGATCAGTGGCTGCTGCCGGTGAACCCGCAATGACCTGCCGGACCGCTGCGGATCCGATGCGAGTGGCAAGCGCCAGGCCAAACGCCGGCGGCTCCTTGACGAGCTCGCGATAGACATCAGTGGTTTCTGCGGGAAGCACCGCGGCCCAACGATCTATGGACTCCACGATGCCCGCGTCCAGCGACATGGCCAGAACCTCCGGATTGAGCTCGTCCACGTAGTCGTTCTGAATCAGGTAGACGACTTCGGCCAGGTTTCCCAGAGCCTTGTAAAGCCCATCCGTTTCGCCCCTGCCGGCCGCCAGAAGACCGGCAAACAGCAGGACGACCACCAGGGAAACACTCATGAACACGATCCGTGTGCGTGTCATCGACCCTCCGCGAGTTGCAGCCACCGACGGGGGTCTTGGGGCTCCTCGCCGCCCCGGATCTCGAAGTAGACGTTCCCTTCGTCAGCGGGTGGGGAGGCCAGTCCGAGTTGTGAGCCCATTGAAACCCGTTGGTCCAGCCGTACGTGAATTGTAGCAAGCCCGGCAGCCAGCGAGTACACGTCGTTCCCGTGATCAATGACTACCATATTTCCATAACCCTTGAAATGCTGTGCAAATGCCACTACACCAGGAAAAACTGCGCGTACCGGCGCGCCGCCGGGGGCGGCGTAGCGGAGACCGTTGCAGACCGTATAGGTAGAGTACTTCGGGGTGTAGTGCCGTCCAAAGGTCTGCACCACCTCGCCGTCCACCGGCCATGGCAGGGCACCGCGATAGCGTCGGATGTCCTCACGCCCTGTGAATCGATCTTTGGAGGACAGCACCTCCATCAGCCTCGTCAATGCCTGTTCACGCTGTCGAAGCTCAGCCAGATCGGTGCCGGTCGTCCGCTGGCTTCGCTCGATGGCACGCATCCGGTCCTCGACGCGAGCCCTCGTGGCCTGGAGTTCGTACCGTCGGGCTTCTAGGGATCGCGTCTGGCCCTCGGCCCGATCCAGAATCACGCTCAGATCGGCAAGTCGTTCCTTGTGGCGCTGAGTGAGCACGTCGTACTCCTGCAACAGCCTCACTTGAGCCGCAGTCAGCGCCGCAACGGTGGAAACCGCTCGTTCGAGGTCTCCACCCCGGGCCGCGTCGAACAGCAACTGAAGCGGCCCCGGACCACCGAGAAGCACCGCCATTTCAAGATGTTTCTGAACCAGCTCACGCCGTGCGACCAGGTCGCCGGCCAATCCGGCGACCTCCGCCCGAAGCCGGTCAGCCTCGGAGCGACTGGTGCCCAACAGGATTTCGTTCTCTCGGACCCTCGCCTCAGCGAGCTCGAGTTCAGCGTCGAGCTGTTCCCTCTCCCGCGCGACGTCAGCACTCTCGGCGTCCAGCCTGGCGAGCCTTCCCTCGAGCGACCGTATTCTGGCTCTGACAGACTCCAGCTGATCGGGAGGCGGATTCACCGCAGCCGCCGGCGCGGCGACCAGCAGTGCCACGACATACACCACGACAATCGGGCGAATTCTCATCCTCACGGAGAGTATTCTACGACGCCGGGGAATCGCCAAGTGGAACTGGCCATAAGCCTGCGTATCTCACCGGGTTGTTCCCGGCCCGCCGCCCGCACTCGCGACCCGGCCCGACCAGCGGGAGGCCGACGGGCCGCGAGGTGCCGTGTCGAGCCGGGAATTCGGTCTCGAAGGTGTTCCGGGATACACTTGATCATGACGGAGGAAGATTCGACGTTCGACTGACCCCGCCGTCGATCAATGACATTTGGGAGTGGAAGAGATGATCGACATGGTTTCGTTCGACATCCTGCTCATCGGCCTGAGCTCTCCGGGCGAGTCCGGTCGCGCCAGATACGCCAACGCCATGGCCCGGCTCACGGGCCGAACCGAGGACGAGTTCGGCAACCCCTCACCATCATTTGACGAGCCGGTTTTCAACTCGCTGGATCACGGCACGGCGGAGATCGTCGCTCGGACCCTGGGAGAGGCGGGCGCATTGATCGAGGTCCGCACCAGCTCAGCCATCGCCAGGAATACCAGGGACCAGGTGGTGGCCACCGACACGTGTCCCACATGCGGCTTTGTCCAACCGGCTGGGGGCAACGAGTGCGCCAAGTGCGGCCTGGTGTTCTCGAAGTTCGAGCGCGAACAAGTCCAAACGATGCAGAAGGACAGAGGGCTCGAAGAGGCCATCGCCACCGCCATGAAGGTCCGTGAGGAGTGGGATCTTCGGGCAAATCAGTATCTCGAGACGCACTCGTTTCCGGACAACCATCTGGAGGGATTTGCGGGTGAAGTGATGCGTGGCGAAGTTCCATTCCGACGGCTGGATGCAGACGAAGGTTCCTTGCTTCTCACCTCGAGGCGACTGCTGGCTCACCACAAAGTTGATGAGCTGTCGATCCCGTACGAAATGATCGCTGACGTCACCTTCGGAGGCGGCCTGGTCACGTCAAAGAAAAAGACCCGCATGTTGTTGAGCTTCCACTGTCCGCTCCCAAAGACCGACGGTACGGTGAAATCATTGAGTTGGATGCTGGACAAGGAGGCGTCCTTCCACAAAGAACTGGTCATGGACTGGGCCTTCTCGCGTGCCTTCATGTGCGGCGCGTGCGGCGCCCGCGACCTGGATTTCCGGACCGACAGCAACATCCCGTGCTGCCGGTGCATGCACTGTGCAACCGACCACCGCGTGGACCTACGCGAGGCTCTCGCTATCCCGGCCGCGGTCGAGTGACTCAGAGGAGGCATCGTGACATCCACCCGACCGACGATCATCCTGTGTGCCCTCCTTCTCGCAGCCGCCTGCGGCTCGAGGGAGCCGACGCCGCCCGCCGACCCATCCGTCACAAACGATGCCCTCGGGCTGCGTCTGTCGGCCGTGCCATCGGATTTCGAAGTCGCCGTCAATGAGGGCGACCGGTTTGAACTCGTGCCGGTGGAAAAGACCGTGGGCGGCCGTGCGGAATTCTCCGTCGGCCCTGAGGAAAGCGGAATCAACCTGGTCGCCGTCGTCAATCGGCACCAGCAGTACATCGAGGAAATGCCCGAGGCGGAATACAAGGGCGGCCAGGAATTGGTGACGCCGTACGGGCCCGCGTTCTACTCCCGGGGCCGCTACCTCGCAGGCCTCACAGACACCGAGGAGACCAACATATTCCTCAAGCACCCGTTCGAGGATCGCCTCCTCACCATCAGCTATCGCTATCCCGCCGGTGCTGACTCGAGCGTGAGGGTGCAGCAACTCTTGGATATTCTCGCCGTCATCGAAGCGCCAGAACCTACGGAAGAAGGCACGCCGTAGGCAACGATTTGGGACAATTCGAAATTCGACAAGAACACGTGAGACCACAGTGCGAGTGGGGCTTCTTCGTTCTTCGTTCTTCGTTCTTTGATCAGACGAGCGTGGCTCCGACCTTGGCCAGGACATTCTCGAAGCGCTGCTCGAAAGACTGCTGAAAGGCGGCATGAAGAGGGGCCACCTGTTGGCGTTGCAGATCGGCGCGAAAACCCCCGTCGGCGGGCCGGGTCCTGAATCTGAGCTCGGTGGTCCCCATCCACTGAATCCGGGCCACGATGTCCTCGCCATCGAACAGAACTGACACGTAGTCATCCAGACCATGCTCTTCGAGCGAGCGGCTGACTTCGGTTACGAATTCCGCTGGTGTCTTATCGGTCACCTCGAATGAATGCACTCGGCCCCCTCGCTCGAACGCTGAAGCGCTCGGATGGCGTGATTCTACCTTGGGCGGTCCTCATCCCGGCCAGATCCGAGATCCGAGATTCAAGATTCCCCACCCACCCGGGGCAGCGACACCAGGGGGAGGTGAGAAGGTGAGAAGGTGAGAAGGTGAGAAGGTGAGAAGGTGGAAGGGTTGCACGGTCGGATCGACGGGCGTGGATGTCACAGCGCGCTTCTGAATGGACCGCCAGTGAGGTTCTACTGAATCCGGACCCCATCGGGCGCAGAGCGACGACACGACTTCCCTATTCGTAGGGACAGAGGACATCGGATACGCGCCCCACTCTCCTTCCCCCCTTCTCACCTTCACACCTCGCGAACGGATTGTATGGGACTTTCGACTTTGGACTTTCGACTCGGTGGGTGATCGGTCCGAAAAGCGAAGGGAATCGGAGCTGCGGGAGAAATTTCGTCACAGACAAAAAAAGGGCGCGGCAAATGCCGCGCCCTCATTCAATCTATTGAGCGGGTCCCTAGCCCTCTGGCGGGTTCTTGAACTCGTGAATCGCCGCCTTGTTACCGATCTCATCGGCCAGCACCTTTTTCTTCGCATGGTCGTCGCCGGTGTGGCAGCCATCGCAGGTGGCCTGGGTCGGGATCAACAGACCGTTGGCAACCGCAGCTTCCTTGTCCTTCATGATGCTCATCTTGCGGAAATCGGCACCGGCACCGTGGCAGGCCTCGCACTGGACCCCGGCCATGGCTTCATCCGAATTCGTGGCATGGCACTTCAGACATGACGCCTCGAAGGCGCGATCGGTTGATGCTTTGGCATCGTCGGTTGCCTTGGCATGGGTCGTCTCCTGCCACGACGCATATTGCACCTTGTGGCACATCTTGCACTTATCGGCACCCACGTAGGCGTGGTCCTGGGCCATCGCGCTCCCAGTGATCATGATCAGAGCCGCCAGGCCAAAAACAACCAGGAAAATCCGCTGTTTCATCGAGTGTCCTCCTTTGCTGCGACCTCCACCTCTGCGGAGCCGCATCACCGCACCTTAGCACCGCCCAGAGAGCCGTTCAAGGCCGAGTGCGGATCAAACTACATTACTATAAGAACATATCCTCATGTGTGTGTCAATAGTGTAAAGATCGCTCAACCGAAATAACTTATCCCCATTCACCAACGAGACGGATCGAGCCCATCGAACAGGACCAAGCGGTCTGCACTGGCCAACCGGTTGATGATCAGCCGCCCCGACACCGGATCGACGGTGAGCGGCCGGTAGGGTTCATGGGTCGTCTGATGCACACCCGCATCAAGCACCGACCGGCGGGACCATTGCCACAGACCCGGTTCGCACTGCCAGAGCTCAAGGTCTTCACCCTGCTGGCGGAGCTGCATCAACAGGCCGCCGTCCCGACTCCAGACCAATCGAGTTGGCTCGTCGCCAACCTTCATCGGGGTCCCACCGCTTGCTCCGACCACCCAGGCACCCTGATTTTCGTCCGAGTTTTCAGTCCACACCACGTAGCCGATCCAGCGGCCGTCAGGGCTCCACACCGGATAGTCGCCCCCATCGGGTGTCACCAGACGGGGTTCCCCACCCGCGGCCGAAACCACCCACACCCGAATGGGTGTGCCGGCCGCGTAGGCGATAAACCGGCCATCGGGCGACCAGGACGGGTATTCGGGACCCTCGACATCCACCGCGAGGGTCACCGGCTGACCACCGCTCAGGGACACGACCTTCAGCTCCCAGCCGCTGCCTGGTCTGGTGGACAGATAGGCCACCCGGCGCCCGTCCGGCGAGAACGCCGGGCACGATCCCTCCTCCCCTCGAGGGTTCAGAGGGCGGCGGCTTCCATCCGCCTCCTGAAGGATGATCCGGGGGGTTCCTCCGCTCACGTCACGGAACGCGACAGCGCCGTCAACCGCAACGCTCCCCCACCCCATCTCCCGCACCCCGCAGACCACGCACGACCATCCCTCACCATCGGGATCCACCGCCACGAGGTCATAGCTCGAGTCGTGGCTGATGGCCACCAGTTGCCCACCATCGGGCGACAACGCCGGAGCTTCGAGGGGCATGAGCACCGGCATGAGCGACATCGGCCCATCCCGGGTGAGCCACACCAGGCCACGGTCCACCGACGCGACAAGCGAATCTCCTTCGGCCGACCATGCGAATCCGGACAGTCGTTGGCCCTGTCCGAGCCACGGCTCGGGAGTCGAACCATCGAGAGAGGCAACATACACGCCGCCGTATATGTCGCTGGGTCCGCCGTGGACCGCCACCCGGCCTCCGGGTGCGACCTCGGCCTGCCACCACATGAGTTCATCCTGGGGGGCAAGCACCATGCGTTCCTCACCCGAATCCAGTCGATATGTCCACAGGCCGGATGTCCCTCCCTCCACTCTCGAGAAAAGGACCGTCCCGTCATCCACCCAGGTGGGATGGGCCGCGTTCCTCACTTCGGCCACCGGATCTCCGCCAACTGACGGCACGACTTGGAGCGTCATCTCATCACCCGACATCATGACCAGGGCGAGCGCTGCCCCGTCCGGTGAATAGGCCGGCATGATCGGCATTCGACCGGGCCGACCCTCGATCAGAACCCGGGGCTCCTCGCCTCCTATGGGCACCGCCAGAATGTCGGAGGTTCCTCCATGGTGGTGTTCCACAACCACCTCCGATCCATCGGGATGCCACGCTGTTCCGTGAAGCGCCCCGGTCACGTCCAAAAGCTCTCGGTAGCCCCACTGTCCCGGATCCGGCCGCACCGGCTCCCGACCGGAGCGCCCCATCAGACCACCGACTATGAGGCCACCAACGAGGCACACCGCGGCGGCCGCGGCCACACGCGCGAACCACCAGCGCCGGGCCGCTGCCACTGCACGCACGCCGCTGCCACGCTGAAGGATGGTCGGCGCCCGCGTCATCGTTGAATCCTCGCTGTCGAGGATCGTCTCCAAATCTCGTGACAGCTCGCCGGCGTCCGGGTAGCGTTTGCCGGAATCCCGCTGCAGGCAACGCTCCACGACGGCGGCCATCGCGTCGGGGATCTCGGGCGCAACCTGTCGGATCGGCGGGTAGTTGGAACGGGCCACAGCCTGCATCACCTGAACCGGCGTCGTCCCCTCGAAGGCGCGACGGCCGCACAGAACCTCGTAGGCAACCGAGCCGAAGGAATAGATGTCCGAGGTGGCATCGACCTTGTCGCCGAGAGCCTGCTCCGGCGACATATAAGGACAGGACCCGAGCACGATGCCTGGCGTCGTCAATGTCTCTTCCGGAACCTGACCCTCGCCGTAGATCAGACGCGCCAGACCGAAATCGAGCACCGTGACATGTCCGCCGTCACCGACCATGATGTTGGATGGTTTGAGATCGCGATGGATGACCCCAGCCCGGTGGGCTGCGGCCAAAGCCTGTGCCACCTGATGAAGGACCTTGGCGGCCCGTCGCGGCGGCAGCGGCCCGTCGCCCAGCAGGTCGTTCAACGAACGACCGTGGAGCAGCTCCATCACCAGGTAGGGCACCTCTTCTCCATCGCCGGAGCTTGCGGTGCCGATATCGAAGACGCTGACCACGTTGGCGTGTTGGAGACGCCCCATGGCGCGTGCTTCACGCTCGAAGCGCGGCCCGGCGGACTCGTCGTCACGCAGGGCCGACGGCATGAGTTTGATCGCCACGTCCCGTTCGAGCCGGGTGTCACGCGCCGCCCACACGGCACCCATGCCGCCCTTGGCAATCCGGCGTTCCAGGCGGTACCTGCCCACCATGGTTCCGGTCAAGACGTGGCCAGCGCTTCCCATCCTGATCCTATGATACCGGTGGATCAACGGCTCGAGCGCTCCCGGAGCCGCGCTCCACCACGAGCAGGGTCAGATCGTCGGCCAGAGGGCGATCCCCGACGAAGCGATCGAGTTCAGACAAAACGGCGGTCTCGAGCTCACCCGCAGCCCTTCCCGTCGAGTCGTCGACCACTGCCGCAAGTCGTTCGTAGGTGAACGGCTCACCCGCCTCGTCGGTGGCCTCCACCAGCCCGTCCGAGTACAGCAGGAGGCGAGCTCCCTCCGGGAAGGGACGTTCAAGCTGGCGCGGCACGCTGCGCGGGCTCCCCAGGGGCAACGAGCTGGCCATCAGCTCCTCGGCACCGCCATCACGGATCAGGTAGGCGGGTGGATGGCCCGCGTTGGTCAGCCGCACGGTGCCTTCTTCGAGATCGAGGTCGACCACCACCAGGGTCGCCATTGTGGGCCCGGCCTGTCGGTCGAGAAGCAGCTCGTTGACGCCACTCACCAACTCCCTGCCGGTATATCCCTCCCGCACCAGGGCTGCGACCGTGGACTTGAGGCTGGCCATCAACAGCCCGGCGTGCAACCCGTGGCCCGCCACATCTCCCACCACAACCAGCAGTCGCTTGTCTCCCAAAGGGAAGATGTCGAAATAGTCGCCCCCCACCGCGGCAGCCGGGCGAAATACGGCGTGGACGCCGAGGGCGCCATGGCGCAAATGTCGACTGGGCAGCAGACTCTCCTGAATCTCCCGAGCCAGTTCCAATTCCCTGGCGAGTCGCTCCTTCTCCGCCACATCATCCAGCATGTCCTCAACGGACTGGGTCATCCGGTTGAACGAGGCCGCCAAGTCGCCCAACTGGTCGTGACGCTTGACCGGAATCCGGAAACCCAACTGACCGCGTTCCACCGCCACCGCACCCTTGCTCAACCTGGCGGTGGACCGGGCGATGGACACGATCATGGTGGCCGCGATGAGCAGCGCGAGCCCGTACAAAACTCCGAAGAAGGTCGCCACGCCCACCAGCACACCCAGGAGGTGGGTCCCCAGTTCGTAACGGGACGATGTGAAGTCCGTCCACACGTTCATTGGCGATGTTCTCAGCAGAGTGATCACCGATCCGGCGGGTTCTCCCGAGGCCAGGTCCTGGACGTCGACGGCCAAACGGAACCAGAAGATCCATGGCTTGTAGAGGATTCCCTGATCGGCGTCAGGCCACGGCTGCCACATCTCGTCGGTTGATACCCCATGATCGTTGGAGCTCACCCCCTGGCCGGACCCGGATTTGGCGGTGATATCGACGCCGGGGTCGTCTTCAATCGCCTGCTTCAGGGCGTCCTCGTCATCCTCGTCGAGCGGCGTGAAATACACATCGAACCAGAGCACTTCATTCATCGAACGGGCAGCCTCGACGTCGAGCGGGACGAGGGCTGAGACCACATCGGGTCCAGACTCTTCGGAGACCCCAACCAGCATGTGAACACCGTCATCCAACCGCGCCAGGGCCGACGTCTTGCCGGTCATCCAGGTCGACTCGGGGAACTCCCCTGCTCCCTCGCCGGCGAGGACCAGATCACGTAATCGAGCTCGCCACACGACCCGTGGAACGAGGTATCGCTCGCGCCGGGCCGCCTCTCGGAACGACACCGACGCGGCCACCTCGCCGGACGACCGGTAGACGGCAAGGATGTCTTGGCAGTCACGCTGGAGGTCCGCCTCGAGCTTCTCCATCTCGGAGGAGAATCTCACCGAGGTGTACTGTCCCATGGCTGCGTAGAGGGCGAATCCGGCCAACGCCGCGGACACGATGAAGGGCATCACGCCAATCAACAGATATGACACCAGCAGCCGGACGCTGACACGGTAGGTCAGCCAACGCCAGACAAACCAGAATCCAACGGCACAACTGATGGCGACCCACAGAATGAAAAGCACCGCGAGCACGGCGGTCACGGCGGCGTCCGGCGCTAAAGCGCCCGATGCTCCGGCAGCGAGCAGCGCCACCATGCCTGCGAGCAACCACGTCACGAGACCGCGCTTCACGAAGAAACACTCTTGGCGGGTGGTGGGAACAACCACGGTTCCGAACCGGCAACCACGCCCTCCGGCTCGTGGCACCGCCGGCACCGAGCCTCATAGATGTCGGCCGCGCCCACCACTACCTGTTCCTCGGCCTCGGTGAGCCGCTGGGTGTAGGCCGCCGGCGCGCCGCACCGGCTGCAGATGGCGTGGATTTTGTGGACTTCTTCGGCCACAGCCAGCAGGGATGGCATGGGACCGAAGGGCACACCGCGATAGTCCATATCAAGCCCGGCGACGATGACCCGTTTGCCGAGATTGGCGAGGTGGGAGCAGACGGTGGTCAACTCCTCGTCGAAGAACTGAGCCTCGTCGATGCCCACCACCTCGGTGCGAGGGTCGAGGCGTGCCAGAATCTCCCCGGCCCGCTCCACCGTTTCGCTGGGAATGCGCCACTGGGAGTGGGAGACGATGTCGGTGGAGTCGAATCGGTCGTCGAGAGCGGGTTTGAAGACCTGGACCCTCTGACGAGCGATAGCGGCTCTGCGAAGCAGCCGTATCAGCTCCTCGGACTTGCCCGAGAACATGGGACCGCAGACCACCTCGATCCAGCCTGATCCTGCATGAACTGAGTGCATGGGCCTCCCGTCGTGCTAGCTTAGCTCAGCGCCACCATCTCCCGCATCGCGTTTCATATCCCGCATCCCAGATTTCGAATTTCGCATTTCGAATTCCTGATTCCTCATTTCGCATTTCGCATTTCGCATTTCAGATGTCAGTCTTCGGCGGAGACCTCCTCCCAGGTCCGTACCGCCCGACGGAGGTGGGGGATGACGATGGAACCGCCCACCACCAACCCGACGGACAGGACCTCCTGCAACTCGCCGTCGGTGACACCCTCGTCGTGGCAGCGACCAACGTGGTAGGAGATGCAATCATCGCAGCGCAACACGAGGGAAGCCACCAGACCCAACATCTCCTTCGTCTTGACGTCGAGCTCTCCGGCACGGTAGGTCTGAGAGTCGAGGCTGAAGAAACGCTTGATCTCCAGGTTGGCCTTGTCAAGCACGAGCTCGTTGAGGGCCGCCCGCTCTGCGGTGAACTCCTTGTAGCTTCGTGTCGTCATGGGCGTACCCCTCCGGTTGTGGTGCTCTCGTTAAAGTGAAAAGCAAATAGTGAATAGTGAATAGATGGGAATCGGATGGCGCCGGAAATCCAAACTCCCTACTGCCTACTGCCTTCCCTCTATTCACTATTCACTATTCACTATTCACTATTCACCATTCACGTATTCAACATATGCACGGCCTGTCCCAATGCAGCCTCGGCGGCCTCCTGGAGCGCCTCCGACATGGTCGGATGGGGGTGGATCGTCAAGGCCACGTCCTCCAAGAAGGCACCCATCTCCAGACCCAGCGTGGCTTCGCCGATGAACTCGGAGACTCCACGGCCCACCGCCACCACGCCCAGAAGCCGCTTGGTTTCGGCATCACCGATGGCCTTGACAAAGCCGTCGGTGGAGTCGAGCGACATCGCCCGCCCGGAGGCGGAATAGGGAAAGGTTCCGGTCACCACCTCGAACCCCTGATCACGGGCCTCCTTCTCGCTCAGACCGACCCATGCCACCTCGGGGTCGGTATAGATCACCGCCGGAATGCCGACGCTGTCAAAAGCGGCCGGCTCCCCGGCGATCACATCGGCCGCGACCTTTGCCTCCTGATAGGCCTTGTGCGCCAGCAGGGCGCCACCCACCACGTCGCCGACGGCATAGATGCCTGCCACGCTTGTCTTCATCCGGTCGTTCACCGTGATGAAACCCTTGTCGTCGGTGGCCACACCAATGACGTCGAGGCCCAGCCCGTCAGTGTTTGGAACCCGGCCCACCGACATCAGCACCGCGTCGGCCTCCAGCCGGATCTCACCATCAGGCCCCTGGGCCACCACCACCCCGGGATCACCCGGCTCGAAGCCCTCCGCACGGTGACTCAGATAAAGGTCTATGTCCAGCTGTTTCAGTCGTTTCTCGAGGGCCTTGGCGACTTCTCGATCAAGGGCGGGGACAAGTTCCGGAAGAAACTCCACCACCGACACCTTGGCGCCCAGTTTGGCGTAGACACTGCCGAGTTCGAGCCCTATGTAGCCGGCTCCGATCACCACCATCCGCTGCGGGACGGACTGCAGCGACAACGCCTCGGTGGACCCGATAATCCTCTCCCCGTCGGACTCGAAGCCCTCGAGCTCCATGGGGCGCGAACCGGTGGCGATGATGGCGGATTCGAACTGGATCTCCAACGGACCTTCTTCGGTGGCAACTGTCAGCGCCCGGTCCGAGATGAAGGCGGCCTCGCCGTGGACGATCTCGACGCCGTTTTTCTCGCACAGGAACTTGACGCCTCCAGTGAGTCGCCGGACGATGCCGTCCTTCCACTTGACCATCTTCGACAGGTCGACCTCCAGGCCTTCCACCTTCAGACCCATGGCCTCGCCATGCCGAACCTCATCCGCAAGGTCGGCCCCGTGGATGAGAGCCTTCGACGGGATGCAGCCCACGTTGAGACACACCCCACCGAGTCGCGGCGATTTCTCAACCAGAATCACGTCCTTGCCCAACTGGGCGGCCCGAATGGCGGCCACATAGCCGCCCGGACCGGCACCGACCACAACCACCTGACAGCCTCGAGAGACCGAACCCACAACCATTACAACCTCGCCATCAAGAGACCGGGAGTGGAGACCAGCCCCACCAGGTCCGTCATGAACCGGGCGCCGTCGGCACCGTCTACATAGCGATGATCAAAAGACACACTGAGGTACATCTGTTTGCGAATGACGATCTCACCGTCCACCACAGCCGGCCTGTCCATGATCTTGTGGAGGCCGACGATGGCGAGTTCGGGGAGGTTGATGATCGGCGTCGCGAACACCCCTCCCAACGGACCGATATTGGTGACGGTGCAGGTCCCACCCCTGAGCTCGTCGAGCCGCAGCTCTCGGGATCGTGCGCGAGATGCCATGTCCGCCACTTCAGCGGCCAGGGTCACCATGTCCTTCGCATCGGCATTCTTGATCACCGGCACGATCAGCCCCTCCGGGGTGTCCACCGCGATACCGATGTTGTAGTACTTCTTGAGCACCATCTCGGCCGCCTGTTCGTCCACGGTGGCGTTGAATTGGGGGTGTCGCTTCAAAGCCGTGACCACGGCCTTGATAAAGAACGGCAGCAGGCTGAACTTGACGCCGGTCTGCGCCTCGATGGCAGGTTTTGCTCTGCGATAGTGCGCCATGAGGTCCGTGACATCCGCCTCATCCACGTGGGTCACGTGAGCCGCAGTCTGTTTGGACGTGTGCATGGCGGCGGCGATCACCTTTCGGAGGTGGCTGAGCGGCACCCTCTCGACCTCGCCGTCAGCCGTCACCTCGCCCCGTCCCGACAGGACCGCAGCCGGCGTGGCGGCTGGAACCGAGCTCGGTGCCGCCGGCGCGGCGTCGCCGTTCGCTGTCTTCTCCACATCGTCGTCGGTTATCCGACCTCCGGAGCCGGTGCCTCGGACGGTTTCGAGGTCCACACCCAATTTCCGCGCCAGGACCCGGGTCCGCGGCGTCGCCAGCGGCCGTCTCGCTCCCGGGACCGGAGCTGACACCGGCGCCTCGCGGTCGACGGGCATCGGCGTGCTGTCATCATCCCGCGATACAGGAGTCTGCGTGTCGGGCACTGCCTCTCCGGCCTCACCGATGGTCACCAGCGCGTCACCCACTTCGATGGCCGTATCGGCGGCAACGTGGAGCTTCAAGACCACTCCGGCCCGGGGAGACGGCAGCTCGACCACCGCCTTGTCGGTCTCCACCTTGACCAGTGCCTCGTCCTCGGCCACGGAGGCGCCCTCGGCCACCAGCCATTCGACGACTCGACCCTCGTGGATTCCCTCCCCGACATCCGGGAAGTTGAATATGAACGCCATTTCTCACACCTCCGACGAACCGCTCCAGAAATAATCGCAGATCACATCTTCCAGATTGCAGATTGTGTGCGGAGTCTTCGGTGGCTCATTCGGTCAATCCAGAGACCAATCTGCAATCTTCAATCATCAATCATCAAAATAAGAGCGTCTTCCGCACCGCTCTGATGATCCGCTCCCGCGAAGGGAGGTACAGCTTTTCGTTATGGGACAGCGGGAAGATCACGTCAAATCCCGCCACCCGCTGCACCGGCGCCTCCAACTGCAGCATGGCGTGCTCGGTGATCTGAGCCGATATCTCGGCCCCGAATCCGTTGGTTCGGGGAGCCTCGTGGACCACCACCGCCCGGCCCGTCTTGACCACGCTTTCGATCAGGGTGTCCCGGTCCAGCGGATTGAGGGTCCTCAGATCCACAACCTCAGCCGATACGCCGTCGTGGGCCAGCACCTCGGCCGCGTCGAGACAGACGCGAACCATGGCTCCCCACGACACCAGGGTCACCTCGGTGCCGGTCCGCGCGACGTTGGCCTTGCCCAACGGCACCGTGAATGGTTCGGTGGGCACCGGCTCACGAAAGGCACGGTAGATCCGCTTCGGTTCCATGAACAGCACCGGGTCATCGTCCCGAATAGCCGAGGCCAAGAGGCCCTTTGTGTCATAGGGATTGGACGGCACGACAACCTTGATGCCGGGGGTGTTCAGGAACAGGCTCTCATAGCTCTCGGAGTGATGCTCAGGCGGGTGAATTCCACCGCCGTACGGCATCCGAACAACCATTGGGACATGGAGTCTTCCGCGGGTCCGGTTGCGCAGCCTGGCGGCGTGGGAGAAAAGCTGGTTGATGGCGGGATAGACAAAACCCATAAACTGGATCTCGGCCACGGGACGAAACCCGGTGGCTGCCAGGCCAACCGACATACCGATGATGGCGCTCTCCGCCAGCGGGGTATCGATCACCCGCTCGTGACCGAAACGTTCGACCAGGCCGTCGGTGGCGCGAAACACACCGCCATCGATGCCCACATCTTCACCAAGGACAAGCACACGGTCATCCCGCTCCATCTCGTCGCGCAAAGCGTCACGAACCGCCTGGGCGATGGTCAGCCTCTCGGTCGACGACTCAGGCACCGCGTGGAGCTGCCGCGCGTCCATTCCCCCTTTTTCAGCGACGTCCGTCGTCATCCCTCCACCTCCTCGACCAACGACGCCATCTGTTCGATCAGATGTGGCGGCGTCTCGGCATACATGTGGTCAAACAGGTCCTGCGGCCGCGGAGGAGGCATCTCCTCGAGCGCTTTCACCTGTTCGTCAACCCAGTCGTGGACCTCCACGGCGAGCTCAGCTTCGAGCTCATCACTCCACAGTCCCGCGCCGTCCAGGTAGAGCCGCAGCCTGGAGATCGGATCGCGCGCCTGCCACCTCTCGACCTCCGCATCATCGCGGTAGCGGCTGGCATCATCAGCCGTGGTGTGGTCACCAAGTCGGTAGGTCACCGCCTCGATCAACGTCGGACCGTCCCCGCACCGTGCACGGTCGAGCGCCTCATTGATCGCACTCCATACCGCGAAGACGTCATTGCCGTCGACCTGAATTCCGGGGATGCCGTAGGCGTGAGCCTTCTGCGCCAGGGTGGCGGCTGCGGTCTGCCGGTGCAGGGGCACGGAGATCGCCCACTGGTTGTTCTGAATCACGAACACGGTGGGCACGCCATACACGCCGGCGCAGTTGAGGGCTTCGTGAAAATCCCCTTCGGATGTGGAACCGTCGCCTCCGAACACGACCGCGGCGGCTTCCTCACCGCGCAGTTTGAGGGACAGACCAATTCCGGTTCCATGCTGCCACTGGCTGCCAACGGGAACCGCCACCGGAAAACACCGCAGCCCCTCCGGGTAGCACGAACCACGCTCGTCACCCGCCCAATAGGCATAGATGAGGTGGCCTGGGATGCCCTTGGAGAGCATCACTCCGTGCTCCCGAAAAGCGGGAATCAGCCAGTCCTGTTCGGTCATGGCGCGACCGACACCGGCCTGGATGGCTTCCTGGCCCTTGATCGGGGGCCACGTACCCATCCTCCCCTGTCGCTGCAACTTGAGCGCCTTGTCGTCAAACGCCCGCATCCTCACCATGTCGCGGTAGAGCTCCACCACCTGATCGTGCGCAATATCGGGCATCAGCGATTGGTCGACGGTGCCGTCGATATCGAGGATCTCCAGGCGTTCCGTCACCGCTTCATAGACACGGGTTCGAGGCATACGCTTCCCTTCCATCGTTCCGATTCAAACTGGAAAACAGCTCCTCGCCTGGGGTCATTCCGGGAGCAACGAGACGTGAGACGGGCTGTATCATCCGTGTACGGACGTTCTTCTCTTCAGTCAGCCAAAATTCACCAAACCAAGCCGCAACCGACGGGAGCCCACCGCTTCTCGCGGTAGGCTTCGAGATAACTCGGAGGGAGTCTTTTTCGGGTCTTTTCCAGGGCCTCGAGACCAAGCTCATCCGCCAAATCGGACCAGATCCCACGCCCGATCGCTGTCCAGTCCCCCCCAGCCACAGCAGCGGTCAGCCCCGATCTGACCTCGTCCGGGTCGGTCCGAAAGACCCTCGCACAGAGATCGGCATCCAGACCGAGCAGGATCGCGGCGTGTATCAGGACCGCCCCTTTGCGGCGGGTTTGGGCGCAACCCACCGCCTTGCGACCGTCCACGAGGAGGGTGTCCGACAACTGATCGAGGAAACAGATCGGAGAGCGGATGCGCGAGGCTCGCGGCGGATCCAGCTTTCGCTCGACACGAGGCTCGAAGCGTTGAAGGGCCGGTTCGAGCACCGACAGAAACCGATCGTAAAGGCCGATCACCCCTTGTGCCCAAGGGTGCTGGCCGGGAAGGGCGAGCGAAATCCCCAGGTCGCCCTGGTGCAAAACGCCGGTGCCTCCGGTGAGTCGCCTGTACACGGGGATGTCGCTGCGGCTGCAGAAGTCGAGATCCACTTCGTCCGGCGGCTGGCCATAACCCAAGACCACCACCGGTCCGGGCCACGAGGTTGCAAAGAAACAGGGGCACCCCTCAGCGGCCCGGTCGAGCATCCAGGCCTCAAATGCCAGATCCTCCACAGGAAGCGAGGGGCCGCCAACGTAGATCTCGAGCATTACGCGATTCTACAAGGAAGGAGTTCTGAAGTATAAATTTTGAGTTTTGAAGTTTGAATCTTGAATTCCCCCCACCCACCCGATTCAGCCAGAAACTCTGGACCAATCGCATCCCACAACTCATTCAAGATTGAGAACTGAGAATTGAGAATTAGAGACTCTCAACCTTCTCAGAGAGCCGCGCTAGTCAAGGAGGCTGGGATGAATGAGGTCCCCGATTTCAGCGAACTCCAACGGCCAGTCATCGGGCAGGAGGGCCCTGAAGGCATCGGAGGAAAACCACTCTCCATCACCCGAGTAGGTTGGCACGACCAGCCGCGGGAACCGCTCCAAAATCTCTCGATCGGGCACCCTGCGAATCCGCTCGAGCTCCTGCCGCCTTCGATCTGTCTCCGCGATGCCCTCGAAGTACCCGTGGGCCGCACGCAATTGCATCAGGAGGTGCCCGTCGTCAATCCGCGGCCGGCCAGCACGGGGACCGATGAGGATCCGGGCCAGTGCGTGACGCGCGGCGCCCACCAACCCACGCTGACGAAGCCGTTTCCCCCAGCGCTCCCGCCGGCCCACCGGTCCGCCGGTGGAGCCGAAGGGATCCGTGACGTGAGGCGCCCACTCAGGCCTCGAGGTGGCATAGGCCACCATCCTGTGCAGGAATGTGGCGTAGACCGCGCCACCCAGGGCCCCCCGAAGCTCGTTGTCCGCACAGGTGTGGAAGATCCTCAGAGCATTGCGTTCGAAGAGCACCCCCCGTCGGAAATCGCCCATGGCCGACGAAGTGGCGGAACCCCGGTGTCGAGCCACCGCCTCCGGAGCGGCCACCACTGAGCGATCCATGGCCCACAACCGCCAGCCAAATTCCACATCCTCGAAATAGGCGAAAAGTTCGGGATCGAACCCATCCGCGCTGTCCCAGTCCCGCCGGCGAACCGCCATGTTGCCGCCGCAGGCAAAGGGCAGGGGCTCGCCGGTCTCAGGCGGATCGACCTGACCCACCGGCCAACCCTGACCAATCTGGAACGCGTGCACGTCAAAGGTCACCCGGCCCCTCAGAAAGTCGTGGCGGGTGCCGTCCCATGTCACCAGTCGGCCGCCGGTTGCCGCCGCCCGCGGATGGGCTTCGAGAGTTTCGAGGTGATGTTCCACGAAACCCTCCTCGGCTGATGCGTCGTCATTGAGGAACACGAGGATCTCGCCCTGGGCAATGTCGGCGCCCAGTCGGACTCCCCCCGTGAACCCGATGTTGCGTTCTGACCGCACCGTGCGCGCCCAAGGGTATTCACGCCGGGCGGTTTCGGCGCAACCGTCGGACGATCCGTTGTCCACCAGGATGACCTCGATATCGCTGCGCCCACCATAGCGAGCCAACGAGGCCAGCCCATCGCCCAACCGGGCGACGCCGGCGTGAGTCACCACGATCACCGACGCTTTCACGAGCCGCCCCCGAACCGTCTGAACACTCTGAGCAGGCGCTGACCGGCAGGCTCCTCCGCGTTTGCCGGCGGCGGCGCCAGACGGGCGAAACGATCGCGATGGGGATCCCTCCAGGGCTGCCGGGCGAAGTCCAAGAGTGGTCCCGCCGCCGACCGCCAATCTCGCGTTTCGGCCCAGCGCCTGCCGGCGCCACTGGCCAACCTTCGCCGATCAGGGTCGTCGAGGAGCCCGCGGACGGCCGCGGCCAGGGCCTTGGCATCCCCGGGCGGAACCACCTCCCCCGCCCCGGCCTCGGCGATCACCCGGGCCATCGTTCCGCCGGCGGTGACCACCACTGGCAGACCGAGCCACAGAAGATCCACCAATCGGGTCCTGAGACTGAGGTCGGTCTCCAGCCCCGGTCGATGTGTCACCACCGCCACATCGCAAACTTGGGCGAGTTCGTAACGTCTGTCGTACGGCCGCCAACCCTCGAACCGCACCTCGCGGCCCAACCAGCCCCGGTCGCGGGCTGCCTCGCGGGCCACCGACGCCGCGGCCAACGGGGTCAGCTCCGGGTGGGGATGCTCCACAAACACCACCACCGTCCGGCTGTCGCGATCCAGGAGATCGTCCAGCGCATCAAGCACGAGCATGGGGTCGTACCAATCATAGATCCCGCCGAAATAGATCATCGGCGCGTCGTCAGCCACATCCGGGAGCACATCGGATCGCCGGATCGGACCTGGTGGAGGTGAATCCGCAGTGCCGAACGGAAGCTCCACGATCAGCCGCAGCAGCGACACTGGCAGTGCAGGAACAGAGAGTGCTCTGATATTTTCCCCAGCTCATTCTGCGTGGTACCATGCTGCGGTCCCAGGTACCCTGCCGCAGTACACATTGCTTTTTCCATTCCGCGCCGTACAATGGATTACTGGTTCGCGCGGGAGCACAAAGGAACACGGCTCCCGCCAAGTATTGATGAGGAAAGTTTCGGATGACTAGACAAAAGAGCAACTCGGCGCAACCGGGGGGCTCATTGATGAGTAAGCCGACGCGGCTCGATTGCCTCAGGGTATTTGGTCGCGTCCGGCTTTTTTTGTTCTTGGCTGTGTAAGGCATTCGTGTCGAGCCGAGGATTAGCGGGCCCGGTGGAGCTGACTTCTCGCTCCAACGTGGAAAACAACGTTTCGCTTGTGAGATCGCAATCACGGATGCTGTTCGTCTTTCGCCGACAGATCCCCAACCTTTTTTTCAAGGAGAGCTTGACCATGTCACAGTTAACAATCACTTGCCTCATCATCGCTTTGATTGCGGCACTGCTTGGTTTCGGAGGAGTGACAGGCTCCTTCGTGGGAGTGGCGAAAACCCTTTTCGTCGTCTTCCTCGTTCTCGCGGTACTGTCGTTTCTGCGAGGTGGGTTCAGAAGTCGGCGCTCTCTTCTGGGCCTGACGCCAGAAGCGCTCGCCAGTCCACCGTTGAGAGGTGCAGAATCAACACGAGCCCGCCTGCCCGAATGGATGTTCCGCGCCAGCTGGTACTCCGTGTA
>CAVQBD010000005.1:0-104195 GCA_963710645.1 uncultured Holophagae bacterium | reverse complement strand
CAGGCATCGGATTCCGCATGAACTTCTCCGATCCGATGATGCTCAATCGGGTGAATTTCACCGCCTCGTACACACCCGACAACACGCTCGACTCCGATGAGCGACTGCACCTCGAGCTTGACTACGAACGCTACAACTGGTCGGTTGCCCTCAAGTACAACAACGCCGACTTTTATGACCTCTTCGGCCCCACCTATCGAGGCCTCAAGGGGTACTCGGCGGAAGTCGGTTGGGACAAGAACCTCATCTTCGACAAACCGAGGAGGTTGGAGCTCAACCTGGACACCGCCTTCTTCGGGGGCTTGGAGCAGGTTCCCGGGGACGCCGAACGTACCCTCGCCCTACGACACGCTGGCGTGGTCGCAGGCCGAACTGCATTACAGCAACGTGCGCTCCTCGCTGGGGCATGTGGACGACGAGAAGGGCCACACCTGGGAGCTCGTCGCCGCCAACAACTACGTCAACGGGAAGGCGATTCCCCTGATTCGCGGCGCTTTCGACATCGGTTTCGCCCTCCCCATCCGGCATTCCTCCATCTGGCTGCGCACCGATGCCGGGTATGCCCACGGGGATGCCGACGATCCCTTCGCCTTCTTCTTTTTTGGCGGTTTCGGCAACAACTATGTGGATGACGGATCCATCAAGCGCTACCACGAGTGGTACAGCTTCCCCGGCGTCGATCTGAACGCTATCGGTGGGCAGACGTTCACCAAGGCGATGCTCGAGTGGAATCTTCCACCCATTCGATTTCGTCGCGTCAGGTGGCCGGGTTTCTTCATCACCTGGGTCCGCCCATCGTTGTTCACCAACGGTATCGTGACGAGTTGGGACGAGCAAACAGGAGCGCCGTGAGGTCGGAGACGTTGGAGTCCAGTTCGACCTCCGGTTCACCATGCTCTCGCGTCTCGATATGACCCTGTCACTCGGCTACGCCCAGGCCTTCTCCGAGGGCATGAAGGCGTCCAACGAGTTCATGATTTCGCTCAAGGTTCTGTAGCCCGCCCGCCGCGCCGATTTTCCTGCTGCGCTCCCAGAGGTTCAGCCCAGAGGGCCGCGCTACAAAGTCGTCACAGGTTACACGTTGAACGTTAAACGTTGGGCCTTGCCAGCTCCAGACGGCTGACATATATCGTTTCACTTCTGACTCTTGACTCGGTGGGCGGAGCTGCCCCCTGCTCCCTGGCCCCTGCTCCCGGGCGGGTGGGGGGACTTTCGACTTTTGACTTTCGACCTTTCGGGCGGGCGCGGGACCTCTCTCCTTTCCCCCTTCTCACCTTCTCACCTTCTCACCCTTTCAACCGGGAGGGCGGGCGGGCGACTGCGTTACCCTTGACACCATGGTGTTGCTGCATGCCGGTACCAGGCTCGTGCTCGGTTTGCTGCCCGTGCTCGTCTTTCTGGGCGCGCTGGTACTGCTCGACAGCTACAAGCTGGTCAGACCCCGTCGGGTCCTGATGATGTTGCTCTACGGGGGGGTGGCCGCCGTGGTGAGCTTCGTCGTCAGCCGGATCGGTGCCGAGGCCCTCGATCTGGATCGGGCGCAGATCGCGAGGTATCTCGCTCCACTGGTGGAGGAGCTGCTCAAGGCGATCCCATTGGTGATTCTGGTGGCCCGCCGGCGGGTCGGTTTTTTGGTGGATGCGGCCATCGCCGGCTTTGCCGTCGGCGCCGGCTTCGCGGCGGTGGAAAACACCCAGTACTTCGTTGTACTGGGGCCCTCAGCCTGCTGCTGTGGGTGGTGCGGGGCTTTGGTACCGCGCTCATGCACGGCAGCGCCACAGCCGTCATGGCGATTCTCTCCAAGTTGCTCGCCGACCGCTACGGCAGCAATCGCCCATTGGTCTACCTGCCGGGGCTGTTGGCGGCCGTGGTCCTGCATTCGATCTTCAATCACTTCCTCGTCTCCCCCAACGTCTCGACGGTGGTGCTTGCTGCTCGGTGCTGCCGGTGTTTTTTGTCGCCGTGTCCCACTTCTCCGAGTTGCGCACACGGGACTGGCTCGGGGTCGGCTTCGACTCGGACCAGGAGCTTTTGCAGCTCATCCACTCGGGACAGATTTCCGGCAGCCGGATCGGCGCCTATCTGGAGGAGCTCAAGGAGCGGCTTCCGCCGACGGTGGTGGCCGACATGTTGTGCCTGCTCAGGCTGCGGCTCGAGCTGTCGATCCAGGCCAAGGGAATCCTGCTGATGCGGCAGTCCGGGCTTTCCAGTGGATCCGGACCCGGAGGTGGAGGCGAAGTTCGCCGAGCTGCACTATCTCGAGCACGGCGATCTCAGCCACCGGGGCTGCTCGCCATGGCGCCCTTCTTCCACTTCTCCGACCGTGACCTCTGGCAACACCACTGTCGGGACGGCGTTAGCTCGGCCTCCCGCCCACCCGTCCAGATACAAGATCCAAGATGCAAGATCCAAGATCCGCCCACGGTGGCGTCCTGTAATAGGTTGACACTCGAGAAGGGGGTGGGCCTATGGCGGAGACCATGCGATACAGTGAGGCATTCAAGCAGCAGGTAGTGGACGAGCTCGAGGCGGGGCGATTTGGGAGTCCACATGAAGGATCACAGGCCTACGGTGTTGATTCGGGTCGGTGAAGCGTTGGGCTAGACAGTACGGCAAGGGGCACTTGCTGCGGAAGGTGGTACGAGTGGAGAAGAAAAGACGAGCCTGGAGAGATCGAGCGTTTGAAGGAACGGGTGCGAGGCTTGGAAGCTGCGTTGGCGGATTCGGTGATGGACCAGGCGTTGGATCAGGCGTTTTTCGAGATTCTGTGCGAGCGGATGGGCATCGACGCGAGAGAGTTTAAAAAAAGCACGCTGGTCAAGGCGTCCACCGGGCGGGCAAGAAACTCCAAGGACGACGCGGAGTAAGCATCTGAAGAGGTTGTGCTGCAAGGTGGGCATGACCCGGAAGAACCACGACAAGCAGAGGCGGCGGCGAAAAAGACGGAGAGAAGTCGACGAGAGTCTGATCATCGCTCTGGTCAGGCGGGAGCGACAGCAGCAGCCGCGGCTTGGTTGTAGGAAGCTCCATCGGCATTTGCGTCAGCCAAGTTTCCGAGACGCCGGTATCCAGGTCGGTAAGAGACCGGATGTTTGAGGTTCTTCGTCATCACGGGATGCTGGTCAGACCGTTGCCGAAGAAAACCCCGCACTACGTTTTCGGGGCACTCTTTGCCGGTGTATAGGAATCTCATCCCTGAGCTTGAGGCCACGGCTCCAAACCAGATCTGGGTCAGCGACGTGACCTACATCCGGACGTGGGGGGGGTTTGAATACCTCACTCTGATCATGGCATGGGGATTCCCCGACAAGATCGTCGGCTATCACTGTGGAGAAAGCCTCGACACCCAAGACTCTCCATGAAAGCGTTGGATCAGGCGATTGCGGATCTGCCAGACTACAGGTATCCAATTCACCATTCAGATCGATGGAAGCCAGTACTGTAGCCACAAGTATGTCGAACGCCTGGAATGGTCGCTACTTGCCGGTGAGCATGACCGAGTTGAATCACTGTGCCGAAAAAACTCAACTGCAGAGAGACTCAACGGCATCCTCAAACAGGAGTATGGCCTCGGAAGAACTTTCCTCAGCCGGCAGCAGGTACGACGCGCTGTCGATGAAGCCGTCTGGCTCTACAACCACCGCCGACCCCACATGACCCTCTATTACCAGATACCCTGCCACAGGTCCATGAACTGGCCGCCTGACAAGAGGGCTGGCTCCCCTTCACACAACCCTTGATCACACCTTCCCTAATCCACAGCCTGATGAACCACCGCGCGGCCCACCCTCCCCGACTGCGGGAGTTGCGGAGCTCGCCCCCCCCCCCACCTCCCTCCACCTTCCCACAGCCTCCGCAGCCACGACGACGAATAGTGACAACTTTTCGCCAGGACTTGACCAGGGAACACGGAACACGGAGCAGGGAACAAGGAGGAGCCCCCGCCCACCCGAGCCCGAGCCCGTTCCCGAGCCCGTTACCGTTGCCGAACGAAGAATAAAGAACGACGAACGAAGATCGAAGAACCCACCACCCACCCCGTACGGATCGAAGAACGAAGAACGAAGAACGAAGACCCCCCGCCCACCCGGTGCGAGGAGGGCGCGATGGGCAGGCGTGCCACTCCGGGGCACCTTCACGTTGAAAGTTGAAAGTTAAACGTTGAACGTTCCCACCCACCCACCCGGGTCGTGAAAGGCCGCGATGATCGGGCGTGCCGTCTTAGAGCGCGTCGGGAACGCCCGGGCCGGCGCCAGGCACCTGTCGGACATCGCACGGAGACGACTCGGCAGACCGCCTGGTGCCTGGCACCGACATGGAGATCGGATGCTATAGGGGGCTCCCTCGGGGAGCGCGACGGGGAGATGGGCGCGTCCAAATCAGGTCATCGAAGCCAACGCGCGGGCCGGTGCCAGGCACCGTCGACATCGCATCGGAGCACGAGGTCGACACATCTGCGGCGGTGCCTGGCACCGACACGCGAGCATCCCCATCCGTGAAATCAAGCGCGGTCGCGGCCGGTTGTGATTTCCGTGAATGATATTCGAGGAAACGTGCGGCCATGAGCTGGGTCGAGCTGGTGGGCTATGTGGGCTCGGTGGGGGTGGCGGCGTCGCTCACCATGGCCAACATCTGGCGGCTGCGGTGGGTGAATCTGTTCGGAGCCAGCACTCTGGCGGTCTACGGGCTGCTCATCCACGCCTGGCCGATCCTCGCACTCAACAGCTTCATCGTGCTGGTGGACATCTACTACCTCCTCCGTCTGTCGCGCGAGAAGGATGTCTTTTCGTTTTTCGAAATTCCGGCCGACATGCCCTTCCTCAAGGAATTCCTGCGCTTCTACCATGACGATATCGAGGCGTTTGCCCCCGGGTTCGACCTGATGCGACACCGCAATCCTCACGTCCGGCTGATCATGCGCAACATGCTCCCGGTGGGGCTCTTTGTCTGCGGTGAGGCGAAGGAAGGTGAGGCGGAGATCTACCTGGACTACGTCGTTCCGGGATACCGCGACTTCAAGAGCGCTCGCTTTGTCTTCTCCGCACCCCACGATCGCCTGAAAGCGGCGGGGATGCACACCTTCGTGGCCACCGCGCAGGTTCCGGCCCAGCGTCGCTACCTTCGGAAGGTGGGTTTTGAGCAGGATTCCGATCAGCCGTGGCGGTTTACCCGGCCGGTTTAGCCCACCCGCCCGCCCGACCGGAACGAAGAACAAAGAACGAAGAACGAAGACCCCCGCCCACCCGAGTCCGATCGCAGAACGAAGGACCAACAACGAAGAACCCCGCCCACCCGGTTCTGAGTTCGAAGAGCCGGCTCGTCAGAGAAGCTCGGTGAGGTGACCCCTGAGCCAGTCCGCAAGATCTTCCTCGGAGCACCGACCGTCGGCGACGGCCACCATCAGGTTTACCACCTCAACCTCCTCGGCAGCGATTTCCCGACCGTTGAGGCCCAGGAATACGTACATGGCGAGGAACCCCACCCGCTTGTTGCCATCTGCGAAGGGGTGGGAGGTGACGAGACCATAGCCGTACGCGGCAGCCAAAGTGGCTAGGTCGGAGCCAGCTTCATAGAGTTTTCGATTGAGCGGCCTGGCCAGTGTGGACTCGAGTGCGTTGTCGTCCCGGAGCCCGGGAAGTCCCCCGTGCAGTCGGATCTGGTCAAAGTGGATGGCCTCAACCATCAGACGGTCGAGCCAGATCAGGGGGCTCACTTCGCCAGTTCGCGCAGGGCGTTGCGGTACATCTGCGAACCGCGCCGATACAGGGAAAGAGCCTCTTCGAAACGGGGGTCATAAGGCGTCAGCAGGAGCCCCCGATCGGTCTCCACCACAAATACTGGATCCCCGGCTTCGAGATGGAAGCGATCCACCATCTCTTTCGGGATTGTGGCGGCAAGAGAGCCGCCGGCACGCCGGATTTTCGTCTGTCGTACCATTTCAGGCCTCCTTGCTGCGGCAGCGAATTTCCTGAGGAAACAATAGTAGCACAAACATGCTACTCATCGATTTTCATCTGTCCACCAAGGCACGATTCAAGAACGAAGATCCCCGGTCGCTCGCTCGGGATGAAAGCGGGAAGGGCCATTGTGGAGCTTGGTCCCGCCTGCAGGATCTTCAGTTATGGGTTCTGAGTTCTCAGTTTTGAATTCCCGCCCACCCCCGCCATGTCGTTCCGGGTGGGTGGGGTTCTTGGATCTTTGTTCGTCGTTCTTCGATCGGCCGAGCAGCCGAGACGGCCGCACCACAATGCCGTGAGAATCCGGGCCGGAGTCCAGAATTTCAGTGCAGGCCCCAGGCTGCGTTGCGACGATGCCCCGGAGTGGGTGGGCCTGAACACTGAAATCCGAACGCCGATCTCTGAAGGAGACTCTCTGTCGCTGCCTCGCGCTTACTGATCCGGGGAGAGGGTGACCTTCAGCCACTGGATCTCGGGGTCGAGTCGCTTCTTCATCTCGTCAAGGCCTCCCGGTGGTCCGGACCGGCCCCCGCCGCCACCCATTCCGCCGCGACCCCCGCCGCCCATCTCACCCGCGCCTCCGGTCTGGGGACCTCCGCCTCGCCCGAGCGAGTCCTGAATGGCGGCCTCGATGTTTTCGCGTTCAGCCGCAGTGGTGCCTCCGATCTGGATTCCCACGGCCACTTTTCTATTCTTTGATGGCTCCTGTTCGGCCACCTTGCCGCCGATTTCTGCCAGCGGGATCTGCAGCTCGTAGCAGAATACGCCGTCATGGATGGCCGACGCGGCATTGGGAGCCAGGGGGAGACCTTCGGGCACCACGTCCTTGACGCCATATCGAATCACGGTCAGCTCGCCGGGTTCGGGACGGTGTTTGTCGAGACGGCTCATACCGCGGGGCCCCCTGCCGTCACCGGCCCCTTCGGAATCTGAGCCAGCTTCTACCCGGGGATCGGTCGCCTGGAGGAACTCGTCGATGGCCTCGGAGCCGGTGTAGCGGATGCCGAAGGCCTCGTCCTTGTTCTTGGTCTTGCCGTCACCGTTGATCCAGAGGATGACCCCCCGCTGGAGGAGCCGACGGGCGAGGCGCTCGTCGCTGAAACGGAACATGAGATAGAGATGATCGTCGTCGTGGCTGGCCGCCACGACCCGAAGACCGCCCTCAAGGTAAGTCATGGGGATGTCGTCCCAGTCGGAAGGATTGCCATCCACCGTAATACGTTCGGCGACGGCCGGACTCTCGAGCGAGATTGAGCCGCCGGCGACGGGAGTCGCGGGTGTGCAAAAAATCGCCGTCAGAAGAGCGCCGGCGACCATGTTGCCCATGGGGATGTCGTGGTTACTGCGTGCCATGGTGCACCTTCCGAATAGAGGGGAGTCGGCGGGCGACCGCTTCAGCGGCCGCCCGCCTCATCCGAGGGAGGGTTGGTCAGGGCTTCATCAGGCCGCCGCCCCTTCGGGCGCCGTGGTGGCGCCCCATGAGGCCGCGCAGATCCTGGAGCTTGTCCTGCTGTTCGGGGGTCAGGATGTTGTAGATGCCGGACATGGTCCGCGCAGATGCAACCGCGATCTCCACGTGGAGCTGCGCCTGTTGCTCAGCGAAAGCGCGGAAGGAAACCTCGTCGAAGTCGCCGGGTGGGTGGGCGTCCATGTACAGGTCGCGGGCCGCGCGAACCTCTTCTCGAAGTGCCTGAATGCCGGGCAGCTCTTCGTCGAGAATGGCCTGAATCTGAGCTTGCTGGTCAGCGGTCAGCTCGAGGTACTCCGCCAGCCTAGGGAGCATGTGCTCGAATTGCATCAGCCCGGGGCCGCCAAAGCCACCGGGGTCGCCCATTGCGCCGTGGCCGCCCCCACCGCCGGGACCCCCGAACCCTCCGCCCGGGCCTCCCTGGGCAAAGACCGAGCCGGTCACGGTGAGGGCAACCGCTGCGACTGATGTGATGATGATCCTGCGAATTTTCATATGTCACCTCCTGTGGTGCGTGCCGCCGAAGCGGCGTTTTCAATCAAACGGAGAAACGCTCCGGCCACCTTCAATGTTGACCCACTTTCTGATAGGAAACTCAAAGAGTGCGCAAAGAAAGGTTAAGGTCCCTGATTTCTGCCGGTCTTCAGGTAGGATCGAGGCATGGCGCGGGTGCTGATCATCGATGACGACACCGAGTTGTGTGAGTTGCTGTCGGAGTTCCTTGGTCAAGAGGGATTCGAGGTGGAGGCCGTGTTCGACGGAGCGGCCGGCGCTCGGCGGGCGCTGGAGCACCGCCATGACCTCGTGGTACTCGACGTCATGCTCCCGGGACTCAACGGCTTTGATGTTCTGCGGCAGATTCGGGGCTCGTCCAAGCTGCCGGTGATCATGCTGACGGCTCGCGGCGAGGAGGTGGATCGGATCGTCGGACTCGAAATCGGTGCCGATGATTATCTGCCCAAGCCGTTCAATCCGCGCGAGCTCGTGGCACGCATCCGAGCCGTGCTCAGGCGAGCGACCGCGGTGGAAGGCGACAATCTCGCCGTGGTCGAGGTTGCGGATCTGCGGATCGATCCGGGAAACCGGACCGTGGTGCGGTCAGGTGAAGACATCACGCTCACCGGCATCGAGTTTGAACTGCTCAGAATTCTGGCGTGGTCGGCGGGACGGGTTGTGGAGCGCAACGACCTCTCCAAGGCCGCCCTTGGACGACGCACCAGCCCCTATGATCGGAGCCTGGACGTCCACCTGTCGAATCTCAGGAAGAAACTGGGCCCATTGCCGGCCGGCGGCGAGCGCATCAAGACGGTGCGGGGCGTTGGGTATCAGTATGTGAAGTAGTGAATGGAGAAGAGTGAATAGTGAAGAGTGAATAGTGAAGAGTGAATAGTGAAGAGTGAATAGTGAATAGAAGGAAGCAGTGGGCAGTAGGGAGAAGTGAATGGTGGGTAGTGGGTTGAAGGTGGCGAACGAGTGAAGTCTTTATTCCTCAGGATCTTCCTGTGGTTCTGGGCCGCCATGGCGGTGGTGGTGGCGGTGCTGGTGGTGTCGTCGCCTTTTCTGACTCGATCCCACCCCGGTGTGGAACGGTGGCAGCAACATGCCGGGCGTTTTCTGGAGGAAAGGGTCAATGAGGTAGCGGCGCGCGTCGAAAGTGGCGACGACGCTGACCCGGACGAGCGGTCTCGCCCTCGGCGCGGCGTCCCGATGCAGGTCTTTCTGCTGGATGGAGCAGGGGTCGAGCTGGAGGGGCGGACGGTAGACCCGCAACTTCGTGACCTTGCCGACCGCGCCGCCGACATGGGAGAGGAAATTTCCGAACGATCCGGCTCCATCCACCGCATGGCCCGACCGGTGGTCGATGCCGACGGTCGGCCGCTCGTCGTTGTAGGAGAACTTCGTCGTCCACCGCGGCCCCAGGATCTCCTCGATCCCCGGGTTCTGCTCCCACGCCTCGCGGTGCTCACCCTCGTGATCGGCCTGTTCTGTTTCTGGCTGGCGCGATACCTGACCTCGCCGGTGGCGTCGCTCAGGACCGCCACCCGGAAACTCGCGGCGGGAGATCTCTCGGCTCGGGTGGGACCTCCGGTGGCCAACCGTCGCGACGAGACCGGCGACCTGGCCCGAGATTTCGACGCCATGGCCCGGCGGTTGGAGAACCTGGTGGGGTCGCAACGACGGTTGCTGAGGGACGTGTCCCACGAATTGAGGTCGCCCTTGGCTCGCCTCGGGGTGGCCTTGGAGCTGGCGCGTCAGCGAGCCGGTGAATCCGCATCAGGGCCTCTTGACCGGATCGAACGCGAATCGCAGCGGTTGGAGGTTCTGATCGAACGTCTGCTGTCGCTTGAACGCCTGCAAGCCGGCGCCGGACGAACGGACGGCAAACTGGTCGATCTCGCCGACCTCATCGAGAGGGTGGTGGAGGACGCCCGATTCGAGGTTGATGCGGGCGATGGCGACGTGCAATTGGTCTGGGCGGCCAAACCCCGGGTGATGGGGTCTCCGGAACTGTTGCACAGCGCGGTCGAGAACGTCGTCCGAAATGGGGTGGCCCACACCGTTCCAGGCAGCGTGGTGGATGTTTGGCTTGGCGAGGAGCAGTACCACGGTGGACGGATGGCCGTTGTCCGGGTGCGTGACCGCGGGCAGGGCGTGCCGCCGGAAGAGCTCGAGCGGTTGTTCGAGCCCTTCCACCGCGTCGAGGAAGCCCGCGACCGCCGAACGGGTGGCGTGGGCCTCGGCCTTGCCATCACCGAGCGGGCGATTCGCGCCCACGGTGGCGAGATCGAGGCCCGGAACCACCCCGACGGAGGCCTCGAGATCACCATGCGGCTTCCCACGACCGAACGCTGAGGATCCACCGCCCACCCACATCCGATCGCAGAATGAAGAACGAAGATCGAAGACCCCCGCCCACCCGGGTCGTGAAAGGGCGGGATGGGCGGGCGTGCCGTCTTTGACAATGTTGGGAGCTGTCAATTGACTCAACCAAACCCTCGAGTCCCAACATTGTCAAAGGGGGACAACCTGCCGGCGGCAGCGGTTGTGGCCGTGGCCGTGCGCGGCGGCCATTCCCGATCCTGGAAGTACGATCATCGGCCTTACGGCCACCCGCTGGTGACGGCTGGTCACCGCGGCCACCGGCCGCGAGTAACCTCGGGTAGCGCTATGGGGAGATGGGCGCGCCGAAATCAGCGTATCGAAGCGAACGCGCTCACCCGGTGCCAGGCACCGTCGAAATCGCATCGGAGCACGAGATCGCAACATCTGCGGCGGTGCCTGGCACCGACATGGAGATCGGAATGCTATAGGGGGCTCCCTCGGGGAGCGCGACGGGAAGAAGGGCGCGTCGAAGCCAGAGGATCGACCCGAACGAGGCACCCGTGTCGCGCAGGCGTCTCGCCTGCAATCACCCTTGGTCGAAGATCAAAGAACAAAGAACGAAGAACCCCCGCCCGCCCCCGCCATGTCGTTCCGGGTGGGTTGGGGTTCTTGGATCTTTGTTCTTCGTTCTTCGATCGGCCGAGCAGCCGTGACGGGCGCACCACAACCGGCGCTTCGGGGGGGGCCCGGAACCCGAAACCGCACTAGGCCGTAAACCGCCTAGACGACAATGTTGACGAGTCTGCCGGGCACCACGATGACCCTTTTTGGCTCGCGGCCGTCCAGGTATTTCTGTGCCTTCTCGGAGGCCAGCGCCATGCGTTCCACCTCGTTCTTGTCGACGTCCTTCGGCACAAGCAGCTCGTCCCGCTTCTTGCCGTTGATCTGGACGACGATGGGGATCAAATCGTCGACGCAGAGCGCCTCGTCGTGGGTCGGCCACGGCGCGTGGCTGATGAGACCGGGCTGGTCGAGCCGTTGCCACAGCTCCTCTGAAATGTGCGGTGCGTAGGGGCCGAGCAACCTGAGGAAGGTGGTCACGATTTCCCGCGGCAACGTGGCGGCGGAGGTGGCCTGATTGACGAAGATCATCATCTGGGCGATGGCGGTGTTCATCTGCAGAGTTTCGGTGTCGGAGTTCACCTTCTTGATTGTCTTGTGAAGGGTTCTCTCGAGGTCGGGCTCGGAGTCTGGGAGGGCGTCGGTGATTTTGGCGTTCAGGCCGCCGGCCTTCTCGTCCACCACCAGCCGCCACACCCGTTGCAGGAAACGGTTGACGCCCTCGACACCGCTCATCTGCCACGGTTTCTGGACCTCCAGCGGGCCCATGAACATTTCATACAGCCGCATGGCGTCGGCGCCGTACTCTCCAATGACCTCGTCCGGGTTGACCACGTTGAGCTTTGACTTGGACATCTTCTCGATCTGGGATTCGAGAATCTCGCCGGTGCTCTTTGCGAGGATCGTTCCGTCCTCCTTTTCCTCCACGTCGTTCGGGTGGTAGTACTTGCCCCTGGCGTCGCGGTAGGAGTAGGCCAGCACCATGCCCTGGTTGAAGAGCTTGTGGAAGGGTTCCGTGGTGTGAACCAGGCCGCAGTCATACAGCACCTTGTGCCAGAATCGGGCGTAGAGCAGGTGGAGCACGGCGTGCTCGACGCCGCCGACGTAGAGGTCCACCGGCATCCAATAGTTCTCGGCCTCCTCGGACCAGGCCTGGGTCTCGTTGTGGGGGTCCAGAAACCGAAGGTAGTACCAACATGATCCCGCCCACTGCGGCATGGTGTTGGTTTCGCGGGTGCCCATCCGGCCGTCGGGCAGTTCCACCCGGAGCCAGTCGTCACCGGCCCGAGCCAGGGGCGGACGACCATCCTCGGTGGGTCGATATTCGTCAATGGCCGGCAGACCCACCGGCAACCAGTCGGTGGGCAACGGCAGCACCTCCCCGTCGTCGGTGTGGACGATGGGGAATGGCTCGCCCCAATAGCGCTGGCGCGAGAACAGCCAGTCGCGAAGCTTGTACTGCACCCTGCGCTCGCCACGACCCCGTTTCACCAGCCAGTCAATGATTTTCTCCTTGGCTTCGTCGATGTGAAGACCGTCCAGGAAGGCGCTGTTGATGGCCGGTCCGTCACCGAGGTAGGCCTGTCCGTCGTAATCCGCGGGGGGCTCGACTGTGCGGATGATGGGCAGGTCGAAGACCTCGGCAAAATCCCAGTCGCGCTGATCCTGACCCGGGACCGCCATAATGGCCCCGGTCCCGTAGGTCATGAGCACGTAATCGGCGATCCAGATCGGGATGTTCTCGTCGTTGACCGGGTTGATGGCATAACCTCCGGTGAAGACACCGGTCTTCTCCTTTGCCAAATCGGTGCGCAAGAGATCCGTTTTGTGCGCGGCGGAGTCGACGTAGGCCCGCACGGCGTTGCGCTGTTCGTCGGTGGTGACCAAATCCACCAATGGGTGTTCGGGTGCCAGGACGCAGTAGGTGGCTCCAAAGAGGGTGTCCGGTCGGGTCGTGAAAACGGTGAAGCCGTCCTCCGAACCGTCGATTTCGAAGCAAACGTCGGCCCCTTCCGATTTTCCGATCCAGTTGCGCTGCATCTCCTTGACGCTCTCCGGCCAGTCCACCCCCTCGAGGTCGTCGAGCAGCCGCTCGGCGTAGGCGGTGATCTTCAGCATCCACTGCCGCATCAGCCGCCGCTCCACTGGATCTCCGGTCTCCACGTAGACGCCGTCCTTGACCTCCTCGTTGGCGAGCACCGTACCCAGGGCCGGACACCAGTTCACCGGAACATCGGCCATATAGGCGAGCCCCTGTTCGTGGAGTTTGAGGAAGATCCACTGCGTCCACCGGTAGTAGTCCGGACTCGAGGTGTTGATTTCCCGGTCCCAGTCGTAACTGAAGCCGAGCCGTTGGATCTGGCGCCTGAAGGTGTCCACATTGCGGGCGGTGATGTCGGCCGGGTGAAGGTTCTCGCGCACCGCAGCCCGCTCAGCAGGCAGTCCGAAGGCGTCCCATCCCATGGGGTGGAGGACGTTGAAGCCCTGCATCCGCTTCATTCGGGCCACCACATCGGTGGCGGTGTAGCCCTCGGGATGACCCACGTGGAGACCGGCCCCTGACGGGTAGGGGAACATGTCGAGGACGTAGAACTTGGGTTTTGCCGCGAGCTCGTCGGGAGTCGACGGAGTCTTGAAGGCCATTTTCTCCCGCCACACGTCCTGCCATCTCGGTTCGATGGTGGCCGGATCGTACAAATGATCTGTCATGGGTGGACTCCTCGGGTGGCCCGGCACGGTCAGCCGGCATGGGGCGTATTCTACGCATCAAACAGGGTCGTGGCCAGAATCACCGCCGATCTCAAGTGGAGATCGAAGCATCTGCCGCGCTGTGCCATAATCTGGCCCTGTCAAGACAGCACCCGTCGCAATGGCGGCGCCGGGGTGAGATTCTCGAAGGAGGACTGGAAATGGCAACAGTGAGAGGTGAACTGGTAAAGAACGCGAAGGCCATGGAGGATTCGTTCTTCGCCCGGGAGAACGAAAAGCTGCTGCGCAAGCTCCGAGTCGAGGCCGAGCTTCAGCGGCGGCGGGAGGCAATTCGGGAAAATCTGCAGATCGACGACGAAGCACTGCTCGACCGGCTGGTCGAACTCGACCTCACGGTCGAATCGGTGATGGCGTTTACCGTGATACCCCTGGTTGCGGTGGCGTGGGCCGACGGTTCGATTTCCAAAAAAGAAGAAGACGCCGTGCTCAAGGCTGCGGCCGAGCGTGGTATTGGGGTTGGATCGACAAACTACCAGTTGCTGACGGATTGGCTCGAGAACCGTCCCAAGCCCTTGCTCTACCAGACGTGGAAGGACTATGTGGCCGCGTTGATCGACGGTATGGATCCAGCCATGGTCCTCGCCATCAAGGAGAACATGATGAAACGGACCACGGCGGTGGCGAAGGCCGCCGGTGGGTTTCTGGGCCTGAACACCATCTCGGATGAAGAACAGGCTGTGCTCGATGACATCGAGGCATCGTTTGGCTAGAAAAGTGAATAGTAAATAGTGAATAGCGAATAGTTGGGGATTGGTGGGAGGTTCGTTCTCCCGAGTTGCCACTATTCACTATTTGCTATTCGCTGTTCACTTGTTTACCGCATCCAAGAAAACCAGCGCTTCAGAATTCGAGCGGTGCGAGGCGTCAACTTCGTCCGATTGTAGGCGTCGGCTGCTTTTCGGATAATTTCGGCGTAGGTGGGGTAGGGATGGATGACACCCGAGAATGACCCGAGACCCAACCCGCCGACCATGGCCGTGGTGATCTCGGAGATCAGGTCGCCGGCATGGCGAGCCACTATGGTGGCCCCGATGATCGTGTCCGTTCCGGTCTTGAGGTGGACTTTCAGAAAGCCGTCGGTATGCCCGTCGGCGATTGCGCGGTCCACCTCGGACATGGGGATCTCAATCGTGGTCACATCGAGGCCCCGTTGCCCCGCTTCGTGCTCGTACAGGCCCACATGGGCGATCTCGGGGTCGGTATAGGTGCACCAGGGCACCACCAGCTTGCTGAGCCTCTTCTTTGGCCCCGGGAATAGAGCGTTCTGAAGGATCGCCCGCGAGGTCGCATCGGCGGTGTGGGTGAACTTGTGGGCGAGACAGACGTCACCCGAAGCGAAGATGCGGCGGTTGGTGGTCTGTAGAAAGTCGTTGACCTTGACCCCCCGGCGGTCATGATCAACTCCCGCAGCCTCGAGACCGAGGTTCTCGATATTGGGAGTCCGGCCCACCGCCACCAGAATCTCATCCACCGTTATGTGATCCGGCCCGTCAGGGCCTTCGAGGTCCAACCGTTTGGAGTCGTCCGACCCCTCCACTCGCACAAGCGAGGCCTGGAGGCGTATTTCCACCCCGTCACTCTCCAACGCAGCCCGGAGGATTTCCGCGGCATCAGGATCTTCACGCGACAGGAATTGACCGGCCATCTCGACGATCGTGACCTTGGTTCCCAATCGTGCAAAGGTCTGAGCCAGCTCGCAGCCGATGGGGCCGCCACCGATCACCGCCAGCCGGGCCGGTTGCTCGGTCAGGTTGAAGATGTTGTGATTGGTGAGGAAGCCGGCTTCGGCGAGACCGGGGATGGGCGGGATAGTCGCCCGGGCACCGGTTGCAATGACCGCTTTGGAAAAGCCGAGCGGGACTCCATCCACATCGACCGATTCCGGTCCACTGAACCGAGCGTTGCCGAGGAATACGTCGACTCCGTATTGCTCGGAAAACCTCCGCGCCGCGTCGTGCGGGGAGATGTCCGCTCGAATACGGCGCATCCTCTCCATCACCGCCCCAAAATCGACCTCGACTTCCCCCGGCGCTAGGATGCCGACCTCTGCGGCCGACCGAATGTCGGCCACCGCGCGGCCCGATCTGATGATCGCCTTTGATGGCACGCAGCCCACATTGAGACAGTCACCACCCATGAGATGACGTTCAACGAGCGCCACTTTGGCCCCCATGGCGCCGGCGCCGCCTGCGGCCACGAGACCGGCGGTTCCGGCCCCCACCACCACCAGGTTATAGCGACCATCGGGTGTGGGATTCACCCAGTCGGGTGGGTGGACGTTGTTGATCAGCTTTCGGTTGTGATCATCCGACGGCGAGACGCCGAGGTCCGGGTCGATCGTCATGTGGTGGTCCGCCCTGTGTGCATCGTCGGCCGTCCTCACTGTTGTGTGGTGGCAGGATACCGCGTTGGTCCGCGGTGGTTGTCAATACTCCACCCATGTCGGTTGTGGTTGGTTCGAATAGAGCCCGCGGTTACAGGCCCGGATTCCTCGGCAGCGGAGGATCATTGTCCAGGAGGGTGAGTCTGCGTCTCTTGACGCCGGGGTAAGGGGAGGCGTACGCTTGACGACGGACGACCTGGAGTGCCGATATGCCCGAGTTGACACGACTCAGCTTCTCCATTGAATGCTCCCTCGAGGAAAAACTCGAGGAGCTGGTGGCGCAGAGCGGATACGGCAATCGCTCGGAGTTCATCAGAGACCTGATCCGTGACAGGTTGGTGGATAGGGCGTGGCAGGGGCAAACGAACGGCGACGCAGTCGGCACCATCACCCTGATCTACGATCATCATGCAGGGCCGGTGGCCGAGAAACTGACCGACCTCCAGCACGATCACCACGATCTCGTGCTTGCCTCGACCCATGTTCACCTCGACCACCAGCTGTGCGCCGAAGTGATCATCTGCCGGGGAGAATCATCAGAGATTCGAGCCATCGCGGACAATCTCCGTCGACAGAAGGGGGTGTTGCACGGTGCCCTGTCCATGAGCTCCACCGGAGCCGATCTGGTACCCTGACTGTCCGGGTGGTCACATTTCCCGACGCCGGACGAAACATCGTCCCGGGGATCCGGGTATAGTCTCTTGAAGCGGAGGTGACCCGTGACCGACACCAACAAGATCGCAGCTGGAATCGTCGCGGTGCTTCTCGCCTTGATGCTGGTGGTGTGGCTGGTGTTTATGTTGCCGAAATGGGGCAAGGACAGCACCGAGGTCGATCTGACCCCCGCGGTGGCCCCGCTGCCGACTCCTGAACCGACCCCGTCGCTGCAGGAGCGGCTTTCCCAACGCCTCAAAGGAACCACTCTGAGCACCAGCGACGCGGCGATCCGTGAGCTCGCGGCGCAGCTCTCGGCACGGCCGGAGCTCGCAGCCTGGCTGGTCAATGAGGATCTGGTGCGCCGGTTCGTGGCCTCGGTGGATAACATTTCCGAGGGCACCAGCCCGCGGCAACACCTGGAGTTCATTGCACCGGCTGGCGCGTTTGAGGTCCAGGAGCGGGACGGCCGCCTGGTGGTGGCGCCGGCGAGCTACGACCGGTACGACACCGTGGCGGCGGTGATCACCTCGCTCGACACCGAAGGCACCGTGGCGCTCTATCGAGAGCTGAAACCCCTGATTGACGACGCCTACGCCGAGATCTCCCCCCGGGGGGCGAGCTTTGATGCGCGCCTGGCTGAGGTTTTCGATGAGTTGCTCGCCGTGCCAGTGCTCTCCGGCGACGTCGAGGTGGAGCAGAAGGTGGTCACCTACACCTATGCCGATCCTCGCCTGGAGAGCATGACCGCGGCTCAGCGACAGCTATTGCGGATGGGTCCGGAAAATGTAGCCATGGTCCAGGCCAAACTCCGGGAGCTCAAGGCCGCGCTGGGGATCTGAGGAGCTCGATCCAAGAACAAAGATCGAAGAACGAAGAACGAAGATCCCGCCCGCCCGGCCGGGAGCAAGGAACAAGGAACAGGGAGCACTCCCGCCCACCCGAGCCCGTTACCGTTGCCGTTACCCAAGGCAGAACGAAGAACAAAGATCGAAGAACGAAGATCCACCCGCCCACCCGGAGCGGATCGAAGAACAAAGAACGTAGATCCCGCCGAGCCGGAGCGATATGGGGGCGACAGGCGGGCGTGCCGTCTCTGATGATTTTGGAAAAGCAGTATCAGCGGTGGGGGTCCTTCGTTGCGCCCCGGTTCGTCGTCGCGATTCCCGTGAGGATGCCAGGCACGCCGATTCGCCCCAGCGTGACGAATCGGCTGGCCGGGTGAGAGTCAGAAGTTAGACGTTACACGTTAAACGTTGAACGTTCCCACCCACCCGGAGCGAGCTGGGCGCGATGTGCGGGCGTGCCGTCTTTAACAATGTTGGGGCTCGCCAACTGAGTCATTCAGCCCTTTGGGTCCCAACATTGTTAAAGGGGGCTCCCTCGGGAAGCGCGACGGAGAGAAGGGCGCGTCGAAATACCTGGATCGATCCGAACGACAGGCTCCATGCAGGCCGGAGGCCTGCGCTACAAAGCCAGGGGTCGTTGTAGCGCAGCCGTCTCGGCTGCACTCCTGGCGAAGATTCTCCGTATTGGTCGGGTGGGGTCACTTCGTGGGCACGAGCCGCTCGAGCTCCTCGAAGAAATTGAAGATCAGGTTCACGCGCTGGCGGGCACGGAGTTCGAGTCCCATGTCATCTCCCGGCTGGACCATCAGGAACCGGTGGCCATCGCAGTCGGCGTCGTAAACCTCTGACCGACACGCATCGTGTTCAAAGAGGACCCGGCGCTCACCGGTGATGGCGAAGTCGGGATCTGTGCGTACCGGGACCGCAATGAGTTGCGCGCCGTTGAGATAGAAGAACTCCTCGCCTCCGCGGGCCCAGATCGGCCGCGATCCACCGTCGTCTGAGACCTGGGTTCGCGGGCCGCCCTCCGGGAACGGCTCGACGTAGATCTCGTCGACCCCAGACCTGTCCGAGATGTAGGCGAGCCAACGGCCGTCGGGTGAGACCTTGCCCCCCGTCTCTCTGAATGGCCCGCGAACGACATCGTGAACAGCGCCGCCGTCCGCCGGCAGGCGAAGGATGTCTACTTTCTTTGCGCCGACGCGCTCGCTGAAAATCAGATCTCCGGCCGGCGAAAACGACGACGGGTAGGCGTGGGTAGGGTGTTCGAAGAGCCTTTCTGATTCGTCGGAGGAGAAGTCGGACGGGGTGGAATAGACCTGGTAAAAACCGCTGCTGTTGTCTGTAAACGCGATTTGGGTACCGTCCGGGCTCCAGACCGGGCCGGATTTGTATTTGCCGCCCGTGGTCAGCCGACTCCACGTCGCGGTCTCGATCCCGAAGATCTCGATCTGGCTGAGGCCGTGCTCCTCGACGATTGCCACCGCGACCCTCGTGCAGTCCGGTGACAGGCTCAGGGAGTTGAATGCATCGCGCCGTGACGTAGCTTGGGTCGCCGCGCCAGATCGGTCGATCCAGACGAGGGACTTGTCGTCGGACGTCCAGCTCGCCGGCGACCATTCGACAAAGGCGAGCAGGCCGTCCCGGGAGATACTGTACTGGGCATTGCCGCGCGAGATGAACGAGATGTCATCGCGCACGCGCACGGGCTCGCCCGTGCACTTGCGGTTGGCAGCGTCGAAAGCCACTGCGAAGAGTTCACTACCCCTGGCGAAGAGCAGGTGGCCCGATGCCGCGTAGGACGGGTTCGAGCCGTTCGAAAACAGGATCTCGAGCCGGTTGGTTTCCAGGTCCAGGACGCCGATGGCCCTGTTCCCGAAGCCTGGCCCGTCGTAGATCTCCAGCAGGACCGCCCGGCCGTCGGGCAGATACACCGGCCGGGAGAACCTCTGCTGGTCATCTGCCGACTGCCTGACCACCGTGACCTCGCCGCCGGCGGACGGAACTCGCATCAGCGACCCCTTCTGGGCGAAGAGGATGTGCCGGCCGTCCGGGTTCCACGTCGCGGGGCCGCCGCAGTCTGTACAGAGGTCGATGGGCTGTCCTCCCTCGAGAGAGACTTTCTTGAGAGTGTTGAGTTCACCGTCCACCGAAAATGCCACCCACCGACCGTCCGGGGAGAAGACCGGGAGGCGGGCACCCTCCGATCCCGGGATGGCCTTGGCCCCGAACTGGTCCAACGGGCGATGGACCAGGTGCTTGTCGAGTAATTCCCCCACGACATACAGAAGGTGTTTGCCGTCAGGTGAGATGGCTATGTGATTGGTGATTCCGACGTTCTCGGGGAGCGCCTCGATGGTTTCGATCTGAACCGCCAGTGGCCCTTGGGGAGCGGTACGGGTGAGCCATTTCACGCCGAAGCTTGCCGCTGTGATTGCGAGAAGGGCTCCGACGGCAACGGCTGCCGTACGGCTTGTGGATTTGCGGCCGGACGCTGCCACCGTTTGATCTAAGTCCTCATCGTTTCCGCCCTTTTCCTCGATGGCGATGCGGGCATCGGCGATGTCGTGGAGGCGGCGGTTCGGGTCTTTCTGCAGACAACGCCCCAGCACACGCTTGACGGTCGCTGAAGTTTCTGGGGGGAGGGCGCCCCAGTCCGGCTCCTCCTTGAGGATGGCGGCCATAGTCTCGGAGAGGCCTTCTCCGGGGAATGCCCGGCGTCCGGTGAGCATTTCGTAGAGCACGCAGCCGAATGCCCAGATGTCGGTGCGTTTGTCCACCCGTTTGCCGCGGGCCTGCTCCGGGCTCATGTAGGCCGCGGTGCCCATGAGCGCGCCGGAGGCGGTCATCTCGGCGGTGATGGTAGGGGAGTGGGTGAGATCCACGTCGCTGAACTCGTTGACCCACGCCTTGGCGAGCCCGAAGTCGAGGATCTTTACCCTGTCCTCGGGTGAGAGCATGACGTTGGCGGGCTTGAGGTCGCGGTGGATGATGCCCTGCCCGTGCGCGGCCGCGAGCCCCTCGGCGATCTGGCAGGCCACTTCCAACGCGTCGTCGACCGGGATCGGCCCTCTGGTGATACGCTCGGCCAGCGTGTTGCCTTCCACCAGCTCCATGACGAGGAACAGAACCGTCCCTCGTGCCGCGAAGATGTCATCCTGAGCGAGCGAATCCGCGGCAGCGGAATCGCGAGTCGAAGGATCTGGGTGGGGGTGCCCCCGCGTCTCCCGTCCACCACCCAGATCCTTCGGTTGGCCTCCGGCCTCCCTCAGGATGACATTCTGGGGCACCTTAACCGTTTCGATGCCGTAGAGATGGGCGATGTGCGGGTCGTTGAGCGAGGCCAGCACTTTGGCTTCCCGCTCGAAGCGGGCGAGCCGCTCGGGGTCTTGGGCCAGCGCCTCGGGCAGCACCTTGATGGCCACATCCCGGTCGAGTCGCTCGTCGTGGGCGCGGTAGACCACTCCCATACCACCGGCGCCGATTTGTTCGACGATGCGGTAGTGCCCGAGCGTCCGACCCACAAGATCTGACATTGATTTGAACCTTGACGGCCATCTTACACGGGTGAACAAGGAGCAAGGAACAGGGAGCACCCCCGCCCACCCGAGCCCGTTACCGTTGCCGTTACCCAAGGCAGAACGAAGAACGAAGAACGAAGATCCACCCGCCCACCCGGAGCGGATCGAAGAACAAAGAACGTAGATCCCGCCGAGCCGGAGCGATATGGGGGCGACAGGCGGGCGTGCCGTCTCTGATGATTTTGGAAAAGCAGTATCAGCGGTGGGGGTCCTTCGTTGCGCCCCGGTTCGTCGTCGCGATTCCCGTGAGGATGCCAGGCACGCCGATTCGCCCCAGCGTGACGAATCGGCTGGCCGGCGTTGGCGAATCGGGATGCCAGGCACCTCCGAGAGCCGCGCCCTCGGGGAGCGCGACGGGGAGAAGGGCGCGTTGCGCTCACACCCGTCCCTGCGTGACGGATGGCCACTGCGGCGATAGAATCCCGGGCTGGGAGGCCACGATGGCTGGAATCGCTTTGGTATCGGTGTCAGACAAGAAATCACTCGACGACCTCGGGCGTGCTCTGGACCGTCTGGGTTGGACGGTGATCTCGACCGGGGGAACCGCCCGAGCGCTGCGTGAGGCGGGCTGCAAGGTCACCGAGGTCGCTGATTTCACGGGCTTCCCGCAGATGTTGGACGGGCGCTTGAAGACCCTCCACCCCAAAGTCTTCGGTGGAATCCTCGCCGCTCCCTCCGAGGATCACCGAGAGCAACTTGCAAAACACGACATCCCGGAGATCGACCTCGTGGTGGTCAATCTCTACCCCTTCAAACAGACGGCTGAGCGCGAGGGTGCGACCCTGGACGACGTGGTGGAGAACATCGATATCGGCGGCCCCAGCCTGGTGCGTGCGGCGGCTAAGAACTACGCCCGCGTCACCGTGGTCGTGGATCCCACCGACTACTCGGGTGTGCTCGCAGAACTGGCGGACGGCTCGGTCTGCCGGGCGACCAGATGGCGGCTCGCAGTCAAGGCCTTTCGTCACACCGCCGCCTATGATGCCGCCATCGCGGCCAACCTCCCGCGCTTCGATTCATCCGGTCACAGGTCCGTGACCGCGGTGGTGGCGGCCGAGTTGCTTGCCACCGAAGAGGAGGAGCTTCGATACGGAGAAAACCCCCACCAGGAGGCCATCCTTGCCAGGTTTTCGCCGCCGCGAGGTCTGGCGGGAGCTCGTCAACTGCAGGGCAAGGCCATGTCGTACAACAACCTCGGCGACGCAACCGGGGCCTGGAGGCTGGTGTGGGATCTGCCCGGACCCGGCGTGGCCGTTATCAAACACGCCAATCCCTGCGGTGTGGGTTTGGACGACTCCATGGCGGAGGCCTTTCTCAAGGCACGCGCCACCGATCCCGTATCGGCCTTTGGCGGTGTCATCGCCGCCAATCGACCGGTGGACCGTGAGTTTGCCGAGGCGGTGGTGGAGCAGTTTGCCGAGGTCGTGATCGCCCCGGAGATTGATGAGGGGGCGGCGGAAATATTCTCGCGGAAGAAGAACTTGCGGGTCCTCGTGGCCGAAGCTGCCGATCCCACCGAGACCGTCATCCGCAACGCCGACGGCGGCTTCCTCCTTCAGACCCCGGACCACGGCTGGGATGGTGAGGATCGCGAGCCGGTGACCGAGCGGTCGCCGGACGTGATCCAGAAGCGGGCCTTGGAATTGGCGTGGCGCGTGGTCAAACACGTGGGTTCCAACGCCATCGTGGTGGGAGCCCAGGACCGCATTCTGGGCATCGGTGCCGGTCAGATGAGTCGGGTGGATGCCGCCAAGATCGCCGTCGCCAAGGCCCGCGAAATGGGGCACGATCTTGCCGGCAGCGTTGCCGCGTCCGATGCCTTTTTCCCGTTTCCGGACGGCGTCGAAGCGCTCCACGAGGCCGGGGTCGAGGCGATCATCCAACCCGGCGGGTCGATCCGCGACCGGGAGGTCATCGAGGCATGTGATCGTCTCGGAGTGGCCATGCTGCTCACCCGTCGACGCCATTTCAAACACTGATGGGCATTCGAATTTCCGATGGGCGATGGAGCTTCGTGGTAGCATTGAAGTGACGCAAGCAGCGTCTCTGGAGGGGGCAAAATGGAGGAGGAATCCCGCGGGGCTGTGGTGCTCAGATATCGTGATGGGCACGCTCTGCGCTGCAATCTCACCAAAGACTTCACGCCCGAGGACAAGGTCCTGGAGGCTGAAACCGCTGAGGGTGATGCGGTGCGGGTCGGGGTTGGCGATCTCAAGGCTGTTTTCTTCCTGAAAGGTCAGGCCAGACGAGACGCCGAGCTTCACCTCGGTCGGTCCGCCGACGAGGATCGGAGCGGCGCCGTGGCCACAGTCGAGTTCATCGACGGCGAGGTCGTCCGCGGTAGGATGGCGAGCTACTCGGTGGCGGACAGCGGTTTCTTCCTCTATCCGGTGTCGGTGGAGAGCAACAACGAGCGGATCTTCGTTGTGGCCCATGCACTGCAGACCTTGTCCATCGAAGGGTGAGCTCGATCAGCCGCGTTTCTCATGAGGCGAGTCGGACGGACGGCGCGATGTCGGTCCTGCGAGTCACTGTGTCGTTGGGAATCCTCCTGTGGGTGGCGCCGGTCTGCTGGGCACAGCAAACTGCGATGATGAACCTCGAAGCGCTGGGCCGGACCCTGAGGTCGCAACCCGGATGGGCCGCCGAGTTTCACCAGGAGTTCCTGGCGGTAGGACAGACCGTTCCCGAAGTGATTGACGGCGAGGTGTGGGTGGCCTGGCCCGATCGGGCCCATTTCCGCTCGGGTCGTCCCGAACTTCGCCGACTCGGGCTGGACGGCCGCGCGGTCCGGTTGGTGGAGTTCGAGCCGCCGAGCTGTGACGACCACCTCCTCTCCGACGACGAGTGGGCGAGAATCCCGCTGGCGCCGGTACTGGATCCAACCACGGCTCTGGATCGGTTCACGGTCATCGACGCGGGCGGCGCTGGTTTTGGGCTGGTGCCCAGACAGCCGGGAGGCGTGGCGCGGCTGGAGGTTGAAATGGGACCGGACGGCCTGCCGGCGCGGGTGACGATCCTGGATCCCCAGGGCGCCACCAACCGCCTGCAGTTCCACCGATGGCGGTCCGAGCCGGACCCGCCCGAGGGCGGGTGGCTGCCGCAACCTCCCGATGGCGTCTCGTGTGTGGATGACGGTACGTAGGCCGATTTTTTTGACCGGTTTCGGGGCGTCCCGCGACAAGGCCCCTCCTCGCCGATTCCGTGTGGCCTGGCTGAACGATTGAGCCGAGTCCTCACGGCCAAACGTGGTACTATTCGTCGGTGAAAACGCCTGCCGTCAGGTCCCTCCGTCAAGCACAGCAGATTCGTGAGGTTTTCGGGCCGATTGCTCATCGCCTGAAGCTGGTGGAGGAGTTTATCTCCCGCGAATTGGAAGGTGCGCAGCCCATGGTCTCCGAAGTGGCGGGGTACGTGCTGTCCTCGGGCGGCAAGCGGATCCGGCCTGCTCTGGTGTTGTTGATCAGCAAGGCCCTGGGAGCGAGCGGCGAGCGGGACATCCGTTACGGGGCGGTGGTCGAGTTCATCCACAGCGCCACTTTGATCCACGACGACATCATTGACGAGTCCGATCTGCGGCGCGGCAAGCCCACGGCCAACAATCGCTGGGGCAACCAAACCACGGTCCTGGTTGGCGATTGGTTGTATACGAGAAGCATGGGTCTCTGTCTGGAATTCGGTGATGTTGACGTGATGCGCGTCCTCACATCGGCGACCCTGCAGATGACCGAGGGCGAGATCATGGCCGACGATGTCCGCGGCCGGCTCGACATCTCTGAAGAGCTCTACATGGACATCACGCGGCGAAAGACGGCGGAGCTGTTCGCCGCCGCCTGTGCTCTGCCGGCGCTCTTCAAACCAGCTACCCTACACCTCACCGACGAACTCCTGGAGTTTGGGCGGGACCTGGGTCTGTGCTTCCAGTTGATTGACGATCTGTTGGACTTCACCTCCAACCGATCGCGCCTGGGCAAACCGGTGTTGGCAGATCTCCGCGAGGGACGGGTGACCCTGCCGATCATCCTCCTGCTTCACCGGCTCGATCGGGGTCAGAGAGACCGGCTGGGCACCGTGGTGGCCACCGGAGAGTTTGCCGAGATCTCGGAGTCAGAGGTTTTGGAGGTCGTCAGGACGTCGGGCGTGCTGGACGAGGTGCAGAGTCGGGCCAACGGATATGCGAAACGCGCGGTGTCACATCTCCAGTGTCTGCCCCCGGGCGCGGAGCGGGACGCGTTGGCGCACGCCACGTCGCTGCTGGTCGACCGGCAGTTCTGAATCTGCTCCCGACGCCCCGGAGAGGTGGGCTGCCCACCGTGGATTCAAGGGGCCGTTCCCGAATGACCACCTGATTGTTGGTGGCGGGTGGAAGATCGAGCCGAGCATGACGGTCTCGCGGGACAGTATTTGATGATCGGGTTCTGTTTCTATTTCTGGTGGTTTTGAATTCGATTATTTCCCAGACAGTTCGATTCAGGCCCAAACATGAAGGAGTCTGTTGAGCGAAGAATGGGCCCTTTGTGCGTGGGGATGCTGAACATCGTGGCCACAGAGCGTGATGACTTTTTTGTAACAATGCACCGCAGATTCGTCATCTTCGTGGCAGTGGTGGCGGAGAAGACCCTTCATGAGCCATGCTTCTGTGTGGTGGGGATCCACATCCAAAATTCTCTCGAGGAAAATTTCCGCTACCTGCCAACGTTCTTCCGAAATCGCCCGAGCTGCATGACGCCTATAGACGCGAATCATAGAGTCATCTTGGTCGGTGTCGTTGAGGCTTGGCGTTCTGAAAATTCCTACATTCAACATGGCTATCTTGAAGAAAAATGACGAATTTTGACTGCATTGTCAAGAGAAATTTTCAGACTTTTGAATGAATCCAGAAAAATTTCCCGGAATATCTTGCGCATTACTGTCCGAAAGAAGACGCGAAAGAACGATCAGGGGATCGGTGGAACTCATCGTTCATCGGCCGAGGAGTCATCACGTGGCGGTTGTCGGTGGTCTCTGGGCGAAGGTCGTGGGCCATGTATGATGACCGCATGACCGCCGTTTCCACTCCGTCGCCCTTCGTTCACCTGCACCTCCACACCCACTTTTCGTTGCTCGACGCAACCATCAGAGTGCCGCAGTTGACGAAACAGGTGGCGGCCCTGGGCATGCCGGCGGTGGCGGTGACCGACCATGGAAATTTGTTTGCGGCCTTTCAGTTCCATCGGGCGGCCCTGGCCGAGGGCATTCGTCCGGTCATCGGCTGCGAGGTCTATGTGGCGCCGGGAGATCACACGGAGCGGAGTCCGATCCCCGGGCGGCGGAAACCCTACGACCATCTGGTTTTGCTGGCCGAGAGCAAACGCGGTTATCAGAACCTGGTGCGGTTGGTCAGCCGAGGATATCTCGAGGGCTTCTATCACAAGCCTCGAGTGTCGAAGGAGATCCTGGGGGAACACGCGGATGGCTTGATCGGTTTGTCCGCTTGCCTTTCAGGGGAGGTCGCGCGACACCTGATGGGCCGCGATCCGGTTGCAGCCCGAAACACAGCCGAGCACTATCGGGAGATCCTCGGTGCCGACAACTTTTTTCTCGAAATCCAGGACCACGGCTCGGCGGATGAGGCATTTGTTCGCGAGGGTGCGGTGGAGATTTCGAGGACCACGGGGATTCCGCTGGTCGCGACCAATGACTGCCATTTCCACCACCGGGATGACACCTTCGCTCACCGAGTGATGTTGGGGATCGGGTTGAACCGGACTCTCGAGGAACTCAACTATCCATACAATCCAGAGTTCTATGTGAAATCTTCCGAGGAAATGTACGAACTTTTCTCCGAATATCCTGGAGCGTGTGAACTGACATCCGAAATTGCCTCGAGATGTCATGTCCTTTTCGATACCGAGAGACTCCACCTGCCCCAATACCCCGTTCCGGAGGGGCACACGTTGGAGAGTTTTTTGGCCGAAATTTCGACCACAGGTCTCCGACAACGGCTCGCGAATCCCGGTCCGAGGAGACACCCGAACGAAGACTACAAAAAACGCCTGAAAGAAGAACTGGAGATCATCAACAAGATGGGATTTCCAGGATATTTTCTTGTCGTGTGGGATTTTATTCGGCATTCGAGAGACCAGAACATACCCGTTGGACCCGGCCGCGGATCGGCGGCTGGATCTGTTGCGTCATACGCTCTGGGCATTACGGATATCGATCCCCTTGAATATGATCTCCTTTTTGAGCGGTTCTTGAATCCGGATCGAATTTCAATGCCGGATATCGATATTGATTTCTGTCAAAGACGACGGGATGAAGTGATCGAATACGTCCGCGAGACCTATGGCACCGACTCGGTCTCTCAGATCGCCACCTTCAATATCTTGAAGGCGAAATCCGCGATCCGCGATGTGGGTCGGGTGATGGGGATGCCGTTCGGGGATGTGGATCGAATTGCGAAGTTGATTCCCGACGAGCTCAACATCACGATTCCGAAGGCGCTGGAGGAGTCGCCACGACTCAAGGAGCTCGCGGAGGGAGACGACGACGTTCGGCAGTTGGTGGAGACGGCCGAACGACTGGAAGGGTTGGCGCGGCACTGCGGTGTCCACGCGGCGGGAGTCGTGATCGCTCCGGAGCCTCTGGTGACATTAGTGCCGTTGATCCGAACGTCGAACGGAGAGGTGTGCACCCAGTTCGACAAGGATGATGTGGAAACTCTCGGTCTCCTGAAAATGGACTTCCTCGGTCTGCGGACCCTGACCGTGATCGCTGACGCGGTGGAGTCGATTCGGGCCACGGCCGATCCCGATCTCGATCTCGACGCGATTCCCATTGATGACCCATTGGTTTACGACCTGTTTTCCGCTGGAGACACGGACGGCATCTTCCAGTTCGAGTCGTCGGGGATGAAGGATGTTCTCCGCAAAGTGCAGCCCAGGGCTTTTCTCGACATCGCCGCCCTCAACGCCCTGTATCGCCCTGGGCCCATGCAGTTCATCGACGACTATTCGGAGCGCAAACACGGCCGCAAGGCGATCACCTACATCTTTCCGGAGCTCGAGGAGATCCTGGGCGAGACATACGGCATCATCGTCTACCAGGAACAGGTGATGCGGATCGCGGTCCGGATCGCCGGCTTCTCCCTGGCCAAGGCGGACACCCTGCGCAAGGCCATGGGCAAGAAGAAGAAGGACATCATTGATCGGGAGGGCGAGAACTTCATCAAAGGGGCGGTGGCTAAGGGTTTTCCAAAGGCCAAGGCCCGGAAGTTGTGGGAACAGATCATCCCCTTCGCAAAATACGGGTTCAATAAATCGCACTCGGTGGCTTACGCCAACGTTGCCTATGTGACCGCCTATCTCAAGGCCCACTATCCAGCCCATTTCATGGCGGCCATGCTGACCTCCGAGGTGGCCAACACCGACAAGTTGCGCCAGTATCTCGGCCGATGCCGCCAGATGGGGATCGAGATCCTGCCTCCGGACATCACCTGCTCGCGGCCCGAGTTTACGGTGGAGAACGGTGGTATTCGATTCGGATTGAGTGCTGTCAAGGGTGTTGGAGTCGCCGCGGTGGAACCCATCCTCGATGCCCGTGAACGTGAGGGTGGATTCGAGGGGTTGTCGCATTGCCTGAGGTCGCTGCCTTCGCGGGCCGTCAACCACAAGGTCCTGGAGTGCCTGGTGAAGGCCGGCAGCTTCGACGCCTTCGGGGTGCCGCGCAATGGGATCATCACCCACCTCGACGAACTCATGGATCTGACCAGCCGCGAGCGTGAGCAGCGGGAGCTCGGTCAGGGCTTTCTCTTCGATGCCCTCATGTCGGAGTCCCTGGAGGAGGATCTCAAAGGAGCCGAGGCGGCCGAGGAGAGCGTCCGGCTCGGCTGGGAACGGGACGTGCTGGGCTTCTATCTATCGGGTCATCCACTGGACAGCTACGGCGAACAACTCGGCCGGTTCGCCGACTGCACCATCGCGGAGCTGCCCGGACGATTGGAGGGAGGCGCCGAACGGGCGACCGTCGGCGGTCTGGTGAGTTCCCTCAAGATCATCCCCATCAAGAAGCAAGGCAGAAACCAGGGCCGGCGGATGGCGGTGTGGCAACTGGAAGACCCCACCGGCAGTGTTCGGGTGGTGGCCTTTCCGGACACGTTCGACCAGGCGGAGAAGAAGCTGGTGGAAGGTCAGCCGGTCTTGGTGGTGGCAACCCTCAAAGGTGAAGGGGACCATGTGGAGCTCTCGGCCGATGAAGTGGCGGCCCTGGACGGCGTAGCCGGTCGTCGGGCCTCAGCTCTGAGGGTGGTGCTAGATCTGAACGAGGTGGACTCAACCCGCCTCGAACAGGTTCGAGAGTACCTATTGGAGCACCCCGGAGACCTGCCGGTGAGATTCGAGCTGATCCGGGGAGGGAGTTTCAAGGCGCGGCTTGTGCCGCCGCCGGCCCTCGCCGTCGATGGCTCGCAGGAAACCCGCGACGGATTGAAACAACTCGTGGGCAGTGGGTGGAGCGAGTTCGAGTTCGATACCCCGGCGCGAAACGGGCTGGAGAAACCGCCGCTGGCCGAGGAGAGCGAGGGCGCCGGTGCGGATATGGTGAACTAGCAGGGAGCAGCCCCCACCAGCCCAGCCGGTCGAAAGTCAAAGGTCGAAAGTCGAAAGCCGCCACCCGCCCACTCAATTCGAAAATCGAAATGCGAAGTTCCGGCTCGCCCCAGCCTGTCATCCTGAGGAGCGAAGCGACGAAGGATCCATTCGACTCGCTTCCGGCTTCGCCCTCCGCGCTTCGCCGTGACAGGTCGCTCGCTCAGGACATGTCTGGGTGGGGCCATAGAGACCCGCGGGCGGCCACCCACCCAGATTCTTTCGACTCGGCCCTGTGGGCCTCGCTCAAAATGACAGAATGGGCGATTCGGGTGGGTGGGGCATTTCACTTTTCTCATTCGGAACCCGGAACTCTACTCTTCAGGGCCCAAGACCTTGTACTCGCCGTCGAGCCACCGCTGGACCTCACTGAAGTAGTACTTCGAGAACCGGCTGCCCGATGGTCCACCCGGTAGCACGGTGAAGGCCTCGTCCGACGCGAGGTCCGTGACCATGCGCCATGACGGGGCAAAGGTGGTCAGCCGGCCGTGGGATCTGAGCACCCCGCCCTGAACAACCGTTGCGCGGTTGCCCTCGAGTTCGATGGGGCCACGATCGAAACCGAGCCACAACGGGAGCTTCCCGGCAAAGAAGATGTTGGTCATCATCAGTCGCTGTCGCTCACCCCAGGTGGGGACCGTCGTCGGGTCGAGGTTGGTGAGCACATCGCGTGCGACCGAACCGCAGACCGCCAGCTTTCCGGCCTCCCCGAACCATGCCGGATCGTCGCCCAGCAGAACGTTGTCGAAAAGGTGGTAGAAGTCGCCGAGGACGCAGGTGGTCTGGACCACGGCGTCCCAGGCGGCCTCGCCGAAGAAACCCTCGCCGAAGACCTTTCGCAGGAGGGCGCTGTAGAGGTCTTCGAAAATGGTCGCCGCTCGCGAGCCGCGATCGTATCGGCGGTCCCATTTTCGTAGTGCAAGGGTTGCTGGCGAATCGGGCAGCACCGGATCGAGCACGGCAAGCAGTCGTTCGGCTTGGAGCGAGTACAGATCGCGCTGGAGGCGTTTCATGTCGTCGATGGTTGCCTTGTCGTTCGTCGCCAACGCGCTTCGGATGCGGTCAACCCGGTAGGACCCCATGGGCAGGTTGACCACCGTCGGTCCGCCCGGGGGATTGATCTCGTCGTTGGCAGTGACGATGTACCCCGCAGGTGGATTAAGGGCGCTGTGGAGATCCTGCGGTGGAACCCAACCATTCCAAGCGAATTTTTCGTCCCACGCGGGGACTGGGAACATTCCCGAATGCCGACGGACCGGCGCACGGCCAGACTGCTGATAGCCGATGTTTCCCTGTGAGTCGGCGAGCACCCAGTTGCACGAAATGGTGGCCTCTCGGAGAACTTCCTGACCCTCGGGAACGGTTCGGGCGGCAGGCAGCCGGTACATGGATTCGAGCGACGCAGCGGCTCCGTTGCGCTGGGCGGACCAGGCCCGCGTCAGGTACAGGCCATCGTCGAGCTTCTGCCGCACCGGATCGGCCTCGAGCATGCCCAGGTTGTTTTCGCGAATTGTCAGCACCACCGGTGCGTCACCCTTGCGCTGAATGGTCTCTTGGTGGATTTCGAAGGGCACATGGCGGTCGCCGCGTCGGCATCTGCCATCGCGCACGTCCTCGATGAAGTAGTCCACCATATCCATGAAACCGTAGGTGAAGCTGAAGGCGAGATTCCGGGTCCGACCCATGATCATCACGGGGGCTCCCGGCATGGTGATCCCCACCCGCAGATCGTCGGGAAAATGTGCCACCACCTCGTACCAGAGGGCCGGCAACCGGTTGACCTCCATGTGGGGATCGCAGCAGAACAAGGGTGTTCCCGTGGCGCTGCGGTCTCCCGCCACCACCCAGTTGTTGCTGGCTCTTGGCCCGATCATACCGGGATGGAATCTGACCTCCGGGGGCATCACTGGTTGGACCTCGCGGAGGTTGCGGATGGCGTCGATGGTCGCGTCGTCCAGGTCGTCCAGATGGGGTGCCACGAGTTTCTTCAGTCGATCGAGGGGCACGCCGCCGCGGATGGCCTCCACCAGCAGCTTCTCCAGGTCCTGCTGGGTCTGGCCAAGACCGACGTAGGTCATGACCTTGATGATCGCCAGGGTGTCGGTCACCGACCAGGGTTCGGGTCGATACGACGTCAGGACGAACTCCAACGGTCTGCGGAATCTCTGAAGACCGGCGTTGACTCCAGCCGCGTAGGCTTCGGCGAAGATCAGAGTCTCGGCCGAGCACTCCTTCACCTCCAGCGCTGCGTCGCGGTCGAAACCCATTTCCCGGGAGAAGGTGTCGATCGCCAGCGTTTCGTCGTCGCTCTGCAGACACTCGCTGAGCCGGCCCTGGCCTACCAGCCGGACCAGCATCATCTCCACCTGTCGATCGCAGACGTGTACAAAGCCCAGCGCCGCAGCGTAGGCTTTCTCGTCACCGGTCCACAACTGCATCACTCCGTCGCGATTTCGGCAGGCTTCGACGTCGTAGTCATTGATGGGAAGGCGCTGTCTGGTCGTCGTGATACGCATGGTATTCCCCCGGTCCTGACGTGACGTGCCGCCAGCATAGCAGCGGCTGGCGGGAAACACGTGGCCCGCGTGTGCGTTTACAATCACTGACGGCCGATCGCGTCCCAACCGGTCGGCGAAGGGACCACCATGAAAGCTCTCGCGTTCTCGGCATTCCTGTTAATCTTCACGGCTGTTCCAAGCGTGGCGGCAACACCGCACCGGCTCGGTGACCTGCGGCCGGCGCCAGCCTTTGATGCGCGAGCGGCCGGATACCATCGAGTCGATGTGCCCTTGGCCAGGGCTCTCTCTGGCGAGGACCCGATCGAGCTGGCCCGCGCCATGGGTCTGGAGGTTCGGGGAGCGCATCTGGGGGTCCAGATCGTGGTCGAGCCGGCCTCCACCGGCGACGTCGCCCTGTGGCTCGAGTCGAGGGGCGCGGAAGAGGTCGCACATGTGGGGAGTGTTATCGAAGCCTTCGTGACTCCGGGCACCCTTTCCGAGCTTGATGAGATTCCGGCCGTGTTGTGGGTGAGGCAACCGCCCATCGCCGCGATCCCCGAACCTCGTTTGGACGGGGAACCGGGGCCGCCCCTAGCTTTCGTGACGTCTGAGGGCGTTGACGAAACCAACGTGACCGAGTGGCATGACGACGGTTTCACCGGTGACGGCGTCAAGATCGGGATCATAGACATCGAGGCCTATGGTTGGGAAGATCTTCTCGGCACCGACCTGCCAACCGCCGACAAGTTCCACTACCAGCGATTCGGAGGTGGCGCCAGCTCGGAGGACGAGGTCCACGGCACGGCGGTGGCGGAAATCGTCCACGACATGGCGCCGGACGCCGAGCTCTACCTGGCGGAGATCGGTTCGTATAACAGCAACTTCCGGGATGCCGTCCAGTGGATGATCGACGAGGGTGTTCGGGTGGTCGCCATGTCCATCAGCTACTTCGGCGTCGGACCGGGGGACGGCACCGGCCCTTTCCAGTCAGAGATCGACAACTTCGTCCAGCAGGCCAACGGTGTGTGGGCCCATTCGGCAGGCAACTACCGCGACTCACATTGGCAGGGTCAGTCGCTGGATGACGACGAAAACGGCTGGGTGGAGATGGCGCCCGGCCAAGAGGTTGCTTGGCTCGGCTCGTCGGCGTCCGAAGGGGACTCCATCAGGTTCTCAATGCAGTGGAATGACTGGAGCGTCGTGAATCAGGATTACAGCCTCCACCTGTTTCGTCTCCTTGACGGCGAACCGGTGGAGGTCGCGTCCACCGACCGGCTCCAAACCGGACAGCCGGGGCAGCAACCCACCGAGTTTCTGAGCTTTACGGCTCAGGAGGCCGGCCAATACGGCGTCGGGATCTTTAGAAAGAGCGTCACTGGGCTCGATGATGTGGAGATCCTGTCGCTTGATTTTTCGCTCGCCGATCCGGTGCCCGAAGGCTCGCTCTCGACACCGGGCGATGCGGCCGGTGCCATGAACACCGCGGCGGTGAACACGGGCTCCTTCAACATCCGGAGTTTCAGTTCGGCCGGTCCGACCAACGGGCCGGGCGGCAGCTTCGAGGGCGGATCGACCAGGCCGATCATCGCCGCGTATGACGGCGTCTCCGTCGCGTCCTACGGCCGTCAGGTGTTCGGGACCTCGTTCGCCTGCCCCCATGTCGCCGGCGCCGCCGGTGTGGTGCTTTCGGCCAACCCCGGTTGGACAGGGGCCCAGATTCGCTCCTTCCTGGAGAACACCGCCATCGACAAGGGACCTGTGGGGATGGACAACGACTTCGGTTGGGGGCGCCTCAACCTCGGCCCGTCACCCCTGTCAACCTGCGCCTATGATCTCGACCAGATCTCGTTGGAGTACTCGTCCGGTTCCAATGTGGCGATCGTCAACGTGGAGACCGAGGCCGACTGTTTCTGGCCGGCGGAGAGCCATGCCGAGTGGCTGACCGTGTCCACCGACCACGGCAACGGGCCGGGCCGGGTGATCGTGATCATCGACTCCAACCCAGGGGCGGCGCGCACAGGGACCCTGGCCATCGCCGGGCTCACCGTGACGGTGAACCAGCAGGGTGCCGACTGCAGCTACTCCATCGCACCCACGTCGCAGCTCTTCCCCGCCGAAGGGGGTGACGGCACCATCGCTGTGACAGCCGGTGCCGGCTGCCCGTGGACCGCCACGTCGTTTTCGGATTGGGTCCGGATCGAGGACGGCGCCAGCGGGTCCGGCAGCGGCGAGGTGTCCTATCACGTCGATCCGTACGATGACGCCGAGCAAAGGCAGACCAATCTGTCGGTGGCGGGCCTGTCGTTCACGGTGACCCAGATCGGCGCGGTGGACCCCGGCTACCGCACCATGGTGGCGGGGATCGCGGAGACCGCCGGTGCGGCCGGGACCCGCTGGAAATCGAACCTGGCGGTCATGAATCCTGGAGGAGGCCCGACGTCCTTCAACCTCGTGTATCGCCATCAAGGCGGGCAGGTGCAGGAAACCGCGACCCTCGGCAACGGCATCGTGGAGTACCAGAATGTGGCGGCAGATTTCTTCGGCATGCCAGATTCGGCGGGTCTGGTGGAGGTCCAATCGGAGGTTCCACTGATCGTCACTGCGCGCACCTTCAACGACGCGCCTGACGGGACGTTTGGCCAGTTGCTGCCGGGTGTCAAGGCTAGCGACGGCATCGCCGGTTCCGAGATCGGTGTGCTGTCCCAGCTCCACAGCAACTCGGGATTTCGCACCAACATCGGATTTGTGAACTTCGGGGCGTCAGGCGTGACGGCCGGGGTCCGTCTCTTCGACGGGGACGGCACCTTCCTCGGTTCCGAGCTTGGCGAGCAGGTCCCGGCTGGAGGCTGGCACCAGGTCAATCGGGTGTTCCGTGAGGCCGACGCGGGTGCCTGTACCGGCTGCTACGCGTTGGTGGAGATTCTCGACGGCGAGGGGCCCATATGGTCCTACGCCTCGGTGGTGGACAACGGATCGGGCGATCCCACCACCATTCCGATGGAAATCATGGGATCGGATGATGCGGAGGCCGATCTGCTGGTGGCTGGGATCGCCGAGACCGCCGGTGCGGCCGGGACCCGTTGGAAGTCCAATGTTGCGGCGCTGAACCTGTCCGGGGATTCCGTGGTCGGCACGGTGGAGTACCGCTACAGCGGCGGCGTCGCCGATGCTGATTTCGAGCTCGGGGATGGAGAACTGCTCGAGTGGGAGAATATTGCCGCGTTGTTGGGTGCGCCTGACACGGCCGGGGCCGTGGCTGTGACCGCGGACGGCCCGCTGGTGGTCACCGCTCGCACCTTCAACGATGCTGCGACCGGCAGCTTCGGTCAGTTCATACCAGGGCTTGGGATATCAGCGTGGGTGGACCGGAACTCACCGGCCGTGCTGACCCAGATCAAGCGCACCGATGACTTCAGGACCAATGTTGGCTTTACGAATTACAGCGACGCGGCCTGCGACGTGGAAATCACGCTCCACGGCGCCGACGGCGCCCAGCTGGGCTCACCGGTGACGGTGACCGACATCCCGCCGGGTGGCTGGAAACAGCAGAATCGGATCTTCCGCGAGGCCGGGGTTGCCGAATGCGAGGTGGGCTACGCCTTCGTGGGGGTCCTGACCGAGGGTTGCGGCGTGTGGGCCTATGCGTCGGTGGTGGATAACGGATCGGGCGACCCGACGACTATCCCGGTCACCGTCCTGTTCCACATCGTTCCGTGACGCGGTGGGGCGAAGTGATGGATTGGACGAGCAGTCGACGGGTCGTGAGGGTGGTGGCGCGCGGAGGCCCCCGGTGGGGGGTGGTCACCGATGGCGGGGTCATGGACCTGCCCGACGGGCCTTTCGGGCGGGCGTCGCGGATCGGCGATCGCCTCGGCGAGGCAGATGAGTTGAGCCTCCTCGCGCCCACGGTCCCCACCAAGATCATCGGCGTCGGACGAAACTACGTCGAACACGCGGCCGAGCACGGCGTTGATGTGCCTGCTGAGCCGCTGCTCTTTCTCAAGCCGCCGTCCAGCATTCTCGCGCCGGGCGGCACCATCGTGCGTCCCGGTCAGTCCCGGCAGGTGGAGTACGAGGGCGAGCTCGCGGTGGTCATGGGACACAGTTGTCGCAACGTCGATGCCGCCGACGCCTGGCGATACGTGCTTGGAGTGACAGCCGGCAACGACGTGACGGCCCGCGACATCCAGCGGGCGGACCCCCAGTGGACCCGGGGCAAGGGTTTCGACACCTTCTGTCCGCTGGGACCGTGGATCGTCACTGGGCTCGCCGAGGGCCGGATCCGAGACCTGGAGGTCACGAGTCGGGTCAACGGCGAACTCCGACAGAGGGGGCGCTGCTCGCAGATGGTCTTTTCGCCGTCGTATCTCGTGGCCTACATCTCCGCCGTCATGACCCTCGAGCCGGGGGACGTGATCCTGACGGGAACCCCCTCCGGGGTGGGAACGCTTGAATCCGGCGACCGGGTCGAGGTCGAGATCGGCGGAGTGGGCGTGTTGAGCAACAGCGTGGAGTGAGGAGATATGGACCGGAAGACACCGTCTGAGAGAGAAACCACAGTCGTCATCACGGGTGCGACGTCGGGAATCGGCAGGGCGGCGGCCGAAGAGATGGCGGCTTCAGGATGGACTGTGGTGCTGGTCGCGCGTGATGGGGAGCGAGGGGAGACGGCACGGAGTGAGATCGCCGACGCCACCGGCAACAGCAGGGTGCATCTGGAGCTCTGTGATCTGTCTTCTCAGGCGCAGATACGCAGCCTGGCTGATCGGCTGCTGACTCGATTTCCGGTCATCAAGGTTCTTGTCAACAACGCGGGCCTGACGATGGCCGAGCACAAGCTCACCGAGGACGGCCTGGAGTACACCTTTGCGGTCAATCACCTGGCGCCCTTTCTCCTCACCAATCTGCTGCTTGATCGTTTGAAGGAGAGTGCCCCGGCACGGGTGGTCACCGTCTCGTCGGATGCCCACAACGGCGCCACCATCCCGTTTGACAACCTCAACGGCGAGCAGGGTTACGCCCCTTGGGCGGTTTACGGCTGGACCAAGCTGGCCAACATCCTGTTCACCACCGAGCTCGCCAATCGGTTGGGAAGATCGGGTGTCACCGCCACGTGTCTCCATCCCGGGGTGGTGGCGACCGGTTTCGGTCGCACCGCGCCGTTTGTGATCAAGGCGTTTCAGGTCATTGCCCGGCCCTTTCTGTTGGACGCGGGAAAGGGTGCCGACACGCTGGTGTGGCTTTCCACCTCCCCGGAGGTGGAGGGTGACAGCGGAGGCTACTACGTCAAACGCCGGCTCACCGAGCCGTCCCGCGCCGCACGAGATCAGGCCGCCGCCCGTCGCCTGTGGCAGACGAGCGAGCAGGCCACCGGCCTGGATGCCTCAACAGCCTGATGTCCAACCCGAAACTCGGGGCTCGGGACTCGGGACTCGGGACTCGGGAGTCGGGACAGAGTGGCGCGATAGTGCAAAATGTCACAAAGTCCTTGACACCCGACCGCGAACTGCCCTACAACCGATCGGGATCGCCTCGGCGGCGATCCCCATACCAAACCATCAGGAGGAGCCCATGAACGACAAGAAGGCGGATCTGGCCGGACCCGGTATCAGCACCTATGAGGAGGTCGCCAAGATCCTCCCCGATGACTACGAGCCCATCCTGCCACCCATGGAGCGGATGCGGGCGCTGTACGAGATCAAACGGTACATCGAGGACGGGCTCGCTCGTGAGCTCAATCTGAATTTGGTGCAGGTGCCGCTGATCGTCACCAAGGAAAGTGGCGTCAACGACATGCTCGACCGCGACGGATCGCGGACGCCGGTGGAGTTCCCCTGCGGGCTCGGGCTGGACAAGAGAATCGAGGCCCAGGTCGTGCAGGCGGCCACCAAATGGAAGAGACCTGCGTTGAAGCAGTTTGGTTGCAAGGTGGGAGAGGGCATCAACACCGACATGCGCGCCGTGCGCAAGGACTACTTCCTCGACCACGACCACAGCTCCTACGTGGACCAATGGGACTGGGAGAAGGTGATCACCGCCGAGGACCGCAATCTTGAGTACCTCAAGGACACGGTACGGAAGATCTGGAAGGTGATCCGCGGTGCGGGACTCCACGCCCAGGATCTCTTCCCGGCCCTCAAGAGCGACAAGTTCCCCGAGATCCCCGAGGAGCTCGAGTTCTTCCACGCCGAGGATATCCTCGACATGTACCCGGATCTGCCGCGCAAGCAACGCGAAACCAGGCTCATCCAGGAACACCCCGCGGTCTTCATCATCGGCATCGGTTGGGTCCTCGCCGACGGCTACCCCCACGAGATGCGCGCCGCCGATTACGACGACTGGATTACCGAGACCACGTCGGCGGACGGTCGTCCCATGCACGGCCTCAACGGGGACATCCTGGTGTGGAACCCGGTCACCAAACGCCGCCACGAGCTGACCTCCATGGGCATCCGCGTCACCAAGGACACCCTCGTGAAACAGATGGAGATGGCCGGGCTGCAAGAGGACCTGGCGCTGCCGTACCACCAGGCGATCCTCAACGACCAGATCCCGTTGTCCATCGGCGGCGGCATCGGTCAGGCCAGGACCTACATGTACCTGCTGCGCACCGCCCACCTCGGCGAGGTGACGGTGACCGTGTGGCCCGAGCAGCTCAAGAAGATCTGCGCCGAGCGCAACATCCACGTGCTTGAATAGAAGACGGTAAGAAGGTGAGAAGGTGAGAAGGAGAAAGGGCGGCCTTCAGTCCGAACCGTGGTGGTAATTCTTTAACCCCAACGACATTGACAGAACAGTGACCGCACGCCTCTGGTCACCACAGACGGAGAAGTTGCAGGAGGGTGGGCCTTCTCACCCTGCCCCCTTCTCACCTTTTCACCTTCTCACCGAATCGCGGCGACGGCCTCGATTTCGATCTGCGCGCCGAGCGGTAACGCCGACACCTGGACGGCCGACCGGGCGGGCGGGTCGTTTGGAAAGAACGAGGCATAGACCGCGTTCATGGCGCCGAAATTGCCCAAGTCGGTCATGAAGACGGTCATCTTCACCGCCCGATCGAGCCCGCTGCCGGCCGCTTCCAGCACCGCCTTGACGTTGTTCAACGCCTGGCGGGTCTGGTCCTCGATGGTGGTGGCGTCGATGGCTCCGGTGGCGGGATCCAGCGGGACCTGACCGGCCGTATAGACCAAGTCGCCGATTCGGATCGCCTGCGAGTAGGGGCCAACGGCTCCCGGTGCGGTGTCGGTTGAAATCACGGTTCGTTCCATTGGATTCCTCCATTCTCGATCTTCAGAATATACCCGTAGCACAGGGTGGGCACTGGGTCCCGACGGCTCATGCGATGGCGCCTTCCGACCCCGGTCGAATGGCTGTGATTTCAGAGCTGATGGGGCGCTTGCCGTCACCGATTCTCGATGGCCGCCCGTAGCCGTTGCCATTCCTCCAAGTAGGCCGACAGATGGGATCGGCTGCCGTTCGCGATCTCGTCTTCAAGGAGGCGTTCCACACGTTGTTGTTCGTCAGCGTACTGCAGGTCGTCGAAGTGACCGGCGAAGTGGGCGAGACGAAGCCACACCAGGTAGGTGGTCAAAGCGTCGTACTCGTTGTACTCGACGATCCGTCGCCACTCACCGTCGAGCCAGAGCTGGGCCACCTGATTGCCGTCCACGTCCATCTTGCCGGGGATGCCACTTTGGACCGCGATCTCATGGAGTGACGGGACTGTCTTGCCCCAGCCGCCGACGATCTCCTTGAGGTCCACGTTCCAGTCCGATCCGCGGGCGAAGTAATCCACCCCCTCCCACGGTTTGTCGGGACGTCGGCAAAAGCCGGCCGCCTCGATGCCGTTGATCAGGCCTCGTTGAATCAGGATCTTGATGTCGGAGTTCTGAGAATTGAACCCCACCAGCTGGGGCCGGAGGCTGCCGAGGGCGTCGAGGAAGGCGGAGATGATGTGGGCCTCGTGCGTCTGGGTCTCATCGTCCGGGTCATGCGGCAGGGAGGTCAGGCTGAGGGTCACGGTGTGGTCCGGTTTCGCCTTGCGCTGTACCACCGCCACCGACACGATCCGGCACACCGCCGTTTTCAGAAAGGGCGTGGGGTCCTCTTCGGTTGCCCCTCCGGCCTCCCACATGTGCCGCATCACCTCTTCTGAGGATTCGACCTCCTGGGGAACGCCGTACACGAGGTGGCCGGCCAGTGGGTCCGGCACCCATTCGGCGTCAAAGGCCCAGACGAGGGGTTTTACGTCCTTGATCATGATTGGGTGATGGTTGTATCACATCTGCAAGGAGCAACCCCCACCAGCCCGGCCGGTCGAAAGTCGAAAGTCAAGAGTTGAGAGTCCGCACCCGTCCGCCCGAAGCGAAAGGGCGCGCTGAGATGCTCGGGCGGTTTGAATCTCATAGCCCCATAGCCCCATAGCCCCATAGCCCCATAGCTCATGGCGAGGGTGGGCGGTGGTGACCAACGGGCCGACGCCACCCGCCCAGGTTCTTCGACTCGGCCCTAGCCCGCACTTCTCACCGGGTTTCGTCACGAGGGCGGCGAGGGGTGGTCAGATGTTGGGTTTTTCGCGGATCGGGCGACGCAGGCGTAGTCGCACTACGTTGAGGAGCACGATTCGCGAAAAGCACGACAGATGGCCGCGATTCGCCGCCCGCAGCAGACACTCGGTGAGAAGTGCGGGCTAGGGGACTCGCTCAGAACGACATGAAGGGCGCCCCGGGGTGGGTGGGGCAACCAAAAGTTCAAAACTCAAAATTGAGAATTCAAAATTCAGAATCGTGGGGTGGGTGGGCGGAACGTTCAACGTTTAACGTTCAACTTTCAACCGGGCGGGTGGGGGCCGGCCTCGAGGCGCTTCTGGCGTTTCCCGAGCCACAGGGCGAGGCCGAGCCAGATCGTCGAGATGGGAACGGCCGCGAGGGAGACACCGGTCATGCCGAGGCCGAGCGCCCGAGCACCGGCGTAGGACCACGCGCCGATCTGATCACCGGCCCGGTAGACAAAGGTGTCGATGAGGTGCTTGGCTTTGTATTTCTCCTCCCGCGGCAGAACGGTGTAGAGGACCTCCCGTCCGGGTCTCGAGATGGCGTAGTTCGAGGACCGCCGCAGCACCTGGAAGATGGCGAGGGTCGCCAGGGTTGGCCAGGCCGCAAGGCTCAGGAAACCGGCCGCGCACACGATGGGGAGGACGGCCAGCGACACCGCCACCCCGAACACCCTCAGCATCCGACCGGTGAGGAAGATCTGGGTGATGGCGGTGAGGGAGTTCACCACCAGATCGATGCGGGCCAGAAAGACCGTACGCGCGGCCCGGTCGTCGCCAAAGGCCAACGGCACGATCTCGGCCTGCTCGAAGTAGAGAAAGGTGGCGGTGATGGTGTGGCAGAAAAGATAGCCGCAGATGGCCAGCAGATAGGGTGAGCGCAGCACCGCGGTGATGCCCGCCGTGACCCCTCCGCCGATGGCCGTTTCCTGGTTGCCGGGAGTCTCTATCTCTTTGCTCTGAGTCGCCACGGACCAGCGGTTGAGACGCTTGACGCACCAAACGGCTAACTCGAGGGAGACCATCGTGACCAGCAACAGATTGACCGGTGCGATCTTGTCGGCGAGCTGAGCCGTAATGGCCGAGCCCGCCACCGCACCGAGGGTGCCCCCCACCGCGATGAAGCCGAACAGCCGCTTGGCCTGCTCGGGACGAAAGATGTCGGACATGAACGACCAGAAGACGGCCAGCACGAAGAGATTGAAGACGCTTGTCCAGATGAAGAAGACGCGGGCGATCCAAATCTGGCTGTCGGCGGGCACGACCTTCAACAGAACAAAGAAGAGCAGCAAGTTCGCGGCAAAAAAGCGGTAGACGAGGGGTATGAATCGGCTGCGCGGCAGCCGCGCCACCAGGGCGGTGTAGATGGGGTGGGCGAGGAGCATCCCCACCAGGGTTCCGGTGAACAGCCATGCGAGACTCCGGACGCCTCCGAGCATTCCCATCTCGTCGCGCAGCGGCCGGATGATGAAATATCCGGCGAAGAGCAGGAAGAAATAGATGGCGGACAGCAGCAGTCCGGCGACCTCGTCGTCACGCACATCCACCATCCTCTGCAGCACCCTTTTGACCATGTCACTCCTGTCTGACTTTTGAATGTTGAATTTTGAATTCTAAATTCCCGTCCGCCGTCCAAAGACCGGGGGTGGGCGGGGGAAATTCAAAACTAAAAATTCAAGATTAAGATTTCTCCTGTGTGTCGTGCCACGCCGCGAGGACTTCCCTTTCCTTCTCTGCGTCCAATCCGGCGCGAGGTTTGGCCCGCCGTTCCTCGGGAAGAGCGTTCCAGTAGTCCACGGTGTCGACGGCTGTCACCGCCAGCGGCCGGAAGCTGAGGCCGGCATCGAGCGCCCGCTGGATGCTGGAGCTGGAGAACCCGGCGTACTCGCCCTCCGGCGGCACCCAGACGGTCATGTGCATCCACTCCTCCACCTCGTGTTCCTTGAGAAAATCTGCCGGCACCCAGGTAAAGGAGACCGGTTCGGCGGTGGTGGCGCGGATCCCGTAAAGCATCTCAGCCACCGACATGGCCGAGGCCGGTCCGGTACCGTTGTAAACGCCCACCGCCTTGTTCTCCACCAACCGGATATACCACTCGCCGAGATCCCGGCAATCGATGAATTGGACGGGATCTGTGGGGTTGCCGGGGGCCATGACCTCCCCACCGCGATGGATCCGCACCGGCCAGTAGGTGAAGCGGTCGGAGTAGTCGCCGGGACCCACGATCAGCCCCGGCCGGACGACGATGCTGTGGCCGGGGAAGGCGTTCCGCGCCGCCAATTCGCAGCGAGCCTTCAGCGGGCCATAGTTCTCGCCGGTGATCTCGCGGTTGGTCTTGACGGCCGCCGCCTCCTCGTCTGAGATTTTTCCCACCGGCGCGGTCTCGTCGGCGTTGGGCGTCATGTGGTCGGCATAGGCAGAAATGGAGGAGGTGTAGAGGTAGAGGCTGGCGCTGTCCTTGAGCAGCTGCGCGGACTCCTCGACCCATCGGGGAATCGATGCGGTGTTGTCGATGACCACGTCCCACGACCGGCCGGCGGCCACCGCGGCCTCTAGGGCCGAGATGTCGTCGTTGCGATCGCCGCGGATCTTCTCCTGTTCCGGGAACAGATCGGTGTTGGTCTTGCCGCGGTTGAACAGGGTCACCTCGTGGCCGCGAGCCAGGGCATAGCGCACCATGGGCGGTCCGATCAGGCCGGTGCCCCCGAGAACGAGGATCGTGAGCTTGGATGCAGCATGGCCGACGTCGGCGTCCTGTGCGGAAGCGATCGGAGCCATTCCCGCGACACCGGCGAGTGTTGACAGGTGGATGAACTCACGGCGATTGGTTGGCATTGGTTGTCTCCCTGTTCGGCGGATTGGTCTTGGACCTCGGGAGTATACGGGAGCGCGCCGTTCGGGTTTGCGGCCGGCATCCGCCCGCAGAACAGTGGATAATGGCCACGGCCCGCGGCTTTCGGCTTACGGCTTACGGCTTGCGCGAAGGAGACAACAGCATTTGAAGAGCCTCGATGGAACGGTTGCGTTCATCACAGGAGCCTCCTCCGGGATCGGAGCGGCCTTGGCTGTGGAGTTTGCCCAGCGGGGAGCCGATGTGGCGGTGGCAGCCAGGAGAGCGGATCGGCTCGAAGTGGTGGCGGAACAGATCCGAAAGCTCGGTCGCCGATGTCTGGTCCTGACCTGTGATGTGACCCGAGACGGCGACCAGGAACGGGCGGTGGAAAACACCCTGGAGGAGTTCGGGAGGCTCGACTGGGCGGTTGCAAATGCCGGCTTCGGGGTTGCCGGCGCGGTCCACAAGCTGGAACTGGATGATTTCCGGCGGCAGTTCGAGACCAATGTCTTTGGAGTGCTTCGCACGGTCTACGCCTGCCGGGAAGCCCTGCTCGAGAGCGGCGGTTCGCTTGCGATCATGGGGAGTGTTTCGGGCGAGTTGGCTTTCGCCCGATCCGGACCCTACTCCATGAGCAAGTTTGCGGTGCGTTCCCTGGCCCAGGTCCTGTGGTATGAGCTCGGGCGGAAAGGGGTGGCCGTGACCCTGGTCGAACCGGGTTTCGTGGACTCTGAGATCCGCCAGGTGGACAACTACGGCGCGGTTCACAACGACCGACCGGATCCCATGCCGAAGTGGATCCGGATGCCGTCGGACCGAGCGGCGCGCAAGATGGTGAGCGCCATTGTCCGCCGCCGGCGAAAGGTGGTGATCACCGCCCACGGCAAGCTCGCGGTGGCCCTGGAGCGATTCGCGCCCGGGATCCTCGCCCACACCGTGCGCGGCCTGGGTCAGAAGGTGGGGCGGTGATGGAGGAGGTCACGCTGTACACGGACGGTGGGTGCCGCCCGAATCCGGGACCGGGTGGATGGGGCGCGATCGTACTCCGAAAAGGAGTCAAACCGCAGGAATTCTCCGGCGGAGAGCCCGAGGCCACAAACAACCGAATGGAACTCCGTGCGGCTATCGAGGGCCTTCGTGCCGTGGAACAGGGCTGTCGGGTTCGGCTCATCACCGACTCGGAGTATGTGCAAAAAGGCATCACCGAGTGGATCGACCGGTGGCGAGCCAACGGCTGGCAGACCGCCGGCAAAAAGGCGGTCAAGAATGCCGATCTATGGCGAGAGCTGAGTGCCGAGCTGGACCGGCACGAGGTGACGTGGCAGTGGGTCAAGGGCCACGCCGGCGATCGTTGGAACGAACGAGCAGACGAACTGGCCTCGGCCGCAATCCCGCGTGCCCCGCTGCCGGTGGATGATCCCGGCGCGGTCCATCTCTTCCTCGGCGCGGCCCACTCCGGGAAGCGCGATACCGGAGGCTGGTCCGCGCTGCTCCAATTTGGCGAGGAGGAGAAACCGGTGGCCGGGCGGGTGGTGGGCGCATCGGCCAATCGGATGCATCTCCACGGCGCGGTGGCGGGGCTGGGAGAACTCAAGCGTCCGGTTCGCGTGCATATCTATACCGTATCGGACTACCTCAAGGACGGGGCCTCGTCATGGATGAGGGGGTGGAGGGCGCGGGGATGGCGGACTCGGGACGGCCGTCCGGTGGCCCACGCCGATCTGTGGCGTGATCTCGACTCCGCAATGGAGCCCCACGAGGTGCACTGGCACGTGGCGAGCCGAGGCGCAATGCCGCCTGAAATGGAGGAGGCCAAGCGTCTGGCCACTCACGCCCTGACCGACGATGGATAGCATGTCGGTGCCAGGCACCGCCGCAGATGTAGCGATCTCGTGCTCCGTTCCGATTTCGACGGTGCCTGGCACCGGCCCGCGCGTTCGGTTCGTTTTACCGATTTCGACGCGCCGATTCTCCCGATGCGCTCCCCGAGGTTGCCGCCCTTGACATTGTTCGGCCCCTACGCCAGATCATTCAGCAACCAGGTTCCCAACAATGTCAAAAGTGGCACGTCCGCTCGTCGCGCCGGCGAAGACATCGATGCCGTGGGGCCCAGGGGGTTGACCCCTGGGCTACGTTTTTTGTCTGTAGGTCGGGGGTTTACCCCCCGCCACCACGGTGATGAAAATTAAACGAACGTCGCGCCCCCGGGCGAGAGGGCCCTCATAGCCCCTTAGCCTCATAGCCCCATCGCCCCATCGCGAGAGTGGGTGGGTGGGGGATCAACGCGCTACTGGAATCACGTATGTCGGATCATTTGTCCGGCTGTCGATCACGGAGGCGTAGCAGGTCCAGAAATATGGAGCGTCGTCCAGCAAATCCACCTTGAGCCAACCCCCGTCCACCTCGAGGCCGTTGATTCCAAGCTCACGGAAGATATTGTTGATCTGACGAAACGCGTTCCGTGATGTGAAGGTCCCTGAGCCGAGCATAGCGCCGTCGGGAGCGTACGCCGAGACCCGTACTTTGAGCTCACCGGCCGATGCCTGGACGACGCCCACATTGGTGCGGAAGATCCCTGGTGAATTGTGAACCAACGGCAGGATATAGGTCGAGACCAGCGACGCTCCGTTCACCAGGACACCGGGGATGCCTTGACCGAAGGTGGATCCCTCGGCTTCCACGTTGTATGTGCGGGAGGAAACCATGCCGCCCTCTCCATCGAGAATGACAAAGAGCATGCCCGAAGTTGGCCTGCGAGGCCCGAGCGGGTCGTCGATGTACAAGCTCTGACCCGCCGGGATGATCGCCGGCTCCTCCAGCAGCGGCACGCCCGGCCACGAAACGCCGTCGGCGGTGTAGTTGAGTTGGGCCGAGAGCGTCGAGGTGGTGGGGTTCACCACGACGATTTGCGATTTCCAGTTGGAACCCTCAGCTCCCGGTGCTGAAGCCGCCGCCGGGATCAGCCACAGCTTCTGACCTCCGCCGCCACCCCCGCCCCCTCCGGAATCGCGGCCCGCCAACGTCAGCTGACCGGAGTCCAGTGGATCGAGCCAGTCGGAGAGACGAGTCGTTGGAGTTCCGTTCCCGGTCCAGTGGGCGTCGAAGGCGCCGTAGATGTCATATCCGTCGAGGCGATCACATGACGCCAACCCGGTCGTCAGGGTTCCAACACAGAGTCCGGACGAGGGCTCGAATATGCACGACCCGGATGAACCGCCCTCGGTGGTCCCCAGTTCCCAGGCTCCGATTCTCCACTGATTAGCGCCGTAGCCGTAGTGATTGACTCGGGTGAGCGGATCATCGTCAAAACTTATGGACTTTTCGTCTGCCCTGGGGTGATGAATGCCCACCGCGCCTTGGGGAATTGCACCGGTGGCGTTCCATCCGGCGTAGTAGACGCCGAATTCCTCGTCGGGCATGTCATCGAGGACCACGAGGCTGAAATCCGAGCCTGTTGTGATCTGCCAGGACGCCACGAGTTCGGCGCCTGATTGGGTGTCCGAGAGGTTACCCCCCGCCCGCCATCCGCAGATGGGTGACTCGTAATTCCAGTAGGCCACCACCGAAAGGGCCTGCGCCGCCGTTTCGATGCAGTGTTGGGCGGTGAGAAGGTAGGGAGTGCCGTCCTCAGCCGTATTGTTGAGGAGGTTGGCGGAACACAGGCCGACGCCGGAAATACTGATCCGCGCCACGGACCGGATCTGGTGGCGCCAGTCGTCGCCCTCCGGGCAAATCACGTCGATGTTGCAATCGCCCTGTTTCGGGGGAGGAAATTCCGTGAGGCTGCCGAATGCCCGGTATCCGTGGTTGACCGAGGCGATCTCTACCGCCACCTGGCTCCGAGTCCCGGCAGGGGCCACAATTTCCACATCGACTTCGTCGCCGGTGACGACCGGCGTCCACAGAGCGCCGGCTCTGTTTTGATCGTGGATCGTGTACGGGCCGTGGACCTGGGCTCCGTCGGGATCATGAATCCAAAGGGCACCGCCGAGCGGCAGCTCGAACCGAGCGAGATGGAGGTTCAGGTTGAGCGCGCCAGGGGAGTGGATTCGAAGCCGCCACAATTCGGAGCCGTCGGCCAGTTGAGCCCATTCCCCACTGTCGTGCGGGCCGAATGCCGTGTCCATCGCGGCCGCGAAGCGTGGCACATGGGGTTCACCGGATCGGGCGATCGCCAGGTCCTCGGCGATCAGTGGAGCCACATCGATCTCCGGCATCTCGATCCGTTGCACGCCGTCTGCAAAACCTCGATCAAGAAGCAGGCTCGGGGGTAGAGAACGGCCGGCGGTCGGGCTGGCGGCAACAGCCGTCGCCGACAACCCTGTGAACAACGCAGCCGCGCAAAATAAGAAACCCAGCCGTCGACCGACTTTCCTTCGTCGGCGTTGGCGGGTGGGACTGGCATTGGACATCTGATGACCTCCGGCGTAGCTTCCGTGCGGCAGGGAGAACACCCGGGAACGGCCGAATCTGCCCGGCCGCGATCTACCGGATGGACTTGCGATCACTCCTCGATGGTGATGCTCTTGACCTGGATCGGCTCGATGGGCCGATCGCCGGCGCCGGTCTGGGCCTTCCCAATGGCGTTCACGACGTCCTCACCGTCAACGATCTTGCCAAACACCGGGTGTTTTGAAGGACCCGGAGAAAACCAGTCCAGGTAGGAGTTGTGGGCCGTATTGATGAAGAACTGTGAGCCTCCGCTGTTGGGCTGGCCGGTATTCGCCATGGACAGGGTGCCGGGTTCGTTCGAGAACTTCGCGCCTTCGAGATGTTCGTCCGCGATGGTGCCGTGGGGCGGGCCACCGGTGCCGCAGCGCGGGCTTGCTGGGTCCTTGCTGTGGGGACAGCCGAACTGGATCATGAAGTTGTCGATGATCCGGTGGAAATGGAGGCCGTCGTAGAAGCCGGATTGGGCGAGCTTGATAAAGTTGTCCGCCGTGATCGGCATCTCGTCCGAGAAGATCTCGGCTGTGAACTGACCCTTGTTGGTGTCGAAGATCGCTTTTGGATTGGCCATGGGTGTGCTCCTTTCACTTAACGGCGCATACCTTAACATGTTGGGGCGGGAATAATGGGTGACATGACACCGCTTGGTCTGATGCCGTGAGAGTCCTCCTGTTGCAGGCCCGTCGACCCGACGATCCCATGCGCGTGCATGAACAGGAGTGCTTTGCCCGGGCGTCCGGCCTTGGTCTCGAGGACTTCGGACATGTCAACCTGGTTGATGGAGTGCCCACCCGCTCTGATCTCGCCGGCTTCGGGGCGTTGATGGTGGGCGGAGCCGGTCATTTCTCGCTGACGGACCGAAGCGAAGCCTTCTACGAGCCGATCCTCGAACTGCTTCGGACTGTCGTGGACGAGGGTTTCCCGACCTTTGCATCGTGCTTCGGCTACCAGCTTCTGGTCCATGCGCTGGGCGGTTCGGTGGAATCCGACCCTGACGGTTCCGAAGTGGGTTCCTTTCAGCTTCGGCTGACTGACGCGGGGCGGGAGGACGAGCTCTTCGGTGCCCTGCCCTACGAATTCACGGTTCAGCTCGGCCACACGGACCGCGCGACCGTGATGCCGCCCGGGGTGCCGAATCTGGCGGCCAGTGAACGGTCGCCCTTCCAGGCATTGAGGATTCCCGGCCGTCCGATCTGGGCCACCCAATTCCATCCGGAGCTCGATCAGAAGACAAACCACGATCGCTATCTCGCATACATCGATCGCTACGATCCGCGGCGAAAAGGCGAGAAGGCATCCGGTTTCAGTTCGTTACCCAGCGTGGAGGCGTCGACCTTGTTGCCCGGGTTTCTCAAGGCTGTGGGAGGATGACGGTGTTGGAGCGGCTATTGGCCGATCCACGGTCGACGGGAGAAATCATGGCGCTGAGACGAGCGGCTGCGGCCGCCTTGGCACTGGTCGTTTGGACCGCGTCAGCCGGCGGGTCCGAGGTCCGACCCGGGGTGACCCAGGGCGGTCAGAATTGCCTCTGGCGGGTGAGTTCGGATACCGCCACCTTGTATCTGCTTGGCTCTGTCCACCTGATGAAGCCTGACGCCGTCGTTTTTTCTCCGGCGATCGAGGAGGCCTTCCAGGGTTCCGAGATTGCGGTCTTCGAGGTGGATCTGGGAGCCGAGGGGAGCGCCGAGGCCGCGCTCCAAATGCTGTCCGCCGGGGCTCTGCCCGAGGGCACCGCACTCAAAGACGTGGTGTCTTCCGAGACCTATGAGTTGGCCGCCGAACGGCTGGGGACGGCCGGCTTGGATATCGCGTCGATGCAGCAGATGCGTCCCTGGATGATCGCGACGACGGTTGCTCTTTATGAGCTCGAGGGTGCCGGTTATTCGGCCACCGATGGGGTGGACCGACATTATCACCACCGCGCGGTGGATGACGGGCTCACGATCCAAGGTCTGGAGACGGTGCAGTCGCAGCTCGATCTCTTCCGGAACCTGACCCCGGCCCAGGATGAGGCTTTTTTGGTGCAGACTCTGAGGGATCTTGATGCTGTGATTCCCATGGCCGACGAGCTCATCGCTTATTGGCAGGCAGGCCGGGTCGATGAGCTGACTGAAATGCTCGCCGACGGGTACGATGAGTTCCCCGATCTCTTTACCAAGCTGGTGAGCGATCGAAACCGGAATTGGATGCCCGTTCTCGAGGAGCTTCTGGCGGGCACCCGCCAAGCGTTTGTTGTGGCGGGAGTCCTTCACGTTGTTGGTGACGGGGGATTGGCGCAGATGCTCTCAGGAAAGGGATACCGCGTCGAGCAGCTGTAGATCCGAGAGAGTCGACAGTTGAAAATCGGAAGTTCCCACCTCGCGCCTTTCCCCATGGCGCCCCCCGTGGGCGCGTTGTCCGGAGGTGCCTGGCATCCCGATTCGTCAGGGTCAACGAACCGACCCGTCTCGTTGGGGCGAATCGGCGTGCCTGGCATCCTCACGGGAAGCGCGATGAGAACTGGGGCGCGACGAAGGCTCTCCGCGCGTTTGCTTCGATTCTCTGTTTTCGTCTCTCTGTTTTCATCGCGCCCATCTCCCCATGGCCCTCCCCGAGGTTGCCACCCCTGACACTGTTCGGGACTCGACACCGACCATAACCTGGACGAATTTCCTCCCGAAAGTGTCAGAAATGGCACGCCCGCTCAACGCGCGCCCCCGGGTGGGCGGGCGGAGGTCTATACTCCCTCCATGGCGACGGGGGATCCCAACCACATCCAAGGGGCCCAACGGACCCTGACGGAGTTTGCGTGCTCGGGAGTACGGCGGCGCTGGCGCCATTTCCGTCGCCGCTGGTGGTGGCACGGCATGCGATTCGTCTACCACGAGGCCTACAAGGGAAGCCTCGATGCGGTTCCGCTGGATCCGCTGCGGGCGGAAAAAGTGCTGTCCTTCCTCGCGGATGAGGGACTGCTGCTCCGGGAGGACATCAGGCTGCCGCGCCGCCCCTCTCTGAGAAACCTGTTGCGGGTTCACGACGCCGAGTACCTCGAGTCGTTGCAGGACCCCGACTCCATGCTGCGGATCTTCGGCTCCCCGGTCAGCGATGAAGAACTCGAGAGTGTGGTGGAGATGCAGCGGATGATGGTGGGCGGCACCATCCTTTCCACGATCCTCGCACTGCGAAACCGTGGCGTCGCGGTCAACCTCGGTGGCGGTCTCCACCACGCCTACCGCGATGCCGGGGGTGGGTTCTGTGTCTTCAACGATATTGCTGTTGCCATTGCGCGGCTGCGGGCCAAGGGCTTTTCCGAGCCGGTGTTGGTGGTTGATCTGGACATGCACGACGGCAATGGAACTCGTTCGATCTTCGCAAGGGATACCTCGGTTTACACCTACTCGCTGCATGCAGAACACTGGTCGAATCCCGAGGCCGAAGCCTCCACCGCCATCGCGCTGGGTCAAGATGTTGGAGACGAGTTGCTGTTGGGAACCCTACTGAAGACTCTTCCTGACGTTGTGGATTCGGTCCGTCCGGGTCTCGTGGTGTACCTGGCCGGCGTCGACGGTGCCAAGACAGACACACTGGGCAGTTGGCAGATGTCTGAGGAAGGTCTTTTGCGGCGCGACCAATTCGTCATGGAGTTGGTGCGTGGGAGGGGACGGTCCGTGCCGATGGTGGTGGTGCTCGGAGGTGGATACGGCGTCCAGGCTTGGAAACCGACGGCCCGATTTGTCGTTTGGAAAATGACGGGCAAAGCAGTCCAACCGCCGGAGAACGAGCAGCTGTTGCTGCGGCGCTTCCGCAAAATCCGTCAGTCCTTGGATCCATCGAGCCTGACCACAGACCCCGGCGACTTCGGATGGAGTTTCTCGGAAGAGGATTTGGCCGGCATTCTGCCCGAGGCTCCTCGATTGACGCGATTTCTGGACTATTTCTCTCGTCACGGCGTGGAACTCGTTCTCGAGCGATTCGGCATCCTCGATCAGCTCAGGGTGCGGGGTTTCGACCACCCCACCGTGGACGTGGACCTGGCGCACCCCATGGGTCAGACCGTGCGGATCTACGCTGGTCCGGACCAAAATGAGCTGATCATGGAGCTGCGCGTCAACCGGTCGACGCGGGCGATCAAGGGCCTCGAGGTGTTGGTGATCGAGTGGCTGCTGCTGCAAAACCCGCGGGCTCACTTCGGGCCCTACCGACGGCCCTTGCCGGGTCAGACCCACCCAGGTCTGGGCATGCTCAAGGAGGTGCTCGGCTGGCTGGTCATGGTCTCCGAGATTCTTCATCTGGACGGGATCTACTACGCCCCGTCGAACTACCACGTGGCGGCGCAGAGCCGACGATTGGTCCGATTCCTCAACCCCAACGATGAGGCCCACTTCCGCGGCTACCAGGATGCCCTCGAGGGGCTGACCCTGTCGGCGGCGAGCCAGGCGGTGGACGATGGCCGGCTGGTTGACGAACACACGGGCGAGCCGATTCAATGGGAGGGCTTCCCCATGGTCCTTCCAGTCTCCGACAGGCTCCAGGAAATGGTCTTTGGGGAGGACTACGAGGCCGCGGTGCTCGAGGAGTACGAGCGCGTCTCCTACCGCCGGGCCGACCATCCGGTCGAAAGTCGAAAGTCGAAAGTTAAAAGTTGAAAGTTGAAAGTTGAAGGTTCAATTTTAACGTTCAGCGTTTAATTTTTCCCATGGCACCGATGCTGCGGTTGCACTCCCCGAGGTACTCATCGGCAGCGAGCAGCGCGTCCCCCGCTCTGGGCGGGTGGGGGATCGAGCCCCCGGGGTCCTTCATTCGGTAGCGGTAACGACAACGGGCTCGGGCGCGGGAGGGTGGTGGATCCGGCATCCGGCATCCGATATCTGGCATCCTGGCGGGTGGGTGGGCGCTGGCAAACCCCGTCCATTCATGGCACAGTACAAGGGCGGAGGGTGATCGATGGTTCAGTTCCAGCACGGCCTTGTGGTGGGCGCCTCGTCGGGCATTGGCGAGGCCATGGCCCGGCGTCTTGCGGCCGATGGAACGCGGGTCGCCCTGGTGGCGCGGCGCGCCGGTGAGCTCGACCGGGTCGTGAGCTCCATTAATGAGGCGACCGGGTCCGAAAGAGCTCTTGCTTTTCCACACGATGTCTGCGATTCCGAAGCGGTGCCCGAGCTCTTTCAGCGCATCACCGCCGACCTGGGAGGGCTCGACCTGGCGGTCTACGCCGCCGGGGTCCAGCACCGGGTTGCGTTCGAGGAATACGCCACCGCCAAGGACCTTGAGATGTTGGCCGTCAACCTCGACGGCGCCGTGGCCTGGCTGAATCCGGTTGCCGAGCGTTTCGGCCGGCTGAAGCGGGGGACCATCATCGGCATCGGATCGGTGGCCGGCGATCGCGGCCGGTGCGCCAATCCGGTCTACAACACGTCAAAGGCCGGGCTCCACACCTACCTCGAGGCGATCCGCAACCGCATCGGCCGCTACGGCGTGCGGGTGCTCACCGTGAAACCGGGTTTTGTCGATACGCCCATGACCGAGGGCCTGCCTGGGATGTTCTGGGTCGTGTCGCCTGATCGGGTGGCCCAAGTGGCGCTCAAAAAGGCCGGTGGAGGTCGTTCAACTGTCTACGTGCCGGCGAGGTGGCGCTACGTGATGTGGGTCATCCGGTCGATTCCCTCGTTTCTCTTCAAGCGTCTCAAGGTGTGACCGTGCTGCCCACCGATCGCTTGGAGTGGACAGAGGGTTGGGGCATGGCCGTTGGGGCGGCCGGCTACGTCTTTCGACCGACCACGATCGAGGGCGTCCGGGATGCTCTCACGGCGGCGCGGGATGCCGGCGTGCCGGTGGTACCGAGGGGATCGGGCTGCAGCTACGGCGACGCGGCCTTGCGGCCGGAGTCCGTGGTTCTCGATCTCGGCAGAATGCGCCGGATCATTGCCTGGGACCCGGAGAAGGGCGTTGTGGACGTCGAACCCGGGGTCACCATCAGGTCCCTGTGGCGGTACGTGTTGGGCGACGGCTGGTGGCCGCAGGTGGTGACCGGAACCATGGAACCGACCATTGGCGGCTGTCTTGCCATGAATGTGCACGGCAAGAACAACTGGGCCAGGGGCACCATCGGCGAACACTGTCTGGAGTTTGACCTGGTCTTGCCGTCCGGTGAGTTGAGGACGGTGAGCCCCGTCTCGGATCCCGTACTCTTCCGGGCGGTGATCGGCGGTTTCGGCCAGCTTGGGATCATCGTTCGGGCGAGGCTGCAACTCAAAAAGGTGGCCTCGGGTCTGGTGCACGTCCGGGCTGTGGCGGTGGACGATCTCGAGACCATGTTGCGGTTGACCGACGAGGCCAAGGATCGGTGGGAGTACGTGGTGGGCTGGATCGATGCCTTCGCCCGGGGGAAGTCGCTCGGCCGCGGGCTGCTTCACTTTGCCCGGCACCTCGAACCGGGCGAGGATCCGGCGCCGGCTCAGAGCCTTCGCGCCGAGGGGCAGGATCTGCCCGATACCATGTTCGGACTCCTGCCCAAGGCCATGATGTGGCGGTTGCTCAAGCCGTGGACCAATAATCTTGGGATGCGTTGGATCAACCGCTTCAAGTACCTGGTCGGAAGCACTGTTGGCGACGACGCGGAGTACCAGCAGTCTCTGGCCGAGTTCTCCTTCCTGCTCGACTACGTGCCCAACTGGAAGAACATCTACCTTCCCGGCGGTCTGATCCAGCACCAGAGTTTCGTGCCCGTTGACGGTGCCGAATCTGTGTTCCGATCCCAACTTGAGGCTGGGCAGAAGCGCCGACAGCCGTCCTATCTCGCGGTCCTCAAACGTCACCGTCCGGATGAATTCCTGCTCACCCATGCGGTGGATGGATTCTCCCTTGCGCTCGATTTCCCGGTGAGCGATCGCCGACGTACTGCCCTTTGGAAACTGGTTCGTGAAATGGCCGAGCCGGTGGTGGAGGCCGGGGGGCGGTTCTACCCGGCCAAGGACGCCGCGCTGCCCGGTGACCTCTACCGGGCGAGCTTTCACGACGGGCAAGTCGAGGAATTTTCCGAGATCAAGCGCCAGACCGATCCGGACGCCCGACTCAGGTCGGCGCTGGCCGATCGTCTGCTCGGCGACCCCATCGGGTGATGAGCGGGTCCGAATCGATGGGTCAGGTCGTGGTGACCTGGTGGGTGGTCTGTCTTGCGCTGGCAACGGTGGCTTGGTCCGCAGATCGAGACCATCTGATCGCCCGTGCCGAGACCGTGGATGGAGTGGAGGCGGCCTCGACCCGTCCCGATGTCTTGTTCAACCCTGCCTCCGTGGTCAAGGTGGGGACTTCGCTGTGGGCTCTGGACCGTCTCGGTGCGGACTTTCGGTACGAAACCCCCATCGGGTTTCTCGGTGAGTTGGACAGGAGTGCCGGCACCGTCCGCGGCGCGCTGGTGGTGGGTGGCCATGGCGACCCCGATTTCCATTTCGAAAATGCCTTCCTGGTGGCGAAAGCCCTGAACCGGCTCGGTCTGCGCCAGGTCGATGGCGACCTGGTCGTCAGCGGTTCCTTCTTCATGGGCTGGGAGAACGGGGTCGAACGCAACGATGGGTCCGCGGGCGAGCGGGCCCTTGTGATGGGGGCGAGGTTGCTGAATGCACTTGACGTGTCGAAGTGGAACACCCGGCAGCGTCAGGCATGGATGGAGCTGAGCGCACGACGTGGGTGGGATCCGGCGACTCCGCCTTCCGTGTCCTTCGCCGGCGGTGTGCGTTACGTGGCCGATCCCGGCCCGGTCCAACCCCTCGTGACCCATCGCTCCAATCCGCTTTCGGTTGTGTTGCGGAGGTTCAACGTCTACTCCAACAACGACATCATCCGGATTTCCGATGGCCTCGGTGGTGTGGCCTCCCTGACCGAATATCTGCGCTTGCGGCTGGCCGCCGAACCCCACGAACTGGAGTTGAGCACCGCATCCGGGCAGAACCGAAACCGGATGACCGCCCGGGTGGTGGTGCGATTGATGCGAGCATTCGAGGCGGAACTCGAAACCCACGGACTCGAGCTTGATGACGTCCTGCCGGTTCCAGGATGCGATCCCGGACCGACCCGCAGGATGTTCCCGACCCTCGCCAACGATCCGCTGGGCCCGCGAGCGGTCGTCAAAACCGGGACTCTGACCACCACCGACGGCGGGGTGGTGGTCCTCGCGGGAGCGTTCTCGAACATTGATCTGGGCACGGTGTTCTTTTGCGTTGCAGCGACCCGAACGGGTCGAGAGATCACCCGTTGGCGCAGGGCGGAGGAGGCCTGGCTGCTCATGCTGATGGAGACTCTGGCGGGTGCCGAACCTCGGCCGTGCGGGCCGGAGCTGCCCTTTTCCTCGAGCGATGCCCTGGTGGTGGAGGCCGGGGTACGACCAGCGGTCGTTGATTGATCCCAGTGGTCCGTTGACCTATGCTGACGCCCACGATCGAAGGGAGAAACGATGCTGCGCGACGAGGTGCTACGGATCTGGCCGGAGTTGGAGTGGATCAAGAATGAAACGCTCCGTGAGAAGACCACCGACTGTTGGGTGAGGGCCTTCGAACTGTCGCCGCTCGAACCCGAGGATCTCGAGCGCATTCCGTTCACGCTCAAGGCGCCCGGCTGCACGGTGAGCTTCATGGCCCACAAGAGGGCGGTTGTCCATGTTGCCCGGGATGCCGCTCAGACTGTGGAGAAGTTCTTTGACACTGAGCTGCCAGTGGACCTCGATGTGGTGGTCGCCGGCGCGATCCTCGCCGACGTCGGCAAGCTCCTCGAGTACGAGGGTGACGGCGAAGGCGGCAGCCGTCAGAGCGCCCGTGGCAAGTACCTGCGTCATCCCTTTACCGGGGTGGCTCTCGCCATGGAGTGTGGACTGCCCGACGCGGTCAGCCATATCGTGGCGACCCACGCCGGTGAAGGGAACATGGTTGCGCGAACCACCGAGGCATGGCTGGTGCACCACGCCGATTTCATGACCTACGAGCCCTTTGTCAAGAGATTGGAGCTCTGATCATGCTGTGTCGTGCATCGATCCTCGCCATGATGCTGGTGATGTCCGTGGTCGCCGGCGCCCAAGATGTGCCCGATGGCGTCGATGCCCAGATCATCGCCCTCGACAACGAGTTGACCATTTATCCCGAGGCCCGTGTGACCGACGTCTACAAATTCCTTCACGAGGGGCGATTCGGTCCTGCGCACGCCATCACCAACCGTGCAGCAGCGGCGGAATACCTCGCCGAGGAACTTGCGGCTCTTGGATCATCCGAGGTCGAGGACGAGCTGTGCCAGGCGCTGGGCGGGGCCCCAGGATTGGTGAGAATCCACCTTCGGCCGTTCGTCGGCGCCGGGGGAGAGCCGGAACTCCTTTTGGACGCATTTGTCGCCAGTGCCGGCCGGGTCGAGGGTGATCCCGAGGCCATGGATCGGGTCCTGGGCAAAGCGGTCGCACGGCTCGTTCGACGCGGTCATTGGCAGCTCGCCGGTCAGCTCGAGGATCTCGCCGCGCGGCTGGCCGCTGAAGGGTACCCGGCGGCACACCACAGCGACCCATACAAGGCGAACTACCGCCCGGCCTATCGCGTGGTGCTCAGGGAGCTCGCTGAGCAGAACGGCTGGTGTGAACCGTCCGAATAGCCCTGAGCCGTAAGGGCGCGAAGATCGGGCGTGCCACTTTTGACATTGTTTGGAACGAGATCGCCGAAATATTTGGGCTCAGGGTCTAAACAATGTCAAGGGTGGCAACCTCGGGGAGCGCCTCGGGGAGATGGGGGCGCTGAAATCCGCGTATCGAAGCAATCGCGCGGGCCGGTGCCAGGCACCGTCGAAATCGCATCGGAGCACGAGATCGACACATCTGCGGCGGTGCCTGGCACCGACACAAGGCGGTTTGAGACGAACGAATCCCCATCTGTGTCCATCTGTGTGATCTGTGGGCCTGAAGGGCGGGTGGGCGGGAGACGGTGTACCCTTCCGCAACGAATTGACTCGAGGAGCCTGCGATGGAATGGATGACCAACCCACAGGCCTGGATCGCCCTGGCGACGCTCACCGCGTTGGAGATCGTCCTCGGCATCGACAACATCATCTTCATATCGATTCTGGCCGGCAAACTGCCGCCGGAGCAGCGGGCGCGAGGTCGGACCATAGGCCTCGCGGCTGCCATGGTGATGCGGTTGGCTCTGCTGGCGTCGCTGCAGTGGCTTTCCCATCTGACAACCGAGCTCTTCGTCGTGGCAGGGCATGGGATCACGGCCCGGGATCTGATTCTGGTGGGCGGTGGACTCTTCCTGCTGGCCAAGGCGACCTTTGAAATCCACCACAACCTCGAGGGGCGCGAGGGGCGGGCCGGTGGCAGGGTGGCAGCCTCCTTCGGTTCGGTGATCGCGCAGATCATGGTCCTCGACATCGTCTTCTCTCTGGACTCGGTGATCACCGCCATCGGGATGGCCGACCACCTCCCCGTGATGATGGCTGCGGTGATCATTGCGGTGTTGGTCATGATGGTCGCGGCGGGGCCGATCTCGAACTTCGTCGAGGACCATCCGACCCTCAAGATCCTCGCCCTCAGCTTCTTGCTCCTGGTGGGTATGTCCCTGGTGGCTGAAGGCCTGGGCCAGCACATTCCCAAGGGATATCTTTACTTCGCCATGGGTTTCTCGGTCCTGGTGGAGGCTCTCAATCTCCGGATTCGTGACGCCACCGAGGGCCCGCCGGTACACCTCCGGCGGAGGATGGCGCCCGCGCCAAAACACTGATCCGGTCGGCGGGATAGAATGCCACCCATGATGTACTCGCTGACGCGCAAGTTCCTGTTTCGGTTCGATCCCGAAACCGCCCACGGACTTTCGATCCGTGCCATGGCGGCGGTGGGCGCCACTTCGCCCCTTCGCGCGGCTGTCGCCTCGACCTTTGCCGCCACGGCGGTGGAGCCCATCGAGGTCTTCGGTCTCCGATTCCCCAACCGGGTTGGGCTGGCAGCCGGGTACGACAAGGACGGCGAGGCGTGGAGAGGATTGACGGCCCTGGGTTTCGGCCACATCGAGGTGGGAACCGTCACTCCCGAGGCCCAGCCGGGCAATCCGAAACCACGAGTTTTCCGTTTGGTGGAGCGGCGATCGGTGATCAACCGGATGGGGTTTCCAGGCCGGGGCGCAGCCTTTGTTGCGAAACAGCTGAATCGCGAACGACCAAACGGCGTCGTGCTCGGCGTCAACATCGGCAAACAGAAGTCCACTCCGCTGGAGGAGGCGGTCCACGACTACGAGGAGTTGATGGATGTCTTTGCTCCTCTCGCCGATTACCTGGCGGTGAACATCTCGTCACCGAACACGCCGGGCCTCCGCCGATTGCAGGAACACGACTTTTTGGAAGGCCTGCTCGGGTCGCTGGCGGTCCGCCGCGCCGAGCTCGTCGACCGATTGGGTAAACGGGTGCCGGTGCTGATCAAACTCGCCCCCGACCTCGATGACGAGCAGCTCGCCACCGCAGTGGACGTCATCGTGACCTCGGGGCTCGACGGCATCATCGCCACCAACACCACCATCGACAGGGAGGGGCTGGACCACCCGTTGGCCGACGAGGAGGGCGGCCTGAGCGGAGCCGCGCTCACCCAAAGGAGTAACGAGGTCGTCGCTCGAATCGCCGACAGGGTCCAAGGTGCGGTGCCCATCGTCGGGGTCGGTGGCATCATGGGACCAGAGGACGCGCAGACAAAGCTCGACGCCGGCGCGACCCTGGTCCAGATCTACACCGGTCTCATCTACGAGGGGCCGGGGCTCGTCAAGAGGATCGTCGAGGGGCTGAGGTCCTGAATCGGACCGCCTTCGCTTGCACCCGGCGCGCAAACGTATCTCAGCCGGTGGGTTACGGAACCAATATCGGTGGCCCTATGTCACGCCGCCACCGGGAGTGTGCAGCATGCCCATTGTTGTGGACGTTGAGGATCTGGCAGCCGCAGAGTTTCTGCTGATGCTGTCGTTGACATCAAAGACCGGCAAGCTGTCTGCGGTGCGCAGGGGCCACAAGATCCTGCTCGGTTTGAAGGATGGGTCGGTCGTCTATGCGGCTCAGCCGGCGGTGCGCGAGCGGCTCGGGAGCGTACTGATCAACCGCGGTTTGATTTCAGAGGATGATCTCTACCGCGCTCTGGAAATCCAGCGTGAGGAGAAGGGTTCAAGGCTCCTGGGCACGATTCTGGTGGACATCGAAGCCGTATCGAACGAAGAAATGCGTGAGGTCATCCGGTCTCAGTTCGAAACCGTGATTCGGGAACTCATGTCGTGGGACAGCGGGGTCATGGTCTTCAACCGGGTGGACATGGCGGATCTCGACGCGATCCGCATCGACCCGTCCGAGGTCATCCTCGGCAGCGGTATGGAAACCGACGCCCTGCTCGTGGAGAATCTCGCTCGCCTCGACGCCATCCCGCGCGATCCGGATCCGGTGCCGAAAGCGGCCCGGCCCGAGGTGGATTCGAAATCAAAGGCCGCGGACCTCGAGTCGGTGGCGGCGGCATTGGCTGAGATCACCGCCTCGGCCGCAAACGGGGAGAGTTCCTCCGTGGCCTCCATGCTCGCCGAGGGAGAGAGCATGTCGGTGTCTCTCACCGCGGAAATGACCCTGGCCATACTGGGCGCCGCGTCGGAGGTTGCTGCCCGCGGTCTGTTGTTGTTTGTTTACCGGGATCTGTTCAGTGGAATCGGGGGTTTCGGTGAGGGCGGAGACGGTCGGCAGATCACGGGTCAGGGGATCCGGATTCCGCGCCATCTCCCTTCGGTGCTGCTGTCGGTTGCGGAGGGAGGTCGGGTGTTCCGGGGTCCGCTGACCCAGCTCGGCGGCGACCTCCATCTGGCGAGCGATCTCGGCGGTTTGCCCTCGGGCGACGTGGTCGCCGTTCCGCTGATTGTTCACGGCGCGGTGGTCGCGGTGTTGTACGCGGACTCGGGCGCCCATGGCGACGGCGTGGCACCGACGACGACCCTGGAGGGTGTGGTGGCGGAGGTCGGGCGGACCCTCGAAGTCGCCGGAACCTGATTCTGGACGGCGTTTCCTGAACCTCGCGCTATCCTTGGGGAATGACGGATCGCCCCGCCGTTTCGGTGCTGTTGCCGGTTCGAAACGCGGCCCCACACCTCGCTGGCTGTCTCCAGAGCCTCAGCGGGCAGAGCCTGCGAGACTTCGAGGTCGTGGCGGTGGACGACGGTTCGCAGGACGGGTCCGGCGAGATCTTGGAACAATGGGCCGCCGGGGATGATCGGTTCAGGGTCTTCAGGGAACCTGCGTGCGGCCTGATCGCGTCGCTCAACCTGGGGTTGGCTGCCTGCCGGGCGCCGCTGGTCGCTCGAATGGATGCCGATGACGTCAGCCACCCCAAACGGCTGCAACTCCAATTCGAACGGCTCGAGTCGTGCCCCGAAATCGGCGTCGTGTCATGCCTGGTGCGGCACTATCCCCACGGTGGGGTTGGCGAGGGATTCAAGATCTATGAGGCCTGGTTGAACTCGCTGTTGGACCACGAGGCCATGGCCCGGGAGCGGTTCATCGAGTCACCGCTGGCCCATCCGTCGGTCATGGTGCGTATGGAGCTGCTCCTTCAGGCCGGCGGCTACCGCGATCGCGACTGGCCCGAGGACTACGATCTCTGGCTGCGTCTTTTCGGGGCTGGAGCGCGTTTTGAAAAGATCCCGAAACCGCTGTTCTTCTGGCGGGAGCACCCGCGACGGCTCAGCCGAATCCACAGTCGGTACACCACCGACGCCTTTCTCAGGTGCAAGGCACACTACCTGCTCGATGGACCCCTGGCCGGGGCGGATCGCGTCGTGGTGTGGGGGGCAGGCCGGACGGGCCGCCGCATCTCTCGGTACCTCATGGCCGGCGGTGCGCCGGTGGAGGTCTTCGTGGACATCGATCCAAGAAAGATCGGTGGCATCGCCCGCGGCCGTCCGGTGGTTCCGGCCGAGGACCTGCCCGCCCTGCTCGAAGGCAGAACCGTGGTGATAGCAGCGGTGGCCTCGCGGGGGGCTCGTTCGGAGATCAGGCAGCGTCTCAGAGAATTCGGGCTTGTCGAGGGTGGAAATTTCTGGTGTGTGGCGTGATCGGTATGATGCGTCCGGGGGTGAGTGATGACGGCTGAGAAAACACCCGGAACGTCCGTGATCGGGGTCGACCTTGGTGGAACCACAGTGTCGGTGGGTAGAGTTTCCGATGGCGGTGTGGAGGAGCGTCTGACCCGATCCATTTCCGGCGGAGGGTCGGAGGAGGAGGTCCTCGAGGAGGTATTGGGCGCCATCGGGGCCGTCTTCGACGAGCGGGTTGCTGGAATCGGATGCGGCGTGCCGAGCGTGGTGGATGTGGAGACAGGAATTGTCTACGACGTGGAAAATATCGCGTCGTGGCGGAGGGTCCCTCTCAAGGCCAGGATCGAGGCTCGATTTGGTGTCCCGGCGGCGATCAACAATGACGCCAATGTCTTCGCCCTCGGTGAGCACCGATACGGCAGGGGGCGCGATTTTGAAAACATGGTGGGCATCACTCTCGGCACCGGCATGGGGACCGGGGTGGTTCTGGACGGTCGACTCATCATGGGCGGCAACTGCGGTGCCGGAGAGATCGGCAGCATTCCGTACAAGGGTCTGACGGTGGAGGATTTTTGTGCCGGCCGCTTCTTCCGCCGCGAGGCTGGAGTGCCGGGAGACGTTCTTTACGAGCGGGCTCGCAATGGAGACCACGACGCCAGGGTCTGGTTCCACAGATTTGGGGCAGAGTTCTCTTTTGCCATCGTTGTTGTTTTGTACGCCTACGACCCGGAGGCGATCCTCCTCGGAGGGTCCATCAGCAGGGCTTTCGATCTATTCGAGAGTTCCATGCGGCAGGGACTCGAGGGCTTTGACTACCCGCACATCGTGGAAAGACTGGTCATCGAACCCAGTACCCTTGCCGACGCCGCCCTGCTGGGCGCGGCCGCCCTCCTCCCGAGATGATCGGCACCAACGGTTTCCGTCTATAGTGATTCGTCAACCAGGAGGTGCCGGTGATCCAGGTCGAGCATTTGCGGAGGAGCTTCGGTTCTTTGGTGGCGGTGGACGACATGTCATTCGAGGTCCGGGACGGAGAGATTTTCGGCCTGCTCGGGCCGAACGGAGCGGGCAAGACCACCACCATCAACATGATCTGCGGCGTGCTGCAACCCGACAGCGGCCGGGTGCTGGTGGACGACTCTGATATTTGGATCGAGTCCAAGAGGGTTAAACAGTCTCTCGGCGTGGTACCGCAGGAGATCGCGGTTTATGAGGACCTCACCGCTCGCGACAACCTCAACTTCTGGGGGTCTCTGTACGGGCTCGGCGGGCCTGAGCTCAAACACCGGGTGGGCGAGGTGCTCAGCCGTGTCGGGCTTGCCGAACGCGCCGGTGACAAGGTCAAACAGTTCTCCGGCGGAATGAAGCGCCGGCTCAACCTGTGCATGGGACTGCTCCACGGACCCAAATTCCTGCTCCTTGACGAACCAACCGTCGGTATCGATCCCCAGGCACGGCTCAACATCCTCGGGATCATCCGCGAGGTGGCGGCCGGCGGCACAACAGTGCTCTACACGACCCACTACATGGACGAAGCCGAGGAACTCTGCGACCGGATCGCCATCATCGACCACGGCAGGATCCTCACCGAAGGAACCCTCGACGAGTTGACCAAAATGGCGGGAGAGGGCGAGATGGTCCGCTTGACCGGCTCATTCGACGCCGACCGGGGCCGGGATCAACTGGAACGCCTCGAGGGGGTGCGCGTGCATTCGGTGGAGGAGGGGCGGGCCGTGCTGTCGGTTGTGGCGGGCGGTCCGGGGCTGACCCAGGTGCTGCCCCGGCTGTTCGCCAGCGAGCTTGCGGTGGATGATGTCTCCATCCAGCGGCCGAGTCTGCAGAGCGTCTTTATACGCCTCACGGGCCGGGAGCTCAGGGACTGATGGTCCAGCTCCAGATTCTCCGGCGGGACCTGGTACGGTTCATCCGCAATCCGATCACCACCCTGCTCATGTTCGCCATCCCGCTCACCATGGCCGGTATCTTCGCTGTGGTCTTCGGCGGCGACGGCGATGGGATCACCGTTCGAGTTCTCGTCTTCGACGAGGACGACAGTCTCCTGTCCCGATTTCTCCAAAATGCTTCTTCGGATTCGCGAGCGGACGCGCGTCTCGAACTCATACCGGTGGGGGAAGAGGGCTACCAGATGATGGAGGACGGCGAGGCCAACGCCCTGCTCCACATCCCGGCGGGATTCACCAACGACTATCTCGGTGGCAAGGCGGTGAGCCTCGAGGTGGTCAAGAACCCGGCCCAACGCTTTCTGCCCCAGCTCGTGGAGGAGGGGGTGTCCATCGGTGCAGTGATTCTGTCGCAGGCGTCGGTGGTCTTCGGCCCCGAGCTGTTGACGATCCGGGGTTTTATGGACCGCGAGGGCGTGCCGCCCGACCTCCAGGTTGGTTCCCTCAGCGTGGCGTTCAACCAGAAGGTGCGGGGGCTCGAGGGTTATCTTCTTCCGCCCGTCATCGATCTCGAGACGGTGACCGTAGCCGTCGATGAAGATGAAGCCGCCGACTTCAACATCCTGGCGTTGATCCTGCCCGGGATGAGCATTTTCGGAATCCTGTTCATGGCCCAGGCGGCCAGCCGAGACATTTTGCTGGAAAGGGAGAGCGGCATGCTCCGCCATCTCCTGACCGCGCCCATTTCGGTGGGGCAGTACCTCGTTGGCAAGTGCCTGTCGGTTGTCGTCATCACCGGCCTGGGGTTCGCCATTCTCGTGGCGGTGGGGCTGGCATTCGGGGTGAGGTGGGGATCGCCGCCGGCCGCTCTGCTCCTGATGTTGGCCACCTCGGTGGCCGCCGCGGGAACCATGATCCTGGTGATGAGTCTGGTGGGCAGCCAGCGTCAGGGCGACGCCCTGACCACCATGATCATCATCGTGTGGTCCTTGCTCGGCGGAGCGTTCGTGCAGTTGGACGGAATCCCCTCGTTTCTGCTCCCGTTGAGCCGGACCACCCTGACCTACTGGGCCGTTGATGGGTTCAACGAGCTGATCCAGCGCGGGGCCGGGCTCTCAGACATCGCTCTCAACGTATTGGTCCTGTTGGTCGCCGGCCTTGTGGCCCTGGTGATGGGTGCGCTCGTGTTGCGGCAAAAGATCGTCCGGGGAGTGGTGTGATGCGCAACATTCTCACCATCGCCCGCCACGACCTCAAATTGGTCCTGACCGATCGGGCCGCGGTGATGTGGATGTTCGTCCTGCCCATTGTCTTCATAAGCTTCTTCGGGCTGGTCTTTGGCGGCGGTCAGCAGGGCGACCCGGTGGATGCGGCGGTTCGTCTGACGGTGGTGGATGAAGACCAGGGGTTTCTTGCCCGCGCCCTGATCGAGGATCTCCAAGGCGATCGTTTGGAGCTGGTGGAGCTGAGCCCGGAGGAGGCGAAGTGGGCCTCCGACAAGATCCGGACTCTGGTCGTTCCCGTGGGCTTCACCGAGAGCGTCGTCGCGGGCACGAAGATCACCCTGCGCCTCGAAAAGGACCCGGAAACGAATCAGGAGGCGGCGCTGGTGGCACAGGCCCGCATCCTCTCAAGTGTGAGCCGGATCATCGGCCGGTTGATCGAGGTGGCCAACGACGAAGGCCCGGAGCTGGACGAAACCACCTTTGCCGCCACCTGGGGTCGTCGCGATCTGGTCACCGTTGAGAGCCGGTTTGCGGGTAAATCCGGGAGGTCTCCCTCCGGGTTCGCCCAATCGATTCCGGGTAACACGGTGTTGTTCGTCATGCTGGTGGCCCTGACCTACGGAGCCGCCTCCATCACCGGTGAGAGAAACGGTGGACAGCTGCGACGGCTGGTGACCACGCCGGTGTCGAGGCCCGAAATCATTCTCGGCAAGATCGGCGGCCGGGCCGCCGTGGCCATGGTCCAGGTCACCGTCCTGGTCCTTGCCGCTGTGGCGGCCAATCGGGTTCTGGGGATCTACATTGGGGACCATACCGCGGCCGCGTATGTCATCCTGCTGGGTTACGCGCTCTGCGTCGCCCCGCTGGGTGTGATGGTGGGCGGCTGGTTCCGCGAACCGGACCGGGCGGCCAACGTCGGCGTATTGATGACCATGGTGATGGGCGCCCTCGGCGGCTGTATGTGGCCGTTGGAATTCGTATCTCCCACGCTCCAGAATCTGGCGTTGATCTTCCCTACCGGTTGGGCCATGAAAGCCTTGCACCAGGTCATTTCCTTTGGTCGTGGTCTTGGCGACGTGGTGCCCGAGTTGGCCGTGCTCGCTGGTTTCGCTGTGGTCTTCACCGCCATCGCGGCACGCTCACTCCGCGTGGAGTAGCCCGAGCACTGCGGTGAAACCTCCCATCTCGGTGCTAGGCACCGCAGCAGTTGTGTCGATCTCGTGCTCGGTTCCGATTTCGACGGTGCCTGGCACCGGGTGAGCGCGTTCGCAATGGGATTGGAGTCGGCACGCCCGCCCGTCGCGCCTTCCTACCTTCGCCCCCTCTGGGTGGTGGGTGGATGACTTCACACCTCAAACCACACACCTCAAACCCATACCCCTACGGGCGGGGTCGTTCGGTCCTCGACGTGACGCGTCTAGGCGTCCGGATCGACCACCGGAACGTGCTCCAGATGCCAGATCCTGTCGGAGTACTCCCTGATGGACCGGTCGGAGGAGAAATAGCCCATGGCCGAGATGTTGCGGATCGCCGCGGCGGCCCATGCCCGCCGGTCGGCATACAGGGCCTCGGCCCGTCGCTGTGCCTCGATGTAGGAGTGGAAGTCGGCCAAGTGCATGTAGCGGTCGCCGTGCTCCATGAGGGCCGACCAGATCAGGTGCAACCCGGAGTCGTCATCGTTGATGAAGACCCCCGCTTGGATCGCATCAACAACGGCCGCGAGTTCGGGATCCGATCGGTAGATCTTCCATGGCTTGTGACCGCCCGCCCCATGTTGGGTCTCGACCTGGTCCGCGGTGAGACCGAAGATGAAAATGTTCTCCTCCCCCACGGCGTCCCGGATCTCGATGTTTGCCCCGTCCAGGGTGCCGATTGTGAGGGCGCCGTTGAGCGCGAGCTTCATGTTGCCGGTTCCGGAGGCCTCCATGCCGGCGGTGGAGATCTGCTCCGAGAGGTCCGCAGCAGGGATGATCTTCTCGGCAAGGGTGACTCGGTAGTCCGGCGGGAAGGCGATCTTGATCCGGCCGGCCACGTCGGGGTCGTTGTTGACGACATCGGCGACGCCGTTGATCAGCCGGATGATGAGCTTTGCCATGTGGTACGAGGGAGCGGCCTTTGCGCCGAAGATGTAGCTGCGGGGCAGCATCTCCACTGCCGGATCGGCCTTGATCCGCTGGTATTGCCAGATCACGTGCATGATGTTGAGCAGCTGCCGCTTGTATTCGTGCAACCTTTTGATCTGGACGTCGAAGATGGACTCGGGGTCGAGGACCACACCGCAGAGCTGTTCCATCAAGGCACCGAGGTGCTCCTTGTTGGCCCGCTTGATGGCCAGGAACTCGTCCTGAAATTCGTGGTCGTCGGCGAATTCGGCAAGGCCCGACAATCGGTCGAGGTCGGTGGCCCAACCGTCGCCGATGCGGTGGGTGATCGCGTCGGCGAGTCGCGGGTTGCAGCCCAGCAGCCACCGGCGTGGCGTGATGCCGTTGGTGATGGCGATGAACTTGTCGGGCCACGCATCGGCGAAGTCCTTCACGATCCGACCCCTGAGCAGTTCGGTATGGAGCTTTGCAACGCCGTTGACGGTGTGGCTGCCGACGATGGCGAGGTTAGCCATCCGAAAACGTTGTTCGCCCTCTTCCTGGAGGATCGACATCCGGCGTTGGCGGTTGATGTCGTCGCCGCAGATCTCGCGGGTCGACTCCATGAACCGACGGTTGATCTCGTAGATGATCTGAACGTGGCGGGGAATCATGGTGTCCATCAACGCCACCGGCCAGGTCTCCAGGGCCTCTGGCAGCAGGGTGTGGTTGGTGTAGCTGCACGCCGCTCTGGTGATCTCCCAGGCCTGTGCCCACTTGAGCCCCGCCTCGTCGATGAGCGTGCGCATGAGCTCGGCAATGGTGAGGGCGGGGTGGGTGTCGTTGAGCTGGAACGCCACTTTGTCCGGGAACAGTTCCCAGACCTCGCCGTGGCGGTTGCGGAAACGATTGACCACATCGCGGACCGAGCAGGCCACCAGAAAGTACTCCTGGAGCAGACGCAATCGACGGCCGGCTTCCACATGATCGGCCGGGTAGAGCACGCGGGTGATGGCCTCGACCCGCTCCCGTTGGCCAACCGCGCTGACATAGTCGCCCTCTGAGAAGATCTGGAAGTCGAACTCCGACGGTGCCTCCGCGGACCACAACCTGAGGGTTGAAACGGTCAGGGTGTCGTAGCCGGCCACCAGGATGTCGCGCGGGACACCGTAGAAGGTGCGCCAACCGCGCCACGACGGGTGGTGCTTACCGTCGTCGCCCTGACCCCACTCGATCCGGCCGCCGATCATCACCGGCACCGTCAGGTCGGCGCGTTCGATCTGCCAGGGACTGCCCTCCTCGAGCCAGGTGTCGGCGAGTTCCACTTGCCAACCGTTTTCGAAGTCCTGGCGGAACATTCCGTAGTCGTAGTGCAGGCCATAGCCGTAGGCGGGGTAGTCCTGGGTCGCCAGAGAATCCAGGAAGCAGGCGGCCAGTCGGCCGAGACCACCGTTGCCGAGCCCCGGGTCCGGCTCCTCCTCGATGATGGTGTCGAGGTTGAGGCCCAGAAGCTGCATGGCCTCGTGGGCTGTGGACTGGAGATGGGTGGCGATCAGGTTGTTCTTGAGCAACCTTCCCAACAGGTACTCCACCGAAAGGTAGTTCACGGTCTTGGGTTTGACCTCGTCGTAGGTCCGTCGGGTCAGGATGGCGCGTTCGATGAGCGTCTCGCGCACGGCGAGTTCCAGCGCCGCCAGGTGATCCGCGGCGCGCGCGTGGCGCAGCTCCATACCGCAGGAATAGCGCAGATAGTGCAGGAATCGGTCGCGAAACTCCTCCGGAGTCGGTTTTTTCAGGTGAATCGGTGGCAGCATCAAGAGCCCTCCAAGAAGGGGAAAAATAGCACACGCGCCACGAGATGAGCCGAGCGGGGGCGGAGATGGGCCCGGCGACGGCGGATCGACTACCATGACCGGTGATGCCATTGCTTGACGAACGATCCGCCGGAGTCCTGCTCCACCCCACCTCGCTGCCGTCCGCCTTCGGAATCGGTGACCTCGGCCCCGGGGCCATGGGTTATCTGAAATGGCTCGCCGACGCCAAGGTGGGTTGGTGGCAGGTGCTCCCCCTCCATCCGGCCGGTCCCGGCCGCTCGCCGTACTCTGCCACCTCAACCTTCGCCGGCGATGAACTTCTGATCAGCCCGGAGGCGCTGGCCGAGGACGGGCTCGTCAGCGCCGAAGATCTGGCGGCGGTGCCCGACTTTCCCGAGGAGTGGGTGGACTACTCCGCTGTGGAGCTTTGGAAGACCGAGTTGCTGGCCGCAGCCTTCGGTCGCCACCGCACCCAGCCTCGAGTCGATCTGCTCCAGGAGATGGCCGCCTTTCGCGCGTCCGAGGGCGACTGGCTCGAGGACTACGCGTTGTTCGCCGCCCTCAAGCGTTTCCACGGAGGCCGGCCCTGGTATGACTGGCCGAGGCCCCTTGCCCATCGAGATCCGGAGGCGCTCGAGGCCTGGATAGCGGACCATCGCGACGACATCGAGCGGGTGGTCTTTGGTCAGTTCCTGTTCTTCCGCCAGTGGACCGCGGTGCGGGCGGCAGCCCGGGAGGCCGGAGTTTCGATCCTCGGCGACGTGCCCATTTTCGTGGCCCTCGACTCGGCCGACGTGTGGGCCCACCACGAGCTCTTTCTGCTCGACGACGAACGCCAGCCCGCCGTGGTGGGTGGCGCGCCGCCGGACTATTTCTCGAGCACGGGCCAGTTGTGGGGCAATCCTCTCTACGACTGGGACCGGATGGCCGACGACGGCTATGGGTGGTGGATCGCGCGGCTGCGTCACGAGCTGACTTTGGCCGACGCGGTGCGACTCGACCACTTCCGCGGTTTCGCCGCACACTGGGAGGTGCCGGCGGACCACGATGTGGCAACGCACGGTCGCTGGGTGCCGGGACCGGGGCGGAGCCTCTTCGACGCGGTCAGCGACGCGCTCGGTGGCTTGCCGCTGGTGGCCGAGGACCTGGGCGAGATCACCGAGGACGTGGTGGAGCTCCGCAAGGGTCTCGGTCTGCCGGGAATGGCGGTCCTCCAGTTCGCCTTCAAACCCAGGGACCGCTCGCTCTTCCTGCCGTATCGGCTCGAGCCCGATTTGGTGGTTTACTCCGGCACCCACGACAACAACACCACCGTGGGCTGGTACCTGGAGGATGCCGACGAGGACGAGCGCCGATACGTGCGCGACTACTGCGGCACCGACGGCAGCGAGGTGAACTGGGACTTCATTCGTCTTGCCATGGCCTCGGTGGCCCGACTCGCCGTCGTACCCCACCAGGACCTCGCCGGTCTCGGTTCCGATTGCCGGATGAACACCCCGGCCGTGGCCGACGGCAATTGGAGCTTCAGGATCACTGAATGGATGTTGTCCGCGGAGATCCAGAACCGCCTGGCGGATCTGATCAGGATTTTTGGTCGCCTGCCCGATTCTGAAGAAGTGAATAGTGAATAGTGAATAGTGAATAGTGAATAGTGAATAGTGAATAGAGGGGAGCAGGAGGCAGCTCCCGCCCACCCGAAGAACCCGAATTTTTAATTCTGAATTTTGAGTTTTGAATTTCCCCCGGCCCACCTGAATCCAAGATCCAAGATGCAGGATGCAAGATTTCGGGGAGCGTCCAGGAGGCCGCCGTTATTGTCATTCTGAGCGAGGCCCGCAGGGCCGAGTCGAAGAATCTGGGAGGGGGTAGGCAACTGCAAATACCCTCCCGCCCAGATCCTTCGACTCGGTAGCATGGCTCCCTCGCTCAGGATGACAGCTTCAGCAGCCTCGCCGCACAATTTAGGCCATTTTGTAAAGCAGGCGTCCCGCCTGCAGTTCTGGTTTTGAACGGTCACACAAATGCAGGTCAGAGGCCCGCACTACCAAGGTCGGGATTGCAGCCGAGACGGCTGCGCTACAAAGAGGTCGCGGGTAGGGGTCTTCGTTCTTCGTCCTTCGATCGTCCTCAGCGCCGGCGCGGGCTCAGCGGTTGAGGCTCTCCTGTCCGTTGCTGCGGCGTAGCGTGATCAAGATGATCTCCGACGGGGCGAGAAACCGCATGGGCGGTCCCCACTGGCCCGATCCCCGGCTCACCACCTGGGTCATGGGACCAACCTGGTAAACCCCGGCGTAGTTTGGATAGGCCTTCCGGACGAGGTAGTGGAAGGGCCAAAGCTGGCCGCCGTGGGTGTGGCCGTTGAGCATCAGGTCCACCCCGGCGTCGGCGGCCCGCCGCTCCTGCTCCGGTGCGTGCTGGAGCAGGACCACTGCCGCTCCGGGATCGATGTTTTCGAGGGCCAGCCCGAGATCCGCCTCCGCGGCCCCGGTCTGGGCCGAGCCGCGCGCGTCGGGAATTCCGGCGATATATAGCCCTGGCTGCAGCTCGTGGGCCTGGTTGTCGAGGACCACGAAGTCCGCGTTGGCGAGCAGGGCGCGGGACCTCTCGCGGCCGGCGTAGTACTCGTGGTTGCCGAGCACCGCATAGACGCCGCCCGGGGCTTTCAGGGTGCCGAGCAGGGGCACCATCTCCTCCACCACACCGGCGTCGCCGTCCACCAGGTCACCGGTGATGGCCACCACATCGGGCCCGAGTTCGTGGGTGCGCTCGATGAGCCGCTCGAGAAAGCTCGGACCGAGGATGGTGCCGAGGTGGACGTCCGAGAGGTGGGCGATGGTGAAACCATCGGCAGAGGGTGGCAGGTTGGCGATGGGGACCTCGAGTCGAACGGTTCGCGGACCCGTTCGAGCGCTCACGAAACCGAAAGTGGCGGCCAGCAGGGCCAAAGCCATCGCAGCGGTTCGCAGAGTCCCCACCCACGGTCGTAGCAGCCAGCCGCCAAGGGTGACCACGTCCACCATGACCAGGAAGGCCAGCAACAGAAAGAGCGTGCCCATCCAGACCGCGCCCGCGTACTCGAGGGCCCGGCCAACGACGTGCCAGCCGATCCCGTAGAAGATGCGGCCCAGCGGATAGCTCAGGAAGCCGATGGCCAGCGCCGCCAGCAGGGTGCGGTGACCGGCTGGGGAGTGGAGCACCGGCACCGACCACAGTCTCCAGCCCACGTAGAGGTGCTGGAGCAACCAGATGGTCAGGGCCACGGTGAGGAAGATGGCGAAGCGCATGGGCGAACTCATCGTAGAGGAAACGGTGTGGGAGCGTCGGATATTGCCGGATCCCCCGCCCGACCTGGTACCCGAATTCTCAATTCTCAATTCTGAGTTTTGAGTTTTGAATTCCCACCGGCCCACCCGGATCATCCCTCATGTCATTCTGAGCGAGGCCCGTAGGGCCGAGTCGAAGAACCTGGGAGGGGGTAGGCAACTGCAAATACCCACCCGCCCAGATCCTTCGACTCGGTAGCATGGCTCCCTCGCTCAGGATGACAGCTTCAGCAGCCTCGCCGCACAATTTAGGCCATTTTGTAAAGCAGTCGTCTCGGCTGCATTTTTGACCTCAATTCAACGCACGAATGCAGGCCGGGGGCCCGCACTACCAAGGTCGGGAGTGCAGCCGAGACGGCTGCGCCACGAGTTCCTCTCGTTCGGTTCGATGTGCCGACTTCGTCGCGCCGATGCTTCGGTCGCGCTTCCCGTGAGGGTGCCAGGCACGCCGATTCGCTTCAGCAGGTCGAATCGGTTTGTCGACCTCGGCGAATCGGGATGCCAGGCACCTCCGAGGGACGCGACTTTCTCCCAACGCGCTCCCCGTGGTTACCACCCCTGACACTGTCCGGGACCCAGCAACATCCGAGGAACCAACCCAAAATCTCCCGAAAGTGTCAGAAGTGGCACGCCCGCCCAGCGCGCCTTTCTACACCTTCTACACCTTCTACACCTTCTACACCGGGTGGGAGGGGGTCTTCGTTCTTGGTCCTTCGATCTTCGTTCATCCCGGGCTCGGGGACCGACCTCGGGTGAACCAATCTCCTTGTCAGTGGCGGCCCTTCCTGGTATTTTCGCGCGGTGCCAACGTAGCTCAGGGGTAGAGCAAGGCATTCGTAATGCCTAGGTCGTCGGTTCAAATCCGACCGTTGGCTCCAGCAGCGCCACCCACCGGCTCGGTCCCGCCGGGCCGGTTTTTTTGAACGTCTACACCAACCGTCAGGGCGCCTGGCAGGTCGTGGCCTCCCACGTCACCGACATCGCAGACGAATGAGCTGCACCTTTCCATTCAGTCGAAGTCAATCGTAGGAAGGCGGTGGTCCCGGATCCACTGGGTTGCGTTGATCTTCGAGCGGCGGTTTTGACTCGAACTCCACTGCCCCGCAATCGCACGCCTTCGTCCCATCACCGTCACCGTCGGCGGGCCGCGAATACCCCCGCTGGTCCAGACGGTCGCAGTACGGCCCCCCCATGTCGATGGCCGGGCTGCCCTCGAACGGCATATGGGTGAGCGTTGGCCCACCCCAGTAGTCGAGCTCGGACAGCATGGGATCGGTGACGCTCATGTCGGTGGCACTGTCGAATCCACACCAATCGTCATCCGTGATGTTGTACCCCGCGGACGTCATAGTCGAGTTCTCTGAGATGCTGCAGTTCAGACCGGTGTTCTGCGCAACGATGCTCCCCCTCACCTCGACATCGGAACCGTCGGCATGGATGCCGCCGCCCTGGGTGTAGGCCCTGTTGTTGACGATGGTGCATTGCTTCATGAAAAGGCGACCATCCTTGACCGACACCGCTCCACCCTCGGGGGCGGCGTTGGAGCTGAAGGTGCTGTTGATGACGGTCAAGCTCGAGGATTCGGTGCAGCCCAGAAACGCCACCCCACCGCCGGGTCTGTTGCTCGTGAATGTCGAGCTGTCGATTGAGACGCTGATGGAGCTCGGGGAGGGCCAGGGGCATTCATTGACGAATCCGGTCCCGTTGCCCCTCACCGTGCTGTCCAAGACCTGCAAGCCGCGGTCGCCGTGAAACTCGATCCCGATCTCGTTGTTCGTGATCACGCATCTCGACAGGATGAGACTCCGGCTGGCAGAGACCGCGGGCTGCCCGGCGGCATTGCGGATCGTGAGGTCAGTCAGGTTCATACTTTGTCCCTTCAAGATCCCGAAGGGCGGTGCGCCGTCCGCGCGCTCGATGGTCGATCCGTTGCCCCAGATATACAGCCCCAACCGCGCCGTGGGAAGCCCATAGTCATTGCCGAACGGGCTGTGGAGGGTGTAGGTCTGACCGTCTCCCAGGTTGATCTCATCGGTGTGGCTGTATGCGTGTCCGGCACAAAACAATCCAGGTGGACATTTTCGTCGGCGTTGGCGTTCTCGATGGCCTCGGCCAACGAACACAATCCATCGGGAGTGATGCCCTGTTCGGTCGTCGTGACGGAGATGAAGGCTCGGGCCCAGGCGGATCCGGTGCCCATTACCAGAACGGCGCAGACAAAAAACCAAACAGTCGATCGACGCATGATGATTCTCCCTGCAGTGGGTGTATTTGGGCGAGAGAGGAGAGTGGATTCGATCACGGGTCACTCGCTTGAAGGCACTGTCAGAGGATGGCTCCCCGGGCGTGCCGCGGACCTGGATGTCCTCCAACCGGATGATCGGGAGCAGGATGCGGGAAGGGTGGTTCGGGCCGAAGAGGATCTCCGGGTAGGCGATCACCGCCGGGTCGTCGCCGTTGAGGTCGCCGCCGTGGTTGGGGTTGACCTCGAAGCGGGGGTAGTTGGAGCCGGCGATGGAGACCCGGATCTGGTGGCCGGCGTTGAAGACGATGGCGGTGGACCAGAGATCCACCTCGATCTCGGTGGCCACACCGGGCTCTAGGAAACACTCGCGGTTGTCGCCGCAGCGCATGCGCGCCCGTTGGATGCCATCGATGACGATGCGGGATTGCTCAACAAAATTCTGACCCTGCGGATAGACGTCGCACAGCCGGACGCTGAGGTCCAGATCCGGGGTGTCGGGCCGGATCCAGATGCTGGCGGTGACGGGACCCATAATGGCCACCGGCTGCTCGAGCACTTCGGAAGTGAAGGTGAGCACGTCGTCCCGGTCTTCGGCTGTGTATTGCAGCTGTGGGCCCCTGGCGGTGAACGCATTTCCCCCGCCCCTTGTCGGCACCGCATGGTCGGGGTCCATGGTGAGGGTGATCGCGCCGTATGGAGCCGGGGTGTCCGCCAAGCCGCCGTTGGCATCGAGGTACCAGGGCTTCACATATGACCAGGGCGGCCAGTCGTCCAGCTCGACCCACCGGTTCCCCGGGGCGTTCGGTTCGTCCTCGGCCACGGCGCCCATGAGGTAGACCTGGACCGGAGGCCACTGGTCGACACCGGTGGGTTCTCCCTTGAGCCAGTAATCTCTGAAGGCTGCTCGTACGGCGTCCAGATCCAGGGTGGCGTTGTCGGGATAGGTCAGACCCGGCTGCTCACTGACACCCCAATCCATGTGAGTCCAAGGACCCACGATGAGGAATTGGTTCCCGCGAGCGCCGTCGCCGCCCTGGTGCTGGAAGGTCTGAAAACCGTCGAACGCCGCCTGGGAGTAGACGTCGTACCAGCCGCCGATGTGGAGCATTGGGGTGTTGACCTCGGCCGCATGGTCGATCCACTGGTAGGGCTCCCAAAATTCGTCGCGGAGGCGGTGCTGGAGGATTTCCTCGAGCTGATCCTCGAATCCCATGTCAGTCATCCATCGCCCCATGAGAGCCCACCGAAAAGCGCCGCCCTGATACCAGGATTGGTGGCCGTGGTCGGAGGTCGCGGCCTCGGGACGGAGCGCCTTGACCGCCGCCGGCGCCCCGGGGGCCAGGGCATAGGTGACGATGCCGCCTGCGGACATGCCACCCATCTCGATGTTGCCGTCGCACCACCACTGATCCGTGATCCAGTCCACGGTGGTGCGGCCGTCGAGGGGATCTTCAGCATAGTCCCACACGCCGCAAGAATCGTCGGTACAACCGGTACCGCGGGCATCCTGCGCCACGTGGGCGTAGCCATCCTCGGTGTAAAGCGACGGCGGACCCACATGAATCTGGCCGGTGAACATTCGGCCGTAGGGTGTCCTCACCAGTACAACCGGCCATGGCCCGTCACCCTCGGGGAGGTAGACCTCGGTAGCGAGCAAAACGCCATCTGGCATCTCCACCCACTCGGTGAACTGCTCCTGGGCCGTCGCCGCCAGCGGAACTGCCAACGCAATGGCGCACAGAACTAGCAGCCGAACGCGAAAGGCTCGTCTCATTTTCTCCATGGATCCCTCCCCGGTTTCTTACAACCTATGTTCCGAGATGAGATTTGTCATGAAGAAAACATGAAGAAAATGTGCGGAATCTTTTTCCGGTACCAGGTCCTAGGATCTTGGGAAGTTGGATCAAAGTCGTCGGAAGTTCAACTTCCCAAGATCCTAGGACCTGGTACCTGGGACTCATGTGGCGAGGGCGGACGGTGGATTCGGTCACGGTTCACTCACTCGATGGAACGGCCGAAGGATTCTCGCCGGGTGTGCCGTGGCCATCGGGGATCCCCAACTTGATGATCGGGAGAAGGATGCGGGAGGGGTGGTCGGGTCCGAAGAGGATCTCGGGGTAGGCGATCACGGGTGGATCATCGCCGTTGAGGTCGCCGCCGTGGTTGGGGTTGACCTCGAAGCGGGGATAGTTGGAGCCGGCGATGGAAACTCGGATTTGGTGGCCGGCGTTGAAAACGATGGCGGTGGACCAGAGATCCACCTCGATCTCGGTGGCGACGCCGGGCTCCAAGAAACACTCGTACTCGTCGCTGCAGCGCATCCGTGCCCGCTGGATGCCGTCGATGACCATCCGCGACTTTTCCACCGGGTAGCTGCCCTGGGGGTAGACGTCGCAGAGCCGGACGCTGAGGTCCAGATCGGTCGTGTCTGGCCGGATCCAGATTCGGGCGGTGACCGGGCCCATGATGGCCACCGGTTGCTCGAGCACCTCGGAGGTGAAGGTGAGCACGTCGTCCCGATCCTCGACCGAATACTGCAGAAGAGGGCCCGACGGGGCGCTGAGATTTGCCCCGCCCCTGGTGGTCACGTGATCATCTGGGTCTATGGTGAGGGTGATCGAACCGATTGGAGACGGGGTGTCCTCCAAACCACCGTTTGCATCCAGGTACCAGGGCTTCACATAGGACCAGGGCGGCCAGTCGTCCAATTCAACCCACTGATTCCCCGGAGCGCCCTCTTCTTCCGGGTCGCCCATGAGATAGACCTGGACCGGCGGCCAATGGTCGACCCCGGTGGGCTCGCCCTTGAGCCAGTAGTCCCTGAAGGCGGCTCGCATGGCCTCCAGATCCAGGGTGGCGTTGTCCGGATAGTTCAGCCCCGGCTGCCCATGGACACCCCAGTAGCCGTGGGTCCAGGGACCCACTACGAGATACTGGTGACCCCGGGCACCGTCGCCACCTTGGTGTTGAAACGTGCGGAATCCGTCAAGGGCCCCTTGCAGGAGAATGTCGTACCAGCCGCCGATGTGGAGCATTGGGGTGTTGATTTCGTCCGCGTGGTCAATCCACTGGTACGGCTCCCAAAGCTCATCCAGAAATCGATGCTCGAGAATTTCATCCAGGCGGTCCTCGAAGCCCATGTCCACCATCCATTCGCCGGCGAGGTCCCAACGAAAGGCGCCGCCCTGGTACACGGAGTGGTGAAAGAAATCGGGGGTGGCGGCCTCGGGTCGCAGGGCATTGACGGTGTTCGGCGCCTCGGGGGCCATGGCGTAGGTGGTCTGGCCTCCGGCGGACATCCCACCCATGGAGATGTTGCCGTCGCACCACGGCTGGTCGGAGATCCAATCGACAGTCGTGTGGCCGTCGAGACTGTCGTTGGCATAGTCCCACTCGCCGTCGGACTCTCCAGTCCCACGCGTGTCCTGCGCCACGTGGGCATAGCCGTCGTCTGTGAAGATCGACGGTGGCCCGACATGAATCTGTGAGGTGTCCATCCTGCCGTAGGGTGTCCTCACCAGCACCACCGGCCAGGGCCCGTCGCCCTCGGGGAGGTAGACCTCGGTGGCGAGCAGCACCCCATCGGGCATCTCCACCCACTCGGTGAACTGCTCCTGGGCGGTCGCTGCCAGCGGAATAGCCAACGCGATAACGCACAGAACAAACAGGCGAACGCGAACGGCTCGTCTCATCTTTTCCATGGATCCCTCCCCGGTTTCTTACAATCTATGTTCCGAGATGAGATTTGTCATGAAGAAAAGGTGCCGAAAATGTGCGGATCATCCATCATCATCCAGGTGCCAGGTCCAACACAACTCGCACTGTCGAAGGGGGACAATTCGCACATGTGTTGAGCCTGGCACCCGGCACATCGGTAGGTTTGTGGGGCATCTATTGGGTGTCCGGCGGCATGTCAGGGAATCCAGGCACACCGGGTGGCTCGTATGGCACGGCTCCCGCTTCCACCGCGCCGCAGTCGCAATACGCCACGCCATCGCCGTCGCCATCGGCGGGCCGCCCAAACCCGCGCTGGTCAAAACGGGAGCACTGATAACCACCCATGTCGATGATCGGGCTGCCTTCGAGGGGCATGTGAACAGGCGTCGGGCCGCCATAGTCGCCGAGTTCGGACAGCATGACATCGTCAACGACGAGATCGTTGGGGTGGTCTAGATTGCAGGAATTGTCGTCGGTGATGTTGGACCCTTGGGATTCAAGGTGTAACTCATCCGGGTACTCGGCGTCGCAGTTGGTGCGACTCCCGGCGAGCACGCTGTCGCGAAGGGTCAACCGGCCAGGCCATCCGCCATAATAGGAAAGATAGAGAGCGTAGTCGTTGTGCCAGATGGTGCTGTTGGCGACCGTCACTGTCCCGTGCTCGCTGCCTGGTACATTGACGAGAGCAATGCCGGCACCTGCGATGCTGCCGGGATCCATGTTGCCGCTGATGGTGCAGTTTGATATCCGGGTCTCGACGGGCCCGCCGATTCTCACCCCAATCTCTCCACCATCGATCGTGGTTTGGCGGAGCAGAACGCGGAGAACACTGGAATCGGCGTCCCAAGCCGCGGGTGAGATGGCCACGCCCCAGCCGTTGCCCGACAGGGCACAGTCATCCACGATGATCAGTGCTTCGCCCAAAGCAAAATCAACATATGGACCTGCGTTCAGCCCGACGTTGTTTTCCGACAGGTCACACCGGACCATGCGCACCATATTGTCCCGCAAGATGATGTCGGTCAGCACATCTACCGCGATGTCGTTTTGAACAAGTGTGCAGTCCATCAGGGTCACCGATGCTCCCGAGAGAAAAACGCTCACTGCTGTGCTGTTTGCACTGAATATGCAGTTCGTCAGGAGTGCCATCCCGAAAGCTGAAACGCCAGTGTCGTTGTCATGAAATGAGCAGTCGGTCAACATCAACGGGCCCGCTCCGGAAACCGCCCACTCCCACTGGCGAAAGGCGATGTCGTACAACGCCAGGTGAATCCCCTGGTTGGCCCTGATGAATTCCTTCAACGGGCCGGACAGGATGTGCCGCTGCACTGTAGAACCGTTTCCGACAATCGAGAGTGCTTCGCGCACTCTGAACATGGTTCCTTCGTCCATGTAACCGTGCGTGAAGTTGTAGGTCTCGCCTTCACCCAGTTCGATGATGTCGAGCCCCGGATCTCCGGCTACGCAATCGACATGGACTGCGCCGTCGTTCGCATTCTCCATGGCCTCGAGGAACGAACAGTGATCGTCCTCGATGGTCCACATTGTGGTCGTGTTGACGGTGATGGTAGCACCCCACGCAACACTGCTGCCCAGAAGCACGGCGGCACAACCGAAAAGCCAGGTCCCTGATCGACGCATGATGGGTTTCCTTGCAGTGGGTGTATGTCGGCAAAAGGGGAGAGTGGATTCGACCATGGCTCAGTTGCTCGGCAGCTCTGCTGAAGGATTGTCCCCGGGTGTGCCGCGGACCTGGATGTCATCCAGTCGGATGACCGGGAGCAGGATGCGGGACGGGTGATCCGGCCCGAACAGGATCTCGGGGTAGGCGATCACCACCGGGTCGTCGCCGTTGAGATCGCCGCCGTGGTTGGGGTTGACCTCGAAGCGGGGGTAGTTGGAGCCGGCAATGGAGACCCGGATCTGGTGGCCGGCCGCAAAGACGATGGCGGTGGACCAGAGATCCACCTCGATCTCGGTGGGGACACCGGGTTCGAGAAAGCACTCGTGATCGTCGCCGCAGCGCATCCGTGCCCGCTGGATGCCGTCGATGACGAGGCGTGACTGGTCCACCGGGTAGTGTTCTTGCGGGTAGACGTCGCAGAGTCGGACGCTGAGATCCAGGTCGGTGGTATCGGGCCGGATCCAGATGCGCGCCGTGACCGGACCCATGATGGCCACGGGCTGCTCGAGCGCCTCGGAGGTGAAGGTGAGGACGTCGTCACGGTCTTCGGCATTCCACTGCAGCAGCGGTCCCGCGGCGGTGAAAACATTTGCACCGCCCATGGTCGGCACAGGATCATTGGGGTCCATGGTGAGAGTTGTGGATCCGGGGAATGACACGTTTTCCGAAAGGCCGCCGATGGCGTCGAGGTACCAGGGCTTTGTATACGACCAGGGCGGCCAGTCGTCGAGCTCGATCCACCGATTCCCAGGTGCATCTTCATCCTTGACGTCGCCCATGAGGTAGACCTTCACCGCGGGCCATTGGTCGACGCCGGTGGCCTCGCCCTTGACCCAGAAGTCCCTGAACGCGGCGCGGACCGCCTCGATGTCGATGTCCGCATTTTCGGGGTAGTACACCCCGCCCGCGATCCGCCCGCCCCATTCCTCGTCGTGCGTCCAGGGACCCATGATGAGGTACTGGTTGCCGCGGGCGCCGTCAACGCCCTGGTGCTGGAATGCACGGAATGTGTCGAGCGCACCCTGCAGGGCGACGTCGTACCACCCCCCAATGTGGAGCATGGGCGTGTGGACATCGTCCGCCCGTTCGATCCACTGATACGGCTCCCAGAATTCGTCGAGGAGCCGATGCTCCAACAACTCCTCGAGAAGGTCTTCCCTGCCTATGAGCTCAAAGAACGTTCCGGTGTAGTCCCAACGGAAGGCGCCTCCCTGATAGACGGCGTGATGATAGAAATCGGTGGTCGCCGCCTCGCTGCGTAGGGATCTGACCGCTTCGGGCGCCCCGGTGGCCATGGCATAGCTCATTTGTCCCCCGGCCGAGAACCCGCCCATTTCGATGTTGCCGTCGCACCACGACTGATCGGTGATCCAGTCCACGGTCGTGTGACCGTCTACCGTGTCGTTGGTGTAGTTGAAGTCGCCCTCTGACTCGCCAGTACCGCGTATGTCCTGGGCCACGAAGGCGTAGCCGTCGTCGGTATAGAAGGATGGTGGTCCCAGCAAAATTAAACCGAGGTTCTCCCGGCCGTAGGGGGTCCTGGCCAGCACCACGGGCCACGGCCCGTCGCCATCGGGCAGGTAGACCTCGGTGGCGAGCAGCACCCCATCGGGCATCTCCACCCACTCGGTTAACTCTCCTGGGCCGTCGCTGCCAGCGGAACAGCCAGCGCGAGTAAGCACAGAACGCACAGCCGAACGCGAAGGGCTCGTCTCATCTTTTCCATGGATTCCTCCCCGGTTGATTACAACCTATGTTCCGAGATGAGATTTGTCATGAAGAAAATGTGCTGAAAATGTGCGGATCTTTTTCCGGTGCCAGGTCCTAGGATTGGGCGGGTTTTTCGGGTTGGATCAGGGTTCGGGACCGGCGAGAGTCCTCCGCATACCCCAGGTCAGGACCACGGCCAGGCCCAGGAGGCCGATCTGGAAGTTGTAGTACAGGAGGTTGAGGGCCGGGGGAAGGTCAAGTTGATTCAGTACCCCGTTGATGGGCAGCAGCAGGAAGGCGCTGGATACGAGTAACGCGATCCGTTCCGTACGGTCCGCCTCGAAGAGCACGAGGTAGATCGGGAGCAGCACCAGCGCGTCGTAGTGCAGGTGGTAGGTACACAACAGCGTCAGCACTGCGAAGATCGGGAAGACGCGAAAATCGCTGACCTGTCGCCGCCACAAAGGGACGATCCAGAACGGCAGGATCAACATCGCGGGCAGCAGATTCACCACCGCGGCGTAGCTGCCTGCCCCCGGGATGATGCACTCGGCCAGAGCGGCGAATTGCGTCTTGGCCACCATATTAAAGGCCAGGGGGTAGCCGGGAACATCCTGGCTGTAGGTCGGGGGCAGATGAAAGAGGATCTGATCCCGGTAGCTCTCGAACGACGCGGCTGGATCATCGCTCAGGATGACAAAGACTGCGACCAGTACCAGCCCGGTGAGGATTGCGACGGCAATCACGGACCACCGCCGCCGGAAGAGCGTCAGCAGGACGAAGGGCACCACCAGAGTGATCTTGAACGACGCCAGCCCGAGGGCGATGCCGGCCGGGATCGGACGGCCCGTGCGGTCGAAATTCCACGCGGCGAAGCCGAAGACGAGACAGAGAAACATGGGCTGACCCACAAAGAGCGCCCAGTCGGTGGCCCTGAACGCCAGCGCGAGCAAGAGAGTGTCGGTCAGGGGGATGAATCGGCTCGTCGCGGGCGCTGCACGGGCCACCAACCACGCAATCCCGAGAAGGAAGAACGAGACGGCGAACCACCACACAATCCTCGCCGTCGACCAAGGAGTTCCCCCAAACACCGTGAATATGGGCAGTGCCCAGGGAGGGTGGAGGAGCGGCGTGAATGGACGGCCGGGGAGGAGCACCGACTTCAGGCCCTCGCGTTGAACCATGTTCTTCCAGGTGTCCTTGAGGAGCTGGTCATCGTAGGGGTCCGCTCCCGCAACCAGGATGGACTGGCCGAGGAAGAGCGGCCGTATATCGATGGGGGAATCGGCCGTCCGCGGCTCGACGGCGAGACGGACGAGCGCGGTGCCGGCCAGCACAACGAGACCCAGCAGCAGCCAGAGCGGCAGCGGTGAGTCCGGATGGTACGGCGCACGGAGCTTGCCGAGGAACTTCATTCGATCCATGGGGAGCGTAGCAGGCCGGCTGTCAGAACAGGGCCACAAGTAGAACGAGGGCTGCGATCGCGCCAAGAATGGCGAGTACGATTTTGACCGTGGAAAGGGGCGCCTCGCCCATGAGGCATTCAGCGTCCTGGCCGGAAAGCACGAACCGGTAGAGGTCCTTGCCGTAACGGTAGGCGATGACCCAGGCCGGGAAGGCCACCCGGCGGGTGGTCAGTCCGCCCAGAACGATGGAGGTTTTCAGGTTGCGGAATCTGGAGCCGGGGATGTGAGTTTCCTCGAGCCGCCGGGCCACCAGTTGGCGGATGAGTGTTCGGACCTGCTGTCTCGCCGAGGAGCGCGGCAGCCCGAAGAGCTCGATGACGGCGTCGGATGGTTCACCTGGTGGATCGGGAGCGGCGGTGGACAGATCGTAGCTCCCCATGAGCTCGGAGGTCTCGGAGTCGGTGAGGCCCCGCGAGGCGGAACCGACGATGTCGACGAAGACCATTCCGGTCTGTCCTGCGTGTGGCGCCCAGTCTGCCCGGCCGGTGCCCACGTCCGAGTCGGCGGTCCAGCTCACCAGGGCCTCGGCGTCGAGGGCCCACCCGACCCACATGAGCGGTCGCATGGTCTCGAGCCGGCCGGCCGACCGCAGATCCGACGGCCGGAACCAGCCGAGGCTGCCCAACCAGTCCCGAAAGACCTGTTCGGCCCGGTGCCGATTCACCGTAAACGGCAGAAACTGCGCGGCCTGGTCCACCGGATCACCGGGTGATTCCAAACGGGTCACCGATCCACAGAAAACGCATCTCGGCGCCTGCGCCGTGACGTCGTAGGAGACCGCGGCTCCGCAGCCGTCACACCGCAGGACCTCGACCACCGGCTCGGAGGACTCCTCGGCGGTCTCGATCGGGGCGGCCATGGCACAGATCGGGCACCGGAGATCCTCACGCTCGAATGGGCTCCGGCAGCGGCTGCAGGTCGCGCCCGTGTTCACAGCAACCGCCCCAGGAGGACGATCAATCCGATAAGCCCGGCCACCGCGGCCGCGATGGCCGCGATCTTGGCCCATGACACGGGCGTCTTACCGTGCACCGTACCGGTTTGACCATTGACGAGGAAGCGCACCGGTGGTTTGGCCGGGTGATAGCGCAGGGCAAAGACCCACACCGGCAACAGCACAAGATCGAGGGACTCGGAGCGGAATCGCGTGTGGCTCTTGATGTGCTGCAGGACGTCGCCGGGCATGAATTGGCGGAGCTCACCCTGAACCTTCGCCTCGGCCTCGGCGCGGGCAAGACCCCGGCACTCTCCCACCGTCAGGGACGGCTCTTCGGAGATCCAGCCCGACACCAGGGCAGGGGAGTAGCGGCGCAGGCCTTCCAGATCGAAGGGCTCTATGGCCTCGATCTCGGCGTTGGGCAGGCCGCGGGAGGCGGACACCACGACATCCGCAACGTAGCTGGCGTGCTCGCCTTTGAATTCGTGGAACTCGATCTTGCGTTCGCGCCGGGCCTTCTTCTTTCGCGGGTCCAATGTTGATGCGTAGTAGTACTCACCCACGACCGCCGAGTAGATGGAGTCCGAAGCCGCCGACCAAAGATAGGCCGGCATATAGACGCCCTGGAGGTGTTCGACGCGGGCCTGTTTGAAGGCCCGAGATGCCAGCCATTTGCTGCCGATGCGTTGGCGGATCGCGCGCTCGGCCTGGTGTCGGTCCACCGCGAAACCAATGACGAAGACCGGATCGGGACGGTCCTCGGTGCGTGGCCGGTCCACCACTGCGGGGGAGTCACAATACGGGCACCGCGCAGTGCGCATCCGGGGCTCGATCTCCATCTCCGCCCCGCATGATTCGCACGCGACCTCGAGGGGTTGTTCGGTCTCGTTCATCGCCCGCACAGTGTAGCCCGCACTGTGGATGGCCTCTGTGGCCGAGTTTGTTGTCAGAAAAAACGGGCGCCCTCGAGGACGCCCGTTGTTTTTGAAAGGGACTGGCTTCAGGGGTGAGTGGCGGACCACCTCGAGGTGTCGCCCGACTCGAAGCCGTCGGAGAAGGGCATGCCGTCGTGGAATCCGATCCACTCGGCCACATTGGTGAAGAATATTGCATTGTCGAGTATCGGCCATTGGTCGTCCTGTTGAGAGCCCACCTCGAGGATCGTCAAGACCTCACCGCATGCCGGCCACAGCGTGGCGACGTTCTGGTCGAACAGGGGGACTCCGCTGTCGGCGGCACCTCCCGCGATGATGTTGATCTGAGCGACGCCATCGGTCAGCTCGTGGGCGAGTACGGTGTTGGCCGTTCCGTTGCTGCTGCCGGCGTGGCTGCCGCCGCAGATCCCGAGGATCTGGTTGTTCCAGTTCGACCAGGAGCTGTTTTCGCCGAACATGACCACCCGTTTGCCCGAGGCGATGAAGGCGGCGATGTTGGCGACCTCGGGAGCTGTGAGAAATCCGTCCGGGTCGTTGTTGTTGCCCCGTTGATCCACCCACAGCGCATCGAACTGTGCCATGTACCCGCTGTCCGACAGATCCGGGGCCACGGTGACCGAATTGGCGTTTTCGTTGAGGGCGGCGGTCATCTCGGGCCATCGGTCCCCACCGTAAATATTCTCGAATATGCCCTGGTAGGGGATCCCTCTCGACACCAGCACGTTTGCGCGTCCGTCGGGCATGAATTCGGAGTGTTCCACATCTGCCAGGAAGCCCCCTGCCCAACCGGCCCCTGCATACAGGACCGAGTTGAGGTTGTCCTGGGCCGCGGCAAAGGTCCGGCGTCCTACGTTGAGCGGGTTCCCGGCGGTCCAGACGCCGCCCAGGCCGGCGCCCAGGTCGTACTCCTCCACCGAGCTCAGGTAGGTTCCCCAGCCACCGCCGCCGACGGCCAGCTTGCCCTCATAGGTCCACAGGCGAGCACCTCCACGGGGGGTGGTCAGGGAGGGGTATGTCGTCCACGAGTTCAACACGGGGTCGTACCAGTAGATCTCGGCACGATCGGCAACTGTGGCGTCGATGAAGCCCCCATAGAAGACACCGTTCAATGCCGGGACAGCCGCTCCGTACCCTCCAGCGACGGGTAGAGGTGCAATAGGCGACCACCGCACGCCGGCCGCGGCCACCGGGTCGTAGACGTAGGCAGCATCCTGGTAGACACCAGCGTCATTCCCACCGAAGACGTAGATCTTCCCGCCGTACGAGGCGCAGGCGCCTCCGCTGGGGCCGTAAGGGAGCGGATCGGTGGCGATCGTTTCCCAGGTGTCCGTGGCAGTGTGGTAGACCTGCAGATCGGTCAGGTAGGTGCCGTCGTAGCCACCGGGGATGTAGATGTCCGTTCCGTAGACGGCGGCACAGATGTTGGAGGCCGGGGTTGGCATTGTGGCATTGGTGTTGTCCCACATCTCGGTCACCGGATCGTACTCTTGAACGTAACCGGATCGAACGCCACCCGTCGACTCACCGCCGATGACGTAGAATTTCCCGGAGACGACCGCCCCTGCGGGACGCGAGACTCCCTCGGGACACGGCGAAACGGTGATCCATGGGCCCGCAAGCTCGGGTGTCCCGGTCGAGACTCCCGCCTGCAGGGAAGTGATGGACGCTGTCCCCAGGTCCGCTTCGGTATCACCGGCCGCCGCCGGATTAACCATGAGGGAACCTATCGCAACGATTCCGATGAGATATTGAACACTTCGCATCGCAGACATTCCTCCTCCTTCAGTCATGGTGGGTCGATCGGGGAACGACGCCATCGAGCCGTCCCTCGACGGCTGGTGCTTGACGCCACGATTTATTAACTGATGCCTGTTGACCATTTGTCAATTTTCTGCCGTGGGGACACCGTACCACAGACCAGAACATGATCAGATAATGAGACAGAATAACGGCGCTTTGACCGTAGACTGGTGATTACTGGAAGTTGGCCACGTGTGGCGAGTGTTGGTCGGCGGCAGTCCCTACACCGTCCTCCGATGAAAGAGCCGCCAGGAGGCGAGAGTCCAGCCGGCGATGAGCAGCACGCCGCCCAACGGGGTGATGGCGCCGAGCCAGCGGACGCCGGTGACGGCCAGAAGCTCGAGGCTGCCGGAGAAAATCAGGGTACCGGTCAGCAGCATCCATGCGGACGTAGCCAGCCGAAGCTCGGGCCAGCGAGTCATGGCCCACGCCAGGGCGAGGAGACCCAACGCGTGGTACATCTGATACCGAACGCCGGTCTCGAAGACCGCGAGCATTTCGGACTCGATTCTGGTTTTCAGGGTATGGGCGCCAAAGGCCCCGAGAGCCACGCCCAGGGCTGCCAGTGCGGATCCGAGCGCGAACACCGTCCGCTCCATGTTGCCTCCTGCCGACGTTGAACAAGGTACAAGGAAAACAAGTTACAAGGTACGAAGCCCCCCGCCAAGCCGGAGAAATCTGTGGAGCGGGCTCATGGCCTGCATCCGACGGTTCCATCGAGGTCGGAATTGCAGCCGGGACGGCTGCGCCACGACCCCCGGCTCCCCAGCCCTCATCTGACCTTGCCATGGATCCAATGTCTGATACTGGCGGCGACACTCCGCCACTCCTGTCGGATGTAGCGGAGCCCACCGGCGATCAGGTAGAAACCGACGATGACGAGGACCACGATCAGCAGCGGTGAGGACACTCGCGCATGGTAGCAGCTATGGCCAAGGGCACGGCTTGGGCTACCGGCGCTCGTCGGCGCTGCCGGGTTTTGCGAAGGGTTCGAGGTTGTCGGGCGGCGGTTCGGCGGGCGGCGCCGGCGGATCTGGGCGGTCACCACGGCGCTTTTCCGAGATGTCGAACTCGGCCTTTGTCGGTTCGTCGCCTGGTCCCGGAGCATCGGCCCGCCGGTCTGCCGACTCGAGCTTGCGACGCTGGAAAGCGGCGGCCAGAATCACCGCACCGGAGGCAGCGAGCAGGGTCAGCAACATCAGGGGGTTCCGCATGTGGAAATGGTAGCAGGAAACACCAGTGGGGTTGAGAATACGAAAGGGTTACGTGTTTCTAACGAAAGTCTAAAGCACCCCAAACGGGTGATAAGGTGGGTCGCGATGACGGCTTCAACAACTCCCCGTGCTGTTCTCGTGGTCGAGGACGACCCCGACATCGGGTCCCTGGTAGAGCTCCATCTCTCGGACGCCGGACACCGGGTCGTGGTGGAATCCAACGGCAACCGCGGTCTCGAGCAGGCGCTCAGCGGCGACTTCGATCTCGTCATTCTGGATCTCATGCTCCCCGGAGTGGACGGACTCGAAATCTGCCGGCGGCTGCGGGCCGAGGCCCACCACATACCGATCCTGATGTTGACGGCCCGTTCCACCGAGGTGGACCGGGTGGTCGGTCTCGAAATGGGGGCCGACGACTATCTCACGAAGCCATTCTCGGTTCGTGAGCTCCTGGCCAGGGTCAAGGCGCTGTTCCGGCGCGTCGAGGCGTTCACCACTGACGCGGCGTCGTCCGAGGACGAGGTCCTTGTGGCTGGTGATCTCCTCATCAATCGCGCCCGCAGGGAGGCGCGATTGTCGGGCGACGTGGTCAACCTGACGGCCAAGGAATTCGACCTACTGCTCCACTTCGCGAGCCACCCGGGACAGGTCTTCACCCGAAGCCAGCTTTTGGACCGGGTGTGGGGCTATGCCCACGAGGGCTACGAGCACACGGTCAACACCCACATCAATCGGCTGCGCAGCAAGATCGAACCTGACCCCGCCACACCGCGCTTTATCCTCACCGTCTGGGGTGTGGGCTACCGGTTCCCCGGCGCGGACGAGCTGGAGGGAAAGACATCATGTTGAGGAGCCTCTACGCCAAGATGGCGGCAGTTCTGCTTGGCCTGTTGATTTTTGTCAGCGCGATCTTCCTGATGGTGACGATCTACTCAACCAAGCTCTACCAGGCCGAAGTGGTACAGCGGGTGAACAGGGCGCTGGCGGCAAATCTGGTGGGCCAGGACGTATTGCTGGTGGATGGAGAAGTCAACGAGGCCGCACTCGAAAACGTGTTCCGGACCCTGATGGTCATAAATCCCAACATCGAGGTCTATTTGCTGGACATGGAGGGTCGGGTGGTCCAACACTCCGCGCCTCCGGGAAAGGTGCGGAGCGAGCGGGTATCGGTGGAGCCCATCAAGGCATTCCTGGCTGGCGAGGCCAAACTGCCCATTGAGGGGGAGGATCCCCGCAGCCCGGGTGAGAGCAAGGTCTTTTCGGTGTCGCCGATCATGGTGGGAGACGCCTACGAGGGCTATCTCTACGTGGTGCTCGCCAGCGAGGAGTACGATTCCGCTGTCAGCATCTTCCGCCGGAGCCATCTGCTCCGGCTCAGCCTCACGGTGGTCGGGGGCGCCCTTCTTGTGGCCCTTCTCGTCGGTTTGCTGCTGTTCAACCTGCTGACCAGGCGGCTGAGCCGCCTCACCGATGCGGTGGAAGCCTTCCGCGACAGCGATTTTTCCGACCCGGCGCTGATGAGAACCGGGCTCGCCGATCTCGACGGGGACGAGATCGGCCGCCTCGCTGCATCCAACGAAGGAATGGCCGAACGGATCATCCAGCAGGTGGGCAAGCTGAGGCAGACCGACGAGCTTCGACGGGAGCTGGTGGCCAACGTCTCGCACGATCTGAGGACTCCGCTGAGTTCGCTGAAGGGCTATATCGAGACCCTCGAGCTGAAGGAAGACGAGCTGACGCCCGAACAGCGACGGCAGTATCTGAGCGTTGCCAAGCGGCAGAGCGACAAACTCGGCCACCAGGTGGAGGAATTATTCGAACTCGCGCGGCTCGAGTCCAAGGAGATGAAGCCCGAGTTGGAGGCCTTCCCGCTGGCCGAACTGGTCCAGGACGTGGTCCAGGAGTTCCGGTTTACGGCGGAGCAGAAGGACGTGAGCCTGCACCTGAAGTTGCCGGACGACGTGCCCATGGTGTCTGCTGATATCGGTCTGATCCAGAGGGTGCTCCAGAATCTGGTGTCCAACGCGGTCAAACACACCGAAGAGGGAGGTGCCGTCACCGTCGTGCTGTCCGCCGACGCGGACCGGGTGGTGGTGCGGGTGGAGGACACCGGGTGCGGCATTCCAAGTGATGAGCTGGTCCAGATCTTCGATCGGTTCTACCAGGCCGAAGCGCACGATGACGGCGTGCGCCGGACCGGCGGGCTGGGGCTGGCTATCGTCAAGCGTATTTTGGAGCTGCACGGCAGCGCGGTGGAGGCGGCCAGCACGGTGGGGGAGGGGACGGTTTTCTCCTTCTCGCTTCCCGTGGCGGGCTGATTTCCCCGCCCGGAAGGCCCACCATGTCGGTGCCGGGCACCACCGCAGATGTGTCGACCTCGTTCGACGACTCGATTTCGACGGTGCCTGGCACCGGGTGAGCGCGTATGGAACGATTCTCCTCATTTCATCGCGCCCATCTCCCCGTGGCGCTACCCGAGGTTGCCACCCCTGACATTGATCGGTCCCTAAGTGCTGGTTATCCAATCTGCGGGTTCCGAACAATGTCAGAAGTGGCACGCCCGCCCATCGCGCCCATCGCGACCTTTCACGATCCGGGTGGGCGGGGGAATCTGCAATCTGCAATCTGCAATTCGCAATTCGCAATTCGCAATGGGTGGGCGGTGGCTGTTATCAATTCGTGAACAAATCGACAGCAGCCCGTGATCGGTCGGTGATGGCCCCGTGAACTCCGGGCCCCATAAAGGTAGGAGACAAAGCCAACCTATTGGAAGGGAGTTCAGAATGAGAAAGACCGATGCGATGAGGCCCGTGGCGAGCACCTGCTGGATGCTGCTCGCTGTCACACTATCCCTCGTGATGGTGGTGGCCCCCTTGGCCGCCGCCGACGAGGTCTACCTCGAGATTGACGCCGATGGTCTCGACGATCTGGGTGCCGGCTGGGCCTATGAGGGCTGGTTGATCGTCGACGGATCCCCGGTCAGCACCGGGACCTTCACCGTTGACCAGACCGGTTCACCCTCGAATCGTACATTCGCGGTGGCCGTGGACGACGCCGAGGCGATCACCACCTTCGTTCTCACCATCGAGCCGGTGCCGGATGCCGATCCGGCTCCCTCCGCCGTGCACGTGCTCGGTGGCGATTTCCAAAGTGGTTCGGCCGAGCTGTCGGTGGGCCACGGTGCCGCTCTTGGTGACGATTTCTCCGCTGCCGCCGGCCCCTACATCCTCAATGCCCCATCGGGTGGTGAGGGCGTGGATTACCGCAACGGCATCTGGTGGCTCGACCCGGGCGCCGGCCCCGGACCGACCCTGGAGCTCCCCAACTTGCCCGAGGGTTGGGCCTATGAGGGATGGGTCGTGGGTCCGGGCGGACCACTTTCCACCGGTCGATTCACCATGGCCTCCGGTCATGACAGTGACGCGGGCGGTCTGACTTCCGGCCCGTTCGAAACGCCGCCGTTTCCGGGACAAGACCTCCTCAACCCGCCAATGGTGCTCACCGATGGCTACGCCGCGGTGATCTCCGTTGAACCCGAACCGGACAACAGCCCCGGTCCCTTCACTCTCAAACCGCTGGTGGACGGGAGTATCGACGAACTGGGTGCCGGGGTGCCGCAGGACATGACCAACATGGCGGCGGGTTTCCCCACCGCTTCGGTCACTCTCCACGACTCGGCCGTCATGGACGCGACTGCACAGCTGAATCTCGACCTGCACGGGCTGGAGAACCTCGGTGACGATTACGTCTACGAGGGATGGCTGATTGTCGACGGCGCTCCTGTGAGCACCGGCACATTCACGGTGGACGGTGGCGTGATGTCGCAGAGTTTTTTCCCAACGACGGTCAGCTCGGTGGCCGCAGTCTCCACCTTTGTCTTGACCATAGAACCCGCTGACGATACCGACCCGGCGCCCAGCCATGTTCACCTGGTTGGTGGTGACTTCAGCTGGGGCCAGGCGGCCCTGACCATCGATCACCCGGCCGCCCTTGGAACCGATTTTGCCGACGTGGCCGGGAGCTTCATCCTCGCGGCGCCTTCGGGAGGCGGTGCGGCCCCCTATCAGAACGGCATCTGGTGGCTCGATCCCGACGCCGGACCCGCCGCGACCCTGATGATTCCCGAGCTGCCCGACGGGTGGGTGTATGAGGGTTGGGTCGCCGGCGCCGACGGGCCGATCTCTACCGGCCGTTTCACCTCCCCCAGCGGTGAGGACAGCGACGGCACCGGCCCCGCGGCCGGCCCCGAACCTGGCCCGCCGTTCCCCGGTCAGGACTTTGTAGATCCCGCGATCGATCTGACCATGGGCTACGCCGCAGTGATTTCGGTTGAACCCGAGCCCGATAACGGAGCCGGGCCATTCTCCATCAAACCCCTGATGGACCTCAACATCGACGATGTCGGTGGGATGGTGCTCCAGCCGATGCATCGTAATTCTGCGGGCATCCCCTACGGAAACGCGACCCTGTTGACCGAGAACTACATCGCTGCCGCAGCCCACACCGGTGGGGTCAACCAGAGCGTGTGGCGCACCGATCTCGACATTCACAACACCAGCGGCAGTTCCCAGATGGTGGTGGTGGAGCTGCTGACGGCAGACCAGGGGAATACCGTGCCGCAGTCGGCGAGCGTGATGCTCGCACCCTATGCCAGCGTGCGCTACCGCGACGTCATCGAGTCGCTCTTTGGCACCGAGGGTGTTGGCGCTCTGCGGATTCTGGCCGACGGCAGCTCGGTCCGGGTGTCGAGCCGGTCCTACAACGACGAGGGCGAAGGGACCTTCGGCCAAGGCATTCCTTCCGAGGACGGCGCCATCGGCTTTGGCGAGATCGGTCGGCTGGTGGGTCTTTCCGAAAGCGGAGAATCATCCGCGGGCTTCCGTACCAACGTCGGCCTGGTCAACGTGACCGCCGGTTCGGTGATGGTCCAGATCGATCTCTACGGCGGCGACGGAGCCCTGATCGGGAGTGTGTCCAGAACCCTTGACGCCTACGAGCAGACCCAGGTCAACGGGATCTTCCCGGAGGCCACCGACGTGGGCTATGCCGAGGTATGGACCAGCACACCGGGAGGCCGTTTCCTGGCCTACGGATCGGTGGTGGACAACACCACCGGCGACCCGACATACGTGGCTGCTCGATAGTCGCAATCACATTCTGAATTTGGGGGCGGGGCAACCCGCCCCTTTTTTTGTTTCGGGGTCCGGTTTCGGGTTCCCCCCCCCCCGCCTGCCCGGTGTGTCCTTCTTGTCATTCTGAGCGAGGCCCGCAGGGCCGAGTCGAAGAATCTGGGTGGGGGGAGTCCGCCCGTTGGTCACCCCCCTCCCAGATCCATTCGTCGCCGCTCCGCGGCTCCTCAGGATGACAATGAGGGGCGGACGGGGGTTACCCGGTGCGGGGGAGAACCCCAAGCTCATCAAGCTCGGCCACGAGCAACTTGCGGCGCGACTCGATAGCGCGGATCTGCCGCTTGGACAGCAGGCCATCCAGTTCGGACTCCAGGGTTCGGAGGTCCAGGCCTTTGAGACCGTCGGCCACCGTGGCCGGCACTGGAATCGGGCGCTCCTCTTTGAGAGAGGGCAGTTTTTTGTTGGTTCTGAAGGCTCGGGAGTGGTCAATCAGAAAGAGGTCGTCCTTGTCCGGACGGACCAGGACATTGGTGAAGTTGCGGTCGATGTTGTAGATCATGGCATCGAGTACGTACATCAACATGAGGCGCTGCAGCAGCAGATCCATGTCAGCCACCTCGAGGTTCTGGTCCGCAGCGTCCTGCATCTTGACGCAGCCCTCGACCCAATGTTGGAGCGATCCCAGCTCGCCGTCGATCTCGCGCAGCACTGTGACCGGCACCAATCCGATTCCCAGCATGCGGTCGATGCGGTAGGCCGCCACCTCATACACGTACTTGTCGGTGAAGACCGATTCCAAACGGTTGGTGTAGGTGATGTCGGTGGAGCTGATGTCCACCGTCTTGAAGATCGCGCGACACTGGTGATCGCCCTTTTTCAGAGTGACCCGGCGCGGCTTGGTGATGCCGTAGCCCACCTCCTCAATGGCGATCACCTCGGCGGTTCGAAGGAACTCTTCGAGCTGTTTCTCGCAGGTCATGCCGCCGAAATCGACGCAACTGTGGGGTTTCGAACAGGGCTGAGCCGCAATGGCCGGCGATTGGGCGGCAAGAACCAGAATGAGAATGACGAACCCCATGGCAAACCGCGATGCTCCCATGATAGTGCTCCCTCTCTTGAGATACGGGAGCGGTGGAGATTGGTTAACCGAGTTGTCCTGCGGCCAATCGCCCCAGGGTCCGGATGGCGCCTTCGGTGCCGTCCGACCAGGGCACCGAGCAGTTGAGGCGGACGAAATTGCGGTAGTCGCCGCAGGCCGAAAAGAGCGGTCCGGGGGCGATGCTGATACCGTGCTGCAGTGCCTGTTCGAAGAGCCGGATGGCGTCCACTTCGGGCGGCATCTCCACCCACAGCACATGACCACCCTGGGGGCGCGTCATGCGGGTGCCCTGAGGAAAGTGCTCGGCCACCGCCGCGCTCATTCGACACATGAGACCGCGGTAGATCCCGCGGAGCCGCCGCAGGTGCCGATCGAATCCACCGGACTCGAGATAGGCGGCCATGGCCATCTGGGGCGCACTGGGCGTGGCCACCGACAGAATGTACTTCTGGCGCTCGACGGCTTCGGCATGACGGCCGGCGGCCGCCCATCCAACCCGGAATCCTGGCGCCAGGGTTTTGGAAAATGACGAACAGAACAGGACGTTGCCGGTGCGATCGAAAGCCTTGACCGAGCGCGGCCGGGTGCGGTTGAAGTACAGCTCGCCGTAGACGTCGTCCTCGATCAGGGGAACATGAGCGGCCAGCAGAATGTCGACAAGCTTTTGCCGGTCGACCTCCGACATGCTGTGCCCAAGGGGATTGCCGAAGGTCGGGATCAGCACGCACGCAGCAACCCGCTCCTTGGCCAGGGCGTCGGTCAGACATTCGAGGCAGATCCCGTCCTCCGGATCGGTGGCCACCTCGAGCGCTCTCAGACCGAGATTCTCCAACACCTGGAGCAGGCCGACATAGGTGGGCGTCTCCACGATCACCGAGTCACCGGGACGGGTTAGGGCCGCCAGGCAGATGTAGACGGCCTGCTGGGCTCCGGCGGTGGTGATGATTTCGTCAGGGTCGAGAACACATCCGGCGTTGAGGGCGCGGCGGGCGATCTGTGTCCGCAAGGGGCCATGGCCGCGGCCTTCGTCATAGGACAGGCTGATTTCGGGCCGCAACCGAACCTCGCGCGCCAGGATCCTGTTGAGGGCATCGACAGGCAGGTAGCTGGGGTGGGGCCCGGCCGCTCCGAGCTGTATGAACGCCCGGTCGCCGAGCTTGCGCATCACTGTGACGAAGAGATCGTCGATCTCGAGATCGACCGCCTTCGTGGCGCCGACCGTCTTAGCCGGGGAGGGCGGCAGCGGCCGCGGCGCGCGCACGTAGAAACCGGACTGAGGCCGTGCTTCGATGACGCCGCGGTCTTCGAGTACGCGATAGGCCTCCATGGTGGTGGTCAAGCTCACCGACATCTGTCGGCTGAGGGTTCGAAGGGAGGGAATCCGATCACCCGGCGGAAAGGTCCCGCGCTCGATCAGGTCGGCTATCTGGTCAGCAAGCTGTTGATACTTAGGAAGATCACTGTTCTGTGTTGGTGCAGTCTGCGGCATTTCGGACTCCAGTACAGTTTAAAAAATTTAAAATTGTACTGGTAATAATATATGTTTTCTGCATCTGTTTTTCAAGCCTTCGAGGACATATATTTTGAAGAGATGGCACAGGACTCCCCCCAACTCCATGGCTCTCGGACGGCAGTCATCGCCGCCTTCGCGGCCATCTACCTGATTTGGGGATCCACGTATCTGGCGATCCGTGTCGGGCTGGAGAGCCTACCCCCATTCCTGCTGGCCGGCTCGCGATTCGTGATCGCGGGTGTGCTGTTGTACGGCTGGCTGCGAATTCGTGGGCTTCCCCGACCCACGGATCGTCAGTGGTGGGCGGCGGTGGTCACCGGGGTGCTCATGCTGGTGTTTGGGGTGGGCGGAGTGACCTGGGCGGAGCAGTGGGTTCCCTCGGGGGTCGCGGCGCTGCTGGTCACCACCGTGCCGTTGTGGATGGCACTCCTCGACGCGGTGGTCTACAGGCAAGGCCGGATCAGCGGGCGCGACGCCATCGGCATGGTGGTTGGGATCGTCGGCGTTTCGGTGCTGGTGGGGTTGTCGTCATCGGATCTTGGGCGGGTCCATCCTGCGGGTGCCGCCATCATCTTGTTGGGCGCCATGGCCTGGTCCGTCGGGTCCCTCCACTCGAGGAGAGCCGATCTGCCGAAGTCGCCTGCGATGACGGTGGCGATCCAGATGATCAGTGCCGGAGTGGTCCTGCTGGCCGTTTCCAGCGTGCTCAGGGAGTGGCAGGATGGATTTTCGCTGGGTGAGGTCACCATGCGGTCGGCGTCGGCTTTGGTTTTCCTCGCCATCATCGGCTCGATCGTCACACTGTCCGCCTACGTATGGCTGCTCCGTACCGTGTCGGCCTCAGCGGTGGCAACCTACGCCTTTGTCAACCCCGTGGTGGCCATAGTCCTCGGGTGGGCAGTGGCCGGCGAAGCCATGAGCCCACGCGTGCTGGCAGCCGCGGCCTTGATTATCGGTTCGGTTGTGTTGATCCAGTCGGATCAGTGGCGGCAGGCGCCGGTCGCGGACGCCAGAGTCCGGCCGATCATGGAAGCCAGGGCAATTTCAGGCAACCTCCCCGTGGCCGGGCCCGCCGGCGCTGCGCCTCCCGCGATGACCACTGTGTGCGCAACGGAACCAGGGTGCTCCGTTGCCCCATGCCTTCGGCAAGATTCAACCTTGGCATCCTGATCCCCAGGGTGTGGCCGCTACCGATCGCGGCGCAGCACCAGCAGGCTCCAGTCATCGTGGGGCGCAGTTCCGGCCGTAAAGTCCTTGAGGGCCGACACGATCCTTCGGTGGACCTCGTTCGGATCGCCACCCTCGGACACGAGGTTCCACAAACGATCGAACCCAAAGGACCCACCCTCGGTGTCTCACCGCCTCCGGGATTCCATCAGTCACCATGACCACCATGTCTCCGGGCTCGAGAGTGACGACCCCCGGGGTCGGGTCGATGGTCTGCCGAATTCCGAGCGGAAAAGAGCCGTTGCCGAGCTCCGAGACCTCCCCGGACGCACGTCGGAGCAATGGGTAGGGGTGACCGACCGAAATGTAATCGAAATGCCCGGAAATCGGATCGAGAATGCCGAGGAACAAGGTCATGAAGTCTCGGGTGCCGCCGGTCTGATAGAGCACCCGGTTCATCAGACGGGCCACCGCGCTCGGTTTTGGATCGAGGTCGATGGCCAGCTTGAGGATTGAGTTGCTGATGGCCATCAGAATGCCTGCGGCAATGCCGTGGCCACTGGCGTCGCCGATCACCACAGCGATCGCGACCGTCGGCTGTCGTCAGGAAATCGTAGTAATCACCGCCAATGGTGTTGGCGGTGGCGGAGGAAAAGGCGACGGTGTAACCCTTGAGATCCGGCGGACTGTTCGGTAACAGAGCTCGTTGGAGCTCGCGGGCCACCTCGAGCTCGTCCCGGACCACCACCCGGTCGGCGAGCTCGAGGACCAACAGCAGGACGAGACCTCCGAAAGCCAGCCACAGCAGCGGCGACCCGCCACCCATGCTCACCGAGGAATCGGCGATGTCGACCTGGCAGTACTGGAGTGAGAGCAGGGCCGCCAGAATGCAGGCGGCGAACAGGAGGCGTCGCGCTGGCACCAACTTGTAGGACAGCCCAAGAAACAGGATCTTCGTGCGGTGCCAGAATCTGCTGAGGCGCCGCGTGGGCTCGGGCATGTCTGCGTGCTCGCGGGTGAGGATCTGAAACGCGAGACTTGCGTCACGTCCTAAGATGCGGTGGGTTCGGCGCAGATCAATCCCGCCGGTGAAACTCCGAAGAAACTGGCCAATCCCGTGGTCTTGTTTATTCAAGCTCATATTTGGTGGCTGGGCAGGCTCCGCTGCGCCCAATCGTTGTTGAGAGTACGCGAGATTCGCGACCAAGGTTCGGATCGGTGACCATTTGCCCCCTCAGGTCCGCAGGTAAGACGCTCCGTTGACGTCGATGATGGCGCCGGTGGAGAACTCGGAGCCGTCGGCGGCCAAGAAGAGAACTGCAAAGGCCACCTCCTCTGGCGTTGCCACCCGCCCCAGCGGGCTCTGCGCCTTGATTTCGTTGGCCTGTGGCCCGCTCAGAACCCTCGCCGCGAGGTCGGTGTCCACGAACCCGGGCGCGACCACGCCAACAAAGACATTGTGTGGAGCCAGGCGCCTGGCCAGCGATTGGCTCATTGAATTGAGTCCGGCCTTGGACGCGCCGTAGGCCGGTCCGTCCGGTTCGCCACGGAACGCTCCCCTCGAGGACACGTTGACGATCCGGCCGCCGCCGTGGGCGATGAGATGCCGGGCCGCGCAGTAGCAGACGTTTGCCGGGCCAACGAGATTCGCCTCCAAAACGCGGCGCCATGCCCCCTGCCATTGATCGTAATCGAGCTCCTCGAGGGGGTGATCCACCCAGATGCCGGCGTTGTTCACGACGATGTCGAGGCCGCCCAAATCGTCGATGGCCTGGGACACCATACGTTCAACCGCATCCGGATCGGTCACGTCGGCCCGGATCGAGACGTGGGGGCCTCCCGGGAGGCCGGCAAGTGTCTCCGCCGCGGCTTCGTCGTTGGAGCGGTAGCCGATGGCGACCCGGGCCCCCCGGCCGGCGAATCCGTGTGCCACTGCTCTGCCGATGCCCCGGGAACCGCCGGTGACGAGAACCCTCTTGTTGTCGAAGTTCATCGTGTTTCTCCTTGGTCTGGTGATTCTACCCTTTGTGATCCCGAGCCCCGAGCCCCGAGCCCCGAGCCCCGAATTTTCCATCGCCCATCCGATCATCAACCCGGAACTCGGAACCCGGAACCCGAAACCATGACGGGTGGGGAGTGGTTGGGGGAACCCCATTGACCCCGGCGCCCGGGACCTCCTATCCTCCCAACACGACGACGCGAGGAGACGCAATGACCAAAGATGACTTCTCTCCCGAAGACTGGCAGCTCATTGTCTCAGCACCTTCACTGGTGGGTCTGGCCGTCAGCGCGGCGAGTCCAAGCGGTCCCCTGGGTGTCATGAAGGAGATGTTTGTTGTTGGGATGGCGATCACGGACCTGGCACGCGATCGTGAAGACAACCCACTGATCCAGGAGTTGATCGAGGACATTCGGCACCACCAGACCCGGACCCTCCGTCCCGAGGGCGCGACGAATATGGAGGAGGCGAGGGACTGGGCGCTGGCCGAAATCGCAAAAGTGCCGGGTGTGCTCGAGGCGGCCGGCGCCGAAACCGAGGCCGATGAATACCTTCAATGGCTGGTGGCGGTGGCCGTTCGTGTGGCTGAAGCGGCCAGGGAGGGTGGTGTCTTCGGGCTCGGCGGTGAGAAGGTCACCGATGACGAGGACGTGGCCATCGGCGAGGTGGGCTTGGCGCTGGGCATTTCCTAGAATCTCGATCTCCGGCACTGGCCGGTCGTTCCCTTGGTACACTGGGTGGAGATGAACAATCATCCCAAACGAGTCCTGTGGATGGTTCTCGCCCTGATGTGCGGTGCGGCTGGGCCGCTGGCGGCGCAGCAGCGCCTCCAGGAATCCGCCGCCGGATTGTCCCTCGACCAGCCGGAGGGCGAACGAATCATCGTCGTCGAGGAGGGTGCGACCGACGATGGATCGGCCCCGACCGCCAGCGGCGAAGATCTCGTCGAGATGACCGAGGATCTCCTGGCAAGGGGACGGGCCGCCGAGGCCGTGATGCTGGAGGCCAGGACCGAAGACGTCTTCTTCAACCAGGACTGGCGCGACCGGTTGGTTGCCGAGCTTACGGCCATGGACTCGTCGCGGAGGAACCTCGAACTCGCCCGGGCTCCCGAACGATATTTGGGCGCCGTGGAATCGGTGTTGGACGGCGGTCGCCACTACCAGCTTGCGGCTGGGATTCTGCGCTGGGCGATCCTCCGCGAGCAGACGCTGTTCAGCTCGGCCTATGACGAGTTCGAAAACGGAAACGAGGGTGTCATCGCGGGTTTGGTGGAAGTTCGGATCGAACACGAGGCCGAAGTCAGCGAACAGCGGCAGCCGCCGCTGGATTCGTACACCGCGCGACAGAACATCCGCGCGCTGTGCGGATCTCGGTCCGGCGAAGGTCGGCGGGACGATTACGATCTCTGCGTGCAGCAACAGGAAGCGGCGCTTCAAGCCATCAACCACCGATTCGGATTCTCCGTCGGCATGGATGAGCCGGCTTTCAACTCCATTCGTTTCGGCTGTCGCCAAACATGGCCCGAGGATCTGGTTGCCCAGAACCGCTGTGAGCTCGACCGCGCCGGGCAAGCAACCCGCCGCTGAACTCAGTCACCGGATCACTCCATCGGGACATGTGAGAGATCGTTGTGGAAGCGCTCCTTTCTCTTCCGCGGTTTTTTGTCCCAAAGGGACTTCTCCGTGATCGTGGGAAAGGGAATTCGAGCCTGGGCAATCCAACGGTTGGGCTTGTATTTATCGATTGAGTGGGGGGAACCTGAGGACGCAAGACCAGGGGCCGGCACCTCCGTGGTCTCCCACCCGGATGTCCCTACCGGGACTGGAGCCGAGCCCCCAGTCTTGCCTTTTCATTATGGGGCAAGATGGCGGTTCGTGGAAGTTGCGGAATGAGAAATGAGAAATGAGAAATGAGAAATGTGAAATGTGAAATGTGAAATGAGAAATGTGAAATGAGAGAACCCCGTCCACGCAGACCTGGTCGCTGTGCCTCCTTCCGCGCCATGTAAACCGCGAAAATGCAAAGAACGCTTCAATATTCAGATCGACTGTGCAGCCGAGACGGCTGCTCCACAAAGGCGCTCAGGGTGGGTGGGGGAGAACGTTTGCCTTTTCGCGTTGAACGTTGACCGTCTGCTCCTACCGTATTCTCCACACCGGGCGGGGGGGTTACAACCTACAACCGACAACCTGCCTTGGTGCCTACTGCCTACTGCCTACTGCCTACTGCCTACTGCCTGCCTTCGTGCTCGGTTGAGGTCTTCCAGGGCGCGGCGGAGGTCCGGGTCGGTGATCTCACGAGTGAGGGCGGGGTTTGTACGGCAGACGCGGCCGAGAAATACCATGGCCTCGCTCCGGCGGTCCTGATCGGCGAGCGCGAGTCCGAGGCCGAGTTCGGCCTCCTCGTGGGGCCACAGGCCGTTGGCGTTTCGAAACGCCTCTTCGGCCGCCCTGGCGTCGCCGCGGGCGAGTCGGGCCTTGCCCACAACCCGCCAGAGCACCGGTGCCGCCTCGGGCAGTTGCTGGATCCGTTCCAAGACCTGCCACTCCACCGCCGAGGCCAGTTGGTTGCGGCGGACGGGTTCGGTGGCAGATGCGGCAAAAGCGACGCCGCGTTCCAGATTGGCGCGCCAGATGTCCAGCGCAACTCTTCGCATCTGCCACAGCGAGCCCGCTGTGGCGATGGCCACCAGAAGCACCGGGACCGCGACTCTCCAGACGCCGGCCAACTTCGGAATGGTCCCCCTGTCCTGCACCGCGAGGATGTGGGCAAGAATCAGGGCGATGGGCATCATTCCCACCGCGAGGTGGGTCGGATAGTGGAGCAGTAGAAATGGCGCTGCAGCAGCGAAGGCCAGCGGCATCACAGGATCGCCTCTCGGCCGCGCGCGAAACCCCGACCAGAGAAGGGCGACGAGCCAGAGAGCTCCCGAGATGCCCAACTCCGCCACCAACTGGAGTGGGTCGCAGTGGGCCCACTCGAAGTGAGTGGCCAGCTCGCCGCGGCGGCCGATGGCGCTTCTCGCCTCGAGCCACTCCAGGCGGCTCGGGTAGTAGGCATGGGTGTAATGGCCGGCTCCGACGCCGGTGACCGGGCGTTGCCGGAGCATTTCGGTGGCGGCCGTCCAACCGTCGGCGCGGGCCGACAGCAGCGAATAGGTGTCGCCCAGTTGGATGAGCCGGATCTGCCGGTGCACGCGGCCGGAGAGTCCGGTGGCAAAGGCAAGGGTGATGGCCAGGACGGCGACGGCGGAGGCTCCCGCCCACAGCTTCCACGATCGCTGCTGGATCAACCACACCAGCGCGATCCCGGCGAGGGCGATGGCGCCGGTGAAGGTCTGGGACAGGACCGTTGCGATTACCAGAATCAGGATCATGAGCCAGCGCCACCAGGACCTCCTGTCCTTTCGCGCACTCACGAGTAGGAGAGGGAGCAGGAGCACCGCGGCCATGGCGAAGTCCGCCGGGTTGCCGGCAAGCCCGCTCATCCGAAATCGGCTGCCGGCGGATCGGCCCACCACCAGCAGCGGGACGCCCGCCGCCTGGAGGATGAGTACGACGCCGGAGATGGCTGCTCCGACGGCGGTCAACGTGAGGACCCGTCCCCGCTGGACCGGGTCGAGGGTGGCGAGCCAGATGGCGCCGGCAATCCAGGTCGCGGTGATGGCGGCGGTGGCGAGTGCGCGGTTGGAGTCGGCGGCCCACAGAATAGAAGCCAGCTGCAGTACCGGCAGGATCATGAGGGTGGCCACCAGGGCCCCGCGCGGAACCGGCAGCGGAGCGTTTCTGAGTCTGGTGCTCAGGCCGAGCGCCAGCACGGCCAGGATTCCCGCCACCGCCAGCGCCTCTTTGGGCAGTCGAAAGGCGCTGCCGCCTCCCGGGAGGAAGACGATTTCCACCAGCAGGAAGACGAGCCCCATGAGGGTGGCCGGCCAAATGGCGGGGATGAACTCCATCGGCGTCGCGGTCTTCGATCGTTGTTTCTTCGCCACGAACAGATCCTACCGTGTCAATCGTTCTGGTGCCATTGGACGGGTCGGGTAGGCCAAGCCGAAAGTGATCCGAAAGTGTGGGGAGAATGAGAAGTGAGAAATGAGAAATGAGAAATGAGAAATGGGAAATGGGAAATGGGAAATGAGAAATGTGAAAACCCCAACCCGAACGGTGCGGAAAGTACGGAGGGCGCGCTGATCGGGCGTGCCGTCCTCGGGTGCATTGCGAACGCGCTCACCCGGTGCCAGGCACCGTCGAAATCGAATCGTAGTACGAGGTCGACACATCTGCGGCGGTGCCTGGCACCGACATGGAGATCGGAATGCGAGGGGGGGCAACCTGCCGGCGGCAGCGGTTGTGGCCGTGGCCGTGTGCGGCGGCCATGTCCGATCCTGTACGCAGGATCAGAGGCCTTACGGCCACCCGCTGGTGACGGCTGGTCACCGCGGCCACCGGCCGCGAGTAACCGCGGTAAGCGCCATGGGGAGAAAGGCGCGATGACATCTGGCGTTCCCTCCAGAGAACGAAGCGCCAGATCAGATGGTGTCCTCTGCGGCATGGCCCTGCGAACTCAGCGACTCTGCGGTTCCGCCTGGGTGGGTATGGGAACTTTGAATGACCCGGAGGTGGCCTCATTCTATGCCGCCAAGGCAACTGATCGCTGCCGCTGCCGCTGAATCCTGGCACAAGCACGGAGACGGTAACGATAACGGTAACGAAAACGAGCTTGGGCTCGGGCTCGCATTCTCTCTCCACACCTTCCACACCCTCCACACCGGGAGGGCGGAGCGGGACAGCCCGCAACCTACAACCTGTTCCCTGATGCTGGTGGACACGCGCCTCCCGCGGGACGCGCTATCCTCGGTCTATGTGCGGAATCTGCGGTTGGCTGGACTGGACGGGAGGAGCGGACGCCTCAACTGTCCGCCGGATGGCCGAGAGGATTGCGCGTCGCGGACCCGACGGTTCAGGGCTGTGGACGGATCCCACCGGTGTCCTCGTACTTGGTCATCGCCGGCTCGCCGTACTGGACACCTCGGATCGAGCCGAACAGCCCATGGTGGAACCGGGTGCAGGGGTGCTGGTCTACAACGGCGAGGTCTACAATTTTCTGGACCTGAGGCGCGATCTAG
>CAVQBD010000004.1:0-241102 GCA_963710645.1 uncultured Holophagae bacterium | reverse complement strand
GCCGCTGGAGGAACTCGTAGAACTTCGGGGCGGTGTACTCGTACTGGCCCTTCTGTGTCCGATAGAGGACGCCCTGTTCGGTCAGGCGGCCCATCAGCACGTTGATGTTCGCGTCGCTCTTCTTGCTGTGCCCGCGGATGTCGGCGGTCTTCAACGGCGGGTACTCGCACCTGGCACTCAGCATGAGCACGTCCTGCTCGCTGGGAGTCAGTGTCTCGATGCGACCCGAGTAGAACTCCTCGTCGAGGCGGACGTAGATCTGCTCCCCGATGATGTCGAGCATGTCGACGGTGAACCGGTCCTGCCCGGCGTCGGTTGCTGCCTCCCACAGCTCAGCACCCAGAGCTGGATGAAGAACGGGTAGCCCTCGACCTCGTCGAGCACTCGCTCGATCAGGTCCTCGTCAGCCGCGAACGCCGTCTCGGCGAGCGGGATCACGAAAGCGTCGCGAGCCGGTCCGGGGTTGCCCTCCAGCGCACCAATGTGCTCCGCGCGGAACATGCGCTCGGAGTAGGTGCGGGCCTTCTGCAGGTTCGCCTTCAAGGTCGGCAGTCCGCACATCACGAGCCCGACAGGCACCTCGGCCTCCTGCAGCGCGTTGACCGTGGCTACGAGCATCGAACAGGGGATGTTCAACGTCGCGGTCCTTGTCGTCGCGAATGACCTGGGCTTCGTCCAACAACAACGTGAACCCCGCGTGCCCGGTCTCCAGGGCCGCCTGCGTGACGTTGAACAGGACCTCGGCGAGCTCGGTCTCGCTGTCGGTTCCTCCGGCCAAGCCAAAGGTGATGTCCTCGATCGTCACCGAGAGTGCACCACGGCCGACCGCGACCGCGTCGACAGCCTTGCCGCGGATCTTGCGCGGGAACGACATCCGTCGTTCGGCGGCCTTGGCCAGGGAGGCGATGAGGGCGGTCAGCTCCTGCTCGGTGTTGTGTCGCGGCTCGAGCTGCTTGCGCACAGCGGACCAGCCGTTGCCGCGAGCGATGGTCTCCAACTCCTTGAGGAGCACGGACTTGCCGACGCCGCGGAGTCCGGTCAGTCGCAGGTTGGCCGGCAGCTCGGGCGCGCCGGCGAGGATCTTCTTGTACCGGTCGATCTGCGGGTCGCGCCCAGCGAGGTGAAGTGGGGCTGTGGCGGCGTCCGGACGATACGGATTCCTTGCCGCTGATCCGGATGTTCGCAGGGCTCTGGCAGCATGTGACCCGTGCGCGTCGAGTGGCCTACCGACGAGAACGTATTGAATGCGCTGGACGTCTTGGCTTCTGAGCCTCCGACCTTCGACAAGTTCTGCCACGACCCGCGATGGCCCGACATGGGCAACGCCATCCACTGGCTCGTCGATGACACCGGCTGGTCCTCGCCGAGCTCCACGCCGAGCTCCTAGGCAGCTCTCGGTGGTAGGGCGCTGTCCCAGTCATTTCCACAGCGGACGCAACCAATCCGCTTGAACGGGCGTCCTTTCCCGCAAAGGGGGACCACGGATGCCGACCACCACCGACGAGCACACGCCGTCCAAGCACCTCGCCCGACGATACCGGTGGTCCGTGGCTGCGCCAGTGCTGGCCGCCGTGGCCGTCGCGGTCATTGTGGCCACCGCCGCCATCGTCCAGACGCGGGGCGCCAACAACGAGCCCCGGGCTCAGCGCCAGGATCGACGGAGCCGAGCCCGATGACCAGCCCTACAACCCGCCCCGGCTCGATGAGCCCCACCGGGCGGCTGGGCCGGGGCTCCGTGCCAGTGACCGACCTACCCGCGGCCGTGGCGCTGAACCTCTATGTCGGCGGAGAGCAAGTGCCCGGGCAGTGGTACACGGCCGAGGGCCGTGGCACCCACTGGATCGCCATGCGCTCCGACCGCACCTGGTGGTGGGGCTACGACTCGGAGCCGCAGCGAATCGCAGGAGAGATCGACCAGCCGCCGGCCATGTCGCCCAGCGGCGCCTACGTCGCCCACGTGGTGACCGGGCCTGACGACTCGTGGATCCTGGTCGGTGCCGACACCGAGTGGGGCGGCGAGGGTTTCGGCGCCGTCGACCTGCCGAGCGGGGAGATGAGCCCGCCCCCACGCGCCGTGACGGTGACCGACGATGGGCTCGTCGTCGCTAGGGGGAAACGCTTCCAATGGCTGTGGCGACCCCTGGTCGACGGCTCGACCGTCGACCTGTCCGCGACCGCGCCCGGGCAGGTCGTCCTCGGCAGCACTGACGCCGGCCTGATCGTCAACGAGGGAACGTACGACCTGACCGACGCCAACCTGGGCGCGCCCTACCTTGCCGACCTGTCCGAGGACGGCACCTAGACCCGGCTGGGCCCGGTGCCCCTCCATGGGGCGCTGGAGGCCACCGAGCAGTGGATCGCCTACGTGCCTCCGGGCGTGATCGGGGGCGAGGCTTGCGGGACTGCCGAGCTGTACGTGGAACGCCGTGACGGCTCAGCCGCGGGTACGCTAGCCGCCCCCGCCGGCTGGCTCTTCGTCGCCCCGGGGTTCCGGTGGGAGTCCGCAGACCAACTGCTGGCCTTGGTGGTGACCCGGGACGGCCAGACCGAGGGTCTGGCCCGGTGTCGACCGGATTTGAAGTCCTGCGAACTGGTGCACCGAGCTGGCTAGATTGGTCCACACGGCCGTAGGGGCGGTGACCTTCTCTGCACGAATGCCCTCACTGCGGCAGATCCAGATGCTTCATAGGCGGCGACCATGCGTGAACCGCATTCCACGTTGACGTGCACTGGTCGTCAGTCGGAAAACAGCGACCTGTTCTCCTCGACCCACGCGATGTCGGCAAGTTCCTCCCTCTCGACGCTGCCCTCGGCGACCCATGTCCTCTGAGGTTCCTGTCCTTGGTCGGCGAGGAACCGGACGTGCTCGCTGGTGTAGCGGATGCGGGCGACGACGGCGTCGGCGACGTCGAAGGCGGCAGGTCGCCGTACGCCTCGACGAAGGTCCTCACTCGCGCCCGCGGTCCGGGACCTCCGGGAAGTGGTGCCAGTCCAGGGCGTGCTCGTCGGAACGCAGCGGTGCGAACCAGCGCAGCGCGTACGCCACGTCGCTCAGCCGCGGGGCGGGGTGGAGGTAGTCCCAGTCGATGAGCGCGACGGCCTCGTTGTCGCGCCAGATGAAGTTCCACGGCCCGGGGTCGCCGTGGCAGAAGACCAGGTCGTCGCCCGCGACGCGGGCGCGCCCCAGACGGCGTCGGACGGTGGCTCCCAGTCCGCACCGGCGTCGTGGATGCGCCGCAGGAGCCGGGCGGCGGACGCGAGCCCCTCGTCGGTGTGCTGGTGGTACCAGCCCTGGCCGCCGTCCTCACCGTCGATGAAGCGCAGGTGCTCGACGCCGTCCACGAGCCCAGCGGCTCGGGCACGCAGTCCAGGCCCTTCGCCCGGAGGTGGCGGAGGAAGTGGTGCACGGTCGGCGTGTGCGGACCAGCGGGTCGAGTGACCGTTTCGGCCGTCAATTCGATGGTGCGGAACTGCTCGTTCACCTCTGCCGCTCGGTTCAGCACCTCGTCGTTCGCCATGCAAGCACCCTCACACGAGCACCGGCTGAGCCACCCATGCGTTTCGCCGGAACCGCCGGACCTCGGCATGAGCGGACGTCCAGGGGGCGGCGATAGACTCGTCCTGCCGTTCAGCGATCATGAACCTCATGGAGGACCAGCAGGCGCCGCAGTCGGCCGAGGGTGAGGCGAAGGTCATCACGCTATGCGGCTCGACCAAGTTTGAGGCTGAGTTCGCGGAGGTCAACCAGCGCCTCACGATGGAAGGTTGCGTCGTGATCAGCCTCGGAATGTTCAGCCTCCCCGATCTGCCGGACTACGACTGGACAGTCGACAGCTCGGACCTGAAGGGGCGGCTTGGCGGCGTGCACTTCCAAAAAATTCGCATGGCTGACGAGGTGTACATCGTGGATCCGGGCGGCTACGTGGGCGAGTCAACCCGACGGGAGATTGCCTACGCGGAGTCGCTCGGCAAGCCGGTTCGGTATCTGAGTCGCGAGCGCTTGGCTCGGGCAGCTCATGACCCTCTACATTCGCCTGTTCGCGCGAACCCCCGTCCAGCGCGTGACGCATTGGCCCGCTCGCTCACATCCATGCATGTCGCGCCCCTGACACAGGAACACGCACTCGACATCTGCACGTGGCGCTACGCCCCGCCCTATGAGTGCTATGACATGACCGACGCGGACCCCGGGTGGTTGCTGCAACCAGAAGCAGGATTCCATGCCCTGCTCGCCGGCGACCGACTGCTCGGCTTCCGCTCGTTCGGCCCCGACGGGCAAGTTCCTGGTTGGGACTACGACGCCCAGGCGCTCGACACTGGCGGAGCACTACGTCCCCAACTCGTAGGACAGGGGCTGGGGCTCGTGCCATTTCCGCTGGGTTGGCCTTCGGTCGAGCACGGTTCGCGCCTCAGGCTTTCCGCGTCACGGTGGCCACCTTCAACGCTCGTGCCCTCCGCACGGTCGAGGGCCTTGGCTTCCAGCGGGTCGGTCAGTTCAACACAGCGACCGACGGTGGTCGTTTCGAGGTCCTCGTCCGTCCGGAGGCGTGAGCTCAACTCCCCTCACGCGCGCCTGCTGAACCTGACCTTGCCGTGCTTGTCGAGGGAGTGCTGGAACGCTGCGTCGTGGATCAGCGTGTGGTGTCGGGGGCAAAGCAGGCGGCCCTTCTCGACGCTGGTGCCGCCGCCGTGGGACCAGGGGGTCTCGTCGTGGTGGGCGTGGCAGAAGGCGGGCGGGGCGTCACATCCCACGGCGGTGCACCCGCCGTCGCGCACACCCATCGCGATGCGCTGGGTCTCGGAGGTGCCGTGCTCTCGGGGTGGGCCTCGAGGTAGTCCATGAACGCCACGCCGAGCTGGTGGCGGGAGAACCGTCCACCGCCGCCCGACACCTTCACGCAGCGCGCAGATCCCTGTGGAGAACCAGGTCAGGCCTCCTGTGGACGCCTGGTGGCCTACGGCCGCACTGGCGGGAGGTGCTCGACCCGCACCCAGATCAGTCAGGCAGCATCGCGTCGAGCGCGCCCTGCGGGAGCAGGGTCAGCGCCACCACGTGCGGCAGGTGCAGTTCGCCGTGGTGGCGCGACATCAGCTCACGCACCTCGTCCACTGCGATCCGCCGCTCGTACTCCGCGACCTCGATGCGCTGGCCGAGTGTGGCCAGCGCCTCGCGCAGTCGGTCGTCCATGTCGAACCCCCTCGTCGGCGCCCGCCCCACGCGGGTGCCGCGTCGAGAGCCTGCCAGACGCCGGACCGGTGGTGAGTCAACTCACCTCGGCGTGCGGCTGGTCTAGTCAACGTGTCCTTGACGCTGCGGCGCCTCAGAGCCGCGACAGGAACCGCTGGGCGTCCACCACCACGCGGGTGATCTCGCCGGCGGCCAGCACCTTGCCGGTCGCGGGTGTCGCGGGCGCTGACCGTGAAGCGGTGCAGCCGTCCGTCCTCGTAGGCGCTCGACGCGCTCACCTCGACCTCGGCGCCGACCGGGCTGGCGGCGAGGTGCTCGACCTGCACGCGGGTGCCGACGCTGGTCGAGCCCTCGCCCAGCGGCGGTGCGAGGCACGCGCACGTGGCGGCCTCGAGCCACGCCAGCAGGCGCGGCGTGCCCAGGACCGGCAGCGAGCCGCTGCCGACCGCGAGCGCGGTGTCGCGTCGGTGACGACGTAGCGTCAGGGTCGCGGGCTCGGGGTGCGACATGGGTGTCCCTTCGGGGGATTCGTCGGTGCGTGAGGCAACCTGGAGTGCCACCCACACGTCTACCAGACATGAGCACGAGGACCCTCGGGATGGACCCAGCAGTGGACATCACTGAGCTCTACGCCGCCCACCGGCTGTCACTGGTCCGGCTGGCCGTGCTGCTGGTCGACGACGTCGCCTCCGCCGAGGACGTCGTCCAGGACGCGTTCGCCGCCCTCGCCCGGCGCCCGGATGCGGTCAAGGACCCGTCCAAGGCGCTGGCCTACCTGCGGGTGGCGGTGGTCAACACCGCGCGCTCGGCGCTGCGCCGACGGCGTACGGCGCGGGCCTACGCGCCACCCCACGACCTGTCGCCACCCTCGCCCGAGGACAGCGCGGTGCTGGCGGAGGAGCACCGGGCCGTGATCGCGGCCTGCAGACCCTGGCCCCGCGCCAGCGTGAGGTGCTGGTCGCTGCGCTACTGGTCGCACCTGTCCGAGGCGGAGATCGCGCGGACGCTGGGCATCAGCCAGGGCACGGTGAAGTCCACCGCCAGCCGCGCGCTCGTCGCGCTGGAGAAGGCGATGCAGACAGAGCTCGGGGGAGGAGGAGCGATGAGTACGCCCAGGCGCGACGCCGGACATCGAGGAGCTGCTGCGCGCCGCCCTGACCGCGCGCGCCGAGCTGGTGCAGCCCGAGGACCTGGCGCCGCTTGCGCACGGTCGTCCCGCTGCGACCGCGCTGGCAGTCGCCCGTGGGTGCTGCTCGCCACTGCCGCGGTGCTCCTGCTCGTCCTGGGCGTCGTCCTCCAGGGCGTCGGGCGGCGACCCGCGGTCCGACGACGTCGCTCCGAAGCCCGACGACCCGACAGGTCGCCTCGACCTGCCGACGTCGGCCGCGACTGGCAGGTCAGCCCCGAGTCGACACCCGCCAAGGTGGACCTCGACGGCGACGGCACGAAGGAGACGGTCGAGTTCCTCGCGGAGAAGACCAAGGACTTCGACGGGCGGATCCGCCTGCAGACCACCCTCACCAGCACGGGGAAGGAGTCCTACGGGTCGCGGACGTGGCGTCGACGACGTCGGCATGACGGCGGAGGGGCTCGTCGACGCCGACGGGGACGGCGACCAGGAGCTGGTCCTGTTCGACGGACCCCGCGACGGCCCCGGCGGCGGTCCCGCTCGTCTTCGACCTGCGCGAGGGATTGCTGGTCCAGGCCGTGCCGGAGGACCCCGACCTGCTCCGGCGCGGCGACGTCCAGGTGCCCGGGAGCCAGACCGAGTTCTACGACCGGTACCGCGTCCAGCAGTACTGGATCGACGGCGGCAGCCTGTTCTCGGGACGGTCGGAGGACTCCTTCGCCGCGCCGGGATGTCGACGACGCAGCTGCCGGGGGTCGTGCTCGAGACCTGGGAGTGGCGACTCGGCGACGACGGCGTCCTGCGCCAGGAGGCCGTCGGCTGCAAGGAGCTCGTCTTCGACGTGCAGGACTGCGACGCCGACTCGGCGCCAGGTCCCGGACCTGGGCACCTCCGACGGGGACCGTGGGGGTCGGTGAGAGTGCCGCGTCCGCCCGCAGCTACCCCTTCGCGATGCGGGTGGAGGCCGGTGACCCACCGCTGCTGGTCGTCGAGGGATCGGACGGACGCACCCTGCGGCACGAGCTCGACGTCCCGGACCCGCGAGTCGCGACGGTGCAGCCCGACAGCACCTTCTCCGACGGCGAGTCCCTCGTCGTCACGTCCGCCTCCGACCCCACGCTCGTACAGCTCCTGGTGCAGCGCAACGACCGGATCGTGGTGCTCGAACCGGTCGGGGAGGTGCCCCTGGAGAACACCGGGAGCAACTCGCACCTGGCTCACCAGGAACGGATCGGTGGTGTCGGCCACCGCCGGCGACGACGGCTCCTGGCAGCTGTGGTACTGGCAGATGACGTCGGGCGACCGGGTGTTCGGCCTCCCGGGCGCCACGGTCTGCTTCGACGACGTCGAGGACCCGACCACGGTGCGCGCGCTGCTGAGGTCAGAACACCTTGCTGAACGCGACAGCTCCACCCCGGGCAGCGGCGACCAGTCGCGCGCGGGATCGCGGATGTAGCCGAGCCGGTGCGTAGACCCGGTGGGCGGCGGTCATCTGGCGAGCGACGAGATCGCCATGCCGACGGCGCCGTGCTCCCGCGCGCGGTCCTCGCAGAGCGTGGCGAGCGCGGTGCCGGCGCCGAGCACCCTGGGCCGTCGGGTCGACGGCGAGCATCCGGAACTCGCCCTCGTCGGCGCGCTCCACCTCGCGGTAGGCGCGAGCCCGGCGGGCAGTAGGTCACGTTGCCGAGCAGCCGGTCGCCCTCGACCGCGACCCACACCTCGGCGCCCGGGCGCCCGTGGCACACGTCGCGCAGCCGCTCGACGTAGGGGTCGGCGGCGCCGTGGGGAACGGCCGCATAGGCCGGCACGCACACGCTCACCGGCGTGCCGGTGCTCCGCGGTCGGATGCGCGCAGCTCCACGCACGTCCTCAGATGCCGAACGTGCTGCGCGGGTAGGCCGGCCTCGACGTCGGTGATCACGTTGACGAGGTAGGGGACGCCGGAGGCGTAGGCGCGGTCGAGCGCCGGGCCGATCTGCGTCGGGTCGCGTCACCGTCTCCCCGTCGCCGCCGAGCGCCTTGACCACGTCGTCGTACGGCGTGCGCGGGGCGAGGTCGGCGATCACGTCGTAGCCGTAGAGCATCTGCATCGGGCCCTTCTCCAGGCCCCAGGCGGAGTTGTTGCCCATCACCATGACGACCGGCAGGTCGTGGCGCACGAGGGTGTCGACGTCCATCAGCGAGAAGCCGGCGGCGCCGTCGCCCAGCAGCAGCGTGACCTGGGCGCTCGGCCGGGCGATGCGGGCGGCGATGGCCGCGCCCAGACCGGCGCCGAGGCAGCCGTACGGGCCCGGGTCGAGCCAGCCGCCGGGGCGCTTGGGCTCGACGTACTTGCCGGCGAAGGAGACGAAGTCGCCGCCGTCGCCGATGACGACCGAGTCGTCCGCGAGCCGCGGCACCAGCTCGCCGTAGATGCGGGCCGGGATGGATCGGGTCGGCCTCCGCGGTGAGCAGCTCGGCGTCGCGCGCGGCGGCGGCCCGCACCTGGTCGGCGAGCTGGTCGGACCACGGCGCGCCAGTCGGGCTTGTCGCCGCGCTCGATCGCGGTCTGCAGGCCGTCGAGGACGGTGGTGAGGTCGCCGGCGACCGAGCCGGCCAGCTCGGCGTGGCCGGAGACCTGGTCGGGGGAGTCGGCGATGTGGACGACCCGCGCGAACGCGCCGTCGGGGTCTTGTCCGGGCCGCCGAAGACGCCGTAGCCGAGCCGGAAGTCGAGCGGCGTGCCGACGACGACCACCAGGTCGGCCCGGGACAGTGCGCGCCGCGGGCCTTCGTGACGAGCGAGCGGTGGCCGCCGGGGATGACGCCGCGGCCCATGCCGTTGGTCAGCGTCGGGAACGCCGAGGTCCTCGACGAACCGCAGCGCGGCGACCTCGGCGTGGTCGGCCCACACGTCGGTGCCGAGGATCAGCACCGGTCGCTGCGCCGCGGCGAGGAGTCGGCGACCGCCTCGATCGCGTCGGGGTCGGGCTCGACGCGGGTGCCCTCGCCCGAGCCGGTCGGTGCCGGTGGCGGAGTTGAAGAACTCGTCCATCGGCACGTCGACGAACACCGGGCCGCGGTGGCTCGAGCGGGCGAGCGTGAAGGCCTCGTCCATCCCGGTCGCGACCTCGCCGGCGGTCATCAGGGTGCCGCGCCGCCTTGGTGACCGGCGCGATGATCGGCGGCTGGTCGAGCTCCTGCAGCGACCCGGTGCCCCAGCGGTTCTGCGGGGCGCGACCCCCGACGACGACCATCGGCGACCCGGCGAACTAGGCCTGCGCGATGGCGCTGATGCCGTTGGTGACGCCCGGCCCGGCGGTGAGCACCGCGAGCCCGGGGACGCGGGTCAGCTTGCCGGTGGCCTCGGCGGCGAACGCGGCGGTCTGCTCGTGGCGTACGTCGAGCAGGCGCATCGGCGGGCCCTGTCCTTCCTTCTGCGTCTGCACCGCGCCGTCGTACATCGGGAAGACGTGCGCGCCGGAGAGGGTGAACATCGTCTCGACCCCGTGGGCGCGCGCGACGTGGACGGCCAGCTCGCCGCTGTGGCCGGAGATCTCGCACTCATGCGCCGAGGCTAGCGGTCTGCCTACTCGCAGGTAGGAAGCGTTCGTCATCCGGAGCGCCTCGATCACGACCAGGAGCAGGTCGGGCCGCACGGTCGGGGGTCGGGGCGCGAGCGAGAGCTGGACGAACAGGGCGCGGAGGAAGTCCTGCGCTGCCGCGGTCGGAGCGAAGGGGTCGTGGTCGACCGGCCCGCTGAACGGGTTGCGGCTGCTCCGATCCGGTGCACCCACGGCTCGAGGACGTCGGTGCCGAGCGTGTTGCGGCTCAGGATCTGCATCACCGCGGCCGCGATCCGGTCGGGCTCGCCCGACGCGAGCGGCTCGTCGGCCGGCTGCTGGAGTACGCGCTCGGCGAGGATGTCGAGCAGCAGGGCGTGCTCGGGGCCCGCCAGGTGCGGTGACTCGCCGAGGGCACCGATCGTGTCCGCGCCGTGCGCGACGGCGTGCGCCCAACCCTTGTCGACGACGTAGCCGCGGGTGTCGAGCTCGCTCAGGAACCAGGTCGCGGCGCGGTCCCCCACTCGAGGATCTTGCCCCCGGGGAGCAGGTGCTGGTCGTTGTCCCGCTCGAGGCACGCCGCCAGGATCAGTGCGCTGAAGCTGCGCCGGAAGACGGAGTCGGTGCCGGTCTCGCCGAGCCCGACGGAGAGCCCGGCCACCATTCCGTCGCCGAGTCCGGCGAGCAGGTCGTCGTAGACGCCCCGCCCGATCCAGGTCGCCAGCGCAGGGAAGGCGGTGCCGTCGCGCACCTCCGGCTGCGTGGACCCGAGCATGGTCGTCAGCTCGGCCGTGAGGTCGTCGAGCGGTCGGTCGGAGGGAACCTCGAACCCGGTGGCCTGCACCTGGCTCCAGTACCCGATCGACATGGACGTCAGTGTGCCAGCCACTCGCGCCGCGCCCTAGCCGGGTTGCCCGAACCGGATCGACACCGGGGCCGGGCCGCCGTCACGGGCGCGCCTCCGCCCCGGTCACCCGGAGTGACACCTGCTGGAGCCGGGCCGCATCGGGCCCGGTCAGCAGCTGGATCTCGCCCTCGTCGACCCGCTCGGTCAGGTCGGTCCCGAAGTAGGAGAAGGCCGTCGCGGAGACCTCGAAGGCCACGTCGATCCTCTCGCCGGGTGCCAGGTCGACGACGGCCCAGTCGAACAGCTCGACCAGCGGCCGGGTCACCTGGGCGACCGGGTCCCGGAAGTAGGCCTGCACGACCTCGCGACAGGCGCGATCGCCGGTGTTGGTGACCGCCACGGTGAGCGTCGTCGCGGACTCCAGGCCCATCTCCGGATCGGTCAGGAGCGGGGCGGCGTACTCGACGCTCGAGTAGGTGAGGCCGAAGCCGAACGGCAGCCTCGGGTAGGTGAGCGCGTCGACATAGCGCCCCTCGCGGTGATCGACGTCGGCGCGGATCGGGCGACCGGTCGGGCGCTGGTGGGTGCTGGTGGGGATGTGGCCGGTGGACAGCGGGAAGGTCATCGGCAGCCGCCCGTGCGGTGCGACGTCGCCGGTCAGCACGTCGGCGAGCGCCGATCCTGCCTCGATCCCCGGGTGCCAGGCCACGACCACCGCGTCGGCGAGGTCGAGGACGTCGGTGAGGTCGAGCGGCCGTCCCGTGTAGACCACCACGACGAGCGGCTTGCCGGAGCCCTGCGAGCGTGCGCACCAGGTCGAGCTGGCCGGGTGGCAGCGCGCAGGTCGGAGACGCTGTTGGCCTCTCCCGAGCGGTGGGGGTGCTCGCCGACCAGCGCGACCGTGGTGTCGGCCATGCGGGCGAGCTGGACCGTGCGGTCGGGGAAGCGGCCGTCGTCCACCGTCAGCCGGTCGCCCAGGCGCTGGGACAGCGCGGCGGCGGGGGTCACGACCTCATCGGCCCGGCCGTCGAGCACCCAGGTGCCGAGCAGTGCGTCGCCCTCGTGGACGAACCCGCCGGTCAGCAGGACGGAGCCGTCCCCCGCCAGCGGCAGGACCCCGGCGTTGCGCACGAGCACGTGCGCGCCCACGGCGGCACGTCTGGCCAGCGCCCGGCTCTCGTCGGTGGGCTCGTTGCCGACCGGGCGTGTCCCGGGCGCGGCCGACCCGTCGAAGAGGCCGAGCCGCAGCTTCATCCGCAGCACCCGACGGCATGCGTCGTCGACCAGCGTCTCGTCGACCTCGCCGCTACGCACGCCACCAACGTGACCCCGGAGATGATCATCGATTTGCCGGTGCCTTCCCGTGAGTTCGAACGGCTGGCCTTTATCGCGCCCGGCGTCCAACGCGAGCGCGGCGGCTTCCGCTTTATCCAGAACGCTCCGGTGATCGGATCGAGCGGCAACGCGTCCAACAACTCGTTCATGGTGGACGGCGTGGATCTCACCGACCAGGCCCTGGGTCTGTCGCGAACCCGCTTCTCGCAGGACGCGATCCGGGAGTTCCGGGTGGTGACGGCGCGCTTCGATCCCGAAATGGGTGGATCCCCGGGTGGCGCGCTGAACGTGGTCACCAAGTCGGGAACAAACGAACTTCACGGTTCGGTCTTCGGGTTCTACCGCGATGCCGACCTGCGGGAGACCGGGGCCCTCGAACAGTCCAACGACGACTACAACCGCTACCAGGTGGGCTTCACCCTTGGCGGACCCATCAAACAGGACAAGGTCCACTACTTCCTGTCCTACGAGTACATCAACGAGGACACCGTGACCCTGTTCCGGCCCGGCGGCGCCTTTGTGGACGACGCGACGGACTATCCCCAGGGATTCAAACAGAACCTGGTCATGGGGAGCCTGGACTTCCAGCTCGGCGGCAATGCGGCGGCGTTCCTCAAGGGTTACTACGAGGACTTCAGTCTCGAGAATTTCCGTGTCGGGGGCGTCTCCGACCTCTCCAACGGCCAACAGCTGGACCGGGAGAATTGGAACTTCACCCTCGGCCACACCGCGGTCTTCAGCGAGGGCAACCGGCTCAACGAACTGCGCATGCAGTACGGCAATCGCTACTACTACGAGCCCACCAACTCCGACGATTTGGAGGAGTGGTTCTCCAGCGGCACGACCCTGAGGATCGGTGCGAACATCGTCGGCGATATACTCGGCGACGGCACCTTCTTCGAGGTCCGCGACACCTTCACCTGGCACGTGGGCGGCGCCCGCAGCAGCCAGGACATCAAGCTCGGCGGCGGCTGGTATCACATCAAGGACCGGTCGGACATTCCGGTCTACCAGGAGGGGCTCCTCATTTACCTCACCGATGACCGCAGCATTCCCTTTGTCTACGGCTACGGCGAAGGCTCGGCGGACATCACCAAGGAGACCGACATCCTGAGCTTCTGGTTCAACGACGACTGGCGGCCCCTGCCGAATTTGACCTTGAGCCTGGGAATTCGCTACGACGTTGACACTCAGGGCAACAATCCCGACTTCGACGACTCGCCACTGGTGGGTCCGCGAACGGTTGACGAGAACAACTTCCAGCCCAGATTTGCCTTCACCTGGGATCTGGGAAACAGGGGCAAGAGCGTGGTCCGTGGTGGCCTCGGCGTCTTCACCGGCCGTTATTTGTTGGTGCCTGCCTTTTCCGAGTTGCAGCAGAACGGAACCACGGGTCGAATCCTGAGGAGCAACCTCACCGGGTTGGCCCTCGGTCTGCCGCCGGAGTACTGGCTGGACCCCAACGACCCGGAGAATACCGGCATTCCGCTGCCCATCGACTCCACCCTGTTGGTGGACAGCCTGAAGGCCCCCCAGTCCACTCAGGCCAGCCTGGGCTTCACGCAGGCGATCGGCAACACAGGACTCTATGTGGACCTCGAAGGCCTGTATGTGGAGGGCAAGAACGAGATCTTCGTCCGCGACCACAACTGGAACGGCAACGACAACCCCGGTCGGCCCAACTCCAGCTACAACCAAATCAACAAGTACGGCAACGACGGCCACTCCAAGTACTATGCCGGGATCGCGAGCCTCAACGGCACCTTCGGCGCGGGTCATCTGCTGACCTCGTCGATCACCTGGTCGGAGAAGAAAAACCTGTCGGACGACTTCAGCCCGGTCTTTCCCTTCGGCTACCCCTCGGATCCTGCTGACCCGGAGGGTGAGTGGGGCTACAGCCGCGGCCACGAGGACCTGCGCTTCGTGCTGTCGGGCGTGTTCCGGCTGCCGGCCAACTTCAGTCTCGGTGCCACCTATATCTACGGTTCGGGCCAGCCCTGGACCCGGGCGATCGGTGTGGACTACAACGGCGACGGCAAGAACGCGGACCGATTGCCGGGAGTGGATCGCAACGGTGAGGACGGGCCCTCCTTCTCGCAGTTCAACCTGCGGGTGACCTGGACCCTGCCCATCGGCGCCGGCGGCATCGACTTCATCGCCGAGGCCTTCAACCTGTTCAACACGACCAACTACGACGTGAACTCCATCGACAACTTCGAGTTCACCTCCTACCCGACCCTGGCGAATCCCGCCATTCCCATTGTCGAGAACACCAACTTCGGCGAATACCGCGGGACTCTGGCGCCGCTGGAGATCCAGTTGGGGATGAGGTATCGCTTCTGAGGAGTGAATAGCGAGTAGTGAATAGCGAGTAGTGAATAGCGGGGCGACGACCCCTGAATGACAAAGGAATATTCGAAATTCGAAAATTCGAAATCGGGAGTCCCAACCTCAGGGATTGAGTGGACGACACGAGGGGCCGGGGAGCCGGTACCTCTTCAAGAACAAGGAGAGCTGAATGATCGAGACGGGATTGAAGGACAAGGTGGTCATCGTCACCGGAGCGGCAGCCGGCATCGGCCGGGCCACCGCGGTGCGATTCGCCGAGGAGGGCTGCCGGGTGGCGGCCTGGGATATCAGCGATGACAACGCCGAGGCGGTGGTGGCCGAGATCGTGGCGGCCGGTGGCCAGGGCCGTTTTCAGACGGTCAACGTGGCGGACTCCGAGGCGGTCAACGCCGCAGTGACTGAGCTTGTTGACGCCTGGGGCGGCATCGATGTGGTGGTGAACAACGCCGGCATCGTGCGGGATGCCCAGCTCGTCAAATTCAAGGGCGGTGAGGTCGTGGCCACCATGAGCGACGACCAGTGGGACGCGGTCATCGGGGTCAACCTGCGCGGCGTCTTCAACTGCACCCGGGCGGTGGTGCCCCATTTGATTGCAGGCGGCGGTGGTTCGATTCTGAGCACCAGCTCGGTGGTTGGGCTCGACGGTAACTTCGGTCAGACAAACTACGTGGCAACCAAGGCGGGCGTCATCGGGATGACCAAGACATGGGCTCGGGAGCTGGCAAAGTTCAACATCCGCGCCAACGCGGTGGCTCCGGGATTCGTGGCCACCGAGATCCTGCAGTCCATGCCCGACAAGATCCTCGACGCCATGAAGGCCAGGACGCCGTTGGGCCGGATGGGCCAGCCGCGCGACATCGCCAATGCCTACGTCTGGCTGGCGTCGGACGGGGCGGACTGGATCACCGGCCAGACCCTGAGGGTTGATGGTGGGTTGGTGGTTGGGACGTAGGCAACGGGGGAGACTGCGAATTTTGAATTCTGAGTTCTCAATTTTGAATTGCCCCCACCCATCCGGGTCGATCCGGGTGGGGCGGGGGAAAATTCAAAATTCAAAATCAAGAATTGAGAATTAGAGGACGGACGCGTGCGTGGGAGGTGGTATGAGCCGATACGCAACGATTGTGTCGACTGGTCGATACATTCCTGAAATCGAGGTCCACAATGACGTGCTGCGCGAGCGATTCGCGCACATCCCCGACTTCGTGGACAAGATGGAGGAGTCGTCGGCGATCCGAACCCGTTGGTGGGCGCCGGACGACTGGGCCACCTCTGACCTGGCCTTGCCGGCGGCGCAGCAGGCGCTGGAGAGGGCGGGCCGTAGCCCCGAAGAAGTGGATCTGGTCATCGTCGGCACCGACTCGCCCGACTACGTGACGCCGGCCACCTCGGTGGTGCTGCAGCACAAACTCGGCGCCGTCAATGCCGGGACCTTCGACGTGGGCTGCGCGTGCGCCTCGTTCCCCACCGGGCTGGCCATCGGGTCCGGGTTGATCGCGACCAACCCGAACCTGAAGACGGTGCTGGTGGTGGGGGTGTACCTGATGCACAAGCTGGCGGCGCCGGACGACCCGATGATTTTCTTCTACGGCGACGGCGCCGGAGCTGCGGTGCTCGAGCCGTCAGACGAGCCGGGCTTCGTGTCGTCGGCCTACCGGGCCGATGGCGCCTACCAGGGACACTGGGGAATCTACGCCGGCGCCACCTTCGAGCCCGCCACCGTGGAGGCAGTGAATGAAGGGAGAACCACGGTCAAGATGATCGAGCGCTATCCGCCCGAGGTCAACCACGAGGGCTGGCCCAAGGTGGTTCGTTCGTTGGCGACAAATGGCGGTTTTCGAGTGGAGGAGATCGACTTCGCCATTTTCACCCAGGTGCGGAAGCCGTCCATCGAGCTGGTGATGGCCGACCTCGGTCTGCCCATGAGCCGGACCCACACGGTGATGGAGAAGTGGGGATACACCGGATCGGCGTGCGTGCCCATCGCGCTGGATGACGCCCTCGAGTTGGGCAAGATCTCGTCGGGTGATCTGGTTGCCTTTGTGGGTTCGGGTGTGGGCTACAACCAGGCGGGCGCGGCGTTCAGGATGCCGTGAGGAGGAGCAAGGAACAATGGACGATGTTGCGAATTCTTAATTTTGAATTCTCAATTTTGAATTGACCCCGCCCGCCCGGATACGAGATACGAGATCCCCCACCCTCCCGGATCGATGTGGGGGGGGGCGGGGGGATTCAGAATTCAGAATTGAGAATTAAGAACTTGGTGTTTTGGGACGGTCACGGAGATGGGAACGACACGCAGGTTGCGGGGAGAAGGGTGACGGCCTACGATCGTCGGGTCCTGGGCCAGGCGGCCGTTATCGGCATGATTCAATACGAATACGGGGCTGAAATATGGATGCGCGGACCCAAACGCTGCTGAAGCTGGCCGTTATTTTTGGAATATTGGTCATCGTCGTGCCCATCGTGGTGGGTGCCTGGCTGATGTTGAAGAAGCCCCTCAAGGTGGATGCGTGGATGAGCCGGCTGGCCCTCAGCCGCAACGGATTCGAAACCACGGAGATTCAAACCAGCGCCGGCGAGATGACGGTGTGGCAGGGTGGCAGCGGCAGGCCCATGGTGTTGCTCCACGGAGCCGGTGACCAGGCGGGCGCCTGGGCACGGGCCATCGCTCCGCTGGCGGCCTCCTACCGGGTGATCATTCCCGATTTGCCGGGACACTGGCACTCGGATCCCCACAAGGGCCCCCTCGGGATCGACCAGGTCCTGGACGGTGTGGCGGCGGTGATGGACGATTGTTGCTCGGCTGAGCCTGCGATCCTCGTCGGCAACTCCATGGGGGCGTGGGTGGGCTTCCTCTACGCCGTGGAGCATTCCGACCGGATCGAACGCCTGGTGGCGGTCAACGGCGGCCCGGTGCGCGAGGAGGACCCCCGCGTCAATGTCTTCCCCACCAACGTGGACGAGGCACGGGAGACCATGAAGGGGCTGATGGGGCCCAATACCCTGCTGCCGCCGAATTTCGTACTCAGAGACGTGGTCCGCCATGCTGCCAACGGACCGGCTGCGCGGCTGGCTCAGTGGTTTGGCGCGGCGGGATCCGATGCGGACGTCTTTGTCCTGGACGGGCGACTCGACGAGGTCCGAGTGCCGGTCGACCTGGTGTGGGGCGACGCCGACGAGCTGTTTGACCAGGACTACGCCCAGCGGCTGCTCGACGGGTTGCCGGCGGTGCGCATGACTCCGATCAAGGACTGCGGCCACGTACCCCAGCGGGAATGCCCGGATCGTTTTCTCAAGGCGCTCACAGCGGCTCTGGATCAACCACCACCGGTGCCGAAGCCGGTTGTCGATGTGATCGAGGAAGGGACATGATCCACGGAGATATTCTCGGCGAGCGGGCCCGGCTGTCACCGGATCGCACCGCGGTGGTGATGGCCTCCGACGGCAACCGTCTGACCTACGCCGAACTCGACAGGAGGGCCATCGGCTGCGCCCGGATGTGGTTGTATGGGCTCGGGCTGCGGCCCGGCGAACGGGTGGGCATCCTGGCGGGCAACCGGCTCGAATTCCTGGATGCCTTCTTCGCCGCCGGAAAGAGCGGTGTGGTGCTGGTTCCGCTCAACACCCGCCTGACCGTCCCGGAGCTCGAGTTCATCATTCGCGATTGTTCGCTGCGCGCGGTGCTTTATGCCGAAGAACACCGGGAGAGCGTCCGCCGGTTGAAAAGCCGGGTGGATGTGGCCCACTGGATTGCCCTGGACGAACCCGCCGAACCGGATGACCCGGACTATGCCGACCTGGTGATGACCCGCGGCGCCGGCAAATCGGTGCGCAGGAAGTGTCGGCCGGAGGATCCCTACTGTCTGCTCTACACCTCGGGAACCACCGGTCGTCCGAAGGGCGTGGTGACGCCCCATCGGCAGGTGGCGTGGAACGCCTACAACACGGTGGTCTGCTGGCAGCTGACCGAGTCCGACTGCAGTCCCATCTTCACGCCCCTCTACCACGCAGGAGGGCTCGGTGCCTTTCTGACTCCCATGATGTTGGCGGGTGGGACCGTTGTGGTGCACGCCGCCTTCGACGCCACCGAGGTGTGGCGGACCCTCGCCGAGGAAAAATGCACTGTGGTGCTTGGGGTGCCGACGATCTGGAAGATGCTCGCCGAGGCGCCCGAATTCAAATCGGCCTCACTCGATCACGTGCGATGGTTCATCTCCGGCGGGGCGCCGCTGCCAAAACACCTCATCGAGGTCTACCGCGAACGAGGGGTGGTTTTGCGGCAGGGCTATGGTCTGACGGAGGTCGGAGTCAACTGCTTTTCGATGACCGACGAGGAGGCGTACGAGAAGGCCGGGTCCATTGGCCGGCCGCTCATGTTCACCGAGGCCCGGATCGCCGACGAGGCGGGACAGGAGGCCGCGGCGGGTGAGGTGGGTGAGCTCTGGTTCCGAGGTCCTCACGTCAGCGCGGGATATTGGAACAACCCCCAGGCGACGGCCGAGGCGCTCGATCGCAAGGGGTGGTTTCACACCGGCGACATGGCGACCAAAGATGACGACGGATTCTTCTACATCGCCGGTCGGTCCAAGGACATGTTCATCTCGGGTGGCGTCAACGTCTATCCGGCCGAGATCGAGAACCAGCTGTTGCAACACCCGGATCTTCAGGATGCCGCGGTGGTCGGGGTGCCGGATGAAACCTGGGGTGAGATCGGCGTCGCCTTCGTGGTGATGGGATCGGAAACTGCCTGCGATCCTGAGGCCTTGGCTGGATTTCTGGCAAGCCGGCTGGCCCGCTACAAGATCCCAAGGCGGTTCATCGAGATCGACGAGCTGCCGCGGACCGCCTACGGAAAAGTCGTCAAGGGTGATCTTGTCGAGCTCTTGAAGGAAGGTTCCGAGTGAATTTTATCAACTCGTTATTGCTCAATTCCGTTTCCCGTCGTCGCGGCGCGGTCAACATTGGATGGCCGGTGCACGACGGGAAACGGAATTGAGAAACAAAGGAGAAGAAAAGAATGAAGAAGCTCTACATTGCCGCCTACCATCAGTCCAAGTTCGGCAAGCTCTTCGATATGACCGTGCCGGCTATCGTGGACAACGCCATCAGCGAGGTCTGCGCTGAGATCGACGCCGACGGTGCGTCCATCGACGTGGCTTCCATCGGCGCCACCTGCAACTTCTCGCTCAACCAGCAGGGGCTGCTCGCCGGTCTCGTGGCCATGACCCCGGGCCTTGGCGCTAAACCCATTGAAGCGGTGGAGAATGCCTGTGCCTCGGGGGGACAGGCGGTCGTCTCGGTGGCCCAGAAACTCCTCCTCGGCATGGGTGAGGTGGGTCTCGCGGTTGGCTTCGAGAAGATGCGCAACGACGAAGGAAAAATGGATGGCGCGCTCATCGGTGAGGTCCTGGGGTATTTCTCCCATCCGAAGGAGCGTGAGGGCAAGGTCTACGTCTTTCCCCATCTCTTCGCCGAGGTGATGCGCGACTACATGGATGCCCATGGGGTGAGCGAGCGCGACCTGGCGGTGGTCTCCACCCAGGAGTACGCCAACGGCAACCACAACCCCTACGCACAGATGCAGAAGATCCACGTCACGCTCGACGAGGCTGCCACCGCGGAGGGCAGAAACCGTTACATCGTCGAGGGGCTGCCGCTCAAAACCTACGATTGCTCACAGATCACCGACGGTTATGCGGCCTTGATCCTGGCCACCGAGGAGGGTTTGGCCCGTCTCGGCGTGGCCAAGGCGGACTGCGTGGAGCTCGCGGGCTTTGGCCAGGCAACCGACCCGCTGATGAAGGCGGATCGTGACGTGCTCAAGCCCGAGGGAGCGTTCCGCGCCATGAACACCGCCTACGAGATGGCCGGTGCCGGCCCCGACGACGTCAACGTGGCCGAGATCCACGATTGCTTTACGGTGATGGGGGCCATCGGCACCGAGGTGATCGGGAAGGCCGGGTACGGCGAAGGTGCCCGATACTGGGTTGAAGGCAAGGCCGCGCCCGACGGCGAGTGCGGCATCAACACCTCCGGCGGGCTGATCGCCAAGGGACACCCGGTGGGGGCCACCGGCATCGCCATGATCGGCTGGTCGGCGTGGCAGCTGCTGGGCAAGGTGCCTGCGGAACTCCAGGTGGCCAATCCCCGGATGGCGGCGACCTTCAACATCGGTGGACCGATCTGCGCATCGGTGTGTACGGTGCTGAGGCGCGCCGACTGACGACGGAAAGTGAATTTTGAGTTTTTGATTCTTAATTTTGAATTGCCCCCGCCCGGCCGATTCGATTCGGGTCGGGTGGGGAAAACCCAACACTAAGAACTGAGAATTAAAAACTGAGAACTGAGAATTTTGAAATCTGAATCGCCCCCGTGTCCTGGGTGGGCGGGGGCCAATTCAAAATTTAGAATTAAGAATTAAGAACTCTCGAGAGGGAAATATGAGTGACATCGTTCCGGATCGCAGTGGTCATTTGGACGTCGACGGCCAAAAGGTTTGGTGGGAGTACCACGGCGAGGGCAACCGCGAGGTGGTCTGTCTGCTCAACGGTCTCGCCATGCACACGAAGGCCTGGTACGGCTTCCTGCCCATGCTCACCGACAGCTACGACGTCGTCCTGTACGACTTTCTCGGCCAGGGGCAGTCGTCGCAGGAGGATGTGCCCTATTTCATCCCGGAGTTCGCCCGCTACCTGACGTTGATCATGGACGAGGTTGGGGTGGAGAAGATCCACCTGATGGGCATCTCCTACGGCGGGTTCATCGCCCTGGACTTTGCCCGGATGTACCAGGAGCGGCTCCGCACCATGACCCTGTCGGGCATCCTCTTGAGCCACGAAACCCTGTTCCAGATGTACCAGGACATCTCGCTGCGCTTCTACACCGGAACCGAAGAGGCGTTCGAACTCTATACCCACTACATGTACGAGAAGATCTTCGGTGAGGACTTCGCCGGGACCATCCCGCCGGAGAACCTGGCGGCCATGCGGCAGCGCTTTTTTGACCGCTACATCGACAACCGGCACTGTCTGATTCGGTTGACCGAGGCCCAGAACCCGTTCTTCGGGGCCCTCGATGACAATCTGCCGCAGTACCGTGCCATCGCCACGCCCACGCTGATGATCGTCGGCGAGCAGGATCGCGCGATCCCGCTGTGGCAACAGCGCAAGATTTACGAGCTGCTGCCCAACACCCGTTGGGAAGAGGTTCCCGGCTGCGGCCACGTGGTGTACCTGGAAAAGCCCAAGGAGTTCTTTGGGATGATCCGGGAGTTCATGGCGGCGAAGGCGGTGGATTTCGAATTTGAAATGTGATGCCCCCCACCCACCCAGATCCTTCGATTCGGCCCCGGGGGTCTCGCTCAGGATGACACGGACTTTCCGCGCAGGCGTCCCGCCTGCAGTTCTGGCCTCGAGTGATAGAGCAAATGCAGGCCAGAGGCCTGCGCCACAATAGACTTCAAGAGGATTCGGAAATGGCTGATCGGGAACTTCTCTATTACCAGGTGGACGGCGACGGCGAGCCGCTGGTGCTGTTCAACGGCATCGCCATGAGCGCCCCCAGCTGGGAGTCGTTGGCGGTGCCGTTGGCGCGCGACTTTCAAGTCATCCGATTCGACTTCAGGGGCCAGCTCATGTCGGGTGGGGCGGCGCCGGCCGACGTGGCCGAGCACGCCGCCGATGTGGTGGCCCTGTTCGACCATCTGGAAATCGGCCGGGCCCACCTGGTGTCCACCTCCTTTGGAAGTGCGGTGGCGACACTGGTGGCGGCGGGATGGCCGGATCGCACGCGGTCGCTGATCTCCATCGCATCTGCCGACGCCTTCGACGATGTCATGGCGAAAGAAGTGGCCCGGTGGCGGCAGGGTTGCGTCGACTCTTTGACGGGCGGCGACCGTGGAATGATCTTCGACGTGCTCGAGCCCGTTGTGTACTCCCCGGCCCACATCGCGTCCCACCAGGAGGAGCGGGCCCTCAGGAGGAGTCAGATTGCCGGTCTCCCGGAGAGCTGGTTTCACGGTCTCATTGGCCTGTTGGACTCAACCCCGAGCGTGGTGCTCGCCAACGAGCTGGGCCGCGTGAGCTGCCCGACCCTGATCGTCGCGTCGGAGCTGGACGGATTCATCCCGCTGGAACGCACGCGGGCTTTGGCCGAGGCCATTCCCGGAGCGCGCTTCGAGATCATCGAGGGCGCCGGTCACGCGGTGGTCAACGAGCAGCCGGAACGCTTAGTCGAGTTGTGCCGGGAGTTCCTCGCAGGCGTCAATTCTCAGTGTTGAATTCTCAATTTTGAATTTTCAATTCTGAATTGGCTCCCGCCCACCCAGATCCTTCGACTCGGTCGCTCCACTCCCTCGCTCAGGATGACAGTGGGAAGGCGCTCCACTCCCTCGCTCAGGATGACAGTGGGAAGGCGCTCCACTCCCTCGCTCAGGAGACATGGGGGTTGGCGCTTCACTCCCTCGCTCAGGATGACAGTGGGAAGGCGCTCCACTCCCTCGCTCAGGATGACATGGGGGTTGGCGCTTCGCGCCCTCGCTCAGGATGACAGTGGGTTGGCGCTTCACTCCCTCGCTCAGGATGACAGTGGGAAGGCGCTCCGCTCCCTCGCTCAGGATGACAGTGGGTTGGCGACTCGCCTCAATTTGTCATTCTGAGGAGCGGCAGAGCCGCGACGAAGAATCTGGGTGGGGGTAGGAAGGCCCGATCAACCCTGATTCTCGCGGTCTCGTGACAAATCCAGCCACGTCGGGTTCATCGACTCGATGAGTGCAATTTTCCTTTTTCGTAGCCAGCCCTTGATCTGCTTCTCCCGGGCGATTGCAGCACGAACATCCCGGGTGACCTCGAAGTACACCAGTCGGTTCACACGGTATTTCAACGTGAACCCTGGGGTAGTCCCTTCAACGTGGGCCTTGACTCGGCGCTGGAGATCACTGGTCACGCCCGTGTAGAGGACGCGGGATCTGCTGGAGACGATGTAGACGAAATACTCAGACATGGGGTTCCCTCGTGTATTCCAAGTACTGCTGGAGTTGGGTCTGTCAAAGGAAGACAAGCCGCCCGCCGAGATTCTTCGACTCGGCCCTGCGGGCCTCGCTCAGAATGACAGTGGGGAAGGACTCCGCTCCCTCGCTCAGGATGACAGTGGGGAAGGACTCCGCTCCCTCGCTCAGAATGACAGTGGGGAAGGACTCCGCTCCCTCGCTCAGGATGACAGTGGGAAGGCGCTCCGCTCCCTCGCTCAGGATGACAGTGGGTTGGCGACTCGCCTCAATTTGTCATTCTGAGGAGCGGCAGAGCTGCGACGAAGAATCTGGGTGGGGGCTGCCCCCAGCCCCCTGCCCTTCATCGCAGGCGGTGAGTCTCCGTTCTTTGTTCTTCGATCTTCCACCGGCCACGAAGTCGGCGCGTACTGGTATCGTAATCGTCATGGATCGAGAACAACGAGCGATGGAACTGTTCGAGCGGGCCGTGGAGTTCACGGGGGCCGAACGCGAGCGTTTCCTCGACCGTGAGTGCGGCGACGACGGCAAGCTCAAGAGGGTCGTGGAGGCCCTGTTGGATGGCGACGACGACACCGTCGATGTGTCCAGGGTGGTTGCCACACCCGGGCCACCGCCGCCGCCAATACCGCTCGCCGAGTCCCTGGAATTCGCGGCGGGAGACGTTTTCGCCGATCGCTACCGGATCATCTCGCTGCTGGGACGAGGTGCCATGGGGGAGGTCTACCGCGCCCACGACACCGTGCTCGATGTTCCGGTCGCCATCAAATTCGTGCTCGGCTACCGGCCCGACCTCAGAGAACGGCTGCTCAAGGAGGTCCGGCTGTCGCGGGAGATCACCCATCCGGCGGTGTGCCGGGTCTTCGATGTTGGCAGTGAGGGTGACCGGCTGTACTTCACCATGGAGTACGTGGATGGCGAGGACCTGGCGGCGTTGTTGTCCCGGATCGGGCGCCTGCCGTCGGACAAGGTGGTTGATATCGCCGGCCAGACCTGTGGTGGTCTTGCCGCGGCCCACGCCAAGGGGGTCATCCATCGTGACCTCAAGCCCGCCAACATCATGGTCGATGGCGAGGGCAAGGTTCGGATCACCGATTTCGGGATCGCGGTGACCAAGGAGGACGACGACCGCGACGGGATCGCCGGCACCCCCACCTACATGGCGCCGGAGCAGCTCAACCCGGATGGCGAAGTGGGTCCGACCGCCGACCTTTATGCCACGGGACTCGTGCTTCATGAACTCCTGACCGGAGTGAAGGTCTTCAAAGAGTCGGGGTTCACCGAGATCTTCCGAGCCAAGATGCGAACCAGACCGTCCCCACCATCGGAGTTGGTGGGCGGGGTAGACCCTCGGCTCGAGCGGGTCATCATGAAGGCCATTTCCCGCGCACCCGAGGATCGGCCGCCTTCCGCGCTGGCCATGGCCGCCGAGCTGCCGGGAGGGGACCCGTTGGCCATGGCGGTCGAGGCGGGCGCCCTCGCCCATCCGGAGATCGTTGCCGCGGCGACCGTCGATCGACCATTCAAGAGAATCAGCCCTTGGGTTTTGATGGTGGCCCTCGTTGTCCTGCTCGCCGGTGTTCTGGCGTTGGCTGACCCGTCGGCGGTTTTCTCCGGCGTCATTCGATTCAGGGCCCCCGAGGTTCTGGCGGACCAGTCGGAGAGGTTGTTGAATGACCTCGGTCTGCTGGACGGCTCGGATGACGCCGAGTGGGGGTTTTTGGACAATGTGGCCGCAGCCGATCCGGTGGACCGGGTCCTGTTCTGGTATCGGCAGGAAAGGCCGCGGCCCTTGCCCGCCTTCGTGTCGCGGGCTTTCGACGCGGGGGGGCTCTTCGGGGGGCTTGATCGGGCCGAGGCGATTACCCGTGAGCCGCTCTTCGTAATGCTGGATCCCACCGGCGACCTGGTGTTTCTGAACGCCGGGACATCCTTCGGATCCCGGGTCGGCGGGGCCGTCGTCAGCACGGGTGGGTTTGACTGGTCCCGTCTGCTGGCGCCGGCGGGTCTCGAGGGGATCGAGTTGGTGCTCGACGTGGGGGCGGTCCTGCCAGTGGCGTCGGACGAGCGGGCCGCATGGACTGCAACTGACCCGCGCCGGCCGCAGACGACGGTCCATGTGGAGGCGGCGTCATTCGAGGGCCTCCCAGTCTATTTTTCGGCGGAGGCGATGGATCAGGAGTCGCCGGCGCGCCACGAACAGCTGCGTCGCCGGGCCAGACTGGACCGATGGGTCCGGACCCCGCTCTATCTGATGGTGGTGCTGATCGCGCTGGCCCTTGGCGCCCATTCCATTGTGCGCGAGACGAGTGATCTCAGGAGGGCCGGCGTGCTGGCGGCCGTGGTGTTCGTGGTCGGGCTTTTAGCCGCGGTGTTGTCGGCTGGGCGGCCGGAACACCCCATGGCCTCGTCCACCATGACCCTGCTCGGCAATGTCGTGGAGATTTCGTTGGGGGCACTGGCTGTGGGCCTGTGTTACGTGGGGCTGGAGCCGTTGATCCGGCGTTATCGGCCGCAGGCCCTGATTGCCTGGAGTCGTTTGCTCGCGGGCAATGTGGCGGATCGGGCGGTCGGTTTCAGCCTGGTGGTGGGAGGGCTGGCTGGGACCCTGTGGGCCATCCTGGTGGAGCTGGATCGCATGGTGATCACCGCGCTCGATCTCGACCCCACCTGGGGCTTTCTGGGGGCGGACCAACTGAATGCGGCGGTGGGCCTCGGTTCCATGTTTGCCACCGCCTTGCGTCAGCTGGAAGGGGCGATTGCGGGCGGCCTTTTGTCGGCGGTACTCTTTGCCCTGTTGAGCCGGTGGCTGAAGACGCGGTGGTTGGCCTGGGCGGTCTTTGCCGGTGTGGTGGCCCTGATCTTCGGTATCGACGATGGGACCCACCTTCCGGTCTCCATCCTCACCCTGGGGCTGGCCAGTGGCGCCATGGCGCTCTTCCTGCTCTACAGGTTCGGTCTTCTGACCCTTGTCGGAGCCCTGTTGACACTCGGCCTGTTGACCGCCTTCCCAATGACAGCCAAGAGCGGGGTGTGGTTCGCCCAGGGCGGGTATTTGGCAATGGGCCTGGTGCTGGTGCTGGGTTTGGCAGGGGTCCTGACTTCGGTGGCGGGCCGGGCCGTCGAGCGGTACGCGGATCGGCAGGTGGGGTGAAGGTTGCACGTTGAAAGTCAAACGTTCAACGAGTTCAACGTTCCCCCGCCCGGTCAGATCCCGGAGCCCGGATCCCAGATCCCGTGCCCGGGCTGGGTGGGGTCTTCGCTCTTTGTTCTTCGTTCTTCGACCCCGGGCCTCCACACTTTCCACACTTTCCACACCGGTTGGGCGCGAAGTGGAGTATCCTCTGAGAAACCATCCACTGGAGGTGAAGAGATGAATACGAAGGTCCGGCTGATATTGTTGGTGTGCGTGGTTCTGGCCGGGGCGCTGGCCGCGTCGTTTGCGGTGGCCACGTCAGAGCAGCCGGCGAGCGCCGACGCGGTCGCGACTGATCCTTGCTGCTTTGAAAACCCGCGCTACTCCGGTGTGTGCGAGGTGACCCCCGGAGAGGGAGAGAGCTGCTCCAGCATCCTCGGCTACCTCAACAACCCGAACAGTGTGGGCAAGGCCTACTGTGGCGGCACCGCGGTCCGAGGTGGTTGGTCCCAGACCGCCTGCGAGTAATCATTCGTAGCGTCCGCCGGCTGCGAACAACGGAGATTGGGATTCGTTGCGGGATCGGTCAGCGACAGGTATCATCTGTCGGTCAATTCCAATTTGTGAGGGAGACATCGGATGTCAGCGAAATTTCGAGAACTGAAACTCAGCGCGATCCTCGTGGGTCTGCTCTTGTTGGTATCCGGCCCGACGGCGCTGGCGCAAGATACCGGCGGCGACGATTGGAGGGAAGTGCAGCGAGATGCGGACAGAATGAGGCGCGATGAAATCGCCGACCAAGCCCTGGAAAACCTCTTCAACCACAGCATCCAAGCCCAGAACCTCTACGAAAATGCCTTCGGTTGGGCGGCCTTCAGGAGCATAAAGGTCGCCTTCGGCATCTCCGGCGGTGGCGGCAATGGAGTCGCCGTAGACAAAGGGAGTGGCGAGCGGTTCTACATGAAGATGGGGACCGGCGGCATCGGACTCGGCATCGGCGGCCAGTCCTACGATCTGATTTTCCTGTTCCAGGACGAGGGTTCGTTCTACAACTTCGTGGAAAACGGCTGGCAGGCCGACGCCGGGGCGCGGGCCGCTGCCGGAAAAAAAGGGGCGAATGCCCAAACCACATTTACCAACGGCATCGCGGTTTACCAAATCACCAAGGGTGGATTGATGGCCAATGCCGACATCTCCGGAACCAAGTACTGGAAAAACAAGAATCTGAGCAAGTGAACCGCCGCACTGGCCGCAAGAAGCGGACCGCGGCACTCAACAAAGAGGAGTGGAACGATGAAAGCAGTAGTTCGATTTTCGTTGATGGCCATGATGGTCGTGGGCTTTTTAGCTCCGACCGGATCGGCGCTGGCCCAGGAAGAAGGCGACTGGAAGAGCCTGGACCAGGAAGCCAAGAGGCAGAAGATTCAGGAGACCTGCAAGGCGACGGCGGAAAAGGTGGCGGCGGATAATCCGAAAGCGAAGGAACTTTTCGACAAATCGTACGGCTGGGCCGCTTTTGACAACACCAAGGTTGCCTTCGGCATCTCAGGCGGCGGCGGCAATGGTATGGCGGTCAACAAGATGACCGGCGAAAAGATCTACATGAAGATGGGGACGGGTGGAATCGGATTGGGCATTGGTGTCCAGAGCTATCAAGTGTTCTTCATGTTTGAGAATGAAACCACCTTCAACAACTTCGTCAACAAAGGTTGGCAGGCCGACGCCTCGGCGCAGGCCGCCGCCGGCAAGGCGGCTGCGGGGGTTCAGACCGGGTTCGTCAACGGAGTTGCCATCTACCAGATCACCGAAAAGGGCCTGATCGCATCGGCCGATGTCGCCGGAACGAAATACTCGAGGAACGACAAGCTCAACCAGTAGTCTGTTCGGAATTATGGATCTTCAGACGCGCCGCCTTTGGCGGCGCGTTTTGTATCTACCGGTGATAGGGTGTTGGAGATGAAAACTGGAGACATGGACAGACGGCAGGTCCTGTCCTGGGCCGCCTACGACTGGGCCAACTCGGCCTTCGCCACGATCATCCTGGCGAGCTTCTATCCGATTTTCTTCCGCGATTTCTGGAGCGTAGGTTCAGAAAGCGCAAACATCACCTTCCGGCTCGGCTTTGCCAACTCCATCGCCAGCCTCGCCATCGTCGTCCTGGGCCCGGTCCTCGGCGCCATCGCCGACCGCGGAGGGATGAAGAAGCGGTTCCTATGCGCCTTCCTCGTTCTGGGGGTGTCCACCACGGGCGCATTGTTCTGGGTCGCGAAGGGTCACTGGGCGGCGGCGATCGTGCTCTTTGTTTTGGCCAACATCGGCTTCATGGGCGGAAACGTCTTCTATGACGCCCTGATCGTCCTGGTCACCAGCAAGGACCACTACCACGTGGTGTCGGCCCTGGGCTTCTCTCTGGGATACCTCGGTGGCGGGCTGCTGTTGGCCGGATGTACGGCCATGACCATGTGGCCTGCGAGGTTTGGTCTGGAGAATGCGGCCGACGCGGTTCGTCTGTCATTTCTGCTGACCGCTGTCTGGTGGGCCGTCTTCTCTATCCCCCTGTTTCTCTTCGTCAAGGAGCGGAAGGTCGACAAAGGTCCAGATCTCGCGGCCGCCGTTCGCGGAGGTCTTGAACAGTTGGTCCAGACCTTCCGAGAGATCCGACAACTCAAGACGGTCTTCCTTTTCCTCGTGGCCTACTGGCTCTACATCGACGGCGTGGACACGATCATTCGGATGGCGGTGGACTACGGCATGGCGCTGGGCTTCGGCCCCAATGGGCTGATCGTGGCCCTGCTCATTACCCAATTTGTGGGCTTCCCGGCAGCCATCGTCTTTGGCCGGCTGGGGGCGCGTTTGGGTGCGAAGACCGGGATTCTGATCGCCATCGCGGTGTATGTGGGGGTCACATTCTGGGCCTTCTTCATGAGCGAGCAGTGGGAGTTCTACGCCATGGCGGTGACCATCGGGCTCGTCCAGGGGGGCGTCCAGGCGCTGTCGCGGTCATTCTTCGCCGGCATCATTCCCCAGGACAAATCGGCCGAATTCTTCGGCTTCTACAACATGCTCGGCAAGGCGGCTGCAGTGGTGGGCCCGGTGCTCGTGGGCTGGGTGGGCGTGGTCACCGGCAACCCACGCGCCGGCATCCTGTCGCTGCTGGTGCTGTTTCTGGGCGGCGCGACGCTGTCTGTTCTTTGTGGATGGAGAGCGTTGAGAGGGTGAGAAGGTGAGAGGTCCCGCCACCGGGATTGCCACATTCCCCTTCTCCCCTTCACTCCTTCTCACCCGGGTGGGTGGCCGGGAGGTTGGGGATGGTTTGTAGCGCAGGCCTCTGGCCTGCAGATCGATCACAGAACGAAGAACAAAGAACGAAGAAAGCAGGTGCGCGTGACCGCTCGACCTCTTCTTCGTTTTTCGTTCTTTGATCTTTGACCGCTGGCGGTTGCAGCCGGGACGGCTGCGCTACAAAGGCCGGCGGTATTGTCGAGAAGGACTCAGGGCAGAAAAAGGAGCTGACGGTCAGTCAGCGAGCTTCACTCCAGTTTCGCCTTCGAACCACTTGCGCGGTTTGGAAACGTGGAGCTTGCCCTTGCCGTCGGTGATCGATATACCCGTGTCGAGGCCCTTGTACTTGGCGTAGATCCGGCCGTTGGAAGCCTTTGGCACGAGGTGCATCCAGCCTTGGATATTCAGCTTGTCCCCGGTGATCTGAGCGTCGTCGAAGTTCTGGTAGCCGCCTCCGATGTCAACCATCGCCTTCCCGTCCACATTCTTGACGTTCGGCATCAGCGACATCCACTTTGGGGTCTTGACGATGCCTGAGAGCATGGCCACGATCGCCCGCGTGTCGAGCATCCGCAGACGAACCGATCCGCTGGCGGTCAACGGGGCGCCGAAGGTCACGGTTCCATGAGCCAGATCCACGGTGGTCCACCACGGCTCGACGGGCTTCGATTTCTTGGTCGGAGCCAGACCGACGACGTCGGTCAACTTGACAGAGGTGTCTTCGAGCTTGAACCGCTTGGCGTCCAGGTCACCTTCGAGGAGGCTGGCGTTCACCGCGAGGTCGGCGCGCATCGGAGCCCCCATGACCTCGATGGTGATGTCTTCGGCATCCAGATTGACCGTGCCGGACGCCATCCCGTCCGCGTCCACCGAGAGTGTGCTCTCAACCTCTCCGGTTCCCGATCTGAGAGCCACGTCGTCGGTGGATGGAATCAGAACCCCGAGGACGCTGACGTCCTCGATCATGGTCTTGGGGAGCACGATGTCCACCGACGACGGGGAGACGCCGCCGACCAGAGCGAGATCGTTCCACGACGCGTCGAGGGTCAGACCGGTCCCGTCGATTCCCACCTTGGAATTGGACCGATCGACCACCGAGTACCCGTCGAACTCGAGGTGCATGTCGGTGACGTCGGCTCCATCGCCCTTGGTGGTCGAGCCTGAGACCTTGGCCGAGCCCTTGATGTCGAGTTCCATGATCTGCAGGGTGAAGTCGTCTGAGCTGAACGCGTAGGAGCCCTCTGATCGGAGGACGCCGTCGTCGAGGCGGAAGGTCGTGTCGAGGGAGCCCGCGCCAAATGTGGTCAGCCCTGGAACGATCCGGGTCTTCTTGGACACTTTGGGCAAGAAATCTCCGCGAATCGTGAAATCACCCGAAATACCCTGGATAATCTGCGGGAGCTTGGAACCCTTCGCCGGGAACGGCCGCCATTTGGAGTCGACCCGGAGTTCCAGGTTGTCGCTGGCGGGCTCGGAATCGAACAGGAACCGGGCGTTTTTCAAATCGAGCTTCGCCCGCCGGATGTGGATCGCGTCTCGCAGTCTGTAGTTCATACCGCCCTTGACAGAGCCGTCGGCGTTGAGTCGTACCCGGTTGATGGCGATCTGAAATTTCCCGTCCACGTCGATGCCGTTGAAGCTCAATGTCCATGGGCTGGCGGTCTTCTTTTTCTTGCGCGGATAGAGGTCCTCGGGTTTGGGGTCGGGTGGGTTTTCATAGCCGGGGATGTCGGGAAAGAACTCGGCGCCCGGAAGCAGTTGTGGCTGCCGGTCCTCGGCCGTATCGTTCTTGCGTGGAGCGTCGAGTCGGGTCCGCAATCTGAAATCGACGTTGGACGCGTTCGCGCTGCGAAGATGGAAGGTCTTGAAGGGCAGCTTCGAGAGACTGATCACCCCGGTCACCCGCTCCAGCGTGAGATAGATTTGGACCTTCTTGCTCTGGTTGCGCAGGCTGAAGCCCTCGACGTGGACGACGCCAGGCAACCAGGTCGAGGCCGACTCCCACTGGATGAGCATCTTCTCGGGCTTCTTGTTGATGAGGTTGACGAGGACATCGGTCCGGAGCAGGACGTTGGCGGCGATGACGTAGACCACTTCCACCGCGATCAACACGGCTATGGCAATCTTGATCCATCTGCGAAGTCCATGCCGGGCGTCTATATTTGTCATGATTCGACTGTCCTTTGGGTTGTCGTTGGTGGCCATAGTAGTTGAAACGAGCAATGAAGAGGGAATCGAGGGCGAAGACTCTCAGTTGAGGTAGGAGAAATGGAGGAGGTATTGAGATGAAGAGGGCGTTGTTGGTGTTGGTTGCGTTTGTGGTCTTGGCACCGTGGGCAGGTGCGCAGGATATTCAAAACGAGATCGAGCTCACCAGGTCGGTGATCCAGACCGAGCGCCAGGCGCTTGTCGCGTCGGGGATGGGTCTCACGTCGGCCGAGGCCGATGTATTCTGGCCGCTTTATCGCGAGTATCAAAGCGAACAGGCGTCACTTGGCGACCGCGAGGTCAAGCTGCTCATGGACTACTCCGACAACTACGGCGTGATGACCGATGAGATGGCAAAGACGATGTTAGATGATTGGTTCGACATCGACAGCAAGGACCTGGCGCTGAAAAAGAAGTACGCCAAGAAGTTCCGCAAGATCCTGCCCGAGCTCAAGGTGACCCGCTTCTTCCAGATCGAGAACAAGCTGGACGCGGTGATCAACAACGAGCTGGCGGCGGAGGTCCCGTTGGTGGAGTAGGCCGCCCACCCGACCCGGCATATGACATCGGGAGGGGCTCTACGTCTCGGGGGGGCTGCGGCCTGCGGCTCCCAGCTCACCGACGTGTGCGTTAATATCGTTGCCACGAACCAGAAGGAGTAGGCCCATGACTCTCGAGCTTTCAGAGCGTCAGCAGACCACCGTAGCTGCGGCTGTTACGATCCTGTCAGCGGTGGTGATCGTGGTGGCGGTCGGCGCCCTGTTCTGGCTCATCGGCGCCTTTTTCAATCGATTTTCCAGCGTCTTTCTGCCCATCGTGGTGGCCGCGGTGGCGGCATTGGTCTTCCAGCCGTTCTACGACTGGCTGCAGAAGAAGCTCAAGCTGAGCCGCGGAATGGCACTGGTGGTGCTGTTGCTTTCAGCCATCATTCCGCTCGCCGCGTTCCTGTGGTTCTTTGGCGCGCTGCTTGTGGATCAGCTCGGCGAACTGGTGAGCAATGTGCCGGAGTGGTGGGCCGCGACCAGGGCGTGGGTTCAAGAACGTGCGCCCAAGGCGGTTGCCTTCGTCGAGAACAACCCATACTTGAGGCAGATCAGGCAATCCATGGAGGGTCAACAAGGCACCATCATGCAGGGTTTGGAGGCCTTCGGCCGCGGCGCCCTGTCCGCCAGTGCGGGGGTGATCTCGTGGGTGGGTGCGCTGCTGTCCTGGGTGGTGACACCCATCTACTTCGTTTTCATCCTGCTGGCGGACGCGCCGGGGAAGTTCGACCTCGAGAGCCACCTTCCCTTTCTCAAGGCCGAGACCCGCAAGGACGTGGCCTACCTCTTCAACCAGTTCGTCGAGATCATCGTGGCCTTCTTCAGGGGGCAGCTCATCATCGCCTTCCTGCAGGGCGTGCTGTACGCCATCGGGTTCAGCTTGGTGGGTCTGAAATACGGCGCGGTCATCGGCCTGCTGCTCGGCTTCCTCAACATCATCCCCTACCTGGGGAGCATCGTCGGGCTCGGCACGGCGCTGCCGCTTGCCTTCTTCCAGCCGGGCGGCGGGATTGTAACGGCGGCGCTGGTCCTCGTTGTGTTCACCGTGGTTCAGCTCATCGAGAGCTATATCCTGACCCCGAAAATCATGGGCAATCGCACCGGGCTCCACCCCATCGTGATCATCTTCGCGGTCTTTTTCTGGGGTTCGGCTCTGAACGGCATCATGGGCATGATCCTCGCCATCCCTCTGACCGCGTTCCTGGTGGTTTTCTGGCGGCTGGCGCGGGAGAAGTATGTGACGGAGCTTGTGTGAACCCGAGGGGAATTTTGAATTCTGAATTTTGAATTCTCAGTTCCGCCCACCCACCCCGGGTGATGTAGGACGGGTGAGCGGGGCCAAGTGAATAGTGAATAGTGAATAGTGAATAGTGAATAGTGAATACGTGAATAGCGAATAGTGAAAAGCAGCCGGTGTCGGCATTTTTCAGGGAGGTCTTCGTGTACCGTCGTTCTCCATTCGTGCTTGCCGTTGTTCTCATATTTGGTGCGGTTCCACTCGTCCACGCGCAGAAGGTGGAGATCACGCCCCAGTTCGGTTACCGGTTCGGTGGCAGCATGAATGACTACTGGACCGGCCAGACGTACGACTTCAATGACTCTGAGAGCTACGGTCTCACCGTCAACTACACCCTCGGGCTCATGGGCGACACCCAGTTGGACTTCTCGTGGAGCCGGCAGGACACCAGCATGGATGTCTTCAACCTGGGTTCGTACGACGAGTTCGATATGACCATCGATCAATGGCAGGTCGGTGGATTGAAGCAATGGCACGAGGACGAGACGGTTCGACCGTTCTTACTCGGGTCTCTGGGAGCGACCCATTTCTCTCCGGAGGGGAGCGAGCTGAGCTCGGTCACCAGATTCGCATTCGCGCTCGGCGGGGGGGTCAAGATTCTCCCGGGTCGCCATGTGGGAGTTCGGTTTCAGGGCAAACTCTACGGCACCTACGGCAGCGGCAGCGCAGGCGCGCTGTGCGGCCCGGCCGGCTGTGCCTTCGGCTTCAACGGCAATTTTATGTGGCAGGCGGAGTTCAGCGTGGGCCTGATTCTCGGCATTGGTGACCTGTAGGCTGCCGGTCCGGTCATGGCATACAATCACCCGATCAGACCAAGAGGAGATCTCATGCGGTTGAAGTTACTGGTGTGTGTCGCGGCCCTGCTCATCTGTCTGCCCCTTGTGGCGCAGGACGACGGGTGGCCCAAGGAGATCGAGTCCGAGGGCTACATCATCCAGGTCTACCAGCCCCAGATCGACGACATTGTGGAAAATTCGATTCAGGCACGGGCGGCGGTCTCGGTGAAGAAGGGCGGCGGCGCGCCGATCTTCGGTGCGGTCTGGATCGATGCCATGATCGCCACCGATCGCGACACCCGGAACGTGGACATCCTGACAGTCGATGTGCCCACCGTCCGCTTCCCCGAGGCCAGCGAGGAACAACAACAACAGCTGGCGGATGTGCTCGAGAGGGACATTCCCACGTGGGATCTCGACATCTCCATGGACCGGCTCATGGCGAGCCTGGACGGCGTTGAGGGACCACCCCGCCAGCACGACCTGAACAACGCTCCGCCAAAGGTCATCTTCAAGACGGAACCCGCGGTCCTCGTCCTCATCGACGGCGAGCCCATCCTGGAGGACGTGGAGAACTCCAAGCTGCAACGGGTGGTGAATACGCCCTTCCTGATCCTCTTCGACAAGGGCTCGCAGGCGTACTACCTGGCGTCGGACGAAGCCTGGTTCTCGGCGCGCCAGATCGGGGGTCCGTGGCGGCAGGAGCCGTCACCGCCCAAGGAGATCGCCGCCATCGAAATCCCCAAAGATGACCAGCCCGATGCCGAGGGCGTTGAGATCGATCGCAGGGTCCCCGAGATCGTGGTCTCCAAGGAGCCGGCTGAGCTCATCTTCGTTGACGGCGAGCCCCAGTACACACCCATGTCGGATGCGGATCTCCTGTACGTCAACAACACCGACTCCGATGTGGTCTACGACATCGCTCAGCAGCAGGTCTACGTGCTGCTGTCCGGTCGTTGGTACAAGAGCGGATCGCTTGACGGCCCGTGGACCCACGTTCCCAACGACGATCTCCCGGCGGCCTTTCAGGACATTCCGCAGGAGTCGGAAAATGCCCACATGAGGGCCAGCGTGGCAGGGACCCAGGAGGCGCGGGATGCGGTGCTTGACGCCGAGATTCCCCAGACCGCCGAGGTGAAGTTGGATGCCACGACGACCGTGGAGTACGACGGCACGCCTCAGTTCGAAGATGTGGAGACCACCGATCTGCAGTACGCGGTCAACACCTCAAAGCAGGTCTTCAAGTACAAAAACCGCTACTACTGCTGCGACGAGGCGGTGTGGTACGAGTCGAACTCGGCCACCGGGCCGTGGACGGTCTGCACCAACGTGCCCAAGGAGATCTACGGAATTCCGGCGTCCAATCCGAATCACAACGTGACCTATGTCAACGTCTACGACGTGACGCCCCAGGTGGTGTATGTGGGTTACACGCCGGGATATATGAACAGCTACTACTACGGCGGCTGCATGGTCTACGGCACGGGCTGGTACTACCGTCCCTGGTACCACCACTACTATTACCCTCGACCCGCGACCTGGGGTTTCCATGTGCGCTGGAACCCGTGGTATGGCTGGGGCTTCGGTCTGAGCTACTCCAACGGGCCCTTCCACCTGACCATCGGTGCGGGAGGCTACGGCGGGTGGTGGGGGCCACGCTACTACCGACCCTATCCGGGGTACGGCTACCGGGCGGGTTATCGGGCCGGTTATCGGCACGGCTACTACCACGGTTCACAGAACGGCCGGCCCATCAACATCAACACCGGCGACATCAACATCGGCAGCAACAACAACATCTACAATCGACCCACCAACCGCGACAGGGTGGCCGAAACCAGCAACAAGATGGCGCGCACCCGGCCCAGAGCCGCTGAAGGTGTGAAGAACAACATCTACACCGACAAGAATGGCAACGTCTACCGGCGCAACGACAACGGTACGTGGGACCAGAGGGACAAGGGAGGATGGAACAAGGCCGACGTGCCGTCCGCGACCCGGCCGTCAACGCGTCCATCGACCCGGCCGTCGACGCCATCAACGCTTCCTTCGACGCCATCAACGCGGCCGTCGACGCCGTCGACGATGCCATCCACCCGCCCCTCCACCCGACCCAAGACACCCCAGACCAGGCCGTCCACTTCGCGGCCGCCCTCCAGCTCGCTCAATCGCGACTATGCCAACCGCCAGCGCGGCAGTGCGCGGACGCAGAGCTACACGGCCACCCGTCCATCGGGGGGGTACACGCGGAGCGGTGGCGGGGCAGCTCGCGGAGGCGGGAGGCGGTAGGTTGAGTTAGTAGGCAGTAGGCAGTAGGTGGTTGGGGTTTCGGCGATCCGGAGGTGGCTGCTTTGATGGTGGGCGAAATGGGGGGTGAGCCCTATCTGGAGGTTCGGGGACCCGATGACATGCGGCTCTCGGTTGTCTTGCGCCCCGGGGAGACCCTGATCGGCCGTGACCCTTTGTGCGACGTGGTTCTCGAGCTCAAGCGTGTCTCGCGGCGCCACGCGGTGATCCGTTGGGAAGATGGCGTCTTCATGGTGCAGGACCTGGGTTCGACCAACGGCACGCTGCTCAACGATGATCTGATGAGTACCTCCCCGAGGCGGTTCGAGCCCGGCGACTGCGTCACCGTGTCACCCTACGAAATCCGGCTGATCATCCCACCCGTCAATTGATCACACCCGAGTCCCGAGCCCCGAGTCCCGGGTTGAGCATCACTTCGTCCGCTCCCGAAATGGCTACTGAGCTAGCGGGATATCCCGGGTGAGCTGGGCGTCGATGACGGTGTCGAGCTTGTTCTCGATCTGCCACAGTCGGAGGACCTTGCGCGGCGGCAGCACCTCGGCGAACTCGCGGGTGTAATACTTGCGCAGATCGAGTCGGATCTGGGACTGGGCGCCCCACTGCCGGAGCATGGACGTCGCCTCGACATCGCTCATGCCCTTGTAGGAGGCGAGGAACTGCTTGATCAGCGCAACCTCCTGGGCGTTGAGCGCGTCCAGCTCTTCCAAGTAGGCGTCGTAAACCGGCGACACCGCCTTGAGCTGGGTAGAAGTCAGATCCAATGCCTCCATGACCAGCGCCTTGCGCTCGGTCTGGATGACGTCATAGGTCAGGATGGTCTCGTCGCGGACCTGCGCCGCCAGCGGACTCGCTGCGAGCACGGTGACGAGGCAAAGAAGGGTGATGGCGTGCTTCATGTGGCTTCCTCCGGGTGCGTCGTTCACGACGTCACCGCGGACCATGATAGTCGATCCGCCGCCCGCCCCACCAGTGAGCAGTTAGCAGTGGGCAGTAGCCCCGCACACCCGGGGCGTCTCATCTTGTCATCCTGAGCGAGGCCCATCGGGTCGATTCGAAGGATCTGGGTGGGTGGGGGCAAAGGCATTAGATCCCAACCCGTCCGGATTCTTCGACTCGGTCGCTTTGCTCCCTCGCCCAGAAATACAGGATTGCGGACTTGCTGCCCGCTCGGGATGGAGGGAATTTGGAGCGCAGGCCTCCGGCCTGCATCGTGCCTTCAATCGAGGCCGGAAATGCAGCCGAGACGGCCGCTCCACAAATTCCTCTCGGCCGGCTCGATGTGACGTGAGGATGCCAGGCACCTCCGAAGAACGCGATTTTCTTCCAACGCGCTCCTCGGGTGGGCGGGGGCCACTGCCAATTGCCTACTGTTTCGGTTCCCAGCCCTCGGCCTCAGCGGGCAGGCGCTCCCACGGGACATAATCGATGTCGAGGATCGTGGTGGGTTCGTCGGTGAGCCACATGACGAGTCGACGGCCGTCGGTGAAGTAGACATCACCGGTGAGGTTTGCGCGCGGGGCGTCGCGTGGTGCCTCGCCGACCCCGGCGCCATAGCCGAAAGCCGCGAGGGACTGGGAGTAGATCATATCCTGGACAAGGCTGGCCCTGGTCTCGTCAACGTCCGGATCGATCCGGTGGGTGGTCAGGGTGGGGCTCTTCGAGGTCATTCTGCTGCCGATGTCGCGGCTGATCTGACCCACCAGAACCGGACGACCCTCGAACGTGACGGGCGCCAGCCACAACCGGAGATGGTTGCGGTAGTGGATGCTGGAGCGCACCTTCTGCAGCGCGATGTCTTGTGACCGCCCGAAGAGGTAGAGCGGGCTGATCGGGGCATAACGGTAGGCACCGCCAAAGACACCGTAGAGGGCCGTCTTGAGAGCCGATTGGGTACGCATCGCCTCGGTGGGATCCCAGCCGGCGCGGGAGAAGGCGGGCCAGACCTGATGCTCGGTGCCGATGACGACGAGATTGAGGGGGTCTCCATTCTTGGAGCCATCGGCATTTGTGACGCAGCAGGGGACCTCTTTGATCCAGGCGCGCAGGCCATCGAGATCGAGGTCTGTCATCTCTCTATCCGGGTACAGCTCCTTCGCATTGGTCCCGTGGAAGTCGGCCTTGAATCCCGGCACCTCGACGAGAAACTCGAGGTGGCGCCGCCAATTCGGCCCCACCATCTCTGCCATGACCAGCCGAATTCCCTTGTTCCGATTGGCATAGACAAAGCCCGAGGCGGTCTCGCCGGCAGAAAATTCGAGCTTGATCTGGCTGTCGAGGAAGAAATTCGCGGCGTCGTGGGTGGACTCTTTCTTCCAGGTCAAGCCGGCCTTCTGGGCGGCCTCCAAAGGTGAGAAGTACAGCGGGTCCAGGCTTGACGGCAGAAAGAGCATGGGGCCGTCGGTGTGGTTGGTGATTTCGAGCCAGATGGGTTGGATGCCCTTTTTGTAGAGCTTCCGGTCGAAGACCGCCTTGGCCTCGTCGGCGGACAGGACCGACACCGTCACCGTAACTTCGTCCGTGGATTGGGTCTCTGCCCGCTCCATGAACGGCACCTGGTCCATGGGGGTTGGATTGAAGGTTGACGTGCATCCGGCGACCGCGGCTACCAGGATCACGAACATCGCGAATCGAATGAGTGTTTTCGTACGTCTTCGCATTGTGACCGCCTGTTTCGACGATACCAGACCTCGACCGAAGAGTGGGGTTTGTAGCGCAGGCGTCCCGCCTGCACTCGTGCGTTTCATCAAAGCCGGAGGTGCAGCCGGGACGGCTGCTTCAAACAGCAGATTCACCGAGCGGGAGGGGGTTGGGGGTCAGCGGTCGATGCCGCCGATGCACAGATACTTGATTTCCAGATAGTCGTCGAGGCCGTACTTGGAGCCCTCGCGTCCGTTGCCCGACTCCTTCATTCCGCCGAAGGGCGCTGCTGTGTTGGAGATGATGCCCTCGTTGATGCCGACGATGCCGTACTCCAGGCCCTCCGCCACCCGCCAGATCCGGCCCACGTCGCGGGCACAGAAATAGGCCGCGAGGCCGAATTCGGTGTCGTTGGCCATGGCGATGGCCTCGCCTTCGGTACGAAACGAAAGTAACGGTGAGACCGGCCCGAAGATCTCCTCGCGAAATACACGCATGTCCGACGTCACGTCGGAGAGGATGGTGGGTTCCACGAAGTTCCCGCCCAATTCGGAGCGGCCGCCACCGAGCATGACCTTGGCGCCCTTGGACACCGCTTCATCGATGAGGCTGCACACGGTTTCGACCGCCGTGTCGTCGATCAGCGGGCCCATGGTCACGTCCTCGTCAGCGCCGTTGCCGAGCTTGAATTTCTCGACCTCTCCCGCGAGCTTCTTTGAATACTTCTCCATGACGCTGTCCTGGACCAGGATTCGGTTGGCGCAGACGCAGGTCTGACCAGCGTTGCGGTACTTTGTGGCGAGGGTTGCCTGCACCGCCTGATCAAGGTCAGCGTCGTCGAAGACGATAAAGGGTGCGTTGCCGCCGAGCTCCATGGAGGTGCGCTTCATGGTCCCGGCACAGTCGGCAACCAGCTTCTTGCCGACCTCGGTGGATCCGGTGAAGGTGAGCTTGCGGACAATGGCATTCGAGGTGAGTTCGTCGCCGATGGCTCCGGTGTGTCCCGCCAGCACGTTGATCACTCCGCCCGGGATGCCGGCGCGCTCGGCCAGTTCCACCATGGCGAAGGCCGACAGCGGCGTCGAGCTTGCCGGCTTGCACACCGTCGTGCAACCCGCGGCCAATGCCGCAGCCGACCTTCCGCGTGAGCATGGCATTGGGGAAGTTCCACGGCGTGATGCAGGCGACGACTCCCACCGGTTGCTTGATGACGACGATGCGGCGGTCATTTGCCGGTGGCGGGATGACATCGCCGTAGACCCGTTTGGCCTCCTCGGCGAACCACTCGATGAAGCTGGCACCGTAGGCGATCTCGCCGCGCGCCTCGACCAGTGGCTTGCCCTGCTCGGCCGTAAGGATCCGTGCCAGATCCTCTTGGGCCTCCATCATCAGATCGAACCAGCGGCGTAGGAGGTTGGAGCGCTCGGTTGCCGTCCTCTGACGCCAATCGAACTGTGCCTGCTCCGCGGCCTCGATGGCGCGCCGCGTTTCCGCTGTTCCGCACCTGGCGACTGTGGCGACGATTTCTCCGGTGGCTGGATTGATGACGTCAAAGGTCTCATCGTTGTCCGCATCGATCCACTCGCCATCCACATAGGCTCGAGTTTTCACGAGATTGCTGTCGGTGAGATGCATTGTCGGTCCTCCTGGAGTGCGGGTATCAGTCCAGCGTGCTGGTCTATTAGAACATTGCAGGGGCGAGCGGTGGGCGGGGAATGGCGAATGGTGAATAGTGAATCGCGAATAGTGATTTTGGTCCATTTTAAGAAGTTCGTCTGGGTGGCGCTATTCCCCCAATTCGTAATTCGCAATTCGTAATTCGCAATTGGTGGGTGGGGGCGTGGGGGATCGGGTACCATGCCACCGACACCAGATTCAGAGAACTGATCCGTCTGGTCGAAAGGACAGAGACCATGAAGAGAGTGATTGGAATACTCGTCGTCGTCGTGTTGGTGGCCCTCCCGGCGGCGGCGCAGAAGGTTTCGGTGGACTGGGACCGGGATGCGGATTTCGAGAAATTCAAGACCTTCGCCTGGGTGGACGGTCCGCCCACCCCGCTGGAGGGGAACTACCCCATGGTGCACTCGTTGATCAAGAACTCCATCGAGTATTGGATGACGACGGGGGGTATGGTGGAGGACACCGAGAATCCCGACCTCAACGTCACCTATCACACGGGAAGCAAGTCGAGTCAGCAGTTCATGACAACGGCGTACGGCTACAGTTACCCGGTGGGTTGGGGCTATATGGGCGGGACGTACACCGCATCAACAATGTCCACAACCTACGACAAGGGCACTCTGGTGATCGATATCTGGAACGCCAAAACATCGAAAGCCGTGTTTCGGGGCGTGGCATCCAAGACCCTGCCGGAGGATCCCAGCAAAGTCTTGGAACAGATTGACGCGATGATCGAGAAGATTGCTCTGAAATTCCGTAAAATGAGGGCAAAGGAAGATAAATAGAATCTTGGTAATGCTCAGATTTCTGAGTTTAAATTTTCTTGCGATGGGTGTTTTTTTGAAGGCGGAGTGACGTCGAGAAGTAAAAACTCAAAAATCTGAGAAGAGATGAAGATGGCAGTGCATTTCGAGAATCCCGAATCGGCCAGCCGAAAGCTGTGGATCGACATGCCGATCCTGCTGGTGTTGTGCTGGGCACTGTTCTTCTCGCTGCTCGGTGACCGGCCGTTGTGGGACATCGACGAGGCGATGCACGCCCACACCACCAAGGTGATGGTGCAGACCGGCGACTGGGTCACGCCGACGGTGAACGGCGAGTCGTTCTACGACAAGACACCACTCTTCAATTGGTTGGGGGCCATCGCCTTTATGGTCTTCGGTTTCACCGAGTTCGCCGCACGATTGCCAGCCGCGTTGCTTGGAACGGCGACAGTCATCGCCACCTATGTTCTCGGCCGAAAGCTCTTCGACCGGACTGACGGCCCTTCTCAGCGGTGTGATTCTCGCCACCAGCCTGGAATTTCTGGTGATGTCGCGAGTGGTGGTGCACGACATCTCGTTGGCGTTCACTGTCACAGCCGCTCTACTCTTCTTCTGGCTCGCGTTCGAGGACCAGGACCGGCGTCGGCTTTTCCTCTTCTGGTTCTACGTGTCGTGTGGATTCGCGGTGCTCGCCAAGGGGCCGCTGGGGCTCGTCCTGGTGGGGCTGGTGGTCGGGCCCTGGCTCGTGCTGCGCCGTCAGCTCCCCTTTCTCAAGAAGATGGGGCTGTGGTGGGGGGCCGTCGTGTTTCTGGCGGTGGCGGCACCCTGGTACCTGCTGGTCATGCGGGCGAACGCGGATTTCGGTGCCTACTTCTTCATCCAGCAGAACTTTATGAACTTCGTTTCTGCTGAGTCGCGCCATCCGGAGGCGTGGTATTTCTATCTCCCCATCCTCATCGGTGGCTTCTTCCCCTGGACCGCCTTCTTGCCCATGGCCGTGGGACACGGCCTCGAGATCCGGCACTCCGACGACCGCGGCCGATTGCTCTATCTCGGGCTGTGGTGCGGGATGATGCTGTTGTTCTTTACGGTGGCCAGCTCAAAGCTGCCGTCCTACATTCTGCCGATGTTCCCGGCGTTGGCATTGCTGGTGGGGTTGTCGTGGCGGGATCTCCTGCTCGATTCGACCCGGCGGCTGCGGAGGCTCGCCCTCGGCTCGCTCGCGTTTCTCGCCGGCATTTTCGTGATCGCTCTGGCCTACTACTGGACCCGCGAGCTCGGGGCGGCCATGGCCAAGTACAACGTCGAGGCCGCGGTCTTCATGACGCCGATCGGAGTGCTCGTGGTGGGTCTGGTGTTGGCCGCCGTGCTCTGCTGGCGCGGGCTCTACCGGAGCTGTTTCGCGACCCTGGCGGGAATGGTCGTGGTGTTGATCTTCACGGTGAACGTGATGGTGGTGCCTCCGTTGAACACCCATCGTTCCACGAAGGACCTCGCTCAGAGGCTCGACATGGCCCTTCCCGAGGGAGAGCCCATCGTTTTTTACAAGGATCTGAGGGAATCCGCGCTGTTCTACACCGATCGGCTCGGCCGCGTCCTCCGCGACAAGGAGGAGTTCGTCGAACACATGAAGCAGGACGAGCCGGCTCACTGCGTGATCAAACGGGAGCACCTCCAGAAGCTCGATCAGACGCTCATCGAAAACGCCTACGTGGTGGACGGTGACGGCGGCAAGGTGGTGTTGTCCAACCGGCCGCCGGAGGAGTGGGCGAGAACGTTGAACGTTCAACGTTAAATGTTGAAGATTGAACGTTGAACGTCGGACATTTGAGGTTGCCACCCCCTTCACCGTCCACACCGAGCGGGTGGCGGCAGGAATCTGAGAATTCAAAATTCAGAATTGAGAATTCAGGGCTTGGCCTTGGGCCCCCGCCCACCCGGGACATCCCATTGTCATCCTGAGGGGCCGTAGGCGACGAAGGATCTGGGAGGGGGCATCGGCGATGGGTTCCACCCACCCAGATCCTTCGACTCGGCCCTCTGGGCTTCGCTCAGGATGACATTTGCAGGGGTGCTGCCATCCGCATGGGTCAGGGAGCTGGCCTCCGGTTTCACCTTCCGCTACGCCGCGACAAGTCCGGCATCTGGTACCTGGGTGGGTGGGCGGGGCCTACTGCCTACTGCCTACTGCCTAGCTCGGCCCCCGCACAACCACATACTGGTCCTTGCCGATCCAAAGATTGCGCACGATGCGCGGCTGCCAAGCAGCGTGGTCGTCGCGGAAGATCCAGTCGACTTCGTTTTCCTGGATCAGCACGAGAGATTCGGGGTGGACCTCGAAGAAATGCTCCACCTGGGACGCGCTCTCGAGCAGTTCCACTCGCGTGTCGCCATACAGACCGAACGCGCCCATCTTTCGGAATGCGTAATCGTGGGAGTTGTAGACCAGGCCCATGTGGGTCGAGTCGCCCATGTGCTGCCGGATCCACTCGGCCTGGGGCCTCGAGGTCTTGATCGGGTTGGCCGCGGGCAGAAGCCAGGCGAGCAGAACCAGGTAGACGACCACGTGGGTCATGCCGGTTCTCAAGAGGACGCCTTCGGTCGTGCGGCGCAAGGCTGCAATGCCGATCCACAGTCCGCCCGCGATCAGCACGGCTCCCAGAGCCGTGATCGGTGGGCGCAGGGCCGGGATTGCCGCCACGACCGTGGGCGACAGCTCGGATGCGTCCACTACGTCAAGAATGCCACTGCCGACCCCCATTAGGGCAACCCCAACCGCCACGAGGAAACCGGCCATGAACAGGCCGTAGATTCGGATCGGTCGCGGTGAAGGGGTGCCCGAGGGCGATTCAGAGGGACTGAGGACCGCCGAGATCCAAATTCCCAGAAAGAGGGCGATGGCAGGGTAGGCAGGGAGCAAATACAGCTGCCGCTTGGTGGCGGCCATGGAGAGAAAGACAAAGAAGGTGCCGAACCACCACAGCAGGAGCTGGACGTTGCGGTCCCGCCAGAGCCGGGCGCGGTGGACCCACGCCAGGGCAAAGGGCAGCAACAGGGACCACGGCGCGAGGTCGCCCCAGATGTTCGCCAGGTAGTAGTGGATGGGCTTGCCGTGGCCTCGGTTGGCACCGGCGAAACGGGCAAAATTCTGGGCGTAGAGCTCGTAGAGGATGTTCTCCGAGCCCATGGCCCGGGAGCAGGCAATGAACCACGGCAGATAGACCGCCAGCGAGACCACGGCCATGGGCGCCAGCTCGAGCAGTCGTCGCCACTCGCGCCGGGAGGCGTGCCAAAGAGTGAGCACCAGGCCGGGGAGCAGCAGGCCGAGCGGGCCCTTTGCCAGCATGGCCACACCGAAGAGGACGAAGGCGCCCACCCTCAGATACCAACGTGGCCGGTGGCCGGTGCCCGCCGCCCACAGGAGAAAACCGCCGGTGATGGCGAGGCTGAACTGCATATCGGGTCGGTAACCGACGGCCTGCTGGGCGAACTGCTGGAAGGTGAGCAGGGTGAAGCCGGCCCACAGGCCGGTTTCTGGGTCGAACCAGCGGGACCCGATCCAGCAGATGAGGAGAACCAGGGCAACGGCTGTCAGGGCGTTGGGCAGCCGGAGGGCGAATTCGTTGAATCCCAGGACCTGGACCGATGCAAGACCTGTCCAGTAGATCATGGGTGGGTAGTCCACCCAGATGACACCGATCCGGCGCGGGGAAACCCAGTCACCGGTGGTGTGCATGGTCTGGGTGACCTCTGCGATGTCTGGCTCGTCGGCGTACCACATGTCGCGCATGCCGTTGAACGGAACGTAGAGCATGAGCCCGATCAGCGCGAGCAGCAGAAACCGGTGGCGAACCGCAAGCGACGCTGCGGGGGGGGCGAAGGTTGTCATCTCTCGCTGTTCTCCCGCAGCGCCTACTGGGCCAGCTCGGGCGGAATTGCTCCCAGATCGGTGACCGCTTGCCGGACCCTTTGAGCGATCCAGTCGATCTGTGACGAGCTCAGCTCGGGATAGGCCGGCAGGTGGAGCACTTCTGATTCGGCGCGGGCGGCGTTGGGAAAGCTACCGCCGCCCTTGCCGATGCCCGTGCAGTCACGCATGTAATGGTGCTTCGAGTCCACCCCGAGCTCGAGCAGCCGCTTGGCCACCTGCTCCAGCTTGGGCATGAGGGCGGTGACCAGCATGTAGTTGGATCGCACCTCCACATCGGAACTCCGCTGGAATTTCACCGTGCCTTCGAGGTGGCGGAAGAGCCGCTCGGCGTTGGCGATCCGATCCTGGAGTTGGGGGGTGACCGTGGCCATCTGGTCGAGACCGAGGGTGGCCTGATAGGGTGTGTATCGGCCCATGCGACCGTCCATGGTGGTCTCGTCGGGCTGATAGCCGGAGGCGAACCGCTCCGAGTCGTCCCGTTTCGCCATCACCCGCAGGGCCGGGTAGACGCCGAGATTGAAGACCAGAGGATTGGTGACCGTGGCCTCGAACGTGGTTTTCTGAAGTCGCTTTCTGAGCCACGAACCGTCCTTGGGCTCCTGGGCCCTGGCCACCTCGCGAACCCGTTGGGCGAGCTCGGGGTCACCAACCGTGACCATCCCGCCGCCCATTGTGTTGATGGGCTTGGAGGTCTCGAAGCTGAAATAACCGAAGGTCCCGAAAGACCCGGCGGGTTGTCCGCCCACCGCCGCGCCGTAACAGTGGGCGCAATCCTCGATGAGGACCGCGCCGTGCCGTCGGGCGATGTCGCGGATCTCGCGAATCCGGCAGGGCACGCCGTAGAGGTGGGTGGTGATCACCACGGCGGTGCGGTCCGAGATCACCTCTTCGAGCGACTCGGGGTCCATGCCCAGAGTGTCGAGCTCGCAATCGGCGAAACGGACCGAGTATCCCAGCGTGTGGGCGATGTAGGGCACCACCGGGTAGGCGAAGGCCGAACAGATGATCTCCGCACCCGGATCGAGCCCGAGGGCGTCGATGGTGAACTTGAGCCCGGCCCGTCCCGAGGGTACGGCCACTGCGTCGGGGCTGCCCATGACTTCGGCAAAGGCCCTCTCGAAGCGCTCGATGGTCTCGGGTCCGTCTTTCGCGTCGTTGAAGCCGGCGCCCATGGCGCGCTTCCACGCTGACGGGGGGAGATGGATGCGTTGTCTTGCAATGGCCACTGGATGTCCTCGTTGTGTGTTGGTTTGTCCGATAAACGGCGAGCACCACCTCGGTGGCCTCCAGGTCAAGAGTCGGTATTATGGTTCCCTCGCGCATCAGCTGCAACTCTGGACGATGGTCGTTTGACTCCGAAGGCCCTAAAACCTAAGATCGCTCGCCGTGTCGAAGCCAGCAAACACTCCCGGTAGCGTCACCGCCTCAGACGCAACAAACCTTTCGGATGCAGAGGTTCACGGGGAATCTGCGCCGGCCGGGGAGGTTGTGAAAGACCATCCCGAGCCGGAACCCGGCCCGGTGTCCGGCTGGCAGCGTTGGGCGAGGTGGGTCGGATTCGGGATCCTGGTGGTTGTGTCCATCCATGGGATCCGCGAGTTCATGGCCGGTGACGCTGCGGCGGTGAAGGCGTATTGGAGCAGCCACTACCGCGTGCTGCCCATGGTGCTGTTGTTCGCCATGATGGACGTGGCGGTGGAGATCACGGCTTGGATGTGGGTGTACCAGCGGTTCGGCATCCAGGCCTTCGATCGTACCGGTGCCGCGGTCGGACTGTCCGGCAAGGCTGGATTGCTGTTACCTGCCCAGCTCGGACGGTTGATCCGCCCGGACGAGATGGTCCGTCTCAGGCGTGGGGTTCTCGGGGAGTGCCTCAAAGCTGAAGCGGTGGTCTTCGTCCTCGATTCCATCTCGGTCCTGGCGCTGTTCGCCGCCCTGGTGGCCTATCGAATCCATGGGACGCTGACGCTGGTGGCCGGTGCCGCGGTCATCGGGGTCTGCCTCTTCCTCGGCAACTTCATCCTCAAGCTTCTCTCCGATACCAAGCTGGAGCTGCCGCGAGGCTTCTGGTGGAGCTGGACGACCTTCGCCATCGTCATTCTCCAGTCCACCGGTTGGATCGCTCACGGGCTCGCTTTCTTTATGCTCGCATCCAATCTGCCGGGCGACGTGGGCATGTGGGACTCGCTCATTTTGGCGCCGGGATCGGCCGTGCTTGGTCTCGGCAGCGGAGTGCCCGGGGGCATTGGTGCCACCGAAGCCCTGCTGGGGGCATCCATGGGTATCAGGGGAGTTCCGCAGGAGCACCTGGCGGTGGGGGTGGCGGCCTTTCGCATCGTGACCTTCTGGCTGCTCCTCCCCATGGGATGGCTCGCCCTGGCCTATGTGGGGCGGCAAGGGCGGAAGTTGCGGGAGGCGGACGATCGAGAGGAGCCCGCTGATCCGCCGGCAGGGTCGATTGTTGACTCAACGAGCGTGGGAGATTCTTCGCCATGACGGATTCCAACGAAAGCACCCGTTATCCCATCGCCGCGGTTCGTGAGCGCCTTCGTCGGCACGATGGCCCGGTCCTCGATTTTGCGGTTGGGCCGCATAGAGAGCTGCCGCCAGCCGGGCTGTCGGAATTGCTTCGGAACGACAATGACAGGTTGCTTCGAACACCCTGCAGCCGCGACGAACTGGACGAGTTTGCCGAGGCGGCGGCCGCAATGCTCCAGAAGGTCTATGGAGTCGAAGCGCCACCATCCGCCATCCTGCCGGTGCCCGGCGGCCGCACCGCCATGAGCTTTCTCGCCTCGACTCTGATTCGCCCCGGGGACGACGTGGCGATCGCCGAGCCGGCCTACCCGGCCTTTGCCCGGGTGGCCCATCAGATCCACGCCCGGGTGCACAACGTGCCGCTGGATCCCGCACGCGAATTCGAACCCGCTGCCCATAGCCTGACGGCGGATGAGGCGGCCGAGATCTCGTTCGTGGCCCTCAATTATCCCAATAATCCGACGGGCGCGGTCATATCGGACCACGCGTTGGGTGAGTTCCTTGGGCGATTCGACCCTGGAACGATGGTATTCAACGACGCGACATACGGCCCCCTGGTTTTCGACCGACCGCCGTGGTCTGTGCTCGCGGGCGGGCGTTTCCCGTCGGACAGCTTCCGTTTTGTCGAGCTCCACTCCCTGGCGAAGCTTTTCGCTCTGGGTCCGCTGTCAGTGGCGTTCCTGGTGGGTGAACAGGCCATCATGGCCGAACTGGGGGAGTACGCGGAGTACGCGTGGTCGGATCAGAGTTCGCTGCAGATGCAGGTGGCATTAAAGTGTCTGGAGGACGGCGACCGTTTCGACGAGATGCGGGCGATCTACGCCGATCGCCTCGAGCGGCTCCTGGCGGTTCTCTCGGACCTGGGCTTCGAGCCCTTTCCCGCCGCCTCGGGGATGTACATCGTGTGCCGGACGCCGTCGGCCATCGGCGGGCTGCCCGTTGCCGACGCCGATGAAGCGGCTCATGTGTTGCTGAAGAACCACGGCGTGGCGGTGGTGCCGTGGGAGGTCCATCCCACCAGCTACCTGCGTTTTTCCTCGCAGTTCGCCGAGGACGATCTCAGGGCGTTCGCGGCCCTTGGGGTCGATGGGCCCTTGGCGTCGTAGTCGACTCGATTCCCTCCCGGATGCGAGGTGCGAGATCCGCCACCCACCGGGGAACATGGAGCAAGGAACACCCCCCACCCGCCCGGACCGCCTTTGTGGAGCAGCCGTCTCGGCTGCATTCCTTGCCTCGATTGAACGAAAAAATGCAGGCCAAAGGCCCGCCCCACAATTTCCTGTCATCCTGAGCGAGGGAACGAAGTGACCGAGTCGAAGGATCTGGGTGGGTTGGGATCCATCGCCTTTGCCCCCGTCCAGATCCTTCGACTCGCTTCGCTCGCTCAGGATGACAATTGCTGGAGTGCCGCCATCCGGGATTCGGCATCTGGTGTCCGGGTGGGTGGGGGGACGAGCCCCTAGCCCCTGGATTCCAGCGACCCCCGCTTTTCAAGCACTCGGCAGACCGTTTCGAACACCTGATCGACGGTGATCAACTCCATGCAACGGTTGCGGCGGCAGGCCGATTGGCGATCGTTGAAGGCGTTGACGCAGGGGCTGCACACGAGATTGGACCACAATAGGTGGCTTTGGGGAGTGCGCGCGCCGAAGACAGCCGGTGTCTCGGGGCCAAACAGGGTGATGACGTCGATGGAGGTCAGGGTGGCGTAATGCGCGGGGCCGCTGTCGTTGGTGACCATCAGCTCGGACAGGCCGTAGAGCACCATCAGCTGGCGAAGGGTGGTCCGGCCGGCGAAGCTGATGCAGCTCTCCGAGTCGATGCGTGCCGCCAAGGCCTCGGCCTCGGGCGCCTCCGAGGGCGCGCCGGTGAGCACGATGCGGACCGCGGGGTGTTGGTCGAGGATCCGCTTGGCGAGCTCCACATAGCGGTCGTCTGCCCAGCGGCGCAGCGGCAGCAGGTCGCCGCAGTTTGAGTTGAGGAGCACGATGGGCGGCAGCTCGGCGGTCCCGAGCGCGTCGGTCAGCATCCGCTTCACCTCGCGGAGCTCGGCTTCGTTCGGCTCGAGCCGCGGTAACGGGAGATCGGGTGGTGGAGTCAGGTCGAAGGCCGGGAACTCTTCTGCCGGGTGGCGGAGAGCCTCCACCAGGATCTGGAACATCTCGGCTGCGTGGAGAAACGGGTTGAACGACAGTCGGTGGGTCATGAGGTCGCCACGATAGGAGGCCTCGCCGAAGGAGCCGTGGAAGCCCGATCGCTTTCTGGCTCCCGAGAGATAGGAGAGGATGGCTGAGGAACGGGCAAAGAACTCGAAATCCACGGTTGCGTCGATGCCCTCGCGGCGCATTCGGAGGACGGCCTTCAGTGTTTCTACCACCACTCGGACGAGGCCGTCGGTGCGGATCGAGATCACGTTTGCGGCGGGCACCACGTCCAACAGATCGAGGATGAACCGGTTTTCGGAGAACACCACGAAGTAGAGGTTTTCGGCGCCCACCATGTTTCGCGCGCGCACCAGGGCCGAGTACGCCAGCACCGTGGCGCCCTGCTCGGCGAGCTTCATGACGGCGATCTTCTCGGGTGGCCGATCAGGGTCGCGGCGGAGCAGCAAGTCGTCGATTCGGCGGACCACGGTCAGAACGGCGCACATTGGCGCGCCGAACCAACGATCCACGAAGCGCATGGTTCTGACGTCCACCGATCCCTCGACGGCGGAAAGGTTAGCACGCGGAGCGCCCGACTGAATCGGATTGAAGTGAATAGTGAATAGTGAATAGCGGGCGGTGTCGGATGGTCGGGGTTAGGAATTTCGAATTGGGCGGGCGGGGGGACCTGGTCGCCATTGTGGAGCAGCCGTCCCGCCTGCATTTCTTTCCTCGATAGAACGGACGAATTCAGGCCAGAGGCCTGCTCGACAATTTCCTGTCATCCTGAGCGAGGGAACGAAGTGACCGAGTCGAAGGATCTGGGTGGGTGGACCGCCGATGCGTTTCTGCCCCCACCCAGATCCTTCGTCGCTCAGCTCCTCAGGATGACATTTGCCAAACTCATTATCGAGTTCAATCGAGGCTAGAACTGCCAAATGCCAACTCGCCGGCGGCAGCGATCGTGGCCGTGGCCGTGTGCGGAGACGCACGACGCACAAGAAGGTCGACTGGCAGGCCTACGGCCACTCGCTGGTGACGGAGAGTCGCCGCGGCCATAGGCCGCGAGCAACTGGCTCACCCGATAGACTAGAATGCCGGTGACCCGACGAAAGGGGAAACCTGACGGTGACGGCAATGAACATCCTCGTGACGGGAGGCGCCGGGTTCATCGGTTCCAACATTGTGGCCGCTCTTGCCGATCGTGGCGAGAGGGTGGTCGTTTGTGACCGGTTGCGCGACGCCGACAAGTGGCGCAATCTCGCAAAACGCCACTTGGACGATCTGGTGGCGCCGGAAGCGTTGCCGGGCTGGTTGGGGGGCGGTGGCTCGGGGCTGGACGGTGTGGTCCACATGGGAGCGATCTCGTCCACCACCGAGACCGACGCCGATCTCATTGTGGATGTCAACTTCAGGCTTTCCCGTGACCTGTGGCGTTTCTGCGCAGAACACGCCATACCATTCATCTACGCATCCTCGGCCGCAACCTACGGCGACGGCAGCCAGGGTTTCGAGGACGACCAGTCGTCCGAGGCGCTCGCCAAACTGCTGCCCCTCAATCCCTACGGCTGGAGCAAGCACCTCTTCGACCGCTGGGTGGTGGCGGCTGTTGGTCGGGGGGAGGCTCTGCCGCCTCAGTGGGTCGGGCTGAAGTTCTTCAACGTCTACGGTCCCAACGAATACCACAAGGGGTCCATGAAGAGTGTGATCGCCCAGAAGTACCCGCTTGCGGCGGCCGGTGAGCCCGTCACGCTGTTTGCGTCGCACCACCCGGACTATCCCGATGGTGGCCAGCGGCGAGATTTCGTGTTTGTTGAAGACTGCGTCGATGTGGTGCTGTGGCTGCTCGACCACCCGGAGGTCAGCGGGCTTTTCAACCTCGGCACGGGTGAGGCACGGAGTTTCTCGGACCTCGCCCGCGCCCTGTGTGAGGCGGTTGGGGCAAAGCCCGAGATCGAAATCATCCCCATGCCGGACGCCATCCGCGATCGATACCAGTACTTCACGCAGGCCCAGATGACCAAACTGCGACGGGCCGGATATGATCGGCCGTTCACCAGCATCGAGGAGGGGGTCAGGCGCTACGTTCGGAATTACCTCATGCAGCCCGACCCCTACCGCTAGACCGTGGTCGTACGTCACGTCATTCTCGATCGCGATGGTGTGCTCAACCGTGAGCCGCCCGACGGCAGCTGGGTTGCCCGACCCGAGGACTGGATCTGGGAGCAGGGTGCGCTCGAGGCACTGCGGCGATTGGCCGCTGCCGGCATGGTGTTGTCGGTGGCCACCAATCAATCGGGGGTGGGCCGCGGCGTCTTCCCCATGGAGTCGGTGGATGCCGTGACCGATCTGATGCTGCGGGATGCGGAAGACGCAGGCGCTCCCATCGACGCGGTCTTTGTCTGCCCCCACGCCCCGGACGATCACTGTGATTGCCGAAAGCCACTTCCGGGATTGATCGAGGAGGCCATCGGCTGGTCCGGAGTCCCTCGGGAGGAAACCGTGGTTGTGGGCGATGCCCCGCGAGACCTCGAAGCCGCGGCGGCCGCCGGGGTGCGGGCCGTCCTTGTGCGCACCGGCAAGGGCCGAGAGACCGAAAAGCTCGTCGGCCCTCACGCCATCCCGGTGTACGATGACCTCGACCTCGCCGCAGAGGCGATCGTGATGGAGAAGTGATGGCACCGAGAGATGACAACGACATCCGGGCGGCCATCCTCGAGAACTTCGAGGAACATGGCCGGGTCATGACCGAGGCCGCACGGACCTTGCCGGGCATTCTCGAAGAGCTGGTGACAACGGCCGTCGCCTGCCTCGGCGGCGGTGGCAAGCTGCTTGTGTGCGGCAACGGTGGCAGCGCCGCCGATGCGCAGCATCTGGCCACCGAGCTTGTGTGCCGCTACCGGACCGATCGACCCGCCGTGGCAGCGATCGCTTTGACCACCGACAGTTCGGCGCTGACGGCCATCGCCAACGACTACGGCTATGAACGTGTCTTCGCGCGCCAGGTCGAGGCGCTCGCGCGGCCGGGCGATATGCTGGTGGCCATCAGCACCAGCGGCAATTCACCGAACGTCATCGAGGCCGCCCGTCAGGCGAAGGACCAGGGCTGCACGGTTGTCGGGCTCACCGGCGGCGACGGCGGCCGGCTGGCCGAATACTGTGATCTCGTGGTTGCCGCGCCCTCTCGCACGGTGGCTCGTATCCAGGAGGTCCACGAGGTGGTCCTGCACGTGGTGGCGGAGGCCGTCGAGCGGGCCGCCGGAGGGGACGGATGGACATGAGCCGGGAGAATCACGCCGAGGACCGGCTGGCGGAAATCGTTTCCCGTTTCCCCGAGCTCCACGTCTGGGTGGCCGGGGACATCATGCTGGACGAGTACATCGTGGGCAATGTGGGGCGGGTCTCGCCCGAGGCGCCGGTGCCGGTTGTCCACGTCCGCGAGCGAATGTGGCGCCTCGGGGGCGCCACAAACGTGGCGCGGCAGATCGCAGCCCTCGGGGCAAAGGTGAGCCTCTGCGGCGTGATCGGCTCCGACGCAGCCGGTGACACCGTGCTCTCCGCGTGCGCCGACAACGGCATCGACAGCCGCGCCGTGGGGCGGATGGAAAACGTGCCCACGACCCACAAGGTACGGGTTCTGGGCCACCGCCAACAACTGCTGCGCCTCGACTGGGAGGACCAGAGCCCGTGTCCCGACGATGTGGCTGCGGGGCTGGTGGCAAAATTGGAGACGGGAGATCCACCGGATGTCCTGATACTCAGCGACTACGCCAAGGGATTCCTCACAGATCACTCCATGGCTCTGTTGGTTTCGGCGGCGCGACGGGCGGGTGTTCCCGTGGTGGTGGATCCCAAGCGAGCGGACCTGGAGGCCTACGGTGCGGCCAACGTCGTCAAACCTAATCTTCGAGAGTTGGAGACCGCCACCGGTCGCGATCTGAACTCGGCCGATGACGATGCCATTGCCGACGCCGCACGTGGCGTGCTGGCCGGCACGAGTCTCGATGCGTTGGTGGTGACCCTCGGCGAGCGGGGCATGCTGGTGGTGCGCCGAGACGGCGAAATCACACCCATTCGGGCCCAGCGTCGGGCGGTCTTTGATGTCACGGGCGCCGGCGACACCGCGGTAGCGGTCATCGCCCTCGGTCTTGGCGCAGGCGCCGGGTTGGAGGACGCCAGCCGTCTGGCAAACGTGGCGGCGGGCATCGCGGTGGGCGAGGTGGGCACCGCAGCCGTGCCGCCGTCGGACCTCATGGCCGCATTGGGCGAAAAGCCCACTGGCAAGGTCATGAGCCGCAACGGGTTGGCGGCCCAGGTGGAGTCGTGGCGACTGCAGGGCAAGCGGGTCGTTTTCACCAACGGATGCTTCGATCTGCTCCACATCGGTCACCTCTCGGTGCTGCGCGAGGCGGCCGAGCTCGGCGATGTGCTGGTGCTGGCCATCAACAGCGACGACTCGGTGCGGCGGCTCAAGGGTGACGGTCGGCCGCTCATGCCGGAGGGCGAGCGGGCCGCATTGCTTGCTGCCCTGAGTTGCGTCGACGCCGTGACGATTTTCGGCGAGGACACGCCGCTCGAGACCCTCGAACTGATTCGCCCCGACATCTTGGTGAAGGGCGAAGACTACCAGCTGGAAGAGGTGGTGGGTCGAGAGCTCGTGGAGTCCTATGGCGGATCGGTGGAGCTCGTGCGGCTGCTGCCGGAACACTCCACCAGCAAACTGATCGAGAGAATTCGTCGAACCGACCCGGACTGAGTGGACATCTTGGAGGCACGGTGAAAAGAGCTTTTGGAATCGCCATCATTTTGACCTTGGCCGCCTTGCCGGTGGCGGCACAGTCGGTCCACGTGGACTATGACCGCAACGCCGACTTCGACTCGTACAAAACCTTTGCCTGGGGACCCACCCCGGAGACCTCCATCGAGGGTGCGTCGCCGTTCATGCACTCGCGCATCAAGAACGCCATCGAGTACTACCTCGCCAAGGGAGGTGGTGTCGAGGATCCGACGGATCCTGATCTCTACGTGACCTACCACGTCGGCACCTACGAGGATGTCAGGTTCAGCACGACCACCTACGGCTACGGATACGGTCCCGGCTGGGGCTGGGATCCCTACTGGGGCGGCACCATGGGGAGTTCGGTGACCACTGCCACGACTTATGAACGCGGCACCCTGGTGATCGATATTTGGGACGCCAAGACCAACGAGATCGTCTGGCGCGGATCCACCAGCGGGACGGTGCCCGAGGATCCGCAGAAGGCGGACAAGCAGATCGACAAGGCGCTCAAGAAGATGGTCAAACAGTTCCAGAAGCAGAGGGCTCAGCAGGCCAAGGGAAAGTAGGTTCCGGCCACCCGCCCGGATCCCAGATGCCGGATACCAGAATTCCGATTCCCTGTCCGCCCGGATTCAAGATGCGAGATGCGAGATGATAGATCCGGGAGGTCGTTGTAGCCGTCCCGACTTGAACGCTCCCCGCTCCCCATCGCGCTCCCCGCGGTTGCCACCCCTGAGCCTCATGTCCAGGGCGATCATCATTCCCACGAACAATGTCAGAAGTGGCGCGCCCGCCATACGCGCCCACCTCGCTCCGGTTGGGGGGGAGGGAACGTTCAACGTTTGGTTCATCCGGGGAATCGTGAGGTGGGGTTTCTGCGTGCCCGTCTCCGTGCGGGGATTCAGGCGGCAGGGGCAGCGACGGCAATCAGGGACAGCGTCCGTGATCGGCGGCTGCGTCAGCGATCAGGGGCCGCGGCAGTGATCAGCTGGGATTGCTCCGGGTTGCGGTCGCTGTCCACCGATACTGCCATCTGCCCCGGACGCCGGTTGCTGTCCCTGTCCCGGCCGCTGCCGACTGCCGCTGATAGCTGTTCCTCAGAGCGCATCGTGATCACCTCCGGGTCGTTCGCTCGGAGGGAATCGTCGATCTGTCTCCGGATGTCAAGGGCAAGACAAGTCGTCGGACGACCCTTGACATCCGGAGACAGATCGACGTCGAGAGAGTTTCATGGACGACCCGGAGGTGATCATGATCGACGCGTGCCAAGGCAACCAACTCATCGTCTACGGCAAGGCCATCGAGGCGGCCGGGGAAGCCATCTCCCTCGTCAAACGAGTGCCGGCTCCCGTCAAGAGCCTCGCCGATCAGGTGATCAGATCGGCGTCATCGGTTCCCGCCAACATTGCAGAAGGCCACGGCCGAACGGGCCGGGATAGACTCCATCATTGGCGAATCGCCTACGGCTCCGCGAAAGAGGTGGATTGCCATCTTCGCCTCCTGGTTCATGCTGGGGCGATAGACTCCACTCGCGCGAACGCATCGCTGCAGCTCTTCGATCAAGTCCGTGCCATGACCTGGCGTTTGCTCAACCCAAAGTGCTGATTGGGGCTCCTCGCAGCAGATATTCTGGCTGCTGTCGCCGGATGGACTCCACCACTGCACACGAGGTCGGTGCGATGGAACATCCCGAATATCACATTTCTCATTTCTCATTTCAAATTCAACCACTGCCCATCTCACGGAAATCCGGATGAACCCAACGTTTAACGTCTAACGTTCAACTTTCTTCATCGTGCTCCAGTCCCCATGGCGCTCCCCGGGGGTTCCCCCTCTGACGATGTTTGGGACTCGTCGCGGCACGCAGACCGTTCGACCGCGACCCAAAATCGTCAGAGACGGCACGCCCGCCATACGCGCCCACCTCGCTCCGGTTGGGGGGGAGGGAACGTTCAACGTTTAACGTCTAACGTTCAACTTTCTTCATCGTGCTCCTCTCCCCATGGCGCTTCCCGAGGTTGTCACCAGTGTCGGCCCTGGCACTTACGGTCAGGTGTTCGGTACCAACCGCTCGAAACCACTCGAGCGAGAACAAGAACAGGTCCTGTAGTCTGGTGGCCATGGATTCGGTTCGAAGAGCAGTCCTGATATTTGGTGTCCTGGCACTCGTGCTGGGAGCTGTGGCACCGGCAAGGGCTTTCGACGAAGACATCCCGCTTGCGATGCTGCCGAGGCAATCCGGCACCATAGAAGACGCCGAGGCCAAGTCCTTCCAAATCTACCGCATTTCGATCTCGTATCGGCCGCGCAAGCTCAAGGACAAGCCGTGGGGCCTCCGTCTGTATTTTCCGATCTCGCTCGGCACCTTTCAGTTGGAGACCGCCACCAATGTGGGCGATTTCTTCGACAGCTTTCAGTCCATTGCATTCATCCCGGGCGCGGAGTTTCTTGTACCGGTGGGAGACCGGTGGGTCCTCAAACCGTTCGTCGAATTGGGTGTCGCCGACGACACTGCCACAGGCGGGGTTGAGTTACTGTACGCGGCGGGGATTCGCGCCAGGGGCGAGTACCAGCCCGGACCCTTCGACGTCATGGTCGGTGGCGCCCTTAGGTACCGCAACAACACCACGTCGGTGGCGGTCAAGAACTGGTACTCAACGGTGGAGATCGGCGCCGACGCGCAGTTGCCGCTCGGCTTTTCAGTGGGATCGAAGGAGGCTCACGGCGGCATGTACGCCGTCGCCCGTCACTATTCGAACCTCGAGTTCGAGTTGATTACCGAGGGGCCCATAAATATCGAATGGAACTACGAGGTCGGGTTGAGTTTCGCCACCGACCCAATCGTCAAGCTCTGGAAAATCAAGATGCCCTGGATCGCCCTCGGATACCGGTTCGGCGATCGCCAAAGCGGATATCGGCTCAGTTTCAACTTCCCGTTCTGATCAGTCGAAGATCGGTGGACCGGTTGGGCTAGAGTGGCGTGGTGAAATTGGGAGCGTGGAATCAATGGACCCATTGTCCATGGCCTGTGTCGCCCAATTTACGATAAACCCAACGGATACTTGTGCTTTACCTCCCTCGCGACGAAACTCGGTGGAGAGTACAGGCTGAGCTTCGGGGGGACCCGCACCGCCAGTCCCTTTCCGGCGGCGTGGGGCCTTCGAGATCGGCGAAGGCGCCCGCTCTCCCATCATCTTCGAAGCCGTTTCCTTCCGCAACCGACGAGAGTCCCACATGGGCCGACGAACGCGGTATGATCGTGCACGAGATCACAGTGACTGGAAGGGGTCAACGATGACAAACAGTGTGCCATCTCGATTCTTGGGTTTGGCGTTGCTCATCATTGTGACGATCGTCTGTGCAACGCCCGCCGAAGCGCAGCGCGATTATGAACCGCTGCTCGACAAGTTCAACTTCAGGGTTGAGGCCAGCTGGGTGGGTATGTCGACCGAGATCCGACTCGACTCCGAGGCGCTTGGAAGAGGCACGACCCTCAATTTCGAGGATGACCTGGACCTCGATGCGTCGAAGACCGTTCCGTCGTTGGCCTTCGAGTGGCAGATCGCCCGCAAGCACAGGTTGGGCGTGCGCTGGCAGGACATCAGCCGTGACGCCACCTCGCAGAGCCTCGAGGAGATCAAGTGGGGCGATGAGGTGATCCCCATCGACGCCGAGGTCAATCTCGGTTTCGACGTGACCCAGTTCTACATCGATTACACCTACTTCCCATGGGTCAAGGAGCGGTGGGCGGCCGGCTTCGGGCTCGGTCTGCGCGTCTTGGAGCTTTCGGCAACGCTGGCCTGGAGTCTGGAGGGCGGCGAAGAACAGGGCGAGGGAACCAGCGACGTGAAAGGCACCGGTCCGCTGCCCTACCTCTACTTCGAGTACCGGCGGATGTTCTCCGAACACTGGCGGTTCCAAGCCGGCGTGGGCTGGCTGTACGTCAGTGTCGAGGACATCTCAGGTGGTCAGTGGGTCGGCCGTCTTGGCATCGAGTACCTCATCGGGGATCATTTCTCGGTTGGTGGGGCCTTTAATTTGGCGACCATCGATGTCGACTGGGCCGGAATTGAAACCGAGGAAAACGGGACGCTGCTCGACGCCTCCATTGCCTACGACATCAACGATTTCAGCGTTTTCCTGCGGGCGAGGTTCTGATCTGTCGAGATACGAGATACGAGATTCGAGATTTCCCACCCGCTTGGTGGTCCTGAGGTCCGAGCCCCAAAACTCCATGTCGTTCCTGCGGGTGCCAGGACCGACACTTCGGACACTTTCTTAGGGGAGACATCACCCCCGGTGCCAGGTCCGACACTTTCTACGCCTTCTCCGGGGAGAATCGTGTTGTCGCTTAATACCGCGTGTCAGAAGTGTCGGTCCTGGCACCACGATGGCACGGCGACGGAGCTGGGAGTCAAGGGTGTCGGCCCTGGCACCGCGATGGAAAGTGTGGAGAGTGTGGACGCCTGGTTCCGCCCCTGTGCCCAATGAAGGGTTCAGGGTTCAGAAGTCAGAGTTCCGCGTTGCCTACCAACCCGGCCTGCCAGGCATCAGGCAGCAGGCAGCATCCGACCGCGGCCGCACACTTCGTTTTTCTCCTTCAACCGGACCTGGGTTCTAGGTCGTCTGTTTGTAGGTTGTAACCGATCACCCAAGGAGCATGGGCAGCCTCGTGCGGGTGTCGCAACGGCGAAGCCCGGCTATCATCTTTGTTTCAGGAGGGTTGTGGACCGTGAATTCACCCATTTTGCGCCATCCGGCGACCCACATAGTGATCCTCGGCTTTTTCGTGGCGGCGGCGATTGTCATCGGGAAGGGTCCTCCAACCGGAGACGAGGCGCGCCGGGTTGTGGTGACCGGCGCCGATCTGATGCAGCTGCAGGCTGGGTTCTATCGCACATGGCAGCGTGAGCCGACGGCGGTGGAGCTCCGCGGCGAGCTCGAGAAGTTCATCCGTCAAGAAGTGCTTTACCGCGAGGCCCTGGCCAGAGGTTACGATCGCGACGACCTGGTGGTACGGCGCGCCATGCAGCAGAAGATGGAGTTTCTGGCGTCGTCCCAGGCCATGCGCGAGCCGCCAACCGACGACGAGGTGGAGGCCTACTTCGCGCTGCGCCAGGAGCGGTATCGGCTTCCCGCAGTGGTGAGTTTTGCTCAGGTCTACGTCAGCCCAGACAGGCGGGGAGCCTCCGCATCGCAGGATGCCGAGGAGATGTTGGTACGGCTCCGTCTCGACGATCCGGATGAGCAGGATCTCGACTCGTGGGGAGACTCCATCATGTTGCCGTCGGTGGTTTCGGGACAGACCGAGCCCGAGATCCGCTCGACCTTCGGTGAGGATTTCGCGGTCTCCGTTGTGGCCCAGGAAGTTGGCGATTGGGAGGGGCCCGTGGACTCCGGCTACGGTCTGCATCTGGTCAAGGTGATCACACGGCAAGACTCTCGGATCCCCGAACCGCGGGAGATCGGCGCCCGGGTCATCGGGGACATGGAGTACGAGGCCCGTCTAGCGGCCAAAGAACAGCTCTATCAGGAGATTGCCCAGAATTACCAGATCATGCTCGATAAGCCCGTGCGTGAGGTTTTGGAGACGGCGTCCGAATGACGCGGTCGCGAATTGTTCTCCTCTGCCTGGTCCTGCTCTGGATTCTAGCTGGCAACGTGGGTGCGGATGTCGCTTTCCCTGCCCGGCTGACCCTCGAGGAGACCGAGCCAGGCACCTACGAGGTCGTCTTCACCCTGCCCATCGTGGAGGGGCGCAAGCTGCGGGCCGAGCCGCTGCTGCCGCCCACCTGCCGCGATCTCACCGAGCGCGTCGTGGGCGTGTCCGGTGGAGGCCACACGACCGCCTGGACTGTGGCGTGTGATCCTCAAACCCTGGCCGGTGAAGCGGTGTTGATCGAGGGCCTTCTTGGAACCCAAACCGACCTGGCCTTTACCCTCACCAACCTCGATGGGCGCGAATACACGGGAATTTTGCGCCCATCGCGGCCCGGCTTTTTGGTGCCGCCGCCGCCGTCCCTGTCGGCTCTGGGAGGCCACGCCGTTGTCGAAGGCATGCGCCGTGTGCTGCGCCAGCTTCCACTCTGGTTGTTGGTTGTTGTCGTGGTGGCCGGTGGTGCCCGCTGGCGCGAAGTTCTCGCCGGGGCCGCGGGATTTGCTCTGGCTCATATGGTGGCACAGTGGCTCGGCGGCAACGGTTGGTTGCTGGTGCACCCACTGGTGCGCGACGGTTTCACGTTGGTTACCGCTGCGGTCCCGGCGGTGGCCCTGGCCGGCGGAGGGGATGGTTGGCGCGGATGGCTGAAGCCTCTGTGGCCCGCCACCGTGCTGCTGGGTCTGCTCTATGGCGGCGCGCAGCCCGAGGCCGTGGCGTCCGACGGCTTGTCGAATGCCGAGCAGCTCATTGCCCTAGTGATCTTCGGTTTGGGAACGGGCCTGGGGCTGGTGTTGATTTCGGCAGCGGCGGTGGAGTTGCGGGCGGTGTTGACGTTGGCGCGGGGCGGACGCTGGTTGGCACCGGCGTCCAGAGCGGTCGGATACGTGGTCGGCAGTCTGGCCACCGGCATGGCACTGGCGCGTCTGGTGAGCTTCGGCGAGCTGTTGAGCGGCATGCAGAGGGCGCCGGTGGAGCTGGCCCTGCTGGCCGCAGTGCTGGCGCCGGTCCTTGTGGCGGCGGGCATGGGCGGCGGCCGGGCGGTGACGGGATTTGCGGTGCTGGCGGGGGCGGGTCTGGTTCCGGGACTGCTCGGTGTCCCGTTGCCACTGGCCGGGGTGGTGGTGGCAGGTTCATTACTGCTGCTCGGCGGATCGCTGGCTGCCGGCCGTCCGCTTCCATCGCGGTGGGTCCTCATCGTGGGCTCGATGGCGATCTTCGCCAATGGGTGGTCCACCGGCCTCGAGTTGCTGGCAAACGTCTCAAAGTCGACCGGTTCGGCGGTCGGTTCGGTCCTGGCTGCGACCTGTGTGCTCTTTGCCGTTCTGTCAGTGGCCCGCAACATCGGGACAACAACAATCCCGGGTTGGGTCCGTGTGGCGGGTGGGGTAATTGCGTTGGCGGCAGTCGTTTGGCGGTTGGCTGACTATCGCGTGTGGTTCGAAACCGAGGTGGCCACAGGGGCGGCGCTGGGACGGCTCACGATCCCCCTGCTGTCGGTGGTCCTTGTCGTGGCGGCAGTGCTGCTCTGGCCCCGCAGAGGACGGGTGGCGCGAGAATTGGGCGTGGCCAGAGACCTGAGTGCGACACACTGGATCCTGCTTGGTGCAGCCTTTCTTCTGCTCCCCTTTGGTACCGTGGCGGTACGAAACCCGTTCTTCGTCCCCCACGCACCGGAGGGGGAGGACGCCCGCCGGGTGGTGGCCAGCGTGTTATCTGCGACGTATCATGCGTTCAATCTCGCAGACGAGGATGAGCTCTATGACACACTGTCCGAGAACGTGACCGGAGACCTTGTGGACGACCTCTACCTCGATAGCCGCAGGCGATTGACGGCCGGCACCCGCGAGGGTGCCGAGGTCACCGTGCGCGACGTGAGCGTGCTGGAGATTGGGCAGCCATTGGACATGGCGAATGCCGGGGAGGGCTTCGCATACGACTCCCGCTGGGTGGTGACTGCCAGAGTGCGTCACCTCCAGCACGTCCACCATCGACAAAATATCTACAACGGAGTGCTCACCCTGCGGGTCGATGCCGATCGTTGGAAGATCGCGGGGGTCGAGCTCGAGAGCGAGGACCGGGTGGTGCTGCCGTGGACGCCGAAGTAATCCGTGTCGGTGATCTCGAGTTCGGCTATCCCTCCGGGGGATTCGAGCTTCTGATCCCGGAACTGAGGGTTGGACCTGGTGAGAGCCTCGCATTGACCGGTCCCAGCGGCTGCGGCAAGACCACGCTGATCCACCTGCTCGCCGGCATCCTCGAGCCGCGATCCGGGTCGATCGAGGTGGCGGGCCTCGATATGGCCTCTCTGGGGGCCGAAGATCGCCAGGATCTCCGGGCCTTGAAGGTGGGTCTGGTGTTCCAGGAGTTCGAGTTGCTGGAGTACCTCGACGTTCTCGACAACGTGCTGCTGCCCTACCGCCTGACCCCGGTTCTTGAAATGGACGATGCGGCCCGCAGCCGGGCGATCGAGCTTGCGAGGGACATCGGTCTCGGCGACAAGCTGGATCGGTTTCCCGGCAACCTGTCCCAGGGCGAACGGCAGCGGGTCGGGCTGTGTCGGGCGCTGGTCACCCGGCCCGCGGTGGTGCTGGGTGACGAGCCCACGGGGAATCTGGATCCGGACAACCGCGATCACGTGATCGACGCCCTGCTGCGCTACGGTCGCGACAACGGCGCCCCGGTGGTGGTGGTCACCCACGACCACGAAATCCTCCCGCGCTTCGCCCGGGTCGTTGACATGGGAGGCTTCGGTCAGCCGTCCTCTCTTCTCGATTCTCGAGGCTCGCTTCTGAAGCGTGAGCGGTCTGAAACCGGCACGCATTCGCAAACCAGAAACGAGCCTCGAGAATCGAGTGACAACGAGAGCGCTCCATGAGTGATGTGCTGTATTTGGCGTGGCGGTATCTGCGGTTCAACCGAGGAAAGACGGCGGTACTGATCGGTTCCATCAGCCTGATTCTCTTCCTGCCGGCCGCGCTGCAGGTGGTGGTGCGGGAGGCCGCGCGCACCCTGACTGCTCGCGCCGATCAGACGCCACTGTTGTTGGGCGCCCGCGGCAGCGCGGTGGACCTGACCCTCGGCGCGCTCTACTTCCGTGAGCCGTCGCTGGAACCCACGACCTTCGCCGAGTCCCAGCGGATCGCAAGCACCGGTCTTGCCGGGGCGATCCCGCTCCAACTGCGGTACGAGGTGAGGGGTCACCGGATCGTCGGCACCACCCTCGACTACCTGGACTTCCGAGGGCTCGAAATGGCCTCGGGACGTCGGTTCGCCATGCTGGGCGAGTGCATTGTGGGTCACAAGGCGGCCCGGGCTCTGCGGGTCGAAGTGGGCGACCACGTGCTGTCGACGCCCACCAGCGCCTTTGACGTGGCTGGGAGCTTCCCTCTCAAGATGCCTGTGGTGGGGGTGCTGGCTCCCAAGGGCACCGCCGACGACGCGGTGGTGTTTGTGGATCTCAAAACCGCGTGGGTGATCGCTGGTCTGGCCCACGGCCATCAGGACGTGACCACGCCGGACGCGGTGAGCGGGGTGCTGTCCCGCACCGAGGACAACGTGGTGGCCAACGCCTCGGTCTTGTCCTACACCGAAATCACCCCCGACAACATCGACTCGTTTCACTTTCACGGAGACCCGGAAGGCTTCCCAGTGGATGCGGTGCTCGCCGTTCCCGTGGACCGCAAGTCGGGTGTGGTGCTGCGCGGCCGCTACCAGGAGCCTGATCAGTCGGTCCAGATGGTGGTGCCGCGGGCGGTGGTGGACGATCTGGTGGACACCATGTTCTCGGTACGCAACGCAATGTTGGCGGTGAGCCTGGGGCTCGGGCTGGCGACCATCGCCACGGCGGCGCTGGTTTTCGCGCTGTCGGTGAGGCTGCGGCGCCGGGAGATCGAGACCATGCGCAAGATCGGTGCGCGGCGCCGGAGGGTGCGGGCCATCCTGGCCAGTGAGGTGCTTCTGGTGGTAGTGGCCAGCGTGGCCATCGCCGCGGTGCTCACCGCGGTGGTCAGTCGGTTCGGCGGTGTGTTGTTGAGGGCGTTGGGAGCGTAGCTCGATCAAAGAACAAAGAACGAAAAACAACGAACAAAGACCCCCACCCACCCGGAGATCCGTGAGTGGGCTGAGCGTCCCTCCGGAGACCCCGGGGAATCCCTCGACTCGCGGCCAATCCGGTCGCCTGGGATGAACAGGAATTATGGAGCGGGCCTCTGGCCTGCATCCGTGCTCTAAATAAAGGCCATGAGTGCAGCCGAGACCGCCGCACCACAAAGGTTCAATCCGCAGGGGTGCTACCCTGCAGGAAGATCGCGAAAGGGCAGGCCGCAGGGAGGTGTTGCATGGTGAAGGTACTGACATTGCTGGTCGTTATGGTGTCGCTGACGCCGGTGGTCGGTGCTCAGACCGTCTACATCGACTACGACCGCGCGGTGGCCCCGGGCAGCTACTCGACCTTTGATTGGGTGCCGACGCCGGAGACCTCGCTCGAGGAGGATCACCCGCTGCTCCACTCGCAGGTCAAGAACGCCATCGAGTACCACCTCGTGCGAGGCGGTATGGTTCAAGACGACGTGAATCCTGAGCTGTTGGTCACCTACCACACCAAAGTGACCGGTTTGGTTCGGCTCGATGCGGCGAGCTACGGCTACGACTACGGACCCGATTGGGTCTGGGATCCTGCGTGGGGCGCCGGTGCCGGAGATTACAGCCAGAAGGTCAGGACCTACCCTCGCGGTACGTTGATCATCGACATCTGGGACATGGCCACCGGCATGGTGGTGTGGCGCGGCACGGTGGTCGGCCTCGTACCCGAGGACCCTGACGACGCGGAAGACGAGATCCAGGCCGCCCTTGAGCTCATGGTTTCCAAGTGGCAGGAGATGCGGCCGGTTCCTGTTGACTGAGGATGCAGGGCGAATTCTCAATTCTGAATTCTCAATTTTGAATTCCCACCCAACCCTCTATTACGAATTGCAGATTACAGATTTCAGATTGTAGATTGCCACCCCCTCCCCCCGACAGAACGGGTGGGCCGGTGGAGGTCTCAATTCTAAATTCTTTCCCGCCCGCCCGAATCGCAGCCGCTGTCATTCTGAGCGAGCGCAGCGAGCGGCTTCTCACGATATCCGGCACGGTTTTGTCGATTCAACGCGCCGATTCTCCCGTCGAGCTTCCCCGGGGGCGCGTCCCTCGGAGCTGCCTGGCATCCCGATTTGCCAAGGTCGAATAATAGATTCGTTGCGTCGGGGCGAATCGGCGTGCCTGATCGGCTCACGGGAAACGCGAAGAGAACCGGGGCGCGACGAAGGATCCCCGGGCGTTCGCATCGATTCACTGATTTCATCGCGCCCACCGGGCGGGTGGGCGGCAATTTGCAATTTGAAATTCGTAGTGGGTGGGCCGGGGGAATTCAGAATTCAAAATTCAAAACTGAGAATTTAAGATACTACCGACACTACTTCTCCCATCGCGGTGCCAGGGCCGACACTTTTGACTCCCAGCCTCGACGCGGTGCCATCGTGGTGCCAGGGCCGACACTTCTGATACGCAGTATTGAACGGCAGCACAGTTCTTCCGGGAGGAGGTGCAAAAAGTGTCGGCCCTGGCACCGGCGGTCATATTTACCCGAAGAAGGAGTCAGAAGTGTCGGCCCTGGCACCGGCCCGTGCGTTCAGAACCGATCCCCGAACGCAAAATAGACGCGATTGCGGCCGCCCTCGGTAACGCCATAGGCGATGCGGCAGGGGCCGAGTGGGCTCATGAATCCGATCCAGAGCGAGCCTCCGAGGATGAGGCTGTCCGTGGTCAATGGGTCACCCTCGAAGTAGGCGTTTCCGGCCTCGAGCGAGGCCCCGGTGTAGAGCCGCACCTTGAGGCCGGCGAGATCGAGTCCGAACAGCCGCCAATAGGTCTGGAGCCGGGCCAGAAACACCCGTTGGCCGAGGAGTTCCTGGTATCCCAAACCGGACAAACGGTAAAGGCCGCCGAGCGGAAAAAGGTCGAGGATGTTGAACGTCTCCTCGAGGTTCTCCCCGTACTCGACATAGGGCATCAACGTGAATCCGCCGAAGCTCAATGCATGGGTCACCGAGCCCCAGATCTTCTCGAACTCCGCCTCGGAGCCGAGCGTGTTCGAGGACGTGGTGTAGCGCACTTCGATCTCGGAGCCGTGTCTGGGGAACGCCACCTCGTCCACCGTGTCGACCCGGAATCCGAGTTCGAATCCGGCCCGCTGTTCGTCGTCGGAGGGAAACATCGGATCGCCGATTCGGGGTTCGCCGCGGTTGTCCTCGTAGAATGCCGTTGCGCGGAGCTCACCCCAGTTGCCCAGGACTCTGCCGGTGGCCAACCGAACCCCGGAGGTGTCGAGACGGTACTCGGCCACGGGCTCTCCGTCGACATAAAAATCGAAGAGTTGTCGGCGAAAACCCATGGACCCGTCGAGGAACCACCGCATGTGGCTGCCGAGCGGCTGATAGAACTCGCTCGAGGCCACGCCGGTGGTGCCGAACTGGATGATGTTCTCCCACTCGCCACCGCGACGGTTCGCCGGAAGCAGCTGATGCCGGATGGTGAGTTGATACCCGGACCCCCCCTTGAAATCGTCGATGAACCCGACGCCGAACTGGAGCGAGCCGCGGCCGTGATCGGGCGGTGGGGTGGTGACCACCAGCTCGTTCAGACCTTCGTGCTCCTCAACGCGGAAGTCGAGAGTGCCGAAGTACCTCGAGTTGTACAGCTCGAGCAGCTTGAATCCGAGCTTGGCTGGATCGATCATTACTGGGGGGTCGATGTCCAGGGAGCGTTCCACGATCCGGTCGTCGACCCGACTCGAGTTGACGACCCGGACGCTGTCGATCTCGATGTTCTCGTGCAGGCGAGCCTTCGGTCTGGCGTCGAACGCCCGCCAGCGGTCGGCGTCGGCGGCGTAGTGTTCGAGCCCATCTGCATTGGCACGCGCAGCAAACTCGCCGCACCGCGCGGCCTCCTCGACCCGGTCGAAGCTGACAAAGCTGATGTCGCCCAGGTCGGGCCGGATCAGGAGATCGTTCGTGCCGAGGAGCTCGAGATCACGAGCCACATTGCCTGCTGTGAGGAGCCCGTTGAGATGGTTGACGATGGCGGCGAAGCTCTCGAGATTCTGACCCTCGGCGAGGAGAGGACTCGAGATGTCCACGGCGATGATCTGGTCTGCGCCCAGCTCCCGGGCGATGCCGACGGGGAGGTTGGCCGCGACGCCGCCGTCGACGAGCTCTCGACCGTCCAGCTTCACCGGCGGGAACGCGCCGGGGATCGACATGCTGGCCCGAATCGCTGTTGCCAGGCTGCCTCCGGACAGGATCACCGGTTCACCCGTGACGAGGTCGGCGGCCACCGCCCGAAATGGGATGGGCAGATTGTCGAAGTTGCTTGACGGCACCGACAAGAGATCGAGTGTATGCAACACGATCTCGAGCTTTTGCCCCCGGATGACGCCGGACGGCAGCACCGGCTTGAGGCCCTCGAAGGCGAGTCGAGCCTGGATCAGGACCGGCCGATCGTCCTGCTTGCGGCGGAAGCTCTTGTCGCGCCGGGGGACTGTGTCGGTGAAGACACCTTCCCAGTCGATGGTCCGGACAAGCTCTTCGATCTGCTCCGGTCGCCATCCCGCGGCGTACAGCCCTCCCACCACCGCGCCCATGCTGGTCCCGACCACCATGTCGGGCACGACGTGCAGCTCCTCGAGAACATTCAGCACGCCGACGTGGGCCACGCCACGAGCGCCGCCGCCGGAGAGGACCAGCACCAGCTTGGGTCGCTGATTCTCAGGGGGCTCGATCTCGGCCGCCTGGCCACCCGAGGAGAGGAGGGCGAGCGCCGTGACCCATGAGAGGACGCGGGACATGAGATTCGCGGAGAGTCGGTTTTTCATGTCGGGAACATGATAGCTCGGGATTCGGGACTCGGGACTAGGTCCCGGCTTCGAGCTCCTCCGTTAGGACGGCGCGGACGATGTACCGCTGCGGTGCCTTGCCCACGTAGTAGAAGGGGTAGCAGCCCACCAGAGTGACGGTGGGTCGCTCGGTGGGGTCCAAGACGTGGACATCGGTGGGATCGACGATCGAGATGTCTTCGATAACGAAGCTCAAGGTCCCGTCGAGGGTCTCGAGCTGGATCTCGTCTCCGACCACCACGTCCTTGAGGCCACGGAAGTACCCGTCCCGGTGACCGGCGATGCCCATGTTTCCCATGGTCTCGAGGGTCGCCGTGCCGACGATCCGCCCCACGGCCCGATTGAGAGTGAGGTCGTCGGTGCCCTCCAAGACGGCCACCTCGAGGTCGATTTTCGGAATCCGGAGAATTGCCGTTGGGGTGTTGAATTCATGTTCGAGGCTCTCTTCGTACTTCGCGATCCGCCCCTTGGCCCAAAGCTCCGTGTCCACCGGGAAATCGGTCGGCAGCGGGGCTTTCGTCGGTTCGGGGGTCGGTTTGGGAGCGATGACCGCCGGCGTGGCATGAGCCCGGGCGCGTTTCGCCTCCTCGAAGGCCTCCAAGTCGGAGCGGGAGCCCAACTCCCGGTGGACAATAGCCGCGACGAAAACGCCGACGAGGATGACGCCGGTCGCGATGAAGAGCCACTGAGCTGTTTTGAGTTTTCCGGCCAACGTCTTTCCTTAGCTGCGGCCGACTGGAGCCGCGATTTCTTCTCAATTTCGACGTGACATTATCCGATCCGGAGCGGATTCGGCAAGGTCAGGAGGTCGGGACTCGGGACTCGGGACTCGGATCCTCACAGGGTGGGTGGGAGGGACAATTCGAAATTCGAAATTCGAATATCGACATCGGAAGTGCCCAATAGATCCACACCATCCACACAGGGTGGGTGGGAGGTTGGGGTCCAGACCTTCCACACCGGGTGAGAGGGGATGGAGAACGAAAAGAGAGAAATGTGAAATGAGAAATGAGAAATTGGCGGCGGCGATCGGATGCTGTCAATTCGCCGGCGGCTGCGAGTAACCGCCTACTGCCTGGGCGGACGGGGGCTACTTGATTGCGTACTGATAGCGAATGACCCAGATATTGGCCTTGCCCAGGTCTTCGACGTTGGAGTAGATCCAGTTGATTTGGATCTTCGAAGTGGAGTTGGGATACCAGTTGACGCCGGCGGTCACATCGCGGACCTGCCCGCCCTGAATGCCGCCGTCCGTCAGATCGACGGTGGAGTACCTGGCGACCACCTCCCACAGACCTCCCTTGGCTTTTTTGAACGGGTTGCCTCCGTGGTAGTTCTGCTCCGGCCGGACACGGCCCCAGGCCGCAAAGAGGCTGTCCCAAGGGCGCGTGTACCCGGTCAGGAAGTGGCCTGCCTGGAAATAAAAGCCGTCAAAGTGCACGTTTTCGATGGTGCTCTCCACGTCGGATCGGATCCACTCGCCCTGGGCCCAACTGTTGCCGCGTCTCCACGCCGCCTCGATGCCCAACAGGTTGGCCTTGTTCGATTCGATGTCACCGGTATCGGCGAACGGCCTGACGAAGCGGGCCTCCGGACGCGCCGAGTAATTGATGTTGTCACTGGTCGGAGATCTTGTGGAAACAGAAAACCCGACGTGGGCAGTGGTGTTGTGGTTGTTGTACCTGACGGGTTGGAAGCCGAAGCGTCCGGACAGAGAAAATTTCGACCCGGAGGCATTGTCGTCGGTCTGTTGGCCCCAGGAGAATACACCGAAAGCCCAGGTGAAAATCCGGTTTTTCGACGCATCGTAAACCATGGCTCCGATGTTGTTGCCCGGGGCGATGGTGTTGATGGGCATCGAGACCTCAACAAAGGAGGCATCGAAGGGGCTCATGTTCTGCTCGAGGCTGAACGGCTCCTGAAAAAAGCCGTAGCGAAACTTGCCGATCAGGTGGTCCCAGATCGCAAGTCCACCATCCTTGCCTTCGAGATAGGCCGACTTGAAACCGGCATCGGCCCCAAAGTCGAACTCGACTCTGAAGTACATCCTCTTCACGATGCCCTCGGCAAAGATCCGGAACCTCCGGATGTCGAGACCGTCGGGCAGGGGACCGAGCGCCTCTTCCAGTTGGTCCGACGGCGCGATCAGGGTGCCGTCGACCTGGAATCTCCCACCGAGCCGAAAGCGGAGCTGATTGTCGAAGAACGAGTACTGGGTGATGCCCCGCAATCCGGTGACGAAGTTGTCCCACTTCAGCTTCACCGGTACCTCATCGATGTCGAGAGGGTCTCGGTACTGGATGCGGTCGGAAGAGGCGGCTTCGCCCTCATCGGGAACGGTGTCGACCCTTTTGGTGGGTCCTTCATCAGTCTGTGATGCGGTTGAATCTGTCGTCGGAGCTTCCGTGACTGTTTCCGGAGGACCCTCCGACGGGGGATCGGGTGACGGTGTAGGAGCCGGTGTCGGAGCCGCGGGTGGGTCGGCCGACGGTGGTGGGTCGTCGAGTCCGGCTTGGGCCGCCGCGGTGGAGGCAAACGCCAAAACCAGCAGAACCGCGCTGAGTACGCCCATGGCCCGACCCGGTCCCTCTAAACTCAGCAGCGCGCCAATGTTGATGCGTTTCACAGCAACAGGATAACGCAGTCATCAGGCTTTTCGATACTGTCGTCTCGGCCCAGGGTTTCGAGCTTCAAGGCTCGGATTCAACGGATCAGCCGCCGGAGACCGGGTCCTCTGCTTCGGGGTTGGGCGGCGTGGCGTCGTCGAGGTCGTCGAGGAACCCGTCAGGCAGCACCACCCTCTGAGTCCCAGCCCGCTTACCTCGGCGGACCTCGTGTGCGTTGGCCGGATAGGGTTCATTCCGGTCGATCTTGTCGAGAGCGTCGTTGAGCTCGGCCAGGGTCTCGACCCGCATCAAGCGATCCCGGAGAGGAGCGCTGTTGCGAAATCCCCTGGTGTACCAGCCCGCGTGCTTGCGGAAGGCCAGCATGGACAGCTTTTCCGCGCCGAACCAGTCAGCCAGTAATCGGGCATGTTCGAGCATAATGTCCGCCACCTCGCCGAAGGTCGGGCCGGGCTGCGGCGGTCGGCCTTCGAAGGCATCCACCAGATCCCGGAACAGCCATGGCCGGCCGAGACAACCGCGACCGATGACCACCCCGTCACAGCCGGTCTCGCCCATCATCCGGATGGCGTCCTCGGCGCGCCAGATGTCGCCGTTGCCGAAGACGGGGATGGTTCGGACCAGGTCCTTCAGCTCGGCGATTGCCTCCCACCGGGCCTCGCCGTCATAGAGCTGGGCAGCGGTTCTGGCGTGTAGGGTGATGGCGGCACAACCCTCCTCCTCGGCGATCAAGCCGGTGTGGCGAAAGGTGAGCAGTTCGTCGTGGATGCCCATTCTGAACTTGATGGTGACCGGGATCCGTTCGGCGTTGGAGACCGCCGCGCGGATGATCGCCCGCAAGAGCTTTGGCTTGACCGGAATTGCGGATCCTCCCCCGCGGCGGGTGACCTTTCGCACCGGGCATCCGAAGTTGAGGTCGATGTGATCAACCCGCCCCTCGCCAACAAGCCAGCGCACTGCTTCGCCGATGTAGTGAGGATCGACACCGTAAAGTTGCAGGCTCCTGGGTGACTCGTCGGGGCCGAAGTCCGCCAGCTTGCGGGCCTTTCGAGCGCCGTGGACCAACGGCCGAGCGGTGATCATCTCCGACACGAAAAGGGCGGCGCCGAATCGTCGGCACAGGGCTCGAAATGGAAAATTGGTGACGCCGGCCATGGGCGCCAGGACCACAGGAGGCGAGAGCTCCAACGGCCCGATGGCGGTGGCCGGCACGTCCGACGTGAGGGTCGTCATTCCTTCAACCTCAGAATGGGAAACGCCGCCCGGGGGGCGGCGCTTCCACCACAAATGAAAAAACGGTCCATAGCGGACCGGTCCGAACTCACTTCAAGAGCTGTTGGAGGTACGCCACGGTCAGAACCACTCCGAATCCAGAGGCGCCCTTGGGCAGACCATTGTGTTCCTTGTCGTGGTAGGCCACGCCGGCGATGTCCAGGTGGGCCCAGGAGACTTTTTCAGGCACGAACTGCTTGAGGAAGGTGCCCGCGGTCACCACGCCGCCCCAGCGGCTGCCGGTGTTCTTCAAATCCGCCCACTCGCTCTTTAAGTAACTTACGTACTCGTCATACAGCGGCAGCTGCCAGACCCGTTCGCCGACTTTCTCCCCGATGTCGCGGAGGGTGTTCACCAACTCGTCGTCATTGCCCATGATGCCGGCGGCCTCGTGACCGAGGGCCACCACGCACGCCCCGGTGAGAGTGGCGAAATCGAGCACCACATCCGGGTTGAATCGGTCGGCGTAATGGAGGGCGTCGGCGAGCAACAGCCGTCCCTCGGCATCGGTGTTGTCCACCTCAACCGTTTTGCCGCTGGCCATGGTCAGGATATCGCCGGGCTTGATGGCGGTGCCTGACGGCATGTTCTCTGCGGCCGGAACCAGCCCCACCACCTTCAATGGCAGCTCGAGCTCGGCGACGGCGCGCATGATGCCGATCACGGTTGCCGCCCCGGACATGTCGAACTTCATTTCGTCCATGCCTTTGGCCGGTTTGAGGGAGATCCCACCGCTGTCGAAGGTCACACCCTTGCCGACGAGCACCACCGATTTCTTCGGTTTCTTGGGACGGTGCTCGATTACAATGACGCGGGGCTCCTCCGCAGAACCCTGTGCCACACCAAGCACCCCGCCCATGTTCTCTTTTTGGAGTTCCTTGATGCCGAGCACGGTGATCCGAAGACCATTGACGCCGTCGGCCATTTCTTTGGTTGCCGCGGCCAGGGCTTCGGGTGTGAGGTCGTTGCCCGGCCGGTTGGCCAGGTCGCGGGTCAGCTGGACCGAAGTCCGCAGCAGACGCACCGACTTCAGCCGCTCCTCGAGCTCCTCCTCAGTCTCGCCGGCGAGCGGGATGATGTGCAGGCCGTCGATCTTGTCGAACTCGTTCTTCTTCGACTTGAAGACGTCGAATGTGTAGTCCGCGATCGAAGCCTCCCGAAGGGCGAAGAGCCGCGACTCACCGTCTGTGAGCCCGCGCACGCGCACCGGGATGGCAAGCCCGATCTGGTACTCGCGATTCCTGGTGGACTGACGCATGACCCGGCTCAGCGCGGTCCTGAGCTTTGCGTGGGTGAGGTTCTTCTCCTCGCCGACACCGACAAAGGTCAGCCGATGGGCCAGCGACAGCGGGCATTCGCCCGAGATCAGCTCGCCCTCCTCGCCCTTGGGGGCGAGGGCCTTGGCCTTCTGATTGAGGCACTTCTTGTCTTTGGTGGTGAATTCGAGCCCGTTGACGGGATTCGAGCCGGAACACTGCAAGATATAGAGGCAGTCGAGCGGCTCTTCCAATTCGGTTCGGTACTGGTATAGATCAGCCATTGGGTGAGTGGACCCTCCCTCTGCGATTCGGCCGCGAATTTTAGCACATTTTGAGAATTTGATGTAAATGATTATATTAAAATCACTTATGGAAAAATTTGGCGAATTTTCTGATCTCAGATGGCGGATCCGGCACGGTGGTTGCTTGCGGGATCAAGATTGGGTGCGAAGGGCCCGGGCAAACAAGGTAGCTGTGGGCTCGTCCAATGCAGTCAGCCGGATTTCGTTGAGATCGCTGTCGGCCCTCTTTTCCAGCCACCGGCACACCGTATCCACGATGATCCGGGTGCCTGATTTCTTTGGATAGCCGAAGATCCCGGTTGAAATGGCCGGTATGGCGAGCGACCGGGCGCCGAGAACAACCGCCTCTTCCAGACTGGAGGTCACCGCCGCGCGGAGTTTGGCTTCCTCGTCGCCCTCGCCCCATTGGGGACCCACCGCGTGAATCACCCACCGGCAGGGCAATGTGCCGGCCGAGGTGGCCGCTGCGCCGCCCACCGGAACGGGCGCCAGTTCGTTCGACTGATCCTGGATGATCGATCCGCCGCGGCCCACGATGGCACCCGCCAGGCCGCCGCCGTGGGCGAGATGGCTGTTGGCTGGGTTGACGATGGCATCGACCCGCTCCGCGGTGAGATCGCCGAGTACGGCACGGACCGTGCAGCCGTGAACGACACGCGTCTCCATGATCTTCGATTGCATCGAAACCTCCGATAGCGATGGGCGTAGCGGTGATTGTAGTCACGAGTTCCGGGTTGGTTCTCCGGCAGGGTGGGGGACAACCCGGAACCCGTAACTCGGAACTTCGGTCTCGCCTAGAGGCCTTTGGCGAACTCCTTGAGCGCCTTCGCAATCACCATCTTCTGGACCTCGGAGGTGCCCTCGTAGATGGTCGTGACCTTGGCGTCGCGATACAGCCGTTCGATGGTGTATTCGCGGGAGTAACCATACCCGCCGTGGATTTGAACACCCCAGCCCACCACCTGGTTGCACATCTCCGACGCGAAGAGCTTGGCGCGCGCGGATTCGTGGGAGTGCCGTCCTGGCCGGTCCTGGGCATGGACCGCCGCTGCCAGCAGGGCGCGGGCGGCGGCGATCCGGGTGTCCATATCCGCCAGCCGGAATGCGATCGCCTGGTGATCCATGATCGCCCGGCCGAACTGCCGACGATCCCGTGCGTAGCGAAGAGACTCCTCCAGCGCCGCCTGGGCGATGCCTATGGCCTGGGCGGCGATCCCGAGGCGACTGTGATCGAGGGTGGCGAGGGCAATCAAAAAGCCCTGACCCTCGTCGCCGAGCATGGCGTCCTTGGGAACGATGGCGCCCTCCAGGTTCACCATGCAGGTCTTGGACGCCCTGAGCCCCATCTTGTCCTCGGGTGTCCCCACGACGACTCCCTCCTGATCGGCGTCGACGATGAAGGCCGAGATTCCACGATGCCCGAGATTGGGGTCTTTGGTGGCCATACAAACAAAGGTGCGTCCGACTCCTGCATTGGTGATCCAGGCCTTCGATCCGTCCAGCACCCAGTGGTCTCCGGCATCCCTGTACCGGGTACTGAGGCTCGCTGCGTCGGAGCCGGCCTCGGGTTCGGTGAGCATGAATCCGCCCAAGCTTTCACCTCCGGCGAGGGGCGGGAGATACCGGTGCTTCTGATCCTCGGTGCCAAAGGTCATGATCGGCCAACAGCAGACGGAGTTCGTGACCGACATGCCAACCGCCACCGAAGCATCCACCCGGGCGAGCTGTTCCACCGCCAAGATGTACGACATCCCGTCCATGCCGGATCCGCCGTACTCTTCGGGGACGAACATTCCGAGCAGTCCGAGTTCGCCCATCTGACGAAACAGGGCGCCGGGAAATTCGCAGCTCAGGTCCCGAGCGGCGGCTCCGGGCCGCACCTGCTCCTCAGCGAAGGAGCGAACCATCTCGAGGACCATCTGTTGTTCGTCGGTGAGGCTGAATTCCATGAGCGCGTCCTCCGGAGTCATGTGGGGCGGATCGAGGTGAAGGATACCTCAGAAGGGGCTAGGGGCTAGCCCCTGCCCCGGGTGGGAAGGACGGGGGGCGGCGTTCGAGAAAGGCCCGGGCGCCCTCCTCGGGATCGCCGGAGGCAAATAGGAGCCGGAATGTAGCCAGCTCCAAAGCGAGCCCTGACCTGCCGCCGGCCCGGCTTCGCATGAGATCCCGCGCCGCCGTCAGGGCGGCGAGCGATGACGGAATCGGCAGCGGAAGGTGATCGGTGGAGGCAACGACCTCATGGGCGAGTCCGAGGCGGACCGCCTCCTCGGCGGTTATGTGCCCGTCGTCGAGCAGGCCACGAGCCAAGGCTGCACGACCGGCCCGTGCCAGCGCCCAGACCAAGGCGGCCGAGGGCTTTTGGTCGAGCGCGCCTAAAATGATCGCGGACTCGCTGTGCACGAATACCAGATCACATAGGAGAGCCACGTCGAGACCCGGCGCCTCGACGTCTCCGTGGATCACAGAGGCAGTGATGGCGCGGCTGCGGGTCCACGGTTCGAGGTCTCTCCAAGAAAGGTGTCCAGATGATGGGCCGCCGCCGAACCGGACGACCATCACACCGGGCTCGGTTGTCCGTGCAACCAGATCGCGCAGCTGGCAAGCGGGGTCAGCGTCATTCTTCCAAAGGACATGGTCCACGCGGAACAGTGTAGCGAGGTCGGGCCACGAGTCCTACCGGTTGCTGGGGCTCGGGTCAGATGGCGAAAACAAACAAAGGGAGGTAGGGTGTTGGCGTTGGAGGCAATGATGGCACTGGCGAGCATGACCGGATTCGGCAGGGGACGCGGTGAGCTGTCTCCGAGGTTCTCGGCATCGGTTGTGATCCGGTCCGTCAACCACAAGTACCTCGATATCCAGGTGAGGACCAATCTCCGGGAGGAGACTCCTGAACTGGAGGCTGCGGTGCGTTCCATAGTGTCCTCAGGAGTCCAGCGCGGGCGAGTCACGGTCCAGATCAACTTGGAGAAGACGGCGCCCTCAGGGACCACGACGCTTGTGGACGGCGAGGCGTTGTCCAACGTCCTCGAGGATCTGCACCGCGTGGAGTCTGCCGCGGGTGGCGAGATCACCATCCAGCTCCGAGATGTGCTGTCTATTCCGGGACTGGTGACGGTGGCGGCCCGGGAGACTCGGTTGGACGAAAAGGAGACGGATTCCTTGGAGGCCGTGGTGCGCGAGGCCATGTCGGAGTTTGTCTCCATGAGGAACGAGGAGGCTGCGAGGTTGGCCGAACAGCTCGTCCACGAGCTGGGCCGTTTGACGGTCTTTCTCGAAGAGCTCGACCCAGAGCTCGAGGAGATCCGGGGCAAAATCTTCGCCAGGCTCAAAGAACGCATCGAACGATTGCTCGGCCCGGAGGTCAGCGCCGACCCCGAGAGGGTGATCCAGGAGGCGGCGCTGTTGGCCGATCGCAGCGATGTATCCGAGGAAGTGACCCGGCTGAGGTCACATTTCGAGACTTTTGAAGAACGCCTCAACCAGGGTGGCACTGTGGGCCGGACGCTGGACTTTCTGTGTCAGGAGATCCATCGCGAACTCAATACCCTGGGCTCCAAGTGCCGCGAGGTGGGGATGGCCGAACGTCTGGTGGAGGCCAAGGTCGCAACAGAGCGCCTTCGTGAGCAGGTCCAGAATCTCGAATGACCCCCTCCCACCTATCCAAGGGGCTAGGGACTAGATCCTAGCCTCTAGACCCTAGTCCCCGGTCATGTACACTGACCCGTCGAGGGATTCATGGTCGAATACACCAGCGAACGGGGCCTGTCCGAGGAACTCCACGCCCTTTTGAGCGAGGGCGAAGAGGAGTCACTGCGGATATTCCTGCGGTTGGTCCGTCCAGAGGACGTCGCGGAGTGGCTTGACCTGTTGTCGGTGGACGACCGTCAGCGCGTGATGTCCGCTCTGGATCACGTCGCGGCAGGCGCCGTTCTGACGGACACCACCCCCTCGATCCGTGCCGAACTCGTGGACGATATCGAGCCCGAACGTTTGGCGCGGATCGCCGAGGCGATGCCGGCTGACGAGGCCGCCGACCTGATCGGTGAGCTCGAGGTCGACGAATCGGAACAGGTGCTGCACCATATCTCCGAAGAGGACGAGGAGGTGCTGCGCCACCTCCTTGCCTATCCCGAAGATACGGCCGGCGGCATCATGAACCCGGAGGTCGTGGCTCTCCATCCGGCGGCAACGGTGGATGATGCCATCCAATATCTCCGACAAGCCGCCGAGGACACCGTGACGGCGGCGCTTTACGTGGTGGACGAGGACCGACGGCTGCTTGGGTTCGTCCGGCTTCGCCGACTGGTCACCGCCCACCCCGCTGCTGAGCTCGGCAACATCATGAGCGGCGACGTGATCTCGGTGCCGGTGGACGCCGACCAGGAAGAGGTTGCGGATCTGGTGGACAAGTACGGTTTCATGGCCATCCCGGTGGTGGACGCCATGGGTCGGTTGCTGGGCTCGGTGACGGTGGACGACGTCCTCGACGTCATCGAGGAGGAAGCGACCGAGGACATCTACAAGATGGCCGGATCGTCGGCCGAGGAAGAGGAGTCGGAGTCCATCTTTCACATCGCCCGGTACCGTCTGCCGTGGCTTCTGATATGCCTCGGCGGCACCCAGCTGTCCACCATGGTTCTGCAGATGGCCAAGGGTCGGATCGGGCTGTATGAACAGATGTCGGTTTTCACCGCTGCCATCATGGCCATGGCGGGGAATACTTCCCTCCAATCTGCCACGACGACAATCCGCCGGCTGGCCCTCGACACACTGCCGCGGACCCGTTTCCTGCGACACGTCCTGAGGGAGATTACGGTGGCTCTGGTCATGGGGTTGGTGTGCGGTGCCGTGGCATCCGCCCTCGCTGTGCTGTCGCAACATGATCCGATGATTGGGCTGGGGCTGGGGATCGCGATGGCCATCGGGATGTCGGCGGCGAGCTTCCTTGGCGCCTCCATGCCCATCGTGCTGGACCTGGTCGGTATCGACCCGGCTGTGGCCTCGGGGCCGCTGGTGTCGACAATCAACGACTCGTTGGCCCTGGCCGTCTATTTCGGTGTTGCTACCGGAGTCTTGATTCTCCTCGGGTAGTCCTATGTGCGATACCCCGGTTCCGAGTTCCGAGTTCCGGGTTCAGGTTTTAGGGTTCCGAATTCGATGCTCCCGTTGGATTGCGGTCAACCCGGAACCCTTAACCCGTAACTACCTCTTGAAGAACCCCGCGCCGGCCTTGCCGCCGTTTTGGACCTTTTGATTGAGCTCCCGGATCCGCTCGTTGAGGAGGTTGATCTTCTGCTGGGACTCCTCCCGGATCCTGCCGGCCTCAGCCTCCGCCGCTTCGAGCTTGCGCTCCCACTCCTCGTCGCCCTCGCTGCTCTCCACCAGTGAACCGCGGAGTTCGGCGATTTCGACCTCGAGGTCCCTGAGCTGTTCTTCCTTCTCCGCCAGCTTGAGACGATGGCGTTCTTCTGCATCTTCGTAGAGTTTTTTGGTTTCGAGAAGCTCGGTGATCTGCGAAAAATCTGCAGGCGACGGGGACATGTCTCCCTCCCTGAAACGGTCTTCGATCTTCGGGAACATCTTCCGCAGCTTGAGCGAAAGATCATCCGGGTCGAGGGACGCATTGACGGCCTGCTCATAGGTGATGACGTCGTAGGCGAGCAATGCGATCAGTGATTGATTCATGGTCTGCATGTGGTAATAGCTCACCGAACTCTCCATCTCCTCGGCGATTTCCTTGATCTCGCCGAGTTCGATGTGTTTCTGAATCTTCGGTGAGTTGATCATGATCTCGCAGGCAGGAAGACGTTCGCTTCCGTCCTTTCGCTCCACGAGCTGCATGGACACGATCGCCCGCAGCACGAGTGCGAGCTGGCCGCGGACCTGTACCTGCTGGTCCGATGGGAAACTGTCTATGATCCGGTCAACGGTCTGGGCCGCCGAGTTCGTGTGCAATGTGGAGAAGACCAGGTGGCCGGTCTCGGCCGCCGTCATGACGGTGGACATGGTCTCCAGATCGCGCATCTCTCCCACCATGACCACGTCAGGGTCTTGGCGAACGCTGTTGCGCAGCGCCTCCCTGAAGGAGGGCGTGTCGGTGCCGATTTCGCGCTGTGAGATGGTGGCCTTTTCGTCCGTGAACAGAAATTCGATGGGATCTTCGATCGTCACCACGTGGCAGGCGCGGGTCTGGGAGATCCTACGAAGTAACGCTGCGAGGGTGGTGGATTTCCCCGAGCCGGTGGGCCCGGTCACCAGCACGAGTCCCGCGGGGTAGTCGGTGAAGGTCTCGATGACGTCCGGCAGATTCAGGGTGTCCACATCCTGGATCTCGAATGGGACCCTTCGAAAGACCGCCGCGATGGTGCCTCGTTGGAGATACATGTTGCAGCGGAACCTCGCCACTCCAGGTACGCCGTAACCGAGGTCCACGGCCTGGTGCTGCTCGAACTGACGTTGTTGGGCCGGGGTGAGGATCGAGAAGAGCATCTCCTCGACCTCCTTCGGCTTGACTGGTTTCGCCTTGATGGGGATGAGGCGACCCTGGATTCGGAGCAGGGGAGGTCTCATGGGCTTCAGATGCAGATCCGAGGCCCCCTTCTTGGTCATGAACATGAGTAGCTCTTTGAGCTCCACTCGGCGTCCCTCCTCACATCTCGAATGTTACAGAACCCCTTGCTGGAAATACAGTTTGCCCCGGTGATGAGGATCATCAAGGACCCCAGGACCATGGCGGGAAGGCGAGAAGGAGGGAAGGAGAGGAGCGCGCACACCTGCGCGCTTCAACCCGGTTGTACAGTCCTCTCACCTTCTCACCTTGTCACCTTCTCACCCCTCCAACTACTGCCTCATGTATGATCTCCCGGTGAAGATCTACACCAAAACCGGAGACTCCGGAGAGACCTCGTTGCTGAGCGGCGGTAGGGTCGAAAAGGACCATCCGAGGATTGCCGCCTACGGCACATTGGATGAACTCAACTCCGTGATCGGCCTGCTTCTCACCGAGCCGATCCCCGCAGACGCCACCCACCACCTCGAACAGATACAGCGAAGCCTCTTTTCCCTTGGTGCGGCCATGGCTGACGGAGAGAACCGAAACGTCCACGATGCGTCTCGCTGGGCGGCGCAGCCTTTGGAGGAGTGGATCGATGGCATGGAGGGGGAGGTCGAGCCCTTGAAGAACTTCATTCTTCCCGGGGGCAGTCGGGCGGCTGCGATCGCTCATGTGGCGCGAACGGTGTGTCGCCGCGCGGAACGGCTTGCAGTGGCCGCGGCCCGCGAGACCGGCGGGCTCCCTGACGGCGTCATCGAATTTCTCAACCGACTTTCCGACGGCCTCTTCGTGTTGGCGAGGTGGTTGAACGCGCGCTCGGGCCTGACCGATACCGTGTGGCGCTCATCCGATTCTAAAGGCACATGAGTCCCCAAGGCCGGTCGTGCCGGCGATACTTGGTCGACACCGCTGCCCTGTTGAAACCGGAATCGGCCATTTGAGAGAGCCAAACTGCTACAATGCGCTGATGAGAACGCGAGGACGTGGTTCCTGCAGCCGTTCTCGGCGCGACGATCGACCGCGCCAGGACACCATCTAGCCGTGAACACATGGGTTCACTTTTCCATCCGATGGGAATTCGGAGATCGAGCGAGACCCGCGGTCGACAAACCGCGGCGCGGGTACGGGAACAAATGCACCGAGTCAAGTTGAAACAGGGGAATGTGGAGCGACTCTTCGGAACGAAGGATGAAAACCTCCGTTACCTCGAGGAGCGTCTCGGTGTCACGGTGAACGCCCGCGGAACCGACATTACTTTGTCCGGTGACGAGCGGGCCGAGGTGATCGCTGCCCGGCTGCTCGAGTCCTTTGACCGGCTGTTGACCTCGGGCGGCGTGATAAGCAAGGACGAATACCGGACCGGCGTCAGAGTTCTCGAAGAAGACCTCGAGATCGATTTGGTGGATTTCTTTCTTGACGCCAGCATTTCCGGCTCACTGAAGCGGTTGTTGGTGCCACGGAACCTCAATCAACGACGGTTCATCCAGGCGGTCAACCAGCACGACTACGTGTTCGCCACCGGTCCTGCAGGGACCGGCAAGACCTATCTGGCTGTGGCCATGGCGGCGGCAGCCCTGATGGACAAACAGGTTCGACGCATCGTGCTCGCGCGGCCCGCGGTGGAGGCCGGCGAACGACTCGGATTTCTTCCCGGAGATCTGGTGGAGAAGATCAACCCCTACCTGCGTCCTGTCTACGACGCGCTGTACGACATTCTGGGCTATGACAAGGTCTCGAAGCTCATCGATCGGCAGGTGATCGAGATCGCACCGTTGGCCTTTATGCGAGGCCGCACTTTAAACGACGCATTCATCATCCTCGATGAGGCCCAGAATACGACCCACGAGCAGATGAAGATGTTCCTCACAAGGATGGGTTTTCACTCCAAGACGGTGATCACCGGCGACATCACCCAGATCGATCTTCCCGGTGGACTGGCCTCGGGTCTGATCGAGGCCCTCGAGATCCTCGACGGGGCTCCCGATTTCGCCTTCATCAACTTCACCCAATATGACGTGGTGCGCCATCGGCTCGTTCAGCAGGTCGTGGATCGTTACGACCGGTGGGAGGCGGCCCGGAATCGGAACGAGAACCAATCGTGACCAAGAAACCCGTTTTGCGGAATGACAGCCAGGCCGTCAATCGGATCCAGCGCGGTCTCGAGGAGGGGTCGGGGATCTGGGGTCGCTTGCTTGACATGCCAGTGTTGTGGGCGGTTCTGGCGACGATCGGCTGCTCCCTCATGCTGATGCCGAGGATCGGCCGAAATCTTCCGGATTGGGAGCCCGGCGACGTGGCGACCATGGATGTCGTGATGCCCTTCGACCTGACGTTGCCCGACGAGGCAGCTACCGAGTCCGTCCGCGAACAGGCGCGTGCCGCGGTTCTTCCGGTTTATGACATGGAACCGAGACTGAAGCTGGAGCTGGCCGAGGGCATTGCCCAGATCTTCGGCGTCTGTCGTGCCGGCATCGCAGAAGATGGATTGATGTCCGAGACCGACCTCAGGCTCGATGAGCCCATGTTGAGGGTCGTGGAGTCATCGGAGTGTGATCCGGCGCTGGAGCTGGCGTTGTTGGGTGTGGTCGGCCAGCTGTGCGAAACCAAGATCGTGGACGACGTGAGAGCGCTCGAGCGCCGCGGGACCAACGGCGTGGCCCTGCGTAATCTGGAGTCAGGCACTGAGCGGCCGGTGAGCCTGGCGGAGATTTCGGGAGCCATTGACTATCGGACCGGCCTAGAGGGCGCTCTCCGGACACGCCTTCTCGAGCACGATGCGGTGGCGAGACGGTGGATCACTCCGGCCCTTGAGTTCCTCGAGTCCAACTTGGGGCCGAACCTCGTTTTCAGCCGCGCCGAGACCGATCAGCGGATGCGCGCCGCGGCGAGTGAGGTGAGCCCGGTGTCGCAGGTTCTGCGTCGCGGCCAGGTCTTGGTGCGGCGGGGCGACACGGTGACCTACAGCGTGGCGCGGACGCTGCATCTGCTCAATCGGCAGCGCGAGGACACGACCAAGTACCTGACTGCGGTAGGCATCACCCTGCTGGTTGTGATGATAGTGATCGGCTGGTGGAGGATTCTGGGGCGGTTCCAATCTCCGGCCTACGGTCCCCGCGAGCTGTCCACGGTGTATCTCCTCATGTTGCTCTTCGTGGCGCTGAATCGGATGGGTGTCTTTGTCGCCAATGCAATGGCCGGAGCAGGGACCAGTGGCCTGGCGGATGTGGACACCTATCTTTGGGGTCTGCCCTACGCTGCCGGGCCGATCACCGTCTTCGTGCTGCTCGGTATGCAACCGGCCGTGTTGTTCGCCCTGTTCACCTCGCTCACAGCAGCGATTCTCCTCGGTGGGGATTTTGATGTTGTGGTTTTTGCGTTGGTGGCCGGGCTTGTGGGAGCTCTCGCGCTGCAGCGGGTTTCGGACCGGGTGCGGCTGAGCCGGGTGGGTGCGGCGGTTGGCGTGGCCAACGTCATCGTCTGGGGGGTGTTGGAGCTCTACCACGGCTTGCCGGACAACCCCACATCAATGTCGTTGTCGGCGGCCGCCGCCTTCGTGGGAGGCCCGCTGGCCATCGTGGTGGCGTCCTCGCTGCTGCCTGTGTTCGAATTTCTCTTCGGCATTACCACTGACATGAGATTGCTCGAGTTGAGCAACCAGAATCTGCCGCTCCTCAAACAGCTGTCTCTCGAGGCCCCAGGAACCTACCAGCACTCCCTGGCGGTGGGAAACCTCGCCGAGGCCGGCGCCGATGCGGTGGGCGGGAACGCGCTGCTGCTGCGTGTCTGCTGCTACTATCACGACGTCGGTAAATTACTGAAGCCAGAGTATTTTGTTGAGAATCAACGGGGCGCAAACCCCCACGATGCGCTGTCGCCGTCCATGTCGGCCCTGGTGATCCAGAGCCACGTCAAGGAGGGATTGGAGATGGCCAGTAAGGCCAAACTCCCGTTGCCGATCCGTCAGGGGATCGCCACCCACCACGGCACGAAGCTCATCCGGTATTTCTTCAACAAGGCCCAGGAGATGGCGGATCCGGAGATGGGTGAAGTTCGCGAGAGCGACTACCGCTACCCCGGTCCCAAACCGCACAGCAAGGAGTTGGGGATATTGCTGCTGGCCGACGCGGTGGAGGCGGCGGCGCGGACCATTGAGACGCCGACTCCCGGCAAAATCCAGGGGATGATCAACAAAATCTTCAGTGATGCCCTTGGAGACGGCCAATTGGACGACTGCGACCTCACGATTTCCGAACTCGACAAGGTGGCATCGGCCTTTCTCTGGGTGCTGACCAACATGTACCACCACCGAATCGACTATCCTGGTTTTGACTTCAATCGGAAGCGGGGCAAGCGTGACACGGGTCCTTTTCAGGTGGGATCGAAGACCCTCTCGGCCGGCGACTGACGCCTTGCGCCGAGTGGTCGAGGCGACGATCCGACATGTGGGACTGTTGGGTGGAGAGGTCCACGTGCTGGTGACCGACGATGCCCAGATCCGGAACCTGAATCGAGACTACCTCGACATCGACCGACCGACCGACGTGCTGTCGTTTCCGGATGGCGATCGTTTGCCCTCGGGCGAAATCCTCTTTGGCCAGATTGTGATCTCATTGGAAACCGCCAGGAGACAGTGTGCCGAGCTCGGCCACGACGAAGTCCGCGAGCTCGAGGAGTTGGTATTGCACGGAACCTTGCATCTATTGGGCCACGACCACGAAGGAGATGACGGAGAGATGGACGAATTGGAGTTGAGGTTGCGGCGGGAGCTGCTCGGATGAACGCAAACATCTTGTCGTGGCTGGTCCACCCGGTGACCCTGATCCTGGTGGCGGTGCTGCTTGGGCTGTTGTTTACGGTGCTCGAGATCCTGCTCAAGAGCCTCGCCGAAATGGGCAACGTCAGGTTCCAGGGAATGCTCGAGGATCACCGCGGGCTGTTTCCTGTGGAAACCAACAGTGCATTCCATCTGTCTCGTTTGATCGGTGTGTTGCGGTGGCTGCAGCTCGGTGCCGTCGGACTGTTGTGGCTGGTGCTGTCGCAGATCCAGATCCTGGACCGAACGGCCGCCCTGGCGATTGCCGTGCTGCTGCCGGTAGGTTTGATCCTCATTTCATGGCTCGTCTTCGGTGCGGTTGGCGAAGACACGGTGGCGGCCCTGCTGCGATCGGTGAAGCCGCTTGCCGGCTCTGTGGTCGGGTTGCTCGTCAGGATGGGTCCGGGACCCCAGGAGCCCCAGCCTGAGGGGGAGGACGAAGAGGCAAGCGAACGTGAGATCCAGGCCTACCTCGAGGCGGGGCAGGCCGCCGGGATCTTCGAAGAGGACGAAGGTGAAATCGTCGAGTCCCTGGTGGACTTCTTCGATACTGTGGTCCGGGAAGTGATGACGCCGCGGACCGACATGGTGGCCGTGCCTGATACGGCCAGCGTCGAAGAGGTGTTGGATCTCATCGGGGAAACCCAAAAGAGCCGGGTCCCGGTCTATCACGAGACGGTGGACAACGTCACAGGAGTGGTTCACGTCAAGAATGTGGTCAGACAACTGAGGGCGGGCCAGCCGGTGGTGCTGACCGAGCTCACCCATGACTGCCTGGTGGTGCCCGAAAGCAAGCCGCTGGGCGAGTTGTTGCGTGATTTTCAGGCGGAACACCAGCAGATGGCCATCGTGGTGGATGAGTACGGTGGAACCTCCGGGCTGGTGACCCTCGAGGACATCCTGGAAGAGATCGTCGGCGAGATTCAGGACGAGCACGAGCCCTTTCAGCCGCCGGAGGTTCTGGAGATCGAGCCGGGGGTCTACAGACTGCAGGGTCGAGCTCCGCTGGAGGTGATCGAGGAGCTCTACGACCTCGACGTGGACGATTTCGACATCGACACCATCGGTGGTCTGGTGTTCTCGGGCCACGGGACGGTTCCCGAGGCAGGGACCAAGGTGGAGGATGGGACTTTGGGGCTGCTGTTCACTGTGGACGAAATGGACGAACGGCGGATCGTGAGCGTCACGGTACGCAAGCTGGAGCCCGAGGCGGCCGAGGGATCCGGTGACGAAGCCGGATAAACGCTCGGGCACGGTTGCCCTCGTGGGAAGGCCCAACGCCGGCAAGAGCACGTTGGTCAACGCCCTCGTGGGCGACAAGGTGGCCATTGTGTCCGATCGCCCCCAGACCACTCGGAATCGGATCATCGGAATCCTCACCGAGGCGAGGGGTCAGGCCGTGTTCTTCGATCTTCCGGGAGTTCACCGCCCGCTGCACAAGATGAACACTCGAATGATGCAGGAGGTCCGGTCCGCCTTCGAGGAGGTTGATTTGATCCTCCACCTGGTGGATGCCTCGGTGGAGTGGGGTTCGGGCGAGGACTATCTATTCAGCCTCTTGGAACCGGTCACCCCGCCGGTGCTCGGGTTGCTGACAAAGGTGGATCTCATATCACCCAAACAGCTTCTGCTGCCCATGATGGAGGCCTATCAGGAGCGCCGGCCAGGTGCGATGGTCGTGCCGATCTCGGCCCTCGAGCCCAGCGGTCTGGACGTGCTGCTCGATGAACTCTTCGCAGCTCTTCCAGAGGGACCACCGCTGTATCCTCCGGACCTCACCACCACCCAGACCGAACGGTTTTTTATTGCCGAAGTGGTGCGGGAGAAGCTCCTGGCTCGTGCCCGAGCCGAGTTGCCCTACACGACCGGGGTTCTGGTCGAAAATTTCGAGGACCACGGGGACTTGCTGCACATCGACGCGGTGATCTACGTGGAGCGGTCAAGTCAGAAGGGCATCGTGATCGGCAAGGGCGGCGCCATGATCAAGGCGGTGGGACAGGAGGCTCGCCTGGATCTCGAAAAGCTCCTGGGCGTCCGAATCTACCTCGGATTACGGGTCAAGGTGCACCCGCGGTGGCGGGAAGACGCCCGGATCCTCGTGGAGATGGAACCGGGTGCTGCGGATCTTTCCGAATATGCCTCAGACGACTCGGATAGACGTTGAAAGTACAAAGTTGAGAGTCAAAAGTCCCTTCTGCCCTCCCGGTACCGTCCAGACTCTCGCCTCACAGCTCACGATACGCGACTTTCGACCTTCGACTTTCGACCTTCGACTTTCGACTTTCGATCTTAGGGTGCGAACGAAGTGAGCCAGTTGGATTCCATCATCGTATTCACGGCCGACGGATGCCCGCATTGCGTCGCCCTCGTGGAGGATTTCCGCGACCGAGGTGTGGTCTTCCGGGAGATCAATCTCAGTCGCGAGCCGGACCGGATGGAGCAGGTGCGGGCGCTGAGTTGGGAACACCGTCTGCCGGTCGTGGCCGACCACGAGAGAGTGTCCATAGGTTTCCGCGGCGGATCATCCAGCTACGCCGAGCTAGGACTCGAATAATCCCCACCCGCCCAATTCGAAATTCGAAATTCGAAAATCCTCCCGCCCGCCCGCGAGGTGAGAAGGTGAGAAGTTGAGAAGGAGAGGTGGGCGCGAATCCGGTCCCCCTGGCTCAGCGAACTTTGGGGAGTCCCATCGACCCGATGTGCCCGATGACGCCCGGATTGAGATGAGCGTCTTAGACGGTCCAGTCGGCAGAGCGAGGTGACCCCTACGCCCGCCAACCCGATCTTTTTGTCCTTTCACCTCCGCACCTTCCACAACTTCCACACCGGGTGGGTGGGGATCAGTCGTCGGCGACGGGACGGCCGCGGAGCTTCTTCTTGCCGGAGCGGCGGCGTTTGCTTTCCAGACGGCGTCGTTTCTCGGAATTAGGAACGCCGGTTTTTTTGCGTCGCTTGCGGGGCGTGAGCGCCTGGGCGACGAGCTCGGCGAATCGATCCAGGGCATCGCGCTGGTTGGCCGATCGTGTTCGGTGCCTCTCGGAGGTGACGTGCAGCACGCCATCCTTCGAAATTCTGTTGGCCAGCCGTTGCTCGATACGACGGCGCTGCTCGTCGTCAAGGACCACGGAGTTCCCGACGTCGAACAGCAGAGTGACCTTGGTGGCCACCTTGTTGACGTTTTGGCCGCCCGGACCCGAACTCCTGGAATAGCGGAAGTCCAGTTCCGACTCCGGGATCTCGAGAAATTCGTTGACTCGGACCATCATGCGTTCCAGAGGGTCAGCGGACCCGACCCGTCGGCCCTACGGCGGCCCACGGTGCACTTCAAATCTACCGTTCAAAGTCCATTGTCAGATATCTGACGTTCAATCCGACCTTCGACTTTCGACCTTCGACTCTCAACGTCACAGAAGGCTCTCGATCTCGGCCGCGAGCTTGTCCTCATCTCCAAGCTCGAACCCAAGGTGGTAGTACGTCACACGGCCTTCCCGGTCGATCAGGAAAGAGGTCGGGAATGCGCGAACCCCGAAGAGCCCACCGACAACATCCCGTTCCCCTTCACCATTTTCGAGCAGGGTGTAGGTGAGGCCTTTGTCTTCGATGAATTGAACGGCCCGTTCGGTGTCGCGGCGGGATTCCACGGCGACGACCTGAAATCCCTGGTCCTTGTAGGTCTCGTACAGAGGCTGCAGGCGTGGCAACTCCACGCGGCAGCCGCCTCACGTGGGGAACCAGAAGGCCAGCAGCATCACGGAATCGCCCTTCAATTCCGCAAGGCTGACCTCATTGCCGTCGTAATCCTCCAGCGTGAAATCGTCAATGCTGCGAGCGAGCTTCAGGCGAGTCGATTCAAGGAATTCCAAATAACCCGTGTCGTCACCGTAGACGTTGACGTACGCCTGGCGAAGGATGGGCCCGGCCTGTTTGGCGTCGCCGAAGACGGCCTCGGGCGCGAGTATGGCGATGGCCCCCTCCGCGTCTCCTTGCTGCAACAACGCGCTGCCCCAGTATGTGGCCAGGGGTGTGCCCGTGAGGCCCACATAGTTCTTGTCAGTGAGACCATCCGCCTCCTCGAACATGGCCAGAGCCTCGTCGGCGCGACCCAGATTGAAGGCGGCCCAGCCCTTGTGGGTCAAGGCCAAGACCTGTCGGTTGGCCACCCGCTCCTGGACCTCTTTGTCGGAAAACTCACGGTCCGGGTACTCGGCACGGTAGGCCTCGATCGTGGAGCGTTCCATGGCTTCGTTCGCGTACCGCTCCTCGAGCTGCCACGCACCTGTCTTTGCGGCCGCGTCCATCACCGACACTGTCTCGTAGAAACCCAGGGGGGCCTCTGATTTTAGATCAGCGATCAGCGATTCCAGATCCAGTGGATGTCCAAGGTCTGCGGCCACCGGTGCCAGGGCCATGCCGATATTGAACTTCGACGTTGGATCGTCGGCCGCGACCAGTACGGGTTCGACGATCTCATAGGCGGTCTCCGGCTGTCCGATCTCGTCGTAGTGGTTGATGATGTCCACGACGTAATACCCGGCGTAACGGTTGGTGGGATGCTCGGTCACGAATCGCTCCACCAGAGCCACCTGCTCTGCCTTGGTTCCCGCATCGAGGTAGGCGTCCCGAAACTGGGTGTAGACCGCTCGCGCCGGGTCTTCCGCCGGCTCTTCAGTCTTCTGGCCGCACCCGGCGACCAGGATCAATCCGGCGATGAGCATCGCCGCCGTGATCTTCCGCGTCATGATTCCCTCCCTGCGCACCGCTGTCGGTCCCACGCTTGCGCGCTCGTGCAGTATACGCAAATCTCGGGGCTCGGGGCTCGGGGCTCGGGGCTCGGGGCTCGGGGCTCGGGATTCAAGAATCGGGGGGCGGCAGACGCGTGAGTCCTTCGGTGTCATGTTGCTGGCATGAATCGACCGGGGCCGCATGCCACCTTTCACACCGGTCCGGGACATCCGAGTTCCGAGCCTCGTGGATCAAGATGCTGTTCACCCCTTCGGCTGAGAACGCGCCGGGTGTTGAGCTCACTCAGGGTCTTGTCGCACGCTCCGGGAACAGGGTGAGCAGACCATCCTCGGATGCCTCGCAGACTCCACGGTCGGTGATCAGGCGGGTGACGAGTCGGGCCGGAGTCACGTCAAAGGCGTAGTTGGCGGCCGGACTCGCCGAATTGATGATCTCGACCTCGGTGACCGTTCCTTCAGAACCACGCCCGGCGACGGAGACGACCTCAGAGGGGTCGCGTTGCTCGATGGGGATGTCTCTGATCCCGTCGCGGATGGCCCAGTCAATGGTGGGGTGGGGGAGGGCCACGTAGAACGGCACGTCGTTGTCGGCCGCCGCAAGCGCTTTGAGGTAGGTGCCGATCTTGTTGGCCACGTCGCCCGCGGCGGTTGTCCGGTCCGTGCCCACGATGCAGGCATCCACCATCTTGTGCTGCATGAGGTGGCCGCCCACGTTGTCCACGATAACGGTGTGGGGCACGCCGTGGGCTGCCAGTTCCCAGGCCGTCAAGGAAAAACCCTGATTCCGGGGCCGGGTCTCGTCCACCCAGACATGAACATCCAACCCGGCGTCATGAGCCATGTAGATGGGAGCCAAGGCGGTGCCCCAGTCCACCGTTGCCAGCCAACCGGCGTTGCAGTGGGTGAGTAGATTGAGTCTTCCACCGCCTTTGTTCTCGTGCAGTTGTTTGAAGATTCCAAACCCGTGTCCACCGATCCGGCGGCAAATTTCAACGTCATCGTCGCAGATCCGTGCGGCGCACACGTAGGCTGCTTCCACCCGCTCGCTCGCCGCCAGGTCCGACAGCGCCTCGACCATTTCGGCAAGCGCCCAGTGAAGGTTGACGGCGGTGGGTCGGGTGGCCGCCAAGGTCTCGACAGCCTTCTCGATGGCAGCGTCCGACGGGTCGTCCTGCATGGCCAGACACAGTCCGTAGGCGGCCGTGGCGCCGATGAGAGGAGCTCCCCGGACCTTCATGTCGCGGATCGCCACCGCCGCGTCCCCGAGGGACTCCAGCCGAACGGTCTCGAAGGCGTACGGCAGCCTGGTCTGGTCGATGATCTCCACGGACCGGCCGTCTTCGGCCGGCCAGATGGTGCGGTAATGCGTTCCGTTGACCTTCATGGCTGTCAGTTTAGCCCACCGCAGTCCGATGGCCGTAGGCCGTGAGCCGCTGACCGATGGGTACACAATCTTGGTGCTCTTCGCTTCGGGCGGGCGTGCCACTTCTGACATTTTTGAGAGGACTCGCGCTGAGGTTGTGGATCTCCTATGGGTCCGAAAGTGTCAGGGGTGGCAACCTCGGGGAGCGCTCCGGGAAGCTGGGCGCGCTGCAAATATTCTGGGCAGATTGAGACCCTTTGACCCTCATCTTTGAAATCTGTCGCCTTTCCGGGTGGGCGGGGACGGCTATACTCCCCGGATGTACCGCAACACCAGCGCCGTTCTCATCGCCGTGACCTGCTGTCTGGGCAGCATTGCGTGCACCTCCGCCAAGGACAACGCCGACCGTTCGCCTGAACCGACATGGGACCTCGAACGGGCTGAAATCCTGACCTGGAGGGCGAGCGATTCTGAATTTGATCAGGACCACGCACTGGAAGCGTCCGGGCTGACCGATTCGGGCCGGTATCTCTACGCCACCTCCGAAAAATACTGGCGAATCCTCCAGATCGACCGCCAGGAGCCGATCACGGCCCGCGTCATAGGGCTCGACGTGCCCCGCCGTACCGAGTTGGAGGGTGTTGGATATGCCGACGGCGCCCTCTTCCTCTGCGATGAAGCCCATGCCGCGGTCTATCGGGTGAACCTGCCTGACGAGGCTTTGCTGGCCTCCAGCCCCGCAGAACATCGGCTTCCGGTGCAGGTGTTGGCACTCGAGGGTCCGGAAATTCGTGTGGGGAAGATCGGTGTGGAAGGCGTCGCGCTCGACAAAGAGGGCGACCGGCTGTGGCTGCTCCTCGAACGGGATGGGAATCCCGACATCGGCTGTGTGTCGAGGATTTTTTCATTACAGGTGGGGCCGGCCGAGTTGGTCCAGACAAGCGATCCCCTGGTGATCGAGCTCGAAGATTGCAACTGGCGACTCACCGCTCTCGATCTGTGGCGCGGCGAACTTCTGGGACTCAAGACCCAGTATCCGGGCGAGCGGTACGAAGTCATCGCCATCGACCCGGCCACCGGCCGGTGGAGGGTGGTGTTGGAGATGACCGACCTGTTGCGCTCGGTGCGCGAGGATGGTTGGAACAACAACGTGGAAGGCCTGACGGTGACCGAAGACGGCACGCTGTGGATGGTGTCGGACAACGCCTGGACGCAGGTCATCGATGATGCGACGCCGCCGGTGGCGGACGAAGGCACCTTGTTGCTCCGGATTCCGCTTGCGGAAGGCAGCAGGAGGTAGCCGCCGCCCGCCCAATTCGAAATTCGGAATGCAGAGCCCCCCGCGTGCCCGGGCGGAACCGACCTCTATTCACTATTTGCTGTTCACTATTCACTCATCTCTGAAAACCCTCTACTGACCGTCCAAACCGCGGCCGTCCGTGCTCCTGAGAAGTTGGTGCTTCCTTGCGAATATGTATCATTCAAAGGCTTGTTCTTTTTTTCACATTGCAGTAGGATGAGCTGCGATCCGCCGCGGCCGACCACCGTTCGGTGACCCGTCGAGGCGGATGCGGCCCAACTCTAAAGGGATGCATATGGCCCACATCGCAAGTCCAATCCAGCCCGACAATCGACGCGCCGTGAAAAAGATCTCCGAGATCTCCGGCGAGAACATCTACCGGTGTATGCAGTGTGGAACATGCTCGGCGGTGTGTCCCATGGTGGACTCCATGGGGATCACGACCCGGCAGGGCATCCTCTACCTGCAGTTCGGTCGGACCGACGAGGTCCTGGACGCCCGCATCGGCGAGTTCTGTGCCTCGTGCCACACCTGCCTGGTGCGGTGCCCGCGGGACATAGATGTTCCCAAGGTCTACGAGGCGGTCCGGCAGTACACCCTGAGGCAGAATGTCGATTTGATCAAACCGCAAGAAATTCCCAAGGACACCATGGGGGAGGCGCCGCAAATCGCCTTTGTCTCCACGTTCCGCAAGCTCACGGGGTGAGGCGCACATGAAGCTCGGATACTACCCAGGTTGTACTCTCAAGACCAAGGCTGCAAACCTCGAGAAGGCCGCCATGGCGGCCTTGGATACACTCGGCGTCGAGTACCACGAGTTGGATCGATGGAACTGTTGCGGTGCGGTCTTCTCGCTGGCCGATGACGACCTGATCCATCAGGTGGCGCCGGTACGCAACCTCGTACGGGCCGCAGAGGCGGGCTGCGACACGCTGGTGACCATTTGTTCCCAGTGCTACAACACCCTCGCCCGCGCGAACCTGCTGGTTCGGGACGACGAGGAGAAGCGGGATACGTTGAATCGCTTCATGGACGAGGAGCCCGACTACGACGGCGGCATCGAGGTGGTCCACTATCTCCAGCTGCTGCGGGACACTGTGGGCTGGGATCGCCTCCGCGAGGCGGTGAAGGTGCCGCTCGAAGGCCTCAAGGTCGCGCCGTTCTACGGCTGCACCTTGGTCCGCCCGGACGAAGTGGCCATCGACGCCCTGGATGAGACGATTCTCGAGGATTTTCTCACCGCGCTCGGCGCCGAAGTGGTGCCGTTCGACGCGGCGCGGGAGTGCTGTGGTTCCTACCAGATGCTGGCCCACCCTGCAGAAGGCATGCGACGCGCAGCCATGGTGATCACCGCGGCCAATCGGTCTGACGCCGACGCCCTGGTGCTCAGCTGTCCGCTGTGTGAGTACAACCTCGGGACCAAGCAGTCCGACGTCATCGCCTCGTCCGAGGGCGTGACGGCGGTGCCGACCTATTACTTCACCCAGCTGCTGGGCATCGCGCTGGGATTGGATCAGGACCTCTGGCGGCTCGATCTCAACGGTGAGGCGGCCAGGTCTCTGCTCGCCGAACGCAAGCTGATCGCCGCGGTCAGCGCCTGATCGCGGCGCCGAAGGAGAACAACGACGATGGAAACAGCGACGGTCAAAAATGAGGTGGCTGAGGAAACAATCCCCATCTTCATCATGGGCAAGAGGTACGAGGTGCCATCGACCCTGACCATCATGAAGGCACTCGAGCACGCGGGCTACCAATACATCCGCGGCTGCGGCTGCCGGGGCGGGATCTGTGGAGCCTGCGCCACGGTCTACCGCAGGGCCGGAGACTACAAGATCCGCACCGGTCTGGCCTGTCAGACGGTGGTCGAGCCCGACATGTATCTGACTCAGATCCCGTTCTACCCGGCGAACAGAGCCTCCTACGACTACGAGGCGGCCGAGGCGACCCCGGAGACGATCTACCAGCTCTACCCCGAGCTCTTCCGCTGCGTCGCGTGCAACTCGTGCACCAAGGTCTGCCCGATGGACGTGGAGGTGCTGGACTACATCTCTGCCCTCAAACAGGGCGACATCAAGGCGGCCACCGAGATCTCCTTCGACTGCATCCAGTGTGGCCTGTGCGCCTCACGCTGTATGGGCGAGATGGCGCAGTACCACATGGCGCAGGTCGCTCGACGCCTCTATGGCGGCAAGATCGCGCCGCGAGCCGAGCATCTGCAGCGGGTGGTCGACGCCATCGAAGAGGGCGTCTTCACCGAGCCCGTCGAGAAACTCATGACCATGGATCTGGATGGGCTCAAGAAGGCCTACACCGAACGCGAGATGGAGCCGCACATGTCCGAAGACAACTGGCGGCCCAAAGACAACTACGCTTTGCTCGGCTGAGGAGGGGACGATGCCGTACACACCAGAGTTGAAAGAGCTCATCAAAAAGGTGGAAGCCACCCGGGCCGAGCGCGTGGAGCGTAAGAAGAGGGGCGAGGAGGTACCGTTCCTCGATCTCGACCAGCGCAAGGAGCGCCTCGAGTTCCACCCCGACTTCAAGGAGGAGGGACGGCGCGAACTCCAGGTGGGCCCGTCCAAAGGTTACGCCATCGCCCACGAGATCGCCGATGTCCTCGAGGCCACCAGCCGTGTGGACCCCGACCAGGTCAACCTGAAAAACCCGGCCTTTGAGACCGACGTGCTGATCATCGGTGGAGGCGGAGCCGGGACCTCGGCAGCCATCCTCGCCGCGGAGCAGGGGGCCAAGGTTATGCTGGCCACCAAACTGCGCCACGGCGACGCCAACACCATGATGGCCGAGGGCGGCATCCAGGCGGCCTCCAAGGGTGAGAAGGATTCACCGTATTTCCACTACCTCGACGTCATGGGCGGTGGTCACTTCACCAACGTGCCCGAACTGGCCGCCACCCTGGTCAACCAGGCTCCTGGCGCCATCAGCTGGCTCGAAAACCTCGGCGTCAACTTCACCAAGAAGGCAGACGGAACCCTGGAGACCATCCACGGTGGAGGCACCTCCCGCAAGCGTATGCACTATGCGGCCGACATCACCGGCGCCGAGATCATGCGCACCATCAGGGACGAGGCCCGTAACCGCGCTGACGACATCACGGTGCTCGAATTTTCACCGGCGGTGGAATTGGTGCTCAACGAGCACGGCCAATGCGCCGGAGCGGTGCTCTACAACATGGAGACCCAGGAGTATTTCGTAGTCAAGGCCAAGGCGGTGATCCTGGCTACCGGCGGCTGCGGCAGGCTCCATATTCAGGGCTTCATGACCACCAACCACTACGGCGCAACCGCCGACGGCATCGTCCTCGGCTACCGCGCGGGCGTACCGGTCTCCTTCCTCCACACCGTGCAGTACCACCCCACCGGCGTGGTCTTCCCGGAGCAGGCAGAGGGCATTCTGATCACCGAGAAGTTCCGCGGATCGGGCGCCAACCTGGTCAACGTGGAGGGCAACCAGTTTGTCAACGAACGGGAGCCCCGCGACGTGGAAGCGGCTTCCATCATCAAGGAGTGCGTCCACGACGGGTTGGGAGTTCCCACACCCACGGGTCGCCTCGGCGTGTGGCTGGATTCGCCCATGATCGAGATGTTGTCCGGCGAGGGCACGGTCAAACGCGAGTTTCCGGGCAAATACATTTTGTTCAAGCGCTACGACATCGATATCTCGAAAGAGCCCATGCTCATCTACCCGACCCTGCACTACCAAAACGGCGGGCTCGAATTCAAGGAAACCGGTGAGACAAGCGTTCCCGGTCTGTTTGTGGCCGGTGAGGTGGGCGGCGGTATCCACGGCGCCAACCGGCTGATGGGCAACTCACTCCTCGACATCATCGTCTTCGGTCGGATCGCCGGGACCTCGGCTGCTCGGTTCATTGCCGACGGCGTCAAGGACGGCGCGCTGTCCCTCGATCACGCCAAGGCCTACAACAAAGAGGTGGAGACCGCAGGAGTGGCCAACGGCCGGGTCGCTCCGGCGCTGATCCCCGACTACACCGACCCCGAGGTGCGCGAGCGCCAGCTCACCACCAATTACGTGGGGAACCTCAGGTAACGACACCCACTCCCTCGGGTGTTTGGGGCCGCCCTTCGGGGCGGCTTTTTTTGTGCGAGATCCTCCGCCCACCCGGAACAAGAGGGCGCGATGGGCGGGCGTGCCATCAATGAGAGTCAAAAGTCCAAAGTTGAAAGTTGAAAGTTCCCACCCACCCAGATCCTTCGACTCGCTGCGCTCGCTCAGGATGACAATCGTTGGTTTTCGGAGATTTCCCGGCAGCCGAAGGGCGCGATGGGCGGGCGTGCCACTTCTGACACTTTCGGGGTCGCCGCTTCGAGGTTTCCAACATCATCGGGTACCGAACAGAGTCAGGGGTGGCAACTTCGGGGAGCGCGCGGGGAGAAGGGTACGTTGGGTTGGTTGAGTCCGAAATATCGACACCCTGAGTCCATTGTCGCCCCCCGCGGCCTGAATGCTCTTCCCGTGAGGATGCCAGGCACGCCGATTCGCCCAATCGAGACGGGCCGGGCGGTCACCTTCGGCGAATCGGGATGCCAGGCACCTCCGAGGGACGCCCCGTCGGGGAGCGCGACGAGAACATCGGCGCGCCAAAGTGTCAATGGTGTCGGTTCTGGGACCTACCTCTCAGGGGAAGGCGGCGGACCACCGGGAGGTGTCGCCGGCTTCGAAACCGTCGGCCAGCGCGGTCGCCGGACCGTAGGCGACGAAGACATCCTCGAACCCGTTGGTATCGTCCGGTACCAGATTGGTCGCCACCGAGTTGAAGACGACAAAACGGCCGTCCGCCGACAGCGTCGGTCGGATGCTGTCGTCGTTGGCCTGAGCTCCGGTCGGTGTGATCGTCAGCAGGGTCGTGATCCCGGTGGCGCGATCGTGGCCGAAGATGTCGGTGGCGCCGTTGCCGTCGCCGGCAGCGAGGTTCGAAGCCTCCGAGTCGAACGCGGCATACCTCCCCGAACCGTCGAGCGTGGCCGACCCGCTGTCTGCATTTCCTTGGTTCCCCGAGCTGTCAACGCTCACCCGCTCGGTCACGCCGAGCAAGAGATCGCGCACATAGGCGTCGGTCGCTCCGTTGGTGTCCTCTCCCGGTGGCAGCAGGTCGTCCGCATTGGAGAAGATGCCTGCGAAGCGGCCGTCGCCGCTGATGCCGAAGCCGCCGCTGTTGCCGTTCGCGTCCGCGCCGTCGTTGTTGACGCTTATCATAGACGTCACACCCTGGTCGAGGTCCCGCACGAAAGCATCGTTGACGCCGTTGTCGTCGAAGGGAACGAGGTTGGTCGAATTGGAGATGAACTTGACGCGCCGTCCGTCCGACGACATGTGGGGGTACCAGCTACCGCCGTCCTCCTGGGCGCCTTCCCAGGTCACGCTGGCGAGTTCGTTGACGCCGGTGTGCAGGTCGCGGACGTAGATCGACCGCGACTCGATCATCGGTATGGCCAGCAGGTTGGTCGCGCCGGAACGGAATGCGATATAGCGCCCGTCGTCGCTGATCGATGGATTATGGCTGAGCTCGTTGGCCTGGCCACCGTCCCAGGCCAGGCTGACCCGCGACATCACACCCGTTTGGAGATCAAGCAGGAAGACGTCGACGAACCCGTTGGTGTCGCCGATGACGATGTTGGGAGCGTCGGAGGAGAAGGCGATCCAGCGGCCGTCGTCGCTGATCGAGGGATAACGGGACTCGCCAAAAGCATCGCCGCCGCCCCACGCCTCGCTGACCCGGATGGTGGTGCCGAGCGCACGGTCGCGTAAGAACACATCGCACAACCCGTTGCCGTCCGCCGGCACCAAATTGGTGGCGTACGACTCGAAGACCACGAAACGGCCGTCGGCGCTGACGGCGTCGTACCGTAGGGAGAAGCTCTCACCGTTGGCCTCGACCCCGTCGCTGCTGACGCTCACCCGTTCAATCGTTTGGGCAGCGGCCGTAGCTGCCGTCAGCGCAACGATGACCCCAACCAAACCGACCGTGAGTTGGCGCATGGTCTCCTCCTGAAGCTGATTCCTGAGAATAAACATGCGTTCGTAGGGTTTGTTTGTCAATCGGAGTTACGCTAGGCCTGCCGAAGGACCGGCGCCGCCTGGTGAACTCAGACAGCCCTACGAGACGAGTCGCGACGAGGCCAGGTAGGTGATCGCGCTGACGGTGGCGCACAGCACGGTGCCCCACATGAGGTCGACAACGGCCACCGTCAACGGAAAGCCCTCGAGGGTGGCGAGGTTGGTCAGGTCATAGGCGGCGTAGGTCACGAGACCGAGGAGGGCGCCGAGCACGATCGCGTGGGTCAGGCTCTGACGATCTATGGCCGGCCACACCACCAGCACCACGATCCCTGAGACGAAGATCAGGTAGAAGACGATGGCCGCCGTCCAGTTGACGTTGGCCCGCATGAGGTGGCCCATCTGCGCCTGGTAGAACGAGCGCGCAACCACCCCCAGCCAGATCAGGTCGATGATCAGAAAGGCCGTCAGGGCCACCGCGTAGAGCTTCAAAAAGATGGAAACGGTCATGACGTTGCTCCTCCCGGTTGATCGGTGGTCATCGGTTGAGGGTCCAGATCGACCCGTTGAGCACGGTGGCGAAGCTGACCCACCCCCAGTAGGGGAAGAGCAGCGCGCCGGCGACCGGAGTGACCCGCCAAAAGGCCCACACCGTGACGCCGATGGCGAGCCAGAGGATGAGAATCTCAGCAAAGGCCAACCCCGGCGAACGCAGACCAAAGAACAGGATGGACCAGAGTCCGTTGAGGGCGAGCTGCACCACGAAAATGGTCAGCGCGAACCGGACTGCTTCCGCCTCAAGGCCCCGCCGCCATACCAAAAACGCCGCCACGCCCATCATCACGTAGAGCACGGTCCAGACGGGGCCGAAGATCCACGCCGGGGGGTTGAAGGACGGCTTGGCCAGGGTCGGGTACCAGGTGGCGACGCCGCGGGCGGTGGCAGCACCGGACAGTCCGCCGACCACGAGCGGAACCGCGACGGCGACAACCAACTTGACCGCATCGTTCATTTTTGGCCTCCGTGGAGCCGATAATACCGCCTCCGGGGGTCGTGGCGTATACCAGCCGCCCCCTCGACAGGCAGCCGAGCCCCTTGCGTCAACCATGAGATCGCGCTACTTTGCCCGCCATGTTCGGTCTCGCTGAACGGTCGTGGCCCCTTGTGGCCACCTGCAGTCGGGGGCTCGAGGAAGTGCTGGCCGATGAGCTCCGGGCCATTGATGCCTCGTCTGTGGCGGCGGGTCGCGGGATGGTGTCGTTCACCGGCGGGATGGACACGGTCCTCGCGACGAATCTCTACCTTCGGACCGCCATGAGGATTCTGGTGTCGCTGGTTCGGGGCAAGGTCGCCAATCGCGACGACCTCTACGAGCTCGCGGCGTCGGTTCCGTGGGAAGACGTCTTGGCCCAGCGGCAGACTTTTGCCGTGGAGGTGGCCGGGAGGGCCCGTGCATTTCGGGATCCGACTTTTGCGGCTCGTGTGGTCAAGGACGCCGTGGTCGATCGGCTGCGGCAGAAACGGGGTGAGCGGCCTGACGTGGACCGGGAATCTCCGGACATCAGACTCCACCTTCACATCTCCGATGGCGTGTCGAATCTGTCGGTTGACAGCTCGGGGGAGCCCCTGTCCCACCGCGGATACCGACCCCGGGGAGGACCGACGCCCCTGAATGAGTCGCTGGCGGCCGGGATTCTCCTGCTGGCCGGGTACGACGGTTCCCAGCCGTTGCTGGACCCCATGTGCGGCACCGGGACCTTCGCCGTCGAGGCGGCCATGATCGCCACCAGAACCGCTCCGGGTTTGCAGAGGGAGTTCGCCTTCGAAAAATGGGCCGGGCACGATCGGGAGCGTTTCCAGGAGCTGATCCGCCGTCTGAGCCACCAGCACCGGCAGGCATCGGCGCCCATCGTCGCCCGGGATCGAGACGAGCGGGCGGTCCGAGCCACCCGGCAGAATCTCAAGGCGGCGAGGATGGACCGCTGGGCCAATGTGGAACAGGGCGATCTCAGAGAATTTTCCCTGCCCTGGGGGTCTGGCGGCATGGTGGTCGTGAATCCGCCGTACGGTGTGCGGGTCGGTGACGTCAACCGGCTTGGAGGCCTCTACCGCCGGCTCGGCGATGCCTTTAAAAAGAAGGCTCCCGACGCGACCGCGTGGGTGTTGGCTGGAGATCGCCAGCTTGCCAATCAGATCGGGTTGAAGCCATCGCGTAGGATCCCCATCTTCAACGGCCCCATCGAGTGCCGGTTGCTGATGTACGAGCTGTATGAGGGGACGAGGAAGAATAGGGGCTAGTAGGGGCTAGGCCCCGCCCGCCCGGGGCATATTGTGGAGCAGGCGTCCCGCCTGCAATCGCGCGTTCAATCGAAGCCGGATTCGCAGCCGAGACGGTCGCACCACAACATCGCAGCTGTCGCTCCGGTCGGGACGGGTCAACCGGGAACCCGGAACTCCTTTATCGGAGGTTGCGGAAGCCCTTCGGATTTGGCATCGACATGGGGTCCGGATCGTCAGGGGACGGTGAGAGACCACGCCGAGGTGTCGCCGGAGTCGAAGCCGTCGGAGAAGCGGATGGAACAGCCCTGAAGGAACCGCGCCATCACCGCCCGACGGTCTTCCGCGGTGGGGAACGCTTCGAAGGGAAAGCCGAAGAAAACAGTGCGGGAACCGCCGACGGCGTTGGCCACTCCCGCCGCGCCCTGGTCGCCATCAAAGGCCGTCTCCGCGGTCGGTTTGGGGGTCACGGTGTCGCTGTAGTTGTTGAATGGGTAGGTCAGGTCGAAGGGTCCAAAGCCGTTGAAGAGCGAGCCAGCGCCGGTGACCGTGGTCTGTCCGGTGTCATCCTCCACCTCGGCCACCCCGAGGTACGACTCCATGAAAAGTGTGAGGCCGTGGTCCCAATGGATGTCCTGTCCGCTCAGAAGGAAGCACGCGTCGCCGCTGTCCAGCCACTGTGCGAGGGCCGCCTCGCCGGTCGAGCCCGGGCCGGCGCCACCGCCGTACTCACCGCCGGAGAACCAAATCACCACGTCATACAGCTCCAGGTCGTCGACGGTGGGTTCGTCGTTGGAGTTGGCGGTGTCCCACACGTCGAAGGCCCGATCAAGGCCCGATAGGGCGTCCTCGTAGAAGGCCCGAACATCGGGCAAATTATCATCGTCGTCCACCAGCAGAGTGGGGGGGACCGATCTGGTCGTGAAGGTGGTGGGCAGGGACCAGGGCCCGGTGCCGCAGACGTTTTCCGCCCGGGCCCGCCAGTAATAGATGGTTTCGGGCGACAGCGGCCGGGCCAATGCGTGGTTTGGATCCGGGATCTCAGCCGCGTACACCACGTTGTGAAAACTCGTGTCGGTCGCGACCTGTACGGCATAGATCGTGGCCTGTTCAACCTCGGCCCACACCAGGTTCGGGCGGACGTCGACGTCGGGCGCACCGTCGCCCGGCTGGAGGTTGTCGGGGTTCGCCGGAATCAGATTGAAGACGTCGACCGCGACGCGGGCGTGGTGGGTGATCGCCCCTGGATCGGAGACACCCTCGACGGTCACTGGGTAGTTGCCGGCGGGCACCGCTCCGGTGCCCGAAAGGTCGAGATGGCTGGCGGCCGGCGGGACGACGGGATTGACGTCGAACTCTGCCATCAATCCCGGGTCGAGGTCGGGGGTGGAGAGAGTGACGGACTGTTCGAAACCCCCGAACTGCTGAACGTGAATTGTGAAGGTCACCGGTCCGGGTGCACACACCGGAGAGCGCCACACGTCGGGAACAAGCAGGAAATCGGTGCTCACCGGGGACGGATCCATGAAAACGTCGGGATCATTGTTGCCGCCGCCCGGATTGCGGTCATCGGACCACTGGACCAGGGCCAGACCGTCGTTCTGGAGGTGTGTGTCGTAGTCGCCGTGGTAGCAGGTGGCCATGTTCGGATCGAGCGCGACAGGTGACGACACATCGGACACCCTCTGGTTCGGGCCCCAGGTCACCCCCCCGTCCTGCGAAATCCGCCGGTAGTGGTCGAAGAACAGATTGGCGGGATCGTGCCGGCGGTCGTACCACGACACCGACACCACGTTGTCGGTCCCGACGCTGAGGGTGGGAAAGAACTGGTCGGTGAGGGTCTGATCGTCGTTGAGCCGGAGCTCCGGCTCCCAGCCGGCCCCCTGGCTCGACGATCGGCGGTAGAACACATCGGCGGTGTCGCCGTTGTCCGAGCCGTCCGGGTCGTAGGTGTAGACCACGTGGACCGCCCCGTCGGGCCCCACGGCGATCTGGGGGAAGGGCGAATGTCGGATCTGACCGTTGAGCGCCGAACGCGCGCAGACTGCCGTGGCTGCCGCGTCCTCGGGTTTGACCCGATTCGTGGCCGGTGGCTGGAGCTGGGTGAATGTCCGGCCGCCGTCGGTGGACCGCGCCGCCTCGATGGAGAACAGACCCGAGGCAAACCGGGTCCATGCCACGTAGAGATCTCCGTTCGCCGCCACGGTGGGCCATGCCCCCTGCACACTGGTGTTGTGCGGACTGACCCGCACCGGATCGGACCACGTCTCGGCGCCGTCGGTGGAGGCGCTGAGCCTGATCTCGCCGCCGGTTCCGAAATCGGTCCAGGCGACGTAGAGACTGCCGGCGAATGGGCTGAACAGGCCGTTGTCCACCGCCATCATCTCCTTGTCGTCGGAGACGCCGTCGTGGACCGTGCCCATGGATTGGAAGGTCTGACAATCGTCGACGGATCGCCACAGGCCGATGCCCCCTTCGGCCAGGGTGGCGAAGTAGAAGATGCCGTCGGCCCGGCGCCACACCAGACTCGGATCACCGTCGCTATCCGGGTCCAGGGCGCCCTGGTCGGTGAATGTCGCACCGCCGTCGGTGGACCGGCTGAAACCGGTAACGCCCTCGCCCTGGATGCGGTGAAAGGAGTCGTTGTAGCCGACGCAGACGGTGCCGATGGCCAGGCTGACCGCCATGGAGGTCTCGCTCTGGGTCTGGGAGGGTCCCGAATCCCCGGCCCGGTCGTTCACCGGCACGTCGATGCCGCCGGTGATGGCGCCGGATCGATACGGAGGGGTGCCGGGTTGCTGAACGACCTCGCCGAATTCGTATTCCCGCCCGCAGGCACGCAAGAGATGATTCAGGACCCCGTCCATGAGCGGCCGTTTCTCCACGTCGTCCAACAGCGCGCACACTTCCCTTGGCGGCTTGGCAGGCCTTTCAGCGGACGCCGTGGCGGGCGTTGCCGACACCACGACAATCAACCAACACACGATTTCGATGATCGTGCGTCGGCGTGGTCTGATGTCGCTCATCCGGTGTCCTCACCCCATCTTCGCAGAGACGCCGCCGGCCACCAACGAACCGGTGGAGGCCATTTGCCTCGGTTCGATATACAATTCACCCATGAATGTTGATGTGCGGCACCTGGGCGACGTGATCATCGTGGATATCGAGGGACGGCTGGTCCTGGGCGTGGGCGACGAGATCCTGCGCGACGTCATCGACGAGCTGGTGGCCGAGGAGTGGAAGAAGATCGTTCTGAACCTCCGCGAGGTCACCATCATGGACAGCTCGGGCATCGGCGAGGTGGTTGCGAGTTGGAAACTCGCCAGGCGGTTCGGGGGCAACCTCAAGCTGCTGCGGCCGGGTCCCCATATCCAACGCACCCTGCGCCTGACCCAGATCATGCCGCTGATCGAAGTCTTCGATACCGAGGAAGAGGCCATCGCCTCCTTCGTCTCCGATTAGCACTGTTACCGGTTACGTGTTCCGCGTTCTCCCCATCCTCCCGGTGTGGAAGGTGTGGACCCGGTCCCCCGCCCGGTCGAAAGTCAAAAGTCGAAAGTCCCCCCTCCCTCACGGGGGTCTTCTTGTAGCGCAGGCGTCCCGCCTGCAATTCTGGCCTTGATTGATCGCATGAGTGCAGGCCACAGGCCTGCGCTACGAGGACGATCCGGGCGGACGGGGGATCTCGTATCTCGTATCTCGTATTTCGCATCTCGCATCTTTGAAATGCGGAGCAAACCTGCTACAACCAGCGGTCGGGAGGTGGCGTCATGTTTGAGAGCTTCAAGAAGGGGTTTCAGGAGGAGTTGGACGGTATCCGCGAGGCCGGGACATTCAAGGAGGAGCGAATCATCACCTCGCCACAATCGGCGGCCATCTCAGTTCCCCAGGGCGAGGTGATTAATTTCTGCGCCAACAACTACCTGGGTCTTGCGGATAACCCGGAGATCATCGCGGTGGCCAAGGAGGCCCTCGACGAGCGCGGCTTCGGTATGGCCTCGGTGCGTTTCATCTGCGGCACACAGGATCTGCACAAGAGGCTGGAGAGGACCATCTCGGAGTTCAACGGCACCGACGACACGATCCTCTACTCGTCCTGTTTCGACGCCAACGCCGGGCTCTTCGAGACCATCCTCGGAGCGGAGGACGCCATCATCTCCGACCAGCTCAACCACGCCTCCATCATCGATGGGGTGCGATTGTGCAAGGCCGAACGCTTCCGCTATGCCAACTCCGATATGGCAGAGCTGGAGGAGATCCTGAAAGCGACCCAGGGCCACCGAAGGCGGCTGATCGCCACCGACGGCGTCTTCTCCATGGACGGCTATCTGGTGAAGCTCGACGAGATCTGCGATCTGGCCGATCGTTACAACGCCATGGTGATGGTGGACGACTCCCACGCCACCGGTTACATCGGCCGCACCGGTCGCGGTACTCCGGAACACTGCGGGGTGCAGGGCCGGGTGGACGTGATCACTTCGACCCTGGGGAAAGCTCTGGGTGGCGCGTCGGGCGGCTACACCACCGGGCGACAGGAGATCATCGACATGCTCCGCCAGCGTTCCAGACCCTACCTCTTCTCGAACACGCTGACGCCGTCGCTGGCGGCTGCCGGGATCAAGGTCTTCGAGATGCTCTCCGCCACCACCGCGCTTCGCGACAAGCTGATGGCGAACACCGCGCACTTCCGGGCCAAGCTCGACAAGCTGGGGTTCGACGTGCTCGCCGGCGAAACCGCCATCGTGCCGGTGATGCTCTACGACGCCAAGCTGGCGTCCGATTTCGCCGATGAGATGCTGAAGGAGGGGATCTACGTCATTGGTTTCTCCTTCCCTGTGGTGCCCAGAGGTCAGGCGCGGATTCGGACCCAGATCTCGGCGGCGCACGAAATCGAGCATCTCGATCTGGCGGTGGACGCCTTCGAACGGGTCGGCAAACGTCTGGGCGTCATCTGAGCCCGCGTGGTACCGGTGAGCCGGGCGGAGCAACCACCTGAGGATGCCTGGACCGACTGGGGCGGTGACGGCCCTCCGCTTCACTTCGCCCACGCCAACGGCCTCCCGCCGGGAAGCTATCGGACGCTGCTCGAGCCGCTCACCGATACCTTCCGTGTCGTGTCCTTCGCGGCCCGTCCCCTCTGGTCTGACGACCCGCCGGACAGCCTCACGGACTGGCGGCAGCTGGCCGATGATCTCGAACGCGAACTCGATCGGCGTCGCGTCACGGCTGCCGTCGGTGTGGGACACAGCCTGGGCGGAGTGTTGACCGCAATGGCCGCGGCGGCCGACCCCAAGCTATTCTCGGCCCTGGTCCTCATCGATCCGGTGGTCTTCACCTTCCCCAGGTCGTGGTTCTGGGCGGCCATGAAGGGGCTCGGCCAGGGCGGGCGGCTGCCGCTCGTCCAAAGCGCGCGGAGACGACGTGATCGCTGGCCGGATCGCGAGACGGTGGCGGCCGCCTATCGTTCCAAACCCGCCTTTGCCGGCTGGACCGAAGCTGCTTTCAACGACTACCTCGAGGCCGGATTCGTCGGGTCGGACGATGGCGTGCGGCTGCGCTACCCGAAGGCGTGGGAGGCGCGGATCTTCGAGATCAGCCCCGCCGATGTGTGGACCGCTCTCCGGGCCATCGGGGTTCCGGTGCTCTTTCTGAGAGGCGCGAACTCGGAGACCTTCCTCACGGGCGCCGCGGCCCGCGCCAGCCGCGAGATGGCCAACGTCGAGGTGCGGGAGATCCCCGCGACCTCCCACTTCCTGCCCTTTGAGGACCCCGACGGGGTGGCGGCGGAAATCCGTGACTTCGTCGCCGAGGTCGCGCAGTGACCGGCGTCCCCGCTCGACGTCGCGCAGGCTCCGACTCCCTCCGATGTTGTAGCGCAGCCGTCCCGGCTGCATATCGATTGAAGAACGAAGAACGAAGAACCAAAAGCCCCCGCCCGCCCCCAAACACGTCATGTCGAATGGGCGGGATCTTTGTTCTTTGGTCTTCGTTCTTTGTTGAACGTTGCAGGCGGGACGCCTGCGCTACAACGATGCCCTAGTTGGGGTTTGGCTCGCTCAGGTAGTTTCATCGAACCAATTCTCCTGACGCGCTCCCCGAGGTTGCCACCCTTGCATTTGGGCACCAGATGTCGGTGCCAGGCACCGCCGCAGATGTGTCGACCTGGTGCTGCGATTCGATTTCGACGGTGCCTGGCACCGTCCCGCGCGTTCGGAATGCGCAGGCAGATAGCACGCCCGCCCATCGCGCCCTCCCGCACCCTCAACGGGCGAGCGTTCTTCGTTCTTCGTTCTTCGATCGGTCGGGGCGGGCGGGGGATCCGGCTCCGCCTGCGGCTCCGCCGTGACAAGCGGGCTCGGGCGGGCAGGAGTGCTCCTTGTTCCCTGGTCCTTGCTCCTTGCTCCCTGTTCCCGCGCGGGTGGGGGATCTCGCATCTTGCATCTGGTCGGGTGGGGGATAAGTTGACTAGATTTAAGAATATTCTATAATAACGATATGGTAATTAAAAACACTCTGAATCGAGGAGGAGAGCATGCCTGACGCAGTGCTGTTGATTGTCGGAATTGTGGGGGGAATCGTGCTGGCCGCGGTGGTCGGTGTGTCCATGATGCGCTCGAAGATGGTGGTTTCTCAACTCAGTGCCCACTCCTTTGACGAGACGTGTGCCCGCGTCGAAAAGGTCGTGGGTGAGGCCGAGGGTTGGAGCTTCCCAAACGAGAGCTTCGACATGGGAGCCAAGCTGGCTCAGAAAAACGCCCTGCCGGACAACCTGAAGCGGATCAAACAGTACTACGTGTGCAGCCCGAAGATCGCCAAGACGGTGCTCGGCGACTCACCGCACCTGTCGGCCATCATGCCCTGCACGTGGGCGGTCCACGAAAAGGCCGACGGATCGGTCTGGCTCGCCAGCATGAACATCCCCATGATGTCGAAGCTCATGGGCGGGGTCGTGGGATCGGCCATGGGTATCGTCGCCTCCGCCGAGGAGGGCTTCATGGAGAAGATCCTGAAGTAGGAGCTAGGGACTAGGGGCTGGAAACCCCGCCTGGCCTCATGTCTTTCCGAGAGAGGCCAACGGCCGAGTCGCGGAATCCCCCGAAGAACAGAGCGCGAAAATGCACCGAGGATCTCTCCCTTGACCCCGTGGGATCCTTCGACTCGCTACGCTCGCTCAGGATGAAAGTGCGACGCCTCGGGGGGGAGGGCCTTGCATCTTGAATCTTGCATCCTGCATCTTGAATTTTGGGTTCATCCGGGAAAGGTTGAGGTGGGGGCGTCTGCGCGTCCGTCCCCGCTTGCCACGGCGCAGCCCGAGGGGAAGCCGGGTGCCCGGGCCCGAGATGCAGCGGCAGCGTTCAGCGACAGCGGCTGGGAACAGCGAGCAGCGACAGTCATCAGGGGCAGCGATCAGTTGCTCTCGCGGCATGGAATGGGTCACCTCCGGGTCGTTCAATGGGATGAGTAGCCGGTGGCCAGCCGATGTCAAGGGCAAGCCGGGCCGGAGTCCCGGTGCTCCTCACCCTTGACATCGGCTGCCTCACCGGCATGCGGGAAACGGCATGAACGACCCGGAGGTGTCCATGTCCAAAGCCGTCACTCACACCAACCTCATCGCGATCGAGAAAGCCCTTGAAGCAGCAGGCATGGCCATACAGCTCGTCATGAGGGTTCCCGCTCCCCTGAAATCCATTGCCGATCAGGCGATCCGGTCGGCCAGCTCGGTCCCGGCCAACATCGCTGAAGGCCACGGCCGAGTTGGACGGGACCGATCGAACCACTGGAGAATCGCCTACGCTTCGGCCAAGGAGGTGGAGTCTCACCTGACGCTGCTGGTTCACGCCGGGGCGATCAGTCGAACCGGGGCCCGTGATGCGATGAAGGGCTTTGATGAGGTCCGGGCCATGACATGGCGCCTACTCAACCCGGAGTCCTGATTGGAAACCTGGCACCGGCCATTCTGGACGCTGTCGATGAAGACGCCCGCCGGCGCTGGTTGCTGACGCTGTCATCTGTCCCTGTTCGCTGTCGCTGCCGCTGGACGGATCCTGGAACTGCACAGGAGGTCGGTGCGATGGAAAACTCCTCATTTCTCATTTCTCATTTCACATTTGTCATCCAACCACTACCCATCTCACGGAAATCCGGATGAACCGAATCTTGCATCTTGGATCTTGGATCTTGGATCTTGCATCCGGGTGGGTGGGCGGCGCTCACGGACAGGACGGGGCGGGCATTGTCCGGTCGACTGTTCGTAGCGGGCGCATCGCCGGAACCTCAGCCGGTTTTCTGGCCGCGAAGATGAGCCCCACCCCCCAGGGAAGACCGTCGAAGAGTCGGTCGACCTCGAAGGCGGCCCGGACGGCGGCCACCAGCCAACGCTGCTGACCCAGTCCCGAGACCGTGCGCAGCGCCGGATCCTGCTCCAACGGTCCGTCGGTCTTTAACCTTCTGCTATTGACCCGTTTGAGAAAGAACCCGTCGTAAAGGCGAAGCACGGGCCAGCCCCACATCCTGACGTGGGGTTCGAGGCCCGCGTCTGCCAGCAGCTCGATCATGTTGGTGGTGGTATAGCGACGCAGGTGGCCGCCCCAATCGTCCCAGTCGGACCACTGTTTCGGATCAGCCGGGACGGTTCCCACCAACCAACCACCGGGTCGGAGGATCCTGCCGAGCTCGGAGGCCGCGGCGGCGTCATCGGGAAGGTGCTCCAGGGTCTCGGCGCTCGAAGCCGTGTCGAAGGTCTCATCGGCGAACGGGAGTTGGGTGATGTCAGCCACGACCGGGGCGACCCGCTCGCGAACCCCGGCCGTTCGAGCCGATTTCTCGAGATGGAGAAGGGACGTCAGCGAGAGGTCGGCGGCCACCACGGTGCGTGTCTGCGCGAGCTTGCAGGACAGGGAGCCGACGCCGGCGGCGCACTCCAAATGCAGCCCGTCCCCCGACGAACGTCGCCAGAGTTCGTGGACGATGCGGCCCTCCCGATGGGCGTGTCGCGGTCCGAAGAACTCCGGGTTCGACCCCCACTCAGCCGTTCCCATAGAAATACTCTACCCTCTCCCATCTCGCCGAGGGTTCCGAGTTCCGAGTTCCGCGTTCCGAGTTGGGCTTCGGATAAGGGCGGCGGGGAACGCTTGACATCAACCCGGAATCCAGAACCCGCAACCCGGTACTCCCACCTAGCGATTGATGATCTTCCGGGCAACCTGTTTGACCGGGAGGACCTTGTCCAGCTTGTGCCCGAGCTGCAGCAACTGGTCGTAGATGACCGCCTTGCCCGAGCTGTTCTTGTAGCACTCACCGCAGCGGGGCAGGGTCTCCCAGTCCTTGTTCTTGAATGCCTCCATGGTGCGTTCAACGGTGCCGGAGGAGATGATCTCGCGCGCCGTCTGGGTCTTCATGTCGCCTATGGCTTGGGAGCCGTCGTAATCGTAGCAACAGTGGGTCACTCGCCCGTCGGCCAGCACCACGAACCAGCGAAAGGGATATCCCTGGAAACAACCGTAGTAGGCCTCGTGGAAATCTGTCTCGTCCGATGTGTCGAGACCCTCGCAGGTCTTCTCGATGATCCGCGCCTGGGGGTAGCGGTCGAGATGAAAGAACTCCTCGAATCCGGCGACGGATTCTTGTGAGGTGTGGAGCGAGATCATGCGTTGGATTTCGACCTGAATGTCGTGGCCTTTCGAGACTTCCAGGAAGGTGCGAATGTTTTCCACCACAGTGTCGAAGCGGCCGCCCCGCCGCACCTGCGGGTAGACCTCGGGGTTGATGGTGTCCACGCAGAGCCGAATCCGACGGAGCGAGGTGGCCACCAGTTCGCGGCCGTAGTCCTCGTCGAGCATCATGACGTTGGTGGATACAGAACATCCCGGGAAGAGTTCGATGGCATCGGCCAGCCGTGGATAGAGCAGAGGCTCGCCCATCTCGTGCAGCCACGACACGCGCACACCTTCGTGCGGAGGTCGGCGGCGACCTTTTCCACCAACCACCACGGCATGTCGCCTTCGGGCCGCCCCAGGTTGCCCATGGGACACATGCCGCACCGAAGATTGCAGCGGTTGGTGAGTTCTACCGCCACCTTGGCGGTGCGGATGTCGAGAATTGGTCTCATGGGGCCACTCTAACACCTTTCGCTCGGTCAACTGGTTCAAGTTGATGAAGGGCGGGGGTATTCCTGTTGGAGAAGGGGAGAAGGGGAGAAGGGGAGAAGGGGAGAAGGGGAGAAGGGGAGAAGGGGAGAAGGTGAAAGGACGCCACGATCGGGACAGCGGGCGTGGGTATCACTGCACGCTCCCGGCTTGACCGCGTGAGACGTTTAACTGAATCCGGATCCCATCGCTCACAGCACGACAACGCACTTTCCCAGGTCCGTAGGACCAGGGGGATCGGACACGCGCCCACCTCCCCTTCTCACCTTCCCCCCTTCGCCGGTACTCCGGGGACGGGGGTTTTCGAATTTCGAATTTCGAATTTCGAAATCACTGTTCTGCTCCCTGCTACTATCCCGCAATGCTCGAGAAGCTGAATCCCGTCTGGATCGACACCTCTGCGGGCGTCCGCGCAATGGCCGACACCTGTGGGGCGTCCGGGCGCTTCGCCCTCGACACCGAGGCCGATTCACTCCATTCATATTTCCATAAGATGTGCTTGGTTCAGGTGACCGTGGACCGACGAAACGCGGTGATCGATCCGTTGGCCCTCGCAGCCGCCGATCTCGACCCTCTGTGGAAACAGGTCGCAGACCCCTCGGTCGTCGTCGTGATGCACGGGGCCGATTACGACATCCGTGTTCTGGATCGCGACTACGGTGCCCGGGTGAATGGACTCGAGGATACCCAGATCATGGCCCAGCTGTTGGGCGAGGAGAAGACGGGTCTGGCCCATCTCCTCAACCAGGAGTTCGGTCTGACCCTCGACAAAAAGCACCAGCGTGCGGACTGGGGCCGCAGGCCTCTGACATCGGACCAGCTGGTTTATGCGGCGGCGGACACCGCGTATCTCTTGGATCTGGCCGATAGGTTGCGCGCCCGCCTGGAGGAGTTGGGACGGTGGGAGTGGGCGGTGGAGGAATTCGACAGATTGACGGCGGTGCGGCACGAGGTCGTGGAAACCGATCCGCTCGCTTTCGAGAGAATCAAGGGCGCCCGTTCGCTCAGGGGGAAGGCCAGAGATCGTCTCTTTGACCTCTACTGGTGGCGGGACGCCCAGGCCCAGCGGCTCGACCTGCCACCCTTCAAGGTGCTCGGGAACCGGCCCATGTTGGAACTCGCCGAGAACCCTCCGGAGTCGGCGGCCGATCTCGAGCGGGTGCCTGGACTGGGTCCCCGTTTCGTGCGGCGATGGGGCCAACAGGTCCAGAGGCGTCTCGGCCGGCCTCAGTCGGCGCCACCTCACATCAGAGAAGAGCGGGTGCCGACGCCGACCGAATCCGAGAAACGCCGGATCGCGGCGTTGACCGCCGCGAGAGATGAGGTTGCGATCGAGCTCGGCCTGCAGCCCGGTCTTGTGTGCCCGAAGGCTCTGCTCAGATCGATGGCCGGCTGGAATGGCAGCCGAGGCACAGAGCTTTCGCCCAGCCTCATGGGATGGCGCCTCGAAGTGCTGGGCGAGCCGTTCACAGCGGCGCTGGCCGGAGCACAGTGACATGAGGGTCGAGGGCTGTGTCATCGATCTTGACGGAACCCTCTATTTCGGCGGTGAGCCCATCCCCGGCGCGGCCGACGCAGTGGAGGGTCTGCGCGCGGCGGGCGTGCCCATCTGTTTCGCAACCAATACCACCAGGCGCCCGAGGTCTGCCCTGGTCGAACGTCTGGCCGCGATGGGAATTCGGGTTGGATCCGATGAACTCCATACCGCTCCGGTGGCCGCCGCGTCCTGGCTGGCGGGGCAGGGCGCACGCCGGATCTCGCCGTTGCTCGCCGCCGCCACGCTCGAAGAATTCGAGGACTTCGAGGTTGATCACCAGCGACCGGATCACGTGGTGGTGGGTGATCTCGGTGAAGAGTGGACGTTCGACGTTCTGAATCGCGCATTTCGGGCTCTGAACGCCGGGGCCAGACTGGTTGCGATACAGAAGAACCGCAGCTGGGACCCGGGCAATGGTCTCCAGTTGGACGCCGGGCCATTCGTTGCGGCCCTCGAGTACGCCTCCGACCAGGAGGCGGTTCTGGTGGGGAAACCCAGCACGGCCTTCTTCGAGACGGCGGCGCGAGCCCTCGGTCTTTCACTGGATCTGGTGGCGGTGGTCGGCGACGGATTGGCCACCGATGTCGCAGGCGGACAGGCTGCGGGATGTCGAGGTGTGGCAGTGCGGACCGGGACTTTTCGCGAGGATCAGCTCGCCCGGCTTCATCGTCCGCCTGACGCGATCCTCGACTCCATCGCAAATCTGCCGAATTGGATGGGTGTGTAGGATGAAGGGGCTAGGGACTAGGGACTAGGGACCAGGATCTGGTCCCTAGTCCCTAGTCCCTATGGAGGTGAGATGGCACTTCGAAATGAAACGATCGCGGTGATCGGATGCGGCACCATGGGCGAGGCCATGATCATGGGGCTGCTTCGGGAGGGGTCGGTGAACTCCGGGCAGATTGTCGCCTCCAATCCCAGGGAGGAACGATGCAGAGAGCTCGCCGATCGATACTCGGTGCGCACTACGACGGACAACGCCGCCGCCGTTCGTGGGGCGACCATGGTGGTGATCGCCGTCAAACCGCAGTACTTCGACGAGGCGGCCGATGACCTGCGACCCGAGATCTCGCCTGATGCCATGGTCGTGTCCATCGTGGCCGGGATCCAGATCGCCCATATCGCAGGTGTCTTGGCAACCCCGGCGGTTGTACGGGTGATGCCCAATACCCCCGGGCAGATCGGACGAGGGATTTCGGTGTGGACGGCGAGCCCTGCGGTAGATGCCGAAGGGCGGGGGCGGGCCGCCACCTTGCTCGCGGCATTCGGGTCCGACGAATATGTCAGTCACGAGAACGAGATCGACATGGCCACGGCACTCTCCGGCACCGGGCCGGCCTATGTCTTCATGTTCATGGAAGCGCTGGTGGACGCCGGCGTTCACCTCGGGTTTTCGCGGCGTCTGGCCACCGAGTTGGTTTACGAGACGGTTCGGGGTTCGGTGGAGTATGCCCAGGGCAGCTCCCTGCATCCGGCCGAACTTCGCAACGAGGTGACCTCGCCGGGCGGGACCAGCGCCGAAGCCCAGTACCAGCTGGAACGGGGGAGGATCCGGACCGTTCTTTCGGACGCCGTCTGGGCCGCCCACAGGCGGTGTGTGGAGCTGGGTGAATCTGCGGCGAAGCTGCGGATCAACGGCGGCTCAGCGAAGTAGCTCGTCCACAGGACGATCCGAAGGTCCCCCGAACCCGTTCCCGCGTCGACGCCCGATCCAAGAACGAAGATCAAAGAACAAAGACACCCATCCACCCGAAACGCTTCTGTCGCTTACCGGGAGGGTGGGGTTCTTCGATCTCGGTTCTTTGTTTTTCGTTCTCAGAACATCTGCGTTGTTGTTGCGACCGACGATCAGCTGCATTGCCGTGCCGAGACCTGGACGCGAAAGAGGCCCGCCGAAGCGGGCCGGGAGCGGGGGGGAGATTGCCTACCGCCAGTGCGGAGGCAGGAGATCCATGAATCGGAACGGAGCGAAGAGCGGCTGGGCGTGCTCGGCGCGCCGGATGAAGTGGTATCGGTCGAGCTGCTCTGACAGGAGCAGCCCCTCGAATCCGTCCACATAGTCCCGGTAGACATGGCCCAGCTCCTCTTTGAGATCGTGGCGCTGGATGACCAGGTCACCCACCACCCAGGGGTCGGGTTCGTCGCCCGACAGCAACACCTCGAGTTCGGTTTGGATTCCAATAATGGACTCCATCAGCGGCTGGGCGGCGGCGATCCGGTCAGCGATCAGAGCATCCCACTGGGCGACCTGTTCTTCGTTCATCTCGAGGAACTCAATGATGATTCCCTGGGCCGCTTGCGGGAGACAGAGCTCCTCGGTGGGCACAGGGAACGGTCCTTCCTGGGCCATCGCCGGAGCGGAAACGGCCACAAGTATGAGGGCGATGACACAATTGAAGGTGAATTTCATTTCATCTCTCCTTTCGGTGGTCGGGATGGGTTTGGTGCTTCGGTGTGTGTCTCACGGGGAAGAGACGCGGATCAACCCGTTGGGTTGACAAAGTGTGAGGACGGGGTCGGGACATTTATTCAACGAACAGATAGACTGCCGCTCGAAGGGAGTGGACGATGATCACGTTGACCGAAGCCGCACAACAGAAAATCGCCGAGTTCGTCAAAGAAGCCGGCGACGAATGCCGCGGGGTGCGGGTCCGAGCTGCCCGGGTTGGCAAGTACACATTCAGGTATCAGATCCACCTCGTCCGGGCCGAGGACCTGGAGGAGTCGGATACGACCATGGATCTCGACGGATTTGTCGTCGTGGTCGATCCTCAGAGCGACGAGTGGATGGACGGTTCGACCGTTGATTTTCTCACCATCGACAGCGGATCCGGGTTCCAGATCGACAACCCGGCCGCCACCCCCGTTTGGGATGACCCGGTGGCGAAGAAGGTGCAGCAGGTCATCGACGAGAAGGTCACACCTGTGGTGGGTTCTCATGGCGGCTGGGTGGAGTTGGACCGCGTGGACGGCGATACGGCGTTCGTTCACCTGGGAGGCGGCTGCCAGGGGTGCTCCAGTGCCAGCTTCACCCTGTCCCAGGGCATCGAATCTGTGATCACGCAAGAAGTCGCAGAGATCGAGCATGTCGTGGACGAGACCGACCACACGGCGGGCGATCAGCCGTTTTACAGCTGATGGCGTGTCGCCGCCCTCGCGACAAGACCAGGTGAGATATGAGGGCCCGCGAAGACCGCACGGCGTCAACCGGGACCCCGTACTGGGGTGTGGCGGTGGTTCTCGCCGTGGCCATTTTGTTGCCGTTAACGCTCTACGCCGTGCGTTTCGTGGCCGCAGAACACACCCTGTACCGGGCAGATCAACTGGCCTACTGGACCTACGCAACGGGTCTCGCCTCCGGGATGGGTTCGAGCCCACTTGCCGCGTTGGCGGCCGTGGCCGACTCGGTGGCCCACTCCGAGCTCAATCTCCTGCCGGCGACGCCCGTTGCAATCTCCATGGTGGTGCTGGGCCCGTCGCGGCTGGCCTACGTGGCGTCGGTCCTGAATATCTATGGTCTGGCGGTGATTCTGGCGGTGGTCTTGGCCGTGGTGATGATTCGACCGGAGGGGTCGCGCCCCGGAGTTCTCGCAGTTTTTGTCGGGGTGGCAACGGCCATATTGATGCTGCCCGGCCTGTGGCAGCCGATCTTTATCGGGTATCTCGGTCTGGGGGGCGTGGCCCTGGGCATCGTGGTCTTCGCCCTGTATCTGCACCGTGACGCGTGCGACCTGACTCTCTTGGAACTGATCATGATCGGGTTTCTCATCGCCTTGACGGCCATATTCCGTCGCTGGTACGCATTCTGGTCGGTGGCCATGTGTGCGGTGATCCTCCTCGAGTCGGGAGTTTTCGCGTGGCACCGTCGGAAGGAAGGTCTTCGGGCTGCGGCCGGCGCCTTCCGGCCTGCGGCCTTGATCGGCGCCGCTGCCGTCGTGACGCTCGCGGTGCTCGCCGCGCCGGTTTCCCTGCGCCGCCTCAGCGGCGGCTACTCAGAGGAATTCGTTGGCTTTGCCGGCGGCGGGATCGGCGAAATCCTCGGTTCGGTTGTCACCGAATACGGCCTGGTCACCATGGGGTTGGTGCTGGCGGCCCTGGTGGGTTTGGCGAGTCGCCGGTCGACCCGGCGGATCGCGGCGGTGATCGGTCTGCAGCTGGTATTGACCTTCGTCATGATGGCCCGGCTGCAGGCCCACGATCCGCAACACTGGTATCTCTATGCCGCAGGCCTGCTGGTCCTCATGGGATGCTGGTTTGTGGGGCTTTTCGAGGGCATCGCCACGGCCCGGAAGTTGGCCCTTGCGGGGACAACGGCCCTGGTGATCGGCCTGCTTACGAGCGCGGCCGTGCTATTGCCGGTTGCGGCGCCGGCGGCTGACGCCCTCGGCCCCATGCTGCCCGGCCTCCGCGTTCGGCCGGCAGTACGCCACGACCTTGACGAGGTGGCTCGGCTCATGACCCGGCTTGATTCGGCGACCGCCCTGCGACCTGGCTATATCTATGTCCTTGGATGTACGTCCACCGTGTCGGAGCAGACCCTGGCCTTCGCCAATGTGTCACTGGCCACCGGTTTCTCTTCGACCCGTTGGATATTGCAGTCCGCCCACGTGGATCGCAGGGACGGATTTCCAATGATGCTGCTCGAGGCCGACTACGTCGTCGTTCCGGATCCACCCCAGGTCAACCTGAGGCCGTCCGAGCAGCAGGTGGTGATCCTGCCGACGCTCAGCTTCCTGGAGGGGACGGACATCGCCAACGCATACCGGCTGATGTCCGGCGAGTACCTTCTGGGTGACGGAGTGCGGGTGTCGGTGTTCGAGAGGGTGCGACCGATTCACCCCTCGGAGATCGCCGAGCTGAGCGCTCGTCTCCGCGAGCGGTATCCCGATCGACCGGATATCTTTTCGCCACAGTAGGCAGGGAGCAGGGAGCATCCCTAAAAATTAGGAATTAGGAATTAGGAATTAGGAATTGACGGAATTCGGAATTCGAAACCCCCCGCCCCCCCCCAGCGTCCACCAGACGCGGGGAGGTGTCCTCCACACTTTCCACACCCTCCATACCTAAAGGGAGGGTGGGGGAACGAGCCCCCAGTCCCTCATTTTTCGATGCGCTCGATGTCCGCGCCGAGCGTGGTGAGCCGCTGGTGGAGGGTCTCGTAGCCACGCTCCACCTGGCGGATGTTGTGGATCACGCTTTCGCCGCGGGCGCACAGCGCCGCGATCACCAGGGCCATGCCCGCACGAATATCTGGGGACGTCAGCACCTGACCATGGAGCTGCGATGGTCCGACCACCACCACCCGGTGGGGGTCGCAGAGGACGATCCTGGCGCCCATGGCGATCAACCGGTCGACCCAGAAGAGGCGGCTCTCGAACATCTTTTCGTGGATCAGGATCGTACCTCTCGATTGGGTTGCCAGGACCACCGAAATGCTCGTGAGATCAGGGGGAAAGGCCGGCCAAGGTCCGTCGTCGATCTTTGGGATCGCGCCGTGGAGGTCGTCTCGGATGACCAGCTCCTGAGAGGCCGGCACGATGATGTCGTCGCCGTCCTCGTCCCAGTGGATTCCGAGCCGTCCGAAGCAGAGCCGGGTCATGCGGTGGTGTTCCCGGGGCCGGGCGCCAGTGATTCGGAGCTCGCCGCCGGTGACGGCCGCGAGACCTATGAAGCTGCCCACTTCCACCGGGTCTGGACCGATGGTTGCCTCGGTGCCGTGCAGATGGTCGCGGCCCTCCACTGTGATGGTGTTGGTGCCGATGCCCTCCACCTGGCCACCCATGGCATTCACCAGGCTGCAGAGCTCCTGGACGTGGGGCTCGGAGGCGGCGTTGCGGATCACCGTGGTTCCGGTGGCCAGCGAGGCCGCCATGATGGCGTTCTCGGTGCCCATGACACTCATCTCGTGGAGGAAGAGATCTGTGCCGTGGAGACCTCCCGGTGCCTTCATGACATAGCGGTCTGGCTCCACGTCGACGGTTGCCCCGAAATCCAGGAACGCATGGATGTGGGTGTCCAGTGGCCGTCGGCCGATCCTGTCGCCGCCGGGTCGTGGCAGCACGGCGTGCCCCCAGCGAGCCAGCAGAGGCCCGGCAAGCAGGAATGAAGCGCGGATTTGCCGAGCCAACTTCGGATCGGGTGCGTGGTTGGCCAGATCGTCGGTGGCCAGTTTCCATTGGCCCGGCCGGATCTCCTCCACCGATGCCCCGAGACCCGAGATCAGGTCGATCATGATGCCCACGTCGCGGATGGCTGGGATGTTGTCGAGCGACACCGGCCCTTCAGCCAGCAAAGTCGCTGCGAGCATGGGCAGGGCGGCGTTCTTGTTGCCCCCGGGTTTGAGGGTGCCGCCGATCGGATGCCCACCACGGATCACGTAAGCGTGTGTGTCGTCTCCCAACGCAGCAGTGGTTGATTTCGGCATGAAACGAACATACCACCGGCCGGCCTTCTTTGCAGGCCCCGGTGGGTGGCGTAGACTGCGCGGGCTATGACTCGACTGGAGTTTCACCCGCTGCCTGGCGAGAAACGGGCCCGAGAACTCGCCGCTTTAGTGGAGCGGCTGTACCGGGAAGGCCGGCGAGTGGTGATCTGGGTCGCTGATCCGGGCAGGCTGCAGATCCTGGACGATTATCTGTGGACCTTCGAGAAGTTGGCCTTCATTCCTCACGGGGTGCCGGTGGGTGGGGGAGGGGTGGACGAACCCGTCGCTCTTACCGCCGAGCCGGTCAACCCCAACGGTGCGGATGTTCTGGTGGTTGGCGATGGTCTGCCTCCCGGTGAGTGGATCGGGAGTTTCAGCGAGGTTCACGACCTGATCGCGGCCGGCGATGCGGACGATGAACGCCGGCAATTTTGGGAACGCTGGCGAGACGAGCACCCGGAGGGGGAGAGCGACGGATGACGGGATTTCGGTGGTTGGTGGTGTGTCTGTGCGTGTTGAGCGCGGGTGCCGCGGCCGGAGACGTGCCGCCGGCGGACAGTGACGATGGGGGTCGGATGGCGATCGCCCTCGAGGTGCTCCGTGAGGTGCCGCTGATCGACGGTCACAACGACGCGCCGTGGGCGATTCGTTCGGTGGTTGACAATCGCCTCGGCGACTTTGATTTCAACGACACGTCGGGTCTCGACCGACCCATGCAGACCGATATCCGCAGGCTTCGCGAGGGAAGGGTCGGAGGGGTTTTCTGGTCGGTTTGGGTGCCCACCGAACTCTCGGGTCCAGAGGCCGTCACAACGGTGATCGAACAGATCGACCTCGTCCATCGGCTTGTCCGGGCGTATCCGGAAGACCTGGCAATCGCGCTCACGGCGGCCGACGTATGGCGGATCCACGCTGGCGGACAGATTGCGTCTCTCATCGGGGCCGAGGGCGGCCACTGTCTGGACGACTCGCTGGCGGTCCTCCGCCAGTTGTACGCACTTGGAGTCCGTTATCTGACCCTGACCCATTGGGACAACACGGCGTGGGCCGACGCCGCCACCGACACCCCGGAGCACGGCGGCCTGACCGAGTTCGGCCGTGCGGTCGTGCGCGAGATGAACCGGTTGGGAATGATGGTCGACCTGTCCCATGTCTCGGCGGACGCCATGAACGACGCCATGGACGTGGCCCGGGCTCCGATCATCTTTTCTCACTCCAATGCCCGAGCCCTCAACAGCCACCCTCGAAACGTGCCAGACGACGTCCTCCTGAGGGTGAGGGATAGCGGCGGGGTGGTCATGGTCAACTTTGGAAACTTCTTCATCAGCAACGACGTGGTGTCGCGGGTGGCCGCCGGAAAGGCCGAAAAGGCCAGGCTGCAGACGGTGTACCCGGGCGATCCCGAGGTGGTGGACGCCTCCATGACCAAGTGGTACACCGATCACCCGATGCCCGAGGTGACCGTCGCGGATCTGGCGGACCACATCGACCACATCAGGTCGATCGCCGGCGTTGATCACGTCGGGCTCGGCTCCGACTACGACGGTGTCTCCACCGTGCCACAGGGCATGGAGGACGTGTCCGGCTACCCGTTGCTGCTCGCCGAACTTCTGCGCAGGGGTTACAGCCGCGAGGACGTGGCCAAGATCGCCGGGCTCAACGTGCTGCGAGTCATGGCCGAGGTGGAACAAGTCGCTGCCGAGTTGCAGCGTGTGGAAGCGCCCAATGACCTCCTCCTGGCGGATCTCGATGGCCCCGAACACCTGGAGTCGTCGGGGAACTGAGATCCGCAGACCACGAGTCGAAAGTCAAAAGTCGAAGGTCGAACGTCGCCTCCGCCCACCCGGCGTGGAGGCCGTCTCGGGTAGCCGGGGGAAGCCGGCGGGGAGCAGAGGGCGACTCTCCTCCCGCCCAAGCTTCACAATGTCATCCTGAGGAGACGCAGGCGACGAAGGATCTGGGCGGGTGGGTCGTCGTTCTTCGATCTTTGTTCTTCGATCGGTCACAAGCACGGAGACGGTAACGATGACGACAACGGGCTCGGGCCCGGGCTCGCAGTTTCTCCACACCTTCTACACCGGGCGGGTGGGGGCGGGGTACCATTGATCGACCCGCTTGGAGGACCGGATGACAGCAGTCGTCACAGTGCTCGCGTGTTTTGCGTTCTACGCCATCGGTTATCTCGTCTACTCGAAATTTCTCGCTCACCAAATTTTCGAGTTGCGGGCCGATCATCCCACCCCCGCCCACACTCTCGAAGACGGCATCGACTACGTTCCGACCCACCCGCTGGTGCTCTTCGGTCACCATTTTGCTTCCATCACGGGGTTGTCACCCATGTTGGGGCCAGCCATCGCGGTCATCTGGGGTTGGCTTCCGGCCATGCTGTGGGTCGTCTGCGGGTCGGTGTTGATTGGCTGCGTCCACGACTTCGGGGCGTTGGTTGTGTCGGTGAGAGGGGAGGGGAAATCCATCGGTGCCATCGCCGAAGGACTCATGGGCCGCAGGGCAAAATCGCTGATGCACGCCATCATCTTCTTTGGGATCGCCCTCGCCATGGGTGTCTTCGCCTACGTGGTGTCGTTGCTCTTCAGCCCGGCGTATTATCCAGAGTCGGTGGTGCCTTCCGGCGTCATCCTGCTCGCCGCCCTCGCCATCGGATGGTTGGTGCGAAAGAGGGGCTTCAATCTGTGGCTGCTGATCGCGGCGGCGTTCGCTCTGACTCTGGTTTCGGTCCTGCTGTCGCCGCTGATCCCGGTCAAGTGGAATTCGGTGGAGGGTTGGACGCTGGTGCTGCTCGCCTACGCCTACCTGGCGTCCGTGCTCCCTGTGTGGCAGTTGCTGCAGCCCCGGGATTTCCTCAACTCCCTGCTTCTGTACCTCGGGTTGGGCCTGACCTACATCGGTTTTTTCGTGCTCCGGCCGCAGTTTGTCGCTCCGGTTGTTGACATTCATCCGCCGGGTGCTCCGCCGATCTACCCCTTTGTCTTCATCGTGATTGCGTGTGGCGCCGCGTCGGGCTTCCATTCACTGGTTTCCTCCGGCACCACCGCCAAGCAGTTGGATCGCGAAACCCAGGCCCGCCCCATCGGCTACGGCGCCATGATCGGTGAGTCGTTGCTTGGACTCGCGGCCGTGCTGGCCTGCACCGCCGGCTTCGTCTCCACCGACATCTGGCGCCAGCACTACCACGATTGGGGTTCCATGCAGGGTTTGGGCAACAGCATGAGCGCCTTCATCGAGGGCTCGACGCGCTTCGTTTCGACGTTGGGATTTCCCGAACAGTTCGCGAGGACCCTGATCGCGGTGGTGGTGGTCAGTTTCGCGCTCACCACCCTCGATTCGGCCACCCGCCTGCTGCGCTACAACATCGAGGAAATCGGCGCATCCATAAGATTCAAGCCGCTGTCCAACCGGTATCTCTCGTCGATCGTGGCGGTTGTGGCCATCGGCTTCTTCGCCTTATTGAAGATCGACGGTCAGTCCATGGGTCTGGCCCTCTGGCAGCTCTTCGGATCCACCAACCAGCTCCTGGCCGGGTTGGCGTTGTTGGTCGTCTCCCTCTACCTCATCCAACGCCGCCGGTTTGCCCTGCCGTACCTGATCCCGATGTTCTTCATGATGGTGACGACCGTCATCGCCATGACCTCGAAGCTACGGACATTTGCGGCTGACTCAAACACGACGCTGCTGGTGGTTGGGTCGACGATCACTTTGATCGCTCTGTGGCTGATCGTGGAGGCGGTCCTGGCGGTTCGAAGGTACATGGTGGAACCGCCGGTGACGGATCTCGACATCACCATGCCCGAGACCTAATTCGTCGTCCGACATTTCAACCACGTCCCCCCCCGGTTTTCGAATTTCGAATTTCGCATAGAGCACCTGCCCCTCGAGTCAGCCCTGATGTCGACTGCTGAAGTGCTGTTCCAGCCAGCGCCGGGCACCTCTTGAGGTCCGGACGTCTCCCCGAACCTGGGCGGTGGTGAGGGCCGAGATGGCGGTGCTCAGACCGGGACCCATCCCGCAGCCGACGATCTCCGCCACCTCACCCGCAGCGAGCAGAGCCGCAGGACGCACGAGTTGGGAGCCGTTTCGGGTCCACTGAGTCCACCACCGCCGCCACCGGTCGAGGGATGAAGCATCCGGGTCGTGGATCGCGGCTGCGGCGGCGAGCAGCGACGGGAAAGCTCCCCCAGCGGTGTGGATGAGTTCTCGTCGATCCGCGGGGCCCGCATCCACCACGGCGGCGGCCCGCGCCACCAACGCCGCGGCATGCACCGCGTTTCTGCGGTGGTGGCGGAGCCAGCCATAGTCCGCAATGGCGGCGTCGGGCGGCGTTCCCCATGCCATCAGCAGGGGTACCAGACGGGCACCGTCCCCTCCCTCCTCCAGCGCCGCAGGGATCGGGTGATGGGGTGGGGCGGATAACCGGTCGCAGGCCGAGGCATTCTCGTGAAGCCAGCCGGTGTCGAGGGCGCTGTCGGGGGGTGCGGCGAATCGCAGCAATCCCAACTCCATGATGCTGAGAATGCCGCGCTCGGCTCGTGGCGCCCGGAGAGTCCGGATCAACTCCTGGCCGACGCGAGCCCGTGGTGCGTAGGACAATCGCGGAGCGAGTTCGCGAATCCACTGCGATGTCCGGTGGTCGATCCGGAAGCCGTCAAGTTCGGCGGTGAAGCGCGGCGCACGAAGCAGCCGGACCGGGTCGTCCTGGAGATTTCCTCGTGCAACCGCGGTGAGACGGCCGTTCCGGAGGTCGTCCAGGCCTCCAACCCTGTCGATCAGAGGTCCGTTCGGCAGCTCCCATGCGAGGGCGTTACATGTGAAATCCCGGCGGAGGATGTCGTCGTCCAGGCTCAGCGAACCCAATGGCCACAGCTCGATCTTGAGATCGGGAGAGTCGACCCGCCACACGCAACGGGGCGGGTTGCCCAGTAAATGGGCCGTGGTGCCGAGGCTGTGGGCGAGCCGTTGAGCCGGTTGGGCGACGTCGTCGGCCGACCCAGAGAGCGAGATATCCAGGTCGATGCTGTCCCTTCCAAGCAGGTGGTCCCGAAGAAACCCTCCGGCGAGATAGCCGCGGGGGCGGCCGAGAGCCTCCCATACACTCAGAAGCGGAACGTTGTCTCGAAGGTCCTCTGGTGGCCTCAGTGACATGGTTCAACCAGGATAGCCCAGCGCCCCCGACGGGCGATGTGCCGCCGGACACTGGTGAGGGTGGAGCATCGAATTTCGAATTTCGAATTTCGAATTGAGTGATAGTGGTGGTAGGATCCCCAGTCCCGCCGAGAGGTGGTGTGTCCCGGGTCCGCGAACAGTTGTCTTGTCGCGAGGGCGTCAGACACTGAAAAGGCACGTGGGCCCCAGGAGGAATGGCATGGCAGAGGAACGAATTCAGAAGATCATCGCCCGTTCGGGTCTGTGCTCGCGGCGAGATGCGGAACAGGCGATCCGAGAGGGCCGGGTGACCGTCAATGGCCACACGGCGTCTTTGGGAGATCGGGCCCAGCTCGGAACCGACCACATCAAGGTCGACGGCAAGCCGATCCGAACGCCGGAGCCCCCCCGCTACATCCTTATCTATAAACCCCGGCAGGTCATGACCACCTGTGACGATCCCGAGCAGAGGAAGACAGTGATCGATCTCGTGCGGCCGGAGGTGAAAGAACGGGTGTTTCCGGTGGGACGTCTCGATTACCACTCGGAGGGTCTGATCATCCTCACCAACGATGGTGATTTCGCGGCGCGAGTGAGCCATCCCAGATACGGAGTGGTACGTGAGTATCTGGTGAAGGTGCGCGGCGAACTCGACGCTGCCGCCCATCGACGGGTGATGGCGGGCACCTCCATCGAAGGGCGAAGGGTGGTGCCGAGGTTGGCAGTGCGCGAGTCCGGTACCCGCGGAGAAAACTCTTGGTGGCGGGTACAGATCACCGAGGGACGGACCCGTGAGGTGCGGGAACTCTTCTTTCGCGCCGGCCACCCGGTGCAGCGTTTGAGGCGGACCGCAATAGGTCCGATTCGTGACAAGCTCCTTCGGCCGGGGCAGTATCGACCGCTCACCGAGAGTGAGGTTCAGCAGCTCAAGGAGGGCCGGCCGGCCCGATCCCGGACGGGTGGTCGATCGCAGGCGCCTAATACGAAGGCCCGGGGACCCGCACCGGCCAAAAAAAGGACTCCGAGTCGATCCTCGCCAAGAAAATCCAAATAGAGATCTAAACTGTTCAAAAGAATCATCTTATTGAAATCCTATTGATGGATTTCCATGATACAATCACGCGCTTGCTGGAGGTCGTGCGTGAGCGAATCCGAAAAGCAACAGCCTCTCGAAACTCTCCTCGCCAACCGGCGTGCCAAGCTGGACGGATTGAGGGAGCTGGGTATTGACCCATTTCCCCAGCAATTCCGCGGGGCGACGTCATTGGTCGGCGTGCGTGACGACTTCGATTCGAGGACGGCCGAGGAGCTCGAAACCGACCCTCCGAGAGTCCGGGTCGCAGGGCGCATTCGGGCCATTCGGGGCCACGGCAAGGTCTCCTTTGTGGACCTGTCGGATGGTGATGTCCAGATCCAGCTGTACCTGAAGCGTGACGCGTTGGATGAGCTTGGTTGGCAAGCCTTTAAGCTCACCGATCTCGGGGACGTGATCGGGGTTGACGGATCGGTGTTCAGGACCCGGGCGGGTGAGCTCAGTATTGCGGTGGACGCCTTGGTGGTGTTGTCCAAGTCCCTGCGGCCTCTGCCGGAGAAATACCACGGATTGGCGGACCGAGAGGCCCGTGCCCGGCAACGCTACCTGGACCTCTTGGCCAACCCCGAATCACGGCGAGTCTTCGAGATCCGGAGTCGCGCCGTGTCGGAGATCCGCCGTTTCCTGGAGTCGAAGGACTTCATCGAGGTGGAAACCCCGATGATGCAGCCGATTCCGGGGGGGGCCATCGCGCGGCCGTTCATGACCCACCACAACGCTCTGGACATGGAGCTGTATCTCCGGATCGCACCGGAACTGTTTCTCAAGAGGCTGATCGTCGGCGGTCTGGAGCGGGTGTACGAACTCAATCGGAACTTCCGAAACGAAGGCATCTCGACCCGGCACAACCCGGAGTTCACGATGCTCGAGTTCTACTGGGCATATGCCGACTACGAAATGTTGATGGATTTCACCGAGGAACTTGTCACGACGGTCGCCGAGAAGGTCGTGGGAACCCTCGATCTGGAGTGGGGGGAGCAACGGATCAACCTCAAGCGTCCGTGGCGGCGGATGAGCCTGTCCGAGGCTGTGCTCGCCTACTCCGACCTCACCCCTGACGACCTCGCCACCCGCGAGCGGATGGAAGCGGCGGCTCGGCGTCTCGGCGTTGAGCGGATCGAGGAGCGCTCAGACGGCAAGCTCCTCGAGGAGCTCTATGAGGTCACCGCAGAACCCCGGATGATCGATCCCGCATTCATCACGAACTTTCCCCGGGACATCTCGCCCTTTGCCAAGTCCTGCCCCGACGATCCGTCGACAGTGGAGCGATTTGAGCTGTTTGTGGGAGGGATGGAGCTGGCGAACGCCTTCACCGAGCTCAATGACCCGGACGAACAGCGGCGCCGACTGGAGGAGCAGGCGGCGACGAGCGGTGGCGAAGTGGACGAGGACTATGTGCGTGCCCTCGAGCACGGCATGCCGCCCACCGGCGGAGAAGGCATCGGGATCGATCGGCTCATCATGCTGTTGACAAATCAAACGTCCATTCGTGACGTCATCTTGTTCCCGTTGCTGCGACACAGGGACTAGGGAAGCCCGGATGATCGGTGAGATACGAGGTGGGGCGGCGCGCCGACCGGGGCGCCATGGACTCCGACCGCCGGGAAAGGCGGCTGCGGTGGCCCTTCGCTCCCGGGTCCCAGTCGCCCATGAGTGTCCATCGCGCCGGACGCCGATCCGGATCTGGGGACACCCGGAGCCACGCAATGGGCGCTGAGTTTCACATCGCACGGAGGTACCTCGTCGGGTTGCGGCGGCGCACCCACGTGGCCACCGTGACCCTGATATCACTGATCGGGCTGGCTCTCGGTGTTCTCGCCCTGGTTGTCACCCTGTCGTTACTCGAGGGATTTCAGTCAGGTATTCGCGAGGAGTTGGAGACCCGGGCCTCCCACGTCCGTCTCACACCGGTCTCCGGGCGGCGCCTTGCCGATCCCGAGGCCCTGGCGTCGGTCTTGCAAGCACACGTCGGCAATGTGGAGATGGTGCAGGTCGTATCTGGTACCAGCCTCGTGTCGTCCTCATACGGTGCCGTTCCGGCATCGGTGGTGGGGAGATCAGATGCCGCCGTGGCATCGCTGGACCAGATTCTCGCGTCACGGTTGGATGCCGGAGCCGGAGACCGGGTGCAGGTGATTTCGCCGCGGCACCGACTGACGCCCATGGGCCTGTTGCCGGTGAGGGTTCAAGTCGAGATCACCCACGTTCGGCGACCCGATCCCGGTGTGGAATCGGGGGCCATCCGACTGCCGCTGACAGACGCCCAGCAGCTGTTCTGGGGGGAGCCCGCGGTGGAGGCCATCGAAATGCGTGATCCCAGCGACCCCTGGAACCTCGCCGACAGGGTGCGCAGGGGTTTGGGCGACCTGGGATCCGAAGTGCGGGTCGAGGGACTCGAGGAATTGCACCGGCCGCTGCTTGTAGCTCTTGCGTTGGAGCGGGTGATGATCTTCGTCGCCGTCGGTCTCATGTTGGTTGTGGCGGCCCTCAACCTGCTGTGCAACGTGGCCATGGTGGCCGCTGAGAAACGTACTGATTTGGCGGTGCTCGCCGGTCTCGGCATGACTCCTTCGTCGCTGCGCAGGTTGTTCCTACTCATTGGAGTGGGCATCGGAGTGGTGGGTTCACTGGCGGGGGCGACGTTGGGAACGGTACTGGCGATCGTGCTCGACGCGACCGATGCTCTGCCGCTGCCGCGGGGGGTCTTTATCCGGTCGTCGGTTCCATTCGATGTGGATCCGGGGATGGTGGCGATGGTGTTGGCGGTGGCATTGGCGCTTTCGGCGGCCGCGGCGTGGCTGCCCTCCCGGTTGGTGGCCCGGCGCGAACCGGCGGAGGGACTGCGCTATGAGTGACAGCCCCATGGTGCGGCTCGATTCGGTGACCAAGGGGTACGGCTCAGGGGTGACCCGGGTCGACGTACTGCGTGATATGGATCTGGTGGTGCCCAGGGGAGAGCTGTTGGCGGTGATCGGACCGTCGGGTGTGGGCAAGAGCACGTTGCTCCACGTGGTGGGGCTCCTGGATCGGCCGGAGTCCGGCCTCGTTGAACTCGACGGCGAGGGGGTGGGCGCTCTGGACGGTGAGGATCGAGCCGGGTTGCGCAACCGGCTGATCGGATTCGTGTTCCAACACCACCATTTGTTGGATGAGCTGGACGCCGTCGACAACATCGCATTGCCGCTGCGGATCGGTGGCTGGTCGGCCCGGAGAGCGCGGGCCCGCGCCGCGGAACTGATAGACATGGTGGATCTTACCGACCGGGCCGGGCACTTTCCGGATCAGTTATCCGGTGGGGAGCAGCAGCGAGTTGCGGTGGCTCGGGCGCTGGCTGCCGAACCCAGGCTCCTGCTCGCGGACGAGCCCACTGGCAACCTGGACCGCGCCAACGCCGAGCAAGTGTTCGCTCTGTTTCTCCAGCTGCATTTGAAGGCCGGTTTGACATCAATTATAGTGACCCACAACGAGGCCATGGCCCGTAGGTGCGACCGCGTCTTCAGAATCGCGCCACCGGGTGAACGTTCCGAATATGTTTGAGAGATTCAACGAACACGTCAGGCGAAGCCTGTTCTTCGCCCGTTATGAAGCAAGTCGATCGTCGAGCCGTGCCATCGGCTCCGAGCACTTGCTCCTGGGGATGTTGCGTGAGGCCGACCCGGTGATGGTGGAGCTCCTGGAGCGTGTGGGTGCCCATGCCAAGGACCTCCGCGACGAGCTGTTGAGCAGCCATGTCTCCCTGGAACGGGTGAGCACATCCCCTGACCTTCCGTTGGCCGAGGAGACCAAGAAGGCTCTGGCCTTCGCGGTGCACGAGGCCGAGAGCATGGGCCACCCCTCGGTGGGGACCGAACACCTGGTGCTCGGTCTGTTGCGGGGGGAGGAGAGCGCCGCGGCTCGCTACCTGAGCGCTCACGGTTTCGATCTGTTCGAGCTGCGGGAGGAGGTGGTCCGCTTTGGGCGCGAGGCCGAAGCCGAGGCGACCTCGGAGGCCACGCCCCACATCAGCGAGTATTCCCGGGACCTCACCTTGATGGCTGCGGAAGGCGAGTTCGATCCCTTGATCGGGCGTGACGCTGAGGTTGAGCGGGTCATCCAGATCCTGTGCCGGCGCACCAAGAACAACCCTCTTCTCCTTGGTGATGCAGGAGTGGGCAAGACTGCCATCGTCGAGGGATTGGCGACTCGTATCTCCGAGGGCAACGTGCCAGCCCTGCTGGCGAACCGCCGCATTCTCGCCCTCGATCTGTCTCTCCTCGTGGCTGGTACCAAGTACCGGGGACAGTTCGAAGAGCGACTCAAGGGGTTTCTCAAAGAACTGCAGGAGCACCGGGGCATCATTATCTTCATCGACGAGATCCACTCCCTCATCGGTACCGGGTCGGCGGAGGGTTCGCTCGACGCCGCCAATATTCTCAAGCCCGCACTGTCCCGCGGCGAGATCACATGTATCGGTGCGACGACCATGCGCGAGTACCGCAAGTACGTGGAGAAGGACCGCGCGCTATCCCGTCGATTCCAGGGTGTCACGGTCCGACAGCCCACCGAGGACGAGACCATGGACATCCTCCGGGGGGTCCAATCTCGGTACGAGGAGTTTCACGGCGTCCGGTACTCCGAAGAAGCCATCCGAACGGCGGTGGGACACGCCGGCAGGTATATCACCGATCGTGCCTTTCCCGACAAGGCCATCGACGTACTCGACGAGGCCGGAGCCCGTGTCAAGTTGCGGATGGTTTCGTCCACCTCGTCCCTGCGGCAGGTCCAGGCCGAGATTCGGCGGGTGGTGGGTCGGATGAAGGAGGCCATTTCCCGCAAGGAATTCGAGCAGGCCGTGGATCTCCGGGAAGAGGAACTGCGGCTCCGCGAAGAGCTCGAGATGCTCGAGGAAACCCACGCCGCCGATCCTCCGGAAGCGGTGGTGGTCGAGCGCCCGGACATCGAAGAGGTGGTCTCGTCGTGGACCGGCGTGCCGGTGACCGCCCTCAAGGAGGACGAGGCCGAGCGCCTGCAGAGGATGGAGGAAATCCTCCGCCAGAGGGTGGTCGGCCAGGACGAATCGATCCAGGCCCTGGCGCGGGCTATCCGGAGAAGCCGGCTGGGCGTTACCAGCCCATTCCGACCCATCGGATCATTTATCTTCCTCGGCCCGTCAGGGGTAGGCAAGACCGAGGTTGCTCGACAACTCGCCGGGTTCCTGTTCCAGGATCCGCGGCGGCTGGTCCGCTTCGACATGTCCGAATACATGGAGAAGCACACGGTCTCGAGGCTCATTGGGTCTCCTCCCGGGTATGTGGGGTTCGAAGAGGGCGGCCAGCTGTCCGAACAGGTGCGGCGCAACCCCTACTCCGTGATTCTGCTCGACGAGATCGAAAAGGCCCACCCCGACATCTACAACCTCCTGCTCCAGGTCTTGGAGGATGGACGACTCACTGACAACTACGGCAATCTCGTAGATTTCACAAATACTCTGATCATCATGACTTCAAACCTGGGAAGCCGGGATCTGGTGGACGACGACAGGGTCGGCTTCGCGTCGGAGCAAGAGATCCTCGGGTCGGACAGAATCCGTGAGATTGTCGATCGTCAGCTCCGCAGGCACTTCCCGCCGGAGTTCATCAACCGTCTCGACGATGTGATTGTCTTCGGCTCGCTGTCTCAGGAGAGCATGCTCGAGGTCGCCAGGATCCTGCTCAGGGAGACCGCGGAAACCCTTGCGCGGCAGAGGGTCTCACTCGAATTCGACCCCGAGATCGCGGGCTGGTTGGCGGAGAAGTGCGGGCTGGACTCCCAGGCCGGCGCCCGCCCCCTTCGGCGACTCGTGAAGCTCTGGGTCGAGGATGCGGTGGCGGACTTCCTGATACTGAACCGGTCGGATGGCGGGGTCGTGCTCAACGTCTCTCTTCAGAATGGAGAGCCGGCGGTGGCGGCCGTCGAGGCGGTCAGACAGGCCGAGGAGACTACGTGAGGGCGCGTATTCTCCTGAGTTTGCTGCTGATCGGTCTGTCCATGCCCGCGTTTGCGAAGCAGGACAACGCCGTGGAAGGCTCCCCCCGATCGTCGCCGATATCCAGGTGGAGGGTGGTGTGACGCTCACCGTGGACACGGTGGCCTATTACCTGGGTTTGGAGGCGGGGGATGCCCTGGATAACGATCTCATCTCCGAGGGCTTCCACCGCCTGTGGGATTCGGGTCTCTTTGAAGATCTCTACATCGAACTCGAGCAGACCGATGACGGCGAAGTCATCATTTTCGTCGTCGTTGAGGAGCGGCCGTTCGTGTCGGCTGTGGAGTTCGAGGGCAACAAGAAAATCAAGGCATCGGACATCAAGGATCGTCTGGATGAGCAGGGGATCGAAATTCCTCGAAACGTCCCACTCAAAATATCGGACCTGGCCAGGATCCAGCTGGCGGTCAAGGGTTTGTACGACGAGGACGGATACCGGTCGGCGGTGGTCGATTACCGCGTCGAGGAGGTCGGAACCAACAAGCGGAAAGTGATCTACACCATCGACGAGGGGGGCAAGGTCAAGATTTCCAAAATCGAGTTTGTGGGGAACGAGGTGTTCTCTGACGGCAAGCTCCAGGGTGCGCTGAAGAAGACCAAGGAGACCGGTCTCCTCCAGATGTTCGGTGACAAGACGATCTACTCCGAGATCAATTGGGAGGAAGACCGGGACAGTCTCCGTAAATTCTATCTGGATCGGGGATATATCGATGTCAAGATCGGCAACCCCCAGATCGAAATGAGGGCCAAGAAACCCGATGCCGACACCCTCAAGGCAATGGACCACTATCTGGTGGTGACGATTCCCGTGGAGGAAGGCGAACCCTACACCATGGGCTCGCTCAGGCTCGAGGGGACCAAGGTCTACGATGCCGACCGCATGTTGGAGATGTTCGAGGTCAAACCAGGCGCGACATACAGCAACAAGGCTGTGGAAGCCGGCATGGAAAAGGTCCGCGACCTCTACCACAACACGGGTTACCTCTACGCCTACACAAACCAGGTCTGGCAGCCTCGTGAGGATGAGGAGCGCGTGGTCGACGTGGTGATCGATATCTTCGAGGGTGATAGATTCCTGTTGGGTCGGCTCGAGTTTTCAGGCAACACCACGACCCGCGACAAGGTGCTCCGCCGTGAGTTCCGGATTCCGGAGGGTGCCCAGATGAGCATGGGCATCTTCCGGAGTTCGGTATTCAAGGTCAACGCGTTGGGCTACTGGAAGTTGGAAGAGGAGCCGTTGGAGTTCGACTTCGACGACGAGGCCAAGCGCGTCAACGTGACCGTCAAGGGAAACGAAGTCGGACGCAACGACGTCCAGTTTGGTGCGGGCTACTCCGAACTCGACGGATTCTTCGTGCAGGGTCAGTTCAACACCCGAAATTTCCTCGGCAGGGGCAACTCGTTGGGTCTGTCGCTGCAGATCGGCCGGCGGTCGGATTACTACACGCTGTCCTACACCGAGCCCTACTTTCTGGATCGACGGATTCTCCTGGGCGGCTCCATCTTCAGGACCAATCTCGACGCCATCGGTTTTACGCGGGAAACCACCGGCGCGACAGTGACGGTTGGTCGGGGACTCACCACCTTCAGCTCGATCAGCATGATTCTGGCGTACGAGGACGTCTTCTCGGAGTTTGCCATCACCAAGTCGGGCCGGGTCGGCGAACCCACCGGCGGCCACATACCACCGGTAGTATTTCCTCCTGTGGAGCCGGTCACACAGGAGCAGGCGACGGAGGAGTTCACCGGTCGAACCACGTCGCTCTCCCCGTCCTATCTGGTGGATAGCCGGGATGATCCCTTCGATCCAAACCGAGGCAAGAGGTTCAATGCCAGGCTCCGCCTCGCCGGAGGACCCCTGGGGGGAGATTTCGACTACGTGCGTCCGAATTTGAGCTGGACGCAGTTCATGCCGGTGGGAAAGAAGTTCGTCTTCGCCTACCGCGCGGAAATCGGCCAGTTCTTCCCCTATAACGATTCTGAAATTCCGCAGTACGAACGCTATCGTCTCGGCGGCGACCGGACCATCCGGGGTTTTGCGTATTACACGATTCTGCCCCGAACCGAACTCGGGTTCTACTTCCTCACCCCGGGTGGATCGAGGCTCGGTGGCGACCGCTACTGGCTGACCAATTTCGAATTTCAGTATCGGATCGGGGGTCCGGTCAAGTTGGTGGCCTTCTTCGACGCCGGGAATACCTATGTGGACCAACAGGGCTGGGATTTCCAGCTTTGGCGGAAATCCGCGGGTCTGGAGATGAGGATCTTCCTCCCCATATTCCAGGCGCCGATCCGATTCATTTATGGTGTCAACCTCGATCCCTACCCGGACGAGGACCCCAGTGACTTTTCGTTTTCGATCGGGACCACGTTCTAGTGGTCGTTCCACACCAGACTCAGGAGGTTTGAAGATCATGAAACATGGAGCACTCAGTGTAGGGATGGTGGTCCTGCTGGCCGGGCTGGCACTCCCAGTCGCGGCGCAGGTCAATGTGGCGGTGATCGATGTCCAGCGCGTCGTCGCGGAGTCGGATCCAGGCAAGGAATCGTTGGCCAGTCTGCAGAAGCTGCAGGATTCGAAGATCACCCAAGGGCAGACCCTCCAGGAGGAGTTCAATGCCATGCGCGAACAGATCAGTAAGCAGCGTTTCACGCTGTCCGAGGAAAGGCTTGCTGAATTGACCCGCGCGATGGAGGACAAGGAGATTGCCTTGCGGCGTTTCCAGGACGACGCCACGAGGGAGCTCGATGAGGCCCGCCGCGCCGCCCTCGGCCGTCTCGAAGAGAGAATCATGCCGGTGATCGACGAGGTTGGCAGGGAGCGTGGTCTGACTCTTATTTTCAACAAGTATCAATCGGGACTGGTGTATGCCGACGAAGCTATCGATATCACCGACGACGTGATACGCCGGTTCAACACGATCCAGTAATGCGTCTGGGCGAGCTCGCGCAACGTCTCGACGTCACCCTCGTGGGTGACCCCGGGCTGGAAGTCGACGGGGTTCGTGCGCTGGCCGATGCCGGGCCCCAACATTTGTCGTTCCTTCATAACCCCAAATATGTCGGCCAAGCCCAGTCCTCGGATGCCGGTGCAATTCTGGCGCGCAACGCCGAACTGCTCCCGGGACAAAATGTCCTGGTGTGTGACGAGCCCTATCTGGCGCTCGCTCGCGCCCTGGAGATCCTTCATCCGGCGGAGGTTGAGGCGGCCGGAGTGCATCCGTCGGCGGTTGTCGCGGACGGTGTCCGACTCGGCGAGGGTGCGGCGGTGGGTCCCTGCGCGGTCGTGGGCCGGGGGTGTCGCATCGGTGCCTCGTCGGTGATCGGTGCGGGCGTCGTGCTCGGCCGCGACGTGGAGATCGGTGACGGATGCCATCTGCACCCGCGGGTGGTGATCGAGGACGGTTGCCGGGTTGGTGACCGCTGCATACTTCACGCCGGCGTGGTGGTGGGGTCTGACGGTTATGGTTTCGCTACAGTCGCAGGAGTCCACCACAAGGTCCCCCAGGTGGGAATCGTGGAGATCGAGGACGACGTGGAGATCGGCGCCAACGTGTGTGTCGACCGTGCCGCATTGGGGGTCACGAGGGTTGGCCGAGGCACCAAAGTGGATAACCTCGTCCAGATCGCCCACAACGTGGAGATCGGCGAAGGCTGCCTTCTGGTGGCGCAGGTTGGAATCTCCGGGTCGACAAAGCTCGGTGACCACGTCGTCATGGCGGGGCAATCGGGATGTTCCGGCCACCTCACGATCGGCGACCGTGTGATGATCGGCGCCAAAACCGCGGTCTACAAAGACATACCCGACGACGCGGTCTGGACCGGCAACCCTGCGAGGCCGCACCGCGAGTGGCTGAAAACCAATGCCAACCTGATGCGCCTGAGCGGTATGCGTGAAACTCTGAAGGACCTCAAGCGCAAGGTGGCCGAGTTGGCCGAGGCGGTGGAGGGAAAAGAGCAATGAAAGACATCAGCGACATCTTGGCCATGATGCCGCACAGGTATCCCTTTCTGCTTCTCGACCGGGTGCTCGAGATGGACAGGGAACACATTCGTGCGATCAAAAACGTGACTATCAACGAGCCGTTCTTCCTCGGTCATTTTCCGGAGCGTCCGGTGATGCCCGGCGTGATGATCGTGGAAGCCCTGGCGCAGGCGGGCGGCTTTCTGGTTTTGAGCCGGTTGGAAGAGGCCGCTCGCCAGGGCAAGCTGATCTTTTTCACGGGGATCGACAGATGCAGGTTCCGCAGACCCGTGGTCCCCGGGGATCAGTTGGTCCTTGAGGTTGATGTGGTCAACATCCGATCGAGCTTTGGCAAGATCCGTGGCCGGGCCCTTGTTGATGGGGAATTGGCGTGTGAGGCGGATCTGATGTCCGCGCTTGCGGAGGAGTGATGGCAACCGAGATCCACGAGACCGCGATCATCGACCCCGCCGCCGAGCTTGCTGACGGTGTGGTGGTCGGTGCCTACACCGTAATCGAGGAAGGGGTGAAGGTCGGTGCGAATACCCGCGTCGGTCCTTTTTGCAGGTTGACCGGGCTGACGACGATCGGCCAGGGCAACACCTTCGAGAGTCACTGTTCCATTGGTGCCCCTCCCCAGGATCTCAAATATGCGGGTGAGCCAACCCGTCTCGAGATTGGCGACCACAATTTCTTTCGCGAGTTTGTGACATTCCACCGCGGCACCCCCGGGGGTGGCGGCGTGACCACCGTTGGCAGCCACAACCTCTTCATGGCCTACGTTCACGTGGCCCACGATTGCCACGTGGGATCACACACGATCTTCGCCAACGCGGCGACTCTTGCAGGTCATGTGGAGGTGGAAGATCACGCGACGGTCGGAGCCTTTACGGCAATCCAGCAGTTCTTGCGAGTCGGGAACCACGCCTTCCTCGGAGGGTTCACCGCAGCCAACAAGGACTGTCTGCCGTACATGAAGACCGTCGGTGGTCGGCCGGCCAAATGTTACGGACCCAACACAATAGGGCTCGAGCGCAAGGGATTCTCCGAAAAAAGCCGCCGCGGTTTGAAGCAGCTCTGGCGCTATCTCTACAGCTCCAAGTACTCCACCGCCCAAGCGCTGGACAAGGCCCGTGAGGAACTGGGGGATGTGGACGAGGTGCAGCGCGTGATCCGGTTCATCGAAGAAGCCCAGCGGGGAGTCATTCTCGGGCGTGGATGACCCTGTGGTGGTGGCGCAGACCCCGGCAGGGGTGCGCCTGAGCCTGCGCGTCAAACCGTCGGCGCGGGCCGATCGGGTGGTGGGTCCCCATAACGGAGGATTGAAGTTGGAGGTGCGTGCCGCCCCCGAACGCGGCAAAGCCAACGACGCTGTGATTCGGTTGGTGGCCGACGCCCTAAAGGTCAACCGCAGCCGGGTGGAGGTCACGTCCGGACACGGCAGCCGGAACAAGGCCGTCGAGGTGCATGGTCTGGAGGTCGGCACGGTCATCGAGAGGCTCGAAGCGATGGGCATCCCCGCGCGCATGGAGATGGTGACCCATAAACCGTAAGCCGTTAGAGGCGGCAACCTCGGGGAGCGCCATGGGGAGATGGGCGCGTCAAAATCGGGTGGTCGGACCGAACGCGCTCACCCGGTGCCAGGCACCGTCGAAATCGGATCGCAGCACGAGATCGCCACATCTGCGGCGGTGCCTGGCACCGACATGTAAGGCCGCTCCCGGGCTAGAAGCGAACGGCGCCGCCGAGACCGATGATCAACGGATCAAGGTCCATGCCCACCTTTTCGACCTCCCCATTCTGGCCTTCGAGCGAGACGTCCATGGGCATGTCGATCCACTTCAGGTCGAGGCTCACGATCCAGGACTGATTGAGCCGGTAGGCGAGTCCCACCTGACCCACCCAACCCCAAGCCACGTTGGATTTCACCTTGTCAACGCCGATGGCCTCCGCAGCGCTCGACGGATCCGAGCCGAAGAAATAGGCGGCGGCGCCCCCGGCGCCAAGATAGGGCTTCCATTTGTTCCAAAAGGGAAGCATGTAATTGAAGGTCACCGTGGTTTCGGCGATCCAAAGCGAGCCGAGATCGAGGCCGTCGTAGACGCCGGACTCGACCTGGGCGTCGTGCGGCGATGCGGTGATCATCCACTCCAATCCCCAGTTCTGGCCAAGCATGTACGTCATGTCGTACTCGACGAAGAGGCTTGAGTCGATCCCTATGGTCGAATCACTGTCGAAGAGGGGTTCTGAGGTGGCGTCAATACCGACATAAATGGCGCGGAACCCGTAACGCCAGGTGCCCTGCTCCTGGGCGCCGGCCGCAGCAGCGCATCCCAGCGCCAGCAACATGGCCGTCCCTATCCTGAGCGGAGTTCGTCGGGGGGTGCCCATCAGTAGACCCGGCCGATGCGCTCGAGAACGGTGGTTGGATCCCCAGTCTCCTCGAGCAGTTCCACTGCGCGACCGCCGATCGCCCGAACCACCTCCACCGCCGTGGACACCGTTTTCCCACCGGAGAGATACATGGGCGAGCCATTGGGATCGAGATACAGCCCATCGGGTGGCTCGGTCGCCGCCAACCCCTCATATTCTGAAGGGGGTTCCTCGGCGCGCACCATCGCCCACACCTTGGGATCGAGATGGACGATGTCCACCTTTTCTTCTTCGTAGTCGCTCCGGAGCGTCTTCCACCCGGGAGCTTCCAGGTCACCCTTCAACAACCAGAGTCGGCTCATTCGCGGCCTCCTTCGAAGAATGATAGCGTTTCATGGAGAAGATTGTCATTGATCGCCGGATCCGCGGTCAGAATTTGGAGGGAACCATGTCACAGGGACATCAATCGGGAACGGGCGATCAGCCCGCGTGGGCTGTGTGGCACGACGCTGAAGAAGAGATCCGGGTCGGAGTTTCCTCCTGCCTATTGGGTCAGAAGGTACGCTTCGATGGCGGTCACAAGCACGACCGGTATCTCACCGGGGTGCTCGGTGATTGGGTCACGTGGGTTCCCGTCTGCCCCGAAATCGAAATCGGTTTGGGGATTCCACGGCCCACCATCCGACTCGAAGGCACCGCCGCCGCCGCCAGGTTGGTGGAGCCGAAGCAGAAAACAGACCTCACCGACCTCATGGAGGGGTACGCCCGTGAGAGGGTGGATGCGTTGCGCAGGACCGGACTCGACGGCTATGTGCTCAAGAAGGGGTCGCCGTCGTGTGGCATGGAGCGGGTCAGAGTCTACGGCAAGGGGGGAATGCCGGCCCGGGACGGGGTAGGGGTCTTCGCCAGAGTCCTGTTGGACCGCTGGCCGGACCTGCCGGTGGAGGAGGAGGGGCGTTTGAACGACCCACGGCTTCGAGAGAACTTCGTCGAACGGGTCTTTTGCAGGAATCGTTGGCGGAACTTCGTTCGCGACGGCATGACCAGGCGGCGTCTTGTGGAGTTTCACACCGCTCACAAACTGCTCCTCCGATCCCACAACGAGGCAGGCTATCGCCGACTCGGGAGAATTGTCGCCTCAGCGGCCACGGTGCCCGACAACCAGCTGTTTGCCGAATACGAGCACGAGTTTTTCGAAACCCTGCGCGGCAAGACAAGCACCAAGCGCCACACCAACGTCCTGTTCCACATCATGGGCTACCTGAAAAGAGTGCTCACCCCCAGCGAGAAACAGGAGATGGTGACCCTCATCGAGGATTTCCGGCAGGGCCTTGTGCCGCTGGTGGTTCCCGTGACCCTTTTGCGGCACCATGTGCGCCGGCACCACATCGATTACATGCTGGGACAGCTCTACCTCGAGCCCCATCCCAAGGAACTGATGCTGCGGAATAGGGTGTGAGTAACCAGAAACTCGGGGCTCGGGACTCGGGACTCGGGGCTCGGGGCTCGGGACTCAACCGGATGGGCAGGGGATCACGACCTACAACCTACAAACCACGACCTTCTCCGAGACGACCGGCGCAGCGTGGCGGTATCATTGGGTGTACGGGAATTGGCGGCTGTGGGTACTGACTAGAGGATGGGCCTGAAGGAGGCATCACGATGACGACGGTGTCCTCAACCGATACAGCAGTGGACAGTACAGACCGGCAGGGTACGACCGCCGTCGAGGACTTCGACGACGGACGCTCAGATTTGATCGACAAGGTCATGGCCCGGTTGACGCCCCGACGTCAATATCTGATCAACCGCAAGCGCCAAATGCGATCCGCACTGCTGCTCGTGGTCGTGGTCCTGCTGCTGCTGCTGCCGCTGAACTACAGCCTCCACACGGTGAGGCAACAGGAATCAGTGACGATCCAGTCATCCAATCCCGAGCTCGGCCCCGTGATGCAGACCCGTGATCGGACAGAGCTCATTGTGGGTGTCATAGCTTCGGTCATCATCCTCGCAGGGGTTTTCATCCTGACCATCATCGAGACCCACCGAACCGCTGGAGCGGCGTTTGCCATCGTCCGGCGCGCCGACGAAATCCGGGAGGGGCAGTACGGCACCCGGTTGACCCTGCGCGGAGGAGACAACCTCCAGGAAATCGAGGGGCCTTTCAACGCCATGATCGAAGCACTGAGGGACCGGTCCATCGGGGAGGCCGAGACCCTCGAGCGTTTTGCCGAAAAAGCGGAGGCAATCGTGGTTCCGAGCGAGGCCGCAGCTCTGGCTCAGAAGTTGCGTCGAATGGCGCGGCGGAAGCGTGAGATGGCCGGGACGGGAACAAGCTCCGAGCCGAGAGATTCCAAGGGCTGACGCCGTCCCAGACCGAAGCGGTCAGGGCACACCAGGGCTATACTGAGTGCCTCATGACTCCCACCTTGAAAATCGAGAAGGACGAGATTCCCCTTCACTTCGAAGGCGTCGGATTGAGGCCGGCCATCACAGTGGTCGGCTGGCTGATTTCGATTGTGCTGGCCATCGTCGGCGTCAGCCTCACGGTGACCGCAGGGGGATGGATCATGGAAGCGGCCGGGGTTGCCGCTGCCGCGACGGGTGGCGTAGCACTCGTGGGCCTGGTCCGTTGCCGAAATTTCGAAACGGTGGTGGATCGCCGATTCGTGAGCGGCCGCGCGGGTCCGCTGAATAACCGAGTGCCGGTGGCGTTGGTGGCGGCGGCTTCGGCGCGCACAGCGACCTCGTGGCGCCGACTCTTCTCCCATCGCGAAGTCGTGTTGGAGACTCCATCCCACATTCGAACGGTCATTGTGCCGAGCCGCGATCCCGAGGCCCTGATCGAAGCAGTCTGCACCGCCGCGGAACCGTCGGGATGACCTGACGCGGTGAGATCAGCTTTGAAGTCGGTGCCAGGCACCGCCACAGATGTTTCGAGCTCGTGCTGCGATTCGATTTCGACGGTGCCTGGCACCGGCCCGGGGGTATGGGAAGATCCCCTTGATTTCAGCGCGCCCCTCTCCCCAAAGCACTCCCCGAGGTTGCCCCCTTAGACATTGTTGGGACCTCACGGGATGAATTCGCCAGCACCTTGGTTCCCAACAATGTCAAAGACGGCACGCCCGCCCATCGCGCCCTCTCGCTCCGGGTGGGCGGGAGACCCGGCATCGAGCATCGAGGATCCAGCATCTGGTCGGGTGGGCGGGCCTCGCGTGCGTTGCGTATCCGGCTGTATCCCGCTACCATGCCGCCGCGGTGTCGGTGCACACCCGAAGACCCTTGCAGTAGGCGGAGGTACTCATGCCCAACGGAATCGTCGCTGTCCCGGATCCTGTCAACGAGCCCATCAAGGCCTATGGACCCGGATCGCCGGAAAAGGCCTCGATCAAGACCAAACTGAGTGAGATGCTCTCCGAGGAAATCGAGATCCCGCTGGTCATCGGCGGTGAAGAGATCCGCACCGGCGATCTCGCCGAGGCGGTGTGTCCCCACGACCACAGCCACGTCCTGGGACGCTACCACAAGGCCGGCCAGAAAGAGGTCGAGATGGCCATCGAAGCCTCGCAGCGGGCCTGGGTCGATTGGTCGGAGACTCCCTGGGAGCACCGCGCTGCGGTCATGCTCAAGGCGGCGGAGTTGCTGGCCGGTCCGTGGCGAGACACATTGAACGCGGCGTGCATGCTCAACCAATCCAAGACCGTCTTTCAGGCTGAGATCGACTCGGCATGCGAGCTGATTGATTTCTGGCGGTTCAACCCCTACTACATGAAGTTCATCTACGAGCAGCAACCCGCAAGCGACCTCGGGCATTGGGACTCGGTCGAATATCGGGCCCTCGAGGGTTTTGTCTTCGCGGTCACGCCGTTCAACTTCGCGTCCATCGCAGGCAATCTGCCCACCGCGCCCGCGCTGATGGGCAACACCGTGTTGTGGAAGCCGGCGTCGTCGGCGGTCTTCACGGCCCACTGGTTGATGCAACTCATGAAGGAAGCTGGTTTTCCGCCCGGCGTGATCAACCTGATCCCGGGGTCCGGCGGTACGGTGGGCAATCCGGTGATGGCGAGTTCCCACCTCGCCGGGGTTCACTTCACCGGCTCGACCCCGGTCTTTCAGGGTATGTGGCGGACGGTGGGCGAAAACATAGCGTCCTATCGCACCTATCCCCGCATCGTCGGCGAGACCGGAGGAAAGGACTTCATATTCGCCCACCCGTCGGCGGACCGCCAAGCGCTGGCCACGGCCATGGTGCGGGGTGCATTCGAGTACCAGGGCCAGAAGTGTTCGGCGGCTTCCAGGGCCTACATACCGAAATCCATGTGGGCGGAGGTGAGGGACTCAGTTGTCGGCCAGATGTCCGAGATCCGCATGGGGTCGCCACTCGATTTCCGCAACTTCATGTGCGCCGTGATCGACGGCGGCGCGTTCAGCGATATCACGGGCTACATCCAACATGCCATAGACGCTCCGGATGCCGAGATCATCGCCGGGGGCGAGTGGGACGACAGCGACGGCTATTACATCCAGCCCACCTTGGTTCAGACCACCAACCCGCGGTTCAAGCTCATGGAGGAGGAGATCTTCGGCCCTGTGCTCACGGTCTACGTCTACGACGATTCCAAGCTCGACGACACACTCGAGCTGTGCGATACGACCAGCCCCTATGCGCTCACCGGCGCGATCTTCTGCCAGGACAGGATTGAGATCGTCCGCATGGCAGGCCGCCTCCGCCACGCGGCCGGCAATTTCTACATCAACGACAAGCCGACCGGGGCGGTCGTGGGCCAGCAGCCCTTTGGTGGGTCCCGGGCATCGGGGACCAACGACAAGGCCGGATCCTACCTCAATCTCATCCGGTGGACGTCACAGCGGACCATCAAGGAGAACTTTGTTCCGCCGAAGCACTTTGCCTATCCGTTTATGGGAGAGGAATAGGAAGGGACTCGGGCCTAGGGACTGGGGGCTAGTTCCCCCGCCCGCCCAATTCGAAATTCGAGATTCGAAATTCGAAATTGAGAACTGAAAATTCAAAGCCTCCGGTCCACGGGTGGGGCCTCTGCGTCACTGAATGCCTCCACCCGGTCCTTCAATTGCCTCTCGGGTAGACTGCTTGTCTGAGAAACGCCATGGCGGACGACTTCATCTACCTCGACTACAACGCAACAACACCGGTGGACCCACGGGTGGCCGATGCGATGCTCCCGTATATCACCGATGGATTCGGTAATCCGTCGTCCGGCCACCGATTGGGTCGCCAGGCCCGTGCTGCGGTGGATGACGCGCGGGCCCGGGTGGCGTCCTGCCTCGGATGCATGGCCGGGGAGGTGATCTTCACCTCCGGTGGGTCGGAGTCGAACAACACCGCCATCATCGGTGTCGTCAACGCTGCCGGAGGTGGCCACGTCATCACCTCGGCGGTGGAGCACCCGGCGGTGCTGGAAGTGGTTCTCGAGCTGGAGATGGCGGGTCGGATCTCGCTCACCGTGGTCGGCGTCGATGGCAAAGGAATGGTCGACCCCGGTGCGGTGGAACGCGCGATCAGACCGGATACCGCGCTGGTCACCCTCATGCTCGCCAACAACGAGGTGGGCACGTTGCAGCCGGTGAAAGAGGTCGCAAAACTCTGCAGGAGTCGAGGGATCGCGGTTCACACCGACGCGGCGCAGGCGGTGGGAAAGATTCCGGTGAACGTGGTGGAACTGGGTGTCGATCTGCTCACTGTGGCGGGCCACAAGTTGTATGCCCCAAAGGGGATCGGGGCGCTCTTTCTCCGCGAAGGCGTGCCCATGGAACCTCTGATCCGAGGGGCGGCTCACGAGCGGGGACGGCGCGCCGGAACCGAGAGCGTGCTGCTGGCGACCGGTCTGGGAGCAGCCTGCTCGATCGTCCGACAAGAGATCGAGGCCGAGGTGCCTCGGCTGACCGAGCTGAGGGATCGTCTTGCCGGGCGGCTTCGGACCGGTCAACCCGATCTCATCGTGCACGGCTCCGGCGATGGCTTGCCCAATACTCTCAGCGCGGCTTTTCCAGGTGTCGACGCAAACCGGCTGTTGGAACACCTCGGCGACCGGGTCGGAGCGTCGGCCGGCGCCGCCTGCCATTCCGATCGGGTGGCGGTGTCCCACGTCCTGGCCGCCATGGGTGTGGCGACCGAAACGGCGTTGTCGACGATCCGGATGTCGGTTGGGCGGTTCACCACCGAGGAGAATGTGGATCGGGCGGCAGAGTTGATCTTGGCCGAAGCGGCGGTCACCGGCCCGCCCTGACCTGCAGAAAGTGGAATCGAGAGACCTGCCACCACGTATACTCGGGCGGTGACCACGATCTGTCCCTGGTGTCGTGAATCGCTCGGATTCGGGCAACGGAAGGCCGGCCGGTGTCCCCACTGCGATCGTCCCCTCACGGACGAGGAGGGGCGAGAACTCAGGGCCATCGATCTGCGTTATGACCTGGTGGAGGAGCGGCTCTGGGAACGATGGCGACGCATGCTGCTCATCGGCGGCCCGGCGGTGGCGGTTTTTTTGATCGGGCTGCCGCTGCTTCCCCTGGGTGCGTTGGCCATTCCGCCGCTGATGACGCTGGCCCATTTGATCGCGGTCCGGTTGTACTTGTTCCGCGAGCCAATGAGATTGTTGGGGTCCCGGCGGCGACTGTTCGTGCGCTGGCTCGGACGTCTGGTTTTTCTGTGGTTGGGAGTGCCGGGATATGTGATGGCAATGGCTCCGCTGGTGGGGTTGGTGCCCGGTCTGATCACCTACGGCGGTCTGACCACAGCGGCATGGACGTACGTCAGGTGGAGCCTCGCGGAGGAGCGGGATCGAGCGCCGTTGTCGCGTTGGGAAAAGTGGTTGCTCATCGGATTGATAACGTTGTCCGCCGTCGTTGCCGCCGCGCTTCTGGTACTCGGGACGGCGGCTGGACTTTCGGTGGCTGCATTGCAGAGCTGGTTGGCAGCTGATTGACAGGGAAAGGAGTGACGAGTGGCACCACTGATGACCTATATGTCCGCGTTCGGACTCGCCTCGGGAGCCGGCGCCAAGGCGTTCATCCCCATCCTTGCCCTCGGCGGATTCCACTACACCCCCTATTTCGAGTTATCGGGCAACTTTCGCTGGATTGCCGATCCGGCGGTGATGGTGATCTTGGCCATTCTGGTGGTGGTTGAAATCGGAGTCGACGCCCACCCGGATCTCGGCAGGTTTTCGGACCTGGCGTCCTATCTCCCTAAGGTCGTCGCGGGCTTCATCGGGGTTGCGGCCATGGTGGGGAGCGTCGACAACAATCTGTTGGCCATGGTGGGTTCGGGTGTGCTGGGCGCCGGAACAGCGGCCGGGATCCACAAGCTTCGGAACTCGATTCGAACGCCTTTCCGTGATTCTGCCGAAGATCTTCACGAGGGCGTGGGGCGCGCGGCATCGCTGTCCGAGGCCGGTGTGTCGGCGGTCCTCTCGGGGTCGGCATTCGTGGTCCCACCCTTGTCCGCGCTGTTGGCGGTCGGCGTTGCCGGCGGTGCACTGGCGGTGGGACGGTCGGTGGAACGTCGACGGGTTGAATGTGAGAGCTGCGGCCAACCCATCCGCGCGGGCGCTCTCGTGTGTATCCACTGCGGACGTGAGCAGGTGAAGTAGCGCGTTTTATCCCGAATTGGCCGTGCTACGATGGATTTGTTCCATCCGAGGAGGACCGTGAAGTTCAAGGTCGGCGACAAGGTTGTGTATCCGAGCCAGGGCGTCTCGGTGGTTGAAACCATCGCCGATGAGGAATTGGCCGGCACCACTATGTCCTGCTATCACCTGCGGCTTCTGAACACCGACTCCAAGGTCGTTGTTCCGGTGATCAATGTGGAACGGGTCGGCTTGCGGCCTCTTTCGGATCCCAAAGCGGTCAACCGGGCGATGCGCCGTCTGCGAAACGCGGGGGCGGAGGACCCAAACAACTGGAAGGATCGCTACAAGGCGAATCTGGACAGGATCAAGACCGGTGATCTGGACGAGATCGTGGATGTGTTGCTCTGTCTGGCCGACGTGGCGAGCCGCAAGACCCTATCGTTCCGCGAGCGCAAGATGTTTGACCACGCCCGCCAATTGCTGGTTTTCGAGGTCGCCGAGGTCCGCGACAAGCCCACCGAGAAGATCGAGCGGGACGTGGAGAAGGCCCTCAAGGTCACCCTGGAACCCACCGAGGACGCCTGATTTTCAACGGCTCGCGACCGTGAGCCCGTGCCCTTTCCGTGTTTGGTAGATGGTGAGATGACGATTGCCCACCGGTTGCCTCGGGCGGTCAGAAATCAGCGCCGGTGGTATTCTCGTCCTCTGAGTGTCCCCACAATTCACTCGGTGAAATGTGGGTGAGGGGGTTTGTGGATGACCGAATCGTGGAACCAGGGGGCATCTGACGGTGGGTCCTGGTACACCAAACTGCATTGGCAGGTCCTGATTGCCCTGGTGGCGGGCGCGGCATTTGGACGCCTGGCGCCATCGTGGGCGATGGGGTTGGGATTCCTCGGCGACCTCTTTCTCCGACTTCTGAAAATGATCATCATTCCGCTGATCTTCACATCGCTTGTCAGTGGAATCGCGAGCCTCGGCGACGCACGCAGCGTTGGTCGGGTCGGTGTCAGAACCTTGATCTACTACACCTTGACCACGACTCTGGCCATCACGGTGGGTCTCACCCTAGTCAATCTGTTGCGTCCCGGACAGGGGCTTGACCTCGGCGTGAGCGCAGAACTGCCCGAGGGATTCTCCACGTCCACCCAATCGTTGCCGGAGTTTCTGCTCCGGATGGTGCCCGACAACATCCTGTCCGCCATGGCCGCTGGGGACGTGCTTCCGGTCATCACCTTCGCCATCCTGTTCGGGCTCTTCATGACCCGGCTGAACGGTCCGTCCATCGACGCCGTACAACGGGTTGTGGACGGGGTGCTCGAGATCATCCAGGTCATGACCCTCGCTATTGTGCGGCTGGCACCGGTAGGGATCTTCGCGCTGCTCGCCCGCGAGGTGGCGCGGAGCGGGTTTGATGTGATCATTGCCCTGGGGCCGTACTTTCTGACCGTGGGGGCCGGTCTCGCAATCCACGCCTTCGTGACCTTGCCCCTGATTCTGATGGTGCTGGGTGGTCGCAACCCACTGCAATACGGGCGAAGGGTCCTACCGGCAGTCGCAACGGCGTTCTCCACAGCATCATCCTCCGCAACGTTGCCGCTGAGCATGGAGTGCGCGGAGCGCGAGGCCGGAATCCCGAAGGGGGTCTCGAGTTTCGTGTTGCCGCTGGGCGCCACAGTCAACATGGATGGGACCGCGTTGTATGAGGCCGTGGCCGCGTTGACCATAGCCCAGATGTACGGAGTGCACCTCGGTCTCGGTCAACAGGCCCTGGTTCTCCTGACCGCGCTCCTGGCTTCGGTGGGGGCCGCCGGGATTCCCATGGCAGGCCTGGTGATGCTGGTGGTGGTGCTGCAGGCGGTGGGACTTCCCCTGGAAGGGATTGCAACAATCATTGCGGTGGACAGGGTGCTTGACATGATGCGCACCGCCACCAACGTCTGGAGCGATCTCGTCGGCACCGCGGTCATCAGTCGTTTCGAAGGGAGTTCGTCATGAGGCGAGGTCTTTTGGTTCTGTTCTGTGTGGTGTTGGCTTCGATCGCCTCAGCATCGCAGCCGCTGGCCGACGGTCTCCGGGAGCAGATCGCGATCCATGAAGAGATGATGCGGCTGGACATGCTCGAGTTCGAGGATCAGCGGGCGCGGCTGCAGGAGGCCTGGGTCAGGGTGGAGCGGGGCTCGGCGGATCTGATGGCGGCCCAGCAGCAGGGCGAGAGTGTGGAGAGTCTGAGCCTGCGGGACGAGGATCTGCGGCAGGCCGAGGCGCAGTTGATGATGGAGCTCTTTGCCAGCCAACGGTTGCGGCGGGCCCTGCTGGAGAGTCTGTCAATGATTGCGGCCACCGAGGCCGAGATCCAGCGGCTCGAGGGGGAGGTCGGACCTGAGGGGGATCCCATCACGGGAACCTGGAGGCTGGTGATCGAACCCGGCGGCCAGGAGGGCTTGATGTTCCTCCGCCTCGACGGGACGCTGATACAAGGCACCTACAGACTGTCGGGGGATTGGAGTGGATCCCTGCGCGGGACCTTTGTCGCCGGAAAGGTGAGACTCGAACGGGTCGATTCACAGATCGGGTTCGCTGCCATCATGTACGGACGTCTTGTAGAACGCGGTCTCACTCCCCGAATGGAGGGAAGTTGGGAGGCGACCCAGTTGGCGTCGGGTCTGCCGTCCGGAGGAAACTGGGCGGCGGAACGCGAGGACGAACCGGCTGAGTAGATCGGCTCTGACGAATTGAGTGGCTGGTATGGTGAGGTGACGGTGTTGCAGCGAATAGTATTTGTCGTACTCATCCTCTTTGTGGTGTGGCGATTGTTGTCCGCCAGGGGCCGAAGGCTGGGGACCGACGCCCCCGGTGCCGACAGTTACAGTAGGTTTTCGCCGCGCAAGCGTCGTCGGCGTCGTGAGTGGACGCAACAGCAATACGGAGAGCCCAAACGTCTTGTGCCCTGCGATCAATGCGGCACGTTCGTGCCGGCCGAGCGAGCGTTGGCCCACGAGTCGGGCGCGGTGTACTGCGGCCCGAGCTGCCGCGAGCGCGGTGAGTCGAAACCTCCGGATGTCCACTGACCGTCGGAGCCGGTGCCGGGGCGACTCCCCCGAGGCCGTGCGGTGAGCGCCGGCGGCCTGTTCGCCATTTCGGGTTCGCCGCTCGCCGATCGGATGCGGCCCAGGACGCTTGACGAGGTCGTTGGACAGCAGAAGCTGGCGGGCCCGCAGGGCGTACTGCGCGCTGTGCTGGCGAGCCCCGAACCGCAGTCCATGGTGTTCTGGGGCCCTCCGGGTACCGGGAAAACAACGCTGGCAAGGCTTTTCGCCGATGCGGCGGAGGCCGAGGTGGTTTCTTTTTCGGCGGTGTTGTCCGGGGTCAAGCAGGCGCGAGCCGTGATGGATGAGGCTCGTGAGCGGCTGCGGCTCACGGGTCGGCGGACCGTGCTTTTCGTGGATGAGATCCACCGTTTCAACCGTGCCCAGCAGGATGCTTTCCTGCCCTATGTGGAGGCGGGAGACGTGATCCTGGTGGGTGCCACCACCGAAAACCCTTCCTTCGAGCTCAACCGCGCGCTGCAGTCTCGAGTCCGGGTGTTCATCCTGGAGCCCCTCACCGATTCCGAGCTGGTGGAGATCCTCGACCGTGCTATGACTGACTCGGAGCGGGGACTTGCAGGTTTGGAGCCGACCGTGGACGGCGATGCGGCAGCCCTGATCGCACGCGGTGCCGCTGGGGACGCGCGGCAGGCCCTCAACCACCTGGAGCTGGCGGTCAACGTGGCCGCTAGCGAGGGCCTTTCAACAGTGGATGAGGAACTGGTCACTCGCGTGGCTGGACGGGTGTCCGCTGTCTACGACAAGGGCCGGGAGGAGCACTTCAACCTGATCTCCGCCCTCCATAAATCGGTTCGGAATTCGGATCCCGACGCATCGATCTACTGGCTGGCGCGGATGCTGGAGGGTGGCGCGGATCCCAAATACGTGGCCCGTAGGCTGTTCCGGATGGCCTCCGAGGACATCGGGATGGCCGATCCGCGAGCCCTTCAGCAGGTGGCGGCGGCGGCCCGCGCCGTCGAGCACATGGGGATGCCGGAGTGCGAACTGGCGCTGGCTCAGGCTGTGGTCTACCTGGCGGTGGCGCCGAAGTCCAACGCTCTCTACCTGGGGTACGGCGCTGCGAAGAAAGAAGTACGGAACCGGCCGGGGCTCGGCATTCCCATGCAGATCCGCAACGCTCCAACGGTGTTGATGAAATCGGTCGGCTATGGCGACGGCTATCGCTACGCCCACGATGAGCCCGGCGGCGTGGCCGACATGCGCTGCCTCCCGGAGGAGCTCGATGGCGTCCGATTTTATCGGCCCACCGAGCATGGCTGGGAGGCCCGGATTCGGGAGCGGCTCCGCGAGATCGAGGCCGCGCGACGGAAGAAATAGGACGCTCGGCAAGCCATTGTGGTGCGGCCGTCTCGGCTGCATTTCTCGCCTCGATGGAACGCGCAAATGCAGGCGGGACGCCCGCTCCACAATGACGTGCCGGCCCGCGCGTTCGCTTTGATTGACCGATTTCGATGCGCCCATCTCCCAGCCGCGCTGCCCGAGGGAGCCCGGTACCCACTTGTGCGGTAACTAACGGCTGGCTGACTCTCGGTGTCCCCGGACCGCACAAGCATGTACCCGGCACGCCCGCCCGTCGCGCCCCTCCCCACTCAGGCTGGTTCGGGGATCTTCGTTCTTTGATCTACGGGATGGTCCGGACGCAGAGGACGTGGGCGAGGCCCGCGTCCATCCAGGACCGGCCGCCGGCGGCGAGATCCAGGGTGATATGGCCGCGGTCCTCGGCCGGCGTCCGGGTCCAGAGGGAGGTGGCGTGGTCCGGATTCGACGCCACCACATCGGCACCCATCGCCCGTTCGAGATCGTTGATCGTCGGCAGCTCCCAGTCAGAATAACCACCGGCGCTCAGCCCCGAGCAGTAGCGTTCGGCGTCCTCGTAGCTGAAGGCGCCGGCCGCCTGCGGGGGCCACATGAGACCGATTGCGGGGGCGGACACGATACCGGCCGGCAGGAGGGACGCATGGGCCCTCGGGGTGGGCGAGGGGATGGACTGGGGGCCGCCCGACCGACGCCGGTCGCGGTCGGCGATCCGGGTCTTGATCACTTCGAGGGACTTGGCTTTGGATGATCGGGGAGTGGGCGCCGTCGATCCGGGTGGCCCACCGGAGGGTCGGGACTCCGCGGCCGGCGGAGCCGGCGGATTGTCGCCGGACTCGTTGCCCTGGAAGCATGCGACGGTGGCCAGCGCGGCGACGGTCGCCACCAGTCGCACGAATCGAAATGAGCCGGGGCGGGCGGTCGGGCACATCATTGCGCTTCCCCATCATCGTCCTTGAAACCCTTGGCCAGTTGGCCTTCGCGGGCTTCAAAGATCGCCGCGGCGAGTTCGGCGTGGCCCTTCACCGCGAGGTGGTGATCGAGGAGCCAGAACAGTGGACCCGTAGCTTGCGCCAAGCGATCTACGGGATCGACCACGGCGATTCCTCGTTCCACGAGCCGGGCGCCGAGGGTCGACGTCATCATTCGGTTCAGGGGGTCGGTGGGGTCGAGGCCGAGGGTGTGTGCAACGTCCGCGAAGGTGGTCTCGTCCCGTTCCGGCTCCACATCGTGCATGGACGGCAGCAGCACCACGGTGCATCCGATGCCGTGTTCCGTGCACAGGGCGCCGGCCTGTTCGCAGGCGTCTGCGGTGATCTCGATGGCCGGGTCGATGAGATCGGAAAAGGTCCGGAAGAACAGCAGTTGGTTGAATCCCTGACTCACCGCCGCGGCTGAAATGAAGTTGGCGTTTGCCAGGCGCTCCAGGTAGTCCGCCGGCCGTTCCGGGATGTGGATCTGACCACGAGCCCAGGCACCCGCGATGGCGTCCAGGAAGTCGTTGCCGGTGAAGATCACTATCACGAAATGGTCGAGATCGAGGTCAGAGAATCGCTGGAGAATCCCCAGGTAGTTTTGGGGTCCGAAGTGCCCGGTGCCCCCGTTGAGGACTTCGTAGGCGCTCTCGGAATGGGCAGCGGCGAGCAGGGCTTCGAGCCGCGCGGCCACCGACTCGGAGTTGTAGACCACGCCGTCGGTGTGGGAATCACCGGTGATGAGGATGCGAACGGTTCCTGGCGCCTTGTCCGGATCAGTCGCGGTGTCGCGGCGAAAACCCAGGTTATTGGTCTTCAGCACGATCTCACCGAGCTCGTGCTCCGGCCAGGCCATGGTCCGCACCGTGTCGGGGCGGTGGAGGTGGCCCGCCACCTCGTCGATGACGTAGTACTCGGCCTGGGACGGGGGGAACGGAGTCAACTCGGTCCGTTGATCGATCTGGGGTCTGCTTCGCCAGAAGACAAAGGCGGCGATGATGACGATGGCCGACACCACCAGCAGCGTGACGAACACGCCGTAGGGTCCAATGGACCTCCGCCACCACCGTTCCATGATCGGTTTCGCCCTCCGTCAATACCCAGCAACTGCTTGACAACGCTGGAGAAAGCTCGCGCATCCAGAGTTTAGCATTGCGGTCGGCGGTGATATCAGGAGCGAGTCGAGAGGCGTGGACCTTCATGTGAATTCGAAATTCGAAATGCGAAGTCCGGCCCGCGCGGAGTTGTCGCAGAGCTCCAATCCCGAGGGTTGTAGCGCAGCCGTCTCGGCTGCAATCACCTCGGGTCGAAGATCAAAGAACGAAGAACGAAGAGCCCCCGCCCACCCCCCCGCCATGTCCTTTCGGGTGGGTGGGGTTCTTGGATCTTTGTTCTTCGTTCTTCGATCGGCCATCCAGGCCAGAGGCCTGCGCCACAACGGCCTTCCAGGTGGGCTTGAACCCTGAATCCTTCACCGGGAACGGGCACGGGTACGGGCTTGGGGCTCGGGGCTCGGGACTCGGGACTCGGGGCTCGGGACTCGGGACTCGGATCTCAGGACCTCAGGACCTCAGGACCTCAGGACCAGCGGGCGGTTGGGAGTCTTCGTCCTTGGTTCTTTGTTTTTAGATCGGGCACAGGCACGGGCGCGGGGAGGCAGGCCTCTCTCCATACTTTCCACACCCTCCACACGGGTCGGGCGGGGCTGCCGCCCCCTGCTGCCTACTCCCTACTGCCGACTCCCTGGGCGGGCGGGGGCATGCTACTGTTCCCGAGATGAGAATCGGCCGCTGGTTTCTTCTCGCCATCGCACTGGGCGCCACCGCCGCTGGCTGCGGATACCACCTGGTGGGCACGGCCAGTACCCTCCCGGAAGATGTCCAGACGATCTATATGGCGCGGTTCCAGAATCAGACCGAGTGGGCGGACATGGACCAGCGGCTGCTCGAGGCCCTGTCTTTGGAATGGGTCCGGCGGCGCCGCTTGACCCTGGTGGACGAACGCAGCGGCGCGGACGTCGCGCTCGATGGTGTGATTCTGCGGGTCGCAGTCTCACCGGTCAGCTTCGATGCGAACGGTCGCGCCACCGAGTACCAGATGACCTTGTCCACGTCGGTCAAGCTGCTCGATATCCGTGGTGATGAGCCCAGGCTCATGTGGCAGGATCTGGCATTTTCGCGCCGGACGTCCTACTTGGTGGACCCCAATGCCGAGGACTACTTCGATCGCCAGTTCCTGGCGATGGATCTGCTGGCGGCAGAGTACTCGGCGGCCCTGGTCAGTTCGGTCCTCGAAGGATTCTAGGGTCGTCTCCGCCAAGGCCCCAATGGGCGGGCAAAATTCGAAATGCGAAATGCGAGCTTCGAAAACCCCACCCGCCCGGGGAGGCGGGCATTGTGGAGCAGCCGTCTCGGCTGCATTTCTGGCCTTGATTGAATGCTCGAATGCAGGTCCCAGGCTGCGCCACAAAGACCTTTCAGGCAGGTGGGGGCCTTGCTCTTTGCTCCTTGTTCCCGGGCGGGTGGGGGCTCCAGCCCCCAGCCCCTGGTCCCCAGCCACTGGGGGGCGGGCGGGAGGGCGGATGGTCTGCTACGATCGCCCCATGCCGAGCCGCCTTCCCGGTCATGTTCGTGAGCGCCTGACGCCGATCCGGATGGTCGTCCTCGATGTGGATGGCGTTCTCACCGACGGCAGACTCTACTACTCGTCACGGGGTGAAGAGGTCAAGCAGTTCTCGGTTCGCGACGGGCTCGCGATCCGGCTGTTGCTGGAGGCCGGGATTTCAGTGGCCATCATCACCGGCCGAAGATCGCAGGCCCTGGCCATGCGCTGTGATGACCTCGGGATGGACCCCGAGTTGGTGATCCAGGGAAGTCGGCACAAGCGGGCCGACCTGGGGCGACTCATGGAGCGGTTGGATCTCACCAACGCAGAGGTGGCTGTGATGGGAGACGATCTTCCAGACCTCCCCATGATCGAGATAGCCGGTTGTTCGGCGTGTCCCTCCGATGCGGCGCCGGAGGTCATCGCCGCCAGCGACGTGGTGTGTGGCGCGCCGGGGGGTGGAGGTGCCGTGCGGGAGTTCGCAGAGTTGCTGCTCAAGGCGCAGCGGCTGTGGCAGGAGCAGGTCGGTCGCTGGATCGGCCCGGAGGAAGCCTCGGAGTTCGACGAATCGTGAAGCAGTACCTCGATCTGCTGCAGGAGATCCTTGACTACGGCGTGGAGAAGACCGACCGCACGGGAACCGGCACCCTGAGTCGCTTCGGGTACCAGAATCGATACGACCTGACGCGGGGATTCCCGCTGCTGACGACCAAAAAGCTCCATTTGAGGTCGATCATCCACGAGCTGCTGTGGTTCCTGTCCGGGGACACAAATCTGAGCTACCTGCACGACAACAAAGTCAGAATCTGGGACGAATGGGCCGATGCCGATGGCAACCTGGGTCCGATTTACGGCTCCCAATGGCGGTCGTGGCCCACACCGGATGGCGGCCACGTGGATCAGATGGCTCAGGTGGTGAACGCGATCACGACGACGCCCGACTCCAGGCGCATCATCGTCAGTGCGTGGAACGTGGCCGACGTGGACCGAATGGCCCTGCCTCCGTGCCATGCCCTGTTTCAGTTCTGGGTCGCCGAGGGAGGCCTGAGCTGTCAGCTCTATCAAAGAAGCGCCGACGTGTTTCTCGGGGTTCCATTCAACATTGCGTCGTATGCGTTATTGACCATGATGATGGCGCAGGTGTGCGGGCTCCGGGCACGGGAGTTTGTCCACACCTTCGGCGACGTCCACCTCTATTTGAACCACATCGAGCAGGCACGGCTGCAGTTGACGCGCGAACCGCGGCCGCTCCCCACCATGCGGCTCAACCCGGACGTGGGGTCGATCTTCGACTTCACCTACGAGGATTTCACCCTGGAGAACTATGACCCCCACCCGCACATCAAGGCCCCGATTGCGGTCTGATCGACCGTTTGTTGTGTCGCTGATTGCCGCCGTCTCGGACAACGGTGTGATCGGGAGGGACAACGACCTGCCGTGGCATTTGCCCGCGGATCTCAAGCGGTTCAAGAGCCTCACCACGGGTCACCATATGATCATGGGACGGCGGACCTGGGACTCCATTGGGTGTCGACCGTTGCCCGGGCGGCCGACCATCGTGGTCACCAGAGATCGAGCCTACCCGGCCCAGCGGGCGAAGGTGGCTCACTCGATTCCCCAGGCTCTCGATCTGGTGGGTGAGGATGACGAGGTGTTCATCGCCGGCGGCGAGGCCATCTACCGGCTGGCCCTGCCTGTTGCCGACAGGATCCACCTCACACGGGTCCACGCCGAATTCGAAGGAGACACAAGATTCCCGGAGATCGACGACCGCGAGTGGCAGGTCGTGCACGAGGAGCGTCACGAGGCGGACGAAAAAAACCAGTTCGCCTGCACCTTCCTGGTGTACGAGAGGCGCTGACGTCGCCGATTCAGAATTCAGAACTCAAAATTCAAAACTCGAGCAGTCACCTGACCTCTGTTCCGGGTGGCACGCTCTCGTCCACCGAGAGCAGAAACGGCTTGCCGTCCACCGAGGCGGCCAGGAGCATGCCGCGGCTTTCAACCCCCATGAGTTTTGCGGGCTTGAGGTTGGCGACCACGACGATGCGACGGCCCATCAGGTCTTCCGGTTCGTACTGCTCGGCGATGCCGGCCACCAGCTGTCTGAGTTCGGGTTCTCCGAGATCCACCATGACTTTGACCAGTTTGCTTGATTTCGGAACCCGCTCGGCCTCGCGGATGATGCCCACCACCAGCTTGGTCTCGGCGAACTGGTCGATGCTGAGCAAATTGTCTTCTGCTTCCGGGGTCGTCTCCACGGCAATCTCCTTCAAATAGGCGGCAGCGTCGATTCTCGGGAACAGTGGCTCGGTCCTCACAAGTTTGGCGCCGGCGGGCAGCAGGCCCCACCGGGTGGCGTCCTTTAGATTCTCCGGCAGGCCGGCGGCCCCCACCTGTTGCCGGAGCCGCTTGGCGATCGTCGGCATCACCGGTTCGATGAGCAACGAGGTGATCCTCAGTCCTTCCAGCGATGCGTACAACGTGGCCTCGAGCTCCCGACGAGCCGCTTCGCCCTGTTTGGCGAGAGCCCACGGCTGCCGTTCCTGGATGAAGATGTTGATCGAGGCCAGCAGCTGCCAAACCGCCTCGAGGGCGCGGTGGGGCTCCAACGAGGCCATCCTGCGGTGGTACTCCTCCACCGTCTTGGCCGCGGCCTCGGGAATCGGACCGTCGTTCGACGGCGTTGGCACCGTGCCGCCCAGCGAGCGATCGACCATGGCCGCCGTGCGCGACGCGGTGTTGCCCAGGGTGTTGGCGAGGTCGGCGTTGAAACGTTCCACGAAGGCCTCGTCGGAGAAGTTGGAATCCTGGCCGAAGGCCATCTCGCGGGCGAGAAAATAGCGGAGCGCGTCGGCGCCGAACCGCTCCATGAGGTTATCCGGCCGGACCACGTTGCCGATGGACTTGGACATCTTGGCCTCGTCGCGCAACCACCAGCCGTGGCCGAAGATCTGCTGCGGCAGCGGCAGACCGGCGGACATCAGAAAGGCGGGCCAGTAGACGCAATGGAAACGCAGGATGTCCTTGCCGACGAGGTGGAGATTGGCCGGCCAGAATTTCCCATAGGTGCTTTCATCGTCGGAGCCGAAGCCCAGGGCCGAAATGTAGTTGGTGAGGGCGTCCAGCCACACGTAGACCACGTGTTCGTCATCCCCGGGGTAGGGAATCCCCCACTTGAGGGAGGCTCGCGAGATGGACAGATCCCTGAGCCCGGACTCCACAAAACTGACCACTTCGTTGAGGCGGGTCTGGGGGCGAATGCACTCGGGGTCGGAGCGATACCAGTCCAGCAAACGGTCTTGGAAGGCGGACAGCCGGAAGAAATAGCTCGGCTCGGCCAACCTTTCCACAGCATACCCGGTTGCGGTGTCGTGGCCGTCTTCAACCTGGGAGTCCGGGATGAAGGCCTCCTCGCCCGCGCTGTACCAGCCCTCGTATTCGCCCTTGTAGATGTCGCCCGCCGCGGTGATGCGGCGGACGATTTCATCCACGGCTCGTCTGTGGCGCGGCTCCGTGGTTCGAATGAAATCGTCGTTGGAGATTTCCAGATCACGCCACAGTTGGTGGTAACGATCGACCACCTTATCGGCGAGCTGGATGGGCTCGATGCCCTGGTCTCGCGCCGAACGCGCGATCTTCTGACCGTGTTCGTCGGTTCCGGTGAGGAAGTGGACGTCAGCCCCCCGCAATCGGTGGTACCGCGCGAAAAAGTCTGCCATGGCGGTGGTGTAGATATGCCCGATGTGGGGCATGTCATTCACATAGTAGATGGGTGTTGTGATGTAGAAGGTCTCGGACACGATGCCTCCATAAGCGCTGACGAATGCGAAGGATAGCATTTCCCCAAGGCGAGCAGTGGCCCGGAGGGGATGGTGGAAAGTGAAATTCGAGATGCGAAATTCGAGAACGAGAAATGAGAAATGAGAAATGTGAGATGGGGATGAGGCTTGTGGAATTGGTAAGCCCAGATATGTGATTCGAGATTCCAATTTCAAATTTCGGGTCCTTGATTTTTCATTCGGAATGGGTGGGGGACTGTGTGACCGGGGGCACAGAACAGTACATTCCCGCTCGGCGACCCTTGGCGCAGAATCTACCGAGACCCCGGCGGGCGAGCTGATCGGTTCAGAGGCCCCGCTCGGGGGCGGCGAAAGGAACCGGGACATGGCGATCAGATCACGTCGGCTTCGTCTTCTGGAGAGTCTCCGCGTCACTTTGAGCGACAAGCTCCACTCCCAGGTCTTTCGCGTGGCTCGGTCGTGCGGCCGGCACACGCCGGAGAACACAAGCGCCATCTATGCCATGGCCGTGGCGGCGACGCCGGACCTCCTCGATCAACTTTTGCTGGTCCACCAACGTGTGCGCGAGGAGAGAAACGAAATCGAGGGAATGGAGGCGCCGAGCACGGACGACATCGAGCGCAAGCGGATGTTGTCGGCTGTTCGAGCCACCGTCGATCGGGCCGCGCACAGGATTCGGGTCTGAAGCCCGGTCGATTGCAGAGCCCGGCCCTCCACAGGGGCGCCGTCCGCAGTAGAAATTCGTAAAGAGCCCGGGAGACCCTCGTCCTTCTGGCCGAAGCGGATCAGGGGCCGCCAAAACGACCGCGGAGGGAGAGTTGGACGGAGCGCCCGGGAGCGAGCACGGCGTCCTCATCTGCGGATGCCAGGTAGGCCCTGTCGAGCAGGTTTCTGCCGAGAAGCTGAACATCGAGCGCGGTGGACAGGCGGTAGCCGACACCGGCGTCCAAGAGCCCGTAACCGGCGACCTCCTGTTCGGTGGGTCCGGGTCGATCCTGTGGTGCGTAGGCGGCGGCCCGTGCCATCCACCACCACCGCCCGGGGCCATCGGAGCGGAGTACGATGAATCCACCCGGTGGAGGAACATCGTCGGTGGGTGATCCGTCATCCACCACCTCGCCGCTGATCCACTGGAGTCCCCACCCGAGCTGGAGGGTATTGCTCAGAGCCCAGGATCCCTCCACCTCCACTCCCCGGACCTCGCCCTCGCCCCGGTTGCGGAAATAGAAGGAGTCGCCGTCCCGATAACGCTCGATCAGGTCCTCGATGCGATAGAGATAGGCATATCCGGCGAGCTGCCATCGCCGCTGGTTGAAGCGAACAGCGAGATCGAGCTGACGGCTGGTCTCCGGCTCCAGATCCGGGTTGCCGGTAATGGTGCCGCGGCCGGTCTGGCCGCGGAAGAACCGGTCCGACAGGAGGGCGTCCCGGAATCCCCTGGCTCCCTGGAATGAGATCTCGAGATCACGCAGGACGTTCCATGTGACGGCGAAAAATCCAGACATTCCAGTGTTCGTCACTTGATCGTCACCAAAGTAGCCGCCCTCGTTCTCCGCCCTGACCCAGTCGCCCCTGAGTCCGGCCGCCACACCCCAACGCTGCCAGTCCCTGTTCAGTGCGGTGAACAGGCCCAAATCGTCGCGGCGCGCGGATTCAACGGAGACCTGGGTTTGGCTCCCGCTGATCCCACCGCCGGCAGCGTACTCGGTGGCGGTTTCGGTGGCATGCAGATCGAAGCGCCCGTATCCGTTGGCGCCCATGACCCAGCGTGCCGGACCGAGGTTGCGCTCGGCCTCGAACCTCAGTTCATAGTCGTTCGCGGTGATATCCGATTGGGTCACCGAACGGGGATCTGCTTCAGTGGCGGTGCGGTCCTTCGCCAACATCAGCTGGTAGCTGTCCCAGGCGAGGCTGGCGGAGAGCCGCGACCACGGTCCCGGGCCAGGCCGTTCAAATCCCAGATTGAGTCGGTGGGAGTTTTCCTCCGGGTAGAAGACCCGCACCAGGTCCGAGTCGGGGGCCGGCTTGCCCACATCCCGAGCCAGATCTGTGCGCCAGCCGATGCGCAGGATGCCCGGGCCCAGACCGCGTTGGTAGCCGGCGCGGAGGCCGTAGTCCTCGGCCTGCGAGTTGTGGACCGTACCCTCGGGGCTGCTGTAGTCCTCGTAGTTCCGGTACTGGGCGCCGAGCAGGAAACCGCCCCCTGCCAGAGGAGCGGTGACCTCGGCGCCGACGCCGAATTCGTCGGCCACGGAGCCGGCCATCAGGTCATACCGCAGGTTCAGATCCGTATCCGGGCTCGGCATTCTCGATCGGGTTCGGATGATCCCTCCGAGGGCGTCCGAACCGTAGGCCACCGATCCGGGGCCCCGCACCACTTCCACCTCCTCTACCGTTACCGGGTTCAAATACGTGGCGGAAGGTCCGGCGCGTCGCTCCGTGGTGACCCGGGCGTCGTCCAACACCATCAGCGTGCGGTGTTTTGGCAGTCCGCGAAGACCGGGAACCACCGAGTGGCCGTTGCCCGTCCGCCCGGTCCCGGGCACGTTTTCCAACGCCTGGGTCAAGCGTGTGGGCCGTCTCTCTTGGAGGTCGCTGCTGCCGATGATCGTCGTCGCCACCGCCGGCGGCACCTCCAGGTCGGGGATCACCCCGCTGACGACCGTCAGGGTCTCGCCGGCGGGTCTGACTGTCACCACCAGGGGTCCATCGTCGGGGATCGTCTCGATGGTGACCGGTTTGAGGGCGACGCCGTCTGATCGGGAGACCAGCAGAGTGAACGGCGGCGTTGGGTCCGGACTCAAGGTGGCGAGTCCATGGCGATCTGCAAGCACCGAACCGCTGCGGCCGATCAACAGGACGTGGGCGCCCGCCAGCGGTGTGCCGTCGGGTGCGACCACCAGGATCTCCATCGCCGCAGACTGCAGCGCCGCGGCCAGGAGGATGACGGTCAGAAGAAGATTTCGTCGTGCCATAAATTTCAGGCGGCGCGCCGCCGGCACAGGAGACTAACACAGTGGATTGGACTCCACGGCGAACAGTGGATGGCAGTAAGTGAATAGCGGATAGTGAATAGTTGAGGATCGGTGGGGGACGGAGCGGGCGGTGGCCGATCGCGTGCTTCTCTCTGCGGTTGGCTATTCGCTATTTACTATTCACTATTTACTTGTGCCAATCGACTTTCCCGCTTCCAGTGCCCCCCATCCTTGACGCGCTCAGGCCGGCAGAGTACGGTTGCCGACATTGGAACGGTCGCTGTATTCAGCCGAGGGAAGCCGGTGCGAGTCCGGCGCGGCCCCCGCCACTGTGACCGGGGACGAAAACCGGGTAAACCACTGTCGTTCGCGATGGGAAGGTCCGGAGAGTAGGTTGATCCGGAAGTCAGGAGACCTGCCGTTCCACAGGAGAAACGGGAGGTTTCGACCGATGAAAGCGTCACATCAGAAGAGAACTGTCGCCCTGGTGGTCTTTTTCGGGCTGCTGCTGCTGTCCCCGACTGCCGCCCGGGTCTACGCCCAGTCATACCCGACATACAATGCGCCGGTTTCCTTCAAGGAGGAAATTACGGTCACCGCGACCGGCGAGGAGACCGACGCCAAGGATGTGCCGGTCCCCACAACCGTGATTTCGCGCGCGGAGATGGATGATGCACAGCTGGAAAACGTCGCGGATATCCTGCGCCGGGTCCCGGGAATGACCATCATGCGGTCCGGCAACGAGGGCAAGGTGACCTCCGCATTCACCCGCGGCACCAACTCCGCACAGACTCTCGTGCTCTTCGACGGTGTTCGGCTCAACTCTCCCTACGTGGGTGGCTACGATCTGAGCCTGCTCACCACCTCCGGGTTGGAGAGGGTCGAAGTGGCGCGAGGGCCGTACTCTGCCCTCTGGGGAGCTGACGCCATCGGAGGCGTTCTCAACGCCATTCCGAGAATCGGGCACCCGGGCTTCAACGCGACGCTCTTCGGCGAGGGTGGAGAAACCGGCTGGCGTCGTCTCGAGGGCGACCTGACGCTGGGCAGCGAACATTTCAATCTCTACCTTTCGGCTTTGCACCGCGAGGGTGACGGCGAGTTGGAGAACGACGATTTCGAGACCCAACAGGGGCTGCTCAACCTCGGTTGGAACTGGGGCAACGGGAGCCGGCTGTCGGTGGTGGCTCAGAACGTGGAGTCCGAAACCGGCATCCCCTTCGTGACCCCGGGCAACCCGACCCTCGCCAGGCGCCAGAAGGCGGAGCAGCGACTGATCGCCGTGCCCCTGCGGTGGGCGTTGAACAAGAAGTGGTCGCTGCAACTCACAGCGTCCGAGGTGACGCGTACCTTCGAGTTCACAGACCCGGATGATCCTTGGGGGTTGACGGACTCTCAGACGAACGCCGACACCCGTGACGCCCGGCTTGCCAGCAATCACCTCCTCGGCTCGCACACTTTCACGTGGGGTGGCGAGTGGCGGGAGGACGAGGTGACGGACGTCTCGAACCTCGGCGAAAATTTGGACGGCGTCACCGACGAGGTGGTCAGTGCATTTCTGCAGGACGTCTGGCAGGCCGGTGACAAGGTGCGTCTGATTGTCGGCGTCCGGTGGGACGATACGGAGACCTGGGGATCGGAGGTTTCGCCGCGCGCCCACCTTGGCTGGAAACTCTCCAGCTTCACCGAGCTGCGTGTGGGCTATGGTCAGGCCTTCCGGCAGCCTTCCCTCGGTGAGCTCTATTTCCCGCTGTCGGGTAACCCGGATCTCGAGCCGGAGACCTCCAGGTCCTGGGAAATCGACATCGTGATGACGCCAAAGGACGACCGCAATCGGTGGCAGCTCAATTTGTTCAACACCGACCTGGACAACCTCATCGAATTTGATTTTGCGAACTACACGAACGAAAACATTGGATCGGCAACAACCCGTGGCGCGGAACTTGTCATGAACACCGCGCTGACAAGCGAGTTCTACCAACTTGTCCAGGTGACGTACCTGAACACAGAGGACGACCAGGGGAGGGAGCTGCTCCGACGGCCCGAGTGGAGTGGTTCCTACACGTTGACGGGCTCCTTCTGGGATCGGGTGCGCGGTGACCTCACGGTGATCTATACCGGATCGAGGTGGGATGTGGATCCGACCACCTTCGAGCGACTCGAGGTCGGCGGTTTCGCCACGGTGGACCTCGCCGTGGGCTGGCAGGCGGCCAAGGAGCTGGAGATCACCCTCCGCGCTGTGAATCTGCTCGACCGGGACTACCAGGCGGTGCGCGGTTACCTCATGCCCGGACGCCGGTTCATGGGTGGGTTACGACTTCGGCTGTAGCTTGGGCCGGTGGGCGCTGGGGGAGTCACCTGGCAGTGGGATTGGGAGGTTCAGCTGTGAGAGTTCCGTCCATGATTTTGTTCGCCTCGGTGGTGTGCCTGGGTGGCCTCACCGGTTGTGGTGGAGCCCCGGAGCCCGCTGATTTGGTGGTGCGTGGAGGCACGATCATCACCATGGACCAGGATCGACCGGAGGTCGAAGCCTTGGCTGCCCGTGGTCAGACCATCGTCGCGGTGGGTGGCGAGGCGGAGATAGGGTCGCTGATCGGGCCGGAGACCCGGGTGATCGAGCTCGACGGCGCAACCGCGATTCCGGGTCTCATCGAGGCGCACGGACATTTTCTGTCCATGGGTTGGGCAAAGATGCAGCTCGACCTGGCCGCGGCTTCGAATTGGTCGGAGATCGTCGACATGGTCGCCGAGGCGGCGGCCGGAGCCGAGCCTGGGGAGTGGATCTTCGGCCGTGGCTGGCACCAGGAAAAATGGGATGAGTTGCCGGATCCGTCGGTTGATGGTCTGCCGTTGCACGACGAGCTGAGCCGGGTTTCGCCGGACAATCCGGTGCTCCTGACCCACGCCAGTGGGCACGCCGCCATCGCCAATGGGCTGGCGATGGAGATGGCCGGAATCGATCAGACCACTCCGGATCCCGCGGGCGGTGAAATCGTCCGGGACCAGACGGGCCGACCGATCGGCGTGTTGCGCGAGACCGCTGAGGACCTGGTTTCGGTCATCGCAGACCAACGACCAAACGAAGCAACGTTGCGCCGGATGACCGAGTTGGCGGTCGAGGAGTGCCTGGCCAACGGCATCACCTCTTTTCAGGACGCCGGTTCGAGCTTCGAAAAGGTGGCTTTTCTTCGCGCCCTGGCGGAGGAATCAGCGCTGGACGTCCGGTTGTGGATCATGTTGTCGGACGACAACCAGACTCTGGTCGAGGGGCTGCCTGGTTTCAGCGCGCACCGCGTGGGAGATGAGTACCTGACTGTCGGGGGCATCAAGCGGTGGGTGGATGGGGCCCTTGGCTCGCACGGGGCGTGGTTGCTGGAGCCCTATGCCGACCTGCCCACCAGCACCGGGCTGAACATCGTGACCGTGGAGGAGCTTCGCGAGAGCGCCAGACTGGCCGCCGAGTACCGGCTCCAGCTGTGTTCCCATGCCATCGGCGATCGGGCCAACCGGGAGACCCTGGACGTCTACGAGGAGGTCCTCGGAGGCTTGGCCGATGGACGGGAGCGCCGATGGCGGGTGGAACACGCGCAACATCTGGATCGTGACGATATCGGCCGTTTTGCCGCCCTCGGGGTGGTTGCGGCAATGCAGCCCGTCCACTGTGTCTCGGACGGTCCCTGGGTCCCGGTGAGGCTGGGTGAGACCCGAGCCCGGCTGGGCGCCTATGTGTGGCGGGATCTGTTGGAGTCGGGGGCGGTGATTGCCAGCGGTACCGATGTTCCGGTGGAGGATGTGGACCCCATCACCAACTTCCATGCCGCCGTAACCAGGCGGACATCCGACGGATCGGTCTTCTACCCGGACCAGCGGATGACCCGCATGGAGGCGTTGCGATCCATGACCCATGATGCGGCCTGGGCGGTCTTCGAGGAGGACCGGAAGGGTTCCCTGGAAGTGGGCAAGCTGGCCGACATCACCGTGCTGTCACACAACCTCCTCACCGTCCCGGAACAGGAGATTTCAAAGACCGTGGTTCTCTACACGGTCGTTGGGGGCGATATTCGTTACCAAGCCCGTCCTTGACGTCCATCACTCGACGTCCCCGGCCCGGTTGCCGTAAGGTGGATTCGATCGGTTGTTGAACCATAATGAACAGTTACACCCACACCTGCGGCTCGTGCGGTCTCGAAATGACCGTGCATGAGAGGTATTTCGGGCGGCAGCTCCGGTGCCGGGAGTGCCGGACGGAGTTCACTGCCGAGCCCGAGGGCCGTCCAGATCAAGACGGTGATGGCGGTGGTTTGCCGGCGGACTACACCCACACCTGCACCGCCTGCGGGTCGAAAATGACGGTGTACGAGCGCTACTACGGCCGGACCTTGAGTTGTACCGAGTGCGGTGAGAAATTTTCCGCGCGCGTGCCGGCGGCGGCGGTGCAGAGGGTGGTGGAGGAAGTGGCGCCGGTCGACGAGCCATCAGGCCTCCCCGAAGTGGACCCGGAGGATCGGTCGAGGCGTCGCCGCCGACTGCTGTGGGCGGCAGCCGGAGTGTTGGCAGCCACGCTGCTGGTGTGGTGGCTCGGCGGCGACCGTGACGAGGGATTCGGGAGTTCGCTTTTCAAGACCGAGAAGGGCCGCACTCAGATCGGTGAGCTTGTCGGCCCGGACGATGACATCGTGATGGTGGCACTCGAGCGGGACGGCCTCGACGGGCTGATCGAGATGTCACGAAACGACGGTGAAGCGATCCCGGCCGAGGTGCTCTCCTCGCCGAGATATCTCCAGGTCGCCGCCGGGACCAGGGTCCGCGTTCTGGAAAAGGGCCGAGGCGGTCGGACGCGGGTCCGGATCCTGGACGGTCCACAGAACAGCCGGATTGTGTGGGTGCCGATTGCCTGGATCCAGTGACGGGATCGGGCAGCCCGGGCCGGTCTCTGTGTCCGTCCCCGAGGGTCAAATGTCGAAAGTCAAAAGTCGAAGGTTCCCCACCCTCCCACCCGAGGAGTGGGCGCGTCGACCGGGCGTGCCGGGTATAACGTTGTGCGGCCAAAGGCGCTTGAGCGGTCATGAATCGTCAGGGCCGCACAACGTTAATACCGGGCAACCTCGGGGAGCGCGGTTGGGAGATGGGCACCGTCGAAATCGCATCTGAGCACGAGATCGCAACATCTGCAGCGATGCCTGCCACCGACATGGGAAATTGGGAGGTCTTATGAAGCAGCTGGTGGCGTCGGTGGTTTGCGTATTGTTGATCGGATGCAATGCGGTCGAGGATTCGAAGATGCCGTCACGTCAGCCCTACGACACGGGGGGGCCGGTGCGGCCGGAGCAGGCGTCGTTCGACGTGCTGCACTACGATCTCTCGCTGCGGATCGACCCGGAACAACGGGTGATCACCGGTGAGCTGGCCATGAGGGCGCTGGCCCTGGAATCTCTGGACCGGGTGCTGCTCGATCTCGATCCCGTTTTCCAGGTGTCCGGAGCCTGGCAGGATCCCGATGTTGGACGTCAGCCGGTTTCCTTCACCAGGAAGGGTCCGGAGTTGTGGGTCGATCTGGTGGCACCGGCCGCTGCGGGCGAAACCATCGAGCTGGTGGTAGCGTACTCGGGCCAACCCCGTGAGGCGCCCATGCCGCCGTGGCAGGGTGGCTTCAGTTGGGCCGAGACGGCCGACGGTCTGCCCTGGGTGGGCGTCTCGTGTCAGGTGGACGGCGCCGACGTGTGGTGGCCGTGCAAGGACCACCCGTCGGACGAGCCCGACGACGGCATGGGTCTCCACTTCACCGTGCCCGAAGAGCTGACGGTGGTCTCCAACGGACGGCTGGTGGGTGTCACCGATGACGATCAAGGATGGCGGACCTTTCATTGGCGGGTGTCCACACCCATCAACCTCTACGACGTCACAGTCAACGTGGCCCCATTCGTGCCGGTCGAGTCCAGTTACACGAACGTGTTGGGGGAGACCCATCCGGTGACCTGGTGGGCACTGCCGGAATCGGTGGAACAGGCTCGGGTCCTACTGGGTGAGTTCATGCTCCAGTTGCGGTTCCTCGAGACCGAGCTCGGGCCCTATCCGTTTCGGGCCGACAAGTGCGCTGTCGTCCACACGCCGTACCTGGCCATGGAGCACCAGACGGCCGTCTCCCTCGGGCTCGATGGCGACCAGAAACGGTCAGGTTTCAGCTTCATCCTTCTTCACGAGCTGACCCACGAGTGGTGGGGGAACCTTGTCTCCGCTGCCGACTGGCGAGACTTCTGGCTCCACGAGGGTTTCGACGGCTACATGGAGGCGCGGTACGCCGAATTCCTCGGTGGAGAGGGCGCATACCACAACTATATGGACCGGCACTTCCGCCCGGGGATCCTCAATCAGCGCCCGGTGGCACCATCGGATCCAAAGTGGATCCGTGAGGTCTTCGTGACCCTCGAGGATGACCGGGGCGGATTCGAGGTCTGGGATGCCGACGCCTATTCCAAGGGAGCGCTGATTCTCCACAATCTGCGCTATCTGGTGGGTGACGAGGTATTCAGCGAGATGCTCCGTCGCTGGGCCTATCCCGATCCCACAACCGAGGGGGTGACCGACGGGGGACAATGTCGGTCGGTGACCACCGAGCAGTTCCAAGCCCATGTGGAGACATTCTCCGAGATGGATCTCGGCTGGTTCTTCGAGGTCTACCTTCGCCATGCCGAGCTGCCGACGCTGGTGACGGAGCAGGAGGATGGCTGGATGACCCTTCGGTGGGAGGTCCCGGGAGATGGTCGGTTTCCCATGCCCATCGAAATCCAGGTTGGCGATGAAACACGGCGGATCGACATGGCGGCGGGTGAGGAGAGGGTTGAGATACCGGCCGGCGTCGAGCCGGTGGTGGATCCGCAGAATTGGATACTGCGCCGATAAAAGAACCGCGGCCCGAAGGCCGCGGTCGGATGATCCCAGATCTGAACGAGTTGGAAGCTGGCACTACTCCACGTCGAAACTCTGCAGCTCCACCGGGACCGGCTCGCCGCCGAATATCACATTGGATGAGAGTTCCGAATGGGCTTCGCTGGCGAAGCCCTCGAATACGATGCTCGTGATTCCGCCCACGTCATCGGAGTCCACGCCCCAGAAGGTGCCCTCGGGTCCATCGGTCACGTTGGTGGTGTCCAGCACTCCGCCCGGGCCGTAAACCGAGACGGAATATACGTTTCCGGGAGCGACCGGATTGACCAAGTCGAGGCCCGCTGCCCGAACGGCAGGGCTGAAATTGAGCACCATGTCATCGCCGAATGAGTTGGGTCCCACCAACACGTTGGTGTTGCCGAATGCGCCGGCTCCGAGAACGACCAGTTCACCTGTTCCGCCCGTGACATTTACTACATTGAGTTCGAGACCGGCGAGGATCCCGCCCGGGGCGAAACACGCGTTGCTGGTAGAGCTATTGAAGGGTGGAGCGCAGGACACGATTGCACCAGCTGCCACGAGGGTGTTTGACCAGTCCTCGGTGGGAAGACCCGGGAACGCGGCTTCGAACGACGCGCGATCGGCCCAGTACACAAGCGCCTCGGTGGATCCGGCCTCGTTCGGGTTTCCAATCTGCGGGGTCCCCGGCTGGGTGCCCGGAGGAACGTCGGTGTATTGGTTGAAAGGCTGGTCGGCTGAGACTCCACCCGCCGCCAGGACCAGAAGCGCCACTGCCACGATTGATGAAAAACGCACGACAAATCCTCCCCGTATTTTCGCTACCAAAATAATATAGACCTCTAGCTGGGGACAGGGTATCAGTTTGGATCCAGCTGGGGAAGACAAGAGGACGCAGATTCTCGTGTTCCAAGATTCGTCACTCGGATTCGATGGCAAAGGCTCTCCTGGTATTCCGCAGGAGCTCGAGCTCGGTGGCACCTTCGCAGAAGACGGAGCCGAGATCTACTCGATAAGGGACGAACGATTCTTCGATGGCGGTCGGCATGCCGTCCTGCCACGGAATACGGGTGGGATCCGCGTCGAGGGCGGCCAGTTCGCCGTCGAGCGACGATGTCCACGACAGCTCGAGATCGGATTGGCGGGCGGATTCCAACTGACGCTCCAGCATGCCTCTAAGACAACCGTGGATGCGTCGGTTGACAGGGCTGCCGCCGAGGATACCGGTCCGAGGCTCGCGTTCCGCCAACCGCCGGTGGTAGGCCATGACATAGATGTAGGTGTACTCCCCGAGACCCATCCCCTCGGCGCGCAGAGCGTTGTTGCGGGATTCGTACAGTGCTGCCAGCGCCGGTCCCAGGCCAAAGGCTCCGGCTGTTGCCCGCCCGGCCGTCTTGAGCACCGCAGATCGGGACACCTCGGGTGCATGATCCAGCTCCTCCAGCTCGAGCATGGCTGCCGAGCGACGGTTGATGAGGTCACAACTGTCGCCAAGTGCCTGCCGCACCCGCAAAAAGACCTCGATTCGATCGCCGTCCACCGTGCCGTCCGCCGCCGGCGTGTACGCACATTGATCGCCGAATCGCGTATCCAGCTCGGCGCGGGTGTCCACCGCCTTGCCCAGTGGCCTCATAACGGACATGACACCGCCGATCCCGAGAAGGATGGCAAGCACCACCAGCCCACCACAACCGAGGGCACAGCTACGGATCCAGGAACCTTGTTGTTCCAACGATTCACCCTCCTCTCAGGTGAACGACACCGGAGGCACGATGTTAACCAGATCAACCCATGGGCGGTCGATGGGGAACAGTGGGCTGTTGATTGGGATCCGGTCTCGCACTGCCGCGACCGGGGCGTTTGGTGACCTGGGCGACAGTATTTACAAAGATGAAACAAAAAGCAGCTGCGCGGCGTACATAACTTTGTTATGATCGCTCTTGAGATTACGAATCATTTGCCTTAATATTCAAGCAGAGAGCTGAAAGGAGACACAGAATGAGAAAGACAGCGATTCTGGCATCGATTTTCGTCATCGCGCTGGCGGTGACGACGGGTGTTGTGGCCTGCGACAAGGCCAATGCGGCGGCGGAGGCCGCGTATCAGCAGGCATTGAACGACAGCGGCTGTGAGAAGACCGCCTCCAAGGCGGCGTACGCCGCGGTGTACGACGCGACGGGTTGCGAGAAGACCGCCGAAGCCGCGGCCCAGCATGCGGTGGCTCAGGCCGCCTACAACGAGGCGCTGGGGAACACTGGTTGCGAGAAGACCGCCCAGGTGGCCTATGACGCCTCGATCAAGACCGCCGGTTCCGGCTGCGACTACGACGCCACCAAGGCCCAGCAGGCTTCGAACACCGGAACCTCCTGTGCCAAGACCGCTGATTCGTCGTGCGCCAAGACCGACGCCAAGGCTGCGTATGCGAAGGCCATGGAAGAGACCGGTTGCGAGAAGACCGCCAAGGCTGCCTACAACGACGCCCTGGCCGCCGCGACCTACGCCAAGACCTACGAGGCCACCAGCTGCTCGAAGACCGCCACAAAGGCCGCCTACGACGCCGTCGAAGCTGAATCCGGATGCTCCAAAACCGCCGAGGCGGCTGCCCAGCACGCCGTGGCCAAGGCTGCCTACGACGAGACCTACACCAAGACCGGCTGTGAGAAGTCGGCCAAGGAGGCCTCGGACAAGGCCGTCCAGACCGCCCAGGCCCAGCTCGCCTCCAACCAGGAGGAGAGCCTCTAAGTCAGGCATCAACAACCTCAGGGCGACGTGTAGGTCGCCCGCAACGCCCGGGCATTGTGCCCGGGCGTTTGTTGTTTTCGGGGGTGATGGGCGGCCGGGTCGGCGTCGAAAGTCGAAAGGTCCCCCGCCCACCCGGGGGATGATTGTGGTGTGGGCGTCTCGCCTGCATTCGCGCGATGGGTGGGCGTGTCAGCTCCGACCGCACGGGGGAATCGTCAATCTTGATCAGCCCACGGGATGACCGGGAACCCGCCCCTCGGGTCAGGCTCGTACGAGCCGAGGTAGATCTCCGGCTGGAGGCCGAGGGGAACGGTTGTTGGATCACCAGTGGTCACCTCGATCACCGATGCATAGCCGGTGACCGGACAGCCGAAGTCAGCGTCCACCGTCGCGGAGGCGATCTCCACCCCCGGTGGTATGACGTTGTTGAACTGGCGCCACTCGGTGGCATGGAGCTGGATCTGTTCGGACACCGCGACGACTGAACCGTGGTCGTCGTGGATGTGAATGTCGACGGCGCACGGCTGACCGGCGAGGTTGACGACGCCGATATTGGTGCGGAAGCGCTCGCCGCCTCGCAGCGGCGACAGCACGCCGGGTGGGCCGACAGAACTCTCGAATGTCACGGTCGGGGTGATCACCGGCAGGCTCTGGCCGACGCTGCCACCAGATGCCAGATTTTCGGTGCGGCCGCCAACGGTGAGGGGGACGCTCGACTCGATCTGGACATAGCCGGCCGACGGTTCGGAAATGCCGAAGACCGAGCTGACGACGTCGTCCATGAACACTGACCTGCCATCGGGAAGGTCGAGCTCGGTGTGGAAGTTCTCGCCGCCCGCTCGGTAGGTCAGACGAGCGTGGCCGCTGGTTCCTGACGTGTTTGTCAGCCCGATACCGGAGCGCCACATAGCCCCGTTGGCACCGGGCGAATGGGCAACGCCGAGCACGGCGTAACTGAATCGCCCTCCGGTGTAGGGCTGTCCGTCAAACCAGGACTCCAGGACCGCGTTCTCCAACTCCTCGGGACTCAGGTCGAGGAAGACAAACACCTGGGACTCCTGCCAGGCACGCACCCCACCGAGGAATCCTCCGATGCGTTCCCACTCCGGGTACGCGCGCGCGACCGCACGCAGGGTACCGTCGGGGTCCCGGACGACGACCGTGGCTCTCAATCCGACGACATCCACCGGTCCGTTGTTGCGGACCACGGCGTGGAGCGTCGAACCGAAGTGAGTCTGGCCAATGTCCCACCCCGTCACACTCACCAGAGGAGACTGGGCCACCTCCACGTCGGTCGCGACTCCTGCCGCCGTCACGAGGACGGCGTCAACGGCACCCCCCTGGGCGGAGAGCGCCGCGGTGAACGCCCCGACCGCCCCGGGGGCGAGCACATCCCAATACGGTCCCAGCCCGGGTTCGGCAGGGGCGGCTCCGTATACCGAGCCGGTTCCCGCCGCCAACAACGTGCCGGCTGCGTCGAGAGCGGCGACCTCGATCCTGAACGGTCTGACCACGTCGACACCGTCGTTGCGAACCTCGCCCACCACCCGGATGAGGCCGTTGCTCTCGGTCACCGACATCGTCTCCTGGACCACGGTGAGGACAACGGGTTCTCCTGCCTCCGCGGTCTCCGAACCCGGGCCCGACGTCGTGGATCCGTCACAGGCCTTCGGCCGGAGCGGCTGCCCAGTCTGGATCTCCGCCGCGGTTGTCACGGTCGCCAGAGTCACGACGGTCACGGCCAGCCAGGCCACACGTGCCGAATGGGATTTCGAGGTCGGTCGTGGGGACATCGGAAACCTCCAGTTGGTCTCGCCCAGACTACGGTCGATCGGGTTGATCTGTCCAATGCTGCCACAAAAATCAACGTGCCAGGCACCGCTTTGGGGTTGAGCGCCTGAGGCAAGACGGATTTGCCGCGGAGATTTTGTCCGAGCCTTGAACCCCGAATCCCGAAACCTCCCTCGACACGACAGGGTGCGCCGTCTACACTCGAAGCGGTTCGAGGGTTCAGGGAAGACGGTGCAAATCCGTCGCGGACCCGCCGCTGTAACCGGGGACGAGCGCCGGGAGATCCACTGTCGCGGAAACGCGATGGGAAGGCTCGGCAGGTAGGATGATCCGGAAGCCAGAAGACTTGCCTTCGAACCGGTGGCGAACCCTCGGGGATTGGGTCCGAGCTGCGATTCAAGGGGATGAAAAACGGCATCCCGAGGCGATGGGAATGTGGATGCCGGTTGATTGTCCAAAAGGTCAGACCCTCCGAGGGTGGATGGCGCTCGCCATGTTGGTGTCCCTGTTGGCGGGTTGTGGTCGCGGATCTTCGGAGCCGCCGCTCGCTTTGGACCGCTCGCCCGCCCGCATCGTTTCTCTGGCGCCGAGCGTGACCGACATCCTTTTCGAGCTGAATCTCGGAGACCGAGTGGTGGGTGTCACCAGGTACTGCCGGCCTCCAAAGTCGGCGGGTCATCTGGCAGACGTGGGCGGCTATCTGGATATCAACTTCGAGGCCATCGTGGCCCTGGAGCCGGACCTGGTCGTGTTGATCCAGGATCACACAGCCACCGGGAATCGACTCGAATCACTCGGGCTTCGGACCCTTCAGGTGGACCAGAGTTCCGTCCCAGGGATTCTGTGCTCCATCGAAGCCATCTCCGCAGCGTGCGCGGTGCCTGCCGCGGGGTTGCAGCTCGTCGGCGAGATTCGGGGCCGGCTCGATCGGGTTCGTCGACTGACAAGCGGTCTCGAACGTCCTCGGGCACTGATCGTGGTGGGCCGCGATGCCGGATCGGGAACCATCGATTCGGTGTGGGTGGCCGGCCGGTCCACGTTCTACAACGACGTCCTCGAATTTGCGGGTGGAACGAACGCTGTGCAATCAACCTCGGTCGCCTATCCTGAAATCTCACGCGAGGGTCTGCTGCATCTCGACCCCGACGTCGTGCTCGACTTGTTGGCCGACCTCGACGACCGGCACATCGCCCCTGAAGTGGCGCTCGCGGACTGGCGGGATGAGAGCGGTTTACGGGCGGTGGGTGAGGGCCGGATTTTCCCGGTGGAGGAATCCTGGGCGGTGGTGCCGGGAGCGCGGATCGCCGATCTTGTGGAACATTGCGCCCGGTTGCTCCACCCGGAGGTGCGGTGGTGATCCCCCCGGCCCTCGAGGTCATCGGGCTTTGGGTCGTGGCCGACGACACACCGATCCTGCGCGAGGTGTCGGTGGCCGTGGATCAGGGCCAATTCTTGTCGGTCATCGGACCAAACGGTGCCGGGAAGTCCACCCTGATTCGGAGCCTCGCCGGTTTGGAGACACCGAGTAGAGGTCAGGTGATGCTCGATGGGACGCCATTTGCCGAAATTTCGAAGCGGGCCCTGGCGCGAGACATCAGTTATGTGCCGCAGTCCGATGCTCGGGTTCTGCCGTTTTCGGTCAGGGCCTTTGTGGAGATGGGCCGTTACCCCCATCTGGGTTCGTGGGCGTCGCTTGGCGCGGATGATCTGGAAGCAGTCGACCTGGCTCTTGATCGGACCGATACCCTCCACCTCGCCAAGCGTTCCATGCAATCGCTGTCGGGGGGAGAGCGGCAGCGGGTATTCATAGCCGCGGCCCTGGCCCAGGGAGGCAGCTACCTGCTGCTGGATGAACCCACCACCTTCCTGGACTACCGCCACCAGATGGGAATCCTGGAGCTTCTCGAACGGCTCCACAAAGTCGAGGGCCTGACCATCGTGACCGCTACCCACGACCTGAACGGCACGGTGGCGGTCTCCGATTCGGTGCTCGCTCTGTGTGACGGTGAGGTGGTTTTCCATGGGGCGTCCGAACAGGTCTACTCGGGGGAACGGCTGGAGGCCATCTACTCCAACCGATTCGAACTCATCCCCACCGCAGGCCGAACTGTGCCGTTGGTCGTGCCCGCACGGAACGGCCGATGACGGCGAGCCGCCGGATCATTGTCTTGGCCGTTGGTTCGCTCGCCGTGGCCTCGGTGTTGCCCTTCTTGGGGATGGAAGTTCTTCCCTTCGGGGTGGTCTTCGACCCCGGCGGTGACAGCGTCGCCTCGGTGATCTTCTGGCAGATCCGCCTGCCGAGGGTCCTGGCCGCCCTGTTGGCGGGGGCGGGTCTGGCGGTGGGTGGGGCGGCGTTTCAGGCCCTGTTCCGCAACCCACTGGCGACTCCCTACACCCTTGGTGTGGCGAGTGGGGCGGCCTTTGGTGTCGCCCTTGCCACCCGTCTCGGATTGTCGGCGGCGGTCTTTGGTGTGGCCCTCGACTCGGTGGCCGGTCTTGCAGGCGCGCTGGTGGCAGTGGCGGTTGTGTGGCTTCTCTATCGGCTGCGGCCGTCCACCTCGACCATGGTGCTGCTGCTCGCGGGTGTCGCCATGAGCTTCTTCTTCTCGAGCCTGATCTTGTTCCTGCAGTACACGGCGACTCTTGGTGATTCCTATCGAATCGTCCGATGGCTCATGGGCGGTTTGGCGGGAGTGGGGGTTCGCGAGGTGGTTCATATACTCCCCTTTGTCGCCGTCGGCCTGTCCGCCCTGATGTGGCGGGCGCGGGAGTTGGACCTGTTGACCACCGGCGCGGATCTCGCAGCGAGTCGTGGAGTGGACGTGATCCGCTCCCGGAAAATGGTCTTTCTGGCGGCGTCTTTCATGGTTGGGGGTATCGTCGCCGCTTGTGGTCCCATTGGATTCGTCGGATTGATGGCGCCGCACATCTGTCGTTTGGTCGTCGGGGCCGAACACCGGCTGTTGCTGCCGGCGTCCCTGGTCTTCGGTGGGGTTTTTCTGGCGGTGTGCGACACCGCCGCCAGAATGGTGATGGCGCCGGTCGAGCTGCCGGTTGGGGTGATCACGGCCTTCCTTGGCGGCCCGTTCTTCCTCTGGCTCCTCCTCCGCCGCTCGGGGTTTGTGCAGGATGGGTCATGAATTGACGTCGAGGGGCAGGGAGTCGAAAGTCGAAGGTCGAAAGTCCCCCCCCCGGAGCGAGTGGGGGCGATGGGCGGGCGTGCCAATTCGGGCACCTTCAAGTTGGAAGTTACACGTTAAACGTTGAACGTTCCCGCCCTCCCTCCCGGGACGACAACAGGGCGCGTATGGCGGGCGTGCCACTCCGGGCGCATTGAAGTTGAAAGTCCAAAGTCGAAAGTTGAAAGTCCCCCACCCGCCCAGAGTGAAAGGCCGCGACGGGCGGGCGTGCCACTTTTGACATTGTTGGGAACCACCATGTCGGGGGGGGTTCTCCTCGAGGTCCCAACTATGTCAAGGGTGGCAACCTCGGGGAGCGCGCCGGCGAGAGGGGCGCATGGAAACCGACAAATCGATCCGAACGCGTGGACCGGTGCCTGGCACCGACATGCTGTATTTGAAGCCGGCGGCTGGGTGGGGGCTACTATCCAACCCGAAAGCGGAGAGAATCCGCTCGGCCGCTGCGGTCGGTGTGGTGCGCCCTTCCAGAACGTCGGCCTCGATGCTGTCCACGATTCTCGCCACCTCGGGGTGCTCGCGCACCGCGGCCAGCAGGCTCTGGTCCACCAGCGACCACGTCCAATCAACGCGTTGTCGGTTGCGGCGGGCCTGAAATCCATCGGCCTCTTCGAGCAATCGACGGTGCTCCAGGACCAGGTCCCAGATGTCGTCGATGCCGTCGCCGTTGAGGGCACTGGAAAGGACGACCCTCGGAGTCCAGGGGTCCTGGTCGGAGGGTGGGCGCAAAATTCCCAGAGCCCGCTGGAGCTCTGCACGGGCCCGCTCTGCGGGTTCGCGGTTGGCGCCGTCCGCCTTGTTGATGGCGATGATGTGGACCAGCTCGAGAATGCCCCGTTTGATCCCTTGCAGCTCGTCGCCGGCGCCGGCCAACTCGAGCAGAATGAAGGTGTCCACCATGTCCGCGACAACGGTTTCCGATTGGCCCACACCGACGGTTTCCACCATGACGACGTCAAAGCCGGCGGCCTCGCAAACGAGCATGGATTCGCGCGTGGTTCGAGCAACGCCGCCAAGAGTGCCGCCGGTGGGAGAGGGACGAATGAAGGCAGCATCGCTGGTGGCGAGCCGTTCCATACGGGTCTTGTCTCCCAGGATGCTGCCGCCGGTGATGGACGAGGTCGGGTCAACGGCCAGCACCGCCACCCGGTGTCCCTGTTCCACCAGATTCATGCCGAAGCACTCGATGAAGCTGCTCTTGCCGACGCCCGGCACGCCGGAGATGCCGATTCTCTGGGAGGCGCCGGTGTGGGGCAGCAGACGCGTGAGCAGCTCCTGGGCCTGGCTGCGACGGTCCGGGTGATTGGACTCCACCAGGGTGATGGCGCGGCCGAGCGTGGCCCGGTTACCTTCCCGGATGCCCAGCAGCATTGTTTCGAGATCGCTCTGTTTCTGCATTAATCGTGCCGTCTCGCGAGCTCGGAGAGCAGTTCGGCCGCGGCGGTGGCGATGACCGTGCCTGGTCCGAAGATCTGGGCGGCACCCGCAGCCAGCAGCGCGTTGTAGTCCTGGGGCGGAATGACGCCGCCCACCACAATCAAGATGTCGCCGCGGCCGAGCCGGTCGAGCTCGGTCTTGAGCGCCGGAACCAGCGTCAGGTGGCCGGCGGCCAGCGAGCTCACCCCGACTACGTGGACGTCGTTCTCGACCGCTTGGCGGGCGGTCTCCTCCGGGGTCGCGAACATGGGACCCACATCCACGTCGAATCCGAGGTCCGCAAACGCGGTGGCGATCACTTTCTGGCCGCGATCGTGGCCGTCCTGACCGACCTTGGCCACCAGGATGCGCGGCCGTCGCCCGTCGCGGCTGGCAAAGTCGTCCGCGAGCTTTCGAGCCTTGAGCACGTCGCCTGAGTCGCTGCCCACCTCCGCAGCATACACGCCCGTGATCGTCTGCGCAGACGCCCGGTGCCGCCCAAAGACCTCCTCGAGGGCGTCGGACATCTCGCCCACGGTGGCGCCTGCGCGAGCGGCATCCACGCTGAGAGCGAGCAGATTGCCCTCGCCCGACGAGGCACAACGGGTCAGCGATTCGAGGGTCGCGGAAACCTCGGATCCTCTGCGGGACGCCTTGAGCCGGTTCAACCGTTCCAACTGGGCCGCGAACACCGCGCTGTTGTCCACCCGTAAAACGTCCATCTCGGGCTCATCTGAGACCTTGTAACGGTTGAGCCCCACGATGGTCTGGCGACCCGAGTCGATGCGGGCCTGGGTGCGGGCGGCGGCCTCCTCGATCCGTCGTTTGGGCAGACCGCTCTCGATGGCTTTGGCCATGCCGCCCAACTTTTCGACCTCCTGAATGTGGTGCCACGCCCGCAGAGCGAGATCGTGAGTCAGCCGTTCGATGGCGTAGGAGCCCCCCCACGGGTCGACGGTGCGACAGATGCCGCTCTCCTGTTGGAGTTGAATCTGGGTGTTGCGGGCGATCCGCGCCGAGAAATCCGTGGGCAGGGCGAGGGCCTCATCCAGCGAGTTGGTGTGCAGGGACTGGGTGTGGCCCATGGCGGCCGCCATGGCTTCGAGACAGGTTCGGGTGACGTTATTGAAGGGATCCTGGGCGGTGAGGCTCCAGCCGGAGGTCTGGCAGTGGGTGCGCAGTGCCATGGACTTGGGGTCGACCGCTCCGAGTCGTTTTGTGATCGTCGCCCACAGCAGGCGGGCGGCGCGCAGTTTGGCGATCTCCATGAAGACATTCATGCCGATTGCGAAAAAGAAGGAAATCCGCGGTGCGAAGGCGTCGATTTCAAGACCGGAAGCCATGCCCGTACGGAGGTACTCGATGCCGTCCGCCAGGGTGTATCCGAGCTCGAGGTCGAGGGTCGCACCGGCCTCCTGCATGTGGTAGCCCGACACCGAAATCGAGTTGAAGCGGGGCATCCGGTCCGCCGTGAAACGGAAGATGTCGCCCACAATCCGCATGGACGGCTCGGGTGGGTAGATATAGGTGTTTCGGACCATGAACTCTTTGAGGATGTCGTTCTGAATGGTGCCGGTGAGCTTCTCGGGCGGCACCCCCTGCTCCTCGGCCGCGACGATGTACAACGCCATCACCGGCAGGACCGCCCCGTTCATGGTCATGGACACCGAGACCTGGTCGAGGGGGATGCCTTCGAACAGAATCCGCATGTCCTCGATGGAGTCGATGGCAACGCCGGCCATACCCACATCTCCTCGAACCCGTGGATTGTCCGAGTCGTAGCCCCGGTGGGTGGCGAGGTCGAAGGCGATGGACAGGCCGCGTTGGCCGGCGGCCAGGTTTCGGCGGTAGAAGGCGTTGGAGTCTTCGGCGGTGGAGAAGCCGGCATACTGGCGGATGGTCCACGGCCTTGAGACGTACATGGTGGGATAGGGGCCGCGGACGAACGGGGGGATGCCGGGGAGAGATCCCAGGTGGGCCACCGCAGCGAGATCGTCGGCGGCGTAGATGGGATCGACGGGGATTCCCTCGGGGGTCTTCCAGGTGACCGAGTCCAGCGGTGCCCCGAGTGAAGTCTCTGCCTGTGTGCGCCATTCTTCGCGGGATTCGGTGTCGTGGCCCCACTGCAGCGGAATCGTCGTGAAATCGGGTTGGGGTCGATCAGCCATTGATCACCCCCTCGGCTTCAAGCACGCCCGTCAGCACCGCCAGCGCATCGCTGGTGGGATGCAGGAAGAAATCGACGCCGGCTTGTCGCCACTGTTCCTCGTCATCGCCGGGACCGCCGGTCAAGACGACCGTTCGGGCACCGGCCGCCCGGAGGGCGCGCGCGACTGCTGGTCCCACTGTGGCGTAGACCTCGTCCGACGAGCAGATCGCGGCCGTGGCGGAACCGCTTGCGACAAAGGCTGCCACGGCTTTGTCGGTGGTTTCGAATCCGTCAGTGGCAACCACGTCAATGCCACCTGCCTCGAGCAGGTTGCGGGCGAAGTCGGCCCGAACGCGGTGGGCCGCCATCGCGCCGATCTTGACCAGGGATGCCCGTGGCCGTGACCCGTGCGTCTCCAGCCATCGGTCGCTGGCGTCTCGCAGCCTCTCGAAGTCGGCGGCCTCGCGCCCGGCTGCAATGGGTATGACCACGGTGGCAGCGGCGGATCCGCGGATGGCCGCTGCGACCTGGATGAGGGTCGCGCGGGCCGACAGTGCATCCACCACGGCCTCCAACGGGGCAGTGGCCCACGGCAATTCATCGAGAGATTCCTGATGGGAAGGCCGAGTCTCTGTCGCCGAGCTGCGGGCGGATGGGCGGAGGACCGGTGTTTCGTTCAGATTCGAAAAGCTGCTGACCCCGGTCACCGGCCACCGTCGGGTGGCCAGAAGTGCGTTCTGCGCGCCCGCGGCGCGGTCGACGTCGGCCATGATGGTGCCGTCGGTCAGGGCTGCAGCCATGCCGCCGTCGGCTTCGATCCGTTGGAAGCGGGACCAAGCGGCCTGAGCCATTTCCTCGGTGATCTGTTCCACGAAGTAGCTGCCGCCGGCCGGATCTGCGATCCGGTGAAGATGACTCTCCTCGGCCATGATGGCGTGGGCGTTGGCGGCCATTCGGCGGCCGAAATCGTCCGGAACACCGATGGCGGAGTCAAATGGCAGGACCGTCAGGCAGTCCGCGCCACCAATCACTGCGGCAGTGGACTCCACCGTCGTGCGCAACATGTTGACCCACGGGTCACGTTGGCTCAGGCAGCGGGGCGAGGTGACGGCGTGAATTGGAGCAACGGGGCAGCCAGCGGCTCCGCCAAAGGCCTCGATGACTCGCGACCAGAGGCCGCGAAGGACCCGCAGCTTTGCCGCCTCTACAAACAGATCTCGGCCGATGCCGGTCACAAAACGGATGTGTCCGCAGGCGGTTTCGATTTCGATTCCGGCATCCACCATCCGGCGCAGGTACTCGACGCCGGTGGCGATGGCGCCGGCCAGCTCCAGGATCGGATCCGCTCCTGCCCGCTGGTAGGGCAGGGTGGATACCGACAGCGCCCGCATTCTCGGTGTGACGGTCTGGGCCCAGCTGGCGAATACGGGCACCAGTGCCAGGCTGTTATCGATGCCGTATGGGAGTTCACCGTCACCGGCCAGCGCCCCGAGCGGATCCCAACCGTACGAGCCTCCGATGGCATGGAGGTCCTGCCCGCTCGCGCTCAATGCTGCCACCAATGTGGCGGCAAGCGCGACGCCATTGCCGCCGCCGTCGAGGTGAAGCGCGATTTTCGTGGTGTCCACGGCGGAGAGAATGGGCTCGAAATCTGCGGCGGTGGCGATGGCGATGCCGTCCGCCTGGAATCCCCCGAACCCCTCCTCAGATGACCGGCCCCTTCGCGCGGAGGCGTCAGCCCGGAGCCAGAAGGCGAAAACTCCCTGGTCCATGTCCAATGCCATGGCGCGAGCGGCTTCGAGCGGTCCGGGGCCGTACGCCCTTTGGCAGACCTCCCACCCGCCCTCGGTATTCGCCAGCAGGTTGGATCCGCGAACGAAGGGGGGCCTGCCGGGCCAGCCGATGGTTCTGGAGGGACGGTCGTCGGCGTAGAGCGGCTCGATTTCGAGCCCGCCGGGCAGGCCGGTCACCAGCCGTTGAGAGTCGCCCGCGCCGGCCAGTTGTTGCCAATGATCCGGGGACGGTTTTGAAAACCACTCCCAGACCTCGAGGTCGCCAAAAAGAGGATTGCGGTCGTCGTTCACGGAGTTCATCCTAACCTGGACCCTTCACGGGGTGTCTACTGCAGGCGGAGAAGGTCGGTCTCCGCGGCCTCGATGAATCGTCGGGGGTCGCCCTCCCCGAGGTCGGGGATGCCGCTGGATGCGGCCGTCCACCGAACCAAGTGAACATCCGGTGGTACCAGACCGGTGGCCAACGCGGCCGCGACCTCGGACGCCGACGGTGGCGATGAGTGCCAGCGCGACAGATCGGCGAATGTGGCTGGATCGACCTCTGGCAGTCCGGCGTCCGGACTGACTGCGGCCGTGACCGGATCGGGGACAGCCAACGGCCCTCTAGGGAGATCAACGCCTGCCAGAGATCCACCGGCGGCCGCTCCAGGAACCCGCCATTCTGTCGAAACCCCTCGACCTGGAGGATGGGACCCCGGGTCGAGACGGTGAGCCGGGTCGGGAACGGGTCGTAGACCAGGCGTGACAGTTCGTTGGGTGAATAGGCCGCGCCGTCCGGAACCATCAGGGCATCGGCGACGGTCTCCATGGACGATTTTGCGTCATCAACGAGACCGCTCTCGATGTCGGTCAGCGGTCCGGAATCGGGTCCATGGCTGTCAAAAAGATGGGAAAAGCAGGGAACGGCCCGGTCCGGTCTCGATTCCAGGTAGGCCCACAGGTCGATGGATGCCGTCAGGTATTCGGCCACAGCGGCCGCCCAGCTCTCCAAGGCTCGCTCCACCTCCTGCTGCTGGGTCCATGTGGCACGCGTCCCGCCTTCGGGAAAGAGCTGGAGTTCGTGGACCGGTCCGTCCACCGCCAGAACCCCAGACAGACCCTCGGAACCGAGAAAGCGCTCCACGGGTTCGAAGGTGGCGACCACTGCGCTGTAGACCGCCCTTCGGGCGAGGCCGTCCACCCGTTCGAGACGGTAGCTTTCGGCGGCCGGTTCGAGTCGGTCGTACAGGGGCCGCCAACGGTCCCAGCCGCTGTCCAGGTCGGCGCGGGCGTCGTCGAGCCGTCCGGCGAGCTCGGAGTTGGACCCGGCAAATTGAGGTGGAGAGACGTCGAGGACGGTTGTCAATACGGTCGCCTGGCCACCCAGCATGGTGAGATGGACCCGTTCCCGGATGGGCTCCTCGAAGCACGCGGTCATGGCGACGGTCAGGACGAGAATCGAAGCGGTGACCGGAGCGCGCACTGGTACCCCCTTGTGTCCGAGCAACTGTAGCTTAGAAGGCCGCCTCCTCGTCGTCGGAGAGAGGGAGCAGGGAGCAGGTCCCCCGCCCGCCGGGGAGGGGTGGGTCAGGCGGGTGTGCCGTCAAAACTGTCATCCTGAGCGAGCGGCCTGTCACGGCGAAGCGCAGAGCGCGAGGCCGGAAGCGAGTCGAAGGATCTGGGTGGGGGCTCGTGCGATACGGATTCTCCTCCCGCCCAGATTCTTCGACTCGGCCCTTCGGGCCTCGCTCAGAATGACAGTTACCAGAGCTCGTCCCGTCGAGTGATTCGCCCAGGATGACAGTGGCCCGGAGTCTACCGAATTGGGCGGGGTGGCGATGACCCGGAATCCGGAACCAGAGAGGGGCAAGCGGAGACCGACCCACTACAATCGACCGAGTCTATGATGGAAAACGCCGACATCGTGGTCGAGGATTTTGTGGTGGAAGCAGGCGATGGCCGGCTCGCCGCAAGGTGGATACGGCCCGTCGAATCTCCCGACCGGCTGCCCACCATGGTTTTCCTCCATGAGGGTCTCGGTTCCATCGAGTCCTGGAGGAGTTTTCCCCAGACGCTGGTCCGCGCAACCGGTCTTCCCGCCCTGGTATTTGACCGCCGCGGCTATGGCCGGTCCGGTCCCGGTTGGGAGCCGTGGGGCCGGGATTATCTTCATCGGTTCGCCCTCGACGAGTTGCCGGCGGTGCTGGACGTCTGCTCGGTGGAGAGCCCTCTCCTGGTCGGTCATTCGGATGGCGGGTCCGTCGCTCTCCTCTTCGCGGCCCACCACTCGGCGGTTGCGGTGGTGGCCCTTGCGGCCCACGTCTTTGTGGAACAGGAAGCCAGAGAAGGTATCCGCCGCACCGTGGCGCTGTGGCAGGGCGGTGATCTGGAGTCCCGGCTCCGGCGGGTCCACGGCGTCAAGACCGCGTCGGTATTTTGGCACTGGGCAGACACCTGGCTGGCGCCGTGGTTTGACGACTGGAACATCGCCGACGAGTTGGCCGGGATTCAGTGCCCGGTGCTCCTGTTGCAGGGAGACCGTGATGAGTACGCCACGCCTGATCACCTCGAGGCCATCGCGACCGGGGTTTCGGGCAGCGTGAGAAGGGTGCTGCTGCCGGATTGTGGTCACGCCCCCCATCTCCAGTCTCGGTCCGCGGTCTCGAAGGAGATCGAGGCATTTGTGGCGTCTGTCCGCTGAATCGGTCGCTCCCCGCATGCGCTGATTCCACCGCCGCACGAAATCGCCGTGGAGTGCGTCGGCCGCCCGTGGAGGGACCAATCGGCGTCCAGAGACCGTGGACACCTCCCTCGAACGGCAGCCGGTGACCGCACTCACCACCGATGGGTCGTCGGAGGGCTATTCTCGATACGAGGTCTGTCTGTGAGCACCTGGGAGGGCGCCATGAGGATTCGCATGCTGGCGATGATCGGCTGCGCAGTTGTCTTGGCCGCGCCGGGCGATGCCTGGGCCACCGACTGCGCATGGAATTGGGTGAACCCCAATCCCCCGAGAGTGACAGTCAACCGTGCGGACTACGCGGTGGGCAGGTTCGTGGCTGTTGGTTCGGATGGACTGGTTCTCACCAGTTCGGACGGAGAGCGCTGGACCCCGAGAGAGTCGGGCACCAGCGCGGACCTCTATGGCATCGACGTGGCCAGCCAGCGGTGGGTGGCTGTCGGGCAAGGTGTGGTGATCTCGAGCCGCGACTCAGAAACCTGGACCCGTGTCTTCGATGATCCTCAGGTGGTGTTTCAAGATGTCGAATTCGGTGCCTCGCGTTTTGTTGCGGTGGGCGAGGGGTTGTCGGGGGATATTCTGACGAGCCTCGATGGGGATCACTGGACCCGGGTGCCCACCTTGATGCCCGACCCGGTGCACGGTGTGGTCTGGGCGGGCGATTCTTTTTTTGCCTGTTCTTCGAACGAGATCTACCGGAGTGTGGACGGACTTCAGTGGCACGCCATGGGGACGGTCCCTCAGACGGCCAAGGGTTATCTGTTCAGTTTCGAGCGAGCGGATCTGGCCTGGGCCGGGAACCGATTGATTTGGATCGGAGGCACAGAGGCGTGGATCAGCGATGACGGCGAGGATTGGTCGTGGGCATTGACGGTGGACGGATGTGCGGAACTCAGCGCCTTTGTCGGTGTGCTGGCGTTCCCTCAGACGGTGGTTCTGAGCGGGTACGGCGCCTGTCCGTCGGGAAATACGATGCCAGAGGCACAGTTGTACACGTCTTTCGACGGAGGCCTCACGTGGGCCGAAACCTATCGGGATCTCGCCGGGGGATTCCCGGCGTTGGTCCACTCGCCCGGTGCCTTCTTCGCTCTGGGAGATGGCGGCGATCTTCTCGCCAGCAATGATGCCCAGACCTGGTCGTGCGGCGGTTCCGGCTGCACGTCGAACGCCTGTGCCGACGGCTTCAGCGACGTGACGGTGTTCGGGAACGACATCTTGGCGGCGGGAGGGGTGGGGCTCTGCGGCGACACGAAGCGGCTTGGCGGTGGCACGATTGCCGGCTGGACCGAAGCCGAGGGTTGGCAGGTCGTCCCGCTGGACACCGAGATCATCAACGGTCTGAGTGCCGGCGCTGTGGGGCAGGACATCGTGGCGGTAGGCGACGGGTGGGCCGCATCCAGCGCCGACGGCCGCCTGTGGCAGCTCCATGAGATTCCCACCACGCGCCTGCTCGAGGCCGTGACTTGGGGGCCTGACACTTTTGTAGCTGTCGGTGTGGAGGGTGTGATGCTGTCGAGCCCTGACGGTGTCGCCTGGAGCCCTCTGTGGTCGAGGACCGAGCAGGACCTGATGGGAGTGGCGTGGGGTGGTGATCGATTCGTTGCGGTTGGTGGGGCCGGAACGATCGTGTGGAGCCACGATGCGCTCAACTGGGAAATTGGTGCGACGTCCTCCCAGACTGATCTCCACGGGGTCGCGAAGGGTGGCGACGTGTGGCTGGGGGTTGGGGAGGAGGGGACCATCCTGGAGAGTACGGATGGAATCCACTGGTTCGAGGTGATCACGGGACTTCGGGCCAGGCTGCGGGGGGTTGCCTGGAATGGTCAGGTCTTTGCCGTCGTGGGATCGGACGAGGATTCCAGTCGCGCCGTTGTCATGGTCAGTCCGGACGGACGCCACTGGACCAACTTCCCGGTTGAGGCGCCCCATCTGAGAAATGTGGTCGCCGCGGGAGAGACATTTGTGGCGGTGGGCGATGACCGAGCCCTGGTCGTCTCGTCGTGCATCGGCACCCTGGCTGCGCTCGATCCTCAGGTGGTGTTTCTGCCGCTGGGGGAGTCCCGGGCCCTGACGCTCACCCTCGACCAGCCTGTTGCGGCCGACAGGGTGATGATGATCGACCTCTCGGCCGAGGGCGTGGTGGATTGTCCGGCCGAGGTTGTGGTCTCTGACGGCAGCGAGAGTGTGGAGATCCCGCTGCGTGCCCTCGAAGTCGGTGAGGCGTGGATCACGGTGACCCTGCCCGACCGACTCGGGGGCGGAGCTGCCCGCGCCCGAGTCGAGGTGGTGCCCGCCGGACCGGCCACCCGGCGGCCCTCCGGGCGTCGGAGTCCCTGAGGCGAGCGGTTGGACCAAGAACGGGTAGAATATCTGGGTGTCCAACCCAGTCATCCCCTTGATCCGCAGCATGCGACCGGTACAGTGGCTGAAGAACGGTTTCGTGCTGGCGCCGATCGTGTTTTCGGGACGGATCGGCGATCCCCACGCGTGGGGCCGCAGCTTCTTGGCCGTGGCTGCCTTCTGCGCGGCGTCTTCCGCCACGTATCTGGTGAACGATATCCTGGATCGCGAGGCCGACCGTCAACATCCCGACAAACGCACCCGACCCATCGCGGCGGGTGAGGTGGGCGTCGGTGCCGCTTTGGCGACTGCGGTCATGCTCATCATCGTCGCCGCGGGCGCTGCATTTGCCCTTGGCGGCTGGTTTCCCGCGGTTCTCGGCGGTTATCTCGTGCTCACTCTGGCGTATTCGGCCTTTCTCAAGGACGCCGTGTTCTTGGATGTGCTGGTGGTGGCCGCGGGTTTTGTCCTGCGGGTGGTGGGTGGCGCTGTCGCCATCGATGTGCCGGTTTCCACCTGGCTGTTGATGTGCACCTACTTGCTGGCGCTCTACCTCGCTCTCGGCAAGCGCCGGGCGGAACTGGCCCTGCTCGGCGAGGAGGCCGGCAGCCACCGCGTCGTGCTGGGCCACTACACCCTGCCCCTTGTGGACCAGGCCATCAGCGTCGTGCTGGGTGCGACGGTGCTGGCCTACACCCTCTACACCGTGGCACCGGACACGGTGGGCAAGGTGGGTTCCGAGGGCCTGATGGCCACCGTGCCGATCGTGCTCTACGGGCTCTTCCGCTACCTCTACCTGCTCCACCGCCACGAACTCGGCGGCAGCCCGACCCGCGTCCTGATCACCGACTGGCCCCTTCTGGCCTGTGTCGTTGTGTGGATTGTCGTGGCTGCCGTGGTCATCGGGACTGCCGGCTGATTCCCACCCGCCAGCCGGGAAGGTGAGAAGGTGAGAAGGTGAGAAGGTGAGATGGGCACGGATCCTAAGACTAAGACTGGCACGGGGGATGACGATGAAGATGAAGAGGAAGATGGTCTCGCGCCCCGGGAGGGCGGGGGATCTCGTATCTCGCATCTCGTATCCGGGCGGGTGGGTGTAACCCGGAACCCGGAACCCGGAACCCGGAACTCGAAACCCATGTCGGGCGAGCGGGCTGCTACTCTGTGCCAATGACTGAGATCCTGACCACTCGCGTCGCCATCGTCGGCGGCGGTATCACCGGGTTGGCCACGGCCACCTGGCTCTCCAAAGTTCATGGAATCGAAGATGTCGTGGTGCTGGAGGCGTCAGACCGACCCGGCGGTAAGATCCGGTCGCAGACCGACGACGGTTACGTCGTGGAATGGGGCCCCCAGGGTTTTCTGGACAACGCGCCGGACACCACCGAGCTTGCGGGTCTGGTTGGACTCGGTGACGAGGTGGTGCGGGCGGATGAAGCGGCTGCAGCACGTTTCATCGTCCGCAGGGGAGGTCTGCGGGCGGTCCCCACTTCGCCGAAGGCCTTCATGAAGTCAGACATTCTGCCGCTCAGCGGACGTTTGCGCCTCCTCGGTGAGCCCTTCGCCCGCGGTCCTGGAGGGCCGAACGAGACGGTCTTCGACTTTGCCCGGCGCCGCATCGGCCGTCAGGCAGCCGAGGTCCTCGTGGACGCCATGGTGACCGGGATCTTCGCCGGTGACTCCCGTCAACTGGCACTGGCGGCCACTTTTCCGAAGATGGCGTCCATGGAGGCCGAGTACGGGTCGCTGACTCGCGCATTGGTGGCCAAGGCGCGTGAGGCGAGGCAGCAGGGCCGGACCAGTTCGGGGCCTGCCGGCCCCGGCGGCAGCCTGACGTCGTTCCGCCGCGGGATGTGGCAGCTCCCCGAGGGTTTGGCCGCTTCGCTCGGAGATCGCCTCCGACTGGGAACAGAGGTTGAGGCTGTCGGGAGAGACGGCGAGCGCTTCGTGCTCGAGACCGGGGATTGTCGAGTGACCGCAGACGCCTTGCTGCTGACCACACCTTCAACGGTGACTGCGCGGCTGCTCGAGAACCTCGCGCCGGCCGCGGGTGACCCGCTGAACAACATCCCATCGGTTCCCATCGCCGTCGTCATGACGGCTTACAACAGTGCCGATGCGTTCGGTCGTCCGGTGGGCGGTTTTGGCTTTTTGGTTCCCGGGGTGGAGAATTTGGGAGTCCTGGGGACTTTGTACTGTCACGACATCTTCAGAGAACACTCTCCCGCGGGTGGCCTGTTTCTGCGGACCATGCTTGGCGGCGCTCGTGATCCCGGGGTGTTGGATCTCGACGACGAGGGACTGGTGGCCCGAACGCGTTCGGTGCTCACGAAGGTGCTTGGTAGCGATCCCGATCCTGATCGTGTGTGGGTCGTGCGTTGGCCCGAAGGCATCTCCCAGTACACTGTGGGCCACCTCGACCGGGTGCAGGCAGCCGAAACCGCTGCTGCCGCCGCTGGTGTCGAGTTGGCGGGCTCACCCTATCGGGGGGTGTCGGTGAACGACTGCATCAAACAGGCCCGTGCAGCGGCCGGGCGCATAGTGGGACGCCTCGACACGCTCGACTCGTAGCAATCGCACGACCGGTGATTGGGGTGAGACGTCACAGACCGTCGCGGCGGTTTGCCGTTATACTAATGGGCAATGGCGACGCCGACCGTACCTGGACGTGTGCTCCTCGTGGACGATGACCCCGACATCAGGGACAGCCTTGCCGGGGCCCTCGATCCCTCTCGGTACGTGCTGGTCTCGGCCGCAGACGGCGGGTCAGCCCTCTCGGTGGCCGAGGGATTCTCGCCCGAGGTCGTATTGCTCGATCTCGGACTGCCTGATGTTCAGGGCCTCGATCTGATCCCGCGTCTGCGAGAACTCGATGAGCTGACCGGGATTATCGTGCTCACCGCAACCAGTGAAATTTCGGTGGTGGTTCGGGCCATGCGGCTTGGCGCCGACAACTTCCTGGTCAAGCCGGTGTCGCTGGAGACGCTGAACGAGGTCCTCGGCAGGACCTTGCTGGCTCGCCGGCGGGATCGCCAGCTCCGGGCGCTGGTGGTGCGTTCGGAGGGCTCGGAAGGACAGGTCATGGTGGGTGCTTCCCGCCCAATGAGGCGGGTGGTCGATCTCATCAACCAGGTGGCCGACACCGATGCCACGGTCCTCCTCGATGGCGAGTCTGGCAGTGGCAAGGGCTTGGCCGCAGAGATGATCCACCGCTCCAGCGCCCGTGCTGGCGGCCCGTTTCTGGACATGAACTGCGCCGGATTGAGCCCCACCCTCCTCGAATCGGAACTTTTTGGCCACGAGAAGGGGGCGTTCACCGATGCCGGCCAGACCAAGCCGGGACTGCTGGAGATTGCATCTGGCGGTTCGGTTTTCCTCGACGAGATAGGTGAGATGCCGCTGGAGGTGCAGAGCAAGCTCCTCAAGGTCCTCGAGAGCCGGCGGTTCCGGCGGGTGGGCGGTATCAGGGACATCACGACCAACGTCCGGCTGGTTGCGGCCTCCAATCGAGACCTCAAGACGGCGGTTGCCGACGGAGGATTCCGCGAGGATCTCTTCTACCGTCTCAACGTCTTTGCCATCAGCATCCCCCCCCTCCGCCATCGGGCGGACGATATTCTGGAGCTTGCCCATCATTTCCTTGGCGAACTCAACCGTTCCATGGGGACCCGAGTCGAGGGATTCGACGCTCCGGCGTCGGAGATCCTCAAACACTACTCCTGGCCGGGCAACGTCCGCGAGCTTCGAAACGTCGTGGAGCGGGCGGTGATACTGGTGCGCGAGGGACCGATCAACAGCCACCACCTTCCGGCGGATCTCCTGAAACCGTCGCGGACCGGTGCGGCGGCAGGGGTTCGTCCATTGTCGGTAGCGGAGGCCGAACACATCACCCGCGCGCTCGAGGTCACGGGCGGCAACATCAAGCAGGCCGCCGAGTTACTGAAAATCTCTCGCACCACCCTCTACAACAAGATCGGCACCTTCAAAATCCGCGTCCCCACCCCCTGAATCCACCCTCTGAAGACCGTCGCCAATCAGTCCGAGGCCGATGACAAGGGCAGCGATGGTGAGGCCCGGGATGACAACCAGCCACCACCCGTTGGGCATTGTGCGCTGACCGTCGGCCACCAGGGAGCCCCAGGTGGGCAGCGAAGGCGGCACCCCCAGCCCGAGGTAGGAAAGGGTTGCCTCGGCTAGAACCAGGTCTCCCATTCGGAGGGCCGCATCTTGGGCGACCGGCCCGGCGAGGTTGGGAGCGTAGTGCCAGGTGGCGATGCGGTACCACGGGCTGCCGCTGGTGGTGGCAGCGGCGATGAACGGCCGGGTGCGGAGGGAGAGCACCTGGCCCCGCACCAACCGAGCCAGACCCATCCACGAGGTGAGGCCGAGCATGAGGACAAGCGTGAAGGGGTCCGGGCGGAACAGCGCTGCTGCCACGATCATGAGGAACAGCACGGGAAAGGCGAGAAGCGCGTCCACCAAGCGCATCAGGACGCCGTCCACCACCGTCCCCCCGGTGGCGGCTGCGATCCCCACCAGCCCGCCGATGGACAGTGCGACGAGCAGGCTGAAGGCCGCGATCGCCAGAGAGATTTGTCCACCGACCATCATTTGATGGAGAAGGTCTCGTCCGAGACGATCGCTTCCGAGCCAGAATCGGTAGGTGCCTCGATCCGTGACCCGGACAGCATCCACCCGAGTGGATCTCCCAGCCCCTGCGACCACAAAGGTTCCAGATTCATCCGAAATTTCCGGAGCAACCAGCTTGGAACCATCGTCGAGGATCAGCACGACGGCGGAGCTCAAAGGCGGCAGCAGTGCGGCGTGAAGTGGATCTCGCGGCGGTTCGGACCGCAGGATGGGGCCAATGAGGCAGATCAGGGTCAGCAGGGCGACCACCGAGACGCCCGTCCGGAGTCTGCCGGGCGCCGTCACGAATCCTCCCTCGCCCGGGGGTCGGCCGCAACGTAAAGAAGGTCCGCCACCAGGTTGCCGAGGATCACCGCCGCGGCACCGATCAGCGTCACGCCCATGATCATGGGGATGTCGCGGGCCTGGGCCGAACGCCACAGCACGAGGCCCATTCCGGGCCAGGAGAAGACGGATTCGATGACCACAGAACCCGATACGAGCATGGGGAGGGATAGCCCGAAGACCGTGATCAAGGGGAGCAGGGCTGGACGCAGCGAGTGAATCCAGAGGATCCTCCGTCGGCTGAGACCACGGGCTGTGGCGGCCAGGACGTGGCGGGAGGCGCGGGTTTCGAGCAGGGTCGACCGAAGATAGCGGGCAGTGGCGGCGGCGCCCACCAAACCGAGACTGAGGGCCGGAAGCACGAGGTGCCGAAAGAGGTCCACCATCCGCGCGGAGCTGGACATCTGGTCGGCGCCCACCGAGTGCATGTGGGATGCGGGCAACCACCCGAGCCACGCGGCAAAAACGAGGATCAGCATTCCCGCCAACCAAAAGGAGGGCAGGCCATAGACGCCGAGACTGAGAACAGTGGTGATCTTGTCGACGAAGCCGTAGGGCCGTCGGGTGGCGGCCACGGCGAGCAACAGCCCGAGGATCAGGTCGATGAGCAGGGCGGTGCCGGCGAGCAGCAGAGTGGGCGGAAGGGCGCGTCCAATGACCCTGGTCACTGGCTCCTTGAATAGAAAGGACGTACCGAGGTCGCCGGTCATGGTGGCACCGAGCCACTTGAAGTACTGGACGACCGCCGGTTGGTCGAGACCGTAGGTGTTTCGGATGACCTCCCGCGCTTCGGCCGACAACCCGGGGTGGTCAATGGTGTCGGCGTAGGACCCGGGGGCGAGTTGGACGGCCGCAAAGGTCAATGTCACCACCAACCAGACCAATGGGATCAGGGTCAGCAGCCGCCGGATGGCAATGCGCCTCACGGGCTGCGCCCGTCCCGATCCGATGAGGATGTGGGTCTCGCGGCCATTGGTGGATTATACGGCCCGGACCGGTCCCGACCGGTGGACCGCGCGGCAATTCGAATTTCGAATTTCGAATTTCGAATTCTGTTGTTTTCCTTCTTCACTCTTCGCGCCCCACGTTGACATACCAGTCCTCGAGGTTGAAGTACGGCGTGGCGGCGTTGAACTCGGCGCCTCGGATGGATGACCGGACACCGACGAGCCTCGTGGTCTCTGCCAGAAAGGTGTAGGGCTGGTCCTCCACGATGAGTTCCTGGATGCGGTCAAAGATAGGTTTCTGTTCGGAGAAACTGATCGCCTCTGCGGCCGCGTCCAACAGTCGATCCACTTCAGGATTCGAATACCCGCCAGAATTGAGGGTGGGACCGTCTCCGGGGGGAGTACGCCACAACTCGTCGAGGTCAATCAGGGTGGGCTCGATCCACCGGCTGACGATGGCATCGAAATCTCCCCGGGTCTCCAATGCGAGAAGGGTGCCCCACTCCACGAATCGCGGCTCGGCGCGAATCCCGATCCGCTCGAGATTCTCCTCCACGAGCAGGCTGATGTCCTGTCGGAGATCGTTTTCGGTATTGGCCAGGATCTCAAATTCAAAATCGACGCCGTTCCGGTCGAGGATTCCATCGCCGTCGGAATCGCTCCACCCGGCCGCCGCGAGGATCGCGCGCGCGGCGTCTGGGTCGTACGGCAAGGATTCCAGACTCGAGTTGAATGCCCACATGGAGGACAACACCGGTCCGACCGCGGGTTTGGCGTAGCCGTCGTACACCACTTCCACGATCAGCCTTCGGTCGATGGCCATGGTGAGGGCCCGCCGGATGGATGGATCGGCAAAGAGGGGGCGCCGCAGATTCCATCGCACCTGGCTGTAGCCGCGGTCGGGGAAGACCACGAGCTCCATTCCAGGCGCCGTCCGGACGCGTTCGGCATCGGCCGGCGAAACGCCGTTGACAACCTGGATGTCGCCGGCCAACAACTGGCTCAGGAGACCGACCCGCGACGGCACAGGTCGCCACACCACCCGGTCCAAAAATGGTCGGTCGGGTTTCCAGTAGTGGTCAGACCTCTCCAGAACCAGTTCCTGCTGCGGGAGGTGGCTTGCTTTTCGAAAGGGCCCCGCCGATACGACGCGGTCCCGCCAATCCACCTCCCGCCAGCGTTCGAAGGGGATTTCACGCCATGCATGGGCCGGGATGATCAGGCCCTCGTTGGCATCCATCAACTGGTATGGATAGACCCGATCGAATCGGAAGCGGACGGTGTGGGGGCCGACCGCGTCGACCCGGGAAATAAAATCCTTGGCCCCGGCGACGGGCCATCCCACCGCAGCGTTGGTCTGGGTCTGCCAGGAGTAGACCACGTCGTCGGCGGTCACCGGGACACCGTCGCTCCACAGGGCGTGCTCGTCGAGGTGGAAAGTCAGCTCGAGATGGTCCTCCGACCATTCCCAATGGGTTGCCAGTCGAGGTTCGAAGGACGGCGGGTGGAGCTGATAGTCCACCTGTTCCATGGCCAGAGACGGGAAGACCAGGCTCAGAATCTCGACGGTGGTTTCGTCCTCGGCCAGATAGGGATTCCAAGTCATGACGTCGCCGAGTTCGCCGATGACCACCGTGCCGCCCCGTGCGGGCGCCCCGTCCCGCACCTCCGGCGGCTCGGGAGGTCCTGAGCAACCCAGGATCACCGCTGCGATCAACTTAATAGCCACCAACCTGCTCATGAGTCCATAGTACAGCCCACCCGGCACCCGGTGTGGAGGGTTTGGAGACCCGTGCCCGACCGAAGATCAAAGAACGAAGAACAAAGAACAAAGATCCCCCCCCCCCCCCACCCGGAGTGCGGTGCGATCTCATTCTTCAACCTTCGGATCTTTGGGCCCTGGGGTCCTGGGGGAGGTTTCGTTTTTTGTTGTTCGTTTTTCGATCGGCCATGGGTGGGCGGTGGATCTCGCATCTCGTGTCTCGTATTTCGCATCCAGGCGGGCGGGGGGTGTTCCTTGCTCCCGGGTGGGTGGGGGTTTTCGAATTTCGAATTTCACATTTCCCCCCATCACCGCTACCGTGATTCCATGACCGATCGACTCCCTCCGGGAAAAGTGCCGTGGGACATGATCTCGGCCGCGGTGTCCTGCCAACTTCCGGACGAGGTGGTGCTTGGCCCGGCGGTGGGCGAGGATGCCGCCTTGGTGCAGATCGGTGGTGAGTTGTGGGCGGTGGCTTCGGACCCGATCTCCTTCACCGCGAGCGACGCCGGGCGGCTGGCGGTGACAGTCAATGCCAACGACGTGGCGGTTCGGGGGGCGCGGCCATCCCTTTTCGTGGCTGTGGTGCTGGTGGCGCCGGACGAGGCGACTCCCGATCGGGTGCGCGGCCTCCTCGATCAGATCCGCTCCAGTTGCGATGTCCTCGGGGTGACCTTGATCGGTGGACATACCGAGGTGAGTCCGGGTTTGGCGCACAGCATGGTGGTCGGCACCATGATGGGGCCGGTGGTGGACCGCGCCATCACCACTGGTGGATTGCAGGCGGGGGATTTGGTGGGCATGACGCGGTGGGCGGGGCTCGAGGGGACGGCCATCCTGATGGCCGAATTCGGTGGCCGGCTGCGTCAACTCCACGGCGTGGACTCCTTCTGTGGTCTGGAGCGGGTGCTGGGTGAGAATTGGCTTTCGGTCGTGCCGGAGGCCCTGATCGCGGCCGCCAACCCAGAGGTGACCGCTCTGCACGACGTCACCGAGGGCGGGGTGGGGGAGGCCGTTCATGAACTCGAGCGGGCCTCCGGTCTGCGGATCGAGACCTCGATCGACCGGATTCCCCTGTTGCCGGAGACGTCGGTGATCTGCCGTGATCTCGGTATCGACCCGTTGGGCTTGATCGGCTCCGGCGCGTTGCTGGTGGGATGCCGGGATGGCGGAAGACAGGCGTTGGAGGAGGCGCTTGGTGACCTCGGAGTGCCGCTGACCTGGATAGGCCGTGCGGTGTCTGGTGAACATGACCGGGAGCGCCCGGTTCCGCGTTTTGAGCGGGATGAGATCCTCAAGTGCTTCGCCGTGCGGCACATTCAGGGGGTGGTCTTCGACATGGACGGCACCCTGGTGGCGTCGGAGTACGACTGGCCGGCCATCAGATCTCGGCTTGGGGTCACGGGCGCTTCCATCATCGACGAGCTGAACGATCTGCCGAGTCCGGAGCGGGCTGAACGGTGGGCCGAATTGGAGGAGATCGAACGCCTGGCCACGGATGCGGCCGATCTCAACGGGGGTGTTCGCCGACTGATCTCGTTGTTCGAGGAGCGCGCCGTGAAGACCGCCCTTGTCACCAACAATTCGGATGCCAATACGAAGCGGCTGTTGGGCCGCTTCGGCCTCCAGTTTGACGAGGTGCTGACGCGAGACTCCGGTCTGTGGAAACCGTCCGGCGCCCCTGTCGCCGAAGCCATGAAACGGCTTGGAGTGGCGCCGGACAGGTGTCTGGTGGTGGGGGACTCTCGCTACGACGTGGATGCCGCTCGCGCCGCCGGCAGCGCCGCAGTGTGCCTGGTGAACGAGGGTGCTCGGCGGTATCAGGGCGAGGTGGATCTGCGGTTTGGCGACGTCCGGTCGCTGTTGCGGTACCTGGAGGTGGTGTTGTGATCGAAATCGTGTTGATCGCCGTGATCGGCGGCGCGCTGGCCTCGCTGCTCTTCGCCATCAGGGGTGGTGAACGGGCGCTCGAGGTGTTGTCCAAGGGCGCGGCATCGGCGGGTTTCGTGATCCTCGGGATGGTGCGGTGGACCGCCAGTGACCCGATCGACACCTGGATCCTGGTCGGTCTCGCGCTGTGTGCCATCGGCGACATCCTGCTGTTGTGGGATCGGACCTTCGGCGCCGGACTGGGGTCGTTCCTGCTCGGTCACGTGGCATACATCTTCGCCTTTACGACCGCTCTTCCCATGGATCATTGGCCGCCGTTGATGCTCGCACCGGTGCTGCTGGCGAGCATCGGGGCGGGTTCGTGGATGTGGCCCCACCTGGGGCGACGCCGGCTGTCGGTGGCTGCCTACATCGTGGCGATTTCGGTAATGGTGTGGGGCGGATTTTCGGTGGTCGGCGCCGGCGCCATGGGTTGGACAGCCGGGGTGGGTGCCGTGCTCTTTTATCTGTCGGATCTCGCAGTGGCTCGCCACCGTTTCGTCAAGCCGGAGTTCATCAACCGTGGTGTCGGCCTGCCCCTTTACTATGCCGGTCAGATTCTCATCGCACTGTCGATGTAGGGCCCTTGTCGGAGCCGGTGGAGCAACTTATATGGTCTCCGTCTCGTCCTGGTTTGGCAGCGGGGTGTGTTCTATGCTCGCGAAGCCGCGAAGGGAGCTGCCATGGTTGGTCGGATCGCAATCTGTCTCGTTCTGCTGCTCGCCGCATCGGGGGTGGTCAACGCCCAGGGGAGCTGGTCGGAGCGCACAAGAGCCGGCGAGTGGGCGTTCAGCCGTGGTGATGAGGCCCGGGCCGAAGCGGAGTTCAGAGCTGCCCTCGATCTGGCAGCCCTCTATCCGGAGGGAGATCCGAGACTCGGTGAGAGCCTGGCCAACCTCGCCCGTCTGTACGAGCACGAGATGCGGATGGAGGAGGCCCAACCGCTGTACCAGCTCTTGCTCGCGGACACAGAGCACCGCCTCGGCGACAGCCATCCCGATCTCTTGGATCCGCTGGTGGCTGTGGCCCGAACGAGCATCCAGATCGGCGATGTGCCCACCGCCGAGGCCAGTCTCGAGCGGTATCGGGAGATCGCGGACGCCACGGGCGCAGCGGACCCCGCCCAACATTGGCGTGCTCTGGCCCTCTACGCCAGAATGCTGACCATTCGCGAGGAGAATGCATCGGCCCTGGAGCTGCAACGGTCGGTTGTTTCAGTACAGTCCTCGGATCCAGGCGCCACCGACCTCGAACGCGCCTCGGAGATGGAGACCCTCGCCCAGATGGAGATCTTGCATGGCTCGGCGGAAGGCGTCGAAGAGCTGGTGAACGAGGTCATCCTGCTCCGCCGCGAGGAGGGTGCGGGGGGCGAGGCGGAGGTCCTTTCCGACGCGGCCGCCACCGCCTTTGGTGCGGGCCACATCGAGCTCGCCGACCGGCTGGCCAACCTGGCATTGGATGCGGCGCAGGACGGAGAATCCACATCCCTGACTGCCCAACGGGTCCTGGCGGACGTGGCGTGGGTTGAGGTTCGCAGGGGTTCGGACCGGTTGGCGGATCTGACGGCGGTTGACGCCGATCCCCAGGCCTTGGGGGAGGCGGCGCTGCGACACGAAACACTGTTGCGGATGCAGAACGACTCGCTGGCGGTGACCGACCCTGAGCGGGTGGAGACGCTCCGGCGGCTCGCTGCCATCGACACCATGCGAGGAAACCTTGCCGACGCCGTCACCTGGCAGCGGCAGTACGCCGATGCGGTTTTGGCTGGGGGTGGCGACCCGGCGATCCACGCCGAGGACGGCCTCGCCTTCCTGCTCACCGAGGATGGACGATGGGCCGAAGCCCTCACGGTGAACAGCGCTCTGCTGGAACGGCTGGAGGCGAAGTGGGGGGAGGATGATCTCCGGCTGGCTCCGGTGGTCGAGCGGCAGGTTCTTCTGCTCAGCGAGCTCGGCCGCAAGAAGGAGGCCAAAACCTACCGCAAGCAGTTGGGTAGGTTGGGAGGCTGATCGGCGGGGCGCTGGCCGAGGCTGGAGTAGACTGATTCTCCGGAGGATCAGCCATGGCAGCAACCCAGCTCGATCGATTTATTGCAGACGCTATCCTCGGCCTCGACACCCTGTGGGGTGGCGACGTGATGTGCCCCTCCGGCACCGGCCGGTTTATCGCTGACTCGTGGTTCTCCGACGAGTCGCTGCCCCCTGCCTACGTCGATCCCACGGCCGCACCGGTTCGCCAATCCGGTGGCCTGTCGGCCGAGACTCCCGATGTGGAGGCCATCGATGCCTATCTCGCAGCGGTGGACGTGGGGGATGCCATCAACGGTGTGCGCGAACTGGGACCACGACTCCCCGGCCCGAGGGGCGCCTTCCTGGCTGGAACGAGCCTGTGCCTGGACGTGATGTGGGACCTGGCCATGGAGGCACTCCATCGGGGTGACCCGGTTCCCTACTCGCGGTCGGTTGAGGCCTCCTGCGCCAGGCCTCCCAGCGCGTCGGATCCCGCCGCCAAGGTGCTGGCGGTTGGTGATCTGTTGTCCAACGCCGGATATCCGGCGGATACCGAGTCGGATCTCGCCGCCGCGGTGGAAGCCTGGCGCCAAGACCGTTTGGTGCCTCCGGCAACCATTCCCGCTCTCGCCCGGGCACTGATCGCAGAACTCGATGCCGGAGCTGTTGCCAATCTGTTGCCGCACCTGCCCGGCGAGATGGCCACTGTGCCGCGATCAAACGTGGAATTTCTGCCCATCAAAGACGCGTGGTTTTCGGGTTCCATGAATTACGTCGGTCGTGCCAGGGACGAGCAGGGCCGGCCGGCCTACGAAGCGACGTACGAGCTCAACGCTTCGCTGGAAATCTCGGTACCGGAGTTTTGGGAGTTGGTGAGCCACGAGGTCGTGCCGGGGCACGTCACCACCTTCGCCTATGTCCAGCATCTGTATGTGCTCGGCGAAGTGGGCTTCGAGGGCACCCTGCTGACCATGAACACCCGGTACTCGACCCTGGCCGAGGGAATCGCGAACAACGCGGCGCTGATCGCCAACGGCGTCACAGAGGTCCACCAGCTCCCCGATGTCGATCTCCAAATCGGCGCTCTGCTGTCACGGTTGCAAGACGACGCAAAGAACCAGGCCTCGTTTCTGACCTGGAGCGAGGGTGTGGATCAGCCCGACGTTGCAGCCGAACTGCGGCGCGACTACCTGGTAACTCGGGAGCGGTCGGAGAAACTGTCGGGGCCCTGGGCCCATCATCCGCTGCTCGGCCGGATGTACCTTCCGTCCTACCGCGCCGGTACCGAACGGGTCGCCGAGCTCCGGAGATTGCACGAGCCCGGTGTCATTCTACCGGCGCTCTACAGCACTCGTGGCCTGGTGGACGTGGCCACCATCGACCTGCTGCTCACATCACCGTAAGCGACGCGACACACTCAACACGGCAGGGCGTTCCGCCCGGCGTACGATCCATGATCTTGTGAACCTCCGCAGCTCGTGGGTTGGATGACATCGAAACACCGGACGAGCTTGCTGAAGTCCGGCCAAGACATTATATTCAAGGAAGATAAATCAACGAGGGAGATATTCGACCGGGTCTCAGACGGGGGCGTTGTGATTGGGGAGGCCGTTTCTCGCTACCGAATCGTCGCCAAAATCGGCGCCGGTGGGATGGGTGAGGTGTACCGGGCCCACGATCCGCGGCTCGGACGCGACGTGGCCATCAAGGTGCTGCCGCAGGCGGCCACCAACGACGCCAACCGGATCGGACGCTTCGAGCGCGAGGCACGCGCCACCGGTGCCCTCAACCATCCCAACGTCCTGGCGATCCACGACGTTGGTCAGCACCAGGGCATTCCATACATCGTCACCGAGTTGTTGGAGGGTGTCACCTTGCGGCAACGGCTGCGTGAGGGCACCCTCACCCCAAGCAGGGCGGTGGAGTACGCCGTCCAGATCACCGACGGCCTGGCCGCCGCTCATGCCCGCGGAATCATCCACCGCGATCTCAAACCGGAGAACATCTTCATCACCCGCGATGGTCATGTCAAAATCCTGGATTTTGGACTCGCCAAGCTCCACCAGCCCGAACCCACGGCCCATATGAATGTTCTTGACACGCCCACGGTGGAGACCGAGGTCGGCGCCATCGTGGGCACCCTTGGTTACGTGGCGCCGGAGCAGTTGCACGGCAAGCCGACGGACCAACGCTCGGATATTTTTGCCCTGGGAGCAGTGATCTACGAAATGTTGGCGGGCAGGAAGGCCTTTGGAGGTACAAGCAAGGCCAACATCATGGCAGCGATTCTGAGGGACGACCCGCCCTCCCTTGCCGACTTCAAACGGTCGGTGCCGCCCCAGCTGGAGCAGTTGGTCCGCCGTTGTCTGGAAAAGCGTCCGGAGGACCGCTTCGACTCGGCCCATGATCTGGCCCTGGCGCTGCGGGCTGTGGGTGATGCGTCGGTTTGGTCAGGCAAATCGGATCATCGGATCGAGAGACCTGTACCGCGATCGAGGGTGTTGGCCGGTGGAGCCGTGGCTGCCCTGGTGGTTGTCGCGGTCCTCGTGATCTGGGGGTTGGGCAGAGTTTCTGTTGACCACGGGGGCTGGTCGACCCTGCCAGAAGACCGACATGTGCTGGTGTTGCCTTTCGAGAGCGATGGGGCTCCCGGAGAAACGAGCGCGGTGGGTCGCGGGTTGGCCGCCTGGCTGGCCGAAGCCATGGTGCCGGTCGAGGAGCAGACCGGTGGCGCGGTGTGGGCAAAGCCTCCCGGCAAGGCGCTCTCGGAGGGTGCGGACGCAGCCGTGAAGATCCTCGGGGTCAGTCTGGCGACAACCGGCCACTGGCCGGCTGGAGATGATGCGGTCATTCGGTTGAGCCTCATCGACACTGCGTCTGGTGAGGTTGTGCGGTCCGGTTCGGTGTCGGAGGGCAGCGAAGGCGACGGGATGTGCGGGCTGCTGATGAACCTGGCCGTCGAACATGCCCGACTGCTCGACGTGACCCTGGAGAGCTCGACTCTCGAGGACGTGTCGGAGCTGATTCCAGCGACGGCCAGTGCGTGCGTCGACTATGTTACGGGCATCGGTTTGTTGGCGGGAGATCGCAGTGCTGAGGGCCTCGAGGCCGCCGTTGGAGCGTTCGAATCAGTCGTCGTGGAAGATGGATCGTTCACACCGGCGTGGGTCAGCATGGCGTTCGCCTATGCGGAGCTTGAAGGAGTGAACCACGACGAGTGGTGGTTCGGCCGGGGGAAGGCGGCCGTCGATCGGGCGATGGACTCGGCGTCAGACCGACCAGAACCGTGGCTGGCTCTGGCTGCCTTGGAGACTGCAGCGGGGCATACCGAACGGGCCGTCACTGTGCTCGAAGGAGCGGCCGAACGTGGGCCGCAGCAGGCAGGTGTGCTGGAGGCGCTTGGGGATGCCTACCGCGACGCCTCTCGAATGGACGAAGCGGAGCGGGTGCTGCAGCGCGCCATTCGGTTACGGCCGGGCGATGGATCGCTCCACTCCAAGCTCGGCTACTTGTACTCTCTTCAGGGTCGGCGGGACGCGGCCATCAATCAGTTCCGGCTCGCTTTCGAGTGCATGCCGGAGAACTACCTCGATTACAGCAATATCGCCGGAATGTACCTCGGTTTGGGACTCTACGACGAGGCGCGCGAGATGTGCGAGCGTTCGCTGGAGATCCAACCCAACTACCAGGCGTATTCGAATCTGGGCTATCTCGCCTTCGCCAACTCCAACTACGGTGAGTCGGTGAGAATGTACGAGCAGGCGCACAAACTGGGCGAGGGCGACTACCTGACCTGGGGAAATCTGGGCTATGCCTACCACCATATGGATCGAACTGAGGAGGCGCGCAGGACGCTGGAACGCGCGGTGGACATGGCCTGGGAGGTGTTCGAACACGCGCCAAACGACCGTTTGCTGATGGTGGATGTGGCGGGGTACCACGCGGTGCTCGGCAACCGGGAGGAGGCTCTCGATCTGCTGGTTCGGGCCACCGAAGTGCCATCGGAGGACCCGATGTTCATGGCGGTGGTGGGCGAGACCTTTGAGGACCTGGGTGAGCGGGAGGTGGCGCTGGAGTGGCTTTCGAGGGCCTTCGAAGCCGGGCTCGAACCTGAATGGATCGAGAGCAGCCCCAGTCTACGTAAGGTGGAGGTTTTTCGGGAACTGGCGGCGCGGTACGCGGGTGGCTGACCGCCTGAAGGGGGGGACGCAATAGGCGTGATTCGCTCCGAGTCATCGGAGGGACTCTTGAAACGGTGGGTCTTGACGACCGAAGGAGGTTGATCATGGTGTTGCGGAGGAAACGAAGTTCGAAGTCTGGGGCGGCGTCGGCCGTGCTGATGACCGTGCTCCTGGCGGTTGTGGTGTTCGGTATCGGGACGGGCGTTCTTGCCAAGGAAAAGGTCACGACCATCTCGGCATACGTGATCACGTTCGAAAAGGTGGACGGCATCTTCGGGGTCTATCCCAACGAACTCAACGTCGCCAATGGGGACGTCATCAAGTACATCAACACCACCGAGGTTGTGGTTGTGTTCACGATCCCGGATAGCAATCTCTTCGTCAACGAGGAGGACGAGACGATTCCCGGGGGCACATCAATCAAGATCGACCCTGGGAAAACTCGGATTCTGAACGTATCCGAAGGCGCGAACTCGACCAAGGCCGAGATTGCCCATACACTGGATGTCACATTCGGTCCCGCCACCGAACAGGTGAAGGCCCGGCCGCGAATCATCGTTCAGCCGAACTGACCGGATTATTTTGATTCTGAGTGGAGTTCAATCGGCGTAGGAAACGAGAGCGTAGAGGATCGCTGCCACGAAGGACGCCTGGGCACCGGCGGCGAACTTCTCACCCAGGGTGAGCTCGGACCAGGTGCCCCCCGAGGCCAGGAAGGACAAGCTGGATTGCGAGCCGTCGCCCACCGCGGTGGTGGCCAGCCCGAGGCCCGTCATGCGTCCGCCATGAACCAGGCCCTCGCGGCCGAGCATGGCCTCGACCTCAGCGCGCGAGTAGAAGAGCCGGCCCATTGGGGCATTCCAAAGCGCCAGGGTGAATTCCTTGGAGTTTTTTGGCGTCAGCGCGGTTCGGTAGACCAGCGCGTAGCGTTGGTCGTCGGTCAGATGGAGATCGAGGTTTCCATCGGGAACGGCCTTCGGGATCTCGATCGTCGGCTGGACCAGCGGTAGAGTGTCCAGATCGAGGGTGAACCGGTCCTGGGCCGCGGCCGGCAGCGCGGCGATGATGATGAGCGCGGCGAGGATAACGGATCGCATGGTTTTCCTGTCCATGATACGAAACCCCGGGGGAGCGGGTTGAAGGGTGGAACGAAAAACCAAGAACGAAGAACGAAGAATGGGAAAAGGGCTCGGGGATTTGTCCACTCCACACTCTCCACACCCTCCACACCCTCCACACCCTCCACACTTTCTACACTTTCTACACTTTCTACACCCTCTACACTTTCTACACCCTCCACACCCTCTACCTTTCTACACCTTTTTCACCCGACAATCTGACAAAATCGCGCTGCGGACGCGTCTCTGCCACCATGGAGGCCGTGATCGAGAACACTGTGACCTCACCGACCCAGGCCGGCCACGGCGGATGGGCCGGAACCCTGGTGGAGAGCTGGCAGAAGCTCTTCAGAGAGGCAGGCGACGGCCAGACCGCAGCTATGGCGCAGCTGTACGACCTGGCGGCTGACCGACTCTACGGCCTCGCCCTGTGGCACACGGGGTCTGTTGAGGATGCCCAGGATGTGGTCCAGGAGGTCTTTGTGCGGATTGCTCAACAGGGGGATCGGCTGCATCGGGTTCGCCGGCCGCCGGCCTGGCTGCTCGCCATCACCCACCGCCTGGCGGTGGATGTGGTGCGGCGGCGCGGACGACGCCGGGACGAGCCACTGGACGCATTCTCGTTTTTGGAGGCGAAAGTGGAGGACCCGGGCCGTGCTGCGGATGCCGCCCGCATGGCCCGTTTGGTGGCCGCGCTGCCCCCGGCGCAGAGGGATGTCCTCTATCTCCGCCATTTCGCCGACTGCAGCTTTGCAGAAATCGGACGCATCGTCGGAGTGCCGCTGTTCACTGCCGCGAGCCGCTACCGGCTCGGCCTCGCGCGCCTTCGCGCTGCAGCTGGAGGAACCTATGGAAAAAGCTGACCACGAGACCGACGGGTTGTTTCGAGGGGTGCGTCCACCGCGACCGCCCGGCGAGTTGCGGGCACGGGCCCTGGCTGCAGCGACGGCGGCATCCGCGTCGAGCACGAGACCGGACCGCTGGTCCCGGTTGTACACAAGCCGTTCCCTTCGGCTGGCCTGGGGGACGGCGTTGGTCCTGCTTGTGGCGGGTCATGTGACAGTGCCTGATGGATCGACTCGGGTCGAACGCGCCGTGGGTCTGGCCCTGGCGGGTCCGGCGTATGGGCTCGATCCGGAGCTCGTCGAGATCGTTGATCTACCCCGCATCAGCGAGGATTCACTGACTGGATTGCCGTGATCGGGCAATTGGAGGGAGTGTCACCATGACAGACATCGATCGTCGTTCGAAGATTGTCCCCGTGATGTGCGCAGCGGCGGTGGTGATCCTGCTGGCCGGTTCTTTGGCGGCGCGATACATGACGTCGGCCAGGGTCTCGGGCTCGCGTCCGGTGCCGCCCGCGGCGAGCGTGCCCGAACCCACCGCTCTTTCGGTTGGGGATCTCGAGGTCCCTTCCTGGGGCTCGTTGAAAACGAGTCGTGAATGGCCGGTGGCTTTCCAAACCGATCTCGGTCTGTTGGCCCCATTGGGAAACGGTTCCGCCAACGCAGGGGAGTACTTCGTGGCCTTTGCAAAGGAGGTGGGGTCCCGGGCGGACGAGGCGGCCGAGGCCATGGCGGCGCGGCATGAGGTGCCGGATCTGGGCGGTGTGCTGCCGCCGGACCACCCGCTCCTCCTCGAGGCCGAACCGTGGTGCGATCAGTCGACCATGAGGTACTACCCGGATCTGCTGGAGCTTGACGGCTACGACACCCGGATCCCCAACCTGCTGTACATGCTCACCCTCGCCAAGTCGTGGGTGGCACGGGGAGGTGCTGCCGCCGACCCGGCGGCGGCCATTGAGGACTATCGGCGGGCTATCCGGCTCGGCCGGTTGTTGCGGCAGGAAGACGTGACCATCATCGCCGACCTGGTGGGACTGGCCTGCATCCGGATTGGAGCCGAGGCCATCTACCAAATGGCACGGGATGGCGGAGATTTGGATCTGGCTCTGTTGACGTCGGTTGTGCTGGGCGAAGTGGCTCCGCAGCGCCTCCTGACCTCCGAGCGCATCACGGCGGGCGACCTGTCGCCCTTCGGTCGCAGGGACCCTGATGGGAACGTCGAGTTCGAGATGCCCGACGCGCGCATCGATCGGCTGGTCGCCATGGTCACAACCGGCCCGGACCGTCGCTTCGGTGGAGAGGCTCTCATCGGCCTCAATATCATCCTCCACCTCGGGAGCCCGGCCCAGCGGGAGCGGGTGGCTGAGGTCTTGAACGAGCTGTCCGGCAGCCCCGACCTCTTCCTCGCCCACGGTGCGCGATGGGCACTGGACGCCCCGTTGAACCCCGAGCTTGTCGAGGACGCGTTTCAGAAATAGAAAGAAAAAAACGGAGGCCCGATATCGGACCCCCGCCTGATGAGCTGTTCGAGTCGGCCGAGGCCGAAGATCGTTATGCGCGCTTGTCGTCGTCGCCGTCGAGCAAGTCCTCGGCCCGTTCCTTGATATCCTCCGCGATTTCCTTGGCCCCGTCATAGACGTCTTCAACGGTGTCTTCGATGGCGCCGGAGATGCGGCGGCCGCCGAAACCCAGGACGGTCATCACGATGCCCGACATCAGGATGTGGATACCGAAGAGCACTCCAATGGCGTAACTTCCGGAGATCGGCCACTGGCGCCACAGCATGAAGCCGAGCAGACCGGCGATGATGCCGTTGAAGAGCATCCAGCCCCAACCCTGTTCGGGCTTCATCTTGAACGCGGTGATGATCTCGAAGATGCCGTCGACCAGGAAATAGGCGGCCAGGAACAGGGTGAGTGTGGCCATGCCGGCGATGGGCCGGAAGATCAGCAGCAGGCCCGCAGCGATGGAGAGTATTCCGATGAAGGTGCCGATGATTCCCGAGCCCCACTGGCCCGATTTGAAGGCGGCGATGATCTGCAACACCCCCATGAATGCCAGCAGACCACCGATGAACAGGGTAACGGCCATGCCGGAGATCATTGGCGATGCGATGGCCAGTATCCCGAGAATGATCGTCAGGACTCCCAGCACGATCAACCACGTCGCGTTCTTTTTTGCCTCGTGTGCCCAAGGTGCGTGCGTCGTCATTTCTTTCTCCTCCAAATTCGAATTACGTCATTGCGGTCGGTACCGACCGGGGCCCCCCCCCGCTCGCGCCTATGCAGTTGAATCTTGAAACTCGCGCAATTCTACATGATCTCTGGTTTACCAGGCGTAGGCCAATCTGACGCCGTAGACCCAGACCTGTTCCCCCTCCACGAGGTCGAGGTAGACGGTGGGCACGACGCCGTAGGACTCGCCGACCTCAAAAGCCCAACCGACTCCCAGACGGAGGACGAAGTAGTTCTCGTTCTTGTCGGGTCCGCCGTGCTCCCCGTCGCCTTCATGCCCCTCGTCCCCACCTGCGCCGTCCTGGTCGCGGCCGTCGTGGAACTCGATCCCAGGCGCGACGATCAATTCGAAGCCCTGTTTCCACGGCATCCACGTGACCGACGCCCCCACGATGGAGTTGCGCAGGTCACCGCCCACGTGATCAAAATAAACCCCGGCCGCAACCCGATCGGTGATGAGTCGGTTGCAATCCAACCCCCAGGTGAACTGCGTGTCGTGACCCTCCTCGTCGGTGGCGCCGAGGAAGACGGCGAAATCATTCTTGTGGTGGGTTCCTCGTGTTCTTCAGCTCAGCGTGGGTGTCGCCCCCTTTGAGCCTCGGTCTCGCCGTGTTCCTCCGGTTGTCGCCTCCGTGGTCCTGAGGCGGTTCCACATCGGCGGAGCGGCGTGGACCGAGGAACCATGCCTAAGAACAGAACAAGCGTCGTGCGCCGAGCGCCACAGACTGGCTCATCACTCCTCCAAGACGTAGTGGTCACCGGATTGTGCCACCATTTGGCGATTCTGCAAAATCACCATACTTGGGCCGAGGTTCCCCGAGTCTGGGACACCGCGACGTCCCACCTCAGTGGAGCGGTAAGGGCCGGCAGCCGGTTCCCCGGATTTAAGGGGCCAAAAAGCCCGTCAGCCGTGGGGGTGGCTTGAAATCCCGGAACGGGAGATGGTCGAAGGCTACTTGCCTTCCTATTTGTTCTGTTTCGCTTCTTTCTCCATTTCCTTGTACTGCTTCTTCATCTCCTTCATTTCCTCGGTGGTCATGATCTTGAAGGGCACCCGCAACATGCCGTCGTAGAACCGGATGTTGAGGGTGTGTTGGCCGTACTGGATGCCGCCGGGAACCTTGAAGTAGAGCCGACCGACGCAGGCCCGGTTGTAGCTCAATTCGACCTTGTCGTAGGCGGGACCTCTGCCGGCCTGTGACGCGTCGGTAAAGAAGCCGATCCGGCAGGCGTTGTTCGCCGCAGGAGGGAAGTAGTTGACCGAGTCCCGCTCCATGGACGCCCTGGCGTCCAGGGCGCGGAGAGCCCCACGGTCGGCCTGGTATTCCTCCTGGGTCGAAAGCCCGATCATGGTGTTGTCAGGCGTGGAAATGGAAAAGGCATCGCGTTGAAGCACCTGGTCAGTGATGCCCTTTGGAACGGTGAGGCCAAGCTCGAGCATCATCCACTCCTGACCCACGGAGTTGTTGGCCGTCCGATAGCCGACGATGGCGTAGCCGATGTTGTTGGAGGCGACTCGCACCCATTCCGCCGCGGCTGCGAACTTCGTCTCGCCGGGATCCATCGTCTTGGCCTCCTGGGCCAGTGCAATAGCGCCGGCCAATATGAGGACCGCGCCAAGGGACAGGATCGTGAGTTTCGAAAGATATCTCATACGCATGGGTGACTCCTTTTTCATGCTCAATCGGTCTGTTCAGGTTGGAGCCCACGCATGGTATCAGCGCTCGACCGATTTTCTCCAGTGCCCAAGAAGTCTCTCCGCCACGACACGATTATTTGTGTGTTGCCTCCGGGATCTTGAACATGTCGCGCAGAATGCCGGGGGTCAGCCCCGACAGTGGATTGACCCTGATGTCGAGATTCGAAAACGGTCCCTTGACGCTGTAGTTGACCGCCAAAAGGCCTTCCTTGTTGGTGCCGGTGATGATCACTCCCAGACCCGGGATCTTGCCGAGCATCGACTGGATCCGGGCGACGGGCACCACGGCACCGGTGAAATTGAGAGTGCTGTGGTTGAAGTCCGCCCTGCCGTCGCAAGTGATGCCGATTGAGGAGCCGTGAGTGCGAAGATCTTTGATGGTCAAGACCTTGTCGGCCAGAACGTAGTCGGCATCGAGTTGTTTGAACTCGAGGCCGGCGCCGGAAAGCGCATCGAGAGCACCACCGATGCTCGCCAGTTGCAGAATCCGCGTCAGGGCGTCTGCTTCCTTCAGCAGGAAGTCGTTCACCCGGACATGCCCGCCGAGCGGGCCTTCCCGGGTCGCCCGGTGGCCGGTGATCTCCAGTGCACCACCGACCACCTCGCTCGTCGGCAGCAGGGCGCTCAGGACCTCGCCGGCGTTGTGCGCGGTGACCCTGAGGTCGCTGCCAGAAGGAGGGCTCGGGGTCAACCGGAGGCGAAGGACGTTGCCCGCGGTGATCTCGAGATTGCCCGTGATGCTCTGCCAGTGGGCGCCATCGTGACTCGCGTCGGCGGTCAACCGACCGAGGGTGTGGTCGTGCCCATCCACGACTTCCTGAATCCTGACGTCGATGTTGAGGGGCGGAAGACTCCGTTTGGAGGGTTGCCTCGGCGCGTCCCCCGAGGCCCCTGGCATCTTGTGGAAGAGATCTATCGCTGGCCGGACATCGAGGAGCTGTCCGGACACGACGATGTCCCATCCCCCACTGGTGGTCGTCGTGACACTCCCACTCAGGTTTGTCCGGCCGGATACCAGCCGGTCCAGGGTGAGCACATCGAGTGAGGACAATCCAGGGCCGGTGGCCAGATAGCCGCTTGCCCGGAAGCCGTCGGCCGAGATGTCATATTGGTCGACCGTGAGTGATCGGTCCGTGGCGAGGACAGTTTGGGCGGTGATGCGGCCTGTGGCGCCGGAGGGTTTGCTCCACCCGAGCGGGACGATGGTCACGGCGGCGCCGGTCAGATCACTATCCAGCGCGATGGCCATGGAGCCGTCGCGGCGGCCCTCGAGGTCGATCTCCACATCGATGGGGCCCCGCACCAGCCGGATATCCGGGACGCCGAGGGCTTTGAAGCCCTGGTCGTCGATGGTTGCGCTGGCGTGGATTGTTCGGGGTGTGGCGCCGCCGGCGAGATCCTCGTGCCAGGTGAACGAGGCCGGGACCCTGTTGACCAACGCGGTTCCCTCGAGGTCAAGATGGTCCAGGTCGAATTGGAGATCGAGGCCCCCGTCGCTGAGATCGTAGCCCTTCACCCAGCCCGTGACCCCGGCATCTTCGATCCGGGACGACCCGGAGACCTGGAGGGGTTTCGAGTCGTCGCTGGAGAGGGGGATGTCGAGCAATAGGTGGGTGTCCGCGGTGCCCGAAAACTGGTCAGGCTGCGGCAATCCGGCGCCGACGAGTTCGAGGGGAGCCCCGGCCAGCAGTCGGGCTGCCGTCGATACCGGACCGGACAGGCCCGTGGCATCCACCTTCAAACGGGTCCCGCCGGCCAGCGGCCCGATGTCCACCGTGGCCGACCCCAGGACGACGTCCTCCACGCCACCCGCATCCACCTTGAAGGTGAAGGCCCGGTCCGAGAAGTCGCATCTGCCCGACAAACCAACGGCGGGCGGCATGGGTGACAGGTAGGACACCGAGAGGTCGCTGAATCCAAATGACCCGTGGAGGTCATCGATCCGGACGCCTCCACCAGGGGCCGACGGCAGCGACAGGGCGACCTGCACTGCACCGTCCTTCACCGTGCCGCTGGTCATGTTGGCCGAGATCCAGCCGAGGACGTCCGGCACGAGGCCGGACGGCCAGTATCTATCGACGGACGAGACGCCAAAGTCAGTGAGCTTTGCCGACGACGTGATCCGGGTTGTGTCTTTCCCACGGGTAGCCGCGCCCGTGGCTCGAACTGTAAGCCCCTGGAGATCGACCTTGAAATCGGAGACCTTGACGGACCGCAGAGATTCGGTGGCTGACGCCTGGAAGGTCAGTGCTTGGACCCGATAGGGCACGCCGTGAATCTCGGGTACGTGGACGGCGCCCGCGCCACAGGTCAGGTGCAGGGTGGCGCTGTCGAGAGCACGATCTGACGTCACCTTCACTGTCGATTCAGCATCGACCGGTAGCTTGAATCGGCCCAGGTCGGGAATCAGTCCTTCGAGTTTCCAGGGCTGGAACCCGGTCAACTTCAGTTCAACGGTCGCCGCACCGGAGTCGTCAGCCACGAGAGATCCGTTCACCTGCCCCATGTCGGTCTGGATCTGGGCCGCCGCCTTCTCGACCGAGTGGTCTGGTGACAAAACGGCGCTGGCGGTCCCGTCCATCGGCTGGTCCAGGGCGGCGAGTTGCGGCAGGAGGGCGGCGAATTCCGACAGGTGGATGTCGGACAGGGTTGCCTGTGCCGACAGACCTCCGGTATCGGTGCGACCCACGGTGCCCTTGACGTTCCCGAGCCGGCTTTGCAGGTCGAGATCCGCCGTGTGGAGGGTGCCGTCGACGGAGATATCGGCTGTGACCTTGAGGTCCACCGGTGTCGTCACGCGGGTGAGCGGATCGAGAGCCGGGATAAGGTGCCCGACAGTGTCGGGCCGAAGGTCGTCGACGGAGACCGTCCCGGTCAGCCGCTGATCTCTGCGATCGTAGCTGCCGTCGATTTTCAGGCTTGTCTGCTGGGACTCGAGGTCGAGGGTGGCGTCGGCAGATATGTCGAGCACGGACCTGTGTCGCCGGAGATGGAGATCGAGATTCGGCACCTTCCAGGTGACACCGAGGCCCCGATCCTCGAGGGTCGCTTCGGATTCAATCACCGAGACCTTGGTGAGCCGCTCGAATGGTGGCACCGGCTCCGGCGAAGTCAGTGCCTCTTGGATTTTCTGTGCCAGATACGACTCTGCCTTGTCTGGTGGCTTGCTCGGAGCCCTTTTCGCGGTTTCCTCGAACCCTGGAATGATGCGACCGTCCGCCGTCCGGAGCAAATGGAGGTGGATCGATCGCACCTCGATGCGGGTCAGCGCGATCTTCTTCTGGAAGAGTTCGAGCCACGCCAGACCCACCGAGATGTTCTGGAGCTCGACAACGGTCCGTCCGTCGTGGTCGGAGACCACAACCGGGCCGGCCGTGAGGTCAACCGGCCGCTGCCAGCCACCCCAGGTGACGGCGGGGTTTTTGATTTCCAGCTCCAACGCATCGGAGTCATCGCCGAGGCTCCGGACAAGCCGAGGCTCCAGGAAGGCGAGCGAGATCGGTCCACGGGAAATCCGCCAGAGACCGGCGGTGACGGCGAGCCCGAGCACGATCAGGAGCGACAGACCTGCAACGGCCAGACGTCGACGACAGCCAGACCCAGATTTGGTCTGGTCCCCGGAGGGATCCTCCGGACTGTTGTCACGAGAGGTCACCCGCTGATCCTACCCTCTCGGCAGCGGTCCGCACAGTCCGATTTGGTCAGGGGTGGCGAATACGGTACGATTCCGCGTCTGGATCGCAGGCGCTTGGCGCCGAAGGGGGACGAAACTCATGGCTCTTGGACAACCGAAAGGCCTTTTCCCGCTGTTTTTCACCGAGATGTGGGAGAGGCTGGCCTTCTACACCATGGTCGGCATTCTGCTGCTCTACACCATCGATGCCGAACGCGGCGGTCTGGGTCTTCCCCGCGCCGAGGGGAACGAAATCTACGGACTCTACCTCGCCTTTGTCTACTTCACCCCCTTCCTGGGCGGCATGATTGCCGATCGCTTTCTGGGTTACCGGCGAGCGGTGTTTATCGGTGGCCTGCTGATGGCGGCCGGTCTGTTCATGATGGGCATGCCGGGTTTCAACTTTTTCGTTCTCGGTCTGATCGGTTTGATCGTGGGGAACGGGTTCTTCAAACCCAACATCTCGGTCATGGTGGGCAACCTCTACGAACCTGGCGATCCCAAGCGAGACTCAGGTTTCAATATCTTTTACATGGGTATCAACATCGGAGCGCTGGCTGCCACCTTGATCGTGGCGCCCTACGTGCGCAACGAGCTGGGGTGGTTGTGGACCTTCAGGGCGGCCGGCATCGGCGTTTTGATCGCGGTGGTTCTCCTGGTGATCAACTGGAAGACGCTCGCGAAGGCCGATCGCCAACCCGAGCGGGGCCCGGACGACACCTCGATGGGAGAGATCTTCTTCAAGATTCTCTTGCCGGCCTTTGTTGTCGGCACCATCGGATATTTTGCCGCGAAACAGTTCAATATGGAGATCGTTCGTCCTTCCGACTTCGGATTCCTGGTGGGTATGATCCCGGTCGTCATCTTCTTCGTCCGGCTCGGGCTGACGGCGAACGAGGATGAGAGACCCGGACTGCTGGCTCTGCTGCCCATCTTTGTGGCCGGCGGTGCGTTCTTCATGATCCTGCACCTCAATGGTTCGGCCATGACCCAGTGGGCGCGGGACTTCACTGACCGCCGTCCCGGGATCGCAAAGAACGTCACCTATATCCAGCAGGACGCCCTGCCCAGTTACTACGGCAACGCATCCGAAGACGTACCCCGGCCCCACCCGGACAGTCTGCTAGTGGTGGAGTCGCCGGAGTACGCGAACCAATTCGGTCAGAGCCGGATGCGGGCGTCAGCGGTGGAGCAGATTGACGCCTACCCGGGAGTGGAGGTCCTGCGGCTCGACGTTGACGAAAGGGTGGAGACCGATCTGCCGGACGAGTGGATCCAGAGGGCGGTCAAGGTATATGACGATGATCAGGTGAGCGTCAAACAGGAGACCGGAGCCCACGGCGAGCGCGTGATCACGGTGGCGCTGGCTGACGGTGCGATTCCAGACGAACGGGTCGTGTTTCTGAGGGATCTCGATGGAGGTTCGCAGATTCCGATATTTGTGGTTGATCAGGAGACGTACAGCACCGTGTACGACGGCTATCGCGAGCGATACGGGCACGAACCGGAGTACCTCGAACCCGGGTCCTTTCTCCAAGTGGTCAACGCCGAGGTCTACCAGAGCTGGAATCCGTTCTGGGTGATTGCTCTGACCCCCCTCGTGGTGTGGTTCTTCGGTTGGCGGTTGCGCATTGGGAAACAGGTTCCCACTGCCCACAAGATGCTGTATGGCATGATGTTGACCACGGCGGCGCTGTTGATCATGGCCGTCGCCGGTTCCATGACCGACGGCGGAGCCGTCAAGGTCGCGGGCCTCTGGATGGCGGCCTTCTACTTCGTCATCACGCTCGGCGAACTGTGCCTGTCACCCATCGGGCTGTCCCTGGTGACCAAACTCGCCCCCAAACGACTGGTGGGTCTGGCCATGGGCGGCTGGTTTCTGGCGACCTCCATCGGCAACAAGTTCTCGGGCTTTCTGGGTAACTTGCAGAATTACATGGAGCCCATGTGGTTCTTTGTCTTCCTCGCCGGGCTGGCTGCGGCGGTTGCGGTCTTCATTTTCCTGGTCCTGCCGAAGATGGACCGGGCGATCTCGAAGTACGGGGCCTGATTTCGGAATTCTCAATTCTGAGTTCTTAATGTTGAATTCCCTCCACCCGCCCGGCTCGATCCGGGTGGGTGGGGGACAATTGAGAATTCAAAATTAAGAACTGAGAATTCCGCGGATTCAGGTGCGGCCGCGAAGTTTTTCGACGGACTTGTGCATGCGCCAGGCTCTGGTGCCCTGCATTTCGGCGATCAGGGTGTTGAGCCGTTCGATCTCGGCGTAGGTGCGCCTGAGGTGGTCTGCTTGCTCGTCGAGTTCCCGACGGAGTTGATCCCGTTGGCGATAGAGGTCGAGGGCCTGTCGGTCATGGTCCGGGTGGGTCTCGAGCCTGGCGACCAGCTGGGCTCTCTCCTCGGCCAATCGATCCCTCTCCACTCGAAGGGACTCGCGCTCGGTGTGGGCCTGGTTGAAGGCCGCACCAAGAGCCGTCTGCGCCTGGCGGAGGCCGGAGAGTTCCTTTCGAACAGCAGCGCTCTCCTCGGACTTGACCACGGCCTCCGATCGGAGACGGCCGACCACGGTGGCGAGCAGATCGGAGGTGTGGAGATGGCGGTAGCGTTCGATGACGTGGCCCTTTGTCACGAAGAAGTCCGACAGTTCCTCGGACGGCCGCTCGCCGAAAACGTGTCTTCCACCGCCCCGGAAGTGTCGGTACTCGCACGTCACCTGGCCGAGGTGCTGGAAGGAAGTTTTGCGAGAGAGCCGAATCAACATCTCCCAGTCCTCGAAGAAGGGCAGCTCCTCATCAAAGGGCCCCACTTCATTGAACAGGCTCCTGTCGATCATCAAGGTATTGAATGGGATGTAATTGTCGAATAGCAGCAGGTCGGCATCGAAGTCGCGGCTGTAGGGAAGTCGTCGCTCAACCTGTCGCCAGCCCTGTTCGGGGTCCATGACATAAATGCCCACCGCGGCGTCGGTATAGGCGACGCGGACATCCTCAGCCGTCACCAGTCCGGTGAGAGTGGAAAGGTGTTCCGGTTCCGCGAGATCGTCGTCGTCCAAGAAGGTCACATAGTCACCGGTGGCGGCCGCGACGCCGGCGTTGGCCGCAGCGGCTCGTCCGCGGTTTTCCGGCAGGTCAATTCGGGTGACTTCGAAGGGATAGTCGTCCGGTATTTCTGGCGGGTCCCCGCCGTCGTTGACGAGCACGACCTGGACGTTTCGGTACATTCCAGTAGCCAGGCTGCCGAGGGCTTCGCGGAGCAGTTCCGGACGATCATAGGTGCGGACCACGACACTGACCCGAGGACCCTCCGTGAGGAGATGCACCGTGGGACAGCCGCCGAGCCCACGGATCATCCCGGCCACGGTGTGGGTGACGAAGTCCGCCGCCCTGAGGTCTCGAAATCCCTCCGCAGCCGTCACTCCGGTGGGCAGCGAAAGTGTCCGGTATCGCCGAATACCGATGGCTGCCTTGAGGTAGTTGTGGAGTTCGAGCTGGCTGGAGTGCCGTTTGATTGCCTCGGTCAGGGCCGGTATTTCGGCGCTCACATCCACCAGTACATCGGGGTAGCCCGGATGATTGATCTCGTACAACAGGATGCGGAGGTCGGCCGCCACCGGGTCGAGTTCTCCGTCTCCCCGGAGCTGGGACAGGGTGCGGTGGAGGGCGGTGAATGCGGCCTGGTGGTCCTGGGTCACTTCGAGAGGAGACACGGACAACAGAAGGTCCGGCCGGTAGTCAATCAACTCACGTTCGATGGCTCCCGACGCAATGCTGATGTACTGGTCCAACTCTCCATCGGGCAGATCGAGGAACTCAACATCGGTGATGCCGAGGATCTCGAGCGATGTTGTCGCTTCGTGGCGTCGCCGCTTGGCGTAGTCCTCACGGTTTTCAATGACCTCGTTGCCTCCGCCGGAATCGGTGAGAAAGAGCACCCTGATGGCGGCCCCGGACGCGGCGAGCTGGGCCAGCAGCCCCCCGCAGCCGAGGACGTCGTCATCGGCGTGGGGTGCCAGCACGAGCACGCGCCTGGCGTGGATCTCGGTGGTGGAAGAGGGCAATGACGACGTGGGTTCCATGGCTTCGATAGTACCAGGAAGAGAACGCGACGTTGTGACAATGCTGATGACTTTTTGGTGAAGAGTCGAAAGTCGAAAGTTGAAGGCATGTCGGTGCCAGTAGTTCAGCGTTTTACGTCCTCCACCGCACCCCCTCTCCCCGTGGCGCTCCCCGTGGGCGCTTTGTCCGGAGGTGCCTGGCAATCCGATTCGTCAGGGTCGACGAACCGATTCGTCTCGTTAGGGCGAATCGGCGTGCCTGGTAGCCTCACGGGAAGCGCGATGAGGAGCGGGCCGCGATGAATGTCCCCGCGCGTTCGATTCGTTTCACTGATTTCGTCGCGCTCATCTTCCCTAGGCGCTACCCGAGGTTGCCCGGTATGACGTTGTGCGGCCCCAAGGGCCAGGGAATTCTCGTCAACATCGACCGCACAACGTCAAACCCGGCACGCCCGCCCATCGCGCCCCCTGGAAACCCCTGGCGCTCCCGGGTGGGTGGGGGATCCGGCATCCGGCATCCGACATCCGGGCGGGTGGGAGGGGGGAAAATGCTACCATCCGCCCATGCCACCGGAGGATTGGCTTTGAGCCAGGCATTCCTGATCTGCCCCGAGCCCGTTCGGCGGCTCACGGCGGGGGTGGGGACGCGATTCGTCGCCCTCGCCCGGATGTTGGCTCAGGAGGGTCACCAGGTGACTCTTGCCATCCCGAACGATCCCGCGGAGGCATTCATCGATCACGACGGGGTCGATCTGATCCATGGCGACCCCGCTCGCCTGGGAGAACTCGCCACCGGCCATGATTGGGTGATGCTGCACGGTCACCTGGGCAACCACTATCTGTCGCAGCGTGACGATCTGCCGGTAGTGGTGGACCTCTACGATCCATTCATGGTGGAGAACTTCCACTACCACCGGGAACTCGGTTTCGAGCCCTACAGGACCGACCATGCAACCTGGCGGCTCCAGATGTCGCGGGGTGATTTCTTTCTGTGTTCGTCGGAGGAGCAGCGGCTGTACTACCTCGGTTGGTTGACGGCCCTCGGAAGGGTCAATCCGTTGACCGTTGAAGACGACCCGTCGCTGCTGCGGCTGATCGTGGAGCTTCCGTTCGGCACTGCGGATTCACCTCCACCAGGTCCGATCCGGCGATCCGATGTGCTCCCGGATGTGGCTGACGACGCGCCGATGATCTATTTCGGCGGGATCTATGATTGGTACGACCCCATGCTCGTGCTTGATGCGCTGGACGATCTCCTGGATCGCGACAGCCGGACGGTGGTGGTGTTTGTGGAGCATCCCCACCCGGAGCTGACCCCGTTGGCCGCGGCGTCGGTGGCCCGCGAGGCAGCCCGCGACCGGGGCTGGTTGGGCCGCGAGGTGCGGTTCGAGGGTTGGCGGCCGTACGACAGACGTTACGAACTCGCCCAAGTTTGCGATGTGGCGGTGGTGACACATCGACCGGGGCTGGAGACCGACCTCAGTCTCAGGACCCGATTGGTGGATCTTCTGTGGCTCGGTCTGCCAGTGGTGGTCACCGCCGGCGGAACGATGGCCCGGGTGATCGCCGAGGCCGGGGCGGGGGAGGTGGTTCCGCCCGGGGATGCCAAGGCCCTGGCCGCGGCCGTCCGCGGGCTCCTCGACGACCCTGATCGGCGAAGGTTGGCAAGTGGCGCCGGCAGGCGCTGGGCCGAAACGCGAGATTGGCGGTCGGCGGCGGGACCACTCTTGGACTTCGCCCGGCAGCCCTGGAGGGATCCCCATCGCGATCGTTTCGCCCGTCTGGCGCCGCCGCCGGCAAACGCGGAGGAGCCTGCCGGTCAGCGCCTGCTCAGAGTGTTCAGACGGTTCGGGGGCGGCTCGTGAAAGCGTCGGTGATCGTGGTGACTCACGCCGGCGTCGCCCGGTTGGGCGATGGGCTGGCCTCGTTGGCTCGCTATGGTGGGCGCAGCGATATCGAGGTCATCCTGGTGGACAACGGATCGTCCGACGGTTGCGCCGAAACCGCCCGGCGTGAATACCCTTGGGCGCGCACGGTGCGGTCAGAACGCAACATCGGGTTCACGGGGGGAGTCCGACTGGGCGCCGACATTGCCCAGGGCGAGATCCTCGTGTTCCTCAATGACGACGCATCAGCCGAGGAGGGTTTCGTGGAACATCACCTCGAAACTCTCGAAGCCCATCCGCGGGCGGCGGCAACCGGCGGCCGACTGGTGACATGGGACGGCACCCGCCACGACTTTCTGAGGGGCCGGGTGACCTTTGACGTGCACGCGTTCCAGATTGGTCAGGGTTGGCCGGTGGGTCAGGTCGATCCGCCTGAGACCGGCGAGCCCCTGCCCTTTGCCTGCGGCGGCAACATGGCGGTTCGCCGGCGGGACTGGGACAGCGCGGATGGGTTCGATCCCGAACTTTTCGCCTATTTCGAGGATGTGGAATTTGGCTGGCGGTTGTGGGCCATGGATCGCTCAGTGGTGGCCGCGCCGGAGGCGGTGGCTCGACACCGGGGTTCCGCCACTTCGTCGGCCATGGTCGATTTCCGACGGGGGGTGCTCTTCGAACGCAATGCTCTGAGGATCTTCCACACCTGTGCGGACAACGAGCTTCGGGGGGCCCTGGGTGGCGCGGTCTACGCCACATTCCTGCACAGGATGGTGGCCTATGCCACCTCGAGGCCTGAGTGGGCGCCTCACGTCACGGATCCCTTCGGCTCCACCGGCGGACCGGTGGGCCGGCGGGAGCGCTGGGGGAAACGGCTTCGTCAGCGTGGGTTGGTGGGCGCCGCGCGTCACGCACTGGCCCGGATCCTCATCGGTCCCGTGCCGGCCGGCCGCGGATTGACGACGGGCACCTCCTGATGCAATTGCGTGCGGCCCACGGGTACTTCGAGGGCATCGCGGAGACAGATCGAAGGCGGCAGGAACTCGAGCGGATTCGCAGGGTGCCCGATCGAGAGATTTTGGAGCGGTTCCCGCGGCTGGTCGTGCCAACCTACTCGGGTGATGGAGAGTGGTTTTCCTCCGACGCCTTCAGGGCCCTCCTGCCCGATGACTGGCCGTTGGAGTTCGCTGAAATCGGGGACCTCATTCATCCCAGCCTCCTTGACTAGCGCGGCTCTCTGAGAAGGTTGAGAGTCTCTAATTCTCAATTCTCAGTTTTCAATCTTGAATGAGTTGTGGGATGCGATTGGTCCAGAGTTTCTGGCTGAATCGGGTGGGTGGGGGGAATTCAATATTCAAACTTCAAAACTCAAAATTTAAACTTCAGAACTCCTTCCTTGTAGAATCGCGTAATGCTCGAGATCTACGTTGGCGGCCCCTCGCTTCCTGTGGAGGATCTGGCATTTGAGGCCTGGATGCTCGACCGTGCCGCTGAGGGGTGCCCCTGTTTCTTTGCAACCTCGTGGCCCGGACCGGTGGTGGTCTTGGGTTATGGCCAGCCGCCGGACGAAGTGGATCTCGACTTCTGCAGCCGCAGGGACATCCCCGTGTACAGGCGACTCACCGGAGGCACCGGCGTTTTGCACCAGGGCGACCTGGGGATTTCGCTCGCCCTTCCCGGCCAGCACCCTTGGGCACAGGGGGTGATCGGCCTTTACGATCGTTTTCTGTCGGTGCTCGAACCGGCCCTTCAGCGCTTCGAGCCTCGTGTCGAAATTTTCTGCAATCTAAGGTGTATTATGCCCAATAAAAAATCAAATATTCGCTTACGTGCTATTTTGTTTCTTGATGCGTGCGGATACTCGAAAGCTGTTAGGCAAGCGGAATTCTTGACGCTCAGCGCGGTCCGGGCAGACGTGCAATTGGCCTCTTCAATCGTGGAAAGTTGTTCTGGGCAGGTGGCCAACGTCGCGGGTGACGGCGTTTTCGCTGCTTTTTCCAGTGTTGGTGCCGCTGTGGACGCGGCGCTGGAGATTATGGATCGTCTGCCCAGTTCGGTTGATTGCGGCCTGGAAGGCTACCGGATAGGTGTGCACATAGGCGACACCTACGAAATCGACCAACATATCAATGGAGATGCCGTCAACATCGCCTCGTGCATCGAAAACGTTGGGGCTCCAAACACTGTGCTCGTGTCGCGAAACGTTCGAGATGCGCTGCATGGCCGACGCGACCTGAAGTTCACTTCGATTGGAAAGCCGTTCCTGAAAAACATCGGCAATTCAATTGAAGTCTTTCACGTCAGAAAACTGGACCAAGCCACAGAAGGGCGGATGGGTTTGCGGTTAGACCGCTCGCTTGAGTTGCGAAACCCGGACGGATCCTGTGTGTCGCTTAACCCGGAGCAAGCGATGTTTCTCGCGATGCTTGGGACATCCAAGACCGCGTTGGACATTACGGAAGTCGTCAGGACGATTTGGAAAGATCTGCCCGATGGAATGGAGAAGCAGCATTTGTTGCGCATCGTTGAGGAGATCAATGCACGGTGCGAAACCGCCGAGTTGATTCGGGTCAGAGATTCCGAAGAGAAAGTCGCGTTGAATATTGACGCGGTCGACATCGAGTTGGCTGATGCGTCTGCCGCGCGCGACCTGCTCGCTGATCTTCCCAGAGGTCCACCCGCTTTTTGGCATTGGCTACAGAATTTGCGTTCGACGATCCGGCACAATGAACAGCCACTTGTTTCCTCGTCACTACGATCCGTGAGGAACGTAGGGTCGCCTGAGGGCCGGCTGACCCTAATACCAGAGCGCCCAAATTTTATCATCGGTTTGCTGCCGCCAGTGACGGATCCTGGACAGGGAGAAGCGCGCTTTACAGCAAACATCTTGGTAGAATTGCTATTGAAGTCGCTGTCCGAAACCGAGGCCGTGGATGTCTTTGACTTTCGCTTCGGTAACACCGACAGATTGATCTATATGCCGCAAGAGCGCGTGCCGGGACCGGACGTTTTTTTGCAGTGCCGGGCCGCGTCATATAGTGATATGTTGCAGGTCTCGGTTTCTGCGCTGCGCCCAGAAGATCGGAAGGTTGTCTTTTCGCAGAATGTGGTGGCTAATCATGACGATTATTCGTCGCCGTCGAGTTCCAGCATCAGCCTGTTTGTCAGCTACGCCACCGACTCGCTCCTTTCAGCGCTGGCCGCGGGACGGCACATGCGCGATCCGGCTGCGCATCATGCGGCCAAGACCGCGATTTCCGCGGTTCATCAGTTATTGACAATGACCGGCCCGGGCCTCGAGAAGCTCGAGGCAGACATCATCAGCGCGTATGAAGTCGATCCCAAACCCGTCTATCTTGCTTGGCTCGCTTATGTCATCACATTCCAAGTCGGGGAACGTCATGGTCCCTATGACATAGAACTCAAGCAACGCGCGCGCGAGCTTTCACGCCGCGCAATAGAAGCCGATCCTGACAATGGCACAGTCTTGGGTCTTTTAACCCATGTGCATTCCTATGTCCTGCGCGAATTCTCGATAGCTGAAGAGCTGATGGACAGGTCACTTGAAATCAGTCCGTACCGAGCAATCTGCTGGGACTCGGCCGCGATGCTGCATTGTTACAGCGGACGCCCGCAGGAGGCTATCAAAGCTGCGGAAAAGGCCTGTTCACTCGGTCGTCACAGCCCCTACCGGCATCTTTTTGACGGTGCATACTGTGTCGCCTCACTGGTGAACGGTGAATTGGAACGGGCTGTGAACGTCGGCGAAAAAGTCATGGCCGTACAGCCGGAATTCAAAACAGTCATGCGATATCTTGCGGCCGCTTACGGGCATCTGGGTGACCGCGAACGCGGAGAAAATGCACGCGAAAGACTCATCCAGCTAGAGCCAGACCTGTCGATCGACCGAGTTCGGGACGAACGCTTCCCGGCCCCCAGCCGGTTTGCAACGAAACTGCTTGAGGGCGGATTGAGCAAGATAGGTGTACCAGACCAGGCCTGATAACAGGAGGCATAAGAAGCGCGATGAATGAAGTACAGAAATTGAACAACTTCGGCATGCTCGTGCGCCGCGGAGAATTGGTGTCCTGCAAATTGCTCGACTACAGCGTCGCATTATTGGCAGACGACCCCAGCCTCAAACCGCAGTTTGAAAGCGACTTTTTCCTCGCATCGTTTCAAAACATGCTTGCCGCCATGATCGAGCGCCTGGATGCCCAGCCAGTCCTACCGGATCAATTTTCCCGGCTTCGGGGACAGGTGGAAGATTTGGCAAAACTGCGTGATGAAATTCATGAAGTTTTCCCGAATAGATTTTCTCACGATGTAGACCCGCCTGACGACAAGTATTTATACAAACTGGATAACTTCAAGCTGTTCTTCTCGAATGGCGAAAGTGAAAACCCTGCACGGGCGGTCCTTGATCAATCCATATTTGCGGTCACCGCGAGCGGAGCCGCCTCCATGTCGCTGAATTCGGGCACCGCAAGTACATTCAACAGAAATCGAAACCGAAACCGGAATCGGAATAGAAACCGCAACCGCAACAGAAATCGAAACCGCAATCGCAGCGGCTTTGGCGATTTCGGCACAAGCGAAGCCGCCTTCGGGTGGCGTGAAATGCGGGCTTTATGTCAGATCGGCATACCGGGTTCAGCGGCACTTCTGGGAAAAATCTGGGAGAACATCGACCTTCTGCCACCGCCGGGACCCGACGAAAGCCTTGCAGAGACTGAATACCTGCTGGAGCTGCAAGATAGGTTGAAACTTCCGGAGCACGAATCGCGGCGCGAGGACATCATCGCCGAGGCGGAATTCGGCATTCAAGACTACCTGTCACCCCTCGGGATCGACGAACAGGGCGGGTTCGAGAACACCCGCGCGCTCATGGAGATCGTGCTGGATGTCACGAATGAAATCGGACTGACCTACAAGAACCGGTTTTCTCGGCCGCGCCCGAATATCATCCAGCCGCTCATCCGGCCATTCATCCCCGTTCCATACCATCCGGCTTACCCATCCAACCATTCGTATCAGTCGTTTGCGATTGCCGAGCTGTTCACGCGGTTGATCCCGGAGCACCCGGGTTCCATCGCGCTGTTCCATCGTGCGCAGCGTATCGCGGAAAATCGCGAATGGGCCGGGTTGCACTACCCCAGCGATACCGCGGCGGGGCGCGAACTGGCCAGGAAAACAGTGGCCTATCTTGCCGAGGTGTTCGATCCACTGATGGACGAAGCGCAGGACGAATGGGTGGGATAAAGGGAGGGGAGACAGAAAAAATGTCAGTGGTTGATGAAGACTACGCAAAGGAAGACTACGCAAAGTATTATTATCTCTGGCACCTGATCGCGATTAAGGCGCTCGACGTCAAGAATCCCGCGCCGACAAATCCCGAGCACTGCCCGAGGATCAAAAAGACGGCCTGGGATTTTACCTCCCACAGAACGCCCCGGATCGGGCTGATCGACATGGGCGTCGCGCCCTACCATCCCAACCTCGACCCGCAAGACCCCGCCGATCCGGGTCAGATCGACTGGGAAAACGCGATCGATTTTGCAAGCCATCCCGGCGGCGTGCGCAATGGCAGGTTCATTGATGTTCCGTCCGAGGCAAGGCACTTTGAAAGGGTCAAACATTTTCTGGACACCGCGCCGTCCGGTGCGGACATCGGCCTGCCGAACGATCAGGCGGCGATCGTCGATGCGATCCGCGACCAGTTGGGGGTGCGCCGTTATCTCACGGCTTACGATCAGCGGTATTCGGTTCATGGTACGGCCTGCGCAGGTCTGACAAGCGGCAAGACCTTCGACAACGATCAATTCGGCGAGCAGGGCAATATCTCGGTCTATTTCGGGGTGGACCCGGATAGCCAGGTCGTGCCGATCACCACGTCGATTTCGCCCGACCCCGAGCAGCTGATCGCTGCATTTCTTTACGCTTACGCGCAGGATGTCGACGTCATTCTGTTTCCCAGAGACGTTGCAGACCCGGCATTCTGGCCTGGTTACGGCGCCTTGGGAGCAGACGAAAAGACGCGCCTTCACAGCACCCTCGCAGGTGAACCTCCAGGCGATGCGGTAGGGATCGACGCCCGGTGGCGCACGCTTGAGGCGGTGATCCGCTGGGTCAGCGAAGCCATTCCCGTGGTTTGCGCCGCCGGCAACGACGGACGCAGCAGTCTGATCTATCCGGCTTCCTTGTCATCCGGTTCAAACGGAATCATCTCTGTGGGTGCAGTCAGCTATCAGGGATATCGGTCCGGGTATTCGAACTACGCGCCGGATCTGACAGTTGTGGCGCCCTCGGACGATGGCGAAATCTACAACCGGTATCAGACGCGCCTTGATCGCAAATCCGATGCAGCACGCGATTTCTTCTTTTCGAATGATTTGCACAAGAAGCGGAGGGATCCGCACGATCCCATACCGGATATACCCTTTTCACCGGAACGGTTGGTGTCGCTCGATGTTCCCGGACCACGCGGATATGTCGAGGGAACAAGAGAGGGGTATGTTCGCAACCGCGATGACGCAAAAGATGACCCTTCAGGCCTGTACGGTCTGTTCGGCGGAACTTCAGGCGCTGCAGCCCTAGTTGCGGGTGCGGTTTCCCTGATGCAGCGCAAGTCGATAAACAAGCTCACCGGCATAGAGATCAAGGATCACTTCGAGTCGCTGGCCACGGATGCTGACAGGTTCGATATCAGTCATTGGTATTGGGCCGATCACGACGTCTTGCAACCCGATGGTATCAACGGTTACGCCGTGCCGGACTTGGGTGACCTATTTGGGCGCGCTGGGCTGCTGAACTTGAATAAGCTGCTTGCACTTGTGTGACATAGATCGTCTCCGCGCAGACCGCCCGCAGGCCTCTCTCGATCCCGAGGCGCAGCCGTCCGGCGACCTGCTCCGGCGTCCAGCCTTCGCTGAGCCGGTCCGTGACATAGGCCGCGAGCCTGGCATCCGTCTCGAGCGCCGCCGGCTGGCGGCGCAGCATGTACGCCCCGTCGGCCACGTGAGGCCGGTACGGACCCGCTGTCGAGCGCGTTGCGCCCGATCTCGCGCGAGATGGACGAAGCCGCCCGGCCGAGCGCCCTGGCGATCGCACCGAGCGACAGACCGTCGGCCTTCAAACCGGCGATCCGGTCCCTCTCCTCGGCCGTGAGATGGGAATATTCTGACATGGCGACACCGTTCTCCGTTTCCAGACAGACGGATACATCATCCGCCCTCGGTGTTGCGCTTCACGGTGTAACTCACCATTCCACTTCCAGACCATCAACAGCCTGCACGATCGCTTTGAACGATTCATGGAGCCGTTCCGCGGGCCGGCGACCAAGAACCTGACCGGCTACGCCTCGTGGTTCATCGCGCGCTCGGTTCGCACGGAGCCGGAGCGCGTCGAAGACGCATGGGAACGACTGATGGCCGCATGACCAATACGGTTTTCAGACATGGCCAATTGCTTTGCTTCCTTCTCGCGTCATCGGGTTCGTTCAGTCCCCTTCGTGTTTCGCCGTAAGCGGACGCCAGTATCAGCCGTCGATTGACCCACTCTCATGCCCCGTTCATATGGCAGCCGCCGCGAAAGACCGACTCGGCATCAGGCGGGCCAAAATAGAGGTCTCCACAATCGGGTTCAGTTCCCCGTTCCCAATGCTTTCCCGCCTGGCGCAGTCAGGGAGACACGATGATGCGGAACACCAACGTTATGGACTGGCGGGTGGTGTCGCAGCACCTGATCGCGAAGAGCCTGGGCGGGCTGCCGGAAGAGCTGTCGTCGCCGAGTCATTTCCACTACGGCGGGCGGGTGGTCGACGTGGCGGATGACCTGCCGAAGAAGGGTTGAAGCGGGAGCCCGCCTGAAAGAGACGATCCACCGGAGAGACCCGATGCAAGGAAGAATTTCACGTTCCTCAATCCTGCTGGCCTGTCTGGCCGGGGCCGCCGGTCTCGCGGCGGGAGTGGCGCTCGGCCGGACGTCATATCCGCCGCTCGACGTGCTGCTGTCGGGCGGCGAGACGGTGATCGGGCAGGAGATCGCCTATCCCGAGGGGGCGCCGGTGGTGACGGCGGCGATCGTGACCATGGTTCCGGGGCAGGAGACCGGCCGGCACGTCCATGAGGCGCCGCTGATGGCATGGATGCTGGACGGTGAGCTGACGGTGGATTACTCGTGTTCACCGTTCACCGTTCGACGCTCGCGGTACTCGCTGGAGAACTTTTATTGCCGGCCGTAAGGTGGTGCTCGGCGAACTACGCCTGTATTCCAAAAGCTACACCGGGAGCTTTTGCTCGACGCCCGGGACGGAGGTTGGCAGGCCGAACACGTAGTTGTTTGCGCCTCTCGAAAGGAGACGGAAATGCGGACGAGTCTGCCGACACGCGCTTTCGGCCAGACGGGACTGGACATCACCCGGACGGGTTTCGGAGCCTGGGCCATCGGCGGAAACATGTGGGGGCCTCAGGACGACGCCGACAGCGTCGCGGCGATCCGCCATGCGGTGGAACGGGGGATCAACTGGATCGACACGGCCGCCGTCTACGGCAACGGACATTCCGAAGAGGTCATCGCAACGGCGCTCGAGCCCCTCGGTCCGAACGAGCGACCTTTCGTGTTCACCAAGGGCGGCATCGTCCGTGACGCGAACGGCGCGAACCCGCGGCGGGTGGCGTCCGACATCCGCAGGCAATGCGAGGACTCGCTGAGGCGGCTGCGAATCGAGCGGATCGATCTCTATCAGCTGCACTGGCCCTCCGATGACGTCCCGCTCGAGCGGAGCTGGGGAGAGATGCTGCGGTTGAAGGAGGACGGGCTCGTAGCGCATGTCGGATTGTCGAACCACGGGGTCGACCAGCTTGAAGAGGCCGAGGCGATGGGTCATGTGGAGACCCTTCAGCCGCCGTTCTCCGCCATCAGGCGGGCGGCGGCGGAAACGGTTCTCCCTTGGTGCGCGGAGCACGGGACGGGCGTCATATGCTACAGCCCGATGCAGGCCGGACTGCTCACCGGGACGTTCACGCGGGAACGTATGGCTTCGCTCGCGGTCAACGATCACCGGCGGGCCAACCCCGCGTTCCAGGGCGACGCGCTGACGGCAAATCTCGCGCTGGCCGACGCGCTGGGGCCGATCGCCGAAAAGCACGGGGTGGGCCGGGGAGCGGTGGCGATCGCATGGTGCCTGGCATGGCCAGGCCTGACGGGGGCCATCATCGGCGCGCGGTCCGCCGGGCAGGTGGACGGCTGGATCGCCGCGGCGTCGCTGGAACTGGACGAGGCAGACACCGCGACGATCGCGGCGGCCATTGAGCGGACGGGCGCCGGAGAGGGACCGACCCTCCCTCGCTGATCACAGCCAGGCGCGCCGGCGTGTTTCGCTCGGGCTGCAGCCGCATCGTTGTCGCTGTGCCTTTGAAGTTGACGCGGCCCTGAACATCAGCCCCGGGCGTCAGCATCACTTTCCGCGAACGAGACGGCTCTCCGGTCAGATTGGCGCTGCGGTCGAGGTGGTACGATGGCCGGTGCTGCCGGTCCGACTCGGCTTATTGGGACTGAAAAGTGCGCAAGCCACTGCTTTCATACGTGGGTCGCTTCGGACATGCTCAATGTCCGCTCTAACGCTCAAGTTGGCGCGACGATCGGCGCAATAGGTATGGTAGATAAGGATGTCATCGTATTGAGGACGAAGGGAGTGACCGAAACAGCGCGTACGTCACCGTTCTGATGACGCCCTGTCTTCATTTCGATGACGGTCGGCTCCGCTTCGTCATTGTTTCGATGACGTGGCGTCTTCATTTCGGTGACGGGATTTGGCAATTTCCTGCCGTTCAGCCTGGCGGGATTTCTTTTTGTTCGGCGTCGTGATCGGGGAGCCGGTTCCGGGCGACAGTGCGCGACACGGTTTCCTGCCACTGCGATCCTCCGTGTCCGGCACGCCCGACCACGCGATCCTGCAGTGCGTGTATCGCGCCCGGGTTTTCTTCCCCTGCCGGCGGCCACTTCTCGGATCCGGCCTCATCAGGCGAATTTCCGGACGCCGTGGCCTTCAAGGGCTCATCATCTGCGGAACCGACGGCTGTGCGAGAAACCGCCTCATCGTCCCGATATTCAGGTATGCGGAGCCCTTTCGGGACGCCTTCCACTACCCGCCAAAGTCCGAATCCGTCGCCCGGTCCAGAGGTTTGAGTTATCATCCTCACGGCGGGCCCGGACCGGCCCTCTTGCTTGGCTTGGAGTTTAGGCATTTTTCCGGGATGATCCTGCGGACTGATAACGGCATCTTCTCAGAGGGTTGGGATATTCTCCGCGGCTTGATTTGAGGTGGAGGAGGCGGATCGGTGGAAGACGGGATCAGAGCCGCGCCCGCGCACGCCTCGGCGCTGCTCGGCAGCTGCGTCTCGATCGACCTCGAGGTCGATCCCTCCACCGCGCGCATCCTCTCCTTCGCCGCGGTCAGGCCGGACCGCGAGACCGCGCTGGTCCACCGGTCCGGCGATCCCGCCGCCGCGCTCCGGCGGCTTGACGCGTTCGCCCGGGAGAGCGCCTTCCTGCTCGGGCACAACATCATCCGTTTCGACCTGAACCATCTCGCCGCGGCCTCGGGCGGGCTGGAGGTGATCCGGAAACCCGCGATCGACACCCTGTGGCTCAACCCGCTCGCGTTTCCGAAGAACCCGTACCACCACCTCGTCAAACACCATCAGGACGGACGCCTTCAGGCGGGCCACATCAACGATCCGGAGCTCGACGCGAGGCTCGTGCTCGAGGTCCTGCGGAACCAGATCGACGCGCTGACCGAGCTCGGCGAGCGGGACCCGGACGTGCTGGCCGCGTTCCACTGGCTGACGACGGGACGCGCCGACGAGGCGGGCTTCGACGCCGTCTTCCGCGCCGTCCGCGGACGTCCGCGTCCGACCGCCGACGAGGCGCGACGCGCGATCTCGAGGATTCTCGCCTCGGAAGCCTGCGTCCACCAGATCGCCGCGATCCTCGACGATCCGGAGCGGAGCGGCTGGCCGCTGGCCTACGCGTTGGCGTGGATCTCCGTCTCCGGCGGAGACTCGGTGATGCCGCCATGGGTGCGTCACGCGTTCCCCGAGGCCGGCGCGCTCGTCCGCACGCTCCGCGACACGGCCTGCTCCGATCCGGCCTGCGCATGGTGCCGGGAGCAGAACGACCCCGCCGGGCTGCTCAGCCGCTGGTTCGGCTTCTCCGCGTTCCGTCCGGAGCCCATGGGAGAGGACGGAAGGCCGCTGCAGGAGAGGATCGTGGGGACCGCCATCGCCGGCGGCGACGTGCTCGGCATCCTGCCCACCGGGACCGGCAAGTCCGTCTGCTACCAGCTGCCCGCCCTCGCCCGCTTCCACAAGACCGGGGCGCTCACCGTGGTGATCTCGCCGCTCGTGGCGCTGATGGCGGACCAGGTCGACGGGCTGCGCCGGCACGGGATCTCCTCGGCCGTCGCGATCAACGGGCTGCTGTCGCTGCCGGAGCGCCACGAGGCGCTCGACCGCGTCCGGCTCGGCGACGCGGCGATGCTGCTGATCTCGCCCGAGCAGCTCCGGAACTCCTCCGTCCGCGCGATCCTCAGGCAGCGCGAGATCGGATACTGGGTCATCGACGAGGCGCATTGCCTCTCGAAATGGGGCCAGGATTTCCGGCCGGACTACCGCTACATCGGCCGGTTCATCCGGGAGTTCGGCGGCGACGCTCCGGCGGCGCCGATGATCTGCCTGACCGCGACGGCCAAGCCGAGCGTGCTGCGCGACATCCTCGACCATTTCCGGACGCGCCTCGGGGTCGAGCTGGAGCTGATCGACGGCGGGGCGTTCCGCGACAACCTCGCCTTCGAGGTGGTCGAGACCGGAAAGGACCGCAAGAACGCCGACATCCTGTCGCTTCTGAAAGAGGGCCTGCCGCCGGGCGACGTTTCGGGCGCGATCGTCTACTGCTCGACGCGCGGCGGAGCCGAGAAGGTGGCGGAGTTCCTCGTCGCGAGCGGAATGGACGCGGACCATTTCCACGCCGGCCTCAAGCCGGAGAGGAAGAAGGAGGTGCAGGAGCGTTTCCGCGACGGCGGGCTCCGGGTCATCGCCGCGACCAACGCCTTCGGCATGGGGATCGACAAGCCGGACATCCGGCTGGTGATCCATGCCGACATCCCGGGCTCGCTGGAGAACTACGTGCAGGAGGCCGGCCGGGCCGGACGCGACCGCATGCCCGCCCGCTGCGTGCTGCTCTTCTGCGGCGAGGACACCGAGCGCCAGTTCATGCTGAGCGCGCGCTCGAGGCTGGAGCAGCGGGAGATCTCGGCGATCCTGCGGGCCCTGCGGCGGCTCGAGCAGCGATCGAAACGCGACGGCGAGATCGTCGCCACGCCCGGCGAGGTCATCAAGGAGGAGCTCGACCGCGACTTCGTCCGGGACACCGCGACCGACGACACCCGCGTCAAGACCGCCGTCTCCTGGCTCGAGGAGGCGTCGCTGCTTCTGCGCGAGGAGAACCGGGTGCAGGTCTATCCCTCCTCGCTGAAGGTGCCCGACCTCGAGGCCGCGGGGAAAAGGCTGCGCGAAGCCTCGATCACCGGAGCCTACCGCAAGCAGCTGCTCGACCTCGTGCGACGCCTGATCGGGGCGGATCCCGACGAGGGGATCAGCACCGACGATCTGAGCGGGGCCTGCGGGCTGACCGGCCAGCGGCTGCGCAAGGCGATGGCCGATCTGGAGGCTCTGGGCATCGCCTCGAACGACACCGCCATCACCATGTTCCTGCATCTGGGCGTGCCGAACGGCTCGCGGCAGCGGCTCGCCGCCGCCTGCGATCTTGAGCGGGACCTGATCGGCAGGCTGCGCGAGCTGGCGCCCGACCTCGAGGCGCGGGAGCGCGCGCTTCTCAATCTCAAGCTCGCCTCGCAGGAGCTGCGCGACGCCGGGCACGCCTCCGTCAGGCCCGACATCGTCGAGCGCCTGATCCGGGGCCTCGCGCGCGACGGCCGCGACGACGGCGAGGGTCTCGGCAGCCTCGCGATCCGCAAGACCGACCGCGAGCATCTCTCGGTCATGCTGCAGCGCCCGTGGGACGCTCTGGCCCGCACCGCCGAGATCCGGCGCGCCGGGGCGGCCCGTCTGCTGGAGTTCCTCACGGGGCGCGCGGACAAGGCGGCGCGGGGAAACGACATCCAGGTCGAGACGACGCTGGGCGCCCTGACCTCGGCGCTCGCCGGCGATCTCGAGATCGCCCCGCATGTCAAAGACGTCACGCGGCTGCTCGACCGGTCCCTGCTCTGGCTGCACGAGCAGGAGGTCCTGACCCTCGGCAAGGGACTGACCGTGTTCCGGCCGGCGATCACCGTGAAGCTGGAGCCCGGGCGCCGCAAGTTCACGCAGGCCGACTACGAGCCGCTGCGCATGCATTACGACGAGAAGACGCTGCAGATCCACATCATGGCCGAATACGCCAAGCAGGGGCTCGAACTCGATCGGCAAGGCCCAGCGGCTGGCGCAGGACTATTTCACGCTGGAGCGCGAGAGCTTCATCGACCGCTGGCTGGCGGCCCGGAGCGCGGAGCTGCGGCGGCAGACCTCGCCCGCGTCATGGCGGGCCATCGTCGAGGACCTGCGCGATCCGGCCCAGACGCGGATCGTCGCCGACGACCGGGAGATGACCAACGTGCTCGTGCTGGCCGGCCCCGGCTCGGGCAAGACCCGCGTCCTCGTGCACCGCATCGCCTATCTCATCCGGGTCCGCCGCGAGAACCCGCGGGGCATCCTCGCGCTGGCCTACAACCGGCACGCCGCCCACGAGATCCGCAGCAGACTGGCCCTGCTTCTCGGCGACGACGCGCGCGGGGTGACGGTGCGCACCTGTCACGGGCTGGCGATGCAGATGGTCGGGGCGAGCTTCGCGCGCCGCATGGAGCGTCCCGATTCCGGCCGCTTCGACGAGGTCATGCGCGAGGCGGTCTCATTGCTGAAAGGCGACGGCCTCACCCGCGCGGAGGCCGAAGCCCAGAGAGAGACATTGCTCGAGGGATACCGCTGGATTCTGGTCGACGAGTATCAGGACGTCGGACCGGAGGAATACGCGCTCATCGCCGCCGTGGCGGGCCGGTCGCTCGAGGACCCCGACAGCCGCCTCAGCCTCATGGCGGTCGGGGACGACGACCAGAACATCTATTCCTTCACCGGCGCGTCCGTGGCGTTCATCCGCCGCTTCGAGGAGGAGTATTCGGCGCGCGCCAGCCATCTGATCGAGAACTACCGCTCGACGGCGAACATCATCCGCGCCGCCAATCTCGTGATCGCGTCGGCCGCGGAGCGGATGAAGGCGGGGCATGACATCAGAGTGGACAGGGTCCGGCGGGACGCGCCCGCAGGGCGGCGCGCTCGGAGAAGCTGGACCCGGTCGGCCAGGGCCGCGTGCAGATCCTGCCCGCCGGCGACGACCGGTTCTCACAGGCGGCCCTCGCGATCGGGGAGCTCCGACGGATGGCCGGTCTGACGCCTGACTGGGACTGGGCCAAGGCGGCGGTCATCGCGCGCGACTGGCGCTTCCTGATGCCGGTGCGAAGCCTCTGCGAGGCGCTCGGGATTCCGGTCCAGACCGCCGATCAGGACGGTCCGAATTTCTGGCGGCTCAGAGAGACGCGGCTCGTTCCTCGAATGGCTGGAGGCGCGGAAGGCCGCGACGGTCACGGCCGGCGAGGTCTCGGACTGGCTCGACGGGCGGGACGACGGGAACTGCTGGCAACCGCTGAAGGACGCCTGCGCCGAGTTCGCGGAGGAATCCGGCGCGGGCGAGGCGCTGACGAAGGACCTGATCGAATGGCTGGCGGAATGGGGGCGCGACCTGCGCCGGAAGCAGACCGGCCTGCTCCTGCTCACGGCGCATCGCGCCAAGGGCCTCGAGTTCGACCATGTCGCGGTCCTCGACGGCAGCTGGGAGCGGCGCGGAAGCGGCGAGGACCGCGACGCCGCGCGCAGGCTCTACTACGTCGCCATGACCCGGGCGCGGCTCGGCCTGACCCTGATGTGCCGGGATCTCCGCGCGGCATCCCGTGCTCTCCGGGATCTCCGATTCCGCGTTCCTGATCCGGCGCGCCGGCTCCGAGGCTCCCGACACCTCCGGGTGCTACTCGCATTATCAGACTCTGGACCTGAGCCGGATCGACATTTCCTGGGCCGGCCGGCTTGGCGAGGGGAATGCATCCCTCAAGGCGATCGAGGACCTGCGCGTCGGCGACGCGGTCCGCCTGAGCTCGAGAGGCGGCCGTTGGTTCCTGACCGACGGAGCCGGCGTCGCGGTCGCGCGCCTCGCCAAGAGCTGGAGCCCGCCGCCGGACGCCGCTTTCCGCTCCGGCCGCGTCGTCGCGATCACGGTGCGCCGACGCGAGGATGGAGAGGCCGAGTACGACCACCTCATCAGGCGTGACACATGGGAAGTGGTGATCCCGGAGCTTGTCTTTGAAACCGGCGGGTGAACTGGCCGGGCAGGGCCGCGCGCCCTCGTTCGGTCTCCGGATACGGGCGGCGGCCGCTTCGGAAAGGCGTGTCCATCCACCGGGCTTGAACTTGATCGAGCCGCTCCTGCCCGTCGCTCCGCGCCCGCAGAGGATTGTGCCGTCGGGGCCAGCAGATGATGCGGACAGCCGAAACCTCGGTCCGAGGAATCACCACGGAAGCATGTAGCCTTCGGCGTGCCAGAAACCGCCGCTCTTCTCCATGTCCAAGGCGTCGATGCGCTCTATCAGCCCTCGCGCGGCCTCTGCGGGAGATATGCCCTTTCCGCCGGTCATCCCGGTCGCGACCATCCCCGGATGCAGCAGCGCGACGGCGATTCCGCGCGGCTTGAGCTCGTGTTTCAGGTTCATCCCGATCTGATTGACCGCCGTCTTCGAGGCCCGGTAGCCGTAGCTGCCGCCCGAACCGTTGTCCTCGATCGAGCCGACCCTGCTGGAAACGATGGCGACCTTCGATCCCTCGCTCAGGTTGTCCGCGAGGGCTTCGGTGACCCTCAACGGACCCAGAGCGTTCACGCGGAACTGCTCCAGCATCGCCTCGTAGTCGAGGCTGCCGAACGTGCCGCCTCTGTAGATCCCGGCATTGTTGATCAGCACGTCGAGACGCTTTCCCCCGAGGTCGGACTTGAGCCGGGCGACCGACTCCGCGTCGCTCACGTCGACGCCTTCGATGATCCGCACGCCGAGCGCCGACAGCTCGGGACCGGACGTTCTGCAGACGGCTATGACATCATCGCCGCGCGCATTGAGTTGAGCGCAGATCTCAAGACCGATGCCTTTGTTCGCGCCGGTGATCAGGGTGGTTGGCATGTCGGTTGTCCTGCAAGTTGGATCGAGACGAGGTCAAACCTATCCGGCGACCCGGGTCAGGTCGATCCCTGCCTCCAAGGCGCATGCCCACCGGTCATGATCGGGCGAAGACCGCTCTCGACTTGGCCTCGGACATCAACTTCCGGCCTCGCATTTCGCGGACGGGACAAGCGCCCATCGGGAAGATATTTGCTCGGTGTATCCGCTGACGTCGCACAAGGGCACATGGTCGGTGCCGACGGCCCCCGGACCCGGACTCGGAATCGAGATCGACGAGGCTGCAGCCGCGCCGCATCCCTTCGCGCAGGAGCGGATCCCGGCATTCGACGCCATTTTTGCCGGACGGCCGCATCGCCAATTGGTGAAGGGCGTCGTGGGGCCGCCCGGTTCGCGGGTGTCGCGTAAGCCGATCCAAAATCGCAGCGAGCGGCACCACAATAACGCGTCGCTCGAGAAAACGCTCGACCTTGGCTTCCCGGATTTGGGTACATAAGTGCCGACAGACGGAGGCCACCATGCAGCATTTCTCGCTACTCGATCTTTCACCGATCCCCGAGGGCAAGTCCGCGGCTGACGCTCTCGCCAATACGGTCGATCTGGCGCGCGCGGCGGAGAAAGCCGGCTATCATCGTTACTGGCTTGCCGAACATCACAACATGCCCGGCATCGCCAGCGCGGCGACGGCCGTCGTCATCGGCCATGTGGCCGCGGCGACGCGGACCATGCGCGTCGGGGCCGGGGGCATCATGCTGCCCAACCACGCGCCGCTGGTCGTCGCCGAGCAGTTCGGAACGCTCGCGACGCTCTATCCGGGGCGGATCGATCTGGGGCTGGGCCGGGCGCCGGGGACCGACATGGCGACGGCCAGGGCGCTGCGCCGTCACATGGCGCCGGAAGACGGCTTTCCTGGGGATGTGCAGGAGCTGATCGGCTATCTCGGCGACCCGCCCGAAGGCGCGCCTGTGCGCGCCATCCCCGGCGAAGGGACGAACGTCCCCGTCTGGATTCTGGGCTCCAGCCTGTACGGCGCCCAGCTCGCGGCGTATCTGGGGCTGCCCTATGCCTTCGCCTCGCATTTCGCTCCCGCGATGCTGGAAGAGGCGCTGGCGATCTACCGTCGCACGTTCCGGCCTTCGGACCGGCTGGAGAAACCGCACGTGATGATCGCCGCCGGGGTCTGCGCGGCTGATACGGATGCCGAGGCCGAGTTCCTGCGCTCTTCACAGCTCCTCGCGTTCGCGCGTCTGCGGACGGGCACACCGGGCAAGCTTCCGTTTCCGACCCATGATCTCGACGCGGAGATTCCGCCCCCCGTGATGGCGCAGGTGAAGCAGGCGTTGTCATGCTCGGCCACGGGTTCGGCCGCGAAAGTGCGGGCGCAGTTGTGGCGGCTGATCGACGTCCATCGACCGGACGAACTGATGGTGACCGGCATGATCCACGATCCTGCGGCGCGTATCCGGTCGTTCGAGATCGCCGCCGACATCCTTGCGGAACTGCGCGAGGCTCCGGCCGCCGCGTAGGGCGCGTCCGGGCGACGAAGCCCTTCGCGGAGGGCGCGGTGGTCCCCATGGGCCTGATTAACTCAGACACTCCCCGAACCCTTGCTCCGCCCGGCGGTGAAAAGCATCATCCGCAGGGATAATCGGGGCGGGTAGACTGATGTTTAGGAGTATATTGGCGTCGCTGAGGCGGCGGAAGGCGATCATCTGTGAGGCGAACAAGCTCGTCGGCGCATTCGGCCAGCGCGGCGTCGAAATGGCGGAGGGCTTCGCCATGGACCCGAACGTCAGTGCCGAACGGTGGGCGCATTTCGGGAAAGTCGCGCATCATGCCCGGCGGAGGAACGACTTCCTCTCCAGTTTGGACACCGCCCCGGCGCCTATCCGGACAATCTGATCCGAACGGTCCAGCGGCGACTGAAAACGTGGCGCCGAGACCGCGCCAGAGCGTTGGTCATGAGCGCAAGCGCCACGGACGGCACCGGCGAGGGGCTTTCCGACGAGGCGCTGCGCTGGCTGAGGGCTCCGCGCCCCGCCGGAAAGCCCCTCGCCCCAACGGTTGCACCCACCGAGAGCGCCGTGCCCGAAGAGGCAATCCAGTAGGCGGTCGGAAACATTTCCGATTAGGCGACAAGAACCCCCTCGGGAACATTTCGTCGTGAGGCAACACGCCGGACAGGATGGTTGTCACTGAACGGAGTGTTTGGTCTTCCTGCATGAGCATGGCGTCGGCCAGCCTGCCTCTTTGGACACTGTCTGGTTGAATCGACCAATCCGGAAAACCATCCACCGAACCAGTGGATAACCCTGTGATCAATCTTCGGGCCCGGGGCTTTTCCCCAGCGGCTTCCACGCGCTTCCACGACATGCCTGTTTTTTGTGCAGACCTGCAAGCCACTGTTTCCGATGGAGACTTTCGGTGGATCAATGAGCGCACTGGAATCATTGACAGAATCAAGACGTAATTGCGACGCCTCGACCCGCTGCGGAGCAATCCGCACTCGCGGAACGGAACGTATGGGCCGGCGCATCCAGTTCGTGCGGCGCGCCGGGGCGAAGGCCGACGTGCAGACCTCCGTGCGCATCATCACCGGTTGCGGACAGCGTTGCAGACCGGTTTCCTCGGACGGAACGAGAGCGGGCGCCCGAACCGGGCACCCGTTCTTCGCGATCGACGCGAAGCGTCCGTCGCTTCAGGCTTCGCGCCTGATCACATCAATAGTCGCCCATGTCGCCCATGTCCGCCCATGCCACCGCCGGCCTGGCCTTTCGGCTCCGGCTTGTCGGCGATCATGGCCTCGGTGGTGATGAGCAGGGCCGCGACCGAGGCCGCGTCCTGAAGCGCGGTGCGGACGACCTTGGCCGGGTCGATCACGCCGAACTTGTACATGTCGCCGTACTCTTCGGTCTGCGCGTTGAAGCCGAACGACGCGTCGTTCGATTCCATGATCTTGCCCGCGACGACCGATCCGTCGACGCCCGCGTTCTCGGCGATCTGACGCAGCGGAGCCTGAAGCGCCTTGCGCACGATCGCGATGCCGGCGGTCTGGTCGGGGTTGGACCCCTTCAGATCGATCAGCTTCTTGGAGGCCTGCACCAGAGCCACGCCGCCACCGACGACGATGCCCTCCTGGACGGCCGCGCGGGTCGCGTTGAGCGCGTCGTCGACGCGGTCCTTGCGCTCCTTCACTTCCACTTCGGAGGCGCCGCCGACACGGATGATCGCCACGCCGCCGGCCAGCTTGGCCAGACGCTCCTGGAGCTTCTCCTTGTCGTAGTCCGACGTGGTCTCCTCGATCTGGCCGCGGATCTGGGCGACGCGGGCCTCGATCTCGGCCTTCTCGCCATGACCGTCGACGATCGTGGTCTCGTCCTTGGTGATCGAGATCCGGCGGGCGTTGCCGAGCATGTCGAGTGCCGACATTCTCGAGCTTCATGCCGAGATCCTCGGAGATCACCTGGCCGCCGGTCAGGACGGCGATGTCCTGCAGCATGGCCTTGCGGCGATCACCGAAGCCCGGCGCCTTGACGGCCGCGACCTTGAGCCCGCCGCGCAGCTTGTTGACGACCAAGGTCGCCAAGGCTTCGCCCTCGATGTCTTCGGCGATGATCAGCAGCGGCTTGCCCGACTGGATGACCAGCTCGAGCAGCGGCACCATCGGCTGCAGCGACGAGAGCTTCTTCTCGTGAAGCAGGACGACCGCATCCTCGAGCTCGGCGATCATCTTGTCGGCGTTGGTGATGAAGTAGGGGCTGAGGTAGCCGCGGTCGAACTGCATGCCGTCGACGACCTCGGTCTCGGTCTCGAAGCCCTTGTTCTCCTCGACGGTGATGACACCCTCGTTGCCGACCTTCTTCATCGCGTCGGCGATCTGCTGGCCGATCTCGGACTCGCCGTTGGCGGCGATCGCGCCGACCTGGCCGATCTCATCCGTGCCGGAGACGGTGCGGGACTGCGCCTTGATGTCCTCGACGACGACCGCGACGGCCTGCTCGATGCCGCGCTTGAGGTCCATCGGGTTCATGCCGGCGGCGACCGACTTCATGCCCTCGCGGATGATCGCGGCGGCCAGAACGGTCGCGGTGGTGGTGCCGTCGCCGGCCTCGTCATTGGTGCGGGACGCGACTTCGCGGACCATCTGCGCGCCCATGTTCTCGAACTTGTCCTCGAGCTGGATCTCCTTGGCGACGGTGACGCCGTCCTTGGTGATGCGCGGCGCGCCATACGACTTGTCGATGACGACGTTGCGGCCTTTGGGACCCAGCGTCACCTTCACGGCGTCGGCCAGGATGTCGACGCCCTTGAGCATGCGGTTGCGCGCGTCGGTCTCGAATCGTACGATTTTGGCTCCCATGAGGGATGCTCCTTGAAAAGACTGTTGCGGGTGATTCCGAGACGGTTCTCAGGCTGCCTTCGCGGCTCTGGCGTCGACCACGATGATGCCGAGGATGTCGCTCTCTTTCATGATGAGCAGATCCTCGCCTTCGATCTTGACCTCGGTGCCCGACCACTTGCCGAACAGGATGCGGTCGCCGGCCTTGACCGACGGCTCGATCAGCTCGCCGGAATCCTTGCGCGCGCCGGGGCCCACCGAGATGATCTCGCCCTCGGAGGGCTTCTCTTTCGCGGTGTCGGGGATGATCAGACCGCCCTTGGTCTTCTCTTCGCCTTCGATGCGGCGGACGAGCACGCGGTCGTGAAGTGGCGTAAATCTCATGGCTTTCTCCCATTGGAAATTCCGCAAAGCCGGGTCAAAATGCCGCTTCGCGTCTTGGCACTCTTGTGCGGCGAGTGCCAATCGCACCTGTGCACCGGCGTCCGACTTATCAAGGTCCTGGAGCGGGCGACCGACACAAATACCGGTTGGTGGAAGTTGTATGGGGCAGCAGACGGAAGCCAAAGCGGAAGTGCTCGCCGGCCTCGTCGAGCGGGTCACCTTCCACAATCCCGAGAGCGGATTCTGCGTGCTCAGGCTCAAGGCGCGGGGCCATCGCGAGCTGGTGACGACCGTGGGCCATGCCGCGATGATCTCCGCCGGAGAGTGGGTGACGGCCTCGGGGGAGTGGACCAACGATCGCACCCACGGCCAGCAGTTCCGGGCGCGTTTCCTGAAGACCTCCGCCCCCTCGTCGATTGAAGGCATCGAGAAGTACCTCGGCTCAGGCATGATCCGCGGGATCGGGCCCGTCTATGCCAAGCGCATGGTCGGGGAGTTCGGCAAGGACGTGTTCGACATCATCGAGGCCAGCCCCGAGCGGTTGCGGGAGGTCGAGGGCATCGGCCCGATGAGGGCGGCCAAGATCACCTCCGCCTGGGCGGATCAGAAGGTCATCCGCGAGATCATGGTCTTCCTGCACGGGCATGGCGTCGGCACGGCGCGAGCGGTGCGCATCTTCAAGACCTATGGCGCCGATGCCGTGCAGGTGATGAGCGAGAATCCGTATCGGCTCGCGCGCGACATCCGAGGCATCGGGTTCCGCACCGCGGATGTGATCGCCGAAAAACTCGGTGTCGGGAAAACCGCGATGATCCGGGTCCGCGCGGGGATCTCCTATGCGCTCGCCGAAGCCATGGGCGACGGTCATTGCGGGTTGCCGACTGGCGAGTTGGTCGATCTGGCCGAAAAGCTTCTGGATGTGCCCGGGGCGCTGATCCGGACGGCGATCGATCTGGAGATGGCAGAGGGCACGGTCATCGCCGACAGCGTGGGGGAGACGCCTTGCCTCTTTCTCAGCGGACTCCATCACGCCGAGAAAGGGATTGCCGATCAGCTCAAGCGACTGTTGTCGGGCGCCGTTTCGTGGCCGGAGATCGACGCGGACAAGGCCTTGCCGTGGATCGAAGCTCGTACCGCGCTCACGCTCGCCGCCAGCCAGGACGAGGCAATCCGTCTGGCGCTGCGCTCCAAGGTGCTGGTCATTACCGGCGGCCCCGGGGTCGGCAAGACCACCATCGTGAACTCGATCCTGCGCATCCTGTCGGCCAAGGGCGCGGAGATCCTGCTCTGCGCCCCTACCGGACGGGCGGCCAAGCGCATGTCCGAGGCGACCGGCATGGAGGCGAGGACCATCCACCGCCTGCTCGAGTTCGACCCGAAGACATTCGGTTTCAAACGCGACGCGGATAACCCGCTCGAGTGCGACCTGTTGGTGGTCGACGAGGCCTCCATGGTCGACGTGTCGCTGATGCAATCGTTGCTGAAGGCCGTCCCTGACCACTCGGCCCTGCTGATCGTCGGCGACATCGACCAGCTGCCGTCCGTCGGTCCCGGACAGGTGCTCGGTGACATCATCGGCTCGGGCGCGGTGCCGACTGTGCGGCTGACCGAGGTATTCCGGCAAGCGGCGCAGAGCAGGATCATCATCAACGCCCACCGGATCAACCAGGGCCGGATGCCGGATCTGGCGAAGCCCGATCGCGAGACCGACTTCTATTTCGTCCCCGCGGCCGATCCCGAACAGGCCGTCTGCCGGATCGTTGAGCTTGTTCAGTCGCGGATTCCCCGGCGCTTCGGCCTGAACCCGATCCGCGACATTCAGGTGCTGTGCCCGATGAACAGGGGTGGCGTCGGAGCCCGGTCGCTCAACATCGAGCTGCAGGCGGCGCTCAATCCGTCAGGCGAGACGAAGGTGGAGCGCTTCGGCTGGACCTTCGCTCCCGGCGACAAGGTCATGCAGATCGAGAACGACTACGACAAGGAGGTCTACAACGGGGACATCGGCTATGTGGAAGGCGTGAACGCCGACGAAGGGGAACTGACGGCCGGTTTCGACGGGCGCGCTGTCACCTACGGGTTCGGCGAGCTCGACACGCTGGTCCCTGCCTACGCCGCAACGATTCACAAGAGCCAAGGCTCGGAGTACCCCGCCGTGGTCATCCCCGTCCTCACCCAGCACTACGCCATGCTCCAGCGCAACCTGCTCTACACCGGAGTCACCCGCGGCAAGCGGCTGGTGGTGCTGGTCGGCCAGCCCAAGGCGGTCGCGATCGCCGTCAAGAACGTCTCCGGTCGGAGGCGTTGGTCAAAGCTCGACGAGTGGCTTGCGCCGATCGCTCCTTCGTCTCACCACACGCGGTGAGGGCCGGATGAGTTCACCCACGCCCCCGATCACCGGATGGCCCGAGGCCGGGTTGGCCGGTCCGGCGAGCCGCGCCGAGGCGCTCGCCTGCTTCGAACTCCCTGGCAGGTGTGGAGCCGGAGTTCATGATCGGACGATGGCGTGGCGCCGGATTGCCGACGGGACATCCGCTGGATGGCGTTCTGGAAGCGCTGGATTGGTATGGAAAGGCGTTCGAGAGCGTCGACAGGGTCCATCCGCTTTTGTTCCGGACCCGTTCCGGCGCGGTCATCCCGCTCGACCCGAGGTTCATGCCGGTCAACATGGCTCTGCGCTGGCCCGCACTCGCCGTGAGCGGTCCGGTCCGCATGGCTTTCAGGGCTGTCAGCGGTCTTCTCCGCTCCGATAAATCCGCCGCGAGGCTGCAGCCTGTGACCTTTCGGGGGAAGCGCAGCGCGGCGATGATCTATGACCGAAGGCCCATCACTGACCATTTCCGCAGGATCGACGACGACCGGCTACTGGGGTTGATGGAAATGTACGGCATGGAGATGCCGTATTTCTTCTTTCTTTCGCGCGACCGGAACTCCCGGGCGTGACAGTCAACCGGCCGCACCAGTCGCTCTGGTGCTGGCAGACAAATGCGAACTCGTCTCAGCTGGGGCAGGGGGACTGCCCCTAAGCCGCGCAGAGACCGCGCCAATCGGAGAGAGCGGCGGCGCGGTTGGTC
>CAVQBD010000003.1:0-432004 GCA_963710645.1 uncultured Holophagae bacterium | reverse complement strand
TCGGAGTCGCCGGGTAATCCGAGAAATCGAAATTCAAAATTCGACCCGAAACTCCCCGATTCATGGAAATAGGATCAGGGGTCGTCCGGATCCCCGAAGACCTCGGTGTGACGGGCGCTGGCGCGTTCCAACCAGGGTCGCCATTGATTCGAGTGTTCGAGGAGACTGGTCACCGATCCGACTTCGATGCCTCGGCTCTCCACACCGCGCGTGAACCTGGGAAGTTCAGACCAGGGCGGAACCCGGCGTTTTGTGGAAAGGTGCATGAGAACGATCCCTCCTTCGAGCTCCGGAAAGGCGAGCAGTCGATCCACCAGCCGGGAGGAGTCGAAATACATGGAAGAGTGTTCGTCCTCCACCCAGTCGAGGCTGTCAAGCGATTTGCCCTGGAGAGAACTCCAGCGGATGTGGAGGTATCCGAGCTCCATGGCCCATCCCCGGAGTTGATCATTCTCCTCGCCGAACGGCGCCCTCCACAGCGGTGCCATGGGCCGGCCGGTGGCGCGCCGGAAGGCTTCCTCGGTGCGCCGCAGCTGATTGAGGAACCACCCCCTGTCGACATTTGGAAGGAGGTCGTGTCGGCGGTTGGTCGCGTAACTGGTGAGGTGGGGGTGGGTGTTGGTGTGGTTGCCGATTTCGTGGCCCGCCAGCAGCGCGCTGCGGACCAACCCGGGGTAGAGGTCGATGAACTGTCCGGTGACGAAGATCGTCACCTTGAGGTCGAGTTGGTTCAGCAGGTCGAGGAGTTCGGCGGTTCCTTTGGAGGACGAAGCTCCGTCAAAGGTCAGCGCCAGCCTCGGTCCGGCGTCGGTGACCAGGTGGAGGACAGGGGGGGCTTTCTGAATCACGGATCCGGTCGGGGTTGCTCGGACCTCCGGTCTGGCTGGAGTCGCTGAAGCGGGACTCGGGATGATGGGAACCGTGGGCGTTGGTGTTTTCGTCGCGGTCATTCTGGGAGTCGCCGTGGCAGGAGCGGTGGCTCTCATCGGGGCAGGAGAGGCGGATGTCGATGTCCCGGTGGCGGTGGCTCGCTTGGTTGGGGTAGGTGTCGCGGTCGAGGTCGGCGAAGGCGTGTCTGTTGAGGTCATCGTGGGGGGGGCGGTTTTGGTGCTGGTGTTGGTATTGGTACGGGTGCTGGTGCGGGTGGGACTTGGAGTCGCGGTGGGAGGGATGACGGTCGTCTGGCGTTCGGGTAGGGCCGCGAGTCGGATGGACGATGCACCGGCCGGAAGGTCGGTTCCATCCACGACAGCCCGACCGCGGCGGTCCAGGGTGATCTCCAGGGGTGGCCGGTCCTCAACCAGCACCAGGACACCGCTGCCGGGTTTCCCCTCCACCTCCAGCCGCCAACGCTCTCCGTCGTGGACGATTGTCCCGGTCACCGCGGGTGGAGTAAACGGAACAGCGACCTCGACGATGCCCATGTCTGCGGCCGACCACACATCCAGCAGTTCAACCACCAGTAGCGAGACTCCGGCGGTGACCAGCAAACACGCGGCGGTCACGATGGCGATGGACCAGGCGGGATCGATGGAACGCCCAGCCAAGCTCTGAAGGTATGCCAAGGAGTTCTTGAAGGTGGCCGTCCATCGACATTTGGCCGAGCAATAGGCGCGTTCTGCGTGTTCCTGGACGCAACGTTCGCACATCCATTTGTTGCAGGAGCTGCAACGGATGTGGGCCTCGCGGGACGGGTGGTTTGCGCAGTGCGACGTGGCGCGCATCAGTTCAACGGCACCGAGAATCGGCCAACGCGGACGGCGGGTCGGATTGGGGACTGGACCCACCGTCGGTTCACGCTAGAATCGGCTGACCGGTCGCAGTGGGTGAGGACGTGTTGCCGGCGGGCTTGTGTCGACCACTGCCACCACGAAGGGAGAGTCTCGATGTGGAATGTCCCCAATGCACTCACCATCCTCAGGATCTTCATGGCACCGGTGCTGGTGGTGGTGTTGTTGACCGAGCTGCCTGACAAGGAGATCTGGGGGCTCGTCATTTTCCTCCTCGCGTCGCTCACCGATCTGCTCGACGGGATTATAGCCCGCCGTACTGACCGGATCACCGTGACCGGAGCCATGCTCGATCCCATTGCGGACAAACTCCTGATGTCCGGTGCCTTCATATCTTTGACCGAACTCGGCGTCGCGCCGGCTTGGATGGTCTTCCTGATCATAGCCCGCGAGTTCGCGGTCACAGGGCTGCGCATGGTGGCCCTGGAATGCGATATTCCGATCTCCGCCAATTTCTGGGGCAAGGCCAAGACCACCGGCCAGGTGATCGCGGTCTCGCTATTGATCTTCTCACTCAAATTCCCGGCCTGGTCCCCGCTGGCCACGATCGCCCTGTGGATCGCTCTGGCGCTGACCATGATCTCGATGGTGATTTATTTCTGGCAGAACTGGGGAGTGGTGTCGGGGCCGGGGAATCAGGAGTGAACAACGGCCTCCTTCCGAGACGGCTTCCGCTGGCATTGGTGACCTTCGGCGGACGTCATCCGGGGTTGGTGATCACGATCGCCTTGCTCGCGTGGCTGGTGGCCGCCGGATTGGCCACCCGGCTCCGGGTCGAGACGGACATTCTGTCGTTGGTGCCGCGCGACAACCCCGTGGTCCAGGCTTTTGCCACGACCATCGAGCGATTCGGCACGCTCGACACCCTCCTTGTGGTGGTTCGGATCCAAGACGGCAGCGAAATCGACGGCGTCGTGGCGTTCGCGGATGCTCTGGCCGAAGAGTTGGGGCCATGGGACCAGATCGACTGGGTGGAGTACCGAATGTCCCGAGGTATCGAGACGGCGGTTCCTCTCCTCGACAGGTCCACCCTTTTCCTGGACCCAACCCAGATCGAGGGGTTGTTCGATCGTCTGGCCGACGATGCCCTGCCGACGCAGGCCGAGCAACTGCGAGCCAGTTTGCTTGCGCCGCAGAGCATCGCAACAAAGGACGTGTTGAGCCGAGACCCCATGGGACTGTTGGCCTCGATCCTGGCCAAGGCGCGGTTCGGCGGTGTCGGACTGAAGGTCGACTCGGAGACCGGCTGCCTCATAGATGAGGACCGGCGCCTGCTGCTCATGTTGGTGAAGCCCGTTCGGCCCGCACAGGATCTGGATTTTGACCGGATGCTTGTGGATGGATTGTCAGAGAGAGTCGAAGCCGCCCGGGCCGCCTGGATCGCCCAGGGGTGGGAGGAGCCACCGCCGGTGGTGGAATTCACCGGCGGCTACATCATAGTGCTGTCGGACAGCCGACTGATCACAGACGATGCCGTGGTCGGTGCCGTGTCGGCCCTGATCGGCGTTTTGTTGTTGTTTCTGTTGGCGTTTCGCAGACCCGCGACCCTGGCCTTCGCCTTCTTCCCCCTCGTTACCGGTCTCGGTTTGGCGCTGGTCTTTGTGTCCTTATACCTTGGGAGGTTGAATTCTCTGACGTCGGCCTCGGGCGGTCTGCTCATCGGCCTGGGAATAGACTTCGTCATCGTGCTCTACGGCAGGTATGTGGAGGAGCGTTGGCAGGGCGCGGACCACTGGCAGGCTCTGGAGGCCATGGGTCGGCATACTGGTCTGGGGGTGCTCCTGGGAGCTGTGACCACCGCAGCCACCTTTTACGCATTCCTTACGACCGATTTCCAGGGTCTGTCGGAACTCGGTCTCCTCACGGGGACGGGGATCTTGTTGTTGATGGTGTCGGTCTTCTTGCTTCTCCCGGCCCTCCTGACAGTCGTGTACGGCCGGAGGGCCGACACACCGCGGCTGCACATTCGCTCGTTCGGGTCGGATCATCTGTGTCGCGCGAGCCTCGCCAGACCGGCGTTCACGCTGGCTGTTGCCGGGGTGGTGACCGTGGTGGCACTCGGGTTGATAACCACCCTCGAATTCGATGACGATATCCAAAACATGAGATCGAAAGACAACCCCGGCATCGAACTTCGTGACGAGGTGATGGCGGCTTTTGGTCTGCGATTCACTCCCATGACGGTAAGGGTGGACGGGCGGGACGAGGCCGAAGCCCTCGCGCGGGCGCGGGTGTTGTTGGAGGAGATCGACCTCCTCGTGGATGGCGAGACTCTGGCGAGCGTGGATGCCATCGCGGGCATCGTGCCGCCGGTGGAGGAACAAAGGGCGGTGATCGCTCGCTTGGAAGCCGAACGAGGGTGGCTCGATGGTGTGGACGAGAGGCTGGCTGCGGCTATGGCCGATGCCGGTCTCAACCCGGCGGCGTTTGCCGACGGTTTGGCTCATCTGCGCAACTCCCTCGACGTCGATCATCCGTTGGCCCTGTCCGACCTTGCGGGAACTCCGCTCGAGCGAGTGGTGGACCGCTACGTTGCTCACTACGAAGGCGGTGTCTCCACAGCCATCTATTGTTACCCCCCTGCGGGTCGTTGGCGACGGCAGGCGCCTCCCGCTCTGGAAAACTTGGTGGCCCGATACGATTGGGCCGTTCTGGCATCTCCCGTGGTTGTTTCGGCCGAGTTGCGCCGCATCGTGTGGGGAGACGCAGCCCGGGCCGCCATGATCGGCATCGTCGCGGTGTTCCTGCTCATGTGGGCTGACTTCGGTAGCCCGCTCCGTGCCGTGGTGGCACTGCTGCCATTGGGGCTTGGGATGGTCTGGATGCTCGGCGCCATGGCGGCCGTCGGTCTCAGGGTGAATTTCATGAATATTTTTGTTATGACCATGGTCATCGGGATTGGCGTGGACTATGGGGTGCATCTACTGCATCGGTGGTTCGAGACGAACGGCGACCCCCGGGCATTGGCGGCAACGGCGAAGGCAATCGCGGTTGCGGGCCTGACGACCGTGGTGGGCTTTGGCTCGCTTGTGCTGTCCCACTTCCCCGGGCTGAGGTCCGTAGGGGCGGCGGCGATCCTCGGAGCACTGTGTACCGCGGTGGCCTCCATTACGGTGCTGCCGGTCGTGCTGTCAAAGCTCCGACTGAGGTGACGTTCGGATACCGTCGGCGTGTCTGAAAACCGGTCCGACCCGCCTATACTCGATAACCGGTCGTATGACGACTCGATACACGGAGGAAGAACATGGTCCGAGAGCTTGCCGTCGACGAGTTGGTATGGAGATGTCCCGAGGACTGGCTCGAGTGGCAGCGCTCTGATGAGATCGAGCCAGCCTCGACCATCGTCGGCCAAGATCGAGCCGTGGAGGCCATTGCCTTCGGATTGGCTGTGGACAGCATTGGATACAACGTGTTCGTCACCGGTCTATCGGGAACCGGCAAGCTGACCACCATCAAGACCTTTCTGGATCAACTGGCGTCGGACGAGACCGCGCCCGATGACGTGTGCTTCGTGTTTAACTTCAGGAACCCCGAAGAGCCAACTGCACTGTTCCTCGAGGCGGGCGCCGGCCGTCGCTTTCAGGAGGCAATGGACGATCTGATTCGAGAGCTGGCTGAAAGCCTCCCCGCCGTGCTCGCGGACAAGGACTTCCGCCGCCGACTCGACCGCGCGGTGGCGGAATTTCAGAGTCGCGAGAAGAAGCTGGTCGAGGCCTTTGAAAAGGAAGTCAAAAAGGCCGGCTTTTCGCTTGTCCAGATCCAGGCCGGACCGATTTCACGGCCGGAGATTCTCCCCGTGGTCAACGACGAGCCGGTGGCCATGGACGAACTTGGCAAGCTGGTGGAGGACGGCGCCCTGTCCGACGACGATGGCGAAAAGCTGGTCAAGGAACACACACGCTTGTCGGAACGTCTGCAGGACGTTTTCCAGGAGGTTGCCGATCTCAGACGCCAGGCCCTGCAGAAGCTCGATGAGACGCGTCGGAAATTGCTGACCCCGACCTTCACCGGCTGCGTCAAAGAGGTCAAGCGAAGGGTGGCCGATCCACAGGTCGAACCCTACCTCAAGGTGCTCACTGAAGATCTCAAGGACCACGCCGAGCTCTTCGTGACCGATGGTGACGGCGAGGAAGATCGATTTGCCCGGTGGAGGGTGAATCTCGCGGTGGACAACGCCGACCTCGAGGGTCGCCCGGTCATCCTGGAAACCGAGCCCACCTACACCAACCTCTTCGGCACCATAGAACGCTCGATCAACCAGTCCGGGACGGTGGAGACCTCCTTCCTCAAGATCAGGGCCGGATCGTTGATGCGCGCCAACGGCGGTTACCTGGTGCTGAACGCCGAGGATATGTTGATGGAACCGCGGGTCTGGCCCGGCCTCAAACGCGCGTTGAAGTACCGCCGGGTCCAGATCCAGTCTCTCGAGAGCTTGGTGTTTGGCGCGGCCGCGCTCAAACCGGAGCCGGTGGCGCTCGATGTCAAGGTCGTGGTGATCGGAGACCGGAGTATCTACGACATGCTCTATCGCCACGACTCGGCGTTTTCAAAGGTCTTCAAGGTGCTTGCAGATTTCGACTCGGTCATGCCCCTGAGCCCGGCCCACGCCCGAGATGCTCTGTCCGTGCTGCGCAGGGTCGGCATGGAGGAGGATCTGCCGCCCATGAATCGGACCGCCATGGCGGCCATGGTGGAAGAGGCGGTTCGACTCGGCCGCTGGCATCGTCGGTTGTCCAGCCGGTTCTCGGATCTGGCCGACCTGCAGCGTGAGTCGGCCCACATGGCGCGGCGCGAGGGGTCCGAGGAGATCACCGCCGACCACGTCAAGGGGGCGCAGCGGGCTCGTCAGCGTCGCCACGGGTTGACCGAAGATCGTACCCATGACTTCATTACCGACGGGATCATCCGGATCGAGACCGAAGGTGAGGCGGTGGGTCAACTCAACGGGTTGGCTGTATACGACCTGGGTCACCATCGGTTCGGCAAGCCGTCGCGGATCACAGCGCGGGTCGGTCTGGGTCGCGAAGGTGTCGTCAACATCGAACGGCAGGCCGGCCTGTCTGGTCCAACCCACGACAAGGGAGTCAACATCCTGACGGGTTTTCTGCGCGGCACCTTTGCCCGGAGGATCCCTCTGACAATGGCGTGTTCCATAACATTCGAGCAGTCCTACGGTGGGATCGATGGTGATTCGGCCTCATCCACAGAGGTCTACGCCGTGTTGTCCGCACTGTCGGGCGCACCCCTCCGCCAGGATGTGGCGGTGACCGGATCGGTGGACCAGTACGGGCAGATCCAGGCCATCGGAGGCGTCAACGAGAAGGTGGAGGGTTTTTTCAGGGTGTGTCAAAGCCGTGGCCTGACCGGCACCCAGGGGGTGCTCATCCCGACCGCCAACACACCCGATCTCCACCTCGACGACGAGGTTGTGAACGCTGCACGAGAGGGTCAGTTTCATCTCTGGGAGGTCGGCACCGTGGATGACGGGATCGAGCTATTGACCGGAATCCCGGCTGGCGAGTGGGATGACGCGGACGGCTGGAGGCCGGAAGACTCCATCTACGGTCGCTGCCAGCAGCGTCTCGAAGAGATGGTGGCACTGATGCGATCTGCGGCCAAGGGTCCGGGCCCGAAGCCCGCCAACGACGAACCAGACGACGAACAGGAGACCCCTGACGAAGAGGATTCGAAGAGCACTGGGTGATGCGACGCACGGCGGGCTCGGGGCCCGGGGCTCGGATCTCGGGACCCGGGATTCGGGACTCGGGTCTCGGAAATCGAATTTCGAATTTCGAATTTCGATTTTCCATTGACCACAATGTGATCTGCATCGCATCGACACCGCCCCCGATGTCCGAATCTCGATTGTATTTGACACCCTAGCTTCAGGGATGGCAGAATCTGCGAGCGAAGTGTCTTCAGCGGTCCGGAGTCCATTGGGGAGGGGAACGGGGTACATGTCCCAGCGCCTGAATACAATCATCATCGTTCCTCACAGCCAGGCGAAATTTTTTAAATTCTCATTTTCGACCAGGGCGTTGATGCTGACCGCCGGCGGTTGTCTTGCGGCGCTCGTTCTGTCGGCCTTCGCCATTGCATACACCGGAAGCGCGGTGAACCGCAGGGCGGAAGTGCAGCGGCTGCGGTCTGAGAATCAGCAGTTGGCCGAGGTCAACCAGCGGCTGGAAGAAACAGTGGTCACGGTCCAAGGACGACTCGACGAATTTGAGGAACGCACTGCCCGCCTTGCTTTGGCCGCGGGGATGGAGAACGATCCGGTGGGGCTCGAGGACCACATGGTTGGCGAGGATCGGGTTGGTAGCGGTGGGCCCTATGATCGACTTCCTGGCTCCCCAGCCATACTCCAGCTCCAGGGTGATCTCATCGGTGAGAAGCTCGACGATGTGGAGGAGACCCTCCAGCGGCAGGCCCAGGTCTTTGCTGCGACCCCGAGCGTCGTGCCCGTGACGGGCTTGATGACTGACGGATTTGGTCGTCGCAAAGACCCGTTCACTGGACGGCGCGCGTTTCATCGAGGGCTCGACATTTCTGCCCGGCGCGGCACACCGGTGCTGGCTCCAGCCGACGGTGTGGTGGTCTTTACTGGTCGCAACGGGGGTCTCGGCAAAACCGTTCGAGTCGCCCATGGATTCGGTTTCACCACCATTTATGGACATCTCGATACCGTCTCAGTCGAGCCCGGCGACGAGATTCGCCGTGGCGGCGAAATCGGCACTCTCGGCAGTTCCGGCCGTTCAACCGGTCCCCACCTGCACTACGAAGTCCATGTGGATGGCCAGGCAGTGAACCCGCTGTACTACATGCTCAGCAGCTTCTGAACCCCAGCCCGCGCGGATTCCAGATCCCTGATGCCGGATCCCACACCCACCCAGGCGGTATTGAGTAGGCAGTAGGCAGCAGGGATTAGCTCCCGCCAACCCGGGTAGCAGGGAGCAGGGAGCGGTGTTCAGGTCCTCCCGCTCACCCGGGGAGGGGTGGGGAAAGAGGCAGGAAATTCATGATCCCCAGGGCTCGACACGAAACACCGGTGACCGATTATCTCGGTGCCCACTGCCAACGCGTTGGTGACGGGGAGTCGCCGCGGCCATCGGCCGCGAGCAACTGCCCACTGCCCACTGCCCACTGCATATTGACCACGGCTTCCTGCAAAACCCGTTGAAATCCTCAGCGGCATCCTCTACGCTGCCTGGACCCGGCGCCTGGGCATGGAACGCCACGGCCTCTTGTTGAATTGATGGAGGGCGTTCGCCGCTGCAGGCGGGGCGCTGGACCAAGGAAAGAACATGAACCTCATTGAAAAAGGCATTGATGCCGTCTTCGGCTCAAAGCACGAACGAGATATTAAACGCATGCGCCCCATGATCCGGGCGATTAACGACCTCGAGCCTGAGCTCGAAGCCTTCGATGACGACGAGTTGCGTCTGAAGATCGACACCATTCGCGACCGGGTGCGGGCATCGTTGACCGACCTCCCGGACGACCCCCGTGCCCGCAGCGTGATGGTCCAGGAGATCCTTGATCAGGAACTCGTGGAGGTCTTCGCCATCGTCCGTGAGGCCTCGAAACGGGTCACCGGCATGCGCCACTTTGACGTCCAGTTGGTGGGCGGCATCGTGCTCCATGAAGGCCGGATCGCGGAGATGAAGACCGGAGAGGGCAAGACCTTGGTGGCGACCCTTGCCGTGACTCTCAACGCGCTCACCGGCCGCGGAGTCCATGTGGTCACGGTCAACGACTACCTGGCGAAGCGTGACGCGGACTGGATGGGTCAGATCTACGGCTTCCTCGGGTTTTCAGTGGGCTGCATTCAGAATCAGATGAAGGATGAAGAGCGCAGGGCCGCCTATGGCGCCGACATCACCTACGGTACCAACAACGAGTTCGGCTTTGACTACCTGCGCGACAACATGAAATTCTCCCTCGACAGAATGGTGCAGCGGGACCACGTTTACGCCATCGTCGACGAGGTGGACTCGATCCTGGTTGATGAGGCCAGGACACCGCTCATTATCTCCGGTCCCTCTGAGGTGTCCGTTGACCTCTACTACAAGGTCGATGGCGTGATTCCGAAACTGGGTCGGGGCGAGGAAATCGAAGACAAACACGGGAATAAAGAGGTCACCGGCGACTATCTGGTCGATGAAAAAGCCCAGACCGCGACCCTCACTGAACAGGGGATGCAGCGGGTGGAAAAAATCCTCGGCGTCGAGAATCTCTGGGATCCGTCGCAGACCGAGATCCTCCATGCCGTGAATCAGGGTCTGCGCGCCCACTCGCTCTTCGAGAGGGACCGCGAGTACATCGTCAAGGACGGCGAGGTGATCATCGTCGATGAGTTCACCGGGCGGTTGATGGCCGGTCGGCGCTGGTCCGATGGCTTGCACCAAGCTGTGGAGGCCAAGGAGAAGGTCAAGATCCAGTCGGAGAATCAGACCCTTGCCACGGTGACTTTGCAGAACTACTTCCGAATGTACGACAAGTTGGCCGGAATGACCGGCACCGCCGAGACCGAGGCCGAGGAGTTTCAGAAGATCTACGGTCTGGATGTGGCCGTGATCCCGACCAATGTTCCCATGGTCCGTGACGATGCCTCCGACGTGGTCTTCAAGACCGAGGAGGAGAAGTTCCGAGCGGTGATCGATGAGATCCAGCGGAGCCACGAGTTGGGCCAGCCCGTGCTGGTTGGCACGGTGTCTATCGAGAAGTCGGAGCGCCTCGACAAGTTGCTCCAGAGGCGGAAGATCAAGCACGTTGTGCTGAACGCCAAGTACCACGAACGGGAGGCGGACATTGTGACTCAGGCCGGCCGCAAGGGTGCGGTAACCATCGCCACCAACATGGCGGGGCGCGGAACCGACATCGTGCTCGGCGGCAATCCGGAGGGTCTGGCGAAGATGGAGGTTGATCCGGCAACGGATCCGGAGGGCTACGCGGCGACGTTGGCCAAGTACAGGAAGACGTGCACTGTCGAGAAGGAAGAAGTGCTCGCCGCCGGGGGCCTGCAGATCATCGGCACCGAACGTCACGAGGCGCGCCGCATCGACAACCAGCTACGCGGTCGATCGGGCAGGCAGGGGGACCCCGGCGCTACCCGGTTTTTCCTGTCCCTCGAAGACGATTTGATGAGGATCTTCGCGGCTGACTGGGTCCGCAAAATGATGGATCGGCTCGGCATGGAGGAAGACGTGCCCATCGAGTCGAAAATGGTGACCAAGTCCATCGCCCGGGCTCAGAAGCAGGTGGAGGGCCGAAACTTCGATATTCGGAAGCACCTGCTCGAATACGACGACGTCATGAACAAGCAGCGTGAGGCGGTCTACCGTCTCCGCAGGCAGATCCTCGAAGGCGTCGAGGGGCGCGACTACATCATTCGGGTGGTGGATGACATTGTCGCCAGCCTGATTGACAGATTTTGTCCTGAGGATGCCGACCCGGAGGACTGGGACCGCGCTGCCCTGGACAACGAATACCGGTCCTATTTCGGGATCACCCTAGAACAGGTGGGAGTGGACTGGCAGACAATCAACCGAGCGGACCTTTCCGAGCGGCTGGTGGAAGAGGCCAAGAACCACTATCACGACAGGGTTGACCGTTTCGGCGAGGACGAATTCGAGAAGCTCGAGAAGTTCCTTCTCCTCGATACCGTGGACCGGCAGTGGAAGGACCACCTCTTGGCATTGGACCACCTGCGGGAGGGTATCGGGCTGCGCGCCTACGGCCAGCGAAACCCCTTGGTCGAGTACAAGCGGGAGTCCTACGCCCTGTTCGAGGACATGTGGGAGCGAATCGAGGACCACGTGGTGAAGTTCCTCTATCACTCCGAGCCGGTGGAGGACTACCAGCAGCGGCGGCGTGGTGTCACGACCACACTGTCTCACCCTGAGGCCGCCGGTCTCTCCGAGTCCCATGAACAGCAAGAGCATGCGGCCAATACTCCCGTGGGGGGACCCAACAAACCGATCACTGTACGCCGAGGTCAACCCAAGGTCGGGCGGAACGACCCGTGCCCCTGTGGATCCGGGAAGAAGTACAAGAAGTGCTGCGGGGTGGGCTCCGCAGCGGGAGGGTAAGAGGGATGTCCGACGACTTGCCTGTGGGCCTGACCTTTGACGACGTGCTGCTGGTGCCTGCGCGGTCCGACGTTCATCCAAACGATGTCAGTGTGGCGACGCGGCTGACGCGGAATGTGGTTCTGAATCTCCCGATCATCTCGGCAGCCATGGACACGGTGACCGAGGGATCGATGGCCATCGCCATGGCTCAGCACGGCGGGCTCGGGGTGGTTCACAAGAACATGTCCATCGAACGTCAGGCCGAGGAAGTGGATCGAGTCAAGCGATCAGAGTCGGGCATGATCGTGGACCCGGTGACCATTCACCCCGATCAGTTGGTGCGCGATGCGTTGGAGGTGATGGCGTCCTACAGAGTCTCGGGTCTTCCGGTTGTGGATCGAGAGGGCCGGCTCAAAGGGATCCTGACCAACCGGGATCTCCGATTCTGCACTGAGTACGATCGTCCGATCTCCGATTTCATGACCAAAAACGACCTCGTGACGGCCCAGGTTGGGACCACTCTCGATGAGGCCAAATCACTGCTTCACAAACACCGAATCGAGAAGCTGTTGGTGGTGGACGGGGACGGCGGACTCAAAGGGCTGATCACGGTCAAGGACATCAAGAAGGCGCAGGACTTTCCCAACGCGTGCAAGGACGACCTGGGGCGCCTTCGGGTCGCGGCTGCCGTGGGAGTCAGTGGCGATCTCGACGAGCGCTGCGCGGCCCTCATCGAACGCAAGGTCGATCTCTTGTTCCTGGACTCGTCCCATGCACATTCCAAGGGCGTCTTGGATGCCACCCAACACATCAAGTCGCGGATTTCCGATGTGCCTCTGGTGGTCGGTAACATCGCTTCGGCCGAAGCCGCGAGAGACTTGATCTCCCTCGGTGCGGATGCGCTGAAAGTGGGAATCGGCCCGGGTTCGATCTGCACCACTCGGGTCGTCACCGGAGCGGGGATGCCCCAAATCACGGCCATTCGGGAGTGCTCCGCGGTCGCCCGAGAGCATGATATTCCGGTCATCTCCGATGGTGGCATCCGATTCTCAGGCGATATCACCAAGGCACTCACGGCCGGCGCCGATGTGATCATGGTTGGGTCCCTGTTCGCTGGGGTGGAAGAGTCTCCCGGCGAGCAGATTCTGTACCAGGGTCGAACCTTCAAGGCCTATCGCGGCATGGGTTCCCTCGGCGCCATGAAGGCGGCCGAAGGTTCTCGGGATCGCTATTTCCAGCAAGATGCCGAACTCACGAAGCTGGTGCCGGAGGGGATCGAAGGAATGGTGCCGTACAAGGGTCCTCTCGAGGGTCAGCTGACCCAGCTCGTGGGGGGGCTGCGGGCCGGGATGGGTCTGGCGGGCTGCGCCACCATTGGCGAGCTCCACTCCAAGGCCCGGTTCATCCAGGTGACGTCCGCGGGGCTCAAGGAGTCCCACGCCCATGACGTTGTGATCACCAAGGAGGCGCCGAACTACCGCACCGATCGCTAGTGAACAGTGCACAGTGAATAGTGAATAGTGAATAGTGAATAGTGAATAGTAGACGAGGGATCGGTGGTGGTCGGTTGAACGCCTACTCTTCGTTTCCCTTTCTATTTACTATTCACTTTTCACTGTCCACTGTCTGGTAGACTCCGGCCATGAAGCGCGCTTTGATTACCGGTATCACGGGCCAGGACGGCTCCTATCTCTCGGAGCTGCTGCTCGAGAAGGACTACGACGTCCACGGCATCGTACGTCGTGCCTCTACCTTCAACCGAGACCGCATCGACCATCTGCGGAGCGACCCCATCAGGCGGGAGCACTTCCACCTCCACTACGGTGATCTCGGCGACTCGGAGTCGCTGATCACCGTGTTGGATAGCGTCCGACCGGACGAGATCTATAACCTGGCCGCACAGTCTCACGTCGGCATCTCATTCAGCATGCCCACCTACACCGGCGACGTTACGGCCATCGGCACTGTCCGCCTGTTGGAGGCGGTGCGGCAGGTGGCCCCAGACGCGCGGTTCTACCAGGCGTCATCGTCCGAGCTCTACGGCAAGGCGGAGCGAATACCCCAGGATGAGCAGACACCTTTCCACCCGCGCTCGCCCTACGCGGTGGCCAAGCTGTACGCCTATTGGGCAACGGTCAATTTTCGCGAGGCTTACGGTCTCTTCGCCTCCAACGGGATTCTGTTCAACCACGAATCGCCCCGGCGCGGAGAGAATTTTGTCACCCGGAAGATCTCGCGTGCAGTCGCCGAGATAGCTGCTGGGCGGCGTGAACGAGTCGCTCTGGGAAACCTGGAAGCCCGCAGAGACTGGGGATTCGCGGGTGACTTCGTCCGTGCCATGTGGCTGATTCTCCAGGCCGAGGCGCCGGACGATTTTGTCGTGGGCACGGGTGAAACCCATTCCGTCAGAGAGTTCTGCGAGGCGGCCTTTGCTCAGGTCGGTGTTGATCTGCGCTGGGAAGGGGAGGGTCAGCACGAGGTTGGTCGGGATCGGGCGTCCGACGTGATTCGGGTGTGCGTGGATCCCAGGTACTACCGACCGGCGGAGGTTGACGAGCTCCAGGCCGACGCATCGAAGGCTCGCCGTGAACTGGGATGGGAGCCAAACGTCACGTTTGAGAAGTTGGTGGCTATGATGGTCTGCGCCGACCTCGAGACCGTCCGTTCGGTCTGAGCCGTCGGCTGCGTCAGTGAGGGTGACGCATCATGTGGCTGTTCGCTGGGCCCTTGTATCAATTGCCGGTGCAGACTAGGATCACCATCGCTGGAGGTCTGGAATGAGGATCGTTGAATGCGTGCCGAATATCTCGGAGGGCCGGCGCAAGGAGGTCTACGACGAAATCGCGCAGGCGGCGGCGTCAGTGCCAGGTGTCGCCCTGCTGGACGTGGATCCAGGACAAGAGACCAACCGGACCGTCATTACCTTCGTGGGCGAGCCCGATGCGGTGCTGGAGGGCGCCTTTCAACTCGTCAAACGCTCGTCTGAGCTGATCGATATGCGGGAGCACCACGGTGCCCATGGTCGAATGGGAGCAACCGACGTATGCCCATTCGTTCCGGTGTCCGGGGTGACCATGGACGACTGCGTCGAGCTTGCGAAGAGACTCGGACAACGGGTCGGCGAGGAGCTCGGATTCCCCGTTTATCTCTACGAGTACGCTGCGACACGCCCGGAACGGCGGTCACTCGCAGACATCCGGCAAGGGGAGTACGAGGCGCTGCCCGAAAAGCTCGAGGACCCGAACTTCGCCCCGGACTACGGCCCGGCGGAGTTCGTCCCGACCTTTGGCGCAATGGTGACCGGAGCCCGAAAGTTCCTGGTGGCCTACAACGTCAACCTCAACGTCAGCGACAAACGATGGGCCAACCGCGTCGCCTTCGATGTGCGCGAAAAGGGTCGTACGGTCGAGGATGCAGACGGAAATTCCGTCCAACAGCCCGGGATGTTGAAGGCTGTCCGCGGTGTTGGCTGGTACATCCCGGAGTACGGCTGTTCACAGGTTTCGATGAACCTCATCGACCTCGACACCACACCCCTCCACGCCGCATTCGATGCCTGCGAGACCAGCGCCCGGCGCCGAGGTCTCAGGGTCACCGGTTCCGAACTGGTGGGACTGGTGCCGAAGGCCAGTATCCTCGATGCCGGGCGGCACTACCTCCGGCAGATGGAGCGGTCGCCTGGAGTGCCCGAGGTCGATCTGGTTCATTCCGCGGTTAGGACCCTCGGATTGAGCGAGGTGTCTCCCTTTGAACCCTCCGAGAAGATCATCGAGGAAATACTGGCGCCGGATCGCCCACTGGCGTCGCTCACCGTGCAGGGCTTTACCGACGAAACATCACGCGACTCTGCGGCGCCGGGCGGAGGATCGGTGGCCGCTCTCGCCGGGGCCCTCGCCGCCTCCCTGGCCGCCATGGTGGCCAATCTGGCCCATCCGAAGAGCGATTATATTGGCGTCCGAGATCAACTGGAGGACGTGTCCGTCCGGGCTCAGAAACTCAAACAGGATCTTCTCGACGCCATCGACGAGGACACCTGGGCCTTTCAGCGGTTGATGGAGGCTTCGAGGTCACAGGACGCAGGTCGCATTCGGGCGGCGACGTTGTACGCCGCGGAGGTGCCTCTCGGCGTGGCCGAAGCCTGCGGAGAGATCGCCGAACTCTGCCGTTCAGCGCTCGATCTGGGGATGCCCGCGTCCGCCTCCGACGCCGGAGTCGGCGCCGGGATGGCCCGCACTGCAGCGGTGGGCGCGGCCATGAACACCCACATCAACCTCCAGGGAATGTCAGACGATCCAGAGGCCTCGGCCTTGATCCGGCGTGCGGATGATGCGGTAGCCCGGACCAGCGAAATCGCCAGCGGCGTCGAGGAAGAGGTGTGGCGCCGATTGGGACGGGGAGAGAACCCAGAGGTCAAGGACTCGTAAATTCTGGGATCAAGACGCCGGCCGCGCTCGAAAACGGGACCGGCCTGCGGATATTCTGTGTTGGGATGAAAGAAACGATGGCTACTCGAATAGAATCACACTCGATGAGCATGACGGCGGGAGGAGCCCTGGCCGTGCTGCTTGCTCGGGTCGTCGTCCCGCTGTGGCTTCTGGTCGGCGCAGTGCTCAAGCTCATGGACGCGAGCCCAAGCCATTTGCCTGTTCCGATGATCAAGTGGGCGGGGGCCGCGGGCGTTGATCTTGGGTTTTTGCTCAGGTTCAGTATCGCGGCTGAACTCGTCGTCGTCGGCGTCATGTGGCTGCTGCCCCGCTTAGCGCGCCCGGTGGGGCTCGTGATGCTGGGAGCCTTTCTTCCGGTCCTCGTGGGCGAAGTTCTCATGGGCGCGTCCAGCTGCGGCTGCTTCGGCGCGGTCGAGGTTCATCCGGGCATCACGCTCGCCATGGATCTTGGGTTCTTCCTCGGTCTGTGGTGGCTGGGTCGTGATGTCCCGTCGTTGGCGGTGACGGCTACCCTTCCGACCTGGCGGGTCGTGGGAGTCGGCCTGTGGACTCTCGCGAGCTTTGCACTGGCTTTCGGTCTCACAGCCTCCTTTCAGATCGGCGAATCCGGGACGGTTGGGGTCGACGGATCATCCCCCACGGCGCTTCCGGCCCAGGGCTTCTACCTGCCGAACTACCACGACTGGATCGGGCACGACTGGTCGGAGGTGCCGATTTCTGCCTGGATCGACGGAGCCACGGATCTCGAGTCGGGCCCTCAAATCATCTTGTTCTACCGCAAGGACTGCGAACACTGCCACGAACTCATGGAGGTCTTCTTTGCCGGTACGCTGGCGGTGCCGACGACGGCCGTGGCGGTCCCCGAAAAAGGCGGCTTCCCAACGTCTGGAGTGTTGGATTTCGCGTGTGAAGAATGTCGACTCGCCGAGCTGCCAACGGGTGTGGACTGGTTCCTCCAGACCCCGGTTCTGGTGCGGCTCGAAGATGGCAAGGTCCTGTGCGCCGCCGAGGTCACCGCGGCAGACCCGCGGTGCGTCGAATGGTGAGCGGAGATTCCCCGTCGGGGGGGGGTGAAAATCGAGCGAAAACTAGCGGTGGAGTGTGTTATAGTCTGTGTTCGATGCCGATAGGATCGGCCAATTAAAACGGAAAGAACTTTGGAGGTGGATGATGCGGAAGTCCCTCACCCCGGCGGTCGTGCTGTTGTGCGTTGCTGCCTTGACATTGACCGGTTGCGCAACCAAGAAGTACGTCAACGAGCAGGTCGCCGCTTCGGACCAGGTGACCAACCAGAAGATCGGCGAGGTCCAAACCTCAGTCGAGGGGAACCAGAAGGCGATCTCCGAACTTGACGCCAAGGCCGCCAAGCTCGAGGCTGCCTACAACAACCTGTCGCAGGAGACCAAGGACGCGCTGCGTCGGGCCGAAGAGGCCGGCAAGCTCGCCGAAGGCTCTTTTGTGGACGAGGTGGTCCTCACCGACGACATGGTGAAGTTCGCGTTCAACAGGGCCGACCTCACCGCCGATGCAAAGGCCGAGATCGAGTCGTTGGTCAAGAACCTGAAATCCAAGAATGCCAACGTCTACATCGAAATTCAGGGCCATACCGACAGCAGCGGCTCCGAGCAGTACAATCTGCAGCTCGGCTACAAGCGCGCCAAGCAGGTCATGGAATTCATGAACAGCGAGCTGGGTGTGCCCATGCACCGCATGAACGTCACCTCTTACGGTGAGTACAAGCCCATTGCCGACAATGGCACCAGGGAAGGGCGCGCGCAGAATCGTCGTGTGTCCCTCGTGGTGATGAAGTAACTCGAAACCGACAACCTGAAACGACCCGGGCTTCGGCCCGGGTCTTTTTTTCGACTTTCGACCTTAGACTGGTCCAATGATGCAACCCGCTGATCCATATCCCATCCTGGCCGTGCTGGGAGCCGGCGACGCGAGTGCTGAGGAAGAGGCCTTGGCCGAACGCGTGGGTCGTCTGGCAGCCGAATGGGAATGGGTTGTCCTGACCGGTGGCGGCCCGGGGGTTATGGAGGCGGCATCTCGCGGCTCGGGCGCGGCTGGTGGACTCACGGTTGGAATTCTGCCGACCGCTGGGCCATCGGGCGCCTATCCAAACAGTTGGGTGCGGATCCCTATCTACACCGGCTCCGGAATGGCGAGAAACGCCGTCAACGTGCTGTCGGCAGATCTGTGCGTCGCCATCGGTGGTGGCGCGGGGACATTGTCCGAGGTGGCAATGGCGCTCAAGGCGGGCGTCCCCGTGTGGTGCTGCGCGAGTTGGTCGCTGACCCCTCCGAACCACCGCAGCCCAATGCCGAGGTGCTTCGACGACGGGGACGAACTGTGCGCCGCGCTCGAGGAGTTCCTCCGGACACACCCGCGGCGCTAAGCCGTTTGCTCCTTGAGCCGCAGACCATCTTCAGTGGTTCCGGGTTCCGGGTTCTCCATCAGCCTCCAGGAATATCAACCCGGAACCCGGAACTCGGAACCGTCGTGGGACGGGTGGGGGAACGCGCCCCTGAAGTCGACGGTGCCGGGCACCGGCCCGCGAGTTCGGCACGATTTGCTGATTTCGATGCGCCCATCTCCCAACCGCGCTCCCCGAGGGAGCCCGGTACACACTTGTGCGGTAACTGACGCCTGGCAGACTCTCAGCGACCCCGGACCGCGCGATCATGTACCCGGCACGCCCGCCCATGGCGCCACCGTCGTGGGCGGGCTGAGGCTGCCCAATACCCAGGTGGGAGGGCGGTTACTCAGCTTCCTCGTCCATCTGCCAGCGTGCCCCAACCTTGGCCAGGAAGAAACAGGCCGCCACCAGGGCCGCGAGCCCGAAGACACTCATGAGCTGACCGCCGAGCCCTTCGTACCATTGAGCAAAAACCCCGGCGCCGTTCTCGGACACATGGAGAATATCCACATACTCCATGGGTGAACCGACTTGCGGTAGGAGCAGGATGGCGCCGATCGTGCCGATGATGGCAGCGCCCGCCATCAGACCGGAGGCAATCAACGTGCCCTGCTCCGTGCGCGCTTCCCGTTCGGCTTCGGTGCGGCCCGAACGGCCGATGAAGTGTCCAACCGCCGCGCCAAAGAACACGGCCATGTTGATCTCGATGGGCAGGTACATGCCGAGTCCGAAGGCCAGCGCCGGGACCTTGGCCATCTCGAGCATGACGGCGACAATTCCACCGAGCAGGAACAGGAGCAGTGCCTGTTGTTCGCCGCCCATGACGCTGGAAACAATGGTGGCCATCAGGTTGCCTTGGGGGGCGGGGAGATCGGGGTTCACCACCATCTGTCCGGCTGCGTCCTCGATCATGAATCCGTAGGATGTGGAAAGCACCCAGATCACGGCGCCCACGCACAACGAGGCGATGAAAATCCCGAGGAACTTCCAACGCTCCTGTTGGAACGGGCTGGCGCCGAGCCAGTAGCCCACCTTGAGATCGGTGATGAAAGCTCCCGAGGTCGAAAGCGCGGTGCATACCGCGCAGCCCACGACCAACGCGACCGACATTCCAAGGGCGTCGCCGCTGAGGCCGGTGGCCACAAGCGCCAAACAGGCGATGATCAGGGTGAGCATGGTCATGCCGGACACCGGGTTGACGCCGACGATTGCGATGGCCCGGGCCGCAACCGGAGTGAAGAGAAAGGCCAGGACAAAGGTAATCACCGTCCCCACCAACGCGGTGCTGATCTGGCCGCTGATGTACCAGAAGAGCAGGAACATGCCGACCACCGAACCGAGCTGGATGAGGAAGGTGTTTCTGGGTGGCATATCGCGGTCGGTTCGCTCGGTTTCGCCGCCGTCGCCACCACCCACCAGCCCCTTGAAGGCCAGCGACAGCGACGACACGATGATCTTCCACATTTTCAGGATGCCGATGATTCCGGCAAAGGCGATACAACCGATGCCCATGGGACGGACGTAGTTTCCGAAGATCTGGGCGGCATCCATGTCGGCCACCAGAGCCACCACCGCAGGGGGCGTCAGCGGCACGGTGAGGCCATGTCCGGCGAAGTAGACCAGTGGCACAAGGACCAGCATGGACAGGACCGAACCGGCAGCGATGATGCCGGCATAGCGGACACCGATGATGTAGCCGAGACCGAAGTAGACCGCGGTGGCGTTGAGCTTGAGCTCGAAACGCATGTCGGCCACCCGTTCGCCGAAGGAGCCGAACAACACCTTGGAATTGAGGTGGTGGTTCCAAAGGTGAATGAACTCCACAATGAGGTCGTAGATGAAACCGATGCCGAAGGCGATCAGCAGGACCTTGCCCGCCGATCCCTTGGATTTTTCGCCGGTGGCCAGAACATTGGCGATCGCCGTGCCTTCGGGGAACGGCAGTTGCCCGTGGAGATCCTTGACGAAGTACCTGCGGAGGGGAATCAGGAGGACAACCCCCAGGTACCCTCCGAACAGGCAGGACAGGAAGATCTGCAGGAACGACGGTTTCAGGTCGAGGATATAAAGCGCCGGGATCGTGAAGATCGCACCGGCGACCACCACCCCGGCGGCCTGGCCGATGGACTGGATGATGATGTTTTCCAGCAAGGTGCTGCGGCGCCGATAAAGGGTGCCGAGGAAGACCGCCAAAATTGCGATCGGTATGGATGTTTCGATCACGTTTCCGGTCTTCAGTCCGATATAGGCAGCGGCGAACGTGAAGATCACCACCATGATGACACCAATGGTCACGGAGCGGACAGAGACCTCCGCTCGCTGGTCGTCGGCGGGAACGACCGGCGTGTAGACCTCGCCTGGCTCGAGTTCGCGGAACGCGTTGGCTGGCAGGACCTTCCCGGTGTCAGGTTTGGATTCCATGGATCGCCCTCCTCTTCGCGAAAGTGTAGCAGGGAGGGAGGAACAGGGAGCAAGGGGGAACGAACAGGGGGTGGGCTGGTCATCGCCCTCCGGACGGGTGGGGGGCTTGTTCCTTGAACCCTGCTCCTTGCTCCGGGCGGGTGGGTGAGGGATTACTCGAGAACGATCTTAGCGTCGCCCACACCCACCTCGAGCTCTATTGCATGAACTCCATCACCCCTCCAACTGGAAGAGTGGCTGACAAACCCCTCGCCGGTGAAAATCTCTCCCTGGGCCTCGATGACGGCTCCACCGACGCCCCCTGACGCATTGGCCGAAGCAAAGGCGCCCGCAGGCCCGCGGACGGTGCCGTTGCCGACACCGACGCTGACTCCAACCTCGCCGCCGGGGATGACGACCGTCGTGGTACCGACCCCGACCTCCATCTCAACACCGCCGGCGAGCCCATTGACATCGACATCGCCGACGCCCTGCTCCAGGTCCAGCGCGAGATGGGGTGGAGCGACCACTCGCCAGCGGGCCTCGAACCGAGGCTCGTTGGAGTCGGTGTCCAACTCGATCCTGAGAACATTGTTCTCCGCGGCGCTGATGAGGTTCGCTCTTGCGACATCCTCCTCGGCTCGCTTCATGGAGGAGAAGATGCCGCCCCGTCGTGGGGTCAGCGTGATCTCTATGCGAATCTCGGTCGTGTCATCGGTTTCGAGAACAAAATCCCCGACCCCATTGGTGATGCTGAGCGTCTCGATCTGGTCCGCTGGGAACGAAGCCTCGATGGTTCGCTCGCTAGCAAATCCCACAGAAGCGCAGACGGTGATGGCGATGCAGGCGACGAGACTTCGTTGTCGCATGGGTCCTCCAGTGACGTTGCCTTTGCGGCAGACTCATACCCTAAAACGGAGAAAAGACGAAAAGGTTCGGACGCGGGACGGGGCTGAGAATCTCGGCGTTGCGGAATTGCTTTCGGGGTTGGCCGGAAGATCGGTGACTCCTGGGTCAGGAGTCCCCAGATTGCGGAATCAAACCCGGAAACCGGAGGACCGTGCCCGGTGCCTTGGACGTGCTCGGGCCATCCTCATCCAGCCGAGGGTTGGACTGGGCGCCAAAGGCCCTGCGCGCAAAACCGGCGTCGAGGTTCTCCAGATAGCGGCGGATCCTTCTCAGCACCGAACGAACCGTGGACGGGTTGGTCCGGGCTGCGCGGGCGACGCTCGTGGCTGACGGGCGGTGGCCCTCGAGTTCGAGGATCGCGATGACGATGGCCGCCCCCCAAGGCTCGGGTGTCTGAATACGGATGGGATAAAGGGCGCTGTAGGTGCGCCACAGCCGTCGAGCGGCCAGGATGGCGAGGTCGGACAGCTCCAGAACGCCGCCGCACCGGATGATGGCTTCGTCCACCTCGGCCGCCACCCCGTCGAGGTCTTCCAAAGACCGCTGCCAACTTTCCAAGAGCCCGCGTTCGGCGCGACGCCGGCCCCATTCTCTGCTGATGGAATCATGGGTTTCCAGGAGCAGGAGAGAGTCTGGGTGGCGCCCGAGACCCTCCTCGAGAACGGCCTCGGCCTCGATCCATCGGCCCACCGTGGCGAGGAGGTTGGCCCGCAGTCCCACCAGGAAGACCTGCATATCTTCGGGGACCTGGATCGAGGGTGCCACACGGTCGAGAATGTCGATGGCCTCCGGTAGCCGGCCCTGGTCCGCCAGCAACATGACGAGCTGGATCGGGATGTGGATGGCCTCTGGAAAGAGCTCGATTCCCATGGTCAGGAATTCCTCGGCGCGGTCGTCCTCGCCGACAGCACTGAAGGCGGTGGCCATGAGATGGCAAGCATGGGGTGATGAGTTGAGGTCCCAAGAATCAGATGCGGCGGTCAATGCGCGATCCGGACAGCCCATCGAGAGCAGGGCCTGGGCCTTCCATATCAGCAGCTGAGATTCGAGGTGAGCGATGCCCCGGACTCGAGTCAGGGAGCGTTCGACCTCGGAGAGCACTCTCCGGTGTCGACCCTGTTGACTCCACTCGAGACACCGTTCCAGCGAACGCTGGATACGGGCCTCCATCTCGACATCGGAATCACGGGGTTTGCCGGACACGGGGATAGGTTAGCAGAGGCAGTAGGTAGTGAGCAGTAGGCAGTGAGCCGTAAGCCGAGAGCGCCATTGTGGAGCGGCCGTCTCGGCTGCCATTTTTGCCCTGCTTGATGGTGGGAACGCGGACCAGAGACCCGCCCCACCATGGCGGTTGGTTCGGCCGTCACCAGCACACCGCCATCCAGGAGCCGCAGTCCCTATGGTGTGTCACCGGCGTCGAGAGGTCTTCCTGGCGGTTTTCCCTTCCTGCGAGGTGTGTTGGGAGACGGTTCTGTCCTTGCTGGACTGGGCGGATTTCGCTTCATCCGTCTCCGACACCCGGGGTTCGGTCGACCCTGTGGGGGTGCGGACGGCTGTGAGCCGTTCGCGAGAGGTCACTTCTGATCGCTCGCGCCTGGTTTGAGGCTTTTCCCCTCGAGTTGGGCCATGACCGGGCTGAATCGCGTCCCCGGTGGTTGCCATGGGGACTGATCTCCGAGTGGTCGCGGGGACTCCAGAGGCCTGCCCGGGGGACCGGACATAGGTGTGTCGTGGATCTGATGTGCCGGTGGATTGGGGTCCGCCGAGCCTGGCCTGGCCGACCGACTCCTGAGATGAAGACGGGCGGGTGGAGCGTTGAATGTTGGGTGTGGTGTGGCTCCGCGAGACGGAATTCGAGGGCCGAATGATCTTCTGGGAGGATAATTCTCGATTCGTTCGGGCACGGCTGTGAGCGGGGTCATGATCGCGTGCAATGTTCACACGGCGGTCCTGGGAGGGAAGGGTGGACGGGGCCGATCGGGCCGAACGCTCGGATACAGTGGTCTGGCCCTCGGGCGTCAGTGCGCGTTCCACGGTGTGTGTTCCATGCCGGCGAATAGAGGCCTCGATTCCGCTTGGGCGGGCGATGGTGACGGCGCGGTCATCGACTTTGATGGTGCGTGTTTCAATTGCCATTTGAGGCAGAGTGACTCCGCGGCGGGCGAGTACCGAGGTCTCGGGGGCCGCCACCGAAACCCGAGGCTGGGCGCCGGCGGCCGAAGCTCTCACCGTCGATGCCGTGACGGCGTGCCGGGAGAGGTCCTCAGCTCCGAGGTGGCGCCATTCGGAGTAGGTGGCGTAGCGGGCGTCGTTCCACCCCGACCAGTAGCCGTCGTTGTATCCCATCCCGTATCCGTCATGGTGACCCTGCTGGTAGCCGTGGCCGTACCCGTGGCGATAACCTCTGGCGGCATGACTCCACCCCGGGGGCGGACAGGCGTACCAACCCACATATCCACCCGAGGTGACCCAAGTGACGTTGGCCGGTCGGTATGTGTATCCGGGCGACCAGACCCAGCCGTGATAGCTCATGGCCCAATGACCGTAGTGGTGAGGAAAATAGCCCCACGGTTCATAGGCCACCCAGGTCCAGCCGTAGGGCGTGGCCACCCAACGACCATGAGTGTAGGGCCTCCAACCCACCGACACCCAAGGCCGCCAACACTGACCCAGACCGTCCACCCAGACCCAGTCGCCGTAGCCGGACAGGGCCACGTGATAGTCCATCTGCCAGTTGGGACTGGACCAGGATGATCCATAGACCGCCCAGTTGGTCGCTCCAAATGATATTGACAACCCGCCGCCGCCGACCTGGACGCCGATCCACTCGGCGCCTCGGGCCGGTGCCGCGAGCAAGACCAGACTGAGTACCGCCGCGAGGATGTACAGGACTCTGCGTGCGTGTTGTTTCATGGCGACCTCCCCGGGGCCGACAATGGCTGGCCCCGCCCATCACCAAGAGCAATGCTCGTGCCAAACGGGGAGCTGGCACGAAGATGCGGGCTCGAGCGGACACGGGAGGTGAGATGAGAACGAGAGGGGGACAATCATGGCGGGGAATCTGTCCTTTTTTGAGGACACAATCTACCGATCTGTTCTTCGATTCGAATCCGGGTTAGCCCCTTTTGAAGAGGTATGCGCAGTCTTCGAGGGTGGGTTCGACGCCAGAACGGGCGACCGCGTAGCGGCCTCCCGACCACAGCGAAGCACCACCCACCTCGCCCTTTCGGCTGACGGCGTAGAACTTGACGTCAAAGTTCGGTCGGCCGCGGTCGTCCAGGAGGTAAGGAACCCTGGTGGCGCGGACGAGGCGTTCCAACGCCCCAAGACAGGCGTCAGTGGGAGAAGACCCTGAACGCATGAATTCGACCACTGTGTGGGCGCCCGCGATCTGAATCACCGACTCGCCGCGCCCGGTAGAACCGGCGGCGCCCACCTCGTTGTCCACGAACAGCCCGGCGCCGATCAGCGGTGAATCACCGACCCTTCCAGGGATCTTGAAGAAGAGCCCCGAGGTGGTGGTGGTCCCGCCGAGTTCTCCGTCTGAGTCGACCGCGCACAGACTGATTGTTCCGGTGGGACGGATCGCTCCGAATTTCTCGATGAACCAGGCCACGTCGGGGTCATCCACCTGTCCTGGGGCCGGAATCCAGTCATCGGCATCGGACATGTTCGCCTTCCAATAAAGCCAGATCTTCCGGGAGCGTTCGGTCAGGAGATTCTCCTCCACGAGACCGATGGTGCGGGCGAATCGCGCGGCTCCCTCGCCGACCAGGAGAACCCTGGTGGTGCGGCGCATCACCTCGAGGGCGACTCGGGCAGGGTGTCTGAATCCCTCGATGGCCGCCACTGCACCGGCGCGCATGGTGTGCCCGTCCATACAGCAGGCGTCCAACTGCACCACGCCATCGGAGTTGGGCAGGCCGCCGTATCCCACCGTCACATCGTCGGGATCGGCCTCCACGATGCTGACGCCCGCCACCGCGGCCTCCACCGGATCGATCCCCACATCCATGTCGTGGACTGCGCGTCGAACCGCTTCGAGGCCGTTCGCCGAGGCAACGGCCACAGCCGGGGCGATGGGTGGTGTGTCCTGGGCGTGCAATGGCGAGCCTGCGGCAAGTCCAGCGAGGGCCGCCGTCCCACCCACGATCACATCGCGTCGCGTCGGGCCGTGTGTGGTGGCGAGCTTGTCGGGGGGCATTGAATGCAGCATGGTTCATGGTGGGCGTTTCGGGCGAGTGATGTCAAGGGCCATTGCGCCCGTGGGAACGGCAATTGCATCGGAGTCTTGGACCAACCAAATGGGTTGGTGGATCGGCAACCATGGTCTACCATGAACATCAGGGCGAAATTCCGGGTTTGGTCACCCACGGTGGCGCCGGTGGGCGGTGCCGGAAAGGTACGCCGAGGTCTGGAAGGTGGATGTCGGAGCGCAAAATGAGACGGGACGAGGGCAGTTGGTTGGCGCTGGGTATTATGGTGGCGCTGGCGGTGTTGATGACTGCCTGTAGCGCACCTGGGGGCCACTCGAGCGAAGTCCAGGGACGGGACTGGGCGTCGCGGCGATCCGAGATGGTGCGTGCCCAGATCGAGGCCAGGGGAGTCAAGGATCCCGACGTCCTGGACAGCATGAGAGCTGTTCCAAGGCATCTGTTCGTTCCGGATGTCTACCGCGACGCCGCCTACAACGATTCTCCGTTGCCCATCGGGCAAGGCCAGACCATTTCTCAGCCGTACATCGTGGCGTTGATGACTGAACTTCTCGAGGTGGGCAGAGGCAGCCGGGTCCTCGAAATTGGAACAGGGTCGGGATATCAGGCAGCGGTGCTGGCGCAAATGGGGGTGGAGGTCTTTTCCATAGAAATCAAGACCGCGCTTTGCGAGAGCGCGGCGGCGACCCTCCAGAGCATCGGTTATGAGACGGCCCACGTACGCTGCGGCGACGGCTATGGTGGGTGGCCGGATGAGGCTCCCTTCGACGGCATCATCGTGACTGCGGCGCCGGATCGGATCCCCGACCCGCTGCTGGACCAACTGGCGGACGGTGCGCGGATGGTGATCCCGGTGGGGGAGTTCTATCAGGAACTCAAGGTCATCATGCGCAGCGGCGACGACTTCGAAGAACGCTCGGTGATCCCGGTGCGTTTCGTACCCATGACCGGAGAGATCGAACGCCAGCGCAATTGAACGGTTGGCCGCACCCTCGCGTCCACCATCCGATCCCCGATCCCCGAGTCCCGAGTCCCCAGTTCCAATTCCCCAGCCCCTAACCCCTAGGCCCTACGGCCTTCGTTCGCCATTGCCGAAACTCAGCTATAGTGTCCCCGCGGAGGGCACTGAAACCTTCATGTGTGGCATCGTTGCCGTCATCAGCAAAAACGGGCGACCTGTGGTGCGAGACCTGGCCAACGGTGCGCACTTTCTCCAACATCGCGGTCCGGCCTACGCCGGTCTCTTTGTCTTTGACCCGGAGCACCACACCGCGGCTTTGGAGAAAGGCGAAGGCCTCGCCGACGACATTTTCAAGCCTCACGGCGATATCCCGGGCGACCTCGGAATAGCCCACACCCGGTACAAGACCTACGGCGGTGGTGGAGTCATCAACGCACAACCGTTTTTTGATCCCTTCACCGGTATCGCGCTGGCCCACAACGGCCACATCACCAACGCTGAACAGATCCAGGTGGAGCTGGGCCGTCGTGGTCAGGCACTGGCAAACCACTGCGACGCCGAGCCGCTGCTGCGGTTGCTGGGCCTGTGGTTTGAACACTTTCGGCGTAACGAACCTGGCGAGTCAGAGTCGGAGTTGATGTTCCGTGCCATCGCGGAGGTTCAGAAGAGGGTCACCGGCGCATTCTCGGCGGTGGCGGTTACGCCCAATGGGATGTATGCCTTCCGGGATCCCCACGGCTTCAGACCGATGGTGTTGGGACGGCGAGAACGGCCGGAGGCGGTGATGGTGGCATCCGAGACCCTCGCCCTGGAGCAGAACGATTTCAAAGTCGTGGAACATGTTCCCTACGGTGCAGCCCTCCATGTCAGTCGCTCTCTCGAGGTGGACGAGAGGGTACAGGTCCAAAAGGACCCGAGGCCGTGCGCCTTCGAGCTGATCTACTTTGCCGATGTGGAGTCGTCCATGATGGGCGACCGCGTTCGCTCTTTCAGGTGGCGGGCGGGTCGTGCACTGGCGTCGCATCTTTCCGAAGTGGCGCCCGAGTTGGTGCCGCAGATCGACCTGGTGGTGCCCATTCCACACTCGCCGATTCCGGGAGCCGAGGCATTCGCACAGAAGATCGAAAAGGAGATCAACGGCGGAGCGATCCAGTACGCCACGCCGGTTTCCAAGTACCGATACGGCGGGCGGATCTTCATGGAAGAAACCCAGGAGGAGCGGGACAAAGCGGCGATGCTCGATTTCCGAGTGGACTCCAAGGCGGTGTCCGGCCGCAATATCTTCCTGGTTGATGACAGCATCGTGCGCGGCACCAACGCCACCCGCATCGTTCGCGCATTGAGGTCGGCTGGAGCCGGGAAGATTTTCTTCGGGACCTTGTGGCCCGCGGTGATCGACTCCTGTTTCCAGGGGATCAACACCCCGACCCGGAATGAACTCATAGCCGCCCGATTTGCAGGCGACCCCCAGGAGATCGCCACCGAGCTCGGTGTGGATGCACTTTACTATCTGCCCATCGAGGTCTTTCAGGAGATGGTGATCAAGGGAGCGTCAGCCTGCATGGCCTGTACCACCGGCCGGCGGGCGGTCAAGTTCGAACACGCCGGCGACGTCCTCCCCCCCGTCCCCTAGCGTTCCGAGTTCCGAATTCCGAGTCGGTGCCAGGCGCCGACCCACGGGTTCGGTACGATTCGCTGATTTCGATGCGCCCACTTCCTAACCGCGCTCCCCGCGGGAGCCCGGTTCATACTTGTGCGGCATCCGACGGCTGTCAGACTTTGGGTGGCCCCGGACCACACAAGCATGTACCCAGCACGCCCGATCAACGCGCCTTCTCAGCCACCGGGAGGGTTGGAGGATGATTCCAACGTTGAACGTTCAACGTTTAACGTTCAACTCTCCTCAGCGGTACGCCCGCCCATCGCACGCTCCCCGCCCTCCGGGCGATCGGAGGATCTGGTATTCGGCATCCGGCCTCCGTGTGGGTGGGTGGAGAAACTAGTCGAGTTCGAGTACTTCGCGGCAGGCGGCCAAAACCTGATCATGGAGCCGGCCGTTGGTGGCGACGATGCCGTGGCTGCGAGCGAGGTACCGCCCCGCCGAAAAATCCAACGGACTGCCGTCGAGGTCGGAGACGCGGCCGCCGGCTTCTTCGATGACCAGAACACCGGCCGCGTGGTCCCAGACCTTTTCCCGATAATGCCGATCTCGGGGGAGCCTCAGATAGATCGACGCGTCTCCTCGTGCCACCACCGCGTACTTGCACTGGCTGTCGATGCGAACGGGAGGGGCGCTGATCCCCAGCGCGGCGGCGATTCGTCCCTGCACCGAGTGGGCAGCGTGAGCGGCTTCCACCGATTCGCAGAATCGAGCCTGGGCCGAGTCTGAGATGGCGTCCACGGTCACCTGCGCGGCGCCGGGAGCGCCCAACACCAGCATCGAGGACCCCGCGTCAATCTCGGCGGAATAGACTGTTCCGTTGGTGGGCCCGTCGAAGGGATACTCCGGTCCGAGGTTCGGGCAACCGAGGGCGCCGACGACGACCTGACCACCGTCAACCAAAGCCAACGCGATGGCGTACTGATCACCCCTGAGGAAACCCTTGGTGCCGTCCACCGGATCGAGGACCCAGTACCGACTGCTTCCGCCCTCGTGGTCGCCGCGGCCGAGGGCGTTTCGGAGAGCCCCCTCGTCGAGATCGGCATAAGCCGAACGAGCGACCTCCAATACCCGCATGGCCAGGTTGGGATCCTCGTCGAGAGGGGCCAAATCTTCCTCTGCGAGGAGCGGGTCCTTGGGCCAACGATCCCCAAGCCTTCGGCTCACGACCGCTTGTATGGCAAGGTCTGCGATGGTGACCGGTGAGCGATCCACCTTTGTGATGGCGTTTCCGGTTTCGGTGATTTCCGATTGAACTCTGCGGGCGATCTCGCACGCCTCGATCACCACACCGGTTGCAAACGCTCGTTGAGTTTCGTACATGCTTCCTCCGCGAAGAGCGGAGTGTAACGCAGGAGCTCAGGATTTTCTTCGGGCTCTTGGTTGCCGAACCTTCTGGAACACGGAGCAAGGAGCAAGGCCCCCTCCCGCCCGATTCGGAAATCGAAAGGCGAAATTCGAAAGCGGCCGCCCACCCGGAGTGGTCTTGCGGTGCTGAGGCTGGGCCCCAAGGCCCCAAAACCGAGTGGCGTAGCCACCGGTCAGGACCTCAAGACCGTCCTCGGCGGCTCGATACCAATTCCTACGATCTAAAAAAAAGAGGTTCATCCGGATTTCCGTGAGATGGGCAGTGGTTGAATTTGAAATGAGAAATGAGAAATGTGATATTCGGGATGTTCCATCGCACCGACCTCGTGTGCAGTGGTGGAGTCCATCCGGCGACAGCAGCCAGAATATCTGCTGCGAGGAGCCCCAATCAGCACTTTGGGTTGAGCAAACGCCAGGTCATGGCACGGACTTGATCGAAGAGCTGCAGCGATGCGTTCGCGCGAGTGGAGTCTATCGCCCCAGCATGAACCAGGAGGCGAAGATGGCAATCCACCTCTTTCGCGGAGCCGTAGGCGATTCGCCAATGATGGAGTCTATCCCGGCCCGTTCCCGAGCCCGTTACCGTCGCCGAACGAAGAACGAAACCACCCGCCCACCCGGAGCGACGTGGGCGCGACAGGCGGGCGTGCCACTCCTGGCGCCTTGAAGTTGAACGTTACACGTTAAACGTTGAACGTTCCCACCCGCCCTCCCGGTGGCGGGGAGGGCGCGTTGACCGGGCGTGCCGTCTTTAACATTGTTGGGATTCAAGGCATTGAGAAATCCACCTCGTTGAGGTCCCAACAATGTTAAAGGGGGCAACCTCGGGGAGCGCGGTTGGAAGATGGGCGCGTCGAAGTCAGTGCGTCGAAGCGAACGCGGGGGCCCGGATTCCGGCGTCAGCGTCCGCGCCAGCAATCCGCGTCACGGGCAGTCGGCAGCGGCCGGGACAGGGACAGCAACCGGCGTCCGGGGCAGATGGCAGTATCGGTGGACAGCGACCGCAACCCGGAGCAATCCCAGCTGATCACTGCCGCGGCCCCTGATCGCTGACGCAGCCGCCGATCACGGACGCGGTCCCTGATTGCCGTCGCTGCCCCTGCCGCCTGAATCCCCGCACGGAGACGGGCACGCAGAAACCCCACCTCACGATTCCCCGGATGAACCAAAAAAAAGCCACAACCCGTTCTCGGGCGGGTGTGGGTGAACGTTTAACGTTCGACTTTTAACATCCAACATCAGTCGTCCACACACTCCACACCTTCCACACCGTGCGGGTGGAACAGTTGCAGTTCATCACGAGTCCACCGAGAATGACCGGCATGGGTGATGCAACCTCAACCGGCTTCGATTGGCGGGTCTACGCCGATGCCACCGCAGCGGGAATGACCGCTCTGATTCCCATCCCGGTGGTGGATGTGATCTTCGAGTCCACTTTTCGGAGGCGCATTCCCGTTGGGGTGAGTCAGGCCCGGAATCGATTCATCAAGACATCGGACCGGATCGAGTTGGGCCAGTTGGAGAGCCAGGGACTCTCGCTCGCTGGGTGCCTCATGTTGCCCGTCAAACTGGTCCGGTACATCCTGACCAAGCTGTGGCGCAAGGTGGTGTACGTATTCGCCGTCACCGACGCGACCCAACAGGTCAGCGAGTACTGGCATCGCGCCCACCTCATCGACCACATGGTCCGGTCGGGCTATCTTGACGAGGGCGCCGATTCAAAGTGGGCCATCGAGGTCTTTCACCGGGTCCTGCCCGAACTCGACCCCAGTCCGCTGTTAAGCCTCGCAAAGCAGGTTGTGACCGCAAGCCACAGGGTCTTGTTGACGCTGATTCGCGCCCGACGGGAGGGCACCGCAGCCACCACTGCGGCGCTTGGCGAGATTCTCAAGGATCACTGGAGCGCGGTGGAACAGCCCTTCCGTGACGCGTCACTGGTGTACGATCGCCTCTACGCCGCCGGCCGTCTTCGGTGATTCCGGGTTCCGGTTTTTGGGCTGCCCCACCCGCCCGGAGCGTCAACCCGGGACTCGGGACTCGTCCTCCGCGCTCCCGGAGCGAGGTGGTCGCGATGGGCGGGGGTTTTCGAATTTCGAATTGGGAAGGGTGGGGGAACTGCCCCCTGCCCCCCGGTCCCCCTGCTCCCTAGCCCCTAGCCCTCCTCCCTGGACGCCGCGTCGGGCGTGGGCTACGCTTACGGCGTCGAAGGAGGGACCCTGCCATGGCACGTACTATGTGGTCTGTATTGGCGATTGTGGTGATGCTCGGGGGATGTGGGGCGCCGCCGGCGGATGATGGATCTTCCGAGACCAATGCCATCCACGCCGAAGGCTACGAATCCGGAGAAGACGGATCCGTGGCCGATGAGGATTTCGATGCGGGGAACACCGGAGAGATGGCGATGGGAGACGAGCCCGCGGATGACCAGGGGGCCGATTCTCGGTGAGAGCCCGGCATCAAAATTTCGGTGGACGCTGGTCGGCCCTGCTGTGTCTGACCATGGCGGTGGTCCTCATGGGATGCGGCCGCGGTTCGGAGGTCCACGTTCTTGGCTCCCACCAGGACCTGAGATTCTTGAAGGGGCAGTTTCTCGGCGAGGACGAGGTCGTGGCGTTGCCGGGTGGACGATGGGGCGGAAATGCCGAAGGTGGGAAGTGGACCTTTCGGGGTTCGGCCAGGTTCTACGTCCATGTTCGACAGCAACCGGATGACGAAATCGCCTTCCACTTCACGCCGGATGATCTCACCACCGAGTTTTGGTTCATGGTGCGCTGGGACGGCAAACCGATTTTGGACGAACCGCACCGGCCGGGATTGGGCGAGAACAGGGTGCCGATTCCACCACAGCTGGTGACACCCGGAATGCACGAAATGACTGTTGAACGGGTGGATGGTCTGACCCCTGACGATCTTCGCGAGGAAAAGAACAACCGCTTCACAAAGATCACATTCTCGGTGGGCAACCGGCACACTCTTCTGGACCTCAGTCGCATCAAGGCCTACCGATACGCCGCCATGCTTGTGGCCCGCGGTGTGACTGGAATCGCCCAACAAAAAGCCGCCGGGTGTCTCTTTGCGGGTCCGCGCACCGCAGTCGCGCAGATTCAGATCAACGAGCCGAGCAGGCTCTGGTTTCTGGTTGAAAACAACTCGGAGGCACCAGCACGGTTTTCCTTGGGAGTCGACGATGAGACGACCTCCAAGATGGTGGCGCCGGGGGATCAGACCGCCATCGAGATCGCCGTGGGTCGCGGCGACCACTCGCTCCGGATGACGGTGGATGGACTGGCCGATGGGTTCTTCCTCTGGGGGGCTCCTCAGGTCAGGGGTCAGGCATCGCAGGCCGCGACCCCGATTGTGGTGGTGACGATGGACACGACCCGTGTCGACGCCTTGTCGCCATGGGGAGGTCCCGCCGTCGCCAGCCCGAGACTGCAGGAGTTGGCAGATCGCGCCACCGTTTTTGACAACGCATGGGCGGTCGCGCCGTGGACCCTTCCATCCCACGCCACGATCTTCACCGGGCTTTATCCGTACCGACATGGCGCAGGCGTGTCGGAGGACCATCTGCCGGGTCCGATCGAGACCCTGGCAGAACGTCTTGTGGACAACGGCTATTTCGCGGCGGGGTTTGCTGGAGGCGCGCTCAGTGCAGCTCATTTTGGTGTGGCGCAGGGCTTCGACCTTTATCTCGATCCCGATGGCTTCGAGACCAAGGGTGATGTGTTGATCGATGCCGTCGAGTCTCTGCTTGACGACGGCCCCCCGCGGCCCCTCTTTCTGTTCGTCAATCTCTTTGACCCCCACGCGGTCTACCAGGCGCCGCCCGATTTTGAAGACCTGTTCGGCGTCGAAATACTCAGGGAGCGCCTGAGCGACGATCCCTCGTGGCAGGAACTGTCAGACGGGAGCATCGATGCCTGGGGGCGGCTGATCTCCGGCGAGGCAACGGCCACCCCGACGACGCTTGATTTTCTGCGTGCGGCCTACCTGGCCGAGGTGGCGTTCATGGACGCGCAGATCGGTCGATTGGTGTCGCTGTTGGAGGCGCGCGGGCTCTACGATCCGGCGCTGATCGTCGTGGTGGCCGATCACGGAGAGCTTCTGGGGGAGGGTGGCTTCTTCTCTCACTGTTGTCGTCTGGATCCGGAGCTGGTGGATGTTCCGTTGCTCATCAAGTGGCCTCACCAAAACGAGCCGGCGCGAGTCACCGAGCTGGTGTCGCAGGTGGATCTCTATTCGACGGTCCTTTCCGCTGCCGGCATCGACGGCGCGTCCCGCGACGGTGTTTCCCTTGAGATGGAGAATCGCGCGGCGCTCCAGCAGCGTCGCGAGGTCTTCATGGAGGAACACGAGAGTCGGATCCACCCGCTCTTCGCAAACATGATGTTGGCTCGCCACATGTACGGGATCCAGGAACTCGATCGCCGTGAGGTGGTGTGGGACGGCGGGTCGGAGTGCGAGGCTCGAGTGGCCGACGGTTGGGATCCCGGGCCGTGCCGGGCGGATTGGGCGGAGCAGATGCGGTGGTTGGCGAGCCTCGCCGAGTTGCCGCTGGACGAAGGAGTTTCCCAACAATCCGGGGCATTGAGTGACGAGGAACGGGAACGGCTCGAAGCCCTGGGATACGTCAGATAGCGAGTTACGGGGCTCCGCGGGCGAGATTGAAGTCTGCAGACAGAGAGCCGGCGATCATCTCCGACGCCAAACGATTGCCTGCGATATTCCAATGGGTGTCCCGCGGTTTGTAGAGCACGGTGGAGGCCGCCGCCGCCTCGAACCTGGGATACAGGTCGATGAAATAGATTCCCCGTTCGCCCAGTCGTGCAGCAAGAACCCGGTTCGGCTGTAGATAGTCCATGATTCCATCTCGGTAGAGCTTGTAGGTGGTCTCGAGGTCGCTCTGGAGGTCCTTATCGAGCTGGGTTTCCTCGGGAATCAACACCACCGCCAAATCGATGTTCCGCCGATCACAGATGCGGGCGATCTCTTCCATGGCCTCCAGCACGGCATTTAAAGCCTTGGGGCCTGGTTCCCAGCCCACGAGATAGACCTTGGCCCGGCCGGCGAGGATTTCGAGATGGGATTTCTTGCTGAATGTGGGGTCGTCGTCGCGGTACGTCCTTCGTCCGTGAACATCGCCTTCGGCCTCCGGCCGTATCAGCAGGGCGAATCTGAGCAAGGCCAGAACATAGGATCGCTGGTGGACCCGGCGGCCCTTGTTCAGGGCACGGTGTGTCTCCATGAAGTCGTTTCCAATGTAAAAGGACAACAACACCATGTCGGGTTCGAGTTCGAGACCTTCGGCGACCAGCAGGGCCAGATAGTCCATGGGAGCAGTGCGGGGGATCCCCATGTTGATGACCTCGACCGGGCGATTCGGACGATTGAGTTGATTCTCCAGTAGGGTGAGGTAGTTGTGCTCGTAGGGCACCACACCGAAGGCGAACGAGTCGCCGAGGGCCACGATGCGATAGGTGTTCTGATCGCGCTCGGGGATCTCGACATCGTGAAAGCCGTTGGTGTTGATGGGGAAATCGTAGTAGTTGGATCCGGGTTGGGCGCGGAACCGGTCGTAGCTGGTGTTGTAGAAGACGTAGCTCGGCGACAGTCTGTGGAAGACCCTCAAAACCACCTCGCCGAGTGCGAAGGTGATCAGCAGAATCAGCGCGGAATTCCGAACGGCTCTCAACGCCCTGGGCCACGTCATACCGCAACGGTACACGATCCGGGCTTGCGGCGGCACTGCCGTGATGGGGCTGAACCAGCCGGGCCCAAAGGACCGTATAATTACCCAATGGTCCGTGCGATGGATATTGAATCCCTGCTGTGGCTCGGGTTGTTCCTGTCACTGGTTTCCGTTGCTTTCGGATGTACCGGCCGAGCTGACTCCAAGCCTCAGGGATTACCTGACGTGGCGGGGGATTGGCGGGCCGTGGCCGAGCCTGAGCGATACGACACCGAGACGATCTTCTCTTATATCGATGGCCATGCCGAGGTCTATCTGGCCTACGGGATGAAGGACTGTCGGTCGCGGCGGTACGCTGGGCCCGAGGGCCAGCCTGACATCGTGGCCGACGTCTTTCGGATGGGGTCCTCCGACGACGCCTTTGGAGTCTTTACTGTGGATCTCGACGGTGAAGGAGCTGCCGTCGGCCACGATGGCCGCTACCGGTACGGATGGCTTTCGTTTTGGAAGGGACCGTTCTTTGTGTCGATCTCCGCCGAGGAAGAGACCGACAAAGCCCGCGATGCGGTCTTCGAGATCGGCCACGCCATCGCTGCTCAGATTGACGCCGACGCCCCCCGACCGGCCGTTGTGGCTGATCTGCCGACCATCGGTTTGGTCCGTGGATCGGTGAGATTCCTCCGCAGCGAAGTCATCCTCCGGACCCACCTCTATCTCGGGGAAAACGACGTGGCAAACCTCGGTCCGGACACCGCGGCGGCCCTCGCCAAATACACCCGGGGTGGCCTGAGTGCCCATGTCCTGGTTGTCGAGTATCCAGATGGGCCCACTGCGCGAACGGCTGAGAAGCACTTTACCTCCCGGTTTCTCCAGGGCGAGGCCGGTGGGGATCCGGTCCAAGACGCAGTCGGTCGTTGGTACGCGGCTCGGCGGGAGGGCCGGGGGCTCGCCATGGTGCTTGGCGCCGGCGGCGCCGATCTGGCGTTGGACCTTCTGGCCGAGTCGATGAAGGGGGATTCGCCATGAGCGCCAAACATGGAAAGATCGATCGCAGGCGGTTCGTTGCTGCGACCGCCGGAGCGGCGGCGGCACGCGTCCTCGGATTGAGCGGAGCGAACGCCGGCGAAGAAGAAAAACCGAGCCGCTCGAGCCGCGTGGTGCTAATCCGCCGTGAGGATGCGGTGGACGCGGAGGGGATGCCGAACGAAACTGTGCTCCACCGGATGCTCAATCAGGCCGTGGCGGCGCTTTTTGGTGTGGAACAGGCTGATGAGGCTTGGCGGCGACTGGTGGGACCGGGCGACGTGGTGGGTGTCAAGAGTAACGAGTGGGGCCGTCTTCCCACCCCGGCCGCGCTGGAAAGTGCCATCCGAGCCGAGGTGGTGGCTGCCGGCGTGGATCCATCCAAGGTGGGGGTGGGGGACCGAGGCGTGCGCGGCGACGAGCTGTTCTCTCTGGCCACCGCGATCATCAATATTCGGCCCATGCGAACCCACGCATGGTCAGGCCTCGGGACCCTGATCAAGAACCTGATTTCCTTCGTGCCCCGGCCTGCGGAGTACCACGGCGACTCGTGCGCTCCTCTCGGATCGATCTGGCTGCTTCCTGAACTCGCTGGCAAGGTCAGGCTCAACATCCTCGTGATGCTGACCCCCCAGTTCCACAGCGTCGGGCCGCACAGTTTCGCCCGAGAGTTCCTCTGGCCCTATGGTGGACTGATCGTGAGCACCGATCCGGTGGCCGCCGACGCCACCGGTGCCAGGATCATCGAAGCCAAGCGGCGGTTGTACTTCGGAGACGATCGGCCTATCAGCCCACCGCCCCACCACATCCAGATCGCCGACACCCGCTACGGCCTTGGCGTCAGCGATCCGGAGCACATCGATCTCATTCGACTCGGCTGGGATCGGGACGTTCTGATTTGATATCAACCTTCAGGTGTCGCTCGATTCGCTGCTCGAATTGAGAACATCGATCCTCAAGCACCTGTCTGGACGGCGGCGAACGCCTGTTCGAAGTCGGCGATGAGGTCCTCCGCGTCTTCGCAACCCACCGACACCCTGACCAGGCCGTCTGAGATTCCGGCGGCGAGCCGATCGGCCCGGGACATGGCGGCGTGGGTCATGCTTGGCGGATGCTGGATCAGCGTCTCGATCCCGCCGAGAGACACCGCGAGGGTCATTAGCCGGACCGAGTCGAGCAGTGCCACGCCACCCGCGACCCCTCCGGTCACTTCGAATGAAATCAGGGCTCCGGGGCCGTCCATCTGCCGGCTCGCCAGGTCGTGCTGCGGGTGGCTGGCGAGACCCGGGTAGCGCACCCATTCCACCTTGGGATGACCTTCGAGATAGGCAGCGACCAGCCTGGCGTTGTCTTGCGAGGTCCGGACCCTCATTGCCAGGGTCTTCAGGCCACGCAGCGCGAGCCACGCCTGGTGTGGGTCCATGCACGCTCCAAGGTAGGCATGGACCGGTTTGAGTTTGGACCTGAGTTGCGCGGTGGCCGGGACGATCATGCCGGCAACGACGTCGGTGTGACCGTTGATGAACTTGGTCATGGAATGCATAACGATGTCGGTCCCGAACTCGATGGGGCGTTGGAGGATGGGCGAAGCAAAGGTGTTGTCCACCATCAGTAGGGCGCCGTGGTCGTGGGCGATGGCCGCGACGGCCGCGATGTCCGACAGCACGATGGTCGGGTTGGCGGGAGTCTCGATGATGACCAGACGGGTCTCGGGTCGCATGGCGGCCCGCATCGCATCAAGGTCAGATGTGTCGACAAAATCCGAACGAACGCCGAACCGTGAGAAATCTCGTTCCATGACGACTCGTGAGGGCCCGTACACCGACGACGTTCCGACTACGTGGTCCCCCGAGTTGAGGACGGCGAATGCCACGCTGCACAATGCGGCCATTCCGGATGCCGTGGCCAGTCCCTGGACGCCTCCCTCGAGCTCGGCCACTGCGGCTTCCAGCCTTGCGATGGTGGGATTGCCCATCCGCGTATAGATGTAGCCCTCCTCCTCGCCGGCGAATCGCGCCGCTCCCTGGCTGCAGTTCGCAAAGGCAAATGTCGAGCTCTGGTAAATCGGGGGTGCCACGGCTCCGGTTGTCCGGTCCGGCTCCTGGCCGGCGTGAACAGTGCGGCTATTCGGTCCGAGATTGTCGAGTTTGTGACCCATGAGTCCTCCCAAGCAGTCGGCCAGGATTGTAACCCTGATCCGCAAAATGATGAAATAGTGACACTTGCAGTGTTGAGGAGCTGAGAAAACGTTGTCGGAGAAAGCTGAGACAATGCCGAATCTGGGCTATGATCACTCGCGTTGGGAGGCGTCAGTGGCTGACCGGATTCTCAAGGTGATGATGGTGACCTCGGAGGTCATTCCCTTTGCCAAGGCGGGTGGACTGGCCGACATGGTGGGCGCCCTGGCCGAGGCGCTGACAGGTCTTGGTCACGATGTGCGGATCGTGTTGCCGCGATACTACTCGGTGGACATTGGCTGCCTGCGGCGGATCGGTTCGCCCCTTGGTGTCCCGGTGGGGGATGAACAGGAATGGTGTGCCGTCTACGAGGGTAGGATTCCGGGCACTGAGGTGCCGGTCTACTTTCTCGACCACGAGGAGCTGTTCGGCAGAGACGGCATCTACGGCACCCGTATGGAACCGAGCTTCCAGGACAATTTGCGGCGTTTTGCTCTGCTTTGTCGCGGGGCATTCCAACTCGCGCGGGCCATCGAATGGCGGCCGGACGTGGTGCACGCCCATGACTGGCCCGGGGCATTGGCGCCGGTCTACCTCAACTCGGTTGAGAAGGACGGCCCGTTCGCAGCGACGGGCAGCGTGCTGACGATTCACAACCTGGGATATCAGGGGATTTTCACCAAGGATGAGTTTCCCACCGCCGGGCTTGGGTGGGATCTTTTCCACGGGGCCGGCTTCGAATTCTTCGACGACGTCAACCTGCTCCAGGCGGGTATCCGCAACGCCAATATATTGACGACCGTGTCTCCCACCTATGCGGAGGAGATCCAGACGCCCGCGTTCGGCCACAGGCTGGACGACCTCTTGAGGTTCCGGACGGACGATCTCTACGGTGTGCTCAATGGGATGGACTACGAGGAATGGAATCCCGAGACCGATGATTTGATCGCCGCCACGTACTCCAGTCGGGGTCACAAGGGGAAGGCCAAGAACAAGGCCGCGTTGCAGCGTGAATTCGGCCTCGTCGAGGACCCCGATGTACCGGTCTACGGGATGGTCAGTCGTTTGGTGGAACAGAAGGGATTTGGGCAGCTGTGTGGGCCGGCCCACGGCAGTCTGGCGTCCATGTGCGCCCATCTCGACCTTCAGTTCGCCATTGTCGGGACCGGCGAAGCCTGGTGCGAGGAGGAGTTGGCGGCACTGGCCCAGCGCTATCCCAATCTGAGCGTGCGGATCGAGTTCAACAACCGGCTCGCTCATCTGGTGGAGGCCGGTTCCGATTTCTTTCTCATGCCCAGCCTGTACGAGCCCTGTGGACTGACCCAGATGTATGCCCTGCGCTACGGCACTTTGCCGATCGTTCGCCGGACCGGAGGGTTGGCAGACACCGTCACGAATTACGACGAGGCGACCGGCGAGGGGACCGGGTTCGTGTTCGACGAAATCGACCCGTCCGCCATCTACAACACGGTGGGTTGGTCGCTCTGGGCGTGGCACAACCGGCCCGAACACATAGCAGTCATGCGAAGACGGGCCATGAAGCTCCGATTCCGGTGGCAGGATTCGGCCCGCCGATACGTGGAACTCTATCAATCGGCAATGGACCGGAGGTTGGGTGTCCTGCCCAAGACCTGAGTATTGAATTCTCAATTCCAAATTCTCAATTTTTAATTTTGGATTCCCGCCCACCCTCATTTTCCGGGAGGGAATGGGGGGATATCAAAATTCAAAACTGAGAATTAAAAATTCAACATCACTGAGCGAGCATGGCGTCGAGTCTGTCCTCGAACTCCGGGATATCGAGCGACTCGGTGGTCGTGATGAGCCAGCCCGAGGGTTGTTTCTGCCAGAGGATGGTCGTTGAGCATGGGGCGGTGCGGCTGCCCAGGATCGTTCCCACGCTACCGCCATCGCGACCGGAAACCACAAAGCGAAGCCGCACCCGGACACCGTCGTCGGTTCGTGACTCGGCGGTTTCCAGGAGGTCCACGTCGAGATCATCAAAGGTGGCCATCATCTCGCCGAGATTGCCGGCAATGGACTCATAGCTCTGACCCCAGGGGTCCTCATAGGACCGGGAGATGACCTGCACGGTGCCGAGCAGTTGCTCCGATTCGAATGCCTCCACCGCGGCTGCGAGCTTACGGTGGACCACTTGTTCCGGCGAGAAGTAGTGCTTGAGCCAGAGGATGAGCACCAGGGCGACTCCGATGACGACGACGATGACAAGTCGGTTGTCCTTCATTGATTGAGTGTACCGCCGACTGACCGCTGGTCCGGGTGGGACGAGGAATGAGAAACGAGAAACGTGAAATCTACGCGGCCTGGACGATCGGCGTTCTTTGAACTGACAATCTCCGGTGAGACTGCTCACGGCTCACGGCTTTCTTCCGTCCTCCATGATCCTCCGAACGATCTCCGCGGCCCTTTCGACGTCTTCCGTCGTGACGTGGTAGTGGGTCACCATCCGCACCAGGTTGGCACCCAACGCGTGAACCAGAACGCCCTCGTTGGCCAATCGGCCGGACAGTTCTGCGGCTGTGATCGCGGCCTCGGCGGTGAGGGCGAAGCAGACGATGTTGGTCTCAACTGTCGTCGGATCGTGGGAGACGCAGGGAATGCCGGTCAGGAGATCGGCCAGCCGACGGGCCGTTTCATGGTCTTGGCCCAGTCGCGGAATCATCTCGTCGATTGCCACAAGACCGGCGGCAGCGATAATACCGGCCTGGCGCATGCCGCCGCCGAACATTTTTCGTACTTTGCGGGCCTCAACGATGAATGCCGCGTCTCCCACGAGCATGGAGCCCACCGGAGCTCCGAGACCCTTGGAGAGACAGAACATCACCGAATCGCACCCGGCCGCAAGCTCGGCGGCCGACACCCCCAGTGCGGCGGCGGCGTTGTGGATCCGTGCACCGTCAAGGTGGATCCGGAGATCCAGGTCGCGCGCGGTGGAGATCAGTTCACGCATGCGTTTGGGCGGAACCACACGCCCGCCGGCAAGGTTGTGGGTATTCTCCAACACCAGCATGCAGCTGACGTTGGTGTAGCCTCCGGGCGGTCTGTAGGCCTCTCGGACCTGATCGGGATGCGGGATACCGTCGCTGGTGGTCATCGGGTGGGGTAAAACGCCGGATATGGCGGCCATGGCTCCCAGTTCGAAATTGAAGATATGGCACAAGCTCTCGCCTATGACCTCCCCGCCTCGAGTGGAGAGCAGATTGACCGCAATCTGGTTGCCCATGGTGCCTGACGGCACGAAAAGTGCCGCCTCTCGTTCCATCACCTCTGCGGCCCGCTCCTCGAGTTGGATAATGGTGGGATCCTCTGCGTAGACGTCGTCGCCAACGACTGCCGAAGCCATGGCCTGCCGCATGGCGGGGGTAGGTTGGGTCACAGTGTCGGATCGGAGATCGATGACTTGGTTCATGGCTGCCCATTCTAACTTGGGGTGGGAGAGGGGAGAAATCGGTGAGAATCAGGATTCCAGCAGGGTTCGCACTTGACGAAATCATGGGGCACATTTAGCATTCGTCCCCATGACGAAGGATAAGTCCAACGATATCTTCGTTTTTCCGAAATGGACGGGGATACTGCGTCCAGGAATCGCAGCCGCGGTGGTTGGGGGGCTGATTTACACGACAATTGTCGTGTATTTCGGGTTCTCACCCAAGGCCACGGATGTGGGATACGCTCCCGAACAGCCGGTCGCCTACAGCCACGCGCTGCACGTGGGACAGCTCGGTGTCGATTGCCGATACTGTCACAACACCGTTGAGTCTGCGGCGCACGCAGCGATTCCTCCGACCCAGACCTGCATGAACTGCCACTCGATGATCCGCAAGACTTCAGAAAAACTCACACCGGTGTTGGCCAGCTACGCCACCGGTATGCCGGTCGAGTGGATCCGGGTTCATGACCTACCGGACTACGTCTACTTCAACCACTCGGCTCATGTGCGCCGTGGCGTGGGCTGCGTGTCGTGCCATGGACGGATCGACACCATGGAAGTGGTGTATCAGGCCGAGCCGCTGAGCATGGGATGGTGTCTTGACTGCCACCGAAATCCGGAGCGCCACCTCCGGCCGGGAGAATTCGTCACTCAACTGGATTGGGTGCCGGAGGAGGACCAGATGGTGCTCGGGGCGCGACTCCGCGAGACCAACAACATCAACCCACCCGTGGATTGCAATACATGTCATCGCTGAAAAACCCCAACGGTATGCAGTACTGGCGCAGCCTGGACGAGTTGACCCAGACGCCGGAGTTCCTGGAGGCGGTCCGGCGCGAGTTTCCGGAGGACGAGTGGGATCGGCTGCCCCCAGCGACCCGTCGGCAGTTCCTCAAGGTCATGGGCGCCTCCCTCGCCTTCGCCGGCCTCACCGGGTGCAGGTGGCCCGAGGAAGAGATCGTACCGTTCGCCCATCGGCCGTCAGATCGCACACCCGGAGTGCCGCAACAGTTCGCCACAGCCATGGAACTCGCGGGCGTTGCGACCGGAATGCTGGTGACCTCCTACGATGGCCGGCCGATCAAAGCCGAGGGCAACCCCGAGCACCCGGACAGCTTGGGCGGTCTTGGTGGAATCCACCAGGCGAGCATTCTCGGTCTTTATGATCCGGATCGCAGCCGGCGTATTCTGCACCGGGACGGCGGTCAGGAATTCGTAAAGACTTGGGACGACGTTGCGGCAATGGCCGCGCAGCACCTCGCGGGAACCGGTCAAGGGGTCGCGGTGCTTACCGGTGCGTCGTCGTCGCCGAGCCTCGAGCGGATGAAAGCGAGATTCCTGGCCTCACAGCCGGCGGCAGAGTGGTACGAGTACGAACCGATCTCGAGTGATAACGAACGGGAAGGACTGAAGACCGCCTTCGGTCGGCCGCTGCGGATCGTGCCGGACCTCGGCCGAGCAAGGGTGGTTGTGTGCCTCGATGCGGACCCGTTGGGTGAGCATCCCGCGGCACTGAGATTGACCCGTCAGTTCGCGGGCAGCCGCAACCCCAACGGTGGTTCAATGAGCCGTCTGTGGGTGGCGGAGGCCGGATTCTCCCTCACCGGCGGTCGAGCCGACAATCGGCTCGCGGTTGGTTCCGGACAGGTCGCGGTTGTCCTTTCAAGCCTGGTCGCTGCCCTGGCCCAACATCACGAAGTGGCACTGCCGGCGGCAGTCTCAGGAGCTTCGGCCGACATGGGAGCCGAGGGCCGCGAGTTCGTCGCCGGTCTTGCCGATGATCTGATCGCCAACCGGGGGCACGGTCTGGTCATGGTTGGGCCGCGTCAACCGGCTGCGGTTCACGCTTTGGCGGCGATGGTCAATGAAGCCCTCGGCAACGTGGGGACGACGCTGAGCTACATCGAGGTCAGCGATCCCCATCGGCCGACCCATGCCGATGCGATCACCAAACTGTCGGGGGGCATGGCTTCCGGTGCGGTCAGGACCCTTCTGATCCTCGGCGGTAACCCGGCCTATGATGCGCCCGCCGGCGCGAATTTCGCCGAACGGCTGTCCCAGGTGCCGCACGCGATCCACTTGAGTCTGTATGACGATGAGACCTCACGGCGCTGCAGCTGGCACCTGCCCCAGGCGCACTTCCTGGAATCCTGGGGCGACGGCAGGGCCTTGGACGGAACCCTGACTCTCCAACAGCCGCTCATTGAAGCCCTCTACGGCGGACGGTCGGCTCTTGAAGTACTGGCCATGTTGCTGGAACCCGAACCCGTCCGCGGGTACGACATCGTCCGCGAGACGATGCGGGAAATGGATGACGGGACCGATTTTGAGGCGTTCTGGCGCGGGTCGCTGCATGACGGCCTGGTACGGGGAACCGCGAGTCCCGCCGCCGGGGTTGCGGTGGACGCGGCGGCGGTGGCGGAGGTGGTGAGGGCTTTCGTTGTCCCGCCTGCTCCGACAGCCTCAAACCTCGAACTCGTGCTGGTGCCGGATTCGAAACTGTTCGACGGCCGCTTTGCCAACAATGGCTGGCTGCAGGAATTGCCCGAGTCGGTCACCAAAATTTCATGGGACAACGCCCTGTTGCTTTCGCCACCGGCGGCCCGTGAGCTGGGGGTGATACAGAATGACGTCGTCACCGTGACCGCCGGCGCGGTGGCCCTGGAGGTACCGGTGTGCGTGGTTCCGGGGCAGGCGCGGTACTCGGCCTCTCTGTGGCTGGGATACGGCCGGACGGCCGCCGGCCAGGTGGGAGACGAGGTTGGGGCGGATGCCTACCGGCTGCGTGCGGGTGGAGAGTCCTTCGTCCTCAGCGGGGTTTCGGTTCGTCCCACCGGCCGTCAGCAGACGCTGGCCTGTACCCAGGATCATTTCGCCATCGATACCCAGGGGTTTGGAGAGCGGAACATCCGCGCCGACAACTTCGTGCGTGAAGCCAGTCTCGATGCCTATCTCGCCGATCCGGAGCTCTTTCACCACATGGACCACCATCCACCGCTTGTGAACCTCTGGCAGGACCTGGCCTATGAGGGTGAGCAGTGGGGAATGTCCATCGACCTCAACGCCTGCACCGGATGCAACGCCTGCGTCGTAGCGTGCCAGGCGGAGAACAACATCCCGGTGGTCGGCCGTGATCAGGTCATCAACCAGCGTGAGATGCAATGGATCAGAATCGACCGCTACTTCAAGACACCGGCTGGTGTGGCCGCCGACGAGGTGGACACCGCGGAGATGGTCTTCCAGCCCATGACCTGCGTTCAGTGCGAAAACGCGCCCTGTGAGCAGGTCTGTCCGGTGGCCGCCACCCAGCACACACGCGACGGGCTCAACGCCATGGCCTACAACCGGTGTATCGGCACCCGGTACTGTTCCAACAACTGCCCGTTCAAAGTGCGGCGGTTCAATTTCTTCAACTACCACAAGAACCTGTCGGACGTGTCCATGATGCAGTTCAACCCGGAGGTCACGGTTCGCAGCCGTGGCGTGATGGAGAAGTGCACATTCTGCATTCAGCGGATCGAGACGGTCAGGATCTCAGCCCGCAACGACAAACGGCCCATCGCGGATGGCGAGATCGTTCCGGCCTGCGCCCAGACCTGCCCGGCCAGGGCGATCCACTTCGGGGACCTCAACAACCCGGAGAGCGAGGTTTCGAGGCTCCGCCAGGACCACCGCGCCTACGTCACCCTGGAGGAATTGAACATCAGACCGCGAGCCCACTACATGGCTCGCCTGCAGAACCCGGCGGAAGGTGGCGTGGAAACAACCATCGCTGGAGATCATGACGATCACGGGAAGGAGTCGGGCTGAGCCCATGAGCACCTCCACCGTCGATACCCCAGTCATGCTGGACAACACCGCCGACGACCCCACGCGTCGGGCGCCGTTGGTCCTGAACCACAACGATTTTGGATTCATCACCGACACCGTCTGTGGCGTGGTGGAACGCAAGACACCACGGTCCTGGTACATCGCCTTCGCCGTTTCGCTGTCCCTCACCGCCGTCCTGGGCGTCATGGTGGCCTACCTGGTGGGGGTGGGTATCGGAGTCTGGGGGCTCCAGGTGCCGGTGGCGTGGGGTTGGGCAATCGTGAATTTCGTGTTCTGGGTGGGGATCGGCCATGCCGGAACGCTGATCTCCGCGATCCTGTTTCTTCTGCGCCAGAAATGGCGGACCAGCATCAACCGATTCGCAGAAGGCATGACGATCTTTGCGGTGGCCTGCGCGGGGATCTTCCCGGGCATCCACGTCGGTCGGGTTTGGGTGGCCTACTGGCTGGCTCCCATTCCCAATCAGATGCAGATGTGGCCGAATTTTCGGTCACCGCTGCTGTGGGACGTATTTGCAGTGGGCACCTACGCCACCGTGTCGCTGCTCTTCTGGTACATGGGAATGATCCCGGACCTGGCGACGCTGCGCGACCGTGCCACGACAAAGGGTCGGTGGCTGGTCTATGGGCTGCTGAGCATGGGCTGGCGGTCTTCAAACCGTCATTGGCATCGGTTCGAGATGGCCTACCTGCTGCTGGCCGCCCTGGCGACTCCGCTGGTGCTTTCGGTGCACTCGGTGGTGAGCTTCGACTTCGCGGTGTCCATCATTCCCGGTTGGCACACCACGATCTTCCCGCCGTATTTTGTGGCGGGAGCGATCTTCTCGGGCTTCGCCATGGTGGTGACGCTGGTGATTCCCACTCGACATTTCCTTCATCTCGAGGAGATCATCACCCTGCGCCATCTGGAGAATATGTCAAAGATCATGCTGGCCACAGGCATGATGGTCGGGCTGGCCTATTCAACCGAGTTCTTTATCGCCTGGTACTCGGGCAACAGCTACGAGGCATTCACCTTCATGAACCGGGCCTTCGGCCCCTACGCTTGGGCCTACTGGATCATGGTGACCTGCAACGTGGTGGTGCCGCAGGTCTTCTGGTTCAAGAAGGTACGCACCAATCTTGTGGTGATGTGGATCGCCTCCATCCTGATCAACGTAGGGATGTGGTTCGAGCGGTTCGTCATCGTCGTCAGCTCCCTCAGCCGAGACTTCTTACCGACGAGTTGGGGCTACTACCGACCGAGCATCGTGGACATCCTCACCTTTGCGGGGAGCTTTGGATTGTTCTTCACCCTGTTCCTGCTCTTTGTCAGATTCCTGCCGATCATCGGCATGGCCGAGGTCAAGGGCGTGATGCCGGCTGCGCTCCACGGCGAGCCGGGACACGGCGACTACCACGGTGACATCACCGAGCGTTCGCCGCTCCGCGGAGGTGGCCGGTGACGTACGATCAACCGACTGCTGACACCAGCGGCGAGTTCTACGGCTACCTGGTTGCGTTCGACAACGTGGATCAGCTGCTCGCCGGAGCCGAAACGGTCCGCGACGCCGGGTATATAGAGTGGGACACCCACACACCCTTCGTGGTCCACGGGTTGGACGCCGCCATGGGCGTGCGCCCGACGATCCTTCCCTACATCGTCTTTCTGGGCGGTCTCACCGGCACCATCTGCGGGATCCTTCTTCAGTGGTACACCAACGCCTTCGATTACCCGTTCCTGATTTCCGGCAAACCGATATTCAGTCTTCCGGCGAACATCCCGGTGGCCTTCGAAACCACGATTCTGTTTGCTGCCATCAGCGCCCTGGTTGGCATGCTCGCTCTCAACAAGCTGCCTCAGCTCTATCACCCGCTGCATTCCAGCCGGATGTTCAAAAAGGCCACCGACGACCAATTCATGATCAGCGTCCAAGCGCGTGATCCGCTTTTTGATCGCGCCAAGACGCGACAACTTCTAGAGTCTCTCGGCGGTTCCGAGGTCGAGGAGGTGGTGGGGTGAAAATGCCACGCTGGCTCTTCTATCTGGTCGTGGTCGTGGTGGTCCTGTCGTGGGTGCCGTTGGCGGTGATTCTGCGAGCCCGCAACACCATGTCCTCCAAACCGAGGTTCCACATCATCCAGGACATGGACAACCAGCAGAAGTTCAAGGCCCAGGCGCGGAACCGGCTGTTCGCTGACCGACGCGCCATGCGGCGGCCGGTGGTCGGCACGATTGCCCGCGGTGAACTCAACGGCAACGATGCCTACTACCGTGGCAAGGTTGGAGAGGACTGGGTTGAGGCCCTGCCGGTTCCGGTGACCCTGAAGCTCATGGAGCGCGGTCGGGAGCGATTTGACGTCTTCTGCTCTCCATGCCACGGACTGGCCGGCACCGGTGACGGAATGGTGGCCAAGCGAGCCGAAGAGCTTCAGGAGGGGACCTGGACTCCTCCGGCGTCGTTCCATTCCGAGCTGGTTCGCGGAAGGGCCGATGGCCACCTGTTCAACACGATCACGAACGGGATCAGGAACATGCCCGCCTACGCGCCGCAGATCCCGGTGGAGGATCGCTGGGCCATCGTGGCCTACGTTCGGGCCCTGCAACGGAGCCAGGGTGCCCCGCTGGAGGACGTTCCGGCTGACATCAGGGCTCAGTTGAGGTGATGATGAAGAGGGTATTTGACATCACGGACATCGATCTGAGCCTCGACCGGGTCTTACCGCTGTGGTTGGGATCCGCCGCTGTGACCGCCGTGGTGGGGATCGGCGGTGCGTTGGCGCTGGCCATGGCCACCGAGCACGGCTGGGATCGTCTGCTCGAGACCTATCTCATCAGCTACTCGCTCTTTCTCGCGCTCACCCTCGGTGCCCTGTTTTTTGTCATGCTGCAGCACGTCACCCGTGCCGGATGGTCGGTTGTGATTCGCCGCATCGCGGAAGCCATGGCCACGAATTTCTGGTTGATGGCCGTCTTGGTGATTCCCATCGTGCTCGGGATGCACCATCTCTATCACTGGTCCCACGTCGAGGAAGCGGCCCACGACCCGATACTTGCGGCCAAGGTGGGTTTTCTCAACCCAACGTTCTTCGTGGTCCGTCTGGCGATCTACTTCACCATCTGGGGAGTGCTCGCCTGGTTCTTCTACCGGACCTCGGTGCGTCAGGACGCCACGAAGGACCCCGCTTTGACCCTCAAGATGGAGAGGGCATCCGCATTTGGTCTGATTCTTTTCGCCCTGTCGGCCAATTTCGCGGCCTTCGACCTCCTCATGTCGTTGGATCCCCATTGGTTCAGCACGATCTTCGGAGTTTACTTCTTTGCAGTCAGCGTGGTGGTGTTCTACGCCGTGATGCCCAAAACCCTGGCGGCTTTGCAGTTCCGGGGAGTCCTTCGTGGGGCGGTCACGGTGGAGCATTATCACGACTTGGGCAAGTTCCTCTTCGCCTTTACGGTCTTCTGGGCCTACATCGCCTTTTCCCAGTACATGTTGATCTGGTACGGCAACATCCCGGAGGAGACCGAGTGGTATCTGAAGCGGCAGACCGGCGCCTGGGCCTGGGTGAGCCTGGCCTTGATCATCGGCCACTTCGTGATTCCCTTCCTGTTGTTGATTTCAAGGTATGTCAAGCGCCGCCCCATGCTGCTCGCAGGGGTCGGTGTCTACATGGTGCTGATGACGTGGCTGGACATTTACTGGCTGGTGATGCCCGAGTTCAGCCCTGGTGTGGCGCCTTTCGGTCTGATCGACGCCCTGTGTTTCGTGGGGATGACCGGGGTGTACTCCTTTGTGTTTGCCCTGAAGCTTCGACGTCAGGCGCTGATCCCGGTGGGTGATCCCCGGTTGCATGAGTCGCTGGCATTCAAGAACGCCTAAGGAAATTATGAATTTTGAATTTTTGAATCCCAACCACCCGCGCAACGGACCCTTCGAAGGGTTGGGCGTCATTCAAAATTCAAAACTCAACATTGAGAATTCGAGGGATGTATGAGGTACGACGATCCTGATGTTCCGGCCTCCGCGATTGTGGGCATCCTCGGCGCGGTTCTGTTGTTCGCGATCATCGTCGGTCTGCAGGGCCTGTTCTACTCGATGGAACGGAAGGAACTGGCCCAGAAGGTCGCCGACAACCCCTATGAGCCCCTCAAGCGCCTCGACGCGGACCAACTCGAAGTTCTCAACAGCTACGGCTGGGTGGACCAGCAGGCCCAAATCGTGCACATCCCGATTGGGCGTGCCATGGAACTCGTCGTCGCCGAATCGCAATAATTCTCAATTCTCAGTTCTTGATTTTTGAATTGACCCCCTCCCGCCCTAAATTACTGGGTGGGTGGTGGGAATTTAGAATTGAGAATTCAAAATTGAGAATTCACTCATAGCGAAGCGCGTCGATGGGATCGAGGGCCGAGGCCTTGGCGGCTGGGTAGGTCCCAAAGAAGATACCGACCAGCGCGGCGAACCCGAATCCGATGGCGACTGCCCAGAGGGGAACGTGGGCCGGTGGAAAGCCCGGGATGGCCTTCGCTCCGAGAACGCCCAAACCCCAACCCGCCAGAACCCCCATCATCCCGCCCAACAATGAGAGGGTGACAGCCTCGATCAGAAATTGAACCAGAATGTCGGATTTTCGAGCACCAACCGCCTTGCGAACGCCGATCTCTCGGGTGCGCTCGGTGACCGACACCAGCATGATGTTCATGATGCCGATGCCGCCCACCAACAGCGCGATGCTGACCACACCGCCCACCACGCTGGTCAGGGTTCCGAGAATGGCGCCGGTGGTCTCCAAAATCTCTTCCTGAAGGACAACCCTGAAATCGTTGCTCTTGCCGTCAGCGATCTGGTGGCGTGACCGGAGCACCTCGGTAATCTGGTCCCGGGCCAGCTCCACCTGCTCGGGGCCGTACGCCTGGAAGTCGAGAAAAAGCCTCTTGAAAGCGTCGTGGCCGTAGAGGTCTCGGGCGGTGGTGATGGGGATCAAGACGAGATCGTCCGAATTCTGGCCGAACATCTCGCCCATCTCCTCCATGATGCCCACCACGGTAAAGCTCCCCTGACCGATGATGATCTCTGTGCCGATGGGCTCGTCGCCGATTTCCAGTTCGCGGACGATCTCGGTCCCGAGAATGCACACCGGTGCCCGGCGGTCGAGATCGAGGTCCGAGAAGAAGCGACCTTGGTCCACCCAGTGGCTGTTGACCTCTTGGTGGGAAGCGCCCACCCCGAGCAGCGTGGAGGAGTGTTGGCGGTCGCGGTAGTGGAGGCGCTCTCCGCGGAAAAAGAGGGGGTTGAAATACTCGATGGCGGTGGCTCGATCCATGATGGCGAGCCCGTCGTCATAGGTCAGGACCACCTCTTTGCCGGCCAGATCCGGGTCGTTGAGGTCCTGCCGGGGCTGGACCCGGATGTAGGTGGCGCCGACGCTTGCCAGGCGGTTCTCGATGACATAGTTGAGGCCCTGTACGATGGACACCACCGCGATCACCGCCGCGACACCGATGATAATCCCCAGAGCTGTCAGGAGAGACCGCATTTTGTTGCCGCGGATCGCCTGCAGCGCGATGCGGAAGTTGTCCCAGATCATGGCCGTCTGTCTCCGGGAGTCCGCGTTTCGTCCATCACGACCCGGCCGTCGAGCAGGCGCACGGTCCGTGAGGCGTTGTCGGCGATATCTTCCTCATGGGTGACCAGGACGATGGTGTTGCCGGCCTGGTTGAGCTCGTTGAAGAGGGCCATGATCTCGTTCGAGGTGCGGGAGTCGAGGTTTCCGGTGGGCTCGTCCGCGAGCAGGATCGACGGCCGATTCACCAGCGCCCGAGCAACCGCCACGCGCTGCCTCTGGCCGCCCGACAGCTCGTTGGGCTGGTGTTTGACGCGGTCGCCGAGACCCACCTTCTCGAGAGCCTCGCGGGCCTGTTGCCGGCGTTTCCCCGAGGACATCCGCGCGTAGATAAGGGGCAGTTCCACGTTGGCCAAAGCGCTCGCTCTGGGGAGCAGGTTGAAGGTCTGGAAAACGAAGCCGATCTCCCGGTTCCGGATGTGCGCCAACTCGGAGTCGTCGAGGCCCTCGACCGCCTGTCCGTTGAGGACGTAGTGGCCCGAGGTGGGTGTGTCGAGACACCCGATGAGATTCATCAACGTCGATTTCCCCGACCCCGAAGGCCCCATGATGGCGAGATACTCACCGGCCTTGACGTCGAGGTCAATGCCGTCCAGGGCCCGCACCTCCTGGTCGCCCATCTGGTAGATTTTGCGCAGCTCGCGGATCTCAATCAGCATCAGTCCACCCTGATTTCGACGTCGGCGTCGCCCTCCTGGTCGTCTTCGCTTTCGTCTTCGGCTTCCTTGGCCCGGACCGCCTCGCCCGCGTGCAGCTTCTTCAACGTTCGATAGGGACCGATGATGATCTCGTCCCCCGCGCCCAAGCCATCGGTGATCTCCACGTGGAGATCGTCGGCAATGCCTGTTGTGACGGCGCGGACGGCTGCCTCACCATCCTCGATGACGTAGACCACGTCCGTTTCGTCCAGACCCTCGGCTTTGGTTCCCTTCACTTCGGTCCCGTCTTCGGCGAGCTTGCGTTTGACCACGGCCTGGATCGGAATGGTCAGGGCATCAGGCCGGGTGGCGGTCAGAATCGCGACCTTGGCGGTCATGGCCGGACGGAGGGCGGGATCGGGGTCCTGGAGTGCGATCTTGACCCTGAATCGAATGGTGCCGAGGGATGGGTCTTTGCGACCCGAGGTGGCGATCTCCACGACTCGGCCGGTCTGGGGATCGTCACCGATGGCGTCCACCGTGACCTCGGCCTCCTGTCCCAGGGCCACATCAACGACGTCGACCTCGTTGACCTCCACCTCGGCCAGCAGGGTGGACATGTCGGCCACCACCATGATCACCGAGCCTGGGAGGTTGGTGGAACCCGGTACGACGGTCTCCCCCTGTTCGGCGTCCAGCTGAATGATTATGCCGTCCATGGGCGACCGGATCGTCGTCCGGGCGAGGTCGTCGGTGGTCCGCTTGAGGGCGGAACGGTACTGCTCAACGGTTTGCTGTTGGGCTTCGATCTCAACCTCAGCAGTGTCCACCGCGAGCTGGGCCGCGTCGAGGGCCTCCTGGCTCACAAGTTCCTGGGCACGGAGTTCCCGAGCCCGGCGGAGGTTGCGCTCGGCGTCGACGAGCTGGACCTCGAGGCGACGGACAGACACTTGGGCCTGCCGCAGCGCCGCCTGGGCCTGGTCGCGGCCAGATTCGTAGAGGTCCCGTTCGATGTCCAGCAGCAGCTCACCGGCCTGCACCGCCTGACCTTCCACGACGGGGAGGTTGATGATTTCGCCCACAACCTTTGCGGAGATCTCGACCTTCTTCTCGGGCGTGATCTCGCCGGTGGCCTTGACCCTCGAAGACAGGGTCTTCGCCTCTGCCGAGCCAAGCTCGACTTCGGTGCCACGCGGTTTCGAGTCTTTCAAACTGGCCCACACGATCAGGGCGAGCACGGCGACCGCCGCGATTCCGATCAACCACTTCTTCATGGCGTCCTTCCGGTATGCCTCATCGGTGTGTTAGGAAAAGAGCGCCGGGATCATGGAGAGCCCAGCCTTCAAGACGACCCATACCCCCCACGGGACAAGGGCGGCAACCACCGCCCGGCCGGTGGACAACCCGCCCACGATCTTGAAACCGATCACCAGCAGAACGACGATCCAGATGTTGAAAATGCTGAAGGTTCCGGCCGTTGCCAGGAGCCAAGGCGGCGAGTCGGGCGACATGAATGCAGCGGGGTGCGCCTTGACGACGTTGACCAACTCCTCCTGTGGAATAAGCCCGACCCTTTGAATGAGAATCATGGTAAGGATCGACCCTACAACCGAGGGCGGCCAATAGGCGTGGAGGGCGGTGGAGAGGGTTGAAACAAAATCCATCTCGGATCCGACAATCTTGAGAACGACCAGGAAGAAGGCCGCCATGAGCGCCCACGCAATGGGGCCGATGACGATGGCGACAATGGGCCCAAACTTGGCGAATTTCTGTCGCCCGGCAACGATCTCGTCGATCTGTTCGTCGCTCATTTCAGCGGTGCGGTCTCCGAGACTGGCGCGGATTGTGGATTCCAAATCGATGTGGGGGAGCATCACAAACTGAAGCACCACGCCGAGCGCAATCATCAATATTAGCAGCAGTATCCAGGTGGGTTTGATTGCGATGTCGGCGAAGACCTCCGCCGGCGAGGTGAACACCATCCATAGACGTTGAGCGGCGCTGTACTTTGCGGTGGTCTCGCCTCCGGCTGTGTTGGCGAGGGCCGGTTCGTAGCCCGGTTGGTTCGAGTTGTTATCCATGTCGCTCCTCCTTTTAGACAGTACGCGTCAATGGACGAATCGTTCCCACAATCTCGACGATGGTCGGCCGGGCTGACCAGAACGATTCGCGGCGGACCTGGTCAGTCTGCGGGCGTGTAGCTCAGATCGGCCCGGTAGGTCACCACGAAGCTGTTTTGGCTTCGGATCGACCCGCCGATGGCCTTTTGGATGGCCGTTGTCTCAGCCTCGCCGTAGACCTCCTCCATCAGCGACCACAGCGGCTTGTCCGCGGGTTTGAAGTCCGCCCAACTCGCCCGCGGGATTGCGAGGACCATGGTCGGGCCGTTGGATCCGTTGACGGTGCGCAACCACGCGAAGTGTCGATCGGGAGCTCTTTCGAGCACGGCGCGCTGGATCTTGGCGATGGCCTGACGGAACTCCTGGACACCGTCAAAGGCGATCTCGAATCGAGTCATTTCCACGAGGGCGGGGCGCGCCAAGTCAGCCGGCCAGTTGGAGAGCTGCGGTTCGTAGGTCTCCAGGCTGGAGGTCATTATCTCCAGATTCGGGGCGACGTGGGTGAGGATGTCCGCCCACTCTGACTGCCGCAGGGCCGCCTCCTGATCGAAGTCCTCCCAATTGTGGCCATGGCTGCGGATGATGTACTGGCCGAGATTCTGGCCGCTGACGACCTGCCAGGTGTGCCAGGCCCAGTTGTCGTTGTTCTTGCCGTGCCATTGGAGGTGTTGCCGGTAGGCGTCCTCGAATTGGAGGAACCGATCGAGCTTCACCGTCACCTGATAGCTCTTGGTGATTGGGCCGGGAACGGCATCCTGAGCCGCCACAGGTGGAATCAGGAGAGCCAGACAGATTGTCATGAGCACGAAATGGGCTGTACGCATCGAGTGCACTCCCTTCATTGACCACCGGGTGGACGTCGCACTCGGGGACCTATCCGATGACTCCGCCGCCGGTGGCCGGGGGGCGCGAACACCCGTGAGGTTTTTGAGAACCGCTTTCAAAGATAGCGGTTTTCGACCGAATGTCAACGTGCCGAAGCCCCCGATCGGTCTCGGAATTTGCCTCGAAACTTGCGAGATCCGTCAGTGTAGTCCACCATACCGCGGCGAATGTGTTATGTGAGAATCCTCCGCACGCTGGTCCTTGTGTCGGCGGTGATCCTCTCCGTCTGGGGGGAAGGGAGCCTGTGGGCCGCGGATCCAGCCGAAGGAGACCTGGTCACCGAGATCGGCCACACCCGGTGGACGTCCACCAACAGCATTCGACTGCTGAAGGGCCCGGTGGACTCGTGGGAGGCCCGCCTCCAACTGGTGGAGGAAGCCAAACATCACATCCATATCTCCACCTTTGCCTGGCACGACGACCACTATGGCCGGATATTCCGTCAGAAGCTCGTGGACCTGATCCACCGGCGACGGGCAACCAACCCCGACTTCGCCGTCTACTGTCTGGTGGATGCCACCACGCGAGGAGTCTTTGACGCCTCTTTTCGCCGGTTGGAGGAGGCCGGTGCCATCGTCCGTTCCTTCAACCCCAACTCGTGGGGGATCGGCCCGCTCTACGACGTCCGGATGCACGACAAGATGATCATCGTGGATGGACGGCGTGCCATCGTGGGTGGTCGAAATCTGGCCGACGAGTACTATGACCCACTCAACTGGTGGCTGGACTTCGGGGTGGAGGTGGAGGGAGATGCGGTATGGGATCTCCAGATGATCTTCCTCAAGAGCTGGGAGATGTCCTCCTACCTCACCAATCCCCTTCGATTCCCGGTTTCTCCGGAGGCCCTGAGACGTCGGATCCGCACCTTCTGGAACACGGGTCGGTTTCCAAATGGCCGGAGTCCGATCGAGCCGTACATGACGCCTGAGTATTTTCCCCCGGTGACCCGGCCTCCGGGGAACACTGAAGTGGCGGTACTCTACGACAATCCCGTACTCGGGAGGACGGCGTCCACCACCGAGCTTCTCGTCGAGTTGGTCAAGAGGGCCACTGCCGAGATCGATCTGATGACGCCCTTTCCGAACTTCCCGCCTGAATTGACGGATGCGCTTTCGGAGGCCGTGGACCGGGCCGTCGGCGTTCGGCTTTTCGTCAACGGCGCGGATGCGGCACTCCGCGGCGGTCCGTTCCTGACCGCCGGTCTGCCATCGGTCATCGAGCTCATCGAAAACGGCGTCGATGTCTGGGCGTGGTCCGGGAACGGTGACCTGGAGGGCCTGTTGGAAGAGGCGGGTTGCGAGCCGAAGATGATGCCGCCCATGGCGCTCCACGGCAAGCTGGTGCGCATCGACGGCGACATTACGATCGTGCACTCGTCCAATTTCAATATCCGATCGACGTACTACAACACCGAGGCGGGGGTCGTGGTGCGTGATGCTCGGTTCAACGCCGCGGTGGGCGCATTCCTCGATGATCTCATTTCGTTGCGAGATCTCGCCGTCGAATGCGGAGCGGACCTCGACCCAGTGAGGGTCGACCGCGTGGTCGGCCGACTCGGACCGGAGGATTTGCCGGAACTCAGGGAGATGCTCGGCGGCAAACAACGCTTTCTGGATTCCATGGGACTGGCGTGGTGAGCCGCCGAAGCGGCTGGCGGACGGTTGTCTTGGCGGCGACCCTGGCGGTGTTGTTGGCGGCGTGTGGGGTATTCGCACAAGAGACGCCCACCATGGACCTGGACAGCTGGCACAAGCAGTTTCCATCAGAGCGAGAGGGTTCCGGGGAATTCCTCCAGCCCCCTTGGCTGATCGGATTCTACCCGGGCGTCAGCGCCGTGATGGGCCTTCCGAACCTGGTCTCGGCCCAGGCACATCTCTTCGTTTCGGTGAGCCACAAGGACGACTTCAGCCTGTACCTGGGATACGGGCAGGAGTGGGGACCACAGGCCGACAGCCAGATTTTTACCCTTGGATGGGGCGGGGTTCGCCAGGTGCCCGTGGCGAGCAGCCAGCACGGGTTCTACGGCAAGTTCGTTCGCTATCGACGCTGGGACAACGAGGACCATGGACCACATGACGGCCTCTCCATCGGGACCGAGTCTGGAGCGGGATATTTTTCCGTGACCTTCGAGGCCGGCGCTGCCCGTTCGGACAGCAATCACTGGATGTTCGTCGCCCAGATCGCGTTCAAGGTGGCCCTGCCCATCGGAATACCCATCGGAAAATCGGGTCACTCTTAGACCCTGGTCCTCTCTCAGGGAATTTTGGCCGACCACCCGCTCGTGTCACCGGACTCGAATCCGTCGGTCAAGATCGTCGTGGACTCGCATTCATCCGGAATGCCGTTGCCGTTGGAGTCGGATGACGTGTTGTCAGCGATGTCCTGGGGGTCGCCGATCCCGTTGATATTGCAGTCATAGTCGCCGATCCGCACGTAGTAGACGTCCTGTTCGCCATTGAAGGTGGCGGCGTAGGCGAGGTCGGCGCCCACCAGATCGGACACCATGTCGTAGTAATCGCCGATCTTGTCCTGGTTGGGCCAGCCGAGATGGGGATCGAAGGGAGGAGTGATGGCCTGGTTGGCCGACCACGTCGCACCGCCGTCCGCGGAGAACGAATAGTGAACCTCGGAGTCGTACCCGCCCGGATCATTCCTGGTGTCGGCCCAGACGGCGTCGATCCGTCCATTGGGAGCCACTGACATGGTACCGAACCACTGCCAGGCGTTGTTTCCGACGGGGTCATCGTTGACGCGAGTCGGGGGGCTCCAGGTCGCTCCTCCGTCTGTGGACTTGACGATGTGGACGTCCATGGGGTCGGGACCCGGGGGATTCACCGATGCCAGAACATAAATTGCCGAGGATGGTGAGGGGTCGGAGTGATCAGCGGCGATCCAGATCTGGCCCAGCAGACCCCCGGGATTCGGGCTGTCCGGCACAAACGCCTCTTGTACTCCGCCGAGATCAACCATCGCAGTGGTCTCGAAACTGAAGGCGCCCCCCAACGGCTGTTGGGCCGAGATCGATCGTGAGACGGCGACCACGGGATAGCTGTCGCCGGCGACCCAGACCGAGCCGTCTGGGCCGACCGCGGTGACGCCCCAAGCCGGCTCTCCGGGAACATAGACCGGGTACTCGAAGGAAAGGCCGCCGTCCGTGGAACGATTGAAGAAATCCGAGCCGCAGCACCCCGCCCACGGACTCCACGCGGCGTAGATATTCCCGGCCCCCGGGCCGTTGGTGCGATCGACGGCCATCCACGCCTTGTCCCCTCCGTAGGCTGGGACCGGCGAGCCCCAGTGGACGCCGCCGTCGCCGGACGTGAAGACGTCGCAGATGTAATCGGGTTCAACAGTAAGGCTGTTGTAGTAGAAATTGCCCTCCGAGTCGGCGTCGAGCACCGGGTCGGAACGGAAGATCCCGGGGGTCAACACTCCCGGTGCTGTCCAGTTGCGCCCGCCATCGACGGAAAAGCCCAATCCGGCCTGTCGGAAGTTGTTGGCGATCGTATCGAATTGGCGCCAACCGATGGCCATTCGGTTGGGAAAGGTCGGATCCACCGCGATCGACGGTTCGTTGGCGGCATCGCCGACGATGTTGTGTCCGAAATCGTCCACGTTGACCTGCACCGACACAACGGGACCCACGGCAACCCGGCGTGGCGGTCGGGACTCGCGTTTTTCCAGGTCCACCGGTACGAATCGGTCATCCAGCCACTCGTGGGCTCCGATCTCACCGGCATGGACACCCTGGGTCGTGGACGGATCGTCTTGTGTCCCGGCCACCGCAGAACAGGCAAGCACAAGAACGAATACGACGAATTGTGTTGTTGAATTACAAGTTGCCACGAAATCCTCCCGGAGCGCCCATTCTACGTCGTTTTCCAAAGCGAACAGCGAATAGTGAATGGCGAAGAGGCTTCCATTGGATGCTTCGTCGCAACCAGGACCTGTCTATTCGCCATTCACTATTCGCTATTCACTATTCACTATTCACTATTCACTCGGGTGGGTGGCCGGGTGGGCGCCGGTGTACCATGGCCGCGATGTTCGCCCGTCTCGCCGCCCTCTTCATCCTGGTTCCTCTGGTGGAACTCTACCTGTTGATCCAGGTCGGATCGCTTGTGGGGGTGGAGATCACCATCGGAATCGTGGTCGTCACCGGCCTGTTGGGAGCATGGCTGGCCAGGGTGCAGGGTCTGAAGGTGCTCGGCGAGGTGCGGACCAGGGTCGCGGCGGGTGAGATGCCCACCGACGCCCTCATCGACGGCCTGCTGATACTGGTTGCCGGCGCCGTTCTGCTGACCCCCGGTCTGTTGACGGATGCACTGGGATTCGGACTGCTGTTTCCGCAGGGCCGGCGCCTCGCGAGATCGCTGGTTCGTCGGCGCCTGCCGTCACAGATCTCCGGATTCGACCCGAATGTGATCGACGTGGAGTGGCGCAGTGACGACGGCTGAGAAATCCGACCCGACACCGGTACAATGCACCGTTGTGGCTGGGGACACTTTAAATTCGGTTGAGGCTTCCGAAGCGCGGGTCGAGGCCTATGGAAAAATCATCGACCTCTTGGTGGGATTTCGGCGCATCGTACGGCGTGGAGCCATTCGGTTGTGGGGGGAAGATTGGTTTGTCGCGGGCTGTCCGGCCGGCGTTCGGGACCGGCTGATCGCGGCCCGTGCCACCGAAATTGAAATGGAACGCACCGCGTCGGATGAGGAAGAACCGTACGAGCTCGCGAGCTTTGGCGATCTCGCCGACATGGTGGAGTCGAGCGAGAGCCTGGTCGCTCTTCTGCAGGGCCTGGCGCTCTCTCCGGACGGCTTGCTTGCCAACCTTCGAACCCTCGAGGACCTCAGGCGGAAGCTCGCAGCGGGTCGGGTGGTGAGCGACTCCGAGGGTGTGGTCTTGGATGAGCTCCACCTCAGGTTGCGAGAGAAGTTGAGCGGGGCCCGCCGGCGTGGGCGGGACGGCGGAGGTGGGGGCGGGGCGGCCGGCGCAACCGGGGCGAAAAAGACACCAGAGGCGGCCGATCATCCCGAGGAATCGGCGGACCGGAACGATGGGTCCCGTCCGGAGTCTGCCCCTCCGCAGTCGCCGGTGCAGGTGAGTGCTGAACGGACCGAGGCCACGTCTGCGCTGTTCGGTGATCGAGAGCCGGACACGTCGCCCGAGATCGGATTTGGCGCGGCAGCCGTCGCCGGTTGGGACGAGGGCGCGAGGGCCCAATCAACCGACGTGTTGTTCGATGACGAGCAGGACGATCCTTCTCAGCGTGTTGGTGTGGGAGGAATCGCGTCCAGTTCTCCCCAGTCTACCGACGTCTTGTTCGACGAAGTGGACGGCCGGCAGGAGGCCAACAGGTTGCGTGAGAACGTGCTGGACGGGTCGTCGACCCCTGTCGGCCTGGTTCACGTGGAGCCTGAGGATTTTCAGGTTCTGCGGGATCTCAGATCGGAGATCATCAGCGCTGCTGAGATGGCATACGGGAGTTCTCAGGAGATCAGCACCAATGTCTGGCAGTCTGTCCTGGATTCTGGCTGGTACTCGGCACGGGCCGAGGCCTACGGACTGGCTGAGGTCGCCACCTTTCACGCGGTTGTGGAGAACTACCAGGATCGTCTGAAGGCCGGCAGTGACCAGGAGGAGCTCAGGGCCTTCCTCGCTGATTGCGAGCTGGCAAAACTCCTGCTGCGCCTCCGCGAGCTCTTCATCCGCCTGCGCGTCTAACGCGGTCCAAGAACGAAGAACAAAGATCGAAGAAGATCCCGGGTTCTGGGCGGGCGGTGGTTCTTCGTTCTTGGATCTGCGTTCTTGGACCCTAGATCTTCTCGGGTTCTGCGAGGTACACGGCGCCGGGTTCGATCATGGCGCCGTCGGGCAGATACTCCAGGCAATGGGCCATCCATCCGGTTTGAATCGCGAGGCAGAACGGGATCGGGAAGGCCGAGGCCGGCAAACCCATGGGGTGGTAGAGCAAACCGGTGATGCTGTCCACGTTGGCGAAGATTCCGCGGCCTCCGAGCTCTGATTCAACTTCGTCGCGCAAGGCCACGTACGTCTCCCACAGACGGTCCATGCCGCGGGCGGTGAGCAGCGACCGGGCGAAGGGCTCCAGGACGGTCACACGAGGGTCAGGGCACTTGTACACCCGATGGCCGAAGCCCGGGAACCGGTGACGGCGAGCGAGGGCCTGGATGGCCCAGGCACGGGCGTGGGCCGGCGTCGTAAGCTCAGCCAGGGTTTCGAACGCAAGCTGGTTGGCTCCGCCGTGGCGGGCCCCGGACAGCGCCCCCATCCCGGCAAGGACCGCAGAACCCAGATCCGCCCCGGTGGAGGCAACCACCAAAGCCGCCAGAGCAGCAGCGTGGAGACCGTGCTCCGCCTGGACGATGAGGCTGGCGTCAAAGGCTCTGCTCTCGTCCTCATCGGGTCGTCTTCCAAGGACCTGGTAGAGCCAATTGGCCGAGTATCCCAGGTCGTCGGAGGGATCGATCGGATCCTTGCCGTGGAGGTGTCTAATGGCTGCCGCCGCGAGGGATGCGGTCCAGCTCATAATGCGGGCCGGGCGTCGCCACTGTGCGTCGAGACTGGTGTCGTCGGCATCGGGGATGTGGCAGGCGGCCACCGTGAGCATGGTCCTGAACTGCGCGAGAGGATGGGCTCGAGCGGGCACCGAATCCAGGGCATTGAGTGCGGCCCGGGGGGGCTGACGCCACTGCCGAAGCTCCGCCGACCAACGACTCAGTTCGGTCGGGTCGGGCAATTCTCCAAACAGGATGAGAAAGGAGACCTCCTCGAAAGTCGCATGTTTGACCAGATCCGCGACCTCGTAACCCCGGTAGAGGAGCCGGCCCCGGACCCCGTCGATAAGCCCGATGGCCGTATCTCCCGCCACCAGGCCCTCGAGTCCGCGGTCGTAGCGTTGAAGCGGTTTCGGTGGTTGCGAGCCGATCACCGATGATCTCCATCCGGAACGGCACGCTCTGAGGGACCGATGTAGCGACTCAGGGGTCTGTACAGGCGGATGTCGTGCAGCGTTTCGCGGACGAGGGCCACCATGCCGGCGACGCGGGCGGCGGCTATGAGGCACGGGATCTCGGCGGGTTGGGCCCCCAAGAGGTGGAACATCAAGGCGCCGTAGAGATTGATGTTGACAAAGATGCCCCGAGGAGCCAGGGCCAAAGTTGCCGCCTCCTCCACGGCCCGGGCAACCTCGTAGAGCTTTCCTTGCCCCATCTGCCGGGCCAGGGAGGCCGCAGCCTTTCGCAGCACGACGGCTCGAGGATCGGCCATCCGGTAGGCGCGGTGGCCGAATCCTGGGATCACTCCGCCTTGCGCCAACGTGCTGTGCACCCACCTAGTGGCGGATTGCGGATCTTCAAGAGTGAGCAGTTGTTCGACGATGTGCTCACCGGCTCCGCCCTGGTGGCGGCCGGTAAGGGCCGAGAGACCGGCCACGACGTTGTAGTAGGGATCGGCGAGACAGGAGGCCACGACCATCGAGGTGAACGTCGGCGCATCGAGACCATGGGCTGCATAGAGAACCCAAAGGAGATCGAGAGCCTGGCGTTCTTCGTCGGACGGGTCCCTCCCCGCCAAAGCCTGGAGGACGGATTCGGCAAGACTGGTGTCGGGGTCGGCGACGAAGGCCGGGCGCCCACGGCGGTAATCCACGATGTGGGAAACCAGCGACGCCACCTGACCCACGATGCGAAGCTCGCTCCAGAGGCTCCTTCCGTCGATGTGGTCGTCCACATCCAGTTCGTGACAGCCCATGGCGGAGACCCCGGCGCGGAGAACCCGGGTGGGATGGATCGACCGGGGAAATGTTTCGATCAGGCCGAGGACGTCATCCGGGAGGATGCGGCTGGACCTCAGCCCCCCGCGGAAGACATGAAAAGCCCCTGGGTCCTCATCCGCCGGTTGACCGGTTATGAGCAGAAAAGCCGTGCGCTCGAAATCGGGCTGATGGGCGAGGACCTCGATGGGTACGCCGCGATAGGCGAGGCGGCCGCTGGATGGATCGAGCCACATGACCCTGGTGGCGGCGGCGATCACCCCTGACAAACCCCCTCCCACATCGGTGGTCACTGGCCACTGGAGGCTGGATGCGCACCAGTCGAAGCCGTGACCCAGAGTATGGATGACTGGATTGGACATTTGGTGAGGATACCCGATCGGTGGCTCAGGGCTCCGGGTTTTTAGACCTCTGGGAGATCAGTTCGAAATTCGAAATTCGAAATTCGACCCCCCCCCCACCCGCATGGAGCCGGGGAAGGCGCGATGCACGGGCGCCCCACTTCCGACACTTTCGGGATTCTCCGCACCGAAGACTGGTAAGGTCAATGGTCCCGAAAGTGTCAGGGGTGGCTCCCTCGGGGAGCGCGGTTGGGAGATGGGCCCGCCGAAATCAGCGGAACGAACCGTTCGCGCGGGCCGGTGCCTGGCGCCGACATGCCCACCGATTGAGCCGGGAATCCAGCCCCGAGCCGCTAGCCCCTGGAACGGGTGGAGGCTAGGGTCCCACCGCCGACCATCCGTCGGCGCTCCCTGAGTCGAAGCCGTCGGAAAAGACGAGGGTCGACGGACCGGAGCTGCACTCGCCCGGGACCGAAACATCGGTGATGGCGATGTCGTCGATCCACCAACCGTCCTTCTCCACGTAACCGTCCGACGAAAGCCGCCAGCGCAGCATGACTTCTTGACCGCTCCACGTCGCCAGCGATGCCTGGTAGGCGTCGTAGGTGGCGTTTGTTCCGGTGAAGTAGTCCCCGGTTGGCAATAGACACTCGTCACCGGTGTTTCCGGCGTAACCCGGGTATCCGACCTCCAGCCGGGTCCACGTGGTTCCTCCGTTTGACGAAATCTCCACGATGCCTTTGTCCCAGTCGTCCTCGATATCGTAGGTGGACCAGAATTCGAGGGTCGGCGCGGGGCCCAGTTGCAGGGGCGGCGTGGTTGCCGCCGAACAGGTGTCGCTGGAGTAGTGGCCTGTGCGATAGACCATCGGCCCGACGTGTCCACTCGAGGCATAGGTGTGCCACGGCGCCTCCATGTCCAGCGTGGCCGGGCCGGTGTCGCCGGCGGTGTCGGTCCACGTTCCGATGACCGGAGGACCGGTGGGACTGCCGGTTACCTCGACCGTGTTGGAGTCCTCGGCGCCGTTGCCCAGGTCAACCGCCCGGACAACGTAAAAGTACTGCTCGGAGAAGACGGCGTCGTAGTCGTCGTGGCTGGTGCCTGTGACGTGATTGGCGATGAGATTCGCCGGTCCCGGTGCGAAGCCCGGGGACGTGGATCGGTAGATGTTATAGGCCACATCACCGCCGCAATAGACTTCGTAAGGGGTGGACCAATTCACCGTGAGCTGGCAGGTCTGAGATGCGCCATCCGTCACGCCGGTGGCGCCGGCAAAGCCCGGGGCCTCGGTGCAGGCGCCGGTGGTCGAGGCCTCCACACAACTGGTGGGGGCCGATAAACAGTATCCACTCGGGTCCTTTGCCACCACAGTGTAGCCGTACACCACGTCACCCGAAGCGGAGGTGTCACTGTAGTAGAGATTGGTCGTTTCTCCGACCACCGTCTCCGCCCCCGGTTGGGCGCAGCCGCCCGGTGCGCGACGGATTTCGTAACTGAGCCCCGGACCGGCCCCTGCCCACGACAGGTCGATGCGATGATCGGCTGCCCCTGCGGCGACGAGGTCGGAAGGAGGGCCGCTGCGTCGGCACAGAGGTTCTGCGAGGTGACCGGCCGTTGCGAGGTAGAGCCTCATGGACCCGGCGAGAAACTCGGGCCCGCCGGGACCGCAGTTGGCGATGGTGTCGGAGCTGGTGTGGTAGTAGGGGTAGCTTCCGCTCTGGCCACAGAATCCCTCGTTGTCGGTGATGCCGCAGACCCCTGAAAAACCCCGTTGCCAAAACGGCCAGTGGTCGCTGTAGGCCATGTCGTTGCACTGAAAGGCATTCACCGGCAGTCCCACCGGGTAGTCGGCGGCAACCTGGGTCATCAGGTTTCCGAGCCAGGCCGAACCGGTGTTGTAGTTGATGTCCAAATCCTCCTGGGAGGGCAATCCGTTGCCCTCCCAGCCCACCATGTCGGCGTTGAGCACGGCCTGGATCTGTTCGCCAGCGGCGGTCGCCTGGGCGGCGTAGTAGGTGCTGCCGTACAGCCCCCATTCTTCACCGGTCACGGCGAGAAATCGAATCGTGCTGGCGAAATCGTAGTCCGACATGACCTCGGCGAGGGCCGTCACCAAGGCCGACCCCGAGGCATTGTCGTCGGCACCTGGAGCGCTGCCGGATGACGGCATGTCGTCGAGGTGCCCGATGACGATGTAGACGTTCTCGGGGGTGATTTGCCCGGGAATGGTGCCGATGATGTTGGGTGCGTGGCCGGACGTGTGGTCCTGGAACTCGGGCCCGAGGCCGAAGGCGTCGAAGAGATCGTAGACGTCGTCGGCGGCGGCAAAGCACCCGGACGACGTGGAGTATCGAGTGGAGGCCGAGGCCACCACGGCCTGCCAGTGGGCGAGCGCGAAGGGGCCGTCGATTCTGGTGAGCATGTCCAGCACCAGATCATCGGTGTCGAGCACTTCTGCCGGTCCTTCCGGCAACGCCGCGGATGCGGCCGACGGTACCTTGGAATGTCTGATAGGTTCCAGCGACAGGGGCGTCACGACGACCCCTCCGCCCGCCAGGCACCCGGCGAGATCGCTGTGGTCAGTGCGCAGCAGGATCCAGTCGTCCTCCCGCCAGACCACATCGCCGCACGGTGCGAGGTCGGCAAGCGATCCCCGTTCCAGTAGACCGGCGAGGGCGAACGAACCGTCATCGGGATTGGGATCAACGACGCTGATTCTCATGCCGAAGGTCGCTGCCGCTGCTTCCATCGTGGCCTGGTCCCCCACGGCCAGAAACGCGTGGGACAGCTCGGCCACCAGTGGCACCCCGGCCTCGATGAGCGCATCTCGGCCCATGTTCTCTGGTCGGTCGATACGGACCAGGACCTCCGGCCCTCCGGCAAACAGGGGAAGAGAGAGCACAGTGGCAGCGATGCCGATGGTTATCGTTCGCAGATTGAGCAGCATGGTCGAGACCTCCCGGAAAGGACAGCCGAAGGTGTCCTCGGCCACCACGGAGGGTAGCAGAAACTGTCGTGTGAGTTCAGTGATGGTGGGGGTGCGGCGGTCACCTCAGACCAGGATTTGAAGCCACACGTGGATTACGGCCGCCTTCGGACCGCCATCCTGGGGTGACTGAGTGACCCGCCCGAGCTAGACTGTCAGCCCACGCGCGGCGACCAGTCGTCGCGGTCACTGGTCCGGAACAGAGTCATGAGCAAACACGAGCCACAGCACCACGTTGAAATTTCGGACGCCACCGCGGACGGGCTGCCGCTGCGGAAGAAGCTGGTTTTCGCGATTGCGGCCACAGTGCTGTTCTTCGTTCTCGCGGAGGGGCTGCTGGCCATCCTTGGCGTTGGTTCCCGGTCATACGACAGCGACCCGTATGTGGGTTTTTCGGGGTCGTCACCGCTTTATGTGGAGACCACGGCCGCTGACGGTGGACGAGTGATGGAACGATCGGGCGCCAAGAAGGCCCTTTTCAACGACCAGACCTTCCCGGTGAAAAAGCCCAAGGGTGCATATCGGATCTTCTGCGTTGGCGGATCCACCACCTATGGCCGACCCTACGGTGACGTGACCTCGTTCTGCGGATGGCTCCGCGAGTTCTTAAAGGAGGCCCAGCCGGAGCGCCGGTGGGAGGTCATCAACGCCGGCGGCATCAGCTACGCGAGCTACCGGGTGGCCGTGCTCATGGAGGAGCTCATCCGGTACGACCCCGACCTCTTCGTTGTCTATTCGGGTCACAACGAGTTCCTCGAGAGGCGAAGCTACCCCCAGATCATCGCCATGCCGAGGCCGGTCCGCGGGGTGGGCGCACTTGTTTCGAAGACTCGCACCTGGGCCGCCGTCGGCCGGTTGGTCGCCGCGACTAAAAATGACGGGGGGACCGCCACCGATTCGGATGTGCTTTCATCTGAGGTCGTGACCCTGCTCGACGATGCGGTGGGGCCTTCAGCTTACAGTCGAGACGACGATCTCGCGAACAAGGTGCTGCAGCACTACCGGTTCAATCTCCACCGCATGGTCCAGATCGCGCGGTCGGCCGGCGCTGACGTGATGATGGTCACCCCGGCGGCCAATCTCAGGGAATCGGGCCCCTTCAAAAGCGAGCATCGTGATGGCCTGACGTCGGCGGAACAGAGAATGTGGGGCATTCTGGTCCGACAGGGCATCGAGGCGGTTCGCGCAGGGGACCCCGAAGGAGGCGTCGAACGTCTCCGACAGGCCGCCGAGATCGATCCACGGCACGCCGAATTGCAGTACGTTCTGGGCCAGGCCCTGGATTCACTGGGTCGGTTCGACGAGGCCAAAATCGCGTACGAAAGAGCCCGCGACGAAGATGTTTGTCCCCTCCGGGCACTGGGTCCAATGCCCGATATTGTTCGAGAGGTGGCCGCCGCCAACGGGTTGGCTGTTGTGGATTTTGTCCAACTGGCGGAACAGCGGTCCGACGGCGGGATTCCGGGAGGCAATCTGTTTCTGGACCACGTGCATCCGACTATCGGTGGGAATCGGTTGCTCGCGCTGGCGTTGCTGGACCAGATGATCGATGACGGGATCGTCCGGCCAGATTCCGGTTGGGGTGAGGAGGCCATTCGTCGGGTGACCGAGCGAGTGGAGGGCGGGCTCGACGCCCACGCCCATGCCATCGCCCTGACCAATTTGTCCAAGGTCATCGGCTGGGCCGGAAAGCTCGGGGAGTCCTATGGACTGTCACGGCAGGCGGTCGAACTCGACCCGGACGATGTTCGCGTCCAGTACCAAGCCGGGTTGGCGGCGGACCTGCTGGGACGGACTGATGAGGCGATGTTCCACTACATCAAGGCCATCGAGATCCAGCCCGACGCGGCCCTTCCCCATGGCAACCTGGCGGTTGGGCTCGAGAAGAAGGGACAAATCGTCGAGGCCGTGAGCCACTACCGAATCGCCTATCAAAACACCAGCCCGGAAGACTTCGAACACCACCGCGACAACTTCTCCGACAGCCTCGTCAAGCTTGGCATTCCTACTCTACGGTCAGGGCGAATTCGAGAGCGCCCTGGAGCTTCTTTTTGAAGCTGAGAGAGTTCGCCCCGACGATCCCGAGGTCCTCAACCGGTTGGGAACCGTGCTCATGGCAACCGGACGGGCGGGAGATGCGGTGGCTCGCCTTGAAACCGCGGTCGCACTTCGCCCCGAAGACGCAGGTGCCCGCAATCGGCTCGCGCTCGCCTTGGCCCTCGACAAGCGGCCATTGGAGGCTGCGGCGGCCTACCGCCGGGCTGTGGGTCTCGATCCGGGTGTGGTGAGCGCGCCGGACAATCTCTTCACCGTGCTCGAGCGGATGGGCCGGACACAGGATGCCGAGGAGGTTCGCGGGTTGCTGGGGGAAGACGTTACACGTTGAATGTTAAACGTTAATCGTTGACCGTTCCCACCCGCCCAGATCCTTCGACTCGCTACGCTCGCTCAGGATGACAACCATTGGTTTGCGGAGATTTCCCGTCAGCCGAAAGGGCGCGATGGGCGGGCGTGCCGTCTTTGACATTGTTGGGAACCAAGGTGCTGGCAAACCCATCCCGTGAGGTCCCAACAATGTCTCAGGGGGCACCCTCGGGGAGCGCTTTGGGGAGATGGGCGCGCTGAAATCAAGAGGATATTTCCAAACGCCCGAGCCGGTGCCAGGCACCGTCGAAATCGCAGCGGAGCACGAGATCGCAACATCTGCGGCGGTGCCTGGCACCGACGTCGAGGATAAACCAAACGTTGAAAGTTTCGTCGTGCGGCCCTCCTCCGCACGTTCGACACCGGGCGAAAGGGGAGGGCCAATTCGCAATTCGAAAATCGAAACGTGCGGGTGGGTGATCCAGCCATGATTTCCGGACCTTCTCGTCGGTAACGGCAACGGAAACGGGCTCGGGCTCAGGAATCAGTGCCCTCTGCACCTTCTACACCTTCTACACCCGGTGGGTGGGCAGATCCCTCGACTCGCGGCGTCGCCGCTCGCCCAGGATGACAGCAATTCGCAATTCGCAATGGGTGGGTGGGCGAGGGAGGTCCTTCGACTCGGCCTTTCAGGCCTCGCTCAGGACGTTGTTCCGGCGGGGCTGCCGAAGGCCAGCCCGCCGTCACAACGAAAAGCGGGGGCCGAAGCCCCCGCTGTTGGTTGATATTCGACCGAAGCTACTGCGGCAGTACGGTGGTCGGGTCCGACGTCTGGTTGTCGAGCACCGATCCGTAGCAGTAGACGTACGCACCTTCGGTGGCCGTGGAGATGTCCACATAGCCCTGGACCGGCGCGTAGGCGCTGAACAGGCCGTTGAACTGCTTGTTCGACCACGGCGGCAGATCCATGGGCCGGCTCTCGAGCATCTCGCCCGCGCCGTCATAGAGGTCGATGGTGACTCTGACCGCCTGGTTGACGCCGTTGACGCAACCCACGTTGGCGCGGAAGTCGTCGTTGTGGTTGAGGAAGATGATCCGTTTGGTGGTGCCAGGCGTGATCATCTGGCTCATGGGAATGCCCGGAAGGGCCTGACCGAAGGTCCCGGCCACCTTGGCGGTGGGGATGTTGTACGTCCGGGACATTGAGATCAGATCCGAGCTGTCCACCGCGGCCACCGCGAGGGCGCCCACCGCGTCCGGCTCGGCTCCAAAGACCTCGGTCAGCACGTTCTCGTAGCGAACGCCCATACCCGCGCCGAGGAAGAAGGTCTCCGACGCGATCGGCTCGGAGTTGTCCGCTCCCCGAGGCAGCCAGAGAATCTGGAAGTCGACACCCGCAGCACCCGTGTTGTTGATGTCGAGGTCGGTCTGGAAGAACGAACCCTCCAGGCCTGCCGCCAACGCCGCTGCCGGAATGAAGTCGAGCGCGTCGCTCGGAACCTGCGGCAGCACCGTGGTCGGGTCCGAGGTCTCGTTGTCGAGCACCGAACCGTAGCAATAGAAGGCTGCGCCTTCGGTATTGCTGAAGACGTCGACATAGCCGTTCAACGGCGCATAGTCGCGGAAGATGCGGTTGACCTGGCCGTTGGACCACGGTCCCAGGTTGAGGGTCTTGACCTCGAGTTCATTGCCTTCGTTGTCGTACAGTTCCATGGTGACGATGAGATCCGACGGGTTGCCGTTGACGCAGCCCACGTTGGCGCGGAAGTCGTCGTTTTCGCTCTGGAAGATGATCCGCTGAATCTCTCCGGCGCCCTGAAGGTCGCTCGACGGAATCGCGGGTAGGGATTGGCCAAAGGTGCCCGCGACCTTGCCGCCCGGGAAGTTGTAGGTCCGGGTCATGGCGATGACATCCGGGCTGCTGGCCACCACGGCAAGAGCGCCGACAACATCGGGCTCGGCGCCAAAGGCCTCGGCCAACACGTTCTCGAACTGCATGCTCTCACCGGGACCGAGGGTGTAGGTCTCGGAGGCCACGGGCTCGGAGTTGTCCTCGCCCCGCGGCAGCCACAGGAAGTAGAAGGTCGCTTCTTCCATACCCTTGTTGTTGACGTCCGCGTCGGTGTAGAAGAACGCGCCCTCGAGACCCTGCGCAAGCGCCGCTGCCGCGATGAACGATACGGTCTCGGTCGGGCCCGAAGCCACGGTCAGGTTGTAAAGGCCGTCATTGTTCTCTTCCCCGGCCGGTGCCGGATCGACGCTCTCGAACTCGGTGCCGGAGTGGAACGCCGTGCTGTCCAGCTTGTAGGGCATCACCGGCATGTTGCCGAAGGTCGCGGTGACGGTTTCACCGTCCTCGACGGCGTCAAAGATCGGCGTGCCGCTGTTCACCGAAACCTGCACCACGGGAATGTTGATCAAGGGGGCGAGGTCGCCGCCGTCCATGTTGAGAGTGCAGTCGTTGCTTCCCGGCCAGACGTTGCAGCCGCCGTTGTTCACCATGAACGCGGCAACGGCGCCGGCCTGCTCGGCAAAGAGGACCTTGTCCGAGAAGTTACACTCACCGCGCTTCATCAGCGCGATCTTGCCGGTGAGGTCGTTGACCAGCGGGCCGCAGGCCAGGGCCGGGTCACCGGCAACGCCGCCGTCATCTACGATCATCATGTCCGCGGTGACGGGCTCGGCGATCTCCCAAAGCCGCATGCCGAAGCAGTCGCTCAGGGCCTCGCACTGATCCACGAAGGCGTCGCAGTTGGATCCGGAGCTGTGGCGGTGGTCCGCCGTGGAATTGCCCAGGATCTGGTAGAGAGTGTTGGCGGCGTGGAAGGTGGTGCCGGCGGTGGGACCACTGTCGATGCGGAACTGCCCCATCTTTGGGTCGGCGGGGATCGGCAGCTCGAAGGTGAATGTGCCGCTGGCGCCGTTGGTGAGACCCTGGACCGGTGTGGCGGAGCCCGTGTTGGCGTACTCGGGACCCTGGGCCTGGAATTTGAGCCCGAGGCACTCACCGTCGTCAATGAAGAGCAGCGGCACGTTGCCCAAAGTGTCGGTGGTGGTCAGCGGGTTGCCGTCCTCGTCAAAGGTCGCCGCCGAGTTCTGCAACGCGTCGAACTGATCCTGGGTCAGCTCTTCCCATCCGGCAGGGATGCCGAATGGAATCATCGTGTCCACATATGTGTCGGCCGTGTCGTTGGGCCCGAGGTTTCCGTAGTCCACGGTGACGGTCACGACGTCTCCCGCGTTTGCGTTCTCCGGGCCGCTGACGTCGGTTGTCAAGTCTGCAACCTGCGCGAACAGCGTGGGTGCCGCGACCAAAGCGACAGCACACATTACGATGCCGATCCGTCCTGTGAGTCGATGCATGATCCCCTCCTCAAGGGTTGTCTGTTGATCGTTGTCCGTCTTGCCGAACTCCCGCGACGGACTGTTGAAAAGGCCGTTGACCATTGCAAAGGGTAGCAGAGATTGAGAGATGAGAAACGAGAAATGTGAAATGAGAAGTGCGAAAACTCGGGACTCTGGACTCGGGACTCGGGGCTCGGAAACCAGATGCCGGACGCTGGATTCGCCAGCCACCCCAGCCCTTCAAACTGTCATCCTGAGGAGCCATAGGCGACGAAGGATCTGGGTGGGGCAGGACGTTACACGTTGAACGTTAAACGTTAATCGTTGACCGTTCCCACCCGCCCAGATCCTTCGACTCGCTACGCTCGCTCAGGATGACAACCATTGGTTTGCGGAGATTTCCCGTCAGCCGAAAGGGCGCGATGGGCGGGCGTGCCGTCTTTGACATTGTTGGGAACCAAGGTGCTGGCAAACCCATCCCGTGAGGTCCCAACAATGTCTCAGGGGGCACCCTCGGGGAGCGCTTTGGGGAGATGGGCGCGCTGAAATCAAGAGGATATTTCCAAACGCCCGAGCCGGTGCCAGGCACCGTCGAAATCGCAGCGGAGCACGAGATCGCAACATCTGCGGCGGTGCCTGGCACCGACGTCGAGGATAAACCAAACGTTGAAAGTTTCGTCGTGCGGCCCTCCTCCGCACGTTCGACACCGGGCGAAAGGGGAGGGCCAATTCGCAATTCGAAAATCGAAACGTGCGGGTGGGTGATCCAGCCATGATTTCCGGACCTTCTCGTCGGTAACGGCAACGGAAACGGGCTCGGGCTCAGGAATCAGTGCCCTCTGCACCTTCTACACCTTCTACACCCGGTGGGTGGGCAGATCCCTCGACTCGCGGCGTCGCCGCTCGCCCAGGATGACAGCAATTCGCAATTCGCAATGGGTGGGTGGGCGAGGGAGGTCCTTCGACTCGGCCTTTCAGGCCTCGCTCAGGACGTTGTTCCGGCGGGGCTGCCGAAGCCAGCCCGCCGTCACAACGAAAAGCGGGGGCCGAAGCCCCCGCTGTTGGTTGATATTCGACCGAAGCTACTGCGGCAGTACGGTGGTCGGGTCCGACGTCTGGTTGTCGAGCACCGATCCGTAGCAGTAGACGTACGCACCTTCGGTGGCCGTGGAGATGTCCACATAGCCCTGGACCGGCGCGTAGGCGCTGAACAGGCCGTTGAACTGCTTGTTCGACCACGGCGGCAGATCCATGGGCCGGCTCTCGAGCATCTCGCCCGCGCCGTCATAGAGGTCGATGGTGACTCTGACCGCCTGGTTGACGCCGTTGACGCAACCCACGTTGGCGCGGAAGTCGTCGTTGTGGTTGAGGAAGATGATCCGTTTGGTGGTGCCAGGCGTGATCATCTGGCTCATGGGAATGCCCGGAAGGGCCTGACCGAAGGTCCCGGCCACCTTGGCGGTGGGGATGTTGTACGTCCGGGACATTGAGATCAGATCCGAGCTGTCCACCGCGGCCACCGCGAGGGCGCCCACCGCGTCCGGCTCGGCTCCAAAGACCTCGGTCAGCACGTTCTCGTAGCGAACGCCCATACCCGCGCCGAGGAAGAAGGTCTCCGACGCGATCGGCTCGGAGTTGTCCGCTCCCCGAGGCAGCCAGAGAATCTGGAAGTCGACACCCGCAGCACCCGTGTTGTTGATGTCGAGGTCGGTCTGGAAGAACGAACCCTCCAGGCCTGCCGCCAACGCCGCTGCCGGAATGAAGTCGAGCGCGTCGCTCGGAACCTGCGGCAGCACCGTGGTCGGGTCCGAGGTCTCGTTGTCGAGCACCGAACCGTAGCAATAGAAGGCTGCGCCTTCGGTATTGCTGAAGACGTCGACATAGCCGTTCAACGGCGCATAGTCGCGGAAGATGCGGTTGACCTGGCCGTTGGACCACGGTCCCAGGTTGAGGGTCTTGACCTCGAGTTCATTGCCTTCGTTGTCGTACAGTTCCATGGTGACGATGAGATCCGACGGGTTGCCGTTGACGCAGCCCACGTTGGCGCGGAAGTCGTCGTTTTCGCTCTGGAAGATGATCCGCTGAATCTCTCCGGCGCCCTGAAGGTCGCTCGACGGAATCGCGGGTAGGGATTGGCCAAAGGTGCCCGCGACCTTGCCGCCCGGGAAGTTGTAGGTCCGGGTCATGGCGATGACATCCGGGCTGCTGGCCACCACGGCAAGAGCGCCGACAACATCGGGCTCGGCGCCAAAGGCCTCGGCCAACACGTTCTCGAACTGCATGCTCTCACCGGGACCGAGGGTGTAGGTCTCGGAGGCCACGGGCTCGGAGTTGTCCTCGCCCCGCGGCAGCCACAGGAAGTAGAAGGTCGCTTCTTCCATACCCTTGTTGTTGACGTCCGCGTCGGTGTAGAAGAACGCGCCCTCGAGACCCTGCGCAAGCGCCGCTGCCGCGATGAACGATACGGTCTCGGTCGGGCCCGAAGCCACGGTCATGTTGTAGACGCCGACATTGTTCGCCCATCCGGCCGGTGGGGAATCGACGCTTTCGAACTCTGTGCCGGCGTGGAAGGAGAAGCTGTCGACCTTGTAGGGCATTACCGGCATGTTGCCGAAGGTGGCGGTGACGGTCTCGCCAGCCTCGACGGCATCGAAGACCGGCATGCCGTCGGTCACCGACACCAGCAGCACCGGAGCGTTGATCAAGGGCGCGAGATCGGCGGCGGTCATGCTGGTGACGCAATCGTCGCTGGCGGGCCAGTCGCCGCAGCGGCCGTCGTTGACCATGAAGGCGGCCACGGCGCCGGCCTGCTCGGCGAACAGCACCTTGTCCGAGAAGTTGCACTCGCCGCGCTTCATGATCGCGATCTTGCCGGTGAGGTCGTTGACCAGCGGGCCGCAGCCCAGCGCCGGGTCGGGGAAGACGCCGCCGTCATCCACGATCATGAAATCGGCGGTGATGGGCTCGGCGAACTCCCAGAGCCGCATGCCGAAGCAGTCGGTCAGGGCCTGGCACTGGTCGACGAAGGCGTCGCAGTCGTTGCCCGGGCCGAAGCGGTGGTCCGCCGTGGCATTGCCCCAAAACTGGTAGGTTGAGTAGCCGGTGGTGAAGTTCATGCCCATGGTGGGTCCGCTGTCCATGTGGAACTGACCCATCCTGGGGTCGGCGGGAATCGGCAGTTCGAAGGTGAAGCTGCCGGTGACGCCATTGTCCAAGCCGGACGTCGGTGTGGCCGAGCCGGTGTTGGCAAACTCGGGCCCCTGGTTCTGAAAATACAATGAGGTACAGTCACCGTCATTGATGAACAGCAGCGGCACGTTGCCCAAAGTGTCGGTGGTGGTCAGCGGGTTGCCGTCCTCGTCAAAGGTCGCCGCCGAGTTCTGCAACGCGTCGAACTGCTCCTGGGTCAGCTCTTCCCATCCGGCAGGGATGCCGTATGGAACTGCCGCGTTGACGTAGGTGTCCGAGGTGTCGTTTGGTCCGTGATTGGTGTACTCCACCGTGACCGTCACGACATCGCCGGGCACCGCGCTTTCCGGCCCAGTGATTGTGGTGGAAATATCCGCAACCTGTGCGAACACCGTGGGCGCCGCGACCATCGCGGCGACACACAACACGATGCTCATCCGTCCTACAAATCGATGCATAGTCCCCTCCTCAAAGAATTTCCGTTGGTTTTTTGGCCCCATCCGGGCGGTACTGAATAATCACCGCCGAATTCTAACACGTCTGATGTGGATGTGAAGTCCCTGTTTGGCGCGAAGGGACTTCATTCCAAGAGGCTCGGGAGCGGCTCCAAAATAGTGGTCTGATCGCGGATTGGAAATGGCTGTTCGGACCGTACCGGCCCGCAGAATCAAAACTGTCACCCGCCGCCCGAGGGCGCACAGCCGGCTGGACGGCTGGTGCCGCCGCTGGACTGGGTGCTGGCAAAGGCCGAGAGTTGGCGCTCGACCCGTTTACCTTCGCATTTCGGGCAGTGGACGCCGTCCGATCCGGCGCTCATGGTTTGGAGTTTTTGAAAGAGGTGTTGACAGTCCGTGCAGCGGTATTCGTAGATCGGCATGGCGTTCCTCGACGTCGGGCGTCAAGGCTAGTGTTTTTCCAGCTCTTTGATGCCCAGGCGGCCCTCGATGATGGTCTGGTGCTCGCGGTCGATACGGACCTCGAGAGAGTCGCACACATTGCGGCAGATGGTAAACACACCCTCGTCAGATATTTCGTAAAACACATTGAGTCCATCGCGCCGACTCTCGACCAGCCCGGCACGCTTGAGGACCGAAAGGTGCTTCGAAACATTGGCCTGGCTGCCGCCGACGACCTCGAGGATGTCCGATACACAGCGTTCTCCCTGTTGCAGGCTGTGCAGGATCTTGAGTCGGGTGGGGTCGGCCATGGCTTTGAGCACCTCGGCGATGCGTTGCAGGAGTTCATCCGAAGCGACCACAGCAACCTCCTTGACAGCGATGAACTAACCTCATCACTATGCGGTAATATACTCCGTGTATCCCGGCTCGTCAATCCCTTCGCAGGTCGCGTCTCCATTTTTCCTCGTGCCGGCCGCTGAGATGGCGGATGCCGGATACACCGCCGCACGCCCCGCGTTCGCGTCCATGCCCGATTTCAGAGTTCCGCGTTGCGGGTTCAGAGTTCAGAATTCGGGACTGTCCGGGGGACTCGACCGCGTGACTGCGTAACGGAAGTGTCCGGCTTCGCCAAAAGGCTACGCCGTGACTCGGCTTGCCCGGGCGTAGTTTTCGACCAACGCCGACGATGGGGAAGAGCTTGGCTTCCGGCTTCGCCTTCAGCTACGCCGTGACAAGTCGCTGCGCTACGCCGTGGCAGGCTTCGTTCTCTCCCGTTGGTCGAGACGAGAAGGCTGGCTTGCCCGGGCGTAGTTCTCGACCAACGCCGACGATGGGGAAGAGCTTGGCTTCCGGCTTCGCCTTCAGCTACGCCGTGACAAGTCGCTGCGCTACGCCGTGGCAGGCTTCGTTCTCTCCCGTTGGTCGAGACGAGAAGGCTGGCTTGCCCGGGCGTAGTTTCCGACCAACGCCGACGATGGGGAAGAGCTTGGCTTCCGGCTTCGCCTTCAGCTACGCCGTGACAAGTCGCTGCGCTACGCCGTGGCAGGCTTCGTTCTCTCCCGTTGGTCGAGACGAGAAGGCTGGCTTGCCCGGGCGTAGTTCTCGACCGCCACGAAAGTTCCCGAACGGCCCGGCTTCGCTACGCTACGCCGTGGCAGGCTTCGTTCTCTCCCGTTGGTCGAGACGAGAAGGCTGGCTTGCCCGGGCGTAGTTCTCGACCGCCACGAAAGTTCCCGAACAGCCCGGCTTCGCTGCGCTACGCCGTGGCAGGCTTCGTTCTCTCCCGTTGGTCGAGACGAGAAGGCTGGCTTGCCCGGGCGTAGTTCTCGACCGCCACGAAAGTTCCCGAACAGCCCGGCTTCGCTGACGCTACGCCGTGGCAGGCTTCGTTCTCTCCCGTTGGTCGAGAACGAAGCCTGGTGCCGGAGGAGGGATTCGAACCCTCACTGAGTTGCCCCAGGCGGATTTTGAGTCCGCTGCGTCTGCCATTCCGCCACTCCGGCGCGCGGGCATTGTGGCCTCTTTGTATGGGGTAGGTCAAGAAGATGACGGGCAATTCGGAATTCGGAATTCGGAATTCGAATAGTCCGGAATCACCAGCGGAGTTGGTACACCACCTGGAACATATCGAAATCGGCGCCGAGGCTTGTGTACGCGCCGGTTTGACCGGAGAGCTTGAGAGAGTGGGGACCTCCGAGGGGCAGTGACAGGGTCAGTCCAATCCTGGAATTGTGCTGCAGGTCGACATTATTGGTGCCGCCGATGGCGGTCTGGCCCCCGGTGAAGTAGTTGGCGTTCAGCGCGAGCCACATCCGGTTGGGAAAATTGTAACTGAGGTGGGCCTGGAAGCTGCCGATGGGGTCCTGGGTTCGTGTCTGGCCGAGGAAGTCGGTGTTGGCGGTGAAGAACCAGACTCCAAGGGCGAAGTCGAAGATCCAGGGGCCCTTGACGCTGGAGTATCCGAACTCCGGTTTGAACGCCCACCGGTTGCTGCCGAAGTTGATGACCCGGGTGTTGTCGTACTGGCCGGTGGGAGCGCTCACAGCGAGGCCCACTCCCAGGCTTCGGCCCGGGCGGCGTTTTGCGAACGCGGGCGGGCTCAGCGCCGGTCCTCCGATCAGGTTGACCGAGACTTTCGCCCTGATGTCCCCAGCGCCCGAGCGACTGTCGCTGATGAACTCTCCGGCGACCTGGGCCGAGCCGGCCATGAAGTAAAAGGGCACGCCCAGCGAGAGCGCCGCGGACCGGCCGAAGAGCCCGAAGGACCGAAGGTAGCCGAGCGACGGGATCTGGAGCTCCAGTTCGAGGTCCTGGATCGGCGAGCTGACGTCGGCGACCACGTTGCCGGAGGAATAGGCAAAGGATAGTACTGCGAAGTTGAGCCCCACGGGCAGCGGCCGGTAGGCACGAGGCTCGAGCTCCTGGGCATGGGCGGGTGATGACGCATACACAAAGACGATCAATAGGGCTGCTGCGACTCCCGATGCCAACGAGACCCTCGAGGTTTTGAATCCGGGATCGTTATTCAAGTCTTGTCGCCTCCAGCGGGTGGGCTTTCTTCCGTCGATCGGTCCTATCGTAAACCAACCATGATTCAAGACTATGCCCGATATTTCCTAGAGAACGGTGTTGGTCCATTGGGTTGTGCCGCCTGAGTCGAAGCCGTCGCTGAAGACCTGTGCGGGATCGATCACGGCAGAGAACAGGCTCCTGCCGTAGGTCCCGACCACCAGAACCTGATTTGTCCGATCGAGTGCCAGCGAGGTCGTGACGACGCGGGGGAGGTCCAAGCCAAAGGCCGACCAGGTGATCCCGCCATCGGAGGTTTCAAAGACCCCCACGTCGGTGGCCACAAACAGCCGGCCCGGCCTGTCCGGATCGGTGAGAAGATCGTTGACCGGCGCATCGGGGAGATTGCCGGCGATTGGTTGCCAGGTCACACCCAGATCATCGGTTTGATAAACGTGGGGGAGGTACTCGGTCCACCGGAAACCGGAAATCGTCACGTAGGCGCTGTCTGGATCAAAGGGATCGGCTCGCACGGCCGTTACCCAGCGATCCGGAAGACCGGAGGAAACGTCGGTCCAGACGGCGCCGCCATCTGCCGTGACGTGGACGCGACCATCGTTGCTGCCGGTCCAGATCACCTCGGAATCCATGGGACAGACCGCGATGGTGGTCAGAGTGCCGTCCACCTGCCCCGGATTGCCCTGGTGGGGTCCTCCCGTGAGGTCTGGGCTTATGACCGCCCAGTTTCGGTCGGTAGTGGAACGGTAGAGGCGGTTGGTGCCGAAGTAACGGGTTTGTTGATCCGTCGGATCCAACACATGGGGCGTGTTCCAATTCCTGCGGTCGGCGGCGGCTACGCCGATGGTCGCGACCCGCCAGATCGCGCCGCCATCGTCGCTGAATGACAGGCTTCCGTACTGGTATTGAGCCCAGATCCGATCGGGGTCATTCGGATCCACCAAGGGCTGGAAACCGTCTCCTCCGAAGATATTCGACCACTGGTTTGTGCCGCCGGTGAGAGTCCGGCAGGTTCCATTGTCCTGGGCACCAATGTACAGAGCCACGGGGTTGCCGGCATCGAGGGCGACGCGATATGCCTGAGTGATGGGCAGGTCGGGCATTTGGCTCCAGCTGTCGCCACCATCGTCGGACCGGTAGACGCCGCCGTCATTTCCGTTGTAGACCACCGGGTCCGTGCCGGGCCCGAAGTCCAACCCGTGGTGATCCACGTGCATCCCGTCGGAGGCGTTGGAGTACGTGGCCCCGCCGTCTGTGCTCCGCCAGAAATCGAGACCGAGCACGTAGATGGAGTCGGGATCCCTCGGATGGGTCCGGACGTTGCCGAACCACCAGCCGTAGGAGGAAAAGACGTTTTCCAGGTCATCGTCGGTGGTTCGTGTCCACACCGAACCGCCGTCGGTGGACCGGAAGAGACCGGCGAAGTATCCGGTGCGGTCGGCGTAGATGGCGTGCATCACGTCGGGTTGGTCTTCGCACTGGCTGAGGCCGATCCGGCCGCCGTCCTCGGAGGGCGCCGGCAGCCCGCCCTGAACCAACTGCCAACTGTCGCCGCCGTCGTCCGAACGGTAGACGCCGCAGCCGGGGCCGCCGTAGTCGTAGGCCTCGGGTTGGCGGATGCGTTGCCACATCGCTGCAAAGAGGACATCGGGATCATCGGGCCGTTGGAGGATATCGATGCAGCCGGTTTCATCGTCCACGAACAGAACTTTTTCCCATGTCGCGCCCCCGTCGGTGGTGCGGTAGACGCCGCGTTCGGGTCCCGACTCCCACAGCAGTCCCATGACGGCAACGTAGAGAGTGTCAGAGTCGCTGGGGTGAACCAGAATACGCCCGATTGAACCTGAATCTTCGAGGCCTGCCGGCTGCCAGCTGTCACCCTGGTTGGTCGACCGGAAGAGTCCGGCGCCGCCGTACGCCATGCTGCCGCCGCCAGGATTCACCTCGCCGGTTCCGGCGTAGATCACCGTTGGATTCGACGGATCAATGGCCAGCGCTCCGATGGACAGAGAAGGCATCTGGTCGAAGGTCGCAGTCCAACTCTGCCCGCCGTCAGTGCTTCGGAACACGCCGCCCTCGGCAGCTCCGGCGTACACGAGATCAGCGTCCATCGGATCCACCGCGATGTCGGTGATCCGCCCGCCGATATTGTCGGGCCCCCTCGGGGTCCAGGCCGGGGTGATGGTGCCCTCCAACAACCTGAGCGTTGCGGCCTGGCTTTGGGCCTGTCGCCAACGGTGGACGGGTATCCGGCCGTTGGGATATGCCCTTTCCATAAAGAACCACGGATTCGGTGTTTTACCGATCTCCTCGGCCGCGCCAGGGGTTGCCCTGTCTGCCACGTCCATCGTCGGGCCAACGACCCAGAAGCTTGTCAGGGCCGTGAACAGAATCAATAACCTCCCGAACCGCCTGACCATTGGGATGCTCCTTTGGGGGCAGAAGCCCGCGACCCTGGATGAGATAGTAGCTTGACCCAGTCATTCGGTCTTGAATTTTGGCAGGAGAAAGCCGGTGAGGGTCGCTCGTGGATGAGAGCGAAGCGAGCTACGGATTCAGGTCCGACCAGGAGGTCGTGTCGCCGGACTCGAAACCGTCGACGAAGACAGGTGGCGCCTCGTTGGCATCCACCACGACCCGTATGATCCAGTCGCCGTTCACCCCGAGAAGGTGGGCAGGAATCCACGACGCCGGGGGTATCGCGTAGATGTAGTTGGGTTGCGGGTTGGGGTGTCCGTCCAGATCGGTGGCGAGGCCGGTGAGCGCCGGGCCGAAGAAATACTGGATCCCCACCCGGATACTACCCGAGTCGACGACGAGGTTTGCAACGCTGACATCGAGTTCGTTGAGCGCGTTGTCGGAACCGAGCAGGGTGAAGAACTCCTCGTAGAGGAGGTCACCGGGTGCGTCCGAGACGCCGTCGTCCTCCCAGATCTTGAGCACCAGATCGGATTGTGTACCCGCAGGACATGCGAGTACCAAGACCCTCAGGATTTGGAACGGGTAGCTGCCGGCATCGGCGGTGAACCTCGCGGCGGCGATCTCGCCCTCCACGAATCCCTGGCCGGAGACGCAAAACACCGAGCCAGATCCCGAAAAACTGTCGTTCATCAGCGTCAGCTCCGCCCCGTGACCCACCGGGATCCAAGAAAGAAGGGCAAGGACCAATGCCACGCCGATGGCTGCACGAATCGGGCTTGACGTCTTCATATCAAACAGTTTATCCCGCGGATCGCGAGGAATGAGTGCCGCCGATCACCCCAATGCCGCGTCCAGGCGATCGGACATCATGGATCCGAGCTCTCCGAGGGAGTCCAGATCGGTGGGCTCGTCGGGCAGCAGGGGGAGTTCCACAAGCGGGTGGCTGTCTCCCAGCAGTGATCGCAGTTCATCGACCCCCAGCCTGTCCCTGTCGCCGAGCCAGGCCAGCAACTCCCGTCCGTCACCAGCGGCTCCCGCCACCGTCGCCCGACGGGAGACTCCTTCGTCGAATTGCGGGTGGACCCGGTTGGTGATCACCGGTCCCAGGTGATAACCCGCCTCCGACAGCCGGCGAGCGAAGAACAGAGTGTCGGCCACCCTCTGGGGCCCGGGTCCGCTGACAAGAACGAACAAGGTCTCTCTCGATTTCAGCAGACGTTGCACATCGAGGGCCCGTTCGCGGAAGCCGTCGTAGAGAGGACCGAACGCCTGGAAGAACTCGGCCATGTCGCGCAGCAGCTCGAGCCCGACCATGCGGTCGAAAAAGCCTTCCACATTGCGACCCACGACCCCCAGTTTGGAGGTCGCTTTGAGCTTCCCGTTCGGGTCGAACCAGGGTTTGAGGGCGATGCGCAGGGCGCCGGAGTCGAGAAAGCTCACGATCCGTTCGGGGGCGCCGAGGAAGTCGAGGGCCTGCCGGGTGGGCGGCGTGTCAAGGATGATCCGGTCGTGGGTCTGAGAGTTGGCAGCCTCGAAGAGACGCTCGGAGGCCATGTACTCGAGCACTCCAGCCAGGTTTCCTGAGAGATGGTCGTAGAAACGGTTTTCGAGGATTCGCCGGCGGGAATCCTCATCGGGGGCGTACCGTTCGATGAGTCGGTCGAAGGTGGTGCGGGCGTCGAGCAGGCTGGCATGGAGACTGCCGGAACCACCGGTTGCGACCTCGATCTCCTGTTCCCCGGTGGTCTGGTCGACACCAAGGGCGTCCTTGAGCCTGAGGGAAGGGTCGAAGGTCATGACCAGGGCGCTTCGGCCCGACCGCGCCGCTTCAAGCCCCAATGCGGCGGCCAGCGTCGTCTTCCCAACACCACCCGAGCCGACGACGATCACCAGCTTCTGGTGCCGGGGATCGGTCATTTTGTCCCCCCACCGGCCTCGGCGTGGTGGGCGAGAGCTCCTATCAAGCCTGGTCCCGGGTCCATTGGCAGCAACGGCAGTTCCACCACCGGTCCTGACCAGCTTTTCGCAAGCCTGCCGAGCTCGCGGTTGTTGATCGTCCTTCGGTGGACCCACATGGAACTCGGCGGGTCGTCGAGGTCCTCCTGTCCGGTCAAAAGGGGATAGAGCGCGTTGACCACGACGGCCTCGGGCGTTCGATCCATGCGCTCATCAAGCGCGTGGATCAGCTCCAGAGTCTCGTGAATTGGCATCTCTTCGGCGATGGCGACCGCCACGACGCCAAAGAGCTCGGGTGAGGCCATCAATCCGGCAATCTCGGCCGCCATGTGGCCCACCGGCCCGGTTTGGATCACCTCCGAAATGAGACGGGGCGCCATCAGCCAGGACATCCCATGGCCCGTGGCCGGCGCGTCCAGCACCACTACGTCGGGTCGCCTGACCCCCCGCGGGACGTGGCCCTGGAGGAGTCGGAGGATTCGCCCGAACACTGCGGTTTCCTTGAGACCGGGCGCACCCTCGGTGAAATGCTGGTGGACAGGGCTGGACAACACCTTGCGGACGAGTATGCCGACCTTGAGTTTCTCACGCACGAGGTCGTCCAATAGGCTGCGGGCTTCGATGTGTTGCAGGGCGAGTCTGGGCGCCACCTCGACCACCTCGCCGCCCGATGGCGGCACATCGAATAGGTGATGGAGGCTCTCACGTGGATCCACCTCCACCAGCAGTGTGGACCGTCCGCGGGCGGCCATCTGGCGGCCGATGACCGCCGTGATGGTGCTCTTTCCAACGCCACCCTTGCCGGTGACGACGATGAGTTGGCGTTTGGAAAGTTGATCGAAGAAATTCATGTCTCGCTTCGGTACATCCTACTCGGGTCGAGCGATCTTGGGGACCATGGGTTTGGGGAATGGGAGATCCTCGTTCGGATTTGGTGATGTCTGAATTGACGATCGATCATCAACCTCTGAAGGCTCGCCAGCCTTTGTGATACGCTCCCCGGACGACACCAAGGAGTCACCCCATGGTCGATAGGACCGTCCTCGATCTGTACCGCCACGACGTGGAATCCCCGCGGTCCCGGCACTACACCCACTGGACGCTGGAGGGACGGAAGACTCTGTCCACGGGCGGCTTTTTCTCAAAGGTCTGCTCACTCGCCGATGCCTTTGGGGAGATTGGGCTGGAGGCGGGCGATCGGGTGATCCTTCTTTCTGAAGATCGACCCGAGTGGCATATCGTGGATCTGGCGGCGCTCGATTTCGGGGCCGTGGATGTGCCGATCTACAGCACCCTGGCGCCGGATCAGATCGCGTACCAGGTGAACGATTCCGGTGCGAAGATCGCCATTGCCGAGGACGCCGGGCAAATGGCGAAATTCCTCGAGATCCGTGATCGGTGTCCGACGCTCGAGTACCTGGTCCAGATCGACGGCATCCGCGACCACGGCGTGCTGGCCCTCAATGACGTGATGTCCACCGTCCGGGGTGGCGGCGAAGCGCGGTTCTGGGATCGGGCCTCGACCATCGACGAAAACGACCTCATGACCATCATCTACACATCGGGCACCAGCGGTGAGCCAAAAGGGGTGATGCTCAGCCACCGCAATCTGGTTTCAAATGTCCTGGAAACCGCCAATCGCGTACCCTTGCGAAGCGATGACGTGGCCCTGGAGTTTCTTCCTCTGTGTCACGTGCTCGAACGGATGGCTGGCTACAGCTACATGTTCGCTGCAACCAGGAAGGCCTATTGCTCGGTCTACGACGTCGGCGATTTGCTGCCCGCGATCCGGCCGACGGTCTTCGCCGGCGTCCCTCGGTTTTACGAGAAGTTGCGCCAAGCGATCTACGACAGGGTGGCGGCCGAGCCCGCACTGGGGCGGTCGCTGTTCCGTTGGGCCCTGGAGGTGGGTCGTGAAGCCGCGATCCATCGACTGGCCGGGAAACCGGTGGAGGGCCTGTTGGCTTCTCGCCTTGATCTCGCCGAACGATTGATGCTGTCCAAGGTCCGTGAGGGCCTGGGTGGGCGCATACGATTTTGTATGACGGGCGGTGCGGAGACCCCCCTCCAGGTGGTGGAGTTCTTCCACGCCCTCGGCATTTGGCTGGCGGAGGGTTACGGGCTCACCGAAACTTCTCCGGTAGTAAGCCTCAATGGCCTCGAGCCGGGAACGTTGAGGATCGGTTCCGCCGGCCGTCCTCTTGACAACGTGGAGATTGCACTGGGGGCTGGTGACGAACTGCTGGTTCGAGGTCCGAGTGTCATGTTGGGCTACTGGAACAAGCCAGACGAGACCGAGGAATCCATCGACGAGGAGGGCTATTTCCACACCGGCGACATCGCGGAGATCGACGACGATGGGTACCTGCTGATCATCGATCGGATGAAGGACCTGATCGTCACGGCGGGCGGCAAGAACGTGGCGCCTCAGCCCATCGAGCGCCTGATCACATCATCACCGTTCGTGGACAACGTGGTCTTGATTGGCGACGAACGGCCATATGTCACGGCCCTTGTATCGCCGGATTTCGGTGAGCTCGAGCGGTGGGCCGCCGAAAATAGAATCGTCTACGCGGACTTCGAGGATCTCGTGGAACACCGGTTGACGATTGATCTGTTTGGAGAGATCGTCAACGGCACCAACGCGGCGTTGGCGCGATTCGAACAGATCAAGAAGTTCCGGCTGGTGCCGGTGGTTCTGACCGTGGAGGACGGCCACCTCACACCCACGCTCAAAGTGAAGCGACGGGTTGTCCAGGACGAGTTTTCGGCGGTGATCAGCGATATGTATCGGGGGAGTCAGCGGTAAGCCGCGCACCGTAGGCCGGTGAGTTTTGCGGAAAGCCAGAGAACATGGATACAAGTTGAACGTTACACATGAAACGTTGGGGACCATCACCAGACGTTGAGAAGCCCGAACGTTCAACGTTTAACGTTTAACGTTTAACTTTGAGCCTCACACGTTGGCTTTCCACACGTTCTACACTTTCTGCGCTCTCCACACCATCCGGGACACACGACGCAAGCAGTAAAACGAAGGCAGTAGGCAGTAGGCAGTAGGCAGTTGACAAGTGGCCTTCGCGGTGCGGCCTGGTGTTGTAACGTGCAGGACTCGGGCCTCGGAATGCGGGACTCGGATGGGAAGTCAACGGTGGGTTCGCATCATCCGAGTCCCGAGTCCCGAGTCCCATTGGCTTTGAGCCTCGGCACGGTACTGATTATCCGGGAATGCGGAAGATCACCTCGAAGCGGCCATGGCGCTCCATTGGACCATGGCCGTGGCGATGCTGCGGCCCGAGCCCTTCCCAGTGGTGGATCGTCTCCAGATCGGCGGCCAACTCCAGGATCGCGCCCGGATCGAGGTAGGTCCGAACGGTGCCGTCCGGTCCGACGAAGCTGTTGTGGTCGAGGGGTTGCCAGTCTTTCTTGTGCTGTTCAAACGCGGGGTCTTCGGTCGTGAACCCGGTCAGCCACAGCGTGCCGCCAGGGGCGACGGTGGATCGGGCCCATCCAACCAGAGGTTGGGTGAGGTTCCAGGGCAGATCCGGGATGAGGCCGAAGACCATGACCGCGCTGAAATCGATTGCTGGCAGATCCACCTCCCCGAATCCGCCGACCCGTGTCCGAACCGAGAGGGCCTGATCAGCAGCGCTCCGATCGACCTGACCTATGGCCACCGGCGATGGGTCCAGGGCCGTGACCGAATAGCCTTGGCTCGCCAGGTACAGAGCGTTGCGGCCCTGCCCACAGCCCACGTCGAGGATTTCGCCATCGGGATCCAGCAGGTGGATGAAGTTGCCGAGCATCGGATCGGGGGCGTCGCCGAAGTACGCGGCTGTGTGCTGGTAGGCCTCGTCGTAGTCGGTCATTGGATCACTCGGTTTCGATGTCGAGGAACCTGGCTTTGGGGAATTCCTCTTGAATAGCGGCCTCGATACCGTCGATTTCGTCACCCAGCTTTTGCACTACTTGATCAGCGTAGGTCGCGGCGAAGGCGCGGAAATCGTCATAGTTGTGGATGGTGGGGTAGGCCGTCTGTAATTCGTTCTCCAGGCTTGCCGCGAGGTTATCGCCGGCAAATTCAATGTCTGCGGCCACTCTGAAGGACTCGGTGTCCATGACCCTTGTACGCATCTTGGTGATTTTCTCGACGGCGGGATGGGAGGCCACGATTTCGCGTATCCGTTTTCGTTTGTCTTCGGGTATGGCCGGTCCGACCAGGAGCGACCCGCTGCGCATGATCAGCCAAATGGCGATGGCACCGAGCAGCAGGCCGATGGCAATGGAAGCCGCGGCGTCCCACCGCGGTTCGCCGGTCCACTGGGACAGACCGATGCCTGCCAGGGCAATCAGCACCCCAAGGCAGGCCGCAGTGTCCTCCATGACCACAGCGGCGGCCGTGGGATCGGATTCTCGCCACAGGTACCGAAGAAACGGCCGGCCTTTGGCGTCGCGATGGACCGCCCTCACGGCGATGACCAGGACGGCGGCCTCGATGACAAACGAAGCCAGCAGCACTCCGATGGCCACACCGAGCCCCTCGAGATGACTGGGGTGGATGAAGTTGTGGATGCCGTGATAAACGGTCACGCCGCAGCCCAGGAAGAAGATCCCGACAGCAGACATGAGGGCCCAGACGGCGCGCTCGGCGCCGTACCCGAATGCGAAACGGGAATCGGCCGCGCGGGACGACCGCTTGATGCCAACCATCAACAAGACCTGGTTGAGGGTGTCCGCCAGCGAATGCAGACCCTCGGACAGCATGGCGGCGGAACCGGTCATGGTGAATGCGACGAGTTTCGCAATGGTTAACGTCGAATTACCAATGATGGCTGCGGCCACGGCCCTCTTGGATCCTGCTGCCATGTGTTCTCCCGGTCGAATTGAGATTGGTCCAGAGCCAAGACTACCGGGCGCCGGGGGGGGGGTGCAAGGGGCTCATTGGTCGCACCGATCTCCCCGAGTCGCGCTTTGAACTCTTGGATCGAAATATTGAGCCCGTGTCTCAGGTTTTTTACGAGGGAGGCGGTTGCTCGGCACTCGGGCGGGTGACGCCACCCAATCGCAGCCCCGGTTGCCGGGGCGACCTTTCAAGGAGGCACACCATGGGTGAACGCGTGAACAGCCCATTTCAGATTGCACAACCGGACGCGGTGGTCGCGCCCGGAGGATCGACACCGGTCGCGGATGACCCGTCGTTGCCGGCCCCGGCGCGTGTGGCCAGCCTGATCGAATCGTCGGAGATATTCGTGTTCATGAAGGGGAACCCACAACAACCCATGTGCGGATTTTCGGCCAACACCGTGGCCATGCTGCAACAGCTCGGGGTGTCCTTCAGCACCTTTGACATTCTGTCTGACGAGAAGATCCGATCCGCCGCGAAGGCCCATGCCCAGTGGCCGACCTTCCCGCAGGTCTACCTCAAGGGTGAACTGATCGGGGGCAACGACATCGTTTCGGAGCTTTTTGCCAGCGGTGAGCTGGCAACGATGTTGGAGGATCTGCAATGAGCGAGGCGACTCAGACCCTCGTCACGGTCACCGATCGCGCCCAGCAGGAGATCCGGCAGATCTTTGTTCGCGAGCAGCCGGAGGAAGAAAGAGGTCTGCGCCTGGGTGTTATAGGCGGTGGTTGTTCCGGACTCTCGTATGAGATGGATTTCGACCAGACGCGGGAGAATGACAACGTCATCGACTTCGACGGCTTCAGGGTCCTCCTCGACCCCAAATCGTCGGTTTATCTCAAAGGCGTGACTCTCGATTTTCAGGACGGTCTCAAGGGCAAGGGGTTCGTCTTCGTAAATCCCAGCGCCACCAACACCTGTGGCTGTGGCGAGTCCTTCAGCGTCTGATGCCCTTCGCTTCGAAGCGGTGCAGGCACCGTTCGAGGGTTGGTCTCTTGTGGCGGTCACCGGTCGCCACCGAGAGCGGTACCTCCACTCTCAGCTGACGTCGGACGTGCGCTCGCTGCGGACGGGGCGAAGCCAGTTGTCGGCGCTGCTCGATCGTTCCGGAAGGCTCCGGTCCATGTTCTTTCTCCACAAGGGCAAAGAGGTCTTTCATATGCTGGTCCCAACCCATTGCATGGGGAGCACCATGGACGATCTGGCGGGGAAGATCATCGCGGATGACGTCCATCTGGCCACCGTCGACACAGGTCCCATGACCCTGATCCTCGGTCCGGCAGCGGTCGATGCGGCCAAGAGATTGCCCAACGGATCCGGCATGCCCATCGAAGCGTACGGCTCCATCGGCTACGTCCAGTGGGACGGCCCCGACCATCAATGGCAGGAGATCTCTGCTGAAGAGTTGGAGGCGCGGCGAGTACTCAGTGGGTTGCCGAAGTGGGGGGTCGAAGCCTCGTCAGGAATGCTGATCAACGAGACCACCCTCATTGAGAGCGCGGTGTCCTTCCACAAGGGCTGCTATCTCGGGCAGGAGACCGTGGCGAAGGTGGCCAGTCGGCGCGGGGCTGCCTTCGCACCCATGCTGCTCGCCATCGAGTCGGGTGGGGATGACCTGGCATCGCGGGTGGGAGAGACCTTCTCGGTGGGTGAGAGAAAACGGGCGGGCACCGTCCGCTCGTGCGCGAGATGGGACGACGGCCTGTATCTTCAGCTTTCTCTGTGGCGGGATCTACGGGTCGCCGGCCAACGCATCGAAATCGAATTCGCCGACGCCGCCTTGCTCTGCGGCCGCCTCCTGTCCCCGCCGCTGCTGCCCACCCCGGCTGCCGAGGAGCTGGCGCAATCCCTCTATCTCAGGGCGGTGGAGCTGTTCGCCGCAGACCGCGAAACAGAGGCGGTGGTTCTTCTCGAGCGGGCCATCGCAATCTGCCCCGACGCCGCTGACGCCTATGAGTCGTTGGGTGTGATCCTGGGTCGCCACGGTCGGTTCGAGGAGGCCATCGCCCTGATGGACGATCTCCTGGTCGTTGACCCCGAGTCGGTGATGGCCCACACCAACAAGTCGGTCTACTACAACCAACTGGGCCGTATCGAGGACGCCGAACGCGAGGCTCGCGAGGCGGCTATCAAGGGAATGGAGAAGAGTCGTCGGGAGAAGGCCGATGCTGCCGGTGAACGGCTGCGGCTCGATGAGGAAGAGGCCGACCGGCGTCGTCGGGAAGAGATGTTCCTCCAGGTGTTGGAGATTGACGGGTCGGATGCATTGGCCAACTTCGGCCTTGGGCAGTTGAGGGTGGAGAGTGGGCGCCCTGCAGACGCGGTGGTCCACCTCGAACGGGCCCTTTCGGCGGATCCCGATTATTCCGCGGCGTTCCTGGCATTGGGTCGGGCCCTGGAGGCCCTGGGGGACACTCGAAGGGCGCACGAGACCTACACCGCCGGTGTGGCGGCAGCAGCGCGTCATGGAGACATGAAGACCGCCAATACGATGCAGGAACGACTGGCTCTGATGGATTTGGCGTCGACTCCCAGAGATCCAGCGATCGACGATCGCGTTGTATCGAAATGAGCCTGAGAGGCTGAGATCGAGGGTGCGGCGTGTGATAATCCTACGGTGAGCCTCTCATGGTGAGCCCACCCGTGTTGCGTCTTCTCGCGGTCGCGGCGGTCGCCGTTGCGGTCGTTGTGCTTGGCGGGGTGAATCTTGAGCGGGTGGTCTTCCCCGATGGTTCAGAACCGAGATCGTCGGTTACCGAACCGCCGGTTCGAGTTCCCCTCTTCGTGCCACCTGAGAGTGTGGACCATCAAACCCGGTTCCGTTTCACCTACGATCCTGCCGCTGAGCTGACCCAGCTGCGTCTCGGCGAGGAACTCGATCTGGTGGTCGAGGGTTCGGCATCTCAAGCCGAGGCCTGGCGGCGGCTGGCGAGATGGACCGCCGGCCAGTGGGAACAGGGCGTCCCCAACCCTTACCCACCGCCAGACGCTCGCATTATTTTGCGTGACATTCGGGCCGGCTTCACCGGCGGATTCTGTGCCCAGTACTGCGTCGTGCTGGTGCAGGCGATCCAGAGCTTCGGCGCCCGCGCGCGGCAGGTCACGATCGAGGGGCACGAGGTGGTGGAGGCATGGCTGGACGACGAAGGTCGTTGGATCATGCTTGACCCAACCTATGATCTGGTGGTCCTCGACGAGACCGGGCGGGCGATGAATGCACTCGAGATTCGTCGGGCGGTGGAGAACGATCGGGTGGCCGCGCTTCGATTTTCCGATGGCCACAGGGCTCCGGAGCCCATGGAGCGATACGTGGCCCGCTTTGGCGACCTCGCGGTGTGGATCCGGAACGACCACGTCAGCCGGCCCATGAATTTCACCGATTTCGACCGCTACCGGGTGTGGTTCGAGCCTCGCGACCGTTCCGCGTTGCCGGAAATCGCGCTGTGGACCGCCCTGCCGGAAGACCTTTGGCCGGCGCTCCCGGACCGGGGGCATTGAGTCAAGAGTTGAACGTTAAATGTTAAACGTTGGCTCATCAGGGTTTCCGTGAGATGGACAGTGGGTGAATTCGAAATGTGAAATGAGAAATGTGAAATTGCCCCCGCTCGACCCGAGAAGGCGGGGCGCGCTGGTCGGGCGTGCCATTTCTGACACTTTCGGGATTCTCCGCACTGAAGACTGGAAAGGTCAATGGTCCCGAAAGTGTCAGGGGTGGCTCCCTCGGGGAGCGCGGTCGGGAGATGGGCGCCTCGAAAGCAGCGATTCGAAGGGTACGCGTGGGCCGGTGCCAGCCACCGCCGAAATCGAATCGCAACACGAGGTCGATACATTTGTGGCGGTGCCTGGCGCCGACTTGCTCTGGAGATGGGCGCGACGACGCCGTCAGATCGACGATTCCCTGCCCGTGAACCACCCGGGGGTGGTCACGACGGGCTCCCAGGGACAGCAACCGGTGTCCGGGGCAGGTGGCAGCATCGGTGAACAGCGACCGCAATCCGGGGCAATCCCAGCTCATCACCGCCGCGGCCCCTGATCACCGCCGCGGCCGCCGATCACGGACGCTGTCCCTGATTGCCGTCGCTGCCCCCGCCGCCTGAATTCGGGCACCGAGACGGACACGCAGAAACCCCACCCCACGTTTTCCCGGATGAACCAAATTTAGACGGTAGACGTTCAACGCGTAATGGACTGGTGGGTGTGGGATTCAGTATCGAACACCCTGGATCCCGTCCCAGCGGGTAACCCCCTCGGCAACTCCCTCGCCCGCGGTAGGCCAGGGGTTTATCCCCCGGCACCGTCGCGCTTTGGCCGGGTGGGAGTTACGCCTCCGACCGCTCCACCCACACGGTGAGAATCTCCAACGTCGCGTCAACGGCACGTGCCATCCACTCGAGCGAAACCCATTCGCGGACTGAGTGGAAGTTCTGGCCACCGGCCCAAACGTTCGGGGTCAACAGACCCATGAACGACAACCGTGCGCCATCGGTGCCGCCGCGGATGGCCTGCCGTTTCGGGGTCACGCCAATCCGCTCCACCGCTTCCAGGGCGTAGTCGAGGACCTTGGAATCCTCGCGAATCTTGTACGCCATGTTTCGATAGGACTCCTGGATCTCGATGTTGATCTCGGCGCCGGGGAATCTCTCGCTCACCTCTGCCGCCACGTCGCGCAGGTGCTGTTCCCGTTCCTCGAGTTCCTCCACCGCGAAGGCTCTCGCCAGGACCTTGAGTTCTGCGCCGGTGACATCGCCGGCCAACGTGTAGGGGTGGAGGTAGGGCTCCCGACCTTCGGTGGTCTCGGGGAGTCGACTGGAGTCGATGGTTTCGATGATGGCGGCAGCCACCCGCAGCGCATTGATGAGTTTGCCCTTGGCATACCCGGGGTGGACGTCATGACCCTTGATGGTGACGACCGCGGTGTCGGCGCAGAAGGTCTCGTCTTCGATCTCGCCCAGGTCCGAGCCGTCGAGCGTGTAGGCATAGTCGGCGCCAAAGGCCTCCACATCGAAGTGCTCGGTGCCCCGCCCAACCTCCTCGTCGGTGGTGAAACCGATCCGCACCGGGCCGTGGAGGAACTCGGGATGGTCACCCAGCCACGCGACCACGGTCATGATCTCGGCCACGCCTGCCTTGTCGTCGGCACCCAGCAGAGTGGTGCCGTCGGTGTGAATCAGGGTCTGGCCGACGCACAGTTTGAGGTTGGGGTTGTCCTCGACTTTCAGGACCTGATCGGGGCCAAGTTGGATGTCCGATCCGTCGTAGGATTCGATGATCTGAGGTTTGACATCCTTGCCCGAGGTGCCGAAATAGGTGTCGACGTGGGCGATCAAACCGATGGCGGGGACGGTGCCCGCAGCAGGATGATCGGCCGGTAGATTGCCGGGAACCGTGGCAAAGACATAGCCGACCTCATTCATTTCGGCGTCGTCGCAGCCCAGGGCCTTGAGCTCCTCCACAAGAATCTCTGAAAGGTCCTTCTGCTTTTCGGTGGACGGGCTCGAAGTGGAGTCGTCGTCGGAACGTGTGTCGATTTTGACGTAACGCAGGAACCGGTCCAACAGTTGTTGGCGGTGCGATGAATCGAGGGTGACGGTCATGAATTCCTCCAGGCATTTGCGGCTGACAAGAATAACAGAGCATGGCAGAACCGGAATTCTCGGAATATTGGGTGAAATTCACAAACTCAAGTTTGATCAATAATGATTATCAATTTGAGAAGATAGAGATCAGCCGGGAGATGTCTGGCAGTGGTATAAGTGAACGGGCACTATATTCTCCCACTGCGGGACAAACGGAGCGCTGACCATGTCCCTGATGTACTTCGTGATCTGGGGATTCGCCGCCCTGTGCGGTCTGACCGCCGTCTACGGTCTCGCGTGGGCGGTCCGAACCGGACAGATGCGCCATTTCGGCGAGGGTGCCACCAGCATCTTTGACGATGACGAACCGGTGGGTGAGGCCACCGACGAATTTCCCGGACGGACGGGGCGACGGAAGAATCGAGGGGGAGAGTGATGAGGTCGCCAGAGGTTCATCGAGAAGTCGATGTTGGTGCGGGCGGGGCGGCCTGGCGGTCCGCGGTCGATCAGAGCTGCCAGTATCCGGTGGTTGTTTTCTTTGCCAGTGCGGTGTTCTGGCTGCTGGCGGGTTCGCTGCTGGCGTTGCTTGCTTCGGTCAAGATGCACACCCCTGGGTTCATGGTGGGGGCGGACTGGTTGACCTTCGGCCGGATCCGGCCAGCCCACCTGAATACCGTGATCTACGGTTGGGGGTCCATGGCCGGGGTGGGCGTCATGCTATGGCTGGAGGCCAGGTTGTGCCGGGTCAAGTTGCCGCTCCAACTGCCGCTCGTGGTGGGCTGCGCGCTGTGGAACCTCGGGGTTGCCGGGGGTACCTTGGCCATCCTCCAGGGGTATGGGACCAGCGTGGAGTGGCTCGAGTTTCCGCTGACATGGTCCTTTGTCTTTGCCGGTGTCTTCGTCATCATCATGGCCTCGTCGCTGCTCATGTTCTCCGGCCGCCGCACGAGTCACATCTACGTGTCCCAGTGGTACCTCTTCGGCGCTGTGCTGTGGTTCCCCTTCCTCTACGTTCTGGCCAACGCGTTGATCCACCGCGGCCTCGCCACCGGTGTGGTGCAGGCCACGGCCAACTGGTGGTTCGCACACAACGTCCTCGGTCTCTGGTTCACACCCATCGGGTTGGCCGCCGTCTACTATTTGTTGCCAAAGGTCCTCGGCCGCCCGATTCACAGCTACTATCTTTCGTTGCTGGGTTTCTGGACGCTGGCGCTGTTCTACAACTGGGCCGGCACCCACCATCTGGTGGGGGGACCGATTCCGGCGTGGTTGGTCACCGTCGGCATCGTAGGCAGCGTGATGATGTTTATTCCGGTCACAACCGTGGCCATCAATCACCACCTCACGATGCGCGGGTTCTTCGATCGGCTTCGGATCAGCCCGACCCTGCGCTTCATCGTGTTCGGCGCAATGAGCTACACCGTCGTGAGCTTCCAGGGTTCGCTCCAGGCATTGCGCGGGCTCAACGAGATCACTCACTTCACCCACTACACGGTGGCCCACGCCCACCTCGGGGTCTACTCCTTCTTCACCATGATCATGTTCGGATCCATCTATTACATCGCACCCCGGTTGACCGGCCGTGAATGGCCGTCAGCCGGGCTGATCAAGATCCACTTCTGGACCGTGGCGGGCGGGATCCTCCTTTATTGGGTGGGCCTGTCCTGGGGTGGATTCTTCCAAGGGCTCATGCTTGACAACCCGGATCTGCCGTTCATGGATGTGGTGGGCTACACCATCCCATTCCTGTGGTCGCGCACTCTTGCCGGGATTCTGATGACCGTGGGTCACGTGGTTTTTGCCATCAGCTGTTGGAAGCTGTTCACCGTCCGCGGCGCCGAGCTCAAGGGCCCAACGCTCTTTGTTCAGCCCAGTCCCCAGGAGAGAGGAGGCGCGGCATGAACCGGGTCGTCTTTCTCTACGTAGGAGTGCTCGCCACGGTGTTGCTGTCCTTTGCCGGGCTGGTGACGATTCCCGAGCGCCAGCTGGGAGGCCTCGAACCGGTGGTGGATGTGGAGGGCCACGCCCATCCGGTGGAACCTGCCGGATTGGTGGCCGAAGGGCGGGTCGTGTACAAGGGTCTGGGTTGCATGTACTGCCACAGCCAACAGGTTCGGCCTCCAGGATTCGGCGCCGACATCGATCGTGGGTGGGGTTCGCGTAGGACGGTTGCCCGGGACCACATCTTTGATCAGCCCCCGTTGTTGGGAACCATGCGAACCGGGCCGGACCTCACGAATATCGGCGTGCGGCAGCCGAGCGACAATTGGCATGTCCTCCACCTCTACGATCCACAGATCACCTCGCCGGGTTCCACCATGCCGCCGTTCTCCTTTCTCTTCGATCGACGACCGCTCCAGGTGGAGGTGCCATACGATGCCCTCAAGTTCCCGCCGGACCGGGAGGACCCGGACGTCGTGGTTGTCCCGAATCGCGACGCAAAGGCGCTGGTGGCCTACCTCAAGAGCCTGAACGCCTCCTATGCGGTGCCGGAGGTGAGGCCATGAGCGGCGATGACGAAATCCTCAGCCGCAGGGAGCGGGCGAGCGATGGACCGGCCGAGGGAACACCAGTGGTGGACATGCACGAGCCCATCTATCGCGAGATGGCCGAGCCGCGTGACGGATTCGAGCCGCCACCAACCTGGCTGGTTTTTCTGTGTCTTGCCATCATGGGATGTGCCGGCTGGTACCTGGGGATGTACAGCGGCGGTTTCAGACCCGATGTCTATGACGAAAAGGGTTGGCAGAGCGGCGCGGGACAAAGCCAGGTGGCCGAGGTCGCCCGTCTCGACCCCATGGTGTTGGGCAAGCGGGTGTACAACAACTGCCTGGCCTGCCATCAGCAGGACGGCCTCGGTGTGCCGGGAAACTATCCGCCTTTGGACGGCTCGGAGTGGGTCCGGGAGCGGCCGGCCGCGATGACTGCGATTGTTCTGCACGGTCTGGAAGGGCCGGTGGAAGTCCAGGGGCAGTCTTACAACCAGGTCATGCCCAAGTGGAGCCACCTCACCGACGAACAGCTGGCCGCCGTCCTGACGTTTGTCAGAGGGTCGTGGGGAAATCAGAGCGGACCCATCGAGCCTGGCTTTGTCGCCGCCGCTCGCGCCCAGACCGCAGACCGCAGCTCGCCGTGGAAGGTCGCGGAACTCGAGCTCTTCGAGGCGGCCTTCGTGCCCCCGGTGATTGAACCGGATCCTGGGGACATGACAGTCGAAAGTCAAACGTCGAAGGTCGAAAGTCCCGTACCATCGGCGTCGGCTGCGAACCTCGAGTCCACCCCCGATCAATGACGATCAGACCTTCGACCTTCGACCTTCGACGGTGGAGCCTTCGCCGGTGACCCACGCGGCGGAAGCGGCCGGGCCTGTGTGTGAGTGTGGTCCCCGGGAGTTCAACCTGGCGGTTTGGTGGCGGGTGGGCATCGGTCTGTTGATCGCCGCCAACAGCATGACCCTCAGTCTGGCCATCAACACCTCGAATGCCAGTCAGGATGAGCAACGGATGGTCCACGGCATCCTCTTCGCGCTGGCGGTTGCAAGTCTGGCGATCCTCGGTTGGCCGCTGGCCAAGAATGCGGCCAGGGCGTTTGAAGAACGACGGATCACCATCGAAGCGATGTTTCTCACCGGCATCGTGGGGGCCATGGTGGGCTCGCTGACGGCGGCGATCACCGGGAAAGGCGACAGCTATTTCGAGATCGTCACCATCATGCTGGTGGTCTATCTCTTCGGTCAGCAGCTCACCGGGCAGGTGGAGGAGCGCGCCCTCCGCGCCGCAGTGGACTGGGCGCCCGACCTGGGAAGGGCGTTGGTTCTGGACGAGGACGGCAGATTCGTCTTAACGCCCCTGTCCGAGGTGGGTGTGGGCAGCCGCGTCTTCGTGCCGCCCGGTCAGATGGTTTCGGCCGACGGCGTTGTGGTTGCTGGCGAGGCCTTCGTTCGAGAAGCCGAGCTCACCGGGGAACCCTTCGTGGCGGTCAAACGTCCCGGCGACCGGGTGTGGGCTGGCACCCACTGCGTGGATTCCGGACTCACCCTTCGAACCACTGCCAAAGGTCGCGAGCGGCGCATCGACCGGATTCTGGACGCGGTGGATACGGCGCGGTCGGTGCCGTCGACCCTCCAAGCCCAGGCGGACAGACTGGTTGCTCGTTTTCTGCCGGTGGTCCTGACCCTCGCGGCCTTGACCTTTGTTGGGTGGACCTGGCTGGAGGGGTGGGCGGCCGGCCTGTTCAACGCCATGGCGGTGCTGCTGGTGGCCTGCCCCTGTGCCCTTGGCCTGGCGACGCCGTTGGCCCTGTGGGTGGCGGTGGCCCGGTTGGCGAGCCGCGGCCTCGCGGTGGCGGGTGCTGATGCGGTGGAGGCCCTCGCGGTTGTGAAGGTCGTGGTCTTCGACAAGACAGGCACCCTCACCGAGCCACGGACGCGGCTTGTGGACTTTGTTGTAACTCCTCTGGAGGGCCTGAACCGCGGGGAGTTGCTTGGATTGATCGAGTCGGTGCAAGGTGTCAGCCGTCATCCCGTGTCAGCGGCCTTTTCGGGTCTCGGATCGGGCGAGGATGAAGGGTGGGTGGTGGCCGAGTTGGAGGCGTTGCCGGGCATCGGGGTTCGCGCGGTGGTGCACCGGACGGGCGATGACGGCGGGTGCCACATTCTGGTCATCGGCGCCGGGGATAGATTGGAGTTGGACGACGACCCTTCGTGGTCCCGGCTCCAGACACGGCTGGCGGTCGCCCCCACGGCGCGCGAGATAGCCGTGCTGATCGACGATCAGCCGGTGGCCGCGGCGCTGGTCGACGAGAGCCTCCGATCGAGCTGGCCAAAGGCACTGGAGACGCTGCAACGGGACGGCTTTCATACCCTCGTGCTCACCGGAGATTCCGCGGCGCGGGCGCGGCTCACCGGTGCTGACGAGGTCGTGGCCGGGTTGGGCCCGGAGGACAAGCTGGCTCGAGTGGAGGACTTGCAGGCCAAAGGTGTCCGTGTTCTGTTCGTGGGAGACGGACTCAACGACGCGGCCGCCATGGCAGCAGCTGACGTGAGCATCGCGGTGGATGGCGGCTCCGACCTCGCGTCGGAGGTGGCGGACGTGGTCTGGCACGGTGAAGATCTTCGGTCCATTCCATGGGCCCTGGAACTCAGCCGGTCCACCGTTCGGACGATCCGCAGCAATCTGCTGCTGGCTGCCGCCTACAACACAGTGGGCATCACCCTGGCAATGGCCGGGCTGCTTCACCCGGTGGCGGCGGCCCTGCTCATGACGTGTTCTAGTGTTGCGGTGATTTGGAGGGCGACCGGTGGGCTCCAACAGGATCAGGGCGAGGCCGAGGTACGGGCCCTGGCGGAGGCCGCCACCGCCGGGACGACCGGCGAACGATTGGGAGAGGTGACCTCGTGAGTGGATCTTCGAAGGACAATGTGGTGGCCTGGATCCTCGCCGCGGCAGTGGTCCTTCAGGGCATCGGTCTGGTGTGGATGGATGGACTCGGGCTCAGGCCAGGGATTCAGGTGATTGCGGTGGCCGTCGCGCTGGCAGTCGCCGTTGGCGCGACCTGGAGGGTCCGTATGGGACTCAACCACCGAGTGGACATGCTGCTGGTGATGTTGGCTGTTGGCGGTCTGGGAATGCTTATCGGCATGGCTGTGGACCATCGGCTGCAGGCTGCGGCCGCCGGTGCGATGCACTCAGGCCATGGGCATCACCATGCCACTTCGCAGTGGTCGGCCGTCTTCACCTGGATGACCGGACTCATGTTGATGGCGGCCATCCCTGCTTCGCTCGCCTGGACTCGATGCGCCGAATTGGCTCGATCCGGCTGGAAACGTTGGGTTTCGACCCACCTCATCGGTAACGCAGCGATGGTGATCGGCATGATTTGGTTCGGCGGTTGGTTCGGGTCTGCGCTTGGAAGGCTCGCCGGCGCCCCCACGGTGGGACACCACGTCGCCATGGTGATCGGCATGTTGCTGGGGATGGAGGCCGGGATGTTCCTGGGCGAAGCTCTCTTTGGCCTCAAACCGTGGCAGGAATGGCGCTGGCGCGGAGCAAGTCTGACGTCGAAAGTCTAATGTCGCATGTCCCCTCCCACCCAACAGACTCTGGAGTATGAGGGCGAGAGTGACATCGACCTTTGACTTTTGACCTTTGACTTTTGACTTTCAACCGGGCGGGTGGGGGCTAGGCAACCTCGAACTTGTTCTTTTCCTGGGTGAGGTACTGCTCGGCTTCGGTGCACGGCATCGGGCGGGAGAAAAGGTAGCCCTGGCCGTATTGACAACCCAGGTCCCTTATGGCGTCAAGCTGTTCGGAGGTCTCGATTCCCTCGGCGATGACCTCGAGTCCGAGGGCGCGGGCGAGGCCGATGATGACCCGGACGATTTCCCATCCGCCCGCCTTCTGACTGTCGCCGCTGATGAAGCTCTGATCAATCTTCAAGGTGTCGATGGGGAACGAGTGGAGGGAACTCAGTGACGAGTAGCCCGTGCCGAAGTCGTCGATGTAGACCCGGACCCCGAGGTTCTTGAGTTCGGAGAGCACCTCCGCCGCCACTAGCGGGTTCTCAGCGATGGAGCTTTCGGTGACCTCGAAGCGCAGCCACTGCGGGTTGACCTCGTTCTCGGCCAGGATTCGCCGCACGTGCTCTGGAAACTTCGCGTTGGAGAGTTCCTTGCCTGACAAATTGACGCTCACATACGGCGCGGTGTCGCCATAGGCCGCCCGCCACCGTTTGACGTCGAGACAGACCCGTCGCAGGATCTGTTCCTCGAGGTCAAAGATGGTACCGATTTCCTCGGCCAGCGGGATGAACTCGTACGGTGGGACGGGATTTCCGTTGGAGGACCACCGTGCGAGGGCCTCGAATCCCTCGATCTGGCCATCCACAAGGTCGACGATGGGCTGATAGTGGACGTTGAACTCCTGCCGATCCAGGGCCTGACGGAGGTCCATTTCGAGCTTCATCCGTGACAGCGCCAGATCGTGCATCTCACGGTCAAAGATCACGTGGCCGCCGCCGGTCCCCGCCTGGGCCCTGAACATGGCGATCTGGGAGTCGCGGATCATATCCTCCGGTCGTTCGTAGCCGGTGGACGACAGCGCGATGCCGATGCTGGCGGTGACGAAGATGGTCTGACCGGAGATCTCCATGGGTGCGGACAGGGCCTCCTGGATGCGTCGGGCCACTCGGGTCACGTCGTTTGCGTCCTTGAGGTCCTCCACCAACACTAGGAATTCGTCGCCGCCGGCACAACCGATGGTGTCCTCCGGACGAACGGAGTTGCGCAGCCGGTGTGCGGTCTGGACCAGCAATTTGTCTCCGCCATCGTGCCCCAAACTTTCGGTGACCACCTTGTACTGGTCCAGGTCCAGGTAGAGCACCGCAAAGAGGTGCTCGGGGTGCCGGCCGGACCCCGCGATCACTCGTGATAGCCGGTCGAAGAACAGCGCTCTGTTCGGCAGATCGGTGAGGCTGTCGTGGAGGGCCTCGTACAGCAGCTGGCGCTCCACCTTGCGGCGCTCCAAGATTTCATGTTGGAGCCGAATGTTGGCCTCGAGGAGTTCGGTTGTTCGCTCCTTGATGCGAGAGGTCAGGTCGTCGTGGGTGCTTCCGAGCTCGGCTTCCATCTTCTTGCGCTCGGTGATGTCCTCACACACGGTGACGACCGCCACAGGATGACCTTCGGTGTCCACCACGACATCGGACAGGAGCTGAACCGCAAATCGCGTACCGTCCTTGTGGACGTTCACTGATTCCCGACGCCAGCTCTTCATGTTGCGGGCGTTGGAAGGATCGATCTGGGTCCAGTTGCCCTGGGGACAGAAAATCCGAACCGATTCGCCGAGAAGTTCCTCACGGGTGTAGCCGTGCAAGGTGGCGTCGGCGTCGTTGATGTACAGGATGCGTCCCTCGAGATCGGTGATGGTGACCCCGAGCTGCATTTTGTCCATGGCTCGCTGAATCGACAATGTGGCCCTTTGAGCGCTGGCTGTCCGGTCGAGCCGTATGGCGCGGCGGAGTGCTGAAGCCAACCGGATGTCCAGTTGTGCGTCGTCGCCCCGCCCGTCGACGACGTCATCGGCCCCCGCCTGGAGAGACAGGCGATGGAGCACAGGATCGTCGTCGGGAGCGATCATGACAATGACGCACTGGTCCTTGGTAGCCTGCGCCCTGAGCTTTCGGCAGAGCGATAAACCCTCCGATTCGGTGTCCGCGGCCTCGATGATCACCAGCCGATAGCGCTCGCCGCCAAAGGTCTCGAGGGCCTCGGTAAATTCACTGCAGACATACACATCAGACGATTCAAACGTTGGGAGTTGGCGGAGTCGATCCAGGGTCTTCACCTCGCCGGAGTAGGTGAGTATTTTCACCTGTCACCTCCGGGTCTCGAGGGCGAGTCCCCTCGAAATCCCCTGTTCGAGCGCTGTGTGGAGCCGGTGGCAGTCATGATTCCGAATTCCTCTATGGCAATTCTCATACCAACCTCGGACGATAGTGAGTCCCACCGGTGGTGCTTTTTGATACAGGAAGTCGTTCCGGTTGTTCTAGTTCGGGCCATTGGGCGGTGATTTCGGAATTGTCTCGCCGGCCTTTAAAAAAAACCCGCCGGCGAACCGGCGGGATTACCCACGCAGAGGGAGGAGGGGATGTTCTCAGCTGGTGGGTAGGATTACGGTGTCGATGACATGGATGATGCCGTTCGAAGCCTCGATGTCGGTGGAAATGACGCGGGCGTTGTTGATGAGCACGACTGTTGTCCGCGACTGTGATGGCCACATCGGATCCTTGGGCCGTGGTTGCTCTGTCCAAACCGACGACTTCAGAAGCCGGGACGCGCCCGGGGACGACGTGGTACAGAAGGATCTCACGAAGTTGGTCAGGGTTTGCCAACAGAGCCTCAACGGTTCCCTCGGGCAGCTTGGCAAACGCCTCATCGGTGGGTGCAAAGACGGTGTAGGGGCCGACGCCCGAGAGGGTCTCGGCGAGCCCAGCCGCCTGGGCGGCCGCCAAAAGGGTCGTAAAGGACCCAGCGGAGTCCGCCGTCTGGACGATGTTGGCCTGTGTCGCCTTGGACGAACCGCAGCTTCCGGCCGTTGCCGGCAACGCCGCGAATGAGAGCAGGATTCCGAGCGCTAGAGCTTTCTTCATGATGAACCTCCCGATTCAAGTTGGTCCCTGTTCTGGACCTCGGTAAGGCAAACATCAAATTTTAACGAGGTATTTCAGGTCAGAAGGATAAAAATGTGGAAAATTTTTAAGTTATGTCTAGGTATATATTGAACCCCTAAGATCTCCGTCGTCGGAGTTGCCCCCAAAAATTTCGCACATTCGATGCTGGCGATATCTGAAGATGGCCTCGACGTCGCGACCGACGCCCAAACGGTGGATCAGTCGTCCGAACGGCACCGCGTACCGTACGCGATCCTCAACCTCGGTGCCGCCATTGACCGAGCTGAAGAAATGTTCGTGGTACCACTCACGGAAGGGCCCCCGAAGCTGACGGTCGACAAAAAACCTGGGAGGGTCCCATCGAGCGATTTCTGACCTCCACCCCATCGGAAGGCCGTGCCAGCGCAACCGGTAGTCGATGGTCGTGCCCTGAGCCATGACGATAGGTTCTGAGGTGAGCACAGAAAACCGCAGCCAGGGCGGGGTGATGCGCTCGAGGTTTCGGGCCTCGGAAAAGAAGGGAAAAAGATCTTCCACAGGCCGGGGGAGCCAGATCTTGCTGGTCAGCAGGAAGAGCGGGTCACCCACTCTCGTTCTCAGCGGAACGGGCGAATGTGTTCACCATGCCCGAGAACATGATCTTGTGGATCGGATACAGCGAATTCCAGTACAGGGTCCCCGAAAGACCGATCGGCGCGAAGAGCGCGGTCTGGACAAGCCGTGTGCCGCCGCGCTCGGGAAAAGTCTCCCACTGGAGCCAGGCCTTGCCCGGGAGCTTCATTTCTGCACGGAGGCGGAGGAGGTGTGGGGAATCCACCGACTCCACACGCCAAAAATCCACCGCGTCACCTGGAATCAGCTCGGTGGGGTGCCGCCGCCCCCTGCGCAGACCGGGGCCACCGATCAGCCGGTCGAGCAAACCGCGCAGAGCCCACGCCCAATTCCAGAAGAGCCAACCGCGATCTCCCCCGAGCGACGAAATGACCTTGAAGACCGCCTCCGGAGTAGCCGCGGTCCAGGTGGTGCGGGTTTCCCGCACCAGCCCCTTCTCCGTCGTGAGTTCGTGTTCGGGCATGGAACCGAGGGCTCCGCTCCACCTTGTTGTCACGGCGTCCGCCTCGATCATGGAGAGCGCGCGACGAACCGCCTCGGCGTATGGTGTTGGTACGATCGCCGGATAGACCCGCCTGGCTCTGCTGGTGTCGGCGACCACCGGGTGGACGACCCCTTCGATCAGGGGAACGGCGAGCCGATTCGGAATGGGCGTGACGAGGCCGACCCAGAGGGCTGCCAGCTTCGGGGCCAGCACCGGCACCGGCACGATCAGCCTGCGCAGACCCCGGACCCGGGCGAACTCCTGCATCATTCCCTTGAAGGTGAGAGGGTCCGTCCCGACGTTGTAGACCCCGGGCTCGCCGGTGTCCAGGGCGGCTATGAGGTAGGCCACGATGTCTCGGACGGCGATGGGCTGGACCTCATTGAGGATCCACCGCGGCGCGATCATGGCCGGCAGCCTCTCGGTGAGGTAGCGGACCATCTCGAACGAGGCGGATCCCGAGCCGATGACCGGGCCCGCGCGAAACTCGAGTGTGGGCAGGTGCTGCCGGAGGATCCGACCCACCTCCGCGCGACTGGCGAGGTGGGGCGAGACCCTGTCGGCGTCGGGAAGCAAACCGCCGAGGTAGATGACCCGCTCGATGCCGCGTGCCGCCTCGACGAAGTCGTTGGCGGCCTTTCGGTCCCTGGCCACGAAGTCGCGGCCCGAGTCCATGAGGTGGATCAGGTAGTAGGCGGCATCCACTCCAGCCACGGCGGCCCGGAGGGAGTCCGGATTTTCCACGTCGCCCACGACAACCTCGACCCGATCCGCCCAGGGTCGTGCGGCGATTCTGGCTGGATCACGGACCATGACTCGGACGTCGTGGCCTGCCTCGACCAGGCGGGGCGCGAGCCGCCCGCCGATGTAACCCGTGGCGCCGGTGACCAGGACCTTCATGAAAACCTCTGGATGTATTGTGTCACCGACATCTTACGGCGTGTGTTGGCGGACGACATATATCGCACCTTGCCGAAGATCTCCCTCTCGGGCCCCCACGGCCGATCGTGGCGTCCAAGAACCCACATGATGCCGGTTGAGGAGTTGGGATCCCTGCCGTCGAGGGCGTATCTGTTGTTGAGTTGGAGCATCATCTGCAGGGCCTGCCGGGGATGGGTCGTCCACTCCAGGATTTTCTTGCCCCACAACATCCTGAGATAGTTGTGGATGGTTCCTTCACGGCGAAGCTGGGACTGGGCCGCATTCCACAGCTCGTCGTGGGTCTCGGACGCGGCAAGCTCCTCCTGGGAGTACTCCCATTGTCTGGGATCCCGTGCGTGGTTCTCGAGGGTTTGCCGGGCCCAAGCCGGGAGAGATTCCCAGCTGTCGTGGTCATCCCTGAAGTGGCATACGTTGAATCCCAACTCGCGCCATGTGATGAGCTGGTCGAGAAAGGCCTCTGCTCCCTCGGAGACTCCCCACCAACCCGAACGACGCCCGTTGGTGGGAGGAACCACGTCTTCGGGCGTCCACCCCTGCCTTCGCATCAATTCCACAAAGACCTGATGGGAGGAAATGTGGCCGAAATGAAGATAGGGCGAAAGACCGCTCGAGCCGTCGTCGTCGAGCCGGTTGCGCCGTTCGCCGTAGTTCGCGAGCCTGGAGTTTATGAACTCCAGCATCCGTATTCTGGCGGCTTGTGAACCGCCGGTCAGCGGCGCAGGCGCAACACCGTGATCAATGGGCAGGCGGGTCAGGAAGCCGGACCCCGTGCAACAGGCCGTCCAGATCCGCCTCCGGCCAACGTTTGGTGATGTCGTCGGGCAGGTTGCCGCCGGGCGGGAGATCGCGGCACGGCTGTTCGAGCGGTGTGTTTCCAACGTGGTCCAGAAGCCGCTTTTGAAGAGCCCGGCGGAACGAGTAGGCCGTTGCATGTTCCTTCTCGAAAACCGACATGGGGAACAGCCCGTTGGAGTCCACCGCCTCCAGACGGACGTCGATCCGGGCGCCGGCGGATTCGACCATGCGTGGGAGAAAGAACGCCGGAAAGTCATCAGTCACAACCACTGCGGCATGTTCGGCCCAGGCCGCCAGCAGACCGCGGCCCTGCCCGGGAGACTCTTCGACAAACGGGACATATCGGGCGTGAGTTCCTGACAGCGCCTGCTGCGTGTCAGCCATGCCCTCGATGATGAACCGGTGGAACCGGTCCGAGGCCCAGGGGTAGTCGCACCGGAGGGCCTCCAAGATGACGAGTGGTCGACCGAGTTGGTGCGACAGTTCGACGGCTCGATCCAACGCGAAGTTCCATTGGGCGCGCCGCGCGGCGATCATCCAATACACAACCCAGCCGCGCCCGGGGCGGAGAGGTTCCTGATTGATCCGGCGGATGCGTTGGGACGGGACCGCGTGCATGGAAGTTCCTCCACCGTCAACAAGGTCAATTCTAGACATTCAATTCCCGGAGCAGCATAGATGTACTTTTGCATACTTAGAAATATTTAGATGAAAACTAGACATTACCTGAGTGTCACACGTTTTTTGCCAACCATGGAGGGATCATGACAACGCGCCCCGCATTCCATTTTCGAAAGTCGTCGGACTTCGATGTATCTGTGGAAGAGTTGTGGTCGTTTCACATGCGGCCCGAGGCGCTGACGCTCCTGACACCGCCTCTGTCCGGGTTCCGTGTGGTAGACCGGGGCATGGGGGTGTCAGAGGGATCGATCCTGACCGCGGAGGTCGGTCTGTGGCCCCTGGCCGGGCGCTGGGTGGCCCTTCATTCCGGTGTGGAAGAACTTCGCTCCTTCACCGACACCGCTTTGGAGTCGCCCTTCCCTTATTGGGTTCACATTCATGAATTTGAGCGGTTGGATGCGGAACGGTCTCGGCTGACCGACTCGGTTTGGTTTCTTCCGCCACGTTGGATGGGGCGAACGGTTGGCCGGGCGCTGGTGACATTGATGCTGCAGATGATGTTCGCCTGGCGGCACCGGGCGACCCGCAGATTTACCAGGCTGCCACCCGGTGTGCAGTTGGATATGGGAAACCCTGAGGCCCCATTCGGACAAGAAGCACATGGAGGTCCGTCATGAAAAGCCTATGGAATCGAGATCCCTTGAGTTCGTGCGGGTTGGTGGTGGTCTTTCCGGACGAGGGCGCGACCATGTGGGACACGTCCGTCAACTCCCTGGTGGGGGACATCGAGCAAAGGGTGTCGGGTTCCTTCGTGACCTTTGCGTTGCTCAACGGACAACAGCCGTCGCTGACCGACGCGGTGTTGGCCGCGCGGTTCACTGGTTGCAGTTCGGTGGTCGTGGCAGTGGTGGACGGCAGAGGTGGGGCCATCGAACTGATCCCGTCCTCGGGGGCGGAAGAGATTTCGGTCACCATCACCGGTTGTCCCCGCGATCCGGCGGCAGTGGCTCGGGCATTCATGGATGTGCTGCTGGCCCGGCCTGCGGTCTGCGCCTGATGTGGAACGACCGCTCACCGGGGGCCCGAACTGGGGTGAAGAACGACCGCGGCCAGGATACATCGCAAGATGTAGAGGAAATATCGAGTTCGAACTTCTACAATGAGATTTGATTCATGAAAATGTCTGGACGAAGGTGGGGACGATGTGACCGAGATTCAAGACACGATGGAGGGTGAATCCCCAGGAACGGGTGGCCACCTGTGGCCAATGGGCGCGGTGACTCGGCGGACGGGGATCGGTGAGCACACCCTGAGGGCCTGGGAGCGACGATTCGGCTTTCCCAAGCCCCGCCGGCTGGCGTCCGGCCACCGGCGGTATCCGGCCGATCAGGTGCAGCAACTTCTTCTCATCGGTGAAGCCCTGCGATGCGGCTATCGCGCCGGAGACGTGGTCGCCCTTCCATTGGAGGACCTGGAGCAGTTGCTCCGGGAGTCCGGACGGGCCGAGGAGTTGATCCGAGATCCGTCCCCCGAGTGGCTCGAACAGATCATCGAGGCCGGCATGCGGTTTGATCGCCAGGATCTGGCGGCGCAACTGAGATACGCCTCGTCCACCCTCGGCCTCGGGAGATTCCTGCGCGAGAGGGTGACCCCGATTCTGACCGGGGTGGGCGATGCGTGGGCTCGGGGGGCTCTCAAGATCCGGCACGAGCACTTCATTTCGGAGGTGCTGGAGGATGAACTGCGAGCTCTCCGCTCACCCCTCGAGTCAGCCGGAACCGGCCGTCCGGTGGTGCTTGCCAATCTCCCCGACGAGTTTCACGAACTCGGATTGCAGATCGCGGCGGTGGAGGTCGCCGCCGCCGGCCGAACGCTGAGAATCCTCGGGCGGAATACGCCCGTGGAAGAAATCGTGGAGACGGCACGTGCCATTGAAGCTGCGGCGGTCGGGCTGTCGATCAGCCTGTTCGGCGTGACCGATGTCACCTCCGAATCGGTGAACCAGGTGCGGAGTTTGTTGCCGGCCAGGACTCATCTGTGGCTCGGTGGTGGCGGTGCTGGGGAACTCGACGGCCTTGCGGCGGGGATTCAGGTGATGGACTCCCTGGATGATTTCGAACGCGCCATTCGGTTGCTCAAGGACTGACTCCGCCCTTGACGCCATGAGGGCATCCCGCCATAGTGGCGGGCGGATCGGCCGCGATATCAGAAATAGGTGGCCGAGATCCGCGCCATATGGAGGTCATCCGGTCATGAAACGACTTTTGAGTGCAAGTCTTGTCGCCCTCGTCTCTACTGTTGCCTGCGCCCAGCAGCCCCCCGACGCGAAAAGCGCGTCCACCGATGTGGTCGCTCGTTACGACGAACAGGTCATCAGCTCAGCCGAGCTCGACGAGATGGTCTACGCCAAGCTGATCGCTATTCGTCAGCAGGAATACGACATCAAACGCCAACAGCTCGAGCAGACAATCTTCGAAAGGCTGTTGGAGCAGGCTGCCCAGGCCGAGGACCTGACCACGGAACAGTACGTCCAGAGAGAGGTCAACGACAAGCTGGCCCAACCCTCAGACGAAGAGATTCAGAAGGTCCTCGACCAGTACCGTTCGCGTCTGAATCCCGACGAGGCACAGGCGCGTCAGCAGGTGGTGAGCTATCTCCAGCAACAGCAGACCGGCAAGCTCAGCGGCGAGCTGAAGGAACGCCTGTTCACCGCGGCCAACGTTGAGATCATGCTCGAACCCATCCGCTTCGAAGCGATTGTCTCGGACAATGACCCCTCGCGGGGCGGAGACGCCAGCGCGCCGGTGACGATCATCGAGTACACCGACTTCCAATGTCCGTTCTGCAGCCGGGTCCAACCGACCATCAACGCGGTCCTGGAGCAGTACGGCGGGTCGGTCCGCCATGTCTTCAAACAGCTTCCGCTCCCCATGCACGCCCAGGCCAAACTCGGTGCCGAGGCCGCGCTCTGCGCCGGCGATCAGGGACAGTTCTGGGAGATGCACGATTGGTTGTTCGCCAACAAGAACTCCATCAACCGAGATGCTCTGTCGGCGCAGGGTGCAACCCTGGGTCTCGACGTGGGTGAATTCAACGGCTGTATCGACGCTCAGAAATACATCGGCCAGATCGACGAGGACATCAAGGAGGCCAACAGCTTCGGGATCACCGGAACCCCGGGCTTCCTGATCAACGGGCGGGTGCTCCGCGGTGCCGTTCCCTTGGAACAATTCCAGGCGGTGATCAACGAGGAATTGGGTAAGGCCGGAGTCGACGTGCCCGAGCCCAAAGCGGTAGACACCGGCGATGCCAGTTGATCGCTCAATTCACTCCGCGGACTCCGTGAATTGAGAATAGAAAGGAAGAGAACTCCGAAAAGCGGTGTGGGGGCGGGAAGGTAGCTTTTCGGAGCGAGACCGGTCGCGCTGCAGCTAATCAAGATCGATATCGCGGATGGGCTTGCCGGTGTCGGGCATGTTCTTGGCGTCGTCCATGAGCTTGCGGAACCTGTCCTCCAGGATCCGGTCCTTTGACTGCTCCTTGCGCATGGCCTCCGCCATCTTGTCCGAAGCTCGTTGCTTTTCAGTCTCGATCTGTTTGAGCCGTTCGTCAAAGTCAGTTTTCTCTTTGTAGACCACGGGAGGGGAGTGGCTCACCACCACGCCGGCCTCGCTATCGATGGTCAGGTTCGATCCACAGTGGGGGCAACTGACGATGACTGGGTCGCTCATGACGCGATCTCCATCACTGGATTTCGATCCTCGAAAGGGCATCATAGCATTGGGCGCAATTGATCGGCACCGCGAGGAAGTGCCGTCTGCCGGGGTGATATCCTCGCTCCGGCACACAACCGGTGGAAGGAGAGGGAGATGATTGGCACCCGGCAGAAAGCCGCGATCGGATTGATGGTGGTGCTCGCCCTCGCGGCAGCCGGTTGCGAAAATTCGGTGCCCGATCCGGCCGAGCGCGCAGCCATCGAAAAGGCGGTTGAAGGATATCTCGGCGCCCTGGCCGAGGCCTACTCCAACTTCGATGTCTCGCCGCTCGAGAAATGGGCTTCACCCAACGAAGTGGTCCGGGTCCGAAACCTGCTCAAGGGGCTCGCCCAAACCGGCGACCGAGTGGACTCGACCCAGCGGACCCACCACATCGAACACCTCGAGGTCTTTCGCGAGATCAACGCCACCGTTCGCATGGTGGAGGTGTGGGATGTGATCCGCTACGACGCCTTCACCGGAGTCGAAAAGGGTCGGACCGAGAACTCGATTCAGAACACCCTGCTGCAGCTCAGGTTGGTGGACGGCAGGTGGATCGTCATCGGACGAACGGTGATGGACCGCGAGGCCCCTGAGCCCGAGGGCGTGGGGGAGACAGGTTGAGTCACCAGCCGGTCGTTGTGATCGTGGGTCGTCCCAACGTGGGAAAATCCACGCTGTTCAACCGTTTGACGGCGACCCGTCGGGCGTTGGTCCACGATTTGCCCGGCGTCACCCGCGACCGCATCGTCGGTGAGGCTGAAAACCGAAAGGGCGAGCGGATCACAGTGATCGACACCGGAGGTCTGCTTCTGGTCGACGAAGACCATTTCGTCCCCATGATCCGGTCCCAGGCCGAAGAGGCGATCCGCAGCGGTGACGTGGTGCTGTTCCTCCTCGATGGCGTTGCCGGGCCGATCCCTGATGACCGCGACATCGCGGATTATCTGAGGACTCTGGGCGTGCCTGTGATCCCGGTGGTGAACAAGGTCGACCGTTCCGGCGTCGACTTGGGGGCGGCCGAGTTTCACCGGCTGGGCCTGGGCGATCCGGTGCTGATCTCATCGGAACACGGGACTGGATGGGATGAGCTGTGGGAGGCCCTCGAGGCCAGTCTTGTATTTCCCGAGGTCGAAAGCGAGGAGGAGGCGAAGTCGGAGGACGAAATCCACGTCGCCATCATCGGCCGACCCAACGTGGGCAAGTCGTCACTGTTCAATCGGATCTTGGGAGTGTCGCGGGTTCTCGTGAGCGAGATCCCCGGGACAACCCGCGATGCGGTTGACGTGGTGATGGAGCGGGACGGGCTTCGCTTCCGTTTCGTGGACACCGCGGGGATTCGCCGCAAGGGGAAGACCGATAAGGGTCCCGAGGTGTTGTCGGTGGTGATGGCGCGGCGCCACCTGGAGCGGGCCGATGTGTGCCTGCTGGTGGTGGACGCGGAGGCGGGCATCACCCGCCAGGACGCCCATGTGGCCGGATATGCCTGGGACGCCGGCCGCGCGGTGGGTGTGGTGGTCAACAAGTGGGACCTGGTGGAAGATCGCGCCATTGGTCGGGACCGCATCGAGGACCAAATGGCCCGTCAGCTCAAATTCATCCGGCATTCCCCGGTGGTGTTTCTCTCGGCGTTGACCGGCCAGGGTGTCAACCGGCTGTTCCCGATGATGGCGGAACTCCACGGCGCCTACCGGCGCAAGGCGTCCACCAGCGATCTCAACCGGGTGTTGAAGACGGCCTGGGCGGAGCGACCGCCGTCGGTGCTTGGGCGCAAGGAGCCGAAGCTCTACTACTGTGCGCAGGTCCACCAGGGACCGCCACGATTCGTGCTTTTTACAAACCTGAACAGCGAGCCGCACTTTTCATATCTCCGTTACCTGGAAAACACTCTTCGCAACGCCCTGAGTTTGGAGGGGGTTCCGATTCGGGTTATGATCAAGGGGCGACAGCACTGAGGGCCCGCGATGGTTTTTTTCAACTACGCTCTGCGCAAGCTCAATGCGAAGATTGTTTACTACGGGCCGGGTCTGTGCGGAAAAACGACGAACCTGCAGTGGATCCATGACCACTTCGAGGGGGGCCAACGCGGCAAGATGATCTCGCTGTCCACGGAGGGTGATCGCACCATTTTCTTCGATCTCCTGCCACTGGATATCGGCAGCATTCGCGGCATGGACGTCACCCTTCAGCTCTACACCGTGCCCGGTCAGGTCCACTACAACTCGACGCGGCAGTTGGTGCTGCGCGGTGCGGATGGGGTCGTCTTTGTGGCCGACTCACAGGCCACCATGCGCACCTCCAACGTCGACAGCCTGCGCAACCTCAAGGAGAATCTCTCGCTGCAGGGAGTCGAGATCGACGGCTTTCCCCACGTCCTGCAGTTCAACAAGCGTGACCTGGGCGACCTGATCAGCATCGAGGACCTCGATTCCGATTTGAACCAACACTCCGTGCCCTTTTTCGAAGCCACTGCCGTCGAGGGTGTCGGTGTCCAGGAGACGCTCGAGGGCATCGTGAAGTTGGTGATGCGCAGCCTCCGCGAGCGCTACGAGCCGGTACCTCCGGTGGGTCCGAAACCGCCCGATGGCGAGCCGACGCTGCTGGATGTGGAGGTGCCTCCGGCGGCTCCGTTCGTGGCGTTCCCACCGCCAGCGCCCGAACCGCCGGCAGTTGAACCCCCTGTGACCCTCCGTGGGCCGACGGCGCCGGGCGGAATTCAAGACGACGTACCCACCCGGGTCTACGAAAGTGGACACCCGCCGGAAGAAGAGGAAGGCGACGACGCTCTCCCTGGTGCGGCGTTTTGGGATGCCGCCGAAGAGGCGAGTGGTCCGACATTTGGCGAGGGGGGAGCCGACTTTCCTGGCGACGAACCCACCGGATCCAAAAACTTCGGCTTCGCCATGCCCTTCGCCGACAACGAGACCACCACCGACGTGAAAGACCTTGGAGATCAGGCCGACGGGATCACCGCCGACCGCCTCTCCGACGCGCTGACGGATGAAGAAATCGCATCAGAGGAAATGACACCGATCGATGTGACCGAATCACCCTTTGAGGTCGCGGACCTGACTCCCGAACCATTCTCCGCCGGGAGCGTTTTTGGAGACCCGCAGGGGGATGGCGAATCCCAAGGGGCGGTGGCTGACGGGTGGACTGACGGGTGGGCTGAAGATGATGGCGTGGAGATCGCCGAGGACGAGTTCGGCGACGACAGCCCCGTCATCGCGGAGGCGGGGGAGGGCCCTGACGTCTCCGAGGAACCTGCCATGGCGGCGGGAACGGTGGATGATCTGGTGGCCAGCGTCTTGGGGAATACGCTGAACGAACCCGCGGATTCCGACGCTGCTGAGTTCGGAGACGAGACCGAGCCGCACCTTGAAACGGACGATGACGACACTGACGGCGCGGGTTTGGAGATCGGAGCCCCGATCGACGATGTTGAAGGCGACGCAGCCGAGGCGGCCTTCGACGAGGCAGGCGATTTCGTCGAATCGACCGACGGGGATCTCAGCGCGGAAGATGCCCAGACGATCGAGTCGGATGACGACGACGAACTCCCAGAGGACGTGCCGACCGAAGTGCTCGATCAGGATGGGGAAGGGGAGGCGTGGCAGGTCGAGCCCGAGGATGGATCGGAGTCGTTCGAGGACGCACCGTACCCCACTGCCGGTGACGAGGAGCTGAGCGAGCCGGCCGCCGCGGGATCACAGGCCGACGACTTCAGCTTGCACGAGCCTGAACTCGAATTTGAACCGCCGCCGGTGGCAGAAGAGGAGCTCGACTTCGCTCCGGTGGAGGATTTCGAGCCGTCAGAGTCCGGCGAGGAGACGGAGGCCGCTGTCGGTGGCTGGGACGAGGCCCACACCGACGAGTTTCTCTTGGAGGCCTCCCCTGAAGCGGCGGTGGACGAAGATGTCGAGGCTGGTTTTGAAGACCAGGCGTTGGTCGAAGAGAAGATCGAGGCCGAGCCGGACCTTGACGTTTCCGAGGAGGTTGCGGAGGAAGAGAACGTTCTTGAAGAGGATGGGGAGCCGATTCCGGAACACCGGCCCATCATCTTCGGCGAGGGCGATCCGTTTGGCGACGAGACCGACGACATGGCCACCCCGGTCCGGTCGGCGGTGGAGCCGCACGTGGAGATCTCGGCCCCGGTGGACGACGGCAATGCCCTGGTGCGGGCTGGCGATAACCAGCTGCACCTGCGGCTGCAGGGAACCGGTGCCATCGCCGAGTCGGGTCAGGTGCGGGCTCTGGACATCGAAGTGCCCGTGCCGGGTTCCTGGGTCGGTAACCGGCGTGTTACCCTGCAGCTGCGACTGACACTCTCACCAATGCCGGAGGATGATGATGGCCGACCAGGTGACGCTTCCTGAAGGTCAGGAGGAGTTCAAACTCAACGAAGTCTGCAAGCTGGCCAACGTCCAGCCCTATATGCTGCGGTTTTGGGGCACCGAGTTTGACCAACTCGAGGCGGCCAAGACCGGCACGGGGCAGCGAGTATATGCCCGCGAACAGGTGGAGCTGATCCTGGAGATTCGACGGCTGCTCTTCGACGAAGGGTTGACGATCGCCGGTGCACGCAAGCGGATCGGTCGCCTGCAGGACGACGCCGACACACCCAAAGCCACAAAGGCCAAGGCGCCGGCCAAGAAGAAAGCACCCGCCAAAAAGAAGGCTACAACCAAGAAGGCAACGCAGCCCGAGGACGAACCGGAGCAGGAAGTCCTCGAGTTGGCCATGGACGAGCCCGAGGCCGAGGTTGACAAAGACGCCCCCGCCGACGTACAACCACTCCTCGCGACGCTTGAAGACGTCCGCAGGGACCTCGCCAAGATCGTCAAAGAACTCAGGAAGTAATCCAGGGAGTTTTGAATTTTGAGTTTTGAATTCTGAATTCCCCCCACCCACCTGGGAATGGGGGAGGGCGGATGGGAACTCAACATTCAGAATTCAACATTCAAAATTTCAGACATGTCGGGACGTAGCGCAGCCTGGTAGCGCACCTGAATGGGGTTCAGGGGGTCCGGAGTTCAAATCTCCGCGTCCCGACCAAATCCAATACCCACAGCCGCTCAACTCCGAGCGGCTTTCTTGTTTTTGGATTTGGTCGGTCCGCTCCGATTTGCAGCACGCCCATCGACGAGTGGCTCTGTGACCGGACGACCACCCGCCCGCACTCTCCGGTCAGAGCCACGATCGTCGCTGGCCGCGGTGTCAGAATCTCCGCGTCCCGACCATTTCAAATCAATGGTTTAGCCGCTCATCCGGAGCGGCTGTTTCATTTTTGGTACCCCAAATTTGTACCCTGAGCAGTCCGTGAGGCATTTTTGTCTATCAGCCGGGATAGGTGCGCAACCAGGCTGTGCCACGTCCCAACCAAACCATCGCGGTAGCGTTTATCCTCCGAGCGTTAACGTGCTTGGCGAACCCGATAAGAACCTGGCCCGTTCGCGCCGATCTGATCGGAATACAATAGAAAACTCAGACGTGCGACGAGAGGCGCTCCGAGTCTGCGATTCTGATACTGCGTCCTCCACGCAGCTTTCCAGCGAATCCTTGAGTATCGCTAACATTGAATGAGGCGACTGCCACCAGGTGCTCACGGAGCTTTCGAAGCAAGGGGAATCGATGTTTGAAATCACCATAGACCATGATCGGTGCACGAAGGACGGCCTGTGCGAAAGGGTGTGCCCTAAGAACATATTCTTGCAACAAGGGAAGCTGACAACACCGGAGGTGTTGGAAAAAGAATTCTGCATCGCTTGCGGACAATGCGTTGGCATCTGCGCTCAGGGTGCGATTTTCCATTCTGAATTCCCATCGGAAAGAATTTCGCCCATCCAGTTTGCAGAGATGCCGACAACAGAGCAGGTGATGACGCTGCTCAAGACCCGACGTTCCATCCGCGCGTTCCGAGATAAGCCGATTGAAAAGGTGACAATCGAGAAGATCATCGACGGGGCGCGCTTTGCTCCGAGCGGACACAACTCACAAAGCACGGAGTTTCTCGTTGTCCGGGACAGAGGTGTTCTGAGCGAAGTTTCTGCGCTGGTTGTCGACTACCTGAGGTTCGAGATCAAGCGTTTTGCGAATCCCGTCTTCAGAACAGTCGCATTGATGGCGGATAGAGCATTGGCTGAGAGTGGGCTGAACGAAATTCCCGGGTTCAAGCGACTGATTAAGTTGTATGAATCTGGAGCCGATCCGGTACTTTTCGGTGCCCCTGCGTTACTGGTTTTCCATGCTCGACGGACGGTTGGCTTCGCGGATGTCAATGCACAGTTGGCCCTGCAGAATGCCTCCCTTGTCGCGCACTCCATGGGCATCGGGCATTTTTACACCGGCTGGGTGGTCTCTACCTGCCGGGCTCCGATGGCGTCGGCATGGAATCGGCGCATGTCAAGATTGATTGGTATTCCAACTGGAAACACGATGCATGGAGCCTTAGCGCTTGGTTACCCAGTTCCCAAGTTTAAGAACATGATCGAGAGGAAGCCCCCACAGAGCAATTGGGTATGACACGGGCGGAAATTTGGCCCTTCGGCCCTGCGACCCTCCTGGCTACGACCACCTCGCGCTGCTCCAGGCATTCAGGGGGTTCAGTGTGGGAAGCCAATGTAGATATTGCCTCGATCGATGTAGGGCGGCGAGAGTGGCAGATTGAGCTGTCGATGGGCGGCTGGGATGAACTTCCTGAGGTTCTCAAGCCAGGCACTGTTCTCAGGAGCGTCAGCCGGTGGGTAACCGCTGCCGCCGAGAGGAGATCAAGCGACTCGGGCTTCACATGGCGGCTGACAAGACTGTACAAGGCGCTTCGGGGTGAACGGCCAGCGGGTGAGCAGGAAATTTTATGAGCTTGTGATACCTGGCCCTGTTTCGTACCAGGCACCTATGTGGGCGTCGGAATCATTCAATCAATCAACAACCGAATGAATCAAGGGAGAAAACGTGCAGCCTACTCGAATGAAATCAACCCTGGCCATTGGCCTCATCCTGATGTGCACTTCGGCTTTCGCGCAGACGAATGAACCCGTCCCGTCCACCTGGAGCGAAATCGAAAAGGCCGCGTTCACCCTCCTGGAACAGGAGAAATTTGAGGAAGCATTGGCCCTGGTCGAACAGACCGCACCGAAACTTCAGAGCCGCGAGTTCGAGGTCTCCGACTTGACCATGAAAATCCTGCTGTATGCCGGACGTACCGAAGAGGCCTTGACCGTCTGGGAAAAGGGCATCGAGGAAGGGTTTTTCTATTTCGTGATTCCCCGGTCGGACACCTATGACGGCGTCCGCGGGAATGACCGGTTCAGGAAACTCCTGGCCAGGAACAACCAGTTGCGCGAGATAGCCCAGAGTGAGTCCAAGCCGGAATACAAGGTGATCAAACCGGCATCCTATTCGCCGGAGGCTTCCTACCCTCTGGTGATGATCATCCACGGCGGCAATCAAAGCATCGTCAAAGCCATGGACCGCTGGGACCCCGCGGCGATCGGCGACGATGTGCTCATCGCCTATGTCCAGTCCAGCTGGCGGGCCGACACCAAGTCGTATCGCTGGGACCTGAGCGGAGTCGATATCTACAGTGTGCCTATGGCACAGGATGAGGTGCTCGGCCTGTATCGGAAAGTCGTCGAGGAATACGCTGTGGACACCGGCCAAGTGACGCTGGCGGGGTTTTCCCAGGGAGGCAACCTCGCACTTTTCATGGCGGCCGAAGGGACCATCCCAGCCAAGGGATTCATCGCCGGCTGTCCCGCAACCAGTACCCCTCTTCCGCTCGAGACTGCTCGGGCAGCCGCCGCGCGCGGGGTTCGAGGGACGATATTCTCCGGGGCTGAGGACTGGGCTTCAATAGCGGCCGAAACCACTGCATCCAACTTCGAAGAGGCTGGGAATCCGGTGAACTACATCGTTATGGAAGGGAAAGGACACGAGTTTCCCGACAACTTCGACGAGGTGCTGCGCGGAGCGATCAAACAGATCTATCAATAACCGCAGCTGATCAGAACGGGATGGGTGCGATGGGTGCCACGTTCCCCATTGCACCATTGTTGCCTTGAGATGAGCGCTGTGTAGAATGAGATCGTCCCGTCCGCGCATGGAGAAAATCCATGCCGAGACATCCCCGCCTGTTTATCCCAGGAGCTACGTACCACGTCTATTGCCGCGTTGCGCGCGGTGAATTCGTCTTTGACGAGGGCGATGAGGCAATCGAGTTCGTCGAGGTGCTTCGCGAAGTCCGCGACCTTGACGGTTGGACGATTCTCGCGTGGTGCCTCATGGGCAACCACTACCACCTCGTGGTGAAAACTCGGAACGCCGATCTTTGGCGGTCGATGGCACGGCTCCAAGGTGGGTTCTCCCGCGCCTACAACCGGCGACACCGCTACCTCGGAAGGCTGTGGCAAAGCCGGTACCGCGCGCGAGTGGTTGATACGAACGAGTACTTCCGTCAGGTTGTGGCCTACGTCCATCTCAACCCGGTATCTGCCGGCATCGTCGATGACCCGGGGGACTACGTTTTCAGCGGGCACCGGGAGATCATCGGGGCGTGCAGGCCAACGGTCATCCATTTGCCATCGGTGATCGACGGATTCGGTGGTGGTGAACCCGATGAGGCTGTGAAGGACTACTTACGGTGGGTTCGGTCGGTCGCCGAAGCCCGATGGGCAGCAACCGGTGTCTTGGGACTTCCGTGGTGGACGGAAGCCCAACACGTTGATGAGATAGCCACCGCCGATCGTCATCCACGAGCAATGACGTTTGATCACCAGTTTCTCGCCGAAGAACGCGCCGAGCTCTCACTCCCCGATTTCGTTGTCCGTTTTGAGTCGGCATCCGGACATCGACTCGAGGGCCTCGCTTCGAGATTTCGGACCGAGCAACATATTCGTGGGAGGATCGAATTTTCGCTGCTCGCTGTCTCACGGTACGGATTCAGGGCCTGCGACATCGCCGCCCTCCTCTGCAAGGGAAGGAACTCCGTGACCCGGTGGCTCAACCGAGGCCTCTGCGAGGAGCGCGACGATCCTGTATTCAGCGAGCAGATCAATCGCCTCGACAGGGAGATCTCGCGCAGATGACAGATGACAACGGTGCAATGGGGAACGTGGCACCCTTCATCGCCTGCTGCCTCGTGCTACGCTTCAGAAGTGCGATCGTGACTCCGAGTCCCTCACACAGCCCGTTCGCTTCCGCGAGGAGCAGCGCTTTCGACAGGCGTGGATCTGGCTCCTGATTCTACCGTTGTGCGTCGGAGTGGGCGGCTTCTTCGCGTGGGCCATGGTGGAGCAGCTGGTCATGGGACGTACCGTCGGCAACCAGCCCATGTCGGACCTCATGTTGATGATCATGGGCCCGCTGTTCATTCTGCTCATGGCTGGGTTGTTCTGGCTCATGTGGGCCGCCCGTCTCGTCACCGAAGTGCGGGACGACGGGATCTACATCCGTTTCTACCCGTTTGACCGCGGCTTTCGCGTTTTTCTCTGGGAGGAGATCGAGTCCTTCGAAGCACGTAGTTACCGGCCCATTCTGGAGTATGGCGGATGGGGTGTCCGCATGGGCTCCGACGGGGGGGCCTACAACGTCAGCGGGAAAATGGGGCTGCAGCTTACCTTTCGGTATGGACTTGCCGGGGGAGTTCTCATCGGCTCGCAACGCCTCGAAGAGCTGGCAATGGCGGTGGGGTCCGCCAGCAAAGGTGCCGGGTCCGTAGATCGTATGAAGGGTATGGGTGCCAGGGTTTAGAACGATTTCGTCGGAACGGTCTGCGATCTCCTCGAGGTGGACATGGCGGTTGTCTGTTCCCGTGCTCGAGATGGGCAGACCGCAGCCGCGCGAAAGCTGATCGTGACGCTCGGTGTCGAGCGATGGAGGCAGAGCAGGACCGGCCTTGCGAGGGTCTTGCAGAAGAACCCGGACGTGGTGAGCTGGTGGGCGGGGGAGGGGGCGAAGAGCCGCGCCAACGACCCGGCGTACGCGACGGAGCTCGATCGTCTGGATAAGGGTGTGGCAACGACTGCGGCAGAGATGGCTGCCTCGGGGTGCCTGGGACCAACTTCCTAAGGTTCTAAAGCCTGGCACCCAGACTGGGTGCAACCTCTTGGTCACCTCATGCTCCGTGTTAGCGTGCGACTCGAGCACGATAACAATCCTGCCGAATACGCAGATTTCGAGATGTAATATCATGGAATCAGAAGATATGCGACACCCGCCCAAGGCTATTCCGCATTCTGTTTGCACGCTCGTGGCGCACGTTTTCGTCCGATTCGTTAGTATCGCTAACAATGAGTTAGGTCTCGGAAGAAGCGCACCGTGCAGCTCCTAGCGCCGCTCAACAGCCAGTCCATGGACCGACTGTGGCCCCACCCGGATAGGACCGTGCGATTCAGGAGAACCCATGTTTGACCACGTCAAATTCGGCGTCAGCAACTTTGCGACGAGCAGGTCCTTCTTCGTCAGGGCCCTGGAGCCACTCGGAGTCACTGATGTGAGAGAGTGGCCGCCGAACGGTGTCGAGCTATGCCAACCGAAGGGCACGGTTTCACTGTGCTTTTATGAGACCAAGGAGAAGCCGGCGCATCTTCACTTGGCATTCGTGGCTGAGAGCCGTCAGCAAGTACAAGCCTTCTATCGCGCGGCTCTGGAAGCGGGCGGCAAGGACAATGGTCCTCCTGGTCTGCGTCCGCACTATCACGCGAGCTACTACGCGGCTTTCGTCATCGGCCCTGATGGGCACAACATCGAAGCGGTATGCCATGAGCCCGAGGCCTAGGTTCAGGGGGTCCGGAGTTGCTACGCCGTTTCGCCGCTCGCTCAGCACGCCCATCGACGAGTGGCTCTGTGACCGGACGCCCGCCCGCCCGCACTGTCCGGTCAGAGCCACGATCGTCGCTGGCCGCGGTGTCAGAATCCCCGCGTCCCGACCAGCTTTTCTCCAAACGCCGCTGATCGCGGCGCTTTTTGTTTCATTGGGAGGAAAAAGGTGGCGGAAACCAGGGTCTCGGATCAGTTGACCTTGAAGGTGACATCTCCGTTCTCGAAGAAATTGACGATCTGGGTGGCAGCTGCCACGCCTGCGTTGATGTTGGCTTCCGCGGTCTGAGCACCCATCTTTTTGGGTGTGAAGAAGTAGCGGCCTTCGTACTGAGTTGCGATGTCGTCCTTACAGACCGGCGCGATGTCCGAGAGGTAGACGAAGTCGTCACGCTCGGCAAACATCTTCATGAGGCCATCTTCATCGATAATTCCAAGCCGGGCGGTGTTGATGAGCGTTCCACCCTTGGGCATCTTCGAGAGCAACTCGAAGTCGATGGACTTCATCGTTTGAGGGGTCTCGGGAATGTGGAGAGAGACGTATTGGCAGGTCTCGTAGAGCTCATCGACCGAGCTCACCGGTGTCACGCCATCGTTCCTGATGGCCTCGTCGTCAACGAACGGATCGAAGGCGTACACGTCCATTCCGAATCCGTGGGCCACCCTCGCCATGCAGATGCCGACGTTTCCGTACGCGTGGATACCGATCTTCTTGCCGCGAAGCTCCGTACCCGGTTTGCCGTTGTAGTTGTTGCGTGCGTTCATGACCAACATGCCAAATACCAGTTCCGCCACCGCGTTCGAATTCTGTCCTGGGGTGTTCATGGCGACCACGTTCTTTTCAGTGGCCTTGGCGCAGTCGATGTTGTCATACCCAGCGCCCGCGCGGACGACGATCTTCAACTGTTTGGCGGCATCCAGGACTTCAGCGGTGACTTTGTCACTGCGGATGATCATCGCATCCGCGTCGACGACCGCCGCAAGCAGATCCGCTGTGTCCGAATAGCTTTCGAGCAGCTGGACGTCGTATTGAGCCGCTTTGAACACGTCCACGAGTTGCTCGACGGCCGCCGGTGAAAACGGTTTCTCGGTAGCTACCAGTACTTTCTTTGACATCGGATCCTCCCTGTCATCCCAGTCCATCGCGTGAGATAATCGGTCTCTCGGTCCAAAGTAACTCTTCCGGTCTCGTCGCCGGGTTGCATCGTTGCCATGACGATACCTGAAAATCGGCACCTGGTCCGAAAATCGGTACCTGGTCCGAGGGTCTTGGGAATTTGAAGCGCCGAAGTCGGACGGGCGCCCGATCCGTCCCGGGGACTGTCAGGCCTCACCGATTCTCATGAATTCTGTTTCACCTGGCACCTTTGCGAGTCCTGGCCGTAAGGAGGAAATGAGAATGCCAATCCGTACTCCCGACCAGTCACAACGCAACGCCGCAAGAGTCGCGGGATTCACTTTCCTATTCGCGATGGCGATTGTGGTCCTTGCAAACTACGGCATCAGCTTTCGTCTCAGCGTCCCAGGCAATGCCGCCGAAACCGCCCGGAACATCATAGCGAACGAAGGACTATTTCGAATCAACATCGCCTGCAATCTGCTCTATGGCGCAACCATCGGAGTACTGCTCTCAGCGCTTTACGTGATCCTCGAACCAGTAGATCGGAACCTCGCCTTGGTTGCGGCATTCTGCAGACTGGTAGTTGCGTTGATGTGGGGTGTTACCGCGCTCAACATGCTTGGCGCTCTGCGGCTCTTGGGTGGTGGTACTTACTTGAGCGTCTTCGAAGTCGATCGACTGCAGGCACTGGCGAGGTTGCACCTCGACGCGGGCTACGACGCGTACTACATTGGCCTGCCGTTCTGGACATTGGCCTCGACGGTTTGCAGCTACCTGTGGTTCAAGTCAGGGTATGTCCCGCGGGCCTTGGCTGCCTTCGGTTTGATCGCGTCCGCATGGTGCGTGTTCTGTGCCTTCACTTTCCTCATATCACCCGACTTCCAGAATACAGTTCACCCGATGTGGTTCGATATGCCTATGGTGATCTTCGAAATGGCATTGGGCCTTTGGCTTCTGTTCAAAGGCTTGAGTCCATCTGGGACGACCGAGCCGGATCTAGCAGAGGCCGGAGCCGCCTGACCAGGCGCACATCTTGACAGGCTGCTCCTGACTGCGCAGAATTTCGAGGCGAGCCGACGCTCCTGTGACGTCTCGTAGGAGGATCGAGTCATGGACAGATTGGTCAACATCAACCGCCCCAGCTGAGCATGGGGCACGGGGCCCGGGAGGCCCTGCGGAACAACCGGACATCGACCGCCTCCGCCAGCCTGAACATGCCCGTTCCCCCGGGCGGTCGGCGGCGGGATGCGGCCGATCGCCACGAAGGGGGAAGGCATGAGTGAAGCAACTGACTACAGACCCATGTGGGCCGAGCTGGGCCTCGATCTGGAGAAACACGACGCGCTGCTCGGAGTCCTCGGCCAGGTCTACACCGACATCTACCTGGCGCAGAAGAACCGCCCCGACGGCATGGGCTACTTCGACTTCGTGATGAGCGAGGTGCACGGCCTGCGCATCAAGGAGCTGGTGGACGCCAAGGCGGCGGGCAAGATCGTGGTGGGCTCGTTCTGCGTGTTCGTGCCCGAGGAGCTGGTGCTGGCGGCGAACGGCGTCAACGTCGGGCTGTGCGCCGGCGCCGACTTCGGCACCGAGCAGGCCGAGCGCTACCTGCCGCGCAACACCTGCGCGCTGATCAAGTCCTTCTTCGGCTTCAGCCTGGAGAAGGTCTGCCCCTACCTCGAGAGCTGCGACCTGGTCGTGGGCGAGAACACCTGCGACGGCAAGAAGAAGGCCTACGAGACCTTCAAGGACATGGTCAAGGGCGAGTTCATGGCCCTGGACATGCCCAACACCAAGAGCGACGAGGGGCGCGCGGTCCTCAAGCGGGCCTACCTGCGATCTCGTCGCCGCGCTGGAGCGGGTGTCCGGCAGGGCCATCACCGTCGAGTCGCTCAAGGCCGGCATCGAGACGGTCAACAACAAGCGCGCCGCCATGCACCGGCTGGCGAAGCTGCGCCACGCGAACCCGGCGCCCATCAGCGGCCTGGACGCGCTGCTCGCCAACCAGGTGTTCTTCTACGACGACCCGGAGCGCTTCACCGACAGCGTCAACAAGCTCTGCGACGAGCTCGAGCAGCGCATCGAGAAGAAGATCGGAGTGGCGCCCGACACGACGCCGCGAATCGTCATCTCGGGCTGCCCGATGGCCGTTCCCAACTGGAAGCTCCCGTCGATCATCGAGAGCGCCGGCGCGGTGGTCGTCGGCGAGGAGTCCTGCATCGGCGAGCGCGGCACGCAGAACCTGGTGTCCACCGACGGCGAGAGCGTGGAGGCGCTGATCGAGAACCTGGTCGACCGCTACTTCACCATCGACTGCGCGGTGTTCACGCCGAATCCGACCCGCGCCGAGCACGCCCTGCAGATCGCCAGGGACGCCAAGGCCGACGGGGTCATCCACTACGCGCTGCAGTTCTGCTCGCCCGTATCAGATGGAAGCGCCGCTGCTCGAGCGCCACGTGGAAGACGGCGGCCTGCCGGTGCTGCGCATCGACACCGACTACAGCCAGGAGGACGTGGGCCAGCTGCGCACGCGCGTGGAGGCCTTCATCGAGCAGATCAGGCGCTAGCCGGAGCCGATGCGATGCGAGTCATCGGTCTCGACATCGGCTCCCGGACCGTCAAGCGGGTGACCGTCGAGGACGGCGAGGTGACCGACCACCTCGTCGTCCCCAACAACCACGACCCGCTCGCGGTCTGCGACGAGCTGCTCTCCGGCCAGAGAGGCCGACCGGGTGGTGGCCACGGGCTACGGCCGGCACCTCTACGCCGAGCACCGCGAGGCCGCGACGCTGACCGAGATCCGGGCGGTGGCGCTGGGCGCGAGGCGAGTGTGCCCGCGGCGCCAGGACGCTGCTGGACATCGGCGGTCAGGACACCAAGGTGATCGCGCTCGACGCCGAGGGCGCGGTGGCCAAGTTCGAGATGAACGACCGCTGCGCCGCGGGCACCGGGCGTTTCCTCGAGGTGATGGCCACGGCGCTGTCCTACCCGATGGCCGACTTCGTCCAGGCCAGCCGCGAGGCGAGCGGCTCCCAGAGCATCAACGCCATGTGCACGGTCTTCGCCGAGTCCGAGGTCATCTCGGCCACGGCGCGCGGCGTGGATCGGGCCGAGCTTGCTCGCGGGCTCCACGAGGCGGTGGTCCGCCGCGCGGTGTCCATGCTGCGGCGTCTGCCCCTCGAGGACGAGATCGTCTTCTGCGGTGGCGGCGCGCTCAACGGCTGCCTGCACGAGCTGATCGCCAGGGCGCTCGGACGGGAGGTCCGCCTGCCGCCGGCGCCCCAGATCGTCGCCGCGCTCGGCGCCGCGCTCTCGGTCGAAGGGCCGGATGGCGGTGACTAGGGATGTGCATCATGGAAAACCTGAAGATCGTGGATCGGTCGAGCGTGCCCTCAGCCAGAGTTTTGATTTCGGTTCGGTGCCAGGCTTGAGAAGTTGAAGACATCACAATGTGTTACGCGAGACCTATCAGAGGTGCGTATTACAATCGTATCCGGAGACTATGATTTTCAACGGGGGTTCGATCGTGCGTGCTTTCCGCCTCGTCATGCTCGTCTCGGCCTTCGTGTTGCTGGTACAGCCGGCGTGGGCGCAGAACCAGCTCATCAACGCCGACTTCGACAGCGACGTGGACTGGTGGACCCCGGAGAGCCACGTCACGCCGGCGTGGAGCCCTGACGACGCCGGAGGAGTCGCCTGGTCGGGCTCCGCCGAGGTGACCAACGCCCATCCCGATCCGCAGCAGGGAACCGGAATAACGCAGTGCGTAAACTCAAACGTGATCCCGGGCGCGACCTACGACTTCGCTGGATCGATCCTAATTCCCGACGGACAGACGAGAACCGGCAATGCCCAGATCGGCCTGCGGTGGTACGACGGCCCGGGCTGCACCGGCAGCTCGGTGGGCAGCCAGCCGCGCCAACAGACCGAGACCGTCGGCTCGTGGGTGTACCTGCAGGCTCTTGACGAGGTCGCGCCGCCCGGCGCGGTCAGCGTGCTCTTCCTCGCCTTTCCGTCCAAGGTCGAGCCCGGAGGCACCCTGGTGGCGCACTTCGACCAGCTCCTCTTCAAGCGGGCGATCTTCCACGACGACTTCGAGTCCGGCGACTTCTGGTGGTGGTCCACATCGGCGCAGCAGGTGGTCGTCGCGACGCCTTGGGTGGATCCGGCCGACGTCGCAGACATCTCCCGCGTGTTCTGCGATAGTGGCAACTGCCCGTGGATCCCTCCGGATGCACTGCACGACGGGATCGACATCGCACCGGTCGCGGACCTCGTTTCCTTCCAGTCGGGCTTTGGCGGGGTGGTGACCTGGATCGCCGAGTACTTCAATCCCGGCAACGGCTACTGGCAGATCAACGTGTTGATCGAGTACGGGCATGAACGCACCTATCGGCTGAACTACGCCTTCGAACCGATGTCGTCCGACGTTGCGGTCAAGGATCAGCAGCTCGCCGAGATCGTGGTCCAGGAGGGTCAGCAGGTGGCGGCGGGCCAGCTCATCGGCCGGCTGGTCACTGGCGGCCCCGATGCACATGTTCACTGGGGCTTCATCGAGCGGTGGCAGCAGGTCTGTCCGGACCCATTCCTCACGGAGGGCGTCCGGGCCGATCTCCTGGCCAAGATCCACGAGAGTCACCCGGGCTGGAACATCTGCTACTGAGCCCCCCCGGGAATCAGTGCGATCACAATTGTTGAGATGTCAGTTCCGGCGGGAGATGACTGTCTCGATCCGGTCGTTTGGGTGATCTTCCTGGCGTTCCGCGGAGCGGGTTTCCCGGTGCGCCGAACGACGAAAGCCCAACGCCACGCCTTCCAACGACAAAACAGCGTGTCCCGCGCCCTCGAGTCGGATCCGGAATCCTCCTTTTGGTCCCTGCCGCACCTCCCGCACCTGTTTTGACCTGAGGTCCAACGACACGGGCTGCCGATCCCCTTGTCCGGTATAGCATTGCTGAAAATATTTGAAATAAAAAGAGATATATGCGATGTTCTAGGGTGTGTCGCTGGCCAGCGGGGCCGGCTTCTGTTTGGGTGGACGCAGAGTCCACCGCGATGTTGCGAGACGGGCGTGCCCGCAAGAGGCAGAGCTCAGAGAGAAAAGAGAGAGTATGTCGAAGAAACTGTTTGTTGGAAGTTTGAGTTGGGACACGAACGACGAGGGCCTGCGCAATGCGTTCGATGTTCACGGCGCGATCAGCGAGGCCATCGTGATCAGCGATCGCGACACCGGTCGTTCGCGTGGCTTCGGCTTTGTCACGTTCGAGGATGACGAGGCGGCCGACAAGGCTGTTGCGGCTCTCAACGGGACCGAGCTCGACGGACGCACCATCAAGGTGGACGTGGCTCAGGCGAAGCAGCGCTCGGGTGGCGGCGGTGGTGGCAACGGCCGCGGCGGCTACGGCGGCGGCTGGTAAATCCCCTCATATCAAGGACAGGACCCCTCCCGCGCGGAGGGGTTTTTTGTTGCCGTTCCGCGATTTCACGTCGGGCTGAGAGTCCTACACGTGTGGAATATGTGCGCGGCACCCTTGGGTGGCAACGTTGGTTGGGATTTCACAACATTCTCCACGGCGGTGACCAAATGGTCATGAAAAACCAAGTACAGAACCAACGGAGGGACTGGCCACGAAGATCCGGGTCGGTCCCCAAGGAGTCATTATGAGGCACCCGCAAAACTCACCAATGACCGGGACACCGGCCTGGGACAAAAAGACTGGCCGCCGGTTCGCGGTCCCGCGTGTGATCGTGGTCCTCGGCGTCGCGACGGTGGCGACGACCATTTTCAGCATCGGAGCCTACTGCCTGACAATCAATGGCGGGGACTCCCGCGGGCTTCGGTCATCCGGACCCGGTGGAAACGGTCAGACGGCGGCGGACCCCGAAGTCGTCGGTCCTTCGTGTGCACTCGCGCCCGCGGAGGGTCTGCCCGCGGCGGCACGAAAAGCGTCGCCGAGCACCACGGACTCGGCGAGTCGTGGCGACGCGCTCACACCGCCGATCGACCAAATCCCCCGTCCCGAACTGAGGACCGCGACCTTCGCCCTCGGGTGATTCTGGGGACCCGACTCCCGGTTCGGGAGTCTCGACGGGGTGGTCAGGACGCGAGTCGGATACACCGGCGGTTCGAAAGCAGACCCGACTTACGACAGCCTCGGCAATCACACCGAGGCCGTGCAGGTGGACTACGATCCGACGCGCATCTCGTATGACGACCTGCTCGACGTCTTCTGGGCGGCTCACGATCCGGGGCGCCGGATCTCCTTTGCCCAGTACAGGAAAGCGGTTTTCGTGCACGACGAGGACCAGCGAAGGCGGGCCAAGGCATCGAGGAAGAGGTTCGAGGAGAAGCGGAACATCCGCGTTCGAACCGAGATTCTGGACGCGACCCGATTCTACGTCGCGGAGGACTACCACCAGAAATGGAATCTTCGGAAGAACGGCGGTCGCTGGCTGAAGATGCTCCAAGGTGCCTACCCGGAGCCTGCACGCCTCAGGGACTCCACCGCCGCGGCGCGGCTCAACGGCTACCTCGGAGGGTACGGCGATCCGAGGCCCGGGCAGCTGCAAGAGGATCTCGGGATCGGACCGGACGAGGCGGACGCCCTCGCCCGCGACCTTCGCTGAAGATGCGAGAGGTGCCCCGGTATGTGCCGGACGCGGCTCAACGGCTCCCGAGAGGGTCAGGCGGGAAATCGGGAATTCGGGATCGCCACTCGACGGTGATGATGCGCAGCGTCCCGGGATCGCGGTTCCGAGCCGGACGTCGTCCATGTACGACTCTGTGACGCCGGTGGAGAACAGGCCAAGGCGGTGATGTCCATGTCGCCGGATACCGCCAGCGGCAAGGAGTCGAGCAACGTTCCGTTCTTGTGGACGATCTGATTGTCCCGCTGGGACCGGCCTGCTCATCCCAGCCGGCACCGATAGGATTCGATTCCATCATCCGGGGCGTTTGGCCCCCGTGTCGGTCAAGCTCTCCAGTCATCCTGATGATCATCTGGGTCCATTGTCGTCGATGTGGGCCTGGTCCGCTCGAGAAATTATGGAATGTCCACAGTCCGGTTTCAGCGAAAAGGAATTCGGGCGCGGTTTTGTCGTGGTACCCGACGCCACGAACAACGGCCCTGAAACCGCACGATGAGGCATGAGAACGGGTCAGGATTTTGTGTCGGGCTGTGGAAATCCGGAATCCGGAGTGGCGAACGATGGATGGAGACCTCTCGAAGAACCCCAAAAACCGGCACCCCTCAAGCGCGGCGCCCGTTGCACGCGGTCGCAGTTCCGCTCAGCCGAGGATGCGCTTAATGAGGGTCTTGAAGGGCCCCACGTACCGTTTGACCACCAGCACCGAGGAGGGCGAGTAGCGCGCCACCTTTTGCGGTATCTCGCCGATCAGGATCTTGCGGAACACCGGCTCCTTGGCGGCGCCGATGACCACCAGGTCGAAGTCGCGGCTCGCCTTGGCGAGACCGCCGGCGATGGAGTCGGACTCGATCAGCCGCTTCTCGACCGGCAGGGCGACGTTCATGTGTGCGAGCGTTTTGTCGATCCAACCGAGGGCATCGCGCCGCTGCTCGTCGGTCGCGTCAATCGGGACCACGTATCCCGATGTGACCTTGAGCTCGAGATCCTCGGCGAGGGCGTTGAGCAGATCGGCCGCAAGCTGCGCGTTGGGGCCGCCGGCGGTGGGCAGCAAGCAGGTGCGGAACTCGGGTTGCTCGATCTTCAGCATCATCAAGTCGCACGGCGCGAAGCGGATGACTTTGTCCGCGGTCTCGCCGAAGATCCGGTCGCGGGTGTTGGAATAACCTTTCCAGGCCATCACCATGACGTCCGCGCGGTGGCGGGCTGCGGCGGTGAAGATGCCCTCCTCGACCTGGTGCGCAATGACGAGGTCGGTATCGATCTTGACCCCGCGGTCCCTCGCCGCCTGCTGGGCGGCGCGGAGCAGCGTCTCCTTGTGGTGGGCGAAACGCATGCCTTCGTGGATCGGCAGCTGTTGGGGAACCTCGACGACGGTGGTGGCGACGATGCGCCGACCGCGGAGTTTGGCCACCGGGATGGCGAACCTGAGGAGCGTATCCACCAAGTCGGGGTCGTGGACGACCACCAGCACGGAGTCCTGGGCGTCGGGCTCGTCGGGGCGACGCGAGGGCACCAAGACCTGGGGCTCGACGTCGGACGCGAGCTTTTCGAAGACCCCGAAGTAGAGCAGCAGGCCGAGAACCACCCAGCCGGCGGTTACGTACCAGGCGATTGGCTGGAAGGTGAACTGATAGAGAGCGAGGAAGACGTTGAGGATGATGCCGAGTATCGGGGTGAAGGGATAGAAGGGGACCTTGTACTTGCGCTCGATCTCGGGGGCCTTGCGCCGGAGCGCGATAACCGACAGGTTCACCAGCGCGAAGGTGAGCAGGAAGATCAGACTCGCGGCCGAGCCCACCGCCTCGATGGGGAGGGTCAACGCCATTCCGACGAGGATCACACCGGTGACCACGATGGCAGTCTGCGGCGTCCGCCGGACCGGGTCGATCTGGGCGATCTCCTTCGGCAGCCAACGGTCCCTTGCCATGGAGAAGGCGACGCGGGACGCCGCGAGGATGGTCGCGTTGAGCGCAGACATGGTCGACAGCAGACCGCCGAGGACGATCACCGCGACTCCGAAGGCCGGCATGAACTGCTCGGCGGCGCGGACGATCGCCGTTTCGCCGTACTTGCCGAGGAACTCCCACGACGAAAGGCCGTCGACGTGGATTGCGCCGAGGGAGACGAAGAGGATCAGCAGGTAGATGGTGATGGCGATGGCGAGCGAGATGAAGGTTGCGCGAGGAATGTTCTTCTCGGGTTCCTTGATCTCCTCGGCAACGGTGGCGATGAGGTCGTACCCCTCAAAGGCGATGAAGGTCAGGCCCATGGCGACGATGACGCCGCCTGCGCCGAGCGGGAAGAACGGTGTGAATTCCGTGGCGGCTTCGGCGGGGGCGCCGACGATCCGCTTGAGCCCGTAGGCGATGAAGATCCCGAGCACGACCAGCTTGGAGAGCGTGAGCGCATTCTCGGCCCGTCCGGTAACCGCAGCTCCACCCACGTTGAGACGGAGAAAAATGAAACCGATGAGCACGGTGACGGCAGCCACCGGAAGATAGCTTCCGGCAGCTCCGAACACGTGGCCGCTCAGGACCGGCAGATACTTGTGGAAGGCTTCCCAAAAGTAGCCGGCGAATCCGAGGGCATACAACGCGCAGGCGACGGTGTAGGCGAACCACAGCATCCAGCCCGAGATGAAGCCCATGGCGCCGGGAAAGGCCAACCGTACGTATGAGTAGCCCCCGCCGGCCCGCGGAACGGCGGATGCCAGCTCGGCATATGCGAAGGCGGTGAGCAGGGTCACGAAGCCGTTGAGGGCGAAGGAGAGGATCGATGCGGGTCCCGAAACGCCCGCGGCGATTCCGGTGAGGACGAAGATCCCGGCGCCGATCATGGCGCCGACGCCGATCATCGTAGCGTCGAACAGGCCGAGGTCGCGGGCGAACGTCGTCTCGCCTACGTCCCGGTTCTCTGAAGGTGTGTCCTCCATTTTGCCGTTGGATTCCATGAGCTGGATTATAGTCCGCGTGGACCTGGTTTCGCTAGCCCGCACTTCTCACCGGGTTTCGTCACGAGGGCGGCGAAGGGTGGTCAGATGTTGGGTTTTTAGCGGATCGGGCGACGCAGGCGTAGTCGCACTACGTTGAGGAGCACGATTCGCGAAAAGCACGACAGATGGCCGCGATTCGCCGCCCGCAGCAGACACTCGGTGAGAAGTGCGGGCTAGAGTCGCCAGCGGTCGTCTCGGCGTCCCGCTTCAATGACCTCAACCGACAGCCGATTTCGAGTCGTTTGGCTTGGCGTCGCAACGACACCCTCCAGCTCAAAACCATGATGTTCAACAGCCGTTCCGCAACCGGACGGTTTGAAAATCGGGAGAGTGCGACTCCTCCCATCGACGCGTTTGTGGAGGACGAGGTGCCCTGAGGTGGTCCCACCACAGACCAACCCCGATGGGTCGCCCGATTTCATCCTCCGGACCGTTGGCGTCGGTTCAACAACCGGACCCATCGGAATGTCGGTCGGAAGCCGAGTGGAACGGCACCCGGGAATTCACCTTTTGGTCCGGCGGCGTTGCCGACCGGCGTGAAATGCGAGAATGCACGACGTGGAACACGGAAGCTGGAGCATGGATAGGGCCGCAATCTCGAGTGCGGTCGTCACCGGTATTCTCATGAGCATCGTCGCGTCGTGCACACCGGACAGCTCGCTGAACGGGGTCGACCGGGTTCTGACCAGGGCCATCCGGAACATCGAAGCCGGCCGAGCCACCACTCCTCTCGTCGAACAGCCGATCCCGGGTTCGGAAGCGATGGTGACCTTCCTGGCGAAGAAAACCGGTGAAGGGACCCCACGCATCGTCTCCGACGTCACGGGCTGGGGTGTGCAGCCGGCTGACGAGACCTTCGACCTCACCGTGGGGGCCATGACCCGGATCGGATCGACGGACTGGTATCGGCTTCACACGCGAGTCGCGGCCCGAGCCCGGATCGAGTATCTGGTCGTTCACGGCGAGACCGATTACCGGGTCGACCCCAACAACCCCCGCCGGGCGAATCTGCACACCACCGATCCCGTGTCCGAAATGGTGACGCCTGACTACGTCCAGCCTCCCGCCGTGACGGAGCCTCACGTGACACCGCGCGGACGCACCGTGGAGGGAACCATCGAAAGCCGCGCCCTGGGTGGGTCGCGCCGGGTGATCGTCTACCTGCCACCCTCGTACCACGACGAACACGCCTATCCGGTCGCCGTGTTCCACTCGGGGTGGGCCAGGGTCCGCCCCGGCGAGCTGCCACGGGTGCTCGACTGGCTGATGGCCCACCGCGCGATCAAGCCGATCGTCGTCGCGTTCCTCCAGTCCTACCTCCCGGGAGAGGCCGACAACCACGAGGGTCCACCGATGCGGAGCTACCTCACGAGCGAAGCGCTCGAGTGGTTGGCCGAGCGCTACAGCGTCTCCGCGGACCCCGACGAGCGCGCCATCCTCGCGGTCTCGTACGGGGCGAAGGACGCGCTGGATGCTTCGCTCACGCCAGGCGCACCATATGGCCGAGTAGGCCTGATGATTCCGGGCCGACGCCTCACATCCGCTGTTCTGGCGGACCTCACCGAGCGGCCCGGCCGCCCCATTCGAGTGGCGATTCTCGCCGGGCGATACGACCGGGCCAACCTCGCCACCGCGCGGAACGCGGACCAGGTGCTCACCAGCGCCGGCCACGACGTCGAGGTCATGGAGGTCCCGGAGGGCCACAATCGGGCGACCTGGCGCAACCACTTCGGAGATGTCCTCGTGAGCCTGTTTGGCACTCGCAACGAGAGCCCTGACCCACCGTGACTTGGCGGAGGTCGAGAGACATGGGGCCGGGTTGGATCCGCCGGAGGCGGCACTACAGCATGAAATGGCCGGCGAAATGTATTTTTTTTGTTACACAACCGTGATGACTTGGCCTCGTTCACGAACCACATTGAGATCAGAGACGGATACCTTGTGACATCAGGCAGCCAGCGGCGTCAACCGTCCCGGCAACGACTCACGGATCGGTCCCAGGAGGTCAAACATGAACGCGCACTCTTTCAAGAACAGCATTTGGGCGGCCGCGGTGCTGGCGTTGCTCGTATCGGTCACCGCAGGCGCCGAGATCTCTCTGGAGCACATGGGCGGATGGCCGTACGCCGGGGCACGAGCTGTGGCCGTCGACGGCGATCGCGATCTGTTCTTATCTTGGCAGCGGCGGAGTCATTCTCGTGCTGGACGTGCACGATCCGTCCACGCCGCAACTGATGCATGACGGCCTGCACACCGACGGCCATGTTCGCGATCTGCGTTACGTTGCTGCGGACATGCGTCTGTATGTGGCCGATTGGCGGGGCGGGCTCGAGATCTGGGACGTCCAGGACCCGCACAACCCGGTGCGACTCAGCACCGTGCCGGTGTACTACTCCGGCACAGACAGTGACGAGCCGACCGATGGGCTGTTCATCCTGGGTGATTATTTGTACGTCAATGCCAACGAGGCCCGCGTCCACGCCTTTGACATCTCGGATCCTGCGGATCCCGTCGATCTCGGCGTTCAGGCCGGTCCTTTCTGGTACTACACCTACCAGCGGGATACGGATGACGTGGCCGCGTCGGGCGGCCACGTCTACGTCGGGGGCAGCGGTATCGCGAAGTTTCTTATTCAAAACGATGGAACTCTCGCAAAGGTGGGTGAGAACCTGTACGTCGATGGCGTGACCTGCATCGAGGTTCAAGGAGCCCATGCGTACGCGGGCGTCTCTCAGGGTCTGGGGGTCTTCGATGCGAGCTCCAACTCCCTCGACATGGTGGGGAGCGTGGCCGTGTCCGAGGGCCTGAACGATCTCGCGTTGACCGGGGACGTGGTGGTGGCCGTGAATCGCAACGGCCTCCTCGTCTTCGACGTCTCCGAGCCGCAACAGCCGCTGCAGATCGGATCCCTGCTGCTGCCCGACGGATATCGTGTGCGGCTCGACGGCGGCGTCGCCTACGTCTCCAGTGACGCCGCCGGACTGCAGGTAATCGACATCAGCGATCCGAACAACCCCGTCCAGATCGGCAGCTACGATACGGTCGGCACGACCGCAGCGGTCACGGTCTCGGGAGACCACGCCTTCCTCGGCCAGAGCACCGACGGGCTCGTGATCGCGGATCTCAACGATCCGAACGCGGTACAGGTCACGGGCCGGGCCGACGGCGGCGCGGATGGCGATTCCGTGCTGATCGGCGATTACCTGTACGTCGCGGACTGGTACACACCCGGGCTCCATGTGCTCGATGTCAGTGATCTGTCGGATCCGATCGAGGTGGGCGGCGTTTACGACTTCAATGCGACGCGTCTGGCCACCGACGGAGAGTCGCTGTACGTGATGAGCTTCTCAGTCGCGACCCAATTGTACTCACTGCACATCTTCGATCTATCGGATCCCACGTCGCCGGTGGAGCTGAGCATGATGCCGGTTTCGCCTCACATCCTCGAATTCGAGTACGCGAACGGTCATCTGTTCGCCATCGAGTTCTACGAAGAGGGTCTGCACATCATCAACGTCGCCGATCCGCACAATCCGTTCGAGGACGCCTTCTATCCGGTTGATTGGGGAGAGGATGTCTGGATCCAGGGGAGTCATGCGTATGTGACGTCGTTCCACCAGGGTCTGCTCGTGTTGGACATCGCCGACCCCGCCAATCCGACCCTGGCCGGGAACCTCCACGAGGTGTTTCAGTTCGGAGAAGTGGCGGTTTCCGGAGACCTGGCCTTCATCACAACGGGGACCACCGGAGAGCAGTTCCTGCGGTTGTACGACGTGAGTGATCTGGGCAATATTCACGAGCTCGACCGGATGCGCTTGCCCGGCGACGCCTGGGATCTGACGGCTCAGGGCGACTATGCCTACGTAGCCGACGGTTTCACGGGCCTGCAGATTGTACGCGCCGGAACCAACGGGGACAGCCTGATGTTCGCCGACGACTTCGAGTCGGGCGACATGTCGCGGTGGTCAGTCACTGTGGACTGAATCGGTCGGTACACGCTCCGTCGAGAGCGCCATGGCTCGCTTCAAGCCGGGGTGGAGCCGGAGTCTGCACCGTCCCTTCGTAAGTGTGGATCGTTGCCACGTACACAACCTTTGATTTGTGAGGGCGGGTGCGACGTAGCCGCCCGGTGCCGCAATCACCCAAAACGGAGCGCTCCGCCGGTCACGACGCCCCGCCGAGGTGGCGGGCGATGAGCATCTTGATCAGCGATTGGCGGGGAACACCGAGACGGGAGGCTTCGCGATCGAGGGACTCAGCTCGACGGAGGCGCCATCAAGGTGGACGTGGCCCAGGCGAAGCGGCGCTCGGGTGGCGGCGGCGGTGGCAATGGCCGCGGCGGCTACGGCGGCGGCTGGTACATCCCCTCATATCAAGGACAGGACCCCTCCCGCGCGGAGGCATTTTTGCTGTTCCGCGATTTCACGTCGGGGTCGACAGCGCAATACATGGGAAACCATTCACGGCACCCTTGTGGCACCCAATCTATTTGGTGCCTGGTCCGATGATCTTGGAATGTCGAGGCGCCGAAGTCGGACGGAGGTCAGATTCGCTGCGGGTTGTGGGGCGTCATCAATCCTCGCTGGTCGTTTCACACTCCCGGTACTTCCTCGGGTCCTCGGACCTGGTACTCAGAATTCGTCAAGGGTCTTTGACGGGTCATGAACCAATAGCGGGGGCCGGGCGCCGTCGTCTTGCGACGACAGAAACATCCTGGGTGCGGGATCGTACAGTCTGCATCAGTATCTCAGGAGGATTTAGATGGTAAAGACGTCGTCTCGAATCTTCGTTGGCTTTGTGTTGATTGCTCTGGCGGCCCCCTGCTTCGCCGAGACCGAGACACCGGCTTTCAATGTCACGCACGTGACGGACAACGTGGTGGTCTTTACCGAGCAGACCCCCTGGCGCAGCAACCACGTCGTGATCGCCACCGATCGTGGACTCGTGGTGGTGGATCCGGGCGGCTCACCGGTGGTGGCGCGCCTTCTCAGGCGAGCGATCGTGCGCGAGTTCGGACAGCGCGAAATCGCCTATGTCGTGAACCACCACCATCATTGGGGCCACAGCTGGGGCAATGTGGCGTTCCCGGAGGCTTTGGTGATCGGCCACGAGGATTCGGTGGCTGTCATGGAGGCCACGGCTCCCTTCGTGGAACCGCGGATGGCGAGGTTCCGGGTGCAGCTGGCGGACGCACAGGCAGAGCTGGCGGAGGGGGATGCCGACTCGGTGGAAGCGGCAGCGGCCCGGGAGAGAGTTCGGCAGGCCGAGTGGATACTGACCGGTCTGAGCGAGCCGGGATTCGAGGTGCGAACTCCGGACCTCACCTTTTCGGAACGCCTCGATCTCGATCTTGGAAACGTGACCCTCGAGTTCCACCACCTCGGGCGCGGCCATTCGGAGACCGACACGGTGATCTTCCTCCCGGAGGAGGGTGTGCTGCTGTTGGGGTGTTTCTTCCTTCTCATGGAGGATCTCCCCGTATTCGGCTTTCAGCCACAGCTCGACGTGGATCAATGGCTCGAGGTCTTTGGGACGGTCCTCGATGGCGACATTCCGGTGGCAACGGTGATACCCGGCCAGCATGATTTCTGGTCTCCGGAGGAGCTGCGCGGATGGCGCGACTACATTGCCGACCTGTGGCGGGGTGTACAAAATCTCGAGGCCGAAGGAGTGACGCTCGCCGAGGCTCAGGAGCGGTTGCCGATGTCGCCATCGGCGGCCGCGCTGGTGGACGAAGGGGTCGATGAGGAGCGGCTTGAGACCTACCACCGAGCGAATGTCGAGCGAATGTGGCGTCAACTCAAGGAGAACGGCGCCGTTCTGGTGAGTCGGACCCTCGATGAGGAGGGTCTCGAAGCGGCGGTGGATCTCTACGGCGAGCTCCGTCGGCAGCCCGAGGGCGCGGTGTACTTTTCCGAGAACGAGTTCAATCTTCTGGGCTACCGTCTGCTGGGTGAGGAGCGGTTCGAGGAGGCCATCGCGATCTTCGCGCTCAATGTGGAGGCATATCCCGACTCCTGGAACGTGTATGACAGCCTTGGCGAGGCGCACATGCGAAACGGCGACGGCGATCGCGCCATCGAGCTCTACCGGCGTTCCTTGGAGCTCAACCCGGACAACAGCAACGGCGTCGCCATGCTCGAAAGTCTGGGCGTCGACCCGTGAGAGAGATCCGCTCCGGTCGTTATTGACCAGCGACCGACGGGCACCCTCTATTGATGAGATTCGGTATGGAATAGAGGAGAACTGTCGGGCCCGCGGTCTCCGGGGAATGGGGCGACGATCCAGCGCAGACAACAGTTGATCTGCGAGATTACCTAATCTGGCAGTGTTCGTAACTGAGAGTGACCGGTAAGGTGCGGTTTGACTTTTCGATCAAGGACGTCTATCTCTGATCTGTCGTATGAATGATTTCGCAAAGGAGGGGTTGATGAGATCGTCAGTTGTCGCACTTTGCATATGTATGTTGGCGCTTGCGGGCGTTGCCCACGCTCAATACGTAGTAGGAGACCCGGTCGCGGATTTCACGTTGAATGACGCGTATGGCACACCTGTCTCCCTGCACGAATTTGAGAATTATGTTCCCTGGCTGGTTTTCTGGACCGACACCTGACCGGGTTGTGCTGCGGAGGCTCCGCAGGTACAGGAAATCTGGGAAACCTATGAAGATGAAGGGCTCATGGTGCTTGCCATCGGGGCCGGAGAGACACAAGCCACAGCCCTGACATGGGTCAACACCTACGGTCTGACCCACCCGGTCCTGGCCGATCCGAGCGGCGCGATCTACGGTTTGTTCGGGGACGGCTTTGTGCCGTACAACGCCATCATCGATGGCGAGTTGATCCTGCAGTACACCACCTCGGGTTTCAGCGAACCCGCTGTCATCGCAATGATCGAGCAATTGCTGGCGGACTTGCTCCGCATCCATCACGTTCCGCTGCGCGACACGGAAGACGACATGAACCCCTATGCAGCGGACTGCTCGATCAGCTCAGGCTTTGCGCTGATCGCCGATGATTTGGTTCTGCACTGGAATCTGGACGGGGGTGGGGCCTTCACCGATGTGACCCTGACGCCGGTAGGTGGCGATGAGTACACCGCTGAGATACCTGCCCAAGCTTATGGCACGACGGTTTATTACTACCTTTCCGCGGCCGATGCGGGCGGCAGAACGTGGACCGATCCCCTCGATGCTCCCGCCGAGCTGCACAGTTTCTATGTGGGAGACGACGTAACACCGCCTGTGATTGACCATGTGCCGCTGGGCGATCAGGTCCCGAACACGTGGCCGGCCACGGTCAGCGCCACGGTCACCGACAATCAGGGCGTCGACGCGGTCACCCTCGAGTTCATGATCAATGGAGGATCGGTCGAAACGGTGCCCATGGTCCCCACCCGAGACGGTGTTTATTTTGCCGATCTCTACGGTTCCGTGGCCGTCGGTGACATGGTCGAGTATCGGATCACCGCTGTGGATGTGGCGGCCAACCCGAACATGACCGTTGATCCCGATACTGGGTACCACGTCTTCTTCATCGTCGACCCGACTCCGGTGTTCATCTTCGAGCCCGACGGGACGCCGTTGAGCGGCGCCGCGATCGCTCTTGAGTTGGACGCGCTCGAAATATCCTACGAAATGGGGACCGAGCTGCCGGAAAATCCCGGCCTGTTCCAGACCATTTTCGCTTGCCTGGGGGTTTACTCAAGCAACCATACCCTCAGTGCGGGTGAGGGGCAGGCGCTGGCCGATTTCCTGGACAACGGCGGTCGGCTGTATATGGAGGGTGGCGACACGTGGGCCTACGATTCCGCCACGGCTGTCCATCCGTACTTCAATATCAACGGGCTGGTTGATGGCACCGGCGACGCCGGACCCATCGAGGGAGCGGTCGGGACCTTTACCGATGGGATGTACTTCACCTATTCGGGCGGGAACAGCTACATCGATCACCTCGCGCCGCTGAACAGCGCGTTCCCGATTTTCTTGAACGTCACGCCGGCGTACATGAACGGAATCGCCTACGACGGAGGCGGCTACCGTACTGTCGGCACGAGCTTCGAGTTCGGGGGCCTGGTGGACGGGACCGAACCGAGCACGAAGCACCAACTGCTCGTGGAAATCCTGGATTTCTTCGGTTTGAACGCCAGCGGCCTGCTGCTCGAGGACGGCTTCGAGTCGGGTGATATGTCGGGGTGGTCATCGACTGGCCCGTAGCGGCCTGAGCCGATCATTGGTCACAATATCCCGGGCCCAGTGATGGGCCCGGGACTTTTTTGGGACAGGGCCTGGGGCCCTGTCGCGTTTTCCATGCTGCCCCCGCCTCTGGCCGACTTTGTACTTCGGGTCAGCCGTCCATCTCGCGCCCGAACGCCCGAGTTTCCTGATCGTCCAGTACCGGTGTGCTCTCGACGTCGAGGACCCCGTTCCAATGCAGCAGCCACTTGGCAAGTGCCTTGGGATCGTCGGTCTCCGCAATTGCGACGCCGGTGAATCCCACAAGGTCGTGCCAGCGGCCGATGAGCTTGACGCCGCCGAGGTCCTTCTTTTCGTCGGCCTTGCTCATGGCAGAGAAGCCCCTCAGAACGTCGTGCCGTTTGTCCTCGTGGACTCGCCATTGGATCAAATACTTCATCGTGTGCTCCTTTTCGTTCGATTCGAATTGATGTTGTGATTTCTGCGACCGATTCTCGATTCTAACTCAGCCCGCCGGAATGTGCCAGCCTTCCGGATAGGTGCCGACTGTGGCCAACATACAATCACGGATATGAAAGTTCTCGCGGCAGTGACCATCGCCGTTCTTTTCCTCGGCGGATGCGCGGAGGATATCGCGGGACCGCCCGAACGCTGGGTCGTGGAAGACCTTGGCACCCGGGCCGGTTTCCGGGACGTGTTCTTCCTTGACGCGGATCACGGGTGGATCGTCGGCGGCAACTACAACATCGAGGGCGGAATCCTCGGCCATACCGCCGACGGGGGGCGCACCTGGAGCTTCCGTAGCGGCATCGTCCGGCCGGCACGGCAGTTGGGCGGCCTGCATCTCAATGCGGTCTGGTTCCACGACCTGAGCACAGGTTTCATTGTTGCTGACCGGTCCCCAATCCTGGGTACCGTGGATGGTGGCGAGCACTGGCATCCGATCAGCCGGGACACCAGGGTCTGGGGCCAGATGCGGGACCTGCAGTTCGTGGACAACGCCCGCGGCTGGGCAGTCGGCAACGGCGGGCTGGCCTGGACGACCGATGGCGGTCAAAGCTGGAGTGTGCCGGAAGAACCGACATCAGGCCAGGCGCTCCACTTTGTGGATGGGGAGCGGGGCTGGTTGGTGGGCAAGTTCGGGCTGATCCGGGCCAGCACGGACGGAGGAAGGTCCTGGACGACGTACGAAAACCCTGAGGCTTTGGGCACACCGGAGTGGTGGGGGTTGGATTTCACGGACGAACTCCACGGCTGGACGGTGGGGGAGGGCGGCGCCATCGCTCATACGGCTGACGGCGGTAAGACCTGGGAACGACAGTCCAGCGGAGTTCCCCACCTCCTGATGGACGTGGACTTCGTCGATCGGCTGCAGGGCTGGGCGGTCGGCTTCGACCGCAGCACGGGGACTTCGACGGTGCTGAGGACCATGGATGGCGGTGCGACCTGGACCGAGCAGGCCAAGATCGCTTCAGAAGGGATGCGGGCCCTATTCGTTCTGGACAAGGAGCATGCCTGGGCGGTGGGGGAGCAGCAGCGCCTGTCCGAGGACGACGGGTCCCAGAAACTGTTGCGTTACGAAGTCGACCGGCCGTAGTCCAAAATCCGTATCACGGCGTGAGCTCCGGCCTCGGGTTGATCTCGAGGGAACCGATCAGGGCGTCGAACACTGGCTGCATCTCGGTGGACTCTCCCAGTCCCATCCGGATCACCAACATGTTGTCGTTGTTCAACACCAGCAAGAGACTTCTGCGATGGTCGTGGCTCAAGCGATCCCACGTTGTCAGCCGGATTCCCGGGCGACCGTCGATGATCACTGATTCCTGCTCGGCGACTTCGCGATGGGCTCCGCTGTACAGGGTCGGCACGATCCTCTCGACCATGGCCGACAGAGCAGGTGTTTGCCGTTGAGCAACCTGTTGCAACAGGCTCCGATACGCAAGCTCCACATCATCTGCGGTCATCGGTTTCTTCAGGCCTCCGTCTATGGCCACGTACCAGGCTTGGGAGATCTCATCCCATTCACGGGGACTGAATACGGTTGATCGCAGTTGCAGACCGTTCAGGTGGGCCGTGGCGTCCTCGATCTGCCCCTCGCGGAACAGCCCCAGGGCGTGGTTGATCTCCCGCAGGTAGCCCTCACGGGTCACCGGGCCCATGTCCGCCACCGAGATCTGGAGAGGGTCGTTGATCAAGAGGTGCTCCAGGCCGTGGTCCAGGTGCAGCCAGCCCGGGGGGATCTGAAGGGCGATGTCGTGGAGGCCAATGGTGAGCGGAACCTTCGGTGGTGGCTCCTCCGGCGCCGGTGCGCAGGCCACCGCCAGAAGCAGGAGCACAACCGCGGCCGTTCGCGAGCCGATCAATGTTCGCAAGGCCCCGGCGGAAAAGTGATGGTGCCCAGTATCTTTTCGAACATCGGCAGGTTCTCCGCAAGCCCCTGGAAGCCGATCTCGAACATGCGGTTGTTCCGGACTGTGTAGACCCTTCGTCCGATCATCGGCACGCTCCAGCTGTCGAAGGTGAAGTTGACGGTCACCGCGGGCTGGCCGGCCAGGACGCCTTCCACGGGCGGGTCGACCCGGAGCTTCGGGAATACCGAGTTGTCCTTGGCGGTAAAAATCACCCGGTCCACGGTTTCGGCCAGGGTGTAGCGGATCGCGCCGGCCTCTCTGAGAGCCTGAAGCAGCCACTCCCGGGTCATCGCCAGATCGCCGGTACGAAAACTCATGAGCGCCCGGCTCAGGCTTTCGTTGATGACAGGGGTCATCCTGGCGTCCTGGGTGTTGGGCGATCCGTCCACGAAACGCCGGGCCTTGTTCAGATCTACCGCAAAGGTCCTTTGATCGTAGTCCGCAAGGCCCTCCAAAAGCGTCAGGATTGAAGTGCAGCGGTCCCGTTTCCCCAGGAAGAACCGCTCGGCCACGAACACGATCTGTCCCTTCCCGCCGGCCAGGACGAACCCCACCCCTTCTGTGCCGCCATTCTGGTACCGGGAACGCTCCCAGTCCGCCGGGGGCGGAGAGAACGAGACCGGCTGGCCGCCGGTCCAGGTGAAGGTCTCAGGGGGCAGGAGGGTGACCGGCTCTGGGTCTGGTTCTCCGCAGCCGGCCAGGGCTATGGTAGCCAGAAGCAGCGTTGCGATTCCCCGAATCCAATTCATGGGGCGAACATACCGCCGCAGGTGGCGCGAGTCCAGAAGCGGTGCTTCAGGTACCGGGGCTCGCGCCGAGAGTGACGGCAGGTCCACAGATGGTCGGAAGATCCTCGCCTCCTGGATTGATGGTCTCTGACCATCTTGACACCATTTCACGAACAGAGGATTCTCAATGAGTGCGGCTACAGAAAGGAACTGTCTGATGAAAACACATTTCTTGCTGACCTTGGGGATTTCCTTGTTCATGTTCACCGGCCCGGCCTCGGGCGGCAACATCCTGTTCGTCTCAGACACCAACACCGACATGGACATCTCGGCGGTGCTGCTGACCGACGGTCACACCGTCACCGTCGTCACCGATGACTACGCCACCGGCAACCTCAGCCTCAAGGGAGACCTCAGCGCCTACGATGCGGTGTTTTGGAGCACGAGCCAGGTGGTGCACGACGATCCGGCTCTGCTCGCCCAACTGACGGACTGGGTGACCGCCGGAGGACGGTTGTTTGTGACCGGGGCTGACGGCGTCATCTCCTCTTACAACCCGACCACCGCCTTTCAAGAGTTTCTCGGCGCCAGCGACGGGTGGGACGGCGGCTATCAGATGACACCGATCGCCGGCATCAGTAACTCGGTGACTGACGTCTGGATCGACATCAGGGGGGTCGTGCCGCCTGATCCGGGCGACTCCGATTCGGTCTGCGGTCCCCTCGTCGCGGGAACCGTTGGGCTGGCCAGCCCGACCACCGGGTCAATCCCGTGCCCGGGCGGAGAGGCCTACACCTGGATCCTCAGGTCGATCGGCCGGGGCGAGATCGCCTGGGTGGAGAGCGGCAATTTTACCAGCACCAATCCACCTGACGAACCACTGTGGACGGATACCTCGCTCGCGGGCTGGGGAGCCTACAATGCTGCGATCCGCAATTTCGCGGCCTTCCAGATCTTCGGCGACAGCTTCGATTCTGGCGATGTTTCCGGGTGGTCGACCGCGGTCCCGTAGGAAATCCGCCCCCCCGGACTTACCGGTGCCGACGTGCCTGAACCGTCGAATCAGCCGGCGGCCGCGCGTGCGACCGCCTTTCCGGTGCGAAAACCCATCCAGCCCATGATTGGGCCCATCAGGAAGTAGATGAGCCCCGCGAGGGCCGGTGTAGTCGGAACGAGCACAGCCAACAGCAGCGAGGTCACACCGATGGCCACCGTCACCAGGTGTCTCTGGAGCCTCCCCAGCGTCGCGGCTCTTTCGGCGGCGTCGAGGTGCAACCGGTCGCGAAACCGCCATGCTCGCAAGTACATGAGCGACAGCACCGAGAACAGGGCGACAAAGCCGCCGCTGAAGAGCACCATGACGGTTGTCCCGCGACCGATATTTTCAATCCCGGGGCTACCCGCCATCGGCGCCGATACCAGAACAGAGGATAGGAATTTCAAAGAAAAGACATAAAAGACGATGAAGAACAGCAACGCGCCATTCAGGGCGACCGTCGTTGCGTCCTCGAATCCATAGCGCCGGTGGTACAGAAAGTGCTCGTACCATACCCACAAGAGGAAGGCGAAACACAGCGCAAACGCCGGGAACTGCCCGAAAACGGCGATCAGATCGCTGGAGGTCTTCGGCACCTCGAGGGCCACCACCAAGAGCGTCAGTGACAACGCGAACACTGCGTCGGACAGCCCCTCGATACGGGAGACCTCTCCGCCCCGCCACCGAAAGTGACGTTCGCCCCGCAGACTCTCGGGCAGCAGGTTGGGATCCACCATATGCCGGCAGTGTAGCCGTGAACGACGCAAACAGAAAGGACGACGGGTGGCTGGCGGCCGCATTCACAGCTCCCCAGATGTCAGTTTGCCGTTTGGATATCAACAACCGCCCGCCCGAACCCTCCCGTGAGACCCGCAGCTGTGGTCGTTGGTGGTGGCAGGAATTCCACGTTCCGCCTCGCTCGTTTCGTCGGCAGGGAAGAACTCCGAATCCAAATGCGGAATAGACGATGAAGCGGCCAATGTTGACTGAGGTACTTCAAGTGGACTGAGTCGCAAAAAAAACGATCGAGCGGGATAGGGCAACCCTAGCCGGCGAACGGCACCCCGGTTCCTGCAGGGATCCCTGATTGCCACGGAGGACATCGCCATGTGTGATCCGCCACGTTGTCGTCGAAAGCCCATTCAGTTTGCCACGACGATCGCCTTTGCGCTGGCGACCATCGGCTGGATCACGCTGTGTCCACCCATTGGAGAAGCTGCTCCCGATTCGGTCCTGGCGCCGCAGGTCTCCACCGCCATCCCGCTGGCCTTCGTGTCCGAGCCCGGCGGCGGTTTTGTCGCGCGCACTCCGTACGGTGCGTTGTCGCTGGAGCCGGGGAACATTCGGTTGTGGCTGGCTGCCGGCAGCCGGGGTGCGGCCGACGTCCGGCTGGTCTTCGATGGCGCATCCTCGACGGGCGTTCTGCACCCCGGAGGACCGCTCGGGGGAGTGACCAACTACCTGGTCGGCAACGACCCGGGGCGCTGGAGGACCGGTGTGCCGACCTATGGTTCGGTGGCGTACGTCGGGCTCTACACCGGAGTCGATCTCCTCTATGAGGGCAGCGCGAGTCGATTGAAGGGCACCTATACCGTTTCCCCGGGTGTGGACCCCGACGTGATCCGCTGGCGTTACAGCGGGGCGGGTTCGGTGGCCATCGACGATCTCGGCCATCTCGTCATCTCGGCCGACCTTTGGACGGTGCGCGAAAGCGCTCCGGTGGCGTGGCAGGAGGTCGACGGGCGTCGGGTCCCCGTCACCGTGTCCTACCGCCTGCTGGACGACGGCAGCACCGGATTCTCGGTCGGGACCTACGATGTGACCCGCCCGCTGGTCATCGATCCCTACCTGGTGTACAGCACCCTTGTCGGCGGTGGCGAGAGGGACACGGGTTGGGCGGTCGCGGTGGATGGTGAGGGCAACGCATATGTGACGGGTACGACGCTGTCGGCCGATTTTCCAGGCTCCGGTCCCCCGCAGGCGGGCTACGGCGGCGAACACATTGGGAGCTTCGGTGACGCCTTCATTATGAAGCTGACCGGCGACGGCAACGCGCTGGAGTACATGACCTATCTGGGTGGCAGCGCGTCGGAGAACGCGGCGGCCATCGCAGTCGACGGCGCCGGCAACGCCTACGTCACCGGCGTCACATGGTCCGACGACTTCCCGACCGTGAACGCGCTGCAGGCCAGCCGGGGCGCCGACGACTGCAGCTCGTCGCCGTGCTCTGACGCCTTCATCAGCAAGCTCAATGCCGCTGGCGACGAGCTGGTGTTCTCAACTTACCTCGGCGGTGACCGCGAGGAGAACGCCGGCCTGGTCGACGTTGGCACCCGGTCGGTGGGGCTGGGAATCGACCTCGACCCCTCGGGCAACGTGTACGTCACAGGACGAACATTTTCGACCGACTTCCCGGTGGTCAACGCGCCATCTCCCAACCTGACCGGTCTCACCGACATCTTTGTTTCGAAGCTGAGGCCTGATGGGAGGGCGCTGGTGTTCAGCACCTACTTCGGCGGCGGCGGCGCCGAGTACTCGGGGGATATCGCCGCCGATGCATCCGGGAACGCCTATGTCACCGGTGCGACACTGTCGAGCGACTTCCCGATTGTCGGGGGTTTCCAGGACGAGGCCGGGAGTCCCGGAGTCGCCGACGCCGTCATCGTGAAAATGAACACCAACGCCGTGGGCCCTGGCGCGGTGGTGTTCTCGAGTTTCCTCGGCGGCGACGGCATCGATTACGGCTTCGGCATCGAGGTGGATGGGGCGGGCGAGATCTATGTCGGTGGCCATACGACCTCGACGGATTTCCCGGTCGTCAATGCATTTCAGGACACCAATGTGGCAGCCCAGGCGGGGAATCCCATCCCCCGGATGGCTTTCGCGGCGCGAGTCCTCGCCGACGGATCGGCGATAGCCTACGGCACCTATCTCGGCGGCACCGGGGACGACGTCGGTTATGACATCGACATCAACGACTCAGGGCACATTTTTCTCACCGGCAGGACGTTCTCGGACGACCTGCCGGTGCGCCAGCCGTGGCAGGCGCGCCGCGGCGCATCCTCCAGCGACGTGATGGTGGCGCGGATCGACCCGTTCACGACCGGCGATGCGTCTCTGGTGTATTGCACCTACGCCGGCGGCGCCGGCACCGATTTCGCCTACGGCATCGCGGTGGATGACGACGACAACGCCCATGTGACGGGTGCGACCTCGGGGATCACCGCCGAGGGGTTTCCCATCGGGACGGTGATCGGACCCAACGGTACGGGAGAGGGCGTTCTGGCCCTCAAACTCGGGCCACACAACCAACGGTGGGTTCCGGTGGGGAGCCGCGCCGACGGCGCGAACAACAGCATCTGGCGTACGGCCCTGGGTCTGCTCAACGTCGGCGACACCACGGCCACCGTCGAGGTCATCCTGCACAAGGAGGGTTCATTCAGCTCGACCTTTTCGATCCCGGCGGGCCGACAGGTCATCCTCGAAGACATCGTCGGCCAGCTCGGCGCCTCGGGCTCGGGTGCCATCGAGGTGCTGTCTGATCGAGATGTCAAGGTGAGTTCGCGGACCTACAATCTCATTTCGGGGGCCGCCGAGTGCTTTCCGATGGGCACGTTCGGACAGAACCTGGATGCCATCGCCACCACGGACGCCCTCGGCGACGCAACCCGGGCCTTGCTGCCGCAGCTCGTGGAGAACGACACATACCGATCCAACATCGCGCTCACAAATACGGGACTCGACACCGCCCACGTCGAAGTGAGCCTGTTCGACGGCTCGGGTAGGTTTCTTGCCAGCTATGAGGTCGACGTTCCGCCGGGCAGGTGGGTCCAGAGAAACAGGCCGTTCTTCACCGAGGCCGGTCGGGACGACCTGGACCGGGGCTACGCCGAGATCTATGTACCGTCGGGTTTTGGTGTCATCGCCACGGCCTCCGTGATCGACGCCATCACCAACGATCCGACAACCATCACCATGCTCGACAAGGACCTCGCCGGACTGTCCACCTCGTGGTTCCAGGTGGCCTCCCACGCCAACGGAGCCAATGGCAGCCGCTGGCGCACCGACCTGGGTCTGCTCAACCGCGGTTTCGAAGTGGCAAACGTCTCGGTCAGGCTGCATTCGGGAGGCGCCGTCCACAGCTCCACCCTCCAGGTGGAAGGTCGCGACCAGTCTATTCTCGCCGACGTTCTCGGGCAGATCCCGTTCACCGGTTCAGGGGCCCTGGAGGTGGTCTCCGATCAGCCGCTGTTCACGAGCTCTCGGACCTACAACCAGATCGCCTCGGGTGCCCAGTGCCTGCCAAACGGCACTTTGGGTCAGAATCTCGACTCTCATCCGGCCGGTGGCGGGCTCGCGAATGGAGAGACGGCGTGGCTCACCCAGCTCACCGAGAACGGCGCTTTTCGCACCAATATCGCGGCCACGAACACGGGCTCCGGCACCGCCATCGTCAGGATCACCCTGTTCGGCCCCGATGGTGAGGGCCTGGTCGAATTCGACATGAGCGTGCCGGAAGGGGAGTGGCGACAGGAGAATCGTCCCCTGTTCACCAGGGCCGGGCGTGACGACCTCGCCGCCGCCTCCGCCAGGGCCGAGGTGATCCAGGGGTCGGGTGTGATTGTCTCGGCGTCGGTAGTCGACAACATTACCAATGACCCGACGACGTTGGTCGCAATCGGTGAATGAGCGGCGGTCATCAGTGGTTTGGGGCGGGTTCGAGGTGAAGGTCACCCCGTGACGGTCGTCATGACGCGGTGGCGCTTCAGGCCGCGCCGCTTCCCTTAGTAGCCCGGCTGCTCGTCGTGGTTGTAGCAGAGGACCGTGGACTCGTCGCAGGGTTCGGTCGCGCCGAGGGTAGGGGCCAACGCAAGTGCCGCTTCGGATGATTCGGCAAATGGACCCCACTCGATCGTGAGACCTTCCTCATCGAGGCGGTAGGCCGCGGCCTGGTAGACATCTCCGCCGGTCCAGCCCATATCTCGCCAGAGGATGAGGAGGCTCGATTCCGTCCGTTGCAGCAGTTCGCCGGCGGGTTCCCAGGTCTCGATCACCGAGTGGTCGGGCATCTCCCAAGAAAAGGGCTCGTAGAATGCTCGCTGGCGGAGGATCAGTGTCTCGGTTCCGGGTTCGTAGGACGCCGGGTTGTAGAGCCCCGTATCCGTGGCAATTGGGGCGAAGGACACGAGCTCGTCAGTGGCCGTCCCTCCGTCGCTTTGCTCATACCATCCGCCGAGATTGGTGAACAGACTCGAAAAGTCGGTATCGCCCTGCCATTGGGCATTGCAGAGCGCCGCCTCGGCCCGCCACGTCCAGGAGGGGCGCTCGAACCGAGGCCGGTATCGTTGCGAGTCAGGGTCGGTCATGTCCGCTTCCATCACAACCTCGTACGCCTCTCGACTGTCGCCGTCCATCATCCCGAAGACGCATGCGTTGATGAGCCTGCCTTCGACAATGACCGAAACATTGAACTCCATCTGAGCCCAGGGATACTCGGGATAGCCGCCGCCACCGAACCGGTAGCCGGCGAAGCCCGGGACCTCGTCTGCAAAGGCCTGCGGCTGTGCGACGGGTTCCCCTGCACTCACTGGAATAGGTGAGTACCCGAGGAGGAGGTCGGTGCCGTCGCCAACCCCGGCACAGTTCTGCCAATTGCGGGGATCGCAGCCTGTTTCGGCCAACACTGCGGCCGCCACACCGTCGGTGATTCTCCCGACGTGTCCCAACTCCATCTTGATGCCTGAATCGAGCGCCAGGGCGACTTCCCAGTGGGGGACGCCGTCGAAGTACGGCGACGGCGAGCCGCTCTTCAGGCGCATGCCGTAGACCACGCCGTCCTGAGGTGCGATGTAGGACGGGATGCGTTGTCGCACCAAAGATCCGTCCGTAGCCGCCCAATAGGCACATCCGCCGGCCTCCAGCTCGGCCGGCGAACAGACGCCGTCGTCATCGCCGATACCGTCACCGACAAGCTCATCCAACTCGCTGTCGTCGGCGGGCAGAAAACCGGAGAAATTGGCCTTGCGGTCGCCGAAGACATGATTGCCGACTGGTGAGAAATGTGCGCCATAGCCGCCGAGAGCGACGTGGATCGGGGCCCCCGAGGTCGGGACCTCGAGTCTTCGATCGCCGGGCTGGATCGTCGAGGAGACCCATGGCAGGTCGAAGGCAGGCTGCCGGTCGCCGCTGATCTTCCAGACACCGGCGTCGGTCGCAAAAACGCCGAGCTGATCGTGGGTCACGGGTGCGAGCATGTCGCCGCGAGTGTCCAGATACACCTGCCGCGCCCCGCCGCCCGCAGGCGAGCCGGAACGAACCTGCCTGAAGTCGATTCCAAGGGGTCTCGACAGAACTGCAGCTTCATCGGGTTCGTCCCGGGTGGCGATCCGGGAGATGTCGAACACCGAGAACTCGATCTCGTTCCAGTCGGCCATTTCGCCGGAAAAGCCAGCAAACAACCCTGCCAGATTCGTTCCGTCGTGGAAGTAATCGCCGGCAAATGACGGGTGGGGTTGGGTGAACGGGACACCCGCCTCGAGTTGATCCGTGACCGCGGCAAGGGAGGCCAGGACCTCAGTGACATCACTGGACGAGGTGCCGTCCACGAATCCGCCGAGCAGCGTGCCCGACTGCGAGCCGGCGCAGTCGATCAGGGTAAAGGTGCCGAGGTAGAGGCCGACGGAGGGATCGAGGACCGCCTCGAGAATGGAGCCTTCTGAGCAGCCGCCGTCAAGATCGAGCCAGGCGGTCACCGCGGCGCCGTCGGCAGAAAAGGAGGTCACGCCGCCGTCCCGTCCCCACGGCGGTTGCTGTTGCGAACCGGACCAACTCCCGGCAACCAGTTGCCCGTCGCCGTTTAGAAGGACACCCATGTTGATGAAGTGGGGTGTCGTCAGGCCGCCGGTGGCGTCGGCGAATACGAAGCGACGCTCGACGAGATTCTCCGGCCACCGAACGAGTTCCACCGTCTGATCGGGAAGATCGCCGGTGAGATTCAGGGTCGCCTGTCCGCCATGGACCGCGCCGGAAAGAGTGATGATGCGGGTGCCGAATGGGCTCCGCAGGGCAACTTCGAGATCGAGGACGCCGGCGCTGGAGATCCCCGACCGCACGACCCAGCTCTCAGTGGTTCCGAGCAGGTAGCCGAGGAGATCGCCCCCATCCCGTTGATGAAGCTGAATCGCGATGTTTCGCGAGACCTCACCGGGAAACTGCAGGCTGCCGATCCAGGTACCAGAGAGATCTGGGGGCGGAGGACACGCGCCCTGCCACGCGCAAAGGTCTCCCGATTCGAAGCCGTCGAGGAAGACCGGAGTCGCGGCTTGGACACCGAGAGCCATCGTGCCCAACACGAATCCCAGAACCGACGCCACACTCTTCAAAAACTGTAATTTCAAAATAGATTCCCAATCTCATTAAGGATCATATCGGATCTTCATCAACGGTGCCAGGGCCGACGCCGATGACGGTTTTTGGGAATCGACGACCCGTTCGGTTTTTTCCGGGTGTTTTTGTCGCGAGAATGATCTCGCCACCCGAAAACGGTTCGTCGTCGGGTGACGCTGGTTCAAAGTGTCAGAAGTGTCGGCCCTGGCACCGGTTGGTCTGCTTTTGTCGATGCGGATCTACGGCACCGTCTCCGACCACCCGTGGCTGTCCCCCGATTCGAAACCGTTCGCGAAGATAAGGCACGGGCCCTCGGTTGTGTTGACAACCACGACGTCCTGCTGGGTCGTGACCTGAGCGCCGCCCGTCACATCGAGCGCCACTGAAGAGCACCCGCTGGCATCCACCTTCAGGTCCTGCAGCGTGACCTCGGTGGTAACTCCAGAGACCGCCACTTGGCCCAAAATCGTGGTCGTGGCGCTGGAACCACCTCGCAGCAGCAGACTGCGAGAGACAGCCACCGATTCAGCAATGACCTGGGCCACCAACACGATTTCGGTGCACGCGGTGTCATCCACCGCAGCCTGGATGGTCGGGTACGGCGCCGACGGCACGGTGCAGACGTCAGCGAGGGCACTTGAAGCACAGAAGACACCGAGAACCAGGCAAGTGAATCCGTCGATGAACCTCATCGGAGCATCACCAATACCCTGATGGCCCCGGTTCCTTCCGCCAGTGGTTCGAGGGCCTTGCCCAGCATGGTTCCCGGAAGTGGCGCATCGGTTCGCATGGCGTGACCGGGTGTCGGTGAGGTCACGAGAAGATCACCGGGCCAGACCGCGCCGTAGTCGGCGTCCACCTTGCAGCTCACCACCCCGGCCAGGGCAACCGCTGCGCGCTGGGATACCGAAACGGCGTTTTCACTCTCGCCGGAGGCGGGTGGATTGGTTCCCAGAACGACACCGGGCTTCGCCGCCACCACACCGATCACCCCGGTGTCGCTTCCCTCATAGGCTCTCCGCATCATGCCCTGGTTGTCCCGGTCGATGACGAGCACATCCCCCGGTTCGACGATTTCGGACACCGCCAACAGGCTGGCAAAATCCTGGGACGAGGGTCGGAAGGAGTTGGCGTAGACGTTGCCCTCGTCATCAACCGGGATCGCGGAGGTGAGTCCGGAAGGAACAACCGCATGTCGTCCGTCGTCATCAGCTCGGATGTCCCGGGCGCGGTTGCGGCCCTGCGCCCGACCCTCGTGGCTTTCGGATCTCCCGGTGGCATCTTCCCCGGGCCTCTCTTCGAACTCAGGTGGCCGTGACATCTCATGGATCGCGGGATCGAATTCAACGACGGCGTCGTGGAGAGCCCGGGCACGGCTCAGATCAAGCTCATCCTTGAGCCCGGCTGCGCGACGCATGGCCTTGAACCGCTCCAGCGAGTTGTACGCCATCAAATCGGGGCGTCGTTGGTAGAGCTGGCGGTGTTCGGCCATGGACGGGATGTACGCCTCCTGCTGCTTCTCCTGCACGATGCTCATCTCCTCGAAGCCGATCCGCAGGCCGTAGACGAGGTAGTCGAAAGCACAGCCGGAGGTGCCGTTTTGAAGCTCACGGACCACCATCTCTTCGGTCGAGAGGTCGGCAAGGTACACACCATTGCAGTCCTCTCTCGGTGTGAGATGTGCCGTCAGACCGATATCGGGATTCGTCACCCATTTGAAGGTCTCGCCCAGCGGCACCGTCGCCTCGCCGTTTACGAGCCTCGCCGTTCCCCTGGTGTAGGTCGCCACCTCGTCGCCCTCTGGTGCGGCGTAGACGATCACCGCATCTCGATCATAGGGGTGGTTCTGGACGAAGGCCTTGGTGCCGTTGCCTTCGATGCTGTAGGTGCTGATCGCGACGTTTGAGTAGGTCCTCTCGTCCAGGTCTTCGAAGTGGCCGCCGGCGCCGTCGCCGAAGGCCTCGATACCGCGGTCACCGTATCCGACATTGGCGTAGCCGGTACCATCGCTGTCATTGAAGTAGCCACCGGCCTCACTGCCAAACGCTCGGATGCCGAAATTTCCGTTGGCCAGGAGCCCGGCTCCGGTTTGGCTTTGGAAATCACCACCTGCATGATCACCACCCGCTCTGATGCCGTAGAAGGTCACTGCCACGTTCGCCCAGGAGGATCCGTCGGCTTTCACGAAATGGCCGCCCATATGATCGCCCGACGCGTCGATGCCATTCCCGTTGGCGGCCACTGACGCCAACGCGGTACCATCTAGGTCCCTGAAGGTGCCACCCGCCTCAGTGCCCAGTGCCTCGATGCCCACGTTGTTGGCCCCCACGTAGGCCTGACCGGATCCATCGCTGTCGTCGAAATAGCCCCCCGCCTCGGTACCGTGTGCCTCGATACCGAAGTCGCTGTGGCCCACGTACGCGACCCCGGTTCCGCCGTCATTGTCTTTGAAGTAGCCGCCCGCCACGTTGCCATGAGCTTCGATGCCCCACACGTCGCCAGCCACATTCGCCCAACTGGTTCCGTGCGTGTTTTCGAAACGGCCCCCTGCTTCCGGGCCGAATCCGTGGACGCCATACCCTCCCCCCGTCGCCAGCCACGCCGCTTCGTCTGAGAGGGTGTTCTGGAAGATCCCACCGGAGCCGCTGCCCGACGCATCGATGCCCACGTCGCCGTAGCCCACGTACGCCTGTCCGGACCCGTCGCTGTCTGCGAAGTAGCCGGCCCCGTCAGTGCCCCACGCCTCGATGCCCCAGTTGGCGTGGCCCACTTTCGCGTGCCCGGATCCGGTGCTGTCCGCGAAGTAGCCGCCCGCATCAGGGCCGTGCCCCTCGATACCGAAATCACCGTGGCCCGCGGCCGCAAACGCCGGTCCGTCGCTGTCGACGAAGTAGCCGCCGCCATTGCCATGGGCTTCGATGCCCCAGTAGTTGCCGCCCACCCACGCGAGCCCGGTTCCGCCGCTGCCCACGAAATAGTCGCCCGCAGCGGTGCCGTGGGCTTCGATGCCCCAGTTGTTCTTGCCCAGCCACGCGAGTCCGGATCCGTCAAGGTCCTCGAAGTAGCCGCCTGCAGACAAGCCATACCCGCCGATTCCTCACCCGAGGTAGCCGACGTAGGCGTACCCGGTGTTGTCGGTGTCCTGGAAAAAGCCTCCCGCCTGTATACCGAAGCCGTGCACGCCGATCCCTTCAGATCCCAGCCACGCCTCGGCCTCGGAGTCGGTGTCTCGGAAGATCCCGCCGCCGCCGTCGCCCTCGGATACGATGCCCCAGCTGCCGGGCGGTGGGGGTGGGATATCAAGGGTGAAGGCCGAAGGTGGCACCGGAACCGCCGCGGCCGGTGTGTCCTCACGGGCCTCCTGATCCCGGGTCGTGGGAGGGTCATCGGCCATGACCATGGCTCCGGGGACAATCATCACCGCAACAAGAACCCAACTCAGCTTGATCGCATACGCCTTGCCCATGACCGATCCTCCTTCACCTGAAGATAAACGCTTATCTCATTTTCGCTGCCGTGGTTGATTTCGTGCACCAGCGTAAACCTCGGACAACGGATTGTCACGACGGGAATGTGCAGGAATGTTTTGCCAATGCGGTACCAGGTCCTAGGATCTTGGGAAGTTGAGGGGTTGCGCCCGACCCCCGATCCCTCCTGCGCCATCGCATGTCACCGATCATCGCTATTCGGTCCGCGCTCCCGAGTCTTCCTCGGATCCTAGGACCTGGTACCACATTGGTACCGAATTCGGGTCTTTCTCGGATCCTAGGACCTGGTACCGCATTTGGATGAGGTGTGATTTGCGGTGTCGATTATAAACGGTCGGTACCAAGGTTAGTCCGCAGGAGGGAGGTATATTGATGGCCGATCACGAAAGATGAGGCAGGACGGTGCGGAAGAAGATCTTGGCGGCCATGACGTTGATTGCGCTTGCCGGTTGCCAGTCGAGGGAGACACCGATGGACGCAGTCCAGTTGAGAGATTTCGCGACACGGTACACCGCTGCATGGTGCAGCCAGAATGCGGCGAGGGTGGCAGAGTTCTTTGCCGAGGATGGATCGCTGACGATCAACGACGGAACGCCATCGGTGGGCCGGGCCGCCATTTCCGAGGCCGCACAGGCGTTCATGACAGCCTTCCCTGACTTGATCGTGGCCATGGACGCAGTGGAACTCGACGGAGACCATGCCGTGTATCGCTGGACCCTGACCGGGGCAAACACCGGACCTGGCGGTACCGGCAGATTCGTGCGGATCAGCGGGTACGAGGAATGGACCATCGGGCCGAACGGTAAGATTGCCCAGTCCAAGGGGCATTTCGATGAGGCCGAATATGAGCGCCAGTTAAGCGCCGGAGCGGGAGGCAACTGACCGACCTGCTGCCCGCCTTGCCGGCAGCGAGCGCGAGGCCTTATGATGGGGGACCACATCCACGGCTGCCGGGAGAGTGCGAGGAAACAGCCAGAGCGGGGGGACGAAATGGCACCACTTCGAAAACACGACATGCGTCTCAGGTCAGCGACACAGGAAGAGGTGGAGTGGGTTTGGAAAGACCGTTGGTACGGTCTCGTGGTTGGCCTCAACACCATCTACACCCCAACGGACGTGGAGGGTCTCGCGCTGGTGGATCATCTCGACGACTTGGTGGGGCTGGTGACCTATCACGTGGAGGGTCCGGCGGGCCAGATCGTGACCCTCGATACCTTGGTCCGGGGGCGCGGGTTTGGTGGGCGGCTGCTCGAGGCCATAGAAAACACCTTTCACAGCCGCGGGCTCGGCCGCTCATGGGCGCTGATGACCAACGACAATCTGCGCGCGGCGGGACTCTACCTCTCGAGGGGCTACCGGTTGATCCGGATCCACCTCAATGCCATCGACCGCGTCCGCGAACACAAGCCCCATCTTCCGGAGACGGGGTACGAAGGGATTCCCATACGCGACCTGTGGGAGTTCGAAAAGTTGGGCCCACTGGGGATACCGGTTCCCTGACACAGCGATTCGCTCCCAGCGAACGACCCGGGGATGATCACGACGCGCTCCCAGGGACAGCGATCAGCGGCAGTTGGCAGCGGCCGGGACAGGGACAGCAACCCATGTCCGGGGCAGATGGCAGCATAGGTGAACAGCGGCCGCAATCCGGGGCAATCCAAGCTGATCACTGTCGCGGCCCCTGATTGCTGACGCAGCCGCCGATCACGGACGCTGTCCCTGATTGCCGTCGCTGTTTCGGGCATGGGAACCCGGCTTCGCCTCGGGCTACGCCGTGGCAAGCGGAGACGGGCACACAGAAACCCCAACCCCATGATTCCCCGGATGAACCAGATTGTGAAAGACGCACCGGTGCATCGTCGGAGTTTTGGTGATGTCCAACCTCAGTGCGCGTGGCTGTGCGCAATCTCTTCCGCGGTTGCGTTCTCGACCCGAGTCACCGTGATCTTGAAGACCAGATCCTTGCCGGCATAGGGATGGTTTCCGTCCAGGCGTGCCGTGGCGTCATCGAGGTGGACGATGGTGAGCGGAATCTGCCGGCCGCTCTGATCTTGCATCGCCACCATCTCTCCAACCTTGGCCTCCGGAGGAAGCTGGGGGCGAGATACTTCGATAATCAGTGCCTCGTCGTATTCCCCGAATGCATCGGCGCAGGGCACTTCGATGGTCTTCCGCGTCCCCATTTCGAGGCCCGCAACCGCATTTTCGAGGGAGGGAAGCATCTCCCCACCGCCGTGCAGATACCGCATGGGTCCGACGCGGCTCGAGGTGTCGAGCACATTGCCATCGCTGTTCTCCAACTCGAAATCGAGGGTGACGATCCGGCCGTCACGGATGTCGGCAATCCCTTCGATGGGATCACGGTGGACCTCCTCGTGCTGATGTCCACCGCACCCACCGCCACCACCGCCGCAGGTCTGTGCCTCACCGAAGGCCGGGCAACCCCCGCTAAGAAAACGACCCACCGCATCGCCGACTGACAGAGCGCCCTTGCTGAAGTGGACGGCAATTCCGACCTGCTGGAATCCCGAAAGCGGGCGCTGACCCATCCCGCCGGCAAGGAGGACCTCCACACCGTGTTGTTTGAGGAGTTGCACCGGGGCCATGCATCCACCTTGCTCGTGGCCGCCGTTTTCGAGGACCGAGACCTCGCCGATCTCGCCATTCTCCACATTGACGAGGGTGAACGCGCTGCAGTGACCGAAGTGCTCTGAGATGGTTGAATCGAGGCCCGTGGTGGAATCAGAAGGGACGGCAATCAACATGGTGGTTCCTTTCAAGGGGTGAGATGGTACTCCTCGTCCAACTCGCTGTCGAGTGCGGGACACCGTTGCCACATGGCTGCCATGGATCGCTTTTCGATTTTGCATCGCCTCATGGGACAAGATGATGACTGGTGACCAATCAATAGTCCCGGGCGATAGGGAAGCGGGTATCCTGGTGCCGGTGATCGAGACACCCAAACCAACATGACAGTTCTTCTCCGTAACCTGCCGTTGCCGCTCGACCGGGACGAGGCCGAGTTGGTGGACGTGGCGGCGGCGGCCCTTGGGGTTGACGTCGGGGGTGTGGCGGTTGACTCCATCATCAGGAAATCCCTCGATGCCCGCCGCCGGCGCGAACCGCGATTTCTCTACACCCTCGCGCTCGACCTGGATCCCGAGGTCGAGACCGAATTGCTCGGCCGCGTGCCCGCGCCAGTGGAGGTCTTTGTTTCGCCTTCCAGAGGGCGGGTGAGCACATACTCCGCCGCCGCCCAAGGACCACCCCCGGTGGTGGTGGGTTGCGGTCCGGCCGGGCTCTTCGCCGCGTGGCGGCTGGTGGAGGCGGGTTGTGCGCCCATCGTTATCGAAAGAGGCCCCGATGTCACCGAGCGCACCAGAAGGTGGCACCGCTTCCTCGGTGGCGACGTCTTCGATCCCGAGAGCAATCTGCTCTTCGGCGAGGGTGGCGCCGGCGCCTACTCCGACGGCAAGCTCTACACCAGGGTCAACGACCCGAGGGTGGGGGAGGTCCTCGAGGTGCTCGCGGCAAGCGGCGCGCCGCCGTCGATCCTCTACGACGCCAAACCCCACATCGGCAGCAATCTGCTGCCGTCGGTGGTGCGCCGGCTTCGCCGGAAACTGGTCGACCGGGGTGCCCACTTCCGCTTCTCCACCCGGATGACGGGGTTGGCCATCGAGGGTGGTCGAGTTCGCGGCGTCAAGCTGGGAGACGGCCCTGTTCTCGACACCCGCGCGGTGTTTCTGGGAACCGGCCACTCGGCCCGTGAGACCATCCGTCATCTGCACGACGATGGGATCGCCATGGAGCGCAAACCGTTCCAGCTCGGCGCCCGAATCGAACACCCCCAAGAGGTCATCAACCACATGCAGTATGGCGCTTACTGCGACCACCCGCGACTACCGCCCGCCGACTACCGCCTGGTGGCCAAGCTGCCGGGCGGTGACCTTTTCAGCTTCTGCATGTGTCCCGGGGGCGAGATTCTCCCCGCCACCGAGAAGCCGGGCTTCATCTGCGTCAACGGTGCCTCGCCGCTCGGCCGCCGCGGCCGATTCGCCAACTCGGGCTTCGTGATCACCCTGGGTCCGGACCACTTTGCAGGGGAGGGGCCGCTCGCGGGGATCGAGCTCCAGGAGCTGATCGAGGCGCGAGCAGCGGCCCTGGCGGAACACCCCTTTGGCGCTCCAGCCTTGCGGCTGTTGGATTTTCTGGAGGACCGGCTGACCGAAGGCGGCCTGCCCGAGTCGAGCTACCCGATGTCGCTCACCACCGCCCCGTTCGAGGAGTTCCTACCGCCGCGGGTGGTGGGCGCCCTGCGCGCCGGTCTGATGGGTCTGTGTGATCGGTTGCCGGTCTTGCGTCATCCCGATGCCGTGATTGTGGGCCCGGAATCGCGCAGCTCGTGCCCGGTGCGAATCCTCCGCGATTCTGCGACCCTGGAGTCGCCCTCGGCTGCCGGACTCTACCCCATGGGGGAGGGCGCGGGCTACGCCGGTGGCATCGTGTCGGCGGCCATCGATGGCCTGCGCTGCGCTGAGGCCTTTCTCGCTCACCTCTAGACTGCATATCTCACCAGCTCCTGCTGCGGCCAACGAGGAGCTGAGCGTTCGGGACTCGGGACTCGGGATCCGAGGGAGGAAATTCTCAATTCTCAGTTTTGAATTTTGAATTTCCCCTCCCTCCCCTGTGACTTTGGGTGGGAGGGGGGAATTTAGAATTGAGAATTCAAAATTGAGAACTGAAGACTCTCGAGCCCCGCGCCCGAGCCCCGAGCCCCGAGGCGACCGCCGCGGTCGCGTCCACCCGCCATCGAGGGTGATCGGATGGACCCCTTTGGGTTGATTCGACGGCCGAACAGATATGGTCGAGAATCACTTGTTGCCTATTCTTAACATACGCTCTCTCATCTTCTGTGCTACCATTGCGGCACACGAAAGGGAATTCCGATCCCAGCGATTGACTGTCGTCTGCGATTGTCATGGTCACGGCCCGATGGGCCGGGCGGTCGAGAATCGCCCGATGTCTCCGTGGTCGGGGATCCCTCACAGGCATCAGACCGGAGGTGGCACCGCCGCGCGGTCAGTCATTCCGTCATTGATATCCCATCAAGGAGGAATCCATGAACGCCCACCGCATCCTTGCTCGCCATTGCGCTTGCTGACTTTCTGTACCGTGGCCGTCGCCGATGACTTGGTGTGGAACGGCAGAGCCGATGTGAACTACTGGTACTGGTTCAATCCCGAACCCGCCCAGCCCGGCGACCCGGTGACCTGGGCCAACAATTGGGGCGAGACGATTCTGCAGCCCTTTGGCGGGAATCCACCGACCTTCGGATCCTGGGACTGGCCGGAATGGATCGACACCGTCACCATCGACATGGATGGGGCCGAGCTGCACGATGCCATCGGCGCATCGGTCTCAATCGTGAATGTGGGTCTTGGGGGGCGGTTTTCGATCTTCAACGATCTCCAGTGCAGCACGCTCAACACCGCCGGTATCGTCGAGGTCGGCCACGATGGCGTGATCTATCAGTGTGCCATCCAGAACGACGGCGGCACCGGTGTTCTGCGGACGGTGGATCCGTGGAACAACACCCTGCCCGATGCCGTGCTCCACGACGTGATCATCTCGGTTCCGGTGGAGATTCCGAGCGGAAAGGAACTGGCCCTGCTGGGAGACATCCATCTCAATGACGTGATCTACGTGCTGGGGGATCCGGATTCGGCCCAGCTGAGAATCGACGGCGACGTCACCCTGACCGGTAACGGATGGATCCAGACCTCCGATACCGCCGCGGCCAGGATCACCGCCAACGGCTATTACGGCCAGGTCTTCACCAACCAGAGCAGCATCTACGCCGCCGGCGAACTGGGTTATGGCTTGATGTCCATTACTAACGAGGGGCTCATCGTTGCCGACCGAACGACCATGCTTATCGTCGACCCGGAGGATCAGGCCGGTGACGGTCATCCCGGGTTCATAAATACCGGCACGCTGCGGGCCGCAGACGGCGGGACCCTACGTCTCAATCAAGGCACCTACGAAAACGCGGGTGGTGTGATCGAGGCCCAAAACGCCTCCGTGGTCGAGCTCCACAACTACGCAGCCGTCACCGGCGGGACCCTGCAAACCTCGGGCACGGGCGAGATTCGAGCCGCCGGAGTCGATCCCGTGGTGGGGGACCTCACCCTGACCGTCGGGAGCGTCCTCGTGATTCCCGTGAACAGCCTCCTCAAGTTCGATGGCTCGGTCACCATCGATGGAGAGCTGCGGCTCGACAGCAGCGGCGGCACCTCGATTCTCATCGTGCGCAGCCCCGTCTTCCTCGAAGGGGCCGGGGAGGTGGTACTCAGTGATTCCACCGACAACCGCTTCAGTTTCAACGGGGTCGAGGGAAATTACCGGCTGACCTCTTCGATTCCCATCCGCGGCGCCACGGGATCCGTTTGGGGCCTCGCCCACGGCATCGCCATCACCAACCACAGCACCATCACCGCCGACGGGGCAAACCCCCTGCTCATCAATCCGTCGAACGCTCCAATCGACGGCCAGGCCGGCGTGATCAACACCGGTACGCTGCGGGCCATGGACGGTGCGACTCTGATGCTTGAGGGTGGCAGTTTCGACAACACGGGCGGCGTGATCGAGGCCCAGAACGGCAGCACCGTCGAGCTCCGAGCCAGTACGGTTATCTCCGGTGGCGAGCTTGGCTCCACCGGCAGTGGTGTTCTGACCTCGACAAGCGGCTCCTTCCCGCCGACATTGAGCGATCTGACCGTCAACGGTCGCGTGGAGGCGTTGGGAGGAACCTCCCTGCGGCTCGGTGGAACGCTGGTCAACGACGGCGTCATCGAGGCCTCAGGTGAGATTCGGCCCTCCGGCGCATTGGTGCTCGAAGGCTCCGGAGAGCTGATCCTGGTCAACGGCTGCCAGATCCGACCCGATGCGACCGGCGTCACCAACGGCGCCGATCACACGATCCGAGCATCCGGTGCACCCACGAACATCATTCTTCGCGAGCTGGATCACCAAGGTCACCTGGTGGTGGAAGCCGGGGCCGGTCTGCAGTTCCAGGGTGCCTGCGACGCGCAGGCGGGTTCCACGACCCTCGTGGACGGCACCCTGCAACCCTCCGGTACGCTGGTGATGTCCGGTGGTTTTTCGGGCGCGGGCACGATCAACGGCGCTGTCAACGTCATGGGGACCGGAATCATCGCTCCGGGTTCGAGCACCGGGACCCTCACCACGGGCAACCTGACCATCGCCGACGGAGCGACCTATCAGTGGCAGTTCTCCTCGTCCACCGGTTCGGATCTGGTGGATGTGAATGGAGCCCTGGACCTGGGCGCGGCCACGCTGACAGTGAGCATCGACCTGTTGGAGGGTGACGTACCCGACCGCGTGGTGCTCTTCGAGTACAACACGCTGGCCTCGACTCCAGGTGTGTCGCAGTTCGTTCTCACCGACGGCTTCACCTTCACCGGCGTGGACACCTCGAACAACGAATTGGCCCTCACCGGGGTCGAGGACACGGGTCTGATCTTCGCCGATGACTTCGAAAGCGGCGACTTCAGCCGCTGGTCTGCGGTGCAGGCAGACGGTTTGAAGTCGCTGGCTTTCGATCCGGTCACCAACGGATTGAACCTGCAGCTTTCAGTTGCCGTCATCGCTGGTGAGGCGTGCCGGCAATTCGGTGCTGGTGGACGGCCGCGACTCCGAGGGCGGACTGGTGATGAGAGTTGTCAGCCGTGCCGGCGCGCTGCGAGCCGGTGTCTGGTCGCCCGACGGTTGGCGGTGGAGCCACTGGTACACACCGGTGGGATCACAGCTGGAAGTGGTGTGGCGGTCCGGCGAGGTTGAGCTGTATGACGTGCGCGGTCTGGTCGCCACCGCTGCGGGCGGAGAAGACGGAGCGCACCTGAGTCTCGTCCGTGTCTATTCAACCGGAGAAGTGGCGGTGCACCCGGCGCCCGCAGACACGCGCTGAGAGGGAGAAGAAAGCTCGGGGACTCGGGATCTGACCGAGAGAATTCTGAATTCTTGATTTTGAATTTTGAATTTCCCCTCCCTCCCCTGTGACTTTGGGTGGGGGGGGGAATTTAGAATTGAGAATTCAAAATTGAGAACTGAAGACTCTCGAGTCCCGAGCCCCGAGTCCCGAGATGCGAGGTGATCCCTGCCGGTCCCTACGCCTTGTCCTCCAACTCAGCCCAGCGGCGATAGAGTTCGGCGACCCTCTTCTTCGCTTCCTGGTGGGCGAGGTAGGCGCGGTGGGCGGTTTCGGCGTCCGAGGCCACCTGCGGATCGGCCAGAAACTCCGCCGCTTTCTCCAGCTCGGCCTCTGCCTCGAGGATGGTTTCCTCCATGGTCTCGTACTCGCGCTTCTCGAGGTAGCTGAGCCCGCCCCTTTTGGCCCGCTCGCGACGCCGTGCGGGTCGCGCCCTGCGCGCAGTCGTGGCTTCAGGCTCGCGCTGGGCAACCCACTGATCAACGTCGGCACAGGGCGTCGCTGAACCGGCTCCGTCCAAGCCGAGCAGCACCGTGCTTACCCGGTCGAGGAGATAGCGGTCATGGGAAACCATCACCAACGCACCCGGGAAGTCGAGCAGACTTTCTTCGAGAACTTCCAAAGTCGGAATGTCGAGGTCGTTTGTGGGCTCGTCGAGCAACAGGAGATCCGCCGGTTGCAGCATGAGGCGGGCGATGTGCACCCGCGCCTGCTCGCCGCCCGAAAGCTCGCTGACCGGTTGGTCGAGCTGGTCGTCGCGAAATTGGAAGCGGCGGGCCCAGCTCACCACGTGCACCTCGCGGCCCCGGTAGAGCACGGTGTCCGAGTCGGGAGCGAAGGCTCGGCGTAAGGGCAGGCTTTGGTCGAGCCGTTCCCGAGCCTGATCGAAGTGCACGACCTGGAGGTTTTCGGCGCGGCGGATGACGCCGCTGTCGGGGTCGAGTTCGCCGGCGAGCAGCTTGAGCAGAGTGCTCTTGCCGCTGCCGTTGGCGCCGACGATGCCCAGCCGCTGGCCGGGCTGAACAACGAGGTCGAGATCCTGAAGCAGGAGACGACCGCCAAGGGACTTGCTCACTCCGGAGGCCACCAGCAGTCGCTTGGTGCGGCGGCCGGAACCGGTCAGCTCGATGCCCACCTGGGAGGTCGCCAGCTCGGCTCGAACCTGGGCGAGATCGGTGGTCAGGCGCTCGGCCTCGTCGATCCGCGCCTGGGCCTTGGTGGTTCGTGCCTTGGGCCCCCGTCCCAACCACTCCAGTTCCCGCCTCACCCGGTTGGCGAGGCTGTCGCGATATTGGGCGCGCGCCTCCAAATACTGAGCGCGCTTTTCCAAAAATGTCGTGTAGCTGCCGGCGGCCGTGAAGGTGCCGCCCGGGTACTGGGGCGCCACTTCCACCACGGAATTGGTCACCCGATCCAAAAAGGTGCGGTCGTGGCTGATGACCACGTAGGCGACGAGACGGCTGGAGAGGAGCATTTTCTCGAGCCACAGGATGCCCTCCAGATCGAGGTGGTTGGTGGGCTCGTCGAGGAGCAGCACCTCCGGGTCGGCCGCCAGCGCAGCCGCGATCGCCAGCCGTTTCCGCCAGCCACCCGACAGTTCGCCAACCGGCTGTTCGGGCGACCGAAAGCCGAGCTGGTCGAGTGCGATGGCGACCCGGACCTGGCGTTCGGTCTCGTCCTCGACCTCCTCCGGGCCGAGAGCCGCCATCTGTGTCGCCACTTGGATAACCGTTGCCCCCGGCTCAAATGTGTCGTCCTGGGCGACCAGGGCGACTCGCAACCGGCGCCGGCGCTGGACATCGCCCCCTTCAGCTTCCTCGTCGCCAGACAGAATGCGCAGCAGCGTGGTCTTGCCGGAGCCGTTGGGTCCGATGACGCCGATGCGGTCGCCCTCTGCAACGGTGAGGTTCAACCCAGCGAACAAGGTCCGGGGTCCGAAGGATTGAGTGATCTCGCGAACGGTGATGAGCGGCGCCATACAGCGGAGAGTATACGAGGTGCAAATATGTACCTGGCTCTTGGCTGAAAGTCGATTCGAGACGGCCGCGATACGACCGGATCAATTCGGGTTCACCGCCGACCGTCGGATGGTCGACAGGATGCCTTCAAACCTCTCGGCCAATCCCAGCCCTCGGTTTCGACGCCACATAGCTCGGTTGATATTCACGACTATCTGATTGAAGGCGCACAGCATGTCGGGCACCCGATTGAACTGTTGATGGTCCGACGTATGACAGATGGAAGCGGGACACACCTGGCAATCCGGGAGGAAGTCGCAATCGCGACATTGCCCATAGGATGAGTATTTGTCGGCACGTCGAGTCAGAACCGGGACGGTCTTGGCCTGGCTCCTCATTCCATCCAGCCTCTGTTGGAGGCCGGGATCCGCGACGTGCCCGAGGTCGAAAACGCGTGCCGCCTCCCGTGCGGCTGGCGGCAGTCGTTGGAGAGACTCGGCGAACAACGGGCACGCCCAGACGTGCCCGTCAGGGTCGACTGTGTACGAGCTGCCGTCCGGCGCACTGCACAGGAAGTCGTTCGTGAGTGGGTTTGTCGGAAACTCCTGGCTTGGACGCAGGATGGTGACGGGGACCTGCCCATTTCGTTTCCACAATTGCTCGCTCATTTCGGCCACGGTCTCGACCTGTTGCTGCAGAGGTTCGAAAAGGTCCTCCGCCCACTCAGGGTCATCAGTGAGCGGTGGCGAAATCCGCAACGTCTGCACGCCCTTGTCCAGCAGATATCGTACTGATTGGGCGAAGAATGGGATCGTCCGGGCGGTCACCAGCATGGAGACTCGAACCCGTTGGGCAAAATGGTCGGGATATTCGTCGCGCAGCTGATCGAGAATTCGGTCGAGCGTGTGCCACGACTTGGGTGAGCGATGGCGTTGCGCCTCGATCACGCCGTCGAGGCTGAGGTGTATTTCGACGTCGTGTTGCGCGAGGAATTCCATGAGGGGCGTCGTCAGGAGAGTGCCGTTGGTGGTCAGCGACAGATTCAGAAAGGTGTCAGAGGGACGCAGCAACTCGACGTATTCGATGCAGTCGCGGACACATCCCTCCTCGAGCAGCGGCTCGCCCCCGCTGAGGGTTACGCCCAAACGGGAAGGACTGTTTTCGAACGCCGAGGCGATGGCCGTTCGGAACACCTGTGTTTCCATTTTTGAGGAACATGTTCTGGCGTTTTGATAGCAGTAGCCGCAATCGAGGTTGCACCTGCCGGACACCAGAAGGGTCAGATTCCGCCGCACTGGAATTCCGCTGATTCTAGAACGGTATTCTTCGGAAAGCCGCGAGCTGTTGCGTGTAGCGGCGCTCGAGTCTGATGATTTGGCCGATCAACGCGGGCGGGACCGGCTCCCTGGGTTCAGGACACTCTTCACTGATCAACTGTCGGATCTGGTCAATCAATTCGCTCAACTCGGCGAGCTGTTGCTGCGCCTCTGCCAGCGTGTTTTGAAGTTCCTCGCACGAAGGCATATCAGTTGAATCGCCGCACGAGTGGGTTACTGGAATGAACTCGATTCCTGCCATAGGTTCACCTCTCTCAATTGGTTATGGGAGGCCGGTGCCGTTAAAAGGAACCGGCCTCGGTTTCAAGGACCCAAAGGCTGCCTGTTCGTTCGACCTCATTGAGAACGAGCAGGCCCCCGTCAGAGGAAAGATCAAAACTCCGGATGATCGTTGCTGAGTTGGCAGGATGGAAGTCCTCGATGGAGGTCGCGAACCCGGTCTCCGGCGCAACGGATCTAATGGACGGCTCGGGTTCGCCCCAGAAACCCAACACGAGGAGGTTTCCTGACTGGCGGTTCCACGTCACGACCCGTGCGTCGGCCCCGGTGGTTACCTGCCGTGGAGGTTGTTTCCCGTCAAGCGCCATCAGCCAGATCTCGGCGGCGGAATCGGTGACCAGCAGATACGCCAGATGGGACCCGTCGGGCGACCAACTGGGATACAGCGCTGTGCCAGAAGCGTCGGTCACTTGTGCGGGATCGCCGACCGATTGTCCGTCTTCGAAGGGTGCGATCCAAATCTGGAGCGACCCTCCGCGGTCGGAGCTGAAGGCGATCTCACTGCCCGCCGGTGACCACTCGGGCAAAACGTCCATCGCCGGATGATCGGTGAAGCGTTGCGGCATCCCGCCCTCGGCCGGGATGACCCAGACATCCCGCTCCCCGTTGACCACCCGGTGGTACGCGATCCAGCGGCCATCGGGTGAGTAGACCGGGTGGGCGCAGCTACCTTCGTGTTCGGTCATGCGGATCGGATCGCCATCGGGACCGTTGTCGCGAATGGGGACCCGCCAAAGGTCGACGGAATTGCCGCGAGTGGATACAAAGACCACCGAGCTGCGGTCTGGGGCGATCGCCGGTTCGCTGACCAAGCGTGACTCGTGGAGCCGTGACCTCTCGCCACTGAGGACATCCATGAACACCACCGACGTGGTTTCCGAATCGGTGGAGTAGGCCATGCTGCGCCCGTCGAGAGACAGGCTTGGGGATCTTTCGGGGCCGGTGCCCATGGTTACCCTGTCGAGCTGGCCACCGGCGACCGTCAGTTGCCAGATCGCTCGTGCACCGCCCCGATACGAGTCAAAGTAGATGTGCCGCCCATCCGGCGACCATACGGGATTGGCGTCAGCCCCGTCGTCTTGAGTCAACGCCCGTGCCGAGTCGTTGGCTATGTCCAGCAACCACAGGTTTCGGAAGCTGTGATAACTCAGAAAATCACCGTCTGGCGACCAGGCCGGATTCCGGTGGTCCCAAAGGCCATCCGGATCAGCGGTCAGCACCCGGACGTTGCTGGTATCGACCAAAGGAGCGACAGCTACTCGCTGAAACCCTTCGACTCCGCGCCGAGTGAAGGCGATCATTTCGCCATCCCTCGAGACGGCTGGGTCACTGGCATTGGGAACCAGCAGCACAGGGTTTCCGCCAAAACGTGGGACCTTCCAAATCGATTCGCGTCCTTCGCGGCTCGACACGAACGCAACCGCACTGCCGTCGGGAAACCAGGTGGGATCGGTGTCGTCAGCCGGGTGGGAGGTCAGCCGGAGGGAATTTCCTCCGCGAACGTCGATGACCCAGATATCGCTTGTGGCGCCATCCGCCGCGCTGTAAACGATCTCTGTTCCGGTGGGCGAGATCTCGGGACCAAGGCCCCGGTGATCGGAGACCTGTCGCGGGGTCATGGGAGGAAGCCCCTCGCCAGGGATCATCCGCTGGAGAAGAACAACGACGAGAATCGCAGCCGCCATCGCCGCGATGGTCGACGCCGCCCACTTGAGGAACTGTCGCGTATGCCAGGGCTTCTGCAGCAACGGTTGAATGCCGCCCGCGGTTTCACTCCGTCTCCGCAGGACCTGGAGGTTCGAACAAAGCTCTCCGGCACTGGTGAACCGACGCTCCGGCCGTTTGTCGAGACATCGCTGGATGATTCGATCCAGATCTGGGGGGATCTCGTCGTTCGAGGTGCTCGCCGGCTCGGGTGTGTGATGCAGAACCGAATCAATGATTTCACCATCCCCGGATCCGGCGAAGAGCCTTGTGCCGGTGCACATCTCGTAAAAGACCACTCCGAGTGAGTAGATGTCGCTCCTTTGATCCAACTGCCGTCCGAGGACCTGTTCTGGAGACATATAGGCGAGAGTGCCGAGGACCGCGCCGTCCATGGTCAGAGTCTTGGTGTTGTGAGACCCCGACTGAATTTCGGAGTCCGAAAAAAAGAGCCGACGGGCGAGGCCAAAGTCGCCAATTCGGGCGCGGCCGTCGCACCCAATCAGGATATTCGAGGGTTTGATGTCGCGGTGGAGCACACCCTTTGAGTGGGCCGCGTGCAGGGCGCCGGCAAGGGTCTCCTGGAATTCGAGGACCTGCTGCACCGGCAGTCGATTCCCTGAAGAGATGACTGCGGCAAGGCTGTCCCCATCAACGTACTCCATGGCTATCCACGGCGATTCATCGTGCTCAAAGACCTCGTATACGGTGACGATGCCGGGGTGTGAAAGCTGCGAAGCCGCCCTCGCCTCGCGAAGAAATCGTCTCCGTTGCCGCGGATTCAGGTGACCACTCGTGATCGGTGTTTTGAGCGCGACGTCTCGGTGCAGCACCAAATCGCGAGCCTTGTAGACGATGCCCATCCCGCCGCGGCCGATCTCGTGAACGATTTCGTAGTGGCCGATCCGCCGGACTTGGTCGCCGTTGGAATCGCGGTGCGGTGCGTGAGGAGGTCTGCCGTCAGTCTCGTCGACCGGGCCGTCTGGAGTGACCGGGATGTCGTCGGAGGACTTTGATCCCTGGGTCATGGCTGAACGACTCGCCCGAGGGAACGGTGCAGTGTCCGGCCGCCAGTCATCAACCGTAGGGGGCGCCTTTCATCGACGTCGACCAACCATCGGACGCCATGACGCGAAAATGCCACGTGTTCGCCATCCTTCCGGGACTTCAGATTCCGGAGTCTGATTGACCAGATGATACCTGCTTTCCCAAGCAAAAGAAAACCACCTCGCGGACTTGGGAGATCACACCGAAGAGAGCAATCTTGACAGGACCAGAGTCAGAGATGATATTGATTGGAGAACCGAGACTGAATTGAGACAACGTATTCGAGGGGGAGGTTGTTCGTGGCTTTTTCCATGCCAGAATCTCGTCCGCAGTTGGACGAATTTCGAAGCCAATGTATGAGTTCTGATTCACTCATGAGACGCCTGTTGCGCTGTCGCCGTGGGCGCCCCACGCCATGGCCGGGGGGTCCGTTGTGTTGTCTCGTTTTTGGATTGCTTGTCGTATTGTCTCCGGCCGTCGTCCGTGCCCAACGTGTCAGCATTCAGCCCGTTACCGCACCTGCGATATACAGAAGCCTTGGCGCGACCGGACTCCACGTCGATATTCAGGGAATACGTGGGGCCAACGACACGGTCGAGTTCGTCATCCAGTCGAATGCCGCCGACTGGCTGGTTCCCCATTCGGTTCGCATGGCGAGGTGGGTTGAGTCCGAACACAGCTTTGAGATCGTCTGGGACTCGCGGTATGACCCCGCCACACGTGTCATGAGTGGTTCCATTTCACACGACGGAATCTATACGGTGCTCGGACTCTCGAGGGTTGGATTCGTTTACGGGGCCCAAGAGCGGCTTTTTGATTTACTCAGCGAAAACCCAGAAATCCCGAGGGCTCTGCCAGATTTTGGAATTCGTCTCTGTCAGCGGATTCTCTGTTTTGCTATCAACTACCCCGGTTGGACGGATGAGTGGTCTGGTGCCCTTGGCCGAGAGGTCACCGTTTCAGAGCTCGAGGGTCATTTCGGCGGGGTCTGTGACATGTGCGGGTCCATGGGCCTTGTCCCGCTCGTGTTCCCAGAAGGCCCGTTGATTCATCAGATTGCGGTTGGACCACCTGATCTGATTCTGCCTCCACTCGATTGTCCCGACGCCGACGGTGACACCGTGTATGACTGTCTCGAGCGGTGCATCGGGAGCAATCCGAACCTCGCAGACAGCGACGGGGATGGACTCGATGACGGAGCGGAACTGGCTCTTGGAACCAAAGTTTACGATTCCGACAGCGACTCAGACACGTTGGGAGATCATGACGAAGTTTTTGTTCTGCACACCAATCCGCTCATGTCCGACACCGACGGTGACGGTCTCGGCGACGCGGTGGAAATCAACCTCCTCACCAATCCACTGGACCCGGACTCGGACGGAGACGGTCTGCCCGACGACTGGGAATTGGAAGACCCCATCGGACTGGGTGTGAATCCCCGACACAAGGACCTCATCGTGGAGGTGGATTGGATGTGTGTGGACACCGATCCTGCGAATGGGGCCTGTGATTCGGGTGAGAAGAATTACAAACCATCGATGATACGGCAGAACCAGATCGCAGACGTTTTTGCCAACGGACCGGTCGGCGGCAATCCTGATGGAGTTGACGGCATCAACCTCATTTTGAGGGTCAGCGCAACAGGCATCCCGCTGTCCACCCCGGCCTTTGATTACGTTTCCAATCCGCTATTTGAGGTTGATACGTATGGAAATCAGCAATTCACTCAGGCGTACTACGACCTCAAGGACCAACACCGTGATCCCGACCTCATCGGGATCTCGAGATACTGTCTGTTTATTGACGAGTTTGCCGACAACCAGACCGGCATGGCGGAGGAGATTCCGTCCGACGATTTCGTGATTTCCCTCGGGAACAGCTCCATCGACGGCGGCTGGCCACGTGAACAGGTTGGCGCGTTTCTCCACGAGTTGGGTCACACCCTGGGCCTGTACCACGGAGGCAGCCAGGGCGAGGGTTGTCATCCGCGGAACTTCGAGCCCAACTACCCCAGTGTGATGAACTACTGGCACACCTTTGCCGGCACCCAGGGATCGTGGTCTTACGGCGACCCACCGTCTGCCTCGGAGTGTGGCGACGACAACACTGCGGGCCATCTCTGTTTCGTGAGTTCCTCGACCATGATTTCCTCGCAACAGACCTACAGCCAAGGGCTGCTCCAAGAGGTCGACGAGTGGCACCTCGACGAGACCGCCGGGTTCGCGTCGATCCCGTCCCAAGATCTGAACTTCGACGGGACCCTGAACACCAGGGTTCAGGTCGACGTCCAGGGGGATGGTTGCATGGAGGTGCTCGATGATTTCAACGACTGGGCCAGTTTTGTCTATAAGGTCTGGTGAGAGGGGGAGGACCACGTCATGAAGCCTCTTGGAAGAACCCATGTTCCTGGCATGATCCTCAGCGGATTGATTGGCGTCATCGGTGCCGGGATTGCAGACGCGCAGCCTCAGAATCTACCCGATCTGGTGGACATTTCGGTTGTGGCGGTAGGGCACCGCGGCGTCCTGCAGGTCCCGACCCCAGCCGCCGCTGTACCCGAGTTGGCGCATCGAATCGGGAGATCGTACCGAGGGAGAGTTCGCCGGGCGTCTTTTCAATGGCCGGGTCACCATCAGGCAGTTCCAGAGCGGGGTTCAAGTGGCCGAAATGGCCATTCCGGGAGAAACCACACCCATGAAGTTAACCGCCCGGCTTCCGTTCATACTAAATCAGTGGATGGGTGACGGGTTGGACGGCAGTTTCCAGTACGGTGCGTTGGCCTCGGCCTTTGTGAACGAACGCACGGTTGAATTGAGCGCCGCGACGGGACACGGGCTGACGTTGTTGGACAGACGAGCGGACGGGCCGATCCAGGTCGACCACGCGGGCATCTTGATCGAGCAGGGACCGGGGGCGAGATCGGCTCCGACGGCAACGCACACCTACTGGTATCCCGTGCCCGCCGTGGTCCGGGCGGGGGGAACGGCGACGTGGTTGTGGCAGCGGCAGGCGGTTCTGTTGCCCGGAAACTCCGGCGTCGGGGGGACAGCCGTCGTGGTGTTGGCGAGCGAAGTGGCGAAACCCGTGGGGAGATCCGTCCATCTTCTTGAAGGACCTCGCTACAATCTCGATCTCCTGGTTCTCCATGTGAATCAGTGAATCAGCAGGACAGCATCAGATCGGCGTCCTGTTGCAGTGTCGAGTGCCTTGTTGCTCAACCGCTCCGCCGCTCCTTCCTGTACCGCGAACGTGCGGAATCCTCGAACATACTGTTGTGATTGAGCTGCCGCCGCGGGATAGTATCTCGTGAAATGGTGTGCGCGGTGCGCGTCTGGAGGTGCACATGTTCGAGAGAATCTTGTTGGGTGTGGGGAGGCGGATGGTGCCGGTGCCCGAGTGCGTGTTTCGGAAGGTGGTCGGGCGTGACGCCAAGAAGCTTGGCCGGAGGCCGGCCCTGAAGCCCGACGAGCGACGGGTGCAGCACTTCGCAGTGCGTGAGATTCCACGTCGGCGCCAGCCGATCGCGCCTCACGTCATCGCCGACGATCTGGATCTGACCGTTGAAGAGGTGCGTCTGATCCTCGATGAACTCGAGCGGCGGATGACCTTTCTTTGCAGGAGGGGAGGGCAGGACGTGGTGTGGGCCTACCCGGTGACCGCCGCGGAGACTCCCCACCAGGTCCGAATCGATGGAGGTGCAGCCTTCTCGGCCGCTTGAGCGGCGGACGCCTTAGCGACGCCCTTCGTGCAAGGGCAGCTGCTGGAGAAAGACCTCAGTTGCGAAATCGAAACCGAGTGTGCCGTCACTGGGCGCACCATCCAATTCGAGCTCGACAGCGAGCTACGCTACACCGTCCGCCCGCCGGCCCGAGACCCGGTGTTCTTCATCCCCATGATCGACCTGCCGAATCTGGAGGCGCCGTGTATCGTGGATGACTTCTGAATGAAGAGTGTCTTCTTCTGGTCAGAAGAAGAGGCCCGTACCCATCGCTTCGAAAACCCGGATCCGAGGGGCATCTACCTCAGTTTGCGGCAGGGCGCCATCGTCACCAGACCGATCCAGAGAGTCCTCTTCGGCTTCACTCCATAGCTGGACTTCAGCCGGATGTCTTGCGGTCGCGGACGTCCTTCAGAACGCGGGCATCTTCTTGGTGCCGTGGGTGGTCGATGGCACTCTTGATGGCGAGCAGGCTATCGAGGTCGATCCAATTTGCGTTGGCCCGACCGTAGTGGCTCACGATGCGGCGTGGCCAGACTTCGGCGAAGCTGAGCGCCCCGACGTCGCGCAGCAGATCGATCCGATTGGGAGCCACGCCGAGCTGGAGGACCTCGCCCGGTTCGTCAACCGACATCAATTCTGGGCTGCCGAACTCGGTCAGAGCCAGGTTGGCACGTCGGACGTTGTCCGATTCCGGGTCGATCCAGAGGTCCATGTCCTTTGTATATCGTGGCTTGGCGTGGAAGATAAACGCCAGGCCGCCGACAATGAGATACCTCACCTCATGACGGTGGAACAGGTCGAGGATGTCTTCAAAGTCCTGGACGGTCTCCATGGTTCATCCGCCCTGATCCGCCGCTTCGTCTCTGGCGGCCTCCACGAGTTCCACTTCGCGACGGATGGCGACGAGAGCCGACAGCCGCTCTTCGGGGCTCCGGCGCTGCCAGAAATCGAGGTCCCACGCCTCGGCGTCGGCAAACGAGGCCGCACGGTGGACCTCCATGCGCTTCTTTCGCCGTTGGCTTCTCTTCTCAAGGCTCGTCATTGCAGTATTTTATCAGTGATTCCGGATTGATGTACCGGGCATCGGACCGACGTCGTCATGTCGATGACGTCTTGAGAGCACCGGGCGGGGGGACCGACGGCCGCTGAAGGCCTGCGTTCAGCCGGACTCGGGCGGTCCGTCATGAGTCTGGTCCTGTGCAGGTGCGGTGAACCACTGTTCCCTGGGGACCATTTTCGGTTGCTCCGGGTCGCCTTCGTAGTTGGGAGTCATGATCTGCACGCCGTACTCGTTGAAGACATCCAGGATCGAGCGGTGGAGTGCGTGCAAAAGATGTGGAACTCGGTCCGGCCGATCGCAATAGACGTTGAGTTCGTAGGTCACGGCAAAGTCGCCGAGTGATTTTTGGAGAACGAAGGGGGCCGGTTCAGTGAGCAGGCACGGTGTTCGCTCGGCGGCCATCAGCAACATGGACTCGACCTGCCGCCACGGAGTTTCGTAACCGATGCCGACGGTGGTGGGCAGGATCAGGCCGCGGGTCTTTGCCAAAGTGGTGTAGTTCACGACCTCGTTACCGAGAATCAATGAGTTCGGGATCACAACCTCCTCGTTCTTCGGCGTTCTGATGTGCGTCACCTGGAGGCGGATGTCGGCAACCTCGCCGACCACGTCCCCGATCCTCACGCGATCGCCCAACTTGAACGCTCTCCTATAGGTCATCATGAATCCGGCGATGAGGTTCGAGATCACCGACGACGACCCCAACGAAAACATGATACCGGCGAAGATTGACACGCCCTTGAAGGCGGCGGTACTGGAACCCGGGATGTAGGGGTAGGCCACCACGATGCCAAAGGCGATGACCGCCATTCGAATAATTTTGACCGTCGGCATCGCCCAGTCGGGCTCAAAACCGCTGATCGTGATGGCGCCCCGTTCCACCGCCGCGAAAAACAGCCGGATGAGGCCGATCACCCATCGCAACACTAAAACGAGGATGATCAGGAAGATCACGTTGGGCACTTGGGAGACGATGGCATCGCCCATTCCCATCAAAGGTTGCAGGACCCAGTCGCTGATGCGGCCGTTGATCGGTCGGGTCCACGGGAACAGCCCGAGCACGATCAGGAGGTAGGTCAAAACCAGTGCGATGATGACGGCGTTGCGCACCGCCAGGACGACGCCGCGAATAGCGGCGCCGACCCGCTGGGAGCTGCCGGCCTGCAACGAATCGACGCCAAGCGACCGCAGGCCCGCCTCGAACTTGGCGTCGATCCTGCGGTCCAGCCACCGCCACAGCCACCATAGGCATGCGAGCAATAACGCCAGCAGCGCGGTGGCGGCGACGGTCTTCAATCCGGCTGTGATGAGTGCTTCGGGCTGGCGGTCGATGCGGTACTCTTCGATCGCTTTCCGAATGCGATGGGTGAGGACCATGGCCAGTTCTGCGCGGCCCACCCCCTCGATGTGGGCGTCGGCCTCGACCACCGCCACGAATCTTCTGTCGCCTCCAACGATAGCCGTCATGCCGTTCTCTGCGACTGCCTCGATGGTCTCCGGGTCGAACGCCGGATCGCGGGCGGCCTCAACGATCCGCGCGGTGACTCCCGCCGCCCGTTCGGCCGCCGGCAAAGCAGATACTCCGCGAAGCTCGAAAAGCACCTTGCCGTCGACCGTCACCGGGGCCACCGGAATCGGCTGGTCGGCGGCGTGGTCATCCGGTTCATTCCCTTGGGCGAGGACCACCGGAGCAACGGCCATCAGCACGATGAGCGGCCAGACGAAGAGGATGGGACGAGTTCCGACCATGAGACCACTCCACAAAGCACGGCCGGGCCTCCCCGGGGCCTGAGTACTGTGATGTGTGTCGCTGGGAGGTCCGGTCGTTGCCGACGCTACCACAATGATGCGTGGATGAGCAATACAGGGGGGGGAATCGAAGCGGCGGAGCGATGGAGCCGCCATCATTCCGACTGCGAGGGGTCGATACCGTAAACCTGGGGCGGACCGAGAAGGTGGGGAAATCGATCTCGGAGTGAACGCCTGGCCTCGTAGCAGAGGTGGCAGGCGTCCACGTAGCCGTCTTTGTGCGTCAGATGGAAGTGGCGAACAAGCTCGGCGGGGCCACCCTCCTGGAGCGGCCCTATGATCGGATGTGAGTGCGGATCGTATCGATCCATCATCTCCACCAGCGGGGTCTGTTCCATATTGCCGAGAAGCAGCCCCTGGCAGAGGTGGACATTGCCGAAGCCGTCGATGTGAACCCGGCCGGGGTCGAGAAAGTCCTCGTCGGGACACTCGCTGAATTCGGTCCAAGGTCTGCGGGGGAGGTCCGAGGTGAGCTTCGATGCTGCCCTTCCTCGAAATCGAACCGAGCCTCCTACGATGGGCAGTCCTTTGTCCTCGGGAGCGACGCAGACAGTTGGTGGGTCAATGGTGATCACCGACTCATCCAGGCCGAGGCGTCGCGCTGCCTGGACGGCGAAGCCGGGTCGTGGATCGTTCACGTCGCCGGCGTGAAAGGCGTCGCTCGAAACACTCACATCAGCTACCTCGAGGTCCCGCAGAGGTTCGAGCCAGAGGACCGCATCGGCCTGAGCGGTGGCCCAGTAGCAGTTGGTGACAACGCCGGTTGAGAACCCGCGCTTCCCGGCTTGGCGTATCCCTTCGATGAGCAGCGGAAAGAACAGGAACGGTTCGCCGCCCTCGAAATAGATCTCCTCGACAGTCCCCGCCTCCTGCGCCTGGTCGAGGATCATGAAGAGGGTCTCGAGACGCATCGTGCCGCCGGCTCGGGGGCTGGCCCACACAAAACAGTGGTCACACTCATGAGTGCATTGATAGCTGAGGAGAAGATGGACTCCAGTCAGGGCCATGACGTCCTCCGTGTATCCATGACGTTACCACGCATTCACAGCGGAGACAGGCAGACTCCTTAAAGCGAGAACTTCATCAACAGGCGTCGGAGCGTCACTCCTGTGAAGCGGTCCAGGAATGGGTGTCGCCGCACTCGAATCCATCGAAGAAAATGGGAGGGGTCCACAGATTGTCGTCAATTCGGCCGTCCACTGAGGACACCGTGTATCCCGCCGGTAGATCGAAGACCGGGCCGGTTCGGGAAAAGCTGATCCCATACTCCGAGGGTGTGTCTGCGAAGTCGACACTGATGGATTTGGAAACATCGCCAGGGTCTGTGAACAGTGCGACGGACATGGAAATCCTGAGCTCCACGGTCAGTGTGTCGCCAGCCTCAACCATGAGGGGTCCGGGTGAGAAGTCCATGTCAACCACTCCAGGGACGGTTGGCTCGAAGCTCGAGTTCACCGAATCTCGTGTGGCGCCCATTGGGGTTGTGGAGCGGACTCCCACATAGATTCTGACGGGAGGGCTGGTGGTCGGAGAATCTCCAACGCTGATCCCCGAGATGTTGACGCTGAGCTCTGCCGTGGCCGGGCCGGCGGGGCCTGAAACCACGATGTCGTCGACTGTGCTTTGCACGGTGGAGCATCCACCGTAGGTGAAGTTGAAACCGTTCTGCGAGGTTACATCCGCCGCGATCCGGGACCGCACCCAACCACGCCCGGCGGAAGACTGGAATGAGGTCGTGCCCCAACCGGTGGCTCCGGACCTGTCTGTCGTAAGCGTACAGATGACGGGCTGGCTGCTGTTTTGTTCAGCTGCGATTTCGAAGCCGCAGATTCCGTTGCTTCCATCGAACTCCCGTAACTCCAATTCAAATGTGGAAGCCTCGGTTGGCGGGGCATGGAGGACCGCCAGCAGGCTCACCAATATCACTGTTCCGACAGATCGTGCATTCATCATTCGAAACTCCAATCGTGGTCAGGTCTTGCGTTAACGAGATGTCACTTGCACGCGGCGTACGAACGAATGGGGTGCCGTGGACAAGCTGTGATTGATAAGCGAATGAATCTCATTATAACATCAAACTCAGGTAAGGGATTGCTCCATACAAGATGATCCGGCCGGGAACCGAGAATTGGAGCTTCGGCAAGATGAGAAGAGAAAACGGGGTGGGATGAACCTCGATCTCTCTGCCGCACTGCGTCTTTCGGGTCCCGGCCAACACTGCTATACCCATTCTCGCCGAAAGGGAGATCGGGTGGAGATGAGGGACCCAGAAGCATGAACAAACGCATTGGTGTTTTCGGGTGGGGAGTCGTCGCTCCCAAATCTCCGGATGTCACCACCTTCGAGAAAAACCTCAGGAGCGCCACGAGCTGGCTCGAGCCCTTTGACGGGTTCGGGCCGAGCAATTTTCTCGTGGGCAGGCCCGAATTCGACTTCGAGATCTATCGACCGTGGATCGATGAGCGATTTGAACCGCGGCGGTTCTCCCAGCTCCGGTCCAAGATGGGCAACACGGTCAAGTATGCCATCGGAGCCTATATCCAGGCTCTCAGTCAGAATCCAGGGATCGAGCCGTTGCTGAGAGACCTCGGTCCGTTGGCCCATGTGTACGTGGGGACGGGTCTGGGTGATTTCCCTCTGCAATACGAACTCGCTCTGCGTTATCACCGGGCCCAACGGAGGTGGAATCGTTTCTGGTGCCAGGACGAGCACCACAGCGAACTCAGGGACTATCGTTTGTCGGGGGATGCGCAGAAGGAACAGTTGCGCGCACTCGTTGGAGCACCCCAGGACCCTGCGGGCGTCGACCCATGGATCGAGGCCCACGACGAACTGAGCGAGGGCTGGGATGCGTTCTGGGTTGCTCGTTCGGATGGTCTGCGGCGATACCTGGCGAGACACATCGAGATCGAAGAAGAGGAGATTGCCGGCGACATCGAGAATGAAAAAAAACACGTCCTCCGGCACAAGATGGCGGCTCGGCGAGATCTCAATGAAGAGTACGGTTGCCCCACCGAGCCGTGGAACTCGGTTGATCCCAATTTGCTGTGGAATATCCCGAATATCCCGGCGGCCCAGATTTCCATGCTTGCCCGCGTCACCGGTCCGGCCATAGCTCCGCTTGCCGCGTGTTCGGGATTCAGTGTGTCTCTGAAGATGGCGGTGGACGCCATCCGCTCGGGCCAGGCAAAGGTCGCGGTCATCGGCATGACCGATCCCGAGCCCCACGCTCTGTCGGTGGGTACTTTCTACGGCGCCAGAGTTCTCTCTCACGACGGCAAGGTCTCCAAACCCTTCACCGGTTTTCGCGGGACTCATGTGGCGGGAGGCGCCTGCATATGGATCGTGGGCGACGCCGATTTCCTCACCGAGCAAGGCTTCACGCCGCTGGGTCTGGAGATCCTCAGTGTCTCGATATCCTCCGATGCCGACCACATCATCACCCCGTCGAAGGATGGACCGCTTCGCGCCATCACGCAGGCGCTCGCCGACGCCCATATCGAACCGGAGAATGTGGCCACCTGGGACATGCACGCCACCGCCACCCCGGGTGACTGGAGCGAGCTCCAGAACATTCTCGATGTGTTCCCTGATACCACCACATTCACGGCGCGGAAGGGCTCGTTCGGACACGGCATGTCGGTGTGTGGTGGGTGGGAACTCACGGCCCAGCATCTCGGCTTTTCCAACGGCGAACTGCATCCGGTCAATCTCACCAATGGCGAGATCAACGATCAGATCCGCTCCACTACCAACGGCCTTGTCCAGAATGAGGCTCGGCGAACTGATGGCGCCGTGGCCGGGAAGATCAACATGGGGGTGGGAGGCATCAACGCCTGTGTCATCTGCAGGCGGTGGTGAGCCATGTGTGGTCAGTTTCGCCCGACGTGAGTGCCGGGGCCGTCAGAGGTGGGTCTTTGACCGGGAACGACTGAGGGATTCAGGTTGGGAAAACGTCGGGAGGGCCACCTTTGGCTCGAGGTATTGCGGGCTCAGGTGTGACGTCCACCAGAATCAGGTTCATGGTGTCCGGTTTCGAAGCCATTTGTCGCCACCTTTCATGACAGCTCTGATGAAAGGAAGCGACAGATGTTCTCTTCTCGTGCCCTGTGTGGATTGTGTTGTCTTGTTGGAGTCACCTCTGCGGCGGCCTTTGGATCGTCCCTGATTGTGGATAGGGAAATGACGGTCAGCGCGCTGACCGTGGTGAATCAGATCCCGGGCCCCGGTTTCACCGACGTGGAGATCACCGGAGATCTGGTGAACACGGCCTCGGGGCTTTGGCTCGAGGTGAGGGCCGATCTGGTGCCGGACACCGACGCCTTCCCGGGGATCGTGGTCTTTCAGCCAACCCTGCGGGCCGGACCGATCGATGCATTTGGTGTAGAAGCCAGTGTCCAACTCATGTCGGTTCAGGTACCCGACGCCGTACTCGCGAGCTTCCTCGCGGCAGTGGTTGCCGACGAACTGGATTTTGATTTCGACGGCGATCCAGAAAGCCTCTACACCGCGCCGCCGGCGTTCGTCGACGAACCGACGGACGACGCCTTCCTGCTTTCTGAGCCCGACGGAGGCGACACGCGTCTTGTTTTCTGCGCCCACACCGGCGTGCTGGATGATCTCGACCCCGGGGACCTCATGCTTGTGGCCGACGACGGCTACCAGCCCGAAAGCCTTGACCCGGCCTTGCTGCCGGGAGACGTGCAGAACGTGAGCAACCTGGTTGCGCAGATCCATTGCCCGTCGCTGCCGGAGGTCCACGTCACGTTGCGCTCCCTGACCGATATCACCGACGTGCTCGAAAGCGGAATTTTGTCGGTGGAACAAAGGAGCATTCCGGTGGTGGGTGCGACCCTCAGTGATGATCAGTACGCGCCGTTGATCAACGCCTGTGACGGTAGCGAGCCACCAGGCGCCTGCACCGAGAGCCATCCGGCCTTCCCCGTCCGCTTCAACGAACTCGACCTCGGCCAGGGACTGACCCTGTCGGGGGAGGTCCAGCTCAGCTTCTCGGTGACGGCTTTGGAGATATCGATCCGGAACGCCACCCTCGACCGTGTGGTCACCAGGATTGAGACCGGCTGGACCGCGTCCATGACCCTGGAGGCGTCACAGGAGGTGTCCACCGGCGATGAAATTTCGCTTTTTTCCATCGGCATTCCAATCGGCTCGGCCGCCATCCCGCCGCCCGCCACACCCATCTTCGAGATCGGATTGGCCGCCGGTGGCGAGGCCACCCTTACCGCTGCCGGAGTGGTGGGGATTCACGGGGGGGCCTCGGCGGGGGTCGAGATGGTCTTCGAGAACGGCGCATGGGAATCGAATTCCTGGACCGAACCGGTGCCCGCGGCCCTGTCGCCGCCCCAGCTTACCGATGCCGCCGTCGCCGACGCGCGCGCCTATCTGGCGCTCGATCTGTCCTTCCAGCTCGGAGGGGTCTTCGGTCCGCTGGTGCGGACCGAAGGTTTTGGCGAGCTCCGTGTCCAGCCGACTCAGGAGCCGTGGTGGTCCATTGACATTGGAGTGGCGCAGGAGGCCGGGACGCGGCTGGACTACTTCGGGGTCGACGTGGACTGGACGGCTCCGGTGTGGGAGAGGCGGTGGACGGTGCTCGACTCGGACGACACCGCAGGCTGGGAACTCCCGGGCGGCCCCCGTACTTCCGGTGAGGATGTGAGGTGGGCGGCGGCCTATGGCGACGGTATCGGTGTCGGTACCTTCGAAAGCCTCGGCATCGCCGCCCTTGCCGACGGTGGCGCCCTGGTGTGGGGCAAGAAGGGCCAGGCCGGATTTGTGACCCGTCTCGACGCCGTTGGTGAATTGCTTTGGGTTGCCAGGAACGCTCCCGGCTCCGGGGGATTTCCCGTGGAAGCTGTGGAGCTTCCCGACGGCAGCTTCCTGGTCACCGGGCAGTACAACACCCACCTATGGTTGGCGCGTTTTGGCGACAACGGTGTGGTCCTCGACGCATGGGCCGGGCAATGTGACATGAGCTGCGGAATCGAGGACATGGCTCTGGGCGATGACGGGAACGGCACGCCGCTGGCCGCCATCACCGGGACCCTGTCCGCCGGCAGTGTGGACAAGGACGCCTTTGTCATGCTCTTCGATGCCGACCCCGACCTGACCAACTGGGACCTGCTCGAGGCACGGGCCTACCGTCTCAACGAACCGGGAGCGTCGCGGAACAATGACTGGCCGCACGGCATCGCCGGTCTTGCCGGTGGCGGGTTTGTTGTGGTGGGGGAGACCGACGCTGACGTGGGTGTGGATCAGATTCAGCAGAATTTCATGATCTTCGCCGTTGACGGCGCCGCGAACCTGGAGTGGGCAACGGCCATCGCGTCCACTCGAGGACACAGTTTCGAGGATGTGGAACAGGGTCCTGAGGGAACCATCTACGCAGTGGGCCGGGTGGCGCGGGCGATAAACGACGACTACCCCGCGGCCACGGTGGCCCGGATCCAGCCGGACGGGAGCGATTTCCATCAGGTGTTGATCGCCGAGGAGAACGCCGCGTGGCTCGAGCAACACCTCCTGGTAACGGACACCTCGCCGCCCACCGCAGGCGGTGATACATCCAACGACCGCGCCTTCGAAGTGGTGGCCACGGCTTCAGGTCCTGTGGTTGTGGGCCGGACGGGCGGGTCATCGGACACCGCGGCATGGATGTTCCAGCTCGACCCCAATCTGGGGGCGCAGTGGCTCACGGTCTTTGACGGACCCATGTCCGAGGAGTTCTTGGCAGGGGGAGGGGACCAGGACGGTCGGAACTGGACCTATGCAGTGGGTGAATCCACCTCGTGGGTTCCGGAAGGAGTGGGAGGCGACTCGGCGCTGGTGGTCTTCAAGGTACCGCGGGAAGGCATCCTGCGGTTTGACGAAGAAATCGCCGGCAATACTCGGTACCTGCAGCCGAGAGTCGAGAGCGCCTCGGGTCCGCATTTTGTGGCGGACGACGGCGCGGGCGGCTTCATCCGGACGCAGTCCATTCCATTTGTGGAGGAAGCTCTGGCGGTAAACCCCGGGACGCCGCCGGCGGACTTCGTTCTCGAGAGCCTGGTCCGATATCCGTTGGCCACGCCTGATTTCCCTGCCCCGGCGCCGATCTTCGAGGACGGCTTCGATTGGGGCGACGCCAACGCGTGGTCAGCCGCCATGCCGTGACCCTCGCTGCCGGGCGGGTCTACAATCCTCCCTGGAACTCTCAGGGAGGACAGGTGACCGATTTTCGCCCGCCATCCGGGCACAGTGAGATCACGCGCTGGCTGGACCGACTGAAGGAGGGCGACGCCGAGGCGCTCGATCGGGTGGTGCCGCTGCTGTATGCCGAACTGCGTGGTTTGGCTCGTAGCAGGATGCGGGCCGAACGTCCCGATCACACCTTGTCCACCACTGCGCTGGTCCACGAGGTGTACCTCAGGCTCTTGAACGAACAGGTGCTGAAGATCAGCGACCGGGGCCAGTTCCTGGCCGTGGCCGCCACGGTGATGCGGCGTCTGCTGGTGGATTGGGCGCGGGCGAAGCAGAGAAAGAAGCGGGGTGGCGGGTTGAGACCCCTGCCGCTGGAAGACGTGGAGCCGTGGCTGACAACCGAGGAGGCCGACGAAACGGTGGCGCTTGATGAGGCCCTGCAGCGTCTGAACGAGCTGGAACCTCGTGCGGCGGCAGTTGTGGAGTTGAGGTTCTTTGGTGGATTGACCATGGACGAGATCGGCAATCACCTGGGCGTGTCGACAAAGACCGCCCAGCGGGACTGGGTGGCGGCTCGGGCGTGGCTCCGCAAGGAGGTTGGTGGGGGAGGTGGTTCTTGATGGCCGCCACGGGCTGGCATCGCCTCGAGACGGTTTTCTTCGAAGCGCTCGATCTTGCTCCGGCTGATCGGTCAGCCTATCTGGACCGGGTCTGCGGCCAGGATGACAACCTCCGCAGGGAGATCGAAGCCATGCTTTCGGCCCACGAGGACAACCGAGAGCTTCGCATCGAGAAGAAGCTGCTCGCGGTGGAGGAGCCAGAAAGCCATGGTCTGGTTGGGCAGCGGCTCGGCCCCTGGATGCTGACCGAGCCGCTTGGTCGGGGCGGCACCGCGGAGGTCTACGTGGCCGAACGGGCCGACGGGCACTTCCACCGCCGCGTGGCGATCAAAGTGGTGCAGCCGGGTTGGGGCCCGGTGGAGTTGGCCGAACGTTTGCGTGTGGAACGGGAGATCCTGGCGGCCCTCGATCATCCCGCCATTGCCACCCTGTTCGACGGGGGAATCACCGAGAACGGTCAACCCTACCTCGTGATGGAGTTGGTGGAGGGCCTCGAGATCACCGAATTCTGTGACTCGCGACAGGCTTCAGTGGATGAACGGCTGCACCTGTTCGTGGAGGTCTGTCGTGCGGTCCAGTTCGCTCACGGCTCGCTGGTGGTTCATCGCGACCTCAAGCCGTCGAATATTCTGGTGACGCCGGAGGGCACGCCCAAGCTGCTTGACTTCGGGATTGCCAAGCTGCTTGACGCCGAGCTGTTCGATCTCGATGTGGAAGCCACGCGGCACGAACTTCGGCTGTTGACCCCGCGACGGGCCGCGCCCGAGCAGTTTGCCGGCGGACCGATCACCACCGCCACCGACGTTTGGGGTCTTGGGGTTCTGCTGCTGGAGCTGCTTACGAGTACGCTTCCTCACCAGGATTCCGGGATCGTCGATGCCTACGCCTTCGAGCGTCGGATCTGCACCCGACCCGCGGATCGTCCGTCAGTGGTGATGGAACGGATCGACGGTGAAGTCGCGTCCGACATTGCCGAGAATCGTCAAACGAAACCACAACGGCTGGCACGCAGGCTTCGCGGTGACCTGGACCGGATCGTGGGCATGGCTCTCCGTCTGGAGCCGGAGCGGCGTTACGCCTCGGCCGGACAGCTGGCCGACGACGTGGAACGGGTCCTGCGCGACGAGCCCGTCGCTGCCAGGCCGGAGACCTGGGCCTACCGGAGCGGACGCTTCATTCGGCGACATCGGCTCGCGGTGGGTGTGGTGGCGGTGGCGGCGGCCCTCCTTGTGGGAGCAACCGCCGTCACGTCGGTCCAGTCGAGGATCGCGGCACGTGAACGGGATCGAGCGCAGGCCGAGCGCGACCGGGCCGAGACCGTGGTCGAACTTCTGGTGGGAATGCTCGGGCAGGCCGATCCGGTTGAGGGGCCCGGTGGCGATGTTCTGGCGGTGGCGGATCTCCTGGCCTACGGGGAACTTCGAGCCGAATCCCTCGGCGATCGACCGGAGCTGCAGGCCACCCTGTACGCCAATCTCGGCAAGATCCATGGGGCGCGAAGCCGTCATGACGACGGCCGCCGTCTCCTGGAATCGGCGCTGGCCATTCGTGAGACACTCGGGGATCCGTTGGATCAGGAAGTGGTGGAGATACTCGACGAGCTGGGTCGCATCGCGGCTGCCCAGGATCGGCAGGCCGACGCCCGTACCCTGTTGCGGCGGGCGTCCTCACTGGCGGAGGCCGTACACGGCCCGATCCACCCGGTGACGGCCGAGACAATGCAAAACCTGGCTATGTACGGCGAGACCGACCCAGAGGTGCAAGAACAACTGGTGGTTCGAGTGACGGAGATCTGGGCGGAGGTCGACGGTGACACGAGCGTCGGCCGGGCATCGGCCCTGTCCGCTTTGGCTCAGCTTCGTCATGACCGGGGAAATAGGGCGAGCGCCTTGGCACTGTATCGCGAGGCCTACGAACTCCTGGCCGAAGAGCTCGGTGACGACCATCCGGAGACGCTGAGCACTCTCGGCAATCTGGCGAGTTTGCTCGACGACCCGCACGAAGCCGTTGAGGTCCGTCGCCACATATTGGCCGCAAACGCCCGCCGTTACGGTGATGCCTCGGTTCAGAACGCCATCGCCTGGAACAACCTGGGGACGAGCCTCGCCATCCTCGGCGAACATTCGGATGCACGGAAGGCCTTTTTCGAGGCCCTCCAACGTTGGCAGACAGTCTACGGCCCGGAACACTCTCAGGTCGCGAACACCGCCCGCAACATCGGTCGAACGTACGTCCTCGAGGGTCGGAACGCTGAGGCCCTGGTGTACCTTGACCGCGCGGCGAGGGTCATGCCGACGAGCGAACAAGATCGCGCCGGTTCGACATTCGATTTCCTGCAATCGCAGCGTTCATTGGTCCTCGCACGGCTGGGGCAAAGGGTGGAAGGTCTGCGGCAGGCTGAGCACGCCGTCGCCGTGTTTCGTCAAAGGGCCGAAGAGGGTGACATCAGGTATTTGAGCGAAGCTCTCGTCAACCTCGGATTGGTCAGGATGGAATGGGGAGGTGGGCCGGGCACCCAGAGTGCCTTCGAGGAGGCGGCGATTCTCTTGGAGCAACAATTCGGTGCTGATCATCCGAAGGTCGCGGAGGCGCGGTGTGGGGCCGCGGTGGCGGCATCGGGACGATCGCCCAGCCAACATGCGGCCTGTCAGCCGTTGCAGAACTGGGGCCTGGCAGACCCCGTGCTGCGGCCTTGAAGCCGGCTTCTATCTCCGCCGGAACCTGAAATTCTCGGGTCGAGCCAGATGGCGCTGTCATTGCCCGCCGACGGTTTCACTGATCCCCTCTGGAGGATCGACGCGGAACGGCTCGTCGATGGCCCCGGTGAGCTTCCCATCGCGGGCGTAGACGTCGTTATAGAAGTACACGGTTCCATCCGGGTCGGCGTCGGCGGTCCAATAGAGCAGCATCACGGTGATGGGTTGCTCCAAATTGACCCTTGTGGTGGCCCTGGACTCTATGACCGCGTCGATCCTGGCCCGGTTCCAACCCTGGTCGGCGAGCAGGTACTCGGCGAGATCGAAGGGATTCTGGGTCCGGATGCAGCCGTGGCTGAAGGCGCGCTCGCTGCGTGCGAAGAGTCCCTTGCTCGGTGTGTCGTGCAGGTAGACCGAGTACGGGTTTGGAAAAATGAATTTGACCATACCGAGCGCGTTGTGCGTTCCGGGTTCTTGGCGAATCATGTAGGGGAAGCCCTTGGTCGCCGTCGCGGGCCAATCGATGGCCGCCGGATCGACGATCTTGCCCGAATTGGTCACCACGACCATGTTGTTGCGGCTGAGATAGCTCGGGTCTTTGCGGATCGCCGGCAAGGTCTCGTTGCGGGTGATGCCGGCAGGTATGGTCCACGTGGGGTTGAACTCGATGTATTGCACCTTGCTCTTGAAGACCGGTGTGGCGTGGAAGGGTTTGCCGACCTGAACGTTGGTCTGCCAAATACTCTCGCGATTTTCGAAAAGGTCGAGTTGGAATCCAGCGATGTTGACGATGATGAATGAGTCCTCCACGTCGCGGAACACCCACCGGCCGCGCTCCAGATTGGCGCGGATCTGGTCGATCCGGGCTTCGACGGGGATGTTGAGCTCCTCGAGGCTGCGCGGCCCCACCTTGCCGTCGGCGTCGATGCCGTGTCTGTGCTGGAAGGTCTTGACCGCCGTCTCGAGGCCCTCGTCGTAGAAGGCGGGATCGGACGGGTCCGGAGCCACCAGATCGCCGGTGATTCTCAACCTCTCGCGGAGGGCCACGACTCGGGGGCCGGTGGAACCGAGCTTGAGACCCGGGCCGTCGGGAACGCTGGGCCAGCCCCCGTCGGCCATGATGCCGCGGTAGGTGACCAGCGCCTCCTGCAACAGGACGTACTTGGGAAGGTTGGGGCCGGCGTTCTCCAGACCGACCGTGATCTCGCCGCTGTTCAGGGCATCGTTGATGGCCTGCACCGGATCCATGCCCGCCACAGTGCGGCTGTAGTTCCAGGCGGGATCGAGGCTCGCCGGATCGACCTTGCCGAACCGGAGGGTGAAGGCGAGCCGGACGAGGGCGTCGGTGCAGAGGATCTCGGTGTCAGCACCGAACGCGGGGTCGGTGGCCCGGGTGCCGGGTCGCAGACGAGTGGCGAGCTGGCGGGCGTGGAAGTCGTCGGGACTCAGACCATGGTCCGCGGATTTCAGGACCTGGTCATAAAGCTGGCGCACCATCTCCGGGTTGGTCCACGCAGGTTGCCAGTCTCGCCGCTGATACAGGGCGGTGATGCCCCGGACGGCGATGATGGGCGCCCCATCGACTGCGGGGTGCTGAGTTGATGACAGAGCCTCGATGTGCTCCCGCAGCACATTGCGCTCATCCGCGTGGGAAGTGCTAGAGATGGCGAAACAGATGACGGCCATCGCGATGATGACGTGAACGCGATTGAAATGGTCGAGGCGGGTCATGGGTGGCTCCTGTTCATGCTGTCATTGTGTATTCCCGGATCAATTATGGAATCCCCAACAGTGTGGGGGATTCACGCGGGAACCGAGCGAGGATACAGGATTGAATGAGCCACCGGTCACCCGGGACGATCCGTGCCCGAGAGCCATGAGACAGGCATGTATCACCCCGCGGTGTCACGGGGTGATACATCCATGTTCCGGAGATCTTCCGGGTCACAAGGTGAATGAGGCGTCGTCAGGTCAATTCTCCGCCGGGCAGATGTAGGGTGACATGGGATAGGCGTAGATGAACTCGGCGTCCCCGGTGAGGTTGTCGACCTTCGAGACGTAGGCGAAGAAGGCGTTGGCATAGGGGAATTCAGCGCAGGGATCCTCGGAGGCCTGGTCGGGCTCGATCCAGAGTTCAACCGTGAGCGGCCCCTCCACGGTCCCGACACCGAGTTGTTCGAAAGACCACTGATTCATGCTCAACCTCGGCAATAGCCTGGAGTCTTCCACCACCACGGTGCCGTTGCTGGATGTGATCCTGTAGTCCACACGAAGCTGGGTAGCAAGCGCCATGCCGGCGATGCCGAGGTTGGACCGGAAAACATCGTCGTTTCGAGCACCGGTGATGAACGAAGAGCCCCAACCCACATTGAGCGCGGGGAACAGCGACGGCACGGTTTGACCGTAGGTTCCGTCCCCGCCACCCCTGTTGTAGGTCCGGGTGACGGCATGGATCACCGTGCCCTCCGGGTTGTTGAGCAGGGAACTCTCCGCGCTGATCGTGAGAACGCCCTTGATGTCCTGGTCAAGCTCGAACAGGCTCAGGATCACATCCTCGAAGAACACGGTTTGGTGGGGCTCGAGGTGGTACGGCATGAGGTGCTCGGAGCCTCCATTGTCCTGATCCGCGGGAAGAAAGGCCAGGAAGAGATTCACGCTGTGGTCCATGGGGTTATAGAGCGTGAGGTCGGTGACCCACTGGGTGCCGTGGAGTCCGGGCCCGCGAGCGGCCACCGGGAAGCCCACGAGGTCGGAGATGAGCTGCGCCGAGGCCGTGGCCGCCAGCAACAGCGCGAGAACCACAAGTCCACATTTCTTGAACATGCTACCTCCCTGTTCAGTAGGCAATGGTGCCGGCGAAGACGAACTCAATAGGCCACGACGGGTCGTCCTCTCCTTCGTAGGTCACGTAGACCATGCCGATCAGTTGTCCCGAAGCGCCCTCGAAACGGCCGGTGCCACCGACGATCACGAAATTTGATTGCTGCACGATAAGGGGTGGGGGTGCGATGGTGGTCGCAGTGTAGGTCGCCCAGACCTCGTCGCCATTTGCTGCCGTAAACGTGGCAACACCGTTAACCGCAGCCATTCCGTCGAACGTTGAGCAGTGTGAGGTGCTGAGATGGGTGCGACCGAGGTGGCTCATCCTGCCTTCGGTCTCGCTCAACGTCTGCCAAGGCGCTCCTGTCAGGTCCAGACACGCGCCGTTCATGGGGAAGGTGGCCTCACCCGCAAAGGTCCCTTTGAACGGTCTCAGTTTCGGGTTCTTCGCGAGGCTCACGGTCGAAGTGGCGACGAGCACCAAGACCATCACCGTCGCGACCCAGGTCCATTTTTTGTGACTCATGACGTCCTCCTTTCGATCGGCCCGACCCAACCCGTCCGTCCGATCCGTTGCACGTAAGAAGTGTTCACATACACAATCTGTGACGCTGAGATTCGTGTGAGGCAAGGAAAAGGTAAGGAGGCTGCAAGGATCGGGCATCGGGTGGATTGCCGGCGGCAACCGGTGACAGAGCGGGTTGGATATAATCGCTGCAAGGCAGCGGAAAAACTCAGTCGGGAGCAGCGTGAACGCATCGTTTGGTCTTGGTGGCTGGACCGTGGAACCGGCGCTCAACCGGTTGACCCGTCAGTCGGAGGTCGTCCAGCTCGAACCCCGAGCCATGGATCTACTGGTGTTCCTCGCCCAACGGCCCGGAGAGGTACTGTCCCGCGAGACCCTGATCGACGGCGTGTGGCGGAAGCGCTTCGTCGGTGAGGCGGTGCTGCGCAACGCGGTGGCCGCCCTGCGCCGTGCCCTCGGGGACCGCGCCGCCCACCCGACCTACATCGAGACGATCTCGAAGCGCGGCTACCGCCTCATCGCTCCAGTCAGCGGCCTCGGACCGCCGTCGGCGGATCCGGCGCACGGGGCATGGTGTTTCAAGATCACCCTGGAAGGTCGGGAGATCGAGCTCAAAGACGGCGAGAACCTCGTAGGGCGGGGTCAGGACGCGACGGTGCGAATCGACAACCCCGAGGTGTCGCGACGGCACGCACGGCTCGTCGTGGCCGGCGACACGGTGACCCTCGAGGATCTGGGGAGCAAGAACGGAACCCATCGCAACGGGCGACGGCTCACAGCACCGGTGGCTCTCGCCGACGGCGATGAGATCTGGATAGGTCTCAACCTGGCCAGCCTCCGCTTCCAGATTTGTGACGACCGCACCAGGACCGAACGCTGACGCCTCGGCCCCACGCCCTAACGGACTCCTCGCCCGGAATGAGATTGGGGGCGGGTGGGAGATTCGAATTTCGAATCTCGAATTTCGCATTTCGGAAAACGCAATACCCTCAATAACCTCCGGCCGCGGTTCGAGTATCATGATGACAACATTAGGAGAGAAAAGGGTGACCCTGTCGGCTGGCGACCGTCTCGGGCGTTACGAAGTCCGGACCCAGCTTGGTTCGGGTGGTATGGGCGATGTCTACCGCGCGCTGGACACAGCTCTGGACCGCGACGTGGCGGTCAAGGTGCTGCCGGACGGGGTGGTGGGAGATTCTCAGCGGCTCGAGCGTTTCCAGCTCGAAGCCCGGGCGGTGGCCGCCCTGTCCCATCCCAATATTCTGGAAATCTACGATATCGGCGATCAGGACGGCGTGCAGTACGCCGTTACCGAACTGTTGGAGGGACAGACACTGCGCGATGGGATCCCCGCTACCGGCATGGCCTGGCAGCGGGTGGTGGAGATCGGGGCTGCCATCGCCGACGCTCTCGCCGCCGCCCATGGCAGCGGCATCGTGCACCGCGACATCAAACCAGAAAACGTATTCGTCACCACAACCGGCCGGGTCAAGGTGCTCGACTTCGGTCTTGCAAGGTTGCACGAGCTGAAAACTCCGGAGGCGCCCACCGGGGTGGTGCTCGACGCCGACACCCAGGTCGGCTCGGTGATCGGTACGGTGGGTTATCTGTCGCCCGAGCAGGTCACCGGTGGTGAGGCGGACGGCCGTTCGGACATCTTCGCCCTTGGTTGCGTGCTCTACGAGATGGTCACCGGGCGCAGCGCATTCCGCCGGAAAACGGTGGCCGAAACGCTGTGGGCCACACTCCGGGAGGACCCGCCTCGACCGTCGTCGGTAGGCGCGCTGCTGCCCCTAGACCTCGAGCGGACCATTGCCCGCTGTCTCGAAAAGGCCCCCGAGGCCCGTTTCCAGTCCGCTGCCGATCTGGCCTTCGCCCTGCGGGCCATCGCCAGCGGATCGGCGCCGGCGGTGGGTATCCGTTCGAGCAAGAGTTTCCCGCGCCTCACCGGTTTCACCGTCATTGCTGGATTGATCGTAGCTGCCGCGCTGTTGATCGGGGTGATCCTCGGGCCGCGGATGCGCGTTGGGGCGAGGACCGCTGGCCCGACTCTGGATCCGAAACTGGTGGTCGTGCTGCCCTTTGACAATCGCACGGGCGATCCGGATCACGATGCCATCGGGCTGATGGCCGCGGACTGGCTGACCCAGGATCTGCCCGAGACCGTGGATCTGGACATGGTGGCCGGGTCGACGGCTGTCGCGGCGGCGGAACGAATAGGCAGCGGTCCCGCTGGGGCCCTCGATGTGGCCCGCGAGCTGGGCGCCGGGACCCTGGTCACCGGGGCCTACTACCGCCAGACCGACCAACTCCGAATAAAGGCGGAGATCACTGAGACGGCCACCGGCGGCCTGCTCCACGCCATCGGCCCGGTGTCCGGACCGATCTCGGATCCGATGGCGGCGGTGGAGCCGGTTCGACAGCGAGTGCTGGGCGGACTGGCGGCCACGGACCCCCGGTATGCCAAGTTTTCACCGCCGACTCTCGACGCCTACCGGGAAATGGCGGCTGGCCTCGAGATCTGGCTCGAGAAACCGGGGGTGGGACTCGAGCACTTTCAGAGGGCGGCCGAACTGGATCCCGACTATGTCCCGGCCCTTCTGCAAATGAGCCATGCGTTGACGGTACTCAGGCGCTTCGAGGAAGCGCGGTCGGTCCTGGACGAGCTCGATCAGCGGCGCCACCTATTAGCCTCCTTCGATCGTCTGTGCCTGGACTGCGTCCTGCTGAGGAGAGATCATCGGTATGACGAGGCACTGACGCCGCTGCGGGAGATCGTGGCCCTGGACCCGCTCAACCCACACATCTCCATCGGTCTTGCCGAAGCGCTGGTGTGGACCAACCGTCCCCGGGAGGCCGTCGCCACGGTGGAATGTTTCGGCGAATTGGACAAGGCGAATTTCACCCATCTCTTCCCCTTGTGTCAGGGGCTGCACATGCTTGGCGAGCACGAGCGAGAATCCGAGGTTGCTCAAGAGAGTCTGCGCCGGTTCCCCAGCATCAAGGGTTACGTTCGCGGGGGCCTCCTCGCCAACGCGGTGGTGGCGCTGGCGGCGCTCGGGCGCAGCGACGAGGCCGCCGTGGTGATCGAAAGGGCCTTTACGGAGTCAGAAAACCTGGGTGTCTGGCTGGCATGGCAGGCGACCGCCGAGCTTGGGGCCCACGGCTGGCCGCAGGAGGCCAGACAGATGGCAGAAAACACCCTGGAGCGGTTACCGCCAAGCGAGACGCAGCCTCCGTGGACCCGCTGGACCTTGGCCGTGCTGATGTTGGTTTTGGATCAACCGGAGGAGGCCCGAGCACTCCTCGCCGAACTCGTGGCCGAATATCCGGACGAGCTGTACATCGGAGGTTTGGCCGGCGCGACCGCCGCCTACGTGGGAGACCGAATGGCGGCCGAGGAGGCCCTGATTCGAATCGAGGACGTGGCAGGCCCTTACAGCTTCGGAGAAGACAGTTACTGGCGCGCGTGTATCGCCGCCGGTCTCGGCGATCGCGAGCTGGCGATGGAGCAGTTGAACACCGCCCTGCAACAAGGACAACAGTTCGACCTGACCTTTCACCGGAACCCCTTCCTGTATCCGCTGCATGGTTACAAACCCTTCGAGGAGTTCCTCCGGCCGAAGGGATGACGAGCTGGAGAACTCGGATCGGCTCGGCAACCGGCCGCCGGATGGTGGGTTTGGCGAGTGGTCAGGCTGACGCAGCGGGGGCTCGGCCGTGTCGCTGGATCCGCCGCACACCCATGAAACCGAGGAACACGGCCACGAACGAGAAGCCGAGTTTGCCGAAGTGTACGAAGGTGGGACCGCGCAGGCCGTAGATGTGTTCCACGAGTCCGGTGGCCACGGCAAATGCCAGGGCGAGGGCCGCCAGCAGCAGCAACGCACCGATGTAGGGGCGGTCGGAACCGCGAAACGCTGCGATGACTATGGCCAGAGCCGCGATCCAGATGACAGTCTTGATGATCTCCTTGGCGTGGTGCCACCGGCTGCTGCGAGCGAAGAGCTGCTCCGAATCCGGGATCTCATACACCTGCGTGAGGGCGGTGGTCACGCCGCTCCCGCCCAGGGCGAGGGTGTAGAAGTCCTGGAGCTTGGGAACGCCGTAGCGTTGAGCAAGGTAGAAGAACAGATCCTGGTACTCCTTGTAGCTGGCGCTGAGACCCGAATGGGGGTCTGCGGCGAGGTAGGTGGCGGTTCCCTCGTGGAACCAGGTCGGGTAGGCGCGGCGGTCCCGATAGAGGGGGACGTCCAGGGTGGAGTTGGTGTGAACGTGGACCAGTTCGTGGCGGAAGGTATTGACCAGGTTGGCGAAGGACTCGCGCTGCCAGCGACGTACCGTTCCGTTGACGTCCAACGACGGGTTGCGCGCGGCGGACCGGCGGAGTTCCGCCAGGGCGGCCTCTCCCACGTACGAGAGAGGAAGGACCATGTAGCGGCAGTAGTAGGTCACCCCTCCAACCTGGGACATCTTGTCGGTGGACGCGCGGTTGAGATCGGAGAAGGCGTCGACGCTTTCCACAAGGCGGCAATAGGAAAGCCCCGGCAGGGTGGGAAATCCAAAACGAGCCAGTCGTTTTTCGAGCACCGACCTTTGACCGGGCACGTCCTCGAGAAATCTGGAGATGGTCTGCCGCTGCACATCGTTGGTGGAGAAGGCCGTGGGGTGGGTGAAGAGGAATGTCTCCACGACCTCCCTGGTGATGGAGGACGATGGGTGGCGGCCGTCCAGATCTCCCTCCGCCAGGGTGAGGTCGACGAAGAATCCGAGACCCGCCGAGTTGTCGTTGCCGAGCTGGTGGAGATTGTGCTTCGCGGCGGCCACCGCCTCGTCAACAGTTTCGAAGACCGGGTTCTCCCAGCCGTCATCGGACGCGGAAGCCGCACCAGCGCAGGCGGCCACGAGACATGCTGCGAAGAGGAATCGAAGAATCACGATCCGGGCCCGGACCGGGGCGATTGGGTGATTGCTTGGCCGGTGATGATCGGCTCCGGTGAGGCCTGCTGATCGGCCACGGCCTGCAGAAGCACCGTGGCCAGCAAGGCTGCGCCAAAGACCATGAGGGCTGTTTTGAGTCCCATGATGAGAACATCCCGCTCGGGGGGGGCGGGCCGATCCCTGAACACGGAACCGCTTTTGATGGCCAGCGCGACGGCGACGGACACCACCGCCAGCAACCCCCGTGCCCACATCTCGCCACCTGCCGCCCGATCGAGACCAAAGGTGGCGAGGGCCGTGATGACGCAGGCGAGCGCAGTCTGCCACAGTGGCAACCCACGCAGCTGGAGGGTGCCGAGAACCGCGCCGACGAGGACCGCGGCTCCGATAAGGACGACCCCGTGGCCGAGTTCGGCCGTGAAACCGGGCCACGTTGCGATGATCAGCAGATCACGGAGGTCGGGGGCGGCACCGGGAGCGACCACGTCGCGGTAGGGTGATGCCTCCATAACCCTCGGCAGGTTGTTGAGGTGGATGACGCAGGTGGCTCCGCCGACCAGCGCCACGGCGTAGACGATTCCGTCGAATCGTTCGTCCATCGCGGACTGGCGGTGCAGTCGGAAGGGGAGGTAGATCGAAGCGCTGAGCAGGGTGATGCCAAGCCAAGGACCCGACCAATGGACGTCTCCAATGATTGCGGTGGCGGCGAGGATCAGAACCAATTGACCCAGCAGTCCAGAGAGAAAGAAATCCTGGATCAACTCGATGGGTTCGCGCTCGTAACGGTCGGCGAGGTAGACCACGGCGAGCAGAAGGGTGCTCAGAAGAGCGGCAAAGGTCGCGATGTAGATTTCCACGATGAGCGATGGTAGTCAGGTTCCCCGCCACTGTCGAGCTGAGCCTGATGGCAGGTGTTGTTTTGTTCGCCTGCTAAACTCGCGCCCATGACCGTCAAGAAGGACAGTCGGGGCGAGCGTGGGCCGGGGATGGTGGACAACGCCATCAGTGCGCTCAACGGCTGGTTCGGCGATTACCTGTCAGCCACCGGCAACGGACTCCAGCAGGCGATGGCGTTTTATCGCGACAACCGCCCGTTGGCACCGGAGGAAATGGTCCCGCCCCCTGCCGGCAAGGTCTGCGTACTGGTGCATGGTCTTGGTTGCAACGAGTCGCTGTGGAACTACCCCCCGCCCCACGAGGGGGGCGGGTTCGGCGAACTTCTGGAACGGCACCACGGCTTCACCGCTCTGTACTTGCGCTTCAACACCGGGCTGCGGGTTTCGGTCAACGGCGCCGATCTGGCGGACCTTCTGCGGCGCCTCTGCGCAGCCGATGGTGCGGCCGTCACCGAGTTGCTTCTCATCGGGCACAGCATGGGCGGGCTGGTGATACGCAGCGCCTGTCACCTGGGCGGCGAAGCAGGACACGACTGGATCTCGAAGGTGCGGCATGTCGTCTACCTTGGTGCGCCCCACCTGGGAGCACCCCTGGAGAAGACGACCAATGTGGCGACCAAGGTATTGGGTCTGGTTGACACCACGGCCACCAACGTCGTTCGCGAGGTCCTCAACAGCCGCAGCGTCGGGGTGAAGGACCTTCGGTTCGGCAACCTCGTGGACCAGGATTGGCTCGACTGCGATCCGGATGAACTGATGATCAATCGCCGCGTGGTCGTTCCCTGGCTCGCCACCTCGCGCCACCATCGCGTGGTGGGTCAAGCCATGGAAAGGGTGGGGGCGTTGGGTGACGGTGTGGTCCGCGCGAAGAGCGCCGCAGGCGCGGGCCATGGTGATCAGCCCGGGGCGCCGGGAGCATCCGATCTGCGCGTCGTTCCTGGACTGGATCACCTCGCTCTGGCCCGGCACCCAGCTGTCTATGAGCACATCGAACGATGGGTGGCGGACGATGGATGACCGGGACTGGGAACGTGTCAAGGGCCTCAAGCGTCTGATCCACGACGGCGTGGAACGCGGTGCGGAGTTTGTCGAGAAACACCACCGTCGCGCCGCCGAAAAGACCTTCCGGGTGCTCGAGTCCGTGGGTCCTATCGCCGTCCCCGCCAAGTTTGTGCACGAGGTTCACGATGGTGTGTTGTGGCTCACCTACGGTGGTATCCGCGTCATCAACAGGGCGGCGGAGACGGTTGACGCCTTGTTGGTGAATCGGCTCGCATCGGCGGCCGGCGACGACACAGTCGAGGACAGATAGACACCGGAGAGGGGTGTCGTGCTCATCCGCACGGGTTGCGGAGAACGCCCCGGTATCTGATGGGGGTGTACGAAATTCAAGAATGCCTGTTACGATCTAAGAGTCAGGGATGAACAAACCAACAACCAAGAGGAGGATCGAGATGGCCAAAACGAGTGCTGCCAAGAAACCTGCCGCGAAAAAGCCCGCCGCGAAAAAACCTGTGGCAAAAAAACCGGCCGCCAAGAAACCTGCAGCGAAGAAGCCGGCAGCCAAGAAGGCCGTGACCAAGAAACCCGCCGCCAAGAAACCGGCAGTAAAGAAGGCTGTTGCCAAGAAACCCGCTGCGAAGAAGCCGGCAGCGAAGAAGGCTGTTGCCAAGAAACCCGCCGCCAAGAAACCGGCAGCGAAGAAGGCTGTGGCCAAGAAACCCGCCGCCAAGAAACCCGCCGCGAAGAAGCCGGCAGCGAAGAAGGCTGTGGCCAAGAAATCCGCCGCCAAGAAACCCGCCGCGAAGAAGCCGGCAGCGAAGAAGGCCGTAGCGAAGAAGCCCGCAGTGAAAAAGCCAGCGGCGAAGAAGGCCGTAGCGAAGAAGCCCGCAGCGAAAAAGCCAGCGGCGAAAAAACCTACCGCCAAAAAGTAGGTCGTATCGGCCCATCGTGTCGTTGAGGACTCACCGCCTCAGCGGGAGCGGTGGTCTGATCCGCTGAATCGGCAATCCGATGTGTCGAACCCCTACGCCCCCTCGTAAAACCTGGGAAAGCTAGGGGTTCGTCGCCGACCACTCGGTGGTGTCGCCCGACTCGAAACCGTCGACGAAGATCGCCCCGGGGCCCAGGCTGCCGTCCGGGTTGACGTTCTGGGCGAGGATGTCAGCGGGGTCCCCGTCACTCCACGCGTAGGCGGCAAAACCCTGCGAGCTCAGGGCACCGGCGAGCCTCGACGAGGAGGTGGGTAAGATGCCCACTTCGGAGATGGGCGGCGACCAGACGAAGTCTCCGTTGCCGTCGACGCGGATGGCGTAGACCGGGTCGTTGCCAAAGGTGACGCTGTGGATCCAGGCCACGATCGCGCCATCGGCGAACGGGAGCGTGGTGACGCTCATGACCTGGTCCGAGCTGATGGGCATGAACTCGAGGCCGTTGTCGGTCCATTGACGGACACCGGCGTTGTCGATCTTCTGTCCCCACAGACCGGACTGACTCTGCGCCGGGTTCTGTTCTTTCCAGAACACGACAATCTCCTCGGTGGTCGGTAGGAAGGCGGCGCGCGGATTGACCCGAATCTGGGAGGCGTTGGTAGAGACTTCGACGCCCTGATGGGCAAAGACCTCGGAGCCGTTGGCGAGGATCCGTTGGACCCTGCACTGGAAAGTTGGGACACTGGTGTACCAGGCGAAGACCGCACCGCCGGCACCATCAGTGACGAAGGGTGGGCGGTTGGCGATCTGTAGCGAGCCGCCGTCAAAGACCTGAACGTGTCCCGCCCCCCACAGGAGGGCGCCATCCGCCGCTGCGAGTTTCTGCGCCCACAGGTGATTGGGCCCGAGGAAGGGACCGGCAATAAACGACAGAATCGACGTGCCCGCGTCGGAGGCATGGAGATCGCAGAGGCTGAACGAATCGGCTGTGGGGGACAAAGTGACGCCTGCGCCCCACAATGGGGCCCCTGCCGGATCGAGCTTCTGGGCCACGACGTCGTCGTCGGAGATCCAGGCCACGACCACGTTGCCGTCAGTTGTGCCGGCCACCTTTGGCACGGCAAAAAAACCGGATCCGGAGGAGACCTCGACTCCGTCAATACCCCAAAGGAGGGTGCCGTCTGGACTGATCTTGGAGACTGTCACCTTGTCGGGTCCGTCCCGGTCATCACGGAATGCGAGCAATGCATTGCCGGCGGTATCGATGCTCAGGCCGTAGTCCTGGGTCGAGCTGTAGCTCCGATCCGCCACCAAAACTCCATTGTGCGCCCACTGCTCGTCACCCACAGCGTCCAGTCGCTGCAGGTAGACGTCGTAGCCGCCCGCAGAGTTGTCGAACCAGCTGATGTAGAATCCTCCGTCACCGGTGGCCACGATCTTGGGCTGGACCTGTTCACCGGACCGATCGGCCACGACCAGGTTGGTGGCCGGACTGGTGGACCATTCGGCAGGCGCGGAAACCGACAACGCGATAATGGTGACTGCCGTCAACGCCATCATTCGTCCGGTGAAATGCATCTCAACCCCTTCTGTCCGCTGCTCTTCGAATTGCTGATCGTCGGTCGCGAAATCGCACTGACGTCATCATCGCACGATCGCGCCGGTCGGCGCCACAAAACACAACGGTGCCCACAACGGTGCCAGGGCCGACACTTTGGTCCTTCTGTGAGAGGGGCTCCCCTGCAATCTCTAGGCAGTGGGCCGAGAGTGTCGGCCCTGGCACCGGGAGGTGCCCAATCTCTAGGCAGTGGGCTGAAAGTGTCGGCCCTGGCACCGGGACACGGACAGCTGACGCACCACGACCGGCACCACTTTCTCGGCCGCGGGTGATCTGGTCAGCGACAGGCCTTCGCCATGTCCAGGATCCTCACGACCGATCGCCAATTTCTCGCGGTGACCGGCACGCCGAGGGCTCGTTCCACCCGCGCTGCCAACTTTGATCGACCGATTCCCTCGGGCGCGTGGAGATAGAAGATCCGATCCTTGAGTTCGAAATCTTCGGTGTTCAGCTTCAGATCTCGGAGAGACTCCACGTCCGGGTCTTCGGGTGACGATTCCAGGAAGAAAAGGTGGATTGTTTTCGGCTCCGACTCGGCGCTGCGGAACGGGTTTGAGATCACGGCATCCTCGAGCTCATCCACGCCGAGGATCATGACGTGGGGTTTGAATCCGTGGCGGTCACCGACCGCCGATTGAATCCTGGCGGCGAGATCGACCTGGTCGGTATCGAGGCATTCAAATACGACATTGCCGCTCTGAATGTAGGTGGAAACGTTTTTCAGACCAAGAGCCTCGAGATCTTCCACAAGCTCCCTCATGGGCAACGGATTGTTCCCGCCGACGTTGATCCCTCGGAAGAGGGCGATCTGGGTGCTCATGTGGTTGAGGGCCTCCGCTCTTTAAAACCCCATGGGTTTGATAGATCAGGTGTTGAACGGCTGATTTTGGTGCCCGATCCAGCTCGACAACCCAACTTACTTGCCCCCGTCCTTGTTCTCCTTCTTCTCCTGTTCCCACTGCTTTGCGAGGTCCGTCGCCTCGTCTTTGGTCATGATCTTGACGGGCACCCGGACCGTACTGCCGGCGAATTTCACGTCGAGGTTGTAGAGGCCATATTGAATGCCGCCAGGGACCTGAAAATAGACCCGTCCTACGCAGGCGCGTTGGCTGTTGAGGTCGACCTGGTCGTAAGCCAGGGTCCGCCCGGGATGGGTGGTGTCGGCAAAGAAGCCGATCCGGCACGGTTTGTCTGTGCCGGGTGGGAAGTAGTTGATGGAATCCGACTGCATGGACGCCCGCGCGTTCAGCGAGCGAAGGGCGCCGGACGCGTCCTCGTAGGTCTTCTGCGAAGGCAGCGGAATGACCTTGCGGTCGGGCGTCACCAGCGTGACATCCTCCCGGGTGAGGGTTTGGTCCTTCACTCCGTTTTGCAGGGTCAGGCCCATATCGAGCAACATCCAGTCCTCTTTGACCGATTCATTGGCCGTGCGGTAGCCGACCACCACCCATCCCTCGGCGTTCTCCGCCACCCGGACGAATTGCCCTTCAATACCGACCTTTTCGCCCGCCTGCCCGGGAGTTTCAGCGTCGTCGGCCGCGACGACTCCAGTTCCAACCACCATCACCAAGATTGCTGCCGCCAAGAGCACGCACTGTCTTTTCGGTTTTCTCATGATCTCCCCCTCTTCGGTCGTTGCCGGTCGGTGACCCTGAGACGATTCGTTGGTCTACATGAGGACCCAGCTTACAAGAGCAATCTGCGCGTCACCAGATACCGGCGGAGGTCCGGGCAGCATTTCTTGTTTCTGACCCGTTTGGAGGGATGTAGGCGCCGGCTTCCGGTGGTAGATTGACTTGCATCGATATGAGGTAGGGACGACCACGGGAGAGCGTGATGCCCTGACCGGGAACCGGTCGACAGAAGGAGTTTGGGGCAAATGGAGACGATCGTCTATTACGTCATCGCCGGTGTAGTCTTTGTGTTTTCTCTCGGAATCCGGCAAAAACTGAAGTCGACCTACAGCCGTTGGAGCCGGGTCCGGAGCGTCACCGGAGAACCTGGAGGTCGGGTGGCACGGACCATCCTCGACGCCAATGGGCTGCAGTCCGTTCCTGTGGAGCCGGTTCAGGGTCAGCTCACGGACCACTACGATCCCCGCAACAAACATGTGCGGCTCGCACGCGACAACTTTGTGGGAAACAGTGTCGCCGCGACCGCCGTGGCGGCGCACGAGTGCGGCCACGCCCTCCAGGATGCGGATGATTATCGACCGATGGAATTCCGGACGGCCATGGTGCCGGTCGCCAATGCGGGCGCCCGTTTCGGCTTGCCGCTGGCGGTCGCCGGGAGCTTCTTCGGCTCAAACGCGATGGTGCAGATCGGAATCCTGGGTTACGCTGGCGCCATGCTGCTCACGTTTTTGACCCTGCCGGTGGAGTTCAACGCCAGCAAGCGGGCCCTCCGGCAGCTGGATAAACTCGGTCTCATTTCAGCCGACGGGCAGGAGGGTGCACGGGAGGTTTTGCGGGCAGCGGCCATGACCTACGTCGCCGGGGTCGCTTCGTCAGCCGGATACCTGGTGTACATTCTCCTCGTCGCTGGACGCTCGCTGCTCAAGCGTCCCAAACCACCGCTGCCGCCGAGTCTCTGAGGTCCTGAATGTCCGGGAGAAAGAAAAGTGGCGGGGAGCCCAGAATAGGAATCGCACTCGGAGCGGGCGGGGCCAAGGGCGTGGCCCACATCCCCATGTTGGAAGCTCTCGACGAGTTGGGGATCACGCCCCACTGCGTGAGCGGGTCCAGTATCGGTGCGGTCATGGGCGCGCTTTACGCGTCAGGGTTGCCGGCCGCCGAGATACGCGAGACAATCAAGGACTTCGCCTACCTGCAGAGCGACACCGTGAAAAGCGTGTTCTCCGATCGCAAGGTCGGCCGGTGGATTGGGCTCATCGACCCCAGCTTCCGCACCAGCGGTTTGGTCAAGGCCGAGACGGTTCTGGCCGGACTCTGTCAGGACCGTTCGTGTGAGACGTTCGAGGACCTCGCGATTCCGTTCAAGGTCGTGGCCACCGACTTCTGGGAACGGAGGACTGTGGTGCTCGATTCGGGGCCGCTCAAGCCCGCCGTCCAGGCCAGCATGGCCCTGCCGGGTCTCTTTCCGCCGGTGGAGATCGGCGGGCGGGTGCTCATCGACGGCGGCACCGCGAACCCGGTTCCCTACGACGTGCTGACGGATTCCTGCGACATCGTGGTGGCCATCGACATCAACTCCGGCAGCGCGGCAGAGTACGGATCGGTGCCGGGTTACTTCAACAACATCTTCGGCTCGATCCAGATCATGCAGCAGGCCATTGTGGAGCGCGAACTCGAGGCCCACGCACCCGATATCTACATCAAACCGGAGTTGAGGGAATTCCGAACCCTCCACTTTCACCGGGCTGAGGAGATCTACCTGCAGGCGGAGGCTGCCAAAAACGAATTGAAGCAGCGGTTGCAGGAGAAGATCGCCGAGTGGAACGCCCTTCACGGGTAATTGGCCGCGGATCCTCTGCAATACCTTGTTCGGCCCGGATGTTGTGACCGGTGTTGCTCGTGATTTGTCGTCGGGTCTTCGACGGCGCCTTCTTAGCAGCACAATAGAACGAAGACCATCGGAGGACATGAATGTCGTTGCAGGCAAGACTGGATAGCATCAGAGAAGGCTTCGAGAAACAGGCGCCGCCGGAGGTGCTCGAAATCATGCACGGCGCAACCGATGGCCTGAGGGCCTCGGGCATCATGGACGGAGTTGTGGGGGAGGGACAGCGCGCTCCGGACTTCACCCTCAACGACAGCCAGGGAACACCGACGGCTTTCGCCGACGCGTTGTCCAGAGGTCCGGTCGTGCTGACCTTTTTTCGCGGCGATTGGTGACCATACTGCAATGCAGAGCTGGATGCTCTAAACAAGGTATACGACAAAATCGCCGAGGCGGGCGCCACCGTCATCGCGGTCTCACCCCAGTTGATGGACAGGAGCCGCGGCTTTGTAGAGAAACACAAGCTGCGGTTCGAGGTCCTGCGAGATAAGGGCAACGAGGTGGCCGCCGCGTATGGACTGCGATGGTCACTGCCCGACGATCTGAAGGCGCTGTACCTGCGGTTCGGGATAGATCTTGCCGAGGGCCAGGGGGAGGACAGCTGGACCCTGCCCATGCCAGCGCGGTACATCATCGGCGCCGACGGCGTGGTTCGTTACGCACGCATGGATCCCGACTACACCCGCCGGCCGGAGCCGGAGGAAACCATCGAGGTGCTCGCACATCTCACCGACTGATCGAGGAGGAGGGAGGCCGTCATGCCGAAGGCGAACCCGACGTGGACTGTTCTGCCCCATCAGCCAATAGAGGAGCTGGAAACCAACCTGTGGCGGGTTCAGGGCACCCTGCCCAAAATGGACTTGAAGCGGGTCATGACCCTGGTTCGGCTCAAGGATGGCCGCATCGTCGTCCACAGCGCCATTGCCCTGGACGACCCTTCGATGGCCAAAATCGAGGCGTGGGGACGGCCCGCGGTCCTGGTGGTTCCCAATGCCTTTCACCGGCTTGACGCGCCCGCCTGGGTGGCGCGCTATCCGGAGATCGAGGTTCGGGCACCCAGGGGGGGAAGAAAGAAGATCGAGGAGGTGGTGCGGGTGGATGCCGGATACGACGGCTTTGACGGCGGGCATACGGCGTCCCTCGAGATTCTTGACGGTGTTGCTTCATCCGAGGGCGTGATGATGGTGCGTTCGCAAGGTGGAACCACCCTGGTCTTCAACGACGCTCTGTTCAACATGCCGCACGGACGGGGCGTTGCCGGGCTCTTCTTCCGGTACGGAACCTGTTCCACCGGCGGCCCCCGGGTCAGTCGGCTTTTCCGGTGGCTCGCGGTGAAGGACCGGGCTGCCTTTGCCGCCCACCTCAGACGCCTGGCCGACACTCCAGACCTGTCGAGGATCATCGTGTCCCATCACCGGATGATCACTGATCAACCGGCGACGATCCTCAGAAACGTGGCGTCAACCCTGGAATAGACTGACGCGTCGCCACCACCGTTGCGTTCAGTTGTCGGGACAGGATTGAGATGTTGTATCATCCTGGTCGTCAATCCAGTTCAAGAATGTCGTTGGCTGTCTCTCACGAAGGATGTGGGCGGCGCAAATATCGGAGGACTCATGGGCATGTATTCAAGCTCCGCCTCGGGTCGAGGGATGTTCTGCCTGGTCGCGTGTGGACTCCTGGTCATGGGAGTATCGGCCCAGGTATCGGCCAAAGAGCTCGCGTCGACGGCCATCGCCTCGGCGGTGAACGCGGGGGACTTTGACGACATCCGGCAGGCAATCCTGGTGGATATGAACCAGCAACAGAGATTCGAGATCGACGAGTCGGGGATCGAAGGCGTGGGAAGGTCCCTCCTGGGCGAGGGGCGCACTGACATCGCCATCGAGGTCCTGCAATTGAATCAGATGATCCATGGCTCCTCGGCCGCCGCTGCGAATGCCATTGCCGACGCCTATGTGGAAGCCGACAACACCATGGCGGCGCGCATGTATTACCAGCGAGCGCTGGAGCTGGACTCCAACAACGACCACGCCCGAGTCGAACTGGCACGACTGGGCGGCGACGGCGGTGGCGGCGAGGTGAACGGACTGAGCGGACTGGGCGTCGATCCGGCGACCCTAGCCGCCATGGGTGTGACGCCAGAACAGATGAAGGAGCTCGAGGGAGCGTTGGCTGCCGCGCAACAGATGGGGGCAGCCGGCGCCACGGCCGAGCCGCCAAAGGCGCCACGGGCGGAGACCCATTCGTCGGGTCGGGCAGAGGCCCCGCTGCCCGAGGCAGCTCACGAGTCCGAGTTCTGCGAAGTGCTCCACCGTTACAACGCCGCCAAACGGATCTCCGACGCCCAGCTTCGGGAGAGCGTGTCGGGTGAGTACGGCGGGGCTGCGGATCCTGACCGCCGGCGGACCTGGAACGTGGAGACCGTGTGCGGCGATTTTCTGGTGGCGGTGCCGCTGTGGGCCGATGTGTCGCCGGCGATCCTGTCCCATACCGGCGCGAATCGCTTCGAGGACTCCACAGGTGGGATCTGGGAGTTTCGGATCGGAGAGGGAGGGGTGGCGATGGCGGTGAGCATGTCGTCAACCGACGGGACCGTCACCGAGATGAAGCGTTTGGGAAGTCCTCGCAGCTTTGATTGATCCCGCAGCGTGAGAAGACGCTAGGGCGTTTTGAACACGAGTTGATTGTGCCTCACGCCACAGTTTCGGACCACCAAGAGGTATCTCCCGATTCGAACCCGTCTTCGAAAATCACCGTGGCGTCGATGGTGATGAGGGTGATCACCGTTTCCCCAGCCAACCCGTCGACGTGATCGAAGATTTGACACAGGATCTCGATCTGGACGGCCGGCGGCAGCCCTTCATCGATGTCTGCGGTGAGTTCGATGGCACCGGCGTCGCCATTGGCCAGATCGCCCAGGTCCCAGCGGACCGCGTGGCCATCCGGGTCGACAAAGTCCGGCGGCGGCTGGGATTCGTTGAAGGGCGCCTGGTCAGGCAGGTTGCACCAGAGCACAACGTTGTTTTCGTAGCCGCCGTCGTTGCCGTAGTGGAGCTCGATTGATGCCGTCTGTCCGGGTGTGACCGGAGGGTCATAGGTACTCGCGATCCACAGGTCCGCCGGTGTCTTTTCGATGAGGATCGTGCGCACTTCGTTGGTCTCTGCCAACTCTGTGTTGATAACGCTTTCGATCCAGGTGCAGGGTTCAACAGAGTAGAGTCCCGTCATGGTTACGGTTTGCCCGACTGAAATCTGAACCTGCCAACTGGTGTTGCCAGGGTTTTGGGTGACACTGCCCTGGGACACGGACACGTCGAGCAGGGAGAGCTGGGACGGTCCGAAGCCCTGAGTCAAGTAGGCGTCGATGGACTCTCCCGACCGATTGTAGAGTGCCTCGATGACTTCGATGGTGTCGCCGGTTTCGTGGACGGTGGTCAATCCGGGGAACCATGCCTGTGAATCTACGGCGGTTTCCCAAATGGTTTTGGACACCGTCGTGTGGGCGATGTTGGTGTTGGCCACGAGGACTCCCGTGTGGTCCTGGATCGAGCACAGAGTTGGCACCGGTGTGCCAACTGGGAGACCCTCTTCGACGTCTGCCGTAACGGTGATCGAGGTGGAGGAGCCATTGCTCAGGTCGCCAAGTTCCCAGTTGGCTGTGAGACCGGTTGGATCCACATACGTCGCGGGCGGGCTTGCGTCACCAAAGGGTGCGTTGGGAGAGAAGACGCACCAGATTTCGGCGTTGTTCTCATAACCGCCAGCGTTTCCGGCTTGCAGCTGGAACGCTGCCGGTTGACCAGAAAACACCTCTGCCTCGTAGCTGCTGTCGATCTGGAGATCATGCAGCCATTTGTCGACGGTGACGTCGCGCCGCTGGTTCTCATTGACCCACAGTCGCTGGATGTCACTCTCGGGCCAGTTGCACGGATCCACAGCGAAATAGACGGTGAGAGTTGCGGATTGCCATGCGCCGAGAATGAGAGCCCACCGGACCTCGCTGTCCGGCTGGGTGACGGTTCCGCTGGTGACCGTATGGGCAATGTAGGACACCTCGTCGGTCACGAAGGACTGATGGAGGTCCACGGCAACCGTCCCTCCGCTGTGGTTGGTGAAGGTGTCCACGACCTGGAGGGCGTCGCCCGTCTCGGCATCGATCTCCATTCCCTGGACCCACCCCTGCCCGTTGACCGAAGAAACCCACTCGACCTGAGCCGAGCTGGGAAGAGCGGGGAGGGCGGCGAAGATGACGGTGACGAACCAGCGGCAGATGCTTTTTCGGGGCATGACCAGCCTCAACTTTCGGTGTTTCACGTGGGTTGGGCAATCTCAATCGAGAGTAGTGTTCTCACGAATTCGATGCAAATATATGATTTGAATATAGGTTTGGTTCCGAAATTGTCAATCATCGCGAGGTGGGTCAGTCGTGCACCGTAGGTATTGACTGCCGGGAGGGCGATTGCCGTGGTCGGCGAGGCCGGTTATGATGTCCGACACAAATTCACAACCGCGGAGGAAGCCAATGGAAGTGGAGTTCAGAAACCGAAGTATGGCGTGTGTGTTCGTTGTGTTGGTTTTCTTTTCCGGCCTCGCTCTCGCCCAGGAAGCTCCGGAGATGAGCACCGAACAGCAGGCGATGATGAAGGCGTGGCAGGCGTCCATGACCCCTGGACCGGAGCATGCCGAGATGGCCAAGATGGCGGGCGAGTTCAAGATGACGGTGAAATCATGGATGGAGCCTGGCGCCGAGCCGGATGTTTCCACCGGGACCGCCTCGCGAAAGATGATCATGGGCGGACGATACCTCGAGGAGACGGTGCACGGCACGGTCATGGGCCAGCCCTTCGAGGGACGGGGTCTCACCGGTTACAACAACGTGACCGGGAAATGGTGGGGCACCTGGCTCGACAACATGTCCACCGGGATCATGACTTCGGACGGGGAGTGGGATTTCGAGAAGGGAATCGGCGTCTTTTACGGTGACTACGTCGATCCGATGACCAAGAATATCGAAGAAACTCGCGGCGTGGTCACCAAGCTTGACGGCGGCAACGAGCTGATGGAGATGTTCATGATCACCCCCACCGGCGAGTTCAAGTCCATGGAGATCCTCTACGAGCGTAAGTGACTGCCGGATGTCAACCGGCGGCGGCCGCCATCTCAGCGAACCTCCGCCCGGCGGCCGCGTTCGGTGATAGGCTCGATTCGCTCATGGCCACGAAGATCGAGCCTGTTCCGCCGTCGCCTTCGATCGCTGAACTGCGATCCCAGCCGGTGGTATGGACGTGGTTGCTGATTCCAGCTGTGGCGCAGGTCGTGCTCCACTTCGTCACCAACGGCAACTACGGCATCTTTCGTGACGAGTATTACTACCTGGCGTGCGCCGATCGGCTGGCGTGGGGATACGTGGACCAACCTCCCATGTCCATTTGGCTGCTGGCCGGATGGAAAGCTGTGTTTGGTGAATCCGTCCACTCCATTCGAGTGGTACCGGCGCTGTGCGGGGCCCTGCTCATTCTGCTGACGGGTATGACGGCGGCGCGGCTGGGCGGCGGTCGTTGGGCCCAGCTCTTTGCGGGAGTTGGCGTGGCCATCGGAGCCGCCGGATTGGTGATCTGCGGCTTCTACTCCATGAACTGTTTCGACTTCCTTGTGTGGATCGGGGCCTACTACCTGATCATTCGAATCGCCGAGACGGACGATGGGAGATGGTGGCCGTGGCTCGGCCTTGTGCTCGGGCTGGGACTGTTCAACAAGGTCGGTGTGCTCGTGTTGGGATTGGCGTTGGCGGTTGGTTTGGTGATCACCCGGCACCGACGTCAGCTCTTGGATCCGCGGACCTATTTTGCGGCAGCGACCGCGTTGCTCTTTCTGGCGCCCTATCTTGTGTGGAATGCCGCCAACGGTTGGGCCACCCTGGAGTTCATGGACAACGCCACACGGTACAAGATTGCCGCCATTTCGCCCCTTGGTTTTCTGGCTGAGAATATTCTGGAGGCCAACCCGGTAACGGTTCCGCTGTGGTTGGGCGGTCTGCTCTGGATCATGTTCGCCCCACCGGCGCGGAGATTCCGGATCGTGGGCCTGATGGTCGTGGTCACATGGCTCGTGTTGGTGCTGCAAACGAGCAAGCCGTATTATTTCGCGGCCTCCGTACCGGTGATGATGGCGGCCGGTGGCGTGGCCTGGGAGCGCTGGACCAGCCGTCGCGGTCTGAGGTGGGGCCGGTGGGTCATGGCGGTGGTGCTGGCGGTCGGTTTTCTGGTCTTCCTTCCTCTGGGGTTGCCGGTGCTGTCGCCCGCCGAGCTGGATCGCTACCAGCAGCGGCTGGGAATGGTGCCCAACACGGGCGAGGTGGGTCACGATGCGGCACTCCCCCAGTATTTCTCCGACCGCTTCGGGTGGCGGGAGCTGGCGGTGGCGATTGCCGATGTCGTGGACGGGCTGCCGGAGGAGGAACGAGCCCGGGCCATCATCATGGGCAGGAACTACGGTCATTCGGGCGCGTTGGAGTACTGGGCTCGTGAGTACCGGCTGCCTCCGGTCTACGGTCGGCACAACAACTACTGGCTGTGGGGGCCGCCACCGGCCGATCCCGGCGTCGTGGTGATCGCAATCAACTTCGACCCCGATGACCTCGAGGATTATTTTTCCGAGGTGACGCCGGCCACGGTGGTCGAGACCCGTTGGGCGCAGGAGGACCGGATGGCGGTCCTGGTATGTCGAGGCATCAAACTGCCAATTGACCAGATCTGGCACGAGATCAAGCTCTTTATCTGAGGCGCTGATGCGGAGGCTTGAATGATGAAATTTCTGGTGGTTGTCGCAGCGGCGGTGCTACTCATAGCGCCGCTGGGTTGCACTGCGGGGCCAAATCAGTTGACCGGTTCACCCGATGACGAAGGCAAGGTGGCCGGCTTCTGGAAGGGGCTGTGGCACGGCTTCATCGTGTTCTTCAGCTTTATCGTGTCGCTGTTCAGCGACAAGGTGCGGATCTACGAGGTGCACAACAACGGCGGCTGGTACAACTTCGGCTATCTGCTGGGGGTGATGATGTTCTTCGGCGGAGGTGGGGGAGGAGCCTGCAAGGGCGCCGGCCGCTGGTAGTCTCCCGTCCGCCCGCGGCCGATCACAGATCGAAGAACAAAGAACGAAGAACGAAGAACGAAGACCGAAGACCCCTGGCCACTCGCTGGTGACGGCTGGTCACCGCGGCCGGAGGCCGCGAATAACCTCGGGCAGCGCCTCCACAGAATCGGGGCGATGGATGAAGTTGAACGTCCCCGCCCTCCGTCCCCTCCGCTTCGGTGCGCGACCCCACACCTTCCACACCGGGCGGGTGGTGGAGGGCTGCCTACTGCCAACTGCCTCCTGCCCGGGCGGCAGGTTGGAGAATCGTCTCCCACCACGACCGCAGCCTCCCGGCGTGGTGACCCCGGACCATGACGAGGTGGTTTCCGAGAGGCGATCGAAGGAGATCTCCCACACACCCGTCGGCCAGCTGGATCTCCACTTGGGTACGACACAGTTTTTCGGAGTCGCCCATCCCGATGATCTCGCCCTCGGCCAGCCACAGGCGGTCGATGCCGGCGCCGCCGATCCGGAGGAGGGTGACCGGTCCGCGTGGCAGGTCACCCTGGATGGCGACCCCAAGCCCCGACTCGAAGTGAGACCGCAGGCTGAAACCGGAGACCAGGCTGAGGGGCACGGTGCAGTGTGCCAACCACAGCGTGTTGCGCGCCTCGTCGAGGCGGGCGGGGTTGGCCATCCACGGTGTCTCCTGGAGGAGCTCGTGGGTCCACAACATGGCCATCGTGCTGACAAGATCCCCTTCACAACCGGCGATCACGCCCTGGTCATTGAGGCGGGCAAGGGCGAGACATCCGGTGGTCTTTTGTTCCAGGACGAGGTCGAAGCAACGGATGCTGAGGGCGTCAAGATCGTAACGATCAACCAGAATTTCGATGGCGGCGAGGACCCGCGCCACAGCTTCCTGTTCTGGGCCGGACGGCTCGCCAACGTCGCGGGCGTCGGCCAGGAGAAGCGCGACCTCCGATTCCACCAGCTCCTGCGACGCTCCCGTGAGGGATTCGGTCAACTCATCCATGGCGATCTCCACCACCTGAGGTCCCCATACCCTCCGCAACGTGACCGGCCCCGGGCTGCTGGCCACCAACCAGTCCGAGGGAGGGCCGATGAGGCCGATGCGCTTCTGTCTGAGGGCGTGGAGGACTGCCAGGTCGCGGGCAGCGTCGTGGACCTGCATCAGACCTGGGGTGTCGTCCGGACCACCGAGGTAGAAGATCCGGCCCGGCCGGCCATTCTGTTGGAGACGTGCGAGCACCTCCAGAGCTGCCGGCAGGCTGTTGCTCGAGGGATGGGCCACCAAGAACACGGGGTCGTCAGGGGCGACCTTCCGGCGTTCGGCATCAAGCCTCAAGATCTCTTCCTCGGTCCCGCCGGTGGCCACCAGAAAGAAGGTCGGTTCGGGTCTTTCGAGATCGTCCTCGGATCCGGGAGCTCCGCCGAGGCCTTCCAGTGACTGGATGTAGTCGACGATGATCCGTTGGAATTGGTCGTCGGTCAGAAAGACGGGAGGACGGACCGGGACGATGATGAACAGTGCCGACATTTCGTCTCCCTCTGCCGTCGCCTGTCCGCGAGTGTCGCCCATTCGGATGGAGTGGGATCGGCGGCGGTGCTCCAATCTATCCCCGCCATGGCCGGGAGTCCATTGGTGTGGTCGCTTGCTATAGTCGAGCGGATCCCGGGCCGAGTTGCCGATAAGGAGCGCAAGATGAGCACCATCGCGCGGATCGAGCTCTATCACGTGGCCATTCCACTGCCGGCGCCCTTTTATCCGAGCTGGATTCCAGGCATGCCCCAGACCGAGAATCGGTTCACCCTGATCCGTGTGACTACCGACGACGGAGTGGAGGGTTACAGCGCTGGTCCGGCCATCGCGCGGGAACGGGCGGGGCTTGGTGACCTCCTCGGTCCGTACCTCATCGGCGAGGACGCCACCGACATCGGCCTTATTCAGCAACGGCTGCGTGAGATCTCCTATCTCGGCTGGCGCAACTGGTGGGTGGAGCCGGCCTTTTGGGACATCAAGGGCAAGCTGGCCGACAAACCGGTCTGCGAACTGTTGGGCGGGCAGCCGTGCACCATTCGGCTCTACAGCTCGTGTGGCGAGGTCAAGAGTCCCGAGGCGAGGATCGATGAGGCAGAGGCGAGGTACGAAGAAGGCTTTCGGACCATCAAACTCCGCGTGCACGACTTTGACGAGGCGGTGGATATCGGGCACGTGTCCGGGGTCGCCAAGGCCATGGGCGACAGGATGAAGATCGGCGTCGATGCCAACCAGGGCTGGCGGGTCACCATCATCGGCGATGCCCCGCTGTGGGACCTCGATCGCGCAAAGCACTTCGCAGACGCCTGTGCGGACAGCGGTGTGGCCTGGATCGAGGAACCGCTGAGCATGACCGGCTACGACGGCCTCAGCGCCCTCACCCGGTACAGCCGGGTCCCAATCGCCGGTGGCGAGCTCCACAGCTCAGGGTTGCCCGAGCTGGAAATGATGATCGAGCGCCGCTGCTACGACATCTTTCAGCCAGACGCCATCTTCACCGGGGGCATTGCCCAGACCCTCGAGGTCACCAGGCTCTGTCGCCAATACGGACTGGCCTACTCGCCGCACACCTGGACCAACGGTATCGGGTTCGCGGTCAACCTCCAGCTCTTCGCAGCCAGCGGTTTCGCCGAGGAAAAGGAGCTCGAGTATCCCCTCAGTCCGCCCGGATGGACCGTGGAGGCTCGCGACGGAATTCTCGAACGGCCCTTCGAACACGACCGGGGGATCCTCGAGGTGCCAAGGAGCCCAGGTCTCGGCTTTTCCATCGATCAACGGGCCCTGCGGCGGTACGGCCACCGCTTCTTCAACATGGATCGCAAGCGGCTGATCTGGTTCTCGCTCCGAAACCGCGGCCTGAAGGTTTCTAAGGAGATCGACAGCGTTCGCCGTGAGCGTCTGGGACGAGGTTGAAATTCCCTCGCCGGGAGTCGTTCGTGAGGCCCCTCGGCCGTCAAACAGGTCAATAGGGTGGGGGAGACTGTGTCCGACGGCTTACGATTCGAGACCGCACTGGACGCACTGGCCGGACTCGACCCTGATCTGGCGGCGGTGTTGTCGGAGTACGGGAGACCGCGTTATTGGACTCGGGAACCCGGATTCCCGACGCTGGTGCTGATCATTTTGGAACAACAGGTGTCCTTGGCGTCGGCAAAGGCGGCGTTCGATCGTCTGGCGGATGACGTCGGCGTGCCGACACCGGAGTCCTTTCTGACCCTCGACGCAGAGACCCTTCGAGGCATGGGCTTCAGTGGGCAGAAGACCCGATACTGCAGAATTCTGGCCGAGGAGATTTTGGACGGGCATTTCGACCTGGCTGCTGTGTGTGACATGACCGACGACGAGGCGCGTGAGTCTCTGATGGCATTGACCGGCATCGGTCGCTGGACGGCCGATATCTATCTGCTGTGTGCCCTCGGACGCCCCGACGTGTGGCCGGTGGGTGATCTCGCGCTGGTCGCGGCCATCCAACAGGTGAAAGGGCTGGATCGCCGGCCCACCGCCCTGGAGTTTGAAGCTCTGGGTGAAAAGTGGAGGCCCTGGCGTTCGGTGGCGGCTCAGATCCTTTGGCATCACTATCTTGGGGTCAAAAAGTCGAAAGTTAAACGTTGAACGTTGAACGTTCCCTCCCGCCCACCCGGATGCGAGATGCGAGATACGAGATACGAGATCCCCCGCCCACCCGGAGCGAGACGGGCGCGTTTGGCGGGCGTGCCACTTCTGACAATTTCGGAATGAGTCGCTTGGGGGCCCAAGCAGCCTGGGGTCCCGAAATTGTCAGGGGTGGCAACCTCGGGGAGCGCGGTGGGGAGATGGGCGCGACGAAATGAGTACATCAATGCCAACGCGCTCACCCGGTGCCAGGCACCGTCGAAATCGAGTCGTAGTGCGAGGTCGACACATCTCCGGCGGTGCCTGGCACCGACATGGAGTCCCGAGCCCCGAGTCCCGAGTTGCCTTGACACGCGTCAAGGCAACGAAGCGGAATCCCAGGTAGGGTGAGTCCATGAAACACGTTTTCTTTCAAAAGGGCTTTCGTCCGTTCTTTCTCCTCGGTGGGCTTTCGGCGGTGTGGCTGGTGCCGTGGTGGGCATTTCACTACCAGGAGCCCATGACCGGGGAGCCGGGTTTCGAGAGCATTTCCTGGCATAGCCACGAAATGATCTTCGGATTCACCGCGGCCATACTGGCCGGATTTCTGCTCACCGCCGTGGAGAACTGGACGAGCAGGCCCACGGCCCGGGGGGCTTTTTTGGCCGCCTTGGTGGGGTTGTGGTGTGTAGGTCGCCTGGTGGGCCTGGGCGGTGTTGCGGGGACCATCGGAGGAATGGCCGACCTCTGTTTCCTGCCGGCTCTCTCGGTCGCCATCGCCGTACCTTTGCTGCTGGCAAAGAGCACCAGAAACTACCTGCTGCTGGTCATCCTCCCGCTGCTCTGGATCTGTGATCTCTTGCTCCACCTGAAGACCTCGGGTCTGTTGCCCCAGTCCCTGTTGCGCACCGAGTTGGTGGCGGTGGATCTAATCGTGGTCGTTCTGGTGATCATCACCGGCCGCATCGTGCCGCTCTTCACCAAGAACGCCCTGGCCGATGAGGGGATCCGGTCGGTTGCCGGGATCAACACCGCCGCCATTGTGGCTGTCCTGGTGGTTGCCGCGGTTGAGGTCGTGGCTCCCGGCGGATACCTCATGGCGGTGGTCGCGGGTTTGGCCGGGGTGTTCGTCCTGGCCAGATCTCTGTTCTGGGGTTTCCCCAAGGTCTTTGGGCGGCCGATCCTGTTGGTGCTCCATCTCGGCCACGCCTGGATCTGGGTGGGTCTGTTCCTCAAGGCCGCCGCAGCCGCGAATTTGGGGGTGCCGGCGAGCGTGGCCACCCACGCTCTGACGGCGGGCGCCATCGGCACCCTGACCCTGGGCATGATGGCTCGGGTCACTCTCGGTCACACCGGCCGACCGCTTCAGATTTCGCCGCTGATGACCATCGCCTTTACGGCCGTCACGGTGAGCGCGCTGCTGCGGGTCCTCGGGCCCTGGTTGCGGGCCGACCTCACCCGCAATGTCCTGGTGGCCTCGGCCGGGTTGTGGGGTCTGGCTTTCGCCCTTTTCGTCGTTGGCAACGCCTGGTATCTCCTGACGCCCCGGCCCGACGGCAAGGCCGGCTAGCTTGCGACCAATTCGCCGCCCCGATCCCTTTGTGGAATCAGGGCCGAAGGGCTGCTAGACTCTCCGTAATGACAACAAAACGGTACGCGATTCCGCGAAAGGAGTGAGTCGATGGGCATTCCTGGGAAGTTTGTAGTGGTGTGTGGGGTTCTTTTCGTGTTGTTGGCCGGATCGAGTGTGGCCACGGCGCAGGATTGGGACTTCGAGGTGCACGGCACGCTCGGACCCGGCGACCCCACATTCAACCGGCCCAGCACCTCCTTCCCGCCGTGCGCGCTGTCGAGTAACGGGACGGCGGTGTGGTACGACGTCTATACGGACAATTTTCCGGGGGGCTACGCGCTGGTCGAAATGGATGGAACCATCAATCGCCCGGTCATCGTCGCCTACCCGGCCGGGACCTTCAACCCCGCGAGCCCGTGCGATGACATCTACAACATCAATGGCTGTGTTCCGCTGCCGATCTCCATCGTGAGTCCAATCTTTGAAGAGGCGGGGGATTACGACATCGTGATATCCCACTGTTATAACGGAGACAGTGGTTCCTACAATCTGTACATCATGGCCTTTCTCTTCATGGACGGGTTTGAGAGTGGCAATCTGTCGGCGTGGTCGGGTTCGTCGCCCTCTCCCTGATCCTCTGGAGTGGCTGATGGTATAGACGGCCGGAATATTCCTCTACGTTCCGAGGTTGTTGAGACGTCTTCTCGGTTTTAATAAAACCAAAAGACCGGGCTGAAGCCCGGGCGCTGGTTCGGGCTTCGGTTCAGGATCGGTCGTCGGGCCCGATCTCCGGATGGGCGGACGGATCTCCGTCCTGAGGGTCGAACTGGAACGTTCTTTGCGAGAGGCGTTTCAGAATTTGGGGGAGCCTTGATGTCGGATGCACACGGCGGTGGAACTGTGAAGATCGTGGCCCGAGCTGGTGGGGTCACGGAGGTGAGTGAGGCTTCGGTGACGCAGCTGGATGGACTCATGGTGGGCTCGGTCCTGCGCCACGGAAACCCGGGCTACGATGAAGCCCGAACCATCTGGAATGCCATGATCGACAGGAGTCCGGCGTTGATCGCCCGGTGCGTGACAACTGCGGACGTGAAGCACGCGGTGGATTTTGCCCGCAATCACGGTCTTCTGCTGGCCATTCGCGGTGGCGGCCACAACATCGCCGGCAACGCGGTGTGCGACGGCGGCATGATGATTGATCTGTCTTTAATGAACTTTGTGAGGGTGGACGCCGAGTCGAAGAAGGCTCAGGTGGGCCCCGGCGCCACCCTTGGCGATGTGGATCGGGAAACCCAGGCCCACGGCCTGGCCACGCCCACCGGCATCAACTCCACCACTGGGATCGCCGGGCTGACGCTGGGCGGCGGCTTTGGTTGGTTGAGCCGCAAGTACGGCCTGACCGCGGACAATCTGGTGGGCGCCGAGGTGGTGACCGCCGCCGGCGAGGTGGTCGAAGCCAACAGCCACGACCACCCTGATCTTTTTTGGGCGCTGCGTGGCGGTGGAGGGAACTTTGGGATCGTGACCCGGTTTGACTTCACGCTGCACGAGGTTGGACCGGATCTCCTCAGCGGGCTGGTGGTCTATCCCCTGGACCAGGCCAAGGACGCCCTTAAGAAATATCGAGACATCGCGGCCGGGTTGGGCGACGAGACCTCCATCTGGGCGGTTCTCCGGATGGCTCCGCCCCTGCCGTTTCTTCCGGAGAATGTGCACGGCAAACCGATCATCGCATTCGCCCTCCTTCACGTGGGCGATCCCGAGGATGGAAAGTCCGCCATCGAACCCATTCGCCATCTCGGAACGCCATACGGTGAACACGTGGGCGTGCAGCCGTTCACCGATTGGCAGCAGGCCTTTGATCCGCTGCTCACTCCGGGAGCGAGGAATTACTGGAAATCGCACAACTTCACCGAGCTCAGCGATGGCGCCATCGAGCTCCTGGTGGACTTCGCCGCCAAGGTGCCCTCGCCCCACTGCGAGATTTTCGTCGGCCAGCTGGGTGGTCAGGTGAACCGCGTTGCACCGGACGCCATCGCCTACTCTCACCGCGACGCCGAGTACGTGGTCAACGTGCACGGCCGCTGGGAGACCGCCGAGGAGGACGAAAGCGGAGTGGGTTGGGCGCGGGACTTTTTCAACGCGTCGGCCCCCCACGCCACCGGCGGGGTCTACGTCAACTTCATGACCGAGGAGGAGACCGATCGGATCGGCGCGGCCTTCGGGCCGAACTGGGACCGGCTGGTGGAAGTCAAGGGGCAGTATGACCCGGACAATTTCTTCTCGTTGAACCAGAACATCGCGCCGGGATAAGCCGGTCGCGAGTCAGGGCCGCGGTTTGACGATGAAGAACCCATAGCTGTAGTGGTCCGAAAACCTGCGGAACATGTCGATCTCCCGGTCGGCAGTGTCGGCGATTTCTTGGGCGACGGGGTCATCAGGGTGATCGGCACGGAGAGCCGCGATGCGCGCCTCCATGGGCCGATAGTAGTCGTCCCACCAGGCGTCTGCCGGCAGTGGGAAGAAGGCGACGGTGTCGAAGGACGCGGTCTCGACGGCGGTGCGGACGCCCGCCTCATCGGTGATGGCCGGGTACTCGGCCTGCCACCAGTCGCGTATTTCGTCCGGAGGTGAGGAACTCAGCCAGATGGACTCGGTGAAAGCGACGCTGCCGCCCGGAGCCAAGAGCGGGCGCCAGGTGCGCAGGGCTCCGGCCACACCCATGAAGTAGATCGCGCCCTCGCACCAGATCAGATCCTGGCTGGCCGCCTCCACCGAAGGCGAGGCCATGTCGCCCACCTCGGCCCGGACACGGTCTCCAAACCCCGCCTCGGTCAACCGGCGTCTGGTTCTCTCCACCATCGGGGGCAGGACGTCGAGAGCGAGGATTCTTGCGCTGGGCAACACTTCAGCCAGAATTAGGGTTTGGGCGCCGGGGCCACAGCCCAGATCGAGGACGGTCCGGGGCGGCGGGCCGGAAACCAGAGCGAGGGCCTTGAGGGTATGTTCGGTGGCGCCCGGACCGGCCCTGGGAAGGGTCCCATAGACCCTCAGAAAGAGCTCGAGGGAGTGGGGATCGGAGAAGTCCATCGCGTGAGGTTATCACCGCCGCGCCGTTTGCTTCCGAGTCCGCTTGTCAACGCACCCATCATGGACCGGTGGACCTTTTTGCCCATGGGACGAAGAAGACCCTGGGTCTTGGCTGGCCAGACCGGTCTCCTGCTGACCTTCTTCGCGCTGTCCTTCGTCCCCAACCCGGCCGAAAATCTCTTATGGCTCGCGCCCTCTTCAGCCTCGCCATGACCCGGCTGGTGAAGTTGGAGGTCCACGGCCATCGGTTGGCCCGGCTCGAGTCGGAACACTGACCCAGCCGTTGCAAGCGACCCGGGGCTGGAACACAATATTCGTTTATGAGGGAACTGTTGATCCGCGACGTGGGTGTGCTGCGGTACGAGGATGATGGCTGCGAGGTCGTGCAGGACCGTGACATCCTGATCCGTGGCAATCGGATTGCCGAGATCGGTCCGAAAGGGACGCTGTCCGTGATCGAGGGCGGCGAAGTGATTGACGGGCAGGGGATGCTGGCCATGCCCGGTCTCATCAACACCCACGCCCACGTTCCCATGACGCTTTTCCGCGGTTTGGCCGAAGACGTGGACATCGCCACCTGGTTCAACGACTACATCTGGCCGCTGGAGAGCAATCTGACCGAGGACGATGTGTTCTGGGGCATGCAGCTCGGGCTGGCCGAACTCATCGAGGCCGGAGTGACCTCGGTGGCCGACCACTACTTTCACATGAACCGGATCGCCGAGGCGGTGGAGCAGGCCGGAATCCGGGCCGCCCTGGGTTGGGGGGTGTTCGGAAGCCAGGGGAAAGAAGGGGTGGAAATCACCTCATCATTCGCCGACGAGTACAACGGCGCGGCGGAGGGCCGGATCACCACCTGGCTCGCGCCCCACGCTCCGTACACCTGCGATGACGAGTTTCTGGAGTTGATCGCCATGGAGGCCGAATCGCTCGGCCTCGGGGTCCATATCCACGCGGCCGAGACCGCCGACCAGACGGCGGCCAGTCTCAAGCGGCACGGTCGCACCCCGATCCAGGTGCTGGCGGACACCGGGATCTTGGACCGGCCCACCATCCTGGCTCATTGTTGCGGCGCGACGCCCGACGACATTTTGCTCATGGCGGAAAAGAAATGTGGTGTCGCGCACGCACCCAAGACATATCTCAAGCTCGGCACGGGTGCCGCACCTGTTCAGGCCTTCCGGTCCGCGGGGCTGTCGGTTGGGCTGGCCACCGACGGCCCGGTCTCCAACAACACCCTGGATGTCCTGGAGTCACTGCGTCTGATGGCCTTGGTCAGCAAACACGAGGCGGGTGATCCCCGCATCATGACCGTTGATCAGGCGCTGACCATCGCGACCGTGGAGAGCGCGACGGTCTTTGGCCGGCCCGATGATCTGGGCCGCGTCGCGCCCGGTTTTCTGGCCGATCTCATTTTGGTCGATCTGTCCGGTGCGCACCATCAACCGGTGCACGACCCACTGGCCAACATGGTGTACTCGGCACGGTCTTCGGATGTTCAGACAGTGATCTGTGACGGCAGGGTTGTCATGCGGGATCGTGAGCTGCTGACCTTGGACAAGCACGAGATCATCGCCAGGGTGCGGGAGAGGGTGGCCCGGTTGTCGCAACGGGTTCCGGAGTCGCGGATCCAGAGCTATAGACCTTGAGTTTCCGCCCGGTTCGGAAAGGTCGTTCTCACTGCCCGTTCGAGGGAGCCGGGATGCCCCAATGGGCCTCCAGGTCCAGCGGGTCAAACTCTCGTGACGTCAGATCGGCGGCTGCGGCGGCCACCAGTGGATCGGGGTCGTCCACCAGTCGGGCAAAGACCCGCTCCGCAATCTCTCGCTGAGACTCGGTGCCCATGTGGCTGGTGATCCACAGTGGTGTGGTGGACTCGATCCGAAGGGCGCGGCTCGGGTCCTCGGTCGCGGCAGTGACCAACGCGGCCAGGCGATCGTCGGGCAACCGAAGCTCGATGTGGTCAGACCCATCGTCGGCGTCGATTCGCGCAACGAAGTCGGAGAATGTGGCAATGTCCTGGAAGCGCCGAGTCATTTCGATACGGAGAACCGCACAATCTTGGAGGACGAGCGCCGCAAAGGCCGCGGTGGCGCCATCGCCGCGCTCGCGCGCCTGGCGGTAGATGGCGTCGACGCCTGTCCGAACCAGATGGGTGCCGATGAGGTTCTGAATGAGGGTGACGTCGTCTTGGAGCAGGAGGCGCCCGAGGCGAACCGTGCGGCGATAATCCTCGACTGTCAGCTCGGGATCGGTCGCCTGCTGGCCCCTGGCGATCCAGGACCTGCCGAGTTGGAGGGCGAAGAGCAAGTTCGCGATGGGTGTCGACGGGCCGGTCCAGGGGTAGACGTCGGGGTAGAATGACCAACGGCCCTGGTCGACGGCGGGCTCGGCCTCCAACAGCAGCGGGTGATCGGGAGGCAGGATCTTGCGGTCTTGTCCGTTCTCCTGCCACATCATGGTGGAGGACTGCGCCGCTTCGTACTCGGAGATTCGGGGGCCGATATTCTTGGAGAAATCGGCGAACCAGACGGCGCCGTTGCCGGGAGTCGTGCCGAGCGGCGCGAGACGGTCCAGATCGACGGAGAACTCCAGCGGGACGAGCGCACCACGGGCGATCTTCGATCCCCAGGGGTAGGGGTCGGGCAGGTCCCCGACCGTCAACGTTCGGGGTGTCGGCACCGAAGAAGCGCCCCGGGTCTCTTGGGCCGTGGCGGGCATTGCCGAAGCACAGAGAACGACGACGAGGGACGCAATCCAGGTCTTCATGATTCTTCTCCGTTGGGTTTCTCCAATTATACGAGTCCGAGAACCTCATCGTCTCACCGATGGAAGTCGGGAATGGGTACCCCTACGACGCGGAATTCGGTCCGGTTTTCACCGACGATTGAGCGGGGTTTCAAGAAATTGACAAAATGTCTGCGACAGTACATTGTTTCATTGAGGCCTCAATGAGAATCCAGGTTTGAACCGGGGAGGTTCGGGATGCGTGACAGACTCATCGTTGGAGCGTTGGTTGTTGTCTTGGGCTGGACCGGGGCTTTGGCGGCGACAACGTGGGAGGTGGCGACCCCCGGCACGCCCGGTTGCACAGACACGAACTGCACACCGTGCTGCACGATCCAGGCGGCCATTGAACACGCCTCCGACGGTGACACGGTCAGCGTCGACCCCGGCACCTTCAACGAAAAGCTCACACCCCAGTTTATGGACACGATGGGCGATCTGACCATCGAGGCGGCCGACGGACCGGGAACGGTTCTGGTGATCCCTCCAATCGACGAGGGTATCGTCACCTCGTTTTTTACCGGGACCCTCACCGTGGACGGCATCGATTTTTCGTCCCCGGGTGACTGCGGCGTGTTGCTGGGTCAGACCGGTCCGGTGATCCTCAGAGACGTGAACGCCATCAACTGCGGCTACACAGCTATCGTCATTGACGCTACCGGACCGGTCACCCTCGAGCGGTGCACCGGGACCAACAGCGCGCGAACGGGAATCCAGGTCGACGGGGCGGCGTCGGCGGTCCTGACCGACTGTGCGGGCACCGACAACCCTCATCACGGAATCCACGTCATGAATGTGGCCGGAACGGTGGAACTGAATAATCCTGGCGCCACCGGGAACACTCTTGACGGAATCTTGATCGAAGGGAACGGGGAGACAACCCTCACCGGTGGGACATCCGACGGCAACGGTCGCGACGGCCTGTCCATCGGCAGCGCGGCGACGGTGACCGTAAGCAACGCGACGGTGACGAACAACGGGGGCCAGGGAATCCACGTCACCGGGGATGGGGGAGGGTTGGTGCCCGGGCTCTTCATCAGCCACTGCACCGTCAATGCCAACGGACAGGGTGGTGCCGAAAACGGACTGAGAATCCGGGAGGTTTCGGGGCCAACCGTGTTGACCAATGTGGTGACCAATGACAACGGATCGGACGGGGTCGCGGTGGAAGGTAGCGTGACCGGCTCAGTGGAGGTGTCGGGCGGGGAGGCCAAAAGAAATGCCGACGAAGGTTACGATCTGCGGCCGGGCGGAGGAGTGACGCTCACGGGAGTAGTCTCCTCGAACAACCTCGATTCCGGATTCGTGGTCGAGAATGCATCCTCGGTATGGATCGAAGACTGCAATGCTGACGGCAACACATCGGACGGTTTTTCGGTTGATTCCAGCGTCACCGGGGCGTGCAACGTGTCCGGCGGCGGTGCCCTAGGGAACGGCGACGAGGGTTACTCTCTGCGAGCCATTGGAGACATCACTGTGTTCGGCGCCACGGCCGGAGACAACACCTCAACAGGCATCGAGATCGAAAACAGCGCTCGGGTGCGTGTGGAAGACTGCGTCAGCAGTAACAACCCGGAAGGCAAGGGGATCAAAATCGACGGCCTGGATCCCGAGCGTCTGGACGAGGTCATCATCAGATCGTGCGTCACCAACGGGAACGGAAGCGATGGTGCCGAAGATGGAATCTGGCTGGGTCACGTTGAAGGACCGGTCACCGTGTCCGGAATCGTATCCAACGGGAACGGCGAAGCCGGTCTGCGGATGGACAACGTGCACGGGCCGGTGCTCGTGGCCCGCGCCACCACGAGCTTCAACCTCGACATGGGGATCGAATTCGAGGGGGATGTGGGTCCGGTGAAGGTGGTCGACAGCGTTGTCGAAGGCAACGCCGATGACGGCTTGATCTTCTATCGAGAGAATGTCGACATCGAGCGCGTCGAAATCAGGCGATCTTCCTTTGTCGGAAACGGCGAAACCGGGGTAGTTTTCATCGGTCTCGGAGGTGCGGGGAGCTTCGTGGCTCAGTGCAACGACATCACCGGGAACGTCGGTGGCGGTATGTACCTGGACAACCCGGTTGATCTGGATGCCCGCAACGTTTGGTGGGGTGATTCCACGGGCCCGTCGGGGGAGGGACCCGGAAATGGCGACACGGTCATCTCCGGTCCGGGCACCATCTTCTTCACGCCGTGGCTCGAGGCGGCCTTCGGGTTGCCCGGAACCAACTGCGAGATATTCAGAACAGGAATGGACTCGGGAACCCTCGACGAGTGGGACAGGGTGAAGCCGTAAACGAACTCACAAGACGCGGGACCGATTCCATCTCTTTCGTTTCGGTCGTCGATGTACACCAAACGCTGCTATTGATCAGGGCGAGATGGCGGACCACGCTCCAGCATCGCCCGAGTCGAATCCGTCGGTGAAGATCATGAGTCCGACCTGCGGTGCCACCGCCACGACGTTGGGATTCGAGGTTGGTGCCATGGAGATGGTGTCCACGATCGCCAGTGCCGCCACATCTATGACGTAGACCACGTCGTCACCGGCTATGGAGCCCGAGGGCACGTAAGCCGCGAGACCATCTGCGCTGATATCCACGTCCCTCGGGTCGGCGTCACCGGCGAGAGGAATGGTGGTGGTGACGGTGTTGGTGGGCGTGTCGATGACCGACACGTCATGACTGTCCTCGTTGGCCACGAAGAGCAGCTTGGCATCGGGGGTCAGGTCGAGGCCCCAGGGGTCGTCGCCCACCGCCACGCTGGTGATCAGGCCGAGGTCTGTGGCATCGAGCACGTGGATCTGGTCGGTGCCGCGGTCGGCGAGGTAGATGGTGGTGCCGGCCGCGTCAACGGTCACGTCCCACAGTGAGCTCCCCACGACGTCGGAGCTGATGACGTCCGGGATTGTGGGATCGATGACGTGAAGCTGGTCGTCATACCAATCCACGAGGTAGATCATGCCGGTGGCCGGATTGACGGCCATTTTGCCTGGGCCGGAACCATGGGCCGCAATGGGGACGGTGGCGCCGGTAAGGCTGTGGGTGGCGACGTCAATGATCGCTACCTGGTCCGAGTCTCGGCCGCTGACATAGGCGAGGTCGCCAGATCTGGAAAACACCACGTCCACCGGGTACTCGGCCATCCCGGTGAGGTCGATGCGGTCGAGAATCGCCCCGGTGGCGGTATCGATGACGACGACACCGTCACCGCCTGCCCCCACCACCCAGAGCTCGTGACCGGCTGGGTGGATTGTGGCGTCGTAGGGGTAGTTGCCCTCGGGCAGGAGATTGATGGCCGGCGGCAAAGAAACTCCTGCTTCGAGGTCGAAGACCATCAGGTTGTCGGTGGTGGACATCCCGGCGAAACCGTGGTCGGCGGCAGCTCCTGCCGAGGGGAGTCCAATGGTCAAGAGCAGGACCGAACATGAGAGTGCGCAGCGTTGTCGGACCGAGAGTCGATGGAACATTTTTGCCTCCGAAAGACCGAATCGAGCCACGTCCACGTGGGCAGTTTACTGTGACTCCAGGTCATGGTGACAGTTTTGGTGGATCACGGGCGTCTGGATGATCGGTGCCGCGTACACATTCCTAGCCCGCACTCCTCGCCGAGTGTCTGCTGCGGGCGGCGAATCGCGGCCATCTGTCGTGCTTTTCGCGAATCGTGCTCCTCAACGTAGTGCGACTACGCCTGCGTTGCCCGATCCGCTAAAAACCCAACATCTGACCACCCTTCGCCGCCCTCGTGACGAAACCCGGTGAGAAGTGTGGGCTAGTGAGCGCCGGAGGCAGCGAGGCGGCGAAGCTCCTCGAACCAGCCAAGAACCACCTTGGCCTCGGTCACCTGCGCACCCTCAGTGGTGCCCTGGAACATGACGAAGCGCCGGCCGTCGGGCGAGACATCATAATCGGGGAAGTTGAAGCCGGGCAGCAGGACTCCACGGAGCCCACCGAGGAAGTCCCCCTCGAAAACGACTTGCGGCCGACTCGCTCGGAAACTCTTCCCTTCGGTCGTGACCGTGACAGACATGATGCCGTCATCGGTTCTGAAGAAGAGTTCGCGTCCGTCCCTCGACCACCGAGCCTGGGTGCCGCCGCCGTCCGAGACCTGCCACTTGCCGCCACCGGGCGGGAAAGAGGCGACGAAGACCTCGGAGCGGCCGGTTTCGCTGGAGTTGTAGGCGAGCCAACGGCCGTCAGGTGAAAACGACCCGCCGTCCTCGGTGAACGGGGTCTGGGCGAAGACCTCCGCCTCCCCGGGGCGACCGTCCTCGCCGAGGGGCAGGATATAGATATCGGTCTGGCCACCCTCGCCGGCGCTCTGAATTGCGAGGTGGCGTCCGTCGGGGGACCACGATTGAGGGGCTGGAAAAGTGTGTTTCCCCGGCTCGAGGAGCATTTCGGCATCACCCGTGCCGTCGGTGCGCTTGCGGAAGATTCCGTCGACTCCGTCGATTTCCCCCTCGTAGGCGATCCAGCGGCCGTCGGGGGACCACACCGGATCGGCCTCGTAGGCCTCACCGAAAGTGATGCGGGTGGCCACATCCCGCTCCAGGTCGTAGACCCAGACGTCCCAGTTGGTGCCGCGCAGTACCGAGACCGCGAGTCGGCCGCCGTCAGGTGAAAGACGAGGCGTACCGTAAATCCCCGGTTCGCTCCACAATTCCTCGGCTCGGCCCTCGCGGTCGGTCCACACGATGGGAAAGGGTTCGAGCTCGTTCCCGCCTTCGAGGTAAACGAGCAACCCGGTGTCCGACACTGCGAACTGTGCCGACCCTTGACCGGGGTTGGTTTCGAGCCCCTCGAGAACCGGAATCTGGGAGCCGGTGGCTTCGAGGCGTTTGGCGTCGAAAGGAAGGGCGAAGAGGGTCCCCTCGTGGATATAGAGAATATGTCCGGTGGGAACATACCGGGGGTAGTAGCCTCCCCGGTGGACGACCTTGCGCTCACCTGTTTCGACGATCACGACTTCGATCGCAGCGTCCTCGAAAACGAATTGACCGCCCCTGGTCAGCGAGCTGAAGAGAACCGCCTTGCCTCCCGGGAGCCACTGCGGCCAGCGGTGTGACTGCTCCCCGGCCTCCTCATCGATCTCCGTCAGCGGCCGCGGGTCGCCGCCGGCCGCTGAGATCAGTGACAACCCTGTGAAGACCGAGCGGCTGAAGACGATGGTGCCGTCCGGTCCCCAGGTGGCTCCGCGGCTGCGATCCACCTCGGTGAGGGTGATCGGAGCGCCGCCGCTTGTGGAGATCTTCTTCAGCTCACCGGGTGTGACGTAGCCCAGCCAATCGCCTTCGGGCGAAAAGAAGGGGTGATAGGGGCCGGCGCCGCCCTCGCCGGACGCGAGGACGGTTTCCTGGAAACGGTCCAGCGGCCTGAGAATCAGCGACTGCTGCTGCCCCTCTAGACCGGTGGTGTAGGCGATCTGGCTGCCGTCCGGAGATACCTCGATTCCGGAGCCGAGGCGGGAGAACAGACCCTGCTCCGAGACATTGATTTCGAAGCGCCGCAGGAGCTCAGGCTGATCGTGACCACCGAGGAGTGTGGCTCCCAGCGCGATACCCACTGCCAGTCCGGCGGCCACACCGGCGGCCGCGAGCCACGGCGAACGACGGGCGGCCTCGGGCGCCACGACCTTTTCGGCCTCAGGGTTTTCCAACCACTCCTGAAGAGCGATCCGAGCGTCGCCAATGGACTGCAGCCGACGGTTGGCATCCTTCTGGAGACACCGCTCGAGCAGGCGACGGATTTGAGGCGGCACCTTCGGTGGAAGCTCGTCGAGGTCCGGTTCCTTGTGCACGACCGCACCGATCACGTCAGTGGCCGTCTCTCCGGAGAACAATTTCTGGCCGGTCAACATCTCGTACAAGATGCACCCGAAGGACCAGATGTCCGCCCGCCGGTCCACCGGTTTGCCCCGCGCCTGCTCGGGGCTCATATAGCCCGCCGTACCCAGGAGCACGCCCAGACCCGTCATGGCATGGGTCAGGGTCGGCGACAGCGACAGATCCTGATCGACGCCGTCGCCGGACATGAATTCGCCGACCAGCGCTTTGGCCAGACCGAAGTCCAGCACCTTCACATTTCCGTCCGGCGTAATGTTGACGTTGGCCGGTTTGAGGTCGCGGTGGATCACGCCCTTCTCATGGGCAGACTCCACCGCCTCGGCAATCTGTTTGGCGATGCGAACCACTTCTTCGATGGGCATCGGCCCCTGTAGGATGCGTTCCGCCAGGGTCGGGCCCTCCACCAGCTCCATGACCAGGAATCGATGGCCGTCGATTTCTTCGATGCCGTGAATGCCGGCGATGTTCGGGTGGGACAGCGATGCCAGAACCCGGGCCTCGCGCTCGAAGCGAGCCAGCCGTTCCGGATCCTGGGCGAACACGTCGGGCAGCATTTTGAGCGCCACCTCGCGGCCGAGCTTGGTGTCCTCCGCGCGCCACACCTCTCCCATCCCGCCCTCGCCCAGTTTCGAAGTCACCTTGTAGTGCGCAACATTGCTGCCGATCATGCTCACCCCTTCCAGACCCGCGCGACGCAGGCTACGCGACCTGTCGTTATTGAAGACTATTCAACGTTGTATTCAAGAGCCTGGAGTCCCCGAAAATTCCTCCGGGTGTGTGCCACGACCTCATCTGAGTGCCGAGTCTGCGTTTCCAGTCGCAGCCCTTTGGCACCCTTCGATATGGGGCTCTCAGTCATCCATATTGAATTCAGCCTCCGGGTCATACCCCGACGGCAGCGTTTCCCTGGGATAACCGTTTTGGAAAATCTCGTACGCCAGGTCGAACCCGGCCGCCCAGCGCTCTTTCACCCACGGGTAGAAGGCGTAGTCGATGAAGCTCTGCGTCAGGCTGACGATCAGATTGAGAATGGCATCCACGGGTATGACCTCGTCTCCCCGATGGAATTCATCTTCCACATGCGTCGCCGAGGAGCGATCGATGTTTTGTCCGCGGACGCCGGCTCTGTGTCGTTTGGCGATCTGCCCTGGAAGGCGAGGGTGGAGCCCGTGCCGAGGATCTCTGAGTCGAGCCATATCTCGCTCGAGATGTTGACCCAGCTGAGCTCGATCTGGAAGTTGAACTGGTCATGCAGGGGTTCGTAGTCGCGCTGTGCCTCGGCGGGGGCCTGAGATGGTTCAAGAAGTGGCACCCATGTGCCGCCTTCTACAGCGCTGGCTGGGGGCATTTCTCACTGATCGGCCCGAGGTTCTCAGATCGGACTTCGAACTTCAGCGTGGGGGACTCGTTCCAATGGATGGTGAACACGTAGAAGGTGTCGTAATCGCTGTTGGGCCAGGTTGGAACCGGGGTCGGGTCGTTAAAGCGTTTCAGCATGATCTTCGCGAAGTCCACCAGGTTGGCGTGCTCCCAGCAGACGTAGATCGTGTCGCCGTGATATTGGGGATCGAGCAGTGTGTCTGCCAACAGGCCCGGATCGTTGAACGGCAGTTGTGTGTTGACGGGCACTCCCAGTCGAACGGCAGTCGGACCTATCGTCAACAGCGGCCGGACATAGTCGTAACGCTGACCATCACCATGGATCTCGGTCGTCCTCACCGCCGGGTTGGGAGCGAAGATTATGTCCGGGGGCGCGAAGGTGGCGGCAAAGAAGTCCGGCAGCATCAGGGCACGGTTGAGACCCTGGCAGGTCAGCAGCCCCAAACCCTCCGGCGGTTTTTCGGCGTGGCGTACGACGATCAGGGTCTCCACCAACGGCGTCCGCGCCGCCAGGGACGGGGTCTCGTCAAGAGCGCGTCCGGACTCGGCGACAGGGACCACGTTCGTGCTTTGGCCGGGTAATTCGGCGGAGGTCGCGTGCCAAGCCATCAGACCGACCGCCACAGCGGCTACCGCACAATTCATCGAGATTCGTCTTTGTTTCAGAAGCTGTCTCTGCACGGCACATTCCTCACGAGTGATTGGTTTCGCTGATGATGGGTCCCGGAGTCACGGATAGGAGTTTCCTTTGCTACTTCGCCCAGCCTATCACCCCGCCGGCATGGGCCATGGGCAACCGTTCACTCGTGTTGACGCGCCGGAAGACTCCCAAGACAAACCGGCAAATGAACTTCGCGCCCTTCAACAGGTGCGGAAGTGCATATGTTGCACCCGCCGATGTGCTCAACGAACGGTCGTTGTGGAGCAACCTCCCCGCCTTCATTCCCTGCCTCGATTGATCGCGCGATCGCAGATCACCTGGCACCAGAAAAAGAGATGGATTGCCCGTCAGGCGAGGGCCACGACGATCGGCCCCGCAACCGTCAGGAAGACGTTAGAAAATGCGTAGGTACCCGTGTACCCCAGAGCGGGGATATTGCTCTTCGCCTCACCGGTCACCACACTCAACGTCGCACCGCTGGTCATCGCGCCGGCGATCGCTCCAAACAGGATGGCCGGATTCAAATGCATCAGGCGATTGCCAACGAAGTACGCGATGAGCAGGGGAACCAAGGTCACCACGGCTCCGGCCGCGACAAGCTGAGGCCCGGCCTGCATGAAGGTCTCCACGATGTCGGCTCCTGCGCGCAGCCCGACACCGATCATGAACAACTGCAGGCCGAAATCTTTGAGCAGGTTCTGCGCCGCCTCGGGGAAGACACCGAATGCCGAACGGACACTGTTCAAGAAGCCGATGATGATTCCGGACACCAGAAGACCTCCGGCCGAGCCGAGACCAATCGAAAGGTCGAAAACGGTGATCGATAAGGTGCCAAGGAACACCCCTGCCACGATGCCGACGGCAAGCACCAGCAGATCGGTTTCGTTGTTGTCCCGTTGGACCTCGCCGAGGGCATCGCCGAGGGCGTCGATATTGGCCGTCGGTCCGGTGACCTTGATCTCGTCACCGCGGCGCATCTCGACCGAAAGCTCAAGAGAGATGTCTTTGCCCATCCGGGTCACGCCTTCGGCATAGACGCCGAAGTTCCTCGCGATTTCGAGGTCCGCCAGAGTCCGTCCGACGACATCTTTGCGCTGCACAATGACCCGGGCAGTTTCCATCGGTCCGGCCGTCTCTTGCACAAAGCTGATGTCCTCACCGAGCGTATGAATGCGGTCCAGGAACGCCGGCGAACCGAGAACGATGACCTCATCGTCAAGTTCGAGCCGTTCGATCGAGCGAGGGTCGATGAACGCATCGCCGCGACGCAGCCGGACCCAGGAGAACCCGTCCCAAAGCTCGCGGAGCTCATCGAAGGGCATTCGGATGAAATCTTCATTCGATACCCGATAGGCGCGGAAGCCAGCCCTGTCCGCGGCGTCGGGGACGGCTGCATGCATCGTAGTCTCGTAACGTTTTGCCTCGTCGGCGAGATTGATGCCGATCAACGCGGGCAACAGTTTGACGATCAAAATCAGCCCGGCGAGACCGAATATGTAGGTGATCGCATACCCGGTGGTGATGTTGCCGACCATCTGATCGACGCTCCATCCCTCCGGCGGACTGACAGTGCCACCTTGGATCGCGTCCTGTGCCGCCGCCAGCGTCGGCGAACTCGTGAGGCCGCCTGCGAGCAGACCGGCTCCGGTGCCCGGTTCGAACCCAAACGCGCGCGCGAGTCCGACGGCGGCAACCACGCCCGTCACGGTCACGATCAGTGCGATCACCAGGTATTTGCGCCCATCGGTTCGGAGCACATCGAAAAAACGTGGTCCGGCCTGGTATCCGACCGAGAAGATGAATAATGCAAATCCGACCGCCTGGGCCCCGGGTGACATCTCGAAGCCCAGATACCCGAAACCGAGCCCGACGAACAGGACCCCCGCGACCGGCCCGAGGGTCACAACTCCGATGCGGACGCGACCGATCAGGTGCCCCAGCCCGAACACCAGAAACAACGTCATTACCGGTTGGTTGCGAAGGAAGTCAATAAAGATCTGCATGGTCGGCAGTGTACTACGGGCCTCTGTCGGATCCCGGATGGCTGTGCAAAAATGTCCCGATGACTGGCGACACAGCCCACCAGCACTCAGATCTCCGGGAACGCCTGCGCTTCGAGGAGCTGCTCGCCGATCTGTCGTCGAAGTTCGTCAACCTGCCGCCGGCCGATGTGGACCACCAGATCGAGGACGCGCTGCGCCGCGTCTGCGAGCATCTCGGAATCGATCTCGCTGTCCTCTGGCAGTGGTCGACTGACGACCCGGGCGTCATTGCGCCCACCCATGTCCACCCCGCCCCGGAGGGTGCGCAACCTGCCCAGCCTTTGCACCAGGAGCAGTACCCCTGGGTCGTTGGAGAAATGCTGGCCGGTCGCATGGTTGTCCTCTCCTCGATGGAGGAGCTGCCGGCCGAGGCCGCCGTCGACCGGGAGAGCGCCCGCCTGAGCGGCATCAAGTCGAATCTGTGTCTCCCGCTCGCGGTGGGGGGCGGGCCGCCCGTGGGCGCCCTGGCATTCAATACCCTGCAGGCGGAGCGCGGCTGGCCGGATGCGGTGGTCAATCGGCTGCAACTGGTCGCGCACGTCTTTGCCAATGCGCTCGCCCGCAAAAGCCACGTGTTGAGCCTGCAGGAGAGCGAGGAGCGCCTGGCCCTGGCGGTGGATTCCGCCGGTGCGGGGCTGTGGATGCTGGAATTCAGCACCGGGATGTTCTGGGCCACCGAGAGAGGTCGGGCGATCTTCGGGTTCTCGTCGGACGAGGCCATCAGCATGGAGCGATTCGAGGCGTCCGTCCACCCCGAGGACTGGGATGCCGTTCGCAAGGCCATCGGGCAGTCCGCGCGGACCGGCGATCCCGTGAGCGTTGATTACCGGATCCTCCTCGCCGACGGCAGCGTGCGATGGATCTCTTCCCGCGGGCGGCCCCGGTACGACTCCACCGGCGAGCCGGAGCGTCTGATGGGCGTTTCGATCGACATCACCGAGCGGAAGCTGAGCGAAGAATCGTTTCGCGCGAGCGAAGCCCGTCTGGCCGCGGGCGCCGAGCTCGCCGGCCTGGCGTTCTACGAGGCGGATTTCGACTCTGGCGTCATGTTCATCGACGACCGGCTGCGCGACCTCTGTGGAATTCCCCCCGACCGTGAGCTGGGCCTCCAGGCCCTGGAGTTCTGGATGGAGCACCTGCACCCTGAAGACCTTCCGCGCGTGTTGGATCGTCGACAGCAGATGCAGGACAGGAGGCTAGATCGGGTCTCCATCGAGTATCGGTACGTCCATCCGAGCCGAGGTGAGAGGTGGATTCACCACCTGGCCGGGGTCGCGGAGCGCGACGCCATCGGACGGGCGCTCCGCACCTTCGGTGTCTTTCGCGATGTCACGGAATCCAAGCAGGTCGAGAACGAGTTGCGTAATCTGAGCAGGCGGTTGATCGGCGCTCACGAGGAGGAGCGCGCGCTGCTCGCGCGCGAGCTGCACGACGACCTGACGCAGCGGGTTGCCGTGCTGGCGATCGAGGCCGGCCGCGCAGAGCTTGCCGATTCAGACGGACCGCAGGCATCTGCGATGCGGTCGGTTCGCGAAGGGCTCGTGCGTCTCAGCGAGGATATCCACTCTCTGGCGTACCAGCTCCACCCGTCGGTCCTTGACGAACTCGGCCTCGTCGAGGCGCTGCGGGCGGAGTGTGAACGGCAGGGTCGCCAGCGCCGGATCGAGCTCTCGTTGAAGCTCGATCCGCTGCCAGCCGCCGTCGGGAAAGGGGAGGCGCTCTGTCTGTTCCGCGTGGCGCAGGAGGCGCTGAACAACGTGGCCCGCCACGCCGGTGTCGGGGCTGCCAGCGTCACCCTGCGGCCGATGGACCATGGTCTGCTCCTCGCAGTCCGTGACGACGGCGTCGGCTTCGATCCGGCGAGTCCGGGAAGGGGCAGGAGCCTCGGTCTGGCGAGCATGCGCGAACGGGTACGGTTGGTGAACGGTACGCTCGACCTCGAGAGTTCGCCCGGTGGGGGCACTTCAGTCATCGCCTGGGTTCCCACCGGAGGAGAGGCCCCATGAGCTCTGCCCGTCGACCGCGTGTGCTCCTCGCCGACGATCACCTCTTAGTGGCCGAGGCGCTGAAGAGCCTGCTCACCCCCGAGTTCGACCTGGTGGGCGTGGTGGTGGACGGGCGGGCGTTGATCGAGGAGGTCGCGAATTTGCGTCCCGACGTGATCGTCGCCGACGTCACCATGCCCCACCTCAACGGCATCGAAGCTCTCATGCGGTTGCGGCAGGACGGAGATCGAACGCCCGTGGTGTTTCTGACCATGCACCGGGACGTGATGTTCGCGCGGCGCGCTCTCGACGCCGGGGCGTCGGGCTTCGTGCTCAAGCACTCGGCGTCGGCGGAGCTGGTGATGGCGATCCGTGCCGCCCTCCAGGGTAAGACCTACCTCACGCCGCAGCTCGCGGGTGAAGTCCTGGACGCCATGAAGCAGGATCCGGAGCACGTGGGCGACGACCCCGTCGCTTCAATCACGTTGCGACAGCGGGAGGTTCTTCGCCTCCTGGCCGAAGGGCGTTCGGCGAAAGAGATCGCCGCGAACCTGGAGATCTCGACCCGGACGGTGGAGTTCCACAAGTACCAGATGATGGAGACGCTGGACCTGCACACCAACGCCGAGCTGATCCACTTCGCGATCAAGCACGGCCTCGTCGAGCTCTAGTCCGCCTCGAAGCTTCCGAGCCACACGCCCCGTAAATTTGCGAGGTCACGGCCCGTAAGATCCCGAGGTCACAGCCCTTCGATTCTCGGCTAACGTCCGTTTAATGCCGATTTTCAGGCAGACAACGCGAAGAGCACTGTCGCGGAGAGAAGGTCTCAATGTCAGAGAACCCCCTGAGCTGCGCTCTGCTGGCGGACCGCCACCACGGTCTCACGGAGGGCGTCCGCGGCCTGCTCGAGACGGCCTTTGGATCGGTGGTCATGGTCGCCGACGAGACCTCGCTCCTCGAAGGAGCGGTTCGGCTTCGGCCCGAGGTCGCGGTCGTCGACCTGTCGCTGGCTCCGGGCAAAGGCATGGGCTGGTTGCGAGAGCTGCGGCAGCGCTGTCCGGACCTCAAGGTGATCGTCCTCAGTGTCCACGACGAACAGAGCGTGCGCCTCGCGGCGATGGAGGCCGGCGCCGATGCCTTCGTGCTCAAGCGGGCGATCGGCACCGATCTGTTGCCGTCCATCGATGCCGTCCGTCACATCCCAAAACACGCCGAAGAAGGAGTTTAGAGATGATGAGTTTCGGAACCCGGGTGATGTTCTTGTCAGCAACTGGAGCCCTGTGTCTGGCGCCCATGGCCCTGGCGCAGGCGCCGACAAGAAACGCGGGCCCGATTGCGACCGTTAGTTGCACGTCAGGGGTCGACGAGCGCCAACACTGCCCGGCCGACACGTCGGCTGGCGTCCTGTTGGTTCGAGAGACGGGGGAGGTGGCCTGCCTGCTGGGCAGAACCTGGGGCTATGACGGCACAGGTGTGTGGGTCACAGAGGGCTGCGGCGGCGAGTTCCTGGTGGCCGCCGCCCCGCTCGAGCCCGACGCGGACATGAAAACTGCGGCAACGACTCCTGAGGACACCGCGGCGGTGAGCCATGACGCGTCTCCGCCGCCTGACGCCGGTGTCGCGGAGGCCCCGGCCAACGAGTCCTGGGGTGTGTACGATCCCGGCAAGGGGTTCGTCGTCGGCACAAGCGAAGCAGGGGAACTCTCCATCAGCGCCTACGCGCTGCTTCGGTACATGAACCAGATGCCCGCCGACCAGATGTTCACCGACCACCTCGGCAACCAGCATCCCGTCGACGCCCGGCGGGACATCTACTCTCACCGGATCCTCGTCTGGCTGAACGGCTGGATGGCGACGCCGAAACTACGCTACACAATCGCGTTTTGGACCGTCAACACAACCAACCAGAGTGCCATCTTCGGCAACATCGGCTACCAGTTCGACAAGAAGTTCAGCCTCTATGCCGGGATCTTCGGCAACCCGGGCTCGAGGTCGATGCTCGGCTCGCACCCCTACTGGCTCGGCAACGACCGCGTCATGGCCGATGAGTTCTTCCGGCCGTTCTTTGCCCAGGGCCTTTGGGCGAATGGAGAGGTCCTGCCGGGCCTCTGGTACAGCGCGTCGATGGGAAACACCTCGAGCACCCTGGGCGTCACCGCCAGCCAGATCGACCGGCACTTCACCTACGGCGGCTCGGTCTGGTGGATGCCGACGACCCACGAGTTCGGCCCCAGGGGCGGCTATGGCGACTGGGAATATCACGAGGATCTGGCGACCCGTTTCGGTGTGTCGACGGTTCTGAGCCCCGAGGAGCGGTACACGGCGATCGGCACCAACCCGGGGAACACCGCTCTGAAACTCGCAGACAGTCTGAATCTGTTCGCAGAGGGGTCTCTGGCGCCGGGTGTCACGGTGACCAACGCGGACTATCAGGTCCTCGCGTTCGATGCCGGTCTGAAGTACCGGGGTTTCTTCTTCCAGACCGAGTTCTACCACCGGACGCTCAACGGGTTCCAGGCGGATGGCGCCTTGCCGGTCGACGAGATCGTGGACACCGGTTTTTATGTCCAGGCGGCGTTCTTCCCCATCAAACAGAAACTCGAACTCTACGCCGCGACCTCGCAGATCTTCGGCGACGAAGACGCGGGCTTTGACGACAGCTCGGAGTACCTGATCGGTACGAACTGGTACCCCTTCAACACGCGGAATCACCGGCTCAACCTCCAGGTCATCGACGTCAACAGATCTCCGGTCTCGAGTACTTTCGGCTACTACACGGGCGGCCAGGACGGCACGACGGTGTCGGCGGCATTTTCGATCTTCTTCTGAGGCACTGCATACGAAAGGAGAGAGGAAGACATGAACACGCATCATCACGATGGACACATCACCATCCGGCATTTTGGGCTGGCGCTCAGGCTCATCTTCGTCCTCGTCGCCACGCTCTCGAGCCTGCCGGCCGCGGCGCAGGTGCCGGCGGACGCCGAGTTTTTTGACTCGCACTTCCACATCACGAACTACATCCAGGAGGGCACGGACATCCACGACTACGTCGAGTTGATGGGCACGACGATCGGCCGCTCTACGGTGTTCGGCCTGCCGCTGCAGCAGATGTGGTCGTACGGCAACACCGGCGACTTCGCGCCGACCTATTACCTGCAGTCCGATGCGCCGCTCTACTACTACTCGTTCACCGACGCCCACATTGCGATGGCATACAAGTCGCTGACACCGGAGCAGCAGGAACGCTTCGACCCCATGATCACCGGTTTCAACCCCGCCGACATGTACGCGGCCGACCACATTCGGCGGGTGCTGCTGACCTTTCCGGGGGTGTTCTCCGGGATCGGTGAGTTCACCATCCACAAGGAGTTCGTGTCGGCGAAGGTGGCCGGAGAGGTGGCGAGCCTGACCGATCCGGCGCTCGACCGGATTTTCGACTTCGCCGGTGAAGTCGGGCTGGTGGTCATCCTCCACAACGACATCAACATGCCGTTCCCGAAGCCGGACCAGGAGCCGTACATTCTCGCCCAGTTGAAGGAACTCTTCGCGCACCACCCTGAAACCACGATTATCTGGGCGCATCTCGGGGTTGGCCGGGTCGTGCGTCCACTCGAGCAGCAGGCTGCGATCGTCGAGAAGATCTGCACCGATCCCACCCTGGCGCACGTCTACATGGACATCTCGTGGGACGAGGTCGCCAAGTACGTGACGGCGACACCGGAGACGACCCAACACACCGCCGACATGATCAATCGTTACCCCGACCGCTTCCTCTTCGGCACCGATGTCGTGGCGCCGAGCTCGGCCGCGGCCCAGGTCGCGGTCTACGACGCCTACGCGCCACTCTGGGCTCTGCTGACGCCGGAGGCAAGCTACAAAGTGCGCAAGGGCAACTACGAGAGACTCTTCGACGCGGCCCGGGTCAAGGTGCGGGCGTGGGAGCAGGCTCACGCCAACGACCTCCACGTTGCGCCACCGTGGACCCCGGCGTCGGGAACGGGGGCGAGGAATTGATGGAAAGGGAATATGAGGACCGGGCGGGTGGCAGCCCCACAACACGACCAAGCGCCCAAACGACCGTATCGATATTGGAAAATCAAATCACTGAATCGGATCGAGAAAAGGAGAAACGCACATGAGGAACGATGAACACAAATGGCCGTTGGCGGCCGGAGGCGTGACACTCGCGCTCCTGTTGCTGCTCGCGGCCCCATGCACTGTGGCCGCCGCCGACCCGCAGGAGCTGACGGCTGAGACCGGAATGAAGTCGGAGACGAACGACGACATCGATGCTGAAGAGGCGGAGCAGCTCAAGCCGCGGATGGAGATCTACGGCTTCGCCATGACCGACATTGGCTACCGCACCGGCCAGATCGACCCCAACTGGTTCGACGTGATGCGGCCGACCAAGCTGCCGGCCTACGAGAACGAATTCGGCACCGACGGCAACACCTACTTCAGCGTTCGGCAGACCCGGTTCGGCACCAAGGCGTACTTCCCGACAAAGCTCGGCGAGGTCTACACCATCTTCGAGTTCGAGCTCTTCGGGGTGGGTGACGACGCCGGCCAGACCACCTTTCGCCTGCGTCACGCATACGGCGAACTCGGCCACTTCGGAGCCGGCCAGACCTGGAGCCCGTTCATGGACATCGATGTGTTCCCCAACTCGCTCGAGTACTGGGGACCCAGCGGTATGATCTTCTTCCGCAACGTCCAGGTGCGGTGGATGCCCATCAAGGGCGACACCAGGCTCACCGTCGCGCTCGAACGACCGGGCGCGAGCGGCGACCAGGGGCAATACGACGAAAATACCGGCCTCGATGATGTTTCGGCGCGCTTTCCTCTGCCCGACCTGTCGGCCGAGTACCGCCACGCCGGTGACTGGGGGTACGTTGAAGTCGCAGGCATCCTGCGCCGCATCGAGTGGGAGGACAACGGCACCGACGAGTACGATCTGTCTGGCGGCGTCACTGGCTGGGGCATCAACCTGAGTTCAAACCTCAAGCTCGGCGATTCGAACACTCTCAGGCTGCAGGTGGTCTACGGCGAGGCGATCGAGAACTACTTCAACGACGCCACCGTCGACATCGGCATCGAGCCCAACCCGGGCAATCCCACAGCGCCCATCAAGGGCGTTGCTCTGCCGATCCTCGGCGTGGTGGCCTTCCTCGACCACAGCTGGAACAGCGAGTGGACCACCTCGATCGGCTTCTCGCTGACCGACATCGACAACGCGAGCAGCCAGGACGCCAGCGCGTTCTCCAAGGGGCAGTACGCCCTGGTCAACCTGCTGCATACCCCGGTGCCGAACGTCATGTACGGCGCCGAGCTGCAGTATGGCAACCGCGAGAACTTCGCCGACGGCTGGACCGTCGACGACTTCAAGATTCAGTTCTCGTTCAAGTACAACTTCTCTCACACCTTTGGAGGTAACTCATGAGCTCTATGAATTCTGTTCGTAAAACCGGCACATGGTTGCTTGGTCTGGCCCTGGTGGGAATGGTGCTGCTGCCGAATTCGATGTCGGCGCAGTCTGCGGCCGGGCCCACTGCGGAGGATTTTCAGCGCCTTGTGGACGAGGCGTACAACCAGTTCAAGGATGTGAAGGACGGCGCCAACGCCAATTACATTCCGATCCTCGATACCGTGCCCAGCGAGTTGTTCGGAGTCGCCATCGCCACCCGAGATGGCAAGATCTACTCGGCGGGCGAGCAGGAGTACCGCTTCTCGATCCAGTCCGTGTCCAAGCCCTTCACCGCGGCATTGATCATGAGCCAGCAGGGGCCCAAGGTGCTGCGCGAGAAGATCGGCGTGGAGCCAACGGGCCTGCCCTTCAACTCGAAGCTGGCGCTGGAGATTTACCCGGCTCGTTCCGTGAATCCGCTGGTCAATGCCGGCGCCATCGCGGCCGTCAGCATGGTCCAGGCCGATTCCGAGGAAGAGCGGTGGAAACTGGTGCACGACAACTTGGAGGGGTTTGCGGGCGACGAGCTGCCGCTCCTCGAGGAGGTCTACACCTCCGAGTACGAGACCTGTTGGGGCAACCGCGGCATCGCCAACATACTCTACAACTACGGGCGCCTGTACTGCGAACCCGAGGAAGCGTTGAGGGTGTATACGCTGCAGTGCTCTGTCGGGGTGAACACCCGTGACCTCGCGGTGATGGGCGCGACGCTGGCCAACAGCGGGGTCAACCCTCTGACCGGCCGCCGGATGATCCCGGCCGAGGACGTTCCCGAGCTGCTGGCCATCATGGCCACCGCGGGTTTCTACGACGAGTCCGGCGAGTGGATGTACAGCGCCGGTCTGCCTTCGAAGACGGGCGTCGGCGGGGGCATCGTCTCGGTGGTGCCGGGCAAGTTCGCCATCGCGGCATTCTCGCCGCGCCTCAACGAGGCCGGCAACAGCATCCGGGCGATGAAAGCGATCAATTTCATTGCGGGTCAGCTCGGTGTCGGCCTGTACGGGCCCAACACGGAGGAGTAAGCCCCGACTGTCGCGCCCCTGGGAGCGCGGTTTTTTCAGAGCGAGGACGGGGCGCCCTCCGGGAGGCGCCCCGTCCGTTTCGGCCTGCGCAATGTCGGAACCACAGCGGCAGACACGAATGGATAGGGAGTTGATGATGCAGGTTGCCAGATGGTGGAATGTGGTCGCAGTTGTTGTCGCCGTGGCGGTGGCCGCGCCCTGCAGTGCCGTCGTCTCCGATGCCTTGACGCGGACCGGGGGAACCGGATCGGAGCGAAAACACGACAAGAAACACGAGAAATCCGGCGCCGGTGAATCCGGTGAGCGTTACCAGATGCGCGAGAAGCTGGTGTCCTTCGGCGACGATTTCTGGATCGAGAACGAAGAGGGCGAAAAGGTATTCAAATTCGACGGCAAGATGCTCCGCGTGCGCGACACGATCGTCTTCGAGGACACCGAGGGAAATGTCCTGGTGAAGATCCAGGAGCGGGTGGCCCGGGTCAAGGACTCCATCGCCATCGAAGGCCCCGACGGCAAGAAGCTTGCTGAGGTGAAGCAGGCGATCGTCAACCCGATGCGCGATCGGTGGACGGTAAAGGTCGGCGACGGCCCCGACCTGGACGTTACGGGCAATATCGTCGATCACGAATATACGATCGGGGAGGGCCACGACAAGGTCGCCGAAGTGTCGAAGAAGTGGTTCCGCGTTGCCGACTCCTACGGTGTCGAGATCGTTCCGGGGCAAAACGATATTTTGATCCTCGCCGTCACCGTCGCCATCGACGAGATGGCGCATTGAGAGACCTCGGTCTCACTTCAAACCGACGTCGTGGCCGGCGAACCCTGCTGTTGGTCCCAGAGCTCGTGGCTTCTCAGCCACAAGCCCCGTAAAATCCCGAGGTCACAGCCTGTGAAAAACGACCTAATCTCCGATTCGAACCCTGGCACCTCCAGACATCGCGGATTCGCGATGGTAGAAAGGGACGTGCCTTCCAGTCATAGATTCAAATGAAGGAGGAGAGACGATGAAAAGACACGGATCATTGATGTTGGTTGTTCTGGTGGTGGGAGCCCTCTGCGTGGCGTGCGCGGACAAGCCTGAGATGCCCGCGGAAACCGCGGCGCCCGCGGCTCCGGCCCAGAGCGAGGTTGTGGTGGCTTCAACGGAGGTCACGGCGACGGTGACGAAGATCGACCAGACGACCCGCGAGGTCACCCTCATGATGGATGACGGCGAGGAGTTCAGCCTCATAGCCGACGACAGGGTGAAAAACCTCGCCCAGGTTCAGGCGGGCGACGTGGTCATCGCCACCTACACCGAGGCCCTCGCCTACGAAGTGGTGAAGGGCGGCGAGGAAGCGAGCGTGGAATCGATGGTCGCAGGCGATTCCGCCGAGCTCGGTGAGATGCCGGCTGGCGCCGCCACACGTTCAACCACTCTGACGGCCACGGTCACTGCGATCGACGCCGAGGCCCCCTCGGTCACCATTATGGGGCCGAGCGGCGAGGAGCGCACGATCAAGGTGATACATCCCGAGAAGCTCGCTGGTGTAAACCTCGGGGACTCGGTACGAGTCACCTACGCCGAGGCGCTTGCGTTGAGTGTCGAGAAGGCGCCAAAGGAGTAGTCGATTCCCCGCTTTCCGCGTGCGGCCGGAGCGCATCAGAAGTTCGTTTGACCTGGTGGGTCGATGAAAAGAAAAGGGGTTGGAGGGGGCTCTCTCACGTCATCTGTCGAAATAGTATTGGAACTTGAACTGAAAAATATTATCGTTTCGGTCGAATTTGTGCTCGAGGGTGTCCACTGAATCCTGCGCGATAAGCTCGAATTCGGCATGCCACTTTGGATGGATCACGTAGCCGATTCCGAGTGAAAATCTATAATTTACGGCGTTGCGTTCGAACGCCGCGCCGTTGAAGTTGTGAAAACCCTCGCCATACCATGGCACGTAATAGGTCTTTTCAACCGGCTTGTCATTGTTGAGGATGAACGTCCCCCCCACCTTCAATCGGAGGCGTGTCTTCTGATCCTCCGTGTCTTGTTCGGGATACCAGAGAAACCGTTCTTCGACCCTGACGTTACAGTAGGGTTTCTCCAGATGAATCGCGCGGATGAACTTCGGCAGAGTGAATTTCCCCGCCACCCTCAGACGGAGTTCCCCCATATCCGGGGATAACGGATCTGACGTGTAGAAGACATCGAAACCGCCCTCCGCCGAAAGCCATCGCCGGATTTTTATGCTGAAGGTGTTTTTCACCCCGATGCGAGACCACCCCTGGTTTGTGACCATCGACCTCGAGCCAGATCTGAGCATCCTGAGCAGGGACGGCGATCGAGGACATGAACACCAGCAGGGCGGTGAACACGAACACTCTGATGGGCCGCTTGCAGTTCAGGGATGCGCCCAAGATCTGTTCTCCTGTCGATTTCTTTTAATGCACACCACGTAGGACCCTGCGATGGGCGTGTGGCGGCTGTTTTCGACTCTGACCATAGCTGGACTTCAATGGGTTGTAACCTCGAAAAACTACGGGGCACGGCCCGGAGAATCCAAAAGCACGAAGGGATAACGCGAGAGGTTTCGGGGCAGGTTCTTCGGCTGATGGCGCAGAGGCCTGCGGCGCGACCGGCCCGTGGTTTTCCCAGCGGCGGAACACGTAGAATCCCGAGGTTACAAGCCGCTGGAATCACTCTAGGCTACATCTTATGGCAGCAGCGACGATGACCTGCAATGCGCACAGCTGCGGAGAAAGAAGGACATCAATGTCTGATAGACCTTTGAGCTGTGTCCTGCTGGCGGACCGTCACCATGGCCTCACGGAAGGTGTGCGTGCGCTGCTCGAGACGGCGTTCGACTCTGTGGTGATGGTCGCCGACGAGGCGTCATTGCTCGAGGGCGCGGCGCGGCTCCGGCCCGGGGTGGCGATCGTCGACCTCTCCCTGGCCCGGGACAGCGGGCTGGGCTGGTTGCGGGAGCTCCGGCGGCGTTGCCCCGGCCTCAAGGTGATCGTTCTCAGCGTCCACGACGAGCAGAGCGTGTACCGCGCCGCGATCGAAGCCGGCGCCGACGCCTTTGTTCTCAAGCGGGCGATCGCGACCGATCTGCTGCCGGCGGTCGATGCCGTCCGCCGCGTCCAAAGCGCAGAGACCACAACGGAAGAAGGGAGTACGACCCCCACCAGAACACCGGCACCCTCGGTCCGGTCATGAGCGACCGTATGAACCGGGGAATTCAATGAACAACAACAAACGCAAAAAACAATGAGGCAGGATCCGCCTGCGGTTGCGGATCCGGGGACCTCACACGAAAGGAAGTCATCATGGCCACAGAGAGAGTTTCCACCACAGTGCCGTTGAATTGGAAAGAGGTGTGGTTCACCAACTGCCCCATGGTCTCGGCAAACAACGTTGACCAGGAACTGGGATGGTGCCGCGAGGAGTTCAAGAAGATCGGCGTCGACTACGCCTACTTCCGAGCCGCACCCGAGAACAACTGGTACCCGCACTACATCCACAACCTGGACAACCTCATCCGCTTCGGCGGATTGTATCCCCCAATCCATGTCCACGCCGACATCCGCCGAACCGTATTGCTCGGGGCGACCTGGGTATTCGAAGGTGGTGGGTTGATTGTGCGTGCCCGCGACCCGATCTTCCGCGTGAAGGATCTGAAAGGCAAGAAGATCGGGATCTCGAAGAGCCTGAACACCATCAAGAACGACTGGTGGCGCATCCAGGAACACATGGCCATCGAGAACATCCTGATGCTCAACGACATGACCATGGACGATATCGAGCTCGTGGAATTCCCGTACCCGGATGACTGGTACGACAAGCCCGAGATGCTGGTCCCGCCGATGAACAACCCGTCCGAGCTGTGGATGCGTCGCGACCACAAGCACGATCTGGCGTTCCGTCCGCTGGAAAACGCGGTGTTGAATGGCACTGTCGACGCCATCTACACCCAGAGCAAGGTTTTCCAACACCTGCAGGAGGCTACGGGCAAGCTCAAGATGATCGTGGACCTGGCCAAGTTGCCGGATTGGACGTTGCAGGTCGCCAATACCCCCGCCGTCATCACCTGCACCGACGTGATGGCCAAGGAGCACCCCGAGCTGGTGGTCGCCTACATGAAGGCGATGATCAAGGTCGGACGTTGGGCGAATCGGAACAAGCGCGCTGCCGGTGAAATTCTCAACCGGCAGACCTTCTATCTGGATGCCGAGGATACATACGAGGGCATCAAGCACGTCGACATGGTGCCGAGCCTGTGTGCCCAGAACCTGGAATGCATCAACATCGGCAAGGACTTCATGGTCAGCCACGGCTACATCAAGAACGACTTCGATGTGAACGAGTGGGCGGCCCCGGAGTTTCTCGAGCAGGCGGCGATGGAAGTTCTCAAGGAGGAGTGGGAGAGAAGGAGCTGGAGCAAGCTTCCTCAGGGGGGCGGACTCGAGGTGGAAGGTACGCGCCTCGGGTAGCTCGAGAAAATTCGATCACCCCTCTTGCCCCCCACAGGGGGGGGGCCGGAAGGGTGACAGCAGCGAAAAATGGAGGAACGCCGTCATGACAACGGATAAGAGCGACCAGGGAAAACCGACGTGTTGTGGACCAGGTGATCTCTCGGCGTGCAAGATCGAGACGACCGACGTGCGGGACAAAGTTGATTCAAACGGAAAGCCGACGAAGAAAGACGCTGAGACCGACGAAACGAAGAAAGCCGAGAAGGCGCAGCGCACAACCGCCGGCGCCTTCCTGGAGGTGGGCGCCCGGTGATGTCGCGCAGAACATGAGGAGGCGAACGATGTCGCGTCGATATCTTCTTTGCATCGTGATGATCGCGGTGCTCTGTGGGTCCACTACGATTTCTTTTTCAGGGGAAAACGGCAAGCCCGGTTCCACGGCCGAGGACTTGCAGCTTCCCGAACGGAAGCAGACCACCCTCGGTCTCTATGTGACCGCTGCCCAGGCCTACGAGATGTGGAAAGCCGCACCGGACAGGGTGACGGTCATCGACGTGCGGACCCCCGAGGAGTACGCGTTCGTCGGCCACCCGGAGATGGCCTGGAACATCCCCATGGCCTTTGTGACCTATCAGCGAAAGGATGGCAAGACCGAATACAACGTGAATATGAATTCGGCCCTTGTCGACGAGGTCAAACGGATCGCCGAGCCGGACGACATCCTGCTGGTTACGTGCCGGTCAGGTGACCGCAGTGCAAAGGTCGTCGAGATGCTTGCCGCGGCCGGGTTCACAAACGCCTACACCATCGTCGATGGAGTGGAAGGCGACAAGGTGGAGGATCCCGGGAGCGTCTTTGTCGGAAAGAGGATGAAAAACGGCTGGAAGAACTCGGCGCCCTGGGTCTACGGCTTTGATCCCGAGAAGATCATCCTCGAGGAAGCAGCGGCTCAACCAGCGCAGTAGTTCGATCAACATGGTCGGGCTGGCAAATTTGCCGGCCGTTCACTTAAAAAAAAGGGCAAGGAAATATGAAAGTCATCATCGTGGGTGGAGTGGCCGGCGGGGCATCGTGTGCGGCGCGTCTGCGCAGATTGGACGAAAAGGCGGAGATCCTCATGGTGGAGCGCGGACCTTACGTCAGTTACGCCAACTGCGGGCTGCCGTACCACGTTGGGGGAGTCATCCAGCAGGAGTCGAGCCTCCTCGTCGCCAACGAGCAGGTCTTCCGCGGCCTCTACGGCATCGACGTGCGGACCAACTGCGAAGCGGTTGACGTCGACCCGAAGAAGAAGACCGTCGATCTGAAGAATGTCGAGACCGGTGAGGTGACGACCGAAAGATACGACAAGCTGGTGCTGTCTCCCGGGGCGGCCTCGGTCCATCCACCCCTGCCCGGCATCGACCTGCCCGGAATCTTCCACGTGCGGACCGTGCCCGACGCGCGCACCATCAAAGAGTGGGTTGCGGGGGGCACCGACTTCCTGGCGGGGATGTCCAAATACTCCGGGATCCAGTACGTGAAGCCGACGACGCGCGCCGTCGTCATCGGCGGCGGCTTCATCGGCCTCGAGACGGCGGAAAACCTGGTCCACCTGGGCTTCGAAGTGACTCTTCTCCAGAAGCTGCCTCAGCTCCTGGGCCCGCTGGACCACGAAGTGGCGCGGCTCGTCGAGGAGCATGTGAAGAAAAACGGCGTCAACGTCGTCCTCAACGACGGGGCGGCGGCCTTCGCCGAGCTGGAGGGCGGTGCGATCGAAGTCACGACGGTTTCCGGGAAGACCTACCCGGCCGACATCGTGATCCTCGCCATCGGCGTGCGACCGGACACGACTTTGGCCAAGGCGGCCGGGCTGGAGATCGGCGAGCGCGGCGGGATCCGCGTCGACGACCAGATGCGCACCTCCGATCCGGACATCTTCGCGGTCGGTGACGTCATCGAGGTCAAGGACGTCGTCACCGACGAGTGGAGCCTGATGGCGCTGGCCGGGCCGGCAAACCGGCAGGGCCGGATTGCCGCCGACGTCATCGCCGGGAGGGACTCCCGCTTCCGGGGCGTTCAGGGCACCGCGATTATCGGGCTCTTCGGCGGCGCCGCCGCCTGGACGGGAGTCAACGAAAGAACTCTGAAGCGACTCGGCGACGATGACTTTCAGAAGATCTACATCTTCCCGAACTCCCACGCCGGCTATTACCCGGGCGCCAAGATGATCGGTATGAAGGTGATCTTCCGCACGTCCGACGGCCGTCTTCTCGGGGCGCAGGCGCTCGGACACGACGGCCCGGCGGTGGACAAGCGGATCAGCGCGCTGGCCGTGGCGCTTCAGATGGGCGCGACCATCTACGACCTCGAGGAGGCCGAACTCTGCTACGCGCCCCAGTTCGGCAGCGCCAAGGACCCGGTCAACTACGCCGGGATGGTCGCCGCCGACGTGCTGGGCGGCGACATGCCCATCTCTCACTGGGACGCCCTCGATGGCGCCTTCCTGCTCGACGTGCGGCAGCCAGTTGAACTGGTTGTCGAGTCGGTGCCGGGAGCGGTCAACATACCGCTGCCGCAGCTCCGCTCACGTCTCGGGGAGCTGCCGAAGGACCGCGAGATCCTGATCATCTGCCGCTCCGCCCAGCGCGCCTACTACGCGACCCGGATCCTCCTGCAGAACGGATTCAACGCCCGCAACCTCTCCGGCGGCACCCTGGCCCGGGCGATGTACGCAACGGTCTGATGTATGGGACGCGCAGAACGCCAATTGGGACAGCGGCCATCCGGATGCAGGCGGGGGTAAGAAATGGACGCCATCCTGGAATCGATCTCCCGCACGGCTTCACAGCTGATCGCCCGGGCGGATGGGCCGTTGCACTTCCGGCTGGTGGTCATGCCGACCGTGGTCACCATCCTCGCGATCAGGGCCCATCTGAGGGACGTCAAAGAAGGGAATCCAATCTTTTTTGGGGCCTTCGTTACGAGCCCGACCGAGAGGCGACGGCTCTTCCGTTCGGGACTCAAGGACTTCGGGAGGGTCTTCATCATCGCGTGCGTGCTCGACACGGCGTACCAGCTTCTGGTTTTGAAGGCGTTCCATCCTGGGCAGATGCTCATCGTGGCCGTGGTGTGCGCCATTGTCCCGTACTTTCTGGTTCGCGGCCCGATCTTGCGCGTCGCGCACTCTCTGCGCCGTCGTTGGGGTGGGGGAGCCGACACGTCGGCGGCCCACACGAAGCCCGATCCCGAAAACCCCGTGAAAGAGGAGTCGGCCGATGAGTGAAGAGAATCCCTCCATGCTCGCCAAGATCAGCTGGCCACGCCCGTTCATCGGCCTGCGAGGGATCACGCCGGCCGACGTCCCCCGCGAGGTCTCGGCGGGCATCACCCTGGCCGCCCTGATGATCCCGCTCAACATCGGCTATGCCCAGGTGGCCGGTCTGCCGCCCGTGGCCGGTCTCTATGCGGCCATCATCCCGCTGGTCGTCTTCGCCCTGCTCACCAGCTCGCGTCACCTGGTGACCAGCCCCGATGCCTCCATGGCCGGGCTGGTTGGCGCCGCCCTCGTCGCCTTTGCCGCCCCCGGAGACCCGCAGCGTCTGCAGTACGCCCTGGCCCTGGCCGTAATCTGCGGGCTTGTCTTCTTCGTCTTCTGGTTCTTCCGGCTGGCGTTCCTCGCCAACTTCCTGTCCCATGCCGTGATGGTGGGCTTCATCACCGGTCTCGGGATCGAGGTGTTCACAAACCAGGTGCGGAAAATCCTCGCCGCGCCCCACGTGGCCGACGCGGGGTCGGGCGTGCTGGCGGCGGCGGAACAGCTCCACGGTGCCATGGCGAGCTCGGTGAACACCGAGGGCTATTTCCTCGAACTCGTGGCCCTGTTCGACTCGATTCCTCGCGCCAATCTGTGGTCGGTGGCCATAGGGGTCAGCGCCTTCCTGATCGTCCGGCTGATGAAACGGTACGCACCAAAGATCCCCGGGGCGCTGGTGGCCCTGACACTGCTGACGGTCATCGTCGCGGTCTTCGACCTCGCTGCCAAGGGGGTCGGTGTACTCGGTGCGATTCCCTCGGGCCTCCCGGCGTTGACAGTTCCCGCCATCCCTGCGGCCGATTACCTGCGGCTGCTGCCAAGCGCCCTGGCGATCGTGGCTATCCTCATGTGCGAAGGTCTGCTCGTGGTCCGCAGCTACAGCAGCAAATACGGCTACAAGGCGGACGGCGATCAGATGCTGTTCGCCTGGGGCGCGGCCAACCTCGCCGCCGGCTTCACCGGCTCGTTGGTCACCGGCAACAGCCCCTCCCGGTCGGCGGCGATGGATGGCGCGGGCGCAAAGAGCCAGCTGCCCAGCCTGGTGGCGGCCGGGACGATCACGGTCGTCATGCTCTTCTTCACCGACATGCTGGCGTACCTGCCCAATGCGGCCCTGGCCGGAATCGTGGCCAACGCGGTACTGTCGTTGATCGATGTCCACGAGCTCCGCGAGCTGTGGCGGATGCGCCGTTCGGACTTCTGGATTGCCGCCGTCTGCCTGGTGAGCGTGCTGGCCCTGGGCCCGCTGCGCGCCGTCGCCATCGCCTTCCTTTTGTCCCTCATCGACGTGATCCGGCGGGTGTCCCAACCGGACACATCGGTGCTGCTGGAAGCCCCTGACGGCAGCTATTTCACTCCCGCGGGCGCGGGCGACGATGCCAACTCTTCGGGTCTGGTCATCTACCGTTTCGGCGCCCCGCTCTACTTCGCCAACGCGACCCTCTTTCTCGACGAGATCGAGCAGATCCTCGCAAGCCCCGCCACTCCTGTCCGCTGGTTCGTGCTGGACGCGGAAGCGATGATCGACGTCGACACCACCGGCGCAGAAGTCCTGCGGCAGGCGATCACTATGCTCGCCGACCGCGAAATCGTCTTTGCGGTCAGCCGCGCCGACCGTTCTTTCCGCACCTGGTTGGAGAAATACGAGCTCATAGAGCTGATGGACGAGAACCGTTTCTACCCGACCAACCGCCACGCCGCGGCGGCGTTCCGCCAAGTACCAAGTGAAGCGAGCCAGTCGCCACATCGCATAGGAAACTGAAGGTCTTCCTGCGCTGAAGTGCGGAATGTTTACCGGAGGAAATGCAGCGAGAGTCTCGCGATATTGTATGATCGGGCCATGAATCTCGTTGAATTGGCGAAGTTCGAACGCTCTGTTGTCGTGGTTGAAGGCCTTCACGACCAATCGAATGAAAACGCCTATTGGCTGACGCGAACAGCCACCGACAGGCTCGCCGCCCTCGAGTTGATGAGGCAGGTTATCTATGGGTACGATCCATCTACCACCCGACTTCAAAGAGTTCTTTCAGTGGTTCCATCGTCACAACGTTGAGTATCTCCTTGTCGGCGGGTATGCGGTCGGCTATCACGGCTATCCCAGAGCGACCATGGATATCGACGTATGGATTGCTTCGACGCCGGAGAACGCTCGACGAGTCGTGGCAGCACTCGAAGATTTCGGTTTTGGTGGGCAGAAGCTGAGCGAGACCATGTTTCTCGCAGCCGACCAGATCATTCGCATGGGCCTCCCACCGATGCGCATCGAGATCATGACCTCGATCGACGGCGTCGAGTTTTATGATGCGTATCGGCAGCGGGTCGAGGACGAACTCGACGGGGTCACGGTGAAGCTGATCGGCCTGCACCACCTCAAGCTCAACAAGCAAGCTGCAGCTCGAGCGAAAGACCTCGCGGATCTGGAAGAACTGCCGTAGGCGTTCGCGGGCCAATCTATAAGCTGGTTTTTCATCAGTACCCCGAGTTGAGACATGAGTCTGCTCGTTCTGTTCATCGCCGCGGTCTTCGTCTGCAGCCTGGTATCGGGGCGGCTCGAGCGCACCGTCGTCACCGCGCCGATCGTCTTCACGGTGTTTGGGATTCTGGCATTCCCGGCGATCGGGTTGGAGCCGGACGGAGCGAAAGGTGGGGAAGTTCTGCTCACTCTCGCCGAACTCGGTCTTGTCCTGCTGCTCTTCACCGACGCCAGCCGCACCAGTTTGCAGGTGCTGAACGACATTCAGAACCTTCCGTCCCGAATCTTGAGCACCGGGATGCTCTTGACGATCCTCCTTGGTGCGCTGGCAGTCGCTCCGCCTTTAGAAGGTGTAGCTGCCGCCCACCGAGTACATGTAGACGTACTCGGCCCCATCGATGTCGAAGTACTCGACCTCGCCGCGGATCGCGAAGGATCTGATCCTGAACTGGACGCCGATGCCATAGGCGGGATCGGTGCCGCTGTCGGACTCGGATTCGCCGATCGACCGCGCGGCGAGCTCGGCATCCCAAGCGATCACGCCGGCCTTGACGAAGATGTCGGCGATGCCCAGGGGCAGCATGCCCATGGCGAAGGCGTCGAATCCATTGACATCGGCTTCGACGGTCCCGAGGTTGGCCCCGAGGTTGTCGTCCGGAGCACCGAAGTCGACGTAGCTGCCTTCGACGGCGAGGAACGTGAGGATGCGATAACCGACAAACAACTTGTAGGCCGTGTCCCCACCCGAGAAGTCCATGTCGTCGATGTCGGAAATCTCGATGCCCGACTGGCCGACGCTCGCACCGAGGTAGAAGCCGTTGTCGGCCGCGACGGCCGGCTGGGCGAGCAGGGCGATGATGCCGGCAAGAGCGGCGGAGAGTGCGATTCTCTTCATAGGAACCTCCTGTGGGCCCGAGGCGAGCGCTCGGCGATTGTACCTGCCCCGACGTTAGACGGGTTTTGCGAGGCTGTCACCCCGGAAAACTACGAGGACGGAATCCTGCAGAACAGGTTTCTTGCGACTATGACTGCCGCGTGGTCCATATTCGAGGCCGCCTTCCCCCGTATTTTTTCGAGTTCCCAGGGAGCCGCCGGCCAGCTACCGTGTTACTAATGACAGGAGACATCGAGCGGAAGTGGTGCGAAAGGGGTTTGCAGGCATGGTAGGAACGACCAATTCGACCCGGCGGGGACGAAGGGCTGTCGCGGTGATCGCGATTGCAGCCGTGATTGCCCACATGGGCGGCGCGGGTTTTGTTCAGGCGCGGCAATCCGACCCGGCGGCCGCCGACGAGGTCGCGGCCGGAATCCCGCCCGAACAACTGGAGTCGTTGGTGGCTCCCATCGCGCTCTACCCCGACGCGCTGTTGGCCCAGGTCCTTGTCGCTTCGACCTACCCGCTGGAGATCATGCAGCTCCAGCAGTGGCTCACAAAGAACCCCGACCTCGAAGGTGATGCGTTGGCCGATGCGGTCGCCGAGCAGCCGTGGGACCCGAGCATTCAATCCATGGCGGCGGTCCCCGAGGCGCTCGAACGGCTCGCCAACGACATCCAATGGACCACCGAGCTGGGCAACGCATTTCTCGCCCAGCAGAGCGACGTCATGGATGCCGTCCAGAGCATGCGGCAGAAGGCCCAGGAGAAAGGCGCGCTGGAGTCCAATCAGCAGCAGAAGGTCGAAACCCAGGTCGTCGAGCAAAAAACGGTCATCATTGTCGAATCCGCCGATCCCGAGGTGATCTACGTGCCGTCCTACAACCCAACCTACGTCTACCCCCCGCCCGTCTATCCCTATCCACCCGTTTATTACCCTCCCTATACGCCGGGCGCTGCCTTCGTGACCTTCAGCTTTGGAGTGATGTGGGGCGCAGCGGTTTGGGGTGGTTCGTGTTGCCACTGTGGCTGGGGACACAGCGACATCGACATCAATATCGACAACAATTTCAATCGAAACACCAACATCGACCGGGGCGGTGGCGGCAGCTGGGAGCACAACCCTCAACACCGTGGCGGGACTCCGTACGCGGACAAGGCGACCGCCAGCAAGTACGGTGGATCGGCGCGCGGCGACTCTTTGAGCAGCCGGCAGGCAAGCGCTCGCCAGTCCAGCGCGGGCCAGTCAAGCGCTCAACTCCAAGGTGGCTTTGGCAGCAAAACCGGGAGTGCCGGCGTCTCCAACAGCGCGGCGGGCGGAGCGGGCACCCGGACCGGCAGCGCGGGCGGCACCGACCGTTCCGCAGGCAGCGCCGGGGCCTCCAACCGGTCGGCGAGCACTGGGCCGAGCGCCGCCAGCCGCGGATCCGCCGGTTCGGCGGCAAACCGCGGCGGGAGTGACCAGATCGGCAGCCGCAGCATCCCGTCGAGCAGCGGATCGAGCGCCGGTGGCTTCGGGGGCAGTTCGAGCGGATTCAGCGGAACGAGCGCCCGGTCGGCGAGCTCGCGCGGCGCCTCCAGCATGGGGTCCATGGGGTCCCGGGGCGGCGGCGGACGGGGCGGCGGGGGGCGGAGATGAACATGATGAAATCGTCAAACGGCAATCAGAATTCCATCCAGCGTCGGCTCCGTGTGGCTCGTCTCGGCCTCTGCCTTGGGATCGCGGTCGCAGCCGTTCTGCTGCCGGCTGCGGCAGACACCGCGAGTTCTGAAGTCAAACAGAAGACGTTCAAAACACCCGAAAAAGCGGCCGCAGCCTTCATCAACGCATCCGAAAGCTTCGACGTCGCGTCGCTGACCCGAATCCTGGGGCCGGACGGCGTCGACCTGGTGGTCAGCGGCGACCCGGTTCACGACCGCAACCTGAGCCTGGCCTTTGCGGCCCAGGCCGGCGTCAAGACTGAGATTGTCCGAGATCCCGACAACCCGACGGTCGCCATCCTCTCCGTGGGCGCCGAGGACTGGCCGGCGCCCATACCGATCGTCGAGGATGGTGGGCGCTGGAGGTTTGACGTCGAGGCGGGCCGTGAGGAGCTGCTCTACCGCCGCGTCGGAAGAAACGAGTTCGATGCCATCGACGTGTGCCTCGGGTACGTCGAGGCCCAGCACGAGTACGCCCTGGTCAAACACGACGGCGCTCTGGTGAACCAGTATGCGCACCGCATCATCAGCACACCGGGCACGCAGGATGGATTGGCGTGGCAGGCCCCGGACGGGACCTGGCAAGGGCCGGTGGGCGAGGTGATTGCTCGAGTCATTGCCGAGGGATACGAACTGGAGCCCAGCCCCTTCCACGGCTACTACTTCAAGGTTCTCAAGGGCCAGGGACCGGCCGCGCCGCTGGGCGAGATGGACTTCGTAGTCGGGGGCGCCATGATCGGCGGCTTTGCGCTCGCCGCCGCTCCGGTGGACTACGGCGAGACCGGAGTGAAGACCTTCATCGTCAGCCACGACGGTGTCGTCTACGAGCAGGACCTCGGGCCGACCACGCTCGATCAGTTCCGCGCCATGGAACGCTACAACCCGGACCCGGAGTGGGACCCGGTCGCCCTGGAGTGACCGGGAGTTGGAGGAGGGTCCGACGCCAGGGGGTGGGGCGCAAGCCGCCGTCGGCGTTTGTATCCTGCCCGCAACCCGTATTTTTACGAGTTCCCAGGACGCAGTCTAAGAGCTAACCTGCCAGCGGTGATCGGAGATCCTCCGCGCAGGCTGCTGGGACCGACGGACCACCCGGCGGCCGATGGTGCAGCTGGGGTCGGGCCTCGGGGATTGCGGGGTCAGGAATCACCAGGAAGAAGGGTGATATGAGGTCACAAGCATTGCTCGCGCTTCTCGCCGTCGGGCTGATGACCCTGGCCGCACCGCAGGCCGTGGCCCAGTCGGGCTCGAATGCCTGGGAGTTCGCCATCGCGCCGTACCTGTTCGCTGCCGGGATGGACGGCTCGATCACCGTCAAGGGCATCGACCAAGACGTGGATTACCCATTCAGCGATGTCATCAGCGATCTCGACTTCGCGGCGATGGTCCACTTCGACATGAGGAACCAACGCTGGGTTCTGTCGTCGGATCTGATCTATGTGGATTTGGAATCGAGCACGGATGTGGCCCTGGGCACTGCAACAGCCACGGTCAAACAGACCCTGTTCGAGGTCGCCGGCGGGTACCGGGTCTCGCCCGTCTTGACCCTGCTCGCGGGCGCGCGCTGGGTGGATCTTGAGGGCGGGATTCGCTACACAGGCGAGGTCATCGGGGAGGACGTCGACGACGGCAAGAGCTGGATCGACCCCTTTGTCGGGGTCGGCCTCATGGCGCCCCTGTCCGAGCGCTGGTGGCTCGGGGCCCGCGGCGATATTGGCGGCTTCGGCGTTGGTTCTGAAATGGCTTGGCAGGCTTACGCCAACATAGGTTTCCGTGCTTCAAAGGTGGTTTCAATCATCCTGGGATATCGTGCCATCGACATGGACTATGAGGACGGCAGCAGACACGACCTCTTCCGCTACGACATGCTTATCTCCGGCCCGCAGATCGGTGTGGCCTTCAGCTTCTGAAACTCGTCGGCAATACGTCTGTTTGGAAAGGAAGCGGTGTATGAGAATCATCAGTGGGATCGCTCTGGCGGCGATGTTGACTCTCCCGGGTCAGACGGGGTGGGCGGACGACCTTACCGGCTCGAACCGGTTCCTGTGCGCCTCCGTCCAGGCCACCGTGTGTTTCGAGGACGGTGAATGCGCCATCGATCTGCCGTGGAACCTCAACATCCCAGATTTCGTCCAGGTCGATCTCGGGGCCAGGCTGCTCAGCACCACCGAGGCCAGCGGCCTCAACCGCGAAACTCCCATCGATCACCTGAGCCGGATGGACGGGACCATCGTCTTCCATGGCTTCGAGATGGGGCGTGCCTTCAGCTGGGTGATCACCGAAGAGACCGGACAGGTCACGGCCGCCATCGCGGCCGAGGGCATTTCGGTTGCTGTCTTCGGCGCATGTACACCGCTCGAAGGCACATCCGAACCTGGCCGCAAGTGAAAGGACACAACACCATGACTGCCAGAATTATGATTGCCGCCATGCTGCTCGCCATCGTCGCCGGGACCGGCATGGCGCAGAACCAACCCGCGCCGCAGAAGTCCCTCGCCGCAGCCATCGACTGTTATGTCTTCCCGAACGAGGGCCAGACTCCCGGGCAGCAGTCCACCGACGAGGCCGTGTGCTACGACTGGGCGGTTCAGAACACCGGCACCGATCCCTTTGCGCTGGACAAACAGGCCCAACAAGTGGAGCAGCAGACGCAGCAGGCGCAGCAGGAGATCGCCGGCGCCGGAAAAGGTGCGGGTGCGAAGGGAGCGTTGGGTGGCGCCGCGGCCGGGGCGCTGATCGGCGAGATCGCCAGCGACGACGCCGGTCAGGGGGCCGCCTACGGAGCGGCCGCCGGAGCGGTCGTCGCCCGCCGCAAGACCAAGCGTGCCAAGAAGGATGCGAGCCAACAGGTGGAGCAGCAGGGTCAACAGGTCCAGCAGGCGACGGCCGAGCAGATCGAGAACTTCAAGAAGGCTTTCAGCGTGTGCCTCGAGGGCAAGAAGTATTCGGTCAAGTTCTGATTGTCTTTTGTGCAGAGCGATATTTTCAAATTCGACCAACCGCAGGTGGCAGGGCCGACACTTTTGACACCTCAGTCACGAGGAAATCGGTTTCCGATCGATCCTAAGTGTCAGAAGTGTCGGCCCTGGCACCAAGACAAAACAGCGGCTCGTTGAGCCGACGAACAATGGAGGATATGATGAAGAACAAGAAAACGATTCGGATGACGAAATCGATGTGCCTTGCCGGCATTGCGTTGATCTTGCTCGCCGGCGCCACGACGGCCGGGGCGCAGGATCGGGAGGAACGCTGGGAGTTTACGCTCGGGACCTTCTACCAGTTCGACACCAGCCTGGACGGCCAGGGCGGGTCGACGCTGGACACCGACAGCGACTTTGGGTTGTCAATAGGTGGGGCCTACAACTTCACCGATCGGCTTGCCACGAGCCTCGCCTTCCAATGGGCGGGCATCGGCTACGACGGCCAAGTTGTCGAGGATGAGGGCGGGGTGACGGGCGTCTACGGCTCGTACGACTCTTTGGCATTGTCGGCCAATGGGATTTTCTTCCTTACGGAAGGACAGTTCGCGCCGTACGTCGGCGCCGGCATCGGCTGGACATGGATCGACACCAATATCCCCGACGGCCTGCCGTCGGGGGGCTGCTGGTGGGACCCGTGGTGGGGCTACGTTTGCTCCTACAATTACCCAACCAAAAAGAAAAGCGGCTTTTCGTATCAGGCGACGCTGGGACTCCGCTACACCTTCGACAGCGACAGGACCTTCGTGCAGGGCGGTTACACCAGCCAGTGGATGGATATCGGGGACACCGACGGCACGCCACGCTTTGATGTCATCAGACTCGAGTTCGGTTGGATATTCTAGGACGGCCGGGCGGGGGAGCAGCCCCCACCCACCCGTCCGGTCGAAGAACAAAGAACGAAGATCGAGGGACCCCGCCCACCCGGGAGCGGGGAACAAGGAGCAAGGAGCACCAGCTCCCGTCCGGAGCGTCTCATCTTGTCATCCTGAGCGAGCGGCCTGTCACGGCGAAGCGCGAAGCCGGAAGCGAGTCGAATGGGTCCTTCGTCGCCTACGGCTGCTCAGGATGACAATGAAGAGCGGGCGTTGGATCCCGCATCATTGGTGGCGTCACGCACGTGGCGCCGGGCAAGGGGGGGGTGTTTGTTGTATTCTTTCCGGGGAAGGGTCTGGGCCTTTCAAAGGAGGACAGGATGCAACGTGTGGGGATGTTGAGTGTGTTTGTTGTGCTGGTGTTTATGGGTGCCGTGGCGATCGCCGACACACCGGCGGAGAAGGCTGTCAGGGATCAGGGCGGAAACCCGGGCGGATACACCCAGGACAAACTGGATCGCTCGGGGGGCGACAACTGCAGCGATGCCCCGACCATCGGCGTCGCGATGTATACCGACTCTGGCGACACCACCGGTTATGTCGATGACTGGGGGCCCAGCGTCAGCGGTTTTAGTCAGGACGGCGAGGATCAGGCGTACGAGATCGTCATCACGATCGCTGGAACCATCGACGTCACCGTGACCCCGGACGATCAGGGCTTCGACCTCTCGTCGTACATCATCGGGGACGCCGACTGCACGACCTACGATGCCACGGTGTTGGCGGGGGCGGACGACGGGTTCAGCGGCGATCCGGAAACCTACTCATTCGCCGCCGCCCCGGGCACCTACTACATCATCGTCGACTCGTATATCCCCGGTGAGGTGGGTCCGTTCACCATCGACGTCGGCAGCAACGTGCCGGTGGAACTGAGGGCGATTTCCGTCGAGTAGCTACTCTTCCATCGACGGCTTCCACTCCTTCCAGACGTTGCCCACAAGTGCGGGCCCTGGTCTGAGTACCGGCTGGCCGGGCATCCAACCGGCGGGAGTGGCTTCGGCGCCGCCGCTGGCTCGGACCAACTGGAAGGCCTGGACCTGGCGGATGGTCTCGGCGATGCGGCGTCCCACCGGCGGGGTCAGCACCTCCATGGCCTGGATCACGCCGTCCGGATCAATGATGAACCGGCCGCGGAGTTCGATGCCCTGGTTCTCGTCGTAGACCCCATAGGCGCGACCGATGTTGCCGGCCTGATCGGAGAGCATGTGGAAGGGGATCCCGCCGTCCACCATCTTGACCAGCTCGTGATCGTTCCACATCTTGTGCACGAAGTGGCTGTCAACGCTGACCGAGAAAACTTCAACGCCCAGGTCCTGGAGCTCGGAATACTTGTCGGCGACCGCCGACACTTCGGTGGCTCAGACGAAGGTGAAATCACCCGGGTAGAAGCACAACAGGACCCACTTGCCGAGGTGATCAGAGAGTTGGACGTTGGTGAATGCGCCATCAAAATACGCCGGGGCGTTGAAATCGGGTGCCTTCTGCCCTACCTGTGCCGCCATCTTCGTCTCCTTCGCGGTTTTGGATTCGGTTGTTTGATGTTGGTCATCGGACGCGGGCTCGCCGAGCACGGCGCCGGTGACCCTGCCACATCCCTTGGGTTCGTCCGCCATGGGACCTCCTTTGTACCGGAGGATCGTATCTGGGCCGAAGGCGCGAAGTCAATTTAAGCCCTATTGAAATCAATAACTTGCAAACATGTTCAGATGTGCGATTGTGGATGCTGGGTCCGGTTGCCGTTGCCGATATCCTGCCCAGCCTCAGGGTGCAAAAAAGCCCGGCCGCATCAGGAGCGACCGGGCGGGATCGATGCTGTTTTCTGAGTCGACTACTTGCCTTTGCCGGCCAGGATCTTGTCCCACTTTTTGCCGAGTTTGGCGAGGATGTTGTCGACCTGCTGGAGTTGCTTCTCGGGCTTCTTCTTGACGGTCACCGTTCCGGCGCCGCGCCAGACCATCTTCTTTTCGGTTGGTTCGTAGGCGTCGATGATCAGAGTGCCCTCTTCGTAGGTCGAGGCGGTTGTCGTCGCCGTGCCCATGCCACCGGCGCCGTAGCCGTAGCCGCCATAGCCCCAGCTACCCCAGCCCGGGCCGTAGCCGCCATAGCCGAAGCTGGTGGTGTTGTAAACCACATTTTCCTTGGACGTGAAGTGGGACGTCACGTACAGGTCTGGATTGGAGCTCACTTCCTTGAGCCCGCCTTCGGTCAGTTCCTTTTTGATTTTGTCAACGACCCGATCGGCCATCAGCGAGTTGGACGGGTCGGACTCGTCGGTGTCCATGTACTGGAAGGTCTTCGCCGAGCTGAAGTCATAGTCGTGGGCGTAGTCGATGGTGACGCTCTGGGCGTAAGCCGGCATCGCCGCCAGTCCCAACAGAATCAACAGTCCAAACATCTTTTTCATTTTCCATCTCCTTTTCGATTTCATAACGCGATATCCCAGTCGCGCTAGGTGATAACGTAATTTTGGGGTCGATTATTCGTTTTTTTCCGATGACCAGAGAATAGGATAACTCTCCCCGCATGGGCTGACAACAGACAACCCCTAACCTTTGAAGGGCGGGGGGGCCTCGACGAAAGAACCTCACACCGGGTGTCAAAAACCCCAGCTTGTCCACAACCAGATTTTGTTGGTGTCGGTGGCCCACTCGTCGGCGCTGTACTGCGCCAGCTTGAGGGCGAACTTTTGTTTCCACGGGGCGGTGTAAACCACATGGGCGTCGAACTCAGAGCCCCATGAGGCGCCGCCCGTGTTCGCCGAGAAATCGTGGTACACCCCCTCGAGATTGAAGCTCCCGAGTTTGGCTTTCACCGACAGGAAGAGATCTTCCAGACCGTCGTCCGGGGTGACGAGGAATTTGTCCGCCCATCCGTTGAAACCGTGGAGCGTGGCCAGCGGCGTGGTGAATTTGCCGTCGCCGGGGTCGCCCCCGAGCACCTCGTACCCCCCTGCCACGGTGACCTTGCCCACGGCCAGACCGAGATCCGCGCGCCAATACCCGGCGTCCACGTGGTACGGGTTGTTGCCGGCATCGCTCTGCTGAGCCAGCTCGAGGCGGTAGCTGAGGCGAGTGTTTTCCGAGAGATTGGCGAGGCCGGCGAAGAAGGCTCCTTGGGTCGAAGTGGACAGACCCCACTGGGATTCGTTGTCGTAGTCGAGTTGGAGAATGTACCCCCGCAGGGTGCCAATCTCGCCGAAGGTGTAGCCCGCCTCGGCGTGGTGGGACGACATGGGCAGTGATGCCCCGGTGACGGTGTGGACGCGACCGAGGTACGTGTATCCCAGAAAGAGATTGGAGACTCTGTCGAAGGAGGCTTTGACGGCCTCGAAGCTCTGGTGATTCTGGCGCCAGCCCACGTTACCAACAAAACGAGCGTTGTCGATCACCACTTCTTGGAGCCCCGCTCGAAAGACGAGGCCTTTCAGGGGTCGGATTCCCAGGTACGCCTGGTTGAATTCGGTGCTTTCCGGGTCGGGGATGACCGGTCGGTTGGTGACTCCGTTCCAGAGCGATCCGGCGCCCAGGTTGTTGTGGTTGTCCGCCATGCCCAGGTCGTGCACGTCCTCGAACTCGGCGAAGACCATCAGACCCTTCCACCATTGGGTGCGGTAGCCGAAGGCGGTCCGCAACGTCGATGCTTGCCCGCTGTCGTCGAAGCCGTCCTGGTCCACATCCTCGTATCGGTACCTGAGGTTGAGGGAGAAGGTTCCCTTGGTGGTGGCGTCGAGCAGGCCGACTTCCTCGTCGTCCGCTGCCGCCGGGAAGGAGCCGGCGGTGAAGATCGCGGCCACGACGAGGGTCAGAAAACGAAAACAAGTGCTGGTCATACAGTGTCTCCCATGGGTGCTGTAGGGTGCGTCATCAATCTACGAACGAACTCAGGAACTCCTCCCTGAGGTATTCGTGCATGGCGCGGTCGCGAACCTTTTCCTCGGCCGGCCTCAGATAGCTGAAGGGCTCCGGCGAATCGTTGGCCAGGATCGAGTGGCAGATGGTGCAATCGTCGGAGATCCAGATCCCCTGCCCATCCTGAAGCTGCCGGGTGTGGCAGCGGAAGCAGCCGGGCGCCTCTGTATGTCCCAGAAGGCTCGGGTAGGCCCCCCATCCGATGTTCATCTCGTGGTGGACGTTTCGCTCGTACAGTAGCTGGAGTTGGGCGACCGTGGCGTCGATTTTGCCGAGCCAGGCGGAGGCCTGTTTGGGGTAGTTTCGGCGGTAGAAGGACTCGAGCCCGGCCCGGATGCCCTCCTTGCCGGCGTCCAGGGAGGGGTAGCCCCCGGTCACCGCAGCGATGGCCTCCCGCCGGATGTAGGGCAGTGAACGGTCGATCCGGCCGAGGCGGATCGCCTCATCCACCGCCTTGCCGGGATTCTGATAGATGTGGGTCGCTCGGTTGTGGCAGTCGACGCAGTCCATGGTTCGCGCGTGGCGCGAGTCGCCGGCGTTTGGGGACGGCCGGGTGTTTGAGAATCGGTGCCACGTCCCGTCAGGGCGCAGGACCTCGACCCACAGCATTTCCTGGCGCATGTCATCCACCGAAGCGTAGCGGACCTCGACCCCCTCGCCCACGTGCCAGTGGACTCCGGTGGATCCGGCGGAACCGGCGTCGATCTTCAGGTTGAGCGTGGTGTAGCTGGGGGTGGAGATCTCGTCGTTGGCGTATCGGGCCAGGGTCACCAGCCGGTTGCCGTAGAACTTCTCAGGCCAGTGGCATTTTTCGCAGGTCTCACGAGCGGGGCGCAGCTGGTGGACCGGTGTGGGGATCGGCCGTTCATAAAGGTTGAAGGTGGCCGAGACCATCTGCCAGGCCCCGTTAAGCTTGGAATTGACCAACGGCCCGATGCCCTCGCCCACGTGGCAGTCCACGCAGGCCACCCGGGCGTGGGGCGATGCCTGATAGGTGGTCCACTCCGGATTCATGACCGAGTGACAGGCGGTGCCGCAGAACTCGGCCGAGTCCATGAAATGCAGCATTTTGACGCTGGCTGCGCCGAGGATGAGAACGTTGGCGAGGGTCAGAATAGCGACGGTGCGGAAGATGGGCGAGCCGGTGACTCCGCCCTGAACCCCATCGTCGCCGAAGTTCCGCTCGATGAGTTCGCGGGAGGACAGCCCGGTTCGTCGGCGTTGGCGGCGCCATGCGATGGGGATGATCACCAGGCCCAGAATGAAGAGGACCGGAAAGAGCAGGTAGACGATGAGGCCCACGTAGGCGTTGGTGACCAGGCCCGCCAGCATGGCCAACTGCGAGATGACGAAGCTTACGGCTGCGGTGGTGGTCAACACCACCCCGACACGACCCAGGGGGTCGAGGGATACCGCACGGACGAAGTCGAGGTAGGTCCGGAACATGGTCACTCCTCGACAAAGAACCTCGTGTAGATCTTCTGCATATCACCGGACCGGATCTCCTTTTTGAGGTCCGCTGTTTGCTCCCGGACCCACCGGTGCATGGGATCGGAGTCCAACAGTTCGTCGATAAAGGCGTCCACATCGGGGTCGCCAAACTGACGGGCCTCCGGGAGGAGCTTGAAGTAGAAGTTTTGGGCGATGTCGTAAAAACCGTGCCACCAGGTGTAGTCCGGGCCCATCATGGCGGCGCCGTGGCGGGCGCGACGTCCCTCGTGGTGCCACAGCTCCCAGTAGGTCCACTCGATCTTGTTCGAGAAGGCCGCCGGGTTTTCGAGCAGCTTTTTCGAACGCACCAAATCCATCAGCTCGGTGGCCGGGATGGCGAACTTTTCGTTGTACAACCGCACCGACGCGTCGAATTGGTAGAAGTGGCCGTCGGTGAAGGTCTGGGTGTGGCACGCGGTGCACACGTCCTGCATGTTGGCCCGTTTGACCTGCCAGTTCTCCTTGTATTTGGACACCGGCGGTCGCAGGGTCCAGGCGATCCGTTGGCCCACGTCGTGGGTGATCTTCTGCTTGCTCGTGGCCGAGATGTGGCAGGTGGCGCAGGTGGGCGCGGTGGCGTAGTCCACACCCACGACCCAGGAGTCCGAGCGGAGATTCATCATGTCTTCGTTGGTGAAGTAGGTATTGCCGTGCTTGGACTCCTCGTAGACCTCTTTCTGGGGATGGTCAGGTCCGAGGTGACATTTTGAGCATGCCTCCGGCTGTCTCGCCTGGGCCTTCGAAAAACTGTGCCGAGTGTGACAGGCGTTGCACGATCCGAGGGAACCGTCGGGGTTGATCCGGCCGATCCCTGAGTTGGGCCAGCTGTGGCGGTCCAGTTTGTTGGGACTGTTCGGGTCGATCCGGACCTTGCCGCCGTGACAGCTTTCGCAACCGATGACCGAAACCGGGTCTCCCGCAGCGACATGGGCGAGATAGGCGTCCGCCGAGTCGAGGATCTTCCCCGCGCTGGCGTGGTAGGAGTCGGAGACCTCCTTGGCCTCGTTTGGATGACAGCGGCCGCAGTCGGCAGGGGTCACCAGCGTAGCGATGGTGGCGTCGTAATGGGTATAGGCGTCCGGATCGCGGCGATCGGCCTGGTGGCAGCTGAGACAGGTCACGTTGTGGGCGGCGTGTTCGGAGTCGAACCACTGTTTGTAAAGACCCACCGTCTTTTCCTTGTGGCAGGTCATGCACGCGCCGGCCACCTTCGGATCGTCGGCCGCCCCGGCCGCAACCGCCAGGAAGGTGATCAACACAGTCGCCGCAAACAGTTTTCGCATGATTGGCTCCTCCGATTGATGTATTGAGATTGAATGTATACCTCTTCCCATAGCTTTGCCATTGTGGATTCGGTTGGCGGTCTCTTCCTTGACTAGGGTCAAAATTCTCACCAGCGATGAAGAGGTCTTTGGTTGATGGGGATAGACTCGTGGAATGAACGTGATGAGGGGACTGCCGGTCCTGGCGGTTTGTGGCTGGAGCGGGTCGGGGAAGACCACGCTGCTGGAGGGGCTGATACCACGGTTACGGGCTCTAGGTCTCCGGGTGGCGGTGATCAAGAGTGACGCCCACGGTATCGAGGTGGATCGGCCGGGCAAGGACTCCGACCGGCTGTTCCGAGCCGGGGCCGATGTGTTGGTGGGGTCGCCCAACGAGTCCTTCGCCCGGTGGCATGGGCAAGGAGCTCCGGATCTCCTTGAGGCTCTGCACGATCTCACCGTGCGGAATGACATTGTCCTCGTGGAGGGACACAAGGCCACCGCACTGAAGAAAATCTGGTTGCTCGGGGCGGACGGGACTAATCTGCCGGTTGGTCTGGAACAGGTGGTGGGGGTGCTCCCTCGAGGCCCAGCACGCCTCGAGGCGGCCCTGGATGTGGTTCTGGGTGTGCTGAGGACGACCTGGGGAGCGAGGAGGATCCTGGGAGGTATTCTGATCGGAGGGCGTTCGAGGCGAATGGGCAGGGCGAAGCAGTTGCTCGACCACAAGGGTCGGACGATCGTGGAGGGGGTAGTGGCCGCCCTCAAAGACCAGGTTGAGGAAGTCGTGTTGCTGGGCGATGGAGAGGTCCCCTCCGAGTTGGCCGCGCTTCGGAGACTTCCCGATCCTCTGGACGTTGAAGGCCCCATGGCCGGTATGGCATCGGGTTTGAGGTGGGCGCCGGATGCGACCTGGCTAATGGCCTCTTGCGATCTCCCGCTGCTGACCTCGAAGGCCGTGCGTTGGCTGCTCGACCAGCGGCAACCCGGCAGGTGGGCCATCCTTCCGCGCACCGCCGCAGGGGTGGTTGATCCTCTGCTCGCGGTGTATGAACCCCAGGCCCTGCCGATGATTGAACAATTGGTCCGTGCCGGGTCGGCCGCGCCCCGACTGATCGTGGATGCTGCCACGACGTTTTGTCCGACGCCGCCCGAAACCATTGCGGACCAATGGCGGGGTGTGAACACGCCGGAGGAGTTCCGAGAAATCTGCGGTGAGAGTGGGGAACGCCGCCGGTCCTAAAAGCCGTTCGGTTCCAATGACGGAAATCAATGGCCAGGTCCGTGTATTCTCGTGCCATGTTGACTTTTGATCAGGCACGTTCGATGTTGGCCGACCTCGCGTCACCGCTTCAGCCGGTGGAAATGGACCTGGGTGCTGCCTTTGGCCACCTGCTGGCAGCTGCACCTTGTTCAGACGTGGCGGCTCCCCCGGACAACGTCTCGGCAATGGATGGTTATGCCGTCCGCCGCGACGACCTCGGTCATGGGAAACCGCTCGCCATCGCCTTCGAGATTACTGCCGGGACCGTTCCTCAGGACCTGCCGGAGGGGGTTGCCGCTCGAATTTTCACCGGGGCGGTGCTTCCCGCTGGCGCCGACACCGTGGTGCAACAGGAGTTGGCAGTGGTGGGCGAGGACGGGAGGGTGATGTTCGAGGAGGTGGCTCGCGGGGCCCACGTGAGATATCGCGGCGAAGTGATGGACGAGGGACAGGAGCTTGCCCGCGTCGGAGACCAGTTGACGCCGCAGTTGATCGCAGCTCTGGCGGCCGGCGGTGCCCATCGGGTGACGGTCCATCCGCGGCCCCGGGTTGCAGTGGTGATCACCGGTTCGGAACTGGTGCCGGCGTCAGTGGTCCCGGGGCCGGGCCAGATCCGCAACAGCAACGGCCCATTGTTGAACGCCCTGGTTCGTTCGGCGGGTTGCCTGCCGCCCCTGGAACTTGGTGCTCAGGACGTTGAGGGACAACTCGCAAAGACCATCCGCCGCGCACTGGACGAGGCCGATCTGGTCCTGACCTCCGGGGGCGTTTCGGTCGGGGATTACGATTTTGTCCCGGAAGTCGTTCGTTCATTGGGCGGAGAGATCGTATTTCACAAGGTGGCGGTGAAGCCCGGCAAACCCATCCTGGCCGCACGGGTTCAGCAGCGGTGGGTGCTCGGTCTGCCGGGCAACCCGGTGTCGGTGTTGGCGGGGTGGCGGGTTTTTGGTCTGCCGCTGGTGTTGGCGTTGAGCGGTGCGAGGGACGCATTTGACGAACCGCCGTGCCGAGCGGATTTGGAAGAGGCTGTGGTGGTGAGGGGCGGCCGGGTCGAATTTCGCCCCGCGGTACTGAAGCATGACGGAACCGTCCATATCGTGCCGTGGAAAGGGTCTCACGATCTGGTCGCTGCGGCGCGTGCCAACGCCCTGGCCCGACTCGAGCCGCGAACCCGGTATTCGTCGGGCGATCAGGTCTCCTGCTACCCGTTGCAGCTTGCATGATCGGGGCGGACGGCGTACAAGTGTCGAGGAAGTCTCCGATTCGATTGTCCTAACGTCTAGGCCAGGGGCGGTCGAACGGTGGGCGAGGGGGTCGATGAACGACCCTCTCGGAGCCCCAAGGGTCCTCGTGGAAACGCGGTGGCCTCCCGGCTTGGAAAGGAGACGCGATGGCGGAACAGCGTGTGGTCGGAGCGCCCTGTGGCATCGTGAAACCAGCGGTCCTCCGGCTCTCCACCACCGACCGATGCAACCTGCGGTGCTGCTACTGCATGCCCGCGGCAGGGGTAGCGAAAATCCGCCACGATGATCTCCTCAGCCTGGAACACCTGTCCCAAGTCGCCGCCTGGATGTGCCGTGAGGTGGGTGTGGACCGCATCAAACTCACCGGTGGTGAGCCGTTTGTGCGATCCGGTGTGGAGCACCTGATCCGGGATCTGGTCGCGATCGACGGTGTGAAGGAGGTCTCGGCGACCACCAATGGATCGTTGTTGGGGCATCTGGCACCGACCCTTCGAAGTGCGGGCCTGGCCCGAGTGAACGTTTCCATCGACACTCTCGATCCAAAGCGATACAGCCAGCTCACCCGAGGGGGAAGGGTGGCCGATGCAGTGGGCGGAATCGATCGAGCCGTGGAGGTCGGGCTGGTACCGGTCAAACTGAACGCGGTCCTGATGACCAGCGGTTGGCGCGAGGACGTTCCGAGGTTGTTGGACTTTGCCGCAGACCGTGGTCTGGAGATTCGGTTCATCGAGCTGATGCGAACCGGTACCGAAAGCCGCTGGGCCGAGCAGGAGTATCTGTCCGCTGAAACGGTGAAGGCATGGCTCGGAGGAACGTTGGAGGACCATCCGGAGGGGAGGACGACGTCTCCCGCCCGACGCAATGTCCTGCGATGGGGTGGGCGGGAGGTCGCGGTGAGTTGGATCAGCCCACTGAGCGAGCCATTTTGTGATGGTTGCAACCGACTCCGTCTGGACCCCCTGGGCCGGTTGCGCCGGTGCCTGATGGACCCCGCGGCTTTTGATCTCGCGCGACTGCTTGAGACGGCGACGGCCGACGAAGTGCGTCTGCAGCTGCGTGAATTCCTGGACGGGAAGGTGGCCGCGCCCGACATGGACTCACCCCTGCCCATGGTCTCGGTCGGGGGGTGAGCATGGCTGAACTCAGTCATCTCGATGCCGACGGATCACTGCGGATGGTGGATGTGGGATCCAAACAACCCACCGGGCGGCGGGCGAAGGCCGAGGCTGTGTTGGTGGTTGGCGACGAGATCATGACGGCCATAGCCGATGGCGTCACGCCCAAGGGCAACGTCTTCGAAGCGGCGCGGCTTGCCGGCATTCAGGCGGCCAAACGAACGGCGGACCTGATCCCCCTGTGCCATTCGCTCCCCCTCGACCATGTATCGGTGGATTTCGAACGGTGCCGGGATCGGATACGGATCGAGGCTGTGGCGGCCACGCGGGCCCCAACCGGTGTGGAGATGGAAGCCCTCACCGCCGCTGCGGTGGCGGGGCTGACGCTCTACGACATGCTGAAAGCCCTCTCCAAGTCAATGGTGCTGGAAGGCATTCGGTTGCTGGAAAAGAGTGGTGGACGGTCCGGTGATTACCGTGCCGACCGGGACCCCGGGGACTGACCGATGACGGCCATGGTCCACGCCGGACGGGTGGTGGCGGTGTGCACATGCCGCGAGAAAGGCGACCGGAAGGCACCGGTGGAGGTGGCCGAACTGGTGGTCGACCACGGCATCGATGGTGATGCTCATGCGGGGAATTGGCATCGTCAGGTGAGTTTGTTGGCGGCGTCCGACATCGACGAGATGCGCGATCGTGGCCTCGACCTGGAGCCCGGGGATTTCGGGGAGAACCTGGTGATCGACGGCATCGATCTGAACCGCCTGGGGATCGGCACAACCCTGCTTGTGGGTGACGGTGAAATCCAGATCACCCAGATCGGCAAGGTCTGTCACTCGCGCTGCGCGATTTATTTCCAGACCGGTGACTGCATCATGCCCAGGGCCGGTGTGTTTGCCAGGGTGACCAGGGCGGGCGCCGTGCGGTCGGGGTCGGAGGTGCGCGTGTCGGGCGAAGTGACCCGGTCAGCGATTCAGGCGGGGGTCATCACGGTGTCGGATCGTGCGGCGGCGGGTGAGGCGGGAGATACCGCAGGACCGGCCGTGGCTGGCTTATTGTCGACGGCATTGGCAGCCCATGTCGCCTGGACAGGAGTGGTGCCGGACGAGGAGGAGTTGATTGCCGGCGCGTCTCGGAGATCTGGCTGGTCGCGGTCTGGATCTGGTGGTCACGGTTGGTGGCACCGGTTGCGCCCACCGCGACCGGACGCCCGAGGCCACCCGATCCGTGATCGACCGCTTCATCCCCGGTTTGGCCGAGGCCATGCGTCTGGCGTCGGCCGGAATCACCCCCCACGCCTGGCTGCAGCGCGGGGTGTGCGGCATCCTGGGGTCAACGGTGGTGATCAACCTGCCAGGCAGCCGCAAGGCAGCTGTGGAGAACCTCACCACCATCCTGGAGCCCCTGCGCCACGCCGTGGACCATGTGCGTGGCCGGGCGACCCATCCGGAAAGCGACCGCGAGCGAGGGGGCGGCGAAAACCGTGGTCTGCCCGTGGTTCAGGGCTGAACCGCGGGCAGCGAGTCGAACGCTGAGGGCGGACGGCACCGCGATTTTTTTCGAGATCAGCCATTGCCTGGCGGCATTTCGGCGAGATTGCTATGCTCGCCCACTCTGGAGGGTGCACCGCTTATGAAACGTCACATTCTATTTTCTGTGGTCATTTGGTCGGCAGCGGCAGCCTCGGTTGCGGCCGGGAGCGACGACGTCTTCAATTCCATGTCGTATCGACTTGTCGGACCCTTTCGAGGCGGGAGGGTCACGGCGGTGTCGGGTGTTGTGGGCGACCCCCAGACCTACTACATGGGAACCACGGGGGGAGGCGTGTGGAAGACCACCGATGCCGGTGGCTCGTGGCGCAACGTGAGCGACATGGTGCGGGAACTGGAGCCGAGGCCTGAGCCCGAGATCATGGGCGAGGTGGACCCCCTTCTCGCGGGTTTCGGCGTCGTTCGCCCGCCGGCGGGTGGTTTCCCGTCCCATGTCGGCAATCCGCCGAAGCTGCGACGGGGCGGGGAGGCCTTTGCCGCGGCCGCCATTGGGGCCATCGCCGTGTCGCGCTCTGACTCCAACATCGTGTGGGCGGGCACCGGCTCCGCCTGTATTCGGGGGAACGTATCTCCAGGAAACGGAGTGTACAAATCCACCGACGCCGGCGATAGTTGGCGCCACATGGGGCTCGAGGAGGCAGGGCAGATCGGCCGGGTCCTGATTCACCCCACCGACCCAGATGTGGTCTATGTGGCCGCCCTCGGCCACGCCTTCGGTCCCAATCCGGAGCGCGGGGTCTACCGGTCCACCAACGGCGGTTTGAGCTGGGACAACGTGCTCTTTGTCTCCAATCAAGCCGGGGCGGTGGACATGGCCATGGATCCGTCGAACCCGAGGGTGATCTATGCGGCCATTTGGCAGGCGGTCCGGCAGCCGTGGGCCATGATCTCGGGTGGTCCGGGCAGCGGTCTTTTTCGATCATCCGACGGCGGCAACACCTGGGTGGAATTGACCGAGGGACTGCCGGAAGGAGACAAGGGCCGGATCGCGGTGACCGTGTCGCCGGCGAACCCCAAGAGGGTCTGGGCCCTGGTGGAGCACCAGGATGGTGGGCTGTTCCGGTCCGATAACGGCGGGGAGTCTTTTCGGTTGGTGAGTTCCGATCGCGAACTGCGGCAACGGGCCTGGTATTACACCCACGTCGAAGCCGATCCGGTCAACGCCAACACTCTTTATGTGATGAACGTGATGTTCTGGCGCTCGGACGACGGAGGCGCCAACTTCCGGCCGATCCGCACGCCCCACGGCGACAACCACGCACTGTGGATCAATCCCGATGACCCGCGAAACTTGATCCAGGGCAACGATGGAGGTGCCAACGTCAGTTTCAACGGGGGTGAGACGTGGTCGACTCAGACCAATCAGCCCACCGCCGAGATGTACCGCGTGACATTGGACGATCAGCAGCCCTATTGGCTGTATGGCGGGCAGCAGGACAATTCCGCCGTGGCCATTCCGAGCCGATCTGAAACCGGTTCCATCACTCATCAGCACTGGTACGCCCCGGCGGGGTGCGAGTCGGCGACCATCGCCGTGAATCCGACGAATCCGGACATCACCTACGGCGGTTGCTACGGTGGGACCATCAGCCGCTACGATCGACGGCTCGGCCGCCAGCAGGAGATCATGTGCTGGCCACAGATGGCGGTGGGACAACAGGCTGCCGACCTTCGATATCGATTCCAGTGGAACGCTCCCATAAGGCTCTCACCCCACGATTCGTCGGTTCTCTACCACTGTTCCAATGTTGTCCATCGGACGACCGACGAAGGGCAGACCTGGCAGGTGATCAGTCCGGATCTGAGCCGAAATGATGCGAGCAAGCAGGGCTATTCCGGGGGCGACATCACGCGGGACAACACGGGTGTCGAGGTCTACGGGACCATTTTTGCGTTCGAGGAGTCACCCCGGCGCGCCGGGCTGTTGTGGGCCGGGACCGATGATGGGTTGGTTCACCTCTCGGAGGACGGCGGAGCCAACTGGCGAGAGATCACGCCAAAGGCCATGCCCGAATGGGCGACCGTGAACGCCATCGAGCTGTCGACCCACGATGCCGGGAGGGCCTTTTTGGCGGTGCAGCGTTACCGGCTCGATGATTTCCAGCCGTACATCTTCAGGACCGACAATTATGGAGCGAGCTGGACCCTCCTCACCGACGGCGTCAACGGCATTCCCGGCGACCACTTCGTACGGGTCGTCCGGGAGGATCCAGAGCGCAAGGGCCTCTTGTATGCGGGCACCGAGTTTGGAATCTACGTATCGTTCGACGACGGGGACAGTTGGCGGTCCCTGCAGCTCGACCTTCCCGTCACGCCGATCACGGACCTGGCAGTCAAACGCGGCGATCTGGTGGTGGCTACCCAGGGGCGTTCGTATTGGATTCTGGACGATCTGAGCCCGCTCCGCCAGATGACGCCTGAGGTGGAGTCGGCGGATTTCCACCTCTTCGAGCCGCGCCCGGCCATTCGTTGGGTCGACGGCAGTGGGGGATCGGGCCGCGGGGCGGTGGGAAAGAACCCGCCCTTTGGATCGGTCATCCACTATCTGCTTCCGGAAGGTCTGGACGACGATGAGGCGGAGGAAGTGACATTGGAGATCCTCGATGCCCAAGGTGAAATCCTCCGCTCGCTGTCGAGTCAGGAGTCCGAACCGCGGGCACCCGATCTGTGGCGAAAGTTCTTTCCGGAGTTTGCCGAACCGGCGGTGCTGAACGCCAGGTTGGGGGCCAATCGCTATGTCTGGAATCTGCGCTTGGCAGACGCCGAATTGGTGGACGACGCCGTGCTCTGGGGCTCGGCACATGGTCCCATGGTGCCGCCTGGGAAATACAAGGCGCGTCTTGTGGTGGGGGAGTGGAGCGATACCGTCGAGATCGAGGTGGTCCCCGATCCTCGGCTGGACGTTTCGCAAGCGGAAATGGAGGCGCGGTTCAGGTTGTCGCACCGGATCTGGCAAGAACTGACCAGGAGCCACGAGGCGGTTACCGTCATTCGGTGGGTGAGGGAGCAGGTGACGCAAGCGGCCGTGAAGGCCGGTGACGACGGTGTCACCGAGCAGGCCGGGTCTTTGTCTTCAGCGTTGACCGAAATCGAGGACCAACTCCACCAATCCAAGGCCCGATCGAGTCAGGATGTGCTCAACCACCCGTCCGCCCTGGACAATCAGCTGGTCTTCCTGCTCGAGGTTGTGGAGAGTGCTCCCGGTCGACCCACCGAAGGGTCTGCGGAACGGTTTGCTGATCTCGAGATCGAGCTGAACGGGATCCTGGCTCTGCTGGACGAGATTCTGACGATCCAGGTGAAGGCCTTCGAATCGGCGTTGGCTCAAAGGGGCGCACCCCACATCGTGGTGGAGCCCCCTGCGACAGGAATCGGACGATTTTGAGCCGGACGAGTCGAGAGCATAGGCGGCTGCGACGCGAACGAGCCACGGTGATGGCGATGTTGGAGATGTTCTGCCGAGACCACCATGGGACGAAGGGCCTGTGCCGAAGTTGCGGCGAGCTGGCAGATTACGCGGACCGTCGTTTGGACTTGTGTCCCTATGGAGGGGAAAAGCCCAGTTGTACCAAGTGTCCCATTCATTGCTACCGGACCGAGCCGAGGGAGAGAATGCGGGAGGTGATGCGATACGCAGGACCCAGGATGCTCAGAAGGCATCCCTACCTCGCGATCATGCATCAATTGGACAACCGTCGCCCGGCGCCGGAACTTGCAGGCAAGAGTGGTTCCTCAGCGGGGGACCGGGCGGTCGACGGGGTCAGCCGGCGCCCTGCCGAACCAGAGCGCGATTGAGTTCTCGGACCCTGCCCGACAGGGTCTGGATGAGCCGGAACGCCAGGGTGGGGTCCTCGGCGACCCGTCTGAGGAGATTTTTCTTGTCGACGGTGAGGGCCAGTACCTCGCCCCTGGCCCGGACGGTGGCCGATCTCGGTTCGCGCTCGAAGATGGCCATTTCGCCGATGATGCTGCCGGGTCCAAGCACGGCAAGGGAGGTCTCCCGGCCGTCGTGCCGAACGATGACCTCCACCTGTCCCTGTTGAATGACGAACATGTGCTCGCCCGGGTCCCCTTCGCGGCAGAGATTTTCTCCGTCCTGGTATCGCTTGCCCAGATCACCCTTGGCCAATGGTCCCTCCCACGGTGTCGCTCTCCGCCAGCGGTCCGGCGATGACCGGCGATGATGGCAGCCTGAGAATCGAAGCCATGTTGGCTGCGGTGAATCGGGTCAGGAACCCCGGCGACAGCGTTCTTACGAAGATCTCCCGGTAGGTTGCGCTACCGGTGAACATGTCCCACATGACGGTGGACATACGGAGCTTCCGATTGGGGTCGCTCTGTTCGGCGGCCACCATTCTGAGCACCGCTTGCCGGGCAAAATGGCGTTTCTGGATCAGACCGGTGATACCGAAGACGAGTCGGCCGATGCGGTTGTCGGCCTGAATCGCGCGGCAGGTAGGCATGAAGTTCCGCTCGAAGTCTTCGACGCCAACCCCTGAGAACACCGCGGTCCTGGCTGCGGCCTTGGCCGTTCTGTATGCCGCGCCGATGCCGTCTTTGAAGAGCCTGGTGACGCCGCTGTCGCCCACGAAGACGATGCGATCGCCGTATGGCTTTTCGGCTCCTCGCACATTCATATGGGGCGAGCAGTTGCACGCCATGTCGTCCAATTTCTCCCGGGGCGGGAGACAGCATTGGACCTCTGGAGAATCCAGGAATTCGTCGAACACATTCTTGTCGATGTCGTCCCCAAGAAGACAGACCGTAGCGCAGTTGAGTTTGGGAATGATCGCCGCGAACTCGATCCCGGGAAGGTCGAGGAGGAAGACGTGCATCGCGTCGCCGAGGCGATTTTCGATGGCCGCCTCCCCGAGATGGTACTCCCGGATAAAGGTCTTCGTGGTCTTCGGCAGCTCGTAGTTGACCGGGTCGTCCTGGAACAGTTTGAGAGCGGGAGAGTTGACGCCGGTGGCCACGGCCACCAGCTCGTAGCCCTGCGGATCTGCGCCCTTGACGCTGATCTGCGGCAGTCCGTCGATCCAGTCCACCGCGGTGACCTTCTGCCGGACAGGCCGAGCCCCCATATCGATGGCGAGCTTCTGGAGGTGGCCGTCGAAACTGGCCCACGTCTTCAACTCGGGGGCGAGGTTGCGCGGCCCCATTCCCCGATAGACCGAGGCGATTCGTTTCTCCTGGACCGGGGTGTTGATGCGGACCCGCTGGCCGTTGATGTGGAGGACGTAGGACTCGATGCCCCGTTGGACCACTCCGGGCGGCAGGTTGATGCCGTCGGCCGCCAGGTTTTGGACCAGGGTCTCGGAGATGATGCCGCCGCACATGTTGCAGGGTGAACGCGTGTCATCGATGAAGTCACGTGGTTCGTAGAGATCCACTTCGAGGTCCAAATCGGTCAGCTTCGCCATGGAGAGGAGGAAGTGGGCAAAGAGCGAACCGGCGGGACCGCCGCCGATGACGGCGACCCGGGAGCCATCGGTGAGTTTGAGCGCCGGGACCTTTCGGTATCGGTTGGAGTCGACGAGCCAATCGTCGGATCGGTGCGTTTCACGAGGTTGTGACAAATGCCCGTTCCTTCTATTTTTCAATTCACGCGGGGGGTGCCCCGTAGTTGCTCGTCGTAATCATCTCATCATAGGGGAGGTTATCGATATTTGGAAGTGTTTACATGTGCTCAAGCGAAATTTGATCATATAGACCAGGGGAGCTCCAGCGAGGAGATCAGGACGCCGAGGCGGATCACATACCCCAGCCGGACGTTGCGCAGTCTCGGATCAGCTCCTTGAGGACCATTTCATCAAGATCTGCCAACCGCTTGAATCTGACGCAGCTTTTCCCGATGTCGGCCCTTGGCAGCCTGTCGCGATACCTCTCCGCCACATAACCATGCTCGTCAGCCGCACAGCAGTACATGGAGATGTATCGTTTGTTGTTGGCGATGCCGATCTTCATCCAGTCACCCTCGCGACCGCTGGCATAGGTGTAGTGGTATCGGCCGTATCCCAGCATGCCGAAATCCATGGTTGGTTCCAGCTCCGGGGCAGTCTCACGCACCAGATCGTGGAGACGCTGGATGTCGTCGCGCCGACTTTCCGCCACCCCTGCTATGTATTCGGCGTGTGTCTTGGCCTTTGATTTTCCATGCATGAACTTCTCAACAATGTCGGACGGCAGATCATTCTGGCTGCGAATGGGGGTGCTCCCGAATCTCGAAGATCTCGAGGCTGCCGCCATCCAAGATGCGCAGGCGGTGGCACTGGAGCCCGGCGGCTGCAGCGATCTCAGAAACGCCCCCAAGCCGGTTGAAGTCACGAAAGGCGCGGAAGTGCTCAGGACCGGCCGCCATCTCGGCCAATCTGTTGCGCAGACCTGCCAGGTTACGTGGCAGGGGGATCCGAAAATCCACCACGACGACCCGCTCAGCGACACGGGCCGCCTGGTGGAGCACCGGCCCCCGCGCCTCGGTGGGCATCTCGTGGAGCGCCAGCACCATTGTCGCCAGTTCGAACGCGCCGTTGGGATGGTTGGACAGCACTTCGGCGGCGTCGCCGGCCTCTATGGTGACGTTGGACATCTGGTCGGAATCCACTCTCCGGCGAGCGTAGGCCACCATGGCGGGTGAGAGTTCGACCCCCACGACTTCGGCTGCACGTTGAGCCATGAGAATCGACAGGTTGCCGGTGCCGCAGCCCACATCGAGAACCGTGCTGCCCGGTGTGACGTATCCGGCAACGACCCGGTGAAGGGGAGTGAGGACGGGGTCAAGGAACCTGGCGTAGAGGAATCCATCGTAGATCCGGCTGCGCACGGTTCGACCACTTTTCATGGCTGAATATTCGTGCGACAGGAGGCAAAAAACGGACGCAGTAGATCGGCCACCGCCTCGGGCTGTTCCATCGTCGTGAGGTGGCCGGCGTTGCGCACGGTTTCGAGCCGTGCCCCGGCGATGCGGTGGGCGATGGTGCGCGCGCATGGGAAAGGGGTTGCGCGGTCGTGTTCGCCGACGATGACCAACGTGGGAAGGTCGATGGGGGTCATGTCGAGAGCGTCCCGTCCGAAAACGGCCCGCATTGCGCGGTGGATGTCTTTTTTGTGGAACCGCCGAAAGTCATCAAGGAAGGACCGGATCATATCCGGCCTGCCCTCGAGCGTGTCGGGGTCGAACATGACCTCCAACAAGGCCTTTTCCGGGAGGAAATTCAGCCTGAGATAGAGAAAGGCGAGAAACGAGTTCTTGATTCGATTCAACAGTGGCTCGGGGTCGGCGCTTGTGTCGAGCAACGCAAGTCCGAGCGTCCTCTCCGGTGCGCGTAGCGCGAATCGCATGGCGGTCATTCCGCCGGTCGAAAGACCGCAGAGGATGACCTGTTCGACCGATTCCCTGTTCAGAATGGCGAGCCAGTCGTCCACCAGATCGTTGAGAGTGAATGGGCCGGATGCGGTGGAGTCCCGGTGACCGCGGAGTTCGACGTTGATGAATCGATACTCGTCACAGAGACTACGAATCACGCCGTCCCACATGGACCGGGTGCAGAAGAGACTGTGGCCCAGAAGCACCGTGGGGCCGCTGCCCACGATGTCGTAGGCGACGGAGGCGTTCGGACGTTCGATGATGGGCATGTGTCCCCATACTACCTCGAACCCCGGGCTCGACTCGCCGACCTCATCGGCGTGGGGTATGGTGCCGGTGAGAACTACCGGTTGGAGGAGTTGCGCGATGGACTGGAACCAACGACTCTCCGGCGGTGCGATCGTGGAGTTGACCGCCGGCGAACTCAACGTTCTCCTTGCAGCGGGAGAAGTCGTGCGCGAAGACGACACCAAGATCAGCGGAACGATACGGATCGTGTCGGTGGACGGTGTGGTGGCGGTTCAGGAGCAGACGCCGAAGAATGTCATCCTGATCCGGGCCCTGTCGTCGCTTCAGGACGCACAACGGCTGGTGGAGGAGCGCCTGGACACCTACGATCGGATGTGGGACGGCTGCGGCTGCAAAGTCGACTACTACGGTCGAGAGTGACCGGAAACCTCGTCATTCCCCAAGCGTGCTTGAATCGGTCGCGGTGCACGGCCATAATCGGGACAGCGGAGAGAACTCAGTCAATCCGGAACTGTGGTCCCCCGATCCGGGGTCGAGGTAATCAATGACCGACGAGGAAAGGATCCGACAGCTCGTGCGCCGGGTGGTCTACCGCACGGTGGGCCTCCAGGACAAGGCTGCGGCCTCCTCCGGCCGGAGCCTCGTCACGGCTGCGGATGTCCAGGCGGTACCGGCCGGCGGCACCCTGAAGGTGTCGGACGCTCGTATGGTGACGCCGTTGGCCCGCCAGGCCGCCATGGAACGCAAGGTCCAGATCGTGGAGGATGGGTTTGGGGAATCGTCCGAGAGCCCGATGATCCCCGCAGGGAGTGAGGCGCATCGAATCGTGGCCTTGGGAGCCGACCATGGTGGCTACCAGCTCAAGGACCTCCTGGTCGAACACGTGGGCCGATTAGGGTACACCGCGATGGACTGTGGCACAAAGGGACCGGAGGCGGTGGATTACCCCGACATCGCGTTGGCTGTCGGTCGACTGGTGGCCGACGGTCGGGCGTGGCGGGGAATTTTAGTGGACGGCGCCGGCATCGGCTCGTGCATGGCGGCGAACAAGGTGCCCGGTGTGCGGGCGGCGATGTGTTACGACGAAGCCACCGCCGTCAACAGCCGGGAGCACAATCATGCCAACGTCCTGACCCTGGGAGCCGGACTCATCGGCCCGAGCCTCGCGCGGCAGCTTGTTTCCACCTGGCTCGAGACGCCGGCGGGCGGAGGGCGCCACAAACGAAGGGTCGATAAGATCATGGATATGGAGAACCCCAGCGGCCGCAGAGCCGGGGGACCGGGTCGATGAAACTGGACGATCAGGCCCTCGAGAGAATCATCGAGCAGATCACGCGACAGGTGTTGGTCCTGGTCCAGGAACAGGGCGACAGGGACGCCGAGGCGGTGCCGCCGCTGTCAACGGGCAACTACGTCCATCGCGTGCAGCCGGTGGTCAGCGCCGGTGCGGATCGCATCGCAGCAACTCTCGGGGTGGCGCCCACGGACGGCGAGCTGAGCCATATGATCGATCACACCCTGCTCAAGGCCGACGCCACCCAGGATGAGATTGCGAGACTCTGCTACGAGGCGCGAAAGCACGACTTCGCATCGGTGTGCGTCAACCCCTCCTACGTCAAGCTGTGCGCCGACTTGTTGGAAGGCAGCGACGTCCTGGTGTGCACAGTTGTTGGCTTTCCGCTGGGCGCGACCTCCACCGAGGCCAAGACCTTCGAGACCCAGAAAGCGGTACGTGATGGCGCCACCGAGGTGGACATGGTGATCAACGTGGGGGCGCTCAAGTCTCGCGATTACGAGGTCGTGGAACACGACATCGCGAGCATCGCGCGGGCGTGCCACGCTGGCGGAGCGATCCTCAAGGTGATCATCGAGGCGGCATTGCTCACCGATGAGGAAAAGGTGGCGGCGTGCCAGCTCGCCAAGGTTGCGAGCGCGGATTTCGTCAAAACCTCCACCGGCTTTGGTCCCGGCGGTGCGACACCCGAAGACGTGGCCTTGATGCGTCAGGTGGTGGGCAGCGAGATGGGCGTCAAGGCCGCGGGTGGCATCAAGACCACCGCCGATGCCAAACGGATGATCGAGGCCGGGGCCAGCCGCATCGGCGCCAGCGCGAGTATCAAAATCGTACAGGGAGATCAGTCGTGAGGGAGCCTATCCATGTCCGTTGACCTGCGGTCCTACGTGTACCTGGACAATCTGCAACCCCAGCACGCAGCCTACCTCGGCACCGTGGCCAAGGGCTTTCTGCCGTTGCCCGGAGATACCTCGCTCTGGATCGAAATCTCGCCTGGGATCGAGATCAATAGAATGACTGATATCGCCCTCAAAGCCACCAGGGTCCGGCCGGGGATGCAGGTGGTGGAGAGGTTGTACGGTCTGCTCGAGGTGCACCACGAAGACCAGGCGGAGGTGCGAGCGGCCGGCGACGCCATTCTGGCTGCCCTCGGGGTCACCGAGGCGGATCGTATCAAGCCCAAGGTGGTATCGAGCCAGATCATCCGCCACGTGGATGCCCACCAGGTGCAGCTGGTGAACCGGATGCGGTTCGGCCACATGCTGCTGGCCGGGCAGACCCTTTACGTGCTCGAGGTGGAGCCCGCCGGTTATGCGGCGCTGGCCGCGAACGAGGCGGAGAAGGCCGCCAATATCAATATTTTGGACGTAAGGGCCTTCGGAAGCTTCGGGCGCGTGTACCTTGGAGGCGAGGAACGAGACATCATGGCCGGCTACGGTGCGGCCGTGGCCGCCATCGAGGGTGTGGGTGGCCGCGAACAGGCATCCGGTCGGCGAAATTGAATGGGAATCAACGGAGACACATCCGTTCAATAACGGGAGGATTCGATGGCTGAAGAGTATGGAGCGACCGAAGCCCTGGGGATGATCGAGACCCGGAGCTATGCGGCAATGGTGGAGGCGGCCGACGCCATGGTCAAGGCGGCCAAGGTGGAGCTGGTCTCCTATGAAAAGACCGGTGGTGGCTATGTCACGGCCGTGGTTCGTGGCGACGTTGCCGCGGTCAAGGCGGCGGTGGAGGCGGGAGCCCGCGGCGCTGAGAAGATCGGCGAGCTGGTTGCCATCCACGTCATTCCGCGACCGCACGCCAACGTGGACACCGCGCTGCCGCTCGGCCGGCAGGGTGGAGGCACCAAGTCCTCCAAGCGCTGACGTGTTGGACTGGGGAGAACGGAGCCGCCGATGCTGTTGGGACGAGTCGTTGGAACGGTTGTGGCCAGCCGCAAGGAGGCCACCCTCGAGGGCCTGAAGTTTCTGATCCTGAAGCAGCTCGATGCTGAAGCGACAGAGACCGGGGGGTACCGGGTGGCAGCGGATGCGGTGGGGGCCGGGGTAGGGGATGTGGTGCTCTACGCCACGGGAAGTTCGGCCCGTCAGACCGAGATGACCGACAAACGCCCATGTGACGGGGTGGTCATGGCCATCGTCGACACCCTCGAGGTGGGCGGCAAGGTGACCTACGACAAGACCAGGGACGGCTGAGGATGAACCCGGCCGAGATCGACGCGGTCGTCCAGCGGGTGATGTCGGAGTTGCGCCAGGGGCAGCGGGTCGGGCACGGGCCGAAACCGGAGCCCGGCGCCCCCGCACCGAGCCCCGGACCGGCGGCCGCGAGTCGGCATGGAGACGCCCTGCACGATGATGTGGACGGCGCGGTGGCGGCCGCCCGGCAGGCTCACCGCCGACTTCTCGATCTGCCGTTGTCGGTGCGCGAGCGGATGATCGCCCATATTCGGCGGGCCATGCGGGAGAACGCCCAACCCCTGGCTTGGGAGGCGTGGTCAGAGACCGGAATGGGGCGCTATGAGGACAAGGTGGAGAAGGTTCTTCTCAACGCCAACAAGGCACCCGGCACCGAGTTCCTCGACACCGGAGCCTGGAGCGGCGACGGCGGCCTCACGGTGGTTGAGTACGCGCCCTACGGAGTTATCGGTTCGATCATCCCGAGCACCAATCCCATTTCCACCGTGGTGTGCAACGCCATCAGCATGGTGGCGGCCGGCAACGCGGTGGTGTTCAACGCCCACCCCGGTGCCCGGGAATGCTCGAATCGGACGGTCGGTCTGGTCAACGACGCCATCGTGGAGGCGGGTGGTCCGGAGAATCTGGTGTGTGCCGTGGCTCATCCGACCATCGACACCGCGCAGGGGTTGATGGGGCATCCGGACGTGAACCTGCTGGTTGTGACCGGCGGGGCGGGTGTGGTGAAGGCTGCCATGGCCAGTGGCAAACGGGCGATTTGCGCCGGACCGGGGAATCCACCGGTGGTGGTGGACTCCACCGCCGATCTGGAACAGGCCGGCCGCGACATTGTTCGCGGTGCGTCCTTTGACAACAACATCATCTGCACCGACGAGAAGGAAGTCTTCGCGGTGTCCGCCATCGTCGATGAGCTCAAGCGGGCGATGCGTGCTCACGGCGCCTACGAGATCGATGGCGAGCAGTTGGCACGACTGAAGACGAAGATCTTCAAGGATCGACCGGAACCGGGGGAACACGGCAGCATGAACCCGGAGTTCATCGGCAAGAACGCCGCGGTTCTTTTGTCGGCCATCGGCATCGAGGTGGGCGAAGAGGTTCGGCTCGTGGTGGCGGAGGTTGGACCCGATGATCCGCTGATACTGACCGAGCAGATGATGCCCATACTGCCGATCGCCAGAGTGCGTGACGCCTCGGAGGCCATCGCCCTCGCCAAGGCGGCTGAGCATGGCTTCCGCCATACCGCGGTCATGCACTCCAAGAATCTGGACAATCTGAGCCAAATGGCGCGCGAGATGGACTGCAGCATCTTTGTCAAAAACGGCGTTTCCTACGACGGTCTGGGGTACGGTGGTGAGGGATTCAGCTCCTTTACCATCGCGAGTCCCACGGGCGAGGGGCTGACCAACCCCGTGAGTTTCAGCCGGATCCGGCGCTGCGTGCTCAAGGACAGCTTCAGAATCGTGTAACGAAGGGTGACAGGCACAGCCACATGAATGAACCTGCTCTGGCACTGATCGACTTCGAGAGCATCGCGGCCGGCATCGAGGCCGCCGACGCCATGGTCAAGCGGGCCCAGATCGACCTGCTCAAGGTCGGCACGGTTCAGCCCGGGCGATACCTGGTGCTCATCGGCGGTTCGGTGGCGGACGTGGAGGAGTCGTTTGCCGCCGGGCTCGAGGTGGGCGCCGATGCGGTGCTCGACCGGGTTTTTCTGCCTCACGTCCACCCCGAAGTGGTGTCGGCGATCGCGGGCGGCCGGGTGCCGGATGTGCGTGACGCCCTGGGCGTCGTGGAGACCGCCACGGTCGCCTCGGTGATCCGGGCGGCGGATGCCGGAGTCAAGGGGGCGGACGTTCGGCTTGTGGAGGTGCGGCTTGCCGACGGTCTCGGCGGCAAGGGCATCGTCCTGTTCTCGGGGTTGGTGGCCGACGTCGAGGCCGCGGTGGAGATCGGCGTGGCCAGTCTGGATGCCCCGAATCTGCTGATTCGGCAGGTGGTCATACCCCAACTCCACGAGACGATGTGGGACAACGTGTCCGACGCTTCCCGGTTCTCGGCCCGTGTGTTGGAGAAGCTGTGAAGTTTGGTCGTGTGATCGGGACCGCCGTTGCCAGCCAGCGGTACCGGGGCCTTGAGGGTGTGAAGTTTCTGCTGGTCCAGCCGCTGGACGAGGATCGGCAGCCCACCGGACCACCGGAGGTGGCCGCTGATGCGACGGCCCAGGCCGGACCGGGTCATCTGGTGTTTATGGTGGCAAGCCGCGAGGCCGCCCAGGCCATGCCGGAGCTCTTCGTGCCCGTGGACCTGGCAATTACCGGGATCGTGGACGAGGTGGTCGAGGAGACCGGACCTCGTCGGACAGAACCGAGCGCACGCTGGTCCAGTGGTGGCTGAAATGTACATCGGCAAGGTCATCGGCTCGGTGGTCGCCACCATCAAGATCTCCCACCTACACGGGCGGTCGCTGCTAGTGGTGGACCAGCTCGACTTGGAAGGCCGGGAGACGGGTGCCTACGACATCGCGGTGGATACGGTGCAGGCCGGACCGGGGGACACCGTGCTGGTGCTTGACGAGGGCAACGGCGCCAGACAGGTGCTGGGACTGGATCCCGGGGCCATCCGGACCGTCATCGTCGGGATCGTGGACGAAGTCACCCTTGGTACTTGAGGAATTTTTAATTCTGGCGCTTCCGGGAATCGTGTGGAAAGAGGTCGAGGCCGCCGCGGCGCGAAAGATTGTAAGATCGGCCTATTGTGCACGACAAAGAGCTGTACGCGACGATTCTTGGTGTGACTCCTCCTTGGTTGGTTTGTGAAGTGGAAGTGCGGGCGGGATTGGAGGAGGTCGAGATATTCATCGAGCATGACGGGGCAAAGGAGTTGTTGTGTCCGGAGTGCGGGAAAGCGGCGAAGCGGCACGACGCTCGACGCCGATCGTGGCGGCATTTGGACACATGCCAATATCGGACGATTCTGACCGCGGACGTACCCCGAGTGAGATGTAAAGAGCACGGGGTACGGCAGGTGAAGGTGCCGTGGGCTGAGGAAAGGTCGCGATTCACGGCGATGATGGAGAGCTTGGCGATCGACTGGCTGCAGGAGGCGAGTATTTCTGCTGTGTCGCGGCGGATGAGATTGAGCTGGGACGAGTTGGACGGCATACGGGAGCGAGCGGTACGTCGGGGGTTGTTACGCCGGGAAGCTGAGCCTGTATCGACGATAGGTGTGGACGAGACGGCGTTTCAACGTCGACATGAGTACGTGACGGTGGTGAACGATTTGCGTCGTGGGCGTGTGATGTACGTGGGTGATGGACGCGGGAGTGAGACATTGGAGGCGTTTTACGAAGGTCTCACAGCTGAGCAGCTTGGAGGGATTCAAGCGATCGCGATGGACATGTGGAGGCCATATGTACGTGCAACGCGAGAGCACGTGGTCGGTTGGGAGACAAAGGTCTGTTTTGACCGGTTCCACGTAGCGAAGTACCTCGGGAATGCGGTGAATGACGTGCGCAAAGCCGAGCACAAGGAGTTGCTCCAAAAAGGTGACGATCGGCTGAAGCGCACCCGATTCCTGTGGTTGATGGGGCCCAACAAGCTGGACCGGTTAAACGATAGGCAACAGGTGCAATTTGACGAGCTCAAGACGAGCACGCTGCGAGTCGCACGCGCCTGGGCGATCAAAGAAACGGCCCGAGGATTGTGGAATTACGTGAGCCGAAGCTGGGCCCAACGAGCGTGGGAGCGTTGGTTGAACTGGGCTTTCCGCTCCCAGCTCGAACCAATAAGAAAGGCCGCTCGGGTTATCCAGAACAACCTCTGGGGAATCATCAATGCAGTCGTTAAAAACGTAACAAATGCCACCTCTGAAGGGCTTAACGCAAAGATTCAGTGGTTGAAAAAGAACGCCTGTGGCTTTCGTAATCGGGACCGATTCAGAACCGCGATCCTATTTCACTGCGGCGGCCTCGACCTTTACCCCAAACCCCTCTTCCACACAAAATCCTGTCTCAGGTCCTTCAGCGATAACGAGCCGAACAATGTCAAAAGTGGCACGCCCGCCCAACGCGCCTGCCTCGCTCCGGGTGGACGGCGGTCTTCGTTTTTCGTTCTTTGATCTTGAATCGGGTTCGGGTGGATGGGGGTGTTCCTTGCTCCTTGTTCCTTGCTCCGGGCGGCTGGGGGATCTCATAGCCCCATAGCGAGGGCGGGCGGGGGAATTGAGAATTCAAAATCCAAAACTGAGAATTGGAGCTATTGCGGACCGGAATTTCCATTGGCGCGTGGTGGCTACGCGGAATGGTCATTGAGTGGTGGCTGTTTTCGCTATATCGAGATACAATCTCGTTAATCAGTATCACCATCAAGTGAACGATAGAGAGGACCCTTCCAAATGATCGGCTCCACACTCAAGCATTTTCAGATCATCGGCGAGCTCGGCAAGGGGGGTATGGGCGAGGTATGGCGTGCTCAGGACACCAAGCTCGGCCGGGAGGTGGCGGTCAAACTGCTGCCCGAAGCCGTTTCCAACGACCCGGAACGACTGGCTCGGTTCGAGCGCGAAGCGAAGATGCTGGCATCGCTCAACCACCCAAACATCGCGGCCATCTTCGGCATCGAGGAGGCTGACGGCCGTCAGCTGTTGATCCTCGAACTGGTGGAGGGCGAGGAGCTGGGCGAACACATCGGTAGGGGCGCAATGCCCGTTGACGAGGCATTGGATGTGGCCCACCAGATCGCAGAGGCTCTGGAGGCCGCCCACCAAGAGGGCATTGTCCACCGCGATCTCAAGCCAGCCAACGTCAAACTGACTCCCGGGGGCCGGGTCAAGGTCCTGGATTTCGGGCTGGCCAAGGCCTTTGAACCCACCGCCGACCAGCTCGATCTGACCCGATCACCCACCCTCACGGCGCATATGACGGCGGCCGGAGTTGTGCTCGGCACCGCAGCCTACATGAGTCCGGAACAGGCCCGTGGTATCGAGGTGGACAAGCGAGCCGACATCTGGGCATTCGGCTGCGTGCTCTACGAGATGTTGACCGGGAAGCAGTCTTTTCGGGGTGACACCGTGTCCGATGTCATGGCGTCGATCCTCAAGGAGGAACCGGACCTCGATGCGCTCCCTGCCGGCACCCCACGGCGCTTGAGGCGGCTGCTCGAACGGTGTCTCAACAAGGACCCCCACCAGCGGTTGCACGACATCGCCGACGCTCGCATCGAGATCGAGGAGATCCAGGCCGGGGGCGAGGCGGCGGAGCCCGAGACACGTATCGAGGTTCGCCAGGGTCGTTTTCTTAGAATCTGGCAGCTTCTCGCTGCGGCGTTGCTGCTCTTAGCGTTGGGTCTTGGATGGATGGCCAAGGGGCGGGAGTCGGCGCCGCGAGACGTTTTTCGTGCATTCATCCCAGCGCCGGAGGAGACGGTCTTCGCGCTGGACGCGTCGTCGCCGGGAACGGTGGCGGTGTCACCCGACGGAAACCAGATGGCGTTTTCCGCAATCGACGATGTTGGGGACACTCTGCTCTGGATTCGGCGGATGGGTGACCTCACGGCGCGACCGATTCCAGGGACTGACGGCGCTGCCTATCCCTTCTGGTCCCCGGACAGCCGACACGTCGCGTTTTTCTCGGGAGACGGCAAGCTTCGCAAGATCGATACCGCGGGCGGCCCTCCGGTGACCTTGTGCCCGGCCGAAAACGGCAAGGGTGGTTGGTGGGGCGAAGACGGCCAGGTTCTCTTTACTCCGGCCCACAACACGCCGGTCTTCGTGGTGAGTTCGGCCGGTGGCGAACCGAGGCAGGTCACCGAGATTCCCGATGGAGTGGTCGGCCACCGCTTTCCGGTGTGGCTCCCCAACGGCAACTTTCTCTTCCTTTCCCGGTCGACGAGCGGCGACGAGGGCGACCGAATCATGGTCTCCTCCATCGACGAGACCGGACCGGGCCGGGAGGTTTTGGCTGCCTCCTCCAACGTGGCTGTGGCCTCGGGCTACATTTTGTTCGTGCGCGAGGGCACGCTCATGGCCCAGCCCTTTGATGAGGATTCGGTCACCCTGAGTGGCGAGGCGATTCCGGTGGCGGAGGACGTTCTCTATCTGACCGGCGCCCGCCGCGGTGTGTTTTCCGTGTCCAAGACGGGTCTGCTGAGCTACCAGACCGGGGCGGTGGCCAGGGAGAGCGACCTGGTGTGGGTCGACCGGGAGGGCCGCGAGCTCGGCCAGCTCGGCGGGGGGGTGCTCCACCGCGAGGTTCGGTTGTCCCCTGATGGGAGATTCGCCGCCGTGGAAATTCTGGACGATACTTCGGGAGCGAGCGATATCTGGATCTACGACGTCAACCGTGGTCTGAAGACCCGCTTCACCTTCGATCCGGCCATGGATTGGTTCCCGAGTTGGTCCCCCGATGGAAAGCGGTTGGCCTTTTCCACGGAACGAAACGGGAGCTATGACATTTGGATCAACGACGTTGGCGGCTCGACGTCTGAAGAACCTCTGCTGGAGCACCCGGACGACGGCATGGGCCCCGAATCGTGGTCTCCCGACGGTCAATGGCTGGTATTCCTCCGTGTGGTTGGCGGCAGCAACCAGGATATCTGGGCGATGCCGGTGGGCGGCGGCGAGCCCGTCCCGCTGGTGGCTACTTCTTTTCGTGAGGTGAATCCGTCGGTGTCTCCTGACGGACGATGGCTGGCCTTCATGTCGGACGAATCTGGACAATTTGAAGTATATGTGACGACTTTCCCGGAACCCGGGCGGAGATGGCAGGTGTCGTCCGCCGGTGGTTCCACCCCCCGATGGCGTGGAGACGGCCGGGAGCTGTTTTTCCGCACTGGCGACGGAATGCTATGGGCGGCCGCAGTAGACGGCGCCAGTGACACCTTCACCGTTGGCACGGTCGACGAGCTCTTTTCGTGGGTCAGACCGCCCGGAATCAGGCCTCCCTACGACGTCAGCAGCGATGGCCAGCGCTTTCTGATTAATCGCGCGGTGAACGAGAACCAGGCCGAACCCCTGGCGGTGGTGCTCAACTGGGACAGCGAGCTCGCCGAAGACACCCGCTGACGAAGTCCAAAGTCTCAAGTCGAAAGCCCAAGGTCCGAAGCCCAAGGTCAATCGTTTTTAGCCGGGCGGGCGGTTGGGGAGTTTTGACTTTCGACTTTCGACCTTTGACTCCCCTTCGGTCGAGGCCTCCGTCCATAGAACAGATCATCGGCCTCGAGGAGGACTCGTCGCGCTCCACCCGATTGCCGGATCGCCCACCGCACCACGTTGTGGGCCCCGTTGTCCGGGTGAGAGTACGGACACATCCGCATACACACGGCGCAGTCGGTGCCCGCCACATTCCAGTAACGAAAACACGTGTCGCTGTCGATCTTCCATCGCAGCCCGCCGTCGATGGGCTCGCGGTCGCCGCGGGGAATCGCGCCCACCGGGCAGTTGACCGCGCACTTCTTGCAGATGGAGCAGAAGTCGAGCACCGACGGATCGTCGCCTGGAGGATCCACCTCGAGAGGAAGATCGGTCGTCACCACCCCGATCCGGACCCTGGGGCCAAGCCGGGGTGTCATCAACAGACCCATGCGCCCGATCTCGCCGAGGCCTGCGTCACGAGCCACCAGCGGTGCAATGACCCGGTAGTTGCCGTCGGTGTGGGCCCGGGCCGGCCAACCGCAGCGTCTGATGACATCCGCGACTTCCACTCCGATTTGGGACAGCTCCACATATTGCCGTGCTGATTCCAGCACCACCGGCGCTCCCGGGGCGTGTGAGATGGCGTCGTGATCCATTTCGACGGTGAAGGCGATGGCCCAGCGGTGGTCGAGCTCCACCGGAGCCCCCCAAATTCCCGTGCCGCGGCCGATGTGGCTGTAGATGTGTTCGCTTCGGAGGCGGCAGATGCCCACATCGGTGGCGCCGAGAGAACCCGCGAGGACCTTCAGACGTCGTGACCACTCCTCCGGGGAAAGCTCGATGGGCTGAGGTCCCAACTCGCCCTCGGCCATGGGACGGAGCCCTTCGCAGACCTCGAAACATGCCACAGCGGCGGCGAAGACGACGGGATCGGCAAGCTCCGCGTCATTCGACAGCAGCCCCGGAAGGGCGCGGGTCCGGTCATCGCCAGCGCGGTTCTCGGGGCGCATGGAGTAGTAGGCCTCGTACTCCGGACTTCCGGGACGAAGCCGGGCGCGAGCGAACATGATGTCCCGCTCGTCGATCTTTCGGGTCGGTCGGCCCCCCGGTTCGGTGTTCTTTCCCACAGGCCACCACCACACCGCGAGAGCGGTAAATGCAGGGCCGAGGAGGATCACCAAGGCGACGGCGGGAACAGGAGGTGGCGCTGCCGCCGCGATAAAACAGGGGAGGGATGCCGAGATCGCACAGCCGGCGGCCACCCAAGCGGCTCGGGGCTCTCGTTCCCGAATGGAGACCAGACTGAAGCCTAGAAACGCCACACCCAGGACGGAGCCGAAAACCACCAGCAGGGGAGGCGCCCACCCTTCCACACCATCCAAGATACCAGCGATCCAGGCGGACCGAGACGAATCCGAGCGGCATTCGGTTGAACCTCGGGTATCCTGTGTGGGATCATTTTCCGGCGTGACAGTACCGATGGCATGGGTCCCGGCACCCAGTGGTCGTGGCGGCATTGGTTGCGGCGGCCGCGAGCGGGGTAGGACTTCGAAACGAGGAGGCGAAGGTGTTCGATTTCAGGGGAGTGAAATGATCCCACGACCGGGTCCGACAGGAATGGGAGGTGCCCCACGATGATGGTTCTCAAGGTGATCGCGGGGTTCGCCGCGCTGCTTTTCGTTCTGATTGGCCTGTTCGCCGTCATTGGCGGGGTGTTGGGGTTCATTCAGCGCGCGAGGCTCGGACCGACGCGGCAACACGAGGGCCTTGCGCAACCCCCGAATCGGGACGACCCGCCGGAGAAAACCTGAATTCTGCGACGCGGGAAACCCGTTCTCTGGTTGGATTTATCCCGTGTTTCTGGGTCTTGGTCTCAATAACTATATAACTATTGCGATATCTGGTCGAATTGGATATGGTGGCTGGACCCGACGGGTTTGGGATGGGCGCCTCGACCGGAATCGGAGTTGAGTCACATCACGACAAACCTCGCTCGGGACTCGGATGGGGAGGCTTGACCATGACTCGACTGACATCCGTCGGAACCGGCACCCTGCTTGTGGCCATGTTGGCGATCGGCGTGTCGGCGGGCGATGCGGTGGCTGCGGAACGAACGACGCTCGGTGAGTTCTTCACCTCACCCAATTGAATTGACTGTGCTGCCGCGGGTCCCGTGGTAAGTAATTTGATTGATGGTTACTCGGCCTTCGTGGTCGTGGAATACCACATGTTCGATCCCCTCTACCAAACAACGTGGGGAACCGGCCGAGGGCTCGACTTCTACGACAATCTATTGGGCGGTGTGCCGTTGTTTGCCTATGACGGGCTGTTCAACCTCGGCGCCCAGGACGATCGTTACGAAGCTGAGCTTCAGCAACGGCTGGCCGTACCAACGGACGTCACCTTGGCCGTGTCGGCGGTGGAAACGGCCGCGGATTCGTACGAAATCACAACGGATGTGTGCGTCGAGACGGGCGGTGTCGGCAAGACTATGAGGATCTACGCGGTACAGCTCTTGGATCACTACCCACCCACCGAACCCTATTATCGAAACTCGTTCATGCAGGCTGCCGCGACCGAGGACGTGACCCTGGCCGCTGGTGATTGCACTCAGGTCGTCCGTAATTTCACCTTCGACGGCGCCAGCATGGCCCAGGTAGAGGACATCAAGATCGTGGCCTGGGCGCAGGAACCTCTGGCTGTCTATCCGGCGGAGGTGCACCAGTCCATCGAGAGCGCGTGGCCGTTCATCGATCTGACGATTTTCGACGACGGTTTTGACTCCGGTGATCTGACCGGTTGGTCCGGGTCGAATCCCTGAGGAAATAGGAGGAGAGCATTTTGAGGAGTAAAAATCGTACGCGACGTCCGTCGCTGGTGTCCCTGGTGGCACTGACCGCGGTAGCCGCTCTGGCGGCCCAGACCGTGGTCGGCGCCGACCGCATCGTGCTGGGTGAGTACTTCACCCAACCCAATTGAAGTGGCTGCACGACCGCGGGTCCCGTGGTCGACACCATCTTCAACAACAACCCCGACAGATTCATCCCAGTGGAGTACTGGCGCAATGGAGTAGCTTATAGGCCGTGGTGCAATCAGCGCGCGGGCTACTACGGAAGTGGCTACACACCTCATATGATCTATGACGGAATCCTAGACGCCGGGTATTCTTCCAGCACGTATAACGCCAAGTTCATGACCCGCAAAAGCATACCCACCGACGTGACGATCGCTCTTTCGGGTGGACCGACCTACTCGCCCGTCAACTGGGAGTTCACGGCACACGTGTGCATCGAGGCCGGGGGCGTCGGCAAAGATCTGCGGATCTACATCATCGAGGTCAACGACGAGTATCCGACCTATCCCACATACGCTCGCAACACCTTCCGCCAGGCTGCGGCAACCGAGGACGTGACCCTCGCGGGCGGTGAGTGCATCGATGTGGTACGCAAATTGGATTTGGATTCCACTGCCCTGACCTACTCGGACGGAGCCAGAATCGTGTCATGGGCCCAAGACCCCGTGTCACCTCCACCGGGTTCGGTGAGCGCTGAGATTCACCAGGCGGCCAGCTTCGACATCGAGGGGTTGCCCGCCCAATACGCAGGTTTCGAGACCGGCGATCTCTCGGAGTGGAGCACTGCTTTTCCCTGAGGTGGGTCGAGGCCCCGGTCTCCTGTAACGGCGTGAGTTGGCCGCTGTGTACGGCGGGCACAAGGGAGGCTCAAAATGTCAGTTCCATTTCGGTCTACGAGCGTGTTACGGCATGCAGTCGTTTTCAGTCTCGCCGTGATTCTGTGTGCGGGGGCGGCTGTTGCCGGCAACGCGCCGGACTTCAAACTCAAGGACCTCAACGGCAACTGGTTCAGGCTCAACGACCACGTGGGCGAAGTGGTGTATGTGAACTTCTGGGCCACCTGGTGCGTGCCCTGCCGGCGAGAACTCCCGCACCTCCAACAGCTCTCGGACGAGCTTGGGGACAAGGGTTTGCTGGTGGTGGGCGTCAACACCGACTCCGCCCAGAACACGAGCAAGATCAAACCCTACGTCAAGCGGCAGCAGGTGAGCTTCCTGACCGTCCTCGATCCGGACAACAACGTGTTGGATGCCTACAATCCGACCCGCGATCTGCCCTATGCGGTGCTGATCGACCAGCAGGGAAACATCAAGAAGACGTACCAGGGCTATCGAACGGGAGATGAAGAATTCCTAAAGAAGGACATCCTCGATCTCCTGGGCCATGCCGAGGCCCCAGAACCCTCCACCGAATCGGAGAATTCGGCCGGTGAATAGGGTCTGGTTGGCGGCATTGCTGAGTGTCGCCATCGCAATTCCGGCGGCGGCCCAGAATGAGCCGGCCGACGAGAAGAGCGAAGGCAAGAAACTCACACTCTTTGGCACCGTGAACGTTCTGTACGAGAAAAACAACACGGCGGACCTTACGAATTCCGGCGATGAGTACGACAAATTCAAGACGCTGTTGGGTCTCAACCTGAACTGGTCGAAATTCGGGGCGGGTCTTCAGCTGGAGTACCTCTACTGGTCGGATCAGGAGGCCGTAATTCCCGGGGATCTGGACCGGTTGCGGGATGGCTTCGAGCTCAGAAAATACTGGTTGGATTACACCACGGACCAGTTCAAAGGGCGCCTGGGGACCTTCTTCACCTCCTTCGGTCGCGGACTCACGCTGTATGTGCAGAAAAACGACGTGGTGGGGATTGACGAGCCGATCCAGGGTGCGAATCTCACCGCCGAGGTGGGAGCATTCGAGTTCGAAGCCCTGGGCGGTAACGTCACCGATCCTCTGTTGGAGGATTCATTCAACCGGGAATTCGAAGACCTCATCTGGGGCGGTCGGGCGCTTGTCAACCTGCCCTACGATACCTATCTGGGTGCCTCCTATGTGGACGCGACCCTGCAGGCCGTGTTTCCCGGCGAGGATGACGACACGGTGGAGGTGTGGTCGGTCGAGGGTGGAGGCTACGGACTCGCCGACGTGTTGGATGTCTACGGCGAATATGCGGAGATTGACAAGGTGGAGCGTTCCCGGGACAAAGAGGGCTACGGAGGATATTTTTCGGCCGCAGCCAACATCGGTCAGGTGACTATTCTGGGGGAGTACAAGGACTACTGGAATTTCGCCTATCGCTACAACAACCCGCCGACGGCGGGCTCCACAGACGAGTCCTATGAGCACAACGACGTGGTCGGCCCCCGGCTGCTGGTATCCGGCAACATCCTCAAAACTGGAACCCTGCTCACCGCGAGCTATGGCACTTTCGACACCCACAAGAGGGAGGACTCGGTGGGCGGCGCTGAGGGCGACGGTCAGAATGAGTGGCTGTTTGCCGTGCAGGAGACGACTTCGGTCATCTACCTCGAAGCCTCCTACTTTCACCGGGACTGGACGCAACGAGAGATCATCGAGGAGCACGTCAAGGGCGATCTGCACATCACGGTCTTGGAGGGTCTTGGTGATCTGTCGGTGGGATACGACTTGCGCAAGGAGAACACCGAGTATTTCGGTCGGTCCGACCACCGATCCTATCTGGCATTCTCACGGTCACCGTGGGGGACTGTTGGCGTCCGCTACGCCTGGAGCGAAAAGACCTCCCGGGAAAAGGAAGATTTCTGGGGCTTCGACCTTCAATACCTGCCGAACCGTTCCTTGACATTCGGTCTTTTTCTGGGCAGCGACCCCGGCGGGCTCGTGTGCGCCGGTGGGCAGTGCCGGGAGGAACCGCCGTTCAAGGGTCTTCGTGGAACGGTCAACTGGAGATTCTGAGAATTCACACGCCGAAACGGGCGACCACAACGATTTCGGTGATCCGCTTGTACCTACCTTAATACGATATAGGCATAGACTTTTCGATGGCCTGGCGCTATGCTGTCGCGGGGCGCCGACATGGGATCGGGTGATACCTTTGGGCACCGATACGCCGAGTCAACACCCGGGAAAGAGCGAACGATGGCTGGCATCATGCACTCCAGGAGAATTCGTCAACTGACCGTTTTTCTGATTGCGGCCGGAGCCCTGGCCGGGCTCGGGACCCCGGGATGGGCCGCCGAACGGGTGGTGCTCGGGGAGTACTTCACGAGCGTGTATTGAAGCGGCTGCTCGGCCACGGGTCCCGTGGTCGCGTCGCTCGCGGATCAGTATCCGGATCGCTTTGCCCTCATCGCAATGCACGTCCAGTACGACGGCTTCGAAACACCGTGGGGCGATTTCCGACTGGAAAATTTCTACGGCGGGTGGTGCGGTTCCGGCATTCCCATCATCATGTACGACGGCTTCTGGTTCTGGGATCCCCCGGACTACCACTACGGTCTGCAACAACGACTGGACGAGCCCACCGACGTGACCATCGACCTGACCGCTCAAGAGGCGGGGAACCGGGTGTGGGATTTTACGGCCAACGTGTGTATCGAGGACGGCGGCACCTCTCGACGGATGCGCATCTACGCCGTGGAAGCCCTTGACAACTTCCCCAATCCGCCGGACTACTCAAGAAACACCGTCCGACAGGGGTTGTCGAGCATCGATGTTGACCTGGCTGCGGGTGAGTGTACCGACGTTGAATTCACCTTCACCTTCGGTATAGAAAGCTGGAACGCCCGTGAAGACATCAAGGTTACGATATGGGCCCAGGAAACCTCGGTCACGGGTCCGGCGTTGGTCTTTCAGGCGGCCCAGGTGGGCTGGCCGTTCCCCGAAGGCGGTCTGCCCGCTGAGCCTGAATTCCCACGAGGATTCGAACTCGCCCTGCCGCTTTTTGACGGACCCTACAGCGCCTGGCTCGAAGATGCCTCCTCCGCAGGCGTGGCGGATTCCAGCGATGAGCAGATTCAGGCCACCTACCGGGCTCTGTGCGGCGACGTCTCCGGGCTCTTCCCAGTGGACGACCCGCCGACGTCGTTTTCGCCATTCCCCGTCCTTCGATTCGACGATTATGCCGTGCCGATTTTCGAGGCGGGATCAGGCGTCCAGGAGGTGTTGCTCTGCGACTACGACGGCTTTGGTCGAGACCCCAACATCAAGTGGGGGGTCCCTCAAGAGGGAGGACCGGTGGAGGTGCCGGCCTGCTCCGGAATGGTCCGGCCGGCAGGTCCTGCCGGACTCTCCTCTGACGGTCCGATGGTGCTCTTCGACCGCGGTCACGGTGTGGAGTACGACTTCTGGCAGGCCACCACAATCAGCGGAGGAGAGTGCCAGAGTGATGGCGCCGGCCTCCCGGGTCCCTCCGTGCCTCAGGCGGGACAGGCCGATTTCTTTGACGTGACCGGTTCGGGTTCCAACCCGGCGGGCGTCTGGGGAGCCAGGGCATCGGCGACGCCCATGTTGGCCGGCGCGATTTTGCCCGAAGATATTCAAAGTGGGGAGATCGGCCACGCTCTGGCCGTCGCGGTTCCCGGAATCCGCAATCTCGCTGCGAATCCGGAGAGCCCGTTGACCAGCGATGCGGTCTACCCGGCCTCCTTTACCCAGACCGAGCGTTACAGCACGAACCCGGATGCGTTGGCGGCCGGGCAGCGCCTGCGGTTGCGCTCAAATATCGTGGACGACACCGGCCATGCCATCGATGAAGGCGATTTCGCGCCCATTACCCGGCTGGTTCTCGCCGCGCTCCGCAACCACGGGGCCTACGTGGTCGACAGCGCCGACGGGCTGGTTTTCTTCGCCGAGGACATCCACACGGGGGTGCTGGACCTCGATGACGACGAGGTCAACGCCCTGATTGGCGAGCCAGCCGGCACACCGCTGCCGCCCCTCATGACGAAATGGCAAGCGGTGATGGAAGCCCTCGACCGGGATCTCGCGAACATTCCCTTCGCCCATGGCAGCTGCGACGGGGTGTCCTCGACGGTGGATACGGCGAACTTCGATGTGGTGGAGCCGGCGACGGCGCCACCCGCGGTGCTTCCGGCGCCGAGAAGACCCGCCGGGCGGAGGATGACGGCTGCGCCCTAGAGAACCCCTTCAAGCACTGCCTCGTCAGCGGTCGGATCGACCACCTCGATGGTGTGGACCAGGCCGGGAAAGCCCAGGTCAGAGAACCAGTGGACAAGTTCGTCCACCATGTCGATCTGGATGACGTAGAGACCGGGTTCATTTGGTGCTGAAAAGCGGATTTCGAAATCGCGCTGGGTTCCGGGCGCCATGACCCCGAACTCGAGCCCGGATCTGGCGAGGTCCACGGCCGGGCCATTGGGCGTTCTGAAAATGTCGATCGCATGTTCCGGCTCGGCTTCAAAGGGGCCGATCATTCGCGCGCCGAGCCGAACTCCGGTGGTTTCGAGGTCGGTCATTCGCCAAGAAAACAATCCCCGGTTGATCGCCCGTACCGTCGCGCGGATGCGCTCTTTGGGCGACACACGACTTGGGATTTCGGTCAAGAGATTGAGCCCGGCGTTGTAGGGTTCGGGACAGTAATACTCCAGGACCCAGACTCGGAAGTCGTCTTTGCCGCCGGCCAGCGCACGTTCGTTCAAGTGATTCTCATAGCTGTCAAAAAAGAAGTGGAGCGGACAGGAGTCGCGGTCGCAGATGTGGCCGTACCTGGGGGACAGTTGGATGAGCGCGTCGTCGAGGGATGTCCCTTCCAGGAGGAGTCTGACCGCGGATGCCCATCCGGAGCGGTCCACACCTCGGTAGCAGTGGAGAAGGACGGGATCTTCGGAGGTTTCGAAGAAATGAATGAGCTTGCGAACCTCGTGCCGGGCGGGCCACTCATCCACACTGAAACTGGTGGACGCGTAGCGGACCCCCATCTCAGAACAGACGGCCGTTTCCGTCTTTGCCCACTCCTGTTCGGGGTCTGATCCGATCAAACTGATAACGGTGCGCAGATTGTAATTCTCGATGACGTCACGGAGCTCGTCCTCGTCGAGCAGGCGCGAACGAAAAACTTCACCAGGAACCACCTGGAAGACACGGTCGGACGTCAGAAACCAGCTGCCGATGGTGACCGACACCAGGACCAGTCCAGCGGGGATCAGCCACAGACCGTTGCGACGGCGGGTCGTCGTCGGTGGCGGTCCGGATCCGGAGTCAGTGAGTTCTGCCGTCATGCTGGTGTTCAAACCTCGGGTTCAATCAGTCCGCACGTGGCCCGGTGGCACACCAGGATATTATAGGGGACGTGGCCGCTCGGGCTTTCTCTCCGGGTGGTTGGCAGCACTGGGATGGGTCACCGCGAAATAATGGGTGTGGGTGGTTCGGTAGCGGCGGGGTGAGAGATGGAGAGATCGGATGAGTCAGACCGGGAAATCGTCGATTTTTAATGGACCGAAAGCGCTGGTAAGTGCGTCTCTGTTTTTTGTGGTTGCTTTGACCGGGATTGCCGGTGACGAAAAGCAAACACCGGCGGCGGACGTGGTGACAGTCATCCCCGTCGAAAGCCAGATGCGCTACAGCGTCTCCTACGGCGGAATCCACTGTGGCTCGCTCACCCTGGAGAGCTTTGAGGAGGACTCCGCTGACGGACCGGTATTCCGAATAGTGATGACTGCGGCAACCTCGAAGTTTTTTGACGCCATCTACAAAGTGCGATCCAGGATCGAATCGGTCTACGACCCTCGGCGCATGTCCACGATCCGCTACCACGAACACTCGGTCGAGAAGAAGAAGGTCATGGACAAGTTGTACGTCGTGGATTTCGATGCCAGTCAGGTGCGACGGCTGGAGGGGGATGAGGAGAAGATCATCCCGATCGAGAGCGATCAGGTTTATGATCCTCTCGCCTTTCTCTATCGCGCCCGCCGCCTTGTGGGGAGAGCCGGGGACCGGATCACCCTGAACATGGTGACCAGCGACGGCGATCTGCCGACGGTGGCGGAAGTGGTGGAGAAGAAGAAGATCCAGACCCCTTTCGGAAAACGAGAAGCCATGCTGGTTGTTCCTCGCCCGGTGGACGAAGAGATGTTCTCCAAGAAGGGGACCATGAATGTGTGGCTGTCCACCGATGATCGGCGGATTCCCTATCGCATCGAGTTCGACCTGTCCTTCGGACGTCTGGTGGCCAAGCTCAAGGAGATCGAAGGCCAGGATCGCTGAGGCCGTTTCGCGGCAATGAGAAATGAGGAATTGGAAATCAGAAATCAGAAATGTGAAGTGGAGCAGCAATATCCGTGGGTGGGCGGGGGCAATTTCTCATTTCACATTTCCCATTTCACATTCTTCACAGGCTATTGAGCCCCACAAAACTGCCTCCATTTCGGCGGCAGAGGATCCGCATCAGAGTGGCGAATCGGACGCCGGTGTGTTCGCCGGCGCTTGCAATGGAGAATACGGTGGGAAAACCGATGGCGTGAATTCGCACGGGTCGTTCGCCATCGGGTCCGGGTCGGTTGATCCGATCCACAGTCTTGACCACCTGATCGATGGAGCTGCCGCTGAATTCATCTCCCAGAACGTAGATGCTGATCCTCTTGTCCGGTGACGCAAAGGTCCGGATGGCGGCTGTGATGCCCTCCACGGGGCTTGAATTGGAGAAGGCGTTCCAGCTCCGGAGTCGTTCAAGAATGGCGCGGCGTCGGGCCGGTGTGTCCGGGATCCACTTGCCCGCATATTGTGAGTAGAGGTATTGGCCCATGTCGTTCATGACCTGCAGGCCTTTGACCCTTGGGTAGGCATCCAGAACCTGGCCCATCTTGCGGATCATTTCCGGCCAGGCGTAGTTGAACATGCTGCCCGATGTGTCGATAACGAAGATGATGTACTCGCTGTCCACCGGTATTCCGCCCACCGCGGCGTCCACCGAGGGTCGGCGGTAACGTTGTTGTTCCTGAAGGCGCTTCATCTCTTCGGACAATTCCTGCTGAGCTGCCAATAGACGTCCTTCGATGATCTCCTGGACCTCCGACAGCTCCTCGGTGGCCGCGAACTCTCCGCGCATCACCTCCAGGTCGCCCCGCAGGCGGGCGATGCCGTCACGGTCTGTGGAGAGTTGCTTCTGCTGGCTGACGAGGCGGCGCTCGAGCACCGTGGTCTCTCCGCGTATCAGGTGGAGTTCTTGCTGGAGCTTGATGATCAGCCCGTCCAGGTCGAGCCGCGCCTGCTCGAGAGCCCTGGGCTCGCCGATCTTTGTGAGTACGAGGAGCAGAACGATGGCGCCGAAACCGCAGCTGATGGCGTCGAGGAAGGACAGGCTGAACGTGAATATGCCGTCTCGGTTCCGCTTCATGGCCAGTCCTCCGAGACACCCATGAACGAACCACGGCTCGCCATGGCCAGCTTCCAGAACGCCGCCGCCGCCATGGGGTCGCCTTCCATGGGGAACAGGATGATGTTGATGGGGACGTTCTTGGGACGGATTTGACTGGCACGCTCGAAGAGTTTGGCCCGCTGACGAGCTGAGACAGTGCCCGACTTCGCCTGGCCGGCGCCCACTGTGGGGAGCCCGTCGGTAAGCAGGGTGATGTTGTCTGGAGCGGGGTTCAATGCCATGGCCACCTCGAAGGCCTTGAACAGGCTGGTTCCGCGTTCGGGGACAACGCCACGCAGCTCCCGGAGAGCGCGGCCGAGGACCTCGCCATCGGATCCGTCGAGCCATTGGTTTTCGGTGCCGATCAGGATCGGCCTGGCCGTGTCGTTGAAGACATAGATTTGGTACGAACTGTCCCGTGGGATCTGGGTCGTGAGCCAGTCCGCGGTTGCCAACGCCTGTTGCCACTTCTCGGCTCTCATTTTCTGTTCGTCGGGCAGGTTGCGCCGCCGGATGATGTTGACGATGGTGTCGTCGAGCATGCTGGCGGAAGCGTCAATCAGAAACAGGATCCGGCGGCCGCCCACCTTGAGACCGGTGAGGTACTGACGATCGCCATCACCGATGTGGTGGCGGGTGCGATCGCCGGGTGTCTCGTCTGTGGGTGGGGCCGCAGCGGAGAGCCGCTTGGCGTCCTCCTCCATGGTCCGGATGTCGGTCTTCAGACGATTGAGGTGTTCTTTGCGCGCGAGGGTTGTGTCCTCAAAGGTCGCGAGTTCCGCGGTGATCTCGGCAAGAGTCTCGATCATTCGTCGGCTCAGACCCTGGGTGATGGTTCGTTCATTCTCCACCTCACGCACCGAGTTGCGGACCTCGACCAGACGGTCGTGACCTTCGAAGACCTCCTTTTCGAGACGGTCGGTCTCGGCGCGGAGGTCGACGGTGATCCGGTCTGCGCGGAGCTGCACCGAGGCGTTGATCACCATGTAGAGGAGCACCACCGCTCCCAGACCGCAGGTCATGGCGTCGAGGAACGACATGCCGATGGGATTGATGGTGCGGCGGGACATCTACTCCTCCGCCGCGATAGCCAACAACTCTTCACCGGGGCTTCCCAAGAGAAGTCGGTCACCAGCAAAGAGTTCGCTGCGGTCTTTCAGGGGAATCCCATTCAGCAGGCTGCCGTAACTGCTGTGATCGTCAACCACGCTTCGGTCCCCCTCGATTTTCACGGTGCAGTGGGACCGGGAGATTCCAGCGGTGTTGCCTCCGACTTGGATCGTGCGGCCGCCGGGACTCGGTGAGGTTCCGATGACCAGAGGTTCTTCGGTGACCGGGTAGGCGTGACCCCGATACACGATATGTGTGGCCCGCTGTCCCCTCCGTAGATCGCCGGGGGGTGGGACGGCGTCCCGGGCCGGACCAGCCGCGCGGACAGCGTCCGTTACTCGGAGACGGGTGGTGTACTCGACCCCATCCGAGCTGGACTGGAGCTGTTCGGCGTACTCCAGCGCTCCTCGGGCTGCGATGGCACGTTCGAGTATTTCCACATCGGCCTCGATGGTATTCCTCACCTCGTCCGCCAGCCCCGGCACACTCCCCGCACGGTCCGACAGCAAAACCCTGGCAGGCGTTTCATCGACCACTTCGGTCACGAGACGGATGACGCGGCGAACCCCGGGTGAACACGACTCGATCAGCCCGCCGCGGCCGATATCCAAACGGTACTCTCGGCCGCCTGCTGACATCCCAAATTCGGTTTCCGGAGATGTCACGAGCCGACTGAGTAACTCCGGCAGTCGATCGTAGAGTTCCTGCTCGGTGTTTGCGAGCTTGAGGGGATCGAATCGAGTGGCTCGGATGAACTGATGGGCGATGTGCCGTGCCCAGACGTCGCGGAATCCGGTCAGGCCGATCCCGTCCTCGGACTCAACGCGCCGGCGTTCCACGTCCCCACCCACCGACAGCCACGTCACGACGGTGCGATGGAGCAGGATATCGATGTGGAGGACCAGGCCAGCGGGTGGGCGGTTGAAAGCGACGGCGGCGACGGCGGCATCCACCATGCCGCGGGCAGGGATCTCACATGCCTCCATGACACCCAATAAGACACCGAGTTGCCGCCGGTCAAAGTGCCCGGGAACCGCGAGCAGGGCTCCTTCGATGGGTGAATCCATGTCGGAGCCCACTTCGCTCAGGTGGGCGTGGACGAGATCCGCCGGCGTGAGATGGCCCGGGTGGGGTTTGTCGAGCGGTTCGTCATCGAGGCGGTCCCAGAATCGGTCGTAGATGCGCCTGGGCAAAAGGCGCGTCTGTTTCGCCGCTCGACGGCCCACGATGAGCGTGGGCCCGTCCAAAAGGGCGATTCCAGGCGACGGGTTGATGGTGGTGCCGTCGGAAGCGACGGCCATGACCCCGGGGTCCGCGGTCTCGAAGGCGAGAAGTGTCACGGCACCGAGACGGGCGCCGGGGCCACCTGGAGATGTTGGACCAGTTGTTGGTCGACATAGGATTCGGTGTCGAGGATCAGGCGTTCCTGCTGAAGTTGGACCTGGTAGAGCAGAAACATCAAGACGATGGAGATCAGAAGTGCGATGAAGGTGGAGTTGAAGGCGACCCCAAGACTCTGGGTGACACCGGCGATATCACCCTCAACCGCCTTGTGCGCCTGGCCTAGGGCCTCACCGATGCCGCGCACCGTCCCGATGAAACCGATGGAGGGGATCGCCCAGGCGATGTATCGAACCAACGAAAGCTCAGAATCCAGTCGCTCGGCCTCGGACTCACAGACCGTGTGGGCCGTGTCCGAGGCATCCTGGATGTTGCGGGTCGCTCCAAATCGATGGAGAGCGGACAACAGCGTGCGCGGAAGCAGAGAGCGCTGTTGGGCTTCCGGAAGAATCTGGATCTGACGAGCGTATTCCCGCGTGTCTTCGGGGAGGATGCGCATGCCATCTCCAATGGGCACCAGGTCGGTCTGCAACATCCGGCCCTGGCGGGCGGTTGCGACCCATTTGAAACCCATGATGGCCATGGCCCACAGCATCAGGATGAAGCAGGTCTCCTGTTCAAAGTCCCTGATAATGACCCATGCGGATCGTTCGGACACGTAATCGGGGTCGACCTGCATGCGGGCCGTCTGCTCGGCCAGGATGGTGTCGGCGTGGGGGCGGACAACGGTGACATAAACTCCGTGGACGATGATTGTCGAGACGATCAGGGCGATGATCTGATAGACGAACTCCACCGGATAGCTGCGGTTCATATGTCCACCGGAAATGAGATGGCGCTGTCAGCTGGCAGGGCCTCGGATGGCACGAAATCCTCCTCGGCGGGGCTTTCGGCTGAGTTTGTGGCCGGGTAGCCCGCGGTGGCCGACACCGCTGCAGCCACCAGCCCGGCAGCGATCAGCAGTGCGGCGATCAAGGTTGCGGCTCGCTTCATACGTCCTCCCTCGGGTGCTGTCCGTCGTCAACGGGCGGACCGGGCGATCCGGAAACCCAGGTTCGGCCGTGGTTCGTCGCCGTAATCGCGGTAGCTCAGCCGGATTCGAGTGATTTGGGTATCCATCCAGCTGCCCCCTCGAATCACATGGTACTCCCCCTGGGCCGGACCGGTTGGATCCTGCTCAATCCTGCCTGTTAAAGGCGGATAGATGGTGTAGGGGTCGTGGACCCATTCGGACACGTTGCCCCCCAGGTCGAAGAGCCCGAGCCCATTCGGATCGAAGGAACCTACCGGCGAGGTCACCGGGAAACCGTCGATGTAATCGGGCAGGGCAGAGCCGAGAATCTGACGCGCTGTGGCGTCGCCGTAGTTTCCGGCACCTTTTGGAATCGGGAGCGCGTCACCCCAGATGTACTTCCGACGAGTGTTCCCACCGGCCATTCGGGACGCGAGAGCCCATTCGGCCTCGGTTGGCAGCCGGTAGCCCGTGGGTATGGGAGAACGCGCCAGGAGTTTCCCGTCCCGTTCGATGTAGACCGGGGGGAGGCCCTCCTTCTGGCTAAGCCAGTTGCAGTAGCGGGCCGCGTCTTCCCAGCTCACTCGAACCACGGGTTGGTTGTTTCCCTGGAGATTCAAGCCGCCACCGTGGCCGGAATTGTGGGCACTGTTGAACTCTCCGAACAGTTTGTTGGTCACCTCGTGCACAGCCAGGTAGAAGGGGGTCGTGATGACGACATCTCGGATGGTTTCGTTGGCCCTTCGGCCCGGTTCCCGCCGTGACGCGCCCATTCGAACGGCTCCGGGCGAGATGAGCTGAAGGACCGCCCCCTGTGACGTGGCAGTGAGCGCCGCCGGACCAACGGGCTCAGTTTCCAGACTCTTCAAGCTGACCCGTACGGTCTCCAATAACCCGGTTTCTGGGTTGATCGTGGTGGAGAAGCTCTCGAACCCCTCCTTGCGTACCTCAATGTGGTGCGAGGTGGCGGACAAGCGGAAGCTCTGGCTGGTGGTGCCGCGAACTTCACCGTCGATGACGATCTCGGCGCCGGTGGGGGTGCTGTGGATCTCCACATCGCCGAAGAGGGGTTCCAGTATCACCTCGATTCGGTCCACGGCTCCTGCCGCGATGCGTACGGACTCCGTGCGGGATTCGAAACCCGCCTTGGTAATCTTGATCTGGTGGTCCACCCCTGGCTTCAGCGTCAGATCTGAAGGCGTCTGGCCCGCAAATCTACCGTCCACGGTCATCGTGGCTCCACCGGGGGCACTTGAAACCGAGAGTCGCGCCATTGCCTGGTCGAGATTGACCACCGGGAAGTCCTGGGGTTGGTCGGCAATCACCTGGAGGTGCCTCACGGCGGTCTTGTGGCCGGACAAACGGAACTCGAGCTGGTGACTGCCGGCACCGATCTCCGCAACCAGTGGGGTTGTCCCGGTGTTCTGTCCATCCACGATGACAGTCGCGCCCGAGGGATTGGAGCGCAGCGAGACCGGCGCCCAGGCCGGAACCAATTCTACATCGAGACTGCTGCGTCGACCGGGCTCGGAGACGGTCAGAATTTCTGAATGAACCTGGTGGCGGTCGGCGCGGATCACGATCTCGTGGGCGCCTACCTTGAGTTGGACGTCTCTCATCGGGGTCCGGCCGACGATTTCGCCATCGATCTCCACCGTGGCCCCGTTCAGTGGCCCACTGGTAATGTCCACCAATCCGGGGAGCGGTTCGAGTTCGAAGCCAAAGACCTGGTCGTCATCCGATGAGACCGTGATGGAACGTGTCAGCGGCCGGTGGTCTGCGCGCTCAGCCTCCACCAGGTATTCGCCGGGCCGGAGCAGGAAGCGTCCACCGATCCTGGGCGAGAATCCGCCGGTCACGGCCAGCCGGTCAGGCGCTGGCTCGATCCGGATGGTGACGGAATTCGAGGACAACACGAACCACAGGGCGGCTACCGAGGCCATGAGGACGATGGCAGCCACCCGCCTCCACCACCCGCTCCGCCCCTCGGGCCGTGCGCGACGGGACGTCGCTCGGTTCGGGGAGTATGGGGTGGGAGCGACCGCTATGCGATCTTCCGCTGGAGGCCGCGGATCCGGAGGTGGTGTGATATGCGGAGGCTCGGTGGGGGAGTCGGGCAACGGAACCGAGACCGAGAGGCGGATGGTGAATTCGTCTGACACCACCGATATGTGGCCGTTGGCGATATCCAGCACGTCGCCGTCGCGCAGCCAACTGGAGGTGGTCACGGGGACACCGTTACAAACAAGGTGGGCACTGGCCTCGGCGGGTTGGATGAAGAGGGATCCGCCGTCCATTCCCAGAAAGGCCACGGTCTCACCCGCGGGTGATCCGGCCACAACGATGTCGTCGCCGAGGCCGCCAACGGACAATGGAAAATCGTCGTGGATGAATCTGCGGACGCCCTCAATCCCCTCGATGGCTACTTCGAGGTTCATACCGCCTCCTTGCAACGGATGACAACCGTTGGAACCGCAGTCCCCGGACGAACGATGAGTTGGATCCGCACATCCCGGTACCCGGGCCGGTTGCCCACCACGGTGTAGGTCCCGGGCCGAAGTTCGAGGGTCTTGGTCGTAAACGACCCCAATCGTCCGAACTTGTAGATCATCACGTCGGTCAGGTTGTCGGATTGGAACGCCACCGGAACAAACGTCGAACTCTCGGCCACGAGGCTCGCCAAACGAGAGGTTCGATTGTCGATCTCGGGTCCGCGCGGTTGGGTTTCCAGGGCTGCGGCAAGCACCGTTTCGGCATCGGCAAGGGCGTCGTCGCTGACCAGCCGCTCCGGGTTGTCGAGGTGGAAGTCGATCCGCCGTGTCAGCTCCATCCGGCGTTGGCTCCGCTCTTTTCCAGTCACCGCGAACGCGAGATTGGAATCCAGCGAGAGGACCTGGTCATACAGGTCGGCCGCCGCTTGCCAGTCCTCTTCTCCTTCAGCACTCTCCGCTGCCTTGCGGAGCGCAGCCAGCGTCTGGCGGCGTTGGAGACGGTCAAGACGTCGCATGGCCTCGGCGACCTCGGGCGCTGTGGGTCGGAGATCTCCGGCGAGCAGGAACGCAGCTCGCGCGCCGGCCGTATCTCCCTGGTCCAATGCGACGAGCCCTTCGGACATTCTCAGGGAGAACGCATCATCGGCGAGCGCGCGCGACGTGCGAGCCACCCCCGCCCGGGCCCCTCGAGAGTCCGGATCGAGGCGCAGCGCCGCGTGGTAGTCGGCCGACGCCGCGGCATGGTCACCGGCGCCCTCATTCTGTGCCCCATGGTCGAGCAGGGCAAGGACCTCATCCTGGACACTCGCCCGTTGAAAACCGGTTCGTGCCCGGCCGTTTTCAGGATCGACGGCCAGAGCACGTTCGAAGGCCTCGACGGCCACCGCGCTGTTTCCGTTCGCCAAGGCACGTTCCCCATCGGCCAGGGCGCCGGCCAAGACCTGGGATCCTCGTTCGACGATTTGAGCCAGAGCACCGGCCGCCTCGGAATAGGCCGATGCGGCCCGGTCGTAGTCGAGTTCCCTGTACCTTTGATCCCCCACATCTCCGAGGCTGATGGCGTTGAGATAGTCCGCTTTGGCCCACGTGGATACGCCCATGGCCTCTGCGGTTTGCCGCTGATTGGTGTACCTCGATCGCGCCTCGCCCGCGAGAGCTTCGGGCACGGGCGGGGGGACCGTTGGCTCGTCTGCGAGGGATGCCCCATGGGACGGAGGCGCGGTTTTGGGGTGGGGGGTTGACACCGTCGTCGGTGGTTTTCCCACCAAACCTGGGAGCACGAAAATGACAATTGCCAGGATCCCGCCGAGGACGATGATTGCCACGGCGGTGGCCCAACCAACCCGCGGCGCTGGCCGGGTCCGGTTGGGCGTTTGATCGGAGTCCGCAATCCCTGTGGCCATGGGGCGGATGGCCTCAGCCCGGGGTGGAGGGGTGATCTTTACCGAGGTCTTTGCAACACCCCGCCGAGGTGGTGTCGTGTGGTTGACCGCAGCGGACCGGATGGAGTCCAAGGCTGCTGCGACGGCGGCCATGTCGCGCGGTCGGTCCTCCGGCTTTTTGGAAAGGAGCGAGGTTACCAGGGCCTGGAGATCCGGCGGCACCGGCCACCCGGCGCTCAACGGTTGGGGATTGGCGGTGTGGAGCTGGTGATGACTCGGATGCGACCCGAGTGGAGGCGCTCCTGTGATCAGTTGTTGCAACAGGGCACCGAAGCTGTACAGATCATCCGCTGTGGTGGCGGGTTCGCCGTCAAGTTGTTGCGGGCTCATCCCGGCAGGCGAACCACCTCCAACCAGCGGCGGGGCGAAACGCGCCGTATCCACCATATCGGCGATGCCAAAATCTGCGACGTGGGGTCGGCCGGCTTCGTCGAGGAGGATATTGCGTGGTTTCAGGTCGCGGTGCACCACCCCGCGTTCGTGGGCATGCTGGAGGGCACGGGCAACGTCGGCAAGCACCCTCAGCATCTGGTCCATGGGACCGCCGGCCAGAGTCCCGGCGTGGGTCCCCGGGACATGTTCGAGGACGAGAAACGGGCGAGAGCCCTGGTCAACGATCTGGATGGTGCGGACGATATTTGGATGATCGAGCCGACGTCCGATTTGGAACTCGCGCCGGAGGAGGTCGAGCTCCTGTGGGCCGCTGAGTTCGGGAAGGATTTTGGCCGCCAGAATCTCGCCGGTGTGTCGGTCCTCGATCCGCCAGACCTCGGCCATGGCTCCGTGCCCGAGGCGCTCCAGTGGCAGGTATTGTTCACCGAGATCCGGAGGAACGGCCACGGCGCGAGGCCTCAGCTTTCCGTCTCGAGATCGGCTGCCTTCAAGTCACCGGCCTCGTTCGGGTCCACCGGCAGCCCGGTCTCGGCGGCATACATCTCGCGGAGCAGCTTGCGCCAGGTCTCGTATTGTTCCTGCACCGAGCCGGTGAGGCGGAGGGTGTGGCCCTCCACGTCGATTACCAGCGGTTCGACCTCGGACTCAAAGGAAGTACCGAGCTCCTGCAGCGCTTCGATGTGGATTTTGGCCTCCTTGGAGGTGGCGAAGCCGGCCTGCACGGCCGCCATGCCGCCCAACACGGCGATGTCGCGGATCGCCGCCTCGGCGCCGCTCGAGGGTTGGACCAGAACGGCCCCCAGAACGGCGATGGCTCCGAGGATCTTCTGAGTACGTGCCTTGCGGCGCATTTCGTCGAAAGCGGTCTCCTCCTGGTAGGCAAAACGCCGCCAGTCGTCGTAGGGCTGTTCCATCTCGTTGTAGAAATACGCGTAGTGCTGGTTGAGCACATCAACGAACATGGCTTCGCGCTCGCGAACCCTGGAGATGCGCTCCATCATCGGGTCGCTCTCGGCCGGCAGACGTGCGACCTCCACCCGTCCCTTGCGGCCTTCCTCGAGGTAGCCGGAGTAGACCGTGGGCAGCAGGTCGGCGGCGAATTCGAGCTCGGTCACCTGCCGGATAGCTGCAATGTCGGAAAGGGAACGCTCGCGCAAAGCCAGCAGAAGATCATTGGAGATGTGATTGTAAATATTCTGGAAGGGATCCGAGTTGTCCACCGGCGTCTCGGCGTAGGCCATGGGGTCGGCCACTTCTTTGTATTTGCGATCCAGCCAAACCCTTCCGGTGGAGTCCCGAGCGACCACACCGAGCATGAGACGTTTGCCGGTGGACTGCATGATCGTGCCAAACACGGTGAGGTCGGCGATGGCAGGCGTGGCTGGTGCAACCCTTACAGCCCCCCAGTGGCCGGTGCCCTGGAGGGTGTCCGCCAGATTGACCGCGAAGTACATGGCCTCGGATTTGCGAAGTTCGGGAAAAACATCGGGTGGAATCTGCTGTCCCTCCTCGGGAAGACCGGGATCAAATACCTGAACCACCACGTCCACCAACTGGTCTTCCGGAACCTGGGTTGAGGCCTGGATCAAGACGACGTCGCCGCTGTCGGTTCCCTGTGGAGCCGAAGCACAGCCCATGATGGACAGCGCCGCCACTGGCACCAACAGAACGATCCTCCCAACGAGTCCAGAGTCCATCAACCGTCCGTTCCGGAGCCTGAGTTCACAGAACCCTTGTAGACGCGGTACTCCTCCCAGAGTCTCTCTCTGAGTTCGGGATCGTCCTCGCTCATGGCTGCCTCGCGGAGTTGACGGGCGATGATGTCGTCGTCGCTCCCGTCACCCACGTCGTTCGGTACCCGGTCCTCCGTCTCTGACCCTCCCGGTCCTCCCGCGCCGACTGCGCCACCCGATGATCCGCCGTCGCTGGGATCGCCCCGAGCGCCTCTCGGTTGACCGCCGCCGGCCTCTCCGGATTGGGTGCCACCCGGGGGGATCGCCCCGTCTCCGGTGCCCTCACCAACACCTCCACCGCCCTGAGTTGAACCGGCAGGTCCGCCGGATCCCGTTCCGCCGGCTTGTTTGGCGGCCTGTTCGTCGAGACGTTTCTGCTCGTCCAGGAGCAATCCGTCGAAATCTTCCAAAGCACGATCGAGCTCGCCCTCGATCTCGGCAGCTCTCTCATCGGCGGTTTGGGCTCCGGGGGGCAAGGGGACCGTTGGTGGACCATCCGCCCCTGATCGGCCGGAAGAATCGGCGGATTGGCCCTGTGGGTTTGGGGCCCCGGCTTCCTCGGACTCTGGGGTGCCCGGAGCGTTTGACCCGGCTTCAGTCTCCTGGGCCGGGTTTGGCCGCTGCGATGTGTCTTCGGAATCGCCCGTCGACTCAGGGGATCGGGTCGACTCGTCGGCAGTCGAGGATTTCGCCCCTGGTGATCCGCTGGACTCATCGACTTCCTCGGCCTGGCTTGGTGTGGGCGGGGTTTCGGCCGGTGGTTGAGGGGTTGGTGGCTGCTGGCTGGCACAGCCCGCGGCGAGGAACGCCAGCGAGCTCAGGACTGAGACGGCGGTGCTGCGGATGGTTCTCATTTTCGATCGACCCGTCGAACTGGACGCCCAATGGTCTGTTTGAGAAAACCGCAGTGACAGCGCGTGCCATTCCTGCATCGGGTCGTCCGGTCACCTTGGGGAATAGTAGCGCAGAACCCCAGGTAGAAAAATCAGATCCCCGGGCCAGACCCAAGAGCAGGCGCCTCGTGGTCTCCGGTGACGAGTATCTGGCGTTCTCCCGGATAGATCGCCACCACTGTGGAGCCGGTGATTTCGAGCGCGGATGGTATTCCACCGTAGACCGCTTCGAGCATGCCGGTATCGATCAGAAAGACTCGATTGTCGAAACGCGACTGAATTCGCTGCGACGACTGGGGAGTGTGTCCCACAACCTGTCGCACAACCCCCAGCCCGTCGAGCAGGGCTGCCATTGTGGCTGTGCCTGCCTCCTCCTGCCAGCGAGCGGTCCCACGAAACCAGAATGGACCTTCGGGGTGATTCAGATACCAGTCGGCCCACTGGATCAGAAGGCGATCGACCCTTTCCAGCCGTTCGGGCGGCAGGTCTGAGGGTTTCAGGGCGGCAACCGCGTCGACCTCCCGTTGCGCCTCTCGAGTGAGGTCTTGACTCGAGTGCCAGGGGAGGGCCAGACCCTCGGATACCATCCACGCTCGCATCTCGTCGAAGGTGGCGATTTCGGCAGCGACCTTGGAGTTGATCTCTTCCACGGACACGCCCTGAAGAAGGGGGCCGTACCCGCCGTGGATGAAAAGGGTGGCGGCCACTACAACCGCCGCCGGGCGCTGCCTGAGCCACGCACCGTACCGACCGTGGGGTCCAAAGGCCTCGGCGTACTCGAAGAAACCGAGCGGGTGGATCTCCATCCACTGTTCCTTGGCCTCATCGGAGATCGTGGCGTCCATACCGAGGTCGGCGGCTCTGCGCTGCCAGAACGACGTGTAGGAAGTCCATGCCTGATTCCTGCGGTTCTCGCTGTTCGCATCGACAAACTCGGCGAAGGCGTCGCGGTTGACGTCGCGGGTGATTCCGAGCAGGTTCATGGTCTCGTGATTCCCGAGCAGGACGTGGACCCGACCGCCGCTTTCCGGAGCCTCCTCCTGCAAGCGCATCAGGAGATCGAAGACCTCGCGGAGGTGGACGCCGCGGTCGAGCAGATCGCCGAGTTGGACGAGGGTCGCGTCGCCGCCGGTCCAGCGCAGGTCGTCATCCACCAGTTCAGCGGCGCGGAGAATGGTGGAGAGGCTATTTATGGCGCCGTGGACGTCCCCGATGGCGACAGTGCGGCCCGTCATCGGCACGGGTTGAGCCAGGGAACACGCAGCGGCGAGGAGAGCCGCGCCAAAGAAGCTCGATTCCCGTGTCACGACAGACCGCCCGGGATGTCCTTGATGGCGAGGGTGAGCTGTCGGAAGATCGCGCGCACAATCTCCACGTTAGTGGCGAGGAGGTCGAAGAAATCTTCGGCCTCGATCAGCAGCGCATGGGTATCTGATGTGGCGGTGGCATCGCGCGAACGCAGCTGACTTCGGAGGATGTCGATGGTGCCGAAGGTCTCGCCGGTGGCCAAGCTGATGGTCGTCTCCTCCGGAGAAGTCAGATCGACTCGGCCCTCGACGATGCAATACAGCGCATCCGGGGGTTCGTTCCTCTGGTAGACCATTCCACCGGTTTCGAACCATATCTCGTTGGCGATGGATGCCAACTGGAGCACCTGCTCGGCATTGCATGTTGCAAAAAGGTCGACACCCTGGAGGATCACCACCTTTTCGATGAGAGCCATTTTTTTCATGGGGGATGCTCCTTCGGCGTTCGTTAGCGCCGAGTCATCGTGAGTTTCCTGTCGCGCCTCCTGGTGCAACCCGAGCTTTGCGGCGACCCATTCCGATGTCTCCTTGACGATGGGATTGGTGGCGGTTTGGGAGAGCTTCGCGACAGCCGGGTAAAACGCAGTGATCCTCTCGGTGTAGACCGCGTGGATGGCCGCGAACGCCACCACACCGCCGGGGTCGTTCTCGGGATCGGGAACCAGCAGTCGCCCCAGGGTGTCCTCTGGAAAATCCACATCGATCTGATAAATTTGTGAAGCCTTGCGGAGCTTTTCCTCGGTGGGGGCGTCATCGATCACTGCGAAGACGTCCCGCCGAACTCCACCCACCAGGGAGTTGTCGAGGTATTCCAGCGCGTTGGCCCGCAAAGCCTGTTGCCCGCTGACGAGGCTGCGGTAGGTGGCTTCCACGTCCCGAGCCGGGTGGATCAGTTTGAGCAGCCCGAAGATGTTGTCAACCGCCGTTCCCATTCGCTGTGCCAGGACCTGTTGCAGGAGGGTGGGCACGCGGCTTGTGGTCCGCCATTGGGCAAAGGGACCCTCGAACCGCGTTTCGTGCCAGCTGGAGATCGCCCACAAATCGGCCACACACCGGAGGTATTCCAACACATCCTGCTTGATATGACGTGCCACGGTGTCGGATTTGATTCGGACCTTCGGGTGTCGAGTCCGGAGGTAGGCAAGGGCGTCGATGACCTTCTTTCGGATCAATGGATCCGTGGACTCCAGCCCTTCTACCAAGCTCATGGTGGAACTGGGGGAGTCGATGCGGGCGATGGTCATTGGGACGTTGCGTCTGACCCAAATCTGCTCCTCCTCCGCGTTCATGAAGAGCACCAGGGCCGAAACCGCGGACTCGCCATAGGCGACGATTGCTTGGCGCACCGGGTGTTTGAGTCTTCGGCTGCCCATCAGCGAAATCAGGATGGGGATGTACATGGGGTTGGGTCCATCCCGTTCCATTCGGGCGCGGACCGCACTGATGGCCTGGCGAACCACCGTGCCATCTGCATCGTAGAGCAGTTGGACCACCGATCCGGAGGCCTGCGGTTCGTAAATCTCAGCCACCGCGTGGGCTGCCTCCAGCCGGATCGCCGGGTCGTCGCTGGAAACCATCTCGTTGAGGACATTCTCGGCACGTGCGACAAGGTCGGGATCGGACATCCGCGAGAGGGAAGCCACGGCCGCTGCGCGGATTTTCGGATCGGAATCCGACAACCTGGGCACCATGAAGTCTGCAGCTTCCTCACCCTTCAAGACAACCAGCGCCTGGATCGCGGCGGTACGGACCTCGATGTCGGGATCCCTGATGGCGCGCTCCACAAGGGCAACCGCCTCAGTCCGTCCGGCGCTGGCCAGCACGCCCAGGACCTTACGACGGACCGACGGATCGTCATGGTGGAGCAGCAATGGCGGAACCAGGCGCTCTTGGCCGCAGGCAGTGAGCATCTCGAGGCTGTGGAGCACCTGGCGCGGGTCCGAACTTCCCATGGCCTCCACCAGGGTAGTGATGGTGTTGACGTCGCCGGCCTCGACCACGGGCATCTCATCCATCACCCCGGTGCGGAGGCCTTCGCGGAAGGAGTGGACATACTCTCGTCGGGCCAACACCGTGCACCACAGCCACACCCCGATGACAGCCAGGATGGCCCAGCTCAGATGTTGGGCCTCGACCTTACCAAGGGCGACGGGCAACAATGCGAGGGCGGTGGCTCCTCGGGCGAAACGCTGAACAAAAACATCGATGAAGGCCTTGGCTTGCAGGCGCAGCTGCGAAGGCACCGGCATGAAGAGCAGTTCCCGGCTCGATTGTTCGACGCCGTGTCTGAAGCCATTTTCCGAAAGTTTGAGGACGAACGCGGCCGTGAGCACGGACATGCCGACCTCGGCATTGGCCATGAGCATCAGCACGGAGGCGACGCCCACCGACACCGGCAGAAATCTCAGCCCAAAGGCCACTCCCATGGCGCGGTGGATTCTCTGGGTGAGAAAGATCTGGAAGAGGAACCCCAGGATCCCCATGAGAGTGTAGTACTGGCCGAACGCCAGGGTTCGTTCGTCGAGCTGCACCCCGCGGTCGGTCTCCCACTTGGTCGCATCCTCCACTGCCCACTTGAACTGGAGGTCCACCATCTGGTTGACCGCCATTGAGAGAAAGACCAGGACTGCGATCAAAATCAGCAAACGGGATTTCTTGATGGCTTTGAGGCCACCCAGGGCGCTGCGCAACTTCTGGTTCGGTTCATCCCGGCGATTTGGAGCCGGACGTAAGGACTTGCGTCGATCGAGCAGCACGATGACGACGACCACTGTGAGGGACAGGAAGGCGCCCACCAGCAGGGCGTCAGCGGTGGTGGTTCCGGTCTTGGTGGAGGCGAAGAGGGATGCGATCAGACCGCCGGGTATGGCTCCAAGAAGGCCACCGGCGGCAACGAATGCGAACAGCCTGCGGGCCTGCCTAGGGTCGAGTCGGTGATTTGCGTAGGACCAGAATTGACTGACACCGATGCCGAAGGCGACGGTCGTCCAGACGTAGAAGGCCATCGCTGTCCACTTTCCGGGGTTGTGGAACAGCCAAAAAAATCCGACGAGCCCGGCGGCCTGCCCTACGCAGAAGCTGATGATCAAATTGCGCTGCGAATATCTGGCCGTGAATCTGGAATAGAGAATGATGATGGGAAGAGAGACCAGGGCGACGATCAGAAAGGCATATGGGAGCTTTTCGGCGCCCCACGTGTTGATATAGGACGAATCGCGGACGCTCTTGCCAAGGTAGTGGACGGTGGCCAACAGGAAGAAGTAGAAGAAGAGCAGCCAGGCGGTGGGTCCCTCGCCGGATCTGATGCCGAGGGCGGCGCCGGACATCAGCTGCCTCATCGGTTGACCTGCCGCTTCGACGCCGTTTGGTGGGCGGCTTGAAGTGGGCGACACAATGGGTCGAGACCCGTCGTTGGTCACCGGCCGACGTCCAGTGGTGGAAACCCGGCACGAGTTTCTAGCGGGGCCTGGCGGTAGCCAAGGCCGGTGAGTCCATCAGCCGGTGGATTGTCTTTTTTCACTCCGACAACAATAGCCGGTTGTTCGGTCAGACTCAATCGACCCCGGAAGGTCGGGAAGGATCTCCCGATCCCACCCCCAGGTTGCTGGGATCCGGGTTCCTGGCGCCGCTTTTCCGAATATCCAAGATCGCGGGTTTCCGCCGTTTCACGTGTCATCTTGACGGCGCCGTCGAACACGGCACCATCGGCGATGGCGACGCCTCCGGCAGAAATCGATCCGGAGACCCGGCAGCCCTGCCGGAGTTCGGCCGTGCCGGAGACATGGATGTCGCCGTCCACACAACCTTCCACGAGGATGGCGGCGGCCCGAATCTGTCCCTTGATTCTGGCCGTGGATTGAACACGGACGAGGCCGCCGGCGGTCATGTCCCCTTCGAGGGTGCCGCCAAAATTCACACTGGCGTCGCTGGTGATCTCGCCCGAGATCCTCGCGTCCGCCCCGATGACCACGGTTGCAGGCCCGAACTGGTCGGTAAATCTGCGTCGTTGCGTGGGTTGATGGCCGTCATTCATCGTGCGGGTATGCTAGCACGTGGGCCGCGGTGGCCCGGCATCTCCTCAGCTCTGCATCACCGAGAGCTCCACCGGATGGCAGAGTGCGCTGTAGCTGGCATCCAAGGCTTCCCAGAAGGGTTGCAGAGAGGTCGCGGTCTGTTCCGGGAGACCGTCCTGCCACGGCAGCCGTGTCGGGTCGGACTCCATGAGCATGATCTCGGTGCGAAGGGACTCGGCCCACGCCCCATCCCCGCCTTCGGACAAGGTGCTCAAGGCCTCGAATTGGTTCTGCAACATGGGAAGGGTCGTGCGGTTGAGTCGTCTCCGAATCTCTGAATTCCTGCGCTCCACAATCTCTGGGTCGTCCCAACCGGCGGGAGTGACCTCGCCGCCCACAACAACGAACGGTGGGCCGTCGGTGACGGGCTTGGAGAGCCAGGATGGATAAATCAGGGTGTAGAGGTAGAGGTATTCACCGAGCCCCATGCCGGCTTCCAAGAAAGCCTCGTTTCTTCTGTTGGCGTAGGCCATCATCTGCGGCACGACCCCGACTCCGGCGCGAACCGATCGTGCGAAATCCATCGGGTTTCCGGATTTTTCCTCGGTCTGGCCCTCGGCGGAACTGAGTTGGGCCAACGTCGTCTCGAGGGTGTCCCGCTCGGGTTGGGACAACTCGCGGACTTTGAGAAAGCTCTCCACACGTTCAGCGGGAATGACCCCGGATGGCGGCGGAACGAAATCGGAGGCGCGGCCGAACTCCTCGTGCACCTTCTCCATGACCACCTGGGTTTCCTCCGCTTTTCGGATCATCTTCTTGACCCCCAGGTAACCGCCGAAGACCAACATCACCCCGATCACCATGACAACGAGACAGCCGATCACACAGCCACCCAGCAACTTCCTGCTACCTGATTCCATCTCGTCACCTCACGAGCGCTCTTGAGGACCTCGACCACAGGGTACGAAGGTACACCCTACATGGTACGACAAGGAGAAATCGAATTTTTGTTCGTGCCGGATGGTGCGTGCGCCACGTATGATGGACGGAGGAGGCGCCCGGGAAAATGGTCAATGCATGGGTCGTCAGGTTCTCCGTCGTTTTGTTGGCCGTTGCCGCCGGTCAGGTCGTAACGGCATCCGATTCCGCCGTGTCGGGGGTTGAAGGCGGTGCGGCCTGCGTCAACGAGCTTCAACTGGGGTTTTCGGCTCTTGAAGCCGGAGATGGCGAGAGCGCACTGAGACACTATTTTCAGGCTGCGGATCTCGCCACCGTTCCCGAACTCAGATTCCAGGCACTGCTGGGCATCGGATCGGCCCAGGCGTTCCTGGGCGAGTACCAGAAAGCCGAGCAGCCGTTAGAGGAGGCGCGTGACCTCGCACCCGACAATGCCGCGATCTGGTACACACTGGGTTCGGTCTACACCGCAGTGGGTCGGGTGGACAGCGCCCTCGCCGCCCTTGAGGAAAGCTGTCGACTCGACCCCGGCCACGCCGCTGCCCAATACGACCGCTGCCTCCTTTTGGCCGGCATCGAGAAGCACGCGGAAGCGGCCAAGGCCTGCGGACTCGCCGCTGAAGCTGATCCCGAAATGGAGGCGGCCTGGGTAGGCGAGGGCGTGGCATTTTTCCACAATGGTGCCTATGGGGAGGCCGCGCGGGCGTTCGAGAAGGCGATCGAAGTGGCCCCTGACAACGCCAGGGCGGTCTACGGGCTTGGGCTTTCGCGGCTCTACAATGACGATCTGGACGGCGCCATGGCTCAGTATGTCCGGCTGAAAGAGCTGGATACGGATCTCGCCAAGGATCTGTACAGTCGAGCGTTCGATCGATGAGAAGCCTGGTGGTCTGGGAGAGCACGACGTCATGGTCGACCCAATGAACGAGGGGGGATCGCCGTCGGACCTCGAACGAGAGAATTCCGAGTTGAGGCGCCGGATCGATGAGTTGGAGGCACGTCTGAAGGCCGACGACGGCAGCGCCTCACCATCTGTGATCGTGGACGGCGGCTTCCCGGCCGATCACGACCTCTACCGGCAGCTCTTCGAAAACGCCAAAATTGGCCTCCTCAGGACCCGTCGGGAGGATGGGAAAATCCTCGCCTGCAATGACCGAGCCGCCCAGTTGCTGGGTTTTCCGAACCGCGAGGCTCTCGGCGACAAATTGCGTTTGGCCGAGCACTATGTGGATCCTCTGGATCGCGAGAGATTGTTGGAGGAGCTGGCCGAACGGGGAGTGGTCCGAGGGTACGAAGCCCGTTTTCGGAGAACTGACGGACGGGAAGTCTGGCTGCGAATTTCGGTCGAGTGGATAGAAGATCAACAATGGATCGAGGGCATCATCGAGGATGTGACTGATCGCAAGCGCGCGGAGATTGCACTCACAAATAGCGAGGAGCGTCTTCGCGCCATCTTCGAGACCGCGAGGGACTATGTCTTCGTCAAGGATCGTGACCTTCGATACACCCACGTCAACCCGGCCCTCGCACGTCTCTTCAATACCTCGGTCTCCAGCCTGATCGGCATCACCGACGAACAGCTCTTCGACTTCGAGGTTGCTCGGCGTGTTCGGCGTGCCGACGAAAAGGTGCTGGCGGGCGAGATCGTGGAACAGTCCAATCCCTCCCGCGTCAACGGGGTCGAGTGTGTCTTCCATACTGTGAAGGTGCCCCTCAGAAACGACCAGGGGGAGGTGATCGGTCTGTGCGGCATCGCTCGGGACATCACCGAGCTGAAGAGGACCGAGAGGGTCGAACTGGTGATGGCTGCCATTCTCCAGGCGGCGGTCTCCGATATGGACCTGCGAGCGTTGATCGCCCGAATCAGAGAGTTGTTGCAGGAGCTGATCGACACGAACAACTTCTTCGTGGCTCTGTATGACACGCAAACCGGGTGTTATTCCTTTCCTCACTACGCTGATGAGTTCGACGAGCTCGAACGTTTCGAGCCGGAGCCCCTGCCGCAGAGCTTGACCGACTACGTTCGTCGGACCGGAGAACCCCTTTTCGCCAACCAGGAGACCTTCAGGGAACTCGAGGCAGCCGGCGCCGTGGGGTTGGTGGGTACCGATTCGCAACAGTGGTTGGGGGTCCCTCTCACCACCGAGGACGGTGTGATTGGGGTGGTTGTGGTTCAGAGTTATGGAGAGGCCGAACTCTATTCGACCAAGGATCTCGAACTCCTGTGTTACGCCGCCCGAACCATTTCCATTGCGGTGGAACGCAAGCGCATCGACGAGGAACGGCGGGAGCTCGCCGCCCGAATGTTGAGAAGCCAGAAGTGGGAGAGCCTCGGGACCTTCGCCGGAGGCATCTCCCATGAATTCAACAACCTGCTGCAGAGCATTCTTGGGAGCAGCGGTTTGGCGGCTCAGATGATCCCGGCGGAAAGCCCGATCCACACCCAACTGCGGGTGATCGAACGGGCGGCCCACCACGCTGCTGAATTGACCAGTCAGATGTTGGCCTATGCCGGGAAGGGTCGGTTCATCGTCGAGGACCTGGACCTTTCAGCTGAGGTCGAGGAGGCCGTGCGGTTCCTTCCCGTGGAATTGGCGAAGGAGGGGGCGCTGCATCTCGAGCTCGACCGCAACCTTCCGCCCATCTCCGCCGATGCGGCAGAGATCCGCCAGATGGTCGCCAACATCCTGACCAATGCCATGGAAGCCACCGGCGACACCGGAGCGATCATTACAGTCAAGACCGGTGTGGAACGTCGATCCCGCGCCCAGCTTGAAGCGGCGATCCTGGGTGAGGACCTCCAACCGGGCTCTTATGCGGTGCTCGAAGTCTCCGACACCGGAAGCGGCATGGGGCCGGAAGTCCTTGCCAAGATCTTCGATCCGTTCTATTCCACGAAATTCACCGGCCGAGGACTGGGGCTGGCCGCGGTGCTCGGCATCGTCCGCGCCAACGGCGGCGCGATTCGAGTCGAGAGCAGCCCGGGAAGCGGCACTGCCGTGCGGGTGTATCTGCCCACCGGTCACGAGCCCGCCCTGAGCACGAGCCGTCCAAAAATCGAAGCGGCGTCGGCCAAGACGCCGGCGACGGTCATGGTTGTGGATGACGATGAGGGAATTCGGAGCCTGTGTTGCGAGATGCTCGAGCAGGCGGGGTTCGTTGTGGTGGCCGCCGCCGATGGGGTGGTGGCGGTGGAGCTTCTTCGCGGGGCACCGGATTCGGTCGATGCCGTGCTGTTGGACATGACCATGCCGCGGATGAGCGGCGTGGAGACCTTTGCCGCCCTGACTGAAATCCGGCCCGATCTGGCGGTCATTGTCGCTTCCGGATACAGCGAGCAGGACGCCGGTGCAACCTTCCACGGGAACGGTCCGGCCGCCTACTTACAAAAGCCCTATCGACTGAAGGACCTGCTGCTGGCGCTGGAACGTATCGGAATCCGGGCCTGACCCCAGCCGAGCCACGAAAACTCTCACAGCCTACAACCCGGCTTGGGCGGGGGATTGAGCCCCTAGCCCCTAGCAACTGGGGGGTTGGGCGGGGGGATGTCAGCCATCCTGCACCAGGGTCTCGATCTTCTTGAGGGCCCGATCGAGCCGATAGGTCACGGGCAGACGGTTCCTGCGGACTCTGTCCAGTTCCACGCTCTCCCAGAGATTGGCGTCGAGGTCTTCCAGGACGTCGGTCCTCAGCGCGATACCATGGCGGTCGAGAATGGGTCCGATGCGATGCCGGTTGTGCCACAACTTGATACGGGTGCTCTTGTAGGCGTGTTCGACCACAGCCTTCCTCTTGGAGAAGGAAAAGATGTTCGAGAAGAACATGTTGTAGTCGTCCCTCCTGGGCTCGAATACCAACACGTCACGGTCGGCATAGCGTTGCTCGTAAGCTGCCAGACCGACTCCCATGCGGGAATGGATGATGGTCCGGAAGGTCTGCGACAGAACCGCCGGAAGCCCCCGGTCGGCGAGACGGCCTCGGCGCATGATGCCCTTCTCCACGGAGCTGATGGTGTCGACCGGAACGATGGGATTGACACATATGACCAGGTCGGCGCCCTCGTCCAGGGCCACGGAGGCATGGACGGTCTTCAAGAGCACGCCATCCACATAGTGCCGTCCATCGATTTCCACCGGCGGGTAGAGACCCGGCAGGGCGGTGCTGGCCTTGACCGCAGTGGAGATCGAAACGTGGTCCAACCCGGGCTCTCCGAAGCGAATGGACCGTCCCGAGTCCAGGTCTGTGGCGACGATGACGAGCTTGCTCGCCAGCTTTCGAAAGTCGTTGGTGCGTCCGGGGCGTTTGAAGATCTTCTCGAGGAACTCACCGACCGGATCGTTGTCGAAGACGCCCACCGGAAGCGCCCGTGACAGGCGCATGAGCGACTCCAACAGGGTGACGTCACTTGGGTGCCGAATGTAGTCGAACAGGCTCTCGACAATGAGCCGCGGGACCTTCGCGCCGCTTCGCGCGAGCTGGGTGAGGGCGGGGGTCAGAAAGTTCTCGGGAACGAACGGATGCTCGCCAGGCTCGGGTTTGATGATGGCCCGGCACATCTGCCCGGTGGTCAGACCGTTGGCGAGGCAGGACGAGATGAAAGCTCCCGCGCTGACGCCCACATAAATCGGAATGCGGTTGAAGTCGATGCCGTCGAGCGCCTCGTCGAGGGCGCGAACCGCACCGATTTCATAGATGGACCCGGCCGGGCCGCCGCCGGCGAGAGCAAGTCCGACGACGCTTTGACTGTTGCAGTTTTGAATCATGCCGGTCCCTTGAAGTCGATGGTGGACGGATGGACCGCTGTTGGCATGTGATCAGGCTCCCGTCTGACTCTTCCCATCACCGCCGGTTGGCTCTTCGTTTTTGGACGCTTCGATCTGATCGATATCGATGGACGCCAGAGAGTTCTCGAGTTCAGAGAGGCGTTCTCGCAACCTCGCCATCTCCTCCCGCGCGCGGCGAACGGGACCGATTCGATCCACCGAAGCCTGTACGAGACGATCGACGCTTGTCTGGATCTGCTCCACACCAGAAGTGACCGCCTGCTCGCCGATCCGAATGAGATCGTGGAGCACGTCGTTGGGCAGCACGGAGGTGCCCCTTCGCCCCTCTTCCGAAATGATCTGGGTCAGCGTTTGCGGGGTGACGTCGTCGGATGTCTTGTTGTCGATGACGCGAATCTGCTGACCTCTTCGGATCCATCCGGCGAGTTCTTCGAGGGAGACATAACGACTCTCCTCGGTGTCGTAGAGCTTACGGCTGCCGTAACGTTTTATCAGTCGAATCATTGGCCGATCTCCGAAGAATTTCCTGCCGCCGTCGGCCACGGATCGACTCGAATCTAACGCACTGCGGCAAGGATGTCAAGATATCCGGGGGGCTTGGATGTTGTTGAAAACTCGAGAATAAAATGCCTGAACATTATGAAAATAAGAGAGATGCTGAACGTGAGTTCGGAAAGTTCGAACGGAACGACACAACGAATGCCGCAATGCGGCATGCTCTTTTATGACATCTGGAGCGGTGTTACTGTTACTCTCGTGAACACCTATCGCGATCTCAGATATTTTTTGCACGATCTCAAGCGCCTGGGAGACCTCGCCGTCGTCGAAACGACTGTGGATCCTCACCTCGAGGTGGCCGAGATCCACCGTCGAGTGATTGCCGCCGGCGGACCGGCGCTCTTGTTCACCAATGTCAAAGGGTCCGCATTCCCGTTGGTGACGAATCTCTTCGGCACTGCGGGCCGTGCCGAGCGTGCCTTTGGCAACCGCCCGGAACGTTTGATCCAGCGGGCGGTTGATTTTATTCAGCACCAGATGCCGCCGTCAGCCGAGGGATTGTGGAACGCGCGGGAGCTCCTGCTCGGGGCTCTGAGAACTGGAATTCGCACGGTGAGGAACGGCCCGGTGCGAGAGGTTCTGACCACTGATGTCAACCTCGGCGAATTGCCGGCCATCACCTCCTGGCCCATGGATGCCGGCCCATTCATCACGTGGCCGCTGGTTTACACCGAACACCCTGAAGAGGGGGGTCACAATCTCGGAGTCTACCGGATGCAGATCCAGGGTCGTCAGCGCACCGGGATGCATTGGCAGATCGGCAAGGGTGGTGGGTTCCACCACTCTGTTGCGGAGCGATTCGGGGAAGCGTTGCCGGTTTCCGTTTTCCTCGGTGGTCCACCCGCGTTGACCCTGGCCGCGGTGGCGCCGTTGCCGGAGAACGTGCCCGAACTATTGTTGGCCTCGCTGCTGCTTGGCCGACGGCTCCGCCGGTGCCCCGGCCCGGCCTACCATCCTCTGATTGCCGACGCCGAGTTTGCCCTGATAGGGCGTGTCTTCGTGGACGAAAGGGCGCCGGAAGGGCCCTTCGGCGACCATTACGGCTATTACTCTCTCGAACACGACTACCCGGTCTTTCACGTGGATTGGATGGCCCGGCGCCGCGACGCCATTTTCCCGGCCACCGTGGTGGGAAAACCGCGGCAGGAAGACTTTTTTATTGGAGATCTTCTGCAGGACCTGCTCTCTCCGATCTTTCCGCTGGTGATGCCCACCGTGACCTCGCTGTGGTCCTACGGGGAGACCGGCTATCACTCACTTGCCGCGGCGGTGGTCCGCGAGCGGTATCACCGGGAAGCGATGGTGTCGGCGTTTCGGATCCTGGGTGAAGGGCAGCTGGGCCTGACCAAATTCCTGTTGATGACCGACCGCGCGGTGGACCTGAGAGATTTTCAGGCCACGCTGGAACATGTTCTCGCCCGCACCCATCCCGAAACCGACCTTTATGTTCTGTCAAACCTGTCCATGGACAGCCTCGACTACACCGGCCCTGAGATCAATCGGGGATCGAAGGGCGTGTGGATGGGATTGGGGCAGCCGGTTCGCCGCTTGCCGAGCAGCTTTGAAGGGAAGGAATTATCCTCGGAGGTATCCGATGTCCGGGTTTTCTGCCGCGGCTGCCTGGTGGTGGGTGGACCGGCCTACGCCGAGGATGGTGATTTCTGCGCGCGGGTAGCCCGCGACCCGGCCTTCGAGGAGTGGCCGCTTGTGGTCGTGTGCGATGATCCGGAACGGACCGCAAAGAGCACCGTGAACTTCTTATGGACGACCTTCACCCGATTCGAGCCCGCCGCCGATCTCCATGCGGCTGAAGTTCGGGTGGTCAGGCACCATCTCAGTTACACGCCGCCGGTGGTGATCGACGCTCGTATGAAGCCGGGCTATCCGGACGAGGTGATGTGTGATCCTGCGACCGCCGGTCTGGTCACCGATCGATGGGGGGAGTACTTCCCGGATCGGGATGTGGAAATGGGCGACTCCGACCAGGGCCATCTGGACTGAAATTTCCAGCCCCGACTTCCGAGTCCCGGGCTCGAAAAACCCGGAGTTCACCGTCGGCGGAGAACGGCCGAAGTTCAGCGTAGGTTCTTGAGGAACCTCTTCCAACGCGGGAGGTAGCTGTGCTCCGGGTTGACCGATGCGGCGACGGTGGTGGCCTGGCCGACGATCTGATCTCGGTTCACCGGGCCGAAGTGGCGAGAGTCCAGGCTGTGGTCCCGGTTGTCCCCCATCACGAAGTAGGTGCGCTCAGGGACGTTGAAGGGTTTGAACGAAGCGTGCCAGGGAGACCGGGGCGAGATCATGACCGCGTGATGGGCGTCGCCCAGCTCTTCGGTGGCCAGGATCGGCAACTGCTCCTCCAGTTTGAGACCGGTGACCATGCCGGGCTTCAGGGGCGAATACCGCAGCGGTTCACCGTTGACCACCAAGGTGCCGCCGACCACGGCCACCGAGTCACCCGGGAGGCCCACGACGCGCTTGACCAATCGCTTGCCGTCGGTGGGAGAGAACAGGACGATGATATCTCCCCGGTCGGGATCGTCCCAACGCATCAACTGCCACGTGGTGTACGGGACCTTGAGGTCATAGGCGAGCTTATTGACCAGGATCCTGTCACCTTCGAGAATCGTCGGTTTCATGGAGCCGGTGGGGACGTCGTTCCAATCCGCCACCGCCGAACGGAATGCGGTGATGACGATGACGATGACCAAAACCGAACGCAACCAATCGCGCCATGCTCTGGCGATCCTCTTGCGCGCGCCGTCAATCATGCCGGCTCCCTTCGTCGGGTTGAGGTACGGGATCAAGACAGCAGTAGTTTCAGGGAGCACATCGTTGGGGTTCAACGAGTCATCCGGCGGCTACTTCTCGGTGGAAGGCTTGGCCTGGGGAACGTAGGTCAGGGGGAAATTAGTGACCTTGTCGTCCGAGGAGCTGATGCGGCCGCGACCGGCCTTGTCCACCTCGTCGACCCGAATCACCGAGTGCAACGGGATATATGTTCGGCTGACGCCTTCAAACTCGGTCTTGAGCCGGTCTTCGGACGAGTCGATGAGGATCTTCGAGCGTTCGCCGAAGAGGATCTCCTCGACTTCGATGAATCCGAACAACCCACCCTGGCCCACCTGCCGGGCGAAGATCTCGTAGACCTCTCCCTGGTTGATGAATGTGACGCGGAAAATCGGTGAATCGGTCATGGTGTCAGCCCGCATTCGGACGGTGCAGAGACTAACACAAAACGGTCATCTGGAGGACTGGTCAGGGGGCGTATGAACGAATCACCGCGGTCACCGCCTCTGCACAGACCGGACAGAAGGGCTGGAGGCCACGGCGGAACATCAGGCAGTCAACTGCAGGTCGATACAGCCCCTGCGACGCGTAGCCGGCCCCCTCGAAGGCACCGACTTCGCCGGCGTGGGGAGTGGCGGCCAAGAATTCCTTCACCCACTGGGAAGTCGTGCGGGCCAGTTCGTCCCGCTCGTTTTCCAGCGCGGAGATCTCGGCGGCCGGGGCGCCGTCCCGGGTGGCCTTGGCCAAGCGCTCGTTGATGTCGCGTCGAAGGGCCTCATCCGACGTGCTCTTGGTGTCGAAGGTTTCTTTGTTCCAGGGAGTCGGCAGTGGAGTTCCCTCGGTCGCGAGGTGGCCCCACTTGAGTCGCTCCGGATTGAGCAGGGCGGTTATGTTGGGTTCTGACGGTTCCACGCCCGGCGGGTAGAAGTCACTGTATGCCACATCTGAGGTGTAGTACTCATCGGCCAGACCGGCAAAGGAATGACCGAATTCGTGCAACAGCAGGTATTCGGCCCATTGGCTGTGGGAGGTGAAGGTGCAGTACGCGTTGTAGATGCCGCCGCCCCCATATCGGTCGTGGTTGACCATGATCACGAGGGTGTCGTAGGGCACCGTCGCCACGATGTCACGGAGCACCCGGTTCTGTTCGGTGAGCATGTACCGTTCGGAGCCGAGCGAATTGAAGGTCACGCCGACGCTGGTGCTCCTGAACCGTGCCCGCGTCGGTTCATCGGCTCCACTGTCCGCCGACGGCAGCACCACACCGCGAATCGCGATCCGGTCACGGTTGGAGGCAAAGGGCTCGTGTCCCAGGAGCACGGAGCTGAAGCGCGCGAGATCCTCGCGGAAAGTTGACATTTCGTCGGAGCTGTATCCCTCTCCCACAATCGCGATGTCCAAAGTGCGGTGGGGTGGACCAGCCGGGTGGGCGACAACCACCATCACGCCGGGAGTTGGAGGTTCGACGGCGATGTCGATGGACTCAGGGTCCACGACGAGGTCGAGTAGCACTTCCGGGGGGACACCCACCGGGCGGTCCTCGATCACCAAGCGAACAGGGTGGCGCGGAAATGGAACAAGGACCGTGTTGTGGTAGGCCTTTGACAGGCCGTCCTGAGCGGCCTGGGTGGTGCGGTACTCCCCGAAGTAACTGTCGAAGCCGCGCTCGAACAGGGTGTCAGCGGTTGCGGGATCCACCAGTTTCACAGCGTGACGGCCATACCGAAACTCATCGATCAGCTGATGAGTCGGTCCGGCCCAAACGCCCTGCCGAATCAGGCGGTCGATGCCGATTTTCTCGGCCGAGGCGTCGCCGAATTGGACGAAGTCCACCCGTAGGGTTTCGTCTGAGAAAAAGGTGTCGAAGACCTCCGAATCGGCGGCGGCAACCACGATTCCAGAAAGCGACAGAATGGCCGACAGACACGCGATTCGCAGCATATGACCTCCGCGGTGATCTTCTCACAGAGGCCCGCAAACAGCGAACAATGGCCGGGTTCTGTCGTAATCTATCCATATGGGACGGTGGCTGCAGCTATGGCTCGTGGTCTGTGTCGTGGCCTCTCCGACGGTCCAGACGGGGGCCTCTGACAGGGTTGGTCCCGGTCAGTGGGCGAGGTGGATCGAAGCCGCCGGGATCGACCCTGCCACCGCGGTCAATCCCTTTGCCACGTCTCAGGAGATGGCGGCCTGGGTAGAAGGGGTCCTGCGCCCCCACCAGGCCGACGACGATGTGGAACAACTGATGGCTCTTCAGACGGCCCTGTTCGATGACTCATTCGACTTTCGCTACGAACCGAATCTGACGCTGACCGCTTCCGAGGCCTTCGAACAACGCCGCGGCAACTGTATGTCGTTCACGGTGCTGTTCGTGTCACTGGCACGGACAGCCGACATTGACGCGTTCCTGATGTCGGTTCTGCGAGAGCCGGAGGTCGTTCGGGAGGGCGACCTGGTGGTGGTCAACCGGCATGTGGTGGCAGCCCTTGTGAACCAATTGGGAACGGTGGCGACCTTCGACTTCTACCTCCGGGATGACGGGCCTCGGATTCAACGGAGGGTGATGGACGACGTCAAGGCCACAGCCATGTACCACTCCAACCTCGGGGGAGACGCCATCCGCGATGGAAATTTGGAGGACGCGCTGGAGCACCTCAGGATCGCCACCGTGCTGGCTCCGGACTGGGCCCCGGGATGGATCAACCTGGGTGTTGCCCGGAACCGCATGGGCGATCCCGACGGCGCCTTTGATGCCTATGGGAGAGCACTCGAGGCCGACCCTCACGATGCCTCGGCGCTCACCAATATGGCGTCGATCTACCGCGACAGGGGCATGACCCAAGAGGCGGACACGGCCCTCCGCGCGGCGGCTCACCAGACCACTAATCCGTTCACCCTGATCGCTCTGGCGGATGTGGAGATGGTCAGGGGAGATTTTCGAGCCGCGCGAAAGGCGCTGAACAAGGCCAAACGTTGGTATCCCCGCGAGCCTGCGGTCCAACACGCCCTTTCCCGGCTGGCCACTCAACAGGGAGATCTCGGCCGGGCAGCACGCCACCAAAAACGAGCCGAGCAGCTCCAGCGGGAGAGTATGGAGACGGCCCAACGCTGAAATTTTCCAAATCCGTTGCAATCTCTCGGAGAAGAGGTTATCTCTGGGGGTATGAACGCCCGGTTTTTCCCCGTCGCGCTGTTCGCCATCCTGGTGTCGGTGAATGTCGAGTCCACCATTCGGTCGCCGGCGGTCGCGGGCTCGTTCTACACCGACGATGCCGTCGCCCTGAGACGACAGGTGGAGGAGCTCTTGGAGCAGGCTGGGGCGCCCGCGGCTCCGGTTCGGGCCGCAGTGGCTCCCCACGCAGGGTATGTCTACTCCGGGCCAACCGCGGCCACCGCTCTGGCGGGTGTGGCCGCGGCCGATCCGCAGAGGATCATCCTCCTCGGACCGTCTCACTACATCGGGTTCAACGGTGGTGCCCTTCCGGCCGATGACGTGACGGCCTTCGCCACCCCGCTGGGCAAGGTGTCCATAGACCGGACCACCGTTTCCCGGTTGCGTCGCGACGCCGATTTTCAAGGCCCGGTGGAGGCCCACGACCGTGAGCACAGCCTCGAGGTGGAGTTGCCGTTTCTGCAACTGGTGGCGCCTAATGCCCGGATCGTCCCTGTTCTGGTGGGGGTCGAGACCGACCGGGAGACCAGCCGGCGCATGGCGAAGGCCCTCGCGGGCCTGCTTGACGACCACACCGTAGTGGTGGTGTCGTCGGACTTCACCCATCACGGGGCACGTTACGGCTACGCGCCCTTCGAGGGCGACAGCGACGTTGGCGGCGAGTTGATCCGGGTCGGCCGGGCCACCGCCGACCGCCTCGCGGCGGTGGACGCCGACGGATTCTGGTACCAGGTGGAAGTGAGTGGCGACACGGTGTGCGGCCGGCGACCACTGGGCGTCCTGATGGAGCTTCTGTCCCATGCCTTTGGTGGCAAGGGTTCGGTCGTGGGCGTCACCACGTCCGGACAGATCTCCGGCAGTTTCGACCTTTCGGTGACCTACGCTTCGATTGTCTTTTCCGGGGTGTGGCAGCCATGGGTGGAGGGGCCGGCCACTCCAGAGCTGGACGAGCTCAGCGAAGAACAGAAGGCGTCGTTGTTGGGGCTTGCTCGGGCCACTCTGGAGTCCCACCTCGCACATGATGGGACGCTGGCCCGGTGGTTCAAAGAATACGCCGACGTGCCGGGCTTGGATGCCCCTGCGGGGGCCTTTGTCACGGTACACAACACCGGGCGCCGGGCAAAGAGGGAGGGACGCCTGCGAGCCTGTATGGGCGTCATCGAGGCTCGCCAACCAGCCCTTGAGGCGGTGGTTTCTGCGGCCGTGTCTGCGGCGCACGATCCTCGTTTTCCCCCCCTCGAACTGACCGAACTCGATGAGGTCCAGCTCGAGGTGTCCATACTGTCGCCGGCGAGCAAGGTCCCCGGACCCGACAGCGTCGAGGTTGGTGTGCACGGGGTGGTGCTGAGCAAGGGCGGCCGCCGGGCGGTCTTTCTACCCCAGGTGGCGCCGGAACAGGGGTGGGATCGGGACGAGATGCTCGACCACCTGTCTCAGAAGGCCGGGCTTCCGGCCGATGCGTGGCGGCAGGGCGCCGAGCTTGAGGTCTTCACCGCACAGGTTTTTGGAGAGTCCGAGTGAGCAGGTCGTACTCGCGCCGCGAGCTGGCGGCGTTCCTCGGTGCCGGGGTGCTGGTGGGCGCCCGAAAGACATCTGCGCAGCAGGCGGTCCGACCCGGTTTGGTCGGTATTGCCCAGACGGCGTCGGACAACGATGCTCCAGGTGTCGCTCGAAGGGCCATGGACGGTGCCGTGCGGGCCGCCACTGGAGCTTCGGATGCGGCCAAGGGCCTGGCAGGGCTCTTCAGCCCATCCGACACGGTGGGCATCAAACTCAACTGCCTCGCGGGCCCGCAGTTGTCACCACGCCCGGTGCTGGTGGCGGCTTTGGTGGACCTGCTGGCCGACGCTGGCGTGTCCCGGCGCCGGATCATCGTCTTTGAACGATCGAGCCGGGAGTTGGAACGGGCCGGCTTTGCCATCAGGCGTTCCGGCGGTCCCTATCTCTGCTACGGCACCGACAACCGTTGGGACCGGCAACCTTCGGTGTCTGGGGCCATCGGATCCTGTTTTGCCGCCGAGGTGTCCACAACCTGCAGCGCTCTGATCTCCTTTGGAGTGGTCAAGGACCACGACCTCGCCGGGGTCTCGGCGGGGATGAAGAACTGGTACGGAGTGATCCACAATCCCAACAAGTACCACGACCACAACTGCGACCCCTATGTGGCGGATGTGATGCGCCATCCATTCATAGCCGACAAGCTGCGTCTGACCGTGCTCGACGGGTCCCGGGGTCAATGTCAGGGAGGGCCGGCGTTTTTCGGCCCCGGAATCTTCTCCCTGGGCAGGGTGGCGGTCAGCACCGATCCGGTGGCGGCGGACTTGTGGGCCTGGCAGGTGATCGAGGCGGAACGGGCCCGACGGGAATTGCCAACCCTCGAAGCCGAAGAGCGAGCGCCCAGCTTCATTGCCACGGCTGCTGGGTACGGGCTGGGAGTGGGTGACCCCGAGGCCCTTCGGATGGTGGAAGCATGAAGCTCGACCGCCGGCGGTTGGCGTTACTCGCGGCGGGAGGAGCGGCCGGCGCGTTGCTGCCGACGTGGCTGGAAGCGGGTACACGGCCCCGCCACGGCGATCTGCTCGAAGGAGAGGATCTGCCCGCTCGCGAGGCCTCCTGGTACAAAAAGCTCGACGGCCGCAAAGTGGAGTGCCAGCTCTGTCCCCAGGCCTGCACCGTGGCCGATATGGAGCGGGGCACCTGCGGTGTGCGCGAAAACCGCGGCGGGACCTATTACACCCTCGTCCATTCGGTGGCGTGCAGCGTCCACGCCGATCCCATCGAAAAGAAGCCCTTCTTCCACGTCATGCCGGGAGAGATCGCTCTTTCATATGCCACGGCCGGCTGCAACGTTGAGTGCAAATTCTGTCAGAACTGGGAGATTTCGCAGTTCAGGCCCGAGCAGGTTCGCGCGTATTATCTGCCTCCCGATGCCATGGTGGCGGCCGCTCAAAAAGCGGGCGCCAAACTTACAGCGGCCACCTACTCCGAACCGGTGGTGTTCTGGGAGTACGTCCGAGACGCCGCCAAGGCCGCTCGTGCGGCCGGGCTCAAGCCCACCGTGGTGTCCAACGGCTTTATCCAAGAAGCCGCCTTGAAGGAAGTTCTGCCCCTGCTCAGCGCGTTCAAAGTGGATCTGAAGGCCTTCACCGAGAGCTTCTACCGGGAGCAGGTGCGTGGCGAGCTTGAGCCGGTCCTCAAGGCCCTCCAGGTGATCCACGGCGCCGGGGTGTGGCTCGAAATCGTGGTCTTGCTTGTGCCCACACTCAACGACTCCGAGGACGAGGTCCGGCGGCTCGCGGCCTGGGTCGCCAAGACCCTCGGCCCCGAAGTGCCGGTGCACTTCACCCGCTTCCACCCCACCTACCGCCTGACCAACTTGCCGCCCACGCCTGTGCCGACCATGGAACGGGCGTGGCGGATTGCGAGGGCCGAGGGGCTCGACTTCGTCTACCTCGGCAATCTGCCGGGTCATGAAGCGGAAAACACCCACTGTCCGGGCTGCGGAGAGATCGTGATCCGCCGGATGGGTTTCCAGATCCTCGAAAATCGGTTGGACATGGGTCACTGCGCGGGCTGCCGGCGGAAGATCCCGGGCGTGTGGTCTTGAGCCGTCCCCAGATGGGTGGAGAACCCGGCCGCGGTCTCCCCATGGCTGGGCTGCTCAGTCTTTTTGTGCTCTACGTTGTGTGGGGCAGCACCTACCTGGCGATCCGGGTTGCGGTGCGTGAGGGCGCGGGATGGGGCCCCTTCTGGCTCGGCGCCGCGAGAGTGTTGGTGGCGGCAGCCGTGCTCTTCGGCATCAACGCTCTCCGGGGGGTCCGACTCAAGCCCACAAGGGGTGAGTTGGGACTCCTGGTGGCCACCGGGTTGCTGCTCTGGGTTGGGGGAAACGGAGCGGTCCTCTGGGCCGAACAACGCGTCGACTCGGGTCTGGCGGCGTTGATCGTGGGCACAATGCCCATCTGGGTGGCCGCCATGGAGGCGGTGATCGACCGGCGGCCGCCGACACTCCGGCTCTCCGCGTCGCTGGCGGTGGGCTTTGCCGGTCTCGCCGTGCTCAGCTACCCATTGCTCCGGCAGGGTGCGCGAGGTGATCTTTGGGGCGTTCTGGCGGTGGTCTTCGCGGCGGTGAGTTGGGGATTCGGTTCGATCCTGCTCAACCGACGGCCCATCTCCATGGATCTCATCGTGGTGTCGGCCTGGCAGCAACTCATCGGATTGGTGGGATTCGTGGTGCTCGCGTTGGCGGTGGGTGAGGGGAGACCTCATCCCACCGCGGAGGCCTGGGCGGCGTGGATGTACTTGGTGATTTTCGGATCGTTGCTGGCGTTCTCGTGTTTCGTCCACGCCGTAAAGGTACTGCCGACCACAGTGGTGATGACCTACGCCTATGTCAATCCGGCTATCGCCGTGGTCCTGGGCTGGCTGATTCTCTCTGAACCCATCACCGGCTACACCCTGGCGGGGATGACGTTGATCATTGCCGGGGTTCTGGGGGTCTTCCGGGACAAGTCGCGACGATCCGCGGGGGCATCATGAGAAATTTTGAATTTTGAATTCTCAATCTTGAATTTCCGCCCACCCGCCCGGTGGGGAAGGTGTGGAGGGTATGGATCCCTGCCCGTCTCCGAACTTAAAAAGACAATTAACGAAACTCAAGGCGGAGCGGTCAGGTGGCTCCTGCCGTTTTGGTTCTCTGTTCGTCGTTCTGCGATCGATCGTCAGGTCATGGGCCTGCTCCACACTGACTGCGGCCTTTGTGGTGCGGCCGTCCCGGCTGCATCTCCGACCTCGATTGACCGCACAAATGCAGGCCGGAGCCTGGACAAATATCGGGGGAGGGTGGGGGTCGATTCAGAATTGAGAATTGAGAACTGAGAATTCTCTCCGTCAGACCCCAACTACCGAGCCGTTTACTCACCTATGATTTTGATCATCACCCTCTTCGGGCGGCGGCCGTCAAACTCGCCGTAGAAGATCTGCTCCCACGGGCCGCAGTCGAGCCGGCCGTTGGTGACGGCAACCACCACCTCGCGGCCCATGATCTGGCGCTTGTGGTGGGCGTCGGCATTGTCCTCACCGGTGCGGTTGTGGTGGTAGCGCTCGGGTGAGGGGTCGAATGGCGCCAGTTCCTCGAGCCATTTCTTGTAGTCCCGATGAAGGCCCGACTCGTCGTCGTTGATGAAGACGCTCGCCGTGATGTGCATGGCGTTGACCAGGCAGAGACCCTCCTGTATACCGGACTGGCTGATCTCAGCCTGGACGTCGCGGGTGATATTCACAAAGCCCATCCGCTCGGGGATCTGCATGACGAGATGTTTGGTGTGGCTCTTCAAGGCGCGCCTCCGCACTTACCGCTGGTTCTTCAGCATGACGTCGACCCACTTGCAGAGCACGCGGACCGCACGATCCGCCGATCGAAAAACCGGCAGTCCGCCGCGCGACAGTTCGTCGGCCAGGGGATCGAATCGAACACCCGAGTCCACCACCGCCACAAGGGGGGTGTCCGAGTCGGCGGCCGCTGCGGGCAGCTGTTGGGCGATGGACTCCGGGTCGTGGATCGACTCCTTGTGCCCGTCGCCGCGCGCGAGCGTCTGCATGGCCGGGGTCAGCGGCACGATGCCGGCCACAACGGCGTCTACGGCAGCGTCCTCGAGGATCTGGGTCACCAGCCGGGCGAAGGCCGCGTCCGACGCCATGGGGGTGACGTCGAAGGGATTCTTGACGTCCACCAAACCGTCGAGCTTGAACTCTCCAAGGCTCAGACCGAGGGCCTCCTCGGTCCGGCCGCCGAGGGCCACAAGTCGCAGCTCGGAGTGGTTCCGCTTGATGGAGTCGGCCATGCCCACGGACTCGTACCCGGCGTTGGAAACCGCCATCAGTCGATTGCCGCGCACCGTCTTGCCGCGCAGGTGGACTGACAGTCGGAGGAGGTCGGAGAACTCGTTGAAATCGTCGGCCACCAGCGCGCCGGCCTGTCGGAGGGCAGTGGCGCAGACCGCGTAGTCGCCGGCCACCGAAGCGGTGTGCCCGGCTGTGGCAGACCGCCCCTCCGATGTTCGTCCGGCCTTGTAGAACACCACGTCCTTGCCAAGGGCCACGGTCTCCTGGACCGCACGGGTGAAGGCAAGGCCGTCCCCTGGTTGGAAACCCTCCATATAGACGGCGAAGACCTCGATGGACGGATCGTCCTTGATGTACGCCAGCAGATCCGACGCGGTGAGGTCGATCTGGTTGCCGATGCTCAGGGCGTAGGCCGGATCGAGCCAGGGCATCCGGCTGAGATTGGAGATAATGAAGGCGCCGGACTGGGAAATGAAGCATACCTTGCGCGGGTGGTCGCCGCGGGACTTGGCGAGCTTTGTCTCGGGGATGAACATGGTGTCGTAGCGACCCGGGTGGGAGATCACACCCAGTGAATTGCCGCCCAGGAAGACCGGTCCGCCATCGCCCTCGATGTGGGCCGAGCGAATCCGCTGTTTGAGTTCCCGTTCGAGCTTCTGGCTGCCCTCCTTCTCACCAAGGCCGCCGGGGATCAGAATCACGGCGTTGGCCCGGTCGTGCTCGATGAGCTCGGTCACCACTCCGGGAACCTGGGCAGCGCCCACGGCCACAACGAAGAGGTCGACCTTCTCGGGCAGATCGGCGATGGAGGCAACGCAGTCGACGCCGTCTATGGACGCCACGCCTTCACGGATGATGCGTGCCTTTTCAGCGGGGAATCCGGCGCCCAGGATGTTGCGGAGAATGATCCGGCCCATATTGACGGATTTTTCGGACACCCCGATCACGGCCACCGACTGGGGTTTGAGCAGATTGGCGATCTTCCCTGCCGGCCGATCGGGAATCGATGGCGCCGCCGGTTTGAAGCTGCACATGCCGTCGATGGGCGCGAGCCGGGCTCCGGAGATGGCGAAGGGGTTGACCTCCAGCTCCTGGATGTGGAAGGGAGCCGAGGGATTGACCTCGGAGAAGTGATTCGCCACGTCGATGAAGGCCTGGAAACACTCCTCGAGGACCGCGTCCTCCACCAGCCGTTCCGAACCGCGCATCCGGCCCGAGAGACGCTGATAGGACAGGGTATTCTTGAAGAGCTCGAGGAACTGGCGGCCGTTCACGGTTCCCGTCGGCGCGATTGCCACTGCGGCTCCGGGTCTGGTGGCGCGGGCCAAAACCTCCATCTCCACGCCGCCGAGCCCGGCGGAGATGATGGGGCCGAACTCATGGGTGGCACGGATTCCCACAAAGAGCTCGGCCGCAAAACCCTTGGCGTCCGGCTCCACATAACTGCACAGGAGGGTGCCCACGGTGCGATCGGCAATTCGCTTGCGCAATCCCTCGGCCTGAAGCCCGGTTAGGGCCGGCGGCCGCTCGTCTGAGTGGCTGCCGAGCCACTCGCCGTAGGCTTCGGGAACCTCCCTGCGCATGAGCTCGTAGGCCGCTTCCACCGCTCCGGCCTCGCGGGCCACAATCCGCACGCCGTGAGCTTCGGTCTTGTGGATGATGTCGGGGGACACGACCTTGAGCACCACCAAATCGCTCGGGATGCCCTCGAAGTCGGCACGGGTGGGACGCTCGCCCGTGGGAATCAATCGACAGGTGGGCGCGGCCTCGGCTCCGGTGCTGGTCAGGAGCTCGTAGCACTCGTGCTCGTACAGGCTGTTGCGTCCCTGTTCGCGGGCGGCGTCGAGGATCTGCTGGACGTGGTCGAGATCAACGGATGGCATTGTCTTTCCCCTGAGTCTTGGGTAGGTTGTTCTCAGTTTCAGCCGGGTCAAGCCGTGGCAGTCGCGTCGTCACAGGCGACGGTGCCAGTGCGGGCCAATACTCCATCGAGGGCGGCGGCGTCTGCCGCGTATGCGTTGGTCCAGGCCGCGGCGAGTTCTGGGTCGATGGTCTCGGGCTCGATCTTCTGGCAGAGCTTGATGGCCGTGGCGGCCGGGATTCCTCCATCAACCAGGGCGCGGAAGAACAGTCCCGCAGCCCGTCCGAATCTGAAGGCGCGGGTGTTCACGTCGACGATTTTCTGGCCCTTTCGTTGAAACAACATCTCCACAAATTTGAGCAGGGCATCTTCGGTGAAATCAAGACGGGACGACGCGGCTCCCACCACGGCCATATTCTGCGCCCGGAGGTTTCCCGCAGCCTTGGCGATGAGCCCGCTGTCCACCATGATCAATTTCACAAAGCCCGCCAAGTCGCCCACCAGATCATCGATGTCGGGGTAGTCCGGGATGTTGACGTAGGGCGTCACACTGGTCACCACCCAGCCGTCTGGTGACAGATAGTGCCAGTAGCGCATCACCTCGAGGGGTTCGATGCTGAGCACCAGGTTAGCCCTTCCGGTGGGGATCAAATCGGAGTAGATGGGGCCGTCGGAATAGCGCAGGTGGGATTGGACGGCGCCGCCCCGCTGGGCCATGCCGTGGACCTCGGCCTGTTTGAAATGAAAACCTGCGTCCAGGGCAGCGTTGTCGATCACGTAGGCAATGGACAGAATGCCCTGTCCGCCGACTCCGGCGAGGATGATGTTCTTTTCCATCGGCCCCCCTAGCTCGCCCGTGACTTCAGAGCCTCGAGACAGCTCCTGCGCGCGATGATGACGCTGGTGCCTTCGTGGGCGAGCTCCTCGCGCATCACCTGGACGTTGGCGTCGTGGTTCTTCGGCGTCGGCACGATGATTCGCATGTGTTCGGGTTCGATACCCGATCCCACGATGATCTGATCGAGGGCATCACCAGTGGACATGGAGCGCTGGGTGCCGGTCATCCCAACCGTGCTGTTGTCGAGCACGATGACGTTGAGGTTGACACCCTGTTGAACCGCGGACAACAGGGGAGTGATACCGCCGTGAGAGAAGGTGCTGTCGCCGATGGCGGCAACGGCCGGGGTGTAGCCCGCGTGGGCCGCGCCCGCTGCCATGCCAATGCTCGCTCCCATGGCCACACAGGAGTGGACCGCCTCGAGCGGCGGCAGAGCGGCCAGCGTGTAGCAGCCGATGTCGGAGAAGACCTGGGGGTTGTCAAAGGTGCTCAGGGCCTCGTTGAGGGCTTTGAAGGTGTCGGTGTGGGGGCAGCCCTTGCACAGGGCCGGGGGCCGGTTGGCCAGCTGGGAGGAAGGCGCGTGAGCGGTGGGGTGATCCGGAAGTCCGAGCGCGGTGCGAACCAGGTCGGGGTTGAGCTCGCCGGCACGCGGCAACTCGCCGGTCATCCGCCCTCCGACCCGGACACCGGCGAGACCGAAGAGTCCTCGCACGGTGGATTCCACGATGGGGTAGCCGTCTTCAAGCACCAGCAGGTCATCCACGTGATCCACGAGCTTGCGGATGAGGTTCGCCGGGATGGGGTACTGAGCCAAGCTGAGCACCGAGTAGTCGTGATCCTCACCTACGTTCTCGAGAAAATAGTTGGATGCGATCCCGCACGTGATGATGCCCTTGGGCCCGGCGAGCTCGAGCCTGTTGTGCGGGCTGTCTTCGGCCAGACGCAGCAGCTCGGGTTGTTTTTCGGTGAGGTGCTGGTATTGGACCCGCGCGTTGGACGGCAGCAAGGTCCACTTACGGGTGTCCTTGGCGGGTTCGAGCGTGTTCTGAGGCAATTGTTCCCTGACCACAACGCCCGATCGGCTGTGGGCGATGCGGGTCACCAGCCGGATCATGACCGGAAGGGAGAGCTCCTCCGACATCTGGAACGCCTCGAACATCATGTCGTAGCATTCCTGCTGGTTGCGTGGCTCGAAGCACGGAATGAGGGCGAACTGGGCGTAATAGCGGCTGTCCTGCTCGTTCTGGGACGAGTGCATCCCGGGGTCGTCGGCGATGGCGAGGACGAGCCCGCCGTTGGTGCCCGTGACGGCTGAGTTCATGAAGGCATCGGCGGCCACGTTGAGCCCGACGTGCTTCATGCACACCAGGGCCCGCTTGCCGGCCCAACTCATGCCGAGGGCTTCCTCGTAGGCCACCTTCTCGTTGGTGCTCCAGAAGGCGTGCACGTCGCCGGTCTTCTTCGTCCGGCGCTCGATGAATTCGAAAATCTCGGTGGAGGGCGTGCCGGGATAGGCGTAGACGCCGCTCATGCCGGCGTGAATGGCCCCCAGACCAACCCCCTCGTCACCGAGTAGGATCTCCTGCTTCATGTATCCGGCCCTCCTTCGCTCGGCATTCTATGTCTTCCGGGGTCGACGGGCCAGCCCAGATAGAAGTCGAAGGTCGAAAGTCGAAGGTATAAAGTCCAAAGTCGAGAGTGGAAGGTCTGAGGGCGAGGGACTTGGCCGTGTCTTGCGGTATGAGACATCGGACTTTCGACCCTCGACTTTCGACTCCACAACCGATCAGGTTGTGGAAGACGCGTCGCGCTGGGATAATCCCCGCCATGGCCGAACCACGTCGAATCCTGCTCACCAACGACGATGGATACACCTCCGAGGGCATCCAGGTGTTGGCGGACACCCTCGAGACTCTGGCCGAGGTCTGGATCGTGGCGCCCAACAGCGAACAGTCCGGCGTGTCCCACGCGCTGACCCTCGATCGCCCGTTGCGGGTGGAGCGGCTGGGTCCCCGAAGGTTCGCTGTGGACGGCACCCCGACGGACTGCGTCACCCTGGCGATCTCGAATCTGATGGCCTCCTCACCACCGGACCTGGTGGTTTCGGGCGTCAATTTCGGCGGCAACATGGGTGTGGATGTTCATTACTCGGGCACGGTTTCGGCGGCCTTCGAGGGCGTGATCCTGGGTTTTCCGGCGCTCGCGGTCTCCCAACAGAGGGGAGAGGGATTCGAGTTTCATATGGCATCGGCCTACGCGCGCAGGCTGGCGAGGTGGGTCCTCGAGAACGGCCTGCCGCCGGACACGCTGCTCAACGTGAATGTGCCCATCGGAGAGCCCAAGGGTGTGCGACTGACCCGTCTGGGGGTGCGACGCTACACCGAGGGGGTGATCGAACAGATCGACCCCCGGGGGCGAAAGATCTACTGGATCGGTGGCGGTGAGCCCATCTGGGAGGCGATCCCATCCACCGATTTTCACGAGGTCGCCTCGGGATTCGTGTCGGTGACCCCCCTCCATCTGGATATGACCGAATTCCGTTTCCTCGACACCCTGATGGATGAGCGTCCGTCGTGGATCACGGCCGATCTTCCGGGCGTGCCCCGGTGATGGCCAAGGACGCCCAGGCGTACAGACGGGAGCGGATGGTGGAGTCGCTTCGCAGGAGCGGGGTCTCCGACGATCGCGTGCTGGCTTCCATGGCCGAGGTTCCCCGTCACCTCTTCGTACCCGAACCCTACCGTCACCAGGCCTACTCCGGGGATGTGTCGATCAATATCGGCAACGGTCAAACAATCTCGCAGCCGCGGATGGTGGCGCTGATGACCGAGGCGGCGCGAGTGGGCGCAGAGGATCGGGTGCTGGAGATCGGCACCGGATCGGGTTACCAGGCCGCTGTGTTGGCTGGCCTCTGCAGGTTCGTCTTCACAGTCGAGCGGATCCCGGCGCTGGCCAGGGCAGCCAAGGAACGGCTCGACCAACTGGGCCTTGAAAACGTGAGCGTCAAGGTCATGGACGGCACCCTCGGCTGGAGCGCCCAGGCGCCCTACGACGCCATTATCGTCACGGCCGCGGCGCCCGAGATTCCGGAGCTTCTGATGGCTCAGCTGGCCGACGGCGGAAGGCTGGTGATCCCGGTGGGTTCTCGCGAGACCCAGGTGGTGTGGGTGGCCGAACGCCGGGGAAATCGTACCCAGGTCAGCAAACTCAAGAACGCCTGCTTTGTCCCCCTGATCGGGCGGCACGGTTGGGAAGAGGAGACGGGATGAAGGACAGGCTTTTTGAATGGATCGATGCGATCGCGGCGACACCCCACCCGGGTTGGTGGCTGTTCGCCCTGGCCTTTGCGGAGAGCTCGTTTTTCCCCATACCACCGGACGTGTTGCTGATCACTCTCGGCGTGGCAACGCCTGAACGGGCGATCTGGTACGGCTTCGTGTGCTCCATGGGGAGCATTCTGGGTGGAATGCTGGGCTACGGCATCGGGCTGTGGGGCGGACGGCCCCTGGTATACAAGGTATTCAGCGAGACCAAGATCCATGCGGTGGAGCGGCTGTACGACAAATTCAACGCCTGGGCCACCGGCATCGCCGGATTGACCCCCATCCCGTACAAGGTCTTCACCATCGCCGGTGGCGCATTCAAGATCAACTTCAAGGTCTTTGTCCTGGCCTCCATCGTTTCGCGGTCGCTGCGATTCATGACCGAGGGTGTGCTGCTCGCCCTGTTCGGGGAATCCATCCGCGACTTCCTCTATAGCCAATTCAACTGGTTGTCCATCGCCTTTGTCGTTCTATTGGTGGGCGGCTTCTGGGTGATTCACCATTTCGGCCGCCGCGCCCATGGGGCCGATCTGGGCCAGGGTGACCAGTGAGATGATCCAGCGGCGCCGGTACCGGGTTCGAGGACAGGTCCAGGGAGTGGGTTTCCGGGCCTACGTCTGGCGAAACGTCCAGCGGCTCGAGGTCTCGGGCTGGGTCCGCAACCGGTTCGACGGCACTGTGGAGGTGCTGGCCGACGCCTCTTTAGAGGATCACCAGAATCTGCTGGCCATCCTCGAACAGGGGCCGAGTCTTTCCCGGGTCGACGGGGTGGGTGTGGATTCCGAATCACGCGAACTCGAGGACCTGTTGGGATTCGCGGTGGTGCCCGACGCATGATCCGTCTGCTTCCCCCGGTCGGCGACGAAATCGATGGGCCGCTGACCGCAGTGCTCCAGGCCGCCGTGGCCGAGGGAGCCCCTGTGCCGTCCTGGGTCGCGGTGGAGGACGAACAGGGCGAGTGGGTGCGCCACGCCGCTGCGGCTGGAGCCGCCGATCGAGCGCGCGCGGTGGTCGCCCTCAAATCCGAGGCCGCTCTCGTGGCCGCCGTTCGGCTTGGAATCGGCGGCGCCATGTCCTTGCCACCTTCCACCCAGGGCGCGGCCGCCGCCCTCCACGCTGCCGAGGCGACGGTGGCTTCTCAGGTGAGTTCGGACTCGTGGTTGGCTGATTTGGCAGCCGGCTGGGATGGTGATCTGGTGGCCGTGACCTGGGTGGACCGGCCGTTTTGGCGGTGCCAGTTTGGTGAACCCTTCATGGCCGCTTTGTTGGCCGAGCTTGCCGGCGAACTCGGGGTGCTGCCTGCGCTGCTTCCGTGGCCCGCCTTGTTGTTGTCGCCGCGACCGGCCGAGGAGATCCACCAGGCCTGGGAGATCGTGACTGCACGGGCCAACCGGCCGACCCAGGGCGTGGAGGTGGTCGCGTGTGGTCCCCGAGAAGGCCATTGCGGTGTTGTCACGACCGCCATGCGTTCTCTGGTGGATCACGTCAGCGGCGCGGTTGGTCTCGAGCGCACGAGATTCCCACGCCCGGTGTATCGCCTGCCAAGCGGTCAGCTCGAGGGATGGTGGGCGCCCACCGAGGCCGAAGCTCCGACGCCGAATCGCGGTTGGTTGGCCTCGCCCCACAGTGTGTCCGAAGCGGGGTTCAGGTGGAGCATGGAGGGTGGGGGAGGTCAGACGCGGTGGGCCGATGACGTGCTCGAGATTGGCCACGCCGAGGACGTGGCCAGACTCCCAGGTTGGATCGCGCTAGGGGTCGGCGCCGGTCGGCCGGCAGGACTGCTGGTTCAGCGGATGGCCGCGGTGGCGGAAAGGACCGGGGTGCGGTTGTGGGTGCCGAATGTGGATGCCGGAGCGCTGCAATTCCTGCTCCGGCTGCCCGATGTCCTGTGGGTCGACGGGCCAGCGGTTCCTGAGCCCCCCCCTGCCGACACCTGATCCGGGTGCCCTCAGGGATTTGCCGAGGACCAGCTCAGCCAGTCGCCCAGGTCGAAGTCGTCCCCAAAGACCGGGCCGAAGGGAAGCCCCTGGATCACGAACGTCTCGCCATCGTCCGCGGGATCCGGGTCGGACTCGTCGAGGCTGTGGAAGGCCATGGAATCGATGGCGAACTCTTCGGTCTGGATGTTGCCGAGACGGACCCTGACCGTGGCTCCTCCATTGATCTCGTCGATGAGCGGTTGACCGTCCACCTTTGACAGCATCACCACCGGCACATCGATGGTGCCCGCCTGCGACCCGCCGTCCATGTCGATAACACAGTTGTCGCTATCCGGCCAACTCCCGCAACGTCCGTCGTTGACGATGATCACTGCCGACGCTCCTGCCGATTGCGCGAAGTCGGCCATCTCGCCAAAGGAGCAGGTGCTCCTGAGGCCCAAGGCGATCTTGCCCGAGGGAAAACCCTGCAACGCACTGCAACCGTCGTCCACCACAGCCAGGTCGGCCAGGACAGGGGGATCCACCTGCCAGAGGCGGGCGCCGAAACAATCAACCAGTCGTGAGCAGCCGTCCGCCAGGTCGCGGCAGTTGAGGCCCGTGCCGAAGCGACCCGCCGCGTGGGCGTCTATGTAAGTGTCAGCGGTGGTGGCCGGCGAGAATCTGGCGCCGGCGGCAGCGCCGGTCACGATCTCCATCTGGCCGGTCTTTGCGCCCTCGGTGGGGATCGGCAGATCGAAAGTCCAGGTACTTGAAACACCAGCCACCAGACCGGCCACCGGAGTGGGATCGGGCTCGTTCGGCCAATTGGGGCCCTGGACCTGAAATCTCAGCCGGTCGCATCTCACGTCATCCAGCAAAAGCAGCGGCCAGTTACCGAGCGGATCGTCGGTGGTGGACACGGGGTAACCCAGAGCGTCCAACACGGCCGCCGAATTCTGGAGGTCGTCGAGGATTTCCGCCGTGAGGCCGGTCCACCCGGCCGGCAAACCAAATGGGATTTCCACGTTGATCAACGTGTCCAGGGTGTCGTCGGGGCCGTCATTGCCGTAGGTCACCGACAGCTGGGCGATCTGGCCGGCTTCTGGCTGACCCGGTCCCGCGATAGATGAGGCCAGATCGGCGTCGCCGACCCCGGTTTGGGTGACGAGGTGCTGAAGGTCCCGGACCTGGACCCATCCCGACCGTGGAGAGCCGGTGTTCGGGGCAACGAAGTAGCTCACCACGTCGGCTCCCGAACCATCACCCGGGTCGGTGATGGTGATCCAGGAGTCGGACCGCGCCGGCGTCCACACACAGCTTGTCTGGGTCTCCACTGCAAAGCTGGTGGCGCCCCCCTCGGCGGAGAAGGTCGCGTCCACGGGATTGAGCGCAAACGTGCAACCATCACAGCTGCCGCTGTCCTGCACGTTCAGGTCAATTGAGCCGGAACCGATGATTTCATTCGGCGGCAACGGGTCGCGGATGACAACCGAGACGGTTTTGGGTCCGGCCGTGGAGTACTTGAAGACGGTGGACAGGCAGTTGGTGTAGAGCGGGAAGCAGGTGTCTTCCTGAGTGAACGGGTCGCAGCCCGGGCCGCCGAAATCCCAAGCAGCCTCAACGTCGCCGGTGAACCCGGTGATGCTGAACTGCACAGCCTCGCCGATCTCGGGCGAGGCCGGCGACAGCTGGAGCTCGAAGTGGCCGTCGAGCACCTCCATGTTCCCCTGGGCCGTGGATTGATCACCGTTGTTGATCAGGGTCAGGGTGACAACGTAATCACCGGGGCTCAGGGTGTCGGCGGGGATGGTGCAGATATCCGCATCGGGACAGCCGCCGTAGTTGGAAGGACCGGTGACCGTCCAAACATATGAAGGAGTGATGCCGGGGCTGTGGCTGGAGCCCGAGCCGTCGAGAACGATGGGCACGGTGTTGAGCGGATTCACCGGCAGAGAGAGGTCGGCGGCAACCGAGGTCACCGACACCGTCTTCCAGGTCTTGGTCTGGTACGGCTCACCATCGGCCGGGTCCTCATGGTCGTAGTCGACGCGGAACTGGAAGAGGTAGTCGCCGCTGCCGGCCAGCGTGACGCCATCCACATCGGCTGTGGTGTAGGTGCCCACCGGGACGGTGTCGAGCCAGATCTTCCATTCGAACGGATCGGTGCTGCCTTCGATACCTTCGTAGGCGCCGCGGAGATCCACCGTATCGCCGGTGATCGGGTTGGGCGGAAGGATGTCGATGAGGGCTTCCGGGGTCCGATCGATCTCGATTTTGCGAGTGGCGATCTGCGTGCCGGGGCAGTCCATGGGGTCTGACCCACCGCCGCAGGGGAAGTCTGAATTGTCCACCGCCACGTGGGCCCACCGTTCCATGTCGGCGCCGAGATCCTTGCGGATCCAGCACTCGATGTCGGGCTGGGGGTAGTCCGCCCGCAGCACGGGAGGATCGTCGCCGCACACCACCGGCCCGGCCGGATCCGGGTTGTTGGTGACCCAGATGGCGCGCCGCTCCACGGTCGGCAGCGAATTGTCGGTCACGGTGGCATTGGTACCTGGGAAGGGTTCCTCCCCGGGAAGCCCCACCTGGGCGATGGGCTGCAGAGGCCCGGCGCAGAGGGTGAAGTCCACCATCTGGACCACCGAGTATCGTGCGAAGTACATGGTCATTCCGTCGGGCGAGAAAACCGCACCCTGGGGCCACTCACAATCCTCGGTGTGGCTGTTCCAGTAGTGGTCCGGGTGCCAGAAGTTGGTGTCCAGCACCTCGGGATTGGCCGGGTCCTCGATGCTGTAGGTCTTGGAGGTGTCCGGAGAAAGGCTGCGACCCGTCCAGACAAAGGGGTAGGTGATGGCGGCCAGATTCACATCCCCGCTGATGAACGACAGCTGAGTCGGATTCCCGGGTGACGAGATGTCCCAGATCCTCATGCCGTTGTTTGCCAGCGCCGTCACGGCGAGTTCACGGACCCGGTCCACACCCATGCCCTTGCCCCGCGCCAGAAAGGCCTTCATGGTCGGATCGTGGCTGACGTATTGGAGGCTGATGCTCGCGCCTTGTTGCAGAACCTGATAAACGTAGATCTGCCGATTGCCAAAGCCGAGATAGAGCCAGTGGGTGCCGTCCTTCTCGATGTGAAAGCCGTTCATGATCTTGCCGTCGTAACCCGGAACGTCGACACATCCGATGGAACTGAAATCGCCCCCCGCGGTGCCGTCAAGGCTGTAAAGGGTGGCGTCGCCGCCACAGTCACCTGGAAGGAAGTTGGTCAGGAGGTATTGTTCGCCCCACGCCTCGAAGGTGAATGATCCCAGGGGCTCCTGGGATCCAGTCTCGTAATAGCGGTGCTGCTGGAAATCCGGCTCCGAGGGGTCGATCCCCATTCCGAAGAGCACATGTCCCAGCTTGTAGGTGGCCACCCCCCAGCGGCAGTCATCGCAGATGGAATAGTTGAGCAGATCGTAGTCCGAGTCACCCTGGTTGGGCACGCCGAATCCGGAGTTGTCCACGTCGTGTGGCGATTGGGGATCGCTGATGTCCCAGATCTGAATGTTGTTGCCGGTGTTGACGGCGATCTGCGGGCGCCCCCGCCACTGGAATCGCGAGATGTCGAAGAACTTGAAGTTGGTCTCCAGACCGAGACAGTTGTTGGAGGTGTCGTGGAGCAGGGGTTCCAGGCTGTCGAGGCACACCGGAGGTGGTCCCTGCGCCATGGCTGCTGTCGTTCCAATCAACGCGAGAAGGGCCGTCGCGGCCGCACGGAAGTCAAACCTGAATCTACAACTGTTCACTATGTGAACCCCTTCTGCACGGAGCGCCCCATCCACTGTCAATTATTTGTACCCGGGGCGCGGAATTCAATGCAATGGCTGGGGAAATCGTTGCCCGTCAATGGTTTTCGACAGGTCCGAGTGACCATGGTCACTCGGAGGCAGTAGGCAGCAGCCCCCGCCCACCCAATTCGAAATGCGAAATTCGAAATGCGAAACGCCCTGCCCGGCCAGATACAAGAATGCAAGATTCAAGATGCAAGTTCCCCGCCCGCCCCGGGCGCCTTTGTGGTGCAGCCGTCTCGGCTGCGCGCTACAGCAGAATTCTCAATTCTGAATTTTGAATTGCCCCACTTACCCGGAAGGTCAGGGGCACGACGAACGGGCGTGCCGTCCTCGAGCGCGTCGCGAACGCGCTCACCCGGTACCGGGCACCGTCGAAATCGGAACGGAGCACGAATTCGACACATCTGCGGCGGTGCCTGGCACCGACAGGCTCGCCCGCGGAAGTAGGGTCCGCGGACCGATTATTTTCCTTCATCAAATATTGTTTGCTTGAATAAATACGCAATCTCAATTCAACTATAATCAAAGAGAGCCAAAACGAAATGTTCAGATGGCGGGAGGGATGTCATGACGACCGCACGATCGCTTGTTTTCATGATGGCCGCGGGCCTGCTGATAGGCACGCCGGCCCAGGCCCAGGTTGCGCTGCTCTTCGACAACGGTCCGATGGACTACCTGAACGGTGGAGAATTGACCCTCTACACCGAAGCTGAAGACTTCGAGCTTTCCTTCTCGGCGGTGGCCACCCGAATTGACTTTGGGAATGGTGGACACAACTGCACCTTTCCGGCCAATTGGGACGGGGTTCTTCGGTGGTGGATCATGGAAGACGATGGCGGAATGCCCGGATCGACCTTCGTGGCCACTGGGATCGCACCCAGCGTCTCGGTGTTTCTGGATCTTGACCAGTGCCCGGGGGCCTGGGCCTGGTACGACCTCACCTTCAGCTTGGGCCAGCAGGTTCAGCTTGAGGGAGGGGTTCGGTATTGGCTTGCCCTCCACATGGCCGGTGATTGGTCATGGCGGCGGGAACTCTACTGGGCCACATCATCCAGCGGGTTGTATTCCACCGCCATGGTTCAATTGGAGGGTGTCGGTCGGTGGACGGCCACAGGCCGTCATCAATCGTTCATGATCCTCGCCTACGGCGACGACCACGACATCTTCGTCGACGAGTTCGAGTCCGGGGATTACGACATCTGGTCGTGGTTCACGTGAAAGGGCTGTTGACGGTGAGAGGTCTCACCGTAGTCAGGCAGTAGGCGGTAGGCAGTAGGGGGCGCCCCGCCCACCCCTCCGGGAAGTGAATAGCGAATAGTGAATAGCGAATCGCGGGAGAGGCCCGCCCGCCTGGAGCGCCTTTGTGGTGCGGCCGTCTCGGCTGCACGCTGCCGATGAATTCTCAATTCTGAATTTTGAGTTCTTAATTCCCCCCACCCGGATCGACCCGGGGGTGGCGCGGGAATTGTGAATTAAGAACTGAGAACTGAGAATTCATTACGTGTTGACTCGAGGGTGAGAATCCACACCGAGAGGGTGGGGGATCTTTGTTCTTTGATGAATCGCGGGTTCTGTCCCAATGAACAAACGCCCGGTGGGGAACCGGGCGTCGGCTGGAGAATGTAGGGAGGGGGCGGATCGCGTTCTACACCCTCCAAGTTTGGTCAGCTTGTCGAAAGATAACGAAGCACGAAGCAGATGATGGGCCAAAGGGGATGGACTGACATGGCTGCTTCTCCTTTCTATTTTTCGTTTCGTCGTTCTACTCACAAGGTGGGTTGTCGCGGGTGGGAAAGAATGAGGGATGTCTGAGGATAATGTGAGGATTCGCCGGAGCAGATAACCTTCAACGTTAAACGTTCGAACGTTCAACGTTCCCCCCACCCGCCGGGAGCGCCTTCGTGGTGCGGCCGTCTCGGCTGCGAACCACAGCAGAATTTTGAATTTTGAGTTCTTAATTCTTAATTCCGCCCAACCACCCGATAGGCGGGGGGAGGGCGGGAATTCAAAACTGAGAATTGAGAACTGAGAATTCAATACGTGTTGACCCGAAGGCGGGAAACCACACCGAGAGGGTGGGCGATCTTGGTCCTTCGTCCTTCGTCCTTTGTTCTTCGATCAACTACGGCACCGCCGAAGACCACGCTGTGGTGTCACCGGATTCGAAGGCGTCATAGAACGGCCCGCATTCCCTGTGAATGGAAAGACCCGCGTCACCGTCGGCGACGAAGATGTATCCGCGAATGGCTGCAAATTCCTCGGTCGATACCGATCTCTTGCCCGATCCCACGTCCCGGGGCTGTCGCGGATTGCCGACGTTGATCACCTGAAGGGGTGCAGACCAGGGGTGTGTCACGTAGGCGTAGCCGCCTGAAACTGCGATTCCGGTGTGTTCGTCGGACGCTTCCATGATGCTGCCTATCTGTGCGGGCTTAGAGGGTTGGGTGACATCGAGGATGTCGAGACAGGCGTTCGAGGGCAGCGCTCCTCGGCCGCCTTGAAGCCTGTTGAGGAACACATGGCCCGTGGGTGCGACGTCGAAACGTCTGAAGTGATCGAAAAAGATCCCGTGAACGTGCTGCCCCACAAGGATAGGCTGTGACGGATTGATGACGTCGAAAATGAAGAGGCCGCCACCGTAGAGCACGTAGGCGTAAGCGCCCACCACATCAAGATCAACCACATCCCCGTGTCCACCAACTCTGAGACTCGCGACGATTTCGGGTTGCGTTGGAACGCGGATATCCACGACCAACGTTTCATCGCCTCTCACGAGCATGACTGCATTCTCGGTGGCCACATGGGGACCCGCGGGCGGGAGCTTGCCCGAGCTACCGACGTCCCAATCAACTCCTCCCAGATACACGGGAGAGGACGGCTGGCTAATGTCGAAGACCAGCAGACCGGAAACCTGGGACTTGCCGGCAAAGAAGTTGACATAGGCGAAATCATCGAACACAGAGACGTTTGTGGTGCCGGCGCACGACCACAGATTGTGTGCCGCTACAACCGGTGATGAAGGGTTTGAAAGGTCGACAACCACGAACCCTCCCTGCTCGCACGCGACGACCGCCAACTCCGCCGACAGGGCCACATCGCTTGCACGACATCCCGGATCCAGGGTCGTCACATACTCGGGGCACACCTGAGCAAAGCCGCCCCCTGCGAAAACCAGAAGAACGGTCAGACAGACCGCTGCGGCGCGGGCCGGTCGGTGTCTCGTTTTCATTGTCTGTTCCTCTACCCACTAACCTACGGCGGGGGAGAACGGTTGGCATGAGGAAAAGATGAGGGAAAGATGATTTCTTGTGACGGACCTGCTCGGAGCGCTTTTGTGGTGCGGCCGTCTCGGCTGCACGCTGCCGATGAATTCTCAATTCTGAATTTTGAGTTCTTAATTCCCCCCACCCGGATCGACCCGGGGGTGGGGCGGGAATTCTGAATTAAGAACTCAGAACTGAGAATTCAGTACGTGTTGACCCGAAGGCGGGAAACCACACCGAGAGGGTGGGGGGCTTCGCTTCGATCAAATGTCGAACCTGTGACAAAGCAAAACGCCCGGCGGGGTACCGGGCGTCGATTGGAAGGAGGGGGGATACAACGAGTCGCGAGTCCAGCTTTCCTTTCTCCGTCTAAAAGAGACAGCTGCATACCAGAGCGATAAGGGGGGGCAACCACGTGGGTTGACGGACGAAGTAGTTCATGGCTCATTCTCCTTTCTATATGACGTTTGCTGTTCCTGTTCACAACGTGGGTTGTCGCGGGTGGGAAAGAATGAGGGATGTCTGAGGATATTGTGAGGATTCGCCGGAGCCGATAACGTTCAACGTTGAACGTTCAACGTTCAACGTTCCCCCCGCCCACCCTTCCGGGAAGTGAATAGTGAATAGTGAATCGCGGGAGAGGCCCGCCCGCCGGGAGCGCCTTTGTGGTGCGGCCGTCTCGGCTGCACGCTGCCGATGAATTCTCAATTCTGAATTTTGAGTTTTGAATTTTGAATTGCCCCCACCCACCTGAATCGGAAGGGGGAGGGGGGGAATTGAGAACTCAAAATTGAGAATTCAAAATTCAATATTCATGGTATGCATGCCAGAGGCCCGCACCACAAAAAACCCCGGGCGGCCGGACGGTTTCAACGCGCCCAGCCTCCGATCGCGCTTCCCGTGAGGATGCCAGGCACAGATTCGCCTCGAGGCCATGTGATTTTCGTGGCGGGATGACGAATCGAGAGCCAGGCACCTCCGAGCATCGCGACCTTCCGCCGGCAGGTTGCCACCCTCGCATCCCGATCTCCATGTCGGTGCCTGGCACCGGCCCGCGCGGTCGATGCGATATGTAGATTTCAGCGTGCCCTTCTCCCGAACGCGCTGCCCGAGGTTGCCACCCTTGACATTGTTCGAACCCAAGTCTCAGGTCCTTCAGCGATCACGACCCGAACAATGTCAAAAGTGGCACGCCCGCCCATCGGGCCCTTTCATCACGATCCGGGAGGGTGGGTGGGAACGTTTAACGTGTAACGTGTAACTTCCAACTCAAAGGTGCCCGGAGTGGCACGCCCGCCAGACGCGCCCGCCTCGCTCCGGGTGGGGCGGGGGAGGGGGGAATTGAGAACTCAAAATTGAGAATTGAAAATTCAAATTTTGGTGGTGTGCATCCCGAATTGACACACCACGCCCACCGGCATAGCATCATCTCCCCACACGGGGCTATAGCTCAGGTGGATAGAGCAGTGGTTTCCTAAACCATTGGTCGCAGGTTCGAGTCCTGCTAGCCCCGCCAGTTCGTTCCTGCCGCAAGCCTGCCACCTAACTCTCGGGCTCTGCCGTCAAACACGGCGCTTGACTCTGAACGTCCGGTTCGCTATACCTGTTGGGAGAAATCAAGTCTCAATTCAGAAATCGAGGCGGCACCCGGGATATGGTGTGTCCGTCTCCACAACAGGAGGAACCACATGAAACGGATCGTCGTTGGAGCTTTCGTCCTCACAGTATTGTTGCCGCTTATGGTCCACGCCGGTGAGTGGACCGACATGGAAAAAGAGGTCTGGGCCTGGGAGACCGCATGCTGGGAGACCCAGGACCTTGATGTCATCTCGGCTTGTTTCCACGAGGACTTCGTGGGTTGGGGAGACGCTTCGCTCGGCGTGCCCACCAATCACGCCGACCGACGCGCCATCCACGAGCGGGACTTCGCGAGCCGAGAGACCCTGGGGGTCATTCTGAAGCCGCTCAGCATCAAGGTGCACGACAACATCGCCGTGGTGCTCTACGTCGCTACCATGACCACCAAAGACAAGACCACGGGAGAGGTCTCCACCTCCAGCCAACGCTGGACCGACGTCGCCATGAAGACGGACGGGACGTGGGCCTGGATCGCCGACCACGGCGGTCCGGTTGGTGACGACGACTGAGGCTCGATGTCATAGGGGCGCCGCGCGGCGCCCCTGAACCGAAGGGTTGGACCGGGGCACGGACGCCATTCCCCATTGTTGCAGTGTGGCGGACGATCTGCCTGAGAGCTGGGAGTGGGCGTGAAAGGCTCACCAGAGGTGCTCGTGTGGATCCGAGATCGGCTGGATGCCGCTGGTGGGTGATTGGTCTTTCAGAGTTCAGGCCTCCAAAGCCCGACACCGTCACAGATGCTATGTTGAGGCATGGACGCTGACGGCGATCGCCGATGTCTTGGGAAACCACGGGGCGCAGAATCTGGAGGCGCCGGCCGTCCGCCCGTCAACCGTCAAGCTGCCCGAGCAACCGCCCCAGGGCGAGCAGACGATCTTCGACTTCTTTCTCCACCGCTTCCCGAGGATTTCGCCGCGATCTGGCTCGAGCGATTCACGACCGGGAAGGTGTGGGCCGACGGCACCCCGATCGATGTCGAGACGCCCTACCGGCCGCTCCTCGAGGTGCACTATCGGCGCGAGGTGGAGCGCGAGCCGCCGGTGCGCGAGGACTATCGGGTGGTGTGGTCAGATCGCCACCTGATGGTGGTGGACAAACCGCCCAACCTCCCGGTCACCCCCGGTGGACGCTGGGTGCGCGGCTGTCTCCTCCACCTCCTCCTCGAGGCCACCGGCAATGACCGGATCGCGCCGCTGCACCGCCTCGACCGGCTGACATCGGGGGTGTTGCTGCTCTCCCTCGACCCCGCAACGCGGTCGCACTTCGCCCGCCTCTTCCAACCGCAGTCGATGGTCGAAAAGGACTACACCGCGGTCTGCGAGCTGCAGCGCGATCCGCCATCCCAGCGCTTCAGTCTCGCCCATCACATCGCCCGCAGCGACGACCGAGTACTGGCGTCAGGTCGTGCGGCCGGGGTTGCCACCGAATTCGCGCTGCGACGTCGAGGTCATGGCGGTGGAGAAGCGGTCTGGTTCACGTGCGGGTCCGCCCGCTCACCGGCCGCAAGCACCAGATCCGCGTCCAACTCGCCCACGAGGGCCTGCCGATCCTCGGCGATCCCCTGTACGGCACCAGGCCCTCCTACGATCCCGACGATGTGTTCCCAGCGTCTGTGGCTCGACGCCCATCGACTCGCCGTCACCGATTTGGGCGGCGTCCCGGGCGTCGAGCGACTCTCGGCGGAATGGACCTCGTCGCGGTCGCCTGCGGAGTTCTTCCAACGCGCTGCTCGTTTGTGACGGTTCGGCGCGATGGTGGCGGAGGGCGCGGCAGCGCCTGCTTCGCCCGGTTTCCAACAACGGACGAAATCCCACAGACCTTCGCCACCCTGGTTCCGACAACTCGCGGAAGGTCCGGGCCAGGGGTCTCCGCCAGCCAACAACTCATAATTCGCTATGGGCGCCGGCCGGGGGCTGGAGGGAAATCAGCACAATTTCGGCACCTTTTCTTCATGTCTTTTTGACGTGCGCGACCTATATTGAAAGAAAACACGCAAGGGGAGGTGACAAGGCCGGTGCGGAGGAGACGTGGTCTCCACCGATGGCGTCGCGATCGTCAACAACTCAGTTCAACATTGGAGGTCGATATGACAGCTCGAAACGTGGTTCGCGTTCTTTCAGTCCTTGCCTGCGCGGCACTGATGATCGTCCCGGCGTTCGCCGGAGACGACGAAGGGCTTGGCAAGGGCAACAACGGCCAGGGCGTGTGCACTCTCGAAGGCGCCTGGTACGGAGTGACGCCCTATTGGGGCCTGACCTGGACCGCCATCTACAATTCCGACTCGCACTGGACCGGATCCATGTCGTTGAGTTTCATCGGCGGCGATCCCTCCCTGGGTGGCGCCTACCCCGACGTGGTGTCGTTGTCCGAAACCATCGGGACGTGGGTGCGGACCGGGAGGAGATCGTTCGACTACACGATGGTCCACTACGGCCTCTCTGCGGCCGGCCTAGATCCGGAAGATCCGGAAGAGACGCAAGATCCTATATTGCCGATTTTCCTCCTGAAAAACACCGGCAGCTTCATCGTCACGGGGGACTGCGATCAGCTCGAAATCACCAACACCACTCTGGAATTCTACGACCCAATGCAGGATCCCTTCGCTGAGGATGGATACTTGTGTTACCCGGACGGGAGCCCTTCGTTCGCCCGCCGCATTCCGGTTCAAGCTCCGTGCGAGCCGACACCTCAGTGACGACGGTATCTCTCGAGTGGGGAAGCGGGGCCGGACATCCGGCCCCGCCACCTCTCGGTTTCGCACCGAACCGATTAACGGGACTTGGAATCCTGCGACGTTCGCCCATCCATCCGGCGGTCGGTTCACCCTAGTCTGCCGGAATTTTGGTCGATCCGTCGTATTCCGTCGTGTGGGCAGTCATGGCTGTTTCAATGCTGACGACATAGGCTGCGCCCGCGTCCCAAACCGGACCCGGGGCGTCCTCCATGGGTGCGCCGATCAGCAGATCGGATCCCGATTGGGCCAGGGAATAGCCAAAGGCTCCCGAGCCGACGGGTTGGGGCGACACCAGCCGCGGGCCGTACGACCATTCATCGTTGGCACGGGTGAGGATGTCAACGGCTCCAGCGAAAACAGGATCTGAATACTGGGTATTGGGAAACCCGACCATCGCCGTATCACCGGAGAGGGCAAGAGAGCCGCCCCACGCGGTGCCGTCTGCGGGATTCGGACCGAAGAGCTGGACTCCCTGCGACCAGTGTCCAGAGTTCTCGGTGAAGACGTACACAGCTCCGGCGTTTTCACTGCTGCCGTGGTCTTTGCCCAGCGCGCTGATCAACATCGTTCCGCCCGAAATCGCGACCGGGCCTCCAAAGCCGTCGTACCAATCGGGGTCCGTGGGTGTGAGCTTCTGGTGTTCGATCCACGTGTCTCCCTGGCGCCGAAAGACGTGGGCTTCCCCGGCCCCCCAGATCGGCCCATTGAAGCCCCCGGGCGCGCCCACAACGAGCCAATCTCCGTCAAGCGCGGACGCGGCGCCAAAATTGTCGTCGGACATCCGGTCGTCGGGAGCCAGGGTCTGGGTGTGGTACCAGGATGTGTCATCTCGCTCGAGGACAAACACCAGGCCCTTTTGGTTTTCATCCGCTCGTGTGGCTCCGATCAAAAGGGCCTGCCCATCGGTGGCCAGGCTGATTCCGAAACGTGCGGCTTCTAGGGGCACGTCAAGGAAGAAATGCTGTGTTTGAGAATAGGTGGCGCCATTCTTGGTATAGACGAACACTGAGCCGGCCCGGCTCACGCCGTCGATGGTGTCAGTGGGAAACCCCACAAACAGATGGTCATCCGACAGAGCCAGGACCTGCCCAAAATAACCGTTGTGCTGGGGATTGGGGCTTGGAATGATCTGCAGTTCATTCCACACACCGTCACTGCGGGTGAACAGGTAGACGCTCCCGGCATTCGGCGCGTCCGGGTCATCGGCTTGGACGGCACATACGGCCAACGTGTCACCGCTGATGGCCACGGACCACCCAAAACTGTCAGCCTGCTCCGCATCGGATGCCGTCAGCCGCTGGATCAGCGGCGCTGCTTGACCGGGAGAAAGGCGACCGGTGGCTCGCCGGAAGAGCTGTCCCTGTCCGTCCCGGGGACAGGCCCACAGAATGCACATCACGATGGCTGCGGTCACCCATGGGTTGGTCGCGCCGGATCTTCCCATCTTGGTCCCCCCCCTGCGGTGTCGCAGGTACCTTCGGTTTGTCGCTGTGCTGTCTTTATTGAAGATGCGACGCCGGAGGGCTCTTGTCAACCGCAGATGCGAGGGCGGCGGGCCATCACGTCTGGATCAGCTCCGCTCGCCGGCGCAGTTCGCGGGCTTCGTGCGCGAGCAGGGGGTTGGTCTCGGCCGCCCGGTCGAGGAAACCGAGGGCCTGTCCTGCCAACCGGCGGCGTTGGTTCGGGTCCGTGCTGGAATCCGCCTGGATCAAGAGCAGCGCCGCCTCAGTGACCATGGCGTTGGCCAGTGCGGGGTTCAATTCCAGCGCCTTTGCAGTGAGATCACGGCCGGCGCGTATCTCGCGAGCCGGGTTTCTGCCAGATTCAAAAAGCCACTCGGCGCGCCAGCGGTGGACCTCGGCTGCGGTCTGGTAGGCCGGGGCGTTCTGGGGATTGACCGAAACCGCTCGGTTTGCAGCCGTGGTGGCCGCCTGGAAGAAGGGTTCGGGGGAAACCTCCTGGCGGATCGCCCAGCGGGCCGCAAGGAGCTCCACGGCGGCTCGTTCGTAATATGCCCAGGAGATCTCGGGGTTGATGGACAGGGCGCGGTCCAGATTCGTCCTCGCCTCGGTGATCCAGGGACCCGGATTCTCGTCGAGTTGGATGAGGTGGAGGGCCTTTGTGCGGTAGGTGAGACCCCTGTTGGCGTAGGCATAGGCGTAGTTGGGGTTGAGGGTCGTGGCGGAGGTCAGCGCGCCCAGCGCCTCATCAAGAGATTGCCGCGGGTCCAGACCGGTCTTGAGTTCGTAATAGCCGCGCCGCCACAGGGCGATGCCCTTGTTGTTGAAGGCGTTGGCGTACTCCGGGTTGAGAGCGATGGCGCGATCGAAGCTCTTGATGGCCTCGTCGAGGGCGTCACGGGGGTCGAGCCCCACGCTGTATTCGTAGCGTGCGATTCGCTCCCATGCGTATCCCAGTTCATCGTGGGCCAACACCATCCCGGGGTCGTTCTCGGTTGCAGCCTTGAGGCTGGCGATGGAGCGATCCAGGGTGGGTCGCGGGTCTCGACCCTCGGCGAACTCCCGAACACCGGTGACCAGCAGTGCGCCTCCGAGTTTGTGGTGGGCGGGCGCATTCATCGGGTCGATCTGGATGGCTCGTCGCGCCGAGTCTATGGCACGCTCGAGGTAGGGCGACGGGTCCTCGCCGCGGTCGTTGAGAACGTCCGCCCACTTCCAGTTGAGCCACGAGAGGATCTCGTGCGCCGCCGCACGGTCCGGGTTCACGCGGAGAGAACGGCCGCAGGACTCCAGAGCGTTTTCAAACGTGGTGGATGCCGGGTTGCCGCGACCCACCTCCGTCTCCAGAACCTGAACCCAACGGGCACAGTCCGCGGTGTGGATGCTGGCGTCCGATCTGGCGATCTCGGCAGCCGTGCCATAAGCCTCACCGGCAAGAGCAAAGTCCTGGAGGGCCTGGTCGTATTCTCCCCTGAAGCGGTTCTCGGCCCCGAGCTGCAGATAGATGTCGCCCTCGAGCTTTTTGGCTTCATAGAGCCAATCGGCCTCGTCGAAGGCGGCCCGGGCCTTGGCCAGGGCTTCGTCATACCTCTTCTCATAAAAGGCGATCAGACCCTCGGCATAGGCGGCCGCCTCGGGCTGTTCGGTGCCGCTGAGCGCGAAATAGGCGAGGGCTGGCTCACGGAATTCAGCCTCGATCTTTCGTCGGAAGGCATCACGCAGGACCTCGTCGTCGAATTGGTAGACCTGCTGAAGCTGAGACTCGTAGAGTTTGCCGAGCACGATCCCGAGGGTGTGGGAAACGGCCGGAGTTCTGTATCCCGACTCCTCGGACATTCGCAAGTGGTCCAGCGCCTGGTTGTAGTCCTGCAGCGCGAGATAGCCGCGGCCGAGGGCGTAATGCCCCGGACCGAAGGCCGGACCGCCGAGCCGCGAGGTCTGGTCTTCGAGCTGATCCATCCGGCGGGCGATGCGGTTTTCCTCCTGGCGGCGGTCGTGGACCGGCATCATGGCGGCGATCCGAGCCAGCTGGTCGATCTCGTTGGCCTGGACGAGCAGATCCTGGGTGATGGCGGCCTGTCGACGGGCCTTCAGATTGGACCTCACCGAGTAACCGATGACGATGGCGAACGCCACCAGCACGGCGACGGCCGCGGCCGCGAGGCCCTTGTGCTTGCGAAACTTCTTGCCCAACTTGTAGGAAAGTGTTGTCGGCCGCGCGGTGATGGCCTCACCGGCAAGGTAGCGACGGAGGTCTTCCGAAACGGTCCTGGCGGTGGGGTAGCGGCGATCGGGCTCCTTCTCCAGACACTTGAGGGTGATGGTCTCCAGGTCGACTGGCACCTCTTGCCGGATGCGATGGGGCGGAATGGGTTCCCGATCGGTGATCCCCGCCAAAACCTCCGGATAGCCTCCCTCGTAGGGAGCGCGATCGGTGAGAAACCAGTACAGGGTGGCGCCAAGACTGTAGATGTCGGTGCGCCGGTCCAAGGCATCCACATCACCCCGGACCTGCTCGGGAGCGGCAAAGGCCGGGGTGCCGAGCACCATGCCCGAAATGGTGACGTCACGGCCCTCCGCTTCCCGCGCGATTCCGAAGTCCACGACGTAGGGTCTCCAGCCTCCCTCGTCGTTTCGCTCCACCAGGATGTTTGCCGGTTTGATGTCGCGGTGGATGAGACCGGCCTGGTGGGCCGCGTGGAGGGCGTCGGCCACGTCCACCATGATTTCGGCCTTCTCCCGAATGGTGAGCAGGTCGCTGATTTCCTTGAGCGATCCTCCCGCGATGTACTGCATCGCGATGTAGGGATGGCCTTCCACCTCGCCGACCTCGTAGACCTGGCAAACGTTCTCGTGGTCGATGCGGGCCTGGACCCTGGCCTCGCGCAGAAAACGGTGGACGATCTCCGGAGTGTCCCGGCGCAGGAACTTGAGGGCGACGAATCGCCCCAGACGGGGGTCTCTGGCCTTGAAGACGTCACCCATCCCGCCGCGGCCGATGAAATCCACGATTTCGTAGCGGTCCCATTCCCGAACAGGGGGAACATCAAAGGCGTCGTTGAACGTATCGGAGTCGTCGCCGGCCCAGGTGGGGGCGTGATCCGACGGGAGGCCGAGGTCGCGGGCCAGCTCCGCAAGAGTGTGGGAATCGAGGACGCCTGCGTGGGAAAGTGCCTCCACAACCGGCGGTGGAGGCGTTCCGTCGGCCGTCTGGGTCACCTCCCGCCGCGTGTGGTTTATGGCTGTGTCGGCCTCATCGGTGCTGATCAGCCCGCGCTCCACCGCGAGCTTGAGGATCTCGGCGGCGTTCTCGTCAAAGGCCGCCCGTTCCCGCAGGTGATCATCGGGGGATCGAGACATGCTCCCTCACGACTGGCTCTTCAGACCGCGGTGTTGATCGGTTGGCCCGCAATGGCCCCTCACTGTTCCACGATGCTGGCTGTCACGATGTAGTCGAGCTTGGGAAAGTCCTTCTTCAGGTAGGCGTTGCCGTCGCGGATGATGGCCGCCTGAGACGGGCCGTTGCCGCTGGGAGCCCCCTCGCCATAGCCCGAGTAAAGGTCTTCCACAACCTTCATTCCGTCCACGACCTTTCCAAAGGGCGCGAATTTTCCGTGCCGGCGAAGTTGGGAATTGTCACCGTAGTTGACGAAAAACTGGGTGGTGCGCGAGTTGGGTGAGGCCTTCGCCGCGAAGGTGACCATTCCGCGGGTGTTTTCCTTGCGGATGGGGTCATCCTGTATGGGTACCCGGGACCAGGCTGCCTGCACCTCGGGATCTCCGTTCATCCCGACCTGCGCCATGAACCCGTCGATCACGCGGAAGAACGCGTTGCCGTCGTAGTAGCCGATATTGACCAGGTTGTAGAAACGGTCGGCGCCGTGAGGTGCCCAATCGCGGTGGACCTCGATCGTGAAATCGCCGACGGTTGTCTCGACCTTGACCATGAATTCGTCTGGTGCCTGCTCGGTGGCGAGCGACGGGACAAGCAGCGCCCGATTCGGTTCCTCGGCCACCGCGATGGTGGTGAGCGGCACCCAAACCACCAGAGCCAGCGCCACGATGAGAGGGGATGAAAAGCGACGTCGTTTCATTTTCAAAAACCTCCTATGTTGGATGTGAATGTAGCACGCCAGGAACGAATCGGCGGGCAGATTTGTTGTCGGTGAAGACAGTTTGGAAGGGGAGATGATCATGAGTCAATCAACGTTGGAAATCGGAAATTCTGCACCACCGTTCAGCCTGCCGGATCAAGACGGCACAGAGGTCTCGCTCGCGGATTTTTCGGGGAATTGGGTGGTGCTCTATTTCTACCCCCGCGACGACACGCCGGGCTGTACCACCGAGGCCTGCGAGTTCACGGAGGGTATTGAGTCCTTCCGGAGTCTCGATGCGACGGTCCTCGGTTGCAGTCCTGACTCGCCGGAGAGGCACCGGAAGTTCATCGAAAAGTACAACCTCGAGCTGCGATTGCTGAGCGATCCGGATCACGGCGTCATGGAGCGCTACGGGGCGTGGGGCGAGAAGAACATGTACGGTAAAGTCACCGTCGGTGTGATCCGTTCCACCGTGATCATCGACCCCGAGGGCCAGATCGCCCACCGCTGGAAGCGGGTGAAGGCAAAGGGCCACGCGGCAAAGGTCGCTGAAGTGCTCGAAAAGCTGCAACAAGAGAGGGCCTGAATTTTGAGTTCATAATTCTCAATTTTTAATTGTCGCCTACCGCCACGTCGATGGGCGGGTGGGCGGGAATTCAGAATCCAAAACTGAGAATTCAAAATTCTGATCTGTGTCAGCAGATCCGCGGAAGATCACTTCCAGACAAGAGGTCGAGCGGTCTTTGACCACCGGAGACGGCGTCGAGCACCAGTGGCACTTCGCCCGACCGCCGCTCAGTGACCCTTCCGATAATCGCCGCTCCCGCGCCTGAGGGATGACCCTGGAAAGCCGCGAGCGCCGCATCGGCGTGGTGCGCCGCCACCCATGCCAGCACACGACCCTCGCAGGCCAGACTCAGGACCTCGAGGCCAAGGACCTCGCACACCGCATGGACCTCCCGCCTCACCGGAATCGCGGCCTCTTCGAGCGTGAGCCGCAGCCCCGTGCGCTCGGCGGTTTCGTGACACACGGTGAGAACCCCGCCGCGGGTCGGGTCGTGGAGGGAGTGAACCTCGATTCCAGCATCAAAGACAGCCTCGACCAGAGCGTTCTCGCATCCGCAATCCGATTGCAGTCCGTCGCTGGTCAAAGCGTGCCGGCTGGCCATGATGGTGGCCCCGTGGTCGCCGATGGGCCCGGAGACCAGGATGGCGTCGCCGGCGCGGATCCGGTGGTCGCCGATGTCCCGGCCGGGCGGTACCACACCCAGGCCTGCGGTCACCGCATAGATGCCGTCTCCCTTTCCCCGGGGCACCACTTTTGTGTCTCCTGCAACGATCTGGATGCCCGCCTCCTTGGCGGCACGGGCGGCCCCGGCCGCGCAGGTGGCGATGAGATCGCCCGATGCGCCTTCTTCGAGCACCAGGGCCCAGGTGAGCCACAGAGGACGCGCACCCACCATGGCCACGTCGTTGACCGTGCCCGCCACGCTGAGGTAGCCGAGGTCGCCACCGGGAAAGATCGGGGGATCCACCACGAAGCCGTCGGTGGAGAGGGCCGGCCGGCCGGGCGGAAGTTCCGGCAGCACGGCCGCATCGGTCAGAGTAGACAGGTACGGGTTATCCAGCGCCGGGAGAAAGGCGTCGCGCACCAGCTCCTGGGTGAGACGTCCTCCCGAACCGTGGGCCAACAGCAGGGTCGGCGGCACACGTGAACTCATGTCACTCCTCCATCCACCGTTCGTGCCGGTACCACGCCGAGCAGGTGCCTTCGCTGGACACCATGCAGGCACCAACCGGGGTATCGGGAGAACAGCCCGCGTCGAAGAGAGGGCATTCGGGGGGATCGATGACTCCTCGCAGCACGTCGCCGCATCGGCAGCCCACGGGCTCCACCGGCGGCGGCACCTCAACTGCGATTCGGGAGGCATCGCGGTGGGCCCATTCAGGACGCAGGACGAGCCCGGAGTCCGGGATTTCGCCGAAACCTCGCCAGTCATCGGCGGCCGGTTCGAAGAAACGGTCCACCAGGGCAAAGGCCGCAATGTTGCCCTCGGGCGAGACCACCCGGCTGTAGAGGTTGGCGGTCTCGGCCCGGCCGTCGATATTCTGTTGCAGCAGCTCCAACACCCCCTGGAGGACGTCGGTGGGGGAGAATCCAACCACGGCTCCTGGAACGCCGTGGATCTCGGAGAGGAAACGAAAAACCTCCCAGCCGGTGAGCACTGAGACGTGTCCCGGCAGCAGGAAGCCGTCCACGCTGAGATCGGGGTCCTCCACCAGAGCGACCATGGCTGGCGGGATCACTTTGTTACCGGGGAGAATCAGGAAGTTGGCCACTCCGAGCTGCTCTGCCTCCGCCATGGCGGCGGCGAAGGTCGGAACGGTGGTCTCGAATCCAACCGCAAGGAAGATGACTGTGCTGTCGGGGTTCTCCTTGGCGATCATCAGGGCGTCGCGGGGTGAGTAGACGATGCGGACGTCGAGGCCGTCAGCGCGGGCCCGTTCGAGCGAGATGGAGCTCGACGGCACCCGCATCAGATCGCCGAAGGTGCAGAGCACGGTGTCAGGTAGGCGGGCCAGTGCCAGGGCGCGGTCGAGAAAGCCCACCGGTGTGACGCACACTGGACAGCCGGGGCCCGAAACCAGCCGAATGCTAGGCGGCATCATGCGACGCAGACCAGCTCCCGCCACGGTGTGGGTGTGGGTGCCGCAGACCTCCATGAAAGTGGCGTCACGGCCGAGCCGTTGGGCGGCATTTTCGATCTGTCGGACAAGACCCGAAACCGCTCTCCGGTCGTGGAGGAGTTTGGAGTCGGTCACAGATCCACCATCGCATCGGCGTACTCCCGCAGCAGCTCCAGGGTTTGGGCAGCCTCCTCCTCGTCGACGGTGCCGATGGCATAGCCTGCGTGAACCAGCACGTGTTGGCCGATCTCGGCCTCCGGGAGCAGCATCAACGAGATCTCTCGGCGGATGCCGTCAAGTTCCACAACACCGCTCATCTCGTCACGCTCCGTCAGCCGCATGGGAATAGCGAGACACATCTATAAGCCCTCCAAGAAACAGGGGTTCGGCCCAAACCCCGAAAATCGATGATACCTCACCGTCCAGGGCGGGGAGACGTGGGTATGGGCAACCTGCGTGCCGCGGCGACACCGGCGAGAACAACCTGACCATAGGAAAGACCGCCGTCGCCCGGCGGAACATTGGTAGCCAAAAGCGGCTCGAATCCAGCCTCCACAAGTCCCGTGGCGAGTCCTTGGCGCAAAAGCCGATTCGCCAGGCAACCTCCACCAATAGCTACCACAGCACCAGGAGTCGAGACTTCACGGGTGAGATCCACGGCGAGCCGACAGAAGGTCTGATGGAATGAGGCGGCAACGGCTGCCGGGGGCTGGCCGTCCGCCAGACGACGCACCGCCTCGGCGAGGAGGGCGCGGGATGGCAGGCGAGCCTCTGGGCCGCAGGGGTCCCCACGCAGCTCCCAAATCTCCACGTCCTCACACCATTGGCTGGCAAGGGATTCCAGGTGAACGGCCGCCTCGCCCTCCCAGTCGTTGCGGATGACCGACCCCACCAGCGCGCCGGCGGCCTCGAAGAGCCGGCCCGCTCCGGATGCCACGGGCCACGAGCCACCCGCGGCCAACCGACCGAGTTCGCGAATTCGCTCGAGGCCAACGGTCCCGGCGATAGGGACGGACTCGAGTTCCTCCTCCACTCCCATGCCGCTCAAGGCGGCGACGGCGACACGCCAGGGCTCCCGCACCGCCCGTTCACCACCCACCAGAGGCAGGGGCTCGAGGTGACCCAGCCGATCCCACGACAGATCTCCGCCCAGCCGGATCCATTCACCGCCCCACGCGGTGCCATCCGGGCCCCAGCCGGTGCCGTCCAGGCTGATGGCGAGGACCTCATCGTCAATTCCCGGAAATCGGCCGTGCTCGCCCAATACCGCAGCGGCGTGGGCCAGATGATGCTGGACCTCCACCACTTCGCCCCCTCGATCCCGGGCGAGGTCGCGGGCGCACCACGAGCTGGGATAGTCCGGATGGGCGTCGGCGACAATGGTGGCGGGTTTCACCTGGAGGAAATCCTCCAGCCCGTCCATCACCTCCCGGTGAAACAGGCGAGCCATTTCGGAGTCCAGGTCTCCCACGTGCTGGGAGAGAAAGGCCTGACTCCCCTGGGCGAGGCAGGCCGTATTCTGAAGATGGCCCCCGACGGCGAGGAGGGGTTCAGGAGTCGGTTCGGGAAGGGGAAGGGGTTCCGGGACCCATCCGCGGGAGCGGCGAAGGAGGATCGGTCCCTGCGAGCAGGAACGAACCACCGAGTCGTCGACCCGGCGGACCACGTCGCGGTCATGGATCAGGAAGAGGTCGGCGAGGACCGAAAGGCGCTCCACAGCTTCTCTATTCGATCTGCAGATCGGTTCCTCGGACTGATTGGCTGAAGTCATCACCAGGGGCGGCATCTCCGGTTCAGCGAAGAGCTCCAGATGAAGGGGCGTTGTGGGGATCAGAACGCCGAGGTCGAGGATCCCGGGTGCCACGGCGTCCGCGACGAGGGCGGGGCGTCGGCGCGGCGCAAGAATCACGGGAGCCCGGGGCGAAGTGAGCAACCGGCGATCGGCATCGGTGAGTCGGACCAGCCGATCGGCTCCATCCAGGTTGCGGACCATCACTGCGAAGGGTTTGGAAGACCGACGCTTCCGATCCCGAAGCGTCATGACGGTCTCCGGCCGGTCGGCCCGGCAGGCCAGTTGAAATCCGCCGATCCCTTTGACGGCCAGAACCGATCCCTTCATCAGGGCATGTCGCGCTCCGGCCAGGGCCTCAGCCTCGGTGGCCAGGGTCTCACCCCTGCCGTTCAGCAGGGAAAGCCGGGGACCGCACGCCGGACAACACACGGGTTCTGCGTGGAATCTCCGATCGGTGGGATCGGTGTACTCGGCGAGGCAGGCGTCGCACAGCGGAAAGCACGCCATGGCGGTTGAGGGCCGGTCATAGGGTAGCCGCCGGACAATGGAGAACCTCGGACCGCAGTTTGTGCAGGTGGTGAATGCATAGCGGTGGCGGCGGTCCATGGGGTCGTCGATCTCGCTTCGGCAGTCGTCACAGATTGAAGCGTCCGGCGGTACCAGAGCGCCGGCCCGCTTTCCCTGGGTGGATTCCCGCACCTCGAAGGTGGGGGAGTTCTGAACTTCCACTCTCTTGATGACCAACCTGTCGAGCCGGGCAAGGGGAGGAAGATCGGCGCGAAGTCTATCGGCAAAGGCTCGCGCGGTGCTTTCGTCGCCCTCGATTTCGGCGGTGGCCCCCTGGGGATCATTGATCACCCAGCCAACCAGTCCCATGGAGGTGGCGATGCGGTGCACGGTGGGACGGAATCCGACGCCCTGGACCGCGCCCTGACACCGAATCCGGAGCCGGATCCGTTCCCCGGTCACAGCGAGTATCCTTCTGGTCGAATTTCGAATTTCGAATTTCGAATTCTGGTTGGGGCCTGATTGGTCGAACTCATCCTCGCCGTTTCGCCGCCAGCCGGTCCGTCAACAAGCCACACCACCCGTCGAGGCCCTCGCCGCTGGTGGATGAGGTCTCGACAATGGTCCCGGCGGGATTGAGCGATGCCAGTTGATCCCGCACCGCCTCGAGGTCGAAGGGGAGATAGGGGAGGAGGTCGATCTTGCTGATCACGGTGACCGCAGCCCGGGCGAAGATCGCCGGGTATTTGAACGGTTTGTCGTCACCCTCGGTCACCGACAGCACGGCCACCTTGAAATCCTCTCCGAGATCGTAGGTGGTGGGGCAGATGAGGTTTCCCACGTTTTCGATGAAGAGGATGTCTGCGGGCAGCAGTTCGGTCTCGGCAAGAGCCTTGTCCACCTGCCGCGCATCCAGATGGCAGGCGCCACCGGTGAGGATCTGATGAGCAGGGACGCCAAGGGCGCGGATTCGGTCGGCATCCCGCTCAGTGGCGACGTCGCCCTCGATGACAGCGCAGCGATATTCGGTCTTGAGCCGGCCCACGGTGGCTTCGAGAAGGGTGGTCTTACCAGACCCGGGAGACGAGATCAGATTGACGACCAATGTTCCGGATTCTGCAAATCCGCTTCTCAGAACGTCAGCCGCTGCTTCGCTGGCGGCCAGCGCTCTCTTCTTGACCGTCACCACCTGTTTCATGGACCCTCCTCGGTCATGCGTCGCGGCATTCTGGGGCTCCCTCCGGGCTCTCGTCAACGGCAATGGTGACCGCCAGAACATCCAGTTCGTCGCCCCCGCTCACTTCCAGCATCTGGCGGCAGTCCGGGCAGATCTTGAGCCACGAACCCTCTGAGCGCTCCTTGTCCTCGTTGCAGGTCGCACAGAATTGATGGGCGGGGCGCCAATCCACCACAAGACGAGCCCCTGCGTCCGGTCCCCCGGTCACCACCGCCTCCCAGGCGTAGCTCAGGAGGTCGGGTTCCACTGCGGACAATTCCCCGACCGCCATCCGCACCGAGTCGATCCTGCCGCCGCCCTGCTCGGCGACGACCTCCCGGCAGACCCGGTGTATCTCCAGTGCGATGCCCATTTCGTGCACCTCGTCAGTATGGCAGAACCCCCACCAACCAGGGCAGTAGGCAGAAGGCCGTAGGCAGTAGGCAGTAGCCCCCCAAAATTTGTGGACAGGCTCCGTGTTTTTTGAGCCCCAAGGCCTCAGCGCCTTCGGCCGGGTGGTAGCGTACTCCCTACTGCCTACTCCCTACTGCCTGTGTACAATACGGATCAGTCATGGCACTTCCTCGTCTCATTGTCACAGGCGCTTCGGGATTCATCGGTCGACGATTGCTCGAGGGCCTGAAGGAACGTTACCAGATCGTCGGGATGGCGAGGCGGTCACAGGTGCGCAGCGGCGCGCCCTTCCACGAGAACATCGCGTGGTACCAGGTGGACATCGGCGACCGAGAGTCCGTTCGAACCGCATTCCAGTTCATAAAGGACACCGGCGGCGCCGACCTCGTGGTCCACCTCGCGGCCCACTACGATTTCACCGGCGAAGACCACCCGGAGTACTGGCGCACCAACGTGGACGGGCTCCGCAACGTGCTCGAGGAATGCGCGGACCTGGATCTGGACCGATTCGTCTTCGCCTCTTCGGTGGCGGCGTGCAACTTTCCACCTAAGGGTGAGCGGTTGACCGAGGACAGTCCTCCCGACGGAGAGCACATCTACGCCGTGACCAAGCGGATCGGAGAGGAAATGCTCGCGGAGTACGACGGCAGGGTGCCGTCGTGCATCGTTCGGTTCGCCGCCATGTTCTCCGACTGGTGCGAGTACGCGCCGCTCTACGTCTTTTTCTCGACCTGGCTATCGAAGGCGTGGAACTCGCGCATCCTCGGCGGTCGAGGCGAGTCCGCCGTCCCCTACCTCCACATCCGCGAAATCCCGGTCTTCTTTTGGAGGCTTTTCCAGCACCTACCCGAGTTGGAACAGCGCGAGGTCGTCATCTGCAGCCCGAACGACACGGTGGATCACCGCGAGCTTTTCGAGTTGGTTCACAAGAACCACCGCGGCCGAACCGTACGACCTTTTTGCATGCCTGCGCCGCTGGCACGGGTGGGGGTGTGGGGAAGGGACCTCATGGGCAGGCTGCTCGGCAACCGCCCGTTCGAGCGCCCGTGGATGGTGCGCTACATCGATTGGGACCTCGCGGTGGACGCGAGCCAAACCCATGAAAAGCTCGGCTGGGTGCCGCGTGAGCGTCTCCAGATCCAGCGTCGCGTCCCGTTCATGGTGGAAAACGAGAAGACCGATCCGGTGGAGTGGCATCGGCGGAACCAGGCGGCGCTCAAGGACGTCCGGCTCCGCACCAACCTGAGGATCCACCGTCTCCTCGAGAAACACCATGACGAGATCAGGAGCCGCTTCATAGAAGAACTGACGGGACCTGGCGGGGCCGCCCGGTTTCCCAGTTATCAGAACGTGCCCCGGGAGATCCTCGAGTGGCGATTCACGGTGGCGCTGCGGCACCTCTTGAACGCTGTCCGCACCGGCGAGAAGGGGCTGTTCACCGCCTTCTGCAAGGATCTGGCCGAAAAGCGGGCTGCCGAAGCCTTTGATGGTGAAGAGGTGTGCAACGCCCTTGCAAGCCTCAATCGGGAGGCTATCGCCGTTTTGAGCGCCGATCCCGAGTCCGAGGGGCTTGACGAGGCCCTGGGGAATTACCTCACCATGACCGTCCAGTTCGGCTGCGACCAGGTGATGGAGATCTACGACGAGTTGGGCGACGCTGTCACCGCAAAGTGACCAGATACCTCAATGCCGATCGTCCAAGGAAACAGATCAAGATCCCAGGCGAATGGCGCTCCGGGTGGGTGGGAGGAACGTTAAACGTTTGGTTCATCCGGGAAAACGTGAGGTGGGGCTTCTGCGTGCCCGTCTCCGTGCGGGGATCCAGGCGGCAGGGGCAGCGACGGCAATCAGGGACAGCGTCCATGATCGGCGGCTGCGTCAGCGATCAGGGGCCGCGGCGGTGTTTAGCGGCGATTGCCCCAAATTGCGGTCGCTGATCACCGATGCTGCCATCTGCCCCGGACGCCGGTTGCTGTCCCTGTCCCGGCCGCTGCCGACTGCCGACTGTCGCTGATAGATGTTCCCTGGGAGCGCATCGTGATCCCCTCCGGGTCGTTCGCTGGGAGGAAATCGTCGATCTGTTTCCGGATGTCAAGGGCAAGACAAGTCGTCAGACGACCCTTGACATCCGGAAACAGATCGACGTCGGGAGAACTCAATGAACGACCCGGAGGTGATCATGATCGACGCGTACCAAGGCAACCAACTCATCGTCTACGGCAAGGCCATCGAAGCTGCCGGGGAAGCCATCTCCCTTGTCAAACGTGTGCCGGCTCCCGTCAAGAGCCTCGCAGATCAGGCGATCAGATCGGCGTCATCGGTTCCCGCCAATATTGCAGAGGGACACGGCCGAACGGGCCGGGATCGGCTCCATCACTGGCGAATCGCCTACGGCTCCGCGAAAGAGGTCGACTGCCATCTTCGCCTCCTGGTTCACGCCGGCGCGATCGACTCCACTCGCGCGAGCGCTTCGCTGCAGCTCTTCGATCAGGTCCGTGCCATGACCTGGCGTTTGCTCAACCCAAGGTCCTGATCGGGGCTCATTCCACAAGCCTTTCTGGATACTGTGGCTGGTAGGTTCCAGAACTGCACACGAGATCGGTGCGAGTGGACATTCCGAATTTCACATTTCACATTTTTCATTTCTAATTCAACCACTGTCCATCTCACGGAAATCCGGATGAACCAAACGTTTAAAGTTAGACGTTTAAAGTTGGGTCGCTGCCTACTGCCTGGTGCTTGGCCACCCATCGATGAACCCACCACACAAACAGCGCCATCAGCCCGTCTCCGAGTCCCGATACCGGCACGGCCCAGGGCAGCGGATCCACCTGGGTGCAAATCAACAGGAATACCAGGGCAAAGCTCTTGGCCATGAGTAGGATCTTGATGCCGCCGTAGCTGAAGTACTCAATGAGGTAGGCGATGGCCAGAACCAGGTGGAAGGCGCCGGCCTGCCGACCGAAAAACACCGGGTCGATGCCCTCCCAGCCACCAAATTGCATGAGCCAATTCGGAGCAAACATGAAGACCACTCCGATGATCGCACTGTGGAGGGCGACCAGGATGATCAGAAGGGTCTCGAAGCTCTTGGTCGGTTTCATCAATCACTCCCACCAGATGTTCGGGTCCAGGGGTTCGGTTCTGCGAGTCGGCGTTCCACCGAGGCGGTCGAGTTCGCGGACAACTGCCGCGATGACTTCCGGCACCGCCGCCCGAACCGTGTCCCCGAGGCGGGCGACATTGCCGATGCCTCCCGGAACCACCCCGATGAGGATCACCTCGTCCGGAACCGAATCGGTAAGCTCGCACGCCATCAGCGTTTCGCGAAGGCCGGGCTGATGGGGATTGGTGCGGTCGGGGATAGGGGCCTTCAGAAGCTGGTCCTTGTCATAGCGGTGCAGAGAGCCCGGTGGCCCGTCGGCGGTCACCGTGTCCACGACAATCACCGCGGTGGCGCCGTCGAGATAGGGCGCGAAGTCGAGACCGGGGGTCCCCACATCTTGGATCTCCACGTTTTTTGGCATTTCGTATTCGGACTCGAGGACACGAACGGCGTATGGCCCGAGACCGTCGTCCTCCACCAGGATGTTGCCCACGCCCAGAACCCGGATCATGTTGTCCATTGGATCATTGTCCCAGAGCCGGGTTCGGTCCGCCACGTGGCTGCGACCGTCACCGGCTTAAGAAAAAACGGGGGCCAGGGAAGAGCCCCTAGCCCCCGAAGGTTATGGCCTTTGCCTGTCTATCAGAGCGCCTTCACCTTCGAAACCTCTTTCCCTTCGGGATCGAGGGTGTGGATGGCACAGGCCAGACACGGGTCGAAGGAGTGGATGGTGCGGAGCACCTCCAACGGGCGTTCCGGATCGGCCACCGGGTTGCCCACCAGAGAGGCCTCGTACGGCCCCATGGCGTCGTTCTCGTCACGCGGTCCGGCGTTCCAGGTGGACGGCACCACGCACTGGTAGTTCTTGATCTTGCCGTCCTCGATGACCACCCAGTGGGACAGAACCCCACGTGGAGCCTCGTGGAAACCGAAGCCCTGTTGGATGCCTGACGGGTACTCCCATGGTGTGAAGATCTCGGTATCGCCGGAGGCGATATTCGCCACCAGGAGATCCCAGTGTTTCAGGGCCTGCTCGGCGAGCACCGCGCACCGCACCGCCCGGGCCGCGTGGCGGCCGAGGGTGGAATGGAGCACGGCCGGACCGAGGTTGGCCCCGGCGATGCTGCCCGCAGTCTTGAGCATCCAGGTTCCCCAGCGGACCGTTGGTTCGTGCCCGGTTGCGAGGCCCACCAACACCTGCGACAGCGGACCGACCTGCATGGGCTGTCCCTCGAAGCGAGGCGATTTCACCCACGAATACTTCCCCTGGTAATCGTATTCGCTGTAGGCCGGGACGGTGTCCTCCTCCCAGGGATGGCGGCTCCAGTCGCCGTCATACCAGGAGTGGGCGATGCCCTCCTTGACGTTGTCGCGGAAATACGGATCGTCGAAGGACTCGATCGGTTTGACGGAGCCCAGGTCGCCGTTCATGATCGTGCCGCCGGGCAGATCGAACTCGGTGCCGGCGGAGTTGAGCGGCATGTCCGGAACGGCCAGGTAGTTGGTGACGCCAGCGCCGTAGCTCAGCCACGGTGCGTACATGGCGCCGATGGCGGCCACGTCCGGCAGGTAGACCTGCTCGACGAAGGTCTTCACTTCGGCCAGAAGCTCCTTGATCATGTAGAGCTTGGCCATATTGAGCGTGGCCTGGTTGTCAAGGTTGATGGCGTTGGCCACACCACCCACAGCCAGGTTTTGGATATTGGGTGTTTTGGAGCCCAGGATGGCCACTGCCTTGAGCGCCTTCTTCTGATACTCCAACGCCTGCAGGTAGTGATGAACCGCCAGGAGATTGACGTCCGGCGGCAGCTTCATGGCCGGGTGGCCCCAATAACCGTTGGTGAAGATGCCGAGCTGGCCCTTGGACACGAAGTCGTTGAGCTTGTCCTTGACGGCCTGCAGCTCGGCGGCGCTGTTGTGCGGCCACGGCGACAGGCTGTTGGCGAGGATCGCCGCCTTCACCGGGTTGCCCTTGAGGGCCGACACCACGTCCACCCAGTCGAGGGCCGACAGGTGGTAGAAATGCACGATGTGGTCGTGCAGCGCGTGGGCGGCGATGATGATGTTCCGGATCAGCTGCGCGTTGAGGGGGACGTCGATATTGAGTGCATTCTCGACGGCCCGGACCGACGCGATGGCATGCACCGTTGTACACACCCCGCAGATCCGTTGGGTGTAGATCCACGCGTCCCGCGGATCCCGGCCCTCGAGGATCTTCTCGATCCCCCGCCACATCTGGCCCGATGACCAGGAGTTTTGTACCTTGCCACGATCCACCTCGACATCGATGCGAAGGTGTCCCTCGATGCGGGTGATCGGGTCGACTGTGATCATTCTGCCCATCTCGACCCCCTCCTACTTCGCCGCTTCCACGGCGGACGCACCACCGAGGATCGGGTATTTTTTGACGATGAATATATAAAGCGCGATCTCCAGGGCGATGACGCCCAGGGTGATCAACAGCTCGGGCAGGTTCGGGAAGTAATTCCAGTTGGGTCCCGGATTGAAGGCCGTCAGATACGCGTCGAATCGATACATCGCACCGGCCAACATCAGCAGAATCGACCCCGTCAGCAAGGTTTGGAAGCTCCTGCTGCGGGTGAACATGACGATCGGCGCGACAAACAGAGCGATCTCAATCCAGAACACCACGCTGTAGAAACCCGAGGTGAACATCATCCCGGTCTTACCGCTGAGGATGATGTCCCCGAACCGAAGCGCCAAATAGAGGACATTGACGATGATCATGACGCCGGCGAGCGACTTCAGCATGTCGGTTTCGCGCTCACGCTTGAAGACCGCGCTGGACACTGCCGACTCCCAAACCACCACCCCATATCCCATGCCGATGCAAGAGATCAGGAAGAGCAGCGGGATCCAAGGTGTGTACCACAGCCCATGGAGCTTGTGTCCTCCCAGAAGCATCAGCGTCCCGAGGGACGATTGGTGCATGGTCGGCAGCAACAGGCCGAGGGCGATGATGAAGATCAAGGCCTTGTCCATGAAGGCCAGGCCCCAATCGGAGATGCTCTTGAGGAAGCCTGAGCTGCTCTGGCTCCACTTTTCCATGAATGCTGGTGAGAGCTCGATCCAGAGGACCACCATGTAGGCCATGACGCACAACGCGACCTCGAGCAATGCCGAGTTCCAGTTGTACTTGCCAACGTCCGGGAATCCACCCAGTGGGATCCGCCAGACGCCCCACGGCCGGCCCACGTCGATCACGATGGCCAGAGCGGCCATGGAGTAGCCGAGGGCGCTGGTGAGGATGGCCGGTCGTACCACGGGGTGGTACTTGCCCTTGTTGAGGATGTAGGCCAGGATCGCGATGGCGTAACCGCCGCACCCGAGGGCGGTGCCGGTGACCACGTCGAAGGCGATCCAGATGCCCCAGGGGTAGCCGTCGGTCAGGGCGGAGACCGCACCGATGCCGGCGGCGAATCGATAGACCAGGATCACGCCCCAGAGCCCAAGGAAGGCTAGGAGCCATTTGTAGGATTTTGTGAGAATCGGGCCGCCGACCGGGGTTGCGCCTGACGCGTGTGCCATCATGCACCCCCTTCTTTCTCGTCCTTGCGCCGATTCCGCCAGAGGACGGCGCCGAGCACGGCATACAACGCCACCGGGGCGATGAAGCCCTTGTAGAGCCCGTGTTGGATGGCCCGCGCCGTGGCGGCTGATCCCTTGTCGCCGAGGTTGGGAAGTCCCAGATTCTCGAAGTCCACATCGGCGAGATACAGCACCTGGGTGCCGCCGCCGTCGTGCTCTCCGAAGATCTTCGGATCGCCTTGGGGCCAGTAACGTTCGGGATGTGCCGCGATGCGCTGCTTTGCATCCGCCATGAGCTCTTCGTAGGTTCCGAAGATCACGGCCTCTTTCGGGCAGGCCTGGCAGCAACCGGGTTCTTTGCCCGCCTGAATCATGTGGAGGCAGAGCTCGCACTTGACGATCAACGGGTTGTTGGACTCCCACTGGAACTTTGGAATGTTGTATGGACAGGCCACCTGGCAGTAGCGGCAACCGATGCAGCGGTCCTTGTCCCAGGTGACGATGCCGAACTCACGTTTCTTGAATGCGCCGATCATGCAGGCGTTGACGCATCCGGGATCCAGGCAGTGCATGCACTGGGCCTTCATGTACGACACCACTTCGCCATCGACCTCGTACTTCTTGATGATGTTCTTGGTGTCGCCACTGAGGTCGTTGGGTGGGTCGTAGAGGTTGCCCGGCATGTCGTTGGCCGTCTTGCACGCCGTGACACAGGCGCGGCAGCCGATGCAGCGGGTTGCGTCGTAGAGCATCCCCACCGCATCTGGCGGCGCCTGGGGCTGGTCCGACGCCTGGGCGGGGTTGGCCCCCACCGCGGCGCCGGCGCCCGCAACGGCGAGCCCCTTCAACAGTGTGCGGCGATCCATGCTCATCTCACTCCTCCTCCTGCTCACCGAGCTTTTTGGAGGCCATGAAACCGGCACCGATCACTGCACCACCCACCAGGCCGGCGACACCAGCCCAGGCCGCTGTCGGTCCGGTCCGATGATCCGGGTATATAGGTGGAACCGCGTTTGGCGGCAGTTTCGCTTCCTCATGCAACGGTTTGTGGAACGCCACGCCCTGTTCGGTGCACCCGAAGCAGGGATGACCGATGCCGATGGGCCAGCAGTCAGGAATCTCGTTGAATGAGTTCGTCGAACAGTTGGCGTAGGTCTCGGGGCCTTTGCAGCCCAGAGCGTACAGACAGTAGCCGAGGCGGTGACCCTCGTCGCCGAACTCTCGGGCAAACCGACCGGCGTCGAAGTGGGCCCGGCGCGGACAGTGTTCGTGGATGGTCCGGCCATAGGCAAAGAGGGGCCGGTTCTTGTCGTCCAGCGCAGGCAGGGTGCCCATGCTGACAAACTGGAGCACTGTGCCCAAGAAGTTATATGGATTGGCCGGGCACCCTGGGATGCTGACAACCGGCTTGTCTGTGAGAATGTCCTTGGCGCCCACCGCTCCGGTGGGGTTGGGATCGGCCGACGGGATGCCCCCCCACGACGCGCACGATCCGATGGCGATCACCGCTGCCGCCTTGCCTCCCACATCCTGAAGGATGTCCATGGCCGTCCGGCCTGCAATCTGGCAGTAGATTCCGTTCTCCTTAGTTGGGATGGCTCCCTCGACCACGCAGACGTACTTGCCTTCGTTCTCCGCAATTGCAGCGTGCAGCACGTCCTCGATCTGGTGGCCGGCGGCGGCGAACAGAGTTTCGTGGTAATCCAACGACACCAGGTCGAGAATCAACTCGCCGATGCCGGGGTAGGAGGTGCGCAACAGCGACTCCGTGCACCCCGTGCACTCCTGGAAGTGCAGCCAGATGACCACCGGTTTCAGGCCAGCCTCCGCAGCCTCCGCCCACCTCCGGCCCACCGACGCCGGCAGACCGACCGCGGCAGCGGCCATCATGCAGACCTTCATGAAGTCCCTCCGGTCAACCCTGCTCGCAGGGGGACCTTCCGGAACGCTCAACGGGTGTTCCGTTCGACCCATGGCAACCTCCTCCCTCTTGGCACCATAAAGGTGTTATTAGTACTGCCGACGAGGATATGGGGAGCAGGGGAGCGTGTCAACAGCAGACGAGGGACATAATAAATAATCTCAAGATGTAATATCGTTCGGTATAGAGTTTCAGTCGCATTTCAAGTGAGGGAATCTGACCGTTTCTCGGCCGCTCGAAAACCTCCCCGAAAACACACCAGATCACAAGCCCGGAGAGGGCTCCATCGTGTTTCCGTGCACAGCCATCTGGGGTTTGAAGACCGCGTGGCGAAGGTTCAATACCAAACGGCAGACCCCCCGTTCCGCCGCTGAGCTGAGTGTGGTATGCGGCCCGATGGTCTGCGCAGTAACCGCCCACAGCTGGAAGCGGACCGACCGCCACTGCGGTTCGCCGAACAGCATCCACCTCAGTGATTCCGCAACACACAGATTGTGAAGAGTGGCCGGATGGGGAGGCACGGCAAGAAGTTCCTCGTGGTCCATGTGATCCAGGGTTCCGGGTGGGGAGGAACCGGTGACCGCGTCCACCAGCCAGACCCGCGGTTCGTGGTTCCAGAACAATCCGAGCCGCGTGAGGTCCGACCCGAGTTCAACCGCGCGCACCTGATCGGGGAGCCCCCCAGCCTTCAGGAGTCTGATGGCGGCGGGCCCGATGCCGTCGTCCCCCATGAATTCATTGCCGAGTCCTGCCACCAGGAGATCAGCCATCTCGACGCACCACGTGCACCGAACACGAGATACAGGGGTCGTAGGCGCGGACGATCATTTCGAGGCTTCGGCCCAGTACAACGTCGTCGATGGCTCCGGCGGTGAGGAGGTGTTGCGCGGCATGGCGAAGGTCGAGCTCCGCGTCCGCCAGGTTCTGAGCGGTGGGTGTGACCACGTTGGCCGCACGAACCCTGCCGTCCTCGTTCAGCTCGAATTCGTGGTAGAGGGTGCCGCGTGGTGCCTCCACCCCGGCGATCCCCACACCGGCACGGACCTCATAGTCGACCGTGTCGCTGACGGTTTCGTCCATCTGCAACAGCTCGCCGCAGATCTCGACGGCGGACTCGAGGCTGTAGACGATCTCCACAAGCTGAGCCCGGTTGTTGTCCATCACCCGGTTCCGCACCCCATCTGGAAAGAGCACCTCGAATGCTTGGCCGGAACGATCACGGAGCCGGTCTCCCCAGAGCTTGAGGCGCGCCAGCGAACCCACCATGTAGCTGTCCCCCGTGGCCAGAGCCGCGTGTTTGGCATGGGAGTGTTCCACCGTAAACTCACGAGCGACGCTTCGGTAGGATTCCACCGGCGTTTCGTGGCCGTCGGAGGTCGCGACCACCGAGCCCCTAAAACCATACTCACCATCATCGGGATCGAGGGCGACAAAGACCATCGGGCGTTCGGGCCACTGCGGGTCGGCAAGTGAGGCTGCAAGATCGAGAAAGCCCGTGGCCGCCTCGAGGCCGTCGACGAGGTCGTTGCGGAGGGTTTCGATCTCACGGTGGGTGGGAACCGATGCGAAACCTCCCACAAGCGCACTGACCGGGTGGATCGCGCGGCCGCCCACCAGGGCTTGGACCCGGTTGCCCAGTTGCTTCAGACGCAAGGCCGAAGCCACCTCAAACGGGTAGTCCACCGACATGGCCATCACCGACTCATAGCCGAGGTAATCCGGCAGGGCCAGGGCGAATACGTGGAGGCTATGGGACTCGATGGCCGCGCCGCGCAGCATCAGCCCTCGCAGACGCCGGGTCCTCAACGAGGGTTGGATCTTCAGCGCATCCTCGATGGCCTCGAGTGCGGCCACCGTGTGGTCCGCGGAACAAATGGCGCACACCCTGGTGATGATGCCCTGGACTTCGAGGAAGTGTTTCCCCTTGAGGAGAGCCTCGTAATACCGGCTACCCTCGTGGATGTCCATGTCCACATGGCTCAGCTCGCGGCCCACGAGATGTACCGAAATCCCCCCGTGCCCTTCCACCCGGCCGATGTGCGGGATGGTGATGGTCCGCGTCTCAGACATCGTCCATCTCGTTTCCAAGGCCGATCCGCATCCACACCGGCGCGGAGAAGTTCCGCATTCTCTGCGCGATGTCGCGCCACGACAGACCCCGATCCGAGAACATCCGGGCGTTCGCGTCGTAGTGGGGTTCTTCCACCGGTCCGCGGCATCCAGCGCAGGCCACTCCCAGCGAGGGGCAGCGCGCACCGCATCCCCCGCGGGTCATGGCCCCGCAACAGACCTCGTTGAAGTGCAGCACCCGGCAGGGGTTTTCGTCCGCCTTGCACTCCCAGCACACGGGAACGGCAAAGAACTCGGGAGTAGTTCCGGTGAGCAGGGCGCTCACCAGACCGAGGAACTCGTGGCGCTCGATGGGGCAGCCGGGCAGTACGAAGTCGACGGCCACGAAATCGGTGACAGGTCTGGCCTCGATGGTGTCGAAGAAGTCCTTTCCGATGGCGGAGACCTCCCTTTGAAGAACCTCTCGCGGCAGGTTGTTTCGCATGGCAGGAAGTCCGCCCCACACTGCACACGTCCCGACGGCCACAAGGCGGGTGCTCCGGTCCCGGATCGCGCGCAGGGCCGTGAGGTCGCGCTGAGTGGCCACCACTCCCTCGACGAAGGCGATATCGAGCGCGCAACCGTGATCGTTCGATGAAGAAGCCATCACCCAATCGACGATCTCAAGGTCGCGCGCCAGGCGGAGCAGTTCATCCTCGCAGTTGAGGATCTGCAGCTGATCACCGGCGCACCCTGTGAGACCGAAAATGCCCACTTTCGGCCGACCGGTCGGTGCCGATGCCTCCGCGTCCGGCGCCGTGGGGATCGGCCCCCGGTCGGTGGCCGGGAAACTCATGAGTGGATCAACTCCGGCAGATTGATGGCGTCCCAGTAGCTGAAGACCGGGCCGTGGAGACAGGTGAAGGTGTAGCCCACCGCGCAGTGGCCGCACTTGCCGATGCCGCACTCCATTCGCCGTTCGAGGTTGAGGAAAATGCGGTCCTTGGCCAAACCGAACCCCGTAAGACGATCGAGCACAAAGGAATAGAACCGGGGCGGGCCGCAGGCCACGGCGAAGGTGGAAGCCGCAACGACGTCGAGATCGTCGAAAAGTGTGGTCACCTGACCGGTCCGTCCTGACCAGATCTCTCCGCCTGTGTCGTCGACTGTGAGACGAATATCGGCGTCACCCCGCTTGGCGAAGGTCTCGAGCTCATCTCGAAACAGCACCGCATCGGGCGATCGGCTGCCGTACAGGAGGGTGATCCGGCCGAATTGGCGGCGGAGGTCGATCAGATATCGCAGGAGCCCCCGCAGCGGGACCATGCCGAGTCCGCCGGCCACCAGAAGAAGATCCGCGCCCCGGAATCGCTCCACCGGAAATCCGTTGCCGAAAGGACCCCGGATTCCGACGAGGTGGCCCTCTCGGACGTGATCGAAGAGGAAGTTCGTCAGGTGTCCCGCTTTCCGGATGGCCAATTCGAAAGAACCGCGTCTGGTGGGCGGCGAGGGGAGGGAGAATGGGGCCTCACCCACGCCCAGGATCGACAATTCGACGAATTGGCCGGGCGCGTAGGTGAAGTCGGCGGCGAGCGTCGGGTTTTCAAACCTGAGCTCGAACAGACGGGTGTTCTCGATCAGCTTGGAGACTCGGAGGATGCGCGCCGCGGCCGGCTGGTAGGGGTTGGCGTGGGTGAGGGCCGTCCTCGACCCCGCGCGCACGGCGGAAGCTCTCGGCACCTTCATCGTCACACCCCGCCTCGCACCCTCTGAAAGACCTCGACCACATTGATACCGGTGGGGCAGTTTTCGATACAGCGCCCGCAGCCCACACAGGACGGCATGCCGAATTCCCGGACGAAGGCCTCTTGTTTGTGGTAGTAGCGGTTCCTCACCCGGTCGGAGCGGTCGCCCCTGAAATTGTGGCCCCCAGCCACGGTCGCGTACTCTGGGAAGAGACAGGAATCCCAGAGGCGGACGCGCCGCGCCCGCCCACCCTCGCCCGTTTCGTCGATGACGCTGAAGCACGAACAGGTGGGACAGACCATGGAACACGAACCGCAGCACAGGCAGCTGGCGCCAAGTTCCGTCCAGACCGGATCCTCACGTTTGAGATCGAGAACGTACGGCAGGTCGGTGACGTCGAGCTGGAGCTGAAAGGAGCGGCTGCGATGCCGCAGGCGGGCAAGGTACTCCAGGGTGTCCTCTCGGGTCGCAGGTTCGAAGAGCTCGTGCGCAGCGCGGACGATGTCATCGCCCATGGAGCTCCCCACCGCGACCATGAAGCGCCCTTCGAGCGGCGTCAGAAAAAGGTCGAATCCCTCGTCCGCCGTCGACACCCCCAACGAGGCGCAGAAACAGCGATCATCAGGCCAACAGCCGTACCCCACGGTGATCAAACGGTCGCGGTTACGGGAGTAAAAGGGGTCTACGAAGTCTGAAAGGTAGAGAAGGTCGAGGATCTTGAGGGCGTGGACGTCGCACGAGTGAGCGCCGACGAAAATCTGGTGACCACCTCGGTCGTCGCCGGGGTCGGAGGGCATGCCACGCGAGGGGCCTTCGAACATCGTGAACCTGGGTTGCAGCAGGAGCTTCTTGAACGGAAGGATCGTGCGCAGGGCGTCCGGCCGGGCGCGGTCCACATCGTCGATCACTTCGAGGGAGTAGAGCTCCGGAGCGACCTCCACAGGGGCCCACACCGTACCCCACGATTTGAGTCCCTCCAGGAAATCCGGAAGGAATTCGTTGGCCATTCGAAAGGACTGCATGGCACTCCAGACTCATTGTCGCGACTTCGGTCGCCAACTGCCTTCTCTCAATATCGTCCAAGATCGAGCTCAAAGCAAGTCGGCTCAATCCTCTGTCTGGTCAGATGGCCCGTTGTCTCCAGCCTGGCCGTATTCCTCGACCCAGGTGTCGACCTCGAAGGTCTCGGCGGAGGGGCAGGTGACGGCGAGAAGGGTGGCCGTCCCGATGAACACGATGGCGCTGACCGCCACGAACCACGACGGGATGAAGTTGCCCACGTGGAGCCGCGAGTACAGGGTCGCCATGGAGTCCGCCCGGTCAGGGTGGATCAGGAGCTTCACGATCCAGGCTGCGGTCAGAAAATAGATGAGCAAAAGGTAGTTCCGGCGAAGCCTGACCCGGATGGCCTTGAGCCACGAGATCTTGAAGTTCAGGTGTCGCAGGTCGGCGGCCAGTAGCCCACGCCAGTCGACGGTCGGCGTTGCGGTCGGCTGCAGCACCGGGGCAAAGAAGCCCGACTCGAGGAGGTAGATCCGCCACTTGCTGTGGTGGAGATGTCGGTATCGACGTCCTTCGATCAGGATGGATGTGCCGATGAGTCCAAGACCGAGAAGGAGGGTGTAGTGGGGGACATCGGGGGCTCCGAGGGTAAAGGTCGTGAGTGCGGTCGCGAGGAGAATTGCCCAGTTGATGGTGACATCCAGGCGTTGCCTCCACACCGTGAGGCGGTTCATCTCACCGCGGTAGAGATGGGCCACGGAGGTCGCAAAGGATGTGGGGTATTCGACGTGTTCCGGGGATTGGGAGGGGCTCATTACGGCGGAGAGTAGCACGAAAATGGGGTGTCGGAGACGGCTCCGCGTGGCGGTGCGGTTCAACAGGTTCATTGGCCCGATCCATCGCCCAAGGGCTATACCCTCATGTACTGGCGATCACAGAAAGTTTGTACTAATATTCACATGTTCGGAAACGGCCGGGCGCGCCCCAACGGCGTTCGACCATTCGGCAGGAGGAAGCAGCAGCGACCGGCAACGGTTGTCGCAAGATCTTATTTTCGCTTGAGGAGGAGGACCAAGTGAGTAACACGACCATCATGTACCTCGTTCCAATCGTGGCGATTCTCGCCCTGGTCTACGCGGCGATCCGCGCCGCGTGGGTGAAGAAACAGGATGAGGGCACGGAGCGCATGAAGAAGATTGGTGGATGGGTCGCCGACGGTGCCATGGCGTTCCTGTCTCGCGAATACCGGGTGCTGGCGATATTTGTGGTCGCCGTTGCCGTGTTGCTCGGTGTGTCCAACGCGGCCGTCGGGGCGGAGCAGAACACCAATGCTCTGATCGCGGTCTCGTTCATTCTCGGCGCATTCTGCTCCGCCTTGGCGGGCTACATTGGAATGAAGACCGCCACCGCATCGAATACTCGCACCGCGGCAGCCGCCCGAACCGGCCTCAACTCGGCTCTCCAGGTGGCCTTCACCGGCGGGTCGGTGATGGGTCTCGCAGTGGTGGGGCTGGCTCTGCTGGGCCTCGGAGTTCTCCTGATCGTTTATACCCGGATGTATCCGGCTGCCGGCGAGGGTGGCGCCGCCACCATGCTGGTGCTCAATATCCTGTCCGGATTTTCCCTCGGTGCTTCGTCCATCGCACTGTTCGCCCGTGTCGGTGGCGGCATCTACACCAAGGCCGCCGATGTCGGTGCGGATCTCGTGGGCAAGGTGGAGGCCGGAATCCCCGAGGACCATCCACTCAACCCGGCGACTATCGCCGACAACGTGGGTGACAACGTTGGCGATGTGGCCGGCATGGGTGCAGATCTCTTCGAATCCTACGTCGGCGCGATCATCTCTTCGATGATTCTTGGGGCTGCTTGGTACGCCGGGCTCGAGGCCGCGGCGCCGGGCACGGGGATGAACGCGGTCTTCCTGCCGCTGATGGTGGCCATCATCGGCCTTGTGGCGTCGATCCTCGGCTTCTTCCTGGTGAAGACCAAAGAAGGGGGCGATCCCCAGAAGGGCCTCAACCGCGGGACCTTCGGTGCCGGCATCCTGATGGTCATCGGTACCATCTTCGCCATCAAACAGATGATTCCCGCTGCCGGGGTAACGGTCACGGGGATCATGTCCGGAGATCCCGCAACCTACACCTGGCTGAGCATCAGCGGGGCCGTTGTCGCCGGTCTGGTGGCGGGCACATTGGTGGGTGTGATCACCGAGTGGTACACCGCCACCTACCGCAAGCCGGTGTCCACCATCGTCGAGGCATCCAAGACCGGTGCGGCGACGACGGTCATTCAGGGCATCGCGGTGGGGATGAACTCCACCACCTTCCCGATCCTAGTGATCGGCGCGGCGATCCTCCTCGCGTACACCTTCGCGGGCCTCTACGGTATCGCCATGGCGGCGTTGGGCATGCTGTCCACCATCGCCATCCAACTCGCCACCGACGCCTACGGACCCATCGCCGACAACGCCGGCGGCATCGCCGAGATGGCGCGATTGGGACGCGACATCCGTGCCCGCACCGACAAACTCGATGCAGTTGGCAATACCACCGCCGCCATCGGCAAGGGCTTCGCCATCGGGTCGGCCGCGCTCACAGCGCTCGCGTTGACCGCGGCCTTCCTGACAAAGATGCAGGGCAAGGTGGAGATCGATGCCGCCGATCCCTACGTGCTGGTGGGTCTACTCATCGGCTGCATGCTGCCGTTCCGGTTCTCGGCAATGGCCATGGTGGCGGTGGGTCAGGCCGCCCAGGACATGATTCAGGAGGTCCGGCGTCAGTTCAAGGACATCCCGGAGCTCAAGCCGGCTCTTATTGCCGCCCAAAGGGCCGAATCCGAGGAACGCGAACCCACTGCCGAAGAGGAGGCGATCATCACCGCCGCCGACGGCAAGGCCGACTACTCCCACTGCGTGTCCATCGCAACCGACGCGGCGATCAGGAAGATGGTCGCGCCGGGACTCATGGCGGTGATCGTTCCGGTCATCGTCGGTTTGTACAACGTCAACATGCTCGGCGGCCTGCTGGTGGGTGTGACCATCTCGGGTGTCTGCCTGGCCATCTTCCAGTCCAACGCCGGGGGCGCGTGGGACAACTCCAAGAAGCAGGTCAAGGAACAGGGTCATGAGGTGTGGGGTGACGACTACGACGAGATGCACAAGGCAACCGTCACCGGCGACACCGTTGGCGATCCCTTCAAGGATACCTCCGGCCCGTCGCTCAACATCCTGATCAAGCTGATCTCGGTGGTGGCCATGATCATCGCACCGATCCTGTACGCGGTGCACTTCGGATAGTCCGAATCGTCAACAGAACCAATAACGGCCCCGGGGTATCCCGGGGTCTTTTTTGTGGTTCATCCCGATTTCCGTGTGATGGACAGTGGCTGAATTCGAAATGCGGAATTCGAAACTCGAAATTTTCCATCGCACCAACCTCGGATGCGGCTCTGAAGCCGACCAGCGATAGTCGGCAGCGGCCGGGGCAGCAAACAGGTGTCCGCGGCAGATGGCAGCATCGGTGATAAGCGATCGCCATCCGAGGCGATCCAGCCGGAGTCCGGTCACAATTCGGGCTCGAAGCCGATTCCCGGACGATTGGTGGGATAGAGGAAACCGTCGCGGAGCACCACCGCCCCCGCACCAGGGTCGTCCATCAGTCCGATGTGGCCGTCGAGGTCTGCGAGTTCGACGTTGGGCCGGGCCAGGGCGTAGTGGAGCCCCGCGGCGATGGCGTACGCGGACTCGTCCATGCAACCCACCATCACCTCGAGTCCGGCGGCGCGGGCCACACCATTGATCTGGAGCGCGTCGGCAATCCCGCCGACCTTCATAAGCTTGACGTTGACCATGTCCACCAGGCCCTTTCGAGCGAGCCGGAACGCATCTCGCAGGTTCATCAGGCTCTCATCGGCCATAATCGGCAGAGGTGCGGCCGCCGTCACCAGTCCCATCATTTCAGGTTGACGTTTTGGGGTCGGCTGTTCGATCAGCTGCAGTCGGGCGGATTTGGCTCGCGTCACCAGATCGAGAGTTTCATCCACCGTGAATCCCTGGTTGGCGTCGAATCGCAGCTCGATTCTGGGCCCCACGGCCTCGCGCACCAGCAGGAGCCGCTCCACGTCGGCGTCCAGATCCTTGCCTCCTTTGATTTTGAGGCATCGAAAGCCCTGACCGATCCAATCCCGTGCCGCGGCAACCGTGTCGTCTGGGGGAAGGATTCCGATGGTGACGCTGGTCCGGATTCGCTCTCTGAAACCACCGAGCAGCTTCCACAGCGGCAGGCCGGCGACCTTGCCGAGGATGTCGTGCAGGGCCATGTCGGTGGCGGCACGCACCGAAGACTGGCCGCTCAGACCGGCGCGCAGCCGTTCCAGCAACATCGCGGTTCGAAGCGGATCGGAACCCCGGATCGAGGGCGCGACGACCTCGTCAACGGCGGTCAGGACCGACTCGAGAGTCTCGCCCGTGACCGCGAGATCGGGGGCCGCACAGCCCCAACCCACTGGACCCCTATCGGTGTCCAATCGGAGAAACACGTTTGGTGCCGTGTCGATGCTCTCGTAGGCGATGGTGTAGGGTTCCTCGAGTCGCATTTCCACGGGAATCGCGCTGACGCGCGTGATCTTCATCAATACCGCCGCTCATAGATCTCGTCGAGGGTCAGACCCTTGAGTTCCTCGACCAATTCGACGAGGTTCGTGATCATGATCCGCCACATCTGCTCGCCCTTTTCCCGAGTGGCGAGGGTCGGATCCCCAAGGACTCCCGTGGTCGAGAGCCGCGAGGTCCGCGCATACCACTCGACGCTGCGCTTGGTGGTGAAGTCGAGGTACCGGCTGGAGAAATCGGGCACGAAACGCCGAGCCAGATCCATCCGTACGAGGTGCGGGCGAGTGGCGAGACTGGTGCTGGTTTCGATCTCACCGGCGTGCACGTCGTTGGGAGTTTCGCACAGGTCATCGAGGTCGACGTCGGAGGATTCACCGGTGTCGACGCAGGTGAAGATCTGGGCATCGCGGTTGATCAACTGCGCCGCGAACTGCAGAGTCGCAGTGTTGCCTCCATGCCCGTTGATGATGATCAATTTCGTGATCCCGTACCGCGCGCAGCTCATGCCAATGTCGTACACCATCTTGGACAGAGCCTCATTCCCGACGCTGATGGTGCCGGGAAAATCGTCGTGGTGGTAGGAGACACCGTATGGTACGAGCGGCAGCACCAGCGGCCACGGTTCTGTGCAACCCTCCGCCACACTCACTGCGAGGTATTCGGCATCGAAGGCGTCGGTGTCCAACGGGAGGTGGGGCCCGTGTTGCTCGACGGCACCCACCGGAAGCAGGGCCACGTCCACCTCCTGGAGGCGCCGCGCGGCCTCGGGCCACGTCAGTTCCCCGAGAAGGTGTGGGCGAATCGGACGCCTGTCCCTATCAGCGGGAACGAGACCCGCCGGCCGCGTTCCCTCGTGGCGGTAGGGCAGATACAGATCGGTGTCGGCCAGCGGTCGGGTCGGCACCCAGATCCGGCCGGTTCGTCGCAGGGCGCCATCGGCATGTTCGAGGAAAATCCTGAAGATGCCGGCCCGTAGGTCCACCGGCATTCCATCCATTGGCGAGCGTTCCGGGTCGAACCGGAGGCTCATGACCTCCGGCCTCGGTTCACGGCCGGCCGCTGTCTCCATCGGTAGCCGGCCATTTTGAGCGAGGAGATATATGAGGTGTTCTTCGGCAGGACCTTCCTGGTGGACACCTTCGGCAACCAGGCGCCGAAGACAGTTGTCGATCTGATCTTGGCTATAACCGCAGCGTTGGGGATCGGCTCCCAATGCGAGCAACATGCCGACGATTCGCCTGCATTTCTCACACTTGCCGCACGGCCGGACCGAATCCCCGTCGGTGTGGGTTGCGTGGCATGAGGTCTGAAGTCGCTGAAGGTCGGGATAGCGCTCCACCAGGACCTTTTCCACCAGCAATTCGGAGAGCTGACGGAGCAGCGAGAATTGGGTGACGTTCCAGCCCTTCCTCCGAAAGAAGCGACTGACCGCATTATCGAAATACCGGCTCTGATCGTACAGACCGTCGTAGTGCGTGATGCCGCGAAAGGAGGTTCGGACCGTGGTGTCGAATTCGTCGCCGATGACGATCCGGCCGATACCGCGGGTCCGCACCAGGGGAAGGACGCCGACCAGGAAGACGGCGACGGTCCAGAGGCGGATGGGGTACTCGTCGGACCGAACGGAGCTGAAGTCCGATCGCACAAAGGGGAGTTGGCGGAGCATCCATGAGAACACCCGGTCCGAGTTGGTCCACACCCGGGCGGTCCGGGGAACCGACTCGGCGAACCGCCGATAGGCGTTGAGCGCCGTCAGCCAGTGGCGACCCGATTCATTGACGAACACCGGATGGCATTCGGCGCCCACCTCCTCGAGCAGACCGAAGCTGAGCAAGCTCTCCTTGCCCCCTGAGGACAGGATGGCGACCCGCGAAGGGTCCCCGGCCCACGGTGGCAGCCCAGCCGGCTCGGGATCGGGAAAGACGAGTTCCGCGAGGAGGTAGTTTTTTCGCCGTTCGGGCTCCAGCGTCGCGGCGTCTCCCACGAGAAAAGGATTGGGTTCGAGAAACTTTTTGACATAGATTTCTCGCGCCGTGTTGCGAGCCATCTCGTTGAGAAATCTCCGATCGTGGCGGTCGTAACTCCCGTTGAACACGATCTGCCGGCAGAAGAGCCCGTAATTGAGTGCGACCTGCGCGCCGATCAGGGACGCGAGGTTTACAGCACCAGCATCATCCGGGTCGAAGACCTCCTGTTCCCATTTGTAGCTCAATTCGGTGGAGGTTTCGTTTCCGTCTCGAGTCACGCGGTACGGCACCGTGAGCCGGTGGGGCTCGATCGTGGGTGGCCCGATCTCGAGCCGTTCGATGACCTGGAGGCTTTCCAAAGACATGGTCATCGTTCGTTGCCGGGAAGCCGATTGGCGATCAGCGTCGCGATCTCCGCCGCACCATCTTTGAGAACGTCATAGGCGGGCAGCGACACCTCGTTTCCGGTGCGTTGCACCACCTCGGCGATCTGGTCTGCAGGAATGTCTTCATGATTGATCGTGACCGCAACAACGGGTCTGCCCGATACCAACTCGATGGCCTCGATTTGAGTGGCGAGAGAGTGGAGGCGATGGCCGGGAAACCCGTCATAATCCACCCTCGCCGGAGCGTGCTGAAGCACGACCAGATCCGGTCGTCCGGCGGCCAGGATCTCAAACCCTCCGGGATAGGCTGGGTTCATCAGGCTTCCCTGGCCTTCGATCACGATGACGTCCGGGCGGCTCTCGGACCAGGCCGACCACACCGCGTGTTCGATCTCACCGGCTACAAAATCATTGATCAGGGAGTCGAGGATGATGCCGTGCCGCGCCCCCTGGAGCCAGGCCGTCTGCCCGGTGCCGATGAGTTCGGCCGTGTGTCCCGCGGCTTCCAACGCGTCCACCAGCATCCATGCAGTGGTCCGTTTGCCCACCGCCGAGTCCGTCCCGAGAATTGCCACCTTGAGGCTCGTGACCTGCTCGATTTTTCCGTCGAAGAAATGGAGCACGTCCCGTCCAGGAGGCTTGCGGATGTCGCGCAGCGTGACCCCATGGGCGGCGGCGAGATCGGCCAATGTGGGATCTTCGGTCAAGAAATCATGAAGGCCGCAGTCCACATTCAATCCCATCTCGATTCCACGGCGGACATCGGCCCGCGCCGCCGGAGACAGCCTCCCACCATCGGGTGCCAGACCGACCACGAGATGGGTCGCCGGAGACCCAGAGGCCGAAGCGGCGTCCACCGCGGTGCCCAGATCTTCGAGAACAGGAATCCCCGATGCCACGCCGTCCAGAACTTCCCCGGCATCGTGGCCGGCTTTGGTCGAATCCACCACAGAGAGCACCGGATAACGCTTGGAGCGACGCACGAGGCCGTGCGCCGTTTTGCCGTTGGTGGTTCCGAAGGCGCCCTCACAGTACACGATAGCGTTCCCCTCCGGGAACCGAATCTCGATCATGTCTTCCTCCCGGTGATCACCACCACGAAACGATCGCTGACCAGAGGCGTTTTGCTGTGGCCGTCGAGCAGCGCGATGAGTCCGGCCGTCGATGCCGGCAACACGCTGAGACCCTCGGCCTCTCGAATTTTTTTGGCCTGGGAGATCATCGAGCGGTCGGACGCGTAGCCCGCCCACCCCCCGGTTTCGCGCACCGCGGTCAGCGCCAGATCTCCGTCGATGGAGTGCCAATTGATAAGGGGCTCATTGACCTCGGTCTCACGGACCTTCATTGGGTCGAGATCCTGGCAGTCGGCCGCGCCCCTGATAAACGATTGGACGATGGGGTTCTTGCGAAACGAAGAGCCAGCGACCATGCGCGGCATGCGAGAGGTCTTCCCCCTGCGGTGGAGGCTCTGGAAGCCACGGTGGATGCCGGCCAACGTGGTGCCGTTGGAAACCGGCACCGCCACCGCCGCCGGGGCATCACGGAGGTCGTCGTAGATTTCGTAGGCGATCTCGCCGTAGGCACGCATCTGGATCGCGGTGTTGGCTCCACCGGGATTGGCGTCATAATACTCGTCAGAGACAGCGCGTTCGCGGGAAATTTCCACCGCGGTTTCGTAGTCCCCTTCAACCGTGACGATGGTCGCACCGAGGTTGGACATCTCGGCGATCCGACGGCTCCGGTAGCCTGACGGTATGAAGATCACACATCCGAGGCGGGCGTAAGAAGCCGCGAGAGCAAGAGCCGCGCCGTAGTTGCCGCAGCTCGCGGCAGTCAGAACCTCGTACCCTCGTCGCAACGCATCCATCGCCTGGGCGAATGCGATGCGATCCTTCTGGGTCCCGGTCGGGTTGCCGCCGTCGAACTTCAAGTAGAGCTGGCGGAGACCGTGCTCGCGCTCCACATTTCGGGCTCGAACGAGGGTGGTATCCCCGACTTCCGAGTCGATGATGTTTTCATAGGCTTCGAGGCGTTCATCTAAAGCCCTCGACTCATCTCCGGCGATGCCGCTCTCGGTCGTGAGCTCGGGCGGGATTCCCGTCGTCTGCGATGAGGCGCCGTCGAGGATCGGGGGGAGCGCTGGTCGTTCCTCGTCCCGCGACGGATCGGGCTGAGCCGCTGATTTGTCCACCACGTTCGTCTCCACTTCCCCTCGGCGAATCTCCCCCGGTAATGATCAAAAACAGGTCGTCCGCGCTCAGTCCACGATCGCGGCTCCGCAACGACTTCAGAGTCGCACGATACCACCAATCGAGGCCAACCGCGCCGTCCTCTCCGAGGCGATGAACGGTCCTCCTGAACCGGGCCAAGTGCCTTGTACCGCGTCCCTGTTAGAATCAGTGCGAATTGTCGATTCAACCAACGACACGGACGGGGAGTCTGATGACCGATACGATTTGGCGATGGACGCATGGTGAGGGACCGATCGTGGCAACGGCGATCCACGACGGACACGAGGTCCGCCCTGAATTGCTCCCCCAGATGGCAATTTCGGAGGCCGACCGGCTGCGTGAAGAGGACCCATTCACCGCGGATTGGGTGAAGCTTGCGCCAACGCAGATCGTCGGGCTGCGGTCGCGGTTCGAGGTGGATCTGAACCGTAGCCGCGACCAGGCTGTGTATCGGACGCCTGAGGACGCTTGGGGTCTGACCGTCTGGAACGGGGTCCTTCCCGAGGAGCAGGCTGCCGAATCGCTGGCGGAGTACGACCTTTTTTACAACGCCCTCGGGGAGCTGTATCGCGATCTTGAACGGCGCCATGGACGATTTGTGGTCTTCGACCTCCACACCTACAACCACCGCAGAAACGGCCCAGACGGTCCCGCCGAAGATCCAATGGGCAATCCCCAGGTCAACGTCGGCACCGGAACAATGAGAGACCGGGACACGTGGGCGTCTGTGATTGATCGATTTATTTCCGATCTGGCGGCCTTTCCGTTCCCGGGTGGGACGCTCGACGTGCGCGAGAACATCAGATTTCGCGGCGGTAACTGCGGCCGATGGGCCCACCAGACCTTTCCCACCGCGGCGTGCGTGCTCTCGGTGGAGGTCAAGAAGTTCTTCATGGACGAGTGGACCGGCGTGCCGGACAATGCCCTGGCTGACGCCGTGGGTGTCGCCCTGAAGTCCACCGTGCCAGGGGTTCTCGAAGAACTCAAGGCAATGAGGTGACCGCAGCCAGCAACCGCCGGCCATCCGCCATCACCGACCAGATGATCCGATCGGTGCTGGAGAGGGTCATGGACGGCAAACGGGTGCGGCGACAGCTTCCTGTCTGGGGACGTGTGTCCATCGATCGGCAACTCCCGTTCCTCGTCGTCTACCGCCGGCCCGTCCGGACCGCCGATGAGGGCACCGAGCGACTCGTGACGAGCGAACCATCCTATGTGACGTGTTCCGGTCTCAAAGTCCATCAGCCGGGTCTGGCCTCCCTCGTCAAGGGGATTGCGGAGGGCGGCTCGGACCAGTTCGGTGCCTATCTGCTGGTGGAGGTGTGGGCCGGCTCGCCGGCGGTCCTCGACGGACCGGTAACCACCGCCGATCTGCACCCCGGTTTTGTGCTCCATGCGCAGAAGGGCACCGTGGATGCGCTGATGGTCGACGCCTTCGAAAACGAGCTCAGCCGGATCCGTGTTGACCGGCGCCGTTCGGTGGTGACAACAAAGACCCATCCGCGATGTGCTCCGCGACGAATGACACCGCTGATGAGCCCCGCGGTGGCCACGGGGATCGGATGCCAGGTCTTTGGTCTTGAAGTGGACCCGATCTATCGGGACCCGGCGACCGGTGAGCTCTTTCCCCGCGTGTTGAGGGAGTTGAGGCGAAGTCTGACGGTGGCGCTGCGCCGGACAAACTTCGTTTTTGTCAACGACCATACCGCTCAGCGGCCACCCCATTTCCATGCTCTGGGACGAAGGGCAGTGGTCAAAGCGGTGTGGGAGGTGGATCGCCGACTGGCTGACATTTCGGACGCCTTCGATTTTCTGCTCCAGGTCACACCGGTCAACGGCGAGCAGGCGTGGCATCAGTTCCGACGGGCCCGATTCCAAACAACACCGGAATTTCACTATCGGCCGGTACCGGCAGACCCGCTCGATCTCAAGCGACAGCTGTACCGAGCGCCGGTGGAGAGGATCGAAGACCCGGCGCTGGCCGTGTTGTTCCGAGAGAAGATGGATGAGCTGGAACGCCAGATCACCATGCTGCAGGACAGGAACACCCGGCGGTTTCTTCCGGGGAGCATTCAGCTCTATGGAGGTGCGGAGCCACCGCTCCACGCCACCGCGCTGGCGATTCTCGAGGAGATTTCTCCGGGAAGCCGCGAGACCCGAGCCGGGCTACGGGTCAACGCCGCCGAATTTGCCGAATACGCAAAGGCAGAGCTCGAACGTCTCAAGAAACAGATGCCAGGACTGAATGCCAGGGTCGAAATCCGCCCGGATGTGACGGGTCTGATGGTGTCCCGCGGCAACCTCCTCGTCAGTTCGCGGAGCAGCATTCCCTTGTCCCGGGTGGAGGCTCTGATTCAGCACGAGGTCGGTACCCATGTGCTGACATACCACAACGGCAGGGCGCAGCGGATGAGGCAGCTCTATACCGGTCTCGCGGGCTACGAAGCCTTACAGGAGGGGCTCGCAGTGCTATCAGAGTACCTGGTGGGGGGACTGAGCGCCCCTCGGCTCAGATTGCTTGCCGGGCGCGTGGTTGCGGCCCATCACATCGTCAACGGCGCCTCGTTTGTGGAAACCTTCCAATCGCTTCGGTCCGAGCACGGCTTTCCCGGTCGTACGGCCTTCGTCATCACCATGCGGATCTTTCGCGCTGGCGGACTGACCAAGGACGTGGTCTACTTGCGGGGATTGCAGCAGATACTGAAGTACGTCGGCAAGAACCAGGGGCTCGAACCATTGTTCGTGGGGAAGATCGCCGCACAGCATATTCCCGTTATACGCGAACTCCAGTGGCGAAAGGTCCTCATACCCGCACCGCTCAGCCCGAGCTATCTCGAATCCGAATCCGCTCTGCGACGGCTTGCAGACCTCAGGATCGATTCGTCACTCATTCATCTGGTGAAAAGGAGTCACTCATGAAGATCGGTTTCCTAGTCAACGATGTTGCCACTGAAAAACCAGGTTTTACGACCATTCGCCTCGCGGCCGAGGCTGTCAACCAGGGACACGAGGCCTACCTGTTTGGGGTGGGGGATCTCGCTTACGACCCCGATGACTGCGTCAGGGCGCGGGCCCGATCCGTGACGAGAACCGCGTACAAATCGCACGAGACCTATTTCAAGGATCTCCAAAGCCGGCGCGCGGTAACCTCCCGAATCACCGTCGACGACCTCGACGTGCTCATGCTTCGCAACGTCCCGTCGGACGATTTCCTGAAACGTCCGTGGGCGACCACGACAGCCACCGAGTTCGGTCGCGTGGCCATGCGCCACGGTGTGATCGTGCTCAACGACCCCAACGGTTTGGCCAAGGCCTCGTCCAAAATCTACCTGCAGCTCTTTCCCGAGGAGGTTCGACCGAAAACTCTGATCACGCGGGATAACCGGGAGATCAAGGCCTTTGCGAAGGAGCTGGGAACCGTCGTGCTCAAACCCCTTCAGGGTTCCGGCGGCGCCAGCGTCTTCCTGGTGCGAAAGGACGATCTGCCGAACATCAACCAGATGATCGACGCCGTGTCTCGTGATGGGTTCGTGATTGCACAGGAGTACCTGCCCGCGGCCCAGGAAGGCGATACACGTCTGTTCATGATGAACGGTAGCCCGATCCGTGTGAAAGGCAAGTACGCCGCGTTTCGCAGGATCAGGACCGGTGACGACATGCGGAGCAACATACACGCCGGCGGCAAGTTAGCACCTGCGGAGGTCACAGACGAGGCCTTGCGGCTGGCCGAGATGGTTCGCCCCAAGCTGGTGCAGGATGGGATGTTCCTGATCGGCCTCGACGTGGTTGGCGACAAGCTGATGGAGATCAACGTCTTCAGCCCCGGCGGTCTGGGTAGCGCCCAGAAACTGACCCGAGTGAACTTCTGCAAGACCGTCATCGAGGCTCTCCAACGCAAGGTGGACTACATGAAGTATTACGGCCGGAACTTCGGCAATGTGGAGATGAACACCCTGTAGCCCCGCCCACACGTTTTTCCGGATGAACCGAACCTTCGATGGAGTTCCCGGTCGAACCCCCGCCGGTCAGGTCGGGTCGTCGCGGACCACCCGGACGTCCACCGGGCGCAGACTGTCGAGATGCACATCCCGCTGCGGGAAGGCGATCACGATGCCGTCCTGGCGGAACAGTTCGTCGACGCGGTACCGGACATCGCTCAACGTGCGGCGGCGGTCCATGTGCTGCTGCATCTTGATCCAGAACAGCGCGCAGAAGCCGAGCGAGTTGTCCCCGAATTCGTCGAACAGTACCATCGGCACTGGAGGAGACACGGTCTTCGGGTGTTCTGCGATGGCCTGCAGAAGCAGCTCTTCGACCCGTTTTGTCGGCGATCCGTACGCGACGCCCACGCTCAAGCTGATCCTCACGAGATTGTCTTCGTGGGTCCAATTGATCACGTTTTTCTCGAGGAAGGCGCTGTTTGGGATGATGATGTGGAAGTTGTCGGAGTTCTTCACTTCAGTGCTTCGGGCACCGATGTTCTCGACCCGGCCGAAGGTCTCTCCCACCTCGATCAGGTCGCCGACCTTGATTGGCCGTTCGACGAGGATGATGAGGCCGCTGATGAAGTTGTTCAGAATGTTCTGGCTGCCAAAACCGATACCGATAGCGAGTGCGCCTCCGGCGAGGGTAAACACCGTCAGAGGGATCTCAGCCACCCAGAGTGCGAACAGTCCGAGCCCGAGCATCACGCCGTAGAACGAGAGGGTCTCGAACGCCGCTGCCGCTCCAGGTTCCATCCCGATGCCCTTGAAGAGCCGATTGGCGATCCGACGGGTGACGAATCGAGCGATCGGAAGGCCCAAAACCAGGACGAGAAGGGCGATGAACACCTTCCCGACGGTCAGAGGGCGACCATCCACCGTGAGGATCTGGAAGTTCCAGATTTCCAGGACCCGGTGCATCAGTTCTGCGAGACGGCCCTGCAGCTCTCCGTCGGGAATCAGGAATATCCCCGATGCAAACCGTGCGGTTGGGTGTGTCGTGATCCTCACGTCGAATCTCCGCTACCCATGACATCACCGGGCGGCACATTCGGGCCATCCACCACGGTGATCGGAAACGGATCGGTGACGCTGCCGGCGTAGAGCGTCCGATGGGGGAATGGGATCTCGATGCCCTCCCGGTCCAGCGCCTCCTTGATCTGGATGTGGATCGTGTTCTTGAGTTGATAGAAGCCTTCCTTGCGAGTCCAGACGCCGAAACGCATCATCAGCGCGGAGTCCCCGAATCCCTCGAAATAGAATTGCGGGCGCGGTTCATCGAGGCATTCCGGATTGGCGTCGGCCACCGCGAACAAAACCTCCCTGACCCGTTCGATGTTCTCCTTGTAGGCGACACCCACCATCACGTCGATTCTGCGGATCGGGAAGAAGGTCAGGTTGGTGAGCTGGTCCTTGATGATGTTCTCGTTCGGGATCCTGACCAGCGAGTTGTCGAAGGTCCGGAGCTTCACCGACAACAGATCGATGGAGAGCACCTCACCGACCACCTCTCCGATGCGGAGGTAGTCGCCCACGCCAAAGGGGTGTTCGGCCATGAGAAAGAGCCCGCTGATCAGATTTGATGCCGACGTCTGGGAGGCGAACCCGACGGCCACGGTGAGGATCCCCGCGGCGCCGAGCAGGAAACCGAGGTTGATGCCGATCTGGTCGAGGGCGGAGAGGACCACGAGAGACCCGACGATGTAGAAGACCAGCCGCCTGGCCAACATCGTCTGTTGTGGACCCGCTCTGCTCCCGATAAGCTTTCCGGTGCCGCGCGCCAGTAGCCTGGCGAGGATGAGACCGACCACGAGGGTCGCCCCCGCGCGGGCCACCGCCAAGAACTGTTCCGGTGACAACAGCCCCTCTGGACCCAGCAAGGAGGACCAATCCATCCATCACCTCCAGGGAATCAGGCCGCTGAACGCGCTGGTGAGCAATCCTCGCTCTCCCACCGTTCTTGGACCATGGATCAAGGTGGCATCGGCTGCCTGCGGCGGCGGACCGGAACCGAGGCGCACCGTGGCATCCCCCTCGTCCTGGTCGCGTTCGAGGGTGACTTTTTCGGTCCAGAGCTGGCCGTCTGACGCTCCGTAGACCGACATCTGCGGCACCGGGATTTTCACCCGTGCGAAGGAAAGGTTGGTCTCCGCCCGGTTGACGATATGAACCATGGAAAACACTCGATGGGGCCTCACCGGCAGGTTCTCGAGACGAAGGCGGGCCTTTGTGCGAACGGCATAACACAGCTCGCCGCCCATGGTGTTCGGACCGAACCATGTGTCGGTTGGCCGCTGCAGCGGCTGCTCCATGACGGTGACCGGAGGATCGCCAATGGCGACCTCCATCCAGGCCGGCGTACTGACATAGAGGGTCATCTCCTCCCGGCTTGGGATCAGCAGCGGCGACTCGGCGCTGAAGACCACCGGACGGTCGGCGAGGAGAGGCAAGAGAGAAATCTCGGCTGGACTGGTGGAATAGCCGTAGCGGTGCAGCTCGCTGTTCGCGGGGGGGTTCTCTCCTGGCGCCGGATTCTCCACAGCGCTGGTCTCCTTCGACGCCTCAGACTCCCGACGAGTGGCAATCCGCCATTCGTTGGCGGCGCGGAAGGCCCAGAGAGTGAACGGACCGATGGCCCAGATCTTGGCCGAATCCACCTCTAGCTCGAATGTGCCGAACCCGGTACCGGAACCCGCGGTTGGTCGCGACATCACAGCCAACCCTTCTTGCGGAAGAAAAACAACAAACCACCGGCGACCACACACATCACCAGAAGGGCGGCCGGGTATCCCCAGTACCAGCTGAGCTCCGGCATGTTGAACGGGCTGACCTGGGAATCGAAGTTCATGCCGTACAGCCCTGCGATGAAGGACAGGGGTATGAAGATCGTGGCGATGATGGTGAGGACTTTCATGACCTCGTTCATCCGATTGGACACACTCGACATATACAAATCGGTGAGTGACGACAGCATCTCGCGGTAGGTCTCGATGATGTCGATGGCGTGGGCGGCGTGGTCGGACACATCACGCAGGTAGAGCCGAGTCTCGTCTGAGAAAACACCGTCCTCTTCACGGATCGTCATGGCGATCATCTCGCGGAGCGGCCACACCGACTTGCGCAACCTGAGGACATCACGCTTCAGGTGGTGGACCGCGGTGAGCTGGTCTTGAGTCGGATCGTCCAACATCGGTTCTTCAAGATCTTCTACACGATCTCCGATCTGCTGTAGGACCGAAAACAGATGATCGACCAGGACATCGAGGAGAGCGTAAGCGAGATATCCGGGACCGCCTCCCCGAATCCGTGGTCGCCCGGCCTCGAGCCGTTTCCGGATGGGATCGAAGACCGGGTCGAACCGTTCGCGCACCGAGAGGACTCCGTTGGACAGAATCGCGAGACTGACCTGTTCTTGACCGAGCGATGTATCGGGATTGAAAACGAAATGCTCGGCAACCAGGAAGATGGTGTCTTCGTACAGCTCCATCTTCGGTCGCTGGCCCACATTGATCATGTCTTCCACCAGGAGAGGATGCAGTCCGAATTTCTCGCTGACCGCCGCGATGGTGGGGACGTGGTGGCCTTCGATGTCCAACCACCAGAATCGGTCCGGCGGGGGATCGGGGAGGTCTGCAACCGAGTCGACCCGGATCTCCTCGAAGTGCCCCAGGTCATAGATCGTCAAGGTCAGGCGGACCGGCACATCGGTGGGATGGGACTCGGGCACGGACCCGGGAGCCGTCCCCGGCGAGGGCAGTCGTCTGAGAAGTCGCATCGATTTCGCCTCCGTCGTTGTGTGCGATTGTACCCTTGAGAGTGTGGAAGGTGTGGAAAGTGTGGAAGGTGTAGGAGGTTCGTAAGGGCGCGATGGGCGGGTGCGCCACTTCGGGCACCTTCAAGTTAAAAGTTACACGTTCAACATTGAACGTTCCCACCCTCCCTCCCGGGACGAGAGCGAGCGCGCATGGCGGGCGTGCCGGGCGCCTTCAAGGTCGAAAGTTGAGCGTTAAAAGTTGAACGTTAAACGCTTCCACCCACCCGGCCGGAGCGATTGGTAGCAACCTGCCGGCGGAAGCGATAGGTGGCCGTTGCCATGGGGATCGCAGGCCTGGCGAGAGCCAGGCCGGAGAGGGGGACCGCTGGCTTACGGCCACTCGCTGGTGACGGCTGGTCACCGCGGCCGTAGGCCGCGAGTAACCTCGGGGAGCGCGGTTGGGAGACGGGCGCGTCGAATCCAGCGGATCGCACCGAACGCGAGGGCCGGTGCCAGGCACCGTCGAATCCGATTCGCAGTACGAGGTCGACACATTTGCGGCGGCGTCTGGCACCGACATCAGAACACGTCGGGACGTCGGATGCGTATAGCATATGAACCGGGAGGCCCATGAACATCGACCACTCCGATTTGGCCCGACACTGGACGCTCGACCCGGACGTGGTTTTCCTTAACCACGGCTCCTTCGGCGCGTGCCCCCTCACCGTGCTCGATGCCCAACAAAAGATGCGCGAGAGGATGGAGCGCCAACCGGTGCAGTTCTTCGTCCGCGATTACGAAGAACTGATTGGCGACTCACGGGGTGAGTTGGCGGATTTCATCGGGGCGGCGGCTCAAGACGTGGTCTTTGTAAACAACGCGACCACTGGAGTGAACGCCGTGCTGCGCTCGCTCGATTTGGGGCCTGGCGATGAACTGCTGACGACGAATCACGAATACAACGCGTGCCGCAACGCCCTCGAGTTCGTCGCGGGCAGGGCCGGAGCGCGGGTCGTCGTGATCGATATCCCCTTTCCCATAACCTCTCCCCAACACGTGATCGAGTCCGTCGTGGAAAGAGTGACTTCTCGCACCAGGCTCGCTCTGCTCGACCACATCACCAGCCAGACAGGCCTCGTTCTTCCCATAGTGGAACTGGTTCGCGAACTGGAAAATCGCGGTGTTGACATGCTTGTGGATGGTGCCCACGCCCCGGGGATGCTCGATCTGGACCTATCGGTACTTGGTGCCGCCTATTACACGGGCAATTGCCACAAATGGCTGTGTGCCCCGAAGGGTGCGGGATTTCTCCACGTCCGGAGTGACAAACAGCCCGACATCCGTCCCACCGTGATCAGCCACGGCGCGAATTCCCCACGAACCGACCGATCGCGATTCGTCGAGGAGTTCGACTGGGTCGGGACCGACGATCCCAGCGCCGTTTTATGTGTCGGCGAGGCGATCCGGTTCATGGGCGGTCTCGTTCCAGGAGGATGGCCGGAGGTCAGAAAACACAATCGGGATCTGGTTCTTGAGGGACGGCACCTGGTCTGTGAAACCCTGGGCATCGACCCTCCGTGCCCTGACGAGATGATCGGTTCGTTGGCCGCGATCCCGTTGTCACCCGGATCCCCGGAACCCCCCACTTCCGCGCTCTACGCCGATCCGCTCCAGGAGATGTTGTTGCGAGGGTGGGGGATCGAGGTCCCCATCATTCCCTGGCCGGCGCCACCCGAACGGCTGATCAGAATTTCTGCCCAGCTCTACAATCGGAGCGAACACTACGACCTTCTCGCCTCAGCGCTGGAGAATATCCTCAACGATTGACAATCCACCGTTCCGACTTCCGGGTTCCGAGGGAACCCCCACCCGGAATTGCTCTGTGAGGCGGCCGTCTCAGCTGGAATGGAGTTCTGAATTTTGAATTCTGAGTTGTGAATTCCCCCTCCCACCCGGAACCCGATAGGCGGAACTCGTCATCCGGAACCGAGACCGGTCAGGGGCTCGGAACGTCAAGACCCCAGGACCTCCATCCGCCCCGAGGGACTCAACGGGAGGCCAGTTGGCAGTGTCGCGCAGTTCCGGCGTTCGGGTTACGATGGAGGAGGATTCGAACTCATCGCGATAGGGATCCATGAGCACTAAACGACGACCACCGACCCGCAGCCTTCGCCTGAAACCACATTCCGTGACCCTCACCAACTCGACGTGTCTGTTCCTCGGCCTGGTCGGTGCTGCAGCGTTTTTCTCTGGGGGCTGCACGAGTCACACCAGGACCCCGATCAACTCGGCGGCTAATGGGGCCGCCGCCCCGGCCGTGGGCCAGGCCCCAGATCCGGCATTCCAATATTCCAAGACCCAGATTCCGTTTGAGAACCACACCGTCGGGCAGGGGGTGACTCCGAGATACAGTGAACGGGAGATCTCCATACCATCCATTGGTGTGTCCCCACAGGGCGATCGTGTGGTCACGGGTCGATATTTCCGAAGTATTGAGCCGGGCCCGCACCCGCTGGTCATCGCGCTGCCCATCTACGCACGATTCACCTATCCGGCCGAAAAGATCGGCCGCTATATTCAGCGTCACAGCGACGGTGCTGTCCATGTGTTCGAGGTGGACGGAAAGAACTTTCTGATCAACTGGTACTCAACGGCCGACACCGATGACGAAGACACTTTCCTTGACCTGTTTCGCCAGGGCGCGGAGGCGGAACGGCTTGTCATTACCGACCTGCGCCGGTTGATTGATTGGGCTGAGCAACAGCCTGAAATCGACGGCAGCCGTGTGGCGATCGTGGGCTTCAGCCGAAGCGCCATCGTCGCAGGGACACTGGCCACCCAGGAGCCGCGGTTGGCGGCCACGGCCCTGGTTGTTGGCGGAGCTAAACCACACACCATCATCGCGCGGTGCGGCGGCAAACGCACATCGGCAGCACAGAGAAACGCTGAACGCACCTTCGGTTGGAGTCGGGACGAACTCGAAGATCGGCTGGAACCGATCTTCAGCACCGTGGACGCGTCCAACTACCCGGGCCGCGTGGATCCGCGCACCGTCCTGATGATCGAGGCCGCCAAGGACAGCTGCATCACCGAGCCGTCCCGAAAGGCACTCTTTGAAGCCATGGGCCGGCCCGAACTGATCACCCTCAACTACGGTCACAGGAAAGCCTTCCTCTCCATGACCTCAATGGGCGGCAACTGGATGTGCGACCGGATCTACGAGTTCCTCGACGAGAAATTGCTCGGAGGAAGCTGAGCCCCAGCCCACCCAACCAGATTCAAGATCCAAGATCCAAGATCCAAGATCCAATATTCAAGATCCGCCGCCCGCCCGGACCGTATCGGTTGGTTGGGGGATCTCGTATCTCGCATCTGAGTGGGAGGGTGGGCGGCCAGCTCGTATCTGGTTGGGCGGGGGTAGGGTGTGGCACAATGTTCCCCCTTGGTCCAAGGCCAATGAACTGACGTGATGATCTTCATTCAACTCGCGATACTGCTCGCCTGCATCGTGATCGGCGCCCGCCTCGGCGGGATTGCCCTGGGTACGGTGTCCGGGATCGGCCTGGCTATCTTCGTGTTCGGATTCGGGATGCCGCCGGGAAGCCCACCCGCCACCGTGCTGGGCATGATCCTGGCTGTGATCACCGCGCTTTCCATGATGGAGGCGGCCGGAGGGCTGGATTTTTTGGTTGAGACCGCGGAGGGCGTGCTGCGCCGCAACCCGAGCCGGATCACCTTCCTCGCCCCGTTCGTCACCTATGCGCTGATCTTTGCCGCCGGAACCCAGCACGTGATTTACGCACTGTTGCCGGTGATCGCCGAGGTGGCCCGCAAAGCTGGAGTCCGACCGGAACGGCCACTGTCCATGAGCGTCATAGCGGCCCAGCACGGATTGATCGCCTCACCAGTGTCCGCGGTAACGGTGGCCCTGGTTGCCTCGCTCGCCGGTCTTGACGTGGGGCTGCCGCAGATCATGATGGTGACGATTCCGGCGACCCTGATCGGGGTCTTCGTCGGCACCCTCTCCGTGGCGTGGAAAGGGAAGGCCCTGGCCGACGACCCCGAGTACCAACGTCGAATCGCCGAAGGGCTGGTCAAACCATCGGAAACCAAGCCTCCGCTGACGGGCACAGCGCGCAAGAAGGCGGTGGGATCGTGCGCGGTCTTTCTCTCTGCAGTGGCGGTGGTCGTGTTGATCGGCTTGGTCCCGAACCTCCGACCGCTGTATGAGACGGTGGCCGACGGTGTGGCGACCACCGGCAGAGTGGCCATGGGCCCGGCCATCATGATCATCATGCTGGCCGCAGCGGGGATCATCACTCTGGCTTTCAAGGCCAGCCCGGCCGACGCGGTGAAGGGAAGCCTGATGCGGGGCGGTCTCGTGGCGATCATCTCGATCCTGGGTGTATCGTGGATGGGATCCTCGTTCTTCGTGGCGAACCAGGACACAATCGTGGGCACCATCTCGTCGGTGATCGGCGCCCACCCGTGGGTCTTTGCATTCGGACTTTTTGTCTTGAGTATTCTGCTCTTCAGCCAGGCGGCCACGGTGGTGATCCTCGCGCCGGTGGGTGTCGCCCTGGGTCTGCCCACCCATCTCATGGTGGGCGTCTATCCGGCGGTGAACGGCAACTTCTTCCTGCCCACCTACGGAACAGTGCTGGCCGCGGTCTCCTTTGACCAAACCGGCACGACCAAGATCGGAAAATACCTGCTCAATCACAGCTTCATGATCCCTGGGCTGGTGACAACAGTGACGGCTACCGTCGTCGCGCTGTTGCTGAGCTCGGTGCTGATGATCGGATGACGGCACTCATCTAATTCTGGAGGACGCGATGCGAAAGACCGTTTTGTTCACAATCCTGCTCTCGATCCTGGCGCTCTTGGTCGTGGGGACCGCGGATTCCCAACAGGTCGCCACGGGACCACAAGACATTCGGATCGAACATGACCTCCTCGGCGAGAAGGCGGTGCCGGCAGATGCCTACTACGGCGTCCAGACCGCCCGTGCTTTGGAGAACTTCCAGATCTCGGGCCGCACCATCGGCGACTACCCGTCGCTGGTCAATGGCTGGGCGGCGGTCAAGATGGCCGCAGCCATGGCCAATGCCGATGTGGGGAAGATGGACACGGAAACCCGAGACGCGATCCTGAAGGCCGGTGAGGCCATCCTCGACGGCAAATACCACGACCAGTTCCTGGTGGATCCCTACCAGGGCGGTGCCGGGACCTCCACCAATATGAATGCCAACGAGGTGATGGCCAACCTGGCCCTCGTCCTCGGTGGCCATTCTCTCGGTGACTATGAAGTGGTCGAGCCCCACGATGACCTCAATATGTCCCAGTCCACCAACGACTCCTATCCCACCGCGCTGAAGGTGGCGATCCTGTTGGAGAACGACAAGGTCGCGTCCGAAGCGGAACAACTCGCGGCCGCGCTTCGAGCCAAGGGCAACGATTTCCTCGATGTCTTGAAAATGGGGAGGACAGAGATGCAGGACGCGGTGCCCATGACCGTGGGTCAGGAGTTCCACGCTTTTGCATCGGCTTTGGAAAGTGAGATCGCCTTCCTGCGCATGGCCGAACAGCCCTTGCTGTCCATCAATATGGGAGCCACCGCCATCGGCACCGGAATCAATGCCCCGGAGGGCTATGCCGAAAAAGTCCCCGGCCACCTCGCCGCCATCACCGGCAAGCCATTCGTCATCGCCGACGACCTGATTGCAGCCACCTGGGACCAGCACGCCTTTGTGGTCGAGTCGGGTGCGCTCAAGAGCCTGGCGGTCAAGCTGTCGAAGATCTCGAGCGATCTGATCCTTTTGTCGTCCGGACCGCGAGCCGGCCTGGGTGAGATCAACCTGCCGGCCATGCAGCCGGGCTCGTCCATCATGCCGGGCAAGGTCAACCCGGTGATCGCGGAGTTGATGAACCTGGTCTCGTTTCGGGTGATCGGCAACGACCTCGCGGTGACCATGAGCGCCCACAGCGGACAGCTCCAGCTCAACGCCTATGAACCCTTGGAGGCCATTGCCATCCTCGAGTCACAGATGTTGTTGACCAATACTATGAAGACGTTCCGGGAAAAATGCGTTGCCGGAATCACCATCAATCAGGACGCCCTGGATGGCTACATCGAGCGCACGGTGGGAATCGTCACCGCCCTCAATCCGGTGATCGGCTACGACGCCGCCACCGAGCTGGCCAAGGAGGCCTACGCCACCGACAAGGGGATCCTCGAGTTGGTCCGTGAGAAGAACATATTGTCCGAGGAGCAGATCGAGCAGCTGCTGGACGCGGGCGAACTCACCGGTCTGGATCTCAGGGACTATCAGTAAATACGAAGAAGGGCAGAGGGAGTGTCATGAAGACAAAAATGAGCGTTCTTGTTATTGCACTGGTGATGCTGAGTGCCGCGGGAGCTTGGGCGGACCACCATGGCGAGAAACCGAAAATCGTCATCCTGGCCACCGGTGGGACCATCGCCGGTTCGGCCGCGACCCAGACCCAGGCGGGCTACACCTCGGGGCAGGTGGGGGTGGACATCCTGATCGACGCCGTGCCGCAGATCAAGGATCTGGCCGACGTCACCGGCGAGCAGATCGCCAATGTGGGCAGCCAGGACATGTCCGACGCCATCTGGCTCAAGCTTGCGGCGAGGATCAACGAGCTCGCCGCAAAAAACGACGTGGACGGCATCGTCATCACCCACGGCACCGACACCATCGAGGAGAGCGGATACTTCCTCAATCTGGCGGTGAAGACCGACAAACCGGTGGTGATGACCGCGGCCATGCGACCGTCAACGGCGCTGTCGGCTGACGGTCCGCTGAACATCTTCAACGCGGTGGCGGTGGCCGCCGATCCCGAGGCCAAAGGCCGGGGCGTGATGATCGTTGCCAACGACGACATCCACGGAGCCCGGGGCATCACCAAAACCAGCACCACCGATGTGCAGACCTTTATGTCGCCCGAGCGCGGCCTCATCGGGGTGTCGCTGTATGGCGTCAACCGGTACTTCAGGTACCCCTACAGGCTTCACACGACGGAGAGTGAATTCTCAGTGGACGGCGTCGAGTCACTGCCGCGGGTGGATGTCATCTACATCACCGCCGACGTTTCACCGGACCTCATCGACAGCGCAGTGGCCAACGGTGCCAAGGGCATCGTCACCGCCGGCGTGGGCAACGGCAACATGACCGGACCCGCCCTGGAAGCCGTTCAGCGCGCTGTGGCCAAGGGCGTCGTGGTGGTTCGTTCGAGCCGCGTTCCCAGCGGATCGGTTGGGCGCAACGTGGAGGTCAATGACGACGAGGTGGGCAGCGTGGCCTCGGGCGAGCTCAACCCGGCCAAGGCCCGGGTCCTTCTCAAGCTGGCCCTGCTCAAGACCAAGAACGCCGCCACGATTCAGGACTATTTCGACCGGTATTGAGAGAGGAACGATGCGAATCAGGATTTTGATGATCGTGCTCGTGATGGTGACGGGGGCAGCCGTCCCGGGGTGGAGCCAGAGCGCGTCGAAGCTCGGTGAATTGGTGATCGATGAAGGTCCAGTGGCGGAGGGCGAAGCCGATCTGGACACCGACAAAAAGGTCAAGAGGAAACCCACCGCCGAAATCTACGGGTTTGTCCAGACCGATGTGGGCTACAACTTCGGCCGCATCGATCCCAACTGGTTCGACGTTGTTCGGCCGTCGAAATTGCCGGCATACGAAAACCAGTTTGGCGAGGACGGTGACGCCTAATTCAGCGTTCGCCAGACCCGATTCGGGATCAAGTCATGGCTGCCTGCCGGAAATGAAGACGTCAAGGCGATCTTCGAGTGGGAGCTCTTCGGGGTGGGCGCCGACGAGGGTCAGACCACAATCCGGCTGCGCCACGCCTACGGTCAATACAAGAAGTTCGGGGCCGGCCAGTACTGGAGCCCGTTCATGGACATCGACGTCTTCCCCAACTCGCAGGAGTACTGGGGTCCCACCGGAATGGCCTTCTTCCGAAACGTGCAGGTGCGATACATGCCCATGATGGGAAAGAACCACCTCGCCATCGCCTTGGAACGACCCGGCGCCAGTGGGGACGCAGGGAAATACGATGACATCATCGAGCAGCGAGGGCTCAAGGCACGTTTCCCATTGCCCGACCTGTCGGCCGAGTACCGGCGCACCGGTAACTGGGGATACGTGGAGGTTGCTGGAATCCTGAGGAACATCGAGTGGGACGATCTGAACGACGATGAGTATGATCTGTCCGGCAGCGCCACCGGATGGGGCATCAATCTCAGTACCAACCTCAACCTCGGCCCCGGCACCATCAAGGCTTCCCTGCTCTACGGTGAGGGCATCGAGAACTACATGAACGACTCCACCTCCGACATTGCGGTGGTGGAGAACCCCGGCAGCTCCACTCAACCACTGACCGGCGAGCTGATCCCGGTGTGGGGAGTGGTTCTGTTCTACGACGCCTATTGGAACGACAACTGGACCAGCACTGTCGGCTTTTCGTTGCTCTCCCTCGACTACGACGGCACGGCGGCAAGTCCTGACACTTATGTGGATGGAAAGTACGCGCTGGTCAATCTGCAGCACCACCCGATGGACAAGGTCATGTACGGCGTGGAACTGCAGTATGGTTCCCGTGAAAACTACTCGGACGGCTGGTCCTACGACGATTTCAGAATCCAGTTCTCGTTCCGCTACAAATACTCCTTCTGGCTTGGAGGCAAATGATGCTTCGCAGAACTCTATGTGTTGGAATCGTGTTCATGGCGGCGACGATGTTGGCGGCGCCCGCAGTCGCCGGTGACAGCGCCCCGTCGCCCGCCCAGATTGAAGCCGCCCTGGATGCGGCTTACGCCAAGTACAAAGGGCTTCAGGAGGGCGCCAACGCCGACTACATTCCGGCCCTGGCCGAGGTGGATCCGAACGTGTGGGGCATCGCCCTGGTGACGACCGACGGAAAGGTCTACACCAAGGGAGACATCACCACCGAGGTGTCGATCCAGTCCATCTCCAAGGTTTTCACCATGGCCAAGGTGATGGAGGAATCGGGACCCATGGCGATCTACAACAACATGGGCGTGGATGCCACCGGCCAGCCCTTCAACGCCATCGAGCCCATCGAGATGTTTCAGGGTGCCGAAATGAACGCCATGGTCAACCCCGGCGCCATCGCCGCCACCAGCATGGTGGAGGGCTCCACCTACGACGAGATCTGGGGCTCGATCCTGAGTTACTACGAGGACTTTGCCGGGCGAAAACTGGTTGTGTTCGAGGACGTCTACGAGTCGGAGGCGGCCACCAACCAGCGCAATCAGGCACTGGCCGAGCTCATGTACGCCTACGGCAGGATCGGCGACAACCCGTCGCAGGCCACCGACATCTACACCCGGCAATGCTCGGTGGGGGTCAACGCCAAGGACCTCGCGATGATGGCGGCGACCCTGGCCAACGGCGGCACCAATCCGGTCACCGGGAAGGTCCTGATGAACGATGAGAATGTGCCCGAGGTGCTGGCGGTGATGGCTACAGCGGGTCTCTATGACGATGCGGGCAAGTGGCTGTTCAAGACTGGATTGCCGGCCAAGAGCGGCGTCGGTGGGGGCATCCTCGCCGTGGCACCCGGGCTCTTCGGCATCGCAGCCATTTCACCCCCGTTGGACGAGGCGGGCAACAGCGTTCGCGCACAAAAGGCCATCGCGGACATCGTGGAGGCGTTGGACGCCAATCCGTACCACGTTGAACCCAAGTAGGTTCTGAGTCACAATTCGACGAGAATGCCGTATTTCATTGCACTGAGCGAGCTCCACACGCTGATCGTGGGATTGGTCGCCCTCGGTGTGGGGGCGACCGTCACCTACAAAATCCCCTTCGTCAAACGACTCGGTCTCCCCATCTCGGTGACCGGCGGCGTGCTGGTCGCGCTGGTAGTGGCCATCGTGCGGAACCGGACCGGGGTGGAGATCGAGTTCGCCACCCATACCAGGGATGTGCTGCTCCTGGTTTTCTTCACCACGGTAGGGCTGTCGGCCAAGCTCTCGGCACTCAAAGCGGGTGGAAGGAAGCTGGCCATCCTGTGTGGCGTCACGGTCGGTCTGCTGGTGGCGCAGAATGTGATCGGAATCGGAATTGCCCTGGTCCGCGGCGCACACCCCTTCTACGGTTTGCTGATCGGAAGTCTCTCCTTTGTGGGCGGTCCGGGGACCGCCATTGCCTGGGCCATGGAAGGGGAGGCCATGGGTCTGCCCTTCACCACCGAGGTGGCCCTGGGCTCGGCCACCCTGGCCACCCTCGCCGGTGCCCTGGTGGCACCCATGCTCACCGGCTTGCTGATTCGTCGACGAAACCTGCATTCATCGGGTGAGGACACTGGAGTCCCGTGGATAGCGGAGGACCACGATCACGAGATCGCGGAGGAATTCCGGCAGAAGTACATCGCCGTTTCGCTGTTTCTGATATTGGTGGCGGTGGCAGTGGGCGATTGGCTCAACGACTGGGCCGTCTCGCACAACGTGATGTTGCCGGGATTCTTGACAGCCATGTTGGCGGGAGTTCTGATCTCCAACGTGGCCGACCTTCTCGGTAAGGACATTAACTTCGAACCGGTGGAGCGAGGGGGCGCGATGGCCCTCCAGATCTTTCTTGCTCTGAGTCTCATGGGTCTTCAGGTGTGGGTCATCCGGCCCATCATGGGACCCCTGCTCCTCAATGTGGGCCTCCAGGTCGTTCTGTCGGGGGTGGTGGCGCTGGTGATCCTCTATCGATTGTTGGGGGAGGATTACGACGCGGCTGTGACGGCGGGCGGATTCATGGGCTTCGGCATGGCGTCCCTGCCGGTGGCCTTCGCCACCATGGACGAGGTCACCTCCCGGACCGGACCTTCGCCGCAGGCCTTTCTGCTCATCACCCTGGTGGCATCGTTCTTTGTGGATCTCGCCAATGCGGTGGTCACCAAGACGTTCATGCTGTTGCCGATGTTTGGGTGACCCCCGCCCCCGCCCACCCAGATTCAAGATTCAAGATGCAAGATCCACCGCCCACCCGGAACGTGTCGCGTGGGTGGGGTATGAGCATCTTTTATCTTGCGACTTGCGTCTGAGAGGGGTGGGGGTGGGGGGATCAAGGCGCCACGGGGGCGTAGACATACACCTCGTGGATCTCACGATCGTAGCCCGGATAGAAGCCACTCGGCATCCCGAGCACGATGCGAGCGCCGCGATTGGATAGAACCACAAACTCTCCGGACGCGCGGTCAAAACTGAGGCCCTCGACCTCACCCGCACGGTGAAAATCGACAAACTCCAGGGCATGTTCCACGAAGCCCGCCGTTCCGTCGGGAGTGGCTTGTATCCGCCACAAATTGTCGGCCCGGTCCAGATCCGCGTCACCATCGTCGGCGGTGATGTACAGATCCCCGTCGAAATAACCGATTCCCTGCTGCCATTGCGGCACCGGTCGAAGGTGGAGCTTGCCGCGATACTCACCGGTCGCGAGATCGTAACGGTAGACATACCTACCGTCGACCCAGTCGGTCATCCAGACGAGTCCATGGTCTGGGTCGACCACGACGGCGCTCACCTCCACCTGCCCCGACTCGGGTTCCCAATCGAAGGAACGCAGGTACTTCAGCGAATCGGCGTCGTAGATCGCAATCTGGATGTCTTGCCCTTGCCCCTCATCGAACCACTCGATGCCGGCGTAGACCTCGCCCTCGTAGACGTCGATATCGCCGATGTGGTTGGCGGGTTTGCCCAGATCGGCCAGAGCCTCCTCGTTGGCTAGCAGCAGCTCGCCGCCTTTGGAATAGCGGTACAGCGCGGTGGACCCGCTGACCCAATAGTTTGCGCCGTCGGTGGCCACACCCTGCCGCCCGGCCACATCGAAGACCCGTCGAAGTTCGTATTCTGTACCTCGATCCGACGGTCGAACCGGAATCTGGTTGGCCGATGGCCCACACGCCGCCGGCAACACGGCTCCGACCAAAATCACGACGAGGGCCCGGGCCAGGGGAGAGTCCATCTTCCGCACCTCCTACTGATGGCATCACGGTACCAGGGCGCCGGCCACCCGCGGCAAGATTCAAGATGGAAGATGCAAGATCCAAGATTCAAGATGCGAGATTCCCTGCCCGCACAGTTGGTTTGGGGAGCCGGTTGCCCATCTGTGCCCGCCTGGCGAGACCAAACGGTCTCGTTCCGACCCCTATGTATGAAAGGTGGGCCGGTTTCGACAACCAGTCAGTGCGAGGCGGAAATGAGCTACAAGGAACTCAAGATCTGGCAGATGGCGAGGGGACTCACTGTAGACGTTCACCGGATGACGATGTGCGCCCTCCCAATACACGAATTGTATGAGGAGGGGCAGCAAATCCGCCGTGCTATCAAGTCAACACGGTCAAATATCGTCGAAGGCTATGGCCGGCGCCGGTACAAGACCGAGTTCATTCGATACCTCGTCATGGCACACGCGTCGTGCGATGAGGCGAAGGACCACCTCGAAATCCTCCAACAAACCGGTTCATTGCCAGATCAATCGATGTTTGACGACTTGTCTTTACGAATCGAGGAACTCAGCAAAGCCATTTGCGGATTCATCAGCTCAGTCGAAGAACAACACCTCTCATTTCGCGATCGATAACCGGGTTCTTCCGAGTTTTCATTGGGCCACGAATGTGTGTGCCCTCATCTTGCATCTTGAATCTTGGATCTTGGATCTGGCCGGGTGGGCGGGTGGAGGATCTCATCGGTGCCCTGCCCGAAGCGCTCGACGTTCTCCATATACATAGGTATTTCCATTTCCAGGCGTTGAACGGAATCAGGGGACATGATTTGAACGATGCCGGACCATGGGTTTGGGGCCCCCGGGGTGAACACCACCACCCGACCATCCTGCAGCCGTTCGATCTCCAATCCTATTCGTTCCGAGAAACCGAAGTCGGCCATCACCGGTTTGAGCTTGTACCGCTCGTCGTCGTGCAGTCCGCTGAGCATGCCCTTGACGATCACATAGCCTGGGACCTTGGTCAGCACCTTGGATTCGAGATTGTCCACGGTTGCCCGAATCACTGTGCGCCGGGCGAGCAGTCCCGCGATGAAGCAGATGACCACAATGGCAAGCACCGCGATGATATTGGCCAGCGCCACCCCTCCCACCGACTCCACGGGAAGCAACCCGGCCATGGGCTCGGCCACCATCATCATCAACTGGGCCGCCTTGGTGAGGATCACCACCAGGAAAACGATGGGCACAAGGAACACCAGACCACCAATCACCGTGGTCTTGAGGAATTTGACGCCGCCGCGTTCTTTTGAACTCATGCCTGCCCCCCGGTTGTTCGCATTCCCGTGACAGATTGGTTGAACCCTGGCCGAAGGATACACCTGTCGCAACCGGGAGGAACAGCTCCAGCCTAGGCCAGTCATCGCGTCAGGGACAAGGTTTTTGGCCCGACGCCCGCCCGGGACGTGCCGGGTGGGTCGGGGTGCTCCAACTGGTCGGGTCTACGGCCCGCGGTTGGTATTTTGGAGGAACTCGTCGAGGGAGATGACCTCTGCGTAGGTGCCGTCGAGGGAGGCCAGGGTGGAAGCGTGCACCTGGGCGGCTGGAACGGTGTTTCCACCAAACTCCAAATCGCGGGTGGCACAAGCATCAGCAACCACCGTCACGTCATAGCCCAGATCGGCAGCGGCGCGGGTCGCGGCTTCGAGGCACATGTGTGTCTGCATGCCGACAATCACCAGTTTGTCGGTCTTTTGTGACCGCAACCTGTCCAGCAGATCGGTGTCCCTGAAGGCGTTGGCGTGGTGCTTGCCGACAATGGTCTCACCGGCAGCAGGAGCCACTTCCGGACGGATACGGTAGGCGCTGGGTTTCACATCCTGACCCGGCTCCTCGGTGCCCTCGGGGAGATGCTGGATGTGGATGATGGGCCAGCCATTGGCTCGGAACCTGGAGAGGACCTGCCCCGCCGCATCGGCCGCCTCGACGCTGCCCGTCAGCGGGATGACGCCACCCTCGAAGTAAAACTCCTGGATATCGATGATCAGCAATGCGGGTCGTTCATCTTGGTTGGCTGTTTCTGACGCCCAGGCGGGGGAGGTCAGGAGAGCCATCGCCATAATCACCGTTCGAACGCATCTCAAAGCAAAAACCATTCACCGACCCTCCCGTCGGAACCGTACCACGGAGCCGTCCCCCACCTGGCCCCTCCAAAGAAACAACCCCTTACCGGGCGGGCGGTGGATCCGGCTCCGCCTGCGGCTACGCCGTGACAAGTCTTGGATCTTGAATCTTGCATCTTGAATCTTGCATCTTGAATCTGGCCGGGCGGGTGGACCGGAGGCGTTGTATAATCCCCGCCGACTTCGCACCACATGAAACCCGGCTTCGCAAAAGGAGATGACCCAATGCCGTCACGAGCATTTGCCCCCGTACGCCCCACTCGTTTCCATTCCCCCTCGATCGTGAGTCTTCTGGGAGTCATTCTGGTTGTTGGTATCGCGACGACCGGTGTCGCGCAGATCACACCCTCAAAAGAATCTCTGTCGGACCTCTACCCGGGCAAGGCTTACTCGCCCTATGCCCAACGGAGCTTTCCCGACCGAGTCTTTTGGGGGGACACTCATCTTCACACCGGTCTTTCGGTGGATGCCGGTCTATTTGGTGCAACCCTCGGGCTCGACGAAGCCTACCGCTTCGCCCGCGGCGAGCAGGTGATGGCCTCCAGCGGGCAACCGGTCCGACTCGGCCGCCCGCTCGACTGGCTGGTGATCGCCGACCACTCGGATGCCATGGGTTTTTTCAACGATCTTGCGGCGGGTGATCCGGACATCCTCAAATTCGACCAGGCCAAGCCGTGGTACGACGGTCTGCAGGCCGGCGGTGAAGCCTCGGCTGCAGCCGCACTCGATCTGATCGCCACGTTTTCTCAGGGTAAGATCGACCCGGAGATGCTGGCCGAGTACTCGCCGGGCGGGAGGACCTACGCGTCGATCTGGGAGAAGGTGATCGATGCGGCCGAGCGTTTCAACGAACCCGGGCGATTCACAGCCTTTATCGGATTTGAGTGGACCTCTCTGGTCGCAGGCAACAATTTGCACCGGAATGTCATCTTTCGAGAAGGGGCCGAAAAGGCCGGCCAGGTCGTGCCCTATACAACTCAGGCGCCGGTGGGTTCCACTGATCCACTCGATCTGTATGAATATCTCGAGAACTACGAGGCAAAGACCGGCGGTTCGGCGCTCGCGCTCGCCCACAACGGCAATCTGTCGAACGGGATCATGTTCCCCGTCGACGCCCAATACACCGGTCGCAAGCTCGACCGGAATTATGTCGAGTCGCGAGCCCGCTGGGAGCCGATGTACGAGGTCACCCAGATCAAGGGCGATGGCGAGGCCCATCCGGTGCTCTCGCCTGACGACAAATTTGCCGACTACGAAACCTGGGACGCCGGCAATCTTGACCTCTCCGAGGCCAAGACCGACGATATGCTGCAGTATGAATACGCCAGGGAGGCGCTCAAGAACGGACTCTTGCTCGAGAAGCGTCTCGGCACAAACCCTTACAAATTCGGCCTCATCGGCTCCACCGACAGCCACACGGCGCTGTCCGCCGTCGAGGAGGAGAATTTCTTTGGCAAGGCGACCAACGCCGAACCCTCGCCGACGCGTATGGAGCACCCGTTCACCAAGACCGAAAACGGAGTCTTCGAGGGATATGAGCTCGTGGCCTCGGGCTATACCGGCGTCTGGGCTCAGGAGAACACCCGCGCGGCGATCTGGGACGCCATGGAGCGCAAGGAGGTCTACGGCACCACCGGCCCGCGCATTCTGGTTCGCTTCTTCGGCGGCTGGGAATTCACGCCGGAGGACCTCAACAGCCGCCAGCCCGCGTTCCGGGGCTATGAAAAGGGTGTGCCCATGGGCGGTGACCTCCGCGGCAGCGGCGACGCGCCGACCTTCATGGTCTATGCGCTCCGCGATGTCATCGGTGCCAATCTGGACCGAATCCAGGTCGTCAAGGGATGGCTGGATGCCAAGGGCGAGACACACGAAAAGGTCTACGACGTGGCCTGGTCCGTCGGACGCGAGCCGGGCGCCAACGGGGTCCTGCCGCCGGTGGGCAACACGGTGGACATCGCGGCGGCCAACTGGAGCAACACCATCGGTGCCTCCGAACTCGGTGCGGTCTGGACCGATCCCGATTTCGATCCGAAGGAGAGCGCGTTCTACTACGCCCGTGTGCTCGAGATTCCCACACCGCGCTGGGTGGTGTACGACGCCTTCCGATACGGAATCGAAATTCCCGATGGGGCCGAGACGATTCACCAGGAGCGCGCCTACACCGCGCCGATCTGGTACACGCCCTGAGGCCGGCCACCCACCCGCACAGAGGAGCGCGGCACAAGGAACACCACCTCCCACCGATCACGACCCGGGCGGGGGGCCTTGTACCTTGGATCACTGCTGTCCAAAACAGATCCACGGATGACCTTGCCGACCTGAAAACACGCGGGTTACGGGTTGGTTTTTGGCTTTTCCGAGGAAAGGTCTCCCAATACGAGATGATGAAATCCTGGGCACGGGCGACAGCGGCAGCAATCAGTGGGCAGCGACAGGAAACAGCGACAGCCTGCCGGGGCAGTGACCAGGTTCAGCGGCAGCGCATAGTCACCTCCGGGTCGTTCAACAGAGGGAGTAACCCGCGGGCGGCCGATGTCAAGGGCAAGCAGGGTGCGGGGCACCCTTGACATCGGCCGCCCACAGGCATTGAGGCAAGGGCATGAACGACCCGGAGGTGACCATGTCCAACGCCGCCACGAACACCAACCTCGAATTGGCTGCCTGAGACCCTGTCTTGGACAAGGGTGACCTTGGATCTTGCATCCGGGTGGTGTGGGTGGGTGGTAGGGTGGGGCGGTGGGGGAGAGTATGACCTCTGGAGCCATGGGCGTTCTCATCGGGACGGATCTCGATGTGGCGCTACAGCTCAGATGGGCCGTGCAGCTGGCCGAGGCGCGGAAATTCGATCTGGTGGTCTATCAGGTCGTAGAAAACCGGGAGAACCAGACGGTCGACATCCCGTTGGACTCCGATCAAGCGGGAAAAGCGGCACCTCTGATTGATCAGATGGTGGCGATGATCGAGGGGTCCCCGATTCTCTGTGCCGGCGATCCCGATGAACCCGCCCACGTCAACGAAGTCCACCAAGATTCGTTGGCTCTCCATGTCAGCCTGAAGCAGATCCAATGCTCGAGTCTGAGGTCGCTCCGGGATCAACTGCTCGCAGGAGTGATCAAAAACAAGCTCAAGCTCTTCACCGTCGCCCACCGGAGCCTCGACACCACGAACCCCGATCTCACCAATGAGCGCCGCATGTTTCTACGTTATGTCCCCTGCGAGGTGGTGTTCTGCTTCGGTCTCGATGAGGACAACGTTCTGTCGCGAATCCTGGTGGCCGTTGCCAGTGGACCGCATGCCGACGCTGCGATTCATCTTGCCCGCGATCTGGCGGCCGACCCCGGAGAGGCCTTGACCGCGGTTCGCGTGAATCCGCAGATCGGCCCGGACGCCGAGTGGGTCGGGGCGAGAAGGCTCGACTCCACTCTCAGGAAGACCCTGAGCGGCGACGTGAAGGAGATCAAACGCCGGGTTGTCGTGGACGACCAGATCCCCCGTGGCATTCGCCAGGTGTGGAAGGACGGAGAGTTCGATCTGGTGGTGGTGGGCGCTTCACGGACCGGTATGTTGGGCGGCCAGATCAGTGGTGGGGTCGGCGCGAAGGTCTTCAAGGGCGAGCCACGTCCTGCGGTGGCCATCGTCAGCTCCGCTTCCCCCATACGAAACCGTGTCCTCGGTGTCGTCGAAGGCATCACCGAGCGCCTGGTGCCGCAGATGGACCGGGAGGACCGGATATCGCTGGTGGATCGCGTCCAGTCCAGTTCCAACTGGGATGTGGACTTCGTCGTGCTCATGGTCCTGTCCACCGTGATTGCCGCCATCGGCCTCATTCAAGACTCGGCGGCGGTGGTCATTGGAGCCATGCTGGTGGCGCCCCTGATGACGCCATTGCTGGGATTGGGTCTGTCCCTGGTGCAGGGGAACCCGGTCCTTGCAAAGATCTCCTTTCGCGCCATCGCCATGGGGCTGGCGGTCACGCTGTTTGTGGCGTTTCTCGTCGGACTGGCCACGCCGGGGTTTGACGAGCCGACCCGCGAGATGCTGGGTCGGGGAGGGCCCAGCGTGCTCGACCTGGTGGTGGCATTCGCCTCAGGTCTGGCCGCCGCGTATGCCATGTCTCGTCCCGGTCTGCTCGCCGCCCTGCCCGGGGTCGCCATTGCCGCAGCCCTGGTTCCCCCCATCGCGACGTCCGGCCTCGCATTGGCCATCGGAGATTTCGTCCTCGCCTTCAACGCATTGCTCCTCTTTGTGATCAACATGGTGACCATTGTTCTGGCCTCCATGACCAGTCTCTGGGCGGTGGGAATCCGCAACATCGGCAAGGTGTCGCGCTGGACCATGACCGCCGCGAGCGGGCTCCTGATCGCGGTCATGGTGTTGGGTGTTTACCTCAGCGTCGAACCGAAGCTCGCACCACCCGCGAGCAAGGTGCCGCCCGATCTGATGCAAGCCATCGATGCCCAGCTTGGAACCGAGTACCGCCTGGATGGACTCGCGCTGGCCTATGACGAGCTCGGCGCCCAGCTCAATGTGCGAATCTCCGGACCACATTTGGTACCGGAAGAGCTGGCCGACGCCGTCCGCTCCGTTGCCCGCAAACACCTTTCGCGCCCGGTGCGGATCCGCCTCGTCACCGAGATGGAGGCGGCTGCCGATCGGTCATTGCCTGCCGCCACAAACTGACCGGAATGGGAAGCAGGCTCGTGCGGGCTAGATGTCGGCGTCCGCCTCGGATCCCTCGTCACCGAGATCAAAAAACGGCATCACCTCGTCGAGGTCCACGTCGAGCAGGTCGAGGTCCGGGTTCTTGGGCCGTTTGCGGGGACGGGGTTCGGAGCGCTGCTCGGCCCTGGGTATGAAGTCAGCCCTCACCGTGTCGTAGGTCGCCTCCATATCTGCCACCGCATCTTGTTCCTCAAGAGTCAATTCCCGCAGTTTCGGTTCGACGACGTCGCGACGGTACTCGATGATGCGTCCTTTCCTCAGATTGAACAGGTAGATGGTCGACGATTGTCCGGTGTTCAGCGACCGATCGCGGATCACCGGACTGCCCTTCTCGCCGGCTTCCAAAAAACCGAACCACAGGTTCTTTCGCTTCGCAGTCATGGGTCAACCCTCCGCAATAGGACCTCTCGCGAGCGCAATATGCACGAACCCGAATCCGGAAGCAAGATACGCGCCGGATATATTTTGGTTTCAAGATCTCGTGGCCGCAACCGAAGCGGACACACGGATGGTCGGCTCGACCAGAACGCGCGCCGGCTGACAAAAAAAACCCCACCCAGGGGGCGGGGGATCGGCAATCGCCGGATGAAAAAAACTCAGCCGTTTTGGCTCTGGTAGAAGCCCATGAGGATCTTGGCGACCTCGGGGCGGGCGAACTCGGGCGGCAGATCTTGGCCGGCGGCGAGCATCTCGCGCACCTTGGTGCCGGACAGGAAGACGAAGGACTCTTTCTTGTGGCCCTCGGGAGCTTCACGCATCATGATCACCTTGCCGAGCTCTCGGGAAAAGGCGGTGTGGTCGGCCTCGAAGATCTTGAGCTCGAGGGCGCCCTCGGGAACCTCGTCGTGGAAGATGGCCTGGGCGTCAAATGGGCCGTAGTAGTCGCCCACACCCGCGTGGTCGCGGCCGACGATCAGGTGGGTGGCACCCATGTTCTGCCTGAAGACGGCGTGGAGCACGGCCTCCCGGGGTCCGGCATAGAGCATGTCGAAGCCGTAGCCGGTGATCTCCACCGAATTGGGTGGGAAGTAGAGTTCGGCCATCTTGCGGATTGCGGCATCACGCACGTCGGCGGGGATGTCTCCTGGCTTCAGCTTACCGAGCAGCATGTGGATCACGGCGCCGTCGGCATTCTCGCGTTCCATGGCCATGCGAACCAACTCTTCGTGAGCACGGTGCATGGGGTTGCGGGTCTGGAAGGCGACCACCTTCTCCCAGCCGTTCTTCTCGATGGCTTCCCGAATCTGCATGGCGGTCCGGAAGGTCTCGGGGAACTCCCGGTCGAAATACGAGAAGTTGAGCACTTCGATGGGGCCGGAGATGAGGGTCTTACCGACGGTGTTGAAGGCCTTGACCCCGGGATGGTTCATGTCGTCGGTGCGGAAGACCTTGTCGGTCATGAAGGCCATCTGCTCGTCGGTGGCGGTCTCCACCTTGTCGACGGTTTGGATGGCGAGCACCGGGTTGCCCTCCACGTTGGGGTCCTTGAGGGCGATACGCATGCCGGGCTCGATGCCGGTTGCGTCCTCGACCACGTTGATGATCGGCACCGGGAAGAAAAGTCCGCCGGTGGTCACCATCTTGTCGGAGGTCGAAAGCGCATCGGCCAGATCCATGTAGCCCGTGAGCGGATTGAAGTAACCCGAACCGAGCATTACGGCATTGGCTGCGGCCGCGGAGGAGACCAGTATGGACGGCAGGTTTGCGGCTTCAGCGATGAGAGCCGCGCGTTTGGCGTCGTCTGCAACATACAGCGGGTTGAGGGTGTCGGATCCATGGGGTTTGATCATCTCTTCATCTCCTTGGTTGATTTCACCGCCCCGACGGGCGTCTGTTTCCGGTCGTCTAGGTTTTAGAGGTCGTCGCTCGCTCGTGGGCCATTGCCAACGTGCGGTACAGGATGTGTGCGAATTTGGAGTAGGGGAGGGTCAGGAACAAGGTCAGCACGATGCCCAGGTGAATGAGGTAGATCGAGCATGCGACCACCGGAGGAACGGCAACAAAGCGGAAGGCCTCGGTGAGCACACCGGTCCCGATGACCGTGAGCACGACCCAGAGGAAGAAGCGGTCGAAGGCTGTGGTCGCTCCCACCAGCTTGTTGCCGATATCGATGCGGTTGATGTACAGCAGAATGCCACCCACCACCAGCGCGATGGCCGAGATGTTGCCAAGCCACTTCACCCAGTGGTCGAGGGGAACGGGATAGGTTGGCGCCGTCGCGGGCATGAACCAGGAGAAGGGCACGTACTCCTTGTACAGGTAGACCACGGCAAAGCCGGAGGTGACCGCAGCACCCACAAAGCCCCACATCACCAGGAAATGTCCCCAGCGGCGTTTCGAGATCCCGCCTTCGCACTGAGAGAACTTTTTGTGGGTGGCGACATCTATAAGTGCGGGCACCAGGCTCCCGATGAACGAACCACTGCGCTGAACGCCATTGCCAAGCAGCTTCCAGTATTTCCTTCCACTGATCCATAAGGCGATGGCCGCCAGTCCGGTCGCAGTGAAGTAGACGGCATAGATGAGGATGTGGGGAACAAAATGCTCGTAGTGGAATCTTCCGTCAAGAGCCCCGAGTTCGCCATCGACGCCGGGAATGTGGAGACCTGTCGTCGCTCCAAGGAGCACGATCCAGAATAGCAACGGTCCGAAGACCAGCAGGGGCCACGAGACCTTGACGTTGCCCACCAGCCTGCCCATGAAGGACGGCGTGGCGAGATTTTGCACGACCATGGCGCGGATGGCGGCCATCACGTCCCCGGGACCCACCTCACGGGGACACCGGACATTGCAATCGTTGCACTGGTGGCACAGCCAGGGGCCCGAATCCGCCACCAGTCGATCCACGAGGCCCCACTGCGCCCAGAGGACCTGGCGCCTCGGGAAGGGCGATTCCTCGGGAGACAGCTCGCACACGCTCGAACAGGTGGCGCACTGGTAACAGCGCATGGCCGCATCGCCTCCCCGCGATGCAAAGGCCTCACGGAACTCCGATGACGGCTGGATCATGGGAACCGAAGCCATGGCGCCCCCTTTCTAGAATCCCTTCAGCGGGTTCGGGCCCAGGTCATCGAGCTCCGCGGCGAAGTCGTCGAGGACCTGAGGCACTCTGTCAAACTCGTCGTGTGAGAGCTCCACAACCTTGATCCGTTCCGGCTCGAGGGCGAGACGCTGGAGCGTCTCCTCCACGTTACCGAGTCGGGTGTTGGCAAGCTCCGAACCTTTGATGTAATGGCATTGGTAATCGTCGCCATACTTGCAGCCGATGAGAATCACGCCGTCGATGCCCCGCGACAACGCCTCGGCGATCCAGACGATGTTGGTGGAACCCAAACAACGGATGGGGATCACCCGGACCCACGGATTCCATTTGGCTCCATTGGCGGCAGCCGCATCCAGGGCAGGTACTGCATCGTTCTCGCACATGAGCGCGACGATGCGGGGCTTCTCCTCGTAATCCTCGGGGACTTCCATGGCCTTGATCATCTCCGCCACCTGAAGGACAGAGTAGTCCTGGAAGCTGATGATCCGCTCCGGGCAAGCGCCCATGCAGATACCGCAACGACGGCAACGCAGCGGGTTGAATTCCGGGGTGCCCTTTGCATCCTCGTTGATGGTTCCGAAGGGGCATTCCTCGGTACACCGCTTGCACTGGGTGCAGCGCTGGAGGAAGAAGTCAGGATAGGCTGTGTCTCCGGCGCGGGGGTGAACCGCCTCGCCGCGTTTTGCCATTTCGATGCACTGGACCGCCTTCATGGCTGCGCCGAGACCGTCCTCCGCCGCCTGAACGGCGTCCATTGGCGCGTGAACCGCACCCGCAGCGTAGATTCCGGTGCGCCGGGTCTCGTACGGGAAGCAGATGAAGTGCGAGTCGGGGAAACCGTATTTCAGCGCCGGCAGATCCGGACCTTGGCGATACTCCAAATTGAGGATCTCGGTGCCCTCGTGGGATGCGAGTTCCGCCGCCACCCGGGCCGACTCCTCGCGCACCTGTGAGCTGTCGGAATGCTCGGCTTGGTGGCGTGAATCGTGGAGCTTTCGAACCAGCTCGCCATCGGCCGCCGTTGGTACCATGCCCACCGCAAGCACCACGAGGTCGGCGTCGAGGGTGACCTTTTCACCGAGCAGGCTGTTGCTCACGTGGACTGCGAGCTTGCCGTTGGCCTCCACCTTGTCCACGTCGCCTCTGGTCATCATCATCCCGGCAGAGGTCTGCACCCCCACAAAGAAGTACTCGGACTGCCCGGGAGTGCGGATGTCGCGATAAACCACCGCAATCTCCGCGTCAGGCGCCAGCGTGCGCAGTTCCGCCACCTGTCTGAGGGTGGTGGCGCAGCACTCGGAGGAACAGTAGGGGAGGTGCTCCGGATCCCGCGATCCGGCGCACTGTATGAAGAGGATGCGACCGGGAGCGGAACCGTTGGAGGGGCAGACCACTTGCCCACCCACCAACATTTCCTCAAATTCCTGTGAGGTCACCACGTCGGCGGACGCCCCATAACCCAGACGACCCAGCTTGTTCGCGTCATAGGGCGTGGCGCCCGTGGCCTGGACGATGGAGCCCACCGTCATCTCGAGGTTTGCAGAACCGTCGAGGGCGACCCTGAACTGACCGGGCTGGCCCTTGATGTCCGCAATGGTCGTGGACGTGAGGACCTGGATGTCCTGATGAGCACCGACCTCTTCAATCAACGCAGGGATCGGGTTGGCGACCGGAGCCTCGTACGGGGGTTCCTCCGGTACAAATGACTTCTGGAGGGCCAAGCGGCCACCCAGGGTATCGGATTGCTCCACGAGAACCACCGGAGCACCCATGCCGGCAGCGGCGAGGGCGGCCTCCAGGCCGGCGCGTCCGCCGCCTACGATCATCACGGTCTCACTGATCTCCTCGGTCAGGGGTTCGATGGCCTTGGTCCCGCCCATCCTGGCCACTGCCATGCGGATGAGATCCTCGGCCAGCATCTGGGTATCTTCGTCGCCGTCCTCGTGGGACCACGCACAGTGTTCACGGAGCGGAACACGGTACATTCCGGCGGCATCGAAACCCAGGCTCGCGAACTCGGCCACCTTGGCCCGCCCAGAACAAGCGGCGATGACCACCCCATTCAATTCATTTTCGGACACGGCGGCGGTGATTGCCGCCAGACCCTCGGGGGCGCACAGGCACTCGTGGGTCAATGTGGCGGCGACGCTGCACTCGCCAGCGACACCCGCAACGGCGTCGAGATCTACCGCCTCACCGATGCCGCACCCGCTACACAGGAATACGCCATTCTTGTCCATCAGGCCCTCCTTGCTGCGGCCACGATCGCCCGGGCTGCGGCTCCGGTGGCATCACGGACCGAGGACGCCACGTCCTCGGGGCGACGCGCCACCCCGGCCACGGTGATGCCCGCGTCGGCATCGTCCAGCACGAATCCGTCGTCGTCCTTCCGGGTAAGGAGAGCCATATCGTCCTCGACCACGTTCGGCATCATGCCGGTGGCGAGCACCACCAGATCGGCCTCGGCCTCGATGACCTTCTCAGCCTCCACATCCTCGACACGGAGGATGATGGTGCCGTTGGTCTGTTCGATTTTGCCGACCTTGCCCTTGACCAGCCGCACGCCCTCGGTCTCGGCGACCTTGAGGAGGAAGTCCTCGTTACGTCCCGGGGTCCGCCGGTCGATGTAGTACATGGTGATCTCGGCCTCTGGCAGCTGGTCGTGAACGTAGAGCGCTTGCTTCAGCGACGCCAGGCAGCACACACCGGAGCAATAGCCAAGGTGGTTCACATCGCGGGATCCCGCGCACTGGACAAAGGCCACCTTGGCAGGGGCTTCACCGGTGGACGGGCAGAGGATCTTCCCCTCGGTGGGACCGGTGTGGGAGGCCAGCCTCTCCATCTGGACGTTGGCAATGACGTCCGGCAGATTTCCGCCGAGTTCCTCGAGCTTCTCGAGGGGATAGGGTTGCCACCCGGTGGCCACCACCACCGCACCAACTTCGAACTCCTCGGTGGTTTCGGCTGCGTCAAGATCCACCGCATCGTAACTGCAGGCCTCGGCGATCTTCTTGGCTTCGCCGTCGGAAACCGCGGGCCGGTCGAAGACGTATCTTTTTGGCCACGCACTGAGGTGGGGGAGCCGGATGGCCTTGACCTTCTTCATGTCCAGGTTGAAGGGGTCGTCCACCTCGGTCGTGCACGCCGCCTGGCAGTCGCCGCACGCCGTGCACTTTTCGTTCACAAAGGCCGGCGCGGTGGTGACCGTGACCTTCCATCCGTCATCGGTCTGTTCGGCAGCCGTCACGGTTGAAGAGGTCAGGACTCGAATCCTGGGGTTGTGCTCGAGCCTCCGGGTGTTGATCTCCATGCCGCATGTGGGCGGGCACAACTTGGGGAAGTAGTTGTGGATCCGGACGACGCGGCCGCCGACCGTGGGATCGCGCTCCACGAGCACCACCTCTGCTCCGGCCTCCGCGGCCTCGAGTGCCGAGGTGATGCCGGCGATGCCCGCTCCGATGACGAGAAGCGGTTTGGTGTCTTTCATTCCTTCACTCCGTAGTTGATGTGGATTGTTCACGCGCCTTCATCGTCGGCTCGGCGAACATTGCGAATCGAAGCCAGCGAAAACCAAAGCGCAGCAGCGCCTCGTCGTCGTCGGCGAGCTGTTCTGCGAGACCCGGCTCCAGCTCGAATCGATTGAGAAACGACGACTCGAGGATGAAGGAACGGAAGGTATCGAGGTCATAACAGGCCATGTGGAACATCTCGATCCTCTTTGGATCAAGCTGCCGTCGACCGCCGATGAACCAGGGGTGGGTGACCAGGTCTCGGAACCCGATTTCAAGGGCGTCGCGGGCGGCGAGCTGCTGGTCCGTCATCCACTCCTGGGCGGTCCATTGCTTCGCGTCCGGTTGGTGGCGGCCCTTGCAGTGATCGTCCTCGAAGACAAAGAACACGGGATCGGGTTCCTCGCCCGCTCGCGCGGGTGGGATGGCCATTCCCAGCGGGTACATCCGACACGCCCAGGGCCGATCCTCGTACACCGTGCAGCCCTGTTCCGCGACAAAGGGGCAACGCTTCGCCTCGTCGTCGTTCATCTTGAGCAAGACGATGGGAAGCTGCAGGTCCTTGGAAATCGGGTTGATGGTGTGGGCGTCGAGAAAATCGTGGGTGTGCATGTCGAGCCGTCGCGCGAGACACAACACGTCATATGGGGTCAGTACGATATTGACGTCCGCGCAGCATGCGTTGAAACAAGGCACCCCGGGATGGCATGTAAATGGAAAGGTCTGATCTCCAGAAAGTTGTTGTCTGCCCTCCAGGATCTCGGGGAGGGCGTCTTCGGCTCGGTTCATTCAGGGCTCCCTTGGTTGGAATCCGACTGGTCGTCGTCGGGGCTGATGCTCTCTTCGGTGATTTCGTCGAGGATGCGGTCGCGCAGGGCGGTGTATGACCACACGGCCAGCGGTGAGGCGTGGCCGGTCGTGGGGTCGATGCGGTGGCGGTACGACGCCCTGGCCGCATAGTGTTCCTTCATGTGCTCCCATCCGCGCACAAAGTAGGGACACTCATCGTTGAAACAGGCCAGCTGGAACTCTCCTTGCCAGCCGGTGTTGTCGGGGAGCTCGAAGCGGATCAAAAATTGACCGCAGTGGGGACAAACAGGTCGTTCCATCGTCTCTTTTCGGTTTCTGGATCCAAAAACGGCACCGGGCGCCGAAGCGCCCGGTGCCAGGATGAGTAGGAATCAGCCTCCGAGGAGTTCGTGGTCCGCGTCATCGCCGAAGAGGCGGATGATAGGACGCTTGAACATTTCCCATTCCTCGCTGACGGGGTCCATCTTGCAATTGACGAAGCAGTGCCAGTTGTCGTTGTCCAGTTTGGGGAAATCGGCGCGGAAGTAGTATCCCGGCCAACGTGTCTCCTCGCGGAACAAGATCGTCCGGACGTGGGCTTCAGCCTGGTACATGCGATGGACGTTCTCCCAGCAACGCATCAACTCGTGAAGGTCGGAGGCGCCGAGATGGACGGCGTCTTCCTTGAGCGTGCCGAGGAGCTCGAGGCCCCTTTCGCAGAGGAACTTGGAGGTCGTGAACTGGGAGCCCACACCACCGGCGTACTCGTCCATGAGCTTTTGCAAGCGGAACATGAACATCTTCGGAAGGATGTAGTTCGGGTTCACGTCCGTCTGCGAGGTGAAGTCCTTGTGCTCGGCAAAGGTGGCGAGCGGCTTCAGCGTCACAGCCTTTAGCTCCTCGATGGTGGAATCGGCCACCGTCGGCATGGGCGGCTTCTCGTTCACCAGGTAGCGGACAGCTGCCTTACCGGCGATCCGACCCTCGGCATGAGAACCGGAGGAGAACTTGTGCGAAGAGGCGCCCGTGGCGTCGCCCGCCGCGAACAGACCCTTGGTGGTGCACATGTTCTCGTAGCCCCAGAAGTACTCAGGGGGCGACAGATCCTCGGGACCGCTGACCCAGGCGCCGGAGGCACCGGAGTGGGAACCGATGAAGTACGGCTCGGCTGCGGCGATCTCGGAGGACTTCTCTTCGGGCTGGACGTCACTGGCAGCCCACAAAATGGCCTGCGAGATGGTCATGTCGAGGAAGTCTTCCCATGCCTCGCTCTCGAGCTCCTTCATCTTCTTCTTGTATTCCTTCGGATCATCGGCGAACTGGTCGGCGATCTTCTGGATCGCTTCTTCGGTTCGCATGTAGATCGGGCCCTTGCCCTCCATCACGTCGAGCATGCCGAGCCAGTTTCTGAGGTTGGCAGGGATCGGCTTGACGTGGCCGTAGGGCTTCCAGTTGTCGAGCTCGGGGCGCCGCTCGACCATGTACTCGCCACCGAAGGCGTTGGTCGCGCGGGACTTGAAGAGCAGGAACCAGGCGCCCACAGGACCATAGGCGTCCTTGAAGCGGACCGGGATGAAGCGCACTTCCTGGCAGGTCATCTCTGAGCCGGCCTTGAGGGTGAAGTACGCGGACGAGCCCGAGTTCCACGGCGGGTACCAGGCGCGGCCGAGGCCTTCACCAGAGGAGCGCGGCTTGAAGACATGCACCGCACCGCCCATGGCCACGAACACGGCCCGTGCTTTGAAGATGTAGAACTTGTTCTCGCGCACCGAGAAACCGTACGCGCCCTTGCACTCGCCGCCTTCCATGATCGGGCCGACGATGAACACGCGTTCGTAGATGTTCTCGGTACCGAGCTCGTTCTTGGCGGCCTCGGCCACAATGACCTTGTAGGACTCGCCGTTGATCATGAGCTGCCAACGACCCTCATGCACATAACCGCCGCCCTCGGCTTTCCAGATGGGAAGACCCCATTTTTCGAAAAGATGGACCGAGGAGTCCACGTGACGGGCGATGGAGGCCACGAGGTCGTCGCGAGCGACGCCCATAAGGTCGTTCTTCACGTATTCGACGTAATTTTTGACGGTGTTTTCGCCGTCTTTCAGGCCCACGTACTGGTTGATGGCCGACAGACCCATGGCCACGGCGCCCGAGCGGTCCACCGCCGCCTTGTCGACGAGGGTGACCTTGATGCCGTTTTTCTTGGCCCAGTAGGCCGCTTCGACGGCCGCGCCGCACGAGGCCATGCCGCCGCCAAGGATGAGAAGATCAGTTTCCACCTGGACAGTTTCAAAATTTTCCATGATCCCCTCCCTACTTCATCCACACGTCGCAGCCGAGAGACTCCGGCTCGGTGTGGAGCACCGGTCCTTCGAGTCCCGGATCGGATGCAAAACCACCATTGGGAACCGCCTGGCCTTCGGGTGTGGTTCGGATGGGGAACTTGAAGCGTTTGACCTGGCCGCTGCGGAACTTCACCGTCCACATGATGGAATCGGTGGAGCGCAGGGGCACAACCGATGCGCCCATGGGCACGAAGTCCGCATAACCGCGCACATCCACTGCCTGGGTCGGGCAGATCTTCACGCAGTTGTAGCACTCCCAGCACATTTCGGGTTCACGGTTGTAGGCCTTCATCTTCTCGCTGTCGAGCACCATCAGATCGTTGGGACAGATGTGCTGGCAGGCTGTTTTGTCCAGCGCCTTGCATCCGTCGCACTTTTCCACATTCACAAAACTCGGCATAAACCTCGTCCTCCTTTCAGATTCCTGTTTTCTGTTGGCTTGATTCCGACATTGACCGATACTCCATTCAGACCACCATCATCGAAGCAATTCTTGTGCCTAGATTCACAAGCCTCTGGCTTTTCACTGTCCCAAAACCGCTGAACCGACATAGAAACAATGACTTAGGCACGCCAGAGCTACGGAGCAGGGGAGGGGCCGAAAAACGCATGGTGAGGATGAGTTTCAGGTTGAGTAGGCCCTGCCCCGGTGCATCCTTCACGGACAGGGAGGGCAAGTCATTCTAAATGAACGACATGGATAATATTTTTCGCAAACACTCTGCGAATGTGAAAATATTCACTTATAGAAAAACGAGTAACTTAGGTCCATTCATCGTATCCGACCGTTACGTTATCGTGACGTCAATTCGACTCCACCGCCCAAGTCTCGTATTTCCAGCGAATCGCCGAGAAATCGTGGTGTTACACAGGAGGAACGGTTCCCCGCTGGAAACGACTTTTCAACGTCGGCCTGTGGTTGGAAGGGCCGAAATTGACTGAGATCCGCCGAGATCGGTGACAACAATTGGCATCAATCGTGCGAGAGAGAATCCTCGTCGGTAGACAACCGGACAGAGTGATCCAAAGGGAGGCATCATGAAACTCATCCTGTTGGGTCCCCCCGGCGCGGGGAAAGGGACCCAGGCCCAGTCGATCTCGGAGACCTACGACATACCGCAGATTTCAACCGGCGACATGTTGCGCGCCGCGGTGGCGGCCGGCAGCGAACTCGGCCTCATGGCCAAGGCCACCATGGACGCAGGAGGGTTGGTTTCCGACGACATCATCATCGGGCTGGTCAAGGACCGCATCCAAGCTGATGACTGCGCCAACGGTTTCCTATTCGATGGATTCCCAAGGACCCTGGCCCAGGCCGAGGCTTTGAGGACCGCCGGAGTGACCATCGACGGCGTGGTTGAGATCGTCGTACCCGATGACGACATCGTTGCGCGGCTATCCGGCCGGCGCTCCCATCCCGGTTCCGGCCGCGTTTACCATGTGATCTACAAACCGCCCAAGGTGGAGGGTGTGGACGACGAGACCGGCGAGCCGCTCATTCAGCGCGACGATGACAAGGAAGACACCATCCGAAATCGACTGGCCAACTACCACGAACAAACCGAGGTTCTGTCGTCGTTCTACGGCGAATTGGACGGAACAGCTTTGATCCAGGTGGATGGCACCCAGTCCATCGACGGAGTCAAAGCGTCCATCACCGAGGAGCTCGCGAAGCTGGGTTGACGAGGGTTCCGAGTTTTCGCCAAGGTTGTTGTGCGGAGGAAATTCTCAATTTTGAATTCTTGATTTCGAATTCCCACCGCCCCCCCCAAGAATCGGGAGGGCGGGGGATCATTCAAAACTCAAGTTTCAAAACTCGAAATTCAGGAATCGGTTGGCTGCGGAGCATCCTCGAGGAGTTTTCGCAACGCTTCTGGGTCGGTGGTGGGTTGCTTGCACGCGAAATCGCGGCACACATAGGCAGCGGCCTTGCCGTCCACCGTGGAGTGGTGCTCCACAAACGGGGCCAGCTCGCGGATACCCCGCCCCTCCTCGCCGTCGGGTACCAGCAGCAGCGCCGATCCGGGCAGGAAGGTCTCGCGAGCCACATCGAGTAATGCAACGGTCCCAGGATCGTCAGTGGGACCGGCGATGACGATCTCGAGCGAGGGGCCTGCCGCCGCTTGGATCCCGGCAACGAGGTGGCTGTGGGCGGACGGTGAGACCTGGAGCTCGCGCGAGAATGCGGCCGCCACGGCATTGCCCCGTTCGCTGAACTCGGTGCGACCGGTGAGTCGACCGAACCACACGAGGTTGTTCATGGCCACAGAGTTCCCCGATGGCATGGCGCCGTCGTAGGCCTCCTTGGGACGCACGAGCAGTTTTTCCGAACGGCCGGAGGTCAGAAAATACCCGCCTCCGGCCTCGTCCCAGAAGAGCTCGTCCGTCCGCTTCTGGAGGTCGAGGGCCCGTTTGAGAAACGCCGGATCGAGGGTGGCGTCGTAGAGTTCGAGGCAAGCCCAGGTGAGGAAGGTGTAGTCGTCGAGAAATCCTTCGACGGCGGCCTCCCCGTCACGATATCTGTGAATCAGGTCTCCGCCAGGAGTGGTCATTCGGCTGAGCACGAACTCCACCGACGACCGGGCGGCCGCCACATATCCGGGTTCCCCAAACACCCTGCCCGCCCTCGCCATGGCCGCTGCCATCAGCCCGTTCCAGTCGGCCAAAATCTTGTCGTCCTTGAGCGGATGAACTCGACCTTCTCGGTGATCGAAGAGAACCGACCGGACGGATTCGACCCGGCCGTCGAATTCGGGTCGGTCGATCTTCAACCGCCCGGCGGCGTCATCGTAGCTCTCCTGAAGGTGCAGGATATTGGCCCCGGTCGCCTGTTGAGTGGCCTCGTCGAGGAAATTGCCCTCGGGGCGGGCATTCCAGAGGTCCACGGCAAAGGCGGAGTCCTCGTCACCGAGCACTTCACCCATTTCAGCGACGGACCACAGGTAGAAAAGGCCCTCTTCACCCTCGCTGTCCGCATCTTCTGCGGAGTAGAACGCCCCCTCCGGCGAGGTCATATCGCGCTGCACGTAGGTGAGGATTTCGCGAGCGGTGCGTTGGTATTCGACCGAGCCGGTGGCCCGAGAGGCGTCGGTGTAGGCGAGCGCCAGCATGGCCTGGTCATAGAGCATCTTCTCGAAATGCGGCACCAGCCATTCCGAGTCGGTGGAGTAGCGGTGAAAGCCGAACCCCACGTGATCGAAAATGCCGCCAAGCCGCATGGCATCCAGGGTCTTCAAGGTCATCTCGAGTGCGGCTGCGTCTCCGGTACGCGCCCAGTACTGCATGAGGAACAGCAGGTTGTGGGGCGATGGAAACTTCGGACGGTCGCCGAAACCACCCTGAAGAGCGTCGAAACGCGCGGCGAGCTGTTCGTAGGCCGAGTCCACCACCGCGGCAGGCACAACGCCCGGCCGATTCCGGTTGGCCACCTCCAGTCTTCCAACGATCTGGTCGGCCGATTCGAAGAGCTTTTCCCTCTCCGTCTGCCAAACCTGCTGCACTCGCGGCACCAGATCCAGCATTCCGACCCGGCCGTAGCGGCTCTGCTTCGGGATGTAGGTGGCGGCGTAAAACGGTCTCTTGTCGGGGGTCATGATGATGGTGAGCGGCCAACCCCCACTGCCGGTGAGCATCTGACACACGGTCATGTAGACCTGGTCGATGTCCGGCCGTTCTTCCCGATCAACCTTGATGTTGACAAAGGCTTCGTTCATCAGTGCGGCCACGATGGGGTCCTCGAAAGACTCGTGTTCCATGACGTGACACCAGTGGCAGGTGGCATAGCCGATGGACAGGAAAATGGGTTTGTCCTCGTTGGCGGCCTTGGTGAAGGCCTCCTCGCCCCATGGATACCAGTCCACAGGGTTGGAGGCGTGCTGCAGCAGATAGGGGCTCTTCTCGGTTGCGAGCCTGTTGGTGGTCATTGGTGTTTCTCCGGGTTCAGCGGTTTGCGAACAGGCCCCGGCGGCTGCAAAAACCGCCAGGATGGCTAGCGTGAGAAGAAATCTCATTGGCACTACGGTTGACAACGAATCCGGTCGAGCGGGGATTCCGCGATGGGAGACGGCACGGGGATGGAAGACAGGAGATACAGTTTTGTGGATAATGGCCGGATGCACCAAGGAGGGCGCAGATGAACGCCGAGGTCTACAGCGAGCGCAGGAGGGTCCTCCGAGAAGCCTTCCCCGATGGCGACATTCTGATTCTGGGCAACGACTACGCGTCCCGGAACTACGTCGACAACGTCTATCCGTTCCGACAGGACTCCACGTTTTTGTACTACGGCGGTGTGAGTCGGCCGGATTTGGCCCTGTTGATCGGTGCCGACGGGCGCACCGTTCTCTATGGGCGGCGTGCCGGCTCCGATGATCTGGTGTGGTTCGGTCCCCATTCGAGTCTGGATGAGCTCGCCGAATCGGTGGGATGCGACGGACGCGGTACCCGGCAGGACCTCTCCACCCGGCTCACCGACTCGCGACAGGCCGGAAATCGGGTCCACTTTCTACCGCCGTACCGCGGCGACCGCACCCTGAAACTCATGGAGCTGATGCATCTGACGGCGGAACAGGTTCCGGAGATGGTCTCGCCCGAGTTGGTGGACGCGGTAATCCGGCAGCGCTCGGTGAAAAGCAAGCTTGAAGTGGCCGAGATCGAGGATGCGCTGGCAGTCACGGCCCTCATGTACGCCTCGGCCATGGCCGCAACCGAACCGGGCATCACCGAGGCGGAGGTGGCTGCAGAGCTCGTGCGTCCTGCGACTGCCCACGATCGACAGACATCCTTCCCGCCCATCGTCACCGTTCGCGGTGAGGTGTTGCACAACGAGAGCTACCACAACACCCTCGATCCCGGAGATATGCTCCTCATCGACTCCGGAGCCGAATCCCCGGGGTTCTACGCGTCAGACATTACCCGGACCGTTCCCGTCAATGGCAAGTTCGAGCCTGAACAGCGCGACATCTACGAAGTGGTGCTCGCCGCTCAGTTGGCGGCGATCTCGGTGGCGTCGCCGCAGGTGACCAACCGCGAGGTTCACCTCGTGGCCGCCCGCACCATCGCCTCCGGGCTCAACGATCTGGGCCTGATGCGAGGTGATGTGGACGACGCGGTGGAGGCGGGTGCTCACGCGCTCTTCTTCCCGCACGGCATCGGGCACATGATGGGGCTCGACGTGCACGACATGGAAGATCTCGGAGACCGGGTGGGCTACCCCGATGGCGCCTCTCGATCGACCCAGTTCGGCCTCAACGCCTTGCGACTCGCCCGCCGCCTCGAGCCCGGTTTCGTCATCACCATCGAGCCTGGAATCTACTTCATTCCGGCCCTCATCGACCGGTGGCGAGCCGAGGGTCGCCACGCTGACTTCATACGGTACGACCGTCTTCGGGCATTCAGACGGTTTGGCGGGGTCCGGATCGAGGATGACCTGCTGATCACCGAAACCGGTTCCCGGGTACTCGGCCCTGTCATTCCCAAATCCACCGAGGATGTTGAAGAAGCCGTCCGTCCCCTGCGATAGGCCGCCGCCGAAAGGGGCAACGATTCAATAACGTCGCGAGAGCCTCAAAGCCATCGGTGTCCGGGTGACGTGGCAGATCTGCTCCAGGCATGACCGATACGGGCTGCTCGGGGCCGGTTCCCCGTTGATCTGTTCCACTGTGATCGACGATCGTTCATCGGCGTCACGAGGGCGTCAAGTGTCCAGAGAATTTTGAATTTTGAATTCTCAATTTTGAATCGTCCCCCTCCCGCCCAGGCGTATCATTTTTTGGCTCATCCGGATTTCCGTGAGATGGACAGTGGTTCAATTCAAAATGCAGAATTCGAAATTCGAAAATTCCATCGCACCGACTTCGTGTGCAGTTCCGGATTCCATCGAGAGGCAGGCTATGAACCGTGCGGGTTCGCCACTTCAACGACAGCATCCAGAATGACTGGTGGGAGGAGCCCCAATCAGGACCTTGGGTTCAGCAAACGCCAGGTCATGGCACGGACTTGATCGAAGAGCTTTAGCGATGCGTTCGCGCGAGTGGAGTCGATCGCGCCGGCGTGAACCAGGAGGCGAAGATGGCAGTCGACCTCTTTCGCGGAGCCATAGGCGATTCGCCAGTGATGGAGCCGATCCCGGCCCGTTCCCGAGCCCGTTACCGTCCCCGAACGAAGAACGAAGCCACCCGCCCACCCGGAGCGAGGTGGGCGCGACAGGCGGGCGTGCCGTTGATGAGAGTTGCACGTTAAACGTTGAACCTTGCCACCCGCCCTCCCGGTGGCGAGGAGGGCGCGTTGACCGGGCGTGCCGTCTTTAACATTGTTGGGATTCAAGGCATTGAGAAATCCACCTCGTTGAGGTCCCAACAATGTTCAAGGGGGCAACCTCGGGGAGCGCGGTTGGAAGATGGGCGCGTCGAAGTCAGTGCGTCGAAGCGAACGCGGGGGCCCGGATTCCGGCGTCAGCGTCCGCGCCAGCAATCCGCGTTACGGGCAGTCGGCAGCGGCCGGGACAGGGACAGGGACAGCAACCGGTGTCCGGGGCAGATGGCAGCATCGGTGATCAGCGACCGCAATTTGGGGCAATCGCCGCTAAACACCGCCGCGGCCCCTGATCGCTGACGCAGCCGCCGATCATGGACGCTGTCCCTGATTGCCGTCGCTGCCCCTGCCGCCTGGATCCCCGCACGGAGACGGGCACGCAGAAGCCCCACCTCACGTTTTCCCGGATGAACTCATGTCTTTTTTTTTGGGGGGGGGAGGCGGTTTGGTATTGAGAATTAAAAATTGAGAATTGAGAATTCAGCCACTCGTCACCAATCCGGAACGGGTTTCTTCAACCAGGTGTGGACGATGGCGTCCCGCTGCCGCCTGAGCTCCGAGTCCGGCGCCTCGATGGTTTTCACCTGGTTCTCGATCCGCTTGTAGACCGCAGCGAGCACGATCACCGCCGCTGACGGAAGAATGATGAACATCACGTCCGTCGGCTGAAACACTCCACGGATCATCCCGACGAAGAAGATCACCGGACCGGCGATCAGCAAAACGATCTGGACCAGCGCCGCATACATCTGCCGCGCCACCACCGTTTTCATCCGCTCGATATCGGCCGTCGACGAGATCGAGGGAGTGCTGTCCGCAAAGCCCTTGAGTTCCCGGCCAAACCACCACGCGTTGAGCAGGGCCAGGGTAGGGAAGGCGAGGACGAGGAAGAGGTAAGTATCTCGCATGGTCCTAGCTCAATCATAGACCCGCTCGGAGAATTCGAAATTCGAAATGTGAAATTCGATCACGCCTGCCGGGGGGAATAGGGTCGAATGTGGATTGGAAAATGTGAAATGAAGGAGAATCCACGGTCCGTCACTCTCATATTCACATTTTCAATATCCCGTTCTCACCTTCTATCACCACTCGGGCACGGTCTCCCAACCGGGGAAGGGGCCAACGTCGACCTTCCAGCCGGTGGAGGACGCCTCGTCGCGGACGACGCGGAGGTTGGTGAGGGAGTGGAGCCTGGCAATGAGCTCGTCGTGCGGCAGGGTGTGGAGCGGCGGCTTGTCGAGATCGGGCATGGGCCACAGGCGAAGGGTTTCGTCCTCGCCCGCCGAGCCGACCCAGGCGCCGTCGGGCGAGACGGCGACCGTGCGAACCTGCGCGTCGTGTCCGAGGAGCAGGTGGTACCCCTCCTCGCCGATCCTGCCGACGCGGACCGATCCGTCCGCACAGCCTTCGACCAGGATCTCCCCGGCCGGATCGATCGCGAGGTTCGTGAAGTCGCATTCCGGATCCAGGTGGACGTCCCGAGAAGCGCCGCTCCGGAGATCGTGGACGACCACCGCCGGTCTCGACGATGGCGGGTCGAGAGGCACAGTGCGGATCAACATCTTCTCCCTGTCGGCGCTCAGGTCCAGGAACGACCTCGCACCCGGCTCCGTTGCAACAACGGCCTCGAACGAGCCCGTCGCGAGGTCCCACCGGCGGACGCCGTCCGCCCCGGCGGTGAGCAGCGTCGACTCGTCCGTGAACGCCAGGCTCCGGACGCCGTGCTCGTAGACGGTGGTGGCGTCCGGCGGCCCGGCGGCGATCCGGTCCGGGAGGCTCCAGATCGAAGACTCGCACGTCGCCGGTTTCCAGGTCCCAGACCCGCATCACCTTCTTCTCGGCCGTGCCGTAAAAGCTGGCCGCCGCCACCAGGCGGCCGCTCGGGGAAAACGCGGCCGACCAGACGAAGTGGTTGTCGGAAAAGCCCTGCAGCCTGTGAGGCTCGGAGCCGTCCAGGTGAACGACCCAGATGTCCGTTCCAAGCCCAGTCGTCACCAGGCGCTCTCCGGCAGGGGCGAAGACGATCTTGGTGCATATCCTCCTGGTCGATGAACGGCACTTTCAACTGGCGTGCGCTGCGCTCGCCGGTGAAGGGCACGGGCAACAGCCCCAGCGATCCCTCCTCCCAGGGCACAGCGACCCACCTTCCGTCGGGGCTGAACGCGAACGGTTTGTAGGCGGCACGCTCCACGTCCACGACGATCGGATAGGTCCTGGTGAGCGGCCAGAAGACGAGGTTGCTCCAACGCTCTACCACAGGGCGTGGCCATCCAGGTGCCCGCGGGGTGGATTGCGATGACGAACGAGCCGTACCAGCTGTCGTTCCGCCGCAGCGGCACGGTCCTCGCGCCGGCCGGGGCGTCGAGATTCCACAGCTCGGGGGCCTTGCCCTCTCCAGCCCCACCGGAGACGAACCGCCATTGGCCGGCGAGATCCCGCACCAGGTAGCGGCCGTCCCCCGGGGGCGGCGGGATCACGGTCAGCGGCTCGGCGCCCGGGTTGGTGAGGGACCAGCACCTGTACTCCCGGGTCGTCCGGTCTCGCGACCAGACGCGGTCGGATTCACCTCCTCGGAATCGGAGCACGATGGCGTCATTCTCATGGCGCCCGACGACGACATCGGCCTGTCCGCGCCGGATCGGCAGAGGACGGTAGAAGATGGTGTTTCCCTTGGCGTAGAGCCACCCTCGGCCGCTCGGATCAAAGACGCTGTTCGTTGCGCCGAGCAAACCGACATCGACTGATCCGAGCTCTTCAGCTTCACCATCCGGAAGGTCCCATCTCATCAATCTCGTCGGCCCGGTTTCATCGAATACTCCCGGCCCGACCTCGGCAAGGAGATGCTTCTCACCCGCCTGCCACACCGCCGGTTCTCCAAAGTCAATTGTGCGGATGAGGTGCCCCTCCGGTATGGACCAGATCCGAGCCCGACCGTCTGTCCAGTGGCCGGTGACGACGTACTTGGACGAGCTCCAGCCAACGTCGTTTGGACCGAGAGGGCTGACGGTGTGCCCCGGCAGCCGGATCGGATCGCCCCCGGTGCCCCGCCAGACGAACACCTCCTCGTAGTGCCCGGAGGCGGCCAGCCAGCGGCCGTCGGGGCTGAAGACCGGGTCTCTGGCCGCATTGTGTTCTGCGGTGAGCACGCGTGCCGGCGGCGCCGCCCACAGCGCGCGCACCGCAAAGCCGCGCGCCTCCGCAGTGTCGGCGAGCTCGAGGCTGGACGTCGCGTAGGCCAGCGCCTCGGTGGCGTCCTTCTCGAGTTGGATCTGGGCCAGGGCGAGGAGCTTCGCCGCCTCGGCGCGGCGGGTCTCCAGCACGCTGCGCCGCCAGAGCGTGCCGAACACGGCTGCGATGATCAGTGCCAGGGCGAGTGCAGCCGCCGCTGCGATCCTGCGGCTGGCGGCGCCGCCGCGTGGCGAGTGACGTCATGGCCGCGGCGAACCCTTCTTCGATCTCGGTGAGGCCGCCCGGGTAGCGCTCCCGCCAGAGAGCGAACTCTCTGAAAGCGGTGCCGGTCCACAGCCGGTCATCGTGCCGCCCGTGCTCGTCCCACGAGCGCGCCGCCTGGCGCAGCTCGTCTCGCAGCTGCGCCCCCTCCTGGTCCTGTGTTTGCCATCGCACCAGCCGCGGCCAGTTGGCGAGGAGAGACTCGTGGATGATCTCGACGCGGCGGGTCGGCTCTCGATCCTCCTCGCCAATCTCGTAGGAGGTCAGCAGCCGGGCATCGATGGCAGCCTCCCGCAGGACCTTCTCGGCGTCGTCCCGCTGCGAGCCTTCGAAGACCGAAAGCAGCTCGTCCCACTCACGCACCGCGCGGGTGCCCTCGGCCGTCACGAGGTTACGGAACACCTCCCGCACGATCGGCACCCGGTCGTTCCCGATTCGATCTATGGTCTCCTCGGCGTGCCGGGCCAGCGCGCCGCCGACGCCGCCGATGTCGTGAAAGGCTGTGCGGGTGAGCAGGCCGTTCTCCCGATCCCGCTTTTCCCACAGCCGGGCCATGGCGAAGGCGAGCAACGGCAGCGCGCCGCGCTCGCCCTCCACCTCGGCCAGCAT
>CAVQBD010000002.1:0-660187 GCA_963710645.1 uncultured Holophagae bacterium | reverse complement strand
CTCCTCAGTGTCGCGCCGGAGCTTTTCGGCCGCGTCGAGATCGCCCGCGATATTCGCTGCACGCTTGTCGATCACCGCGCCGATGCGCGGCAGCGCGACCTACACCATCAGCAGATAGAGAATGCCGAAGGTGATGAGCAGCCAGATGAGCTGCGGCGCCCAATCGAGCGGATTGAGTTGCGGCATGGTCGCGTCACCTTGTGCGAGAGCTTGAGTTCCGGCTCAGCCTAGAACACGAACAGGATGATCAGCGCCACCACGAGGCCGAACAGGCCGGTGGCCTCGGCGAGAGCAAAGCCGAGCAGCAGGTTGGCGAACTGCGACGGCGCGGCCGACGGATTGCGCAGCGCGCCTTGCAGATAGTTGCCGAAGATCGTGCCGATGCCGACGCCGGCGCCGACGAGCGCGATCGAGGCGAGGCCTGCGCCGATCAATTTTGCTGCTTCTGGTTCCATGATTCTCTCTCCTTGGAACGATCGTTAGCGGTGATGGCCTCAGTGATGCATGTGGAGCGCATCGTTGAGATAGATGCAGGTGAGGATGGCGAACACATAGGCCTGCAGGAACGCCACCAGAATCTCCAGCCCGGTGAACGCCACCATGAAGGCGAGCGCGGCCCAACCGCCGAGCAGGCCGAGCGCCACGACGAAGGCGCCGAACACCTTCAGCATGGTGTGGCCGGCCATCATGTTGGCGAACAGCCGCACCGACAGGCTGACGGGGCGCGTGAGATAGGAGATCACCTCGATCACCACCAGCAGCGGCAGCATGACGAACGGCACGCCCGAGGGCACGAAGAATTTCAGAAAGCCGATGCCGTGCTTCCAGAAGCCGATCAGCGTCACGCCGATAAAGACGAAGGCGGCGAGCGCGAAGGTGACGATGATGTGGCTCGTCACCGTGAAGGAATAGGGCACCATGCCGAGCATGTTCAGCGCGAGCACGAACATGAACAGCGTGAAGATGAAGGGGAAATACTTCATGCCGTCGGTGCCGACATTGTCGCGCACCATGTTGGCGACGAACTCGTAGGACATCTCGGCCACCGACTGTGAGCGGTTCGGAACCAGCGCGCCGCTGCGCATGGCGAACACGATGAAGACGGTGATGAGCGCGGCCGCGATCACCATGAACAGCGCCGAGTTGGTGAAGGAGGCGTCGAAGCCGAACAGCTCGAGCGGGATGATCCGCTTGATCTCGAACTGGTGCATCGGATCGGGCAGGCCGTGCCGCCGCCTCCGTGACCGCCCCCGTGTCCTGCCTCTCCGCGGCGTATGCTGCCCCAATCACCGTCAAATGCCCCTAATCCTATCGTCATCTGTCTTCACGCCGCGCTCCGTCTTGTTGCGCAAGTGATGACCGGGCATTGGCTCGCCCTGATATGCCTCGCCCTGCATTTTCGTCGCTGTCCGTACCACGTTCATGATCCCGGCGGCGGCTCCGAAAACCAGAAACACCACCATCAGGAACGGTGTGGTGCCGAACAGCGGTCAAGCGCCCAGCCGATGAATCCCCCAACCGCTACGCCCGCGACCAGTTCGGTCGCCAGCTTGAGGGCCTGGCCCATGCGCCCTGCCTCTGGCCCTCGGATCCTCCGGGCGACGGGGCGTTGGCTTTCGGGCCTGTCGCCAGCTTTCCTTCGAGAGCGTCGAGCCGCTGCCGAATAGTCTCTGTGTCGCGGCCGCCGTTTCCGGCTCCGGACTGGTTTTCGGCTCCGGCCATTGGCATTGCTCAATTCCGGGAGAGCCCTAGAGAACCGGATGGTCCTCAAGCTTGGCGCGCACTTTAGTTGGGGATTCCCGAGTGTCAAGAAAGTCGCATCCCCACCGGCACAGGTTTTCACACGTCTTACCGGCTTTTGGAAAAAGGCCGGAAATCTGGCGGCAAAACTGCATGCCAATCGGCGCGGAAATCGGCGAGAAAATCCAGCGTGGCTGGGGCGCGTTGCAAGCGCTAGACCGCGTCGCGCAGCCGTTCGGCGGTGTCCAAATCCACCGACACGAGCTGGCTGACGCCGCGCTCCTGCATGGTGACGCCGAACAGCCGGCTCATGCGCGACATGGTCAGCGGGTGATGGGTGATGATCAGGAAGCGCGTATCGGTCTCGCTGCGACATCTCCTCCATCAGCCGGCAGAAGCGGTCCACATTGGCGTCGTCGAGCGGCGCGTCCACCTCGTCCAGCACGCAGATCGGCGAGGGGTTGGTCAGGAACACCGCGAAGATCAGCGCCATGGCGGTCAGCGCCTTCTCGCCGCCCGACAGCAGCGTGAGGGTCTGCGTCCGCTTGCCGGGCGGCTGCGCGAAGATCTCGAGCCCCGATTCGAGCGGATCGTCAGAATCGACCAGCCTGCAGCTCGGCCGAGCCGCCGCCGAACAGCGTCTTGAACAGCCGCGCGAAATGCCCGTTGACCGTCTCGAAGGCCTCCAGCAGCCGCTTGCGGCCCTCGCGGTTCAGATTGGAGATGCCTTGGCGAAGGCGTGCGATGGCCTCTTCGACATCGGCCTTCTCGCGCTCCATCTCCTCGAGCTGCGCGGCGAGCTCCGCTTCTTCTTCCTCGGCCCTGAGATTGACGCCGCCGAGGCGCTCGCGGTCGGCCTTGAGCTTGGTCAGACGCGCCTCGACGTCCGTCAAGAGCGGGAAGTTCGGCGCCATCGGCCAGATTGGCGCGCGGCAGACAATCCTCCGGCGCGCAGTCGAGCTGCTCGCGGATGAGCGCGGCCAAGCGTCGCCCCGCCGCTCGCGTGCGCCTTCGAGCCGGGCCTCGCCCCGGGCCTTGCGCCTCACGCGCGCTCAGACAGCCGCTCCTGCACCGCGCGCAGGGCCTTCTCCTGGTCTTTCAGCGCCGTCTCGGCCAGCGCAAGATCGTCGGCGGCCTTGGCGCGCTCGCGCTCGGCCTCGGCGATGGCGTCGATCAGCTTCGCTGCGCCGCTGCCTCGATCTCGGCCGGCAGATTGGCGAGCGCGTCAAGATCGGCGCTCGTCTCGTCCTCGCGCGCGCTCAAGGTCTCGATCTGCTCGCGCGCATTGGCGATGCGCTTCCGCCAGAGCGCTTCCTCGGCGGCGATCGCCTCGATCCGCTCCTGGCGCAGCGCACTTCGCGCTCGAAGCCTTCAAGCTTGGCCTCGGCGCGCGCCGCTTCCGAGCGGGCTCGTTCCGGCCTCGCCTTGCGCCGCTTCGAGCGCGGCTTCAAGACCTGTCGAGCGACGCGAGCGCTAGCAGGGCCTCAGCCGCGGTGACCGCCTGCCCTTGCGCTTCCGCGAGCGCGGCCTTCGTGCGGCTCAGTGCCTCGGCCAGCGCGCCCAATTGCTTGCTATTGGCCTGCGCCTCGTGCTCGGCCGCGGCGATTGCCGCCGCGCGTCCGGTCGAGTTCGGCGTGGGTGTCCTTGTGCTTCTGGCGCAGAGTCCTTGGTCGCCTGGGTGGCGTCCAAGTAGCCTCCGTGGCGGCTTCCAGTTGCGCCTCGGCGGACTTCTCCGCGTCCTCGGTTTCAGCCCTTCTCGCCTTCAGCGCTTCGAGCCGGCGTGCGCTCCACGAGGCGCGCGCCGGCAGCGCTCGCCGTGCCGGCCTGAACGCTATAGCCGTCCCAGCGCCACAGATCGCCGCCTTCGAGACGAGGCGCTGACCGGGCTTCAGAGCGCGCTTGCAGGTCCGGGCCTTGGTCTGGCGCTCGACCACACCGATCTGCCCGAGACGGCGCGACAGCGCATCCGGGCCTGTCGACGAAGTGGCTGAGCGGGGTGGCGCCTTCGGGCAGCGCCGGATCGTCGTCCCGACCGTGCCATCATCCGCCAATGGGCGGGTGCGGTCTCCTCGCGACGCCGCATCGAGATCGTCGCCGAGCGCGGCGCCGAGCGCCTGCTCGTAGCCGCCATCGATCCGCACCTCCTCGACGATCGGCGTCCAGTCATGGGCGGCGCCAGCAGCTTGATCAGGGTGGCAAGCTCGGTCTCGATCTCCTGGCGGGCGAGCTTCGCATCGGCAAGCGGCCAGCGCCCGCAGCCGCGCTTCATCGGCGCGGGCCTGCTCCTCGTCTGTCTCGGCCGGCGTGCAGCTCGGCCTCCGTCGTCCTCGACCAGCGCGGCAAGCTCGGCGGCCTCGGCATTGAGCTCGGCGAGCTTGGCCTCGCTTCCGCTCTCAGCCTCGAGCTTGGCCAGTTCCTGCCTCGACCTCGTCCGCTTGCGCTTCGAGCTGGGCGATACGGCCCGCAAGCTCGTGTCTTTTCGTGGTCGAGGCGACCGCGCTCGGCGCGCGCCTCGGCAAGCTCCGTTGTCGCCTGGCGCAGGGCCGGCTCGGCCGCGGCGAGCGTCGCTGCCGCCGTTAGCCGCCGCTGTCGCGGAGCTGCGGCTCCTCCGTGGTCGCGCGCGCTTGCCGCCTCGAGCGTGCGGCTCTCCTCGCCAAGCCCGCGCAAGCATGCTCTCGGCCTCGGCGATATGCTCCTCCTCGCGGGCCAGATCGCGCGAGGCCTGCGCCAGCCGCGTCTCGAGCTCGGCCTGGCGCGCCTTGGCGCGGGCCTCTTCGCGCTCCAGCGCATCGCGCTCGACGCTCAAGCGGTGCAGCACCGCCGCGCGCGGCGCCTCCTCGTCGCGCAAGGGCTGGAGCTTCTCGGCTGCTTCCGCCTGCTGGCGAAGCGCCTCCGCCCTCGGCCTTGGTCTCCTCGCGCCACGGCGGCAAGTGCGTCCTGGAAGGCCGCTTCGTCCTGCTCGACCTGGGCGCAGGCCGCCACCCATTGCAGATGATAGAGCAGGGCTTCCATCTCGTGGACTTTGCCGAGATGTCGCGGTAGCGCTGCGCCTGGCGGGCCTGACGGCGTAGTCGCCTGCAATCTGCGAATTGAGCTGGCCGATCAGGTCGGCGAGGCGGGCGAGATTGCTCTCCGTCGCCTTCAAGCGCAGCTCCGCCTCGTGGCGCCGGCTATGCAGACCGGCGATGCCCGCGGCATCTTCAAGCACGCGGCGGCGCTCCTGCGGCGCGGCGTTGACGATCTCGCCGATCCGCCCTTGTTGCACGAGCGCGGGCGAGCGGGCGCCGGTCGCGGCGTCCTCGAACAGCAGACGAATGTCGCGAGCGCGCACATCCTTGCCGTTGACGCGTAGGCGGAGCCCGGCCTCGCGCTCGATCCGTCGTGTGACTTCCAGAACGTCAGCGTCGTTGAACTCGGCCGGCGCGCGCCGTGCGCTATTGTCGATGAAGAGCGTCACCTCGGCGCTGTTGCGCGCCGGGCGGTCCTGCGCGCCGGCGAAGATCACGTCGTCCATGGCCGTGCCGCGCATGCTCTTGTACGAGGTCTCGCCCATGGCCCAGCGCAGCGCCTCGAGCAGGTTGGACTTGCCGCAGCCGTTCGGCCCGACCACGCCGGTCAAGCCAGGGCTCGATCAGCGAGCTCGGTCGGCTCGACGAAGGACTTGAATCCAAGAAGGCGGAGTCGGGTGATTTGCACGCTTTTGGCGATCCTTATCTGGAACCGGATGACGCGAACCCGATGACTGGCGGTCGAACTGTCCGAACTTGGCAGGGGGACGGCGTGATTCGCAACGCCGGAGATCAAGAAGCCTGTGGTTCGATCAGCGCTTTCACCTGTTCGAAGGTGACCGCCCCCTGGAGCCTTCTGACCATTGATAAAGAGGGTTGGCGTGCCGATCACGCCATATTTGCGGCCCCGCTGCTTTATCTCCGTCAACCCATCGATAATGCTTTGATTCGATAGGCATTTGTCAAACGTCGCGCGGCTCAGTCCACTGGATTTTGCGACTTTGTATATGGCGTCGGGTCGAACCTCTTGGCTCACCCATTCGCGTCTGCCGGGAGAGGTAGGCCTCAACCAGAAGGCAGATATTTGCTACTGGGCGCGCATCTGGTGGCGATTGCGGCAGTGCCGGCGGTCCGGCCGATGGCGAATTCGCGGATGATATAGCGGACCTTGCCTGTATCCACATAGGACCGCTTCACGCGCGGGAACACGGTTGCGTGGTATTTGCGGCAATAGCGGGCACGTCAGCGACACATACTCGACGATTGTGACCGGGGCATTGCGGTTGCCGTATTCGCGCTCGCCAAGTGGGCCTGGCTCAATGAGCTGATCTTTCAGAGGAAGCGCGGCCTCGAGGCCGATCCGCCGGGCCGCCGCAGGCGCTCACGCCAAGCATCGTCAGCCCGAGTGCGGCTGACGACGAAGACGATCGCGGCTCCTCTGCTAAGCCCCAAGAAACATCTCCCAAAGGTCATGATCTATGGATCGCCTTCGATCGTTCCTCGTCCGTGGCGGGAGCGTAATCGCCGAGGGCGCGTTGGACTGGCGGGCCTATGGGCTTGGCGGCGTCTCGGCCGGTCCCTCGATGGCTGCGTCGAATCCTTCGATTGCGATGCTCTGGAAGGCGCTTGCCGTTCACGAAGAAGCTCGGCGTGGAGTCGACGCCATAGTCCTCATGAGCCTCTCTTGCGGACGGCCACGATCTTGTCGAACAGCTCCTTGTCCGCCATGCACTTTTCGAAGCTTTCCTCGGAAAAGCCCGCCTGCTTGGCGATGAGCTAGAGCTTCTCCTTGCCGTCGGCGCCCGGCACCGCCCAGGTCTCCTGCGTTTCGAACAGCCCGTCCGACATCGGATAGAAGCGATCGTTGCCCGACGCAGCGCGCGAGCATGGAGGCTGCGACTGCAAGCCCGTCCAGCGGGAACTCGCGGAAGATGAAGCGGGCCTTGCCGGTGTCGATATACTTCTTCTTCAGCTCCGGAAAGACCTCTTTGTAGAAATGCGCGCAATGCGGGCAGGTCATCGAGGCGTATTCGACGATGATGGTGTCGGCGTCAGGATCGCCAAGAACGATGTCTTCGAGCGGGCCGGCCTCCATGATCGCGGCCATTTCCGGGTCCATCTTCGGCTTGTCTGGATCTGGAGCAGCATCGGCGCTCAGAAAATAGACATGCCGGCAAAGATGACGGCGACCGCCAAGGCGGCAATTGCATAAAGTCCGAGTTCTTGCTCTTTTCGCCCTCGGTTGAGGCCTTGGTCTGCTTTCTCGTCGGGTTTTGCCACGATGAACTCTCCGGCTTGTTCTGTTCTGCACGGCTTTGGCGCGCTGGTCGGTGCCTACATTCGTTGATAGGCTCCGATCCGGCAAGTAAGCGAAAAGCCCTTTGCTTCAACCTCTCGTGAGGGCAGGCTTAACGCCGCTTGAGGCGAGACTCAACTCCGCCCGTTACGGGCGCCTCGGCGGAATTTTGCTCCAGCCCCGAGGCGGGACAGGGCCCGGGCCAGGCCTTCATCCTGTATGCCCGCCGATTTTGGCAGGGCATAGGCGGGAAGCGGAGGCCTTGGCGTGCGCTCCCGCGCCGCCGTGCGGCCGATGGGCGCCTGCAAGATACGCATCTCCGTGATCGCCCGGTACCCGAAATAGGCATTCACCCGCTCTAGGATTTGCGCGGAGCGATGCTGAACCTCGATGGCGCGCGGGCCCTCGATGCGAAGCACGAGCGTTGCCCCTACGGATTTGTAGCCATGTAGCGGGGTGTCTCCACGCCCTCGTCGCGGCGCTTTGGCCAGATAATTCGGTCGGGCATGGTGTAGCGGGCAAGGTCCGCCCCGGCGATGGCGCGCCAGTCGCTCAGCAGCGCCGTCGTGGCGAAGCCGCGTGCGCGCGCCGCCTGATCAAGCGTTTTGGCGATAAAGGTGCCGATGGCGCGCGGGCCACCTTTGGGTTTGCGCATCAAAGCCTCTGCGTCAATGCGCCCAGATCGGGCGCGTGGCGGGTCGCGGCCTCGTTGCTTCGGGTCGGCGAGCTTACACCATGGCGTGGCAGGCGCCGTGGCCCTGAAAGCACTTATGCAGGGAAAGCCACAGAGCCGATCGAGGCCCCGAAATCGCCCAAGCGCTGCTCGCCTGGTACGGGCGCGAGGCGAGGGTCCTGCCGTGGCGCGCATCCCCTGGCGTCCTGCAAGACCCTTACAAAGTCTGGCTCAGCGAGATCATGCTGCAGCAGACCACGGTGAAGGCGGTGAGCCCCGCTATATCGACTTTCTTGCGCCGCTGGCCCGATGTCGATGCGCTGGCACGCGCCGAGCTCGGCGAGGTGCTCGCCGCCTGGGCCGGGCTCGGCTACTACGCCCGCGCGCGCAATCTGCACGCCTGCGCCCGCGCCGTGGTCGCATGAGCACGGCGGCAGGTTCCCGGCCACCGAGGCCGCGCTGCGCAAGCTGCCCGGTATCGGCGACTATACCGCAGCGGCGATCGCCGCGATCGCCTTCGGACAAGCGCGCAACGCCGGTCGACGGCAATATCGAGCGCGTGGTGGCGCGGCTGTTCGCGCGTCGCGACGCCGCTGCCCGCCGCCAAGCCGGAGATCAAGGCGCTCGCCGAGAGCCTGACGCCGAGTCGAGCCGCGCCGGCGATTTCGCCCAAGGCATGATGGATCTCGGTGCCACGATCTGCACGCCGCGCCGCCCGGCCTGCGGTCTGTGTCCGCTGCGGCCCGACTGTCGCGGCTTGCGCGAAGGCCTTGCCGAGGACGCTGCCCTATCGCGAGGCAGAAGCGCGAGCGCCCGACGCGGCGCGGTGTCGCCTTCGTCGCGCTTCGGCCGGACGGCGCCGTGCTCTTGCGCGAGCGGCCGCTGCGCGGGCTGCTCGGGGGCATGCTGGAGACGCCATCGATCGCCCTGGGAGGAGGCGGAGCCGAACGGCGGATTCGGTGCGCGATCACGCGCCCGCTCAAGCGCGGAGTGGCGAAAGTGCCTGGGCTCGTCGAGCACACCTTCACGCATTTTCATCTTGGAGCTTGCTGTCTATCGCGCGGCGGTCGAGCACGAGCGCTCAGCTGAAGGCGGTAGCCGAGCCGGAGCGCTGCCGCTGGGTGCCGCAGCGCGATCTGCCGAGGCGGCGTTGCCGTCCGTGATGCGGAAGGTGCTTGCCCACGCGCTCGAGGCGGCCCGCTTCCGCGCGGAGAACGCTGCGCAAAGCGTCGCGCTGAGCGCGAGCTTCTGCCGCGCCGCCTCGCGCAAATCGTCGATCGGCTTGAGCGCACCGTCCGCTTCGTAGTGCCAGAAGGTCCAGCCATTGCAGGCCATGGCCCCTTGCACATGGGCGCCGATCTTGTGGATCGAGCCTTGCGCGCCGCCGCAGGCGATGGAGCCGTCGGCGCGGACCTTCGCCTCGTGGCGCGCCGCCGGGTCGTAGAGCACGGTGCCGGGCGAGATGCAGCCCGAGCTCGACCAGCGTGCCGAACGGGATGCGCGTCTCGCCCCGCTTGCCCTTGGCGATTTGCAGCGAGGCCGAATCGAGCGGCTCGACGGTCTCGAGCCGTCGCGCGCGCGGCATTCGCGTAAGCCGTCTCGCGCTCGATGCCGACGAAGCCGCGGCCGAGCCGCTTGGCGGCGACCGCCGTCGTGCCGGAGCCGATGAACGGGATCGAGCACAACGTCGCCCACATGGCTGGAGGCCAGGATCGACGCGGTGCAGCAGCGCCTCGGGCTTTTGCGTCGGATGCGTCTTGCGCCCGCTCTCCTCTCAGACGCTCGGCGCCCGAGCAGATCGGCAGCAGCCAGTCGGAGCGCATCTGCAGGTCCTCGTTCAGCGCCTTCATGGCTTCGTAGTTGAAGGTGTAGCGCGCCTTCGGGCCCATCGACGCCCAGATCATCGTCTCATGCGCATTGGTGAAGCGGCGCCCGCGGAAATTCGGCATCGGGTTCGTCTTGCGCCAGATCACGTCGTTGAGAACCCAGAAGCCGAGATCCTGGAGGACGGTGCCGACGCGGAAGATGTTGTGATAGCTGCCGATGACCCACAGGCTGCCGTTGGGCTTCAGCACGCGGCGGCAGGCGAGAAGCCAATCGCGCGTGAAGGCGTCATAGGCGCGCGAAGCTGCCGAATTTGTCCCAGTCGTCGTCGACGCCATCGACGCGGCTATTGTTGGGCCGGTAGAGCTCGTTCGCGAGCTGGAGATTGTAGGGCGGGTCGGCGAAGACGAGATCGACGCTTTCGGCCGGAAGCTTCTCCAGCTCTTCGATGCAATCGCCGACAATAATCTTGTTGCGCGGAAGCCGTGGCTCCCCCGTGTTCCCTATACCCATATTCACCACTCGCGTTACGCAATACACACACGCGCTTGCCATGATATTTCGCGGCAAGACCGGCCCATGCTGGCCGAGCGGGGTAAAGGCAGGCTTAATTCGCCTCATCGAGTGGATTTTTAGGTGCTGGCGACAGCATGTCATTGAAGGGAGCGCGCGTGACAAAGACGATCGTTTTGGTGCATGGGGCCAATTGCGGCGGCTGGTGCTTCGATGTGTTTCGCAAAGTGTTCGAGGCGCGCGGATTTACCTGCCATGCCCCCGATCTCATCGGCCATGGTGCCGACAAGGCGGATGGCATCAAAAAACTTACGGGCGTCGGCATGGCTGACTACCGCGCTCAAATGACCGCTTACGTCGAGGCCTTGCCCGAGAAGCCGATACTGCTGGGTCATTCCATGGGCGCCGTGATCGCCCAGCAACTCGCCGCAAGCAGTTTGGCGGAAAAGCTCGTTCTGGTGAGCCCGGCGCCCCATGCGGGTATTTTGCCCTCCACTGATCCCGAAAACCAGCTCTGCCAAGATTTGATGTCCTTGGGGCCGTTTTGGACATGGGCCTTCGACCCAAATTTCGATATCGCGTGTAAGTTGACGCTCAACCGTCTGTCCAAGGACGAACAGCGCCGTGTGTTCGCGCAGTTCGGGCCCGAGTTCGGGCAGGGCCTTGTTCGAGACTTTTTTCTGGATGTTCGACGTGACGGGCGCGACCGCCGTGGAAGCAGGGGCCGTATCCTGTCCGGTGCTGACACTGACCGGGGTCGAGGATCGGATCGTCGCGCTGGAAACAGCGAGGGCGACAGCGGCGTCCTATCCAGGCAGCCCGTTCTGGGCGCTCGACGATCAAGCACATATGCTGCTTGTGGAGGACGGCGCGGAAGAGATCGCGGGCCGCATCGCCGACTGGCTGGACTAGCTTTCGGCGGACGCCATCTTGTGATGCGCGTTGAGCACGCGCTGGATGGGTGCGAATGAGCGGCGGTGATGAGGGCACACGCCATGCTTCTCAATTCCGCTTGCGTGCTCTGGCGTGCCGTAGCCTTTGTTGTTTTCCCAGCCATAACCGCGATAGCGCTTGGAGAGCTGCACCATGATGCGGTCGCGCGTGACTTTCGCAACGATGGAGGCGGCTGCGATAGACAGCGACAGCCCATCGCCGCCGACCACGGCGCGCGCCGTTCCAGGAAACCGTTTAGGTACGAGATTGCCGTCGATGAGCGCCGCGGCCTGCGGGGTCTGTAAGTCCCGGAAGGCGGACCGCATGCCCCAAAACGTTGCTTGCAGAATATTATCGCGGTCGATACGCCCCACATGTCCGATCGCAACGGAGACGCAAGACCGCTCTATGATCTCCTTATAGCGTTCGTCGCGATCCTCTGCTTTGAGCTTTTTCGAATCGTTGAGGCCCTCTGGGATACGGCCCGGGTTGAGGATCACCGCGGCGACGACAACCGGCCCGGCCCAGGGGCCGCGTCCCGCTTCATCGATCCCGGCGACCGGCACGCCATATTGATCCATCATCTCCGTTTCGAGATTGAAACTCGGCTGGCGCGGTTGAAGGTGTTCAGACGGTCCCATAAGGCGGAACTGTCCGACAAACCACGCACCGCTTGCAACTGCCGGAGGGGCCGATGCGCTGCTGCTTGTGGAAAAGACCCTAAAGCAGGCTGAGCTGCTGACCTGGCAGGGTCGGCGGTGTGAACAAATCGTCACGCAAGACGTGGCGCTTGTCGAGGCCGAGCCGCTCGGCGGCCATCTCGAACCGGCGCCCGATCATCCACGCATAGGGGCCGCTCGCCCTCCATGCGCTCGTCCCATTGCGCATCGTAGAGCTTGCCGCCGCGTGTCGAGCGCATCAGCGACAGCACCCGGTCGGCGCGGTCGGGACAATTGGCCTTGAGCCATTCGACGAAGAGATCGCCGATCTCGAGCGGAAGCCTGAGCAGCACGTAGCCGGCCTCGCGGGCGCCGGCCGCTGCGGCGCGCTCCAGAATGCGCTCCATCTCCGCGTCGGTGAGGCCGGGCAATGACCGGCGCCACCATGACCGAGGCCGGGCACGCCAGCGCTCGACTAGCCTCTCGACCGTCTCGAGCCGTTTGTCCGGCGTGCTGGCGCGCGGCTCCATGGCGCGGGCGAGCTTGCGGTCGAGCGTCGTGACCGACAGCGCGACCTTGACAAGCCCGCGCTCGGCCATCGAGCGCAGAATATCGAGATCGCGCAACACGAGCGCCGACTTGGTGACGATGCCGACCGGATGGTTGGTGGCGCTCAGCACCTCGAGGATGCGCCGCATGATGCGGTAGCGCCGCTCGATCGGCTGATAGGGGTCGGTGTTGGTGCCGATGGCGATGATGCGCGGGCGATAGCTCGGGCTCGGCCAGCTCGCGCTCGAGCGGCCTGCGCGCGTTGGTTTTGGCGAACAGCTTGGTCTCGAAATCGAGCCCCGGCGACAGGCCCAGAAAGGCGTGGGTGGGGCGGGCGTAAGCAATAGATGCAGCCATGCTCGCAGCCCCGATAGGGATTGATCGAGCGGTCGAAGCCGATATCCGGCGATTTGTTCCGGGTGATGATGCGCCGGGCCGGCACTTCCTGCACCTCGGTCTGCAGAGCCTCAAGATCGCCAAGCGACTCCCAGCCGTCGTCGACCGGCTCGTAGGCGACCGGCTCGAACCGGCCAGACCGGTTGGTCTGTGCGCCCCGGCCATGCCGGCGGCCAGACGCGACGCCGCCCGCATCAGCGGAAGCTCTCCGTGGTGGACCGGTTTTCGAATTGCGACGCTCATGACGGGAATATAGGGGCGGATACGGAACAAATCAAGAACATACGTTCACGATGCGCGCCCTATGTGGCGATTGCCGCGTGGAGGCCAAACGCTATAGTCCGCGCCATGATTTCGGTGGTTATCCCCACTCTCAACGCCGAGCGCGACGCTGGGTGCACACGCTGGCGGCGCTCGTGCCGGCCGTGGTCGATGGCATCGTCCAGGAGGCGATCATCGTCGATGGCGGCTCGACGGACGAAACCTTGCGCCATCGCCGACGCTGCCGGCACCCATCTGGTCGAAGGCGACGCGGGGCCGGGGCACTCAGCTTGCGGCCGGGGCCGCGGCTCGCGAAGGCGATTGGCTGCTGTTCCTTCATGCCGACACGGTGCTCGAGCCGGGCTGGGCCGAGGAGGCGGCGAGCTTCATCGAGCGCGTCGAGAGTGGGCGCGGCCGATGGCCGCGGCATATTTCCGTTTTGCGCTCGACGATGATGGCTTCATGCCACGCATGCTGGAGTCCTGGTCGCGATGCGCTGCGCGCTGGTTCGCTCTGCCCTACGGCGACCAGGGGCTGCTCATCTCGCGCACCCATCTATCGCAGGCTCGGTGGCTTCCGCGCCGCTGCCGCTGATGGAGGATGTCGATCTTGTCCGGCGGCTGAAGCGCCGCGAACTCGTAGGGCTGAAGACGCGCGCCGTGACCAGCGCCCAGCGCTATCGGCAAGATGGCTATCTCTTGCGGAGCGCGCGCAATCTCGGCCTCATGCTGCTTTATTTCCTGCGCGTTCCGCCGCGCATGCTTGCGCGGCTTTATGGATAGGACACTTGTGCCGCGCGGCACAATTCCTTCGCGCCACGCCTCGTCGTCATGGCCAAGCGACCCGTCGCTGGCGCCGTGAAGAGCAGACTTGCTGGTGGACTTGCCCGTGGAGATAGCGGCATTGGCACGGTCGGGGCCACACGCTTCTACCGGACCGCGCTTCGTCACACGCTCGTGCGGCTCGGCACCGACCCGCGCTGGCAAACCTATCTTGCGGTCTCGCCGGGTTCGGCGCTGATGGAGGGCTGCTGGCCCTCATGGCCATTCTATGCGCGTCCCGCAAGGAAGCGGCGATCTCGGTGCGCGCATGCAAGGCCTGTTCGATTATCTCCCGCCAGGCCCAGCCATTCTTGTGGGCAGCGACATTCCCGGTATTCGGCCCGCCCATATCGCCGCTGCCTTCCGGCGGCTTGGGCAAGCGGATGCGGTGTTCGGTCCGGCAACAGACGGCGGCTACTGGCTTGTCGGGCTGAAGAGAGCCCCGCGACGGCTCTGCCCCGTTCGAGGGCGTGCCGCTGGTCGAGCCGCGCAGCCGCTTGCCGCCAACGTGCGCAATCTCGAAAGGCTGTGCTGTCGCGCTTGCCGCGACGCTGAGCGATGTGGACACGGCGGACGACTTCTGTGCCAGCGGGACATGGCCGAGCGGCTTATCGGACCGGCCGCCGTGTAAACAAGCCCTCAAGCAGGCCGAACTCCTTGGGCGTACGGCCAACGAGCGCATATTGCCTTAGCGCCCGGCATTGCCCGACGTCGGAAGGTCAACCGCCTCGCCACCACTCCCCCCATCCATCGCCGCAGCAATCTGACGGCCCACAGTATCGCTGGCGGCTTTCACCGGATCATCGGCTAAATGCGCATAGCGAGCTGTGGTTTGGGGCAAGGTGGACGGTTGGGCCTATGGCGCGGCCTATCTTCTTCTTCTTGCGCTCGGTGAGGCGCGGCAGCAGCTCGATGAACGAGCAGGGGCGGTGGCGATTGTCGAGTTGGAATTTGAGGATGCCATTCCAGGCGTCCTCGCACGCCCCTGGCGAGCCGGGCACGCAGAAGATGAGCGTGCTCTTGGCAAGGCCGCCGCAGGCGCGGCTCTGCACCGTGGAGGTGCCGACGGTCTGATAGCTCAGCATGTGGAACAGGACCGAGAAGCCGTCGATCTCCTTCTCGAAGAGCGGGCGCACCGCTTCCGGCGTCACGTCGCGCCCGGTGAAGCCCGGTGCCGCCGGTGGTGATGACCACGTCGACATCCTTGGCCTTGATCCATTTCTTGACGGTCTTGCGGATCGCCTTTTCGTCGTCGGGCGCCACGTCGCGGTCGGCGAGCTGTGTGGCCCGCCTCCTGGATCATCTTGGCAAGCAGCGGCCCCGACTTGTCCGTCTTTGGCGTGCGCGTGTCGGAGATGGTGAGCACGGCGATGCGCACCGGGATGAAGGGGCGGGTCTCGTCGATACGGGCGGTCATGTCTCGTGTCCTTGTAAATTCCGTGTCTCGTCTTGCCACGGGTTCAACGCGCTATGTCGCTGGTCACGATGTGGTGTCCGTCAGCTTTTCCGCAATCCTTGCTTCAAGCATCAGCAAGTCGCGCCAGGCATAGCGCTTCGCCTCGGGGCTGCGAAGCAGATAGGCAGGATGTAACGTTGCAAGCGTTGGGATGTCGCGGCCTTTCGCCTTGTATAGTTTCCACTTGCCGCGCATCCGCATAATGCCCTCGGTCGTGTCGAGGATGGATCTTGGCCGCGGCGCCGCCAAGCAGCACCATCACATCCGGCGAAAGCAATTCGATCTGGCGGGCCAGAAACGGCGCGCAAGCGGCGATCTCCTGCGCTGTCGGCGTGCGGTTTCCCGGCGGCCGCCAATAGATCGTGTTGGTGATGTAGACCGACTCATCATTGAGCCCGATGGTGCCGAGCATACGGTCGAGCAGCTTGCCTGCGCGCCCGACGAAAGGCTTGCCTTGCAGGTCTTCGTCGCGGCCTGGCGCCTCTCCGATCAGCATGATGCGCGCCTGATCGCTACCGCGCGAAAAGCATGTGGTCTTCGCCGTCCGCTTCAGAGCACAGCCGTCGAAAGCGGAGACCGCCTCTTCAAGCTGGGCGAGCGTTTCGATACCTCAAGCGACGGTGGTGAGGCGCTGGCGGGTGGAGGCGCAGGGCGTGTCGCCGCAGCTGGGCTTTTCGGCCGTTGTATACGCGCCACGCGTTTTGGAGCCGCCGTTTTGTCCGGCTCCGCGGAAGGCTGGGCGGCAAAGCGGTCGATCGGAGCGTCCCCGATGGCCTCGTCGACGCCCATGGCCTCGTACCAGGCGAGTAGGCTCGCGGCCGTTTTTTCCTCCCCTTCGCTCATTTGCGATGCTCGGTTCGATCCTCTATTTGTCTCGGCAAGAAATACTGACGCAAGTTTAGCACCGATTTGCCAGGCGCGCGGGTAGGTGCGGCATAAGAACGAGAAAGGGCTGAGATGAGCGATCAGGTCGAACGGGAGACCATGGAGTTCGACGTGGTGATCGTCGGCGCAGGACCGGCCGGTCTCTCGGCGGCGATCAGGCTCAAGCAGCTCGCCGCCGAGAAGGACAAGGACATTTCCGTGGTCGTCCTGGAGAAGGGCTCCGAGGTCGGCGCGCATATCCTGTCAGGCGCGGTGATCGATCCCGTGGCGCTCGACCGCCTCATCCCGGATTGGCGCGAGCAGGGGGCACCGCTCACCACCGAAGTCATCGAGGACCGTTTCTATTATCTCGGCGAGACGGGCGACATCCGTCTGCCCAACCTGTTCATGCCGCCGCTGATGAGCAATCACGGCTGCTATATCGGCAGCCTCGGCAACCTCACCAAATGGCTCGGCGAGCAGGCCGAAGCGCTTGGCGTCGAGATCTATCCGGGCATCGCCGTCACCGAGGCGATCATCGGCGCGAACGGCGAGATCGAGGGCGTGATCACCGGCGACCATGGGCGTCGCCCGCGACGGCAGCCACAAGGACAGCTACACGCCGGGCATCGCGCTCACCGGCAAATACACGTTCTTCGCCGAAGGCGCGCGCGGCTCGCTGACCAAGCAGCTCATCAAGCAAGCTTCGGCCTCGATGAGGATAGCGGACCGCAGAAATTCGGCATCGGCCTCAAAGAGCTGTGGGAGATTCCGGCGGACAAGCACAAGCCCGGGCTCGTGCAGCACACCATGGGCTGGCCGCTCGACGACAAGACCGGCGGCGGCTCGTTCCTCTACCATTTCGGCGAGAACCTGGTGTCGGTCGGCTTCGTCGTTCATCTCGACTACGCCAATCCCTACCTCAATCCGTTCAAGGAATTTCAGCGCGTCCAAGACCCATCCTCGCATCGCGCGCGCATCTCGAAGGCGGCAAGCGCATCGCCTATGGCGCCCGCGCGCTGACCGAAGGCGGTTGGCAGGCGATCCCGCAGCTCGCCTTCCCAGGCGGCGCGCTGATCGGCTGCGCCGCGGGCTTCATGAACGTGCCGCGCATCAAGGGCTCTCACAACGCCATGCTGTCGGGCATGATGGCGGCCGAAGCGGCGTTTGCAGGCGATCGGGCATGGGCCGCGTCGCGCGACACGCTCGAAGCCTACATGCAAGCCGTCGACGAAAGCGCGATGGCGAAGGAGCTGAAGAAGGTCCGCAACGTCAAGCCGCTCTGGTCGCGTTTCGGCACGCGGCTCGGCGTCATGCTCGGCGGCATCGACATGTGGCTCAACACGATTCTTCCCGTTCCTCGGCCACACGCTGAAGCACAAGAAGCCCGACTATGCGAGCTTGCACACGGCCGCAAAGTCGAAGCCGATCGACTATCCAAAGCCCGACGGCGTCGCTCACCTTCGACATTCTCTCCTCGGTGTTCCTGTCGAGTACCAATCATGACGAGGACGAGCCGGTGCATCTGAAGCTCGCCGACCCGGCATCCCGATCGAGCAGAATCTGCCGGAATATGCCGAGCCGGCCCAGCGTTATTGCCCGGCGCATGGTCTACGAGGTGGTGGAAGAGGGCGGCTCGGTGCGCTTTCAGATCAACGCGCAGAACTGCGTCCACTGCAAAACCTGCGACGTGAAGGACCCGGCCCAGAACATCACCTGGGTGCCGCCGGAAGGCGGCGACGGGCCGAACTACGTCAATATGTAGCGCGGCAACTTGCCGAATGCTCTGCGGCAGCGGCTGGGCCACAAACCGCCGCCTTAGCCTCCAAGAGCTTTATGGTTTGTCATGGCAGCCGCAAAAGCGCCTAACCTTGCGCCGGGATCGATCGAACCGCAAGTTTGGGGCGGCGGATAGCCGAGCCGACATCATGACGATATGCCGAGAGCGGCCGCTGCGCAAATGGGCGTGGCGGTCTCTTCTTCTTGTCGCGCATTTTCGCCGCGCCGGCGGCCTATTCGGAGGTGATGCCGTCGAAGCCGAGCGATCCGAATGCCGGCACGCTGCTCGGCAACTATCTTTCCGGGCGCGTGGCACGCGGCGACCACGACACCGATCGCCGCGGCTGGAATTCTATTCCAAGGCGCTGGCCGAGGATCCCAACAACGAGGTCATCCTCGAGCAGGCCTTCCTGCTCGAGACGGCGTCGGCCCATTGGGACCGCGCCATCGAGCTCGCGAACGAACTGGTCAAGGTCGAGCCGTCGCATCGGATCGCGCAGTTCCTGCTCGGGCTGCGAGGCCTTCAAGCAGGGCGACTACGAGAGAGGCCGACGAGCATTTCGCCGCGGCGCGCCAGGGTCCGATTGCCGATCTCACCTCGACGCTCGCCCGCGCCTGGGTGCAGGAGGCCGCCGGCAAGCCCGATGAGGCCTTCGCCACCCTCGACAGTCTGAGCGATGCCGACTGGGCGCAGTTCTATCAGCGCTATCACCGTGCGCTCATCGCCGACGTCGCCGGCCAGCATCGACGCTGGCGCGCAAGTCCTTCGCCCAGGCCTTCAAGAAGAAGCCCGTGCGACGCTGCAGAGTGGCGGACGCCTATGCGCGCCACTGCGGTGAACAGCAACAACCGCAAGCTCGCCAACGCCAGACGATGAAGACCCACATCGCCAAGTCGGCGCCGCATCCGCTGTCCGAGGCGTTGCTGGCCGCAGATCGACGAGGGCAAGAACCCGGACCTGCTTGCCGTCACCCCCGACCGAGGGCCTCGCCGAGGTGTTCTACGGCATCGGCGATGCTCTAGCCGGCGAGGGCGGGCTCGACATGGGCATCATCTTCCTGCAATTCGCGCTCTATCTTGAAGCCCGATTTTCCGCTCGGCGCAAGTCGCGCTGGCCGAGGCCTACGACAGCGCCAAGAAATACGATGCTGGAGATCGCCGGCGCTCGACCACATCACCGGATTCGCCGCTCTGGGTGAACGTGCAGATCCAGAAGGCGTTCGCGCTCAACTCGCTGGAGAAGATCGACGAGGCCAAAGGCGCTGCTCGAAGAGATTATCGCCAAGAACCCGAAGGACGTCCGGCCGCTCGGATGCGCTCGGCAATATCCTGCGCTCGCATGAGCGCTACGACGAGGCGCGTGACTACTATTCGCGTGCGCGTCGACGCTGATCCGGACAAGCCGACCAAGCAGAACTGGACGCTGTTCTATTCGCGCGGCGTGTGCAACGAGCGGCTGAAGGACTGGCCGGCGGCCGAAGCCGATTTCAAGCAAGGCCCTCGATTGCATCCGCCCGACGAGTTGCTGGTGCTCAACTATCTCGGCTATTCCTGGGTCGATCAGGGCCTCAACCTGAAACAGGCCATGGACTACATCCGCAAGGCGGTGAAGCTGAAGCCGGACGACGGCTACTATGTCGACAGTCTGGGCTGGGCCTACTACCGGCTCGGCAACATGCCGGAGGCGGTCGAGAATCTCGAGCGCGCCGTGGAGCTCAGGCCGGACGATCCGATCATCAACGACCATCTTGGGCGATGCCTATTGGCGCGTGGGGCGCACAGCTCGAGGCCAAGTATCAGTGGCAGCAGGCCCTGTCGCTCAAGCCCGATGACGAGCTACGTCGCGACGATCGAGCAAGAAGATCGCCTCTGGACTGGAGGAAGACAGCCGCGACCAAGGCGGCGTCCAGCGCGTCCAAGGCTGCCAGCCGGAGCGGGCCTCAAACAGAAGACCTCGCAATAAATCCTGCTTCGCGATACTCACCTTCGCGATATGCCAGTTCGAGACGGCGCTTTCCGCGAGATCGCCTGGGCCAAGCTCAACCTCACCCTTGAGGTGCTGGGGCGGCGCGCCGACGGGTTCCATGAGTTGCGGAGCCTGGTCGCGTTCGCCGGCGTTGGCGATAGTGTCGAATTCGCTCCACAAGACGGCATCGGCCTTGCAGATGGGTTCCCCACGCTTGATATCGATGGGCCGTTCGGGTCCGGGCTGCAGGGCCCTAATCTCATTCTAAACGCCGCACGAGCCGTGAATGCGCGGATACCAGGTCTGGCGCTCGGACGCTTTCGCCTGGTCAAGACGCTTCCCGTCGCCGCTGGACTTGGCGGTGGCTCGGCCGATGCCGCGGCCGCCTTGCGGCTGATCGCGCAGGCCAGCGATGGGTGCCTTCGACTGGGGCGATGCGGAGGCGCTCGCGCCAGGTCTCGGCTCCGACGTGGCCGTTTGTCTGCGCAGTGTCGCCGGCGCTGATGACGGGCCGCGGTGAAATCGTAGAGCCCGTCTCGGGCTTTCCTAAATGCGGCGTCGTGCTCGCCAATCCCGGGGTGGCGCTTGCAACGTCAGCGGTCTATCGCGCTCTCAGCGCGAGCCCACTCGCTGCGGCGCCAGAGCCGCCAGCCGCCCCCCGACTTCGCCGGACGACTTCGAGGCTCTTATTGCGTATGCGCTCAGCCCGCGGCAACGATCTTGAGCCTCCCGCAAAGAGCCTCGCCCCGGAAGTCAGCCAAGTCCTGTCGCGTCTTGTCCTCACTTGAAGGTGTACGGCTGGTTCGGCTTTCGGGGAGCGGCGCCGACCTGCTTTGCCCTCTTCGCCACACCTCGCGAGGCATTGCGCGCCTCGATCGTGCTGGCTGGACTGCAGCCGGACTGGTGGATCGCCGCCAGTACGCTGGAAGCGCCCAAGACTGGTTGAAAATGACTGGTTGAAATCTGGGCCTGAGCGCCGCGTGCCAGCGCTTAATAGGGCCGGTCCACGGAAAATTCGATGGCCTCGAGCAGCGCCGCCTTGATTTGATTGTCGGGGAAAATGGCCAGCGCATCGCGGGCGATCGCACCGTAATGGCGCGCTCGCTCCATCGTATCGGCCAATGCGTTGTGCTTACAGATCAGCGCGAAAGCCTCGCTCGAGATCGTCCTCGCCGATTCTCGCCGTCCTTGAGCGTGCGTTCCCAGAAAGCGCGCTCTTCCGTATTGCCGCGCCGGTAGCACAGCACCACCGGAAGCGTGATCTTGCCGTCGCGGAAATCGTCGCCGACGCTCTTGCCGAGCTTCGACTGCTCGCCTGAATAATCGAGCGCATCGTCCACGAGCTGGAACGCGACCCCGAGATTGCGGCCATAGGACCGCAAGGCCGCGGCTTCCGATTTCGGGCGTTCGGCGATGACCGCGCCGACTTCCGCCGCCGCCGCGAACAGCGCGGCGGTCTTGGCGTCGATCACCGCGAGATAGTCGTCCTCGGTCGTCTCGGTGTTCTTGGCGGTGATGAGCTGCATCACCTCACCCTCGGCGATCACGGCGGCCGCGTCCGACAGAATGCGCAAAGCACCCGAGCGAGCCGACATCGACCATCATCTTGAAGGCCTGGCCGAGCAGATAGTCGCCGACGAGCACGCTCGCCTCGTTGCCCCAAAGAAGCCGCGCCGTGGTCTTGCCCCGGCGCATGTTGCTCTCGTCGACCACGTCGTCATGCAGCAGCGTGGCGGTGTGCATGAACTCCACGGTGCCGCGAGCCGCACATGGCCGTCGCCGCCATAGCCGCAGAGCTTGGCGGCGGCGATGGTCAGCATGGGGCGCAGGCGCTTGCCCCCCGAATCGATCAGATGCCGGGCAAGTTCGGGGATCAGGTCGACATTGGATCGCGCCCGGTCGAGGATGATGCGGTTGACATGAGCCATGTCCTCCTCGACAAGCGCGAAGAGCGGCGCAAGGCTCGCGCTGGGTTCGCGCGGGCCGGAAAGCTTGACGACGACGCCCAAGGGTAAGTCTCCTCTTAAGGGTAAGGGGGCTTCAGTTTCCTCCATCAACGGGGCTTATAGCACGCGTTTTGCAGGTGGACCCTAGTCAAGGTCACGACACTAAGGTCGGCGGAGGCATAGTCTGCAATGAAGGAATTGTTACGGTCAAACGACCCTGTGCTGTTGTCTTTCGTCAGCGCGCTGCTCAAAGAGGCCGGAATTGAGTTCATCGTCCTTGATACGAATATGAGCGTCATGGAAGGGTCTATCGGCATCCTCCCGCAACGTGTACTGGTCGAGGAGGGAGCCGTTGATCGTGCGCGCACCCTGCTTACCGAGGCTGGTGTCGGCAATGATCTCGAACGCAAAGCCAAATCCTGATCAGCCTGACCGGCCGGGCACGAGCGCAGATGCGTTTCTGGGTGGGCGCCTCGAAATCGTTCAGCGAACAGGGGGCCATCGTGGCGGGAGCGATGCTGTCTTTCTTGCCGCTGCTGTTCCTGCGCAAACCGGCGAGGCTGTGCTGGATGCGGGCGCCGGTGCCGGCACCGGCGGCCTATGCGTCCTGGCAAGGGTTTCAGGTGTGACGCTCACCGCCGTCGAGATTGACGCGAACCAGTGTGACCTTGCTGTCAAGAATGCCGCGCGTAACGGGTTGGCCAGTCATTTCCGGGCGGTAACAGCCGATCTCTCCGCGCCCGCGAGGGCCCTGAGCGAGGCGGGGCTCATCCGCGAAGGCTACGACCATGTTATGGCCAATCCGCCCTTTTATGCCGCAGGTTCCGTGCGTGCCACCCCCGATACCGCCCGTGCCACCGCGCATGTGATGCCCAATGGCGAACTGGAGCGCTGGGTCCGTTTCCTGACGACCCATAGCGGCGCCAAGAGGGACAATCACCCTGATCCATAGGGCCGACTGTCTTGGAGTGCTCTTTGATCTCCTTCAGGACCGGTTCGGCGATCTTGCGGTCTACCCGCTCTTCCCCAAAGAGGGCGTGCCTGCAAGCCGGGTCATCATCCATGGCCGGAAGAATAGCCGTGCCAAGGTGCGGCTACTGCAAGGGCTCGTCCTGCATGAGGTTGGCGGATCGTACACAGAGGAAGCGGAAGCGGTGCTCAGAGGCGGGGCGGGACTTTTCCTTGGGACGTCGAAAAACGCCGGCGTCGTCTCTCAGGATTAGAACGCCCGATCTTACGAGTTGGCTCTCGAAAGAAGGGCTGCCCGGGTCTAGGGAGAGCTCCCGGGCGCGGAAGGCTTGCATCACGCACAAGAGAATTGCGCGATGCGGGGAAGGCTGGCGTCACGCGCAGACCTTCACGTCCTTCCAAACCCATTTGCGATAGGGATTGCCGCGCCGGTCCCAGACCTTGATGCGGACCTTTCGCGGCTCGTAATGGCAGTAGGGGCGTCCGCGATAGTCAAACCAGGCCGGCCCGTAACGATGGTACTTGTTTTTCCAGCTGTGCCCGTGCCGAGGGGCGCCATAAGGTGGCGTGTAGGGTCCGCCGCGATAGCCCACCTCATAGGCTCCGCCATGACCAACCCGATGACCTGGGCCATCGGTGCCGGCGGCGCCTGCCGCATAGGCCGTCGTTGCCCCGAAAGCCACGACGGCGGCCGCCGCGAGGAGTGTCGTCTTCAGCATGTCTCTGACCTCCAATTTGGCGCTACCGCGCCGGTCCAACTCCTCTGTCTTCGGAAGCTGTTCTGGGAGGTCGTCGCTGAACCCAGGATGAGGCGCCCATTCATGGACGGTTCAGCGCAAAAACACGGTTCAGCGGAAAAGCAACGGGCCGGCCCATCGTTGAGAGAGGCTCTTGTTGGCATCTCATGGCGATTTGGACGGCGAGTCGGTTTGGACCGAGCCTTCATGCTCAGGCTCTAGATGGCGGGTCCGTTATACCAGCCGCCCCAGGTCCGCTTGCGCCAATACGGATAGTAAGCATACGGGTATGCGCCGCAGCCATAGCGAGTACGCTTGCAACGCCGAGGCGTGTAATAACCGTATCGCGGCGCCACATAGACCGCGCGCGCGTGGCACGTAGTAGCCGTGGCGCACGGCCTTGCGGCGCCAGCCGGCATCGGCAGGTTGAGGCGACCGCTGTTGTAAACAGCAATGCAAAGGCACCGGTCGAGATCGCCAGGATCGCCAATTTCTTCATCGAGAGCTTCTCCTCAAGACGTCTCACGGTCTGACGGCGTGTCGGAACCAGCCCCGCACGTCGAAGCGGTCGCAAAGTTCTGCCCCATCACCAGCACCTAGCATTCGAATTCGAGCAGGCTCATGTCCGATCACGCTGCGGCGTTAACACAGGACGTTCATGCAAGAACCCCTGTTCGTGTCCAGAGACGATAGCCCAAGTCTCTGCCCCGGTCTGGCCTTTTTTGATCCCGATCTAAGGGTTCCCCTTGATCTGAATTGGTCTGGCGATACGGTGAGAGTATGAGTGACAATGGTTTTGTGACGTTAGTGAAGTCGTTCCTCCCGAAGAGTTGGACGAAGTCCCGCCCGCTCGTGCCGGTGCTGCGCTTCAGTGGTCCCATTGGTGTCAATTCGCCTTTCAAACAGGGGCTTACCCTATCGACGGTCGCGGCGTCGATCGATAAGGCGTTTTCCATGCGCCGAGCTGAGGCGGTTGCTATTCAGATCAATTCGCCTGGCGGTGCCCCCGTCCAGTCCACACTCATCTTCAAGCGGATCCGCGCCCTTGCCGAAGAGAAGGACCTCAAGGTCTATGTCTTCGCCGAGGATGTGGCAGCCTCGGGCGGTTACATGTTGGCGCTCGCGGGCGATGAAATTTACGCGGACGATTGTTCGATTGTCGGGTCAATCGGGGTGATTAGTGCAGGCTTTGGCTTCCCTGGTCTTCTAGAGAAAGTCGGCGTGGAGCGGCGCGTCTATACCGCTGGCAACAACAAAGACACGCTCGATCCGTTCCTGCCGGAGAAGCCTGGCGATGTGAAGCGCATCAAGGCGCTCCAGCTCGACATTCACAAGGCCTTTATCGACATGGTCAAGGCCCGCCGGGGCGACAAGCTGACAAAGGCAGACAAGGACTTGTTCACTGGCGAGTTCTGGACCGGCCAGGGCGCGCTTGAGCGCGGCCTCATCGATGGTCTTTCAGATTTGCGGACCAAGATGCGGGAAGTCTTTGGCGAAGATGTCCGCTTCAAGCTGGTCGCACCGTCGACGTCTTGGTTTCGTCGGGGCAAGAAGGCCGTGTCGGCCGGTTCGGGCATTGTCGCATGTCAAGCCCGTCAAGCACAAAGAGCGGGAGAAAAATCTCCGAGGCAATGAATGCTAACTGTTGACTCGCCTGCAACCCTCACCAGCCCAAACCCGCTTGGAAGGACGACAATCGTTCCATGACCCGGCATATCTTGGCTCCTACTTCGGATTCTGCCGACCCCTGGCGCGGCGGCCCTGCTGGCCAACTGGCGTGGCGGGCGCTTTGCCGCGCGTCACGCCGGGTCCTACTCGGGGTGGCTGTCAACTCCCATCGCGACTCTGATCCAGTTTGTGCTGTTCATGGTGGTGTTTTCGGCGATCCTGGAGATCAAGATCGATGGACTTGGCATCGAGTCTCCTCGGCGTCCGCCTGTGGGAGTTCAACTTTTTCTGATCACGGGACTGGTGCCGTTCTTGGCACTCAACGACGCCGCTCTGCGTGCGTCGCGGGTGTTCCGCACCCATTCCAGCCTCGTGCAGCGACTACGGATGCCGGCCGAGGTGCTGGTTGTGGGAGACGTGTTGGGGGCTGTGATCCACCATGCGATTTCCTTCGTCGTGGTGTTGGCCATTTATGTGGTGGGCGGTCACGCCGGAATATTGAATCTGCCGTGGCTGATCGGCGCGTTTGCCCTCTTTGCTTTGTGGATAATCGGGCTGGGCCTCGTCGCCAGCGTGCTGGGGGCGGTGTTGCCCGATACCCGAGGCCCTTGGCCTCGCGATGCAGGTGGTGTTCTAGGGGCGCCCATCGTCTATCCCCTCTCCCTGGTTCCGGAGGAGTCCTCGAGTCGCTTGTGCAGGCCAATCCCCTGACGCCGCTGGTGGAGGTGGCGCGGCCCAGGGCTGATCAGTTCGGCGCCGCCCGTCGACAGTGAGCTTGATCGCGGTGACCTTTGTGGGCTTTCTGCTGGTGGCGGTGGGATCAATGGTGCTCGATCGATATCGATATACAATCGCCGACCTGTTGTGAAGGGGCGGCGAGCGCAGAGGAAGTTAATGGAGGAAGCTATGAACCGACTGACTGTGATTCGATTGACCGCGCTCCTGACGTTGGCCGTGTCGATGGCGTGGGCGCAGGGCTCCGAGGAGGCGGCCGCCGGCAGCGGGACCACCGCCAGCAGGAGGCCACGGCCAACGCCGAGCCTCAACTCACGCGACGCCGAGAAGGGCGCGGAGGAGCAACAAGAACCGGAACGAGCTACGCCAGTTGGGAGGAATTGGTTGCCGACTGGCTCACACCGCGACCGGTGCCGAAACACGTCATCGTGCGCATCGACGAAAAGTACGCCTATCCCCACGCTGAGGTGTCCTTCGAATGGAAATCGCCGAGGAGGAGGGCGATATGGTCTGGCTGCGTGGACTGCCGCCGAGGATCCGGACTCGGCGATTCACGACCTGTGGCTGAAACGTGAGTATGAGGAACTGGCCCAGTCAGCGGCCCTCGAATGGCAAGACACCTACGGTAAGGTGAACTGTACGTGGATTTCGCCGCCGAGATCGTTCCCCCGCCCTTTATGCGGACCGCCCTCGAATTCGAACCGGTATTGGACGGGCTCCCCACACCGAGGTCTGTGGCAGATGAACTTTGTGGCCGACGACATGAACGGCGACGGGGTTTTGGACCTGGTCTTCCCGCCGACCCGGAAGGGTGGCGGGATGCCCGCCATTCTCCTCGGCACGGGCGGTGGGGCCTTCAGCTACTGGAAGGGAGTTTCCTGGGCAGACAAGGTGCCGTACGACTACGGCGGTGTGGACACCGGCGATTTCGACGGCGACGGTCACCGCGACATCGTGCTCGCCATTCACTTCAAGGGCCAGTATGACCTGCTCTTTGGCGATGGGGAAGGTGGCTCAAGAAGTCGGTGTTGCTCCGAGCCCCGATCCGCGCGTTACATCAAGAGCCGTGGCGGTGGCCGACTACAGCGGCGACGGCCGGGATGATGTGGCGGTGTTGGCGGAGATCGACTACGACATGGGAACCAGCGAGCGGATCGACGACGCCAGCACCTTGTGGATCGCCATCAACACTCCGGGCGGTTGGCAGGTGGCGCGTGACGGTTTGCCGGGGCGCGTGATCGGTGATGCCATCGAGACGGCCGATTTGGATGGAGAACGGTAGGCCGGATCTCGCAGTGTCGTCGAACGCCACGGATTGGCGTCGGTTGGTGTTCTTCAACCGCGAAGGCGGGGAGTGGTCCGGCCCGCTTCCTCGCGGCGTACTGAGCAATGCCCAGCATCCAGACGTGGCCGTGGTGACGACCGAGGGCGGGGCGGAGCTCTACATGCCATTCACCCAGTTTGTGACGACCGCGACCAAACCCCACACCAGGACGGGCGTCATCAGATACAAGGTCGGCCCGGAGGGTCCTGCTGGAGCAGGGGACCCCCCTGTTCCTCGATGACGATCGCTTCGATCCGTGGTTCCGCGTGGCGGCAGGCGATCTGAACGGCGACGGTCGGACCGATTTGATGGCCGCGCGAAGGCGGCACCATCGCAGCCTTCGTTCAGGGCGACACCGGGGACTTCTACCTCGAGGAGAGCCCTGAGTTGCCAGCGTACTTCGGTAGGGCCTACGACATCCAGTTGGTGGACCTCGACGGCAACGGCAAGGACGACGTCATCGCCTGTTTCGCCGACGAGAAGAACGCCACGGCGCAGGGGTCAAGGTGTGGTTGACGAAGGAGAAGTAGGGAGTTGGCGGCAGGGGCAGACCCGACCCAACAACTCAGAAACTCAGCGCCGCGCATCCGCGCGGCGCTTTTTCCTGGCCGGGGGTGCGCGTCCCTCGGAGGTGCCTGGCATCCCGATTCGCCGAAGGCGACCGCCCCCGGCCCGTTTCGATTGGGCGAATCGGCGTGCCCGGCATTCTCACGGGAAGTGCGTTCGGAGAAGGGGCGCGACGAAGGGATAACGGCCTGCGGTCGAGCTTCGTTCCCCCATCGCGCCCACCTCCCCATGGCGCTCCCCGCGGTTGCCACCCCTGACACTGTTCGGGACTAGAAGACGTGCGGAGCTTGAGCGGGAATCTCCCGAAAATGTCAGAAGTGGCACGCCCGCCCGGCGCGTCCTCACACTCCGGGTGGGCGGGGGTTGGGAAGGCCAAAATCACACCGTTAAGGGAGTTATGAGCCATTTTGTGACGTAGATTGCTTGACTTGCGGTTTGACCCGCCGCATAATGCCCGAAGGTTGCTTTCGGACCCTCGGCGCCTTGACAGCCTATGGGTCCAGGGCTATACTTTATGCTGTCATGACATATTTCGAAATAAGTCGATGAAAAATCTAAACTTACAGGAGGTGATGCGCAACTCGGAGGGGCCAGAAAGAGACACAGGACGGTATGAAATCGTCCACATTTCTGTTGTGAAATACGAAAAGTATGGAAGGAGTAGACATGAAGAAGTTTATGACACTGGCGCTGGTAGGCGCGGTGATGTTGGGCGCGGGGAGCGTTGCGTTTGCAAACGTCTGCGCGTTTGACGACGCCCCTACTCTGTTGTACCCGTTTGTGGCGTACAGATGCCGAGGGTGCCTCGGGTGTGAACACCCTGTTTTCGGTGACCAACACCTCGAGCGAGGCCCAGATCGTCCACGTGACCGTGTGGACCGATTTTTCCGTGGCCATCCTCGACTTCAACATTCTGCTGACCGGTTACAACATCCAGACCATGGACATCCGGACCATCCTGGCCGCTGGTCAGCTCCCTGTGACCCAGATCCAGGCGCACAATACGGACGAGGGCATCTTCGACGATGGCCCCGTATGGCCGATGAACCAGTACTCGCCTGGCGACCCCCGATCAACCCGCCGGTCTATCAGGCCACCACCGCGCTGTTGCTCCAACCGGTGCGCCGTGGGCGACCGGCCTCTCCGGCCGCTATTCGGATCCGATCCCGGCCAACATCCTCGCCCTGTTCGAGGGCTGGCTCAAGAGCAGCCAGACTGTGCCGCGGTACCACGACAACTGCAACGACGCGCCCTACACCCCGCAGCCCTCGCCGTGGTTTGAAGCCCGTGACGAGACTGACGACGCCTGGATGTACATCACCGCCGACGTGGTGGAGACCTGCAACACCCTCTTCCCCGATGAGGCGGGCTACTTCGCCAACGAGATTCGTAACGACAACGTGCTCATCGGTGACGTGCTGTGGGTGAATACCACCGAGCGCTTCTCCGAGGCGAACAACGCTGTCCATGTCGAGGCGAGCCTGAACCTTCCGTTCATCGCCACCACCAACCCGGTGACCGGCTGCCCGCTCAGCTTCTACGGTCGCTACTCGAACTCCTTCGACACCACCGACTACCGTGAGCCCCTGCCGACCGCGTGGGCGTTCCGGTACCTCGAGGACTCCTCCATTGGTCTCGAGACCTACCTGCGCGTTTGGAAGGGCAGCACCCTCAACAAGATCGTGCCGGACCTCGTCCTCGACGATCCCGATCAGTCCCCGAACGAGATGTGGGCGCTGAACTGCCTGGCGTACACCTACTACGCGTGGGACGAAGAAGAGAACGTCGCCACCACCACCGTGCCGCCGTGGTCGCCCCTGGTGGTGAGTTCGTCGTGCTGAACCTGCTCCCCTAGAGACCCAGGAGGTCTCGGTGGCGCAGTTCAATATCACCGACCCCTACGGCTGGATGCTCTTCGTGTGGCCGGCGTCGAACTGGAGCTTCGAGTCCCCGTTCCTCGCCGACGACTTCTACCAGACCTGGATGGGTGTCAAGTACGTCAAGACCGGCGATTACTCCTCCTTCATGGAGGGCGCTGTGATGGCCAACTTCAACTGCTTCTCGCAGCAGGTTCTGCCGGACCTCGGCTGGACCGATCCGTTCTACTACTTCGACTAATCCGGTCCTACTGGAATATGGAGGGCGGCCTTCGGGCCGCCCTTTTTCGTTCCTCGCCGTGGTGGTTGGCGAGAACCTCTACTGGGGCAGCGGATTGAAGGGTATGAATGGCCCTCTTCACTCCTCGCCACCGATGTTCCCATTGCGCTCCTCGAGGGCGCGTTGTTCGGAGGTGCCTGGCATCCCGATTCGCCATCGTGCTCCGACGTGTTCGTGGAATTGAGGCGAATCGGCGTGCCTGGCATCCTCACCGGGGGGTGCGATGAGGAGGGCTGGGGCGCGACGAAGGCACCGCGGCCTATGATCGAGCTTCGTTTCCCATCGCGCCCATCTCCCAACCGCGCTCCTCGAGGGAGCCCGGTACATACTTGTGCGGTAACAGACGGCCGTCAGACTCTCGGTGACCTCGGATCGCACAAGCATGTACCCGGCACGCCCGTCCATCGCGCTTAACACCGCTCCGGGTGGGAGGGTGGGGATCTTCGACTTTCGACCTTCGACCGGCTGTGCGGGTGGGCGAAAGCCCATCACCGTATTGTCAATCGATTGTGAAATAATGAGCCTTGGGGTTGACCCTTTGCCGCACCTCGTCCAAACTCCGGGCGAGAGCCGCATGCCCGCCGAATTCCAAACCTGGCGGCCGCCGATTGTGACCACGGTCACACCGTCCAAGTATAGTCTAAGTATCTGAAAAAAATTGCCATAGCGGCTCCCAATCGTGTTGACACTTGCTCTTCACACAGCCTATGATTTAGGCGATGGAGGTGACCATGTTCCCGTCCCGTGCGTCCCTTGCGGCGACGTTTTTCCGCACCGGCCTGACCGTCGCTGCGGTTCTGTTTTCTCTTTGCCGGCGCTGCCGCGGCCCAGCCGACACCCGAGTGCCTCCAGGCGCTGGATCCATTGCTCGAGGAGTCAACCAACTGCACCGGTCACCCAACCATTCCGAAATACTTCGACACCTCCACCTTTCTCTGGGGCGGCCGCACGCAGTTGGCGGTCAACGACGGCAACGAACTCAAGTTGTGGGACATCTCCGACGCCGCTAATCCCGACGAGGGTGATTTTTCGGCTTTCCCCGTGCTCAACCAGGGCGATTCCGACTACGATCTTCTGAATCACTCCATCTGCGACGAGTGTCGCTGGGGCGTGGCTACCTTCAAGCTGGCGAACGTGATCTTCGACCTGGGCACCAACCCCAGCCGGCCGGACTTCAGCACTCAGCACGTCTACGATACTGGCGCGGCGCCCCAGGGCGCACTTCATGTTCAAGATCGGCAGCCAGCAGTATCTGCTGGCCAACTATTTGCCGGGAGACTGCGACGGCGACGCCACGCTGATGAAGTCGACGGCGTCGACGAGGGTGATCTCCAGCAGATTGGCTGCGTCGACGTGCCGGGCTTCGACGGCAATATCTACAACGGCGCCCACCTTTTCAAGAACGGGACCCACTACGTCTATCTGGGACGGAACCGGCAGATCTACGTCTACGAGGTCCAGGAAATCGGCGGCACGATCAACCTTCAATTCGCGAGCCAGCCGGCGAACCTCAAGGCTTTTCTGTCGCGCGGCAAGGGTCTGGGCATCGACAAGACCGCCGAACTCGCCGTCACCGCGCTGTCCAACGACGGTTTCAGGATCTGGGACATCTCGAACCCGGCTGCGCCGGTCCAGCAGGCCCGGGTGCCGTCGAGTGCGGCCAATGTGAACACCGCGGCCATCCGCTACCCCTTTGTGTGGGTGGGCCGGACGCTGCAAGAAGACACCTCAAAGACCTACAACATCGAGAACCCGTCGGTTCCGGTGGAGATGGATCCCAACTTCTGGCATCTGGACCAGCCGTGGAACAGTCATTCGGAGGAGTGCGAGTGGCCGCAGGGGGCATCGTTCTCCGATGACGGCAACGTGATGTACTTCGCGCGCTACGCGGTGGTGCAGATGATCGATTTTACGGCCTGCGGCGGACCGGTGCAGCCGACGGCCAACATGAACATCGACCCAGTGCCGGCGTTTCCGGGCGACACGGTAACGGTGACCGACACGTCCATTGGAACCGTGGAGACGCGGGCTGTTTGGGTTACCAATGGTGCGGACCCAGGGAGTGGACTGGTTTGCGGCGACTCGGGTCTGACAAACGCGGATCTGGAGCCCCTGGACTGTGATCTTCCGGCGAGCATCGGCGCGGACGTGGTTCGGTATGCACATGTGGCAGAGCGCCAATGAGGACTTTCCTTGTGACCCTCTAGGTGCCTGTCCTGAGCAGCAGCTCGAGACCGAGGAGATCCTTATCGAACGAGAGCCGAGCGCATCCATCAGTATCAGCCCCACGAACCCGATCACCGGGGACCAGATCCAGATGACGGCGACGGCGGAGGGGACTCCTGGCGGCACCGGCGACCTTTACGAATGGCGGGTCTTCGACCCCAGTGGAGGATCAGAGAACTACGTCGGCCAGACGGTGAACAACGTACCGTTGGACGAGAGCGGCGACTGGTCGATCAGGCTGACGGTCCACTACGCGCACGGGGCGGTGGGCGGCGGGTTGTACGACGCGGTGACCTGGCTCGTTCTGGACGGCGTCTCCTCGGTTTCGGCCGATGTCACCGTGCCGTCGAACCCGCTCAACACCGACCCCATCACACTGGACGGCACCAACTCTAACTGGGCGCCCGGAGCCAATCTGCAGTGGGACTGGTCGGTGACCGGCCGACAAACTACGGCGGGTGCCCCAACGCGTCCACATGCACCATTCCGGCGGAGACCCTGAACCCGGGTTCCTACACCGTGGAGCTGACCCTGACCAATACCAACAACGGTGATTCCTCGACCGTCGACAAACCCATGAATGTGTCCGATGGATCATCCAGCTCGACCTCGACATCTCGGACTCCACTCCGGACATCGGTCAGCAGGTCTTCTTCGACATCACCGGTGTTCCAGGTGACGTGGATCAGGCGAGCTGGAATTACGGCGGCGCCGGCTGCCCCGACTTCCCGCAGTTCGTGACCTGCAACACGCCCCCGTACTGCAACACCGGGATCCACAAGTACGCTTCGGCCGGCACCAAGACGGTGACCCTTTCGGTGGTGATCGACGGCAACACCTTCGGCCCCATCAGCCGCAATCTCACGGTGAACAACACCGGAGACTGCGGCGGCGGCGGCGGCGGTGGCGGTGGCACCTGCACCTACAACATCATGCCCGACGACGCCGAGTTCGACGCCTCGGGCGGTACCGGTGCGGTGCTGGTCTCGACCCAATCGGGCTGTGCGTGGACGGCGGTCTCCCAGGCGGGTTGGATCGACATCACCAACGGGAACTCCGGATCGGGCAACGGTTCCGTCAGCTTCTCGGTGGCTCCGAACCCGAACTCGAGCGAGCGCATCGGGACCATTCTCGTCGCGGGCCAGACATTCACGGTGACCCAGTTCCCCAGTGTGCCCACGAACTTCTCCATTTCCAACTCCTCCCCGGACATCGGCGAGGAAGTGATCTTCGCGGTGGCTTCGGGTCTGGTTCCGGAGAGCTGGGACTTCCAGAGCCCGGACTGCGGCTGGAATCCACCGACCGTGGACTGCAGCTCCAACCCGTCGGCGTGCGAGTCCTTTGTCCGCACCTTCGCCCAGGCGGGCCTGTTTGACGTGACTTTAGAGACCACAACAGGGACGAAGACCCGTACGGTATGGGTGCGCAACCAGGGCGATTGTGAAGACGTGTGCACGGCAGACTACCCGCCCGATCCAGCATTCAACCTGACACCCAACCCTGCATACGCCCACGGCCCCGTGAACTTCTTTCATTCGGAGTACCCGGTCGAGTGCCAATACACCGTCGATCCTCTGAGCTTCATTATTCCAAGCACGGGGGGCGGAGACTCGATCACCGTGGCGACCCACCCCGACTGCGCGTGGTTCGCCTCGGACGATCGGGCGTGGATAAGCATCACGGGTGAACCGCTGATGGGCACCGGGCCAGCCATCGTCAACTTCCAGGTCGACACCAACAACGACGGCGCTCCCCGGATGGGCCATGTTTTTGTGGGCGGCCAGGTTGTGGCCATCAACCAGGAGAGCACGGGTGGAGCGGGTGCCGGCGACGGCGGCGGCAACAATGCTGATCCCCTCTGCCGGTCGGGATCTCGGTGAGCAACACGACCCCGCAGATCGGCGAGGTGGTGGAGTTCGACATCACCGGCTACGGCGGTGACGTGGAGGCCCACTGGGACTTCGGCGGCACCGGCTGCAGCCCCTTCAACCAGATCGACACCTGTTTCCCGCTCTACACCAGTTGTCTGGAAACGACCTACAAGTACGCTTCGGCCGGTCCCAAGACGGCCAGCGTGACGATCTACAACCCGGACAACGGCGTCGAAATCGGCTCGGCCACCGTCAACCTGACGGTGCAGAACTCGGGCACCTGCGGTGGTTGCGTCTACAACATCGCCCCGCTGACGGGCGATTTCCCCATCGCGGGCGGCACCGGAACGATCAACGTGACCACCAATGCGGGCTGCGGCTGGGATGCCGATCCCTCGCACAACTGGATCACGATCTTGTCGGGCGAATCTGGTGAGGGCAACGGGACCATTCAGTACAGCGTCGACACCAACATCAGCACCCCCCGGCAGGGCAACATCCAGGTGGTCAACAAGCTCCACACCATCAACCAGGAAGGCACCGGCGGTGGCGGCAACGGTGACCCCGCGACCGAGTGGCTGTGGACGGTCTCCCTCGATGGGACCGTAGTGTACTCAAACACCGAGCCCCACTTCGACCACGCGTTTGCGGTGCCCGGCACTTATGTCGTCGAGCTCGAGGCTGGGAACTGCGCCGGGTCGGCAACGTCAAGTCAATTCCTAGAGATCTTGGACCCTCCATCCTCTTCGACCTGCTCGGACGGCATTGTGACCGACGATGGCACGCCAGAAAACGGGTACGGGTGGGGAACCGGCTATCTGTTCGTCCAGAAATTTACCCCACCGAGTTATCCCTATGGCTTTGGTCGAGTGTGCTCGGCCTTCACCCAGGCTGGCGGAGATACCCAGCTCGACTTCTCTGTCTTCATCTTCGACGACGACGGCATCGACGGGGGCCCTGGAACACAGCTCGCCCGGATTCCAGCCACGATGAACGGAATCCCGCCCTGGCTCGACACAATATTTGCCTCGGTGGACGTATCGGGACAGGTTCCGTTGGTCTGGCAGGGCAGCGTGTACATCGGTGTCGGATGGGACGACAGCGTCTCTCAGGGCTTCTTTGTCGCCGCCGATGAATCGCCGACCACGGCGCCGCAACGCGGGTATTATCGCGACAATAGCCCGAATTGGATCGATATTTCGCAGACCCACACTGGCTATCGGTCGCTACTTGTTCGAGCGTCCGGTGACGCCGGGACTGACGGAGACTGGCGGCAGTCCGTCGGCGGCGCGGCCAATATCGGCAACGGTTTTGGAAACGGGGGGAACACCGCCGCTACGTCGACCACCGTCTTTGGGGACGCCCTTTTTGTGGGCACTTCAAACACTCACATGGGGGCGGAGGTCTGGTGGACATGGGAAGGTGAGTACTGGTTCGAATCGGCGGTGCAGGGATTCGGAAACGCCCAGAATACACGGATTTCCTCGATGGCTATTCTGAATGGGTACCTCTACGTGGGGACCTCAAACACCACATCGGGCGCCGAAATCTGGCGCAGCGCGGGCGGGATGGTTTGGGAGCCTGTGCAGACCGGGGGCTTTGGCGATCCTGGCAACTGGGATGTCGCCTCCATGGTCGAATTCGACGGGTTCCTGTACGTGGGTACTCACGGAATCGGCGCCGGGGAACTATGGCGCTCAGGCAACGGCTTTCAGTGGGACCAGGTCCACTCGTCCGGGTTTGGAGACGCCAATAATGCTTCCATGGCCTCTCTGCAGGTCTTTGCCGGCAATCTCTACGTCGGCACCCTGAACGAATCCACCGGCGGAGAGGTCTGGCGGACCCCCGACGGAGTGGCGTTCTTCCAGGTCAACGACGATGGGTTTGGCGACCCAACCAACACCGCGGTGGCCGGTCTTGGAGTGGCGTACGGCGCACTGTTCGCGGCCACGTCCAACCCGACCTCCGGTATCCAAGTATGGCAGTCAGGGAGTGGCTCGGTGTGGGCGGTGTCGGCCAGCGGAGGATTCGGCCAAGGTGACGGAACCGAGGTCGGTTCCGTCGGGAGCAACAGCTCCGAACTCTATGTGGGCTCGAACAGCAGCCTGACAGAAAGCGGTTGCCAGGTGTGGAACACGCAGGTCGGGACGTCGTGGAACCAACTGAACTCGGGTGGCTTTGGCGATCAAACCAACACCCAGGCGACCGCCACCGAAATCTGGGACGATCTGGTGTTTGTGGGTACTCAAAACGACGACGGGCTCGAGGTGTGGTTGCGATCAACGGATACGTGTTTTGCCGACGGCTTCGAATCCGGTGGTACAAGCGCGTGGAGCTACTCCACCCCTTGATTCCACAGGCGGGTGCCGGTACGAGTTTATCGCTCTCGGGATCGGGCTGACGCCCGGGTCACCGCTGACGTCCGGTGTGTGGCCTGTCCCGAGTCCATCAGGGACCGGTCGCCGACCACTTCGATGCGTCCCCAAAATCAAATCCATCGGTGAAGATGACCTGGGTGACGGCGAAGGCACTGATCGCATTGTCATTCGCGCCGGCAACATACAGATAGCGTCCGTCCGGGCTTACCGCAAGCCCGTGCGCGCCACCGATTCCCTCAACGCCGTTGAGTTCATCGTAGATCGTTTCGAGATACGCGAGTTCTCCGCTTGGCCACTCCCTATCGAACACTGCGACCGCGTCGTCGAATGAACCGGCGACAAACACAGGGGCATTCGTCGGCGAAACCACGACGTCTTGCGCCCCGTCAAGACCATCAACGCCGTGCACCCCATCCGCGAAGAACCACGTCGGGAGCAGCGAACCAGTCACCAGGTTGCGGCTATGAACACGAAACCACCAGGCTCCGGTCACTAAACCGCATCACCCCCACCGTTGACAACAACCGATGACGGCCCTTCCGGGGTCCACACACTCTCCCGGTAATGAACAGCGTCCTGGGTGGGATCGCGCGTAAAAACAACGACGCTGTCATCAAGTTCCGCCGTCACGTACACGTTCTGACCGTCCGGACTTATGGCGACACCTGAGGGGGCGGCCATGTACTCCACATCCTCGACACCGTCCTGATCCACATCCACCAACAACAGGTCATCGAAGGGCACGTCACGAGCAAATGTGGCGAGGGTGTCCTCGGTTCGGGCCGTCACGAAAACCAACGCCCCATCCGGACTCACCGCAACTGCGTTCGCACCGTTGAGGCCATAGATTCCGTCCGCTCCGTCCTGGTAATACCTGATGAAATCCAGTGAGCCTGTCGCGAGATCTCTCGCGAAGATCACGATGGAGTCGTCCACGTCAGACACCGCGTAGACGTTCCTTCCGTCTGGGCTGATCGTTTACATCCACGGGTCTGGTACAGGCCCATGACCCCTGATAGACCGTCAACGTGAACCTCGAGGGGTTCAGGGCGCCCGACTCGAGATCTCGATTGAAGACCGCCACCGCGTTGTCTAGCCTTCCCGCGGCGTACAGGTTCCGACCATCAGGTGAAATCGCAATCGCCACGACATCTTCGATGCCCTGCACACCCCCCCCACGCCGTTCTGCACCATCCCGATAAAGGTAAGGATCCCCGCCGCCGCGACGGGAAGGGCCACGGAGGAGGAAGAGGGGCTGCGATCTCTCAACCCTTTCAGAGCACCTGAAGCTCCGTTTGATGCCCTTTCATTCAGTTTTTGGTCGGATTTTGCGCGTTGAATCGATAGCATGGCCAAACTCCTCATGTATAAAGAGTGGAATTGTCTTGAGAAAATACATTCTCACCAGCAATTATAGTCGAGTTTTTAGACCTCAGCCAGGATCGCGGGCCAAAGGATGGCCCTCAGGATATGGTCGATCGAAGCCGTGGGCAGCTTCATGAGTGATGTAGCTCGATGCTGCCTGCCAATCTCGGGCGGAGGTTTCGTCGGAAGAAAGACGCGACATCAAGCTGAATGCATTGGGGTGATGGGGGTGAAGGGCCAAAGCCCTATGCGTGTAGGCGATCGCAGCATCGTCCCGGCCCAGGCGATGCCAGGCGTCCGCAATCAGGAGCACCTCGCGATACGACGTCTTGGAGTGGCCAGGTGTTGACTCGAATCTCTTGCCGAGTGCAACAATCTGGTTGAGTTCGACGGACGATGGCGCACCTGTGCCCTTTTCGGCTCCAGTTGCCCCCTCACCGACGGCCAAGCGGTAGGCCTGAGTTACCTCTGCGCCAAGGTATTCCTTGCGCACCAGGCTGACCGAATACAAGATGTTCAGGGTCGCGAGGACGGTGATCCCGCCAATTGAGAACAGGGCGCCGATCCTATTCAAAGGCATCGTCCTAACGTCTTGAGTCGTTCGACGAGACGATGCCACACACAAGAACACGATGAGAACGAGTTGGAATTTGCAGTACGGAAACTCGATGAGGTAGTCGGTGATGGCTGCCACCGCGAGCGCTGTCAGCTGGGCGGCGGCGCTGGCCGGCTGGTCCCATCCTGCGCCCCCCGAAACTGCACGCCGCCCTGCCGCCCCGATCGCCGTGACCAGGGCGACAATCCAGATGGCTAAACCCAACCATCCAAGCTCGCCAAAGAACCTGCACGTAGTCCGAGTGGGCGCGGCGGGCCGCACGGTCTCCGAGAAAGCACGATACCGATCGTGGCTCCGAAATACCGGGTACCAGGTCTGCCAGTCGCCGACTCCCACACCAAACGGACGTGCTCGCGCCATATTGAGGGTATCCTGATCAGGTAGGTTCCGCGGTCAGTTTCGAGGTATTGGGCTGGACTGACTATCAGCGACGAGCCACTCTCAAACTTGGATCGAACGTCAGGGTTCATGGCGAGCACCACGGCAGCGGTACAGAGGACTGCCAACAAAAGGGCTACAGCCGGGCGGGACACCGAGGATGACACACCGACGGCGCGGAACGCCAGAAACGCGAGGAAGAAGAGGCCGGCGATCAGACCGAGGACTGCAGATCTACTCTGCAGCGAAATGAGGTACCCAGTCTCCAGGATAAGAAGAGCCCCCAATAAAAAGCCCATGAATTTCGTGCCATCTCGGATTGGCTGATGCGAGCTGCCAGAGAAGGAAGAGCTGGCCCAAGACCACCATGGCGGCCGGGTTCTTGTACCCCATGAGTGAAGGGTGTCCGACTTCTCCGTACGGATTGATCGGCGGCAACATGACGGCCGGCCACAGCGCCTGCAATATCCCGATGACTGAGACAACTGCGAGGCTGGCAACAAGAGCCCAGCGGACAACACTCGTCACTCTTCCGTCGACCTGTTGCCAGACCAGAAGAACGACAAGCAGAAGAGCCAGTGTGACGTACTGAGTAACCTCGTAAAGGCCGTTTTCTCGAACTGTCGTCCAACCCAATGACAATGTGGCGTACGCGACAAAGAGAAGAAACGACGCCACCGCCGGCTGGCAAACGACGCGACGGATGTCCTCCAAACTCACGCGCCGCGCGAGGCTGACCCACAACCACGCCAGGAGGACCCAACCGAGCACCATGAACGCAGCGAGTTTCGGTTCCCGGTAGAGGACGAACGACAGCCCGCCCCGGTCAAACCCTGGAACGATGAATAACGCGGGGAGACTCACGAGTCCGGCCAGAGAGCCAAAGGCAATGAGTCCCTCACGCCCGCCAGATCATGCAGAGGTGTCTTCACGTTCTTGACCGGTACAGCGCCGGTTCGGTCGATGGACTTGGATACGGCACAACCCCATCCTAGCCCTTCCGCGTGCTTTGATCCGTTGACGCGACAGGAGGAGAAAACGGCACGGGTGCAGAACACCGATGTGTTACGGATTCTCCAAGCCTCTCCGTCCCCAATTGCACGTTTTTGGGCTTGTGGATGTTGCGGCAATATGAACCCACGAGTTTTTCGTGAGAATGAGCCACCAACACAATGCAACAATTGTGAATGTGGCACCTACGCACCTCATGATTATTGGCATCCCTACCCAGGCCCCTGGGCTCAAGCGCGGAGACGAAGTATGAGTCATGACGAAGAAGCCCTCGTTGGCGCCTCCGATTTCGTTCGAATCGATCGCACCGTTAGCGGACGGCCAACCGTTTCGGTTGCGACGGTCGAATGGGATGGTCCACACACACCTACCTTGAGATGGACCCAGTACGATTCAAAATTCGCCGTTGGAGCGACTGACGAGGAGATTATTCAAGCCGTGATGCAGGACAGGCGCTTCTTCACAACGTGTTCCCGTTGCGGTGAGATCAACAATATTGGACACATGCACTCTGAGAGCATGTGTCAGGGATGTGCGGAACGCCATTTGGGTGTCGTTTACTAGCATCGCCACTTTCCGGGCAGCCAGTAGCAGGGCCGGTTGTTCGATGCGTTCGGAACTATCACACCCGCACGCTCAACACACACAGCCTGATAATCTCAGTTCGGTGATTCGAGACGGCACCTATTTGAGTGTTGTCTTCCGAATGCCGGAAGGACTGGGTTGTTTCATGAGGCGTGCGTATTACCAAGATTCCGTTGAGAGTTTTCTTTCGACAAACGAAAACGACATTCTTGGCGAACTCACGCGCAATCATCAACACGATCTCAACCTGTTACAGCGGAACGCGTGGATTCTTCAGATCGAGTCACTGAAAGAGTCTCTTTCAGGATTCAGCGACGGATATCTCCTGCTGGAGTACGCCATCCCACGAATGGGCAAGCGCGTGGATGCGGTACTGCTGAGTGGAGGGATCATCTTTGTTCTGGAGTACAAGGTTGGTGCGACTGCGTACGGCGGCAACGCTATTGATCAAGTGCTTGACTACGCACTCGACTTGAAGAACTTCCACAAGGCGAGCCACGACCCACCGGTCGTGCCGGTGCTGGTGGCGACCGAAGCGCCAGACGCGCCGTGGAATGTGTCGTGGTACCCCGACGGTGTGCAAGACCGCTACGGGCGACACCTGCGCGTCGGGATCGACGAGGGTCTCGCCGCCGGTGGTGGAACCCGCCGATCGATCCAACCGCGTGGTGTGCCGGCACCGACAATGACCGACTCCAACAATCGTGGAAGCAGCCAAAGCCCTGTATCAAGGGCATGGCGTTGAGGAAATCTCTCGATCAGACGCCGGGGCAATCAACCTCAGCCTGACGGGCCGGGCGATTGGGGAAGCCATCGCCCTGGCGAAGAGAGATCACCGCAAGATCGTGTGTTTTGTGACGGGCGTGCCTGGGTCCGGCAAAACACTCGCAGGCCTGAATCTCGCCACGGACCGCATGCGGGTCGACGAGAAAGAGCACGCCGTCTTCCTCTCGGGGAACGGCCCGCTTGTGGAGGTTCTTCGCGAGGCGCTTGCCCGGGATGAAGTGGAGAGTTCGAAGACTGAGGGTCGAGCACTGACGAAAAAGGCCGCTCGGATGAAGGCTAGTGCATTTATTCAGAACATCCATCATTTCCGCGATGACAATCTGGAATCAACATCACCGCCAGTGGAGAAAGTCGTCGTGTTTGACGAGGCGCAGCGGGCCTGGACCCAGGAACAGACTGCTCGTTTCATGCGCGAGAAACGACAGCAACCCGATTTCGACATGTCCGAGCCAGAGTTTCTATTGTCGGTCATGGACCGCCACACCGATTGGTGCGTGGTCGTGTGTCTCGTGGGCGGAGGCCAGGAAATCAACACTGGGGAAGCTGGCCTCGCATCCTGGTTTCACGCCCTGGGAAGTCGATTTCCTCACTGGCGAGTTCACTACTCCGGTCAAATCGACTCCCCCGAATACCAGAACGGCGGCGGATCAAACATCAAGATTCAGGGTGTTGAGACCAGCCGGTGTCCTGAACTCCATCTTGGCGTCAGCGTTCGGTCATACCGGGCCGAGCACGTGTCACAGTTTGTCGCCGAGATCATCTCCGGTGACGCCAAGTCCGCAAAGAGGTCAATCTCCCGTCTGTCGAGATACCCAATTGTCTTGACGCGGAATCTCGGCGCAGCCCGCATCTGGCTCCGACAGCAGGCACGTGGATCAGAGCGATACGGGCTGGTGGCGTCATCGAACGCCCTCCGGCTGAAACCCGAAGGACTTCATGTCAAATCGAGCATCCAACCGGCCAATTGGTTCCTGAATAACAAAGACGATGTGCGGTCGTCTTTTTCCATGGAAGACGTGCCAACCGAATTTGATATCCAGGGTCTCGAGCTTGACTGGGTCGGTGTCTGCTGGGACGCGAACTTCCGATTCGGCCCAAACGGATGGGAGCACTACTCCTTTAGTGGGACGAAATGGCTGAACATGAACGATGCCATTCGACGACGATATCTGGCGAATGCATACCGCGTCCTGCTCACCCGCGCCCGGCAGGGTATGGTGATCTTCGTGCCCAAGGGCGATCCCAGGGATCGGACACGGCCACCGAGTTTTTACGAAGGGATATTCGAATTTCTGGTGCATTGCGGGTTGGAAGAACTCGGGGAGTAGGGTCGCCTTAACGCACCGCTGCTCGCGACCCCAAGACGAGTGGTCAAGGATGCGAGCGAGGTGCGAGTTCGTTCGCCCGATAAATGGGCTCACTCCCCTTTTCGCGCCGGCCCCCGGAACACCTCGCGTTGGTGCCAGCGGATGTTGTGCGGGGCGGGTGGAGGCTGGCCCGCCAGAGGGACTCGAAGCGGGCTGTCGAGGTGGCGCAGGAGGAGCTCCTCAATGCGTGCGCTGCCGCGGACGTGCTGGGAGATGAGGATCCGGCGGTCGTCGTCGAGGCCGATGGCGCCGCGGTCGAAGGTCTTGTGGTGGAAGGAGCAGAGGGCCACGCCGTTGTCTTCGGTGTCACTGCCTCCTGCGGCGTGCCAGCGAACGTGGGCGGCCTCGATGCCGAGATCAGTGTTGCCGAGCATGCCGTCGTAGCCGCAGACGGCGCAGCGGTGCTCGTAGATTCGGAGGATGGTGTGGCGGAACGCCGGATCCCGGCGGGTCTTTCTGACGGAGGTGACCCACGGCATGCCGACCGCGTCGAGGATGTCGTCGTGGAAGGACGGCTCCCACTGGTCGTCGAGAATCTGTTGCGCAATCCGGTTGACGAGGTCAGGCCTCGTGCGAAGGTGCTCGAACAGGTCGTCCGTCAATCCACCTCTGGCATTGGACGAACGAATCACCGTGAGCCGAGGATTGTGCCGGTGCGGCGCCGCGTCGATGTCCGCTTGGAGCACCGCGCGCTCCGGGACTTCCCAAATCCCATCCGACTGCAGGTGCCAGAACGGATACTCCGGTCGCGTCGCTCTCGGCGGACCGAAGTCCTCGAGCAGCTTTCCCACTTCCTTTTCGATAACTTCGAAAGGAGTAAGCCTCGGCTCGCGCCGCTGCAGGCGCGCCAGGGCGTCCAGGATGAGCAGCGGCTTGTGCGGGGCCCGCTCGCCTCCACGTTTCCACACGGAGATCTTCGAGAAGCGGTCGAGGATCACCCGGTCCGTGGGCGGGGTGGTCATGCACCCGCAAGAAACAGGACCGGCGCGAGAGCCAGTGCCCAGCTGGTCAGGGAGCCGATGAGGAAGTACTCGGTCACGGAGTCCACGGAGGCGTCGCGGGCGGCGGTCGAGACCTCGGGGAAGCGAAGGATGCTCTTGGCCGAGACCACCAGGGCCGCCGCCGTCGGTTCGGCCGCGAGGGCGAGTCCGAAGATCATGAGACGTTCCAGGGGACCGATCAGCCGCCCGCCCCGGAGGCGGTCCTCAGAGGTCTGGACCTGGGGTCCCGCGGCCGCGAGGACGACCCGGACAATTCCGTTCGCCGTCGCCGTGAGGAACACGGCCACCCCCACGACGAGCACGAACCGATCCGGCTCGAGGCCGGACACCGCGGGGAACGGCAGCGAGTCGAGCCAATTCGAGGCTCGGCTGGAAACTCCCGCGTGCAGGTAACCCGACGCCGCTGCGAGGATTCCCAGCGGCACGAAGAGGGACGCGAGCGCCAGCCACGGGTGCTTCGTGCCCACCTCGGCCAGCCTGAGCAGCGACCATCCCAGGGAGGCGGCCAGGACGGCTGTGAGGAGGGCCAGGGCCGCCCAGGTGTCGCCGCCTCCCACGAGCCAGAAGCCCACGGCCGCGGTGACGAGGGCGACGACGACGGCGACGAAGGCGTTCCTGCGGGCCGCGATCTCACCGCCGAGGCCGCCCACGACCAGATCCCCCACGGCGATGGCGAGGATCGCAATGCCGAGCAACGTCATCGGGCGGCCTCCTTCAACAGCTGATGGGCGCGGATGATCGCGGCCGAGCCGCTCTCCTGCTTGCGATTCGAGACCGACGGCTGCGAGATGCCGAGCTCCTTCGCGATGTCGACCTGCCGGCGGCCCAGCATGAGGCCCAGGGTCACATGACTGTCGCGGTCGTCCATCGCCGACAGCAGCTCGTCCCGGCAGAGCAGGAACGCGTTGCAGGCGGCGTCGGTTTGGGTCTCCGCTCCGATGATCCAGGTGCGCAGCCCGCGGGGCCAGTCCTGGAGGGAGACGTTCTTCGCGACGATGTCCAGCGCTTCGCGCGCGTTCCACCACGCGGTGCCGCTCTGAGCCATCGGCGCCAGGCTCCGGTCGTACTCGGTGATTTCCCCCCAGCCGATGCCGAAGCGGACATCGCAGGTGGCGGCCAGCCGCAGCCGGATCATCAGGCACGCGTCGAGCGCATCGGCGACGGTCCCGTACGCGGCCTGGAACTCGTCGCCGATGGTCATCTGCAGCGGCTGGACCGGCCGGATCTCATGATTGACCTTGTCGAGGGTGCCCTTGATCGCGTTGAACAGGGCGCTCTGGTCGCCGTGCCGCCGAGACTTGACGAGATCGCCGACAACCGCCGCGACGGGGGCCTGGATGGAGCTGGTGCTCGACATCATGGAAATAAATATAACTCTTGAGGCTATTTTTGTCAATAATAGTCTTAATAGCTATAAAAATTGTTTATAGTCTTAATAGCTATATTAACCCTTCTCGCTTCCACGCGGAAATCGTCGAAAAACGGTCGAGAATGTCGTTGTCGGTGGGCCCGATCGTCATGCCGTGCCCTCACCGCTCTCCTCCAGTCGTGCCCCCACCCTGGCGAGCAAGGCGGCGAACGACGACGAACCGAGCACGGGCACGTCCGGCGGGGGGCCATCGAGGAGCGCTCGGTCGCCGGTGATGAGGATGGCGCCCGGATGGTTGCGGCGAGGGCCCAGAGGTGTGCATCGGCGGGATCGGGCACCGGCTTTCTGCCCAAAGGCGTCAACCATATGGATGAGATTGGGTGAATTCATGGATGCATGAGCTCGATCTCACGATCGATTTGGTTCGCCGGAACCTCCAATGAATGAAGAAGGTCGCTGAGGCAGCCAACGAACCTCGGCACGCGGTTGTCGAAATCCCGAGCCGTGGTGAGAACTGGGAGTAGAGACCTCTCACTCACCAGCAGCACGAAGTGACTGTGGCGCGTGAAGATGATGTTGGCAAACCAATCCCCCAGCCGGTTCGAAGGAGGCGGCGGGGAAAATGGGTTCACGCCGACGATGCAGGGCATCATTGATCGATCCGCCGAAGCAGAGCTCTCAGACGGTCTCGGGACACGTCCGGTGGATGCAGGCCCTCCCCCTTGCGGGATTCCAGGTAACAGTTGAGGAAGAGGTAGAGCTCATACAACCGCACGTCCTCCGGGAAGATCTCGCACGCGGCATCCTCGTTGTAAGCGTCCAGCAGGAGAGCAAGCCCGTCCCGCTGTTTGAACGGCCGCTTGACGCCTCGGGTCACGACCGCGAGATCGTAGGCCGGATCTCCGAGTAGGCTGTACTCCCAGTCGATCACGGCAGGCGGACCATCGAAAGTGAACAGTACGTTCTGCCCGAGAAGATCACCATGTGTCAGTACCGCCGGGTCCTCGGGCGGGAGGTGCGCGCGAATCCAGGCAACGGCATCGGCGGCCACAGGCTCATCGCAAATCTCTTCGACCTCGGTGAGGCATGACTCCGCATGATCGCGGCGGGTCTCATGGTCCCGGACCACAGGGCTCGACGCGTCGACAGGAATCGCGTGGACGGCTGCCGCCACCTGGCCGATCACCTCCCACGGTGCGAAGCCATTCCGTCGTTCAGAAAACATGACGAGCGGTATTCCTGGGAGAAACTCCCGAACGAAAATCGTCCTCCGCTCTCCTTCCACGGCCTTGGCCCAGCCTGGGACGCGAAAAGGAAGGTCCTGATCGGCCAGCCAGTTCAGAAGCGTGGCCTCCCTCCGCGCGCCGTCATCGCTCTCCCGCGGGGCGTCCCATCGCGGCACCAGCACGGCGACATCCAGCTCGAGGCGATCGCCGCGAACGACCGCTTCGACCGGAGCCCGGTACACATCGCGATACAGCCCCTCCCCCACCTTCTTCACCCAGCCAATCTCGATGTCCGCGTCGTCACCACATCGTAACCTCATCGCCTGGAACATGGCTGACTTTGCCGTCAGCCAGCCGGTGCCGCGCCTGCGCCGTGCCATCACTTCAGGCAACTCCGGTCGCACACGGTGAGCCTACTTTCCGTGTCATGCCCCTTCCTCATGCCGTGTCCTCACCGCCGTCCTCACCCAACCTCTCCCCCACCCTGGTGAGCATGGCTTCGGGGTCCTTGCCGGAGACGATGATCTCCTGGTTCTTCGCCTCCTCGATGGTGGGGTCGATCTCGATGGGAGTGTCCCCGGCGGGAAAGACGAGGTCGAGGCGGGTCTTGGTGCCCGCCGTGTGGGCGACGGGCTCGCCTGCGCACAGGAGGGTCCAGGTCCCGTCGTCGTTCAGGAGGATGTCCAGACCGTTGTCGCCGGCGAGCTCGCGAATCCTGCGGAGGGCCGGAGCCCGCTTGTCCTTGGTTTTCTGAAGGCGATCGAGCTCGACAAGGACGGCTTCGGGCGGGGACGGCTCGGGGAGAGCCGGAGGCTCGTCGGCGGCGGGCAGGGACTCGAGCTCGTCGCGGAGCCGGCCGGTGAGGCGTTGGACGGCAAGCTTGAGTCGGATGTCGGCGTCGCTGGCCTGGTCGGCCAAGGTATGGAGACGGCAGTGAAGATCGTTGGCGACGGACCGCACGGTGCCGCGGAATTCCGCCACCTGCGCGGCGATGGCTTTGAGCTCCTCGATCTCGGCGCTGAGGCGCGACCAGGCCTGGCGGATGGCGGCCGCGGTGATGCGATGGGCGGCGCCGGCGCGAGCGTGGTAGAGGATGATCGCCTTGAGCATGGCCGCAGCCGCAATCAGCCGAACGCCGTCGAGGCCGGCGTTCGACACAAAGACGAGCACGGCGCCCTCCTTCTCCTCGATCTTGAGCAGGGTCTTCATACCGGTCAGCCGGCTCGCCATGGACACCATCAGCCCGAAGCGCACGTCGGTGGCCTCGAGGTCGCGACGAAACTTGTCGAGCTCCTTGGTGGGGACGTCGCCGTCGTAGAACTTCACCTCGATCCGGGCCTCCACCGGGTCCTCGTCGCCGACGTCGAACCACGCTCTGATGTCGGCCTCCTGGGGCTTGCCGGAGACGTCGTCGAAGCGGTCGCCGGGGAAGGCTTCGGTGAGCTGGTTGACCGCGAAGGTTTCACCGAGCTTGCCAATCTGCTGCGACACCTTGGCGCGGCCCATGATGTCGTCGAGGGTGCCCTCGAGCCGCTCCATCTGGTTGGTCACGGGCCGGAAGTAGCGCGACATCTGCTCCTCGCCGGCCGCGGCCTGGACCAGGTTGAGCACGAAGTGACCGGCTCGCAGAGTGTCCTGCACCCGTGCGGCAAGGTGATCCTCGGGGATCTCCTCGAGCCACTCCACAAGGTTCTGAGTCCGTGATTTCGACAGTGAGCTTGAAGGACGGAAGGCCTCGGGATCGGAGCTCGGGCATGACGGGCCTCCTGGGATGGGTTGATTGTAGCTGGGCGCGTCGCCAGGGCGGACTCGTGTGAACCCCATAGTTGCCACGTTCACAAATGTTGAATTGTGAGTCTCGTTGAGGAGAATCAGGTTGTCCCGTTCGCGCATGGGAGGAATCCCGTCCCGAGACATCCCCGCCTGTTCATCCCTGGTGCCACGTACCATGTGTACTGAGGAAGAGTGCCAGGTTTGCGGACCTTGCGGGGGTCGGTGATCTCGACGGACAGCTCGAAGGACGGGGCCTCTTCATTGGGCTCGGTCATGGCGGGCCTCCTGGGATGGGTGATTGTCCTGGGCGCATCGCCAGGGCGGCATCTCGTGGAAGCCCATAGGCACCACGTTCACAATTGATGAATTGTGGGTCTCGTTGAGGAAGTCAGGTTGTCCCGTTCGCGCATGGGAGGAGTCCCGTCCCCGGAACATCCCCGCCCATTCATCCCTGGCGCCACGTACCATGTCTCCTGCCGCGTCGCACCGCGGTGAGTTCGCAAGCGAGTGCTGAGTTTCTGCTGCCTCATTCGACCGCCACTGATTGACCCCGACCACCGCCGACTCGAACTGCGGACCTGGCACTGGTACCAAGGCGGGGGGTCCTCCTTTTTTCTTTGGAAATCGGTGCTGTGGCCCTGAGCATCAAGGATGGTGAATGAACCGGGGGCGGATCGTTATGGAGGCAGAGGATGGAATACTCGCTGTTGCTGCGGCATCACGAGCCGCGCTCGTGCTCGTGGTGTGCCCTGCCGTGGCCTCGGCCCAGGTCGGTGTCCTCGACCCCGTCTTCGGCACCGGGGGGAAGTCCACTGTTCCGTTCAACCCCGACGGTATTCTCGATTGGTCGTTGGCGGAGCGTGAGCGGTCGAACCCGACGGCGGGATCATCGTGGTCGGGCTCCACCAATTTCGAGCGGCATGGACACTGACTTCGGCGTCGCCCGTCTTCAGCCGGATGGATCCCTGGACAGTTCGTTTGGCGTGGGTGGTGAGCAGAGGATCCCGTTCAATCTGGGTTCCGAAAACACGGACCGGGCGAACGGCGTCGCGCTTCATGAGGACGGCAAGATCGTGGTGGCGGGCTCGGCGCAGTACAGTTCCAGCGATTATGAGCTTCGCGGTCGCCCGGTTGAACTCCGACGGTGGACTGGACGGGAGCTTCGGCACGGGCGGCCTCGCCACCGTCTGGTTCGACCTCGGGTGGTCGAACGAGGACAGCGCATGGATGGTCGCCGTTCAGCCCGACGGCAAGATCGTGGTGGCCGGTTCGGCTGCGTCTGCGTCGGTAGGCGACAAAAACTTCGCGGTGGCCCGTCTCGACCCCTCAGGGGCTCTCGACCTCTCGTTTGGCGCCAGCGGCAAGACCACCATCGCATTCGACCTGGGCGGCTTGAACAGCGACATCGGCTTTGACGTCGCCATCCAGAGCGACGGCAAGATCGTGGTCGCCGGATGGGCGGCAACGGGGGCGGTGGGGACCGACTTCGCGGCCGTCCGACTCAACGAGGACGGCAGCCTGGACCCAGGGTTCGGCGCCGGAGGCAAGGTCGTCATCCCGTTCGATCTGGGCGGGTACCTCGGCGATGAGGCTCTCGCTGTCGCGATCCAGAACGACGGGCGGATCGTTCTCGCCGGAACCGCCGAATACACCGAAAATGGGGACCACGACTTTGCCATCGCCCGGCTGCACCCGGACGGCTCGCTCGACGCGAGCTTCGGTTTCGGTGGGAAGGTAACCGTGCCCTTCGACATTGGAGGTGACCTGGTCGACACCGCCTATGACGTCATGATCCAGGCAGACGGCAAGATCGTGGTAGCGGGGACGGTGGACAGCGGTGTCGACGACACCGACTTTGGGGTGGCGCGACTTCTCCCCGACGGCTCGCTCGACCCTGGGTTCGGCACGGTAGACGGTCGGACCGCGGTCCCGTTTGATCTCGGCGGTCCGGGTCAGCTCAACTACGACGACGCCTACGGAGCCGCGATTCAGGGGGACCACAAGGTCGTGGTGGCTGGGGTGGTGGAGGAGGGCGCGGATCACGACGTCCTCGGCGTGATTCGCCTGACAACGGATCTCATCCATCTGGACGGTTTCGATTCGGGCGACACCGCGCGGTGGTCGGACACGGTTCCGTAGGATCAATCGGGCGATGGAGCGGTGAGGTTTCCACGATTCAGCTGACCCAGGTCAGGGAACATGCGCAGCGCTGTCGTAGATAAAACTGTGCCGGACGACCCTGCGCCGATTGCGTCGCCCCCGCTATCACGAACCCCCAAGAAACAGCACCGGCGCGAGGGCCAGGGCCCAGCTGGTCAGGGAGCCGATGAAAGCGGTGCCTGGCACGTTTACGTTTATGTTTACGTAGGTGGGTGCGGTCGCGACAGTCTCTGGAGCCAGCGGATGCGGACACACATGATGGGGTGCCAAATACCTATACGTTCTCAACTAGATCCCCGCCCTCAACCCCGTGCTACGCTGGAAGTATGCATAAGGAACTTCCTGTCCGTTGACTGGCGGTTGGGGACAAGTCAGCAATCGTGAACGAGACACCCATCAGGAGTGTGTCATGCCCCCTAGAGCATCGATCTACATATGCCTGCTTCTCATTGGATTGTGGGCCCCCTGCGACGGTTTTGCCCAGGATCTCGACGGACAGTGGTATGGCGTCGGGTGGGATGCAACCAACGAGTACTTCTCCGATACTGTCGCTATCGACTTCGATGTCACTAGTGGCTTGGGAACCGCGGATGTCTATGTTCCGGTTCTTGGGGTTTTCCACGATTCTCTTCCCGTGACAATCGTCGGCGACGCAATTACGATCGGCAACCCTGCCGTTTTCGGTTTGACCGGTACGATCACGGGTCAGACGATCGAGGGCGAGGGCTGGCAATCCGGAATCCTCATCGCGACGTGGTATTTGGAGAAGGATGTGGATGCGCCCACGGACCCAGGGCCCGCTCCGGGGCCCCCCTGCGATGAGCTGCCGCCGTTGTCGTGCACCGGTGACACTGGTTACTGCACGGAGCTGGTCCCCTTCGAGCCGGATGAAGGCCCAGGGTATTGGGATTACCCCATTCCCGGCGAAACAGTGGAAGACCAGAGCTACAGCTTTCTCAGGCGAGACGCCGTCATGCTCATAAAGTACGCCGCGGCCAAGGTCGCGTGCAAGACGGCGGATTGGGGCTACGGCAATTTCGCGCCGCTTGGCCTCGGAGACATGAGCGAGGCGGATGGATCAACGCCCGGCACAAATATCGGAAGCCTTCGCCATCCGCCCAAAACGCATGAGAATGGTAACGACATCGACGCCGCCTATTTTCAGCTCTTCTCACCGGACAATCTGGTGCGGCCAGTTGGCGACTCCTACATCGGTACTGAAGATCAATACCACCTCATCGACGATCCCTACGCCTTGGATGTCTGGCGAACAGCCCTGTTCATCGCCTACCTGTCCGAGCACCCCGATCTGCGGGTTGTCGGCGTAGACGGTCAAATTGGTCTGTTGCTCGAACTTGCCTTGGACCAGCTCGTGACACTCGGCTGGATCGACGAGGTTTTGCGTGAATCGATTCCGCTGGCCTACGAGGTCGTTGACCACGGGTATGGATGGTATAGATTCCATCACACTCACATGCACATGAGCATGATCGGCATCGTTTTCGCGAATGGTTTCGAGTCCGGCGATACTGCCGGGTGGTCGGCGACGGTGCCGTAGTCTTCAAGACCCATCACCAACGGTGAGAGGTAGGTTGAAGGTCGGCACCTATCCGATGGCGTGGTGTGCGCGCCTCAGGTTCATCCCTGCGAATCCGGAGATTCCCCTTTGTCGTCGAGCAGGCCGAGGCGTCGGGCGCGGCGTCGCCAATCTTCCCGGGCGGCTGCGCGCAAATCCTCGACGCTGTCGACCTCGTCCACGATCTCGAGGTCGAGCACGGTCTCGAGAAGGTCCTCGAGGGTGACCAGACCGGCGGTTCCGCCGAACTCGTCGAGCACCGCCGCGATGTGGTCGCGAGACCCGAGGAACAGGTCGAGAAGACGCGGTATCGGGGTCGTGGCCGGCACCAGGAGCAGTTCGCGGCGGAGATCGGCGAGGCAGGTGGCCGTCTCATCTCCGGCGGCGCGCTCGAGGATCTCGTCCTTGAGTACGAATCCGCGAAGGGTGTCGATGGAGTCGCTGCGGATCGGGATACGCGAGAAGCGCAACGGCTGATGTTCGGCGACAACGCCCCCGACGGTCTCCTCCTCGGGCAGGGTGAACATCATGGTCCGTGGCGTCATGATGTCGGCGGCGCGCAGCGTACGGGAGTGCAGCAGCGCGTTGACCACCCTCGATTCGCCCTCGTCCAGGACCCCCTTTCGCGCCCCGAGGTCGGCCAGGGCGCGGATCTCGTCGCGGCTGACGTGGACCGGGTCGTGCTTGGCCGAGATCGCCCGGCTGACCAAGCCGCTCATCCACACCAGCGGTTTGAGAGCGACTGTGAGCCAGACGAGCAGCCGCGTCACCGGCGGCGTGAGCTGCTTCCAGTACACGGCGCCAATGGTCTTCGGGATGATCTCGCTCAGAAACAGGATGGCGAAGGTGAGGACGGCGGAGAACAGGCCGATCCAGCCGTCTCCGAAGACGTGTGCCGCCTGGGCGCCTGCGCCCGCCGCACCGCCGGTGTGCGCGATCGTGTTGAGGGACAATATCGCCGCCAGCGGCTCGTCGATGTTTTCCTTCAACCTGCGCAGCCTGTTCGCGGCGTTCGGCCTGTGCTGCTCCATCGCGACCATGTAGCCGGGAGTGACGCTGAGCAGCACCGCTTCCATGATGGAGCACAGGAATGACACCCCGATGGCGAGCGCGATATAGAGAACGAGCAGGAGCATGTCGAATCAAGCCTACGATGCTGTCTCGCCGACGGCAACTGCGATCCTTCGATGGGTGCCGGGCGCGACGCTCTCACTCGGGCGGCCGAAGAGTGCCAGGTTTGCGGACCTTGCGGTTTGAGCCAGGTGAATTCAACAACCGAAAACGCGCCTTCCGCAATCTCCGCAAACCTTGCTCCTATTCCCGTGACGGCGGCTACTCCGCGAACTTCGACAGGTAGTCGACCACGCCCTCGGGCGACGCATCCATACCCTCATCTCCCACGCTCCAGTTGGCGGGACAGACATCGCCCTTCTCCTCGTGGAACCGCAGCGCATCGAGCATTCTCAGGGCCTCCTGCACGTTACGACCTAGAGACAAATCGTTGACCAACGCATGCCGGACGATCCCCTCCCTGTCGATCAGGAACAGAGCGCGCAGGGCGACCTCGTCGTTTAGGAGAACGCCGAAATTCCTTGCGATCTCCTTTTTCAGATCGGCCACCAGAGGGTAGCGGATGGGCCCTATGCCGCCCTCATCGACGGGTGTCTTCTTCCACGCCAGGTGGCTGAATTGCGAGTCGACCGAAACCCCGACGACCTCGGCGGAGCGCGCCTTGAATTGGTCGTACGCCTCATCAAAGGCGAGAATCTCGGTCGGACAGACGAAGGTGAAGTCCATCGGGTAGAAGAACAGCACCACGTACTCACCGCGCATGGACGAGAGCGTGAAATTCTCGTCGAAGCTATTGTCGCCCAGGACTGCGGTTGCAGTGAAATCCGGCGCAGACTCGGTGACCATGAATGACACGATAATCTCCTTGGAAAGGCGACCACGCCCCACCTCGGGTGGGGCGGCATCGCTCCGTATCAGGTTGTGACCGTCCTCGGTGAGGTTGGTCAGTTTTCAGTCATTCTGGGGATTCTCCGACTCGTCCACACATATCAATTTCAACTGTTCTTCGGTCGGGTTCTCGAGCCGTTTGACCGCATCCACGGGGCATAGATACGTGCGTCCGGACGCGGCCTTGATCCATTTCACACCCAGCGACCTTTTGAACTCGACGTCTGCTTCGCGGATCTCACTCATGATGTTCTCCTTTTCGTGTTGTTCATTGTTCATAATCAACGTCATTCTCTCGCCCTTCGATTTTCTTCATTGGCAGTGCGCTTTGCCATGTCGGCCCGCACCTGCGCCATGTCGATACCCTCAGCCTTGCCGATCAGCTCGTCGATCTGTTCCCCGGAAATGTGCCCCGGTTGCCGCAACAGCAACAACCCGTCCCGGAACAAGACCATGGTCGGTATGTGCTGCACTTGTAACTTCTTCGCCAGGTCGCTCCACTCGTGTGTGTTGATCTTTCCGAAGCGGTGCGCAGAGTGCCGACGAGCGGCCGCTTCGAAGACTTCCGTGAACTCACCGCAGGCGGCACACCACGGGGCCCAGCACTCCACCAGGACGATGCCTTCAGACAAGAGACAGGCATCGAAATTGGCATCACTGACTTCAACGAGCATGAGACTTCTCCCTTGACCGGGGGCGAAACGGCCCGCCGTGGGCTGTTCCTCCAGTGACGGAGACAGAAATCACACCTTCAACCACGGTTCAAAACCCAGAAAACGACGTCACCCGCCAGTCATGACGCGCCGATCGTTGAACTACATGCCGACGACGGCTCGAAGGCGGAACCGAGAGCGAGGTGACCGTCATCGGGACGAGGTCGCGATGTGCCACCGAAGATGGCATTTCACCCCGGGTAAAGACTTTCATGACCTTCGCAAAATATTGTTTCATCGGTCCGACTCCCTTCGCGAACGGCAGGACCCGGTGGCGGGTCCATGCACACAGGAAAATATAGATTTAAACTATAAAATTCCTAAAAATGCCAAGTATTTCTAGATAAATATAGATAATTGGCACTCACCGTGCTCATTCCCACGTTGTCGGCTCGAGGCTTCTGCGCTGCTGTGAACACGCGCGGAGAATGACCCCACAGACTCAGGGCCTCGACGACCGGCTTTTCACATGGGTGCCATGCATGGTTGCCACACTTTGCATTAACGCTTTGTTGCTCAGGCCATTCTCAACCGTCCGGTGGGATTTGCATCATGGAATGAGGCAATGCGAAGTGTGGCACCCTTTAGCACCCTTTAATGGACCCATGTGGACCCTGCGCATCGCTGTTACGATCGGATCATGATCGAGGTCGAACTCCGCTTCTACGAGGAACTGAACGATCACCTGCCCCCGAGCAGGCGAAAGCGCTCTTTTTCCCATCGATGCGGCGATCCCATGCCGGTCGGCGAGCTGATTCGGTCTTTCGGCGTGCCGCTTGCCGAGGTCGAGCTGACCCTCGTGAACGGTGAATCGGTCGGAGGGAATTATCTGGTTTCCAATGGCGACCGGATCAGCGTCTTCCCGGTCTTCGAAGCCTTCGACATCACTCCCCTCGTGAGGTTGCGCTCCGGCCCGTTGCGCCGGATCCGTTTCGCGGTGGATGCGGATCTCAGCGAACTGGGCAGGCTTCTCCACCGCCGCGGGTTTGACGCTGTTCCCCTCGACGACAGCGGGGCCTTCGGCGCCCACAACCCAAACCACGGGAGCCGCATCGTGCTCACAAGAAACGTCTCACGGCTGGAAGGCCTCGAAGTGACACACGGCCTGCTGGTCCGTTCCACCGACCCCCACGAGCAGCTGGAGGAGGTGGTGCAGCGATTGCACCTTACCGGCGGGAGGCTTTAGGACCTCAGGAAGCCCGAAAGTCCCAACTTCCTAAAGCCGGGCACCTTAGTAGCGTTGTTCTTCGAAAACAATGGACGAGAAGCCCCCCCAAGGGGAGTGGCCGGGTCGCGTTCAGACCTGCCAGAGTCCGTGATGGATGCCACCCTGGATAAAAATGGCGAACGTGCCGTGGCCGGGAATCTCCATGGGCGAATGCGCAATCTCGCCGCCGGCCTCCACGGCCGCGGCCGCCGCGACCGCGACGTCATCGACCAGCCAGTAGGGGCGCACCACCGGCTCCTCCGACTCGTGCATCGGGGCGCGAACACCGAGCATCCCGCCACTCGGGAGCGGCGCCGTTCGCGCGTTGCCCAACCCGGGGTTGGGGTCGCCAAAGGTCACGCCGTGCAACTGCGCGTAGGTTGCGCACACCGCGTCGACGTCCTTCGTCACGATCTCAAGGTAGTGGACGTTCATTGCTCCTCCGACTCAATCGAGCTGCGTCATTCAGACCTCATCAAAAGTACCACCCACACAATGCAACACATCCGAACGTGGCTCCCCTTTGTTAAAAGGAAAGATGGGTGTCGGCTAGACCCGGGCGGTTGCCCGGCCGGGTCTAGCCGACACCCTCAGATCGATTCAAACGGCTGGCAGTCTGTTCCGGTGTTTTCAATCCACAGAAATGGACATCAACTCCACCGGGACCGGCTGATTGAACTGGCCGATGCCGTCTGCCAGGAACGGGATCGTGTAGGTCGCCACCACGGCTCCACCCATGACGAACTCGATGACCGTATCCGTTTCCGTTCCTGTTCCACTCTCATCGTCGGTTGCGAGACCGAAGAAATGACCCGTGTCAGTGTCGTAGACGAAGTCCACGACGTTGACGTTGAGCCCCATCCCAGTCGGGTTGGAAATTGTTTCCTGCATCGCGAAGCTCGAGTCATAACGCTCGAAGAACGAGTTCACCCCGTTCCAAAAGCTGACATAGAGATCGGTGCCGTTCGTGGCCATCCCCTGGCCCGTCACGTTGCCGGTGGCAACGCTTCCGAGTGACGCACCATCCTCGTCGTAGCGCTGGATGGTGGCGTCATTCCGGCTCATCACCACAACCTGCCCGTTGTACACGGTGATATGTTTGGGATAGGCATACGGCGTCGAATACTGCTGGTCGAACCCGGAGCCGCTTCCCGGCACGAAACGCGCGAAGTGGTCGTCAAGATGCTCTACGATCCAGCCCCACGTCGACCCCCCGGGCAGATCCGCGTCGTTCGCCTGAATGGTGTGATAGACGGCGGTCGTCCCGCCGGCCGGCTCCCAGGTCCAGATCGTGCTCGCGTTCCGTTCGTTGACCAGAAACGGTCCGCTCTGGGCCGACGCCGTGCCGGCGGCAAAGAGAAGCATTAGACATGTGATGGCTGTTACAGGTCGGTACATCGTGACCCCCTCGTATTGTTCAGCACACCGGGGTTTCCAACCATCGCCGGCTTTCCCGGTGCGTCAAGAACATCAATGATCAACAAAAAATCACTTTCGAATCTTCGAATACAGTATACCAAATCTGGAGCCGTGACCAATGATGTGCCACAGCTAACATCCTCTCTCATATGAATTTCCGATCACAGCTCGGCGGCGGTGGCGTCACAGGGTAGAGTGTCGTTCGCGCCGTGGGTACACGATCGCGGGGTCATCGATGGGCGTCGGGTAGACCCTCGCCCGAGTCTACCCGACACCTGCGAACGGGGGCGAAAACCATCTCATCCGTTGGTTCGTATACCGGCAAAAAGAGGAGGTGGATCATCACCCCACCCCGTCATCGCGTTGTGATAGCACCCGAGAAGAGAGGCGCGCATCGCCGGCGCCGCTCTCGATTCGCCGTCGTGATGCTCGTGAGTCTCGCGGCCTTCGCGGTCGCGGCTGAGGACCCTCAACCATCTTCCGTGGTGTCCTTTCCGGCGCGGAGAACATCTGTCGAGATTCAGGCAACAATCTTCAACAACGTCGTCTATCTCCCAGTCTCGGTCAACGGCAGCGAACCGCTGGAGTTCGCCCTCGACACCGGAGCTCCCGACGTTTCCGCGGTGGGGCTGACCCCGGCGTCCATGCTCGGTTTGACGGAAGGCGCGGCCATGACGGTCCACGGCGCCAGTCAAAAACAGCTCGACGTTCGCCGCCTCGATGGTGTGGTCCTCTCGGTCGGGGGGATCGATGTCCGGAATCTCAGGGCGGTCGCCCTGCCGCTCGAACGACTCGAGCCTTTTTGGGGCCACCCGATGGACGGCATCCTCGGAGGCAACGTCCTCCAACAGGTGGTGACCTGCGTCGATTACTCTCGAGGGCACGTCACCTTTGTTCGTCCCGAGGCCTTCGATCCGACAGCACGGGGCGAGCCCGTCCCCATCGAAGTGGAGGACAACACCCTCTTTGTGTCGGCCGCTGTCTCGGCGGGTGACGGGCGGCCGGCAGGAGTCGGACGGTTCCTGATCGACACCGGGGTGCGGCAGAGTTTCGTGAATACCCCGTTCGTTCGCCGCCATCAGCTCGTCGAAAAAAGCGACCAGGTCGTCGAGACCGTCGTCGGTTTCGGCATCAGCGGTCTGGCCTTCGGCACCCTGGGCAGACTGGGTTCCATTTCGTTGGGAACCTCGACCCTCGAGCGGCCAATCGTTCAACTCTGCACGGAAAATTCCGGCATCGCGGCCTCCACGCAGTTCGACGGGATCATCGGCGCCGACCTCTTGTCCCGGTTCAACGTCTGTTTTGATTACGTCGACAGCCGGATGTTCCTCACCCCCAACTCGGAGACGTTTGATCCGTTCGCCGCCGACGCTAGCGGTCTCGTGTTCAGGGTTTCGGGAGACGGAACGACATCATTCTCGATCGCCCACGTGGTCCAGGGCTCCCCGGCGGCCGGGGCCGGGATTCAGGTCGGTGACACCCTGGTCGCCGTCGACTCAAAACCGGCAGCCGAGTTCTCACAGGAGAGTCTGAAAACGGCGATGCAGGGAAGCGGCGAGACCTGTCTTCGCCTGAAGAGAGATGGAACGAACCGTGATGTCTGTTTCGAGCTCCGGCCGTTGATCTGAGGTGTCATCGATGAACCGTCACGCAGGAATTGGCTTCAGTCGTCAACGGACCACAACGGGTGGCAAGGACCGTCGGAGGCGTTGGGCGATTTCCATTCTCTCCCTCCTCGTTGTGTTGACCGTTCCCTGGATTCGGGCCGGAGAATTCCCGGCGCTTCGGGGACCCTACATGGGACAAGCCCCTCCCCATGAGGGCGCCGAGGTCTTCGCTTCCGGGATCGTGAAGCCCGCCAGGGGTTTTCACAGCGCGGTCGTGTTCAACAAAGCCGGTGACATGGCGTGCTGGACTGAGATGGAGAAGGGTCGGACTCTTTGCTCCCGACGGATCGATGACCTGTGGACGCCGCCCGAACTCATGCCGTTCGATCCGGAGTATGGCGTTCGCGAGCCGATGTTCGCCCACGGCGACCGGCGGCTCTACTACCTATCCCGACGACCCCTGGAGCACGACCCGGTGACACGGGAGCGAATCTGGTTTGTCGAACACACCGGGGGTTCGAGTTGGTCGGCGCCTCAGGTGATCGATGAGGTCGTCACGGCACACCCCACGCACTGGCAGTTTTCACTCACCGCTGGAGGTGATCTGTACTTCACGTCCGAGATTCCGGGCGTGCGCGGCGAGCAGGACATCTATGTCGCTCGGTGGCACAACGGAGCATTCTCCGAACCCGAAGATGTTGGAGACGAGGTCAACAGCGATGTGCGAGAATTCTGTCCCTTCATTGCGCCGGACGAAAGCTACCTCATCTTCTCGAGGTCGGTTCCCGAAGAGAAGGGGCGCTCCGACCTCTTCATCAGCTTTCCCGATCCCGATGGTGGGTGGACACAGGCCGTCAACATGGGGGACTCCGTCAACTCCCTCCACAACGAGACGAGCCCGGTGGTCACACCCGATGGGAGATACCTCTTCTTTCTCCGTGTGAGCGGCGATGTGAACGACGTGTTCTGGATCGATGCAGACATCATCGACGACATCCGGCGCGTGGCTCAGTCAGCCGGGTGACACCACGAAGAGAACACGAACACGTACCGGACCCACCACTCAATTCCCCGCTTCGGCCGTTGCCCAGCGTTGCAGAATCGCCATGTCCTCATCGGTGAGCCGGGCCTGGAGCGGCCGCGGAACCGCGCACGCGAGACCATTCAGTCAGCGGAGGTTGGAACGTCCACGACAATTCCGAGAGAGCGGATCCCGACCCTCATCTCACACCTCGAGATTCGACCAGGTGGTCATTTCTTCCGCCGGCGGAGCTCCACCGGCTGCTGGTCGCGTCTGCGTTCGAGCCAGTTCTGATAGAAGTCCACGGAGAACATCAGCAGCAGGATGAAGATGGTGATCCACTGCGGGATGTAGGGGAACTCCGAGCCGTTGACCGTCACGTGGGCGACGTGGCCGCCCTCGAGGAAGAGCACGAAGCCGATCAGCAGCAACACGAAGAGGCCGAGGATCTCGAAATCCGGGTTGGCGCGCATGAAGCGCGCGATGGGTTCGGCGAACAGCAGCATCAACACCACCGAAATCACCACCGAGCCCGCCATGACCAGGTAGATGTCGGTCATGCCGACCACGGTCAGGATCGAGTCCACCGAGAACAGCAGGTTAAGGCCGACGATCATCGTCAGCACCCGCCCGAAGGAAGTGGCGCTGTCGATCTCGTGCTCGACGCCCTTTATCTTGTGGCGCAGCTCCTTGATCCCGGACCAGATCAGGAAGAGGCCGCCGGCGACCAGCACCAGCGCCTTGACGCTCCACGCCCCCTCGAAGTGGATGCCGAAAACCGTGCGGTCGATGTTCAGGAAGGGCTGGTCTGCGAAGCGCAGCACCCAGCTCACCAGGGCGAGCAGAATCAGCCGGAACACCATGGCCATGATCAAGCCCAAGCGGATCGCCCTCGTCTGCTGGTCGACCGGCAGCTTGCCGGCCAGGATGGTGATTATGATGAGGTTGTCGGCGCCGAGGGCGATCTGGACCAGGGTGACCGAGAAAAGCGCCGCCCAGAATCCGGGATCGAGCAGAAGATCGAACATCGCAGCCCCCCGTTGTTCGAGATGTCAGCCTCCGGAATGATACTTCGACCCCGATTCCCTTTTCCCAAGCCGGAGACGCGCCGGCATCGACAATGTAACAATGCTGATAGGGGTTCCCGGGTGTACTGGATCTTGCTGCTCGGCCTGATCGTGGCCACGTTGGCGGTCTCCGTCGCCGCCGCGGGCCACGCCCTGCTGTGGAAGCGCGACCCGCGCGCCGCCCTGGGCTGGATCGTCACCTCCCTCGCCCTGCCGGTCGCGGGCCCGCTCCTCTACTTCGTGTTCGGGATCAACCGCATTCAAACGAGGGCGCAGACGCTGCCGATCTCCAGAGTCCCCATCAAAGGTGACGAGACTTCCGCCCCACCTCACGCCGATCTTCCCCCCGAGTTTTCCGAACTCGCGGGGATCGCCCGCGCCGTCTCGACCTATGAGCTGACCGCCGGCAACCGCATCGAGGTGCTGCACAACGGCGAACAGGTCTTTCCGGCCATGCTGCAGGCGATCGATGCCGCGGCCGGGCACGTCTTCCTGTCGACGTACATCTTCGAGACGAATCGGACCGGTCTCGACTTCATCGATGCCCTCGCCCGCGCCGCGGCGCGTGGCGTCGACACGCGGGTCATCGTCGACGGCGTCGGAGAGCTGTACTCGCGTCCTCGGGTGAGCCGGCTGCTCGCCAAACGCGGTGTGAACGTGGCGCGGTTCCTCCCGCCGCGGCTCATCCCACCGATGCTGCACATCAACCTTCGCAACCACCGCAAGGTATTGATCACCGACGGACGGCTGGCATTTACCGGCGGCATGAACATCGGCGACCGGCACCTCGCCGACCGCACCGACAACCCCGACCGGGTGGTGGATGCCCAGTTTCGCATTCAGGGCCCGGTGGTCGGGCAGCTGCAGCAGGTCTTTCTCGACAGCTGGGCGTTCGCGAGCCGGCAGGAGCCCGATGAGATTCCAGCCGACGAGAGCGAGGCCGGCACCGCCCTGTGTCGGACCATCATCGAGGGCCCGGACGAAGACCTCGACAAGCTTCTCAGCGTGCTGCTGTTGGCGGTCTCGGCCGCGCGCGAGCAGGTGGCCATCATGACCCCCTACTTCGTCCCGCCGCGCGAGCTCGTCGGCGCGCTCAAAAGCGCCGCCCTACGCGGGGTGGATGTGGCGGTGATTCTCCCCGGGCGCAACAACCTCCCCTTCATGCACTGGGCGAGCCGCAACATGCTGTGGGAATTGCTCGAGCGAGGGGTGAGCGTCTACCTGCAACCGCCCCCCTTTGTCCACACCAAGCTACTCATGGTGGACCGTCACTATGTCCAGGTCGGATCGGCGAACATCGATCCGCGCAGCCTCCGCCTCAACTTCGAGCTCGTGGTCGAAATCTACGACCGCGAATTCGCCGCCACCATAGACGCCCACTTCGACTCCGCTCGCCGTCGCTCCCGTGAGGTCACGCTCGAAGAGGTCGACAGCCGGCCCCTGCCGACCCGCGCCCGCGACGCGATCGCCTGGCTTTTGACGCCGTATCTGTGATCGCGCGGAAACTCCGGGCCTCCGAGTCGATGCGGAACGCGGCACCCATATAGGCTCACCCGTCGACCTGGACGCAGCGGATGCCCTCGCCGCGCCTCGCCGGGGCGAAGCAGCCGCTGCACGACACGCATTCCGCGCGGCGGTGGTCGCCTCCGGCCCACCGCTTCGGCAGATCGGGCTCGCGGATGAGAGGCCGCGACATGGAGAAAAAGTCCACGGTGCCGGCCTCGAGGATCTCCTCCATCCTGTCGAGCGAACGGACGCCGCCGACGAGCATCAGGGGCACACCCGGAGCGGCTCTGCGCATGGCCTCGGCCTGGGGCAGAAAGTACGCCTCATCGGCTCGCGTTTCGATCTTCGACCGCGCGGCGCCAAGCTTGCCGGATCCGCCGGTCCCGCCGGAGACCTCGATGGCGTCGATACCCGCCCCGCCGAGGGCCGTCGCCAGAGCGGCAGCGTCGTCCTCGGTGGTCGAGCCTTCGAGAAAGTCGTTCGCGTTGAGCTTGATCATGACCGGCCAGTTTGGGCCGACCTCCGCCCTGACCGCGGCGTAGACCTCGCGGGCGAAACGGGTACGATTCTCCAAGCTGGCCCCCCACCGATCGAGCCGCTGGTTCCGCACGGGTGACATGAACTGCGCGAGAAGGTAACCGTGAGCGCCGTGGAGCTGGACACCGTCGTAGCCCGCCGCCTTCAACCGGCGGGCGCTGGTGGCGAAGCAGCGGATGATGTCGCCGATCCCCTCCTCGTTCAGCTCGCGAGGGACCTCCGGATAGCCGGGGCTCGCGACCGCGCTCGGCGCCACCGGGTCGAGTCCTGTGGCTTCCCGGCTGGCCTGTCCGCCACAGTGGACGATCTGCGCCACAACCTTGCCGCCGTGGAGGTGGACCGTATCGGCGATCCGTGACAATCCGGGGATCAGGGCATCGGAATCGGCGAGAAGCTGCGTCACGGCCTGTCTCCCGTCCGCCCGCACGGCGATGTAGCCGGTGATGATCAGCCCGACTCCGCCGTCAGCAAGCTCGCGATAGACATCCACGAGTCGATCATTGACTCCCCCGTCGGGATCGCCGAGGCCCTCCCACGTCGCCGATCGAACAAGGCGATTCGCCACATGCAGCCCGTTGATCGTCATCTGCTCGAAGATCGTCTTCATCGCTCCTGTTCCTCCATCACCGTCCGCTCTCGAATCGCTTCTCAGCCTCGAGCCGCGACCATCTCGTCGAGCCAGGCGATGAGGTCCGCCGTCACCTGGTCGCGGTTGGTCTCGTTGAGCATCTCGTGGCGGCCGTCGGGGTAGAGCTGGAGCCGGACATCGCGGAGGCCGGCGCGGCGGTAGGCGTCGTAGAGCCTTCTCATGCCCTTGCCGTTTTCGCTGAGGGGATCCCGGTCTCCCGCAAAGAGGTGGAGCGGCATGTCTTTTGGCACCCTGGCCACGTTGGCCGGGTCCGCGTTCCGGTCGAGAGCTTCCGCCATATCGAGCCACGTCTGGGTGGACACCGCGAAGCCGCACAGCGGGTCGGCGACGTAGGTGTCGACCTCGTCGGGGTCGCGCGAGAGCCAGTCGAACTCGGTGCGCGCCGGCGCGAAGGCCTTGTTGTACCTGCCGAAGACGAGGCCTTGGATGAGCCGGCTCGGCCGGCGTCGGCCGAGGCGCGCCCGCTCGATGCGCACCAGCAGCTTGCCCACAACCGCGCTGGCCGGGGGCTTGCCGGTGGATCCGAAGAGCGCCGCGGCAACCATGTCGCCCGGGTGCTCGTAGAGCAGCTGTTGCAGGAGGAAGGAGCCCATGGACTGGCCGAGCACTATGATCGGAAGACCGGGATGGCGTCCGGCGATCTCCCTGTTGACCGCGTGGGCATCTTCGACCATACGGCTCCAGCTGTCGTTGTCGGCGATGTGGCCTGGCGGGGTGCCCTCGGGGATGCTCCTGCCGTGGCCGCGGTGGTCGTGGGCGTAGGTGGTGTAACCAACACCGGCGAGTGCATCGGCGAGGCGCGCGTAACGGGAGCCGTGCTCGGCCATCCCGTGGAGCACCTGGACGATGGCCTTGGGCTCCGCAACCGCCCAGTTGCTGACGTGAAGATTCGCGCCGTCCTCGGTCCGGAATTCGAAATCCACCGATTCCATCACCTGACACCATACTCCAGACCGCCCGCCGGAACAGAATCGGCCAAACATGGATTAAAGCTATCAAGATGCATTTGGAAGAGGGGCAGCGGCTCGGCGAGTACGTAGTCCGGGGAGCGATCGGCTCTGGCGGGATGGGAGAGGTCTACCGGGCCCACGACACCAGCCTCGAACGCGACGTGGCCATCAAGGTGTTGCCCCGGGCTGTGGCGGGGGACTCGGAACGCCGGGCCCGCTTCGAGCGCGAGGCCAAGTCCATCGCCGCGCTCAACCATGAGAATGTCGTCACCATCCACGCCATCGGCGAGGCGGACGGCGTGCGTTACCTCGCCATGGAGCTGGTGGAAGGCGAGACCCTCGATCGGCGGATCCCCGACGACGGGCTGGCGACCGGTGAACTCCTCGCCCTGGCGATTCCCATCGCCTCGGCGCTCGCGGCCGCGCACGCCAAGGGAATCGTCCACCGCGATCTCAAACCGGCAAACGTGATGGTGACCGCCGAGGGCAAGGTCAAGGTCCTCGACTTCGGGCTGGCCAAGCTCGTGCAGGGCGCGGTCGGGGAACTCGAACCGGTGGGAGACGACGCGCCGACCCAAACGATGAGCCTGCAGACAAAGGTCGGCGCCGTGGTCGGCACCATGCCCTATATGTCGCCGGAGCAGCTCTCCGGAAAGCCGGCCGGGCCATCGTCTGATCTCTTCAGCCTCGGAGTCATCCTCTACGAGATGGCCACCGGCACGAGGCCGTTTCAGGGATCCACCGGCCCGACGCTGATCTCGTCGATCCTGACCGAGACCCCGCCGCCGGTTGCCGAGGTGCGGCCGGGGCTGCCCTCAGGCCTCGGCGAGGTCATCGAAGAATGCCTGGCCAAGGATCCGACCGATCGCCCGGCCGACGCCTCCGAAATCCGAGCCCAACTCGAAGCGCTCCGGAGCGCGGCTTCGACGCCAAGCGCTCCCGTCAAGCTGCCCTCACCCCGGCGCAGCCGGTGGCCGTGGGTCACCGCGGCAGCGGTCATGTTGGTGGCGGTGGCGGTCGCCGGCTTCTGGTGGGCCGGGAGGGCGAAGCAGCAGCGTTGGGCCCGCAACGAAGCGCTGCCCGAGATCCAGCGGTTGCTCGACGAGGGCGACCGGGACGGCGCCATGCGGCTTCTTCGTCAGACGAAGGAGATCATTCCCGGAGACGCCCAGCTCGAGCAGCTGGAGACGGGCAACTTCCTGCCCGTCCGGCTCGAGACCGTGCCGACCGGTGCCGAGGTCTTCGTGAACTCCTACGCGGACCTCGGCCGGCCCTGGATCGCACTCGGCCGGACCCCGATCGAGCCCCTGCTGCCCGTCGACCAATTTCGGTTTCGCATCGAAAAGGCGGGGTACGAGACCTTCGAGGGCACGACGTTGAACACGGCGGTGGAGTCCGTCACCGAGCTGACCCCGAAAGGTGAGGCGCCCGACGGCATGGTCCGGGTCCCAGCCGGAAGCGCGTCATTCGGCACCGCCGACGCGGTTGATCTCGGTCCCTTCTGGGTCGACCGATTCGAGGTCACCAATCGGCGTTTCAAGGACTTTGTGGACGCGGGCGGGTATCAGAATCCTGGATTCTGGATCGAACCGATTGTCGTCGACGGCCGAACCCTGGCGTTTGAAGAGGCCGTCGATCGTTTCGTGGACACCACCGGTCAACCGGGACCGCCCGGATGGGAGCTCGGCGCCTACCCGGAGGGAACCGCCGACCACCCGGTGGGCGGCGTGAGCTGGTACGAGGCCTCGGCCTTCGCCGAGTGGGCCGACGCGAGCCTGCCGACGGTCTTCCACTGGTACCGTGCGGCCGATCTTGGGCTGTTCGCCGACATCATCACGGTCAGCAACTTCGACGGCCAGGGCCCGGCGCCGGCGGGGAGCTACGGCGGGATCGGACCGTACGGCACCTACGACATGGCCGGCAACGTCCGCGAGTGGTGCCTCAACTCGAGCGGCGACTCGCGCTACATCCCCGGCGGGGCCTGGTCGGACCCGCCCTACATGTACGACAACATGGAAGCCACCGATCCGCTCGACCGGTCGCCGAAGAACGGCTTCCGGACCATCCGGGCCACCGACGCCATCCCCGACGAGGCCACGGTCGCCCTCGATAAAACGGTGTTCGACTTTCGCGCCGTCGAGCCGGTCGATGATGCCGTATTCGAGGTCGTGAAAGGCAGCTTCGCCTATGACCCGGTCGATCTCGACGCCCGGATCGAGGCGGTGGACGACAGCTCGGAGCACTGGGTCCGGGAGCGGGTCTCGTTCACCGCAGCCTACGGCAACGAGCGCGTCCCGGCATATCTCTTCCTGCCGAAGAACGCTGAGCCGCCCTATCAGACCGTGGTCTTCTTCCCCAGCTCGGCGGCGCTGGATCTCGACCACAGCCGTAACCCGGGGATGTTCCTGGCCGGCTTCCTCATCCGCAGCGGCCGCGCCCTGATGTACCCGATCTACACCGGCACCTACGAGCGCCAGATCGAGATCCACGGCTACAACGACCAGCGCGACCTGATCATTCGTGCGAGCAAGGATCTGCAACGCTCGATCGACTATCTCGAGACCCGCGACGACATCGACGCCTCCCGGCTGGCCTTCTGCGGGCTGAGCCTCGGCGCCTCGTGGGGTCCGATCTTCACCGCGGTGGAGGATCGATTCGACGCCAGTATTCTGATCGCCGGCGGTCTCGCCCCTCCGTCTCCTGGCCGGCCGCCGGAAACCCTGGCCCTCAACTTCCTGCCACGCTCCACCGTTCCGGTGCTGATGGTCAACGGACGAAACGACTTCTGGTCGCCGGTGGAGACCGAAATCCAGCCCATGTTCGATCTGCAGGGCGCGCCGCCGGAGGACAAGCAGCTCGTCCTGCTCGACGGCGGACACGTGCCGGACTCCCCCAAGGAGTTCATTCGGCCCGCCCTCGACTGGCTGGATCGTTACCTCGGCCCGGTTCGGTGAGGGAACCGACGCCGAATGGGTGCCGCCACATGAGCGACAATTGTGTCCGCGGAATCGGCTTCCGCGGGTGAATTTCGGCGCCCTCCGCTGATGGCTGGGGAACTGGCAACGGATCAAGAAAAAGGGGCGCCCGGCGGGCGCCCCTTGTCAGTGGTGAATGTGCCGGTCAGGGCCCGGTATTTGACCATTCCGAAGTGTCGCCGGATTCGAATCCGTCGACGAAGATCTGGGTGCTCGTGCCAAAGGCGATGTCGTCCACGCCCTCCGCCACGCTGCCCAGTGGATCCACGATGCGTATCTGCTCGATGTCCTCGGGGGATGTCGACTTGATGCCGAGGAATGTGCCGCCGTTCGTGCACGCGGACACAGCGGTTCCGAGGAAAACGCCGCCGTCACCGAAAACGTGGACGTCGACGTCTGTTGCACCAAAGTGGCACTGGAGGTCCATGCCCACCGACCGGACCGGCGGCCCGAAATTGATCACGAACTCGTCCGTAAACGTGTTCGAAAGGAGGGTGACCGACGGGTTGCCGTTGAATCCGGGGCCCAGAATGATAACGTCCAACGGGTCGGGGCCCGGGCCGTCTTCGAAGGATATGCCAGTCAGAATGTCCCCCGGGACAAAGCAGGCATCGTTGCTAAAGCTGTTGACCGGAGGATCGCAGGTTACCAGCCCGGCGGGCGCCACCATGCCCTCCTCGAAGTCCTCGATGGGCAGCCCCGGGTTCACCAGGTCAAAAGTGGCACGGTTGTCGTATGTGGTGAACCCCATCGGATGAACCGGCACGCCGAATGCGAGGTCGTCCAGGAGTTCGACCTGGTTGGTCGGTGAGAACAGCACGATGCGCTCGATTTCGATGCCCGACATGGCGCTCACACCGAAGAAGGCCCCTTCGTTGGGGCAGTTCGACTGGAAAGCTGCCAGCGGAACGCCGCCGGTTCCATAGATCTCGACATCAACCGTGTCGGCGCTGAAGTGGCACTGCAGATCCATGCCCGCGGCTGGCACCGGTGGGTTGAATTCGATGACGGTCTTGTCATTATATGTATTGGTTCCGAAGCTGATTGAGGGATTGCCGTTGAACCCTGCGCCCAAAAGGAGGAGACCATCCACGTCGGGTCCCGGATCATCACTGAATATGACCCCCGGCAGAATATCGCCGGGAACGAAGCAAGCGTTGTTGGTGGAATTGTCGATCGGCGCATCGCAGCCGAGGACGCCGCCGGGGGCTACCATGCCCTCCTCGAAGTCCTCAATGGGCAGGCCCGGGTTGGCGATGTCGAAATTCGCCCTGTTTGCGAAGGTTGCGAGGGTCGGCGTCGGGCTGCCGAAGGTCAAGTCGTCCATGAGTTCGACCTGGTTGGTCGGTGAGTACACCGTGATGCGCTCGATCGCGAGGCCCGACATGGCTCTCACACCAAAAAAGGTCCCATCGTTGGTGCAGCCCGACTGGAAAACCCCCAGCGAAACGGCGCCGGTCCCGAAGATCTCGACATCAACCGTGTCGGCGGAGTAGTGGCACTGCAGATCCATGCCCGCTGCCAGCACCGGTGGGTTGAAGTCGATGACGGTCTGGTCAGTAAATGTATTGCTCCCGAAGCTGATTGAAGGATTGCCGTTAAACCCTGCGCCCAAAAGGAGGAGACCACCCGCATCGGGTCCCGGATCATCACTGAATGAGACCCCCGGCAGAATATCGCCGGGCACGAAGCAGGCGTTGTTGGTGGAACTATCGATCGGCGCATCGCAGCCGAGGACGCCGCCGGGGGCTACCATGCCCTCTTCGAAATCCTCGACGGGCAAGCCCGGGTTGGCGACTTCGAACATCCCCCGATCTGCATAGAATAAAAGGGTCGCTTCCACGGCGGCATCCCCGTTTGTTGCGGGCGCGGACGGAAGCCCGACCGCCTGAGTCACGGAATCCGCTGCGAAACCGGCTGCTGAGCAGCATCCCAGCGCCACCATGAAGATCAATGACTTTCTTAACATCTCTGAACCCCTCCCGGCTCCCCCGAAGAAACCGGCGGAACCTGATGTCTTGTCGCCACGCATCATTCATTCGATGAGTGACAAGCTGTTCATCGATTGCACGACCTGCACCACTTGGGCCCGGGTCGTGCACGGTTTCCTCTCAGCGCCGGAAAGGCGCTTCCATGGTTGAAAAACCCGCTTTGCATTCAAACTCCTCGGCGGCTATGGTCAATTTGTTTTGATTCTCGCTCTCAAATAATACCACTGCACGTTCGAGATGTGAATTCTCTGAAATGTGACCGTGGCACCTACGGAGCACCTGCGCGGGAGGGAAGGGGCTGCCGGACACGACATCGTCGGAGGACCCCCAGCCATGTTAGATTCAACGGGCAAGAATGAGGAAACAGTCATCCCTATCCCTGATGTGGCGTCTCCGCCGAACACCGTTGACGGCCAGTGAGAGGAAGGCGGGAGTGAAGCGAGCCCTCGTGATCATCTTTCTGGCGGCCTGCCCGGTGTTTGCAGACGACATCTACCTCAAGGGAGGCGGCCAGATCACGGGCGAAATCGTCAAACGAACGGACGACTCGGTGACGGTGGATATCGGCGGGGGCTACGCCGAAGTACGGATGTCGAGTGTTGTCCGCATCGAAGAGGGCATGTCGCCACTCCAGGAGTATCGGGCGCGGGCCGAAGAGATCCCGGCCGGCGATACCGAGGCGTGGCGCGAGCTGGCGCGGTGGGCTACGGGCGAGGCGCTCTCGAGCCAGGCGTGGGACGCCTACTCGCACGTGCTCGAGGTCCTGCCCGACGATGAGGAAGCAAACCGCGCGCTCGGGCGGGTCCAGCTCAACGGGAAATGGGTCACCGAGGAGGAGAGCTACCGTGCCCAGGGCTACATCGAGTTCGAGGGCCAGTGGATGACCCCTGCCGAGCGGCAGGCGATCCTCGCGGATCGGCGGGCCCGCGAAGAGGCGGATCGCCGGGAGAACGAGGCCGCGATCAAGGCCATCGAGGCCGAACAACAGGCAGACAAGGACCGGGAGGAGGCCGAGCGCAAAGAAGCGGAACGGCGCGACAACCCGGTGCCCTGGGGCTGGGGATACGGGCCGAGGCACTGGCCCCAACCGGCGCAGAGTGTGTGGTGATGGAACGGGAGGTACTCGTGAGGCGTTGCTTGAAAGCACTCCCACTCCTGTGCGCGCTGTTCGGGGCGTGCTCTTCGCCCTCGCCGGTTGACGAGATCGTCAACTCGAATCTCGCCGCCCGCGGCGGCAAGGAGCGGATTCAGGCGCTGCAATCGCTGCGGCAGACCGGGACGGCGACCGCCAGCGGCGGACGGGTCGCGCGGGTGGTCCACGAAATGAAGCGGCCGGGCCTCTTCCGGCTCGAGTTCTCATCCCAGGGGACGAAGAGCGTCTTTGCGCACGATGGCGAGGTGGGCTGGCAGGTCGCCCCTCTGGAGGGTCAGTTCGAGCCCGAGGCGACCACTGCGGAAATCGACACGGCGGAGGGAGCCGACCAGCGCGACATCGAGGGCCCTCTCGTGGATTGGCGGGAGAAGGGCCATGTGGTGGAGCTCGTCGGCCGTGAACCCCTTCCCGGCGGAGAGGCCTTCAGGCTCAAACTGACGCTCTCCGATGGCTCGATTCGCTACGACTACATCGACGTGGCGTCGCACCAGGTCGTCCGCTCCGATTTCACCCGGACGATCCGGGGGCGTGCCGTGCAGTTTGAAGAGAGCCTGTCGGACTTCCGGGAAGTGGGCGGGCTCATGTTCCCGCACCTCATCGAGACCCGCGTCAAGGACCGGCCCGAGGTCATCCGAATCGTCGTCGAGGAGATCGAGCTCGATCCCGTCATCGACGACGCGCGCTTCCGGTTTCCTGAGTAGCGGCTCCGTCCCTCCCTGGCCCGGCTACTGCCTCGCTGGAATTCGCCCCGCGCAGAAGTCGTAGAGCTCGCGGAAGCACAGCCTGATGTCGCCGTCGTGGCGTTGGAAGAGGTCGTCCAGATCGACCGGTGGTGAGGCGGCCGGGGCCAGCTCCGACACCAGATCGCGGAGAAGGTGCTGATCCGTGCGGCAGTCGATCAGTGTGGGCAGCCGACCCGGCCGGTGAAGAGTCGCCACCAGGCTGCGCGCGGTTCGCGTCGCGAACAGGAGCCGGCGCCATGCCACAGGGCCGAGCTGTTCGGCACCGTCTACCAGGATGACGTTCCCCCGGCGAACCGGTCGCGGGAGCTGGGCGCGGGCGGAGCGCCAGGGGTCTGCGCAGCCGCCGGGGATCGTCACCCACACCGGCTCGCCGGGGAGGATGCCCGCCAGCTCACCGAGCAGGGTCGTCTTGCCGCTGCCCTCGGGGCCGACGATGGCGACCTGTCCACCCAGGTCAAACACGAGTCCGGCAAGTTCAGCGGTGCTGGAGCCGGTCGTCCGGAAAGCGAGGTCTTCGACGCGGTGGCTGGCGAATGGGTTGTCCGCCGGTCGGTTGGTTGGGCGCGGTGAATTCATGACAGGATGATCTCCACCGGTCGCGGTCCGATCCCCAGGTCGAGTCGTTCGGTCTCGCCGCCGGGAAGAACCACCGCCTCGATGGACCACGCCAGGGTGATGAGCTTCCCAGAAAACGAATAGGGCCCCTCGGGCGCCCGGAAGCTGAAGTCACGGGAACCCGAGGTGTCGGGCCCATCGACCCGGAGGCTCCCCTCGATACCCACGTCCCGGGTGCCCTTGCCGCTGGTGTACCAGAAGAGACGGATCTCGATGGCGTCGACCTCCTTGTCGAGGTCCCACGACGCCCTGCCCACGATGAGCTCGCCGGGTTTGAACCAGGAGCGGCCGTCGGCGGTTGAGAGCGTCAACATCTCAGAAGTCCTCGGCCTTCAGTGGCCGGATTGCGACGGGGAAATTCTGCTCCACATCGGGCCAGCGGGAAATCTCGCCTTCGACCTTGACCTCCCACACGATCTTGTTCGAGTCACCCTCGAAGCTGTGCATGGTGTCTTCCGGGATCACGACTTCGGCTGTTCCCCGGGTGATCTCCCAGTCTGCCGTTGAGTCCACCAGATCGAGGGTCGCAAACACCTCATGGTCGGTGTAGGTCTTCGTTCCGCGCCGGTAGGTCGCTTCCTCTCTTCCTTCGAGGAAGATCCGCAAATGCTTGAGCCGGCTGCTCCGGCCGGTGAAGGCCCAGTCGAGGTTCAGTGCTTCGCCGAGCCGGGGCCGGCCCGGGGTCAGGGTCAGCCGCGGTCGGGGATTGGCGAGGGCGAGGAGGAAGTACGCCACGAGCCCAAGGCTGAAGAGACCCACGAGCACAAAGGGGATCAGGAAGATCATGAGTCCCCACTCGGGCTGTGCAAGTTCCCATGCCTTGAAGGCCTGCCACACGAAGACCGAGACGATGCCGTTCCAGATCGCGGCGAAGAGGAACGCGCCGAGGACCTTGCCCATGGGCCCGACCTGAGGCTTCAGCGACAACGGATCGCCAGCCCACACGGCCTCATCGACCTTCGTCCCGCTTCCGGTCTTCAGCGAGCGCATCTTCTTCCAACCGTGATGCGCCACCGCTCCGCCGGCGATGACAAAGATCAGCGGCACCAGACCGAGCAGGTGATGGAGATGGAGCTGTCGATCGAGGATTGACTTGGACGGGTCCCGAGAATCGACCCAGCACGTGACTGCGGCGCCGTCGGGATAACGGTCGAGCAAATTGCGCGCCGACTCGTAACCGGAGTTGGCAAAACCGAAGAAAACCGCCCGGTTGGAGGTCCAGAGGCGGCCCCCGGCCTGATACTCGTAGAGAATGTCGGCCCGATGCGAGGTGCCGTCGTCGGTGGACCACGACCGCAGACGCGAATTCACGATGGTGCACGGGATCGCCTCCCAGCCCATGGACTCGACGAGACGCAGGGAGGGCACCATTGCCATGGGAATGAACACCCCGCCACCGATGACCACAAAGACCAGACCCATGAAGATCATGGCCTTATGGCCCTTGCCGGAGGAGGCGGTCTGAGAGATGGACTCCACCGCTTCCTCGCCGCCCGATGGCGGGCTCCGCCACGTGGCGTAGAGCCCGATGCCACCGATGGCGACGAAGATGAGCGGAAAAAAAACGACCAATGCGATCCAGGGCAGCCGCCGCTCGAGAACCGACATCACGGGGTCGTCCGGGCTCACCCTGCAGGTGGCTGCGGCACCCGGCTGGTACCGAGCCGCCCTGTCACGGGCCCGGTCAAAACTCGCGGTGGCGTCATCGGCTTTGGAAAACCGATCGCTTTCGAAGACCTGCCCCACGATTTCATATCGAAAGCGAACAGCAGCCCGATAGGGGTTCTGGTCATCGCCGGTTTCCGCAACCTCGGATGACAGGATCGTGCAGTCGGTCTCGTTCCACCGCCACGGGGCAAGCTGTTTCAAGGTCTCGCCGAGGATGGCGAGGGTGAACAGCCCGCCCATGACTAAGAACAGCCCGAAGAAGAACGTCCCGCAACCCTTGCCGGATCGCGAACGGCTGCCGGTGCCGCCGGTGCTGGTCGTGAAGGTCAATCCCATCCCACTGAACCGTTCTTCGATTGTATCCGCTGCCCGGCGGTCAGTGGCCAACCACCCGACTCTCCGGTGCCAGGGCCGACAGTTACGACTCTCCGGTGCCAGGGCCGACAGTTAGGACAGTCTTGTGAAGGTCTCCAGGGTCTCCGGTGCCAGGGCCGACACTTTTGGCGGTTTGCCGACACACCCCACTACCAATACACGCCAAAGTGTAAAAAGTGTCGGCCCTGGCACCCAATCCGAGGCACGCGGGAGACAATTCCGTTCCCACGACTGCCCAGGACGGGCCGATGACTCGCCGCGGAGGAATAGCAGTTGATTGGATCCAGGTTGCATGTTTCAATGGAAGAACAATGGAAGAAAACCTGACGCGATCGAATCCACCGGTGGCTGCTGCGGACGAGGAACGGTCCTGCGTCACGGCTGCCGGACCATCGGGGGACCCCGTCGACCAGGTGAGGCAGACGTGGAAGCAGGCGGTCAAGGCCTATCAGAGCCCGGACCTGCGCAGGAGCCTGTGGCAGCTGGTCAACAGTCTGGTTCCGTATATCGCGCTGTGGTACCTCGCCTACCGGCTGCTCGACATCTCCTTCTGGCTGGCGCTGCCGGCACAGATCCTGGCCGGCGGCTTTCTGGTCCGAGTCTTCATCATCTTCCACGACTGCGGCCACGGCTCGTTCTTCAAATCCGAAAAGGCGAACGACCTGATCGGCTACCTCACCGGCATCCTCACCTTCACGCCCTACCACGACTGGCGACTGGAGCACGCCCGGCACCACGCCACCGCGGGCGATCTCGACCGGCGCGGCCTCGGAGACGTCTGGACCATGACCGTCGCCGAGTACCGGGAGGCGCCCCAGTTGCAGCGGCTCGGCTACCGGCTCTACCGTAACCCTCTGGTGATGCTCGGGCTCGGCCCGGTGTACTCGTTCATCATCAAGCAGCGGATTCCACGCGCCAAGACCGGAGACCAGGGCAGACAAAGCGTCCTGATCACCAACCTCGCGCTCATGGTCATCTTTGGCGGGTTGTTCCTGAGCATCGGGGTCGGCCGCACGCTGGCGGTGCAGCTGCCGATCTTCGCCATCGGTGGCGCGTGGGGCATCTGGCTGTTCTACGTCCAGCACCAGTTCGAGGACGTCTACTGGGCGCGCCGCGACGACCGCGACTACGTGAAGGTGGGAATGGAGGGCAGCTCGTACTACACCCTGCCCCGGATTCTGCAGTGGTTCTCGGGCAACATCGGCTTCCACCACATCCACCACCTGAGCCCCGCGATCCCCAACTACCGGCTGCCGGTGTGCCAGCGCGACCAAGAGATCTTCCAGGCCGTGGAGCCTCTGACCCTGCGCGCCAGCCTGAGGTCGCTCCGCCTGCGCCTGTATGACGAGGAGTCCCGCCGAATGGTCGGTTTCCGCGCAGCATAGACCACAGCGGTGCCAGGGCCGACAGTTACGACAGTCTTGTCAACGTCCGCAGGGTCTCCGGTGCCAGGACCGACACTTTTGACGGCTTGCCGAGACACCCCACACCCAACCCACGCCAAAGTGTCGAATGTGTCGGCCCTGGCACCCGTTGGCACAGACCAAAACGAAAAGTGTCGAATGTGTCGGCCCTGGCACTCACTCGAGAGTGGTGCATCGAGGTTGTCACTCCACTGGAAAATTCAGCCGGCGCAGTAAATCGTCGAACCTGGGGTCGTCGCGAAGCGGGTCCCAGATGGGCAATGCCTTGATCATGAACAGGTCGGCGTCTCGAACCTCGACGGCTCTTTCGAGCCAATTGAATGCCTCGTCGCTGTTTCCCAGCGCAGTGTGGATCTGGGCGAAATCGGTGGGAGGAATGTAACTGGACTTCGCCTGTTCCGTGAGTTCCTCCAGGATCGCGACCGCTTCCTGACCCCTCCCGGAACCAGCGTACAGGCATGCGAGAGTGTGTTTCGCGGGCCTCAGGGTGTCCGGGCCCGCGAGCTCGATCCCTCGCTGCATGCTTTCGATCCCTCGCTCGTAGTCCCCGATCGCCAGCAAGGCCTGCGCCAGACGCTGGTACGTGAACCAGTAGTAAGGATTGAGCTCCTTCGTCCTTTCGAGTTGTTCGATCGACTCGTCGTACCGCCGCGCGAGATAGAGCATCAAGCCGAGCTGCTGGCCGGCGTGGAGGGACAGAGGGTCGAGGCGCACGGCCCGCCGAGCGTGATCCAAGGCTTCATCGAAGCGGCCCACGGAGGCCAGCATGTATGCGTAGTTGCTGTGGATATAACTCAGGCTTGGCGCGAGCTCCAGAGCGCGGAGGTGGCTCCGATCCGCCGCCACCCAGTCCCAGTCATAGGTCATCTCGATCCACGCGGACGTCAGCACGGCCCCGGCGTTGTTCGGGTCGATCTCGAGTGCTTTATTCAGCGCACGACGCGCCGGCGGGACGACCTCTGTGGGCGCAAGACTCAGAAAATAAGTGGAGTTCAAGCGAGCGGCGGCGAGGCCGGCGTAGGCGTCGGCATAACCGGGATCCAGCTCGATGGCGTGTTCAAAATACTCGATGGCCCTGACGAGACCATCCCCGGTGAACTGGAGAAAGGAGTGCATGCCTTTCAGGTAGGCCTCGTGAGCGTCCGGGTCAACCTGGCGTTCGTCGAGGAGGCGGTCTTTCTCCTCGGCCGAGAGGGCGACATTGATCTCCTCGGCTACCGCGCGGGCCACCTCGCCCTGGAGGAGCAGGACGTCGCGCAACGGTCTCTGATATTCCCGGGCCCAGAGATGGCGATCGGACGCGCCGTCGATGAGCTGGACCGTGATTCGGACATCGTCCTCCCCGCGCGTCACCGATCCCTCGATCACGGCGTCCACCCCAAGCTCGAGCGCGATCTGGGGCAGTGGTTTGTCTGAGTTCTTGTAGAGCATGACCGATGTCCGGGAGATGACATCGAGCGACCCGATCTGCGCGAGTTTGGTGATCAAGGCCTCGGTCATTCCGTCGGAAAAGAAATCCTGCTCCGGGTCGCTGGAGAGGTTTTCCAGGGGAAGGACGGCTATGGAGCGAATCGGACTCGCGTCGGACCGGCCAAAAAGACGTTGCCACAGCCCTTCGGGTGGGAGCACGACCAAAAGCCCGACGATGACGGCGAAAACCACCGCCATGGCGTGTCCGAGGCGGAAACGGCGTTCGACGCCGGAGGGGCGCGCTGGCGGAGCGGATCCCGTGCTTGCCTCGAGCGCGAAGGCGAGGTCCCGGGCCGACTGGAAGCGATCCTCGGGTCGTTTCTCGAGGCACCGTCGGACCACCCTCTCGAGGTCGGTCCCGGTGTCGCTGAGGGGCGGAGGGTCCTGCTGGAGGATCGCGGCGCCAATCTCGTGGGAGGTGTCGCCCGCAAAAGCACGGTTCCCGGAGAGCATCTCGTACAACATGCATCCGAACGCGAAAATGTCGGATCGACCGTCGGCCGGCTTGCCTCGAAGCTGCTCCGGCGCCATGTAGCCGATGGTGCCCATGACAGTTCCCGGTTCGGTCAGAAGGACCTGGGTGGCTGATTCCGAGCCAGCCCCACCAGGGCGTTGATCCCTCTCCGTGAGCTTGGCGAGGCCGAAGTCGAGGATCTTGATCCGTCCGTCACCGGTCAAATGAACATTCTCGGGTTTGAGGTCGCGGTGGACGATGCCCTTGCCATGTGCTGCTGCCAGGCCCTCGGCGATCGATCCCGCGTACTCGATCGCTTTTTTCGTGGTCAGCCCGCCGTCCGAGATCAGTTCCCGCAGCGACTCACCTTCAAGCAGTTCCATGACTGCATAGGTGACCCCCCCCTCAATCCCGAAATCGTGGATCGCGAGGATGTTTGGATGGTCGAGTTTTGCAACCGCCCGAGCCTCGCGTTTAAAGCGGTCGGTGCGGTCGAGGTCCTGCGCCACCGATTCCGGCAACACCTTGATCGCCACGTCGCGATCGAGCCTCTCGTCGTGTGCCCGATACACCACACCCATTCCGCCGGCTCCGATCTGCTCGACGATGCGGTAGCGGCCCAGGGTGGTGTTGATCAAATCTGGCATTGTCGGGTCCAGCTTCGAATGGTACAGGAACTGAACCCAGGAGAGCCAATCCGTCTCCGGTGCCAGGGCCGACACTTTGGACACGTTTCCATGTGTTGGAAATGGAGGGTCTCCGCAAACTGTCCAAAGTGTCGGCCCTGGCACCCGCAGGCACTCTCTCAAACGAAAAGTGTCAATAGTGTCGGCCCTGGCACTCACTGGAGGAAAATAAGACCCGTTCGCTTCGTGTTACGCACAGCATTCCCGTAGAATGGGCTGCGCTCCAGGAAGGACATCATGATCGAACCCGGCACGACGCTTCTGCACTACCGCATTGTCGAAAAGCTCGGCGAGGGCGGGATGGGTATCGTGTGGCGGGCGACCGATGAGAAGCTCGGCCGCGAGGTCGCCATCAAGGTACTGCCCGAGGAGCTCGCGCGCAGTCCGGAACGCCGGATGCGGTTCGAGCGCGAGGCCTCGGCCATCGCCGCCCTCAAGCATCCCAACATCGTCACCATCTACGCCCTGGAGGAGGACGCCGGCGTCCACTTCATCGCCATGGAGCAGGTCGAAGGAGACGCGCTGGCGGATCTCATCCCGGACGGCGGTCTCGCCCTCCCCTCCTTCCTTGAGCTTGGCGGTCAAATTGTCGACGCAGTGAGCAGCGCCCACGCCAAGGGCATCACCCACCGCGACCTCAAGCCCTCCAACATCATGCTCGACTCAGACGGCCGCGTGAAGGTGCTCGACTTCGGCCTCGCCAAGCTGGCCGATGAGGTGTCGGAAGACGACGCGACCTTGGGCATCGAGGACCAAACGGCCGTCGGTCAGGTCATCGGCACGATAGCCTACATGTCCCCCGAACAGGCCGAAGGCAAAATGGTCGACCACCGTTCCGACATCTTCTCCCTCGGAATCCTGCTGTATGAGATGGCCACCGGTCAGCACCCGTTCAGGCGCGATCGAAACGTTTCCACCCTGTCGGCAATTCTGAACGCTGAGCCGACACCGGCGATCGAGATCAACCAATCGCTGCCCCCCGAGCTGGGAGAGATCATCGCGCGCTGTCTGAAGAGGTCCCCCGACGACCGGTACCCATCGGCGAACGAGCTGCGGGAGGACCTTGCCGAGCTCCAGGCCCAGGTCAGTGGTGTCCCCGGCGCGGCCGCCCCGCCGGCCGGTGTCAAGGACCTTATCCGGCGGCCTCGCTTCGTGATCCCGGCGGCCCTGCTGCTTCTCGGGCTGATCCTGCTGGTCGTCTGGTTCGGCCACCAGACGAGCCGGCAACGGTGGGCGCGGCAGCAGGCCCTTCCTGAGATCGAGCGGATCCTGGATGCATCGACCGGCTACGGCGATCTCAGCCGGTGGCATGCGTACCAGCTCGGCCGCGAAGCCGAGCGCATCATCCCGGACGACCCGGTCCTCGGGCAGCTTCGAGATCGCTTCTCGGCCGGCGTGACGATTACCTCCGATCCGTCCGGCGCGCGCGTGCTCGCCGTGCCCTACGCCGCGGCAGACGACCCCTGGGAGCTCCTCGGCACCACGCCACTCGACAACGTGCCCTTCGTCAACGGCGTGCTGCGCGTGCGGGTCGAGAGGGACGGATATGAGCCCATCGACGACCTCCATTGGGGTCGGCTCTTCGTAAGCGAGGGGCGCGGCTACGTGCTGCGGGAAGTGGGCGAAGTGCCCGCGGAGATGGTGTGGGCGTCTTCGTCCGGGCCGCAGATGGAGACCACGCAAGACACCGAGGGCATCCACATGCCAGGGGTGGAGCACCTGCCGCCTCAGGACACGGGTGATTTCTTCATCGACCGGTACGAGGTGACCAACACCGAATTCCAACGTTTTGTCGATGCGGACGGATACTCCAGCGCCGAGTACTGGCGCGAGCCCTTCATCGGCGATGACGGCCGCGAGTTGAGCTGGAACGAGGCGATGGCCCGCTTCACCGACTCCACCGGCCAGCCCGGCCCCGCAACTTGGGAGGTGGGCGACTTCCCACACGGCACCGGCGACCAGCCGGTCACCGGCATCAGCTGGTACGAGGCGGCGGCCTACGCGGCCTTCGCCGGCAAGAGCCTGCCCACCATCTATCACTGGGAACGCGTCGCCATGACCTGGGCCAGCGGCGACATCGTGCCGATGGCCAACCTCGCCGGCGAAGCGATCCTGCCCGTCGGCAGCACCCGCGCCATGCACCGCTACGGCGCCTACGACCTCGCCGGCAACGCCCGCGAGTGGTGCGCGAACAAGAGCAGCCGCGGCGGCTACCTGATCCTCGGCGGCGGTTGGGACGACCCGGTCTACGCCTTCAACGACGTCTACGCCCAGTCGGCGTGGGATCGCTCCCCCACCAACGGGGTCCGCTGCATCCGCCAGCTCGGCACGGACATCGACATGGACCGGCTGGCCCACACCATCGAGTTGCCGTTCCGCGACTTCCGCAACGAGCCGCAAGTCTCCGACGAGACCTTCGCCCTGTACCTCAACCAGTACCGCTACGATCCCACCCCCCTCAACGCCGAGGTGGAGGAGCGGTTGGTCGAGGACGACTACATCCGCGAGAGGATCAGCTTCGACGCCGCCTACGGCGGTGAGCGGATGATGGCCTATCTGTTCTTGCCGAAAGAGGGCTCGCCGCCGTATCAGACGGTGGTCCACTTCCCGGGCTCCGGCGCGATCCACCGGCGCTCGAGCGAGGACCTCGCCCTCGGCTCCAGCCTGTGGGTTCCCAAGAGCGGCCGGGCGTTGATGATTCCCATCTACAAAAGCACCTACGAGCGCGGCGACGACCTGACGTCGGACTACCCCAACGAGACCGCCAAGTGGCGCGACCACGTCATCATGTGGGGCAAGGATTTCAGACGGTCGGTGGACTACCTCGAGACCCGCGACGACATCGACCACGACCGTCTCGCGTTTCAGGGGGTGAGTTGGGGTGCGGCCATGGCGCCGATGATGCTGGCGATCGAGCCCCGCATCACGGCCGGCATCGTTGTCGTCGCCGGCTTCCTCTTCCAACCCGCCATGCCCGAGGTCGACCAGCTCCCCTTCATCACGCGGGTCAACATCCCGATCCTCATGCTCAACGGCAAGTACGACTTCTTCTTCCCTTATGAAACCTCGCAGCTCCCCTACTTCGACATGCTCGGCACGCCCCCAAAACTCAAGAAGCTGGTGATCGACGAGTCCAGCCACTCCTTCCCCAACACCGACCGCGCCCGCGAGTCCATCGCCTGGCTGGACGAGCACCTCGGCCCTGTGAATTGATAACCGACTCCGGTGCCAGGGCCGACAGTTAGGACAGTGTTGTGAAGGTCTCTGGGGTCTCCGGTGCCAGGGCCGACACTTTTGACGGTTTGCCGACACACCCCATTACCAAGACACGCCAAAGTGTCAAAAGTGTCGGCCCTGGCACCCGCTGGCAAACAATAGAACGAAATATGTCAGAAGTGTCGGCCCTGGCACCTGCAACCCAGAGCGATCAGGCCATCAGGCGGCGCTGCGGATCTCGGCCAGAACCTCCTTGCCGTTGGTGTTTTCAGGGTTGAGCACCAACGATCGCTCGTACATGGCCACGGCCTCGTCGGTGTTGCCGGCGCGCAGCAGCGCCTCACCCAGGCTGTCGTAGACGTTCCAGGAGTCGGGGAACAGATCCACGTTGATCCTGAACATCTCGATGGCCTTGTCGACCTTGTCCCGCTGCAGAAAAGCGTAGCCGTAGGCGTTGAACTCGGCTTCCACGAAGAAGTATGCGGGCGACGCGCTGCCCCGGTCGGCAAGGACCTCGCGAACGACCCCGTCATCGGACCCCTGGTCCAGCGCGTCGTAAATCGCGCGGGCGGCCGATTCCTGGTCGCTGAGCACGGTCCAGATCTCCGAGATTGACCCGTAGTGCCTATCCGGAGCGAAGCCCGGGCTTCCCACCAGGTCGGGGAAGCGGGCGTCGAGCCCAAAGTCCGCCTGGACCGCATCGAGGCTCCTGCCCTCGGCCTCGGCCGCGGAGACGCCTTCCCAGATGGCGCGGACGTACTCGACCCGCGCCTCTGCGCCCTCGATAGACAGCTCACCGTTCCAGTGTGCGGGTAGCAGGAGGGTGATGCTGTCCCTGGAAGCCAACAGGCGGTCCCAGTTGGCGAGCCACAGCGGAAAATCGTGGGGAATTCCGGCACGGACGCTGAAGCTGGCAAGACACCCCGGCGTGTCGGTGAGCCAGACGTCGGCCATGGTGTCGCCGGTGAGCAGCAGGCCGCGCTCCGGAATAAAGATGGCAGCGTCGCTCGCCGTGTGCATGCCGCCGATATAGGACATATCGAAGGTCGTGTCGCCCATGTCGAGGGTCATGCGGTCGGAGAAGGTCACGGTCGGCGGAAACGGCTTCCGGTCCGCCTTGATTTCCTCATAGGTCAGCCGTCTGATGATGAGGTCCTCTTTCAGCCGCGCCGCGTCGGGGCTGTCACCGTCCACTTTTTCAAGCTCGGATTCCTTGTCGGCGATCCAGCCGGGGTAGAACCCGAGCAGCCGCTCGCGGTCGGAGGCCGCCGCTTCCATTCCGGCCGCCACAAGCTCGTGGCCGATGATGGTGCAGTCGGCGTAGACCGAATTGCCGCCGGTGTGGTCCCGGTGCTCGTGGGTGTTGATCAAGACCTTGAAATCGGTGCGACTCAACTCGCGTGCGATCACCTCGCGCAACCGCATGTCGATCTCTGGGATGCCGAAGGTATCCACGACGACGATGCCCTTTTCGGTCGCGAAGGCGACGACCGAGGTGGACGAGATGTGGTCGCCGATCCACAGCCTGATGGTCCCCGGGTCGAGCCTCTGCATGTGCAGGGGCAGCCCGACGATGTCCTCGGCACCCGCTATCGAGGCCGATACCAGCAACAACGCGATGACGAGCAGGGTCTTGTTGAATTTCATGATTCCCCCTTCCGCGTTCTTGGCGCGGTGTGGCCTGTTCGTATCAGGAGTCATTACGATACAGCGACAATGTCATGAACCAATGTGTCCATACGACCGGAACGACACGGGGTTTCGGGAGCCAACCTGCGGACAGTGCGGGTGTCGGACCGCGGCGGGCTCGACAGGAGAGCTATTCCGAGCAAGGGGCCATTCACGATTGTGTGGGCCTGGTACCCCGCGATTAGAAGTGTCGGTCCTGGCACCCGCTGGCAAACAGTAGAAGGGAAAACGTCAGAAGTGTCGGCCCTGGCACGTGCCGCCCAGAACGGTCGTGCAATCAGGCAGCATCTCGTAAGATCGGGAATCGCCGCCCATAGGTGAGCGATCGCCACAGCCATTCCACCGGGCCGAAGCGAAAACGCCGGACCCACCAGGTGCTGAGGGCGAGTTGCACAGCGAAAATTACAAGAACCAGCAGGAGGCCGACGGTCGGTCCCGCTTTTCCATACAGGCCGAAGCCGTAACCGTAGAAGATGGTGGCGCAGACCAGCGACTGCAGAATGTAGTTGCTGAGCGCCGTGCGGCCAACCGGAGCCAACGGCGTCAGCAGTCGGCGGCCGCGTTGGGTCGTCATTGCGAGCACGACCACGCCGACGTATCCGAGGCACAACGACATGTTGCCGACCATCTGCGCCGTCACCGCCGGCACAACCACCGTTGGCGGGGGCGTGCTGGTGATGTGCGTCCGCACGATGAGGTAGCCGCCGGTGCACAGGCTCCCCGCCGACAGACCCCACGCCATCATCCTCTGAATCTGCCCTTGGTGTGCTTGCGGTTCCGTGATCCAACCCGATCGCCACAGCAAGACACCAATGAGGAACATCCCCAGGACGTACGTGCCAAGACCAAGGGTTACGGCCACACTCTCGGGCAGTTTGCCGAGACGGACCCGCACCAGCTCCAGATAGCTGCCCTGGCCAAAGGTCGCGACCTGTTCATCGAATGCTTCCCGCTTCTCCAAGGCCTTTTCGCTCTCGGCCGTCGAACCCACGGCCGCAGAGTCCTCGACCCCGGCATCCTTGTGAGCGCTTTTCACAGCAACGAACACCGACACCACAAGGACCGGAATCAGAATCATGACGCCCGTCCACATGAGGAGAGTCTTCTGCCGTCTTTTGAGAAACGGAATGAGCCAGAATCCGACGATGGAATATGTCAGAAGAATGATGCCGGTCACGATGAACACTTCGTGCACCAAGCCGATGCCCAGCAATACCAGCAGGCGGCGGGAATACCAGGGGCCGAACTTCAGACCGCGCCGACGAGCCCGTTCGAACTGGATGGCGGCGCCCATCCCGAACAACAGCGAAAACAACGAGTAAAACTTTCCCTCGATAAAGAACTGCGTGGCCCAATAAACGATGCGATCCGCGGTTCCACCAAAGAGCTCCTGATGAATCTGCGAATACCCCTCGGGAAAACCGAAGAGCCCGATGTTGACGAACAAAATGCCGAAGATAGCCAGCCCACGCATCACGTCGAGCGTCACGATCCTCTCTGCCTCACCCGTGGGCCGAATCGCTTCGCTTACCGTTTCGATCTCAGCCAGACTACCGTTGCTCATAGCTCTCCCGGTCGCACTGTCATCCCTGCTCTGTCAATTCAACAAACGCTTTCGAGGCCCTATTGTTAACTCCGCATGGCTGGTCTCGCGGACAGTACCGACTCGAAATCAACAGGCAGACCTCCGAGCACATCACCACGCAGGCGGCCAGAGTATCCTCTGGTGGTGGGCCAGCAAGGGGCTGGCGCAGGGAAGGAATTCCATGGGTCTCCTCGGAAATCTGTTCAAACCGAAGATCGAAAAGCTCAGGGAGCGCGGCGACATCGACGGCCTCGAAACCGTACTGGCCTCGAATGCCAGGACCGAACAACGGATCGAGGCCATGGACGCCCTCGTTGAGCTCGGAGCCGACAACGTCGGTGAGGCGCTGGTGGCCACCCTCGGCGATGCCGACCCGGCAGTGGACCAGGCAGCCGAGAAGGCTCTCCACGGTCTTGGAGCTGCCGCCGCTGAGGCGCTTGCGGCCGGTCTCGGCCAGCCGATCGGCGACCGGGCGCTCGGCCTCCTGCTGGGTCTGGGTGACGCGTGCGGCGAACCACTCCAGACCGCCGCCCAGAATGACGACGAGGCCTGCCGGAATCGCGCCATCGCGGGGTTACTCTCCATTGCCGGAACCACTGATGACGAGGCGACCCGCGAGTTGGCCTTCCGGACCATTCTCGCCGCGCTCGGTGACAAGGCGCCGGCGTGCCGGGCCGTGGCGGCCTCCGGGCTTGCCGCATTTGGCGACCCTCGCGCCGCCAAGGCACTGGCGGCCCAGCTCAAGGACGGAGACGAAACGGTGCGCGAGGCGTGCCGAAACACTCTGTCCCAAATCGGATCGCCCGCGGTGCCCTACCTCGGCTATGCCCTGGCCGACCGCAACCCCAACTCGCGATTACTGGCGGCGGGGCTGCTGGCGGAGGTCGATGCCGCGCCGGTGGGGGTGGAGGACCGGCAGGCGGTGCTGGTCACGCTGATGGAACTGATAGGCACGAAGGACGGGGACCTCGGCACAGCGGTCGCCACTGCGGTCAAGCGAATTCCCGCCGCCGACGTGATCGAGATGCAGCTCGACCGGCTCGAAGATCCCAACTCGGACGAACGTGAGGAGACCGAGGATTTCGTGCGGCAACTCCTCGGGCATGGCGCCGTGGACCCTCGTGAGCGCGAGGCCGCCGACCGCCGTCTGACCGAAATTCTCACCGCGGAGCCGGAGGACTACTGACTCAGCCGTCTGCCGCCGCCAGCGAGGCGACGACCTTGAGATAGGCGATGCGGTCTTCCTTCGGAAGGTCCATCGCACGGTGCTTGTTAAAGTCCACGTCCACCCCCCTTTGGACGACCATTGTAGGCGTGAATCAAGCTTGAGGGAGGCGAGGCGGCCGGACAATGCTAGCCTTTACCCAAGAGAAGGAGTTCCCAAATGAATCGAATCCTCAGCCACCTGCGGATGATGGCGCTGGTCACCGTCACGCTGATTCTCGCCCCCGTCGTCGCCAACGCCGCCCGCTGCATCTATCCCCTGCTGCCCCGGTTGGCGGGGAAACCCGAGGTCATTCGGGCCCAGCTCGAAGCCGAAGGGCGCTGGCACCGCACCCACACCGAGGCCCTCGCGCCGCCTGTGAACCCGCAGATCGGTGACACCTGGCTCTGGTACATCTGGGATCTGAGCGGCTTCCCGGCGGCCACGCTCAAGCCGTGCACGGTGCGCGGCATGGGCGACAACCACTATGTGGTGGTGGACGATGACGAGTGGAACGTCACCATCGACCAGGCCGACGTGGATCGAATTGTGGCCCACTTCGAGGACATGAGCCCCGGACCGTTTCCGGGCCAGGGCATCTGGGATCTCGACACCTCGCACTTCGGCGATCCTCCCAACCCACTCGACGGCCTCGATCGGGTCTTTCTCCTGTATTACCGGTTCGACATCGCCGCCGACGGCTTTTTCTGGTCCTTCGACCAATTTCCCGACGGCAGCCAGTCCTTTGCCAGCAACGAAGCCGACGTCATCTACCTCGCCACCGACAGCAGCGACCCTTCCAGCAACTACATGCTCGCGGTGGCGGCCCACGAATTCGAACACATGATCCACTTCAACCAGGATCCCGACGAGGACCCGTGGGTGGACGAGGGCCTGGGCGAGCTGGCCATGTGGCTATTCGGCAATCCCGACGTCGTTTCGGGATTCAATACCATGCCGGACAACAGTCTGGTCGACTGGGGCAGCGCGTGGGCCGACTACATCCAGACATATCTCTGGTCCCTCTACGCCTACGAGCAGTACGGCGGCCAACCGTTCATCTGGGACCTGATTCACGTCCCGGGCAACGGTATGGCGGGCTACCTGACCGCCCTCAATCTCCAGGGAATCAACATCACCATGGAGGACGCCTTTGGCGAGTGGGCGGTGGCCAACTTCATAGACGACGGGAGCGTCAGCTCCGGCCAGTACGGGTATGACGGCGAAACCCTGCCTCCGTTCAGCGCGTTTCGCACCCACAGCACCTATCCGGCCGCGGGTTCGGGCACGGTTCAGAACTGGGCCGCCGACTACATCCGTCTGAACGATCTCCCGGCTGAGCCCACCCTGCACTTCAATGGCGCCGACACCCGGGACTTTCGGGTCGCCTTCCTGGCCAGGGATCCCAGTCTGCCGACCCTGGTGCGGTGGATCGCGTTGGACAACAACAACGACGCCAACTGGGGGCTCAACGAGGCGGTCGGGTATGCCGAGGTGATCCTCGTCATCGCCAATGTCTATCCGGTGAGCAACGGCAGCTACAGCTACACCATCGACGTGCCGGTGGATCCCTCGGTCTTCGATGACGGCTTTGATTCCGGTGACACCACCCAGTGGTCGGCGACGGTGCCGTAGCGGACGGTGAGCCCCCGCCCAATCTCAGGCGAAGGCAATGATCAGGCAGAGGACCAGCATGGTGAGGGCCGGCAGCGACTTCTTCAGCGGGTCCTTCACCTTGAAGTGCATCGCGACCGCACCGAGCATCAGGACCGCGAGACCGATGGCTGCGGGCTGGGTCAGCGCAGGGATCCAGATGCCGGCAATCAGGCACACGGCGCAGAGGATCTTGAGGAAGCCGACGGCCTGTACCGACCATTCGGGGAGCCCATAGATGGCGAACTCCTCTTTCATGTTCTTCGCCTCGCCGCCCCGCCAACCCGTGGACTTTCCGAAACGCAAGAGCCAGACATTGAGAATGCCCAACGCGACCACGATCTGAATGACGAGGACTGGGTTCATCGCAGCTCTCCTTTCAAGCATCCGGAATTGATGTCGCACGCCAATCATAATGGGATTCGCAGAAAAATCATCGAGAGATCCGGTCGATTCTTCGATAGTGGAACGAGGTCGCATCGGCGCATCCGCCGCCATTGCGCCTGGGGGTGGGCCAATTGCGGCCCTATAATGACCGTCAAAGGACGGCCCATACGATGAACGACGAGCGCAGCCACATGGATCTGCTCCGCGAGCTGCTCGAAACTCAGCTGCTGGGGGTGCTCGGCACCCACCACGACGGCGAGCCCTACACCAGCCTGGTGGGCTTCGCCGCCACGCCCGACCTGAAACAGCTGCTCTTCGCCACCGGACGGTCGACCCGCAAACGCGCCAACCTGCTGCACGACGCGCGCGCCTCGATGTTGGTGGACAACCGGACCAACCGGCCCGCCGACTTTACCGAGGCGTCGGCGGCGACGGCTGTTGGCGTCGTCGAGGAGATCAGCGACTCCAACCGACCAAAGTTCGATCGGATATTCCTCACCAAGCACCCCCACCTCGAGGACTTCGTACGGTCGCCAAGCTGCGTCCTGCTTCAACTCCGCGTCTCGGTCTACATGGTGGTGAATCGATTCCAGCATGTGATCGAGCTCCACATCGATCGATGAAGCTGCTGGTTGGTCTCGACGAGATCTCCGACGACGACGGCTTCCGCGTTGGCGGCAAGGCGGTCGCGTTGGCCGCGCTTTACCGCGCCGGGCAGCCCGTGCCGCGCACGCTGTGCCTGACCACCGAGGCGTACGAGCTGTTCGTCGAAAACGCCTCGCTGCGTGCGGTGATCCACCAGGAGCTGGGACGCAAGAGCTTCGAGGACATGCGGTGGGAGGAGATCTGGGACGCCGCTCTGCGGATTCGGAATCGCTTTCTCAGGGCGCCGATTCCGGACGAGGTCAACGCGATCGTCGATCGGCTGGTATCCCGCGAGCTTTCCGAACAGCCGCTCGCGGTGCGCTCGTCGGCTCCGGGCGAGGACTCGGGTGCATCGTCATTCGCCGGCCTCCACGATTCCTTCGTCGGGGTCCGCGGCGCCGCCGCCCTCAGCGACGCGATCCGCGGCGTGTGGGCCTCGCTGTGGACCGATCGCGCTCTGCTCTACCGCCGCGAGCTCGGGATCGACGTGGACACCAGCACCATGGCGGTGGTGATTCAAGGGCTGGTGCAGGGGACGACCTCGGGCATCGGCTTCGGCGTCCACCCGGCCGAACCGGAGTGGGCGGTCATCGAGGCGGTCTACGGTCTCAATCAGGGCCTGGTAGACGGCACGATCGAGCCCGACCATTGGGACCTCGACCGGACCACCGGCCGCGTGGTGCTCCACACGGCACCGGGCGAACGGAGACGGCTGGTGGTCCGAGGGTCGGAGACCGTTGCCGAACCGGTGCCGCCGGATCGTGCGGGTTCCCCGCCCCTCCATCCCGAAGAAATCGCCATGGTCTTCAACGCGTTGCGGGTCGTCGAGACCCACTTCGGAGGGCCGCAGGATGTGGAGTGGACGATGAGCGGAGCCGGGCTGGTGCTTCTGCAGTCCCGTCCCATCACAACCTCCAACGCCGCCGAAGGCGACAACCGTGCCTGGTACCTGAGCCTGTCACGCAGCCTCGAAAACCTCAGGTCGCTGCGCGAGAAAGTAGAAAACGAGCTCCTGCCGGAGATGGATCGCGAGGCGGAAGAGCTTTCGCACAGGGACCTCGCGGGCCTCGACGACGACGGTTTGGCCGACGCGATCGATCGCCGTCAGAAGGCCCACGACCGGTGGGTGGATATCTACTGGCGAGAGTTCATCCCGCTGGCCCACGGGGTCCGTCTCTTCGGCCAGTACTACAACGACGCCGTGCGGCCCGCCGACCCACACGAGTTCATGGGCCTGCTCGCCGCGACCCCCATGTTGAGCGTGCGCCGCAACGGCGAGCTCGCCCGACTGGCGGCAACCGTGCGCGAGGATCCCTCGCTGCGGGCACGGCTCGAGGCCGGCGACCGGGGAACCGGCTCGTTCGAAGGCGATCTCGATGCCTTTGAACGGGAGTTCGGCGGGGCCGCCTTTGCAAATCAGCTCTGCTTTGCCGACCGGGAACGGCTGGTCCGGTTCCTGCTCGTCCTCGCCGACTCGGCGAAGGTCGCGCAATCCGCCGCCGCGACCGACATCGAGCAGCTGTCGGAAACGTTCATCGCGCAGGTTCCGGCAGACCAGCGGGCGATGGCCAGCGAGCTCCTCGATCTCGGCAGGACCAGCTACCGGCTTCGGGACGACGACAATATCCACCTGGCCCGGCTCAAGGCCCTGGTCCTGGATGCGGTGGAGGAGGGCCGCCTTCGGCTCCGCCGGGCCCAGGACGACGGGCGCCCGCACGATGATCACGAGGCCGTGGTGTCCGCGCTGCGGAATCCCAACCTGGTGGTCGAGCCGACGCCGCCGGCGGCGCCCATCCCAGTCGAGAAGGGCTTTCGCGCGCGCCCGCGCCAGCTCGTCGGCCAACCGGCGGGACCTGGAGTTGCGACGGGTCCGGCCCGGATCATCGACGACGCGGCCGACCTCTTCGCCTTTCGAGCGGGCGAGGTGCTCGTGTGTGACGCCGTCGACCCGAACATGACCTTCATCGTGCCCATCGCGTCGGCGGTTGTGGAGCGACGGGGCGGGATGCTGATCCACGGCGCGATCATCGCCCGCGAGTATGGACTTCCGTGCGTCACCGGTGTTCCGGACGCCACGGCGACGATTTCCGATGGCGACACGTTGACGGTGGACGGGTATCTCGGCATCGTCACCGTGACCGATCCCGTGACTCCCTAGATGCTGGACGGCGCACCCGCGACCGGCGCCTGGATTCTCGGGACCAACGCGGCGACACACCGGAATTTCGGGTTCGGTGGATCGGTGTCGCCTTAGAACATGAGACCGTGTGGGTCGTCGTGCGGGTGGGCGCAGGATAGGGCTCGCTCGCAGATCGCAGGTCGTTTGGGCATCACGATGGGAGGACGGTATGTTCCGTATGGTGGTCGTAGCGCTTGTGCTGGGGATGTTGGCCGGAGGAACGGCCCTCGAGGCGACAGAGCTGACAGTGGCGGATCGCGCCGCGGGGCTCGCCGCGGTGGCGATGCTCAGGCACCACGCCAGGACGGGAACCCCCGATGTCGACTTCGCGCAGCGCTATCCCATGGAAGTCTGGCGGCACGAGGCCCACGACATCGCCGTTGTGCTGGACCGGGTGACGGCGCGACACGGATCGGCGGTGGTGGCCGCGGCGCTCGATGGCGAACTTCAGCGCATGATGACCGCCAGCCGGGCGCCCCATCGTCTTGCGGCGATGCGGGCCGCGCTCGACGACGACCCATCCATGCTCAGGGAGTGCCTCGTCGCACCATTGGTGGCGAACCGTCTCGAGGAGCTGATCGCACAGGGCCCCCCGTCCGCCTCGGTGAATCGCGAGCACTCGGAACACTGGGAGTGGTGGGTCTCGTCGCTGGCCTTTGAAAACCGGCAGTTTCACACCGCGGTGTGGACGGGCAACGAGATGATCGTCTGGGGAGGCCGGACCGCTGATCCGTTGGACACCGGCGGCGTCTACGAGCCGGCCACCGACACCTGGCTGCCCACCTCGCTGGTGGACGCGCCGGCGCCGCGCAGCTCGCACACCGCGATCTGGGCCGACGGCGAGATGATCGTCTGGGGCGGTTCCACCGGCAGCGGTTACCACGGCGACGGCGGCCGCTACGATCCGGTGACCCAGAGCTGGAGCGCGATGTCGGCTACTGGCGCGCCTGAGGCGCGCGCCTATCACACGGCGGTGTGGACCGGGGACGAGATGATCGTCTGGGGCGGCGCCGACACCGTGTCGCCGAAGGATAACGGCGGGCGGTACGACCCGGTCGCGGACGAATGGGTCGAGATCACCATGACCGATGCCCCGTGGCCGCGGTTCGACCACGTCATGGTGTGGACCGGGTCCGAGGCCATCGTGTGGGGTGGCGCCACCAACTTTGGATTCCCGACGAATTCGACAAACACCGGAAGCCGCTACGACCCGGCCACAGACAGCTGGACCGCCACCTCCACCGCGGACTGCCCAACCGCACGCTACGCCCACGTGGCGGTGTGGACAGGCAACGAAATGATCGTCTGGGCGGATCAGAGCTATCAAAACACCGGAGGGCGGTACGACCCGGGCGCGGACACCTGGCAGGCCACCCCCACGATCGACGCTCCGGAGGGACGGGCCTACCCGTCAGCCGTATGGACCGGTGAGGAAATGATCATCTGGGGCGGCGCGGCTTCGGGCCTCGACGAGCTGGACACCGGCGGCCACTTCGACCCGACCGAGGACTCGTGGGCACCGACCTCGCTCACCGGAGTGCCGGCGCCCTCCGTCTGGCACACGGCGGTCTGGACCGGCAGCGAGATGCTGGTTTGGGGCGGTTACTTCGACAATGAGCTGGCGGGGTACTTCGACAACCGGCTGGTCTTTTCCGATGGGTTCGAGGGTGGCGACACGGGGGAGTGGTCTGGCACCGCACCGTAACAGGCCGGCTTCGGCGCTCGCTCCGTGGCCCTTGACCTGCGATCTTCCAAGCAATACCTTCCAAGGAAAGACACAACGACGCGAGGTCGAGTGGAGGTCGCCATGCTGCGTGCAGGTTTCTTGCCGAATCGTCGTGTCCGCCGTCCCAGCGCCTGGATGATTCTGCTGATTGCGGCCGTGACGGCATCAGCTCCGGCCGCGGCAGACGCCGAGGACCCGGTGGCCCCATCAGCCAACCCCTCCCCTGCGAAGCTTGCCAGCGACCCCGAGCTGCCACTGTACATCCCGGCCGCCGCCCACGTCTCCGGAGCTGCCGGAACCGATTGGCGCAGCGATGTCCAGATCTTCAATCTCGGTCCGGGCCAGGCGTTCATCGAGGTGGCGATGCTCGAAAAGGACCAGGCCAACCGGACGCCGAGGACCCGCGGCTACGTCATCAGCCCGGGCATGACCCACCGGTATCGCGACGCGCTGCACGGGATGTTCGGGGTTTCGGGTTCGGCCGCGCTGCGGATCGACGAAGCGGACGATGGGCTGGTGGTCACCAGCCGGACATTCAACCAGACCGATTCGGGAACTTACGGTCAATTCATCGGAGCCCTCGGGGCAAGCCGTGCCATTGGCGCGGACCGACCGGGACGTATCGTCCAGCTCTCCCATTTCGGCGGGACCGACTCCGGCTACCGCACCAACCTCGGATTGGTGAACTGCACCGACGATGAGATCTCGGTGACTGTCGACCTGTTCACCGCCGGCGGCGAGGCACTGGGCAGCCGCCAGGTCAGCCTCGAGCCCTACATGTTCCGTCAGATCGACCGGATCTTCTCCACCGTGACCGGCGATCCGGTTGTGGACGGTTTCGCGATCGCGTCCACGGCCACCGCCGGAGGCGCGTTCTTCGCCTATGGCTCGGTGGTGGACAACCGGACGGGGGACCCGATCTACATCCCGGCATCCGATGTCTCCGCCGGACCGATCTTCATCCCGGCCACCGCCCACGCGTCGGGTGCCGTCGGCACCGACTGGCGGACGGACGTGGAGCTCCACAACCCAGGGAATCAGGAGGCGCAGGTCGAGATTTCGCTGCTCGAGACCGGTCAGGACAACCTGAGCCCGGCCTCGTCCATTCAGCACGTGGCTCCCGGCGCCAGCATGCGGCTCAGCGACGTGCTGGAGTCGGTCTTCAGCTTCGACGGTACCGCGGCCCTGCGGATCACTCCCATGGCAGGGGCCGAGGTGGTGGCCACCAGCCGGACCTACAACCAGACGCCGGACGGCACCTACGGCCAGTTCGTGGGAGGCATCCCGTCATCGGAGGCCATCGCCTTCGGCGAGCAGGGCCTGATGACCCAGCTCACCCACCATCGCGGCACCGGATCGGGATTCCGCACCAACCTAGGATTCGTCAACTGCACCGGGATGGAGGCCGAGGTCCGGATCGACCTCTACCGATCGAACGGCGTCCTGCTGGGCTCATTGGAGCGAACTCTCGGCCCTTTCATGCACCGCCAGGAAAACCGAATATTCGAGCGGGTCACGAGCGACGACTTGGAAGACGGATTCGCGGTGGTCTCGAGCCCGAACGTAGATGCGCGGCTGATGGCCTACGCGTCGGTGGTTGACAACGCTACTGGTGACCCCATCTACATCCCGGCGACGGCTATCGTGCCGCGCGAGCCGTCACCGACCATGGACCCGCGGGCCACCATGCACCTCCTCTTCCGATCGCTCGCGGTGGTCGCGGAGAACATGGACGTCGAGGAGATGATTTCCTCGCTGCAGACCGCTGGGCTGCAGGCGGCCCTGCTGGAGCTGCACAACGCGTTCCCGGACATCGTGACGGTGGGACCGAATTCCTTCGCGGTGGACTACGGGGACGAGTACAGGCTTCACGACGGCAACGTGGTGAGCGGACATCTCGGGGCGTACTTCGCCGAGGTCGTGATCGACGCCACCACCATCTCAGGTCTGCCCTCCTTCACCTTCGACGGTCTGGCGTGGAACCACCAGGTCCCTCCGGTGGACACCATTTTCGCGACGGTGGATCTCGTCGTTTCTGCTGAGGGCCACGTCACCGGCACCACCGCCTTCTCCGGAACCGGTTCGACCGCGGCCAAGTCCGAGACCGTCACCCTGGACGGCGACGCGTTCTGGGACACCTTGCTGTGTCGCCACTACCCCGTCGGCGGATCCATCACGCTCACAATCGGCAACGAGGTCTACACCTTCACCTTCACCCCGGACTGCGACGGCACCTTCGACTACAGCGAGGTCACGCCGGGATGGGATTTCACCTACGCGTTCGGAAACCCCAATGACGACCACGCACAGCAGTACATCGTGGCTGTCGAAAACGCCGAAACCTGGCACTATGCGCCGGTGTGGTTCTGGAAGCCGGTGGTCGGCGGCGAGACCCTGCCCGAGACCCCGCCGGGGACGGTCACCTTCAGGTTCGATTTCGAGGAGACGGTGTCCGAGGCCCACCTCAGGCTCAACATGCCGACCTTCCACTGGGCCTACAGCCGCGGTCACAACTTCCTGTACGGTTCCGCCGACGGTGCCGACTGGGAGCTCTTGATGGAAGTCCCACCTCCCGAGTACGGCATGGCGAACGGAGGGGGTTTCGATGCTGACCTGCCGGCTTCCATGGTCGGCGGCAACCAGATCTGGCTGCGCGCCGAGCTCTACTCGTACGGAGACATGGCGCCTCAGGGCGGGGAGTACACCAACACCGCCGAGCTGACCCGCTGGGATCAGGACAACCCCGGAAGGACCTTCCAGCTCGACGTCCGGTTCGCCGAGGAGTGACGCGCGCCGGGGATCGATCCGCCCCCGATCAGGCTCCCGTCCGACGCCACGGCCGGGCCTGCCGCGGCCGCAGTCAGCCGCGGTACGGGAACCTCTTGGCCAGGTCCTCGGTGAAACTGGCGATGACCTGGTTGGCCGGTGCCCGCCAGTCGGTGGACGCCGACAGCTCGTCCTGCCACAGCACGGCCTCGTCGAGCGCGTCGATGAGTTCGCTGGCAGCCCAGATATCGTTGGTGGTCACCAGGTTCCAAGGGAGAAGGGCGGCAAGCGTGCCTTCAGTGACCTCGTTGACCACGTGGAGGCCCACGTCAATTCCTAACGACTCCATATCGGAGAGATAGCGGGTCTTTTCCACCGAAGTACTGATGACCGCATCCACCCTGAGCACCCGGGCCAGCGCCTTGGCGGACATGCCCCACGATTCGCGGATTCCGATGCCGGCGTCCGCCAGGAGTCGGTTGGTGGTCTCCACCGGCTGGATCTCGATGTGTATGGGGTGCTTGCGGTGGACACTCGCCTGGTTGAGCAGCCGGTAATAGTAGGCCTCTTGAAAGGCCACGCTCTCCGCATCCTCGATCAGGGTGATCTGCTGGGCGGTAAGGTTGCGGGGCGGGTCCCCGGCGAGGATCATCTCGAAGGGCAGCACGGCGATGATCTGGTGGTGTTGGGCCCGCGCGTCGAACTGCGGGGACTGGTAGTTGGCGGTGCTGCAGGCGGTCGCGAGCAGCAGCGCGGCGAACGGCAGGGTCTGACGGGCGTTCATTGGTGTATCCCCTCCCCTCGTCTATCGAGAAGAGCAAGGGTCGTGCCAGCGGGGGCCACCGCGGGACGTCCTCCACGGGCCCCCCAGTCCGTCCGAGAGGACGGGTTGTGGCGTTTGGAGGGCAGATGTTGGGGCCCTCGTCGGTCAACTCGGAAATGTGAGGAGGGCTCCGCTAGGGCGTCATCTCGTACGCATCGACAGCTGACATCACGTGGTTTGTCCACACCGTTTCAAATCGATCGGCGTCGACGTCGGGTCGACGGATCATCTTCAGACAGAGCTCTGCCTGATGGTTTGTCGTCGAGCGTGTCGAGTGAAGATCGAGAGCGTGGCGCGAAAAATCGCGGACCATGACGTCGAAAATCTGATCTACCAAATGATCTTCGACCGATTGCAACCGAGCGCCTTCCAGGATCAGCTGGCCGTAGGCGACAAGCGTGAAGAGTTCACCCAGCGACAATAGAAAGTCCATGTCGCGCGCCTGGTCCTTGTCGGGCGGGCAGCTGACCAGGAGAGCCTTGAGGGTCTCGATCTGCCTCTTGAATATCTCGACGTTCGGCAGGCTGACCGGGCCGTAGGCAAGCATGGGGTCATGAAATCGGATGGAACTCAGGCCTCGGGTGGGTCCCTGGTTGAAGAGGAAGGCGTCGTGCCGCGCCTCGGTCTGCACCGGCACCTCGTCGTACTCCTTCGGGTTGAACAGAAAATTGGCCATGAACTTCACCACAAGCGCCATGTTGACGTGGACGGTCCCCTCGAGCTTGGGCAGGGCGCGGATGTCGCAGGCGGCCATTTCGAAGTAGGTGTCCTTCTCGAACCCCTTGGCGGCAATGACCTCCCAGAGGTGGTTGATGACCTCCTCCCCCTCAGTGGTGACCTTCATCTTGACCATCGGGTTGTAGAGCAGGTAACGACGATCGTCGGGCGACGCGACGCGCATGTAGTCTGTGGCTCGGGTGGCGAAGAGGCGCATGGCCACGAGGCGCACAGTCGCATCGGTCAGCAAATGTCGAACATGGGGGAAGTCGGTGACCTTCTGACCATAGAGCTCGCGGTGGGCGGCGTGGGTCATGGCCTCGTACAGGGCGTGGGTGCAGATGCCGATGGACGCCCACCCGAGGTTGAACTTGCCGATGTTGACGGTGTTCAGCGCCGCATCCCAGGCGTCGCGCCCCGTCGCGAGAATCTCCTCCTCGGAGACCGGATAGCCGCGGAGCGCAAACTCCGAGACGTACATCTGGGACGCCACCGTGTTCTTCACGCACTCGTAGTCCGGGTGGTCCGGTTCCACCGCGAAGAAAACGTAGTCGTCGGTTTCCGAGTTCCTGCCGAAGACGCTCAGCAATGCAGCCTCGTTGCCGTTGCCGATGTAGTACTTGCCGCCGTCGGCCCGGTAGCTGCCGTCGGGCATGGGCGTCAGCATCATCTCGCTCGAGTAGAGATCGGCGCCGTGGGCCTTCTCCGACAGGCCAAAACCGAAGATGCCGCCATCGCGCAGCAGTCGTGCGGTCCGCTCCCTGATGGTCTGACCTTCCGCCATCCACAGCGGTCCGAGGCCGAGGATGGTGACCTGCCACGCATACCAATAGGACAGCCCATAGAAGCCGAGGATCTCGTTGAGCACGCAGTTCCGGTGGGTGTCCCAGCGCGCGTCGGGGTCGTCGATGGCGTCTTCCGGCGGTGTCAGCATCGTCGAGAACAGTCGATTCTCCTTGACGAAATCGAGGAAATCGCGGTACCAGCGCCGCTCGTGGTGGTCCTCCTTGAGCCGGGCCTTGCCCCTCGACTCGAAGAACTCGATGGTCCTTTCCATGAGCTCACGAGATCTCGGATCAAGGTTTTCAAAGGTGGCGGTCGTAGGGTTGAAGAGCATGGTTCCCTCCTGTTTTTCGTTAGCGTACGAACGATATTCCGACGCGATTCCGTTTGCTGCAACTGCCACGGTCAGTCCTTTATCAGAGCCATCAGGAAGCGCTTGAGCAATAGCTGTTCTTCGAAGCTGTAGCGGCTCAGGATCTCGCGATCAGCAGCCTCTCTGGCAGCAATGAGCTCGTCCTTGACGCTGTTCGCGCGGGCGCTCGCAAACACCCTCATTACTCTTCCATCGGCGGGGTCGGGTCGACGTTCCACCCAATCGGACTCCTGCATCCGCGACAGCACGCCGGACAGCGTGGCCTTGTCGAGGACCAGGAGTTCGCCCAGCTCGGTTGCGGTCTGGCCGTCCTCGTACCAGAGGGCCTCGAGCACCGCGTGCTGGATGTTGGTCACGCCGAAAGGCTCAAGGGCCTTGCGGAAGTGGCCGTGCGCCCGCTGGTAGGCCTTCGCCAACATGAAGGTGAAACAGTCGGGCGGAGGTTTGTGACCTGAGGGCATGGCATTTCCCTTCGTGTACGAACTAATACGACTTTCAACCGCCCGTGTCAACCGGTTCTTGGGGAGGCGTCTCCAGGAGGTGAAAGAACCATAGGCGCTAGGGCCGACACTTCCGGCAGTGTCGGAGGAATGCCGCACGAACCCCATCGTTCGTTTCAAGAGTGTCGGCCCTGGCACCGAAGGCTGGGTGGCACCGGGCAATAGTGTCGAAAGTGTCGGCCCTGGCACCGTCGATGGCTACTCGGTCGGGGTGTACAACTTGACGCCGCGTACGAAGTAGGCGTCGTTGGTGGCGTTGTCCACCACCGAGGCGTAGGCCAGGTTTCCGCTCCCCTCCTGATTGGCACCAACCCGCACGACCCACGCATTCCACTCGCCTCCGTTGATGTCGGCGAACGGATCGCTCAGCTGGACCATGGAGTACGGAGGCACATAGACATCCTCTTGCGCAGTGCCCCCGGGGGGGTTGTTGCCGGTGCTGTCGAACAGTCGGACGTGGAAGTCCGCACCGGTCGCGGTCGGGTTCACCATTCCGATGTTCACCCGGAACCGGGAGTCCGCGGTATGTTTCAGCGCGAACATCCACTGGTGCTCTCTGGTTGCCGGAAAGTCGGGGTCGCCGCTCGGCATGGACATATCCGACGTCGGGATCCCCTCGATCACCTGGCCGTAGGACTCGGTGCCGTCTGCAGAGATGGAGTACACGCGGGCGTAGACCTGCATATCCAAGTCCGACGTGTAGTGGATCGCACCCACCCACGACCCGTTGCCGACGCCGACGTACTCCTCCACGACATCCTCCACGTACAGGATGTTGGTTCCTTCGGGGAATTCCACCTCGTACTCGGTGGCCTCCGTATTGTCCTGGTTCGACGTACAGAAGGTGAGCGTCACAAATCCGGTGCCGTACGTCTGGGCACGGATCCAGAGGTCGGTTCGCCAGATCGATCCCTGCAGTCCGGGCGCGTGCGCCGCCGCGAGAATCCAGCCGTCCTTGTGCTGGGTTCGATTCAACTGCGCCCGTGCAGTGGACGGCAGTCCCGCCACCATCACCAGGCACAGGCACACCGCGGTGTGCCACATCAAACGTCGGTTGATCTTTGTCGCCGCAACTGCGAGTTGGTCCATCGCGTCCTCCTTTGTTTCGCCCCTCGATTTTTGGGTCGTTCGTGCAGATATTTATACACGACTCTGAGATTATTATGCAGAAGCAACCACAATATTGCGATCGCGAATCAAGACTGCCGGGCTATCTCCTGCACGCCAGTCGGCACCCCTAGGCCGCACACGGTAGTTCGGGGCCCCGAATCAGCCCCCGCGCAACTCCCCCAACCTCAGAGCGCGAACCACCGCCGGCAGGCACCCGCCGCACCCGACAGCCTCATGGCACGGTCGCCCAGTTCGACCCCTATGGCCCCGATTTCCACACCTCAGTTTGCCGCAGAATGACTTTCGGAAGAGCTTGCCGACTGGTAAGATTTGAGATCCATGGGGATTGAATATCCGAAGATCATTCAGGGCGGGATGGGCGTCGGGATCTCGAATTGGCGTCTCGCGCGTGCGGTCTCGACACTGGGGCAACTCGGGGTGGTGTCCGGCGTCGCCCTCGAGGTGATGTTGGTCAGACGTCTTCAGGATGGCGACGTCGGTGGACACATCCGCAGGGCTCTGGAGGATTTCCCGTTTCGTGACATGGCCAGACGGGCAGTCGAGAAATTCTACATTCCGGACGGCAAGGCGCCCGACAAGCCGTACGCGGCAATTCCAATGCACAAGCAGAAGAGTTCGAAAAGGCTCCACGAACTCTGCATCATGGGCAATTTTGTCGAGGTTTATCTGGCCCGTGAAGGACATGACAAGCCGGTCGGCATCAATTACCTCGAGAAGATCCAGATGCCCCACCTGCCGTCGATCTACGGCGCCATGCTGGCCGGCGTCTCATTCGTGATCATGGGTGCGGGAATCCCGATTATGATCCCCGGCGCCCTCGACGCCTTCACCCACCACGGCGCCGCGTCATACAATTTGAATGTCGTCGGTGCCCAGGCAGGCGACGACACATCCACCCATTTCAATCCGCAGGATTATATGGACGGCGATCATCCACCCCTCGAACGCCCGGTCTTTCTCCCGATCATCGCCTCCAATGTGCTGGCCGCCACCATGGTGCGAAGGTCGAACGGCAGGGTGGACGGCTTTGTCATCGAGGGACCGACCGCGGGCGGTCACAACGCGCCACCACGGGGCGCACTGCAAGTCAACGAGCATGACGAACCGATCTACGGTGAAAAGGACGCGGTGGATCTCGAAAAGATCCGCAAGATGGGACTCCCGTTCTGGATCGCCGGCGGCTGTGCGTCCGCCGAGCGGCTCCGCGAGGTCTTGGAGGCAGGCGGCACCGGCATTCAAGTGGGAACCGCGTTCGCCCTATGTGACGAGTCTGGGATGGCGAAGGAGTATCGGCAGCGTCTGTTGCAGGAAGCGACGGCGGGGACGGCTCGGGTGATCACCGACCGACTCGCCTCGCCCACCGGGTTCCCATTCAAGGTGGCCCAACTGGGCGGCACCCTGTCCGAGCAAGACACCTATCTTTCGCGTTTCCGCGTCTGCGATCTCGGGTATCTGAGGGAGGTCTACCGGAAGGACGACGGGAGCATGGGGTACCGATGTGCCTCCGAGCCGGAGAAGGACTATTTGGCCAAAGGCGGCGGAGAATCGGACACAATCGGACGGAAGTGCATCTGCAACTCGCTGGCGTCGAACGTCGGTCTCGCCCAGGTTCAGAAGGACGGTTCGGTGGAAAAACCGTTACTCACCACCGGCGACGATCTGGCGGAAATCGCGCGTTTCCTGCCCGAAGGGCAAGACTCCTACACAGCCGGTGACGTGATCGCCAAGCTGCTGGAACCGGAAGCCTAGCTGACCTGCGGTCGCCGGCGGTCGCCGCTCGGCGAAACTCATCGACGAGAACTCTCTCGAAGCGAGAAGCCGATTTACTCTCCGATTTCCTGAATTGCAGGGAGGGGCCGCTATTCTCACGAGCCGTCCCTGGTCATCACCGAGGTCTTGACGGTGACCTTCTGCCGGTCGCCGGTGATCAGACGGGCTCCGCGGTCGTAAAAGAGGTAGCTCCACACCCAGCCAAACATCACGGCCACGCGGTTACGGAAGCTGACCAAAAACATAACGTGTACCACCGCCCATAACGCCCAGGCGATGAACCCGCCGAAACGCCAGCCGCCGACATCGGCTACTGCCTTGTTGCGGCCGATGGTGGCCAGCGATCCCTTGTCGCGATAACGGAATGGAGCCCTCTTAGGCCGAGTCCTGTCCGCGTGCTCCGCCTTGACCTCGGCAGCGATCACCCCGGCGGCGTAGCGTCCTCCCTGGATCGCGGCCTGGGCTACTCCAGGCACCATTTCGCCGGTGGCTGGGTCAACGGCGTGGGCCTGGTCACCGATGACGAAGACGTTGTCATGACCCGGGATGGTCAGGTCCGCGCCCACCATGACCCGGCCCGACCGGTCGGTGGGCACGCCGAGGGACTCGCCGAGCGGTGACGCCTTGACCCCAGCCGCCCAAAAGACGTTTGTTGCATCGATCCGGTCCTGCCCGATGCGCACGCCCCACTCGTCGATATGGGTCACCTTGGTGTCAAGCAGCACCTCCACGTTGAGGGTGGTCAGCGCTTTGGCCGCACGGGCCGAGGAGGTGGGGTGCATGCTCGGGAGCACCCGGTCGGCGGCCTCGACGAGGATGATCCGCGCGGTGGTGGTGTCCACCTTTCGAAAGTCCAGCGGAATGGTCTCGTGGGCGATCTCGGCAAGGGCACCGGCCAGCTCGACGCCGGTTGGTCCCGCTCCCACTACCACGAAGGTCAGTGCTGACTGGCGCGCCTCGGGATCGGTTTCGAGTTCTGCAGATTCAAAGGCCAGCAGGAAGCGGCGGCGGATCTCGGTGGCGTCGTCGATTGTCTTGAGCCCAGGTGCATACGTTTCCCAGTGTTCGTTCGCGAAGTAGGAGTGGGTAGCGCCGGCGGCAAGCACCAGGTAGTCGTAGCCCATGTCGCCCTGATCGGTGGTAACCAGGCACCTCTCGGTGTCCACCGTCTGCGCCTCGGCCATGACCACGCCGGCATTGGCCTGCCGCTTGAGCACCTTGCGGATGGGAGTGGCGATGTCGGCCGGACTCAGGGTGGCGCTGGCCACCTGGTACAGCAGTGGCTGGAACAAATGGTGGTTCCGGCGGTCGATGAGCACCACCTCCACCGGCGCCCGCTTCAGTTCAAGCGCCGTGTTGAGGCCTCCGAAGCCCCCTCCGACGATCACCACCCGAGGTCGTTGTCGTGACGTCATAAGAACTGATCGCTCCCTCCGTTGCCCGCCCCTCCCGCCCCCAGCACCATCCCTTGGGATAACAACACCCGGGCGCGTCCGGTTCCCCGATGCAATACAATCTCGAGATGTTTCACTGGTCGATACCCATGATCGATCACGGGGACGCGACGCGATGAAGGGACATCTGCGAGTCGCCCGCCCCACCGACAACCTCGAGGAGGTGTCCCGAATCTACCGCGAGGGCCTCGGGTTCGAGGTGCTCGGCGAGTTCACCGACCACGACGGATTCGACGGCGTGATGCTCGGCCGCGCCGCCGCGGACTACCACCTGGAGTTCAACCGCAAGCGGGGCCACATCGCCGGTCGCGCGCCCACCGAAGACAATCTCCTTGTCTTCTACATCCCCGACCGGCAGGAGTGGTCGGCCGCCTGTTCGAGGGCCGAGGCCGCGGGCTTCCGTCCCGTGAAGTCCTTCAATCCCTACTGGGACCGCAACGGCCAGACCTTCGAGGACCCGGACGGGTACCGGATCGTGTTGCAGCGGGCGGCCTGGACCGGCAAGGGCTGACGCGCGAACTCCGGTACCTTGACGCATCAATCAAGGGCGTGTATACCGATCTCAAGAGATTCAGTCCCAATTCAGAATTCCACCGCCTTTGGGAATTCCTCCGTGTGGTGACGGTGATGGAGGACGAGCAGTCTCACGCGACGTCGCGCCGGCCATCTGCCGGCTGAACACCAACGTCAGATCAACGAAGGAGATCGAACGATGAAACGAGTCGCATGTGCCATGGTTCTCGTGCTGGTGATCACCGCCCCGGCGGTCTTCGGCCAGGACAACGGATCCGGACGGTTTGGTATCCACAACATGTCCACCAACTCCACCGATTTGCCGGGCGGCGGGAGGGTGGACGTGGTCCACTACCACCAGGTCGTGTTCGCGGACCAGCCCGGCCACCCGCTCGACAACACCGCCGCCGATTGCGTCGGCATGTATCGTTTCAACGCGGGCGGAACGATCGACTCCGCCAGCGGTTCGTGCTTCACCAAGGACGCCGAGGGCGACGGCAGCTCTTTCTGGTGGCGCTTTGAAGAGCAAGGGACATCGGATTGCCCGGGGGTCTGTGGGACCTGGGGCTACTACGACGGCTTCGGCAAATTCAAGGGGATCTCGGGCAGCGGGGTCTGGCAACAAACAACCATGTTCCCCGATGGCGGCGCCGGAACCTGGGAAGGGACCTACACCCTCAAGTAGATTCGGCCAAGCGCTTGGCCCCGATACCACCTGAGTCAATCAGCCCGCACCGACCGGGTGCTGCAGACATTGCTGGTGCACTCGACTTTGAAGCCGGCGGCGGGACAGGCCTCAGCCGACGGGGCTCATGACGTCGATGCCGGCGAAAAGCCCCTCGGCGACCCAGGTCCGGAACCAGCGGAAGACACGGGCCTGCTGGCGGACGGATTTCTGAGCCGCGGCAGCGGAGCCGAGCGCATCGCCCAGAGGGACGCCGTTCACTAGAGCGCTCAGCAATTCGTACTCGGCGCGTTTCAGCTCGAGCCGCAGCACCGAGTAGTCGCGGCGGTAGACGGCGACCCATGTCGCCCGCCGGCGCGGGCTGGGGCTGGGGCGGTCCCGGTGGTAGGCCTCCAAATGAGGGATCACCGCGTGCTTGAATTCAAGCAGGCGCAGGGCCGCGATGGGTCGCAAGCGGGCGTCCTTCCAGGCTTCGGGCGGCACCGCCGCCAACTCGTCACCGCCCATGACGGGAGTTTCCCGCTCGTCGAACACCTCGGTCATGGCCAGCTCGAGTCGGGCCAAATCGTGGAGCAACCCGACCTGGGGCCAGTCCGACCTCTCGGCAAAGAACTGCGGCAGGTGGTCGCCGAGCCGGTTCAGCGTGTAGCTCCGCGAGGGGTAGGGTTGGACGTACTCCCGCACGAGATCTGCGAATCCCTCGTCACCGAGAAGGTACTGGATCACCGGGTAGTCGGTCGCGAGCGCCTCCTCCATCCGCATCAGGTACATGCCGTGATAGACGCCGACCCTTTCGGCTGAGGTCATGGAGTGCGATGGCAGCACCACTTCGGCCAGCCGGTCGGAAGCTATTTCGCGCTCCGCCGCAGGCGATGCGATGGCCTCCTCAATGGTGCCGGGGTGGACCACCACCTCCTGCATCCAGCGCTGCAACTTCTCGAGGCCGGCTTCCTGGACAGGTGCTTCATGCGGCATGGGCCACCTCCTGCCGTCGCCATTCGTCCGCCTTGAGGACCTCCTCATGGACCACCTCGAAGGACGGGATGTCGGCGTCCCACTCGAGCAGGCTGGCGCGTAACCCAACCGTGCGGATGGTGTGGCCATAAAGCTCCCACACCGGGTCGAGGACGTGGTCGGAGTGGGTGTCGATGATGTGGGTGCCCTTGTTGGTGTGGCCCGCCAGGTGGTATTGGCAGACCCGGTCACCGGGAATGGCGTCGATGTAAGCCACCGGATCGTAGCCGTGGTTGTAGGCCGACACGTAAACGTTGTTGACGTCGAAGAGCAGACCGCAGTCCGCCTCGTCGGCGAGCCGGGCCACGAACTCCCATTCCTTCATGTCAGAGTCGGCGAACTCCAGGTAGGTGGATGGGTTTTCGAGGACCAATGGTCTCTCGAGGAACTCCTGCACCACCTTGATGCGAGCCACAGCGTGGCGCAAACTCTCCTCGGTGTAGGGCAGCGGCAGCAGGTCGTGGGTGTTGCGGCCAAGTACTCCGGTCCAGCAGATGTGATCGGAGACCCACAGGGCGCCAGTTCGTTCGGCCAGCGCCTTAACATTGGCCAGATAGTCGAAATCGATGGGGTCGGTGGAACCGATGGACATGGAGACCCCGTGCATCACCACCGGATAGCGTTCGGCGATGAGATCGAGGATGTGGAGCGGTCGCCCGCCGGCGCCCGAAACCGTCGCGGTCGCACCCCCCCATGGGGGGTGCCCCTCCTCCTTGCTTGGAGGAGAGCCGCAATGGGACTAGCATAAGGACTGGATCAATAATCGGGGGCAGGTCACTCGTGGAAAGTGGCACCGTAGATCCCAAGGACTTGGTCAACGTCAACTACAGGCGAAATTGACCTCCCAACCAATTCGTGATGCCCAGACCAGCGAAAGTCACCTGGGCCATCAACAAGAAGCGCCGAAACCGGGTTGAGGTGGATGTATGCAATGATCTGGTACAGGTACTGTTCATCCTCCACAAGTTGAGCTTTGAATCTGCCCTGCCATCGCGGACCGCTCGAACCGCACCGCCGGTTGTAGCTCTGTCCAAACCTGGCCTGCAACGAGCCGATGCTTCGTGAGAGGGAGATCGACCCTGCGCGCAAAGCGAGATGATAGTGATTCGACATCAGGCACCACGCGAACACAACCAACCCGTCTCGTCGCTTCACCTCACGCAGGAGACCTAGGAAACGTCGTGCCTCGTCTGCCTGGCTGAAGATCTCGGCGCCACGCGCGAATCGGTTGTACACATGGAAGATCCCGCCCTCGATAAACACTCGTGGCCGCCGCGGCATGGGCACCTCCATTTAACTAAAGGAGGCCTTCCGCAATATCTGGCAGCCCAACAAATGGCGGCCAATCACACGGCCCACCACAGGGTGTGCAATAGTGTCGGTCCTGGCACCGGGAGATGGTGCTTGGCGATAGTCCATCGAACCGGCGGCGGCCTATGTCTTCTCCGATGGGGACTGACTGACCACACCGTCTCGGCCGATGGTAGGGTCGCCATCCAAATCAACGACCGGAGGCGACCCTGGGCACTCCCCTCATCGCGTTGGCGGCGACCTCATTCGGGTGGGCCCGCGTCCTGGGTCTGCGCCAGCGCCTCGTCGAGCATTTCGATCAGGGCCGCACGGTCATAGCTGAATTTCTGTCCCTCGTTAAGTTGAACGAGCTCTTGGATGGCTTTCTTGATGGTCCACTCAGCCTGCTTCTGTTCAGGCACCACCATGTAGCGCATCTTGGGCTTTTCGTCGAAGAGCGCGTGGTACACGGCCTCGGCGACGTCATCGGGCTCGGGTTCGTCAGAGGGCGTGTCCATCCGCTCCATCATTTTCTGCATCTGCTCTTTGTAGAGGGAGTCTCCGAAATCCACGCCCTGCGCGACCATCCTCTTCTTCAAGGTGATACCGATCTCGGACTGATAGTTGCCCGGTTCGACCACGCTGACCTTAACGTCGAAAGGCTTCATCTCCCTTGCCAGGGAGTCTGAGTATGCTTCCACGGCGTGTTTGCTCATGCTGTAGGGCCCAAAGAGAAAACCGGAGAGGATACCGGAAATCGACGAGATCGTCGTGATCCTGCCCTTTGACTCGATAATCAGTGGACTGAACGCCTTGGTCACCCGGTACGGTCCATAAATGTTCACATCAAAAAGAAAGTCGAGCTCGGACTCCTCCACCTCGATCAGCGGCGCGACGACGGCGACCCCGGCGTTGTTCACCACACCGTAGAGTCCCCGTCCTTCCTTTGTGATGGTCTTGACGGCAGCTGAGATGTCCTCGTCGATCGTGACATCGAGTCGGATCGACTGCACGTTTTCGATGGCATCGAGTTCCTTCAGGTCCGCATCCTTGCGCGCTCCGGCATAGACGAAGACACCTTTGGCGGCCAGATGTTCCGTGATCTTCCTGCCGATTCCGGTGCTCGCTCCGGTGACCAGCACCGCCTTCTGCGCAGATTCGTTTGCCGCTTCGGTTGCAGCTGTCGCCTCCGCGCTGCAGTCAGCGGGGGAACCGATCACACCAATCACAAGGGCGGTCACAATCACCGACGTCATCTTTCTCGTGAAAATTCTCATGACCCGTTCCTTTGTCTTTTTGTTGATATCGAATCTCGTTCGTATGGCCCAATCCTAGCACGGGCCGTGACGTCGCCTTACTCGAGTTCTTCCACCTCGGTGCCGCGGGGGCCCTCCGCCAAACGCTCGGGCGCGGCCAGCTCCCGCCGCGCCTGCTCGGTGACCTTGAGGGTTTCCAGCTTCTGGCCCATGGGGAGGAAGCGCCGTTCGAAGGAACCCACCGCCGAGTTGTAGGCGTCCACTGCGGTCTTGAGCCCACGCCCGGTCTTGGCCAAATCCTCGCCGAACTTGGCGGCCCGTTCGTAGAGTTCGCGTGCAGTGTCGGCGATCTCGCGGGCGTTGTCGGCCAGGGCACGCTGTTGGTAGTAGATAGCCACCGTGCGAAGCAGCGCCACAAGGGTGGTGGGGGTAGCCACCAACACCCGCGCGCGCAGGGCCTCGACCTGGAGGTCGGGTTCCTCCGAGAAGGCGGCGGCGAGGAAGGGATCGCCGGGCAGGAAGAGGACCACCAGATCCACGTCCCCCTCGATGCCGGCGGCATAGTCACGAGACGCCAAGACGTTGACGTGTTTCCGCAATGCCTGAACGTGCTCGCGAAGACCGGCCTGACGTCCCTCCTCGTCGGAGGCCTCAACCGCCTTGAGATAGCCTGAAAGCGGCACCTTGGCATCCACCGCGATGAAGCGGCCGTCGGGCAGCTTGACCACCATGTCGGGCCGGCCGCCCTCGCTGGTTGTCGTCTGCTCTTCGAAATCGCAGTGCTCGCTCATCCCTGCCAGCTCGACGATGTTGCGCAGGGCGAGCTCTCCCCAGCGACCTCTGGTCTGGGTGCCGCGCAGCGCGGTGGCAAGGGTGGTGGTCTTGTCCTGCAATGTGGCCGTGGCTGACTGAAGGTGGGAGAGATGTTCCTTGAGACCGTCGTAGGCGCCGCGGCGCTCCTTCTCCATCTCGCCGGTTTTGGCGTCGAGTTTCTTGAGGGTGTCGGTCAACGGCGCCAACAGGGTCTCGATGGCCTGTTTCCGCTTCTCGAGATCGGCTCCGGCTTCCTCGCGAGTGGTCTTCCAACGCTGTTCGGCAAGCTCCAGGAATTGCTTGGTGCTGCCCTCCAGCGCCGCTGCGGACAGGGCCTTGAACGAGTCCTCCAGTTCCTTGCGGGAGTCGGCGATGAATCGCTTCTGTTCCTCGATTTTCTCGTGGGCGGTTCGGACCTCGACCTCGGCGGCAGACACTTTGCGGTCGAGCTCGTTGCGCGCCAAGGTGACAGCGTCGAGATCCTCCTCGGCAGCCACCCTGCGGTCGGCCTCGGCTGCGGCACGGGCATCGGCGGCGGTGATCTGTTGTCCGAGCTCCGCCGCAAGCCGGGCCACCTCCACCCGCCCCCGCGAGGCGGCAACGATCCAAGCGATGACCCCTCCGAAGAGGAGTGCAGCCGCAGCGATGAGGACAACAACGACGGGAGTGATGGTCATTGGAAGATCCTAGCCCGCGCAATGGTCAGGGACAAGGCCGGCGGGACCGGAACTCCCCAGTCGGCTCCCTTTCGAGACGCTCAAACCGCGGGCATCCCGACCCCTTCCAGCCATCTGATGCTCTTGGCTCAGGCGCCCCAACGGCCATGGATCCACAGCACCCCACACCAGGATCACCGATGCAGGGGTCGGGGCTTCGTGTTAAGGTGACGCCCTCCGCCACCGGATCTGGCGGATGTAGAGGAGAATATACGATGAATGCAAAGAAACTCATGCTGTTTTTTGTCGCCGCCTCGCTGGCGACTGTGAGTGGCTGTTCCGCCGAGTCGGACACCGCCACGACTGAACCCACCACGACCCAGAATGTGTCGGAATCGATCGCTCAGCCGGCCGCGGGGGACACGTTCACCGGTCGCGTCGCCGAGACCATGGACGCCGGGACCTACACCTATGTGCGGGTGGAAAACGACGACGGCGAGATCTGGGCCGCTGCCGGCCGTTTCGAAGTGGCCGTGGGTGACCGCGTCGTTGTACCGCTGGGCATGCCCATGGAGGACTTCCACAGCGACAGCCTGGACCGGGACTTCCCCGTCGTCTACTTCGCCCAGGCGATCCCCCGAGAGGGTGAGATGGCGACGGCTGGAATGCCTGCCGGCCATCCGCCGGTCACCGGCGCGGCTGCGTCCCACGGAAATACCGAGTTGCCATCGGTCGAACCGGCTCCGGGCGGCGTCACCGTCGGTCAGATATGGTCGGAAAAGTCAGCCCTCGCCGGGACCACCGTGACCGTGCGCGGCAAGGTCGTGAAATTCAACGGCAGCATCATGGGGACCAACTGGATCCACCTCCAGGACGGCACCGGCAGCACCGTGGCTGGCACGCACGACATCACCGTGACCTCGCCCGGCATGGCCAAGGTTGGTGACGTGGTCACCGCCACCGGCACCGTCGCGGTGGACCAGGACTTTGGCGCGGGCTATCTCTATCCCGTCATCATCAAAGACGCCGCCGTCATCACGCAATAGGAGCTAGGGGCTAGGGGCTAGGGGCTAGGGGCTAGGGAGAGAGAAGCGCACTCCTTCGGTCTCATGTCGAGGTGGATGCCTGGCGTGAGATGCTCGATGGCGAGTCGTGCTTTTCGGGTTTGGGCAAGGGCGGACCGTCCAGGGCAAGAGTCTCGAATGTCTGGATCCGGTTCAGCGTCTTTTGGTAGAGCTCCAGACGGCGCGCTTCCACCATTCCCCAGTCTGCGGTTGTCAGAATCCTACCGCCGAGGGCTTCGAGCCTCAGTGCTTCGAGGGTGAACTCAAGCTCCGGGTGGGGATCGATGAGCCGGATCCAGTCGCGTTGCTTGGGTTCGATGCGCCACACGGCGCGTTCGCCCGGCGCAAGTCCGTCGAACACCACATGGTCGAACTCCTCCAACAACCATGGCGTTTCCTGGTCGGAACTCAGCAGCGCCGCCCGAAAATGGACGAGGTAGACCATATGGTTGGTGTCATTCGTGGCCTTTATCTGAATCACCGGCCACTCGAGATATCCCCGGTTCCGCTTGTAGACCTGCACCTCTGAGAAGCGGAACGCGGCGAGTTCTCGGCGGGTAGCCTCGGATGCCTCGCGACCGATTTCCAGCCGGTCCACTGCCGACCGCACCTCCCTCAGCCGTCTCATCTGCGCCGCAGTCATGATCGCATCTGCTGTGAGACCTCCCAGCGGACGATAGAGATCGACGACACGTTCGGGCGAGGCGATGTCGGCTCCGTCCATTCCTGCTGGAAGGTCACCGACGAGATACTGGAGTGACTCGTCGAACAGGGCTCGTTCTTCCGGGGACAGGGGCTGGCGGAGTTTTGCCAACGACCGCCCGAGTGCAACCGGACTGGACACATCGAGGGTTTGGGGACCGCATGCCGAGGCGGTGGCCATCAGCAACAGCAACACAAGAAACCGGTACGCCCCCCAGCGATCCATATCATGTCCTATTCACATACAAGATTTCGACGATCCGATACTCCCCCTCAATGTACAGACCTCATTGGCGGTTCGACGCGATCCACCTCACACCGAACCCTGGCGGAGCCGTTCAAACGGGATGTGAGAGTGACCTGCGATACGTCACCGGGACAGGAAGGACAGGACAGGGTTCCGGGGTGGCGTCGATCTTCGCCGACCGAAGTGATCCAGGTCCAGTGCCGGTTTGAGGGGGGCCTCCATCATTCTCCTGTGGTCGGCGCGGAGGGTGTCAACCGAGTCGCCCGAGGGCGTGGCCGGACGCCGACTGCACTTCAGCACATTCCCGTCGTCGTCGTAGTACACCCGGCGGATGGAGAACTCTTCGTTATCGGCCACATCCGCCGATCGAATAACGCGGTAGTCCCACATGGTTGACTCCCCTCCGGTGTCTGCAAACCAGCCCTCGCGGCCGTCCGACCCGAGAATTCATCCTTTTTGTGCTCACCGCGCCCCAAAAGAAATACCGCTTCGTGGGAAGTTCCATCGAGGTTGAAAACTCGTGTCACGGCTCTTAAGCCCCCAGTGGGCTGGATCGGGGTAGACTGTCGAGGTGACCATCGAGAAATTCGGCATCACCGGCCTCGGCGCCTACGTGCCCGACCGGGTGATGACCAATGACGAGTGGTCCGAATACGTGGACACCTCCGACGAGTGGATCACCGCCCGGACCGGAATCAAGACCCGACGAATCGCGGCCGAGGATCAGACCACGGTCGACCTGGCGGCCGAAGCCACCTGGCTGGCTCTTGCCGACGCCGGTCTTGACATCGGCGACATCGATGAAATTATCGTTGCCACTGACACTCCCGAAGTCATGATCCCCGACACTGCGCCATACCTTCAACATCTACTGGGCGCCCGCGAGGTCCCGGCGTACGACCTGGCAGGAAGCGGGTGTGCCGGATTCGTTCTGGCCCTCGACGTGGCTCATTCCCGAACCGCTCAGGACGGCCGCAGGGTACTCGTCGTTGGTGTGGAACTGCTCACCCGCCAGATGAACTGGCATGACCGCTCCACCTGCGTGCTCTTTGGTGACGCGGCCGGGGCGGTGGTGGTTGGTCCTGGCGAGGACGCGGCCGAGATGCTGGCCTTCACCGCCGGAACCGACGGCTCACAAGCGGGGATACTGGGCCTCGAGATGGGTGGCACCCGGGCGCCCTTCACCCTGGACGGCGCCCGCAGGGGAGACCACAAGAACATCGTCATGAAGGGCCGGGAGGTCTTCCGAGAGGCGGTCAGACGGATGAGCGCCGCGGCGCGCGAGGTGCTCGAGAGGGCGGAACTCAGCGTCGAGGACCTTGCCCTCGTCGTCCCCCACCAGGCCAACATGAGGATTATTCAGGCGGTTCAGAAAGCCCTCGATATTCCGAGCGAGAAGATGTTCATCAACGTCCACCAGTACGGCAATACCGGTTCGGCGTCCATACCCCTGGCGTTGTGGGAAGCCCGGGCACAGGGACGGATCTCCCCCGGGGATCTGGTCCTACTGACCACCTTCGGCGCCGGATTTCACTGGTCCGCCATGATCTTGCGCTTCTGACATCCCGGACCGGCCGCGCCGCACCCTCAATTTTCGGTTCAGGAGGCCACGCGGGTTCGGGACGTCCTATCGCCCAGTCCGATCTCCTCACGCGATCACTCTCCGACGGCCACGCTCCAGGACGAGGTGTCGCCTGATTCGAAGCCGTCCTCGAAGAGGAGGTTTGGATTCGGCGTTGGGGTGGGCGTGATGGTGGGAGTCGGCGTCGGCGTGTTTGTGACCACTGGTGTCGCCGTCGGCGTCGGAGTTGGCGTCCACGACGGAGTGCTCGTGGGGGTGGGCGTGGGTGTCGCCACCGCGCAGTCCGGATCGGCGTCGTCGTAGAGCAGGTCGCCGTCGTTATCGATGCCTATCACGGCGCCGGCAAAATTCTCGGGATAGCCCGGAGCCGGGTTGCAGGGATCGATCGGTTTGTTGTTGTGGTTCGGGTCGGGTGTGAAGTAGTAGGACGGCGGGGTGTTTTCAGGCGGTGGCGGCGGGTCGTCGTTGTGGCAGCTCATGCAGGTCAGACCGTTGGAATCGGGTCCAACCCCGGCGTTGGTGTGATGGGCCCGCAACCCGGCACCCCACCAATCGTTGTTTGGCGCTCCGGGCGTGGGATTGACGCCGTGACAGCCCATGCACGACACCGGTTCGAACCCGTCACCGCCGTTGGACTGGGCGATCATGACCGGAAACTCGTCGTTGCCGATGTGGCAAGCGTCGCAGTCGCCGCCCAACATGGTGGACCGGTGGATGTTGTGAAGGTTGCCCCAGTCCTGACCGTCCACGGCCGAGATATAATGGTCGCTTCGGAAGTCACCGTGGCATTGTCTGCAGTTGGTGGCATTGTCGTTAATGCTGTAACGGTCGTAGCCTTGCACGGCAGGGATCCCGACGATCGCAATTCCTGTGACGACACCAATCGAACGTACACATGACATGAAATTCACGGCCACCCCCCTGAATGCACCAATCTGACTCTTTTGAAGCCTGATCTTCCTACACATGGTGACGTGACCCGTCACCCACAATCTGTGACCGTAGTCATAATAAGAACTATTCTTATATAAAAGAAATAGTGGCAAACAAGGTGCCCAGGGCGTCGCTTGCCGGACCAGGTCGGCTCGCGGTCCTTCAGGGTGAGCGTCACTGAATCGGCCCCCGGACCGGAGGGGCACGAGGTTGTTCTTCAGGCGGGCGACGGCCACCCGCCGGCGCCGTCGTGGCCTACAGCGGGGCGAGCTTTGCGATGGCCTCCTCGCAGGACTCGGCGTGGTCGATCCGGTCGATCAACATGACCATGGAGAGCAGCTTCTCCACCTGTTCCGGAACCTTGACCAGGACCATCCCTCCGCCGGCCTCCGATGCGGACCACATCACCGAGGCCAGGATGCCGATGCCGCAGCTGTCGATCTTCTCCGCATCGGCGAGGTCGATGACGATCTTTTTCGTGCCGCCAGCTATCTTCTGCCTCACATCATCTTGAAAGCCGTAGGCCTGGGAGGAGCCATACAGATTGCCGCGCACCGCGTAGACAGCCAGATCCGGGCCGGCGCCCGCCGGGGTCTCACAGCTGAACTCCAGCACCTTCTTGGCCATCGTCCTGACCTCCAAATCCAGCCCTGCCTGATAGACGTGAGGGCTCCGCGGTTTCAGAAGTAACGAGTCTAGCAAGCCCGACATGACGAGCTCGCTCCCGCACCGATGAGAAACGTCGGCTACTCTTCTTCGACGAGTTCCAGTCCAGTATCGTCGATGGCCTGGCGGCACCCGTCCGTCACGTCCGCTTTGTGCTCGAGCAGGCATGTCCCCACCCGTCCCTCGCCCATTTCCACGTCGCCGCAGAACTTCAAGAGATCGTCGTGGCACTCGGTGGCGAGGTATGTGAGCGCGTTCGCAAACTGCTCGAGCGCCGCCGCCCCTTCATACAGGGCGTACTCGCAACGAGGAGAAATTTTGTCGCCGTGGGCGTAGAAGCAAGCGAGCAGCCGGCCTTCGCCCGGTGTGACCTGACTGCAATACGCCTCGATCTCGGGTTGACAGGCCGCGGAGATTTCGTCGACGACGTCTTCCTGAGCCCAGACGCCCGTCACCCCCAGCAGAATGATCCCAACAACAGCCACCAAAACATTCTTCTTCATTTCGTCCTCCCATGTCTCCAGTACATCAAGCACATCCCCATGTCGTTTACTTGGATATCCGTCAGCGACACTAGCACAAATAATCTGCGGATATGAGCATTGAGATCGTGTATCATGATGTTGTCAACAACTAATATCAGAAAGACAAAGGAGATGGTCACGCTGATCGACCGGATCGAAATACCGTCCGCGCCCGCAGCTGTGACAACCGTCTCCCGCTGAGCAGTCAGAGGGAATTGTTCCAATCACTGGATCAGGGGATCGTCCGGGAAGAGACGAAAACAAAGGTGCTCGGATTGGTGCCGGCATCGGATCAACCGTGCGAGAATGTCTGAAACTCATCAAAAGGGGTTTACCGTGAACAACAGCCCATTTCCAAAGAGCCCGCTTTGCACAGCTCTGACCGCCCTATTGATCGCGGTCGTCACGCCAGCGCTGTCGATCGAGATCCCCGATTCTCCGGACGGCACCGTCAGGGTCGTCGCCGAGGAACTCGCAAACCGTCATCCCGAGGTGCTCTGGCACGCACTGCCGCCGTCCTATCAGACGGATATCACCGAACTCGCCCATGGCTACGCCGCTCGGATGGACCCGAAGGTCTGGAACGCATTCTTCGGTCTCGGCCGCAAAACCGTCGGCCTTCTGCGCGACAAGAAGACGATTATCCTCGACAGCGGTCTGCTCGAGTCCGCGGGCGAGAATCGTCAACAGATCGAGGACGGTTGGGATCCCATGGTCGGAGTGCTCGAAGGTTTCTTCTCCAGCGAAGTGTCCAGGCTCGAGGCCCTGAGGACCATCAACTGGGAACGCTACCTCGAGACCACCGGCCGGGACCTGATGACCCAGGCCGCGGAGGCGTCAAAGGCGAGCGGCGACGACTCGTTCGATCGAGATTTCACCCAAAAACTCAAGAAGACCAAGATCGAGGTCGTGTCCCTCGAAGGGGATCAGGCCGCCGTGCGAGTGAGTGCACCAGACGAAGAGCCCGAGGATGTGCAGCTGACCAGAGTCGAGGGTCGATGGATTCCGAGCGACATGGCCGCCGAGTGGGACCAGAACATCGACGATGCGAAACAGAGGCTCGCCGGGCTCTCAGACGAGGAAATCCAACAGAGCTCGATGCAGGCAATGATGGTGATCGGGATGATCGACGGGATGCTCACCGAGCTCGAATCGGTGGAGACCTCCGAACAATTCGAGCAGGCGATCCAGGGAATTCTCGGCCCGTTTCTCGGTGGCAACATGGGCGACGGCTTCATGTCCGAGCCGTCGACGAGCGACCCCGCGCCGGGAACCACCGACTCCTGATCCGGACCATCAACCCGCAGCTGACACACGGGAGCGACGTGAGGACCTCCATAGAAATCACACCCGGAATACCTCGGCCCCTTTGCGCAATACTCAGACGTGAGCAATATCGAATCAGTGACACTCGACTTAGACGGAACGCCGCTAGCGACATGGCGGCACTCACGTCATCCTGATGACGGTTGGTGGCGCGGGTCCTCGCGGATGATTTCCAGCAACTGATCGGGGTGATTCGTGAATATGGCCTGAACGCCAAGTCGGATCATCTTGCGCATGTTGCGCTTCTTGTTGACGGTGTAGACACCCACCGGGATTTCGCTCGTGCGACATTGATCCATCAGAGCTGGGGTGACCCTCTTCTGCGAAATATTGAGGGCTCTTGAGTCCACTGGGTTGACAACGTCCGAGGGCGCCCACCCGCGGTGGATGTCCTTGTTGAAAAGGCTCGCAGTGACAATGCTCGGGTCGATCGCTCGCACGTGCTGCAGCGCCAGGGGTTCGAAGGACGACACGATCACCTGGTCTGACATTTTCATCTCGTTGATCAGCCGCACGACCTTTTCCGCAATGCCTCCCTCAGCCTCCAGGGTAACCACCTCCGACTTGATCTCGATATTGACGAGGACCCTGCCTTTGGCGACCTCGAGCACTTCAGCCATCGTCGGGATCGTCTCGCCCGCCCACTGGGACGAGAACCAGCTACCGGCGTCGAGTCGTTGCAACTCCTCCAGGTCGTACGAGGTGACTGGCCCCGATCCATTTGTGGTTCGATCAACGGTCTCGTCGTGGATACAGACCACCTGTCCGTCGGCGGTGAGCGTGACATCCACCTCGACCATGTCGGCGCCCACCTCGATGGCTGCCTTCACCGCGGCAAGGGTGTTCTCCGGTCGAGTTCCCGAAAATCCCCGATGGGCGATCACCGCCGGACGGTTGTCGAGAGCCAGAAAGCCGGCAATGGACGTTGGTCGATCGGCCAGACCGTTGTTCATGTTCCCCCCTGCTGACCAGCTTGCCACGATGAGCAATCCGAGGACGATGAGGCTCCCCCGTTGAATCATGTGACCAAGGATAGCCGCAAAAATGGCGAGCGCCAGCCCTCAGAAACTGGTGGATTCGGTGCCCATGATCTGTCTGGACTCAAGCGCATCCTCGTTCCGCAACGACCCTCTCCTTGAACAACTCGCGCGGGAAATAGATCCCGACCATTGAGCCCTCTGATTGAGAAGATCCTGCTATTCTCTTGACCGTTCGAGAGATGGACATATCGGAGGGGTTGATGGCAGCTGGATCCAAGGGCGCAGTCGCGTTCGACAACGAACGGTATCTCGCCGAACAAAGCGAAGCAATTCTCGACCGCATGCGCCAGGTGGGCGGGAAGCTGCATCTGGAATTCGGCGGCAAGCTCCTCTATGACTACCACGCGGCTCGCGTCTTGCCCGGCTTCGACCCCAACGTCAAGATGCGTCTCCTCCAGCAACTCGCCAGCCAAACCCAGATCATCCTCTGCGTCTACGCGGGTGACATCGATCGCCGCAAGGTGCGGGCGGACTTCGGGATCACCTACGACGCCGACACCTTCAAGCTGATCGATGATCTGCGCGACCGCGGTCTCGATGTCCGGGGAGTGGTGATCACCCGCTACGAGGACCAACCCTCGGCCGAGACCTTCGCCAACAAGCTCGAGCGCCGAGGAATCTCGGTCTATATCCACCGCCCCATTCCCGGCTACCCCGCCGACGTTTCCCGCGTCGTGAGCGACGAGGGCTACGGCGCAAATCCCTATATCGAAACCGACGCACCGTTGGTGGTGGTCAACGCTCCCGGACCCAACAGTGGAAAAATGGGCACCTGTCTGTCACAGGTCTACCACGAGCACCAACGGGGGGTGCGGGCCGGCTACGCCAAGTTCGAGACCTTTCCAATCTGGAATCTGCCTTTGCGACACCCGGTCAACGCCGCCTACGAGGCCGCCACCGCCGAGCTCCACGACGTCAACATGATCGACCCCTTCCATCTCGAAGCCTACGACGAGCGTGCGGTCAACTACAACCGCGACATCGAAGCATTTCCCCTGCTCCAACGCATCCTCGAAAAGATCACCGGTGAGTCCATGTACCGGTCGCCCACCGACATGGGGGTCAATCGCGCCGGTTTCGCCATCGTCGATGACGACGTTGCCCGGGCGGCGGGCAAGCATGAAATCGTGCGGCGGTACTTTCGATACGCGTGCGACGAGGCCCTCGGCGTGGAGGACGGCGCCGCCGTGCGCCGGATAGAAACTCTGATGGAAGAGTTCGAACTCAAACCGGAGGACCGATCAGTGGTCCTGCCGGCACGCAACACCGCCAGCGCAGCCGAAGAAACGGCGGACAAAGGGCACCGCGGCGTGTTCTCGGGCGCCGCAGTCGAGCTGCCCAGCGGCGCCATCGTCACCGGACGCAACAGCCCCCTGATGCACGCCTCGTCGGCCCTGGTACTCAATGCCATCAAGTTCTTGGCGGGGATCCCCGATCACCTCGACCTCATCAGCCCGGCGGTCATCGAGTCCATCGGCACACTGCGCAAGGACCTCCTCGGCTACGACTCCATCAGCCTCAACCTCGAGGAGACCCTCATCGCGCTGAGCATCAGCTCCACCACCAACCCCACGGTCCTAGGGGCCATGCAGGAGTTGCCCAGGCTGGCGGGGTGCGAACTCCACTTGACGCATCTGCCGACGCCGGGGGACGAGCGCGGGCTACGCCGTCTCGGTGTCCGTCTGACCTGCGACCCGAGCTTCGCCACCAACAAGCTCTTCGTGTCCTGACCCGGGCTTTGAGTTATTCACTGCGGCCGAAGAGGTACTGCTGAGCGGACAGGTGTTTCGCTGAGCTACCAACCGGGGGAGCGCCGCCGCCCGACCTCGCGCCGTTGAACCGCCTCGACGACGGCAAATTTCCGGCGGTCGATTGACCTATTGAGCGGTCAGATGATCACCGCGCCGGTCCGGCGACTATGGGAATTCCTGAAACCCGTTTTCTTTTCCAATAGAGAACCAGTCCGCCAGAGGAGGGAACAGTCCACATGAAACAACTCGGCAACTCGGGATTCGACATATCGCCCGTCGGTCTCGGCACCTGGGCCATCGGGGGCGACGGCGTCTTCGGTTGGGGGCCACAGGATGACGCGGACTCCATCGCAACCATTCACCACGCCGTGGAGTCGGGCATCAACTGGCTCGACACGGCGCCGATCTACGGCATGGGCCACTCGGAGAGGGTGGTCGCCCGGGCGCTGAAGGAACTCGGCAGCTCACAGCGTCCCCTGGTCTTCACCAAATGCACCCTGACCTGGGACGACGACAAGAACGTCATCCACAACCCCACCGAGACATCCATCCGTCGCGAGGTCGAGGACAGCCTGCGCCGGCTCGAGGTCGACGTCATCGATCTCTACCAGATCCACTGGCCGGTCTTCCCGCCGGGGGGCGATGACTCCGGCATTGAAGAGGCCTGGTCCACCCTTGCCGACCTGAAACGGCAGGGTATGGTCCGGGCCATCGGCGTGTCGAACTTCGACGTCGGACAACTGGCGCGAGCGAACGCCATAGCCCCTATCGCTTCCCTCCAACCGCCCTACTCCGCTTTGATGCGTCAGATCGAGGACGAGATCCTGCCGTACTGCCTCGACCACGACATCGGGACGATCGTGTACTCGCCCATGCACAACGGCATGCTCACCGGAGCCATGACCCGCGAGCGGGTCGAGGCTCTGCCCAATTCCGACTGGCGAAAACAGGTGAACCCGGCATTCAAAGAGCCCCTTTTGACCACCTGTCTCGAGTTCGTAGAAGTGTTGCGCGGCGTCGCCGATCGTCACGGCCGTTCGGCGAGCGAAGTGGCCATCGCGTGGACCTTTCGGCTCCCCGCCGTCACCGGAGCCATCGTCGGCGCCCGCGACGCCGGCCAGGTGGACGGCTTTATCGGCGCCATGGACTTTCGGCTGAGCGATGCCGACATCGCGGAAATCGATGCGGCGCTTCCGGAATCCATGACCCTGCTCTAGATCAGCAAACACCTCAAGAGGAGATTTCATGAACGACATCGAGATCGACAATCTTGCCAACACCATCAGTGGAGAGGTGTTGGTACGTGGTGACCAGGGCTATGAAGAGGGCCGCGCGGTTTGGAACGCCAGATTCGATCGTCCTCCGTCACTCGTCGTCCGCTGCCACAGGACCGAAGACGTCAAAGCGGCTGTGGACTTTGCCCGGACATGGGGTCTGCCGCTGGCGGTCAAGGCAGGCGGCCACTCCAACGCCGGACACAGCGCCATCGAGGGCGGGCTGCTGATCGATCTGTCTCCAATGAAGGGAATCTCGATCGAACCCGAGGAGAAGACCGCCCGCGTGGAACCCGGCGTCAAATGGGGCGAGTTCAATCCGGTTGCCGAGCGGCACGGCCTCGCCACGCCGGGCGGGACGATCTCCACCGTAGGGGTGGCAGGATTTACCTTGGGTGGCGGAGGCGGCTACCTGTCCCGGAAATACGGCATGGCCATCGACAACCTCCTATCCGCCGAGCTGGTCACCGCCGACGGCCGGATCGTCCGTGCCAGCGCCGACGAGAACCCAGACCTTTTCTGGGCCATTCGTGGCGGAGGCGGTAACTTCGGCATTGTCACCGCCTTCGAGTTCAGGCTCCACGAGGTCGGCCCCCAAGTGCTGGCCGGCCAGATCATGCATCGCCTGGAGGATGCGCCGGAACTGCTCCGAGCCTACCGTGACTTCATGAAGACCGCTCCCGACGAGCTCCAGTGCTACCCGTTCTTTCTGCGAATCCCGCCCATCGACGCCTTCCCCGAGGAACTCCACGGCCAGGTGGTGCTCGACTTCGTGGTCTTCCACACCGATGCCGGCCCCGACGGAGAGGATGCGCTCCGTCCTCTAGTCGAGCTCGGCAAGCCGGTCCTCTCAGCCGTGGGCCCCCAGTCGTACTCCTCGGTGATGGAGGCCTTTGACGCCGGTCTGCCTGGCGGTCAGCGCTACAGTTCACGGGCACACTATTTGAACGGCATCACCGACGAAGTGATCGACACGATCATGACCCATGCCCCGAAGATGGCGGGCCCGTTCACCGTTGCCTACCTCGATGCCGCGGGCGGGGCGCCCAGCCGGGTGGATCCGTCAGCGACGGCATTCCCCCATCGGGACGCAGCCTACTCCTTCCACATCATTTCCGGTTGGATGGAGCCAGGCCAGGACGATGAGGTCTCGGCATGGGCGGATAGCTTCCACGAGGCCATGTCCCACCACGCCACCGGCGGGGTCTATGTCAATCTGCTCGGCCCGGACGAATCCCATCGGATACCCGCCGCCTACGGCAACAACTACGACCGACTGGCAGAGTTGAAAAAGGTCTGGGATCCCAACAACCTCTTCCGGAACACCTACAACGTCGCGCCCGCTGGCTGATCGATTCGCCGTGTTTTACGGTGTCGACCGCCTGGTCGGCCGCCGCGGCGTTCGACAGCTGCCCAGACGGTAGCCGTCGACTCCCGCAATTCCGCCGGCCAAGAACAGATGCTCTCCTGCAGCCGTCATCCCGTGCGATCCGGGGAACTTTGACGTCCGACCACCGACCATCTGGGGATTGAGAGGATCCCGAATGTCAAAGACCCGGATCCCATTGTCCAGACCCAGACTGACCACGGCAAGATCGCCGGTGAGCAACACGTTCGCAACCGAGAATGTACCGCTGCTGCCCGACGTCGGCACCTCGGAAACAACCATCAGGTCGTTTGGGTCGCTCACATCGACCAGCAGGAGAGTGTCGGAAACCGCGCCCGGCTCGTCAGCGATGACCGCGGCAAGCGCATCACGCACGTCGACCGCCGTCAGGCGGCTCGTTTCCAGTGTCACCACGGTGCACCCAAGGTCCACAGGATTGGATGGATCGGCCACATCGGCCACACACAATTTCCCGTAGTTTCCGGCCGAATACGCCAATCCATCATCAACGTCCACGGCTCGAAAATAGGCGCCGCCCGGTTGATACCTCCCGATCTCGACGGGGACCGACGGCACCGAGCAGTCCACCAGCGCAAGATCGCCGTCGTTGACGACGTAGGCCATCCTTCCCTCGGCAGCCACGTCCGAGACACCACCGTAGAGGAAGTGGGTCCCCAACACCGTGGGGTGGGACGGATCCGTCAGGTCCACCGTTGTCAGGCCCCCGTCCACAAAAATGTCGACGTAGAGGTTGACGTGTCCGACCATGGCCAATTCGTGATCCACCGCGACGGCCACCGCGTCGCTGGGCAAGGACGCAGAACCCAGCTCCACCGGTCGGCGCGGATTCGAAACATCCAGGACCCGCAGCCGACCCGCCTCATACGAGTGATCGGCGACCACCAGATGACCGCCCGATATGGCCGCGTCCCAGGCCTCGACCTCCGGCGTGGGGGGACTCCATGATCCAACCAAAGTCGGATGGTCCGGCGCCCTCGTATCCACGGCGGCCACTCCGCTATGGCCCGTCGCCACCAGCGCCCCACCGGCGATGGCGGAGACCCCGTTTGCGACGCCTTCCAGCTCCAACGTCCCGGTCAACACCGCCCGGGTGGGGTCGGAACCATCAATCACCTGAAGACCCGTCGGCCCGGCGGCCACATACACGAGGCCGTCAGCGGCATCGAGATCCCACTCGATGCCCGGCAGGTTCAGGCCGCCGACTCGACGCGGCAGCAGCGGGTCGCTGACGTCCACAGCCACAAGATCCGGTTCGCCGCCGGCCAACCAGACCGTCGCGTCGTCGAGTGCCGACAACGGATAGTATCCATCGAGGACCATACGCGCGACCACGAAGGGGTCCTCCGGCACCTGGATATCGACGACCACCAACTCGTACCCAGCCGCCACGAAGGCGTGGTGACCGTCCACTTCGAGGTCATACCCCCCACCCATTGAGTCCAGATCGAGAGTCGCAACCTCGACCGGTTGCCAAGGCTCGGACACATCGATCACTCGCAGCCCGACTCCGTCCGCAACAAAAGCGTGCTCGGAGTCGACCGCCACCGCGCGGGGGGACTCAGTCGAGCGCCATGTACCACGAAGAGAGGGGCCTCCGGTAATCCCGACGTCAAAGATCTCCAGGCCATAGGACTGCACCAAAACATAGGCGGTCGTGCCCGAAATGACGAAATCCGTCGGCCAACCATCAACCCGGCCAAGACCGAGCTCGCGGAGTTCCGACCCTCCCGGCCAGTCGACAAGGATCAACGTTGCTCCGCTGGCGAACAGGCCGAGCCCGCCACCTGTACCCACCGCGTAGCTCCCTCCCCAGCCCCAGTGCCCCTCGAGCCGGGGACAGAAGGGTTCCTCGGCCAGTGCAACGACCACCATCCAGCCAGCAAACGCTGCCAGCGCTGATCCGAACAGTCGATTCATGACCTCTCCCCGGTGCCGGATTTTAGTATACGACCGGGCCTACTCCTCCCCTATCACCCCGGTGACGCCAGCGAAGGGTTGGTTAGTAGTGGGCCATAAATGCCGGGAGTAAGACCGAGTCGCCGGAGCGGTTATCGATCACCGAACCGTGGATGTACACGTCCCGGAGACCGTCCTCGACCTCGTACTCCAGCCGGCAGACCTCACAGCCGGAAACCTGCAGGGCCTCGAAGACATTGTTGATCTGCAGCCGTTGGTCTGGCGGCAGCGTGTAGGTCCGACGGCCGAGCTCCTCGTTTGCCGCCGACACCAGGCGGAGTTCCACATCCACCAAACGGTCCCTGGTATTGAGCAGCCCGATGTTGGTGCGAAAGTCGTCGGTACCCCGAAGTCCGAGAACGAGCCCGTGGGTCGGGTCGTCCAGCACCCAGGCCGCCGGGATGAACTGACCGTAGGTCCCGCCTTCGCCGAGAGTGTAGGTCCGGCTGGTGGCCAACAGCTCGCCCCTCAAGCAGTGCAGCCACAGATGACCGTTCCCCGACGCCCCGAGGCTCGTGACCACATCGTCGATGGCCAGTGGTGCCTTGCCGTGGAAGTCGAAAGTCTCGGATACCGGCGGAGCACCGTCCCGCGGGAAAAAGCTGACCGTCACCGAATCGGTGGTCTCGTCCACCGGAAACACCCGAAGATCAGTGCGCCAACGGGTGCCATGGGCGCCGTGAGTGGCCGCGGCAGCGGGCACCAGCAGCTCTTTTCGGGCATCGGAGATGCCGCGCTCCCAATCGTCCACCAGCCCCCGGATGAACACCGGGTCGGAGGTCCCGTTGTCCACGACCGACGCGTACGAGAACACCCGCGCCTGGGTCAGCACCTCAACTTGTAGCCAGGCGTTGTCGCTGGCCTCGGCGCCGAGGAAATCGAAGATGTCGTTGATCTGGCGATGGCTCGACGGCGGCACGGTTACGTGGCCGCTGCCCAAGACCGTTCCCGTGCCGTCGGTCAATTGAAGATCCAGCACCGCCTCGATGCCGAGCACCTCGACAAACCCTACGTTGGAACGAGAGTCCTCGGACTTCGCCAGGTGGAGAAGCTGACGTACGGCACCGGTGGACCCACGGCCTGCCGCAAAAATCCACTCCAGCGCAGGGATGAACTGTCCGTAGGTGCCGTCCTCAGAGTTGGCGTAGGTTCGCGATACCGCCCTCACGCGTCGGTGGCTGGCGACCTGGATTCGCAGCGCACCCGTGGTTTCCACGAGCCCGAACACCGTGCCCACCACATCGTCCAGCTCCTTGATTTCGTTTGGCCCGATGGTGAGTGTCCGGCTCGACTGCTGCCCGCCCACCGTCGGCATCAGAACGAGCTCCGCTTCCACCTCCAGCGGGACCTCGTTGTACACCACGAGATCCGTTTGGAAGAGCTCTCCACCGACCCCAGTGATGTGCGCGACGGCCGGCACCACGAGCACGTTCTCCTCGGGCGGGGCCGCCACCTCCTCCAGGCTCAGGCTGACGGTCACCGGCCCGCCACCCTCGGGCGGCGCGATGAGCAGACCAGAGCCGTAGTACCAAGGGTTGGTCCAGGTCACCACATGGGGCGTCTGGCCGGCCTCGCCCGCATCGATGACCCGATCCTTTTCGAGACACACATCGTTCGGAGAATCAAGGGTCCACAGCTCGAAGTGCGCGCCGGCATCTCCAGTGATCGCCAATCGCTGAACCTCATCGATGGAGCCGAGGAGGTCTATCCACACCTCGTCGCCCGCCTCCAAGGTCAAGCTGTCGCCAGGGTTGACATAGGCGACAAACTCCAGACAATCCACCGAGGCCCACGTCGACCCGGCACCACCGAGCAGGAGCATCACCGAAACCACGACGGCCACCGGACGGAGCCATCCAGCCCCAGTTCTCCGGGCCGTGCCGCAACCCATGGACCAGGCTCCACACCGCATCTTCGCGTCACCCTTCGCTCGGTTGTAACCCCGCTGACTTGAACTACCTTAGCACCCGTCGATGACGCCGGGCGCCCTCAGCAACTACCGAACGTCGGCCCACCCATGCTCGGAGGTCGGGTCCCTGCCTCATCACCTTCGTCTCAAACCTCGCGAAAAGTCCGGACTAGAATGTGACCGATGCGGATTACACGGCACCAGATCGAAATTCGAGGCGTCCCGGTGGAGGTCGTCCGGAAGAAGATCAAACACATCTACTTCAGGGTGTATCCACCCGACGGCAGAGTACGGGTGACCGCACCGCTGCGGCTCAGTGAATCGGCCGTCCGGCGGGCCATCGATTCGCGCCTCGGCTGGATTCGCAGGCAGCAGAAAAGCGTTCGGGGGCAAGACCAGCCGTCGCAGCTCGAGATGATCACGGGCGAGAGCCACTGGTTCTTCGGTCAAAGCTATATCCTTGATGTCATCGAGCATGATGGTCCACCGGAAGTGGCATTGCCGAACAGCACAACGCTGGAGTTGCGGGTTCCCCCGGGAAGCGACAAGGACACACGCGAAGCAGTGATCCAAGGCTGGTATCGCCAGCGACTGCGAGAGCAGATACCTCCACTGATCGCCAAATGGGAGCCGGAGATCGGAGTGAGTGTGGCGGAATGGCGGATCAAGCGGATGAGGACGCGATGGGGAAGCTGCAATGTCGAAGCCCGACGCATCTGGCTGAACCTGGAACTGGCGAAGAGGCCCGCCTCATGTCTGGAATACATCGTCGTGCACGAGATGGTCCACCTGTTGGAGCATCGCCACAACGGTCGATTCCGCGCGTTCCTGGATCGGTTTATGCCGCAGTGGCGTCTGCATCGAGACGAATTGAATCGGGGTCCGCTGGCATCTGGAAACTCGGGTGAGTGATCGAAGGAAGTCAGCGATCCCAGGCTGGCTGAACGACTGACCCTCCTCGCGATTCGCACATCGGAGCACAGACTGCTATTCTTACGGCTCACCAACAAGGCGACGGTTGTCCCGCATCCCCTCGATGGCGGTGTCGGGCACCAGAGAAAGGAGCCCCGCCATGGCAAGCAGAGAAGAATACGTCGAAATGTTGAAGCGACAGCTCGATGAGTGGAACGACGACATCGACGAACTCGAGGCCAAGGTGGCCGAGGCCACCGCCCCCGCGCGGGAAAAACTCCAGCCCTATCTCGCGAAGGCCCGAGAGGGAAGCGACGCAGCCCTCAAGAAACTGGCCGAGCTCAAGGCCTCGGGTGACGAGTCCTGGGACAAGGTCGAAGGCGAGGCCGAGCACATCTGGAAGACGCTCAGACAGTCCATCAACTACTTCAAGTCCCAGCTCTGATCACATCCGCGCGTCCCGCCAACCCTCGGGCGGGCGGCAACACAACAACGGAAGGCTCCGCCCGGACGGAGCGTTGTTCCATCTGTTCGGCGTTCGATTAATACTTGAGCTATTGAGAAAATGTACATGAATGGTTAAGATCCTCTTAGAACACAGCGGCCCCGAACAACCGGCGCACCGTGAACGCATGACGTTTTTCGCGGGTGGGCGCAGATGGGCTCGCGGCCGCAAAGAGGGATGCCGGCATCGTCGTCCCATCTTCGGGATCGGAGGGGAAAGACCATGATGACCGTACCGCAGAGTCAGAGGACAGAGCCTGACGAGACCGCGCACGAGCTAATGGAGGCTGTTGCCGATGACGAGGGCACGCCCATCTCACTGTTCGACGGGCCATTGGACTGGCCGGGAGTGGTGGAGGCGAGCTTCGCCGCCGAAATGACCATCTGCTGGTGGTAGGGCGGCGGCTGAGGAAGATCCGTCTTCAGCCGTATCCAACTCGAGACAGATCGAACGCCCGCCCTATTTTGGTGCGTTGAGCAACATGTAGTCGATGGCGCCGTAGCCCACCGCGCCAGTCATCTCCTCAACGTTGGCGGTGAGATCGGCGTCGTGGCTGATGAGGCCGTTTCTGACCATGAAGGTGCGGTAGTCATGGCCGTCGGCATCCCAGTAGGTGGCCAGGACGCAGCCCACCGCACTCAGACCACACAGAAAAACGGTGTCGCAGCCGTTTTCGCGGAGCACTTGGTCGAGGTCGGTGCCGTTGAAGGCGCTGGGCTTTGACTTGACCACCATGGGGTCGTCGTCATTGATGTTGATGGTGTCGGGAAACTGAAAGCCTTCGGTACCCGGCTCCGGTCCGCGCTCGGGATCGGTGTGGTAGACCCGGATCACCGGCAAGCCCGCCTTGCGGAAAAGCGCGATGGTGGCATTGATCATCCGGATGGCGATCTTGGTGTCCTCTTCATCCATGTGTGGCATGTAGGCGTTTTGGACGTCCATGACGATGAGGGCGGGCTTTCCTTGGGGCGCCGTGGCTTCGTCTGCTGTAACCGCCGACGGCGCGACCATGGCCAGCACCAACAGGCTCGTGACGATGACTGGTTTCATTGAGCCTCTCCTTATGGTTGATTTGAGGTTTTCGGCACCTCACTGGGATACGGTCAGACGTGCGTCATGTTTCGTGGAAATTCCGCAGGTCGTACGCCGGGAGCTGTGGGCAGTCGCAGTGTGGCCCGTTGAAATGCGTACGGGACTCGGGACTCGGGACTCGGACAAAGGAGTCACCAGCGCGCTTCGATGCCCGATTCCCGAACCCCGAGTTCCGATTCCCAGGTTCCTTCGTCCGGGAGCCGCCCCTCGGCCGAGATCGCAGAGAGCTGGCGAGTTGGGTGTGGCCAACCTGCCTCGCGATGTCTTTCATAGAGCCGGAAAAGGAGAGAAGAGTGCCGGGGTCGGACCGATCGGCTGGCTATCGGTCGATCCCGGCACCTGGGCGGAGATGGTGTGTGAGATCTCGCGTTCGGTCGCGTGAAGATCGCTCTTGCATGTGACCTGCGAATATTCGGCTCACGCCTCAATCTGGGTCTTGATGTTTGAGATCACGGCATCGGCTTCGTTCTCGTTCATTCTGACGACGACCTTCTCGGCGAGGCGTCCGAGCACCGGCACCGGGATTCTGTAATCCACCTCAAAGGTCAGATCGGTGTCCTCGCCGTGCTCGTCCATGAGCCAGGTGATGGTGCTCTCGATGCCCTTCTCGTTCTTCGAGACCAGCTTCTTGTTGGGCACGACCTCGACCTCGTCGCTGTCGCCCTCGAATTTGATGCCGGCCATCTTGTAGGACCAGTGGAAGTGCTTGCCGCCGGTTGGCAGGTCACGGATGTCCGAGACCTCCAAAATGCTCGGCCAGAACTCCGGGAAGTGGGTCTTGTCCTCGAGGAAGTCGAAGACCTTGTCGGCCGGCGCGTGAATGGTCGCTTTTCTCGTTAGCTTTGCCATGGTTGCCCCCTTGGGCCCCGGATGAGAATCCGGGTCAAGCCTTACGAGATAGAGGGATTTCCACCTCGCAGCGCCTTCGGCAGCCCGGCGGTCTTTGGGTCCTTCGAGCGGCCAGCCCATCACGGAGGAAGCGAGGACCCGTGGCTTTCCGGCGCCGACTTTCGCCGGCTGTGGCTTTATCGGTGCACTCAAGAATGTGGGTTCAAAACCGGCGAAAATCAAGACCGAAATCGGCGGCGGATCCTCAACCCTGAGCGAGCGCCGCGACGAGCCGATCAACCGCCAAGCGGACCTTCAGGCTGAGGTGCCGCCGCTGGGGGTAGACCGCCCACACACCGAGGGGTTCCGCCTCGAATTCCGCCAACAACAGCTCGAGACTCCCGTCATCGAGGGCCTCCGCGAGGAAGAAGTCCGGCAGAAACGCCAACCCGAATCCCGCCACCGCGGCATCGAGGAGCAGGTCCCCGGAGTCGGATCGGATTCGGCCTCGAACCGCGACCGACTCTCCATCCGCAAATCGCCAAGCAGGCCCTGGAAGCTGGCGCGAGTACAGAAGGCACTCGTGCTCGGTGAGGTCGCCCGGGCGAGTCGGGCGTCCCTTAGACTCCAGATAGCTCGGAGCGCCGCACACGATGGTCCGGGTCTCACCGAGTCGGCGGGCAACCAGGCTCGAGTCGGACAGCCGACCGATTCGGAGAGCAAGATCGACTCCCTCCCCTACCAGATCAACGTAGCGGTCGGTGAAGGAGAGATCGAGTTCGATCCCAGGGTGCTCCGCGACCATGTCGAGGAGCACCGGCGCCGCGATCCGCCGACCGTACGCGGTGGGCAGGCTCACCCGCAAGCGTCCCCTCGCTGATCCCTTCATCGAATCAACCGCCGCCTCGGCCTCGTCGAGATCCTCGAGCGCGGCCGACGCCCGCTCGTACAACGCCAAGCCGGGTTCGGTGAGCGACAGGCTGCGAGTGGTTCGGTGAAGCAAGACGGACTCGAGACGTTCTTCGAGGTGTTTGACTTCCCGGCTCACCAGAGCCCTGGACCGACCGAGCCGGCGCGCCGCGCCGGCGAAGCTTCCGGCCTCTACCACCGCCACGAAGGTCTCCAGTCCGGAAAATCGTTTGTTGCTCATAAGTAAACAATATGTCTACAATTGTGTATCTTGTCAATATAGATGGAACAATGCATCATAGAGTCCTCAGGGGCGCCACGCCGGGGCCTCAATATTCAAGTGGAGGCACAGATGACTGAAAACACTCTTCGCGAGCGGGTCAACGCTCTGAACGGCATGATCCTCGAGGGCCGCATCATGGACGCCATGAACGAGTTCTACGCTGACGACGTGATCATGGTCGAAAACGACAATGAGCCATTCGTGGGGCTCGAGACCAACCTGGCACGGGAGCAGGACTTCGTCGACAACACCGAGTGGTTCGGCGCAGAGGTCAAGGATGTCGTGGTCGACGGCGACGTGTCCATGGTGCGGTGGTGGCTTGACTTCCACAACGCCAACTACGGTCAGCGGCTGGCATTCCACCAGGTGGCGTACCAGCGGTGGCGCGACGGCAAGATCGTCGAGGAGCGCTTCTACTACACGCCGTCTCCCGTGGAGGGTTGAGCAGCCTCCCTCAGGGATGCGGACAGCGCATCTCACCGGAAGCCGTGCCGGGACCCCTCCCAGACGAGGGGTCCCCGGCGATGGTTTGTCGCTTCAAACCGTTGCCTCGGAACGGGGGTCGAGCTACGGCATCGCTGACGACCACTCTGCCGTATCGCCAGACTCGAAGCTGTCGCCGAAGACCAGGGGCAGCACGACCACGTCGTCGACCCATGCGACGTGAGCGTCGGGGATGACCGAGACGTTGAAGTCGCCGAACTGAATATTGGTGAGCGGACCAACACCGGCGGCAGTCCGAAACGGAACGACTGGCAAGCTCCGCAACGTCGCAGGATCGTCCTCCCGCCACACCGAGATGTCGTAGGTGTTGTCCGGCACTTTGACGTCGAGCCGCACCCGGTTCCACCCGTCCGGCAGAATGACGACGGGGACCGACAGCCACCCCAGGCTCTCGCTGTAGACCCAGACGCCGGGCAGGGGGTAGCCGACGGTGACCCACGGGCCGGCGTCGTTGTCGGCATCGACGGCGAAGAATGTGAGAATCTCGCGGGGGTTCCCGGTGACTCGGAATGAGTACTCGATCAGCACATGGTCGTCCTGGGCCGGGAGGTCCCTCCCGAAGGCGAAGGCGTCACCCGGGAAGGCGCTGCGGGCCAAAACAACCGAGTGCCCCGACGGTCCGTGAAATTGGCTGTCATCCACCAAGGTCACGCCATCCGACCCCCAATTCCACCATGGTGGACCAGGTGGAGACCCCACCGGATAGGCGTCGAAGCTCTCATCCACCACCTGGCTGATTCCAACCGCGGGGACACAGAGCACCACACATCCGAAAACGGCGACCGTCGCAAGCGAGCGCATCACACCCTCCTTCGGTCCTCAGCCCAACATCAGCCATATGGCGGCCGGCGTCGGATTCGATATTTGAACAAAAATTCATGCTTAAGTCACTCATAACATGTAAGTTATTATATATTGTCTCATCAAAAACTCGACCCAGAGCGACACCGGACACCGGGACCTTCCGTGTCTCCGCGGTCCACCTGGTGTAGAATCGCGGCCACCTTCAAACCGAAATCAGGAGGACAGGATGGGCCGAATGAGGACGACGGTGTGGCTGATGGGTTTTGGTGCGGCGACATTTCTGGGTTGCGCGGGTGGGAGCGACACCGAGATCGCCGAGGTGAACATGATTGAAGAAATGCCGGTTCGGGGGGAAGAGGGCGTCCGGATGATCTCCGTCGAGGACGGACGCTTCAAGGTCTGGACCAAGAAGGTGGGTTCGGGCGAGACCAAGGTCCTGCTCCTGCACGGTGGGCCGGGTGCCAGCCACGACTATCTGAAGAACTTTGCCGACCACCTGCCGCCGGCGGGGTACGAACTCTTCTTCTACGATCAGCTCGGCTCGTGGCGCTCGGACCAGCCCGACGATCTGTCGTTGTGGACCGTAGAACGCTTCCGCGAAGAGGTGGAGACGGTGCGGCAGGCGCTCGGCATCGAAGATTTCGTGCTCATCGGCCAATCCTGGGGCGGCATGCTCGGCATCGAGTATGCGCTCAAATATCAGGAGCACCTCAAGGGCCTGGTGATCTCCAACATGGTGGCCAGCATCCCGCGGTATGAAGCGTATGCGAACGAACTTCGCGGGCAGATGGCCCCGGAGACGCTTGCGGTTCTGAACCGGTACGAGGACGCGGAAGATTACGAAAACCCGGAGTACCAGGAGATCATGCTCGGCGAGCTCTACGCCAAACATCTGTGCCGGCTCGACCCGTGGCCACAAGAGGTGTTGGACACCTTCGAACATCTGAACCACTCCATATACAACCACATGCAGGGACCCAGTGAATTCGAGATCACCGGCACCTTCAAAGATTGGGATCGGATGGCGGACCTTCCCAGGATCACCGTCCCGACCCTGCTCATCGTCGGCCGCTACGACACCATGCGGGTTTCCGATATCGAGGAGATGAACGAGTTCATTCCCGACTCGCGGCTCCTGATCTGCGAAAACGGCAGCCACATGTCCAACTGGGACGACGAAGAGACGTACTTCGCCGGGCTGCTCGACTTTCTCGCGGAGTTGGACGGCAAGTAGGTGGCGGGGCCGGGGTGGGAGTTGAACGTTACACGTTGAACGTTAAACGTTGGGTTCATCCAGATTTCCGTGAGATGGACAGTGGTTGAATTTGCAATGTGAAATGAGAAATGTGAAATTGTCACATCGCACCGACCTCGTGTGCAGTGGTGGAGTCCATCCGGCGACAGCAGCCAGAATATCTGCTGCGATGAGCCCCAATCAGAATTTTGGGTTGAGCAAGCGCCAGGTCATGGCACGGACCTCATCGAAGAGCTGTAGCGAAGCGCTCGCGCGAGTGGAGTCGATCGCGCCGGCGTGAACCAGGAGGCGAAGATGGCAGTCGACCTCTTTCGCGGAGCCGTAGGCGATTCGCCAGTGATGGAGCCGATCCCGGCCCGTTCCCGAGCCCGTTACCGTCGCCGAACGAAGAACGAAGACGAAACCACCCGCCCACCCGGAGCGACGTGGGCGCGATAGGCGGGCGTGCCGTCTCTGACGATTTTGGGTTGAGGTCGAACAGTCTGCTTGTTGCGACGAGTCCCAAATATCGTCAGAGGGGGCTCCCTCGGGGAGCGCGGTCGGGAGATGGGCGCGTCGAAGTCAGTGCGTCGAAGCGAACGCGGGGGCCCGGATTCCGGCGTCGGGGTCTGCGACGGCAATCAGCTATCAGCGGCAGTCGGCAGCGGCCGGGACAGGGACAGCAACCGGTGTCCGGGGCAGATGGAAGCAACGGTGATCAGCGACCGCAATCTGGGGCAATCGCCGCTGAACACTGCCGCCACCCAGGGGCCTCCGCACCTGATCCACTCACTATCCCCTATCCCCTATCCCCTATTCACTATTCACTATTCACTATTCACTATTCACTATTCACTATTTACTAATTCTGTGCCCGCCGACGGGCCGCCATCTTGAGTCCCTCCCACGCCAGCCACCCGCGCATGGCCGCACCCTTGACCTTGCCCTGGCGGTGGTCGGTGCGGTCGAGGCTCCAGTGCACCAGCGTTTTGGGCGGGGTGAGGCGATCTTCCTCCGGCCGTGCCACCAGCCGGATGGCGTCATACTCGCAGGCGATGGCGCAGACGCCGCAGCCGAGGCACAGCGCCTCGTCCACCTGGTACCCGTCGTCGCCTTCGCTGATGGCGTCCACCGGACACCGCCCTTCGTCGCAGACGCCGCAGACTGAACAGCTCTCCGGATCGATCTCGGACACGTAGTTGGAGCGGGCGATCATGTAGGGTGCGCCGTGCTCGTTGAGCGCGCGCAGCAGACCGCAGCAGCACGAGCAGCAGTTGCAGACGAAGAAGGGCTCTCGCTGGACGTTGTAGGTGTTGTGGACGAGCCCTTCCTCCTCGCATTTTTCGAGCAACTCGAGCGCCTCCTCGCGGGTCACCTCCCGACCCCACTCGGGCATGCCGTCGTAGGCATCGGGGTCGCGGGCGAATGACATGCAGGTCTCCATCGTGTGGCTGCAGGTCTTGCCCAACAATCCCATTTCCTTGCGGCAGATGCATTCGGCAACCCGGAAGGAGTTGCAGTTCTCCAGCGCCACCCGCAGGTCGTCGTAGGGCAGGACTTCGGCCTTGGCATCGATCCGGCGATTCACCGGAACCACCCGAACAAGGGCCGGCTCCGTGCCGCCCAGGGTGGTGAGCAGATGGGGCGCGTAGGCCTCGAAGAGTTCCGCCATCTCGCGGTCGAGGCGGTTGAGCTGGAACTCCCAGATGCCGATGACAAAGGGAGCCATGGCGAAATGCTCCACTCCGCGCATCCTCATCTTGAAGATCTGACCTCTATCCGCCATGGCGTCGAGGGTTCTCTTCACTTCGTCAGCGGGCTGGCGCACCCGGCGGGCGATGGTCGCCACCGGCTCCGGAATGGGTTTGAGCCGCAGGGTCATGGCGGCGTCTTCTTCGCTGAAGATCTTGCGCAGGATCGCGAGTTCGACGCCGTCCTCGGTGGCAGGGTAACCATGAGGCATCGCGTCGAGCGCACGGGCCAGGCGGGTATAGACATCGGCCATGGGTGGCTCCCTTCGGTCTCTCCATCAAGGTAAGGCATCGGTGGCCGATGGGCAATGGCGTTGCCCCCACCCACCCAGTGTGGAGGGTATGGAGAGGGAGGAGCAGGGAGCAGGGAGCGGTCAAATTCGAAATTCGAAATGCAAAATTCGAGTCCCGAGTCCCGAGTCCCGAGTCCCGAGTCCCGAGTCCCGAGCCCCGAATCCTATTGCACTCCGGAATCAGGAACGACCCAGATTGGTTGCATTGTTTTTGAGAATCCATCTCTCACACCTTCTAGGAGCACGACCATGACCAAGACAGGAACGATCAGGCCCACGGGTCTCCGCCAGGACGCCTCATGATCGGCGCATCTCTCGTGCACTACCACGTCACCGACAAGCTCGGCGCCGGTGGCATGGGCGAAGTGTGGCTCGCCACCGACACCAAACTCGGACGCGAAGTGGCGCTCAAGGTGCTGCCGTTGGACTTCGCCGAAGACCCCGATCGACACGCGCGGTTCGAACGCGAGGCCAAGGTCCTGGCCAGCCTGAACCACCCCAACATAGCCCATCTTTATGGGCTCGAGTCGGCGGTTGCCGAGGGTGGAGAAACGGACACCGGGACGGACACCGAGATCCACTTCCTGGTCATGGAGTTGGTACAGGGTGAGGGTCTGGACGAGCTCATCAGCCGTGGCCCGGTTCCCGTCGAGGAGGCCGCCAGAATCGCCCTCGGCATCGCCGAGGCGCTGGAGGCGGCCCACGCTCAGGGCATCGTCCACCGCGACCTCAAACCGGCCAACGTCAAGATCCGACCCGACGGCACCGTCAAGGTGTTGGACTTCGGTCTCGCCAAGGCATGGGAGACCGACGCCACCGATCACAGCCTGTCGTTCTCACCCACCATCACCAAACACGCCACTCTGGAGGGGGTCATCCTGGGCACCGCCGCCTACATGAGCCCCGAGCAGGCCGCCGGAACGCCGGCCGACCAACGGGCCGACATCTGGGCCTTCGGCGTGGTGCTCTGGGAGATGCTCACCGGCCACAAGCTCTTCGAGGGAGAGACGTTGAGCCACGTACTGGCGTCGGTGCTCAAAGACGAGCCAGACATCGAGGCGCTGCCGGACGACACACCGCCGCGGCTCAAAGAACTCGTGGCCCGTTGCCTGCGAAAAAAGCCCCGCGAACGGGTGCAAGCCATCGGCGACGCGCGGATCGTACTCGAGGAATACAAGGCGGATCCAGTCTCCTTCGAGGCGCCGGCCGCTTCGTTGGTCCACGAAACAGAACCGGTTCCCGGTTGGCGCCGCATGCTCCCGTGGGCGGCCGTCGCGGTTTTTGCCGCCGCCCTTGCAGCCTCGCTGCTGCTGCGGCCAAGCCCGCCCAAAACCGTACTTCGGGCCACCATCCCACCACCGGCAGATTCGCTCTTCAATCTGGCACCCGCGTCACCCGGACCGGTGGCGGTATCCCCCGACGGCAATCGGCTCGCGTTCACCGCCCAGGGCGACGATGGATCGGTGATGTTGTTCGTGCGTCGGCTCGACTCACCCGATGCAGTGGTCCTATCCGGCACCGAAGACGCCCAGTACCCCTTCTGGTCACCGGACTCGCGATGGATCGGCTTCTTCACGGGACGCGACGGCACGCTGAAGAAGATCGACACCTCGGGAGGCCCTCCGGTAACCCTGTGCAACGCTTCAAACGGCAAGGGCGGCAGTTGGGGCTCGGAAAATGTGATCGTATTCGCCCCGAACGCCACCGAACCGATCCACCGAGTGTCGGCCGCCGGCGGAGAATCCACCCCCATCACCGAAATCGACGGCTCTCACCACAACTCCCACCGGCACCCGAGGTTTCTACCCGACGGCCGCCACTTCCTGTTTCTGGGACGGGGCAACTCCGACGCCCAGAGTTCAGTGCTCTTGTCCTCGATCGACGGCGGTGAGTCACGCGAGTTGCTGCTCCTTTCCACCCAGGCTGAATACGCCTCCGGCAAACTCCTGTTTGTCCGAGAGAGCACGCTGATGGCTCAGCCCTTCGATGCGGACAGTTTCGAACTGGGTGCGGAGGCGGTACCTATCGCCGAAGGCGTTATGCACATCCCGGGCTCTGCGGTGGCGGTGTTTTCCGCTTCGCCCGGTGGCGTCATCGCCTACCAGAGTGGCGAGGCCGAGGCCTCCACAACACTGGAGTGGCGAGGTCGCTCCGGGCAGCCGGACGGCGTCCTGGGGACCAGGCGCCCTACGAACAGGCGGTTCTTTCGCCCGACGGCGGGTTCGCCGTGGCGAAGATCCCCGACACCGGGACCGGCATGGCCGATCTCTGGATCTACGACATCGAGCGCGACCTGCGCACCCGGTTCACCTTCGACCCTGCAGACGACACCTGGCCAGTGTGGAGCCCGGACGGATCGCGGGTCTACTTCTCGTCGAGCCGCGGCGGCAACTACGGCGTGTATGCCAAGGATGTGGACGGCTCGGGCGAGGTGGAGTTGATTTATGTCGGCGAACGCGATGTGTTCCCAAACGGCATCACGCCTGACGGAAAGACGCTGGTGTTGTTGGCGACCGGCGGCGACACCGCTACTGATATCTGGTTGTTGCCCGTGGAGAGGGACTCTGAGCCTTCTGTATTCCGCCAAACCGAATTCAGTGAGGGCGTGGGCATCGTCTCACCCGACGGTCGGTGGCTCTCGTATAACTCCAACGAATCTGGAGAGTTCGAGGTCTACGTCACCACCTTTCCCGAGCCCGGTCGGCGTTGGCAGATCTCCACGGACTCGGGCGGTTACGCCTTTTGGCGGGGCGACGGCAGCGAGATCATCTACACCGAGATGGATGGCCGCCTGATGGTCGCGGAGGTCAGCTCCAGCGGCAACAACTTCACGGTGGGCAAGGTCGAGCCCCTCTTCAACATCCAACCTCCATCCGCCGGTGGACCTTCATACCATCCCACGGCCGACGGCCAACGATTCCTGGTGGTGCCGTCCACCATCCAACGCGCCGACACCTTGCTCAACCTGATGGTGAACTGGCCGGAGGTTCTGGAGGCGAGGAAGTAGGCCGCCACCCGCCCACCCAATGCGAAATTCGACATTCGAGCCCCAAATCCCGAGCCCCGAGCCCCTCGATCATCTGTTGCGGACCGATCTCCTCCGCGAATGAACCGAGGCCATGCCGCGCCCGTGCCCACCGTTCCCGCGAGACGAATCCTCGGAGGTGGCGAAGGCCGCGAGGTGGATCAGGCGGCCTTCGTGCAACAACCCGCCGGCCAACACACCGAGTCCCGTGAGCCTCACATCGGTTCCGAGACCCAGCGCTGAGTAGCTTTCCGACTCGGCATCTGCCACCCGAGCCAGAAATGCGGCGGCTCGTTTGCGGCCCGGCCGGCGGCGTTTGTCGGATCCGCCGCCGAGGGCCTCCACCGCGTAGCTCCGGACCAGCTTCGGGAGCATGGTCGCCAGGGTGGACGGGTGGTCGAAGAGATCGAAACCCGAGATCTTCCCGCCCACTGCGAACAGGGCTCCCACCTGGCCCGCCACCGGATTGAAGGCCTGGACATAGTCCTCGATGGTGATGCTGTGGCGATCGAAGATGGCGCCCATGGCCTGGGTGGGCGACGGCGCAGAAAGCGTCTGCGCAGCGTACGAAATATCACTCCACACCCGTCCCTGATCGGACCGCCGAGAGCCGGTGTGGCGCATGGAGTCTGACACCGAGGCCACCTTCGCAGCCCGGCCCCGCGCGAAGTGAGCACGCTCCGAAACCTGGAAGTCGTGCGACTCGTACCGCCAGCGCCCGGCCTCGACGCAGGAGACCGGGATCAGGGTCTTGGACATGGGAGGAACCAAGACCGAAAGGTTGATGGTCCGATTCTGCTTGGCTCCAACCAGTTCCTCGCCGTCGACGATGAGCACCGGGAGATCGGCCCGACTTTCGAAGAGTAGATCGGGAACGCTGCCGCCCTCGGACACCTCGCACACCCGCACGAGCCCGCTGTCCACGGCCTCTTTCAGGGTTAAATACTCAGCCCCGCCGCCGACGCCGGCCGCCATCATTGGCAAAAGCCTCAGATTTTCGTGCGTCACCGAGTCCCCTATGGTGATGTTCTTCAGCGCTTTAGCGATCAGATTCATGGCCACCTCCAATGTCGACAGTATTTATCTGTAAACAACAGTATATCAACAGTCATGCCATAAATCAACAGTTCTTGACAGTTATTTCGCAGTTAGGTAGATTCGATGCATGGAAAGACGCCCGACCTACACTCTTGACGAGATCGAGCGTGAGACCGGCTTCGACAAACGCACCATTGCCTACTACGTTCAGGAAGGGCTGCTCCCCAAGGTGGGACGGCGGGGGCCGCGGACGCGATATCCGCGGGGCTACCTCGACCGACTCCTGTTTATCAAGAAGATCCGCGAGGAGCAGGACCGGGGGCGGCTCGGCAGCCTGACGTTGAGCAACATCAAACAAATGCTCGACGACTTCCCCGAGGAGAAGATCGCCGACGTGGTGGCCGACCGGGAAGAACTCGACGCGACACCATACGAGCGCGGGCCAGAGACGGAACCCATCGTGATGGCGCCGAGGCGGGCACGGCTGGAATTGCTCGAGCGCAATGTCTCGCGGATGTACGTGGAGGACGCGGAGGATTTGCCGACGTCGACCCCCTCGCCCGTCGAAGAGACCGACGCCCTCATCCTCGACCTCGACAGCGGTCCTCCAAAATTCGAACTCAGGGAGGTGGGCGCAGATTCAGAGGCGGTCGCTGCCAGTGCGCCGCCCTCGGCCCGACAGCCTCCACCAAGACGGCCTGAACGTCTGTCCGCCGTGCTCGCACACTTGGCAGAGGCCGCGGGCAGCCGCTCCCGGATCCGCCGCCGAAGTTCGGAGCACTGGACTCGGGCCGAGATCACCCCGGACCTGGTCTTGACGGCGCGTAACCTGGATGAGGCCGACGCAGACGTGCTCGAGGAAGCGGCGCGCATGCTGCGCTGGAAGGTGCTGCGCGGTAGACGCGGGGAGGAGTAGACACCCGCCCGCCCGGCATGGAAAGTGTGGAGGGTGTGGACCCCACCCACCGCCCGCTCGGTGTGGAAAACGTGGTGGCGGGGTTCGGACAATTCGAAATTCGAGCTCCGAGCCCCAAGACCTCAGGACCTTTGTAGCGCAGACCTCTGGCCTACATTTATCCGTTCCGTCGAGGCAAGGAATGCAGCCGGGACGGCTGCTCCACAATGGCCACCAGGCCCCCCTCCCGCCGGCGGCACGTTACCGGATTCAGAAAGGGCGATCTGGCGAGGAACCGGGGCACGGCCTCCATGTCGGTCTACTACGAGTGAGAGATTTCCGAGGAGGATTGTGCAGACGAAATCGTTGAAGACATCATCGGACCGGTCGACGAATTCGGACCGGAGTCGTGGATCCGGACCTTGGGTCACCACATCGATGGTGTTGGTAGCCCAAGGTTGGCGGACTGGCCTATGATCAGGGCACGGGGGTTGGATCAGCTTTGATCGGACCAAGGCCTCACAGGCCACGAAAACTCATAGGCTCTTTTCGGCAGGGCCGTCGACTCCTCGCATGCGCGGCCATGGCCCTGGCTGTGGTCAATCTATCCGGCTGCTCGAGCACGAAACCGTCAGCGGCCATCGATGTGCCCTCCGGTTCGCCGATTCCGTTGGACAGGGCGACCGTCACCTCGAGCTACGGAGTCCCGCGCGGTGGACACAGCCACCAGGGGATCGACCTGGCGGCGCCACCCGGAACCAAGGTGAAATCAACCGCCGATGGCCGCGTGACCTTCGCCGGCAAGTCCGGCGATTTCGGTCGGTTGGTGGTGATCGACCACGGTGGCGGTTGGGAGACTCGATACGCTCACCTGAAGAAGATCACCGTCGGCCGCGGGGACCGGGTTCGACGCGGCGACGGGGTGGGCACCGTGGGCCATAGCGGCAACGCCAGCGGCGACCATCTCCACTATGAGGTGAGATACGACGGGGATGCCGTTGACCCTCGGCTGACGCTGCGACGATAACCCCTCCCACCTCTTCCGACGGACCCTCACACCGATTCCAATTCAAGGGGTCGTGACGACCCGGTCCTTGCCTGCCTCTTTGGCCTCGAACATGGCCATGTCGGCCCGGTGCAGCAACTGTTGGGCGGTCTCCTGTCCGGTGAGTTCGGCGACACCAAGGCTCACGGTAATCCGAACCCGGGTGTCCGGATCGGGTTCGAAGACCACCGAGGAGAAGGCGATCCGGATCCGTTCGGCCACCCGAGCAGCGACGTCGACGGCGGTGTCAGGAAGCAGGACGGTAAATTCCTCACCACCGTATCGACACGCCACGTCGGTTCCGCGCACGCAGCTTCGGATGGTCAGGCCGAGGGCGCTAATGACCTTGTCACCTTCGAGGTGGCCATAGCGATCGTTGTGCCGCTTGAAGTCATCGATATCAAGCAAAATCAACGACAGGGATGCACCGCTCGTGCGGGCGCCTTCCACCTGGGCCTGGAGTTCCTCGAGAAAGAAGGCGTGGTTGAAGAGTTTGCTGAGGCTGTCGGTGATGCTCAGCGCCCGGTACCGATTTGTGACGTCGCGCAGAGCGTCCTCGGCCTTCTTCCTTTCATTGGAGAGGATCAGGAGGCCGGCGGTCACACAGAGCAATCCTCCGGTCTTTCCGATGTTCTCGACGACGCTCGGGTAGGTCTGGGGAAAAACCAGAAACTCGTCGAGCATGTCCTGGACGGCCGCGACAAACAGTGCCACGGCACCAACGGCAAAGAACCCGAAAGCCATGGGTCGTGTCCGGAGACGATTGACGGCAAGCAGCCACACCACGGCCAGCAAGGCGATGGAGCCTTCGCCGATGACGTCGGGCCAATCGATGTCTTCGATTGCAATCGGCTTGCCCGTTGGGACGAGCAACATCGACCACACCACCACGAACGCGATGAGCGCAATCGCCATCACGACGGCCCGCATCCTCCGCCGTGGGCCGAAGGACGTCGAATCCACAAAACCGTGCGACTTCCGAGGCTCCACCGGAGCGGACCCTGATTCCGTCTTTCTCAAATCCACTGTGTGATCCCTGGGCGTCAGAATAACTCATTCCGGTGCGGCCTCGGTGTGGGCTTCATGACCTCGGACCGCAGCCTCGCAAAGCCATCGATTGGGGAACACCTCCTCTGCGATTTCGAGGAATGCGATCGAAGGTCGTTCCCTCCGCCGGCACAACAAAAACCCGGCCGACCGGCCGGGTTCGTGATGGACAACGGATGGGGGTGCTACTCCACCGAAAAGGACATCAGCTCCACAGGCACGAAATCTGAAAAGGCCATACCCCCGGCGTACTCGTCCAAGGGTCCGCTGATCGACACCTCGCCGGCGGTGGAGATCCGAGCGAATTCTGCCACCTGAAAACCCTCGACCGGTACATCATTCAACACCGCCACAACAAAATCGCCCTGTGCGGCGTCGTAGGCGAGGCCGTTCCCGTTGATAAAGAAATCCCCGGACAACGGAATGTCAGTGATCGCCATTGTGCCGAGATCGATCTTCTCGAATACGACATCGCCAAGGCCTCCATCGGGAGGAGAAGCCCAACCCGACAGGTGGTACATCAAGCCGTCACCCGAGTTGAAGGCGATGGCCTCGCCGTCAGTGCCGTTGCCGAGATTCATCACCCCGCTCACGGTCGCGTCACTGGTGTTGATCGTGTAGAGGATCTCCGGCCCGAAGGCCCCATCGCCGGTGACGCCGTACAGGGTCCCGCCGTCGTCGAAGGCGAGTCCGGCAAAGGCATCGCCCAACTCCCCGATCACGGCGGCTTCACCGGTGTCGGGACGAACGGTGGCAAGAAAGAACGAATTGGCGCCCTCGCCGGGTGCGGATCCACGGAGAACGGCGAAAAGCTCACCGGTGGTGGGCTCCGCGGCCAGACCCTTCACCTGTTGGATGTCGTAGCCGGCCGCGACGACGATCACCGAGTTGACGGTCGCACCGGAGGCCGGGTTCAGCGAGTAGAGCGTGGGGGAAAAGCTGCCCCCCGAATACAGGAACTGCGCGGAGACCGGTGCGGCGACCCCAACGAGCAGGGCAACCAACGAAAGAACAACGAGCGGGCGTAGTGGGAACCGCATAAATAATCCTCCGGATGGGTCGTTAGACACATCATATGGCCAAAATCATCATTTTGCAACAGAGTCGCAATCACCTTTTCGATCCAACCGGTCCCGGGACGACCAGGATCACTGTTCCGTGGGGTAAGATCGTATGAACTACCCGAGCAGGAGGCGCTGATGGGATTTCGATGGGTGACGCGTGGTGCGGTGGCTTTGTCTTCTATCCTCGCCCTCGGCGGCTGTGATATCCGCTTCATCGCGGGCCCCTCGGTGGTCAAACACGGCGAGCTGGTGCAATACCAGATCTTCATGGCGCCGCCCGCCGGCGGAAGCGCTTCCAACGCAACCATCTATCTCACGGGCGACGTTCCAGCCGGATGGGATATCCAGAGCGCCTCGTTCCTGACTTCGGCCAGCGGCGGGCAGAGCGGCTCCTGCACCGTCCACCCGTCCGACCCCGGCGTCATCACCGGCCTGCCGCCCGTCCCCCCAGGACACCAGCGAGTCTATCTATCGGTTGGACCTCTCGCGGCGATGAACGAAGACGATCGCGGCACCGCCCTGGTGGATTTCTCCGCGACCAGCGCTCCGGGCAGCTACACCATCACCTTCTGGGGCGGCGTCTCGACCGAACCCGGCGATCCGGGTGAAAGCTTCTCTGTTCAAGTGTCGGTGATGGCGCCCACCGCCGCGAACACCATCCTGGCCGACGGTCTCGAGTTCGGCACCCTGGCCGGCTGGTCGAGCTGGCGTGGGCTCGACGGCCACACCGTGGCCTACTACCCCATGGACGGAGACGCCACCGACCAGAGCTTCTACGGCAACCACGGCGTGGCGGTGGGCGATCCCGTCGCAACCCAAGACCGATGGGGTGAATCAGGAGGGGCCTTGCTGTTTGACGGCACCGAGGACCAGATCCTGGTGGCGGATGCCCCATCCCTCGATTTGGAGACCGAAATGACCGCCGCAGCATGGATTCGTCCGGCGGCGGGTGGCGGGCCCTGGGTGGTCGGCAAACTCAATACTTCCGGAGGTGGCTTCCTCTACAGCCTCGATATCCTGGGCAACACGGTGCGCGGCACCTTCCGCGACTCCAGTGGAACGATCGGCTTTGCTTCCGGCTACCATCCGATCATTCTTGACCAGTGGCAGCTGCTGGTCGTCACCTTTGACGGTGCACACATGGTGTCCTACCTCGACGGCATCGTCCAGGGCCACCTCCAGCGATCGGGCGCCCTGATCGGCACCGGCGATGGCCGCATCGAAATCGGGTCATTCGAGGACGCCAGATTTGGTGGCGCGATGGACGACGTTCTGATCATGGATCGTGCCCTGAGTTTCAGGGAAGTCGTCAAGCTGTTGGAGTAGGGGCCGCCCGCCCACCCGGATGCCAGATACCGGATACCGGAGAGTCACGGCGTAGCAGCGCGGCGGCGAAGCCGGATCCCTCGCCCGCCCGGTGTGGAGAGTGTGGAAGGTGTGGAGCGGGCGCCGCGAGGTCTCCCCGCACGGACGTCTGATCGAAGACCCACCCACCAAGGAACGACGTGGGTTGGCGCTCGGTCAGGGTGAACTGTGAGTAGGGGGACCATATTTCGCGGCCCTGGTGACATTCCGTCGACCGAACCACCATGTGACAATCCAGCCCACGACGCCGATCACAACGCCGACGGGACAGAGGACGATCGCCACGATGAAGGCAGCCACGTGCAAGTATTCGAAGACCATCGGCAACAACGGGACGTCCTTGGCAATTTCGCCGACGCCATAGAAGACGTTGTGCAAAATGGCGAATACGGGGAGACCCACCAGTGACCACAGCGCCAACCTGGCAAAGCTCTTCGGACGTCGCCACTGGCAGATGGCTGCCGCGACCAACAACCCCGCAGAAAGAAACATCAGAGCCAAACCCAGAGGGTTGGGACCGTCAGGGTCCCAGACCAACTGTGACACCGAGAACACCGCCGCCGCACCCACGAGCAACCCGATCGTCATTGGCCACGACCGGCGGACGTTCTGCGTCACGGGCGTTTCATCAACCATGCCAGCCTCCATGCCGGTGCCTCGGCCGAGTTACGACTTCGAGGAACCGTCCGCGACCAGGGACCGTTGATAAGCGTTCCAACCCGGACAGATGTGGGTGTGGATTCTCCACAACCAACCCACCAGGGATCTTGGTCGCTCTTCAGCCTTCCGCCGTATGGCGCAGTCTTCGCAGTTTGATTTCTCGGGGGTTGTCATTCGCGGCTCCTGAGGTGGATTGTACTACCGACCCCATCTTCAGCCACCAGGCAGTGGTGGAGGTGGAAGGGGCGTCACTTTTTCTTGCTCATGGCGGCTTCCACCAGCGCCCGGGCATCCCCGGAGCCTCCATCAAAGAAACCGGATGGCCACTCTTCCAACCCGCCATATCGATTCGACTCCAGCGTTTTGAATCGCGTCTGACCACCTTCTCGCTCGGCAAACACAATGGCCACCGACAGATGCAGTTTGTCGGTGTGGTCCTCGGCCATGCGGCGGCGCAACCGAGTCACCAGATGGTCGCTGTGGGTTTCGACGACGACTTGCCGTCCGCTGTTCACGACCGCGAGCAGGAAATCGCCAAGCCGCTGCTGGACTCCGGGATGGAGGTGGAGTTCCGGCTGTTCGAGGAGCAACACCGTACCCGGGTCCGCGATCAGGCTGAGAACCAACACCGGCAGGACCTGGCTCACACCTACCCCCACGCCGGTCATACTCAGATCCCGGCCCACCATCTCCATTCTGACCTGAGGTTCCAGGCCATGGCGCGGTCGCTGGACAGTGGCCACCGAGCACCCGAGCCCCAGCTGTTCGAGCCAGTAATTGACTGCGTCTTCGAGTGTCATCTCGCGTCCGGCCCCGCCACTTTGAAGCGGGCAGAGCACCGTACGGCGGGCATATTGGTGAAGCACCGCCAGCGCGTACTCCCCTTTGGCTCCAACCGACCCACGCGGCCCAGCCGGCGTGGCCGGATATCTCAGCTGCGGATCCTGGCGGAGGGGGCCGAGGTGAACGACTCTCCCGGCCATGAAGTCGGCCAGCCAACAGCCCGCGGCTTCCATCCTCCGGACAACGGCTCCAACCTGTGTGTCGTCGGCGGCCGGCCGCGCCACCTGCTCGCCACCTCCGACTCTGCGGAGAATCTCCTCGACAAACTCTCCATCGTCGATCAAACGGCGCAACACGTCCTGAAAACCACTCCTTCGGGCCTCCCGCCGCAGATCGGCAAGCGTAGCCGCCAACCGGGCGGACATGGTCCCCGCTGGGTAACCGCCTCCCTCTGGAGACCCCACGCCGTCAACGATCATCTCGATCAACAGGTCGCAGGCAGCCACAGCCCTTTCGATGGTCTGTGGGTCGTCGGTCACAACTGTCACCGAGTTCCCGTCGACACCGGACGCCGAACGGATGCGGTCCCACTCGGTTTCGCCGCTTTGTCGCTGGTCGACCAGCCCCCTTCGGACCCGCCGCACCCAAGCCTCCACGCGAGCGATGTTTTCATCCGCCTTCGCGAACAGCACCGATGGGATACCGCCTCGATGAGTCAAGCCGGAGGTCTTCAGCAGAGTTTCCGGTCCACCCGGTCCAATGGTCTTCAGCCCACCCGCCAGAGGAAGGAAAGCCGATGAGCTTCGCACAGCAGAAACCGAACCGCCATCCACAGCCCGCCGCCCGAGCCGGTCTGCACCGAGAACCAGGGCCTCTCCATCGAAGCCGAAGGCCTCGAGGTTGACGCACCGCACCGCCGCCTCCCCCGGTTGGTTCTTCCCACCACTGAGTTCAAGGTTCCAACGGATGGGCGCCTGGGGTGGCGGGCCACCGGCATGGGCCATGCCGCCGTCAGGGACCACGGCACAGCCGACGGCGACCCGGGCACTTCGGACACCGCCGACTCGCCGAACGTCGGCGAACTCACCAAGCTCCACAAGCGGTCCATTGAGCGGGAAACCACCTCCGTGTGGAGGGACGGCTGCCGCCTGAGCCACCATCAGCATCGAGTGCATCACGCTGCTCTTGCCGGCCGAGTTCGCTCCCACCAGAACGGTGAGGGGCGCAAGCTCGATGGTGGCGTCGCCCACTGACTTGAAGTCACGAAGAGTCCAGGATCTCAACGGGAAGGCGAGGTTTGTGTTCACAACATGGCCTCCAAGTCGTGTCGGATGAGATGCACGCGGCGCCGGTCCCCGAGTTGCAAGATCGCAGGCCGTCGGGTCGATCCGCCATCGGTCCAGACCCGCGAGGTGGTGAGCAGCCGGGTCGTCGGGCGATCCTCTCGAGCAGACCGACTGAGTTCGGCGGTCAGTGCCCGCTCGGTTGCCTGCGGCCCCGGGAGTCGGCCGGGTTCGAAGGCGGCGCCTGGCAGGGCCGGCGATGGGGGTTCGGTCAGCCGTCGTTCCAGGATCGGTCGCAGGGCGACCTCCAGGTCATTGGACAGCTCGGGAACGGCGCGAGCCAACCGGTTCACATCGAGAGATTCGGCCGGAATCGACACGCATTCGGCCGCGCTGACCGCACGGCTCAATACCAACAACCGGCTGACAAAGGTCTCGGTCGACTCGTCTTGGTGACGAACCAGCAGTGCGGGATCCACGACCATCGGAACTCTCCCAAGGTGATACCCACCGTGGCGATCGCCCATGGGGACCGCCAGTCGATCGAGCGCCGCCTCTTCCTCAACTCGAAAAGTGGGCGAAACGGCGACCCGAGGTAGGGCCGAGTCGCCCTCTTGGACAGGATCACCCGTGCCTGCCACCGCTCGGTTCAGGCGATGGATCCAATCCTCGCGCAGCCGACCCAACCGACGCCCGATCTGAATCCACCACAGCTGCCCCAGAAGCTCCGGTTCCAGCATCAGGTCGAAGGACAAACCGGTGACGTCTGCGGGCAGCAGCAGATCCCGCGTCGTGAGCATGTCGATTTCGTTGCTCGCCAGGACAACCCGCGCCGAGGCCAGGCGGGGGTTCACATCGAGCACGACAACAAGGCGTGGCTCCCCGCACCCCTCTTCGACGGGCTCCGCGATTCTGAGATCTCCCACCTCGGGACGCCGCGGCCAATCGTCCACAACCTGGAGACGCGAGCGCCTCCGGAGCCTGCGGCCGGCCACCTCCACCCAGGTCGGCAGGCGATGGTCAGTTTGATCCATGCCGCCCCCACTCCGATGAACTCAACTCTGATCCCAGACGATCCAAGATCGCGCGCCGCAGGCCGTCGTGCAGACCCGTCAGCGAGTGTTCCAGGTCCTTCATCAACCGTCGTTTCCGCTTGGCCACGGTCGGCCGGCTGAGACCGAGACTGTGGCCTATCTCCCGGTCCGAGCACCCTTCTAATTTAAGACGCAGCAGCTCACGGCTCCCATCGCCGTGTGTCTTCAGAATCCAGTCGGTCACCTCGTGAGCGATCATCTGTTCCTCTGCATCGAGACCCTGCGCCTGGGCACGGCCCACAGCGGCCTCACCATCCTTAAGGAAGCTTGGAACCCAGGATGTCAACAACAGGCTGAAGACCCTGTCCAGGTCGGATACGGCCACCGCACATTGGCTGGATGCAGCGATCCTCTTCAGGATCTCGCCGAGTGATTCCTCGTTGTAGAGCACCGGAGCACGAAGCCTCGGCTCACAGCGATTGGTGGGCACATCGGTCAGCCCGCATGCGATGGACCTCGCTCCGGCCTCGCTCACAGTCCCGGGAACGACCTCCTTGTCTGCGAGGGTGTAGCTCCACTCGCCACGGCCTCCCAAAAGACGGAACGGCGCCGTTTCCACGCGTCGGTGGGCACGGTCGAGGAGGTTGTCGATGATGGTCCGGCGTCGTCTCCGAGCCAACAAAAACCGCACCTGCCGGGCCAGCAGACGCCGGAAATGGACCCGGTCCGACGCCACGAGCATGGCGTAGTCCAGCTGACCCTGGCCCACCAGCACGTCGAGGCCGAACTCTTGGACCAGGTCATCGAGCCCCAGGTCCCAGCTCGCCACCTGACCGTAGACCATGGGATCGTATCCCCGCACCACCGCCCCGACGACCTCGCGCACCTCCCTCAGGATGAGGGGACCGATTCCTTCGGTCTGGTACTCGGCAACCAGTTCCCCCAGATTCACCGGCGTCCCGCCATCTGCCGCTCCGTCCTCCTGTGTCAACCGGCCGTGTGTTCTGCCATCACGTGGGTCTCCCTCATAAAAAAAAAGGAACGCAGCGGTCTATTGTGTCAAAGATCAGGGGGTAGTGGGTAGTCCCCCGCCCGCCCTCGCTATGGGGCTATGGGGCTATGAGATCTCCCTCCACCCGTTCCGAGTTCGGTGCATGCAGGCGCGCGTCTTACGCGCGCAGTCGCCCGCCGATTGCCGAATCCTCCTGCATCGCTGATACGTCACAGGAGCGCGCATAAGATGGGCGCCTACTCCCTGGTCGGCGGTTCGAGAAGCGAAGGAATTCGTTGCGAGGTTCGTGGCTACCAGCTACAACGACATGCCGACGAAGTTCTCGGATCCCGGCCGAAATCTATCCAGCGGCCAGGTCAAGGCCTCGTCGATGGTCTCCAACATGGTCTGACGATCCTCCGGAATTCGTCCGTTGATATCGAGAAAATTACTGATGTGGTCGGACAAGAGCACGGTCGGACCCTTCAATTTTTCCACCAGCAAACGGGTCTCCTCGAGCGCCTGATGAGCATCGAGCAGGGTCAAATCGCCGCGCCGCCAACGATCGCACCACTCGGTGCCCAGGGCCGGCACGAAGGTGCGCAGCCGAACGAAATCCGGACTCGCGAGATTCAGCACCGACGCCGAACCCTCGGCGTGCTCCCGCCAGCGCTCGAGTCCGGCCACCCCCACCATGAGGTAGACCGACAACTCGATGCCCGCACCCAAGACGTGGTTGAAGGACCTGGCTGCGGCCTCCGGATCCACACCCTTGTGGATCTGCTCCAGGGTGAGGGCGTCTCCGGACTCGAGACCGGAGTGGATTCGTGTAATGCCGGCGGCGCCGATGAGTTGCCACTCCTCGCGACTCTTCGCCACAAGGAACTTGGCCGAACCGTACATCGTGATCCGCTCGAGGTGGGGGAAACGCTCCCGTGCGGCTTCGCCAATCGTGATCAGGGCCTTGGTGGGCAGCGCCGCGGAGTTGCCGTCGGCGAGAAAGATGGTCCGGACGCCCCGGCCGTGGACCTCGAGGGCCATATCAAGGTCTTCCACCACCTCCGCCACCGGCCGGCTCTTGAATTTCTTGTCGCTGTACATTGCGCAGAACGCGCACCGGTTGTGGGGGCAGCCGATGGTTGCCTGGATGATCAGCGATCCGGCTTCGGACGGCGGCCGGTAGACGGTTCCCTCGTAGCGCATGCTCCGATGGTACCAACGCCTGTGGCACAGGGTGGACCGCCTCGCTGTCACCTCGGCTGCCACGATGGTGTAGGGTGGCGAGACCATCTCGAATTGAAGACGAGAGGGCCGCCGATCGAGCCGGCCGCGAAATGGGCGAAAGGACAGACCATGACCCACCGAATCAACCGACAGTGGCGTCTGGCCGCAAGACCTGAAGGCCTCATCAAAGAGACCGACTTCCAATGGACCGAGACAGCGGTTCCCGCCCTCGAAAACGCCGAGGTCTTGGTCCGTAATATCTACCTCTCTTTGGACCCGGCCAACCGTGGATGGGTCCGAAAGGGACCGTCCTACGTGGAACCCGTGAAGGTGGGAGAGGTCATGAGGGGGCTCACTCTCGGGGTCGTCGAAGCGTCGCGGAACGAACGATTCGCCGAGGGCGACATCGTCGCCGGCACCGTGGGTTGGCAGGACTACGGCATCTCGGACGGCTCCGACCTGCGGTTGATCCCGCCGAGCCCCCTGCCCCTCACCGCCCACCTCGGGCTCTTCGGCATGGTGGGCTTGACCGCCTACTTCGGGCTTCTCGACGTGGGCAAGCCCTCGGCTGGGGAAACGCTCGTCGTGTCCGGCGCAGCCGGGGCGGTGGGGTCCATCGTCGGGCAGATCGGCAAGATCATCGGCTGCCGGGTGGTGGGCATCGCCGGCACCGACGCCAAATGCGCCTGGCTGACAGAAGAACTGGGCTTTGACGCCGCCATCAACTACAAGAGCGAGAGCGTCGTTCGCAAACTTCACCAACTCTGCCCAAACGGCATCGACGTGGTTTTCGAAAACGTCGGAGGAGAAATCCTCGACGCAGAACTGACCTGGATCAACCTGCGCGCTCGGATCGTCATCTGCGGTCTGATCTCGGGTTACAACTCCACGGAGCCCGTTCCAGGCCCTTACGCCTTCCCCATGATCCTGATCCAACGGGCGCGGGTGGAAGGCTTCATCGTCATCGACTATATGGATCGCGCCGACGAGGCCATCCAACAGATGAGCGCGTGGTATGCGGAAGGGAAGCTGAAGTACAAGGTCGACGTCTATGACGGCCTTGAGACTGCGCCACGCAACATCAACCGTCTCTTCGACGGTTCCCACGACGGCAAGCTCATCATCAAGGTCTCGGACGAACCCTGAACGAAATGTTGAATTCTGAATTTTGAATTCTGAATTTGAATGCTGCTCAGATCATGTGCTTCAAGCTGCGATTGACGTCCGGATCCCCGCTTTATGGTCAGCCGGTAGGAGTCCGGGAAACTCTTTTGATAGAATGAAGAACTCGACGCCGTTTTACTGAACGGTAGGTTGTTCATCGGTCCACGCTTGATGTGGGGTCCCATTATGCAGACGTCGAATCACCGAAAGATGAAGATCCTCAGGCAAGCGGCGCAGGTGTTTCTCGAGCAGGGATACGATGCGACCTCCATGAATCAGATCGCCGAACGGTGTCAGATCACCAAACCGGGCCTCTACTACCACTTCAAGAGCAAGCAGGAACTTCTTTTCTCGGTGATGAGCGTGGCGTTGGACGTGCTCGAAAAAAACACCCTGGCAGTGACCCTCTCGGCCACCGACAACGAAGATAGACTGCGGCGGATCATCAACACGCACGCACGAATCGTCACCGACGAGGGCGACGGCGCCTTCACCATTCTAGTGACCCAGGAAACCAAGGCGCTGACGCCGGAAGACCGTCGCATCATCCAGCACCGCATGCGGTCCCATGTGGATCTGATGCGCGCCAACCTCGAGGCATTGAAAGCCGACGGCCGACTGAGAGACATCGACGTCTCGGTGGCGGCATTCAGCGTTCTGGGCATGGTTGTATGGATTGCCCGCTGGTTCCGTGCCTCAGGGCCACTGGACAATCGCGAGGTCGCCGACCAGGTGACCAATCTCGCCATGGCCGCTTTGCTGCGCGATAACGACGGCTGATCAGATCCCGGACTTCGCGTCGGAGATCATTCCGGCCAGCCGGCCTTCAGCAATCTCCCGAGCCTCGCTCATAATCTGATCCATGAGCTCCTGGATGGTCGGGACGTCATGGACCAGACCAACGCAGAGGCCAGCCGACATCAGGCCGCACTCGGTATCTCCTTCGGTCAACATCTTGAGGCCGTTTTTGCCGGTGACAAGGGGTGCGAGTTCCGCGATGCCGGCCCCGTCTTGCTCGAGCTGATGGACCTTCTCCGCGGTGGAGTTGCGGAGGACCCGCTCGGTGTTCCGGAGCGATCGCATGACGTACATGGTGTCAAGCTCGGTGGCGTCGACGAGCCAATCCTTGATCCCCTGGTGGACCGGGGATTCCTGGGTCGCAACAAAGCGCGTCCCCATGTTCATGGCATCCGCACCGAGGGCCAGAGCAGCCACGAGCCCCCTGGCATCGGCGAACCCACCTGACGCGATGATCGGAATGTCCACCGCATCCGCGGTGAGCGGGATGAGAATCAGCGATGTGATGTCGTCCTCTCCGGGATGCCCGGCACACTCGCACCCGTCGATGCTGACCATGTCGCAACCGATGGTCTGCGCCTTGAGGGCGAAGCGGACGGCCGTGCACTTGTGGATGACCATGGCCCCACCCGCCTTGAGCCTTTCGAGATAGGGCTCCGGATTGCGACCGGCGGTTTCGATGATGCCGATGCCCTCACCTACCATGACGTCGATCAGGGCGCCGTAATCCTTCGGCACCAAGGTCGGCAAGAAGGTCAGGTTCACTCCGAAGGGCTTGTCGGTCAGTTCTCGGGTTCGGGCGATGGCCTTCTCCAGACCTTCCGCCGTTTCGAAGGTGAGAGCCGTCAGAACGCCGAGACCGCCGGCGTTGGACACCGCCGCCACCAGCTCCGGCTGGGAGACCCACATCATGCCACCCTGGATCACCGGATGGTCGATCCCCAATGCCTCGGTCACACGAGTAGAAAACACCTTCGGCACCATGAAAACCTCCACATCGACAACGGCACACTGGACAATGTCTTCACCGTCAACCGCCGGTGATTGTCGCGCGACCACGATCCAATATCAAATTCTAAATTCTGAGTTCTCAATTCTTAGTGACTGCTCCCGGCGGTTGTCAGGAGACCACACCTTCAACTCTCAACTCTCGAAGTCGAATTTCGAATTGTCCCAGTAACTGTCAACTCTCCGCGTACATCCCATCGATGACATCGGCGAAACGCTCCATGGCCACGTTTCGCTTGACCTTCATGGTCGGTGTCAACAGCCCGTTCTCGATGGTGAATTCTTCCAAAATCCTGAATTTCTTGATGGTCTCGAAAGACGCGAAATCCTCGTTCTTCTCCGCGATGACCGACTCGATGAGTTGATGGATGATCGGGTCTGTCATCAGCTCAGCCGGATCTTCAAATGAAATTTCGTTCTCCCGCGCGTACTCCGCCACATTCTCCAGGTCCAGGGTCACGAGGGCGGACAGGAACTTCCGCCGGTCGCCAATGACGCAAACCTGATTGATGAACTTGGAGGTGGCGATAGCCCCCTCGATGGGGGCCGGCGCCACGTTCTTGCCGCCGGCGGTGACGATGAGGTCCTTTTTCCGACCGGTGATCCTCAGGAAGCCCTCGTCGTCGATCTCACCCAGATCCCCGGTGTGCTGCCACCCGTCCGGGGTCAGGGTCGCCGCCGTTTCCTCGGGCATCTTGTAGTACTCCTTCATGATGTTGCGCCCCCGGTACAGGACTTCGCCGTCTTCGAGGGTCTTTTGCTCGATGCCTGGACCGGTGGGGCCCACCCAACCGAAACGGTAGTTGTCGATTCGATTGAGATTGGTGAAGGAAGTGTTTTCCGTCATCCCGATGCCCTCGACGATCAGCACCCCGGCGGCATGGAAGAAACGCCCGATATCGGGATTGAGCGGCGCGGCGCCGCTGATGCACCAGCGCACCCGCCCACCGAGGGCTGCTTGGACCTTGGAAAACACCAGCTTCGTGGCGATCCCGTACTTGAGGCTCGTCAGGGCGGGGATCGGTTTGTGCTGCTGTTTCAACGCACTGACCTCTGCACCGACGGAACAGGCCCAGCGGAAAATCTTGAGCGCCGCCCCACCCTTGGCCTCGGCTCCGCTGATGATCTTGGAGTAGACCTTCTCGTAAATTCGGGGCACGCTCGGAAACCAATGAGGCTGGACGATCTTGAAGTCCTCGGCCACGGTATCGAGGCTGCGCGCGAAGGTCACGGCGGAGCCGGAGTGAAGCGCCGCGGCGACACATGTTCGCGCAAAAATATGAGCGAGCGGCAGAAACAGCAGACACACGTCCCCTTCTCGGATCTCGGTGCTGTAGAAGACGGACTGAGCCGTAAAGGTGATGTTGTCGTGGGTGAGCACCGCACCCTTCGGCACCCCGGTGGTTCCGGAGGTGTAGACGATGCCCGCCACGTCGTCGGGTGCCAGGCCCTCGATCCGCTGGTCGACCATCTCGTCGGGCACACCGTTCCCGAGCTCCATAAAATCGTCGAAAGCCATCACCCAGTCGTCTGACGGCGGCGCACCGTGAAACAGGACGGCCTTTCGGATACGCGGAATCTCGTCGCGGATCTCCATCAGCTTTGCGAGCTGGGCATCATCCTCGGCGAAGATCAGCACCGCTTCGGAATGGTCGATGATGTAGCGGCAGTCCTTGGGCAAATTCGACTGGTAGATGCCTACCGTGACCGCTCCGATGGACATTACCGCCACGTCGATCAGGGCCCACTGGTACCGGCTGTAGGAGAGGATGCAGACCTTGTCACCCTTCTCGACACCGAGGGCGATGAGACTCTTCGCGGCGGACCTTGCCTGGTCCAGAAACGTCGCCCAGCTGACCGACTGGAACTCGCCGGAATCAAGAATCGACGAGTAGGCCGTCTCATCCGGGAACCGCTCCACGGTCTTCAACAGCATGTGGTAGACGCTTTGGTAGTCGGCGAATTGCATCCGCACACCTCCTCTCGTTGTGAGAAACGCCAGTCATGTCCTGGGATACCGAGCGGTTGAAGTGTAACAAAGATTTCCTGCCAGGAAGCGTTCGGGGTGGATCTTCGCAACGGGGACGAGAGCGGAAGAAACCTGACCGGTGAGGATCTCCAGAGAACACGCTACAGTGGTGCGCCACACCGGGCTGTCCCGGCACAACGATCGGAGGTCGGCCATGAAGACCATCATCGAGCCGTTTCGAATCAAGACCACCGAACCACTCAAGATCACCACCCCGGAGGAACGCGTCGAGGCCCTCGCCGCCGCGCACCACAACGTGTTCCTACTCGACGCCGAGGACTGCTGCATCGATCTACTGACCGACAGCGGGACCGGCGCCATGTCCACCCAACAGTGGGCCGCCATGATGCTCGGTGATGAGAGCTACGCCGGCAGCCGGTCGTGGAAGCGATTTCAGGCGAGCGTTCAGGAGATCACCGGCATCGAGCACGTGCTGCCCACCCACCAGGGACGGGCGGCCGAGGGCATTCTCGCTGCGTGCGTCATCACTCCCGGCGACATCATCCCCAACAACAGCCACTTTGACACGACCCAGGCGAACATCGAGTATTGCGGCGGGGTAGCGCTCAATTTTCCGTGCCCCGAGGCCTATGACACCGCCACACCATCTCCGTTCAAGGGAAACATGGATGTGGACGGACTCCGCCGGTGCATATCGGAGCACGGGGCGGACAAGATCCCGTTTGCCATGATCACGGTGACCAACAATACCGGCGGCGGACAGCCGGTTTCCATGGCCAACATCCGTCAGGTCAAACAGGTCCTGGCGAAGCATGGAATCCCGCTCATCATCGATGCCTGCCGGTTCGCCGAGAACGCCTACTTCATCCACGAACGGGAAGAAGGTTACCAGGGCCGGTCGCTGCTCGAGATTTCGCAGGAGATGTTCTCGCTGGCCGACGGCGCCACCATGAGTTGCAAGAAGGACGGCCTCGCCAACATCGGGGGATTCCTCGTCACCCGAAACGACGAGTGGGCCGAGCGCTTCAAGAACCTCCTCATCCTTCGCGAGGGCTTCCCCACGTACGGCGGTCTGGCCGGTCGGGACCTCGAGGCCATCGCCGTCGGCCTCATGGAGGCGGTGGAGTACGACTATCAGGTCTACCGGCACGCAACCGTGGAGTACATGGTGCACAAGCTCGACGACCTGGGCGTGCCCATGGTTCAGCCGGCCGGCGGCCACGCGGTCTTCCTCGACGCCAAGAGGCTGGTGCCCAAGATTCCACCGCTTCAGTATCCGGGTATCAGCGTGGTCAACGCCCTCTACCTGGCCGGCGGCATTCGCGCCGTCGAGCTCGGCAGCGTGATGTTCGGTCGATTCAACGAGGCCGGTCAGGAGCAACCGTCACCCCTCGAGCTGGTGCGTCTGGCCTTCCCGCGACGGGTCTACACCCAGAGCCATTTCGACTACGTCATCGAGGTCATCGGCGAGGTGTGGCGGCATCGCGACCAGCTGACGGGCTACCGGATCACCTATCAGCCCATGCAGCTGAGGCATTTCACGTGTCATTTCGAGCCGATCGACTCGTCGCAAAGTTGAATGTTGAACGTTCAACGTTCCGCCCAACCTCCCGAGGAGTTGGGTGGGGAATTCAGAATAAAGAACTCAAAATTCAGAATTCCGCGATCCTACTGCCTCTCGCCGAGAATCCGCTTGGCGAGGGAAATCCTGTGCACCTCGTCCGCTCCGTCGTAGATTCGCGCGGCTCGCTCGTGGCGAAAGAAGAACGCCAGCGGCGTGTCATCGGTCATGCCGAGGCCGCCGTGCACCTGCAGCGCGCGGTCGATGACCCGCTGCATCGTGTTGGCCACGGTGAACTTGATCATGGAGATGTCCTGCCGCGCCTCCCGCCACCCCAACTCCTGGATCTTCCACGCCGTGTGCAGGGTCATCAGCCGGGCGGCCAGGATCTCTGCCGCGCTGTCTGAGATCCAGGAGCGCACGATGTCGCGGTCGCCGAGGACCTTCCCCGGTGCGATGATGCGGGAGTTGGCCCGATCACACATGAGGTCGAAGGCCCGGTTGCAGATCCCGATCCACCGCATGCAGTGGTGGATGCGACCGGGACCGAGACGCTCCTGGGCGATGGCAAATCCGTGGCCCTCCGGTCCGAGCAGATTGGACTGCGGCACCCGGCACGAGTGGTAGAGAATCTCCGCGTGGCTCGCCCAGTCGTCGCCGGTGTGACCCATGACGCTGATGTTCCTTACCAAATCAAATCCTGGGGTATCGGTGGGCACGATGATCATGCTCGCGCGTTGGTGGGGCGGCGCCTCGGGATTGGTGATCGCCATGACAACCGCAAAGGCCGAACCGTCGGCGGCGGTGGTGTACCACTTCTGCCCGTTGATGACGAAATCGGACCCTTCCTTGACCGCGGTGGTATCCATCATCACCGGGTTGGAGCCGGGCAGCTCCACCTCGGTCATGGAAAAGCAGCTCCTGATGTCGCCGGCGACCAGGGGTCCAAGCCATCGCTCTTTTTGTTCCGGGGTGCCGTAGAGGTGGAGGATCTCCACATTGCCGGCGTCGGGCGCCTGGCAGCCGAAGACGAAGTGACCGAGCGGCGCCCCGCCGAGGGCCTCCGAGACGAGTCCGAGCTCCACGAGATCAAGGCCCATGCCGCCTATTTCCTTGGGGTGACCCGGAGCCCAAAGACCCATTTGCTTGACCTTGTCCCGCTTCTTCTCGAGCTCCGGCAGCAGCGAGCGGAACGGCGCCCTCAGGAACTCCTGCTCCAAGGGGGCCAACTCACGGTCAACGAACTCGGCGATCATCCCGAGAATGGTCTGCATCTTCTCCGAAAGTGAAAAATCCATAGCCCCCTCGCAGCAATGGTGGTCTGGAGGGCATGCTAGCACCACGGTTCAGTGGAGGCGAAAGCCCTACTTCAAGACCAGGCCACCGTCCACCGGAATCACGACGCCGTTGACGAAGGCGCCCGCTCTGGACGCGAGATAAATGGCCGCTCCCGCCACGTCGGACGGTGATCCGATCCGACCCATCGGACACGCCTCCTCGAATTGCCCCTTGTAGTTGTCGAGCAACCACTCGGTCATCTTGCTCTCGAAGGGTCCCGGAGCGATGGCGTTGACCGTGATCCTGCGCGGGCCGAGGTGAACAGCGAGCGTCCGCGTCAATTGATGCACCGCAGCCTTTGACGCCGCGTAGGAGAAGTTGGGCAGAATCGGGGGTGCGATCCCGTTGATGGAACCGATATTGATCACCCGGGCCGGATCCTCGTCATGACCTGCCTTCTCCAACAACGGGAGCAGCTCACGGGTCAGAAAGAAGATCGACTTGACGTTGAGATCCATGACCTTGTCGAAACCTTCCTCCGGGAAGGACTCGATGGGTTCGCCCCATGTGGCTCCGGCGTTGTTGACGAGGATGTGGAGCGCGTCTTCACGACTCGCCATGGTCTCCCCCAGGGCCTCACATCCGGCCAGGGTGGAAAGGTCCGTCGGCACTGGGATGCAGGTCCCGATATCGGACAGCTGAGCGGCTACCTCGTCGCAGACATCGGCCGATCGTGAAGTGATGTAGACCTTGGCCCCGGCCTCCACGAATCCAGCGGCGATCATCAGCCCGATCCCGCGAGAGCCTCCGGTCACAAGGGCGACCTTTTCCTTGATGGAAAAGAGAGATTCGACCCCGATTCGCTCGCTCTGGGTTGGTGAATCGGCCATTGATGACATCCTCCAATTTGACCGCGGGTCAGATCCGCGCCGTTCCGTCGATCACCGCTTCGGCGGCCCCGATGAGGCCGTGAACCGCCAGGTGCAGGTGGCGAAACCGCTCGTCCCGGGTCTGACCGTGGTACGAACGGTAATAGATCTGCTGAATGATCCCGGCCAGTCTGAACAAGCCATAACAATAGTAGAAATCGAAAGCGCCCACGTCGCTCCCGCTGATATCTGCATACCGCCGGACAACCTCGCGGCGGGTCGGGGCGCCCTCCAGGTGGGTGGGCATCATGCGCAAGGCGTGCATCTCCGGCGGGTCCCCCGCCTCGACCCAATAGGCCAGCGAGGCGCCCAAGTCCATCAGCGGATCGCCGAGGGTGGCCATCTCCCAGTCAAGAACTCCGACGATCGTGAGCGGATCGGTGGGATCGAGGACCAGATTGTCGAGCCGGAAGTCGTTGTGAAGAAGACTCGCGCGATCCGGATCCGCGGGGACTCCCGACGTGAGCCACTCCATGACCCGTTCACCATCGGGCACATTCGGCGTCCGCGCCCTGCGGTAGCGCTCCGACCACCCACCGACCTGGCGCCCGGCATAGCCTTCCGCCCGGCCAAAGTCCTGCAGCCCGACGCCAGCGGGATCCACCATGTGCAGCTCGGCGTGGACTCCAACGACCCGTTCGAACAGTGTGCCAACCTCCTCCGGCGATAGCTCCATGCCCGGAGGCAGCTCACTGCGCACAATGGTGCCTCTGAGGCGCTCCATGACGTAAAAGGGCGCGCCGAGCACGGACTCGTCTTCGCACAAAATGATGGGGCGGGGACAATAGGGAAAGGTCCCCTGCAACGCGGACAGGACCGTGAACTCACGCCCCATGTCATGCCCGCTCTTGGGTTTGCTGCCGAAGGGCGGACGCCTGAGGACCATCTCCCTGCCACCCATCGTCACCAGATAGGTCAGATTGGAGAAACCCGACGGGAATTGAAGGACCTCCATATCGCCGTGGAGACCGGGAACCGCCTCTTCCAGGTATGGCAACAATCGACCGGTGTCGAGCTCCTCACCGGGTCTTGGCTTCTTCGCGCTGTCGATCATGGCGTCACGCCCCGCATGCATTCGTTTCGATTAAGATATCAGCCCGAGTGATTCGCAACAGCGGATATGTTCGAATAGGAGCCGAAGGAAGGCATCAAAATGACCGATCCGGCACACGACAACATCAGAACGGCCACCAAGGGCCGGGTTCGAACCATCACGATCAACCGCCCCGAAAAGAAAAACGCACTGACGCTGGCCATGTATCGGCGGCTGACCGAGGAGTTGGGTCTTGCGTCTGAGGACCCGGCGGTCCGTGTGGTTGTGGTGACAGGCACCGACGGGCTGTTCACCAGCGGCAACGACATCGCGGACTTTCAGACAATCCCCGGAGACGGAGAAGATGCACCGGTCTTTCGATTTCTCGAGGCACTGCCTCGGTTTCCCAAACCGCTGGTGGCCGGGGTTACCGGGATGGCCGTGGGCATCGGCACGACCATGCTGCTGCACTGCGACCTGGTCTACGCCAGTTCCGAGGCCATGTTCTCCCTTCCCTTTGTCCGTCTCGGTGTGACGCCGGAAGCGGGCTCGAGTCTGCTGCTACCGTACGTCACCGGCCTCCAGCAAGCGACCGAGTTGCTGATGTTCGGCGAGCCATTCGACGCTGAGCGGGCGAAGCAAGTGGGCCTGGTGAACGAGATCGTGCCGCCCGACCGATTGGCCCGGAGAGTCGCTGAACGCGCCGAGGCTCTGGCTGGGTTGCCACCGGCCGCCCTTCGGCGGACCAAGGCCCTGATTCGACAGAGTCTACCCGGCAATCTGAGAGAGGTTATGAGACAGGAAGGCGCTGTCTTCAGGGAGGGTCTTGCCTCTCCCGAGTCCGCCGAGGCCTTTGCCGCGTTCTTCGAAAAACGCCCCCCCGACTTTTCCCAGTTCGAATGAACGAACACGATCGGCGTTGGCTGCGATTCCTCAGGCTGGAACCTCATATCTCATGATTGTCGAAATCCGTTCAGACCTGCACGTCATCGAGGTGCCGCTGCCGGATAACCCTCTCAAGGCCATCAATTCCTATGTTGTGACCTCCCCCGACCGCACGCTGGTCATCGACACCGGTATGCTCCGACCTGAGTGCGAACAGGCCCTTCGGGCCGGCCTCGAAGAACTCCACGTGGACCTCTCCGCCACCGACTTTTTCATCACCCACCTCCATGCCGACCACATCGGACTGGTAACGGAGCTCGCCACCGGCACGTCGAAGGTTTACTTCAATCGCCCGGACGCGGAATTGACCGAGGCTTTGGTGCGCGACCCGGACCGCGTGTTTGGGCGTTTGGTGGCACAAGCGAGGGCTTTCGGTTTTTCGGGGCAAGAGATCCATGAGGCCCTCGAGCGGCACCCCGGCTTCAAGTACAGCCCCCCGAAGTTCCCGCCCTTTGAATTCCTTGAAGATGGGGACAACCTCCAGGCGGGCAGGTTCGCATTCGTGGTCGTCACCACTCCCGGACACACGCCTGGTCACCTCTGCTTGTACGAACCTGACCACAAGCTGCTGATCTCAGGAGACCACGTGCTGGGTGACATCACGCCGAACATCACTGTATGGCGCGAAGACGACGACTCGTTGGGGGACTACCTGACGAGCCTCGACAAGGTAGGCAAACTGGACGTGGATCTGGTGCTCCCAGGTCACCGACGGCCGTTCACTGACTGCGGCGGCCGGATCGACGAGCTCAATCGCCACCACCGGAAACGGCTCGAAGAAGTTCTGCGGGTCCTTCGGAAAGACCCCAGCACGGTGTACGAAGTCGCGTCGAAGATGACCTGGGAGATCGTTGCCGAGTCCTGGACCCGTTTTCCCATCGTGCAGAAGTGGTTTGCCGTGAGCGAGGCGGCCAGCCATCTCCGTTATCTGGAACGCCGCGGCGCCATCACGAGCCGGGTCTCCGGTGACGTCATCCGCTACCACACGCCCTAACCCCCCTTGCTGCTCCCTGCTCCGTGCTCATCGAGCCGCCGACCGGGGTATTGAGGTCCTGGCCGGTGCCTTCCGGCACCTGGTCTTGGGGTCTTGTGGTTCGGGCCCCAGGACCCCAGGCCCACAGGACCACCGGGTGGGCGGTGGAAAACCCGTAACCCGCAGCCCGGGACCCGGAACTGTGGTGGGGCGGGCGGGGACTGCCCCCCCTTGTTGTCATCCTGAGGAGCCGCGCAGCGGCGACGAATGGATCTGGATGGGGGGGCGTGACCAACGGGAGGAACCCACCCGGCCAGATTCTTCGACTCGGCCCCACGGGCCTCGCTCAGAATGACACAAAGGGCGTACCGGATGGGTAGGGGCTACAACCCACAACTTACTCCCTGTTCCCTCCACCCTCGTCCCCCGACACCTCGACGTGCCCCGCCGAACCCATGCTAGGATCGCGCCCGAACAGTCTGGTGTGGAAGACGGAGAGGATGACATGGATCTGAGCCTGGTTGTCCTGGCGGCTGGCATCGGCAGCCGCTACGGAGGTCTGAAACAACTCGACGGGGTGGGCCCCGCTGGCGAAACCTTAATGGAATACTCCATTTTCGACGCGGCGCGGGCAGGTTTCCATCGAGTGGTATTTGTCGTCCGCCCGGAGACCGAGGTCCTCTTCCGCGAAACTGTGGGCGATCGGGTGGGCCAGAGACTCCAGGTAGCGTACGTGCACCAGACCCTCGATGGTCTCCCGAACGGTTGGGCCCCACCCGCGGACCGGAGCAAGCCGTGGGGAACCGGCCAGGCGGTGCTGGTGGCGGAAAAGGCGGTGACCGGACCATTTGCCGTCATCAACGCGGACGACTTCTACGGACGCCAGTCGTACGAAAACCTTGCCGAGTTCCTGAAGACCCTACCGGGCGATGACCGGCCGGTTTTTGCCCTCCAGGGATTCGAGATCGGCCCCACCCTCTCCGACGCCGGTGCGGTGTCGCGAGGTCTGTGCCGGGTCGACGGCGACGACTGGCTCGATTCCATCACCGAGGTGCTCGAGGTGTGGCGGGACGGAAGCGGCGGCCGCTTCACCGACCACGACGGGGTCGAACAGACCTTGCGAGGGAACGAACCGGTTTCAATGAACATGTGGGGATTCACACCTGCGATCTTCGCCGAGCTCAGGCGGGGCTTTGGCGACTTTCTCACGAGTTCGGGGCACGAACCGAAGACCGAGTTCCTGCTCCCGGCGGCCGTGCAAGGGTTGATCGGCAGCCGCCAAGCCCGGGTCAAGGTCCTTCGGAACTCGGGCCAGTGGTGCGGGATGACATATCCGGAGGATCGCGCGAAGGCGGCATCCACCATCAGCTCTTTGATCTCGACCGGCGTCTATCCCAACAATCTGTGGCCCGTGTCGGGTTCGGAGCAAGCGCGCCCCTGACGCGGATCGACGGCGGTTCGGCGAGCCGGAGTGGGTGGTTCTCCCGGCCCACCAGCCTTCATCACCTCGAGGTCCCTCGAGTTCTTCCACCCTCCATGGGTGAAGTCCCGGAACCCGGCCGGCTCACCGCCACCGCTCGTGGACCAACCGCTGGGTTCGATCACAGGACTCGGGGCTCGGGGCTCGGGGCTCGGGGCTCGGGGCTCGGGACACCAAGAGCATCCGCCTTGTCCGATCGGGTGGGTGGGGGATCCGGCTTCGCTTTCAGCCACTCGTGACAAGTCTCGTATCTCGCACCTCGTGTCCGGGAGGGCGGTGGTTTCGACTTTCGAATCTGTTCTTAGAACCGGCGGAGGACTTCGTCGGGGACCTCGGACCACAGGTCGCGCACATCTCGCCAGGGGTCGTCTCTCATCCCAGGATTAATTCCAATCTCCATGGTGGCTCGAGTGCGAGATTCGTAAATCTGCCACCTCGGACGCCCGACAGTGGTGGGATCGTCGCCCTTCGCGAACGCCAGCCACGCCTCCTGCATCTGGTCTGAGATCGCGTCCGCCTCGTGGCCGTCACCGAAGAACTGCTCACCGCCATCAACCGCGTTTGTTCCAAAGGTAAAGCCCAGGTCCAACGCATGACACGAGCCCAGCTGACCACCCACCGCCGGCGACGGCCAGGTGAACAGGTATCGGTAAGCCGGGACGCCATGGTCCGCCACCGCGTCGAGCATGCGCTCGCACGGCACCCGGAAGGCCAGATCCGTAAGAACGGCACAGTAGACATCAGCCGGTGTGAGGGACCGGTGATTCTCCGACACTCTCTGCTTGTAGAGGTCCACCGCTCGGGAGGTCAGCCCGTCGGGCAGAACGCGCTCGAGCCTCCGGTGGAGGTCAAGGTCGCTCATGGTCATGATAGACCTGTTGGGAACGGCCAGAAATCGCCACTCATCCGCCGTCGTGCCGGCCATCACCGGGAGACCCTTTGCAGACCCGTGGCGAATCTCCTCTAAGGGAAGGTCCTGCAGCAGCCCGCCGTCGATCACCGGCCTGAGGGGCATCCATCCGATCCCCTCCGCCCGCATCTCGCGAGGGCTGAGCTCCCCAACCGCGTGAGCGATGAGCTCAGCGTCGGCAGCCAACAACACCTTGGGATCGGGCTCCAATCCGGCCTTGGCCAACAACAGCCCCGCCACCCGGTTGGCTTCATCGGTCGTGTGAGCGGTGTGGGCGCTGCCGCTCTGGAGGATGGCCCGGTGAAACAGGCCACCGGCATCCGGGCCGGCGAGCAAAGCGGCCAGGCTCATGGCCCCTGCCGACTCGCCAAAAACCGTGACGTTGTCCGGGTCGCCGCCAAATTCCCCGATGTTCTGTCGGACCCATTTCAATGCGGCCAACTGGTCCAGGAGCCCCTCATTCCCGGTTGACGGAATCAGGCCTCCGGTGAGGTCCACCAACCGAAGAAAGCCCAGGGGACCGAGACGGTAGTTGAGGGTGACCACGACCACATCGCCTCGTCTGGCCAGTGAACTCCCATCGTAGAGGGCCTGGGAGCTTGAACCGATCGTGAAGCCTCCGCCGTGGATCCACACCATTACCGGGCGCCGCGCAGCATCTGCCCGCGGCGTGAAGACGTTGAGGGTCAGACAATCCTCGGAGGCTCCCATCCGACCTTCGTTCGGCTCGAGCCGAACCAGCGGGGAGCGGAGCTGTGGAGCGTGGGCGCCGAATCGAATCGCCTCCCTGACGCCAAACCACGGCTTCGGAGGCCGGGGTGGCAGCCATCTCCGATCCCCAACCGGCGGCGCCGCGTAGGGTATCCCCCGAAAAACCGAGAGCCCGTCATTCCGGATGCCTCGTACCTTCCCGGATACAGTGTCGGCCGTGGGTTCGCTCATGGCGACAACCCGCCCCGGTTCAGCCTTCGGTCACCGGGCGCATCAGGCCCTCCTGGTTCGTTGATGCCACCAATCGGCCGTTCTGGTCAAAAATCTGCCCGCGCACCAGGCCCCGTGCCCCTGAGGCGCACGGGCTGTCCATGGAGTAGAGCAGCCACTCGTCCATCCTGAAATCCCGGTGAAACCACATGGCGTGGTCGATGGATGCCATCCTCAGTGTTCCTTGCCAGTAGCTCGCCCCGTGGGGCAGGAGCGCAGTATCCAGAAGGACAAAATCCGACGCATAGGCCAGGACATAGCGGTGAAGAGCAGGGTCATCCGGCAGGGCCGAGCTGGCTCGCAGCCATACGTGCTGCACCGGATCGGACGGCTCGGGGTTCATGGGGTTGGACACCATCACCGGCCGAATCTCGATGGGAAAGTCCATCATCGCCCAGTCGCCCATGGACTCGGGGAGGAGGTGCTCGAATTTCGCGATCAACTCGGTGTAGGAGATGAGCTGGTCGGGACCCCTCACCTCGGGCATCTCATCCTGGTGCTCCAATCCAGGCTCCGGGGCCTGGAACGAGGCCGCCATGAAGAAAATCGGTCGGCCGCGCTGTTCGGCACGAATTCTCCTCGTCGTAAAACTGCGACCGTCGCGGGTCCGCTCGACCAGGTATTCGATCGGTTGACCCGGATCACCCGGCCGCAAGAAATAGCCGTGAATCGAATGAGCGAGACGGGAGGGGTCCACCGTCCGCTGGGCCGCCGCCAGTGCCTGCCCCAACACCTGACCGCCATAGACCCTTCCCCAACCGAGGTCCAGGCTGTCACCCACGAAAACACCATCCCGCACCTCATCGACATCGAGTTGTGCGAGGAGCGCTCGGACCGCCGCGGAACCGGCTGCTGCATCCTGTGACTGAATGACCATTCAGTACCCCCGGGGCATCATAGCCGGTCCCACGATCCAATTCGACGTCCAGAGTTGAAAGTCGTCAGGGCGCAATGCCGGTGGTGAGGCCCCACCAGCGGCCCAGTTCGTGAATCGAATTTTTTTGGCTGCGCGCCACCCACAGAATGTGTCACAAAATTGAGAAGACGTCTCCTAGAAGACCATCGCGATCCGCCATCGTGACGTACAATCAGCGACCATGGGCGATGACCGGCGGGCCGCCGGGTCGCCGGTCCAAGGAGGAAGCAATGGTTGCACGGTCGATTATGGGGTTGATGCTCGTCGCTCTTATGGTTCCGGTTCCGGGCCTGGATGCACAGGAAGCGGTACGCACCACCTGGGACCTCACCGAAATGTACCCCGACCACGCGGACTTTCTCGAGGTCCGTGAGGCGGTGGGTGAGAGAATCCCCGCCATCGAGGGCTGTCGTGGGACCCTCGGCACGTCGGCGGAACGAATGGCCCAATGTCTGGACCTTGCCTCCGATCTTCGCCGCGAATACGTGAAACTCGTCATTTACGCCAGTTTGTCCTCTGATTTGAACCTGCGTGACGCTCCTGGCCAACAACTGAAATCCGAAACCCAGCGTGTGGGTGTCGACTTGCGGACGGCCTCCTCGTGGATCGATCCAGAGATCGTCGCCCTAGGCCCTGAGACCATCGAGGCCTTTCTCGCCAAGGAACCTCGCCTACAGCCCCACGCGTTCAACCTGCGCGAAACACTGCGTCAGGCCGAGCACACCCTTGAATCTGAACAGGAGGCTCTGTTGTCTAGGGCGGGCTTGTTTTCGGGGAAGTTCTCCGACATCTTCCGCCAACTGACAGTCTCCGACATGCCGTACCCCACGGTGGATCTTCCAGGCATTGGAGAGGTCCGAATCGACAATCAAGCCTATGTGACCCATCGCGGATCCGATGATCGCGAAGTGCGCGCTCAGGTCTTCACCGCGTTTTGGGAAACATACTCGAACTACGAAAACACACTGGGGACCTTGCTCAACTCCGAGGTGCAGAAGAACTGGTATTACGCTTCGAGCCGCAATTACGCCAGCGCCGTCGAAGCTTCGCTCGATCGCAACGACATCCCGGTGGACGTCTACACCGCGCTGATCCGCGACGTGCGCGCCAATCTCCCCGTGCTGCATCGCATGCTCGAACTGCGCCGTCAAATTCTGGGTCTGGACTCGCTCGCCTACTCGGACATCTACGCCTCGATTCTGCCGGCCGTTGCCTCCACCACTTCTTGGGACGAGGGAAAGGACATCGTCGTGGAGGCTCTTGCACCGCTCGGGACCGATTACGTCGAAACCGCGGCCACCGGGCTCGATCGCTGGATTGACGTCTACCCCGCCGACGGCAAACGCGGCGGTGCCTATAGTTCGGGAGGCTGGTACGACGGCCATCCATGGGTGCTGCTCAACTACAACGACTCGTTTGACTCGGTCTCCACCGCAGCCCACGAGATGGGACACGCCATGCACTCCTGGCTGTCGAGCCACACGCAACCCTACCCAACGGCGGGCTACTCGATCATGGCCGCCGAGGTGTCGTCCACCTTTAACGAGGCATTGCTCAAGGAACATCTCCTGGCCAACCAGTCCGACCCTGCGCTCCGTATGCTGGTGCTCGGCGACTTCCTCGAGCGCTTCCGGCAGACGGTCTTCCGGCAGACCATGTTCGCCGAGTTCGAGCTGGAAATGCACCGGCGGGTGGAGGCCGGCGAGTCGCTCACCGGAGAATCGCTCTCCGAAATCTATCTCGACCTGCTTCGGACCTACCACGGACACGACCTGGGCGTCATGGAGATCGACGAACTCTACGGCATCGAATGGGCCTTCATCCCCCACTTCTACAGGGGTTTCTACGTCTACCAGTATGCCACTGGGATGGTGGCCTCCACCGCCCTGGCCGAACAGGTCCTGGCCGGTGAACCCGGAGCCAGAGAGCGGTACCTCGAGTTCCTCTCCAGCGGCGGATCGGACAGTCCCATTGAGCTGCTCAAGCGGGCCGGTGTCGACCTCACGAGTTCCGAACCATTCGACACTGCCATTCGAGCGGTGAACCGGGCGATGGACCTGATCGAGGAGGACCTTCAAACCATCGCCGCCGCGAACTGACGCCCCACGTCCACCCCCGAGGCGCTACAATCGGCGGGTGCTATCAGTGGGAATTGTCGGACTGCCGAACGTGGGCAAGTCGACCCTCTTCAACGCCCTCACAACCGGGCACGCTGAGGTATCGAACTACCCATTCACGACAATCCAGAGCAACGTGGGCGTCGTGCCGATTCCCGACCCGAGGTTGGCCGCGTTGGAGACTGCACTTCGACCTCAGAAGACCACCCCTTGTGCGATTCGGTTCATCGACATCGCCGGCCTTGTGGAAGGAGCCAGCCGCGGCGAGGGCCTCGGCAACCAGTTCCTCGGCGAGATTCGGCAGGTGGACGCCATCGCGCACGTGGTTCGGTGTTTCGACACTCCCGACGTGGCGCACGTCTTCGCAGAAGTCGATCCGGTCCGCGATGCCGAAGTCGTCGAGACCGAACTCGTGCTGGCCGACCTCGAGGTCCTGGGCCGTGCTATGTCAAAACGTCAGAAGGAGTGGCAAACCCACCCGCAGGATCACGCTGCCGAACGGCACCAACTCGAGGGATACCGTTCGACCCTCGAACAGGGAACCCCCCTCCGAGCGGCCAACCCTGACGCGGACGACCGCCGCCGGATGAAGACCGCCGGGCTCCTCACGGGGAAACCCGTGCTGCTGGTGGCGAACGTCTCCGGCGAGCGTGAGGTCGAGTCGCTGGATCGGCTCTGTGCGGAGCGCGCCCACTCGAGATGTGTCAGTCTCGACGCCGACCTCGAACTCGAGCTGGCCTCCTTGGATCCCGGCGAGTTGCAACTGTTTTTGGACGACCTCGGCCTTCCCGCGCGCGGTTCGGACCGGCTCATCCGGTCGGCCTTCGATCTCCTCGGATTGATCACCTTCTACACGGTGGTCAAGAACAAACTCCAGGCGTGGGAGGTCCCGGCCGGCACCCCGGCGGCCGTCGCCGCCGGACGGATCCACACCGACATGGAACGCGGGTTTATCCGGGCAGAGGTGGTGGCTGCCGACGAGCTCGTGGAATTCGGCGACTTCCACGAAATCCGCTCGCGAGGTCACCTGAAAACGGTGGGCCGTGACTATGAGGTTTCGGACGGCGACGTGATCGAGTTTCTGTTCAACGTTTGAGACTCCCCATGCTCGCTTGGGGACTCAGCCCCCGGCCGGAGGTTGCGGTTCACCGGTCCGCTCGTCCCGCGGAGCCAGGGAGCCTTCGGTCACCCAATGTTCGAACAACCTTCGCACACGGAAGCTGTCCACCGGCACCTCAGCTTCGACGGCATTGGGGGTCTCTCCCCGAGCGGCGCGCTGCCACACGTCCTTGACCAGATCCGTGTTCGGTTCGTCATCCAGGCTGGTCGGCTTCTGGTCGGTGGTGGTGAGGCTGACGTCATCGGGCACGAGCGAAGCGGCACGCATAAACTCGTCGTAACGTCTGATGCCCTCAAAGAGCATGGGGGCCACCGGCTTGGCTCCCGGCACCGACCCATCAGCGTGCTCGGTAGACTCCTCGCGCACGAAAATGAACCGTCCGGTCACCGGTCTCTCCAGGAGTTGGTAGATGCCGGACTCTCCCGAGAGCGGACCCACTTCGGCACTGACCATGTACCCGGCTGCAAGCTTGACGGTGGCTGCGATCTGGCCACCGCTATCCAGCACATTGAGGGTTCCGCTCAGCTGGGAGTCGGAGAGATTCTGCAGCAGGCTCGGCAGGCCGAAGAGCTCGAGGTCGCCGGTGAGGGCGGCACTCGGTGATTCGTCCACGTGGCTGATGGTGCCAAGATTGCTCAGTGCCCTCGCGGCGACGTCGGCGAAATTCTGACCGGCAAAATTCTCGGTGATCTGCTTGAAGACCTTCCGGACCACCGGGCTGTCGGTTCCCGACAAAGCCTTGATGATCCGTTCCAACCCTTTGGCCTTCTTGCCCGAAATAACCGTCAGACCCAGAACCTTCGTGGGCAGCTCGGCGCGGAGTGCGCGGACCAAGCGATCCAAGGCAGGCTTGTCCTCAGACATGTCCTGGTGGGACAGCTTGGCCAGTCGAGCCGTCGCGTCTCCGAGTTGAGGGTCTTTTTTTAATCCGTGGGTCACCACGCAGCGTCTCGCCACCCTGGAATCACTCCGCGCCAGCATGGTGGTGACACTGTCGAGCAAAGACCTGATTTCGTCGTCGTCGTGGGGCAGCATGGTCTTGCCCGTGAGTGCGTCCTCGAGTTCGGAAACCCGTGCCACCAGGGCGGTCACCGCTCGCTCGTGTTCGATCTGACCGAGGGTCGCCAGCGCTTCGCGAACCAACTGCAGCGCTCCACCGAGATCCGCCATGTGGACCAGGGCGTCGATCTCCCGATCCATCGGCTCGCCGGACGGACGGCGAGTGGTCCTCAGCAAATAGACGAGATTCCGGTTAAAAAACCAGGGATGGCTCACCTCTCCGTTGACGTGCTCCCCGAGGGCTTCGAGCGCGGCTTCCCGAGTGGATTCCCCCATCGCATTGAGCACCATGAGAAGGAAGCGCCGGCGTTCCCGGTTATCGGTCATTTCGAGCTCGGCGAACAACTCCGCAGGTGCGAGGTGGGGAAAGAAGCCCATCACCCGCCGCAACAGGTGGTGCTTGTCCTCGTCCTCCACAAACTGCCGAAGAACCTGTTCGTCGATCTCGTCGTACGCTCGACGGTGGGCCGCCGTCACGGTGGCCGCATCCACCTCGTGACTCTCCGCCATCCGTTCCGCTAGGTCGACCATGGTCACCGCACGACCTAGAGATCCTTTGTTGAATTCGTCCACCGCCGAGCCCACCAGGTCCATGAACCGTTGGCTCTTCTCGTTGGATGTTTTGGACATGTTGATCATCTGGCGCATGGCACGGACCGCACCCTGCGGTTCCGCCATCTCCGGCGAGGAAACCGGGGGCGGCGCCCAGTCGGGCAGGTTCCTTGCCAGTAGGCGAACGATGGTATCGGGCGAGATCTGGAGGCCCTGATTTCTCAGCTCCACGAGGGAACCGTTGAGTTCGGTGGCGCTGGTCGCGTGTTCGGCGGCCTCGGTCACGATCCGCGCGACCATAGTCTGCTCGCCCGGCTGGATCACCATTCCGCCCGCCGCCTGGGCACCGCCCCCCAGTGGTGCGGCCTGTCCGGCGCGGCTGGTGAGCCGGTCGATCAACTGAGTGACCTTGCCCAGACCTGACAGCAATCCCTCGGATACCCTCTCCTGGCTCACCGGATTGACTTCGCCGGTGGTCTCGGGCGCGCGGGTCGAGGGCCCCCTTGTGAGTTCCTGTCCGCCTGCCCGGTGGACGAAGCCCACCGACCCACCCGGGACGGCCCCCTGGCTGAGATGGAGATTGTCGAAATCGTTGGACAGGCCGTTCCGATCTTGTTCCGGACAGGCCTGGAGCAGGTACGGCCTCAGTATCTCGAGAAACTGCGCCACATGTTCCATGGGCAAGAGCTCGAGCTCACCCAAGAGGTGGATTTTTTTCGCGGCGTGGAAGATGTAGTCCGCAGTGGCCAGATCGGCGTTCGTATTGTGAATTGAGGCGACCCAGGCGACGATCTGCGAGGCGATCAGCTCGGGGGACAAATTGAACAATGTGTTCACGGATTCGGCAAAAATCATCGGCGCAATGTTGTCCGACAGGTATTGCGACAGCTCCTGTAGTGCTTCCCGTTGCTCCATGCTGTCGGGCGAATGCTCGGTCACAGGCGCAGATCCCCCTACGACAAGTCTACCTGAAATCGTCCCGACGCACACCGTGTCAGACCCAAGCCACTCAGATGTCGCGCTGCCGAATCTTCGCAGCGCAGGGCATTTATGACACCGGAGCAGCAGGTACCGGACCAACCCGTCGGTACCGGTGCAAGACGATTGAACGACTCCCAATCGATCGTCGCATCCGGTCCACTAGCAGCCATCGCCCGCCGTCCGGGACATCAATCGTCATACCAGGATCAAGTCGCTCTCCAGGCGCCTGCAGCACCGTAGCATAGGTCCAGCGATCCACGTCGTGGTCCGCAAAGCGCGCCACCACTTCGGTCAGCCCGGTCTGGCCGGTGCAATACAGGAATCTCCGTTCGAACCAGCCTCGGTGGGCGAGTAACGGAACCATATAGGCATCCGATATCACCGGTTCGTCCGGATCCGAAAACCTCAGCACCTCGTCGTTGATCAACTGGTGGGTGGTGATCCCGTGGAAGAGAAGAGCCAGACCCAGCCCCTGGACCGCGAGGCCCGCCACCACCGCCACCGCCACCATCCCCCGTCGGAGACCCCGCCACCGCCGATCTTCGGTGCGGAAGGAGCCCATTACAGCCACCAGCAACAATGCGCTCGGAACGAACAGTCGCCCACCCCACTCAAAGGACCTGATGGCCCTTGAAAGAAAGACCGCCACCGGCAGCCAAACCGCCGCCAACAGCAGCAGCATCCGCCTCCGATCGCGGTGGGCACCGCGATCGGCACCCCACACCACCACCGGCAGGGCGCTCAGCAGGATCCATGTGGCCGCAGGGGCAGCGAAGGGGAAGGCATCGGTTGGGCGTGCCCCCTCAGCCCAGCGGAGAGCGGGCACAGCGAATGCGGCCCAAAGCGAACTCGCCACAGCCATCGCCGCCACGGCGAGGCCAAACGGGCTGCTGGAATCCCGCTGCCTGGACACGACCCACATCGCCACAACCCAGACAACGGCCGCCAACCCGCATGACCAGTGGGGCGCAATGAAGTTCAGGGCGGACTCCAGGCGCGATGTGACGAAACCCTGACTGCGAAACGACGAGTCCACGTGGTAGGTCACGTGCAGCGGCAGCCACTGACCGAGGGTGATGTACTGGATCACCCCGCCAACCGTCAATCCTGCACCAGAAGAAAAGGCTGCGACCGAAGCACGACGGAAACCCGCTCGAACGCCTTCGAAGAGGATAGGGCTCGCGAGCAGCGGAGCAAGGAAAACGACCTCAGTTCGAATCCAGAAACCCAATCCCAACAAAAAGCCGAGGGCGACCCAAGATGGCACCCCGCGAAAACTGTCCCTCTGGGTGCCGAGGACCAACGTGAACCCTCCGATGATCACTAGGGCGGCCAGCGAGTGCTCCCAGAATGCGCCTGAGTAGAACGCCAGGGGCGTCGCGGCAAGGGCAGCCGCAGCGACCCACCCCGTCACCGGTTGGCCGCGAAGCCGGGAGGCAGCAACCCCCACGCACCACGCCGTGAGAACGCCGGCCAACCAGGGCAGCCAGCGGATGCCTCGATCGCCTGCCACCGCCACTGGCAGGGCCGAGAACAGAGGGAAGAGCACCGGGTAGATCGAGGCCAGGCCGTCACCCACCGGCGCGGTGAAAGGCGGGATCTGCCGACGATTTGGATCGACCTGTCCGGCTGGATAATCGAAGATACGGGGAAATCCACCGCCTTCGGCGAAAGCCACCGTTTGCCAGTACTTCGGTCCCGAATCGGCGGAGAACAGACCGGAGGGTGGCAGGGAGGTGACCACCATCAGCAACGCGGCTCCCGCCACAGCGAATACGACGGCTCCGAATCGGGCGCTGGTCATCACGCTCACTGCTGGAATTCAATGCACAGCTTGCCGAAATGGGCGCCGGAGCTCATGTATTCAAAGGCCTCTACCGATTCTTCGAACGGGAATACACGATCCACCACCGGCCGCAGCTCGTGTTGCGCGATGGCCCTGTTCATGCGTTCGAAGCCCTCGCGAGACCCCACCAGAATGCCCTGGAGGCTCACGTGCTGCATGAGAATCGCCACGATATTGACGTTCGTCGTGACCCCTGACAGCACCCCAATGACCGAGACTCTCCCCCCAACCCGAATCGCGCGCAGCGACTGTTCGAGGGTGCTGGCGCCGCCGACTTCGACGACGTGGTCCACTCCGCGGCCGCCGGTCAGAGCCCGGGCCGTCTTGCCCCAGGCCGGGTCATCCAGATAGTTGATCTCCTGCCAGGCACCCAGGCCTCGGGCCCTGACGAGCTTGTCGTCGTTGCTCGACGTGACGATCACACGGGCGCCAAGGAGCTGGGCAAACTGCAACGCGAAGACGGAGACTCCACCCGTGCCCTGCACCAGCACCGTGTCGCCGGCCTTAACCTGGCCCTGCTCCACCAGAGCGCTCCACGCGGTGAGGGCGGCGCAGGGCAGAGTAGCGGCCTGGGCGTCGGAGAGGTGATCCGGTATACCGATCACCCCTCGTTCCGGGAGGACCATCAGCTCGGCAAGGGTGCCATGGATAGGCCCACCGAGCGTTGCACGAAGCTCGCCGGCGGTCGGCTCACCGGCCATCCAACCCTGGGAGAAAAGGGTCGCCACCCGGTCTCCGACACCCACAGAGGAAACCCCATCACCGACCGCCACGATTTCGCCCACGCCGTCCGAACAGGGGGTCAACGGCAGCTGCTGTCTGGGGTTGTAGGTGCCCGCGACGGTCAAAATGTCACGGTAGTTCAACGAAACCGCGCGCATCTTCAGCAGCACCTGACCCGGTCCCGGAGAAGGATCCGGCAGCTCGGTCAACCTCAGGTTCTCGAGACCGAAATTCTCCTGAATCTGAAATGTCCTCATGGTTCCTCCCGCCGCCGATCATACCCCGGCACGCAGTATGGGCGGCCCTGATCGCCCGCCGCCGATTCGCGCGACGACCGCCTCCCCAAGACGCCGCGCTGCTATACTCCAAGCCCCACATCGAAAGGAGATATTGATGACGAGATTTCTCATCAATTGGCTGGTGATCGCAGTCGCCCTTTGGGTGACCGCTTATATCATTCCCGGGGTGGAAGTGAACTCATGGACCGCGCTGGCCATCGCGGCCGTGGTGCTCGGCTTTGTCAACGCTATCGTGAGGCCAATATTCGTGATCCTCACACTTCCGATCACGGTCCTCACCCTCGGATTGTTCTACCTGGTCGTCAACGGATTCACATTCCTGCTGGCATCAAAGATCGTCCCTGGATTCAACGTCTCGTCCTTCGGCTGGGCCATTGTCGGCGCCCTGGTGGTCAGCCTGGTCTCCTGGTTTGTCGGGAGCTTCACTTCGAGGACCTGACGAAGGAGTACCACATCGCACCAGGGGGGCGAAGCGATCGACTCGAATGGCACCGGGAACAGGAGGCCGACATTGGTTATGCATGACGTGAGGCCCGCTCGGCTCGCCGCGACCACGTTTCTGATCCTCTTCCTCGCAGTTGCCTGTTCGGGACCCAACGGAAGCTCCAATACCGTCTCCGGCCCGGCCGAAGGGGTCCAAACCGCCGCTGAGAAACCTCCACAACAGGGCGATTCTCAGCCTTCGGACACTGAATCCGGCCCGCTGCACGTAAGCTCACTCGGCGCGAAGGGCGGAGTCCTCGACAAGTGGACGGGGGATCTCGACGGGATGGTCGAGCGCGACGTCATCCGGGCGTTGGTGGTCTACTCCCTGACCGGCTACTTCCTCGACGGGCCCACCCAACGGGGAATCACCTACGAGGCGCTCAAAGAGTTCGAAATATTCCTCAACAAAGAGCTCGGCCGCCGCACCCTCCAGGTGCACGTGGTGATCATCCCGGTTCGGCGGGACGAATTGCTGCCCGCCTTGGCACGTGGTCTCGGAGACATCGCGGCTGCCAATCTGACGATCACACCCGAACGTCAGAAAACCGTCGCTTTTTCCGCTCCCTTCGCGACTGGGGTAAATGAGCTGATCGTTACCGCACCCGGAAGTCCGGTCTTGACAAGCAAGGATCAGCTCTCAGGCATGGAAATCCACGCTCGCCGTTCATCCAGCTATTGGGGCAGCCTCAAAAGTCTCAACGCCGACCTTGCCGATCGCGGACTCGCGCCGGTCAAGCTGGTCGCCGCCGAGGAGTTCCACGAGGACGAAGATCTCGTCGAGATGGTCAACGCCGGCCACATTCCGGCCATCGTCATGGACAGTCACAAGGCGACATTCTGGTCAGAGATATTCAAGGACGTCGTCATTCAGGAAACGATACCGATCCGAACGGGTGGCCAGATCGGCTGGGCATTCCGCAAGGACAGTCCTCAAATCGAGGCCATGGTCAATTCCTTCGTCAAAGGCCACAAACAGGGCACCCTGTTCGGTAATGTGCTTCTCAAGCGGTATTTCCAGGCCAATGAGTGGGTCAAAAACAACCTCGCCGGGACAGACTTGGCGCGCTTCGAGGCCACGGTCGAACATTTTGTGCGCTATGGCGACCAGTATGATTACGACCATCTTCTGCTGGCGGCCCTCGCGTACCAGGAATCGGGCCTCGATCAGTCGAAAAAGAGCCGCGCGGGGGCGGTGGGGGTGATGCAGATGCTGCCGTCCACCGCAGCCGATCCGAATGTCGGAATCCGCGACATCAACGATTTGGAAAACAACATCCACGCCGGCACGAAGTACCTGCGATTCATCCACGATCGATACTTCAACGACCCGGACATTCTCCCCACGGACCAGGCGTTTTTTACTTTTGCCGCCTACAACGCGGGCCCGGCACGCATCAGACAACTGCGATCAGAGGCCGCCGCGGAGGGATTCGATCCCAATCGATGGTTTGGCAACGTCGAGGTGGTGGCGGCCCGGCGTATCGGCCGTGAAACGGTGCAATACGTCAGCAACATCACCAAGTACTACATCGCATACCGGCAGGCGTTTTCCCAGATGGAACAGAAACAGCAGGACTGAGACACCAGGTGAAGACCGACCTTAGGTGCAGATCCGTGCCGAAATCAGGATGCACATGATCCGAGAGGGACCTATATTTACTTCATGGTCAACATCCACGATGGTCGCGGTGGAGAGACCGAAAGGGGGCCCCGAATGTACCGTTTGATCGTGGCAATTTTGACAGTCAGTCTGGTTCTCGCCGGCTGCGCTCGTGCGCCCCAGGCGCCTGCGGAGGTTCAAGAGGTTGCCTCGGTCGAAGCATGGCAGCCGATCGCTCCACAGGACATGAACGCAACCCAGAAGGCCCAGCAGGAGCTGGTGTTATCTGCAACAAATGCCCTGGCGTCCGAGATGATGGGTGAGCTGACCGCTGCCCTCGACAGCGGATCTCCCGATCAGGCAATCGGCGTGTGCAAGACCATCGCTCCCGCCGTGGCCGCTCAGATCTCCGAGCAGTTCAGCCTCGAGATCGGTCGGACCTCGCACAAGCTGCGCAATCCCGACAACTTCCCTCCCGAGTGGGCCGAGGCATTTGTCCGAGAGGTCGCGGAGCAGCCGATCTACGTCGTCGGGCCCAATGGAGAATTGGGCGCTCTTCTGCCGATCCGCCTCAAGGCGGAGTGCCAGATGTGTCACGGGCCTGTGGAGACGATCGACGACGAGATCCTGACAGCCGTCAAGGCGTCATATCCGTCGGATCAAGCAGTCGGATTTGCCGAGGGTGATCTGAGAGGGTGGTTCTGGATCGAAACTCGTCCAGGCGAGCCCGAAGGAGTCTGAAACGCCGGACCTGAGCCGATCCCGCACTTTCAGCGACGAGCCCCCATGTTGTTTGTATTTGTCGACTTCCGCGAGTTGGTCTGTCAACCCCGACCATGGTACCTTGGGCCTTGATATCAGTCCGTAACCACTCGAACCTTGAGGAGTGCATTCATGTCACAGTTCATCAAAACTCACTCCCCGCAGCGCTCTGCCCTAGCGGTCCTGGTCGTCATCGCGGCGGCCGGTACGGTGATGGCCGATCCCCAGTACCAATCGGGACAGGTTCAAACCGGAAATAGCACTCAACAGTGCTGTTTCAATAACTTCCGATTCTCCGGCACGTGCGCGGCCCGAGTCGGCCAAAACGAGAGCTGCTATACCGTCTTGTCGTATCTCAACAACATCAATTCGGTGGGCCGGGCTTACTGCGGGAATACCACTGTCCGGGGCGGGTGGACGACGGTTGATTGCGCCGCAGGCAGTGCCAGCTTCGAGATCCAAACCAACTCGGACATTGTCACGCCGCAAAGCGCCACTCAGGCCCCCCGGGCCAGAAGTCCGCAGACGACCGGAGTCCAGCACAAGAGCAACGCGGGGACCACGGGCCAGAACTTCGTTTCGCCGGTCTCGCCATCGGACGTCCAAGTCTCCGAACCCGGGGTCATCAATCTCTGACGGGCTCCCCACACCGTTTACTGTTTCGTTCCGCGGGTAATCGAATCCCGCATTTCACTTTGGCACACTGATTCCAGTTGGAGGTAGAGATGGACCGGAGCAAGAGCATCGAACTCCTCAATAAAGCGATCGCCGATGAACTCGCGGGTATCCACCAGTATATGTATTTCCACTTTCGGCTCGACGATCTCGGTTATGCGCCGTTGGCGGCCCTCCTGAAGCAGACCGCCATCGAAGAAATGCTCCACGCGGAACGGGTGGCCGAACGCATTCTCTTCCTCGGCGGGGAGGTGGAGATGAAGGTGGGCCGAGAAGTGGAGAAAATCCACGACGCCAAAGCCATGGTTGCCAAGGCAAAATCACTCGAAGCAGAAGCCATCGAGATGTACAACCAGTTCGCCATCGAGGCCGGCAATTCCGCCGACTCGGGATCCAAGAAATTGTTCGAGAGCCTCATCGATGACGAGGAGCGTCACTACGACCAGTTCGACCAGCAGACCGAGCATATCGAGCGGTTCGGTGAGCAATATCTCGCGCTGCAGTCATTCCAAGGCGATGGCGAGGGTCAACCACCCGCTTGACGGGAGACCTCGGGCAAATAAAGCCATCCGCCGGCCGTTCTGCCGCACGACGACATGACCTCGCGGTGCGAAATGTGGTATTACTGATTCTCGGTGCGTATTACTCGCGCCGTGGAGAGGGGACGAGGGGTGTCGCAGGAGCTCGTGATTCTCACCGTCACGGCCGCAAGCATAGGATTGGTGCACACCTTGCTCGGGCCCGATCACTACCTCCCCTTTGTGGTCCTCTCCCGCGCCCGCCACTGGACAAAAAAGAAGACCGCCGCCATCACCGTGCTCTGCGGTCTGGGTCACGTGGCCTCATCAGTCCTTCTCGGCACCATCGGAATCGCCCTCGGTGTGGCCGTATCGCGACTCGAGTGGATCGAGTCCGCCCGCGGGAACATCGCCGCGTGGCTCTTGATCGCCTTCGGACTCGCGTACATGGTCTGGGGTGTGCGGCGGGCCATCCGAAATAGACCCCATCGCCATATCCACGCCCACAACGGCGGAGAGGTCCACATCCACGACCACAAACATCAGCGGAACCACCTCCACCCCCACGACCAGGGGAGCACCGCCGCCGCTGTGACGCCTTGGGTGCTCTTCACAATTTTCGTGTTCGGGCCTTGCGAACCACTGATTCCGATCCTGATGTACCCGGCTGCGGCCGAAAGCACCCTGGGCATTGTGGTTGTCGCCACCGCCTTTGGTTTGGTCACCATCGCCACGATGGTGGCCGTGGTGCTTCTCCTGTCCTTTGGCATGGAGAGACTGCCCACCCGCCCCCTCGAACGTTACTCACACGCACTCGCGGGGTTCGCCATCCTGCTCTGTGGGGTGGCCATTCACCTCGGATTGTGACTATCGGACCCCGTCCTGATATCGTTCAAACTCGGCTGTGACGTCGACGGCGATGGGATGGGAGGGTTCTCCAAACCCCACCACTACATCGTGTGCCTGTGCCAACAGTGACCCGACTCGCTCGATATTTCCGCACTGCTGTTCCCAGTGGGCGAGTTCCTGCAGACCGCGGGCGATGTAGAGGTGGTCGGGACCGAGCGTTTGCCGCCATAGGGCAGTGGCACGCTCGATGAGAGGTTTCGAACCCTTACAATCCCCCCCGTCGAGACGCGCCTCGCCGACCTTGAGCAACGGCCAGGCGAGCCACACGTGTTCGTCGGATAGGACGGCCTCACTGATCTCGAGCGATCGCTCGAGATGGGCCCGGCCTTCTTCGGTCGCCCCCTGATTCAGCAGCGTCCCCCCGAGACCCATTTCGGCCATCCCCTCGAAAAAATGCCCATCCGGGAACAGCGAACGCGAAATTTTCAAAGCCCGTTCAAAAGCGTTCTGAGCTCCCTCCAGATCGCCCAATCCGAGCAGTGTCCATCCGTATCCCGGCAAGGTCCACAGCACCTCGATATCGTTCGATCCGTGCATCTCCTCCCGGATTTTGAGTGCGCGTTCAAACAAAGGCAGCGCCTCGTCGTAACGCCCCAGGGACCGCAGCAGTTCGGCGAGGCCGTTGAGGGGGAAGCCAACGTCACGAGCGTCCGGTCCCAAAGACGTTTCCAGGATCGACAGGGATCTGCGAAAGGCCTCCTCCGCCGACCCGATCTGACCTTTGTAGTGCAGCACGCGGCCGAGCTCGGTGAGGGGCCAACCAACCGCGGGGTGATCCGGACCCAGGATCCGTGTTCTGATTGCGATCGTCCGTTCGAGGACCGCCTCGGCTGAGCGGAGGTCTCCTTGATCGATCAGCAGGATGCCGTACCAATGAAGGGTCGAGGCGAGCTCGAGATCGTCGCGTCCGCCGCGTGTGTCAAGCACATCCAGCGACCGCTCGTAGAGCTCCTCCGCGAGTTCGAGGTGACCCTGTGCCCAGTGCACACGAGCGAGCTGCCTCGCGTCGCCCGCGACTCGGGGGTCCGATGGTCCAAAAGCCCGCTCGCGAATGGCGAGGGCCTGCTCATACACTTCCTGGGATCTCGCAAACTCGGACACTCGATAGTGGTACCAGCCCAACGCGTTAAGGCTCACGGCGAGGTCCGGGTCATTGGATTCAAGCCTTGCGCGACGAATCTCCAGACCTTTCTCGATGAGCTGTCGCGCGCGATCCAGTTGGCCCAGATTGAGGTACACGATTCCCACGGTGGTCATGAGCCTCGCCTGCACCAGCGGCTGGCCGGCGAGCTCCTGTTCGATCTTCGCCACCCCGCTGTCGAGGATATTTTCGGGAGACTGGACCCGACCCGAGGCAGTGGGGTCCAGATCGGCGAAGATCCGCTCCATAAAGCCGGCCACCTGGTTGGCGGCCGCCGCCTCGTCCCGTGCCCGGACCAGGCCAACGGTGGTTCCCACGATGCCAAGCACCAGCGCGGCGATGACCACGAAACCCGCCGCCACCGCCACCTTGTTCCTGGTTACGAACTTCCCGAGCCGATAGGCCGCCCCCGGGGGACCCGCTTCCACCGGCTCGTTCGCCAGAAACCGCGCAATGTCGGCCCCGAGATCTGACGGCGAACCGTAGCGGCGCATCCTGTCCTTCTCGAGACACTTCATGACGATCCAGTCGAGATCGCCCTTGAGGTCTCTGGCCAGTCTCGCCGCATCGCTCCGCCGGTGGCGCGCCGCAACCCCGGAGTGATCACCCAGACTGCTCACCCGGGTGCTCGGCCGAGGCGGTTCCTCCTCGCGTATCCTCCGGCGCATTTCATCGAATCCGGCACTGCGCAAGGTTGTGGAGTCGAATGGCTGCACCCCTGCCAGGAGCTCGTAGAGCACCACTCCGAGGGAGTAGACGTCGGTCCGCGTATCGATGTCCAGCCCCGTCATCTCGGCCTGTTCCGGACTCATGTACTCCGGAGTACCGATCCACTGACCCAGCTCGGTGAACACGGTCCGTTCGGTGAGCCGTTGCGAGGTGGCCTTGGCAACCCCGAAATCGATGATCTTCGGCGTCGGCCGATCATCCTGGATAGCCACCAGCAGATTCGATGGTTTGATGTCTCGGTGAATCACCCCCCGTCGATGGGCGTGTTGCACCCCATCACAGACGGAGAGGAAGATCTCGAGCCGTGCGCGTATGGACAATCGATGAACGTCGCAATACTCGGTGATCGATATTCCCCGCACATACTCCATGGCGAAGTAGGGGCGGCCCTCAGATGTCGCTCCAGCCTCGTACACCCGCGCGATGTTGGGATGGTCCATCAGCGCGAGAGCCTGACGTTCGGACTCGAATCGCGCGACCACCTCGCGGGTGTCCATCCCCCACTTGATGAGTTTCAAGGCGACCCGACGACGAACAGGGTGTTCCTGCTCCGCCTCGTAGACCTCTCCCATCCCTCCCTCACCAACCAGTTGAACGATGCGATAGTGACCGATCGTCGCCGGAACCTCCGCCTCAATTCCTGGGTCTGCAGGGTCGCTTGATGTACCCGACTCCGTCGGTTCCCTGTCGTGGAACTCGAGCAGTGAGTCGACCTCGCGGCGCAAGACCTCGTCACCTCCGCAGGCCTCGTTCAGGAACGTGGAACGCTCGTCCGCTGATCGTTCACACGCCGCCAGAAAGAGTTCTTTGGCGCGACGGTGCAAATCGGGGGATTTCATCGATGATCCAGAGACCCGGCCCTATGGTTCTACGGACCTGGCCAGCTCACGTTTCAGCCACGCCCTGGCGTGGGTCCAATCACCCTCGATGGTGCGCTGTGAGACTCCGAGAACCTGAGCAACTTCCGGAACCGTCAGACCACCAAAGAAACGGAGTTCCACCACCGCCGCCTGTCGCTCGTCCAGCTCGGCCAGCCGGTCGATGGCGTCGTTGAGTCCGAGCACCTGGTGGAGATCCATCTCATTGTCCGCCGTGTGTGGCAGGACCTCCGAAAAGGTGACCCGGTGCCACTCGCCTCCCCGTTTCTGCCGGCCCCGGCCACGCGCATGGTCGATCAGCAGCCGGCGCATGACCCGGGCTCCAACGGCGAAGAAATGTGTTCTGCCCTGCCAGGAGATCTGCGACGTGTCCACGAGCCGCAGGTACGCCTCGTGGACCAGCGCCGTGGGTTGCAGCGTGTGGCCCGGGGTCTCCCGACTCATGTAACCCCTGGCCAGGCGGCGGAGCTCGTCGTACACCAGCGGCATCAACTCTTCGGCGGTCGCCTTGTCGGTGACCCCGGCCTCGGTCATGGCCGTCACAATCGCAGTGGCGCGGGTTCTGGTGTCGTCCAATTCGGGTGTGGCTCCCTGGTCAGCGAGTATGGCATATTTCGCCGGCTTCGAATCACCGACTGTACCTCTGCGGCATCCACGGCCTCGCGTCGCTATCTGAATTGAGGGTGGATTATTTCCGGCGGCAGCCCTCCCCAGCGATGGGCCGATACTCTGAACGGAGACCCGGGCCATGGAAACGCATGATCAGAATCGATTTCACGACGAATCGCAACGGGGCGGACCCGGAGAGGGTGCCATGACCGCAATCGCCTGCCTGATCATCATCGTGGTCTTCACCATCATCGCGCTTTGTTTCTGATTGACATGTTCACCAAGACCCCGCTCATCACAACCATCGGACCAGGAGTCCGTACCACCAACCAACTTTCTCGAGTTGACTCTTTCTTTGTTCGCCCCCACGAGGGGCACGGAGGTTTGGCATGAAGCTCGTGCTTCGGTTCGCCACGATCGTCGGTTGTCTCATCCTGATCACGACCCCCGCATGGAGCTTCGACCCGCTGCCCAGCGCGACTCCGGAGGAACGGAACGTTGATGGAGACGCGCTCGACGCCGCCTTCGATTCTGCTCAATCCCTGGGGTACGTGCGCTCCATGGCCGTCGTCCGGGACGGATACCTCCTCGAGGAGCGTCACTGGTTCGGTCCGCCGGAGCTTCTGCGACAGTCCTGGTCGGTGACCAAGAGCGTCACCTCCATGCTCATCGGGATTGCCATCGAACAGGGTCTGATTGAGGACGGGCTGACGGCCCGGATGGTGGACTACCTGCCCGAACACCTCGTACCTGACGACCCGGCCAAACAGGAGATTCTTATCTGGCACCTCCTGACCATGACGTCGGGCTTTGATTGGAATGAGGACAACGTTGTGGCCTGGATGAATGGCATCGATCCCGTGGGCGATATCCTGTCCAGGCCACTGGCGGCGACGCCGGGAACGGTATGGCTCTATAACACCGCGGCGAGTCATCTGCTGTCGGTGGTGCTCACCGAAGCCACCGGCATGACCACCTTGGAGTTTGCCGACCAGGTCCTCTTCGGTCCCCTGGGCATCACCGAGCGCAGCTGGCAGCTCACCGGCGGCTACTACGCCGGCGGCCACGGTCTCCACCTCCGCACCCACGACCTCGCCAAACTCGGCGTCCTCACCATCGACGGCGGATCCTGGCAGGGTGAGCACATCGTGTCCAAGTACTGGCTGAACCTGTCGACCTATCCGTTGGTTCAGCTCGGCGATATGGGGCCGCTCACCGATTTGCGCTACGGCTTTTTGTGGTGGCTCGACCGCGGGACCGACCACGACATCTACATGGCGCTGGGTTACGGCGGTCAGTTTATTTTCTGCGTGCCAAGCCTCAAGCTGGTTGTGGCGGTGCACTCGAACACCGGTTCCACCGATCAGGCAGCCGCCCTGCAGGTGCGGGCCATTCTAGACGTGATCGTCAATGAGATCCTGCCGGCCGTCACCGACCGTCGACGTTTCGCTACCACCGGCCGTAACGTCCCGGAGCTGAGCGGCGTCGACGACATGATGCGGGACATCATGCAGGAGTACGGCATCCGTGACGCTAGTGCGGCCATCACCAAGGACGGTCGCCTGGTCTATGCCCGTGGCTTCAGTTGGGGCGAACCCGACGTCGAACCCGTCGAGCCGACGGCGCTCTTCAGGATCGGCAGCATCGCCAAAGCCGTGACCTCGGTCGCCGTTCACCAGCTCATTGACCGTGGTTCGATGTCCTACGACACCCACGCGACGGCGGTCCTGGACCTGCAGGCGCTGCCGGGTGAAGAGACCGATCCGCGGCTCGATGAGGTCACCGTGGACCATCTGGTGACCCACACCAGCGGGATGTACGCCGAGGACAACGTCTACGAGGTCGCCGACAAAGTCGCTGAGGCTGTGGGAGCGGGTCCGCCCCCAACCAACGACGAGATCATGTCGTACATCGTCAGCCACCCCTTCATTTTCGATCCCGAAACCGGCTGGGATTATAACAATTACGGTTACATCACGCTCGACATGATGGTCGGGCACACCACCGGCCAGAAGTACCCCGAATATGTACTCGAAAATCTGTTCCACTCGGCGGGCATCGGTCGGGCCCGGGTGGCCCACGGACTTGAATCCGAGCTGGCTCCGACCGAGGTGGACTACGATGGCTTCGAGGGCGACCCCTACCGGCCACCACTGGAGAACGCGGTCGGCGCTGGCGGCTGGGTGATGTCCGCCCCCGATCTGGCAAGGTTTATTTCGAAGGTATTCGATACCGGAGACGCCGACGGGCTCTTGACCCCGGAAACCCGAGCCGAGATGCTTGAAATGCCCTTCCCTGTGTGCGAAGAGGTGGGCTACGGCCGCGGGTGGTACGACGAGAACTTCTTCTTTATCGAAGACCACACCATCGGTTGGCTGACCGATCTCGACGACGGCCTGGACGTATGGGCCCACGGAGGCGGCGGCGCTGGAGTCCATACCCTCGCGCTGTGGCGCAGCGACGGAATCGGCTTCATCATGCTCACCAACAAGGACCCCTTCGCCCAGACCATCGACTTCCCGGAGATCACCCAGTGGCCCGATCACGACCTCTGGCAGTCGGTGGGCGTTTCGCTCGATCCGGTGGGCGCCGCACCCACCGAGTCGTGGATCCCTGTAGTCGCCAGCTCCGATGGCGTGGGCGACAGCGCATGGCGATCCGACGTGGGATTGCTCAATCGGTCTGAATTGGCCAACTCCATCCGTCTCCGTCTCTACCGCCCCGCCCGCTTCCTCGACCGCGAACTCGTTCTGGCGCCCGGTGAGTACCGCACTCTCGATGATGTCATGGCTGAGTTCGGTGCGACCGGATCGAACCCGCTTCGGGTGTTTTCGTCCGAGCCCCTCACCGTCACCTCGAGAACCTACAATCTGGCCCCCAACGGCACGTTTGGTCAGTTTCTCGGCAGCTCGACGCCCGCCGGCGGTCTCGAGACCGGCGATGAGGCGGTGCTCATGCAGCTTGCCGAGAACGACGCCTTTCGCACCAATATCGGCATCCACAACGGCTGGAAGAGGCCGGCCGAGGTCGAGGTCGCGCTCTTCGACGGCGACAGCCTGCCCATCGCCAACTTCATCAAGACGGTGCCGCCCGAGACGACCATCCAAGTCAATCGTCCTTTCCGGGTTCAGGGGGGCCGCACCGACATCGCCTCCGGCTATGCCGTTGTCTCGGTGCTCTTCGGCCAACACGTGGTGACCTACGCTTCAGTGGTCGACAATCTGACCGATGACCCAACCACGATTCCCATGAAACTCGATCCCGGATTCACCGACCTGTGGGTCGCGGCGGCGGCGAGCGCCGACGGTGCTCATGGCAGTCTGTGGCGGACCGACCTCTGTCTGCTCAACCGGTCGGGCGCTGCTGCAACCACCGAAATCCGGTACCGCGGTGACAACGGCGGGGCCGACACGATGATCATGCAGCTAGAGCACGGCGAACAGATCACCGTGCGAGACGTTGTGGCCGAGATGGATATGGTTGGCGGTGGAAGCCTCGAAGTCTTTTCCGACGCTCTGGTCCTCGCGAGCTCGCGGACCTACAACACGGGCGACGAAGGCACTTTCGGCCAGTTCATCGACGGTACGTCCCGCAGTTCCACCGTAGAGTCCGGAGCAAGCGTATGGCTCCCCCAGCTGCAACAAAATGAGGCATTCCGCACAAATATCGGGCTTTTGAACACGGGCAACGTCCAGGCGACCGTTAAAGTACGGCTGTTCAGCGGTGAAGGCCATCAGATCGGACAGACCACGCGAACTCTGGCGGCATATGAGCGCATCCAGCTCCAGGAACCCTTCGCGCGGATCGCCGACAGGAATGACATCGACGGCGGCTACGCCACGGTGACCGTCTCGACAGGTGGAGGGATCATCGCCTATGGCTCGGTCATCGACAACGCGACCAACGACCCGACCACGATTCCCATGATGTTCTGACCCGATCCAACCAAGCCGATCAATGGTCCTCGAGGCGTTGCACCATTTCGACCATCATCTCGTCGAACTCGGGGTCGCCGCGAAGGCTGTCCAGATCCGGGTCCTCCGGGATCCCGTTCCATGACCATCCGGTGTCGAGGGTCTGACGGAAATACCGCAGTGCGTCCTCACGGTCTCCCTGTATCGCTGCGATGCAGGCAAGCGCGTAGCACGTCACGCCAGTCAGCTTGTGGTTCTCTCCGTAGACCGACTGCCGGATTGCCAGGGACCCCTCATAGAGACGGCGGGCCTCTTCGGGATCGGTTCTGTAGATGGTGTAGCCAATGGAACCCAGGGTGCGGGCGACGTCTATGTGGTTCGGGCCGAAAGCTCCTTCGGCAATCTCGATCGCGCGATCGTAGATTGCCAGAGCCCTGTCAGCGTCTCCCAATCTTCTCTGCAGACTGCCGTACGGCCTCAGAACCCATAGCAGGTCCGGGTGATCAGGGCCCAGGGCTCGTTCGCGAATCTGTAGCGCGCGTTCGAGGAACGGCTTCGCTGTCTCGTTGTCCCCGTCGAGCATGATTGCCCTACCAAGCTCGGCCAGGGGAAAAGAGACTCTCACATGGTCGCGACCCAGGACTGCCTCGTGGATGGCAAGAGAGTCCTCGAACAGGGTCCGAGCGGTCGTCCTGTCACCCTTCAGCTGCAGGACAATACCCAACTCGAGCATGGCCATGCCCACCGCGACATGATCCTCACCAAGCGCTTCTCTGTAAATGGCCAGGGCCTGTCGTCCCAGGGACTCCGCTTCATCAAGTTCGCCAAACTCCCTCGATATTATGAGCTTGTAGATGAGGACGTCGGCGTACTGTGTGTGATCAGTACCCACCGATTGCTCGAGAATGGCGATCGCCCGATCACAGTTTTCCAGCGCCGAATCGAATTCGCCAAGCCGCCAATCCGCAATAGCCAACAACCCCACGGTGATACCCACAGCAGCGCTGTTGTTTCCGTAACGCTCTTCGTCGATGGACAACACCTGCTCGATCAGCGGCCTGGCGGCGGCGGGATCGCCGTGGTTGAGGCGGTTGTTCGCTACGAGGAAGAGGCTGCGGGCAACGCTCTCGTTATTTTCACCGAGGACGTCGAGCCGGGTTGCCAGGGCGTCTTCCAACAGGGGCCGAGCCTTCTGATGGTGTCCGAGACCCGAATACACCTGGCCGATAATGGTCTTCAGCTCCGCCGCCACAAGGGGCTGTCCGCCGAGTTCGCGGTCGATTCGATCAGCGCCCGAATCCAACACGCCCTCAATTGAAGAGGCCTGTTGAGAGGGCGCGCCTGGGTTCATCCCCCAAAAAATCCCCGACATGAACCGCACCACCTGCCGGGCCGCGTTCGCCTCGCGTTGCGCCCGAACAAGACCCACGGTCGTCCCGACGATTCCTGCCAGTAACACGAGGAAGACCGCAGCCGCTGCGGCCACGGCCAGTCGGTTTCGCCGAACAAATTTGCGAAACCTATAGGCGGCGCTCGGGGGGCTTGCCTCCACAGGCTCGTTCTGCAGATGGCGGTTCACGTCATCGGCAAGGTCCATTGGCGTCGGGTAGCGCCGGGTCCGGTCCTTGTCGATCGCCTTCATGACGATCCAGTCCAGATCGCCCTTGAGTTCCTTTGCCAGGGATGCCATATCGGGTCGCCGTCGCTTCGCCGCCACATCGGAACCCACACCGAGGCTGCTGACCCTCGTTGACGGTCGGGGCGGCTCGTCCTCGCGTATCCGGCGTCGCATTTCATCGAATCCGGCATCGCGCAGGGTGGAGCCGTCGAAGGGCTGGGCACCCACGAGGAGCTCATACAGCACGATTCCCAACGAATAGACATCGGTCCGTGTATCGATATCGAGGCCGGTCATCTCCGCCTGCTCAGGGCTCATGTACTCGGGCGTCCCGATCCACTGACCGAGTTCGGTAAAGACCGTCCGCTCGGTGAGTCGTTGTGAGGTCGCCTTTGCGACTCCGAAATCAATGATCTTCGAAACCGCTCGATCGTCTTGCACGGCGACCAGGATGTTGGAGGGTTTGATGTCGCGGTGAATGATGCCCTTCTGGTGGGCGTGTTGGACCGCCTCACAGACAGCAATGAAAATCTCCAATCGATCATCGGTCGCCAGCCGATGGGTGTCGCAGTACTCGGTGATCGGTACGCCCTTGACGAACTCCATGGCGAAAAAGGGGCGACCCTGCTCGGTCGTACCAGCCTCGAAGACCTTTGCCACATTGGGATGGTCCATCAGGGCGAGGGCCTGGCGCTCGGATTCGAATCGAGCGACCACCTCCTTGGTATCCATCCCCCACTTGATCACCTTGATGGCCACGCGGCGGCGAACGGGTCGCTCCTGCTCGGCCTCATACACCTCGCCCATCCCACCCTCGCCCACCTTCCGCAACAGGCGATAGTTGCCGATGGTCTCGGGTGGTGCACAGTCGAAGCTGACGAAAGACGTTGTCCCGTCACGGCTCATTTCCAGTTCATGAAACCGGAGCAAGGACTCAACCTCTTCTCGCAGGGCCACATCACTTCCACATTCTGCGGCGAAAAAGGCGTCGCGGTCCTCAACCGCAATGTCGCACGCAGCCAGGAAGAGCTCTTTGGCCCGTCGGTGAAAGTCGGCGATCATGCCTCAACCTCACCGGCACGAGTCGGCTGCGGCCCCAGATTCACGACCCATAACTGCCACATGTTTCACAATTTCCACCCCATGGAGATACGTCGCGGAGAGTGCCGAGTTGCGGCGTCAACCTTCGCGATCATCTACAGGTCACGCGACCCATCACGAGGATCGAACCCAATATTACGCCGACTGGACCTCGACCTCCTCCAAAGAGCCATGCAACAATGTTTGAGCGAAAAAAACACCTGTATCAGGAGGGTACCCGATCAGGAGTCGCCGGTCGGGAGCGCAATGGACGGGGTTTCACAATGATGAAGAGGATCGTGGTCTTGTCTCTGATCATGGCGTCTCTTTTGGTCGGTCTTCCGACCGCCCACTCCCAGTCAAAATTGTCCGAGATCGAGATACCGAACAAACTGGGCCTTGGTCTGTCCATCTACAACCAGGAACAGCCCTACCAGATCAAGAGTCTGGAGCTCGGGGTGCCCGGTCTGGAGGGTGCGGCGCTCGAAGATCTTCCAGTGGAGAATCGGACCGTCAGCACCCACGTCCGAATCGACTATTGGTTGCTTCCTTTTCTCAACGTGTTCGGATTGGTCGGCCAAATCGACAGTACGACCGAGGTCAACCTTCGTGGATTCGACATCGGTCTTCCCACCGGGCTGGACAACCTGTCCATCGACATCGACGGCACCGTCTACGGAGCGGGGCTGGTACTTGCCGTGGGCGGCAAGAGCTGGTTCGGAGCCGTGGCGTACGACTACACGACCACCGACCTCGACGTGTCCTCATCCACAATCGAGGCCCAGATTGTCACACCCAAGATCGGACTCCACTTCGACGGTGGCGCGGTGTGGATTGGCGCCATGTACCAGAACGTCGAAGAAACCCACGAGGGGATCTACGACCTGCCGTACCTGGGCTCGGTGCCCTACAAGGTGGTGCTCGAGGGTCAGGAACCGTGGAACTACATGATCGGTGGCGTTGCGGGCCTGTCCGAGCACTTTGTCCTCATTCTCCAGGGGGGCTTCGGACAGCGAAAATCGGCTCTGGTGACGCTCGAGTACCGGATATTTTGATCCGGAACTGACATCCACCGTTGTTGTGGTGCTGGACTCGGGCCCCGCACACCTGCGTATAATTCTGCCTGATGAGCCGCCCATTTGGGAGATTCGTTCTGCTGTCCGCACTGGTGGCACTCGCCTGCTCGACCTCTTCGAGCCCGGATCCGAAAGGGGCCCAGGAGCGCGGACCCTTCTTCGTCAGTTATGAGGGGAGGTCCATGGACGCCGGGTTGAGCACTCGCCAGGCATCCCGCCACTTGGGTGAGCGATGGCTCGTCGTCGAGGTGAGACTGGAATCGCGGTCGGGACCCCTCCAGTTGAACCGGGCGGACATTTCGGTGCGCGACCCGCGCGGCAACCGCCTGCCATTGATCTCCAGACAAGAGTTTCAGGCGTCCTATCCGCAGTTTCGATCGGCGTTCCTGGACTATGAGACCGAGGTCAAGGACCCATGGACGGAGGAGACACCATTCCCTCAGTGCGGCTGGTTCTTCGTTCATCCGAGTCGCGGTCCGAGCCAGGAGTCGATCTACCTCAACTCGCAGCGTGATTGCTTTGGACCACTTGTTTTTCAGGTCCCCGGCGGCGTCCAGCCCGGACGGTGGGTCCTGATGATAGACCTCGAAGAGGACGATGTCCGGATTCCATTCCAGTTGGAGGAATGACTCCGTCTCCTTTGGTTTGTGATCATATACCCCAACGCGAATTCCAGGCCTCTGGCTGGTCCTTGAGGTAGATGTCGAACCACTCCAACATCATCGTGCGGTGCTCGGCCCGACGACTCCAAACACCGGATATCCCATGATCCTCACCCGGAAACAGCACGAGTTCCACTGGCCGGTCGAGGACCTCGAGAGCCGTGTAGAGCTGTTCGGATTCATGGGTGGGAACATTGACGTCTGCCATCCCGTGAAGCAGCAGGAGTGGTGTGTGGATGCGATCGGCACGGAATAGTGGTGATCGACCGGCATACATCTCGTGCGCGTTCCATGGAAACGACCCATAGCCCGCCACATCGCCGTAGGTATATCCCCAGGCACCATCACCCCAGTACGACGCCAGGTTGGAGATGCCGTACATATCCACCGCCGCGGCAAACCGGTCGGTTACAGTCAGCAGATACGCCGTCAGAAATCCACCATAGGAGCCGCCATAAATTCCGATCCGTTCTGAGTCGATCTGTGGATGTTTCTCGAGGAACCCATCGATCCCGGCCAGGATATCGGCCGCGGAACGAGGCCCCCAGTCGTTGACGTGCGAGTCCGCAAAATCCAGTCCGGCACCCAGAGCTCCGCGCGGCGTCATTACCAATACCGCGTAGCCGTTCGCAGCCAGGAACTGGTGATCAAATGCGAATCGGCGAATGGTCGGGGTCCCGCCACCGTAGTAGTAAACCACCAGTGGAATCCCGACGGAATCAAGACCCTCAGTGGGCTCGTACCACCAGGCGTCAATCGCTTCCCCTCCGGGCCCGGTGAACGACGCATCATGAACCGACGCCAGGTGCCAATCATCGAGCAGTTCGGCATTAGGGTCGTCCAGAATCGACGCCGTCTTTTGTTGCATGTCGAGCAGATACAAACGTTCCGGGCGCTCCGGGTTGGAAGCGACCAGCGCCGCCCGCGTCCTGTCGCCGGAGAGAGCCACCAGTCTGGCCGCATCGCCGTCGGGATCGGGCGTCCTGCCGACAATCCATCCGGAAGGGCCCTCGCTGATGGTCGCCAGTCCTGCCGAAGTCCGATCGGTCACCGCAGCCACCAGATGACTGCCGTCGGGGGCCCAGGCCAAGAGGTCCCCCCCGCGAAGGGTGAAAGCGTACGATGCGTCACCCGAAATCATTTCAACCACACCGCTGCCGAGATCCACAACGTGGATGGCGGCATGGAGAATATTGTGTCCCGCCCGTCCCGCAACCACTGCCTCAGGTGGGCCCGTGTACGCCACACGACGCCCATCCGGCGATACGGCGAGTGCTCTCGGGCGACTCTCCCAGCCACCAACCACGGTGGTCACCAGCCGATCCGCTCCCGTTTCCAGATCCAGTGTTCGGATCTCGGTAGCGAACCATGGGTAATCTGTCTGCGGAAGGGTCCGCGCGTAGACCACAATCCGGCCGTCCGGAGTGAAGGTCGCATCATCAAGAACCCAGTCGCCCGGCCGCGTCAACGTGCGTCGGGCCCCGCTTCGAATCTCCACCAGGTGGAGGTGGGGACCCGTCTTGAAATCCGTCACCTTCTCGCGGAGGGCCACCCGTCTATGCGCCGCCTCTTCATCCCCATCCGGCTCGACAACACCTCGGGAGGACACCACCAATAGATGGGAGCCGGTTGGGTGCCACTCGACCTTGCCCAGATTCGGTTCATCCTGAACGACCGAGCGAATTCCTCCGGTAGATTCGTCATAGATCACTACGTCCGACAGCCCGTCCACCGTACGCTTCAGCAAGAGGGAGCTGTCATCCGGCGCAAAGGCCACCGGTCTGGCTTTCCCGTCCGCCACGGTGGCGACGACGGATCGCCCGGTGTGGTCGAGTATCCCAACCACTGAATCTACCTCGTCTCCGGCAGCCTCCCTCCGTGTGAGGCGTCGCGCCACTCGCGTGCCGTCCGAGTTGACCGCAACGGAGTCGATTGTCACCAGTCGACGAGCCTGTTGGTAGGAGGCCGGGGCTCGCGCTCGGTCCACGTCCCACCTCACGGCGGTCGTCGGCTCGGCTTCGGCATACAGCCGGACCGGTGCGGCATCGTCGACACGCAGTCGGATCATCAAGCTGTGCTCGCCCCGGTGCAATGGAGTCTTGTACGGGCCCATTTCGCCGTCTCCGTGTATGGAATGCCCGTCAATGAAGACGGTCGCTTCGGAAACGCCTTCTACCCAGAACGACACCTCGCTGAAGCGATCCAGGCCCACGTTTGACGCGACCCAATAAACACCACGCGATTCCAGCTGCATCGCACCGATCGAGAGGTCCACGTCCACCCACCGCAGGGCAACACCGGGGATCAGTTGGACCTCTTGATCCCCCTGGAGGCCGTCGGCAGCAGGGTCGATTTCCGGCACGGCGGCGAACTTGGGCGCCATGGGCCCGTCGGGATCAGCGAGCTGGCCGGGGACTGGCAGGGGACCAAGCACCCGGATCGTTGTGGGCGTGCGAGACTCTCCTTGCGCGATGGCAGCCGTCACATTGACGGTGATGAGCGATCCGACCGCGAACACCCACAGAACTCGCGACATGAAACAGAGCATGGTCACCTCCGCCTCCACGAATGGGGTGACCGTAGCACAACGGCTCCGGCCGTCACCGAGGTGCCGGCGCCCTGACCCTGTGGGTGTTACAAACTGAAAGACCGAACCACGGCCAACCAGGCCGGAGGCTCAGCATCGGGGACTCCTGCTGAAGTCAGCTAAAGGATGCGACCGCCATCGCTTCGTCGTCGAACATGTCGAAGACACCCACCAGATGGGCCATGGTCAGCAGTTTCCTCGCCTTGAGGTTGACGTTCAGCAGCTTGACCTCTGCCTCGTTGCTGGCCGCGGTCGCCCGGCAGCGGATCAACTCTCCAAGACCCGATGAGTCAATCGCCGTCACGTTTTTGAGGTTGATGAGGATCTTCTTGTGGCCGTCGTTGATCTCGTCCAACACCGCGCCGCGAAGGGCAACGTCGCCGGTGCCGATGGTGAGCTTGCCGTCCAGATCCAGGATTGCAACGTCTTCAATCTGTCGTTTCGATATTTGCATGTTCAGCTCCTCAGATTTTGGCGGTATGACCGCCGCTGTTACCGATGACTTGTATGGCCGCACATTATGCCACAACATCTTCAACTCCATCATGCGCGATTTGATTTCACAGCAGTCGGCCGACCCCCTTCATTCGAATTTGGAGTGGTCGGCCCCTACGTCCCAGACGTATTTCTGCGAGTCGCTGACGACACCATCCATTGAGGTGAATTGAATGCCGGTTACGTCGACTGCCCACGAGGGATCATTGGATCCCGACACAGGCTTCTCGGAGCCCGGTGTTCTGGACCGTGTGGCCGCTTCGGTCGTGGTCATCGACCGATTGGGAATTATCCTCGGCTGCAACCGAATCTTCGCCGATACAGTGGGCAGTTGCGCGGAGCATCTCCACGGGCGACATCTGTGGGAGTTCTTGAACGGCGAACGCCTGCCGGAACTTCGCCGTTTCATCGCCGATACCGAACCCATGGGCAGATCAGAGCCGTGGAACCTGCTGGTGAATGGCAGCGGCGGTGACTGTCAGCTGTTGAGCTGGTTCTTCGAAGAGCTCAGCAACCCCGAGTCCGGTGTCGACTCCACCGTCGTGTGCACCGGCATCATTCTGACTGCGTCCGAGTTGCCGCCCAAGCGGAAGGACGACGACCTCATCCGTCCACTCATCGAATACTCCTCCGACATCCTGGGCGTTCTCTCGCCCGAAGGGACGATCCGCTACGTCAGTCCTTCGGTCGAGGACGTTCTTGGATTCAAACCGGCCGACATCATCGATACCGATGCATTCGATCTGGTCCATCACGAAGATCTGCCGACGGTCCAACGCACCATCGAATCGGGCCTGGGATCCCCGCACCGTCCAGAGGCAGTGGAGCTTCGTATTCGCCACGGCGACGGAAGTTGGCGAGCTATGGAGGCACGGGGCGTCGCTCACGAAGAGGATGGAGGCTTCAACCTGCTTGTGACCTTTACCGACGTCACCAGACGTAAGCAGGCGGAGGCCGCTCTCTCAGAGAGCGAAGAACGATTCCGAAACGCCTTTGAAAACACCGCCATCGGAAAGGTCATGTGGACCCCTGCCGGGCGGATCGTGCGTACCAACCGCGCTCTTCAGAACATGTTGGGTTACAGCCCGGAAGAGCTTTCGCGGTTGTCCTGGCGACGATGCGGCCATCAAGACGATATCAGGGCACTCATCCCAAATCTCCGGCGGCTGTTCTCCGGCGACATTCCATCCGCAGCGGCGGTCGTCAGAACACGTCACAAGGATGGTCCCTGGGTTTCGGCCCGCATCACATTTTCGGTGGTTGAGGACGGCGAGGGGGCCCCTCGCCATATCATCGGTGAGATCGAGGACATCACCGAGCAGCGCATGGCCGAAGAGGACAAGCGTCTTCGGACCAGCCGCCTCGAGAGCCAACGGGGGGCCATCGTCTCCATCGCGACCCACGACGCCGTCGTCAACGGACATCTCGACCAAGCCTTTCCTGCCCTGACCAGCTTGGCATCGGCTGCCATGGCCGTCGAGCGGACCAGCATCTGGCTCTTCGATGACGAACGTGCGGTACTGAGTTGTTCCGATCTCTTCATCGCCGACAGCGACCATCACAGCTCCGGGCTCGAACTGGCGGCCGACGCTTTCCCGAGTTATTTCCAGGCTCTTGAAGCCGACCGCGTTCTCGACGCCGACGACGCACGATCCGACACTCGAACCACCGAACTCGCCGAGTCGTACCTGATACCGCTTCACATCACGTCACTGCTTGACGCTCCTATTCGCGTCCGCGGCCGGGTGGTCGGTGTCGTGTGTTTCGAACACACTGGTGCTCCGAGAATCTGGCAGTCTGATGAGATCACATTCGCGGGTGAGGTCGCGGACCAGGTGGCCCAGGCACTGGCCAACGCCCATCGCAACCTCGCCGAGAGTCGACTCCAAATGTCGGAGGAGAGATTCCGAAGTGTGGTCAACGCGATCCCCATGGGTCTTTTCATGTACCGGCTTTCGGACGACGACAGCCTGATCTTCACGGGCGCGAACCCGGCTGCAGACTCGATTCTCGGTGTTGATTGCCAGGAATTTCTGGGCAAGACGATCGAGGAAGCGTTTCCCCCGCTCGGCGAGACGGAAATACCGGAACGCTACCGCAGGGCGGCGGCTGACGGCACCCCGTGGCATACGGAACAGATCCACTACGACGACGACAGGATCCACGGCGCGTACGAGGTCCACGCATTCCAGACCGCTCCCCGAATGGTCACGGTCGTCTTTCTCGACATCACGGATCGCAAACGGGCTGACGAAGCCCTTCGCCAAAGCGAAGAACGGTACCGAAGCTTGTTCGAGCGCAACCTCGCCGCTGTCTTCCGAACAACCGTGGACGGCGAGGTCCTGGAGTGCAATCCGGCTTTCTACAAACTCCTCGGCTGTTCTTCCGCTGACGAGGTAATTTCTCGCCGCGCAGAGGACTTCTACCAATCCCCCTCAGATCGTGACCGCCTCATCCAGGCCATCGAATCACACGGAGAGCTTCGGAACCGAGAACTGATGATCAAGAGGCTTGACGGCAGTGACCTGTGCGTACTGGCGAACATGAACCTCAGCCGAAAGGGAGACGATGAACCGGACGTCCTCGAGGGGACGATGGTCGACATCTCCGAACGCAAGCGCGCGGAAGACCGGCTCCTCCTTCAGAGCACTGCGTTGGCAGCCGCAGCAAACGCCATCGCCATCACAGACCCCGACGGGGTCATCCAGTGGGTCAACCCGGCCTTCACCATCCTCACCGGCTATTCCTCGTCAGAACTGACCGGAACCTCCCTTTGGGCCCTCAAGTCGGGTGGATCTGACCACGCTCCGGTGGATGACATCACCGCCACCACTTCTGATGGCCTCGTGTGGCAGGGTGAACTTGTGAATCGCCGCAAGGACGGCCGTCTCTACACCGAGGAAATGACCGTAACTCCAGTCCAGTCGGAAGACGCCGAGATCGGACACCTCATCGCGGTCCAACAGGACATCAGTGAACGCAAACAGATGATGGAGCAGCTCCTTCAGGCCCACAAAATGGAGGCCGTCGGACGGCTCGCCGGGGGTGTTGCTCATGACTTCAACAACCTCCTCCAAGCCATGCTGGGAGCCACCGATCTGCTCCGCCAGCAGGCAGCCGGTCAGGAAGACGCGCTTTCCAGGCTCTCCGAACTCGAGGAACACGTCCGCCGGGGATCCCAACTCACCAGGCAGTTGCTACTGTTTTCCCGTCACGACACAGAGCGTCAGGAGCGCCTGGACCTCAACGATGTCGTCCACGGAACGGTGAAGCTCCTCCACCGCCTCCTCAGAGAAAATATCGACCTGGTCTTCGTACCGGCCGACATCGACCTCCCACTGCTTGCCGATCGCGGACAGATCGAGCAGGTGGTCATGAACCTCGCCGTCAACGCCTGCGATGCCATGCCTCGGGGCGGCCGCCTCTTCCTCAGCACCGGTCGGGACGCCGAAACAGCATGGATCGAAGTCTCCGACTCGGGTGAGGGTATCCCCGATGAGATCAGGGACCAGCTCTTCGAACCTTTCTTCACGACAAAGGACCCCGGCAAGGGCACCGGTCTTGGATTGTCGGTTGTTCAGGGGATCGTGACGAAACTCGGCGGCACCATCGATGTGGAAAGCCGGGTCGGCGAGGGCACGAATATCCGGATCGCCTTCCCCTCAGTGGAAGCGGAGGAAGAAGAGAAGAGCCCCGCCCAGGCTCCCACCCCGGAACCCAACCAGGGGGACGGCCAACGAATCCTCGTCGTGGAAGATGACCCCGCCGTCCGATCCGGCCTCCGAGAGATCCTCGGTGTGCTCGGCTACAAAGTCACCACAGTTGGTAGCCGCGAGGAGTCGGTCTATCTTCCTCCGAGCCCGGCATTCGATCTGCTGCTCACCGACTACGTATTGCCGGACGGTTCCGGAACCGAGATCGCCCACGAGTTACGGGCCAGGTGGCCCTCCATGCGAGTCGTGGTCATGTCTGGATACGCCCAAGATGTCCCCATCGGACCCGACTCAAAACTCGACGGAATGGAATTTCTCCAGAAGCCGTTCGGAACGGACACCCTCGCAGACACGGTCCGGCGGGTCCTGTCAGCCGGCGCCGAACAGTCCCTCTCATAATCCGGACCCTCTCACAACGTCTTCGCTTCGGCACAAAAAAAGACCCGGCCCTGGGGCCGGGTCCTTGTGTTGGGAAGATTCGCGCTACCTGGCCATCGGCCTGAAGTCAACTCTCCGGTTCTTGGCGCGATTCTCTGGTGTGTCGTTCGGGACGAACGGCTCATTGGGTCCGTAACCCTTGGCGATGAGCGCGTCGGCCGGAATGCCCTGGCTGACCATGTACGCCTTGACCGAATCGGCGCGGCGTTGTGACAGTTCCATATTCCAGGCCAACGGACCCGTGCTGTCGGTATGACCCTGGACCTCGGTGACAAGCCGCGGGTTCCTCTTGAGGAAGTCCACGGCCCGTCCCAGCAGCTCCTTGGCCTGTGGTGTGAGGTCCGACTTGTTGAGAGCGAACAGGATTTCCCCGCGCACCATCCACTCATCGCCGACCACGGTGATGCCTTCCATGGGACAACCTGTAGCATCCACCGGCACGCCCCTCGGCGTGTTCGGGCACTTGTCGAGGTTGTCGGGAACTCCGTCGCCGTCAGTGTCGGGGCAACCGTTGGCATCAACCTTCATACCCTTGGGGGTATTCGGGCATTTGTCGAGGTTATCCGGCACTCCGTCGCCGTCACTGTCGATGGGGCAGCCGTCGGCGTTCACCGCGGTACCGGCTGGAGTATTCGGACACTTATCGAGATAGTCCGGAACGCCGTCGCCGTCACTGTCGATGGGGCAGCCCACGCTGTCGACGGTGACACCCTTCGGTGTGCCGGGACACTTGTCGAGGTGATCGGCCACGCCATCGCCATCCTCGTCCGGATAAAGCAGCACATCCTCGACGAACTTCTCCATCGCGGCGGCACCCGTCAAGGCGTCGGCATTCACCACATACCCACCGTTGCCTTTGGAGACGACTTCTTCGAGCAACTTCCCGCCACGTTTGTCATCACCAATCTGAACGGCGTAGATCGCGAGATTGTCGCCGAACCCTGAAGCCAAACGGCCCGCAGCTTCGATTTCTTTTTTCCCCATATTGAGGCCGTCACTGACGATGACGATCGAGGTCGGTTGGGTCATGTTTTTGAGATCACTGCTGGCGTCGTCCATCGCCAACCCGAGGGGGCTGTTACCGCCAGCACACTCGAAATTGTCAATTGCACCCGAAAATGCGCTGGAAGAAAACTCCTGCAGGGGCACCACCAACACGGTCTTGCCCGATGATCCGCACTCACCGCGACCGAAGGCCCTGAGGGCGCCATCGTACTCGAGCTCTGGAATGGTCTTGTTCATGCTGTCCAGGACAGCTTGGGCTACATCGAGTTTGCGCATCTTGTTGTGCTTGTCGCTCATGGAGAGCGAGCCGTCGCCAACAAGCGCGAATTGATCCACCTTCGGAACCCAATAATCAGCGTCGATCGAACCCGGGATGTACTCCGGCTGCGCCGTCGAGCATGCGCCCACCAGCCCAACCGCAACAACAATCACCATCAACTTTCCTACGATGCGTACCACCTTCACCTCTCCTTTCCAATGCGATCGAACCGAATGGTCGGGCCACAGGGTCCCTGCCACCACGGCTACGATCAGCTCACTCCATATCACGATAGATCTGACGCGTGGATCTTACCACATACGCGATGTCCCAAAGGACGATCGCACGACGCTGGTTGATTTCCGCAAAGCAAGCTGCAGCCTCGTCAAACCCAATGCCACGGTGGCGACACATGGCGCAATCCACCTTCGGAAAACCTGGAACAGCGGGCGTTGTTCGTGCGTATCATTGTGCAGTGATCACCTCGGGAGGTTCCATGTCAGAAATGACCCGGCTGCTGTTGCTCCTTATCCTGTTCGCGACCCAGGGAGCCATCGCGACGGAGCGTCCCCAACCATCGTCAGCCGCACCTGACGCGAGTGACATTCAAGTGTCCCAAAGGCCGAATCTCGGCCCTGGACCGCTTGGCTTCAGGTATCCCATCAACAAGGATTTTATTGACGACGAAACTATGGAGGAGGTCATCGATGGGTGTGTGACGGCTGCTATGACCGCAGCAGGAACGCCCGGAGCTTCGGTGGCAGTTGCGCTGGACGGACAGATCGTCTACCGAGAGGGCTATGGCGTCAAACATCGGACCGAGGGTGGTGCGGTGGACGCGGACACCTTTTTCCGCGTTGGGTCCATTACCAAACAGTTCACCGCTGCAGCCGCCATGCAGCAGGTGGAAGATGGCCTCGTGTTCCTTAACGACCCAGTGACACGCTATGTACCAGAGCTCGTGATCGGGGGCCATTGCCCGGCTTCCCGGATCAGCATCCACAACCTCCTCACCCACACTTCAGGATTCCCGGATTTGTATTTCAATGCCAACGGTCCGACCGATGACGCAGCGCTCGGCCAATGGGCGGCGGAACAAGGCGACGTCGTCCTCCACGCTCCGCCCGGAGTCTTCTTCAACTACTCCAATCCGAACTTCAACCTCGTGGGTTTGGTTGTGGAGCGGGCCGCGGGCGTTCCCTACCGTCGATACATGGAAGAACAGGTCTTCGGCCCCGCCGGGATGACCAGGACGACCTTTGACCCTGAGGTTGTGATGGCCGATGGAAACTACACCTACGGCCACCTCATGTTTGCCGGGGGAGCCGATTTGATCTACGCGCCGGACGACTATGACAACGCAGTCTACGCCCCGGCCGGTTACGCTTTTTCCACCACCGGCGATTTGGTCCACTGGGCCGTCACCCTTATGAACGGTGGAGGGGAGGTGGTCAGTCCGGAATCCTCTGCTTTGATGCAGGAACCCCACGTGGATCTCGAACTCTTGCCGGGCCAGGGATACGGATACGGGATCGTCGCCGAACCCTTTGGCGATCTCGACATTCGTCAGCATGAGGGGTATGTCGCGGGATGGGGGGGCTACCTGATCTGGGAGTCCGATCGGCGATTTGCCGTCGCCGTGCTCGGCAATACCTACGACTCCCTCTCCGGGGCCGCCTATTGCGTCGCCGACGCTGTTCTCCAACCCGGCCCGGGGCCCGAGGTGGAGGATCCCGCCGATCCGTCTGAGTGGGTCCACTGGGAGGGCGAATGGAACTTCACGTATCGCGACAGTTATCCGCTCGTCGGAGACGTCACCGTTGTGAACGACGACGAACTGCTCCTCCTGCTTTGGGACCCGGACTCCGTCTTCAACGAGTTCTTCACCTTGACCCACGTCGGTTTCAATATTTTCCTCGCCGACCTGGACTTTGACGGAGAGCCCGACGTGAATTTCACCTTCCTCGACAGCGGCGACCCGAAAAAACCCAAATGGATGCGATCGAGAATCCTGGTGGGCTCGCCACGCCGTCCGCCGCTGGTCCCGAGCCAACGACACCGCTGAACCAAAACCCATGGGCTGTGCTAGAACCAGAGGATGACGAATCCAACCGCGGATGTCGTGATCTGTGGTGCCGGTATCGGTGGGGTGTCTGCTGCATATTTCCTGGCCGACCGATTCGGATTGTCCAACGTCGTCATCGTCGACCACCGTGCGCCGCTCACCCTGACCAGCGACAAGTCCACCGAGGCCTATCGCAACTGGTGGCCCGGACCGGACGACGCCATGGTGCGGATGATGGACCGCTCCATCGATTTGATGGAAGAGCTCGCTTTGAACAGCGGCAATCGATTCATGCTGAACCGAAGGGGCTATCTCTACGCCACCGCGAATTCCGAGCGCGCCGACGCCTATCTTTCCTCCGGCCGCCTGGCATCGGCGCAAGGAGCGGGCGAGTTCCGGGTCCACCGAGGACAAGCATCTGACCCGTTCTATCGGCCTCACGACGCCTCAAATTGGGAGAACGCACCGAACGGGGCCGACTTGATCTTGGATCGAAGTCTGATTCATGAGAGCTTCCCGGGCCTCGCCGACGACGTTTGCGCGGTGCTCCACACTCGCCGGTGCGGCTGGTTCTCGGGCCAACAGCTCGGCATGGAACAACTCGAGCGGGCACAACAGGCCGGCGCCTCGTTGATATCGGGCCGGGTGGTCGGTGTCGATATGGACAACAAGGGGGTGTCCGGAGTTCGAGTCGCCAACGGAGGCACCCAGACCACTGTTTCGACTCGCTGTTTCGTCAACGCGGCAGGACCCATGATCCAACCCGTCGCCCGCATGCTTGGCGTGGACCTTCCGGTCTTTTCCGAACTCCACGTCAAGATGTCTTTTCGTGATCATTTGGGCGTGGTGCCGAGGAACGCTCCGCTCCTCATCTGGGAGGATCCCCAGCATCTTGCGTGGTCGCCGGAAGAGATCGAGGCCCTCGACAGCTCGGACGAGACTCGGTGGTTGCTGGGCCAAATGCCGCCCGGAGTCCACATGCGTCCTGAAGGCCGCGAACACGTCATCGTTCTCTGGCCCTACCATTCCGAGCCGGTGCCTGAAACCTACCCCATCGAGGCGCCCCCGAACTACGCCGAGATCGCCCTGCGCGGAATGACCCGACTCGTGCCGTCACTCACCCCATACCTGGATCGTCTCCCCGCGTGTTTCGTCGATGGCGGCTACTACACAAAGACCCGGGAGAACCGCCCGCTGGCGTGCCCTTTGCCGGTTGACGGCGCCTACCTCCATGGCGCTCTGTCCGGATTCGGCATGATGGCCTCTCTCGGAACCGCGGAACTCCTGGCCTGCCACGTCACCAGCACCACGCTGCCCGAGTACGCGCCAAACTTTCACCTGGCGCGATACGACGACCCGAAATACGTCAGATCCATCGACCTATGGGCCGGCACCGGCCAGCTCTGACCACCACGGCCTACAATAGACCGATGACACGCCACCCCAGCATCTTGAGAACCGCGATCGCATGGGTGGTGGGCGGCGTCGCCACAGTGGGCCTCACTCTACCGGCCATGGTCATCGCCTTTGTGCTGGGCCCCAGGCTGGTCATTTTCAGAATGGCGAAGCTCTGGGGGAAAGCCTGCGTATGGGGAGCGGGCTGCACAGTGGGCACGGTGGGGCTTGAAGACATCGACCTCGGCCACCGGTACGTTGTGGTCGTGAACCACCAGTCGGCCCTGGATATCCCGGTTCTGATGAGCGTCCTCCCCGCCGAGTGGCGAACCGTGTTCTGGGCAAAAAAGAGCCTCTTCAATGTCCCGGTTCTGGGTTGGGCCATGCGGACCCTCGGGCACATGCCGGTGGACCGACTCAATCGACGCACCGCCGGACAGACTCTGGTGCAGAGTGAGCGAAGAACCGAGGGCCAGCGATCGCTGCTGGTCTTTCCTGAGGAGACCTATGCCGCCGAGGGCGAGTCCAAACCGTATCAGCGCGGTGGGTTTCTGTTCGCACTCAAGACCGGCATGCCAATTCTCCCGGTTGGAGTTTGGGGAACGCGGGTTGCCCTGCCCCCCAATGGACGTCTGCTGTCACCCACACAGCTCAAGGTCCGATTCGGAGCACCGATCCCCACCACGGACCTCCCGGTGTCGTCGCGGCAGGATCTCACCGATCGCGCCCGCGGCGTCATAGAGGCCCTATCCGGTCCGCCTGAAACCGTTTGACCAGTTCACGGTACCTGTCGGTTTCGCGAATCGAGTCGAGATCGCTATCACCCGACATCAGTCCGAGATTGTCGAAGCGGCCACGACCGACCGTCCTCGCGGATCGAAAACCAGCAGCACAGGCCACGAGCGTTCAGGATCGTACTCCGACGGGAGGTACAGTGAATACGTCTGGGTCGGATCGGACGCACACTTGAGATCCTGGACCAATCGCCCAGCTTCAGACAGCTGGCCGTCCCCATCCGATGACAAGCAGGGCACGGCTACCAAGAGCACCATCGCCACGACGGCCCATCTCATAGGAGTTTCCTACGTTGCCGGAGGCGGGGGGGTTCATTTCGGTGGGACCGGCACCACGGAATGTTCAGAGGAACGCTCCGGCATCGTACACTAGCTCATGAGAGGAGCCTGATGCCGACTGAGTCGCCAGCTCGAGTGTCCCGACTGCTGCTGTGGGCTGGTTTGGCGGTTTCGCTCGGGCTTGTGGTCCTCGGTCTGATCGAACACTGGAATCTCGCACTGCCGGTTTCCGGCCTCTTGCGCCTTGCCCTCTGGATCATGACAGGCGTCTACTGCTCGGTCCCGATTCTGGCCATCGGCTGGCTCGTGACCCACTGGGTCGATCGGCGGTGTATCGACCACGGTCCCGTCCAGACCGTCGCCATGGCCTGGGCTGCCGGTTGGATCGTCATCATGATGATGGGCCTCTCCATGTTGGCAGCGGGTGTGTACACGCCGTTGGTCTGGCAGATCCTGGCACCGACAATCTGGATCGGGCTATTGGCCTGGTCCATATCCACACGGTGGAGGGCACTCACCAAGCTTCTGGAGGGGTTTCGGAATCTCGACCGTCAACCGGCGAGGCTGTTTTCGTGGGAGGCCCTGCTCGCGCTGGCGGCGACAGCCGCAATCCTCCACGCGTCGCTGCCTCCCGACACCCGCGACGAACTCTCCTACCACCTGGTGGCGCCCCAATTGTGGGGATTTCAGGGCAACTGGTGGGTCCCGATAGATAACTTCCACCTGTTGTTTCCCGGCAACACCGAGATCATCTGGGGTTGGGCATCTTCAGTCGCAGGCCCCGGCGCCCCTCGATTTGTGACCCTGATGTTTGCCTTCGCAGCGATTGCTCTCCTCGCTGATTGGATGTGCAGGGCCGGGATCGAAATCTGGATCAGGCGTCTGAGCCTCGTTTTTCTGTTGGTCACCCCGGTCGTCTTGACAACAGCGTCCATCTGTTATGTCGAATGGCCGATGCTGTTCTTCCTGATTCTCGGGTGGCGACTGTCCCGGCAAGGGCTCAACAGCGAACAAGCAGCCGACGTCACCTGGCCATCAGTCTTCTGGGCCGCCGCCCTCGGCATGAAATACACGGCGGCGATATTCGTCGCTCCCCTCTTCTGCGAATGGCTGCTCGCCCTCGCTCGGCGGCGACCGAGTCGAACGGTCCTTGCAGCCGGCTCGATGATCGCGGCGGCCATCATCCTCGCAGGGCCCTGGATGGCGCGAAACTGGGTCGCGACCGGTGATCCCGTCTATCCGCTCGGCGGGTCTTTCGGGTTCGCCACCGACTCTCCACACGACGCCGAGTCCCTCTCCCACTACTCGGATGTGGAAGGCCTGTGGCGATGGATGCCATGGCTCTATCACGCCACGGCCGAGCCGATCGGTGACCACCGGCTCCATCCTCTGTGGCCCATGCTGCACGTTGCTGTCCTCGTCTTCGGCTGGCGATGGCGACGGGAGCTGCCTTGGTTCACCGTCTTAATCTCCACAATCATCCTCGCCTGGTTCACCCCCGCGCCACGGATCTATCTGCCGCTCATGTTGCTTGTGTGGCTCTTCTTACCGGCTTTGATGTCCTCGCTGCCCGGCAGCCCTCAAGACCGGGCAGTTGCAGCAATTTCTGTTGGGCTCATGGCCATCGTCTCTCTCCCGATCGCCCTCCATTTCATGTTCGCTCCGGGCGGGCGGGCGGTTCCGGATCACCTCCTGGGCGCCACCGGTGTGACCCGGTACCTTCAAGACCGCGGGTTGGTGGGACCCGCGACCCAGTGGATTGCCGACAACACCGACGCCGATGCGCGGGTCTGGGCATGGTGCGAGGACCGAACCCTTTACGTTGACCGCTGGACTCGCGGCGACTCGCCATACGGTCCACCCAGCTTTCTCCGGCTCGTGGAGACCGGGGGCGTTCAATCCCTCAACGAGGAGATCCGGGATCAGGGCATCGATTACGTTCTCCTTCGGCGGGATCGCTGTCCCGACGATTGGAGTGAGGCGACCCTTGAAAAGCGCAGGTGGGACATCGGCCAACCGGCCCGGGACGACCTGGCGACGTGGGCCTCGGAACGGCTTCAGGAATTGAGCCGAGACAATCGCCACATCCTCTACCGCCTCAGGCGATGAGTCATTCCAACGACCCGAGCGAATCTCGGGTCATCGCCCGAGTCCAGAACACACCCATACACACGATCACTATCGCACCCAAGATCGAGCCCATGAGAGCTCCTGGGTGGGCACGGAACAACCCCTCCCGCAGTACGGCCAGACTCCCAATTGCTGCGGCGGTCACCGGCAACAACGCAATCTGGAAACGGAAGACCACCAGGTAGCTAGCGATCAGGGCGATGGCGGTCAGGGCACTCGCCGCAAACCACCCCGGAATCGACGGTACATCCCGGATGCCGGCGACCACGAATCCAGTCGCCATCATTACGGCAATCATCGGAATCTGCCTCCGTCGCCAGCCCATCGACCACGTATCCACAGCCGTGATCACCAGCATCGCCAAAGCGGTCCCCGCGATCCATCCACTGATCGGGTCGAGAGCCGCAGCGAGAAATGGCCAACGTGCCCCTGCAGCGTCGAATGACGGCCACACGGGTTCGAGCTTCGGCACAGCCAACGACATCAGAACCGCAAGACCTGCCACTGCCAAACCGAAACCTGCACCCCCGGTCATCTGAAGACCAGTCGGCCCGTGCGGTTGCCTCGGGATCCAACGGTGAACCAGACCGACGGACAGCCCGATTCCGGTCGCCGAGGCGACCAGTCCCAGGATCAATCCTGCCATCACGATCGCGGCCTGCAAGGGGAAGGGCTGGGCGCTGGAGAAATTGGCCGTCACCGTCGGCCACCCATTGATCAGACCGATGACGCCAAGCACGATGAGGACCACTGACGCAACCCAGAAGGTCCCCGAGGCAAAATACCCCTTGCTCCACCGAACGATCGCCGTCACGGTGCCGGCCAAGAAGATCAAGATCATCGCAACGACACATACGACTTGGACGAGGCCAACTCGGCTCTCGACATTTCGTTGTGCCCGCTCCCAATCCTCGGGGACATGCACAAATCTGGTGACGTCGATAATCTCGTTCCCGGCGATGCGCACCATGATCCGAGCCTCGCCGTCCGTGACTGGGAAGAACGAATCATCGGCATAGACAAGCTTCCAGTCCACACGCGCTGGTTGCCGTTCAGGCTCTGCCGATACAAACCGTAGCGATTCCGGATCAACGTCAAATCTCTCACCGATAACTGAAGTGGCGAAGTTGCGCGCCACGTCCTCGGACAGGGCATCACCGGATCGGGATTCCGGCAGTTCGTGGGAGAATCTCGTGACCTCGCCCCGCCCGCTGATCCAAACTCGGTACTCCTCCGCCCTTTCCACCACATCTCCTTCAAATGAGACGTATCGAACCATCCATCGAGGTGGAGGGAGATAGGATTCCATCAAGTTGTGGTAGGCGGCCGAACCACCCTCTCGCCACACAAATCGGTCTTCGAGGCCGGGCTCGCCAACCACCTTCGGCAGTTCGTGCCATTGTTCTGGAATTTCGACCGACCTGAGGTCGAGTTCTTCTCGTGCGACGTTGAGGACCTCAGTTCTTCTGACATCAAGCCCTGGAGCATCGCTGCCACGGTCACCCAGGGCGAACCAAACCACCAAACCCATGAGACCGACAAAGGCAAGACCGGCAGCCGTCTTTCTGCCCAGCCCCACCGATGACCTGGCATCTGTGACCTGGTCAGCCGCAACCGGCTCCGGAGATGGCTGCCAGGACGAGTTTCGCATGGTGTCGTCCACGGCGTACCACGCGCCGGATCTTCGTCGTCCATTGAGCACAACCCACAACGGGATCAAGGTGAGCGCGATGACGAGTGCCCGGTCAACCCATATTCCGGGCGTCGATGCCGCGAACAAGGGCAAGGCAAACCAGACGACGTCGAAGGCAAAATGGAGGACGATGGCGGGCAGGAGACCGAACACGAGATAGAGCACCCCGAATCCAATGGCCGGGATGATGAGTTCCACCAACCGAGCATATGCCGGCTGCGCGGGATAGTTCGCGTGGCCGGCGCCGAAAATCACCGCCTGGAGAACCAATGCCCCCAGGATCCACCATTTCCTGCCGCCAAAACGCTCGCCGAGCAGAGCGGCGCTGGCGAGAGGAATCGCTCGGAACAGGCACTCCTCCCAAAACCCGGCCTGGAGCGAGATGGCGACCGACGACAACCAGGGGAGATAGGTGGCAAGCACGTTTGGTTCAAACACTGCGCTGGACGGGCTCCACCATCCAAGGGCGTTGTTCGCGAACAGATACAGGGCAATATCGTAGGCAAAGAAGACGCCAACCAACAGGTATCCTGCGCCGGTCATCCCGGCAACGGTTGATGTGCCGGCGACATTTGCGTCCCATGATTTCCACAGTTGCACGTGGTGAGGGAACGCCCTCCTGGTGAGGCTTTCCGCCGCCATGAACGAGACAGTGAGCAGAATGCCCATACCCACGAATATCAGCACCGCTTGAACCACCTGCTGCAAAGCGAAATTGGTCGCCGAGACAGCCGTGTCGTAACTCATCCACAACAACGGCCACCGGTTGATGAACACCAACGCCTGCAAAAAGGCGATGAACAGCCCCCACATGACCGGCTGTTTCCACAGCACCCATCGCTTTCTCAGCAAGACGAAGAGACCGATAACGCATCCACCGATGACGTAAAGGACCGCGGCTGCGATGCTCGCTCCGGCGGCAATCCCATCGTTTGCGGACCGCATTTCCTCGTACCTGCGGGAAAACGACTCGGGGACTTTCACAAAATGGCTCAATTCGGTGAACCGATCACCGCTGATCACCAGTTGAAGGCGATATGTTCCTTCCGCGCCGAGGGTGGGTTGGCGCCTCTCATAAACGAAGGTGTGGTCCACTCGACCCGATGGCCGGACCTCGTCGGCCTCCTCGACGAGAGAAAACTGGCTGAGGTCGACGTCCCAATCACGGGTTGCCGCGCGTTCCGCGAGGGTGCGAGCGATCTCGGGTGTGAGGGCGGGCCCCTCATCCTCTTCGGCGATGGTCTCGACAAAGCCGATTGGCTGGCCTGCAGGAGAGAACCTGACCGTCGTTTCGTTGGTTTCGAATTCTTGGAAGTTGCGGACGATCCAACGGTACGGCCAGTAAAGGCCGTCCGAGAGCATTCGGGCGAACGCCTCTTTGCCGCCCGCCTCGAGTTCCACAAAACTCTGGACACGGGAATCGAGGTCAAACGAGGCGGTCTGGCGGAAGTCCTCAGGGCCCCACTGATAGCGGCTGTCGAGTTCCCGCGCTGCCTGAAGGGCGCCCTCCCTGTCCATTTCGAGGTCAAGCGTCACGATAGGAAAGGCCCGAGGGAAGTTTGCGACGCCGAAGAGAACACACGCGGCCGTTACGAGCAGGAAAACAATCCAGAATCCCGGCTTCCGGAACATCGGCTACCTCCAATTCGATTCAGCCGCCGTGCGGCACCGAGGCTATCCTGGAATTGATTGTAGCCGGATCGCGGTGGGGTCAGTCGAGACGACGTACCATGACGAATGTCCGATCGTCAGCGAACGGAACGCCTTCGGCAAATGCCTCTAACTCCGATTCCAGCTTCTCCGCAAGGTCCGCAAGAGGCAGTTTGTGATGACGAACGCAGACCTCTTGGAGGCGCTCTTCGCCGAACTCCTCTTCGGCAGGGTTCTCTGCCTCCGTGATGCCGTCGGTGTAGAGAACCAATACATCACCCCGGTCGAGGCTGACCGATTCTGTCGTGTATTCCCCACCCGGGAGAATACCCAGCGGCATGCCCGTAGCTTCGAGCCACTGCGAGGTCCCGTCGTTCCTGATCCACAGGCCCGGGTTATGCCCAGCGTTTGTGTACTTCATTCCGCCGGTGGCCGGATCCAACACTCCCAAAAACCCTGTCGCGTATTTCTCCGGCGGAGTCCTGTCAAAGAGCAGCCGGGAAACCAGCGCACAGCTTGCATCGGTGGGCGCTCCCAACTCGATCTGCCCGGCGACCAGCGCCTCCAACGACGCGGTCAAGAGGGAAGCCGCGATTCCCTTGCCCGAGACATCGGCCAAGAAAACATAGCAATCTCCACCGGGCTCCCGTTCCACCACCTTGAAGAGGTCGCCCGACACGCCTCGCGACGGCAGATTTCCGCCATGGAGTTCGTAGTTCGCCACATCAGGCAGTTCCTGGGGAAGCAACGCCATCTGAATATCGCGGGCCAGCTTGACCTCGCTCTCGAGTCGCTTTCGTTCGGCCCCTTCCTCGGTCAGTCGCAGGTTCTGGATCCTCATGGCGGCGACGTTGGCGAGCGAAACCAGCAGCTGCATGTCCTCCTCGTTGAACTGACGCACGCTGAAAGTGGACCCAAGCACCATCATTCCCAACGGGCCTTCGGGATCCATGAGAGGTGCAGCCACCAGCGATCTCACTCCAGCATTGAGGATGCTTGCCGCCTGATTGAATCTGTCATCCATCTCAGCGTCGAGAACGAGCGCCGCGAGACCCTTTTCGGCCACCTCACGGATGAGGTTCTGTGAATAGAGGCAACGGTGGTTGCTCCCTCTGTTTGATCGGCTGGCGGCGCAGTCATAGCCACCATCCCGGTTCTTGAGAAAGATGGCGCCCTCCTCGGGGCCCAACGCGTCAAACGCCCGATCGAGGATCAGATCGAGGAGTTCTCCAATGGCCACCGACCGCCCGAGGGCCTCGTGAACCTCGTTCAGGGTACGAAGTCGGTCTGCATATCCTCGAAGCCGCCGGTCATCCTCCACCCCGACGGGCGGGGTTCCCACGCTCGATTCTTCGAGGACCTGCGACGCCGGCTTGAAGATCGTCAGGTCTCCCATTCCACTCTGGGGAGGCGCAGGGGCCGCCTCCTCGTCTCCAATGCGTCGCACCGTGACGATGCTCGCCCCGAGCCCGACGACATCCCCCGGACGGAGCGATGTCGGTTGGGCGATTTTCTGCCGATTGACAAGGGTCCCGTTGCGAGAGCCGAGATCCTCAATGACCCACGTCCCGTTGTCCAGACGAAGACGAGCGTGCTGTCGCGAGAGCGAACGGTCGGGGATCACAACATCCGCCCTCGACGAGCGCCCAATCACATGGGTTCCACCGTCCAATTGCTCGTCAAAGGCCTGGCCCTTGGGCGGTTCGACATTCAGCGCGATCATGGATCCTCCTACAGCGTCTCGATCTCAAGAATAACAGAATTTAGCGCCTGATATTGCAGTTGCCGCTGTCATCGTGGCCGGGAAGGGTTCTCAGACACTGCTCATGGGCTCGTCACGGGTCAATCAGCCCGTCGACGCCTCCCGAAGATACACCGAAAACACGGTCCCTTCTCCGAGCCTGCTGGACACTTCGATTCTACCCTCAGCCTCCTCAACGATCTTCTTCGAGATCGCAAGACCCAGGCCGGTGCCTCCCTGCGTCTTGGTGGTGAAGAAGGGATCAAAGATGTGGGACGCCACCTCTTCCGATATACCGGCCCCGTTATCCGACACGTTCAGCCTCACCCACCCGGGGTCCACGTGTCTGGCCAGCGAAACGGAGATTTCGTTTTCCGGGCGTGGACGGTCGGGCAATGCCTGAAGCGCGTTGACCAGGAGATTTGTCATCACCTGCCCCAGCCTGTTCGGCGACCCCTTGACCAGGGGAACCGGCTCCACATCCAACCTGAGCTGGGCCTGTTTGAGCACCGCTGCCCGCACAAATTTGACTGTCAATTCGATGATTTCCTTCAGGTCAGCAACTTCATCTTCATCTCGCCTGCGATGGCCAAGCTCCATTCCTTTGGTGATCTCGGAGACCTGATCGGCCGCCGAGGCCACCTCGTCCAGCTGCTTTCGGACTCTTTTGACCGTCTCCGCATGTCGGTCCTCAACCAACGTTCCAGGCCGCAGCTCGCTGGCCATCTGATCCAACCTCAGCTGAGCAAGATCGAGCCCCATGACCATTGCAGCCAGCGGATTACGCAGCTCGTGGGCAACTCCGGCCGCCACCACTCCCAGCGCGTAGGTCCTTTCCGTCTCGATCAGCCGTGTCTCGAGCTGGAGGATCTTTCGCCGGGTCTGGTAACTCTCGATCCCCTCGCGAAGGACCGCCTTCAACTCAACCGGCTCCCAGGGCTTGCGGATGTAGCGCCTGATCTTGCCTCGGTTGATCGCGTTGATCGCGTCCGAAAGGTCCGAGTAGGCCGTAATCAGAATTCGCACCGTGTCCGGGTACAGGTCCTGGGTCGCCTCGAAGACCTCCACACCGGTCATTCCCGGCATCCGCTGATCCACCAGCAGAACCGCGACCTCCCGCTCCTTGAGGATCTCCAGGGCCTCCGGGCCACCCGACGCGGTGATGACATCGAACTCGTCGGCACACGTCGCCTTCAATACTACGAGGTTTGATGTGTCGTCGTCGACATACAGAATCGTCTCGCTCATTTACACGATACTACCAGCGATTCACTCATTTCGAAGATGTCTTTCGCGCTTCTTCGGGATTCCATGCTTGCCCAGGGGACATACCCGATCTCAGTGCTTTCTCACTTTCAGGAAGTAGTATCCGCCCGAGGGTTCCTCGATGACCTCGATCTCCGCTGCCTCAGGCAGTAGCGCTGCGAGCCGAAGCATTTCTTCCCGCGTCCTGTACAAGAGAGTCCAGTCAACTAAGAACTCAGCCGCCCAAAAAAACTCGTTGGGTGCAACGGCGTTGCCAATCAGTAGTAGTCCGCCGTCAGTCAATAGGTCGTACAGCGCGCGAATTAGGACCCGAGCGCGAGATTCCCTCAGATAATCGAACAACCCCGAACTGAAAATGAAGTCTTGGGATCCAGGTTCTCGTAATGGAAGACCTTCGCTTAACATCTGCACAAACGAGAGGTTCAACAAGAACAGATCTCCGCTTGATCCCCACTTTCCTATTTCTCTTCGACTCTCACGATAGGCAGCACTGAGTGCCTCTTCTTCTTGGTCGATCAGAGTCCACGCCACGCGACCCGGCCAAGTTTTGTTGCGAGAAATAAACTCCGACACCTCAAGTGCAGGGCCGCAACCGAGGCTGGCTACTCGAAACATCGGGGATGCAGTAGCCTCTTGCAGAATTCGGACATGTTCGGATTCCATGAGGCTGATGACTAGGTCTTTTCGGGTTCGGATGCCCCGACCAAGCGGGTGATCCTGTGGAAAGAACTTGTGAATGACCTTTCCGAAGACAGAGTCCCCTTCAAAGGAATTCGCATATACATACAGCATTGTCTGGAAATCGCCCGCGTACCCAAGAGGTTTGTAATACGTTCGGCGTCCCAGTGCGGACTCCATTACGATCGGCGTTACGACATCTTCCGTGTACTCCTTTGCCGCGATTAGAATGTCTCGGTCTTCAAAACACACGGCCGCTGCCCGCGCAGCCTCTACCTGTAGTTCCCACCAAGGCGATTTCATCGATTCATATGCGCGCTCGACTAGGCCCTCACAAGCTTCGGTACCCGCACCGTGGTGTGTGCAGTGTTCCTCGAATTCTCTGAGCGACCTGCGATAGAAACTCAAGAAATGCACAATCCTGGCGACAACTTCTCGGTACGACTTGGGAACCAACTCATTGACTGGTCGTGGCCCCTCTTCCAGTTCACGTTCGAGTCGTTTTTCGTTGTCCCGCCGCCTTATCGCTGGCAAATCCAAGAACCCGGTTTTCAACCCTAGCCCAACCAGCGATCCGTTTCGCGGCCCTTGCTCTGCCCTCGCGATCCGGGCCGGGCCGGTGTAGACCTCCTCGCCGTGAAGCGTGAGAGAGAGATCGATTTCTTCACCAATCGTCCAATCGCTGGCACCGTTCGGCGCTAGGAAGGACACCCCATTCATGGAAAGGTCAAAAAGCGGGAAATCTACACCATCAACCACCAGATGCGGCCTGGCATCCCTAGAGAGCAGCTCTCGAACCCTCTGGCGTTCTGGGCGAAAGAAGACTGACCGAGCAACAGCCCCCATCAAACTCTCATAAGATTTGACCATCGATTCTCCCGTTCGTTTGCCTCACGACCCCGAACCTAATTCGGGATTCCAGACGAGCTGGAATGGCTCTCAGAACTGTCGTCTTCTCCCTGAACACCGACAATTGGGACCTCTACAACGAACTCAGCCCCCCCGCCATCTCGGTCACGATACTCGAGCGTACCGTTGTGCTCAGTCAAGATCTTATTCGACAAATACAAACCAAGACCAGTTCCGGATCCATCAGACCTGTTTGTGAAAAACGCGTCGAAAATTCGATTTGCAATATTAGGCGGCACACCCGGCCCGTTGTCGCCAATCACGATGCGTAGCCGACCGCCATCTTCGTTCACGCTGACCCAGACGTTATCAGCTCCGGCCTTCAGAGCATTATCCAAGAGATTAAGGAATACCTGATTCAATGGCCCTGCGGGGGCAACAGCAAATCGATCGGAACGATACTCTCGGTGGACTTCTATTCCATCCAACCTGTGGTTCAGAATGCGAAGAGTTGCGTCGAGTCCTACGCGAACGTCGCACTGTTGCCTAAATCCAGATTCTGCCGGCCGCGCGTGTGAGTCCAACGCCGATGCAATATCGTTGATTCTTGTCGCTCCGTCGGAAATAACAGCAATTAACTCGTCCCGTACATCGTCGCCCGGATTCTGCGTGGATAATACTCTTGATGCGTTCAAGATGGCGTTTAGAGGATTTCGAACTTCATGGAGAATCCCAGCCGCCAGCGTACCCACTACTGCCAATTTCTCTTGCTGGACCATTTGAAGAGAAAGAAATCGCAATCTCAGCTGAGCGCGGATCCTGGCCATCAGCACCTGTGGATGAAATGGTTTTGCAACAAAATCGTCCGCGCCGTGAGCGTACGCTTCAAGGGTGGCCTCTGAGCTCACTCTCGCGGTAAGCAGTATGACGGGGATATTTCTGAATCTGGGATCGCTTTTCAGGGCGCGGCATAGTTCCGTACCGTCCATCTCTGGCATCATGACGTCCGAAATAACAAGGTCCGGCGGGTCTTCGCTGACCATACTGAGCGCCTCTAGACCGTTCCCCGCAATCCTCACGTCGGCGATAGAGTTCAGCAGTGTGGAAATGAAGTCCCGCACATCTCCGTGATCCTCAACCAAGAGAATGGTCGGCTTTCCACTGCCGACATCAAAAAAATCTGACGCCCGTGAGTCGGGTTCTGCAGTCTCTTCTCGAAGAGACACCGCATCGACTCCTCCCCGTGACCTCACCTCATCTTCTGCACGACGCAGGCGGACGGGCTTTTCTTCGAACTGTGTGCGACGTTCAACAACCTCTGGCCGAATATGCTCATTCCCATATTTGAGGGCCACGGTAAACGTTGTTTTAACCTCCGGCTCACTCGCGACAGAGATCTCCCCGCCGTGAAGTTCCACCAGTTCTTTTGCCAGCGCCAACCCTATTCCCACGCCTCCCTCACGCCTACGGTCCCCTGGAGAAACCTGGAAAAAGCGTTCAAACACCCGAGGCAGATCGTCGGATGAAACTCCGCGACCATTGTCAGAAACCTGCACCTGGACACCGGCCGGGACCTCGGCTACTCGAACCTCAACCCAACCCCCATCCGGCGCGAACTTGATCGCGTTGCTCACCAAGTTAGTAATCACGATTTCCAATCTGTGGGCATCGCCCCAGATCTTGTCTATCGGCTGATCCATGCGAAGTTCGAATTCGATCGACCTAGCCATCGCAGCCGGGGCACTGTTTTCGTGAACCGCCGTAACGATGGAACGGATGTCCATCTCAGCCAGATTTAATCTCAGCCCGCCTGCGTCAACCCTGGAAAGATCCAACAAGTCGTTAATGAGACGAAGTAACCTCTCCGCATTGCGCCGAATGACTCGAAGCTGCTGCAGTTCATGTTGAGAAGTCACATGTGTCGCAAGCTCATCAACGGGAGCCAGGATGAGAGTCAACGGTGTTCGCAGCTCGTGAGAGATATTCGCAAAGAACTTACTCTTAAGGCGATCAAGCTCCTCTAGCTTTTCCAGGGCGATTTGAAGGTCACCAGACGTTTTCGCCAAATCCTGACGCGCATCCGTTTCTCGGCGCGCAATTTCTGCCAACTGCACGCGGCGTTGATAATCCGTTTTCGCAAACTTGTACCTATACGCGCCCATCAGGACACTCACAGCGGATGCGGTTGCAATTACGAATGAATTACTCACAACGTCCGGAATAGGAATAGCGTTCCTGTCCCACAGGGCAAGGAAAACCGTCCCCGTGATTCCCAGAGAAACACCCACCACCGATACAACCCATCGTACAGGCCACGTTGGAAATATCCCGGCCGCGAGAATCACCAATATATAACCCATGACGTATCGCGACAGATTTACTCCTCCGACGAGAGGCAACATCAACGAGAGAAAAGCGCACTGAATAGACGCTATGATCCAGAGGGCTTCCCACGTGAATAGTCTCCATGCCGGCCGAGACACAATGAGCGCTACGAGAGTACATACAACGACCGCAGACACTCTTAGTTTGAGAAAAAACACCCAGTCGCCTGGCACCAGAATGTAGTCGAATACCGACCACCCTAGATACACTGGATTGAATATAAAAAGCGTCCACGACAGGACCGGCATTCTCTCCCGGAGCTCTTTGTGAAAAAGGAACACATCGATCTTATTGTGGTCGGACTCAAGAAACTCACTTTTGTTAAGGACATCAGCGACTGAATTCGACCATTCTAAGCTCACGGCTCGATCCCTATCCAATCCAACGCCCGTACCCGCCAATCGACGTCCACACTGTGGTCAAGACATACCAGCCTCTTTGCAGCAACATCCGAGACTATTCTAGCATCAGAGAAAGCTCCCTGCCGATGTAAAGCCCGTGGAATCGAAGGTGTAATCCAGCGTCGGTGGGTCCTCGGCAGGAGTATTCGGAACAATCTCACTGGAGGACTTTCTGTCAATGAAGGGGAATGAACTATATCAGTCGAACTACCAAATCAAATTCTGCAATTTGAATTCTCTAATAAATCGAAAACATGAATAGAAATTATCACGAATATCTTTACCAAGATTTTGAAAAATTTAATCTCAAGAGCTCAAAAATTCCGAGAGAATGTCCCTTAATTCCAGCCTTAAGAAATTTTACATATCGATTAACTACATCTTTATCGGTATATGACGCCGCTTGAGTACGATTTGCTTCTAAATTTTTCAACCAACAACTCAAGGTTCTGGGGTAGTGTCGTCGATGATTCACTATGTTCTCGATATCAAAAATCCCATCGAACCCAGAGGCAAGCTCATGAAAATGTGGCATATCGGACTCTGGGAATACACCAGAGAGTGGGCTGTGAGGAATGTACACTCCACAACCATAAACCTGTGTCTCTATAGTTAACCTACCACCCGGTCTGAGCCAGTCATAACATCGTTCAAAAAATTCTCGGTATACCTTAATTCTATCGATCGAAGTTAACTCTGGCTTCACGAAATGTGCCATGGCAGCAATCGAAATTATTGCGTCATAGTGACATTTTGGCGAGTGGTCTTCCCAGTTTTCGACCCGTACTTCGGCGTTTTGGAGATTTAGGCCTGAAATCCAATTCGCTTGCGCACTCGACAGAGTCAGTCCAACCGCGTGGTCAACGCCGAATTGACTTACAAGCCTATTTAAGCATGTGCCCCAGCCACATCCAATTTCGAGCACGGTCCCAGCTTGGTGGGCCTTTGCCTGTTTGATGTGGTAGTCGACTTTTCTTGCCTGTGCATCTCTGAGCGTATCGTCGTCGCTCTCCCATATTGCACACGAGTAGGTCATGGTGTCGTCAAGCCAGAGCCTGTAGAACTCATTCCCCACATCGTAATGGGCTTGGATCGCCTCCTCGGAAGCGCCGCGGTTCCCCGAATGGGCAAAGCCCAACTCACGAGCCTGTTCCGGCGTCATTCGCCCTCCAATGCACCCAAGGTGCGTGCCAATTGTATCAAGCAAACAGTGAATCTGTTGAATTTGGTTGATGTTTCGGATACTTGGCGAAAATGCCCGTGTTAACTGAGGCGGATTTCGGTGATTGCGAAAGACTCCGATGGACGAGACAGAATTTGAAATTTCGGAGGAACTGTTCCCATTGATTGGCGCAGGCAGACCCTTTTTGTTTCACAAACGCGGAAAATCTCTCACTCTCGATCCACAACCATCGTCGACCCCGCGTCGTCGGCGTACCGGGAATCTCCGGATGGTACTCGCGTTCCCGTGACAGGAGGTGAGGGATTTTCTCATCTCGACAGATACTTGATGATCCTCCGATTCGCACTTGATCACCATGGGGGGCTACTAGTCGCTGACCCTAGAAAATCACGCCAGATTCCTCTCGACAACCCTCTCGAAAAGAACAGTCAAGTCATGGCATCCTTGAAGAGACCGTGAAACTGCGCACCGTCACGAAATTGTCGCCGTCTGCGTCATCCTGTTCTGGCCCGCGGTCAGCTATTTTGTGATTCGCCACTACAATCGAAGGGCAGACAGGTCCGAATAGGATGCCATGAGATTGGATGCTCTGTTGAAGGAACGGGCAGACGAAAAACTCGAAGACATGGATGGGGATGAGCAGAAATATTGACTTGCCAAGAAGGATATTTTTTTGGCGCTCCGCGAGTCTCGTGTGCACCTCAATCGACCCAAGCGCAGCGGCGACAACCTGATCCCCCTCAATAGTATTGGAAGCCTGAGTTAGGCATTCCCCCTGTCGACGAATCAAACAACGCCCGGTACCGCACCAATAGGCGCCGGCAGGTCTAAGTCGGGTCACTTTGGAACGCTGGTAAGATAGGTTGGCAAACTGAGTTTTGACCGGTGGTGAAGAGTTGAACCTTCGAAAATCACACCCAGGGGCCCCAGTTCGTGCCTGAAATCGATTTTTCCCAGGTAGCAATTGTCGAGGTGATCCTCGGCGCGATGATCGGCATCCTGTTGGTGGTGGTCATTCTCCAGTGGACCAAGCTGCGCCGGGCGGAACCTCAGGCGCCGGTTCCCGAGAGACACGAGACAGACCACACGGGTCTTGTCGGACCCACACGGCGGTTGGAACAGGATCTCGGTTTCGTCGTCGACTACATCAAAGAGTTCCCAAAGTTGATGGCGGATCTCAACTCGCAGACCGAGGTCCGGCAGTTGCCACCCGTGCTGCTGAACGCCATGGTTCGAATTTTCCGAGCCGAACAGGCCGTGGTCCTGGTCCGTCGCCGGAGCACCCTGGCCGAGCCGGAAAGACGAAATCGGTTGATTGTGGCCGCCCTCGCTTCGAGCGAGCGGGGATTGAGCGTCGGCGCCGAAGTCGCTATCGGAGAGGGTCAACTGGGCTATTCGGCCGAAACCAGAAAGGTGATGGACTGGCAGAGCTACAAGAAGGCCGTGGCGGACAACCCTCGGCATGCCGCTGGCTCCAGTGATGCGGTTTTTTCGGTCGTCGCACCCATGGTCCACGATGCTGAAACCATTGGGGTCATTGCCATTTCGAGACCCCAACGGCACCACCCACAGGAAAAGGAGATGATGGAAATGATCGCGTCGCTCGGCGCGATCACCTGGAACAACCTCACCGCTTACCGCACGGTCAAGGTGGCGGCGGACATCGATGAGCTGACCAATATCTACAACAAGAGGGCACTGAAATTTCGCCTCAGTGAACTCGTCTACGGTGCACGCCAGAACGGCTCGCGAGTTGCTGTTTTTCTATTCGACATCGATCACTTCAAGGCCTACAACGATCAGAACGGCCACATCGCCGGCGATCAGGCGCTGCGACTTCTCGCCCAGCTCGTTCGCGATTCGGTTCGTGCCGACGATATTTTCGGCCGGTTCGGTGGTGAGGAATTCCTGCTGATCATGCCCGGTAGAACACCCGCACAGGCGGTGAGCGCAGCGCAGAATATCCGTCAACGGATCGCACGGTACGAGTTCCCGTTTGGTGCCAACCAGCCGCTTGGCAGGGTCTCGGTCAGCGGCGGCGTCGCGACCTTCCCCGATGACGCCCAGGACGCGGTAGAACTCCTACTGTCGGCAGACAATGCGTTGTACCGCGCAAAACAGGCCGGAAGAAATCGGGTCATGCGTGCCGAAACCGGCCTCAACCCTCCCACCACGGCCATGAGCGTCAACCTCGACGACACTGCCACCTGACCCCGAACCTCCCATCACGAACAGTTTCTTGAGCTTCGCCAAGGCGATCCGCCGATCAGTCGTCTACTGGTCGACTTCGGAATACCAGGGCTCCCGAATTCTGTTGAAAAGGCGACGAACAAATAGAATCCCCCAACGGAGGTCCCAATGCAACGCCTCGCCACCGCCACCCTGATCGCCGCCACCTTATTGGCAGCATCCTCACCGGCCCACTCCCATTGCCAGATCCCCTGCGGGATCTACGACGATGAGCTTCGAGTGGAGTTGATGGAGGAGCACATCACGACCATCGAAAAGAGCATGAGCCAGATCCTGTCCCTAGGCAAAGAACAGCCTATCAACTACAACCAGGTCGTCCGGTGGATCAACAACAAGGAAGAACACGCCCAGGAAATCCAGGACATCGTCACCGCCTACTTCATGGCTCAGAGGATCAAGGCTCCCGAGACAAAGGCCGGGGAGACGTGGGACGTCTATCTGGAACGACTCACTCTTCTCCATCAGATACAGGTTGTGGCGATGAAGACAAAACAGACCACCGACCTGACCCACATCGCCACACTTAGAAACCTCGTCAACACGTTTCGAAAGGCCTACTTCGGAGAAGAAGGCGACCACGGCCACTGACGGAGACGCACTCCAACGAACGGGTCTGGCCACAATTCGGTGGACGGGATTTCGAGATTCCGACCTAATTGACCCCGAGCATGGTGTCCAGGGCGTCGAGGAACCCGCCCGCAGCTCCCTCGAATACCTTCGCGTCCGGCTGCTGGCCGCCGCTACCAGCCCCGGCCACGACGTGGACCCTCACGATGTCGGTCCTCATGATCTGGTCGATCCCCAGGACCACCCCGCGGTATGGCACGTCTCCCACTGCCACAGCGCGAATGGTCCCGTCGACTCGGTTCTTTTCTTCCACTGAGTAACTCAGATCATCCAACACCAGGAGAGTGGCGTTCCAAACCCTGTCCGGATCGTCCAAGTAACCGCGCATCCAGCTGTCGTCCGGTTGCTGCTGTCCCGTCGAACACGCGCCAGCGGCGATGGCTCCAACCACCGCGACGATGGTCATCCAGCGACAAACCAGAGAACCGACGACCGCGAAGCTTCGCTGTCCCGCTCGCGGGGTGGTGTTCGTTTTCGATGATTCGAGTTCATGCGTTCCCATGGCTCACTCCCCATTCGGCACACGGTTTAGGGTGTCGATTTCTCACGACAATCGATCAATTGGTTTGACCGGTCGCACTCCGCCCATCACACCACGGGTCCACCACCGAAGGCAAGGGGGGCTGTTCAGGGGACATTCCATGTCGAAGAGAAAAGCGGGGCGAAACTCCTACCCTCTGACCGGCGCCCTCCGGGTCGCTCGGCTCAGGACGCTTCAATGAATCGCGTCTTGCTGGGGTTGGGAAGCAGGCCATCCACGGCAACGAGCAGATCCAGCAGGGCAAAGGGCTTCGGCAACACGCCATCGGCTCCGGAGGCTGAAACCGAGGCCGGCGTCTCATCCGTCACGCCGTCGCTGCCGCCCGACATGGCGAGGATCTTGACGTGGCCGCCGAGGGAGCGAATCTCCGAGATCGTGCGATAGCACTCCGGTTCCGGGGACGAGACGTCCATGATGACCAGATCGGCTCCGCGGCGACGGAATCCGATGATAGCCTTCCAGCCATCCTCGGCGATTGCCACCTGGTGCCCAGCGAACTCCAGGGCCTGCGAAACGACTCTCCGCACTTCAGAGTTTTCGTCAACTACCAGGATGCTGGCCATCTCACCTCCCGAGATCCGGGCCCACATGACAGCCCACTCGCCATCAATTGGTTGCAGGGAGAGCGGGGAAAAATACCGCGCACGGGATGCGGCACGTCGGGTCGAATCCGGCGGCACACCGGTCGTGCCAGCTCTCAAATCAGGTACACAGCACGCCCCGCGACGGAAAGACTCAGCGATTTTCGGTGGGGTCAGACGTGACGACGGACATAAACACATCTTGGGAGGCTCGCACGGGCTCTCCATCAGCGGGCTCCCGGCGCACGTAGGTACCATCCGAAGACATGTCCCACACTGAGTTATTGTCCAGCTCATACACCTTGAGGGTGGCATCCAACTCCCGCTGCAGTATGGAATCACGAACCGGCGACACCGTCTCTACCCGGCGATTCAGGTTGCGTTTCATCCAATCCGCCGACCCGATAAAGTACTCGGGAGAACCGGCATTTTCAAAACGGTAGAACCGCGCGTGTTCCAAGAACCTCCCGAGAACACTGAACACCTCGATGGATTCTGAGAGCCCGGGGACTCCGGGCCGAAGACAGCACAGGCCACGCACATTGAGCTTTATCGGCACACCGGCCTGGCTCGCTCGATAGAGCTCTCGGATGATCTCCGGATCTTGAAGTTGGTTCATCTTGGCGGCGATTCCGGACGGCAGCCCAGCCGCAGCGTGTTCCGCCTCGCGACGAATCAGCCCAGTGAATCGTTCGCGCATCGTCCGGGGCGCTACCAACAGCTCAGAGTAGCCGTCAAATCTGGTTGCTCCCGTCAGCTCGTTGAACACGGCAGCAACATCCGAACTCAATTTGGGGTCACAGCTGAGCATCCCGAAGTCCTCATAGATACGGGCTGTACCAGTGTGGTAGTTGCCGGTCCCGATGTGAACGTATCTTCGAACCCCATCGCTGTCTTCACGCACCACCATTGCCAGCTTGACGTGAGTCTTGAGCTTTTCGACGCCGTACGAAACATGGACCCCTTCTTCCTCCAGTTGCCGACCCCAAACGATATTGGGAGCCTCGTCGAATCGGGCCGTGATCTCCACCAGCACGGCAACCTGTTTCCCCCGCCGAGCCGCCTCGGCCAGCGCCTCGAGAATGGGCGAGTCTCTTGACGTCCGATAAATGGTCAGCTTGATCGCGAGCACCGAATCATCAACAGCGGCTTCTTGGAGAAACCTCAGGACCGACGTGTCGAAGCTGTGATAGGGGTGGTGAAGGAGAAGATCTCCGCGACGGATCTCCTCGAAGATCTCTCCAGGCGGTCCGTCCGGGACCTCAATCAGCCGCGGATGGTCGGCGGGTTTGTGGATCGGATATCGCAGATCGGACCGACCCTCCACATCGAATTTCAGGAGATCGGCCATGCGGATCCATGGTTCAGTCATATAGACGTCTTCAGGGCCCAGGTCGAGCTGATCAGAGAGCCAACCGATCTTTTTCTTCGGCGTACCGGGCGATACCTGAAGCCGGACCGTTCCGGCGAACTTGCGGGCCTTCAATTCGCTGCTCACCTGGCTCACGATGCTGCCCGGAACCGGATTCAGATGATTGCCGTTGCCATTCCCCGGACCTGTTTCTTCACCGATGACACCACGAGTCACCCGAAAGAAGTGGGCCTTGTACTTACCCCGAGGGAAGAGCGCATCAAGATTGGCAGCCATGACCTGTTCGAGCGGTACGAAACCTGATCCGTCGTGCAGCGGCACCCACCGGTTTCGATTCGAAGGCACCTTGATCCTCACGAACCGCTCCCGCTTGTTCTCCTTCAGCGTCACGGCAATGTTGAGCCCGAGACTACTGATGAAGGGAAACGGGTGTTCCGCGTCAACGGCCAACGGAGTCAGTATCGGCAGAACCGCTCGCGTGAAATACCGGCTGAGCTCCTTTCGGTGCGCAGCCTTGAGGTCCTTGTAGTCCAAAATGGCGAGACCGGCTTCGTTGAGCGCCGGTCGAATCTGGCTTTGGAACAAGTCGGAGAGCGCCTCGGTCTGCACCAAAATCTCTGCGCGGCAGGCATCGAATTCCTGCTGGGGGGTTCGTCCATCCAAAGAGAGTTTCTTGACGCCGTTCTTGATCTGACGCTTCAACCCACTCATGCGCTTCATGAAGAATTCATCGTGGAGCATGCCCACGATACCCGCGAACTTGACTCTCTCCAGCAGAGGCATCTCAGGGTCACTGGCCATTTCGATGACACGGTGCGCGAACTGAAGCCAGCTCAGCTCCCGGTTCACGAATGCCTCCGGTGACTCCGGTGTGATGTCGTCGATTTCCAGGTGCGCTTCCGTCATGAACTTCTCCGAACTCCCCATTCTACGACAGAGATGTCAAAAGGACATGAACCGCACGACTCATCGACCAGATACATGATAAACTCTCATAAGTATTTGCAAGGGCGCAAGATGCGACACTAACTCCGTGGAGGCGGATATGGCTCGACCAAAGATAACCGACGTGCCGGGCATCGGCGAGACCACGGCCGAACAACTTGCGAACGCTGGGATTCGGACTGTGAACGCCCTCGCAAAGGCGTCACCGGAGAAGCTCGCAGCTGTTCCTGGTTTCGGTCCGACCCGGGCGGCGGCTGCGACCTCTGCCGCGAACCAACTCGCTCGGATTGCCACGGCGACCGCTGCGCCGAAGCCAAAGAAGGCGAAAACGGCGAAGAAAACGAAGAAGAAAGATCTGGCATCCCCGAAAAGCGCAGCCAAGAAGACGTCGCCAAAAAAGAAGCCTGGCTCCAAAAAGAAAAAAGAGAAGAAGGATGGAGCCAAGAAGAAGGCGAAGACTCAAAAGGCCGGCAAGAAAAAGGTCAAGACCAAGAAGCCCGCGAAGACGAAGCGTGCGATGACAAAGAAAGCAAGTAAGAAAAACAAGAAGTGAAGGGCACCGTCGTTCGCGCGAGACCGTCACAGCACGCCGGAGACGCGGACGCCGCCCGGCGTGGAGAACCTTCCGGTGTTCGCAACCATCCAAATCCCTGACGACTGGACCCCGGATCTCTTTCGGGAAATCCTCGGCGTTGGCTTCCACATCGGGCCGGCACGGTCAGTCGAGCTGGTATTTCTCGACACCTTTGACTGGCGTCTCGCCAGCCGGGGGTCACGGCTGGAGCGTGAGACGTGTTCAGGAAAACATGTCCTGAACTGGACTCTTACAAACCATGATCCCGTCTACTCCCTGCCCGTCCAGGTCGATCCGATCTTCGCAGCCGATCTCCCCGAGGGATTCCTCAGAGCCCAACTCGCCCCTCTCCTTGGAGTCCGCGCCCTGATGGACGTGGGCTCCTGTCGCCTCCGCCGGCGCGTCGCCGGTATGAGGGATCGACACGGCAACAGCAGAGTCCACATTCATCTGGAGAGGGTGAAGGTCCTGGCCCGCTCGGGGAAACCGTCTGGATCCCAGCTGTCCCTGGCTCGCGTGTCCGGGCTGCCTGGCCTCGAGGCTGTCTTCAACCAAACCGTCGACCGTCTGGCATCGCTTCACCCCCGCGGGAGGGAGCAGTTGGACTTATTAAAACTCGCCGCAGCCGCCGGAGGACGAACCGTGGGCGACTATGGTTCGAAATTCAGAGGATCGCTGAACCCGGATCAGCCGGCGGAGACGGCGCTGCGGTTCATCCTCCTGGATCTGCTTCGGAAGCTCGTGGCGAACGTGGACGGGACCTTGAGGGACCTGGACACCGAGTTTCTTCACGATCTCCGGGTCGCGTCGCGCCGCACGCGCGCCGCAGTGACCCAGATCAAGGGTGTCTTGCCAAAGGACCAGACCGAACCCTTCATCAAGAACCTCAAGTGGTTGGGCAAGGTCACCGGGCCATGTCGGGATCTGGACGTTCAACTCAGAGCGGTGAGAAAGTACCAGCGGACGCTCCCCGAGACTGGAGAATCTCTCGATCCCGTTGTTCAGGTCATCGAGCACGCTCGCAACCAGGCACATACGAATGTCTGCAAATGTCTGCGCTCCGCTCGATTTGAAGACATGATCCGCGACTGGGGGGCTTTTCTCGAGGACCCGACGTCGGCGGGCAGTTCATCGAAAGCCCTCCGGCCAATCCGCGAGATCGCCTCCAAGTCAGTCCTGAAGGCGTACCGGCGAATCGTCGCACGCGGCGAAGGTCTCGGCGACGACCCGCCCGTCAGGACAATGCACCGACTTCGAATTGATGCCAAGAACCTGCGGTATCTGCTGGAGTTCTTCCGCAGCCTGTGGGCCGATCAAAAGGTCGGTCCATTGATCAGACAACTGAAGGCCGTTCAGGACGCCCTCGGCGGATTCAATGACATGGAGGTTCAGCAGAACCGCCTGAGAACGGTCGTGTGCGACCTGACATCGACCCGAAAGGTCGATGCACCGACCCTGTCGGCCGTGGACCGGATGACGGCAGAGTGCCGCGCGCGCCAGAAGACCGAACGTCGGTCGTTCACAAAGCGCTTCGATGCCCTGATCAGCCCAAAGACCCAGGCCCGTTACCAGTCACTCTTCGGTTCCGAGGCGTGAGGTCGTGAAGACTGTCGCCATGTGGACCATCAAGGGCGGCGTCGGCAAGACCGCTGCCGCAGTGAACGTTGCCCACGCTGCATCCACCATGGGCTCGAGGACCCTGCTCTGGGATCTGGACCCCCAGGGCGCCGCGAGCTTCTACCTGAGGATCCCCGCCCAACTTGACGGGGGGGCCCGCGTCATTGTTGATCGCACCACCGATCTCGGTTGGCACGCCCGACCTACCGAATTCAATAACCTCTTTCTCCTGCCGGCCGACTTCTCGTTCCGCCACCTCGACCTCGAACTGGACGCCTCCGCCAAACCGCGCAAGACACTGCTCAAACGACTGGAGCCCCTCACCGATCGCTTCGATGTCGTGCTCATCGACTGCCCTCCAAGCGTCTCGCTGGTCTCCGAGGCGGTGGTGACGGCGTCGGACGGCGTCATGGCTCCGGTGATTCCGAGCACGCTGTCGATGCGAACATTGGACCTCGTCCGCGGCTTCGTCCAGGACAACGGGCGGAAACACACCAGACTCATGCCATTCCTCTCGATGGTGGATCGACGCAAGCGCCTCCATCGCGAACTCCACGACCAATGCCTCGAGGACGAGTCGTTCCTTCGTACCATCATTCCCACGGCCAGCGTGGTGGAGCGGATGGGGCTCACTCGTGCGCCGGTTGCTGCGACCCTGCCGTCCCAACCCGCAGCGAAAGCCTTCAACAATCTCTGGATCGAGGTTGCCGAACGACTCCGGTTCTGAGGGTCGCGGGTGAGGGTCCGGCCGGCGGGGTCCTCCTCGTCGCGGCCGAGGCGGACGAGGTTTCGATCAGGAGGTTATCCGGACCTTTTCCTCATTCTTTGCCAAAACAAAAGCTCCAGAATATGTATGCGGAGGCAGGTCGCGGTGGTCAGCGGTTTCCTGATGGCATGAGCAAGGTCATTCCCTTTCATGCAAAGGGCCCGGGGATTGGGGAGAAGAAGTCACTTGGTGTTGTGGGTCGGCCGGCGGGCACATACAATCATCACAGCGTGTCCACCCAAGTTGCGACGATCATCCAGGAGGGGAAGCCGTTCCTCGTCGGCGAATGGCTGGTCGAGCCAACCCTGAACAGGATTACCCGTGGAGATGCCGCGGTCCAGCTCGAGCTGCGGGTCATGGACGTGCTGCTCTGTCTCTCCGGGCACGCAGGCGAGCTAGTGGCCCACCACGTATTGCTCGACGCGGTGTGGCAGACCGAGTACGTGTCCGACCAGACCCTCAAGAACCGGATCGCCGAGCTCCGCCGGGCGCTCGGGGACGATGCCCAGAATCCCCGCTTTATCGAGACCATCCGTAAGCGCGGCTACCGGTTGATCGCCGAGGTCCGTCCAGCGACGTCGTCCGAGGAATCGTCGGGCGCAATCCCCGAGTCGGCGTTCCCGCCGAACGAGGAGCGCAACCCCTACCCCGGGCTGGCCGCGTTCACCGAAGCCGACGCCGACCGCTTCTTCGGCCGCGAGGCCGAGGTGGTGTCGCTGTGGCGAAAGATCAGCGCGCGGCGGTTGCTGGCGGTCATCGGGCCCTCGGGAGTGGGCAAGAGCTCGCTGCTGCGGGCCGGGGTCGCAACACGGGCACCGCCGGGCTGGCGGGTCGTGGTGTTCACTCCGGGCGAAGCCCCAACGCTGTCGCTGGCGCGGGCGCTGGCGCCGGATCACGCCGGCGACCCGGCGGCCATGGCGCGGTTGCTGGGATTCGACGATGCCGACACCGCGCTGGCCGTGGTCTCCAGGTGGCGGGGCCAGTTCAAGGAAACGGTGCTCGTCGTCGATCAGTTCGAGGAGCTGTTCACCCTCAACCCGCCCGGCGTGCAGGCAAATTTCATCGCGCTGCTGCGCCGGCTGGTGGACGCCGCCGATGTCCACCTGGTCCTGGTCATGCGGGATGACTATCTCTACAGGTGCCAGCAGTTCCCGCAGATCGCGCCGATCTTCAAGGACCTGACGCCGCTCGCCCCGCCCACCCCGGAAGGCCTGAGGCGCGCGCTGAAGGAACCGGCGGCGCGGATGCTGTACCGGTTCGAGAGCGAAATGCTGGTGGACCGGATGATCGCCGAGGTGGAGGGCGAGCGGGGAGCGCTACCGCTGATGGCCTTTGCGGTGCACCGGCTGTGGGAGGAGCGGGTCTGCGAGGAACGGCTGCTCACCGAGGAAGCCTACGAACGGATCGGCGGCGTAGCCGGCGCCCTGGCGCAGCACGCCGAGGCAACCCTGGAACGGATTGGGTACGAACGGCTGCCGACCGTACGCGAGCTGTTCCGCAACCTGGTGACCGCCGAGGGCACGCGGGCCGTCCGCGAGGTTGAAGACGTCCTGTCGGTGTTCCCGGAGGATGAGCGTGATTCTGCCGAGGAAGTGCTGGGCGAGATGACCGACGCCCGGCTGCTCACCGGCTATCGGGTCGAAGGTGAGGAGGAGCGGCCGGTACGCCGCGTCGAGATCATCCACGAGTCCCTGCTCATCTCGTGGCCGCGGCTGGTGCGCTGGCAGACCCAGGACGCCGACAGTGCTCGGCTACGGGACGAGCTCCGGCAGACCGCGCGGCTGTGGGACGACCACGATCGCGCCACAGACTACCTGTGGACTGGGAAGGCTTTCAGAGAGTTCTCCGTCTGGCACGAAAACTACCCGGGGGGACTCACCGATCTCGAGGAGGACTTCGCGGACGCTATGACCTCGCTGGCAAGCGGGCAGCGGCGACGACGCAAGATGGCCGCAACCGCTATCTTCGGTGTGTTGCTGGCCGTCCTCGCGGTGGTGGGCACACTGTGGCGGCGGAGCGTCCAGGAGACCCGCCGCGCCGAGGCCGCGAAGCTGCTCGCCCTCGGCCAGCTCCGGCTCGAGGACTACCCGACCGCGACCCTCGCCCACGCGATCGCCAGCCTCGAGCTCGCCGACACCCCCGAGGCCCGCCGCCTCGCCCTGCGGGCGCTGTGGGAGGGCCCGACCGCCTTCGTCATCAACCGGGACGCAAGTCATGCGACCGAGTTCACCCCCGACGGTGAGTGGCTCGTTCAATCGATCCAGATGGTCAGCCAGAGACAGGTGGGGATCGTCGCGAAGGACGGCTCCAGGACGGACCTCGATCAGGTCTTCGGGTTCGAGCTGGTTGATGTTTTCTTGAACCCAGAGGGGACCGTGCTGTTCTCCAAGCCGGAGCTGGAATCGGGCTCTCCACAGCAGGTGGTGCTGTGGTCGATTCCCGATGGCCGCAGGCTCGCCGATGTGAAAATCGCTCCCCCTGCCTTCGTCAATCAAAGGGTCATGAGCTGGAATCGCGATCGGTTTCTCGCCCTGGTATGGGAGAACAGGGCCGGCGCGAGAGCCGCGATCTTCGCATTCAACTTCGACGGTACGCACCGGCGCCTCGGAACGCTCGCTCTCGACGTCGAACCGGTGGGCTGGTCTCGCCGAGTGGCCATGGACCTGCGCACGGGACGCTGGGTTGCCCTCGTGGAGAATGAAACGGTATGGGTGCATGAGGTCGGTGCGCATGACCTGTCCGAGCCGCGCGTCCTGGGCCGACACGATGGCAGCGGCCATCGGGTAGCGGTGGATCCGGAGGGCCGCCTCGTCGTCACGTCGAGCTCCGATGGGATGCTGAAGATCTGGGATCTGACGACCACGTCGCCGCCGGTGGTCATCCAGGGCCCTGAAGGCGTCGATGCCGTCGGGTTTTTCGGAGTTGGACCACGTCTCGCTGCCCGCACCGTGAAGGACGGCACCGAGAGAGTCTGGGTGTACTCGTTCGCCGACGGTGAGCCGCGATTGCTTCGGACCTTTCACAGCGGGGAGACATTCAGCATCGGAATCAGGCCCTCGTGGGGCTGGGACGCTGGGGGTTGCCGCTACGCCAAGAATGCGCCGGATCGGCAGGACTCGGCTGTGGTCGCTGGCGGCGCCCGCCAACGCCGATCCGCTGTTCCTGAGGCGGGGCGAGGTCGGAATGGACTGGTGGCACTCGTTCCATCCAAACGGCAAGTGGCTGGCCACCGCGGACACATCGGGCCTGATGGTGTGGCCGTTCGGTCGACCGTACCCTTCGGTCATCCGCAGCCACCAGAAACCCGTCTGGAGTGTGACGTTTGGACCTCAAGGTCAGTGGCTCGCGTCCGGCTGTTCGGACGGCATCGTGCGGCTGACTCCCGTCGATGGCGAGGTGCCGGCCGCCGGTCGGGTCGTGGACCGGCTACCGACGACGATTCGCGGCCTGGCCGCATCGCCGGATGGTGCGACGCTCATAATCGGTGGCGAGAACTGGGGCGCAAAGGCAATTTCGCTCGACGGAAACCCTGGGTTCCCAATAGGAGATCTGTGGGCTGGTTACGGTCTTGCCTACAGCCCTGACGGTCGCCTGGCAGCGGTGACGGGGCGCACCGTAGACGATCGCTACGTGCTCCAGGTCTTCAGCACCGACACCCACGAGCAAATCGCCGAGACCGAGCCAGATGATGGATTCCTGTTCGGAGCGCCACGGTTTCTGGATGATCGACACGTCGCATTTACATGCGAATCCGGGCTCGATGTCTCTGATGTCGCCACCGGCACGACCGACCGTCTGTTCGAGGGGAAATGCCTCCAGTTCGCCGTCAGCGATGATGGCCGGCGGATCGGTCTTGTCGAGCTGTCACATCTCTCGTGGATGGCGTCGGGTCGCGCAGTTTTCCTCGATCTCGAACCCGGAACCCGAACTCACCTCGCGAGCCACGGCGACCAGCTGTCGGCGATCGCCATGGACGCAGCGGGGACCATGGTCGTCACCGGAGACAAGGAGGGCGTCCTCCGGGTCGGGCCCACCAGCGGCGAGGAGCCGCACCTGCTGTTCGGCCACCAGGGGAGGATCTGGGCCGTTGCCATCGACCCCGTTGGCCGCTGGATCGCCACCGGCGGTCAGGACGCCACGGTGCGCATCTGGCCCATGCCGGACCTCTCCAAACCGCCACTCCACACTCTTCCCCACGACGAGCTCGTCGCCAAGCTGAGGTCCCTCACCAACCTGCGCGTTGTGCGTGATGACAAGTCCGCCACCGGCTGGACCCTCGCGCACGAGCCGTTCCCCGGCTGGGAGACAGTTCCTACCTGGTAGCCTCACGCCCCCCGCCCGGTCGAAAGTCAAAAGTCGAAAGTCGAAAGTCAGGGTCTCGGCGAGGGCGGCCGGACGATTGAAGCCGGTCGATCCGTACCCGGTCCGTACCTTTCCCTCATGTTTCTCCGCTTCCCGGAGCCCACAATCAGCAGAGACGGCAACCGAAATTCGGGGAGGAACCGATGATGACGACGAACCGACCGATCCATCTCACCGTGGTCCTCGCGGCCGCTGGGTGCCTCTGCGCCCTCGCAACGGCAGTGCCGGCGCAGGTGTGTCCGGCACTGGTCGCATCGATGTCGCTCGAGGGGCCGGGATTTCCACAGATGGCTGTATCCGAGGACTACGCGTACCTCGGGCAGTGGGGGCTGGGCCTGACCATTGTCGACGTGGCCTCGCCCGCGGTGCCCGTTGCTCTGTGGTCGGGAAGCGGGTTGTGTGAACCGCCGGGCGTCCCCGGGCAGAGGTACGACCTCGAGGCGTCCGGAGGGGTCGTCTACGATATTCACGAAAGCAGTGGAGTGGTTGGTCTCTTCGTCTGCGTGATCGATGCGAGGTCGCCGGCGTCGCCCGTCGTTCTCCCGGCAGACTTCAGCCTGGGCAATTTCCCACCAGCCTCCCTCGCGCTGTCAGCGAGCTACCTCTACGTCGCGAGCCGTTCCTACCGCCTAAACCCCCCTTATACCACCAAGTACGTCGGCCTGAAGATATTTGACGTGCTGGAGCCGTCGTCCCCGGTCGAGGTCGGTTCCTTCCACTACCTCCCCGATCCTTGGGTCCCCGGGGATTTCGCAGTGGATGTGGTGGTGTCCGGAAGCTACGCGTATCTCGTTGCCGGCCCCAGGCTGACGGTGATCGACGTGATGGTGCCGTCATCTCCGGTCGAGGTCGGGTTTCTCGAGATGCCCGAAAGCGCCGAACGCGTGGCCGTGTCCGGGAGCCATGCCTACGTGGTGACTCGAACAGGGGAATGGCCCGAAGCACAATCAACCCTGCGGGTGATCGACGTCAGCTCGCCATCGTCGCCGGTGGAGGTGGGGTCCGTCGCCATGCAGGGCAACTTCACCGCGTTCGCCGTCGACAGCAAACACGCGTACGTCTCGCTGTTCGAGGAGCTTCGGGTGATCAATGTGCAGGCGCCGTCGTCGCCGGTCGAGGTCGGGTCTGTCGCACTGGCTGATCAGCTTTTCCTGGATGTGGCGGCGTCAGGGCGCTACGCCTACGTGGTCGGAGAAGACCGGAGTGAACCGGACCCAGCCACCTGTGGTCGGCTATATGTCTTCGACACCTGGGCTTGCAGGCAGCCGGCTGAGAATCCGATGCTGCATCCGGCCGTCGATTGACCGGGGCGCAGGCTCGCGCTCGACGTCCCAGATCGGGAACACGAGGACCGCCGGGTCCACCCTCCGCCCTCTGGCAAGCACCTTGGCGCGTTCGACGGCTATTCCGTTGGATCCCTACCCACCCGGAGCACCATTGTGGAGCGGGCGTCCCGCCTGCATTCGTGCCATCAAACAAGGCGAGAATTGCAGCCGAGACGGCCGCACCACAACATCGCGCCGACCTGCCGATGTGTTCGCTCCCATCTCCCAGTCGCGCTCCCCGAGGGTGCGTTTTTGGGAGGTGCCTGACATCCTGACTGATGCTCGTTACACGTCAGACGTTAAACGTTAAGACATCAGGCTCATCCGGGCGGGTGGGGGCTTTCACCTTTCGACCGGGTGGGGGTTCGACGGATCGCGCCGCGGCAGCAACCTGTTGCAGGGTTCGAGGATCCGCCATTCCCAAATAAGTGCCAGGTCCGCAGTTCTCAGGTGGCGCGCTCCGGCTCTTACCGGGCTCGTCTGGATCGAGGACAGATCCTTTGTCCCGGTCTGCGCGTTACACTTCCTGAACGACAGATCCCGATCCGGAGGCCCCATGGAAGATTTCGCGCCCCCGCCCGCACCACAGCCGGCAACGGCCGAACAGGCAGCCCTCCCCTGGGAGGACCCCGGCACCGGAGGTCTCGCGGGGCTCTTCGAGACCATCACGATGTTCCTGACACGGCCGGACGAGGCGTTTTCACGCGTCTCGAGGGCAGGTCTCGGCCGCCCCTTCTTCTACGCCGTGATCATGGCCTGGGTCGAACTCTTGTTTCTGCTCGGCTATTGGACGATCTTCCAGTTCCCCCTGTTCGCGTTCGGCATCCCCTCGCTCGACGAGAAGCTTGCCGAGTTTGCGGTCGGCGCCGGCTTGATGGTGTTCATCGCAGTGGGAATCCTGGTCATGACACCCTTCTTTGTCGCCATGGGAATCGCCATCCACACCTGCATCGTGCACCTGATGTTGTTGATTGTCGGTGAAGGCAGAGGCGGTTTTGACGGCACCATCCGGGTGATCTGCTACGCCCACACGGCCGATCTCGCGAACGCATTGCCCCTGTGCGGAAGTCTGATCTCGTTTGTGTGGTTCGTGGTACTCCAGATCGTCGGCCTCTCCAATTACCACAGATGCTCCTACGGCAAAGCCGCACTCGCGGTCTTCCTTCCCATATTGCTCTGCTGCTCCTGCATGACCCTCGTGTTCTCCGTTGTGGGCATTGCCGCGCTGGCCGACTGATATGACGTGGCGGCGAATGACCACCAGCGAGCACCAGCTCGCTTGGATCTGGGGAGCCCTCGCCGTGGCCACGGCATTATCGACACCGGTCTGGATGTGGGCCGCTCCCTACCTTCGGCCGTGCCTGTTCCGGAACGTTACCGGCATACCGTGCCCGTCGTGCGGCGCCACCAGAGGTGTCCTGGCTCTCCTGGACGGACACCCGGTGGACGCCCTCGGCTTCAACCCCCTGATGGTCACCATCGTCATCGCCTTCGGTATCGGCGGTCTGCTCGCTCCCATCTGGGCGCGAACCGTTGGCGCTCTTCCAGCATTCTCTCACCCGTTGCCGAGGTGGACCCGTTTTGGAGTCGTGGCCGTGATCCTCGCCAACTGGATTTGGGTGATCGTGGTTCTGTAGCGCCCACCCGAGCCATGGGGCTCTGTGGATATTGGCCTCACGGCTCTTCGACACCCGAACTGCAGCCGAGACGGCTGCTCCACAATGGCGCTCCGGATCGACGGGGACCCTGCTCCTTGCTCCTTGGTCCTTGTTCCCTGTTCCTTGTTCCGAGCGGGCGGGGGAAGACCATGTACACTCTCCCGGATCGCTTCACGAAGGGGGAACGCCCGTGGCACACGAAACCGCGTCAAACATCGAAGGTCTGCCGGAGAACGCCAGACGCCCGCTGAAACCAGGCGAGACTTACGTGCCGGTGGTCCCGAACGAGACCGGCATCTTCGAAGTCACAGCGAGGTCGGTGACCCTCGGACTGCTGTTCTGCGCGCTGTTCTCCATGGCCGCGGCGTACCTGGCCCTCAGAGTCGGCCAGGGCATCGAGGCCGCGATTCCCATCGCCATCCTCGCCATTGGGCTGTCTCCGCTGTTCTCTCGAAAGAGCACGATCCTGGAAAACGTAATCATCCAGTCCATCGGCGCCAACTCGTCCCACGTGGTCGCGGGAGCCGTATTCACCATTCCAGCCCTCTATATGTTGGCCGCAGATCCGGGATCCGGGGTGGCCCAACCAACCATCCTCCAGGTCATCATCGTTTCATTTCTCGGCGGCTGCCTCGGCATTCTGTTTCTGATTCCCCTTCGGTACCACTTCATGGTCGAAATGCACGGTCAGCTCCCCTGGCCCGAGGGGACCGCCACCACCGAGATCCTGCTGTCCGGTGAAAGGGCCGGCAGCCAGGCCAAGATCCTCGCGCTGGCGGCCGGTGTTGGCGCCCTCTACGACGGTCTCGCCACCACATTTCACGCGTGGGCCGACCTGCTCACGTTCCGGGCGGTTGGACTGGGGCAGGTCCTCGAGCGCCAATTCATGACCCTGAGGATCCTCAACAACGCCGCGATCATCGGCATCGGCTACATCGTCGGTATCCGATACGCCGCCATCATCTGCGCCGGCTCGTTTCTCTCGTACTTCGTGCTCGTACCCATGGTTCACGCCATCGGTGTTCACGTACCGGGCATCCTGCCACCGGGGAGCATCCCCATCGCCGACATGAGCATCACCGAGGTCTTTACCAGCTATGTGCGGATTATCGGGGTTGGCGGCATCGCCGGCGCCGGAATTCTCGGCATCCTGGCGGCACTGCCGTCCATGGTGCGTTCCATCGGCGCCAACATCGTCGGCATGAGCCACCAGGACACACGGGCCGTCGAAGAGGTGAAACGCTACGAACGTTCGCTGCCGGGCAGATTCACCATCGTCGGGTTGGTGATCTTCGCCCTCGCCGCATTCCTGTTCTTCTCCTTCGGCATCGGTATCGGCGGGTCGTTCGGGGCGGCAGCTGTGGCCACAGCCCTGGTGATGATCATCGCCTTCCTGTTTGCCCCGGTGGCGGCACGGGCCATCGCCATCGTCGGGACCAACCCGGTGTCAGGAATGACCATGCTCACCCTGATCATCACCGGTTTCGTGATGCTCAAGCTCGGTCTGAGCGGTGGCAACGGTATGTTTGTCACCATGATGGTGGGTGGCGTCGTCTGCACCGCACTGGCGGCCTCCGGAGCCCTGGCCTCAGATCTCAAGGTCGGCCACTGGATCGGCGCCACACCGGCCAAACAGCTCGGGCTCAAGTTTGTGGGAACCGCGGTGGCGGCAACCTTCTGCGGCATCATGATGTGGGTCATGTCCCAGGCCGACCCCGGCCAGGGTTTCGGCACCGCGGCGATCCCGGCTCCCCAGGCTTCGGCCATGAAGGAAATCCTGATCGGGATCTTCGGAGCTCAGACTGCACCGCTCCAGTGGTATCTCTTCGGCCTGGGAGTTTTGCTCGCCCTCATTCTCCGTATGACCGGGGTTCCGCCGCTGGCCTTCGCCCTGGGCATGTATCTGCCCATGGAGCTGAACACGCCGGTGCTTCTCGGCGGCATCTTGTCGTGGATCGTGTCGCGGCAACGCGCAAGCGACAGCGAAGCCGATGTCAAGGCGAGGATGGATCGAGGGGTTCTCGTGGCCTCTGGGTTGATCGCAGGCGGTGCCATCATGGGCGCATTCGATGCCATAGCCAGCGCCATCGTCAAGCAGATCACCGGATCCACCGCGGCCAAGAACTCGATTCACTTCCTGTCGGACCACGCCTTTGAAGGACTCACAGGAGAAGTGATCGGCACCATCGCGCTGGTGGCATTGTGTGTCTTCGTGGTGACATTCGCACGACGCGCAAAGCCGGCCTGATAACGTCGGGAACACCACACGCGGGCCCGGCCTCCCCTGTTCAGGGGATCAGTCGAGGCTTGCGACGAATTCGTCGATCTCCTTGGCGACTCCGGCACGGTGCATGTAGGTGTTGGAAGGACACTCGACGGCCCGGCCCTTGGGCAGCCGATCGACGATCGCCTTGGCCTCCTGCTCTCCGTGGAGAATGTCACTCGACGCGTAGGCGATGGCCACCGGTGCCGTCGCGGTCTCCAATTCGGGCCACACCGAATAGTCAATTACCGCCCTCGCCGAGAGCTTGAGCCGCACCGGATCCGCGGCATCGAGGGTTCTCACGTAGCGCCGCATCTGGTCCGGTTCGGCCTTGGCATCCACTCGGAAATTTCTCAAGTACCACAGGGCAAAGCGCTTCGCGGGGTGGTATGCCGCGGCCGGCAACCGCACGAACCCACGCCCCCACCACGGGAACTTGAATTCGGCGTTGGGTCCCACCAGGAACGCGCCGCGGGCGGGAAGGCGCTCACCCTTGAGCGCCTCGAGGATCGCGTTGGCGCCCATGGAGCTACCGAACCACACGGTCCGCGAACGGTCCACGTCGAGCGCTTTCGCTATCGCAATCAGGTCATCGCCAAGGACGGCGACCGCGAAGTCCACAGGACACAGCGTGTTCCCGGCAAACTGCGCAGATCTTTTTTCGCGGGTCTCGATGTAGTGCAGCGGACGGCTCGGCACCAGCGCTTCGAGCAGCGGTCTCCAACCCTCGATCACCGAAATCCAACCGGCCACGAAGACCAACGGGTCCGTTCCTTCGGAATCCGCTGGCCGCCATGATCTCACCTGGAGTTCGACGCCATCCGCGACTGGAACCATCCGGCTGCTGTACTCAACCCCGGACGCGATCGGATCTGTCGTTTCGTCCATACCCTGCCTCGATGATAGACCGAAACCGTCCACGGCGGTTACACTGGACCCCGTGGAAGAGTACGACCTGACCCGGTTGCCCATTCATGGTGGACAGTCACAACTGCCGGATGACGCGGATGCTCCGTCCTGCTCGGCCACGGTCTATATCAGCAACGAAGAGGCCAGCCTGCTTGCCGCCATACGTGGGCTGAGGGCACGGGCGTTGCAGGTGCGCGATCGCCTGAAATCCGCCGACCCGGAGCGACAGGCCGAACTCGAGGATGAGCTCGGACGGATGCGGGATGAGCGGGCCGAACTCGGCCGGAGGCGCGAAGCGGCCTTCCGGCGAAAGATGGTGATGCTGGGTCATCTGCCCCCGAGCGCTTTATTGGACGAGTAGATCGCTCAGTCTGCACCCTCGAGGTAGGCGATCGTCGCCCCCCAGCCCCCGCGATCGTGCGTCCCGTCGTGAAACTCCTGGACCAGGGGATGGTCGGCCAACAGGCTTCGCACCCGCTCGCGCTGCACCCCGATGCCGCGGCCGTGGATCAGCCGCACCTCCCGGAAACCCTTGGCGTGGGCTTCAGCCAGATAGTCGTTGACGACATCTGGAATGTCCTTCGGCTCAAAGGGGTGCAGGTCGATGAAATCCTCGATGGGCAACTCTACCGACCCCAACGAGTCATCGGGATCGGCCTCTTCCTCATTTCCGGGTTCTACCGTTGTCTCGTCGCCTCTCCCCAGACCGAGCACCGCCACAGTCAGTGCGATCAATACGGCTCCGAAGACCCCGAGCCCCCACCACGCCTGCGGACCGACGACCTTTGACAGCGGCCATGTGGCGAGCGCCGCCGCAGCAAAGACTGCAAGCTTGGTACCGATGTAGGCGTTACGAACCTTGGGGTCACGAAAGACGCTGCGAACCATTGTCAACGGTCTTCGGCCGGTGTGGTCTCCATCGCCGTGACGGTGTAGCCCAGTTTCTCGATGGCTTCCTTCAACTGCTCGGACGTCACCTTTTTGGAGTTGTAGACCGCTTCTGCCGAACCAACTTCATGGTCTGCCTTGGCCGAATCAACGCCGTCCATCCGCTCCAAAGTGCCCTTGATGGTGGATGAGCAACCGTCGCAGTGCATGCCCTCCACTGTGAACACCGTCCGAACGGTGTCCGGTCGATCCGCAGCCACCGCGACGGAGCCGACGAGGAGCACCAAGATCGCAAGAAACACCAATGTGAAGTACTTTTTCGACATCACGCCCCCTCACCCTTCAACACCGGCACCTCAGGCAGTGGGCAGGAATCACCCAGACATCGGTAGTAGGTCGTCATGCCGTCGCGCCGACCCTGGACCAGGCCGCCGCCACGAAGTCTGCCGAGGTGCTGGGACACCGCCGCCGGCGTCATCTTCAGCACGGTGGCCAGATCGCAGACGCAGAGCTCGCCGGCGTGGCGCAGGAGCGCCAGGATCTTGAGCCGGGTTTCTCCGGCCAACAGCGCATAATGTTGCGCCGCTCGCTGGAGACGGCCGTTGCTTTCCATCAACGCCCGCCGGAACGCCATCAGATCGCTCGGCGTGCGGTCAGGCGATACACAGTCCACTTGATCGGTCGTCGTTCCATATTCCACGCGATGAACACCCCATCTATTTCTTTATATCGGTATTTTAGAATTTTCTTAATTAATGTCAAGCTTCGGAAACCAAACACCCGTTGAGTTGTTACAACAGGAGCGTGGCCGACACTCATCCCCCATCCGGCGTCATCGAGATCTGGTTCGACGGCGATTGCCCGCTCTGCCGAGGATCCCGGAGCTGGTGCGTGTCACGCGATTCCAACAACGACCTCGTGTTTAGAGATATTCGGACCACCGACGACAAGAAATTGCCCGTTCCTCGAGACGAGGCAGAGAGCGCCATGTGGGTGCGTGACGCCAACGGCGAGTTGCTGTGCGGCTTTGAAGGCTGGCGGCGAATTCTCACTGTGCTGCCGCGTTGGCGGTGGCTGGCGATCGTGACCGGGCGGCAGCCATTGCGGTGGATTGGATCGAAACTGTACAGCCTCGTCGCGAGGTGGCGATTCCTCCTGTCTTGAGGACGGGTGTTACCAGGCAGAACCTCTGCGGCCCGACCCTATGGCCGCCAATCATCCACCGGCACCGGTGGACCGAGCCGATTCTCACCGATCCATGGGGCGACAAAAATATCCTGGTCCAGTTCCATCGGGGTGTAGTTCGGCATGCAGAGGAAGACCCACGCGCCATCGTTGGCGGGCGCCACCTGGGTGATCACCGCACGATGCCGCGCCGGACCCGCCACCGGCCGAACCGCACCGCCGTCCACCATGAACTGACGGTCCCCTCGAACAAAGAACAATTCGTTGCCAGGACCTACCCTGGGCCCCCACTCGCTGGCGGTGGTGTTGATGGGCGGCGTCAGAACCTGCGGTGTCTCGGCCACTCCAGGATCCAGGAGAAGCAGATCCGTGCTCGGATTGCCTCCGAGATTGTCAACGAACACTATCTTTGTCAGGCTGCCGGCGAGAAAGACCGCATCGCGTGGGCTGCCATCCCCGAGACCGGTAAGTCGCTGCACCTCCCCCCACCGATCCCCGGCGGATTCCCGTTCGGACTGGCCGACCCAGGGGCTGCCGTCTGAGCCCATTGCCGTGACCAGACAACGGGTCTCGTCGCTCGAAACCCACGTGACTCGGACCATAACCAGCCCGTCCATGTCAGGAAAGACCACGAGCTCCGGGGGGCTCCAACCGTCGTCGTGCAGGGTGGCTCTGTAGGTCCGCTCAACCGGTGGGTTCTCGGGACCGGGTTCGCCCATGCCCTCACGGAGAGCGCCGATCCATGCACCATCCGGGCTGGACGGCATGCGCAGTCTCGAGCTGAAGTAGAGAGTATGCCCGTCGCCCACGGGCACTGGCGCACCCTCGACTCCGGCCGAGTTGATGCGAGACGGATCTTGAACCGGAACGACCCCGTCCTGGTCCACCGCCAGATTCGGCAGCTGCCATCGTCGGTAGGTGTCAAAGTCCATGAGATAGCTCGCCTCTACGGTGATGTTGGAAGTCCCGACCATGCGCGTGCTCCCAGGGGTCGGCACGACGACCACCTCCGACCCCGGGCTGATGTCTTCTATGAAGACCGGCACTCCCCCACCGAGAACAACGGTCTCGGTGGTTACGAGGACGTCGGCGACCATCCCCTGTTCAACCACCGGAGTCGGCTTGCCGTCGCCCGCCTCCGCCTGCGCAAATGCCTTCGGGAGTCCAATCCGGACCCTCACCCACCATGCTTCGGTTTCGCCGTCCTCGGATCGCGCCTCGATCAGATTGCCGAAGAGATTGGTATCGGCATGGGGAGTCGGCCGCGCAGGGTTGAGCAGGTCGCACCCTGCACCCAGCACCATCATGAACAACACCAGGGGGATCGTTCGTCGGAGCATCAACACCTCCATGGGATGTCATCTTAGCGTGGCGATACGACGCCGAGCCGTCAGTCAGCGCGGGTTAAAGCAGCATTCCAGCAATACTGGCGGTCAACCACGAAGCCAGGGCGCCGCCGAACATGGCCCGCAAACCCAGTTGGGCCAGGTCGCTCCTTCGACCCGGCGCCACCGCGGAGATCCCTCCGATTTGAATTCCGATGGAGGAGAAGTTCGCGAATCCGCACAGGGCGTAGGTGGAGATGATCACCGCGCGCTCCGACATGACGCCCTCCTGGATATAGGATGCGAGAGCTCCGTAAGCCACGAACTCGTTGAGGGAGAGTTTGATGCCGAGGAGATTGCCCACCGCCGCGGAGTCCGCCCAGGGTACCCCCATCAGAAATGCCAACGGGCGCAGCAAGGTCCCAAACAACGTCTGGAGGGAGCCGGGGAAAAAACCCAGATACTCTCCACGAACCGGCGACCAGATGGTCTCGAAGGTGTAGGCCACGTACTCGCCCCCCATGAGCCGTCCATCGATCAACCCGTCCAGCCAGATCAAGGCAGTGTCGAGCACCGCGATCAGTGCAATGAAGCCGATCAGCATGGCGCCCACGTTGACCGCCAACTTGAGCCCATCAATGATGCCGTTCGAGGCCGCCTCGATGACGTTTCCACCGACGTCGATGGGGGGCATCGAGATGTCCCCCGCGGTCTTTGACTGCTCCACCTCGGGATAGATGATCTTGCCGATCACCAGTGCGGCCGGAGCCGACATGACGCTGGCGGCAATCAGGTGGCCCGCCGGCACCCCCATGGCGATGTAACCGGCCAAGACTCCGCCGGCAATGGTCGCGAATCCTCCAACCATGATCGTGAGCAACTCGGAACGGGTCATGTCATCAAGAAAAGGTTTGATCAGCAGCGGTGCCTCGGTCTGACCGACGAAGACGTTGGCGGTGCACGAAAGCGTCTCCGCACCACTGGTCCCGATGGTCCACTGCATGAACCGGGCCATGGTCTCGATCACCCTTTGCATGATGCCCAGGTAGTACAGAACGCTCATGAAGCCGCCGAAGAAGAGAATGGTCGGCAAGACCTTGAAGGCGAACTGGAATCCGAATCCCGGCCAACCCGCGTCGGCCCCCGGGAAGTAGAAACGCGAATCCGAGAGGTTGCCGAACAGGAACTTCGCCCCGTAGTCGGACAGCCCGAGAAAGGCAGACACCTTCTGGGAGAGGCCGTCAAAAATGAGTTGCCCATGCAAACCACGGGAAATCAGGAAGGCGACGCCCAGGATAACGAACAACGCCGCCAGGTAGCGCTGCGCCGGTTGGACGAGATGGAATCCACCGTTGATCAACATGGCCACCACAACGAGGGCGAGCAGGTAGGGCACCGCGACGGGCAGAACCCAGGTGAAAACCGCCCCCAGTCCCAGTCCTGCCGCTGCCAAAGCGGCGGTCGCCGGCCAGCCGCGGCCAAGCCGAGCGTGGTCCATCTGCAGTATGTAGATCAGCACCAACAGTCCGAAGACAGTCATTCCGGCGAAACTCCACGCATCCATGCGGAGAATGATCACCGCAAAGAGGACCTGCAGACCGATGCCCCACGCCACGGTCCGAAACTTCACCGATCGCCGATGGTAGGACATGATCCAGGCGATGCCCAACAACGCGAGAATTCCCAGCAGCCCGATGAGATGCATACACCCTCCCAACTCGACAAATGCAACTTTACACCGGCTCGCCGGGTCACCGCGTTATAATCTCCCGCGAGGGCGCGGCTGGCCAACCAGATGCGCCCGTGGGAGCCCGCGTATGTCCATGGACTTCGAAACGGTCAAATTCCTGCGTGTCATTTTTCTGGTGATCTTCGCCATGGTGGGAGGTGCGGCCGGCGTCAAGTATGGGCCCATGCTGCTCGGATCTCAGGCAGAGACGATCGGACCGATCATCGGCGCGGTGGTGGGTGCTCTCGTGGGCTGGAACGCCGTTGACCTGGTCAAGGGACGAGCCCACAAATAGCGCCGGTCTGCGGTATGAACCTCTCCCGACAACAGTTCGAGACATTGGTTTCCGAGGCGCTGGATCGCCTCCCCCATCGGTTCGCGGAACTGATGAGCAACGTCACGGTACAGGTGCACGAGACTCCCGACGTGGCGACGCTTCTGGACCTCGATCTCGACCCGGCGAGGAACACGCTGTTCGGTCTCTACACCGGGGTTCCCCTGGACCAACGGGGCGGTTGGTACGGAAATGTCCTGCCCGATGTCATCGTGCTCTACCGTCAGCCCCTGATGGCGGCGGCTCGGAATCAAGCGGCCCTCGTACGCCAGATCCAGCTCACCCTGCTGCACGAGATCGGGCACCACTTCGGGCTATCGGATGCCGAAATGGAAGCCTGGGAACGTGAGTTCGAGGCGATCGACGTTGAATTTTGAATCCTGAGTTCTCAATTCCATTCACCCACCCGCTGACCAACCAACCACGAGAACAGGGAGAGAATTCAAAATTAAAAATCGAGAATTCAACGTTCATTTCGTTATCCTATAAAGCATGGCGCTTGGGCAGAATGACCTGCACCCCGTTGAAGCCTCCCACCTGCACGCACGGCGTGAACGGGTGTTTCTCGTGTTCGCCGGCATCTTTCTCGGCACACTGGCGATGCTCAACATCCTGGGCATCAGCCGGTTCATCAAGCTTGGCGAGTTCACGACGGCCGCAGGAACCACCCTGACCTTCGCCATCGCCGTGGGCGTTCTGCCCTACCCGATCACCTTCCTGTGCACTGACTTCATTTCGGAATTCTACGGCCGCAAGCGCGCCAACTTCGTGGTCCTGGTGGGCCTGCTGCTCAACATCTGGGTTGTCATCGTGATGTGGCTCGGAGGTATTCTGCCCGGCTTCGAAGCGGTCGACCCCTCCACAGGCGAACTCCTTCGAGACGCTGCCGGCCGACTGCCCGTGTTCTTCGAGATCCGCGCCCTCACCTTCGGAGCCGTCACCGCGTCGATGTTCGCCTACATGGCGGCCCAGTTCTGCGATGTCTACGTCTTTCACTTCTGGAAACGGGTGACCAGGGGGAAGATGCTCTGGATCCGCAACAACGGATCCACAATGATCAGTCAACTTGTGGACACGACGGCGGTCGTACTGATCACCCACTATTACGCCCACGCGCTCCCCATCGACTCGGACCAACCGGTGGCCCGACAGCTGGCGCTGTTCATCGCCACCGGGTACACCTTCAAATTCGTCATCGCCGCCATCGATACCGTGCCGTTTTACATCGGTGTGCGGTATCTCTCCCAATACCTCCAGCTGGATCCCACCCGGGAGCACACCGGACTGGAGACCGACCAACCCGAGTGATCCCGCTCGCCTCATCCCCGCCCATTTCAATTCAAAATTCCGCATTTCGAATTTCGAATTCCGCATTCCGCATTCCGCATTCCGCATTCCGCATTTCGAATTTCGAATTTCGAATTTCGAGGTGCTACCATCACCCGACCGATCCACTGGGAGGATCCCATGAAGAAATTTCTCGCCATCGCCGTCGTTCTGTTGTGTGCCGGGTTTGCAGCGGCCCAGGAAGTCCATATCGACTACGACCGGTCCGCCAGACTCACCACCTTCAAAACCTTTGGCTGGCAGGACACGCCGGAGACCTCGCTCGCGGACACCAACGAAATGATGCACGATCGCATCAAGGCGATCATCATCGACACCTTCTCCAGCGGTCGCCTCGACTACGTGAAATCTGATCCGGATCTGTGGGTCACCTACCACACAAGCACCCGCGACCAGTTCAAGGTCAACACCGCGTCATTTGGCTACGGTTATCCTTCCAATTGGTATTGGGACCCTTACTGGGGCGGCGCATACACCACCTCCAGGGTGAGCACCTACACGGAAGGCACCCTGGTGATCGACATCTGGGACGCCGAGGCGAAGACGCTGATCTGGCGTGGATCGGCGATCATCACCGTCGCCAAGTCACCGGACAAGAACATCAAGAAGGTGCAGAAGGCGGTGGACAAGATCGCCAAGAAATGGCAGAAGATGAAGCCGGGATTCTGAGGTCCTGAGGTCCTGAGGACACAACAGGTGGACTCCTCGCAGGCGCTGAGTTGCCTCGGTCAGAACCTCACGATGCCCGACACGACAAACGCGTTGAACCAAGCGAAATTGTAGACTTCATCGGTGTCGGCGCCGCCCTCAACGGTCCGGTAGCCCGCGGTCACCGTCCATTGGTCGCTGACATCGAATCCGACCTTGAGTGCGAGGTCCTCCGCGCGACCCGGGCCACCGGCCAACGCGTCGAGGTCGAGGATCAGATGCCAGCGTTCGGCGATCCGCCAATCGGCGGCGAAATGAAGCAAGGGAACAAAACCCACATCGGAGTCTTTACTGGTGGTGTCACCTTGTCTGAGCTCGATCTTGGCATCGCGCACCTTGGCGGTGAATCCGATCCACAACTTCCACCGATCCGACTGATAAAACCGGTAGCTGTAGCTCAAGCGCCACGAGTTGAACTGGTAGGTGGCTTCGGTGGGGACTCCGGGAAGGTAGGTCTCGCCGACGAAGTTCACCGGTTCGTCAAAGGTGCCGGTTTCGGTATATGACAGCGGCGCCAGCAGCGCGCGAATCCCGTGGCGCTCGCTGATGTTCCACGTGAAGTAGGCGCGCGCCGACAACCACGGCCCCTCCCCCACGAGATCCGCCAACGAGAACCGCGTTCCGGTGTCGTCGTTGGGAATCTGGACGTCGTTCTTGCTCTGCCACACCGGACCCGCCTCGACTTCGAGTATGAACTTCGGCGTTTCCTGCGCATGGGCCAAACCTGTTCCCATGGTTGTCCACGCCAGCAACACAAACACGACAGCGACGACTGCGTTTTTCATCTCGCCATCTCCTCAGCCGCCCGGCGTTGTCTCGGGTTGAAGGGTCATCTGAAGCCGGGAGGCGTCGTAGCCCGCAGCGGGGAGCCGAGCTACGATTTCATCGAATTCTGCCTGTTCCATCAACGGTGACCTGCTCAGAATCCACAGGTACTTGCGGTTCGGAACGCCGACCACGGCCCATCTGTAGTCCGGATCGAGATCGATGATCCAATAGTCTCCCCAGAACGGACCAAAGAACGAGACTTTGAGTTTGGCGTTGGTTGCGCTGTCCACGACCTTCGCCCGGCCGGTGGACTGCTTGAGCTTGCCGCCGAGGGAGCCCTTTCGGCAGCTGTTGACCACCCTGATCTGCCCGTCTTCCCTCATGCTGTAGTCCGCGGTCACGGCGGTACAATTTTTCTGAAACCAGGCGGGATAGCTGGCCACCTCGTACCAGGTCCCGAGGTATCGGTCGAGATCCACCGAGTCCACCACGGTCAGCTCGGGTTCCGTGCTTGTCGCCAACGCGGCGACGGCCACCAGCGCGACAACGGACACCACGATTCTTGTCGTCATCAATGCTCGGTCTCCTCGCATCGATACGCCCTAACGTCGCATCGGCCCCCCAGTATTGCAGGATCCTGAAAAAATGCAGACTGGGGAGCGGATCGCTTCAATCGCTGCGACCGCGAGGCTTGTATCGAATGACCTCGGCCTTTTCTGAAGTGATCAGGGCTCCGCAATCCGCCTCGTCGAGCATGGCCTCCACCTGCTCGATAAATGGTGCGATCCGGTGCTCGCGGTCCACAAGCTCGACGACGATGGGCAGATCGTGCGACATCCGCAGGATTCTGGTGGTGTGGAGAACCGAGGATGCGCCAAAGCCCGCAATCCCGCGCAACACCGTGGCGCCATGCAACCCCGACTTCCTTGCGGCGACGAGAATCGCCTCATACAGCGGCCTGCCCTCGTGCCGATCATCCTCACCGATGAAGATCCGAACGAGCTTGTACACAGCGTCATCCGACACGATCTCCTCCGTCAGAGTCCTTCACCTATTATCAAACCAACCCAACACGCGGCCAGACCCAGCGCCAGGCTGCCGCCGGCATTCAAAATTGCCACCCGGTAGTCACCCACACGAGCCGCTTCGAGGATTTCGTAGGCGAAAGTAGAAAAGGTGGTCAGCCCACCCAGTACACCGATCGCAACAAAGGCGCGCACATTGGGGGACACCGCAAATCGACCCGTCGTGATCGCACCCAAGAAGAGCCCGAGCACGAACGCACCCGCCACGTTGACCACCATCGTCCCCCACGGGAAAAAGCTGTCCCTGCTGAATCGGACGAACCAACCAGTGATCCAATACCGGCCCACCGCTCCGAGAGCGCCACCAACCGCCACCGCCGCGGTCCGCGCCCAGAAAACTGCCATCCCCTCCGGCAAATCCCGACCCCTTCCGTCGTGGCGGATTATCTCAGATCAGGGGGTCGCCGCGGATAAGTGAATAGTAAATAGTGAATAGTGAATAGTGAATAGATAGCCGCCATGAGTGGGGCCAACACCGCGCCATCCGAGGGTGACCCGTTCTCTATTCACTATTCACTATTCGCTATTTGCTCACCGTCACTCCTCGCTGTAATCCGCGGCGATGGGGTAGCGGCGACCGATACCGAAGGCCTTGGCGGTGATCTTGATGCCCGGCGCGGCCTGGCGGCGTTTGTACTCGGCACGGTTGATCAGCCCCACGACCTGTTCCACGTCAGCTCTGTCGATTCCAAGCGCCACGATTTCGTCCACCGACGCGTTCCGGCCAACGTACTCCTCCACCACACGGTCAAGCACCTCGTACGACGGCAAACTGTCCTGATCGGTCTGATTGGGTCTGAGTTCGGCGGTTGGCGCTTTGGTGATGATCGACTCCGGAATCACCTCGCCATCGAGGTTGAAATGACGGGCAAGCCGATAGACCAACGTCTTTGGAACATCGGAGAGCACCGCGAGACCGCCACACATGTCGCCGTAGAGGGTGGCGTATCCCACCGCCGTCTCCGACTTGTTTCCGGTGGCCAGGAGCATGCAACCGAATTTATTGGACAGGGCCATGAGCACCCCACCCCGGATTCGAGCTTGGATGTTCTCCTCGGTCACGTCCTCGTTTCGGCCCTCAAACGACGGAGCGAGGGCGTCCAGATAGGTCTGGAAGACGTCGTCGATGGGGATCACGCGGTATTCGATGCCGAGATTGGCGGCGAGTTCCTCGGCGTCGGTATGACTGAGATCCGAGGAGTACCGGGTCGGCAACGCAACTCCGAGTACGTTCTCCGGCCCGATGGCACGCGCGGCGATGGCCGCCGTCACCGCCGAGTCGATCCCCCCGGAGAGACCGAGCAGCACTCGGGAGAAACCGCACTTCTCCAGATAGTCCCGCAGACCCAGCTCGAGAGCGCTCAGCGCCTGCGCTTCCTCACAATCGGAAACGTCGCGCAGCTCGCCGAGTGCGCCCTCGCCGCCATCGACGGGCACGTCGTAGATCAGGAGGTCTTCTGCAAAATCCCTTGCCCGGAGGACCACTCGGCCGTTTGGGTCGACAACGATGGAGTGGCCGTCAAAAACGAGTTCGTCATTGGCTCCCACCTGGTTGACGTACACGAAATGGAGGCCGGACTGGGCCGCGTACCGGCGCACGAGGTCCCGGCGCTGCGCCGCCTTGCCCAGTTCGAAAGGGCTTGCCGACACGTTGATCAGAATGTCGGCGCCACGATCCACCAACTCCATGACCGGATCCCGGTGGTAGATGCTGCGGCCGTCGAGATCCGGATCCGCCCACACATCCTCACAGACCGAGACACCCAGGCGAACCCCCCGAAAACGCAGAATCTGCGCGGCACCCCCCGGCTCGAAGTAGCGGGCCTCGTCAAACACGTCGTAGGTCGGCAGAAGGCACTTGTGATATCGAGCCACCACCTGACCTCCAACGCACAGGGCAGCAGAGTTATGGAGCAGTTTGCCGGACCCGGACAGGTTGCGGTCCACGTACCCGAGGACGATGGCCGGCCCGTCTCCAGAGAGTTCGGCGATTCTGCCGAGCTGACGGAGATTGGCGTCGACGAAGGTGGGTCTGTCGAGCCGATCGTGGGGTGGGTAGCCGATTGTGGCGAGCTCGGAGAAGACCACAAGGTCCGCTCCCTGATCCCTGGCGTCGAGGACGGCGGTCCGGGTCTTTTCAAAATTGTGGTCGAAGGCGCCGACCATGAAATCAAGCTGGGCGATGGCGATGCGCATGACAAATCCCTCGGGGAGGGAAGTGTATACCGGAACTTACCGCGCCGGCCGATCCCACCTAAAAAACCAACCCCGCCGGGAGGGGGTACCGGCGGGGTGGCTGGAAGGAGGAGAGTCACGATGCGATTCGTTGTCTCTCATTCTGTCTACGGACCATCCCTGCTGGGCGTTTATGGGACCGAGTCTGGGTTTTTTGGGACTCTGCTCTGGCGAGGTTGGCTCGGCGAAAGTACACTCAGATAGGTTCTCAATAACAGGGGGGTGGTGGATCGTGTTCGCACCGATGGTATTGGTGGTGGCGTTGGCCGGCGCGGTGGTCGCGGGCGACGATGTTGTCGGTCTTCCGCTGACCGGACAAGAAGCGGTGGAGTTCCTTCGTACCGCCGAGATCAAGGGCAAACCAAAAGAGTTTGATTCGTTGGCGATCACAGACCCCGTGCGCGTGACCCTGACCGACGGTAGCCGTACGTTTCGGGCGATCTTCAAGGACGAAGACACCTATCACATGAAGTTCCACTACGGTGACGGCCGGACGCTGACCAGGGTCAAAGATTCCTACAAGAGTGAAATTGCAGCCTACGAGCTCGACGTTCTGTTGGGGCTTGACATGGTTCCGCCCTGTGTCGAGCGCTCGGTCCAATCCCACACGGGGTCGTTGTGCATGTGGGTTGAAGAGGCCATGACCGAGTCCGACCGGATCAAACAGCAGATCCAACCTCCCAATGCCGTCGAGTGGAACAACCAGATGTTCACCCTCCGGCTCTTTCATCAGCTGATCTGGGATCCGGATTACAACAACGTCAGAAACACCCTGGTGGACGCCAATTTCAAGATCTACAAGATCGACTCGTCCATGGCATTCCGGACCGACTCCGATCTTCGCAAGGAAAAGAGTCTCACCCGTTTCTCCAGAAAGGTGCTGGCAAGCCTCGAGGCCCTCGAACGAAGCGAGGTGGACGCCAGACTTGGACCGTGGCTCGACAAAAAACAGCTCGATGCCCTGTGGGCGCGGCGAGGACGACTCCTCGAACTCGCAAAGGAACGCATCGCCGATTCTGGCGAGGACGCAGTCCTCTACGACTGACCGCTCCGGAGTATCACAGCGTTACCGAGCCCCGTCGAGGCTGAGGAGACCGAACCATGAAACCCAACCACGCGCCATTCGCAGTCCTTTTCCTCGTCGCCGCTGCTGCTGCCGGATGCAGCAGCACTACGCAGCCATCGGAGTCGGTGACCGCTCAACCGCAGTCCACCCCCGCCCCCTCCCCCATCCCGAGTGCCACCGGGGCCGCGCGTCACCCGATTCCGTTCGATCCAGCTGTGGTCCAGGGCCAGCTTGCCACCGGTTTGCCGATCACCGGGGACGCGGCAGAGCACTTCCTCGCGTCGGCCAAGATCGTTGAACTCGATCAGTACGAATCCCGGGGCATCACCAGGCCGCGAAAGGCCACGCTGAGCGACGGCAGCCAGACCCACAGTGCACAGTTCAAAGACATCGACACTGTCCACTCCAAGGTCACCCTCACAACCGGCAATACGGTGTTGAAGCTCTACGACACCTACAAACACGAAATCGCGGCCTACCAACTCGCCAAGCTCCTCGGTCTGAACATGGTGCCGCCCTGCGTCGAGCGCAGAATCTCGAGGGACACCGGATCATTGTGCCTGTGGGTCGTTGATGCCATGACCGAGGCGGACCGAAAAAACGACCACCTCACGCCACCTGATCTCCAGGTCTATAACGACCAGATGCACGACATCAAGCTTTTCCTTCAGCTCACCTGGGACACGGATTACAACAACATCTCCAACATCATGATTGACAAGAATTGGAAGCTGTACAAAGTCGACTCATCACGTGCGTTCCGTGTCGATCAGACCCTCCGCCGGCCAGAGGCGTTGTCCCGATTTCGCCGCTCGACAATCGCCGGGCTGCGTTCGCTTTCCAGGGACGATCTCGACCAGGCAATGAAACCGTGGCTCAGCCCAAAAGCGGTTGACTCCCTCTGGCGAAGGCGCGGTTTGATCCTCGAGATCGTCGATCAGAGAATCGCCGCCCACGGTGAGGCGGCGGTCCTCTACGACTGATCCGCCAGAGGAGCCGGTATCAGTCCCGGCTGCCGCCCAGCAATCCCGCGCGGAACAGGAAGTAGAGCATCGTCATCAGGGATGAGACGACGGCTGCGACGTAGGTCATGGCCGCTGCGTTGAGCACCTTGTCAACACCCTGGCGCTCCTGCTGGGTCACGATGCCGTATTCGGTCACAAGAGCTTTTGCCCGGTTGGACGCGTCGAATTCCACCGGCAGGGTCACAACCTGGAAGAGCAGAACGGCAGAGAACATGAGCGCGCCGACCATTACCATGTTGGTCGATGCCATGAACAGCCCGAACAACATGACGAAATAGCCGAGCGAGGACCCAATCTTCGCGGTGGGAACCAATGCGGATCGAAGACCCAGGGCTTTGTAGTGGGTGGCGTGTTGAATGGCGTGGCCCGCCTCGTGGCAGGCAACGCCGATTGCAGCGATGGACCGCGACCCGTAGACGCCCTCCGAGAGGTTGAGGCTCTTGTTCGCCGGGTTGTAGTGATCAGTGAGCAGACCGCGGGCCGGTTTGATGGAAACATCACCGATGCCCGCCCCATCCAACAATCTCTGGGCCGCCTGGGCACCCGTCAAGCCTGACGCGGCCGGCACCTTGGAATACTTGGTGAAATTCCGTTTTGTCATGAAACTGGCCCACAGGGACAGCAACAGCGCCGGGATGATGAAGACAAAGTACATGGGATCGAAATACACTTCGAAGGCCTCCTATCGAGCTTAGGGAGTGGAACGCCTCCCCATTCCTACAACATTCATCGTGTCTTGTTTCTTCTCGACCATCAAGAATTTTTCGGACCAATTTTCCGACGACGCAATCCAGCGATAGAACACGCCGCCCGGTTCGAAGATCGACGGAGCTCAACGGGTCCACTCCTGCTGCGAACAGACCGCGCTAAGATCGGCCCAGGAGGAATGATGGCGCCACGCCGAGTTTCGATGTCCACCCTTGTTCTCGCGGCCCTCGCCGTGATGGCGCTCGTAGCCCTCGTCGCCTCGAAGTTCACCAGACTCGAGTTCAAGGTCGACGGGACCGCCATCACCGCCCAGCGGATCAGTCATGCCGAGTTCCCGGTCCCAACCAGCGTCGGAGCCGAAGCGGAGACGAAGGAGCCTTCCCTCGAATGGGCGACGCTGGAAGGTCCACCTCGAAACGTGGTCCTCGTCATCGGAGACGGTGTGGGCCTTGGTCACCTCAGCACCGTTTCCACGATTCTCAACGGCCCAGGTGGTGGTCTCGTTATCGAGTCCGCACCTGTCACCGGTCTGGTTCGGACCTGGGCGTCCAACGATCTGGTGACAGGATCCGCGGCCTCGGCGTCCGCCATGGCCACCGGCGTCAAGACACCAAAAAAGGTAATCTCCAAGGGTCAGGATGGAACCGACCATCGGACACTTTTCGAAGCCGCCGTGGCGCACGGATTATCCACCGGTGTGGTGACCACCTCCGGTCTTGTGGATGCAACCCCTGCCGCCTTTGTGAGCCACTCACCCAACAGGTACGAGTTTCGGTCCATCCTCGAGCAGATGCTCTCATCGGACGTCGATGTATTGATCGGCGGGGATTTCACCAACCACCGCCGAGCGAAGAAACAAGTCGACTACATCGAGATGGTCCGAAACGTGGGAACGACGCCGCAAACCGGAAAGACAGTCATTCGAAGCGAAGAGGAACTCCGGGCGGCGCCAGGACCGGTTGTGGGTCTGTTCCCTCCCCGGCCGGGTTTTGCCTATGCCCACGGGCCACCGCTGAGCGACACCGCCAGCTACGCGCTCGGCATCCTGAACCAGAATCCGTCGGGCTTCCTCCTGGTCCTCGAGTGCGAGGAAACGGATGAGGGAGCACACGTCAATGATCTGGATCGTGTGATAGCGGGTCTGGTGGAATTGGACCTGGCCACGAGGCGGGTGCTCGATTTCGCGCGCGAACAAGGCGACACGTTGGTCATCGTTACTGCCGACCACGACACCGGCGGGGTTGCCATCGTGGAGGGAGATTTCGACGAACCCACCGCCACCGTGGCATGGATCTCCGACAATCACACCGGGTCGTGGGTTCCGCTCTTCGCCTTCGGACCGGGCGCCGGGCGGTTCAGCGGCGTGATGGACAACACCGACATCGGCCTGAGGATCGCCGATCTCCTGGGTCTCGAGGAATATCCATCTCCATCCTGAATCTGTGATCACGACGGTTGACCGCCGGGCCTTCGGTTGATAGGGTAACGCCCGCCTGCAGTGGATCAAGGCACTGATGGGCAGATTTCGACCCCCCAAGGACAGAAAAATGAGCATTCTCGACTCCATCAAACGGTTGATTGCGGGACCTGAGTTCCAACCCATCCCGGCCATAGGCCGAAACGAGCGGTGCTGGTGCGGCAGCGGCCGCAAGTACAAGGCGTGTCATCTGGCCGCGGACGACCGCAAAAAAGCAGCCAACCGGTCATCCGGCGTCGCCAGTCCCGCCGGTCGCGGTTTCTGACCTCCGCAGCTTCCGCCTTCAGGCCACATCCCTGATTCTCACCAGGAAAATCACCTCCCGCCGAGCCGATCTCGGGCGATCTGCCCAGTTTGTCTATGGGGTTCGGAACGAATTTCCGTCACCAGGTGTTTGAGTCAGTGGAGCAATCAAATGGCCACAATCGATTTTATTGACGACCACAACACCCAAGAGGAGATCAGCGATGTCCTGCCCGGGGTTGTCGAGGCACTCCGCGCCCAGGCGGACTCTCTGGCCACCCCGTTGCGCAAGACCTACCGCGGGCACCACATGCCGTCACGGGACGAGATTGTCCACATGATGGAGCTGCTGCGGTCGGTGATCTTCCCCGGGTACTACGGCAACCGGGACGTCACGGAGGAAAGCCTCTCCTTCCATATGGGCGCGACCCTGGATCGGGTGGCAATCATCATGGCCGATGAGGTCCAGCGGGGACTCTGTTTCGCGTGTGCCACCCCGCCTGGCGAAGGGGTGCCGGCCCACTGCGCAGCTCGGGCCAGACGGATCACGGCCAGCTTTCTCGGGCGACTGCCCAAGCTCCGCCACCAGCTCGCGCTGGACGCACTCGCCGCCTACGAGGGTGACCCAGCGGCATCGAGCCCGGCTGAGGCCATCTTCTGCTACCCGGGAGTCTTTGCCCTCACCAACCACCGCGTGGCCCACGAACTCTTCCGGCTCGAGGTTCCGTTGATTCCGCGCATCATCAACGAAGACGCCCACAGCAGAACCGGGATCGACATCCATCCCGGCGCCACAATCGGTGAAAAGCTCTTCATTGATCACGGCACCGGTGTGGTCATTGGCGAGACCTGCGTGATCGGTGACCGTGTCCGGATCTACCAGGGCGTCACCCTCGGGGCCAAGAGCTTCCCGATGGACGGCCAGGGCAACCCCATCAAAGGCATCGATCGACACCCCACCATCGAGGATGACGTCACTATCTACTCCGGTGCCACCATTCTGGGCAGGGTCACGATCGGTGCCGGTTCGATCATCGGCGGCAACGTCTGGCTCACCAGAAGCCTTGCGCCGGGCAGCCGTATCTCTCAGGCTCGGGCACGTTCGGAAGCCTTCGAGAACGGTGGGGGGATCTAACCACTATCGCTGGATTTTGAATTCTCAATTTTGAATTTTGAATTCCCATCCACCCACCCCCCGAGCCCCACCCTAACGGACGGGCAGGGGCAATTGAGAATTTAGAATTGTGACTTGAGAATTCGGCAGTTTATCGCTTCTGATTTCTCAATTTTGATGTTGAATTCCCGTCCACCCACCCCTCAAGCCCCACAGTACCGGGTGGGCGGGGGCAATTGAGAATTGAAAATTAAAAACTGAGAAATCGAGAGTCTAACCCGAGAAGTAGGGATTTTCGCCAGAGGCGTGGTCGGTGTCGTCCACCACCCGGGTGATCTCGGGGATTTCTTCGAGGATGATCCGCTCGATTCCGTCCTTCAGGGTCACTTGGGACATCCCGCAGCCCTGACACCCACCGCCGAACTGGATGACGGCGGTGTCACCGTCAACTGCCAGCAGTTCGACCCAGCCACCGTGCCCCCCCACCGACGGGGCGACCTTCTCGTCAATCACCTGCTGGACCCGTTGTGCGATTGGATTGTCCCAAGACACCACGGCCTGTGGATTCTCGAACCGGAACCCGGCACCGGAGAAATCGGAGACAAAGTCGACGGTGGTTCCCTCGAGCAGCTCGGCACTTGCCGGATCCACGTAGACAGTGAACACACCCTGGTCGATGGTCAAGTCCTTCTCAAAGGCCTCGCCCTCGCCGATCAGGGCGAGGTTGTACTGAAAATGGTGGCTTCCCTGGCGATCGGCCATGACACGCAGACCCGCGCACTTGGCCTCGGACTGCTCGATGTACTCCTGGACCTTCTGTTTGGCAACATCGGTGAACGTGATCACGATCCCTCCCCGTGCCGTTGCGGCGTCTTTTCGCGCAACAGCGCGGTACGGTAGCACATTCCTCCGGCCGCCCACTCGAATTCGAAATTCGAATATGGAATGCGGTCGTAATTCTCGCCACCGGCGGTTTACTCAACGCCTTACGTGTCAACCCAGATCCGCCGGAACCCCACTACCGTTCGCCAAGGGCGGCCGTCACAGTTTTTTCAACGCCTTCGCGAATAATCGTGACAGCGATCTCGTCGCCCGGTGCGTGGGCCTTGAGCAGCCCGGAGTAGCCGCGAAGATCGTCCACGGGAGTCCCGTCGACGGCTGTCACCACGTCCCCGGCTAAAATCCCCGCGGCCTCGGCGGCTGATCCAGGCATGACCTGCTGGACCTTCACCCCGGGGCCCTGGAACGAGAAGTCGGGCATGGTTCCCAAACTCGCCCTCCGAGGGCTTCCTTCGTGTTTTTCTGGCGGTGGACCACCCAAGCCCGAAATGGTCACGGTCATTGCTTCCGTCCGCTCCGCGAGATAACCGACGGCTTCGTGGGCCGCCTCGGCCACCACAGCCATACCGGGTCCGTCGATGGCGTCGGCTGTGTCCGTCGGGCGGTGGTAGTCGGCGTGGGGCCCTGTGAAGAGCTGGACCGCCGGCACACCCACTTCGATGCAACTCATCTGGTCCGAGCTGTCCAGGGGTTCTGTCACCACTTCCACCGGAGCTCCGGTGGTGTAGCCCACACCCATGAAGATGAACCGCCACTCACGGGCCGAATCGGCGTTGAGGACAAAGAGTTTGCCGTCCGCCAGCCGTCCCACCGAATCCAGGTTGACGCACGCGAAAGGCGACCCGGAATCGGCCAACGCCGCCATCACATGACGTGAACCAATCCGACCCGCCTCTTCGCCGGTCACCACGGCAAACAACACCGGGCGGGGGCGGGGCGGCTCCTTGGCCATGGCCGCCGCCAACTCGAGGAGCACTGCCACACCGGAGGCGTTGTCATCCGCTCCGGGATGCACCATGCCGGAATTTCCGGCGCGGGCATCGGGCCAACCCAGGCCGAGGTGATCGAGGTGGGCGAGGATGACCACAGGCTGCCCGGCGAATCGTGGGTCCGTCCCCGGGAGCCGGCCGATGAGATTGGTGAGCGTCATCTCCTGTACCGGTTCACCGCCGGTCCAGGACCAGCTCTGACGAAACCCGTCGTCGCCGGCGGGTTGCAGACCAACGGCATTAAACCTCGACTCGACCCAAGCCGTGGCGTCGGCGAGACCGTTCGTCCCGAGACCCCTCCCCTCGAGTCGCGGGTCCGCGAGCCAGTTGACGGTGTGCTGCATGGTCGCGGCATCGAAGACCGCGGGCAGTTCGGCCAACGGCGCCCTCGCGGGTAGCACGAGAGGCACAATTTCCCCATCACCGAGATTCCGCACCAAAGGTGAACCCAGCGGTTGCCACATTCCTTTGGCCACGTTTTCGGGTTCGTCGCCCTTGAAGGCGAGGTATGAATACCGGGTGTAGTGCGGCAGCTTGCGCTCCAGACCGGGGATCGCCGTCACAGGATCGGCGGCAATGAGACCCATCGCGGCACCGGGATCGACATTGCTTCGAGTCACCAGAACCAGCGAGTGATCTGCCCGACCAAGCTCTTGATCCGCGAGACGGAGCTGATGCTCACCGAGTTCGACGCCCTGGACGGCGACACGCTCCACAAGCGTACTCGCCCACACATTGTCCCAGCCCAGAATCCACGCCGTGGACTCCGGGGCAGCTTCGAGGTCGTCGTCCATGACGATCTTCGGGTCTCCCGGTTTCGCCCAGGCCACGGCGAGCTCCCTCCAGGCGGTTCGTTCCTCTTCCGAAGCCGACGCGGGCAGCACGAAGAGGGGTTCCGAGGAGCCGAATACGGTGGACAGTGCCGGGGGCACCTCGAGCGGGTCCAACCGCCGCATGACATCAAAGGCCGGGTCCACGTCGATGCGGAGCGGCCGACTGGAACACGGAACCTCCACCACACAGTCACGCTGGCAGGAACCGGCCTCGACCATCACGGCCTCTTTGCGACCCTCCATGGTAACGGCAACGGGGACCGTGAATGTGAACGGAGCCTCGGTCTGGCTTTGCACGAGGTGGAGCCTCACTTTCCAAGGCATTTCCGGGTCCGTCTGAGGGGTCACCTCCACGTCTTCGATGGTCAGCGAGGGCGCTCCCATCCGACCGGTCCACTCGGCGAAAAACGCACGCCAATCGCCCCCGGCAGTGGCCTCGACCGCGGTTGCGATGTCATCGAATGATGCACGATTGAATCGATTGGCATCATAGAAGGCCGACATGGATTCGAGGAAAGCCTCGTCGCCAATGGCCCGGCGCACCATGTGGTAGAGCATGAGGCTCTTGCCGTAGCCCACCGCCTCCGACGCGGCCGACCGCCGGGAGCTGAAGTCAGACAAGGGGAAGTCGTTCCCGGAGGTTACGAAGTCCGAGTACTTCTTGAGGGTGGCCCTGCGGTAGGTGCCGGCGTCGCCTCGCTGTTCTGCGAAAAGGTGATCGGCCATGTAGGCGGTGAGACCCTCGCACCAGTTGCCGTGGTCAAAATCCACATACACCGAGTTGCCCCACCAGTTGTGCAGCAGTTCATGGGGGTAGGACGAGGTCAGGATCCACGGGAAGCGAATGATCCGGGAACCCAGCAGGGTGAACCCAGGCATCCCGTACCCCGTCTCCCAGAAGTTCTCCACCAAAGAGAAACTCCGGTAGGGAAAGGCCGGCAGCATGGACTCATACAGCGACAGGTAGCGTTTGGTGGCCTCCAGGTATTTGGACGCCAGGGCCGGGTCGTCCTCGCGAAGAAACGCGAGGATCTCGATCTCGCCCGCCTGGTCCGAGTACTCGACCCAGGGCCCGGCCACGAGATAGACCTCCTCGGTGGGATGATCCAGCTGCCAAACGGTGGTCCGGGTTCCGTCGGCATTGTTCTCGTGACGCGTCCTCTGACCCTGGCTCACCACGTCCCACGGAGGCGAGAGACCGCCGACCTCGAGCTCGAAGGTCATCAGCCGGTCGCCGAACGTGGGGAGCCAGTAGCTGGCTCCAGCGAGAAAGACCCCACGTTCGTCGATGATTCCTGGAGTCTCGGAAAAGCTCCGTTGGTACTCCTCGCCGCTGGTGGCCAACTCGTGGTGGATCCGACCACCGTAGCGGAGCACCACCGCCTGAGACGCTCCGTCTTCCGGAACCAGGCGCCACACCTCGAGCGGCAGTTCCTCATCCATCGAGTCGGAGGTCGCGTTGATGCCGAGAAATGAGGCTGCCGATTCCTCCGCCATTCGTTCCAGACCCCAGCCTGGGGATCTAACCACGGGGTCAAGACCGGCGTGCAACACGAAACGAACCCCACCGTCTTCTCTCGACCCTTCCACTGCCGACATCTCGATGCTGTCCAAAACCTCGAGGCTGTGGTCATCCGGGTCCAACCGAACCTGCAGATCGTGATGGACTCCCGGGTATGGGACCCCGGCGTGTTCGGCCGCCGCGGCATTCAAGGTCGCGGCAAGGGCGAGAAGGAGAATTGGGTTGAGTCGTCGTCTCATACGGCCTCCGGCAGGTATTCTACAGTTTGATACGATTTGGCGGCCGACGGGCTGAGGGAGAACCGATGATTGCAGTTATTTCAGGAACCAATCGACCGGGTGCCAGGACCCTTGCCGTTGCGAAGACCGTGGTCGGCATGCTCCAGGATGAGGGGGAGGCCACCCGACTCCTCGACCTGGCTGACCTACCCCACAGTCTCTTCCTGCCCGAGTCCTACGCCCAGCAGCCTGATGGATTCGAGGTCTTTCAACAGACAATTCTCGATGCCCACGGCATCCTCATTGTGGTGCCGGAGTACAACGGGTCGTACCCCGGCGTTCTCAAGTACTTCATCGACATGCTGGAGTTCCCCGCCAGCCTGGTGGACAAACCGGCGGCATTCGTTGGACTGTCGGCCGGTCGCTGGGGCGGAATACGCTCGGTAGAACAACTGAAAATGGTGTTTCAGTATCGCCACGGTCATCTCTACGGCAGGGCCTGCTACATTCCAGGAATCGGAGACCTCCTCGACGAAAATGGCCGCTTGACCGACCCCGAGGTGGAAGACCGCCTCCGGACGACGGTCACCGGTTTCGCCAACTTCTGCCGCTCGCTGAGGACCGACCGCCAGTGATCGACCTGATAAATGGTTCGCATGGGACCAGCACAACATCACAAAACCCTTCTTGTCAGGAGGAGCACCCGATGACATCCCCTCACAGATCGTCCAAATTGCCGTCAATCCTGGCTGCGTTGCCGATTTTGCTGGCGGTGGCACAAATGTGTGCAGCCGCCAACGCCGGCATGACGCCAAGACAACTGGCCGAGGTCCGGGCCATCACCTCCCTCGAGATCTCCCCGGACGGCACACGGGCTGCCGCGGTGCGAAGCGTCCCCCGACGACTCTTCGATGAGGAAGACGGGGCCCCGTGGGCAGAATTGTTGGTGATTGACCTCGCGGACGGCGTGACCCATCCGTTCATCACCGGGACCGTCAACGTCAGCGCGGTTACATGGGCGCCCGACGGCAGCGCGATCTCGTTCATCGCCAAGCGAGAGGGGGACGAACACAAAGGTCTCTACCTCATCCCAACTGCCGGCGGTGAATCCCGCCGGATCGCAGCCCTCGACTCCGACATTCTCAGCTACTCATGGAGCCCGGATGGGGCGCGGGTGGCATTCATCGCCAAACCGCCGATACCGGAAGAGCAGGCGAAACTCGAAGAGCAGGGTTTCGGCCAGAAGGTCTACGAGGAGGACTGGCAACCGCGGGCCGTGTGGATCGCGTCGATTTCAGACTCCGGCTCCAAGCCTTCGCGGTTGCCTCTGGACGGGTCGGCCTTCCAGGTTCGCTGGTGCCCGACCGAGGACTCGCTGGCCGTCGCCCTGGCCCCCGCGCCGCTGGTCGACGATGAATATATGCGACAGAAGGTCCACGTCGTGTCTGCCACCACAGGAGAGATCAAGGCAGTGGTCGACCACGAGGGAAAGCTGGGCCGCATCACCTGGAGTGCCGACGGCCGATGGCTCGCCATGGTGGCGGGAGTGGATATCCACGACCCGGCGGAATCGTCACTGCTGGTTGCTTCCGCCGGCGGCGGCCCCCCAAAAAACCTGACCTCGGGATTTGCAGGCCACGTCAACCAATTCGCGTGGAACGGTCCAACATCTCTCCTGTTCCTTGGTGATGTGGGCACCGGGACCGATCTCTTCCGAGTCTCAGCGAACGACGACGCACCTCCCTCACCGCTCGGTCTCTCAAGCGATGCGGTCTTCACCGCCATGAGTCTGTCGAACGATTACCGAACAGCAACACTTGTCGGCCAGGCGCCCAACCATCCCGGCGAGGCGTTCGCCCTGGATCTCGGCACCACCTCACCACGACGCCTCACCGATTCCAATCCATGGCTGGCCGGTATTCGGCTCGGTCGCCAAGAAGTGGTGCGGTACACGGCCCGCGACGGACTCGAGATCGACGGCATCCTGGTGTATCCCATCGATCACCAGCCCAGTCATTTCTACCCACTGGTGCTAGTGGTTCACGGAGGACCCGAAGCCCACTATCGTAACGGTTGGATGAGCCGCTACAGCCGTCCGGCACAGGTCCTCGCGGCCAGGGGATTTGCGGTCTTCTTCCCCAACTACCGCGGCAGTACGGGTCGCGGCGTCGAGTTCTCCATCACCAGCCAGGGTGATCCCGCCGGCAAGGAGTTTGATGACCTGGTGGACGCGGTGGACCACCTGGTGGAAATCGGCCTGGTGGACCGCGATCGGGTGGGCGTGACCGGGGGATCCTACGGTGGCTACGCCACGGCGTGGTGCGCCACCCGCTTCACCGAACGATTCGCGGCGGGGGTGATGTTTGTCGGCATCTCCAACAAACACTCGAAGATCGGCACCACCGACATCCCCGATGAAGAATTCTATGTGCACGCCCTGAAACGAGTCTACGACGACGTCCCCTTCTTTCTTGAACGGAGCCCGGTCTCCTATGTCAAAGGGGCCCGCACGCCGCTTCTGATCATGCATGGCGAGGATGACCCGAGGGTCAGCGTTACCCAGTCCAAGGAGCTCTACCGGGCGCTCAAGATCACCGGACAGGCCCCGGTGCGGCTGGTGCTCTACCCCGGCGAGGGGCATGGCAACCGCAAGTCTGCGGCGCGCTACGATTACATGTTGCGGATGTTGCGCTGGATGGACCATTACCTGGTGGGCGACGGCGGCGATCCTCCACCCTACTCCGTGGAGTATCGATCGCCGGCCGATGGCTGGAGCGAGTGAGCTCACGGTGCGGCCCGATGGGCGACCCCGCTGGAGGGAACATGAGAATCTGTTTTCGGGCAGTCTGCCTCGTTTTTTTGCTGACGGTCGCCGGAGGAGCCTTCGCCGACACCAAGATCGTCCAGCAGTCGCACCAGGATTCCTTCGCCATCATGGGACAACTTCAACCGGCCACTGACAGCGAACGAGTGCTCTGGATCGGCGAACAACGGCTGCACATGAGAGAAGGCGAAACGTCGTTTATCGTGCAAGAGGACACCAATACCCTCATCATCATCGACCACGCCCAACAGACCGTGAGCCGGGTCGCGCTTCCCATCGATTACGGCGAACTACTGCCGTCCGACGTCCTGAAACAGATGATGCCGTTGTTGGTTTCCGAGGTTCGCGTCACGCCCACCGATGAATACAAAATGGTGGGCCCATGGAACGCCAGACGCTATGCCGTCACCATGACCTCCCAACTCATCACGGTGGAAACCACCATTTGGTCTACCCAGGACGTGGAGGTGGACTGGGAGCATTACCGCCGACTCTTCCACGCAATCATTTCGCTCCAACCCGGTTCCCAGAAGATGATCGAAAAGCTCGCCACCATCGCCGGCCTGCCGGTGGAGGAATCAAGCGTCACCCGAATGAAAATGGCAGGCGATGCCCAGATCAAGAGCCACGACATCACCGTCTCGATCGAGACCCTCGATCCACCATCCGGCATCTACGATCCACCAGCCGGCTATTCCGAACAGGAATTCGATCTCCTGGCGGCCATGCAAGGCAAATAGCACTCCCGCTCACCCGGAATCGGCATCGAACTTCAATTTTCGACATCCGAATTTCGACTTTCGACTTTCGACTTCTACTGTCTCAGCCTGTCCACCGCGCCGCGAGGAGAGTCACATCGTCGTACGGGGTGTGGCCCGTGGTGAATTCCTCGATGGACTCCAATATCCAGTTGACGGCTCCCTTGGTGTCATCCGGGCATTGGGCCAGCACCCTGAGCAGCCGGTCCTCGCCGAAGAACTGGCCGTCCGGGGACTGGGCATCGACCACCCCGTCGGAGTAGGCAAGCAGAAGATCACCGGGCGCGAGCGAGGTCTCCAGGACCTCGTGGCCGCCGAATTTCAGGGCTCCAAGGGGCACCCTGTGAAGGGGCATCTTCAATTCCTCGATGCTGCCGTCGACCCGTCGCACGAGAGGTGGGGGCTGGCCGGCCAGACTGTAACGAAGGGTCCCGTTTCCGGACGAGAAGACAAGGTAACCAAGGGCCACGAAACTCCCACCGTGAACGCCACGGTCCCTTCCCTTGAGAGCGTGCAACCGGGCGTTTGCGAGCCGAAGGAGGTCCTCGGGGTCGCGGTGGATCAGGGCGAGGGAGTGGAGCACCTCATGGGCCGCCATCATCATCAGCGCCCCTGAGATGGACTTGCCGGAAACATCGCCATAGACCAGCGCCCGATCTCCCGCTGACGGTCCCGGAAGCTCGGTGTAGAAGTCACCGCCGATTTCGCGGGCGGGACGGCACACCGCGGTACGATCCCAACCTTCCGCCCCAGTCAAGGCACTCGGAAGGAGCGAGGACTGGATGTTGGCGGCAATCTTGAGCTCCCGTTCGAACTCCGCCTGACGGGCACGTTCGTCAAGCAGCAAATGGGTCTCCAACGCGATGGACGCCTGGTTCAGGAGGGTTCTGAGGAGTTGCACCTCCTCCTGTTCCAGAGTGGTTTGTCCGGTGGTCCCCGACAGCACCATGATGCCCACCGTCCGCCGTGTCGTCGCCAGCAGGCCGATGACCTCGACTCCAGGCTCGATCAACTCTTCGCTGAATTTCTCCACGTCATGGGAGAGCAGCCGAAGTGGGGCCAGTTCGTCGATCCGGATCAGCGAACCATGTCTCTTGAGATGGTCGTACAGAATCGGCAGGCTCGGAAGATGCTGGGGGAGCTGGACCGGGCCTGCAGCCCGAACCAGGCGATCGTTGTCGATGAGATACAGCGCCGCGAAATGGACGCCGAGGAGGGCCGGCAGCCGTTCCATCAACTGGCTCACCACCGGCTCGATTTCCACCTCGTTGGTGAAGGCCTCCCCCATCTCCACCATGGCCCGCTGCAACCGCAGCCTCTCTGCGAAGAAGAACCTGTCTACCGGGCCCTGGACTCGGTGACGCAGGGGTTCAAAGAGCAGCACAATGGCAAGCGCGAAGACCACCGGGAAAAACGGCGATGCCGCAAGCTGAGTTCCCCGGAAGAGCAGGTTGAAAGAGGCGATGCCGAGGGCATACAGGGCCGTGACCAGCGCGGTGGTCACAGTGTAGAGCAAGCTCTTGCGGAGTATGACTCTGATGTCCAGCAACTGGAACCGGATGATGGCGTAGGCGAATGTGATGGGCACCAGGATCAGCGGAAGCACACCGTAGAACAGAAATCGCTCGGTCTTGAAGAATGATGGGAAAAAGACCGCGAGGATGATGAACGGTGCCACTCCAAACAAGGACCCGAGAAAGACCAGACCCGGCCCCCGCCGCTGCTGGACATCGGGCAGGTGGCGCGAGCTGACATACAGGGCTCCCAGCCCGAACACCATGTAGCCGACCATCACCCACCAGTTGGCGGCCGGTGCCCCGCTGATCAGAGCCAGACTCTGGCCGGTGATCTTCGACCATCCGAAGGTCGCCACATAGACGAGCGGCGGCAGCAGGTAGAGCGGCACCATCCGCGGGCTCTTGCGGGCGATCCATCCCAGCACGTCGGCGATGGGATCGCGACGCCACTCCCAGATCGGTCGCGGGAAAATAAGGAAGAAATGAAGGAACGAGGCCGGCAAAAAGAGCAGGGCCACGGTCCCTGTAGTCAGCACGAAGGTATCGACCCACGAGTAGGAGGCTGGACGAAGCCGGCAGACCAGAAACAGCATGAAGAGGCTGCACATGGTCGCGAAGACCCGAGCCGCCGGCATTCGCGGTTGCCGGATCACGACAAAGGACCCCACCAGGAAGAAGGTCAGACCAAGGAGACAGGCCGCCAGATAGGCCACATCTCCGATCGTCCGCCGACCCATTTCCACCTCGACCTCGAAAATGTGGCCTCCCGACCGAACCAGGTAGGGCACCGTGTCGCCGATCTGGTGTCGATTCAGCAGTTCCTGGGCCCCGGTGTTCGAATCGAGGAAGGTGCGATCGATGCCGACGATGACGTCGCCCGGTCGAATACCCGCGCGGTCGGCGCCCGAGCCAGGCACCACGGACCGCACAACCCGAGCCTTCGGGTTGTCGGCTTCGAGCACGACCCCGTCGTACGGCCGGGGGAGGAACATGTCCGCCACCGACAACGCGGCGATGAGGAACGCAAGAATGCCGGGCGCGAGCAGCGCGATGGTCCGGCGTTGTGTGCGCAGCATCAGAAACATAATACGCGTTCACGGCATATTCGGTTCGGAATCCGTCGGGATCCGCTCAATTCTCGCTGCACATTTCTCACGGCACAGCGTCGACCGTCCGGGCCAGTCGGATTGTGAGGTTTGGGGTGCGAGAATTGAGAAAATTCGACGCTGGTAAAGTGTGGACAACAAAGGAGCGATGCCATGGACCAAGCGGGGCAGGACCTGCTGAACCGTTCGCTGCGTACGACGACCATGATCTGCTTCGCCATTTCGATGTCAGTCCCGATCTACGTTCTGGTGGCATGGTTCATCTTGAGTCAGGGCACGCGAGCCGATAACGTCCCGGCCCCTGTGATCTCTGGGCTTGTGGCAGCCGCGTGTGTGTTGCTCATGGCGGCTACGGTGGTCCCTCGACGCTTGAAGGCCGCGGCTGCCACCAAATCGACACTTGGTGAGCGGCTCGAAGCCTTTAGAGTGGCGACCATCATCTCATTCGCCCTCCGCGAAGGCATCGCGGTCATCGGGTTGGTCATCACCCTCATGGGAGGCGATTTCCGGTGGTGCCTGGGTCTGGCCGCGGTGTCCCTGGTCGCGATGTTCCTGGACTGGCCGAAAACCGATGAGTGGGGGCGCCTCGCCTTCGATCCCGCTACCGCACCCATGGGGTGACGGAAGGGGGAAAGGGGGGCAGGGAGCAGACGGAGGCTACTGCCGACTGCCTCCCCTGACACTATTTAGCCCAGCCCAAGTTGTAGCCCTCGTCCTCGATGGCAGCGGCATGCTTGGTGGGCAGCAGCGGTTTGAAGGTGTCCACCATCACCGCCAGTTCGTCGGTGCGAGTGGTGCCGATGGAGGCCTCGTAGGTCCCAGGATGCGGACCGTGGGGCACTCCCCTGGGGTGGAAGGAGATCGAGCCCGGACCGACGCCTTTGCGGCTGGTGAAATTGCCCTCAACGTAGAACAGAATCTCGTCGCAGTCCGGCGATGAATGCGGGTAGGGGCACGGGATGGCGCGGTCGTGAAAGTCCACCACCCGCGGCACGAAGGAACAAACCACGTATCCCGAGCCGGCAAAGGTCGTGTGGATGGTGGGCGCCAGATGGATCTGGCCGGTCTTGGGCTGATAGGCCAGGATGGGAAAGGCGAAGGGCCAGAGCTGGCCATCCCATCCCGACAACATCGAAGGGATCGTTGCTGATCTCGAAGGCGGTGAGCTCGCCGCCGCTCTGGACGATCAACCGCCTTGGCGCCGCAAACGACTCCGGGCCGCCCTCGGGCCATTGGGGGGCGACGAAGTCGTGGTGAGTGTACGGCGCGAACATGTTGAGTTGGCCCTCGGGACAGCGGAACTGTTTGGGCACTCTGAGCTGGGACCTGGCCTCGATCATCATCAGGTGCGCCGGGCCGTCCAAAAGCCACCGGTGGGGCATCCCCTGGGGCACATAGACATAATCCTGCGCCGTAAACGGAACCACCCCGAGTGGGGTCTCGACCCGTCCTGATCCGGCGTGGACAAAGGTCAACTCGTCGCCATCCGCATTGGCCACGAGGGTCGGCTCGCTGTCCGTGGGCCGTGCCAGCCAGACCCCGACATCCGAGTTGGTCATGTACAGGCGGCGGCCCAGGAACGGCGTTCCGCCCTCCGTGATCTCGCCGGTCAGATAGTGGCTTCGGCGCAGGGGTCGTTGGGGTTCGGTCTCAGCCCATCCGGGGTGCCGGCCGAGGAACTCCTCGCTCTGGATCCAGTGGGGAGGCGAACGATGCCATTGGATGGTGTAGATGCTGTCGAAACCCTGCCGGGTCACGCAGTGCTCAAACATCAGTTTGCCGTCCACCTCGAAGACCGTGTGCGGCTTATCGGGAATCACACCTCGTGTCAACCTGTGGATCATTTCTTCTCCCTCACAACGCCATGAGCTGAGTTCAACGTTAAACGTTTAACGTTAAACGTTTTAACAATTTCAGGATCCCGCGCCGGCGTCGAGCTGCCGCCGGACCGAGTCGCGTTGCACTTGGTCACGTTCAATGGCCTCGAACAGGGCCCGAAAGTTGCCTTCGCCAAATCCCCGCGCCCCCCGACGCTGGATCACTTCGTAGAAGAACGGACCTGCCTGCTGGTCCTCGTAGAGAAGACCGCCCTCGACCATGAAGATCTGGAGCAGGTAGCGACCGTCATCACCGTCCACCAAAATGCCCAGCCGCCGGAGCTCGTCCAAATTTTCCTCGAAGTTGTTGACCCGCTTCGCCGCCAGCCGTTCGGGCAGCATGTCGTAATAGGTCGCCGGGGTGTCGAGGAACTCGATCCCCGCCCGCCGCAGACCTTCCACCGCCGGGGAAATGGTGGGTACATGGAAGGCCACATGCTGCACACCGGGGCCGTTGTTCGCCTCCACGAAGGAGTAGATCTGGCTGTGCTCGTAGTTGGGCGTCACAGGCTCGTTGTTGGCAAGCTTGATTCCCGACTCACAATCCCACATGACGATGGATGCCAGCCCGGACCCGCCGGTTCCGGGATTGATGTCCTGGGTGTGGAAGTGAACCCTCCAGTACTCCTCGAATCCCATCACGTCGCGCAACCAGGTCACGTGTGGTTCGAGGGTGAGGAAGTTCGACGTGATGTGATCGATGATCTGGAAGCCGAACCGGTTGGCGGCGCCCCCCTCCAGTGTGGGTTCGAACCCTGGAGGCAGGCCGTCGTTCGCGCGTTCTACAAAGCGAAAGCGCACCGAGCCCAGCGGGGTGGCGATATCGAACCATCGATAGGGACTGCCGGCGTAGTCTGCAACGCTCTGAAGCTCGGTGCACATGGCCGCGCCCCGCTCCGACAGCACTCGGTGGGCATGTTCCACATCCCGGACCCGAAACCCCACGGTCCGCACTCCATCGGGGTGACGCTTGAGCCAGCGGTCCGCCGCCGACCCGCGCTCTGACGATGTGACGCATACGAACTGAGCCTTGCCGGCACCATAGAGCACCGCCTTCTCGCCGCGCTCGGCAGACGCCCGCTCCGCCAGTTGCGCCCCTTGGGCAACGTCCATCATATTCGAGTAAAACCGCTGACTCCGCTCGAGATCATCGACCACGAATTCGTAACAGTCGTATCCCACGATGCCGAGCCCCGAACCCTTCTCTGCCATGTGATCCTCCAGACCCTGCATGATATCAGAGCAAAATGAGTCGCGATCGCGTTCTCCCTCAACAACCCACCCGGTGGTCCTGGGGTCCTGGGGTCCTGGAGTCTTGGGGTTCGAACCGCAGAAACTCAAGATTCTGTCGGTCTGCTGACGGCGGCTGACGGCCTGCGGCTTGCTGCCTACTGCCTCATCACCGATGCCGGTTCAGATCCGCGCTCTCGAGCAACCCCTCCATCTCGTTCCAAAGGTCTTCCAGATTGCATCGCATAATGATCAGGTCCTGCCAGGTCCCGTCAAGGTCACGAACGTGCTCTGGAATGAGAAACTCGTCCTTGAACCCAAGCCGACGAAAGATCCGGCGTGCACCCACCTGAGGACGCATCATGCGCACCACGATGCGATCCACTTTCCTCTCCGCGGCCAAATAATAGAGTTCTCGCGCAAGAAGGGTCCCAAGACCGAGCCGTTGATAGGGCGCGGCCACCACCAGCCGAATCTCCGCAATATTGTCTCCCCAGCCGTGGCCGGCAAGTTCCAACGTGCCATCGGCGACAATGGCTTCACCATCCACCGCGACCAGCCGCACAACCCGTCCAGCGTCCATCTCCCTGGCCCGCCGCTCAACCACTTCACGGCGGGTCACGTCGACGCGGAGGTACCTTCGGTCGTCCTCTGGAAGACCGGCAAAGAACTTGTATGAGCGGTCGGAATCTTCCGGAGTCATCTGACGGATGACGACCTCGCCGCCGTCCCTCAACCTCGCCCCCTTCTGCAGCATCCAGGCTCCCTTCCCGCAAAACGCGCTCCGACCGGGCGGTGTCCACGCGGTCGGCGAGTCATCGATTGTGCGAAAGTCCTGTAATACAAGCTATGGCCGACGGCGCTCATCGTCAAGGTGGGCGAGAGCGGCATTGGGGTCTTCGCTGGCCAGGGCGAGTCCAACGATGGCGTGAGCGGCCGCCGCCAGGGCGACCACAACACCGGCGGCGCCGTCCAAAAACCCTCGCCGAAGCAGGTAGCTGTTGACAAACGCGGCGCTCCCTCGCGCGGTGAGCACCACACCGCCGGCTCTCCGGCCCCGCCGCCTGAAAACCTCGGCCTTCAGGCGGAAGTAGTCGGCGCGAAAGAGCTCGGCAAGGTCTGCGTAGGAAAAATGCAACATGCTGCCGCCGAGCTGCCGAACCGGCCCCGTGGGATGGACCGACTCGTGGATCAGGTCATTGGAAACATCGTGATGTTGCCGGTTGAAGATCCGAATCACGTGATCGGGAACCCAGTGGCCATGGCGGATCTCTCGCCCGCCGATGAACGGTCGACGCAGGATCCTCCAGCAGACCCGGGGATCCTCCGATGCCCAGTGAACGGCGGCGAGGGCAGCTGCCGCCTCATCGTCCAACACCTCGTCGCCATCCAGCAGGAGGATCCAGTCGTTCTGAGCCAGAGCCACCGCCCGTCTCTTCTGCGGCCCATACCCCTCAAAGGGGTGCTCGTGCCACTCTGCCCCGTGGGTAGCCGCTATCTCGAGCGTCCGGTCGCCGGAACCCGAATCCAGGATCACGATCTCGTCGCACATGCCAAGGGGTTGCAGAACCCGGTCCAGATGACGCTCCGCGTCGTGGGTGATGAGCACCGCCGAGATCGGATGCGGCCCGTGGCCGGCTGGAGAAACCATCGCTCCCCGGACTATAGCGCGCCCACGGACGAAGGATCACTCAACCGGCTGTAACGAGTCGGCGAGCAACTCCCCCACATCCTTCACCACGAGATCGAGGCCCATCGTGGCCACCGAATCCTCGAACATCTGGAGGCAGTACGGGCACGCCACCGCGAGGACCTCGGCCCCCGCATCCACCGCCTGCTGGACACGAACATCCGACAACCGTTCACCCTTGGGCCGTTCGAGCCACACGCCGCCACTGCCGCCGCCGCAGCAGAGGCTGTGCTCACGGTTGAAGGTGGGGATTTCCACCAATTCAAGATCGGGGATGCTTCGCAGCACCTCGCGGGGCTCGTCGTAGATGCCGTTTTGCCGACCCAGAGTACAGGGATCGTGATAGGCGACTCTTCGTTCGAGCCCCACCTTCGGGACCAATGTCCCCTTGGAGACGAGCTGATGAAAGAGCTGGGTCTGGTGGATCACCTCGAAGTCGCCACCGAGTTCAGGGTACTCGTTAACGAAGGTGGTGTAGCAGTGAGGTGAGGTGACCAGGATTTTGCGCACACCCGCGGCCCGAAAGGCCTCGATGTTGGTCCCACCCACTTCGCGGAAGACCTCCTCAGCTCCGGCCCGGCGAATGGCCTCGCCGCAGCAGGACTCCGAGCTGCCCAGAATGCCGTACGACACTTTCGCCTTTTCGAGGATTGTCACCGTCGCCTGGGCCACCTTTTTCGCCCGCGGATCATAGGCCGGGACACAACACGGCGAATGGAGGTACTCGGTTTCCGGACCGAAGACCGGCACCTCCAATTCATCGGTCCACTGCGCTCTGTTCTCCCTGGGTTCGCCAAAGGGATTGCCCGAGCTCGATATCCTTGACACCGACTCGCTCAGCTCTGAAGGGTACGAGCCGAATTCCACCAGGATCCTTCGGATGGCCCGCATGATATTCGGAAGGCTCACCTCGTGGGGACACCACGTGGAACACGAATCGCAGCCCACACAGCGATAGACCGCACTCACCTCGCGCTCGATCTCGGCGGTGTCCTCCGACGTCATGATGGCACCAAACTTGACCGACTGGGGGACCTGATAGACCGGGTAGGTGACGGCGTCAACGTGGTACCACGGGCACACTGCCATGCAATTGCCGCACTGGTAACAACGGTAGGCGTCATCACCACCCGCTTCGAGGATCGCGTCCCTGATGTCCCAATCCGGAATGATCTTGCTGCTCATGGCCTCACGCCCCGCCTCGATCAGTAGTCCTTGGGTAACGCATCGAGTTCTTCCCAGGTCACGACCGGGCCGTCCCGGCAGACGAAGAACGGGCCCACGTTGCAACGACCGCACAGGCCGATGCCACATTTCATACGGTTTTCCAGGGTGGTGAACACCTGGTCGCCCCGGTAGCCCACCTTTTCCAGTGAGAGGAAGAGGTAGTGGAGCATGACGGGCGGTCCACAGGCCACCACCACCCGGCCTTTGGGACGGAGTTCAAGGCCCTCGAAAACGGTGGGAATCACCCCCACCTCACCAGTCCATTCGGGGGTTTCACCTCCGGGATCCACCGTTTGAACCACCCGTACACCGTCGAGTTCATCCCACAGTTTCATTTCCTCGGAGTAGACCAGATCGTCCACGGTTCGGGCCCCGTTGAGGATCACAACCTCGCCGAAATCCTCCCTCTGGCGCAGCACCTCCAACACCGTCGACCGCAGCGCCGCCATGCCGATGCCGCCCCCCAGGAAGACGAGGTCACGATCCAACCACTGATCAATGGGAAAGTGGTTGCCGTAGGGACCCCTGAAACCGATCACGCTGCCAACGGACATCCCACGCAAGGCATGGGTCACTTTGCCCACCGCGCGGAAGGTGCACTCTATGATCGGCGGATTGCCGTCGGCGGGGTGCCACGGCGCGTTGGAAATGGCAAATACGCACTCTCCCTCGCCGAACACTGTGAACTCGCCGAACTGGCCCGGTTCCCAACCCGAGAAGCCCGCCGCCGCGTGCTCGTCCACAAATTGCAGTTCGAGGGACCTGACGTCGGGCGTTTCGTCCCGCATGCCGCCGATGAACACCCGTCTCGGCAGGTACGGATTCGGCCACGCCTCAGCCAGCTGAGCCATCACAACCTCCCTGGAGGATGTCTGCAGCACGCCGGACCACCTCCGATATATCCATCCCCGCCGGACACAGTGCGATGCACCGGCCGCAGCCCACACACCGGAATTCCGAATCCCCTTCGCCTCGGAAGGCGAACTTGTGGAGTACACGTTGGCGATAGCGTCCACCCGTTGACGAGCGCGGGTTGTGGCCCGAGGAGTGCCGGGTGAAGAGCTCGAAGGTACAGGCGTCCCACGACCGGCTCTGTTCGCCCCCCCATGCCGTGCCGTGCTGGTTCATGTCGAAGCACGAGCACGACGGACACACGTAGGCGCAGGCACTGCACCCGAGACAGTGCTTTGCGAGTTCGTCCCACACCGGGTCGTCAAAGCCCCTTTCCAACGCTTCGGACCACTCGCTGAGGATCGGACTGACGTCCATCTCCCGTTCGACACGGCGACGGATCTCCTCCGCTTCAGCCTCCTCGGCGTCGGTTCCGGGCCACCAACCACCATCGGTGGACGGTGCGAGCTCCACCCCACGTCGGCTCAAGATTCGAACCAACCACCCGACAGACAGCGGCACGAGTTGGATGTCGCTGCCGTCACCACCGGCTGGTGATCCTCCCACCGCTGTGCAGAAACACTCCGGGTCGGCACCGGCACACGCCACGGTCACCACCGTTGTGTGCTCGCGGCGCTGGCGGTACATCGGGTCCACTTCATTTGTTAGAAAGATGGTATCGAGACGGGCCAAGCCGGCGGCGTCGCACGGCCGGACCCCGATCAGAACCTGGTCCTCATCGAAGACGGAGGGGTCCGCGACCTGCACCTGGCCGCCGACGAAGCTGTAGCGATAGAGGGCTTCGGACTTCGGGAACAAGAACTCCTTGGGTGACCACCTGGTCTTGCCAGAAGGTTCCAACACGGCCTCCTCAGCGGTCCGAATTTCGCCGAAGAGCAGGAGATGTCGGTCTTGGCGGACCGGAGCGATCACCGTGTATTTGCCAGCAATGAGCTCTCCGATCCACTGTCGGAGCTCAGCATCGGTCACCAAGAAGGCGGTAGGTTCCATCTCGTGTGTCACAGGATGAACTCCTCGGGGTCATCCATTCGGAAATCGGTCAGTGCCGCCCGTTCGCCGGGATCCAGTCCGGCACCGAATTGCCGCTCCACTTCGAGCGCCATTTTGCGGTTGATGAGATCGAGCCGGATGTCCGCTGGGCAGGCCTCGGCGCAACGATCGCAACCAGTGCAACGGCCCGTGAGATGGGCTGCGCGAATGACGTTCCAGGAGATGTTGCCCGGCCCGTCGATTGTGGTTGGGATCCACTGCGGACGGTGCTTCTCGGTGATGCACGAGTCGCAGTAGCAAAGTGGGCAGGAGGCCCTGCAGGCGTAACAGCGGATGCAGCGCTCGAATTGAGCCTGCCAGAAGCGCCACCGGTCGTTGGCGGGAAGGCTCTCGATGAAGGCCACTTGGACGTCTCTGGGGTCGTCAATGGGTCCTCTGTGACCCCGGGACACGGCCGCCGTCCCACCTACCAGGTCTACCGACACATCGCAGCTCGGATCAATCTCACCGCTGCAGGTCGCACATTTGGCCGCCGGTCTGCCGTCTTCTGAGACACCCCCGCACGGCAACCCCACGAGGAGCACGTCGTCGCGGTTGATTTGTCCCTCGCGCACCAGTCCTTCCACGGCCCGCACGTCACAGCGCTTGACAGTCAGTGCAACCCGCCGGGATCGCTCCCGAGCCGCCGGCAGATAGGTCGCGAGGTTGTGGACTGCGGTCTCATTCCACTCCAACGTACCCACCTGATCCGCGGAGGTGATCATCGCCGGCGCGAGCCGCCCCTGGCGGGTGCTGGCGCGGTAGCCCATGAAGAGATTCACCTCTCCAGAGCCCAACAGGTTGGCGGCGGTCAACCGCATCCGGTCCACCAACCCGACCGGGATTTTCCCGCTGTCTCCGGCGGCGTCCGCCGGAACCTCAAGCTCGGGTAGGACGACGGGTTCTCCAAATCGAGAACCCCCCCAACCGGGAAGCGGACCCGCCTCGTGTACCGCCTGGGACACCTCACGGACGACCCTGGCCCACTTGTGACCTTCGGAGGCGGAGACCCACGCAAAGTGGAGTCTCCCGAGATCCAGGCCGAGAAACTCCATCAGCGACCTGAACAGAGCAAACCTCCGGCGAGCCACCAGATTCCCCTGGACGTAGTGACAGTCGCCGGGATGACAGCCGGAGACCAACACCCCGTCCGCGCCGCACTCAAATGCCTTGAGGATGGTCAAGGGATGCATACGACCGGTGCACGGGAACCGGACCAACCGCACGGTGGCCGGGTACTCCATCCGAGTGGTTCCAGCCATGTCTGCCCCGGCATAGCTGCACCAGTTACACACCATCGCGATGATCCGCGGCTGCCAGCCTTCGGGGCTGACGGCCGGATCTGCACCACCGCTCGGCAATTCGGTGTGGGCGGATTCGGTCATCTTGGCAGCTCCTCCGGGAACGGAGCGAGGGCCCCGATCTGGGCGAAGATCTGTTCTTCGCTGTATCCGAACAGGTCGATGTTGCCGCTGCGGCAGGTCACGGTACAGACGCCGCACCCCTCGCAGACCGCAGCGTTGGACGACGCCACGACGCGCAGCAGGTTTCCTTCCCGATCTCTGATCTCCTTGCGATCAATGGCCTGGTAGGGGCACACGAGTTGGCACTCGAAGCAACCCGCACAGGTCTCCTCCCGAATCCGGGCCGTTGTTGGATCTCGCTGGAGCATGGGTTTGGAGAGCAACTCGAGCCCTTTGGCCGCCGCGGCGGAAGCCTGAGATACCGTGTCCGGGATGTCCTTAGGAGCTTGAGCCGCTCCCGCCAGGAAGATCCCCGCTGACAGGGTTTCCACCGGTCGCAGTTTGGGATGTGCCTCCTGGAAGAATCCATGGGCATCCGCCGCGATCCGGAGGGTGCTGGCCACATCCCCGCGGTCCGACGGCTCCATGGCATTGGCGAGGACCACCATGTCCGCCATGATCTCAATGGGCCTGCCGGACAGGGTGTCCACTCCCTGGACCAGGAGCTTGCCATCGCGTTCGATAACGTGGCTGACCCTGCCCCGAACGTAGTTGACCCGCTCATCCTCCATGGCCCTGTGGACGAATTCCTCGTATCCCTTACCGGCGGCACGGATGTCCATGTAGAACACCGTGGCGGTGCCCTCCGGCACCTTGTGGCGGTAGAGCATGGCGTGCTTGGCTGTGTACATGCAGCAGACTCGAGAGCAATAGGACACGCCGTGGGCCGGGTTTCGGGACCCCACACACTGAATGAACACGACATCCTTGGGAATCTGGCGGTCGGATGGCCGGCGCACCTCGCCGGCGGTGGGTCCCGACGCCGACAGCAGCCTTTCGAACTCGAGACCGTCCATGACATCCGGCAATGTGCCGTAGCCGAAGTGCCTTGCTTGCTCCGGAACCCTGGTCGTGTATCCCGTGGCCACCACGATCGCTCCCACCTCACGTTCGATGATCTCCGGACGCATGTCGAAGTCGATGGCGTTGGCCTGACAGGCGTCTTGGCATCGCACGCACGCCAGCACTCGGAAACCGGTGTCGGACTCCAGCTTGGCGTTGAGGCAGCGGTCGGCGTCCAGGGTGTAGGTGGAGGGCACGGCCTGCGGGAACGGGATGTAAATCGCCTTGCGGCTGGCTAGACCGAGATCGAATTCATTGGATCCCGGTTCGGGACAGACGTCGGTGCAATCACCGCAGCCCGTGCAGTCGGCCTCGGAGACAAATCGCGGATTCTTGCGGATCTTCACGGTGAAGTTGCCGACGAACCCGCTCACCTCCTCCACCTCCGAGTAAGTCAGCAACTCGATGTTCGGATGACGAGTGACCTGGACCATCAGCGGCGTCAGGATGCACTGTGAGCAATCGAGGGTCGGGAACGTCTCCGAGAGGCGGGACATGTTGCCCCCGATGGAGGGAGCCTTCTCCACCAGTACCACGGGGTAGCCCGCGTTCGCCATGTCCAGTGCTGTGCGTATCCCGGCCACCCCACCACCGATGACCAGCGCCCGTTTGGTCACCGGAACTTCGATGGGATCCAGGGGCTGGGCTCGTTTGACCCTCTCCACCGCCGCCGCCACCAACTGACATGCCTTGTCGCTCGCCGCCTCTGAATCAGTGTGGACCCACGAGCAGTGTTCGCGAATATTGGCCATCTCGCACAGGAAGGGGTTGAGTCCCGCCTGGACCGAAGCCACCCGGAAGGTGGGTTCGTGGAGTTGCGGCGAACAGGCCGCCACCACAACGCGGTCGAGTTGGTGTTCCTGGATCGCCTCGATGACCTTCTTCTGACCGGGCGCCGAACACATATAGGGGTAGTCGGTCGCGAGGACCGCTCCGGGGATGTTCTTGGCGAACTCCACCACCCGTTCGACCTCCACGGTCCTGGCGATGTTCTCGCCGCAGTGACAGACGAATACGCCGACTCTCGACATGATTCACACCATCCCGGATCCCATGACCGTCCGCATTTCAGTCCGCCATTGCCGGCTCCCGCTCGGGCACCGGCGCTTCGTCACCATAGTTCTCTTGAAAATAATCCCAGCCAGCGTCGAAGGCGCGCAGGTTGAGGACTTCGGTTCCCGCCGGCACCGACTCGGCCACCGCGCCACGCATCGCCTCACGGTCCGCCAACCGGGTGGCGGCAGCAACGAAACCCACCATCACGATGTTCTGGACGATGGCGCGCCCCAGTTCCTCGGCGATACGGGTGGAGGGCACGCCAAAGGCCTGCTGTCCGTCACCAGGCTTCGGCTGCACGAGGTCCTTTTCGTAGATCAACGTGCCGTCGTCCTTCAGTTCCTCGCCGAATTTGTCGTATCCCTCACCCGACATCACAACGAATATGTTCGGCCGCCCGATGTAGGGGTACAACACCTCGGTGTCCGAGATGGCGAGAGTCGTAGAACAGGCCGACCCCCGTGCCTCCGGCCCGAAGCTCTGGATCATCGTGGCGTGCTTGCCGGCGTTGACGGCGCAGGCGTGGCCGATGATGTGGCCCGCCAACACCACCCCCTGGCCACCAAAACCGGTGATCCGAATCTCAGTTCTACTCATGGATCCACCCTCCCTCAGGCGGCATCGGGACGTAGTCGTCCCCCAGACATTCGCTGTAATGGGCGTTCATCAACTCGCTGAAGGTGGGACGATCTTCGTTGACGAAGACGCCGCATATCATCCGGTCCTGGTACCCGATGGCCAGGTCCCGGGTGTCCGCACCGTGCCGGATCTCGGCGTTGTCGTGGTAGAAGCGGAGCAGATCGAGGCCGGAACCGAGCCGGTTGAGCCTCGAGTAGAGGGTGGAGCACGGCGCTATGACCTCGATGAACCGGAAGCCCTTTCCGCCCATCGCCTCAGTCATGGACTGCGTTAACCGCCGGATGTGGAGACAGGTCCACCGCGCCACGTAGGATGCCCCGCAGCTGGCTGCGAGGTGGGGCAGATTGAAGGGCGTTTCGAAGTTGCCGAAGGGCATGGTGGAGGAGCGAGCCGTGGCCGGGGTCGTGGGCGCGTTCTGGCCGCCGGTCATGCCGTAAATGAAGTTGTTTACCAAGATCACCAGCAGGTCCATGTTGCGTCGGGCCGCGTGTATGAAGTGGTTGCCACCGATTCCCGAGAGGTCACCGTCGCCGGAAAACACCGTCACGAAGAGCTCCGGCCGTCCCAGCTTCAATCCGGTGGCAAACGGAATCGCCCGGCCGTGGGTGGAGTGAAAGGCGTCGAGGTTCATATAACCCGCCACCCGGCCGGTGCATCCGATGCCGGAGACGATGGCCGCCTTGTCCAGATCCACGCCGGCCTTGTCCAGAGCCGTGGCGTAGCACTTCACCACCGTTCCGATACCGCAAGTGGGGCACCAGATGTGGGGAATCCGATCCATCCGGAGGAAGGGCGCGATGGGATGTTCCAGCGGGATGTCGTTGGTTGGGGTGTTCATCGGACGGCTCCCGTGATGGCCTCTAAGATGGTTTTTGGATCGTGCACTCCACCGCCGCCGTGCGGTACCAGGATGGTCTCGCACTGGCCGTGTGCGCATCGTTCCACCTCGAGGACCATCTGTCCGTAGTTGATCTCGGGAACAACGAATGCCTCGATCGACTTGGCGAGCTCGGAGATGATCTTCTCGGGGAACGGCCAGACAACCACCAACCTGATAAAACCGACCTTGATCCCCTGTTCGCGCGCCATCTCGATGGCGAGACGGGTCACCCGCGCCGTGATGCCGTAGGCAAGCACCACGACTTCAGCACCATCGAGGTTTTCCTCCTCATAACGAACGATGTCGTCGACGTTGTCCTTGATCTTGTCGATGAGGTGCCGAACATTCCACTCCTGACACTCGACGCTCATCACCGGATAACCCCGCTCGTCATGGGTGAGACCTGTGGCGTGAAAGCGATAGCCGTCACCGGCGCGGGCAAACTCCGGAGCGGGGCGGCCGTTGAGCTTGTACGGCCTGTATTCCTTCGGCGATTTCTTCGTCAGCTCGCGAGGTTCGATATCGATCTCCGCCGCGGGGGGGATCACCACCTTTTCGGTCATGTGACCGACGCACTCGTCCATCATGAACATCACGGGCACCCGGTAGCGCTCGGAGAGATTGAAGGCGTCGATGGTCAGGTCGAAGGCCTCCTGGGGAGATTGGGGACACATCGCGATCAGCTCGTAGTCACCGTGCGAGCCCCACCGCGCCTGCATCATGTCTCCCTGTCCCACCATGGTCGGCAAACCGGTGGACGGTCCACCCCGCTGAACGTTGACCACGACGCACGGCGACTCCATCATCGTCGCCAGGCCGATGTTCTCCATCATCAGGCTGAAACCCGGGCCGCTGGTGACGGTCATACACTTGGTGCCGGTCCAGGAGGCGCCCACCACAGCGGCCATGCTGGCGAGCTCGTCCTCCATTTGAATAAAGGTCCCACCGATCTTTGGAAACCTCTGGGAAATACGTTCCACCACCTCGGTGGACGGCGTGATCGGGTAGCCTGCCACGAACCGGCAACCGGCGGCCATAGCGCCCTCGCCACAGGCCCAGTCCCCGTCAAAGTAGTGGACACCGGTCAAAACGCCCGCAGGATCCGGTTTCAATTGGTCACCTCCGAAGGGTCCGGCGTCCCATCGGGAAGCTCGGATGAAAAGATGGCAAAATCGGGGCAGATCATCTCGCACAGATTGCAGTTCACGCACTCCCCGCTGGTCACCATCTCGGGTGGGTGATACCCCTTGGTGTTGAACCGTTCCGACATGACCAGCACGTCCTTGGGGCAGTACTCCACACAGAATCCACACCCCTTGCACCGGTCCTCGATGATGGTCACATCGCCCCGCGGCACCCTGATCCGGTCCTTGTCCATGGGTTGTCGCCAACAATTCATGCCAACGTCTCCTCGCCGCCCATCGGCGGCTCATGGCTCACGTGCAGAGCGCAGTCACCCTGGGCCGCACGCAACGGACAGTCGGGCTCGTAGTAGCCGGCGCATCGAAGACAGATCCCCCGAGAGCTCCCGCTTCTCTCGAAGAGCTCGAGGCAGACGTCGTCAATCACATCGCAGAGAACCTCCAGAGTCTCCGAGCTGATCTGGTCCATGGCCGGGAGGATGCGAGTTGCCTTGAGCGCCTCGTACTTCGACACCACCACGAGCCCGTCGTCGGTGGCCGACAGGATCGTCGCCCGCCGGTCCTTCCGGCTGACGGTGCGCGCCACCAATCCAAGTTCTTCGAGCTTGTCCACATTCTTGGTAATGGCTGCCGGCGACACGCCAAGGTAGCGCGCCACCTCGCCGGCCTGGAGGTTCGCGTTCACAGAAATCAGCTTGAGCAGGCAGAACTGGACGCGATTGAGGGGCAGCGGGCAGTAGTTGCCTAGAAAGGACTCATCGAGGATCTCACGCAACAGGGAACCGAGGGTGTGGCCACACCTGAGAAACCGGTGGACCTCGTCCTTATAAGCCGCCGTCCTTGGATCGGCGCTGGGGCGAGCTGGAGTGGCGGTCTTGCCGCCGGTTGGCATCGTTTACCCCATATAAGGTTAACCAGGTTAATAATTGACTTCTTCACTGAAATCTATGTCCCGGTAACGGGTTCGTCAAGTCTCATCACATGACTTTTATTGAGAATATATTCACAAGACAATCAATACAAACAAAACCCCGACCGAAGTCGGGGTGGAAAAATTCGTCAAATACCGTATCAGAACTTCGGAAAGAAGGTCTCGAGGATTTCCCGGGTCGAGGGCTCGGGCCCCTCCCCTTGGGCGTCAGCCTTGATCTGGTTGAGCCGGTCCACCAGAGACGGCTGTTCCACCTCGTAGAGCACACCAGTGGTGAGCACGCCCTTTTCTCTGGTGTATTGCACCGCCGGCGCGCGTCGTGTGCGATCGTGATCCTCGGGGATGTACTGCAGGATCTCCTTGAGTGCCTTGAACTGATCGTCACCGCGCCAGGTCACACATGGCGAGATGATGTTCAGGAATGAAAAGCCGTGGTGCTTGATCGCGTCTGTGATCAGCTTGGTCGTGAACTTGACGTCGCCGGAGTAGCCCCGTCCGACCCAGGTCGCACCCGTGGAAATGGCGAGTTCGCAGGGATCCACCGAAGGCTCCGGGTTGCCCCAATAGGTCGACTTGGTCTTATCGCCCATGGGGGTGGTCGGCGCGACCTGGCCCTTTGTCAGGCCGTAGATCTCATTGTCCATCAGGATATACGTCACATCCAGGTTCCGGCGTGCCGAGTGGATGAGATGGTTGCCGCCAATGGCGAGGCCATCGCCGTCGCCACCCACCGCGATCACGGTGAGTTCCGGACGGGCGACCTTGACTCCGGTGGCCAAGGTCAGTCCGCGACCGTGCACACCGTTGAATCCGTAAGAGTGGACATAACCTGGCAGGCGCGAAGAGCACCCGATGCCGGACACGATCACCGTATTCCACGGCTCGATCTGGAGTTCGGCCATGGCTCGGTAGAGCGCATTGAGTATGCCGAAGTCTCCGCAACCGGGACACCACACCGGTGCCAGACCGGACTTGTAGTCACCGGGTTTGAGCTTGACGTCCATCGTCGTCATGGTCATACCAACACCTCCCGCCGCATGGCGCCCATCTCCACAACCTTGTGGATCTTGTCCTCCACTTCACCCACCGTCAGGTTCTTGCCACCCGACCGCTTGTAGAGGTAGGTGTGCCCTTCTGGCAGGTCAAGGAACGTGCGCAGGTACTTGTAGAACTGCGCCGAGTAGGACAGTTCGAAGATGATGATGTCCTCGATACCGCGCAAGAAACGCCGAAACTCGTGATAGGGGAAGGGGTAGAGCAGTTGAGGCACGAACGCCGCCACCTTCTCCCCGCGGCCGTTGGCGCGGAGGACGGCCTCTTTGACCGGGCCCTTGGAGGAACCCCAGCACAGGATACCCACATCCGCGTCATCCGGACCGTAGGTTCTGAAGAAGCTGTACTTGTCCCGCACGTGGCGAAGTTTTCGGTAGCGCTTGGCGTTCATCTTCTCGTGCACGATGTGCATTGACGACGGTTGGCCGGTCTCGTCGTGCTCCAGACCGTTTGTCTGGTACTCGCCGCCCTTGATTCCCGGCCAGGTCATGGGAGAGATGCCCGACTTGGTGTCCCGGTATCGCTTGAAATCGCGCAGTTCTCCGGCGGTGGGAACCTGCCGTCCCACGACCTCGTGGTCGAGGGTCAGCATGGAAAGCGTCTCCCGCCTTTGAGCGATGAATTGGTCCGAGAGAACGATCACCGGCAGCTGGGTCTCCTCGGCGATGTTGAATGCGGCCACCGTGGTGTGGAAGCAGTCCTCCACATCCGCCGGCGCCAGCACCACACGGGGCGCGTCACCGTGGGAGCCCCACAGAGCCTGCCAGAGATCCGACTGCTCGCTCTTGGTCGGCAACCCGGTGGACGGGCCACCGCGCTGAACATCGATGATGACCGCCGGAATTTCGGACATGGCCGCCAGACCCAGCATCTCGGTCATCAGGGCCAGGCCAGGGCCGGATGTGGCGGTCATGGACTTCACGCCGGCAAACGACCCACCAATAACGGCTCCGATGGCGGACAGCTCGTCCTCGGTCTGAACCAGGTAGCCGCCCACCTTGGGCATCCACTCGGACAGCAGATGGAGGATTTCTGACGACGGCGTGATCGGGTAGCCGGCAAAGAACCTGCAGCCCGCGTGCAGCGCGGCAACCGCCGACAACTCGTTGCCGGACATCAGCAACATGGGGTCGGCGGGAACGTAACTGAGCCTCTTGTCTCCCACTTCGTTCCTGTGGGCGACGGCCCAATCTATCCCGGCCTGAAACCCCTTGAGGTTCGCCTCGAGCACGGCTGCTTTCTTTTTCGAAAACTTGGTTTCGATTGCCTTCAGGAGTCCATCCTTGGGCAGCCCGAAGAGTTCGCAGAGCACCCCGAGGGTCACGATGTTCTTTGCCAGCGCGGTTCCGGCCGACTCCTTGGCCAGGGCAGTGAACGGCACCGCAAGCCACCGAGAGCCGTCGGCGGTTCCAAGGTGCGGCTCCACATCTTCCCGAGGAGTGTCGTCGTTCTCCTCATAAAGCACGACCGCGTTCGGCGAAGCGATGATCTCGCCCCGGAACATGGCAAAGTCACCCCAGTTAAAGGCAACCATCACATCCACGAGATCACCCTGGGCAAAGATCGGATTGGCGCTGACACGAACGGTGCACGACGATTCGCCACCTCGGATCTGCGGGCCGTAGGCCTCCACCTTCATGCAGTGCAGACCCTCTCGAGCCCCGGCCTGAGCGATGAAATCACCTGTCGTGATCACACCATCACCGCCCGAGCCAACAATGGCAAATGTCAAATCTTGCGTCGGCATCGATACAGCCTCCCTTTGGGAATTCCCCCGTCACCGCGAGATTGTGAACCCCTTCACATAAAATGTCCATACCGAAACGAAATTCATTACGAGACGCAGTCTTGTCTGCTTTCCGCTGCATCGACCGCCATTTGATGGACCAATCCACGGGCTGATTTCAGGGATCGGGGCGGACGTTTTCACGCCCATCCCCTGCGAAACCCGCCATCTACCGGAAGCGCGACCCCGGTGATACCCGACGCGGATTCCGAGCAGAGGAACGTCACCGCCGCGGCCACTTCATCGGGTCTCAACAGACGCTTGATCGGCACATGGTCAGCCCAACCGGCGAGGACCTCGGCGGGTTTCACCGCCTGCTGCGCCGCCATGATCTCGGCGAGTTCGTCGAGGCGTTCGGTGGCAGTGAAGCCCGGACACACGGAGTTGACGGTAATCCCCTTCTCCGCGACCTCGTCGGCCACACTCTTGAGATATCCCGTGACCGCCGCCCGCAGCGAGTTGGAGAGCACGAGCCCAGGCTGCGGCTCGAAAACCGCGATGGAGGTGATGGCGACGAAACGACCCCAACCCGCGTCGCGCATGGCCGGAAGCGCAGCATGGAAAAGGCGCTGAACCGGCAGCAAGAGCAGGCGGCAGGCGGCCTCGAGTTCATCGGCGCCGGCCTCGGTAGCCGGCATGGCGGGCGGCCCGCCTGCGTTGGCGACGACGATCGTCGGCGCGCCGAAAATTTCCTTCGCCGCGGAAATGACGCGGTCAGGCCCGTCCCGATCAGTCAGATCGACCGCCAGGCCCGCCACCTCCTTGCCGCCGGCCCGTCGGATCCGCTCCACGGCCCCGCCAACCCGATCCTCAGAACGGGACACGACCAGCACGCGCGCACCTTCTGAGGCCAGACCCACGGCAGTGGCGTAGCCGAGGCCGGCGGAGGACCCACCCACCACGGCCACACGACCGGCAAGGCCGAGGTTCACGACAGCCCGACCAGCGGATAGACCGGGTCGATGTCCACCGGGATATCCTCCATCCCGTCCAGGGCCGACCGCATGGCAGGGTGCACCCTTCCATACCGGTCCACCAGTTGCCGCGCGCCATCGTAATCGCCAACGGCCTGGATCATCAGGATTTCAGACGCGAGATCCCGGAATGCCGCCTGAAATTTCTCGGGCACGGGGCGGAACTTGCCGTCATCGGTGATCTCCACGGCACCCTTTTCGAGCAGGTAATTGGTCTGAATCACCACACCCAGGCCATGGGCTTCCGCCACTCCGAACCGGGTCGAACGGAACATCCCTGCAGTGTATGTCCAGGGCAGGTGCTCGAGAATCTCGGGACCCATGACACCCCGATCCACCAACGCGTAGATGTTGTACACCCCGAGCACATCCGCCTTGGCCTCCTCGAGGGCCGAGTCCAGGTCCTTGAGCTCTAAGCGGACCTCGGTCTGCCGACCGTCGACCTCTATCAGACCCGGGCCGAGGCCGTGGGACAGCTCGTGGTGCAATGTGAACTGAAAAAAGGCCTCGACATCGACCCGGTCCACCTCGTCGGCAGGGAGCACCCGCTCGGCGATGGGAACCAAAATACCGTCGTATTTGGCCTGAATCACGTTCTTGAGCATCACCTTCTTCGAACCCTTGGCCTCGCGCACGCGCTCGTCGTTGGGCAGATTGAAGGCCAGTGTCTGAACTCCTGCGCGAGTGTCACCGGCGGCCAGGAGCTCGTCAGCGACCCGTATGGGGGATTCGGTGCCGCGGTCGAGGTTCTTGTGCCCATCCGGGATCGGCAGGTTGCGCTCGAGGAAGGGCAGCTCGGCCTTGAATTTCTCCAGCCTCGCCGAGTCCTCGGGATGGGTGACGCAGAGGAAGGTCTCAAATGCTGCCTTGTAGCCGAACAGAGTGTCCTCATAGGTCTCGTACGGCCCTATGACGACCTCGATGGCCGAATCGAGATCCATCCAGGCGAAGTCGGACTCGTAGTAGTCGTCCGTGGCGAATGCATCCGCCCGCAGCTCGAGGAATCGGCGGAGGCTCTCATTGTCGGTGGATGCTGCGGCGGCTCGCATTGCCGCGGCTGCGCGCTCGAGCCGGCCACCGTAGGCCACAGAATAGGGAATCGCCACCAACCGGTCGCCGTCCCGCCGGATGATTGTGTGGAGAGAGCGAAATGCGGCCTCGTCCTCCGGGTGGGCTGCCAACCAGGCGTTGAACTCGTCGGCCGTCAAGTCCTCCGGATAGAACCCGGCTCCCCGAGGACGTTCGAGGCTGCCGACGAAGTACTCGTGGTCGAGCAGTCGGTCCCACGGACCGTACATGATGCGGTAGTAATCGCGGAGAGCATTGCCGTCCTGGCCGTCGAAGCCCGCCACCCGTTCCGCGAAATCTGGATTTCCGGCCCAGGCCTGGAGAAGGTAGATCTCATCGATGACTCTGGCGGCCTCCACGAGATGTCTCAAGGCCTGGAGATCACCATCGGATAGATGATCCACCGCCGCGGTCAAGGTCTGGGGTACAAACTGGGCTCGACGGGCGGCGATGTCGGATACGACGCTCAACTCGTCAGGCGCGGCGGGCTTGTTGCCGGCGCCGCAGCCGATTGCCAAACCAGCAGCCACGAGGGTGATGCACAACAGCCTCATCAGAGACCTCCTGAGTCAGTCCAGATCGGGTTTTGATGCCACCACGAAGAAATCGCGAGGGCCATTGAGAAGCTCGTCGAGCCGGCCGGCAAGACGATCGATCCGATGGGTCAACGCCGAAACCTCTGCCGAGGACCCTGCGTCGGCAACGCTCGCGTCCTCACTGGAGATCAGCCATTCCTCGTCGGGGAAGGGGTGGAGGAACTCCACCCGCTCCACCTCGAGACCGGCGGCGGACACGAAGAGTTCGAGGGTCTCGGGCATCAATGGGCGGCGATGGGTCGGGTCGATCCAGTACTCAGAGGCCCCGACTCTCAGATTCCTGGGGTTCGGGCTCTCTGCGAGGAAGATCCCGCCCGGTCGGAGAATCCTCCGCACCTCGTGGAGAACGCTGAGGGCCTCCGCCGCCTCGAGATGTTCCATCAGATGGATGGCGGTCACCGCCCCCCAATTGCCGGGCGGCTGATCCGTGAGCACCTCGACGCAATCGCCCTCAATGACCTCGAGACCACGGCGACGTGCCGCCTGGACGAGCGCCTGATCGGCCTCCACACCAACCGCATCGACGCCGGCGTCTCGCAGCATGAGTAACAACTCACCGCGACCACATCCCAGATCGAGGACCGGCGCAGCCCCCCGCAATAGCGGAAGGTGTCGATCGAGACGGTGGACGATCTCCTCCTCGGATCCCCGGAATGCCTCCACCAGTTTCGGTTGGATCTCCTTGAGATCAACGCTGAGCTGGCGTTCCGCCGAATTCTGCGCCGGAACCGGCAACGGTTCCGACCGCAACATCCTCTCCACCAGCGATGCCAGCTCGTCGAGTTCTGCCGCCAGCCGATCGATGAGCAGATTGCCGCGATCGACAACTGCGGGGACCGTTTCATCACGGGTCCGAGCTGCCACGCCGCTGACCTCGCGAATCGTCGCCTCCAGACGATCGAGGCGTCGCTCGAGGTCCACGATCCGGTCACCGCGCAACCGCTCGACCTCCTCCTGGAGGGCTCGAGTCGAGTTCTCGAGAACATCGAAGCGGCCATCGGCGACCGCCGACCGTTCCTCCAGAACATCGGCTCTATGATTGAGGGCATCAACGGAGCGATAAAGATCCTCGAACCGACGCCGAAGGACCGACGGAACGTACATCGACAGGTCTTTGAGCCACCCAGGGCGATGAGCAGGCGGCTCGCCGGTTGGAGGCTGGTCCCGGCTTTCGCCGGCCATTGCTACTCGGCCGCCACGTCCGTCTCGGAGGGCTCGGCCAGCTCGTCGGTCGCGCCCATGTCGACGGATACCGAATCCACTGCAGGCTCTTGGGTCTTCGCGGCGTCCGCGACAACCTCATCATCGGGTGCGACCTCGACCCTCGCGCCTGGTTTCTCCCCTGGGCGCACCACGTGGACCGGAACCGTGACAGTGATGTCCCGATGGACCTGGATGCCGACGTCAAAGGTGCCGAGTTCCTTGATCGGGTGCTCCAGCTGGATCCTCCGCCGATCGAGGTCAAACCCTCGTTCGCCCAGTTCGCGGACAACGTCGAGTGAGGTCACCGAACCGAAGAGGACGTCCTTCTCGCTGGCGCGCCGTTCGAAGAGCAGCTCGGTGCCGGCCATATCGGACGCCACCTTCTCCGCAGCTGATCGTCGATGCAGATCCAGCTCCTCCCAACGGCCCTGTTCCTGTTCAAAAAGCTTCCGATTGCCAGGAGTATCGAGGTAGGCAAGCCCCTGGGGCAGCAGGTAATTCCTCGCGTAACCCGGCTTCACCGCCACCGAGTCGCCGCGCTCTCCAAGATGCTCGATGTGGTCGTTCAGTATCAGCTTCATTGTTCTCCTCCGTCATCATCGGTCCCGGGGCGCATATCGAAGAACCCGTCTGCGATGCCCAGTGCAGCCACAAGGAACGGCATCGGTCCCTGCAAGCACAGAAGCGCAACTCCCCAGCGGACCAGCCACCCGCGCCCGACCCAACGGGCAAGATGGGCCCGAATCATAGCCAAACCCTGTATGAAATACAACATGAGCACCGCAATCAGCAGGTTGACGGCGATCCAACGCGGCGTCCCCGACAGAAACAGAGTCCCGATTCCACCGAGAGCGAATCCCACTGGCAGCCACTCGTCACCGCGGTACTTCTCGAACGGTGCCACCGCCATCCGGAAACCCAGAAGCGGAAGTCGAGGTCGAAGCCAGAACAAGACGATGATCAGATAGCCCACCGCGACGCTCGGCACGATCCACGGAATCAGGGATGCCGCAGCGTCGAAAGCGAGCTCGAGCTCACCCGTGGATACGCCCATCGCGCTGTAAGACTCCTCGACGAAGGCGGCGGTCTCGAAAAACCAATCGGCCAAGGCGGTCAGCGGCGGCATCGGCCGCGCGACCGCAGCGATGGCCGCCAGGGTTGCCATGGTGGCGAACAGCGTCGTCACCGCGATCCAACGGCCCTCGTCCCAGTCCGCCAACCGCCACACCTCGAGGCTCGCGGCCGGCACCGCCACCACAAGGACGTAAGCCGCCAGATAGGCCCAGGCGGGCACCCCAAAATAACTATTGCCGGTCACGGCCAGACCCGCGAGCAACGCCACCACCCATCCCCAGGAGATCATTCCTTGGCGACGATCGACCGCGACCCACTGGACCACCGGAACCAGCGCCAGGGGAGCCAGAAACAACCCCACTGGAGACACCACCACCAGGCTCGCCGACATCAGAAACGACAAACCGCCCGCGGCCACCACCCCAAGACGGGGCGTGCGGACCGGCTGAGGGTCCTGGAGCCGGTCTTCAGCATCCTCGGAAGTCATCATCGAGTTCCCGGTCCCGTTGCGGCGCCCGCTCGACGGCGGGTCGCCCGGACCCTTACGGGTGAAATCTAGCGCCCGACGTACGGCATCAAAGCCATGAAACGCGCGCGCTTGATCGCCCGAGTCAGCTTGTGCTGAAAGGCCGGGCGGGTTCCTGTGACCCGGCGCGGCAGGATCTTGCCATTGGTCGGGGTGTACTCCCGCAGCAGATCCACGTCCTTGTAGTCGATGTAGTTGATCTTCTCGACCGTGAACCGGCACACCTTGACGCGCCGCCGAAAGCGTCGCTTGGGCTTATTCATCACCATTGATCAATCCTCCTCGGCGGCGGCCTCAGCGGCTGCCTGACGTTTGGCAGCCTTCGCCGCTGCCTTCGCGTCGAGCTTCTTGTCCATCTTCCGTTTGCGGCGCAGTTCGCGATCCAGGTTCAGGATCAGCGACCGCATCACCGCGTCGTTGGTGCGCATTTCGAAGTTCAACTTGTCGAGCACTTCGCCGTCGACGTTGAACTTCCAGAAATGGTACACGCCATAATTCTTCTTCTGGATCGGGTAGGCAAGCTGTCGCCTGCCCCACGCGTCCCGATCGACGACCTCGCCACCAGCCTCGGTGATGATCGCCTCGAGACGCTCCAGGGCGCTGGCTTCGTTCTCCGGGGGAACCTCGGGGTCAATGATGACCCCCAATTCGTATAGGGCCATGGTGTCCTCCTCTTGGCCTTATGGCCCTGAATCCTCTGTTCAGGGCAAGGAGTTATGTAATCCCCGCTCGCACAGCGGGATCGGCATTGTACTGAAAATCCTCCAAAATGCAACCACCATCCGTAAAGTCTGAATTCTTAGTTCTTAATTCTGAATTACTTGGCTCTAGGCCCCCCCCCACGGGAGGGGGCATTCAAAATTCAGAATTCAAAGCTCAATATTCGGTCTTCTTAGCGGAGACCAGACGCGTATCCAGCGGGTGGGTGGTCGTACTCGACTCCCCGCTCTCCGGCAACGATCTTGCCCATGGGAAATCCCGGGCAACCGGCCTTTTTGAGCACCTTGAGCACCTTTGCCAGACGCTTCGGCTCCACCACGAGGACCATGCCGACCCCGAGATTGAAGGTCCGCCACATGTCATCCTCGGGGACCTGCCCTCGCTCGGCCAGTATTCGGAACAGCGGAGGGATCTCCCAGGCGCCCACCTTTATCACCGCCCGCATGCCCTCAGGAAGCACCCTCGGGAGGTTGTCGGTGATGCCGCCGCCGGTGATGTGGGCGGCCGCTCTGATCCGGCCCTTCTCCATCAACGGCCACACCGGCTTGAGATAGCAGCGGTGGACCTTCAACAGTTCTTCGCCCACCGCAGCCTCGAGCCCGTCGAGCAATTCGTCGGGTTCACAGCCCAGTTGATCGAAGAACACCTTGCGCGCCAGGGAGTAACCGTTGGTGTGCAGGCCTGTGGAAGGAAGGCCCACCAGAACGTCTCCTTCCGCGACCGCAGATCCGTCGAGGATCTTCCGTCGGTCCACGATCCCGACGATGAACCCCGCAAGGTCATATTCACCGTCGCTGTAAAACCCCGGCATCTCGGCGGTTTCACCGCCCAGCAGAGCGACACCCTGTTCTTTGCAGGCGCCGGCGACGCCACTGATTACGGACGCGGCGATTTCGGGATCGAGTCGGCCGGTGGCCAGGTAATCGAGAAAGAACAAGGGCGACGCGCCTTGGACAAGGATGTCGTTGATGCAGTGGTTGACCAGGTCCTGTCCCACCGTCTCGTGACGGCCGGTGGCGAACGCCACCTTGAGCTTGGTTCCCACGCCATCCGCCGACGCCACCAACACCGGTTCTCTGAATCCCCTCGTGGGAAGCTTGAACAGACCGCCAAAAGCTCCTTGGTCTGAAAGAACGCCACCGGTGTAGGTGTCTCGAACCATGGCCTTCACGTGTTCCAACGCCTGATCCTGAGCTTCAATGTCTACGCCAGATTCCTTGTATGTCGTCATGATGCCGTCTCCGTCTCCGAACAATATCGGTCAGTCATCGTCGTGGCAAGCGTTCACCGCCGTGTCCTGTCGGTGTCGGTGCCAGGCACCGGGTGAGCGCGTTCGCTTCGATTTGCTGATTTCAGCGCGCCCATCTCCCCTCAGCGCTCCCCGCGGTTGCCACCCTTGACATTGTTTGGCCCCGAAGCCCAGATTATTCATCAATCAGGTTCCCAACAATGTCAAAAGTGGCACACCCGATCAACGCGTCTTTCTCTCTCCAGGGAGGAAGGGCGGGGACTTTCAACTTTCGACTTCGGACTTTCGACTCTCTCAGACGGCACGCCCGCCAGACGCGCCCCTCCCTTCGGGCGGGTGGGGGTCCTTCGTTCTTTGTTCTCTGTTCTTTGTTCTTTGTTCTTTGTTCTTCGACCTGGCCTCGGGGTATTGGCATATGACCTTGAAACCTGTTACAACCACGCCCATGAGCTTGCTCCATATTTACCGAGCCCCCGGGCTGTCGGACGGACAACGACGCAGCCTTCTCGAAGGAACGCGTCGCTCGACGAGCGCCGCCATCGAAGCCATCGACACCGAGTTCTGCTTCAACGTGGAGGTCGTATCGCCGCTGTCAGATGAAGAGAATCGCGTGCTGCGATGGTTGCTCGCCGAGACCTTCGCGCCCGAGTCCTTCAGCGAGTCGAGTTTCCTCGATCCATCTCGAGGCACCGTCGTCGAGGTCGGACCGAGGATGAACTTCTCCACCGCCTGGTCCACCAACGCCGTGGCCGTGTGTCATGCCTGCGGGTTGGGCGGCGTTCGGCGTATCGAACGCTCGCGACGCTTTTTGTTGCGGTCGGCCGCACCGCCGGTTGACAGCCAGCTTGCAGCCTTCATCAATGCGGTCCACGACCGCATGACGGAGTGTGTGTATCCCGAACCCCTTACGACGTTCGCCACCGGGGTCGAGCCGGACCGGGTTGTGGAAGTGCCGGTCATCGAGGAAGGCCGGACGGCTCTCGAGCGCATCAATCGCGAGATGGGACTGGCATTCGACGACTGGGATCTGGACTACTACACCGAACTCTTCGTCAACCGTATCGGGCGCAACCCGACAAATGTCGAGTGTTTCGACGTCGCCCAGTCCAATAGCGAACACTCCCGGCATTGGTTCTTCAAGGGCAAACTCCTCATCGACGGTGTCGAGGCGCCACAGCATCTGATGGCAATGATCCGCCAGCCGCTCGATGCCGACCGCAACAACAGCGTCATCGCGTTCGAAGACAACTCCAGCGCGATCACGGGGCACGTGGTCCGCGTGCTCCACCCGGCGGCGCCGGGCGAACCATCACCGATGGTGCCGACAACTCTGGACGAACACCTCATCTTCACCGCCGAGACGCACAACTTCCCGTCGGGCGTCGCCCCTTTCCCCGGCGCAGAAACGGGCACCGGTGGCAGGCTCCGAGACACCCACGCCACCGGCCGTGCATCGCTTTTTTCGGCCGGTACCGCTGCCTACTGCGTGGGCAATCTGCGCATCCCCGGCTACGAACTGCCGTGGGAAGACGCTGGCCTCACATACCCAACCAACCTGGCATCGCCACTGGAGATCGAGATCGAGGCCTCGAACGGCGCATCGGATTACGGCAACAAATTCGGGGAACCGGTGATCCAGGGCTACACGCGATCGTTCGGGCTCCGGCTCCCGGACGGCGAGCGCAGAGAGTGGATCAAGCCGATCATGTTCTCAGGTGGCATCGGCCGAATGGACGCTCGCCACACGAAGAAGGACCAACCCGAGCCGGGAATGTGGGTCGTCAAGGTGGGCGGACCGGCCTACCGGATCGGGATGGGTGGCGGAGCCGCCTCGAGTATGGTCCAGGGCGAAAACGTGGCCGAGCTCGACTTTAACGCGGTTCAGCGCGGTGACGCTGAGATGGAGCAGAAGCTCAATCGGGTCATCCGCACCTGTTCCGAACTTGGGGAAATTAACCCCATCGTCAGCATTCATGATCAGGGGGCCGGAGGTAACTGCAACGTTCTCAAGGAGATTGTCGAGCCGGCCGGGGCCCGGATCGAGATTCGACAGGTGCCGGTGGGTGACGACACTCTCTCGGTCCTGGAGATCTGGGGAGCCGAGTACCAGGAGAACGACGCCCTCCTCTTGTCCGACGAGCATGCCGAGACCTTCCGCGCGTTGTGCGACCGGGAAAAGGTCCCAGTGGCATTCCTCGGGCGAATCACCGGCGACGGTCGGATCCTCGTCCATGATGAGCTGGACAACTCGACTCCGGTGGATCTCCAACTGGACGACGTGCTCGGCGATATGCCGCAGAAAACCTTCACTTCGAATCGGGTGAAACCGATCCTGTCGCCTCTGCAACTTCCCGATGATCTGACCGCCCGGCAAGCCCTCGAGCGCGTGTTGAGGTTGCTGTCGGTGGGATCGAAGCGCTTCCTCACAACCAAGGTGGACCGCGCTGTGACCGGGCTGGTGGCCCGACAGCAATGTGCCGGTCCGCTCCAGCTGACAGTGGCCGACGTCGCGGTGATCGCCCACAGCTGCCTGGACGTCACCGGCGGCGCCACTGCCATCGGTGAACAGCCCATCAAGGGACTGCTGGACCCCTGCGCGATGGCTCGAATGACCGTGGCCGAAGCACTCACCAACCTGGTGTGGGCCAGGGTGAGCGCGCGCCGCGACATTCGATGTTCCGGCAACTGGATGTGGGCCGCCAAGCTGCCCGGGGAGGGGGCAGCCCTTCACGACGCTGCAGCAGCGATGCGCGATCTCATGCTGTCGCTGGGTGTGGCGGTGGACGGAGGCAAGGACTCCATTTCCATGGCCGCTCTCGCACCCGACGGCGAGACCGTCAAGGCCCCCGGATCTCTGGTCGTGTCTGCCTACGTCACCTGCCCGGACATCCGCCAGACGGTGACGCCCGATCTCGAGCTCCCCGGTTCCGGCCGACTCCTGTATGTGGACTTGGGGCTGGGCCGCCACCGGCTGGGAGGATCGGCTCTGGCTCAGGTCTTCGGCCAAGTCGGAGACCAGACTCCGGACGTGGATGACCCCGACGTCCTGGGCCGAGCCTTTGACGCGGTACAGAGTCTGATCGCGTCCGGCCGCATAACCGCCGGTCACGATCGCTCAGATGGCGGTCTGGTGACCACATTGTTGGAGATGGCCTTCGCCGGTAACTGCGGCATCGACGTGGATCTCCACACCGAAGGCGGTGGTGCCGACCCCATCGCGGTGCTCTTCGCCGAGGAACCGGGCCTGGTCATGGAGGTGGCTCCTGAAGACCTCGACGCGGTCCTGGGCTGCTTCGCAGGGGCCGATGTTCCGTGCGTAGCCGTCGGTCGGACCCTGGCGGAGCCCACAATTCGGATCCGGGTCGCCGGCACACCGGTGCTCGAGGGCGATACCCGCGACCTGCGCGACCTCTGGGAGGCCACCTCCTTCCAACTCGATCGGCTTCAGGCCGAACCGGGTCACGTGGCCGCCGAAGAAGACGGACTGTACACGAGAACAACACCGCCCTACGAGCTGACGTTCGATCCCAAGCCCACGGCACCGGCCGTCCTCGCCAATATCGACCGATTCCCCGTCGCCATCCTGCGCGAAGAGGGTTCCAACGGCGACCGCGAGATGGCCGCGGCATTTCACCTCGCCGGTTTCGAACCGTGGGACGTCACCATGTCGGACCTGTTGTCCGGCCGAATCACTCTCGACCGTTTTCGCGGCCTCGCGGCGGTGGGAGGCTTCTCCTACGCCGACGTGCTCGACTCGGGCAAGGGTTGGGCAGGCACGATCCGTTTCAACAGCGACCTCAGACGGCAATTCGACGCCTTTTACGATCGCCCCGATACCTTTTCACTCGGCATCTGCAATGGCTGTCAGCTCTTCGCCCTGCTCGGATGGCTGCCGTGGCGCGGTCTGGATGACACCGATCAGCCTCGATTCATCCACAACGCCTCCGGCCGTTTTGAGTCCCGCTTCGTCACGGTCGCCATCCAGGAAAGTCCGGCTGTCATGCTGCACGGTATGGCCGGCTCACGGCTCGGTATCTGGGTCCAGCACGGAGAGGGCCAGGCGTATTTTCCGCAAACCAGGGTGCTCGATCGGGTGAAGGCCGAAGACCTGGCGCCGGTGCGGTTCGTGGACGATTCGGGCGCCGCCACCGAAACCTACCCCTTCAATCCCAACGGGTCACCCGACGGCATCGCCGGGCTCTGTTCGCCCGACGGTCGGCACCTGGCCATGATGCCCCACCCGGAACGGTGTTTCCTCACCTGGCAATGGCCGTGGATGCCACTCCTGTGGCGTCGCGATCTGGCAGCCTCGCCATGGCTGAAGCTCTTTCAGAACGCGCGGGAGTGGTGCGAGAAGTAGGCCCCCACCCGCCCCATGACAGTTCCGGGTTCCGGATTCCGAGTTCCGGGTTGATGTTCCGGGCGGTTGAGGAAAACCCTAAACGCGGAACCTGGAACCATCGAAGATGGTCGGCGAGGATCAGCTACCGCGCGATGGCAGCCTGATCGTTTGTGGGATCGTACCGGCAGGTCACGTCCGCCCTCTGGGCCCAACTCTCCACCGCCATTAGGACCACAACGTAGGAACCTTCTGCCCGGGTACCGAAGACGTTGGTGACCGCGATCCCCCGGCCGCGCGCAGCCCGCAGACAGGCGTCTTGCGCCCGGCCCTCCAGGGTTCTCAGCTCGCCCGGGCCAACCGACTCCCGCAGCTCTCCGGTCCCACCACCACTCGGTGGCCCGACGACGATCGGAACCCTTGCCGGCCGAATCTCGAACACCGCCCGACACCCCTTGTCCACCCAGACCACACCCTCATCGTGGCCCCAGTTCGTGTCCATCACGCACTCGGAATCGTCAAGAGTATCCATCAACTCGACCACCGCAGAGGGTCGGATCGGGCATTCGACACGGCCCCCTTCCTCGGAGATGCAGGTGACGCGGTACGGTTCGAAGACCGCGGCTGATCTGAGGGCCTCGTCGACCTCAATCGGCTCCGTGGATCTGCGACCGGTGACCGAGACGTCGACGATCTTGCCGCTGGAATCAAGCGTGCAGATCCCGATGGTCTTTGACGAGGAAGCCCAGCTCAGCTCGGTGACATCGCCGCGGGTCAGTGCTTTGGTCACCCAAACGGCACCAACATCCGAATGGTCACGCCGAACAGCGTCAACGCAGAGTTGGCTTACGGTCTGTGCGGTCGCGAGTGCTGCAGCGAGGAGCGCCGTCGTCAAGGCTGCCAGCAACGTCTTTCGGAACGCCATTTCCATGGCCCGGCCTCCTATTCCGTGGAATCAAACCATGATACCCGGTTTTACAGCGATAGACCCCCTCCCACCCGGTATAGAGGGTGTAGAAGGTGTAGAAGGGTGTTGGCCGGGCGGGCGGGCGCTGCCCCCTACCCCCCTGCCTACTGCCTACTGCCTGTACTGGCGGGAGGTGGTACCTCTCGGCAATCCAGCTCGATTCCACCGTCGGACATTCGCACTCGGAGCATGTGACTCCGCGGCACACCTTCGACGGCAACCGTACTGTCGACGCAGCTGCTCAGAGTCTGGCGAACCAGCCCGAGGGTGTTGTTCTCCGCCGAAAGGTGCATCCCCACCACCGCTCGCAGCCTCTTCGAGGCGACCCGTTCCACCGCCTCCTGGGACTGCTCGTTGGAGAGATGGCCGAGCCGCGACGAAATACGCTGTTTGAGTGGCCACGGGTACGGCCCGTTGCGCAGCAAGTCGACGTCGTGGTTGGTCTCCATCAGGAGCAACTCGCAACCGGCGATCCGCTGTTCCAGAAGGACAGTGAAGATACCGGTGTCGGTGCACAGCGCGGCACTGTGGTCTCCGTCGTCGAGGATCAACGCCACAGGCTCTCGGGCATCGTGGCTGGTGGCCACCGGAGTGACCCGAATTCTTCCAATGGTCCTGGTGATGCCGGAAGCGAGTTCGCCCCCTTCGGCTGTCCTGACCGAAAGACCGGCCCAGGTCCCGGAAGTGGCCCACACCGGAGTCGGATTCCGCTTCAGCAAGACCTCGAGGCCGCGGACGTGGTCCGAGTGCTCGTGGGTCAGGAGAATGGCGCTCAGTTGCTCAACCCTCTGCCCAAAACCCTCCATCCGCCGTCGGATCTGCAGGGCCGAAACGCCCGCGTCCAGAAGCAGCAATGTCTCTCCGGAACGCACGAGCACCGAGTTTCCTGAAGATCCCGAGGCAAGGACGAAGACCTCCACTATCACCTGCCCGTGGAGCCGAACCCGCCATCGCCTCGCGTCGTGTCGGCAAGCTGGTCAGTCTCCCGAAACTCAGCACGTGTCACTGGGGCTATCACCAGCTGAGCGATTCGGTCACCGCGCTCGATGGTCACCGCCGCGTCGCCCAGGTTGATGAGCAGCACCTTGACCTCGCCGCGGTAGTCGGCGTCGATGGTTCCTGGAGCGTTGACCACCGTCAGGCCATGCTGAAACGCAAGACCTGAACGCGGTCGGACCTGTCCCTCGTGACCCGGCGGGATCTCGAGGATCAGACCGGTCGCCACCGCCGTGCGGCCCCCGGGTTGCAGCACGACCGGACCATCTTCGGCCGACCGCAGATCGGCACCGGCGGCTCCCTCGGTGGCGTAGGCCGGAGGCGACAAACCCTCCGAGTGGGGCAGGCGACGCACACGAATCTCCACCATCAGGCCACCTGGGCCGCCAGCCCGTCCGGTCCGCACACCGCGGTCGCCATTCGTTCCGGACGGAGCATCCCGGCTGCCAGTTCTCGGATATGATCCGGGGTGACGTCGAGAATCTCCCGACGAGTCCGTTCCAGATCGAAACGGCGCCCTCGGTCGATCACCTCGGAGACGTCCATGGCGCAGCGTGCGGCCGGCATTTCAGCATCCATGTCCAGCCCGCGAACAATCCCCTCGAGAGCCACCTCGACCTCGTCGTCCACAAGGTCCACCGCGATCCGACGCAACTCCTCCTCCACCAGCAGCCATACGTCCCGGAACACCGCCGGCGAGCACGCCCAACCCACCTCGAGGAGACCGCCGGAACGGCGCAGCGCCGAGCTCGACCAGATGTCGTAGGTGAGGCCTTCGACCTCGCGAAGACGCTGGAAGAGCCTGCTGGTCGAACCAACGCCCAGGATCCGATTGAGTACGGCCACCGGTATGGCCTCAGGATCGCCGGCGGCCACCGAAGGAAACGCCAACCGAACGTGTGCTTGATCGGCCCCTGCCCTGTGGACGACGCTGCGCTGCCCCTTCCACACGAGGGGGGGCAATGTCGCAACCTCCAGAGGCACAGCCAGCGGGAGTCTCCGCAGGCGATGAGCAAGCTCGACCGGATCAACGTCCCCGGCCACGGCTGCCAGGACCCGTCCTGGACGAACCAGGCTCTTGTGATGCCGCCGCAGGGCTTGGGGACTCAGGCTGGCGAGAGTTTCTTCGGTGCCGATCACCGGCCTAGCCAGGGGATGGTCCCCCCACGCGGCCCGCTGGATCGCCTCCTCCACCATCTCGGCGGGGTCGTCACGCGAGAGTTCGAGTTCGGCGAGGGAGACCCGTCGTTCCAATTCCACGTCATCCTGCCGAAAGGTGGGTTCGAGGATGGCGTCCACCAGGAGGTCCAGGCCCTCGACGATGGCATCCACCGTGGTCTGAACCGAGACACCCATGAGCTCAGAGCTTGTCCACGCATCCACGTCACCGCCCAGTCGGTCCACCGTTCTCGCCAACTCGAATCGATCCCGTCCACCGCAGCGACGCAAGGTCAGGTGTTCCACCAGGTGGGTGGCACCGGCCAGTTCCGCCGGTTCGTGAGCCGAACCGGAACCAATCCACACGCCGGCGGTGACGGTCTTGCGACCGGGGGTGGGATGCACCAAAAGGGCCGGGAGATCGAGACCGGTTCCGCTCATGCGCGCGGAGTGTAGCAGAGGACAAGGGGAAGGTGAGGAGGTGAGGAGGTGAGAACGTGAAAGGGCGGCACGATCGGATTGATGGGCGTAGGTGTCACCGCGCGCTTCTGACTGGACCGCCAGAGAATCGCGGCCGATATGCGCTGCGGGACGACGCCTCTCCCCGAAGGCCGCAATCGTGGTGGACTCGCATACGCGCCCATCTCTCCTGCTCCCCTTCTCACCGATTCACCTCGCTGAGGGGCGGGGAACTCGGATTTCGGGTTCCGAATTTCAAGTTTCAAATTTCGAATTGGGCGGGTGAGCGGGGATCGATCACTTGTAATACGTCGGCGTATACCCCGGCGGTGGCGGATCGCCCGAACCACCGCCGGAATCGTCGTCATTACCGCGATCATCGTCACCCCTCGGTGGCCTGGTGGGTTGTGGACCGGGAAGCCCTCCGGGCGGAACCGGCTGTGTGGAACCCCGGCCAAGACCCCTTTCGCGCAGCACGAATTGCCACTCGCAGTAGGTGTTGCGTCCTTCGTAGATCTTGATGCTCTCCTTGCAGGACTTGGAGTGGACACCCACGATGGGGCCGATCATCTCACCCTCCCGATCCCGGGTGCCGAAGGGCGACTCCGAGCCGAGGCCCGGCTGCCCACCTTGAAAAGTCACCGTCTCGGTGGGGCCGGGGGTTCCTGGAAAGGCGTTCTCCGGACCCACCCGTCGGCCCTCCTGGCCAAGGAATATCAGTCCCCAGTCCTCCGAATCGGTGATCGGGTCGAGCCACTGCTTGCGAACGACCTTGGGATTGGCCTCCCAGATTTCCTTCATTCGCATGGGATGGCGGCCGTACTTGGCTTTGTACAGGCGAATCGCTTCGACGTATTGTTCGCCGCGGAAGATGAGCTCTGCCTCCCGCTCCCGCCTCATCTGGAACTCCACCGTCTGCACCGCCACGGCCATAAAAATGGACATGATGGCGATGGTCAGCACGATGATGACCAGCGTGTATCCACCTTCCCCTCGATCAGTTCCGAGTTCCGGGTTCCGGGTTCCGGGTTCCGGGTTCCGGGCGACCGGTTGAATCTCCTCCCGGTGGGGGGGGAGAGTTCGGAACACGGAACGAGGGGCACGGACTTCACGACATCACCATTCGGAGTAGAGCGTGCCGTCAAGCGCTACTCCCTGAGCGCCGGATCTCACGTCGATGACCCCGACAAACCCTCCCAGATCCTCGTCGATGGGTTCCAACTCCTCGATCTCGCTCGGTGTCGCCTGGAGCTCGACCCAGGTATTGGGTGATCTGGTGATGGGGTCGATGGGCATGAAGCGCAGGTACCCAGCATCCACCAAGCCCTGGAGAGATTCCGGATACTGTCCCTTGTCTCCCAAGAACTGGTCGATGCACGATCGGAGCTGGTAGAGGTCCGCCTTGAGAACGGCTTCGCGAGCCTTGAGTGGCGCGGTCCGCATGGCCGGGAGGGCGATCACGGCCAAGATGCCGATGATGGCCACAACCACCATCAGCTCGATCAACGTAAACCCGGCCTGTCGGCCGAACGAAGAACGAAAACCGAAGAACGACTGTCCCTTCTCTCCCCGACGACCCTGATGGGAACAGCCTGTCGGGTGGAGTTCTGTTCTCGATTCTTCGCTCTTGATTCTTCGCTCCATCATCACCAGTCCTTGTATTTGGTGCCGTCGATTGCGGTTCCGTCGGAGAGTGAAAACACGTCGTAGACGTTCTCTCCGCCCCAGCTCGTGGAGTCCACGTCATCCTGGTAGGACTTCAGGCCCCACTCCACCTCTTTGGTCATCGGATCTACCGGGATGCGCCGCAGAAACCGCCGTTTGGTGTCCTGACCCACCAGATCCACACCCTCCACCAGCACCTCGAGGGTCTCAGGATACCCCTCACCGCCAAGGGTCAGCGGAATCAAGCCCTGGTCTGACAGACGCTTGTGTTCATCGATGGCATTCCGCATGAGGCGCAACGAGAGCCGAAGATCCGCCTCTTTCCGGCGTTTGACGGTGAACTTCGCCACCGGCAGAGCCATCGTCGACAGCACCGCGATCAGGGCCGCCACCATGACCAGCTCGGCCAGGGTGAAGCCGCGCTCACCGCTCGATCGTCGCCACATCTCACAAACCCCCGCTCTCGCCCCCGGAAACGAACAACGCCCCATCCCTGACCGCGACCGGAACGATGGAACCATCGCCTGCCACCGCGCCCGCCGACGAAAAAGCCAGCGGCACCGGACCCTCCGCTTCGGCCCGCACAATCACGGCACCCACTGCCTTCGGTCCATCATCGGAAGACGACACCAGCAGATCGAGAGACATCCAACCGTCATCGACCTCGATGGATCCGTCCATCACATCAACACCAGGGGAAGGCTCGAACCCGACGATCGTGACCCGTTGCGGATCGAAGGTCATCCCGATGGGCAACCGGTAGGATCCCGGCCCATGGCTCACCATCAACTGGAGCACCACCTCGGAGCCCACGCCCAGGGCCACCAAAGACGGCTCGAGTCCGACGATCAGTGGCGGATGGGTGGCATCGATGACGGACGCCGCTTCGCTGTCGAGATCCACAGAAGGGACGGAATCATCGGGGTTGTCGCCACCGTCGAAGCTGTTGCCCTTGGGCGTCAGCTCAACTCCACCGCCGGAGCCGCCCGATGGTGTCCCTCGGGGCGCCACGGACCGACCGCGAACGCCGTAGGGGGATCCTTCGTTGTCTCCGGTCGGACGCTGGGATCTCTCGTCGCCAGAATCAGACCCGCCACCGCGATCGAACGGCCCCTGCGGCTGAGTACCCGACTGGACCCGCGGCGAGCGCGACCCAAAGAACGAGATGCGGCTCTCGGTGCCCACCCAGATCGGCGCCAGATCCTCCTCCTCGATGTCCGGAAAGCGAATGATGTGGGGGGTCAGGGTCAGCACCAGGTCGGTGGTCTTCGATTGGACCTTTTCGTTGGTGAAGAGTCGACCAAGCCACGGGATGGAGGACAGCAACGGGGTTTCCGTCCTACCTTCCGTACGGTCCTTCCGGATGAGGCCGGCCAGCAGGCTCGACTCACCGCTTTTGAGCCGGATCACCGAGGTGATGGTGCGGGTTCCAATGGTGACCGCCTCCTGGCTCGGGCCCACCGGCACGGTTTCTCCGAGTTGGGAAACCTCCACCGTGAGTTTGAGGGTGACCTCCTGATTGTGATGGACCCGCGGCTCCACATCGATCTTGATACCGATGTCCTGGTACTGGAACGAGGTGATCGGCACAACGCTGCCGCCGATGGTGTTTCCGGTGTTGAACGAGGTCACCGGGATCGGCACCTTGTCGCCAAGATGCAGCGAGGCCTTCTCACCCTCCGTGATCCGCAGCTGCGGCTGGGCCAGGATCGAAGCGTTTCCACTCTGTTTGATGAGGTTGATGATCACACTCGGCACGTTGATGAAGACGTTCTCCCTTGAAATGCCCGAAAGATCGCTCAGGAAGGACCCTCCTGCCGGCGCGGTCGGGCTGAACGCTGCGGTGTCGGCGGTCAGGGTAAAAGTGTAGCTCGACAGCTGCATACCCAGCTCGCTCTGATTGGAGGTGTCCACCTCCATGAGTTCCACGTCCACCAGGACCTCGGCCTTCGCCTTGTCGTTGACGCTGATCAGCCTTTCCGCGATGGCCACCTTGTCAGCAGTGTCGCGAAGGGTGATGGCATTGAGCTGTTCGTTGGTGGCGAGCCGCCGCGCCTCGATCAACGATCGCAGGAGTTTGTCCACCTCCTTGACATCGGCGTTGGACAGAAAGAAGGTCTTGATCACCAGATCCTCGTAGTCCCGTCGGTTCTGAGGCGTGTCCTCGGCAACGATGATGGTCTTGGTGTCCAGCACCTTGTAAAAGTGGCCGGCCGCCTGCATCACGATCTCGAGCGCGCGTTCAGATGTCACATCGCGCAGCTCAACCGCAATGCGATCGTCCTTGAGCTTGGGATCGAAAATCACGTTAAATCCGTAGGCCTTGCCGATGGCGTCATAGATCTCCTTGACCGGCTTCGGCTTCGGGAAGACAAGGGTGACCGGCTCGTCAGAAGCCGGATCCAGGATCGGCGGCTGCACCTTGGCTTCCCTGGCACGCCGCTTCATTTCATTGAGGGTCAGCTCACCGTCGGGGCGGGACAAAATCTCCAGCTCTTCTTGAAGGTCCTCCAACACTTGAGCACCGTACTGGTGGGCGGGATCGAGCTGGACCGCCATCTGGATCTCGTCGCGAGCCTCACCGAGCCGCCCGATCTGCCGGAAGGCGAGACCGCGTTGAAAGTGCTCGTTTGCAGCCTTCTGGCGGGCCCGTCGAAGACCGATGCGGTACTCGATATTTTCGGGATCCTTGGCCACCAACTCGAGATAATGGTAGACGGCCGCATCCCAGTTTTCGTGTTGGAGTGCCTCCGCACCCTTCTTGCCCTGCGACGAGCAGCCGGCGATCACCGCCAGCGCCAACACGACCCCTGCGATGCGGAGGGCCGGATGATCAGTTCTCTGCCAACGGAACACGAGTGTCCTCCGACCTGTCATAACCGACGAACCCGATCATGACCGATTCGAATCCTATCTCACGAATGATGAAAATGTCGTCCAAAACGTCACCGACCTTCGCCACTTCGATCTCTGCGATGTCCGGGTCCTCACCTTGTGCACGGAATGCGGCCACCTGGAGGTTGAGGGGACCGAAATGACCGATGAAGTCACGGTCAAACGGCGGAGGCGGTGGCCTGACCGATCCATCGGCCCCCCGTGCCATTCGCGGCGTCGGCGTGGCCGGGGGCGACCTACGGACGATCGGCCGGGTCGGCGATGGTGTGACTGCGTGCGGGGTGGGTGTTGGCGGCGCTCCGAATAGGAAGGGATTCCGCTGAAACTCAACGGCCTGCCCGTCGGCATTGTTGGAGCCCGAGTTCTCGAGCACCGGTAGATCGTGGCCGGTGTAGGCGATGCGATCACCCTCCTGACCCCCGCCGGACCCACCACCCCTCCTGACCAGGTTGACCACCGCGATCCCGCCAAGGACCACCACAACCGCCACCAGAGCAAGCAGCCGGGTTCGATCAGCCTTCGTCTTTGCCATCGGTTGCCTCGGGGGCCTTGGTAATGCCGCCGGTCAGTCGCGCGAGCGTCTTTGGATCAGCCTGAGCGACGTAAGTCGCCACCTGTATGGCAATGGCGAGGTCCCGGCTCGTCGCCTCCTCCTCACCCGAAAAAGCAATGTCCTCCACAATCAGGAATTCGGGGCTCGACTGCAGTGCCGAAAGCAACTGTCGGATCTGAGAGTAGTCCCCGACGACCGAGAACTGGACCGCGAACTTGATGTATTGGTGTTTGCGGTCTTCCTCTGCGGAGTAGCTATACCCTCGTGGCATCAACCCGGCGCCGTGGGTCGCCGATCCCACAGCCCGCAGGATGCCGGTCAGCCGTTCGTCGAGATCACCAAACACGTCACTATAGAGGTACTCAAACTGCTGGTTGAGTTCCGCGACGGCGGCTCGCTCCGTTTCGACCTGGTCGCTGATCTGTTCGAGGCGACGAATCTCACCCTCGAGCTCCTCCACGCTGTTCCGGACAAGCGCCGCCCGGCCTCCAGTCTCGGAGGTCTGCCAGGCGTAGGCACCCGCCGCCAGAATGCAGATCACCACAGTCGGGAGCCACACCGGCAGCAGACGCTGCCACGCCCGCCACGCCGCGGTCATGATTCGGCCACCGGTGGTTTGTAGAGAACGCTGAGGGCCAGCGTGTACCCCGGTATCTCCGACTCCTCCGGCCCTTCTTCACGGCGAGGCGTGGGCTGCGAGAAGTTGGGGTCGACCACGAGGTTCTGGAGAAACTGCAGCATGGCATCCCGGGTGCGGGCCACAACCACCAGATGGAGGGTGACCGCCCCTGGTCCCACTTCCGGGGTCACTTTGAGGATCCGCACCTCGTACGGCATCACCCGTTCCACGTCGTCGAGCAGGGTCAACCACGAAAAGGCGTGTTCTTTCAAAATCAGGTTCGTGCCGTTCACCCGGCCCGCCAACGAACCCCACGGAACCGTGTCCAGGGCTTCGATCTGACCACCGACCTCCGCGGCCAGTGCACGTTCCTCGGCCAGTAGATGATCGCGGTGTTCAATCAACGGCGCCAGCGTCCGGTTGCTCTTAACGTAGAGCCCGATATTCAGCACCACCAGCACCAGCGCCATCACACCGGCCACCGCGGTCACCAACCAGACCGGTCGTGTGTTGAGGAAAGGTCGCGACGCAAGGTTCGGCCCGATCATGACTCTCCCTCGGCAATCACAGCAAACGCCGGCTCGATTCGAGCGGCACCCAATCGATCGATGGCGCCCCCCTGGGTGAACTCCGGCACCGGAGGTCCCGGCATCCGCGACAGTCCATTGGTCGCAGAACGCCAGTCCTCGATCTCGCCAACCAATTCCGAGTTCTCCGCGGACACCTGGAGGCCAATGTCTCCTGTGACGCCGAGATGCTCCCGAATGAACCCAAGGGCCAGATTGAGCTCGCGCCTGACCACTTCTCCCATCTCCCTCGAGGCAGCAAGGGGCTTGGTGCGGATCAGTTTCGGGATCTGATCCACAGTGAGCAGCAAGGTCAGAAATCCATCCTCCTGCTGGGCCAACAACCGGGGGCGAGCGGTGGGCAATGCGGCGAGGGCGAGGGCTCGAGTGGTGATGGCCCCCGGCACCACGCCCACCTCCTTGAACGCCGCTTCGATGTCGGCCAATGCCCGCTCCGGGCCCACCGTGCACAGCAGGGGCCGGCGGCCCTCCTCCCGGTAGATCGGTAGCGACGAGATCCGGAGTTCCGACGGTTTCACCGGAAGCAACTTCTTGAGCCGCCACTGGACAACTTGGTCCAGGTCGGACTGACCACGAGGCAGGTCGTCGAACTCGAGCAGGAAGTTCCTCGTCCACCCGGAGGGCAGCACCACGGCGGCCCGAGTCGCGCCCTCGATCCGAGGTTGGAGGGAGGACAATATTGCCGACAGCTTTTCCCGATCCACCGACTGGAGGCCCACCGGGCCGACTTTGAACAGACCTTCGGTGGCGGACTCGGCGGCCCACAACACACCGCCCTTCGAATCGCGTCTGAGGGCTGCGACGAGTGCCCCATCCACGACCCAGCAGGTTGTAGGGGGTGGGCTGGCAAAGTACTTCCTCCAGTTCATTCCACAAACGTCACCTTGTTGATGTCGTGTAGGGACGTCTCTCCGGCAAACACCTTCTGAAGAGCCGATTCACGGAGAAACCTCATGCCCTCCGCCTTGGCGGCCCGTTTGATCTCCGCGGCCGACCTGCGGTCAATGATCAATTGCCGGATGTTGTCCGACAGATTCAGCAACTCGGCAATGGCCAATCGGCCCCGGTAGCCCGTGCCGTTGCACTCCATGCAGCCCGAACCTTCGTAGAAGGTGAAATCCCGGTAGCGATCCGGTTCGAGACCGGAATCCTCGAGCAGTTGGTCAGAGATCGTGGCCGGCCGCTTGCAGTGAGTACAGATCCTCCGCACCAACCGTTGCGCCAAGACGCAGTTCAGGGCAGACACGAAGTTGTAGAGGTGGACGTTCATATTCAAGAATCGGCCGATCACATCCACAACATTGTTGGCATGAACGGTGGTGAAGACCAGATGACCTGTGAGTGCCGACTGAACCGCGATGCCCGCAGTCTCCTCGTCCCGGATCTCTCCGACCATGATCTTGTCGGGATCGTGGCGCAGGATGGACCTCAGACCGCGCGCGAAGGTGAGCCCCTTCTTCTCGTTGACCGGAATCTGGGTGATGCCCTTGAGCTGGTACTCCACCGGGTCTTCAATGGTGATGATCTTGTCCTCAGAGGATTGGATCTCCGACAGACAGGCGTACAGGGTGGTCGTCTTGCCCGATCCGGTGGGCCCGGTCACGAGCACCATTCCGTAGGGTTCGTTGATGAACTTCCGCAGCTGGAGCTTGGTGTCGTTTTCTAAGCCGAGTACATTCAGGTTGAGTGTCCTGAACTCGGTATTCGTTGATTCCTTGTCCAGGATACGGATGACGGCATCTTCGCCGTGAACGGTGGGCATGATCGAAACGCGGAAGTCGATGGTCCGACCCGAGAATCGGACCTTGAAACGACCGTCCTGCGGAATTCTCTTCTCAGCAATATCGAGCTCGGACATGACCTTGATCCGGCTGATGATTGTGGAGTGGTGGCGTTTGTCGATGGGCTGCATGGCCTGGTAGAGCACGCCGTCAATGCGATACTTCACCACGACTTCGCGATCCTGGGTCTCCACGTGGATGTCCGAGGCCCTGCGCTGGATCGCATTGAACAGAATCGAGTCCACCAGCTTGATGATCGGCGACGAATCGGCCGTGATGCGGTCGATGGACAGCACCTCCTCGCCGTCATCCGTATCCTGGACAAGCTGCATCTGGAAGCCTTCGGTGGCCTCCTCGAGAACTCGCTGAGTCGATTCCGATTTCTCCAGGATGTCGCCGATCCGATTCGCCGGGCCAACCACGACCTCCAGCGGTCGGGCAAGGGCCAGTTCGACCTCGTTGAGGCTGACCATGTCCGACGGATTCGCCATCACCACCTGCAGCACCTCACCGTCGGCTCGCAACGGGAGGAACTGGTAACGCAACATGACCTCCACCGGAATCTCCCGGAATAGGTCGGGCTCCATGTGGAACTCATCCAGGGGATCAAACGGCAGACCAAGACGCGCAGCAAGCGCACGCGCCTCTTCAACCGCCTCGTGCCCGTCCGGCACGACCTGTTGGTCGAGCATGGACAAGGTCTGTTCGAGGTTGGAATCAGTCGTCATGGATCACCCTCATGCAATCGTGGAAACGAGCCTAAGCAGCGGATAATAGACCGACAACAACAGGCCCGCAATGATAACCGCCATCACCACCAGGATCATCGGTTCGAAGAGAGACACGATTCGCGTCAGAAAAAAGTCGATCTCCTCGTCAAAAAAATCCGCCGTATGTTCGAGCATTTCGGGAAGGGCGCCGGTGCTCTCTCCAACCTTGATCATCGCCAGGGCCAAGCCCGGAGCCCGACCGGTGTCTTCGAGGGCGTCGGACAGCGGCCGACCCTCCTGAACCTCTTGGACACAACCCAGGAACAGCTCCGAAATATACACATTCTTGATCGATGTCGCGGCGGTCTCCACCGCCGGCACCATGGGCGTCCCGCCGTTGAGCAACACCGACATGGACCGCGTGAACTGGGAAAGCGCGAACAGCTGGGCCAACTGGCCAACCAACGGAACCCTCAATGTCCAGCGGTCCACCAAACGCCTACCGAGGGGGGTTCCCACCCACCACTTGAAAAGGTAGAAACCGACGACCAGCGCGGCCACGATGTACAGGAGGTTGTTCTCGGTGAACTGGGCGACTCCCAGGACGATTCGCGTCGGCAGCGGCAATTCGGATCCGAACTGGAGATAGAAGTCGGAGAATCGCGGAATGACATAGGCAACCAGCAACACCACCAGCCCGGCGGCGAGAGCCACGAGAACCATCGGATAGGTGAGGGCGGCCACGATTTTCTTTCTGACGCTCTCCACCAGGCGCTGGTATTCGACAAACCGCGCCAACACTCCTTCGAGCTCGCCCGACCGCTCGCCGGCCCGCAACGAGTTGGAATAGAGCCGCGGGAACACGTCACCCAGTGAAAGGAAGGCGTCCGAAAGGGCGACTCCGGTGGTGACCTGTTGGTAGACCTTTTCGAGCAGGGCGTGGAAGTGCGGATCTGCCTGCTGATCCTTGAGCAACTCCAGCGATTGCGCGAGTGGCAGACCGGCACGTAGCAGGGTGCGGAGTTGGGTGTTGAAGAGCAGGAAGTCCTGCGACGCCACCTTCTCCCCCTTCGAGACCAGGGGAATCCGGAGTTTGGATCGAGCCCGGGAAAGTCCGAAGACGTGGAAGCCCTCACCTTCGAGTTCGCGCTGGAGGGCGTCCAGGGACAAGCCGACCCTTCGCAGCTCGATCACCGAGCCGTCGGGAGCGCCCAGGCGACAGACGAACTCGGGCACCTACTCCCCTCCGATGGTGTGCGCCTGGAGGATGAGGACCAGCCCGCGTGCGGAATTCTCTGAGGCGCCGGCGCCAAGGATCACCTCCTGGTTCTCGGACAGAAATACGCTGGTCCTGAGAAGCTCGGCCGTTTGTAAACGCCCGCTGGAGGAGTCGGTCAACTTGGACAGAGACAGCCACTGGAGATGAATCCTCGATCCCGGACGCGGGATGCCGAAGGGCGTGTCATCACCGATGCCGAGCGACTCGGCGAGGAAGGACAGATGATAGCCCTCGCCGAGAGCGGCCTCGGCCGGTTCACCAACGACACCGTTGAATGTGGCCACCCCGATGGACCGATAGGAGGTGAATGGAAACATCCGGAGCAGTCGATCCGCCACATCCGCTCGCTGGTCGGCGGGCAACATGCGTTGGACACCTTCGAGTATCTCGACCTCGATCAGATACCGGCCGGGCGGCTGATCGAGTTCTGCAATAACCTCGGCCGCACGTTCAACGACATCGGGTCGATCCTGCACCGTGATTCTCGCTCTGCGGGGCTGAACCGTCAGGCTACCGTCCTCGGTCAGCAGCGCCTCCACAGCGGCTGCAGCCTCGGTCACCGAGCAATGGCGGAGGTGAAAGACCCTCACCGTTGTTGGAACCGGGCCTGCAGCCAGTGACGGCACGATCACGGCGATAACGAGCACCAGCGGGATGAGGCGACGGATCATGTCTCACAACTCCATGGCGGGGTTGACGATAAAGTACACGGCAGTGTCGGTGTCGTTGTCGTCTGCGTACTGATAGACCCGAACTCCGTCGCCGGTCATATCGACCTCCACCCTCGGCGGCGGAATCGTCTCATCGGCAACATGGACCTCCGCAACGGCCATTGGTGGAGTCTCCCCGTCGTCGGAGGACAACAACCGCCAACCGGTCACCGCCATCAGTGAGACGACCACCATGGCCGCCGCGGCCAACCACTGGCGCCGTCGGCCGCGGATGCTGCGATCGATCCGCTGCTGACGGATCTGACCCATGACCGCCTGAGTCACGGCTTCGATCTTCTGATGGTCCTCGGCGCGGGGGCGCAAGGCGCTCAGCATGAGTGAAGGATCGACACGAAGCGCCTGTTCGCGGCAGTACCCGCAGCTTCCGAGATGTTCTCGAAATGCCCCCCTCTGCGGTTCATCGAGGGTGTCTGCCAAGTAGGCTTCGATCAGTTCTTCAAACAGATCACAATTCATCTCAACCCCTGTGTGATTCCGGCAGGTATTCCGGGTATTTACGAGCCAGTTCCTGCCTCAAGACCTTTCGTGCCTGAAATACGTGATTCCGCACGGTGGTCGCGGAACATCCGAGGACCTCGGCCACATCCGACGTGTCCATTCCCTCCACTTCCCGGAGGATGAACGCGCTGCGTTGCTGCGGCGTCAGAGCGCCGGCCAATTGATCGAGGAGACGGTCCACCTCGCGTTGATCCGCCAAATCCGAGGCAGATGGCGGCTCTCCCACGACCCGTAGTCGGTGCTCGGTGCCGGCCTTGTGCGCCTTTTCTCTGCTGGTGCGTGCTCTGAGGATGTCGATGGCGAGATTGGTTCCGATCCGGTACAACCAGGTGGCGAAACTCCAGCGCTCGTCATACCGATCGAGCCGCTGCCAGGCCTTCACAAACGTCATCTGGACCACATCCCAGGCCTCGGTCTCGTCACGGAGAATTCGGGCCACCGCACGGTGAAGACCCCCGCTGTGTCGACGCACCAGATGGGCGAAGGCATCCTCGTCGCCCGATCGCGCTGCCCGGACCGCTTCACGGTCATCCATCGTCACCTCGGTCCTACCCGACGCTCCGCCCGAAAGCACGCGCAGTCTCGCCTCTAACATCACTCGTCTCCATGGTGTCTACGAACCTCCATGCGCCGCCGTTGGGGGTGGATTCCAAGATGGGCGCACCGACACCCGGCGCACCCCCACAAACATATGATTATAAAGGTTCTGTGTTGGGATGCAGTGATTGGCAGTACAGGTTGTATGTTGTGGGTTGCAGGTTGGAAAAAAGACGCCACACACCCCGGCCCTGTTCGCACCCATCAGCCCGAGATGCCGCCGGGGCGATTTCGGGTTATCCTTGGGCCGGGTTTGAACAAGTGGAGGAACGATGGAGATTTCCATTGAATATTGCGGAGCTTGAAACTACAAACCACGAGCCGCCGGGCTGGCGGCGGAGCTGAAACGAGAGTTCAATGCCGACTCCACCCTGATCAGGGGCGGTGGTGGAATCTTCGATGTGCGTGTGGACGGCGAGCTCGTTTTCTCGAAACACCAGGTCGGACGTTTCCCCGACGACGGTGAGGTCGAAGCCATCATCCGCCGACTCTCCGGGTCGTAATTCTCAATTCTTAATTCTGAATGTTGAATTCCGCCACCCGCCCGGGAGGTTGGGCGGGCGGAGGCGATCCAGATTTAAGAACTAAAAATTGAGAATTTTCTAGGATTCGTCATTGGAGGGGAGCCGTCTCCGGTAAATGTAGCGTTCGAGGATCCTCGAGAACTCCGACCACGCGTCGTCGTCGTCTCCGGCCGGGCCGATGGCTTCCAACATGCCCGCCATCTTCGAGTCCAGGTTGTCGATCATGTGGACCAGGAGTGCCTCCGGGGTCTTGGGTCGCCGTGGGGATCCGTACTCGTATCTTCCGTGATGGGACAGAAGGATGTGCAGCAGCTGCCTCCGATGCTCCGCCGGGAAGGAGGGCAGCTCACCGATGATCCGGTCCACAAACAGGACCTCCATGGAGAGATGCCCCAGAAGGCGACCGTCATCGGTGTAGGAAATGGACGAGGAGATGTCCAACTCCCAGATCTTCCCGAGGTCGTGCAAGAGAGCTCCGGCCATTACCATGTCGGCGTGGAGACCGTAGTGTGCCGCCATGGCTTTGCCGGCGGTGGCCATGGAGATGGTGTGCTCCAAAAGACCTGAACGGAAGGCATGGTGCATGCTACTGGCCGCGGGAGCGATCTTGAAGAGCGTCGCCACTTCGGGATCGGAAAATACGCGAAACAGCAGCTGTTTGAGGTGAGGATCAGTCACCCCGTCGATCAAGGTCATCAGCCGCTGCCACAAAAGATCAGGGTCAACCTCCGAGGCGCGCACGAAGAGGCCGGTGTCCAACGCATCGGCCGCCACCTCCTCGGCATGGCGTATGACCAACTGCAGGCGTTGATTGTAGCGCTGGACCTGGCCACGAAATCTGATCACTCGTCCGGGCTCGCAAATCTTGGCCACACGATCCACGTTGTCCCAAGCCAGACCCGCGATTTCGCCGGTACGGTCGCCGAGGGTCATTGCCAGATAGGGACCGCCGCCCCGACGCTGGCGCACATCGCACGTCCTCACGGCGTAGGTTTCCTCCACGTCGGTGCCGGGCTTCAGCCGGTTCACCCAGTGACGTTCGGATTCCACGGTCATCCCATCTCCCTTCGATCTTCGATCGTCTGCCGACTCATCCTTGCCCGGCCGTTTCATGCCCCCGGGAATTGCGCGAGGATCGCCTGGAATCGATCCTCGTGGACCTCCACCAGGTAGCCCTTTTTGAGCCGTTCAACCATCCCCTGGGTCTGATTCCCGTACACCTCCCTGGAGATTCGGCGGCGAACGGTCTCCTCCACTTCCTCAAACGGCTGATAGCCCTCAGGAATCCTGCGGATCAATCGGATGACAAGGAACCCGCCTGCGGTCTCCACCGGATCAGTGATGCCGCTCTCGCCGAGGTCGTCAAGGGCCTGTACGACCACCGGCCGCAGGTCGTCCACGGGAATCCCGCCCAGTTCTTGGATGTCAGCACCGGCCAGCGTCGCCTCGGCCCGAAGGTCGTTCCCGTCACGAACCCGTGCCACCACGCCCTCGGCGATCTGTTTCACCTGCCCAGAATTCGAGCCATCGGTTTTCGCCTCGAAGAAGACCTGCTCGAGTTCGACCTTGGCAGGCACCTGGAACGTCTCGATGTCCTCTTCGTAACGTTGCCGAACCTCCTGCTCGGTGATTTCGGTCGCCTTGATTTCAGTCTGAACGGCCCGCTGCAACAGGATGTTCTGACGATATCGGTCGCGGAGAGTCTGTTCGGTCAGCCCGGCTCCTGCCAACGCTGCTTCAAAGGCTTCGTCGTCCTGAAGGTTGTTCTCCTCACGAAGGTTCGCCATGGCCTCGTCGACCATGTCGTCGTCCACGACGAGCTTCTTTTCCCGTGCCCTTTCAAGCAGCACGAGTTCATCCACCGAGGTGTCAAAAACCTCGCGGACGAACTTCTTCAAATCGCTTGGCGGCTCTGGCATCTGCGACAGTTCACTGTCGAGCCTTTCGCTGAAATCAGCCACCGTCATGATGCGATCGTTGACCCGAACGAGGATCCCTTCCAACATCATGCGCTCACCAGCGACCGCCAACCCGGCCAAAAGGACAACGAGTCCGCCGAGTGCGAGCGCGACCCTATTCATCATTCGTCGCCTCCCCGTAACGTCCGTTATACGAAAACCATAAGTGATCCTCGTACACGGTCACACCCATGGTCTTCGCTGTCTGGGCCACACAACGGCGTGTGAAATCCCCTGACAGCTCGTCGGCCAACTCGCGCCGGACCATCGGCTCGATCTCGTCCCTCGACAGAGGACCCTCAGGAACCACCTCGAGCACCTGGAAGACATGGTAACCCGCGGGCGAGGCGACCGGAGCGGAGATCTCCCCCTCTGAGAGGGTAAAGACGACGTCGTCCAGGCCAGCGGGCAAAGTCCCCCGCGCGATCGTACCGACATCTCCCCCAACGTCGGCGTTGGGCGCTCTGGATACAGATCGAGAAACCTCGATGAACGGCTCGCCGGCTTCCAGGCGATGACGGGCCTGGTCGGCCTGTTCCTCAGAATCGACCAACAACTGACGAATACGCGCCCGCGCCGGCCGGACCTGTTGCAGTCTTTCCTCCACCGCACGATCCACGTCACCTTCGGCCGGCACAGGAGGTTGGCCACACACCGCGCCGATCAACCGGCGGACTGTGGCCGACCTCTTCGCCGGATCGATGGGCAACTTATCGCGGTCCACCCTTTCCGACGCTGCCACCATCACCTCCTGGTCGAGGAATTGGTCCAAGAGGCCCTCGGCGGCCGGTCGAGCCACAGTCTGCCACGGCATTCCGGTTGTCGCGGTGAGATAGTCCTGCACCGTCTCGACACCGATTTCGTGACCGCCGACGTCAGCGACCACAGACTCGTCCACCCCACACGCGACGAGGGTGAGGACAGCGCTGGCAAGCACGGCGAAGAGTCTCCAACCGACCATCCGCGAAGGATAACATTTTGGAGATGGCTGATAGTTTTCCTCAACCGTCCAAGAACCCATCGGCCGGTGCGCCGTTCACGGTGGGAGAATGAGAGAAATGAGAAATGAGAAATGTGAAATCAGAGATTTCCGCAGCGTGGGGGACTTTCAATTTCTCATTTCTCATTTTTTCTCATTTCTCATTTCTCATTTCTCATTTCTCATTCAGCCAGTATCCTCGGGCATCCACTTCTCGAAGAGCGGCCGCAGCGCCAGTCCGAAAACGCTTCCCACGGCGCGACCGCTGATGACCAGTAGGACGCAACGCACGGTGCCCTCTGCCACGAAAAACAGGTCGAGAACGAGCCACCACGGACCGTCGCCAGGCTGGCTCGCCTTGATGTTGATCAGCCCCCCCACCAACTCTGCACCCGCACCGACCAGGGTCAGCACAAGTGGGTGTGCCTCGATACGCGCCGCCCATCTCTCCTGAATGTCCCGTGGAGCCATGCACGAGAGGGCCGTGAGTCCAGCCGTGGCCAGCAGTCCCGGTTCCCGGTCCTTGCCCGGACGGGAGTCGACCGGCTCGCGCCGGGCCCCTTTCATTTGAGGAACGAGCCGCAATTGGGCGATCTCCCCATCAGCGTCGCCCTTCTTGAAGTGGTACAGCCATCCCCCACCGGAGGCCTCGAGCTTTTCCAGCTTGTACAACTGGTCCCGGAATCGCAACAACCCGTACGACCCCCAGTCGGATCGATGGATGGGAGACCACAGGTCCAGTTCGCCGGAGACCGGGTCAGCCCGACGGACTTCCGGCATATGGAGCGCCTCAGGGGTCGATTCGTCCCCTCCCACCAGACCGAAAGGCAGACCAACAACCGAACCAATCGGCTGCTGGTGGGCGGAGAGATGCTTCAACCTCACCACCGATTCGACAAACAACACTGGTGACAACAACCCGAGCCAGGAAAGCCCCGGAGGTAAGAAGCTCACCCCCGCCATTCCCTGTGCTATGAGGTGGATCACTCCCGCCGCTGCCGCCGCCAACTCGATCACGGCCGACACGAGTGTCGCCGTCACGGCCGGGAAACCCCACTCGCGCTGCCACCTCGTCTGCATTTTTCCGGGCGCCAGACCAACAATCGGCAAGATCGGTGCGGTCAGCCAACGGAAGGCGACCTGTTTCCGACCCTGCGATCGGTCGCTGTGGATGGCCTCGACAGAGGAATCGGTGAGACGAAACACGCCGCGCATCACCTCGTTTTCCTGCCACGGCCTGAGATCCCACCGCTCGCCGGAAGCCGTTCTGGTCACCCGAACCGCCTCGAAGAATTCCTCCAGCCACATCACCGCGGATCCCGTCACGTGTCCCGTGCGAGCGGTCCACGGCATGTGGAGGCGTTGGCTTCGAACCTGCCACCCGCCGTCAAATCCCATGACCACGTCAACGCCGCGGCCGAGTTCGTGTTTTTTCCGGGGATCCATTCTTCGATCGTAACCGGTTTCCGCTCAATCGGTCAGGCGAGGGAACGCGATGGATCCAGCTGCTCGAGGAACCGACGGACCGAGTCAAGCTGATCCGCCGACCCAGGCAAGGTGATCGCTCCATCAGGGGTGACCCTGGAATCCGGCCAACCGGCGAGCGCCTCGGCGAGCGCAACCGGGGGCAGTGACTCCGGGTCGAGGTTGATTCGCCACTGGCCCGACCGTCGTGCCACCGACACCACCCGCGCACCTTGAGCCGCCATTCGAATCCGCTGCGCCGACGCCAGCGAAGGCAGCTGAGGAGGCGCGGGTCCATACCGGTCCACCATTTCGTCCATTAGGGCGGACAAAACCTCCTCTTCGGTCACCGAGGCCAATCGCTTGTAGAAGCTGAGGCGCAGGGCGGGTTCAGGGACATATGTCTCCGGGAGTTGGAGGTCCAGGCCCAACCTCAATTCGACCTCACGGCGACCCGGCAACTCCCTTCCTTCCAGCTCGGCCACGGCCTCTTCGAGAAGCCGACAATAGGTTTCGAATCCCACCGCCTCCATGAATCCGTGCTGTTCACCGCCAAGCAGGTTGCCGGCGCCCCGAATCTCCAGATCACGGGCCGCGATCCTGAATCCGGCACCCAGCTCACAGAATTCCTGGATTGCCGCGAGCCGAGATCGCGCCAATGGTGACAAAGCCAATCCCGGAGGGACCAGGAAATAGGCAAACGCCAGTCGATCCGACCGACCCACCCGACCTCGGAGCTGATACAGCTGGGCGAGACCGAAACGATCCGCCCGATTGACCAGAAGCGTGTTCGCATTCGGAATATCGAGGCCGTTCTCGATGATCGCCGTCGCGAGCAGGACGTCGGCTTCACCCTCCAGGAAGGAGTGCATGGCCCGTTCGAGGGACCGCTCCGACATCTGTCCATGGGCCACCACGATCCTGGCCTCGGGAACAACGCGGCCTATCCAGTCCGCAAAGGCGCCAATGGACTTCACCCGATTGTGGACGAAGAACACCTGTCCTCCGCGTTCCATCTCGTAGAGGATCGCCTCCCGGACCACCTCCTCGGTGAACTCCAACACCGACGTCTCCACGGCTTGGCGATCCCGCGGGGGGGTCTCGATGAGCGACACATCCCGCAACCCGGTGAGCGACATGTTCAGCGTGCGGGGGATCGGCGTGGCGGACATGGCCACCACATCCACCTCGGTGCGCAATTTCTTGAGCCGCTCCTTCTGGGCAACCCCGAAGCGCTGCTCCTCGTCGAGGATCACCAGTCCGAGATCGCGGAAGCTGACGTCCGCGCTCAACAATCGGTGGGTGCCCACAACCACATCCACCTGGCCGTCCGCCAGACCCTGCAGAATCGGCTTCACCTCCCGCGGCGGTGTGAACCGCGACAACATTCGAACCTCGACAGGGAATCCCTGGAATCTGCGGCCGAAGGTCTCCAGGTGCTGCTCCGCGAGAATCGTGGTTGGGGCAAGAACGACCACCTGTTTCCCGTCGAGAACCGCCTTGAAAGCCGCCCGGATCGCCACCTCCGTCTTGCCGTAGCCCACATCACCGCACAGCAGCCGGTCCATGGGCCTGGACCCTTCCATGTCTCCCTTGATCTCTTCGATGGCTCGTGTCTGATCCAGCGTCATGTCGTACTCGAATGCGTCCTCGAACTCGCGCTGCCACGGCGAATCCGGTGAGAACGCGTGCCCCTGTGAGGCGCTGCGGGCCGCAGCGAGCCGCAGCAGTTCGGCCGCCATCTCCCGCACCGCCTTCTTGACTCGGGACCGGCGGCGACGCCAGGTACTCCCACCCAATCGATCGAGGGGCGGTGTTCCTTCAGCATCACCAGAGGCGTATTTCTGGATGAGATCGGCCCGCTCGACCGGAACCAGCAGTGTGTCGCCACCGCGGTAGGCCAACACCATCATTTCAAGTTCACGGCCTTCAACGAGGATTCTCCGAAAACCGGCAAACCGGCCGATCCCGTGATCGAGGTGCACCACGAGATCGTCGGGACGGAGGTCGCGCAGATCAGAAACGAAGGCCGCGGTTCCGGCCCGGCGTTTGCGCGGTGCGGGAACGGCTGTCAGGTCGCGGCGTCCGTAAACGGCCAACCCGCCGTCCCACCGAAATCCTCGCTGCAGACCCCCCACCTCGATCGCCACCTCGCCCGCCGGTGGAGGGGCTGTCGCCGGCACCAGGTCGCCCTCGATCAGGAGATGTTGGAATCGCCTCTGTTCCCCGGCCGAGGCCACCACCAAGAGCTGGGTCATATCCTCGGCGCGCCGACCGCGAAGAGTCGGTACGAGATCCGGAATCCGCCGAACGAAGCTCTCGCTGGGGTGGGTTGCCAGTCGCCACCATGTGGTCGTGCCGTCAGCCAGTTCGAGCTGTTCCACCCGCAACGACGGCGCCTCCAGCCGAGGCCTTATGGATTTCTGGTCCACCAACATTCGTTCCGGAGGAGGCAGGGACACATCGCGAGCCCCCAGTGTTTGCCACTCGCGTTCCTGGACCTTCCACCAGCGTGTCAGCTCACCCAATGCGTCGTCGCGGTCACAGACCACGACGGAATCCACCACGTCCAGCCAATTCGTCGCGCCTTCGGCCAGATGAAGCGTCCCCCACCAGAGCCTCCGCTCGACGCCCTCCCGCATGAGCCCGGCGAGGGCGGGATACTCTCCTTCCAGTTGATCAGCGACCGCGTCACACCACTCGAGTTCAGATGGAAAGGGATCGAGGGCGGTCATCTCCACCCGGTCCAGGCCGTCGCCGAGGCTTCTCTGGGTCGAAGGATCAAATGGTTGAATTCGCTCGACGATGTCGTCGTCCATCTCCACCCGCAACCCGTCACCAACGCCGGAGTGCAGGTCCACGACCCATCCCCGGACCGCAAAATCTCCAGCCTCTTCAACAAGATCCACGCGACGGTAACCAGCCTGGGCAAGCCATCGTCCAAGATCCTGGGTCTCCAGTTTCGAGCCCCGCTCGATGTGAAGGGTCCGACCGGCTGCGGCGGACGGTTCCGGGATCGGCGCCAACAGGACTCGCGCCGGCGCCACCAGAACCTGGACCTCTCCGGCATCGAGTCTGGCCAACAATCGCACCAATTCGAGTCGAGCCGCCAGCGGCGGCTCGGCCCCCTGGTACGGCGCCGCTCCCTCCGCAGGAATCACTCCCACTTGAAGTCCGGGGGCGAGGATTTCGAGACCGGCCGCCAGATCGGCCGCCTCAGCCACGTGGGGCACGACCACCAGAATTCGACCGGCCGGCCACCCACCTCGCGCCAGAGCGGCCAAGACCAGGGCCCGCGCACCTGGAGTGATCCCGCCGATGGCGAGAAAATCCTCCCCCGCGCCAACGGCTTTGGCAAGATCGTCAAGGTTTGGTAGCGGGTAGGTCATATCAACTCGGATCTCGGAGTTCGGGACTCGAAGCTCGGATTTTTATGATTCGCCGGGGGAGTCGTCGCCAGCCGGTCCTTCTGAAGTTCGGACCTCAGCTGTCCTTCTTTATCCACGTCACTTCGCATCCTGGCGGTCACTCGAATCCCGAGTCCCGAGTCCCGAATCTGGTGATTGGGTGGATTCACACCAGCTTGAGGAGATGGCCCATCTTCTCCTTCTTGGTTTCGAGATAGCTTCGATTGCTCTCGGTCGGTTGGACCTCCAAGGGAACCCGTTCCACAATTTCCAGACCGAATCCCCGAAGCGCAGTGAATTTCTTCGGATTGTTGGTCATCAACCGAAGCCTGCGAGCCCCGAGGTCGTTGAGGATCTGGGCGCCGGTGCCATAGTCCCTGGGGTCGGCTTTGAAGCCCAGGTGGAGATTCGCCTCCACCGTGTCCTCACCCTGGTCCTGCAGCTCGTACGCCCTCAACTTGTTGAAAAGGCCGATGCCCCGTCCTTCCTGAAGAAGATAGAGCAGCACTCCCCGCCCCTCTTCAGCCATCCGCCGGAGGGCCACATCCAGCTGCACGCCGCAGTCGCATCGCCGCGAAGCGAAGATGTCACCGGTAAGACACTGCGAATGCACCCTCACCAAGGTCGGCACTTCGGGATCGATTTCGCCGATCACCAGGGCCACATGTTCTTCGCCGGTGACGCTGTTGCGATAGCCGTAGATCTTGAAATTCCCGTACTCGGTGGGAAGCTCCGGGCCGGCAACCCGTTCCACCAGCTTCTCGGTCCTCATGCGGTAGGCGATGAGGTCGGCCACCGTGAGAATGCCGAAACCGTGTTCCCGGGCAAACTCCTTGAGCCGAGGGAGGCGGGCCATTTCCCCGTCATCGTCCATGACTTCGCACAGCACGCCTGCCGGGGCCAGGCCGGCCATCCGCGCAAGATCCACCGAAGCCTCGGTATGGCCTGCGCGTTTGAGAACGCCACCCCGCTTCGCCCGAAGGGGGAACATGTGCCCGGGTCGCCGGAGGCTTGCGGGAGTCGACGCCGGGTCCACCAACGCCTGCACTGTCGCCGCCCTGTCGTGGGCCGAGATCCCGGTGGTGGTTCCGTCTCGTGCCTCGACGGTGATGCAGAACGCGGTCCCATGGGAGGCGGTGTTCTTCTCCACCATCAAGGGAAGATCGAGCTCATCGCACCGCTCGGGCGTCAATGACACACAGATCAGGCCCCGTCCAAAACGGGCCATGAAATTGATGGCCTCCGGTGTGACCTTCTCCGCGGCGAAGATGAGATCACCCTCGTTCTCGCGGTCCTCGTCATCCACCACAATCACTTGTTCTCCACGCGCGATGCGCGCGATGCCCTCTTCCACCGAGATAATCACGTCACCCGAATCTCTTTGTTCGTTCATCTGAACTCCCTACGGTCCGGCCGGACCGCGAACCCGAATGGTAGCCGTTGAGTGGGGTTGGCCGCAACCCGGGCCCCGGCTGCCCGATCCGGGATCCATCCAAACAGGCACTGACGGCCAGGCGGTGTCGAGGGGTTGCCGACAGCGAACGAAATCTCCCGTCGCTCCGGCCCGGACCCGCCGAAGTACAATTTCCGTCAATGGGCGACTCGGTGATCTCCCTGGGTTTCGACGGCTCCAAGCCCTGCGGTCCAAAGGTATTGAAGGCCATGGCGCCCTACCAGGACACGTTGTTCGCCAACTTGGCGAGTACCACACGCCGAGTCGGACAACAGGCCTTCTCCGCCCGTGAAGATGCCCGGGCGATGGTAACGAGGAGGCGGTGATCCGAGAGAAAATGTTGCGCATCCGACCCCCGCGACCTATCTTCTGAGTAAGTCTTACAATTTGGATCTCCTGCCGCCTGCGAATGACACACGGGGCTTGGGGATTGTCCCCTCTGCCCCATTGACACCGAAGGTTTGGCTCATGGGTCTTCGGAGGTGTGTCATGTACCCAAGGCAGCGCGATTTTTGTTTTCTTCTCTTCGCTACGGTTGTCGTTTCGACTGCGGCGCTGGTGGGAGCCAGCGAACCCGACCTGGCATCATGGGTCGAGGTGCCATCACGGGTTCCCCTCGGCGGGATGACCACCGTCAGGATTCACTACGCCAATTACGGGCCCGGCGACGCCTTTAGGGGGTATCTCGACGTCGGGATTTCGGCGGGCCTGCCCGTTCGGCCCGATCAGCTCACCGACGAGCACTTGGAAGCCCTCCGCCAATCGACGGTGGGAACCGACACCCACGGCAACCGGGTCCTGGTCAAAATGGACACGGCGTCGTGTGAGGGCCTTCTATTGCAGCTCCAGGGGCCCGATCCTCCAAGTCCGATGCAGGGATTGCAGTTCGACGGTTCGGGGTCGTTCACGCTTGATCTGCCGATTCCCATGGAAGCACCCACCTTCGGCGGGATGGTCATCACCCACCCGGAGCACCTCGTCAGGACCTATCTTCCGGCCCTGACCTGGCACCAGCGGCACTTTGATCGGGGAATGGGGCGGTACGCACCCGGTTTGAATTGCAGTTCGTTTCCCTTCGCCGGATGCACATCGTTGGGCGATTGTTTCGGACCGAGACTGTGGATGATCGAACCGTTCTCCGCCGAGCTCGAACTGGTGGATGATGGCGGTGGATTCGGTGACCCGACGTTCGGCTGCGACGCGCTCGAGGACTTTGCGACGGACCGAATCGCCCTGATCCGGAGAGGGGTGTGTCCGCCGTCCAGCAAGGCCTGGTGGGCCCAACAGGCGGGAGCAGTGGCAGTCATCATCGTCAATAACGGGCAGTGCGAAAACTCCGCCTCACACAGCGAAGACTGCGTCGTCCGCATGGACGGCCTTGGACTGGCATCCGCCATCGACATTCCGGTGATCATGCTGTCCCAGAGAGACGGCGAAGCCCTCATCAATGAGATCCTGAGCGGTGGAACGGTCACAGCGACCATGGGCGCCATGGCCGGAAACCCATTCGAGGTCGCCTCGTTCATCTTTTCCAGTGACGCGTTGGAGGTCGACCCGGATCCCGCGAACAACGGGCACGCCTCTCGAGTGCGCCCGGGAACATTCACCGACGATTTCGAAACAGGAGACTGCTCGAGGTGGTCTTGCACCACGCCCTGACCGGTGTACGCGGTGAGCGCCCGAGTTCAGTCATCGCTACGAAGACCCGCGGGGGCGGAGGGACATCGGTGATATCATCGAGAAAATGCCGAACAGTGCGCCTGCCCGTCTGATCGCCGCAACAATGGTGTTCATTTGGTCGTGGCCGGCCTGGGCCGGTGAATCCGACCTGTCATCCACTGCTGCGGGAGCGTCGCATGTCTCGGCCGGCGAGTTGGCCACCTTCACCATCCGATACGCAAATGCGGGCCCCGATGAAGCCCAGACGCCATACCTCAACGTGGCCATTCCCTCCGGGCTGCCGGCCTCGCTCGACCAACTCACGGGCGAGCAGTTCGACGCCCTCCTATCCTCCGCATCGGGAACCGACACACTCGGAAACTCCCCCATGTTGTTCATCGACGACGGCTCCTGCGAGAGCCTCCTGATTCAGCTTCAGGGGCCCGTCCCGCCAGGTCCGATGCAAGGACTGACACCTGGTGGTGAAGGGTCCTTCACTTTCGACCTCCCGATCCCCATGGAACCTCCCAGATTCGGCAAGATGGTGATCATCGAACCCGCTCATCTGGCCCGGGAGTACTGGCCGGCACTCACCCCCCACCGGATGTACTACTCCGAGGGTTCTCCCAGATACACCTCGGGGTTGAGCTGCAACGATCTCGTCGGAGGTTGTTTCGAGCTTGAAGACTGCTTCGGGCCCAGGCTTTCGCTGATGGATCCCATCACGGCCGGCCTCGAGATCGCGGACGATGGCGGCGGGTTCGGCGACCCGACCCTCGCCTGCGACACGCTTGTGGGATTCACCGCGGGCAGGATCGCTTTGGTCCGGCGAGGCGAGTGCCCGTACTTTGACAAGGCGACCCACGCCCAAACGGCCGGCGCTGCAGGGGTCATAGTGGTCAACGACGGTCGGTGCACAGGTCTCGGTCCGGACAGCTCGGAGTGCGTCGTTCCGATGCCCGGTGGAGGCGACGCCGGGACCATCGACATACCGGTGATCATGCTCTCGACAACCGATGGAGAGGAGTTGATTGCCGCACTTGAGGGAGGGGAGCCGGTCACCGTGTCCATGGGCGCCATGCCGGGAGGCAGCTTCGAGCTGAGCACGTTCATCTTCACCACCGACAGCAACGAGGTCGATCCGGTGCCCGAGAACAACGGCCACGCCTGGGTCGTGATGACCACCCTCTTCACCGACGGTTTCGAATCGGGTGATCTGTCGGTATGGTCCGACGCCGGGCTCTGAACAACGGCCCGCCCTCCATCCCCCGCGATGACAGCCGCCAATCCACCCGGTCATCGATGGCGGAGTTACCATGGCTGATGTGAAACGGGTGAAGACTGGCCTCGACGTGCTGCTCGACGACTTCGGTCACGTGGGTGATCGACGGTGGGCGATGCTCGCCAACCAGGCCTCTGTGACGGCGGGGCTGGATCCGGCGAGGACCGCCCTGCAAAGCGTCCTGCCCGGATCGCCGGTTCGGCTCTTTGCACCCGAGCACGGACTCGACGGGGTGGAACAGGACATGGAAACGGTGGCCGACCGGCCGGATCCGCTGACCGGACTGCAGGTGCGGTCGCTCTATGGCGTTGAAGCGGCAACCCTCATGCCCAGTGACGCGGACCTCGACGGAGTCGATGTGGTGTTGGTGGACCTCCCGGACATCGGCTGCCGCTACTACACCTTCGCCGCCACGATGGACGCCATGATGGCCGCGTGCGAACGATCAACGGTCGAGATCGTGGTCCTGGATCGACCCAATCCCATGGGTGGACTCGCCCGCGAAGGCCCCCCGGTGGAGCCTGGATTCGAGTCCTTTGTTGGACGACTCCCCACACCAATCCGCCACGGCTTGACGCTGGGCGAGTTGGCGCTGCTGCTGCATCGGGAACGGTACCCGAATCTGGAACTCACCGTGCTGGTGTGCGAGGGGTGGCGGCGAAAGATCTGGTTGGACGATTCGGGCCTGCCCTGGGTCCCGCCGTCACCGAACATGCCGACCCTCGACACCGTGGCGATCTACCCGGGTCTCTGCCTCGTGGAGGCGACCACCCTGTCCGAGGGCCGTGGAACCACCAGTCCCTTCCACCTGGTCGGCGCTCCATGGATCGACGGGCTGGAGCTCGTGCGGAGGCTTCGGGCCCACTCGATTCCCGGGGCGGCGTTCCGGGCCTCACGGTTTCGGCCCATGTTCGGCAAGCACGGCGGTGCAGTCTGTGAGGGCGTGGAGATCCACGTCACCGACCGAGATGAATTGCGTCCTGTCGCCCTGGGTCTCGAGATTCTCAAGACCATCCATGACCTGGACCCGGTCGCTTTCGGTTGGCGGCCCGATCCATACGAGTTCGTCTCCGACATCCCGGCCCTCGACCTTCTCACCGGATCTCCGGCGGCCCGCGTGGCGATCGAGTCCGGTGGACCGCTGGAGGAGCTGTTCGAATCCTGGCGGCCGTACGTCTCGACCTTCGAGGCGTCGTTGGACGGCATCCTCCTGTACCACGAAGAGTGACGCCCACGGGCAGGATGACCTAGGCCATCCGGGCTGCGATATGGAAGATCCCTCGGCTCCCAAGGGAGAGACGTTCTTTCTCCCTCTCCCCATCACTATTCACCATTCACTATTCACTATTTACCATTCGCCATATACCTCCCCCAACCCCCAGTGGCCTCAAACTCTGAGTCCCGAGTCCCGAGTCCCGCCACCAACCCGTCATCAATCCGTCACATTTCCGGGTTATGTTTAAGCAACTGGAGGCGACATGAGCGATCAGACGGTGGACCGGCAACAACGCCTTCGTCTGGCCCTGGTTTTTGGCGGTCGATCCGAAGAGCATGACGTGAGCGTGGTGTCAGCCAGGTCGGTGGCAGGCGCGCTGGACAGCGGTCGTTACGAGATCGTCCCCATGGCCATCGATCGGCGCGGTCGGTGGGCCGACGCAGAAACCGCGAATCGGGTTCTTCTCTCGTCGGGCGACCGGGCCGACGCGGTCATGGACTTTACCGGTTCGAGCGGACTCGACCCCCGCCTGTCGGACGGCGACATCGATGTCGCATTCCCAGTGCTCCATGGACCGTACGGCGAGGACGGAACCATCCAGGGACTGTTCGAGATGCTCAATCTCGCATACGTCGGGTGCGATCACGGCGCGTCGGCGATCTGCATGGACAAGGGCATTACAAAACGCCTCCTGGTCCAGGCCGGCCTGCCCACCGCAAATTGGTGCGAGCTCACCGCCCGTGATTGGCGGGACGCACGCGACGCCAGCCGGGATCGGTGTTTCAAGCTCGGTCTGCCTCTGTTCGTCAAGCCCGCCCGACTCGGATCCTCGGTTGGAATCACCCGCGTCGCCAGCCACTCCGAATTCGAAACTGCGATGGAACTGGCCCTCGAACACGATGACCGGATCGTGGTGGAACGGGGCCTCGACGCCCGCGAAATCGAGGTGGCGGTGCTCGGTGCCGACGAGCCCCGCGCCTCGGTACCCGGGGAGGTCATTCCCGGCCATGAGTTTTATGACTACGAGGACAAGTACCTCGACGACAGCTGTCAGCTGCTGGCTCCGGCGCCACTTCAGGCCGACCAGGCCCGTGCCGTCCGGCACATTGCCATCGAGGTCTTCAAGACCCTCGGTTGCCACGGCATGGCTCGGGTCGATCTTTTCATCGAGCGGTCGGACGGCCGTCTGTGGGTGAACGAGGTCAATACGATTCCAGGCTTCACATCCATTTCCATGTACCCGCGCCTTTGGGGGATTTCGGGGCTCGACTACCCGGACCTGCTGGACGAGCTTGTCCGCCTCGCGTTGGAGCGTCATCGGAGCAAGTGAATAGTGAATAGTGAATAGTGAATAGTGAATAGTGAATAGTGAATAGTGAATAGTGAATAGTGAATAGTGAATAGTGAATAGTGGTTGGGTTCATTTCACATTTCTGATTCGACCCGCTCCCTGCTGCCTGGCCAAGGTGGTTGACCTCCGCGCTTCCGAGGACTATGTTCCCCCTTCGTGGGCCGGCAGTATTTTGGATCCACACGACACCGCTGAGGAGTCATCACCATGAAGAAAATCACACGTGAAGAAGCCCTTGCCTACCACACCGGCGCCCACCATGGGAAACTCGCTGTGGTGGCCACCAAACCTTGCGCCACTCAAAGAGACCTGTCGCTGGCCTATACCCCGGGGGTCGCCGAGCCCTGTCTGGTCATCGCCGAGGATCCCGACCTGGGGTATGAATACACCAACAAGGGCAATCTCATCGCCGTGGTGTCCAATGGAACCGCCGTGCTCGGTCTGGGTGACATCGGCCCGTTGGCCGGCAAACCGGTCATGGAGGGAAAGGGTGTCCTGTTCAAGCGTTTTGCTGACATCGACGTGTTCGATATCGAGGTCGACAGCAAGGATCCCAAGGAGATTATCCGTTTCTGCCAAATGCTCGAACCCACTGTGGGCGGAATCAACCTCGAGGACATCAAGGCTCCCGAGTGTTTCGAAATCGAGGAGGAGCTGAAGCGGACCTGCGGCATTCCCGTGTTCCACGATGACCAGCATGGCACCGCGATCATCTCCGGCGCCGCCCTGATCAACGCTGTGGAGGTTGCCGGCAAGAACCTGGACGAGGTCAAGGTGGTGTTCTCCGGGGCCGGTGCATCCGGCGTGGCCTGTGCCACCTTCTACATCTCTCTCGGTGTGCGGCCGGAGAACCTCCTCATGGTCGACTCCAAGGGCGTCATCCACAAGGGCCGCACCGAAGGGATGAACAAGTACAAGGAACGATTCGCGGTGGAGACCGATGCCCGCACGCTGGCCGACGCCATGCGGGACGCCGATGTCTTCACCGGGGTTTCGGTCAAGGGCCTCGTGACCCAGGAGATGGTGAAGACCATGGCCGAAAACCCCATTATCTTCGCCATGGCCAACCCGGATCCGGAGATCACACCGGAGGAGGCACTCGCCGTCCGGCCGGACGTCATCATGGCCACCGGCCGATCGGACTACCCGAACCAGGTCAATAACGTGCTCGGTTTCCCATTCATCTTCCGCGGCGCCCTGGATGTGGCCGCCACCTCGATCAACGAGAGGATGAAGCGCGCCGCCGCCAAATCCCTGGCCGACCTCGCTCGAGAGGACGTGCCCGACTCGGTGATCCGCGCCTACGGCGGACAACCGCTCAAGTTCGGCCGCGACTACCTGATCCCCAAGCCCTTCGACTACCGAGTCCTTCTTTGGGAGGCCCCCGCTGTGGCCACGGCCGCCATCGAATCCGGAGTGGCCCGCAAGCCCTATTCATCCATCGAAGAATACGTCCGTGAGCTGGAGAATCGGCTCTCCCGCACCCGCCGCGTCATGCACGTAGTCCTCGATCACGCCAAGATCGCGCCGAAACGCATCGTCTTCCCGGAAGGAGACCAGGAGAAGATCGTCCGCGCCGCCAAGATCCTGGTGGATGAAGGAGTCTGCACGCCCGTGTTGCTCGGCAACGGCGAAACCGTTCGTCATTTGCTGGCCGAACACGAAATCGACGACGGCAGCGTCGAGGTGATCGATCCTCGGCGTCATCCCAAATCCGAACGCTACGCCGAGAAATTCATGGAGATGCGATGGCGCCGCGGCGTCACCGCCGTAACCGCCGCCAAGCTCATGCGGGACCCGGTCTATTTCGGCAACATGATGGTCCACGAGGGCGACGCCGACGGTCTGATAGCCGGTCTCACCATGTCCTATCCGGAGACCATTCGCCCGGCGCTGACCATCCACAAGACCCTCGACGGAATCAACCGGGTTGCCGGGGTCTACCTGCTGCTCTTCGAGGATCGGATGCTCTTCATCGCCGACACCACCGTCAACCAGGATCCGTCAGCCGAGGAACTCGCCGAGATCGCCTACATGGCGGCGAACGTCGTCCGCAACTACTTCGAAGAGGAGCCCAAGGTGGCCATGCTCTCCTACTCGAACTTCGGATCCAACATCGATCCCCGCTCCACCAAGGTTCGAGATGCGGTGGACATCGCCATCAGGCGCTGGCCCGACCTCATCATCGAGGGAGAGATGCAGGCGGACACCGCGGTGGAACCCAGTGTGGCGAAGGAAACATTCCCCTTCTCCAAGATCCACGGTGATGCCAACGTGCTGGTGTGCCCCGATCTCGAGTCCGCCAACATTGCCTACAAGCTCCTATGGCGCTTGGGCAAGGTGGAGGCCATCGGTCCGATCCTGACCGGGATCGGTGCTCCGGTCCACGTCCTGCAACGGGGTGTGGAAGTCAACGACATCGTAAACATGACCGCGCTCTGCGTTCGCAAGGCCCAACGGCACCCCGTCACGATATCGGAAGGTTAGAACGCCCACCGAGGTTGTAGGGATGGACAACACATCGGGACACCAGGATGGACACCGGGCTTTGGCGCGTGGTTCAATCACTGGGTGACCGGTGTACTCGGAGGGAACATGAAGGAGACACTTCGGACTCTTCTCGAAAACAAGGGCCACGCGGTCCACTGGGTAGCACCCACATCCACGGTGATCGATGCGGTTCGCAAAATGAACCACGAGAGGATCGGCGCGCTCCTGGTAATGAACGGCGAGGACCTCGTGGGGATCTTCACCGAGCGGGACGTTCTGTGTCGCATTGTGGACGAGGGCCGGAGCCCCGATACCACCTTGGTGGCCGACGTCATGACCGCCGAGCCGGTGGTGGTCACCGCCACCGCCACCGTGTCCGAGGCCATGGCCATCGTCTCGGAAAAACGCTGCCGGCACCTTCCGGTCGTGGAGGACGATCGGCTGGTTGGCCTGGTCTCGTCGGGTGACCTCACCCACTGGGTCACCCGCCACCAGGAGTTCCACATCCAGGACCTGGTCAACTTCATAACCTGCAAGTACCCCGGATAGTCAGGCCCGCACGGTTCGTATCAGGGGGGCGACCTTTCACTCCTGCAACGTGACGGGGATGTGAATCCAGGCTAGGATATTGTCCAACGCAACGAGAGAGTTGGAGGTGCATCCATGCGACGAATCCTGGCCTGTGGGATCATCCTGAATCTTGCTCTGTGCGGAGCAGCCTTCGCCCAAGACGCCACCGGCGGCCTGCGCTACTCCATCACCGTCACCCAATTCGAGAACCAGGCCGGCTGGCATGGCCAGTGGGACCTCGGCAACGCCTGGGGGACCGTACTCACCGACATGCTCAACCAGACGGGTCATTTCATCGTTCTGGGGGAGAAGGACATGCGGTACGAGGCGATGGCGGAACAGGACTTGGCTGCTTCGGGTGCCACCGCCGGCGGTTCCAAGGCCCCAGTCAGCGGCCAACTGACACCTGCCCAATTGTTGGTCAAGGGCGCCATCACCCACGTCCAGGACAACACAAAGGGCGGCGGGGGAGGCATCCGGGTCAAAGGTTTCAGGGTCGGCGGCGGCGGTGGTCAGGGCGAGGTGAACGCCACGATCTACATTGTCGACTCCACCACCGGTCAGGTACTGGCAAGCCAGAGCGTGGTCGGCAAATCGAAGAAAAAGAAGGCTGACATCGGATACTCCACCGGGAGCTGGGGGGCGGCCTTTGGAGGTCACGCCGATGACAACGTGGGACTCGCGGTTCAGGCTGCCTGCGCCGAGGCGGTGGCATTTATGGAGTCACAGCTGCCGAACATCCCTTGGACCGGCTCGGTGGTCATGACCAAGGGAGGCAATGTCTACATCAACCGGGGCTCTCGCGAGGGTGTCACCACGGGCCAGGAGTTTACGGTTGGCACGGTGGAGGTGATCCGAGATCCTGACACCGGCGAGATCCTCGACGAGGACATGACCGAGCTGTGCCGCATACGGGCCAGCCAGGTCAAGGAGAAGCTCACTATCTGCGACGTCGTGGCGGGGGACGCGAGCGGTGTGGGCAAGGGTATGAAGGTCCACCCGCGCTAGGTTTCACCGCCGGGGACGAGACTCCGGCTTCCGCTCGTCTCCAATCACCAATCGGAGAGTCGGACGGGTGGCGTACCACCGGCAAGACGGCGTCTTCATGTACTAACACCGGTATCGAGAGGTACTTCCGTTCAGGAGTAAGGCGAAGAGATGCCACGTAGAATATGCTACTCGTTCCTCATCATCGGCCTCGTGGCGGCGGCGGCTTCGGCCCAGGAGGCACCGGTGCGCCAGGTGGACAACCCCCATCAGGAGGATGTGCCCTACAGCATCGGTTCCGATCTTGAACCCAGAATCTCAATCGACGGCGTCATCTGGGAACGGGTCCGCGTGGCAACCAAAGATGGTGGCACGCCGGAGGCGGGCGGAAAACACGCTGTCACGGTCGACCTCGAGATGAGTAATCAGCGAAGGGCAGGCGTTGATTTCACGGTTGTTTTACTGTTGGAGGATGAGCAGGGGGCTCAACTGCAACGCCTCGCGTGCCCCGAGTACCGCCTCGGCGGCGGCAAGTCCAAAGTCTTCCAATCGAATTTCTCGGTCCCCGGCGATGCTCTCTTGGCAACGAGGAACATGTACCTGTTCCTGCGAGTCGAGTAGCCGCCCGCCCACCCAGGAGCAGGGGACAAGGAACACCCCCGCCCTCCCTCGCGGAAGGTGCGGACGCTGACCACCGCACCTCCACACTTTCCACACCCTCCATACCGAGTGGGTGAGGAACAAACCGCAACCCGGAACCTCTACCAGGCAGTCTGGCGGCTCAAGAGAGCGAGAAACTCCTCGCGCACCTTTCGGTCGGCAAAGCACCCACGCAACGCCGACGTGGTAGTCATGGCGCCGGTCTTCTTGACGCCCCGCATCTCCACGCAAAGGTGACGGGCCTCGATCACCACCATCACCCCCTGCGGCTTCAGGGTCGTCCACAAGAACTCCGCCACCTGCTCTGTGAGGCGTTCCTGAAGCTGTGGCCGCTTGGCGTAGAACTCCAGAATCCGCGGCAACTTCGACAGACCCACGATCCGCGACTCCGGGATGTAGGCGATGTGGGCGTGGCCATAAAAAGGAACGAAATGATGGGCACACATGGAGTAGAAGGGAATCTCCTTCTCGATCACCATGTGGTGGTAATCCCCCTCGTTGGGGAACGTGGTGACCTTTGGCTGGGATCCCTCGCGCAGACCGTGGAACATCTCCAGGTACATCTTGGCGACCCTCTCGGGCGTTTCCTGGAAATTCGGGTCGTCAAGATCGAGGTTGAGTTCGCCCATGATCGCCGCCATGTGTTTGGCAATCTGTTCGATCATGTGCTCTTCGTTCCCGCTCGGGATCGAATTGGAGTCCTTGTCGATCAATGAACGATCGTTCTGACCCCCCGGTTTCACGGTCTGCATGGATTCCTCCCTGTCATCGCGATGCACAAGGCGGGACGACCCGTCCGTATTCCACCAAACTCACAGCATACATCTTCCACCCGCTCACCCACCGAGCGGACAGTGGACTCTTGATTCGAAGTTCACTGGTTACCATTCGTTGATGATGTGCACCGGGAACGGGAACGAGTCCGTCCATACTTAGTGATTTTTGATGCCGCACTGCGGCAGTGATAGAATCCGCCCATGAGGTCCACCGGGGTCGCGCCAAACCACACCCTTGGCGAGGAAATCGCCAACAGCATCACCCACGGGGTGGGGGCAGCGCTGGCGATTGGCGGACTTGCGGTAATGGTCGCTTTCGCCAGCCTTACCGGCGACCCGTGGCAGGTTGTGGCATGCAGCATCTTCGGCGCCTCCATGGTGCTGCTCTACACCGCCTCGACGCTTTATCACAGCATTTCCCAGCCACGGGCCAAGTCCGTGCTGCGAGTACTCGACCACTGCGCCATATTTCTGTTGATCGCCGGCACCTACACGCCGTTCACCCTGATCAATCTGCGAGGGCCCTGGGGCTGGTCCCTCTTCGGCGTCGTCTGGGGCTGTGCCTTGGCCGGCATCGTGCTTCGGACCGTGGTCGGGAACAGGTGGCGCGGGCTTTCGGTGGCGCTGTACGTCATCATGGGCTGGGTCGTGTTGGTTGCGGTCAAACCGTTGCTTGGAGCGGTGGAACCGGGCGGTCTGATCCTGATGCTGCTGGGCGGGATAGCCTACACCGCAGGGATTGCCTTCTACGGGTGGCGAAGGCTCCCCTATCACCACGCCATCTGGCACCTGTTCGTACTCGTGGGCAGCGCTCTCCACTTCTTCGCCATCTTGTACTACGTCGTACCGTATTCTCCATAGCCCCAGTCGAACCTCCGCACAACCAATCGCCAGCCCCGGCCGCGAACGGCCGCGGTACACACCGCAGGTCCAGGCAGCGTGACGCTGAGCAGACTCCACTCTGCCGCCGCGTGAGGATCCCCGGCAATTCGCATGATGGCTGGCCCCTCGGGATCGATTTCGAGTTGTTTGAGCGGCATGGCGACCCCGCTGCCAACGGCCTTGAGGTAGGCCTCCTTTGCGGTCCACATGCCGAGGAATCTCGTTTCTCGCGCCGTCCCGGAGACCGAGGTCAAAAATTCCCGTTCGGCGTCGGAAAAAAACCTCCGGGCAAGCGGTTCGAGATTCGGCACCTCGCGCTGTGCCTCCACATCGACGCCGACCTCGGAGTCCGCCAACGCGACGACGGCCACGTCGCCTGAATGGCTGAGATTGAACCGGGGTTCGGGGTGGACGGACGGATGGGAGAGCGTCGGTTTCCCGCGGGCACCGTCGACGAAACGGAGCGCCTCCGGACCAACGCCCAACCGGCGAGCGAGCAGGGTTCTCACCATGGCGTGTGCGGCGATGTATCGAAGGCGACCGCTTTCGACCCGAAATCGAGCAACTCGTAGTCTTTCAGCAGCGTCAAGGCGATCAACCACGGCATCGAGAGCCACCGCGTTGCTGTGAATCGGGGTCCACCACAGGGTGATCACTCGTTCGCTCGATGGTGTCTCGGCCATGGTCCGGATCGTAGCAGACGGCGGGAGCACTGCTACTCTGATCACCATGGACGGCTACCCATTCGATTGCCGAATTCAGGTGCGGTGGCGCGATGTGGACGCCCTAGGGCACGTCAACAACGCAACCATCGTCACCTTCCTCGAAACTGCGCGCACCGAGTTGTGGCGGGAACGATTCGGAGGCGGCTCCCAGATACCCTTCGTGGTAGCGCGAGTCGAAGTGACCTACAAGCGCCAGATTCGGCTGGATGACGAGGTTCGGGTCGGCGTGCGGGTGGCCGATCTTCGTGGCGCGCGATACACCTTCGAGTACCAGGTTGAAGCCAATGGCGAACTTGCCGCGGTGGCATCGACCCTGATGGCACACGTCCGCCCAGGCGACGTTCGGCCCAGACGCATCCCGGATGATCTCTCCGTCCGTCTTCTGGCCCTCACGGATGAAAGCTGATCGACCCGGCCGCAAACCTCACAAAAACGACTCACTTACAGTCGATTGAATCAGTCGAGGTCGAGCCACGTGAACCAGATGGGATGTTGCTCCTTGTACCAGCGGAGCACCTCCTGGATCAGGGCCGTCTTGTCCGCAGGCAGCACCGAGCTTTCGATCCGGCTCCAGTCGATCCTCATTCGGTCGTCCGTGGAGTACTCGATCGCCTCCGAAGCCAGGGTCTGGAGCTCGTTTCGAATCCGCCCGGAGTCCGAGATCTTGACCGCCCGAGCCCGATAGTCCTGGCCTGAATAGAACCGGTCGAGCAGCGGTGAAAACACCATCCGCATCTCGTCCATGGGCTCCATCAGCCGAAGGGTGAGCGTGACCTCCAGCATGCCGAGCCGAGTGGCGGCACAGATTGTCACGCGCCAACGGTCGTCGGCGATTCTCTCGACGCCGGGAGCACCCGTGTACGGGTCCGGCAACATATAGCCGGCGAGCGCCAAGACGCGCCACTCCTTCTTTGGGAAGAAATCATCTGCGGTGATGGTCCGCTTGTTCAACGGCATGAGGGCGCTGGAGGCCTCCGAAATGATCACGCGGTACTCATCGACCTGTTCGGGCGTCACCTCCTCGCCCAGTGTCTCGGCCAGACGGGGGGCAAAGTCATCGGCGTCCGGGTCGAGGCGCATGACGTGCTGTTCGCGCTCGATGGACACCATGAACTTGGACGAGAAGACGCACATGGAGGTCTTGAGCCCGAGGATGGGATCGAGGCTGGCCGCTTGCATAGCTTCCGCGGTGGCGGCATAGCCATCACAGATAAAGAGATGGCGTTTACCGTCCTCGTCGGTGAAGGGTCCAACCCTGAAAACCGGCGCGTAGGTTCCCGATTCGGTGAACACCCCCATGCCTGTTCCAGGCATCGGCCAACCGTCTTCCACCACATGCACCCCAAGTTCCCTCCAGTCGTCCCACAGCTTGCCGATGCGGTGGGCCCGCGACGGGCCACCAAGGGTCCAAACGTGGATGTGGTCGCGAGGGATGCCCGGATAGGCCGCCTCGATGGCCCCCACAACCAGAGGTCTCGGTGTGAGAAAGTCGATCAACACGGACCGCTCGGCCGCCTTTTCCACGACATCCTCTGGAAGAACCAGGGCGCCCATATACCCTTCGTACGGTTGAGCCACCTTGAGCGGCTGGTCAAAGAGATGAAGCACCGTCATGGGACCGGTGGGGCTCCCTTTTGCAAATCGTGAGGTGTTTTCCAGCGTGTCAACGGCACCGCCCCAGACGGTGATGCCGGCGGTTTCGATCTCTCGCCAAAACTCGGGCCATCCATAGTTGGGATCGTTGACCAGCCGGTGGACCCGGCGATCCATGAAGCGGGCCACCTGTGGTCGGGCATAAACCCGGCCGAAGCCGAGCAGTGGGTTGGAGCCCATCTCGGGAGTCTCCCCCGCCTTGGGCATCAGACCCTCGCCGAGGCAGATCATCACCGCGTGATTTTCGGGCAGGCTGCGCGTCAGGTACCAAAGACCCTCCGAAAAGGCGTAGGCGGAAACCGCGTCCGCGTCCTTCTTGACCCTGTTGATTCCTGCCTTGTCCAGGTTTTCACCCTCTCCCCACCGCCCGAACAACCGCGTTCCGAGGGCCGTCACTCCGGCCGCCATGATGAACGATCGCTCCAGTGATCCGCCGACGAAGCTGAGATCACCTTCGGTCCCGCCCTGGACCCACCTCTCCTCCACGTCTTCCAACCAGATGTGAAAACGGCCAAGGATGGCCCGCGTGTCGTACACCCACTGTGCGATACGGTTGCGTCGTCTGCTGTCCATCGATTGCCACTCCTCAGCCTCAAAGGTCGCCGCAGTGTTTCAGAGTCTTGACCACTCTGCCACGGCACCGCACGGTTCTCAAGAACCGCTGTCTTTGACCCGGCCTCTCCACCAATCAAGCAGATCTGCCAGGGTCCGCTCGAGCGGAATTTCCGGAATCCACCCTGTGGTCTTCCTGAACAGCGTGGGGTCACCCACCAGGAGAGGAACGTCTGACGGCCGCATCCGATCGGGATCCGGCACCACGCTGACCGAGCACTCCGACAGCGAGAGCAGGACATCGAGCAGCGACGAAACGCTGGCCGAACGCCCCGAACATACGTTGTAGGCGGCGCCGGGCACGCCCCGCTCCGCGGCCAGCCAATAGGCCCGGGCGGCATCACGCACGTCCACGAAATCTCGCCGCGCCTCCAGGTTGCCGACCCGAATTTCGGCGGGTCGATGCCCCGCCTCGATCCGGGCGATCTGGCGGGCAAAGGATGATGCGACAAAGCTCGGCGGGCGCCCAGGACCCGTTTGATTGAACAGCCGGAGCCGAATCACTTGAAGGCCGAATGAGGCTCCAACGGTGGCCGCCAGCAGATCCTGGGCCGCCTTGCTGGCGGCATATGGCGAGACCGGCCTCAATGGCGCTGTCTCCACCAGGGGATGATCGTCGTCGGCTGCGCCACCATAGATCTCGGCCGACGAGGCGATGACCATGGTGGCACTGGGAGCGAGATCGCGAGTCGCCTCGAGCAGGTTCAGGGTGCCCACGGCATTGACCTCGAAGGCGTCACCAGGTTTCGTCCACGATGTCGCCACCGAAGATGCAGCCGCCAGATGGAACACCAGATCCGGCCGCGCGGATTGCACCGCGGATCGCAGCGATTTCACGTCGGTGACGTCCCCTGTCAGCGATCGAACTGAACCGGGGACACCAGGGGCGGCATCGGCGTCGAGCGGCGGCCACACCAGGCCAAATATCTCCGCCGACGGATCGCGACGAGCCACCTCCGCCGCGACGTATGGGCCCACGAAACCGGTCCACCCGGTGATCAAGGCCCTCACGAGACCGCCAGGTAACGGGCGAGCGCGTCCTGCCAGGACGGCATAGCTCTTCCGATCAGTGTCTCCATGCGGGAACCATCCAGAACCGAGTACGCGGGCCGGGGGGCCGGACGGGGGAACTCCCATGTGGTCACGGGATGGACCGTGATCTCCGAACCCAGCAGCCGGGCGATTTCCACCGCAAAATCGTGCCAGCTGGCGGCGCCGCCATTTGTCCCGTGGACCACCCCCGACGCCTCACAGGTCGCCAAATCGACCAGCGCCGCCGCCAGGTCATCACAGTAGGTGGGCGACCCCACCTGATCCCCCACGACACGCAGCGAGGTCGCTCCACCATCGATCTGACGGCGGATCGCCTCGACGAAGTTCCCGCCTCCGTGGCCGTAGAGCCAGGCAGTGCGAACGATCAGGTGTCGGCCAGCCAGGCGCGCCATCCGTTCGCCCTCGAGCTTGGTCCGGCCGTAGGCTGCGGCCGGGGCCACCGGATCACCTTCTCTGTAGGGTCTCCTACCGTCGCCAGCGAAAACGTAGTCGGTGGATATCTGAACCAGCCGCGCGTCCACATCGTTGCAGGCAGATGCCAGGTGTCCCACGGCGGTCCCATTGACCGCCAGGGCTGACTCTTCATCGGTTTCGCAGTCGTCAACAGCCGTATAGGCCGCACAGTTGACCACAACGTCCGGTCTCAGCCGGTCAACCTCAGCGCTCACAGCCTCGGGATCACGGATATCCAGCGTATCGAGATCATGGCCGGAGACCCGGAAACCGCGGGCCAACGCGATCCGTTCGAGAGCGCGTCCAAGCTGTCCGTGGACTCCGGTCACCAGCAGGTGGGCCATTCGGGGAATGGTAGCAGAGGAGGGGCTGGGGGATGGGGGGGGGTCAAATTCGAAATTCGAAATGCCTGCGCCCGCCCGAAGCATCAACTCGGAACAAGCCCTAGGCCTTTGAATCCTGATCGTCCTCGGAGTCGGTCAGCCAATCGGGAGTAGTTTTCGTATCGAGGAAGGAGCGAACGCCACGGCGGCAGTCGGGATGGCGACGCTGCTGCACATTGACTCCAGAAGCCACCATCAGGGCGTCCCGCCAACCCATACCCACGGTGTCATTGAGTAGCGTTTTGGTGGCGGCGAGGGCCGAGGATGACCCCTTTCGTACAATGGATGTGGCCAGTTCTTTGGCAGCCTCGAGGGCCGACCCGTCGTCCACCAACTGGTCCGCCAGACCCAACTCCACCGCCCGCGAACCGTCCAAGACCTCGGGGTCCAGCAGCAGGCGGCGGGCCACCTGTCCGGCCACTCGTCGCGTCAGAAAGGTGGACACCAAGGCGGCGACGAAACCGATCTTGACCTCTGGGTAGGCGAAGCGGGCGCTCCGCTCGGCTACCACGAAATCACACGCAGTAGCCAGCCCACACCCGCCCGCCATCGCGGCGCCGTGTACCGCCGCCACCGTTACTTTGGGGTGGCCGAGGAGTTGCGAGAACAACCGCTCCAAGCGGTCAGAATCGGACCGGTTCTCAGCGTCGGTACCTCCGGTGGCCAGCTGCTCCAGAGCATCGAGGTCCGCTCCGGCGGAAAAGTTCCTCCCGGCTCCCGAGAGGATGACCGCTCGCGCGGACTCGTCTTCGGCCGCATCAACGAGCTGGCGGTAAAGGGCATCCACCAACGGCCCCGACAGCGGATTCGCCCGGTCCGGATCGTTCAGGGTCAGCACCAACAGAGGACCATCGCGGTGGCGGAGGACAGGATCGTTCATAAAGGAATGGTAGAGGAACCGCTGGCCAGGGGCTAGGGGGGTCGAATTCGAAATGCGAAATTCGAAATTGCCCAACCCGCCCGAGACGGTTCAAGTTACGGGTTCCGGGTTACGAATTCCGGGTTGGTGCTTTGGACGGCTGGGGAACCCGGGACCCGGGACTCGGGACTCGGGACTCGGGACTCGGGACTCAACCAGAAGACTAGGGGCTCTCTGCTCACTGCTCACTGCTCACTACCTACTGCCCGCTGCCTACTGATGTAACATCAGCCCTGCCATGGGCCGTTCCATCCGATCAACAGTCCGTTTCTTCGGACACGTCCTGCGCGATCTCGTCGGGACCTTTCGGTCACGCTGGAAACGCTTCCAGTGCAGGCTGGCCGGCGGGCCCAGCGATTTCGTCGTGGGAGTCGATGTCTTTCCCTTCACCGAGCGCAAGACCGGCGTCGGGTGGTATGAATGGAGTCTCCTCGAGGCCCTCGACCGCCGAAACGACGGCGTCACCTACAATCTGTACGCTCACACCTTTCTCGCTCCACCCGATCCACCGGCGCCCGCCCTGCCCGGTCACCGTCGCCTGAGGATGCGGGCTCACCATTTGCCGCCCGATCTCGCGCTTCCCATCGGACCCACGCTGCGGTTCCTGCGGACCATCGTCGAACCCGTGCTTCGCGTCCTCGACCACAACGACGTGATGTGGGCGCCCAACTTTTTCATGCCGGCCAGCCAGCTTCCCTTTGGGCACGCAATGGTGGCCACGGTTCACGACCTCGCCTTTGCCGCCCTTCCGGAAACAGTCGCTCCGGAAACCCTGAGCCTGCTGCGCCACAACCTGCCGGTCACCCTCTTCCGCGCCGACCGGCTGATCGCTGTGTCCGATGCCACAGCCGGCGATCTTCGGGAGTTTCTGTCGGCCAGCCCTCGCCGTATCCACACCATTCATGAGGGGTTGGACCCCGAATTCCCGAAGCTCCAGTCCTCCGTTGAGGATCAACCCGCGCGACCGGACCGCTATTTGCTCTTCGTCTCCACCCTGGAACCACGCAAAAACGTCGTCGGTGTATTGAGGGCTTTCCAATTGCTGGCCGAGTGGGGATATCAGGGCCACCTTCTCCTGGTCGGACGGTGGGGGTGGCGCACCGAAGCCATCAGAACTGAAATGGGCGCATCTTCTTTTTCAGACCGGATCATCCACCTCGACTCCATCGAAAGATCCAGCCTGCCAAGCTTGTACCGGGGCTGCGACGCGCTGTTGTTCCCTTCCTGGATGGAAGGTTTCGGCCTTCCCATCGTGGAGGCCATGGCCTGCGGTGCCCCGGTCGTGACCTCCGGCCGATCGGCCATGCCCGAGGTCGCGGGACCCGCGGCCATCTACGTGGATCCTCAGAGCCCGCAGAACATCGCGTCGGCGGTGAATGCCCTGGTCGAAGATCCCCAACACCGAGAGCGCCTGGTGGCGCTCGGCGCCGCCCGGGCCAGTCAGTTTTCATGGGACCGGGCCGCGGCGGCGACCTCCGCGACGTTGTTCCAGGCGGCCGGCCGAAACGGAATCGGGGACGATGAATATCGCGTGTGACGCGCGGTCTCTGGTGGGACATCATACCGGGGTGGCCACCTGGGTCACTCAGATAATGGGGGGGCTTGTCCGCGACCACGGCCACGTCGTCACTCTGGCCGCTTCCAAGCCTGTGGTCCTCCCCAACGAGCTGCGACTCGAGGGGGTCACCGCCCTGCCGACGACGAGACCTCGGCTCCCGGGCACGTTGTGGCTTCACACCCAGTTACCGCGTTGGCTGACCGCGACCCGGCCCGACGTCTTCGTGGGCTCGCTCGCTGTCATCCCTCGCAGATGCCCTGTGCCGTCGGTCGCGGTTGTGCATGACCTCACCCCGCGCACCCACCCAGAACATCACACGCTGGCCAACCGATTCTGCTTCAACGCCTACGTCGAGGAATCACTGGAGAAGGCCGATGCAATCGTGGTGGGCTCCGCGGCCACCGAGCAGGTCGTCTTGGACCACTTTCCCTTCACTCGCTCAAACCTGGTTCGGATCGGATACGGAGTCGACGAGTCCTTTTCGCCACCTGCGCCCGATGACGACGGACACCGCGTTCGCCAGAAACTCGCGGGCGGGCGGCCCTACGTGCTTCACCTCGGAACCATTGAGCCCCGCAAGGGCGTGGCGGATCTCGTAGCCGCCTGGGAGGCGCTCCACTCGCTGCATCCCGGGCCACCGGATCTGGTCATTGCAGGCGGACTCGGTTGGGACACGGCACCCATCGTGGCCAGAATCCAGGCATCCCAGTACCGGGACCGGATCCACCTTCCCGGTTATGTGGACCCTGATTCGGCACGCGATCTGTTGCGACACGCGGAGGTCTTCGTCATCGCGTCGGAGGTCGAGGGTTTCGGTCTGCCGTTGGCCGAGGCCATCAGCTGTGGCACACCGTGCATCGCCTCGGACATTCCGTCGCTCCGCGAGAACGGCGGCGACGCGGCACTGTACGCGCCCCCGGGAAACCAAGATGCCCTCGCTCACACGCTCCATCGGGCGCTCCAACCCGAAGTCGCCGCCGACCTTAGGCGTCGTTCGGTTCTCCGCGCACCGCAGCTGCGATGGGAACCCGCGGTCGAGTCGTGGCACACGCTGCTGGAGGGGCTGGGCAGGGGCTAGGGGCTAGGGGCTAGGGGCTAGGGGCTAGACCCCAGATCCTAGGCCCTCGTCCCTAGACCCTAGGCCCTGGCATCGTGGAACGCGATGCGAAACGTGCGCCACAGGATGCGCAGATCCAGTGAAAGGCTCCAGTTCTGGATGTAGTACAGATCGTGGACCATGCGTTGCCGGATTGAGGTATCGCCCCTCAAACCGTTCACCTGAGCCCAACCGGTGATCCCAGATCGTACCCGGTGCCGAGTGTTGTACTCGGGGTATCTCGCCCGGAAGCGCTCCACATACTCCGGCTGTTCGGGGCGAGGACCGACCAGGGACATATCACCCAGCAAAACGTTGATCAACTGAGGAAGTTCGTCGAGGTTGAACCGGCGCAGGACCGCACCCACGTTGGTGATCCTCGGGTCCCTGGTGCGCGTCCACTGCGCCTCGTCCGAGGCGTTGACCCGCATCGATCGGAACTTGTGGAGACGAAATGAACGACCGTCCATTCCGGTGCGCACCTGGGAAAAAAAGACCGGACCGCCGTCCTCCCGTTTGATGAACCAGGCGATGATCGGGAACATCCAGCCGGTCAGCAGCAGCAGAACTACCGATCCGGCGATGTCGAAACTCCTCTTGACGATCTGGTTCCAGCCCTGGAGCGGGATCTGGGTCATATTGATCACCGGCAGCCCGTCGAGGTCCTCGACTCCGGCGCGGAGCACGTAGTACTGCAGCAGGTCGGGGACGACTTTGACCTCGAGCAGCAGCTGACCGGCCCGACGGATGAGCTGCACGGTTTTCTGGTGAGCCGCCAGCGGCAGGGCGATCACGACCTGATCCACTTGGCGGTCCTCGGTCACCTGCTCCAGATCGGCGGTCGTGCCGAGAACCTGTACGCCGTGGACCTTGCGCTGTTGCTTTCCGGGATCATCATCCAAGAATCCGACCACTGCGAAACCGAGCTCGAGGTGATGCTGGAGGCGTTCCACCACCTCCCGGCCCAGGTCGCCGGCGCCAACCACCAACAGGTGCTGCAGATTTCCGCCCGACCGACGGATCCGCCCGAGCAGCCGTCGGATTCCGAGTCGCACGAGGACCACGAAGAGGGCGTCCACACCGGCAAAGATCGCAAGGAAGAGCCGCGAGAACGAGATGTCCCGATAGAAGGTCAAACCGGCGGTAAGCAGGACGGTGGCCAATCCCACCGCAAGAATGACCCGCACCGACTCATCGGTTTGGGATCTTATGCGACGTTTCTGGTACAAACCCTGGAAGTAGAAGACCGCGGGCCACAGCGCCATGATCACGGGGACCAGCCGCGAGTATTCCGCCAGCGCTGGAACACCCTTGGTGACCGGTTGAACCTGAACGATGAACCGGAGCCAGTAGGCGGCGAAAAAGGCCAGCAGGGTGGCGACGATGTCGCCCAGGAGCTTGAGGGCAAGTTCGATCTGTCGCCGTCTTCGGATCATTCCAGGACCCTACCGAATTCGAGCCGGTCGAGCAGAAAACGGAACCGCAACTGGAAGGCATTTCGGGAGAAGACGTCGGTTCGACGTCTGAGCTCGTCGGCATCCCACCGTCGTTGGAGAACGCGATCGGCAGCGTCGGTCAACGCTTCGATGGAGTTCTCCTCAGCGAGTTCACCCTCGCCACCGTTTCGAATCACGTCCGATATTCCCGACGACGCAAGACCAATCACCGGCGTTCCACATGCCAACGCTTCCACGGTGACCATCCCGAAGTCTTCGACATTGGGAACCAACAGAGCCGCTGCTCGCCGGTAGGCGTCACGCAGCTCAGCGCGTGAAAGCCACCCGAGGAAACGCACGTTGTCTCCGGCCAGCCTTCGCAGCGATCCCTGCTGGGGGCCCGTCCCAACGATCTCGATGGTTCGCCCAAGTCTCTTCGCCACCTCTACGGCCACCTCCACCCTCTTGTACGGAACAAGTGCCCCGACCGTCAGGAGGTTCTCTCCGCGCTGCCCCCCCGGGGTGAAGAACTCCGTATCCACCGGAGGTGGAATCACCTCGGCGCTGCGATTCCAGTAGTGCTTGATCCGCCAAGCCACCAGCCGAGAGTTCGCGATCAGCCGATCCACCCGGGCCGACGACACCATGTCCCACTGCCGGAGACGCGCCAGCCGTCCCTGGGCGATGGGCAACAGAATTTTGGGAATCCGTTTGAGGTAAATCCCCCGCTGATCCCACACATAGCGCATGGGGGTGTGGACGTAGCTGAGGTGGAATGCACCCGGTGGTGGAATCACGCCCTTGGCCACGCAGTGACTGGACGAGATCACCAGATCGGCGTCGGGAATGTTGAAGTTCTCCACCGCCGCCGGCATCAGCGGCAACAGGTAGCGCCACCTGCGCCCACCAAACGAGGGATACTGCAGCCAGGAGGTGTTGATCGGGTGTTGCTCGAGTTCCGGGACGATACTCCCGGCGCGATGAACGAGCGTGTAGATTTCCGCGTCGGGGAACATCCTGGCGATCTCGTACAGGACCCACTCGCCGCCCCGCATGCCGGTCAACCAATCGTGCACCAGAGCCACGCGCATGCTCAATCCTCTCCCAACGCCTTGTGGTAGGTCGCCAACGTTCCTTCAACGGTACGATCCCACGTCATTGTCTCGGCCCGCCGATGCCCGGCCTCGATCATCCGACGGCGCAACGGGTCGTCCACCAATACCCTTTCCAAAGCAGCGGCAATCTCGTTCACATCCATGGGATTGACCAAACGCGCCGCACCCTCGCCGAGCTCGCGCATGGCGCCCACGTTGGAGGTCACCACCGGTAGACCGGCGCACATCGCCTCGAGAATCGGCAACCCAAACCCCTCATATCGAGCCACGTGGAGCAAGACCGCCGACAGATGGTACAACGCCCGGAGGTCGGACTGCGAGACTCTGCCGAGAGCGCGGACGCGGCCGCCGAGGCCCACTCTCTCCGCCCGATGGGCGAGCCGATGATCAGGACCAACTCCACCCACCAGAACGAGTTGGCCCGGAAGCGAGCGTTCCCGGCGGGCGAGATCGAAGGCTCGCAGGGTCACATCGAGGTTCTTGTGAGGTTTGTCATTGGACACCACGAGTACGAGAGGGAGTTTGAGGTCCAGCCGCTCCTTGACATCTGCGAGTATCCCAGCCTCCGGACGAATGGCCAAGGCGTCGTCGACTCCATTCGGCACGACGTCCACTTGAGCCGGATCCGCGCCAAAGAGATTGACGAGGTCCCGCCGAGAAGCTCGAGACACCGTGATCACCCGCCGGGACCGGCGAAGGGCCGTGCGCATCATGAATCTCAGGTAGAGCAATGCTCGAAGAGAGCTCTTGTGCGGCGGATAGAAGACCTGGATAACATCGTGTACGGTCACCACCACCGGTCGAGCCATCAGGAAGGGGACGACGTAGTGGGGAATGTGAACCAGATCAGGGCGTTCGCGCCACACGGCCATGGGCAGTTTGATGTGCTCGGCGACACCATAGCCCTTGGCAATCACCGGCATGGTCCTGGCGCCTGGCGCGAGTGATGCTACGCGTTGCTCGTGATCGGGCCGGACGAGCACCGTCAAATCAAACTCCGGGCGCATCGAGAGACCGGCCAGGAGGTGAGTGAGATAGGTACCGATACCGAAGTCCGTCAGTTTTCGCGCGTCGAGTGCCAGCCGGATCGCCACGGCGCCATTCTATGACAGGTTGTGGGTTGTAGGTTGTAGGTTGTAGTTTTCCCCCACCCAACCCGTGGCAGAGCGAAGAACACAGGTCGAAGAACGAAGACCCCCACCCTCCCGGGGTTTGAGGTATGGGGTATCGGGCGTGAGTCCTCTTGTTCCTTGCGCCGTGTTCCTAGCTCCTTGTTCCCGGGCTGGCGGGAATTTTCGAATTTCGAATTTCGAATTCTAGGGATGCTCCCTGCTTACTGCCCCCTGCCCGGTATACTTCCCCCGATGGCATCCCACCAGCCGCAACAGGCTCGTGACCCTTCGACCCAACGTGATGGCAGCGACTTCGGTCGCACGGCCGTGGTGATCCCCTCCCTCGGCGCTCCCGCGTTACCGAATTGCCTCAGCGCCGTCAACGCACTCGAACCCGCACCCGGTCGGGTCCTCGTGGTCCTTTCCGGAGGTGCTCCGAAGCCGGCCGAGGCCGCAAACACCGAGGTGCTGTCGGTTTCCAGACGTCTGGGTTTTGCCACCGCGGTCAATCTCGGAATTCGGGAAGTTGCCCAAACCGCAAATCGGATCGCGCTGCTCAATGATGACGCCGTTCCACCCCGACAGTGGCTCGGAGCTCTCGGCAGGGCCTTGGATGACGACCCTGGACTCGCGGCGGTGCAGGGAACGGTCGTCGACGGGTCCCGTGAACTCATCGACGGCCGCGGCATCACTCTGGACCGGTGGAGCCTCCCGATCCAGATCGACCGCGGCACGCCGACGACCCCGGAGGATGACGGCCGTCGGCCGATTCTGGCGGTCTCCGCGACCGCCGCCCTCTACCGAACCGAAGCCTTGCTCGCCGCGTCGGTGGGTGACGCTGCTCCCTTCGACCCGGCCTTTGGCAGCTACCACGAGGACCTGGATCTCGGTCTGCGCCTATTTCGGCTCGGCTGGCGTACCGCGTGGGTCCCTGGAGTACCTACCAGGCACCTCGGTTCGAGCACCGGCCGACAGTTGCACTGGCGTCATCCCTGGTGGGTGCTCGCAAACCGATGGCGTGCCCTGGCGGGAAATCTTTCGGGTCAGGCCTTTATCAGCGCGCTTCCGACAATGGCCAGGGGAGAGTTGAGAGCCATTCGAACCCTCGTCCGAGAGAACCCCAGGAGCCTTCCGGTCTCGGCCGCCGTCATGACCGTGTGGCCGGCCCTCGTGGCCTCCAGCTGGCGCCGGCGAACACCCGGCCCCAGACTGTCAGGCATTCCGGAGATCCCATGAGGGTTCTCGTCATGACCGACGATGTCATCGGCATGGCGATGGCCGGTTCGGCCACCAGGGCCTGGGAGCTCGCTCTGTCGCTTCAGCGGGCTGGACACGATGTGCGCCTCGCAGCCGCCCCAGGTTCCCAACCACCATCTGACGGCGGACCGTCCATCAACCCTCAACCATCATGGTCGTGGGCACAAGCGGTGGTCGCGCCGCCGTGGAGCCTCCCACCCAGGGCCTTCCTCGCCGGACACCTATTGATCATCGATGGTGTGACGCCTTTGCTTGCCGAGATTGACGCCATGCCCCCGTCGCCAACGGTGACCCTCCGCCGGCGCACCGCATCGGCCCGGTTGCCGCTGGTTGCCGCCCGTGCCGATGCCATTCTCACCGCAGGACCACGCCAGGTGGAATGGTGGTCGGACCTGATCCGAGGACGGTTCGGTCTGCCCTACCTCAATGTGCCGTTCGGTATACCCGACCGGCCCCCTCCAGCGGAGGTGGGTTCGGTACCTGGGGTGCCCAAGGACTGGGCCATGGTTCTGTGGTGGGGAGGAGTCTGGCCGTGGCTGGATCTGCAGACCCTGCTCGCTGCACGCGCCCGGCTCGGCGGTGCCCCGGTGAGCATCGTGGTTCCGACCTCCGACAGACCGGGGCGCGCAGTTCCCGGCATCACACCCGACTCCTTGGCCGACATGGCCACATCCCACGGGCTCAAACCTCCACAGGTGGTGGCTCTCAAACACTGGGTCCCCTACTCGGACCGCCACCTCGTGCTCAACCGTGCGAGCCTGGTTGCGGTGCTCCACCACCCATGGGAGGAAGCCAGTCTGTCGTTCCGCACCCGGGCCCTTGACGCGGTGTGGGCCGGCGTACCGGTGCTGCTCACCGAAGGAGGCGAGGCGGCGCGTCAGGCGCGGGAAAACGGCTGGGGTGGGGTTGTCGGGCCGGGTGATGCACAGGCAGCCGCATCAGCGATTCGGCTGCTCCTGGGCGACCGCGAACAGGCCAGGTGTAGGTTGGCGATCTCGCAAACCAGAGGTGCGTGGACCTGGTCGCGTGTGACCGAAGATCTGGTCGCGGCCTTGGAGGAACTCCCGGCCGTCCCACGGAAATCCCTGCTACCCGCCGCCACCCGCGCGGCCTCGATTCTCTGGCGACCCAAAGACCGGGAGGGCCGGTGACCAAGCGACTGATATCCGCGATCGTGGTCCGGTGGCGGGGCGGGGACGAGGTGGAGGAGTGCCTTCAGTCGCTGCTGGATCACGGCGACGCAGAGCTTGCCGGCATTGTTCTCGTGGACTCCGGATCGGCCGACGGCGGTGCAGAACGCCTGGCAACCCGATTCCCATCGATGACCATTGTGGCCCTGGCCGAAAACCGATCTTTCGCTTCCGCGGTGGCCGAGGGTGCGGCACGGTGCGCCGACCGCGACCTGCTGATACTCAACCCCGACACTCAAATCACGCCGGGTGCGGTCACGAATCTCGTCACCCATCTCCGAGCTCACCCGGAAATTGCGGGCACCGTGCCGATTCTGGTGGATCAGGACGGATCGACCCAGCACCTTTGGCAGCTCCGCAGGCTTCCCACGGTCGGCCGGCTGGCCCTCGGCCTGCCCGGCCCGAGCCAGTTCCCCGTGTCGCCGCCGGCCCAACCCACCTCCGTGGAACAACCCGCGGCGTCAGCCTGGTTGGTCCGCCGGCCGGTGTGGGATGCCCTCGAGGGTCTCGACCTCCAGTTTGCCCCCGCCTGGTGGGAGGACGTGGACTTCTGTGCCCGTCTTGCCAAAACGGTCAAGTCCGACGGGTTTCCGGCCACCACCGGCTTCCAAGTCGTACCCGACGCACAGGTGATCCACATCGGGGCTTCCAGCCTGGCCAACCTCAGCGCCGGCCGGTTCCTGACCATCTACTACCGCAATCTCCTGCGCTACTCCGAACGACACCACCCAGCACAGCTCGGCCTCATTCGCGTGGGGCTCAGGTTGTCGCTGCGCGCCCGTGCACTCTTCCGTCGAGCCGACCGCCGCGCCTACCTCGAGGCGCTTCGAGGGCTTCGCACGGGCTAAGGGCTCGCCCTCCACCCGCTCGGGGACATGTGCTGCGGGTCCACAGCGCCAGCCCAATTTTTTCTCTCACAGCCGAAACGTCCGCAAGCTGACTCCAAGGTCACTCGAGGGTTGCCTGCCGTCACCTGCTTCACAGGTAACCCAGTGCCTCGAGTCTCCGGCGAAGCTCTTCGTCGATCACGGCCTCGCCGCCCGCAAAACGGCCCTCCTGGGCCAACACCTCTCGCCCAGACTCGCTGACCAAGGCTCCGCCGAGGATACCGTGTTCGGAAGAGACGTCACGATATTCCCCAGGATCCGACACATGATCGAAGACGCTCACCGGACCCGTAAACCCCATGTCGCGATGAACGACCGTCTTCCAACGACCCGAGACAACGCTCCTCCCACCCCACTGATCCACGTCCAGGAAACCGGAAATCAGACGGTCCGCCGGCAAGTCCCTGAGCAGACTGTTTCCGTGCAATCCAGACACTGGTTCGAGGCCTGCCGCATCCAGCAGAGTGGGCATCAGATCCACGTGCTGCACAGCGATCCCGAACCGACTCCCCTCTTGTTGGCCCGCGTATCGAATCACCAACGGCACCTGCATGACCTCGCGATAAAGGGTCCGGCCATGGATCCATCCGCCGTGGTCGTAGAACTCCTCGCCGTGGTCGGAGAGAAACACGACCACGGTGTCGCTCGCCAGTCCGCGAGTCTCCAACTCGCCCAACATCATGGCGAAGGTATCGTCATTACAGGCCACCTCGGCGTCGTACAATGCCACAAGGTCCCCAACAAACCCCACTTCGTCAACCAAACTCCTCGCCTGAAGGGCCCCCACAACCTCTGTGGCACCGAGATCGTCGCGCACAACCGAAGGTGCAAACCGTTTGCGGTACCGGGCCGGGGGTTCGTAGGGTAGATGAGGATCGACGGTATGCACGTACAGCAGGAATGGCCGATCGCGGTCGCGGGCGTCCAGCCAAGCGGAGACCTCGGCTTGCAGGTCCGACGAACGGCGGTTCTCGGGGTCCATGAGCACATAGCTGTCAAACCCACGGTCGAAACCGAAGTCGGCCGAGACGTTGGGATTGGCGACCACCGCCGCCGTGGCGTAGCCAGCCATGGCGAATCTCTCCGCAAGTGTCGGCATGTCCACACCGAGACGGTCCAGCCGGCCATTCGTCCCGTGGACCTCCGGCCGCAGGCCGGTAAAAATCGACGCCACCGCCGGCCGTGTCCAGGACGACTGAGCCCACGCCTGTTCATAGACCGTGGCCCGAGCCGCAAAGGCATCGACATTGGGCGATAGCGGGCGCGGTTGACCATAGATTCCAAGTCGGTCCGCCCGCAAGGCGTCCACAAGGTAGATGACCACATTCGGCCGCTCCGGTTCAGAGAACTCCTCGGCCTCCGACCCCCGCGTCTTCTGCCGCTCCTCGCCACGGATCGCTGTCAGCCTCGGCCCGGCGAGCTTCAAAGTCGGGCCGCTCTCCAGACTTTCACCCTGGCGCGGCACCTCGAGGTCAAGGCGAAACGGCTCCCCGGTCGGCCCCGAAACATCTACCCGCAAGGCGCCTGTCCCCGCACTCACGTCCACCAGGACGGTCCGCTGACCCGACTCGACCGTGACGGCGCACAGCAGTCGCCCGCCGTCTCCACCAATCCGGACCACACCATCCAGTTCGAACTGGAGGTCTGGCGTGAACCGGCCGAACACGCTCATCCGCGATCCCGACGACAGCGTCAAACCCGACCCATCGCCGGTAGTGGACGGCTGGGGCGGGTTCGACCCAGGTTCCAACCGAATCCAGTCCATAGCCACTGCCAGTCGCCTCCAGTCGTTTCCACGTCCGATTTCTCTCGGCGAAACCGCACGACGGAATTTGAAGACCAGTCGATTCCGTCCTGACCGGACACTCACCAACGGGAGCGTCAGGCGGTAGGTGGCGAAACCAGAGGTGAGCTCGACATCGGGCATCGGCACCCCATTCACCGCCGGCGAGACGACCTGCGGCTCCATGTCGGCCCCTTCAAATGGCCGACACCTGAACTCGACCGTCATTGGTCGCGGTCGAAGAAGGAAGAATTCGATGGCGGATTCGTCTCCCTGAGACCACGCGAACGAGAGACCATCAGCCCCGATCTCGTCCTGGTGCCAACCTGCCGCCAGATGTCTTCTCGCATCGATTGTGCCCACATCGATCAGCGCGATCTCCGTGTGAACATCGGCCAACGAATACTCCTGGACGAGATCGTGGACCATCCGCCCCGAATTGCCAGAACAAGCAGCAAGCGCCATCAACGCGGCGCCAAGCCAACCTTTCACTGCTCAACCACGATGCGGTCGAAGACTGCCGCACCCCGCTCGGGCGCGCGAAGCACCACACGCACCCGCTGCCGCCCATGGCCGGGGGGGTCCGGAAGCCGGACCCGACCGTTGGTTGCCGATCCCTCAACCTCTATTGACGAAGTGGCGCCGCCATCCCAGGTCACCTCGAGCCGGCCGCCCAACTGGGCCCTGCCCACCAACCATCCTTCAAGCCAAACACGGCTCTCCGGGGCCAGATGGAGCGACACCGAGATTCCGCCCCCGTCAGTCGCCCTCCAACCCAGGCGACGCTCGAATCTGGAGAATGTCCCTGCTTTGGGCTCGGGCACGCCACCGAATCTGCGAACCTGTGCGGCCTCCACCTCCACGACCCGGTCGTACCGGAAGACCGCGGCGGCGGACGCCGCCGACGCCACCAGCAGCCAGATCGCCACCCCTGTTCGCACCAGGATCCCGAGCGCCCTGCGGTTCCTCGAGCTCACAAACACTGCGGCGGCGGCAGCGGCCACGAACACCGGTGGAACCCACAATGTCGCTGGGGTGGGCACCAGAAACGACGGAACCAGGAACTGGGTATCGGCAACGAGGCGACGCGCCAACACGTCGGACAGCCACCAGTGACCGTCACCCGGATTGATGGAGAAATGGGGCCTCGTAACAAGCGCCCACCACATGAACACCGACGGCACCATCAGCACTTCGACCAGCCGCCGCCACCTGGTCGGTCGCCACAACAGGATTCCCCAGGTCAGGGCAAAGACCGGCAACATGGGCACAAGATAACGGGCCGGCGGTGCCCCACCGCCATACCACTCCTTCGAATGGAGCAGGGCTGCCACAGTCAGCAAGCCCCCGATCAGCACTGCCCGTTCCCCCGGTCCGCCACGGTTCCACAGCGCAGCGGCCGAGACTACCGCAACAAGCAACAAGGGGCCCGTGAAGGCAAGTCCGCCGGCAGGATCGAAGGCCAATCCACCCACAACTTTGAACGGCAGCAAGAAATCCGCCGGCAACAAGTGGGCGAGCCGCCGAAAAGCGCCGAAGGGATGACCCATGGTGGCCCAGCCCACCGCCAACGCGCCGACCGCCGCGGCTCCGAGTACCACCGCCCCGGCCCACGGCGAACCGCGGCCGCTCCGCCACCATGCCGCTGCGGCGGCCGGGAAAGTGATCAGTCCCAGGCGGGTCTTCATGGCGCCCGCCAACAGCGCCAGCACTGCAGAGGCCCAGCCCCCTCCCCTCGGCAGTCCGGACACGGCGAGGATCGCGGCGATCATCATCGCTCCGGGCAGCTCGACCCAAACCTGAGTGGCGTAGGTGGCCACCGGATAACTCAGGGCGAGACCCAAAACCACCCACCGGGTCCGTGACCTCGGCACGCCGAGCTGACCGGACCGTTTGGCCACAAGCACTGCCAGCACGACGCCAGCCGCCGCCAACAGCACCAACGCCCCTGTCCGTCCCGCCACCAAAAACCCGGGCAGCAGCAAGAGGGCGAGGACCGGCGAGTGGATCATCTTGAGACCCACAATCCTCCCGCGATCTCCAACCAGATCGTCGCCGGCGAGATTGTTCGCCACGTCAAGGTCGTGGTCCGCGACCACGGACTCCATGACCCTGAGGTGGAATGGCTCGTCACCGTACATCGGCGGCGTCAGGTGGGGAGTCGCCAGCGCAAGCGGAATCAGCAGGGTCGCCATCGTGCGTGCCACACGACCTTCGCCGAGCCAACCCCACGCCGCCGGTGCCCAGGCCGCCACAACCGCCGCCAAGGCGAGATCCACTGAATGTCTTTCCACAGCCAATCGGAGAGGTTCGATCCAGAATCGTGCGGCGAGGTTTCCGGTGACCAGAATCGCCCATGGCACAGCGGCCACCGGCAACCGAATGGTCCCTGAGGCCAGCTGTATCAGGAAAACGACCATCGCCGTTGCCCACATCCAAGTGGGCAGAATCCAATCCCTCGGCGGCACCGGGGAAACCGGCCCCGCCGAATCCACCACCAGCACCGTCTTCTCCGGCAAGTCAGGGTGGCGGACAAGCCGCGGCCGCTCACCCGCGTCGACTGCGGGCATTGACCGCCCAGCGACCCGCCAAAATCCGCCGCTGCCAAACTGCGACGGTCGCCAGACCGGCCAGTCCGGTATTCCATGCCGCGCAGGGGCCGCCGATTCTGGCTGGCGATGGGTGGCATCCGCCCCATCCCGGCCCGCGCGGAGGATCCTCTCGCCGGCTGACGTCGTCAACACCGCAATCGCCTCACCGTCCTCGACGGCTCGACCACCACGAAGGGTGACGTCGAGAATATACGGGCCTCCGGATCCAGCGGGAAGAACCAACTCCGGGTGGGATAGTGTCACTCGCGCCACCGGCCACTCCGGGGTCGGGCCCTGAACCGGGCCGAAGGTCGCCGCCGCCGCGAACCAGACCGCACCCGCCAACGAAGGTGGGAGTCTGAGAGTCACAACCGCCGCCACCGCGAACGCCCCCAAAGTCAACCACCCCATCACGGGCATCGCATCACTCGGCCGGATACCAGCCCACGGCGCCACCGCCGCGCCCAGAATCCCGGCCGCGGCGATCGCGGGCATCCATCCCCAAGGAAATCCCGGACGCGTGTCGCGGCCGCGAAGCCAGGGCAGTAGTCCGACCGCAACCACTGTGACCGCCAGCGCCGCCAACGGCCATCGCTGCAAAGGAAAGGTCGCCACAAGAAGCCCGGTGGCCAGGGCCGCACCCGGGCCGAGGCAAGCGGCCACGCCGGGCGCCACCATGCTCGCCATGACGGCGAATGTCGCCGAAAGTACACCGCCGCCCATCAGACCGAGACCGCCCGCCGAGCGAACCGCGGCGCCAAAGGCCATCCACAGCATCAGCCGGCTTTGGGGCGGTGCCTTTTCATGGGCCGCCAGCGCAGCAGCCGTCGCCGCAACCACCAACAGAGGTGCAATCAACATCCGACGAACCGTCGGATCGGCCACCAGCATGAGCGCCGCGGCGACGGGCACCAACGCCCCCTCGGCCAATCGTCGTCGCCAGCCCACGGGTGCCTGCCACCCGCTCGGCCCAAAGCCGAGCAGGACGCTGCCCGAGATCCACACGGCGTCCACAACCGCCAGCCGCCCGCCCACCGCGAGAACCGCCGCAAGGACCGACAACACGGCCGCCGACAACAACGACGGCAACCGCGCGCCCCATCCTGGACCGTTGCCTGGCATCTGTCGAAGTATACGGGTCACCCCCCGCGGTCGTCTCGATTTGCCCCAACCGGCCCACCCGGTGTGGAAAGTGTGGAGCAGCGAGCTGGGAGTCCGCAATCCATCGATTGCGTTCCAAATTCCGTGTTCCGGATTCCGAGTTGTTTCTCCCAGTGGGTGGGGAAAAACCCGGAACCCGGAATCTGGAACTGTCGCGGGTGGGTGGTGGTTTTCGAATTTCGAATTTCGAATTTCGAATTGACAGCGTACTTCCCACCGCCTACTCCCCCACAAACTGTGCCACTATTACGCCATGGCCGACCTGCCTGCGTACTCGGTGGTGGTGGTCACGTACAACCACGGGACCACCCTGCCGGCCTGTTTGGCGGCCGTGAACCGCCTCGAACCCGCACCTGAACGGGTGGTGCTGGTGGACAACGCGTCCAGTGACGGTTCGACTCAGATCGCCGAGGTCCATGCCCGATCCATCCCCCTACAGTTGATACGACGGGACACCAACACCGGCTTTTCAGCGGCATCCAATACGGGCATCGGCCGAACCTCGTCACCGTGGCTGTTGTCGCTGAACCCCGACTGTGCCCCGCGGCCAGACTTCGTTGCGGCGCTGCTGGAGTCCATTCAGGCCAACCCCGACCGGGACCGCATCGGCTCCGCCACCGGTAAATTGCTGAGAGCCGCCACCAGCACCTTGGAAACCGGACCGGCGCTGGATGCCGCGGGCATGGTGGTCACGGCGTCCGGCCGCCATTTCGATCGCGGTACAGGCACGAAAGATCTCGGCCAGTTTGATGAACCGGCGTGGGTCTTCGGCGGCACCGGAGCGGCGACCCTGTATCGAAGACAGGCGCTGGCCGACGTGGCCTACCCCGACGGTGAGATCTTCGCGACCAGCTTCTTCGCCTACCGCGAAGACGCCGAGCTCGCCTGGCGCCTCCAATGGCGGGGCTGGCGATGCCTCTACGAACCGCGGGCGGTGGCCGCTCACCAAAGGGGTTTTCAACCTGAGGGAGGCCGCAGCGGTCACGACGCAATCAACCGTCTGTCGGTACGGAATCGCTTCCTGCTCCGGCTCCACTGCGCCGACCTGGGTTGGCATCTGGGCTGCCTTCCGGCGTGGCTGGTCCGCGATCTGGCTGTCGTTGGGGCCTGTTGCACGGTCGAACGGGGCTCGCTGCCGGCCCTGGCAGACGTTTGGCGGCTGCGCTCTGACGCTGCCGCCCGAAGACGCTGGGTCATGGACCGCCGGACCGAATCTCCCCGACGCCTGCGACGCTGGTTCCGTAGACGAGGTTGGACCGAGGAGATAGAGAGGTCGTGAAGCTTGCCATCCTGGGGACTCGCGGTGTACCGGCCTCGTACGGAGGATTCGAGACCTTCGCCGAGGAACTGGGACGACGACTGGTCGAACGCGGCCATGACGTTACCGTGTACGGCCGAACGGCCTTTGTCGATCCCGAACTCTCCAGCTACCGGGGCATGAGGCTCGTGGTCCTTCCCGCGCTGTATACCAAACACCTCGAGACGGTGTCGCACACCCTGCTGGCCTCGCTTCACGCGATCCGGGAGAACTACGACGCGGTCTTGCTGTGTAACGCAGCAAATGCTCCGTTTGTCCGAATCCTGCAACTCGGCGGCACGCCGGTGGCTCTCAACGTTGACGGACTCGAGCGCAAACGCCGCAAGTGGGGCCGCTGGGGGCGTACATACTATGCCGTCTGCGAACGACTCGCAGCCCTCGTCCCCGATACTCTCGTCACCGATGCCGAGGTCATCCACCGCTACTATCGCCGGTTCTACCGGGCGCCGTCGGAGATGATTGTCTATGGGGGAGACCTGGAGCGACCTCATGAGACCGGCGTGCTGGCCCAGCTCGGCCTCGCGGCCGGCGAATTCGTACTCTACGTGTCCCGCTTCGAACCCGAGAACAACCCCGACAGGGTTGTGGCGGCATACTCGCGGGTCGGAGGCGACCGGCCCTTGGTGATGGTAGGCGGCGCACCCTACGCCGACGATCTACAACGCCGGGTCCGGGAACTGGCTGACGATCGGGTCGTGCTCCCCGGTCCGATCTACGGCGACGGCTATCGCCAGCTGCTCTTCGGATGCCGGCTCTACATCCACGCCACCGAGGTGGGTGGGACCCACCCTGCTCTGGTGGAAGCCATGGGTGCGGGCCGGCCCGTGCTGTACTATGACACCCCAGAAAACCGGGAGGTGGCCGGGACTGCCGGTCGTCGGTTCAGGTTTTCCGGCATCGAGTCGCTCTCAACGGTGTTGGCGGAGGTCGTCGAGGATGAATCGACCCTATTGGAACTCGGCGAGCGATCCCTCCGGCGGGTCGAGGAGCGGTATCTGTGGAGTGATGTTGCCGATCGATACGAGAAGATCCTGAGGAAGATGTGCTGAAGGAACGCGCCAAGCTCGTCGCCTACTGGGTGGGGGCCACTGATCTGGTGCTCACGGCGGTGGCATTCCTGATGGCCTGGGCGATCCGATCCCACCTCGGTCCGAAGCTCTTTCCGAATCTTTTTCCGACCGAGCTCTACCCGCTGTCACGATACCTCGGCCTGCTGCCCCTGGTGCTCGCCATCTGGGCCTTCCTCCTGGTCACCAGCGAAACCTACTCGTCACGCCGCACGGTGGCGCTGTCGAGGGAGGTTTGGCAGGTGGTCCGGGTGGTCGGTATCGGCACCCTGACCCTGGCAGCCTCGGGTTGGCTGCTCCGTCTCGATTTCGTATCCCGCCCCTTCCTGATCCTCTTCGCCAGCCTTGACCTGGTCCTGTTGGTGGGCGAGAAAATCGTTCTGAGGTCGATCGCGCGTCATGTCCGAAAACGAGGCTATAACTATCGAACACTTCTCATCGTAGGCATCAACCCTCGCTCCGAAGAGGTCGCCCAGATCATCCAGGCCCATCCCCATTGGGGACTCAAACTGCTCGGTTTCATCGCCCCGAACGGTTCCTACCCGAACCAAGTCTGCGATCTGCCGGTGTTGGGTTCGGCGGACGACCTGCCGCGCATCCTCCAGGACGAGGTGGTGGATGAGGTCATCTTCGTGCTGTCCCGCCGTCAGCTCGAGGAATTCGAGGAGAGCTTCCTTCTGTGCTCGGAGCTCGGTATCCGAGCCCGGGTCGCCCTCTTCTTCCCCCACATGAAGGCTCGAGTGGTCATGGAGGAGCTCGAGGGCATCCCCCTACTGACCTTCACCAACACTCCCGGAGCGCCGTTTCCCATATTTGTCAAACGACTGCTCGACCTGCTGGTATCAGCGTTCGGGCTGATCGTCGTGTCCCCCTTGCTGTTGTTCACGGCGGCTGTCATCAAGCTGACCTCGCGAGGTCCGGTGCTCTTTCAGCAGGTCCGTTGCGGGCTCAACGGACGGCACTTCATGCTTCACAAGTTCCGCACAATGTATGAGGGCGCGGAGAATCAACTCGGCGAGGTGGCCCACCTCAACGAGGTGAACGGACCGGCTTTCAAGTCCACAAAAGACCCTCGCGTGACACCCGTGGGCCGCGTTCTCCGCCGGCTGTCCATCGACGAATTGCCGCAACTCTTCAACGTCCTGATGGGTCACATGTCGTTGGTGGGACCTCGACCGCCGCTGCCGGAAGAGGTGGCGCGGTACGAGCGATGGCAGCTCCGGCGGCTTTCCATGAAACCGGGACTCACCGGACTGTGGCAGGTCTCAGGCCGCGCCGGGCTTGACGATTTCAACCGCTGGATCGCCCTCGACCTGGCCTACATCGACCAGTGGTCGTTGTGGCTCGACCTCAAAATCATGCTCAAGACCATCCCCGCGGTCCTGACCGCGCAGGGTGCCGCCTAGGTGGGCATTCGAGGTTCCGAGTTCCGAGTTGGAGATATGGAACCGCTGTGAGTGGGCCCCGCCGGTGGGCCCGTCGACCATAAGCGAGGAGGAAGGGACCCTGCGGCCCAAACACGTGCGACTCCGTACCCGAAATCAATGACCGGCACACAACACACCGTCGACAAATCCTCACCGGATGCGCGATGGTGGTGGACACTGGCCGCGATTGTCGCCGTTGCGGCGTGGGTTCGGTTGTGCAATCTCGGTAGCTTTTCACTGGCGCTGGACGAGGTCTTCACCATGGGCCGGGCGGTCCTTCCACTGGGGGACTTGATCACGGCCGGGGCCAACGACCCCGAAAACATGCCTCTTTATCTTTTCATCACAAAACTTTCACTGTGGCTAGGCCTCACAGATCCCTGGATCCGCCTGTTTCCGGTCGCTGCGGGCCTAGCATCCATCGTCATTTGGGCGCTCTGGACGCGGGCTCACTTCGGACCGTCGGTCGGTCTCCTCCTCGGCGGGATGCTCGCCATATCGACCTTCCACATCCGCTACTCACAGGAATTGAGGGCCTACCCCTACCTGCTGTTGATCACCGGCGCCACGATGATCGTGGGCGACCTCATCCGACAACGGCCCACTCTTGTACACACGGCGATCCTGTCGATCCTGGTGGGACTCGGGTGTTTCTCCCATCACAGCTTCTTGTTGATCTTCATTCCCCTCATCGGCATCGTGATATTCGACAGGGACGCCATGCCCGAAACCGAAACAGCCAGCCCAATCGCGGTCAGACGGTCGCTCATCGGCGGTCTCGTGCTGGGCATGATCCCCTACCTGGGGTGGCTCGCCCACATCGCCACCAGATTGCAGCACCGGGTGTCGCGCGGCGCCACCCACTGGACGCTGGAGTTGGTGGAGGAACGATGGCAATTTCTCACTGTCGCCGCCAACGAGGGTGAGCCGCTCGGGTGGCTGGCGGTGGTCCTGGCCGTTCTTGGGGTGATAGGTGTCACCATCGCCCTCCGGGATCCCGCGGGTCGAGTCACACTCCTCCCCGCTGTGGCCGGCATCTTTCTCATGGAAGGAACCCTGGTCGCCCTGAATCGCTGGAGCAAGGGGCGCTACGAAACCACCCTTTGGCCCTTCGTAATGATCTTGGTGGCCCTCGGTGTTTATCGGATGCTCTTGCGACTCGGCCCCAAGGCCCTTCGATTCCTCGTGATCGCGATCCTGGCTGTGGCGATGTTGTTCGCTGTCGACGCCTACCATCGAACGGGTCGGCCGCACTGGGACCGGATGGCAGAGGCCGTCCGGGTGGCCCGGCGGCCGGGCGAACCGGTACTGGCGGAGAACCACTGGAGTACCGAATGCGTCGAACACTACTACGCCCCAGGCGTCACAACCCTGGGCAGAGACCCGGCGGCCCTCCGCGCGGAGCTCCACAGCGTCCCATCTGCTCTGGTGGTGGCGCCGTTGCGCAATCGGCCTCCAGACCTGCGAAAGCTGACGAGGCGCGGTTCGCTGATCGCGACCATCCCCGACACCGGATGGCTCTACCGGTTGCGGCCGGATCTCATCGGCCCGGCCGGTCCACCAGAGTCCCTTGTCTGGCCTCAACCGGCGGCCGAACTGCCTCCCGGCGACCTCGAACGACCCGTGGACGGTTGCTGGCCGGTCATCGGCCACGCCGGCGAAACACCGGAACGGACGACGGACCGGCTCATCATCGACTTTGAGCCGTCATCACGGTCCGGATTGCGCAGCGGTTGGTCCGATCCCAAACCACATCCCAGCGGAGGCTCCTTCTCTTGGGTCGTAAGCAGGGAGGCGACGGTGGAGATTCGCCGCAGCGAGACGAGCGCGGCCGATCTGGTCATCGACCTGTGGCCGGTCCGGAGCCTGGTCGATTCACAGCGCATTCGAGTGATCGTGAACGGCCACATCTTAGGGGACGCTCCGCTTCAACCGGGTTGGCAACGATTGGCATTCAGAGCACAGGAATCGAGCTGGCTCCACGGTCCCAACCTTGTCGTACTCCAGTTCTGGACCATGGCCGACGCCTTGCTCGGCCTCGGCGACGTCAGGGAGATCCCCGAACGGGCCGCGGGCGTGCAGAGGATCGAGGTTCATCCCCGATCGACCAAGGGTCACTCACCCGCGTCGTCACTGATTGTCGGCCCCCCGGGCTGAACCACACCGAGGACACACAGCGCGGCGACGAACTCTGCAACGCGCTGGGCGATGGCATCGTTTTGGTCGGGAAACTCCACTCGGGCGGCGTTTGTGATCTCGACGAGGGTTCCGCTGCCGTCGAGACGACGCCAGACGAACGACCCAACCTCATCGAAGCGGATCCGTTTGGGATGCCACGCCCAGCGGACCCAGTCCTTGAGACTCTGCAGGCTCGTGATGGTGGGCTGCTCCCGCACGACCACCGCAATACCGTCCCGCTCGCTCCAGTTGGCGCAGCGTACCGGTCGTGCCTCGGGGGACAGGGATCTCACGCCGCAGAGCGTACCAGGGACCTGGGCAGTAGGCAGTAGGCAGTAGTCAGTTGCTCGCGGCCGATGGCCGCGGCGACTGCCTGGGCGGACGAGGGAAACACGGAACTCGGAACCCGGAACACTGGTGGGGCCGGTGGGGCATCCGGCATCCGGCATCTGGAATCCTGGATTCGGGCGGGTAGGGGAAACCACCTTTGCCACCGATCGTCAACTCGTGTAGCGTTGGGGAATGCGTTGTGTGAGCGCCGACAGCGGAGCGAACGAGTGATGACCGTGGACGACGGCGCGATCCGGCCGTTCACCGATGTTGGGCCCGAGCGGAAGTTCGGCACCTTCCTCGGGGTCTACACGCCCAGCGTGCTGACCATCCTCGGCCTGATCATGTATCTGCGGTTCGGCTGGGTAGTGGGCAACGTCGGGCTGCCCCTCACGCTCATCATCGTCGTGACCGGCACATCCATCACCCTGATCACCGCCCTCAGCGCGTCGGCCGTGGCCACCAACATGCGGGTGGGCGTCGGCGGCGAGTACTACCTCATTTCGCGCAGCCTCGGGCTCGAACTCGGAGGGGCCATCGGCATTCCGCTGTTTCTGTGCCGCACGCTGAGCATCACCTTCTACAGCTTCGGACTCGCCGAATCGATCCTCACGTTCTGGCCCGAGACCTGGGGCGCGGTGCCCTCCTATGCCGGCCAGCTTCTGACGGCGATCTTCATCGTGCTAATCACCGCGATCTCCGGCAAGAGCGCGACCATCGCCCTCCAGCTCCAGATACCGATCATGGTGGCTGTGGGCCTTTCGCTCGTGGCCCTGTTGATCGGCGTCATGACCGGAGACCTCAGAACCCCGGAGGTGGCTCCCACCTTTCGGTCGGCTCCCCAGGGATTCTGGTACGTCTTCGCGGTCTTCTTCCCGGCGGTCACGGGATTCACCGCCGGCATCGGCATGAGCGGCGACCTCGAAGACCCCAGACGGTCGATTCCCAGGGGCACCCTGCTGGCAGTCCTGACCGGGACCGCGGTCTACTTGACCGTACCGATCCTGCTCGCCGTCACCGGTCGGGTGACTCCCGAACAGCTCGCCGCGCCGGGCATCATCTGGACAAGTATCGCCATCCTGGGAGCGTGGCTGGTTTTCCCCGGGTTGTGGGGCGCCATCCTGTCGTCCGCCTTCGGATCCGCCCTTGGCGGACCGCGGGTGCTCCAGGCTTTGGCGCGGGACGGGCTCGCGCCGCGGATTCTGTCCAGGACCTCGGAAACCGGCCAGCCGACGATCGCGACCTGGGTCTCAGGCGCCATCGCTCTGGCGGCGGTCTTCCTGGGAGGCCTCAATGCGGTGGCCCAGTTCGTCACCATCCTATTCCTCACCCTCTATGTGACCATCAACCTGTCGGCGGCCATCGAAGAGATGGTGGGCGACCCGTCCTACCGGCCCACGATCCACGTGCCGTGGCCGGTCTCCCTGCTGGGTTCGGTGGGAGCCATCGTGGTGATGTTCCTGATCAATCCCATCGCATGCGTGGCTGCCGTGGTCCTGGAAATCCTGCTCTATCTCGCCTTGCGGCGCCGCGTCCTCCAGAAGCAGTGGGGTGACGTTCGCGCCGGTATGTGGACCGCCGTGGCGAGGTTCGCCCTCCTGAAGCTCAATCAACTCCGCGGCGACGCGAGGAACTGGCGACCCCACATCCTGCTCTTTGCCGGCGACCCCGGCAAACGCATGAGCCTGGTGAGGCTGGCCAGTTGGTTCAACCAGGACCGGGGCATCGTGACGGTCTGCAAGCTGTTGGTGGGCAACCTCGCCGACCGCACGGTGGACCTCGCGAAGATCCAAGCCGAGATGGAACATGAGCTCGATGACCACGGGCTGATAGCATTCTGCGAGGCGCTAGTGGTGCCCGACTTTGAAACCGGCGTTCTCGACATCACGCAAGCGAGCGGCGTCGGCGAACTGCAGCCCAATACCATCATGTTTGGTTGGTCGCGGCACCGGGAACGCCTGGCCTCACAGTTGCGCATCATGGGGGCGGTGGCCAAAGCCGACAAGAACGCCATCATCGCCCGGATCAGATGGGCCCACGAACCCGGTCAGAGGAAGCGGATCGATCTCTGGTGGGGCGGTCTGCAGAACAACGGCGATCTCATGCTGCTGCTGGCCTACCTCCTCCGCCTCAATTCCGAGTGGGCCGATGCCCGCCTCACGGTGCGCACCATCGCGCGGAGTGAGACCGAACGGGAAAGCCAGCTCGAGGGTCTGCAGAAACTGATCCCGGAGACCCGGATCGAGGCCGATACGGAGGTCATCTTCGAACCCGACCTGGATCGCAGCGTCGCTGAAATCATGCACGCCCACAGCCGCGGATCAGAGATCGTCATCCTCGGCTTGAAAGAGCCGCCTCCGGGGGGCGAAGAGGAGTATGCCAGCCGAATGGTGGAACTCGCCGAGGGTTTCAACACCGCCATCTTCGTCCGGTCAGCCGGTGAGTTCGCCGGACAACTCATCTAACACGTTAAACGTTGAAGGTTACACGTTAAACGTTCCCGACCGTCCACCCGACACGAAACAGTATCAAAAAGACGACCTTCTTCAGATCAAATTCGAGTATTCCTTCAGTCCTCTCGAGCGTCCATTGGGGAACGCGGAGATAACGTGTAACGTTCAACGTTGAACGTTGGGATCATCCGGATTTCCGTGAGATGGACAGTGGTTGAATTAGAAATGAAAAATGTGAAATGTGAAATTCGGAATGTCCACTCGCACCGATCTCGTGTGCAGTTCTGGAACCTACCAGCCACAGTATCCAGAAAGGCTTGTGGAATGAGCCCCGATCAGGACCTTGGGTTGAGCAAACGCCAGGTCATGGCACGGACCTGATCGAAGAGCTGCAGCGAAGCGCTCGCGCGAGTGGAGTCGATCGCGCCGGCGTGAACCAGGAGGCGAAGATGGCAGTCGACCTCTTTCGCGGAGCCGTAGGCGATTCGCCAGTGATGGAGCCGATCCCGGCCCGTTCGGCCGTGTCCCTCTGCAATATTGGCGGGAACCGATGACGCCGATCTGATCGCCTGATCTGCGAGGCTCTTGACGGGAGCCGGCACACGTTTGACAAGGGAGATGGCTTCCCCGGCAGCTTCGATGGCCTTGCCGTAGACGATGAGTTGGTTGCCTTGGTACGCGTCGATCATGATCACCTCCGGGTCGTTCATTGAGTTCTCCCGACGTCGATCTGTTTCCGGATGTCAAGGGTCGTCTGACGACTTGTCTTGCCCTTGACATCCGGAAACAGATCGACGATTTCCTCCCAGCGAACGACCCGGAGGGGATCACGATGCGCTCCCAGGGAACATCTATCAGCGACAGTCGGCAGTCGGCAGCGGCCGGGACAGGGACAGCAACCGGCGTCCGGGGCAGATGGCAGCATCGGTGATCAGCGACCGCAATTTGGGGCAATCGCCGCTAAACACCGCCGCGGCCCCTGATCGCTGACGCAGCCGCCGATCATGGACGCTGTCCCTGATTGCCGTCGCTGCCCCTGCCGCCTGGATCCCCGCACGGAGACGGGCACGCAGAAGCCCCACCTCACGTTTTCCCGGATGAACCGAACGTTTAACTCTTTGATTTTGCCAACGGCAGGATCACGAGCAACCCCACCAGGAGGGGGTAGACGAGCAGACCCAGGCCGAAGCTGTCCCAGATACTCGGCAACAGGTGTTCGGTCTCCGGGAGACCCATCTTCGCCTGCTCGTACAGCACCAGGAAGGCGAGCAGCACGGCCATCAATGACTGACCGGCGATCAATCCCGATGCCACCAACACGCCGGAGTTCTCGGCCTTGGTTCGCTCCTCCTCCGAGGCTTTGCGACGGTCGAGGAACCAGTCGAGGATGGCACGAATGACGCCTCCCGCGAAGACCGCCGAAGTGGTCTGGAAGGGCAGGTACATCCCCACCGCGATCAGCATGGGCGCCGGTGCCTTGATCAGGATCAGCGCCACCCCAAGGAACATGCCCACGATCACCAGCGGCCACGCCATGTCGCCGCCAACGATACCCTTGGCCATCAGAGCCATCAGCCCGGCCTGGGGTGCGGGAAGTTCAGCCGAACCGAACCCGTAGGCTTGGTCAAGAACCATCAGAAGCACCGGCAGGGCCAGCGCTGCCGCCACCACCCCGATGATCTCGCCGACCTGCATTTTCCAAGGAGTCCCGCCGAGGATATGCCCCACCTTGAAGTCCTGCATCATGTCGCCGGCAACACCTGCGGCGCAGCACACAACACCGGCGACGCCGAGCACCGCGGCAATCCCGTGTGCGCCGGTCACCCCCATCATGACCATCAACACCGCAGAAATCACCAGAGCGCTGAGGGTGAGGCCCGAGATGGGGTTGTTGGAGTTGCCCACCAGACCGACCAGGTATCCGGCCACTGCCGCAAACAGAATGCCCAACACGAGCATCACTACCGTGAGCACCAATGCGCCCACCGTCGATGCCGAAAAGTACCTGTACAGCAGGAACATCGGCACGGCCATCACGACGATGGACAGGAAAACGCCGTTGAGGTTGAGATCCCTTTCGGTGCGGGCGGCGACAGGGCTGTCGCCTCCACTGAAGCCGGCGAAGACCTTACCGATTCCGCTCACCAGCGACGCCCGGAGGGTGTAGAGGGTATAGAAGGCGGATACGATCATGGTCCCAACCGCCAAAGGCCTGATCTGGCGAAACCACACGTCCACGGCCAGGGCGATGAAGTTGTCGTCCCCTGTGATCCCCACAGACAGCTGAGGATTCAGAAAGAGGGCGAGGGGCACCAGTACCAGCCACCCGGCGACGGCACCCGAAAACAGAATCGCTGATATCCGGAGGCCGACGATGAATCCCACACCCATGACCATGGGTGAGGCCTCGGGTGTGGACAAGAGCATGCCACCCGAGTACTCGAACTTGCGGCCCACAATTTCAATGGCCGACTTCCCAAAATGGACAAACCGACCTGCCGAGGCCTTGATGAGGTGAATTCCAGCATCGTTCTTGAAGAGCTCCCATACCGCCGCGATCCCCATGGCTGCGAAGACCAGTCCAGCCCCGGTCTGGCCCTTTTGACCGGCCTTGACGATCTCCGCCGCGGCCACGCTTTCGGGAAAGGGCAGCTCCGCCTCCACCACCAGCGACCGCCGCAGGATGATCACGAAGAGCACCCCGAGCACCCCGCCGATGCCCATGATCAAGGTGGCATCGCGAAGATTGAATTCGCTCCACGCCCCAGAAATCACGAAGGCTGGAATGGTGAAGATGGCCCCTGCCACCAGCGACTCACCCACCGAAGCCGTGGTCCGGGCAATATTCTCCTCGAGGATGTTCCCCCTGAATATGCGGAGCACCGCCATGGCAACCACCGCCGCCGGGAACGTAGCCGCCACTGTCAGACCCACCTTCATTCCCAGGTAGGCGTTAGCGGCACCGAGCACAACGGCCATGATCACTCCGAGGAACACCGCCTTGAAGGTGAGCTCTCGCATCGTGGTGTCCTCAGGAACGTACGGCTCGAATTTCTTCTCAGACATGGCTCCCCCGGGTGATGTTGGTCAAATTGTAGCGCGCACGGTGAAAGAGTGAATAGAGAATAGTAAATAGTAAATAGTCGGGTGTGTTCTGAAGTCGATGATGATTGAAAACCACTCTATTCACTATTCACTATTTTCTATTGCCTATTTTCGCTTGTTCACTCACGAAGCTTCTGTTCGAGAAGCTGCCCGGCGATGGCCATCAACTGGGTCTCATTGAGCACGCCGACCAAAGCACCGTTCTTGATGACCGGCAGACAGCTCCATCTGTTGCGGCGCATTAGATCGATGGCATCAACCGTCAGGGTCTCCGGCTCCACGGTCACCGGATTGCGGGTCATCACATCCGACACGGGCAGGGGCCCTTCCAACTGCTCCGGGTGGTAGGTTCCCACCAGACGGAGCAGGGCGCGCTGAGAAACCATCCCCACCAAACGATGGCCTGTGTCCTCCACCAGCACGTGACGGATGTTGTTCCAAACCATCAGATTGGCCACCAGGTCCACCGGCTCGTCTTCCTGCACGGTCACCAGGTCGGTATCCATGCAGTGCTCCACGCTGAGGTAGTTCTGCTTCCAGCCGCCGCCCTCATCCAATCGCGCCAACTCCCAGGTGTGGACCGGTCTTCCACTCTGTTGACGGTTGGCGGTCGCAGCCGTGATGGCGCTCAAGCGCTCCGAGAGCGGACCCTTTCGGCCGAGCCCATCGAGCGAGGAGAGCTGCCACTGGGAGCCTGTCTGTTCGCTGCGGACCCTCTCCTCCACCGTGCCCAGGTACAGATCGACGTCGGCTGAGTCGACGCCGGAGGCGAGCAGGCCCTGGCGAGCCAGGGGCAGCATGGTCTCCAAAATGAGAGTACCGGCCGGCTCGTGGCGACCCCCGAACCATGCGAGCTGGGCATTGAGCCCGTTCTGGGCGGCCGCGAAAAAATTCGTCCTGACGTCGTCAAAATTCAAGTGCTGGGTGACGTCGTCGTACTCGCCTAGGGCACCGCTGACCAACCCAAACCAGAATGCCGCGTTTGCCATCTCGTCCCGAGGAGTAGGTCCCGACGGCAGGACCCGGTTTTCGATCCGCAGATGGGGCTTACCGTCCGAAATTCCGTAGCACACCCTATTCCAACGGTAGACCGTGCTGTTGTGCAGGCGCAGCGCCTTCAAAGACGGCGCTTCGCCCCTCCTCAGGGCCTCGAAGGGATCACCCTCGATCTCGGTGGACAAAAGGGTCCTGAACCGGGCGATGTCCTCCTGGAAGATCTCCAACACCGAGTCTTTGACCCAGTGGCGGCCGAAGCTGACCCTTGGCACCTGTTCGCGCAGGTGGGGCGTGGACCTGCGCGTATCAATGGACTGTTGGAAGAGACCAACCCTCGTTTCTCGCCACAGACGCTTGCCGAACAGCAAGGGTGAGTTGACCGCCGCCGCGAGAACCGGCGCCGTGATGGCCTGGGCTGCGTTGTAGAGCCGGGCGAACTCCGCCGGTGCCACCTGGAAGTGGACCTGAAAGCTCGTGTTGCAGGCCTCCACCATGATCGAGTCGTGGTGCAGATGGAGTTCGTCCGTCCCCTTGAGGTAGAACTCGTAGTCTCCTCCCCTCAACCGGCTCATCGCGTCGTTGAGGGCCAGATAACGTGGATTCGGCGTCATGTTGCCGAGTTCGAGGTCCGACTTGTTCAAGGTCGGCAGGATTCCGGTGAGCACAACTTCCCCGTTGCAACTCCTCGCTGCCTCCCGCACCTTGTCGAGCAGGCGGTGGATCTCGTTCTCCATCGTGCTCAGGCATGTGCCCCCGAAGACCACTGGATCGAGGTTGAACTCGAGGTTGAATCGCGCCAGCTCGGTGGTGAAATGGGGGTCGTCCAGATGGCCGAGCACCTCGGTGGCGATCGGCGCCGGGCGCCAGTTCGAATCCACCAGGAAGAGTTCCTGCTCGGCGCCGATGCGGCGCACGTCCTGTTCGAAGAGTTCCTCCTCGAGCATGTACTCGAGAGCCCGCACGTCCTGCAGGAGGTGTTTGAGAAACACCCTTATCTCGTCCCGCCGCGATTGTTCGCGAACGTCCTGCTCGCCCATGAGCGCTCCCGTCCAAAGTTGCCCCATTGTAACCGAGACCGATTTTCACTCATTCCACTGGAATTCGTGTAATATGTGATAAATATATTATCAGATTTAAGAATATATGACTTGACAAAGCAATACTCAGATATTATATTTTGTCCATAGAACAGAGGCGCCCCCAAGCGCATGACATCAGGGGAGGCACAATGAACCAGAAGACCCAATACACGGTCCGTGTGACCGAGGCGATTCAGAATGCGTTCGCCGCCGCGGGATCCCGCGGCAATCCGGAGGTCACTCCATCACACCTTCTGTTGGCCCTGCTCCAACAGGATGAAGGCATCGCCCCCAGGCTGCTCGCGAAGGTCGGAATTTCAACTCCACAGCTTACTGGAGAGATCATCGAAGCGCTCGACCGCCTGCCCAGTTCCGAGGGCGGAGCCGAGCCGCAGCCCTCGCGCTCCTTCCGGGAGGTTCTCGAGCAGGCTCGAAAATTGGCGCCCCAGTTTCAGGACGAATACGTCTCTGTGGAGCACCTTCTGCTCGCCATAACTGGCGTTCCCGGCACCTCCGCCAACGAGATATTGAGCCGGCACGGTGTCACCAAGGACGTGCTGCTGGCGGCCATCCAGGATCTGCGCGGCTCGCACCGCGTCACCGACGAGAATCCCGAAGCGAAATTCGAGGCTCTCAAGAAATATGGCCGTGACCTCACCGAGCTGGCCGAGGCCGGCAAGCTCGATCCGGTGATCGGCCGGGATGACGAAATCCGTCGGGTCATGCAGGTCCTGACCCGCCGCACAAAGAACAACCCGGTGCTCATCGGCGAACCCGGCGTCGGTAAGACCGCCATCGCCGAGGGCCTTGCCCAGCGGATTGCCAACGGCGACGTCCCCGAGATCTTGAAGGGGCGACGCGTGGTGGCCCTGGACATGGGCGCGCTGATCGCCGGCGCCAAGTATCGCGGGGAGTTCGAGGATCGGCTCAAGGCGGTCCTCAAGGAGGTGGTGGATTCCGACGGCGAGATCATTCTCTTCATCGACGAACTTCACACTCTGGTGGGCGCGGGAGCATCGGAGGGCTCCATGGACGCCGCCAACCTGCTCAAACCGGCACTTGCCCGAGGGGATCTGAGGAGTATCGGCGCCACGACCCTCAGCGAATACCAGAAGTACGTGGAGAAGGACGCCGCCCTGGAACGCCGATTCCAGCCGGTAGTGGTGGGCGAGCCGTCAGTTGAAGAGACCATCGCCATTCTGCGCGGCCTCAAGGAGAAGTACGAGGTCCACCACGGCGTGCGGATCACCGACAACGCCCTGGTGGCGGCAGCGACCCTGTCCAACCGCTATATCACCGATAGATTCCTGCCCGACAAAGCCATCGACCTGATGGACGAGGCAGCCTCTCGGCTGAGGATCGAGATCGACTCGCTGCCCACCGAGATCGACGAGCTCGAACGGCGGAGGCTGCAGCTCGAAATCGAGAAGCGGGCACTGGCCAAGGAGAAGGACAAGGCTTCCAAAGAGCGACGCAAGAACATCGAGGCGGAGCTCGCCGAGCTCGGCGAGCGCATTGCGGGCATGAAAGCCCACTGGCACAAGGAGAAGGAGCTCATCGGCCGGCTTCAAGAACTCAAGGAGCGGACCGAGGACACCCGCGAAGCCGCCGAACGCGCCGAGCGCGACGGCGATCTTGAACGGGCCGCTCAGCTCCGTTACGGCGAAATGCCGAAGGTCGCCCAGGAACTCGAAGACGCCACACAGGCGTTGATCAAACACCAGGACGAGCACGGCGTGATGCTCTCGGAGGAAGTGGACGAGGAAGACATCGCCCGTTCGGTTTCGCGATGGACGGGCGTCCCGGTCACCCGGCTCATGGAGGGCGAGAAGTCGAAATTGCTCCAGATGGAGGATCGGATCGAAGAGCGGGTCGTGGGGCAAGAGGAGGCCGTGTCGACGGTGGCAGCCGCGGTTCGGCGGGCCAGGGCCGGACTCAAGGATCCCAATCGCCCCATCGGATCATTCCTCTTCCTCGGACCCACCGGTGTGGGAAAGACCGAACTGGCGCGAGCGCTGGCCGAATTCCTGTTTGACGACGAGCGGGCCATGACCCGCATCGACATGTCGGAGTACATGGAGAAGCAGTCGGTATCGCGCATGATCGGAGCCCCTCCCGGCTACGTCGGCTACGACGAGGGCGGTCAGCTCACCGAAGCGGTGCGGCGTCGGCCCTACTCGGTGATTCTGCTCGACGAGATCGAGAAGGCCCACCCCGACGTCTTCAACGTGCTGCTGCAGCTGCTGGACGACGGCCGGCTCACCGACGGCAAGGGCCGAACCGTGGACTTCCGCAACGCGGTGGTGATCATGACCTCAAACGTGGGCTCCCAGGTCATCCAGGACCTATCGGAGTCCGAACGGGAGAAGATGGTCGAGCTCGTCTCCGAACAACTCAAACGGCAGTTCAAGCCCGAGTTCCTCAACCGGATCGATGACACCCTGATTTTCCACCGGCTCAGTCGCGAGGATGTTGGCAAGATCGTCCACCTCCAGCTCGCGAGGCTCAATCAATTGCTCGGCCTCCAGGGTCTGCGGCTCGAGGCCACCGACGCGGCCATCGAGCAGCTTGCCGATGAGGGTTACGACCCGGACTTCGGCGCGCGGCCGCTCAAGCGCGTCATCCAGCGACAGGTCCAGGATCCCCTAGCTAACATGGTGCTCGCCGGCGAACTGGGTGAGGGCCAGGTCGTGGTCCTCGACCTCAAGGACGGGCAGTTCGTGTTCGAGCCCACTGCGGCACCAGCGGCGGCCGACCCGGACACCGGGGCCGACGACGTCATCGACGTTGAGGCCGAGGTCATTGACTGATTTCGAGCTCTCCCTTCCATCGGGGCCCTTCGGGGCCCCATTTTTTTGTCGAAGGTCAAGAGTCAAAAGTCGAAAGTCGCTGCCCACCCGCCCCCGCCAATTGGAATCGCGCATCCGAGTCCCGAGTCCCGAGTCCCGAGATCCGGCATCCGATATACACTTCCCCGATGAACCAGATCGTCCAGTCGCTCCGCGAGGATGCCACGGCCGCATTTGACGCCGCAGTGGCCGCCGTCCAACCGGCCCGCCTCATGGCCGGCGTCGTCACCCTCGAAGGAGACCACGTCGTCATCAAGGGAGAGGTCATGCCCGAGGTCTCCGGCCGCCGGGTGGTGGCGGCCCTTGGCAAGGCTGGACCCGGTCTCGCCGATGCATGGATCGAACGCGTCCCCGGATGGGCAGACGAGATCTTCGTCCTGTCGCCGCACGGTGTCCCGGTGACCGAACGCGTCACCTCCGTCGCGGAGGTTCGTTTCGGCGCCCACCCCTATCCGGACGCCGACGGAGAGACCTCCACCCGGCGACTCCTCGAACTGGCGGAGTCCCTGGGGTCCGACGACCTGCTCGTCGTCCTGCTGTCCGGGGGATCTTCCGCCTTGTTGGCCGCACCGGTGGATGGTCTGGCCCTCGACGACGTTGGCGCCACGACTCGGGTGCTGATGGAGGCCGGCGCCACCATCAACCAGGTCAATGCGGTCCGCCGCCACCTGCTGGCCGCCACCGGTGGCGGCCTCGCTCGGACCGCCGCACCCGCGCAGGTGGTCACGTTGGTGGTGTCCGATGTGCTCGGTGATTCGTTGTCCGACATCGCGTCCGGACCGACCATCCCCTCCTCCACTTCACCCGCCGACGCTCTCGGTGTGCTCGGTGGCCTCGGCCTCGTCGGTGATGTGCCGCCTGCGGTGATTCAGGTTCTCAGGGCACTGGTGGAGGATCCGATGGACACGTCATGGGCCGCCGGCGGCCGCATCCAAATCCTCGCCAACAACCGGACCGCGGTGGTGGCCGCCGCCTCTGTGCTGGCAGACCGCGGCTACGAGACGCTCGTCCACCCCGGATTCCTGGAGGGGGAAGCATCCGACAAAGGAGGGCTGTTGGCTCGATTCGCCACGGCATTTGAGGCGCGGCGGCGGGTGGCCTTCCTGGTGGGCGCGGAGACAACGGTCACCGTTCGGGGCAACGGAATCGGCGGCCGCAATCACGAGTTCGCACTGGCCGCCGCCCTCGGTCTGGACGGTCCCAGACCCTGCGCCGTTCTTTCCGCCGGGACTGACGGTGTCGATGGCCTCGCCGAGGCAGCCGGAGCGTTGGTGGACCCCACCACCATCGCTCGCCTTCGCAACGCGGGCATCGACGCCATGGAGGCCCTCGCCAACAACGACGCCGGGACCGCCCTGGCAGCGGTGGGAGACGCCATCCTCACCGGACCCACCGGCACCAACGTGTGTGACGTGGTCATGGTGCTCACTGCGTGACAAGCGGTTGCGGAGCAAAAATGAGAAATGGGGGATGAGAAATGAGAAATTTGAAATGAAGCTTCGTTAGCCGCGCTGGATTTTTCATTTCTCGTTTTTCAGTGTCCATGTCCAACCCACGTGAGCGGACGCCCAAATCCAACCTCTACACCTTCTTCACCTTCCACGCTCTCCACACTCTCCACACTTTCCACACCAGGTGGAGGGGCGGGGAAGACGGTGCTAGACTGACGCGTAATAGACGACAGGATTGCAGCCCCCTCACGAAAGGAGAGTGGCATGGTGTCTCCTGAACCCCCACGCACAATAGATCTCGGTGAGTTTCGCAAAAAGGGACCGCCGGTCCGGGTCATCGGAATGGGTCTCCTGATTCTGCTCGGAGTATTCATCGTGACCTCGATGATCTTCACCATCGAGCCCGAGGAGGTGGGCGTTGTGCTGCGCTTCGGCAAGTACACACGGACCGCCAATCCGGGCCTCAACTTCAAGATGCCGGCACCGTTTGAACAGGTCTACAAGGTGCCGATCCAACGTCAGCTCAAGGTGGAGTTCGGATTCCGCACCACCCGGGCCGGCGTGCGCACCGAGTACTCCCAGTCATCCTTCGACAACGAAGCGTCCATGCTCACCGGGGACCTCAACGTGGCAGTGGTGGAGTGGATCTCACAATACCGGGTTGCCGATCCCTATAAATACCTCTTCCGGGTGCGCAATGTGGAAAAGACTTTTCGCGACATGAACGAAGCCATGATGCGCGCCGTGGTTGGCGACCACAGCGTCACGGAGGTTCTCACCACCGGTCGGCAGGCGATCGAGGATGAGGTCAAGGTTCGCCTCCAGGCACTCTGTGACCAGTACGAGACCGGCATCGTGGTCGACCAGGTGGTGCTCCAGGACGTCAATCCGCCCGACCCTGTGAAACCATCCTTCAACGAGGTGAACCAGGCCGAACAGGAGCGCGAGACCGCCATCAACGAGGCCCGGTCCGAATACAACCGCGTGATCCCGAGGGCGCGGGGCGAAGCCCTCCAGATGATCCAACAGGCCAAGGGTTACGCGGTGGATCGCGTCAATCGCGCCAAGGGCGACGTGGTCCTCTTCGATGAGGTCCTGGCCGCCTACCGGCGGGCGCCCGAGGTGACCCGGCGCCGCATCTATCTGGAGACCATGGAGGACATCTATCCCAAGGTCCAGAAAAAGTTGCTCTTGGACGACACGCTGGAGGGGGTCCTCCCCCTCCTCCAACTCGAGCAGGGAGGTGCCAAATGAAAAGCGCATCCCTCTTCCTCGTCGCGGTCGTCGTGATCGGCGGATTGCTGGTGGTCGGCGGTGCATTCTATGTGGTCAACGAGGCCCAACAGGTGGTCATCACCCAGTTCGGCAAACCGGTGGGAGAACCCGTCACCACCCCTGGCCTCAAGTTCAAGATCCCGGTGTTGCAGAAGGCCAACTACTTCGACAAGCGGTTCCTGGAGTGGGACGGTGACCCCAACCAGATCCCCACCAAGGACAAGAGGTTCATCTGGGTGGACACCTACGCCCGCTGGCGTATCACCGATCCGCTGCTCTTCTTCCAGCGCCTGCGCGACGAACGGGGCGCCCAGTCTCGGCTGGACGATATTCTCGACGGCGAGACCCGGAGCACCATCGCCAGGAACAATCTGATCGAGGCGGTACGGTCGACCAACCGCCCGTTCCCCACCGAGGAACTATTTGAAGACGACGAGAACTTCGAGGAAGTCGAATTCGGGCGCGATGTCCTGGAACACGAGGTTCTGGACGCCGCCAGCAGGCGGGTCAAGGAAGCCGATATGGGCCTCGAGATCCTCGACTTTCGCTTCAAGCGCATCAACTACGTCGAAGAGGTACAACGCGACGTCTACGCCCGCATGATCTCCGAACGGCAGCGGATCGCCGAGCAGTATCGCTCCGAGGGCGCCGGTGAGGCGGCCCGCATCAACGGCGACAAGGACCGCGAGCTGAAAACCATCACCTCCGAGGCCTATCGGCAGTCGCAGGAGATCCAGGGCAAGGCCGATGCCGAGGCGGCCGACATCTACGCCCGTTCCTACAACCAGGATGCCGATTTCTATCGGTTCCTCAAGACGATGGAGGTCTACCAGACCACCATCGACGCGAACACCATTCTGTTGCTGACAACCGACGGAGAGTTCTTGCGGTACCTCGAACGAATGAAATAGCTTCTGAATTCTCAGTTTTGGGTTCTTAATTTTGAATGCCTTCCCCCTCCCCCTGTTTCGGGCGGGAGGGGGTGATTCAAAATCTAAAATTTAGAATTACGAATTCGGCTCGTCGTCGAGGCGCTTCCGAACCGCCTTGAGGTCCGTCCAGACCTCACGTTTCGCCTCGGGTGTGCGCAGAAGGTACGCCGGGTGGTAAGTGGCCATCAAGGGAATACCCCGGTAAGTGGTCCAGCGGCCCCGCAGGGCTCCCATGGATTTGTCCGTTCCAGTCAGTCGGCGGGCCGCTATTCGCCCTAGAGCCACGACAACCCGCGGCGCGATGAGTTCGATCTGGCGCTCCAAGAAAGGTGAGCATGCCGCCATCTCTGTATCCTCAGGGTCTCTGTTTCCCGGAGGACGACATTTGACCACATTGCCGATGAAGACCCGGTCGCGTTCGAATCCCAGGGCGAAGATCATCCCCTCGAGCAGCTGGCCGGCCTGGCCGACAAAGGGCCGGCCGGTGCGATCCTCCTCAGCCCCAGGACCCTCGCCGATGAAAAGCACCCGGGCGCTGGGGTCGCCCTCGCCGGGCACCACATTGCGCCGATTGTCGGACAGCCGGCACTCTGTGCAGTGGGCTATGAGACCGGCGAGTTCCTCGAGATTGCCACATCCTGCTACCGTGGGCAGCGCTCTGGTGGAGATTGACTGAGGAACTGATTGGGGAAGGTCCGGCGGGTCGCGCCATCCCAGGTCGCGGCAATACCGGGTGAGGTCACGCGGCCTCATCATTCAGCCGGAGGGGACTGACGGGTCAGTCGTCCTCCTCCTCGTCGGACTTGGCATCCGCTTCGGCCTCGATTTCGGCCTCAGCCTCGAGCGAGACCTCCTCGACCACCGGGGCTTCCTCTTCCGCGGCCGCCTTGGGCGCAGCACCGCCGACCATGCCAAGCAGGCGTTGCAGCCGTGCCAGCTCGTTATCACGGTCATCGTCCTCGTCATCGAGCGGCTCAGCGATCACTTCCTCGGAGGTGGGCAGCACGTCGCGGATGGGTCGGTCGCCGTCCGGCTCGAAGCCATCGCCCGACATCTCGGCCCGGAATTGATCCACGATCGCCTGCCGCTGGGCATCGATTTCGGACTGGGTCAGCACCCGCCAGGGCACTGTTCCGGCATCGACGTCGTCCTTGGCTTCGAGCGTGCGCTTATCGAAACGGCTCTCGGTGCGCGGCTTGGCGCCGTTGATGAGCTGTTCGGCCCGCTGCGAGACCACAACGATATAACGGAATACTGAGTCGAAATTTTCGGGGAGCTCGATCATGGGTCGTCCTTTTCGAGGGCGTGCCGGTACGCCTCGTAGATTGCGTCCAGACTGGGTTTCATACGTTTTGGTCGTTGGTGCTCGGCGATGCAGATTCCGAGGAGCTCATTCACCGCCTCGTCGAGACGGTCGTTGATAATAGCATAATCAAATTCCCCCGCCACACCGAACTCCCTCATAGCCCACAACAACCGCTGTCGGATCGACTCCGGAGAATCCTGCCTTCTCGCCACCAGCCTCTCCTTCAGTGCTTCGTAGGACGGCGGGTAGACAAATATTTTGACCACATCGGGAATCTGGGTCTTGACCTGGTTTGCGCCCTGGACCTCGATGTCCAGAAAGACATCCTGGCCATCGGAGAGCCGGTTCTCAACCTCGGCACGGGCGGTGCCATAGAAATTGCCGTTGTACTCGGCCCACTCCAGAAAGTCACCACGCTGGACCATGGCATCGAAGGTCGGCCGGTCGACGAAATGGTAATCGGTGCCGTCTGCTTCGGCCGGACGGCGCGGCCGCGTGGTGTGCGACACCGAAAAATGGCCTTCGATGCCACGTCCCTCGAGACCGGCGATCACCTCCCGGATCAGCGTTGTCTTGCCGCCTCCCGATGGTGACGACACGATAAACAGGACTCCCAATTTCGTGGTAGACATGCGCTCCCCGCGACCCTTGCGGCGTGGTCATCGTACGCCATCAATCCCGATGATGAAAGGTCTGCGCCTGGCAGCCTGGCGGGTCAGATTGCGCCGGTGGTGGTCATCCACCGATCAAGGGACAAGAGTGCCCACGCCTGTTCTCCGGTGAAACTGACGGCTCGCGGCCGGCGGATGATGCCCGACGAAGCGAGTCGATCCAGGGCATTGTTCAGCAGTTCCGGCCGCTTGCCCAACCAACGACGGATCGGCAGATTGAAGCCACGCTTGGGTCGGTCAAAGAGGCCCGACGGCACCCGGTCGGCCATCAGTTGCCGAACCACCAGCTTGCCGGTGCCCGTGTCACGGTCGATCAGCAGCGAGCGATCCAGCGACAACGCGAACTCCACGAGCTCGTGGTCGAGCAACGGTGGTCGCATCTCCAGCGAGTGGGCCATGCTCGCCCGATCAACACGGGTCAGGAGGTCACCCGGCAGAAACGTGTGGATGTCGGCCCATTGCATCCGCTTCACCGGGTCCAGATCCTCCCTCCAGTGATTGCGGAAGAACCACAGATCGTCATAATTGTCGTCGGCGAGCTTCGGCCCCACAAGCGACTGCTTCTGTTCGACGGTGAACGGGCTGAGAAAGGCCGCGTAGCGGTCAAGGCCCTCGGCGTTGCGGCGCTGCAGCGAACGGCCGAGGTGGGAGAAGGTGGGCACCACCTTGGAGATCCCCCGCAGCAGGAGGGTCGACCGAGATTCGTCCCAGCGGCGGTACCACTGGTAGCCGCAGAACAGCTCGTCCCCTCCCTCGCCGCACAACGCCACGGTCACGTGCTCGCGCGCCAGCCGTGACACCAACCACGTCGCCCACGAACCCGAATCGCCGAAGGGCTGATCGAAGAGCCCGGGTTGGGTCGCCAACGCCAACTCCAGATCCAGCGCCTCCGCCACGAAGACGTGGTGTTCGGCCCCGAAATAGTCGGCGACCTCACGCGCCATCGCTGCCTCGTCTCGGTGACCAACGTCGCTGCCGAGGGTGAAGGTTCGCGGATGGTCGACGAAGGCCACAGTGGTTGTTGAATCGACGCCTCCCGAAAGGAAGACTCCTACCGGAACATCCGCCATGGTGTGGCTCGGGATCACCGTGGTCAGGAGCTCGTCCAACCGCTCCGTGGCCTCGTTCATGTCGGTGAACCTCACCTCGCACGCCGGGCTCCACCAGCGCTCGATGTGCAGCGAACCGTCCCAGGTGAGGGTGTGGCCCGGCGGCAGCTCTCGAATATCTCGGTAGACCGTCTTGGGCGAGGGGATGTAACGGTATGTCAGATAGTCGCGGAGCGCGTCGAGGTCGATGGGCGACGTCCCGAGCTCGAGCAGCGCCTTGATTTCCGAGGCAAAGGCCAGTCCCCCGTCGAGCTCGCGGTAGTAAAGCGGCTTGATACCCAGCCGATCGCGCGCTGCGAACAAAATGTTGCGATCCGAGTCCCACACCCCGAAGGCAAACATCCCCCTCAACCGGTGGAGGCATCGGGTGCCCTGATCGGCGTACATACGGAGCACCACCTCGGTGTCGCCGTCCGATCGAAACTCACCCTCGAGCTCCCGCCGAAGCTGGCGGAAATTGTAGACCTCGCCGTTGTAGGTGATGGTCAGGGGGCCGTGCGACATGGGCTGGTGCCCGGCGTCCGACAGATCGAGGATTTTGAGCCGCGTGTGCCCCAGGTGTGCGCCTTCGGAAAACCAAGTCCCGCGGTCGTCAGGACCCCGGTGGTGGAGCCTTTCCACCATCCGCTCCACGACCTCCCGGCTGGGAGGAGTACCCACGATGCCCGCGATACCGCACATCAGTCGCCACCTCGGACCGGGTGACCTTCGGCCGGCGCAACATCCAACACCCGCCCGTCGGATGTCGTCACACCTCGGCCGCGCTCGTCGAGCTCTGCAGCCGTTTTGTGGGGGCAACTCGTCATCGTCGACTCCGCCATGTCTCGGTCGCCAGAGTGTCGCACACGCGACCCGCAGGGGGACACCCCGTCCACCCGGGAGGTCATGGGCCAACGGACGGTGTGTTCTGTTTTCCGGAGAAGACCTCCCGAATTCGGGACAATCACCGCCAGAGAAGATCGCAATCTGTGCCGACCGTCACACCGAACCGCCGGCACAGTTCTTGCTTGGTTAACGTCTGAGACATTTGAAGCGTCTATATATATGGGAGCTGCAGGGGAGGATCGACATGCATCCACACAGCCCGTCGCGGCCCCAGGAAGCTGGGGAAAACGGCATGAACCGCCGCAGGCGACCCCGTGTCGTGATTCTCGACGAGGGGCAATCGGCCCGTGTCGAGGTTGTCGAACTGCCCGAGTCGGTTCACGTGGGTGCCAGCTTCAGCCATTCCGGCACGAGCTGGCGCGTCATTGGTGAGCGTCCCCATTCGCGAGTTTTCATCGCCGAACCCGAGAATTAGCCCGCCCGCCCTCTACGCCATTCCGAATTCCTCCCCCACCCTCACCCGTCCGCATGTCGGTGCCAGGCACCGGCTCGCGCGCTCGATTCGGTTTTCTTGATTTCATCGCTCCCAACTCCCCTTGGCGCTCCGGGCGGGTGGGTGAACGTTCAACGTTCAACGTTTAACCTTCAACTCTCAACCGACTGATCGGTTGTCGGGCTGACCGCGGAGTTGGTCGAAGGTGAAGATCGCCAATGCCGCCCAGATGAAGGCGAAAGCGACCAACCGTTCGCCGGTCAAAGGCTCGCCGAAGACCAGCACCGCCAGAAGGAACTGCAGGGTGGGCGCCAGGTATTGAATAAACCCCATGGTGGAAAGTGGCAACAGCCTCGTGGCGGCGGTAAACCACAGCAGGGGCAAGGCAGTCACAATGCCCGCAGCCACCAGCAGCACGTCGAGCCTGACAGATCCGGTCCCGAAGTACAGCCCACCGTGCGACGCCGTCGCCGCCAGAAAAACAAGAGCCGCCGGCAGCATGAGTGCTGTCTCCACCATCAGACCCGGCACCGGTTTCACCGGAGTGATCTTGCGCAGTAGGCCATAGAGCCCGAAGGAGAAGGCCAACACCAGGGAAATCCACGGCAGCTCGCCCCCCAGCACCGTGAGCCAACCAACACCCACCGCGGCCAGCGCCACTGCGGCCTTGCCGGCCCGGCTCAGCCGCTCCCCAAGGAAAACCACACCGAGAAAGACGTTGACCAGGGGGTTGATGAAGTAGCCCAGGCTGGCCTGGAGGACCTGGTCGTTGTTCACGGCCCAAATGAAGATGTACCAGTTGCCGCCGATCAGAACCGTGGTGATGGCCAGAATCCCCAAGGTCCGCCAGTGGGTCACGGCGGCTATGACCTCGCGCCAGCGACGTTGAACTGTGAGCACCACGCCGAGCACCACCACCGACCACACGACCCGGTGAGCCAGCACCTCCAGCGCCGGCACCGAGGACACCGCCTTGAAGTAGATGGGCACCAACCCCCAGAAACAAAACGCCGTCAGCCCGTAGGCGAGACCGGCCCTGGTTGCAGTCGTTCCTGTGGAGTTCGGGGGATCGGTCATGGGCGAGTAGCTTACGCCAGTTCTACCCCACTCGTCCGCACTCTAGCTTTAAAACCCGTACGGCAGGTGGGCGACCCAAAGATCGTCGTAGAACCACTCGGTCAACGCGATCAGAGGGAGACCGTCTGCTCCGATTGCCATGGCCGTCCCGCTGAAGGAGTAAGGATCTTGAAGAAACACTGTGGTCGTTGTCGATCCTCCACAATGGGCGTAGCTGCACTTCGTCACCTTGACGGCGTAGGCCGGAGAATCGCAGTGGGCAATGAGCGGCATGCCGTCCGGACCGATACCGACCGACGGACCGATGCCCTCCCAAAGGCCCGGCTCGGGTGTGTGGAGCGCGATCAAAGCGCTGGTGCACGCAAAATTACTGCAGTGGGCCGTCTTGAGTAGGTGGTTCGTCTCGTCGCGGTACCCTACAAAGCCGAGGCCATCCGCTCCGATCACCAGCGAGCTGTGCCAGCCAACGCTTCCGTCGAGCATCAATCCCGGACCGATTTCATAGACCGTGTCGTCGTCCTGCGCACAGATCCAGCTTGCCCCGTTCCATTTCGCCACCTGATCCGCGGCGCAGGCCAGTGTCGCCAAGGTATCGGTGTCGGACGAGCATACCCAAGAACTCCCATTCCAACGTGCCAGTTCGCCGTTACTACACACCATACCGCCGAGAGTGTCGTGATCGGTGGCGGTGGTCACCACGTTGATCCCATCCACCCGCAGGGTCATCGAGCCGGCATCTGAGTTGGTGATGTCGAAGGTGGTTGCGGATGCCGCAGGCCGGTCGATTCCCGATTCTCGCAGCTCGGCATCGGCGGAGCCGCCGGTACTGCCGTCGAGGACAAGATCCGGTCCCCCAGCGGCGTTGGCAGCTCCAATCCCGGCACCGTCTGGAGAGCCGCTGATGCCGACCACTCCGTAGGTCTCACCCGACGGATCCGGGATTTCTCCCTTGATGGCCGATGTTCCCAACAGTACCGATTTCGGGGCGCTGGATGTGCTCGGCAGCTCATCATTACGTTGCCCATTCGAAGGGGCGATCGACCGGTTCACTCGATCGGTCGTGAGAACCCGCTCACCGTCCACTGCACGATCGCTCGACACCACGTATCGCTGCAGCACCTCCAGAGCAGATTCCACTTCCTGTACCGACGGGGCCTCCGAAATGCTGAACAGACGAGCCTCGGACCACTCTCCGTTCTCGTCGATCTCGCCGTCGGTCCCAATCGACGCCACCCTGACGAACCACGCGTAGCGGCCACCGCGATTCAGTGCCCGTTCCATCGGCGGTGTCCAACTGGAAGAACCCCCAGGCAGCCAGGCGTGAAGCACCAGGTCTGCCGTCTCGAGATCCGTCCCGACATTCAATGCAAGGTCAAAGTCCTCTGGCAGGGCGTACACCTGCAGTTCGTAAAGGCTTGCGCCCTCAAGCTGCTGCCAGCTGAAGGTGGGACAGGCCACTTCAGCCATGCTGAACCGGTCGATCGCTCCTGGGGAAACACCCTGGAGCACCCCCGCCATACCGGTCAATGCGATCAGTACCGTCAGGACCACAATAATGCCCATCAGAGACTTGATACTCCGGCGTTCCATCATGACCTCCAGCCCGCGTCTATGACTCCACGTGTCCGTTGTTTGTTTCATATCAGGGAACCGTCGCCGACCATGTGGAGGTGTCTCCGGACTCGAATCCGTCCACAAATATTGTCCGCGGATCGACCGCCGAGTTGCGCACCACCACCGAGTCGGTCGTCACCTCGGCACCTCCAAGAGCCTGAAGCGCAGTGTCGACGGTGCCAGCAACGCCCTGAATCGTGGCATCCACCGTCAGATCCTCGAGGGTCACCTGAGTCGTGCCGCCCTGCACCGTCACCTGGCCCGCGATGACCGACGTCGAAGTTGACGTGCCGCGCAAAACGAGGTCGCGAGGAATCAGCACCGGCACCTCGAAGACCTGGGCCGCCAACACGATCTCGGTGCAGCTTCCGTCGTCAACCGCGGCCTGGATCGTGGGGTGAGATCCCGAGGGGACCGGACACACCACGGCCATCGCGATTGCCGATAACGGGACTCGGGACTCGGAACCCGATTTATGCCCGTCCTTGACACCTGTCTCGCCGGGCATTACAACTGACGGAGCACCAACCACTCAACCGAGGAGGTCGAAATGGCTGTTTCCCGTTGGTCCCTTGTGAATCGATCGTCGTCAGTTGCTAGCCTCTTCCTGATCGCCGTACTTGTAGCCATCCCGGTTGCCGCTGCTGACCAGCAATCAACACCGCCCGGTTCGACGGTCAGTGTCATCCCGTCGGACCATACTCCAGGTCTCGCTCCATTACAGCAGGCGGTCACCATCGTCGAGAGCGCGAGCGGCGGCCACGATATGGATACGATCTGGGCCTCGGTGGCCACAGGGATGGGCCACACACCGACCATCGTTCCCCAAACCACCCTTGACGACACCGGTTTCTTTGGCACGACCGATATCCTGATCGTGTCGTCGGGCGTCCTCGACTTGCCGTCAAATCGCGTCACGACAATCACGCAGTTCGTCCAGCAGGGGGGGGCGGTCTATATACAGGGCGAGTACATCTGTACATGGACCGTAAACGTCGGGTTCGCCGCCATCGTTGCGGCGCTGGGCGGATCACACACCTGGTCGGACACCATATCCGGCGACCTCCAACCGATGAACGTGTTGGGCGTCTTCGCGACAACACCGAACAATGTTCCCACGATTGGCTATTTCTGGTATGGATGCTACGGAACGGGTGACGCGACCATCACGCCGTTTTTGGAGTACGACGGTAATTATTACGGCTTCGCCTTCAAGTCCACCGACCCCGGTTATGGGGTCGTGATAATCACCACCGATCAGGATTGGGTTCGTACCTCCACCCGCCTGCCGTTGATGGAAAACATCCTGAACTCGTTGGAAACCGGCACGGTCCCCGTCGAGCTACAGAAGATCAGCATCGAGTAAGACGCGACCTGTTCACGCAGCACCAGCCATGAGGATCGGGGGACGGAACAACATCATTCTCACCGGATGATGGCACGCCTCTTCAGGCTTGGGCTTCACGGAACTCCCACGGTGGCACCGGGTTGGAATCCAACCACAGCCCGCACGGTGAGGACTTGGCGTTTTCGCTGAGGGCTTCGAGTTCGCCATCATCGGTGCCCCACGCGAGCCCCCGGGCAGCAAGCAGGTGAGCCAAGTCCTGGCCGTCGATCGTGATCCGCGCCGTGCCCGTGCCGTCGGTGGTCTCCACCAACTCGACCTCGATCACTTGGCCTCGCACCATGTCGGCCACGAAGGTGCGAACCTCCTTACCCCAAGGCTGGCCGAGCTCGGGCGCATCCACGCCCTCCAGGTCAACGGTCATCTCGCGCTTGTCACACTTGACGATCAGGGTGTCACCGTCCACCACCTTGACGCACTTGGCGGTCATGGCGTGGTGCTCGTCATCCGGTGGATCCGCCACGACAGGCATGGCCAGAAGCAAGGCAATTCCTACACAACTCAACGCGGTGATGAGGGTTCGTGTTTTCATGGTTTTCTCCCTTGGTTCGAGACCCAATTAATGGTTGCCGTGTGGTTCGGACAGTTGCGAGCTGATCTCAATCTCTCAACGCCTCAGCTTTGGCTTTGTTCATCACTTACTGGGTACTACGCACGAATATGGGTTCCTGTTCCCAAGAATCCAACCCCCCTGGTGCACCCGAGGCCTCGGCCAACCATATTTCAGTTCGTAAATCCCTCCATCAACTGTCGTGAATGAACCAACCCTCGTTCTCACCAACTCTTGCAGCCTCTTTCCCGTCACGGATTCTTCCCTGGGGAACTGCCTCAATCGCACCAATGGGCGTTCCCCAGTCTTCCGATATTCTCAAGCGATTGATTCATTAATGAGACAAAGAATGTGATCCAGTCTCTTGACAAGCCCGAGCATCCTCCTCTACGTTTGTTTTACTTAGTTAACTATTTTTCCAGGCGGCCGGGCCCAGGCGCTACCAACGCATTGTGCGTCAGTTGTTTTGGCCCGCACCGGGAGGCGCTTGGACGGATGCCGCAAGCGCGGCAGAGGGAGGTGGCCATGTCCGCAGGACTTCCACAGGTCAACCGCCACACGCCCGAGGTGTGTTCGCACACCCGATCGGCGACCGTGGCTCGAATCAAGAGTGTCATCGGAGTCTCGAGGAGCAAACCCATCGTCGGCATGGTCCTCGTGTTTCTCTTGACCTCGATCAGTCCATCGTTTGTGCATCCAAACGATGGAATTCAGGTTCTCACCGATCGAGACGAGGGATCGGCGTTATTGGTCGACATTGAAGGCCAATGCAGCGAAGTCCACCTTCGCGTGCCCGAGGCACGGGTGGTATGGAGGGTCGATTCCAGTCGTGCACCGGAAGGTGCGATCGTTTCCGACCTTGTGGCCAGTGAAGATTTCCGGGTCGATTTCAGCAAATACCCGGAGGGCCTCGAACGGAGCCAGTTTGAGTCCTTGACCACGACTCGTGCGGAAGCGACTCGATCATATGAATCTGCGCACGAACCGGTCGACGATGCCAAGAGCGCAGACACTTTGGAATCGCTCGCATTGGTCATCGGCAACCTCGAACCCGGTGTCGTGTATCGCACCCGGGTTCTCGCCTTGACTCCGGAGGGGTGGATCTCGAGCCCGGAGGTGAGATTCATGTCACCGGTGTGTGCCGTCGATGGGCTTGACGAAATGGAAGGGGGTGTTCGATGAGAATATGGGTTTTCCGCAACACACGTCGTCTCCGTTCTCATCAATCTGCCCCGTACATCGGTAGGCGATCTCCCCGACTCTCTCGGGTCGCGATCATTGGCTGTGTCGGTCTCATTGCTCTTCTCATGGCACCCACGGCCTCGGCCCAGTTCGACTGGACCGACATCAACCCCAGCTTTTCAAACGGCGACAGCACCGACGCCGACCGCGCCACCGGCGGCCGAGTCAACGGCATTGGACCGGACCCCAACAACAACCAGGTGTATTATGCGGCCACAGAGTGGGGCGGCATCTACAAATCCACCGACGGCGGCCTGACGTGGAGCCGTCAGGACGATCACAACCCCAATGCAACATGGGATGTGAAAGTGGACCCGAGCAACTCCAGCCGGGTGTACGCGACCTCGTTTTTTGATGGACGCGTGGACAGTCTTGCGGGCATCAATATGTCCACCAATGGCGGCGGCAGTTGGACCCACGTCGACATCCCGGATCCGAACGGCTTGTGCTCGGCCACGGAACTTTCCGAGCCGTCCGCATTCGGGATCGGCATCGACCCGGACACGCCGGCAAACGTCTACATAGGCACGCTCTGCGGCGTTGCCGTCAGCGATGACAGCGGTGGCACATGGACACGTGTGGAAGCGGACCAATTTCCCGAAGGCAACGGCGACACGGTGTGGGACGTCGTCGTCCATGACGGCGGCATTGTCGACGTCTGCGGCAACAACGGGCACTTCCGATCCACCGACGGCGGCGGAAACTGGACCACTGGAACCGGTCTGCCCACGGGTCGTTGCTCGATCGCGGTATCTCCCGATGAGGCCGATGTTCTGTTCGTGACTGTGGGGGCCAACATCTACGAATCGGACGATGGCGGAACCACGTGGACCAATCTCGGCACACCCGACTCGGCCCGCCAGGGCCGTGTCCCGTTCGTGGCCACAAACCAGAGATCGGACAGCGGCGAGGACGATGATCGTTTCGACCTCTGGTACGGCGACATCCGTCTCTACCGTGGGACCTGCGTCAGTAATCCCGATGGCGGCGGACTCCGCTGCCCGCAGGCAGCGACCGGGACACCTGGCGGCTCCCCACCTGCGGGATGGGCCGGGCCGTACACTCGATCCGTGGGCGGTCACGACGATGTCGGCGATATCGTCTTCGACACGGCAACATCGGTCGATGCCTGTCCGACGATTTTTTCGTGCGACGGCGGTGTGTACTACAACACCAAGAATGCGAGCCCCGGCTGCCAGACTCCGGCATGGGAACAGCCAAACACGACGCCGCACGCGTTGTGGTTGTGGACGTTGGCGGGCAACGACAACGCCACCGCCACATCGGAAGATCTGTATTTCGGCAACCAGGACAACGGGACATTTGGCGCCACTGACGGTGGGGCAAACCCTCCGTCGTGGAACAACAACAAATGCTGCGACGGGTTTGACTTCGCGGTCGACAATTCAAATGCCCTCTACACGGTGTGTTGTGGTGGGGGCACCAGTCGTGCGAACAGAATGTACTTGGGAGGTCCCGGGCTCGGTGGTGATCCGGAGGTCAACACCTACCCGGCCGACGGGTTGTTGCCGGGTTTCAGATTCCCGGACATCATCGACAACTTCGGTCAGGACCAGTTTGTGGTCATCACCAGAAATTGCACCTTCTCCGGACCCAATGCCCAGAACTTCTGCTCCGGCACCAACAACGGCGACGGAGGAATCTACATCACAACGGACGTCACCACCAACCCCATCGTGTGGACGGAACTCGGCAACGCAACCGAACCACCCACCGGTGGCGGTGGAGCGTGTGCCGTGAAGGCATCGCTTGACGGGGGCACGCCCACCTTCTACGTTCAGGCGGGCAGCTGCGACGGCAGGGGGAACGATAGCTTGTACCGATTCGACGGCACAAATCCCGCCGGCTCGTGGACCCGGATCTTCCTGCCCGCGGGAGGAATGGGCATTTTCGATGTGGATCCGAATGACCCGGAAAGGTTGTTCATTTCCAACAACACCAACCCGCCACAGATGTTGTTGTCGGTCGACGGCGGAGCCACATGGGACAACCTCCCCGACCTCGATGACCTGATGACCGGAAGTGGCGATTATCTCCTGGTCAATTCGCTCGGACCCAACGGTCCATCGACCTTCCAGGGCTACCCCCAGCCCAGCCTGGCGGCATTCGATCCCGAGGATGAGAACATCATGGCCGCCGGCGGCCGGGACTCGGGAGTCTTTCTGTCCACCGACGGCGGCGATGACTGGACCCTTATTTCGGATCCGGACAGCACCGGGGGAAGCACACCTCATCTGCCGCAGCCCTGGCACGCCTACTTCGACCACGAATCACCGGGAGGACGCGACATCAGCCTCTACGTGGGAACACGAGGCCGCGGTGTCTGGAGGGTGGAGTTCGATCAGCCCCCTGCAGCAGACGCCGGCGGTCCCTATGAAACCGACGAAGGCATCGATCAACCCCTTGACGGATCCGGATCGTCGGCCCCGAGCGGAAACATCAGCTACGCCTGGGATCTGGACAACGATGGTCAGTTCGACGACTCCACCGACGTCAATCCGGACTTCACCATGGTGGGACAGGATGGTGTCTTCACAGTCAAACTCAAGGTCACGGATGACGACTCCAACCTGACCGATATCGATGAAACCACAGTCACCGTGAATAACGTTGCGCCCACGGTGGTCTTCACTCCTCAGGATCCCGAGGACGAGGGCGCGCCTTTGGTGGTCACCGGGACCATTTCCGATCCGGGCTGGCTCGAGTCGCTCACAGGCACCATCGATTGGGGAGACGGTTCAGCTCCGGAAGACGTGGGCGGTGTGCTCGAAAACGTCCGACCGGACGCCACCCTCACCTTCAACGTCAACCACTGCTACGGCGACAACGGCAACTACACTGTCGAGGTGTGCGGCTACGACGACGACACGTCCACGTGCGAGAGCCAATCCGTTCAAATCGACAACGTGCCTCCTTCGGTCGTCATTGATCCGGGCCAGGTCACCGAGATCGACGAAGGCCAGGTGATCAATGTGTTGGCCAACTTCGCAGACCCCGGCTGGCTCGACACCTACTCATCCGCGATCACCTGGGGTTACAGCACCTGGATGAGATCCGGGGAACGTCCTTGTGACCACCCAAGGCAGCGGATGCAACCTGCCCGATATCGGAACCGCCAGCGGTTCTCGACAGTACGGCGACAACGGCGTCTTCACCATCACCATCTCGGTGACCGACGACGATGGCGGGACCGGGTTTGATCCCTTCGACCTCACGGTCAACAACATCGACCCAACCGCCGAGATCGACGAGACCAACGCAATCGACGTCTGCGGCGCGCCGTTCTTCATCGCCCACGCCGGCGAGGACGTGGACTTCTCCGGACGTTCCACCGATCCCGGCAGCGACGACCTCGATCTGAGCTGGAATTGGGATGACGGTCCGCCGGCGCCGGACGTCACCACGTCGTACCCTGTCAACAACCCTGTGGTTGGAGATGACCCGGGCGCTCCCGGCTGGAGCCCCGAGGTCGACCCACGGGACGTGACGGACATGAAGACCCACGCCTTCGAGGACGCGTGCTATTACAACGTGGCCTTCGCTTCCCTGGACGACGACGGCGGGACCGCCTCGGACACCACCGACGTGGTGATCACCGGAAACGCCTATCGGACCCGATCGGCCGGCTATTGGCGGCACCAACTCAGGGGCAACGGCAGAACCGACTTCACTGACGACCAGCTCCTGTGCTACCTCGACATCATCAACCACATGAGTTCGGTCTTCAGCGAGGAAATCGAAGCTTCGACCATCGATGACGCTGAAGATGTGTTGGACCCATCACACTCGAACGGTGACCCGCTGGTCCAGTTCGACCGCCAGCTCATGACCGTCTGGCTCAACTTCGCTAACGGCGCGATCGAGTACAACGTTCTCGTGGACACGGACTCCGACCACGTGCCAGACACTGAGCTGATCACATTCCTGTGCGCGGCCGAGGCTGCACGCCTCGACCCATCCACCACTGTTGCTGAAATCAGGAACCTCAAGAACCTCCTCAATAAAATCAACCACATAAACCAAGGCAGCAATTCATCCTGACCAATCTTCTTTCTGACCAACCAGGAGGCCGGGGCGACCCGGCCTCCTTTTTTGTTGGACATTATTTGTGAATAAGAATCAATTGCGATAGGTTTGTTGAGGAATCTCCAGCTCAAAACGAACTCGTGTAGGAAAGGAAACAGAGGCACGCCAATGTCGGATCCCAACAACAGCCGTGGTCGGAATTCCGAGGACGGCCTTGAGCTCACCTCCGCCGACACCGAACTCGGACCCTTCGCAGGCAACGACTCCAGCTCGGCGGGCCAAATTCCCAGACGTATCGGACAGTATGAGATCAAGCGCGTGATTGCGTCCGGGGGCATGGGGACGGTCTTCGAGGCGCTCCAGGACAACCCCCGCCGACCGGTGGCTCTCAAGGTGGTCAAGGCTTCCTTTGAATCCCGGGAAGCGATCCAGCGGCTGGAGTACGAGGCCCAGATTTTGGCTCGCCTCCGACACCCCGGCATCGCCCAAATCTACGACGCGGGATCGTACGACGACCAAGGGACCCCTGCCCCGTTCTTCGCCATGGAGTACATCCCGAACGCGCGTCCGATCACGGACTTCGCATCCGACAAACAGCTGAACCACCGAGAACGTTTGGGACTGTTTCTTCAGGTGTGCGACGCGGTCCACCACGGTCATCAACGGGGAATCGTGCACCGCGATCTGAAGCCTTCCAACATCCTGGTGGACTCCAACGGTCGCGTCCGGGTGATCGACTTCGGGGTCGCCCGGGCCACCGGCGCCGACATGCAGCAGGCCAAGGCCCAAACCCGGGTCGGCCAGATCATCGGCTCGGTGCATTACATGAGCCCGGAGCAGTTCGACGCGGATCCCCACGACATCGATACGCGGAGTGACGTCTATGCCCTCGGTCTGGTGCTTTATGAGCTGCTCGCCGGAGAACTCCCCTACAACGTGGACTCCAACAGCATCTTCGATATCGCCGAAGAGGTTCGCCAGGGCAGACTGCGAAATCTGAGTTCATTCGACAGATCGCTCGGCGGAGAAGTCGAGGCGATCGTCCATAAGGCTCTCGAAAAGGACCGTGAGAACCGATATCAGTCGGCCTTCGGGCTGGCGCAGGACATCCGAAGATTCCTCGCCGGCGAGGCCGTCACCGCTCGCCCAACCGGTTTTGGCTATCAGCTTCAGGTCTTCGCCCGCCGGAACAAGGCCCTGATCGCCCTTGTCAGCGCGGCCTTCGTGCTCCTCGTGACGGGGATCGTGGTCACCTCGTCTCTGCTGGTTCGGGTTGACGCCGAACGACGGAGAGCCGAGGCGGAATCACAGAAGGCGACCGCGGGCAGGGAGTTTTTGACCGCCGTCCTCGCCTCGGCCGTACCCCACGGTTATGGCGACACCACCACCGTCGCCGACGTGCTGGACAGCGCCAGCGAGAAGATCGATGGTGCATTCGTCGACGAACCCGAGGTCGAGGCTGAGGTCCGGCGGTCGCTCGGCATGGCCTATCTCAATATCGGCCATTGGGCTCAGGCCGAACAGCAGCTCGAAACCGCTTTGGCGCTGAGGAAGCGTGCCCTTGGCACCTCTCATGAAAAGACGATCCAGTCCATCGAGGATCTCCAACTCACCTACGGCATCCTCGACGATCCAAAGGGTGCTCTCGAGTTGGAACGCGAGTGGATCAATGCCGTGGCCGAACGCGCCGGCGCTTCTGACCCTTCGCCGTTTCTGAGTCAGTCCAGGATGGCGTACAAGCTCGAACGTGTTGGTCGCTTCGCCGAAGCCCAGCAGATGGCAGGGGAGATCTGGGAGGCGGAGTCTTCCGCGCTGGGGCAGGGCTCCGAAGAAGCTCTCTCCGCCCAGGCGCACTACTCCTGGCTTCTGATGAGGAACGGAAGGTACGAACAGGCCGACGAGGTGGCCCGCGACGCCTTGGCTCGTTCCATTGAAGCTCTTGGTAAGGACCACGAGATCACAGCGGAGACCCGGAGCGCAGCGGCGGCAGTCGACATCGCTCAGGGAAAGCTCAGCGAAGCCCGCGAGCTTTATGGGAATCAGCGGATACCAGATGAAATCAGCATTGAAAGCGAATTCCAGGGCGAATTCGACGTGAAATCGCAACCTTTTCAGCTGCTGGTGTTCTTCGAGGAGTGGTGCCCTTACTCGCAGAACGCGATCCCGCGCGCCGAGACCATCGCCCGACAGTACCGCGGACAGGGACTCGATGTGATCGGGTTCACCGCGGTCAGCCGAAGTTCCACCGATGACGCCGTGCGCCAACTTCTGGCAGACAAGGACATCAGCTTCACCACGGTCAAAGAAAACGGACGTCTGTTTAACTACTTCAACTGCCAGGGAACACCTTCGTTTCGCCTGCTCCACAACGGCTATCTGATCTGGGAGAACGAACTCAACTACAACGTCCCCATTCCCATTCGAATGGTGGAGGGTATGCTGGCCTCGCAGTAGCGTCCGGTGTTTCCCGCTCAAAAAAACCCGCGCTCCGGAGAGCGCGGGCCATAAGTTGATCGTATTTGACGATCGTCAGTCGCGCGGGTGGTTGATCTGGGCGTGGGCCGCCGCCAGCCGTGCGACGGGCACGCGGTAGGGCGAGCAGCTGACGTAGTCCATGCCCACCAGGTGGCAGAACTCCACCGAGTTGGGCTCGCCGCCGTGCTCGCCGCAGATACCCACCTTGAGATCCGGCCGGGTTGAGCGTCCCTTCTCGATGCCGGTCTGCACCAGCACGCCCACCGAATCCCGATCCAACACCTGGAACGGATCTACCGGCAGGATCTTCTTGTCCAGGTAGTCGGGCAGGAAGCCGCCGATGTCGTCGCGCGAGAAACCGAAGGTCATTTGGGTCAGGTCGTTGGTGCCGAAGCTGAAGAACTGGGTCGACTTGGCGATTTCGTCGGCGGTCAGGGCCGCCCGCGGGATTTCGATCATGGTGCCGTAGAGGTGCTCGACCTTGTCGACCCCGTACTTCTGGCAGACCTCCGCGTGGACTGCCTTGGCGAGCACGAGCTGATCATCCAGCTCGGCTTTGGCGCAGGTCACCGGGACCATGATCTCGGGGAAGCACGCCTTGCCTTCCTGCCTCAGCTCGATGGCCGCTTCGAGGATGGCGCGGAACTGCATCTCCGAGATCTCCGGGAAGGTGACACCGAGCCTGACACCGCGGTGCCCCATCATGGGGTTGAGTTCGTGCAGTTCATCGGCCCGCCGGTTGAGATCCTCGGCTGTGACTCCCAGGGCCTCGGCCAGCTCCCGTCGCTCGTCCGCACTCTGGGGCACGAACTCGTGCAGCGGCGGATCGAGCAGCCGGAAGGTCACGGGCCGGTCGCCCATGATCTCCAGGGTCGCCTTCATGTCCCGCTTGACGAAGGGGTAGAGCTCGTCGAGGGCTGCGCGGCGTGCCGACTCCGAACCCGACATGATCATCTTGCGAAGGATGAACAGCGGCTCCTCCGACCCGGTGCCGTAGAACATGTGCTCGGTGCGGAACAGGCCGATGCCCTCGGCGCCGAACTCGATGGCCGTGGCCGCGTCGTCAGGCGTCTCGGCGTTGGTGCGCACCTTGAGCGCCCGGATGTCGTCCGCCAGAGTCATGAAATCGACGAACCGGGGGTTCTCGGTGGCATCGACCATGTCCAGTTGGCCGGCATAGACCAAACCGCGGGTGCCGTTAAGGGTGAGCACGTCGCCCTCGTTGAAGATCCGTCCATCGACGGAGATGGTCTTGCCCATCACATCGATATCCAGAGCACCCGCACCGACGATGCAGCACTTGCCCCAGCCGCGCGCCACCAGGGCTGCGTGCGAGGTCATGCCGCCACGTCCGGTGAGGATGCCCACCGCTGCACGCATTCCCTCCACGTCCTCGGGGTTGGTCTCCTCGCGGACCAGCAGCACGGTCTTGCCCGCCTTGACCCACTCGACGGCGTCGTCGGCCGAGAACACGATCTGCCCGTAGGCGCCGCCGGGTCCGGCGGGTAGCCCCTTGGCGATGAGGTCAGCCGTCTTCTCGGCCGCCGGGTCCACGATGGGGTGCAACAGCTCGTCCAGCTGCTCCGGCTTGACTCGGAGAACCGCCGTGCGGTTATCGATCATGCCTTCTGAGAGCATGTCCATAGCCATGTTGAGCGCCGCGGTACCGGTTCGCTTACCGACCCGGGTCTGAAGCATCCACAGCCGACCGTCCTGGATGGTGAACTCGATGTCCTGCATGTCGGTGTAGTGTGCCTCGAGCTGGTTTCGAATGGCGAAGAGCTGTTCGTAGACCTCCGGCATGGCAACCTGCAGCGAGGGCAGATGGTCGTTTTGCTCGTTCTTGGTGTCCTCGTTGAGCGGGTTGGGGGTGCGGGTTCCCGCCACCACATCCTCGCCCTGGGCGTTTGGCAGCCACTCACCGTAGAATCTGTTGTCGCCGGTGGCCGGGTTGCGGGTGAAGGCCACGCCGGTGGCCGATTCGTCACCCATGTTGCCGAAAACCATGGCCTGGACGTTGACCGCGGTACCCCAGTCGTCCGGAATGCCCTCGATGCGCCGGTAGGACACGGCCCGCTTGCCGTTCCAGGACGAGAAGACGGCACCGATTCCACCCCACAGCTGCTCGCGGGGGTCATCGGGGAAGTCCTTGCCGAGCACCTCTTTGATCTTCGCCTTGAAGCGCTTGGCCAAATCCTCGAGGTCTTCCGCGCTGATGTCGGCGTCGGTGGCGTAACCCTTGGACTCCTTGACCTCGTCGAGCATGCGGTCGAGCTGCTGGCGGATGCCCTTGCCTTCGGCGGGTTCGACGCCGGCGGCCTTTTCCATCACCACGTCGGAGTACATCATGATGAGCCGGCGGTAGGCGTCGTACACAAAACGGGGGTTGCCGGTCTTGGCGATCAGGCCCGGAATGGTGGCCGAGCACAGACCGACGTTGAGGACGGTCTCCATCATGCCGGGCATGGACGACCGGGCGCCCGAGCGGACAGAGAGCAGCAATGGATCATCGGGATCGCCGAATCGGGTCCCCATGATCTCCTCCACCTTGGCCAGCGCAGCATCGGCCTCGGCCTCGATGGTGGTGGGGTAGGTGTGGTCGTGGTCGTAGAAATAGGTGCACACCTCGGTGGTCAAGGTGTAGCCCGCAGGCACCGGAATGCCCAGATTGGCCATCTCGGCCAGGTTGGCGCCCTTGCCGCCAAGCAGGTTCTTCATGTCGGAGCGGCCCTCGGCAGAGCCGCCTCCGAATGAGTAGACGTATTTGGTGTTGGTCATTCGTTTCCTCCCTCGATCTGCAGCTTCGACAGATCGGCCAGTTTTGTGAATTGATCTCCAAGCAGCTTCAACAGCGCAATGCGGTTTCGTTTGACGGCCTCATCGTCGGCCATCACCAGCACCTCGACGAAGAAGCGCTCCAGCACATCGGCCAATTCGGCCATGGCGGCGAAAGCGTCATCGAATCGAGCGCCTTCGAGGCATTCGTCCAAACGCTCGCTAAAGGCCATGGTATGGCGGTACAACTCGGTCTCCTCATCCTGTTGGAAGGCGTCCGGATCCACTACTCCGTCGGGTTGGCCGTCGGTGATGTTGCGCACCCTCTTGAATCCCAACGCCAACCAGCGGAAGGCGTCCGAGGACCGGGCCGCCTCCAGAGCCCGCGCGCGGGCCACCAACTCGGGCAGACGGGTCCAACCCGCGGCCATCACCGCGTCGGCGGTATCGAAGGACACCCCCACCACGTCCATCAGATAGCGCCGAACACGATCGGCGACAAAGTCGGACAGGGCACGGGAGATCTCTTCTATGTCGCCATCCACATGGTGGGACACCAACGCCATGGCGCGGTGAATGGCCTCACCCACGTCGAGGTCCCAACCAGCTTCGGCGACGATCTTGACCACACCCTGAGCCGCCCGCCGCAGGCCGTGCGGATCCCGCGATCCCGTCGGGCTTTCGCCCACGGCGAACAGGCCCGCCAGGCTGTCCAGCCGGTCGGCAGCACCCACCAGGCGGCCCGTCTCGGAGGCTGGAATCTCGCCCTCGAACCCCAACGGTAGATAGTGGTCCCGGGCCGCGGTCCAGAGTTCCTCGGGGGCGCCCTCCAGGCGGAGGTAGTGGCCGCCCATGATGCCCTGCAGTTCGGTGAACTCCACCACCATGTTGGTGAGCAGATCGGTCTTGACCAGCCGGGCCGCAGTCTGCAGCTCGTCGCGGTCGACCGCTGCTTCGATCTGTTCTGCCATCCAGACGGCCAGATCACCCGCCCGTTCGGCCTTGAGCGCCACACTGCCAAGAGTGCGGTGAAAATCCAGCCGCGCCAGATCGGGCACCAGCTCAGCGAGCGGTCGCTTCCGGTCCTCCTCGAAGAAGAAGCGAGCGTCCGCCAGACGGGCGCCGATCACCCATTCGTTTCCTTGACGCACCAGGCCATCCGGGTCATCGCGACGGTCCACGACTGCCAGGAAGTAGGGTGCCAGCTCACCATCCTCGCCTTCCAGAATCAGGCATTTCTGATGGTGGCGAAGGGTGGTCACCACGACCGGGCGCGGAAGTTCGAGATAGTCCTCATCGATCTGGCCGAGCAACAAACCCGGATACTCCACCAGCTCCACGTGTTCCGCCACCAGCTCCTCGTCCGGGTGAACCCGGCATCCGACGCCGGCCACCAGGCGGTCCGAAGCGGCCGCGAAGGCCACGCGACGGTCGGCCGGGTCAACCCGAACCTCACGCCGTTCCAGCTGGTCTCGGTAATCGTCAGCCCCCGCGAGATCGAAGGGCTCGGGCGAGTGCACCCGGTGTCCCACGGTCGTGCGGCCCGCCTCCTGACCAAAGAGATTCATGGGCACAATCTGGTCGTCGAACAGCGCCACCACGCCATGGACCGGTCGCACAAAGCTGTAGACTCCGAGTCCCCAACGCATCACTTTGGGAAACTTGAGTTTGGCCACGGCGACCGGCACCAGCTCGGCCATGATCTCTGGAGTCGGTCGGCCCTCGTGTGTCACCGTCGCAGCCAGGTAGTCGCCCTTGGCCGTGGAGTCGATCTCGAGCTCATCCACCGCCAGACCGACCTTGCGGGCGAATCCCTCGGCGGCTTTGGTGGGCGATCCGTCGTCGGCAAAGGCCACGCTGCGAGGTGGGCCGCTCACCCGTTCGGTGCGATCGGGCTGGCTGGCGGTAAGACCATCAACCAATGCAATCAACCGTCGACTGGTGGACATGGTTTGAATGGTGCCGTGGTCGAGACCGGCTTCGTCGAGCCCGGCCGCCATGAGTTTCTCGAGCTGGTCCCGGGTCCCGGGCAGCGCGTTGGCCGGAATCTCCTCGGTGAGCACCTCGAGCAGAAAGGTGGCCATCATGCACCGCCCTGTGTCGTTGTGTGACCGAGGGGAAATCCGAGCTCCTCCCTCTGTTCCACGTAGGCTTTCGCAACCTGCACTGCGAGCCGCCGGACACGGGCGATAAGACCTACTCGTTCGGTCACCGACACCGCACCTCGGGCATCCAGCAGGTTGAATAAGTGCGAAGTCTTGAGCGTCGCCTCGTGAGCAGGGACAACCAACGGCGGTTCGTGGTCAAGACACCGCTGAGCCTCGCGCTCCCAGTCCTCGAGGTGGCGCCGCAGCATCTCCACGTCGGCGACCTCGAAACCATAGACCGAGGCTTCACGTTCGTCCTGCAGCCGGACCATCCCGTAGGGCACACCGCCACCCCACTCGATGTCGTAGATGGAGTCCTTCCGCTGGAGGAACATGGCGATCCGCTCCAGGCCATAGGTGAGCTCCGCTGAGATCGGCATGAGCTCGATCCCGCCGGCCTGCTGGAAATAGGTGAATTGGGTAATCTCCATGCCGTCCAGCAGCACCTGCCAACCCACGCCCCAGGCTCCGAGGGTGGGCGACTCCCAGTTGTCTTCCTCGAAACGGATGTCATGCACTTGCGGGTCGATGCCGAGGGACACGAGAGAACGAAGGTAAAGCTCCTGGACGTCGTCGGGTGACGGTTTGAGGATGACCTGGAGCTGGAGGTGGCGGCCCAATCGAAACGGGTTCTCGCCGTACCGGGCATCGGCCGGTCGTCGGGACGGCTGGACATAGGCCACCCGGTAGGGCTCCGGTCCCAGCACCCGCAGAAATGTCTCCGGGTGCATGGTGCCGGCGCCGACTTCGGTGTCATAGGGCTGCTGGACCACGCATCCCGCGTCGGCCCAGTACCGAGACAGCGACAAAATCAAGGTCTGGAGATCCACCGGCTCCCCCGTTTCAGCTCGGTCGCGAAGTCTAGCATGCTGGCGTTGTGATGTCTCGTGTGGCGGGATCGGTGGTTCAATGGCGGTGTCGGCCGATAATAGTTGTTTCGAGTTCCGGGTTCCGGGTTCCGGGTTGGCGCACTCCGGGAGGGTGAGGGAAAACTCGGAACTCGGAACCCGGAACCAAAGAAAAAGGCGGACCCGAAGGTCCGCCTGGAGTTGTTGATCGTGAGGGTCAGTCAGCCCTACAGCTCCTTGATGGCCGCGACCATGGGGGGAATGACATCAAAGAGGTCACCCACGATGCCATAGTCCGCCACCTTGAAGATCGGTGCGTCGGGGTCCTTGTTGATGGCCACGATGACCTTGGACGAGGACATGCCCGCCAGGTGCTGGATCGCGCCGGAGATGCCGGCGGCGATGTACAGCGTCGGGCTGACCACCTTGCCGGTCTGACCCACCTGGTGTTTGTGCTCGATCCACCCGGCGTCCACAACGGCACGGGAAGCACCGACTGCACCGCCCACCGCATCGGCCAGGTCGCGGATCAGGGCGAAGTTCTCCGGTCCCTTGATGCCGCGGCCGCCCGACACGATGATGTCGGCCTCGGCCACGTCGATCTCCCCACCACCCGTGTCCACGAGCTCCTTGACCACGGCCCGGATGGCCAACGACAACCCATCGAGGTTCACCACCTCGGCCGTGCCGCCCACCTCCTCGGCCGCGAATACGTTGGGCCGCAGGCTGATCACCTGCGGGACCTTGCCGGCGGTGTCAACCGTGGCGAAAGCCTTGCCCGAGTACACCGGACGCTTGACAACGAAGGTCTCACCGTCGAGGGAAATATCCACCGCATCGGCGATGGCTCCAACTCCAAGGCGCGCTGCAACCCGCGGCGCGAGGTCCCGCCCCATAGCCGTGCCGGCGAAGAATATTCCGCCAGGCTGGGCCAGCTCCGCCGCCTTGACCACGACTTGGGCATAGCCCTCGGCGGAGTAAAGAGCCAGGTTGGGGTCGTCCGCAAAAAAGACCTTTTCGGCGCCGTATGCGCCCAGTTTCGCATCGGCTCCCGTGATCCCGGAGCCTGCCAGGACCGCACTGACGGGACCCGCTCCGAGGCGACGGGCCTCGGAAACGGCCTGCAGGGAGGCCGTCCGGATCTCGCCGTTTCGCTGCTCGACAAAAACGAGAATTCCAGCCATCATCGCCTCCCTAGATCACTTTGGCTTCTTCGCGAAGCATCCGGACCAGCTCTGCCGCGGCACCGGCCGGGTCGTCCTCACCTTGGATGACCTTGCCGGCCTCCTTGGCAGGCGGCAGCTCCAGACTTCGCACCCTGTAAAACGGTTCAGCGCCCTCCTCGATCCCGAGAGAGGCCACCTCGATCTTCTCCACCGGCTTGCGTTTCGCCGCCATAATACCCTTCAGCGCGGCGTAACGCGGCTCGTTGAGCCCCTTCTGACAGGTCACCACAGCCGGCAACGGGCACTCGACGGTCTCTCGACCGCCCTCCACGTCGCGTCCAGCGGTCAGCGAGGCATCACCCACCTCGAGGGTGATGACATTGCCCACATGGGGGAGATCCAAGATTTCCGCCAACATCTGGCCGACTTGCCCGGTATCTGTCCCAACGCCCCTGAATCCGGTCAGGATCAGATCGAAGGGCAGGTCCTTGATGGCGCCGGCCAGGACCTTTGCGATGGTGAAGCTGTCACCCAAAGTCGCCTCGCCGCCTTTGATGTGAACGGCCTTGTGGGCGCCCCGCGCCAGGCAGTCGCGGAGGACCGCCTCGGCGCGATCCGGTCCGTAGGTCACCACCGTGACCTCGCCTCCCTTGGCCTCGGTGATCTGGAGCGCCTCTTCAAGGGCATATTCATCGTAGGGCGAGACAATCCACTTGATGCCCGTCTCGTCGATGGTGCCGTCCGGTCCGATCTTGATGACCGACGCCGTGTCCGGCACGCAGGCCACACATACGATGCAATTCACGGCAAACCTCCTTGCGCGTCAAGAAATGAATGGGTATTCATCGCCCGTAGTGTAGCAGAGCAACGCCAGGGGTTCTCGGCAGGGAAAACGAACTGCTGCAAAAACCTCCCGACCATCCATCCGCCCCGGTTTTTGAAGATATGAGTTTTGTTTTGTTACTCCGAAAAGCGAGGCCGGGAGGGGGGCGGAAGCTCATTGGAGCTGACCGAGCCGCTGAAGGTCACTCCGTCGCCTGAAGGCGGTGGACCTCCTCGTCATACGCCTCCAACACCCTGTGGTGACTCAGAATGCCCATAACCTGCGATGGCGGAGGGCCGGTGAGCACCGGCAGATTCTCGTGTTTGAAAGCGGTGAACCGCCGAACAGCGGTATGGAGGTCGTCATCCAGTTCTAAATACGCCATCGTCTGCGCGGAGACCGCCAGGTCCTCCGCCACCAGGACTTCCCAGACCTCGGGAGTTGCCATGACCCGACGCACGTCGGTGACGCTGAAGACGCCCTGAACCACGCCACCCTCTTCCACCACCGGGAAGGCATGCTGTTCGCTCTGAGCGACGATCTCGAGCACCTTTTTGAATGGAGTGCCGGGCGCCACAGTCGTCACCGTTTGATCGGGATCCATCACCTCGCGCACAGCGAGCCGTTCGAGCACGTCCACCTGGAAATCGCCGATGTGGGCCGGCGAGTCCACCCGTCGGGGCACCTGGGCCTCATAGATACTCGCCCCTCGGGTCAGCAGGAAGGCAACAGAGGTCACGAGCATCATCGGTACCAGCAGGCTGTAGGAACCGCTCATCTCGGCCACCATGATCAGAGATGCAATGGGGACCTTGGCCACACCAGCAAAAAATCCACCCATACCAACCAGAACGCACGCGGCCACCGGTGGTGCGATTGCCGGCGCGACCCTGGCCGCCAACGCGGCAAAGACCGCCCCGGTCACTCCACCGATAACCAGCGAAGGCGCGAAGACGCCACCCGAACCACCGGACGAGATCGTGAACGAAGTCGCCACGATCTTCGCCGGGATCAGGAGCAGCAGGATGAGCAGTGGAATCTGCCCCTCCATGGTCAGCTGAATCCAGCCGTAACCCCCCCCCATCACCTGCGGCAGCGCCAGCGCGATCAGAGCCACGACGAATCCACCGATGGCTGGTTTGACCACTGCCGGCACCTGCATGGGACGGAAAATGCGGTCGCGCACGCCGTAGAAGGTGGCAATGTAGATCCGGCCGATCACAGCCACGATGATTCCGAGAACCAGGTAGGCGGCAAGCTCCTGAGGACGCACGAAACGGGGTATGTCGGCTGCGAAAATCGGTTCCCAACCGGTGAGCATGGAGTTGACGACATAAGCGACGATGGACGAGATGATCGCAGGAATGAGTGCTTCCGACTCGTACTCGTTATCGGAGTAGAGCACCTCCACCGCGAACAGTGCCGCACCCAGAGGCGCTCTGAACATGCCGCCTATACCGGCCGCCATTCCCGAGATCACCAGCACGCGCCGGTCGTAGACGGGGAGCCGGATCATCTCCGACAGGTAGGACGCGAAACCGGCGCCCACCTGGGCGACGGGCCCCTCGCGACCCGCCGAACCCCCGGATCCGATGGTGATGGCCGACGCCAGCAGCTTCACCGGCGCAACCCGGCGCCGCAACAGAGCACCCTTGCGGTGGTAGGAGTTGATCACAGCATCGGTGCCATGGCCTTCGGCCTCCGGGGCAAAGGTCTGAACCATCCAGCCCACCAGGAGGCCGGCCAACGGCAGCACCAACAGCAGCATCCATGGGCGTCCCGGCAGGTGCCAGGATCCGATGTGTGTGCCGTGGCCCGGCGGTCTGAAATCCACCATCCGATGGAGGAGGACCGACTGGACGCCATCCACGCCCCAAGTGAGCAACGCACCGCCAAGACCCGCCACGACACCGATGAGACTGGCGAGGATCAGCCACCGACCGAAGTTGTACAGGTCGATTCTGGTCGCGAATCTCGCGATGCTGTCGACCCAGGCTTTTGGAAAGAGTGTCACCGTGTTCCTCAGACTGTCTTCGGCTTTCGACCGCCGGACCCGGGCTCAGTCGACCCGTCCGACCACGAGGCACGCGTTGGTGCCGCCAAAGCCGAATGAGTTGCTGAGCGCCACCCGAACTTCGGTCTCCCGGGCGGTGTGGGGAACATGGTCGAGATCGTCGCCGGGATCGGGCTCGTCGAGGTTGATGGTGGGTGGCACCACGCCTCGGGTCAGGGACAACAAGGCAACCCCGAACTCATACGCGCCCGCGGCACCCAGCAAATGACCGGTCATGGACTTGGTGGATGCCACCAGCACCTTTCGGGAGTGCTCACCGAAGACCTCCTTGACCGCCACCACCTCGATGGGGTCGCCGGCCGGAGTCGAGGTCCCGTGCGCGTTGACGTAGTCCACCTGATCGGGATTCAAACCAGCGTCGTTCAGTGCCGCACGCATGACGCGGATCGCGCCGTCACCGTCCGGGCTGGGCGCAGAAATATGGTAGGCATCGCCGGACATGCCGAAACCGACGATCTCACCCAGAATGGGGGCTCCGCGCCGTCGTGCACGCTCGTACTCTTCGAGAATCACCATCCCGGCGCCCTCTCCCATGACGAACCCATCGCGGTCTCGATCCCAGGGACGAGAGGCTTTTTCCGGCTCGTCGTTGCGGGTGGACAGCGCACGCATGGTCGAGAACCCGGCAACCGGCATGGGCGAGATCGCCGCCTCGGCCCCGCCGGCGATGATGGCGTCGGCGTAGCCGTGTCGAATGTAGAGGGTGGCGTCGCCGATGGCGTGGGCCGACGTCGAACAGGCGGTCACGGTCGCCATGTTGGGCCCCTTGGCGCCGGTTCGGATGCTGATCAAGCCCGATCCCATGTTGACGATGGCCCCAGGGATGAAGAACGGGGACACCCGTCGTGGGCCCTTTTCGATCAGGGCTCGGCTGTTGTGTTCGATGGTCTGGAAACCGCCGATGCCCGAGCCGATCACGACCCCGACCCGGTCCGCGTTTTCCTCGGTGATCTCGAGGCCCGATGCCTCCAGAGCCATCTCGGACGCCGCTACCGCGTAGTGAACAAAGGGGTCGAACTTTCTGGCCTCCTTGGGAGTGAACCAGTTGAGCGGATCGAAGCCCTTGATCTCACACGCGATCTTCACCGCGAAGTCGGACGTATCAAAACGGGTGATGGCGCCGGCCCCATTGCGACCCTCGGTCAGGCCCTGCCAGTTCTCCTCGGTCCCGATGCCTAAGGGAGACAGCAGTCCCAGGCCGGTGACCACCACCCGGCGCGACATGTCAGCTTTCCGTGCTCGTCTTCAAGAATTCGATGGCGTCCTTGACGGTTGCGATCTTCTCCGCGGACTCGTCCGGGATCTCGACCTCGAACTCTTCCTCAAACGCCATGACGAGCTCGACCACATCAAGTGAATCAGCGCCGAGATCGTCGACGAACGACGCCTCGAGCGTCACCTTTTCCGCGTCAACTCCGAGCTGCTGAACGATGATCTCTTTCACTTTCGCAACGACATCCATGTCTATCCCTCCTCGGTTATTCTCTCTATCATTTCGAGCCCGACACCAGACGCCGCGGTTCACAAGCGCGGCGTCTGACCGCCGGGCCGAAGCTCCCTCGGGCTTGGTAGGACACGTGATAGCACACAGCGATCGGACGCGCAACCCCACTCAATTTCCTTGACATTGGTCGAAAAAAGGAGTACTCAGCCGTTTAAGGACGCACTCCGCCTCTATATGGGAGAAAAAGCATGGAAGCCTACCTGACAGCTAAGGAAGCCGCCGAATACCTCAAACTCGCCGAACGGACCCTGGTTCGATTGGCTCACGAGGGCAAGATCCCTGGAGTAAAGATCGGCGGGCAGTGGAGGTTCCGCCGCGCCCTGCTGGATGAGTACCTCGATACCCTGGCGTCGGAGTCGGTTGTGACCGGCGGAATCGCACCAAACCAGGTCGCCGACTCGCATCTGAGCGAGATTCTAACGGTTGACCAAATCGTCCCCGACCTTGAGGCGAGTGACCGCAACGATGTTATCCATGCCATGGTCGACCGGGCCACCAAGCTCGGTCTCGTCAAAGACCAGGCCTGGCTCGAAGCCGCCCTCGCCGCCCGGGAGCGGTTGGTCCCTACCGCCGTACCCGAAGGCATCGCCTTCCTGCACGCCCGGCGCCGCGCAGCCGACAAATTCCCCAAACAGTTCATCTCCATGGCCCGGTCCCCCGAAGGCGTGGTCTTCGGCTCGCCCGATATGGGTACGACGCAGATCTTCTTCTTGTTGGCCCTCAGAAACGACGCCCTCCACCTTCGGTGGCTGTCACGGCTGGCTTGGATCGTCCGCAGCCCCGGCCGACTCGGCCGACTGATCGAGGCCGACACGGCTGAGGGCATCCACCAGGTGATGTTGGAGGGAGCTGCAGCACTCCCGGGTTCGCTGCGACCCACCGGCTAGGAGCAAGGGGCTAGGGGGGCTAGGGACTAGGGACTAGGGACTGCGGCTTGCCGCCTACGGTCTCGGCTGGCGTAGAATCAGCCCATGAAGATCGCCCTCATCGGCACCCACGGAGTCGGCAAAACCACGCTGTGCTTCGACCTGGCGGCGCGGCTCAAACGCCGCAACGTGGACGTGGAAGTGGTTCGCGAAGTGGCACGGCGATGCCCGCTGCCCATCAATCAGGAAACCACGGTGGCCGCTCAAGAGTGGATTCTCCTCACCCAAATCGCCTGGGAAATCGAGGCCGAGGCAGCTCACGACACGGTGCTCTGCGATCGATCGGTCCTGGACAACTACTGCTATATGGTTCACGCCGCGGGCGCCCATCCCGCGTGGGAGCGGATGTTCGACTACTGGTTGCCCACCTACGATCTACTGGTCCACGTCCCCATGTGGTCCCGGCCGTCCTACGACGGCGTCCGAGCCGTCGATCCCGGATTTCAGAAACAGATCGATGACCTCATCGAGGGCGTGGTCACCGCCCGTGGGCTGACCCCGCTGCGTCTCGATCCCGACCGCCAGGACGATTGGGGCGAGGACATCATCCAGGCCCTGCTGCCGGATCTCGAACCGACACTGCCTCTCTTCCCAGATGACGGCGCGTAGTACAAGTCGAAGGTCGAAGGTCGACATGTCGGTGCCAGGCACCGCCGCAGATGTGTCGACCTCGTGCTGCGATTCGATATCGACGGTGCCTGGCACCGGCCCGCGCGTTCGCTTCGATTCAATGGCTTCGACGCGCCCATCTCCCAACCGCCCTCCCCGAGGGAGCCCCCCTCACATCGAGGCCGCTGGTTGCTGCCCCCGATCGCTGCCCCTGATCGCTGTTCCCTGTCGCTGCCCCTGCATTTCGGGCGTTCGCTTCGATTGGCTGGCTTCGACGCGCCCATCTCCCAACCGCGCTCCCCGAGGTTGCCACCCCTGACACTGTTCGGGACTCAGAAAGTTGGGAAGCCTCGACGCGATCAACCCGAAAGTGTCAGAAGTGGCACGCCCGCCTATCGCGCCCGCTCGCTCCGGGAGGGCGGGTGGGAACGTTCAACGTTTAACGTGTAACGTTTAACTTTCGACTTTGAACTGCCGCGCGAATTGACAGCGCCCGCCGTGAATGTGACGCTTGAAGACGTGAAACGCGAGGTCGACCTCCTCATTCGCGGCGGCATCGTGCTGCCCATGACCTCCGACGACGAGTGGTTCTCTGGCGACGTGATGATCGACGGCAGCCGCATCGTCGAAATTGCCCGCGGCGGCTGCGGAGATGACACGGTCGCGCGGCAGACCCTCGACGCGTCGGACGCCGTCGTGCTGCCCGGATTCATCCAGGGTCATGTGCACGTTGTTCAGTCCCTCCTGCGGCACCAGGCGGAAGACGTCGAGTTGCTCGAGTGGCTGCGAGGCTACACCTGGCCCTACGAGGCGTCCCTCGACGGCGACGGCGTCGAGGCGGCCGCCGAGCTCGGCATCGCCGAGCTCTTGCATGGGGGGACCACGACCGCGCTGGACTTCGGCACCTGCCATCATCATGATCGGGTCTTCCAGGCCGCAGAGAGGATGGGCATACGGCTGGTGTCGGGCAAGACCCACATGGATGTGGGCTCCGAGGTGCCCGATGGCCTGCTCGAGGACACGGACCAGTCCCTGGCTACCGCCGAGGAGATCGGCGAACGATGGCACGGTGCCGCAGGTGGTCGATTGCGCTACGCGGTGGCACCCAGATTTGCCCTGTCCTGCAGCCGAGAGTTGCTCGAGGGCTGCTCGGCTCTGGCCAGGTCAAGGGGATGGCTGCTCCAAACCCATGCCAGCGAGAATTTGGAGGAGGTTGCGGCGGTTCGAGCCGCCACCGGCTTGGGGAACATCGACTACCTGAGCGACGTGGGTCTTGCGGGCGACGACGTGGTGTTGGCCCACGGCGTTCACCTGGAAGCCGGTGAAATCCACAGCCTCGCCGCCGCCGGAACCAGGATCTGCCATTGCCCCGGAACCAACCTCAAACTGGGATCGGGGATCGCCGACGTGCCGCTTCTGAGGAGCGCGGGGATTCGGGTCCTCATCGGCGCCGACGGCGCCCCGTGCAACAACCGCCTGTCCATGTTCCATGAAATGAGCCTCACCGCCACGCTTCACAATCTTCGTCATGGAGCCGGAGCGCTTCCGGCAATCTCGGTGTTGGCCATGGCCACACGGGAAGCGGCCCGGGCGCTTCACCTGGAAGAGGAGATCGGAGTTCTCGAGGCCGGCAAGGCCGCTGATATCACGGTCATCAACCTCGGCGGTTGGGCCCTCCAGCCCGCCGGACATCCCGCCACCCGCATCGTCCACGGCGCCACCGCGGCTGATGTCCGGCACGTCGTCGTCGACGGCCAACCGGTGGTCGTTGACGGCGCACTCCAAACCGCGGATCGCGGTGAAATACGTGGGAGGATCAGCGGCGCATGGCAGGCTACACGGGAGCGGATGGAGCGCTTGGCCCGATGACGCCAACGGTCGGAACGGAGAGGACTCCGGGCCGAAAGCCGCTACCGACGGGAAGAATGCTTGCCCCAAAGTGGGTTCCACCCTTATACAACGCCATCGACCCGGCGTGAGTGGAGGAAGCCAGTGGCCATCCGGCCCATACTTATCTACGGTGACCCGCGGCTCGAAGCTCCCAACGAGCCAGTGGTGCGGTTTGATGACGAACTTCAGGAAATCGCTCGAGACCTGCTTGAAACCGGTTGGAAGGCACCGGGCCTTGGACTCGCCGCACCACAGATCGGACTCAATTTGCGGTTGGCGACGATCGACCTATCGGTGGGCAAAGACCCACAGGCCCCAATCGTACTCGCCAACCCGAAGATCGTGGAGACCGAGGGAACAGTGTCTCTTGAAGAGGGCTGTCTCTCGTTTCCGGGCCTGTTCACGAACATCAGCCGTCCGCGAAAACTCCTCGTGCGAGCACAGGACGAGCACGGGGAGTGGCGGTCCATCCCAGCCGACGGGCTGTTCGCCCAGGCCGTGTGCCACGAAGTGGATCACCTGGACAGCACGCTACTGGTCCATCACCTTCGTGGTGTGAAGCGACAGATGTTCATGCGACGGGTCGCCAAGATGCGCAAGCTGGGCGTCTGGTCGGCCACCGCATAGCGGAATTTTGAATTCTCAATTCTCAATTTTGAATCGACCCCCTCACCCCCGAGAACGGTTGGGGCGGGTGGGTGAAAATGCAAAATTCAAGATTTAGAATTCAAAATTCGGTATGAACTATAGGTTCCTGGGGAGCTTGTCGCGGGGGTTGCCCTGGTAGAGATCCGCAACCCGTCTCGCGGTCTCCTCTCCGGCGGGTGAGACGACCTTTGGAACCGTGATTTCCACCGTGTAGAGATGATCTCCGTAGGCCCTCGTCTTCTTGTTGCGGACGCCCTTGCCGCGCAACCTGAAGACCTTGCCCGAATCGGTTCCTGGCGGGACCTTGGCCCGCACGGGTCCGTGGACGGTCCCCACCTCGATCTCGGCCCCCAGGTAGGCTTCGGAAAAGGTCAGGGGCACAGTGGTCAGGATATTGTCCCCCTCTCTTTCGAAGAAAGGGTTGGGACGGACCTTGACCCGAACGTAGAGGTCCCCCGCCGGACCGCCGTCCGATCCCTCGGCCCCCCTCCCGGCGACCCTCACACGGTTGCCGTCGGCAATCCCCTCCGGGATCTTGACGCGGAGACGCTCGGTGTTCACGACGCCGCCGACTCCGTGACACGTGGGGCACGGAGTTCCGCCGCCAACCGTGCCGGTACCGCCACAACCGGTGCACTGGATCTGCCTCTGGACGGGCAACGTTACCGTCGTGCCGCGCACGGCGTCGGAAAAATCAATTTCCATCGAAGCTTCGTAGTCGGAACCCTTTTGTGGAACGCTGCGCCGGGCTCCTCTACGACCACCGAAAAAATCACCAAAGAGATCACCGAGGTCTCCCATGTCGACCTGGTAACCCCCGATGTCCTGCCATTCACTCCGGCCCCTGCTCCGGCTAAACGGGTCAAAGCCGGCATTGGGAATATCGTCCACCCGGCCATAGGTGTCGTACTGATTTTTCTTCTCATCGTCCGACAGCACGGCATAGGCCTCCTGAATCTCCCGAAATTTTTTCTCGGCATCAGGATCATCAGGGTTGACGTCAGGGTGGAACTTCCGGGCCAGTTTCCGGTACGCCTTTTTGATTTCCCCGGCGTCCGCGCTGCGCGACACGCCAAGGCTCTTATAGTAATCGGCAGCCAATCTCTCCTCCTGAGCTTGCCGGTCAAAGGGTGCGACCGGTGCGGTTGGCGGTCCGCAACTCGGGCCGTCCTTCATAGAATATGAGCGAACTCTTGTAAAATTTCAACATCTCATCCAAAGCCAGCCCGCCGCGGCTACAATGACAGGGTGACGCCAGACGAATTCTCTGCTCGACGGTGGCTCTGATGTTCACCCTGGTCGGTCGTGCCAAGGCCATGATCCCATTTGCAGTCGCTCTGGCCCTGGCAGCTGTGATCAACATGTGGGCCCTCATTCCGGGGATCGAAGATTTCGTCGGTGGTTTTTTCTCCCGGTTTCTCGGCCAACCACTGGTTCGGTACATCGGCAATGCGGTGGTGGCCGGCCTGGGCATCTTTGGACTGGTCCAGCTTCTCAGAGGCGGCAGCCCACGAGAGCGGTTGGCTCGGACGGCAGAAAGGCGTCGGGATTACCTCGGTGCGGCAGAGCTTTATCTCGAGGACGGCCAACGGCGAAAAGCCCTGGGGTTTTTTAGCAAGGCCAGGGCGTGGAAACGGGCCGCAGACCTCGCCGGTGAACTCGGGCTGAGAGAAGAAGCTGCCCAGCTGATGCGTCGTTCGGGTGGACGAGACCTCTCCGAAGCTGCTCGCATGTACCGGTCGCTGGGAAACCGCGAGGCAGCCGTTGGTTGTGACCACGACCTCGCTGTGTGGCTCACGGGCCAGGGGCACTATCCCGAGGCGATCGAGGTTTGGCTTCGTGCGGGCAACGGCAAGAGAGCCCTTCGGACAGCCCGGCTCGCACTGGACGAAGGTCGGCTTCGACCGTCGGACTCCACCTTCGCTGCGGCCCGACGGGCGGCCCAGGAGACAAACGACCACAACACCCTGGCCCGCCTGTACGAGGCTGAGGGAGCATGGCATCGGGCCGCCTTCGCCTGGCGGGAGGCCGGTGACCACGAACGCGCAGCCGCCAACTTCAGACGATCAGGACGCCTGGAAGAGGCCGCCCAGGCCGAGGGCGCTGCCGGAAGGCCGAAGCAGGCGGCACAACTCAGGATCCGGCAGCTGCGGGAACTCCAAGAACGGCTCCGCCTGAATACCGCCCGAGGGGATTCGGCCTCCTCGGAAACAAAACAACTGAAGGCTCAGATCCACCTGGAAACCGAGAGCCTGCTCTCCCATCTCGACCGGCTCGGCATGGAGCGGGAGATGGTGGATGTCATGCAATCGGCCGGCCGAATCGACGACGTTGTGGAGAGGTTGGCCAACGAAGGCAAGGAGGCCATGGCCGCGGAGATCGCACGCGACGCCGAACGGTGGGACCTCGCAGCACAGATGCTCGCCCGTCTCAAGCGCTGGGGAGATGCCAGCGACATGTTCGAACTGGCCGGGAACCTGGAACAAGCCGCCATGGCCGCGGAGCGGGCTGGCGAGGACGCTCGTGCACTGCAGCTGTATCGCAACCTCAACATGCCCGAGCGGGCGGCCCACTGTCTCGCCCGATTGGGAAGCCTCCAGGACGCCCTCCTGGAACTCCACCGCCAGGGGCGGCTCGACGAGGCGTGCAACATTCTCCGCAGCTATCCCGGTCCGGTTCCAGACATTCCCCAGGTCATCCTGGACATGGCTGAGAGGGCGTACCAGCGGGGTTCGGTGGAACAGTCCATCGCGTGTCTGCAGCGCGCCGTTGTCGGCGTCGCCCTGCAACCTTCGCGGCTCGGTCCTGCGGTGGCCTTAGCCCGGCGTCTGCACGAAGCCGGCGAATCTGAGGCGGCCATGGCCCAGGTGGACCGAATTCTCGCCTACGACTATTCTCACGAATCCGCTCGCTCCCTGCGAGCCGAGATCGAACGCAGTCGAGCCACCGTCGATCCTGCAACCACTCAACCCTCACGAGAAGGACCGGAACGATCCGAAGAGCGTCGCCCGCCGGCCCAGCAGCGCTACGAAATCCTCACCGAACTCGGGCGGGGCGGTATGGGCGTGGTCTACAGGGCGCGAGACACCCGGCTCGAGCGCGACGTGGCCATCAAGGTCCTGCGAACCACCTCTGCCGAGGAGGCGGCCCGGCTCGAGCAGGAGGCCAAGGCTGCCGCAACCCTCAACCACCCGGGGATCGTCACGATCTATGATTTCGAGGCCGGCTTTGACGGCTACTTCATCACCATGGAGTACGTCCCCGGCGAAGCCCTCGACTACGTGATCCGCACCCAGCCCGATCGCATCCGAGCCGGTCTTCTGGCAATCCTCGTCCGTCTCGCCGACGCGGTCGCTTACGCCCACAGTCACCAGGTCATCCACCGAGACCTCAAACCGGGCAATATTCTGCTCACCCCGAACCAGGAAGTGAAGATATTGGACTTCGGAATCGCGGCTCGACTCGACACCGGGGCCACGGCGGGTCCAGCGGTCTGCGGCACCCCGTACTACATGGCACCGGAGCAGATTCGCGGGCAGGACACGTCGCCGGCCACCGACATCTACGCCCTCGGAGCCACGTCGTTCCACCTGGCCACCGGACAACCTCCGTTCAAAGAGGGCAACGTCATCGAGGCCCATCTGACCCAGCAGCCGCCAGACCCGGCGGTACTGGCGCCACACCTCGCCGACGGACTCGGGCCCATCATTCTGCGTTGCCTGGAGAAGGACCCCTCACAACGATTCACGTCGGCCGAGGACCTCCGCGAGGCCCTCGTCGGCATCGTGCCCTGATCCAATGTCAAGAGCGTTGCAGCGGCCCGAAATCCGCTTCCTGGTTATATTTGTGACAATCCTCGGGATTTCGTTCACCGTGATCGCCCTGCGCCCGGTGAATGACAACCTGGTCGTCCCGTATACGACCATTGTCGCCCGAGCCTCCGGTTGGGTTCTGTCGCTTCTGGGGGAGGAGATCACCGTGACGGGCTGTGATCTGAGCTCACCCCGTTTTGCGGTCACGATCTACAACGGGTGCAACGGTTTGATCACCAGTCTGATTTTGTTGTCCGGAATTCTCGCCTTCCCGGCACCACGACGGGCGAAGCTCGTGGGCGCACTCGCGGGGCTGTCGATCATCCAAACCGTCAATCTGATGCGCATCGTCTCGCTCTACTACATCGGCGCCTACCTGCCCGAGTTGTTCAACGCGTCACACATCGTTGTGTGGCAATCACTGGTAATCCTGACCGGAGTCGTGCTGTGGATCGTGTGGGCGCGGTGGGCGTCGGCCACCAGGGACCCTGACCGGTGAAGCCCCGCGATACGGCCAGCCGGTCAGCCCACGGCTCCTTCCTTGGGAGGTTGCCGATCGCCCTGGCAATTGCCATGGTGGTGTGGCTCGTCCTTCGCCCCGCGCTCGACAGTACGGTTTGTGGGCTGGCGGAGATCCTCATCCGCGGCTATGAGCAACCGAGGGTGACCCGGCTCGTGCCGATGGATCATCGTGCAGAAATTCATCGAAGCGATCTCCGCACGGGCTCCGTTGCGCCGACGATCTCACTCACCGAGGTCCACTTCAACACGATCGTGTTGCTCGCCCTCTTCCTCGCCCTCCCGAGACCATGGTCAAGACCCCAGTTGGAGCGGCTTGTCATGGGTTGGTGCCTGCTGCTGGCAGCGCAGGTGCTGAACCTCATGTTCCACGTCAAGTTTCTCTATGCCACGTCCATGGGCGACTGGAGTCTTCAGTCGTACTCGGGCCTGAGCCGCAATATTTACGGTTTCGGTCAGTACTTCACCGACCTGCCGGGGCGATTCGCCTTCCCGTTTCTGATCTGGATCGGGTTCAACTGGGATCTGGTGATGGCGATGATCATGCCCGGAAGAGAAGATAGGAAGTAGGAGGTGGAGAATTCGAAATTCGGAATTAGAAATTCGAATCCCGACTCGGGCGGGTGGAGGTTCTAGCCCCTAGCCATTATCGGTTGCGTCGGAGATACCGGTAGTCCGGGACGCCGTACTCCTTGATCTTGGCAATCAAGGCGCCCCGAGACAAATTCAAAGTCCGGGCCGCCTTGCTCTGATTTCCCATGGTTCTCCGCATCACGCGATCAATAATCAACCGTTCCACCGCGGGCACGACGGTCTTGAGGTCGTCCTGCGCAATCAGCGATGCGGCTTCGATCTCGTCGCCGTCCGCCGGGGAGCCAATCAAACGACCACTCGGGTGTGCAGGGACCGTGCCACGCACCATCTCGCCCTCTGGAGTCGCGGAAACCAGCCGACGCAACTCACCGAGCAGCTCGGTCATCTCGCCCTCAAAGGGGTGCTCCAGGAGAGAATTGAGAGTTTCCAACTCAATGCCGCGGATTTCCTTGTCCTGCTCCGCACCGATGGCGTCGAGAAGCCGCACAACGAGCAGTGGCAGGTCTTCCCGCCGCTGATTCAGGGCCGGAATCCGCATGATGTGCCTTTGGAACAAATTGTAGAGGGTGGAGTCGAGAATACCCTCGTTGACCAACGCCATGCAGTCGGACTCGGTGGTGGCGATCCACCGCACGGCCGGACCATAACCGGTGTCCACATCGTGAGAAATGGCGGCCGCCACCTCGCGCTGCATCGCAGGTGACAATTTGTGCACATCACGGATGACCACCACCGAACCCTTCGCCCGTTCGGCCAAACCACTGCCGGCCTTCTGACCGGACGACGACCCAAAGAGTGCGATACGGAACGCCTCGTCATCATCCCCCTTGACCTGAATGGCCTGGACCGGGAGATCACCGGTGGGATGGATCGAGGCGATCTGGGTCGCCACAGCCATCCGACCAGAGCCGGGCCGCCCGCACAACAACACCGGGAAGGTGGACCTCGCCGCCTGTACCACGCTGTCTCTCAGAACTCGCACCGCCTGGGACGTCCCGGGAAGCTGCTCCTCGGTCGTCTTGCGAGCCGCGTCTTCCCACGGGCCGTAAAGCGAACTGGAATTCTCGACGCGTTCCCAATGCACCGCGAGCATTCTGGCGAGCTCGGCCAGCAGGACCTGGTCGTGCTCCATATCATCTTCCATGGTTTCAACGATCAAATAGGCTTGTGAGTCCAGGGCCCCTCGCGACACGGGGTAGATCAGGAGTTCACGGACGCCGAGGCGGAGGATCGCGTAACGTCCTCCGGTGCCCAGTTCGTCAAATGTCCTGGCTGGGAGTTTCGGCACCTCCCCGGTCCACTGCGACACCACCGGTTGGAAGCGGCCGTTCTCGTCGAGCCATGCCAGCATCGCTTGCCGATTCGTGAAGAAGTTGTCGAAAAAGGTCCGCAGCGAGGGAACAAGGTCCGAACGCACTCCGGCCCTGAAAATCTCCACCATGTGGTGCCGGGCCTCCGAAATCCGATTGGGTTCGGAGTAGAGCACGACCTCGGATCTCGATCGCGGTGATTTTGCGGTCGGGGCGGCAACGGAGTTCGAAGCCTCGGCTTCCGACGCGTTGATCAGCTCGACCTCGGTGTCCTCCGCATCCATCCCCTTGAAGACCACGGTGGCGCTGCCGATCCGAATGCGATCTCCCACCCGGAGCACGCCCCTCGAGCGCCGCTCTCCGTTGAGCACCACAACCTGTCTCGGCTGAGCGAGGAAGGTGTAGACGTTGCCGTTGCGCTGGATCACGACATGCCGCGGCGCCACTCCGGGCGATCTGAGCACCACGTCGTTCTGGCTGGACGCTCCGATGGAAATCACCTGTTTCACCAATTCATAGGTGAGCTCGGATCCGCCGCTCCCTTCGATGGCCAGTGTCACCATTTCGACCCCCGTCCCCTTGAATTGACCAGCTTCTTCACAGCACGCTGTTGAAAACTGGTTCGAAACCCCTCAGCTGTTTCCGTCAGGACAATAAATCTCCCCGCCTTGGCAGGGGTTGTGAAGTCCACGCTTCCAACCGACTAAGGTGAAGATACTCAAGACATTTATCATATCCAGAAGGCAACAGTCTGTCAACAGATCGTACACAGGTGTCCACGAATGGACATATGCCGGCCGCTGGCGTTGGGTTTCACGCCGGCCCCCGACCACCCGGTGTGGAAAGTGTGGAAAGGGGGGAGACCAGCCCAGCGTCCGCGTTCGCGTCCGGACAGAGGAGCGGGGCGAAGGGAGCAGGCCGCTCCCGCGGGCGCGGCCGCTGATCGCTGTCCCGGATCGCTGCCTCTGGTCGCTGCCCCTGGTTGCTGTCGCTCCACTGCTCCCTGAACCCGGGCACGGACGTACGGTTCGATTCACCGGCTTCAACGCGCCCATCTCCCCGAGGCGCTCCCCGAGGAAGCCCCCTCTGACGATGTTTGGGACTCGTCGCGACACGCAGACTGTTCGACCTTAACCCAAAATCGTCAGAGACGGCACGCCCGCCATACGCGCCCACCCGCTCCGGGTGGGTGGGCGGGAACTTTCAACGTTCAACGTGTAACTTTCAACTTTGGACTTTCGACTCTCTTGCACACCTGACCGGCGCAATCCCATCAACCGCCGTGGTGGTTGTTTTCCCCACGCACCACGACGCCGCCGAGGCAGCAGGCCAACAGCGTGATCTCCCGCAGCTCGGGCAACGGCTCGCCCTCCCGGTCCGCCACCAGCAGACCCACAACCGTGGCCCCCATGCCCAGCGGGATGACCGCGGTTTCAGCGGGTAGGGTGGCGATCCCGAGAACGTGGGCGAGCTGCTCGGCGGCGGGCGACGACGGTTCCACGCCGACAGTGGCTTCGCCACTGCGGATGGTGCGTTCCAAAAGACCCACCCCGCGTGGCAGCGCCGTGGCATCTCTGTTCAACGGGTAACCGTATCCCGCCCGGCAACGGACCGCCGTCTCCTCCACCATCAGCACCGCGCCGCGCCACAGTTGGTTGGACGCCAGCTGGAGCAGGGATCCGACGGCCCGGTCGGGATCGTCCTCCTCGAGCAGGGTGTCCACCAACTCATACACCGATTTCGGTTGGCGGGCCGACGCCAAAGCCTGGCGATTTTTCATCTGACGATCGAGGACCATGGCCAGATCTTCGGCGAATCGGGCCTGAGCCCGAGACGACCGGCTATCCGGAGCCGGCATCAGGAAGGACACCCCGGACTCGATCAAACGGCTCAGCCACCGGGAGTCGCGGATGCTGCCGACCCACACAACAGGGACCGACGGCGCCGCTTCCACCGCACGACGCACGAGGCTGATCCACTCGTCTTCCCGGTCGGAGCGATCGAAAGACTCCTCCTGATGGAGGACCAGCGCAGTGATTTCGTCGACCACGATTTCAGAGGGGGAACTGCTCACGTTCAAGGCCCAACCGCGACGTCGCCAGCCCGCCTCGAGTGTGCCCCTCCAGATCCTGGGATCCTGCGCCACCACCCCAACTTGGGTGAGCAACAACTCATCGGGTGCCGTCTTTTCGAGATCGGACAGGAGTTCGTCCAGCGGGTTGTCCAGCGGTTCCGATGGCAGCACATGGATGTTGGCGACCGGGGCAGGTCTCGACATCTCGGTGATCTCACCGGCGAACAACCGGCCGAAGTCCACGTCTCCGTCACGGGCGGCTTCCAGTACCTGCTCGGTGGCTTCGGCGGCATCGGCCAGGGCGGTCAGGGTCAGTGACCTGCCGTCAATGGGCCGGACCTTGAGCGGCGCGAACCGGAAGCTGCCGCTGGTGCTCCTCAGGATCCGTCCCACCCGGCGCAACTCGCCTGGATTGGGCATCGCCACCTTGCCGTGGGCGGTCTCGATCCGAAGATTGCCGGCGTCGGTGGTCAGCTCGAGAACTCCGCTGGGCGCAGTGGCGGACAACAGCCGCAGCAGAGCCGACGGCGCCAGGTGGGTCAGGGTTCCCGACAACACGCGCCTCACGACCCCACCTCCCGTTTGACTCCGCTCTCGGGCAAGGTCACAACAAAACTCTGAAGCTGGCCGGCCCGGAGCTCGAGGTCCCGGTCCTCGATCACCTCGTCTCCGGCCATGACGGTGAGCCGCCAACGACCGGGAAGGATAGCTGTGAACCGCCCCTCGGGATCGAGGGCCACCCTGTGGATCGCCCCGGCGCCCCCGCGGAGAATCGCGATCACCGAACTGCTGTCACCATCGCCCACGACCCTGCAGACGAGATCGGAGCCGAGATTGGGCCGCAGCGGGCGACCCCCACGCCGCGGCAACGCCGACAGACCATCTGCCGGCTCCTGAATGACTCTCACATCCGGCACATCCTCCACCGCATCAGCGAACGCGACATGGTTGGCCGTAATGGTCCACAGACCGAGCGTGGGATCGGTGTGGACCCAGCCCGCACCCGGGAGCCGGCACGCCACCCACCGATGGGGAACCCGACCGTTGTCGGAAACCAGGAGTCCGCTGACGGTGGCGGCCTCGAAACCGGCCGCGAGCAGCAGCGCTGCGGTGGCGTTGGCCACGCCCGAACACCTCCCGCGGCCGCGAGCCAGTACACTCGCGGCGTCCTGCGGTTCGTTGTCCGCCGCATCCACCATCACGTACCGCGCCGACCACTCGAGAATCGTGGTGGCGGCCTCCCAGGCGGAAAGCTCCGGCCTCAATTCCGACCGCAGTCTGGCCGGTAGATCGAAGTCCTCTGGGACACCCACGATCTCCCGATTTCTGATCTCCTCGTAGGTGCCCTCGGAACCAATCGGCCCGAGGATCGCGGCAACGCGAACCTCGGCCCCGTCGTCGGTCGAAGAGGTCACCGACTGGACATAACCATTGGCCACCACATTCACCGGACGCTGTCCACCAGTCACGATGTAGGCGGCTTCCTGGGCGGCACCCCAGGTCGCCCCCACGATGCACAGGGCGACCAGAATGGGCCTCATGAAGCAGGGGCCCTGCGTCTGACAAAACCGTCGAGCACCCCATTGACGAATCTGGGCGACTCCACCGCGCCAAATTTCTTGGCGATCTCGATGGCCTCGTCGATCACCACGGCGTGGGGGGTCTCCAGGTTGTAAAGCAGCTCGTACATGGCCAGCCGTAATATATTGCGGTCCACAGCGGCAAGTCGGTCCAACCGCCAGTGGGCGGTCTGGGTTTCGAGTTCGCCATCGATTTCCTCGAGGTGTTCGAGGGTGCCCCGGAGCAGCGAGTCGGCGAAGTCCCGAATCCCATCGGTTGCTCCCCGCCACTCCTCGAACTCGGCCTGCATGGCCTCCGGCTCGGCACCGGTCAGTTCATACTGGTACAACAGCTGGAGTGCCAGCTCGCGGGCCCGTCGGCGGGATCCCACCTAGTTCTCCCCGTCGATTCCTCGATAAAGGTGTGCCATCTCGATCGCGGCCAGGGCCGCTTCCCAACCCTTGTTTCCCATCTTGGTTCCCGCACGTTCCACCGCCTGTTCGAGAGTCTCGGCGGTGATCACTCCAAAGGTGATCGGGATCCCCGAGGCCATGGCGCTCGCCGCGATGCCCTTGGCAACCTCGTTGGCGATCAGGTCGAAGTGAGCCGTGCCGCCGCGAACCAGCGCACCCAAGCAGACCACGGCATCGTAGCCTCCCACCGCGGCCAACTTGGCGGCGACCATGGGAATCTCCCACGCCCCTGGAACTCTGAAAATAGCAATCGCGTCCTCATCCGCGCCGTGCCGGACGAGACAATCCATCGCCCCGGATTCAAGACGAGAGGTCAGGGCCTCGTTGAATCGACTCACGACCAGCGCGAACCGCAGACCCCGAGCCTCCAACTTACCTTCGATCACCTGCATTGCATGCCTCCAGACACACCATTGTACCGACTTTTCCACCGTCACCCAAGCCCGGGCGACACCGGCGTATGTCACGGCGCTGGTTGAAGAAACGCCATGGTTCGCCCCCTCGTCCCGGAGTAGGTTGTTGGTTGTGGGTTGTACACCATCGCCAACCCCGTGTGGAGGGCGTGGATGGTGCAGAGGGTGTGGAGGGTGTGGAGGGTGTAGAAAGTGCAGAGAGGAGCAGGTAGTAGGGAGCAGAGGGTAGCCCCTGCCCACCCAGATACCAGATGCGAGATGCGAGATGCGAGACCCACCGCGCCCGGGGGTCAACTCAAAACCCGGAACCCGGAACCTCTCGGGGCGGCTAGGTTACGATGAAGCGATCACTGATGGTTGCACCACTCTCTTTTCTGTCCCAGATCGGCGAGGTGACACGACTCGCCGGTCAGTCGGTCGTTCGAATGTTCACGCGGCCGCTGGATGTCGCCGAGGTCTTCCGTCAGTGTGACCGGATCGGGGTCGGCTCCCTCAACCTGACCAACATCACCGCCCTGTTCACCGGCATGGTGCTCGCCCTCCAGACCGCCTACGCCCTGGGCCAATTCGGCGCCCGGATGTACATCGGCGAGGTCGTCGCGCTGTCCCTCGTGCGAGAGCTGGGCCCGGTTCTCACCGCCCTCATGGTGGGAGGACGGGTCGGTTCGGGCATCGCAGCCGAAATCGGATCCATGGCGGTCACCGAACAGGTGGACGCGATCCGTTCCATGGGTTCGGATCCGGTACGCAAACTCGTCGTCCCGAGACTGTGGGCAACCATCGCCATGCTCCCCCTGTTGACCATCCTTGCCGACGCCATGGGGATCTTCGGCGGCCTCCTGATCGGTGTGTTCCAGGAAGGATTGAGCGCCTCCTTCTACCTTCAACGGACCTTTCAAGTACTGAGTTTCGACGACGTCGCGCTGGGCGTGGCCAAGCCGCTGCTCTTTGCTTTCCAGATCGCCCTCCTCGGTTGCTACAACGGTCTCAATGCGCGCGGTGGAGCGGACGGCGTCGGCAAGGCCACCACAAACACCGTGTATGTGGTCGCCATCTCCGTGCTGATCTCGGACTTTTTCATCACCAAACTGTTTCTGGCGTTGTGACATGAATGACCCGGTGATCCTGCTCCGCGATGTCTCCAAGTCCTTTGGCGACAAATCCGTCCTTCGCTCGGTGACGCTGGATGTGGAACGCGGATCCACCGTCGCTCTTCTCGGCGCCTCCGGTTCCGGAAAATCGGTCACGCTCAAGACCATCAACGGCCTGATCCGCGCCGACGGCGGCACCATCGACGTCCTCGGCTCACAGGTCTCCGAGATGACCGAACAGGAGCTGGTGCCGCTGAGACGTCGGGTTTCCTATCTCTTCCAGGGAGGCGCACTTTTTGACTCCATGGACGTCTTCGACAACGTGGCCTTCCCCCTTCGGGAACACCGGGACATGGAGCCGGAGGCTCTCCACGAACGGGTTTTGGAGCTGCTGTCCATGGTTCGCCTCGACAACGCGGAGCACCTCCAGCCGTCGGAACTCTCCGGCGGGATGCGCAAACGGGTGGCGGTGGCCCGCGCGTTGGCCCTCGAGCCGGAGATCATGCTTTACGACGAACCCACCACAGGGCTCGATCCGGTCACCAGCGAGGCCATCGCCCGGCTCATCATCGATCTCGGGCAGAGTCCCTCGGTGACGTCGGTGGTGGTCACCCACGACCTTCCCCTGGTGTCACGGGTCGCCGAGCGGGTGGTCTTTCTCCACGACGGCGAATTCGTGTTCTCAGGAACGGTCGCTCAGGCCAGGCTGGACAGCCCCGATGCGGTACGACAATTCTTTGAGGCGGGAGGTAGCGATGCGTGACGAGATCAAGAGAAATCTCCGGGTCGGCGCCCTCACGGTGGCCGCGCTGGTGCTGCTCTCTGTCGCCGTGCTGACCATCGGCAAACGCCAGCAGATCTTCATCCACCACACCCGGTACCACACCTCGTTTTCAAACGTTACCGGTCTTCAAACCGGCGCACCGGTGAGGGTGAGCGGCGTCAACGTCGGCTTTGTCGAGTCCATCGACCTGCCGATCCGGCCCGACGAGAACCGGATCACGGTCCGGTTCACGGTCAACGCCATCTATACCGAACGCATCAGGAACGACAGCGTGGCATCCATCAAGACCATCGGTCTGCTGGGCGACAAGTACCTCGAGATCCGTGGCGGATCAGCCGAGACCGAACGGATCCTGGAAGGCGGAATGGTGCCTGGCAAAGACCCGGCCGAGGTGGACGAGCTGGTGTCCGGCGGCGAGGATCTGATGGCCAACCTGGTCACCATTTCGTCGAGCCTGAAGGTCATCCTCAACCGGATCGAGGGTGGCGAAGGGCTCCTCGGGGAGCTTACGAGAACAACGGCCGACGAGGAGAAGTTCAGCGACATGGCCAAGTCTTCGCTGGCTTCACTCGAGACCATTCTCGCCCGAATCGAGGCCGGCGAAGGGCTGGTCGGTCGATTACTCACTGACGATCAAATGGCCGACGATCTCTACGCCACCGCCCATGCCCTTCGGCTGACCGGGGCCAGGTTCACCCGTGATCTCGAGCGCACCGACAGCACCTATGCCATGCTCTTCAAGGACCCGCAAACCGCCCAGATGCTGCGCGAGACGGTGGCGGCCATGAGAGATGCCAGCCAGGCCATGTCCACCGCATTCGAGCAACTGGCGAGCGGCGAGGGCACTCTGCCCCGGCTGATGCAGGACAAGGAGTACGCCGACGACTTCCTCGGCGACATGCAGCTGCTGATGTTCCATTTGCGGTCGGTGATGCAGAAGCTCGACGAGGGCGAGGGAACCGCCGGAGCATTCCTCAACGATCCGCAGCTCTACCAGGACCTCGAGGCAGTGGTGCGCGGTGTCAAGGAATCCAAGGTCACGTCGTGGTTCATCCGCGACCGCCGCGAGTCGGGGGAGAACGCCATCGAGGCCGATGAGGCCGGCACTCCCTGACAGGAGGAGCCAGGAGCCAAGGGTCAGGGGCTAGGGGGCTAGGGCCTAGGGGCTAGTTCCCGCGCCCAAAATGCAGCGGCAGCGATCAGCTGGGATTGCCCCGGATTGCAGTCGCTGTTCACCGATGCTGCCATCTGCCCCAGACGCCGACTGCTGTCCCTGTCCCAGCCGATGCCGACTGGGGCTGATGGGCCCCGGGACCGCATGTGAATTCGGCGCGATGGAATTCTCGAATTTCGAATTCCGCATTTCGAATTTCGCCACTGTCCATCTCACTGAAATCCCGATGAACCAAACGTTCAACGTTGAACGTTCAACGTTCAACTTTCAACTCTTTATCCCCTATCGCACCACTGCCCTTTGAGCGCGTTGTCGACCTGCGGAGGTCAATTCGAGCAGCTCACCCACTCTGGCGACCAGGTCGCTTCCGTCGGCGGAACGGACGACCTGTCGGGTGAATCCTTCGCTCCATTGAAGGTGTCGATGAAGGGTCGAGCGACGACACTCCTCCGCGGCCACGGACGAACCCTCGTGATGCAACAGGTGAACCAGCAGCATGCTGACACCGAAATCGAGCCGCTGGGCAGCCCGCCGTTTCATCTGAGCCACCACCCCGCGTCGAGGGGCAAACAGCAGGGCAGCGGTGAACAGCACGCCGGAGGCCGTCGCCATGGAGCCCGCGATGGAGACGTCCAACACCCACGCCATGGCATAACCTGCCACAGCGGCAACCGCCGCGATCACCGCACTGAGCCAGAGCATGGATTTCAACCGCTCGGCCAGCAGGTAGGCTGTGGCGGGCGGGGCAATCATCAGCGCCACCACCAGGACTGAACCCACAGCATTGAAGGCCCCGACCGCGGTGATGGAAACCAGGGCCATGAGTCCGTAGTGGAGCAGCACGGGTGAAAATCCGAGCGCCGCAGCGAGGCCCGGGTCAACCGTCGCCAGTTTGAGTTCCTTGAACGCGACCACGATCACCACGATGTTGAGCGCCAGAATGGCACCCATGCTCCACAACGCCGCCGGCCCGAGATCGACGCCTCCAACGACCAGTCGATCGAACGGTGCGAACGCCAGTTCTCCGAGCAGCACTGAATCGGTATCCAGATGGACGTTGCCTGCGTACCGCGACACCAGAATCACACCGAGGGCAAACAGCGCCGGAAAGACCAGACCGATGGCCGCGTCCTCGGGAACCAGGCGCGACCTGTGGATTGCTTCGATCAGTGCAACCGTCAACACCCCGGTGGCCGCTGCTGCGATCAATAACAACGGCGAGTTGAGGTTCCCGGTGAGGAAGAACGCCACCACGATTCCGGGCAGGATGGCGTGCGAAATCGCGTCGCTGACCAGGGCCAATCGGCGAAGCACCAGGAAGGCGCCGGGAAGCGCCGCGGCAACCGCAGTGACCACAGCGATCAGCAGAATCTCAATGTCCGGGCTCACAGGGCCCCCCCACCCTCTCGATCGAGAGCCCGCCGCGCCTCACGCCGGCCAAGCTCGGTGGGTGCCCACAGACCGCCAGGAACCTGGAGGGCGAGACCCTTGGATTCGAGTCCGTGAAGGGCGCCCGCCACGTCCATATCACGGGAGCTCATGGTCCGCAACACGGCCTCGCTGTGGCCGTGCTCGGGGTCGTCGGCGTGGTGCAGGGACAGAGCGTAGAGATGGATCAGTACCGGGTCGAGCTGCGGCGCCTGGCGCAGCCTTCCGAGACGCAGCCATCGTCCCACCAGCCCGCGGCCGGGCGCAAAGAGCAGGGATACCGTCACAACAACACTGAGTATCATCACGATGGTGGGTCCGGTGGGCAGCCTCGGCACGACCGAGCTCGCCACCGCCCCGCCGACCCCGGCAAGGGTCCCGATGGTTGTCGCCAGGCCCACCATTGGCCCGAGCCCCCGGGTCCACTGTCTCGCAGCCGCGGCTGGTGCGACGATCATCGCGCTCATCAAGACCACCCCGACGGTCTGCAGGCCGATCACGATCGCCACCACCAGCAGAGCCGTAAGCAGACCGTCGAGACGGGTCATGGAAAAGCCGAGACTGACACCAAAAGCCTCGTCGAAGCTCAGCAGCTTGAACTCCTTCCACAGCATCATGAGCACCGTCAGTGCAACGGCGCCGAGTACGGCCATCACCACGACGTCCTGGCGGAGCAGCGCCGCCGCCTGGCCGAAGAGATAACTCTCGAGTCCTGCTTGAGCCGCGTTGGGCTGCTTTTGAATGTAGGTGAGCAGCACCAGGCCGAAGCCGAAGAACACCGCGAGCACGATGCCCAGCGCACTGTCGTAAGGAACCCGGCTGCGAGCGACAATGGCGCGCACCGCGAGGGTCCCGAGCCATCCGGCAAGAGCCGCTCCGACCATGATGATCAGCGGCGCCTTGCTGCCCGTCAGAAGAAAGGCCAGCGCGATTCCCGGCAGGGCTGCGTGACTCACGGCGTCGCCGATCAGACTCTGGCGACGGAGCACCGCGAACGACCCGAGGGCCCCTGCCGTAGCACCCAGAACCCCCGAACCCAAAGCGACGATGCGCAGGGTGTAATCGGTGAGAAACTCCACGTCAGGCCTCTTCCGCCGCCGATCGGGCGATCACTCCCACCCGTCCGCCGAAGGTCAGGCGCAGATTGTCCTCGGTGAAGACCTCGTCCACCGGACCCGAGTCGATTGCGCGCACGTTGAGCAGCAGCACGTGGTCGAAGTACTCGGGCACGGTCTGCAGATCGTGATGGACCACGATGATGGTCTTACCTTCGCGCGCCAACCCGTCGAGCACTCCGACGATCGTCCGCTCGGTGGGAGCGTCAACCCCCTGGAAAGGCTCGTCGAGCATGTAGATCTCGGCTCCCTGGACCAACGCCCTCGCCAGAAGCACCCGCTGCTGCTGTCCTCCAGAAAGCTGGGCAATGGGACGGGAGGAATAGGCCTCCATGCCCACTGTGGTCAGCGCCGCCATGGCCTGATCTCGCTGCCGGGCCCCCGCCCGGCGGAACCAGCCGATCTGGCCATAGGTGCCCATGGTGACCACATCCACTACGTCGGTGGGGAAATCCCACTCCAGGCTCGATCTCTGGGGCACGTACGCGATCTCACCCCCGGCCGTGTCGCGGGCCCTACCAAAGATCCGGACCTCACCGGCCACCGGTTTCACAAGACCCATGGCGGCCTTAATGAGCGTGCTCTTGCCGGCGCCGTTGGGTCCCACGATGGCCATCTTGGCTCCCGTGGGCACCTGGAGGTCCACGTCCCACAGGACAGGTTGGTCGGCATAGGCAACCGTCAGGTCCTCGACCTCGAGAGCCACCGGCGGTTTCGAACCGGGGGATGTCATCGCGCCCCTCCGTCGCCGGCCAGGGCGCCGACGATGGTCTCCACGTTGGACCGCACGGTGCCCACATAGCGACCCGCCGGACCATCGGGATCACCGAGGGCGTCGGAGTAGAGACTGCCGCCGATGACGACATCGAAGCCGCGGGACGCCACCGCCTCGGTGAGTGCCTCCACGTATCGCGGCGGCACCGACGACTCCACGAAGACAGCGGGGATCCGACGGTCGGCGATGAAGTCCGCCAGGTTCTGGACATCCGACGTGCCGGCCTCCGATGCAGTACTCACCCCGAGCAACCCGCGCACCTCAAACCCATAGGCGCGGCCGAAGTACTCGAAGGCGTCGTGGGCGGTCACAAGCACCCGGCGGTCGGGTTGCACCAACTCCACCTGTTGTTGGACCCAGTCGTCGAGGGCGATCAACTCGGCTTTATAGCTTGCAGCCCGCGCGCTGTAGGCCTCAGCGTTGTCGGGGTCGACGTTGACCAGCGCATCCCGTGTACAGTCGGCAACCTGCGCCCACAGGCCCACATCAAACCAAACGTGGGGGTCGTGGAGGCCGGGGTAGCCGGTTGACTCGAGCAGCTCGGACTCTGGAATACACTCGGCGATCGAAACCGTGACAACGCCACGTTGATCCATCTCGGAGAGCACCTCGCCCATTTTCCCCTCGAGGTGCAGGCCGTTGAGAAAGACCGCCTCCGCCGAGGCCATGCGCCGCACGTCGCCTGCGCTCGGCTTGTAGAGATGGGGGTCCACCCCGGGTCCCATCAACACCTCGAGGTGAACGTCGTCGCCCCCGATGGCGCCCACCACGTCACCGACGATAGTTGTCGTCGCTACCGCCTGGAGCGGTCCATCAACCCGGTCCGCGGGGGCGCCACCGCACCCCAACAACACGGCCGCAAAAACACCAGACACGACTCCATATGCCGTCTTCATTTATTGTGCTCCGTAATCCAGATTTCCTTTGCCAGCTCCACCGGCACCAGGTACCGGTTACCCGCTCCGCGCACCCGAACCCCGGCCGACGTCTCCTCGAGCACCTCGACCCTGGCTCCCGGCACGAGGCCCAGTCGCTGCAGGAGATTCAGGCTGTCACGATCCTGGGCGCCGACCCTCACGACGGTGCCGGTCCCGGAAGGGGAGACCCCAGTCAACCGCACGCCACCGGACTCCGCCGGCAATCGAAGATCGGCATCGGGAATGGGATCGCCGTGCGGGTCGTGCGTCGGGTGTCCCAGGACCTCGGCGATCTTCTCCTCGAATCGCTCAGAGATGGCGTGCTCGAGCCGTTCCGCCTCATCGTGGACCTCGTCCCACGAGTAGTCCAACGCGGTCGCGAGAAAGGTCTCCAACAGTCGGTGGTGCCGCAACATCTCCAGGGCCACCCGGCGGCCTGTCTCCGTCAACCGGAAGCCGCGATACCTGCGGTGCTCCACCAGACCCAGCTGAGCGAGCCGCTGGACCATCCCGGTGACCGACGCCGGGCGAACCCCCAGTCGTTCTGCCAGGGACTGGGTGCTCACGCTGCCACCGGTCTCACCGAGCAGAAAGATCTGCTTGAGATAGTCCTGCTGGGACTCGGTCAGCTCGAGGTCGTTGCGTCGTTGATTCACGATCGTTAGGGTAGCCTAAAAATCCACGAAGTCAACACGATGGACTTCCCTGAGCCACCCATCGCGCCGATTTACCCGTTGCGCTGTCCGCGGTTTTCCCCTTGCTTTCCGATATCCGTGTCGGTGCGCCCATCTCTCGACCGCGCTCCCCGAGGGCGCGTCTCTCGGAGGTGCCTGACATCCCGATTCGCCAACGCCGGCCAGCCGATTCGTCTCGCTGGGGCGAATCGGCGTGCCTGGCATCCTCACGGGAAGCGCGACGACGAACCGGGGCGCATCGAAGGACCCCCACCGCTGATACTGCTTTCCCAAAATCGTCAGAGACCGCACACCCGCCCATCGCGAGCTTTCACGATCCGGGAGGGTGGGTGGGAACGTTCAACGTTTAACGTGCAACTTTCAACTTCAATGTGCCCGGAGTGGCACGCCCGCCCATCGCGCCCACCTCGCTCCGGGCGGGTGGGGAATCTCGTATCTCGAATCTCGCATCTCGCATCCGGGTGGGCGGGCTGCCCCTCCTCCCAGCCCCCTGTTCCTTGTTCCTTGTTCCTTGCTCCCGGGCGGGCGGGGGATCTTGCATCTTGCTTCTTGAATCTTGAATTTTGATTCTCGAGTAAACTGACCGATCAGGAGGCCTCCATGTGCGACAACACTCTCGTGATGAAAACCTGCCAGCCGCTGGCGGCCGGGACCCCACCGCTCGGCGGACACGATTTGGACCACCTTCTCAGTCACGCCGAGGGCTGGGAGATCGTCGACGGCGAGCTCCGTAAGACCTTCCAGTTCGAGGACCACTACCAGACCATGGCCTTTGTCAACGCCGTGGCCTGGGTGTCACACCGCGAAGATCACCACCCACAGATGGTGGTGGGATACGACACCTGCACGATCCGCTATAGCACCCACTCCATTGGGGGGCTGTCGGAGAACGACTTCATCTGCGCGGCCAAGGTGGATCACCTGGTCGAACACTGAGGAGGAGAAATGAGGACCCTTCGCTGTCTCGTCGTCATCGGAATCGGAACCGTCATCTTGATCGCCAGTGGATGCGGGGAGGCCAAGCCCACCCCACCACCTGGTCTTCCGGACGCCCACATGGCCGGCTGGCAGGTCTATGTGGACCTCAATTGTGCCAGCTGCCACGGTGATCTCCGCGAGGGCAAGCGGTCCGGCCCGGTTCTGACCGGGCTCGACACCCACTGGACCAGAGACCAGCTGATCGAGTACCTGAAATACCCCGAGGCCATGGTCAAGAGCAACCCGCGGCTCGCCTACAAGGCAGAGAACTACCCCATCGCCATGCCCGGCTATGCCGACAAGGCCGATGACGCCGAGTTTGGCGCGCTGGCGGACTTCCTGTTGTACGACTTCGAATAGCGGGCCCGTCTTGGGCTCGTGAATAGAAAATAGTGAATTGAGGACGCACTCGACGAAGGGTGGCTGTCGTTTCGTTATCGGATGATCTCGTTGTGGGGTTGGGAGGAGGACGAACCCCGAGTCCCGAGTCCCGAGTCCCGATTGTGAATTCAATCGAAGGCGCACCGCGCAATCAACTATTCACTACCACTATTCGCTATTCACCCCGCCACCGCTGACGGACCGCGGAGCAGCCGAGCCGGCAACTTCAGGATCGAGTGCAACAGCTTGAACACCGCATCCACCGTGATCCCGACTAGCCGGAACGGCAGCATCAGCAACCACACAAAGGGATAGAGGATCAGCGCCAGCAGGGCCAGGGGCCAGCACAGCACGAAGAGGATGAGCCAGAGTAAGAACTTCAACATGTCATGGAGAATAACGGAGTCGCATCGAAGTCGGTTCTCCAATCAGTCCCTCCCCGGAACCAGCTCCTCGAGCTGACCGGCGACCGGATCCCATCGATTCAACGACGAGCCCTGACCGCGGAATACCCTGGTCGCCGGACTACCGACGGGGTGCGATCTTGAAAAACCAGGGGGATATGTTCCGGGTTGTATTGGAGTGTATCCGCGTGCGATCTCGCTGATCTTCCAGGACTCCACGTTGATGACCTTCGCCTCCCACCCCGCCATCCAGTGGTGATAATCCCCGTCGTCCCGAACCGCCATCGTGATCGTGTTGGGAGACGGCTGGGATCCGATAACAAGTCGGACCCATGAGGGCGGCAGATCCAGTCCACCTTCGACGATCCCGTCCGGGCCCAAAACCTCGAACCTCCGTGCTCCGGAATCGCCGACGACGCGAGTCAGGCGCCCGTCCGCCATGAGGGAGACGTGCGAGCCGAGATCCACGTCCCGGGACCAGGGCACCTCTTCGAAGGTCGTACCGTCGAGGTACCAGTACTTGCTGTGACCATCGAGATACGCCTTGAAGAGAATCCGATCTCGCTCATCGTCGACCTCGACCGATGTCACGACCCAATTCCCCTCGAGCTCGCGGATCGCCCGTGGTTTGCCGGCGGCAATGTCATACTCAACGAGAGTCGACCGACCACCACCACTCCGGCGTTCGTGAGAATTCGCCACAAATCTCAACCGATCGTCGGAAGCAAAATCGGGACCGATGATCTCGGCGTCCTCCGGAAGTCGAGTCGAGAAGATGAGGTCGCCGGAGGGCATTGCCGTGACCACGAGCAGGGCGCCCTCGATGGTTGCCACTCGATCACCCCGCTCGGACAGCACGAACCGTGGCTCTCGGTCCACGAAGACCGGGTTCCCGTCGGCGATCAATCGCGACTCCTCCACCGTTCCGTGGTGAAGCCGCCAGCCTTCCTGGTCGGGCACCGTCCACACCGCGTGCTCGCCATCGCGTGACAACGCCAGAGAACCGCCATGCCACCGAGGACCGATGCTGATTAGAATCGACTCGCCGGTATTGGGATTGCAGGCGAAGTCGGCGAAGATATCGCGGCGACCGCGGGTCAGCCCGCTGACTCCGACCCACTGGCCCTGCGAATCGGGTGAGAACACACCGTCTACCCACAACAGGTCGTCGAAGGCGGGGGTTGCGAGCCACCGCCCATAGCCGACGATGATGCTCGCCAGAGCCAGCATTACGACCCACATCGCGATGGACAGCGCCCCGTGGTGTCTCCGGAGATCGACTCGACCGTAGACGATTTGAACGACCCCCGCGACGAGGACCGCCAGGGCGAACGACACCACAAGGGCGATGATGATCTCGAAGGCCGATATCTCGGCACGGGCCGCCAGCAGCGGCCGGACGACGAACCAGCCGGCCACGACCACACCAATCAGTGCCGCACCGTCAAGGGCGAGCCACGCCGTGCGGGCCCGCCACATCGTACTCGCGGCGTGGGCCACGAGAATCAGCACCAGGGGAGCGCCCACCAGCACCCCGGACCAGAGCCAAGGGTGCCGGACCAGATCGACCAGGAAGGCCGGGCCGTCCGCCGATAGCGCCGCCGGCAGGACCACGATCAGCTCACACGCCACGACGACGGTGAGTGCGCCGAAGATCTTGCCGAACCAGATGACCGCCCCTGGCAGAGGTCGAGCCATGAAGAAGCCGAACCGTCCCTGCGCCACGGTTCCCGAGACGGTCGCCGCGCCGAGGGTCAGCGCACACAAGAACGTGAAACCAACGGCCATCATTGCCGACAGCACGCCGCGCACCTCGCCCGGGGCCCAACCAAAAATCCCTGGCACGAACGGCGCGATCAGGGAGATCGCGGAGGCGGCCACCGCCGCCGCAAAGAACACCCGATGTTCCACGATCTCCCGCCATGCCACTGCAGCGACCTGTCTCATGCCTCACCTCCGCCATTGGGGCCGCACAGGGCGACGAAGATTTCCTCCAAAGACATGGGTTGGAGTCGAGGGTCGGTTTCGGCGGTGGTCGCCGCGACGCTGACCACGGCTTCCGTACCTCCTGCGACACGACGGGTGGCGATCATCTCGGCCTCCGGCGCCGCCGGATGCCATTCTTCGGACTCGGCGGCCCGGATCCGGCGCAGCCGAGTTTTGAGCGCCTCGACCTCGTCATCCACCACCAGCCGACCACCGCGTAGGATGCCCACCCGGTCGGCCACGCCCTCGATGCCGGCGATGTCGTTGGTGGCCACGAAGACGGTGGTGCCCCGGTCGGACAAATCACCGATGAGCTCCTCCAGGAGCTCGCGACGGGCCACGGCGTCCAGACCCAGGGTGGGGTCGTCCAGCACCAGAAGCACGGGCTGGGAGGCCAGCGCCAGAGCGAGTGACAGCTGACGCTGTTGGCCCTTGGACATCTTCCCAAAGGGATGCATGCGCGGAACTGTGAATCGGTCGATCCGGGCGTCAAAGGCCTCCTGATCCCACTTCTGGTAGAGCGCGGCGAAGAACCGGCTGAGCTGCTCTGCTGTCATGCTCGGCGGCACTTCGGCGCGCTCCGGAACCACCCCGACCCGGGCCATGAGTCGGGCCCGCTCCCGCCAGACATCCCGGCCGAAGAGGCGAACTCCCCCGCCGCTGGGCTTCCACTGTCCCAGCAGACAGCGAACCGTACTTGACTTGCCCGCCCCGTTGCGGCCGAGCAAGGCGTAGACCGAGCCCGCCGGTACGTCAAGGCTGATTCCGTCCACCGCGCAGGTGCGGCCGTACCGCACCGTCAGATGATCCACAGAAACCACGGGTTCATGGGTTGGTGTCATGCACCACCTCCGCCTGAGCCTTCGTCGTCATCCCAGGCCCGTCGCACCCCATCCAGCGCACCCTCGAGATCCGCTCCCAGATCCCGGGCCGTGTCGGCAAAGCGCCGCGCCTCGTCGTCCAACAGACCTCTGCGCTCGGCGTCCACGGCTCCGGCCTCGCGATGGGCAACGAAGGTGCCCTCGCCGCGGCGCACCTCGAGCACACCGGCCGCGGTGAGCCGCTGATAGGCCTTGGAGACCGTAGCCGGGTTGACCCGCAGTTCGCGGGCCAGGTCGCGCACCGATGGCACCGGTGCGCCGGCCGCCAGAACACCCGAAACCACCATTCGCCGCACCCCGTCCTCGATCTGCCGCCAGATGGGCGCGGCGTCGGACGGATTGATGGTCAGCGTTGTGGTCACGGGTCCTCCTCTAGGGCAGGTGTACTACTGTTATAGTACACTAATTCACTAGAGTCAAGCTCGAGTCGACGCCAGGCACCACCTCAGATATGTCGGCATCGTGCTGCGATTCGATGTCGACGGTGCCTGGCACCGGCCCTGGCGGGTGGGAGGGAACTTTCAACATTTAACTTTTAACTTTCAACGTGAAGGTGCCCGGAGTGGCACGCCCGCCCATCGCGCTCGGTCCGACACTGGCGAGCGGGGACATCGGTTCTTGCGGAAGTTCAAGGTTGAACGTTACACGTCAATATTTGGGGTCCTCATCAAACGTTGAGTAGCCTGAACGTTGAACGTTTAACTTTCAACGTGTAACGAATCCTACCCCGTGTGGGCGAGGGCCCTGCTCCCTGCTCCCGTCCGTGTTAGCTTGGCCCCTGGGAGGCCCCCATGGACATCACAGCCGAGCTGCTGCAGGGTTTCGAAATCTTCCAGGACCTTCCACTGTCGGTGCTCGAGTCCATCGCCGCGGTGGCCCAACAAAAGCGCCTCACCGCCGGGAGCGAGCTCTTCACAGCTGGAGAGGATCGGTCAACCTGCTATCTGATCGTGGACGGCCACCTGGACGTCCGGGTGGAAACGGGAGACGCCACCGGGACCGTGGTGGTGCTCGGGCCCGGTGAGGCGGCGGCCGAGGCGGCGATCCTCGAACCGGGACTTCACTCGGCCACCGGGCGGGCGGTCACCGACCTGGAGGTCGTCGAACTTGACGCTGAAGCGGTAAGACAGTCCTTGGCCGACGACGCCCCGGCCGCCATGGAGCTCTTCGCCGACATCGCCCGGGTGATGGTACGCCGGCTCCAGTACACCGCGGCCCGTCGTGCCGGCTGGGAGCTGGTCTATGGTCCCGGCTCCACCCGCACCGAGCACGATCTGCTGGGCGAGCGGGAGGTCCCCTCGGACGCCCGCTACGGAATCCAGACCCTGCGGGCGGTGGAGAACTTCCCCATCACCGGCATCCGGCTCGCCCACTTCCCCCACCTGATCCGTGCCCTCGCCATGGTCAAGCTGGCCGCGACCCGGGCCAACCACCGGCTGGGGCTGCTGTCAGACGAACTGGCCGAGGCCATCGGGCGTGCGTGCGAGGAAATCATGGACGGCCACTGGCACGGGCACTTCGTTGTCGATGTCATCCAGGGCGGCGCCGGCACTTCAACCAACATGAACGCCAACGAGGTGATCGCCAACCGGGCCCTGGAGTTGATGGGTTTCGCGCTCGGTGACTACGACCACTGTCACCCCAACAATCACGTCAACCTCTCTCAATCAACCAACGACGTCTACCCAACCGCGGTGCGGGTGGCCATCATCCTCAGGATGACCGACATTCTGGACGCTCTCAGGGACCTGGAGTCAGCCCTCGAAGCAAAGGCGAAAGAGTTCGCCCATGTCCTCAAGATGGGCCGGACACAGCTCCAGGACGCCGTTCCCATGACTCTCGGTCAGGAGTTCGAGGCCTTCGCTGTGACCACCGCCGAAGACGTGGCTCGTCTCGAAGAGACCGCTCGGCTTTTTCTCGAGGTCAACCTCGGTGGGACGGCCATCGGCACCGGCATAAACGCCGACCCCCGCTATCCCGAGCTCGCCGTCGAAGCGCTCCGCCACATCACCGGTCTCGACGTCTTTCTGGCCGCGAATCTGGTGGAGGCGACCCCAGACACCGGTGCGTTCGTTATGTTTTCGGGCGTGTTGAAGCGGGTCGCCGTCAAGCTGTCCAAGCTGTGCAATGACCTGCGGTTGTTGTCCTCCGGACCCCGGTGCGGCATCAACGAGATCAACCTGCCGGCCATGCAACCCGGATCCTCCATCATGCCCGGCAAGGTCAATCCCGTGATCCCTGAGGTGGTGAATCAGATCGCCTTTCAGGTGATCGGCAACGACCTCACCATCACCCTGGCCGCCGAAGCGGGCCAGCTCCAGCTCAACGTCATGGAGCCGGTGATCACGTTTGCCCTTTTCGAATCCCTCGACATGCTCGCGGCCGGCGTCCGCACCCTCACCGACCGCTGCATCCGGGGCATTACCGCCAACCGGGAACACTGCCACGAACTTGTGGAGAATTCCATTGGCCTGGTGACAGCGCTGGTACCGGTACTGGGCTACGATCGCGCGTCACAGGTCGCCAAGCTGGCCCTGGCAACCGGCCGCCAGGTCCGCGAAATCGTGCTGTCGGCCGGTGATCTCGATGCCGACGAGCTCGACCGGCTCCTGTCGCCGGAAGCAATGACGCGACCACGGCCCCTTCTCGACGACTGACGTCAGGGGAGTTGGGGCTCGGGACTCGGGGCTCGGGAGTCGGGAAGATGAAGACACACACGACCGCTCGTTGATGATCTCGAGACCCGAGTTGCGAGTCCCGAGACCCGATGTTCTCAGCCGCAAGCGGCCGCGGCGATCTCGTCCTCGCTCGAGACCAGCTCGACGAACCGTCCGAAGATCTCGGGATCCCAGTAGCCGCGTTCGGTCTCGTCGGCCATGATCTCGAGCGCCTTCTCACGGCTCAAGGCCTTGCGATAACACCGGTCGTTGGTCAACGCGTCGTAGATGTCCACGATCTGGAAAACCCGAGCGAGCTTCGGAATGTCTTCGCCGGCCAACCCGTCCGGGTAGCCGGAGCCGTCGAAGCGCTCATGGTGGTGCCTGATCAGCGGCAGCACGGGACTCAAGCTCTTGAGAGGAGAACAGATCTCCACCCCGATCTCCACGTGGCCCTTCATGACCGCCCACTCGTCTTCGGTGAGCGGCCCCGGTTTGAGCAGCACCGCGTCGGGGATACCCACCTTGCCGAGGTCGTGGAGGAAACCACCGCGACGAAGCGCCGTGAGCTCGTCCTCGTCGAATCCCAGCTTCTCCCCGAGTCGCACACTGAGATGGGCGAGACGTTCACAGTGATCCGAAGTCTCGGGATCCCGCGCCTCCACCGTCCTGGCAATGGAGTAGACCATCTGTTCGGCAGAGTCGAGTTCCAGGATCAGCCGCCGGTACTCGATCAGGTTCCGGACCCGGACCTCCAACTCCATGAGGTCACAGGGTTTGTTGAGAAAATCAGTGGCCCCAACCTCGAGCCCCTGGATGCGTGCTTCGCGTGAACCATAGCCGGTCAAGAAAACAACGGGGATCAACCGGGTGTCCGGGTCCTCCTTCAGGTGTCTGCAGACCTCGTACCCATCCATTCCCGGCATCATCACGTCCAGGAGAATGACGTCGGGCTGGTGTTCTCGCGCCAGTTTCAGCGCGGACTTCCCGTCTCTCGTGTGCCACACGTCGATTTCGAGGAGCCCGAGAGCCTCCGAGAGTGACTCCAGCGCTCCGGGATCATCGTCGACTGCGAGGACTTTTCCGTGACCGTTTGGCATGTCAGACCTTCCAAAAAAAATCGCACCCCGGTCAATTTGCCACGCCAGGGGGCTCGGCTGACCTATACCTGTACCGCGGAACAGGATGTTTGATGCATCTGACGTCAGGTTGCAGGGAGCAGCCCTCACCCTACCAATTCGAAATTCGAAATTCGAAATGCGAGTCCCTCGTCCCTCGCCTAGCCCCTAGCCCCTAGCCCCTAGCCCCTAGCCCCTATGCTAGACTTTTCAACCGGTCCGCAAAGGCCACAAACACAGGGAGAACACAACCCATGAAGGGCATCGTCCTCGCAGGGGGATCCGGGACCCGACTCCACCCGGTCACCAAGGTCATCAGCAAACAACTGCTCCCGGTCTATGACAAACCGATGGTCTACTACCCGCTGAGCCTGCTCATGTTGGCGGGGATTCGCGAAGTCCTGATCATCTCGACCCCGCGCGACCTGGGATCGTACCGCGAACTTCTCGGTGACGGCAGCCGTTTCGGCATGGCCTTTTCCTACTGCGAGCAACCTCGCCCCGAGGGACTTGCCCAGGCATTTGTCCTGGGCCGGGATTTCCTCGATGGCTGCCCGGCCTGCCTGGTGCTTGGAGACAACATCCTCCATGGCCACGGGCTGTCGGGCCTGCTCAGACGGTGCGCCGCCCTTGAGCACGGGGCCCTGATCTTCGGCTATTGGGTCCGTGATCCCGAGCGTTACGGCGTTGTGGAGTTCGACGACGCCGGGCAGGCCATCAGTCTCGAGGAGAAGCCGGCACAACCCCGCAGCCACTACGCCGTGCCGGGCCTTTACTTCTACGGCCCGGACGTCACAGAGATCGCGGCCGATCTCGGGCCGAGTCCCCGTGGCGAACTCGAAATCACCGATCTCAACCGCATCTACCTGGAGCGCTCCGACCTCAAGGTCGAGGTCCTCGGGCGGGGTTTCGCGTGGCTCGACGCCGGGACCCACCGCAGTCTCATCGAGGCATCGAACTTCATCCAGGCCATTGAGGAGCGACAGGGCCTCAAGGTGGGCTGCCTCCAGGAAATCGCCTGGCGGAACGGGTGGATCGATCGGGAGATCTTCAAGGCGGAGGCCGAGGCTGCCGGGAAATCCAGCTACGGCGCCTACCTCTTCGAAGTCCTGGAAAACGGAGACCTGGGTCGTGGAACGGATTGACACCTCCCTGCCCGGCGTCGCCCTCTTGAAACCGACAGTCCACGAGGACAAACGCGGTTTCTTCATGGAGACGTATAACCGGCGGGCGCTCTCCGAAGTCGGTATTCACTGCGACTTCGTCCAGGACAATCACTCCAAGTCCATTCGGGGTGTGCTGCGTGGTTTGCACTACCAGTTGGGGCACCCGCAGGCGAAGCTGGTCCGGGTCACCCGGGGCACGGTCTTCGACGTGGCGGTGGACATCCGCCGCGGTTCGCCCCATTTCGGATCCTGGACCGCGGCGGAGTTGAGCGACTCGAACAAACTCATCATGTTCACCCCCGCGGGATTCGCCCACGGTTTTCTGGTGCTCAGCGAGATCGCCGAATTCCAGTACAAATGCAGCGACTTCTACTCGCCCGACCAGGAACGGGGCATCGCGTGGAACGACCCCGGAATCGGCATCCAGTGGCCGCTGGACGTCCTCGAGCCGGTGTTGTCGACCCGCGACCGGAACTGGCCGACCCTCGACACCGCCGCGAAGGCCGATCTGCCGATGGTGACGCCATGACGGCAGCGGCGCACAATCCTCGAACGGTGCTCGTCACAGGCGGTGCGGGATTCATCGGCTGCAACTTCGTTCGCCACCTCTTGGCCGGCGATCCACGGATCCACGTGGTCAACCTGGACGCCCTGACCTACGCTGGACACACAGCAAGTCTCGACGACGTCAACACCCAGTACGGCGGCCGCCATCACTTCATACACGGAGACATCCGGGATCCAGACACCGTGCGCTCCCTGTTCGATGAACACAATATCGATACGGTGGTCCACTTCGCCGCGGAGAGTCATGTGGACCGATCCATAGACGGTCCGCTGGACTTCATCGACACCAACATCAAGGGCACGGCGGTGCTGCTCGAAGCCGCACGGACGGCATGGGCTGGACGATCCGACGTGCGCTTCCACCACGTCAGCACGGACGAGGTCTTCGGCTCTCTCGGCGAGGACGGCTTTTTCACCGAGGACACGCCATATGACCCGTCCAGCCCATATTCCGCGTCCAAGGCGGCCGCTGACCACCTGGCGCGGGCGTGGCACAGAACCTATGGATTACCCATTACTCTGTCCAACTGCTCCAACAACTACGGGCCCTACCAGTTCCCAGAGAAGCTCATTCCGTTGATGATCGCAAACGCCATTGCCGACCGATCCCTGCCGGTGTACGGCGATGGCGGAAATGTCCGCGACTGGCTCTATGTCACCGACCACTGCGGGGCCCTGGAGCAAGTGATCCGTCACGGCGTCACCGGACGCACCTACAACGTGGGCGGACACAATGAACAGACCAACCTCGATGTGGTCCATGTCATCTGTGATGTGGTGGACGAGCTGAGGCCTCGCTCCTCGGGCGTCAGCCGCCGCGATCTCGTCACCTTCGTCACCGATCGGCCGGGCCATGACAGACGGTATGCCATCGACGCCGGCAGGATGGCGGATGAGCTCGGGTGGCGGCCCGCCCACTCCTTCGAGCAGGGCTTGCGCGAGACGATTCAGTGGTATCTGGATAACCAGATGTGGTGTGACGAGGTCACCCGCGAACGCTACGACGGCGAACGACTCGGGCTCGGACGGTAGTCCCCCTGCCCTCAACCCGGGCAGTAGGCAGGGTGGGGGTTCGAATTTCGAATATAGAATCTCGAATCGGTCGGTTGGGGAATCTTCGTTCTTTAATCAATCTGGCCTTGACGCGAGCCCGCGCCTAGAAATAGAGCTGCACCATCACACGGACTCGGTGATCAACCTGGGTCGGGGCCTGGGCAATGGCGGTGGGCTCGCCGTCGACCACCGCATTCGGGTCGGAGGCAAAGTCGCGAAACAGACGCGAAATATCGACCTGCAGGGCATGTTGGTGCCAGTTCTTGAAGAACCGATTGACGCCGACGCTGATCTCCGAAATCCTGCGCTCGATTCCGATCTGATATCCACCCTGACCATCCGAAACCTCAGCGACCAGCAGCCCCGAGTCCATCGAGTTTTGGTAGGTCGGATTTTTCAGACGCTCGATCTGGGCGTAGCGCGCCACCACCTGCCAGGTTCCGGGCTTGATGAAGTACCCGGTACTGACGCGCCACCCTTCGCGGTCGAAGTCCTCCGAGAAATCCTTGTAGTCGAAGCTCTCGATTCCCCACTCACAATCGACGGAGAAACCCCGGTAGCGACTCATTACTGCCAGGTTCCAGCCGTGCTCGTCGTAACCCCCGGCCGTGTCGGACGAGTTGCTGTAGACGGATGCCAGAACCCCCAGCCTGAAGCGGGGTGTCTTCAGGCCATCTCCTTGACGGAACCACTCCACCCAACCCCAAGGGTGGTAGCCGACCCGCACCGCGTAGAGCATGGAATCCCCGCTGTTTGATAACCCGGCGGTGCCACGGCCGTTCCACACGCCCACTTGGTACTCAAAGGTGCCGCTGGTGGGTGACCCCCGTTGGCCGCTGAGCTGAACACCCTGCGACCGATAAAGGTCCATGCCACCCGTGGCGAACCCGGTCTCAGGGGCCGCCCACGACAACGCAAACCGAGCGGTCCCGCCGCCGGGATATCGGGGACCGTCCGAGTCCACAGCGCCGATGTCGATATCGGTCTCGCCGAACATCACCGACCGCTCGACAAACTCCAGCCCCCACCCCGAGTTGAGCATCCCGAGGCCGTAGGCGATCTTGTTCCGCCCCATGCCGAGATTGACGAGATCAGAGAAGGCGTAGGAGATCCAGAGGTCGTGGGCGTTCACGGTTCGGGTCGGCTCGAGTTGGATATTGAAGAAGTAGCTGAACCTCGGGTCGAAGACGTAACCGCGCCACCACAGCCGCGCCCTGCGGATATAAAAGTTGGAGTAGTTCTCGTCGTTCCACCGGATCTCGTCGTCGTAGTCCACGTAGGTGTAACGAAGCTGGATACCGGCGTTGAGCAGCAGCAGGAACTTCTGGTCTCGAGTTTCGAACCGGAAGCCACGATCATAGGTCACCTTGACGTCGTTGGGAGCGGCGACCTCGGTGGCCGGAGATTCATCGTCCTCAGCCGCCACCGGCGGCGACCCCCAGGTCATGACCATGAGCATGACCAGAGCAATGACGGTTACTCGAAACATGGCCCCCCCGGCAACGATCGCGTCCGGTCAAGTATACCGGCCGTTGTGTCGGATTTCACAAGGTTTTCCCACCCAACCAGTGAATAGTAAATAGTGAATAGCGAATAGAAGGTTCGGGCTATTTACTATTCACTATTCGCTGTTCACGGGGCGGTCGGGCGGGGGGTTCATTCCACCGTAATGTCGTGACTCTTGATCTTTTCCCACAAGGTCTTACGGCTGATACCGAGCAGCTCTGCGGCATCGGCCCGACGCCCGCTGGTGGCCGACAGCGCAGCGCGGATCGCCGCGGTCTCGGCCTCCTCAACCGCCTGGTTGAGCGGCCGCACTCTCGAGGGTTTGCGCTGCGAGGTTCCGCCGTCATCGCCGCGGAGAGCGGCGGGCAGCTCTTCCACAGTGATCTGAGCACCGCGACAAAAAAGGACCGCCCGCTCGACGACGTTGCGCAACTCGCGGACATTCCCGGGCCACGAGTGACTCTCGAAGAGCTCCATGACTTCATCGGTGAAGCCATCGATCTCCCTCTGACGTTCGTCGGCGAACTCCTGGAGGAATGACCGGACCAGCAGCGGAATGTCCTCCTTGCGATCCCTCAGAGGAGGAAGGTGGATGGACACCGTATTGACCCTGAAGTAGAGGTCTTCTCTGAAGGTCCCGGCCCTGATCTCCTCCTCGAGGGGCCGCAGTGAGGCCGATACGATGCGCACGTCCACGTCCACCGGACGGTTGGAGCCCAACCGCTCGATCTGACGCTCCTGGAGCACCCGCAGCAGCTTGACCTGAAAGCTGATGGGAAGCTCGCCGATCTCATCGAGGAACAGGGTGCCACCGCCGGCCGCTTCGAATCGACCTATCCGCCGTTCGCTGGCTCCGGTGAATGCGCCCTTCTCGTAGCCGAAGAGCTCCGACTCGATCAGCGATTCCGGCAGCGACGCACAGCTCACACGGACGTAGGGTTTGGCGCGCCGCTTCGAGTTGAAATGGATGGCCGAAGCGACCATCTCCTTGCCGGTGCCGCTCTCCCCGTGCACCAGCACCGACGCGTCCGAGTCGGACACGAGCCGGATCAGATCGAAGACCTCCTGCATAGGCTTGGATTTGCCGATGATGTTGGAGTAGGAGTGGCGCTGCTCCAGCTGCTCCTGGAGGCGCACATTCTGCTCTCTGAGCAACCGGGCTGAGCACACGTTGTTGAGCCGCACGATGAGCTGAGCCATGGAGAATGGTTTGGCGATGAAATCCGCCGCACCCTCCCGCATCGCCTCCACCGCCCGGTCCACGGTGCCGTGGGCGGTGATGATGATGACCGTGGTCTCGGGCTGTAACGCCTTGATCCGTTTGAGCAGTTCCATGCCGCCCAGTCTGGGCATGACCAGATCCGACAGCACGAGATCATGCATATGCTGTTCAAACAGGGCCGCGCCCTTGGCGCCGTCCTCGGCCACGTCCACCGTCCAGCCCTCTTTACGCAGGGCATCGCCCATGGTGATCCGCAGCAAGGGCTCGTCCTCTACGATCAGGAGCCTGTGGCCGCAGATGGTCATCCCGCGCTCCCTTCCGTCTTGCCGTCGGACAACCCGGCGAACCGCAGCCTGAAGGTCGTGCCCTCGCTCACCTTTGACTCGATCTCGATGGATCCACCGTGCGCGGCGATGATGCTGTCCGATACGGCCAGTCCCAGGCCGGTGCCCTCGCCCACATCACGCGTCGTGAAGAATGGATCGAAGATTCGATCACGGATCTCCTCGGGAATGCCGGTCCCGGTGTCCGTGACCTCGGCGATGACGTCGCTCGAGCGCACCCGTGTTTTGAGGCTGAGGGTTCCTCCGTCGGGCATGGCATCGATCGCGTTGAGCACGAGATTCAAAAAAAGTTGCTCCATCTGGAAGTGATCGGCCATAACCAAGGCCTCGCCCTCGTCCAGTTCGAAGACAACCTCTATGTTGGCCCGCCGCAGCTGATAGCCTACCAGCTCCACCACGTGCCGCAGGTTGTGATTGATGGACGTGGACTCGGGCCGAATTTCCCGCTGACGTGAGAAATCGAGCAGATTGGTGACGGTCCGCTCGATGCGTCTCAGCCCGTCACCGATCAGATCCATATAACGCGCCCTCATCTCCTCGTCATCAGGATGGACTCGCAGATTCTCGAGACACGCCTTGACCCCGGCGAGCGGATTATTCACCTCATGGGCCACACCGGCGGCGAGGGTGCCCACCGCGGCCATCTTTTCGGTATGGGCGAGTTGCGACCGCTGCACCTTCTCCCGCTCCTGGGCATCCTCGAGTTCGTCCATCATCCGATTGAAGGCGTCCGACAACTCCCCCACCTCGTCACCGCGCCTCAGCACGGCACGAGCTCCAAAGTCGCCGTGGCCGGCTCGTTTCATCGTCTCGTTGAGGGTCAGGATGGGGCGGATCAGGGTCTCGACATACAACGCAGTCAGCGCCGAGTTGAATAACATCAACATGAGCCCCACAAGGGTCGCGTACCGCGCGACGGCCTTGACACTGCGTTCGATGGGATCGAGAGAGAAGCCCACAGAGAGAGATCCTCGAAACGAGCCGGAGGCTTCGAGAGAGGTCCGCACCTCGAGCAGCCGCTCTCCGGACCGATCCTCGCGGACGCCGACTTCGGGCGGGGCGCCGATGGAACCCACATCCAGCGCCCGGTCGAATCGGTGGCCCACAAGGTCCTTCGAGCTTGCGTGAGTCACTCGACCATCGGCATCGCTGACGATCACATATCGAACGAAGTCGGCGTTGCGACCCATGATCTCGGAGATGTACTCGGTGGCGGGATCGATCGTCCCGGATGGGCCGGCCACCGTGCCCCACTCCAGCGCATCTCCCATGGGGCCGGCCATGGCGTCCACTATGCTCCGGCCTCGATTGATGAAAGCCTCATGCAACGACTGCCGTTCATGAAGCATCCAAAAAAACGTCACCAGCACCATGGTCACCGCGATGACCGTGTTCGAGTAGAGAAAAAACCGGGCGCGGAGGCCGAGCTTGATCACGATCCAGCCGCTCCGCGAGGCCCGCCAGACGACGCACAGGTTCTGATCACGCTACCCAACCCCATCCCTGGAGGCGATCTGCGCCACCAGGTCCGCACAACCCATTCCGTCCTCGAGTTCAACCACCTGTCGCCAACCCCTCTCCCGCGCCCGTTCAGTCGCTTCGGGGCCGACACACCAAGCCGGCGACTGGGCCTCCCAACCCGGGTTCTCGCGCTCCTCGTCCAGCCAGTCCACCTCGGCCCGGCTCCGAACCACGCAGCCGGAGAGCGGCAGGGCGGCCATCACCACCCTGGCGGCTGGAGTCACGGGCATGGGAACCACCACCACCTCGGCGCCTTCGTTCTCGAGCCTCTTGGCCAGCTCGGAACTCGAGGCCGTCATGAGGAGACGGCGACCGGCCAGCGGTCGCGAACCGTACCAGTCCAGTCGCTCGGCGTGTCGCACCGTCGGTCCGATGACGAAGAGGGCCGGTGGTTGAAGCCCGGCCTCCTCGATGGCCCGGGGAAGATCCGCAACAGTTGAAAGAACGCGTCGCTGAGCCGCCGTCGTGCCCTGCTCAACCATTGCGGCCGGTGTTTCGGGGTCCATCCCCGCTTCCAACAGCCTGTCCACAACCGCTGGCAGAGCGGTGACCCCCATGTACCCCACCAAGGTGGCGTGGCGGTCCTGGGCCAGCAGATCCCAGCGGACCTGCTCGCCGTCACCTTTGATGGCCTCGTGGGCGGTGAGCAGGGTGAGCCGGACCGCCTCCCGACGATGGGTGGCAGGGATGCCGGCCCACGCCAGCGCCGCAACCCCCGAGGTGACCCCCGGGACGACCTCGAAGGGGATTCCCGCCGCTTCCAACTCCTCGGCCTCCTCACCTCCTCGGCCGAACACATAGGGATCGCCACCCTTGAGGCGGACCACCTTCTTGCCCTCCAACGCAAGACGTACGAGCAGGGCGTTGATCTCCTCCTGTGGTGTGGGGTGGTGGCCCGCCACCTTGCCCACCGGGTGGAGCTCGACCCCGGGCGCCAGGTCACACGGCAGCGCGACCGACGCGAGTCGATCGAAGACCACCGCATCGGCCTGTAGCAAGCGCTCCCTGCCGCGCACCGTCATCAGCCCCGGGCAACCCGGCCCCGAGCCGACCAACGACACGAAACCGCCACCCAATCCGGAATCCAGGCAGCCGGCATTCTGCCGGCGGGAAGGCCGGCTCTCCGGCCGCCGGTGATCCACCTCCTCCCGCAACCACTCCCTTTCTTCGTCTTCGGTGGGAACCCTTGCAATCAGACGATCACCGTCGACCGTGGCATCAAAGAACCGATCGAATCGTTCGTTGGAGTCCGCCGAATTCAACCCGAGAACCCGGACTGCTTCCCGGTAGCGCGCAGCGGCGCCCGTCCACTCCGCCCATTCCTGGCCGAAACGTCCTTCGAGCAGTCGCCGCAGCCGTGCCACGGCGAACGGAGCCTCGCCCGCCGAACCAATGGTCAGCTGAAGCGGCCCACGCCGGACCCTCGCCGGGAGGTGGAAGGAACAGATATCGGGAACATCGGCGACGTTGACCCAGATACCCCCATGGTCGGCGTCGGCGAAGACGAGCTCGTTGACCTTCCGGTCATCGGTGGCTGCGAAGACGAGCGCGAATTCTGCGGCCTCTCCGTCACGGTAACTCCGAAGCTCCAGTTTAATCTGGCTCCTGGACGCCATCTCCTGCAGCGGATCCACGACCCGGGGGGCGACCACAGTGACCCGGGCGCCCTCCTCCACCAGCCCCTGCACCTTGCGCAGGGCCACGCCTCCACCACCCACCACCAGGCAGCGCCGATCGGTCACATCCAGCATCACCGGATACACGTAATGCCCTCCTTGGTTACGGCCGTGCACGTAACGCACACGTAACGCGCAGTGTAGCACCTGCGCGGCTGGTCAGAATGCGTCATCTCGGTTGCTCCGAAAAATCGAGGTGGATCTCCCACCTCGATTTTTCCGGAGAATGACCAAACATTCGATCGAAGGGAGCGCACACGAAAAAAGCCGCGGCCGAAGCCGCGGCAAAGGTCTAAGGTCGGCGGGTCTTAGTGTTTACCCGGGGCGAGCGCGACACCGCGCCGCTCATACGCGATATAGGCTTCCAGGGCCACCATCCTGGGATCGTCCAGGGCCAAGGTCTCGCCTTCGAGCGGGTTCATGAGGCACCAGTTGATCATGTCGCGCAGCGGGATGACCCGGCCGAGCTGTTTCTGAAACTTCGGATAGGTTTCGGGGTGCGTGTTGGCGGCATTGGGATGACACTGACCGCACGCCACGCCGTTGGTGCTGAGATCGGGGCTGCCCCACAGCGCGCGGCCCTCGGCCACAACGCTCATGTACTCCTCCTGCCACCGATCCACGTCCTTCTGGCTGAACTCGTCGGCCCACACCGCAACCACCGTGATCAGAACCAGGGCGACGACTGCCAACGCCCCCCATCTGTAGTGTCTTGCCATCGTCTTCCTCCTCCTAGTAGTGGATCTGCGGCGGAATCTGATTGCTCTCCGCCTGGAAGGTCGTGTCTTCGGGTCGTCCGGTCTCCCGATTGAAGGCCACAGTCCGATTGGTGTTGTCGTACAGGAAGTAGGACATGTCGACTCGACCGCTGTTCAGGTTGATGAACTGCCAGCCGGTGGCATCGCGCTCCTGGAATGGATCGGCCCGATTCATGGGTACCGTGATCTTGGGCATCATGGGTTCGGCCTGTGCGTAACTCCTCGGGTACGGCCACGGCCAGGCGGTTGCCATCACGGCATGGAACGCGATGTTGCCGATCTGGTTGTACTGGATCTGGTGGACGTGGCCGTAGACCACCGTGACGTCGCTGAAAGGCTGCAGCAGCGCTTGCACTTCTTCGGCGTCGTCGGTCCAGAAGTTCCACCCCTTGTATATCTTCTGAATCGGCGAGTGGGAAAAGACCACTACCGGCGTCGTCTTGGCGACGTTCGCCAGATCTTTGGCGAGCCATGCCCGCTGTGTCTCTCCGACCATGAAGGGAGACCCGTTCGGGTTGTCTAATCCGGCCATCTCGAGCATTCTCTGCTCGGCGGTGGGCCAACGCTCAAAGGTCCATTCATCAAACGTGAGAATGCTGTTGAGGACCACGAAGTGCACACCCTTGTGATCCCAGCTGTAATAGTGCGGGCCGAACAGCTCCGACCAGTATTCTCCGAGGTCCAGGTAATAGTCGTGTTCGCCCATCACCAGGTGAGTGTCGTAGTTCAGTTTCGCGAGCATTTCGGCGCCGTGATCGAGCTCGGCTTTGGTGCCCAGCTGGGCGAGATCGCCACCAAACATCACGAAGTCCGGTTTCGGCTGCAGAAGATTGGTCTCCGCCACCGCTCGGATCAGGCCGCGGTCCCAGTTACGTACAAAATCGTTGGCCTTGATGTGCTGTATGTGGGCGTCGGAAATGTAGGCGAAGCTGAAGTTCTTCGAGGGATCGGCGAAGGCCAGCTCCACCGTGCTCAGTGGAAGGGTACCAGCTGCTGCCAGAGCCCCGGCGCCCTTGAGGAAATCGCGACGATTGAGACGGGAATTTTTCATGGCGGCCTCCTTTCCTACTCTTCCACCGGGGCGACCAGATGGGCAAATTCCGGGCTCGTCAGGGCCTCCATGAACGCCACAACCTCGTCGATCTGCTCGTCGGTCAGGTTCAGCGGACGGATCCCGCCACTGAGAAAGTCATTCACTGGATCCTCCTCGTTGGTGACTCCCCCATTGTTGTAGTGGACCACCGCATCACGGAGAGTGGCAATGCTGCCGTCGTGCATGTATGGCGCCGTCACCGCGATGTTTCGCAGGGTCGAGGTCTTGAACGATCCGATTCTGTCGAGCTCCTTGGTGACCGCGAACCGACCCAGCTCCGAGGACCGCGGATCGGAGAGAACCTTGACGTCCACCTCCTCCAGAGTGGCCTTGCTGTGCATGAACTCGCCGGCGAGTTCGGGCACGTCGTCCTGAATGGTGTTGATGCCCACACCGATGTTGTGGAAGCGGTGATCGGTGAAGACCGCCTGGGTCTCCTCGATCACGTGGCACGAAACGCAACGAGCCTGGTTGACGAACAGGTCCAGACCTCGGATCTGTTGCTCGGTGAGCGCCTCCATTTCGCCGCCGTAGTAGTACCTGTCGAAGGGGGAGTTTCCGGAAACCACTGTGCGCTCGAAGGCCGCAATGGCTCGAGTGACCTCGACCATCGTGACGTCGTCGCCCTCGATTCCGAAGACTTCCTTGAAAGCGGCTGCATAGTCGGGGTCTGAAGCGATCACGTCGAGGATGGGCTGGTGGTCCGCAAGACCCATTTCCACCGGATTGACAAAGGGGTGGAGGGCCTGGTCCTCGAGGTCCGGCGATCGCCCGTCCCAGAATTGTGTCGCAAAGTAGGCCGAGTTGATCACGGTCGGAGCGTTACGGGTCCCAGTCTTTTTTTCGATCCCCTCCGAGGTCTTGAGTGGGCCGTCGGTGAAGGCCTTCTTCTTGTCGTGACATGTGGAGCAGCTCACCTCGCCGGTTGTGCTGAACCTGGTGTCGTGAAAGAGCTTGTCTCCAAGAGCGATCTTCTGCGGTGTCTGTGGGTTGTCGTCCGGGATCGGCACCGGCGGCAGACCCAGAGGTGGACCGGCGGCCGGCTCGTCGGTACCGAGAACCCACACGGCACCGAACAACCCGGCAGCGACCAACATGACAAAGACGATACGTTTCATTCTCACTCCTCCTTCTTTTCGCGTGCACGGCAGTCGCGACAGACGCCGCGCAACTGAACCCTGAAATCCCTCAATTCGAAACCGACGTCGGATGTGTCGGGAAGCTGGAGCTTGTCGAGACGGTCGTCCGAAATGTCGGCGATGCTGTCGCAGTACAGACAGATCAAATGGTGGTGCAGTTCGGTGCGGCGGTCATAGCGGGCGACCCGGCCCGGGTGACACGCCTTGGTGATCACGCCCATGCGAGCGAGGCTCTCCAGGGTCCGGTAGACGGTGGTCCGCGACACGCCCTCGATCCGCCGGCTCACCACGTCAAAGACATCATCGGCCGCGGGGTGGTTGTCGAGGTCGAGAACCGTCTCGAGGATGACCCGCCGCTGCACGGTGCACCGCATCCCCTGCTGGCTGCACAACCGGCGAAAGGTCTCGATCCGTTGCCGTCTTGCGGCCTCGTCCATCCCGTGAGCGGCTGATTCTTCAGAGTTCATCAAGTTGTTATTGACAACATATGGCAATAACCAACAATTGTCAACAAATCCATATTACGTCTCGTTTTCGGTAGCCGATTGAGCACCAGCCTAGGGGCTAGGGGCTAGGGGCTAGGGGCTAGGGAATGGTATTTCGCACCGGGTGAACGGGGGCAAAAAAGCCGCGGCCGAAGCCGCGGCGGACAAAAATAGAGAATCTCCTCCTCTAGTGGCTGATTTCTCCTCGAAGCTCCAAAACGATCTTGTACAAACCGGTCACGATCAACAGCCCGATAGCCCAGATCGCGAGACTGATCATCAACTCGGGTGCGGTGGGCGAGTAGTGGACCACCTTGCCCAGTGGAGAGGGCACGAAGCCCGCGATCACCATGCCCAGACCCTTGTCGATCCACAGCGAGAAAAAGACCGCTCCACAAGCGAGGACCAGCGATGTCTCGCGGTTGCGGGTCTCGGGGTTGAGCAGCAGCACCAGCGACACCACAGCGAGGATGGCGGACAGCCACATCCACGGCGCGAGTGTGTTCTCGCCTTCCAGACCCATGTACAGGTACTGGAAGTGGTGCATGTGTTCTGGGATGCTGCTGTAGAACGCGGTGAACAGCTCCATGGCCACGAAGAAACAGTTGGCGATCATGGCGTAGGTGACGATGGTCGCAAGCTTGCTGATAGCTTCCTTGCCGGGATCGAAGTTGGTGAACTTGCGCACCACGAAGGCGAGAAGGATCAGCAGAGCGGGACCTGCCGCAAAGGCCGACGCCAGGAATCGCGGCGCCAGGATCGCGGTCAACCAGAACGGCCGGGCCGCCAGTCCTGAGTACAGGAATGCCGTCACGGTGTGAATGCTGACTGCCCACGGGATGGAGAAGATGATGATCGGCTTGATCCACCCCGGGGGCGGGTTGCCGCGCCGCTCCGCCAGCAGAGTCACTCGACTGATCAAGACGTTGAGCACCAGGTAGCCGCCGAGGGCCACGGTGTCCCAGAACATCATGGAATGCGGTGTCGGGTGGAGGAAGACGTTGAAGATCCTGGTCGGCATGCCCATGTCGACGAAGATGAAGAGCATGCACATGATCACGGCGGCGATCGCCAGAAACTCGCCGAGGATGGTCATCTTGCCGAACGCCTTGTAATCGTGCAGGTAGTACGGCAGAACCACCATCACCGCCGAAGCAGCGACTCCGACCAGGAAGGTGAACTGGGCGATATAAAATCCCCATACAACGTCCCGGCTCAGACCGGTGATGGTCAGGCCTTCGGTGAACTGCCAATACCAGCAGGCGGCGCCCACTCCGATGACCACCAGCAGTGAGAAGATCCAGGCCCAGTACGTTCGACTGCCCGTAAGTGCCTTCTCAAGCATGGTTACCCCCCTCCTCGGACACCACGATGGCGGGAGCCATCTCCTGCATCGTGCGTGGATCCTCCACGATGTAATAGACCTCGGGTTGGGTCCCGAGACCCGGCTTGCGTCTGATCGTCATGAACCCGCCCAGCAGTTGACGGACCTTCGAGTCGGGATCGTTGAGATCACCAAACACGATCTCGTCGTTGTCGCAGACCTCGACACAGGCCGGCTGGAGTCCGCGGGCCAACCGCTCCTCGCAGAAATTGCACTTTTCCACCACGCCGCGCTGGCGGGTCGGGAAGGCGGGGTCGAGATTTTCGATGTGGGGCCTTGGATCGGTGAAATTGAAACTCCGCGATCCGTACGGACACGCCACCACGCAGTACCGGCAGCCGATGCACCGGTGCCAGTCCATCATGACGATCCCGTCCGCCTCGCGCTTCCACGTGGCCTCGGTGGGACACACCCTGGTGCACGGCGGATTGTCACAGTGATTGCACAAGAGCAGGGTGGGCTTGCCTTTGAGGTCGTCGCGAACGTAGTGGAACTCCTGCGAGTGAAAGGCCGTCTCGAAGTCCTCGGACCAGATCCACTTGACCTCGTTCTTTTTGTCGTCCCCGAAATCCGGAACATTGTGGGTCGTGTGACACGCGTCCACGATCCGCTTCAGTTGGGGGTCGTTCTTGGAAAATTTTCTCAGGTCGATCACCATTGCGAGCCGGGTCCCCTCGGCCTCACGGGCATCTTCATGGCTGCTCGCGGCCTGTCCTGTCTCGCTGCCACGAGCGATCAGTGCGGATCCACCGGCCACTCCGATGACTGAGAATCCGGCGAACTTGAGGAATCCTCGTCTGGATGAGTCCATCAGAGCGCCTCCTTTGGCTCGACGTGGCAGTCCCAGCAGTACGGGCTGACCGCCATGTAGGTGTGGCACCGGTCGCAGAAATCGGCTTTGTTGGAGTGGCAGTCCATGCAGGTTCGAGACAGGCTTTTGTCGAAGGAACGACCGTTGGTCGAACTGACGTAGTTCCTGTTTCCCTCCCTGACGACTTCATCCCGCCACTCATTGAGCAGATCCATGTGGAATGACCGCATGTACTCGACCTGTTCGACGCATTCGGTGGATCCGTTGGGCGGCGTCGCCAACTCGGGAGGCTCCACGGCCTCGCCGAGCAGCGCGTTGTACCAGATCGGCGAGGTCATCAGGATCAGGAAGACAATGAGGCCACCAATGATCATTCCTGCGTTACGCATCGGTGGATTCCTCCGTTTCTTGGCTGGGATCGATGGGCTCGCCGCGGAGGTCGGTGATGCGTTCGTTCTCGCCATCCATGATGAGGGCGTTGCCAACCATTTCGTGGACCCCGCTCACATCAACACCCGGCGCCCAGTAGTCGCACAGAGGGGGCAGGGTTGCGCGATCGATGGCGCAGATGCAGGCCAGCCGGTTCACGTCGTACTTGTCGCGCACGTGGCGAACGGCGTTGCCGCGAGGCAACCCACCCCTGAGCCGCATCTCCATATTCTCGTCGTTGCCGAGGCCGGCGCCGCCGGCGCAGCAGAAGGTGCTCTCGCGGATCGTGTTCTCGGGCATTTCGTAGAAGTTGTTGCACACGTTCCGAATCACGTAGCGCGGTTCCTCGAAGAAGCCCATGGCCCGTGCCGGGTTGCAGGAATCGTGGAAGGTGACCCGCAGCTTGTCGTTGCGGCTCTTGTCGAGCTTGAGTTTGTTGTTGCGAATCAGATCCGCGGTGAACTCGCAGATGTGGACCGTCTTGGATGACGCAGCGTTTTCGAAGACCGTACCCGTGATGGGTGATTTCGGCTGTTCGAGAAAATCGGCCGGACCGTTCATGGTGTCCATGTACTGATGGAGCACCCGCCACATGTGGCCGCACTCACCACCAATGATCCACTTGACCCCAAGACGCTTGGCCTCGTGATAGACCTTGTAATTGAGGCGTTTGATGGTCTCGTGCGAGGTGAAGAGCCCGAAGTTGCCGGCCTCCGATGCGTAGGCAGACAAGGTGTAATCGAGCCCGATGTGCTGGAACAGCATCAGATAGCCGATAAAGGTGTAGGTTCCGGGATCGGCGAAGTAGTCCGCCGACGGCAGCACGAACAGGATCTCCGCACCCTTACGGTTGATCTGCGGATCGATATGGACCCCGGTCTCTTCCTCCAACTCCTCGCAGAGGAATTCGATGTTGTCCTTGAAGGTGTGGGGCTGGATGCCCAGGTGGTTGCCGGTGCGCTGGCAGTTGGCCACCGGTTCCACGACCCAGTTGATGTTCAGACCAACCAGCATCATGAGCTCGCGAGCCATCATGGTGATGTCCGCTGTGTCGATACCGTATGGGCAGAAGACCGAGCATCGCCGACATTCCGTGCACTGGAAGAAGTAGTAGTACCACTCCTTGAGGACCTGCTCCGTGAGGTCACGCCCGCCGGCCAGTTGCCCGAGGATCTTGCCCGTGGCCGTGAAGTCGCGCCGATAAATGGACCGGAGCAGCTCGGCGCGCAGCACGGGCATGTTCTTCGGATCGCCGGATCCGATAAAGAAGTGACACTTGTCGGCGCAGGCTCCGCAGCGCACGCAGATGTCCATGAAGACGTGGAACGACCTGTATTTCATCAGGCGTTCGCGAAATCCCTCGAGAATGATGTTCTTCCAGTCGTCTGGGAGCTTCCAGTCGTCGTCGGTGGGCGACCACTCCCGCGGATTGGCAAAACCCATGTACTTGAGGTTTTTCCCTGCGCCCGGGTAGGACCAGGTGCCCCGCCGCGCCTCGAAGTTGATTCCGGGATCCATCCAATCTGACTTGGGCGGCGCGAGGTCGATTTGAATCAGCTGCTCAGGTGGCTTGTCGTAGATTTCCGACATGGCTCACTCCTTGTCCAGCGGGTAGCCCGCCGCCACCAGCTTGTCGTGGAACTCTTCTTCCCACTCGGCGTAGGTGTGCACATCCACCTCCGGGTTCCAGGGATTGATGTGACGCACCCGACGATTCGAGTTGGCCAGGTTCCGCGTCGGGCTGAGAAAAACGCCTGGCGCGTGGAGCAGCTTGGAGAACGGAAAGTAGACCAGCAGCGCACTGACCAGGAACACGTGCACGAAGTACATCACCCCGACCCCGGTGGGAACCACGGGATGCAACGAAGCCCAGCCCGCGATCGCCGCCTTCACCTGGACGATGTCCACCTTCTCCAGATGCCGCATCAGGATTCCTGAAATCCCGATACCGAGCAGCAGATAAAGGGCGAAGTAGTCGGAAGGCAATGAGATGTACTTGACCTGTGAGTCTGCGAGGCGCCGGAGCAATAGGTAGCCCAGAGACGCCGCGAAGAGGACCGAGGTGGCATAGAAAACCGGTACTCCCACCTGGAAAAACCCGTCCCATCGCTGGATGAACTCCACCCACTGCGGGACCGGTTCCACGAAGAACCGGAAGTGGCGCAAGATGATGATCAGCATGGACCAATGGAAGACCATTGCGGCCGCCCACAGGTACTTGGTGCTGATGTAGGAAACTCTCTCCTTATCAGCATTCACCTCGACTTTGTGATTCCGGAATAAAGACCGGAAGAACAACACCTCGGAGGCCATCCGGACTGATGCCCAGAAGCCGTTCGAGGGATTGTCGAACTCGTCATTCTTGATCCACGGCAGAGATTTTTCCTGTCCGCAGGTCGTCGGAATCCGGAATGGGACGGTGGCCCTGCCCCAGCGGATCACGCGGTACAGGATGCCCACGAGGAACACCGCGAAGGCGATACCCGGAACCACGACCCCAATCAGGAAACGCAGGTCGCCAGCGCCCACCGCAACCATGGCCATGATGGCGAGGGCGGCGACCGCGATGAGCGAAATCAAGGCGCCCATTCTTTCCTCCTCCCTTCCTCCAACGACGTGTCATCGTCAGGAGGAGCGTCACCGGGCCCCTGCCCGGCGCGCCACTCATTGAGACGTTCGATATTCTTGGCTGAGAGATCTCTGATCGACTTGACCCGGATTTCGAAGATCTGTTCGCGGCATGTCGTGTAGACGTCGAATGCCATCAGGACGAGACGATCGACCAGTCCTTCGATGCGGTCGATTTCGTCCGCCGGCACCCGGCCTTCCGATCGCGCGATCTGTCGCACAATCGGTTTGAGTTGGAGCACCCACCCGACAGCCCCTGACGGCGACATTTCCTGCACCGCGCGAACCCGGATGATCCTGTCCAGTGCGGCAAGGAGGTCCGAATCCTCGACCTTGTGGAAGGCTCCGTCGAGGACCGTGCCTAACTCTTCCCGCAGCCCGGCTCCAACCGGATTGCCAAAGGGGTCCTTCGTCTTGCGGAGAAATCGAGCCGTTTCGTCAGGGTACGCCCCGACAATGTGTTCGAACCAGTCAGAGAGAATGGCCGCGCGATGTTGTCCAGCCAGTTCCTCCAGGACCATCACATCCCTCCTCCAAATCGGCGTGATTGGTGGAGCGGAAATGCAACCGCTGTGCCACGAATACGCCTAACCGAATCAACTCAAATGTCTGATCCAGATTGCTTTATGAGTCAACGACGAGGTCAATGGTCGCCTCGTGTTTCGTGCCTGTAACGACCAAGTTCATAAAAAGCTCCGCGATCCACGTCAGCGACCGGGCAAACCGGAACTGCCCGCGGAACGCGGAGCGATCATCGTCGAATCAACCGAAACCCGACCCTAAACGCAGCCGGTGGGTTTCGGCAGACCCGCCACCTTGCAGGCGCCCTTCGCCGGACCCGACGGGAACAGCTCATAGATCTCCTTGAGGCTGAATCCGGTCTGCTTGCAGAGCTTGCGGATCATCGGCGCGACGCCGAACTGGAGGTAGTACTCGCGGAGATAGTTGACCACCTTCCAGTGGTCCTCGGAGAGCTCTTCAACACCCTCCGTGGTGGCGAGTGCCGCTGCCACATCCTCGTTCCACTTGTCGGGCTCCTGCAGGAATCCGTCTTCGTCGACAGCAAGGGAAATATCACCATACTCAAAAGTCGCCATTTCAGTCCTCCTTTGGCTTTGCGGGGGCGTCTCCCCCGGCAATTTCTGAAATTTGAATTCTCTCCGCCTTCGACCGTTGGGACTTTTCCATGGCCCTCAGGAACTCCGGCGTTGGGCGATGCCCGAGCTCGATTGCCCGGGCCAGGTGTCGTTCCGCTCCGCCCGCATTTCCAAGGGCGAGCAGACCCACAGCCGCAAAATAGTGGGACTGTGAGTGATCGGGGTCCAGGTCGAGCGCACGCCGAGTGCACTTGACCAGATTCTTGGCGTCGTCCATGTAGAGATAGGCCTGGCCCAGGTTGTGATGGGCCATCAACAGATCATCGCGGAGCTCCACGGCCTTGAGGGATGCATCCAGACACCCCTCGAAGTCCCAGGTCTGCAACCGGACGCCGCCCAGATTGATCCACACTTCGGCGATTGTCGGGTCGATCTCGATGGCCTTCAAGTACGCCTTCTCGGCGCTCTGAAATCTCCCCATCTTCTGGTAGGCCAGGCCCAGGTTGTAATGGGCCGCGGCCGATTGCGGCTTGTCTTCGACCGCCTTCAAACACCGCTCCAGGCGTTCGGTACGGCTTTCAGGTCTTTTCATATCTCAACCTTCTCGGAGAGTTCCGCCATCAGCGCGACCTCGGTCGCATCGAGGCGATCCACCCGTTGTTTGATGTCATCGAGGATCGGGGCGATGAGCTGCGGCGCGGTGTCCGCAACCCGGCTCAGGGTGTGTAGGATCTCGGTCCTGAGCCCGTCGTCCCAGGCGTAGCAGGCCACCGGACCAAGGAATGGCTCGATGAGCTCCGGGTCCCTGGCACCGATTTCGCCGATGGCGGCCAGTCCATACACGCCGTTGGTGGCCGACTCATCGTTCAGTGCCCAGACCAGACGCCGAAGAACATCCCGTCCAAGGTCGCGGTTCACCGCGGCCGACGCACCGATTCCGGCGGCAGCCCGCTCGCGAATCGTCTCGTCGGGATCCCACAGCCGGCCCAGGAGGAACCTCATGGCCCGGGGCTCCGCTTGCGCGAATTCCTCGAGTCGCGAAGTGTCGGGCGACTGCAGCAGTTCCATCACCATCCTCTTCACCGACATTCCACGGCCGACCCGGACCGCTCGACTGCGTGGCATGCCGCCAGTTCCAGGAAACCCTCGGCCCAACGCGGCGTGGCCAGTGCGTGGAGGTGAAGGTAGGAAGCCCATACGTTCCCCTTCACAACTCCGTCACGGCCAGCTCCGACTCCCTGTCCACGCTCGATCGAGAGCACGGTGTGTTCGAGATCGTCACCGGAGAGAATCCTCGAGTAGTGAAACTCGTGCCCGGAGAGGTGTGTGCCGGTGGCGAAGAACGGATTGTCACGATCGACCACGGCCACCTCGTATCCGTGGCCCTGGGGCTTGGCCGTCTGCTCGACTGCCAGGTCCAGAACACCGGCCATTGGGAAGGCATTGCCGTCGACCCGCAGTTCGCTGGACAGGTACATGAGTCCGCCGCATTCGGCATAGACCGGCATGCCCCCGCTGACCTGTTGACGGATCTGGGCGGCCAGGTCCTGGTCCGAGGCGAGACGTTCCGCGTGGACCTCCGGAAAACCGCCGCCGATATATAGACCGTCAACGTCGGGCATGCTGCGCCCAGCACCCGGAAACACCTCAATGAGTTCGGCACCATGTTTGCGGAGACAATCGAGGTTTTCCGGATAGTAAAAGGAGAAGGCGGAGTCCGAGAGGTAGCCGATACGACAGGTGACCGGCTCGATGTCGAGTCTGAGCATGGGCAGCTCCACCGGGGGTGCGTGTCGCGCCATCTCAACCACACGGTCCAGGTCCACGTTGTTCGCCACAGCCTCGGCGGCCGCTTCAATTGCCTGTTCGCACTGTGGATGTTCGGCGACTGTGACGAGACCAAGGTGTCTTCCCGGCAAGGGGTCCTCACCGTGCAGACGGGGGATGGCACCGAGCACCGGGATGCCCGTGGAGTCTTCCACGGCCCGACGGATCAAGGACTCCTGCCGGCTGGTGCCGACGCGGTTCAGCACGACACCGCCTATGGTCACGTCGCGGTCGAGTTGTTGACATCCGAGCACCAGCGCCGCCACGGTCCGCGTCACCTTTGTGACGTTGACAACCAGGAGCACCGGTGCCTTGAGGACTTTTGCCAGTTCGGCGGTGGAGTGAGTGCCCTCCGAGTCGGAGCCGTCATACAGACCCCGATTGCCCTCGATCACGGCGACATCGCCACCGCGGAAGGACCACACCGCAGACCCGATGCCCTCTTCAGACATCAGGAAGGTGTCCAGATTGACGCAGCCCGAACCGCTGGCCGCGCCAAGCCAGGCAGCGTCGATGTAGTCGGGACCCTTCTTGGCGGTGCGGACCTGGAGCCCGCGATCCCGCAGGCTCCTGGCAAGCCCCAGAGAAACCAGGGTCTTGCCTCCGTCTCCGGAAAGCCCGGCCACCACCAGTCGGGGCGAGTTCAACCGCATCGCCGCCATTCGGTCTTCTACTCCCCCAGAATGAAGCCGCAGGGGCATTCCTCCCAGCACTTTTTGCAACCGTCACACACATCGAGTTTGATGGTGTAAAACTTGCCGAGCTGGGGCTCCTGGACCTTGGTGAAGCAGTTGTTCTGACAGTACATCCAGCAATTCTCGCAGCCGAAACAACGGCCGCAGCTGAAGCACCGCGTAGTTTCCTCGAGCGCCGTTTCTACGGTCATCCCGAGGTCGATTTCGTCCAGTGGTTTCGAGAGGCGTTCCTCGGGGGCCACGACACGACGTTCGCCCCGTGTCTTGGCCTCATACCAGTCCAGTTTGATCTTGTCGGCAAGGATCGTCTGCGGAGGATCATCCTGGGAGATCTCCTTGCCCTGAATCATGGCATCGATGTTCTCGGCAGCTCTACGGGCCTGGCCGATGGAGGTCGTGGCGATACCCAGGTTGATGTTGTCGCCGCCGGTCCAAATGCCGTCGATATCGGTCTTGCCCCAGTCGTCGGCGTTGAGCCATCCGTCGCCCAGCTCCTCGGAACCGAGCGCTCCGAGTTCCGGCTTCTGGCTGACCGCCGTGATCACGGTTTCCACCGGGAGTTCGTAGACGTCGCCCTCGATGGGCACCGGACGCCGGCGTCCCGAGTCATCGGGCTCACCAAGCGCCATCCGTTGCACCATCATCGCTCTGACCTTGCCCTCGTCGTCCCGAAGGATCTCTTTGGGGGCGGCCAGATACTCGATGTTGATGCCTTCCTCGAGCGCCTCTTCGATCTCGCGCTCGATGGCCGGCATCTCGGTGCGGGTCCTGCGGTAGAGAATCGTGACGTTGGCACCCATGCGTCTGGAGATCGCCGCCGAGTCCATGGTGACCCTCTTGGACACACGGGCCGCGTCGATGGCTGTGTCACCACCGCCGATAACCACCACGTTGCCGCCGATCTCGACGGTCTTGCCGGAATTCGCATGGTTGAGGAACTCGGTTCCGGTCCAGATTCCCGGTCCATCCTCGCCCTCGATGCCGAGCTTCTTGCCCTGGTGGGCCCCGATGGCCACATAGATGGCGTCGAAGTCGTTCCGCAACTCCTTGAAGGTCACGTCCTTGCCGATCTTGGTGTCGCATTTGAGCTCGACACCGAAATCGACGAGGCGTTGGATCTCGGCATCGAGAATCTCTCGCGGCATGCGGTACACCGGGATGCCGTAGCGGATCATGCCGCCCGCCTTGGGAAGCGACTCGAAGACCGTTGTCTTGTAGCCGCGCCGGGCGAGATGGTAGGCGCAGGAGAGTCCCGAGGGGCCTCCTCCGATCACCGCCACTTTCTCCTTCTTGGCCTCCTCGCCCTCGATCATCTTGGGCTTGAGGCCCTTCTCGATGGCGTAGTCGCCGATGAAGCGCTCCACCGAGTTGATGCCCACCGCCCCGTCCTTCTCGCCACGGTTGCAGTGGTCTTCACACGGGTGGGGACACACTCGACCCATCACCGACGGGAAGGGGTTGGTCTCCATCTCGATGTACCAGGCCTGTTCGCACGCCTGGTCGAGGCTGAGACCGAGTTTTTCGCGCTCTGCTATCACGGTCAGCCAGCCGCGAATGTCATTGTCGCTCGGGCAGTTGCCCGTGCAGGGCGGGAGCTTCTCGAGATACCTCGGACGCAACGGAGAGATCTGGCTGCCCGAGCCTCCGCCACCCGAGAGACGAGCCCCCATCCCGGAGGATTTCTTTTTTTTCTTCAATAGACCCATGCTTTATGCCTTCCCCGTTGACCCTTCAGATCACACGGTCACGAGATCTTCGACAGGTACACCTTCAAAGCATCCAGCTCGTTGAGAAGGGTGTCGTGCTTCTGCTCATCACGAATCAGATAGTCCAGGAGCAGAGCCGCCACCTTGTCGGTGGTCTTGTCCTTGAGCTCCTTGGCCATTTCGATGGTGCGCCGTTCCAGCGCGTCGTGTTCCTCGAGTCTGGCCCATATTTCGGCCATGTCGCCGGGGCTGAAGACGACCGCCTCACGGGTCATGACGTCGATGATGAATTGTTGGACCCGGTGATGTTGGACCGAGTCGTTGCGGATGATCTCCATGATCTGTCGGATCAGGAGATTGTCGGTCTGTTCCATGATCTCGGCCGTGGTCTCGATCGCCTCGCGTTCGAGTCCCTGCCACTCCCGCAGCAGTGCCACGGCCTCGTCGGTGCGTTCCTGTGCTTTGCTCATTGTTGCTCCTGTGGCTGGTCGAGAAGGGGGCCGGGCCAGCCCGGCCCCCTTGTTGATTATTTCGAGGACTCAGCCTTTCGCTTCCGGCAGCGTGACGTAGCTTCCCCCGGCGTACTTGTAGGTCAGGGTTCCGCCATCCACCAGCGTCCGCAGGGCCTTCTTGACGTCCCGCTTGTCGCAGTTGTCCTCACCGAACTTGGCGATCATGTCCTTGGTGACATCCATCGGCTTGAGGTTCTTCTTGCCGTAGGTGCTGGTCACCAACTGCACGATCGCATCACACAGTTCGTCCTGATCGACGCTCATGAGGTCCTCCTAGTGGCGCAGTTGCGCGGTCCGGTTAAAGGTCTCACCAGCGTGCTTGAAGTCGTCGATGTGGTACTTGGTGAACTCGAATCCGGTGAGCTCGAAGAATTTCGGCCAGCCGATCCGCTCGATCCACATTCCCAGACGTTCGTGTTTGCGCGCGTTGGCGGCGTAGATCTCGACGATTTTCTTGACCGGCTCTACAACCTCGGGCCAACGGGGCGGGTTGTTAGGCAGGTACGGCACCGCCAGTTTCGAGAACGACGGCGTCGTCCGCGCGTTGGACACCTTGCCGCCGACCCAGATGGACAGACCATCGGTATCGGCGTTGTTGATGGTGCAGGCCGGGCAGACTGTGTAGCAGTTGCCGCAGTACATGCACTGGGCGGCCTCGATCTCCACCGACGCCTTGCCGTCCACCGTGGCTGGCCGGATCGCACCGGTCGGGCACGAGGCCACCAGGGTCGGGATCTCGCACATCTTCGGCAGATCGTCGTGGTTGATCGCCGGCACCTTTGTGTGGACCCCGAGGATCGCGATGTCCGAGCAGTGCACCGCGCCGCACATGTTGAGGCAACACGCGTAGGCCACCCGAAGCTTGGCCGGCAGGCTCTTCTCACCGCTGAAGTACGGGAAGAGCTCGTCCATGACGGACTTGACCACACCCGACGCGTCCGACGCGGAGGAGTGGCAGTGGACCCAGCCCTGGGTGTGAACGATGTTGGAAATCTGGTTGCCAGTCCCGCCGACGGGATAGCCCAGCGTCTCCACGTCCTTGATCAACGGCTCGATCTTGGACTCGTCGGTGAGCAGGAACTCGACGTTGTTGCGGCTGGTCCAACGAAGGTATCCATCACAATATTTGTCCGCCAGGTCAGCCATCTCACGAATCGAGGTGATCGCCAGGAGTCGCGGTGTTCCTGCGCGCACGGTGAACAGCTTGTCGCCTGTCTCACCCACGTGCACCATCACGCCCGGCTTGAGGATCTCGTGATGGTCCCACTTGCCGTAGTTGTTCTTGATGACGGGCGGAAGAAACTGCCCGTAGTGTGGCGGCCCGATATCGGTTTGGCGTTCGAATTCAGTCATGAGGGCCTCCCTTCTATTCTTCGTCTTCATCTTCATCGAGCTCGGTGTCGAAGAAGATGTAGGGGTTGGTGCGTGGATGCATGACCATCTCCGGGATCGGCTCGAGACCGATCTCGTCGAGGAAGTTGCCGAGGCCCACCCGTTGGATGAACTCGCCTGTGCGCTCACGGGCCTTGCCGTGCTCACCCCAGAGATCCCAGATCGCTTCGGTGAGCTCCTTGAGATCTTCGTACGGGGGTTCCATCTCGAGGAAAGGCACGAAAACCGACGACAGCAGCGCGCCGCCGACGATCGGAGCCTTCGAACCAACGAGGATGGTGGCGCCGCGCTCTTTGCCGGGCTTGAGGGCTAAGTGGAGCACGTTGATGCAGTGCATGCACTTGACGCAGTTGGAGTTGTCGATGTCCAGGGTCTTGCCGTCCCACGCCATGCAGGCGGTGGGGCAGTAGTCGATGACCTCGGCCTGGATGTCGGTGCCGCCCGCGGCGTACTCCGCAACCTTGGCCTGATCGACCTGGATGTCGTCCTTCCAGGTGCCGATAACCGAGCAGTCCGATCGTGCGATGGACGCCACACAGTCATTGGGGCAGCCGGCGAACTTGAACTTGTACTTATAGGGGAAGAACGGCCGGTGCAGTTCGTCCTGGAAGGTCTGGGTGATGTCGTAGCAGGCATCCAGGGTGTCGTAACAGGCCCACTCGCACCGCGCCGGACCGACGCAGCAGCTCGGGGTCCGCATGTTGGAGCCCGATCCGCCCAGGTCCCAGCTCGGCTCACCTTCACGCTCGTGGCTCAGTTCGGCGAAACAGGGTTCCAGGGCCGCAGTGTCGGACCCGAGGAAGACGATGTCGCCGGTGGAGCCGTGCATGTTTGTCAGACCGGAGCCGTACTTCTCCCAGATATCACACAGCTGGCGCAGGGCCGCGGTGTTGTAGAACCACGCCGACGGCTGATTGACGCGATAGGTGTGGAACTCCCTGACGTTGGGGAAATCCTCGGGGATATCGCAGTAGCGTCCGATGACGCCCCCGCCATACCCCATCACACCCACTAGTCCGCCATGCTTCCAGTGGCTGATGTGCTCCTCGTAGGACCGTTCGAGGATGCCCAGGACGTCGTTCGACATATCGTTGCGAACGGCCTCCTTCTTGATCTCCTTGACAAAGCTCGGCCACGGTCCCTTTTCGAGCTCGTCAAGCAGCGGCGTTTTTCTCTCTTCTGTCATGGCCACTCCTTTCCATTGATTTCAGAAATTTTCTCGGCGGGGAGACCAACGATGGCCCACCCGACACAAACTCCTCACATCATGTCGCTGATATTGCTCCAAAACTTTGAAAAAACGACAGTTGATAAAAAGTACCCGAGGGGCACATTGACCGCCACACCGATGGTGAAGGCCCAGAACGGTTTGAGCCCGAAGGTCAGCAGATCCTTGAACCTGGTGGACAACCCGATGCACAGAAAGCACAGCACGAAGGCCCATGACCGGAGTTTTTTGATGGGTGAGATCACCCGCGGTCTGAGCTCGGACTCGAACCAGTCGGATTTGAAGCGAAGCTGTTTCAGGGCTCCCTTCTTGTCCTTGAGATCGGGATCGCTCGCCGGAATCGCGGCCGCCAGGTCGTCGTATTCGGAAAGCCTCATCTCGCCCAGGTATGTGATCTCGCCAGCGGGCGCATCGTAGGCGAATCGGCCGGCCAGTTCCCCCGGTGCCGCGTAGTCGGAGAAGTCGGCGTCATACACGATCTTTTCGGCACTGGTCTTGTAGGTGCCCTCAACCGATGCCCGCCCCACGTGGTCTGTGGGCGGGTTGGCAGACACCGCCGTCATGATGATCGACGCGGCAAAGAAACCGAGCACGAATTTCGGGAACCGCTCCCAGATCACTCCAGGCCCCACCGTCCGCTGGGCTCCCTCGTCCTTCTCCCAGAACATCACCGACACAACGGCCAGGATCAGACACCAGATGCCAATCCAGATATCGCGCCCGATCACCTTCATCAGGGTGAAGGTGTTGATGGGGTCGTCGGGGTTCATCATCGAGCCGTCGGCAGCCCGTATGACGCCCGCTTCGATGACCGTTGACAGCTCCGCCACCACCGCGAAACCGGCAGCGTCGGCAAACTCCGAAGTCCCCACCCACGCGCCCGCCTCTCCGGGTGAGATCGGCGTCGGCACCATCAGCTTCACCACCACGCTGAGGACCAGGATCATGACGATGGCCCAAACCGACACCACCGCGATTCCGATGGCGATGTGGTCTTTCTTGGCCTTCACCGCACCTCCCACGGCAATGGAGGCCGAAACTCCACAGACCGCGCCGCCGGCACCGAGCACAGCAGCGAACTGCGGTTCCAACCGGAAAACCCTCGTGGCCGCCAGGTAGATGGTGAGCCACGTGCAGACCGAAACGATGGTGGCCTGCACGAAGGCAATCGGTCCGGCCTTGAAAATCAGCGTCAGCGGCAGGGTCGCCCCTAGCAGCACGATGCCCGTCTTGATGTAGTACTCGGTTCTCAACGCGGCGGAAAACCACTCCGGCAAGTGGATCACGTTGCCGATGATGAGACCGAGAATGAGGGCCAGGAGGGGAGCACCCAGATGGAGGGTCTTGCCAACGAATGGATTGGCGGCCAGGTAGAAGATGGCCAACGAACCGAGGTACAAGATGGTGAATCCTGGAACGAACTCTGAGATCTTGCGGCCCATCACGGCGATGGAAACCGAGAACACCACACCAAAGAGCAGAAAAATGGTCAGATAGCCGGACCAATGATTGGCAAGGTCTGCCCCCAACTCGCCCGGAGTCGACCAGGAACCAGGCGTGACCGCCCACCCCTTGATGGAGCCCCCCGCCGCAAACGCGCCAAGCGCCAGCAAGACAATCCCGAGACCGAGCCACACGGCCCAGTAGTCTTCGGTCGTCCAGAATTTCTTGATTCCGCTGGCCATCTCACGCTCCGATGGTTTCGAAACACACCTCAGCCCATTGGAGCAGTGCAACCGCTGTGCCAGAGAGACAGCCGGCGTCCGGTGACGCAAGCCATTGCAACAACTGAGGATTGCCTCGCGCCACCCACAGTTGCCCGGCGGTCAACCCGGGTTTCAGTTACGAGACCGTAACGTGCTTTCTAAGATTCCTATTTGCAATAGGTTGAGACATGTAAAATGGTGCTCTCCGAGCCGATTGCTCGACCATGGGCGGGAACTCGTGAAAAGTGTCACGAGTCAGTAACGACAACGGCCTTGCCACGTTTCGACCCATCTACCTCGTCCCGCGAACCGCACGGGTTTTCGGTCTCGACCAGGCTAGTGGACCATCCAACCCTCCGGTCCCCCACCGTCAGGCCAACCTCCGGAAGCGCCATCAGCCCTTTCGGCGGATCGCCGCTCGGACGCGTCCACCGTCTCCATGCGGCTCGCCCGGGTCCGGGCACGGCGACGCCGACCATGGCATCCCGGCATCAAGAACCGCGGCTGAACCAGGCTGCCCTGGGTATGCGCTCGCACGACGTCCTCGATCCGGCCCCTGATCTCGGCGACCACCTCGACCCCGCTGGCCACCAATCCGTCCTCGAGTTCACGGGAAATGGCGCCGCAGATCAGGACATCGATGCCGAGCTCAGAGACAACCCGCTTGCGGTTGGGGCCGCCGATTGGATAGACCTTTGTGAAGGTCGCCTCACCGCCGATGACGTCAATGACCATAAGCCACTTCGCCACGTCGAAGAGCGGCGACACTCGGCCTTCCCAAGCTGGTACGGCGAGTCGCATGCTCCAGCTATAGCAATGATCCTGCCAACTCTTTCTGCTGCACTCTCGGTCTTAAGATGTTCAAAAAAATATAGTTACGAACGAACGAACGAGACGCGCCACGGCTGCCTCGCAGAACGCTGCCCGGGCAACGGAGGCTACCGTCGCATTTCGCGATTGATGCCAGTAGGCAGTAGGCAGTTCCAGCCTCGATTGAACTCGAGAATGAGGAAGACAGATGTCATCCTGAGGAGCGGAGCGACGAAGGGTCTGGGTGGGGGCAAGAACGCATCGGCTCCCCACCCACCCAGATCCTTCGACTCGGCCCGGTGGGCCTCGCTCAGGATGCCAAGATGAAACGCTGGTCAAGTCCTGGCGAAAAGTTGTCACTATTCGTCGTCGTGGCTGCGGAGGCTGTGGGAAGGTGGAGGGAGGTGGGGAGGGGGCCAGCTTTCCGCAACTCCGCAGTCGGGAGGGTGGGCCGCGCGGTGGTTCATCAGGCTGTGGAGAAGTGATCAAGTTGTGTGAAGGAGCCAGCCTTGTCAGGCGGCCAGTTCATGGACCTTGGCAGGGTATTGGTAATCGAGGGTCATGTGGGGTCGGCGGTGGTTGTAGAGCCAGACGGCTTCATCGACAGCGCGTCGTACCTGCTGCCGGCTGAGGAAAGTTCTTCCGAGGCCATACTCCTGTTTGAGGATGCCGTTGAGTCTCTCTGCAGTTGAGTTTTCGGCACAGTGATTCAACTCGGTCATGCTCACCGGCAAGTAGCGACCATTCAGGCGTTCGACATACTTGTGGCTACAGTACTGGCTTCCTCGATCTGAATGGTGAATTGGATACCTGTCGTCTGGCAGATCCGCAATCGCCTGATCCAACGCTTTCATGGAAGTCTTGGTGTCGAGGCTTTCTCCACAGTGATAGCCGACGATCTTGTGGGAGTGCAGGTCCATGATCAGAGTGAGGTACTCAAACCCCCCCCACGTCCGGATGTAGGTCACGTCGCTGACCCAGATCTGGTTTGGAGCCGTGGCCTCAAGCTCAGAGATGAGATTCCTATACACCGGCAAAGAGTGCCCCGAAAACGTAGTGCGGGGTTTCTTCGGCAACGGTCTGACCAGCATCCCGTGATGACGAAGAACCTCAAACATCCGGTCTCTACCGACCTGGATACCGGCGTCTCGAAACTGCTGACGCAAATGCCGATGGAGCTTCCTACAACCAAGCCGCGGCTGCTGCTGTCGCTCCCGCCTGACCAGAGCGATGATCAGACTCTCGTCGACTTCTCTCCGTCTTCGCCGCCGCCTCTGCTTGTAGTAGTTCTGCCGGGTCATGCCCACCTTGCAGCACAACCTCTCGATGCTTACTCCGCGTCGTCCTTGGAGTTTCTTGCCCGCCCGGTGGACGCCTGACCAGCGTGCTTTTTTTTAAACTCTCTCGCGTCGATGCCCATCCGCTCGCACAGAATCTCGAAAAACGCCTGATCCAACGCCTGGTCCATCACCGAATCCGCCAACGCAGCTTCCAAGCCTCGCACCCGTTCCTTCAAACGCTTGATCTCCCCAGGCTCGTCTTGCTTCTCCACTCGTACCACCTTCCGCAGCAAGTGCCCCTTGCCGTACTGTCTAGCCCAACGCTTCACCGACCCCGAATCAACACCGTAGGCCTGTGATGCCTCATGTGGACTCCCAAATCGCCCCGCCTCGAGCTCGTCCACTACCTGCTGCTTGAATGCCTCACTGTATCGCATCGTCCTTCCCGCCATAGGCCCACCCCCTTCTCGAGTGTCAACCTATTACAGGACGCCACCGGAGGGGGAACTCGCATCTCGTATCTCGCATCCGGGTGGGGGGCAACTCGAAACCCGGAACACTGCCTGGGGGGGGCGGGCGCTACTCCCTACTGCCTGGGCGGGTGGGTGGGCCGCTCACGGCCTACTGACTATTCCGACCGTCGCGCTCCGGCGGCTCGATCTCCAGATCCTTGAGTTTCCGGAAGAGGGTGCTCGGGTGGATCCCAAGCTCATCGGCCGCCGCCTTCCGGTTTCCGCCATGGCGGTGGAGTGCAAGCGATATTTGCAGGGCTTCCATCTCACGGAGAGTCATTCCCCCCCGGGATTCCACCGGAGGAACTTCGGATCCCTGACTGATTTCAGGTGGCAGGTGTCTGAGTTCGATGCAGCCTTCATTGCAGAGCACGAAGGCGTGCTCGATGACGTTTTCCAACTCCCGGGCGTTGCCTGGGAACGAATATGTCATGAGCAGGCTGAGAACCTCGTCCGACACTCCGACGACGTCCTTGTCCTGAAGCCGGTTGAATCGCTGGACAAAATGATCCACCAGCAGCGGAATGTCCTCCCGGCGCTCTTTCAATGCCGGCAGCTCCAGCTTCATCACGTTGATGCGATAGTAGAGGTCTTCCCTGAAAACTCCATCCTCAACGAGGCTTGCGAGATCGCGGTGAGTGGCGACGATGACCCGGACGTCGGCTGTCACCGGCTCCACCGAGCCGAGAGGCTCGTAGACGTGCTCCTGGAGAACCCGCAGCAGACGAACCTGCATCGCCTGGGAAATATCCCCGATCTCATCCAAGAAGATGGTGCCCCCTTCCGCATGGGCGAAACGACCCGGCCTGTCACGACGGGCGTCGGTGAAGGCGCCGGCCACGTGGCCGAAGAGTTCGTTTTCAAGCAGAGTGTCCGGAAGAGCACCACAGTTGATGGCAACAAACCGTTTGTCCCGTCTCGGTGACAGCTGGTGGATCGCACGGGCGAAGAGCTCCTTGCCTGTCCCGCTGGCGCCGTGGACGACGACGGTGCTCTCGCTGGCCGCGATCGCCGGAAGCACTTCGAAAAGGTCCCTCATGGGACGACTGCGGCCAATGATGTCGCCGAGCGAGAAACGGCCCTCGAGTTCCTTGCGCAGCTGCTCGACGTGGCTGAGATCGCGAAAGGTCTCGACACCACCCTTGGGTTGCCCATCGGCGTCCCTGAGGATCGCCGTCGAAACGCTCACCGGGAGTTTGGTACCGTCGGTATCGACAATGAAAACCTTTTTGTTGACGACATTTTCCCCGGTTTCGAGGGTGTGTCTGAGGGCGCAACCGGATTCACAGATGCTGGCCCGAAACACATCGCAGCAGCGTTGTCCCAGAGCTTCTTCCCGGGGCACGCCTGTAATCTCTTCCGCTGCCCGGTTGAACGAGCTGATGCGCCACTGGCGATCGACGGTGAAGACCCCGTCGGCGACGCTGTCAAGAATGATCTGTGCCGGATCGAAATCACTGTTATCCATCGAATCTTCCTCAGCCGAACCCAACCTCCCGGCTCTGCGCTGCCGCCAACTCGGCTCCCGCAATCCAAGGTATGTCGCGCCGTGTCGTAGTTCAACCGCAACGGCAGGCCATGGACCTCTGATCAGCCTTCGAGCTGGTATTCGATCGGCCTGTTCAGCTATTTTTCTCAAGACCTGATTGACGCTCGGCCCATGGCCGAGGTTGTACCCGCAGCACGAGCCGCCGGACGCCCCGCGAAAACGAGTGTGCCATACTAGCGCAGCAGGCCTCCAAACGGGCTGACGCCGATCAACCGGAAAGAGGCGCTGGGAGTGGCGTCGATGGACATACCTGACGGGACAACACCCTCTCAAGATCAGCGCAATGGTGCCCCGGCCCATCACCACACCAGAACTCCACCCAACGACATCGTCCCGCCGGCAGGCCCGAAGGTCACCAGGAAGGTTAACGACCCGATCATTCAGCGGCGGCGCATCGTCGCGGTGTATTTTTCGGTCATCTCGATCCTGTGCGTTGCGGTGGCGGGTGGAGTTCGATTCCTGTCTCCCATCGTCATCGCGGCGACCCTCTTCTTCTGCCTGGCAAGCCTCGGCGTGTGGGTCTTCACCCGGCGACCGAGAGTCGTCGACGCGCCACCCTTCAACGATCTCAAACGTGAACTCAATCAAACTCGACGTGGTTTCGAACGCCTCTTCACCTCCGTCCCATGCTTTATCTGCGTCATCGACCGGGACCATCGAATCCTCGAGGCCAACGCCATGTACCGCGAGGAGTTCGGGGCGACCAACCGTTCTTTCTGTTACGAGGTGTGCAAGAAACGCACGAGCAAGTGTCCAAACTGCGTGGTGGACCTGACCTTTGCCGACGGCCTGATCCACTCCGACGAAGAGATTCTCGTGACGCGGGATCACAGACGGGTCAATGCCGTGGTGCACACAATGCCCATCGTGGACGACGATGGCGAGATCAGCGCCGTCATGGAGGTGTTCACCGACGTCACCGAGGTCAAGGCGCTGCAACGCCAGTTGGCCCTCATGGGACGTGCCGTAGCCGGTATGGCACATCGAATCAAGAATATTTTGATGGGGCTCGAGGGCGGCATTTTCGTCGTCAACACAGGGCTCGAAACCGATGATCGCGAGACCATTGCTGAAGGGTGGGAAATGGTCGAACGAAACGTCCACCGGGTCTCGAGGATCGTCATGGATCTGCTCTATTGTTCCAAGGATCGGACCCCGGATTTCAAGGACGGGGTCTGCCCGAACACCATTCTGATGGAGGTCCGCGATCTCTTTGCCGACCGCATGGCCGAAGAGGGCATCACCCTGGAAACCGAACTCTGTGACCCGCCGGTCTATGGCACCTTCGATCCCGGCGGACTCCACAACATGCTCACCAACCTGGTCGCCAATGCCATCGACGCCTGTCGTTTCGATCCGTCAGACGCGAAGGAACACCACACCATCACCCTTCGCTGCACCACCGACATCAAGGGCTCCATGATCCTCGAGGTGGAGGACGATGGCGCCGGGATTCCCGACGAGATGAACAGCCGGGTCTTCGAGGACTTTTTCTCGACCAAGGGCAGCGAGGGCACCGGCATCGGTCTTCTGGTGGTTCAGAAGGTCGCCGAAGAACATGGCGGGGACGTCACCTTCACCACGGAGCAGGGCAAGGGCACGACCTTCACCGTAACCCTACCAGCCACCCCGTCCCTGACGCCCGTCACCCACGCCGACGCCTGATCAGAGCACCAAGACCACCCAGACCCGCAGACCTCGCCGATGCCCTGTTGCGCACGGATTTGCCGGCTCGGTAACGCCAATGGGCGGCAGCACCCTCCTCAGCCGCACGGTGCATGTCGACGGTTCGGATTTGGATCTCGAATGCAAAACCGCCCCGATCACGGACACTGGTGTGGAGGCTCTGGTAGCCGTTCGCCTTGGGATTTGCTATGTAGTCCTTGAATCGAAACGGCTCCGGGTCGAACAAACGATGGACGGTGGCAAGAGCCAGATAGCATTCATCCTGCCCTGGAACGATGATCCGAAAGGCGAACAAATCCTGCACGTCTTCAAGGGCAAGGTGTTTCTCTTTCATTTTTCGCCACACCCCCGCGACGTGCTTGGCCCTGCGCTGGATCGCCACATACTGCACGCCATCGGCGGAAAGTGCCGAGACGATGGCCGCTTCGGTCGCAGCACACCACGTGGCCTGCGCAGCGACCATCGACTCCAGTCCTCTGCTCACCCCATCGAAGGCCTCCGGATCGAGGACCTTCAGGGCGGCGTTCTCGAGCCGCGCGCGGAGGGCCATCTCACCAAATCGCTCAGCATCGACGACATCGTTTGTCCATACCTCCAGGGCGGTCGTCCCGAGCCTCTGGATTTTCCGGACTACAACCTTCGAGCCACGCACATCGGTCACTCAAGAAGCGCCGCATGATCTCGTTTCCAGCCGTCACCTCGGCGCGATCCAGGTCGAGAGGGTCGAAGGGCAGAGGATCCAGTTTCTTGTTGTCGCCGAGATCTCGAGGTTTCCACTGCTCGCCGGTGCGCAGCCACCAACCAACGGGCGTTGTCGGTCAGGCTGGTGTTCATCCGGTGGAACCGCCACCCCAACCAGCGCAGTTCGCGCGCGACGGCGCCATTTCGGAACTTTGCGGGATACCCCTGTTCGAATCTGTCGATGGCTGTCAGCAACCGGTTCATGGGCCGCGTGACGAGGAGATATACCGCCAACTGGATGACGACTATGACGGCCAATCCGGTGATCGCGATATCGACCCAGGCCACCTTTCGACGTAACATCATCTCTTTGGCGAGACTCGAGGTGTCCTGCCACGCTGCGAGTGTTCCGCCTCCCGCGGAAAGCACATTCGAACGCACCGCCACACTCGCCCGAAGCGAATCGTCGGGCGGCGAAACCCCGCCCGATGCATCAGCCGAGACCAACACGCGGCCTCGGTCATCGCGAAACACCACGTTGTAGCCGGATCGGCCGAGAGCGATCTCGCCGACCCGGCAAGAGGATAGGACCTGCTCGATCTCACCGAGGCTGCCCGCCTGCTCGACTTCCTGGGCCAGCGGCACGAGCGACTGGGCCAATAAGGCCTCTCGGGCAGTGATCTCCCTCCGTTCCTCACGTCGCAGCTGAAGGGTCGTGAGCGCACCGAGCAGAAGAACAACCAGCGCCGAGATGGTCACTCCGAGGAGCAGGCTCAATGGCACACCTCGCCGTGGCGGATCGTGTCCCTCATTGACCGATCCGACGACCGACCCGGTCCCCGGCCCTGCAGCCACTGGATCTGTCACGGTGGAAATCACCTGCTGGACATTCATATTCGCCCACCTGAAATGCAAGCGGCGTACCCAAAACAAGGCTTCGCTGTGGACTCCGCTGTCGGATCAAATGCCAGATCGGCACTCGGGCCAATCCGACAGTCCCAACTCCGAAGAATCCAACAGAGCCAGGAATCCTGTCGCGCCGAGCGACCGAATCTCTCTATGAAATTTCCACGCATGGTCACCCCATTGAGCGTGATCGGGTCATAATCATCCGAACGGGTTCTCTCTCACGGGACCGGCTGCACCCCCCACGCGGAGGACTCCATTGACCCATTGGGCAGAAAACCACAAACCGGCGGCGTCGGTACCGACCCACCTGATGTTGGCGTGGCTCATGTGGGCGGTGGTGGGGGCGGCCCTGGCGGGCTTCGGAGTTCGGTGGCTGTGGGGGGCGGCACCCGCGGCCGCGCCGTGGATCGCGGCCGGCGCGGTCGTCGTCGGTGCGATCAAGTCACAGCTGGTGCTCGATCGTGCGGCGCGGAAGGTCGTCGAACGAATCCGTGCCCGCGGCGACGGCCGATGTCTCGGTGGCTTCCTCTCGCTGAGCACCTGGGCGTTGGTCATTGTGATGATCGCTGCCGGCCGCCTGCTGCGTGGCGCGGTCACGCGTGGCATCGTCGGCGCGGTCTATATCGCAGTTGGAGTGGCGCTGCTCCTCTCCTCGCGCCATGCTTGGCGTGCGTGGCGCGAGTGGCGCCGCAACCGGTGACTGAAGGGCGTAGACTTGCCCCATGGGCTGGCTGAGCCGAATCCCGGTTGTCAATCTTGTTCGCCAGGCGGCGGAGCGTGCCCACCTGTTCCTGAAGTACACCGAACACTCGTACATGGTGCTCGTGGCCGTTGTCATCGGGCTGCTCGGTGGACTTGGTGCGGTTGGGTTCCGGGAGTCCATACGCCTCTTCCAGGCCGTCGCCTGGCAAACGGACAACGTAACTCTTGCATACCTCAGAAGTCTGCCGAGTTGGTGGAAAGTGCTGTCGCCGGCGGTGGGTGGTCTGATCGTCGGGCTGATCATCGTCCGTTATGCTGCCGAAGCCAAGGGGCATGGTGTGCCGGAAGTCATGGAGGCGGTGGCCCTTCGGGGCGGTCGGATCCGTCCGCGTGTGGTTGTCGCCAAGCTCCTCGCCTCGGGCGTGTGTATCGCATCTGGAGGGTCAGTGGGTCGGGAAGGACCGATCGTCCAGATCGGCTCTGCGATCGGATCATCCCTCGGTCAGTGGTTGGGCGTGGGAGAACGGCGACTGCGGACCCTGGTCGGCTGCGGCGCGGCGGCCGGGATCGCGGCCACATTCAATGCGCCGGTGGCCGGGGCCCTGTTCTCAGTGGAGATCATCCTCGGCGATTTTGGAGTCACCCAGTTTTCTCCCATCGTGATTTCATCTGTCACGGCAACAGTGGTGAGTCGACACTTCCTTGGTAATTTCCCGGCATTTGAGGTGCCGGCCTACAGCCTCGCAAGCCCACTCGAACTCTTCGCCTACGGTGCGTTGGGCATCATCGCCGGGTTGGTGGCCCTGGTTTTTGTTCGTGCGTTGTACGGCGCAGAAGACCTCTTCGATGCTCTCAGTCTTCCAGCTGTCGTCAAACCAGCGATGGGCGGGGCGCTCATCGGATTGATCGCGATCCAATTCCCGGAGGTTCTTGGAGTCGGCTACGAAGCCATCAACGAGGCACTGAGTGGTGGACTGGGGTGGAAGCTGCTGCTGATCCTGGTCTTGGTAAAGATCGTGGCGGTCTCCCTGACCATCGGTTCAGGCGGATCCGGCGGCATCTTCGCTCCCTCATTGTTCATCGGCGCGATGGCCGGCGGGGCGGTCGGGACTATCGTGCATTCCCTATGGCCCGACGCGTCGGCCAGCCCCGGCGCCTACGCACTGGTGGGGATGGGTGCCGTTGTCGCGGCGGGAACCCACGCTCCCATCACCGCCATCGTGATGATCTTCGAGCTCACGGGCGACTACAAGATCATTCTTCCCCTGATGATCAGCTGCATCATCGCCACTCTGCTCGCGACACGGATGCAGACAGCGTCGATCTATACACTCAAGCTGCTTCGACGCGGGGTCGACATTCGGGGCGGATACTCGGCCAACGTGCTTGGCCAGCTCAACGCACGCGAGGCGATGCGAACCGAGGTCACCGTGGTCCGACGAGAAGACCATTTGATGCCCGTGATTTCTCGTTTTGTCGAACGCCCCGGCGATACGGTGTTCGTGACCGACGCCAATCACCACCTCCTGGGTCTGATTACCATCGATGACATCAGACCCCTCATGACCGATCCGGCATCGGCACGAGGTCTGGTCATCGCCGAGGATATGATGAGGGAAACCGGCTTCCCTGTATTCGGTCCCGACGATCCGCTCGACGAGGTCATGAGGCGGTTCGGACGGTATCGGTTCATGGCGCCGGTGGTGGATCGCGGACGGCTCGTGGGCACCCTGTGGCCGCAGGATGTGATCGAGGCATACAATGGCGAGATTCTCAAGCGCGATATGGCCTCGACCATGGCCGGAACAATGGGGAATGGTCCGTCAGCCCGAGCGCTCCCAGGAGTTCGGGGCATGAGCCTTGCCGAGGTCCCGGTCCCCGCCAGTTTCTTCGGTCAGAGTCTGGGTTCGCTCGACATTCGACAGAAATTTGGTGTCAACCTTCTGCTCATCAAGCGAAAGAGCAGCGACGGGGAAACTTTTATCGACGAAATGCCCAGTGCGGGCTACGTCTTTCAGGAGGGCGATGTGATGCTGGTGTTGGGGAGTGAACAACACCTCGAACGGTTCGAGAGGGCAGGCTGAATGCGCCTCCGGCCGATACTCGTTTCGGCGAAGGGGACGTCCTGATGCTGCTTGGAAAATCAGAAAACCCGGACCGCTTTTCCGCGCGCAATATGAGCTAGCCAGCCTGAATATCTCACCAACCCTTGGTGGACATGATCTTGTCGATCTCATCGAGGGCGTGTTGCTCCTCCAGGGCGAGTCGCGCTTTCCTGGCTTCGCGGATCTTCTCCACCAGGGTCTCGATGTCGGTGGGTTTTTCGAAGACGTCCACCGCCCCGATCTTTGTTGCCTCGACGGCATCGCCAACGGTGGCCTGCCCGGTGAGAAGCATGATCTGGAGGCCGGGATGATCTCGGAGGAGGATCTTGAGGGTCTCGAGACCGTTCATTCCAGGCATGGCCAAATCGAGGACCACCGCATCGTAGGTCTTGGATCTCGCCGATTCGATGGCATCGTGGCCGTTGGTGACGTACTCGACGGCCAGTCCCCGTGCCTGCATGCGTTCTGCAAGTGTCTGAACAAACTCCACTTCGTCATCAACCAACAACACGCTCTCGACGCGCATCATCCGCCTCCATTCCGACCCGCCGTCACCGGCCGCCGGTTCCGGTGTCCGCACTGTATCAATTCTCTTCCCCTGAGCTTCGGGCCGATCCGAGCCGCCCGGATGGCTCGCCCCGGTGCAGCCCGATTTTGAAAACGATCGCGTTGTACGGCTCCTCTCCAGGACCCCTGAGGAGGACCCCGCCAAGGTCCGACAGCAACAGCCTGAGGAACCCCAGTTTCTCGGCGACGAGACCATCGTTGGCCAGCCTGTCGGCCGAGTTGATCCGGATCTTCGCCCCGTCTTCGCAGACGCTGTAATCCACGGTCACCTTTCGTTCGTCAGTGGCGGACTGCAGAGCAAGATCGATGCAAATGAACAACGCCTGCTGGAGGCTGAACGGGTTGTTCTCGAGGGCCATCGATTCCTCCGGCAGGTCCGGACTCAACTCGACCCGGGCCAGCCGGGCCGACCGCTCGGCGAAGAACACAACCCTTTCAATCGCCTCCCTGAGATCGAATACCGCCGTCGGCAGGTCGACGCTGTGAGCAAAATGGTTGAGGTTGCGAATGATCGTGTCGCCCCGCATGACCTGGTTTTGGATCCTGCATGCGACCTCCTGAATCCTCGAAAGATCGACGGGGCGCCCGGTGTTTCCTGCCTCCAGAAGATCGTGTTGCAGGCCGGCCAACTCCTTGATGATATTGAGGACGTTGGTGAGCTCGTGGGATTGTCCGGCGATCATCGTGCCGAAGAAAGCAAGGCCCTCATCCCGTTTTCGAGAGGAATCGGAGTCGGTCACCGGACCACCGGCCCTGCCGACGCGGCAGCCTTGCGCAAGATTTCTATCAGAATCTCGATGTCGATGGGTTTTTCCAAGTAATCGCAGGCACCGAGCCGACGCCCCTCCTCGGCATCATCTCGCGAGCCGTGACCGCTCAGCAGAATCACCTGCAGCCCGGGATGTCGATCCTTGATGCGCCGGACGATCTCGAGCCCTCCGAGCCCCGGCATCTTCACATCGGCCGCGACGACGTCGTAGGTTTCCCGGTCGATCAGATCGAGAGCCTCTGCACCAGTTATCGCACCTGTGGCTTCGATCCCTCGAAGTTGGAGTCGTTCGACGACCGCCGATACGAACTCCTCTTCATCGTCGACGAACAAGACTCGAAGACGACTCATTCAATCTACGCCTTTCTGCGTTCGGGCAAGATCACCGTGAAATTCGTCCCCACGCCGACCGTGCTGTTGACAACGATTTCGCCGCCGAGCTTCTTGACGATACCGTAGGTGACGGACAGCCCGAGCCCGGTTCCGCCAGCCCCTTTGGTGCTGAAGAACGGTTCGAAGATTCTCTTCAAGTCACCCTCCGGGATGCCTTTCCCGTCGTCCGCAACGGTGACCCTGACACGCTGATCATCCTGAGGTTCGAGGGTGATATCGATCTTTCCACCGTCGTTTACCGCCGCCACGGCGTTGTTGAGGATGTTCAGGAACACCTGTTGGAGTTGGGACCGGTCGCTTTCGATCGTTGGGAGATCCTCTGCCACATTGAACGAAACTCCAATGTTGCGGTACTCCGCTTCGCGACCCAGAAATCCGATAACCTCCTTCAGCAGAACATGAAGGTCGATCGTCTCGCTTTGAACGTCCATGTGGCGGGCGAATCCCAGAAGCCTGTGGGTCACGGTCTGGCATCGGGACACGGAGCGCAGCACCGATTCCACCAGACCCAAGAGCTTTTCCTTGGGCGGCATGTCGTCGCGCATGGTCACAAGATCTTTCATGAGCCCCGCCTTCTCGTTGATGATGGCCAGCGGGTTGTTGATCTCGTGGGCCACGCCGGCGGCGAGGCGCCCGATGGATGCCAGCTTGTTGCTGTACTCCATCTCGTGGTACATCGCCCGCCGACGTTCGTCGGCCTCTCGCATCCGTTTGATGAACTGCCCCGATCCCCAGAGGATGACGGCCAGGATCAGACCGGCGCTGACGACGTAGAAACCCAGCAGCTCGCTGCGGAGGGTGAACCACCTGCCCATCGCCTCCTCGGCGGGCTTGATCTCCACCAGAATGAACGGAGAACCCTGAATATGGGCCGAGGTCAGAAAGATTGTCTGGCCGCGCTCGTCCACGGTCTCGACGACCTCCACGCTCTGAGAGTAATGCGGAATCGGCAATGGAATCGCGTCGAGGATCTTGCCATAGCGGCGCGACGGCGACTGCAGAACTCCATCGCGGTTGATCAGAAAAACGTCATCGATCTGTTGCAGGCCCGTGGTCAGGATCTGTTCGCTCAACATCTCGGCATCGATGGTCGCACGCAGAATGTAGAATCCCTGATCGGGTCGATCGTGTTTTGTGGCGATCACAAAATGTGGCGACTTGCGGAAGCCGAGGAAAACATCGCTGGTGTAGGTTCCGCGCCGGGCGACCTCGTGGAACCAATCCTGGTCGAGGTAGTTGCGGCCCTCCAGTTCGTACGGGCCCGAATAGCACAGTTGGTCCCCGCTGTCATCGATGATTCCGAGGTCGACGAAGTCTCCGATCTCCAATGACCGGTTGAGATTTGAAATCACCCGGGTAAGGGCGGCACGATCGCACAGGTCGTCGAAGGGACGATCGTTGACCAGAAAGGTCAGGGCGGAGCGTCGTTCGGAGAGGAAGAGTTCGATGGATCGCTTCGTATTGAGGGTCAGGCGGGCCATCGGCTCCACCGCCTCGGCCTGCAGGGCCTCTCGGAACTGCACGTAGTTGATGATTATCGTGATGGTCAACGGCAACAGGGAGACAGCCGCGGCGGCCACGACCGCCAGGCGATGGAGACGGCGGTAGGCCTGCCCACTCGACCGCGCTCCTGACGTCTCGGGTTCCGGAGTGTAGGTGGTCGACGGGAATTCGCCGGACTCGGGAATGTTCTGCATTTTCTCAGTCGTCGTCGCGTCCTTCGCGTCGCGCCTCGATCTCACGATACGCTTTTCTCATTGTCGCCGTGAGTTCCTCGATGTCCACCGGCTTGCGCAGGTATGCAAAGGCGCCAAGTTCGGCGGCCAATTCCTCCTCCGCCGCCGAACCATGCCCTGTGAGGATGATGACCTGGGTTTCGGGGTGGCTCTTCTTCATTCTGCGCAGCACCTCGAGGCCGTCGATGCCCGGCATTTTGAGGTCGAGCACCATCACCTCCGGCTGATCGTCGGCGACCATCGCCAGAGCCTCTTCGCCGTCGTAGGCGATTGCCGGCGTCATGCTCCGGGTCTCGAGCCGCTCGGACAGGGTGTTGACGAACTCCTGCTCGTCATCGACCAACAGCACCTTTGACGGCACGTCGAGGTCGATCTTGAATGATATGTCCGGCTCCTTGAAGCGCGGTCCACGCCGGACCTCGACGGCAGACACCCCCTCGACACCGAGGGCAATTTTCTCGAACTCCTTCCGCTGCCGGTCCCTGAATACGCTTTCCTTCTTGATCAAAATGGTGGCCCGAGAATCGTCGCACACCACGTCGACGTCGTGGCCCTCGCGGGCGAGTTCGAGATTGACCTCCGCTGAAAGGCGAGCTTCGGCCAGGGCGCGTTCGCCCGCTCGAGTCAGATCCAGAAGCGGCCGAGTCGCGTGATCACAGACCAACTCGACCGCACCTTCGAGAGACGTCTTGTCCATGGCCACGAAAATGTCGTACATGCTCGTGTCCCATGGGCCCATACCAACCACGAGGTCGATCCAGTCCGCCCGCGCGTCGTCGTCGGCCTTGATGCGGCGTTTCGCCTCCCGGGCGGAACTCCCTGCCTGTCCGCCTCCCCGATTCGAAAATCGGTGTCGCCTGCCAAGCACACTCGCAGCACATGAGACAGCTTTTGGGGAAGCAGCCGACCGAGGAGACCGTGGTACACCAGCTGATCCGCGCTGATGACCTCGATCAAGGCGACGCGGAGGGCGGCGACTGCCTTCGCCGTGTCACGCACCCCGACCGGGAAAATGGGCGCCGGACCGTAGACGATACGGACCAGCTTGGCTGCATCCATACCGGCGACGGCGGCGGCGGCCGCAAAGACCGCGTCGTCCTCGAGGCGGTCCAGTTTCAGACGGTCGGCCACTGAAGATGCCACCTCCGGCCCGTGGCAGAACGTCGCACTGTCGATCGTAATGATCGCCACGTTTCGACCCCCTCGGCTCAAGCCCCGACATCACATCGCAGGCACCAGAATTCTGTCAGTCGCCATCTCGGCTGTCAAACTGTCGCATGATCTTGTCTGATTCTCCATCCGACATCGCATAAAGGAAGTGCTGTCGTATACTCCGAAAGCTTGGAGTATCTGGGATATGACCATCCTGCGACGCCTTTTCCCATTTCTCACATGGTTCCAGGGCTATGACGCCTCGACTCTCAGAAGTGACTTCATCGCAGGGCTCACGGTAGCCCTCGTTCTCGTTCCCCAGTCGATGGCGTATGCGCAGCTGGCCGGGCTGCCGGCCTACTACGGGCTCTATGCGGCCTTTCTGCCGCCCATCGTAGCCAACCTCTTCGGCTCGAGCCGGCAGTTGGCGACGGGACCTGTTGCGGTGGTGTCGCTGATGACCGCCGCCGCACTCGAGCCACTCGCCACTGCAGGCGGCCAGCAGTACATCGCCTACGCCATTTTGCTGGCGTTGATGGTGGGCGTTTTCCAGCTCGCCCTTGGCATCCTTCGCCTCGGCCTGATTGTCAATTTCCTCTCCCATCCGGTGGTCAACGGCTTCACCAATGCCGCCGCCCTGATCATCGCAACGTCCCAATTGTCGAAAATCTTCGGCGTCTATGTAGACAAGGCGGAACATCACTACGGGACCATCTACCGGGTCTTCGAGGCCGCCCTCCACTACACCCACCTTCCAACGCTCGCGATGGCAATCTTGTCGTTCGCAATCATGATCACGTTGAGGCGACTCAACCCCCGGATCCCGAATGTGCTGGTGGCAGTTGTCGTAACCACCGCGCTTGCCGCAACGCTCGGATTTGAAAGGAACGAGAACGTCCAGGGCAACCAGATCGAATCCGAAAAAGTGAAAGAGCAGATCACTGAGTTCAACGACGCCGTGCTCGAGGAGCGACTCTTGGAGGAAGCGAGGGCCTCCGGGAACGTCCTCCTCGACGACCAGAACAGCGATCTCGTCACTCAGTGCATGGGTTGCCACGCGCTGCGCTCGGCGACGGGGTTTGGGTCAGGCGGTGGTCCGGCTGTGGCGGGCGATTTCGAGCGCAGGACGCTGGCCCTTCACCAAATGGCAGGCTTGATCGACATTCGGATCGAGGAACTCAAACACCACGTGTCGGATGTTCGAACCGAGCTGAGAGGCTACCGCTTCCAGCGCGCCGTCGATGCAAAGGGTGAGCCCCAATTCATCGTGCGGGGTGAGTCGGCCCAGGATCTCGAGGTGGAACCTGGCACATGGCGGATCAAGGTGGGCAACGTCGCCATCGATCAAGAGAATTTGATGATGACAGGAGGAGGGGCTGTGGTCGGGACAATCCCCGCCGGCCTCCCGCCAATCAGTCCGCCCGTCATCGACTTCCAGGTCATACCCAAGCTCATCGCCGCAGCGATCATCATCTCCATCCTCGGATTCATGGAAGCGATCTCGATCGCCAAAGCGATGGCCGCCAAGACAAAGCAGAAGCTCGACCCGAACCAGGAGCTGATCGGTCAGGGGTTGGCAAACATCGTTGGCTGCATGGGTCAGAGCTATGCCGTCTCGGGATCGTTCTCGCGCTCGGCCGTCAACCTGCAGGCGGGAGCGCGCACCGGCATGTCCAACGTCTTCTCCGGGTTGATCGTCGCGATCGTCCTGCTCTTTTTCTCACCCATGCTCTACAACCTGCCACAGGCGGTGCTGGCGTCGATCATCATGATGGCCGTATTCGGCCTGCTCAACGTGAGTGGTTTTGTCCATGCTTGGCGGACCCAACCATTCGACGGTTTCGTGTCGGTCGTGACCTTCGTGTGCACTCTCATTCTTGCGCCGCACCTCGAGTGGGGGATCCTGATCGGGGTGACCCTGTCGCTTGGCGGGTACCTCTTCCGTACGATGCGTCCCAGCGTGGCCGTATTGGCCCCCCATTCGGAGGGCGGTTTGAAGGACGCCAGGAGGCATGGCCTCGAGCAATGCCGGTACCTGGCCGCAATACGGTTCGACGGCCCGCTGAACTTCGCCAACGCCTCCTACCTCGAGGACGAGGTGCTCGATCGGGTCTCCAAGATGCCGGATCTCAAGCACGTCCTGGTCGTGGCCGAGGGCATCAACGAGGTCGACGCCTCGGGTGAGGAAATGTTGCGCCACCTGGTGGAGCACTTGCGGGAGGCGAAGTACGACGTCTCTTTCTGCGGCCTCAAGGACCAGGTCGTCGACGTGCTCAAACGGTCCCACCTCTACGATGTCCTCGGCGGGGACCACCAGTTCCCCACTCAGGCCCAGGCCATCGCTGCGATCTACGCCTCGGCCCACACTGATCCCGAGCCGGGTTGCCCCTATCGATCGGTGATGCCCCGACTCGCGGAACTCTCGGTCCATCCCGACGGTTCGCTTCGCGATGCTGTACGCCATGACCTCCAGTTGTGCCGGCACATGGCAGTCCTCCGCTTCGACGATCCGCTCACCTATGCCAACACGGATTTCCTCGAGCAGGAGATCCTCCTGAAATTGGAGGGGAGATCGGAGCTGCGACAGGTCATATTCGTCGCCCACGGTATTGCGGAGGTCGATCCGTCCGGGGCGCAGAAGCTCGTTCAGGTCGTCAACCGTCTCCGCGAGCAGGGTTTGGGCGTGTCGTTCTCGGGCTTCCGGGATGAAGTCCTGGAGGTCCTCGACCGGATTGACACTGACCAGGTCATCGGCTCAAATCACCGCTTCCCCACCCAATTCGCAGCGATCGCCGCCCTGTGCTCGCAGGCGCACGCCGAATCGAGCGAGCCGAACTGCCCGTTCCAGCCCATGGCGCCCCGTGTCACCGAACTTTCCTTGCATCCTGACGGGAGTTTGCGCGAAGCTCGACGGCACGGCCTTGGACTGTGTTCTCACATCGCGGCCCTTCGCTTCGATGGACCGTTGATTCTCGCCAACCCGGCGGCTCTGGAGTTGGAGCTCACCAAGTGGGTCAAGAATCGGCTTGAGGTGACTCACATTTTGTTTGTCGCTCACACCCTTGAACGACACGGCTCGGAAGACGCACAAAGGCTTCGCGAGTTGGTGGAACGCCTGAGAAAGGCGGCTTTTTCGGTGTCGTTCTGCAGCTTCAGAGATCACGTTTTCGAGGAGCTCGGACGGTCGGGTGTTGCCGACGAAATCGGGTTGGACAATATCTTCCCGACCGCGGACTCTGCAGTGGCCAGCATGTACGCCGAGGCCCATCGTGGACACTCTGAGGAGCACTGCCCGATGCAGCCGCTCCTGCCTCGGGTCGTGGAGATTTCGATGCATGCGGACGGATCGCTCCGCAACGCCGACCACTATGGTCTCGCCGTCTGCCGATTTATCGCAGCCATGCGGATCGACGGGCCTCTCAATTTTGCGACCGTGGATTTCGTCGCGCACGAGATCAAGGCGCGTGTCGCCGCGCGCCCCGAGACGCGCCACATCCTGCTCGCGTGTCACGGTCTTTCGACCGTGGATGAGATCGCGGCGGAGGACCTTGGTGACCTGGTACTGGATCTTCGAAGCGCCGGTTACCAGGTTTCAATCAGCGGTCTCAAGGATGACATTTTCGACATTCTCGAACGGACCGGCTGTCTCGCGACCATTGGCCGGGAGTCGGTCTTTCCGACCCGCGCCCGTGCGATCGAGGCAATTCACGGACAAGCCCACGAGGGCACCGACGAACGTCCGTGTCCGTTGATCGAGGTGGTGAATAGGTAGGCCACAGCCTAACCATTTGTCTGTTGCGGGAAATCCCACGACCGGGAGTACAATCGAGCCGCTGGGCTGAACAGAAAGCGATGGGGTCGCCATGCAGGGGCTGTTGATTTTCGATGTGAAGGAGTCGCTCGGGGAGGTTCGAGAGTGCGCATAGTATGTGTCTCGCGGGGAGAGCAGGAGAAGGGCAAGCTCTTTGCTCAAACCCTCGCCCAGAAACTCGATTTCCGGTGCCTCAGCCAGGAGGACATTGTCGAGTTGGCTATCCGAGACGGAATTGCCGTCGGCAAACTTGAAACGGCAGCAGTCAAGAGACGTCAGTTGAGTGAACGGCAGATTCTGGAAAAAGAGCATTTTCTGGCCTTCATGACGCGGGTGCTGTGCGAACGCGCCATCGAGGACGATCTGGTGTTTCACGGGCGAGCCGCTCATCTGGCGGCGCCGGGCTTGACACACGTCTTGCGCATCCGCACGGCCATCGACACCGACACCCACATCGCCGAGGTCATGGGCCGATTGTCCCTCGATCGCGCAAAAGCCAAGCAGTATGTGGAGAGCGTGAACGAGGACATCGCACGTTGGATTCGGACAATGTACAACGTGAGCGGGGACCCGTGGACCGGGCATGACCTGGTCGTCAACCTCGATCGCGTCGATGTCGGAGGCGCCACTACGGCCCTATGCGATTATGCACAACTTCCAGAGTTCCAGGCATTCCCTGCATCCATCAAGGTGCTCGAGAACCTGTTGCTTGCCGCCCGGATAAGGATCGCCCTGGCCAGGGATGAACGCACCTGGGCGGCGAGATTCTCGGTGAGGGCGGAGGCCGGCTTCGTGGCGGTCTCCTTTCTTCCGCAGGATGCGGCCGTCGGCGTCAGGGCGCCCGAGGTCGTCGGTTCGATTCCGGGTGTGAAAGACCTGACCTGCGCCATGGCGGCCACCAACATCCTGTGGGTGCAAGAGCGTTTTCAGGCAACGGGTTCCACCTTCGAGGCAGTCGTCAAGACCGCGACCCATTGGCACTCGGCCGTGGAGCTCGTGACTCTCACCCCGGCCACCTCGCTTTCGGCGGTGACAGACAGTACTGACGCCGGTGCGGCGAACGCCGACCCTCTCCCGTTGTTCAACGTCCGCCAGGTGGACGGCGGGATCGAAGAGGATGTGGAGCTCGCACCTGGACAACCCGGGAAGGATGCCGACCTGCGCGAGATGATCGGTGAATTGAACGCTCGCGGAATCGCCGGCAGCGCAAGCCGACTCCCGGTTGACGTTGGGAGAATCGGTGCGGTCATTGACCGATCGATTCCCTGCAGTCTGGTGGTCGTCGGTGACGTATATCTGGACCACGGCCACGCCACGAGACTCCGAAAGACAAGAGAGCTGGTAGGACGGCTCGGAGATGTCATCAAGGCGCCAGTGGTCAACGCCGAGGATCTTGGTCAGATGGTTCACACCGGCTGGTCCGACTACGCGAAGATGATTGCGCTGGCGGCCATCGTGGTCGCTGTTGTCCTCCTGGTCTTCGATCATCAGTACGAAATGTTGGCGTTTTTTTCACCCGCGACAGCCGGGGCAAAAGTGGTGGCCGCCGCGGTTCTGTTGGTCTTTGTGCCGGTCTTCGCCGTGATATACGGTACGCTCGCCGGAACCGTCCTGAAGTTGTTCCATGTGGAGTGACAAAGACTTGGGCCGCGCAGCCACCGCCATGGCGACGAACGGCGGTGACAAAATTCCCTGGCCGGAAGTTGATTGATGCCAGAACTGATATTCAAGGATTTCATCGTTCTCGATCTCGGCACCTCGCTCCAGGTGGTTCTGCTCGGTTTCATCGGCGGAGTGCTCAGTGGCTTCATCGGCAGCGGTGGGGCATTCTTCATGACCCCCGGAATGATGAACCTGGGTGTTCCCGGCGTGATCGCCGTCGGCAGCAATATCACCCACAAATTCGGCAAGGCCCTCATGGGATCTCGAAAACACGGTGAACTCGGCAACGTCGACAAAAAACTCGGCATCTTCCTGCTCGCGACCTCATTCGTCGGAATCCGCCTCGCGGTGTGGATCAATGCCACCCTCTTTGGGGTCGCCGACACCCACGGCGGCGGCAAGGGGGCGGCTGCCAACCTGTACATCAGTCTGGTCTTTGTCTGTATTCTGTCGGCGGTTGCGATTTCCATGCTTCGGGACGTGGTGAAATCCAGAGCGGAGGAGGGCCCTTCTCGGAAGATCGCCGAGAGACTGGGACGTATGCGTTTGTCGCCGGTGATTGAATTTCCGGTGGCCGACGTGAAGGTATCGCTGTGGGTGCTGGCCCTCGTCGGGCTTGCCACCGGGTACCTCGCCGGAACTATCGGAGTCGGAGGGTTCATAGGCGTTCCAGCGATGATCTACGTCTTTGGAGTTCCGACCGCCGTGGCCACCGGGACCGAACTTTTTCTGGCCATGTTCATGGGCGCCTTTGGAGCCCTGAACTATGTTCTCGAGGGGTTCATCGACGTGCGTTTGGTGGTCTTGCTGTACCTGGGGTCTCTGATCGGTATCTACATCGGTACCTACGGGACTAAAGTCGTCAAAGAGGTCGTGATCCGGTTGGTGACGAGTATCGTCATCCTGCTCTGCGTCATCTCGCGCGGCGTCGCCATACCGGTGTACCTCCGCCAACTCGGCTTGGTCAGTTTTGATGAGGTCTGGGTCGGACAATTGAACGCCGTCAGCAAGGGTATGCTCTTTGTTGCCGGTGTATCAGGCGTTGTGGTGATTATTTTCAACGTCATCAAGGCTTTTCGCAGGCAGGCATCGATACGGCGGCGGCTCGCGGAATCGGCGGTTGTTTCAAACGAAAACTGAACGGCCCGGTGCCGGGCGGTCGGGAGGCAGCGGATGAGCGAACCGAAGATCCAGATTCTGGTGCTCGATGACGAGGAAATTGTTGGCAAGCGGTTGAAGACCGCGCTTGAGAAGTCCGACTATGACGTGGAGATCTTCCAGGAAAGTCGTCTGGCTGTTGCGCGCGTGGTGGAAAAGGCATTCGACATCGTCGTGACCGATGTGCGGATGGAGGGCTTCAGCGGCATGGAAGTGCTCGAGCACGTGCTCGAAAAGTCGCCTCACACAAAGGTGATCCTCATCACCGGCTACGCCACGGTGGAGGTCGCGCGCGAGGCTCTCACACGCGGTGCCTTCGACTTCATTGCGAAACCATTCAAGCCTGATGATTTGCGCGAAATCATCCTGCGAGCGATCAAAGAAATGAAACGCTGAAGGTGGCACCGCTGGACACTCCATCGCTGCAGACCGGAGGATCATGACGGATACGGGGCAGAACCCTGAAACGCTTGTCGGAGGGTTCGACCTCGTCGAACACAGTGTGGTGACGACCACTGAGGCCGAAAGAACCCTCCTCTCTCGCCCAAAGGTTAGTATCCGCATGCGACTCGCCACAATGTTCGCCCTGTTCGCCATCGGATCCGTGGCGATCACCGCCGTAACGTGGGTCCTGGTGTCCCGGATCGAGCGAAAAATCACCTTGATCGGTGTCGCCGATCAGCTGAACTACGAGATTCTCCAAACTCGGCGATTCGAGAAGAACTTTTTGCTCTATGGCAGCGACCTTCAGCACGTCGACTACCACATCGACGCCGCAGCAGCAGCCGTGGAACAGTCAATGCAGGATCTCACTGTCTCGGTGAGCGGCGAATGTATCGAGTTCCTCGAAAAAAATTTGCGACACTACCGCGAGCTCATCGGCGAGCTTCGTGACCTCGAACAGTCCGGCGAACCCGCGATGTCAACCTCCCGTCAGGCGCTTGACCAGGAGCTCCGAGACTGCGGATCGGGCCTGGTCTCCTGCGGTCAGAAGGTCGCCGACAGGGAGCGCGACAGCGTTCGCAGGCTATTGGCTGTTTCAAAGGTCTTTCCCGCGGTCTATCTGCTCCTGGTGGTCACGTTGTCGGTCTATGCGGCGACCTTCATGTGGCGCCATATCATGCTGCGCCTCGATCTTCTGATGGCCGCCGCACGCCGTATCGGGGCCGGTGATTTTTCCCCGATCGTGCCGGTTCGAAAATCCCGTGACGAGTTCACCGATCTCGCGATCGCGATCAACAGGATGACCCGCGAACTCGTGCGCCGGGAGGAATTCCTCCTCCAGTCCCAGAAGCTTCGAGCCGTCGGATCCCTGACCGCCGGTATCGCCCACGAGGTCAACAACCCAATCAACAACATCATGCTGACCGCAGCGGTTCTCGAGGAGGATTTCGAAAGCCTGCCAGACGGCGAGAAACAGGAGTTGATCAGAGACGTATCAGAACAGGCGGAGCGGGCCCGTAAGATCGTCCGAAATCTCCTCGACTTCGCTCGCGAGAGCGAGATCAAGACCGAACGGTTGAGCCTCGACGAGGTGGTCGGAAACGCACTCAGACTCGCGTCCAACCAGCTCAAACTCTCCGGGGTCAGGCAGGTTTATGACATCTCCGATGATCTGCCGGAGATCAACGGTGATCGGCAGTATCTGAGCCAGGTGTTTCTCAATCTGATCCTCAACGCGATCGACGCAATGGAGAGTGGGGGCACACTCACCCTGAGCAGTGACGTGAGCCTGGACACCGGATGTGTCGCAATCTACATCGGGGACACCGGCCCCGGAATGTCGCCTCGCGTACTCAAAGCGATTTTCGATCCCTTTTTTACCACCAAATCGAGCGGCAGCGGGACCGGGCTCGGTCTTTCCGTGTCGCTCGGCATCATTCAGAAACACGGCGGTGAGATCAAGGTCGAATCCAAGGTCGGCGAGGGCAGCACGTTTGCCGTGGTTTTGCCCGTTGCTCGTTGACCACGATCGGATGTTGGCCCAACGCCGACGATGAGGTCGCAGTCTTCGGCCCCGCGAAAATCCCCGGGCTATCTGATAGAAAATCAGCCGTTGAGGAGTCCTTCGATCGTGGTCAGGAAGGTGTCCCGGTCGATGGGTTTCTCCACCAGAGCGTCCGGTTTCCGCAAATCGCCGAGATCTCCAAAAAAGTCATCCAGCCGGGTGAGCCCGGTCAGCACGACGATGGGAATCGAGGCGGTCTGCGAGGAGGTCCTGAGACCTCGGTAGGCCTTGACCCCGGACTGTTTCGGCATCAACACGTCGAGCGTGATGAGATCCGGTTCGAAGGTCAAGGCCAGCTTGAGGCCCTCCTCGCCATTTGAGGCGGTCTTGGTCTCGAAACCCGCCTTCCGAAACAGAGTGCCGAGATAGACCTGCATGTCCTTCTCGTCATCGATGATCAGAATTTTCTTCGCCATGATGCTCTCCCTGCATGCGGTCTAGCTGATCCACGATTCGTCGCCGAGAGCGGCGACGGCTTCAGGCGTCCCGATCCTGCGAAGCACGCGCCGAACCGGCTCTCGCAGGTTGGGATTGTCCATCGCACGGATCAAACTGTCCACCGCCTCGGAATCCTTGAGAACCCCGAGTTCATCCGCAGCACAGTCAGCCAGTTTGGGGTTGGGGCTGGCCAGGGCCGAACACAGATATTCGATCGCCAGTCCACCTGTCTCGCCACCCTTGCGGGCGATTGTCCCCAGTGCCTTGAGGGCCTTTTCCGAACGGCGGAATCGGCCGATGGCGCGGACTCCCCGCAGGCCCCCACCGTAGACTTCGACAAATGCTTCCACCCTCTGATCTGCTGTGGTCTCCGGAATCTCAGCCACGGCGCCTTCCGCGACCTCGTCCAGGTATCCCGAATCGGCAAAGTACTCCACCGCCATCCGACGGACGACCCCACCGTAGGCTTCGTCCTGGGCGATGGACTCGATGATGCGGCGATCGCTGATGCGTGAAAAGCACACCGACATGAGCTCGAAGTTCTTGGGGTCCTTCAACAAGTCAGCGATGACCCCCTGCGAGAAGATCCTCTCCACCGCAACCAGACGAGCATCGAGGGACTCCGCGCCACGGGCGATTCGTTCCAGCGTCTGATCGTCCTTCAGTTTTGCGACGGCCGTCAGCCGGACCCGGGGAGAGTCATCTGTGCAGGCCACCGAGACCAGCATCTCCGGGTCACTCATTTCTTCCACCGCCTTGAGTCGAACCTGAGGGTTCTCGTGCTTATAGTCCTTTTTCTCCAAAAGAGACATCGTCGCCTCCCTTCCGAGGGGTTGACCCTCTCCGTCACCCCTCGTCCACGCCGAGGGTTTTGTCGACCATTTCGCCGAACTCGTCGGGGTCGATCGGTTTATCAAAGACAGCCACCGGCTCCTTGAAGGCCAGGTGGCGTCCGGCAAGTCCACTGACGACGATCACCGGCGTCTGACTGAGTTCCTTGTCCTTGGTCAGTCGGCGGAAAAAGTCAGTCCCGGTCTGATTGGGCATTTGGAGGTCCAGGATGACCAAGTCCGGTTTCTCACGCTGCAAGACCTCGAAAGCCTCCCGGCCATCGGAGGCGGACAAGGTCTCGTATCCCCTCTTTTTGAGCACGGCCATCAGAAATGTCCTGACATCCGGCTCGTCGTCCACCACAAGAACCGTGTGACCCATGGTTGCCTCCGTTTCAATGGGACCGCTGCGACAGTGCGTCGTCGTTCGTCTCCCGCTCTGTGAGGAAGCGCCAGAACGGAATAAAGCTCACCAGCAGCAACCCGGCCACGATGTACCCGATGCCTTTGGTGTGGGTCAGGAAATCGAACAAGGTGTACATTGTCATCTCCTCAGTGCTCGCCTTTCCAGTCGGGGTGTTCGTACATGATCGGCATGTAGCTCGCGATCAACTTGAACACCACCACCGCGAATGTGATGAACGCGACGGTCACCCAGATCTCCATCCAGTTCGGGTAGTACCTGGGCTCGGTCGTGTAATTCCAGTTGAATACGACAAACGTGATATTGAATCTGTTCAGGACGACGCCCACAACCGTGAGGACGCCCGCGACTCGGGCCAGCACCACATTCCTTTCCCGGTATGCAACCGCAAAGAGGATGCAGGGCAGCAGAACAAAACCGAGGATCTCCAGAAGAAACCACGCACCCCAGCCCGTGCCCAACAACGCCCATTCGTCCTCGATGGCGAGACCGACCACCTTGACGGCGAAATAGACAGCCAGAGCCACCGCACCGGCCTTGGCCAGTCCGATGTTGATATCCCTGAATTGATCCTGGGTGATCTGTACTTGATGGTGGAAGGCCCGGTGGGAGATGGCCCCTTCCACGATAACCATGCCGATGCCCGCCGCCACCGCCGACACGAAGAAGTGCACCGGCATGTGGGCCGAGTACCAAAGCGGGTGCACCTTGGTGGGCGCCGCCATGTACATGGCCCCGAGGGTGGACTGATGCATGGTGGACAATATCAAGCCGAAAACGGTGAGCGCGATGGTCAGGCTGCCCACCACCCTGCGCCACCGTTTCAGACCGAGCCACTCCAGCGCGGCCGGCGTCGTCTCGATGAACAACACCGTCAGGTACAACGCCACGCAGAGCGCCACCTCGAATAACGGTGAGGTCGGGCCCGCCTGTTTGATAAAGGGATAGGGAAGGCGCCAGGGGCGTCCGAGATCCGCAAGCAGCCCGAGGACCACCAGGAAATAACCGAGGAATCCCGTCAGGATCGCCGGCCGGACGATGGGCTTGTACTCCTTCATGCCGAAGAGGTAAACGGCAGTCGAAGTGACGAAGCCACCGGCTGCCAGCGCGACCCCACTCATGACATCGAAGCCGATCCACAGCCCCCACGGATAGGTGTCGGTGAGGTTGGTCGTCGCCTCCAACCCCTTGATGAATCGGAGGGCCAGGATCGCCGCACCACCGATCAATATGATCCCCGACACCACGTTGAACGGAGTCAGCAGACCGGGCTTTGACGGCGCCGGCTGCAGACTCTCGACACCGGCCTGACTCATGCTCCACCCCCGTGCTCCTCGAGCGCCTTTTTAACCGCCATGTCAACCGCCCGTTGCTGGTCCTTCTTCGCCTTCTCGGCGGCCTTGGTGAGCTTCTGTTTCGCGTCGTCGTCGGCCTTTTTCAGGGCTTCGGCCACCGCCTCATCCCGCTCTTTGCGGGCCACCGCCTCCTGGCGTTTGCTGAAGGCGTGCAGACCGAGGAGCAGGCCCGGGTAGATCGTGATCACCAGTGGCACGACGCTGAGATAGCTGGTCGCGATGGCCGGCAGGGGCTCATAGGTCAGACCCTCGTGCAGATCGAGCTGACTGAAGGGCACGCCGGCCAGCAGCAGCCAGCTCGTGCCGCCGAACTCGTTCTCACCGAAGATGTGGTCGATGTAGCGGCCGGGTTCCTTGCGGATCCTCTCTCTGGCCACTTTAATGAGTTCGTCGCGCCGGCCGAAGGTGATGGCGCCTGTTGGACAGGCTTCGGCACAACCCGGAACCTGGCCCTCCACGATCCGCTGATAGCACATGGTGCAGCGCATGACCCTTGGCGTCAGCGGATTGTCATACTCATAGGCCAAGGCGTTGTAGGGGCAGGCCATGATGCAGTAGCGGCAACCCATGCAGACCTCGGCGTCATAGAGCACCGGTCCCTCGGGGGTTTTTGTGAATGCTCCAACCGGGCACACGGTGGCGCAGCACGGCTCGTTGCAGTGCATGCACTGGAGCTTGCGGAACACCTCCGGCTGATTGCCGCTTCGTTCAACATAGCGGTTGACGACCGTCAGATGGGTGGCAGTGGTCCGCCGCGTGTCCTCAAAGACACGCTGGTCACCAATGGGAGCCTCTGGGGCGGGCAGATCGTTGACCTCGCCACAGGCCATCTCGCAGGACCGGCAGCCCACACACAGGGTGGTGTCGTGGAGGAGCCCGTAGCGGCCCGGATAGCCCTCGAAATGCTTATGGGAGCCGGCATCGGCGGACTCGGCCGCCATGGCGGCCGCCCCACCAACCAGGCCTCCGATCATGGACCGGCGTGTGATGCTCATGACTCTTCGCCCTCCCTCTCTGCGTGGCAATCCGTACAGCTCTGAGCCTTGATCCCCATCTCGGCATGGCAGCCCATGCACTGCCGGTGGTAGGCAACCTTGAGTCCGGGCATGTCCCGGGTGGCGGCAGCCTCGGCGTGGCACGCGCGACACGGCGGCGGCCGGATCCCCGCCGGACTGTGGTGGTGACAGCCCGCGCACAAGGTCTCCACATTCTGGTGGAATCGACCGGCCAGATCGCTGGCCCGTACCGCTGCGTCGAGCCGGGCCACAATCTTGGCGTGGGGCAGCTTGGAGGACTGGTATCGGTCCACCAGCACGGCGATCTCCACCGTCTCCGGGTAGGATTCCGAGATCTGGGGAAGAGCCGCCATTTCCGATTGTTGAGCAACCGGCACCGGCATCTCGGCCACCTCGGGTCCAGCGACCGGACCCGCATGACACACCGTGCAAGTACTTTCGGCCGGTGCCACCGAGGGCTGGGCGTGGCAGCCGGAGCACTCCTGCTCGCGAGTTTCGAGCGTATGGCACCCCACACAGCTGTGTTCGGAGCCATCGAGGTGATAAGCCACCGCCATGGTGACCCCACCACCCTCCGTTGAGCCAACCAACGTGTGGCACTCACCACAGGGCTTCATCGTCTGGTGATGGCAGGTGGAGCACGAGGTGGTGACCGACTCGTGTCCCTTGTGATCAAAGGCCACGACCCTGGTCCGAGCCTCGTCGTCGACGATCCAGACGCTGTCCGGCTGGCCTCGCAGCAGGCGGGGAATCTCGGCCGCGTCGAGGGTCTTGATCGCAAGCTGGTGATCGAGATCATGGCACCCGACGCACCGCACCGGGCCGGCCTCGAGCTCGGCCGCCTGCCGATTCAGGTGGCACGAGATGCAGCCTCGGTGGGAGGCATTTTCGAGCGAGGGCGTATCATTCACGTCCGACTCTCCGTGACACGAGCGACACGCATCTTCTTCGCCCTTGACGTAAACCAACTTCTGCTGCTGCTCGTCGTAGACGTGATGGCATTCCTCGCACCGCTCGGGGTAGGCCTGCGCGTGGCGTGCGTGGAGCGAGTAATCGAAGGACATGGCCGCCCGAGTCGAGACACCGTCCGGCCGACGGACGTGGCACTCGCCGCAGGTCACCGGACCGCTGGACTGGGCCGCATCGGCGCGCTCGGAGTGGCAACCGATACACCTCCCATGAAAGCCGTCGAGCAACTCATCTCGGTCGCCGACGTTGGGAATCCCGGACAGTTTGGGCATCAGCCGTTCGTTCTCGACCCGATGGCACGCCGTGCAGCCCTCAGACTTCATCGCATCGGCGTGTGCCGCATGGTCGAACTCCACCGATGGCCGCTCCATGACGTCGAAGGCGCCAATGTTGTCCATGACGATGATCGACGGGCCGATGGCCCGCAAAGCCCCGACCTCCCCGGCCGAGACCCCAACCGTGGCCGCGAGCAACAGCACAACACACCAAACCGCCAGATACCAATTGCGTGCGGACATTCCCACCACCCCTCAGGCTTCCGGAAGCTCGATGGTCTTGACCAGGAGCTCGCTGATGAACGACACATGGGCGCCGAGCTTGTAGTAACCGATGATGTCTTCGATGCCGCTGTGGCAGTTGTGGCACGGGGTGATGACCGTGTGGGCCCCGGTGCCGACGATCTGTTCCGCCTTGATCTTGTTGCTCTTCATCCGAGACACCTTCCACGGTGGGCCGCAATTGATCAGCCCTCCTCCGGCCTGACAGCAGTAGTTGTGCTCGTAACGGGGATCCATGTCCCGGAAGTCCTCGCAGATCGCGTTGACGACGTACCTCAGTTTGTCGTGAAGCCCGCGGCCGCGGACGATGTTGCAGGGATCCTGCACCGTGACCGGCTCTTCGATCTTTCGGGCGATCTTCAGCCGACCGCTCTTGATGATCTCGTAGTAGTACTCGACGGCGTGCACCATGGGAATGGGTGGCTTGGTCCAACCAAGCCACCTCGGTCCGTCGTAAACCGCCCCGCGGTAGGCGTGGCCGCACTCGCCCATCACCACCCGTTTGACCTTGAGCTGCATGGCACGTTCCCAGTGCAGCCGCTCGACCCGTCCCATGGTTTCGAAGTCGCCCGAGTACATGGCCATGTTCGAGTTGTCCCAGCCGTCGGTGGACGGCATGGTCCAGTCGGCGCCGGCCACCTTGAAGATGATCGCCATGTTGGCGATCAGCTGGGCGAGGATCTTGGGTTCGGGACCGATCACCGAGTACATGATGTCGGCGCCCTCCTTGTCGAGCGGGATCCTGGTGCCCGCCAGCTCCTCCTGGGCGTCCTCCTCCTGCCACATCAGGGTGTCGATCCAGTCATCCTGCTGGACCCACATCTGGTTCATGGTGGCGGCGTGGCTGTTGGTGGTGTCTTGAAGGTACTGGGGAACCACCCCGAGCAGGTTGAGGATCCGACGCACGGTCATGATCAGATAGGCGATGTCGATCCCAAATGGGCAGTACATGCTGCAGCGGCGGCACGCCCCGCAGTCAATGAAGGCGATTCGGGCCGCGTTGTGGAGGAATTCGCCGTCCACGCGACCCTTGCGCTTGACCATTTCCCACAACGTGTCCTTGACCTTGGCCACCGGCGCGTAGTCCGGGTCGCCGTTGCGGGAGACGTAGCTCTGGCACGCCTCGGCACACAGGCCGCAGTGGACACACGTGTCGAGATAGACCCGCAGCCGCGCGCCGCACTCGTCGGTCAGCACCCTGTTGATAGTGGTCTCGATACGCTCCGGCGTCAGTTTGGCGATATTGTCGTCAACGCCGGGATCCATGACCTGGATGTCCTGCAGATCAGCCATGCTGCCGTGCTCCAGTCGGTATCGGTTGATGGTGGCGGTTCATTACCAATCCCTCGCGTGACGGACGGCCCCGAACTCGGAGCCCATGAAAGCGCGGGTGAAGGTGAACCACAGCAGGTGCACCAGACGCGTCCACGGGATCAGCAACAGGGCCAGCACGCCGGAAAGACCGTGGATGATGAGCATCGGTTCGTAGGAGAGCCACTGCCGGTGGGCGAGGAACCCCGTCGCGAATGGAACCAGGACCACGCCCGCGAGGAGGAAGTCTGAGGCGTCGCTGACGTTGCGAACCTCAGGCTGCAGCAGGCGCCGGATCATAAAAAACAGGCAGGCGAAGACCACCACGAGGGTCATCCCGTCGCCGACCGCGTCGGGCAGGGTCCACCAGCCGAATCCCCATGACCGCTTGAAGAGCAGGACGTGCCCGGCGGCAAACAACGGCGTCACCAGCAGACAGACGTGAAAGGCGTATGACACCAAGGTGTAGGCAGGGTGCAGACGAGTCTTTCTTCCCGCGAAGGGGATCAGCCAATGGAGCAGTGAGCGGGTGCCGTACTTGGCGTCCAGCGTCGGGTAGACCACCCGCTCCCGCCGCGCCAGTGCAGCCATCGTGACCAGCCGGTAGGCGAGCCCTCCAAAGAGGCCGGCGAAGGCGATCCAAACGAGCGGACCGCTGATGAAGTCGAACATGCTCCCTCCTCTCGATCAGCCGAGACCGTCGAACGAAACGACCCGGCGGGTGTAGACACCGTCCTCGACGGCCCGTACCAGCAGCCGCTGCCCATCGGGGCTCACCACCGGTTCCCACATCGCCTCGAACCACGGGCCGCGGACCTCGCCGTCGACCGCGACGGCAAACTTCCTGTCGCGCTCCACCTTCGCCACCACCCGCGCACCGTCGGGCGCAAAGACCGGATCCCAGACCATGTCGTAGGTCTCCTGCCAGCGGGTACCGTCGACGGCCACGCTCCACACGCCGTCATGGCGGACTCCTGCGGCGACCCTTCGGCCGTCTGGCGAGAAGACCGGCGGCAGGATCAAATCGTTGAACGAGACCGGCCACGGCCGATCGTCGACCACCACCGTCCACGAGCCAAAAGCCCCCGCGGCCACCGCGGCGAGCCGCCTTCCGTCCTGACTCAGCCGCAGGTTCCACAGCTGCATGAAGCGACTCGACCAGATGGGGCTCCCGTTCTCCGCGATTGTCCACGAGCCCTCGACCCGCACCGGCGCCAGGAGATTCCGGCTGCCGTTTCGATAGGCGGGCTCCCACACGCACCCGAAGCGGCTCTCCCAGGGCCGTGAGTTCTCAGCCAGCGTGTACTTGCAGATGTCAAGCCGGACCTCGGCGGCAACGCCCGAGCCGTCTTCGCTGATCGCGAGGCCGTAGACGTTGATGAATTTCTGTTGCCACGGCTCGCCGTTGACCGCGATGGACCAGGTTCCATCCATGAAGCCGACGATGTCCGCCTCTGCCAACGGAACCACCTGAACCAGCGCGGCCACGGTGTTGCCGTCGTCGCTCACCGCCAGACCGCGGCTCGAGGGAAAGCGGCAGTCCCACGGCGTTCCGTTGACGGCAACCGAGTACTCCATGTTGTCCTTGATCTGCAACGCAATCACCCGACCATCGCGGCTGAAGGTCGGGTTCCAGGCAAATTCCCAGCGTTGATCCCAGAGCTCTCCGTCCACCGCCAGAGTCCACTCATCGTCGACGCGGACCAACGCCGTCAACCGCTGATCCGGAGTGAAAACGAGATGCCACGCTTTCTCGAACTCTCCCTCCCAGAGTGCGCCGTTGACCCAGACACCAAAGCCACCCGACTCGTCGACCACCGGCGCGGCGATGACCTCTCCGTCGCCGCTGACCGCAAACTCATGGACATCTGCAAACTGCTCCCGCAGTCGGGAAACGTCGGCGACGGCCCTCCGTCCCTCCTCCCAATTCCAGCCCTCCAGGTCAACCATGGCCACTCCCTTTCTCCGTGCCAAGCGGAGGGCAAATCCCTCCCTCCACGATGAGAAACAGCAACCGGCGTGCCATTTTCCTAGATTTCGTGAAATTATGCACAAGTCTCTTAAAATCAATATTTCGGGCTGACTTCCCGGCAATCCACGAGCGGCACCGTCGCAAGTTGCAATGGAAGACGACCGTCGGGGATCGCAGTTTGCTCCGGTCGCAAGCCATGAACCGCTGGCCGCGGGCCATCCTCGTTGGTTCCGGGTTCCGGGTTCCGGGTTCGGGCCCACCCGGCCGTTCAGGCTATAAGCCCTGCGCTATAAGCTATGAGACCCCCGCCCACCCGCCCGCGCAGATACGAGACACGTACAAGACCGGAGAGTCACTGTGGAGCAATCCTCCGGCCCGCATTTATGCATTCAATTGGGGCAAGAATTGCAGCCGAGACGGCTGCTCCACAACGTCAGGAGTCCAGGCACCTCCGAAGAACGACTTTCTCCGAACGCGCTCCTCGAGCGGATGGGGGATCTTCGTTCTTCGTTCTTGGATCGGCCAGGGCGGGGCCATTGAAAAAACCGCCCACGCGGGTGGGCGGTCTCGATCGATTGGGTTCTATGGGTTCCTGCCGACTGCCTGCGCACAGCTCACGGCTCACGGCCCCCAGACACCCCGGTCCGAGTATTCGGTAACGGTAACGACAACGGGCTCAGAGGTGGACCGCCCCCTGCTCCCTACTGCACTCCGTACTGCCTGCCCCCGTGCCCGGGAACGGGAACGGGAGCGGGAACGGGGTTGCGGTCTCGTTCCGATCACTCCCCCACTCTGGACGGGACGACAAAAACCCCCACCCGGGCGGGTGGGGGGGATCTTCGTTCTTCGTTCTTCGTTCTTGGATCGGCCAGGGCGGGGCCATTGAAAAAACCGCCCACGCGGGTGGGCGGTCTCTGATCATTTGATGCTGTCAGCTTCCGACTATTCTCGACTCACTATTCACTATTCACTATTCACTATTTACTATTCACGAGTCACTGACCTAGTGCCACTCCCAATCGATGAAGCCCGGCTGGGCATCCACCATGGCGTTGACCATCAACTCCACCAGGCCACCGTAGTAGATACCGGCTTTCTCCCATGCGTCGTAGTAGGTGATGATGTCGCGGATCTGGCCCTTGCAGTTGGAACACGGGGCGCAGAGATACTTGGGATGGTCCATGTCCATTTCCTCGCCCTGGAAGGCGTCGAGGATCTGGCGAAACTTCCTGCGACCGGTCATGTAGTGACGCCAATCGGCGAAATTGTGACCGGACATGATGGCAAAGCCCGATCCGCCTCCGCAGCAGTAGTTCTCGACTCCGTGCGGCGCCATCTCCCGGAACCGGCCCTCGGGCACCACCGCCTCGATGATCTCCCGCTGCGGCGAGACAACACCCATCAGTCGAACGAGATTGCAGGGATCGTGAAGGGTCACCGGGAAGTCGTTCCGGCTCTTGTCGAACTTGACCTTCCCCGACCGGACGATATCCAGCAGGGTCACCATGGAACTTTCGCGGGGAATGTTGAGGTCTCCAGTGAGCACCCTGTCGGCGATCACGGTAAGCGCCTTGTGCGCGTGGCCACACTCGCCGAGCACGATCTTCTTGACGCCGAGCTTGGCCGCCGCCTGAGCATGCTTGACGGCCACCTTGGCAAACATCATGTCGTCGTACCAAACCCCGTAATTGATGCCGTCATAGGCCACGATCTCCGACGACATGGTCCAGCTCAGACCGGCGGCATCAAAGATGGTGCCAAAGGCGCCCGGGTTCTCCGGCCACGCCATGATTTCTCCCGCGTTGTGGATGAGCAGAATGTCGGCTCCCTCAACATCCCATGGGGTCTCGTACACGATGCCGGTACGCTCGGCCGTGTCCTCGTCGATGAACTCGATGTTGTCCTTGACGATCATCGGGGTCATCCCTGTGGAAGACCCAACCTCGAGCTGCAGTACTGATCCATTGTCGTGGAGTTCCTTCGGAACGATTCCCATCTCCTGGGACGCGATCTTACGGATCTCCCGTGACAACAACGCGTTGTCCACACCGATCGGGCAGGTCTGGGCGCAGCGCCGGCAGAGATTGCAGCGATAGCTCAATTCGATGAGACGGCCCACGGTGGTCCAATTGAGATCGATGTCGCCGTGGATCAGGGGTGAAGCCTTCTTGATGTACTTGAAGTAGATCCGCCGAATGATCTCCGACCGGTAGGTGGGCCGATAGAGCTCGTTCTCATTCGACTCCTCGAAGATGTGGCAGGCCTCGGAGCAGGTCATGCACTTGGCGCAATGCTCCATGGACATCTCGAGCGGCTGTAGGAACGTCCAGTTGTCCTCCTTCGTGAACAACTTCTTCATGCCGGTCAAGAAGCTCTGGACGAGGCGATCCTCCTCCTCCTTGGTCTCGGGGTTCTTGATGTTCACCGCGATGGTGTCGTCAAGCACAACGTACTGCTGCCGAGCTTTTTCCGACAACTGAGCGAACTCCGGTTCCTCGTCCAGCTTGTCGAATGGGGGTGGCAGCGGCACCAGGTCCATGGGCTTGACCTGGGCCAGCGGCTGACCCGGATGCTTCGAAATATCCTTGACGCTGTCAGGTTGCTTCATTTCTTCTGATCCTCCGTCGCGACATCCAACCACGTCTTCTTGCCGTCACCCTGAATATGGGGGGCCGACCATGACACGGGCTGGTCCAACAACTCGTGAATGACCTTCTCTTGCTTTCCGCCGCGGAGATTGGGTTCATCTGCCCAGCGGATGGAATGATATGCGAAATACTTGCCCACGAAGTGGGACATGTGTGTGAGTGGAATGTAGGCCACCAGAAGAGCGAGCAGGATGGCCGAGATCATGGGCATCAGGACCTCCGGCCCTGTTCCCGGGAGCGGGGCGACGTGGAATGTCACCAGATTTCCGACAAACGCGGTGACCCGCTCGAAGCCGTGGTCGACCCAAAGTGCTGTCACCAGGGCCGTACCAAAGGCCACCACGAAGAACACGAGGTTGAGCACGTCGACGGGCGCCGAGTAGTCGCGCAGCGGTTTGACGAATCGCCGCTGGATCAGACCCACCGCACCCACCAATCCCATGATCAACCCGGCGTAGCCGGTGATCGGGATCATCCAGGAGAAGAGCGTCCCGATGATTCCACCCATGAGCCCCGGCAGCAGGGCGCTCAGAATGCCGTTGATCATCATCAGGATGGTGCACGCTGCCACCAGGTAGAGCCCGAAATGGAACGGGAATGAGCGCTTCCAGAGCTGGTTGTTGTGCTCCTTGAGAGCCTCGAGAAAGAGGATTTCAGGCACCATCACCTTGGCCTCGCCCACGAGCGAGACGTTGCGAGGCTTGGTCCACCAATCACTTTCCTCGAGGTAGGAACCGCCGTACGCGGCTCTGCCGCCACCCTCATGGGCCACCGGGTAGAGTTCCCAGCGAAGGTGCATGGGCATCTTCGACCACATCTTGAACCGGGCCACGCAGGCCACCAGGAAGATTGCGATGCCACAGTAAGCGATCATATAAGTAATAATAGTCATCAGTAGCACTCCTCGCCCATCATACCGAATTCTCTTCTGGAATATTGAGATAGTCGATCAAATAGAGGAGATTTTGCAGGGATTTCAAATTCGATCCATCGCCCACAGGCACACCTCATCCCCGGACAATTGAGCAATTCCTATTCCTTAGGAAAACGGTATGATTTCGAGTCTCCCCGGATCACCCACCAACCCTCTCCACCGTCGGAAATCGCGGTTGGTGAAAGGCTTGGGGCCGGCTGTCGCTTGTGCCTTTCGCAAAAGGGCGCCCGGAACCCTGGGATTTGGCTGTGACACCGGCGTTCTTGCCGTTCCCAGCGCGTAACGCCGGGCCCCCACCCACCCGACCAGATGCAAGACCCAAGATGCAAGACCCAAGATTCAAGATTCAAGATCCACCGCCCACCCGGATGCCGGATGCCGGATGTTCGATGCTGGATCCTGGATGTTCGATCCGCCGCCCGCCCTGTGAGCCGTTCGGCCGCTCCCCCGGATCGCTGTTGCCTGGTTGCTGTCGCTGGTTACTGTCGCTGAACGCTGCCGCTGGCGCCGGAACCCGGGCACGGGCGTACGGTTCGATTCACCGGCTTCGACGCGCCCATCTCCCAACCGCGCTCCCCGAGGTTGCCACCCCTGACACTGTTCGGGACTCGTCGCGACACGCAGACTGTTCGACCTCAACCCAAAATCGTCAGAGACGGCACGCCCGCCATACGCGCCCTGTTGTCGTCCTGGGAGGGAGGGTGGGAACGTTCAACGTTTAACGTTCAACTTTCAACTTGAAGGTGCCCGGAGTGGTACGCCCGCCCATCGCGCCCTGTTGTCGTCCCGGGAGGGAGGGCGGGGGACGAGTCCCGAGTCCTCAGTCCCGAGTCCCGAGTCCCGAGTTGTTGGCCTCCTGGACCGGTGGGACTTTCGACTTTCGACTTTCAACTTGAACCCTATTCCACCCCTGCGCCATACCGCTTCTTGATCCACCCCGGCAGCAACGACAGCAGCACGAAGAATACGGCCGCGATTCCGAGATACCAGAGGGTCATGCCGAGATCCCCGGTGCGGACCGAGCCGGCCGCGAAGTTGTAGGCAACGGTCCCGGGCACCATGCACACCAGACTGACCAACACGTAGGTGCCGAGTCCGATGTCGGTCAGACCGTAGACGTAGTTCTGAATGTTGAAGGGGAAGACCGGCACCAGCCGGGTGATCATGAGCATGCGCCAGCCGTGACGCCTCACGCCTTCGTCGATTTTTACCAGGGAGGCGTTGTTCTCGATCTGGCCCTCCACCATGTCCCGCGCCAGGTAGCGGCCGATGAGAAAAGCTGCGGCCGCGCCCAGGTTGGCGCCGATTGTGGTGTAGACGGTGCCCCAGACGGCACCGAAGATCAGGCCCCCGGCGATGGATATGGGAAGCCCCGGAAGGAAGAAGACCGCCGCTGCGACCCACAGCAGGATGAAGACCACCGGCGCCCAGATCCCAAGAACGTCGAACCACCGGTCCATTCGGTCGATGTTGTCAACCGTAAGCAGGTCAAAGGCGCCAAACCGCCAGGCCAGCAATATTCCCACCGCAACCCCTGCCACCCCGGCTGCGGGCTTCCACCACCTGCTGCTCCACCCTGTGCCTGCCATGCGGATCCTCCAGGAGGGGGGCCCTTCCAGGCCCTCCGTCCCATCCCCAATATGCCGCTCCGGCCGTCCGGGTCACCATGCTCTGGATCCGGTCATTCGGAATCGACGCGATCCTCGACCTCCGGTGGAACGAAATGCAACGGGAGCTTGACGGTGAAGGTGGTGCCGCGGCCAGGCTCGCTTGCCACCTCGACGGTGCCGCCGTGCATCTCCACACCCTCGCGCACAATGGACAAGCCGAGACCGGTGCCGCCCGCCGCGTGTTTCTTGGCATTTGGCGCGCGAACAAACTCCAAGAAGACATCGTCCAAGAATTCTTCCGGAATACCGATGCCCTGATCCGACACTTCGACCTTCGCCACGCCATCCTCGACCCGCAATCTGACCCGGACCTCGCCACCCTCGAGGGAGTACTTGATGGCGTTACCGATGAGGTTCTCGAAGACGTAGACCAGATCGGGCGGAACCCCCCAGTCGAGCAGCGCCACACCATCCACATCAGCCACCAGCTCCACCCGGCCCTCCTGGGCCAACGGTCCGATGGCGTCAAAAATATCGGCCAGGACCTGGTTGATGTAGACCTGGCGAGCCCAGGGCGCCCGCAACCGACCCTCGCGCATCTTGGCCAGCTCCAGCAGGTCGTTGACGATCTCCAGCAAATCATCCACCCGCTCCGAGGCGCCCACGATGAGTCTCCGTCCACCGTCACTGGCGGGATCGACGATGCCGTCCACCAGGACCTGCAGAGAAGTCTTGATGGTACCGAGGGGCGACCGCAACTGGTGGGCCGAGATCCGCATGTAGTGAGACTTGCGCCTCTCCACGCCTTCACGCTCGCGGAGCAACTGTTGGAGCTCTTCTTTCCGGTATCTGAGCTGCTCGCTGGTCTTGTGGAGCTGGATGCCTCGGGTCTTGAAACGACTGGTCACGGTGTCCGTCAGGTAGACCATGCCGAAGACCAGAACCACCATGACCGCGGCGTTGAGCACGCATGACAGCTCCAGGCCGTCAGTATGAGGCGTGATGGGATGATGGTGCTCCAGAACCCAGCCCTCGAGGGCGAACAATCCCAGCGTGCCCATGATGGTCACCATCGCCAGCACGTACATCAGCCGGGTGGAGATCATGATCGTGCCGATGGCCATGTGGAACACCACGAACGGCAACACAGGGCTGTGGCAGCCACCTGTGAAGTGCACCACCAGTAGCAGCGCACCAAGGTCGGTCAGCATCTGCACGATCGCTACGGCTCGTAGATCGTGGTACGGCCTGTCCCACAGCAGATAACTCCGGAGCCGCTTGGTGAAGATCAGGTTGTACACTGCCACGAGCCCCGCGATGATTGCGAGGCTTGGCCAGACGTCGGACCACCCGAATCGGGGTCCGACCACCGAGGCGACGGCCAGCACCGCAACCGCGAACCACCTCAGCCGCGCGAACCACAACAGACGCCCGTGCAGCTCGGAGGCGAAGATATAGGCAAACGGAGTCTCGCTGGTAGACGCCATGGCTCCAGAGATTACACTGTTTCGATAGCATCGTACGGGCAGCAGTGGATACATAGCCCGCAGCGGTTGCATCGGTCGAGGTCGATGGCGTAGCTCGAACCGGGTTCTCCCACGATCGCCTGCTCCGGACAGACCACGACGCAGTCTCCACAGCCCTCGCACAATTCGGCATCGATACGCAGATCCAACAACCGGTAGCACTCCCCGGCGGGGCAACTGCGGCTGTTGAGGTGGGATTCGAACTCCGAACGGAAATGGCGGAGCGCAGTCAGAACCGGCATTGGGGCCGACTGTCCCAGTCCACAGAGAGATGTCCTGTGCACGTGTTCTCCGAGGCGTTCGATTCTCTCCAGGTCTCCCGCCCGCCCCTCACCCTCGCTGACGCGAGTCAGCAGACCGAGCAGAACCCGCGTTCCGATTCGGCAGGGCGAACACTTGCCACACGATTCTTCGACGCAAAACGCGAGCATGAAACGCGCCAGCCGAACGGAGCAGGTACGGTCGTCCACCACCACCAACCCACCCGAACCCATGGCCACTCCCTGTTCCTCCAGGGAGTCATAGTCGATGGGGGTGTCCAGTTGGGGCTCTCCGAGACACCCACCTCCGGGTCCGCCGATCCATGCCGCCTTGAATGTTCGCCCCTCGGCCAGTCCGCCACCTATGCCGAACACGATCTCCCGCAGGGAGGTGCCCAGAGTGACCTCCACCAGCCCGACGTTGCGAACAGCACCGGTGAGCGCAAACGTCTTGGTCGTAGCGCGGCCGGCTCCCCGTTGGTTTCTCGGCATCAAGATCTGCGGGATGTTGGCCAGAGTCTCGACGTTGTTGATCAACGTGGGGTGTCCCCACAGGCCGCGGGTCGCAGGATGTGGCGGACGGGTCCTGGGCATGGCTCGTCGCCCCTCGATGGAGGCTATGAGCGCGGTTTCCTCGCCGCACACGAAAGCGCCGCCACCTTGCACGATCCGGACATCGAAGTGGTATCCGCTGGCCATGACATCGTCCCCGATAAAACCGCGCTCACGTGCCTGCGCGACGGCGTGCAACATTCTCCTCACCGCCATCTCGTAGGAGGCGCGCAGGTAGACGTAGCCGATGTGGGCGCCCACCGCATAGCCCGCTATGGCCATTCCCTCCAGCACCGAATGGGGGTCGCCCTCCATCAAGCTGCGGTCCATAAACGCCCCGGGATCGCCTTCGTCACCATTGCAGATGACGACCTTGGTCTCGTCCGGGGCGTCGGCGACCAACTGCCACTTCCGTCCGGTCGGAAATCCGGAACCGCCTCGACCCACCAACCCGGATTCCATCACCCGCTGGATCACCTGGTCCGGCCGGAATTCCCGGACAACCCGTTCGAGTGCCAGGTAACCACCCTGAGATTCGTATTGTTCGATACGCTCGGGGTCGATTTCACCGCAGAGCCCGAGCACATGTCGCTGTTGGCCGGAGAAGAAGGGAATATCGTCTTGGCTGCGGTACCTTCCGTCGCCAGTTGTGCCGCCAAATATCAGCCGCGGAATGACGTGACCCTGGAACACCGTCTTCTGGATGATCTCGTCGGCGTCGTCGACCCCTACACCGCAGTACAGGACACCGACTTCAGGGATCTTCACCAGGGGTCCGGCGGCGCAGAAGCCACGACAGCCAGTGATTCCAAGTTCTATCCTGACCCGATCCACCGAAGCACCTCGCGGGCCACCATCCCGTCGCAGCCGGCGGAGACAGGCCTTGAGGGCTTCCGCCACCTCCAAAGCTCCGTTGGCGAGGCAACCGCTTCCTGAACAGATCTGGATCGTGCGCACACCGATTTCATCACCGGATGCATCGGTCGGCAGCCAACGGGCGCTCCGCCACAGGCCTCCCATAGGGCTCAACCGGACGGCACCCATGGAACCGGGCCGCTCCGCCGCAGCCTTGACCGAGTGACGCAACCGACTCACCAGCCGCCGCACCGATCCGGCCGTCATTCGCCCGTGGACAACTCCGTTGACCATCACCGCTGGGGCCAGGGCGCAGGCACCGATGCAGTGGCCTCGCTCGAGGTTGAACAACCCGTCTGCCGAGATGCCACCGGCAGTCACTCCAAGAGCGTCGGTGAGCGCATCGAGCACCCTTTCGCCACCCTGAACGTGGCAGGCGGTCCCCGCGCAGACCCGGATTTCGAATGGTGCCCGCGGCGTGAGGGTGAACAGATCGTAGAAGCTGACCACTCCTGCGACCTGGATCGGTGACATGGCCAGACGATCTGCCACCAGCTCCTGAGCCTCGACGGGTAGGTGGCCGACTTCGTCCTGAACGCACTGCAACAGTGGAATCAACCTCTCCCGACCCCCCGGATTGGCGGACAAGAAGGCGTCCACCAGATCCACCACCGCAGGTTCCAGGGGCACCGATGGCTGCGATCCGTAATAGCCAGTGGAGACCCCGGAGGGGTGGACAATCACCGGGACCTCCGGAGGGTGACGGCGACCGGCTGTGATTCGCTGTCCATCAGCTCCGACGCTCCGTGGCGGCCCGCCCCCCAAAGCACGACTGCCGTGCTTCGGCGGACCGTGGAGTCCACTCTCGCCCGGAGCAGGAGCTCGCGGCCTCCGCTGGCCACCGAAATCACGTCTCCGGCTCCCACGTCCAGCTCGAGAGCATCTTCCGGATGGAGACGCAGGGCCACAGGCGGAGCAAGCTCCCTGAGGTTCGCGCTACGGGTCGTCACCGAGCCGGAGTGAAAGAGCTGAGGCGATCCATCGAGCAGGATGCCCGACCAGCCGAGGCCGCCTCCCGATTCCGGTGCCGGCAGCAGGCGCCGGAGAGCTGCGGTGGGATAGGGCCATCCCACCACCCGCTCCATCTCACTGGAGAGCCGCCCCCCCGCCGGTAGGTCGGACCCCATCAGAACCGCCAGCTGGCGCAACAGATCACCATCCCCGGGCAAGGGAACCGGTGGCGCGAGCGCTTGCCGCAACGACCGCCGGACCCCGTCCAATCCCACCGTACTCCCATCTCGCTCGGCGAGGATCGCCACCGGCAGCACCACGTCCGCCATCCGTGCGGATTCGGTGGGAAAGGCGTCGAGGCAGATCACGAATCCGGCGCCGTCCACCGCGGCACGACCCTGATACTCCCTGGGGAAATTCCGCACCGGGTCCACACCCGCAAGCAGCAGAGCGCCCACCTCCCTTTCCACCGCCGCATCACATGCCTCGCGCGCCGTCCAGCCAACGCCGGTCGCAAAATCGCATCCAATGAGGGCCGTCAGATCCTCCCGGGCCGAGATATCCGATGCCGGGCGGTGTCCGGGAAGCAGCCGGGGGTGGACTCCAACATCCACCAGGCCCTGAACGTTGGCCTTTTCGCCGAGCACCAGCACGCCCCCATTCCCAGGAAGAAGAGCACTCAGTTGAACGGCAGCCCGGGAAACGGCCGCCTCGTCACCGGGAATTCCGAGACCCGTGACAACCACCAACTGGGGACGGCGGGCCTGGAGTAGGAGGTGTACGAGCCGGCGAAACTCAGTTACCGGCACTCCCGTCCGCCTGCAGACCCAACCCTCGGTGTAACCGGCCAGACTGTCGACAAATCCCCGCGCTCCAGGAATCTCCTCGATGCGATGCTCGAGAACCGGCCGTTCTTCGAGCAGCGCCCTGGTCACACCTCCCAATAGATCGGCCTCCGACCCCGGCTCCAACCGCACGTAACTTTCGGCGTGTCGCTCGAGACCACCCGACAGGGCGTGAGCCAGAATCAGCCGTTGGCCGCGCTGCTGAACCCCTTGGACGATCTCCGTCTTGACCAGAGGATGGGTGCGGCCCGGGTCCGCACGCAGAACCACCACGAGATCGGCCTCCGCCAAGCTCTGGAAACTGCCGGTGGAGGCCGCCCGGGTCAGAACCCGGCCGAGCCCGTCCACCAGCGCTTCCACACCACCGGTGGGGGCGAGGGCCACGTGGGGCGACGACAGCACACCCCGCATGAACCGCTGGAGCAGATAGCCGTCCTCACAACTCAGCCTGCCACTTCCAAGACCCACCACGGGCCGCCCCGAACCCGCGGCGGCTTCGATTCCGGCAACCGCCGCTGCCAAGGCTTCGGACCAACCAACAGCAACGAGCCGACCACCCCGGCGGACCAGCGGTTCTGTCAACCGATCGGGGTCGGCCAAGAGGTCATGCCCGAGCCACCCCTTGACACACAGCTTTCCGTTGTTGGGCGAACTCCCCGGCGCAGAGGTCACTCGCTGCAGCCGGCCCTCGTCTGACTCCACGGTGAGCTGGCATCCACAACTGCAGAAACCGCAGGTCGTGGTGACCGACTCCCGCAACCAGGCCGGCACATCCGAACCGTCGGTCCGCGTCGTGAGGGCTCCAACCGGGCACGCGTTCACGCACTGGCCGCAGAACTCACAGTCCAGCGGGCGACCGTCGAAGGTCGCCACCCGCAGCTCCAATCCCCTGCCCTTGAAACCGATGGCCGCGACGCCCTGCACCTCCTCGCACAGTCGCACACAGCGCCCGCAAACGATGCACTTTCCAGGATCACGAAGGATGATCGGCGAGGGGTCGTCCGCCGGTACCGGGGTTGATTCAAAGGGCAGATCTTCGTCCGGCACGCCGATTTCGTAGATCAGGTCCTGCAACCGACAGTCGCCGTTGCGTTGACACACCGGACAGTCGAGCCGGTGGTTGAGCAAAAGCAGCTGCAGCTGCCGCCTCCGGGACTCCACGATCTCCGGCGTCCGGGTCCTCACGACCATCCCCTCCTCCACTGGGGTGGAGCAGGCGGTCACTAGACCGCGGTTACCGTCCCTTCGATCCACCACACACAGCCGACATCCTCCGTAGGGAGTGAGTCGGTCGTCATGACAGAGGGTCGGAACGCGTACGCGAAGATCTCGCAAGACCTGCAGCAGAGAGCGGCCCACCGGCACGTCGACCGGCGTTCCATCGACCGTGACCCGCACGTTTCTCAGGCTCGTCATCCGCCCTGCACCCGGCCGGTGAGCGGGCCACGGCGCAATGATCTCTTGGCCAACAAACGATTGGCATAGCGCCGAATGGCACCCAGCGGTTTTCTGGCCAGGGCCCTCTCCAGATCATTGGCGAACAATAGTTCCAGGAGGTGGACCGGAGCTCCCCCACCGCTCTGCAGTGCGGCCCGGCACCTCGTGCAGTAGGTGACGATCGGATCCGAGGCCTCGGCCACCCGCCGTTGTGCAACCGCCCGGGAAAGCTGGGGATCCACGCCGCCAATCCTCCCGCCAAGACCGCAGCACCTCGTGTCCTCCCCCGAGGCCTCCAAGTCGACGGTCCTTGCACCGGTCCCGTTGATGAGCAATCGCACCGCGTCTTGGGTGGCGGCGTCGTGACGGGCCACGCACGGATCGTGCACCGAAACGTCGAGCCCCTTCCAGTCCACCTCAGGTGACCAGGACTCGGCCAGGAGCTGCCAGGCGGACCGCACCTTGAGGCCGAAATCGGGCTGGTCAAGGGTTTTCTGGCACCCGGGACACGCCACGATCAGCTCGTCGGCACCGAGGCTCTGGGCCATCTCCAGCACGTTTTGCCGGGCGGAGCGAGCTTCCTCCTCCATCCCGATGGCGAATGCCGGCGCACCGCAACAGTGCATCAGAACACCGATGCCGGGGGAAAGGCGTCGCAGTTCCTGGTAAAGGCGGAGGGTGTTTTCAGGGGAGGAGGCCGGCAACGAGCAACCGGTGAAGAACAAACTGTTGGCCGTGCGGCGGCCCGGCTCCGGAGCTGCCAGCGAGAAGGTCTTGGAGACGCCCAGTCGAAAGAACCGCAATTCCTTGCGGTGACGATCAAGCGGAGCGACCCCACTGCGCACAGCACGCCGTCTCGCCTCGAGCATCAACTCACCTGTGTCCAGGTCCACCGGACAGACCTGGCGGCAGAGACCACACAGGTTACAGGAATAGACCATGTCGAGGTGATGCTCCGGACCGTCCCGGATCTTTGCAGCCAGCTGCCTCGGCACATCGCAATACTTGGCCAGGAATTCGCACTCAACCGTGCAGAGTCCACAGACACAGTCGAGACATCTCTCGCCCTCTGCCACCGCTTCGGCCTCGGTCATCTCCTCTGGAGGCGGTCGCAGCATCACCGGCGGTCGCTCTCGCCGACGTCGCTCGGCCTCGTCCACCTCGAGGCGCCACAACAGGGGTGGCGGGCGGTGGGACCATTGGTCCTCGGCCGGGTCTCGGCCGTCGAGGAACTTCTCCGCCGACCTGGCCAACCTCCGACCCCACGCCAGAGCGTGGATCACCGTCCCAGGCCCGGTCACGGCATCAGCACCGGCGAACACACCCTCGATGTCCGACATGCCGGTGTTTGGATTCACCATTATCGTCTGACGTGCCGACCGGCGAAGGCTGGAGGATTCCCGATCGAGCAGGATTTGCCCGCCACCGAAGCCCACCACCAGAAGCACGGCGTGGTGGGAGGCGCAGAGCTCGCCGAGGCTGAGGTCCTTCCCGACCTCCACACCCGTCTCGACGGCAAGTCCCACCGCATCGACGATGGACAGGTCCCGCTGCCGCACATCTGCCGGCAGCCGCCATTCCGGGATCCTGTGGGTCAGACAGCCGCCGATCCGGTCCTCTTTTTCAAAAATCGTCACCCGGTAGCCTTGGCGACGGAGGTCATAGCCGGCAATCAGCCCCGCCGGACCGGAGCCCACCACGGCCACGGTCTGTTCCTTCGACGGGAGGCAATCGGTCACGTGCTGCGGGTCACCGGGCTCCCATTGGGCGAGAAAACGCTTCACATCACGGATCCGAACGGCCGAATCGGTATCGATCCTCTTGCAGTGCAGCTCACACGGATGGACGCACACGTGGCCCAGGATGCCCGGAAACGGGAGTTCCTCGCGAATCAACTGCAATGCCTCGCGAAACCTGCCGAGGCGGGTCAACTGCATATAGCCGTGAGCATCAACGTGCAGCGGACAGCGGGCGGCGCAGTTGGCTGGTCCGTCGCCTCGACACCTGGTCAGAAAATCATCCGCCAGCTCCGCCAGATGTTCGGGTCGGGGGGTCGAGCCTTTGCTTTGCACCTGCCAACTCCCGGATATCATCTGACCGGACCCGGCGCCGTCACTATTGCGTAACATCTCCGGCCACCACCTCGAAACACCGGTCTCGGGAACGGTAGTGTTCGCAGTCGGTCAACGGGTACTGGAAGGTGTCATGGACGGTGCAGATGCCGCTGTCACCGCGGGTCGAACCGTAGGTGGAGGACAGCGCCAAAACCCCGATGAGCACCCTCTCCAACTGGTGAGGGTCGTCGATGAAGAACCGGCAACTTTGACAGTCACCCCTCCCGAAAATTGGCTGGGCCATGGTCCACCGCCTGGTGTGAGGCGATGCAATCGGTGTGCCGGGGGGGGAAATGAGAAATGTGAAATGAGAAATGAGAAGTGGCCCCCGCCCAACCGGGAGGGTGAGGGTTTTCGAATTTCGAATTTTCTCCTACGGTTCCTCACCGGCCGCCAGGTCGTCAATGAGTTTCACGAGCCAATCCTCTGCAACAACCTGGAGAACATATCCGTTGACGAGATAGGTGGGCGTGGAAATGATGCCGATCTCGTGGGCGAGGGATATCTGGCGGTGGACGGCATCAAGGGACTCCGACTTCAAATAGCAGGCGTCGAAAGCCACCTCATCCAGTCCATTGGCGGCCACGAAGTCGTTTGCCGTGGGGGTTACGAGCGACACACCCATTTCAGTCTGGAGATCGTAGAACAGCTCCTTGAACGGCAGCATGAGATCCGGTTGCTGGGCGCTGACGCACCACGATGCGGACGCTGCCCGGAAGGACCACGGATGGATGACGGTCAGCGGGTAGCTCACCATCCCGTGGCTGACCGTCGAGCCTTTGGTTTCAAGCACGGTCTTGACCGTGGGCCAGGTGCGCCGGCACGCCGGGCACTCGAAATCCGAAAACTCCACGATCTGCACCTTGGCGTCGTCGGAGCCCACATGATCCCAGACCACCACCTCACTGTCAGAGAGCAAGCGGCGCCGATACTCCACCGGATCCACGTTGAGCGGGTAGACGGGTCCGAGCACCACATATGCTCCGTCCGAGGTGACCGAAGCGGCCCTCCGGTACTCGCCGTAGCCGGAGTCCACCAGCAGCCAAAACGACAGTAAGGCGCCGTTGCGGTAAGGGGGGTCGGACCAGTCCAGGGTCGCCTTCATCCGCAGGCTCGATTTCAAGGCACCGGGCAGGAACTCGTTGAGAAAGCTCCGCAACGCATCGCCGCCGACACCGGTTTCCTGCAGTGGGAGTTGGGCGGCGCTTCCAAACCACGCCAAATCCGAAACGTCGTCAATCACCACGGTCCGGGGACCGGAGAGCCGGTCGTTTGCGCACGCTCGGTCGACCTCGACCAAGCGGTACGAACCCGACGGTGTCTGCCTGCGGTCGATGGAAGTCACCCGGAAGGTGGAGTCCGGATAGTAGGTCATGGCACGTTCCATGAAACGGAGCAGTACCGGATCCTGATCCGGCGGGTCGGCAGTTTCGGCTCCCACTCCAACCGCCAACCCAGCCAGAATCATGACCACTGCCCACGCGGATTTCGGACTCATGCTCACCTCTCAGAAGAACGCTGCGGCGCACCGGGCCACCGCCAATCAAAACACAGTGTGGTGGGGTCAGATATTCCGAGGACCTCAGTCTGAGGGTTTCTCAGCGGCATCCGGACTCTTGGTTTCCTTTGTCGGAATCAGCCCCAGAGCCTCCCTCAGCTTGTACTCGATCTCCGCTGCCAACTCAGAGTTTTCGGCCAGAAAAGCCCGCGCCGCCTCACGGCCCTGGCCGATCCGGGTCTCCCCCGCCGAATACCAGGAACCCGACTTCTGGACCAGCTTGTGCTCCACACCGAGATCCAGCAGTTCGCCGGTGCGTGAGATCCCCTCACCGTACAGAATGTCGAACTCGGCGATCTTGAATGGTGCGGCGACCTTGTTCTTGGCCACCTTCGCCTTAGTGCGGTTGCCGATGACCGCGTCGCCCTGTTTGATGGCGCTGGTGCGCCGGATGTCGATCCTCACCGAGCTGTAAAACTTGAGGGCCCGGCCACCGGTGGTGGTCTCCGGGTTGCCGAACATGACTCCGATCTTCTCCCGGACCTGGTTGATGAAAACCAGGCTGGTGTTGGACTTGGAGACGATGCCCGCGAGCTTCCGCAGGGCCTGCGACATCAGACGGGCCTGAAGTCCCATCTGCGCGTCTCCCATGTCGCCCTCGAGTTCGGCCCTGGGGACCAGCGCCGCCACCGAGTCCACCACAATGACGTCCACCGAACCCGACCGGATCAAGGTCTCGGCAATCTCCAACGCCTGTTCACCAAAGTCCGGCTGAGAGATCAAGAGCTCGTCCAGATTGACCCCCAGTTTGCCGGCATATTCCGGATCGAGAGCGTGCTCCGCGTCGATGAACGCGGCCAGCCCGCCGGTGGCCTGGGCATTGGCGATCACGTGCAGGGCGAGGGTCGTCTTCCCGGAGGACTCGGGCCCATAGATCTCGATCACGCGGCCGCGGGGGACACCGCCCACGCCCAGGGCCGCATCAAGAGCGATCGATCCGGTGGGGATGATGTTCACCCGGATCCCCGGCTGCTCCCCCATGCGCATGACCGCACCCTTGCCGAACTGCCGTTCGATCTGCCCGATGGCGGTCTCCAATGCCTTGAGCTTGTCGGCCTTCTGATTCATGTTGGCTCCTTTGATTCCGAGGTGCGGCGGGACCAGTTCATCGTAGGGAGGGCACCGCCGACAGTCAATAGGACAAGCAAGCACCGGGAGTGTCAATTCCCCCGCCCGACCAGGGTGTAGGTTGTGGGTTGTGGCCCTCACCGATCCGGAGCGCCTGTGGGCGCGATGGGCGGGCGTGCCACTTCTGACACTTTCGGGGTCGTCCCCTTGGGGTTCTCAACGTCCTCGGATCCCGATAAGTGTCAGGGGTGGCTCCCGCGGGGAGCGCGGTTGGGAGATGGGCGCGACGAAATCACCGAGTCAAACCGAACGCGCCTCCCGGTGCCAGATGGAACAAGGGCCCCTCTCGGTGCCAGGGCCGACACTTCGGGCGCTTCGTCCCGCTATCAGGGCCTCCCGGTGCCAGGGCCGACACTAAGAACGCTCCGGGTGAGAGGGGGACCGCTCACCTTCTCACCTTTTCACCTTCCCACCATCTCCATTGACCAACCGCCGATGGATCTCCGCCTGCAGATCGTGCTCGAGCACGATCCGCGATGCATCGACCTGAGCCATGGCGGCCGCGAATCCGTCGGCACACGCCGCTGGGGCCACCGGTGTGAGATCCGGCAGGATGAAGCACTCTCCGTCTTCCAGCCGACCTCCGCCCTGGAGGAAAATGTGCCGCGCGTCACGCCAACAGTGGTACTCGCCAACCACCGGACCGCTGCCGGGATCGCCCAGCAGGTTGCGACCAACGAAGGCATACGGCGCCGGGTCCACTCCAAGCAATGCCAGAAGGGTCGGCGCCACATCCTGATGTCCGGCCGGCGCCCCCACATCGCCGCTCGGTCCTTCGGCCCCCGGGACTTTGATCAGTAGCGGCACCATTTGGCTCTGGTACCAGCCCACCGGATCCGGCCTGTGGCCGGTCAGGGCCGCGAACTCTGGCGTCCACTCGAAGCCCGCGTCGTGGTCCCCCCAGACCACCACCAATGTTCGTTCGGCCAGCCCCGTCGACTCGAGCTCTGAGATCAGAGCTTCGAAGGCCCGGTCAAAAAACCGCATCGTGTGGAGATAGTTGCCAATCGGTTGTCCCTCCTGATCGCCCAGATCGAGTTCTTTGAACTGCTCAGGAAAACCATCGAAGGGGTGGTGGAGCGACAAGGTCAACAAATATGCGCAAAATGGCTCCGGCAGCCCGGCCAGCCGACCGGCCATCTGTTGGAAGAAACTCCGGTCGTTCAGACCCCATCCCACGGCCGGTCCGCCCTCGAATTCACCCTCGAAGAGGCTCTCGGAGTAGCCATACCCGGCATGGGTCAACTGCCGATTCCAGAACGAGGCCTCGAACGCCACCGCCGACAGCGTGTGATATCCAAGACCGTCCAGGATGCCGGCCATGCCGGTGAAGTCGTTGCCCGCATAAAGGAACGCCGCGGCCCCTGCGGGAGGTGGCAACAGCGACACCTGGGTGGCGAGTTCCGAGTCGGACGACCGGCCTTGTGCCGTCTGGTCGGTGACGTTGGAAAACACCAGCGCACTCTGGGACCAGCGGTTAAGGAATGGGGTAATCTCCTGGCCACGGACTGAAAGACCGAGCACGAACGCCTGCAACGACTCGGCTTGCACCATCACCACATTGGCACCTGCCGCCGCACCGAAAGCCGGCCCCACACCCGTTCTCGACGGCCACCGGTCGGCAAACCACTGCGTCAGACGCGCCACCTCCGATTCATCAAGCGGACCGGATTCAACACTCCGGAACAGGCCCGCACCAGCATCAACGACGTGGAAATTGAGGACGCCGATCTCCCTCGCGAGGTAGACGTTACGAAAGATCTGGCTGACGGAGACCGCCTGCGATCGGACCAGGGACATCGCCACCAGCCCGCCGAGAATCACGACCGCCGCCAGCCCGCCGGCCACAACTCGCGGAGGCCGCTCATCGAGCATCGCGGCGAGCCGGGCCACCGCGGCAACCAGCACGACCCCGGCCACAAGGTCGAGCCAGAACCACACGTCACCGGGTCTCAGCAGGCTGATGATGCTGGCACTCACCTCGTCGGTGTGGCCCGCTGCGCCCGCCACCGACACCGACAGGAGGTCACCGAAGAACCTCCCGTACACCAGATCGGCGTACAGGACCGCCGAAGCAACGGCCGCCAGGACCCAACTGCACCACACCCGAAACCGCGGCGGAAAGAACAGAGCCGGCAACAAGAGCACAAAAATCCCCGCCACGGTCAGAAGAACGGACCACGACCCCGGCGACTGTCCGAACTCCAGCAGGACGGCGTTCTGTTTCACGATCACGGCTGCGACACACCACGGGATGTCCGCCAACGCCACCAACCCGGCCAACGGTCGCAACCGCCCGCCGGCAACCACAACCGCCACCATCGCAAGCCCCAGGCTGATCACAGCCCAACCTGCGAGCCCCAGGGTGGCGAGTCCCATCACCGCAACCGTTGATGGCGGCTCGGGCGAAGGATCCCGCTGGCTGAACCACAAAACCCCCTCGTGGACCAGGTCCCATTGCAGCTCATACCTGCCCGATCGACCTGGTGCCTCCACCACGGCAGAGACCTTGACCTCGCGTCCCGGAGACACTCTGGTGGGCAGAGCCGTCCGCAGCCCGTCCCACACCACAGTCTCACCGTCCCGCGTCAGCCAATGGTAGGAGACCGCGATTTCCGCCCCGGCCGGCCATTCCAGCGAGCCGTCGTTTCGAACCACCAGCTCACGTTCAGTTCGTCGGCCCGGCGCCATGCGGTGGGGGGCGGAGCCCCGCACGATCGAAAATGCGTAATCCACGCCCGCGACGACCGTTATGAGCCGCGCGGTCGCATCGTCGGTCTCGGACATCCACCGCTGGCCCTCCTGGACTACGTCCCACTGCAGCTGAAGCCGGCCCTCCCGCCCGGGGACCTCGATAACAGCCTCGAGTTCCACCGCCTCTCCGACTCCGACGACTCGCGACAACTCGGTGCGCACTCCATCCCATACCAACACATCGCCGTCTGCGTCGAACCAGTGATAGGAGAGCTTGTACCCCAGCGCCGGATCCCAGGGATCAACCCCTCGATTGGCGATCTCCACCGTTACCGTAGCCCTCGATCCCGGCTCCACTTCGGCTGGAACGTGGTGATCCAGAACCTCCACCGAGGCCGCGGCCAAGGCCGCCCAGAACGCCACCACCAGGGTCAGCGCGACGAGTCGCAATCCGGGGAGGGTGAGGCGCCTCATGGGTGCGGCGAGTATATCTGGCCCCCGCCCACCCAATTCGAAATGTGAAATGTAAAATTCGAAAACCCCGCCCGACCAACCGCCCAACGGGCAGGCGGCAGGCAGTAGGCAGTAGGCAGTAGGGGGCAGGGAGCAGCGGGCAGCTTGGTAACACTCGTCGTGCCCTAGCGCTCCGGGAAGGCCAGGACAACCTTCGACTTTCGACTTTCGACCGACTATTTCGCCGGAAACCGTTCGTTGTAGAGCCTGATCACGGTGTCGGTGAGGTCGGCGGATTCAGCAATGTACACCAGGGGCTGTGCCGTGAGCACGAACACCGCATCGAAATCGTTGGCCTTGGCGTAGTCACTGGCCACCCGGCCCACCTTCACCGCCACATCCGCCAAAAACTCGTTTTGTTTCTGTTCGAGCTGTCGTTCGAAATTCACGCGGGCTTCTTCGAAGGAGCGCCGGGCGCTCATCTCCTGCTGCTCGAGCTGAGCGACGGTCTCCGGAGAGGCCACCCGGCGTTGGGCCTCGAGCTGCTCCCGCAACCCGTTCACGCGCTGCGCCAACTCTTCGACCTTCTCCCGTTGCGGGTTCGCCCAGTCCTCGAGCTGCTTGACCTGGGCCTTGCCCTCGTCCACGGTGATCACCGCGCGCTCGGCGTCCAGAAAACCGATCTTGCCGGCGGCAGCAGTGCCGGTGAGCAGCAGAGCGAGGATCGGAACCAACCAAAGACGTCGTGACCTCATCAGGCACCTCCCGCACAGATCGCGATTATAGCCGGCGACAATCTGCCTGTTTTCGGGTTCCGGGATCTGGGTTCTTCCACTCGCTTGGAATTCGGAGCCCTCATCGGGCACGGACTCGGATGCGGGAATCCACACCGTCCACACCGGCTGGACGGGCCGGGGGGCTACAATAGGTACAGACAATGTGCAGGAGGCCCGTGTGAACACCGTCGATCAGGACAGGCCCGCCCCGCGATTGCTCGTCGTGGAAGACGATGTGAGGCTTGCCCAGGGGTTGTGCCGCAATCTCGAGATGGAGGGCTTCGGGGTCTCGAGTGTCCACAGCGGTGAGGACGCTCTCGAGGAAATCGGCGGGGCGGACCCGAACTACGGGCTGGTAATTCTCGACATCATGCTGCCTGGCATCGATGGCCTCGAGGTCTGTCGTCGGCTTCGCGCCCAGGGAGACACGATTCCCATATTGTTCCTCACGGCTCGAGGCAGCGACGCCGATCGGGTTTTGGGTCTGCAGCTCGGCGCGGACGACTACCTTCCAAAGCCCTTTGTCGTCGAGGAACTGGTACTCAGGGTCCGAGGCATCCTGCGGCGGGCCGCATGGTCCCGCACTCCCGCTCAAACCGGGCCCGTGATTCGCGTCGGGGAGCACGAACTCGACATGACGACCATGCGCGCCAATACCAGCGATGGACCGGTATCGTTGACCGAACGAGAGGTGATGCTGGTCCGTTTCTTTGCCGAGAACGACGGCAGGGTCCTCACTCGCGGCGAACTCCTCGAGAGGGTCTGGGGCTACACTTTCGATACTTCAACACGCACTCTGGACACCTTTGTCCACCGGCTCCGGAAACACTTCGAGGAGGATCCCCGCCACCCCCTTCACTTCCACACCGTCCGTGGAGTGGGATACCGGTTCACCGGCGACCCGGAAGAATAGGCAGAATGGGAAAATAGAAATGGGAATTTGAGGATCCCAGGCTCCCCGGGCGGACGGGAACCACTTCACATTTCTAATTTCTAATTTCTAATTTCTAATTCCCCAAGGCCCGCACAAACCCTTCACTTCTCACAGTGGTTGTTCGGCCGTTCGATGCCGTGGTCCTTGAGTTTCCGCCACAGGGTCACCCGGGAGATGCCGAGCCGATCGGCCGCCTCCTGCATCCGCCAGCCACTGCGTTCCAGCACCTCGAAGAGCAACCGTCGCTCGAGGGCTGACAACGGATCGTCCTGCGCCAACAACTCGTCAACATAGGCTGCCCGATATCCGTCTTCGGGGATGTGGTGCTCTTCTAATTGGTCCCCGGCGGCTCCCACCGCCCCATGCAGCACCCTCTGAAATCGTTCGAATCCCACGTCCTGAGCCACCCTGGTCAACTTATCGAGGGCAAGCGGGTGGATTTTTAGCGAAGGAGCAAGCTCGCGCAACCAAGCGGACACTATCAGCGGGATATCAACCCGGAGGTCTTTCGCCGTCGGAATTTCCACCACCTCGTGCGGCAACAAATCATCACCGTGCACATCCGGCGGTTCGTCAACACCGACGATGACCCGCCATCCCTCGGGAGGGGTTTCCGACAACGGTCCCGCCTCGCCATCGGAGGCGGCAAACATGGTTCCCGGAGGCCACGGCGGAATGCCACTCCAGGAGCCATTCCAGCAATGGAAGAGTGACTCCGCCACACCGGAGTAGCGGTGGATGGTCCTCGCCACGTCCGAACACGCCGGTGACGCGCCGACCAACATCAGGTGAGCATCGGATGTGGCCAACTCGGCGACCCGGTCACGCAGTGCCAGCGCCGCATCGCTTCGTCCGGAAAGGAGCACCCCGGGATCCGGCTCGGTGGGCCTCAGGATCTCCACAGCCCCTCGGAAGCCACCATCGGAGTCATTCAGCGGAATGACCGTCACCTTGAGCGCAACTGCTCTTCCGTCCCGGGTGTGATAGACCGTTTCAAAATCGTCGACGCGGTCCAGACGACTCTCCAGGGCGAAGGTCAAGGGGCACGCATTCTCGCAGTCGATGCCACGGGTCGTGAGTCGACACCTGCCGCCCAGCGGTTCGGACTCGCCATAGCCGAGCAGACGCCGGGCGCGTTCATTGACGAACCTGAGCGTGCGCTGGTGATCCAGGATCAGCACGGCCTCGGAGAGGTTTTCCAGCACCGCGGGCAGAGATTCGCCCAGTACATCGCGGAGATCTTCCAATTGGGTCACGCCACCTTTAACAGCAGCATGACCCCCGATTATTCGCGCTTCATCCCGCGTTCTGCGACGTTCAACGTTCGATTTCGAGATCTTCGTCGGGTTCGATCTCGGGTTCTGAGAAGTACAGCGCGGCATGACCCACCGGCACGAACATGGTGTGACGATTGCCTTGGACCATCACCTCGAGCTGATAGTAGCCCTGTGGGGAGACCGCGACCAGGGTTGCCGCAGTGCCCTTTGCATCCACCAGCGGACAGTACAGGGAGACCTTGCCTGGAATCTCCATGAGCGCTCCTTTCGACCAGTGCCCTATAAGCGTACAACGGTTTTTGCGTGACTGGTCGGAGATCCAAAATCTAAGATCCAAGATGCAAGATGCAAGATCCAAGATCCAAGATGCCGGATTCAAGGTACCAGTAGGCGCGCGTCTTACGCGCGCAGTCGGCCGCCAATCGCAGGATCTTCCCGCATCGCTGATTCGTCACGGGAACGCGCATGAGATGCGCGCCTACGATTCCATCGCACCGCGACCTGTACCGTTTTTTCGGCTGCCCCCTACCCCCTTGCCCCCTATTCACTATTCACTATTCACTATTCACTATTCACCGTTCACCAGTGACCGACTATTCCTCTTCGTCCTCGTCGCGGGGAGCGATCTCACCGTACTCCTTGAGCTTTCGCTGCAGCGTGCGGAGACCAATCTCCAACATCTTTGCAGCTCGAGCCCGATGTCCCTCGGTGTAATCGAGGGTCCTCAAGATCGTTTCCTTCTCGATCTCGGCCATGGACCTCGGCTGCCAACTCGCGGTGCTGGTGGTGGGCGGAGCCATGGTGGCGACCCGATATTCGGCCGGCAGATCCTCCAGCGTGATCTCATCACTCTCTGCGAAGATCACCAGGCTTTCGATCACGTTTCGAAGCTCTCGCACGTTGCCCGGCCACGGATAACGTTTCAACGCCGCCAACACCGACGGGTGAACTCCCTTCACATCACGGCCGAGCTGATCGTTGAAGATCTTCAGAAAGTGCTGCACGAATAACGGAATGTCCTCAACCCGCTCCCGCAGAGAAGGCGTGTGGAGGGTGACGACCTTCAGCCTGTAATAAAGATCCTGCCTGAACCGTCCGTCTGCGACCCATTCCTCGAGGTTTCGATTGGTGGCCGCCACAAGCCGAAAATCGACGGAGATCTGTTCGTTGCCCCCCACCCGTGTCACGCGGCGCTCCTCGAGAACCCTCAGGAGTTTGACCTGCAGATCGGGCGAGAGTTCCGAGATCTCGTCCAAAAACAAGGTGCCTCCGTCCGCCGATTCGATGAGGCCGATCCTTCGTTGATGGGCACCGGTGAACGCCCCTCGTTCGTGCCCAAATAACTCGGACTCCAAGATCTCGCCCGGGATGGCGCCGCAATTGACCGCAACAAAGGGACCGTCCGCCCTCGGCGAATTCTGGTGCAGGGCGTTGGCGATCAGCTCTTTGCCGGTCCCGGATTCACCGATGATGAGCACCGTGGACGGCGCCGGCGCCACCAGACGAAGCCTCTCGAGCAAGGATTCCATGGCCGCCGAGTGACCGACAATGTTTTCGAAACCGTACCACTTGTCGATTCGCCGCTTGAGATCGGTGTTCTCCCGTTGAAGAACACGTCGATCTAGATGGAGCTGAACGCGCTTCCGAAGCTCCTGCATCTCAACCGGCTTGGTCAGGTAGTCGTCAGCCCCCTCCTCGGTGATGGCGTTGACCGCATCCTTGACTTCTCCAAAGGCAGTGACCAGAAGAAATGGGAGTTCGGGTCTGACCGACCGGACGTGACGCAGCAGCTCATAGCCATCCATCCCCGGCATTCGCACATCGGAGACGACCACATCCACCGTGGAGCCGTTCTCCACTTCGGCCAGGGCGTCGTCCGCCGCGGCAAACTGCTGGACAGAATGACCCACACGCTGCAAGGCCCGGGCCATGGCTTCCCGGGAACCGTCGTCGTCATCCACAACGAAGATCACTGCTCCCACAAATGCCTCCCACTTCGATCCAGAACAAGGGCATCGAGCCCCGCCTCGTCCACCACCGGCACCCCGAGGGCGCGGGCTTTGGCCAGTTTGCCACCGGACTCCTCACCCGCCACCAGGGCCGAGGTCCGCTTTGAAACAGAGGAGGTGACTCTGGCACCGAGTTCCTCCAGCCGTTCCCGAATCTTATCCCGGGGACGGCTGAGCGTCCCGGTGATCACGAAGCTCAGGCCATCGAGCAACTGCCTGCCACCCGGTTCGGGAACCTCCTGTCGCGGATCCACGCCATGGGCTCGCAGTCGTTCGAGCAACGCCCGGTTGCCGGATCCGGAAAACCAGTCGACGATGGCCGACGCCATCACGGGGCCAACTCCATCCACCTCCTCGAGTTCCTCGGTGGTGGCCGCGGTCAGGCCTTCCAAACTGGCGAATCGTTGTGCCAGGAGCTTGGCGGATCGTTCGCCAACATGGGGCACACCAAGTCCGAACAACAGTCGGTGGAGGGGTGTGGTCCTCGCCCGCTCCAGTTCATCCATGAGTTTGGTTGCCGAGGTCTCACCCCAGCCAGGCAGTTCCTGGAGCCGGTCTACTCGAAGATCCCACATCGATGCCGGATCGGTGATGAGCCCCTCGCGCGCGAGCTGGTCAAGCAGCTTGCCGCCAAGACCTTCAATGTTCATCGCGCCCCGCGAGACAAAGTGGCGCAGCCGCGAGGCGACGACCTCGGGGCACTCAGGATTGGGGCAGCGCAACGCAACTTCCCCGGCATCCTGGACCACCGGCGTGCCGCACGATGGGCAGTTCTTCGGAATCGGGATCGGCAGGACGTCTGCGTGTCGATCGGTCAGTACGACTCCCTCAATTCTCGGGATCACGTCGCCGCCCTTGGCGACCCACACCAGATCACCAATTCGCACATCGAGCCGCGCGACCTCGTCGAAATTGTGGAGGGTGGCGCGTGAAACGGTGGAACCAGCCAGCCTCACTGGATGGAGCACAGCCACCGGCGTCAAGACCCCTGTCCGACCGACCTGGACAACCACATCCTCGAGCCTGGTGGTCACCCCCTCGGGCGGGAACTTGTAGGCCACAGCCCACCGCACGGCCCGTGCCGTGGCGCCGACCGTTCGCTGTTGCTCGATGCTGTCCAGTTTGACGACGATGCCATCAGTGTCGAAATCGAGATCCGATCGCCGCTTTTCCCACTGGTCAATGAAGGCCTCAACCTCAGTCAGACCTTTCAATCGAACGAACCCTGGACTCACCGGAAACCCTGCGGCTTGAATATGTTCCAGATTCTCCACGTGACTCGTCAACGACCAACCATCGGCACGGGCCACCTGGTAGCACCACACGGAGAGCCTACGGCGGGCCGTCTCCCTTGAATCCAACAACCGAATCGCGCCGGCGGTGGCGTTCCGCGGATTGGCGAATATGTCTTCCCCTCGCTCGCTTCGCCGTTTGTTCAGCTCGGCGAAAACACTCCGCGGCATATGCACCTCTCCCCTGACCTCGAGAAGGGACGGGGCACCCTCCACCTCCAATGGAAGATTCCGGATGGTGCGAGCGGCCGCTGTTACGTCATCGCCCACCTGCCCGTTTCCCCGGGTCACAGCAGTGGCCAGCCGCCCACTTTCATACGTCAACGAGATGGACACCCCGTCGATCTTGAGCTCTGCAGCCAGATCACCCGGTTCTTCGCCGAGTTCGCGCCGCATGCGTTCATACCACGCCAAAAGGTCGTCCTTGGAGTAACTGTTGTCAAGCGACAACATGGGGAGTTGATGGGTCACCTGGTGAAGCTCGTCAAGGGGTTCTCCACCAACACGCTGGGTCGGCGAGGTCGAGATGACCAGATCCGGATGCTCCTCCTCGAGGGTCTTCAATTCAGCGAACAGCATGTCGTACTCGAGATCCGAAATCTCGGGTTTGGCTTCGATGTAATACAGCCGGTCATGACGCCGGATCTCGTCGCGAAGCTCGGCGATCCGCAGGGCGGCCCCACCGCCGGAGGTCACGATGCCCTCCGTCCCCGAGATCGTCGTCGACGCTTCCGAGGCGCCGGCCCCCGGCCACCCGGGACGATCTCATCCGCTGCCTTGCCGCGACGGACCCGATCCAACGCCCGGCTCCAGGCTCGATAGGACTCTCGATCGGCCAGCCCCACCTGGGCTGACAGCCCGAAGAGATCCCACGCCACGTTGAAGTAATCCTGTCGTGCCAGCTTGAGAACCTGCCGGCCACGGTCGGGCGGGCGGCGGAGCTTGGTGAGGGTGAACAGGCCCTGGTGGAGGAGGTGCACCGTGTGATTGGACAGGTGCATGGCGGCAGCCGTGGGGTCCAACATGGCCTTCAGCTCGATCAGCAGCTCCGCGTTGTCCACCTTCTTGCCGTCGGCCGTCATCTCCCCGAGGAGGTTGTGGAATCGGGCCAGGTAAAAAGCGCCGATCAGGCTCGCATCGGCAAACGACGCATCGTTGGCGACGCCGTCATCCACGGCCTGCAGCACCTCGGTTGTCTTCTCGCCGTCGCAGCCGAGCCCGGGAAACCCCAACTCGAAAAGTCCAGCCGCGCACCATGCCGAGATGATGCCCGCAGCCGCACCGGATCTGAGCCCCTCGAAGAGTTCATAGGTCAGCCGGGAAGGCGAAGCATCCTGGATCAACTCCCTGCAGCGCTCGATGGCACCACGAGTCTCTTCCTCGAGGGTGAAATCCAGCCTGACCCCGTACTCGAGAGCCCGCAGCATGCGCACCGGGTCCTCTCGGTAACGTTCGTCCGCTTCACCGATGGTGCGGATCAACCGGCCTCGGAGATCATCGATCCCGCCCACATAATCGATCACCGAATAGTCAGCGATGTTGTAGAACATGGCGTTGACGGTGAAGTCCCGTCGGAGGGAGTCCTCCTCCGGAGACCCGTAGACTGCCGGCTCCGGGGCCGGACGTCCTCGAGCCGGTCCCTCGGACGCCTCCTCGATCGCCTCGTGCTCCGCCTCCTCCCACTCATCCGGGCCTTCGGGGGCCTCGGGGCTCGCACGAAAAGTGGCGACCTCGATGATCTCTCCACGGAAGAAGACGTGGACCAGTCGGAATCTGCGACCGATAATCCGGGAGTTTCGAAACAGGCTGCGAATCTCCTTTGGCCGCGCATTGGTCGCCACGTCAAAGTCCTTCGGCTTGCCGCCGATCATCAGATCCCTGACCGCCCCACCCACGAGGAAGGCCAGGTATCCAGACCGGTGGAGCCGGTACAAGACCTTGAGAGCCTCGGTTGAGATGTTCTCGCGTGAGATCGGGTGTTCCGGGCGGGTCAGAACCCGCGGCTCGATGCTCTCGTTCGCTTCATTGGGCACAGTCGTCACGGGCCTCCTACAGGGGTCATAGGATACAGGATCGCGGCCCCCACCCGCCCACCCGGAGGGAGGGGGGGCGCCTTGATCGGACGTGCCGTCCTTAACATTGGTGGGATCCACGGGATTGGGGAATCTACCTCATTGAGGTCCCAGCGATGTTAAGGGGGGCTCCCTCGGGGAGCGCGGTTGGGAGATGGGCGCGTCTCAGTCAACGAATCGAGGCGAACGCCCGTGCCCGAATGGCAGCGGCGGCGATGGCGTTCAGGGACAGCGGCCGGGAACAGCAATCAGAGGCAGCAGTCAGGGGCCGCGGCGGTGATCAGCTGGGATTGCCCCGGATTGCGGTCGCCCATCACCGATGCCGCCATCTGCCCCGGACACCGGTCGCTGTCCCTGTTCCGGCCGCTGCCGACTGCCGCTGATCGCTGTACCTGGGAGCGCGTCGTGATCACCTCCGGGTCGTTCGCTGGGAGGGAATCCAAAAATGCACACGAGGCCGGTGCGATGGAATTTTCGAATATCGAATGACCTGTAACCGTCTGTACTCGCCTTCCACCCTCCATACCTCATACCTCATACGTCATGCCAAAAAAAACGCCCCGCCGAAGCGGGGCGTTGAATCGAATCGATCGTTGATCAGTTGTCGACCACGAACTGGCGCTCGCCGATGATGGTCCGGCCGCCGAAGTAGTCCTCGGTCCACACCACCAGCGAGTGTTGACCGTCCGCCAGATTCTCGGAAACCGTGTCCAGGTTATAGATCCAACCTGCGTTGGCGGTCATGAACCGCGGCAGCCAGGGGAACATCTCCTCGACCTCGGGCGTCTCGAGGCCGAACTCGTCGACCACGGACACGAAGTTGCCGTCGATCCAGATTTCGACAATCTCGGGGTCGTCGTAATCGATGGCCCAGCCGGTCAGCTCCACCATACCCGCCACCATTTCCATGTTGGTGGGGGTGTAGATGTTACCGAAGGACGGCCGGTCGGGGTCGTCGTCGCAGTCGAATATCACCGGGATCTGGGCGATATCGGCGACGTTGTTCTCCAAGTCGCCGGCCCGGATCTTCAGGTAATGGAGCCCCTGACGGTAGCCCTGTCGGATGATCAGGTCTGACACGTCAACCCGAAACGCGAAGCCCGAATCCTTGGAATTCGGCACGTCCGGGAACAGCCGTTGGATATCCATCCTCGGGTGGCCGTAGTAGTTGACGTCGAGCCGCAGCCAAGGCCAGTAGTCACTGCCCTCGTAGGTGTCGGCCAGGATCACGCCGTCGATCAACATCTGCACATAGGCCACGCCGCCGAAATCGGTCCGGGAGCCCACATCGAGCGCCCAACCGGTGATCAGCTCGGTGACCTGCGGATCTTCAAACGGGGGTGTGGAGTAACCACCCGGATCGGCGCAGCCCTTGGCGAACATGATGTGATTGGCAATCGGCCAGTCGATGCCGCCGAAGGGCGGCAGGTTGTAGCTTGTATTGAATGTCTGTACGAAACGACGACCGATGACCGTCGAGACTCCTTCGTCGTCCGTCAGTCGGATCGCGATGGAGTGCACGCCGTTTGTCAGGACCGTGGTGTTGAACATCCGCACGAAACCTGCGAACTCGGCGTCAGGATCGCTCGGGTAACGATGCCCGATGTCCGGACGGTGCACGCCCATCACGGCGTTGCCCGCCGACAGCCCGTCCACCACCAGCTCGACAACGGCGATGTCCCCGTTATCAAGCGCCCACCCGGTCACGGGGAACACTCCGTTCATGGGCTGATTGGGCCCAGGAAGATCCAGGTCGCCAAAGGGCGCCTGGTTGAGATCGTTGTTCACCGTCACCGACCGGGTCCCGTAGTCGCCGTGCGTCCCGTCGGCGAAGGTCACTCTGACAAACAGCTCGACCGAACCGTTGGAGTAGTTGCCGGAATCGAATGAGGTCGCAAATCCGGGATTCGCGAACGGTGTTCCCGCATACCACGGGAAGGCCTGCAGAATGTCGTAGCGCGGCTGGTTGAGGTCCGCCGAGGCGACAGAGTCACCATTGACGAAGAGTTCGACGGCCGTCACCGCCCCGTCATCCCAGTCGCAGGTCGCCCATGTCCATGGCGGACCGCAGTCGGACCCATCACCAAGGACATAGCCGGAAACCTCCACCAGTCCGAAAACCGTGGCATCGGGCTGCGGGGTGTCCAGCCAAACCATCGCGTCGGCCATCGCGTATACGGGAAACACAAGGGCCGCCACTGTGAGTGCCACGCCGATCAATTTCCGTCGCATTGCTAATCCTCCTAGGAGACAATCTTCGGCGCAATCGATTCCGTTCAACAGTATGATATACCACAGTAAAGATCGTGGTCAAACACGTATCTACCACCAATCATACAGTACATCAACCATTTGGGGCGAAATGTGACGGGGCTCAACTGTACGAAATGTGATCAGAAATCTCGATCCTAAGAATCGGTATTTTTTTGATCACATTTGGCCACTAATTCACTGGCATTCCAGCAGTCGTTCCCAGCTTCCCTATTCGCGACAATTCCTCGACGTGAGCGAGAGCCCCGGCGGCAAGCCCGAGGTCTGTGAATCCCCCCTCGAGAAAGGACAAAACCCTCCCCTCGGACCAGCGTTCGGCAACGGCGACGATCGCCGATGTCATCCTCCGGAATCCGGATTCCGTCATCGCCAACTCGCCCACCGGGTCGCCGGCATAGCCGCTGAAACCCGCCGATACAACCACCGCAGCCGGCTGGACGAAGGGAGCGATCTCTTCAAGCCCATTCTCCAAGGCCGTGACGACCACGTCGTCGTCCGACCCTATGGCCAGCGGAATATTGCGAGTGGTCCCGAACCCTTCGCCTTCGCCCAACTCGTCCGCAGCCCCGGTACCCGGAAATCCGGGCCAGCGATGAACCGAAAGATAGGCCACATCACCGCGCAACCAGAAGTGGTGCTGGGTGCCGTTGCCGTGGAGCGCGTCAAAGTCGACGATCAGCACGGGCCGGTTCCAGCAGCGAACAAGGACCTCGGCCGCCAGGGCCACCGAATTGAAGAAACAGTAGCCGCGAGCCCGGGCCCGCTCTGCATGGTGGGAAGGTGGCCGGCCGGCCACGAACGCGCGCCAGATCCTTCCATTGGCCATGTCCAGACCCGCCTGGAGGGCGAGGCCCGCGGCGGCGACCGCGGCAGTGAAGGTCCCCTCAGACACCGCACAGTCCGGACTGTCAAGCCACCCCGATCCGGTAACGGAAGCCTGTCGGACACTGTCGATGTAGTCCGGGCCGTGCACCCACTTCAGCACACCAAGGGTGTCATCCGATGGCGGCAAAGGGCTTTCGGGCAGCACACGCCACCGCCCTTCTGGCGACGCCTCGAGCGCACCGAGCACGGTCGTCAGGCGTTCGGGTCGCTCCGGGTGGCCAAGCCCAGGGACGTGGAGAAGACAGTCCGGATGGGACCGCACCTCGACGCCAGCATCAGCCAAACTGCCAGTGGGCATCGCTTTGGTTGTGCGCACCAGAGCATCATACTACTCTAGGCGGGTGAGCAAAAACGCTGTCCGCGTCGTGGTCTCAGTTGTTCTGATGGCGATCTTGCTCGCCGTCTTCTTCTGGAATGTGGACCTCGACGAGGTCAAACGGGCTCTCGAACGTGCCAACCCCGTCCTGATACTTGCAGCCGCCGCCACGGCCCTGTTGAGCTACTGGTTCCGGGCCATCCGTTGGCAGCTCATCCTTCGCCCCGTGGCACACGTGGGGCACCTCTCGGCGGTCCTCGCCACCGCGGTCGGGTACGCCGCCATGACCCTGCTGCCGGCGCGGATGGGAGACCTGGTCCGACCGCTGGTCCTGGCAAAGAGGGAACGCATCCCCTTCTCGGCCACCCTCGCATCAATCGTCACCGAACGACTCTTCGATCTTTGGACCGTGGTCCTGTTCTTCCTCTTCTTCGTCATCTGGCCGCCGCAGATGGCCGAGCTCGACGAGCACGCCCGGCGAAACCTCGACATCCTCAGCTTCTCGGGCTACGTCGCGGGCGCGGGACTGATCATCGGCACCCTCGTGCTGCTCGGTCTGTTTCGATACCAGGACCGCTTCATCGCCCTGGTCACCGCTCCGATCGGACGGATTCGCGAGTCGTGGAAGAAGCCGCTCGCGAATTTTCTGGGGCACTTCCTCGATGGGCTCCGGGTCCTTCAGCGGCCGCGAGATCTCGTCATCACGATGGTCGCATCCCTGGTGACCTGGTACGTCATCTACTGGCAGATGAAATTTGCGCTCCTTGCCTTTGGCGTGGACCTGCCACTCCGTGTCAACTATTTTCTGGTGACCCTGTCTGTGATCGGCATGGCGATTCCCACCCCCGGCGGCATCGGCGGTATTCACAAGGCCATGCAAATCGGACTCACTGCCTTCTTCGCCGTAGACCTCAATACGGCCACGGCCATCGCCATCGTCTACCACGCCATTTGCTTCGTCCCAATCACGATTCTCGGTCTGCTGTGCCTGCCGGTGTTTGGTCTCAAGCTGGGACAGGTGGACGCCGTTGCGGTGGAGAAGGGGGATCCGTCGTGAACTGCCCGTTCTGCGGCAGTTCGGACAACCACGTGGTGGATTCCCGCGACGTCCGGGACGGGGTCGAGATCCGCCGGCGCCGCGAGTGCGACGGATGCAATCAGCGTTTCACCACCTACGAGAGAATCGACGAGCTGCCGGCCAGCGTGGTCAAACGGGACGGGCGGCGCGAGAGCTTCGACCGCGACAAGCTCCTCAACGGCCTGCTCATAGCGTGCGAGAAACGGCCGGTCCCGCGCCGCGATCTGGTGGAAATAGTGGATTCGGTGGAGTCCCGCATCGCGTCCAAGGACGTCCGGGAGATGTCCACCCAGGACATCGGCAACTGGGTCATCGAGCGGCTCCGTGGGCTCGACCAGGTGGCCTATGTGCGGTTTGCCAGCGTCTATCGTCGGTTCGAGGACGTGAACCAATTCATGGACGAACTCAAACAGTTGCTCCTTCGAGAAGACAACGGTTCTTCCTCGTAGCTCGATTCTCGGTCCTGGAACATCGAATCTTGTCTTGGTGGATATGGCAGAGGTCCGGAACCGATGTTCCAGGACCGAGAATCGAGACAGAGGGCGATTTACTCTTCGATTCTATTGTTGGCGAAGAACTCAACGGTGGGCACGAGCCCCTCGGCCAGGGTGACCTCAGGCTCCCAGTCGAGCAGCCTGCGGGCCAGGGTGATGTCGGGCTGGCGCACCTTGGGGTCATCTTCCGGGAGCGGTTTGAACACAACCTCCGAGGTCGAGCCGGTGACCTGGATGATCTCCTTCGCGAAGTCCAGCACCGTCATCTCGGCCGGGTTCCCTATATTCACCGGCTCGTTGTAGTCGCTGTTGAGCAGCCGCCAAATGCCCTCGATGAGGTCCGTCACAAAGCAGAACGACCGCGTCTGTGATCCGTCACCGAATGCGGTCAGCGGCTCGCCATCCAGCGCCTGACAAATAAATGTCGGTACCACCCTGCCGTCGTTGGCCCGCATCCTCGGACCGTAGGTGTTGAAAATGCGCACGATCCGGGTATCCACGCCATGGTGGCGATGGTAGGCCATGGTGATGGCCTCGGCGAACCGTTTCGCTTCGTCGTAGACTCCCCGCGGTCCCACCGGGTTGACGTTGCCCCAATAGTTCTCGGGCTGCGGGTGGATCAGCGGATCGCCGTAGGTCTCCGACGTGGAGGCGAGCAAGAACCTGGCGCCCTTGGACTTTGCCAGCCCCAGCGCCTTGTGGGTTCCCAAGGAACCGACCTTGAGGGTTTGAATCGGCAAGTTCAGATAGTCGATGGGCGACGCCGGTGAGGCGAAATGGAGGATGTAGTCCAAACGCCCGGGCACATGGATGAAGTTGGTCACATCGTGCTGGACGAAGGTGAACCCCTCACGACCGAAAAGGTGCTCGATATTCGTCAAGGAGCCGGTGATGAGGTTGTCCATGCAGACCACATGAAAGCCCTCGCCAAGCAACCGCTCGCATAGGTGGGAACCGAGGAAGCCCGCACCTCCGGTGACCATCGCTCTGGGTGTATCCATCTGTTTCGCCTCCGTGCGGGAAAGGTACCATACCCCCGCCCGGCCGATGCTGGATGCTGGATCGCACACATTTCGAATTGCGAATTGCGACTATTAGCTGTCTCAAATGTCCTCGATGGTGCCGAGGATCAACTGGGGTGGCTCGACGGGCTCGTCGGTGATCTCGAAGGCGTTACGGACTCGGGCTGTCACGGCATCACGATCCACGGGTCGCTCACCCACAAGGACTGTCGCCAGCGGTTGGCCGGAATCCACTCGATCGCCGATCCGGGCATGGACCTCGAGTCCCGCGCCGTGATCGATGGCCTCGTCGCGGGTGCGGCGACCGGCACCCAGGTCCACCGCCACCCAACCGAGGGCGGCAGCTTCGACACCCGCCAGCCATCCGGAGCCCTCGGCCGTGATCGTGATCTGAGACGCCGGTCGGGCAAGCAGGCCGGGGTCGGGATCTCCGCCGTGGGCTTCAACAATGCGGTCCCAGGCCGCCCGCGCGGATCCGTCCGACAGCGCGCTCTCGAGCACCTCAGCGGCGTGGGCGGACTCGCGGCCCCCAAGCTCCATGGCAACTCGGGCCAGGTGCACCGAGACCTCACGCAGGGGTCGGCTTCCGGAATTCTCCAACACGGCGAGCGCCGATCGCACCTCGCAGGCTGTCCCGAGGGACGGTCCGAGAGGCTGGTTCATGTCGGTTATCAGAGCCTCACAGGAGAGATCCATCCCGCGGGCCACACCCCGCAAGGCGGACGCCAACTGGACGGCCTCGGCCAATGTTTGGCGAAACGCGCCCCGTCCATACTTCACGTCGAGCACCAGGCCCGATGCACCCAGGGCAAGTTTCTTAGACATGATGGAAGCCACGATCAGGGGCAACGACGGCACCGTTCCGGTGACGTCGCGCAACGCATAAAGTGCCCTGTCCGCAGGTGCGATGCTCTCGCTCTGGGCGACGATGGCGGCACCGCATCTACCAATGAGACCCACTGTCTCCGACCTGCTCCGGTTGCACTGGAATCCCGGAATCGCCTCGAGCTTGTCGAGAGTCCCCTGGGAGTGGCCCAATCCTCGTCCCGCCATCATGGCCACCGGCTCGCCAACCGCCGCCAGCAGTGGAGCGAGCACCAGAGACACCGTATCGCCGACGCCGCCGGTGGAGTGCTTGTCCATCGCTCCCGGCACGTCATGAGCCAGATTCCAGGTCTCACCCGAATGCAGCATGGCATTGGTGAGCCATCCGGTCTCCTCGTCGTCCATGCCGCGGACGCAGATGGCCATCAACATGGCGGCCAGCTGTTCCGGCGGCAAGGTACCCTCAGCCGCGCCGGCCACGAAGGCGTAGACCTGCTCGCGGGTGAGGGCTCCGGCGTCCCGTTTCGAGATGATGGCTTCGACGAAATTCACCGGCCGACGTCCCGGCTCACCGGGCAATGGGCCCGCCGATCACTGCGATCAGCCGAGCTCGGTCAGGCGTTGACTGGCGAATCCCCGATACGGCGACTCCGGAAATTCGTCCACCAACCTCTGATAGTAGGTGCGAGCCTGGTCGGGGTTCTCCTCGCCACGGTAGAGTTCGCCGAGCTCCCAAAGCGCCACATCGCGGGGCAATCTGGGATCCTGGCCGAGGGCCATCATCTCCAGATCCGGAGCCACCTCGGCACCCTGACCGGAAGCGACCTTGAGATGTACCAGATCGAGCATGGCGACCCGGCCCACGGCATCGTCTCGGTGACGACCGGTGACCTCCACCAGCAAATCTCGAGCCCCTTCGAGGTCCTTCTGATCCATCTTGAGGCGAGCGAGATAGACCCTGGCCATGTCAGCCTGGTCGTCGCGGCCGTGGTCGTCGATGAAGGTCTGCAGGCCCTGCTCGGCCGCAGCCGCGTCGCCGCCCTGGCTCGCTTCATCGAATGCGACCACCGCCTGGTGCAGCTCGAGTGAGGCCTGGTCGGCCCTCGATGCACTCCAGCGACCCGCTGTCCACCACATGACGACCAGCAGACAGACTGCGCCAAGGCCGAATGCAAACGGCTTCCAGTTGTCGAGGAACCAACGGATAAAGGTATCCGCGGTTGAAACGAACTCATCCTGCTTCAGTTGTTTGCGGGTGATCCGCCGACCCATGGATATCCTCCCGGGACCATCGAGGTCCCACACGAGGCTCCAACTCTAGGAGGGAGCCTTGTGCCTGTCAATGTCGCCGGGGCTTTGGCGACGGATCCTGAACAGCACGACCTCGTCCCTCTTGAAGTGACCGAGGTCGATGCCACTGACTCGCGCGACCTCGTCGAAGACCCCCCCGGGCCACTCCGTCTTCAGGAGATCAAAGTCTCCGACCCTCGCGAGGGCGAGGACCTCGCTACTGGAATCCATAAGCCGAGCCATACATCCGGCACCGCCGCAGACCTCGCTCCCCAGCGGGAGATAGAAGAAGATCTCATCATCGCGGGGTTTGAAGACCACGACTGTCTCCTCCGGCCGTACCAACCCGGTGGCGAGGCGACCTGACCTGGGGGCCAGGGACTCCCAACCCAAACGCGGGAGGTAGACTCCGACCAGGACCAACAGAAAGGCCGCCGTCCCCCCTATCGTCCAGCCGAGCGCACCGACCGACCGCCCTCTGGCATCGGACACCAGCGCCAATGAGACAGCGACCACCAAAATGGCGGCGGCAAAGGAGGCGGGAAACATGATCGACGGCACCTCCAGGAATGTGGCGAGCGCGAGTGGCGTCACAGCCACCAGCAGGCCGCCGGTCAGCAGCAGGGCGCGCGTTACACCACGGCCGGACGGCCCCAGTCGATCACCGGTGACGGCCCAAGCAACGACCAGAAAAATGCCCGCCGGGTAGGACGGCATCCAGTAGTGGACGAGCTTGGTCTGCACCAGTTCCAGCAGCACGAGGGGCCCAAAGAGCCATGCCGCGAGGAATCGGAACTGGAGCTCGCCCATCACCTCGCGACCCGTGCGGAGCCCATCGAAGAGCCAGGCGAACCATGGGAACGCGACGATGACCGCGGTCACGACGTAGAAGCCGGGGAAGAACCCGTGGCCTTCGAACTCGCTGAAGGAACGGTTCACCACATGCTCTCCGATGGCTTCACGGAGAAAAGCCCCGTCGGTGGCCACGGTGGCCGCAATGGCCCACGGCAACGTCACCGCCAGCAGCAGCGGCACACCCCACCCGAATCGGAACCGGGCCAGGACCGCGCGCCCCTCGGTCGAGCGAATGAGCTGCCAGCCCGCGATGCACGCCGGTGGCACGAGGGCGGCCGGTCCGAGAAACCACAGGCCGAGCACCAGAAGCACCAATAGACTCAACCATTCCCATCGCGTCCACCGCCGGTTCAGGGCCCACAGCCCGATCCCGATGCAGAGCACCCACATGGGCGCCACCGGCCCCTTGGCCAAGATGGCAACGCCCATGGCTGTCCAGAACACGAAGGGCGCACGCCATCGGTTATCGCCCGCCAGAAGCCTCTCGAAGGCCAGCATGACCGCAAGGGTGGGCAGGAAGAGAACCATGTCGGCGGTGGAACCCCGGGCTTCCACATGGAAAACCAGAGTCACCGCCATCAACAAGCCGGCCAGGAGTCCGGCGCCCGCACCGAATCGACGGCGGGCGGACCAGGCCAGGAGCATGACCGACAAGGCACCGGCCATGTTTGCCGGCAGCCGCGCCGCACGCTCGTTGACCCCGAACACGGCGTAGCTCGCCATGGTGCACCAGTAGATCAATATCGGCTTGTGGTATCTGCCTTCGCCGACGAATGTCGGCACCACCAAATCACCCCTGTCGAGCATCTCACGCGAGGCCTGGCTGAAGCGGCCTTCGTCACGGCCGAGGATCGGCGTTGCGGCGGTGCCCACGAAAAACAGCACGAAGGCCAGAAGACCGGCAATCGCGGTCTCCCATGGCTCCGACCGCACGAGTCCGCCGATCCAGTGATTTACGGCTCGGTCTCGCATCGGCCGTGGTCCCGCTCTCAGGGAATTCCAACGGTGCTGACGGCCGGAATGACGGCCTCTTCGAGGCCCTGAATCAACGGGAACGAACTGTAATCCGTCTGATCCAGGCCGATGGGCGCTATCGCGACCCAGCCATCGAGCAGGGCGCGGGTGTCGGTTCCCGCCTCCGCCGTGGGCGCAGGCCGCCAGCGGCTGCGGTACCACGTGGTTCCGTCTTCAGTTCGAACCAGGTCGAAACGCGCAATTTCCGGAGGGGTCAGACCCATTCGCGCCAACCGGTAGCCGCGGATGGCCTCGGTGTCTCGCGGCACGTTGACGTTTAGCAGGACCCCTCTCGGCAGGCCGTCCTGCCGGACAGCATCTATGATCGGCTTGCACCACCGGGCCGCCGTCTCGAAGTCTGGTTGCGGATCGTCCCAGTCGAGCTGCAGCGACAGCGCAATACTGGGCACCCCCACCAGAAGGGCTTCACGAGCCGCTCCCACGGTCCCGGAGGTCCATGCGCCCAGACCATTATTTTCGCCCAGGTTGATGCCCGACACCACGAGATCGGGCATATCGTCGGCGAGCACCGCGGTCAGGCCAATGCGGACCACAGACGCCGGGGTGGCGTCCACCGACCACGCCGTGGCCCCGGACATCGGAGCATGGGGCCGCACGGGAACCTCGCGTCTGGTCACGTGAGAATGGCTGGTGACACTCTGCTGCTCGGCCGGCGCCACCACGGTCACGCGGTAGCTCGGATCCGCTGCCAACTCCTTGACGATCGCCGCGATGCCCGGCGCGTCGATGCCGTCGTCATTGGCCACCATCACGTGAAATGGACCTGCCGTATCCTCCGCGGTCGCCGGACCGGCGACCATCGCAACCACCATCACAGTCAGCAAAATCCGCCGCGACATAGCTCCTCCTTCGAGTCGCCGGAGTTTAGCACCCACCAACCCGCCCGGAACGGGGGCGCGATAGGCGGGCGTGCCGTTGATGAGAGTTGCACGTTAAACGTTGAACCTTGCCACCCGCCCACCCGGTGGCGGGGAGGGCGCGTTGACCGGGCGTGCCGTCTTTAACATTGTTGGGATTCAAGGCATTGAGAAATCCACCTCGTTGAGGTCCCAACAATGTTAAAGGGGGCAACCTCGGGGAGCGCGGTTGGAAGATGGGCGCGTCGAAGTCAGTGCATCGAAGCGAACGCGGGGGCCCGGATTCCGGCGTCAGCGTCCGCGCCAGCAATCCGCGTCACGGGCAGTCGGCAGCGGCCGGGGCAGGGACAGCAACCGGTGTCCGGGACAGATGGCAGCATCGGTGAACAGCGACCGCAATCCGGGGCAATCGCCGCTGATCACTGCCGCGGCCCCCGATCGCTGACGCAGCCGCCGATCATGGACGCTGTCCCTGATTGCCGTCGCTGTTTCGCACACGGAGACGGGCACGCAGAAACCCCACCTCACGCTTTCCCGGATGAACCAAACGTTGAAAGTTCCTTCCCATCCTCACGGGGAGCGCGGTCGGAGAATCGGCGCTTCGAAATTCGGTAGATTGAACCCAGCGAGATTGCAGTGTCCGTGGCGGCACCTGGTATCGACAAGGGGCCCCGAGAGCAAAGCCCCAGCCGTGTCGGGTGGGTGATGGCGACTTTCGACTTTCGACTTTGGACATTGGACTCATGGGTGGGTTGGGGGACATCGAATTTCGAAATGCGCGACCTGACCACCAGCGGACAACGCTGGTAGGCTTGACGATATGGAAGAGCACTCCCTGACTCTTGGCGCCCACCTCCTGTTGTGGGGCTTCCCCCTCGCCCTGACCCTGATCGTCGCTGTCAGCGCCGCTCGCGAAACTCTGCGCAATAGGGCCGGAGAATGACCGCCCTCACTCCTTCGACGATCTCAACCGTCGGCGCGGTGATGGTGGTCTATCTGGGCATCCTCCTGATCATCGGCTGGCGCGCCGGTCGGCGCACCCACGGCGGCGAAGACTTCCACCTGGCCGGACGATCGCTCGGAGCGTGGGCAGCGGGGATCTCCTCCACCGCAAGCTCAGAATCCGGCTGGGTGACCCTCGGCGCGGTGGGGATGACCTACACCCATGGCCTCGCAGGCCTGTGGTATGCGCCAGGCTGCCTGCTGGGCTATTTGGTGAACCTGTACGTTGTGGCCCCGCGGCTTCGAAAGCTGTCGGCACAGCAAGGTTCGATCACCATGACCGATGTGATCACCCGCCGCTGGGGCGACCCCCACAACGTGCTCAGAGTGACCGCCACCACCATCATTCTGGTCTGCATGTTGGGCTATGTCGCGGCCCAGATGACCGCCGCCGGCAAGGCGTTCTCGTCGAGTCTGGGGATGGAGGGCCGTTCCGGCTACCTGCTCGGTGTCATGATCGGTGCCCTGGTCATTATCACGGTCACCTTCATGGGCGGATTCCGCGCCGTGGCCTGGACCGACCTTTTCCAAGGCCTGCTCGTTGCGCTCGCCCTGATCGCCCTGCCGCTGTATGCCATCGCCCGGCTCGGCGGGTTTGGTGCTCTGATCAACGGACTCGGGGCCATCGACCCCCACCTATTGACCGTCGGCGGAGACCGGGTCGGACCCGCCCTGTGGGGGTTCATCGTTGGTGAGCTCGGCATCGGCCTCGGCTATCCGGGCATGCCGCACGTGGTGACCCGCTACATGGCCACGAAATCTCAGACCGAAATCCGGCGCCTCAAAGTGATCGCCATGCTGTGGGGCATCGCCGTCTTCTACGGCGCCGGGCTGGTGGGCCTGGCGGCACGGGTCATGCTGCCCACTCTGGCAGATGGCGAGCAGGCCCTGATGGTGATGGCCCTCGAGCTCGTCCACCCGGTCCTCGCGGGCCTGCTTCTGGCTGCCGTAATCTCGGCCATTTTGTCCACTGTTTCGTCGCAACTTTTGGTGGCGGCATCGGCGGTCTCCTATGACATCGTCGAGGAGACCCTTGGCCGTGAGACCGACGATCGGCGCAGCCTTCGCCTGGGCCGCTGGACGGTGGTGGTGATCGGCATCCTCGGTGTCCTGGTCGCCCTGACCGAGGTCAGGCTCGTGTTCTGGTTCGTACTTTTCGCGTGGTCCGGGCTTGGGGCAGCCTTCGCTCCCCTGGTGCTGTTCGCGGCCTTCGACACCAAGATGAGTCGCTTCGGTGCGCTCGCGGGCATGCTGACCGGCGTCGGCGTGACCGTGGCCTGGAAGCTGGGGCGAACGGCGGCGGAGAGTCCTGAGGCATTTGCCAAAGTGCCATGGGCGGTGATCGTCTTGGCCGCGACCATTCTGATCATCGGGCGCATCACCGACTCATTCGATGTGGGTCACAGCGCAGCCACCCTCGCCGCCGCAGCCCTCACCCTGACGTCATGGTGGCTGGTGCAACAATGGGGACTCCACTTCCTCTACGAGCTGGTTCCGGCGTTTTTCCTGGCGGCAGGTGCCGCCGTGGCGGTGAGTTTCCTGTTTCCGAATCCCCCACCCAGCCAGGCAGTTGGCAGTAAACAGTAGACAGCAACGCTGCCCGCCCACCCGAAGCGAGAGGGCGCGACGGGCGGGCGTGCCACTTCTGACACTTTCGGGTTGATCGCATCGAGGCTCTTCTCCAAATCCATGAGTCCCGAAAAGTGTCAGGGGTGGTTCCCTCGGGGAGCGCATGGGGAGAAAGATGCTTCTCTCGGAGGTGCCTGGCACCGACTTTTTCGGAACCCGGAACTTACGCCGGGGGCGGAGTCATCCCGAAGGAGAGTCGAACGAAGCGGGTGGTGTGATCCTGGAACTCCTTCAACTTCGGAGAATCACCGTTGACCACCAGACCGTGCTTCTCGAGATTCGGGTTTCGGCAAAATCCGTCCAACGGCACCCCAGCGGCCCCGGTCTCGAGGTAGAAACCGACGGTGGGAGACACCCCGTGCCGGGCCGCCAACTCGAAACAGTGATCCGAGAGCTGGAGGTCGGCGTACATGGAGCCCTCCCAGTCGAAGGTGACGGGGTCGGGAAGCAGCGGCTGATCTGGGTGGAGCAGCGTCCCGCAGTCGGCGAAAATCCTCTCGAGCAAAAGCCGTCGCCGACGCTGTAAATGCCGCCCGATACGAAGCTGGAGTCGAATCCTGTACTTAGCAAGGTCATCGCACGTGGAAAAGGGCGCCAACAGGGACAGAACCACCGCCTGCATGGCACACGACGGTCCGGCGAGGATATTCTGGGCGTACCGCGTGATACCACCGCAGAATCTCTCGGCCCTGGTCAGAATCGCTCCCGACCTCAGACCCGTCACGCCATGGGTCTTTGACAGCGAATCGATAACGACAACGGAATCAGAGAACCGAGCGTCAGTGTCGTAGAACGCGACCAGATCCCGATATCGGGGATGCAACCTCACATAGACGGAGTCGAGGATGATCCCGGCATGGGGCCACCGGTCAAGTACCGCCGCGATGAAGGCGCTGAGTTGTTCCGGCGGAACGGTTCGTCCGGTCGGGTTGTTGACCGGCATCATGTAAACACCGTCGATGTCCACATCGTCCGGTACCCCCATCAGATCATCCGGATGGGGGTCCATCCCCCGACTTACCGGCGGCAGCAGCAGAGCCTGCATTCCCTGAAGAGCGATCTGGTCCATGGGGCACGAAAAAGTGGGCAGCGGAACCATCACCGTCGGCGGTTTCTGCGTACCGCAGCGCTCCCGGTGGGCCTCGCCCAGTCCCAGGAGCGCAGCCTGAACCGCCTGATTTCCGCCGTGAAAGATATAGACCTGCGCGGGCCGTTGGGGCGCGTTTTCGAAATCGATTCCAAGCTGTTTTGACCACATGCCGGACCAGGCCCTGGTCACCGCTGGGTAGCCTATGGAATCGAGGTTGTATCCGAGAGGCTGGGCTCCGAGCTGCTCCATCCACCCCCCCACATTGCTGAAGGCTGCTTCCAGCATGCGCCCCCAGTCCTCTCGCAGGGTCGGATCTTCGGGGTCGTCCGAAGGGACAGTCCGCCAATCGAGATCGCCGATGGCGGTGGCCAAGTCGTCGTATCCCATGGCCCTCATGGCACTGACGGTTCGGCTCATGAGCCGGATGGGCGCGCTGGCGAATTGCTCGCGGTAGCTGTTGAAGACCCGAATCCGCTCTCCCAGCGGATCGCTATCGTGTGCGGTCATGTCCACCTCCGTCCTGATCTGGCCAATGGTACTTCGGGCCCGACCGGGCGACAAGGAGCCCGTTGAGGGCGGTAGGCAGTAGGCAGTAGGCAGTAGGCAGTAGGCAGTAGGCAGTAGGCAGTAGGCAGTAGGCAGTAGGCAGTAGGCAGTAGGCGTAGGCAGTAGGCAGTAGGCAGTAGGCAGTAGGCAGTAGGCAGTAGGCAGTAGGCACCGAGATGATCGGTCACCTGGGTTTCTTGTCAAGCCTCGGCAATGGTGAATTCCCCACCTCTTCTCCCACCCCTCCCCGGGTGGGCGGGGGATCTCGTATCTCGTATCCGGGTGGGTGGCGGATCGAGCATCCAGTATCCAGCATCGAGCATCCGGGTTGGCGGGTGGACGGGCGGGACACTTGACACGGCGGCTCGCTTGGAAGAGATTTGAATGAGCATTCATTCAGTCGGGGGCAGAATGACTCAAGACGACTCCGGCAGCAACAACGACTCCCAGCGCGAGGAGAAGCGGCGACGGATCCTGAGGGCCGCCATCGACGAGTTCGCCATGAAGGGCTATTTCTCGTCCCGGATGTCGGACGTGGCCACCGCCGCGTCGGTGGCGGACGGCACGCTCTATCTCTACTTCGAGGGCAAGGAGCACCTCCTCATCAGCATCTTCGACGACGTCCTCAGCCATTTCATCTCACAGCTCAAGGCGGAAATCGAAGATGTGGAGGACCCGATCGCCAAATTGGAGATCATGGTGCGACTCCACCTCCAGACCCTGGCCAGGGATCGTTCTCTCGCCCACGTGCTGCAAATCGAGACTCGTCATTCCAGGCGGTTCATGAGCTTGCTCATGCGTGGTAGACTTGGCGAGTATCTCGATCTGCTGAGGGCAATCATTCAAGAGGGACAGGATAAAGGGGTGTTTCGCCGCGATCTGAGCCCTGGCCTGGCGACCAGCCTTGTATTCGGGGCGGTCGACGAGCTCGTCAACAGCTGGCTGTTGGCGGACGATCCCGGCGATCTCGTACGTTTGAGCACCCCGCTCATGAACCTGCTCACCCACGGAATGGTTGTCCCCGACCAACACGGGGGAGAGGGGACATGACGGAAAGAAATATCCTGGACCTGTACCGGCACGAGGTCGACGCACCGAGAGACAAACACTACTACCACTACACGCTCGAGGGGACTCGAACAATCAGCACGGCCGAGTTCTTTCGGATGACCTCCGGGCTGGCAGCCGGCTTCGAGAAGCTCGGCATCGGCCAAGGCGATCGGGTCATGCTGATGTCGGACAACCGCCCGGAGTGGCACGTCACCGATCTCGCGACCATGGACCTGGGCGGGGTTGACGTCCCGGTCTACGGCACCCTGAACCCTCAGCAGGTGGCCTACCAGGCGAAGGACTGCGGGGCCGTGGCTGCGGTGGTCGAAAACGCCGATCAGATGGCCAAATTCCTCGAAATTCGGGGCGAGTGCCCTGATCTCAAACATCTCATCCAGATTGACGGCGAACCCGGTGACGGGGTTCTGATGTTTGGAGATGTGATTTCATCCGGTGACTCGCCTGACGCGGGGGACCTCTTCTGGCAGCGGGCCGAACGCGTTCAGGGAAGCGACGTCCTGACCCTGATCTACACATCCGGCACCACCGGAAACCCGAAAGGGGTGTCGCTCACCCACGAAAACCTGCTGTCAAACGTCAGGGCCTCCGTGGGTCGAGCGCCCATCGCCCCCGACGACTTCGCTCTCGAGTTCCTGCCGCTGTGCCACGTCTTCGAACGGATGCTCGGCTATCTCTATATGTCGGTGGCCACCACCAAGGCCTACTGCTCGGTCTACCACGTGGGCGATCTGGTGGCCCAGATCCGGCCCACCGTCTTCGCCGGCGTGCCGCGCTTCTATGAGAAGGTCTACGACAAAATCGTGGACAAGGTGAACTCTGCGCCGCCGGTCCGGCGCGCCCTGTTCAACTGGGCTTTAGAAGCGGGCCGCAAGGCCTACCCTCAGCGATTGGCTGGCAAGGAGTCCTTCGGATTCGGCCACGCCGTGGCCGACAAGATCGTGTTGTCCAAGGTACGTGAGGCCCTCGGCGGACGGCTTCGATTCTGTGTCTCCGGCGGCGCCCCGCTGCCGCTCTTCGTCAACGAATTCTTTCACTCTTTGGGAATCTGGATCCTCGAGGGCTACGGCCTGACCGAGACCTCGCCGGTGATCGCAGTCAACGGAGCCACGCCCAACATGACGCGTCTGGGCACAGTGGGCCAACCCATCGACGACGTGGAGGTGAAAATCGCTGACGATGGAGAACTCTGCTGTCGTGGACCCAACGTCATGAAGGGTTACTGGAACCTCCCCGAGAAGACCGCCGAAGTCTTCGACGAGGAGGGGTTCTTCCTGACCGGGGACATCGCGGAAATCGACGGCGACGGATTCATCCGCATCACCGATCGCAAGAAAGACCTGATCGTCACCGCCGGCGGAAAAAACGTGGCGCCGCAGCCCATCGAGAACGAACTCAAACGTTCGCCCTTGGTGGACAACGCGGTCCTGATCGGCGATCGCCGCCCGTTCATCATCGCCCTCCTGTCCCCCAATGAAGAGGAGGTCGAGAAGTGGGCCGTGAGCAAGGGCTACACCCACACCTCGTTCAAGGAACTCACCCGCCATCCCGATCTCAAGGCCGAGTTCGCTCGGGTCATCAATGACACCAACAAGGATCTGGCGCGCTACGAACAGATCAAGAAGTTCGAGGTATTGCCGCTGATGCTGTCCATCGAATCCGGCCAATTGACGCCGACCTTGAAGGTCAAGCGCCGGGCGGTGGAGAAGGATTACACCGAACTCATAGAGTCAATGTACGCAAATTGAGGTCTGTTCGGGCTGTAGCCCGCAAAGTGAATAGCGAATAGTGAATAGCGAATAGTAAGTGCTCCCCACGATCGTGGTGGGCGGGAGGGGGACTATTCACTATTCACTATTCACTATTCACTATTTACTATTCACTATTTACTATTTACTATTCGCTTGTTACTACTCGGAAAGACGTTCAACAACGAGCAGCGTCGCGTCATCAACCAGCGGCTTGCCGCAGGCAAACTCATTCACCGCGCGCATGAGATCGCCGCAGGAAGACTCGGCAGTGGGATCGTCCAAGACCGCCACCGCCTGCTCCACTCGAGGGACTCCGAACTCCTCTTCCGCAGGGTTCTCCGCCTCGGTGAGACCATCGGTATAAAGCAGCAGCAGATCGCCGGGATCGAGCTGGCTGACCGACTGGGTGTACCGGGCGGCTTCCAAAATTCCCAGCGGCAGGCCGCTGGACTGGATCTGTTCAATGGTGCCGTCCCGTCTCCTGATCAACACCGGGCAGTGGCCGGCGTTCACCGCCGTCAGACGACCGTCGGGAGCCAAGCGGACCATGGCAAAGGTGGCAAACCGGTTGTCCTCAGTGGCTCCTGCCAGGTAGGTATTGATCCGCATTGCCAGTCCGTCGAGCGACCCCTCGGTTTCCGACAGCAGCCGCACAGCGGAGTGGATTCCGGCAGCGATCATGCCCGCCCCGACGCCCTTACCCGACACATCGGTGACCGTGGCAATGAGATGGCCCCTGTCCAACAGAACATCGTAGGTGTCTCCAGCCACGTGCCGGCTCGGCAGAGACCTGGCCGCCAGCCTGAAACCCTCGAACTGAGGAAATTCCTGCGGGTAGAGGTGGGACTGGATCTCGGCCGCCACCTCGAGTTCGCGCCTCAGGCGCTCCCTCTCGAGGGACTCCTGCGTCAGCCGAGCGAAATCCAGGGCCATGGTGACCTGGATGGCGAAGAGCTCCAAGAGCCGGACATCGTTGCCGGCGAAGGCCTCGGTCCCAGCCCGAGCCTCCTTGTGCGCCGCCACCAGGATTCCGAGAGTTCCCTTCTCCGACTGAAGAGGCAGAGCTACCACGTCGTCGGAGTAGAGACCCTGCCGCCAGGCGTGTGCCTGCTGACCCGAATCCAGCACCTCGGGCCCGAACCCCCCGGTGATCTCCGCCTGATCGGCGTCAACACCGAGGTAGATTTGGGCCGAGCGAACGCCCAGCAGGGCCACCAGGTGGTTGATGAGCTCCTGGGAAATCCCGGAAACCTCGAGGATGCCGCCGATGTCCGAGGCGATGGAGCGAATGGTCTCCAGCTCCCAGAGGTGGAACCGCTCATCAAAGCGTGTCCGCTTGAGTTCGTCCCTGAGGGCCATGGAGCGCAGCACAATTCGGGCGGCGCCGAGCACCCCTTCGTCGAGTCGCTCCGGCTGCAATAGCCGAAGACACCACGCGCCGTGGTCAGATCCGAAGGGCACCTCGGTCCACCCGTCGGTGGCCTCTTCCACCTGGGCCGACACTGTCCTCGGCCACCGCGCCTCAACTTCATCCGCCCGGCGGAACACCCCGGCTCTCGAGCCGGAGTCTTCAACCACCGCCCTCAGAAGATCCTCGACGAGCTGTGGACTGACATGACCGGCCAGGGCGAGCTCCGCGAGTTGGAGCAGATCACCTCGTGGCATGGCCCTCGAGCTCTGCCCTCGCGGTCTCCTGATCCGGGTAGATTGTGGCGTACTGAACAAGACCCATGATCTCGAAAGTCTTGGAGATGGTTGGAGTCAAACTGCAAAAGGCCAAATGGCCCTGCTGTTCAATCAGCTTCTCCATGATCTCCAACAGAATGGACACGCCGATCGAATTGATGATCCGTGTTCCGTCAAGATCAATCAGAAGGGTGCCGCACCCCTTCTCCATCAGATCTGTTGCAGCGTCGGCGATGGCCTGCCCGCCCTCATTGTTGATGTATCCCGCCGCGGCTATCAACCCGAGGTCCTCGGTGAGGACGTTCTTTTCGAGCCTGATCTGATCCTCATTCATGAGTGGTTCTCCACGTACTTGCACATTCGCACGATCGTCTGCCCCGGTTCGGAATGAATCTCCACCTCGTCCATGAGCTCGTGGATCAACGTCAGACCCCAGCCCCTCTTGGAGGCACAACCCAAGACCTGCGATGCCGTATTTCTGGGCGCCGTCAAGGGATCGAAGCCGCGCCCGTGATCCTCGACCACCACCACCAGTCGTTCGCGCCCGCTGGCACCCTCACCGGCGACACGCACCGACATCCTGCCGCCGCCGTGTTCCATGGCGTTCAGGCACGCCTCGACGATGGCTACGCTCGCGGCCTCCACGCGGGTCTGGGGCATTCCCAGAGAAGCACCCAAGGCCTCAACTGCCTTGGCGGCCACCAGCTCCACATTAGGCACCACCGGCAGGTACAGAACGACCTCCATGGTGAGCCTACAACTGTATCAGAACTCGAGCAAGCGTCCAGGCAAGCCTCAATTGATGATCGGGGATTTGTAACGAAAGGCTGGTCATTTGGGCCGCGGCCGCAGCCAATGCTGCGAAACCACAGGCCGCCGCGGACAGGCGGAGTAGCGCCAAGGACCTCATCAACAACCTCCACCCGTCTGTAAGGCAAAGATCGTGCCAGAATTAACCTCCGTTCGGCGTTGACCTCAAGTTGCAAAATGCAACGTACCACAAATCTAATGACCAATACTCAACGGTTCTCGTAGATCTAAGTCTATTGTATTTGGAATTAAATATCAGTTGTCGCTATTTGCATCATTTGTCGCATTATGCCGCATCTTTCGATAGAGGGTGCTGCGATCGATCCCAAGAATTCGGGCAGCCTCCTGCCGATTCCCGCCCACCGCCCGCAGCACACGACGGATATGCTGGCTTTCCAGCTCTCGCAGGGACAGGTCCACCGGCGACCAGACCGGATCTGGATCCGCGGTGTCGAGCCGAAGGTCCTGCTCGGTGATGACCTCTCCAGGCGCCAGCGCCAGCGCGGCCTGGATGGCGTTCTCGAGCTCGCGTACGTTGCCCGGAAACGGATGGTTCATCAGCGCCGCTAGTGCGTCTCGGGACAGCCGCACCCCCGGTCTACCGAAGCGCTCGCCGTACATCTCGAGGAAATGACGTGCAAGCAGCGGAATGTCTCCCCTGCGCTCTCTGAGCGGAGGCACCGTGACCACGACCACACGGAGACGGTAGTAGAGGTCACGCCGGAATGTTCCGCTTTCCACCATTGCCTCGAGATCCTGGTTGGTCGCGGTCACCAGCTGGATATCCACCGGCACCCGTTCGCGTCCGCCGAGCCGCTCGAATTCCCGTTCCTGAACGACCCGAAGCAATTTGGCCTGCAGGGCCAGAGTCAGGTCGCCCACCTCGTCGAGGAACAACGTCCCGCCGTTGGCAAGCTCGATCTTGCCCATTCGACGCTGCACTCCCGTTGCCACGCCTTCCTCGATACCAAAAAGCTCGGCCTCCAACAGGCCCTCCGGCAGGGCCGCGCAATTGAGCGGGATGAAGGGGCCACCGGTTCGACCCGAGGAATTGTGCAGCAACCGGGCCACCCGCTCCTTGCCGACTCCCGATTCACCCCGGAGCATCACGTTCGCCCCGGTGGGTGCCACCCTGCGCACCAGGTCGAGGACCTCCCGAATTTGTGACGATTCGCCGATGAACCCTTCACGCCGGGCAACGTCTCGAAGGGCCAGATTCTCCTCCCGGAGTCGTTGTCGGTCTCTCTCGATGGCGGTCATCCGGCGCCACGTCGCCACCGCGGGCCCCACCATTGTGGCCAATGACAACAGGAACCGGGCGTCGCTCTCAGAAAACGGAATTCGGCCGACCCGGGTTTCCTTGTCTCCGATCACCAGCATGCCCAGCGTGTCCTGGCCGGCTCTCAAGGGCGCTGCGAGGAGCTCGTACGGAGGTTCCGGACCCTCCCGGATGGCGCGCACGACACGCCCGGCCGCAAGTTCCTCCAGCAAATCAGCATCAAAGAAATCGCGGATGGCTTCGAGGCTCTCGGGCAGTCGGATCGCCCGCACGATAGCCTCATGGCCTCCCGGATGATGGGTCGCGACCAATCCCGATCCCGCATCCAGAGTACCCACCGCTCGCTGCAGCAGCTCTTCGACCAGTTCCTCCTCCGGACGCACGCCCCCGATGGTGAGGGACATGTCCACGAGCGTCTCCAGTTGGAGTTCGCGCCAGTTGCGATCAAAGGTGCTCACGCTGGAATCAGTGTACCGAAGCGAGGCCCCGCACATGACAAATGTGAAATGTGAAATTGAAATCGCCAATGAACTCCAGCCATTCGCTCGGGCGTGGGGGGTTGCCAGAATTTTATTTCACATTTCACATATTCACCCGGGGCCGTTATCATCACTAGCCGCGAACGAAGGAAGCGAGGCACATGAAGGCAGGGTCGGACACACGGGCAGTTCTTGGTCACGCGCTCTTGGTGGTTGCCACCTCATTGATGGCCGTCTCCGGATACGCGGGCGAACCCCGGCCGTCCGTCGTCCTGATCACAGTCGACACACTGCGTGCCGATCGGCTCTCCAGCTACGGCTACGACCGGCCCACCTCGCCAAATATCGACAAACTGCTCTCCAGGGGCACCCGTTTCACCCGGGCATGGACCGTGGAACCACTCACCAACCCCGCCCTGGCATCCATGATCACCGGAATGCTGCCGCACGAGCACGGCGCCTCACGCAACGGCGTGCGGATGCGGGAGGGGCTTGACTCGCTGCCGAAGGTGCTCGCCCGCGACGGTTGGCGGACCGCTGCGGTGGTCAGTAACTGGACGCTCAAAGACAACGTGTCAAACATGGGGGAACACTTCGACGACTACCTCGAGATCTTCACCAAACGGAGGTACTTCGGGCTCATCAACAGCGAGGCCCACGGGAGAGACGTGACCGACGCGGCCATCGCTTGGGTCGATTCACAGCTCGACACCGATCCGAAGACCCCGTTTCTTATCTGGATTCACTACATCGAGCCGCATTCCCCGTACCTCTTCCATGAGGACTTTGCAGCCAACCTTGGCATCTCAGGGAGCAATCCATCACGGAGCGACAAATACGACACCGAGATCGCCGCCGTCGACGCAGAAATCGGCCGGTTGCAGACGTGGCTCTCAAAACACATCGACGGCGACAGGATGATCACCTTCTTCGCCTCTGACCATGGCGAAAGCCTGGGCGAGCATGGTGTGTGGGGCCACGGTCGCAACCTCTTTGAACCGAACCTGAGAATTCCAATGGGAATCACCTGGCCGGGAAACATCGAGCAGGGGGTTATGGACGCTCAGGCGCGCATCGTGGACCTCGGCCCAACGGTGCTCGGGCTGTTGTCCATCGACACCCCAGCTTCCATTGGCGGAGTGGATTGGTCCGAGGCGCTTCGCCGACAGACCCTGACTGTGGATGGAGCCTACTGCTATCAGGCCCACAAGGGCGCGGTCCACAACACACACGAATCGGAACGTGCCCGATCGAAGGGGTTACTTGCCGTCGGTCGTATCGACGGCAATATGAAGGAGATCATCGTCCTCAAGGACAACTCTCGCCAGCTCTTCAATCTCGAAACGGATCCTGGCGAACTCAAATCACTGGTGGATCCGAAATCCCCGCCCTCCGCCGAACTCGTCCAGTGTGTGGGAGAAATCAGCGAGAGTCTCGGCAGCATGGACCGACTGAAGACTCAGCAGATGGATGACGAGACGTTAGAGCAGCTCCGAGCGCTGGGCTACCTCGAATGACTGCCAGCCGTCGGCCGTACCCAGGCTGAAATCTCGACAGTCGGTGTGAACCTGAGCTTTCCGTCTCTTCGCGATTCACAAAGTCCGCGGAGTGAATCTCGCGGTCACTCGACAGTTGATCATTCCCCGGGCTTCTTGATCATCCAGATCTCGGTGCCGTTCTTTTCGTACCGGACCTCGTCCATGAGCTCGTTGATCAGGAAGATGCCGCGCCCATGGTCCGCATAAATTCGCTCCCCGACGATGGGGCTGGGAATCTCCGCCGGTGCGAATCCGGTCCCCGGATCACGGACGATGATCAGCATCCCGTGTCTCGGATCGCACTCGACGGTCACGGTGACCTCTTTCGAGGGATCGTGCCCGCAGCCGTGTTCGACGGCGTTGGCGAGCGCCTCGTTGACCGCCACCTCGATCTCGAACTCGGAACCGTCGGCACAACCCATTTCCTGTACTACGCCCATGACCTGCTCGACCACGGGCGGGATGGCGTCGACCGAACCCGGGATGGTGGCCTGAAAACGCACCACCATCTCGTCCCTGTCGAATTCACAGCGACGCATCTCGTCGCTCATCGTGTCCCCTTTCACCCGGAGTCGGGATTGACCTGGGTTGAGATTGTATCTCCTCCCAGCCACACTTCCAACCGTTTCAAGCATTCTGCACATGACCACGGCCAAGGCGAGCCAGTGTATCCTGATGTTGTACCTGCACGAATCCTTGCGAAGCAACACACAGGAGGACCCTTATGTTCCTGAATCTCCTCAACGAGGATGAAAAACTCGCCTTTTCCGCTTTGGCCGGAATGATGATTGAGTCTGATGGCATCGTGGTCGGCCGCGAGGCCGCCACCCTCGGCGCCCTCCGGGGCGAGATGGGGCTTTCGGCCAATCCGTCCGACGGCGGGACAACGGTCTCCGATCTCGCAGCCGCCTTTTCCGACCGGAGATCGAAGATCGTCGTTCTTCTCGAACTCGTCGGGCTGGGTTACTCCGACACCTCCTTCAGCGGCACGGAGCGCTCTCTGGTGTCCGAGGTCGCTCGCGAGATGGGCGTCGGCGCCGACGACCTCGCTCGGATAGAGTCCTGGGTCAAGGGCCACATGGAGCACATACGGTCAGCAATGGTGTTGATGAGGCAGTAGCCCGGAGAATTCGAAATTAGAAATTCGAACCCCCACCCGCCCTGAGTATCAACCCGGAACGCGGAACTTGGAACCCGGACCAACTCCGGCCTTCACGGAGTGTATCCACCAGACACCGAGAACTCACCCTCGCGCGGAGCTGGGGTCTGCTTTAATGGACTCATGTCCAACAGATCATCCGAGTCGCTCGAGCGCGGTGGTGCGTCCCGGGGCCAATACCCCCTCCACGTCACGCTGGCCGCCGTTTTCATCAGCCTCTTCGTGATCTTCGGCCTGGCCCTCATCGCGTTCAACTACGTCGAGAGCCGCCGGGCCGAGTTTCTCGGCGCTCACGACCTGATGGAACGGATCGGCCGCCAGATGCAGACCAGCATCGCGGAGATCTACCAACCCGCCCAGGGCCTGGTGGACATCACGTCAAAGAGCGCCATCTGGGCCGGATCCTCGCTGGACCAACGCCTACCGGCCCTTGCGCCTGTCGCCGAGGCCCTGCACCTCAACCCCGACCTGTCGGCGATCTATGTCGGCTACGATGACGGCGATTTTTTCCTCATCAGATCTCTCCAACGACTCGACGCCGCCGGAGTCGCCCTGAACGCACCGCCCACCAGCCGTTACGCGATCCAGAGCATCGACCACGCGCCGAACGCACCCGCTGAGGAGGCGCTGCTGTTCTTCGACGAAGAGCTCGACCTAGTGGAACGCCGGCCGGTGTCGGCCACCGATTTCGATCCCAGGTCTCGCGAATGGTACTCGGAGGCCATGGCCACTCAAAATCAGATCACCACCGATTTCTACACCTTCTTCACGACCGGTGAGGTCGGGCTGACCTTCGCCCGCCAGTTGGCCGCAGGAGGAGGTGTCGTGGGAGTGGATCTTGCCCTTCGCGATCTGTCCGCCGCCGTCGCCCGGGAACGGGTCACGGCCTCGACGATCATCGCCATCTTCGACGGCCAGGGTCGTGTGGTTGCCCTTTCAGACCACGATCGGGACGTACCTCTGGTCGGCAGCCGTTCATCCGGTGAGGTTGAAATGCCGCGGTTGGCCGACCTGGACCACCCGGCATACCGTGCCCTGGCCGAGAGTCTTGACGGCGGCGGGGGCTTCGACCATTCAGGACTCGAGGTTGAGGGCGCAAGATGGCTCACCTCAATTACCAACCTCCCCACACAGTCGGGAGAGCAGGTATACCTGGCGACTCTGATTCCCCACAACGAGCTGCTCTCCAATGTGAACCGCCTTCGAAACCGAAGCCTCGCTCTGTCGGCAGCTCTCATGCTCGCGGCCGTCGGCCTCGTGCTCTGGGTGTCGCGCGGAATTTCGGGTTCGCTCCGCGAACTGGCGCGGGAGGCGGAACAGATCCGGCGTTTCAAGCTGGAGACGCCCATGGCGGCGCGTTCACGGATCGCCGAAGTGGACGGATTGGCCAAGACCATGGGTGTCATGAAGTCCTCGCTCCAGCGATTTTTCGATATTTCGCGGGCGCTTTCGGCAGAGAAGGACCGACGACGACTGTTGGAGATGATCCTCCGGGAAACCGTCAAGGTCTCACACGCAGACGGCGGGGCCATTCTGATGGAAACGGAGGACGAAACCGAGCTGGAAGTTGCGATTTTAGAAAACGATCGAACCGGCGTGCACTACGGCGGAACCAGCGGCGTCGAACCGCCCTTCGCGCCGGTCAAAGTCTACTCGGAACCGGACGCATGGGGACGTCTGCCCATTGACGGCGAGACCGCACGGCGGGGCACGACCATCTCGATTGACAACGTTGGCGCCGACGAGGAATTCGATCTCGCCGTCGCCCACGAACGCTTTGATCGCGACGGCTACGAGACCCGTTCCCTGCTCAGCGTGCCCCTCACCGATCAGAAGGGTGAATCGGTGGGTCTGCTCCAGCTGGTCAATTCGCGATCCGCCGAAGGCTCGATCACAGGCTTCGATCCCGAGGTGGTGCCGTACATCGAGGCCCTCTCCTCCGACGCCGCCGTGGCCCTCGATCTTCGCCGGCTCCTGAAGGCGCAGAAAGATCTGCTCGAGTCCTTCATTCACGTGGTGGCGGGCGCCATCGACGCCAAGTCCCACTACACCCACGGTCACTGCCAGCGGGTGCCCGAGATCGCCCGGATGCTGGCCGAGGTTGCCCACAAAGCGACCGATGGGCCGCTTGCAGATTTTCACCTGACGGACGACGAGTGGTTCGAACTCCACATCGCCAGCTGGCTCCACGACTGCGGCAAGGTCACCACGCCGGAGTACGTGGTGGACAAGGCCACCCGCCTGGAGACGATCTACAACCGGATCCACGAGATCCGCACCCGATTCGAGGTGCTGTGGCGCGACGCCTGGATCGAGTATTACAGCGCGCTCGCGAGCACACCGGAGGACCAGGAGAGGTTGTGGAATAGGCTGGAAACCCGGCTCAACCAGATCCGATCGGACTTCGAATTCGTGGCCGAGTGCAACTCAGGCGAGACTGTCATGGACGAGGGTACGATCGCACGGCTCCGGGATATCGGGGGCCAGCGTTGGAAGAGACATCTCGACGACCGCATCGGTCTTTCGCACGATGAGCTCGAACGGAAACGGCGGCAGCCGCCACCCCGGCTGCCGGTCCTCGAACCTCTGCTGGCCGACAGACCAGAACACATCATCGAGCGGGTCGGCTCACCCTTCGCCGACAACCGTCACGATTTCAAGATGCCGGTGCCCGAGCATCTCTACAATCTTGGCGAGCTCCACAACCTGAGCGTTCCCCGCGGCACCCTCACCCAGGAAGAGCGTTTCAAGATCAACGAACACATCATCCAGACCATCCACATGCTCGGTAAGCTGCCCTTCCCAAAAGAGCTGCGCCGAGTGCCCGAATGGGCCGGCAACCACCACGAGAAGCTCGACGGCACCGGATATCCGAGACGTCTGGCAGCAGGCGACCTCTCCATGCCGGAGAGAATCATGGCCATCGCCGACGTCTTCGAGGCGCTGACTGCGGCCGACCGGCCGTACAAACCGCCAAAGACCCTGAGCCAGTCACTGAGGATCATGGGTTTCTTCCGCGACGGCGGCCACATCTGTCCCGAGCTCTTTGATCTGTTTCTCACTTCCGGCGCGTATCTCGACTATGCCAGACAGCATCTCCGGCCCGAGCAGATCGACGATGTCGACATTTCACAGTTTGTTCGAGGACAAAGCTAGGGACTAGGGGCTAGGGGCTAGGGACAGCACCAGCCCGGCCAATTCAGAATTCGACCCCCCCTGCCCACCCGGAGCGGCGTTGTAGCGCAGCCGTCCCGGCTGCAATTCTCACCTTGATTGATCGTGTACATGCAGGCGAGACGCCCGCTCCCCAAAGCGGGCCTCAACCCTACCCGCCTGGCGTGACCAGTCCTTCGAGAGTTGTGCGGAGTGACGCCATCTGTTCCGCGCCGAGGCGCTGACCGACGAGGCTCACCCCGAAGAGCAGCATCGCGAGGACCAAAATCAGGGGCACGCTGTACAGCGCCCATGGGGTGACGTCCATGGCCCACTGGGCATAGCCCCAGGTGGCGCCCACCAACAGGGCGAAGCCGAGGGCGAACGACAGAAACATGTAGAGCGTCCACACGGTGGGGTGGGGACCGAACCGGCCTCGCAGCGCGGTACCGCCGTCGGCGCCATCGTCCGCCGTCACGCTGAGCCATGGCGACCACAGGTGTTTTTCCGATGGGCCAACGAAGAGCTCGGCATGGTTGCCCACCGAAGCGCCGGTACAGCCTGGGCAGTCCCTCAACCGGTCCCGCAGGCGCTGCATGACCTGGTCGGGCGGGTCTTCGAGCACGAGCTCGAAACCGGGACGGGGACGGGGCGCTGACATTGATCTCAGAGAACCTGTCTCATTCTATCTGAATCTGCTGATCCGACGCGCGACCCGGCGGCAGGCCGTCTCCAGGAATTCCATGTCGCTGTTCGTGTGGGCGTTGGCGGCGGCGCCGTGCGCGAGCACCAGGTTGACGTCCTCGAGCAGCAGCGCCGGCCCGAGCACCTTCTCGCGCAGGACCTGGTCGCACGACGAAGGGTCGAAGACCGCCTCTGGTGTGTCGAGAGTGGTCGCTTCGTCATGGGGAAAGTGCACCATGAAGAGCGAACTGCCTCCGGGAAGTTCAGCGCTGTCGCCGGTGCAGCGCGCCAGCACTCCCCCATCCGCGAAACCCGACTCCACTGCCCGGCGCATGGTCATTCCGAGACGGCCGAGCCGGGGGTAGATCTCCGTTTCATGCTTCACCAGGTACTCCAACTGGGTCTTGGCGGCCAGCATCGAGCCAGGGTGGGCAGAATAGGTCCCGCCCGAAACATTGACGCGGCAACCCTGCTCCCGACCCAACTGGGCCATGATCTCGGCACGGCCGGCCACCGCGGCCACCGGCATCCCACCGCCAATGATCTTGCCGAGCACCGTCAGATCGGGCTCGATCCCGTAGAGCGTGCCGAGGCTGCCGGCGTGAAACCGGAAGCCCGAGATGACCTCGTCGAATATCAACACCGCGCCGTACCGACCGCTGAGCTCTCGGGCCAGGCCCAGGAACTCGCGGGTCGCCGGAATCGTCCCGCCGGCACCGATCAGGGGCTCCACCACGAAACATGCGATTCGATCACCGAAGCGATGGAAGTCGTCGGCCAGACGTTGGGGGTTGTTGAATCCGGTGACGATCACCTCGTCGGTCATTGCCTGAGCCAAACCCTCGGTGTCGACGCCACCAAACCCAGATCCATCGTCCCGAAATCGAATCCCCTTCAACGACCATGGCTGGGCACCGTGCCAGCCACCACCAACCTTCATCACCAGGTTCCGCCCGGTGAAGGCACGGGCGAGCATCACCGCGTACATGTCGGCCAGGGTGCCGCTGGTGGTCAGTCGAATCCGATCCGCCCCTGTCCGCCGGCAGATGATCTCCGCCACGTCGGCCTGGAGCCGGTCCACCAGGCCGCTCTGCAGTCCGAACCCGTCGGCGAATGCCCGTGCCAACTTGGTTGTGACGGCCGCAGGATTGTGCCCGAGGATGTTGGCCATGTGGCCCTGCCAGAAATCGAGGATGGAGTGTCCGTCCTCGTCGGTGACCCATCCGCCCGCCGCCTTGACGATCCGCGGTGGGAACGGCTGAAGCAGCCTCAGAGTGTGGCTGCCGCCATCCACGAGGAACTCCCCCGCCTCACGGTTGATCGCAGCCGACCGGGGTGAACGCTTTTCATGGGCCTTCGCCACCTCATGGAGCAACCCAGCGGGATCCCACTTCTTCATGGATCTCTGACTCCTCGCCTTCGATCTCGCCACTCTACCAGCGCGAGATCGGGGCAACACCGACCCTGATCGGCATAGTCTAGGATGGTTGCGCGAGTTCACGATTCCTGGAGGGGAAATCAATGAAAACAGTGATTCGGGTCGTGACGATGTCGGCGCTTGCATGTCTCGTGGCTGGGACCGCGGTCGCCGGACGCTGGGTGATCCCAGCGGGAGCCCACGCCACCGGCGCCCAGGACACCAACTGGCGCACCGATCTCCAACTGGTGAACCCGACGAGCAGTGATGCGACGGCGACGGTGTACCTGTTGAGAAAGAACCAGGACAATTCAAACCTCGGCGAGTCCTCGACCCACACTGTCATCGCCAATGGGCAGGTGGTGGTCGGCGATATCTTTTTCTCGGATTTCTCCTACTCCGGGACCGGCGGCCTGCTGGTGGAATGCGACAATCCGGATCTGGTGGTCACATCACGGACCTACAATCTGCTCGACGACCACAGCACCTACGGCCAGTTCATCCCCGGTGTCAAGGTGGGGGATGCCCTCCCGGCCTCCCATGAGGGACACATCATCTACCTCGCCAAATCCGACAGTTTCAGAAGCAATGTCGGCTTCTGCGCCGCGAGCGCCGCAGCCGGATCGGCGACCGTCAACATGTATGACGAAAGCGGCGTGCAGACCGGAACCGCAACCCGGACGTACCAGGGTTTCGGCCAGTTCCAGTGGAACGACATCTTCGATGTCACCGGATCGGCGCCATCCACCGCCGCCCGGGCGGTGATCATGGCCTCCTCCCCGATCGTGGCCTACGGTTCAGTGGTGGACGAACGCACCGGTGATCCGGTGGCAGTGACGGCGGAGGTGTACGAGAACATTGCATTCGGAGAATCGGTCATATCGGCAGCCGCCCGCGCTACGGGTGCCGAGGGCAGCCTTTGGCGCACCGACATCCGAATATTCAACCCGACCGACACCTCTAGGACGGTCTCCCTGGACTACTACAAAAAGGGAACCAACAACGGACCGCAGAACAGTTCGAGCTCCACGGTTGGTCCGGGCAGCATCCTCGCCCTGGATGACGCCATGATGACCGCTTTCGGGCTGGAATCCGCCAACGGCGCGGTGCGGGTATTGGCTGATCAGCCGGTGATGGTGTGGTCGCGGACCTACAACCAGAGCGAAAACGGCACCTTTGGTCAGTCGATCCCTGCGAAAACTGCCCAATTCGAGCTGCACGACGACGAGACATTGATCTACACCGGCCTCAGCGACAACGGATTCCGATCCAACGTGGGGTTCTTCAATCTCGAAGACGAGGAGACCACTCTGTTGCTGTCGATGGTTGATGAAACCGGCACCGGTGTGGCCGATTTCTATAACATCGGCCCCGACGAGATGAACCAGATCAACGATGTGTTCGACTGGATCGGGTTGGATGGCGCGAACGGTTATTATTCACTGCGGATCATGGGCGAGAGCGACGTCATCGCCTTCGTTTCGATCATCGACAACATCTCCAACGACCCGGTCTACCAACCGGGTGAGGTCCGAACCGCCGGTGGAGGTGGGGGCGGCGGTGGCGGCGGCCCCTGTGTCACCCTCCCTCAGATCCCCGACGGCACGGTGACGACACACAACATCTCCGGTCTGCAGGAGTTCCTCGGGCAAAACCTACCCTTCGACGGCGAGCATCGTACGACCTACGTGGAGACAACAGCGACGGAGAACACCATCGACATCCAAGACGAGCTGTCGGTGACCTTCGGAGGCTCCACCGTGGATGCCACGGCCGAAGCGACCCTGGAGTTCGAGTTCCACATTCTTGACGACCCCTCCGGATACCTGGGCCTGGACCGTGATTCCAACCACCTCGAGTACACCTTCATAGGAAACACCACCACGACGGACACCGTCACCACCTACGACCCCGCCAAGGTTGACCCGGCCAAAGTCTCGGGTCCTTCCGCCACCTGGTGCGAGGGAGCGACTTGGATGGCCCCCTCCGTGAATGTGACCACCGAGGTGGACGACGACCCACCCGAGCAGTCGAGTTCGCCCACCGAAGAGGGAGAGGTCCACTCCATCACCGAAGTGATCTCGGTGCCGGCCGGCACCTTCACCACGGTCTGGTACACCGTGACCACCACATCGGGTGACAGGGCGGGGAGCACCAACACGCTGTGGCTCGACGTCGAATCCGGCCTCCCGGTGAAACAGGAGGTCCGCGATCCCATCGGGTTGCTCACGCTCTACCTGGCGCTCACCGACGTGCAATAGATCGACCGCGGCTGGGCGATCGGTCACTCCATCCGTTGGTCCACCGCGTCCCGGATGGCACGGATGTGGTCGGGGCCAGTGCCGCAGCAACCACCGATCACCGCGACGCCGAGATCCAACATCTTATCGACGCGGCGAGCCATGAAATCCGGCGACTCGGGAAAAACGAGCCGTCCATCGTGGTGTCCGGGCAGCCCCGCGTTGCTCTGGATGATCACGGGCAGCCGCGTGTGGGTCTTGAACTCTCGGGCGATCTCCACCATGCGGTCGATGCCGTTGCCGCAGTTGGAGCCGATGACATCGGCCCCGGCGTCCTCGAGTCCGGCCGCCGCCCGCTCGACGGTCTCACCCATGGCCGTGAAGTACCCCCGAGGGGTCGGATTGAAAGTCATGGTGGCGATGATGGGAATCTCTCGGGATATGGATCGGATGGCCGAGATGGCCAACTCGGCCTCCCTCAGGTCGATCATGGTCTCAACGCAGACAAGATCGACCCCGGCCTCGATCAGCGGCCCCACCTGGCGGACGAAGGACTCCAAGACCTCGCCGGGCTCGGTGTCTCCGTAGGGCGTCAAGATCCGGCCCGAGGGGCCCACCGACCCCGAGATATAACCACGACCGGCTACGACCGTCGCGAGCGCCTCCACCGCAGCCCGGTTGACTTCTTCAATCTGGTCCTCCAACCCGTAAGCCCTGAGATTGAGGGCCGACGCCCCGAAGGTGTTGGTGGTGATGAGGTCCGCACCGGCATCGAGATAGAGTTCGGCGATCTCGGTCAACATCGCGGGGTTTGCAAGGTTGAGTGCCTCGGGGCTCTCTCCGGGCTGGAGACCGCGGGCCATGAGCATGGTGCCCCAGGCGCCGTCACCCACCAGAACCTCTCCCCCCTGGAGCCGATCAATGAAACCGAACATCAGTCCGCTCCAACCAGCCCTTTGATGAGTTCGACGGCATTGTTGGCGTCGTAGCCGTAGCCGTCGGCCCCGATTTCCGCCGCAAAGTCCCGAGACACGGGGGCACCCCCGACAACGACCTTGATCGAATGCGACAGTCCACGGTCGTTGACCTGGTCAACCACGTCTTTCATTCCCATCATGGTCGTGGTCAGCAATGCGGACAGCCCGATGACCGAAGCCCCTTCGGCCACCGCGGCGTCGACGAACCGCTCCGCCGAAACATCGCTGCCAAGATCCACCACCTCGAATCCGGCTCCCTTGAGCATGATGCCGACCAGGTTCTTACCGATATCGTGGAGGTCTCCCTTGGCGGTCCCGATAACCACCTTGCCCCGTGACGGGACGTCCTGGTCCATGAGCAACGGTTTGAGCAGGTCCACCCCGGCGTTCATCGCCCGCGCGGCCAGAAGGACCTCAGGGAGGAAGATCTCGTGGGCACCGAACTTTCGACCCACCACATCCATGCCGGCGAGGAGTCCGTCTTCGAGAATCCGCTCCGCCGGAACCCCGGCATCGATGGCCTGTTGGGTGAGCTCGGCAACACCCGCGTTGTCTCCGGCTTGAAGGCCCTCGCTGATGTGGTGCAATATCTCCATCCCGCACCTCCCGTCGAAACACATTATCCCCCACACCCGCGCGCCCGGTGGAGAGGGTGTAGAAAGTGTAGAGGGTGTGGCAGGTGCGAGTCGGCGCCGGGCACCGACCCGCGCGTTCGCTTCGAATTGCTGACTCCGACGCGCCCATCTCCCAACCGCGCTCCCCGAGGGAGCCACCCCTGGCACGCCCGCCCATCGCGCTTATCCCTCTCCGGGTGGGCGCGGGATCATGTATCTCGGATCTCGCATCTCGTATCCGGCTGGGACGGGGCCCGAGTCCCGAGTCCCGAGTCCCGAGCTGATGTTCCGGCCGGGCGGGGAATCTTGCATCTTGGATCGGGCGGGCGGGGGTCATCCCTTCACCACCACCACCGGACGCAGCCGCGCCACCTTGCAGGCGATCCCGGCGTCAACCACAGCGTCCACCACCTCGTCCACGTCCTTGTAAGCTGTCGGCGCCTCCTCGGCCAGGCCCGGCATGGACCCGGCGCGGACCCGGATCCCTCGCTCCTCCAGCTCACGACGCAGCGATCCGCCGTCGATCGACCGCTTGGCTTGCCGCCGGCTCATGGTGCGGCCGGCGCCGTGACAACAGGACCCCAACGAACGTTCCATGCTGCCGTCGGTGCCCACCAGCACCCAGGACGCGGTCCCCATGCTGCCCGGCACCAGGACCGGCTGGCCCATGGTCCTGTACTCGGGGGGCAGGCCTTCGAAGCCGGGGCCGAAGGCCCGGGTGGCGCCCTTCCGGTGGACGCACACCTTGACTCGGCGGCCATCAACGGTGTGGTCCTCGGTCTTTCCCATGTTGTGGGCAATGTCGTAAACCTGATGCAGATGCGCGTCCGGCGCCCGTCCCCGAAGCGCCTCTGCGAAGGCTTCACGGGCGTAGTGCGCCAACACCTGCCGGTTGGCGAAGGCGTAGTTGGCAGCGCACCGCATGGCGGCCTGATAGTCCTGCCCTTCGGGCGAATCCAGGGGTGCGCAGACGAGCTCTCGGTCCGGCAGCCGAATGCCGTACCGCTTCACCGCCCCCTGGAAGGACTTCACGTAGTCGGTGCAGATCTGGTGGCCGAATCCACGCGAACCGCAGTGGATCATCACCGTCAAGCAACCCTCCTCGAGACCCATGGTTCGGGCGGCACCGTGATCGAAAATCTCCTCCACCACCTCCACCTCGACAAAGTGGTTGCCCGCTCCCAGAGTGCCGACCTGGGTGCGACCGCGGTTTCGCGCTCGCGGGCCGACCGCCCCGAAGTCCGCGCCGGCCAGGCTCCCGTCCTCCTCGGTGCGGGCGACGTCGGACTCGGTGGCCCGACCGCTTCTCTTCGCCCACCGGCCTCCTTCTCGGCACACCCGCTCGAGTTCGCGATCATCGAGTCGAAGGTGGCCGCCACGACCGACCCCACTCGGGCAGGCGGCGTCCAGCGCCGACGCCAGATCGTCCAGAGCCGGTTTCGCATTGTCGAGGGTGACCCTCGACGCCAGAAGTCGGACGCCGCAGTTGATGTCGTAACCGATGGCGCCGGGGGAAATCACACCGCCGGGCAGCTCGGTGGCGGCCACCCCGCCGATGGGGAAGCCGTAGCCTTGGTGGACGTCGGGCATCACCATCACGTGGCCCACGACCCCGGGGAGAGTCGCGGCGTTCATCGCCTGCTCCAGTGAGGCGTCGCCGCGGATCTCCTCCAAGATCTTCCGGCTGGCGAAGAGACGCACCGGCACCCGCATGTCGTCGCGCACCGAGACCGGGATCTCCCACTCGTGATCCGAGATGCGTCGCAACTGGTTCAAGTCGACCATGTTGTCCCCAATCCCGTGACATCGAGCGACGTGTCACACATCAAACACGATCCTCGTGACCAGGCCCCGCTCGGTCTCATTGATCCGCAGCCGGTGATAGGTCACCGCCTTGATTTCCTTTTTCTGCGACGCCATTCGCGCCCCGCCGATCGTGCCCGACAGACGATTGCCGGCCACTGCCAGATCAAATTCGTCAAACGCGTAACCCTCAGACTCGCCGAGATAGAGGAGCTCGGCCAGGAAATCCACCAGCAGCGCCTCCGGGTCGTCCGCTTCGAGTTCGATTCGACGCCGCACCCTCGAACCCTCGATGGCGACCCCCATCAGCCGGTACATCCCCGACGCTGCCGCCGAGAGCAGCTCCGTCATGTTCGAGGCCCACACCTCCAACTCGAGGTCCGCAGTATGCTCGACCTCACGAAACCCCACGCTCGCGTCAGTCATCCTCAGAGATTAGCACCCTGAAGTGTCGGGTGAAGAATACCGGCCCCGCGTCTTACAACATTCCGGCGAGAAGGGTGGCGATCCCCAGAAAGCTGAAGAAACCAACCACGTCGGTGATGGTGGTGAGAATGATCGACGACGATTGTGCGGGGTCTTGGTGGATGGCCGTCAGAAACATCGGGATCGCAGCCCCTGCGAGACCGGCGGCAGCCATGGACAGGACCATGGAGACTCCAATAACAAGGGTCAGCCCGGACGAACGGCTCCACAGGAAGACAGCCGCAGCAGTGGTGACGGCGACGGCGATCCCGTTGATGAATGCCACCTTGAACTCCTTCACGGCGACTCTGAGCCAATGGCGCACCCCAATCTCCCGCAAGGCCAGACCGCGCATGGTCACCGCCAAAGCCTGCGCTCCCGTGTTGCCCGACTGCCCGGCCACCACCGGCAATAGGACGGCCAGCGCCGTAAAACGCGCGATCGTGCTTTCGAACAACCCGACGACCGACGCGGCGAGAAAAGCCGTCGCGAGGTTGACCTCGAGCCACGGCAGCCGCTTTCGCACGGCAAAGGGGACCGGCGACAGGGCGCGTTCGTCCCGACTGGCACCGACCATGCTCTGAATGTCGGCGGTTGCCTCCTGTTCCACCGCGGCGGTCAGGGCCTGGGAGCGGATGAGTCCGATCAGGTGGCCATCAAAGTCCACCACCGGCAACGATGGAATCCGAAGCTTCTCGATCAACTCGACCACTTCGGTCTGCGATGCGGTTGCCTGGACGGCCACCGGCGGGCTTGCGATCATCCCTTGAAGCTCCTGTTCGGGATCTGCGATGGCGAGTTCAAGCAGCGGCACGCTCCCGATGTATCTTCCGCCACGGTCAACCACGTGGACGTTGTAGATCCTCTGTTTGCGAAGACCGCGAAGGTACTGAAGTGCATGGTCCGCAGTCGCATCGGCCCGCAACATGGCGACGCGCGGGTCCATGATCGAGCCCGCTGTGTCCGCTGGATAACTCATGAGCGTCTCGAGTTCGCGCGCGGTGCCGCGATCCACCTCGCTCAGGATGCTGTTGAGAACGGAATCATCCAACCGCGCCAGAAACACCACGGCGCGGGCAGGATCGACGACAGGGAGCAACCTCTTCCACTCCGTCTCCCCCATCGTGGTGACCGTCGCAGCGGCAATGTCCGACCGCAGCAGCCCGAGAACGGCTGCCGCTCTTTCCGTGGGACATGTGGCAAGGAATCGCGCTATTTCAGGAGGTGCCACACTTTCCAGTTCGGCCGCCGCCTCTTCCGGAAACAGGGCAATGTAGTCTGCAGCCAAAGATGTGGTCGCCCCGTGGAAATCACTGTTCATTGTTCCACCCCTCCGGCCGGAGAGTCCCCCGCCTTCGCCGCGAGCACGGCGACCAACGAGTCCAAACCAACCCAATACAACTCGCCGAGGTCGAGCAGTGTCGAAAGTGGTGATTCCGGTCCAGCCGCCAACGGCGGAGATTCCCGGAGTTCCCGAAGCGATTTGTGGCGAATCGTCCCGACGTAGACGCCCGACGAATCGACCACCGGCAGAGCGTCGAGATCGCGCCAGGCGCTGTGCTTCTGAACCGCAGCGACCGAGGCGCGGGCGGGAATCCGAATCACGTCCGTGGTCATGATCGCCTCGAGGGTCGACTGTTTATCCGCTGCCCTCGCGTCGCGTCTGTGGACCACTCCTGCGAGCCTGTGGTCGCGACCAACCACGTAGACGTATGGGACACGTGGGTCTTGAGAGATTTTGCAGGCGTCGCCTACGGTCATGTCGGCAGGCAACGGGTCGACCGAAGTGTCCGCCATCGCCCCAGCCGAACCGTCCGGGTAACGCAGGATCCGGGTAACCTTCGTCTCCAGAGGCTCCGGGAGGTGGCTGAGGATATGGCCACAACGTTGGGGGTCGACGTGCCGCAACACTTGCACGCAGCGCTGGACGGGCACGAGCACGAGCATATCGATACACGGCCCGTCTTCCATGACCTCGACAGATCCAGCCACGATCGCGGGGGCCATTCGGTGGATCAGACTCGCCGCCGTGGCGGGAGTAACCCCTTCGAGGAACCGCGCCACCACCGCCGGCTCCAGACTCTCGAGCCTGCGCGAAACCTCATCGGGATGCTCCGTGGCGAATCTGGTCGCCAGTTGACCGGTCGCCTCCATTTCACGGCCCTCCCGACAGCATGACCGAGAGGGAATCGTGGAAATGGGCTGCCGGGATGACGACCCTACCCTCCTCCGCCTCTACAATCACCGCCGTGGTCGTCAGTTGGACCACGGTCCCCTCGATACCATCGATCCTGACAGCCTGGCCGACCCGGCAGAACTGGGCCACGTAGCGAGCCGATATGATATTCGCCACCGATTGGCGAGCGCCCAATCCAAACGCCAGTGCCGCGGCAGCCAGGGTCGACCCCACCGTAACGGCCACTGTCAGTTCGAGCACTCGGCCCTTGATGCCGAGCTGTTCCAAAGCGATGACAACCGCGATGACGAAGATTGTGCCGTGGACGACGTTTGCAATTCCGGTCGCCTGGGGAATGCCGGCCGCCCGGGCGGCCTTCGTCACCGCTGCGCGCGCGATCCTCGCCGCGATCACAGCAGCGAGGAAGATGACGGCCGCCGCCAGGAGGTTGGGGAGATACGCGGCAACCTGCCCAACCAGGTTCGTCATGACTGGAAGGCCAAGGACCTCCACCGCCGCCGCCAAGAACAACAGAAAAACCGCCCAGGAGACGATTCCCGCAAAAACCCGCGGGGCCGTGGAGCGCACTCCGCTTGAGTCGATGGCGTCGTCCACGAACCGGCTCGACGACAGCGCGTCGAGGATGCGTTCAGCGACCCTCTTCCCGACGCGGGCCAAGAGCCAGGCCAGGGCCCAGCCCAAGAGAACCAACAATACGGCCGCAACGACGGCCGGTGCATTTTGGTGAACCTTCATCACCGTACTGCGCAGGGCGCCGATCCAAACGTCGTACCACATGTGTAGCCCCTTTCAGAATCAATCTGTTACATATAGAATCCCACAAACGGAGGACCAGAATGGACCACCCGCCCGCCTTTGAAGCGACAACGATTCTGGTGCGCCTTGGCGTCACCATCTTCTTCGTCTTGCTCAACGGCTTCTTCGTGGCGGCCGAGTTTTCTCTCGTCAAGGTCCGCAGCAGCCGCCTTCGAAGCCTCGGAGACAGCGGCAGCGGAGGCGCCAGGGTTGCCGGGAAGATGCTCGACCACTTGGATCTCTATCTCTCAGCCTGCCAGTTCGGCATCACCGTGTCCAGCCTGATCCTCGGGTGGCTTGCTGAACCGGCGGTGGCCCACTTGCTGGCGGCGGGGGCCACGGCCTTGGGGTGGCCGGTTGCTGAAGGTGCCCTGTTGCACGCTGTGTCCCTCGCCTTGGCGCTGACCATTGTGACGACCCTGCACATGACCCTCGGTGAGCAGGCTCCCAAGATCTGGGCCATCCAACGGGCAGAGGCTACCGCCGTCGCGGTCGCGTATCCCCTGCGTGTGTTCACCCTGGTTTTCGGCCCTCTCATCTGGGTCATCAACCACATCTCAAACTGGATGCTGAAGCTGGTGGGTATCGACGTGGCCGGGCAACACGAGACGACCTTCAGCGCGGACGAGCTGAAGGCGGTTCTCGCGGCCTCGGCCCAGGCCGGCACCATCAGCGCCCGTCAACGCCAGTTCGCCGACAACATCCTCGGCTTTGTGAACCTCCAAGTGCGCCACATCCTCGTTCCCAGGGTGGATGTGGTGCGGCTTTTCATCCGACAGCCGGTGGAGCAAAATCTGCGGATCATTCGCGAAAGCAGCCACACCCGATTCCCGCTGTGCGAGGACGACCTGGACGCGGTCACGGGAATCGTGCACGCGAAGGACGTCATGGCGTCTCTCTCCGAGGGCCAAACCGTCGATCTCGAGGCCATCGCGCGTGATCCCGTGTACATACCCGACACCCAGTCGTTGGGGCGGATGATCGTTGAACTGCAACGGGCCAGGGCCAAGTCGGCAATCGTCCTGGACGATCACGGCACGGCTATCGGCATGGCGTTTCTCGAGGACGCGCTCGAGGAAATCGTCGGCCCTATCCAGGATGAATTCGATGACGAGGAGCCGTCCGTCAGCACCGACGAGCTGAACGTGATTGAAATGGCCGGCGATCTTCCCCTTCCCGAGGCCGCCGATCTGCTGGGCCTGGAAGAGGTCACCACCGATGACACCATCGGCGGTCACGTCGTATCCCTGTTGGGCCGGCTGCCGATGGAGGGCGACCAAATGACCATAGGCGGCCACCGCGTGACCGTCACCCAAGTCTCCAAGAGGCGAGTTCTGAAACTGCGCTTCGAGCGGGCCGAAGACAAACCCGAGGCGGATTCCACGTGAGAACCAGCCGGCCCATCCGAACGACGGTGATCGCCGCGGGGAACGCTCGAATTCACACCGATTCTGGACGAGCGACGAGCAGGGCAGCGATCATGAGCGATGTACCCACCACCAGGCGAACCGGATCGGCCTCTTCGCCCAGCCACAACAGCCCGGCCACGACCGCGATCGGTATGTAACCATTGTTCATGACGGCCAGAACCCCGTCGCTGACCTTTGTGGCGCCGTGATTCCACAGCAAAAATCCGAGTCCGGCCGCCACCACCCCCAGATACACCAGAACCCACGCCTGGGTGGAGGTGATTTCGAACGAATCCACGTCGAAGGTCAGAGCTGTGGCCGCCATGGTCACGACGCACGCTCCGGCAAAGAGAATGGCCATGACGTTCAAGCTCTTGAGTTCGGGATGAGCAGCCATGGTCCGTTTGAAGAAGATCTGGCCTGCCCCAAACGCTAAGTTCGCGATCTGCACCAGGACGACGCCTATCGCCGCTGGTCCCAAAGCATCTGACTTCGCGACGATCAAGGCCGGTCCGGAGACGGCCAGAATAGCGGCCAGGTGAAACCTCAGGTTGAGTCGCCGAGACAACAGGCTGGAAATCAGGGTGACCCACAGCGGCGTCAAAATAGTCAGAAGCGCCACTTCATGGGATTGGAGGAACCGGAAGGACCGGATGTAGGCTACATACATCACGCCCATCTGGAGTCCCCCGATGGCGGCAAGCCGAAAGACCAGGCCCCTGTCCATACCCTTCATGCGCAGGAACGGCGCCAACACCAACAGCGCCAGCGCCATCCTGACAAAGGCCACTAGGCTCGGATCCAAGCCGGTCAGGTGAAGCTTGATCAGGGGAAACGAAAAAGCCCAGACCACGGAGACGATGACGAGGTAGATCATGTTCAGGCCAGAAGACCTTAGCCTCTCCGGTCCTGCATTGCGAGCGGATATCGACCTCCACCGCCTGCTACGGCAGCCCGAAACGGGCTTGCCGCAAGGCGGGCAGTCCGTGACGGCCCCCAGGTGACGGTGCCGCGAGTCACGGAGGCCCCGACACGAAATGAAACAGCCGCCCGAAAAGGGCGGCCGTGAAATGAAGTGGCGGGGCCGACGAGACTCGAACTCGCGACCTCAGGCGTGACAGGCCTGCGTTCTAACCAACTGAACTACGACCCCGCAGTCGTATGGCTCTCGGTTAGATGGTGGGAGGTGGGGGATTCGAACCCACGACCCCCTGCGTGTAAGGCAGGTGCTCTAACCAGCTGAGCTAACCTCCCAAACGGATCACCGTTGGGAGGGTCATGGTATGGAGCTTTCCCACGACTGTCAAGCCTTCAGTTAGAGACAGATCTTCGGCGTGGATCACTACTTCTGACGCCCCGAACCGTTTATCATGTAGCTTGATATGCATGACCCAGACGTGATCTGGCGGTTCGGTCAATGGATCGCCCAGCGGCAGAGCGGAGAGGTGCGGTTGACCGCGCCCGGTTTGGACGTGGTTCTCGGGTTGGCGGACGGCAAGGTCGTGTCCATCCGCGGGCTCGATTCCGCAGAGGTGGCGCGCCGCCTAGGTGTTGCGCCGACCGGGCACGACGACCTTTTGGATGAAGCGACAACCATCGCCGAACGGCACGGCCTGTCTCAGGCGCAGGCCGTGGGCACGGTCAAAGAAATCTTGCAGGACGCGGTGTCACAGTGGTTACGGGCCACCGACCGGGATGCAGAGGTGCGGGCCACCGAGCTTGTCATCGACGGCCGGCCTACCATTTCAATGAAACATGCGGTGGTCGAGCTGATCTTGTCCGACCCCGACGGCCGCCTGGCGAGCGTCGTGTTGCCGGACCTCGACGTCCTTCTTTGCCGAAACGAGGACTTTCTCGAACTGTACTCTCCCCTCAGGCTGTCGGAAGAGGCCGATCTGATTGCCGCCAAGGTCACCGGTCAGCGCACCGCCAGAGAGATTTCTGGCCATTCATCCACGGGTCCCGCCGAGGTGGTCAACCTCCTTGCAGCGTTGGTCGCAACCGGAATGATCGAGCCGCGATCATTGGAACATGCGACCCACGACCCCGAGCCCTCGCGGTTTGTTCTCCCGGATCCGGATGCACAGCGACGGACCATACCGATCTGGTCGCTGCTGGCGGCGCTCGCGGCGCTGTTGGTGGTGATCGTTCTCCTGGCCGCCTGGTGGAATCACTCACCAAAACAGGACGAAGAACTTACCGCTGTGGCCGGTCCAGAGTGGACCCTGGTCGTGGATATGGGTTGTGAACCCCAGGAACTCCAGAGAGTCCTCAAAAAGTTCCGTGAGAATTCTCAAGAACTCAAACCCCTGGCGGCGGATGCCGGTGATGGCAGCCCGTGCTGGCGTCTGGTGTGGGGACAGTTTCCAGACCGGGAGGCCGCCGACGCAGCCATATCGGAAATTCCGGAGGATCTGCTGATGGACGGTTTCGAGCCCCACTCCATCGAAATCCCCATCGGCACCTCCGATTCGTTTCCTTCGGAAATCGAGGGCTGATGGGATGAGCGGTGACGAGGCGACCCGGCTGGAGACAAGCACCGCGTTACCGAGCCACATGGCACGACTCGCCAACCAAACCGCGACCGGTGTTCTGGCGACAGCCACCGATGGCGCGCGACGCGAGATCCTCTGGGTCAACGGTGAAATTCGTGCCGCGCGATCGTCGTCCGAAGAAGAGAAGCTCGGCATGTGGCTTGTGGATAGGGGCAAGATCAGCGAAGACGACCGCGCATTGTCTTTGCTGTCCCAGGGCGGCGAAAACGCCCCTCCTCTGGGACACCTCCTTGTGACGCGCGGCTGTCTGGATGGTTCCACCCTGGAAGCTGAGTTGCAGGAACTCACTCTGGCCATTATTCGCAGGTCCGCAGCCGAACCGGCTCTGTTCTACGAGTTTCTGGATGGACAGAATCCGGACCAACCGGACACCTTGCCCAATCTCTTCACATCGCAGATCATCTTGATCGCGGCCCGCGCGTGCGACGACCACAAGGCCAAGCTCACCGCCCTCGGCTCTCTCAACCAACTGGTCAGCCGGTCGCGAGAGATCGATCACCTCTTGCAGGACTACAACCTCACCCCTACCGAAGGATTCCTGATCAGCCGACTCGAGGGCGCGCGCACCATTTCGAATCTGTTCCAGGTATCGGCTCTGCCCGACGAGCAGGCGATCGCAACCCTGTATCCGCTGCTGGTGGCCGGGGTGGTGACGCTCGCCGAGGCCGAGGGGCCCTCCCAGCCGTCGAAAAAGAAGTCCAAGGAGCCGACCTCGAACCAACCGAGACCGGTGGACGAAGAAACCATTGGCGAAATTCAACGCCAGGAGCGCCAGAACATCAGGCGGCTCGCCGAGGAAGCACGCCGCACCGACCACTATGGCGCCCTCGGCCTCCGGCAGGGCGCCGACCGGGACGAGATCAACCGGGCCCTGCAACGCATCAAGGAACGGTACTCGACGGAGCTGCGCAAGGACGCCTGGCTCCGCGACCTCAAACCGGAACTCGACGCGATCTACGAGCGTGCCGTGGAAGCCCACCAGGTGCTCTCCGACTGGAAGAACCGGGAACGCTACGACAAGATCCTGGCCGAGGTCGAGCACGAACGGGAAGACCTGGTGGAGGAAACTGAGGGTCGCGTGGCGGCCAACGTCGATGCCCGCAGCGCTATCGTCCAGGCCAACGTCAAACGGGCCGACGAGCTGATCCGCGAAGGCGAGTTCTATCTCGCAATTCAACTTCTCGAGCACGCCTGCAAGCTTGACCCCCGGCCGAAGGAACTGGTCAAGCTGTCGCAACTCCTCCTGCGCAACCCGCTGTGGACCAACCGCGCCCTCGGTTGCATGAGGCGAGCCATCGAAATCGATCCGGACTACATCGATGCTTGGCTGGAGCTGGCATTGTTCTGGCGACGCCGCCGCAATTCCGAGCGCGAACGCAAAGCGCTGGAGAAGGCCCTCGGTGCCGATCCGGACAACCCCCGCGCCAAGCAGATGTACAAGGAATTGGTCGGCAAACGGGAACTCGAACGTCTCCTCCGTCGCGCCCACCAGCAGCGGGGAAGCTGACCCCCACCCGGCCGGATGCCGGATCCCCCACCCGCCCACCTGAACGAAGATCGAAGAACCAAGAACGAAGATCCCCGTTTGCGAGGCTCGCGCCTCACGGCTTGCGGCTCACAGACCCAGACATTATTGGCAGTCTGCGGGCGGTTCGGTGACACTCGTGGCGCCAATTTTCGGACCGCGTTCGCCGCGGTTACTCGCGGCCTCCGGCCGCGGTGACCAGCCGTCACCAGCGAGTGGCCAGTGGCCAGGACAACCTTCGACTCTTGACTCTTGATTCTCAACTCAACGGTCGGTGGCTCACGGACCAGAAGGTGTCGTCAATCGTCGCTGGTGCCGTCGCTGGAGAAAAACTCCTCCCACTCTCGAACCTCGTTGGACGAGAGCCTTGGTTCCCTGGAAACCCGTTTCGGTGTCGGCTGGCGTTTGCTTTGCCACTCGGCGATCCCGCGGACGGATGCTCCGCGTTGCCGGGCTCGGTCGGCCAAAGCCCGATCATCGGTAACGACCACCCACTGGCCGGCCGCGCGGCCCGACGGCAGTCGTTTGATGATGACGTCGTCGGCGATGGCTGCGCCCGCGTAAACCACCGTCACCGACCCCAGAGATTCCGCGGCCGGCGAACCTGCCGGAGGCGGTCCGTCGAAGACCACCACCACCGCCATCCGTTCATGGCGAGTCGTCTCCAATACCAGACGGCGCACCTCGGCACGGGACCGCGACCCCCTAGGCAGCCGAAACAGCAGGTTATTGCCGTCCACCAGAATCGGCATCTCACTCTGCTCCCTACCCCCTGATCCCCGCCAACCGGTCGGGTGGGGGTTGTTCCTTGATCCTTGTTCCTTGTTCCTCTCCGGGCATGCGGGTGGGCGGGGACTATTTGACCGGTCGCGACCCGGGTTTCTGGATCGGCCGGTCCCTCTTGCACAACGGACACTCAGATCGATCCCACGTGGGGAAGTCCGCCTCGAGCAGCGCGACGTAGGGCAACGGATCAAAGGGATTGGCGGTGCCTGACCGATTCACCAGCGAAGCGACACCGATCACATAACCGCCAAGGGACCGCATGATTTCGATGACCTCTTTTGTGGACCCGCCCGTGGTCACGACGTCCTCCACGACGACGATGCCCATCTTCGGCCCGATACCAAATCCCCGCCGCAGGGTCATACGTCCATCAACACGTTCGGTGAAAATGAATGGACATCGAAACGCACGGGCGGTCTCATGCCCAATGATGAGTCCACCCAACGCGGGTCCCACAATCACGTCGGGTTTGACCATCGCGGAGCCGATGGCCTCGGCCAACTGCTGGCCGGCACGTTCGGCTCTCACCGGGTTGGCGAGAAACAAAGCGCACTGCAAATAATCCCCCGAGTGGAGACCCGAAGAGAGTCTGAAGTGGCCCTTCTGGTGCGAACCGTGGGCCGCAAAGTCGGCGAGGGAGAGGCGATTGATCACGAGTCCTCCCGTTCGATTCCGTAGGCCTGGAGCTTCTTGTAGAGGTTGGAGCGCGGGGTCCCGATGGCCCGCGCAGTGGCGGCGACATTCCAACCGTTGCGGTCGAGCTGATGGCGCAGGTAGGCAACCTCGGACGACCGCTGGAAGTCTGACAAAGTCTGCGCGTCGAGCAGACCGTCGAGACCGGAGTCGATGCCCGGACCGCCTATCACGGTGATGCGATCGATGGTGTCATCGAGTTCCATGATGACCGCCCGCTCGACCACATTCTTGAGTTCACGCACATTGCCGGGCCAACCGTGGCGCTGCATCTGTTCGATGGCGTCCACGCTCCAATTCTTGGGACGGCGGTTGTACTCCTCACAGTATTGCCCGGTGAAGTGTTCCACGAGCAGGGGGATGTCCTCGCGGTGATCCCGAAGGGGCGGTGTCGGGAGCATGACCACCGCGAGCCTGTAGTAGAGGTCTTGGCGGAATCTACCCTCCGCCACCTCGTTCGCCAGATCCTTGTTGGTGGCCGCGATGACCCTCACGTCCACCTGGAAAGGCCGTCCCGCACCCACCGGTTCGACCTCGCCATCCTGCAAAGCGCGCAGGACCTTCGCCTGGGTCTTCAGGCTCATGTCTCCCACCTCATCGAGGAAGATGGTTCCGCCGTCCGCCTGGACGAATTTTCCGAGCTGGCGGCGGTGGGCTCCGGTGAACGAGCCCTTTTCGTGCCCGAAGAGCTCGGACTCGATCAGTTCTTCTGGGATCGCAGCACAATTGACACGGATGAACGACTGGAGCGCCCGGTCCGATAAATGATGCAGCCGCCGGGCCACCAGTTCCTTGCCGGTGCCCGACTCGCCCTGAATCAACACGGTCGCCGGCGAGGGAGCGACCCGCGCGATCTGTTCGCGCAACCGTTCCATGGAGGCACCAGTACCCAACAGCGGCGGTGGTTCGTGGGTCGTTTTCAGTTCTCTGGCCACGCGACCCTGGGCCACGGCGCCCCGAACCGCCAGCAAGAGATCCGCGCGGTCCGGCGGCTTGGTCAGATAGGCTGCCGCTCCGGCTTCGAGACACTGCTGGGCCGTGAACTCATCCCCATGCCCTGTCAGCACCACCACCGGGATCTCCAGTCCGCGCTGCCGCAGGTTATCCATCAGCCCGAGACCGTCCATGCCGGGCATCTTGATGTCGAGCAGTGCCGCATCCGGAGGCTGAGCATCGAGCATATCCAGGGCCTGGAACGCGTCACCGGCCTCCTGAATCCCATAGCCGGCTCCGGCCAGAATGCGGTTGAGAACCTTGCGCACACCGGGGTTATCGTCAACGATGAGAATTCGACCTTCCATGGCGATCATGGTAGCAGGCGGTGGGCGGTAGCCCGCCAGCCCAGCCGGTCGAAAGGTAATGTCGAATGTCGAATGTCGACCCCCCCAGCCCGTCCCGAACATCAGCACCGAACCCGGGACTCGGGACTCGGGACTCGGCGAAGTTCAACGTTGAACGTTACACGTTAATATTAGGGGTCCTCATCAGACGTCGAGATGTCCGGACCTTTAACGTTTGGTTCATCCGGATTTCCGTGAGATGGGCAGTGGTTGAATTTGAAATGAGAAATGAGAAATGTGATATTCGAGATGTTCCATCGCACCGACGTCATGTGCGGTTCCGGAGCCTACCAGCGGTAGACCCGGCGCCAGCATCCGGAATTGCTCGTGCGAGGAGCCCCAATCAGGGCCTTGGGTTCAGCAAACGCCAGATCATGGCACGGACCTGATCGAAGAGCTGTAGCGAATCGCCCACGCGAGTGGAGTCTATCGCCCCAGCATGAACCAGGAGGCGAAGATGGCAATCGACCTCCTTCGCGGAGCCGTAGGCGATTCGCCAATGATGGAGTCTATCCCGGCCCGTTCGGCCGTGGCCTTCTGCAATGTTGGCGGGAACCGATGACGCCGATCTGATCACCTGATCGGCGAGGCTCTTGACGGGAGCCGGCACTCGTTTGACGAGGGAGATGGCTTCCCCGGCCGCCTCGATGGCCTTGCCGTAGACGATGAGTTGGTTGCCTTGGCACGCGTCGATCATGATCACCTCCGGGTCGTCCATGAAACTCTCTCGACGTCGATCTTTCTCCGGATGTCAAGGGTCGTCCGACGACTTGTCTTGCCCTTGACATCCGGAGACAGATCGACGATTCCCTCCGAGCGAACGACCCGGAGGTGATCACGATGCGCTCTGAGGAACAGCTATCAGCGGCAGTCGGCAGCGGCCGGGACAGGGACAGCAACCGGCGTCCGGGGCAGATGGCAGTATCGGTGGACAGCGACCGCAACCCGGAGCAATCCCAGCTGATCACTGCCGCGGCCCCTGATCGCTGACGCAGCCGCCGATCACGGACGCTGTCCCTGATTGCCGTCGCTGCCCCTGCCGCCTGAATCCCCGCACGGAGACGGGCACGCAGAAACCCCACCTCACGATTCCCCGGATGAACCTAACGTTTAACGTTGAACGTGTAACGACTCCCTATCCCGGGTGGGCGGCGGTGCTCCATATTCCTTGTTCACACACGGGTGGGAGGGTTTTCGAATTCCGAATTTCGAATTCCGAATTTCTTCAACAACAGGTCTCGGGGTCTGGCCACAGGACCTCGAGACCCCAAGACCAAAAAAGCGGGCCGTTGCCGGCCCGCCGATTGAAGCTGTGATTGATTCTGTCGCTATTCGACGTCGAACTCGACGCCCTGTGCCAGCGGCAGCTCTTTGCTCCAATTGATGGTGCAGGTCTGACGACGCATGTAGGCCTTCCAGGAATCCGAGCCGGCCTCGCGACCGCCGCCGGTCTCCTTTTCGCCACCAAACGCTCCACCAATCTCCGCACCAGAGGTGCCGATGTTGACGTTGGCGATGCCACAATCCGATCCGCGGTGCGACAAGAAGGTCTCCGCAGAGTACAGATTCGAGGTGAAAATCGCCGACGACAGCCCCTGATCCACCGCGTTGTGGGTTGCGATCACGTCATCCAGCGTGTCGTACTCCATAACGTACAGGATCGGAGCGAAAGTCTCTTCGCAGGCGACGGGAATCTGCTCGGTCAGACGAACGATCGTCGGCTCCACGAAGAAACCCGGACCGTCGACTTTTCCGCCGCCGCAAACAACCTCTCCACCCTGCTGCTTGATGGTTTCGATGGCCGCGAAGTGGTCACGAACGGCTCGCTCGTTGACCAACGGTCCCATCAGCACGCCGTCCTCCACCGGATTTCCGATGGTCACGCTGCCGTAGGCCTTGACGAGCTTGGCCACAAAATCGTCGGCAATGCTCCGATGGAGGAAGAGCCGACGCAGACTCGTGCAGCGCTGACCCGCCGTCCCGACGGCGGCGAAGAGCACCGCGCGTAGGGTCAGATCGAGATCCGCATCGGGCTCGACGATGATGGCATTGTTGCCTCCAAGCTCGAGAATATTCCTCCCGAAGCGCTTGGCGGTAGCCTCGGCGACGTGCCGACCCATTCCGGTGGAACCGGTGAACGAAATCAGCGGCACCCGCGGGTCGTTGATCATCAGTTCACCAATCGTTCGTCCCGGACCGATGACCAGATTGAAGATGCCGTGCAAACCATGGCGATCCATCACCCGGTTGCAGATATTCTGGATCGCGATCGCGGTCAGCGGGGTATCCGACGACGGCTTCCACACCATGGTGTTGCCGCAGACCGCGGCCAACGCCGCGTTCCACGCCCACACCGCCACCGGGAAGTTGAAGGCCGTGATGATGCCCACAACCCCCAGCGGATGCCACTGTTCATACATGCGATGAAGCGGCCGTTCTGACATCATTGTCGGTCCGTAGAGCTGACGGGACAACCCGACGGCGAAGTCGCACATGTCGATCATCTCCTGGACCTCGCCCAGACCCTCGGAGAGGATTTTGCCCATCTCGAGGGAGACCAACATTCCCAGAGGTTCCTTGACGGCGCGCAGCTCGTTCCCGAGCTCTCGCACCACCTCACCGCGAACCGGTGCCGGCACCATTCTCCAGTCGACAAACGCTTCTGCCGCGGTCGACACCACCTGTTCGTAGGCCGCTTCGTCGGCCTGCTTCACCGACGCCAACGGCTCGCCGTCGAGGGGGCTGACCGATACCAGCTCCTGACCGCCCTCCGAGGAAATCCAGTTGCCGGTGCACGCTCCATCGTTGGTGGGCCTCAGCCCCAGTTCGAGACCCACGCCGATCTCCTTGAGGAAGGCCTCAGCGTCGTTCCTGATCTTCCTGAATTCATCGAAGACACCTTTTATCATTGGGGAAACCTCCACAGAAGTCTGTCGTCGCGGGGAGGGAGTGTAGCGCGTGGGCCGTGACGTGCCAAGGACTATTTCCGATCCAACCAACCATCTGAATCGATGACTTCGACCCCGTTCAGGGCACTCGGCCCCAGGGACTGGGCGAGCTGGCCCACCGTCCGTCCCAGCAGCGGGTGGATCCACCCTGGCGCGACATCGGCTGCCGGGAGGATCGCGAAAGCCCGCTCGTGAAATCCGGGGTGGGGCACTTCCAGCCGAGGTCCTCGGTGGACGCCGTTGCGAACCAACAGCAAGTCGATATCCAGAGTCCGCGGGCCCCATCGTTGCTCTGCTGCTCGGTTCCTGCCAGCGGCCGACTCGGCGACTCGACACTCATCCAGCAGCTGGGACAGCCCGCCATCGCCTTCGAGACTCACCGCGGAATTGAGGAAATCCGGCTGTCTCGGGCCCATGGGCCGGGTCCGGTAGAGCCTCGCGCAAACCACGATACGCCACCTCCGGGCAAGGCTTCGACGTGCGGCATGGAAGGCAGCTTCCACGTCGCCCAAATTCCCGCCGAGACCGATGACGACCTGCACGGGAAGATTGTGAGGCCGGTCACTACGAATTTCAATCCCGGGGGAACTCTATTCCGGAGGGGGATGGAGGGCGCCATTCTCCAAAATTGAAGGCGGTTGATATGCGTGCACCACAGCATCGCGTTGTTACGGCTCTGACCTGCAAGCAGATCCGACGATCATCAGTCAATCCGTTTTTGAGCACTCCCAAAAAAATCTGCTTACCTCTGGAATCACCATTCAACCACCCAATCCAGGCAACCTTCTTCCTGCTGGTTTTTTCCGCAATGATCCTGGCGGCCGCCCCCGGCCACGGCTCGTCCCCAATTGTGCTCGAAACGTCCTGGAACGCCCCGCCGACCATCGAAGCCGTCCGCAGCCTTTCGAAGGACGCCTCTATTCGCGTGTCAGATGTTCCACTGGAGGCGGACGGTCCAACTTCGGTCCTGGTTCTGAATCGGGTTCGGGTCTTCACCGACGACGCCAAGGTCGTGATCCACGGTCCCGACGGCGATACCACCACAGCCCCACCACGCAATGAGTACCTGCGAGGGTTGATCCAGGGACGGAACAGGTCCGTGGCATCCATGACCGTGAGCGAGACCGGTGTCGTGCGCGGTCTTGTCTCGGACGGCAACAGGTATTGGATCTTCAGCCAGGAAGTCGGAGACCTCGGACCGCAAATCCGTGCCCTCGACCCAGCAGTCGATCTGGACGATCCGACGCGGGGGTTCGAGTGCGGCACGGACCGATTGTCGGCCCCAGACGAGAAACCGCCGTGGCCCTGGACTCAAGGGACTGCTCCACCGCAGGTGGATGGCCTGCCGGAGTTCATCCCCGTTGGCTACACCGCACGGGTCGCCGTGGAAACCGACTACGAGTACTACCAGCGCTTCGGCGATCCGTTGACCGCCATCGAATACATAGGGGACCTCTTCGCCTACGCATCCGGCTACTACTCCAGCGAGGTCGACACCTCGCTTCACGTATCTCACATTTCGCTGTGGACGACGTCGGCGGACCCATGGACCCAAACATCCAGCGGCTGCGGTCTGTATGAGTTCGGTCGGTATTGGAACGATCACAACGGCCACCTGCCGAGGACCATCGCCCACTTCCTGAGCGGCAAGAATTCAGGCGGCGGCATCGCATGGGTGGGGGTGCTGTGCTCCGGCGGATTCAACACTTCGGTTCCTTCAAGCTGGGGCTGCAGTCTCTCACCCTCTTCCGACAATTACGGTGGAGCCTACGGCTTCACCGGCAATATCTCCGGCAGCTTCCACATCTCGAATCCCACTGTGGTCTGGGACATCATGGCCTCCAGCCACGAGATCGGCCACAACTTCAACTCGCCCCACACCCACTGCTACGGTGGCATCGGCGGCAATCCGAACCCGGTGGACAGTTGCTATGCCGGTGAGTGCGGCAGCAACGGTTGTTTCTGCGGCACCTCCGGTCTGCCCTGTGCGACCTCCGGCGCCGGTTGCGGCACCATCATGAGCTACTGCCACCTCTTGAACGGTGGCCTCTCCAACATCAGCCTGACCTTTGGTTTGGGCCACCCATACGGCGTTCAACCCGAACGCGTCCCGGCCCTAATGAATGACCATGTGAGATCACGCGCCAACAGCTACCCAGGGTGTCTCTCACCGATTCAAGTCGACCCGCTGTTCTCAGACGGATTCGAGTCGGGCAGCCTCGCTGCCTGGTCCTCCAACAACCCATGAACCGACCCCTCCGTGAGGAGTGACACGAGGCCATGAAGATCAATCTTGCAGTCATCGCAGGGACCATCGGGTGCATCGCACTTCTGTCCAGCATGTCGTCGAGCGCGCACGGCTCATCGCCGGCCGCCTGCAACCAGGGCTCCGGGCCAGTGCTCTGCTTCAAACCAGGCACGCCCGATTGGTATATCCAGGAGACCGTCACAAAGGCGTCGTTCACGCGCTTCGATCACTCCCTGTCCGGAGGGTCCGAGACCGAGTATCAGTTCTCCGATTACCTCCGATGGTCTCAGACTGCAACCGACGGCAGCGGCCTCGGCCAGGGCGATCCGACGACCCTGACCTGGAGCATCGTTCCCGACGGCACCATCATCTTGGGTTACGCCGGTGAGGCCGACTCCCCGAGCAACCTTCGTGCCTACCTAGACGGCGTCTATGGCAACGAAGCCAATTGGCTCCCCCTTTTCCAGCAGGTCTTTGACCGTTGGGGGGAACTCACGGGTATCACCTACGTCTACGAGCCGAATGACGACGGCGCGTCGTTCACCGCCGCCGAGGGCCAGATCGGGGGCCGCGGCGACGTTCGAATTTCGGGTCACAACATCGACGGCGGATCAGGCATCCTCGCCTACAACTTTTATCCAAACATCGGAGACATGGTGATCGACACCGGGGACTCCTTCTTCTCGAACACCTCCGGAAACTCGATCCGCCTGCGCAACGTGGTCTCCCACGAGCACGGCCACGGGATCGGTCTGCAGCACGTCTGTCCGGTGAACCAGACCAAACTCATGGAGCCGTACTATTCAGGTGCTTTCGAGGGCCCACAGCACGACGACATCCTGGCCGCGAATCGCGGCTACGGTGACTTCTTCGAACACAATGACTCGCCCGCGTCATCAACTCATATCGGATCGCCGTCAGGATCGATGGCCATTCTTGACGTGTCCATCGATGACAACTATGACATCGATGATTTCAGCTTCTCAGTCGGTTCGGGAGCGTCGATCAGTGTGACCGTCTCCCCTGTCGGCGGGACCTATCTGAGCGGCCCTCAGAACTCCGGCGGGAGTTGCTCCTCGGGCACTCCCTTCGATTCCCTGGCCATCCATGATCTGAGTATTCGGGTGCTGGATGTCAACGGGTCCACCGAGTTGGCGTCCTCCGACGCGACCGGCGCGGGACTCCCTGAAACCCTCGAGAATATCGCCCTGACCAGCGGCGACGGAACCTACTACCTCGAAATTGCAGGCGGCACGTCAGACATGCCGCAACTTTATGAGTTGGACCTCACAGTAGCCAGCGGACCGGTGCCGACACCCACACCCACGGCGACCGCCGTTCCACCGACCCCGACGCCCACCAGAACAAATACCCCTGTTCCGCCAACACCGACCTCAACTCCAACTCGGACTCCCTCCGCCACGCCGGTTCCTCCCACACCAACTCGGACTCCCTCCGCCACACCGGTTCCTCCCACACCAACTCGGACTCCCTCCGCTACACCGGTTCCTCCCACACCAACTCGGACTCCCTCCGCCACGCCGGCTCCTCCCACACCAACTCGGACTCCCTCCGCCACACCGGTTCCTCCCACACCAACTCGGACTCCCTCCGCCACGCCGGTTCCACCAACTCCAACCCGAACTCCCTCCGCCACACCGGTTCCACCAACTCCAACCCGAACTTCCACAGGCACGCCGGTTTCTCCGACACCGACTCGAACCCCGACGGCCACCAGGACACAAACCAATACTCCAGTTCCACCAACGGCTACTCCAACCAGGACAAGCACGCCGGTGCCGCCATCACCTACACCAACCCCCAGTTGGACGGCCGTTCCACCGACGTCGACACCCACGCCCACGGCGACCCCGACGGCAACCCCAACACCAGGGCCGGTCCTCTTCTCCGACGGGTTCGATTTCGGAAACCGAGGTTCTTGGTCGATCCGCCTGATGCCAAGTGCAGGAACGCTTCGGCCGGACTAAACAGCCGGCGCCTCGGAATTTCCACATTGCGGCCCAGCCAGAGCCCACCTTGTTTTGCTAAGGTGTGGCCGTGAGTCCGAAGCTGGGTTCCCTACTGATGAAAATTCTGATTGCCGTCCTCATCGGTGGCGCCCTGGGTGCGCTCGGAGGATGGATCGTGGCCCAGCGGCTGCACGTCCCTCAAGTCGACCAGCTCGCCTCCTTTCGTCCCGCATCCACAACCGAGGTCTATGCGGCTGACGGCGAGCCCGTGGCCTCCTACGCCCTCGAACGAAGAGTGGAGCTTGAGCCGGAGGAGATTCCGGACTTCCTCAAGCAAGCCATCGTCGCGATCGAAGATGCGGAATTCTACGAGCACGGCGGTGTGGATCCCAAGGCCATCGCTCGCGCTGCCTTGGTCACCGCACGGAACCTGGTGACCCGGCAAGATCGACTCATCACGCAGGGAGGCTCCACGCTGACCCAGCAGTTGGCGCTCAATCTCTTTCTGCAGCGCGAACACACTCTGACGCGGAAAATTAAAGAAGCACTGCTCGCCATAGACATCGAAAAACGTTACAGCAAAGACCAGATCCTCACCCTGTACGCCAACCAGATCTTCCTGGGCCACGGGGCGTACGGAGTCGAAGCCGCAGCTCAGCTCTACTTCGACAAACCGGCCAGTGAACTCACGCTCGCTGAAGGAGCTCTGCTGGCTGGGATGATTCCGAGTGCAAACAACCGCTACAACCCATTCAAGAGACCAGAGGCGGCCCTCGAACGGCGGAACAAGGTGTTGGCACGGATGCTCGAGCTCGGCTACATCGACCCGGCGACGTACGACGAAGCGGTGGCTCAACCACTCGACGTCGGCCTCCACCGAGACCAGATCTCCACCGGATCCTACTTTCTCGAAATGGTCCGTAAGGAGGTGGAAGACCGCTACGGTACCGACGCTCTCTACACCGGCGGGCTCCAGGTTCATCTGACAATGGACCGTGAGCTGCAGCTCATCGCCGAACGATCGGTCCGACGCGGGCTCGCCGACCTCGAGATGACCTACCTGGGCTGGCGCAAACCGGTCAACGTGGTGGCCGATCTCGGCGCTGAAACACCGCAGGACCACGAGGATCCGTCGTGGCGCCTCCTCGAACTCCAGCCGGGAACCATGGTTCGGGCGGTCGTCCTCGATGTCACAGACAAACAAGCCAATCTGAAGATCGGTGATCGGTCGGCCGTTCTCAAGCTATCGGGAGCCAAGTGGACTCGAATCGGTTCGCTGCGCAGAATTCTCAAGGAGGGCGACCTGGTGACGGTCCTGCTCCCGGATGAGCTCCCGGATGAGCTGCCGGAAGCCGGCGACGAGCCCATTACTGTAGAGCTCTTCCAAGAGCCGGAGATCGAGGGCGCCTTGATCGCCATGGACAACCGCACCGGCGCCATCCTCGCGTTGGTGGGGGGCTACGACTTCGAACGCTCCGAGTTCAACCGCGCCATCCAGTCCACCCTTCAGTGCGGTTCAGCATTCAAACCCTTCGTCTACCTGACGGCTTTCGAGCAGGGCTACACGCCGGCCGACACCATTTTCGACGGCCCGATCCTTCTCCCAGACAGCTCCGGCGAACTCACCTACTGCCCAAAGAATTTTTACAACCGCTATTACGGCATCACCACTATCCGGCGGGCCCTCGAGCTGAGTTTCAACGCTTCAGCGGTAAAGATGCAGCAGCTCGTTGGCGGCCCGGCCGTGGTGGACGTGGCACAGAGGTTCGGTATCAGCACCGAACTGCATCCCTACGCGTCCCTCGCCCTTGGCTCCCTGGAGGTCCGGCTAATCGACCTCGTTCGCGCCTACTCGGGCATCGCCAATCTCGGGGAGATTCCTGAACCCTATTCGATCTCCGAAATCTACGATCGCGACGGCCGTCTGGAGGAGCGCTTTTTCCCGCGAACCCAGCGCGCCATCTCGGCCCCGGCAGCCTATCTCATGCTGAGCGTTCTGGAAGGCGTCATCGACCACGGCACCGGCCTTTCGGCGCGCAATATCGAGGCAAACCTCGCTGGGAAGACCGGAACAACCGACAAGTACGCCGACGCATGGTTCATCGGCTTCACCCCGCGCATCACGGTCGGTGTCTGGGTCGGCAGGGATGTCAAAGCCCCCATCGGCAAAAAAATGACCGGCGCGCGGGCCGCCCAGCCGATCTGGAACCAGTTCATCACACAATACCTCGACACCCTCGATGACGCCGCCAGGACCGAGGAATTCTCGGTCCCGCCGGGGGTCGTCTTCACCCCGGTGGATTACTTCACCGGAGAGCGAGCGATCCCACGTTGCGCCCACCACGGAGAGGTCATCCTCGAAGCGTTCCTGGACGGCACAGAGCCTCCGTCCACCGAGTGCGGCGAGATCCCGGAGTCACTGCACGAACTCCCCTGGCCCTTCCAGCTGGCCTTCTATACCCCGCGGCCTGCCGAGCCCATGCCCACCGTCGAGTCCATTGAGGTCGCTGACGGACGGATCACAGAGGACGAAGAAGAGGAGGAAGAGGGCGCCGGGGACTCCACGTAGCCACTTCGTGGAATGAGAAATCAGAAATCAGAAATGTGACATTGCTTGTCCCAACGGCCTGAAGAAACGGTCAACTTCCCATTTCTCATTTCTCATTCGACCCGGACCTCGGAACTTCGATCGTCAACTGAACTTGACCGGTTCCCCCCGCAGGATCTTCTCCACAACGGTGAGGAAGGTCGAGGGCGGAAGATAACCCGGGATCCTGCCAATCTCATCTCCGCCCTGGGAAAACAGGACGATGGTGGGAGGGGCCTGGATCCGGAGATCGCGAACGAGATCCGCCATGTCACCTTCGATGTCCACGTTCAGGGGCACGACAGATTCGGCGAGCATTGCGGCGACCTTCTGGTCGCGGTAGGTGACCGTTTCCAGCTGTTTGCACCAGACGCACCACTCGGCATAGAAATTTGCCAGCACCGGCTTGCCTTCGGTGGCAGCTCGGGCGAAGGCATCGTCCCAGTTGTCCTCCCACTTCACGTCCACCGCGGAATGGGATCTCACAGCCAGCTGGTCGGGTTGGGTGTCTGGGGTCTGAGGGGGGGCGCCACAGCTGAGGGAAACCACGATCGCAAGGGTCAGCAGTCCGGGCTGAAACAGTTGTCGAACCATGGAACCTCCAAATCGTGGCGCGCACTCGGACGCGGTCTCCGCGAGTCGTCGTATCATATCACCTTATGGCGATTTAGCAGTCGAATCCACTGACCTCCTCGAGGATCATTGAGCCCAGTCGCCACATGATAACCACACCGCGCACGAGGCGCCGGGTCCGTCCGCCCATTCTGATCGCAACCAGGTCTTGTCCTTCCCACCCACCCGTGGCATGATCCGGCCATGCCCAACGGAACCCTCTTGTACCGCACCACTAGTCATCGTCAAACCGTGCCCGCCGACCTCGAGGAGCCCCAAACATGAGCGAGCTGATCCCTGGTCTTTTCTTCGATCTCAAAGGATTCCAACACGGCGCTGCGTTCCCGTCGGACGCCCCTGTGTGGTCAGCCCTGGGCGACGCACTCAAGGCGTACATGGGCGACTGGAGCGATTGGAGCATCCAGAGCGAGCTGCCACAGGGTGTGCACCTGCTCGGCGACAGGATTTCAATCGCAGCAGGCTGCAGTATCGAACCCGGAGCCGTCATCATCGGACCGGCCATTATCGGAGAAGGGGTCACCATCAGGACGGGCGCCTACATCCGGCAGTTCGTGATCCTGGGCGACCAAAGCCTCGTCGGCGCGCACAGTGAGGTCAAGGGATCGATCCTGCTGCCCACCGCCAAGGCCCCCCACCAGAACTACGTCGGCGACTCGCTCCTCGGGCGCCAGGTGAACCTCGGTGCGGGCACGATCCTCTCCAACGTCAAGAACGTGGGTCGCGAGGTCACCTTCCACCACGAGGGATCGGTGGTTCACACTGGACTGCGGAAGTTCGGGGCGATCCTCGGTGACAACTGCAAGACCGGCTGCAACACCGTTCTCAATCCCGGGGTCCTTTTCGGGCCCGGTTGCGTCACTTACCCCAACGCCACCCTGCGCGGCGGGTATTACCCCGCCGGCACATTGGTCAAGGTTCGGCAGAACCAGCAGATCCTGGAAATGTCCCGGCTTCAACGCCAGTAAGGTCTGGACAGCCAACGGTCAACGCAGGGCACTTCGATTCAGGATACGCCGCGCAAAAAGGGCCTGTGATCCTGGCCGGTGCCTCGATTGCCGTGCTTTGCAATTCGCGGCGAAGGGCTCGGCACCTGGTCCTGCGGTCTTGGTAAACCCCGCAACTCCAGGACCTCGGGACCTCGAGATCATCTTCAGCACCTGGTCATCGAACCTGGCACGCCCGTTGCAGTCTTTCCAATCGTCCATGGAGGTGGACGATGAAAAATACCCTCATTTCGGCTGCAATCATCGCCCTCGCGGTGTCTGTCGTGGCCTCCGAAGGAGACGACCCGACCTCCCTGAGCTACATTTCGTATCTGGAGCGCTTTGCAACCGTCCAGCCGGCCTCCCAGCAAGATTCGGTGGAAGCGGTGATCAATATGCCCCTGGTCGCCGGCGACCGGATCGATACCGCTCGCGAAACCCGCATGGAGATAGTCCTCGCAGACGGCAACATCGTGTGGCTTGACGAGTACTCCACGCTGAGTCTGGACGCCGTCGCCTTCAGCCGTGACAACAACTCTGATCGGTCGGTGCTGTACCTCGCCGAGGGCACGATGATGGTCGAGATCAACGAGCATCGGTTGAGCGGGGAAGCCCTTCGGGTCGACGGCAGGTCCGCCACCGTCTACCTCAACGACACCGGTCTCTACCGGATCCTCGCCCTGCCGTCGGGCGGCCTGCGCCTCGAGGTGTGGCAGGGCCTTGCCGAAGCTGCCACGGTCGCAGGCGGCGTCTTGATCCAGGCTGAGTCGGCGACCGAGGTGCGAGACGGCGAGGTCATCGGCACAGAGCCCCATCTGACCTGGAGCGACGATTTCGCCTCCTGGGTCGAACAGCGGCGTCAGGTCCTTCTTGGCGAGAGCAGCCAACATGTGGACGTTCGCTACGAACGACAGGCAGCCCAGCTCGACAACTACGGCAACTGGGTCTACGTCCAGGAGTACAACACCTGGGCGTGGCAGCCCACGGTGAGCACTGCCTGGCGCCCCTACACAGCAGGCCGGTGGTACTGGACCCCTACCGGATGGTCGTGGGTCTCCTACGAGCCGTGGGGATGGTTGCCGTACCACTACGGAACCTGGTTCCTCTCGGCCAGCGTCGGGTGGGTCTGGGGATGGGGAAACTGCTGGGGTCCGGCATGGGTGAACTGGGGCTGGGGTCCCGGCTGGGTCGGCTGGTGTCCCTCGGGTTACTACTGGGGTTGGTATTGGCCCCGCTACTGCCACTTCTACGGCTATCCCCGTTGGCCCAGCCAGCCTGGATACCCGAGTCATCCCGGGGGCGGCGGCGGTCAGACGCCTCGCCGAGACGTCATTCCGAGGCCAGGCGCGGGCGGTGGCAGCGGCGCGGATAGTGGCGCCGTTCGACGGTCCAGCCTGCCAAGACCCGACGACTCGGCACTGCAGCTGAAGGGACGGACGAGGATCGCCGACATGGACAGCTCGGCCTGGAACGTCGTCTCGGACCGGGACTTCGCGAGCCCAAATCTGTCACGCCTTGTCAAACGCGGCGATGATGCGCTGCGCGGCCGAAGCGACATCGGCATCGTTTCTTCCGACCCCCTGAAAACCGCACCGCCGTCGAGAGAACAAACGACCCGCGAACTCGAGAGAGTGTTCCGCGGAATCGAACGAACCACCGATCGTGACCTCACGCCGATCATGGCGCGCGACGACAGCCTCCGTCCCGAGGACGCCCTCCGGCTCGTCGAGCCGACCACAACCAGTGATATCAGCCGGCGGTCGGCCGCCCCAACCGGCGACGTCGGTCGGTCGCAGACAACCCGGAATGCGAACGGCAACAGGCGATCAGAACCAACCCTTTCGACCACATCCGGGTCTCCCCTGCACAGCTCCGAGGGACGGTCAGAAACCAACTCCTACCGTTCGATCCCGGGTCGACCGACCGACAGCACACGAAGCCAGAACACCGGTAACCCCAATCCGTTCGTGCCCCGGACCCGGCCCTCCACCACTGTCGAACCTCGGTCCTCGACGACACAGGTCACTGGACGCTCCGGAATCACTCGGTCCGGCTCCGTATACCGAGCACCAACCAACCGGTCACAGCCCTCCACACCTACCACCTCGGGCCCGGCATCCACCACGAGGAGCGGAGCGACGACGTCGCGGCCGGTGATCGTGCCGCGCACCGCGGCCACTTCCCCGCGGGGATCCACGGGGTCGACCAGCGCCCCCTCGCGCAATCCCACCGCCTCGACCGGCCGGTCCTCTTCCTCCGGAAGATCCTCGGCGGGTTCAGCGCCGTCGCGTTCGTCGGCCGGTCGCTCATCAAGTGCCGGACGATCGAGCAGTGCTGGACGGTCAAGCGGCGGATCATCGGCGCCCCGGTCGGCACCTTCGTCAGCCTCCAGGTCCTCCGGTGGCGCGCGGAGGAACTGAGAAACCGCAGAACTACCGGACATACGGGCGCGAGCCCATGACATCACTCTCTCCAACGACCGCCTCCGGGCGGTCACTTTTTTGCCCGCCCACCGACACAAGGTGAGAAGGTGTGGAGGGCGTGGACGTTAAAAGTCAAACGTCAAACGTTCTCCACCACCCGCGCGAGCCCGCTTGTCACGGCGTAGCCAGAGGCGGAGCCGGAAGCCCGTTACCGTTGCCGTTGCCGCTTGGCCGAGTTGAGAGTTCAGCCCCGACCACCCGGAGAGCCCACAGATCACACAGATGCCACCTCTCGCCCAGGGGAAGCGGGAGGTTGTATTCGACTTTCGACTTTCGACTCCTCAGGACCCCGGCCCATTGCTCGCGGTCACGGTATAGTCAATCCATGGATCTGACGCTGGAAACCGTTGGGCGCCTGATCGCTGCCGCCGCGACCGCCCGAAAAAACGCCCACGCTCCCTATTCTGGGTTTTACGTCGGCGCCGCCCTGCTGCTCCCGAACGGTGAGTTGGTCAGTGGCTGCAACGTGGAGAACGCGTCCTACGGGCTGAGCGTATGCGCCGAGCGCAACGCCCTCGCGGCTGCGGTGGCTGCGGGCTCCAAGAACTTCCTCGCCCTGGCTGTAGTCACCGAATCCTCGCCGCCATCGACGCCGTGTGGCGCGTGCCGGCAAGTCCTCTCGGAATTCGGTGACATGCCGGTGATTCTCGCCAATACCGACAATGAGCGCACCGTGACGTCCGTGGCCGAGTTGCTCCCAAACGCCTTCGACGCCCGCGCCCTTTGAAGTGAGCCCAGCCCCCGTGGTTTCCCACTTGACACCGTCGCCGAGGCGATGGATATTTGTAGTGTCCTGAGGGACCGCGGGCGTTCAACGAACTTCACAGCCGCGTCACCAACTGAGGAAGCTCGGGTGGGCATACCCACCGCGACGAAATCCCGCGAAAAGCGGGATTTCGTATATCCAGGACCCCCCAATACGTCACCGGCCTTTCCCGCGCCCGAGTGAGCGTCAGAGTCAGGGATCGGGGCTTGGGGCTATAACCCCAACCCTCCCCAGCCCGTTTCCGTTTCCGTTTCCGGACGCACGCGCCCATCTCCCTCAAGCGCTCCCCGAGGTTGCCCCCTTAGACATTGTTGGGATCCCACGAGATGGCCACTCCAACACTCAGGGTCCCAACAATGTCGAAGACTGCACGCCCGCCGGTCGCGCCATCTCTCGTTTCGGGCGGGTGGGGGTCTTCGTTCTTCGTTCTTCGTTCTTCGATCGAGCGTGGTCGGCGGGCTCGAACTTGCCCTCGAGGGCGGGGAGCGGCACACTCGGTCCACCATGCCGGATCCAAAGAAAAACATCTGGGACCATCAACGCCGTATCGAACGCCAGAAGCGACGCCGACAGGAGTATCTGCGAGGACTCCGGCCGTTCGCCATCGCCGGCTGGGAGGTCTCGAAGGAACACAACGTGGGGTCATTGGTTCGCACCGCACATGCGACCGCGGCTGCCGAGGTCCTTCTGGTGGGCGCCAAAGACTGGAACGTGGAAGCCGCCCGAACGGCAGAACTCTACACGTCGGTCGTCCAGCTTCCGGACGCCGACTCTCTGATTGCCCATGTCGCGGAGAAGCACTACACCCTGGTGTCCATCGAGCTTCACGAACGGGCCGTCAACCTTTTCGACGCGGTCTATCCCGATCGACCGTGTTTCCTCCTCGGTGCGGAGCGCGGGGGCGTTCCCGAGGAACTGATCGACTCCTCCGCGATGATCGTTCAACTACCGCAGTGGGGCCTGGTGCCGTGCCTCAACCTGGCGGTCGCGGGGTCGATCGTCGCCTACGACTATCTGGCCAAACTCCACTCCGGCGGGCTGCTGAACAGACCTGATGGCGGTCTCGTGGACGAAGAAGGATCCAGGCCCTACTAGTTCCTCGCCCCCAGCCCCTAGCCTCTCGGAGAAGTGATCCCGCCCACATTTCCACAGGCTATGGAACTCTCCCCATGGAACCCCACTCTCACTTCCTTGTGAGCCCGCACCGGGGCTGCTAGAGTGACCCTCAAGGAGGATCGGAATGAAATCCGCACTGCGTTTTTGCGCCGCCCTGCTCGTGGTGATTTCCATGGTCGCACTCGGAGCGTGCAAGAGCTCCAAGTTGCCGCCTCCTCCGGAACCGACTCCAACGCCGGTCCCGGCTCCGTCGTCCACACTTCCTGAAGTTGTGGTGGAGGAGACCGTCACCGAGACCATCGTCTCCGAGGAGGTCCAGGAGGAGCTCCCTGAAGACCTCGAATTGCTCAACGCCCGCGGCTACCTCGAAGACGTCTTCTTCGACACCGACCGCTGGGATCTCAAGCCGGAATACCGAGAAGTGCTGGCGCGCAACGCCGCGTGGTTGCAGCAGTACAACACCGTCTCCATCAGGATCGAAGGCCATTGCGACGAGCGCAACACGCGCGAGTACAACCTCGCTCTCGGCCAGCGACGGGCCTCCGCGGTGCATGACTACATGGTCTTCCTCGGTGTGGCGCCCGAGCGCATCCAAACCGTCTCCTATGGCGAGGAACGACCGTTCGACCTCGGCAGCAGCGAAGAGGCATGGGCCCTCAACCGGCGCGCCCACTTCGTAATGACCGGCCGCTAGGAGAACAACCATGGGACGGATACCAGCGCTCGCCTTCGTGGTCCTGTTGCTGCCCGTTGCGGCGTGCACTTCATCCGAGGACATGACGCTCCTCCATCGGCAGATCACCGACGTCCAGGAGCAGGTGGATGAGCTCAGCCAATCCATGCCGGACAACCAGGATATGGACGCCGTCGAACGGCAGATGCAGGAATTCACCACGCAGACAACCAGGTCCAATGCCGACCTCTCGATGCGGGTTGAGGAACTCCAGGAGCAGATCGAGGCTCTCCAGGCCAGTCTCGATGTCACCACTCGACGCCTGGATCGCATCTCCCAGGAGCTGGCCGGGGCCAGGGGAGTTTCGGCCAGTGGCGCAGTCCTACCGCCGGTGACCGCCGCCGGAGCGTCGACGACACTCCCGGAGACCTCTTCATCCAGCGGAGGTCTCGCCGGCGGTGCCACCCTCGGCGCAGCGGCCGGTTCGGCGGCCGCGGGGTCCTCCACCCCCGACGAGGTGTACCGCACAGCATATGAGGATTACATGCGAGGCAACTATGACCTGGCGGCTCAGGGCTTCCAGGAGTTCCTCAAGCGCTGGCCGAATACGGAGCTGTCGGACAATGCGCTGTATTGGACCGGAGAGTGCCTCGACGCACAGGACAAGACCGAGGAAGCCCTGGAGGTCTTTGGCCAGGTGCTCGAGCGGTATCCGGCGAGCGACAAGGCCGCCGCGGCGCAACTCAAAAAGGGTCTGCTCTACCTGAAACTCGGCGACAAGGGCCAGGGCGTGCTGAATCTGCAATATGTGGTCTATGAATACCCCGGGACCCAGGAGGCCGATCTTGCGCGCGAGCGCCTCAGTTCGCTCGGAATGACCATTCGATAGAGACTTTCTCGGCTTCGGTTTTCTCAGGTTTTTGGCGGCTGGTATCCCGAGCCCTCGAATTTCGGAGGGGGATTCGCCGCCGAGAATCTGAGCAGCCGGACGGCTCACCAGGCCGGCCCTACGACGCGGAGTCCGTGATATTCGCGGCGTAGGACTGGCCTGATCGACTACTTTGGGCTAGAATAACCGGCCCGTGCCGTGTCGTATGAGCGGCTGAAGGAGTGAGACGAAAATGGCTACCATCAAAGGAACCAAGAAACAGGCGCGCAAGCGCCACCGCCAGTCGCTCGAACGGCGCATGCGGAACAAGTCTGTGCGCACTCGGGTGCGGCGGCAGATGCGCGCCATGCGGGTCGCCATCGATGAGGGTGACGCGGTCAAGGTGAAGGAAATGTTGCCCACGACGCTGTCGGTGATCGACGTGGGTTGGCGCAAGGGCGTCCTCCACCGCAACACAGCATCCCGCTACAAATCACGCATGGCGAAACAGGCGCAGGCAGTCATCGCGGCCAAGGAAGCCTGACATGGCACTGCTCACCACCTCGATCCCTGAGGGTCAACTGGTGAGCCGTGGCAAGGTCCGGGATATCTACCGCGTCGATGACGCACTGATCCTGGTGGCCACCGATCGGATCAGCGCCTTCGACTGCGTGTTGTCACCCGGAATCTCCGGCCGGGGCGTCATCCTCACCCAACTGTCAAATTTCTGGTTTGGCAGGTTTGCCGATCTCCCGAACCACCTCATCGCCACCGACCGGGCCGACTTTCCGGCCCCCTTCAGTGACCACCCAGAACTCGACGGCAGGAGTGTTCTGGTCCGCCGACTGGAACCGATTCCGGTGGAATGCGTCGCCCGTGGCTACATCACCGGATCCGGCTGGAAAGAGTACCTTGCGGACGGATCCGTCTGCGGTATCCGGCTGCCCGAGGGACTGGTGGAATCCGATCGCCTCGCCGAACCGATCTTCACTCCCGCCACCAAGGCCGAAGAGGGCCACGACGAGAACATCAGCTTTGACCGCATGGTGGAGATCGTGGGCGGCGAGACCGCCGAAGCGCTACGCACCATCACTCTGCGCCTCTACCGAGAGGCCGCGGCCTACGCCTTGGAACGCGGCATCATCATCGCCGATACCAAGTTCGAGTTTGGATTCGATCCAGAACGCCGGATCGTGTGGATGGACGAGGCGCTGACACCGGATTCGTCCCGGTTCTGGCCGGCCGACTCCTACCAGCCGGGCCGATCACAGCCATCCTACGACAAACAGTTCGTGCGTGACTGGCTCGAGGCCGGCGGCTGGGACAAGCAGCCGCCCGCGCCGGAGCTGCCGCCCGACGTGGTCGAAGGAACCCTCGACCGCTATCGAGAGGCCTACCGTCGGCTCACCGGCGACGAGATCCAGCTCGAGGGGTAGCTCAAAAACACCAATTCCCCGGAGGGAAATTCATGAGTGCGAAGACCTACACAACTGACAACATCCGTAACGTCGCGTTGGTCGGGCATTCCGACACGGGCAAGACCTCGCTGGTGTCGGCCCTGCTGTTCAACGGCGGCGTGGTCAACCGGCTGTGCAAGGTTGACGACGGCAACACCACCACCGACTTCGACGAGGACGAGCACGACCGCAAGATCACCATCAACACATCGGTGGCGCATTTTGACCACAAGGGAACCAAGGTCAACCTCATCGACGCGCCCGGGTATGGCATCTACACCACGGACGCGGTTCAGGCGCTGCGGGTGGCCGATACGGCCCTGTTGTTGATCTCTGCCGTCTCCGGGGTAGAGGTCCAAACCGACAAGATGTGGAAGGCCGCGGCGGGTTTCGACCTGCCCGTTCTGTTCGGCGTCAACCTGATGGATCGGGACCGCGCGTCCTTCGACCGCACAGTGGGGGCCCTCCAGAAGAAGTACGGCCGTGAGGTCACACCGATTCAGCTGCCCATCGGCAAGGAGGCGGACTTCATCGGCGTCGTCGATCTGATCTCCGGAAAGGCCTACACCTGGGAACACGACGAGAGCGGACAGGCCACCGAGGTGGATGTGCCCGCCGACATGGCCGACGCGGTCTCCTCTGCCCGCGAAGCCCTGATGGAGATGGTTGCAGAGCAGGATGAGGAGCTGATGGACGCCTACCTCGAGGCGGGCGAACTCGACACCGAGACCTTTATTCGTGGCCTCAAAAATGCCGTTTCTCAGCGAGCAATCTACCCGTTGTTCGCATTTTCCGGTGGAAAAAACATCGGTGTCCAACCGTTGATGGACGCCCTCGTCGACCTGACACCGGCGCCCGACTGGCGACCGGTCGAACTGTCCGTCGAGGGTGAGAAACAGGAGGTCAACGTCGCCGCTGACGCTCCCTTCGCCGCCTATGTTTTCAAGACAATCTCCGATCCCTACACCGGGAGGATCTCGCTTTTCAAAGTCCTCTCCGGCGGCGTCGAGACCGACGTCACGGTGGCCAACCCCACGCGGCAGGGCTCCGAGCGCCTCGGTGCGCTGTCGGTGATCCAGGGCCGGGAGCTCGAGCACGCGGCCGAGCTCGCGCCGGGAGACATCGGCGCTGTGCCCAAGCTCAAAAACACCATCACCGGCAACACCCTGTGCGCCGCGAAGAAGGACATCCGCTTCTCGGCTGTCCCGGTCCCGGAGGCGGCGATCAGCTTTGCGCTGGAACCCAAGTCCAAGGGAGACGAGGACAAGCTGGCCACCGCCATCGCCAAGATCCGCGACGAGGACCCCACCGTCGCCGTGGGCCGCGACCCGCAGACCAAGGAACTTCTGATCTCCGGCACCGGCCAACTCCACGTCGAAGTCGTGGTCGGCCGTCTGAAGAAGCGCTACAACGTGGATGTGGTGCTTCACCAACCCAAGGTTCCCTACCGGGAGACCATCACCAGCTCCGCCGAGGCCACGACCCGCCACAAGAAACAGACCGGCGGTTCGGGCCAGTTCGCCGAGTGCAAGATCATCATGGAACCCAACAAGGGTGCCGGCTACGAGTTCATCGACAAGATCTTTGGCGGCTCCATTTCCCAGGGCTACCGGCCAGCGGTGGACAAGGGGATCCAGGAGGCTTCGGCGAAGGGCTTTCTCGCCGGCTACCCCATGGTGGACTTCAAGGTCACCCTGGTGGACGGCAAGGAGCACACCGTCGACTCGTCGGAGATGGCGTTCAAGGCTGCCGGCCGCAAGGCATTCAAGGCGTGCGCATCGAAGTGCAACCCCACCATGCTCGAGCCGATCATGCAGATCGAGGTCTACACCCCGGAAGATGCCATGGGCGATGTCATGGGCGACCTCAATTCACGCCGCGGCCGCGTCCAGGGCATGGACACCGAGGACGACGTCACCACCGTCAAGGCACAGGTACCGATGGCCGAGCTGCTCACCTACGCGCCGACCCTTCGGTCCATCACCGGCGGCCGGGGCGACTTCCACATGGAGTTTCACCACTACGCCGAGATCCCCAAGCAGCTGCAAGAGAAGATCATCGCTGCGGCGACACGGGACGAGGACGAGGACGAGGACTAACAATAGAATTCGGAATTCGAAATTCGAGCGTCAGCCCGGGGAGACCCGGGCTGATTTGTCGAAAAATTGAGCGAAGGGCTATACTCGAAAGACCGTGAGCAGCCCTGTAACCGAACACCCTATTGACTCTCTGGCGAAGAAATACTCCCGACTCATAAGATCTGCGGTGGGGCGGGTCGCGGGGCCCCTGACGCCATCGGTCGCCGATGATGTGGAGCAAAATGTCCTGACGGCCCTGTGGCGAGCCATGCCGAATGAGCAAACCCCCACCCACACGTCCTCCTATCTCTACAGAGCGGCCGTGCGGGAAACCGTCCGGGCGATGAAGGGGCGGCACAACAGCCCCGAAGTCGAGCTGGACCCAAGCCAGCACGATCCGCGTCCGGCTCCGGATCAGCTGTTGGAGTCGAAGGAACTCGGCGGTACGATTCGGGCGGCGTTGTTCACCCTGTTGCCGGAACGGCGGCAGGCGGTGCAGGCCCATTTGATGGGCTTCGAGGTCAGGGAGATCATGACCATGCAGAACTGGCCCTACAACAAGGCGCGGAACCTCATCGCCAGGGGCATGGCCGACTTGCGGCGCGAGCTCTCAAGGAGGGGCGTCCATGGCTGACCTCGAAACGCTCAGAACCGCCTATCGCGCCTCCAATCCCGGCGACGATTCAGCTCACCTCTCTGAGGAGCGCTGGGAACTTCTCGCCTGTGACGAGATTTCCCCTGTGGACCGCCAGGCGGCCTTCGACCACATCCTCGACTGTCCGGCGTGCGCCGCCACCTATCGGGCACTGGAAATTCTCCGATCGGAAGCACAGGCATTCGACCCGGATGTCCCGGCCCACAATGAAGACTTCTCAAAAAAATCGTCGTCACGGAGAGGGCTTTGGGGAGGATTGGGATTCCTCGCCCTCGCCGCGGCGGTCATGATGGCGGTTGTCCTGCCATCGTTCAATCCGCAGCTTCCCCATCCCGACACCGGTGCCCAGGTTCTGCGCTCAGCCGAGGCCGATCATCCCCCAACAGCTCTTTCACCGGTGGATCAAGTGATCCATAGCGAATCGCTGACCAACCTCATGCTTCGATGGACGACAGACGATTCGGCCCAGCCCGCGGTGGTGGAAATCCTCGACTGTGACGGTGAGCTGATCTGGACCAGCGTAGAAACGACAGCGACCGAAATCGGGTGGCCGACGGACGTCGCCGGAAAACCCGGTCGTTATTACTGGCGCGTTGTCGCCAACGGGTCAGGAGACAAGAAAGTCTCCTCCGCGCTCGTGTCCATCGAGATCGCCGGCGAGGGACTCAGCGCCAGTCGCCCCTGACCTGAAAAGAAGCCCAGTGGAACGGGTGTGCCATCGCCGGCTCGCTGGCGGTCTGCTGCTGCGCCACTCGAAGGGCCTCGGTTGTGCTCAGACCGCGTTCGAGACCCGCATAGAATCTGGCCATCAACTCAGCCGTGGATCGATCCGGTATCTCCCACTGTGAGGCAACCAAAGTTCGAACACCCGCGTACTGAAACGCCCGTACGAGGCCGAAAACGCCCTCGCCCTCGACGGCACGACCCCGGGCAGTGCTGCAGGCGGACAACACCACCACTTCGGCATCGATGTCCGTCTCATCCGCGACCTCCCACGCCCAGAGAACTCCGTCCTGGTCATCCTGTCCGAAACCCTCCGGAATCGAGAAGAACAACGCCGACTCCATGGGAAAACGCGGGTCGGACACCGCATGCAGCGCACAGTGCACGACCCGGGCCCCGCCCCCGACTTCCTTGAACTTCTCTTCGGTCGCCGCAACCCCGAGATGGGTCGTGGCGCGACTGCCAAAGAGCCGCTCTATGGACTCCACCTCTGCCCGGGAGCCTGGCAGTGGATCAAGACGGTACCGTTCGACCAGGGGTGCCTGTGGCGGATAGTCGGGATCGCCGAAAGCCACCACAGTAGTGTCCTCTCCCGGCCTGTCCACACGAAACTCCTTGATCTGGGCAAACACACTCGCAGAGGGATTGAAGAACATCGGTTTGAGGTGACCAAGATATTCGATGGGATCTCCCGGCAGGACAAGCGCGGCGAAGGGGAGATCCACCAGAGGGCCATCCGGAATGATGAGCACCCGTTCGGCTCGGGACACGGCGCTAAGAGCCGGCCCGACCAGGAGGTCGAAGAGCTTTCGCGCCTGGGCGATGAACGCGGGATCGTCCTCCTCGACCGTCTGTCCTCGCGAGATGAGCGAGTGGAATATGTTCAATCGATGACTCAGCTCCGGCGCACCCATGAGGATTGGAAACGCGTGAACCTCGGCCTCCCCATCGCCCCCAGCCGCAACCATCAGCGCCAGGCTCTTCTCCTCGCCCACCGAATAGGAGATCACCACAGTTCCGGGATCAAGCGATTGAAGGGTCTCCCGGAGAGTCAGTGCCTCCGGCAACGAAAACGCTGAGTACCGCGGCGCCACCGCGCGGATCTCCTCCGTGACCATTTCCAGCTGTGACTCTGCCGAGTCGAGCTGCTCTTGATACCGGTGCAGCGATCCCTCGTCTTCCATCGGGTCGATGCGCGCCATCCGGCCTTCAATGCCGGCGATCCGCCGTTCCACCTGGTTTTTTGCAAACCACAGCTCGGACGGAATTGTGGTCGGGGCTGCGCTCCGTCGGGCCACCACTTCCCGCAGAGCTGCGGCCCGAGCCCGTTCCAGAAGATCCCAAGCCTCAGCCATGCGGCCTTCATCCACAAGAAGCCGGGCCAAACTGCCGTAATAGTTGTAGTATCTAGCGCCGAATTGGGAGCGTTCCTCATCCGAAATCCGCATTCTCTGGCGGTTTTCCTCGATGATGGAGATGGCCTCACGCCAACGCTCTTCCGCTGAGCGAGGTCGGCCACGCAGCAGGTCGATAACACCCAGGGCATGAAGACTCGCGGAGGTCCGAGGATGCCGCGGCGCGACGTTTCCGTAGATCTCCAAGGCCTTCAAATGGGAGCTCTCGGCCTGCTCCAACCGCCCATCTGCGCGAGCCGTTTCTCCCAACTCGAAGAGGGTATTCGCCATCCACGCGGAGCCCGGACTGAATTCGATCTTGAGCGACAGCGCCTCTTCGAGGAGCGGTCGAGCAGTCTCCAGGTCGCCCTGCCATCTCGCCACCAGACCCACATTGTGAAGACTGGCCGCCACGTCGGCGCTGTCGGGAGCCAGCCTCTCCCGAATGAGCAGAGCCTCTTCGTGGTACCGGTGCGCCGCATCGAGATTTCCCTCCAGGAGGGCGACGTTGCCGAGATTCGTCAGGACGCCGGCGACTTCGACCCCCCCGGGGCGGGTCGCCCGAAAAGACCTCAGCGCCTGTTCGTAGTACTGCCGGGCGTCCTCGTAGCGCCCCAGGTTCTTGCTCAACAATCCGAGATAGTTGGCGGCGTGCGAGTACTGCGGCGTGTCCGGCCCCAGCTGCTCTGCGATCTCGATGTCCCGGCGGAAAAGAAGCCGCGCCCCGTCCAGATCTCCACGCCGCATGGCCACCAGTCCGAGATTCCCAAGCAGATCGCATGTGATCGGGCTCCCGATCGAGGTGTTCTCCGCGACGGCGAGCGCCGTCGTGTAGGCATCCTCCGCTCGATCAAGTTCCGACTGAAAAAATGCAGTTGTTCCGACCAACGAATGGGCCAATGCCAACTCGATGGATGGGTGGCCGATGGCCGCATAGATTTCGAGGACCCGACCCGCTCGATCGCCACATCCTCTGAAGTCGGTGCGGCAGAACTGAAGCATGCAGAAGGCCAGACCGGGAGACCCTGGAGCGCTGTCTTCGAGGATCTCGACGGCGTTGTCGAATGCGTGGGCGGCGGATGGTCCATGACCGGAGACGAGAAGAGCGTCACCCGTGCGCTCCCAATACGCCGCACGCACTCTCTCATCGTCGATCTCGTCGGCGCCTGCCTGCAGCTCCGACACGCTATCGTCGAGCTCACCCACCGTCGCCAGAGCAGTCCCGGCCTGGATGTGGAACCACGCCCCATTCAGAAGACGACCGCGTTCCTTCATCGTCGCCGCCAACATCTTCCACTGATCAACGGCGGTATCGACCTGACCGCTCTCCAAGAGGTCCCGGGCCCGGCGGTCGAGGACCATCGACTCGCCGTCCAGGACGGGCCTGAGGTGAACCCGCCAGCGGCCGGTGGGCAACACAACCCGCAGCTCTTTCCAACGGCGTCTGACGGTGAGTTCCACCGGACCGTGCGGCGCGAAATCCTGCTCGATCACTGCCAGACGGAAGGGTGAGTCCACGGGTCCGGCGTCGTCGGCCTGCCGCCATCCGATCACAACATCGTCCGGCCGCAGCCCGGCCACATCTCCGGTCTCGGCCCGGTCACAGGACGCGACGACGGCACCCGCCTCGGGTGTTGGACGCAGCGCGCAACTCCACAATGTGAGACCGAAATACAGCACGGCGAGGAACGAAAGCCACCCTCGTCCCTTCTTCAGACGCGTGGACACGATCAGGAGTTTAACTCGGCATGAGCAAATCTCACCTCAGCCACCTCCAATGAAAACAGAGAGACGGAAAGGGCTCGGGGCTCGGGACTCGGGACTCGGGACTCGACATCGAATTTCGAATTCTCTGATTGAAGGGAAACAGCAATGCGAACAATGACCTCTCAGAACGTCAAGCTCGCTGCATTACTCCTCCTGCTGGTCTGTTGGGCCGCGCCTTGCTGGGCTGACGACATCTACGTCACCATCACCACTGACACCAACGACGGCTTCTGCGGTGGACCCTTGCATTTCCCGTGCTCGTTGCGCGACGCGGTCATGCTCTCCAACAACATGCCGGGCAACGACACAATTCACGTGCCGCCCGGGGAATACCGCCTCACGATTCCCGGTATGGGTGAGGACTCTGCAGTCACCGGTGACCTCGACATCCTGGACTACGTGACCATACAAGGTAGCGGCGCGGGTGTCACAATCGTCGACGCTCTCGCCAACGACCGTGTATTCCACATTCCTTACAATGTTTGGGCATATTTCAACGACCTCACCATTCGTGGGGGCAATTCCACGAACAGCCCGGTATCGGTGAACGGCGCAGGTATCAGGAACGAGGGAGTCGCCGTCAACCTCACGCGATGTATCGTCGAAGACAACCTGACAACCACTGGTGCGGGCGGCGGTGTGGACAGCTCGGGTGGAGTGGTCTTTGTCCTCGAATCCATCATCCGCGACAATCTTGCACAGAACGGCTCCGCCATCGCCATGGCTTACGGGGCAATTGTCATCGATCGCTCGACCATCGAGGGGAACTACCAGGTGGGAACAAATCCCGGCGGGGGTACGGTGCGGGCTCGGGAATCCGACGTCACGATCACCAATTCCACGATCTGTGACAACCACACACAAATCGCGGGTCCGCCCGCTGGGCTTTCCCTCAGAGAAGGTCAGATCACGATCGAAAGCTGCACGCTGGCGGACAATGATGGCGCCGAAATATTCTCTGAGGCCGGGTACGCTGCGGCGGTGACGCTCAGCAACACGATCATCAAGGGAACCTGCAGCGGTGTCTTTCCTCAATCCGACGGCGGGAACGTCGGAGACGATCCTGGGAATTACTGCGAATTCGAGGGCGGCCAAGACCTTTGGGGTGTACCAATCTTGCTGCACCCCCTCGGTGATTACGGCGGCCCCACCCCCACCATGCCGCCCATCTACTTCTTGAACGACGGCAACCTGGCCATCGACAACGGCTGGGCTGACGCCAATTGTCTGCCGGAGGACCAGCAAGGAAATCCCCGTCCTCTGGACGGCAACGGCGACGGCGCGGCCTTCTGCGACAGCGGAGCGGTGGAGGTCAGCTACGCCGAGCTGCCCTTCACCGACGGCTTCGAGTCCGGCGATGTGGGGCAATGGACGCGCAAGGTTCCCATCTATTGAGAATTGCGAAGTGACGAATCCACCGCAATTCCGTTTGATGTTTCGTTCTTCCAGAGGGAGAACCCAGTGCTCATCACAGCCCACAAAAACTCCGCCTCGGGACTCGGAATCGAATTTCTAATTTCGAACACGGCTCCCCCTTGACGATGTGAATTCCCAGACACCTTCGGCACCATGCCGAGGCAGGACCACGCCCGGGCCGACCCGGGCGCTTTTTTGCACCCCTTCGAGACAATCCACCGTTGAGGTGACTGCGCAATTCACTCCGTCGAACTCCATGAGTTGCGTTGAAAAGACCAGAAATGTCGGTCCCTCGGACCTTTTCCTTGGGGCGATACTCGTCCCATACCTCGATCTCCTGGATGACCACTTCTGGTTTGGCCACGCCGTAGCGATCGATGGTGACCTCATGGTGGTGGGCGCGCCCCGTCCAGACTTTCACCTCCCGCGCTCGGGCGCAGCCTATGTCTTCATGAGTATCGACGGTGACTGGCACATTCAGGCAAAGCTGGTCCCTTCAGACGGTGAGGTGGACCACGGGTTCGGATTCATATCGGTCTTTTCCCTCGACCTTCGCCGAAGCGAGTCGAACTCTGAAACCCGGATCACCTCCCGGACCGACACGGGCAGGACCGTGAAGACGACTTGAACGCCAGTTGACAGGGGGTTCGGTTCGCTCGAAATCCACTGGCGAAGATCGTACGAGGGGTTGAACGACGGACGGGTCGAAGTGCTCATAGACGGTCGTTCGGCGTTGGAGTTGGACGGACTCGACAACAGCTCATCGAGCCTGCAGGCCCTTGCCGTCACCCACCTTTAAGGACGACCGCTCGTCATCGTCGAGGACCAACCCGGCGTGGGCCGATTATGAATATGGTCGACCCGCACAGAATCTCTACGCTGATTGCGGCTCTCGGTGGCGATGGCTCCCAATGGACTACGGTAGCCGCCCCGTTGGTCGCCTGATGGGGTCGTGACCCGAGACGACGGAAACCCACCGCGCCGCGCTCCTGGAGTGTCCACCTTCAGGGGTGACGGTGACATGGAGCTGATAGCGGCCGGGGGGAACGTCACGGCCGTCCCACGTAATGACCACCACGCCACGCTGCTCCGGATCCACGATCTGGCTCACCGGGGTCAGGTCCAGCTCGGGACGACCTGCCGGGTCGCGCACGGCAATCGCCACATCCATCTGAATCGGGATTGCCGAGGGATTCTCCAGCGTCACCTCGACGTCCGCGGGCTGTCCTGCCACCACCATGCCCGGCGCCTGGATTTGAACCAGCCGGCCCACTGCGATCTCCACAGCACCGTCGGCTCGCGCCACCGTTTCACCGTTGTGCTCGAGGTCGACCTCGACCCGGAATTCCCCCTCCATTTCTGGAGCCGGACAGCCGCCGTCGATCCACCGGGCAGTCCCAGGTTCGACATCGTGTGGACCATCCGTGGCCTCACTGACCACCATCCCGGTCAGATCCAGCATCCGAGTGGTGGTCACGACCTGGGCCCTCTGGTCCGAGACGTTCAGCGCTTCGATGGTTGTCTGTACGGTCCCACCCGGCGGCACGACCTTGGGCGTGACTGAAAAATCGGTGACGGCAAGCGCCTGTGGAGTGCTGTAGGAAACAGCGAGACCAACCGCACCGTACAGGGTCGTCTGGCCTGTCGGAGCCTCGAAGACCACCGGTACGACGTGCAGATTCAACGTTCGGAAACCATCCATCTCCCGGACTTCCCAGGCCACCGGTTCCGGCGGAACGGTGCCCACACCTGGTGGCGTCTGGAACCAGTACGAGTCTTCTCCGTCAGGCAGGAGCGGCGGCCCGGGCTCGTAACTGGGAATCTGCACCGCCCCAAGTTGAATCGGCTGTCCGGTCACCACCTCCACCGACTCCACGTGAGCGTTCTCGGGAAGGCGGAGTACGATCTCCGCCGACGGCAGGACCACCCCTTCGATCCGGCGCTGCATGCATCCTTCGACCGCCACGAGCTCGAAACCGGGCGCAGACTCGGAGTCTATGGAGTATTCCTCGAAGTCCAGCGATGTTGTGACCGACCAGATTCCCGCGCCGTCCGGCGCGGGAACCCCGAAGCCGGTCCCCGGGCGGGTGTCCGACACGCCAAGAGCTTTCGCCGACGCCGTGCGGGGTATGGTCATCCAAGGCACCCCATACAGGGTGATCTCCTGCACCGCTGTCCGGTCCCTGCAATCCCATACGTGGGAGGGAGAGTAGGCCCGTTTTGCCATCCGAAGGGCCGCACCGACCGACCGCACCGTGCCGGAGCTCGGCATCGCTCGGCGGCAGAATTTGTTGAAGACCTCTTCCGTATACCATTCGGTCCCCCCGGGCGAGTGCCACGAGATACCGGCGTTTGCGACGGCGCCGGACACGCCCTCCCGGGCGAGGAGGTCGAGCACCGTTCCGGTCCCGAGGGCGAACCCGACCCGACAATCTTCGAATCCGCAGAACGGTCGGTGGCGCATGGCGTCGCGATCATCCATGGCTCCGACGATCTCCGACCCCGTCACGGCGATCGTCTTGTTGGGCGGTGCACCGATCGCGGATGGGTCGCCGTGGTCCGCGTGGAGGAAGAGACTGAACGGATCCTCCAGGGCATCGAGGAGGTCGTGCTTTCGCCAGTCCGAGTTGTCCACCATGAAATCCGAAGCGCTGAACCCCCAGTCCTGGACGTGGTCGAGAACTCCCGAGTCATCCAGATAATCGAGATCCGGCCCGTCCCAGCTCGCGAGCACCGCCCGGGGACTGGTCCCGGGGAGAGGTCCCGACAACCCACCCTCGAAACTCAGGCGGAGATCCTCGGCTGTGTCGCCCACGATTCTGCCAACGCTCAGCTCGACCTCACCCATCGACCATCCCGAATGATCCGTGTCACCGTAGATGTTGTCGGTCAGGATGTAGTCGTTAAAGACCACGAGTCGAATTACCGGGTCCCACGAGTTGTGCTTGGATTCCTCTCCCGGACAGGGGCACTTTCGGCGGAACATGGGAATGACGTCGTCATCTCCCAAGATCAGCACGTAGTCAACGTCATCGGCATCGTCGATCCAGTCGTCGAGCAGCTCATCGATGGACCGCGAGGCGTGGTTGGCGGTTGTCTCGTCCGAGGGATCCCACGTGGTGTTGTTCCAATCGCGAGCCGACGCTGAGTAGTCGTCCACGTAGTAGATGGCCGCCGGCAGCGATCCCGACGATCCATCCGGCGGCCCTTGAGCCGCCCAGGTTGCCGTGGCGAGCAGCCACGATGCGTCCCACGGGTCGTAGGCGCCCGACTGCACCAGCCGGTTTCGATTGGTGATCACGACGGCCGGGATCTGAGAGACCAGCCGAATCGGCGGTCCCGAGGCAGTGGCCACGGCCTCGGCCCAGGGGTCGTACCGCACCTCGGCGACGGGCACCACGTCAGTTGGAGAATTCCAGGAATTGACCTCGAAACGCATGGCCAGCAGACCGTGCACCGGTGCTGGCAGCCCGGTCAGCGGCACCTCGGCGCGGTACCGGCCCGAACCCACAGGAGTGACAGCGACCGCAGTGCGCGTCCCCCAGATGTCTTCACCCACCTCGGCCAGCACCGGCGCCCCGAGGACGTCACCCGGCACCTCGACCGTGACAAAGGCGCCCAACTCCTCACTGCCGTCGGCGGTGACCTCGACCATCACGTCAACAAATGTGACGTTGGTCGGGCCGAGGTAGTCCGGGATCAGCTTGTACACCGCTGGTTCGAGCAGTGACCCCTCATCGAGGAAGACTCGAATATCGGTATTGAGGGAGTCAACAACCACCTGCAACGTGTAGGTGCCGTCGGGATCACTGAGGACGCCCGGACCATCCACCTCGAGGATATAGTCATCCGTCAACTCGATGGTTTCGATGATCCGTCGTGTGGTGGTCGTAGGACCGCCCGACGCCTCCTGGATCTCGCCACCGTCAGGTCCGAGCAGTCGCAGCGTATACGCATGGGGTGCGATCAGTAGTGCCGTCAGCACTGCGCCGGCATCGGCCGAAATCACGAAATAATCCACATCCGACGGACTGCAGATCCTCGCCGCGTTCGTCCGCCCCGACTCGATGCGGGCGGCGGTGGCAACCTCGTCGTTGGGTTCGAAGACGTCGAAACACGTCGAGAACTCCGACGTATTGCCGATGGCGTCGGTGGCAGTGGCGTGGACCCTCGGGAGGTGGACGGCCCCGTCCCAGCGCCATCTCCCGGTGGCCAGGGCAGTCACCGTCCCTTCGTAGACTTCGCCCTCGTCATCGCGATCCGAAAACACCTCAACGGTGCACGAAGGGCAGGCCGCGCCCTCGACCCCCGATGAATCCGTTGCTGTGATCACCGGTTCTTCAAGACCGTCGTTCCCGACGGTCACTCCAGCCGACAAGCTGATCCCTTTTCTCGGGTGGTCACTGATGCTGTTCCGGGTGATGGTGTTTCGACGGGTGCCGCTCCACTCGACGAGTACGCCGCAGGTTCTGTTGTGTGAAATCACGTTATTCGGACCGATGACGTTGTGCTCGGCTCCGCCGGCAAGACGGACCCCCTGCAGCCCGTTGCCGAGCGAAACGCCCGCGGCGGTCGCCGTTCCGATCGAATTGCCCACGACAACGTTGAGGATACCGTTGAAAATTGAGACTCCCGCGGACGAGTTGCCCCCGATCAGGTTTCCCTCGCCGGGCTCGATTCCCCCGATCTCGTTGTGGGAACCGTACGTGATGTGGACGCCGATCTCGTCGTTGGGCAACTGTCCGTCGCTCTCCGCGGTGACCCCGATGAGGTTGCCGACGACCTTGTTGTACCGGACCAAATCGCCGTGCATTTGGACCCCGTCGCCACCGTTCCCGGAGATGAGGTTGCCCTCGCCGGCTCCGGCGCCCCCGATCCGGTTATAGTCGGCACCATCCTCGAGGACCACACCACCGGACCCGTTCGGAACCGCATCCCGCCCCAGGAGATCGGTCCCAATCAGATTTCCGATGACCCTGGCGTAGCCGGATCCGGACAACCGGATGCCAAAGCTCTCGTTTCCGGAAATGAGATTCCCATCCCCCGACCCGGGTCCACCGATGTGGTGGCTGTGGCCGCCATAGATGGCCAGTCCGGTCCGGTTGGACCGTGCAACGGTCCCGGTGGGATCCGTGCCTATGTAGCAACCCTGAACCTCAAGCTGAATACAACGGTCGGCGGAGATGCCCTCACCCTCCCAGCTCGAAACGACGATTCCCTCAACCGACGGGCTGGACAGCTCCACCAGTTCGATCCCGTGGATCCCGGGCCCCGCCGCCGCCCCGTCGAGGACGATCTCAGGGCCGTCGGGGTTTGTGTCCCCGCGGTTCACCCCCTGGCTGCCGCCGTCGATGTGAACCCGCTCGGTAAGCACCGGCAGCCGCCCTTCCGGACGGATCGTCCACACGGTGCCGTCGAATCCGGGATCGTCGGTTGGGATGTCGAATTCGATCCGGTGACCGAAGCCACCATTCACCGCCTCGAAGGCCTCCCGCAGCGAACAGTGGACGGCGTTGCAGACTCCGTCATCGAGGTCATCGGTGTGGGTGACCAGGAGGGCCGGCTCCACAAAGGAAAAGACCTCCACGAGCAAATGGTAGGGCTGAAACACATCGAACTCACCGTGCGAACTGAAGACCCGTACCCGATAGTCGCCGTCGAAGTTGGACACCGGGAACACGATCTCCTCGGCGACCGGACCCGATCCATTGGAGACCGCCACAAGCGCGCCCGTCGGGTCGTAGAGTTCGAGGTCGTAGTCGGCCGGGACCTGGTCGAGGACGAGGCGAATCGTATCGCTGATGACCGCTCCAAAACCAAAGTAGTCGTCGTCGTCCCCAGTACAGATGTACGAGTACAGACCGCCTGGAACATCGGGATCCACCGGCCACGACGAGGAGAATGAGTCGTTTGGTTCGTAGACATCCGGACACGATCCCGGTGTGCCGGTGGGCGTTGGTGTGGAGGTTCGGGTCGGCGTCGGCGTCGGTGTTACCGTCTGGGTTCCGGTCGCGGTCGGAGTCCAAGTCGGTGTCTGCGTCAGTGTCGGGGTTGGCGTGCTCGTAGGTGTCCACGTGGCGGTGGGCGTGGGAGTGGAGGTGGGAGATGACACGGTGTAGATGATGTCCAGCTGCGGCGGCGGACCCATTTCGCGACTGCCGAAGGCCCTCATATAGGGATTGCCGGCCACCGGGCCGTCAATGGCGACACCGAAGTTCGGCTGGCTCGATCCCACCCACTCGGCCACGAGCTGCGTGAGATCCCACGTCACGGGACCCGTCTGGCTGCCCACCTGGGTCGAACCCATCGGCACGAGCTGGGGCAGCGTCGACCAGGTCACGTTCATCTCCTGCCACTCGGACTGGCATTGATTCAGATCCAAGTTGACGAACACCATACCGGTGGCCCAGATCAGCTCCATGCGAAGGGTCGCGCTGACGATCACGGCGCTGGTGGGGATATTGGCAAGATCGAAGCGCACCAATGTCACACGAAGGGCCTGCGTCTGCTCGTCCAGTCCCACTTCGAGTTCACCCAGCCCACCGAAGTTGGTGTTGGGCTGTCCCGAGTCCACGTAGCTGTCGGCCACCGTTTCCAGCGTCACCGACGTCTGCGCGAGCCCGATCGACGACGAAATCCCCGTCGCGGCAACCATGGACATTAGGACGATGCGAAACCACTGCGATTGTCCCAAAAAATTCAAGACTGGCCTCCCTGAAGATCGAACCGCAGCCGGTCCGAAGGGCAGTCGGCGCGGGCCGTTCTCATGTCAGGATTCCCGTGTGGCACTACATTACAATTGTTCGCTTCAGAATGAAATGCAATCTTGAGATTAGGAATTCATCCAAAACGGGGCGCGCCGCTTCGCCCCTGAAGAGCAGGTCCCGATCAACGGTCCGTTTCCGCAAGCAATTGGGCTGCCTCAACCTCCACATCAGACCCCTTGCCAAGGACCGCGGCGCGACGAAGATTGGGCCGAGCACGGGCCGGCTCGCCCAGCGCCAGATACACGCGCCCGGTGCACAGCGCGGTCAGCGGATTGGCCGGCTCCAAATCGGCGGCGGCCGCGCACAAGGCGAGGGCTTCATCCAACCGGCCGGCCGACTCCAATAATCGTGCGCGCTCGAGATCCACGGCCGCCGCACTCGGGTCGAGGACCTCTGCTCGGTCCAATAATCCCTTTGCCCGCTGGGTGTGCCCCGCCTCGGCCTCGAGCCGGGCCAGTTGGAGCAACACGGTCAGGCTGCCCGCTCCCGCCGTTTCCGCTTCGTTGAGGATGGACAGGCGGTCTTCGGTCGATCCCGCGAGTTCGGCGAGACCAAGCCAGGCGGGCGCCCATCTCGGGTCGATACCGAGGGTTGTCCGGTAGGCCACCCGGGCCTGGTCAACCCTGTTCATCTGGCTGAGGGTGTCGGCGAGCGCCTGATTGACGAAGACCGACTCCGGGGCAAGTTCCAGCGTTTGTCCCAGGGTGGCAACGGCCTCGTCACCGCGACCCTCGGCCAGCTGAGCCTGAGCCAGCCGGTTGAGGAAGGGCACGTTCGAGGGATTCTGCATCACCAGATTCTGGAGGAGCGCCAAGGCGCGATCCGACTGTCCAGCAGCCAGCAGCCCCCGGGCCTCGTCGAAGGTCGCCAGCAAGGCGATCCCATCCTTCGGATCGATGCCGTCATTGACCTCGCCATCGGCACCCTCCAGATAACCCAGGCTTTCGAGGGCCGCCCGGGTCTCCGAATCGAGAGCCGCCGGGCGGGCATCGTCCATCGGCGGACGCGCGACCAGCCAATCCAACACCACCTGGAGCCGTCTGGCTTCCTCGGCTTGATCGACGATGAGATTGCGAGATTCTCCCGGGTCCGACTCGAGGTCGTACAGTTCGGACCGGGGGGCGTCGATCAGGCGCCACCGCCCCTCGGTCACGGCATAAAGCGGAGACCAGCCGTAGACCTCCGACGGCATCATGGCCTCGCTGTAGATCGCCGTGGGCTCCTCCGGATCCCCGTGGATTCCGGGGAGGATCGGCCCGGGCAGCCCATCCTCCGGTCCGACGCCGAGCAGACCCAGCAGGGTGGCGGGGAGTCTTCGTGTGGCCACAGGTTGATCGATGGTCGTGCCCGCGGGCAGGTTCGGACCCGCGAGCAGCAGCGGAACCTCGATGGTGGACGAGTAGAGGAAGATGCCGTGGGTTCGTTCGGAGTGATCACCGAGGGCCTCACCGTGATCACCCACCACCGCGATGACCGCCTCGGGTGCTGAGGCGCGGACTCCTGCGAGCAGGCGTCCCAGTTCACGGTCCACGAAGGCCACCTCTCCCAGATAATTCGCACGCACACTCGCACCACCAAACCCGTCCGGCGGATCATAGGGGGCGTGGGGATCGTAATAGTGCACCCAGAGGAACCACGGACCTCCCTTGGGCTGCCCACCGAGCCACGCCAGAGCGACCTCGGTCACCACGTCGGCGGTTCGTTCGGGATAACCGTACTCGCCCACCCGCTCGGCCACCATGACATCGTTGTAGGTGTCAAAACCCTGATCCAGACCGAAGCGACGGTCGAGGACCTGCGATCCGACAAAAGCAGCGGTCCGGTAACCCGCATCCTGGAGAATCTCCGCCAGAGTTTCCACGCCCGTCGGCAGGGCATCGGAGCCGTTGCTCCGAATGCCGTGCTCCGGCGGATCGAGGCCGGTGAGAAGAGTGGCGTGCGAGGGGAGGGTCAAAGGAGACGGCGCCACCGCTCTTAAAAAGCGCACACCGTCAGCCGCGAGGCCATCCAACGTCGGAGTCACCGCCGAGTGGTCACCGTAGGCACCCACCGCATCCCTTCGGGTTGTGTCAAGAGTCACCAGAACCAGGCAGGGAGCCTCAGGTCCGGTCTCAGCCGCCGCCATCGAAACACCGTTCGCCGCGGCAGCAAGTGACCACGCCGCGAGGAGCACGACTTCAGAGGACCTCCGAAATATCATCTCGCGCAAGTGTACTTTGTTGGTGTTCTTGTTGAACTCAAGAGAGTGGCCTCGTACACTCCAAGTTCGAATTGCGCGTTCACGACACCCTGTGAACACTCGACCAACACGCGAATCCGGGACGCTCAGCGTCCGCTGAGTGGACAGAAATTCATCAGACTGATCCGAGGAGCTGCTGAATGCGACATCATGCGAATTCCACCACTGCCCTCGCCCTGACCACCGCCGTCGGCGTGCTGCTCAGCGCAGCCACAGTTCTCTCATTTTCTCCGAAAGAAGCGAGGGACAATCTGGATCTGCTCGTCTACATCGACCCCCAGCTCAGGGTCGTGGAGGTCACGGCGGACGCCGACGGTCTCGGCGAAGGTCTGTCGGCGACCCCCGAGATGGAGGCCTTCCGGCAGTCCTACGGCCCCGAGTGGAGCTTCAACGTCGATCTGCGGCGTGGGGTCACTGGACTGATTGACGGTGGCGCGATTCCGTTTATCCCAGGCACCAGGAACGACCTCCCGTGGGGTCAGTTCGCCGCCGACTGCAGCAGCAATGACTGCATCCCGGTGGCCACGGCGGAGAACCTGGCCCGCGATTTCATCGAGCAGAACGCCACCTTGCTGGGAGTTCGATCGGACGCATTGGTGCTTGATCCCCTGGGATCCGGCCCCTTTGGTGACTCCATGTATTTCCTCAGTTTCAAGTGGATCGTCGGTGGGGTTCCGGTGGAGCATGGCCGGGTTGTCTTTCGCATCAACCGCGGCAACCTGATCCAGGTGGCCAGCCAAAGGGTCGGTCCGATCCAGACCGACTCCTCACCCTCCCTATCCCAGAGTGACGCCAGGTCGGTGGCCGAGGACTACCTGGGACCGTTCGGGGTCGCCGACGACCGGGTGCTGGATAACGGCTCCCTTTTCTTCGTCCCAGTGACCCCTCACAACCAGGATCCGAATCTCTTCGAAGGACCGATCGGCACGGGCATCGACTACCGACTGGCCTGGCGTTTCGAGTTCCAGCGCAAGGACGTCATCGGAACGTGGGAAGCCGTGGTGGACGCCCACAACGGCGACCTGCTGCGCTTCGTCGACACCAACGAGTACGGCCGGGTCCACGGCGGTGCCTACCCCGGTGACAACCACACCGGCGAGGCAGACCGGCCCTTTGCCTTCGCCGACACCGGTCTGCCGTTCCCGGACAACTACGCCGACGCCGGCGGTCTTTTCCCCGGCGACAATGCCACCACCACACTTCAGGGAAAATTCGCCAGGATCTTTGACGACTGCGGCGCCATCAACAACACCACGACTACCGGCGAGGTGGACTTCAGCCTCGGAGCGGGCACCGACTGCTCGGTGCCGACCGGCAACACCGGCGGCCCCGGCAACACCCACTCGGCGCGCACCCAGTACTACCACCTGACCACGGCCAACCTACGCGCCCAGGGCTGGATGCCCGGCAACACCTGGCTGACGTCGAGCTACATCACCGTCTACACCAACCAGTCGCCCTGGTGCAACGCCACCTCCGGCGGCGACACTCTGAATTTCTACAAGGCAGCTTCGGGGTGCTGGAACCTTGGTGAAATCCCCGGAGTCGCGCTCCACGAGTGGGGTCACAGCCTGGACGATTTCGACGGCTCGCCTGCCAACCGCCCGGTGGAGGGATACGCCGACTGGATGGCCGCCCTCCATTTGCACGACTCGTGCGTCGGTCGTGGTTTTTTGACCTCTGGTAACTGCGGTGGATACGGTGACCCATGCAACGACTGCAGCGGCATCCGTGACATGGACTACACCAAGCACGCGGCGAACACGCCCTGGTCCGCCGCCAATTACGGCTCGGTGTGGAACAACAGCGGCAGCAGCTACTACGGCCCCTGCGGCATCGGCTCCCACGCCGAGGGAGGCATTCCGTCCCAGGCCCTGTGGGATTTCGTCAACCGCAAGCTCACAGGCCCCCCCTACAACATGGACATCACGAGCGCCTGGCTGCTGGGCGATCGGCTCTGGTACCTGGTCATTCCGACTCTCGGGGCCGACATGTACACCTGCACCCTCCCCAACTCCAACGGTTGCGCGGGCAGTAGCCTGTTCAACGTCATGAAGGCCATCGACGACGACGGCGACGGCACCGCCAACGGGACTCCCCACGCGGCTGCCATCTTCGCGGCCATGAACGACCACAACATCGCCTGTGGCCTGGTTTCGGACGCCACCAACCAGGACCAGACCTCCTGTCCTTCGATCGGCGGCACAACGTTGACCGGGGCCGGCTCCAACAACCAGGCCGAGCTGAGCTGGCCGGCGGCGACCAACGCCACCAGGTATTTCATCTACCGCAACGACATCGGTTGTGATGCCGGCTACGCCCTGGTCGGAGAGGTCAACGCCCCCACGACCACCTTCACCGACACCACCGTGGTCAACGACATCGACTACTACTACGTGATCCAGCCGGCGGGCGCCTCCGACGGCTGCACCGGTCCGGTGAGCAACTGCGAGATCGTGACACCGGTTCCGTGCGAAACGCCGGGAACGCCGACGGGGCTCTCAGCCACGCCGAATGGTGACAACCGGATCGACCTGAGCTGGGTGAGCCCGGGACCCGACGCCGCCAGCTACAACGTCTACCGCGCCATCGGGGCCTGCCCGCAGCCTTCCTACGAGCTGATCGCGACCGGCATCAGTGGCACCAACTACGTGGACACGACCGTCTCCGGCGGCCTCGACTACTCCTACGTCGTGTCGGCCAGGGACATCACCGCCGGCTGCGAGTCGGCGGCGTCGGCCTGCGCCGATTCGCAGACCACCGGCGACTGCCTCGAGGCACCGGCGTTCGATGGCGTTCAGAACATCACCAATCCGGGCTCTACCACCTGCACCCTGGATCTGGGGTGGAGTGCGGCGAGCCCGTACTGCGGAAGCTCCGTGAGCTATAACGTCTATCGCTCCACCACCTCGGGCTTCAACCCGACGCCGGCCAACAGAATCGCCTCCGGCGTGACGGGAACCACCTACTCCGACGCTTCGGAAATCGAGTTTGAAACCTACTACTTCTACGTGGTTCGGTCGGTCGACCAGTCCAACGGCAGCGAAGACCCCAATCTGGTGGAAATCGGCAGTTCGCCCACCGGTCCCATTTCCATTGGCATCTGGTCCGACGACGCCGGTGACACCGGAGATGCGAAGTTGGTCCTCGATCCCGAGTGGAGCGTCGACGGCACTGGCGGCAACGCCGGGCCCATGGTCTACGCCACCGGGGCCTACGCGAACCAGGTCTGTGACGGTGCCGCCACGCCTCTGCTTCAGCTGGGGACCAACCCGCAGCTGAGCTTCTGGTCCAGGTACGACATCGAGGACGACTGGGACAAGGGTCAGGTGGAGATCTCCACCGACGGCGGCAGCAATTGGGAACGAGTCGAGGTCAACTACCCGGACGACGCCAGTTATGAATCGGACAACTGCGGTTGGCCGGACGGCGACTTTTTCTCGGGCACCGGATCGACCTTTGCCGAATACACTGCAGCCCTCGACGCATGGTCGAACCAGGATGCGATGGTGCGGTGGACCCTCTCCACCGACACCTCGGTCAACGGCGGTGGTTGGTGGGTCGACGACATCGACATCACCGAAGTGGCGGTCCCTGGTTCGTGCACCACCGGTTCTTCACCGCTGCCGGGCGCGTTCGCCAAGACCAGCCCGGCAGACGGCGCCACCGCCCAGCCGATGGACGTCTCCCTGAGCTGGGGCTCGAGCCTCAACGCCGCAACCTACGAGTACTGCGTCGACACCACCGACAACAGCACCTGTGACGGAGTCTGGACGGATGCAAGCGGCGGAACCAGCGCCAACCTGACCGGTCTCGACCCGGACACCACCTATCACTGGCAGGTGCGCGCTTCGAACGGCCAGGGCGAAACCGAGGCCGACGGCGGGCTGTGGTGGGATTTCACCACCGAGCTGTTGCCGTTGCCTGGGTCCTTTGAAAAGAACGCGCCCGAGAACGGCAGCACCGGTCAGTCCACTGCGCCCACCCTCGGGTGGTCGGCGAGCCCGGCTGCCACCGGCTACGAATACTGCCTGGACACCACCGATAACGGGGCCTGCGACGGGACGTGGGTCTCGGTGGGCACCACGACCAGCGCTTCGCCCACCGGCCTGGCCGAATGGACGATCTACTCCTGGCAGGTGCGCGCGACCAACACCCAGGGCAGCACCCTGGCCGATGGCGGTCAGTGGTGGAACTTCATCACGACCCCACTTTTGCTGGAGGACGGCTTCGACGCCGGCGACCTCGACGCCTGGTCGTACATGGGACCGTAGTCATCAACAACCCTCGAACCCGATCTCAAAAGGCGCCGGCTGCTCCGGCGCCTTTTTATTTTATCTTCACTACCGGGCGGTTGGGGGGGTTGTACCAAAAGAGTGCAGTGTTTGAACGCAATAGTTGGGTGAATTCTGGCACATGGATTGCGATAAAAACAAATCATTGACGTTTGGATCAGTTCGGTCACAGCGCCGTTCCGGGGAGATGCTGTAGGGTAGGTGCTGGCCCATCCACGATTGGGTCCCAATCGGAATCTCCGATCATCACAATTCGAACAGGAGCAAGGAATGCGCAACCCCTTGAAGACAACCACGATCGCGGTAGCTGCGACCCTCGTTGCGTCCGTTACGCTCGCCTTCACCCAGAAGGAGGCGCAGGACGAGCTCGACCTGCTGGCCTTCATCGACCCCCAACTCAGAGTTGTGGAGGTCAACGCTGACGCATCGGGACAGGGGGAGGCCCTGGCAGCATTTGAGGAAATGGAGGCGTTTCGCAGCGCAAACGGCACGGCGTGGAGATTCACCGTGGACCTGCGCCGCGGGGTTCCAACCCTTCTCGGCGGCGGCGCCATGCCGATGATTCCGGGTGAAGCCAATGATTTGCATTGGGAGGAGTACGCACCCGGATGCCGATCCAACGACTGCATTCCGGTGTCCACCGTCGAGGCTCTCGCCCGCCGGTTCATGGAGCAGAACAGCGCGATCTTCGGTGTCGATCCAAGCCAACTCGAAATCGATCCCGAAGGATCCGGCCCGTTCGGCGACACCATGTATTTCATCCGTATGCAGTGGAAGGTCGGTGGGGTTCCCGTGGAGCGCGGATCGGTCTATTTCCGTATCAACCGCGGCAATCTGATTCAGGTCGCCACCGACGGCATCGGTCCGATCCAGCTGGACCCGTCGCCCACCCTGTCCGCCTCCGATGCGCGGTCCGTGGTGGAGGACTATCTCGGGCCCTTTGGCGGTGAGTCCGATCGGGTGGTGGACGCGGGTTCGCTCCACATCGTTCCGGTCACGCCCGCCGACCAGGACCCCGATGTGTTCGAGGGAGCCGTGGGTTCGGGCATCGACTACCGTCTGGCCCATCGATTCGCCTTCGCACGGGCGGGGGTCACCGGCACCTGGGAGGCCCTGGTGGACGCCCATACCGGCGAGCTGCTCCGGTTCGTGGATACCAACCGCTACGGCCGGATCCACGGTGGCGCCTACCCCGGCGACAACCACACCGGTGAGGCGGACCGGCCGTTCCCCTTCGCGGACACCGGGCTGCCGGCCCCTGACAACTTTGCCGATTCCGGCGGACAGTTCCCGGGCGACAACGCCACCACGATGCTGCGGGGCAAGTACGCGCGGATTTTTGATTCCTGCGGATCGATCAGCAATTCGACCACAGATGGCGACGTCGACTTCGGTCTTGGCCCCGGCACCGACTGCGAAGTACCGCCCGGCAACACCGGCGGGTCGGGGAACACCCACTCGGCACGGACCCAGTACTACCACCTCACCATCGCCAACCTCAGAGCCCAGGCGTGGCTGCCCGGCAACAGCTGGCTCGGATCGAGCTACATCACCGTCTACACGAACCAGTCGCCATGGTGCAACGCGACATCCGGGGGAGACTCCCTCAACTTCTACCTGTCTGATTCCGGATGTTGGAACCTCGGCGAGATTCCCGGCGTGTCGATCCATGAGTGGGGCCACAGCTTTGACAATTTCGACGGCTCCGGCAACCAATCGCGTCCGGTTGAGACCTACGCCGACTGGATGGCGGCATTGCACCTGCACGACTCCTGCGTCGGACGCGGTTTCTACCTCTCCGGCAACTGCGGCGGCTATGGCGATCCCTGCACCAACTGTTCCGGAATCCGCGACCTGGACTACACCCAGCACCAGGCCAACACACCGTGGACCGCAGCCAACTACAACAACGTGTGGAGCGGCTGTAACTCCGGCAGCTACTTCGGACCCTGCAATCTGGAGGACCACTGTGAGGCCGGCATTTCCGAGCAGGCCCTGTGGGACTTCGTCAACCGCAAGCTCACCGCCGCGCCCTACAACATGGACCTCAATACCGCGTGGCTGCTGGCCGATCGACTCTGGTACCTCGGGGTTCCAACCCTCGGCTACAACATGTACAGCTGCTCGGTGCCCAACTCGGACGGCTGCGGTGGCACCCACCTCTACTCCGTCATGATGGCGATCGACGACGACGGTGACGGCACCGCCAACGGGACGCCCCACGCGGCCGCCATCTTCTCCGCCCTTGACGACCACAACATCGCCTGCGGCGCGGTGGACGATCCCCAGAACCAGGACCATAGTTCCTGCCCGAGCCTCGGTTCGACGACGCTGACCGGCGTCGGGTCGAACAACCAGGCCGATCTCAGCTGGACTGCGGTCTCGAACGCCACCGGCTATTTCATCTATCGCAACGACATCGGATGCGACGCCGGTTTCATCAAGATCGCCGAGGTCGACGCTCCGGCGACTAGCCTACGCCGACACCACCGTCGTCAACGACATCGACTACTACTACGTCATCCAGGCGGTGGCGGGCTCGGACGGCTGCGCCGGACCGGTCAGCGCGTGCGAGATCGTCACGCCGATTCCGTGCGAGACGCCGGGAACGCCCACCGGACTTTCTGCCTCACCCACCGACGACAACCAGATCAGCCTGAGCTGGACCAGCCCGGGCGGTGCGGCCGACAGCTACAACGTCTATCGCGCCGTGGGTGCCTGCCCGCAGCCCTCCTACGAGCTGATCGCTGCCGGCGTCGGTCAAACGAGCTACGTCGACGACACTGTGTCGGGCGGTCTCGATTACTCGTACGTGGTGTCCGCCAAGGACATCACAGGCGGCTGCGAGTCCACCACATCGGCCTGCGCACAGGCCCAGACAACCGGCGCCTGCGTCGAGCCACCAGCATTCGGCGGCCTGCAGTCGCTGACCAATCCCGGCGAGGAGACCTGCACGCTCGAGCTGGCGATGGGCTCTCAGCCACGGCATACTGCGGCGGACCCGCCAGCTACAGCGTCTACCGGTCCGAGACCTCGGGCTTCACCCCCGGACCGGACAATCGCATCGCGTCCGGAATCAGCGGGCACCTCCTTCTCGGACGCCTCCGACATCTCATCGGGTGCGACCTACAACTACATCGTGCGCGCCGTGGACACCGCCAACAGTGTCGAGGACTCCAATCATGATCGAGAGCTGGCGACAGCCCGACCGGGCCGTCCACGGTCCGATACTCGGACGATTTCGAGGGCGGCAACCAGGGCTGGGTCTTCACCCTGGGTTCACCCGCGGCGAGCACCGGTGATTTCCTGATCGGCGATCCAGTTGGCACATCGGGCAACTACGGCGACGACTCCCAGCCCGCCGACGACCACACACCGGCCGGTGTCAACTGTCTCTACACCGACACAAACCCTGGCGGCGATGCCGGAGTCGACGACATCGACAGCGGTGAGGTCGTCGCCACCTCACCCACCTTCGACGGATCAGACGCGGCAGCGCTCACGGTGGATCTGTGGCGCTGGTTCTTCAACGAGGACGACGATGACGCGGGTGACTACTACATCCTCGAGGTCTCCGACGACAACGGCGGTTCGTGGACCGAGATCGAGAATATCCCGGGATCGGTGACCGACACGAACTCGTGGACCAACGTGGTCTTCGACGTTGCCGGGATGGTCACCCCATCGGCCGCGATGAAAATCAGGATGCGCGCGGCCGACGGTACCAGCGGTGGTGATCTCGTCGAGCTGGCCATCGACGACATCGTCATCACCGGCGCCGAGATGTGCACTCCGGATCACGGTTCCGTTGCCGGGAGCTGTTCGCCAAGATCGCCCCGGCGGACGGCGCAGTCGACCAGTCCGTCGATCTTTCCCTGAGCTGGGGCTCGAGCCTCAACGCCACGACCTACGAGTACTGCGTCGACACCACCGACAACGACAGCTGTGACGGCGGCTGGACGGTGGCCAACGGCGGCACCAGCGCAGCCCTGACCGGGCTCGGCCCGGAAACCACCTACTACTGGCAGGTGCGGGCGTCGAACCTGCAGGGCGAAACCGAGGCCGACGGCGGAGCATGGTGGGACTTCACCACCGAGCTGTTGCCGCTGCCGGGGTCCTTCGCCAAAAACACACGCCCGGACGGCAGCACCGGACAGTCCACCGCGCCGACTCTAGTTTGGTCGGCAAGCCCGGCAGCCACCGGTTACGAGTACTGCCTGGACACCACCGTCAACGCCTCCTGCGACACTTCCTGGGTCTCGGTGGGCAGCGCAACCAGCGCCGCTCCTGCGGGCCTGGCCGAGTGGACGATCTACTCCTGGCAGGTGCGGGCGGTCAACACCCAGGGCATGACCCAGGCCGACGGCGGTCAGTGGTGGCAGTTCATCACCACCCCGCTTCTGCTCGAGGACGGCTTCGACGCTGGCGACCTCTCCGCGTGGTCAGCCGTGACTCCGTAGCCTTCTGCAACACCGCTCGAAACGCCCGGGACCTCCCGGGCGTTTTTTGTCGTCCCGACACCACCGTCACCTGGTGATCCAGCTTATGGACCGACGATCCCGGTTTGGAACATAATGTCCCGGATCAGACCGTCGCGGGCACTCGCAAGGTGCCCTGGCGGCGGTGGAATCTGGCACGACCGTTGCTTTGATTTCACTGTCCAAAAGCTGGTCATATCTGGCCTGGACCCAGGAGGTCGTGATGTTCGTTCGCCCAATTGTTGTTCTCAGCACGGCAGCCGCTCTCTTGTTGCCCGCCATGGTCCGCGCCGGCGACCAGCCCACCGACCCCTTCGAAGCGTATGCCGAGTGCATGGAACGGAACGACCTCGACGCCATCAAGGACCTCCTCTGGGTCCACCAGAACGTGGAACGCATTGACGCCTCGATCTACGGTCTGCCGGCCGACGATTTCGACGACCGCTCCCAGCTGACCGTCAACGAACGGCTCTGGATCCGCGCCGAGAAGGCCAGTGCCGGCATCCAATTGGCTACCTCGGGACCCGTTCAATACCCGCACCATCTTCGGACGGCTCTGGACAGGATGTATCGGCTCACCGGCGAGCGCCCCGACTGCTCGACCATCCTCGATGGCGTCGAGCTTCCCGCCGATCCCGGCGAGAATCTCGACTCCGGTTGGTCGACGGATCTCAACCTCACCCCTTCCGACTCAGCCGACCGAGGCGAGGTGGACGTGGTGATCGATTTCGCCGACCCGAGCAGGGTCATGGTGTCGGCGGTCTCGGCCGGCGGCTCGGCCAGTTCGAACTTCATCTCCCACACCGAAGACTGGGGCCAGAGCTGGACCAACACCGCCGTGGGCAACAACTCGGGCAGCACGTGGGAGTGCGACCCGGTGAGCTACTACCAGCGGTGCACCGGCAATGCCTACCACTCCAAAATCGCCTGCAACAACGGCTGGTGCTCCAACTGACACGGGTGTTGTTTCGCAAATCGTCCAACAACGGCCAGTCGTGGTCCGACTGCGCCGGGCGGCCAGGGACCGGCAATAGCGAGGACCGGCAGTGGCATGTGGTCGACAACACCCCGGCATCGGCCTGCTACGGCAACATCTACGCCACCTGGCACGACTCGAACCGGGAGAAGGTGGCGCGATCCACCGACGACTGCGTGACCTGGTCCAACGACACCAACCTCACCGGCATCTACCAGGCCATCACCCCGGACATCAACGTCGCCGCCGACGGCCACGCCTACGTTGTCTGGCAGAACTACGGCGACGGCACCTTCAAGATCGCCGGCTCCGACGACTGCGGCGCGAGCTGGACCTCGCCTTCGCCAAAGACCGTGAAGAGCCGACTTGGCGACTGGAAAAACAACATCCCGGCCCAGTGCGTGCGCGGAATTTCCACCCTCCCAACCGTTGATGTGGATCGGAGCCCGAATTCGGATTTCTACGGCCGCGTCTACATGGCCATGTTCGACTTCAACCAGTCGGACTGCGGGTCCGGACCTGGCTGCAGCAACTGGACCAGCAACTGCAACTACGACGTCTGGTTTACCTTCTCGGACAACGAGGGTGGCACTTGGTCGACGCCGGTCAACCTGACAGCGGCTGATGGCAACCGTGTGGACAACTTCATGGGTTATATGCGGGTCGACGAAATCGACGGCTCGATCTATATCGGCTATCACCGGAGCCGTCTCAATCCACAGGCTCTCGCCGACCGCCAGAAGACCCACTTCTTTGTCATCAGATCCATCGACGGCGGCCAGACGTGGCAGGAGTTCCAGGCCTCGTCACTCGAAGGCGACGAGAGACGCTCGGGTGCGAGCTCGTTCGAGCGCGGCGACTACAACCGGGTCGATGTCCACGGCGGCGTGGTGTGGCCGGTTTGGGTCGACCGTCGCGACACCACCGGCGAAGAAGAGGTCGTGGTGCGCAAGCTCTGCTCCGAGCCGAGCCACTGGTCGGAAAGGTCGCCGACCTTTACCGCCCCTCAGACGTCGGCAACTCCCCTGGACGAGCGCGAGATCCAGATCAACTGGTCCGTGCCCGACCTCTACTGGGGTGATGCCGGAGAGGATCCGTCGGCAAGGAAATTCCAGTTGTGGGTGGACGGCGCTCTGGCCGAGGATCAGATCCCGGCGGCGGCCGAGACCACCGTTTGGACCGCGGACGAATGCACCACCGAACACTCGTTCGTCATTCGCGCCATCAATCAGTGCGGCGTCGAAAAGGACTACCAGGCGGCCGCTGCCACGGCCACAGGTTGTTGTGAGAACTACCCGACGGTGGACGTGACCCCCGACGGACCCATGACCGTGTGCACCGGCACGCCAGTCCAGCTCGGTGCCGGTGCCTCGGGTGGTGTGGCCCCGTTGAGTTACCAGTGGTACCGCGACGGCGCCGCAATTCCAGGTGCCCAGTCCACCGGCTACAACGCCCTCGACAACGGCGGTCACAGCTTCAATTGCGCGGCCATTTCCGACGGTTGCACCGATGGCGCATTTGATCCGGTGGCGACCACGATCACCTGGCAGTCCGAACCCGTGTTTTCCGGTGTGACCTCGGCAACCGACGCGCAGCAGCCGACCTGCACCATCGAGCTATCCTGGGGCAGCGCCACCCCGGTGTGCACGGGCCCCGTAAACTACAACATCTACCGCTCCTCTTCGGCGGGGTTCACCCCCGGCCCCGAGAACCTCATCGCAACCCAGGTGGTCGGAACCGGCCACACCGACGACGTCAACCTGGCCTACGGAACCACCTATCACTACATCGTGCGATCGGTGGACTCATCAAACGGGGCTGAGGACGGCAACACCACCTCGGCGGCGGTCGGGCCCAGTGGGCCGGGTGGCGGCAGTTGCGTCACCACAGGACCGGTCTTCTCCGACGGTTTCGAATCGGGCGACACCAGCTCGTGGCCCAACGTGGTTCCCTGACCCCATCCACTCTTCGATCAAACACGCCCGGGCCACCCCGGGCGTTTTTTTATACCGCGTCCAGACATTCCACCATTGAAGTGACTGTGCATTTCACTCCGTCAAACTCCGTGAATTGCGATGGAAAAACCAGGAAAGGAGTTCCCTCCTTCATTGGAGACGGGTAGGGGTACCCCCCATTTCCCATTTCTCATTCCTCATTTCTCATTCCTCATTTCTCATTCCTCATTTCTCATTCTCTCATTTCTCATTTCAAATTCTGAGCTCTCATCCCTGCCTCGCCGCACCAATTTGATCGGCAGCCAAGAACCAATACCAGGATTTGGCGTTAACACTCTTGATCGCGACACGTTCTTCAGGGTAGGTACGGAGCCGGCAGCCGGGGGTGGATATGACCGAAAGAATCATCACATCGAAATGGCGCCTGATAGGCATCGCTGCCCTGGTGCTCGTGGCGGGTACCGCCGTGGTCTGGGGCGTCACCCAGAACAAGGCCGACGCCACCCAAACCGACGCGCAACAGGCAGAAGAAGAGGCCGTCGAAGAACAGCCGGACGAAGCCTCCGCCATTCCGGTGGAGGTTGCACCCATCGTTAGCGGACCTGTGGCCTCTTACATCAGCGCCACCGCCAATCTGGTCCCCGAGGACCAGGTCAAAGTTCTGGCCGACTCGGAGGGCAGGGTGGAGAGTCTGCGGGTCGAAGAGGGGGATGTTGTGACCAAGGGCCAGCCGCTGGCGACGCTCGTTCGGGACGAGGCCGAGATCGCTTTGGCCAAGGCACGGGTGCGAGCCAACAACGCCCGCCGCGCGTGGGAACGCGCCGAGGACACCATGGAACAGGGCCTGATCTCCAGGGAGGAATTCGACCGTCTGACCATGGAGTTCGAAGTGGCCAAACAAGAGGTAGCCGAGGCCGAGTGGCGGCTCGACCGCACCGTGATCCGGGCACCGTTCGCCGGCATCGTCACCGAACGCCTCATCAGCCCCGGCAAACACCTGCGGCCCGGTGACGAGGTCTTCTCGGTCGCCGACCTGGACCCCCTGGTCGCACGGATCTACCTGCCTGAGAAGGATGTGCTCAGCCTCGAGGAGGGCCGCCCGGTGCATCTCGTCCTCACCGCAGACCCGTCCGTTCGCTTCGACGGCAGAATCCGTCAGATCTCGCCAGTCGTGGATACGGCGACCGGTACGGTGAAGGTCACGGTGGAGGCCGGCACGCCACCACCCACGGTTCGTCCTGGGGCCTTCGTATCGGTCAACATCGTCCGCGAACGCCGGGAATCAGCAGTCCTCCTTCCCCGCCGATCGGTGATCCGTGAGCTGCGCGCGGCCCACGTTTTCATCACCGACGGCGAGACCGCGGAAAAACGCGCGGTGAGCTTGGGGCTCGAGGAGGGCGACATCGTCGAGGCAGTGGACGGAGTCGCCCCGGGCGAGTCCGTGATTGTCGCCGGTCAAGGCGGCCTCAAGCCTGGAGCGAAGGTCAAGATCTTGTAGACATCCACAACTCCCGGGTGCACCCGTGGTCGTGGCTACTTCAATACGGGATTCGGGAATCGGGAATCGGATTTCGGGGTTCGAGGGCAACAAGAATTCATCAACAACCTCGCCCGAGAGCCCCCCGATTTCCAAGTCCCGAGTCCCGAGCCCCGAGCCCCGAGTCCCGAATCATGGAGGGGAAGATGCGCATCGTTGATTTCTCGCTGAAGCGCCGCGTCACGGTCTCCATGGCCGCGGTTGCCCTGATTCTCTTCGGCACCGTCGCCTTCACCCGGCTATCGGTCAACCTCATGCCCGACCTCTCCTACCCCAGCGTGACGGTGGAGACCCGGCTCGAAGGTGCAGCCCCCGCCGAGGTGGAATCACTCATCACCCGACCCATCGAAGAGGTCGTTGGTGTCGTCAATGGCGTCCAGCGGATCGTCTCCACCTCCCGGCCCGGGCTGTCCCAGGTCACCCTGGAATTCGGCTGGGGCCGCAACATGGATTTCGCCGCCCTCGACGTACGGCAGAAGTTGGATCTCGTGACCATGCCGCTGGATGCCGAGCGGCCGGTTCTGCTTCGTTTCGACCCGGCAAACGACCCGGTGATGCGGCTCTACCTCACCGGTGGTGACAGTCTCTACCGCCTCCGCTACGTGGGCGAGGAGCTTGTGAAGAAGGACCTCGAATCCACCGAGGGTGTGGCCGCCATCAAGGTGTACGGCGGCTACGAGGAGGAGATCGAGGTCCGGATCGACGAGGGACGGCTGGCCCTGCTGGGCCTCGATATCCAAGAGATCAACGACCGCCTGTTTCGCGAAAACCTCAACCTGGCCGGCGGCAGCCTCTATGAGGCGGAAGCACGGTACCTGGTCCGGGCGCGCAACGAGTTCCGCGATCTCGACGACATCCGCGAAACGGTGATTCTCACCACCGACGACCGCAAGGTGACGGTGGGTGATGTGGCCGAAGTCACCCGCGGCCACCGGCAGCGCGACGTGATCACTCGATTTGGGCCCGACGAGGCGGTGGAACTGGCGGTCTACAAGGAGGGCGACGCCAACACGGTGCAGGTGGCTCGCGCGGTCTCAGGAAGGCTCGAACAAATTGCCGGCGAGCTGCCGGAGGGCGTCGAGATTTCGGCCGGCGCCGACCAGTCACGCTTTATCGAAGCGTCGATCCGTGAGGTCCTGTCCAACGCGATCTTCGGCGGCGCCATCGCCGTTCTCGTACTATTGCTCTTCCTCAAAGACATCAGGACGACTCTCATCATCGGCGCCTGCATCCCCATATCCATCGTGACCACCTTCTTCCTGATGTACCGCACGGGCACCACCCTCAACATCATGTCACTCGGCGGGCTCGCGCTCGGGGTCGGCATGCTGGTGGACAGTGCCATCGTGGTTCTGGAGGCGATTGTGGCTCGCCGAGAGGATGGGGCGGACCCGGTTTCCGCCGCACGCGACGGCGCCTCAGAGGTGGGCCGGGCGGTGGTGGCTTCCACCCTCACCACCGTGGCGGTCTTCCTCCCGGTGGTCTTCCTCGAGGGAGTGGCCGCCCAGCTCTTCCGAGACCAGGCGCTCACGGTCTCGTTCTCGCTGATCGCAGCGCTGGCCGTTTCGCTCACTCTGATCCCGATGCTCGCCGCCATCACAGGGCGCGGACAAGACGGCCGACTCAGAGAACCAGAACCTGCCTCCGGCGGGGTCGTCCGGCGGGCGGGGAGATTTCTCCTGGTGACTGTTCCGTCGGCCGTCATGGGCTTCATCCGGCGGATCCTCGAGTTGGCTGGTCGCATCCTGGCCATCCCAGCCCGCCCGGTCTCGCGGCTCTTCGATCGTCTGCTGGCGGGAATCAACTCGGCCTACCCGTCGCTGCTGCGCGCGACTCTCCGGCACCGATTCCTTGTGCTCGCCGCAGCCGCGGTCGCGCTTGTGGGAGCAGCGACCCTGGTCCCCAAACTCGGTGTGGACCTGATCCCACCGTTCGCCCAGGGCGAGTTCTCCGTCGACCTCGAGCTTCCCGAGGGCACTCCGCTGGCTGTCACCGACCGGATTGCAGCCGAGGTCTCCGCCGGTCTCGCCAGCGAAGCCGCAGTGGAATCCTACTCGACCATCACCGGCGGCGCGGCCCTGTCTCTCACATCAACGGGAGCCGAAGGCGAAAACACCGCCCGACTGCAAATCAGGATGCGGCCCGACTCGAACCCCGAAAACGAATTTTCAGTGATCGAGCGCCTGCGTGGTCGCCTCGACGAAGCAGGTGACCTCCGTTACGAGTTCCGGAGGTCGACCTTCTTTTCGTTCCGAACTCCGGTCGAGGTGGAGATCTTTTCCGACGATATCGATGCCCTCAATCTCGCGGCGGCGCAGGTCGAGGAGGCGCTCTCCGACGTTCCGGGACTGGTGGATCTTCGCTCGTCAGCCCGGATGGGTAACCCCGAGGTCCAGGTCCTGTTCGACCGCGACCAACTCGCCCGCCTCGGACTCGATCTCGGGTCGGTGTCGGACACGGTCCGCACCAAGGTCCAGGGAGAGGTGGCCACTCGGTTTACCGAAGGGGATCGTGAAATCGACATTCGGCTGCGCTCCCTGGCCCGCGACCGGGCGAACGTCGAAGACGTGGAAGACCTGATCGTCGCTCACGTTGATGGACGACCGATCTTTCTCAAGACGGTGGCTGCCATCAACATCACCGAGGGACCCATCGAGATCCGCCGTATCGGCCAACGGCGCGCCGCCGTGATCGGCGGCAATCTGGCGGGCCGGGACATGGGTTCGGTTGCGGCCGACGTGCGGGACCGTATTGCGGCCCTGGCGCTGCCGGCCAACGTCACCGCGTCTCTCTCCGGACAGGAGGAGGAACTCCAAGGTCCTTCCGCTCGTTGGCACTGGCCCTCGGTCTTGCCATATTTCTCGTCTACCTGGTGATGGCCTCTCAGTTCGAGTCCTTCCTCCACCCCTTCGTGATCATCTTCACCTTGCCGTTGGGCGCCATCGGTGTGGTGGCAGCCCTGGCGATCACCGGTCACTCCATCAGCGTGGTGGCCATCATCGGCGCCGTCATGCTGGCCGGGATCGTGGTCAACAACGCCATCGTGCTGATCGATGCCGTGAACCAGCGTCGTCGAGCCGGTTCGGGTTTGGTGGACGCCCTCGCCGATGCCGGCCAGGCCCGCCTGCGGCCGATCCTGATGACGTCTGCGACCACCATCGTTGCCCTGCTGCCAATGGCGCTGGGTCTGGGCGAGGGCGCCGAGCTCAGGGCGCCGCTGGCCATCACCGTGATCGGCGGCCTGACCGTAGCCACCGCCCTGACCCTCTTCGTTATCCCGGTGGTCTATTCCCTGGTCACCCGCTCGCCGCTTACCCACCCCGCCGCCGAACCCAAAACCGCACCGGAGCCCATCCCTCCAGGTGCCGCAGCGACCGAGGCAAGATGATGATCGCGTTAGACGTTAAACGTTACACGTTAAACGTTAAAGAGGCTCACTCGAAGCGGATCGCGGCCCAATACCAAAGAAACGTTCAACGTTTAACCTTCAACGTTCAACTGGGTGGAGGTGGGGCGTGAGTCTTCCGAACCTCGCTGTCCGTCGGCCCATCACCACGGCCATGCTCCTGGCCAGCATCCTCCTGGTGGGGACCATCGCCCTTTTGAAGCTGCCGCTGGCTTGGCTCCCCGAACTCGACGCACCGTTCATCGGCATCGAGATCCCCTACCCCAACTCCCACCCCCAACAGGTGGAGCGGGAGATCACCCGGCCGGTGGAGGAGACGCTGTCGACCCTGTCCGGGGTCAGAAAACTCAACGCCACCTCTTCGCCGGACGGCGCCGAGATCGAAATGGAGTTTGCTTGGGGTCAAGACCTCGATGTGGTTCGCATGCAGGTCTCGGAGAAGATGGACCAGATCAAACCCGAGCTTCCGCCCGACATCGGGCCGATCCTGATCTTTTCGTTCAACACCAACGACATACCCGTTGTTCAGGGGAGGATTTCCGCAGACGGCGTCAACCTCTCCGAGAACTACGAACTGCTCGAGGCCCGGGTCCTCAATCCCATTCGGCGGGTGTCCGGTGTGGCGAGAGTGGACCTCGACGGCGTCGAACCCAAAGAGCTGTTTATCGACCTGGTCCTCGACAAGGTCAAAGAACATCGGGTCGACGTGGGCCGGCTCGTGGAGCTGCTCGACGGAGTGTCGGCCAATATGGTCCTCGGCGAGGCCGACCAGAACGGTCTGCGCTACACCGTGCGATCCCTCGGGACCTTCCCGAGCGTGGAGGCCCTCGGCGACCTGGTGGTGGATGAGCGAGGTCTCCGGCTGTCGGACATCGCCGAGATCAACTTCGAGGAACCGCCCATCGCCTATGGCCGCCGCCTCGATGGCCACGACGCCATCGCCCTCCAGGTCTACAAGGAGTCCACCGCCAACACCGTGGAAGTGGTCCACGCCGTGGACCGGGTGATGGCCGAGATCAACGACGACCCTTTGCTCGAGGGCATCAACCTCCTCGTCTGGGAGGATCAGGCGGATCAGATCACCTCTGGAGTTGATGGCCTCAAAAAGGCCGGAGCCATCGGCGCCCTGCTGGCCTCTCTCAGCCTGTACTTCTTCCTGCGGCGACTGGACTCCACGGTGATTGTCGCGCTGTCGATTCCATTCTCGCTGCTGGCCACGTGCGGGGTGATGTTCTTTCTCGGCGGCAGCCTCAACATTCTCTCCATGATGGGCCTGATGCTGGCGGTGGGCATGCTGGTGGACAACGCCATCGTCGTGTTGGAGTCCATCGACCGGCGACTGCGCGATGTGGGCGACCGGCAACAGGCGGCACTCGAAGGCGCCGGCCAGGTGGTCATGGCGGTGACCGCCTCCACCGCCACCACCCTGATCGTCTTTCTTCCCCTGGTGCTCGGCAGCGGCACCGAGCTGACCACCTGGCTCGGGGAGGTGGGCCTCACCATCTCCATCGCCCTTGCCTGTTCACTCTTCTCGTCCCTGACCCTGATTCCTCTGATGTCGGCCCATCTGCTGCGCCGCGCGGAACCCAAGCCGATCCCCGCAGTCCAGTGGCTGGAGGACCGATATGTCCGTGTCCTCGCCTGGACACTCGGCCATCGAATCAAGACCCTCGGGCTTTTGGCGGTGGGCCTCGCCATCGGATTTCTTCCTTTCTTCACAGGCATGGTCAAGACCGCCATGTTCTCGGCGGTGGTCAACGAACGTCTATATCTCAGCTATGAGTTCGACGACTTCTTCTACAAATCCGACGCTGAGGCGGTCGTCGACCAGGTGGAAGGCGTGCTCGACGCCCGGGCCGAGGATTTCTACGTTGAGTCCATCTACAGTTTCTTTGCCGAGAATCGAGCCGGAACCGTGATCATCTTGTCGCGAAAGAACCTGAATGACGAAGAAATCTCCCAGCTCCGCACCGACATGCGAGACGCATTGCCCGAGATTCCAGGAGTACGGCTCGCCTTCCGCGAGGAGGCCGAGGAGGGTGGCAGCACCACCTTCTTTGCGGTCAAACTCTTCGGCCAGGAAACCGGCGTTCTCTACGACCTCGCCGACGAGGCCGCGCGACGTCTGGAAACGGTTGAAGGCGTCACCGACGTCTCCCGCCCGCGCACCGCCGGCCGGCGCGAGATCCAGGTGGTGATCAACCGTGATCGGGCCGCCGAACTGGGGCTCACAGCCCACGACGTCAGCCAGGTGTTGGCGTTCTCCCTCGGTGGCTTGCGACTCGACCGGTTCAACGCCGGCAACCGTGAGATCACGAGCTGGCTGGCGCTCCGGCTCGAGGATCGATCCCGCCTCGAGGACCTGCGTCAGATACCCGTCTCCAGGCAAGGAGGAAGACCCGTTCTGCTCGGCGACATCGCCACCTTCGAAACCATCGAGCGCCCGCGGGAGATCCACCGCGAGAACCGCAAGGTCCGGGTGGCCGTGCGCGGCACATACGACGGCGACGATTGGGAATCCGCCATGGAACAGATCGAGGGGATGATGAACGCATTCCAGCTACCGGCCGGCTACTCCTGGGGCTGGAACGACCGGATCATCGAACAGGCCGACGAAAACGCCGAGATGGGTGTCAACTTCCTGCTCGCGCTGGTGCTGGTCTACCTCGTCATGGCATCTCTTTTCGAATCCCTTGCCCAGCCGTTCGCCATCCTCGCCGCCATCCCCTTCGCCCTGCCGGGGGTCGCATGGATGCTGGCCCTCACCGGTACGCCCTTCAACCTCATGGCCCAGATCGGGTTGCTCATCCTGATGGGCATCGTGGTCAACAACGGGATCGTCCTGATGGACCACGTCAACCACCACCGGCGCCAGGGACTGTCGTATGAGATTGCGATCCTCGAAGCAGGCCGCGACCGACTGCGACCGATTCTGATGACCGCCGCCACCACTATCATCGGTCTGCTACCGCTGGCCATCGGTTCGGCGAATGTGTCGGGACTGCTCTACTACCCCATGGCCCGAACCGTCATGGGCGGGCTCATATCGTCGGTGGTGCTCACCCTCGTGGTGCTGCCCTACATCTCGCTCGGCGTCGAGGGCATCGCCAATTGGACGCGCCGCCTCTGGCGGCTCTCGCAGCCTCGCGTGAAACTGCAGAGGGCTCCAAAGGCGGTGGCCGACACCGCACGGTGACCCATTCGAATCGCGACCTCCAAAATCCGAGCCCCGAGCCCACGGCGGTGATGGAGGAGTGAATTCTCAATTCTGAATTTTGAATTCCAATTTTCTCCCGCTCGGGCCGGCCGGAGATTCACCCGGCATATGGACCCTCCGACTCCATCTCGGACGCGGCGGCGAATCAACCGAATCGGTCGACCCACCGATCGAGTACCATTGCCTGGTGTTCGCTCCCCACCGGAAAACGCACCACGACCGCTCGGTTTCCGCCACGGTGGACTCTCCGGGGACCAGACTCCACCCCGGTCGAACCGCCGCCCTGCTGACGATCTTCATCCTCGCCGTGTTCTTTCGGATCGTCGGTCACGAGTGGCATCCCGACTCCATCGACAGACCGTCCACACTGTTGGCGGAGTGGGTCATCTGGGACCACGACCAGCACCTCCATCCCGACGAGCGCTTCCTGACGCTTGTTGCATCCTCGATGAGTCGTCCGACTTCCCTGATGGAGTACCTCGACACCGATACGTCACCGACGAATCCTCATAACATCGGACACTCGTTCTTCCCTTACGGGACCTGGCCGCTGATCGTAACCAGATCAGTCGGAGGGTGGTTCAACCTGACGGGCTATCAGGGTCTGACCTTCGTCGGTCGCCTTCTCTCTTCTTTGGCCGACATGGTCACGCTGCTCCTCCTCTACCTCATCGGTCGCCGACTTGCCGACGAAACCGTTGCCCTTGTTGGAGTCGGTCTCGCAGCGTGCTGCGTGCTCTCCATCCAACACTCCCGGTACTGGACCATGGAGTCAGTCGGCACCTGTCTCGTCGCCTTCGCGGTGTGGCGTTGCGTGGTGGCCGCCGATCGAGGGCGGTGGTGGTCATGGCTGTTGGTGGGTCTTGGAGTCGGTGCGGCGGCGGCGACCAAGATCAGCCTGTGGGCCGTTGCCGGCCTGGTTCCTTTGGCGGCCGTGATCTATGTCCGCCGCACTCCGTCCGATAACACCAGGGTCGCAGGCCGACGCCGGGTCGTAGTGGAGGCCCTCCTCGGTTGCACCGCAGCTGCGGTCGCCGCGGTCGTGACCTTTCGATTTCTCATGCCGTACGTATTTGTCGGAAGCCACCTCTTCGATTTTCGACCCAATCCGAAATGGTTGCACAACCTCGGCGAAGTGTCTCGACTGATGAACGGCGGGGCCGACTTTCCCCCGGCCCTCCAGTGGACCGACAGGACGCCGTATCTGTATCCACTGCGGAATCTGTTCTTCTGGGGTCTCGGCCCCGCCCTTTCGATTTCCGCCGTAATGGGCTGGGTGGCGGCAATATCTTCGTTGTCGATCACTGCCTCTCGCACCTTCGCGGCGATCGCCAGCTTCACCGCGATCCTCGCAGCTGCCGGTTGGGCCGGATTGCTCGGCGGAGCCGCGGTCCCCGTTGCGGCGCTGGTCGCGGCGTGGGCGTGGGCGCTGACCGTCACAATGAACGGACCGCGCGAGAGGCTCCCCCTGATCCTGCCGGCGGCCTGGGTCGCGATGTTCCTCGCGTACCAGGGCGTCCAGTTCGTCAAACCCATGCGCTACCTCTTGCCGATCTGTCCCTTCCTCTGTTTGCTGGCAGCGCTGGCTCTCGTTCGGCTGGCACGATACCGCCACCACGGCAACTGGGCGGACCGATCCACGGCGCAACGAGCGCTGCGGGTGGCAGCGGTCGTTGCCGCGACCTTCGCCTGCTTGGCCACGGTGACATGGGCCTGGGGATTCACAGCCATCTACCGGCGACCAGATACTCGCGTTGAAGCGTCGCGCTGGATCTTCAAACACCTGCCCACTGCCCTTTCCGGGCACCTGTCGAGCGCACACAACGAGTGGACCGTTGAGGTGGAGGTTCCCGTACCCTTCGAACTCAACGAGACCAGCCCAATGGTGGTGGGTCGATTGAGATCGCCGAGGGCCGGAGCGCTTGACTCACTGCAACTCCTCGTTGCTCACCAATCAGCGTCGCCCCGGCGTGAGGCGATGGTCGAAGCCGCTGTGACGGAAGGTGGCGTCACGCTCGGCCGCGGCCGGGCGATGATCCAGCCCGCAGCGGACGAAACCGACTCCGTGGAGGTCATTTCGGTTGAACTCGCCGCGATCCGGATCGAGGCTCGACGCTCGTACACCGTCGAGATTCGTCTGGCCCATGGCGGTCCCATCCGGCTTGATACCGGAACGATCGCGGTCGAGGAATGGGACGACGCACTTCCCCTGCGGCTCGACGGCCGCGACGCCTCCAGGCTGTTCCAGAGCCTCATCCTCCCCACGTATGCTGACGACGGCCACGAGAAGTTGGATACGATGATCGACATTCTCGATAGCTCGGACCTGTTGGTGTTGAGCAGCCAGCGGGGAGTCGCCTCGGTGCAACGCCTTCCGCGCCGGTACCCACTTCAGAACCGCTTCTACAAGCTTCTGGTGGATGGCAGCCTCGGTTACGAGCCGGTGGGTAGCTGGAAGTCTTGGCCGAGATTCGGAACCTGGTGGCTGCCGGACCAGGAGGTTGTTGGGAAGTGGCCCCCGTATCCAGACCACGCCATCCACCTCCCCCCGGCCGAGGAACCTTTCAGCGTCTACGATCATCCCCGAGTTTTCATATTCAAACGCGCCGCTGACTTTGACCGCGATCGAGCCCGTGCGCTGCTGGAAAACGATCTTCGGCCGGCCAGAACGCTCTCACCACGATACGCCACAGCATTGGCATGGGAGCGACGGCTGCGACGCCTCCCGGGAGTGGGACGGAGGCTCGCCCGCCGTATCCAGGACCGATCTCGCCGCATGGAAGGAGTTCCCTGACCCATCGAATTCGTTGGATCCGTCGGGTTTTTTGAAGGCCAAAACGGTGCCGAGTCACCCGACGCGCCGACATACAACCAGCTGGTAGACCCCATCCGGATGCTCCGGTCCATCCTGCACGTGGCGCCGCAGCCACCGAAAAAACAAGGTGGCCTGGAGCGGGTGGATCACCCACGTACCGACCGTCCGCCGCGCCACCAAGAAGGGAACGGAGAGATAGTGGCAGAGGTCGAATGCACGCAGGGCCGACGGCGGAAAATAGGTTGCGTGACGGACAACCTCGAAACCGGCACCTTCGAGCCGACCCCGCCAGACATCTGGCTCCTCCGCGTGATGGTGGTGAGAGATCCGATTGAAATACCGGCCATAGGCCGTCCCCGCTTTCTCCAGTCCGAGACGACGGGCGAGCGCGCTTCCCAGAAGTTCTTCGGCGAATCGCTCCGTAGGTGTCGTTGCGACGAGAACTCCACCCGGTTCAAGAACCCGCCAGGCTTCGCGAAGGGCGTCGTCAACCTCTTCCACGTGCTCGAGCGACGAGTTGCTCACCACTGACCCGAAGACCCCGTTGCCGAAGGGCATGCGGCACGCGTCACCTAGGACAACGAGGCCATAGATCCGCCGACGTGCCGCCTCCGCCACCGCAGCGGCCGACAGATCGATCGCCACATCCAGTGGGCGACGGAAGGCGAGGCTCGCAAAATGGCCTTCGCCGCATCCCAGATCCAATACGGGCGCTTCGAGCTCCAGGTCACTCAGCAACCACGACTCGACCGCTCGAAGGATCGCTCTGTGTGGCGCCATCGAGTTCAACTGACTCCAGAGGTGGGCCTCTCCGGCGCTGCGCAACTCCGGCTCACGCACCACGCCGGCCTCCGCTCTCGAGCAACTGGCGGTAGAGGGACTCGTAGCCGACCACCGTCGCCTCTGTGCTGAAGAGCGCTTCGATCTGGTCTCTTTCCCGCCGGTAGGTATCACCACCCTCAAGCACCCGGCCGATGGACCCGGCAAGATCATCGGCATCGCCCGGCCTCGCAAGCTCACCCATGCCCGTGGTCAGCACCGGCTGCCGTACGCCGGGGAGATCACTCGCAACCACCGGAGTTCCACACAACATCGACTCCACCTGCACAAGCCCAAAACTCTCGGTCGAGTTCAAGCTGGGCAACACAAGGCAGTCGCACGATCCGTAGAACTCCGGCAGGTCGGTCTGAGACAGCGTGCCGAGAAACCGCCAGCGGTCGCCGAGCGCCCGCAGTTCCGGCTCGAGGCGGTGTCGATAGGGCCGCTCACCGATCACGTCTTCATGGGGCCCTGCGAAAAGCACAGTGAGGTCTGGATATTGGGCCCGAAGCCTACCAATCGCTCCCAGCAAATACTCGATACCCTTCTCGGAAGCAAAGCGGGATGCCATGCCGATCACCGGGGCCTCTCCAAGACCGAGGAGCTTTCGAAACGCCAACTGCTTCTCGGGATCGGGAGCAGACATCTCCACCGGTGGCGGGATGATCACCAGCCGATCTCGAACCCTCCCGAGATTCGACGAATGATCAGCGTAATCCCTGGTGTAGGTCACCACCCTGTCCGCCAATCGGAGGGCGGCCCGATGACTCAGTTGCACCATGCGATCAGCGACCCGGCTGAGCGCTCCCGCGGGGAGAAGAAGGTCACAGTGGTAAGTGATGACCGATGGCCGACGCAGCAGTCGTGCTCGCAGCGCAACCCCGAAGGCGTCCAGTTGCGGGAGGTGCAAACCGATCACGTCGTGCTTCGGGACCAGACGGCTCGCGAGCAGCCCGAAGGTCGGCATGACCACGCCCTTGCTGATCTTCGCCGCCACCGGTGCGCGCACGATTGACACCCTCTTGTCGATCTCCCTGCTCGGTGTCGATCGATCGTGGCGGGACGTCAACACCGTGACGAGGTGGCCGCGATCGGCGAGCGCGCGAGCGAGTCTTTCGACGTAGATGGTCAGACCGCTGGTGTGAGGCCGATAGTAGGTCAGGACCAGAAGCACCCTCAGCTGGCCCGTCGGCTGAATCCCGTCGTTCGAATGCGCGATCAAACCGATGGAGCTCCCGACCGGCTGCCGAGCCACTCGAGCATCCGCCGCACGCCGTCTTCAACCGATGTTCGGGGTGTCCAACCAAGCTCGGTCTCGAACTTCCGAATGTCGAGCACGGCGACCCTCTGGTCGCCGGGACGCCACGGGCCGAATCGAGCCTCGATCCGGTGGCCGAGCATTGACTCGAGGAGGGCGCCGAATTCCAACCACACCGACATCGTACGTTCCGGGCCGCCGCCGAGATTGAACACCTTCCCGGCGACCACCTCGGGGTTGGCCAACGCGCACTCGTACGCGTCGATCAGATCTTCGATAAACAGGAGATCCCGGACCTGGCGGCCGTCACCGAAGATGGTCACTGGCTCTCGACGCAAAGCGCGGCTTGCGAGCCAGGCCGTCCAACCCTGATCCTGTGACCCCCACTGGTTCGGGCCAAAAACACACGACTGACGAAAAACGACGGTGGGGACGCCATAAATCTCCCACCAGTCGAGCACGTAGAACTCCCCCGCACATTTGGAGCACCCATACGGAGAGGTCGGCAGCAGCCGCGTATCTTCTGGAATGCCCAGGGGCATGGTCGGGAGTTGGTATCTCGTTTCGAGGGTCTCGACCGGAACGTCGGCCATGGCCCCATAGACCTTGTTGGACGAGGCGTAAATGACCTGGGGCGGTACGGCCGCCGCACGCGCAGCCTCCAATACGTTGACCGTGCCGACGATGTTGTGTTCGAGGTCCCCTATGGGATCTTCGAGCGACCTCGTCACCGCCACCTGCCCCGCCAGGTGCACGATCGCCTCAGCGCCGGCGCAGGCACTCTCGACGTTCTCACGTGACCTCACGTCACCACGTACGAACCGGAGCGAGCCGCCACCGCGAGTTCTCAGCCAATTCAGGTTCTCACCGCTCCCGGGACGCGAGAGATTGTCCATCACAACCACCTCGTGCCCGCGGGACAGTAGCCGCCACGCCAGACCGCTGCCGATAAAACCCGCGCCACCGGTGATGACGATACGACGGCTGGTGTTCTCGCGACTCAATGTGGGTTCATTGTAGCCACACTTCGGGCACTGACCCCCGGCACTAGATGATCGGCGTCGTCGTAATCGTCGGTGTGGGTTGCGGCCAGGTTGGGGTCGCTGAAATCGTTGGGGTCAAATTCGGCGTGAACGACATGACCTGGGTCGCCGTCGCTGTCGCTGTCGAGGTGGGCGTCGGGGTGGGGATCGGGGGGAATGCGGCCGACCATGCCGAGGTATCACCCGACTCGAAACCGTCCTCGAAGATCTCGGGATCCCCCAGCAGGAAGAACCTCGCGAACACTTCACGCCGATCGCGCTCGGTCGCAATCGCTTCGAACGGGAACCCCAGGTACAGAGTCCCAAATCCCCTGCTCCGGCTGAGTACACCCACGCATGCACCCGTCTCGGTGCGAAAGGCACCTGTCGCTCCTCGCGAGGCTTCCATCGCGTCGGCGTACTCCTCGAAACCATGCTCCAATCTCAGTGGACCGAGACCCTCGAAGACGCCTCCGGTTCCCCGGACCTCGCGCGAAGAGCCATCGTCATCCGTGACCGATGCCACACCCATGGACCGCACCATCAGATCCGTCGGCCCCTTCCGAGCCCAGTTGTAATCCTGGCTGCTGATGAGAAGAAGACGTCCGCGATCGAGCCACGCCTCCAGGGCGGCTTCCTCCTCCGCGCTCGGTCCCGTGTCGGGGGAGTTCGATGCCCCGGTGAACCAAATGATCGCGTCGAACGCATCGAGTTGGTCCAATAACGGGCCGGTGCCTCTTTCACCCGTATCCCAGATCTCATAACTCACCCGAAGGCCATCGAGCGCCTTCACGTAATGGTCCCGAACATCGGGATCGTTGTCGTCATCATCCACGAGGAGCACGTGCAGTTCTGCGAAATCCGCCATTTGCGGACCGCCGGCGTACCACGATGCCGGAGACTGCCCGGTGAGGGCAGTCGTCACAAAGAACGCGGCGCAAATCGTCATCAGGGCGCAAAGGACCGGGCCACCGCCCCTGCGCCACAGCGCGGTACTCTTGGAGGTATTCTGGTTCATCATCACCATCCGTCTATTTGTGCAGACCAGTCTAGCACGAAATGATACTACGTCTCGTTCTAAGCCCTGTTTCACCCCAGAGACCGCCATCACTGACGTGGCGCCACCCCCACTTTGGATGTGGTCGGTGTTGTCTCTCGCGCCCCAACGTGAAGCTGCAGCCAAGCGCCGATCCCGCCGGGACGATGATCGAGGATTGAGAATTTTGAATTCCTATTTTCCCCCGCCAGGGCGGCAGGGCCGTAATTCAAAATCAAGAATTGAGAATTCAAAATTCTCCGTCCCCACCCCCTCACTCTCCCTTTCGTTATCGAGTCCCTGTCACAACTTGCGACAATACCCATAAAACTGTACCTTCACAGTGAGGACATCCACAGGTGGCAGTATCGTTCGAGTCGTCCACGCGCTTCGATGACGCAGCTGTCGTCGAGTACCTGCGGGCCAACGGCGGGCAGGAGAGGATCTACGGCAAGGATGACGTGATCCTCCGGCGGGGAGATCCCGGCCGGGCCTTTTTCGTGGTCCTGTCCGGCGAGGTCGAGGTCCGACTGGCCGACGTGGACAACCGGACGTTGCCGTTGACGCGCATGGGTCCGGGCGCGAGCTTTGGCGAGATGGCCCTGCTCCGCAATCAGGATGTATCGGCCGACGTGGTTGCCCTCAGCGAGGTCACGGTCCTCGCCTATCCCGGGGACCGATTCCAGGAGGCCCTGGCCGAGTGCGGCCCCTTGCGCGACCGGCTGATGAACCGGCTGGCGGACAACCTTCAGCAGACCACGGCCGAGGCCTGGGAGTTCTTCCAGCGGGCCGAGGCGCTGCAGGCCCTGACCCGAACCGAGGACCACCCATCCACCATGGTGGCCAACTCGGCAAAGCTCAAGGGCATCGGCAAAAAGCTCACCACCATTTCGGAGGCGGGCGGCCCGGTGGTGATTTCCGGCGATCCCGGCACCGGCAAGTTGCTGGCCGCGCGCATGGTCCACGGCGGTCGCGACATCACCGAACCCATGATCGTGGTGGACTGTCGCAGGCTGGAGCCCCACGAGGCGCGCAAACTGATCTTCGGCACCACGCAAGTTGGCTCGATCGGTGACAGCTCATCGGGATTCGGCGCGGTACATCTGTCCCACGGAGGCACCCTTGTACTCCACCACGGCGATGCCCTCGACCCCGAGATTCAAGACAGGTTCGCCCGTTTCCTGACACCGGACGCCGAGACACCGTCCTTTCCCAGGGTCCGCCTGGTGGTGACCTGCCGATCCATCGACAATCAACCCGAGGATGGACTCGTGACCCAGGCCATGAACGGCGGTCACCACGTCCGCATGCCCCGACTGGCGGAGTGTCGGAAAGACATCGTTCCGCTCGCTCGCCACTTCCTCGACGAATGCACCGGAGCCCAGGGGTCGGACCTCAGCATCACCGCCCGCCACGCCGTGGTGTCGCTCAGATACCGCCACCGCAACATGGCCGAACTCAAAGAAACCATCCAGCTCGCCGCCCTCTGCGCCGATGGCGACGAGATCCGCGCCGAGCACATCTTCACGGCTCCTGGTGAGGGCACCGCCCCCACCGGGTTCAACCTCGGCGAGGTGGGTTTCCTGCGTCGCGTTGTCCTCGGAAAACCTCTCATCCTCGCAAGATCCGTGGTCTTTGTCAGCTTCCTGGTGATCATCGCGCTGTGTCTGATATTTCCGGCGACCATGGCGGGAAGGGCGGCCAACACCCTCATATGGAACGCCTGGGAACCCATCGTCTTCGGTCTGTTTCTGCTGGTGGGACGGATCTGGTGCACCATCTGCCCGCTGTCGGTGGCCGGCAGACTCGCTCAGCGGCTCGGCACCCTCGGCAAACCCCCACCGTCCTGGCTCGAAAACTCGTGGGTGTGGATCGCGACCTTCGGTTTTTTGGCCATCGTCTGGTCCGAACGGGTCTTCCACATGACCGACCGCCCATTTCCATCGGGAATTCTTCTCCTCACGTTGATCACACTGCCCATCGTTTTCACCCTGATCTACCAGCGGGAGACTTGGTGTCGTTATGCATGTCCCCTTGGAACCCTGGGAGCGGCCCTCACCCCTCCCTCACCCCTTCACCTGGAGGCCAACTCCTCGGTCTGCGCCTCCAGCTGCACCACACACGACTGTTTCAAGGGGTCGAAGACCCTCGATATCCCGGGCTGCACAGTCTTTCACCACCCGCTCAACGGCAGCGAGTCCCACATGTGCAAGCTGTGCATGGACTGCCTGAAGAGCTGCCCTCACCAGTCGGCCCGGGTCTATGCCCAACCACCTCTTGTCGGAGTGTGGCATCTGGGCACCGCCGCCTGGGCCCTCGCTCCGTTCCTGCTGGCAGTCTTTCTGCTCTCTCCCGTTCTGTTGGCCATCCAGGCGGACCCGTCGTTGTCAGGGTTTCTCGCCGTCACGGTGGGCGGAGTCCTGGCGGTGGTCGTGGGCGCACTGCTGACCCGGGTCCTGCCCAGCCTCATCACGGGCGGCGACGGCGAGGACTCGGCGATTCCGACCCAGGTGGCCTTTGCCCTGATGGTATTGGCATGGGGGCCACTGATGGCCTACCAGTTTGGCAACATCTCGGCCCTCTCCGCCTTCCAGCTGAGCTCCAATCCGCCGTCCCTGCTCGGCCAACTGGTGGGAACCAACAACCTCACCCTGCTCCCGGTGGCGCAGATCATCATCATCGTCTTCGCCGCGGCCATGGCCGCCATCATCCTGTGGCGGATCAGCGTCCACGCCCACAATGACGAAGAACACATTGCCTGGGGCGGCTGGTTCCTGGTCATGGCCGGATGCCTGGCCTACGTCGTGATCTGCCTGACCATCGTCGTGCGCGCTTGACGCGACGCATTCTAGGAAGAACACGGCATCTCCCATTTCCGTCCCGGTGCCGGCGGTCATCGCGTTGACCAGGAACAACGGCCTCTGCCGGCATCGGGACGGAAATGGGCAGGGTCCCCCCCTCTGCCTACTGCCACTACCTACTGCCTGTGATGCGCCCTTCCTCCGGTGATATAATCCCTGGCCAGTCAGAGTGAAACTCAACGACTCCATGATCGGTGAATGGCGATAAGACCGTGAGACCGAAATTCGCGTCCATTCGGTCGACACGGCTGAGTATTAGTGGGGCCTGTCGCGGTTCGCACAGTGATCTGAGCCAATCCGCGGCGACGACATCGGCCGGCGGAAACGCTCGGCCATTTCATCGAGGAGGAGAGCCATGTCACAGAATCAGGAAGCGGGCCCGGAACGGATCATTCTTCGACATCAGGCAGGTTCACGTGCGAATCAGGTGGATGAGTTCCCACTCGAACACGTCCAGGAACTGATCATCGGTCGCGACCCCGCGGCCACCGTGAAATTCGATCCGGAAAGTGACGACCTGGTCAGTCGCCAACACGCCAGGATCGTCCAGGATTCGGACGACCCGACCCGATTCATGCTGATCGACCTCGGAAGCCGCAACGGGACCTTTGTCAACAAACAGCGGATTACGGGCGAAGTCGTCCTGTCAGTGGGCGACACGATCCAGCTCGGCGCCGGAGGCCCTGAATTCAGCTTTGATCTCGACCCGAAGCCCGGAGGAGTGGCCAAGGAAACTCGCCTTTCCGGCACTCCCCAAGTGCCTGCAACCCGTCTCGGAGATGTGCCCACAGCCACGCCCGGCGCAGCCGCAGCCAAGGTGGGCGTCGGCAAAGAAACGGTCGAACGAATGGTGGAGGATTCGCAGCGAAAGAGCCGTTCGAACACGGCCCTCATCGCCGCGGCCGCGGTGATCATCATCGCCATCGTAGCTGGTGTCTTTTTGATTCGTCAGCTCGGGGTCCAGAGGGACGTGGCGGATGTCCGCGAGGCGCAACAAGACACACCGATGTCGGCCACCGATGTCGCGACTCTGTATGGCGGCTCCAGTGTTCTGGTGGAGTTCAGCTGGAAGCTGGAGCACACCCCGAGCGGCAACCAGGTCTACCACCGGTACATCGATGACATGCCCGCATACCTCGTGGTGGGAGACGAGATCGAGCCGTGGCTCATCACCGACTCCGAAAAGGAGACCAACGCTCCCATCACCAGTTCGGGGATGGGGACAGGATTCGTGGTCACCGCCAACGGTTTCATCCTCACGAATCGTCACGTGGCCGCCAACTGGCAGACCAGTTATGCGCTCCCGTTGCCGGGCAAGTTGTACCGTCCGACGTCCGATGGTATCGAGCAACTGGGCGAGATCGGCGAGGAGTACGCCGCGGAGCTGTCCCGTTGGGTCCCGTCCAAGGCCTTTAACGTTGATGGCCAAATCGTTAAGGGCAAGGTGCTCGAAGGGTCGTTGTTCTACCTCGACGTGACCTTCCCAAAGGCGAAGCTGAGGATCCCGGCGCGCTTGGTTAGGGTTTCGGACCGGGCCGATGTGGCGCTCATCAAAATGGATCTGCCGACGGACGTTCCGCCAGTAGAACTCTATGACAATTACGATCAGGTTCAGCCCGGCGACCCGGTGACCGTGCTCGGATATCCGGGCGTATCACCGGACATCGCGGTGCGGGTCAAACAGGTGGATCCCCTCAATCCGGAAGACGAATGGAAGCAGGTGCCCGATCCAACTGTTTCTCAAGGGCTTATCGGGCGCATCATTCGTGGCGAGGCACCAGCCGGTGGGGAGGGCGTCTACGACTACTGGAGCGAAATGGGCGATGTGTACCAGATCGAGGTCCAGGGCGCCGGCCCCGGAAGCAGCGGCAGCCCGGTGTATGACGGCCAAGGACGGGTGATCGGAATCTACACCTACGGAAAATCGACGATCCACACCCGACTCTCGTTCGCGGTGCCCATCAGATACGGTATGGAACTCATGGGAGTCACACCGGTCACGAACTGAGCCATCGCCACAGCAGATGTCGGATCTGGTCAACTCGACCGTCGGCGACTATCGCCTCGAGGAATTCCTCGGTGCCGGGGGAATGGGTGAGGTCTATCGAGGGGTCCACACCAAAATCGGCCGGGTCGCCGCCATCAAGATCCTGACCACTTCGAACGATCCAGGGTTCACAGATCGATTCCTCAACGAGGCCCGGATCCAGGCGGAACTCCACCATCCGAACATCGCCACTCTGTACGAATTTACCGAGATCGCGGGCCGCCCATGTATCGTGATGGAGTATGTGGACGGCGTGACTCTCGCCGACCGAATCCGGGTCTCGAGCCGGATACCACCGCCGGAGGCCATCCGGATTTTTCTTCCGGTGGTGGAGGCGGTGGGATATGTCCACGCCAGCGGCATCATCCATCGAGATATCAAATCCCACAATATCAAGATCTCGTCCAAGGGCACGATCAAGCTGCTCGACTTCGGCATCGCCCAAGGCAGCCATACACCGCGGCTTACCCGGGCCGGCCAGTTCGTCGGCACTTTGCACTACTGCTCTCCTGAGCAACTGCGCGGCGATTCGGTCGACCATCGCTCGGACATCTGGGCCCTCGGCATCCTGCTGTACGAGATGCTGGTCGGTGAGGTCCCGTTCGACGCGCCGTCGGCAGGTGAATTCGTAGCACGTGTGGAGAGGGCGACACCGCGACGTCCCTCGGAGCTGGCGCCCGAAATACCAAAGTCCTTTGATGAACTGGTCGGCCGTTGCCTCGAAAAACGGCCAAGTCGAAGGTTTCAATCGGCTGAAACACTGGCAACGGCTGCGGCAGCAACGGGGAATGAACACGGTTGGACGCCACGAACCATCCCAGGAATCGATCAACTGACGGCAATCTTCGGCCGGCTGACGAAAACCGTCCGAGAAAACGCGGTGGTCGCGGCAGGCGCCGCCATCGTTCTTTTGGCCGTGATCGTCGGGTTGGCGGTGATACCCGACGGCCGATCCGCACCCCGTGAACCCGCCGATCGAAGTAGGCCGGCGGCGGTTGAACGATCTCTGGGCCAAAACCGGCCGGTCTCGATCGCCGTGGTCGGAGGCCGCGCCGAGGTGTGGGTTGACGGCCGCGACGCCGGATCCACGCCCTGCCGCTTCGAGGCGGCGGTGGGAGAAAAGATCAAGATCGAGATCAAAATGAAGGGATATCAACCCATTCAAAGAACCATCGAGGTCCTTCCCCACTCCAACAACTACACGTACTCCGTTCGCGATTTCAAGCCGAGGTGATATGAGCGATAGCATGATCGTCGTTGGGTCTGTGATGAGCGACGTGGGCTGCGTCCGCACTCTCAATGAGGACAGCGCCCGATTGATCGAGTCCTCGGGTAGGACCGAAAACCGAGGGTGGCTCGCCGTCGTGGCCGACGGAATGGGAGGGCACTCGGGCGGCGAGGTGGCGTCACAACTTGCGGTGGAGACGATCGCGCAGGAGTTTTCGTGGGTGTCGGAAAACCCGGCGGAGGCTTTGCACGAGGCGATGCGACGGGCGAACCGGAAAATTTACGAGGCCGCTGCCGAGACGGCCACGCTCAGCGGGATGGGAACCACCTGCACCGCGGCCGTCCTCATCGATTGGCAGGCTCATGTCGCCCACGTTGGTGACAGCCGGCTCTATCTGGTTCGTTCCGGCGATATCTTCTGCCTGACTGAGGACGACTCGTCGGTCATGGACATGGTGCGACGAGGCGTCATCACCCGCGAAGAAGCAAAGAACCACGAAGACCGTAACGTCATTCTCCGAGCCCTCGGCACCCGACCCCAGCTCACACCCTCGAGTTGGAAATATCCTCTTCCTCTCCAAAGTGGAGATCGCCTCATCCTGAGTTCCGATGGGATGCATGATCTTGTGGAGGACGACGAGATCCGGCTCATTGTGATCCAAGAAAACCACCGCGATGCCTGTTCGCGTCTGGTGGATTTGGCCCTTCATCGCGGCGGTCCGGATAACATAACAGTGGTGGTTCTCACCGTCGATACGGACTCCGGCCGACGACCTATCGTGAAGCCAACCCGCAGCATGGAGGCGCCTCAGCTATGAACGAACGCGTTGTGGGCAACTTCAAGGTGTTTTCCAAGGTGGGCGAGGGAGGTATGGGTTCGGTCTACCGGGGCGTCGACATGATGCTCGACCGAGACGTTGCCATCAAGGTATTACGTCCGGAGCTGGGCCGGGATCCGCAACTGGTGGAGCGCTTCCGCAAGGAGGCCAAGACCCTGGCCAAACTCAATCACCCGGCGGTGGCAATGATCTACTCCTTCTTCCGGGAGGGCGAGGAGTTTTTCCTTGTCATGGAGTTCGTCGAGGGGAAAACACTCGACAAAGTGCTTCGTAGCCAGGGTGCCTTCAGCCCCCGGGAAGCCGTCCGGCTCTTCGGCGCCATCCTCGAGGGAATCGCAACGGCTCATCGAGAAGGCGTGATCCACCGCGACATCAAGCCCGAAAACATCATGATCACGCCCGATGGCGGGGCCAAGATCATGGATTTTGGCATCGCATGGATGGTGGGCCAAGCCAGGATGACCCGTGCCGGACATCTCGTCGGCACACCCCACTACATGTCGCCGGAGCAGGTCAGGGGTGAGGATCCGGGAGCTGCATCCGACATCTACTCCCTTGGCGCCGTTCTCTATGAACTTGTCACAGGCCAACTTCCGCTCGTCGCCGACAGCGACTTCGAGATTATGAGGGCCCATATCGAACGCGATCCGTCACCCCCCCGGGAGCTGTCGGAGCACATTCCGGTCTGGCTGAACGATGCCATCCTTCGGGCGTTGGCCAAGGAACCGAATGGGAGGTTTCCGGATGCCCCGTCTTTCGCCAAGGCGCTCGCCCGGGGTGCGGCGTCCGAGTGGCCCGATGACGAGCCGGAGGAAGGTGCGGCTCCTCCGAGCGAAACACCGGTGGTACTGCCCACCAGGGTGGCCGCGGCGCCCCCAACCCGACTTGCCGGGACCGAACCGCCACCGACCCGAGTCGCCGAACAACCCAAGGGCCCTCCGGCGTCGACCGAAGGTCAACAAAATGGCGATGGTCTCCGTAGCGCGATCGTGTGGTTCCGCGACCTCGGGCCGGCGTACTGGGCTCTTGCCGGGGCCGTCGTCATCGCCGGGGTCGTCATCTTTGCCCTGATGATCGCCGTCCTGTGGGGCGGCCGGAGTCAGGGCACCGAAGTGGCGTCAGCGGCGACTCCAACGCCCCTCCCCGGTCCTGCGTCACAGGGGGTGGTTCGTCAGGGTCCGGTGGACACCGCACCGAGGTTGCCTCTCCCGGAACCCGTTGAACATTCGCCGACTCAGGTGAGACCGGCAGAACCAGCTCCGACCAAAGCACCTCCGAAGGACACATCACCGCGGCAGCCGGCACTTCGAGCCACCGCCGTGCCGCCGACCATTCCGGAACCGACACGCCAGGCCCCGACCTCCCCTCCGGCCGCCGCGGCAACCCGGATACCGGAGCCGACTGTCGACAGCTCGGGGCCACCGGATCCGCGGGACGGCGCTCCGAGTGTTGGTGAGGCCCTCGACATGGCGCGCGAAGTCGAAGCGGCCACCGATTCGCTCACCAAAACCCTGCGCAGATACCTCGAATCCAACGGTCGTTGGAAACCTGAAGGTGAGGACCGGGTCCTGTGGGAAGAGGTCAAGACCCTCGAGACGTTCGCCGATCGTTTCGAGACCTATGTCCGAAAGCGACGAGCCCTCAAGAAACTCCGCAAAGACACCCACCCCACAGGGTGGACCCAGAACGAAATTGCCGAAGCACGCGCCAGTGTCCGGGACATGGCGGGTCGGATCCCATACATCGAGACGGCTGTTCGCGGGGTTGAATTGACCCCACTCATTCGGGAGCTGTGGCAGGCCACGCGTCGCGAAGTGCAGGAACTGGATCGTCGCATGACGAATCGTTGAGTCATTCGGGAGGAACTCATGAGAAACAGACTCGGGTTGGCGTTGCTCATTCTTGCTCAGATCTTCCCGCTGGGTTGTCGCACCAATATGGGGCCGAACAGCGTTTCTCCCGCGCGCTTCAATTACACCGAAGCGATCTCCGAGTCATGGAATGAGCAGTTGCTGCTCAATCTGGTTCGGCTGCGCTATCGCGATACCGTCCAATTCCTCGAAGTCAGCTCGGTCATCACGCAGTACACCCTCGACCAGCGGGCCTCTGCGTCCGCCGGTGCCGCCTTCAACGGCGGAACAGACACCGACCTGGGTATCGGTGCCGGCGTTGTCTACACAGAAAAACCAACTATTACCTACACGCCCCTTCAGGGAGAGGTGTTTGCCCAGCGCTTGTTGGCCCCGATTCCGGCCGAAACATTGATTCAGCTGGCACAGTCCGGCTGGAGTTCCGAGCTGCTCATGCTGTGCTGTGTCCAGCAGGTCAACGAACTCCAAAACGCCCGCTCCGCGCCATCTCGCATGCCAGATTTCGTCCCCCGATTCAGAGAGTTTCACCGCGCCGCAGAGCTCATGCGCGATCTACAGGCAGTCGGCCTGATCGACATGCGTCTGGAAGTGGCGCCGGACAACAGTGAAGCCACGGTCCTTCACCTGCAGCGGCGACCCCCGGGAGAGTGGGCCGACGAAGTGGCCGAGGTGCGACGTCTGCTCGGCCTGCAACCCGATCAGAATTCTTTCAAAATCACGTCCAGGCTCTCGGGATCACCCGACGAGATGGCCCTTGTGGGTCGTTCGCTGGCGGGAGTGCTTGTCTTTCTGTCCCAGGCGGTGGAGGCGCCGCCGGATCACGAAGCCGCGGGCAAGGTCACCGTCACACGGGACGCCTCGGGAGAAGCCATCGACTGGGCTGCCGTCACCGGCAACATCCTGCGCATCAAATCCCAAACCCATCCACCTGCCGACGCCTTTGTCCAGGTGCACTACCGCGACCATTGGTTCTACATTTCCGACGATGACCTCGACTCGAAAACCACCTTTGGGCTGCTCACCTATCTCTTCTCTCTCCAGGCGGCAGGCGCCGGCGGCAAGAGCCCGTTGCTGACCGTTTCCACTGACCGATAGGTATGAGGCGATCCAGTCTGTTCCAAGTAGCGCTTCTCACAGCCCTGGCGATCGGGCCGACCGTGTCGGCTCAGCAGAGCCCACAAGACTCGGATCGTCAACCCGTTCGGTTGGCGCGCGCGGCGTGGGACACCGGGTGGTTTCAGGCCGCCGTCGCCGCCGACCTCCTCGCGGAGCTGGGCTACACGGTTGACGGTCCGCACACCCTGGAAAACCACGACTTCTATCGCCAGGTCGCTGACGGCGAGGTGGACCTGTGGGTCAATGGATGGTTCCCACCCCACTGGCCCTATTTCGAAGAACTCTTGGAACCGGACGCTGTGGTCCCGGTTGGTTTCATCATTCCATCGCCGGCGCCGCAGGGATACTTGATCGACAAACCCACCGCCGAAAGACTCGGGATCAAAGAACTGTCCGACCTTGCCGATCCCACCATTGCAGCCGCCTTCGACCTGGACGGCAACGGCCGGGCCGACCTTGTGGGCTGTGATCGAGGCTGGGGTTGCGCCCAGGTGATCGATCACCACCTCGAAGCCTACGGGCTCGACGCGACTGTGGATCACCTCCAGGGCGACTACACGGCGCTGATGTTCGAGACCATCGAGCGATTTCGGCGGGGAGAACCGGTGTTCTTCTACACCTGGACACCCAACTGGACGGTGGCCGCCCTTGAACCCGGCCGAGATGTGGTTTGGCTCGAGGTCCCCTTCTCCAGTCTTCCCGATGGACAGAAGCACCTCGAGGACCATGTCGCGGTCGCATCCATCGACGGCTGCGAACACGATCCGTGCAACCTTGGATGGCCGGCGACGACCGTCCGAGCGGTTGCGAACCGCGGGTTTCTCGCGGCGAACCCAGGCGTCAGAAAGTTGCTCGGGCGCCTGGAAATCCCCATCGAAGACATCCAGGACCAGAACCTCAGGATGTTCCTGGGCGGGGGCCAGGAGAGCCAGATTCAGCGCCACGCCGAAGAGTGGATCAGCGCCAACCGCGGTGCCGTCGACGACTGGCTCGATAACGCACGCGGTTCCCAACCGGTGCGGGAAACTCATCCACCGGAGACCATCCCCGACCGCGGACCGAATCTGGGAACGTTACGCGTCGTGACAAAACGACTCGAGCCGTTTGTTTTCCTCAATGACGGTCGATTTTCCGGTTTCAGTATTGACCTTTGGAAGGCCATCAGCGACGAGCTGAATCTCGAGTATGAGATCTACGCCGTCAACAGCGTTGCCAAGCTGCTGGATGACGTCAGCCGCGGCGTTGCCGATGTCGGCATCTCCGGCATCGACATTACCGCACGCCGGGAACAGTCGCTGGATTTCTCGCACTCCATGTTCGAATCGGGCCTTCAAATCATGGTGGCGCAGAACAGGGCCCCTAGATTCGATCGGACACTGCGCGGGATAGTGGACGCGGTCAGGTCCAAAAAGCTGCTGATTGTGCTTGCCATTCTGGCGGCGGCGCTCGTGCTCTCGGCCCACATCATCTGGCTCTTCGAACGACGGCACAATCCCGAGTTCGGCCGGGCCTACTTTCTCGGTATCTGGAATTCCCTGTGGTGGGCCGTCGTCACGGTCTCCACCGTTGGATACGGCGACAAGACGCCACGGGGGGCAGCGGGTCGGGCATTTGCCCTGTTGTGGATCTTCGTTGGCTACGTATTGCTCGCCATTTTCACCGCAACGATCACTACCACCGCCACGGTCAACGAGCTGCACGGTGCCCTCCACGGCCCCGCCGATCTTCCGGGGATGAGAGTCGCCACTGTTCGTGGCTCCACCAGCGCGGACTACCTTCGTCGGATTCGGGCGGACGTCACCGAGGTGGGTTCCATCGACGATGCCGTCGAGCTGCTGCGATCCGGCCGAACCGACGCGATCGTCTACGACGCACCGGTGCTCCAGTTCATCGCCGAACACAGCGAAAAGAGCCTGACAAAAGTCATCGGACCAGTGTTCAACACCCAGAGCTACGGCATCGTCCTGCCACCGGACAGCTCCCTGCGAGAAGCGGTCAATCGAGCCCTGCTCGAGCTCAAGGAAAGGGGGACCTATCGCGAAATTCGCGAGCTGTGGTTCGGCCGCTGATCCGCAATTTCATCGGGGGCGCCGCGGAGCCTGGAGCGCCTCCGCCATGAGGATCAGATCCCACCGCCTCGACTGGAAATCGCTCATGCTGCTCATCAGCCCCAACCCGACCACCGGTCCCTCCGGCACGGGAAGAATGGCCAGCGATCCGAGCATCGGGACCGTGCTTCCGTCCGCCAGCGGCTGCGAGTAGAAGAAATCCACCGCCACAGCGCCGTCGAGGTGACGCTGCCACGACTCCGGACCGTTGTAGATCTCCACATCCAGCATGGTCGCTTGGGTTTCTTCCAACGCTTCCTGCAGAAGGCCCTCGACACCACCGTCCCCGGGTTGCTCCGCATTCACCAGCAGGATCGGCTGGATGAAGGTGATCGAGGATCTCGTCATCGTTGCGTCCACTTCGGGAAAAACCGTCTCGGACGGATACCACGCCGCCGGCACCGGCAGCGGCCGCGGAAGTCCTTCGAGTTCGAGATCCACCAGCCGCCCGGTGGAGATCTGATTCAACGCCACGGCACCCAGCACAACAACACCCAGCACAGTTGCGGCCAAGACGGTGCGACCACCGGCCAGCGGTCGCTCGGTGGCGGATGCCAACAACTCCTCGGGCATGACCTCCTCCACGCGGCGGCGGACCAGACGCAGGAGGATGGCGAACAGGCCCCCGGCGGCGGCAAAACAGGTCCACATCATGCCCGTTGACCTCAGCCACGCCTCGTGACCGGGCCACAACACCACGGCCAGAAGATGGAGCAGCGTCGCCAGGACGATCCCGGCAAGGGCCCGTTTGGGGTGTGGACCTCCGGGACGAGTCAGCGCCAAACCGAGTACCATCGCCGGCAGCGTGAATGAAAGAAACAAGGCGACCACATTCGCATCGATCTCCATGGAGGTCCGGTAGGGGAGGATCATCTGGCCCCACAGCGGTGAGAGAATCGGGATATCGAGACGAATCTGCGAAAAAGCCCCCATCCCGGCGCCGGTCGCAATCAGCGCGAAGAGTGCCACCGCCGGAGCGTTCTCCCGGCCACGGGTCTTCCTGCCGATCACCACGGCCACCGCAACCAGGGCGGCCATGGCCAGCAACCCCCTGGCAAGCGTCCAACCCATGGGGAAATCAGGCACCAAGTGGGCCAGTTCGTCCATCCGGCCCGTCAGCTCCATGTCGTATCGCTCCGCAAGATCTGCCAGGAGCTTCGTCAGAGAACCGCCGGCGGCAACCAGCTTGTCAAGCGCATTCAGCGATAGGGCGGCAACCGCGCCCAATCCAAAGGCTCCGATCATATGGGGAGTCGACAACGGCAGCGTCTTGAGCCGACGGCTCGCGTAGATTCCCAACATGTAGGGCAGTCCGAAGTCCACAACGCCGCGGAATGTGTAGAGGAAGATCCGGTCGATGGCGAGGGCGTCGTGGATCGCTGCGCGGCAGTGGATCTCCAGCAGTACCCACAGCATGATGGCGCTGTAGATCCCGATTCGTCCGGTCAACGGCCACATCGGTGACGAACCGATTGCCCGCATCAGTCCCGCCCGATACAGCAACCACAGCATCATGAGGGCCAGAAGCAGCATGACGAGGGGCGAGTACGATCCCGCCGTGTTGAAGCTGAGAAGCTTGAGATAGTACTGACTGACAACGAACCACAGCAGGATGGTCTGACCGAGCAGCACCATGATCGCCGCCGACGTCAGTCGACGCCGTATGGCGAGCCAGGTTGCCGCCACCAGGTCGAAGAGCAGGACCCAGCGCATGATCCACGCTGAGAATGCGTACATGGGTTCACTCCAGAAGAACCCGAGCGTGAGTTTGTAGACCCACGCCATCAGAGTCACCAGCGGCGACGGCCACTGAAGTCCCGCCGTGTCGAGGACGAACTCCGACCACGTAACCAACACACCTACGAGGAAAAGAACTATCACGCTCGGAACCAGCCACCGCGCAGGCACCACGTCTCGAACCGACTGGGTGAGCACTCTGGTGTGGGTCAGGAGCTTGAAGATCAGCCCGGTGCCCATGAGGTACCACACCGGCCACAAATATCCGCTCCACACACTGAGAAACTCAACAGTTGTGGTTGCGGGAACACCGAAGCCCCCACGAATGCCAAGACCGATGTAGAACACGAACAGCAACGCGGCCAGAATGTTCTGGGCCGCCGACGATGAGAGGTCGGGACGCGGGAACCACCTGGGGGCACGCTTTGCATACCGCCCCCACACAAACATCAACCCGCCGGCGCAGGCGCCCACCAGAAGCCTGTCGGGTATGGGCACTCGTTCTCCCGGGAACAGCCCGGCGAAGACATAGCCCGACGCCATACCGACGCCCAGTGCTGTGACCAGCGATGCCACCAGACCGCGACGACCGGAGCCGCCGAGTCTGGCTTCGGAAAAGGCGAGAACCCCCATGGCCACCACCGGCAGCGGCAGGTTCCACATGGAGGGAGGCAGGACGGCGATCGCTGTGTAGATCAGAAAGTACCCGAAGAGAACCAACGCGATCAGAAAAACCGCGCGATTGGACGAGGCCGACCCCACCAGCAGAGAGCTCCACGCCACCGCAAGAGTGAGAACCCAGAGCACGATCGACCAGGCCGCAACCGGGCCGGTCGCTTCCAACACCTCCTCCGCCGGGACCTCCGGCCACGGGGCGAGCATCGCCACCGGGACCAAGAGACACAGCAGGGCGGCAAGACACATGACCGGACGGAGCAGGGCGTGGGCCTCGGGAGTCAGCCGGTCGGCGTCGATGCGCTCCTTTGAATAGTCTCGCCACCAGAAACGCTGGATGATGTTGATCAATGCCTGCCCCTGGGGCGACGACACGACTCTGTTCCAGATCGGCGCCACCATGGGGTTGGTCACCAGAAGGGACCCGAAGCGTCCGGTCCGTTCGGCCAGCCGGGCGAGGCCTGGGAATGCGGTGACAAAGAACTGCCACAGCTTCCTCAGCGTCTTGATGCCAAATTCAACGATCATGCGAGGTGATTTTGCGTTTGTTCTTGAATGGCAACATACTCAACACAATCCGGCGGAGTGATCGCAGCATATCATGCAACGCCGCACTCGAATTTCCGGGTTGCACCTGTCCTCCACCGGGGCTACGATGCGTGCAAAGGAATCACTCCTCGTCACTGTTCGCCCGAGGCGCAGCCGCCGAGGAATCACGAACGAATATTGGAGATGAGACCATGGCGCTGTTGGAGCGACTGCAGGCCGAGGGACCAAAACGAATACTGGCTCTGGATGGTGGGGGGATTCGCGGGGCTATGTCGCTCGGGTTTCTCGAGCGCATCGAGGAGATCCTCCGCGACCGATACCGCAACCCGGATCTTCGACTCTGCGACTACTTCGACCTGATCGGCGGCACCAGCACAGGCTCGATCATCGCCGCCGGACTGGCGGTCGGCATGAGCGCGACCGAGCTCAAGAATCTCTACCTGGAGCTGGGCGGCAAGGTCTTCGGCGCAAAGAAGTTCAAACTCTGGGAAGCCCTCTTCAAGACCGAACCTCTCGAGGAACAACTCGAACTCATTTTTGGCGACACGACGCTCGGCGACGACACCATCAGAACGGGCGTTTGCATCGTCACCAAAAGAGCCGACACCGGCAGCACATGGCCTCTGATCAACCACCCGGAGGGCAAGTTCTACGGAGAGAACCGAGACATCCTGTTGCGCCGGGCAGTGCGAGCCAGCGCCGCAGCACCCGTCTTCTTCCAGCCCACCACCATCGATCTCGGAGGCGGCCAGATCGGGACTTTCATCGACGGCGGCGTCAGCATGGCCAATAACCCGGCCCTTCGGCTATTCCTCGTTGCAACCCTGAATGGCTTTCCGTTCCGATGGAAAACGGGCGAGGATGAGTTACTACTGGTCTCCGTGGGCACCGGTCTCTGGGACTTCAGGGACGATCCGGAGCGGATGGCCCGCAACAAGATCTGGAATTGGGCCGCGTACGTCCCGAACCTGCTCATGGCCGACGCACTTTGGCAGAATCAACTGATTCTCCAGTTCCTTTCACACAGCCAAACCCCGTGGGCCATCGATTCCGAGGTCGGCGATCTTTCCGAGGATTTGATTGTGGACGAGCCCGCCCTTTCCTATCTGAGATATGACGTGCTGCTGGAGGAGGAGGAACTCACCCGGCTCGGACTCGACGATGTGGCCCCCAGGGCCAAGGAATTGCGCAACATGAGCGCCGCCGACAATCGTTTCGACCTCGCAAAGATCGGCAAGGTTGCGGCAGACGAGCAGGTCCTTGAAGAGCACTTTCCGGCTGTCTTCGACCTCAGCCTTCCGGCCAACGACAGGTGACCGCCGCAGTGCATGGCGACAGCCCCTCGAGCACACGCCCTCTGGTCATCGGCGTGACCGGGCATCGAGACATCGATGTGGAAGACCCACGGTTACGAGAGACCGTGGCCCACGAAATGGAACAACTGCGAAGAGTCGCCACCGACCCACACACGATCGTGCTGTCGTGTCTTGCCGAAGGCGCCGACCGGCTGGTGGCGTCCCTCGGCGTGGACTACCTCGGCGCAGAGCTCATCGCGACCCTACCCATGGCGCCCGATGACTATCGACAGGACTTCGAAACCCCGGATTCCCAACAGCAGTTCGACGAGCTCCTGGCTGCCGCGGGCAAAGTGATCGTGGTGGACGGCAGATCGTCTCCGGCGGACCAATCTCAGGGCGCCGCTCGAACCCTCCAATACGCCCGCGCAGGCGCCTACATCGTCGAACATTGCGACGTCCTGATCGCCCTTTGGGATGGACAACCGGCGCGCGGGATTGGAGGCACCGGCCAACTCGTGGACTGGATGATTGCCGGTGAAATTCCTCCGGAGTACGCCAGCCGCAGCAATGGTGGGAAGCCCCTCCCAATCAGCGGACCCGGTCGCGTGGTCCATATCGATCCCGTCACCCGGGCTGTGGTCTATCTCGGCGACTGAGATCGGAACAGGGCTTCCACTTCGGCCAATGCGGGCGCGAACACGCCCGCCGCCCGCAGGGCCTTCACGTCCTCCAACGCGGCTTCGCGGAAGGTGAGGGCGTCGGACACATGGAAGGGGGCGTACCGCAGATACAGTTCCTGCGCCGTCTCCTCTTGACCCGCCAGCAACCATCCGTGAGCCAGGGTCAACTGAATCCACGTCTGACTCGGGTCGATCTCGAGGGCCTTCTGCGACAGCTCGATCGCCGATTCGGCAGAACCGGAAAAAAGGGCTCGGCGCGCCCCATACCCTAGGATCCCAGCGCGGATCTTCCGGCTGGCGCGCTGTGGATCAATTCGATCGACTCCAACGGCGGCACCCTCGCCGAGACCCTTCCGAAAGAGCGCACAGCTGGTCATCGCCCCGAGTGGACCATCGAGCGTCCTTCGGGTATTCAGGTCTGCACGAATCTCCAACTCCCGGAACTCCTCAACCGCCTGCTGCCACGCGTCCCGGGCGGCGGCCTCGTCCCCCGCGAGCCACAGTACATGGCTCAGCCGGTTGCGGTTGTCCGCCACGTCCACCGCAAACAGCACCGAGTCCGGGTGATCCCCGTGAATTCGCTCCATGTCGTTCAGCGATGCACGGTATTTAGAAGCCGCAGCCTCTAAATCACCCATGGCCACCAGGGCGTCCCCCACCATCTGGCGGCAGGCCGCTGCCCGGCGGGCAGCGCCCGCGTTGGTGGCGTCACGCAACGACAGCGACTCGGCGGTGGTCAGCGCCAACCGGGCCGCACCCAGAGCTCCGGTCGGTCTGTCCACAAGGAGCAACAACCTGGAAATCCAGGCATGGGTAGCTGAAAGTTCGTAGAGCAGCGAACCGCTTGACGGCGCTTCCAAGGCGAGAGCTTCAAGGATCGCAAGACGCTCGCGGTACGCGCTGATCGCAGCCTCGTAGTCACCCCGGGTTCTGGCAACGGTCGCGCTGGAAGCGATCACCGAGGCCCTGCTCATCCGCCAATCGGCGTTGTCGGGGTCCCTTTCGACCAGCTCGGCCCACATCTGGTCGGCATCAGCGATCAGGGGTTCGGCGTTTTCGAGATCACCCTGGGCCAAGCGAATATTACCCAGTCCGACTTCAACACCGGCAAGCAGGCTCCGCCGGAGGAGATCCCGTGGATCCTGGTCCCTGAGTTCGCGCCGGATTTCCAGCGATGCTTCAAATTCCTCTCCGGCGGTCTCGAGATCTCCCTCCCGTTCGGCCAGGAGACCCTGGTATTCGTGGACGTGAGCCAGATCGCTCAACCACGTCTGGTTTGTCGGTTCCTTGACCAACAGACCCGTTACGATGTCGAAGGCACCTGCGAGGACCGTCCGCGCTTCCACCACCCGGCCCTGGATGCGAAGCACGTTGCCGACCCGAAGCGAACTGAGGGCAAGCTCTCTTTGTCGATTGAGATTCGATGGGTCGTTTTGGGCGAGCCGTCGACTGATTTTTTCCTCTTCGCGCCAAGACGCCAGCGCAGCTTCAAGGTTGCCCTCCTGATAGTGCAGGTCTCCCATCCGAACATGAACGATCGACAGATCGTGCTGCCACAGCTCGTTGTCGGGGTCTTGCGCCACAAGCCTGTTGGAAATGGCCATCGCGGCGTTGAACGATTCGCTTGCGGACTCGAGATCACCCTGAACCCGACGCACATCTCCGAGCGCGATCAGCGCCACCTCGCGAGTTCGGGCAATCCCATCGGGAAGCTCTTCAGGGTGCTCGGTTTCGGTCTGCTTGAGGACCTCTTGCGCGGCCTGCTCCACCACGTCCATCCGGCCGGTGGTCTCGACCATATCCCGCAGGTCGAAGAGCATGAAATCAAGGGCATCCTCAGCGATCGCACGCTGTCGATCCGCCTCCTGGGCGGACTCGAAGGCGACCACCGCGAGGATCACGATCACCACCGCCACCGCAAGAAGCGCAATGCCTGCACCGGCCACGCCGGCCGTCAGCCGCGCCAGTCTCCGGCTCTTCGCTTTTTGGGCGGCATGCTCCTCCTCGAGATCTCGCTGCCGTCTCTGGATCTCCTCGCGCTCCTGTTGCAGACGCGCCTGCTCACGTTCAAGGGCACGGCGACGATCTCTGCTCTTGCGAATCGTACGCGTCAGAACGTCGTGGGTCAGCTCGATGCGCTGGGCGCCGAGCCGATCTTCCACCCTGATCAATCGGCGGCCGACCAGAGACTCCAGGTCGGCTCGGGTAATCCCTTCGCTGTCGAGGGCGTCGTCCATCGCAACCAGATTCCGATAGCCGGACCGGGTGAGAAGCCGGTCTTCCACAAATACCCGCATTTCGGGCGGCAGATCGGCGAGACTGCGATCGTAGAAATCCTCCAGAATGCCCACCTTGGCAGCGCCCAACAAATCGCTGGTGATTCGATCACGACCTTGAGCGATCCGTTTGTCGTTCAACTCGCGGCAGACCAACGACAGCAGGGCCGGCTCCACCTCGGCACGGGACCCGATCCCGCCGGCGCCGACCCGTCGGAACGGGTGCTCGGCGGTATCGGCGACAAACTGAACGATCTCCTGCCCGACCGCCTCGTCCACCAGCTCCGGATTCGGCCGACTCACCGCATCGCGGGCTTGCTCGGGTGATAGCGCCGTCAACCGCATGCGGTTCCGCCGAAGGGATGGGATGTCCTCGCACAGCTGTTCCAAAAGCGGAAGAAAATCCTCCCTGAGACTGATGAGGACGCGGAAATTGCGGCGATCGTATGGAAAGTCGATCGTCTGGCCGCTGTCCTCGAGCCGGCGCTGCACCGACATCGGGATTTGGTTCTCGATCAGATTTTCAAGTTCATCGATCAGCTCCGTTACCGCTGAGTGATTGGCTGCCAGGGTGAACAGCTCCTCGAATTGATCAAAGACCAGAACCGGCTGCAGCAGTCGATTCGTGGAACTCCAGAACACGGTCCGGTGGAGAAGCTCCCACAGGGTGACCTCATCCCAGGCCATGCCCGGGTGCTCCGCCTCACCTCCCGCCCTGTCGACACTGCTCTTGAGCGCGGCCTTGACCTGCGCCACCGGATGGGGCGCCTCGGGCGAAAAATCGATGCGAATCGAAACCGGCAGGAATTGACTCTTACGGAGGTTGGGAAACAACCCGGCGTGGATCAGCGACGTCTTGCCCAGCCCCGATCCGCCGAACAGCAGGGTGGCCACATCCCGTCGCACCAGCCGAAGCAGTCGACTGGCCTCCTTCCCCCGGCCAAAGAAGTAGGGGGACTCCCGCTCGCGAAAGGAGAGCAACCCCGGGAAAGGGCGTTGTTGATCCACCGCGAAACCGGGCCCGCCGGGAGCGCTCGATCCGGTCACTGGATGCCGGCCCTTCGCTTGCGCAGGTCACGGATGCGCCTTTTCGTCAGATCGAGAAACTCCGGCGTCGGGACGCCGCCCTCGAAGCGCTGCCAATGACGGTTGGCGAACTCATCCGGAATTCCCTGTGCTTCGTAGGGCACATCGTCAACCACGATTGGCTGGATGAACGGATACGAGCTCTCGAAACGCTTGGACCGTTCGATCGCCCAGAACCACTCCTTGCGATAGTACCCTTCGAGCCGCTGGCACGCGCTGGCCGATATGATTGGAAAAAAGAAGGCGCACGCTTCGATGTTTCGCCTGATTTTTTTCTCGTAAAGATCACCCGCCTCGAGCCGACGTTGGTCATACCAGACTTCCAGTCCGGCTGCCTCGAGATTGGCCTTGAGTTCGAGCACCGCCGCGCGGTCCTGACTGGCGTAACTCAGGAAAATGCCTCCAGGTGCGATGTCGTTTGTACCCGTCGTTTCCTGTGGTTCGTCGACGGCATCGGACTCGCCCGTCGGATGCTCAGCCTCCCAGCGCCGGCTCAGCTCGTCGACGAACTGGGTGGTTCCGCCGGCTTCGTACACCGTCACCTTGCACTGCCGCAGGAACTCCACAAGATCAGGGTCCTGAGCCGTTTGGTTGTCAGCGATGGTCTCCAGGGTGTCGCGTGGGTCGAGCAGCCGCATGTCCGACAGTGCGCGGACGAAGAAGCGGGTCAACCAGTTGGGGAAACTGCAGCCCAGCACGAGGAGGTTGTAATCGCGCATTGCGTCGAACAGCATGCGCGGTCGCCGATCGGTGGTCTGGAGAGAGTGGACGAATTCCAGCAGATCCTCGTCGGTGATGACGTAGTCCGCGACCGTACTGCTCCGGCCGAAGATCTGGAAAACCAGCGGCACCTCCAACGCCAACGGATCGCAGGGCAGGTCTTCGACCTTCGTCCGCAGCGAGTACACCCGGGCCTGGGTGCGGGAGTCACCCCCAAAACGCTCCTCGTCCAGTGCCTGCTGCATGAACCGATCGAAGGTCGTGCTGACGAACAACTTGAGCCCCTGAATCCTCGCCAGTTGGCGCAAGGGTTGGGGGGTCGAGAACTCGCCCGAGGTGAGGATCGAGTGGAGCTTCGAGTACAGCATTCCGCGGTGGCCGCCGCCATCCAGGAATTCACTGGCAATCCGGCTCAGCTCGGTTCGGCCCGTAGTGGAGTGACCGTCGATGCCAAGCCGCTCCTTGAGAACATCGGCGAGCACCTCGTGCAGAGACATTTCCCGCCCGGCCCGGTCGAAGACAAGCAACTCCGGTCCGACAACCGGAATCACCCGCCCCTCGTCGATGGACGCGAGCAGGACATCCCACGGAAAACTGTCATCAACCTTGGTCAAAAGGCCGGAGCCCTCCCGCAACATCATCCGCCGACCTCAGCCACGGGGCGAAGGCCGGTCGCCGATTCAGTTCGATTCGACCAATCATAACGGAGGTCACGACCGGCTGCTCATCGGCACTCAACCTTGTACGGCTCGGTTGGCGCGCCGTCCCTCGGGCACGGCCACCCGTGCCGGTCGGCATCGACCCAGATCCAGTCACAGTGGCGCGGACAGAATCGGACCATTCCCGGCGCCACGTTCGGCTCGCCCAATCCCGAATCCCATGGACTGTAGCCGCCATCCAGCCGCTGAACTCTGGTGCTCGCCACCATCCGCTCGTAAATGGCCTGGCCCAATGCCCACTGTGAGGACGCCGCGCGAACCCCCATCATCGTCAGGCTGCCCCGCGGCATTCCCGGCAAAACGTAATCCAAATTGGTGGGATTCACCACCACGATGACCGCCTCCCACATCTGCTCCTGCTGGCCCGGCCATGTGCCGACCCACAATCGGCCGTTGGGGATCCCGGATAACGGCCGCCGGTGAACCTCGTTGAAGCCCCGGAACTCCTGTCGACGCTCGGTCACCAGTCCGTTGAGGAACAGATCGACGTTCCCCACGTCGGTGATAGCCCCCGGAACCGTCGTTGCCCCGGGAATGTAGGCCACGACAATGCTGCTCCGGGGATCGATGAACAGCGCTCCATAAAACTCCGCCGGGTTGTTGGGAAGCAACACCACCTGCCAACCGCGGGGGTAGTTGATGCCCCAGATTCGCGTCCCTCCCGTGGTCTGTCCACAGCAGAGAAATTCCGGCAGCTCGACCGAGAGCCCATCGAGCGGCGTGGTCTGCGCCGGTCGCAGCCCTCGATCAACAGCTGAAGTGGTCTCTTCGGTCCATCCGACCAGACCCACCAGCAGAAACACGACCCCGACCACCGAGCCGACGGTCTGCATCATCCCCCCTCGAAGCCAACTCGGAGCGTCCCATTGACTCATGTTGATACCCCTGGTTGCGACGACGACCGCCTGTCAAACTCTTGGTTGGTGATCGTCGCCCGACAGTATAGCTCGCACGATGGACGGATTTTCGCAGCGAGGCCGCACCCGATGGGTTCAGCCCCCGGAGCCCGGTTCCCCGCCCATCTGCCGTTGCGCAATCTCCTCCAGGGCCCGAATGTGGTGTCGCCAGAAGACACCGGCGGAGACACCCACGCCCTTGACACTGTCACCCAACCGATACCGAATCCAGAGGGCTGCGTTGAGCAGGTAGTCCGCCCGCTGCACCTCGATCACCTCTGACCAGGGAACACTGAAGACCATCTCCCCGGCGTGCTTGCCGCGGCGCGCGATGGCGGCCTTCGGCATCCTGCGAACCCCGTAAACTCCCGTATCGGTGGCCGAGATCTCGGTGCAGTTCTGCTGTGTGATGACGAACAGGCCGGGTCGTGAGAACGTCACACCGACCCCCATCGGGCCGAACCGATAGAACGATTTCTCGGTATCCGGCCCGACGCCGGGTGCCGTTGCCGGCGTTGCCGAACCGCAGCTTTTGCAGGAGGGTTGGCTGCCAGCGATCGGCCGACCACAGACGGGGCAGTCCGTGTCCATGTCCCCTGTATAGGCGAACCAGTCCCCGGATGGCAAACGAAAATGTTCCCGAACCTCGGACCTCACGAAACGACGCGGCGAAGCCAGTTCTCCTGGTCGAAGATGATCTCGGCAAACTCCCTCTCGGTCATACCTTCAGGCAGGGAACAACGGAAGGTCTTTCGGTTCATCCGGACGAGATCGCTCCAGGTGGAGCGTTCATCGAGCTCGTGATAGGGAACGTACGATGTGATCCGCACGCTGGCTCCTGCCGCCAACAACCGGCGCACCGACCCGACGAAACCCTCTCGTTCTTCGCCGGGTATCCCCAACATCAGAAAGCAGTGGAGGTCCAGGTCGTGTTTCTTGCTCCGCGCGGCCAGTTCGTCGACGCCCACAACTCCCTTGCGGAGCGACATCGTCGCCAACGCCTCGGGTGCAAGGGACTCCACACCGACACCAATCCGCCGGCAGCCCGAATTCGCCATGATTTCGATCAGCTCGGGGTCAAGGTCGTCCACCGCCGTCACGCATTTCCAGACAACCCCCATTCGCCCCATGGCGCGGGCGAATTCCATGGCGTAGTCACGGTTGGCGGTGAAGTTCGGGCTGTAGACGGAGAGGTAGTCGAAACAGTGTTCGGCGAATGCCGTTTCGATGAAATTCAGGGCCGCCGCGAGATCCCTCCGGCGCTCTCTGATTCCCTCGACGAGGGAGGTCTTGCAGAACCCGCACCGGCGATTGCAGCCGCGGCTCAGTGTGACGGACAGCTCCGTCATCCCGGCGAGTCCCGCCCGCTCCGAATTGGACCGGGTTTCACGGCCAATCGCTTGGTACCGGTCCAGCGGGAGCCGCTCCAGAAGCGGGAACCCCCACTCCTCGGGCGCAATCCTCGCACCGCGCCGGCGCGAATCTCGAGTGGCGACGCCGTCCGGCCTCCCCGGTTCGCGGATAAATGAGGCCAGCGCATAGTCCCAATCGCCGTCGGATACGACGCCGTCGACCCCGGCACCGAGCAACAGATCAGGGCAGTACATGCCCGGGGGGCCGTATGTGATGACGGCCGCCGCCGACACGGCGCGCACCGAGATCGACCATGGGCGGGATCGACGGCAGGAGATCGAAGTCGTGGTACAGGATCACCACATCGGGCCTGAACTCGAGAATTCGCCTCGCCAGATCGCCGTGGGACAACCCGAGAGCGCCGGCATCGATCACATCCAATCTGGTCTGAGCAGCGAGGTACCCGGCGACCTCGCCGAAGAGACAGTAGTGATAGCACAAGTTGTCGTACAAGACCGGGCCCGGTGGCCAAATCAGCATGGTACGGGTGTCGTCAGCAGGAGGTCTCACGAATCTCGCCTCCCAACGAACGGATCTTGGCGGGCAAGTCATCGTAGCCCCGGCGCAGATATCCGCAACCCTCGATCACGGATTCTCCTTCCGCGGCCAGAGCGAGCAGCACGAGCGCGGCGCAGGTCCGGATATCGTGGCCGTTCACGCGCGCTCCCCGGAGGTGCGCGGGTCCGGAAATCTCCACCGCGTGACCGTTGCACTCCACTTCCACGTTCATCGCGCGGAATGGACCGGCGTAACCGGAACGCTGGTTGAAGACCCTCTCAGTGATCACGCTCCGGCCGGGACATTGGGTCAGGCAGGCCGCCAAAATGGGATGACCATCGGTGTTGAGACCGGGGTATGTATCGGTGCTGAATCGAGCCGCTCGCAGACGGGGACCTCTGCTGCAACTGGTCGCTGACAGCCCCGTCCTCTCTGACAAGGTGCCGTTGCGGGTTGTCAGGTCCGCTCCCAGCCACGACAGTGCGGCCAGCTCGCTGCCCATCCAGACCGTCGGCAGGTTGTCCACCGTGACGCTTCCCCCGGTCAAGAAGCCCGATGCCAACAGGGTGAGGCCCTCGATCCAGTCGGGCAGGATGGTGTGGTCCACTGCGCCCCACTGCTCGACGCCCTCGACAAACAGGAGGTCACCTCCGGCGCCCGCGATCCGCGCCCCCATTTGGCTCAGGACCGCGGCCATGTCACGGATTTCCGGTCCCTTGAAGGGTCGGCGACTCACCGTGGCTCCAGGGGTGGCCGCGCCGAGCAGGAGCGCGGTCTTGCTGAACACGGTGATGTCCCTGGCAGAGAGTTCGGAAAAATCGAACTCTCGCACCCGGTCCGGCCTGCCTCTCCGAATGACATTCAGCTGGCGGCCTTCGTGGTCGATCTCCATGGCAAAACCGAATCGTTCAAAAACGCGGCGGATTTCGGCGGGATAGCGTTCGTCATCCACCCGGCACCCGCCCGGAAAGCCCACCGACGCACGATCGAACCTGGCCGCCAGGACCGGCAACAAGAGATAGGAGCTGTGGAGCCTACCTGCGAGGTCGGCCGGTATGCTCCGATGCTCCATGGAGCTGGCGTCGATTGCCAATACCCCATGAGAAGGGCGGGTGACCCGCACACCGAGGTGTTCACCGATCGATATGATCGTCTCGACGTCTCCGATTGGCGGCATGTTGCGCAACACGACTGGAGCCGGGGACAGGTAGGCGGCGGCCAACGCCAGCATCGCGGAATACTTGGATCCCGACACCGAAACCGTTCCTTCCAGTGCACGACCGCCGGTCACGATCAGATGTCCACCGGTGGAGGCGGTGTTGCGACTGCGGTCTTTCATCGTCAAGAGCCTCGTTGATATCATATGTCACATCATGGTCCACCAAGGCCGCCGGGATTCAGGCGCGTCAATCCGGATGTCGAGATGATCGATGTGGTCTTCCCGCCGGGATGGATGGGTACTGGTGCCGGCCCCGATATCTGGCCTACGTCGTGATCTCCCCGGCTGTCGTCATCCGCACTTGACGCGACGCATTCCAAGAAAAACACGGTATCTCCCATTTCCGTCCCGGTGCCAGCGGTCCTCGCAGTGACCAGGAAGAACGGCCTGTGCCGGCACTGGGACGGAAATGGGCATAGACAAAAACTCCATGACACCGGATCTCGGATCTGTGATCGGTCGGGCGGGGGATCTTCGTTCTTCGTTCTTTGTTCTTTGTTCTTCGATCGGGCCCAGTTGATATCATGGTCCCCCCACCCTGTGCCGGAGTGGCGGAATGGTAGACGCCGGGGACTTAAAATCCCCTGAGGGTATCCTCATAAGGGTTCGAATCCCTTCTCCGGCACCAGGCTTCGTTCTCGACCAACGGGAGAGAACGAAGCCTGCCACGGCGTAGCGCAGCGAAGCCGGGCTGTTCGGAAACTCTCGTGGCGGTCGAGCTTGTCCCGGCGAAGTCGAAGACGAAGCCGGAAACTACGCCCGGGCAAGCCAGTCTCTCCCTCGACCAACGGGAGAGAACGAAGCCTGCCACGGCGTAGCGCAGCGAAGCCGGATTGATCCCATCACCCTTGGCGGTCGAGCTTGTCCCGGCGAAGTCGAAGACGGAGCCGGAAACTACGCCCGGGCAAGCCAGCCTCTCGCCTCGACCAACGGGAGAGAACGAAGCCTGCCACGGCGTAGCGCAGCGAAGCCGGACTGATCCCATCACCCTTGGCGGTCGAGCTTGTCCCGGCGAAGTCGAAGACGAAGCCGGAAACTACGCCCGGGCAAGCCAGTCTTCTCGTCTCGACCGCAGGGGGAGAACGAAGCCTGTCACGGCGTCCTGTGATAGCGTAGCTCGTAGAGCGAAGCCGCAAACAAAAGGCAAAGCTACGCTGCGACTCCAGTACTGTGAAGGGGCCGCAGGCAATCCCATCCCAGTCGGTATGTTGGCTCGCTCCAAGCGGGTTTGAAAGGTGCGGCGGAACCGATTACGATCCATCTCGGTGCTATGTGATTCGTCGTGTGGAGGGCTCGGCTGTGAGGTCTGTAACCGAGGTTCAAAAACCTACCCGGAGATCCAGAAGGAGGCGCCGCATGGTGGCCGCCATCGTCGTGCTGTTCCACGTCCTGGGAGTGGTTTCGTCCATCAACGCCGTGATGACCGCCCGCACCGCCCAGGGCGCGATCGCATGGGGCGTCAGCCTCATCACCTTCCCCTACATTGCGGTGCCCGCGTACTGGGTCCTGGGCCGCCGTAACTTCGAGGGGTACCAGAAGGCGTGGATCGATCGCCACGACGAGGTCAAGCAGTTCGAGGCCACCATGGGGGAACGCCTCGAGCCGTTCGCAGTCGAGACCCTGGAGCGGATCCCGAACTACGAGGCCATGAAGCGGCTCGCCCACAGCCCGCTCCTGCGCGGCAACGACGCGACGCTGCTGGTCGACGGCGACGCCACGTTCGACAGCATCTTCGAGGGCCTCGCGCAGGCCGAGCACTACGCCCTCGTCCAGTTCTACATCATCCGCGACGACGGGCTCGGCCGGCGGCTCAAGTCGGCGCTGATCGACTGCGCCAACCGGGGTGTCAAGGTGTTCGTGTTGTACGACGAGGTGGGCAGCCTGGGCATCCCCATGAGCTATTTCGCCGAGCTCGAAGCCGCCGGCATCCAGCAGTCGGAGTTCAACACCACCCAGGGCGCCCACAACCGCTTCCAGCTCAACTTCCGCAACCACCGCAAGAACGTGGTGGTCGACGGCAAGGTGACGTGGATCGGCGGCCACAACGTGGGCGACGAGTACCTTGGCCTCGACCCCAAGGTCGGCCATTGGCGCGACACCCACGTGCGGATCGAGGGACCGGCGGCCCAGGTCGCGCAGGTGATGTTTCTCGGCGACTGGTACTGGGCGAAGCGCACCATTCCAGACCTCGACTGGGAGCCCAAGGCCGCTTCGACCGGCGCCGACGTCATGGCCATGGTGCTGCCGATCGCTCCGATCGACACCATCGAGACCGCGCAGCTCTTCTTCGTGCATGCCCTCAACGCCGCTCGCGACCGGATCTGGATCGCCACCCCCTACTTCGTGCCCGACCAGGCGGTGATGGCGGCGCTGCGCCTCGCCGCCCTGCGCGGGGTGGACGTCCGCATCATCGTGCCCGAAAAGGGCGACAACCCATTGGTGGACCTGGCGGCGCGCTATTACGCCAACGAGCTGTCCGATGTGGGCCTGACCTTCATGCGCTACACCGACGGCTTTCCCCACCAGAAGGTGCTGCTGATCGATAACGATGTGTCGTCGGTGGGCAGCCCCAACTTCGACAACCGGTCTTTCCGGCTCCAGTTCGAGATCAACGCCCTGATCGTCGACGAGGCGTTCGGGCGGCAGCTCGAGGCCATGCTCGAAAACGACATGGCGCACGCGACGCCGTGGGACCCGACCGACCTACGCGACGCGTCCTTTATCCGGCGGCTCAGCGTGTCGGTGGCGCGGCTGACGGCACCGCTGCTCTGACCACTCGCGTTGAAGACGTTGGATGCAACAGGGCGCTGCTGAAATTCTGGAAAGGGCTTCGGGAATTGAGCTGAACAGGCGTACAATTTATGCTCGCTCGG
>CAVQBD010000001.1:0-889045 GCA_963710645.1 uncultured Holophagae bacterium | reverse complement strand
TCCCAGTAGCGAACGAAGGCGAAGAAGAACAGGTTGTCCCTGATGATCGGGCCGCCGACCGAGGCGTTGTACTCCGACTCCTCGGTGGACTCCCGCTGGTTGTACGCCGCGTAGATGTCCGGCTCCTGCTCCTGCAGGCTCTCGGGCTCGTAGTAGACCGACGCGTCGCCATGGAACGCGTTGGTGCCCGACTTGGTCACCATGTTGATCACGCCGCCGGTGGCGCGGCCGAACTCGGCCTCGTAGCCGCCGGTCTTGATCTGCACCTCCTCGCAGGAACTCGAAGGGCACGAAGGTCGAGCCCAGTCAGTTCCGGAAGTTGGTGACGTTGAGACCGTTGACCTGGTAGACGTTCTCGGCCAGCGACGCGCCGCCGATGGAGGCCAGACTCTGGCCCGGCGTGTACGTCCGAGTCGCTCAAACGCCGGTCGCCCATGCCACCGTCGCCGGCGCCATCAGGGCGATCTGGGTCGACCTCACGACCGATCGGGACGCTGGCCGTTGAGCTCGTCGGTGTTGACCGTCATGCCGCGTGACCGTGGAGGTCACGTCGACCAGCGGCGCCTCGCCGGTGACCTCGATGGTGTCGGTGACGGCGCCGAGGGTCATCTGGATGTCGTTGGTGACGGTGCGGCCCAGTTCCACGCGAATCGGGCGCTTGACGGTCTGGAAGCCCGGCATGGTCGCGGTGAGCTCGTATCGGGCGGGCGGCAGCGCCACCAGCTTGAAGCCGCCGTCGGCGGCACTGATGGCGGTGCGCTCGAAGCCCTTCGCCTCGTCGGTGAGCTGCAGGGTGGCGCCGGGCAGTGGTGCGCCGTCCTCGGAGGTGACTGTGCCGATTATGGCGCCGGTGGTTTCCTGGGCCAGGGCGACCCCGGAGCACGCGACGGCGAATAGAACGAAGGTAGCGATCAATCGCCTCATGGCGGCCTCCTTGAGACCCACGACCGGACGGTTTGTGAGAACGGGCTCCTGCCTGAGAATATGGGTTCAAAGAGGTTCGGTCGCAAGGGCATTTTCTCTGAAGGGAATCAAACGCCCCTCATCGCAGTGGCGCAGTTCGTACAGACGGAGGAGGTCGAATGTGAAATGAGGAATGAGGAATGGGAAATGGAGGATGGGCCACGGTCCGTAACTCTCATATTCACATTTTCAATTTCACGTTTTCGGAGGTCAGTAATCGAAGAACCGGCGGACCTCGGCGGCGGGGTCTTCGCGCAGGAGGGACGAGGGATCGTCGTCGGTCCACTCGGAGGGGAGAAGCCTGGCATAACGCGAATCCTGGAAACGGCGGCCGATGAGAGTGATCACTCCCCGATCATCGCTGGAGCGGAAGATCCGGCCAGCCGCCTGCACCACGCGGGTCAGGCCGGGCACGAGGTAGGCGTACCCGAACCCGTGGCCGTAGTACTCCTGAAAGTACGCCTTCAACAGCTCCCGTTCGGTGTTGTACTGGGGCAGCCCCGGCGACACCACGATCACCTGGGACAGCATCTCTCCCGGGTAGTCCACACCTTCTGCGAAGATTCCGCCCAACACCGCCAGCACCAGATTGGAATCGCCGTTGGAAAGGGCCTCGAGGATTTCCCTCTGACTGGCGTCGGTGGATCCAGCCTGCTGCACCAGGAGTTTATGGGCCATGGGCGGCAGACGGTCGCGTACCGACTCCAAAAATCGATAACTCGGAAACAGAGTGAGCACGTTGCAGTGTGGATGAGACAGCTCGCCGATCCAGTGGGCGATACGATCGTAGTGGGCGGCACGGTGGCGGTAGGTGGTGTCCACGTCGGGGATGCAGAGGACCAGTCGATTTTCTGCCGGAAATGGCGACGGCAGCGACAACTCATCGGTTCGGTGGTCATCGAAACCGAGCAGATTTCGGTAGAAATCAAAGGGTTCCAGGGTGGCCGACATGGCCACCACGCCGGCGCTCTCATCGAGGGTTCGGCCGATGAGGCGGGAGGCGTCGAGGCAGCAGACCTTGATCCGTTCACGGCCGTCCGGGAATCGGGTCGCCAGCGGCACAAACTCGTCGCCGCCGTAGGACAAAACCCGGTTGAAGCGCAGCAGGGTGAGAAAAACCTCCATCACCGGATCGTCCGTCAGCCAGAGGTCGTTCTCGCGTTTGTAGAGGAAATAGCTGAGCAGCGCGCCGTCAAAGGCGAGCCGAAGATCGGCCAGTCGTTGGGCCGGAATGTCGGCGAGACGGTCTCCCGTCGCACCTTCTTCCAGGGCGCCGCCAACTACCTCCTCGAGGGTGGCGGCGAGCTCGTCCACCAGGGACCGGAGACTCGCGAAGACCGAATGAGCCCGAAGGCTGAGGTAGGCGCGGGCCGATTCCAGCAACTTGGTGTCGAGCTCCGGCGAGTAGTACTCGCGGCTTCGGTCCACCAGGTTGTGGGCCTCGTCGATGATGAGGACAGCGTCCCTGAGGGCTCCCTTGTGAAGCACGGCGGCCAGACCGATGTCGGGGTCGAAGACGTAGTTGTAGTCACAAACGACGAGATCCACCTCCGGCAGCAGATCCAGGCTGACCTCGAATGGACACACCTCGTGCTGCTGAGCAACGTCAAATATCCGGTCGGGGTCCAGGTGGTCATCGTCGTCCAACAAGTTTTTCAGCAGTTGACTTCGCGCCAATTTGAGGCCGTACTCCCGGGCATAGGGGCAGAACTCCTCATGGCAGATGACCTCGGTGTTGGCGCACATCTTGGCTTTGGCCCGCAACTGCATACTCCGGAAAAGCCCCAGCTGCATGGATCGCGCGGTATCGATTGCGATTTTCTGCTGCAGGGTCTTGGCCGTCAGGAAGATCACTCGCTGCCCCCTCGACAACGCGGTCCGCACAGCCGGGTGGAGCACCGCGGCTGTCTTGCCGCATCCGGTGGGTGCCCGCAGCAAGAGGTGCCGACCTTCCTGAAGCGATTCTTCCACCGCCTCGCCGATGGCGAGTTGGACGGGGCGTGGTTCCCGGTGGGGAAACGGAATCGATTCCGCGGCCTCCCGCAGCCGTTCCAGCCGTTCTTCCCGGCGCCTCTCGGAACTCACCAGGCGGTGGACCTGCCGTGTCAGCCACGCCGTCGTGAGCTCGGCGTCCCATTCCACGTCCTCGGATTGCACCTCGCCGCTGACAACATCCACCAGCACCAGGCGGCACTCCATGGGTTGGTCATCCTCGGCGAGGGCCAACGCGTAGAGGCGGACCTGACGGCGGTACCGCTCCAGTCGTTCCTCGAGGTAGAGATTGTGGAGGTCAACGGCGAAGTGGAGCGTCTTGATCTCGTCAATTCGAACCGGAACGCCGTTCTCATAGACCACGCCATCTGCACGTCCATTGATGCGCAGCCGCCAACCATCGATGGAAAGCTCGGTGTCCACGCTGACCTCGGGTCGATAGTTGGTGTCGCCGTCCACCATTTCCTGCTGAATCCGCCGGTGCAGTTCCTGGCCGATCCACATCCGCGTCAAACCGCTCCCGCCGAGGCCGATGGCCCGCTTATCCGGTTCCCCGATCAGATCACCCACGCTGGCAGCGATCGTTCTCTCCTGAAGATCGATGACGGCGGCCACAGACCTATGACCCGGGAGGAGGTGTGTCGACCTCGGGTGCCGCGGGTCTGGCTCGCAGGTGGTGAATCAGGGCGACCACACCGGCCCCAGCGGCCAGGAGAAACAGCAACAGCGCCGCGGAGCGTGACGACAAACGGTCCTGCCACCGCGGTTGATAGCGGATGTCGTCTGCAAGCTGCACGCTTTGGATGACCCGGTCGAAGATCTCGGCACTTCGATTTAACGTGGCCAATCGGTCGTAGCAATGCACCACGAACAGGCCGCGTTCGGTGAGAAAACTGGCCGAACGCACAGAGGTCAGTCCTTCGATCGTCAGGTCCAGCGTGCTGTTCACCAGCAGACACTTGCGATCCACGTCAAAAAATAGCCCGTCGATGTGAACATCCTTGATGAAGGGTCCCTGGTTCCCGTTGAGGAAATCACCTTGTGACGTCTCCACGTCTGTGAGGGATGGCAGGCGAAGGAACTGGCCGTAGGGAATGCGGCCGCTTTCTCGGACCTGGATGAGGACCTGGGGGAGCTCGAAGCCCACATCAGATCTCTCTGGGCGAAAGCCGTATTGGTATGTCTCGGCGCTCCGTCCGCCACTGGTTTCGGCCGCCCGGATCGCGAAAAAGTCGAGGAGTTCGGGAGAGATTTCTGCCCAGTCCGCGGGAACCTCAAGGCTGGCCAGTCCTTCGTACACGGTCACAGTTCGCCAACTCTCATCATCCACAGCAGTGGGGGAGAGCATCAGCAGCGCCGCGGTTAAGATGGCCGTCACCGCGCCACGATACCACCGCTTTAGGCCGGACAGCGGTGCGTCGAATGCACACTGCGGTACACTTCTTCCGAAGAGCACTTCCGAATATCTGGGTTTGATGGGGTAGGCAATGGTGACCTCTGGAATTGGCGAGGACCGGGGAAGCGACGGACGATCACGGGTCGATTTCGTACTGGCCATCGAGTCGGTTGGCGAACTCTACACCGGTCTGGCTCCCAGGCTGTCCACCGACGGTCTCTACATCGAGACCGACGAACCCGTACCTGAAGGCTCGGAGGTGGGTTTCAGAGTCACGCTACCGGACGGGGTTGTCGTTATCCACGGCCGCGGCCACGTGACCTGGGTCCGTTCACCGGACGCAGCCAACGACCCAACCGGGTTGGCCATTCGATTCTCCCACATGGATCCCGAAGCGCGCGAGACCCTGGACGCGGTCATCGACGCTCATCTCGGTGGTGGGGGTGTGCTCTTCGATCTCGATGAAGGAAGTCTCGGGGAAGAGACATTTCCAACCGACAGCCTGGATACGCCCGTCGCACCCACCTCGGGACCACGCTGGATCAGGGACGATGGTTCATTCCCGGCGGCGGATTCCCCGGCTTCTCCCGCCCACGTCACCGGGACTCCGGAAGAGGACCCCGGAGTGGGCGACCTGCGGTTCAAACAGACGATCGCCAGATTCGCCGCGGGGCAAGGCTCGGAGACATCGTTCAACGACCAAAGTCTGGATGACGCCATCGCGGCGGCGGTCGGTCTGACCCCGGGGGTGGGGGATCAGTCTGACGCCGGCGCCGCGACGCCTGCCGCAGCCGCGGACGCCACCGCAGCCGTCGACGACGTCATACCCGGCGTATTGGACCAGTGGAGGCGGGAATTGGAGATCGCAGGCCAGGGTCCCTCTCCTTCCCAGGGCGATGCCGAGTCACCGACTCAAGCGCTGGAGTGGGAGTCCCTGCTGCCATTCGATCCCGATGAGACGCCCGAACTCGGTTCGCCGGCGCCGTGGACCCAGCCTGACAGCCGGACCACCTCAGCCCGTCGGGACGAGGGCGAGACCCGGCGGTCGGGTGGTTGGTGGATGATCGCGCTGGCTGCCATGGCGGTGGTTGTGGTCGGGGTTGCAGTTGCGATGCTGGTTCGCCAGAGTTCCGACGAGCTCCCGACGACCGCGACGCAGGTGGCTGAGGTCACGGAGGTCGCGGTGGACCCCCCCGCCCAGCTTCCGGAGGCCGTCGAAATCGAGGCGAATATCGAGGCTGAAACCACCCCGGACCCGGCGCCAGTTGCCAAGCCGGTGAAACCGCCGGCAACCGCGACTCACGTGCAGTCGATCACCTGGCGAGCGGACGCAGGGCAGACAGCGGTGGTGATCCACACCGACGGAACCCTCGACAATGCCGCCATCGACGCCATCCGCCTCGACGATCCGCCACGGGTCCTGGTTCGGGTCCGAGGCATGGACCGCCCGTTCACTCCCCATCGATTCGAGGTGGCTTCAGCCGAGGTTTCGGCCATAAGAGTCGGCTACCATCCGGAGCTGCGGCCAGCGGCGGTCTACGTCGTCCTCGACCTGGCGTCCGACGAGGTGTCGTCCAAGGGTGCGTTGTCGGTCGCCGGTCCCCAGGCGGTGGTCACCGTGCGCACCGGCTCCTGAATCGGGCGCGGATCTGGAGTCGCGGATGTGGCGTTTTGCCGGCTGACTCCTGCCGGATCATCCAGGGTTCTGGAACAAACCCGTGGGCGCACCGGAGGGATCGGCGATGATCGCTGCACCACCGACCTCCGGGATGTCCACCGGCAGCAGCCAAACCGATCCTCCAAGCTGCTGCACGCGGCTCACGGACCTGCCGAGGTCCGAAACCAACACGTAGGGAATCCACAGTGTGGCGGGACGGGACAGCAGCTTCGATTCAGCCATTCCTGCCAGGTCCTTCGAGTGATCGCTGAAGACGGTGTATGGGCCGTAGGCGGCCAATTCTCGTTCTGCGGCGCGCCATCCGAAGACCGTGGCGTAGTAGTCCGCGCAGTCGGCGGGATCGGAAGAGTGGAGTTCATTCCAGCAGATCTGTCCATCTTCGGAGTCCCGTTGGGGTTCGTCGAACTTGGGATCCCGCTGAAGGGGGGCCAGCGTGCCACCGGAAGGGTCTCTCAGCACCGCGAACCGACCCACCTGAGGAATGTGGGTAGGTGCCACGGCGATGGACCCCCCAGCGGCATCGGCCGCGGTCACCACGTGGTCCAGATCCTGAACAGACACATACCCCAGCCAGTGCGAGGCCACGCCATGCACCGGATCCATCGCGACGAAGCCTCCCATGGCGCGGCCAGCTGCGTGAAAGACCCGATAGTTGGCCCCGCCCGAGCCCGAGTCGACGACCTGGATCGACCAACCGAAGAGTCCGACGAAAAAATCAATGGCGGATTCGATGTCGGTGGTCATCAGGTCGTGCCAGACGAAACGGCCCATGAGTTGTTCCATGATGGTCTCCCGGTGGGCTCCTCGTCCCCCAATGTCAACGAGCTTCCCGCATCTTCAATTCCTGTGGTACAAGGTTTGGCATGAACCCACTGCAATGCCTGTTCGTGTCCGACCTGCACGGTCGTGAATACAGGTACACGAAGCTGGGAGAACTGGTGGTGGCTCAGGCTCCTGACGTCGTCCTCATGGGCGGAGATCTGCTGCCCTTCGAGCGGCACCGGCCCACCAGCCAGTTCATCTGCGATGTCCTCCGACCGACCTTCAGAGAGATCCGAGAACGGCTGGGCGGGTCGGCTCCCCGCGTACTTCTCATCCTGGGCAACGACGATCCCAAGATTCGTGAGGCGGAAATCATCGAGGGGGAGGAGGAGGGCCTCTGGACCTATCTCCACGGGCGGTCAGCGACGATTGGCGACGCTGTGTTCAGCGGTTATTCGTTCGTGCCTCCCACACCATTCGCCCTCAAGGACTGGGAACGCTACGACGTCTCGCGGTACGTCGATCCGGGGTGCACGTCGCCCGAGGAAGGGCAGCACAGTACTCCGGTTGAGGCCGACGACGTGCGAAACAAGACGATTCACGAGGACCTGTCGCTGATCTCAGAGGGTCACGACATGGACCGGGCCGTCTTTCTCTTCCATTCGCCGCCTTACCGAAGTCTGCTCGACCGGGCCGCCCTGGACGGGAAGGCGGTGGACCATGTGCCGTTGGATGTCCACGTGGGATCTGTGGCCATCGCCCGTTTCATCATCGAGCGGCAGCCGCTGCTCACCCTCCACGGTCATATCCACGAATCGCCCCGCCTCACCGGCAGCTGGCGGCAGCGCCTGGGAGGCACCCACGCCTTCAGCGCCGCCCACGACGGGCCGGAACTGGCGGTCGTCAGATTCGATATCAATGACCTCGATGGCGCGACGCGAGAGCTCGTCTGATGTGTCGGGAAATTCTCAATTCTCAATTTTGAATTGTTAATTTTCCTGCCCACCCGAGAGGCTGCGGGGCAGTGGGAGGGCGGGAGGGAATCGAGAATTGAGAACTGAGAATTCAGGATCGAGAATTCAACGATCAGAACCGCGTTTTCTGGCTCGATGCGCCGATGGCGATTTCGAGGGCGGGATCGGTCACGGCACCGATTTTCACCGCAAAACTGGTCTTCCGGGCAATGTCGTCGTCGGTCACGATGTGAACGTCCAGAAGGCGGCGGTTGCGATACCCGGTGCGCAGGAAATTGACCTCGCCGAGGCACAGACTCCATCCATCGAGCCAGCCCACCAGAGACTCCCGTTGTTCGTCCGATCCCCGGAAGTGTACGATCAGGTCGATGTCCGACGACGGCCCCGCATTGGCATTTTTGGTGCTGCCGATGACGTAGAATGCCCGGACACCGAAGAGCTCTGCATCGATTTCCTCGGCAATCCGTTCCACCATCCGCATGCGCCATCGCCAGAACTCCTCCGATCGTTCCGAACGCGACTCATCGGTCTTGGCCGGCACCCGATCCCGATCCTCGTCCGCCGGCGCGAGCAGTCCCACCGCCTCGTCGAGGTCGGCGTTCATCAGCACGCGAAGCACCCTTCCCTCAGCAGCCATGGGCACGTCGATGACGTGAACCACGTCGGCGAGATGGGAAAACTCCGGGACCATCTCGGAGAACAGATTGTACGAACCCTTGAGAAACCTCACGTTGAGCGAGCCGCCGTTGTCGTCCGGATAGAGGGGGATGTATCGGATCGCAGATTCCACGAGGTCCTGGAAGAAGTGGGTGCCGAAGCTGAGGTCCGGCACGTAGCTGCCCTTCTTGCGCGCGATTTCGAGCAGGGCGGCCGTGTTGTTGATGTCCGAATAGGTGACGTTGACTCCGAGCCGCACGTCGCCCCGACTTCCCCAGCGGCCCGGGCCCATGAGGATGAACTGTCTCTTCGGGAGCAGCTTGTTGAGGCGACTGACCGCCTGGCCGACCGCCAACAGATCGGTGCGTTCGGCCAGGGCTCCGTAGGCATCCGGGTCAACATAGACGATGTGCGTGATGTCCGGAACATGACCATTGGAGATATACCGCCCGGCGGAGAAAACCAGCTCGGCATCCGGGATATCTCGTGGTATGGGCGCCGGTGCATCCTCGGCGGTGAAACTCTGCGGACGGCACTGGAGCAGGTAGAAATCCTCCCCGTCGTAGGCGAACTCGATGTCCACCGGACAGCCCAGCCCTTCCTCGAGGATCTTCAGCATGTTGCCGACCCGCTGCACGAAGGGGGAGCCACTTATGAGGCCGTTGAAGTCAGCCACAAGCTGGTCCCGGGCCGTGTCCACAAGTAACGGAACAGGTTTGTGGAGGGTCTCGTCGTTGAGAATCGAGAACACATCTGAAAAGGCTGGATAGTCCGCGCCGCATTGACGGAGCAGGTCTGACAATTCCAGCGTCTCCAATGTGTTGCCGGCGAGATTGATCACGTCGATCTGAGCGGGCGAGTAGCGGACCACCTCGTCGATCGTGGTGTTGACCCTGAGATTGGGCTGGCCAGGAACCGCCAACACCGGATAGTCGTTGCTGATGCGGTCCACGGCGCGGGTGCCGAGACCGGGCACGAATCGGATCAACCCATCCTCCCGTCGAATGCGGGGCGACCAACGAAACTCGTTGTTTGAAAAGGCGACGCCCGCTAGTGCCGGGAAGAAATAGTCTCCAACCTTTCGGCCCACGACCTCCTGAATCAGAATCGCCATCTCCTCGTGAAAATCGAGCAGCCCCTTTTCCCATCGGTAGGCGATGGGATCGGGACCAAAGACCGACGCGTACACCTCTGTGATGGCGTCCAGCAGGGCGCGCAGGCGATCGTCCTTGTTGCCCTGGTTTGCCAGGAAGAGGCTCTTGTACTTGCCCGAAAAAGCCGAACCGTGCCGGTCTTCCAGCAGACTCGACGAACGGACGATGAGCGGCGAGTCGCCAACCTCGTCAAGAAGCATGGAAAGTCCACGCACGATGTCCGGTGGGAAACGCGAGCTCTTGAAGAGTTGGACGATATTGGGGTACTCGTGCCGGACCTGTTCGATCTCGCGGTACTTCTGCTGGAGAACCTCCTCGAGGTTGTTGTACTCGATGAAGTTCATGATCTCCTCGGAAGCCACGTACCAGCTCTTCGGGATCTTGATGGTGCCCACCGGACGATCAGGGCCGGCGTTCTTTTTGAGGATGCGCTCGGCCAGGAAGAGGCCCGAGGTTTTGCCCCCGAGCTTGCCGTGACTGTCGGACGACAGGATGACGCGATCCAGCAGGGCCATGAAGTCGGTGGTCTGTAAATAGCGTTTGGCGACGGTGATGAGATCCAGCTGGTCGGTGAGGAACCGACGGATCAGCGATACCGTCAGTCCGTCCACCGTGGATTGAGAGAGCTCGGCCCCGTCGTCGACCAGGTGGTGGAAACGACTGAGTCCTTCGGAGACATCGTTGAGGGTGGATCTCGGGTTGTTGAGGACCTTTGGAAGGAAGCTCGCCTTGTCCTCCACGATCCACGCCTGGATGAGATTGAAGACCTCGTCGTGGCCGAGTTCGGCCGAGGCGAGTTCAAAGGGTCGACCGCTGAGCAGCGGAGCCTCGTTGAAGCCGCGCACGGGACCAGGAATGTTGACCTCGCCCGTCTGGTCATCGGCCGGATTCGGAATGACGTACATCTGGTCCAGAATCTCCTGCGCGCCCTCAACTCCGGCCCAGCACAGGTGATTGACCATCTTCGTGGCAACTTTCAGGAACAGCTGCCGATCCGACCTTCGCAGAACATCCACCGGACCCCGCCACCGATCAGCGCCGCTGCCCCCGACGCCCTCGCTGGCATTGGTCAGTTGCTTTCGGATCGAGTTCAACCGCTGATAGAGGACGAAGTGACCAATGCGTTCAGCGATCGTCTTGATCAGTCGCTCTTCTTCCTTGAGGAATGGGCCGTGGTCCTCTTTCGGTCGTTCCTCCAGGTAGCACACCTGGAGGGTGCCGGCGGCCTCGTCCTGAACCATTATGGGGGCGGTCTCCATCCACTGGGTGGGACGGAAATCGTCGGACTGGACGATGCGGTCCCCAAGACTGATCCGGACCCTGCACACGTCCGGGTATTGCCAACCCGGCGGGATCGCGTGCGCCACGGCCTGAAGGGCCTGGTCCAGGGGCAGTTCGAGCTGTGCGAGCACCTGTTCCACTTCATAGAGGCAATTGAGTTCCTTGGCGCGTTCCTGAAGGGAGGCCAGGAGCTTCTCCACCGGACGATCGATCTCAACCATGGCGTGTGATCACTCCTCGGCTGCTGGATCCGTCCACTCGGATACCCAGCGGTTCGCTGACTCGGATGTGGCGAATCCAGTCGGTCTCGGTCACCGCGGGCTGGGAGTCCAGCCAGGCCCAATCAATGGCGCCGTCGGTGTGGTGTTCCACCGCGAGACACAGCACCTGAAAGCTCAAAACGTTGTGAAAGAAATGGGAACCCTGACTCAGATCGGGATCCACCTCCGGGGTAGTTGCCTCGACGATGACCCGGGCGCCGCTGATTTGTCCCCACGCAACCGGCACACCCAACCGCTCATCGGAGGTGCCCCAGCGGCCAAAACCAATCAGTACATAGGGTCGTTTTGCGTCCACCAGCTGCCGGTTGATGCCGTCGATCTGCTTGGCCATCTGAAGGGTGGCACTGGGATCGAAGACATGCGGCCGGACGTAGACCACATCAAAAACATCATCCAATTGAGCATTTCCGAGGACCCTGGTCGACGCCACCACCACGTCGTCACCGGCCAGCTCCTCAGCGCCGACACGGGTTCCTTCTCCGCCCACCTTCATGGGTCGTACCTGGAGGAAGCCGACCCGGGCCGGCAACAGATCCGCGGTATCCAGTCTGATGGCGAACTCGATCTCCACGTCGCTTTCCACGGCTTCCTTCGAACCATCCAGAAGGGTCGAAAACAGATCGGGGAATGGCAGCCACCGTGAGGTCAGAAGCGGCGCGAATGTCAGAGCGCGGGCGCCACGACCACTGATCCCCGAGTAGAGTCGATCGGAGGCGGGATCGTAACTCGAAACCAGATGTTTGAGAACGCCGTCGGTCTCCGCATCCTCGAGTCCGCCTTCCACCAGGTATTCAGTTTCCCGTATGGGATCGGGCAGGGGAGGTTCGCCCATGTTCACAGCCCAGAACCTGCGCTGTGTATTCTTGAGCAGGTCCCCAACATCATTGAAGGGCGGTGGCGCCGCGGGTGCCGCTGGAGAGAATCCCCAGGACAGACCTCCGTCGACGATCGTCTTGCCGAGCCCCAGAGCCAGGTAGATGACGCCCTCATCGGGACTGGCGCTGCCGGTGGGGTAGAAGTTGTACGACCTTCCGACTCCCGAGACCGCCGGGTAGAACCGGTCTCCAGACGTGCCTCCGATCACCTCCTGGATGATGACCGCCATGGCCTCTTCCTGCAGATCCCGCCCGATGGCTCGAAAATAGTCCTTCGCCCCTGAAAAATAGGTGGAGGCGTAGACGTATTTGACCGCTGCCACCAGATTTCGAAAACGGGCGTCCTCCTCGATTTCATTGTTCGGAATCATCTTGGTTCCGTAGACCCCGGCAAAGGGGTGATCCAGAGCATCCTCGAGCAGGCTCGAGGAACGCACGGCCAGTGGGGTGTCGAAATGGGAAATCAACGCTCGCAGGTCGCCCACCAACTCCGCCGGCAGCTCGGCCCGTTGGAAGGCGTGAGCGATTCGGTCGTCGGGCACGTCGGCGTGGGCGAGGTCAGCCAGATCGTTCCGGGCGACAAAGGCGCGAAACAGGTCAGTGCAGATAACGGTGAGGGTGGGAACAGTCACCGTCACGTAGGGAAATTTCTCTCTGTCGAGCTTCGGCAGGATGTGATCGTTGATCAGCTGGAGCCCGGCGGCCTTACCGCCGATCCCGCCGCTTCCGATACGCGAGAACGTCAGTCCGGTCTCGCTGAAGGTCCGATCGAAACGCGGGATCTCCAGGGGAGCCTTAGTCATTGGTCATTTAGAGTGCGTTCCATGGCGGGGGATGTCAAGGGCGTTGGGCCTAGGGGCTCGGGGCTAGGTGCCCCGCCCGCCCCGCCCGATGTTGAAAGTTAGGTTCATCCGGGAAAGCGTGAGGTGGGGTTTCTGCGTGCCCGTCTCCGTGCGGGGATTCAGGCGGCAGGGGCAGCGACGGCAATCAGGGACAGCGTCCATGATCGGCGGCTGCGTCAGCGATCAGGGGCCGCGGCATTGATCAGCTGGGATTGATCCGGATCGCGGTCGCTGTTCACCGATGCTGCCATCTGCCCCGGACACCGGTTGCTGTCCCTGTCCCGGCCGCTGCCGCCGGCAGGTTCACCCTCGCATTCGGGTACCGCATGGCGGTGCCAGGCACCGCCGCAGATGTTGCGATCTCGTGCTCCGATTCGATTTCGACGGTGCCTGGCACCGGCCCACGGGTTCGCTTCGATTCACTGACTTCGACGCGCCCATCTCCCAACCGCGCTCCCCGAGGGAGCCCCCTCTGACGATATTTGGGACTCGTCGCAACAAGCAGACTGCTTGACCTCAACCCAAAATCGTCAGAGACGGCACGCCCGCCTATCGCGCCCACGTCGCTCCGGGTGGGCGGGTGGTTTCGTTCTTTGTTCTTCGTTCTTCGATCAACACAGCAGCCGAGACGGCCACTCTACAAGGCCTCCAACTACTGTCATCCTGAACGAGCGGCCTGTCACGGCGCAGCCCGTAGGGCGAAGCCGGAAGCGAGTCGGAGGATCTGAGCCGGGGGTATCTGCCGTGAACGACCCCCACACAGATTCTCCGACTCGGCCCTGCGGGCCTCGCTCAGAATGCCATCAGCTCGATGCGGATGGGAGGGAAATCCAGCCCCTCGTCTCTAGCCCCTCGACCCTGGCAGGATGGGGGCTGACTTTCGACTTTAGACTTTGGACTTTCTACCGTATGGGTGGGTGGGGGACTCAGACCCATCCCCGCTCGCGGCAGAGAGTGGCGACCCGATCGATGGCGATCACCAGCGAGGCATCCCGCATTGAGAGCCCTTTTGCATGGCTCAGGTCAGACACCGACACGAATGCCGCGGTGAGCTGGCGGTCGAGCTTGGAGAGGATCTCGTCGAGCCTCCAATAGTAGTTCGAGTTGTTCTGGACCTGTTCGAAGTACGAGCAGATGACGCCGCCGGCATTGCCGAGGATATCCGGGATGATGAAGATGCCGCGACCGAGAACCAGATCGTCCGCATCGGGGGTGGTGGGTCGGTTGGCACCCTCGGCAACCAGTCGAACCGACTCCGGGATTCGATGAACGTCATCGGCTGTGATCTGGTGCTCCATGGCGGCGGGAACCAGGATCTGGACCCGCTGCTCGAGCCACTGCGAGCCGTCCAGAACCTCATACCCGAGCCCCCGGGCCTTGTCCGGGTCGATCTCACCCATGCGACTGGCCACCGAACGAAGTTCGCCCAGATCGATCCCGTCGGGTTTTGAAAACGCGTAGGCTCCTCCCTCCTTCTGGTTCCAGCAGGAGACGCACAGAACCCGGCCGCCGATCTGATGGTAGAGCTCTATGAAGTGTTGGGCCACGTTGCCGAATCCCTGGACCGACGCGGTCGTGGCTCCGGGATCGAGCGAGAGCACCTTGAGCGCCTCGCGAACGAGATAGACCAATCCGTAGCCGGTGGCCTCGGGCCGTCCCCGTGAACCGCCGGCAGCCAGAGTCTTGCCGGTGATTGCGCCGGGGGCGTGCTCACCCACCAAAGTTTCGTACTCGTCAAGCATCCAGGTCATGTGCTGGGCGGTGGTCATGATGTCCCGTGACGGCACATCCCGCGCCGGATCGAAGATCCGACCCGACCGACGGATCCATGCACGGCACAGCCGCTCCTGTTCATTCGGCGACAGGCTGTGGGGGTCGCAGGCCACTCCACCCATGCTGCCGCCGAGGGGCAGATCCACGAGAGCGGTCTTCCAGGTCATCCACATGGCCAGGGCACGGATGGTGTCCATGGATTCCATGGGGTGAAACCGGACACCGCCCCAGGCAGGACCGCGAACGTCGTTGTGTTGCACCCGATGACCTTCGAATATTTCGATCCTGCCGTCGTCCATCCGGACCGGCATCTGGAATCGATGTTCTCCCATGGGCTGACGCAGAAGCCGCCTGGTGGGCATTTCGAGACCCATCAGTTCGGCGATACGATCGAACTGAGCCTGGGCCACGGCGAAGTCGTTGAAGGCGGGATCGCTGCTCACGGCATTCCTCCCGTTGCCGATGATGTCACAGACGGAGGGGGAGGGGAATCAGTTGGATCGAAGAACAAAGAACCAAGAACAAATACCGCCCAGCCCACCCGGAGCGCGAAAGCGCGATGATCGGGCGTGCCGTCATTAACATTGTTGGGATTCAAGGGATTTGGGGTTCTAACCCGTTGAGGTCCCAACAATGTTAAAGGGGGCAACCTGCCGGCGGCAGCGATTGTGGCCTGGGCCGGGAGGGAGGTGGCGGGGGGTGACCCGGCCACTGGCCACTCGCTGGTGACGGCTGGTCACCGCGGCCGGAGGCCGCGAGTAACCTCGGGGAGCGCGGTCCGGAGATGGGCGCGATGAAGTCAGCTTATCGAATCCAACGCGCGGCGCCTCGCACCGACATGAAAAAAGCGGCGGTCTGGAGACCGCCGCTTCTGTTCGAAATTGACGAAAGGCCCGTCAGACCAGACCCTGATCGATCATGGCGTCGGCCACCTTGACGAATCCTGCGATGTTGGCGCCGACCACATAGTTGCCGGGCTGGTCGTACTCGGCAGCCGTGGAGACGCACGCGGTGTGGATCCGATTCATGATGTCGCGAAGTCGGTTGTCCACCTCCTCGCTGGTCCAGGCCAGACGCATGCTGTTCTGCGACATCTCGAGCCCTGACACCGCCACGCCACCGGCGTTGGCCGCCTTGCCGGGACCGTAGAGGATCTTCTGATCCACAAAGTACTCGACGGCCTCCGGAGTGGACGGCATGTTGGCTCCCTCAGAGACGCAGAAACAGCCGTTCCCAACCAGGGTCTTGGCGTCATCACCGTCGAGCTCGTTCTGGGTGGCACAGGGCAGCGCGATGTCGCACGGCACACCCCAGATCCCCGTGCCTTCGTGATACTCCACGTTCTTGAACTTCTCGGCCAGCTCGTACACCCGCCCGCGGCGCACGTTCTTGAGATCCATGACATCGGCCCACATCTCCTGACTCAGCCCATCGGTGAAATGCACGAAACCCGAGGAATCGGAGAGAGTCACCACCTTGGCCCCGAGTTCGAGACATTTCTCGGCGGCGTACTGGGCCACGTTCCCCGACCCGGAGATGGACACCCGCTTGCCCTCGAAGGAGTCCTGTCGCGTTCCGAGCATGTCGACGGCAAAATACACGCAGCCATATCCGGTGGCTTCGGGCCGGATCAGGCTGCCGCCCCAACTCAGCCCCTTGCCGGTCAGAACTCCTTCAAACCGGTTGCGAATCCGCTTGTACTGGCCGAAGAGGTAACCGATCTCACGGCCACCAACCCCGATGTCGCCGGCGGGAACGTCGGTGTCGGCACCGATGTGACGGCTCAGCTCGGTCATGAAGCTCTGGCAGAATCGCATGACCTCGCTGTCGGTCTTGCCCTTCGGATCGAAGTCGGAACCACCCTTGCCACCGCCCATTGGGAGGGTCGTCAGGGAGTTTTTGAAAACCTGCTCGAAGCCAAGGAACTTCAACACGCCCAGATTCACTGTGGGGTGAAATCTCAGGCCGCCCTTGTAGGGACCGAGCGCCGAGTTGAATTCGACCCGGAATCCTCTGTTGACGTTGATCTCTCCCCGATCATCGGCCCATGGCACCCGAAAGAGGATGACCCGCTCCGGTTCCACAATCCGCTCGAGGATCCGGTGGTCGAGGTATTTCGGGTGCTTTTCGAGAACCGGGATGAGCGATTCCACGACCTCCTGGACAGCCTGGTGAAATTCCGGTTCCGCCTGGTTCTTGGCAGTCAGATCTCTCATGAATTGGTCTGCAAACAATTTTTCGACTGGCCTCATGTTCTCTCAAACCTCCCGTTGAAATTCTGATCACAAAACCGCCCGCCGGTGGGCGGGCGCTAGGGTGGCACGGCTTGGGCTGATATCGGCAGGCGCTCCCACGCTACCGGCAATTCCTGGGGCAACCGACGACGTTTCGCCTGGCAGTCAGTTCTCATCGGACGAGAGGATAGCCCGGAGATCGGGCGAACGCAAGCGACGTCGTTGGGGCATTTCGTTGCCCGCCGGAGGGCAAATCAGACGTCATCCCCATCGAGAATCACCCCGCGGCCGGATGCACCGTCCACCAGCACGTGCGCCGGCTGGGACAGTCGGAGGTGACGGATGCAGCCGTCGAGCGCGGTCGCCGCCGGTTCAATCGCATCGAACCAATCCCAGTTCACCACGCCTTGATGTTGATGCTCATGGGCAGCAAAGAACGCCACGCCGAAACAGGTGAGATTGTGGAAGAAGTGGGATCCCAACGAGGGCTCCACCTGGAGATCCTGAAAATCGGTCTCGACGATCGCCCGAGCGGTGGAGATCTGTGGCCAGTTCACCGGGATGCCCAGCCAGGGATCTCGCGACCCCCAACGACCTGGACCGATGAGCACGCAATGACGGCCCTCCTCCCGGAGACTCCGGTTGAAAGCCTCGATGATGGTGGCCGCCTCGGCCGTCGTGCCGCGATCGAACCGCCCAGGGTGGATCAGGATGATGTCGGAAATCGTCTCACGCCGGCCATGACCCAGAGCGACATCGGAACTGACGAGCGCCCGTTCGATGATTCCGGGATCCAGGTGAATCTCCACGTTCATGTCCTCCACCACCAGCGGTCGAAGCTGGAGGACGTGGAAGGTCTGGACCCTACCGAGCCCGGGCTTGAGGTCCGCCGCAAACTCCATCTCAACCGGGCTGGCAAGGCCCTCGGCGCAGGTCGGCAAGAGCCTCGTGAGCACTTGCGGAAGGGGGAGTACTCGTCCCTTGAGCAGCGGAGCGAAGGTGATCAGGGGTGTTCCCACGCCGCTCAAACCGCTCGAGATCCGGTCGTTACTCCGGTTGTAGGTGGAGGCGACGGCATTGGCGGAACCATCGGAGAAGGCCTCCGAAACGTCGAGGTGTACCAAATTGGCGTCGTGCTCCAGACTTGGGATCACGTCGTTGCGCGACATATCCAGGGCGTAGAACCGACGCTGGGCGTTCCGCAGGATGTCGGGAACGCTGGAAAACTGAGGCAGCACCTGCGGCGAAGGCGGCGAGAATCGCAGGGCTTCAAAACCCTCCACCACGCTTTTCCCGAGACCCAGCGCGATCTGGGCAACTCCATCCTCAGAACGCATGTTTCCGAATGGGTAAAAATTGTAGGACGAAGCCACGCCTGACACTGTGGGGTAGAACCGGTTGTCCCACCGCCGACCAACCAGCCGTTGGATCAGCACCGCCATGACCTCTTCTTCCACCCGGTATGGGGTGGTCTCGATATAGGCCCTCGAGTGACGAAAATAGGTGGAGGCGTAAACGTTTTTCACGGCTTCCAGAAGTTGGGCCAAGCGGATGTCCAGCGAGGGGTGGCTGTTCGGCAGCATGATGGTGGCGTACACACCGGCGAAGGGCTGATAGACGGAATCCTCGAGAATGCTGGATGAGCGCACGGCGATGGGATCGTTGTTGGCCTCGAGAAACTCGCCCAACTGGCCGCGAATGAGCGTGTGGAACCTGCCGCTCCGAAACTCGTCGAGGATCTCGGTGTCGGCCAAAACGTCGGCCTCGAGCGCCAATCGACGCAGATCGTTGCCATCGAGAAACTCCTCGAAAACATCGGACGCGAGTACCACCGTTTGGGGGACCGCGATTTCAACGCCCGGGACGTGGAGTTCACCGCTGGCCAGCAATTTGTGCATGAACGCCAGACCTCGACCCTTGCCTCCCAGGGACCCGGTTCCAATCCGGGCGAAGGCCACGAACCGGTCATAGGTTTCGCCGTGGAAATCGGTAATGATATGACTCTGAATCTGTCGCAGGTAGTTGGTCATGGTCTCGATCAGGTACTGCCTCAACTCGGCGGCTGAGGCGAACTCCGAGACCTTGCGTGGCCGCAGCATGGAGGCGAGTTCGAACTCGGTGCGGGCCTTGAACCAGGCGGAGAAGTGGTTGCGGCTGGCGTGGTAGACCAGCGACTGATCGGGCACGGAGGCGAGTTGGTCGAGCATCTCCCTCATGTCCGCCGCCCGCGCGATGGGTTTTTGGTCCGGGAACTTGAAGACGAAGTCGCCGAAGCCGAAGTGATCGAGGATGTAGCTCCGGAGATCCTCGAGGAGGGTGGCCGACTTTTTCCAGAGAAACTCGGCACCGGCGGCAACGGCATCCTCCATATGGATCTGATCTGCCGATTGGAGGAGGATCGGGGTGTCTTCGTCCTCCTCGCGTATTTTCTCGGCGAGCTCGATGCCCGCACGGTCGTTGAGCTTGCCGCCACGGGGAAAGGAGACATCCGAGATCACACCCAGCACGTTGCGGTGGTACCGGGTGTAGAAGTCCCAAGCCTCTTCGTAGGTCTGGGCAAGGAGGATCTTTGGCCGCGCTCTGATTCGCAGCAGACGGTGCGACAGATTCAACCCCTCGGACATCAAGCGGCTGGTCTGCGTCGTCACCTCGGTGTAGATATGGGGAAGGTAGGCGGAGTAGGCACGAACCTCGTCCTCCACCAGAACTATGGCCTGAACTCCACCTTCGAGGATGTCGTGATCAGCGTTCTGAAGATCCTCGACCTGCTTGATCATCGCCAGCAGCGCGCGGACGTTTCCCTGCCAGAGGAAGACCCAGTCGACCGCCCCGGTTGACCGCATATCTTCAAGCCACGGCAGCTCCCAGGCGTGAGCTGCGACCAGACCCACAGGCATGTCGGCCTGGATCGACTTGACACGGGCAACAAAGCTCTCTAACTCCGTGTCCGGAAGTCGAGGAGTCGTGATGACCATGTCGAAGCTGCGGCTGACAACCAACTCGCACGCTTCAGCCCCGGAGGAAGCTCGGGTGAAGCGGGGAGCGTACCTGAGGTTGAGGTCCAGGTTCCGGTACTCCTCGAAGATCAACTCGGTGAGCTGGCCGTCCTCCTCGAGCACGAAGGCATCGTAATGCGACGCAACCAGCAAAATTTCGATGACCCGGTGTTTCATCAGCGCCGAGAATTCCTCGGTCTGCATGCCGTACCGGCTCGCGAGTTCCAGAGTCTCGGTCATTTCCTTGAGGGTATCAGACGCCGAGTGTTTTCTTCGCCAACACAACGCTGTGACATTCTCAATTTTGAATTTTCAATTCTTAATTGCCCCCGCCCACCCGAATTTGGGCGAGGATGAGGCCAACCAAATTCAAAAATTCAGAATTCGAAATCTGACAGATCCCCGACCTTCTTCAGGGGTGGGGGGAGTGTGGAATTCAAAATTAAGAATTGAGAACTGAGAATTGGCCGCGAGTGGACGTCATTCGATCCATTTGGTCACGAAGATGTTGGTTTCGCCCTGGTGGGAGTTGTGGCGGTTGGAGCAGAAGACAAAGGTCTCCCCATCCGGAGCAAACATGGGAAATCCGTCGAACCCGCCCGAGAACGTGATCTGCTCCAGACCGCTGCCGTCGAGATTCACCATCCACAGATCGAACTCACGCCCGCTGGGATCGCCGGAGTTCGTGGAGAAGATGATCTTCTCTCCTGCCGGGTGGAAGAACGGCGCAAAGGCCGCCGCGCCGAGTTGGGTGATCTGCCTCTTGTTGGAACCGTCCACATCCATCACCCAGACCTCGAGTTGTCGGGGCCGGATCATGCCTGCCGCCAGCAGGGATTGGTAGTCCTCGATTTCAGCTGTGTCCTCGGGGTGGCGGGCACGGTAGACGATCTTGGTGCCGTCGGGAGAGAAGAATGGCCCCCCGTCGTAACCGATCTGGTCGGTCAAACGGCGGACGTTGGAGCCGTCGAGATCCATGGTGTAGATCTCCAGGTCGCCGTCCCTAGTGGAGGTGAAGACGATGGAATCGCCTGCGGGAGACACGGTGGCCTCGGCGTCGTAACCTGGGGTGGTTGTCAACCGGACCACCTCGCTGCCGTCGGCGTTGGCTCGAAAAATATCGTAGTCGGCGTAGAGCGGCCAGACGTAGCCGCGGCTGTGATCCGGCACCGGCGGGCAGTCGGGCGACCCGAGATGGGTGGAGGAGTAGACGATCTGCTGGTCCCCGGGCAGGAAGTAGGAACAGGTGGTCCGGCCGGTGCCGGTGGAAACCAACCGCCGATTCATACCGTCGACACCGATGGTGAAGATCTGATCGCACGAATAGGGTGGACTGGTGGACTGGAAGATCAACTGCGACCCGTCGAAGGAGAAGTACGCCTCGGCATTTTCACCGCCGTCGGTGAGCATCGTGAGCTCCGACAGATGGACCTCGCGTGGGTCGGGCTGGTAGGTCCTGGGGAGCTTCTGTTCAGTCTGCACGGAGCCTTCATGTGCGACATCATGGTTGTCGTCGCGTCCCGGCGCCCCTCCGCAACCCATGGCAACGACGAGGAGCAGGGAACTGACAAAGGCGGCAAATTTAAAATCCACGACGACCTCCAAGGCGCGACATGGTCTCATATGCCTAGGACCGTGTCCACACCCCACAGTTATTCGTTACACGTTGAACGTTCAACGTTCGCGATGTGACCCAAGGCGAGAAGCTCACGTTTGAGTTTTCAGTTCTCAATTTTCAGTTCTCAGTTCCAGACCAACCCCGGGAGTCTGTTTCGTTCGACAGTGGGCGGGGCTGGGTGGGGGAACGTTCAACGTTTAACGTTAAACTTGTAACGCTCCACCTAACCCTCCATTGCCAGCAGGAGTGGTTGCTCCAGCGCCTCGGCGATCCACCGCAGGAAACGGGCCGCCTCGGCGCCATCCACCAGACGGTGATCGTAGCTCAGGGAGAGGGGCAGGATCAGCCGGGGCACGAAAGCCCCATCAACCCAGCGGGGTTCCACGAGGCCCCGAGAGACCCCAAGAATGGCGACTTCCGGCCAGTTGACGATGGGCGAAAACCCCGTCCCGCCGATGCCGCCCAAATTCGAAATGGAGAAGCTGCCGCCCTGCATCTCATCAGGTCGGAGCTTTCGGTCCCGCGCCCGGCGTGCGAGGTCTTCCAGTTCCACCGAGATCTGGGTGATATTCTTGGTGTCCGCATCGCGGATGACCGGCACCAGGAGCCCGCGCTCGGTGTCCACCGCCACACCCACGTGAACATAGCCCTTGTGGATCACTTCCAGATTTTCCATATCAACGCTGGAGTTCAGAGTGGGGAAGACCCTGAGGGCGGAGGCCACGATCTTGACCAACATGGAGGTGATCGTCAGTTTGCCCCCGGCCGCCTCGACACGGGTGCGGTACTGCTTCCGCGCCTCTTCCAGCCCGGTGATATCGGCCCAGTCATTATTCGTCACCTGGGGGACCTGAAGCCAGGCACGGGCCATGTTGCGGGCGGTGACCTGTCGGATCTTGGTCATGGGTTCACGGGTCACCGTTCCCCACGCTGCAAAATCAGGCAACTCCGGCTGGGCAGCGGCGTTCGCCCCGGAGCTCAGGTGGGCCATTGCCCTGGCGGCAAAAACCTTGACGTCGTCTATGGAAATTCGACCGCCCGGCCCGGACCCCTTGACCTGCGTGATGTCCACTCCCACTTCACGAGCGAATCGGCGAACCGTTGGGGCTGCCGGGACGCCCGAACGCAACCCATCCGGCGCGCTCCACCGAGGTGCGAGGAATTCCTCCTCAACCGATTCGCCAGGAACCTGGGGTGACGCGGGCGCGCCGCTCTGAGATTTCGAAGCCCGGGATCCCCGGACCTCCGGCTGGGGCGGCACGGCGGGCGAATCGGCGACCGATTTCGGACTGGAGGACAGGATGGCAACGATGGCGTCTCCCTTGTGAAGGGTGTCGCCCACCTTCACAAACACCTCGGTGACCCTGCCGGCGGTGGTGGACGGCACCTCCACAGATGCCTTTTCGGTCTCCACATCCATCACCGGTTGGTCCATTTCTACGTCCTGCCCCACCACCACGTGAACAGCAACCACTTCCACGCTGTCCACGCCCTCACCCAATTCGGGCACGAGCATGGTCATCGGGACAGATTCGTCTGACGTTGATGAGGTCGAAACCGACTCTGTTGGCGGGTCCGGCTGTCCATCGCCTGACGTGGGCCGTTCCTGTCCTTCCGGTTCGCCGTCGGACGCCACGATCGCCTGCTCCGATTCGGACTCCTCTTCCAGGGTCAGGATCGCGGCCCCGGCAGACAGGGTGTCACCCACCGAAACGTGGATCTCGGTGATCCGACCGGAAACTTCGGTGGGCACCTCCACAGATGCCTTTTCGGTCTCCACCTCGATCACAGGCTGGTCGGCCGCCACTGTGTCACCAACTCCCACGAGCACCTTGACCACGTCAACGGAGTCCACGCCTTCGCCGAGTTCGGGCACGGTCAGTGTCTTCGCCATTTCGATCCCCTCACACCGTGACCGGGTTTGGCGCATCGGGGTCGATGCCGAATTCGGCTATGGCGGAGCGAACCAGTTCGCCGTCCACAGTTCCGTCCTCGGCCAGGGCCGCAAGGGTCGCCACCACGATGTGGGCAGCGTCGACCTCGAAGAACCGTCGCAGGGTACTGCGACTCTCGGACCGCCCGAATCCGTCGGTCCCGAGGGCCACCGGCGGCTTCGGAAACCAGCTGCTGATGGAGTGGGGGAGGGCTTTGACATAGTCCGATGCGATCACGTTCACGCCCCTCGCCTCCTTCAGACATTGTCGTATCCATGGCTGTTTTTGCTCGCCATCGGGGTGCAGTCGGTTGTGCCGGTCGCAGGCCGTGCCGTCCATGTAGAGCTCCTTGAAACTGGTGATGCTCCACACGTCAGCCGCCAGGTCATAGCGGTCGGCGAGGATCTCCTGGGCGGCCAGGACCTGGTTGAGGATGGCGCCGCTACCGAAGAGGTTGGCCGCCGACGGGCCGTCCTTGGATGAGGGCCGGTAGCGGTACATCCCGCGCAGGATGCCATCCTCCACACCGGACGGCATCACGGGCATAGGGTACGGCTCGTTCTCGACGGTTATGTAGTAGAAAATATCCTCCTGGTTCGTGTACATCCGCCGGATGCCGTCGCTGATGATCACCGCCAGTTCGTAGGCGAAAGCCGGATCGTAGGCCTTGACATTGGGTACCGGGTAGGCCAGGAGATGGGAGTTTCCGTCCTGGTGTTGAAGGCCCTCGCCGTTGAGGGTGGTTCGTCCCGCGGTGCCGCCGATCATGAAACCCCGCGCCCGCATGTCCGCAGCCGCCCAGATCAGGTCGCCGATCCGCTGGAAACCAAACATGGAGTAGAACACAAAGAACGGAATGGTATTGATGCCGTGGGTGGCGTGCGCCGAACCGCCGGCTATGAAAGAGGACATGGACCCGGCCTCGGTGATGCCCTCCTCCAAGAGCTGACCATCCTTCGCCTCGTGATAGTAGAGAAGGGTGTTGGCATCCACCGGTTCATAGAGTTGGCCCGTGTGGGAGTAGATGCCGATCTGTCGGAACAGCGATTCCATGCCGAAGGTCCGCCCCTCGTCCGGAATGATGGGCACGATCAACTTGCCGATCTGCCGGTCCTTGAGCAACTTCGTCAACATCCTGACGAAGGCCATGGTTGTGGAGATGTCGCGACCGTCAGAGCCCTCTTTGAACTCGCCGAAGATCTCGTCAGAGACCGGTGGCAGGGGTTCGCACCGGACACCACGGGTGGGCACGGGACCACCCAGTTCTCCGCGCCGCTCCTGGAGGTAGATCAGTTCCGGGCTGTTGCTCGCCGGCCGATAAAATGTCGCATTCTGGGCTTCGTCATCCGAAAGAGGGATCCCGAATCTCGTCCGGAATTCCAGCAACTCGTCCTGATCGAGCTTCTTCTGTTGATGGGTGATGTTGCGACCTTCACCGGACTCACCGAGACCGTATCCCTTGATGGTTCGGGCCAGGATCACGGTGGGAGAACCGCGGTGTTCCACAGCCGCCTTGAATGCGTTGTAGACCTTCTGCGGGTCGTGGCCGCCGAGACGGAGGCGGCGGAGCTGTTCGTCCGAAAGGTGGTCGACCATCGCCTTGAGCCGTGGATCGGTGCCGAAGAAGTGCTCTCGAATGTAGGCGCCGGAGGAGATCGAGTATTTCTGGCTCTCCCCGTCCACCACCTCGTTCATTCGTCGCACGAGCAGACCGTCGTGGTCGGCGGCGATCAGGGGATCCCAATCCGAGCCCCAAATCACTTTGATGGCGTTCCATCCCGCACCACGGAAGGCCGCCTCGAGTTCCTGGATGATCTTGCCGTTGCCGCGGACCGGTCCGTCGAGCCGCTGAAGATTGCAGTTGATCACGAAGATCAGGTTGTCGAGTTTGGCGCGGGAGGCAAGGGTGATCGCTCCGAGGGCCTCCGGCTCATCCATCTCACCGTCGCCCAGAAACGCCCAAACCTTGTGGTTGGATCTCGGATGGAGGCCACGATCCTCGAGATAGTGGTTGAAGCGGGCCTGGTAGATCGCCATGATCGGCGCCAGACCCATGGAGACCGTGGGGAACTCCCAGAAGTTCGGCATCAACCACGGGTGAGGGTATGAGGACAGGCCACCACCGATGCCACCCCGAAGCTCCCGCCGAAAGTTCAGGAGGTGCTGCTCATCGATTCGCCCCTCGAGAAATGCCCTGCCGTAGACACCCGGGGCAGAGTGTCCCTGGAAGTACACTTGATCGCCATCGAAATGTTCGCTCTTGCCGTGGAGAAAGTGGTTGAACGCCACCTCATACAGGGTTGCGGCCGACGCGTAGGTGGAGATGTGGCCGCCGATCCCGGGCTCTTCGAAGTTGGCCCGAACCACCATGGCCATGGCGTTCCAGCGGATGAGGCTCTTGATGCGTCGTTCGATTTCGCGGCTTCCCGGATAGGGGACCTCCTGCTCGGGAGGAATGCTGTTGATGTGAGGGGTGTTGGCGGAAAAAGGAATGTCGACACCGGACCTCTTTGAATAGATCTGCAGGTCCTGCAACAACCGCCGAACTCGGTCCGGTCCCTCGTGTTGGAGCACCCAGGCCAGAGAATCGATCCACTCCTGAGTTTCCACCGCCTCCAGCTCTGCCCCTTCCAATTTCCGCGTGGGATCCACAGCCATGGTCACCTCATTCCGGGTAATGCCTACCCTCATTCTCGTCCCATCTCGATGGGAGATAACAGAAAGGAAACAGATTGTGTTTCCACTTGAAAGAGGAAGACCAAAAATGCCACCGACAACAGTACGGGGCGGGCAGGAGACCGGAGCCGCTGGTCGGCCGACCGAGCCAAATTGACCGGCCACTTCATGGGACTGTGAACCCGGTCAGCTCGGCAACTCTCCGTCCCCACCCTCCATCCGGTCATGGAGGATCTTCTTGAGGTGGTTCTCTTCCTTGACGGTGCGGGCGAGCAAATCGTCGGCCTCCTCCACGGGAAGGGGCGGGGAGATGTACATGCCCTGGGCCCGGTCCACGCCAAGCTCCTTGAGAGCGTCGTACTGCGAACGGGTTTCAACACCCTCGGCGACGGTCTGCTTGCCGAGGTTGTTGGCAAGGGTCCTGATGGTCTTCACGATCTGGGAATTTTCCTCATCGGCCAGCATCCGGGAGACAAAGGAGTAATCGATCTTGAGAGTGTCTATCTTGAAGCGGCGGAGGTAGGCCAGCGAAGAATAGCCGGTGCCGAAATCGTCGATGCTGATTCGGATGTCCAACGACCTCAACTGTTCGAGCATCTCTGCCGCGTACTGGGCGTTTTCCATCAGGACGCTCTCGGTGACCTCCAGGGTGAGGCTTCGGCCGTACAGGCCGGTCTTGCGCAGGATATGGTCGATCTGGGTGACCAGATCAGGTCGCATGAACTGGGTCCCCGACACGTTGACGGCCACGTTGAGCGGAGGATTGTGGCGGTAGGTGTTCTGCCACGCACGCAGCTGTCTGCAGGCCTCCTCGGCGACGAAACGATCGATCTGAATGATCGCTCCCATCTCCTCCGCAACCTGAATGAATTCACCAGGCAGGAGAAGTCCACGTTCCGGGTGTTCCCAACGAACCAGGACCTCGAAACCGGTGATCCTCCCGACGGTGATGGAAACGATGGGCTGGTAATAGACCCGAAATTCCTCCCGGGCGATGGCCCTACGAAGATCGGTCTCGAGCTTCAGGGTCCGGACGACGCGGGCGTGCATCTCCTCGTCGAAGACCGCGAAGTTGTTGCGGCCCCTCGCTTTCGCGCGGTACATGGCGGTGTCAGAGTCGCGGAGCAGATCCTCCGGATGCTCGTAGGTGGGTTTCCACACCGCGATGCCGATGCTCACGGTGGCGAAGACCTCCACGCCATCGAGGTCGAAGGGCACGCTGAACGCCTCGTGGATTCTCTCGGCCGCCACCGTCGCGCCCCGGACGTCGTTGATGTCCTCGACGATGATCACGAACTCATCGCCGCCGAATCGCGCCACCGTGTCGGAGGGCCGACAGGCGGCCTGCACCCTTTCGCCGATGGCCTTCAAGAGGCGATCCCCGGTGAGATGCCCCAGACTGTCGTTGACGTTTTTGAAGCGATCCACGTCGAAGAAGAGCACGGCGAACGGACGGCTGGGCTCACGGACCGCGCGGGCAAAAGAAATCCTGAGCCGGTCCACCAGCACGGTCCTGTTCGGTAGCTTGGTGAGCGGGTCGTGCAACCCGCCAACCCGGGTCTCGCCATCGTCGTCGTCGCCGTCGTTGACGTCGATCTGCCGGCCGACGATGCGGTGGACGGCGCCGGTGTCGTCACGGAGCATTTCGGCTCGGGTTAACATCCAGCGGAAGTCGCCGTCCCGATGTCGGATTCGATAGCGGTGCTCCAGCGGGGTCATGCTGCCGGCAAGGTTGGCGTCGATCATGGTTTTCAACCGTTCCCGGTCGTCGGGATGGACCAGATCGAACCAATTGTCCGGGCTGTTGCCGATCTCGCCTTCCACATACCCCAGCATTTCCTTCCAGCGGGGCGAGTAGTAGATGGTGTTCCGCGCCACATCCCAGTCCCAGATGCCGTCGTCCTGCCCGCCACAGGCAAGCACGAACCGATCCAGGGCCGAGCGAAGGAGCCGATTCGACTCCACCAGTTCGTGGGAAGCTCCCACCCTGTGACCGAGAAACCGCAGCTTGGTCTCGATGTCCTTCGAGGTCGCGGGAATGACCAAATAGTCGTTGCAGCCGAGTTCCAGGGCGCCCTCGATCGTGGTCCCGTCGGCCTCCGGCAGCATGGCCAGGATCGGGGGCCGCCCACCATGCGCTGCGAGGCTCGTTGCCACGATCTCCTTCCGGTTTGCCGTTGGCAGACGCCAGTCGAGGATCATGATGGTAGGGAAAGCCGATCGCATCGAATTCCTCACGCCATCGGGATCGGGGACCGATGTGAAGCTCTGGCCCATTGCCTCAACAACGACGTTGACGGTGTCGGCAAGCTCTAAATCACCGGTGACCATGAGAACGTTCAATGGCCCCAGACTGTCGCCAGTGCCGTGCGGGGTGGAGGATCCGCCCTGCATCAACCTGCGCCACCAACCCAGCAGGCCAGAGCCGATCATGAGCCTCCACAGATCCGGCGGGCCAGGGATGATGTGGTTGTAAATGACGGGTACAAGGGCGCTACCTCCCCCAATCGCCGTGTGTCAACGCTTCGATCAAACATACCATTGCCCGAGGCGGGTGGGCAAAGGTCGTCTGGCGCTTCGTTCCATCCCCGGGACTGATCTCGGAGTAGACTGTTCCGGTGAGTCGAATCCGCAAGGCCCTGATCGTGTTTCTCGCAGCCGTCCTGATTCTGACGGTGGCTGCGGTGGTGGTGATCCACCTGCCGGCTGTCCAGAGAGGTTTCTGGGATCGAGTAACCACCGCCGTCCACCAAGAGACCGGGTGGCGGGTGGGTGCCGACTCGATTCGCATGAGGCTGTGGCCCGCCCGATTCGAGGCGAAGAAAATCACGATTGGAACCGAAGGTCCACCGGTTGTCCAGATCGAAAGTCTGGCCGTCCGCTTTCGCTGGCGCAGGATTGTCAGCGTTCCCCGTCGACTTGACCGTGTTGATGTCCGTGGACCTCGGGTCGACCTCCGGAATTTCGAAATGCCCAGACCCTCGCAGCCCCCAGCTCAACCCAGCACGGTCGATCCCTGGTCGGCGGTGGAGGTGGGCGAACTGAAGCTCACGGATGGTTCGGTGGTCGGAGCCGACGGTCTGCCCATCGGCGTACGGCTGAACGGTCTGAGGGCCGGCGGAATTCTCGAAGGCGGCACCGCCGGTCTCGAGGCGACTGTGGACAGCCTGGCCTTGGACAGAGAAGGTCGGGGACTGGATTTGGGACCACTGACCGTACGTGTCCATGGGGAGGCGGGCAGCGTACGGTTGGACTCCCTGGAAATGGCGGGCGACGCGATCAACGCACGAGGCAAGGGGGAAGCCTCCACCATGAGTCCGTACGCCACCAATGCCGAATTCGGGTGTTCCGTGGATCTGGCGCAGGTGGTGACGTGGTGGGATCCCCAACTCGCGGAGATCGCCGCACCCCGGGGTCGGCTCGAAATCCAGGGGCAGGCGGCGTTCGACGCGGCAAGGGGTTTCGAAGTGGAGCTCGAACACTCCGGCTCAGTGGTCACCGTGGGAGAGATCGCGTTGGACCAGGCAGGACTCACTTACCGCGATCAGCACACCCAGGCGTGGGTGAGTCTCGCGGACCAGGGCCGCCTCGAGGTCGATCTTGACGACAAGGGGCGCGCTGCCTTGATGGCGGACCTTGACGGCATTCCAATGGGTTCCACGCTTGCTCTGGTGGACCACCCGCTCGTAGCCGCACTACCGTCAGGCTTGGAGCTTTCGGGCCGAATGACGGCCCAAGCCCAGATCCCATTCAGCGCGAGGTCCTTTGAAGCCGACGGATGGTGCCGGGTCCGCTGGCCCGAGGGACAGGTGGAGGTCTCTGGAAGGGGGAACCCTGATCAGTGGACGGTGGACACACTCAGGGTGCAGATCCCAGGCGCCGCTGCCACTGCCCAAGGGTCCGGCCGGGGCGAAAACATCTCCGCCACCATGGAGATCGACGCCCACGATCCGGTCTCTCTGATTGACTGGCTCACTCCCTGGTTGCCGGAACTCTCCGATTTTGGGATCGGCGGTGGGCCCGCCTCGATGACGGCCGAGGTTGGGGGCTCGGCGAGCGAACCTACACTCACCGGGTCGGGCCTCTGGAACGACCCTTCCATGTCTGGCTACGCCTTGAGTGAGATCGAGGCGGAATTCTCGGCCGGGGCCGAATCGATGCGATGGAACCTCACCGCCGCCCCGGTTTCCGGCGCAAATCTCTCCGCCGAAGGAACCACTCTGTGGGAGGATTTTCAGACCACCGGCCAATGGCATCTTCAAGTGTCCGAACTCGGAGCGCTTGCCCATTACCTCGAGATCGAGCCGGCCGAGGTTTGGGGGACGGTCGAGGGCGGGGGCGGGTTCGCGTGGGGCCCGGAGAACTGGTTGATCGAAGGAAACCTCAACGCGGGGGTCGCCGGCGGGGCTGGATGGCGTCTGGATTCGGCCAATGTGCAGTTCCATGGATCGCCAGAGAGCATCACCCTGGACGAGCTCCGGATGTCTACGGCCGGAGGGTTTGTTCGAGCCAGCGGATCTCTTGCCCCCGCAATCCTTGACGGTGTTCTTCAGGCCGAATTTTCCCTGGAAAATCTTGACCTCTCCGAGCTCGGTTCGCCCGTTGCAGGCGTCCTCTCGGGCCACTTCAATTTTTCCGGATCGCCCGCCAACCCCGAGGGATTCGGAATGATGGCGTGGGTTCCACCTGGAGACGATTCGCTCACCGGGCCTCTGACCGTTACCGTTCGGCTGTCGGAGGGGGTTGCGGAGTTCGGCATCGACGGCTGGGAGACAGCGGCCGGCCCAATCTCGGGACAGGCCTCCCTGCCGGCGGGGGATTTCCCTCGGCCCGACTGGCTGTGGCCGACGGCCACCGGAGGCCCGTTGAGGGGCCACTTCAGCGGCCTGGGTCTGCGATCGGCTCCGGTTCTGGAGGCCCTCGGCCGCGAACCGCTCCCGGCGGAGGTGAGCGGGGATCTCGCGGTGGATCTCCATTGGGACCCTGGCGATCTCACACAGCGATTCCTCCTGGCCGAGGTGGAGAATCTTCGGGCCATCGGATCGTATTTGGAGTTGACCACTGCAAAACCGCTCCGACTGAAAATCGATAGCCAACGAGTAGAGCTCGAACCCCTGACTCTCGAGGGGCCCCGCAACCGCTTGCACATCGGCGGCGTTTACGAGATGGACTCCACACGGCTCGTGGGCGGACTCGAAATGGACGTCGACCCGACATTCTTCGAAATGCTCCCGCTTCCAGTGCACGCCACTGGCGCAATGAAGGTCCGAATGGGAGTGGACGGTCCCATTGGTGCCGCCACCGCAGCACTCGAGGTGGACCACACAGGCGGCACCATCGTCCTTCGCGACCCGGCGGTGCGGCTCACCGACCTCCGGCTCAACGCCGAAGTGGCGGATGGGATCCTGTGGATTCAGGACGGCGAGGCAGGACTCAACCGTGGTCGAGTCCTGATGGGTGGTGGCTGGGACCCGGAGAGTGGTCAGGGGGTGGTCTTCGAGCTCGATCAGGTAACGACCCTCCTGACGTCGGGCATCGTGACCAATTGGAGCGGCACCATCGCGGTGGAACCGAGCCGGGAACACGCAGCACTGGTGGTCGGTGAACTCGACCTCAATGCCGGATTGTGGGAACGGACATTCAACCTGACCGAGGCGTTCATGGGGACATCGGTCACCGAAACCGAAAGCAACGAGATTTTGGCGGACATCGCCCTCGACCTTCAGGTCCGCGGCTACGGTGGAGTCCGGGTGAACAACAATCTCGGAAATTTCGACGCGACCTGGGGGCTGTTGGAAGTCGGCGGAACCGCGGACCGGCCAGTCCTCACCGGCGGCCTTCGGTTGGCGCCGGGCGGCACGGTCAACCTGCCGGGGCAGACAGTCACCATCCGCAGCGCCCAGGTGGACTTCACCGGCAACCCCGACACCGATCCTTCCATCGAGATCATCCCGGAATCACTGAACAGCGGCAGCCTGATCGGCGACGGAGGCTCCGGCGTTGATACACAGACCCTGGCCGCCGAGGGTCTGGCCCGTGGGCTCGGGTCAGTTCTGGGGATGGAAAACACCACCCTGCGACCGGCGGAAATCGCCTTTGAAACTCAGACCGACGCCGCATCAGCCTTCACCGCCGGAACACGCCTGTCGAGGACCGTCGCTCTGTTCTTCACAACCGATCTCAGCGACGTCCAAAACCAGACCACAATGCTCCAGTTATGGAATCTCCGCGGCCTCCCGGGCCTCGCCCTCCAGGGATATAGCCGGACCGTGGATGACGACGCTGGCTTCAACGCCATCGAGCGATACCGATGGGGCGGGACAAAACCCTCGGACGACGAACCGATCATTCAGCGGATCAAGATGGAGGGGGACTGGCCGCTCAGCACGCGGCGGCTGAAGAAGGCCACCGGTCTCCGCAGGGGCGAACCCTATGATCCATTCCTGCTGTTCGCGGCGGGTCTCAATCTGGAGGCCGAGTTGGCGTCTGCCGGATACCCCAGAGCCCGCGTCACGGCCGAATCTGTGGGCGACGAACGACTGCCGGTCCTCGTTTTTTCATCAGAGCTCGGTCCAAGACAAGACTTCAGATTCCAGGGCGATATTCCCCCCGAGCACGTGCAGCGCGCAGCCGTCGGCCAGTTCCTGCCCGATCCGCTCGAAACCCGATCTCTCCGAGAGATGAGTCGGACGATCCGGCGTCACTTTCTCGGCGAGGGGTTCCCCCAGGCTACCGTGACGGTTGAACGGCAGGATGATCTCATAGTGATCGACAGCGATCGCGGCCAGGCCGTGGCTCTTGTGGGTCCGGTGGTGGAAGGGGTGCCCGAGGACATCGAAAGGACCATCCAGACCTTCCTCGGAGCGCCGGTTGAACTCGCCCAGATTTCTCAGGACCCGGACCGGGCGAAAAGGGTCGTGGAACGCTTGATGGCGCTCGAGGGTTATCCGGAAGCCCGGCTCGATGATCTCTGGGTGACGGTGAACGACCCGAGCCACATTGTCCATCTCCGGATCGAGCCGGGCGAGCCGAATCGTCTCGGCCGGGTCGTGGTGACCGGCGAGGATCCACTCGATCTTGCCACCGGCGGAATCCCAGGGCTGGAACAGGGCATGCCTCTCGCCCGTCGGGAACTGGATCGGGCTTTCGGCCGGTTGCGATCTCAGTACCGTGCGGCGGGCTATTCGGAGGTCACCGTGGAGTCGGCGATCTCCGAATCCGACGACGGGGAGTGGGTCCTGACCGTCGACGTCCAACCAAGACGTCAACGAACATTACGCGAGGTCCAAGTGGGAGGCTTGCGACATATCCGAGAGTCGGTGATTGTCAACGGCCTCGATGTCCAACCGGGCGACACGGTGACTCCGGAAAATGTCGACCAGAGCGCCATCGACACGGCATTCTTCTCGCCCGTGGACCAGGCGAGATTTCGCTCCACCCAGGTGGGACCGGATCAGGTCGATCTCGAGATCGACGTCATCGAGAAGCCTCGCTGGACTGTGGAGGCGGGTGCAGGCTGGAGTAGTGAGCGGGGTGCCCGACTGCAGTTCGGCTTCCGCGACGATGGGCTGCTCGGCCGTGGAGCCGGCATCAGCTTTCGTGGACAGTGGGAGGAGATTCAACAACAGGCAACTCTCTACCTCTCGCTGCCGCCGCTGCCTGGGGGGCGCTGGTCGTCGGTGGCGAATCTCCTCTGGTATGACGGGGACTCCAGGGATTACCCGGACGAGCGCACCGAGGAACGCATCGGCGCCGGCGTGGAAACGACCTACTCCATCGGCAGGTTCACATCGGTTCGAGGCTACCTTCAATTCACCGAGACCGAACAGGACGTCAAGGACCCCAGATTCGATCCTCTGGACTTGTTTCCCATCACCACGCGGGAAGCAATCGTGGGCACCCAATTCAGACTCGACCACCTAGACAACCCCTTCGATCCGAGATCAGGATGGTTGGCGGCGGTGGATTTCAGCCACAACACACCGGAGCTCGGTTCGGACTTCGACGATCTGAGGCTGGTGTTGACCGGATCGGCGGCCATCGCTCCTCGGGACGGTTGGACCTGGTCTCAGGCCCTGCGATCGGGTGCTGCAGAAGCACTTGGAGATTCGAGGTTGGCGTCGGTCCGGAAGTTCTACGCCGGCGGCCAGGCCTCGGTCCGCGGCTTCGACCTGGACTCCATCGGACCCTTCAGAATCGACGGTAACGGCAACCCGGCCCCCACCGGTGGCGGTGCCCTCTTCGTGCTCAACGAGGAGCTCAGGGTGCCGGTATGGGGACCGCTCAGGCTCGCGGTCTTCGCCGATGTGGGCCAGGTTTGGGAGACCTGGAGCGACGCCTCCTTTAAATTCTCCATCGGCGCGGGTCTCGGGCTTCGGTTTTCGACACCCGTCGGACCGCTCTGGGCGGACGTGGCGTGGCCGGTGTCAAACCTCAATATCAGCTCGCCCGGACCGAAGTACTACGTCGGAATCGGAACGCCTTTCTAGCCGATCAACCGTGGTATCCGGACAGCAGGACGCTTGCCGTCTCCGCGTCGGGCGACGCGGGAGCGAGCAGCAGAAACTCCTCAAGGTCCTCGGCCATCTTGTCGTTGCGTCCCAGCTTTGACCAGACGATCCCGCGGTAGAAAAAGGCCGGCGCGAAACGGTTGTCTGCCTCGATCACCGCATCGAGGGCGGTCTTCGCCGCGTTCCAGTTTTTGTCGAGCACGTGGGCGAGTCCGAGCTGGAGATTCACCATGCGCGGATCGAATCCCTGGGTTGCAGCCGCTCCGAGGGCCGTACGGGCCGCTGTCGAGTCCTTCAGTCGGACACGGGCGGCACCCAGGTAGTACTGTGACCTGGCGTCCTTTGGATTGGCGGAGACCTTCGCCTTTGCGCGGTCGCGGGCCATCCTCCACGCGTCGTCGGCGGCATCGTATTTTTTCTGCACCGCCAGGACCCCGCCCCGGTAATAGGGCGCGGCCGGATCCTGTGGGTCCAGGGCGCTTGCGTCGGTCAGCAGTCCCACTGCATCGGAGAGCTTCTTCTGATTGAAATTGAGCATGCCAAGAGCGGTCTGGTAACCCGAGGTACCGGCGTATTTTGTTTTCGCGCTGGCCAGAATCTGTTCTGCCGCAGTAGTGCGCCACGCCACGATCTCGATGAGCGCGCGATCCATCACCGCGGTTGATTGATCGGACACACTTGTGTCCACTGTCATTCTCTGGCCGCCGTGTCGCGGTTTGACCGGGGCGGATTCCTGGGACCAAAGACATGGTGCGCACACCATAGCCGTCATCACGGCGACAAAAAGGGGTTTGTTTCGTTTCATTCGGACCTCCAGTGGCGATCACACCGCAACATTGTGGCATAGGTGGGCCCCTTTCACCCATCGCTGGATTTCAAAGACGAGACCCGTTAGGCTGCGCCTCCGATGACGGACCCACATGACAACTGCTGAAAGGCGCCGCACGATTCTGAGCCTGGCACTGCCGATCATCGGCGGCATGGCTTCACAGAACGTCCTCAACCTGGTGGACACGGCGATGGTAGGGATGCTCGGAGCTGCGCCGTTGGCGGCCGTTGGAATGGGCAGCTTCGCCAATTTCATGGCCGCAGCCTTCATCATGGGTCTGTCGGCCGGGGTTCAGGCCATGGCGTCCCGACGGATTGGGGAGGGCCGAAAAAACAAGGCGGCCGTTCCTCTCAACGGCGGGCTCTTGCTGGCCGTGATCATTGGAGTCCCGTGGTCGATCCTCCTCGTCATCAAGGCGCCGAGCCTCTTCCCCTTCCTGGTGGATGATCCCGAGGTTATCGCTCAGGGCGTACCCTACCTGCAGGCCCGGCTGGTGGCCATGACGGCGCTCGGAATGAACTTCGCTTTTCGCGGCTACTGGAACGGGGTCGGTCTGTCCAAGATCTACATGCGGACCCTGATCGTCATGCATGCCGTCAACCTGATCCTCAACTGGCTCTTGATCTTCGGACACCTGGGATTCCCGGAGATGGGTTGTGCCGGTGCCGGCATCGGCTCGGCCATCGCCACCGCCGCCGGCGCCGCGATGTACTTCGTCCAGGGAATAAAGATCGCCCGACCCAACGGATTCTTGGCGGGTCTGCCCGATCGCCAGACCATTCTCACTATGCTCCGTCTGTCGGTACCCGCGGGCATCCAACAGTTCTTCTTCGCCGCGGGCATGACCGCCTTCTTCTGGATCCTGGGACGTATCGGGACCAACGAATTGGCGGCCTCAAACGTCCTCGTCCAGTTGCTCCTGGTGGCGATTCTTCCCGGCCTGGGATTCGGAATGGCTTCCGCATCCCTGGTGGGCCAGTCGCTCGGACAGGGGGATCGAGAGGGTGCCTACCGGTGGGGGTGGGACGTGGTGAAGATCGCCGTGATCCTGGTCGGGGCCATCTCGAGCGTCGGCCTGCTCTTTCCTGATGTCCTGTTGCGACTTTTTCTGCATGATGCCGTCACCCTTGGCCTCGCTCGGCTGCCACTGCGAATCCTGGCAGCCACCATGGTTTTGGACACCGTCGGGATGGTCCTCATGAATTCGCTTCTCGGTGCCGGGGCCGCCCGTCAAACCATGATCGTGACTGTGTCCCTGCAGTGGCTCCTTTTTCTCCCCGCTGCCTGGGTGATCGGCCCCATGGTTGGCGGTGGGATGACCGCGGTGTGGATCGCGCACGTGACCTACAGGGTCGCCCAGAGCGGTGTCTTCGTCGCAATGTGGCGGGGCCGGAAGTGGGCGGATATCACGGTCTGACCCGCTATCGGCCGGACTTTTTGCCGCATCTCGGCTTTTTCGAGCAGCAGGCGGGTGGTACCCTCCTCGGCGGTTCGCGCCGTTTTTCACAGTCGGCCTCGGGCCAACCGCCGCCGCGGACCACCATGAGAAGGGGCCGAATTCAGATGAAGTTCGACAACGTGTCCATCCTGTCCGTCGAGCAGGTCGATGCACCCAACGTGCTGACCTCCGAGGCCATCGAAGCGGAGCTTGCTCCAACGACCAAGCGTCTCGGCGTGCGACCTGATCTGCTGCGGGAGCTCTCGGGGATCATTGAACGAAGGCTGTGGGATCCCGACACGACGCCGAGCGAGCCGGCAACTCTGGCCGGCGAAAAGGCCATCGAATCGTCGGGCATCGACCGCGCCATGGTGGGTGTTTTGGTGAACACGTCGGTGTCTCGGGATTATCTCGAACCGTCCACCGCGTGCGCCGTTCACCACGGCCTGGGTCTGCCGGACACCTGCCTCAACTTCGATGTCAGCAATGCCTGTCTCGGTTTCATCAACGGGATGGATGTCGTTGGCAACATGATCGAGCGCGGTCAGGTTGAGTACGGAGTCGTGGTCGACGCCGAGAGCAGCCGGCCCCTGATTGAAAACACCATCCCGCTGATGCTGGATGACGGCATGGACGAGCTCACCTTCCGCAACAATTTTGCAAGCCTGACCCTCGGCTCCGGCGCCGCGGCCATGGTCCTCGCCCGATCGGATCTCGCGCCAAAGGGCCACCGTTATCTGGGGGGGGTGACCCTGGCCGACGCCAGCGCCTGCAAACTCTGCTGCGGCAACATGGACCACATGGTGACCGACACCCAGGCCCTCACCATTGCCGGCCTCCAGTTGGCCGCACGGACGTGGAAGCTCGCCGAGTCTCGGTTGGGGTGGACGCTGGATACCCACGACCACTATGTCCAGCACCAGGTGAGCAAGGGCCACGCCGAAAAGATTGTCGGCATGCTCGGGCTCGACATGGGCAAGGTCTACCGGCTCTATCCGAACTACGGCAACATCGGGCCCGCCGGGATTGCCATCGTTCTCGCCAAAATGGGAGACGAGGGCATTGCAAAGGCCGGCGACCGGGTCGCGCTGATGGGCATCGGCAGCGGCATCAATTGCACGATGGCCGAAATTGTCTGGTAATTCCAAAATTTTGAATGTTGAATTCTCAATTCTCGATTTTCAGTTCCCACCCACCCGCCCCAAATCTTGCGGGAGGGGAGGGGGGTCATTCAAAATTGAGAATTGAGAATTGAGAATTTCTTCATGAAACCAATTCCTCGTGAACTCTACCCATTCGATGGCAGGTACCTGGATCTTGGCGGATACCGGATGCACTACCTCGATGAGGGATCCGGTCCTCCTGTGGTCTGCGTCCACGGCAATCCCACCTGGTCCTTCTACTACCGCGATCTGGTGCGTGGGCTGAGCGACGAGCATCGTGTGGTGGTGCCCGACCACGTGGGTTGTGGGCTTTCCGATGCCCCGTCGGACAAGGCCTACGACTACACCTTGGCCCGCCGTATTGACGACCTGGAATCGTTGTTGGATCACCTCGGCCTCGACTTGGTGGATCTGGTGGTCCATGACTGGGGCGGCGCCATTGGAATGGGGTGGGCGGCCCGGCATTCTGAACGGGTCCGACGTCTGGTGATCCTCAACACCGCAGCCTTCCACCTGCCATCCGACAAGAAAATGCCCTGGCAGCTCAGTCTGGTCCGCGACACCGGCGTGGGCGCGGTGATGGTCCGGGGGCTCAATGCCTTTGCGCGGGGAGCAACCCACCTGGCATGCACCCGACGGTCCCTTTCCAAGGCGGTGAGAGACGCATACTGCGCTCCATATGACAGCTGGCAGCGGAGGATCGCGACCCTGCGTTTCGTCCAGGACATTCCGCTCGAGCCCACGGACCCGGCCTACGACACGATCAGTCGCACCACTGCGGCTCTGCCACTGTTCGAGGACCGACCGATTCTCATCTGCTGGGGTCTCAGAGACTTCGTCTTCGACCACCACTTCCTGGCCCAGTGGCGGACGATCTACCCCTCGGCCGAGGTCCACGAATATCCCGACTGCGGCCACTACATCCTCGAGGATGCAGGGGAAGAAATCGTTCCTCTGATCAAGCATTTTCTCGCGCATCCCACGATCGATGGGGATGGCGAGAATGCCGCCACGTCTGAATGATAGACTCAGCCTCATCGTGAGCACACCGGCCAACATCGCTGCGTATCTACCAAAGGTCGCCGCCGAACATCCCCATGCCATGGCCATCGCCGCACCGGCCGGACGGGACCGGGCGGGCCGACGGGCATACACCCATTTAACCTATGGGCAGCTCGACACCATGTCCGACCACATCGCCCGCGGACTCGAAGCCCACGGCATCGGACGCGGGGTTCGGACGGTGCTGATGGTGAGACCAGGGCTCGATCTATTTGCGCTGGTCTTCGGCATGTTCAAAGCCGGCGCGGTGCCCATTCTCATTGATCCCGGCATCGGTCGTCACCACCTCAAGGCGTGCATCGCCAACGCCGAGCCCGAGGCGTTTATCGGGGTGCCCGCTGCCCAGGTGGCCCGTGCGGTCTTCGGCTGGGGGAGGCCCACCGTCAAGCAGCTGGTCACCGTGGGACGCCGGGGACCCTGGGGCGGCCCAAACCTGCAAGACATCGAGGAAAAGGGGCAACGCCGCGGCGGCGTGGAACTCGCGGACGTGGCCAGCGACGAGATGGCCGCGATCGTCTTCACCTCGGGATCCACTGGACCGCCCAAAGGCGTCATCTATCGGCACGGTAACTTCCTGGCGCAGGTCGAGGCGATCCGCCGAATGTTCGATCTCGGTCCCGGCGAGGTGGATCTTCCCACCTTTCCACTGTTCGCTCTCTTCGACCCGGCCCTCGGGATGACCACAATCATCCCGGACATGGATTTCACCCGGCCGGCGGCGGTGGATCCCAGGAAGATCATCGAACCCATTGAGGATTTTGGTGTCACCATGATGTTCGGTTCGCCCGCGTTGTTGGACACCGTCGGCCGATACGGGGAACAACACGACATTCGCCTTCCGACGCTGAAGAGGGTCCTCTCCGCCGGAGCTCCGGTGGCACCGAGCGTTATCGAGCGTTTCTCTCGGATGCTGCCGCCCGACGCCAGGATCCTGACACCCTACGGTGCCTCCGAGGCGTTGCCGGTGGCGGTCATATCGAGCCGGGAGATTCTCGAAGAGACAGGAGCCCGAACCGATCGCGGCGAGGGGGTCTGCGTCGGCCGAGCGGTGCCGAGCATCGACCTGAAGGTCATCGAGATTTCGGACGACCCAATCGAGAACTGGGATCCGGAACTTGTCGTGAGCGACGGGAAAGTCGGCGAGATCGTCGTCAAGGGCGCCCAGGTGACCAGCGCCTATTACAACGCGGAACGACACAACAGGCTCGGCAAGATCAAGGACACCAACGGTCAGATTCGTCATCGAATGGGAGACCTGGGCTACCTCGACGACGACGGCAGGCTCTGGTTCGTGGGCCGCAAATCACAACGGGTCGCAGCCTTCGGAAAGACCCTGTACACGGTGCCGGCAGAAGCGATCTTCAACACCCATCCGGCGGTGTTTCGAAGCGCCCTGGTGGGGGTGGGCGAGGGCGATACCGCTCGGCCGGTGTTGTGCGTGGAGCTGGAGTCGGGTGTCACCCGGAACCGGGACGTGATCACCGCCGAACTGCTCGACATCGGCAGTCGGTTCGAACACACCCACCAGATCAGGACGGTGCTCTTCCATCCCGGGTTTCCGGTGGACATACGGCACAACGCCAAGATTGGCCGCGGTCAGCTGGCCGACTGGGCCTCCAAGAAGCTGAGGGTGTGATGGGTCGGTTTCAAATTCCGGTTTCCGGGCTCCGACTTCCCCCAGCCCATTTGGACTCGAGCAGCCGGCGGGGGCGGGCGGATTTCAATATTCAAAATTCAAGATTCAAGATTGAACACTGGATCCTGTCTTGTGCTCAGATTGGGAACCTCCCATGAAGGCCTTGGTCACCGGCGGTGGGGGATTCCTGGGCGGGGCCGTCGCCCGCCGGTTGGTGGCGCTGGGACACGAGGTCCGGGCCCTGCAACGCGGCAGCTATCCTGAGCTGGACAAGCTCGGTGTGGAGACAATTCGCGGCGACATCGGTGATCCGGAGGTCGTGGATGAATGTGTCGAGGGGTGCGACACAGTGTTCCACGTGGCGGCCAAGGTCCAGATGTGGGGCCCCTACGCCGATTTTTATGCGGTCAACGTGGTCGGTACCGAAAACGTCCTGGCTTCCATGGTTCGCCATGGGGTCCCTCGGCTTGTCTACACCAGCACCCCCAGTGTCGTTCATGGCGGAACCGATATCGAGGGCGCCGATGAATCGCTCGGCTACCCCGAGGAATTCGAGTCACCCTATCCAAGGTCCAAGGCCCGTGCCGAGGCGACGGTGCTCGCCGCCAACAGCCCATCGCTGGCCACAGTGGCGATTCGGCCGCATTTGATCTGGGGGCCGGGCGACACCAATCTGGTTCCCCGGATCGTTGCCCGGGCGAAGGCGGGGAAGCTGCGTTTCATTGGCGATGGACAGAATCTGGTGGATACGGTCTACGTGGACAACGCAGTGGACGCCCATCTCTTGGCCGCCAACGCGCTCGTCCCCAACGCGGCCTGCGCTGGACGCGCCTACTTCATCACCAACGGTGACCCGCGACCGATCAAGGAGATCGTCAACGGGATCCTTCACGCCGCCGGACTGCCGCCCGAGGAGCGCACGCTTCCGCTGGCTGTCGCGGTCGCTGCGGGCCGGGCGATGGAGATCTCTCACTTTGTTCTTCGGCTTCGGGGTGAACCGGCCATGACCCGGTTTATTGCACGGAATCTGGCAACGGCCCACTGGTACGACATCTCGGCCGCGCGAAGAGACCTGGGATACCGGCCGGAGATCTCCATCGATGAGGGGTTCAGCCGGCTGGCTGATTGGTTCAAAAGTCAGGATCAACCCCCCGCCACCACCGGCTGAAGCCCACTGAACCGGGCCTTTGGAAATTCGAAGAATCCGAATCACAAAAATCGCTGATGAAGTGGTATGCTGCGGCACGTGACGGCGCTCGTGCAATTTTTCACTTGAATGGTCGGTCCGGTTTCCAGCCTCGTTCTGGAGTCCTGACCGGCGGCTTGAAAGGAGTCCGAAATGCTCAATAAGATCGGTGTCATTGGCGGCGGATATATTGGCGGTGTGTTGGTCCAGGAGATCGTCCAGCGGCGGCTCGCTCGCGAGGTGGGGCTGGTTGATCCCGCACCCTTCGTGAATCCCGATGATCCGCCGGAGCGACAGGAGGTCGTGAACAAACAATCGGTGTCCAAGGGCAAGTGCCTGGACATCGCCGAGGGAACCCCGACGATCGGCAGTGACGTGCGATGTGTCGGTTCGAAGGACTACTCGGCCCTCAAGGGTTCCGAACTGATCATCAACACCGCCGGTGTGCCGCGCAAGGCCCGGCCGGACGGGAGTTTCCCCAGTCGCGAGGAATTGCTGACCATCAACCTCAAGGTGACCAAGCAGGTCGCCCAGGGCATCAAACAGAACTGCCCGGATGCCATCATCATTTCCATCGCCAACCCCCTCGACGCCATCGTCTACACCCTCGACAAGGCGCTGTCCCCGGCCAAGAACAAGCTCATGGGCATGGCCGGCCAGCTCGACTCCGGCCGTTATTGTTACTTCGTGGCCGAAGCCGCCAACGTGTCGGTGGAAAACGTCAACGCCATGGTGCTCGGGGGCCACGGCGACACCATGGTCCCGGTGCGCAGCTCCTGCCTGGTGGCCGGCATTCCGGTCACCAAGTTCGTCGATGAGGAGACCCTGCAGGCCATCGAGACGCGGACGCGCAAAGCCGGCGGCGAAGTGGTCGGCCTGCTCGGCTTCGGTTCGGCATTCGTGTCGCCGGCATGGGCCGCGCTCGAGATGGCCGAGGCGATCATCTTCGACAAACGCAAGATCATCCCGGTCTGCGCCAAGCTCGAGGGCGAGTACGGTGTGGACGGCCTGTTCGTCGGCGTGCCCGCAATCGTCGGCAAAAACGGCGTCGAGCAGATCATCGAACTCGACCTGACGGACTCCGAGAAGGAGGCGCTCGGTGTGTCGGTGAATGCCGTGAGCAAGACCTGCGCCGAGGCGGACGAGCTTCTCGCCAAGATCTGACGGTCATCCCATTAGTCACGACGACCCCCGGCCCCGCCGGGGGTTTTTTGTCTCCCAATCGTTCCACGACCGCAGCCACCCGTTCGCAGTTGTGAACAGGGAAGGCGACATCTGATCCGCCGGGTTCTGTAGACTGGGCTGGCCGGTGGAGGTGAGCGATGACCCGAGGCATCCAGCGAATTGCAGTCAACACGGGAGGAGGCGACGCGCCGGGGCTCAACGCCGTGATTCGATCGATCGTGTTGTCCTCCTTGCGCCGTGGCTGGGAGGTTCTGGGCATCCACAAAGGGTACGAGGGTCTGTTGGACACCTCCAAAATCATCCAGCTCGACAGGGACTCGGTCCGCGGCATCACACATATCGGCGGCACCATCCTGGGCACAACCAACAAGGGCAACCCGTTCGAATACCCGACCAAGATGCCCGACGGCGAAATCGCCCTGGTGGATCGCTCCGATGACGTGGTGGAGGCATTCAAAAGGCTCCGCATCGACGGCCTCATCGCCATCGGAGGCGATGGATCCATGAAGATCGCGTCGCAGTTCGCATCCAAGGGACTGCCCATTGTGGGCGTCCCCAAGACCATCGACAACGATCTCTCCGGCACGGTCGTGACCTTCGGATTCGACACCGCGGTCACCGTGGCCACCGAGGCCATCGACCGACTCCACTCCACCGCCCAGGCTCACGAACGGGTGATGGTGGTGGAGGTGATGGGACGATACGCCGGCTGGATTGCCCTTCACTCCGGGGTCGCCGCAACGGCCGATGTGATTCTGATTCCCGAGATCCCATTCGACATCGACTCGGTGTGCGACAAGATCTACGACCGGGAGGCCCGGGGCCGCCGATTCAGCATCGTGGTGGCCGCGGAGGGGGCCACTCCCATCGGTGGCACGATGGTGGTCAAGAATCACGAGATCGGACGTGAGGCGCAGCTGGGTGGCATCGCGGAACAGGTGGCGCGAGAAATCGAGTCCAAGACCGGAAAGGAGACTCGGACAGTTGTGCTCGGCCATATTCAGCGGGGTGGCACGCCCACCACCAGAGACCGCTTGTTGGCCCTTCGGTTTGGCGCCGCGGCTGTTCGCCTGGTGGCGAAGGGAAAGTTCAATCACATGGTCGCCCTGGATCCGCCAACCGTTCGCGCAGTCCCCTTGGAGACTGCAACTCGCCGCTTGAAGACGGTTCCGTTGAACTCCGATACCGTCCTCACGGCACGGGATCTCGGGATCTCCTTCGGCGACTCCACCGACTGACCTCACCTCGTTCTGCAACCTACAACCTGTGGTTCATCCGAAACTGCGATGGAAATTTCGCATTTCGAATAACCACCGCTGTCCATCTCACGAAAATCCGGATCAGCCCAACCTTGACCCACAAGAGCCCTCCGATTGTTGTATCGCCCTGCAAATGATATATTTACATACCAAATGATCGTCTCGGCGTGGCATGACGGAGGAGGCGGCTACGGGCTCAGGGTGCCGGAGGACAACATCAGTTTGTACTTCCGCCCGGAGTGGTCCGAGGTTGTTCTCCATCTACCGGGTGAGTCGGAAGAACTTCGGATCCCGGTAAGTGAGAGTTTCTGGGGAACCGCTCCCGAACTCCGGTCGGCGCGGATCAGGACGTTTTTCGAGCGCAACGGACTGATTCCGTGGGCAAAGAACCGGCCGCCGCACTTTCAACTGGAGCCCCTTGGAGAGGGCGAGTTCCGGTTGGATTGGCTCGAGCGCCTGAAAGGTCAGACCTCGTTGCCCCTCGGTGACTGACGCCGGTTCGGCCGATCTCCGCGCACTGCGTCGGGAGACAGACCCGCGTCAAACTGTGGGCGGGTCAGTCGGACGACGCCTCGGCCGACATCCTGAACGCCAGGGCCCGACGTTGGCTGATACCCTGTCTCCACAGAGGAATGAACGCACCCAGGTCCCGCAGCGAATCGTCGAGCCCACGGGCGTGCTGGATCAGACGCCCGCTCACGGTTGCGCTGACCACATCGGCGTGGGGGGAGTTTGCCCCCGCTCCCTCCTGGCCGGCTTGGGCGAAGGCCAGCGCGTTGATGGACTGACGACCGGACTCGTAGAGTTCGAGCATGACGCGGCAGGTCACTGGAATCTCGTTGGCGTGGTGGGTGAGCAGATCCAGTTCGGTCAACCGGATCGCTCTGAGGCTGAGGATCTTCCGGATATTTCCGGAGAATTCCACTGAAAGAAATCTCAGGTATGACTCGATGGGTGCCCAGTCCTGTGGATCGGGAATCCGCTGATAGCCTGCGACCTGCTCCATGAAAGGAGGAAACAGCCTCCTTCTCTCGTTCTCCACCTGACGAAAGTCGTCATCAAAGGCGATCACCGATGAATAGAGCCACTCCGACTCCTCCACATCACGGGGAAATTCCCTCGAAAGGTAGTAGTCCGCGTCAAATCGACCCCGGGGATCGCTGGCCATGAGACTCCCGAAACTGTCCTGGAGGAAGGCGTGCAGCTGACCGACTGCAACGCACAGGAATCGCCGGAGGTCGTCGTGTTGCTGCGGCGGGGGCTCTTCCGGAAGGTCACAGACTTGAGCCAGGAGTGCGAGGTCGAGATGGGCGAAGTTCGCCGCCACCGCCTCCCTCGCGGATTCCAACTCCGGGATGGCGGACGGAAACTCGATGACCGGCCCCAGATCGCGACGAATGGTGTGGACCACGTCCCGCACCACCGACCAAATGGCCGTGAGGCGCTTGGGAGAGCTGTGGAGAATGGCGGTGTTGCTTTCCTGAACTCCGCTGAGACGGCGCAGAGAGCTGAGCAGGGCCCGCAGCCTGGGGTTCTGCCAGCGATCACGCTCGGTGCACCACTGGTCCTCGGTGACTCCCTCAGGCAGTGTCACCCGGTGAAAATCCGGGTGCCTCGAATCCACGTGTGAGCGGTTGAACGGCATTTCCGCCTTCCCAGGAGCGCCTCATCGTAACCGCTCCTGAGGAAAAGTACCGGGAGATGGCTCATATGATCCACTCGTGGGCGGTCAATTCTCGGGGTCGGGCGAATCGACGATCAACGGGAAACCCTCGGCGCGCCAGGCCAGAACCCCGCCCTTGAGTCCGTAATAGCTTTCGAATTCGAGATCACGCAGGGTCTGCATGGCCCGAGCCGTCCGTCGTCCCGAGCGATCCACGATCAGCAGCACTCGATCGCGAGGCAGTTGATCCACCTTGTCATAGAGCGACCGCAGCGGTACAAGATGCGATCCCGCGAGGTGTCCCTGGTGAAACTCTTCCGGCTCCCGGACGTCCACAACCAGCGACTGATCATCCAGGACGAGTTCGCGGAACTCCTCGGCTGAAAGAAATCGAGCGGCATCCAGGCTCCGATGTGAGAGGACCGGAAGGTGGTCCGACGAGGGGTCCTTTTCGATGGCCTGGCACTCGGCAAAGACCCGGTGTTCACAGCCGTAGACGCAGACCAACGGATCCACGACCCGATCGAAGAGGAATTCGATGGCTCCCTCCTGGGGCAGGATGTGGTCTTCGCGGAGGGTCTCACCCACAAATCCCGACTGTTCCATAAACTCCAGCACGGGCCGTCTCGGTCGCACCAGGAAGACGTCGCCGCCAAACGCCCGATAGGTGTTCACAACGGATTCGAGCATCTCGACACCGCTGAGGTCGATGATGTCCACCCCGTGCATCCGAAGCACCAGGACGATCTGGCCGGGATTCTCCTCCAGATTCCCCCTGAGTTCATCCTCGATGTGGTACACGGCACCAAAAAACAAGGGACCACGAATATTCATGATCCCCACCTGGGGGCATACCGGGGCACCAGGCTGGTAGACCAGATGGCGATAAATCTCGTCCGGCACGACGGGGTAGACCCTGGGAATGCTCGACCGGATGACAAAGAACGCCAGGGAGAACAGCACGCCCGCCAACACCGCGAAATCCAGGGGAAGGGTCAGGGTTGCGGCAAAGGTCAAGAACATGAGCGCCGACTCGGAGCGGGAGGTCTTCATGGCTCGCCGCGTCCCGTCGCGGTCGATCATCGACCACGCCACAACCAGCAGAATGGCGGCGATGGCAGGTTTGGGGATGTACCTCGCGTAGGGAGCGAGCGCGAGCATCCCGACGAGGATCGTCAGCCCGGTGATCACCCCAGTCATGCGAGTCTTGGCTCCGACCTGCTGCGCCAGCGACGACCGGGTGAACGAACCGGAGCACGGGTAGCCGGAGAACAGCCCGGCGGCGATGTTGGCAAGCCCCTGGCCGAAGAACTCCTGGTTGCTGTCCAAACGGTCCTTGCTGCGTTTGGCCAGGGTCTGCGCGGAGGCGACCGCCTCCACCAGCCCGAGGGCAGCGACTGCGAGCGAACCGACGACCAGTGCCTGGATGGTTGCGAGGTCGGGAAGATCATGGATCGAGTTGAAGGTCAGGGGCGGCAGCGATCTGGGGATCGCTCCCACCACCTGAACACCGCGACCCTCGAGACTGAAGAAGTAAACCGCGAAACCGGCGGCTGTCACCGCGAGCAGGGCGGACGGCACACGGGGCCCGAATCTCCGCAGGATAATCAAGATGGCAAGGGTCGCGAGACCCAGAACCAGGCTGGGGATGTGGGTCTGATCGAGTTCCGAAAAAATCAGGACCACGTTGTGGTAGAGCTGGGGCTTTGCCGGCACATAGACCCTGAGCAAATTCCTCATCTGTCCAACCACGATGTGAACCGCAGCCCCCGCGGTGAAACCCAACAACACCGAACGGGAGGCCAGAGTGACCAACGCTCCAAACCGGAATACTGCGAGCAGGATCTCCGTCGCTCCGACGATCAGGGCAAGGGTCGCCGCTGCAATGAGGAATGCCGGCGATCCGGGTTCGGCGACCGCGAGCAGGATGGGCAGGACCAGCAACGACACGGCGTTTACCGGACCGGTGGCGAGGAATCGAGAGGAACCCCACAGCGAACCGATCACAGCCGCCACTACGGCGGCGTAGAGACCGGTCTGCGCCGGCAGTTCGACGATGGAGGCGTAGGCAATGGCCTGCGGGATGGCGACGGCGGCCACCGTCAGCCCGGCCACCAGATCGGGGGTTAGATTGCTCCGGTCGTAGAAACGAAAAAGATCCAGAGGGCGCAGGAAATAGTCCCGAAGACCTTCGGCATATCGGAAGGCCGGGGTGCTCTTTGAGCCGGAGGTCGGGCCGGTGCCACTCAAGATATCAAGCCTATGGGTCAGCCTGGAGATCTGTCAATACGCGCAGCTCGCAGCACCAATGGAGATTGATCACTTCTCGCGGCTTCAATCGTTGGTTGCACGGCGGGCGAAGACCTGAGTGATATATCGGATGGTGCCGCGATCGGGGGCGTTGCGGGTGGCGACCCCGACGCCGAAATGGGTCGTGCGAGGGGACCATCCGCCGATTCCGAAGTGCCGATGGTCGCGGCCGGGTCCCCGGGGAGTTCGATGGAGTAGTGCCCATCCACCGCACTGACTGGCAGCGCCTCGGCCGGTTGGGCATCGGAACGCCCGTCAGGACCTTCGCTGCAGCTGCACACCACCGAGATGGTGAAAACCAGGGTCACCAACTTCAAGAAATCGCCTCGGTGATCCATCGGTTCATTAGATCACGGCCATTTCTGGGGGACCCCGGTCCTTGATGTCCAAAAATCGAAACCACAACCAGGAATGATTCGTACTAACAGAAGCGTTTACAGCTTCAACGGGGGAGACTTTCATGCCAAAGATCAGCGCTTCCGTATCGCACGGATCTGCACAACGGCCGGAAACCGCCGCCATCGCTCAGCGAACGGATGTTTCGAACTCTGCGGAACGCGCGCTGGATGGCCACGCGGAGAGTCTGGTGTTGGATTCCGACTCAAAAACCCCGCCCAAGACGAATGTGGACTGGGGGAACGCAAAACGGACCATGCAGTCTGCCCACTGCAGTTACCGCGATTGTCCGTTTGGGGATGATTGTCCTCCCGACCTGTGCCGCCTCTGACCGCCGGTGCGTGAATCGCCCCGCCCGGTGGCGGTGGCACAATGGGCGAGGAGGGACCACCCATGCGCATCGCCCTTGTCCAGCAACATGCTGGCAGCGATCCACAGGAGAATCGCCGCCGCGGTCTCGAGGCGGTCCGGGCGGCCGCCGGCAAAGGTGCGGACATGGTCTGCTTCGCAGAACTCAGCTTCCAGCCCTTCTATCCCCAGCGGCCTGCCGCGGCTGACGTCTCACCCTTCGCCGAGCCCATACCGGGTCCCACCTCCGACGCCTTCTCCGAGGCCGCCCGAGAGCTTGGAGTCGTGGTCCTTCCGAACCTCTTCGAAAGGGCGGGAGACCTCTGTTACGACACTTCGTTCCTGATCGAAGCCGACGGAAGGCTCCTCGGGCGGACACGAATGGTCCACATCACCGACTACAACTACTTCCACGAGCGGGGCTACTACGCCCCGGGGGACACGGGCGCGCCGGTCTATCACACCTCGGTGGGCACCGTCGGCATCGCCATCTGCTACGACCGCCACTATCCGGAGTACATGCGGGCGCTGGCGCTGGCCGGCGCCGATTTGGTCGTGGTTCCGCAGGCAGGTGCCGTGGGAGAGTGGCCCGACGGGTTGTATGAGGCCGAGATGCAGGTGGCAGCTTTTCAGAACGGCTACTTCGTCGCCCTGTGCAACCGTGTCGGCAAGGAAGAACGACTGGAATTCTCAGGAGAGAGCTTTGTGTGCGCCCCTGACGGCAGGGTGATCGCTCGGGCACCGCTGGGCGAGGACCACATTCTCATCGCCGATATCGACCTCACCGAGACCGAACAATCCCACGCTCGACGACTCTTTCTTCCCGACCGCCGTCCAGAGCTCTACGGTCCGTGGGTGACCGCGGAACAGCAGTGCCCTGGCGCCGAGGGGACCCAAGACCCACATTCTGACAAAGGGAGGCGAGCCATGGACCCGGAGATAGGCTCACTGATGCCGTCTGAGGGCTTACCGTTGACCGGTTACAAGATCCTGGTGGTTGACGACGACGAGGACACGCGCACCTTTCTGCTCGCGGTGTTGGCGGACGCTGGTGCCCAGATCTGCGAGGCAGGCGATGGCGACGAGGCCCTCGTGGTGGCGGCTCGGGACCGCCCGGACCTGATCACCCTCGACCTGTCCATGCCGGGGAAGGACGGCGTCGACACCCTGTGCGACCTACGGCAGGACCCCGCCCTGGAGGAGACACCGGTGTGCGTGATCACCGGTCATCCCGAGTTTCGGCGGGTGATCTATGATCGGCCCACCCGCCCGCCGGAGGGGTTCATGAACAAACCCGTCGATCCCGAAGAACTGGTACGGACGGTCCGCAGAATCCTGGGACTCAAGCAGCGGCGCGAGGAACGCACCGCCAGGAGCTGATCTCTCTCGTTTCAACACCGGAAATTAAATTCTCAATTTTGAATTCTAAATTTTGAATTCCCGTCCACCCGGAATGCTGATCGCTGGATCCCAACTTTCCCTCCCCGCCCGAAGCATGTGGGCGCGACGGCGGGGCGTGCCTATTCGAGCGCACCGCGAACGCGCGGGTCGGAGCCAGGCACCGTCGAAATCGGAACTGAGTACGTAGTCGATACATCTGCGGCGGTGCCCGGTGCCGACATGTTCGAATTTGGCAGGCGGGCGGCCAGGGGTCACCAAGTTGGCACCGTTTCCCACCCCGGGAAAGGACCGTGGGTGAGGGTCCAGCCGGTGGGGGACTCGGCGTCGCGGGCCATGCGGAGGTTGGTCAGGGATTTGAGCTTGGCGAGGAGCTTGTCATGCGGGAGGGTGTGGAGCGGCGGCATGGAGAGGTCGGGCATGGGCCAGATGCGGACCGTGGTGTCCTTGCCGCCGGTGGCGATCCAGCGGCCGAGGGGGTCGATCTCCACATCCGAGATCAACCCCTCGTGGCCGAGCAGCAGGTGCGGCTCCGCGCCGCTCGTCGACCCGACCCGCAGCACTCCCTCCCTGTCACCGGTTGCCACGATGGTGCCCGTGGCGTTCATGGCGACCGACCACACTTGGTCGCCGTGGCGCTCGAGGTGGGTCGTGGTGCCGGTGTCGCGGTCCAGGAGAAGGACTCGGCTGGGTGCACCGAGAGCGTTCCCATCGGCCAGTTCGACAAGCACGATCCGTCGACCGTCCGCGCTGACTGCAAATCCCGGAAGACCATCGCATTCGAACAAGTGCTCGTGGGAACCTGTCGTCGGATCCGAGATCCAGATTCCGGAGGACCAGACCGCCGCCATGATCCGACCATCGGGCAGGACGCTCCGCTTCTCGTCCACCCAGATTGAGGCCTTGGTTTCTTCAGGCTCGAGAACGGCAATCTCTTCCTGCGTGTCGGTGCGGTAAACGTGGATTCTGGTTGCGCTGTCATCTCCATAGCCGGCCGCGACCGCGAGGCGTCCGTCAGAGCTGAAACCGACGCTGTACACAGACCTCAAAGACCCGAGCCGGGAAGGCGGGCGCCCGTCGAGCGGAACCAACCATGTGCCGACGTAGTGGGCGCCCACCAAGAGCGTCGCGCCATCGGGTGAGGAGCCTAACTTGTGGATCCACGCTCCGGCGTCGTATTTGAAGGAGCTCGTCCCTGGCACCTCTCCGGTAAGCGGCGACAGGCGAACGATGCCATCGTCCGATCCGGAGACAAGCCAGGCCCCGTCAGGCCCGAAGTCCACGGTCTCCACGGGACTGGTGTGGGTTCTGATGACCCACGGGTAGGACCTGCTCAATGGCCACAGGCTTAGGCCCGGAATTTGCGCGGTGGCGATCCAGCTGCCGCCTGGGTGGAACGAGAGGCCGAAGGCGGTCGCAGAGCCCCCGCGCCGGAGCACGAGTGGGTCAGCGCCGACCGGCGCCGACAGCGACCACAACCGGGTGCTTTCGCCTGGACCGCATTTGGCGAACAGTCGGCGAGAGGGGTCCCAGCCAACTCCGAGAAACAACGAGTAGAGGTTGTGTTCGGGACCACAGTCGAAGTTCCGCATCAGTCGTGCGGTGCCGTCCTCGAGCGACCAGACCCAGGCCGTGACCGCCCCGTCTTCCAGCGAGTACGCCTCGAGCCGGGACGTCTCGCTCGAGATCTCGAGATGATCGATGAGGGCAGGACCCTCGAACTCCAGCAGTGGCGCCGTCGCGGTCGGCTGCCAAATCTTGATCCGACCGTCCGAGCTGGAGGTCACGAGGAGACGGCCCTCCGGGTCGAAGGCCATTCGGAGACCGTCACCCTCATGATGACCGAGGAGGCGTGGCGTCGAGAGGGTGCCCTCGCCGATCTCGATGACCACGACCCGGGTGCCGTCCATCGTGACAAACCATCGACCCTTGTGTCGATCCATAGCTGCACGGCCATGCCAGAAACGATCACGGACCTCGAGATCGAGCGTTCCGAGCCGCTCGGTCGTTCCGTCAAAGTTGAAGGCGTAGATCGACGGCCCCTCTTCGTCGCCCACCGGGATCAGGAGCCTGTTTGGGTCCCAGGCGAACACCCACGACCATAGCGTTGTCGGCGGGTCGAACCACGTCTCGTTGAGCTTTCGGCCGTCGGGAAGCGACCATAACATAAGGTTCTGGCGGACTCCCTCTTCCACATTCGGCGTCGTATACGCCACGTCGCCGTTCGGGTTGGTGTATCCGTGGGCCATGGGAGAGTCGTGGACGCGCTCGAACGGGATGCCCGATCCGTCGCTGGTCACGATGCGAAGGTGTCCCTCGGTGAGGCTCTGGGTGACCTGGACGAGCCGTTCTCCACCAGCCGCGAACTCTGCCTGGGAGGCGCCATCCTCGTTGATGACGAATGCAGTCGGGCCTTCCCACAACGCGCGCAGGGCGAGGCGCCGCACTTCGGGTGTGTCGGCGAGCTCGAGGCTCGCGATGGCGTGGGCGAGGGTCGCGGTCGGGTAGTCCACGAGGCGGAGCTGGCCGAGGGCCAGCAGCTTCGCCGCCTCGGCGCGGCGGGTCTCCTGCACGCTGCGCTGCCACAGTGTTCCAACCACCGCCAGGACGGCCAGCAGCACGGCAATGATTGCCGCCACGACCATCCTGCTCCGTCGTCGCTTGCGCGTGGCCAGCGATGTCATGGCGGCGGCGAATTCCTCCTCGAGGTCGGTGAGCCCGCCCGGGTAGTTCTCCCGCCAGACCGAGAACTCCCTGAAGGCCCTGCCGGTCCACAGGTAATCGTTCGCTCGCTTGTGGTCGTCCCAGACCCGCGCGGTCTGTCTCAGCTCGTCCCGTAGCCGCGCGCTGTCGGCATCCTGGGTCTGCCAGCGCACCAACCGAGGCCAGGTGGCGAGCAGTGACTCGTGGATGATCTCCACCTGACGTGTCGGCTGGTCGTCGTCGCCCTGGTCGCGGTAGCCGGTCAGCAGTCGGGCGTCGATCAAGGCAGCCAGGACGTCGGCTGCTTCAGATTGCCGGTGGATAAACCCCCGGCCCGCATCCGCACTGTCGCGGCCCGGGGGTTTATCCACCGGGATTTGCCCAAACACCGACAACAGCTCGTCCACCTCCCGAACCGCGCGAGTCCCCTCGGCGGTCACCAGGTTGCGGAACAACTCCCGCACGATCGGCAGCCGATTAAAACCGATTCGCTCCAGGGTCGCGTCGGCATGTTTTGCCAAGGCTCCGGCGACCCCACCGATGCGTTCATACGCCTCCTCGGTCAGCAGCCGCTCCTCGCCGTCCCGCTCCTCCCACAGCCGGTGGACAGCAAAGGCCATCAGGGGCAGGGCTCCCCGCTCGCCCTCCACCTCGGCGATCATCCGGTCCACCAGCATTTCGCTCTCGAAGCGATAGAGCTGCCGCGCGGCTGGCTCCTTCAGAGCTCGCCGGAGACCCTCTGGCTGAGGTGGGGGCAGCGGGGTCAGGTCCTTGAAGATCGGTGCGATCTGCTCGTACTGCTGGCACCTGTAGAGATAGTCGTCCCGCATGGCCAGCACCAGGTGAACGTCGGCCGCGTCCACGATCCGGCGCAGCAGCTCGATGAAGCTTGTCTGCTCCTCGGGCGGGTTGAGCGTGAACAGCTCCTCGAACTGATCGACGACGAGAACGACCTCTTTGAACTGCCCTCGCCATCTGGAGACCACCGCTAGGGCGGTGTCGGCGTCGTTAAGCCCGAGCAGGCGGGCCATGGCCGCCGGGTCGCCCGAGTGATCTGGCACCAGCGCACGGGCCAACGACAGCGCCGGTGCCTCGCCCGGAGTGAACACGACCACGCGCCAGCCGGGTGGAGCTCGTGGCGCGACCCCGGCTCGTAGCAGGGAGCTCTTTCCCACTCCCGAGGGCCCGATGACCGCCAGCAGCCGCCGCGCGGTGATCTTTCGCCACAGCGCCTCACTTTCGGTCTCGCGACCGAAGAAGCTGTCGGCGTCCGCCTCGGAGAATGCGGCCAGGCCGGGGTAGGGGTTGTGTTCATCCTCCGGAGATGGTGCGGCTTCGGGGACCGGCGGCGCGACTTCGTCGGCTGTAGGGGCGGCTCGGACCTCCGCAATCAGCCGGTAGCCACGTTTGTGGATGGTCTCTATGTATCGGGGGTTGCGTGCATCATCTCCGAATGCTCTACGGATTTCGGCGATCCGGGTCGTAACGGTGTTGTCGGACGCAAATTCGGTCTCCCACACCGAGTCGAATAGGTCGTTTTTGGTGACGACTTCGCCATCATGTCGAACCAGACAGAGCAGCACGTCCATGGCCTTCAGTTCGAGCTGAACCGTGACGTCGCCCATGGATATTCGATTCAGAGTGGGTTCGACGAGCCACTCCCCGATGAGAAATGGCTTCCCCTCCTGGTAACTCGTCGCAACTTGGGTGGACACCTTGGGTCTATTGTAGCCGGTGTCGATGGAGGATTGGCGACTCGAGCCTCGGCCGTGCGTCTGGCCTTGCGACCGGAATTGGATCACTCGGGCCATCGGGGTTCCTCCAGATAGGCGGAGTCAAAACACGACTGAAGACGCAATATTGAAGATTGCCCCCACCACCGGCCAAAGACGGGCAGGCGGGGGCTACTTCCTGCTACCTACTGCCTACTGCCTGGTCTTCATTGAGGAAGAACCGTCGTGGGATCGCTTGTGATGTTGTCCAGCACAGAGCCGTAGCAGTAGAAGCTCTTGTTCTGCAAGGTGGTCCAGACATCGACGTAGCCGTTCACCGGCATGTAGTCCTGGAAGATCCGGTTGAGCTGGTCGTTGCCCCAGGCCCTGAGGATCATCATCGTCTGCTCGAGCGAGGTCCCGTCCTGGTCGAAGAGTTCGAGACTGACCACCATGGTCCCGTCACCGCTGCCGTTCTGGCAGCCCACGTTGAAGCGCAGATCGTCGTGCTCACTGGCGAAGAGGATTCTCCGCCTCTCGCCGGTTGTTATGAAGTCACCGGGCGCCACCGCAGGGATGGCCTGGCCGAAGGTCCCGGCCGATCCGTCACCCGGTATGTTGTAGGTCCGGCTCATGGCGAGCAGATCGGGGCTCGAGGACAGCACTGTCAACGCGCCGAGCGCGTTGGGCTCGAGCCCGAAGACCTCGGACAGGAGGTTGCTGTAGCGAACGCTCATGCCGGCACCGAGAGTGAAGGTGTCGGATGTCTCAGGATCCGAGCAGTCCTCCCCGCGCGGCAACCACATGAACTCGTACGACACCGGCTGCTCACCGGCGTTGTTGAAATCCACATCGGTCTGGTAGTACGCACCCTCGGCACCGGAGGCCACAGCCGCCGCCGGGATGAACTGGACGTAGGTGAGGCCATCGACCCCTGGGCAGCAGCCCGAAGTCGCAAGGGAGATAGACTGGGATGGTTCGGGTCCATGGCTGTACCACATCGTGAACTCTTCGCCGTCAAACATCACCCGGGCTGTGGTTGCACGTTCATCGGTCGTCTCGACGACCGGATTGTCGGCGTGTTTGGTCCAGTGGACGCCATCGTTTGAGAAGGCATATCCGATCTTGCCAATCTCCTGAGATCCCTCGATCATGGTTCCCGCATACCACATGTGATAGATGGAGTCGTTCGATACAACTGAGGGATTGACAACGCGGTACGCATCCCAGGCCCCCGGGTACACGCCCGGCTCGAGGATGGGATCCGGGAGCATTTCCCACGCGATGCCGTCGGACGAATCGGCATAGCCAACCCGAACACTGCCGTCCGGCGTCTGCAATCCTGAGAACCACATCTTGTATGAGTCTCCTTCGACAATCACTTGCCCGGGACGAATCTGCCAGTCGTACCACGATCCGGTGGGCCCGATGTCGAGTACGGGGTTGCCGACGTACTTGGTCCAGACGCTCCCATCGGGAGACGTGGCATAGCCCGTCCTCTCCCTATTCTCGTGAAATGCGGCATACCACATGTGGAATTGATTTTCGTGGTAGATGGCGGTGCTCACGGTCAGGAACCCGTCGTCCCACTCTCCCGGTGCACCGCGGGTCAGCACCGGGTTGGCCGGATCCATCGTCCAGGTCACGCCGTCTTGCGACGTGGCATGTCCGAATCCACCAATATCTCCCGCCGAATCCACCCCCGTAAACCACATGTGATAGACGGTTCCGTCAAACAAGACGGCCGTGCTAAATCGCCCACCTTCGTCCCAAGCCCCCGGTTCACCCGACCCGATCACCGGATTGTCGGGGTAAACGACCCACTCCGTCTGCGCCGGCGCCATCCCGGCGACACACAACACGATCGACACGATGACCGCAACTCGTTTCGCTCCCATGACTTCCTCCTTTGCTTTTGACCTGTCCCAAATATGGAGTCATCAAGCCAAGGAGAAATGAGGAAAACGTCAGGTTTTTGTGCGGATGGGCCCCAACACACCAATAATTCAAAATTCAAAATTAAGAATTGAGAATTAAGAACTGAGAATTCTGATCTGTTCGTCTACGGCGCCACCGGCCTCCCCGCCATATCCACGATCTCAGGTGCCGGAAAACCGAACTCCTCCAGTTGGGGGATCACGGTCTCGGCGTCACCCACGAGCATGATGGAGAGGGTGTCCCAGTCGAAAAGCCCGGAACGCGCCAGGGCGTTCGAACCCTCCAGATCGACCTCCTCCAGGCTCGCAAATGCGGTGGCCACGTCATCGAGCGGCCGTCCGTCTGAGGCCAGCGAAACGAGGGTGGAGGCCATTGACGACGTGCTTTCAGCGGTGTTGGTCAGGTCGTAGCGGACGGTTTTCAGGGACTTCTGCAGTTCCTCCGAGCTGATGTCGCCACTCGCCAACCGGTCGAACTCCTTCTTGAACTCGGCCAGCGCGGCGCCGGTGACCTCACCCTGCACCGCCGAGTAGGCGAAAAGCTCGTACTGATCGCCTCGCTGGTAGAAACGGCTGGCCGCGCCGTAGGTGTAACCATGCTCCTCGCGGAGGTTGCGCATCAATCGACTGGTGAAAGTGGATCCGAAGAGACTGTTGACGCAACTCCGGGTGGCGCGGTCCACCGAATCGGCAGGACCGGGCACCGGACGCATCAAATAGATCACCGTCTGGGGTGCTCCGGGGCGATCCACCATGGCCATGCGCCCGGTGTTTTCGGTCAGACCGGCCGGCGTCGTCGGTGCGGAATCGCCCCCCTCGGACCAGTTTCCGAATCTCTTCTCGAGCGCAGTCTTCAAGGTGGCGACATCAACATCGCCGACAAAGACGAATTGTGCCGATTGCGGGGCGACGAGTTTGGGGTGGATCGCACGGATGTCGTCGATCTCGATGGCGGCGACGGTGGATTCGACACCGCTCGACGGCCGACCCCTCGGGTCATCTGCGCCATAGACCATGGACCGTCCTGTGAGAAAGGCCACTGCATTGGGATTCTGGGCCGTGGCACGGATCCCCTCGATGGCGAGGTCACGTTCGCGCTGAAAATCGTCGATCGCGAAATTGGGCCTGAGGACCGCGTCGGCAAAAAGGTCCAGGGTCGAATCAAGACGCGAGGTGAGGCCACGCACATTGATGATCAGATCGTGCCAGCTCACCGATGTCCGGACATCGCCGCCCAGGCTCGCCACGGCGTCGGCGTACTCCGAGGCCGACCGCCCACCGGCGCCGGAGGTCAGCAGGGTGGCGGTCAGTGAGGCGAGTCCGGCCCGGTCGGCACTCACCAGACGCTCACCTCCGTCGACGACGAGGGCACCGCTGAACAACCCGCTGCCCGGACGGCTCACCAGAGCCACTTCAACCCCGTTGTCCAAGGTGAAGCTGTCCGGCACGGGCGGACTGTAGGCGGCAACCGGGAACGCCTCGGGACGCTTGTCCAGATCGGCGTCCTCCACCGAGGCGTCCTCGGGCAAGATCCGCAGGTCGAGACGGCCGTCGGTGAAGACCTTCTGGGCCCAACCCTGGACATCCTCTGCCGACGCAAGGGTCCATCGTTCCAGGTCCCGCTGGAAGGAGTCGGGCTCACCGAAGTAATAGCGGTATTCGTTGAGGCTGTCCGCCCGGTGGATGAGGTTTTCCATGGACCTCAGGAAGTATGCTTCCTGCGCCGCCTTGACCCGTTGAAGCTCAGCGGCGGTTGGTCCGCTGGTCTTGAACTCTTCCATCACCTCCAGGACCGCTCGCTTGATCTGTTCGAGGTCGCCGCCTTCGGTCGCCGTCACCTCGATGTGGAACAAGGAACCCAGCCCCTCGGAAGCCTGGTAAGCCTCCACGCTGCGCGCCACCCGCTCGTCCATCACCAGTCGCTGGTGGAGCCGGCTCGACGGTCCGTCGGCCAGAATCCCGGCCACCAGGTCCATCTCGGCGTCGCCCGGGGCATAGATTGCCGGGGACGGCCACACCAGGTAAAGGCGGGGAGATTCCACGCGATCGCTGTCGACCCGGCGGATCTCCTTGGTGAGCGCCACCGGCGGGGCCGTGCGGTGTTCGGGCATGGGCCGGACGGACACCGCGCCAAAGGTGGCGCCGATGATCTCCTTCACCTGTACCGAATCAAAATCACCGGCCACCACGAGGCTGGCATTGCCGGGAACGTAGAAGGTATCGAAGAACCCGGTCACGTCATCCAGAGTCGCCGCCTCGAGGTCCTCGGGCTCGCCGATCCCGGACTCGTGATAAGGGTGATCCGCTGGGTAGATTGCCTTTGGGATGATCAGATAGGCCTTGGCGTAGGGAGAGTTCTCGTAATTCTCGCGACGTTCGTTGAGCACCACATCCCGCTGCAGATCGAGCTTTTCCTGGGTCATGGCCTGGCCCAAGCCATCCAGCCGGTCGGCGTCGAGCCACAACAGGGTGGGCAGCAGCGAGGACGGCCCCCAGACCAGGTAGTTCGTACGATCGGACCCGGTGGAGGCATTATTGGCGCCGCCGCCGGCCTCCATGAGGTCATCATAGCCGCTTCCGGGCACCCGCATCGAGCCCATGAACATGAGGTGTTCGAAGAGATGAGCAAAGCCGCTCCTGCCCGGCGGATCGTCCTTCGATCCCACGTAAAACCAGGTGTTCACACTCACCTGCGGCAAATTGTGGTCCTCGTGGAGGATGACCGTCAGGCCGTTGGGAAGGGTGTAGAGCTCGTACTCCACTTCCACGGCGGCAGCGGTGGCGGTGGCGATGACGATGAGGAGCAGAAGGAAGGGGACAAGGGAACCCCGAGATGACGACAACATGGTGATCTCCTTGGCGGGTGATTCTCGCGACGAGTCCTGCCGCGACTCACTGTTTGAGTACGACAACCCGCGACAGGAGTTTAGCCGCACTTTCCACCAGGGATCCACTGCGGTCACCCAGCCGGAGCGTTTCCGTCCAAATGTCCGGTGAGCCGCCCGGGCTCGTGGAGGTGTGGGCTCTTTCGGGTCGGCCTTTCAAGAGTCGGATTCCACTGTCCAACCGAGGTCCGGAATCTCTCCGCCTTGAAGGTTTCCCAGCGTTTGAAGACCGTCAGCATGTCGGGGCTGGTCCTTCCCGACGGGCGCCTTATGGGCGAGCCGGCAAGATTCAGAACCGCCGGATCGCTGATGACCGGACCGGCGGTGTTCGTGACCACGCAGTCGTAATCGCCGAGGTCCGAAAAGCCGGCGGCGCTGACGGTGAGGGTGGCCCCGCCGCTGCCGGAAATGCGGTGATCATCCGTCAGGACCACCGTGTCGCGACGCCACTGGTAGCTGACATCGGTCTCGGAATCCACCTCGACTGACAGTTGTGCCGTTCCGTTGTACGGGACATCGGAGGATACGGGCTGGAGAACAATCACCGATGGCACGTGGGCGGTGTGAATCACCGCAGGATACGGCGCCTCACCAAAAGTCGAACCTTCCAACCGCGTCATGCGAACATACACATGGACCGGTTGTGAGGGGTAACTCGGCGGGATGAATCCGGAGCCAAGAGTGCCGTCCACCACGACGGTGTCACCGGGTTCCACCGGCCAGACGTCGGTCGCGGATTCGACCTGGTGCACCCATCCCGGAGGATCGACATCGAAGATCAGGTTGTAGCCGTCTTCCTCCCTCCAGGTGGTCGTGCCGGTGTTGAGAATCTCGAACTGAAGAGGCACCGTCTCCCGCGATCCAATGAATGCAGGCAGGCCTTGGATGGTGATCTCGGCGTCGTCGACCTGGGCCGAGTCGATGAATGAAGCGTAGGCGTAATAGGCCAGTTTCGGCTCGAGTCCGGGCGGCCGGTTCAGAATGCCCCACGACAGGTCGAGATTGTTGCCCGGATCGATCATCTCGTAAAAGAAGATCCGATCGAGCCAGGTGTGGTTTCGGTTCTCACCAAACCACTGCGCCAGCAGGTCCTCGTAGAAGCGCTCTTGTCCGGCCTCCCCGTAGACGTCACTTTCTACACCGGTTTCGGTCAACCAGAATGGTCGGTCGCGCCAGCCGGAGTCCTCGAGCACTGACTGCACCGACGGCGGATCCCACGGGTACTGCCCGCCCTCATTCAACTTCTCGGTGACATCTCCGGCGCTGCCATCCGACGGATAGGCGTGATGACTGACGACGTCCAGGAGATCCCTCGTTTCGGACACGACGTCGTCCAGCCAATCATCCCAGTCGGCGCTGGTCAGGTGGGCGAGGTCGGGTCCCACCGCCAGCGCATCGGGGTCAGCCGTGCGCACCGCTTCGATTCCTGGGACGAGTATTTCGTCCAGATATCTTCTGCGGCTGCCCTCCCAGAAATGATCCAGGTTTGGTTCGTTCCAGAAACCCCACGCGTCGACCCGACCGCGATAGCGCTTTGCCGCCCGGTAGCAGAATTCCTTCCATTGGTCTGGGTCCTCGGGGACGCCGCTGAACTCCGACCCCGAAGTGGCCCACTGGGGGGTCCCGACGATGGAGGCGAAGATCCGCAGACCGCGAGATTCAAGACCGTCGATGAGGGCATCGTAGATCGTCCAGTCATACCGATCGCTTTCGAACTCCACGAAGGCCCAGACGAAGTCGATGCGGACCCAGCCGATCCCAGCGTCGACGATGGGGGCCTGGATGGCCCCCGATGGAATGTGGGCGTTGACGCCGAAGGTCGAGGCCCGAGAACCGGGCGCACCAAACAACACGACCATCGCCAAAGCCACAGTCGCGAGAAGGCGCAGAAAAGGGTGCCGGTGCCTCATCTCCCAGTACAACGCGGATTGTACCGCGGGGAATCCCTCAGGCCTTGTCAGTCCGCTTCTCGGTTTGATGGAATCTGGTAGGTGCCGTCCAGACGGTCCACCATCTCCTGGTAGCGTCGATCCAGTTCTGCGCGTTCGGACTCGAACTCCACCTCTGTCAACTCGCCCTCCCGCAGCCGCTGATCGAGAACGGCGAAGCGTGCGCTGAGCCAGGCATCGGGGTCGAAGTTGTAGGTCACCAACTCAAGGTACCACTCGATGGTGGCATCCGGCCGCTCGACGACAAGGAGGGCCCGTCACCTGGCAAACTGAGCGAGATTCCGCCAGAACTGCAGATTTCGCGGCGGATCGTGGGTGGCGCCCAGAGTCCCGAGATCGGCGAGCACCACGACCGCGCCGGCGCCGCGCTGCAGCACCGCCACGGCCGGCCGGCCGCCAACCGACCCCAGCACCTCCGCCGACCCCGCATCGAAAGCCCTGGCGTTGCCCGAAATGAAATACACGAGCTGCACGTCGTCGACGAGGGGATGGTCACCGTTGACGAGTACCCGATCGCTGGTGAAGACCTCGTCCGAGTACTCGATCCCGAATCTGCCGGCCAGGGCGTTGACGTCCGGCCAGTCCTCGTTGTCGTCAAAGGCGAGGTTGTAGTACTTCAATCGATGGACGCTGTTGGTCACCACCAGGACCCCGCCGGATTCAACAAAATCCTCGAGAGCGTCGATCTCGTCCTCGGTCCAGGCCTCGTCGTAGAGGCCGGTGTCCACCTCCGGGGTGGGATAATCATGGACCGGCAGTGCAATCACCAGATCGGTGTCCACCAGGTCGTCCGGAGTGACCGCTCGGCCGTAGGGCACCATGTCCACATCGAACCCCTCCCACGCCAGGCTCATGCCGAAATCGGTGAGCCCGGCCGGAGACATATGGATTGCCTCGGTGTGGCTCCCCACGAACAGCGCCCTGCGGGTCGGGTTTGGGGTGACCCTCAGGTCAGGGTCATCGGCGCCCGTGTTGATCGCGGCCGAGACCATGATGGTGGCCATCTCCTCGAAGGCCTCGCCCTCGAGGAGGGCCAGGGGCATGTCGTCATAGGGGTCATGGAGGTGGTTGGCGAAATGGACCTCTTCGTTCGAGTACGGGTTCATGAAGATCATGTTGATATTCGGCACTCCGTAGCCCGCGAAGCTGGAGTTGTCGGACACGAGGCCGTGAATATCGGCGACCTCAGAGCCGATCCCCTGATCCGACGCCAGATCCTGAACATACGACGGCCACGGGATGCTGCCGTTGCCGTAGCTGCCGTAGGACCAGGTCTCGAGCCAGATCTGGTTCACGATTCCATCCAGCGGATGACCGAGGCAGTCCATCTGGAGCATGGCAATACTGCGATCCAGCAGTTCGCTGCTGTTGGCGGTGAAGTTCCCGGATCCGTAGAGCCCTCGTTCGTGGCTTCCGAACCACGCCAGGTAGAGATCCACCGGCGGGACAAGACGCGCCCTGTCCAGGGCCCGCGCCACCTGCACCAGCGCCGACGACCCGCTGCCGTTGTCGAACGCACCGGGGGTGTTGGGAGAATCGATATGAGCCCCCAGGATCACCGCCCTGGAGGAATCCAGACCCGGGATGCGGGCCACCAGGTATTCGGAATCTCCAGGAGCAAACAGATCCACGTCCCACGTGACTCGGATATGGTCCACGTTTTGAAGGCCGTTCCAATTGTGAATCCCGAAATCACCCAAATCCTCCATACGAAGGCTCAGAACCGGGATCTGGCGCTCGATATCCACCCAGGTGTAGGCGCTCAGGTCGCCGGCGAAGGCACCGTGGCTCCGTCCACTGCGATTGTCGTAGGTGGTGACCATGACCACCGCCGCCGGGCGTTTCTCCATCAGAACCCACGCCCGGGTGACCGCTTCGTTGGTGCCCAGCAGGGATCGGTCGATCACCGCATAGTCCACCATGGCGATTTTGCCGGCAAGCTGCTGCGGCGTCAGACCATAGATCTCATCGACGGAGCGGATCACGATGGGATCGCCCTCCACGATCACGGGATCCCGGTTGCGATCGTTGAGCACGCCGTCGGAATCGAAACGCATGGCCAGGGCCACGTTGTCGCGGTGGCCCGGAGCGCCGTCGGCCGGTGCTTCAAAGCTCGAGTTGCCGCGATGAAGCGTCACGCTGGTCTCCCAGAAATCCACACCGGTGAAGGTTCGAAACGGAGTCCGCTCACTGGTCAGCCCCACAGCCCCCAGAAAGCCGAGCTCCGCCAGCTGCTCCTGAACCCACGAGATGGCGTCCGATTCACCGGTGGTGGTGGAGTGACGCCAGCCCAGATGGGGGCGGATGGAGGTGAGCTGCTCGAGCAGATCCAGGAGTTCGTCGCTTGTGACGAACTGATACACATCGGCGTCTGCCGCCTGCCGGCCGCCGGCGCGCCGCGGCGGGGGTGGGTCGAGTCGCACACTCTGGGAGACGGCCTGAATGCCGGCTCGGTCCTCCGCGGCCACTTCACCCCGGACCTGCGCAAAGGAAGGACCTCCGCCGGTCAGCAGCACCAAGACCACCACCCCCAGCGTCAAAGACCTGATGATCCACATACCGTCATCCTCCACCCTCTAAGTAACATACCCAATCCACGGGCTGGGGTTTCATCTCGGGTCCGGAGTCCGCCCCGACCCTTCTGGTGGGGAATGCGACATTTCGAGGGCTTGACCGCAACGCACGCCCCGCCGACCCCTATCTTTGTGGCGCGGCCGTCCCGGCTGCAGAGCACATCGGAATTCTCAATTCTGAGTTCTCAATTCTGAATTGCCCCCGCACACCCGCGAGGCGAAAAGGTGAGAAGGTGAGAAGGTGAGGAGGGGGGGGAGGGGGGAAGGGGAAAGGAGTGATGGGCGTGATGGGCGCGTATACGAGCCCTCTTCGTTTTCGGCCTTTTGGGAGCCGCGTCGTCACGCAGCGCAATCCAGCCGGGGTTTTCTGGCGGTCCGATCTGGAACGGGCGGTGAAACCTCAACTCATCAATTCAATCGTGTCGCCCTTTCACATCCTCACCTTCCACACCTGCCACACCGGGTGGGTGGCCGGCAATGCGACAATAAGCGCCATGACCCACCACGATCCCGCCGTGTTAAGGGCAGCGCTGGAGGCCCTCGCCAGGACCTGGAACCGGCTCGACCCGGGCATTCTCGAACCCTGGCTTGCAGAAGGCATCCGGTACGAGTCGCTGGACACCGACCTCCTCCTCGAAGGCAAGACCACGGTGCTGGATCACCTGACGCGCAAAGTGGACCTCATCGAGATGGTGGGGCCAGAAGCGCGAATGAGGATCCAAATCGGGTGGGTGCCGGGGCACGGCGGGCAGCGGAAACCCTGCCTGATCTCGGCCCAGGGCGACGTCGACCGCTCCGCACTCTTCTTTGTGTCGGTGGGTCCTGATGGGCTCATCGACCGGATCGTGCTGTCCACCAGCGACCCGGATCCACGGTCGGCCGAGGCTTCGGGCATCTTTCCCGCCTGAACCGTCGGTAGAGAGTGAATAGTGAATAGTGAATAGTGAATAGTGAATAGTGAATAGTGAATAGTGAATAGAAAATGTGTTGGATCCGGGCTCACCGTGTCAACCATCTAGTTGAGTTATCCGAGTCCCGAGTCCCTAGCCCCGAGTCCGCGAGCCCCGAGCCCCGAGCCCCGCTCTGCTAGTCTCGCCCCATGGCCGAATACTGGGACCGGATCACGTCGCCGATCTGTAATCTCACGGTGGTGGTGGACCACAACGGGGTTGTCCTGGCGATCACCTTCGACGACGAAGACGGGCCGCCCCACGACCCGGCCGGCAGGGCGCACGATCCGTCTCGCTGCGCACATGTGTGTTCCCAACTCTCCGAATATCTCGCGGGCCGGCGAAGCACATTCGATCTGACGGTGGACCCGCGCGGCACCGAGTTCCAGCGGAGGGTCTGGGCCAAGGTGGCGGAGATCCCGTTCGGGCAAACAACAACCTACGGCACGTTAGCTTCACGCCTAGGCAATCCGGACACAGTGCGGGCTGTGGGTCGGGCCAATGGGGCCAACCCCATTCCCATACTCATTCCCTGCCACAGGGTGGTGGGAGCCGATGGATCGCTGGTGGGTTATGGCGGCGGGCTCGGCCTCAAGGCCGCGCTGCTCAGGTTGGAAGGAGCGCGTCTCCCCGGCGACGCTCAACGGCGCTTCGATTTCTGATCGACCACCAGGCGCGGTTCCAATCAGGGAGTGGGTTCGTCGCCGCCATAGCCGGCCAGCGCGGCCCTCATTTCATCCTGAAAGGCCTTGATGATGGAATCCGGATCGGGGATCAGGCCGGCGTCGGTGGCCACGCCGATCCTCACTTCACCGGCATAGCTGAGGATGCTCACACCGAGGCCGAGCCGGGCCGATTGCGGAACCCAGAACATCATCCCGGTCAGCGGCGAGCCTGCGAGGTAGATCTGTTCCCGCGGACCGGGGACGTTGGTCATGACCGCGGTGGCTTTCGAGCCGAAGAACTGCACCGCTGCGCTCTCCACCTCCGGGCCGGTCATGCCCAGACCGTTGAGGATTGCGTAGGTCACCACCGCTTCGGACGAGTCCTTGATCTCGTCCATTCTCTCCTTCAGAACCTGGAGCCGGTCCCACCGATCCGGAACCCCTACCGGCAGCGCGAGAAAGACGAGACCGAACTTGTTGCCGAGTTCGTCCACCTCGCCGTCCGGGCGCAGGTTGACCGGAATCACCGCACGGATGTCGAGATCGTCTTCCAAGACAAACATCCGCCGCAGCAGGTACCGCCGCAGCGCCCCCGTCACCCCCGCCAGCAACACGTCGTTGATGGTGGCGTTTTTGTCCTTTCCGAGTCTCTTCACATCCGCCAGAGGCAGGATTTCGGACCACGCGCACCGCTTGGTCGTGACCAGTTCTCCCTTGAATGGCGTGTCCGGATCCGCCGAAGCGGTGGCCAGTCGACCCACGATACCCGCCATCTTTCCTCCTTCTCGGAGGTATTCCACCATTTTGGCGGGGTTTGCAAGGGCGTCCATGCCACCGTTGATGATCGGACCGGTGGCTTTCCGTACCGACCGCACCGCGTCGTTGACCACCTCGGGCAGCCAGTCCCCACCGCCGAGGGGCTGGCGGCGGCGGCGCGTGCGCCGCACCACCGGCGAACCCGACGGCGTGTCGTCGGTCATGCCGAGCAGAACCCGGATCAGGGCGATGCCGTCTGCGATGCAGTGGTGGATCCGCATGGCCACCGCGGAACCGCCTGCGAAATTCTCGATGTACTGCATCTGCCACAAGGGCTTGCTGTAGTCCAGCGGAGTGCTCATCAGGTCCGAGACCATCTCCTGGAGCTCGGCCTTGCCGCCGGGATGGGGGAGAGCCACCCTCTGGAGATGGGACCTCAGAGTGAAATGCTCGTCCTCCACCCACCTCGGGTGTCCAACGGGCGAATGGATACCGACGACCCGTTGTCTGAAACGGTCGTAGTAGAGCAGACGGTCCTCCACCAGCTCCTTGAGCTGGGCGAAGTCCAGGGGTTCGGGAAACGTCATCACCCCGGTGATGGTCATCAGGTTGGTGCGATCCTCCATCCGCAGCCACGCCGCATCCACGTTGGACATCGCCTCGCCGTTCTGACCCGGGATGACTGAGGGAAACTTGACCACGTCGCTGACTCCTGATGACTGATGGTCAACTGTAGCAGAACAAGGCGGTAGGCAGTAGGCGGTAGGGCGCAGGGGGCAGGTGGTTCCGAATTCGATATTCGAAACTCCCACCCACCCGTTAGGGTCCCGTATTCTTGGGGTGCGAGCTCAGGACCTCAACACCTTTGAAATTCTCAGTTTTAACTTCTGAATTCTGAATTGCCCCCGCCCACCGTCTCAGGCGTAGAGCTCGAGGAACCGCCACATGATCCCATCGGCCTCCACCGACGGCCTCAGGGTGCGAATGATCTCCAGAAACGCCTCGCGATCGGGCACATAGCTGTCGACATAGACTTCCAACCGCTCGCGGAGCCGGTCCTCGTTCATCTCGCTGTGAAACTGGGTGCCATAGACCGGTTTGCCGCCGAGACGAATGGCCTGATTCGGACACAGCTCGGAGACCGCGAGATCCTGCCAGCCGGGACCCAGCTCTGCGACCCGGTCCTTGTGTCCCAGCTGGACGTGGAAGCTCTCCGGAAAGCCCTCGAAGATGGGGTCAGCCCGTCCGGCCGGGGTGAGGCGGATCGGAATGGACCCAATCTCCGACCGGTCGGCATCCTCAATCACCGAACCGCCGGTGACCGCAGCCAGGAACTGGTGACCCCAGCAACTGCCGAAGACCGGGCGATCCCGATCGATCAACTCGAGCACAACGTCGGTGAGCGCGGGTGTGAACGAGTGTTCGTCGGTCACCGAGTAGGCGCCGGCGCCGCCGATGATGACCGCATGGGCGTCCTCCACGTCACTCCAGCGAATGGCCGGGTCGTCCGCAAGATTGAAAAAACTCATCTGGTTGCGTGCGACGCGGCAGCGTTCGATAAAGCAGCCCTGCTCCTGACGGAGCGGCACACGGTCCTCCCGAACCTGGATGAGAACGATTCGAAGACGGGTGCGCGGTGTGACCATAGCCGCTATTCTCCCGCCATCTCCACCGATTGTCCGTGGCCGCACGGGCGCAGACCGCCGCTTCTGACAAGGCTCCTCAATTCGGTGTACCCGCCCACGAAGACTCCATCCACGAAGATCATCGGCACGGTGGGCCATCCTCCATTCTCTTCGGAAATCCGTCTCCGTAACTCTCGGTTGCCGTTGAGTGAGATCTCCTCGAAATCCACATCCAGACGACGCACCAGCCGGCGAGCCACAAAGCAATAACCGCACCACTTGGAGGTGTAGATGCGTACCGAGGGTTGGACGGCTGTCCTGTGATCAGTCATTCCCAGTGCACAACGACCGATGGCTGGTGAATATTCGCCCGACAAGGGCTGGGGCGACGATCCGTGAGGCCGATCAACCGCTCCACCCGTCCTTCCAGCCCCGCACGGCGGCAAAGACCGCCACCTCGTCGCCGAGATGCTCCCCAGCGTGGCGTTCGGCGGCCTCGATCACAGCCGGCTTCGAGCCCCGGAGGAAGACATTGGTTTCGAGTTCCACCGCTATGGTCGAGGGCACGGTGGGGCGGCCGGCAGCGCGCTCCCGAGTCGCTTGATCGAGGCGGGTTTGCAGCGCGGCGCTGTCGGGCTCCACCTCGAGGCCGAATCGAAGATTCGAGACGGTGTACTCGTGGGCGCAGTAGACCTTTGTGTCCGCCGGGAACTCCGCCAGCCGTGACAGGGACGTCACCATCTGTTCCGGAGTGCCCTCGAAGACCCGGCCGCAGCCGCCGGCGAAGAGGGTATCTCCCGCCAGGACGAACCCCTCCCTGGAATAGTAGGCCACGTGTCCCGCGGTGTGTCCCGGAACGTCCACGACCTCGAGCACCAGATCGAGCTCGTTGATCTCCACCTGATCGCCCCCGGCCACGGGCCGTGAAACCGCGGGAATTTTCTCGCCGGCCGGGCCGTACACCGGCACCTCCGCCCGTGCCAACAACTCGCCCACGCCCGCCGTATGGTCTGCATGGTGGTGAGTGATGAGGATGGCCGCGAGGCCGAGACCCCGCTCGTCCAGGGCCCGAATGACCGGGTCGGCATCCCCGGGGTCCACCACAGCCGCCGCAGCACACCTTTCCGATTGGAGAACCCAGACGTAGTTGTCGCCCAATACATTGACTGGCCAAATCTGTACCATTTTCCAATGGTGCCAGCCGAAACACCTCGGGTCAATGTGCCGATCCGCGAATACGGACTCGATTTGGAGTGTTCTCCGCGCTAGGATGCGCCATATGATCACTCGATACCTGTTGGTGGCCGATCCGGTGGACAGCCTGAACCCCGAGTTCGATCTGGGGGTGTGTGTCGCCACCGAACTCATCGCTCGCGGAATCGCGGTGGACTACCTCGACCTGCTTGCATCGTCGGTGGACCTGCCCAGCGAGACCTACCTTTGCAGCCTTCCGGTGCGGGAGATCCTCGCGTCCGACGCCGCAAGCGATTCGTTCTGGGTGCTCGGCGATCGGCGCACCGCGGACGTTCGCGACTACCGGGTGATCCTCCATCGCAAGGATCCCCCGGTGGACGATCTCTTCCGCGCCTACTGCCGGCATTTCGAACAGGCGCCCGACGAGATCGTCCAGATCAATCGACCTCCGGCCACCTATCAGCTCTCAGAACACACGGTGATCCAACGCTATCCGGATTATTCGGCCAAGACCTTCATCTGCAGCAGCTTCGACGAGATGGTGGCCGCGGTTCGCCGGATGCCGGGTGAGGCGGTGCTCAAACCAAAGAACACCTACTGCGGGATCGGCATCAGTTTCGTGAATGCCGATGTGGCCGTGGAGGACCTCAGGGTTTTCTGGGAGCAGTGGCGCCCTGAAGTCATCGTGCAGCAATATCTGGAGGCCATCGAGGACAGCGGAGACCTCAGGATCCTCACCATCAATGACCGGGTGCTGGGGTCGGTGCTGCGGGTCCCTGCGGAAGGTTCTCGGCTGGCGAATCTCCATCAGGGCGCCCTCGCCAAACGCTTGGAACCAACCCCGCGTCAGCTCCAGGCTTGCCGCGAGGTTGCCGCCGATCTCAATCCCATGGGCCTGTATTTGCTGGGCCTCGACTTCATCGGCGAACACCTCACGGAGGTGAATTTCACGTCGCCCACCACCATCGTCCAGATCAACCAGGTCAACGGCATACGAGCCGACGCCGACCTGGTGGACGAATTGGAGCGAATGTGGCGGGCGAGGGTGGACGTCGATGAGTGAACGGGCAAGCAAAAACCGGGTCATCTGCCGCGATCGCCAGGTGCCTGAAGGCTGGGTGGTTGTCGGCGTCTACCGCAACGACGCCTGCTCCGGTGACGGCGACAACGCGCTGATCATCAAACGACCAAGCCGCCGCGAAGTCATTTGGGCATCATCGCCGATTCCCGCTGGTTACGCCGAGGTCAAGACCACCCATTCCGAGCACTGTCCCGGTGACGGCGACAACGCCGTGGTCATCGAGAGGTTGTAGCGCAGCCGTCTCGGCTGCACGGGGGATTGGAATTCTCGATTCTGAATTCTCAATTCTGAATTGCCCCCCCACCCGGGCGTGAGGTATGGGATGTCATGTCGGTGCCTGGCACCGGCCCGCGCGTTCGCTTCGATTTGCTGATTTCGATGCACCCCTCTCCCAATAGCGCTCCCCGCGGTTGCCACCCCTGACACTTTCGGGACTCGCAGACACTCGATGCCGCCGCACGATGGTCCCGAAAGTGTCAGAAGTGGCACGCCCGCCCATCGCGACGTCACGCGTTTCGGGCGGTTGGGGGTGTTCCTTGTTCCTTTGTTCCTGGGTGAGTGGGCGGCGGCTACAGGCTGGAAGCACGGCCAGGCAGGCGCTCGTCAACGAACATCTCCAGCCGAACCCGATCGGAGGCTTGGAAGGACACGAATCGTACACCGATGCCGTGGACCGTTTCCCGCTGTGGGTCGGTGGTCCTGGTGATTTCGGCGGTCCCTTTGATGGGATTGGGGTCATCGGGCAACGACATCTCAAACTCGAAGGAAGTACCCACCGGAAACTGGGTGACCCCGCGGAGCAACATGCCCGAGGACGACAGGTTTTGAATCTGGGCCATCAGTCGCAGCGGGCGGCCATCGGAGAAGAGTTGGATGTTCGCGGGCATCTTGATGGGCACCCGAGGCGCCGGACTGGCCAGATCCTCCACCGCAGACACCAGCTTGGTGTCGAGATCAGCCACAGCAACGACCCTGTTAGCGCCGCGGCCCACCAGTGCGTTGGCGGCGTCTGAGAATTCGTTGTCGGTGATGAGCACGAGCCCGGCGCGGTGACATGCGGCACCCTCGGCCCGGGCCGTTTCGAGAAAACGCTTCAGTGCGGCGGCGGAGACCGGAAAACCGATGATGATGACATCGAATCCCGTCACCTGCACCAGATCCAGGGTCGTGCTGTCCCAATGTGCGAAATGAAGCGCCAATGTGGTTTGGCGCAACAGCTCCGCCACCCGACGGTGGGTCGCGTCATCGACGCGAGTCACCAAGACCTGTTTGGCATTTCCGGCGGCCATCCCTCTGATTATAGCGGGATTCTCGATAAACCCGGGTACTCGGGTGCTGTTTCTCCCGTCATTTTCCCATTCAGCGCACCACCGCAGGAATGTAAATCGGATCGCCGCTGACTTCGTCCACCACCGAGATGTGGGCCAGATAGGAGGCCTCCGGATCATCGCTCGTGAGGGTCGCCCACGCCGTCCCGGTGTAGCCGATCTGCTGCCCGAGCAGACGCTGCATCTGGACGAACGCGCCGGCCAGCACCTCGATCTGAAGCTCGCCCAGCGTCTCACCCCGGTCGTCAAAAACAGTTGCCGTCACCGTGATGTCGCTGTCCGACAACGACGTCAGGCCGAGGTTGGTGCGGAATCCGTCGGAATTGAGGCCGGCCAGTACCGCGATCTCCCCGTCGGAAATCAGCGCGTCGCCGGTGACAGCCGGCACAAACTGGCCGTAGGTACCCTCGGCGGCATCGTTGTAGGTGCGGCTGTTGGCCGCGAGCCCCGGTCCGGATGCCTCAATCTCGAGCCAACCCGAACCCGTCCCGCCAAAGGCTTCACGCACCACATCCTCGAGCAGGTAGGCGCTCTGTTCCAAAACGGTGAAGGCCTCAGAGCTATCGGCACCGTGCGAATGCAGAGTCACGGTCACCTCGGTCATGACATCGCTCAGATTCACCAACGCCACATCGGTCCGCCACATGGTCTGCCCGACCCCGGGATTCGACGCCACCACAGGAATCACAAGGGTCTCGTTCGATCCATCTACCGACACCGGCAGCACCAGCGTCGGATCGTGTGATCCGTCGTCCACCACCGACCCGTAGGCTGCGAATCGTGCGTCCGGCGAGACAGTACTGAGCAGGGCATAACCGCCCCGCACCCGGTCAGAGGTCAATTCGGCGATCACCTCGTTGTGCTGCTGATAGGCCCCCGCCTCGACCATCAGAGTTCCGGAGCCGAGGGATGTCCCGTCTCCGGTGAACAGCTCGTAGGTGATGTCCACCCCGACATCAGAGAAGTTGTAGGCGCCCATGTTGGTGTGGAAACCGTCGTTGCCTGCAAGACCCGGCAGCACCCAGAGGGTTTCCTCGGTCATCGCCGCGGTGATCGGGATCGCCGGGATGTACTGTCCGAATGTCCCTGAATTCTCCGCAGAGAACGTTCGGGAAACCCCGACGAAGCCCTCACCGGCCACGCCGATGGCGACTCCGCCCGCTCCTCGGTGGCCCGTGGCGCGCACGAGATCCTCCACCGACCTCTGCGATCGTGCCGGCAGGGACAAGGTGAGATCACTGTCCGAACGGACGGTCTTCGGCCGGAATCCCAGGCTGACCATCATCTCCTCGTCGGTGGGGTTGAGGAGAAAGGCCTGCGATATCCACAGGGCGCCGCCCAGACCGACGGTGCTTGCGGCCGCGGGATAGGACCAATTCGACAGGGTCTGCCCGTCGGCCAGCCCATAGGCGCTGACGGGGATCACTGTTCGTGGAAGGGAAGGGTCATTCGAGTCGACCCGGAAGGATCCGCGCACGTCGCCCGTGCCCTGAGCTGAAGACGCGATCTGCAGATTGACCGACGCCATCGAACCAAGCGCGGCCGGGAGGCTCGGGACTTCTCCCACGAAATCGAAATCTCCGTCAAGGGAGAGACCGGCCAACTCGAGATCCTCGGTACCGGTGTTTGCAATGGTCACCGTGGCCTGACCTCCGTCCGCCGCCATACCGAGGTTGATCGGTGCAGGGTTGATCTGGAGGCGCGGCGCGCCGAATGAACTGCCGGTGACAGTCACCACGTGTTCGGGGTTGTTCGGATCGTTGGAGAACAGAGTCAACGTCGTTGAGTGCTGACCAACGTCGCTGGGTTCGAATCGCACGAAGATGCCGACGGAGCCGCCGCCGTCCACGGTTGAGGGAACGACGCTGGCCAATCGGAAAGGTCCGGCGCCGAGCTGGGTCGACAGAGTCAGAGGCTCCGCGCCGTAGTTGCGCACGCTGAAAGAGGTCTCGCCCACGCCGCCCACCGGCACCGACGGCACGTTGATCTGGCTGGTCGCGACCAATCGCGGATCCTCGAACGCCGCGCTGCGGCCCGCCACGGTGAAGTACGCATAGCCCCCAGGATAGGAAGGATCGTTGCTGAATACTGCACCATATTCCTGCTGATTTCCGGATGAGCTCGACCGAAATTCGACGACCATGTCCACCGATTCTCCGGACTCGAGTGAGACGGGATAGTCAGTGGGGGAGACCACCCGGAACGGAGACGATCCGTTCATGGCGGCCCCTTCGATCACCAGGGTCGAGCCGCCGGTGTTGGTCAAGGGGACCGTGACGGTCGACGTGTTGCCGGAGTGGACCATCTCGGCCACAAGGTCCGGGAAATCCGGACCGAAATCGAGATCGGGTTGGTTTGCGTGGCTGAGATGGGCGAGGACCACGTGATCCGGGTCCATCGTCACCGCGGTGGGGGTGTCGCTCACCGGGATCTCCACCGTCTGCTCGGCCTCGGCCTCGATCATCACGCGGTGGGTATCGAAGCCCGAATTCGTGAAGACCTTCACGTCCATGGGGGTCCGGAAATACGGCGCGTTGGAGTGCTCCTGGGTGATGGTCAGCCGTACCGCCGGGCCGGTCACGACCTCCCAGTCATACTGGATTCGCGGACGGTTCTTGCCATAGACCCACTGGTCGAAGAACCAGCGGAGGTCCTCACCGGCCGCATCCTCCATGACGGCAAGCAGCTCCTCGGTGGTGGCCGAGTTCTCGGCGTAGGCGTTGCGATAGGAGCGCATGCCCTCGAAGAACGCATCGTCTCCCATCACTAGTCGCAGCATCCGCAGCACCAGTGCGCCCTTGTCGTAGACGGTACGTGAGAAGGCCACCGGATTGTCGTAGAGCGCGCCGTTGAAGAACTGGGCCCAGTCCGCGTCCTCGGCGTACTGGATCAGGAAGTCGTCGCCGTGGTATTCCTCGGCCCAGACAAACTCGGCGTAGGTGGCAAAGCTCTCGTTGAGCCACAGTTCACGCCAGTCATCGCAGGTCACCCAATCGCCCCACCACTGATGGCCAAGCTCGTGGACATTGAGCCATTCCATCCAGGGGTCGCCAAAGAAGTTCCCGATGGTCGTCAGCGTCTGGTGCTCCATGCCGCCGCCGAAGTTGGCGGTGAGATTGCCGTACTTCTCCTCGACGAAGGGATACTCGTCGAATCGCGACGCGAGAACGGCAATCATTTCGGGTGTGATGGCCAGATCGATCTCGCCGGCGTCGGCGATTTCCGGGTACATATAGGCCACCACAGGCATGGTGCCGCCGTCCATGGCGTCGTAGGTCCATTCACGGTAGGCGTAATCGGACAGGTTCATCACGACCAGATAGGTCGCGACCTGGTATTGGGACTCCCAGCGGGTCGTGGCCGTACCGTCGCCGTTGTCCATCCGCTCCACTTCCAGACCGTTGGCAGCAACCGTCAGGGTCGCCGGTGCGGTGACCGTGAGGTTGACTGTGGCCTTGTCATCGGGGCGATCGTTGCTCGGAAACCACACCCGTGCCCCAAAGGGCTCGGCAAAGGTGAAGATCGCAGGCGAACCGCCCGAGTGGGAGGACCAGTTGATGCCGTCACCGAATCGATTCGCGTGTCCGCCGTAGGGAATCATCAACCGCACCCTTTCGCCGGCCGCCAGAGGCTGGGGCAGGGCGACCGAGAGCACGTCATCCGCGTGTTCGAAGGCCAGCGAACGGGGCGAGTCCGATGGGTAGGCCTCGTCAGCCAACTGCATCACCGCCAACACGCGGAGCCCGAGGTCCACATCCAGTTCCACCACCGACAGACCGTCGGCTGCCGCCGCCACATCGACCACCGCGGTTCCTGACATCACGCGCCGGCCCAGGTCGAGCGCGAGGTCGAGCTCGTAGTGGATTACGTCGATGGGTGAAGGATCGGGAATCGGCGCCCAGTTTTTGGGATCCGGTTGGTAAAAGGTCAGGGCCCGCTCCATGTTCGCCCGCTTGGCGTCGATCTCGCCGAAATGCCGGCCGGCGGCGGCAGGCAGCGACACATCGGATTCGGTCTGGTCGGCCACCACAACGGCAGTGGAAAGGGCGAGCATCAATGCGAGACAGGAGATGGCAGAGCGATTCATAGGTCCTCCAGGGCCAAGGATTGTACAGCTTTCAAGCCATGTCGGCACGCCGACATCCACCGGCTATCTGCAACTAGGGTGTAAACAGAAGCAAACAGGAATTGTTTCGGAGAGTGTCGCCGTGCCCCGAATACTCCACCTATTCCTTGGGATCACTCAATATGGCCGATTCCGCCAGGTAGATCAGCTCGTGATGGGACCCCACCTGAAGATCGTCCGGTGGGTTGATCGTGTCCGAGCCAGACGCACGATTGCGGACGCCGATGGCCAGGGCGCCAGTCTGGTGTTTGACCGCGCCGGCAACAGTGCAGAAGTCACCCGGCAGGGCAACGTCTTCGGGTATGGCGCCGACGTAGATGTTCACCGACCGCGCCGCCGCCACGCTTGACAAGATGGCCGCCGTTCCCGGCTGAGCCACCGAGTGGGCGAGCAGCGAGAAACCCAGATGGGTCGTCTCGATGACCTCGTCGGCACCGGCGGACAGGGCGTGTTCCACATTTTCGGTATCGAGGATTTCGGCCACCACGTGCAAGGGCCGGATCCGCTGCGCGGCGACCCCGCTCCGGTCCAGGTGTGATCGAATGGTAAAAATGGTCAGGATCGAACGGGCATCGGCCTGCTGCGGAACGACCTCGCGAGAGCCCACCACGATGGCCGAGTCGGCGTGGGAGATCCGCACCTTGTCCAGTTCACTCTCTTTGGTGGGATCACCGCTGACCCAGGCAAACTCCGGCGGGATCCCCATTGGACGTTCGCCCTCGGCGAAAAGGACGATCTTCGAGTGGGTGGTGTCGATCTCGTCTAAGAGACAGCCGAGCAGCATGCTCGATCCCGGATCGTAGCCGCAGACGACGACGTGGTTGGCGTAGGCACTCATGCGGAACTGCTCCTCCCGAATGGTCAAGACGGCACGCAGCAGGGTCTGGCTGACGATGCCCGCAAACAGGGCCAGGGTGAACATGCCGGTGACCATCATGATCCCGCCCACCACCCGGCCCATGGGACGAATCGGTGTGATGTCGCCGTAGCCGACGGTGGTCATGGTCACCAACGCCCACCAGAGCCCGTCGCCCAGGTCACCGATCTGGGGGTTGTGCTGAGCCCCTTGGTGCGGCCCCTCGATGAGGTACATGGTCAGTCCACCAAGACAGGTGGCGGTGGCCACCATCAAAAGGGCGAAGAGAAACAACAACCGGTTGTCCGCAAAGGCGTTGAACAGGCCCCTGAACGGATACGAATAACGAAAGACCTTGCTGGTGCGAACCAGCCGCAGCAGCCGCACCGCCCGCAGTCCACGGAGTGCCGGGTAGAGCGCCAGCACGGTCAGGAGATCCACCAGCATCATCGGGGTCAGCATGTAGTGGATTCGGCCGGTGATGTTGGGGATGATCTGGCGGGAATAGCGGTGTTTGAAAATCCCGACCTGGGGAGGTCTGTAGGACAGAACCCGCAGCACCAACTCGATGGCGAAGATGATTAACACCAGGTAGTCCGCCCGCCGCACCACATCGTGGAGGGGATCGTTCGGCTCCATGGCAAGGTCGGCGGCAAAGAGCAGGATCGAGAATGCGACCAAGATCCCGATGGCGGTCTGGACGACGCGGTAGACCCGGGTCTCGGGGCTGTGGAAGGCGTCGTGGATGAAGTCGGCCAAGCGTTTCACGGTGGGAGGACTTTAGCATTGAAGGAAGACATGGGATCCGCCGCCCACCCAGATGCTGGATGCTGGATGCTGGATGCTGGATGCTGGATGCTCGGCAAATGATCGGGCCCCCCAGCTCGAGGTCGCCCCGGGTGGACTGGGTTGTCCCTTCTTATGTCATCCTGAGGAGCCGCAGGCGACGAAGGATCTGGGCGGGTGGGCCGTCATCCCGAGGGATCGTCCCGGAGGGGTAACAGTCAAGGGATGCAGCCGGGACGGCTGCGCTACAACGGCCTTTCGGCTGAGTGGGGGCTGCTTCTTGTTCCTTGCTCCCTGCTCCCTGCTCCTTGCTCCCGGGCGGGCGGGGGTTTTTCGATCTTCGTTCTTCGTTCTTCGTTCTACGATCGATCCTGAGCGGACGGGGGATCCGGCTCCACCTGCGGCTACGCCGTGACAAGTCTCGCATCTTGCATCTTGAATCTTGCATCTTGAATCTTGCATCTTGAATCTCGCATCATCTTGTCTCCACCGTCTCCCTGCGTCACACTGTTCCCATGACGTCCGATCCTCACGCCACACCCATCGATCTGCGCCAAGAGGAGCCCCTGGCGCCGATGACAACCATGGAGTTGGGTGGCGCGGCTCAGTGGTTCGCGGTCGCGGACAACGATGACACGCTGGTGGACGCTCTGAAATGGGCCGGTGACCGCGCGCTTCAGGTCACGGTGCTCGGCGGCGGCAGCAACGTGGTGGTGGCGGATGAGGGGGTCCAGGGTCTGGTGGTTCAGATCGCGACAGGGGGAGTGGAGGTCCGACGCGATGGCGATAGCGCCGTCATGACGGTGGCGGCAGGGGAGGAGTGGGACACGACCGTGGCCATCGCGGTGGAGCAAGACCTGGCCGGCCTGGAATGTCTGTCCGGCATTCCCGGCACAGCCGGTGCGACGCCCATCCAGAACGTGGGAGCCTACGGCGCGGAAGTGGGCGAGGTCCTGGAGTCGGTCCGTCTTCTGGATCGGACGACGACCGGGGTCCGGGACGTGGGCGTTTTGGAACTGGGACTCGGCTACCGCACCAGCAGAATGCGGCGGGAGCCCGACCGATTCATCGTGCTTTCGGTGAGCTTCAGGTTGGCCGCTGGGGGCGCCCCGTGCGTCCGCTATCCCGAGTTGGCCCGCCTGATCGATTCACGATCATCGGATCCCAGTCTCGCTCAGGTCCGCGAGGCGGTCCTCGAGCTGCGCCGTTCCAAGTCCATGGTCATCGATCCCGACGACCCCAACCACCGCAGCGCCGGCTCGTTCTTCAAGAACCCGATCCTGGCGCAGACGGCTGCAGACGAACTGAGGCGCCGCATCCGCCGGACCGGCATCGCCAAAAGCCCGCCATTGTTCCCGACGGCCGACGGGGTCAAAATCCCCGCAGGCTGGCTGATCGAAAAGGCCGGATTCGAAAAGGGCCTTCGCAGGGGGAATGTGGGCCTGTCTTCACACCACAGCCTCGCGCTGGTGAACTTCGGCGGGGGCACCGCATCAGAACTCCTCGCCCTGGCGCGGGAGATTCAGGACGGAGTTCGCAGGCGCTTCGGGGTCGTCCTTGAGCCCGAGCCTGTCTTCCTCGGCTTCGACACAACCAACCCGCTTCACGACGCTTCCGAATTTTGAATTCTCAGTTCTCAATTCTGAATTGCCGCCCACCCGGCGCGCCCGATCAACGCGCCCTCCGGGTGGGAGGGGCTCAATTCATAATTAAGAATTCAAAATTGAGAATTCAGTCCGCGGAGTATGTGACTTCGAGGCGCTTCGCCTTGCGCACCGCCAGGCCGAGCAACACCGCGATCGAGGCCAGCAAACCCAAGATAGCCAGCCACGGCGACACCGGCTGGGCCAGCATGGCCAGAGGGCCCATCACCGGAGGCACCGGGAGCAGGGATCCCAAATAGTGCACGATACTGATCGCCTTGAGGGCCGCCGGCAGGAACGGGGTGGCCACCTCCCAGCCCAGGAAGATCACAGCTGGAACCATGGGGTTTTTGAAGTACAGCCCGGCGAGCAGGAACAGGGCGCCGTAGGCGGCACAGGCCAACGCCACCACCCCGAGGTATCCGGCAAACTGGCCCATCCCGGCGGCCGAAGTCAGATGCCGCATGCCGGCCGAGCCGTGAGCGAGATAGAACAGGACGTAGGTGACAGCCGTTGCGCCCAGCAACAGTATCCACGACGAGACCAGACCGCCCAGGTACTTGCCCACCACGAGCACCTCGCGGCGGACCGGCGCCATCAGGCTGTAGTGGAGGCTGCGCTCCAGGATCTCCCCACGGAAGAGCTTGACAAAGAGCACCGCGCAGGCAAAAAAGACGACGAACCTGAGGTCGAAGAAGTAGAACATCTGGGCGAAGTCCGCCGTGGTGTGGGAGATGTCGGCACGGCGACTCTCGGGCATGAAAAGGGCGCGGAGCAAGGCCAGCGACAACGGCATACCCACCAGGAGGATCACCGCCAAAACCCGTCGGCTGAATATGGACCGGCCCACCTCGATGCGGGCGATGACCATCGCCTGGCGACGCCTCAGAGCGAGGCCCTCCCGGCCGCTCACGTCGTGCCTCCAGGCTGACCGATCAGATAGTCATACACCGCGTGCACACTCTCGTCGGCGGGCATGACGGTCTCCACCGTGACCCCGGTTTCGAGGATGATGGCGGTGAGACTCGCGAAGAATGCGCGCGAATCGTCGGTGGACACCATCAATCCTTCGCCGTCGTCGAGGATGCGGACCTCCACCACATGTTCGAGTTCGAAGAGCCGACCCGCCACCGAGTGCGGACGATCGCAGCGGATCAGCACCTGGATGGGCTGGCTCTTGATCTCGGCTCGGACCTCCCGGATGCCGCCCTCGGCGACCACTGTTCCGCCGTGGATCATCACCACCGCGTCGGAGATCAGATCCACCTCGTGCAGGATGTGGCTGGACACGATCACAAAGCGACCCTCGTCGGCCACCTCCCGGAAAAGTTGGATCATCTCGGCGCGTCCCATGGGATCCAGGCCGTTGAGCGGCTCGTCCAACACCATCACGCGGGGACTGTGGCACAGGGCCTGGGCCAATTTGATCCGCTGCCGCATGCCCTTGGAGTAACCGGCGATCTTGCGTCGCGCGGCATCGGTGAGACCCACCTGCTCGAGGACCTCCCAGGAGCGAGCGTCGGCCTGGCCACGGTCCATTCCGTAGAGCGCCAGGGTCTGGCGCAGAAAACCGGCACCGGTAGCGCCGGCGGGAAAAGAGTCGTATTGGGTGCAGTAGCCCACCGTCCGAAAGAGCTCCTCCGGCCGGTTCGGCGGGATGCCCAACACCGAGATCTCACCTTTGGTGGGCCACAGCAGGCCTGTCATCAGGTGCATCAAGGTGCTCTTGCCTGATCCATTGGGTCCCACAAGTCCCGTGAGCCCCGGTTTGAGCTCGAGGTTGACCCGGTTGACGCCGAGCACCTCGCCGTAGAACTTCGACACATTGCGGAATACGATCTGGCCACCGGTCATCGGATGACCTCGTGTGCGCGGAGTTTGCGATTCAAGAGCCAGATACTGATCAGCGCCACAGATCCGAGGGTGAACCAGTTGGCCACGACCGGCAGTTCACTGGGTGTGGGCGCTCCGAAAAGACCCAAGACGACGCTGGCGATGGCCGAAGTCAGGTGGAAGAGATCGCCGTAGGCGGTCCCGGTAATTCCGTTGAAGGCCTCGGCAAAGCCGCTGAGTATGAAAATCAAGGCGAACAGCGTCCCCACAGCCGCGGGCTTGAAGCGCACCCAGGCGGAGATCGCCAGGGCCAGCAGCGAAATCACCAGAATCCACACCAGGTGTCCCATCAGGTAGGCCACGGCGATCCGCCAGTTGTCCGTGCCCCAGCCGCCGCCTTCCTCGTAGGCCTGGAGGCCGAAGATCGCCAACCCCATCATCCAGGTCGGCGGCGACACCAGGAGAAAGAGGACGGCCATTTTGCCGAGCACGTAGTCCACCCGGTTGATGGGCCGACTGAGATACAGCGGCAGGGCGTTGTTGGCCAGGTCCGGCGCCACCAGCCCCGGCGCGAGAATGACCATGACGAAGAACGCCGGCAACGCCTGCCACATGAACAGGTACTGGAAAAAGGTCATGGTCAGACCGCCCATGAGTTCTTCGGTGATCCCGATCTGCTCGAGCAGGCCCAGATTGTGGCTGAGATAGACCAGGAAGAGCCCGGCTAACGACGGCAGGAAGCAGGCCGCATAAAAGGCGGTGAAGATTCTGGACGAGAAGGCCTCGCCGAGCCCGTACTTGGTGATCACCAGGAATCGCTTGCGGATGGGCGTCAACTCGCCGGTGTAACGGCGCCACAAGCGCTCATACACCGCCATTGCCGACCTCCATGGCTCGCAGGAAGATGTCCTGCAGGCTGTCGCGCTTGCAGTCGAGGCGGCGGATGACCGCATCATGGCGGTCCGCCGCCTCGTAGATTGTCCGCACCGTCATTTCAGACGGCATGACCATCTTGAAGCGACGATCGTCTTGGATTCCCATCTCGCACCCCGCAGCCGCCAGGGCCGCCGCAAACTCGGGCTGCGGGTTCACCAGTTCGATTTCCACGAAGGAACGGTTGGCGCGCCGCTCCTGCTCCAGGTCGCAGCAGGCGGCCATGCGGCCGTTCTTCAGAATGATGACCTCATCGCACACCGCCTCCACATCGCCGAGCAGATGGGACGACAGCAGAATGTTGGTTTCGCCGCGGTCGCGGATCTCGCGCACCAGATCCAACATCCGCTTCCGCGCCGGTGGATCGAGACCGTTGGTGGGCTCGTCGAGCATCAGCAGTCGAGGCCCGTGCACCAGGGCCTGGGCCAGTTTCACCATCTGTTTCATGCCGGTGGAGAAGGTCCCGATCTTGCGATACCTGGCCTCGCCGAGACCGACATAAAACAGGGCCTCGTGGGCCCGTTCGAGGGCGGAGCCCGCCGGAAGACCGCTCAGTTCCGCCATGTAGCGCACAAAGCGGATGGCTGTGAGATTGGCGATGAAACTATCGTTCTCCGGCATATAGCCGATCTCGCTGCGGACCTCCTTGCCGTTGCCGGAGATCGGCCGTCCCAGCACCTTCGCCTGGCCCGCCGCCGGTTCGAAGAAATCGAGCAGGGTCCGCAACAAGGTGGTCTTGCCGGCACCGTTTGGTCCGAGCAGACCGATGGCGCGACCCGACAGCCGTGCGTTCAGGTCCACAAGGACCGGCCGGCCCCCGAGCTGGACGGACAGACCGTCCAGCTCGATTACCGGCGTCGAAGATTGTTGAGCAGTGCTCATCCCGCCGATGATAACGCGTCGGCGGACTGTCTGGTTCCGTGAGATTCCTGAAGCAACTCCGACAGCCCGAAAATCGGCACCGACGACAGCAGGCTCTCACCGGTGCCGTTGGCCAGGACGCTGTCGTCGCCGGCGTAGGCGCACCACAGCCCCGGCTCCCTGCCGTGGTCCAGCATCAGGCCCGCGTCCGGCGGCAGTTGACTCATCATCTCGTCGGGCAGCGAGTCCAAGAGGACCCCCAGATTCCGCCAGACCACCGCCGAGCAATCAGCATAGCCATTGTCCGGCATCAGCTCCTGGAAAGCCGCGCTGCGGGGCAGGGTGAGTCCGGAGGAGCGGTACTGGAGTGCCTGTTCGATAATCGCGGCCGAAGGCGCCATCACCAGATACCCGTCCACCGTCAGGTAGAACAGCTCGTAGTCGGTCTCATCGTGCCGGATCACGTGGTAGGCGCGGCCGCCGATGTTGGACTCGGTAACCGTCAGCCCCGGTCGACCGGCATCGATCATCTGTCGGTTGATCTCCGCCACCGCCGTTTCGATGGTCTGTTGCAGCGTCTCCGGATCGTAGACCTCCAACACCAGCTTCCACGACGGCGTGGGCACCACCGGGCCATCCACCGCGAAGGCACCTTCGCCTCCCAGCGGTGCGGCCAGATCCTCGCGGATGTCGATGCCCAACACTCTCTGCACCTCGTCAAACTCCGCCATGGCTTCGGGATCGGTGTCGGACACGACCTGGAGCAGGTCATCGAACATGTCCGCCGCATCCATCGTCACCGCCGCCACCGCCAGGCTGGCCTGGGGCGACACGAAATCGAGACAGCCCATGGGCGCGGGCTCGGCCAACCAGGCCGTGGCTCCGCGACGCGGGCCCGAGAAATAGAGCCCAGCCTCGAGATCTCTTCGATCACCATCTCGCGAGTAACCGAAGATCAGCGTGCTGGCGTCCAGCAGACCCAACCTCTCCATGATCAAGGCATCCGTCCCTGACGAACCGGAGGTGGCCTGATCCATGATCGCGGCCACGTCGATACCGATCACCCACGACACGCCCTCGGCGTAGGACTGGGCCAGCCGCGTGTGGAGATCGGTGCCGCCGAAGGACCCGGACGCCGAAGAGTTGATCCGATCAACCGCGGCCGTCAAGTCCTCCAGCCGACCGGCGGCCACCGCGAGGTCGTCCCCGGTCCAGAGCAACATCTCGGCGTCGTCCACGGCCGCCGATCGGGGATCCTCAACCATGACGAATGCCGGCCTTGAACCGTCGGGAGCCGCCAGCGTGGCGTGCTCTGCGACCAGTGATTTGAATCCGGCGGGATCATCGAGCTCGGCGAGCACCACCGGGAAAACCTCGCCACCGAAAGAACCGATGGGCACGGCCACCACCACCTCGTCACCCACGGCATCGCCAAAGGCCTGGAGGCGATCCAGAACCATATCCACCTGCTGGTCAACCCCGGTGTCCACCACGTTGGCCTGCCACCAGTCGCGCAGGACCGGACTCGACGCCACTCTGTCGTCAACGATGGCTCTCGCCTCGTCCAGCCCTTCGGCCAGGTTGGGGACGGCGACGTAGACCGCGGTGTCTGCGGGAACCAGGTCGAGCAGGCGGGTGGAACGTCGGAGGGTGGTCGGCTCTATGGCGTTCGCGACCTCCCGGTGGAGGCTGGTCAGCTCGCGCAACAGGGCGAGGTGCTCCTCGGAGTTATCGCTCCACGCGATCTGGTCCGAAATGGCCACCGTACGAAGCCGTTCGTTGGTCGTGATCTGCTGTCCGGGATTGAGGAGCTCCCGTCCTTTCGCCTGCCGCACCTCGACTTCACCCTCGATGACCGACACGCGGGAGCCCTTGAATCCATGGTCCACCGCAAAGACGGTTCCCTTGACCGCCACTACGCAGTCATCGGTAGCCACCCGGAGGCGGCCACCGTGCTGCTCGGCCGCACGGACGATGAGGTTGCCCCGGTGGAGCCGGATCGTGGTGCCACGCATAGCGCCATGCAGCTCGATCTCGCTGCGGGGAGCGAGCTCCACCACCGACCCGTCGGCGAGGATCAGTTCGCTGCCGCGGTCCTTGGCCGTGCGCAGGAGCTGTCCTGAACCTACGACTTCACCACTTGCCAAGATCTGTGTGTTCTTTGAGTGGACCAACTGGAGTTCACCGCCTTGGGGGGCGACGGTGGCCGTGAGCTGGTGATCGGCAACCATGTTGCCCACCACTCCGAGGCCCGCCAGCCCGACACCGAGCGCCACCACCGCGGCAGCGGCCAGACGGAGCCAGCGGGGAACGCCCCGGCGCTCCGAGACCACGGGCCGCGCATCCGCGGGAGTCACGCCGCCGCGAGCCTCGAGGAGCGCACGGCGGCAGCTGACGCACTGCCGGGTGTGGTCCGAGACCAGCAGGGCCCGAGCTTCCGGCAGGCTGCCGTCCACGAGGGCCGGGATCAAGGCCTGGTAGTCCTCGCAGCCGGACAACGAGTGGTCCAGCTCCCGGGAAATGGCGGCCCAAGCCCGGTCTGTGGCCTGTTGCACTGCGTCATCGCTGAGGCTGTCCGTCCGGATGCCCTCGGTCAGAGCATCAAAAGGGTCAGGTCGAGTGTCTCGTTCGGTCATTGTATCCCTCCGAGAAACGAGCCGAGCTCGTCCATCAGTCGTGTCCGGATGCGGTGCAGGGTGACTGCGACCGTGCCGGGAGTCGTATCGAAGATTGTCGCGATCTCCTGATTATCCAGACCCTCGAAATACCGCAGCGTGAATATCTCCGCATGGCGCCGGCTGAGTCCCGCCACCAGCTGCCGGATCCTCGCCAACACTTCGGTGCTGTAGTGAAGCCGCTCCGGAGTCGGAGCGGAGTCGGCGATGGCAGCCGGACCGTCGGGCTCGATGGTGCTGGCGGCCCGGATGGACCGCGATTGCAGCACGTCGAGAGCCGCATTGGTCGCCGCCCGCCGCAGATAACCAACCGCCCCTCGTGACAGATCGGGAGGGTCCACCCGTCGGGCAAGACGGATGAACACGGTCTGCAACACGTCTTCAGCGTCGGCGGCATTCCCGGTGACACGATAGGCGGTCTGCAGCACGACGGAAGCGTGTTCCCGGTACACCGGTTCGATCCAGTGACCGGGTGCTGGTTCGGTGTGGGCGAGTGCGGCGTCCAAGTGGCCCTCCTCGGGTCTTTCTTCAACCATAGAAACGACTCCTCGCACCACTGATTAACGGTTGACCAACGAATGCGTGCGCAACCACCATAACTTGATGTTTGGAAAGTGTGGAGGATGGGGAGGGTCTGGAAGGTATGGAGGGGGGATTTCGATTCCCGAGCCCGAGTCCGCTCGTCACGACGTAGCCAGAGGCGGAACCGGAAGCCCGAGCCCGTTCCCGTTATCGGATCCAGGAGTTCAGAGTTCAGATCCGCCCGCCCACCCGAGGTATGGGGTGCGGGGTATGGGGTTTGAGATCCGCCGCCAGGCCGGGGCGCCATTGTGGAGCAGCCGTCCCGGCTGCACATGATCGTGGAATTCTCAATTTTGAGTATTGAATTCTGATGTCGGTGCCAGGCACCGCCGCAGATGTGTCGACCTGGTGCTGCAATTCGATTTCGACTGTGCCTGGCACCGCCCCGCGCGTTCGCTTCGATTTGCTGATTTCGATGCGCCCATCTCCCAAACGTCCTCCCCGCGGGAGCCACCCCTGACACTTTCGGGACTCGCAGACACTCTATGCCGCCACACGATGGTCCCGAAAGTGTCAGAAGTGGGACGCCCGCCCGTCGCGCCCTCTCAGCCACCGGGACGGTGGGACGAAACTCTCAACGTTTGGTTCATCCGGGAAAACGTGAGGTGGGGTTTCTGCGTGCCCGTCTCCGTGCGCGAAACAGCGACGGCAATCAGGGACAGCGTCCGTGATCGGCGGCTGCGTCAGCGATCAGGGGCCGCGGCAGTGATCAGCTGGGATTGATCCGGATCGCGGTCGCTGTTCACCGATGCTGCCATCTGCCCCGGACACCGGTTGCTGTCCCTGTCCCGGCCGCTGCCGCCGGCAGGTTCACCCTCGCATTCGGGTACCGCATGGCGGTGCCAGGCACCGCCGCAGATGTTGCGATTTCGTGCTCCGATTCGATTTCGACGGTGCCTGGCACCGGCCCACGGGTTCGCTTCGATTCGCTGACTTCGACGCGCCCATCTTCCAACCGCGCTCCCCGAGGTTGCCCCCTTTAACATTGTTGGGACCTCAACGAGGTGGATTTCTCAATGCCTTGAATCCCAACAATATTAAAGACGGCACGCCCGGTCAACGCGCCCTCCCCGCCACCGGGAGGGCGGGTGGCAAGGTTCAACGTTTAACGTGCAACTCTCATCAACGGCACGCCCGCCTATCGCGCCCACGTCGCTCCGGGTGGGCGGCGGTCTTCGTTTTTCGTTCTTTGATCTTGAATCGGGTTCGGGTGGGTGGGGGTGTTCCTTGCTCCTTGTTCCTTAGTTCCTGTGGAGGCGGGTGGGGGAGCGCTTGAAACAACACACGGCGCCGTGAGATAGTGCAATCCAGACCGCGTCGCAAGAGGAGCATATGAAAGACTACGTCGTCGAGTTGGATGCCGACCATCCGGGGTTCCACGACCCCGAGTACCGACTGCGGCGAGACCAGATCGCCGGGCTCGCACCGCCGATCACGGCCACAGCAGACCCCGAGGTGGTGGAGTACTCCGAGGTTGAACGGGCCACATGGGCGACCGTGTTCAACACGCTCACCGAGCTGTACCCGACCCACGCCTGTGAATCGTTCAACCAGGTGATCGGCGACCTTGGTTACCGGGCAGGTGAGATTCCCCAGCTCGCCCACGTGAGCGCCTTTCTCACCGACCGGACGGGGTTCCGTCTCCAACCGGTTGCCGGCCTCGTTTCGGCCCGTGAGTTCCTCGGAAAGCTGGCGCGGCGCACCTTCTGCTCGACCCAGTACATTCGGCACCACAGCCAGCCTTTCTATACCCCCGAACCCGATATCGTCCACGAACTCATGGGCCACGCCCCCATGCTCGCCATCCCCGAATTTGCCAACCTCTCCCAGAAGATCGGTGAAGGGTCAATGACCGCCAGCGATGAGCAGGTGGAGCAGCTCGCCACCTTGTATTGGTTCACGATCGAGTACGGGGTGCTTCGCACGGCGTCGGAATATCGCGCCTACGGGGCCGGGCTGCTGTCGAGCTTTGGCGAGCTCGAGCACGCTCTCAGCGGCGATGTGGAAATTCGCCGCTTCGATCCATTTAGCGCCAAAGAGACGAGCTACCCCATCACCACCTACCAACCGCTGCTGTGGTGGGTGGAGTCCATCGGCGAGGCCTTCGAGAAGATCGACGATTTCGTGCAGAGTCTGTAGAGCGGGTTTCGGCGGACTCGGACGGACTCGGGACTCGGGACTCGGGACTCGGGAGTCGGGATTCGGAAATCGGGCCCTGGTGGACGAAATTGACCTCTGCCGCCTGCGGATACTTGTGGCGCAGGCGTCCCGGCTGCTCACGAGATCGGAATTCTGAGTTTTGAATTTTGGATTGCCCCCACCCAACCAAATCGACCGCAGAGGCGCAGAAAACGCCGAACTCTGCGGGGCTCCAAGTCGCGGGTGGGCGAGCCCGAGAGGCAGCGGCAGTTTTCAGCGACAGCGGCTGGGAACAGCGAGCAGCGACAGCATGTCGGTGCCAGGCACCGCCGCAGATGTGTCGACCTCGTACTACGACTCGATTTCGACGGTGCCTGGCACCGGCCCGCGCGTTCGCTTCGATGCACTGACTTCGACGCGCCCATCTCCCAACCGCGCTCCCCGAGGGCGCGTCTCTCGGAGGTGCCTGGCATCCCGATTCGCCAACGCCGGCCGTCCGGTTCGTCTCGCTGGGGCGAATCGGCGTGCCTGGCATCCTCACGGGGAGCGCGACGAAGAACCGGGGCGCAGCGAAGGACCCCCATCGCTGATGCTGCTTTTCCAAAATCGTCAGAGACGGCACGCCCGCCCATCGCGCCCTCCTCGCTCCGGGTGGGCGGGTGTTTTCGTTCTTCGTTCTTCGGGCTTGGTTCTTCGTTCGGTAACCGGAACGGTAACGGGCTCGGGCTCGGGCGGCCGAAGGATCTCCCTGTTCCTTGTTCCTTGTTCCTTGCTCCCGCGCGGGCGGGGGATCCGGCTTCGCCTTCGGCTACGCCGTGACACGTCTCGCATCTCGTATCTTGAATCTTGAATCTTGAATCCAGGTAGCCGGGCGGGTGGCGGGCTACACGTCGAAGAACGACCCCAATTTCGAGGTATCGAGAAAGACCTCACCGTCCGACACGTGCACCGGCAGGGCCTTGAGGTGGGAACCCTCGCAGGGCCCGGACACGCACAGACCGTCGTCGGGCCTGTAACGGGCGCCGTGGGAGTTGCACACCAGATAGCGACCGGCCGGATCCCAGAGTTCGTTCGGATCCCGGTCGTCCAGGGGCATGGGCAGGTGGCGGCACTCGTTCTTGAACGCCCGCACCTCGTCGTCGCCGATCCTGAGGACGAGACCCTCCTCCTCGAACGGTCCGTCCTTGTAGGTGAACTTGAGCCCCTTGGAGGGGATGTCTTCGAGCCTTGCAATCATCTTCATGTTGTCACCCACGCCGATCTGTTCCCTGCAGCCGGTGGGATGATAGCGGAAGCGGCCATCGGGTGCCGGCAATGTGGGATCTTCCGATTCCGGCGACCCCTGTCATACAATGCGCCCCTTGGATGCGCAGCGAGATGAATTCTGAATCCTTGTCGGTGGTGATTCCCACGCTGAACGAGCAGAGCACGCTGAAAGGGTGTCTCGACTCGGTGGGGGAGGGTGACACTCTCGAAGTGGTTGTGAGCGACGGCGGAAGCCGGGATGCAACCCTCGAGATCGCCCGCGGCAGGGAGGGGATTCGGATCGTTGAAGGTCCTGCCGGCCGTGGTCCCCAGCTCAACCGCGGGGCCGCCGCATGCTCAGGGGCGATGTTGCTGTTCCTTCATGCCGATTGCCTGCTTCCAACCGGATGGCGGGCGCTCGTTGAAGGCGCCCTGGCGGATGAGGCCACATCCATGGCCTGCTTTCGTCTGCACACCAAAGCAACCACCGCAGCGGGTCCCATCCGGCGCGCCTGGCTCGGAGTGTTCGACCTGAGATCCAAAGGATTCGGCCTTCCCTACGGCGACCAGGGATTTTCCCTCCGGCGGACGGTCTTCGAAGCCATCGGCGGCTTTCCCGACATCCCCCTCATGGAGGACGTGGAAATGGCCCTCGCCTGTCGTCGTCTCGGCAGAATCCGGCGGCTCCCGGCGGAGATATCCACCACCGCACGCCGGGTCGAGGACCAGCCGGTCCGTACCCGGGTCATGCTGGCGACGTTTCCCTGGCTTCACCGCCTCGGTTTTTCTCCACACCGGCTCGCCCGGTGGTACGGCTCGGTGCGATGAACTGCGTTGTGGTCTTCGGGCGCGAGCCGGAGGCGGGCAGGGTCAAGACCCGGCTGGCCCGCGGCATCGGCCACCACCCGGCAGCGGCGGTGTACGGCGAATTGCTCGCGGACACCCTGCGGGCGGCTCGGGCCACCAACGAGGAGGTCATTCTCTCCCTGGCCGATGCCCCGAGCGACGATTGGCGAGCTCCCGTGGGCGTCTCGATCGAGGTCCAGACGGGCGAAGATCTGGGTCACCGCCTCCGCGACAGCTTCACACGGCGGTTTGGGGACGGGTACGATCGGGTGGTGATCATCGGATCGGATTGCCCCACACTCGGCCCGCACCACATCGTCGAGGCCTTTGACCGGTTGGCGGATGATGCCGTGGTGCTCGGGCCCGCCGCCGACGGTGGGTATTGGCTCATCGGCCAGCGCGATCCGGGACAGCTGGACCTGTCCGGAATACCCTGGTCGTCGCCCACGACCCTGGCGGCCACCAGGCAACGGCTGCGCGACCTGGGAATCTCGTTTTACGAGCTCTCCGTCATGCGGGATATCGATGACCCCGATGATCTGGCGTGGGCTCTGGCGACCTCCGCTGTGGACCGCGATCTCGCCGATCGGCTGAGACTCGCGGCGGCCGCCGAGAACCGAGGATCCCCGTGATCGCCGCTCATGAGCCCAGTGTTCCTCTTCGGCTGCCCGAACGTTGGCACCCGTTGGCCGAAATACCCACCGGCCACCAGACTCAGGTCTTAGTGGCCGAGGACCGGCAGCTGAGCGAGCAGGTGGTGCTCAAGATCTTTCCGCCCCTGGCCGACCCCAGGGTGCGCGCCAGGGCGATCACAGAGGTGCGGCTGGGACTGCTACTCCAACACCCTAATCTGGTCCAGCTTCATGAGGTGCTGGAGGTGGACGACCACCTGGTGGCGGTCATGGAGTTCGTCCCCGGTGGTGATCTGGCCCGGGTCGTTGCCTTCGAAAAGGCCCAGCCCACCCATCGGGTGGTGGAGTGGTTGGGGCAGAGCCTGGACGTGCTCTCCTTTCTCCACGAACAACACGTCATCCATCGCGACGTCAAACCGTCCAACCTGCTCCTCACCAACGCCGGTGAGATCAAGCTCGCCGACCTCGGTCTAGCCGGCAACCTGGATCGTCTGGACGATCCCGAGGGAGGAACGGTGGGGGTTGGAACCCCTGGCTACATGGCACCCGAACACGCCGCCGGTGGTGACCCGGCACCGGCGTGGGATCTCTTCAGCCTCGGCGTCACAACCCGCCAGCTGCTCACGGGTGAACGCCCTATTGCAGAGGATGCGACCCACCAACTGCCGGCCGAGTGCCCCCGGTGGTTGCGCCAATTCACCGAGCGTTTGCTGGCCCCGGATCCCATGGACCGCTGGCCCACCGCCCGCGAGGCGCTGGCGGTTTTCGAGGCGCAGCGCACCGCGTAGCGTCGGGTGGCCGATGCGACACCACTACGTGAGGACGCCCAACCTAAGATTTGATGTGGATCTTCTGTCCCAGCTTGATCAGTCTCTCGCTGTCCGCCTCGGCCGCCTCTACCGAGTTCGGTTCCGGCTCCTCGGTCCCCCTCGCCACAGCCACCCGATGCCGGATCCATGCTACCGCCGAGACCACGACGCTGGCGCCGACGACGGCCCAGAGCCGGGCCGGTGAGGCCATCAGCAGAGCCATACCGAGCAACGGCGCGAGCAGGAGGGGGCCGATCGCGAAGTAGTGGGGGACCGGGGGACCGGTGCGGGCAGCGAAGGCGAAGAGCAACGCAAGGATCAGCGTCGCAATCAAGAATGGCAGGCAGGTCTGCAGGCCGGCGGCGCCATCAAGCAGGAGGGTGGGGGCCACGAACTTCGAGCTGGCTCCGAGCGCGGTCAGCGCGAAGATTGAAGCTACCGCTCTCGCCCCGCGAGTGCCCGGAACGATTTCGGTCAGGCGGGCCTGGCCGATCCAGGCGAGCAGACCGCCTCCGATCACGACGAGCATTCCCAGCAGAGCTGGCCACCACCACGCTGCGGCCGCAATATCGGTGGCACCGGGGATGTACTTCCTGGCGACGAAGAGAACCGCGACCATGAAGAACCTGCCGAACAGGAAGAGGGCACCGCCCACCGCGGTCCTCAAGAAAACCTTCCTCAGCCCCCCGGGATTCCATTTCACCTGCGACGCCCAGGCCAACGCGAGGACAATGAGCAAGAGCTCGATGGCGAGGCTCAGCCATTGCTGATCTCTACGATCTCGGGCTGAACCGACGGTGTCCAGGGTCTCGACCCGGAGATACAGGGTGGCATCCACAGGGCTTCCCTGGACCACCTCTCCCGGCTGAAAATATTCACCGTGGATCGTCCACATGTGGGCATCGTCGACCTTGGCCGACTCACCGACGGTCACGACCAGCAGATTGACGGCTCCGAGAGCCCGGGCCAGCCGGTCGATGAGTTCGGGCTCGAGCTCACCGCTATCGAAGGCCGCCAGATCTTCGGGGCTGAGAGCGGCAACCAGAGCACGCCGACCATAGGGCATGGACCCGCCGCTGCGGAAGAATTCGTCGAAGGCTACGACCTCGAGACGCCGATCGGTGGGAGAGCTTCGGAAGACGATATGAGGGTGATTGAAGGTGTCGAGTTGATCGACGACCTTGCGGGCGGCGATCATTACCGCCGCCACATCGGGATCGTTGAAGAGCTGCTCGGTGATCACCAACCCTTCGTCGGCGAGAAGTGACGGCACCACGAGTCGGGCCAGGGGATAGACACCGTAGAACCGGTCTTCGTAGAGCTCGGTGAGAAGCCCGAGGTCCTCTGCCACCCCCTCGATTTCGAGAGTCAGTTGAGCAGCATCAGCAGGGGAGAGATCGGTTTCAGCCAACCTGTATCGTGCGGTGTCGAGTAGAGCCGCAGCTTCGCCAAGACACCGACTCGCACCCATCTCCACCACGCCCAAACGAACCAGCGCGTCTGCGCCAGTGACGAGATCGCGGATCTGAGCCGCGTCGTCATCCGCACATGCCATTCCGATCTGGAATGCGACCAGCATTACAAGAATGGCTGCGCGTAACCGATTCATGTTCCCCTCTCGATCTCTAGGTGGACTACTGTACAGGAGCCGTCAGCCCCGCGAGACGCACGCAAAGCTTGAACCAGAACGACTCTCCTTGGATCGAACCGGGACTCGATCAGAACTTCGGTGGCAGTGGTGGTTTGGGTCTGCCCAGCAGTGCGCGACCAGAGAAAAAGGGACGGACTGTCCGATCCCTGCTCATTGCATCAAAAAACGCCCGCCCGGCGATCCGGGCGGGCGGGTGCTAGGTGCCCAGCGATCACTTCAGAGTGATCGTCACCTTGTCGATCGTGCCGGTGAATTCGCTGCTGGCGCGATTGTAGATGTCGGACACCGTTGTCTCCATGTCGATGCCGACGCCGGCCGTCTCGTCGGCCGAGAAGATCGAAAACTCGGTGGCCGCGATCTTGCCGGAGCCGACCGCTTTGCCGTTGATGTAGAGCGTTGCGGTGCCGCCCTCGCCCGGTTTGTCCCGCCGTCGTAGGCAAAGTCCATTTTCACGGTGCTCTTGCCCTTGGGCAGCTTGGCGGTTGCCTTGACGTCGGTGACATCGATGCCGACGTAGTTGTAGGTGTAGACCGGTGTGCCGTCCTTGACGTGGAGGCTCCAGCCGCCGAAGCGTCCACCCTGGGCCACGATGACGCCGTTGGCCGGTTTGTCGCCGGTCTCGATCTCGGCGACGATCTCGAGTGAGGTGTTCTTGACGTTGATGAAGTCGTTCTCGAGCAGACCGTTCATGCCCTCATACAGGGTCAGGCTGGTCCGTCCGTACATGAGATCCGGCCGACCGGCGAGCTTGGGATTGAAGAGTTCCTGCCGCCGGTCGTCGAGGGGCAGCACCTTGTACTTGACCGCCTCGCCGAGGAAGACCTGCTGCAGCTTCGCGAGAAGCTCGGGGTGCTCCTTCGAGAGATCGGTCGACATGCTGAAGTCTTCCGCGACGTGGTAGAGCTCCCAGGTGTCCTCGGGGAAGCGGTTCTCGACCTTGCCCCACGGTTTGATGTGGACGGTTCCGGCGAACCAGCCGTCGAAGTAGATGCCGCGGTTGCCGAACATTTCGAAGTACTGGATCGTGTGCCGGCTCGGGGGCGTGGGGATAGTCCCAGGTATAGACCATGCTCGTGCCCTCGATCGGGCGCTGCGGCGTCCGTTGACGATTCGCGGCTCCGGCAGACCGGCGGCCTCGAGGATGGTCGGTACGACGTCGATGACGTGATGCCACTGGCTGCGGATCTCGCCCTTGCCCTTGATCCGGTCCGGCCAGTGGATGACCATGGCGTTGCGGGTGCCGCCGTAGTTGGAGGCCACCTGCTTGGTCCAGGTGAAGGGCGAGTCGAAGCAGACCGCCCAGCCGGCCGCCATGTGCGGATAGGTGGTCGGATCGCCCCACGCGTCGTAGTACTCCAGCATGAAGTCGATGTCCGAGCCCTTGGCCACGCCGTTGAAATAGGTCATCTCGTTGTAGAGACCCTCCATTCCGCCCTCGGCGCTGGTGCCGTTGTCGCCGGCGATGTAGAAGATGAGGGTGTTGTCGAGCTCACCCATGTCCTCGATCGCCTGGATGACCCGGCCCGTTTCGTGGTCCGTCATCTCGAGGAAGGCGGCGAAGACCTCGGCCTGGCGTGCGAAGAGCTTCTTCTCTTTGGCCGAAAGATCCTTCCAGTCCTTGATGTCGTCGGGCTTGGCCGCCAGCTTGGTGTCGGCCGGGATCACCCCGAGCTTCTTCTGCTGTTCGAAGATGCGCTCGCGGATCACGTCCCAGCCCTCGTCGAACTTGCCCTTCCACTTGTCGATGTAGGACTGCGGCACGTGGTGCGGCGCATGGACCGCGCCCGGTGCGAAGTAGACGAAGAAAGGTTTCTCCGGAGTGAGCGCCTGCTGGAAGCGCATCCACTCGATGGACTTTGTCGCCATGTCGTTCATGAAGTGGTAGTCGGGATCGTCCGGAGTCTCGACGCGGTTCTGGTTGTGGAAGATCCCGGGTGCCCACTGGTTGGTCTCACCGCCGAGGAAGCCGTAGAACTCGTCGAAGCCCTGGTGATTCGGCCAGCGGTCCATCGGCCCTGAGGGGCTGATCTCCCACACCGCGGTCTCGTGCCACTTGCCGAAAGCCGCCGTGCTGTAGCCGTTGAGACGGAGCATCTGGCCGATGCTGGCCACGTCGTTGGGCAAGCATGCCGGTGGCGCCGGGGAAGGACGGTCGCGACCTCGGTGATCTTGGCCTGGTTGGCCGAGTGGTGGTTGCGGCCCGTCTTGAGCGCCTGCCGGGTGGGCGAGCACAGCGCCGTGGTGTGGAACTGGTTGTACAGCAGGCCCGGTGCTGGCGAGCTTGTCGAAGTGGGGCGTCTCGAGGACGCTGCCGGTGGCGCTGGTGCCGCCGAAGCCGAGGTCATCGAGCAGGATGACCACCACGTTGGGTGCACCCTTGGGCGCCTTGACCTCGAAGACCGGCGGCGCCTTGGCGTCGCGCGCATCCAGCGTCGTGATCGGCGGATACCAGGGCCCCTTGATGGGCAAGCTCGGTGCGGTCGACCTGGGCCTTGACCTGCGCCTCCTGGGCCGTGGCGACCGTGGTGCCGAGACCGGCTATCGCCACTCCGGCGAGCAGCAAAATGAACAGATGTCTTCGTCTTCATACCTCTTCTCCTTTTCTCGATTGCAGTCGACAGTTACGATCTGGTGTGTGGAACAGGGTACATGTTTGGGTGCGACGCGTCACGGCTTCGCCCTGCGAAGTAATTCCGCCGTCGTGGTGACGGTCGGGTTTTTCTGCCCGGACGAGTTGCATGCGAGCATTATTCAACCCGGATGCCGAGCGCGAATCCCCCGAAACGAGGGGGAAAAGGGGGAGAAAGCAGGATTCATCGCACACAAGCCTTGACAACCCGTGAGATGGTGCGATGGTCTCGCTGTACCCTGCACCCTGCAACCTGGGTAGGGTGGGTTTGAGCCCACCATCAGAGTCATTCTCTCGGGTGGGTGGCCCTTACTCAACCCAAGCCCGTTAGCTCAAGGCGCGTGGCGAACACGGGGATTCCACGTATTTTCGATTCTGAAACTCCCGGTCTTTTCGTCATAGAAAAAGGGCGATCCGCATCGCGAACCGCCCCGGTGGTGAATTTGTGGATTGAGGGTTGTGGAGATTTTCCCTTTGTCCCGCGGTTCATTTCATGGACTGGATATTGACGCCGAAGAAGAGCTGGAATTGCGGCTGACCGGCGTCGCCGCTGCTCAGGATGGTGAACTGCGGCTCAAAGTACGCATTGATGACTTTCTTGCCTGCCTTCACAACTTTACCGACCCCCATTCCGACCGGCACCGTCCAACTGTCCGCCTCGAGATTGAATACCCAGACTCCTGTTGAACGCAGATACCAGCCCTTGCCCATCTGGATCATGCCGAAGGGCTGCACTGCGGCGAGGTTGCTCGCGCCGTCGCCGGCAACATCAGTCTGGTAGGTCACGAGGCCACCCCATTGGATCAGGCTAGACCTGGCATCGAAGAGGACCATGGCTGCTCCGAGATCCCAGGTGTCGTTCCCTGGAACATCCCCGGTGCCTGTGGGAAACGCCGCCAACGGACCCGCGCCGAAAGTGATGTCTGGATTTTTCATCTTGAACAGATAGGCCGCAAAGGCGTTGATCGAGCCGAGGCCGGACGCTGTGCCGTTTGGGGTCGGCACTCGGTTCACCGGCAACGAGGCACGCAGCAGCCAGTTGCCCTTGAACAGCTTGAAGGGCTGGGCATAACGGATCCACAACGTGTTGGCCGTATCATCCGTTTCGTCGAGCTCAGAAATATAGTAATTCTGAATATTGAGGGTCGTGAAACTCGCCAGCGGATTGTTCGCCTGTTTCATGGCCTCCGTATCACTCTCCTGGCCATGTACCGAACCGCAGAGCACAACAACGAAAAGCACCACCAATACACAAGCCGCGCGTTCTGCCTTAATCATCCTGTGCTCCTCTCCCAGTCAGGGGAATTGAACTCTGATCGAGTTTCGATCCTCATGCCACTTCATAGTAGGGCCGTTCGAGCGGGCCCACATCCCTCGTTATGAGGGAAAAACGGGGGGGTACAGGTTTCAGGATGCAGGATTCAGGTGATAGGGAACTAGTAGGGGTTAGTTCGGATAAGCCATCGCAGTGAGGCGGCGAACCAAGCTCTTGATAAACGACTGAAGCTCGGTCGCGCTCACGCCTCCAGGCGGCGTGGCGTCGTCGCCGATCTCGATCTGCGACAGTACCCATGCGAGCTGGGCGGCGGTCAGCCCTGCGTCCTTTTTCGCCGCGAGGGGCAGGTGTTCCTCGATGCTCAGGCCTTCTCGGTCCAGAGCACGGACATCGACGAGATCTCTCAGCTCCGCGCGAGAGAGAAGTGTGCAAAGTTTGTTTGCCATGATCTCTCGGGTTGAATCGATACGGATTCCGTGGATCTCGATCTTCTCTTTGTCGATTTGAGGGGTGAGATCGCGGGCAAGATCCACAACCAGTGACTCGGTGCCTCTCTTGAGCAGGAACCGTCTGAAATCTGATGACGTTCTCAATCGCTCGACGTCAATGTTGCGAGCCCGGGCGATCTCCACGAGCGCCTGCTCGCCCTCGTCCATGAGGTCTTCATTGGTAAAGAGATCGAGGTCGAGGGTGGTCCGGTGCCGGAGATGGAAGCCCACCAAAGCGGCGCCGCCTGTCAGAAAGAACCCCGGCTGCCGCTCGAAAAAGGCGGTCAGTATCTCCTGCTGGAAGCTATCGAGCCCAGTCAACCTTCAGTCGTCCTTGCTTTTCCCAGGCTTCGAACAGAAACTCCCAGAACGGCCGACGTTTCCCGAGGTGCAGCGACAGCGCCTTCCAGTCTTGGGCAACGGATTCCGGGGTTGTGAAGCTCCAGACCTCGGTGTCACGAGCCTCTCGGAGGATCTTTCCCATCAACCGCGTTCGCTCGGGCTGGGAGCTTCGGCGAAGACGGTCCCGCAGTTCCGCGACGGTCATTGGTTCATCCCAGAGGAAATACGGCACCGAGGCCGGATCGTCCAGCGCGGAGGACAGCGGTTTGGACCGCTTCGACAAGGGCTGATTGCTCTGGGTAGCCACGACTTCAGCCTAACATGAATAGCGATCGACTTCGTGACACCATCGGTCCCTCCTTTGGTGTCAACTTTTTCCAGGACGACACGGGGCTGATCACCGTCGCTGGTTGCCGTCGCTGATCGCTGACGAACGTCCCTGATTGCTGTCGCTGGAGACTGACGCTGGGTTTGGTTCCGGGTTCCGAGTTCCGGGTAGTAGGTGGGAGGGAGTGGGCAGAGGGGAGGGGTTCAAACCCAAGACACAAAGAGCAGGGGCGGGGATCGGTCCGATCCCCGCCCCGGAAGATGATTTCGGCTACTCGATCAGCTCGAAGTCGTTGAGCACCCAGGTCTTCTCGATGTAGCCCTCGGTCGGGCCGTAGAAACGGAAGACCACGAAGAAGCCCTTGGAGGATCGGTCTTGATCCAGTTCTTCTCGTGCCCCTTCGGCGCCTTCGGTCCGAAGTAGACATCGACCGAACCGTCGGGATTCACCTCGGGGTCTCGCGTGCTGCTGACGGTGATGTTGCCTCCCGAGTCGAGCAGGCTGCGGCTCAGGGGATCGTACGCGGTCACCGCCCAGAAGCGTTTGACGGGCGGGTTGGCCGGCACGCGGAGCCGGTAGTTCTTGTCGCCGAAGAGGTAGGTGCCGTTTTTGTCCCGGAGCGCGGTGAGGTAGGAGGTGCCCACGCCCGGCGTGGTGGAGAGCAGACTCGGCGAGACGCAGATGGCCTGGTAGAGCCAGAGGGTCCGGGCGTCGATGTCGCTGTGGCCGTTCATCATGAACTCGGTGTTGCGGATGAACATCTTCTCCCAGTGCCGGTCGGGCCAGTAGTGGATCTCCGGGTCCCTCGAGGCGTAGAGGATGGCCCGCGACATGGCGACGCCCTGTTTCGCGGCCTGGTCGAAGATGCGCTGCATCCGCGCATCCGGATTGAAGGGCTTGCCCTTCTCGATGCCGAGCGTGGCCAGTCGACCGAGGAGTTCCTTGTCGAAGAGCTCGGTGGGCTCGTACTGGATGATCTCGTTGAGCATCTCGAAGGCGGAACCGTCTTCCGGCGCCAGGGTGTTGGCGCCCATCCCGGACGTGTTGACGGCTTTGTTCCCCCGAGGTCCGGTGGCCAACGGATAGACCTTGAGACGCTCCTTGAACCACGCGACGGCCTGATCGCCGTTGCCGACGGCCCCGAAGCCGCGCATCATCGCCCAGATCCGGTAGCTCGGCGAGTGGAAGGTGAAGTACCCGGTTGGTTCGCTGCCTTCGTAGCCGGGCGGGAGGAAGAGGTACTTTCCACCCTTGCCCTGATCGGGCCCGGTCGGACCGAAATCCGTGAGGTACTTGAAGTTGGCGTCGTTGGCGTTGCCGAACATTCCGGGCGGGATCTCGACCACCGTCGGGCCGTCGACCTTGAGGTCGATCGTGGCAACGGCGTAGACGGTGACGTCGTTGCCGGTCAGGTAGTTCTCGCTGGGGTGCATGAAATCGGCCATCACGCCGATGTCCGAAGGGGTCTCGAAACCGAAGTCCCGGATCTGCGCCTTGAGGATGCCGTAGATCGAACAGGGCAGAGTAGAAATCCATGTAGGCCTGGGTGGCGCGCTGCAGATCCATCTCGTCGTAGATGAGCTGCACCGACTCCTCGGTCGGGAATGCCCCGCCTTCGAACCTCAGGGTGCCGAAGTCGGTCCGGATCTTGTCCGGCGCCGGTTCGAAGTCCGTGTTGGTCTGTTTCTCGCCGGCTGTCTTGAAGAGGTTTCGATCCTCTCCGGTGTCTGCGCGTCAACCGGTGTCTGGCCTGCGACCAGCACGACCGACGAGCGCGATCATCGTGAGCATTTTTGACTTCATGGTGTGTCTTCCTTTCCTGTCGATGGTCTGAGTGACCGCGTCCAGATCACAGGGTGCAGGCCTCCCGCTTCCGGCCTTGCCGTGGCGGCGAACCGGGCGGAAAACGGATCCTGCATCCTGTATCTGCAATCGGCCGCCTACTCAACCAACTCGATCTCGCTCGGCCGCCAACCGCCGGTCGTACCAGACCTGGGTCGGACCGTAGATCCGCCACAGCATGTTCCAGCCCTTGCTGGGAGTCGGTCTGGATCCAGTTCACGTTTCCGTCCGGCTTCTTCGGGCCGATGAAGACGTCGTAGGAACCGTCGGCATTCTTCACGGTGGCCGGATCGATACTGGTGACTCCCGGGTAGGGATTGTCGGTCTGCAGCAGGGAGCGGGTCTGGTTGTCGTAGACGGTGATGTCCCAGAACCGCTTGGCCGGAACATTGGGCGGGATGTGGATCTTATACGTCTTGCTGCCATCCAGCGCCTTGCCCTCGGAGTCGCGCAGGCCGATCACGTACTGCGATCCCGCGCCGACCGGTGGTTTGACCATCGCCGGGGTGATCCCGGTGGCGTAGAAGTGGAAGCGGACCCTCGAGTTGATCAGGCTGACGCCGTCGTTGAGGAACTCGTAGCTGCCGCCGGCAAAACCGATCTCCCAGCTCTTGCTGCCGGGCCAGATGACGACGTTCTCGTCGCGGTTGCGGAAGAGGATGGTGCGCTGGGCGGCGGTGCCCACCGCGGCCGCCTCGGCCAGGATCTTCTGCATGCGGGCGTCGGGCGCGAAGGGCTTGCCCTTCTGGATGCCGATCGAGGCCAGCAGCCCGAGAATCTCCGGGTCCTCCGCCGAGTTGGGCTCTTCCTGAACGGTGATGTTGACCTCGTTCGAAGAAGGTGGCGTCCTGGGCGTGCAGCGTGTTGAAGTCCTGCATGGCCGTATTGACCCAATTGACCTCCTTGGGCGCGCTGCCCAGCGGGTAGAGGCGGAAGTGTTCCTTCATGTTCTTGACCACGGGATCGGGATCGAAGTTCGTCATGAAGCCGCGCATGGCCAGCCAGTGGCCGTAGGTCCTCGACTTCTTGACGATGTAGCCGTCGGGGATCGAGCCTTCATAGTCCGGCGGCACCAGCAGGTACTTGCCGCCCTTGCCCTTGTCGTCGCCCGCATTGCCGAAATCGCAGACGTAGTGGAACCACGCGTCGTCGATGATGCCCAGCACGTTGGGCGGCGTCTCCATGACCATGGGACCGTCCTTCAGGTCGATCCACATGAAGGTGTAGACCACCGTGGTGTTTCCGGTCAGGAGCAAGCCCTTGGAGTCCAGCCGACCGTCCCAGTAGATCATGGTCTCGTTGTCCGGTCCCCACTTCTGGATGCCCTTGCGGAATCCCTGCAGCGAGGCCGCGGGCGTGGTCATGATCATGACCTCCACGGCGCGCGAGAAGTCCATGAAGTCCCAGATCTTTTCCGAAGTCTCCGCGGTGGGGAAGCCGTCGGTGAACTCGAGGGTGCCGAGGCGGGTCTCGGTGCGGTCGGGGGTGATGACGTTGGCCGGGATCTCGGTGCTGTACTTCATCGTCGGCGCCTCGGCTCCCGCCGTGGAGGCCAGACCGACCGCCACGAGCGCGACAAGGATGAATGTCAGGGATTTCGTTTTCATGATCCGTTCTCCTTGTTCAGTGTCGATCCGGTTCGTGCAGGATTCAGGATTCAGGCACGCTGAGATCCAAGGGTTGCCAGGGTATTGGACCAGGCATCTCGGATCTCGATCCTGCATCCTGCGACCTGCATTCCCACGAGTTCGATCTCACCCGGCCGCCAGGTCTGGTCGATCCAGGGCTGTTCGGGTCCATAGATACGCAGGGCAATGAACCAGCTTTTTCCGGGAATGGTCTGCAGCCAGTTGCCTTCCATGCCTTCCGGGGCTTTTGGAGAAAAGTAAATATCCATCGAACCGTCGGGATTGGTTTTGATGCCTTCGTCCTGACTCCCCTGGGTTGGGAACTGCTGATCGGTCTGCAGTTGGGAACGGGTCTGGGTGTCATACATGGTGATGGCCCAGAAATCCTTGGCTGGCGGATTCGGCGGTACGTGGAGTTTATAGGTCTTGGAACCGTCAAATATGTCGCCATTCGAATCGAGCATTCCCATGGAGTAATCGGAGCCTTTTCCAGCAACGGTCATCGCCATGGCAGGGGAAACACAAATGTAGCCGAAGTGGAAGAGCGCTCGCGGATCCAGGCGATAAGCGCCGTTGCGAGTAAAGGTCGTATCCTTGTCAGCGTAGGCGGTGACCCAGGCTTTGCTGTCCTTGTAGGTCAGATTGCCGGGGTCACGCGGGAAATAGCTGATCGCGCGGGCAGCACCATTGGCAATGGCAGCGGCATCGGTCAAAATCTTCTTCATCCGTGCATCTGGATTAAAGGGCTTTCCTTTTTCAATACCGATAGCGGCCATCATGCCTTTGGCTTCCGGTCCGAGATAATCGTCAGGTTCTCCCTGAATCAGGGCATGCAGTTTTTCAAATGCCGTGTAATCATTCGGCAGAATCATATGCATTTTCTTGCCAGACACATTGATAAATTCCATGGCCGGAGGATTGGCTTTTGTGGACAGGGGATAGACCTTCAGGGTATTCCGGATATTCTTGGAAGCGGCTGGAACGGCTTCTGCTATCGGCATGCTCTTGTCGAGATAGCCGCGCATGAAGACCCATACACCACTGGTCTTGGAAGGCACGACATAATAACCGGTCGGTACCTTGCCTTTGTAGCCAGGAGGCAGTACCAGAAACTTGCCGCCTTTGCCTTTATCCGGTCCGGCAACACCGAGATCGGTCATGTACTGAAAGGCCATGTCATCCAGAATGCCGAGCATTCCGGGTGGTAGGTCGATAACGGTCGGACCGTCCTTGAATAGGTCCAGAAAGCCGACAGCATACATGGTGGAGGTGTTGCCGGTCAGCAGAACCGTCGTGGAATCCATCAGGCTGTCCCAGATGCAGATTTTATTGGAGGTGTCTGCGCCGACCGCCGCTTGCCCTTCGCGAAGGGCATTGACGGACAGGGCTGGAATAGAGTTTATATAGACATTCACGGCCCGCGATTGATCGAGATAGTCGTAGACGGTCTCCACGGTTTTGTCCGTGGGCACACCATCAAAGTACTTGAGAGTGCCGATGGAGGTCTCCACCGAGTCGGCGGCTGTGAACGACGCCGGGATGTCGGTGGTCATCTTCATCGTGGGCGGGGCCGCGCGGTCGGCCTTCGCGGCCGGTGTGGCGGTCTCGGTCGGTCCCTGGTTGCAGGCAAGAGCTTCCGCCTGCCAGCAAAACGACCAGCCCGATAATCAACAGGTTGCTTCGGTCTCTCATTGTTGTCCTCCCATTTTCACGTTTCCTTGGTTTGCAGTTTGGTCAGAGCCGGCGCCCTCCTCGATCCGGAGGATCGGCAGGTGCAGTTCGTACAGTGTCTCCAGGATTCCGTTGAGCTGGGCCTGGTCGCGGAGCAGCCCCACCAACTCGGTGTGCGAGGATCCACTCGGGCTGGTGGTGACGGTGATCGTCATGCCCGCGAGGCGGAGACTCCAGTCCTGGCTGAGCTCCCCCTTGACCACGATCCGGTAGGTGGTTGGTGCGCCGAAGTCGATGTCGTTGATGTTGTCATTCTTCGTCATCGCAAGCCACCTCTGATTCATTCTGGCGAGTCGTCTTCCTGCGCCGTGGTAGTTCCAACCAGCGCCAGCCAGCGGGCAAGTCCCAACACCGTGAGCCGTGTCCGCGTTCGCTATTTTCGTCCTCAAACAAGAACGAGCCTTTGCCATGTCTGAAGTATGGGGTCTTCACCTGGTGCTGGAATCCCTCGAATCGAGCTAGAAACAAGGGGGAAATGAGGGGGTTGACAAGCAATACCACTGCCAGACGGGTCGGGGCTCTTCCAATGACATTGCTCACCGACGCGCCAACGCAGCGAGATGGACCATGGAGGTGGGCTGAAGCCCACCCTACGAGCCCAGGCAAATCCGGGTCCGATGTAGGGTGGGTCTTGGCCCGCCTTCAGTTTCTGCCGAATAGGTGGACGGATACGATCGCCGGAAAATCGGCGCCTTCGATTTGAGCGGTAATCCTCCGCTCGAAATCGGCAGTCTGCTCGGGCGTGTTGATTACAGCAATTGTCCCGCGTTACCCGAGAGGGTTCAAAACGAACAAATCAACCGGCCGGTGCCCGCTCTCGTCGTCGCGCGTGAAACGCCTCGAAGTTGGCCTGATCCCATGCTTGCTGGAGCCTATTGGCGAGCTCGATGGATTGGTGCTTGTGCACTCCGGGCGGGAAGCTCGGTCTTGTCGTACGGGCCGCCAGCTTCCAGACTGCCCTGATGGCGTCAAATAATCTCGGATCGCCAGGATCGTGCCAGGTATTGCCTTCCATCTCGCTCATGTCTCGATATTTTTTGACCGGCATCATTCGTCCTCGAATCCGAAGCGCGCGCGCAGGCGCTCTGCGTCTCCCCAATCCTGCGGGCGCACTGTCGACTTCTTCATACGGTACAGGGTTTCCGGCGTTACGACGGACACCTCGAGCCCGTCAAAGTCAACTCGCTCGGACTCCAGATCCTCGAACCCGTAGGCCTCACCGAGGCGCGTGAGGATGTCGATGTGAAATGTGCCGTCAGGTGGAACGTACTGAACAGCAGGGTAATCTCCGAGCAGATCGTCGGCGGTGATTTCCTCGAGGTGGGGGTCATCGAACACCATCTTCAGAGCCGTCTTGAGCCGATTGATGTTCTCCCTTTCTGGGGCGACGAAGACATCAAGATCGAGCGTGGCTCTCGCTAATCCCTGGAGATTCATCGCGACGGCGCCGAAGATAACGTACCGGACGCCCTCACGCTCAAAAGCCGCCAGCACCTCATGTGTTCGCTCGTAATCCATCAGTATTCCTCAACAGAGTGTAACCGAATCGCCGTTTTGACAGGTCTGCAGGCTTGCTTGCGAATCCGGGTCACGGGCCGCGTTGCGGCGAAGTCACCTTCCCTGCATTCATGTGTCAACGGCGTTTCAAGAGTCCGTTCTGGATCGCTGCGGCCACGGCCTGGCGGCGGTTGCCGGCGCCGAGCTTGCCGTAGATGCTCTTGAGGTGGTAGCTCACGGTGTGTGTCGAGACGCAGAGTCGGCTCGCGATCTCCTTGTTCTGGAGCCGTTCCGCCAGCAACTCGAGGACGTCGAGCTCGCGATTCGTCAGTTGGTCGGGTGTGGCTGAGCTGCTTCCGACCGACAACGCGCCCTGCTGGGCAAGCGGGGCGGTTGCCGGGGCGGTCACGGGGCGGCTTTGAAATGCGGCAAGCACCCGCTGGATGAAGTCGGCTTCTTCGCCCAGCTGGGGTTGGCGATCAAGCATTTCGGCCATCGTTGGTCCGGCCTCGACAAACGGTCGAGCCCAGCCGTGCGGCGCTGCCAGCTTTATCGACTCTCGAAGGGCCTGGAGACCCTTGTCATTGTGTCCCTGTTTCTCGAAAGCCAGCGACAACAAGACAGCCGTCTCGATTGTCTGATTCGTGAAATGGCGGGGCTCGGCTATCTGCCGGACGGCGCGAAGCAGGTCGATCGCTTGGTTCAGGCTCGTTCTGGTGCCGGCTGCAATCAGAACCCTTGCCCGGGTGATTGCCGGCACCTCCAACCAGATATACAGCTCCATCGGTGCCGGTGCCTCGTGGGCAGACCGCGCCCACGTGACCGCCGACGTCTCATCTCCCCGCAACAGGGCGAGTCGCGCCCGGCAGGAGCTGGCCACAGGTAGAAGAACCGGGTCTCGAAGGTCGAGGGCGAAGTCCTGCAGACGCTCCAGAGCCTCTTCGGATTCATCGGGCCGTTCCATGAGTTGCTGGGTGAGGGCCTGGCCGGCGAGTGCATCAATCGCGCTCCTCCTGTGCAGGATATAACGTTGCCGGGCTGCGTCAGCGAAGTTCCGGGACGCCTGCTCCAGGTCGAAAACCTGCAGGTCAGCCCACGCTTCGATGTACGTGCCTATGGCTTCGGTGTAAGCAATACCGCTCGTTCCTGCGACTGATCTAAGACGCCGGGCCTCGATCTTCACGCGATCGAGATCGCCCGCAGTCTGGGAGATGAAGGCAATCCCCGCGATCAGGCGCGAAACGTAGATGCTCTCGGACGATCCGGCTTCCCGAATTCGGTCCTCGAGCGCGCGAAGCGCCAGGTCATGCTCACCGAGCATGCTTCGTGCCAGATTGAGAAACATTTCGAGGTGCCCTCGGATCAGCCGACGCTCTCCGGCCAGATGCCTGGAAGCCTCTTCGCAGAGCTGCACGCTCCTCTCTCCGTCGCCGAGGAAAAAATGAAGGGATCCCGAGAGGGTCTGCAACTCTCCCAACAAGCTCTCCTCGTTTGCGAGGAGCGGGGAGGTTTTTTCCAGGAGAGGCGGAAGCTCGACCAGTTGAAACCGGTGGAGGGCGACCCAGGCACGGGCGAGTAGGAGCCCCGGCCGCTGCTGGACGAGGTCTTCCGGGAGCAGGTCGACCCACCGCTCGATGACATACCACCTGTCGGTGTCGAGCTCGGCGCGCCGATGCCGCTCGACGAGGTACGCCGCCCGCTCCGGGTCCTCGGCCGCCAGCGCGTGCTTGACCGCCTCGTCGATCAGGCCCCCGGTCTCGAACCACGTCACGGCCCCCAGGTGCAGTGCCTTAATCTGCTCTTCGGAAAACCCCTCGCTGCAACTCCCGCTGCAGCAGCTCCTGGAAGAGGTGGTGATACCGGAACCACTCGCCGGTGTCGTCGAGGGCGATGGCGAAGAGGTTGTTGCGCTGGATCAGGTCGAGGAACTCCCTGGCTGTAAAGTTCCGAGATACCGATGCCGGATCTGAGAAACACACCGCATCGAGCAGCGACAGGCAGAACCGGTTGAGGATGGAGGATTTCAGCAAAAAGTCCCGGACCTCTGGTGACAGCCCGGACAGCGCTTCCCGCACGAGGTACTCCCGAGCATGTGGGAGGCCTCCGCGGAGGCCTCCCAAAAGGGTTTCCGGATCCAAGGCCCTGCCCAGGGCCAGGGTGACCAGACGCAGACCCGCCGCCCACCCCTCCACCTGTTCCTGCAGGTTGGCCAGCGACCGGTCACTCACCGAACCCACCGTCGAGGTGGACAGGAACTCAACGGTCTCCCACCCGGTGAACCGGAGATCCTCGAGACGAACCTCGGCGACCAGATTGGCGGCCAGCAGGCTCGCCAGCGACAACGGCGGGTCGCGACGCGTGACCAGCACGAGGCGGGCCGTTTTCGACGGGTGCTCGAGCAGTCGGCCCATGAGATCGTGCACCGACGATGTCATGTTGATCCGGTGGTAGTCGTCGAGCACGATCACCAGCGGCCCGTCCATGGCCTCGAGGTCGTTGAGCAGGTTTCCCGCGAGCACCAACGGAGGAGGCAGCTCCGGCGCACTCAGAAGATCTTCGGTGGTCCGGCAGGCGCCGGGGACGACGGTGTGGATGGCCGCCACCAGATACTGAAGAAAGAGCCTGAGGTCGCTCTCGTCACTGTCGAGAGAGAGCCACACCACCGGGTGTACACAACGGTCGGCCCACTGGGCGACGAGCACGCTCTTGCCGTAGCCGGCGGGTGCCGAAACCAGGGTCAAGGGCACCTCGAAGGCCCGGTTCATTAACCGCAAAAGCCGATCCCGGCCCACCACATCGAACGGCACCGACGGTCGGTGCAGCTTGGTGCGGATCAGCGGTACGGATTCGGGTTGAGGAGCCAAACTACGTTCCTGCGTGGCTGGTGTCGGGACCTACCATGAGCCTACTGTAGATGATTCCCATTGGGGATGGGGACAGACCCACATAGGGGGGCTGCTAAGATCGCACGAGATGACGAAATCGGTGCCAGATATCGTGCTGATCTCCGACAGGATCGCTTCGAACCAACTGGCCGAACTCGTCGACAGGTTCTTCACCGACATGGTCAAGTACGTGGTCGACGTGGAGCGGGGGATCGCGGCGGTGGGAGGAGAGCTACATGCCGACGCGGAGCAACTGCTCCTGGAGGCCGGGAGCCGGCAGGAGGATCTCTGGGGGGCCAACTACTATCCGGACCGCGACCCTGATGACTGTATAGAGTTCACGTCACTCATCAACATCCGGCCGGCGCAGGGGAACCCGAGCATGGAGATCGAGGACGACGATGTCCGCAATCACGTCCGCAGCCTGACGTATCAGCTGATCGGGGGTGGGGAGCCGCTCCCATGACACAGCACGCGGGTCTGACCACCGAACGGTGGGAGCGGTTCACGCACCCTCAGCGAGTCCTGATGATCGCCAACGAGATGAACCGTGCCAGCCGTCTGATGGGATACGGCGACGCCGTTGGTCGCCGGCTTGCGTATGAGCGGGTCCTGCGCCTGGTAGATCTCACGATTGCAGTGGCCGAACGGCGGCCGGTGCGGCGCGAGCTGCTCCGCTGGCGCGACCTGGTGGCCCGTCTGTACATCGAGGAGGCCGCTCAGCCTGACGCCCACCGGGCGGCGTTGCGGGCTCTGCTCCAGCAAACTCCCGCCTCGGCCGAGCAGATCAGCTATCTCGCGTGCTGATGAGTGGCGCGGAACTCATCCGCCGGCCCCGCCAGTGATCAGGATCATCGCCACGGTCGGAGCAGGCGTCTCTCATGGTGCTGATCCTGCTCGTGCCAGTCAGAACCGGAAGGCGACGCCGAGCTCGGCTCCGGCCATGGTCAAGCTGCTCACCTCGCTGCCGCTCCCCTGGTCGAAATCGAGATAGCGATAGTCTAGGAAGAGGCTGCCCCACTTGAAGTCGTAGCCGATGCCGGCCATGCCCTGCCAGGTGAAGTCGGAATCGCCGGCGCCGACGTCCAGGTGATAGGGCACGAACCAGTGGTCCGACAGCCCGAGATGGCCCCGGACGCCGACGATCCCGTTCCACACCCGCGCCGACGAGGACAGCGACCCGTCGGCGTCGAGTGGGCCCGAGGCCCTCAATGCCAGGGTCGAGTCGGCGGAGAAATACCGAGCACCCACCAGGATCCCGAGCGTCGAACGCCGGCTCCGCGTCACCTCGTAGGCACCGCCGAAGTTCATGATCCACGCTTTGAGGTCAAGCTCGGCTTGGAGGGTGAGTCCGGATTCGCTGTCGAGCACGGCCTCCTCGCTCGCCGCCTCCTTGAGGTAGATGACGTCGGCCAGGATCGACCACTTGCCGTGGTTGGCGGCGAATGCGGCCATGGCGGTGAATTGCAGGTTGTCGAGCAATGTCCCGGGATCGACCTCGATCGAGTCGCCGATTTCGGGGATCTCGTAGGTGAGCTTGCCCTCGATGGTCGGCAGCCAGCCGTAGATGGCGAGGTCGAATTCCCAACCGTCCTGTGCCGAAGCGTTCGGCACCCCTACGGTCGTCATCGCGATCGTTATCAGGGTCGGTAGAATCACGGCTTTCAGAAGTCCTTTGATCATCGTGTCCACCTTCTCTCGATGCGCGCCGGTCCGCGGTGCCGTTCTCGACTCTGACCGGTTCAACATGGTTGTGTCGGAATCAGTGAGGGGCGGTTCGTGCCTCGAACCGCCCCTCCGTCATATTTCGATTCGACTACTCCACCAGCTCGAGCTCGCTCGGCCGCCAGCTCTTGTCGATCCAGGGCTCGAGCGGTCCGTAGGCCCGCAGGATGATGAACCAGCTCTTGCCCGGGATGGTCTGGATCCAGTTGCTCTCTTGACCCTTGGGCGCTTTCGGAGCGAACCAGATGTCGTAGGAGCCGTCGGTGTTCTGCTTCACGTCCCCGCTGAGACTGTTCACGCCGGCGAACTTCTGATCGGTCTGCATCATGGAGCGGGTCTGGGTGTCGTAGATGGTCACCGACCAGTTGTCCTTGACCGGCACGTTGGGCGGCAGGTGCAGCCTGTAGGTCTTGGCGCCGTCGAGCGGCTGATGTTCAGAGTCCAGACCAGCGATCGCATATTGCGATCCTGCGCCCGGTTTGGTCAGGGCCATGGCGGGCGTCACGCAGACGGCGTTGAAGTGCATCCACAGCCGGGAGTCCAGGCGGCGAGCGCCGTCCTTGAGAAAGTAGGAGTCGTTGTCCGCGAAGGCCATGACCCACTCGCTGTCGGTGTCGGGGTAGTAACGGTGGCCGGGATCACGCGGATAAACCGTGTTGGCGCGGGCGTAGGCATTGCCGATGGCGGCGGCTTCGGTGAGCAGCTTCTTCATGCGGGCGTCGGGTTCGAAGGGTTTGCCCTTGACGATGCCGATGGCGGCGATCTGACCCAGGAGTTCGGGGTCGAGCCAGCCGTCGGCCTCCTCCTGAACGAGAGCATGGAGGTCGACGTAGAAGCTGAAGTCGTTTGGCGGGATGGTGTTGTAGCCCGCAAGGCCGGACATGTTTTTGAACTCCATCGGGCGGCGGATCGTTCTGCTGCGACAGGGGATAGACCTTCAGGTTCTGCTCGATGTTCTGCGCGGCCTTCTCGACGCTGTCGCGGACGTAACCGCGCATGAAGTTCCACACGCCGTAGGTCTTTGACTGGACCACGTAGTAGCCGTCCGGCACATCTCCCTCGTAGCCGGGCGGCAGCACCAGGTACTTGCCGCCCTTGCCCTTGTCGGGGCCGGCCGCGCCCATGTCCGACATGTAGCGGAAGTACATGTCGTCGAGGATGCCCAGCACGTCGGGCGGAATCTCGATCACGGTGGGGCCGTCCGTCTTGAGATCCAGAAAGCCCCAGGTGTAGAGCGAGGTGTTGTTCCAGGTCAGCACCAGCGGCTTGGAATCCCCCATCTGCTCGGCGATCACGATCTGGTTGGAGCGTGTGTGGCCGATGTCCCGCTGTCCCTTGCGGATGTTGTAAACGGAGACCGCGGGCATCATGTTGATGAACACCTCCACCGCGCGGGCGCGGTCGACGTAGTCATAGACCCGCTGTTTTGTGTTGCCGATAGGCACGCCGTCAAAGAACTCGAGGGCGCCGATGGGGGAGTCCACCGTGTCCGGCGTGGTGATTTGGATCGGAATGTCCGTTGTCATCTTGTATGTGGGGGTTTGGGCCCAGGCTGTGGACGCCAGCAGCCCAGCCATGACGAGGACTGTGAACGACTTCATTTTCATTGTGCGTTTCTCCTCATTTCAGGTTCGAGCATTCAAGGGATTCAAGATGCCGGCAGGAACACGAGGCCCCTGCGACCTGCATCTTGAATCTTGAATCTTGCATCTTGAATCTTGCATCTTGAATCTTGCATCTTGAATCTTGGATCTTGGATCTTTCGTCTACTCCACCAGCTCCACATCGTTGGGCACCCAGGTCTTGTCGTTGAAAGCATTGAGCGGCCCGTAGTAACGGATGTAGACGAAGAAACCCTGGTTGGGCAGGGTCTTGACCCAGTTCTGCGCCGCAACACCCTCCGGTTTTTCGTTTGAGAAGTAGATGTCGATCGAACCGTCGGCATTGGTCGTCGGCGGCGGATCCTGCTGGCTGCGGATGCTCGGGTAGGGCTGGCTCTGGATCTCACTGCGGGTCCAGGGTCGTAGACCGTCACCGCCCAGAACAGCGCGACCGGCACCTTCGGCGGCATGTTGCAGCTTGTAGGTCTTGTTGCCGTCGAGGAAGTCGCCGTCACTGTCCTTGTAGGTCGTCTGGTAGCGGGAGCCCTTGCCCTCCGGCATCTGGCATCGCCATGGCCGGCGTGATGCCGTCGGCGGTGAAGTGGAAGGTCGTGCGCGCCTCGAGGTTGATGTAGTCGTTCTGGTAGAAGGTCGAGTTGTTGGTGACGTAGGGGCTCTCCCACGCACGGTTCGGATAGACCGGGCCTGCGGGTCGCGGTTGTCGAAGGCGATCACGCGCGACATGGCAACGCCCTGCTCGGCGGCCTTGGCCAAGATCTGCTGCATGCGGGCATCGGGCTCGAACGGCTTGCCCTTCTCGATGCCCAGAGAGGCCAACCGACCCAGCAGTTCCTTGCCGAAGGCCTCGGCCGGCTCGTAGTCGATGATCTCGTGCATCCACTCGAACGCGGAAGCATCCTCGGGCACGAGCGAGTTCCAGGGCGTTCGCCGGTGACGTTCTTGACGATGGGCGGCCGCGGGCCTGTCTTCAGGGGATAGACCTTGGCGTTCTCACGATAGAACTGCAGCGGCCTTTTCGCCTGTGCCCACGATGTCGGCGTTCGCCCGAATGAACGAGAAGTTCGGCGTAGGTCGGCGACCGCACGACGAAGTAGCCATCGGGCACATCGCCTTCATAGTCCGGCGGCAGGAGCAGGTACTTGCCGCCCTTGCCCTGATCCTGGCCGGTCGGGCCGATGTCGGCGAGGAAGAGGAAGTTGTGGTCGTCCAGCGGCCCCATGACGCCCGGTGGCACCTCGAAGACCGTCGGGCCGTCCTTCTTCAGGTCGAACACGATGAAGGCGTAGAGACTCTCGGTGTTGCCGGTCAGAACCAGGGCGCTCGAGTCCAGGCGGTCCGCGGTCACGTTGATCTGCGAGCTGTCGCGCATGCCGAGGTCTCGAACCCATCCCTTCATCAGTCCGTGCGCCGACAGCGCCGGGTACATGTCGAGGTAGAGCTGGGTGGCGCGCTGCAGGTCGAGCTCGTCGTAGACCTTGCGCACGGTCGCGTCGGTCGGGTAGCCGCCCGGGAAATCCAGGGTTCCGAAGCGGGTGTGCATGGTCTCGGGGGCGGGTCTGAAATCGCCCGGGGTGTATTTTTCCTCGGCGCCGGCGAGTTTCGAAGATGCTCTGCGCCTCGGCCGGGCCTCCGAGACCCGTCGCCAGTAACCCGATCAGAATGAATGTGGACAGTGATAGCGCTTTCATTGTCTGCTCCTTTTCATTGCTGCCCGCGGGCCGCTGTTTGAAGATCTGTTGCCGGGCATTCATGAATCGTCCCCGACCTGTTCCACCCTCAGAATCGACAGATGCAGGCTGTAGAGGGTGTCGAGGACGCCGTTGAGCTCGGCCTGGTCGCGGAGGGGTCCGACCAGGGCGGTGCGGGGCGAGGCTCCGCTCCCCTCGGTGGTTGTGATTTCAAGGCCGGCAAGGCGGTCGCTCCAGTCCTCGCTGACCGCACCGTTGACGACGATGCGGTAGGTGGCCGGCCCACCGAATTCGATGTCTCTGAATCCGCTGAATGAGTTCATCTGCGAACCTCCTTCAATGCACGGCTAGTTGGATGCACCTATGCCGAAATCTCGGCTCGGATCACACGATTATTGTCGGGCCTCGAATGGGTCGGCGAATCCCTTGAAATAGGGTGGATTTGAGTGAGTCAGGGTGAATTCGGAATTCGGAATTCGGAATTCCATCGCACCCTCCCCAGAACGAGGAAAGACAGATTTGCTGCATCCTGCATCCTGCATCCTGTATCTGTGTGGGCTGCCCACTCGATTCCACCCTGTTTCGAGGGATTCGCGGGTCGTCGCCGGGATGCACACTGAAGGTATGGACCAACTCCGGCGAAGGACAAAGATCGCCGGTGACGCGCGCGGAGCCAATTCGTGAGGGAGGGCTTTCGATGAAACTGTCGGATGGGTCGATGAGAATGTCCTTCCGAGTCGGTCGGGGGGCGGTGGTTCTTGCACTACTCATGCTCGCAACATCCGTCGCCGTTGCCGAGAAGACCGATGTGGTGGTGCTCGACTCTGGGGAGAGGATCATCGGCGAGGTCAAGAACTTCGTCCAGGGTAAGTTGGAGTTCAGCACAGACCAGGCAGGAACCATCTACATCAAGTGGGACTATATCCAGACCCTTACGTCGTCGGCCTTCTTCGAGGTCTATGACGAGGAGGGCGCGGTCTACTACGGAACGCTTGGGGCGACGACCGAAGATCGACAGCTTGTGGTCACAGGGGATGAGGGTTCCGTGGTTCTCGACATGGACGTTGTCGTCGAGTTCACTCCCATCGAGCAGGGCTTTTTCAAACGCCTCGACGGCCATGTCGACTTTGGTCTGAGCTACACCTCCGCCGATTCGAATCTCCAATACTCGCTGGACGCCATGGCCGTCTATCGTCAACGCAAGTACGAGGGATCCGTCAGCCTGACGTCCCTCCAGACGCGCCGGGACGATGCCGATGACATTCTCCGCGACAACCTTAATTTCGATTACACCAGATACCACTGGAAGCGTTATTTCGGTACCGGATCGCTCACCTTCAGCCGAAACACCGAACTCGGCATCGATCTCCGGACCGAGCTCGGCTACGCCTTCGGTCGCTATGCCATCGTCACCAACCGCACCCATTTGTCCGGCAGGGTAGGATTCTCGATCACCCACGAAAACGAAAGCGGTGCCGAGGCCAGCACGACCTCAGCTTGGGGCCTGCTGGGAGTCGCCTACCACTTCTTCCTGTACCACTACCCCGAAACAGACATCGTGGCCGATGTCTCCGTGCAGCCCAGCATCACCGACTGGGCCCGGACCCGGGTGAATGTCGACCTGTCGGTGCGCAGGGAGGTCATCGAGGACTTCACGGTCAGCCTCTCGGTGTACGACAACTATGATTCCGAACCACCCGAGGGCGCCCGAGCCAAACACGATCTCGCGCTGGTGCTCTCTGTCGGTTGGACGTTCTAGCGGGCGTCGTTCGACGCCCGTTGAATTCGGAATTCGGAATTCGGATTTTCTACCGGCCCACCCAAGGGGTCCACAGATTACCCAGATTGACCCAGATTCATCGCACACATATCAGCAAGCAAATCCGGGTGGGTTCCCTAACCCCTGATCCCTAACCCCTGAATCCTGTATCCAGCCGAACAGGCGTGCCGCCTGCGACGCTGTCAATCATCCTCACCTGTGTCTTCCTTGGTGGGTTCTGCGACCCCTTCTTTGGACGGCTCCGGCACGGTCGTTGTGATGTGCACATTGCGTTGCGGGAAGGGGATCTCGATCCCGGCGTCTGTCAGCGCCTTGCGGATTGCGAAGCGCAGCTCGCTCTCGATGCGCATGCAGTTCTCCGTCTTCGCCCAGGCACGGACCTGGAAGTCGAGAGAGCTGTCGCCGAAACCCAGGAACAGGCACGCCGGCTCGGGATGTTTCAGGACCCCTGGGTGGTCGGCAGCGGTGTCAACCAACAGCGTCGCGACCATTTCCGGGTCGCTTTCGTAGTCGACCCCGACCGGGATCTCGATCCGCCGCCGGTCGCGCTTCAAGTCCCAGTTGAGGACCTGTGACGAGACGAGGTCAGCGTTTGGAACCACGAGTTCGGGTCCCCGCCAGGTTCGAATCAAAGTGGCCCGCATGCCGATATTCTCGACCACGCCGCTCGTGTTGCCGACCTCGATGGTATCGCCGACACGGATCGGGCGTTCGAAGAGCAGAATCAGCCCCGATACGAAGTTGTTGACGATATTCTGCAGGCCGAAACCGATGCCGACGCCGAGGCCGCCCGCGACCAGGGCGGTTTTACCGAGGTCGAAACCGATGGCGGAAAAGGCGACCACCACACCGACGAGGATCACGATGTAGCGGCTGATCCGGGAGATGGTCTGCGGCACCCCGAGGGGAAGTGTGAAGCGCTGGAGGACGACGACCTCGAGGACAAAATCCACCAGCGCCGCGATTTTGATCGACAGCCAGATGATGAATACGAAGGTCAGGACTTTGCCGAGGCTGAGCGAGAACTCGCCGATCGACATTTGCGCCTGCAGGAGCTTGCTGATCTTTGCAACCGCGGGGTCGTAGAGCATGAAACCCTTGAGGGTGAAGACGACCCACAAGATGGTGATCGCCAGAGTGATGGCTCCAACGAGGGCGCGGCGGACGGTGTCGGAGTGGTCGGGCGCGATACCCAGGCGACGCGCGGCTGCCGAAAGAAGGGCGACCCGGACCATGGTCCGTAGCAATGCCGCTACGACCACCAGGACGATCGCCGTGAAAATACCGTCAACAGTGCCGATGACCAATAGGGCGCCAAGACGGACGTTGCCGGCGACATTTGCGAGTAAACCGATAGCGAGCAGCAGGATCGCAAGCCTGTAAGCTCGGTTCACCCATGGAGTCCAGGCCTCCGACAGCTCACCCGGATCAGACTTCAGAATCCGGAGAAACCACAGGCTGAAGGCGATGCCTGCCAAAGCCAGTGCAAGTAGCCAGAGACGCTGGGCGACCGACCCAGCCGGTGAGAGCTGGACCAGGCGCAGCAGCAGGAAGAGCGGGATCATCAGGTATGGAATCGGGCGGAGGTTCTTTTCTAATATCCCGAAAAGCAGCAACACGATGGTGAGGAGCAGCAAGAGGTTGATGATGTCGAACCACGCAGTCGGCGCCTGCACGTCGACGATGCTGCCGACCACGAGGATGATGACCGCGGCCGCGGCCAAGGGTCGATCGAGCACTGCAACAGTCGTTGCCAGCGATCGATCCTGTTGGACCCACAACGTCGCCTTGCGGCGCATCAGGATCAGCATCACCGCCAGCCCGGCCCACAGGAGGAGCCAGGTCAGGAGCAAAGGTCCCCGTTCGGCGATGTAGCCACGCACATCCTGGAGTTGTCGCTGCGAAATGGCCTTCATCTGACCGATGACGCTCGCCTGCTCGTCGCCGGCACCACCGAAAGCTCTCCACAGCGGCGGGCTGTCGGTGGTGAATATCCCGACTGAACGTTCTGATATTTCTTTCCGTTGCCGCGCGAGGAGGTCATTGAGGGCGCTCTGCTCTTGCGCGACGCCGGCCTGCAGCGCCAGCACCGCATCCCGGGCAGATCGCACGCTGTCCTCCCCGCCTCGGATCGTCTCGATGGCTTCAGAGATCTGTTGCGTCAGCGCAGCGGGCAATTCATCCGTTCGTTCCTGGTCGCGGGTGAGTTCCCACAGCTGCCGTTCGGCCTGCAGATCCTTGAGTGTTGACTCCAATGCTCCCGATCGTGTCGACAGGTCCCGCATCCATAGATCGAGGCGTTCGCTGGAGCGTACGGAGGCTTTCTCGAGTTCCTTGATCCGGGCCACCTGCCCGACGTTCTGCAGGGATTCGTCGGTCTGCTTTCCGATTTCGACGATCCGGTTCTTCTCCTCGGGGAAGGATTGTCTGATCTGAGTCAGACGGTCGTCAGGTGCGATTGCGGTCGCGGTGTTCCGCACGAGGTCGCGCGCAGACCCTGCGCGGGTGGCGATGTCGTTCGTCGGAATCGGTGTCGGCCCCGGGGCCGGACTCGGTGCCGGTGTGGCGGAGGGATCGGCGCCCTGTGCCGCAACCGGGTGGACCACCCCAAAAGCCAGGAAGAGCAGGGCGGTGGCAGAAATCGCCAGGCGGCGCAAGCTGGATCTAGCTCCCATGTGATGAAACCCCCGGGGTCGACAATACATCAGCAAAGGTGTCGCTGATGCCGACGGCCGCAAATGCCAACCCGGCCAATCCTCCCTGGACGATGCCGATGACGAGCGTCCCCTTAATTGTCGCCCTGGAGACTGACACGAACTTGTCAAGCAGGAGCTCTTTGTCGGTCGCTTCGAGCGGGAAAAGGCGCATGACCTGGTCCAGGATCTCGCGGCCGCCCATCAGGAAGAAAAACATCGAGTAGAGCATGATGAAAATGTTGAAAAAGAACTTCATGGTGCCCTGGGCGGCCGACGAGAGGCTGTTGACGATGAAGGCGCTGACCGCACCGGCGATTTCTCCGAGCTTTTTCGTGATCTGCTCTCGGTAGGGCTCGAGCTGATCCCAGAAGGGGATCCAGTCGAGGGAGGCATCGGGTTGGTTGGCCTCCTCGATGAAGGATTCGACCATTGGTGTCGCGGTCTCGCTGATTTGAAGGGCCTCGGTCGCCACAATGTCGGCAATCAGGACCAAGGGTGTGATGACCAACAGTATGACGACGAGGAGGGTTCCGAGCGCCGCGAGGGTTTTGCGCCCGCGGAACAACCCCAACAAACGGGTGTAGAGAGGATCAGCCAGAGCGGCGAAGATGGCCGCCATGATCACGGCCAGAAGGAATCCCCAGATCATTTTCAAGAAAATTGCGGAGATCAGGGCGAAGAGAATCGCCACGGAAACCCGTTGCGCCGTCCGGTGGGCCTGCTCGTTTGAGGTCATTTTTGGACATTCCTTCTGGTCATGGCGTCACGACAGCCGGATCACCGACTCTTCAGCAGGTCGACGATCCGGAACGAGGACTTGAGTCGGAGCTCGATGAATTGTTGGGTCAGCTGGAGGCTCTCGTCGATGGTGTTGCGCGACTGCTGTCTGGCATACCGCAGCTCGAGGGTCCACTGTTTGTTGAAGACGTAGCCGATCCCTGCGGAGTAGCGAGCCTGTTGGGCATAGAACTCCTGAATCTCGGAGCCGAGCGGAACGTAGAACTCGGCTTGCAAAGGGACATAGAATCCCCCCGGTTCCAGAGTGTATTTGTTGATAGGGATCTTGAAGGAGAGACGGTAGCGAAACCGGGCGGCAAAGCTCCAATTGGTCGCGCTCTTGAAACGCTCCTCGAGCCTGAAACGATGTTGGAGAACATATCGCCGCACCAACCCCGGGCTGTCCGGCCAGTCGAAGGTCGCCGACTGCCAGAGGCGCGTCTCGAAGATGTCGTGTTGTTCCGGCCAATAGGTGTAGTACAGGCCCAACCCGGCCTCGAGCCGAATCCTTTTCTTGAGATCGTAGGACACCCCGCCGGTGGTCTTGAGTTGGTTCTCCGCTCCGAAGAGGCGATCGGCATCATAGAGTTCCTCGTAGATGAGGGTGCCAAAACCGCGGAGTCGATCTTTGACGCGTCGCTGGTACTCGTAGCCCAGCGACCGCTGGAGGTTTGTCTCATCCTGGTCCTGTGCGAGGGCCGGAGCGGCGGTCGCGACAAGAGCCGCGACGCACCACAGAATCGGTCTAACACCCTGCATCTACACCGTCCTACTGCAGCGGGATGCTCGGAATCGGGAACGCGGCGGCGATGGCGAAGGAGCTTCCCTCAAGCTGGCTGCGGATCCCGGTCTCCCACAGGAACCGAGCGTTGATGAAGCAGATGAGCTTTTTCTTGGTGGCGATGGGTATGGTGACCTCCGGTCCAACGCCGAAGCCCCGGTGCTTGCCGAAGTACTCGTCGAATACGTCCTGCAGATCTCCGCCGGGGTCGTCACCGGTGACCTTCCACTGTGCGTAGTAGGCAACGCCCACCGAGAGGGCACCTTCCATGAACGACTTGCCGAGGCCGCCTTCGAGGGTCAGGATGTCACCGACTTTGATGTCGGTGCCCTCCTTCTTGGTGTGGGTCTCGTAATACGCGGCCGTGGCGAAGTGCCAGCTCCTGGCCTTGTCGAGGTAGACCGTGGTGCCGCCGAAAATCTCGAAGGTCCACATCCCCATGCCCAGGTTGTCATCGGCGCCGGCCTCATAGCTGCCGGTGGGGGCGTAGATGCTGAGGCCGGCGGTGAAGTCGGCCCTTTTCGTGTTCCAGCCGAGCGTGATCGGCTGAATATTGAGATCGGTGAAACCGGTGTCCACCTTTTCGTTGATGAGGAGAATGGGGGCCTGGAACCTGTTGTCGGTGAAGGCCGGGAAGATCCCGAAACCGTAGGTTCCGCCCAATATTCTTTTTTCGGTGACGTAGGTGAGGGCCAGCGCGTACGAGTTGACGTCGAGAGATCCTTGTTCGTCGGGGTCGAGGGCCACCGAGTTTCCATCGCGATCGCGCAGGGTTTCGCCGTCGTAGCGCAGATACACCGCGGCCAGGTTCCAGCCGGGCGGCGCCTGGGTGCCCGACATGAGTCCCAGGTCGCCGGGGTAGTTGTGGCCCAGGAACTGGGCTCCCGCCGGGCTCGCAGCCAGCACGAGAATCAGCCAGCTTCCTATGAACACGGGTGCGAACAGCGTTCGTCTCCTCATGGCGTTCCTCCCCGACGGCCGGCCCACCCACCCGGAGCAATGATCCGCGAATCGAGTCACCCCGAGTTGTGCGTGTCGTGCCGGTTGGACGTTTTTCACATATTCAGTGTGAAGCCGACCGCCGACGTGCGAATCCCCAGCTATGCGTGGGGATCAAGGGGGAAATGAGGGGGGAGAGCCGTCCGCCCGCCAAGATGCAAGATTCAAGATGCAAGATTCAAGATCCGCCGACCGCCGCCCACAGCAACAAGGAACACCCCCAACCGCCCGGAGCGCGTGAGGGAGCGATGGGCGGGCGTGCCGGTGACGAGAGTTGAACGTTAAACGTTGAACGTTCCCACCCTCCCTCCCGGGACGACAAAGGGCCTGACGGGCGGGCGTGCCGTCTCTGACGATTTTGGGTTGAGGCCGAACAGTCTGCGTGCCGCGACGAGTCCCAAATTCGTCAGAGGGGGCAACCTCGGGGAGCGCGGTCAGGAAATGGGCGCGTCGAAATCATCTTGTCGTACCGAAACACCGTTGTAGCGCAGCCGTCTCGGCTGTAATTCTGGCCTCGATTGAAGGAACGAATGCAGGCGGGACGCCTGCGCTACAAAGGCTCTTCTTGTTGGCTTCGACCTGATGACGTCGTCGCGCCCATTTCCTGACCGCGCTCCCCGTGAGGATGCCAGGCACCTCCGAGGAATGCGCCCTCCTCCCAACGCGCTCCGGATGGGTGAGGGAAAACTACTCGTCGCTCTTGAGGATCCCGGTCTCGACGGCGCGGATCACCGCCTGACGGCGAGTGTTGACACCCAGCTTCTGGTAGATGTGTTTGAGGTGGTAGTTCACCGTGTGGGTCGAGATGTGGAGCTTGGCGGCGATCTCCTTGTTGTAGAGCCGTTCATGGAGCAACTCGAGGATGTCGAGCTCGCGGTCGGTGAGGACGTCGAGAGGGGGTCGACCCGACGGCGTGGGCACCTGGGTCCTCTCGGCGGCCAGCGGTTCGGCAGGTGGCGTCGGCCGTGTCATTGCCGACGTCTCCTGACTGTCAGGTGCAATCGCAGCCTGTATGCGGCGAACGAAATCGCCGTTGCCGTCCGTCGCATCCATGCGGTCGAGCATCCCGGCCATCACCGGGCCAGCCTCGACGAACGGTCGGACCCAGCCGCCGGGTCGTGCCATGGACAGCGCGTTTTCGAGCTGCAACGAAGCCTCCTCGCTACGTCCCTGCTTCTCGAGGACCACAGCCTTGAGGATCGCAATTTCGGTGGTGTGGCAATCGAATCGCCACGCGATGCTTCGTTCTAGGATGGTCTCCAACAAATCCGAGGCACGTTCGAGGCTCCGTTTCGAACCGAGGGCCAACAGGACCCTCGCTTTGGTGATCGACGGAACCTCCAACCACATGAAGAGATCGGAAAGCTCCGGTGGCTCACGAACCGTTTTTGCCCAATCTACCGCCGCCTCCGGATCCCCTTGGAGCACGCTGAGCCGAGCACGGCACGAGGTGGCAATCTCGAGAAGCTCTGGTGTTCCGGATTCGACGGCCCAGGTCATCAGTGACTCCGCCGTCTTCTCGGCGTTGGGAGTGTCCCCCGAGAGTTGGTAGGCAATGGCGAGCCCGGTCAACCCGTCGACTACCGCCTTCGGTTCCAACACGGGCCTCTGCCGATCCATCTCGCAAAAACCGTCGATCGCCTCGTTTGTATCTTGGATTTGAAAGTTGGTATAGGCAAGAAAGTACTGAGCCCAGGCGACGGTGTTGCTCATCCCGGCCCGTTGAGCGTGGGTTGTGATCTGTTTGGCGCAGACCTGTGCGGCGGCTAGATCACCGGCTGTTAAATGGACGAAGACCAGCGCAGCCAGCACCTGGCTGATGAGCGTGGACTCATCTGAATTTGCAGTCCGGACACGGTTTTCGAGGGCTTGAATTGCCATCTCGCCTTCACCGTTGATGCGGCGCGCCAGGCCGACCATGATCTCAACATTGCCCTCGACAACGCCACCGACGCCAGCGAGCGCCGACAGGGCCTCGTCCAGCAATATCCTCGATTTCTCTGTCTCACCGGTCCAGTACGCATACTGCCCAATGAAGAAATTCAACTCGCCACGAAGCGACGCCGAGTCCTCTGTTTCGTCATCGAACAGCGCCCCAGCCTGCTCGGCCAAGGCCATCATCTTTTCCAGCTCCCAGCGCCAGTACGCGATCCAAGCCTGCATCAGAAGTAAACCGGTGTCGCCCTGCAGTTTCTCGACCGGCAACTGGGAAAGCAGCTTCTCGGTGAAGTACCACCGGTCCGAGTTCAGGAGTTCGTAGCGCCGTCCCAAGACGATACCGGCCGCGCGATCGACGTCACCAGCCGCCAGCGCGTGGGTGATCGATTCCGTGATCAGGCCCTCAGACTCGAACCACTCGCTGATCGTGAGATGGAGTTCAGCGATCTCTTCGGGGCCCGCACTCTCTCTCAACTGCCGCTGCAGGAGTTCCTGGAACAACTGATGGTAACGGAACCACTCGCCCCTGAAATCGAGGGGAATGGTGAACAGATTGTTGCGCTGAAGGACCTCTACAAATGCACGGCCATCGAGCCCAGGCGGATCCGTCGTCGCACCGGGCGGGCAGATCGCGTCAAACAACCCCGGACAGAAGCGGTCGAGGAGGGACAACTTGAGCATGCTCTGACGGAATTCTGGGGAATGTCCGGCCAGCACCTCCCGAATCAAGAACTCCTGAGTGTGGACCAGGCCGCCGCGCAGCCTCCGGAGAAAGGCGTTGGGATCCTCCGCGCGACCAAGCGCCAGCAAGACCAGGCGCAGGCCGGCCGCCCAACCTTCGATCTCACGTTCCAAATTGGCCAGTGAATCATCGTCCACAGCGCGATTCAGCGCTGCTTCGAACAATTCGGCGGTCTCGGCTGCCGTGAACCGCAGGTCCTGGAGACGAATCTCGGTGACCCGTCCGCCGGCGCGCAGGCTGGCGATTCGAAGAGGGGGATCGTGACGGGTCATAATGTTCAGCCGCAGGGGCCGAGGGGGGTGTTCCAAAAGCTGACTGATGAGCCGGTGGACCTCCGAAGACTGCTCGATTCGGTGGTAATCGTCGAGGGCCAGAACAAACGGTGTGTCGATGGCGTCGAGTTCGTTGACCAGGCACCCACCCAGCGCAGCCATGGGAGGAGGGTTGGGGATCGACAGCAACGCCTCGGTCTCCGGACAGGCTTCGGGGAAGATGGTCTGCACAGCAGCCAGAAGATACCGAATGAACTCGTTGAAGTCGGTCTCGGCGGCGTCGAGGGACAGCCACGCGCACGGGATGTCGAGCGTCTCGGCCCAGTGGCTGACCAGAATGCTCTTGCCGTATCCCGCCGGCGCCGAGACGATTATCAGCGGAGTTTCGAGTCCGGCGTTCAAGAGTCTGAGCAGACGTTCGCGGCCGACGAGCTGTCCGCCCACCGGCGGACGGTGGAGCTTGGTACGAATGACGGGAAACTCGTCCGGGTGACGTGTGTTCCCGATGTCGTCGGTTGAGTTGGCGCCCCTTCGTGCCATCGGGCTTGGATTCTAGCGCATCGGGAGGGCGAAAGCTCCCCGGCACCAACCTCTCGGCACCCTATACCCCCTGATTCTCCCCTTTTGTGAGGGATGCCTGAAATCGGGCTCGACTATATGGTCTATGAAGCAGGTCGCTGTGGTGCGTCCGAGGGGCCGCCCGTATGGCCTAGAATACCCTGCAGCGCCGAGTTGGAAGGAAAGGACCCAAGCCGGCATGGCTGTATCATTTGGCGAAAACCACCCTTTGGGAGACGGCCACGAGAGGCTGTCCGAGGTGGTGGCACGGGCCCGTGGCGCCCTGCTCGCCGACCAGCATCCCGACGGACACTGGTGCTACGAACTCGAGGCCGACTGCACGATCCCGGCCGAGTACGTGCTCTTTCTGCGCTACCTGGGTGAGCGTCAGCCCGAGCTCGAAGCCAAGATCGGCGCGCTATCTGCGCGTCGCGGCAGGAAGAGCACGGCGGTTGGCCGCTCTACCTCGGCGGCGATCTCGACATCAGCTGCACGGTCAAGGCGTATTACGCCCTCAAGCTGATCGGCGACGACCCCGACGCGCCTCACATGGTGCGGGCGCGCGAGGCGATCCTCGCGCGCGGCGGTGCGGCCCGCGCCAACGTCTTCACCCGGATCGCCCTCGCCGATCTTCGGCCAGATGCCGTGGCGGGCGGTGCCCTTCATCCCGCCCGAGATCATGCTCCTGCCGCGCTGGTTCTTCTTCCACCTCGACAAGGTCTCCTACTGGTCGCGGACGGTCATGGTGCCGCTCTTCGTGATCTACGCGTTCAAGGCGCGGGCCGCCAACCCCGACGGCGTCGGCGTGCGTGAGCTCTTCACCGTCGATCCCGAGAGCGGAACGGGACTACTTCCCGGTGCGGTCGTGTCCTCAACCGGCTGATCCTGCTGGTCGAACGGACCGTTCGCCCGCTGGAGCCGCTGATCCCGGGCTGGATTCGCCGAAAGGCCCTGCAGAGGGCGGAGGCGTGGTTCGTGCCGCGGTGCAACGAGGGCGGTCTGGGCGCCATCTTTCCGGCCATGATCAACGCCTATATGGCCCTCGATCTCCTCGGTCACGATGCGGACGAACCGCTGATGGTGCGAGGCGCGACAGGCCATCGACGATCTGCTGGTGGTAGGACGAGCGACACGGCCTACTGCCAGCCGTGCGTGTCGCCGGTGTGGGACACCGGGCTCGCCGCGCTGGCGCTGCTCGAGGACGGCGCCGAAGAAGAACCGCGAAGAGCTCGGGCAGGGCGCTCGAGTGGCTGCGCCCGCTCCAGCTGCTGGACGAGCCCGGCGACTGGCAGGACGAACCACCCGGGCTTGCCCGGCGGCGGCTGGGCCTTCCAGTATGAGAACGCCTACTACCCGGATCTCGACGACACCGCGGTGGTGGCGTGGGCCATGAACCGGGCGGTCGACCGGGATCGTTATGCCGAACCGATCCGGCGGGCGGCCGACTGGTTGCGCGGGATGCAGTCGACCGAACGGTGGCTTTGCGGCCTTCGATTCCGACAACACCCACTACGCCTTGAACGAGATCCCGTTCGCCGACCACGGGGCGCTGCTCGATCCGCCGACCAGCGATGTGAGCGCTCGCTGCGTGGCGCTTGATGGGCCAGCTGGGTCGGAGCGAGGACGGCGAATGTCTGCAGCCGGGCCTTGGAGTATCTGCGAGCCGAGCAGGAGACCGATGGTTCGTGGTTCGGACGGTGGGGGACCAACTACATCTACGGCACGTGGTCGGTGCTGTCGGCCCTCGAGCACGTGCGCGAAGCCGACATCGACGAGATGGTGCGCGCGGGCCGCGGCGTGGCTGCAAGTCGGTCCAGCACGCCGACGGCGGATGGGGCGAGAGCAACGACAGCTACCTCGATCCGCGCGGAGCTGTGCCGGCGACCGCAGCACGGCCTTCCAGACCGCCTGGGCGATGCTCGGGTCTCATGGCGGCGGGGGAGGGCGATTCCGAGGCGGTGCGGCGAGGTGCGGAGTTCCTCTGTCGGCACAGGCTGCCCAGGGTGGCTGGTCGGATCCCGAGTTCACCGCGCCGGGCTTCCCGCGGGTCTTCTATCTCCAGCTACCACGGCTACTCGATGTTCTTCCCGCTGTGGGCGCTGGCGCGCTACCGCAACCACGTGAACGCCCGGTGACGGCGGTGCTCGGGATCGTCGCTGCGCTCGAGATGGAGCGTCGGTGGATCGGCGCTTCCGAACCCCTGGTCGAGGTGAGCGGGGTCGGGGACGCAAGGGCCGAGGCAGCGGCGCAGCAGACTGCTGGAGCGCGGCGCGACGTGCGCTGGTCAGCTGGGGTGTCGCCGGTGGTCTCGATCCGGATCTGGAGCCCGGGACGGTCGTTCTTCCCGATGTCGTCGTCCACACGGACGGTTCGAGCTCAGGAGGTCGATCTGGCGTGGCGCGACCGGCTGGCTGGCGCGGGTTCAGCGGACGGGTGCTCACCTCGACCTCGCCGCTGCTCCACGCGACGCAGCCGATCACGTCGCCTGACGAAAAGCGCGCTGCTGCACCGGCGTACCGGCGCCGGCAGCGGTGGACATGGAGAGCGCGGCGGTGGCCGCGGTCGCATACGGAGGCGGGAATTCCGTTCATCGTCGTCCGGGTTGTCGTCGATGCGGCCGGTGTCCGGCTGCCGGAGGTGGCGTTGACGATGTGTGACGAGGAGGGTCGGCTGAAGAAAAGTGCCGTGTTTCGGCTCATTTTTCGGCCCGGCGAGTGGCGCGGGATGCTGAGGCTCGGGCGGGCCAATGCTGCGGCGGGCCGGTCGATGCGCAAGCTGTGGTCCGCCGCGGGACCGGATCTGGCGCTGGTCCGAGGTGCGGAAGTTGAAGACACGCCTCGTCGCTTTCTGCGTTGGCTGTGCTCGTGGCGCTGTGCACCGGGTTTGCTTCCGCCCTGGAGACCGACCAGTACTACGCCTGGGGACGGCCGCTCGCGGACTCCACCGACGCGGTCAACGCCAGAGTTCAACCTCGAGCTGGAGCGGGCCATTGCGAGCTTCCCCGACGACCGCCCGCCGGAGAGCTGCCGCAAGGTCGCGGTCGCCTATCGCAAACGCATGCGCTTTCTGCTGCTGCACGAGATCCAGGTGTGGGCGTGGAACTCGGAATGGGTCGACCGGATCCCGAACGGCGGCGACGAGCAACGGGAGTACCGGCAGGACCAACCTCTACTCGAACCACCCGCTGATCGACACCGGGACCTGGATGCCCTACACGCCGACCATCGAGGTTGCCGGGGTCCGGTTCGGCACCGACAAGCTGGCCCACCTGGTGTCGTCGGGCTGGACCTACTACGGCGAGTATCGGAAGGGCCTCAAAAAAGGATCAGACGCCGGAGGAGGCGGAACGGCGAGCGGTCAATCGCGGGATCACTCGAGGAGAGCCTGATCCTCGGAAAGCTGGCCTCGGGCGTCACGTCGATTCCCGATCTCGAAGCGAACCACGCCGGGATGCACTTCTATCTCGACCTCTGCGACGTCGACGATCCGATCCTCAAGCTCGGCGAGGACGGTTGGTTCATTTCCCGGCCGGTGGATCTTCGCAACTATGTCACGCCGCGGTGGGACGAGTCGTTCCAGCCGCCGATCTACACCAAGGGTCGCTGGCGCAAGGTGCAAACCGGTGCTCGAGACCTACTGCGACCGGTCTCGCCGATCCGCAGGTCGTGGCGATGCGGCGACGCTACCGTGAACGGGACGAGGAGCTCGCTCGTCGGCGAGCTGGTGGCCGAGAAGGTGGCCGCAGGCAAGACTCGGAGACCCGGCCCAGTTCAGCATCGAGGCGGTCTGCGCCGAGCCGGACCCTTCGCGTGAGCCGGCGCCGGAGACTCGCCGAATCGCATCGAGATCGTGAGCTCGCAGGTCGACGATGCCACGGCCATGGACGACAGTCGTCGCGGAAGACGAAGATCGACGCCGATTCGCCCTCGGTCTCGCCGGACTCCACATCACCTATCCGCTGGTGGTCGTCGGCCTCCATCGCCGTCATGCTCACCTCCCAGCCGTCGACCTACGACTGCACGACCCCGTGTGATTTTCGTGGTCCCTTCGTCGAGCTCGAGCCCGGTCTCGGCGGTGGCAAGCTGAGCCTCGGGTGGGCGCGGGTCACCGGCAAGACCAACCGCAGCGGCTCGTTTCTTGAAGGCCGCATTCATCGGTGCCGCCTACAAGGTCACCGTGCTGCGGACCTGGGGCGACTACGGCTGGGTTGAAGGAGGTCGCACCTACGCCGGTCTCGAACTCGGTCTGCCGGTGGCGCAGGCCAATCTCGGACTCGGTCTGTTGTACCGTGTGGACGGCGGCGAAAGCGGACGGTGGATGGTGACCGGCGGCGCCGGGTGGGGGTTCTAAGGGCGCATCGCAGGCTGCCAGTTACTCGCCAACCTGAAGCTTCAAGGTCTCGCGGAACACGCTCTGGACCCGAGGCCATTCCAGCATGAACCACGGCGTGAAGATCTCGGGCCTGGCATCGATCTCCTGGTCCAGGTCGGCAGCGGAAATCCAGCGAACGGCGGCGATCTCGTGGATGTTGTGCCGCGGCGGACCGGAACAGAGCCCAACAAATACCGAACACACCTCGTTTTCGGAGCCGAGATCGAGGTATGGCGCCTGGTATTGGAAGGTGAAGAGGTGGTGCAGTTGGCTGGCCATGCCGAGTTCCTGCGCGAGCCGTCGCTTGGTGGCCACCTCCGTGCTCTCACCACGGCGCGGGTGGCTGCAGCAGGTGTTGGACCAGAACAGCGGCCAGAGTCGCTTCTCAGCGCTGCGCTGTTGGAGCAGGAGTTCCCCAGATGGGTTGAAGATGAACAGCGAGAAGGCACGGTGCAACACTCCGTCGCCGTCGTGACACGCGCCCTTGTCCATGTGACCGATCTCGCGGTCGGACTCGTCCACCAGGATGAGCGTTTCGTCATCGCTGGAAACGACCTCGTGAATGCCGCCGCCGGCAACTTCAGCCAATGCTTACCTCCATGACCTGGCACGCGGCCCGCCGAATTGCCTTGATCACCACGTCCGTGTCGTCCTTGCGCCGCGTATCCGATCTCCGCTGGTCTCTCCCGTGTAAACACCAGTCATGAAACGCCCTCCATCCAACCGCAGATCATTCTGCCTCCACCGGTTTCGGAGGGGTATCGTAACAAAGAACATTATTGGCGCTGACCGTGTTCCACCCATCCCTCGAATAGGATGAGAATCGAGGGGGGTTGGAGGCTGCCCCCCGCCTACCCACCCATGTTCCAGATTCCAGATGCCGGATTGTTGACAGACGCCGGGACTGACAAGGCATGCGCAGGCGGGGGGAGGATCCGGTGTTCGGTGTCCGGCATCAGAAATCCGGGGGGCAGGGGATCAGCCACCCAGGGCAAGGATGAGGTCGCGAATATCCACCGGAGGCTCGCTTTCAAAGTCCATGGCCTCGCCGGTGACCGGATGGGTGAAACCGAGACGGGCCGCGTGCAGCGCCTGGCGCGGAAAGTCGCGGCAGACCGCCACGTGCCTGGGATCCGTGAGATTCCGCCACTGCCGGCCGGCGTAGAGCGGGTCGCCAACCAGCGCGTGACCCGCGTGGGCCATGTGGACGCGGATCTGGTGGGTCCTGCCGGTCACAGGCTTGCACAGGACCACCGCTGTGCCGGCCATCGATGTCTGAACCTCGTACAAAGTGCGGGCCTGGCGTCCGGTGGCGACGATGGCCATGCGCTGGCGTTCGCGGGGATGGCGGTCGATGGGGGCCTCTACCACGCCTTCGGGCTGGGATGGCACGCCGTAACAGACCGCGAGATATCGCTTCTCGATCTGTCGCCTACGGAAGGCGAGGGACAAGCCGTGGTGAGCGCTCTCGGTCTTGGCCACCACCAGCAGACCGGAGGTGTCCTTGTCGAGCCGGTGGACGATCCCCGGCCGTTCGGCGCCACCGATCCCGGACAGGTCGGTGCAATAGCTCAGGAGGGCGTTGACCAGGGTCCCCGAGGGGTTGCCCGCGGCCGGGTGGATGACGAGGCCGGCCGGCTTATTGATCACCAGCAACTCGGAGTCTTCGAAAACCACGTCAAGCGGGATGTCCTCGGCCGCGAGGTCCAAGGGTCGCGGCGGCGGCTCCGAGACCTCGATGCAATCTCCCGCCGCCACCAAGATGGCCGGTTTTGCAGGGGCGTCGTTGAGGAGCACGCAGCGGTCATCGATCAGGCGCCGGACCCGTGACCTTGACCACTGTCCATGGAGTTCGGCGACGCAACGATCGAGACGGTTGCCCGCCTGCTCCTCGGGCACGGTGAAGCGGTGGACCTGGTTCACCGTTCCGGGTGGCGGGAGATCCACAGATTGACTCCCAGACCAAGCACGAAGAGGACGAGGCCGATGAACTGACTGGTGGAGAGCAGACCGGAGAGGACGAAACCACGGGCCTCGTCGCCGCGGGTCCACTCGAGCACGAACCGGCCCACTCCGTAGAGCATGAGATAGCTGGCAAAGACCCGTCCCGGGGCCAGTCTGCGACCGTAGAGCCACTCCAAAAATCCATACAGCGCGAAGTTGAATATGGCAGCGTAGGCCGGAAAGGGGTGGAGTGCGATGTGAAGGGGCGTGCCCACGTTGGCCGCGGCCCGAGGATCGGTGTAGGTAATGGCCCATGGCAGATCGCAGACCCGGCCCCAGCAGCAGCCGGCCATGAGGCAGCCGATTCGACCGATGGCGTGGCTGAGGGCCAGTGAGGGAACCATGACGTCCATGGTGCGCCACCCCGGCAGCTGGTATCGGCGGATCAGGATGACTCCCGCCACCACCGCGGCGATGAACCCTCCGAGGAACACCCCACCGGCCCTGACGAGGCCGAAGAGTTGTCCAGGATTGCCCAGGTACCTGGGAAGCTCCACCAGCACGAGCAGGCCCTTGGCGCCGAGCAACGCCCAGATGACGACCCACAGGCCCAGGTCCACCAACCGGTCGCCGTCCAAGCCGGAGCGGTTGGCGCGGAGCTTGATGGTGAAGAGTCCGACCATGACCCCCAGTGCCATCAGCACACCGTAGGCCGGGAGTTGGAAGAAGCCGAAATCGATGAGAATCGGGTGCAATCAGCTCTCCTGGGGCTTCTGCAGGAACTCGCTGAGGATCAGCAGGACCGCTCCCACCGTAATGGCGCTGTCGGCAACATTGAAGTCGGGCCACGACCAGGTGTGCTCGCCAAGCTTGATCCAGACGTGGATGAAGTCCACCACCCACCCGTAGAGGACACGGTCGATGAGGTTGCCCACCGCACCCCCAAGGATCAACCCGAAGGCGACTCCTGCCACGAGCTGGTGGCGGCCGTGCCGCTGCAGCATCCAGGCTATGAGAACCACCGCCGTGAGGATGATCCCGTGAAGGAATATCCGGGAGAACGGCCCGCCATCGGCGAACAGGCTGAAGGCGATGCCCCGATTGTGGACGTGGGTCAGGGCAAGACCGGGGAAGACGGGCAGCCGCGCACCCTCGGCGAGATGGTCCATGACGGCCATCTTGGTGATCCTGTCGAGAATCACGATCAAGGTCGCGGTGATCCAGGGTATGGCTGTGCGCATGTTCGTTTTCGGCGGCCCGGGCCGGCGCGCCCGGATCTCTGACGTGTGAGCCTACGCGTCACCGGCAACAGCGTCAAGCCGATCGCTGTCTTCCCAGATCAGCCCAGTATGGCCTTGACCCGGGCGATGACCTCTTCGGTGGAAAAGGGTTTGGTGATGTATCCGGCGGCTCCCACCTCCCGGCCTCGAAGCACGTCGCTGGAGAATCCACGGGCGGTGAGCATGATGACTGGAATGTGCCGGGTTTTGGAATTGCGTTGGAGCTTGGCTGCAAGATCGAAGCCGTTGGTTGGCGTGGCGAGCGCCACGTCGAGGATGATCAGATCCACACAGTTGTCGACGATGAGCCGTTCGGCTTCCTCCGCCGACCGGCTCTCCAGTGTTTCGTACCCTTCGCGGCGCAGCTTGAACGACAAGATGCGCAGCAGGTACGGTTCGTCATCGACGATCAGAATGTGGCGCCCCATCAACTCAAGTGTATTCGTCCTCGGCGCCTTCTTCAACTTTGAGAAACCCATTTCCCACAAGGGAATACTGCAATTTACTGCACGGTCTCGGGGGGTTTGCCCGGAGCGGTGTCAGTCGCCCTGGGAACCGGCGCGTACCAACTCCACACCGACCATGAGGAGGTGCAGCACGCCAAAGGCGGTGATGCCGCCCCGCAGGACAGGGGCGTCGAAAAGCAGCGCGGCCGGAAAGGGCATCTTCACAAGCAGCAGACCCCACAGCCTGGACCAGGGCAACCAAATCATCAACAGGCCGACCTGAACCAGGTAGCTGACGTAGACGACGGTGGCCGCCAGTCGAAGCGTTTTCACTGACACATCATAGTCGAAGGCCCTGCTGGCTGTTCATGCTAGGGTGACCGGGTGCGAATCCTATGGGCCTCGCCCCTCCCGCCCGTGCGATCGGGGGTCGCGGACTACGCCGTCGAGCTGCTTCCCGAGTTGGCCCGGCTGGCCGACGTCCGGTTGGTCGCGGCTCCGGACGGATCCGGACCGGAGGCTGGATCCACGGTCTGCGGCTGTTCGGTCGTGGATGCTTCGGTCACACCCGATCCCGGTGAGATCCAATTGGTGCACCTTGGGAACAACCCCTATCACCGCTGGCTGATTGACCGTTTGCAACTGCCCCACACCATCGTGGTGCTGCACGACGCGGTGCTGCACCATCTCCTCGTGGAAGCCACTCTCGCCCAGGGGGACGACAAGCGTTTCGAGGGCCTCCTGCTCGAAGCCCACCCCGAAGCCGAGGCGTTGGTTCGCGCTCGAGCCGCGTCTGTGACCGGGCTGCGGGACCCATTCCTCTTTCCCGCTCGCAGAGCCTTCCTGCAGGGGCTGTCCGGCATCATCGTCCATTCCCTATGGGCGGAAGAACAAGTCGCCCGGGACCTGCCCGAGCTGCCGGTGTCGAAGATCGGCCTATCGGTGAAGGACCCGGGTCCGGTGGATCGCGCCCGACTGCGACAGCAACTCCGCATCGACCCGAATGAGTTGCTGGTCATGCACCTGGGTTTCCTCACCCCGCAAAAGGGTCTGCACGATCTTCTCGGCGCCATCGCGGCGGTTCGACGCCAGAACGTTCCTGCCCGGCTCCTGATCGTTGGGGAAGGGGACCACTCCGAGACGCTCGTTGCCGCCGTCCGCGAGCTGGGCATCGAGGACGGTGTGGACTTTACCGGCTGGATCGCGCCCGAAGATTTTCCGCCGTTGCCGGCAGCACCGGATCTCGGGGTGGTGCTGAGGTCGCCCTCAGCGGGGGAGACCTCCGCCGCTGCGCTGCGATTCCTCGCCTGCGGCACCCCGGTTGCCGTTTCCGCCCTTCACCAGTTTCTGGAACTGCCGGAGACGGCGGCGCCGCGGGTGACGCCCGGTCCCTCGGCGGCCGCTGATCTGGCTCGCGTCATGCTCCAGGCACATGGCGACCCGGAAGGATGGAACCACCGACGGATCGCCGCCCGAAAACTCTACCTCGCCGGCCACACGCCGGAGACGGCCGCCGGTCAGCTGGTTGCCGCGCTGGCGAAGATGGTGGGGTGAGTGTCAGTTCCGGCTAGAGAAATCAGGGAATCGCCGGTCGGACCGGCTCGGCGCCCGCTGCGAGCTCCTCCGCGGCCAGCGCCTCCCTTGCCTGCAGGAGGTTGACCTGCCACTCCGGATTGCCGGGCTCCAGCTCCACCGCCCGTTGGAGCAGCGCGACGGCCTCCGCGTAGCGCTCCTGCCGGTAAACGGCGGCGGCGAGCATGTTCAGAACCGCAGGATCCGAAGGGCGGAGTTCTGCAACCTCCCGGAGCTCGGTTTCGGCTGAGCCCGGCAACCCATGCTCAAGCAGCAACAGGCCGGTGACCACATCCAGATCGCCGGATTCGTCGGTGGGGAACTCGGCCATTTCCCGCTGCGCCTCGGCGAACAGGTTGTTGGTCACCAGGGCCAGGGCGAATGCGCGCTGAACATCGGCCGGCTGGTAACCGCCGGCGATGGCTGTTCTGAGGTGAGCCAGGGCCTCCTCATCCCGATCGAGGGCGAGCTTCGCCTGACCCAGGCGGGCCTCGAGCTGAGCATCATCCTGCAAGAGATTTCTGGCGGCGTCGAAGGCCTGCAGGGCAGCGTCCGGCTTGCCCTGGGCGAGCAGCAGCTCACCGTAGGCCAACTGAGCCTCGGGCAACAGTGGATTCTCACGGAGCGCGCGGCTGAGTTCGTTCAAGGCCCTGGACACATTGCCGAGGCCCGCATCGATGAGGCCCAGGGCGGCCCACGCGCGATCGGAGTGGGGGAAGCTCTCGGTCAGTTCCTGGAAGACGTCCCGCGCCGCCGACGGCTCGTCTTTGGCGAGGTAGACGCCGCCGAGCCTCAGTTTGAGATTCAGGTTGTCGGGTTGGAGACCGAGGGCCGACTTGAGAGCGAACTCCGCATCCTGCCAGCGTCCGGTGCGGACGGCCGCCTCGGCCATCAGCTCGAGCGCCGCGACATTCGATGGCTGACGCGAAACCGCCTCGCGGAGAAGGCCGAATGCGGTGTCCACATCACCTTCGTCCAACAAGTGATTGGCGCGCAGGATGAGGTCGGGGATGGACAGGCTCTCCACCGGAATCTCCGGGTACCCGGTGCCGTAGGCGTGCATGATCTGCTCGGCTTCGTTGCCCCTGCCGAGCTGGTGGAGCAATTCCACTCTGAGTGGAAGAAGTCGGCCGTCCTGCGGATAGGCCAACGTCAACCGCTCCACGTCCACAAGGGCACCCTCCAGGTCGGCGCCGGACTCCAGCCGTTGGGACACGCTCGCAATGGTGGCTTCGAGGTCCATCGGTGGGCCCGAGGCGTATTCTCGCGCCGCCGAACGGGCCTGACGTTTTGTCAACTCGAAAAGATCGATGAACTCCTTGGTGTAGTAGTCCGGAACGAGCGACAGCTCCGGATCCTCCACCAGGGCGGCCCTGAGGTGGGTATCGACCTCGCTCTGGCGCCCCAGGGCAAAGAGGGTCCAGGCGATGCTGACGTGGAGCTGGGAGCGATGGGACGGGCTGTCGGTCTCGGACAGGGCCTTGGTGTAGAGCTGGACGGCATGACTGAAGGACCCCTCGCGATAGGCCTGCAATGCCGCCTCCTCACTGGGAGTGGCATGTTGGGCAAACACCGGAGAACCGGCCAGCAGGACGGTCATCAGGAGACCCACGAAAGTGATCCACGTCACACAACGCATCATGGCCACCCACCATACCTGAGCCTGCCAGATCGGGGAAGGGGAGGAGGGGAATCAGAATGTGAAATTCGAAATTAGAAATTGGAAATTCGAATGCCCCCGCCCACCCGAATCGAACCGATGTCATTCTGAGCGAAGACCGTCCTGTCACGGCGAAGCCGGAAGCCCTTTGTCGTTATCGTTACCGACTGAAGATCGAAGAACGAAGAACCAAGCCCCCCCAACCGGGAGCAAGGAGCAGGAAGCAGCCTGGGGAGGTCGCGTTCCTCGGAGGTGCCTGGCTCTCGATTCGTCAATGCGCGCTGACATCTGCAGAAGTTGAGGCGAATCGGTGCCTGGCATCCTCGACGGGCAGCGCGATGAGAACCGGGGAGCGTCGAAGGCTCCAAGGCATCAGTGATCGGGCATCCTTCCCCTCAGCGCGCCCACGGTCCGAAGCGCTCCCCGAGGTTGCCCCCTTTAACATTATTGGGACCTCAACGAGGTGGATTTCTCAATGCCTTGAATCCCAACAATGTTAAAGACGGCACGCCCGGTCAACGCGCCCTCCCCGCCACCGGGAGGGCGGGTGGGAACGTTCAACGTTTAACGTGTAACGTTCAACTTCAAGGCGCCCGGAGTGGCACGCCCGCCTTTCGCGCCCACGTCGCTCCGGATGGGCGGGTGGTTTCGTTCTTCGTTCGGCGACGGTAACGGGCTCGCGAACGGGCCGGGATCGGCTCCATCACTGGAGGATCGCCTACGCTTCCGCCAAGGAGGTCGACTGTCACCTGACCCTCCTCGCGCACGCCGGGGCAATCAGTCGATCCGGAGCACGTGATGCGATGAACGCCTTCGATCAGGTCCGTGCCATGACCTGGCGTTTGCTCACCCCAAACCCCTGATCGGGGCTCTTCGAACCAGCCATCCAGGATGTTGTAGCTGGAAGGCTCCAGAGCTGCGCACGACGTCGGTGCGATGGAAAATTCCGTATTTCACATTTCTCATTTCAAATTCAACCACTGCCCATCTCACGGAAATCCGGATGAACCCAAGATTTAAGATTCAACCTCCAGGATGCAGGATGGGAGGTACGCTTCTCGCCCTGGGACTTCAAACGGCATCCGAACCTCGTGGTATCCTGAAGCCACCCAAAGGAAATGGCTATTCTCGGGCCGTGGAGAGTGCCCTTGGTCATCCTCGACTCGAGGCCGCGGGGAGGTCGAGTATGGGTTTTCAAAGGCTCGGGGCCGGTTCTCCTGTTGTGGCATTCCTCTTCCTCTTCCTCGTCCTCTCTGCTGAGCTGGCCGGCGCCACATCCCGCTTCATCCAGCCTCTCGACGGAGGGGGCACGGTCACGGTGGACAACGCCTCGTCCTTCTCGGATGCGTGGATCGGGTCCCGCGTGCTCACGGCGAATCGATCGACGCAGGACGACTGTGTGTTCTCGCCGCCCGATTTCGGAGGGTTGATGCAGGCCGGCGATCGCGTCTGCGTGACCGACCACTACATCGCATGGTTCGACTACACGCGCAACGACGGGGTGCCGTTCGGGCCTGACTTCGGAGCGGACTGGGACCGCTCGGGTACCCTCGCGGGTTTCTGGTCCCTCGATCCCGAGTTCGGCGATTTTCGCCACTACCGGACCGGACCCAATGGCTGCGCCTGGCCGCACAACGAGCTCGTGCCGGGCTCCGCGTCGCCGAACCAGGAGCAGAACTGGTGGGACCGATATGCCCCACCGACCGAACATTCGATCCAGGTCGTGTCGGACTCGCATCGGTACTTCTTTTCGTACTACAAGGCAAAGGCCTCTCCCAACAGCAACTTCACGGTCGAGGTTGACGGCGCGACCGACGACGAGGGAGGCGTTCACTACAAGACGAGCGCGAGGATGACGAGCCTCGACAACCAGGTCGACACATCGGACAACGATGACGACAACGGCATCGAGTCCACCATCGACGCCGAGCTTGAGTTCGTCTGTCGGCCAACCGAGATCCTCTCGCGCTGGAGCTTCAAACCGAGCACCACGGAGGTGACCGACAACATGTTTGTCTACCTGTGGGTCGGATACGCCCAGGACATCGACGACACAGCCTGCGACGTCGCCCCTGGCTCGCAGTGGCCCGATGTGGTGTACGGGATGAATCTCTATACGTTGTCGTCGCACCAGCTGATCGTTTTCTACCCGCCGTGGTGGGTGCCGGCGGGCAGCATCGTCGAGATGGAGCTCGGTGAGGTTTGCTCAGGGTCCAACGTTGATCGGGGTCCTTTCCCTACTACGAGGTCGAGAACGGTTCGTGGATCGCCTTTGGCGAGACACCCGACCTCGACCCGGGCGCTCCCCGCCTTCGCTACACCTCGCTCGACGAACCGAATGCCGGCACCGGAACCTACGAGGACCCCCATCGCATCGACTGGCAGCGCATCCTCGCCTGGAACGAGACCCACGACGGGACCATCGGCATCGGCGCCTCACGCGGGCCCTTCTACGATCCAATCGAATTCAAGACCCTGGCACCGGAATGGTATCGGTCTGAGTTCATCCTCGATACACAGGTCCCCTATGTGTTCAATGACGGCTTCGAGGGCGGCGATGCGACGGCCTGGTCTGGGGTTGGGCGATAGAGGGGGCAGGCAGCAGTGTGCAGCTGGGGGATTCGAAATGCGAAATTCGAATGTCCCGCCCGGCCGGGCCGAACCGATGTCATTTTGAGCGAAGACCTTCCTGTCACGGCGAAGCCGGAAGCCCTTTGTCGTTATCGTTACCGACTGAAGATCGAAGAACGAAGAACCAAGCCCCCCCAACCGGGAGCAAGGAGCAGGAAGCAGCCTGGGGAGGTCGCGTTCCTCGGAGGTGCCTGGCTCTCGATTCGTCAATGCGCGCTGACATCTGCAGAAGTTGAGGCGAATCGGTGCCTGGCATCCTCGACGGGCAGCGCGATGAGAACCGGGGAGCGTCGAAGGCTCCAAGGCGTCAGTGATCGGGCATCCTTCCCCTCAGCGCGCCCACGGTCCGAAGGCGCTACTGCGGCGCGACGGGGGGCAGCCGCAACTCGTTTGGCAGCTGGGGCACGACGATGACCTTGCGGAAGGGAGTGACGTTGCCGGGCCAACGCACCACCAAAAGGTGTTCACCGGCCGGGACCTTGCGCCGGACCAGAGGGACCGGTCCGATCTCGCGGTCGTCAAGGTAGGCGACTCCGCCTTTTGGCGCCAGGGTCTGGTCCACCATGACGGTGAGCAGACCAACTTCCAGCGCGAGCGAAATGACCTGACCCTCTTCGGTCACTTCCTTGGAGAAGGTGCGCTCCGGAAAGTCCGGAAGAACCAGGGTGAAGGTATGCACACCGGGCACGAGGTCCACCGGGCCGCCGTTGGTCCGGCCGGTGCCGTAGGGACGGCTGTCGATGAGAAGGCGGGCCGGGGGATCCACGACCAGTTGTACCGCCACCGGCCCCGGGGTGGGGGTGGGGGAGGGCGTAGGCGTGATCGTCGCCGTCGGGGTGATGGTGGGTGTGGCGGTCGGGGTGAATGTGGCCGTGGGCGTGGGGGTGGGGGTCGGCGCCCAGGGAGCTCCGGCAGGGCCGAAGATGAGCCCTTGGAGGCCATCGGACAGGTAGAGCGCGCCCGCTGAACCCAGCAGGAGGACGACCAGGGCAAAAAACAACATCAGCGCCGGCCTGCGCCGCTCGGACTCGGGCTCGTCAACCGGGGCAGAATGTTCGATGTGGGCATGGGTTGGAGTCGACAGCAGTTCGGGATGCCCAATGTCGGTGGTGGCGACGTCCTGATCGGGCCGCGCATCCTCGCTGCCGTCCATCCTCAGCACCGCCTCACGCAATAAACCGGTGGTGATTTCCCGCGCAGAGTCGGGCTCGTCGATCTCCACCACCGCCACTTCTCGGAGCGCATCGAAGAGCTCGCCTATGGTCTGGTAGCGTTTCCCGGGGTCCTTCTCAATGCACTTCGTGATGACGTGATCGAGGGCGGAACTGCAGACCGGATTGAGGGAACCTGGCGGCGGCGGCTCTTCGTTGAGGATCTTGTACAGGACATTACTGAGCGTGGTCCCCTGGAACGGACGCACACCGCTGATGAGTTCGTAGGCCACCACTCCGAGAGCGAAGATGTCGGTCCTCGGATCGATGACGCCACCCTGGATCTGTTCCGGCGCGAGGTAGCCGGCGGTGCCGAGAGCGATTCCGGTCTGGGTGAGTTTCTGACCAGCCTCCTGGGACTTGGCGATGCCGAAATCCAGGATCTTGACCGTTCCATCATCCAGCACCCGAATGTTGGAGGGCTTGATGTCCCGGTGGATGATGCCCCGGTGGTGGGCGAACTCCAGTCCCTCGCAGACCTGGAGAAGGATGGCCACAACGGTCCGAGGGTCTTGGACGACGCCGGAACGAATCAGCTGGTCAACGTCGTAGCCGGCGAGGAACTCCTGAACAATGTACGGAATTCCGTCCTCGGTACCGTAGTCGAAAACCAGCGTGATGTTCCGGTGGACCAGATTTCCAACGAACTGCGCCTCCTGCTGGAAGCGGCGACGGACCTCTTCGTCCGGGATGACGCACATCTTGATCGCCACCGGACGCTTGATAAAGGGATCCCAACCCTTGTAGATGATGCCGAAACCGCCTCGAGCGATCTGGGACATCACCTCGTACTTACCGATTCTGTTGGGAATCTCCATTGACACCTACTCTAGACCGACCCGCTCTCGACGTCACGTCGGAGCGTCAGCGAACGGGTTGGGCGTTGGCAATGTGGAACGAGAGTTCTTCGAGATGGACCTTGAGGTCCACCGTCTTCACCAGTACCTCGCCGGGTGCCCTCACCCGAACCGGCGCGAAATTGAGGATCGTGCCGATCCCGGAGGCCACCATCTGGTCGCAGACGTTCTGCGCAGAACCGGGCGGGGTGGTGATGACCCCGATTTCCACATTGCGCTGCTTGACGATCTCCGAAAGCCGAGCCGCGTCCTCAACCAGCAGGCCCGAGGGCGTCGGATCACCGATCCGATTCGGATCAGAATCCAGGACACCCACGACCAGGAAACTCCCGCCCGAGAATCCCGAGTAGTGGCACAGCGCCGTGCCGAGGTTGCCGGCTCCGACGATGACGAGTCGTCGTTCCCGGTCCAGGCCGAGGATTTCGATGATGTACTGGCGGAGCTCGCGCACGTTGTAGCCCACACCACGGACTCCGAACTCACCGAAATAGGCCAGGTCCTTCCGGATCTGGGCAGAGTTCAAGTTGAAGCGACCGGCCAGTTCCTGCGAGGACACCGTGTCGACGCCCAACTCCACCAGTCGGTCCACGCACCGCAGATAGACCGACAGCCTTGCGATGGTCAGATCCGAGATGGACTTCGTATCGATATGTCTCTTGTACGCAACCATTTTCTCATCTCACCAAGTCAAGTATGGCCTCTTGTGCCGCGTCGATGATGGGCACCGGGTAGATTCCCAGGATCACCACGCCAACCGCGGCGATCGTTGCCACTGCTGTTATCAGCCACGAAGACTGGAATACGGGCTCCCTTCGCGGCAACGGCTGCATATACATCATGTACACCACGCGCAGGTAATAAAACGCCGAGATGAGCGAGTTGATCACACCGATCACCGCGAGCCAGACAAAACCGTTGTTGACCGCGGCACGGAAGACCACGAATTTACCGGTGAAACCGAACAGCGGCGGCACTCCCGCCAACGAAACCAGGCAGAGGGCAAGAGCCGCGGCCGACACCGGGCGAACCCAGCCCTGCCCGGCGAGATCGCTCATCAATGTGGGCTCGTTCTCGCGCTCGGACATCAGCGCGAGGGCGGCGAAGGCACCGATATTCATGAGGGTGTAGGCCGCAAGGTACACCAACACCGCCGAACCGCCATCGCGGCCCGCGACGATCACCGCGACCATGGCATAACCCATGTGGGCAATGCCGGAGTAGGCGAGCATGCGTTTGACATCCCTCTGGACGATGGCAACCACATTGCCGAGGGTCATGGATGCCACAGCGATGACGGACGCCGCCACCACCCAGTTGGCGGATACGCGAAGCAGGTCCATTCCGTCCGCCAGCCTCAGAAGGGCCACCAGCGCCGCGCCCTTTGGAACCACCGACAGGAATGCCGTTACCGGAGTCGGGCTCCCCTGATAGACATCCGGGGCCCAGGCGTGGAATGGGACGAGGGCCAGCTTGAATCCGAGGGCCCCCACCACCATGGCGAGACCCACCGCCAACAGCGGCGAAACCGTGCCGGCCTCCACGACCTTGCGCCCCATCTCTACCAGGTTGGTGGTTCCGGTGACGCCGTAGAGCAGGGCGATGCCGTAGACAACGAAGGCAGAGGCGAAGGCCCCCACGACGAAGTACTTGAGGCCGGCCTCCACGCTGATCGCAGTCCTCCTCAGGAAGGCATTGAGCACGTACAGCGGGATCGACAACAGCTCGAGACCGAGAAAGAGCGACAGAGCATCCACCGAGCTGGCCATCACCATGGCGCCCACGGTGGCCAGCATCAGGAGGGTGTAGAACTCGCCGCGTTCGCAGTCGTTGCGTCTGAGAAATGGTCCAGCCATTGCAGCGGTCAAGATGAGGGCCACCAGGATGTAGAGATCCACAAAGGCGGCCACCCGGTCGATGGACAACAGCCCACCCCAAACCTCACCGGGAAGGGGCAATGTCAGCCGGCTCCACACCGCGGCGAGGGCGGCGATCACCGTGATCATCGACATCGATCTCCGCAGTGCCGGGGCAAAGGCCTCCACCAACAACAACAGGCCTGCGGTGAACGTCAGGATGATCTCGGGAGCGACGGCGGCGAGGTCGGTCATGGTAGGCATTACGGCAGCCTCCTCACGAGCCCAGCAACGCCCGCACCGCCGCCTCGATAGGCGACAGGAAGGTTGTGGGATAAACCCCGATCCAAACGATCAACACAAGCAGCGGCAGCACTGCCAACAGTTCCCGTGGGTTCATATCGGTCAACGATCGATTCTCCTCGTGAACCAATGGGTTCCAAAAGACCCTCTGGAACATCCACAACATATAGACCGCGCCGAGGATGATCCCGAGCCCGGCGAGGGCGGCGGCCAGAGGGGTCACCTGCCAGGTTCCGGCGAGGATCAGAAACTCCCCGATGAATCCGTTGAGACCCGGCAATCCGATGGAGGACAGGGTGACCAGAAGGAAGACCCCGGTGTAGACCGGCACCACCCCGGCGATCCCGCCGTAGTCCGAAATCAGGCGCGTGTGGCGCCGCTCGTACACCACACCCACCAACAAGAAGAGGGCGCCGGTGGACACGCCGTGGTTGACCATCTGAAGGACTGCGCCCTGGGTGGAGGCGACGGTTCCGGCCGCGAGGCCGAGCATCACAAAACCCATATGGCTGACGCTGGAATAGGCCACCAGTTTTTTGATGTCGGGCTGGACCAGCGCCACCAGAGCACCATAGATAATACCGATCACCGCCAGCACCATGATCAGCGGCACGAAGTATTCCCAGGCATCCGGCAACATGGCGCGGTTGAATCTTATGAATCCGTAGGTGCCCAGCTTGAGCAGGACGCCGGCCAGGATGATGGACCCCCCGGTCGGAGCCTCCACGTGGGCATCGGGAAGCCAGGTGTGGAACGGGAACATGGGGACCTTGATGGCGAAGGCGAGCCCAAAGGCGAGAAAAACCAGCGCCTGAGGGGACCATAACCCGCTCATCTGAAGCTGCGGTGCCACTGTCTTGAGCGCGATGTAGTCGTAGGTCCAGACTCCCGTCACCGAGTGGGCGAACCACGCCAGGTAGAGGATGGCCACCAGCATCAGCAGCGACCCCGCCATGGTGAAGAGCACGAATTTGACCGCGGCATAGATGCGCCGGGGTCCGCCCCAAACTCCAATGATGAAGTACATGGGGATCAGCATCACTTCCCAGAAGAAATAGAACAGGAAAAGGTCGAGAGCCACAAAGGCGCCTATCATCCCCGTCGTGAGCAGCAGGAGAGCGATGTGAAAGCCCTTGACGTGACGGTCGATGGAGGTCCAGGAAGCAAGAATGACCACCGGCACCAGCAAGGTGGTCAACAGCACCAGCAGGAGGGAAATCCCGTCCACTCCAACGTGATAGGAAATGCCGAACTGTGGAATCCAACTGACCCGTTCCACGAGCTGGAAGCCGGGATTGTCGGGGTCAAAGCGAAACCAGACCACGAGGGACAACAGGAAGCCGACCACCGAAACCAATAGCGAAAACCACCGGTAGATGCTGTCTTGCCGGGCGGGCAGGAACAGCAGCACGATGGCGGCGACCGCGGGGCCGAGGGTGAGGACGGACAACAGCGAGGACTCAAACACGGCCGCCTCCGACTACCACAGCACCACGGCGAGGAGGAGGATCCCCAACGCCACCGATAGCGCGTAATTGCGCACGTTTCCGGTTTGCAGAAACCGCATGAAATCTCCGGTCAACTCGACAAAAAAGGCACTGCCGTTGACGATCAGCGTGTCGATGGTGAAGACGTCAATGACCTTCCAGCAGAACAGGGAGAACCGGTAGATGGGCCTGATCACAACAGTGTCGTAGAACTCGTCCACCCAGTACTTGTTGAGCAACAGCTTGTGGGCGAACGGGAACTTCCCGGCCAGCGCAGCGGGCAATTCGAATGCCTTGGCGCCGGTGTAGAAGCGACGGGCCAGCATCCATCCGCCCACAGCCACCATCACCGACACCACCACCAGCAGCCACTCGGTGGACAGGCTGACGCCGTGAGCCGCCTCGCCGTGGCCCTCCGCGCCGTGGGCCATACCCACAGGTGCCATCACCGGATGGAGAAAGCCCTCGATCCAGTTAAGCTCCGGCTTGTGAAACAGTTGACCCGGAAAGCCGAGCACCAGCCCGCCAATGGTGGACAGGATGCCCAGGATCACCAGTGGCATGGTCATGGTGCGCGGCGATTCATGGAGGTGGTGCTCTGCCTCGTGGCCGCCTCGGAAGTCACCGTGGAAGGTCATGTAGACCGCCCGGAACATATAAAAGGCCGTCATGAAGGCGCCGAGTACGGCCAACAGCCACAGCGAGGTGTAGATCCACCCAAAATGATTGAGGTCGGTCATGCCGGCGGCGAAGGCCTTGGCGAGGATTTCGTCCTTGGAGAAGAAACCGGCGAAAATGGGGATCCCTGCCAGCGCCAGGGTGGCGACCACAAAGGTCCAGTAGGTGGTGGGCATGTACTTCCTCAGGCCGCCCATCTTGCGCATGTCCTGCTCGCCGCCGCAGGCATGGATCACCGAACCCGAACCGAGGAAGAGGCAGGCCTTGAAGAAGGCGTGGGTCACCACGTGGAAGATGGCCACCCCGAAGGCGCCCACACCCGCGGCGAGGAACATATAACCCAACTGGGAGACGGTGGAGTAGGCGAGGACCTTCTTGATGTCGTTTTGGACCAGGCCGATGGTGGCGGCAAACACTGCGGTGAGACCGCCTATGACGGCCACCGTCAGCATGGCGGTGGGACTGATCTGGTAGAAGAAGTTCGCCCGAGCCACCATGTAGACGCCGGCGGTGACCATGGTGGCGGCATGGATCAGGGCCGAGACCGGTGTGGGGCCGGCCATGGCATCGGGCAACCAGACGTAGAGTGGAATCTGGGCCGACTTGCCGATGGCGCCGACGAAGAGCAGCAGACCCACCAGCGTTGCTGTCGCCACGAGACCATGTGGGTCGTGGCCGACGGCCGCCGCCAAATCGGTGAATTCAACCGTGCCGAAGACCGCCAAACAGGTGAAGATCCCGAGCAGGAAGCCGAGATCGCCGATGCGATTGACGATGAACGCCTTCTTCCCGGCCGCGGCGCACCACTCCTTGTCGTAGTAGTAGCCGATCAGGAGGTAGGAACACAGCCCCACACCCTCCCAGCCAACAAAGGCCACCACCAGATTCGAACCCAGCACCAGCACCAACATGGAGAACATGAAGAGATTCAGGTAGGCGAAGTACCGCGCGTACCCGCGATCCGACTCATCGTGCATGTAGCCGATGGAGTAGACGTGGATCAGAAAACCCACGAAGGTGACAAAGGCGACCATGACAGCGGTCAACTGGTCGAGCTGGAAGGACGCGTCCACCTTGATATTTCCAGCGGCGATCCAGCCGAAATAGGGTTCCCGAATGACATCGAGGGGCTGTTTGAAGTACTGCCAGATCGCGACATAGGTCGCCACCATGGCCAGGCCCACCGAGCCCACACCCACCGCCGTCACCGTCTTCTTCGGGGCGCGGATCAAGCCCAAAGCGAGATTCACCACCGCCCCGGCGAGGCAGAGGATCGGAATCAACCACAGCGTACCGAGCATCTCCACCTCCTACCAGCGCAGGATGTTGACCCGGTCCACGTCGATCGACTCTTTGAGCCGGTGGAGGGCGATAAATAGGGCCAGACCCACCGCGGCCTCGGCTGCAGCGACCCCGATGACGAAAAAGACAAACAGCTGACCGGACACCGCGGCCGCCGTCATTCCGGGCTGGGAAGCGAAGAGCATGGCAAAGGCCACAAAGACCAGATTCGCCGAGTTGAGCATGATTTCCAGCGACAGGAAAATGGCGATGCCGTTGCGCCGGAGCAATACGCCGACGATTCCGATGACGAAGAGGATGGCCGACAGCATCAGCACCCAGGTGTGGGGGATGGGGATCGGGTTCATTGCGGCTCCTTCCGCGCCAGATAGACCGCACCCACGATCGCCGCCACCAGCACCAGGGTGATGAACTCGAAGGCGAAGAGGTGGGTGGTCAGCAGCGCGCGGCCGATGGGCACCACGGTGCCGCGACCCTCTGCTCCGGCGAGCACCGCCCCGGTTTCAGGCATCAGCATGCAGACGGCGGTCAGGATCGCGACGCCGATGGCGAAGGCCACCACGGTGCCGAGCACCGCCTGGAAGCGACGCCCACTGCCGAGACGCTCCACCGACTGGATGTTCAACAGCATGATCACGAAGAGGAAGAGGACGAGAATCGCACCGGAGTAGACGATGATCTGAATCGCCGCGAGGAAATCCATGCCCAACATGGCGAAGATGGCCGCCATGGCAAAGAAGAGGACGACCAGAGACAGCACGTTGATCACAGGACTCCGGTGAGCGATGGTGACAAAGGCGAAGATCACTGCGATGGCGGCGGCGAAGATAAACGCGTAGGTGACCATCATCCGCTCCCTACAAGATTCCCAGGGCCATGGCGATCCCCACCCAGAGGAAGTTGAGGACGGACAGGGGCACCATCACCTTCCAGCCCAGCGCCATCAACTGGTCGAACCGGAAACGGGGGAGGGTCCACCTGACCCAGACGAAAAAAAACTGGAAGAAGGCGACTTTGGCCAGGAAGATGCCGATGGACACCAGCCCGCCCAACCAGCCCGTGAAAGGCAGTTCGATCCAGGGCAGAGTCCACCCGCCAAAAAACAGAACCGTCATCAGAGCCGAGGCCACCGCCATGTGGACGTACTCTCCCATGAAGAATGCCGCGTACTTCATGGATGAATACTCGGTGAGATAGCCCGAAACCAGCTCGGCCTCTGCCTCGGGGAGGTCGAAGGGCACCCGGTTGGTTTCGGCAAACGCGGCCACCATGAAGGTGATGGCACCGAGGAGCTGGGTGCAGATATTCCATCGGGGCAGGACACCGAGCCAGGTCCCCTGCTGCGACTCGACGACCGTGTGCAGGCTCAACGAACCCGCCGCCATCAGGACACCAACCACCGAGATGGTCATGGCCAACTCGTAGGAGATGGTCTGCGCCGAGGCGCGGATGCCGCCATAGAGGGAGTATTTGTTGTTGGAAGCCCATCCCGCCAACACCGTGGCGTAGACGCCCAGGGATGCGATGGCGAAGACATAGAGAATGCCGATATTGAGGTCCGGGGCAACGATGAACCCGCGGACCGACTGGCCGAAAATCTCCAAATTCGAGCCTTCGCCGAAAGGAATGGCGATGGCGGTGGACAAGGCCACCGTCAGCGCCACGATGGGCGCCAGCAGGAAGAGGAATCGATTCACATCCTGCTGGATCAGGTTTTCCTTGGTGATCAGCTTGACGGCATCCACAACCGGTTGGAGGAGACCAAAAGGACCCACTCTGTTCGGTCCGAGTCGGTCCTGCATCAGAGCCGACGCCCGCCGTTCCACCCAGACCATGATCGGGATGCTGGTCAGCAGGGCCAACATCACCACCGCGAGCTTGACTCCGATGACGATGAGCTCAGCCCACATCGGGCACCTCCGGCCTCAGCTCCAAACCGGGCTCGCCCTCGAGGCGTCGGAAGGTGGTCTCCTGGAAGGCCTCGAATTGGGCCGACAGGGCGTCGTAGAGCACCTCGGCCGTGCCCTTCGTCACCACGGCGGCGCCGAGCAACAACGACAGTCGGTGGAGGATTTCCCAGGCGGGCAGCGCCTGGCCGGCCGGGGCGAACGCACGCCGCGCCAACTGGACCCTGCCGGTGGAGGACGTGTAGGTTCCCTCGGTTTCGACCCAAGACGCTAGGGGAAGCGCCAGTTCCGCGATTCGGGTCAGGGCCGATTCCGACCTGGCGAAGACCACCAGCGGCTTTCCGCCGGCCACCGAGGCGGCCTCGTCCGAATCGAGCCAGGGGTGGGCGGTGGCGTCGAGGATCACGACGGGCCCTTCCGCCAACGCGAGGAACCGGCCAAGACCGGTCTCGTCCACCCTGGTCAGACCCAGGATTTCGGCCCCGGTGCTGTTCGGGTGCGCATCCACGCTGTTGATCCACTGCCGCTGACCGTTCTTGATCTTGCGTTTCTCGCCCGCGTCGTTCGGAACCACCACATCGAGGCCGAGCTCGTCCACCAGCAGCCTCTTGACGAGGAACAACGCCTCGTTGCTCAGATTCGCCGAGGCAACGACCCGGGCAGCCGGCTCGCTTCGAAGCAGCTCCAGCAGCCGTTCCAGCGCATCTCGCCAGGGCAGCGGACGCTCGCCGTCAGCGGTGCGGCTCAGAGGCATATCGATCTGGCGTTCGTTGAGCCCGTCGGCCAGCGAGCGGCCGTAGTCGCACATCCACCAGCCGTTGACCTCGTGGTTGTGGCGAGGAATGAAGCGGTGGACCTCCCGTTTCAGATGACCGACGGTCACGTTGCAGCCGATGCTGCACCCGGGACAAATGGAGGTCGTCTCCTCCAGATGCCAGACACGCGCACGGAAGCGAAAATCCTTGACGGTCAGCGCGCCGACCGGGCAGACATCGGCGACGCACGCAGACCACGGATTGTCCAACGGCTCGCCGTCGTAGGTGTCGATGTAGGAGTGGTTGCCCCTGGATTTCATGGTCAGGTCCGAGGTCTCGGAGATCTCCTCGGTGAATCGGATGCAACGGGTGCAGTGGATGCAACGGTTCTGGTTCTGCACCACGCGCGGACCGATGGGACGGCGCTCGTACCCGGGGTAGGTCCGGCGCCCATCCACCATGTGGGTTGTATCGAGACCGTGATCCACGGAGTAGTCCTGAAGAAAACACTCGCCGGCCTGGTCGCAGACCGGGCAGTCGAGCGGGTGGTTCTCCAACAGGAATTCCATCACCGCGGCGCGTGCCTCCCGGACCTTTTCGGACTCGGTGAACACCACCATATCCTGCTGAGCCGGCGTCGAACACGCGGTCACCAGCCTGGGCATGCCCTCCACCTCCACGAAGCAGATGCGGCACTGGCCCACAACGCTCAACCCGGGATGGTAGCAGTAGGTGGGAATCTCGATCCCCACAGTGGCGGCGGCGTCCACGAGATTAGTGCCTTCGGGCACCTGCGCCTCGTTGCCGTCGATCGTCAGGGTCAACATCTCAGCTCCTAGAGCCCATAACGGCCGCGGCCCGACCGGACCGGCAGCACGGGGTTCTTCTTGGGCGGCATTTGTTTTGCGGCCTCGATGGCAGCGGTGAATTCGTGACCGAAGTGCTCCAGATAGCTCTGAATCGGGGCACAGAAGGCGTCGCCCAAAGGACAGATGGTCATGCCCTGGCTGGCGTACCGGGAAATCCGCTGCAGGGTCTCGATGTCCTCCGGCCGGCCGTATCCGCGTCGGATTCTGCGCACCACATCCAGCGCCCAATCCGAGCCCTCACGGCACGGCGTGCATTGGCCGCAGCTTTCGTGGGCATAGAACGTGAGCAGGTTTTCCAGCACCCAGACCATGTCCACCGTCTCATCCATCACGATGAGTCCACCGGAACCGAGCATGGAGCCGGCTGCAGCCACCGACTCGAAATCGCTGCCGATGTCCACCCGGTCGGCGGGCAGAACCGGGCAGGACGAGCCCCCGGGAATGAACCCCTTGAGTGCTTTGCCATCGCGCATGCCGCCGCAATATTCGTCGATGATTTCGCGGAAGGTGATCCCCATTGGGACCTCGTAGACGCCCGGCTTGTTGACGTGGCCGGACACCGAGAACAACTTGGGACCAGTGCTGCGTTCGGTGCCGATGGCGGCGTACCAGGCGGCGCCCCGCTCGATGATGTGGGGCACGCAGGCCAGGGTCTCCACGTTATTGACCACCGTGGGGCAGCCGAAAACACCCACAACCGCCGGGAACGGCGGCTTCAATCTCGGTTGGCCCCGCTTGCCCTCAATGGACTCGATGAGCGCGGTTTCTTCGCCACAGATGTAGGCGCCGGCGCCGCGGTGTACGTGAATTTCGATGTCATAGCCGCTGTCGAGGACGTTCGATCCCACATAGCCTTTTTCGGTGGCTTCGTCGATGGCCTGTTGCACCATCAATCCTTCGCTGTGGAACTCTCCTCGGATATAGATGTAGGCCACATTGGCCCCGATGGCATAAGCCGATATGACGATGCCTTCGATCATCATGTGGGGATCGACGTGGATGATCTCACGATCCTTGAAGGTCCCGGGCTCCGATTCGTCGGCGTTGCAAATCAGGTACTTGGTTTTGACCGAATCCTTCGGTACGAATCCCCACTTGACGCCGGTGGGGAATCCCGCGCCGCCGCGGCCGCGCAGACCGGAGGCCTTGACCTCTTCGATGACCTCGGCGCGCTCCATGGTCAGGACTTTGGCCAGGGCCTTGTAACCACCGGCCTTCTCATAGGCGGCGATGGACCGCGAGTTCTCCGTGCCCCGGGCCCGCAGCAGAATGGCTTCCATGGGGTCCCCCGAGCCCTACTTCAAACGATCGAGCAGCTCGTCGAGCGTCTCGACCGTGAGTTCGGTGTAGTAGTCGTTGTTAATCTGGATGACGGGAGCCTCTCCGCAGGCGCCGAGACACTGGACGTCCACCAGGGTGAACCGGCCGTCACTCGTGGTTTCTCCAAAATCGATCCCCAGCTTGGCCTTGAGGTGATCCACCAAAGGACTGGTGCCGCACAGCTGACACGACAATGTGGTGCACACCTGGAGCAGGTATCGGCCCGGCGGAGTGCGTTGATACATGGTGTAGAAGCTGGTCACGCCCTCGATGAAGGCGGGCGAGAGATGGAGCCGTTCACCGATGGCCCGCGTGATGCCGGGAGAGATCCATCCCCATCGCTCCTGGCACAGCCAGAGAACGGGCAGGAGGGCCGCCTGGGTGTTGGGGTACCGGGTGAGTATGTCGGCTATGGCGGTTTCCATCTCACTATCGAAACTCACCTCGGCGACCTGGTCCGGAGGCGCCACCTGCAACGGAAGGGTGGTCAATTCCGCCATCACCGCTCCCGTCCCACTGTTTTGCCCGTGCGACCCCAATCAAAGACCCCGGTCTTCCAAAGCCAGGCGTACGCCATGGCGAGCAAGGCCATGAATGCGAGCATGTCCCACAGAATGACGATGGAGTACTCGGCGAGCAGTTCACGGTAGGTCACGGCCCACGGGTAGAGGAACGCGACCTCAACGTCGAGCACCACAAAGACAAGGGCGACCAGGTAGAACTTCACCGATATCCGTTTTTGAGCGGCATCGAGAATGGGCACGCCCGACTCGTAGATCTCCCGTTTGGCCACCGCGTGGTGACGCGACCGCTGACTGACCAACGCTGCAAGCGTCAGGATGGCGATGGCCACAAAGGCCGCCGCTGCCAGCGTGATGACGATTGGTAGAAACTGTTCGGCCATACACCCTTCCAGGAGACGCACTAAGCCACGGCCTCGTGGCTGTTTTCACAAAGCGCATCCTAGCGACGTGGCATGGCTCCGTCAACCGGAAAGACCTCGTCTTCGAGTCCATATCGTGGTTGACCTCTGCTATGCTCCGCCGCGTTACGGAGGGTGTTCAGATGCAACACGAGATCATTCTGATTCTCGACTTCGGTTCACAATACACCCAGTTGATCGCCCGCCGACTCCGAGAAATGGGAGTCAAGACCGTCGTGGAAAGGGGCGACCTCGAATTCGCGCGCATCGCCGAACTCGGCCCCATCGCCGTTGTGCTATCGGGCGGGCCTGCCAGCGTCTTTGAAGAGGGCGCACTGCAACCGGCGGCCGGGGTCTTCGAACTCGGCGTGCCGGTCTTGGGAATTTGCTACGGCATGCACCTCATGGCGCACCAACTCGGCGGCGCGGTGAAATCCTCGAATCTCCGCGAATACGGACTCGCCGAACTCGAGGTGGTGGAGCCCAAACCGATCTTTGGCGGCACCCCTTCTCGTCAGCGGGTGTGGATGAGCCATGGCGACTCGGTGGCCGAGCTCCCCCGGGGCTTCCAGGTGCTGGCCCGCACCGACAACACTCCGGCAGCGGTAATCGCTGATCCCGCCCGCGGATTCGTCGGCCTTCAGTTCCACCCCGAGGTCCGTCACACCGACCACGGGCAGGCGATCCTCGAGCACTTCATCGAAATCGCTGGGGCGCGCCGTGACTGGAATTCCGCGGTCATCCACCGGGAGACAATCGAGGCTCTGAAGAACACGCTGGAAACGGGCCGGGTGATCTGTGGCGTCTCCGGAGGGGTCGATTCCACCGTGACCGCAGTGCTGCTGCGGGAAGCAATCGGGGATCGGTTGGTGCCCATCTTCGTCGACACCGGGTTGCTGCGCAAAGACGAGGGTGCAAAGGTGATCGCTCGGTTTCGTCAGTTCGGCATCGACCTCGATCACGTGGATGCCGCCCAACAATTCCTGTCTGCGCTTGACGGCGTTGCCGATCCCGAAACCAAACGGAAAATCATCGGTCGCGAGTTCGTGGAAATTTTTGAAACAGAGGCCCGACGATTCCCGGACGCCCGCCATCTTGCCCAAGGGACCCTCTACCCCGACGTCATCGAATCGTCCGGTGTGCGGGGCACGGCAGCGGTGATCAAGACCCACCACAACGTGGGCGGTCTGCCGGAACGACTCGGCCTGGATCTGGTGGAACCCCTGCGGGATCTCTTCAAGGACGAGGTCCGGCGCCTTGGGGAAGAAATGGGCCTGCCCCACGAGCTGCTCTGGCGGCACCCCTTCCCCGGACCGGGCCTGGCGGTTCGGATTCTGGGGCCGGTGTCGGCCGAACGGGTCACCACGCTTCAGGAAGCCGACGCCATCGTGATCGACGAAATCCGCCGGGCCGGTCTGTATGACGACATTTCCCAGGCGTTGTGCGTCCTGTTGCCCGTGCGCTCGGTGGGAGTCATGGGCGATCAACGGACCTACGATGAGGTGTTGGCCATCCGCGCCGTGACCACCGACGACTTCATGACCGCGGATTGGTACCGCTTCCCGCCGGAGGTGCTCGACCACATCTCGCGCAGGGTTGTGAACGAGATCTCAGGCATCAACCGGGTGGTGTTCGATGTGACCTCGAAGCCGCCGGGCACGATCGAGTGGGAGTAGCTCCCCCTCCCGCCCCGGGGAGTCGAAGGTCGGGGCTCGGGACTCGGGATTCGGGACTCGGGATTCGGGACTCGGGACTCGGGATTCGGGACTCGGGACTCGGGACGACAGACTGAGTAGACTTGGCCGGGAGTTTCAAATGAACCCGAGATCTACGTTGGCTTCGTGCAGACCTTCGACGCCTTTGTCACCCGCGACGCCGCGAACCTCATGCTCAGGGGAGTCGTAAGACACTGTCCTTCATCGCACCACAAGGCGGTGTTGTTCGCCCTTTCACCGCAGCCCGAGTCACATCAAATCTGGACGCGCCTGGGAGAAATCCAGGACGGGTTCCGCTGCACCAAATAGCACGAACCTTGGCGCCCGAGTATCTCGCCACCGACCGGGACCCCACAACCTACAACCTACAACCTACAACCCACAACCCATTCCCCGGGTGGGTGGGGCAAAACTCTGAACTCTGAATTCGGGCACGGGCTCGGACTCGGACGCGGGAGGGTGGGGGATTCGCATCTCGAATTTCGAATCTCGCATTTCGCATTTCGAATTCTCTTCCCCGTCCGTGTTAAAACTCGGATATGAAATGTCGCTCCTTCATTCTGCCCGCCCTGGTCCTCGCGTGCACTGCGGCGGTATGGTCCCAGGAATCACGTCTCATGTCCTTTGAAATGGAGGACCAGTTCGGTCAGATTCACACCGACGAGGAGTACCGCGGCCAGGTCATGGTGGTCACCGCCAGCGACCGGGGCGGGTCCAAGGGCACCGTGGAGTGGGGCCGGGCCATGATTCAGGCATTGGACCCGACCTTGAATCTCTTGAGCGTTCGCTATGTGGCGGTGGCCAACCTCAAGTCGGTGCCGTCGGTCGCAAGGAAGAAGGTGCGTAAGAAGTTTCCCCAGGACGAGTTGCAGTGGACGCTGCTCGACTGGAAGGGGCAGTGGGCCAAGACATACGGCTTTGAATCCAAGGCGACCAACATCTTGGTCTTCGACGCCTCAGGCGCCCTGCTTTTCCATGCCCACGGCCAACAGCCAGACGCGCGGCAGGCGCAGGGCATTGCCGATGCGATCAAAACCGCCGTCGAGCAGGCGGACACCATCGTTTTGGGGGGGCGGGAGCAGACGTCCCACAGGTATGGTTGGGAAATGGACGCATCGATGCACTGACTTCGACGCGCCCATCTCCCAGATGCGCGCCCCGAGGTTGCCCCCTTTGACAATGTTAGGACTTCTGAGGCCGGGTGACTCAGCTGAATGGCCCCAACATTGTCAAAGACGGCACGCCCGCCCATCGCGCACTCTCACGATCCGGGAGGAAGGGCGGGAACGTTCAACGTGTAACCTGCAACGTGAAGATGCCCGGAGTGGCACGCCCGCCTATCGCGCCCACCTCTCTCCGGGTGGGCGGGTGGTTTCGTTCTTCGTTCTTCGTGCTTGGTTCTTCGTTCGGTAACCGTACCGGGCTCGGGCTAGGGAGAAGGGAACGGGGCGCGGGGTGACCATTTCCACACTCTCCACACCGGGCGGGTGGGGGATTCCAATTTCGAATTTCGAATTTCAAATTGGGTGGGCGGGCGGGGGTGCTACCATACGCCCGTACCGCGCCGGTTCAGCTTCACCCGGCAGCGGTCGGGTCGCACACCCCCGCGACCCTGGAGGAATACCAATGGCCAAGAGAAGAGTCGTGATCATGGGCGCGGCAGGCCGTGACTTCCACAACTTCAACTGCCTGTTCCGCGACAACGAGGACGTGGAGGTGGTGGCATTCACCGCAACCCAAATCCCAGACATTGAAGACCGGACCTATCCTGTTGAGCTCGCCGGATCGCTCTATCCGAACGGAATCCCGATTTTGCCGGAGGAGGATCTCGAGAGCGTCGTGCGCAAAAACGATGTCGACGAGGTGTGGTTCTCATACTCGGACGTGCCCCACACCTATGTCATGAACAAGGCCAGCGAGGTCATCGGCTGGGGCCCGCATTTCGGGGTCTGTTCCGCCACCAAGACCATGGTGCCGTCCACCAAACCGCTGATCGCCATCACCGCTGTCCGCACCGGCGTCGGCAAAAGCCAGACAACCCGGTACGTTTCGCGAATCCTCAAGGACATGGGCAAGAAGGTGGTTGCCATCCGTCACCCCATGCCCTACGGCGATCTCGCCAAACAGGCCTGCCAGCGCTTCGAGACCTACGAAGACCTGGACCGCCACCAGTGCACCATCGAGGAGCGTGAGGAATACGAACCGCACATCGACAACGGATTCGTCGTTTACGCCGGTGTGGATTACGAGCGAATTCTCCGCGAGGCCGAGAAGGAGGCCGACGTCATCCTCTGGGACGGCGGCAACAACGACACACCTTTTTACAAACCGGACCTTCACATCACCTTGGTGGATCCCCACCGTCCGGGCCACGAGCTGAGTTACTACCCGGGCGAGACCAATCTGCGGATCTCAAACCTGCTGATCGTCAACAAGGTGAACACCGCGGACCCGGCCAAGGTGGAGGAGGTGACCCAAAACTGCCGCGCCGCCAACCCGGAGGCACGGATCATCCAGTGTCGGTCGGTGATCACCACCGACAAGCCGGAGCTCGTCAAGGGCAAACGGGCGCTGGTGGTGGAAGACGGTCCGACCCTGACCCACGGCGGCATGACCTACGGCGCGGGCTGGTTCGCAGCCAAACAGGCCGGGGCGGCCGAAATCGTCGATGCCAAGCCCTACGCGGTCGGTTCCATCGCCGAGACCTATAAGAAATACCCCAACGCGGGCGACATCGTTCCGGCCATGGGCTACGGCGACCAACAGGTGCGCGACCTCGAGGCCACCATCAACGCCACCCCTGCCGACGTGGTGGTGGAAGGAACTCCCATCGATCTGCAGCGCATCATCACCATCAACAAGCCCATCGCCAATGTGGCCTACGAACTCGAAGAGGTCGAACCAGGAGTCATCGGGGAGATGGTGGCGGCGGTGGTCCGAAACCGCTGATGGCATCACGAACCACCTCCGTTCTGCTCTGGTTCGCCGCATTCTCGATGGCGGTCGCGTTGGGCTACTTTCAACGCACCACCGGTCCGACCTACCCGAAACGCGGCACCTTCGAGATGGGGGGCACGGAGCTGAACTACAAGCTCCTCCGGACCCACGGCGGCGAGGGGGGGCTGAAGATCAGCCTCCCCGTCGTCCCGTCCGGCGTGGAAGGCGTCGTCGAGTGGCGGCGCTACCCCACATCCGACCATTTTGTCAGGCTGCCCATGGAGCGGGATGAGATCGGCGAGCTGTCCGCAGTCATCCCGCATCAGCCGCCGGCCGGCAAAGTGGAGTACAGGGTGCTGCTCGAAGACGGTGGGTCGGCCGTCAGGCTCCCCGACGACGAGGACGTGGTGGCGAGGTTCCGCGGAGATGTGCCGGCGCGAGTGCTAATTCCACACATCCTGGCCATGTTCGGCAGCATGATGCTGGCCACACGGGCCCTGTTCGAGGTGCTTCGACCGGACCGCCCCCCGGCCAAAGGCCTGATCCTGGCCGCAATGATCCTGCTGATGGTAGGGGGCCTTTATCTCGGACCCGTGGTCCAGAAATTCGCCTTCGATGCCTACTGGACCGGGTGGCCGTTCGGTCACGACCTGACCGACAACAAGACGGCCGTCGCCGTGCTCGCCTGGCTCCCGGCCACGCTGCTCGCGCTCTGCCGATGGCGGACCCGCTGGGCCGTTGTGATCGGTTGGCTGGTGATGATGGGGGTCTTCCTGGTGCCGCACAGCCTCCGCGGATCCGAGATCGATTGGTCTGACCAGAAGACAACTCCCGCAGCAGACCATCAAAACCATTGATCTGAGAGACTTCTGCCAGCAACACCCGCATTTGATATCCTTGGTGATCGTGCCGAATCAGGGATCCGCCACCATCGACGAGCCATCGTGCCTGCTGGTAACTGCCGGTGGCGAGCGCTTCGGCATTCTCGCCTCACGGGTCATTCGTGTTCTCCGTGACATCACCATCCACCCGATCCCAGGGGCTCGCCCGCCCCTGGTTGGACTCGGCCAGTACGGCGGTGAGCCAGTGGCGGTTGTGGATCTGATGGAGATGATTGACAGCAGGGCCGCTGGAACCGGCCAGAGGGTGGTGGTACTCATCGCCGCCGGCCGCCGGGTTGGTCACGAGATGATCGGTCTGGCGGTTGACGAGGCCAATCGACTGACAACGATTGACGAGATCACGGTCTCGAGCGAGGCGGCGCCGCCGCTGGTGGGAGTCATCGAGCGGGACGGTCACGCCATCCAGGTGGTGGATCCGTCGCTGATCACCGACAGGGATGTTTCAATGGACTCAAATCCCGGAGCAGGGGAGGGGTGATGAAGAGCGAGCACGAATTTCCGACGATCCGGCGGCTGCTGGGACCCGGTCTGATGTTGTTGGTGGTCCTGGTGGCTGGAGCCTTCCTCGAGGCCGCGGCGGACGACGGCCCCGAAAGCTGGCTTCTGAGAGCCTATCTGGTGATCAGCATCCTCGCGGTGGCAGCCTACCTGTTCCTCGTCTATCTCCCGGAGCGCAATCTGGAACGCCGACTGCAGGAGGTGGAGCATCGCTATGAGGCACAGTGCGAGGCGCTGACCGAGAGTCTCCACGAACTGCGCCACGGCGATCTGGTGGCGGCTCTTGAACCCCTCGGCGACCTCCCGGCGGAGATGCGGGGTGTGGTGGAAGCGGCCACCGGATCCCTGGCGGGGCTCTTCCAGCAGATCCAAAACTCGTCGGTGGAGGTTGCCACCTCGGCCGGTGGGGTTCGCGAAACCTCCACCGAACTCGCCGCGGGATCGTCGCAACAGGCCGCCGCGGTGGTGGAGATCACCGCGACCATGGAGGAGCTGGCCCGGACTGCGGGAACCATCGCCTCCAACGCGGCCAACCAAGCCGAGCTCGCCGCTCGCGCCGAGGCCGCGGGCAACGACGGCGCCATGGCCCTCGAGTCCGCGGTGGAGGGCGTGGAAGCCGTCCAACAGCGCATCGAGGTCATTGCCGACCGTGCCGATACCCTCGGCAGCCGAGCCCGGGAGATCTACCGGGTGCTCGATCTGATCACCGAGATCGCCCACGAGACCCATATCCTGTCGTTGAACGCGGCCATCGAAGCCGCCGCCGCCGGTCAGCACGGCGACCGCTTTGGTGTGGTGGCCGAAGAGGTGCGTCGTCTTGCCGAGCGGTCGCGGGAGTCAGTCGAATCCGTGCGGTCCATGTTGGACGAATTTTCGGCCGCCATCAGAGCCATGGTGGTTTCCACAGAGGAGGGATTCAAATCCGCCACCCAGGTGATCGAGGAGAGTCGGGCCACCCAGGAGTCGGTGGCCGAACTCCGCAACGCCCTGGGTGCCACCGCCAGGGCGGCACGGGAGATCTCATTGGCCACCGAGGAGCAGCGTGCCGCCTCCGATCAGGTGGTCGTGACCCTGAAAGAGGTCAGCGAGGTCATCCAGCGCATGGCGGACGGCCTCGTGCGGTTCACCGGCGCGGCCGCAGAACTCAACCAACTCGCGCTCGGGATCCAATTGTTGTCCCAGAGCTTCCGCCTCGACTCTCCGCACTCCCTCAAACAACACTCCGTGGCATGGGCCCGCCAATTGTCCAACGCGACCGCGAGTCCGGAAGCGCTCGAGGGTCGGCTCAACGACCTAGTGGAGGACCACCCGTATGTGGAACTCGCGTATCTGGTGGACCCGGAGGGCACGATGATGGCCGCCACGATCAACGACCACCTGGCTTTGGCCGACGGGCGTTCCGCCGCAATCCAGATCGGTCAATCGTTCATCGATCGCCCCTGGTACCAGTCCGTGCGCCGAGAACACCGCACCGTGGTGACCCCCGTGTACGAATCCTTGCTCACCGGAGAAACGTGCTTCACCGTTGCCACACCCGTTTTCGATCGGGAGGGAGCCCTTTTCGGGATGTTCGGTGTGGACATCAATGTCAACAACTGGACCAGAATCTGAGCCGCCGAGATGGCTGACGGATTCGACGATCTGCTGCCACTCTTTCTGGCTGAAGCGGGGGACAGGCTCGAACGTCTGGAAACTCTGATCGCGTCAGCCGAAGACGACGCCGAGGCTCTGAACCAGGCTCGCCGCGAGATTCACGCTCTCAAGGGCGCGAGCCGGATGATGGGTCTGACCCGGTTCTCCGCTCAGTGTCACCGCGCCGAGTCCATCCTCGAAGATCCCAGCCCGAACGCCCTGAAGGAGGTCCGCTCCATTCACCGCGAGTTGGTGCGACTGGTAGACGAGAGTGAGGTCGGTGGCGCAGAGGTGTCGGATGTCTCCGAGGTGGCGGGTTCGAAACCCACGACCGAGGTCGAGGTTGTTCGTCCGGCCCGTCCGGCCCGCTTGCGGGTGCCGGTGGATGTGATGGACTCCATGGCCGACCGGAGCGCCCGGCTTCGCGTCCTTTCGGTGGCTGGTGCCGGCGTCGTCGACCGGGTTTTTCGGCTTGCCGGCCTGGCCGAACGGGGAGTGGGCGAGCGCGCCCCGAGACAGGTTCTCGCCACGCTCGCGACCTCTCTTCGGCAGGTGGCAGGTGATCTGGAGACCGGACAGCGAAGGATGCAGAGGTTGTCCGAAGGACTGCTGGAAACACTTCTACGGGAACAGGTGAGACCCCTACGGCCCGTGCTTCAGAAGCTCGCCCGACACGCCCTGGAACTGGCTGACAGCCTGGGGAAGGAGGTCTCGGTCGCCGCCAACGGAGGAGCAACACTGCTCGACCGAAGGATCATCGACGCCCTGGCCGAGGCGATGCTCCATGTTGTCCGCAACGCGGTGGATCACGGTATCGAGACCCCTGAAGAGCGGAGGGCCTCGGGCAAACCCCAAACCGGCACGATAGTGATCACCGCGGTCACCGATGGTGATCGGGTTCGCCTCGAGGTCCGAGACGACGGTCGTGGGATTCAACGCGAAACGATCGTCCGGGCCGCAGTCAAGAACGAAGTCATTCGTTCGGAGGATGCTGACCGGCTGGGTGATGAGGATCTGCTCCAGATTCTGTCACAGCCGGGCTTCTCCACCCGCGAGGAGGCTTCGGAGGTCTCGGGCCGCGGAATCGGGCTCGATGCTGTGTTGAGCGCGGTACGTGCCGTGGGAGGAGAACTCTGGCTCGACTCCCAACCCGGCGCCGGCACAACTGTCACCTTCGAGGTCCCGGTCACCCGAAGGGGGGAACGAGTCCTCGTGCTGGCCGTTGGTCAGTCGACGGTCGCCTTGCCTGCCGCCCCCGTGCGATCGTACCGTCGTTTGGATCCGAACCGACTGCCGTCCGGTAATGATCGGATGGTCTTGGATGAGGGTCAGACTCCGGTGGCGGTGCGATTCTTGAACGAAATCCTCGGCGAACCCGGCGACCGCGCGGGGACACTGATTCTCGGGTCGGCGGCCGGCAGTCCTCTGGCGATCGTCGCCGATGACGTCATCGGCGAGGAGGAGATCTTCCTCAGGCCGCGACCCCGGGGGGCCGGCGTGCCCGAACTCTACGACGGTCTCGCCCTGCTCGGCACCGGCCGTCCGGTGGGGGTTCTGTCATGGAGCCGCATCGCCAATGCCGGCGCTGACGATCTGTCCGAGACCGCTGAACGACGCACGCCAAAGGTCATTCGAGTGCTGCTGGTGGACGACTCCAGGGTGACAAGGGAGATGATCCGTCGGCTGCTCGAGGACTCCGGTTTCGCAGTACGCGTCGCACCGTCGGCCGAGGAGGCTCTCGACCTTCTCGATCACAAGGTCTTTGATTGTGTGGTGACCGACATCGAAATGCCGGGAATGAACGGGCTCGAACTGACCCGCCACCTGCGAACCGAAGTGCGGTTCGAGGACCTCCCCATCATCGTAGTGTCAACCGGTGACCGGCCATCCGACCACCGAGCCGGTCTCGACGCGGGAGCCGACGCCTATCTTTCGAAGCAGGGCCTCCAGGCGCGCGAGCTGGCAGGGTTGATTCGGCGATCCGCCGGGGGTGGATGGTGAGCTTCAAGGTACTGATCGCGGACCCCTCGCTGTCGGTCCGCGCGGTACTGCGCAGGTTCGTCGAATGCGTTCCGGGGCTGGTGGTGGTGGGGGAGGCCCGGGACGGGGGTGAGGCCATCCGGCTCGCCCGCAATCTGAGGCCGGACACCATCATCATCGACGCGGACCTGGGCCATCCCCAAGGTCCCGGATCGCCGGAGGAGGTCTTCAGCGTTCACCCGGTGCCCATGATCGTCATCTCAGCCGGCGGGGACAGACAACGCATGATCGCCACGTTCAGCACTCTCAGAAAAGGCGCAGTCGCGGTATTCCCCAAACCGACGGTTCCTCAGGCGTGGGAAGACCTGGGCGAGACTCTGGGCGAGACCCTGCGACAGTTGGCGGGCCGCACTCGGCGACCGGCCCGGCCGATCCCTCCACCGCCGGCGAAGGCCGGTGCTCCGATTCGGCTGGTGGCGGTTGGTGCCTCCTCCGGAGGTCCAGGAGCGCTGGCCGAGATGCTGCACCACCTAGGATCGGATTTCGCGACCCCGGTGGTGGTTGTGCAACACATCACCGCGGGATTCGAACCTGCATTGGCCGACTGGCTCACCGCCGAAACCGGTCTTGACGTCCGGGTGGCTCGAGACGGCGCTTCGCTCACGCGGGGAGGCGTCCGGCTGGCGCCGTCGGACAGTCATATGACGGTGAAGGACCGATCGATCGTGCGGCTGGATCGAAGTTCTCCGCCGGTCAACGGCCACCGGCCGGCGGTCGAGACCCTCTTTCGCTCCTTGATCGGAGACGGCGCACGACACACCGCGGTCATTCTGCTATCCGGCATGGGTTCCGATGGGGTGGCGGCCATGACGGTGCTGAGGTCCGTCGGTGCCTTGACCATTGCCCAGGACGAAATTTCAAGCGCGGTCTGGGGAATGCCGGGAGCCGCGGTGGAGCGTGGCGCTGCCTCCTTGGTCTTACCACCAGCCGCCATCGGCGATCACCTTCGCGAACTCACCCGTGGGGTGAGCCCGTGAAAAATCTCGCAGCGTTGGCCGCTCTGATCGAAAGGAGCACCGGCAACGTGATTCCCGAGCGGGAAATGGCACGTCTCGAGGCGGTGGCCATCCAGAGGGCTGGGGCTTCTGGTCAGAAGACTCTCGATCGCTATCTCCGATACCTCCAGACGAGTGGTGACTCCGACGAATGGCGGGCGCTGTTGGGCCACATTACGGTCAACGAGTCGTACCTCTTCCGCGGTGCCCAGCAGTTCAGAGCCCTCGCTGAGCAGGTGCTCCCGCTGATGGCGTCGCAACCCACTCCCCTCGCGGGGCCCCTCACGGTCTGGAGCGCGGGCTGTGCGCGGGGCGAGGAGGCGGCGACCATCGCCATCGTGCTCGCCGAGGCGCTGGGCATGGCGGAGGAGAACTGGCGGGTGGTCGCCACAGATGTGGACGAAAACGTGCTCGATGAGGCCCGGCGCGGCCTTTTCGGTCCCCGTGCCATCGCACGGGTGAGCGACGATCTCCTCGATCGGTGGTTCACCCCGCAGAAAAACGGCTATCAGCTCGACCACCGACTCCAGGAACGGATCACCTACCGCGTGATGAATCTGATTCAGGATCGCAGCCTGCCCGAGGCGCCCGTGGATGTGATCTTCCTCCGCAATGTGCTGATCTATTTTCGTCCTGCGGCCCAGCGGAAGGTGGTTGACGACGTTGTGGGCTCCATGGCGGATCACGCTGTGATCTTTGTCGGACCCAGCGAGTCGCTCTGGCAGCTCCATTCCCCGTTGGAACCCTGGGATCTGGGTGATTGCTTCTGTTACCGGCTGCCGACGGAGCCTGCACCGGCGACGGAGCCACAGCCGGCGCAGATTCGGCAGCCCGGACCGGCCGCGTCCAAGGGAAATGACCGACCTTCTCCCGCTACGGGCGCCCCCGCGTCGAGGTTCGGCGCGCAGGAGCCTCAGAGCCGACAGGCCCTGGCCCTGTGTGCCGCGGAAATGCTCGCCAACGGCAAGGGGTCCGACGCCCTGCAGCTCGTGGGATCAGCCTGCCGGCTGGCTCCGGACGACGCGACACTCCGGGCCATGGAGGGACGGGTCCTGGATAGGGTCGGCGAACCGCGGCGTGCCGTGGCGGCCTTCAGGGCCGCCCTCTACCTCGAACCCCAGCTCTGCGCGGTGCGGTACCTGCTCGCGGAGTGCCTGATCGCACTGGGCCGCGGTAAACGGGCCCGCAGCGAGCTGAGGGCTGTCATCGCCACCGCCGCGGAGAAGGGCTGCCCCACACCCCCCGCCCTCGAGGCACTTGGCGTACCCGCCTCGGCCCTGATCTTGGCGCGAAGCCGCGAGTTGTTGGAGGAGACGCTCGACGACACTGGGACGGGAAGAACCTAGAATTCGAAATTCGGGACTCGGGACTCGGAACCCAGGAGGGTGGAGGCCTACCAGTCCACCTCGACCTTCCGGGGAGTCCCGCTGAAACGAGACACCATCACGCATTTGTTGCGCTTGCCGAAATTGTAAAGATCGCGGGTCACCCGAACGTCTTCTTGGCAGTATTCGATGATCTTGTCGATCTCGCCGAGACGCCACCATTCGAGCGCCTGCAACCCGTCGGCGCTCTTCGAGGTGTTGAGAGTCGGGACCACCACACTATCGAGCTTGGGACGGAAGCCCAACCGCTCTTCGAGGTGCTGCATGAGATCCAGCGTCGGCAATGCGTGGAGATCCTGATCGGTGTAGGCCCGGAGTACGTCGTAGTCAAAGCCCTTGATGTTGTAGCCCACCACGAGATCGGCCCCGAGCAGCAGGTCGATGAGCCTGCCGATGTCCTCCTCCGTGACCTTTAGAAACTCGTCGCGGTCGTAGCGATAGGCCACCGCGGCGGACACGCCGAGCTTGTGGAATTGGCTCCGACCACCAACCTCTTCGAAGGACCGCTGGGTCTCCACGTCGAAGACCACGACTCGTTCGTTCCCCGATACTTCGCGCATTGGGTTTTCGTCAAAAAGACCCATCTGGCCGTCCCAGATTTCCACTCGCTCGAATCCTCCCATCCTGCCGGCCGGAGTGTAGCATGGGGTCGTGAAGCTCACCGTCCACCCACCGCTGTTCGTCGCCCCCTTCGGCGACGCCGCCGCACAGCGAGCCGCCGAAGCGTGGCACCACGCGTCGTTGTGGCTGACCGTTGACCTCCCGAACTGGCGCGTCGTCAGGACCGGACACCTGCACCTGTTGTGGAAGCCCGATGGCTCCGACGTCAGGTGCGTCGATCTCGCCGGCCACCCGCTGCAACCGTGGCAAGAACCTGATCCCTACCCGGAAGATGACCTGGCGGCCCAGCTCGATGGCTTCCTGGCGGGATGGGAGCTTCGTTTTTTTCGCCTGGGCCCCTCCGAACTCGTGTCGGAATTGGGCGAGGGGAGGGACGATTTTCGGCGGCGGGCAACCGGCCTGCTGAGACCGGAGATTCAATCCCGGATCGCCGACCCCCCCGAGCGCGACTCCCGGGAAAAAAGCCGGATCGCATCCGAACTCGGCCAGGTTGTCGCATCGATGGAGGAGATCGTGGTGGACGATCCGTCAGCATGCGTACGACGCGCCCAGGTGGGTCGACTGTGGGTGGCACCCGGTGTCCACTTGGGCCCTCGCCGCCCCCGCGACCCAATGCTCTGATGCCGAATACCCTACCCGAACCTCCCGGGGGACGGTTCGCGGGGGGCAGTCGACAATTTTCTCGTGAGTCGAAAGTCGAAAGTCGAAAGTCTCCGCCCTCCCGAAACGTCTTTGGAGCGTCCCGACAGCAATTCTGGGCTTGAACACATGTGCCGTTGCAGGCCAGAGGCCCGCACCACAATAGGCCTTCTCGGTGGATTCGACCTGACGACATCGATGCGCCCATCTCCCAAACGCTGTCCCAGCGGTTACTCGCGGCCGGTGGCCGCGGTGACCAGCCGTCGCGTCCTCACGCACCGGGCGGGCGGGATTCTCCTTGTTCCTTGTCTCGAGTCCCGAATCCCGAGTCCCGATTTCCCATCCCTGAGAGCGACCGGAAATCACCCTTCTCAGCCCACTCTTCACTCTTCACCAGTCGCTCTTCGCGATCCACCATTCCCCGCCCGCTCTTCGTCTTTCGCCAATGCCCTATAATCCCCCGAATGGAAGAGATCGAGGACGCCGCAGAACTCCAGACCACGACCGGTCCGGCGGTGGACGTTGGTGTCTTTTCCGGACCGCTGGACCTGCTGCTCCACCTCATCAAGAAGAATGAGGTCTCCATCTACGACATCCCCATCTTGACGATCTGCGATCAATACCACGAAGTCCTCGAAGCCATGCAGGAGATCGACCTCGAATTGGCGGGGGAGTTTCTCTGGATGGCCTCCTGGCTCCTCCAGCTCAAGTCGAGGTTGCTTCTCCCACGTCACAGCGAGGACGGCGAAGATCCTCGTGAGGAACTCGTGGAACGCCTCTTGGAGTATCGGCGCGTCAAGGAAATGGCCGCCCTGCTGTATGAAAAGGACGTCGTCCGGCGCTGTCTGTGGACGCCGGGGGTCCCCACCGATTTGACTCCTGAGGAGATGGAGGTCGATTGGGAGGACGTGGATCTCAGAGACCTGGCCAGAGCCTATCTGGACGCCATGGAGCGATTCGCCGAGGCCCACCCGCCGCCGCTACAGGTTTTGCCGCTCCGATTCAAGATCAAGGAAACAATGAACGAGCTCTACAAAAGGGTCACCGAAGAAGACGTTGTGCCGTTGCTCAGGGATCTCCATAGCAGGTCGGACGTGGAGGAGGTGGTCGTGATCTTCGTCGCCGCCCTCGAGCTGGTACGAATGGGCGCGGTCTGCGCCGAACAACGGCGGCAGTTTGCCGAAATCTACCTGCGCAAGGGCGCGCGCGAATTCACCGGGGAGATCGCACAACAGGAGCAGGCCAATGGAGCGTGATCAGCTCAGAGCCTTGATGGAGGCTATTCTGCTCACCGCTCGCGGCCCCGTGACCGCCGACTCGGTGGTCGAGACCCTGGGAGAGAAAGAGACTTTAGTGGAGGACGTGGACGTCGTGCTGGCCGAGTTACAGGCCGACTGGGATCGGCCATCCAGCGGCATCCGGCTCGAGCGGGTCGCCGGTGGTTGGCGGTCGGTCACCCCGGCCCAGCTCGATCCCTACCTGAGGATCTTTCACGGAATTTCGGCCCGCCAGCGACTCTCCCAGGCCGCGCTCGAGGTCCTGGCCATCGTGGCCCACCGCGAGCCCATCACCATGCCGGAGATCAACTTCATCCGCGGCACCAACTCCACGGGGGTCGTCCGGACCCTGCTCGACCGGTCGCTGCTTCGGGTTGCCGGCCGCAAAAAAGTCGTGGGGAAACCGTTTCTTTACCGCACGACGAAGGAGTTTCTGATCCACTTCGGTCTCGACCGGCCGGAGGATCTCCCCGATCCGGAGGAACTCGTCGCCGGTGAGGACGGCGAAACAAACTCCACACCGGACGAAATCCCAACCTGAATCCGGAACCCCCGCCCCCCTCACATTACGAATTTCGAATTTCGAATTGCGCATGTCGGTGCCAGGCACCGGCCCACGCGTTCGCTTCGATACGCTGATTTCGGCGCCCCCATCTCTCCATAGCGCTACCCGAGGTTGCCCCCTTTAACAATGTTGGGACCCAAAGGGCTGAATGACTCAGTTGGCGAGCCCCAACATTGTTAAAGACGGCACACGCGCCCGTCCCGTCCGGCCTGCCTTGTCGGGGTGGGGTGGGGGATCCAGCATCCAGCATCGAGGATCGGCTGGGCGGCGGATTTCATAGCCCCATAGCCCCATAGCCTGCGAGGGTGGGTGGGGGATCCGTGTCGGCATGCCGACAGCCGCCGGATCACACCCGCGGCGATGGCGGAGGCAGCAGCTGCGCCGGCGCCGCGGGCCAAAGTTCGCGACCCACATCCTCCACCAAACGACGCAGCCTCATCTCGAAGGTTCGAAAGGCCGCCACCCGAGTCCAGTCAACCCAGAGACCACCAGCCGCTGCCACGGCGAAGGCCGGCACGAAACCGTCGCTCCACCCGCCGATGACCCATGCGGCCGCGGTCATCATCGCGACCCCGGCAGCTCCGGCTGCGTGGGCGGAGTGAGTCTGCTGAGGGAGGCATTCCAGCCGCAGCTCTGATGCCTCTTCGGCGGTCACCACCGTGAGCCAGGCTCGTTCATCCACGTCGCGCCGAACAAAGCCGTAGACCAGAGTCCGCCACGGCACGAGGATCTCCCAGCCACCATCGGAGGGCCGACTCAACGCGACACCGGCCCTTCTCAACACTGCCGGCACAGTCTGCACCGGATCGTTCGGCGCTTCGCCACCGGCCACGACCCACCTCAGGACGATGGGTGCCGACGGTCGGGCGCGGATGATCTCGGGGAGCCATATTCTGCCCATATCATGAGTATGGACTAGTCACCGCGCTCCCGCGTCCGATTGCAGATCGCATTTCGAATTTCAAATTTCGAATTGGGCGGGTGGGGGATGGCCCACTGCCTCCGTCGTATACTCGACTCCACCACGACGCTCCGCGAAGGGACAGGTTCATGGAGAAACCCCAGCGCAACACCTCCATCAGGGTCCTCATGATGCCCAGGGACACAAACCCCGCTGGGACGATCTTCGGCGGAGTGATCCTGTCCCACATCGACCAGGCAGGTGCCGAGGAGTCCAGACTCCACGGTGCCGATCGGGTCGTCACCGTCTCCATGAAGGAGGTGGAATTTCACGAACCGGTCTTTGTGGGCGACCTGGTGAGCTTCTACACGAGTCTGGTGCGCCGTGGCCGAACCTCGGTGACGGTGAAGGTGGCTGTCGAGGCCGCCCGACGAGGGAATCGCGCCTTGGTGGTCCCTGTCACCGACGCCGAGATCACCTATGTCAACGTGGATGACGAGGGTCGGCCGAGGGTTCTCGGCGCCGCCCCAGCCGACAGTGGACGGCGATCGTGAATCCAACCCAGACGGCGGTGGGTGACCTGCTCCGCAGAGCAGTCCAGACCGGTGTCGTACCCTCGGCAGTCGCGCTCTGGGGACGGCCGGGAGAAATGTTGCGCTTCGCGACTGCTGGACACGCCAGACTCGGTCAGGCACCTGAGCCTCCAATCCTCGAAACCTGGTACGACCTCGCCTCGCTCACCAAACCGCTGGTTGTGGGCACCCTCACCCTGCTGACCATTCGTCAGGAAAGGCTGACGTTGGACACCACGATCGGGGATCTCTTTGGCACCTCCCCTTCGCGGCATCCCCTTGCGGCAGCCACGGTCAGCCAGCTGTTGGCCCACACCTCAGGGTTGCCGGCCTGGTACCCGCTCTACGCCCTTGGAACCGACCCAGAGAGCATCGTCCAGACGATTCTCGGTATCGAGCTCGGCGCCCCTCCCGGTCGTCGCGTGGAATACAGCTGTCTTGGTTTCATTCTCTTGGGAAAGGCTCTCGAGCAGCTACACGGCACCCCTTTCCAGAGTCTCTTCGACAAAGAGGTTCTGCAGCCCCTCGAGCTTCGGGATGGGCTCGGTTTCAGTCCGGATCCCGAAAAGCACTTTCTGGCCGGAGGGTCGGCCACCGGCGAGCCCGAACTGCGGATGACGGCGGAGATGGGTTTCTCACCATCCGTAGTGCCACCCGTGGCTACGGCGGCACCCCATGACGGCAACGCCCGATTTCTCGGCGGGGCAGCCGGCAACTCGGGACTTTTCGGCACCGCCGACGGGGTCTTCCGGTTGGCCACGGAGTACCTGGCAGGCGCCGGGAGCCTGTTGAGCCAAACCGAGATCGAGGCGGCCACCATTCCGGTGGCGGCCGACCTCCACCAGGTCAGGGGTTTGGGCTGGCAACTCAGTCTGACGCCGGCGTGTTCGGCAGGACTCCGTCTCGGCTCCTCGGCCTTCGGCCACGTGGGTTTCACGGGAACCTCGGTCTGGGTGGATCCCAGCCTCGGTGCGGTCTTCGTGTTGCTCACCAACCGGTGTCACCCGGATTTCCGCGAAGCCGATCTCCACCCTCTGCGGCGCAGATTCCACGCCCTCGCGGTCCGTGACGTGGTATCACGCACCGCGAATTGAATCAAAATTTCCCATAAATTATTTTGTTGCAACAATTTAAAAACCTCAATGAATCGTACGGTCCTATGTCACGAGGCACAGCCTGTTCTCGGACACGGACGGGGAGGGTGGGGGAGTTCGCATCTCGAATTTCGAATTGGCGGGCGGGGGACCTACGTCCTCAAAGTCGTCATCCGGTTCACCGCGAACAGCATGCCCAGCATGACCGGAGCCCAGGCAGCAATGGTGGGTGGCAGCACCGACGCATCACCCAGCTTCCCAAAGATCGTGACCAATATGGAGTAGCCAATCCCGAGCCCGAGGGCCAGGGCGACTCCCTGCATGGTCGTCACTCTTCGGCCCCCGCGATTCAGAGCAAATGGGAGGGCAAGCAAGACCATGATGACGGCCGACGTGGGGTAGGCGAATTTCTGATGCCACCGAACTCTCAGCTCGTCAGGTTGATAACCCGAATCCTCGAGTTCGGCGATGTACTGACGGAGTTCACGATGAGACATCTCCGAGGGACTGCTGTACTCCTGGCCGAAGTACTCGGGGCCCTCGGCCATCTGCAGCTTCATGGGTTGATTGATCTGCCGATACTCGTCAGTTCCGTCGGGAAAGAACTGGCGGAACCAGCCGGCATCTGCAACCCAGGCGCCCTCCGTATACCGCGCTCGATGAGCGAACAGATGGAACCTGAGCCGCATGTCCTCGTCCACACGATACTGGGTGAACCGCAACAAGGTCTGGGTGTCCGGATCGTAGCGCAGGAAGTTGTAGAAGGTGGAGTCGTCTCGGGATAACAGCCATTGTTTGTCGGTCACGCGATAGGATCGTGCGGCCGTCTTGCCCTCGATCACATCCAGAAGACGTTCCTTTTCCCGGTTGGCGTCCGGGACCACGTACTCGGCCAGAAGCCACATGGACAGCCCACCGGTGGCCGCCACCATCGCAACCGGCACCATTACGCGAAAGAGCGAGATCCCCGCACCCTTCAAAGCGGTGAGTTCCTGCTGCCGCTCGAGCATGGTCAGCACGATCAAGACCCCGATCAGCATTGCAAACGGAAGGACATCCACGACCATCTGGGGCAACAGATTCCAGTAATAGGCAACGATGACCCCGAAGGGTGCGTCGTGCTCCACCATGGCGGCCACGTGTTCGGTGAGATCCACGATCACGTACAGGGCGGCGGTGCTGACCAACACCATCAGTAGGGGAGTGACCAGCCGTGCCACCATGTAGCGGTCGAGTTGGGCGGGAAAACGAAAGGCCGAGCGACGTCGATCCCGAAGATTGGATGTCAAAACCCTCGTCGAGGGGCGAGGGTGGCCAGGGGCCGACCGGGCCGCTTCTTGTTCCTGCTGCCTCTCCCGGCGCCACCTACGCAGGCGCGACATCGGCCCTTCCCGTGCCTGCCGTTCACCGAGCCAGCGACCCATCCGGGTCATCATCAACAATCCCAGCGCGGCAAACACCATGTTGGGCAACCACATCCCCAGCCACACCGGCAACCGGCCCTCTCTGGCCATGATTTCCCCGTTGTTGCCGATCACGTAGTAGAGCAGGACAACCGCCACCGACAGGACAAAGCCCCGGCCGCGACCACCCGCTCGAGAGCCCACTCCCAGCGGCAGGGCCAATAGAGCGAACACCAGGCTCGCCGCCGGCACTGTCAGCCGCCGATGGAGCTCCAAACCGGCATGCAACACGTCTTCCTCGTCGAAGTCGTCGGTTCCGGGCAGATCTCCGCCCCTCACGATGCGAACAAGATCGCTGGAGTTCCTTTCCCGCATGGCCAGGTCATAGCGAACCTTACCGGTCCGTCCGAAGTCCGGCTGAAACAGCAACTCATCGTTGTTGTTCACCCGGTATGTTTCGGGTTTCGCTCTCAGGAACTGGTGGGTCACGGCGTCCACCAACAAAATCCAGGGTTGGCCTTGTTGCCCAGAATCGGTCGCGGTCGGGTCCAGGTCTTCGCCCCCTCCGGCCGCGATGGCCGCGTTTTCGCGATCGGCGGCGGTGATCACGCGACCCTTTCCGGCCAGGGTGAGGCGTTCTTCTCCAGAATTGCTGCTGTCGTAAATGAACACGTCATCCCACTCGGTAGTTGCCGGGTCCACACCCCGCACGTACAGCAGGAGATTGGGAAAATCCTCGTAGAACACACCCGGCTGAATTCTGCCCAGGTTTCGCGCGGAGGCAAACAGCCGCACCCTCATGTCCTTCAAATCGCGATTCGAGCGGGGAATCACATAAAGGAAAAGGAAGCCGTTGAAGATGGTCAGGAGCAACCCCACGGCGAGAATGGGCCGGAGCAGCCTTCGAGCTGAAATCCCCGCCGCCTGCAAGGCGACGATTTCGTTGTCCATGCTCATCCGGCCCACGGCGAGCAGAACCCCGAACAGGAACCCCATGGGAATGGTCAACACCATCACGTGGGGCAGGGTCACGCCGAGCACACCAAGGGCGTCCCTCACCGGCAGACCGCGCACAAAGATCTGTTCGATGAGCGAGAAGAGCCCCCGCATCATCAGCAGAAATGTGTAAGTGACGAACCCCAGAATCGTGGGAACGATCACCTCACGAACCACCATGAGGTCGAGTTTCATTGGACTGCCAGTCTAGCCCGCACCGGCCATCCCGTCACGCTGCAGGGCCCACAAAGGGCTCTGATGTCGCAAACCGAAGGGGGGAGAGAGCGGATTCCACAACTTTTCCACAACCTCTGGGTTTTCCACAGTTCAAGGTACGCAAGGAAGGTCCGATAAGATATATTATGTAAACCTGCATCTTGAATAGCCATCTGCCCAGGTGCAGAACGACTGTGAAGACTCCCTCGCGAATCTCCTCCCCCCGCCAGGTCCGGTTGGAAAATTCCAAAGACACAACAATCCCTCCGAATGCACACTCACGAGTGCAGTTGGGTCCGGCTGGCGATGGGATTCTGATCAGTCTTCGTGATGTCTGAGATCGTCGAGGATGGTTTCGAGCGCGCGGATCACCTGCTTGCGGTCCGGTTCGGTCTCGGTTCGGAATGACAAAGACAGGCTGAAGACGCGGTCCGGGCTCTTGAACCTCAGGGTGAAGGGCTTGAGTTGGTTCTCCGCCGGCACCGGTGGCGCACCGGCGGCCTCCGCGGCCAGCTGCTGACGGCGCTGTCTGATCGCGTCGCGGTCGAATCGGTGGGCAACAATTTCCTCCACCAGCTGGAGCATGGCCGCCTCGTTGGGCGCCTTGGAAAGCTCCAGCAGAATTCCCTTGGCTTGAATGTCGGCGTGCCGACACGCCTCGCGTACGGTTTCAGGGAGTTTCAGGATCTTGACGGTTTCGGTCACGGTCACCCGCGATCGCCCCACCGCCTCGGCCACCTGCTCGTGGGTGTAGCCGTACTTGTCGATGAGGGTCAGAAAGCCTTCGGCCTCCTCGAATGGATTGAGATCCTGTCGCTGGAGATTCTCAACCAGGGCGATCTCCAAAGCGTGCTCATCACTCACCGTCAGTTCGATGCACGGCACCTCTGTGAGACCCACCTGCATGGCCGCATGAAAACGGCGCTCTCCCGAAACGAGTTCGTAGCCGCCGTTTCGACGGCGCACCAGGAGCGGCTCGAGGATCCCGTGTTTTTCGATGCTGTTGATCAGATCCGAGAGGTCTCCCAGGGTCGTGCGGGGCTGATCGTGGTTGCTCGTGACGGAGGTAACGCGCACCATTCGACCGATGCCCTCCCCCATTCGCTGCGCCAATTCGTCGACAAAGTGTCGGTCATGGCGCATCTTCCGCTTGGACGGCAGACCGGCCTTTGGCTTACTCTGATCCGACACGCTGGAGGACCTCCTCGCACAGGCGATAGTACTCATAAGCGCCGCTGGACCTGGGCGCGTGATCGAAGATGCTGAGCTGGTGAGCGGGCGCCTCCTCGAGTCGCACCGACTTCGTGATCAGCGTGTCGAAGACGAGGGGACCGAAGACGTTCTTGATCTCCTCTAAAACCTGCCTGGACAAAATAGTGCGGCGATCGAACATGGTGACCAGAATGCCGAGGAGCTGCAGCTCGGTGTTGGGGCGGGCCTTGATTTTGTCGATGGTCTCCAGCAGGTCGTCGGTGCCTTCCAGGGCGAAATAGGACGACTGGATGGGCACCAACACGTGACTGGCGGCCACCAGGGCATTTACCGTCGAGAGACCGAGGGTGGGCGGTGTGTCGATGATGATGGCATCGAATTCAACCTCCAACCGGTCCAGAGCGTCGTTGAGCCGGTAGGGGGCGTCCAACTCCCCCATCATGGAAACCTCGAGCTTGGCCATGGCGATCCGCGACGGTGCGACCCAGAGGTGTTCGCGATTGCCCTCTATGATCACGTCGGCCAGGGGCACGGCGCCGCGCATGACGTCGAACATGTTGCCGTCGATGGAGCCGAGATCCACGAATGACATGGTGGAGTTTGCTTGGGGGTCGAGGTCGATCAACAGTGTATTCAGGCTTTTCTGAGCCAGACCGGCGGCAAGGTTGATGGCTGTGGTGGTCTTCCCCACTCCGCCCTTCTGGTTCGTGATGGCGATGATCATCTCTTCGGGACCTCCGGTCGAGCGACAACTATAGGGGTGCCTGCGAAAGGGTGTCAATTTTGAGGGTGTGATTGGGGTCTCAACCTTCCCCCCTGCTTTCGCGCGATAGGCGGTTGCACCGTCGTCGAAAGTTGAAAGTCCAAAGTCGAAAGTTGAAAGTCCAAAGTCGAAAGTTCAACGTTGAACGTTAAACGTTAAACGTTAAACGTTCCCGCCCACCCTTTCGGAGTGTTCGAGGGCGCGACGGGCGGGCGTGCCGTCCTCACGCGCGCCGCGAACGCGCTCACCCGGTGCCAGGCACCGTCGAAATCGCATCGGAGCACGAAATCGATACATCTGCGGCGGTGCCTGGCACCGACATGGAGATCGGAATACGAGGGTGGCTCCCTCGGGGAGCGCGGTGGGGATATGGGCGCATCGAAATCACCTTGCCGTACCGGTGCATCATTGTGGCGCACGCGTCTCGCCGGCAAACCGATGAACTCCAAAATTCTCAGTTCTAAATTCTCAATTCTGACTTCCCGCCCTCCCTCCCCTTCCCCGGGGTGGGCGGGGGAATTCAAAATTCAAAATTCAGATTTTTTGTCCGTCCTGCAGCCGAGACGGCCCCTCCACAAAGGCGCCCCGGGTGGGCGGGGCCCTCACATCTCGTACTCGCCCAGATCCTCCGGCCGGAGTTTTTCCAGAATCGTCTTGACCGCCTCTTCCTTGTTGATCTCCGCCACCACGGCTTTTGCCAGCACCTCGGGATCCACCAGCACATCAGCGTCGCTGCGCAGAGCTATGGCCAGGGCGTCCGACGGTCGCGAGTCCACGTCTCGGGTCTCGCCGTTGGCGGCCACCAGCCGAATCGAGGCGAGGAATACGCTGTCAGCGAGCGAATGGATGTGGACGTGGTCCACGGAAAAGCCTGCGGCGTCCAGCAGAGACAGAACCAGGTCGTGGGTCATGGGTCGGGGCGTTTTGATGCCTTCGAGCACCAGGGCGATGGCGTTGGCCTCGCACACTCCGATCCAGATCGGCAGAAAGGCGTTTTCTTCAGGCTGTTCGAGGATCACGACAGGCATGTTGCTCACCGGGTCCATGACCAGGGCCCGAACATTCATCCTCACGGGTGAACGGCGCTTTTCCGTGTCCGTCATATTCACAATGTGTCCGTCGCGTGCGGCCTTGTCAAGACGTCTGGCGGATCGGCAACGGGCCCAAACCCGGCCTCGCACCGGCGCGTTCACCCACCAGCGAGTGAGCGTTGGCTCGCAGAATCTCCACCTCGACCACATCTCCCACGGTTTCGGCTCCGGTCTTCGGGAAGTTCACCACCCGGTTGTCCTCTCCCCTCCCCTGCCAGGCATCGGTGTTCCGCCGACTCTCGCCGTCGATGAGCACCGGTACCGCCGTTCCCAGCAACTCCAGGTTGAGCTCCTTGGAAATCCGATCCGACAGATCGAAGAGACGGTGGAGTCGCGTCTTCTTGTCGATCTCGCTGACTTTTCCACCGTAACGGGCCGCCGGGGTCTTTGGACGAGGCGAGAAGGCGAAAGCAAAGACCTGGCCGAAACGGGCCTCCTCGATCAGATCCAGCGTCAACTGGAAGTCCTCCTCGGTCTCTCCGGGAAAACCGACGATGGCGTCGGTGGACAGATTGATGTCGGGAACGCGGGCTCGGATCCGCGCCAGAAGATCCAGATACTCCTCCCGGGTGTAGCGGCGGTGCATCCGCTTCAGCACCGCGTTGGAGCCCGACTGGACCGGCAGATGGAGATAGCGGGACACCTTGGGGTGGCGCGCCAACACCTCGATGAGCCCATCGTCAAAATGGCGAGGATGGGAGGTGATGAACCGAACCCTCTCCAGGCCGTCCACGGCCGCCACCGCCTCCAAGAGATCGGCAAAGGGCGCACCGGTGGCCGGGCACCGGTATGCGTTGATGGTCTGACCAAGGAGCTCCACTTCCTTCAATCCGTCATTCGCCAGACGACGAACCTCGGTCAGCACATCGTCAACCGTCCTACTGACCTCGCGGCCACGGGTGTAGGGCACGATGCAGAAGGTGCAGAACTCGTTGCAGCCCTCGACAACGGTTACCATACCGCGGGTGGAGCTGGTGCGGAAGATTGTCCGGTGGCCGAAGTCCCGCTCGCTGTCAAACCCGGTGAGCACGGTGGTGCCGCCCTGTTGGACAACCCTCAGGGCCTCGTCCAGGCGCTCCACCTGGCCCGGTCCGAGGACGAAGCCAACGGCCTTCGACCGGCGCATGAGTTGCTGCCCCTCCTGCTCGGCCACACACCCGCAGACCCCGATCACCGGCGGCCTTTCGAACAGGGCCAACTCGCCGATCCTGCTGACGAGCTTGTGGACCGGCTTGTCCCGCACCGAACAGGTATTGAGCAGCACGAGATCCGCCTCGGACGCAGCCTGGGCAGGCTCGAGACCCTGCTCGCGCAGCTGGCCCTCGAGGTGTTCGCTGTCGTGATGGTTCATCTGACAGCCCCAGGTTTCGATGAAATAGGATCTCATTCGCTCTCCCAAGCTCACAGGGGCGGAATTATAGCGCACCGTTCGAGGACGCGACGGGCGGGCGTGCCACTTTTGACATTGTTCGGATCCTCATCCCTGATGGACCTGAGACGTGGGTCCGAACAATGTCAAGGGTGGCAACCGCGGGGAGCGCCACGGGGAGATGGCGCGTCGAAATCACCTTGTCGTACCGGAGCATCATTGTGGTGCAGGCGTCTCGCCTGCATTCGCGCGAGGGGCGGTTCCACCGTCGTTGAAAGTTGAACGTTAGACGTTAGGTTCATCCGGGGAATCGTGAGGTGGGGTTTCTGCGTGCCCGTCTCCGTGCGGGGATTCAGGCGGCAGGGGCAGCGACGGCAATCAGGGACAGCGTCCGTGATCGGCGGCTGCGTCAGCGATCAGGGGCCGCGGCAGTGATCAGCTGGGATTGCTCCGGGTTGCGGTCGCTGTCCACCGATACTGCCATCTGCCCCGGACGTCGGTTGCTGTCCCTGTCCCGGCCGCTGCCGACTGCCGCTGATAGCTGTTCCTCAGAGCGCATCGTGATCACCTCCGGGTCGTTCGCTCGGAGGGAATCGTCGATCTGTCTCCGGATGTCAAGGGCAAGACAAGTCGTCGGACGACCCTTGACATCCGGAGACAGATCGACGTCGAGAGAGTTTCATGGACGACCCGGAGGTGATCATGATCGACGCGTGCCAAGGCAACCAACTCATCGTCTACGGCAAGGCCATCGAAGCTGCCGGGGAAGCCATCTCCCTCGTCAAACGAGTGCCGGCGCCCGTCAAGATCCTCGCCGATCAAGTGATCAGATCGGCGTCATCGGTTCCCGCCAATATTGCGGAAGGACACGGCCGAACGGGCCGGGATCGGTTCCATCACTGGAGAATCGCCTACGGCTCCGCGAAAGAGGTGGATTGCCATCTTCGCCTCCTGGTTCATGCTGGGGCGATAGACTCCACTCGCGCGAACGCATCGCTGCAGCTCTTCGATCAAGTCCGTGCCATGACCTGGCGTTTGCTCAACCCAAAGTGCTGATTGGGGCTCCTCGCAGCAGATATTCTGGCTGCTGTCGCCGGATGGACTCCACCACTGCACACGAGGTCGGTGCGATGGAACATCTCGAATATCACATTTCTCATTTCTCATTTCAAATTCAACCACTGCCCATCTCACGGAAATCCGGATGAACCAAACGTTAAACGTTCCCACCCACCCGCCCGAAGCACCATTGTGGAGCATTGTCCTGCCTGCCTTCGCTCGACGACCGGGCGTGCCACTTCTGACTCTTTCGGGACCAGTGCGTGGAGGCATTGAGCGTCTGCTAGCCCAAAAAGTGTCAGGGGTGGCAACCTGCCGGCGGCAGCGGTTGTGGCCGTGGCCGTGTGCGGCGGCCATGTCCGATCCTGTAAGCAGGATCAGAGGCCTTACGGCCACCCGCTGGTGACGGCTGGTCACCGCGGCCACCGGCCGCGAGTAACCGCGGGGAGCGCCACGGGGAGATGGGCGCGATGGAATCGGTGAATCGAAGCGAACGCGCCGGCCGGTGCAAGGCACCGACACGCGGAGCCGCGCGTCACAGGAGTTTTCGAAACTCCTCTGGTGTCAATCCCGCGTCGCGTACGATTCCACCCATGGTGAAAGCGTTGACCGGGTTGTGGCGGGGTATGGTGAGAATTCGAGTGTCGTTGGTCATAACGATGTGCTTGCCCTGACGAGCGATTCGGAATCCTGCCTTCCTGAACGCGCGCACGCCGTCGAGATGGTTGACTCCGGGGATGCGAGGCACGATTAGACTGCGATTTCGATTTCGTGAACCGTTGCCCCTTCGAGGAGCTCTCCCACGACCTCGAGGTACTCACGGATGGCGATTTCGATGTTGGCCAGAGCCTCCTGTTCGGAATCGCCTTGAGACCAGCAGCCCGGCAAGCCAGGTACGGAGACGGCAAACCCGTCGTCATCTGGATGTACGGCCACCTTGTATTTCATGGAGGAGCCTCCGTGTCTATTCTACCGCCATCCCGCCCGGTGTAGATAGTGTAGAAGGTGTGGAGAGAGGGCGACCCGAGACCCCGCCCGTTACCTTCACCTTGAACGGCCCCTCACCCACCGCCTTGCGCTGCGAACGGCCCGGACCTATCTTGGTATCAAGAGGAGCACCGCATGAAAACCAAGATCGAATTGGCCCGTCTCGTGACGGCCCTTGTTATTGCTGGGTGGGTTCTCACCGTTCCGGCGATCACGCAGGAGTGCCCCGAGCCCGTAGGACGGTGGCCGTACGGCCCGGCCTGGGCAGTCGCGGTATCAGGGGATTACGCGTTCTTCGGCAGCGGCATGGTTCTGACAGTCGCCGAGGTTTCGGACCCAGCCGCGTTCCTGGTCGTCGGTGAAGTTGCCCTGCACGATGTCCCAATGGGCGTGGCCGTCACCGGAAGTTACGCGTACGTCGCGAACGGCTCGGCCGGCCTGCGGATTATCGACGTGTCCACGCCGGCGAGCCCAATCGAAGTGGGCTTCTCCGAGACCCCAGGGGCCGCCAATGGAGTGGCCGTCGCCGGCAGCTACGCCTACGTCGCAGGTGGCTCATCTGGCCTACGGATCATCGACGTGTCCACGCCGGCGAGGCCGATCGAGGTGGGGTTTGTCGACACCCCCGGGAACGCCTCCGCAGTGGCCATCGCCGGCAGCTACGCCTACATCGCGGATGGCTACGGCGGCCTGCGTGTGATTGACGTCTCGACGCCCGCAAGCCCGTTCGAGGTGGGTTTCGTCGACACCCCAGGAGGCGTATGGGATGTTGCCCTCGCCGGCAACTACGTCTATGTCGCGAGCGATCTTGACGGCCTGCGGGTGATTGACGTCTCGATGCCCTCGAACCCAATCGAGGTTGGATTTTACGACACTCCCGGGTTTGCCTGGGACGTGGCCGTTTCCGGCGACCTTGCTTATGTTGCGGATGACTCTTCCGGTCTGAGGGTGATCGATGTATCCACGCCCGCGAACCCCATCGAAGTGAGTTCTGTCAATACTCCGGCGGCCGCCTGGGGCCTCGCCGTCTCCGAGTCCTACATCTATGTAACAGACGAGACCGGACTCGGGGTGATCGACGTCTCCACGCCCACGAACCCCGTCGAGGCCGGCTTCTTCCCCACCCGGGGATACGCCAGAAACGTGGCCGTCACCGACAGCTATGCCTTCATCGCGGCAAACCCCTCCGGCCTGCGGATTATCGATGTCTCGAATCCCGTCAGCCCTATCGAGGTTGGCTTCTTCGACACCGAGGGGCTCGCCTCCGGAGTGGCGGTCTCGGGCACCCATGCCCTCGTCGCGGACTACGATGACGGTCTGCGGGTGATCGACGTCTCCGCGCCCGACAATCCCATCGAGGTGGGTTTCATCGGCACCCCGGGGGACGCGCTGGGCGTGGCCGTTGACGGAAGCTACGCCTTCGTCGCCGACGGCGATTCAGGCCTGCGGGTGATCGATGTCGCGACCCCGGCGAACCCCATCGAGGTGGGATTCATCGGCACCCCGGGGGACGCGCTGGGCGTGGCCGTCACCGACTGCTACGCCTTCGTGGCGGACAAGCGGGCTGGTCTACGCGTGATCGATGTCTCCAACCCCGCGAGCCCTGTTGAGGTGGGGTTCATCGAGAACTTGGATGTCTGGGGATACGCAAACGGGGTGGCCGTCGCCGGCAGCTACGTCTACGTCGCGACCGGCGGCCCCGGCGGCCTGCGGATCATCGACGTGAGCACGCCCTCCTCACCGATCGAGGTTGGATTCAGCGAAAGGCCAGGGAATGCCCTGGGCGTCGCGGCATCCGGGAACAGAGCATACGTGGGGATGGGGGCTTTGCAGGTGCTTGATGTCAGCTCCCCGCCCTCACCCATGGAAGTGGGACTCTACGCCACACCGGGGAGAGCCCAGGGTGTCGCGGTATCCGGGGAACTCGTCTATGTGGCCGAAGGGTGGGGCGGCTTGGAGATCTTCAACGTCTCGAGCTGCCGGAGATTCGTTCCCGGCCACAGCGGAACCCCTGGTGATCCAGGTTGGCCGCCTGCGGAAGAGTGACCATTGATCTCCTGGTAGGAGTTTGAAAAGTCCTCCGCGCTTCCCGTTTCTCATCAAGGAGGGCCGGTGGGGGTTTCTTCACTATTTACTTTTCCCAGCGCGCCCATCTCCCCGGAGCGCTCCCCGAGGTTGCCCGGTATGACGTTGTGCGACCCCTGGGGATAGAAATCTCTCGTCAACATCAACCGCACAACGTCAAACCCGGCACGCCCGATCAACGCCCCAACTCGCTCCGGGAGGGTGGGTGGGAACTTTCAACTTTCGACTTTCGGATTGGCCGGGTTGAGCGGTGGTTTTCGAATTTCGAATCTCGAATTTCGAATTTTCCGGGTGGGCTGCCCTTTGCTCCCTCCCTCAGTCCAGAACCTTCACCCCATTGGCGGGGGTCGACTCCTCCTCGCGCGGCCTGGGGGTCGGCTTCTCCATACCCCGAAACCAGCCGGGCTGGGCGCCGTCCTTCCGCGCCTGGGAGCGAATCTGGTCAAGACCCTCTTGCTCTTCCTTGAGCTGTTCTTCGAGCCTTCCGCTCCGCGCCAGAGCCTCATCGAGTTTGACCTTGATCACTCCATCGCGGTACGCGGGATCGTCCCGCGAGTAGAAATCGCGCCACAGACCTGGAATTTCGTAGTCGAGGATGCCGATCTGTTCCTCGATGGATCCCACGAGGTTCAGCTGCTGTTGGTAGCGTTCCTGCCAGTACCGTTTCCGGTCCTCACCCGCGAGTTGCTGAGCGTCGGCCACGCCGTCCTGCACCGTCTTGCCGCTGGATCCAGCGTTCTTGTGGACCGGCCGCTGGCCGGTCTTTGCCGACGCGGAGGATTCGGTGGTCAGGCGACCCTTTGCGGCATACTCTGAGAGGTTCTCGTTGGAGATCACGATGGGTGTTTTCTTGGCCGCCGGTGTTGGTGTGGGCTCGTTCGCACGAACGGACCCCGACAACGACAGAACCACCGCCAAGCTGACCCCCAGCGTGGCAAACTCCGAAATTGATACGTTACGGTGTCTCATCTTCATGGTCCAACCTCCCGACCCCGGTCCGTTCTACGGGTCGCTCGTTCCGGCACGTCCATAACGATCCTCCAGGCGCACCACGTCATCCAGCTCCGGAGTCGAAACCTCGAGCAGATTGCAGTCCGATATGGACGTCATTCGGTGCAACGTACCCGGGGTGATGTGAAAGACCGCGCCGGCTTCCAGGGTCTGGGCCTCGAGGTTGTCAATATCGGGCCCGGTCACGAACTCCACCACCCCGTCAAGCACCCTGAGCGTTTCTTCCTTGCGCTCGTGATACTGGAGACTGAGGGACTCGCCCTGGCGAACAAACAAGATCTTGCCGACATAGCGATCGGTCACCGCGAAGATCTCTTCGTGGCCCCACGGTTTGTCGACGAAGCGAGCCTTCGTGATTCCCATGTCACCACCTATACACGAATCTTGGTCTTAGCGAGTGTGATGGCCAACTTTTCGAGGAGGTATTCCTCCACCGCTCGCGCAGTCACCATCTTGAGCGCCTGCCGCGCCAGATGCACCGTCTCCCTGTACGACACCTGACGGATCAGTGCCCGGACCACCGGAATCGCCTGCGGGTTCATGCTGAAACGCTTGAGTCCGAGGCCAACCAGAATCGGCACCATCAGGGGATCCGCCGCCATCTCGCCACACATCGTCACCGCCACCCCCTCGGCTTTGCCTGCGGCCAGAACGCCGGCGATCATCCGGAGAATCGCAGGGTGGGTGGGCCGGTAGAGATAGGCGACTTTTTCGTTGGAACGATCGACCGCCAGGGAGTACTGGATCAGGTCGTTTGTACCGATGGACAGAAAATCCACTTCGCGCGCCAACTCCCGTGCCATTATCGCCGACGACGGCACCTCGACCATGGCGCCCAAAGGGATGTCGTCCGGCACCGGGTGACCCGCTTCGCGGAGCTCGGACCGGAGCTTGCGCACCAGCAGACGAGCGATGCGAAATTCCTCGATTCCCGAGATCAGGGGGAAGAGAATCCTGATCTGGCGTGCCGGGTACTCGCCAGCCAACCGCAGCAACGCCCTCACCTGAGTTCTGAAGAACTCCGGCTGGGAAAAACACAGCCGGATGCCTCGCAACCCCAGCACCGGATTGGCTTCGGTGGAACCAATCACTTCACGGGCGAGCTTCTTGCCGCCGAGATCAAAAGTCCTGATGGTCACCGGCCGGTCGCCCATGCTGGTGACCAGGTCCCGGTAGACCGCCAGGTGATCGTCCTCCGTGGGCAGGGCCGGGCTCATCTTCATGTAGAGGAACTCGGACCGATACAGACCGATCCCGGCAACATTCCAATCAAGGGCGCTGTTGATCTCCATGGGCAGGTCGATATTGGCCATCAGATCGATGGAGTGACCGTCCCGGGTAACCGTGGGGGCGACCCGCATCTGCGTCAGGTGGGCCTGGTACTCGCGATACTCACGCTGCCGTGATTCGTACTCGGCGATCACGGCCGGATTGGGATCGCAGACGATCTTGCCCTCGAAGGCATCGAGAGCCATCTGCCGGGAGTGTTTCGCCATCTGGCAGACGCCGTGGGCGCCCACGATCACAGGGAGGCCCAGTGAACGGGCGATGATGGTCGTGTGGGCGGTGGGCCCACCCATTTCAAACGCGAATCCCAGCACCTTGTCCAGTGGAAGCTGAACCGCCGTGGAGGGCGGGAGGTCGTCGGCGACGAGAATCACCGGTCGATCGAGGGCTTCGAGTTCTCCCAGGTCGAGCCCGTGCAATGCGTTGAGAAGCTGTGTGGCCACGTCGAGAACGTCGAGTTTCCGATCAGCGAGGTGGGCGTCGGGAAGAGCCTCGAATCGCTTCACCAGATCAGCCACCACCTGATCCACTGCCCACTCGGCGTTCACCGATTCGCCTCGGATGATCTCTTCGATGGGCTTGAGAAAGGAGGGATCCGACGCGATCAGCTGATGGGCCTCGAAGATCCCCGCGTATTCCTCCCCCATCTGTTTGGCGGCCCGAGCTCGGTTTTGACTGATGGCCTCCACGGTGCTGTCCACCGCCTGTCGGAATCGATCGATCTCGGCATCCACCTCACCGGTGGGAAGCGAGATCCGAACCGTCGAGATGGGCAGGCTTTCGTGAACCACCGGCTCGCCAATGGCAATCCCCGGACTGACGCCCATTCCCGAAAGCGATCCCTGGCTCATTCACCCTCTCCAAACTTGTCTTCGAATAGAGCAACAACCGCCTCGACCGCATTCTTCTCATCGGAGCCTTCGGCTCGCACCGTCAACGGCGTGCCCTTTGTGGCGGCTAGTGTGAGCAGTCCCAAGATTGATTTGGCGTTGACCTCCTCTTCACCCGTTCCGATGAAAATGTCCGACGAATAGATGTTGGCCGTGTGCACCAACTTCGCAGCGGCACGGGCGTGCAACCCGAGCCGGTTCGTGATCTCCACCTGCGCCTGCGTCATTCTTCGCTACTCCTGTGTGTTCATGAAAACCCGCGGTTCGGACCACGGCGGTCCCCTGACGGACGGAGACTCTCCCCTATTTTATCCTGTGAGGCGGGTCAGCCGGCCCTCGCGTTGCGGGATCTCAGAAATTCACCCGCCACGCGGATGCTCTTCTTCCCGGCCGCGGTCAAGCGATCCGCCACCTCGGACAACGGAAGTTCCTGGTCACGGATTGAAGCCAGCTTGACCAGCATCGGGAGATTGACCCCGGTAACGATCTCCACCCGATCGGGCACAAGAAATGGCAACGCCAAGTTGGTGGCGGTGCCGCCGAACATGTCGGTCAGGATCAACACGCCCTCGCCCTGGTCAAGGTCCCGCAAACGCTGTTTCAACTGGGTGCTGGCATCGTCGAAATCCACGTCCCACGGCAATGCCAGAGCGCCGGTCTCCTGGTCGAGGTGAGGGTCGATCGTCCGTGCAGCATCGAGTAACGCCACGGCAAGATCGCCATGGGTCAGCACCAACACCGGAATCATGAGTACCTCCACCGGTCTTTGTCGCGATGGTGCACCACCACGTTGTAACCTGCTTTCCCAACGGCGTCGGCGATCCGATTCGCAACCCAGACCGATCGATGTCGCCCGCCTGTGCACCCCGTGGCGATGGTGACCTCCGCCTTGAGCTCGTGTTTGTATCGTGGCAGGAGGTAGAGTATCAGGTCCTCGAGATGTCTGATCGGCTCCGCAACATCGTCGCGCGCTTCGAACCAATCGGACACCAGCTTGTCCTCACCGGATAACGATCGCAACGAATGTTCGAAATAGGGGTTGGGCAGGAATCGGACGTCGAATACGAGACTGGCCGTGGTGGGGACTCCCTGCAGATAGGAAAAACTCTGACAGGTGACCGTCATTTGCTGCTCTTCATGGGAACTGCCGGCCAGCGAATGGATGTGGCGCTTCAGATCGTGCGGCGTCAACTGGGTCGTATCGATCACCAGGTCGGCCAGCCCACGGACCTCCAGCAACGACTCCCTCTCGTCCGCGATCGCCGCCTCGACGCTGCGGTCCCGCAACGGATGGGGTCGTCGGGCGATGGAAAATCGGCGCATCAGCACGACCGGAGAGGCTTCAACGAAGACCACTCGAAGAGTCGGCGAAATCGCCGAGAGTTCGGCAAAGATCCTCGGAAACTTCTCGATCAGGCCTCGGGTGCGGACATCCACCACCACCACCAACCGTTCGAGGTCGATGTCGGAGGTTTCGAAGAGCTTGGGCACCAACTCCAGAGGGATATTGTCGACGCAGAGATAACCCAGATCCTCGAGGCTCCTGCTGAGCACCGACTTTCCCGATCCAGACAGGCCGGTGATGACGAACGGCCCGCTGAACTGCTCTTCGCTCATTCTCCCCCTCCGTCTTCGGCGCCCCGCTTGGCGGCCATAAGGTTGATGCCGTCCAGGAAATCCCGCTCGTCCTGGATCCCGCGCTGTGCCAACATGCATTTCCTGACAGCTGTCTCCACCATGATCGCCAGATCCCGGCCCGGTGCAACCACCATGGTGTAACGCGGCACCTCGATGCCCAATATATTTTCGGTTGAAATCCACGATTCGGGGTTCTGCATGAGTTGCTCACGCCACTTCTGTTCGAGCTTCTTGGAGTCCGGGCTGAGCTTCATCAGACGAATCACAAGTGAAACCGGGATCGACGGAGATGTGGCCGTCATGCCGAAATGGTTGCGGACGTCAATGATCCCCACTCCGCGCAACTCGAGATAGTGTTCGAGAAGCTCGTGCGGGGTGCCCAGGAGTCCCAAAGCGTGGTTTCTCCTGATGACCACTATGTCGTCGGCCACCAGCCGATGCCCCCGATACACCAGTTCGAGCGCACACTCGCTCTTGCCGATGCCCGCATCGCCGAGGATCAAGGTGCCCAGGGAGAACACGTCAACGAGCACTCCGTGAATTTGGACCCGGGGGGCCAGTTCGTCCTCCAGAAAGGCCGACAGGTCTTCGATGAGATCCGAAGTGCTCACATCGGAAACGAGGAACGGAACTCCGATCTCGTTGCACTGGTCAAGTACCGCCTGAGGGGGACGGAGCCCCTTCGCGGACACGATGCACGGCACTTCGAGCTGTACCAGTCGACGGAGGCGGTCCGCCCCATCGGGCTCATCAAGGGTACCGATGTAGGCGTACTCGGATTCGCCCAGGATTTGGAGCCGGCCCGGCTTCACATAGGGTGTGTAGCCGGCAAGGGCCAACCCCGGCTTCTGAATCCTGGGGTTGGTGATCAAGCGATCATCCAACCCATTTCCGCCCGCGATCACCAGGAGGCCGAGATTCGTCAGCCGCTCGCTTTCAACCAACTGTCTGACCGCGAGCGTCCTGCCGGATTTCACAGACCCTCCGCCTCCGCGGCCGCCATGATGGTGGCGACAATGTCATCTGGATCCCGGGCCGACATTAACCGATCGCGCATCTCTTCCCTCTTGAGGATCCTCGCAATCTGCGACAGCACCTGAAGGTGAGCCGCCGGCTGATCCGGGGGAGACAGCACGGAGAAGAAAAAACGCACCGGCTCGTCATCGGGTGCGCCAAAATCAAACGGCTCGACGAATCGGACCAGCGACACGGCCAATCGATTCAAACCGTCTATCTTGCAGTGGGGTATGGCAAAACCGTTGCCAACCGAGGTCGAACCGAGTCGTTCCCTTTCCAGCAAAGCCTTGACGATGGTGGAGGTGTCGATTCCGATCTCCGCCTCGAAGGGCTGAGCGGCCTGGTGAAGTGCCATCACCGGATCGCGCGCTTCGACTTCCAAGTGGACGTGGTCGCGGTCAATGATCTCGTGGAACTTCATCAGAGCTCGGGGGTGATCAGACCCAGATTGTTGTCCGGCCGACGATAGATGACGTTGACCTTATCGTTGGCGGAGTTCCGGAAGACAAAGAAATCCTCGGTCGACTTCTCCAACTGCATCACGGCCTCATCGATGCTCATTGGTTTGATGGGGATCGAACTCTGCTCCACGATCCTCAGCTCGCCGTCCACCACCGACTCCGACTCGATCACATCCACATTCCAACCGGGCTCCACTCGAGCCTGGCGTCCCTTGTGTTCCTTGAGCCGGGTCTTGGCCCGCCGCGCCTGGATTTCCAGCTTGTCGATGGCATCCTGGATTGCGGTTGTCAGATCCTTGTTTTGGCTGGTTGACTTGATATCGAAGTCCTTCCCCTTGACAAAGAGGTCGGCGATATAAAGATGCCGTTCCTGTTCGATCTCGACTCGAACATCGATGATGTCGTTGAAGTATTTCTCGATTTTGGCCAGTTTTTTTTGAGCCAGCTCACGAACCTGATCGTTGAGAGTCACCTTGCGGGCAACGTAATCGATTTTCATGATCCACTCCTGTCTCAGAATACCTTCTTGCGCTTGTCCGATGATGGGATGAACAACTCTTCACGGTACTTCGCAACCGTGCGTCGCGCCAGTCGGATTCCCTCTCTCTGAAGCATACGCATAATCTTCGAGTCCGACAGCGGTCGAGCCGGATCTTCGGCCTCGATCACCTTGCGAATCCTCTCCTTGACCACCAGCGACGAGACGTTTTCGCCCCGCGCCGAGTCCACACCCGAATGAAAGAAGAACTTCATCGGGAAAAGACCCCGCGGAGTGTACATGTACTTGTTGCTGACCACCCGCGAAATCGTGGACTCGTGCATCCCGATGTCCTCGGCCACCTGCCGCAACACCATGGGACGGAGCTGCTCGATCCCGCGATCCAGGAATTCCTGTTGGAAGGAAACGATGCTCTTGGCGACCTTGAAGATCGTTCGCTGCCGCTGATCGATGCTCTTCATCAACCACACCGCGTTGCGCATCTTCTCGCGCAGGTAGGTTCCCACCTGGGGATCCACCGCCCCACCCTCGAGCATCCGCGCATACCGCGAGTTGATCCTCAATTTCGGCAACCCGTCGTCGTTGAGGGTGATGGTGTATTCGCCGTCGATCTTCTTCACGTAGACGTCGGGCTCGATGTACTGGTTCCGATCCTGGGTAAAGGCACGACCCGGCTTGGGCTCGAGCCGGTGGATGACATCCAGAATAGACCGGAAATCCACCAACTCGCAACCGACGGAAACAGCCAGCTTCTCCCAACGCTGGTGCAGCAGTTCCTCCCAGTTCTCCCCAATCACCAGTCTCACGCGCTGCAGCAAATCGGCGTCTTCTTCCTCGGCTGCCTCGATAATGAGCTGGTCGACCTGAGCCACCAGACACTCCTGGAGACTCCGCGACGCGATGCCCGGTGGATCGAATGACCGTACGATGGCCAACCCACGGGCCACCTCGTCGGCGTGGGTACCGGTGGCAAGGATGATCTCTTCGTCGGTGGCCCGTAAAAACCCGTCCTCATCCAGGTTTCCGATCACGAATTCGCAGGTCTCGATCAGCCCCGGCGGACAATCGAGCATCCTTAGCTGCCACAGCAAATGATCGGCCAACCCCGGGGAAGCCGACACGACGTTCTCCAGCGGAATTTCGCGATCGCTGCTGTAGCTCGTCAGCGAGGGACCCTCGGTCCGGCCATCGGCGAGGTAGTCGGCGAAGAACGCCTCCACGTCAATGTCCTGATAGGTCTCTTCCTCGCTGGGCATCGCATCACCTTCGGCAGGAACCGGCGCCACCAGGTCTTCCGAAGGTTCTTCCGCGGCAGTCTGTTCCTGGATTGCCTCGTCACCGTCCGTTTCCGTCTGGGCGCCCTCGTCCAGGGGGTCCTCCACGTCCAGGACCGGGTTTTCCAGGATCTCCTGTGAGAGTGTCTCCTCGAGCTCGAGCCGGGACAACTGCAGCAGCTTGATCGCCTGTTGCAGCGAGGGCGTCATCACCAGACGCTGTGCGAGTTTTAGCCGGAGCTTTTGTTCAAGTGCCATGTCAGTGAATACTCATCATCAATCGGACGGCACCGTGCCGGCACCACCGACGCGCGACGTCACAAACGAAACTCTTCTCCGAGGTATATTCGCCGGACGTCTGCGTTTTCGGACAAGCCAATCGGGTCTCCCGTAGCAAAAATCTTGCCGTCTTTGATTATATAGGCCCGATCGGTGATCTTCAATGTCTCTCGGACGTTGTGATCTGTAATTAAAACACCTATTCCCAATGATTTCAGGTGCCGGATAATTCGCTGGAGATCAATCACGGCGATGGGATCGATACCGGCGAACGGCTCGTCAAGGAGGATGAAGGTGGGCTCAATGGCAAGAGCCCGAGCCACCTCCAGCCGCCTCCGCTCTCCACCCGACAGCGTCTCGGCGCGCTGGAGTCGCAACTCGGAGAGGCCGAAATCCTGAAGCAGGCTGTCGATCCTATCGTGGGCCTCGTGGGCGTCCACCCCCAAAACCTCGAGGATCATCCAGATATTGTCCTGGACGCTCAACCGCTTGAAGGCGCTGGGTTCCTGTGCCAGGTAAGCGATACCGGCCCGAGCACGCCGAAACATGGGCCAATCGGTGATCTCGCGATCGCCGAGGACGACTTTGCCGCCATCCGGTTCCACAAGTCCGACCATCATATAAAATGATGTGGTCTTGCCCGCGCCGTTGGGACCCAACAGACCCACAATTTCGCCGGGCGAAACACTCACCGACACGCCGTCAACAACCCACCGCCCACGGTACGCCTTGCGGAGGCCCTCGGCGACCAGATCCAGTGCTTTCGGGCTCAGGGTTCCTCCTCCGGGTAGTAGATGGTCTCGGTGCCGCCAGCGACGGTGACACTACCATCGGCCTGATTCCAGGTCAACGACTCGCTAGCCACCGACGTGCCCGTGGCATCGGTGAGTTTGACAGGTGATCCGGTGGCGACGACAGTTCCTGCGGCGACGTTTCGGGTGGCTCGCTGTGCAAACAAAGTGCGGCCGGTGCTCAACTCCTCCAGCTCCACATCACCCACTGCATCGATCTCGGTGACCTCGTTGTTTTCATCGAAAGCAGCGCTCAGCTCGGTGGCCGAGAGGACGAATTCCGCGTCGCTGTAGCGGACGTTGCCCTTGAAGGTCGCCCGTTGGCCGGGGCGGTCATAGCGCAGGGACCGCGACACGACGACCACGTCGTCCTCCGATCCCGGCTGCGACCCCAACTCCTCCACTGGAAGGGTGGCCCGGACGTGACCCGAAGCTTCCATCAACTCGGCAGCTTGGTTGTACGCGATGTCGTCCGCGATCAGCAATCTCTGACCCTGCCAGACCCTCGAGCCCCCGCTGAGCCGGAACTTCTCGCCGTCCTCGGTGATATCCAGGATCTTCGCGGCGAAGTGCATGGGAATGCTCTGGTCGACATCGTCGGACCCGAAGACCGCCGCGTCCTGGAGTTGCCCCTGGACATTACCTCTCGCCTCGAGCCGCCCCTCGCGATCGAAGATCTGGATCTGATCACAGCTGATCCGGCCACGGTCCGAGGTGATCAGGGCCCGCTCGGGACCACTGGGATCACCGTGCAGCATGGTGACCCCGGACCGCGAGGATACCCGCGCCCGGTGGCCCGTGGCCACAAGGCCTTCACCGCTGATGATCACGTCCTGGTCGAGCTCCATATCGGTGGCCTGTCCGTTGGAGAACCACACTTTGGCGGAGCGGGCTTCAGCGTGCCTCAGCTCCCCTTCCCAGGGTATCTCCGAGATGCAACTCCCCTGATCGGCGCGCAGGTTGAGCAGCCCGTCGGGCGAGATCACGCCCCGGAGCAACAAAGTTTCGATTTGGCGTTCGAAAAACCCATCACCGAACTGAAGGATGACGGAGATCCACCTCTCCGACGCGGTGGCATTGATCTGCCAATTACCGCTGCCATCCCTGGTGGCCACCACCCGATGTGTCCAAGCCGTCACGGCCCCTCCGTCGGGGGTGCCAGGATGATAGGCCTCGACTCCATCACGGAGTTCGATCCGGGTCGGAGCCCCGTCCGGGCCGTCGAGATCGACCACCGCCGAGGGGGCCTTGACCCAGGCCTCGCCCTGAACCACACGGCATCCCAACTCAAAGAACACCTTGCCCTGGTCCCGTCGATAGGTGATTTCCGGAGCAAACAACGAGGTTCCGCCGGATGTCAGGATTGCCCGGTCGGTCAGCACCACTTTGTCTTCGCTCAAAACGTACATCGCTCGGCCCGCCTTCGCCACGGTGGCTCCGTTCATGAACAGGACCTCGGAGTCGGTGACGAATCGTCGTGAGCTGGCCTCGAAATGGCCGGACGCCGTGGTGATGCTGGCACCGCCGGGAAAGGTGACTGTGACCGGCCCGCGGAGCTCGGCGTCGCGGGTCTCGATGTTGAAACTCGCTCCCTCTGCGGTCACCACCGGACCCGGCCGACCCTCATCGTAAAGCTGGAGCTGAACGCCCTCAATATCGTGCCATCCAGAAGACTTGCCGAGAGTTCGAATGGACCGTAGCGCGAAGATGGCCTTTCCGGCGACGCTCTCGACATACTCGAATCCGGTGTAGCGCGCCACCGCCGGATCATCTTGGCTCTGCTCGATTTCCGGTACCACGGTCTCTCTGGTAGACCCGGACATTCGCCGCGACCGCTGGACGCCAACGGTCACCAGCACAGCCACCGTGATGACGATCAGGGCTGTGGAGCCGTGGCGGATCCACTTTCGGGCCGTTGGGGTCATGGTGAGCTCCAGGGTGTCCGTTCGGAAGGCTCCGGGGCCTGTTTCCAGTCCGAGATTACCCCATCCTCTATCTGTCGTTGAACTCACCCATGGCGCGGTACTTCTTGTAGCGGCGGGCCAGCAGAGGCTCTGGACGGACCTTTCGGAGCTGTTTGAGGTTACGGCGGATGGCCGCTGCGATGGTGTTTGCAGTGGCTCCAGGATCCATATGGGCACCGCCACGCGGCTCCGGCAGGACCTCGTCCACCACGCCCAGCCGCTTGAGATCCGCCGCGGTCATTCGCATCGCCGCTGCCGCATCCTCGGCACGGGCCTGATCCTTCCACAGGATCGCAGCGCACCCCTCCGGTGAAATCACAGAGTACACGGCGTTCTCCAGCATCAGAATCCGATCTCCCACCCCGAGCGCCAACGCGCCGCCCGAACCGCCCTCACCTGTGACGACGATGATGATCGGCACCGGCAGGCGGGCCATCTCCACCAGATTGTTGGCGATGGCCTCGGCCTGGCCCCTCTCCTCAGCGTGGATCCCGGGATAGGCCCCGGGGGTGTCGATAAAACAGATAATTGGTCTCTTGAATCGGACGGCCAGGTGCATGATCCGCAAGGCCTTGCGGTATCCCTCGGGACGAGGCATGCCGAAATTGCGGCGCAGCTTCTCGGCCGTATCCCGTCCTTTCTGATGCCCCACCACCGCCACCGGCTCACCGTCGAAAAAGGCAAAACCCGCGACGATCGCCGGGTCATCCGCAAATCTCCTGTCGCCGTGCATCTCCAGGAAGTTGGTGAAGATCGCATGGATGCAGGCCAGGGTGTAGGGACGATCCGGATGACGGGCAACCTGACAGGTCTCCCAGGCGGTCATTGATGAAAAGACCTTCTCGATCTCGACCGACAACTCCTGCCGCGCCTCCTTGAGACGTGTCGCCGCCTTGCGGTCCGAGCCGGCAACGGCCTCGAGTTCGGCGATCTCATCGCGAAGTCGTTCGATGGGCTGAAGAAAAGGAATCGTAGGTGATGCCATGGCCGGTGACTCTAACAGACGGCTTGACGCAGGGTCAATGCGATGGGTCCGACCCAACCCGACGAATCAGCGGCGGCAGGTAGTCGTCGGGTGGGCAAAAACCCAACAACAGCAACAAAGAGGCGGCGAGATTGCCGAGCCCGGGATGGGTCACCTCCGGATTGAGTTCAAAGAGGTCCGCGTCACGGCCGGTCAACAGCCAGGGCACTGGGTTCAGGGTATGGCTGGTCTTCATCACTGGCTCCCCGTCTGGCCTGCGCTTCACCTCACCGGTGGCGCGATCAACCTCCCACATCATGTCGAGGTTGCCGTGGTCGGCGGTGATGATGAGGGTGCCGCCGACCGCATCCACCGCCTCAACCAACTGTCCGATACACTCGTCCACGACTTCCACCGCGGTCACAGCCGCCTCCAAATCGCCGGTGTGACCCACCATGTCGCCGTTGGCGAAGTTCACCCTCAAAAATCGGTGCCGGCCCTCGGCCAACCGATCCAGAACCACCTGGCACACCTCCCTGGCCTTCATGGCGGGCGCCGTTTCAAACGGCACGTCGTCGGAAGGGATTTCGACCCACTCCTCTAAATTGCGATCGAAGGCCTCGGAGTTGTTGCCGTTCCAAAAGTAGGTAACGTGGCCGAATTTCTGGGTTTCGGCAGTGGCCAATTGGGACACGCCGTTGTGCACCAGATACTCGGAGACCGTGCGTGAGATGGCCGGCGGGCTCACCAGGAACTGGGCTGGAATCTTGAGGTCGCCGTCGTACTCCATCATCCCGGCGAACTCCACCTGTGGCAGCGGGCCGCGGTCAAACTCGTCGAATTCGGAGTCGGTGAAGGCACGCGAAATTTCGATTCCACGGTCACCTCTGAAATTGAAGAAGACCACCGAGTCTCCATCCAGAATCCGGCCCACAGGAATGCCATCTGTACCGGTGATCACGAATGCCGGCAGGTCCTGGTCGATGACGCCGGGATGCTCTCCCCGCAAGGTGGAAATGGCCTCGCCGACCGAGGTGAAGCCCCTCCCCTCGCCTTTCACGTGGGTCCGCCATCCACGACCCACCATGTCCCAATCGGCGCCATACCGATCCATGGTGATCTTCATTCGGCCGCCTCCCGAGGCTATGGCGGCGTCGGCACCCTGCTCCACGGCGTCGTCGAGAGTGCGTTGAAGCCTCTCCACATAAAGGTGATAGGTGATCGGGCCCACATCGCGTCCATCGGCCAGGGCATGGACTCGAATCCGCTTCACACCCTCTTTGACCAGCCGACGGATCACGGCCTCCAGGTGATCGATGTGGCTGTGAACATTGCCGTCGGACAAGAGGCCGATGAGGTGGTAGGTGGAATCATTGCCCAGCACATTGGCGACCAAACGCCGCCATATCTCACCCTCGAAGATCTCGCCCGACGCAATGGCCTTTCCCACCAGCGACGAACCCTGCTCGAAAATTCGTCCCGCACCCATGGCGTTGTGTCCCACCTCCGAATTCCCCATGTCCTCGTCCGACGGCATGCCCACCGCCGTGCCGTGAGCCGCGAGTTCAACGGAAATCGGCGCCGATTCGAAGAGACGATCGAGGTTTGGTGTTCGCGCACGATCGAAGGCGTTTGCTTCGTAGCCCTCCGCTCGACCCCGATACAGACCGACACCGTCCAGAATCACCAACACCAGCGGACCCTTGATCCCACGGAAGTCGGGGTGACGAGCGAGCGTGAATTCAGACATGGAGTTCTCCTCGGTCAGGTTTTGGGGAACCTGACGTAGCCCTTTCTTTGAACCTACCGGGCGCCCTTCGCCATTCCCCACAACGGCCGGGCTCGATGGGCGGGCGTGCCACTTCTGGCACTTTCGGGGGGATCGTGTCGAGGCTCTCGAAGTCCTTGGGTCCCGAATAGTGTCAGGGGTGGCTCCCCCGGGGAGCGCGGTTTGGAGATGGGCGCGTCGACGTCAGCACATCGAGGGGAACGCGCGTGCCGTTGCCAGGCACCGTCGAAATCGAATCGCAGCACGAGGTCGAAACATCTGCGGCGGTGCCCGGCACCGACTCCCACCTACTGCTTACGGCTTACGGCCTGCGGCTCGCGGCTTACTGCCTAAGGAAGGGTTATCGGCTGTCGGACGACAGTGACCGCAGCAGAACAACGCTCACGTTGTCGTGTCCGCCCCGCTCGTTTGCCGCGGCGATCAGCGCGCCGGCCACATCCTCCAGCCCAGCATCGCTATCAAGGACGGCACCGATCTCCTGGTCGGTCAGCATGGAGTTGAGGCCGTCGGAACACAAGAGGATCAGGTCACCGTCGTCCAGGTCGGTCTCGAGGATATCGACCTTTGGATCGGTGGTTCCGCCAAGCGCCTGGGTCACGACGTTCTTGAGCGGATGGGATCTGGCCGCATCCTCGGTGAGGAAACCGGCGGCGACCTGTTCGTGGACCCATGAGTGGTCGCTGGTGAGCAATTCGATCCGACTCCGCCTCATGCGGTAGGCCCGGCTGTCACCCACATGGCAGATGATCAACTCCTGGCTGTTCGGCGGATGCATGGCCACCACGACTGTCGTGCCCATACCTCGAAGATCAGAGTCGGTCTTCACAGCCCTGGTCACCCGATCATGACCGCCCAGGACCGCGTCGACCAGGAGGTTCGCAGTGGCGCTGCGGGCCATGTTCCAATGATCGGGCCAGGTTTCGTTGTCTATGGTGGTGTGCTCGGACAAACAGCGTACGATCTCGTCCGCAGCCAGGCGTGAGGCCACTTCTCCCGCGGCGTGGCCACCCATGCCATCGGCCACCAAGTAGACGCCCAGATCCTCGTCAACGAGAAAAACATCCTCGTTGAGGTTCCGCTTCATACCCACATCGGTAGCGCCCCACGACTCGAGGACCATCCTATGCGAGGTCTCCTCCGCCACCCGCCTCATCCCTTCCGCCGGAACCGACCGAACAGATTTCCCTTTTTCGAGTCATCCGTCCCGCTGAGGCTGGCTAGAACGGCCGCGGCCTTCTTGCTCGTTGGATCGAGCGCCAGTGCGTCCTGCGCAAGACGCTCGGCTCGACTGTTCATGCCCACAGACAACGCGGCATGAGCGGCGTGTGCCTTGTAGGTCGCGTTGTGCGCGTCCAGACCCACGGCACGCTCCAAATGACGGAGGGCATCCCGCTCCCGCCCGGGCACGCGGACCAGTGCGATCCCTATGAAATAATGGGCTCTGTCGCAGTCGTCATCGTGGTCAATGGCCATCTGGAGGTGTTCTACGGCCTCTTGAAGGTTGCCGCCACGAAAAGCCTCCGCCCCCTTGGCGGCCAGCCGCCTGGCGATCTCCTTGGAATCCAACCCTCGGCCGGGTTTCCCGGAGCCACCGCCATGCAGCGAAATATCTTTATCGTACTTCTCCCGGCTTTCGGGTCGACTCAGAACGTTGAAGGCCTCGGTGATCGCCTGAAATCTCTGTTCCGCGTCGGCGCGTTCCTGGCCACTGAACCGGTCAGGGTGACTGGCGCGGGTCAGCCGACGGAAGGCGGTACGAATATCCTCCTCCGTCGCATCCCGGCCGACACCCAACGTGTCATATAAGGTGATCTGATGTGCCATCAAGCTGAATCCTGCGCGCTGTCATTTCGACCGTTCATGTCTATCACAGCCTCCACGCCCACGCAAACCACAGCGAAGCCTCTGGATTCACGGCTGTCGGTCGATCAGCGGCGACGCGACTGAAACTCTTCGGCCCTCCGCCGGACCACCGGATTGATATTCCGATTGCGGCCGAGGCGCGCCAGATCACGAACCGACAACCTCGGCAGGATCCTGATCGCGGTGGGCACAGGGGTCTTGGGATTCTGCGCCAGGGCGTGGGCAACGCTGTAGCTCTGCATCCACTTCCGGTTGACGGTGATGAGACGGATCACCTCGTCGGAGACGCTCCGGAGGGAGGCGTACTTTTCGACCTCACCTTCGGTCAGCTTGGGGCTTCCCATCACCGCGCGGATCACCAGTCGATTGCTCGAGTTCACCAGTACGCCGCGTTCGTCTCGGCTACCCTTGAGAGCAAGGACAATTTTCTCCTTCACCGACATGTCAGCCAACCGCGCATAGGTGCTGATCCCCAGGCGGGCCGCAACCTCCTCCAACGCCGGATCCAGAGTGGTGGCGTAAGGCATTTCGTTCTCTAATGGAATGTGTGCGCCGATATCCCGCAGTGCCTGCAGCGCGTCCTCGATCCTTGGCGCCGATGGCCCCGGCTCTTCGAGATCCTCGGCCAAGACCTTTTCGATGAACTCCTCTTCAAACTCGCGGATCCGGCGCAGAATCACCCGGTCCACGTGGGGGTTGGCCCTCAGGTCCTCGAGAATCTCCAGGCAGTTCAGCAACCGCACCTGGTTCGTGATGATGATGTCCTGCAGCAGGGGCGCACCATGCCGGGCCAGCACCCGAAGAGTCTCGTCCGAAACGTTTTCGTGAACCGCCACCGCCGACCAGATCTCCGGTTCCTTGCGCACCCGGGTGAGGAGGTCCAGGACCAGAGACGGCAGATCGCCGTGATCCAGCCACTCCACCAGGGTCGACCTCTCTTCGTTGTTCAGGGCTTCCTTGGCCGCTGTCGCCAGTTCCGGATCGGGATCCGCGCTCAACAACACCTGCAGCCGTAAGAGGTCTTCCCTCGGAACGGGCAACAGGCCCTGAGCCGCGAACAGCCGGACCTGCCGTGGCACCTTCCCCTCGAGAATCCCGGCGAAGAGCTGGTTGGCAGTATTTGATTCTTGCTGGGTCATGAAGGGTCACCCACACCGAGGGTGCGAATTCCTTCGCGACTCACTTCGATGTGGACCACCTGCCCCGGGACACCGAGGTTCGAGTACTCGACTCCGCCGACCGTCAACGTCGCCGCACCGGCGTTGCCCACCGTCAGTTTCACCGGGCCGTTGAGCTCCAAATGGACATTGGAACCACCCGGGAGCAGACGCTGTTCGGTCCTTCCCTCACGATCGCGATAGTTGATCCAGCACTCCTTGGCCGGGTCTACCCGAACGGCGAGATCGATGGTTTCCTCGTCGGTCGGTTCAGCCTCCTGCCGGACGACGACCGATGGCACCACAGGCGCTCCAATGGGCGTCACAGGGGGGTTCTCTCGGCCCACCGAGCCCCTCGGAGTCTCCACGAGCAGCTCCTCGCCAGGGTCGGAGCCGCTGAGGATCACCACCGCGGCGGACATCAAGATCACAAATCCAACAGAGATCGGAAACCAGAATCCCCACCGGATGGGGCGACCGGGGGCTGGCTCGTTGACGCTGTCGATTCGGAATCGGCCGGAGTCGGTCTCGAAACGCTCCCACGCAATGTCAAAATCCTCGAGCAGGTGCGATTCGTCCTCGCCGATCGCCGTCGCGATCTGTCGGACAAAGCTCCTGCTGAAGACTCGTTCCGGGAGATACTCGAAGTGGCCGTCCTCGAGAGCCTGGAGAATTCTGCGAGAAATCTTGGTCTCGGAACAGATGTCTTCAAGAGGTACGCCGGCTCCATCGCGCAGCCGACGGAGCTCGTCACCGAATGTCATCGGATCCGTGTGGTGCGTCCCCTCGAGAATCATCCATCCCCGATAATATCACTCTCCGTAAACCCTTGTCCTCTTTTTCTTTGAGTGCCCGCGCGGCCGAACGGACCGCCTCCGGAACATCGGGTCGGGAGGCCGCAGCCATGATGTCCCGGGTGCGAAGCTGGACCAGGGCGCTCAGCGCCACCGGAAGCGGTGCGTTCGGACATGTCGCCAAGGCTCGCCGCACCCCATAGCACTGCCCCCATCGCGGGTGGCGTGCCACGTCGGAGTAGAATTCGGCCGGGGCTGGGACGGTATTGATCATCAGCAGCACGTCCTCCTCGCACATCCGCTGGTTGTCCAGCAACGCAGTCAAGACCTGACCGTCGGCACTTGGGATCAAGTTCTTCACCAACGGCCGGTGGACCCGGCGCGCCAGAGCCACCTTCTCCCCCAGCGTCATCGAGAGCAACTGGCTGACCAGTTTCTTCTCGCAATGTCGTCGAATGACGGGTGGAGTCCTGGGATTCTGCGCCAAAGCCACAAGTGAGGTCCACGGAAGGGTCGCAATAAGATCCATGGCCCGGCCCACCGGCATGCCACGGAAGCCTCCCAAGAGTTCTCTCACCGTGTGCGACATCAGGAGTTCGCGTGAATCGGCGATCAACTCGGCGGTCTCGGCTCCGCAGAAGGGGTTTCGCAGGGCATCCAACGCCTGCTGTTCGGTCAATCCCCCGCGCTGGACAAGTGCGTGCAGTTCTTCAGAATTCAGCTCGGATGCCCTGTTGGAACTCACCCACATATCGTACCGCCGCTGAACAGCGCTATGGGCCGCTTCAACATAGGTTTGACATTCCCCCCCTTCCACACCTCCTCACCTCCTCACCTTTCTAGGGTCGGCGATTCGAGGAGCGGAGGTTTAGGGTAGGACGAGATCGAGGCCCGAGACCGGGTGGTTGATGAACCAGAGGCGGGTGGCCTCCACGTCACGCGTGATTTGAGCCATGAGCTGGGTCGTGGACGAAAAGCTCTTTTCGTCACGGAGCCTCCCGAGGAAGTACAGACGGACATTCTCTCGGTAGACATCCCCCGAAAAATCGAGCAGATGGCTCTCCATCGTGGCCACCGAATTCTCATACACGGTCGGCCTGACCCCGAGATTCGTCACCGACGGGAATGTCCGGTTGAACGATGGAATGTGGGTGGCGGTGATGTACACCCCGCGGGCCGGGATCAGCTCGTTCTTCCACTCCACGTTGAGGGTGGGAAATCCGAGTTTTCTTCCGAGCCGTTTGCCCTCGAGCACACCGCCATCCACGTACATGTAACGGCCAAGCAGCTCGGAAACCTCTGCCACATCCCCGTCCGCCACCGCCTGGCGCACCCGGGTGGACGACACCACCTCTCCCTCCACCTCCACCGTCGGGGCGGCAGCCGCCTCGAATCCCAGTTCACGACCCATCCGCGCCAAAAGATCCACGTCACCACCGCGATCGGCGCCGAATCGAAAGTTGTTTCCGATGTAAACCTCTCGCACCCCCAGCCGATCCACCAGCACGTCGCGCACGAAATCCTCCGCGGGCATGCGGGCCAATCGGTGGGTGAACGGCACCACCAGGCAGGATTCGATACCGGTTCGCTCGATCAACTGGAGCCGCTGATCCAAGGTTGTGACCAGTCTTGGCGCTTCCCGCGGTCGCAGAAGCTTGACCGGGTGTGGATCGAGGGTCATGGCGGACGACAGCGCGTCCAGCTCACGGGCACGATTGGCCACATGGCGGAGAACTGTCTGGTGACCGATATGGACGCCGTCGAAATTCCCTATGGACAGCAGCGCGCCGCGAGGCGGATCGTCCAGTCCGAGTGGATCGCGATAGACCTCCATCACGTCCTCACCGGGAGTTTGACCGGCCCGCTCGTGGTTCCAGGTGCGATCACCGATAGCAACCGACCCACCACGTCGTAGGGGTGCGCGTCGGTGATCTCCACCTCCACCAGCGATCCGTTTGCCGCCGTCCCGTCATTGATCAACAGTCGGCCATCGATCTCCGGCGCCTGGCGTTGCAACCTGGCCTCGGTCAGCAGCTCCATTTCCTCCAGCCGTCCCGCCACGAGTGCAGGGAGCCGCCGTCCCACCAACTCCTGGTTGCGCTGCAACGAGATCGCCTGTTGGAGCTCGAGAAGCCGCGCCCTGCGCTCCGCCTTGACGGCTTCCTCCACCGGATCCCCCAACTCGGCGCCCGGGTTCTCCTCCTGCCAGGAATAGGTAAAAACCCCGAGATGATCAAATCGGACCTCGCCCACGAAATCCACGAGGTCCTCATACTCGGCATCTCCCTCGCCCGGGAAACCCACGATGAAGGTCGTCCGGAGGGCGATGTCCGGCACGACCTCCCGGGCCTTCTGGATCAAGCGGAGGTAGCTCTGTCCATCCCCACCACGTTTCATCGCCTTGAGCACCGTGCGGTGGGAGTGCTGCAGTGGAATATCCAGGTAGGAAACAAAGCGCTCTTCGGCCGCCATCAGACTGAAAAGGCCCTCGTCCAGAGTCGCCGGGTACGCATAGAGGAAACGGATCCAGGGCAGGCTGGTCTCGGCCAGCAGACGCTCCACGAGCCGTCTCAGACCGACATCCAGCCCCAGGTCTTCTCCGTACCGCGTCGTGTCCTGAGCGATCAGGACGATCTCGCGGACCCCTTGAGACTCCAGCTGTTGGGCCTCCCTCACAAGATCGTCGAGGGTCCGAGACCGGAATCGGCCTCGCATGGCCGGAATATGGCAAAAAGCGCATGGATTGTTGCACCCTTCTGCCACCTTGAGGTAGGCGTAACTCGCCGTCGAGAGCATTCGGGGATGCTGATGGTCGTAGAGTCTCAAGGCTCCCTGCTGGTCGGGCACGTGGCCCACCATTTCTCCGCGAACCGCCTCCACAACTCTTTCCAGCTCGTCAAGCCCGACGAAGGCGTCGATTTCCGGGATCTCCTCGGCGAGCTGATCCGCATAGGCCTGGGCCATGCACCCGGCAACCACCAGGCGCCGCACCCCACCGCTGCCCTTGGCGTTTGCGATTTCCAAAATCGACTCGATGGACTCCCGTTTGGCATCGTCAATGAACCCGCAGGTGTTGACCACCACGACGTCGGCCTGGCCGGCATCCGAGGTCACCCGCACTCCCGATCGCGACAAATGGCCCAACATGACCTCGCCGTCAACGAGGTTTTTGGCGCAACCCAGGCTGATCATCCCGACCGTGACCTCTGGGGCCGTCTGTCCATCCTGGTTGTTGGGACCGTGTTTCATCGAGCCTCCGGCCGGGGAGTTTAGCAAATTGGGGTTCAGGCCCACCCGCCCAGATGCCGGATACCGGATGCCAGATCCCCCACCCCCCCCCTGTGGTCCTGAGGTCCTGAGGTCCTGAGGTTGGGCACCGGGGCTCTCCGCCCAGGTAGAAGGCGGCAGGTGATTTGCGGGAAGCACCTTGTGGGTCCTGTCGGATCACGTCAGACCCATCAGCCATTCACTATTCACTATTCACTATTCACTATTCACTATTCACTGTTCACTATTCACTGTTCACTGTTCACTGTTCACTATTCACTATTCACCACCCAACCGAGCGGGCGGGGGTTTTCGAATTTCGAATTTCGAATTATCCGCACCATCCTCTATCGGAGGTACTCCGCCACAGCTTCGGCGGCGCGCAGAGAGGCCCCCGGTCCGCCAAGGCGATCCCGTACAAGCGCCAGCGCCGCGCGTTGGGCACCACCGCCCGAAGCCAGCAGCTCGCGGCTGGTGGAGACCAGCCGATCGGTGTTCCACTCGTCTTGGAGCAGCTCGGGGACCGCCCGTTGACCGGCGATCAGATTGGCCAGCGCGACGTGCGGAACCCGCACCAACATTCGGGCCAACATGGCTGACACCGGCTGCAGCCGGTAACCCACGATCATCGGCACGTCGAGCAAAGCACACTCAAGGGTCGCGGTCCCCGAGGCCGTCCAGGCCAGCGAGCACGTGGCGTGGACTGATCGCCGATCAGTTCCGCTGACCCTCCTCAGACGGTGGTCCTCGGGATGCCTTGACAGCACCTGCTCGATCACCTCCGCCGTTCCCGGAGCTTGAATCAGTGCCGCATCATCCACTTCGTCATCGCTCAACTGGCGCAGAGAATCGAGCATGACAGGCAAGAGCTGCCGGATCTCCATCGCACGGGAGCCGGGGAGCAGGGCGAGCCGCCGCGGAACCACCGGAATCTCATGGTCGAGCAGACTGTCGTCCGCCATGTCGTCGACCAGAGGATGGCCCACGTAGCGGGCCGCAACGTTGTGCTCCCGATAAAAGTCGACCTCGAAGGGAAGGATGCAAAGCACCTCCTTCGCGAGCCGCCGGACGATCTTCACCCGTCCCCTCCGCCAAGCCCACAACTGAGGAGACACGTAGAGGACCACCGGGATATTCAGCCGAACCAGACGGGCAGCCAGCCGAAGGTTGAAATCCGGCGAGTCCACCAGGACCGCGACTTGTGGTCGGCGCGCCGCCGCTTGTTGAACGAGGCGACTCATGATGCCCCGAATCCTGGGCAGTTCGCGCAGGACCTCGACCAATCCCATATGAGCGAGCTCATCGCTGGAGGCCACCAGATCCAGCCCCGCGGCTCGGAGCCGCTCACCGCCCACCCCGAAAGCCTCCAGCCCGGGCCGGATGGTCTCCAGGCGCTGGAGGAGATTCCCGGCATGGATGTCCCCTGAAACCTCTCCCGCGACGATCATCGCGGAATTCACCGCGAGGCGCCCTCGGACCGTGTGGGCCACCACATCCGGTATCCCACCAGCAGGGCCAATCCGAAACCTATCCCTGTGACATTGGCGAGCAGGTCCGGCAGTTCGAAGAAGCGCCCGGGCATCACCAGTTGCGCAACCTCCATCACGGTCCCGAACAACGCTGCCGTCGCAGCCGCGGCGACGATGGCGCTCGACGGTGTCGTCATCCAGCGAAACAACGAGTAGAGGAGGAGGGTCTGCACCAGATACGCCAACCCGTGTGACAGCCAGTCCGCGCGACTGAACACCGGCACATAGGGAGGTGACGACATGATGGACAGGCTGGCCAGCACGGCCGCGTAGACGACGTTCACGACCAGCGCCCGGGTCATTCCGGACCCCGACCCCTGCGGCCTGTGGGCACGACCAGTCATGCTCAGGGGAACGGGTACATGAGCCAACCCAGGACAACCCCTCCGACGAACATGACCAGGAAGGTCTTGACAAAGAGCCTCCGGCGCTCGGGCCATCCCCGTCTCCAAAGAAACGCGAAGAAAACCGACACCAGCAGAGCATGCCAGAACATCAGCAGGAGATGGTCCATCAGTCCTTCTCCCCGCGGGCAATGTCGGATACGTCCAATACCGCAAGCAAATTCATCAAACCGCCGGTGTAGAGGAAGGTGTTGCCGTAGACGAATCCCGCAGACACCGGATTTCCTCCCCCGTTAAGCCCGTACGGAAAGCTGCCGCCAAAGAGGCCATCAACACCATTGAGCCAGGCGAGACGAACCAGATACAACACACCGTTGCCGAGGCAGGCCAGCGCGGCCAACCACGAGAACGGCTCGCCCGGCCTGGGAGTCCCCAGCTCCCCGTCCACCAGAATTCCGGTCACAAAAGCGCAGAAGATCACCACACCAAATACGATGGCGCGACGTCTCTTCCCAAGCACCCAATGGCCAAGCCCGGGGACCAACCACGCCGCGAGCAACAACAGCACCGGCGCCCTCGGCTTCGTGCCCTTGTCGTCGGCTGAGGAACGTTCGCCCTCTTTCGCCGTCATTTGTGGGCCACCCGACCGAGGGCGGGACGAAACTTGTCAAAGGTGACCGAGAGATCCTCGGGGATCACTCTGGTTTGGCCAATCACACCCATCATATTGGTGTCTCCGCGCCACCTCGGCACGATGTGCAGGTGGAGATGTTCTTCGATGCCGGCGCCGGCGGCCTCGCCCACGTTGAAACCCACGTTGAATCCGTGGGGTTCGTAGAACTGTCGCACAACCCCCATCAGATCGCGAGCGACGACCATCATTTCGGCAAGGGTTGCATCGTCGAGCGCCTCCAGACTCTGCACATGGTCGTTGGGCGCCACCATGGAATGTCCGGACGTGTAGGGGTAGAGATTCAGCAGAGCAAAACAGTGAGGCCGACGCAGCAGGGTCAAAGTCTCGCGGTCGTCTTCGGAGTCACGAGCCCGGCAGAAGACGCAGTCGGATCGATCTCGACGATCCACCTTGGAGACGTAATCAAAACGCCACGGCGCGAAGAGAGTCTCCACCACCGCGGATCACTGTTGCAGCAGCTCTTCCCTGAGATGCTTACCCGGTTTGAAATAGGGGATCTTCTTTGGCGGCACATGCACCCGCTCCCCTGTCTTCGGGTTGCGACCGGTCCGTTCGCCGCGTTGACGAATCCTGAAAGAACCGAAGCCCCGTAGCTCGACTTTTTCGTTTCGATGGAGGGCGGAAATGATGCTCTCGAGGATGACCTGTACCACCTCATCCGCCTGTTTGCGCGGGACATCAGCAGTTTCAGCCACCATCTCTACCAGGTCGGCCTTGGTCATCGTCATCGGTGCTCTCTCCTTGTTCGGTCAGGACGAGTCGTCTGAATGCCGACCGTCAGCTCTCCTTCTCGGGCTTCTCGTCGTCACCGGCCTCGGGCGTCTCGGCAACCGCCTCCTCTGCCACATCGTCGGTCGCCTCGTCCTCCGGGGACACTTCGGCGACCTCGTCCGCCTCCTCCTCGGCAGCGGCCTCTTCGGCCACCGGCTCGGGTTCGGCAGCACCATCATCGCTCGGCTCCTGGGCCTCAGCAACAACTGCCTCAACCTCTTCGGTCACCTCGGCGGGCACGTCCTCGGTAGCAACTGCCTCAACCTCTTCGGTCACCTCGGCGGGCACGTCCTCAGCAGCCTCCACTTCAACCTCCGCGTCATCTGACTCCGGAGCGGGCTCAGACACGGAGACCTCGGTTTCGGTTTCGACCGCCTCTTCGATCGGCTCTTCATCGGCCACTTCGACCGCGCCATCCGATTCGACGACGGCTTCGAGGGCTGCATCTTCGTCAGCCGGCGCCTCGTCCTCCTCGGCCACCAAGCCACCAGCCGCCCTCAGTGCAGCTGCCATGGCGGTCTCGATCGGCTTGGCGATTTCCACATCCTCGCCGGTCGCCACCGCTTCGACGGCCTCCTGCGGCACGCCGTGCATGGAGAGGCCGATTCGGTTCTCATTCCAGTCGATCCTGAGAATTCGGCAGGCCACCTTCTCGCCGGTGGTGAACATCTCCGCCAGTGCGAGTCCTGAGTCGCGGTCGATCTCTGAGATATGGCAGAGTCCCTCGACTCCCGCGGCAAGCTCCACAAAGACTCCAAAGTCCGTGATATTGGTGACCGTGCCGCTGGTCACATCGCCGACGCCGTGGGTGTTGGCGTACTCCTCCCACTCATTCGGCAGCAGCTCTTTCATGGACAACGAGATCCGCTGATTGAGCACGTCGACCGACGTGATCACCGCTTCGACCTCGAGCCCTTTGGTCACAACCTCCGACGGATGATTGATCCGACGGGTCCACGACATATCCGAAATGTGTACGAGTCCGTCCACACCCGGGACGATCTCGACGAAGGCGCCAAAATCAGTGAGGTTTCTGACGACTCCCGTGATGCGGCTTCCCACATGATGCGTCTCAGCCACCTTTTCCCACGGGTTGGGCTCGATGGCTCGCAGCGAGAGCGACAGACGCCGTTTTTCGGCGTCCACCTCGGAAACCACGACCTCGACCTCTTCGTCCGGTTCGAGCAGTGACCGGGGGTTCTTGACCTTCTTCGTCCAGGACATCTCGCTGACGTGAATCAGGCCTTCCACGCCCTCCTCGAGGGCGACAAAGGCGCCGTAGTCCACGATGCTGACGATCTTTCCCGATACCCGTTTTCCAACCGGGTATTTCTCCGGAACCAGCACCCACGGGTCCTCGAATCTCTGTTTGTACCCGAGGGACACGCGTTCGCGTTCCCGGTCGAAGCGCAGCACCACGACCTCAACCTCGTCTCCGACCTTGAAGTACTCGCTCGGGTGACCGACTCGGCCCCACGAGATGTCGGTGATGTGCAGCAATCCGTCGAGGCCGCCGAGATCGACGAACACCCCGTAATCGGTGATGTTCTTCACATCGCCTGAAACCAGCTTTCCTTCTTCGAGGTCCGCCATGGTGGCGTCTTTGACCTCGCCCTGCTGTTCCTCGAGGATCGCCTTGCGCGACAGTACGACATTGGAACGACGTCTGTCGAAGGAGATGATCTTCGCCTCGACCTCGGTGTCGATGTAGTCTTCGAGTCGGCGGTTCGGTCTCAAATCCACCAGCGAACCGGGAAGGAAAGCTCGGATTCCGATATCGACTGAGAGCCCGCCCTTCACCCTTTCCAGGACCTTGCCAGAAACCGGATCGCCGGCCCTGAAAGCCTCTTCGATCGCACTCCAGGTCTTGAGTTTGGCAGCCCGATCCCGGGACAACCGCAGCCGCCCCTCCATCTCGTCCATACGCTCGATAAATACGTCGACCTCGTCGTTCACCGCGATCGTCATTTCGCCGGTGATGGGATCAATGAACTCTGCAGCCGGGACCGTTCCCTCGCTCTTGAAGCCGATATCGACCATCACCTCATCGGAGGTGACAGCAACGACCGTCCCGCGTACAACCTCTCCTTCACGAAGAGTCTGCAGCGAGGACTGCATCAGCTCTTCCATCGAGAGCTGATCTGACTCCTCTCCGTTTCCCCTTTCGTCGTCCATACCCGGTTCAGTGTTCAACGTCTTTCCTCCTCGCAGAGAACACGCATGTCCCCTAGCTTCCGTGGTTCCGAGACTTTACGGTGTTCACGGTCGACTGTCAAGCGCGCTCTTCTCGGCTCTCTTCGAGCTCGGTTAACAGCCTCTCCACCACCTGATCAGGGGTCAGTCCGGTGGTGTCCAACACCACCACTCCGGGGGCCACGTGGAGGGGTGATTCGGAGCGGGTCGTATCCTGTCGATCGCGCTGCCGTTGTTGGCGCCGAACCTCATCGAGGGTCATCTCGGGTTCGTGCACCTGAACGTCGGCGAGCCGACGCCGGGCTCGCTCCTCCGGTGACGCCGTCAAGAAGACCCGAAGGGTGGCGTCGGGGAAGACCACGCTGGTGATGTCCCGACCCTCCATGACGCCACCACCGCGCAGACCCAGTTCACGTTGCAGGGCCACGAGGCGGTTGCGAACCTCGGGCACGGCGGAGACCGCCGAGGCCATCATGGAACAGTCCAGGCTTCGCAGTTGGGAACTCACGTCCTCTTCATCCACCCGCACGATCACGCCGCCATCACCCAGCTCCACCTCGATGGAGTGCTCATCCATGAGCTTCACGATTCGAGCGACGTCATCGTCGTCAAAAGGCGTGGCCAGTCCTTCTCGCGAAGCCAGAAGTGCCACGGCCCGGTACATGGCTCCGGTATCGAGGTACGGGATCCCCAGACGGGCCGCGAGATTGGCGGCGATGGTGGACTTGCCCGCGCCCGCCGGACCGTCGATGGCGACGACCAGCGGGAGCGACGTGGGGGCCTGGTTTGAAAGGGTCAAAGGATGAGATCTCCCCTTCCCCGAGTGCGGGACGGCCATTCTACGCAAATCGACGCCCATGTCCAGGTAGCAAACTGCCGCTGATTGACGTATGGTCCCTTTCAGTGAGAATCGATCGCATCCAACTCCTGCGGGACGAACGACGTCGGCTGGAGCTCTCCCCTCACGGAGCTCTGCGGATCGGAGTTGGCTATCCCAATTCCTACCATGTGGCCATGTCCTCCCTCGCCTACCAGTGGGTTGGCGAGATCGCCTCGAACCAGCCCGACGTCGCGGTGGAACGCTTCTTCGCCGACGGGATCCCGGCAGGCAGGACCCTCGACGGCGGCACCGCTCTCGGCGATCTGGATATGCTGGCTTGGAGCTGCTCCTTCGAGCTCGACGTTGTCGGACTGTTGCGCACCCTCGATGCGGCTGGCATCCCACGTCTGCGAGAGCAGCGGTCTCAGCGCGACCCGCTCCTGGTGGTCGGTGGCGCGGTCGCCTCCATCAACCCACTGCCCATCGCCTCCGCCATCGACGTCTTCGTCCTTGGCTCCGCCGAACTTCTCTGGCCAACCCTCATCGAGCTTGTCGCCAGCCTGGATAGAGACGGCCTGTTGGACGAACTTGCCGGCAGAGACGGTTTCTTCGTGCCTCAGGAGCATTTAAGCGCCGACGGGCGACCGAAGGGGCGATTGCGTAGGGTGGAGAAGCGCGACAGTCACATGGCCGACCCGACGATGATCCCCTCCTCGTGGGTCGTGACCCCACATACCGAATACGCGGGGCGGGGGCTGGTGGAAATGTCCCGCGGCTGCCCTGAGAAATGTCGCTACTGCTGGGTCAGCTACAACTACGGCAAGCTGCGCTGCTATCCCACCGACGGCATCATCCATCGGGTGCGGGAGCTTTCGGAGATCACCGACCGCGTCGGATTCGTGGCCACTGCGGTGGGTGACCACCCGGATCTGCCGGAGATCCTGGACGCCAGCCTGGCCATGGGAATGAACGTAGCCCTGTCATCGCTGCGAATCCCGGCCATGGTGCCCGACGTACTCCGTCCACTGGCGGCATCCGGTGCGCGGTCGGTCACCATCGCACCTGAGACCGGGAGCGATCGCCTCCGCCGCGAACTCAACAAGCCCATCACCAACTCTCGGATTCTGGAAGCAGTGGAAACCGCTCAGCTGGCGGGCATCCATAGCCTCAAAATGTACTTCATCGTCGGCCTGCCGGGCGAGACCGACGACGATCTACGGGCCATCGGCGACCTGGTTGAAGACGCGCTGAAAATCGTCCGCGCCCATGGTGGAAAAAGGGGCAAGATGGGGACCCTTCACGCGGGATTCAATCTCCTGATCCCAAAACCGTACACTCCCTACTCAAAGACGGCGATGCTGGAACGCCCGGAGGCCCGGCGCCGACTCGAGCTGGTCTTCAGTCGGCTCGCAGGTCTTCCCAATCTCAAGGTCGATCGGCCCTCCTACCGCGAGTCGATCTGGCAGGGCCTGCTCAGTCGCGGCGACTCACGCGCATTCGGCGCGGTGGAGCGTGTCGCGAATGGTGACGCCCTCAGCCAAATCCTGCGCGACGAAAGGCGGCTCGTCCAGGAATTGGCGCTCGACGCTGTAGAGGGTGAGCCTGTGTGGCAGTTCATCTCGTCTGCGCCTCGAAGCTCGCCAAGACCACCATCTACCGGATGAGGAGAGCCGGGGCCGCCCGGCACTCGTCGGTCGGTCAGCCTGCAGGAGAGACTCGGTGAGCAAGTCGGGTCAGTTCTTTTCCTTCAGGACGGTGTCTGCGGTCGACCCCGTGGATGGCGGAGACTTCGGGCTGATCGACCGGCGCGCGGCCTGGCTCTCCCGGGTGATCACCACCGGGATTTCGATGGTGGGCTTGGCCTCGTCAGAGGTGGCGAGCCGCACTGTCGCCGCCGCACTCGATTCGCTCAAGGAAAGACCGTCCACCAAGGTGATGCGCACCGAGTGCATCCGCTGCGCTCCCTGGCTCTGCAGCTCGGCCGTCACCAGCTTGGGGTCCGACACCTCCACCGCGGTCACTTCGAACTCACGGCGCTCGCTGTGGGTCAACCGCACCAGGGTGGTGGTTCCGTGAGGCCCTCCGTCCGCCGGCCACAGCGTCACCCGCTGGGGTCTGATGTCGATCATCGGCCTCACCCGAATGTAGATCGGGACCTCGATCCTCGGCACCTCGGGGTGGTTGGTGGTGAACGACACGGCACCGTTGTGGTTCACGGCGCCGGTGGTCCCGTCGACACTGGCGATGATCCACACGTCACCTGGCTTGGCCTCGACCCGCCCCTCGCTTTCGCCCGATGCCGTCACCGCCTCGATTCGGACGTCCACCGATTCGGGAACGCCGAGCTGTTCCAGCTCCACGACCAACGGTTTTCCGTCAACCCTGTGCAACAGGATCCGGCCGCTCGAAGGAGCGCCCTCCACCGCGTTCAGTGACAGGCGATAGCCGGGTGACACGACGATTGGTGTGACCACGTTGTAGGAGACCGACAGCCTCAGACGCTGGGCGCCGGGTGCGTCGGTCTCGACGGAGATCGACTTATTCTGCCGGCCGGTTCGGCCCAGATTCGTCTTGACGGTCGCTGCGAGCTTTCCCGACTCACCTGCCGGGATGACCGAGTCGTACTCGGCGACGGTGCATCCTCAAGAGGGTTTTGCGCGCAGGATCCTGACGTCCACATCGCCGTCATTGTGGAAGACGAATACGGCCTGTCTCTCACTGCCTGCGGTCACGTCTCCAAGATCGATCGCCGTTTGTTCTGTCCTGAATGTGGGCGCAGCGGTTTCCTCTTCGGCTTTCGCCGGAGATGCCGAAAAAAACACGGCCGCCCCCACGAGCACAGAGGCCGCAATCTGGTTACGAATCATCTTTCCCTCCTGATCACGACGCCCGGAACCGCCCATCCCAGGCGATCACCGGATTCCGTAGGTCGGAGATCATTCTACACGGGATGATGGAGACACCGTGGCGTCGGTCGACGAAGTGAATAGTGAGTCGTGAATTGTAAATAGTTGAGGTGGATTGGCCGGCGTCGACCATCCACTAACCCGACTCCCCCTCTATTCACTATTCACTATTCACTATTCACTACTCACTACTCACTATTCACTACTCACTATTCACTATTCACTATTCGCTATTCACTTCCTACAGCGGCTGCTGACCCAGGATGTTGCCGCGAACACCGACCACCAGGGCTTTTACCGGCACCGTCCGTGTCGCCCGGTTTCTGGCCTCCTGCACCAGCTGCACGAGACCACTGCAGCAGGGCACCTCCATCACCATCACCGTCAACCCGGTGATTCCTCCGTCATCGATCATGGCGGCGAGCTTTTCGACATATATCTCCTGATGGCTATCCAGCTTGGGACAGGCGATGGCCAGCGAGCGACCGGCGAGGTGATCGCGGTGAAATTCGCCAACTGCGTAGGCGACACAGTCTGCGGCCAACAAGACCTCGTGATCGGACAGAAACGGGGCGGTTGGCGCCAGCAGATGCAGTTGGACCGGCCACTGCCGGAGACCCGAAGCCACCGGACCGCCCGATGCAGCTTCCACCGGAGGACCGTCCCAGGCCGTCGTCCTCGACCCGGGGCACGACGGTGCCGGAGCCTGACCCGGAGCCATCGGCAACGCTGCGACGACACCGGCAGCACCGTCAACACGGGTCAGTTTTGTCAGATGCTGCTCCACCGCCTGCTCGTCAAAAGCATCCGCCTCGCGCTGGATGACTGTGATCGCGCCTTGCGGACAGATCCCCAGGCAGGCGCCGAGACCATCGCAGTACATGTCGCCGACCAACTTCGCCTTGCCGCCGATGATTTGGATCGCCCCTTCGGCACACGCCGGGATGCAATCGCCGCAGCCATCGCACAGCTCTTCATCGATCTCCACAACCTCGCGAACGGCCATTACGTTTTCTCCCCAACCTCACGCAACATGGTGAGCATCATCCGGCTGTCCTCCATTGCCCGCAGGGCGTGGGGCACATTGGCCGGCATGACCACCACCTCCAAAGGCCCAACGGTCATCGGACGGCCCGCGATCGTGATTTCAAGCTGGCCGTCGATCACGTGGACCATCGCGTCGAAGGGTGCGGTGTGTTCGGACAGCTCCTGACCCGCGGCGAACGCAAAGAGGGTGACGCTGCCACCTGACGTTCTCGTCAGCACCCGGCTGACGATAGCCGCCGGAGCCACCGCCACCAGTTCGGTCACCGCCGCCACCGTCGAAACATCCAGCCCATCATTGGAATTATGAGTCATTGTTCCACCTCGTCGGGGCCAGTGTGTGCTATGGCGATAGCCACGTCCTTGACGAAGATCAAGTGGCTGACGCGGGATCCGCCGGGTAGACCGGTGCACCCGGAAACACGGCGGCCGCCTCGCCCGGGAATCGACGCCGCCACGAGTCGATCACATCGGCCGGATTCGCAGTCGGCTCGAAGCCCAGCCGGCGCGCGAGACCATCGTCCAGATTGGACACCAGGTGCACCCGGAATCGAGCCGTCTTCTCCACCAGCCGCAGCGTCGTGTGTCCGTATTGGATCCAACCCTCTCGGAGACGTTCGAGGATCGCCTCGGGTGTTGGCGCCTCGAGGAAGGGCTCCATATCCGGCGAGCCCGCACCATGAGAGAGATCAGCCACGAAGAGAATTTCGCCGCCTTCGGCCATGAATCGGCACGCCGCGTCGAGTCCCTTGTGCGCCTGAATCAGTGTCCCGTCCGACGGCGCCCCCCCGCCCGACACCACCGCCAACTTGAATGGACCGGGAGATCTCACCTCGTACCACTTCCGGACCTGCTCCACCGCAGCGCCAAAGGCCGTTCGCCACGGTCCCGCGATGGACTCCGCGACACCACCATCCCGCCCGGGGACCAGGCAGATGGCACAGTCCACCGGCCGCAGATCCGCCGCCTCAGCGATCTCCTCTGCAACCGGGTTGCCAACGAGAACTCCCGGTTCGCACCGCGGATCCCTCTTGGCGCCGTCCATCACCAGCGCGTGGTTGGCCTGGATCTCCCGAAAACCCGCCACTCCTGGGAACACCATTTTGGGTCCACCACCGAAGCCCGCGAAGTAGTGATGCCTGACCGCTCCAAGGGTGATCAAGACTCCGGCATCGGCCGCGATTCGGTTGATCCGAATCGCCCGACCCGCGACCGACCCCAGGTTCACAAGTGCGTCGTCATCCCGGGCGTCGTGTTCGGCCACCCGAACTCCGTCTGGAAGAGGGCCCACGAGTTGTTGCGCGCGATCCGCACCCACCGCAGGGTGGGTCCCGCACGCCACCAGCACCGTCACCCGGTTCGGCTCGATCCCGCACGCCCCCATTCGGCGAATCAGGCCGGGCAGAATCCCGGGCAGACCAACCCGCCTGGTGGCGTCAGGCACGATCACGGTGGCATCACTGTGGCCGGCACACAGTTCCGCCAGACCCGGCTCGGCAATCGGGCGGTCGAGGGCCGAAAGGACCATTCGTTCCACATCCGGCGACCCTGACGGGGCAGTGGGTGACAGCGGACGCACCCTGACGCCCCTGAGATCCACCGCACACGACTCCGTACCAAACGGGAGCTTGACGATCATGGGTGCACCATACCATCTTGGTGTAACCCCGGATGATGCACCGACCAGATCCCGAGAAAGGGTGAATCATCGGGTCAGGAGGCCACCATGGCACATGCTCTCACCCGGGATGAACGACAGCTCTTGTTGGAACTGGCAAGGACAACCCTCGAGGCCGAACTCGGGCCGCGGAATCCACCACGCATGGAGGTCGCGGAGGGACCTCTCTGCGAGCATCGGGGCGCCTTTGTCACCCTCACCCTCGACGGCCAACTGCGTGGCTGTATCGGCCATGTCACCGGTGTCGAACCGCTGTGGCGGAGTGTTGTGAACAACGCCCAGGGAGCCGCCTTCAGAGACCCCCGATTCACCCCCCTGAAACCCGAGGAGTTGGATGAAGTCGTGATCGAGATCTCGGCTTTGTCGCCGCTGGAGGCGGTGGAGGGCCCCGATGAGGTGATCGTCGGCAGCCACGGCCTGCTGGTGGAACGGGGATTGTCCCGTGGGCTCCTGCTACCTCAGGTGGCCGCCAGGTACGGCTGGGACGCCGTGACCTTCCTCGACCAGACCTGCCGCAAGGCGGGCATGGAACCGGGTTGCTGGCGCGCCCCTGATGCCGCGATCCACCGTTTTACGGTCGACAGCTTTTCCGAAGAGGATGACTGGACGGACTAGGCCACACCGAGGACTTCTCGCTGGTACTCGCTCAGAGAATCGAACGACCGGAACGGACGCCCGCGAGCCGACTCCGGATCGGGCAGTGGCGCGGCGCCGGAACCGTCAATCATCTGATCGATGAGTGTCCGGAAGGCGTCCATTTGGCTTTCCCCCTGCGCCAACTTCCTGGGATCAAACGCGGTGCTCACCAACCGCACGACCCTGAGGGAGTGGCGATCACTCCAGGGAGGGTCCAACATGAGGTCCACGACAAGTTCTTGCCGACCCTCTTCCCGCCGAACCCCGCCCACCGCGACCGCTTCCACTCGGTCGAGCGGCAGACGGCGCGTTTCGCCGTTGACGTCTATCGTCAGGACTTCAGTGTCGATGGACCGGGGAATCGCCTCCATCACCTGCAGTTGGTGATCGTCCCCGAGAGGAACGTCTCTCGGCGCGATCGTCTCCTCTTCCTCGGTGCCATCGTCTTGGATTTCTTCCACCGACTCGATCCGAAGCGCTTCCAGCTCGTTTCTTGCATCGGCGGGGAGATCGGGGTGCCCGAGCACATCAACCACGACCGCGCCTGTCGCGACCCCGAGCGACGAGGCCAGTCGCACCCAGCGAAAGGCCACGCCCAGTGGAGTGGCGGACTCGATGGACCGCCCTGCCATTTCGAGGGTTTCGGCCGCGCCCTCCCGTCGGTCGGCGACGACCAGAATCTCAGCGATCCGCACGCCGAGGGCCGGATCGAGGTCGAGGTCGGGCAAGATATTGATCACCTCCTGCCAGTGGGCCAGGATGACGTCCGCATCGCCGGAACGAGCCGCCCCTTGAAAGATCCTCATCATGTGGGGGGCCGCGTCACTCGGTGTCCCTCGTTCCACAGAGAGATTCCATAGCGCGACGGCCGCATCCACACTTTGGGGCTCTCTCCCGAGCTCACTCGACAGCATCCGAACCGCCTGTTCGGTCTTTCCGGCGGCCGCGGATTCCATCGCTTGTTCAACAGCGGCGTTGTCCACTACGGTGATCTTCGACTCGATGGAGTGATGGATGAACCGTTCCTCGATCTTCCAGTGGGCCATGACAACCGCCGTCAGGCACCCGAATGCGAAACCCCAGACGTGGGCCCAGTGGGCCACCCCTCCCCCACCCGATGACGGCGCCATCACGTCCATCGCCTGAGCGAAGAGCAGTTCCCGCAAGAACCACAGCGGCAACATCAACCACGCCGGCGCCAAGAAGGTGCCGGTGAAGATAAGCCCAAACCAATAGAAGAACCGAATTTTGGTCTTCCAGAACCGAACAAGGAAGGCACCCATGACCCCCGCCACCGCGCCCGAGGCACCGATCAGCGGCACATCCACCTCCGGATAACGGACGGCGAACATCAGCGCCGAAAAGGCGCCGGCGACAAGATAGAAGGAGGCGAAAAGCGGCCTCCCCCACACGTCTTCGACAAACGGCCCGGCCAGAAACAAGAAGAACAAGTTGCCGATGAGGTGGAGCAGACCTCCGTGGAGGAACTGGTAGGTGATGAGGGAGTGGGCCTCGAGCTCGGCCGGTACCAGGCCGAACCGGAAATAGGGCGACTTCTTGATCTCATCCAACGAAGTCAAGATCTTGGACACGATTTCGTCGAGCCTCGCCTGTTCGGCCGCGAGTTGCCGAGGGCTGGTGGGTTCACGAGCTCCGTTTTCACGGGAGAACTCCAAAAAGGCCCGAAACTCCTCCTCGGGAACCTGCCGCACGATAAACTGCTCGAACTCGGGATCGATGTCGAGGTACGGATGGATCGTCACGTACCGAAAGAAATCACCGAGGTCCTCGGAAACACGGGTGTCCCCGCCGTCCTGGACCGCCGCCATCATGAGGAAAACCACGAGACACAGGCCCATCAGGGTGAAGGTGACCCACGGGAGCCGCCTCACAGTGGTGTTCTCGTGGCCGTACGGGATAATCATCGAATCCCTGCTTCCAGGGTGTAGTTCCCCCGGGGCCTTCGGTTAATATAGTCAGCCCATGCCGGTCGCAGCTCTGATCCTCGTCAAAACCTCCCTTGCGGGCAATCTCGGCGCCGCGATCCGGGTGGCGGCAAACTTCGGAATTCCCCGAATCGAGCTGGTGGAATCAGGAGTGGAACCCACCGACCCGGAAGTGTCGGCCTGGGCATGTGGTGGTGATCGACGCCTCACCATCGGACGCCACGCCTCGCTCGAGGAGGCGGCGGCTCGCTATGCAACCCTCATCGCCTCCGCGTCGGGCCGCGGACGCGACAAACAGCCCCTGGTCACTCCCCGTGAGGCCCTTTGCCACATTGAGGAACGGGGCGCTGAGACCACCGCACTGGTGTTCGGCAATGAAACCCGTGGACTCAGCCGAGACGACCTCGATCGATGCGACCTCGTGGTTCGCATTCCAACCGATCCCGAGTTTCCGGTGCTCAACCTGACCCAGTCCATCGCCATCCTGGTCGGTTTCCTCAGCATTGAAATGAACCCTGCTCCACCCACGGCACCCGAACCCGCGACCCAGGAGCTGGTGGCGGCCCTCATGGATCATCTCGAGAGCGCCCTGTCGGCGATCGAGTTCCTCGAGCCGGAGAATCCTCAACGGATGTTGCGCAAGCTCCGGCGGCTCTTCGGGCGGGCCGGCATCACAGAGAACGAAGTGGCCATCCTGCGGGGTATCTGCCGGCAGATGCTGTGGGCGGCGAACCGGGAGCGGTGAACACGGGGCAGTCCCAATCCCGAGTCCCGAATCCCGAATCCCGGTTCTCCTCGGCGCTCACCTGCGGCCGGCCACGTCTCTGCTCAACCTCTCGGCCTGCCCCAGCAGGCGGGAGTCTGTCGGGAAACGGGCGGTGAACTCGTTCAGCCGAAGGGTCGCCTCCATGAACTCCCCGTGACGGAGGTAAAAGTCCACCAACCGCGCCGCAAGTGCGGGAGAGTCCGGTTGGAGCACCACCGCCCGTTCCAGCGCGAGGCGAGCGTCAGAGACCTCACCCGCTTTCTCCGCCATCACCGAGATCTTCATCAAGAGCCTCGGATCCGCCGGTGTCAGTCCCCAGGCGCCCCGCAGATGTTTGAGGGCTCCGGCGTAGTCGAGCCGCCTTTCAGCCAGCGCTGCCAACGCGAGATGGGGAGCGGTGGACCGCGGGTCAAGGGCCAGGGCCCGGCCGGCTGCCGCGGTCGCCCCAGCCGAGTCTCCCGCGAGGTCCCTCACCTGGGCCAGCTGCGCCCAGGCCCGTGCCCGCACCCTTTCTGGATAGCTGCGCCGGCCGATCACCGCTTCCAACCGGATGCGGGCGTCATCCAGAAGGCCCGCCTCGCGGTCCCATTCCGCCAGTCTCAGCTCCACTTCCGGGTGGGGCAGTTCCGCTTCGAGTGCGAGGCGCCCCCGCGCTTCATTGCCGTCCTCTCTCAGGAGGTTGGCCAGGGTCAGCACCGTCTCCGCACGTTGTCTCGGATACAGATCGAGCGCCCGCTTGAGGCCCTCGTACCGCACCCACCGCTCGTCCTCCGGCGCGAGGGAGATCGTGGGGGTCTGGAGCCCGGGAGCCAAAGCGTAACCCTCCGCGAGGTGGTCCATTGCCTGTGCCAATCGACCTTCGGACATCAGAAGGAGCCCGGTCAACCGACGCAACGACGGCGACGTGGGATCGCGCACAACCGCCGCCTCGAGACATTCGGTGGCCCCATTCATCCGACGATCCAGCAGGGCTGCCCTAGCGCAGTTCTGGTAGCCGGATGGATCGGTCCCGAACCACTGCCGTTGCAGTTCCGAGATACGGTCCAACGCGCCGACTACCCCATCGATCTGGGCAGCGGCCAACGGTCGCGGCGCCAACCCGGTTGACCATTGCACCGCCGCCGGAATCTGCAGCTGGGGATCCTCAGCGAGATGTTTGGCGGCGCCGTTCGGGTCGAATTCAGCCATTTTTGCGGTCTTCTTCCACCACCCCGCTCCGACAGCGTCCAGGCTCGTGGTAAGAAGGGCCGCCATCGCAAGCAGCAGAATGAACAGATTCGGTCGAAAGGTCATTCGTCCAACCTTCGTCCATGTTCGTCAACCAGCCAGAGCCTGGGCTCGAGGTCGACACCGCAGCGGTCCCGCACGCGGTCGCGCATCTTCAGTACGAGCCGCACCACATCGGACGCTGTACAGACGCGGCTGGTCACGAGGGAATTGCTCGACCAATCCGCAACGCTCGCCCCACCAACCCTGAGGCCGGCGCAGCCGGCCCGATCGAGGAAGTCCACCGCAGTGCCATCCGCCGGATCATGAAAAACCCGTGCGGCGGTCCGACTGCGGGGAGGTTTAGAGGCCACACGGGACGAGCCAAAGCCACCGCCAGCCCACTGACGGTCCTTGCCGCTTGTCCGAAACCGGGCACCGGAAATGACCAGTCGATCCCGGGAAAACTCTCGGCGCATCGAATCCAAGTCATCGGTCGTCTCGTGGCGAACCACCTCCCCCCCGGCCCGAACCTGCTCAATCCAGTCCACGATCTCGCCGAGGCGATCCGGTCGTCGCATGGCGATGGAGGCCAGGACACCACCCACCGACCCTGGCGAACCGCCAAGGCCCTCGAGCCCGGTCATGCCGGCCCGTGCCGCAGCGGTGCACACCTGTGCCAACTTGGCACCGCCTCCGGCGATCACGCTGTTTTTCTGCACGTGCCACTGGCCCAGCTCACCGGTTAGGTTGAGCAATGGAAGCCTGAATCCCCGATCGGGTGCGACCACCCGACTACCAGCGCCAATTGTGAACCATCGGGTCCCGTGACTGGCCAGGAGATCCAGCGCCTGTTGGACCGCAGATGCAGTGCTACAACGAATCAACAGGTCCCCATGGCCCCCGACGCCGAGGCTCGTCCATGCTTTGAGATCCACCCTCTCATAGATCTCGATCAATCCGCCCTTGCGGATCTCACGAAGACGATTTTCGAGGGAATTGGGCAGGTGGCGCACGCGACAATCCTCTGGTTTCGAAACCTGGCACGACCCTTGCTAACACTTCGGGCAGCCAGTCGTTGAAAGAACTGGTAAAGCATCATACCTCCTCCTTCCTCCCGCGGACCTCACGGTCCGCTCTTTTTTTGGGGGAAATAGCGAGAGCAGCTGGTTCACGGACTGCGGTCGGGATGAGGACGACCGCAGGCCTCAGACACCACCCAAATCAAGCCTGCGCAGATGGTAGTGGAGGGTCTGGCGCGAAATCCCGAGTTCCCGGGCGGCGGCGCTCCGGTTGCCCCCATTCCTGGAGAGCGCCCCCAACAAGAGGCCCCGCCGCAGTTCGGAGGCCGCCTGATCCCAGCGCCGAACCTCGGGACCGACCCGGCCTGGTAACCGCAGTCTCTCCGCCCTCACGATGCCCCCGGCCGCCGTCGCCACAGCCACCTCCACCACATGGCGCAGTTCGCGTACATTGCCGGGCCAACTGTGGTTGGCAAGGGTGCGGTCGGCCTCCACCGACCATCGACAAGGTGAAACACCCAACCGCCGTTGCACCTCCCGTTCAAAGACCGCTCGCAGCTCGGGGATGTCCTCCCTCCGGTCCCTCAGCGGTGGGACGGTGATGACCACCGGTGCCAATCGATAATACAGGTCGAGACGGAACCAGCCCTTTCGAGTTCCCTCCCTGAGATCCCGGTGGGTCGCCGATACGATTCTTGCTTCGACCCTTCGAAAATCGGTGGATCCAACCGCCCGCACTTCTCCGGACTCGAGAAAACGAAGCAACTGCGCTTGCAAAGCCGGCGCCAGATCACCAACCTCGTCGAGGAAAAGCGTCCCTCCGTCCGCCGCCTCGATGAGCCCCGTTCGGGTGCGATCCGCTCCCGTGAACGCGCCCCGAACGGCTCCGAAGAGTTCCGCCTCGGCAAGCTCCGACGGGATGGCAGCCATGTTTACCGGAACGAACCTCCCAGATCTCCCGGATCTGCGATGGAGCACCCGCGCCGCCACCTCCTTGCCCGATCCCGTTTCCCCCTCCAAAAGGACGGCGAAGTCCGTGGCGGCCAGCTCCTCCAGCGACCGTCGGAGTTCGGTTGCGGCCGCCGACCGACCGACGATATCGGCATCGGCAGAGGCGCTCGCCGGCCCCCGCGAGACCATCACCCCTCGCGCCCCCCATCTTTAGGGTGGAGCATTTCTTCCCACACCGACCAGAAGTCAGGGAACGACTTGGACACACAGTCCGGATCGTCCAACTGGAGACGACCGGCAGCCAGTGCTGTAACCGCCATTGCCATGGCCACCCGGTGATCGGAGGCCGCCACCACCGACCGCGGCAGCCCGGTCGAAGCCACAACTCGGCGCGTCACACGCGCCGTACACTCCCCCACGGAGAATTCGGCGCCGAGGGACCTTAAATTGTCCACCATCACGGTCAGGCGGTCGCTCTCCTTGTGCTTCAGGTGGGACAGACCCGAGAATTCGGAGCCAGGTGGGGCAGCGGCGGCAACCGACGCCAGCGCCGGAAACGCATCGGGAGCCTGCTCGAGATCGGCCTCGAGCGGCCGGGTCACCGGTCCTTCCACCACGATTCCGAAGTCCGATTCCTCCACCCGCGCGCCCGCATTCCGCACGATGTCCTGGATGACTCGGTCACCCTGGCGGCTGTCTGGCGAGAGCGGACCGACCTCGATTCGCCCCTGCGTCATCGCAGCGGCCGCGACGAAAAAGGCTGCTGATGACCAGTCACCCTCGACGGTCATCTCCACGGGCCGGGCACGCCCCGGTGTCACCCGCCAGGTGCGGTTCTGCCTGTCGTGTTCCACGGCCACATCCATCTCGCGCAGCGTGTCCTCCGTCAAATCTATATAAGGACGGGACGGCAGATTTCCGTCCACCCGTAGCTTGAGGCCGTCATCCATCAGCGGTGCCGCCAACAACAGGGCGCTCACGAACTGAGAGGAGACCTCAGGGCGAATGCTCAACTGCCCCCCGGCCAACCTGCAGCCGTTGACTGTCACGGGCAAACGGCCGCGGTCGGACTCAAGCCGGGCACCGAGTCGGCCCAGGGCTTCGAGCAAAGGGCCCATGGGTCGCTGCCGCAAACGCTCGCTGCCGTCGACCACGAACCGGCCTGGTGTGGCGGCGAGCAGGGCGATCATCAGCCGCGCGCCGGTTCCGGAGTCTCCCATCCACACCCTCACCGCATCCGGTGAGTTGATTCGCTCTGTGACGTGGATCCGGTCCCGCCACCGAATCCCCCACCCCGCCGTCTGCAGTGCGGCGGCCAGAACCCGCGTGTCGTCGCAGTCCAAAGGGGCTCGGATCACCCCGCCGCCGGCCACCGCGGCCGCCACCAAGGCGCGGTTAGTCAGGCTCTTGGAACCGGGGACCCGCACCGTGGCGTCAATCCTGGTCACCGGCCCGGTGAGAATCACAGTGAACCCTTGCTCGGGCCGTTCGGCGGATCGGGGATCGGTCTCGGTTCCAGATCGGTGCCCACCCACTTCCACGAGCCGTCATCGGCCACCAGCACCGAGCCCCGGGTCTCGAGCCAGGCCGGTACGACCATGGCAAGCCGCTCACCATTGCGGATGCTCCACAGCGTGTGGAAATGCCCCCACATCAGGACATCGATCCCTTCCGCCCAAGCCTGGGCGGCAGTCCGCCGAAAGTCGGCGACCGGTTTTCGATATCTGAATTTCCGGTTGGTCTTGGCGAGCCGGGCTTCCATACGGGTGACAATCGCCACCGCAATCGGTGTTGGCAATAACCCGGCCCACACCCTGGCCACAGGAGACTTGGACACCGCCGACCAGAACCGGTACTGGTGGTCACGCAGGTTGACCCGATCACCGTGCACCAGGCGGTAGCCCTTCTCCTCCGCGGTGAATTCATAGGCCCTGCCAACGCCATCCACCCGCTGGGCCAACTCGGGCTCGTCGAGAAAGAAATCTCGATTCCCCTCGATCAGCACCACCCGCACACCGGCTGCTCGCACATCATCCCAGACGGCCAACACCGTTCGTACAGAGTCGGTCCAGAATTTCGACATGCCGATGAGATATTGAAAGGTATCACCGAGATAAATCACCTCCCCCACCCCGTGACTCGCCGCGCGGCGGATCAGGTCGCACATCTCATCCACGTCCCCCGGCCGCTGGCCGAGGTGAGAATCGGCAATGATGAGCCTTATCACATCGGCATGGTACAGGAACGACATACGTTAGAAGGAGTGGGTCGGCGGGGGATTTCGTGCAACAATTGACAGCCGACTCAACAAAAACGAGGATTCTGATGGTGCGACGCATGGGATTCACCGAGACGCTTGCAGTCGCGACCCTGATCGGGTTCGCGGCGGTGGCGTTGTGCGCCGACGCCACACCGCATCAAGCCAAAGCAGCAGCGGGCGTGCTCGCAGACTTCGCCGATGGCGAAGAGAGGATCGCCGTCATCGTCCACCTCTTCGCGCCGCCGCAAGCCACCGCTGAGCTCAGCCCACACTCCGATACCGGAGAACGGAGCAGGCTGGAAGTCAACCGTCCGCTGGTCTCCGAATCCGTGGCCCGGCTGCGCGCTTCGCTGGATTCGTCCCACCTGTCCCGGGTGCGACCATTTGTTCTGCAGCCGGCCTTTTCCGCGGTGGTCTCACCCAGAGGTCTGCTGCATCTCATGAATGACCCATCGGTGCGCTTCGTCGAGCAAGATCGAAAATTCCAAACCCACACTATGGAAGGTCTGGAGCTTATTGGCGGCGATCAGCTCCACCTGTTGGGTTACACCGGTGCGGGCACTGCGGTGGCGATCATCGACACTGGCATTGACTATCTCCACCCCACGCTGGGAGGATCCTCCATCCCCAACGCCAAGATCGTACGCGGCCTCGACACCGCCGACAACGACGACGATCCCATGGATTGCGGCGCCCACGGCACCGCGGTGGCATCGGTCGCCGCCGGGACCTCATACCAGTGGAACCCGCAAAAACGTTTTGCCGGCGGCGTCGCCCCCCAGGCGAAGATCCTCGCCTACAAGGCCAGCCCCGACAACGACTGCGGTTCGATCACCCAGTCCGCTGTCATCCAGGCCATGGAAGACGCCCTGCTCCACCGCACAGGCGACGGCTATCAGCTGGTAGCCATCAACCTCTCCTTTGGGTCGGGCGCATTCGAAGGCCCATGCGACGGCAGCGCCTCGAGCTACTCCAGCGTTGTATCAGCGGCGACCCAAGCCGGTGTTTGTGTGGTCGCCTCCACCGGCAACGATGGGTGGGCCACCTCCATCGCGATGCCTGCCTGCGTCGCCGACGTGATCAGCGTGGGCTCGGTCTGGGACACCGACACGGCCTCCGTGCCTTTCAGCTTCTGCCTCGACCCCGAGTGCACCCGCACCTGTAATGATAGCTTCCTGCCCGCCGGGGCCATCACCTGTTACAGCAATGCCGGATCGACCCTCGATGTCCTGGCTCCCTCCGAATTCCTCAAGGCGGCCCGCGCCAACGGAAAGACCATCGACTTTGGGGGCACCTCCGGTGCCGCGGCCTATGTCACCGGGTCCCTCGCACTGCTGCATCAGGCCGACCCATCCATCACTCCCGGGGCGGCTGGCCGCCTGCTCCATCTCACAGGCAGACCCACCCTCGACCTGCGCTCGGGTATCGTGCGGCCGCGCATCCATCTCCCGCAGGTGCTCGAAGAGGGAGCGCGGATCCACTTCCCTGCCGAATCCGCCATCCCCATCCCCAGGACACCAGGCATGACCGCCGTGTCCGACGTCGTGGTGACCGACACCCAAACGGTGGGCTCCATTCGTGTCCTGTTGCACGTGGACCACCCGGATCCAGAGACGCTGTTTATCATCCTGCGGGCGCCGGACGGGACCGAGGCACGTCTTCACGACCACACGCCAGGATCCATTGCCTCCTCGGGTTCGGCCACAACAAACCAGGGGGTCTGGGGTCTCTACCCCGATGAAATTCACCCCGCCGACAGCCTCGGTGTCTTTGCCGGCGGGCAAGCAGCAGGAACATGGAGTCTCGAGGTCCGCGAAGAGAGCGCCGACGAATCGGGCACTGCAAACGGCACTCTGGTGGGCTGGGCCCTCGCTATTCAGCCGGTCCTCCCGCCGGCGAGCAACGACCACCAGAGTGTGTCCCTTCCGGTTGTAGCCGACGGTCCCGGAGCGTTCGAAACCCACTGGGCCTCTGACCTGAGGATATTCAATCCGTCCGAGGACACCTCGGCAACTGCCCGGCTCTACCTGCTTCCCGCGTCGGGCAGCACTCAGTGGCCGTACCGGCAGACCGAGATCATCATCCCGCAGAACTCAGTCCTCGATCTTCCCTCGGTTTTGGCACGGCGCTTTGCCGCCTCTGATCTTCGCGCCTCGCTCCGCCTCGAATCCGCCCACCAGGGTCTGGTAATGACTTCGCGGACCTTCACCGGAGACGTTGACAGCGGGACCTACGGACAGTACATCGGAGCTTCAAATCCCGATCAGACCCTAGGCGTCGGCACCGAATCAGTGGCCCTCCTCCAGCTCGCGGTCAACGACGACTACCGCACGAACCTCGGATTTACCGAGCTCGATGGCGCACCTGTCTTGCTCCGCATGACTCTTCGCGATGGACTGACGGGAGCCGCCGTGGCCCAACCGATGTTGGTCGAACTGGGTCCATTCGGCAACATCCAGAAGAACCTCGGAGGATTCACTGGCGACGACCTTTTCGCCGTGGTCGAGGCCATCGAAGGGACTGGACGGGCCTCGGTCTATGCGTCCGTGGTGGACAACCACACCGGTGACGCCATCTTCGTCCCAGCGGTTCATGCTGAAACCGCGAACGCTACCCTCGTCGTTCCGGTGGTCGCGCGCCAGGAAGGTCGTAACGAAACCAGTTGGCGGACCGATCTCAGGGTTGCCAATCTGGGCCCATCCCAAACCACCCTGGAATTGGGGTTCCGACCACGTCAGGGTGACAGCGGATCGCCCATCACGATCCAATCCACCGTGGCGCCGGGGATGGTGTTCGCCGCCGACGACATCATCGCCACCCACTTCGGTCTCACCGAAGCGGTTGGGTCTCTGACCATCTCGGTCGTCGCTGGGGCCACCTCCATCGCTGCCACCTCGAGGACTTACAACCGCGTCCCAATGGGAAGCTTCGGCCAGTTCGTCGGTGCCGTGACATCGGGCGTCGGCCCGTCGGCCCGGCTGACCCACCTCGGTTCGTCACCGCAGATGCGGACCAACATCGGCCTCTGCGAGGTCTCGGGCCACACCGCGCGGGTCAGGGCCGTCCTCCGTGACATGTTCGGCCGGCAGATCGGCGCCGCTGTGGTGTTCACCGCGGATCCCTACCAGCTGATCCAGGTGGACGACATCTTCGCCGCCACCGGTGCCGAGCCCACACCAACCGCCACCGTGGAGTTGGAATCGATCTCCGAGGGTGGCGACTGGGTGGCCTACGCGTCGGTGGTGGATGCCACCACCGGCGACGCGATTTTCGTGCCCGCCGTACCAGTGGAGGACTGAGCCGCCACCCCGCCTGTCGCGGAACGTATGGAAGGCGCGACGGGCGGGCGTGCCGGGTACATGCTTGTGCGGTCCGGGTTATCGAGAGTCTGACAGCCGTCAATTACCGCACAAGTATGTACCGGGCTCCCTCGGAGAGCGCGGTTGGGAGATGGGCACATCGAAATCAGTCGATCGAAGCGAACGCGTGGGCCGGTGACGGGCACCGTCGAAATCCGAATTTCGAATTCAACCACTGTCCGTCTCAAGGAAACCCGGATGAGCCAAACAAAAACATGGCGGGCCATCAGGCCCGCCGTGAGATCTCCGGAGATATCTGTCAGCCGTGCGCCTCTGCGAACGCCTCCATGAATTTGGCGAGCACTTCGACGCCCTCAGGCGACATGGCGTTGTATATCGACGCCCGGCAGCCTCCCACCGAGCGGTGACCCTTGAGACCGAACATGCCCTTGTCTCGGGCCTCGGCCACAAACTGTGCCTCGAGTTCCTCGGACGGCAAACGCCACACCACGTTCATCACCGAACGCGAGGCCGGTTCAACCGGGCAGGTGTAGAAGTCCGGGTATGCCGTGATGACTCCGTAGAGTCGATCCGCCTTGGCCATGTTCCGGGCCTCCATCGAGGCGAGACCACCCTGGTCCTTCACCCAGCGAAGAACGTTGCGCACCATGTAGATGCTGAATGACGGTGGGGTGTTGTAGAGGGAGTCCTTGGCCGAAAAGGTCGTGTAGCTGAGCATGGTCGGCAGACCGTCGTTGGCCGCCTCGAGCCACGACTTCTTTGCGATCACAACCGTCACTCCCGCCGGACCCAAGTTCTTCTGGGCGCCGGCGTAGATCAGGCCGAATCGATTGGCGTCAAAGGGACGCCACAGCAGGTCCGACGACATATCGCCCACCAGCGGAACATCGCCGGTGTCGGGGAAGTCGTGGAACTGGGTTCCCTTGATGGTGTTGTTCGACGTCAAATGGACATAGGCGGCCGCGGGGTCGAGATCGAGCTCATCCTGCCGTGGGATCCGGGTGAAACCGTCGGGCTCAGAGGACCCGGCCACCCGCGCCGACGCGATGATATTCGCTTCCGCAATGGCCTTTTGCGACCAGGTGCCGGTGTTGATGTAATCCGCCGACCCACCCGGAGGAATGAAATTCATGGGGATCATGGCGAACTGGGTGGACGCGCCGCCTTGCAGGAAAAGGACCTGGTGGTCTGCATCCAGACCCAGGAGCTCTCCAAAAAGGTCCATCGCTTCGTGATGCACCGCGTCGTATTCCTTCGAGCGGTGCGAGGTCTCCATCACCGACATACCGGTGCCCTCCCACTCGATGAGCTCGTCGCGAGCCCGTTCCAGAGCTGGCAGGGGAAGCGTTGCGGGTCCGGCGTAGAAATTCCAGGTTCTCATAGCGTCCTCCTTCAGGCGGTGTGGTGGACGAAGTCCTCGAGAATCCGCACCACGACGTCGCCGATGCGCAGCATGTTCTCCTGACTCGAGGCGCCCAGATGCGGCGTCATCACCACGTTGGGTGCATCGTACAACGGACAGTCGGCGTCGGGCGGATCCGAGTACCACACGTCGGTGGCGTAGGACCGCACCTTGCCGGACTTCAGAGCCTCCACCATGTCCTCTTCATCCACGCACTTGCCGCGGGCCGTGTTGATGATCACCACCCCGTCCTTCATCTGCGCGATGGTCTCCGTGTTGATCATTCCCTTGGTCTCGTCGGTCAGGGGAACGTGCAGCGAAATATAGTCCGACTCCTTGAAGAGCTCCTCGAGGGTGACCAGATCCAGAAGCTCGTGACCTTTCAGCAGCGGGTCGTAGGCAATCACGCGCATCCCGAATCCAATGGCTCGCCGCGCCAGCTCGGTACCGATGTTGCCGGCGCCGATCAGACCCAGGGTCTTGCCCATCAACTCGGTCCGTTTGAGGTCCTTCTTGAGCCACTGGCGGTTCATCATGCCGACGTGACCTTCCGCCATGCGGGTCGGCACCGAGATCATCAGCGCGAACGCCAACTCGGCCACCGCAACCGCCGAGGCCTCGGCGGTGTTGAAGACCTGAACGCCCTTGGACCGGGCGTAGTCCACGTCGATGTTGTCCAGCCCAACGCCGCCACGGATGATCAACCGCAGCTTCTTGGCCTGGTCGATGTAGTCGCGCCGGCATTTGGTCTTGGAACGAACCAGGACCACGTCCACCTCGGGGACCGCCGACTTGTCGTCGGTCACTTCGCCGAACGCCTTCAATTTTTCGGGGAGGGATGGGTCGAACGCGTCAGAGATCAGGATCCTCATGTCTTCCTCCGTCTTTTTCATTCCCCGAGGGGACGCACGATCAGTCCGGACCGCAGTTTCGGCTCGAACCAAGTGGACTTCGGCGGCATCACCGTCCCGGCGTCGGCCACACCGAACAACTGGTCGATGGAGGTTGGGTGCACGGCAAAAGCCACCGCCCCGGCCCCGGAGTCCACCAGCCGCTCAAGCTCTGACAACCCGCGAATGCCACCAACAAAATCAATGCGCTCGTCGGACCTCGGATCGCCGATCCCAAAGACCGGAGCCAGCAGGTTCTTCTGCAGGATGGCCACGTCCAGGGAATCCACCGGATCGTCCGCGGGAAAGCTCCCCTCCCGGGCGGACAACCGGAACCAGCGACCCCCGAGGTACATTCCGAAGCACTTTGCCCGCCGGGGTTTTCCGTCATCCACCGGGACAACGTCGAAATTCTCGCGAACCCTGTCCAACACGGCGGATTCGTCCAGGCCGTTGAGATCCTTGACCACTCGGTTGTAGTCCAGAATCATCATCTGATTGTCTGGGAAGACCACTGCCAGGAAGTAGTTGTACGGCTCGTCGCCGGTGTGATTCGGGTTGGCGTCACGTCGCAGGGCCCGGATCCGGGTGCCGGCCGCCGACCGGTGGTGGCCGTCTGCCACATAGAGTTCCGGTACCTCGGCGAAGGCGGCCACCAGGGCGTCGCGATCCGCCGCATCGGCCACGACCCACAGCACGTGTCCGATTCCGTCCGGTGCCGTGAAGTCGTAGGTGGGCTCCGAGTCGGTGAGCCGGGCCACCAGCGCGTCGATCTCCGGCCGCGCCCGGTAGGTCAGAAAGACCGGACCGGTGTTGGCGTTGAGCGCATCGATGTGCCGGGTCCGGTCATCCTCTTTCACCGGCCGGGTGTGTTCGTGTTTCTTGATCAGATCCGCCTCGTACTCGTCCACACTGGCTCCGGCCACCAGCCCGGTCTGGACATGGTCACCCATCCGCTGGCGGTAGAGATAGAGAGCGGGTTCGCCGTCCTGAATCAAGATGCCTTCGTCCATCAATCGCTGCAGGTTTTCACCGCCCTTGGCGTAGACCTCGGGCGCATAGTGGTCGGTGTCCTCGGGGAGGTCGATCTCGGGCTTCACCACGTGCAGGAAGGACAACGGATTACCCGCGGCCATGGCCCGCGCTTCCTCCGAGTTGAGCACGTCGTAGGGCGGGCTCGCCACCTTTTCGGCGAACTCCGGCCGGGGCCGCCATCCACGGAACGGTTCGATTCTCGCCATCTCGAGCTCCTTGTGGGTATCCCGGCCTGGGCCAGGTACGTGAAATCTATCACAAAGATGTGGGGGGCTCCAAGGGGCAGGAGGACCCGCGGTCCTGCCCGGGTGTTGAGTCTGGGGTTTGGGGCTTGAGATTGGCGTATGGTTCGAGGACAAGGGCTACGTGGGCGGCCGCTCCTGCTCTTCCCGGTGCATGCGATCCAGGTCCTTGCGCCACCGCGCCAACCGAATCACATTGGGCGGAGGCCACAGCTCGAGCCGCTCCCGCGCAAGCGCCTCCTCCAACTCGGCATGAACGCGTTCACGTTCTCGCTCCAGCTCTTCCAAACGACGACGGGAGCTGCGCATCTGAATCCACCACACAAGCATCATCAGAAGCAGAATCGCCGACGGCAACAGGAACCGGGTCACCCACAGAGAATACATCTACCCGCCCACACGGATCCAATATCCAAGATCACCCGCCCCCCGGGAACGAAAGGGCGCCATGGGCGGGTGTGCCACTCCGGGCACCTTCAAGTTGAACGTCACACGTTAAACGTTGAACGTTCCCACCCTTCCTCCCGGATCGTGAGTGGGCGCGTATGGCGGGCGTGCCGGGTACATGCTTGTGCGGTCCGGGGCCACCGAGAGTCTGACAGCCGTCAGGTACCCACAAGTGTGTACCGGGCTCCCTCGGGGAAAACGTGGGAAGAAATATGCGTCTCCCGGAGGTGCCTGGCATCCCGATTCGCCAAGGTCGACAAACCGATTCGTGCCGTTCAGGCGAATCGGCGTGCCCGGCATCCTCACGGGGAGCGCGGTCGGAGAATCGGCGCTTCGAAATTCGGTAAATTGAACCCAATGAGAGGATCATTACATCTGCGGCGGCGCCTGGCACCGACATGCGAATTTCGAATTTGGGTGAGCTAGACCTACTCCCTACTCCCTACTCCCTACTCCCTACTCCCTACTCCAAGTATTTTCAGTATTTTCGACAAAATTTCTATAGCGATTACTATGTTTCTACTGTCAATAGTGCTACTATAATTCTGGACACAACATGAGCCCTCACGACGACAAACAAATGCTCACCTTCGTGGTCGACCTGGAGCTGCTGAACGAGATCGACGACTTCAGGTACGACAACCGGTTCCCGACTCGAGCCGGCGCGATCAGGTGGCTTTTGGACTGGGCCGTAAAAAAGGCACCGGCACCGGCGAAGAAGCGGCGTAGCAGGAGGTAGAAGGAGGCACCCGACATGTCAGCAACGTGGAAAAACCGCAGGCACGTCTCCACCCTCGATCCGGACGTGTATCAGAAGGATCGCGCGGGATTTCTTCGTGGCCTCCGCGTCCTCCATCGCGCGGCACGGGACGGGTACGACACCCGAAAGATGTACCTCATCATTGAGAACGACCGCGTGGTGGGCGTCGGCGGCGCCGGCCCCGACGTCCCCATACGTCCCGACGCCAAACTGCGACATCCCCATCTCCGTCCGATTCTCTAGGTCGAGGATTTGAGTTACTGCGCCGCTTCGCGGCTTGTGACACACCGTCACCAGCGAGTCCGCGTCCGCGCCCGGATGAGAGTTCGGGGTTCAGGCCCACCCACCCACGCAGATGCCGGATCCCAGATTCCGGATGGCAGATCCCCCACCCTCGACGACGCGATGGCAAGCTGCCCAGCGCTTTTCTGTCATCCCGAGTACACGAGCGCAGCGAGCGAATCGAAGGATCTGGGCGGGCGGTTATCCGGCCCGAACGACCCCCACCCAGATCCTTCGACTCGGCCCTGTCGGGCCTCGGTCAGGATGACAGTGGGACCGGACATTGCGGAGCAGGCGTCCCGCCTGAATCTCCACACCCAATCGAGGCCGGAGGTGAAGCCGAGACGGCTGCACCGCAATGGCGCTGAGGATGGGCGAAGGGACCTTGGACTCTTGACCCTCGACTTTCGACCATCCCGGGCGGCGGATCCGGCATCCGGCATCCGGGCGGGCGGTGGGTGGTCCTTGCACCTTTCCCGGGAATATGCGCTAAAATATGAATGGTTGTTCAAGTGACGATGAAGAGTCGACTGACCACCGTCGCCGCGCTCGTGGCGTTTGTGGTGTTGTTTGCAACGCCCAGCGGCCCTGTCTGCGCCTGGACCGCTGAGGTTGCCCACGGCTGCTGCGCCCAAGAGGCGGCCCAGACAGCAGCCAAGCCGGACTCCTGCTGCGGTAAACCCAACCCGGTGGAACCATCCCCCGCTTGGGTGCCAGTGGATGGGTGCGACTGCATGCACGCACCGACCGCACCTCCTGCGGTCGCCGTTGGCACGCCGACATCGACTGAGACGGCGTCGGACGCGGCTTTCTGTCTGAGCGACGGCGTTGCCCAGGGCGACAGCCGCCCGATCCAGGCCAGCCGTGACGCCCGGTCCCGAGGCGGCCCACCGGGATCCCTGCTTTTCCTCACCAACTGCGCCTTCCTGATTTAGACGAATCGCTTCGGCGGTTCTCAACGGGGACTTGATCTCCAAATCAGGAAGGTGAATCCATGAGAAGACTGAAAAACATCGCGGTCACAGTGGCCGTGTTGGCGCAGGTCGCGGTCTCGTCGGGGCAGGACATCCCGGCGTCGCCCGACGACCGCATCATCGCGGCCACGACGGATCCAACGTTGGCGGAGGTTCTGCGCGACGTGATGCATCGCAACCCCGAGATTGCTGTGGCCACCGCACGCACCGGCGCTGTGCGCCAGGTGGCGACCCAGGCCAGAGCCCTGCCCGATCCACAGGCAGCCCTGACGGCATTCGTGCTTCCTCCCGAGACCAGGGTGGGTCCGCAGCGGGCGACGTTGTCTCTGTCGCAACAGATCCCGGGCGGCGGCAAACGCAAACTGCGGCGGCAGGCGGCCCTCGACGGAGCGGCATCTTCGGCAGCCGAGGAACAAGCCCTCCGGCTTCGCCTTGTGACCGAGGCGCGCAGGTTGTACCACGAAATCGGCTATTTGGATCGTTGCGCCGAGGTCCTGCAGTCCGATCGCGGCGTCCTCAACCACTTTGAGGAGCTGGCGAGGGCGCGCTACGCCTCGGGCACCGGTCTGCAGCAGGAGGTCGTGACGATCCAGGCGCAAATCACCAGGATCGACGCCAGGCTCTCGGACCTCGCCGCTCGGAGAGCTGGCCGAGTGGCGGCCCTCAATGCGCTTCGGGACCGAGCCGGCGCTGAGATCACACCCTCTCCCACACTGCTCAATCCCGCGCCGGCATTCTTGGACTGGGCCGGCCTCAGGGAGCGGGCCATGACCTCGCGACCAGAGATGGCGTCTCTGGCAGCTGCGGCCCGCCGCGCCGGCACCGAAGCCGAACTTGCCTCGAGCCGCTCGAGCCCGGATTTCATGGTCGGGCTGACCTATGGCTGGATCGATCGGCGGACTGATGTGGACGTTCCGGACAACGGCCAGGACATCCTTGGGCTCACCGGAGGCCTGACGATCCCGCTCTGGAGCAGCAGCAACGACGCTGGACGCGAGGAGGCGGCGCAACGACGACTCGTGGTCGAAGAGCAACGCCGGAGCACCGTGACGACCATCGACCGGCAGCTCGAGGAGCTTCGCGGACGGCTGCCCGAAATCAAACGTCAGCTCGAGCTCTTCGAAGGAGTTCTCCGGATTCAAGGCGAGCAGGCTTTGAGTTCGGCGGTGTCGGCCTACGCTTCGGGTCGGGTTGACGCCCTGTCCCTGCTCGACTCGGAACGCACCCTGCTCGACATCCGGCTGGCTGCAGAACGAACCCGGACCGACCTCGCTATCGCCATGGCAGACCTCGAGGGCGTCATTGCGGGACCGCTGGCCCCGCCCCAACCGTCAGGTCCATTCGAAAGTCGAAATTCGAAATTCGAAGTCGGCCAGGTTCAGGAGTCGACCACCGACTCTGCAGTCGGCACTGGAGGTGCCTCGTGACCACCGCGTTGAAAGCCGTTGCCTGGGTTCTGGTCGGCATCGCAATCACCTTGTTCCTGGTGGTAGATCCACTCGATCTCCACTCCGTGGACGCCTGGATCTGGGGGGTGCTCCACGGATCTGGCGAAGTCCACGCGCAGCCGTCGCAAGCCGCCGGTCTCTTCACCTGTCCCATGCACCCCGAAATGGTCCAGGACCACCCCGGCAGCTGTCCAATCTGCGGCATGGACCTGGTGCCGTTGGAGACCGAGGTTGCCGATCCAGACCGGGCGGACAGCAGCGCCCAGCCACTCTGGACCTGCCCCATGCATCCACAGATCGCGGAACCGCGGCCCGGTTCGTGTCCCATCTGCGGCATGGACCTGGTCGCCGCCGAATCAGGACCCGGGGTCAGCGACCACGCAGTCGACGATGGGTCTTCAGGAGACGACGGTCCCGTGGTGCGCATCGATCCGGCGGTGGTTCAGAAGATGAATGTCACCACCCAACCGGCGAGCCGACGCGACATCGTCCGCCAAATTCGAACCGTGGGTCATCTCGACTACGACCTGGAGGGAATGGTCACGGTCACCACGCGGTATCCGGGCTTTGTGGAATCGGTTTACGTCGAGTCGGTCGGCCAGCCTGTTCGCCGAGGAGATCCCCTCTTCGAGGTCTACGCCCCCGAACTCGTCCAGACCCAGCGCGAGCTGCTGTCGTCGATCCGCTACGCGGAGAGTCTTTCCGGGGCGTCCGAAGACGTTCAGCTGCGTGCCCGACAGCTGGTCGAAGCCGCCCGCAATCGGCTCGGATACTGGAACCTCACCGACGAACAGATCCGCTCCATCGAATCACGGGGTTCGGTGCAGCGCACCATCACCGTTTTCGCTCCTTCGTCGGGCATCGTCATGAAGCGGACCCACGGCCTGGAGGGAATGGCAATCCAGCCCGGGATGGACGTCATCCACATCGCCGACCTCGGCAAGCTCCTGCTCACTGCCGAGGTCTTCGAAGACCAGCTCCGCTGGATTACTGTGGGGACGCCCGCCGCCATCGACATCACCCACCTGCCCGGCGAGACCATCGTCGGCCGGGTTCGGTTCATCGAGCCCGAGGTCGGGGAACAGACCCGAACGATCAACCTGATCATCGAGGTTCCGAATCCCAGCGGGAGGCTCAGAGTCGGGATGTACGCCACCGTCCGCTTCGAACCCGTTGCGGTCTCCGACGCAGTGGCGGTTCCAACCCAGGCGGTGCTCAGAACCGGCGAACGCGATGTGGTCGTTTTGGCCTTGGGTGACGGCCGCTTCGCACCCCGCGAGGTGCGACTCGGAGTCGAGGGGGATGACGGCTTTGTGCAGGTAATCGAGGGGCTTTCAGGTTCGGAGGTGGTGGTCACGTCGGCCCAATTCCTGATCGACTCCGAGTCCAATCTGCGCGCCGCCATCTCCAAAATGACCTCCGCGCCCGAACACGCCGGACACTAGGAGGGGACTGATGATGAATCCGAGTCCCGAGTCCCGAGTCCCGAATTCCGAGTCCCGAGTCCCGAGTCCCGGGCTCCTGGCCCGCATCATCGAGTGGTCGCTACGCAACCAGTTCCTCATGCTCGTCGCAATGGTGTTGGCCATATCGGGTGGTGTCTGGGCGGTGCGCCACATGCGCCTGGATGCAATTCCCGACCTTTCGGACGTGCAGGTGATCGTCTACACCGAGTTCCCGGGCCAGGCCCCCCAGGTTGTGGAGGATCAGGTCACCTACCCGATCTCGTCGAAGATGCTGTCGGTGCCTCACGCCAAGGTGGTTCGCGGCTATTCCTTCTTCGGTTTTTCATTCGTCTACGTGATCTTCGAGGACGGCACCGATTTGTATTGGGCGCGGTCGCGGGTGCTCGAGTACCTCTCCGGACTGCCCACCGGACTCCCGGACGGCGTGGCGCCCCAACTCGGGCCGGACGCCACCGGCGTCGGCTGGGCCTTCATGTACGCACTCAACTCACCCACCCGTTCGTTGGCCGAACTCCGTTCCTACCAGGACTGGTACCTCCGCTACGGCCTGGTCTCGGTGGAGGGAGTTTCGGAGGTGGCCACCTTCGGCGGATTCGTTCGCCAGTACCAGGTCGAGGTGGATCCATTGCGGATGCGAAGCCACGGCATCTCGCTCAAACGGATCAAGGCAGCCATCCAGGATTCCAACACCGACGTCGGCGGCCGCCTTCTCGAGCTCTCCGAGAAGGAGTTCATGGTGGTGGGACGAGGCTACATCCAGGACGTCCGGGACCTCGAGCACATCCCCCTTGCGTTGGCTCCCGGCGGCTCGCCGGTGCTCTTGAAAGACGTCGCCCACGTCACCATCGGGCCCGAGATCCGACGGGGAATCGCTGAGTGGAACGGAGAGGGCGAAACGGTAGGCGGAATCATCGTCGTGCGGGACGGCGCCGACACCCTGGAAGTGATCGAGAGGGTCAAACAACGGCTCGAGGAACTCCGCGCTGGGCTGCCCGACGACATCACCATCGAGGTGGGATATGACCGGACCCAGCTCATCGAGGAGGCCATCGGGACCCTCACCCGGACCCTGATCGAGGAGTCGATCATCGTTGCCCTGGTGTGCGTCGTCTTTCTCTTCCATTTCCGATCGGCCTTCGTGGTCATCCTGTCGATTCCTGTGTCCATCCTGCTGGCCTTCATTGTCATGAAGATCCAGGGTCTCGGCGCCAACATCATGTCGCTCGGCGGCATCGCCATCTCCATCGGGGTGCTGGTGGACGCGGCCATCGTGATGGTGGAGAACGCCCACAAGCACTATGAGGAGTGGCGGGGCCGGAGGAGCCATTTCGATATCATCCTGCGATCGGCGGTCGAGGTCGGTCCGACACTTTTCTTCACCCTGCTCGTGATCACCGTTTCGTTCATGCCGGTGTTCACCCTCGAAGCCCAGGAGGGCCGATTGTTCCGGCCGCTCGCCTTTACAAAAACCTATGCCATGGCGGCCTCTTCGGTACTCGCCATCACCCTGGTTCCGGTGCTCATGTTCTGGTTTGTCAGGGGCCGGATCCGATCGGAGGAGAGCCACCCGGTCTCGCGCCTGCTGCGAGCCGTCTACGACCCGGTGCTCCACGCCGTCATCAGGTGGCGTTGGCCGGTGGTGGTCCTGGCCGTGGCCCTGGTGGTCTCCATTGTCATTCCGCTGGCACACATCGGTTCGGAGTTCATGCCGCCGTTGTGGGAGGGTGATCTGCTCTACATGCCCACCACGTTTCCGGGAATCTCCATCACCAAGGCCAAGGAACTGCTCCAGCAAACCGACCGGATCATCGCCTCGTTCCCCGAGGTGGAGTCGGTGCTGGGCAAGATCGGCCGCGCCGATACCGCCACCGATCCGGCGCCGCTGACCATGATCGAGACCACCATCCGTCTCAAGCCGCCATCGGAATGGCGGCAAGGCATGACCAAGAAGCGGCTCATCGAGGAACTCAACACTGCGGTTGATTTCCCGGGGCTTACAAATGCCTGGATCCCGCCGATCAAAACCCGCATCGACATGCTTTCCACCGGCATCAAGACGCCGGTGGGGATCAAAATCTCTGGCGAGGACCTCGCGGTTCTGGAAAATCTCGGCCGCGAAGTCGAGGCCGCCGTCCGCGACCTGCCGGGCACCCTGTCGGCGTACGCGGAGAGAGTGATGGGCGGCAACTACGTGGAGGTCACCATCAACCGCGAGGCGGCGGCACGGTTCGGCCTCACTGTGGGCGACGTTCAGGACGTCATCGCATCGGCCATCGGCGGCATGAATGTCGGTCATACTGTGGAGGGCCTCGAACGCTACCCCATCAACGTCCGCTATCCGCGGGAACTCCGCGACAACGTTGGCAAACTCGCCGAAGTTGTGGTTTCGACTCCCACCGGCGCGCAGATACCGCTAGGTCAGGTTGCCGATCTCCACATCCGCCAGGGCCCACCGGCGATCAAGACCGAGAGCGCCCGTCCCAACGCATGGGTCTACGTAGACCTCACCACCTCGGATGTGGGCGGATGGGTGAAGCACGCACGGGAGGTCGTGGAACGCGACATAGAGTTGCCCGACGGCTACAGCATCCTGTGGTCCGGACAGTACGAATACATGCAGCGAGCCCGGGCCCGGCTTCTCGTGATCGTGCCCATCACCCTGTTGCTGGTCATCGTCATCCTCTACCTGAACACGAAATCGTGGACCAAGACCGCCATCGTGCTGCTCGCCGTACCGTTCTCGTTGGTGGGTGCGATCTGGCTGATGTACTTCCTCGGATACAACTGGTCCATCGCCGTGTGGGTCGGGGTGATCGCACTGGCCGGTCTCGACGCCGAAACCGGGGTGGTGATGCTGCTCTACCTCGACCTCGCCTACGAGAGGTGGCGGAAGCGGGATGGCATGACCAAGATCGCCGACCTCGTTGGTGCGGTCCACGAGGGAGCCGTCCAGCGAATCCGCCCGAAGATGATGACCGTCATCACCACTGTCGTGGCCCTGACGCCGATCCTGTGGGCAACGGGCATCGGTTCCGACGTCATGCGGCGCATCGCAGCGCCCATGGTCGGGGGAATTGCCACGTCATTTGTGGGAGAGCTGGTTGTGTACCCGGCCGTCTATTTCATTTGGAGGGAACGGGCGTTGCGTAAGCAGGCGGTGAGCAGCAGGCAGTAGGCAGAACACAAGAGTGGACCGAAGGGAGATGGAGATGAACAGGACACTGGTATTCGCGCTGGTGATGGCAGTCGGCGTCTCTTTGAGTGCAGGGGCTGGAGGGAGCAACGCGTTTGTCGATATGTCGGCACATTACGAGGCCATCCGGCAGGCTTTGATGGAGGATTCGACCGCTGATGTGTCAATGAATGCCAGGGCCATTGGTGCCATCGCCGCCGGATCGCAGGGAAATTTCAGTCCGACAGCGGCCGGGGTTTCCTCAGGCGACGGTGACGCCGTCAAAGCGCTGCTTCCGGAGATCGTGGAAGGGGCCGACAAGGTCGCCAACGCCACCGGGCTCGCAGCGGTGCGAAGCGAACTTGCCGAACTCACCAAGCCGCTTGTTCGATACCACGCGTTGGTTCTGGGCGATCGCCCCGTGGTCGCCTACTGTCCGATGGAGAAAAAGGCCTGGCTGCAACCCGACGAGGCCATCGGAAACCCCTACGCGCCGTACATGCTTCGTTGTGGTGAAGTCGTGCAGCGCTGATACAGACCGGTTCTGAGTTCCGGGTTGCGGGTTTTCCCCCATCCTCCCCCGCTGGCCGAAGAACGAAACCACCCACCCACCCGGAGCGAGGTGGGCGCGATAGGCGGGCGTGCCACTCCGGGCGCCTTGAAGTTGAACGTTACACGTTACACGTTGAACGTTCCCACCCGCCCTCCCGGTGGCGAGGAGGGCGCGTTGACCGGGCGTGCCGTCTTTAACATTGTTGGGATTCAAGGCATTGAGAAATCCACCTCGTTAAGGTCCCAACAATGTAAAAGGGGGCAACCTCGGGTAGCGCTTCGGGGAGATGGGCGCGTCGAAGTCAGTGAATCGAAGCGAACGCAAGGGCCCGGATTCCGGCGTCAGTGTCTGCGACAGCAATCAGCGCCACGGGCAGATGGCAGCGACCCGGACAGGGACAGCAACCGGCGTCCGGGACAGATGGCAGCATCGGTGAACAGCAACCGCTATCCGGGGCAATCCCAGCTGATCACTGTCGCGGCCCCTGATCGCTGACGCAGCCGCCGATCACGGACGCTGCCCCAGATTGCCGTCGCTGCCCCTGCCTCCTGAATCCGCGCTCGGAGACGGGCACGCAAAAGCCCCATCTCACGTCTTCCCGGATGAGCCCAACTTTGGACTTTTGACCATCTCCCTGCCATCCGTGCGGGAGGGGGATCAACCCGGAACTCGAAACTCAGGTCTATTTCGTCGCAGCCGGTTTCGCCGTTTTGACACCGGCCTGCTGGGCCCGCTTTTCCAGATCGGCGAGCTTGGCCCGCTCTTGCTCGAGTTGCTTGGCGTAGGCGTCGCGCTTGCCCTGGGCCGGATCCACAACGCCAGGCGAACGGAACTGCGGGGACTGACTGGAATTGGGAAAGCGCGGGTCGACAGGTGGGGCAGCCAGCTGCTCGTCGTATGAGGCCAGCTGTGCCTCCATATTGTCGACCTTGGCCTTCTGGGCCAACAGCTGTTCGGCGAGCTGGTTGGCGTTGGACGCCACCGGCGATGAACCCGATGCACCAAGCGCCGGAGCGGAACCGGCAGCCGAAACTCCAGAGCCCTGGGAGACCGCTGCCCCGGCTCCCGTCTTCTTGTAGTTCTTGTCGGTGATGACCACCGCTCCGTCCTCGCCCTCGGCGGGCTTCTGGAGTTTGATCTTGGAGGCGGCGGCGGCGAGTGATCCTGCCGGCGGTGCCTCTTGCTGCTCGGCCGCCTGCTTGGACTCCGGGTCTTCCTTCGGGGGATCCTCCGCTGAAGCCGGAGCCGCGAGGCCCAGCGTCAAACAAGCCGCGACCAACAGCCGCGCAGCTGATCTACCGTGTGTCTGGCGTGCCATGGGGCACCTCCCAATCTGAAAGGTGGTCTCCTTTCCAATCCATATTAGGACATCGAGAAAGGATCGTTGGTGATCGGACGCATCACGAACGTCCCGGGGCACATTTCCGGCAACCGAGCTCACTCGGTGAGGATGAGCCGTAGACGGAGAGGAACCTCCCAGCCGTCGGGGCGGACCTCGAGCAGGAATGGCCGGCCCGGAGCCAGATCCGGAGGGGTCACGAAATAGAACAGATCGGCCGTCCCGTCACCCCGGCCGAGAGAGACCGCGTCGATCACTGTGGGACGCCGCGACCGTGCGATATCCGGAAAAAAGTTCGATTCACGGTAGCGGCGTTGACGAATCCATACGTCCACGGGAATGCCCGCGCCGCTGGCGACGCGGTGGTCCTGGCCAAACCGCTCGTACTCCTGTCGCAGGGTCTTCAGCTCCGCCAACGGGTATCTACTGCCGTCGGGCCCGATGAGGTGAAAGCTCTCGGGCCCGAGGCGGGCGCTCTGTTTGCTGAAATTCTGCACCCCGATGACCATCGGCAGATACGGCTCACCGAGCCGCATGTAGGTCAGCGTCAGGTTTGCCCACAGCTGTCCTGCACCACTCTTGTCGCTGAAGACGAATTGACGGTCCTGGGGCACGGCCATACCCACAACGCACAGGACAATCAATGCTGTTCCAACTGGTTTCACCAATTCACTTTAACCCATCCTCAACACCATTCACCGTAGTCCGCGCGTTACTCGCCGACGGGCATGGAGCCGATGAACGGTGTCGTCTGGGTTTATATTGACTGTATTCCGGGACAACGTCCGTTTTGCTAAAGTGACCGCTCTGAGATCTGCCGGAGGTGTTCCAGTGAAACCAATCGCCACAACCCTGATCATTCTGACCATGGCCGTCCTCGCCGGCCAGATTCCGCCGGCCGACGCTTGCACCGGTTTCTTCCTCACGGGAGAGGAGATCCGCCTGATGGCGGTGAACTATGACTGGGATGTCCCGGGAGGACGGCTGATCATCAACCCGCGACCGGTGGAGAAGACCGCGCTTGTGGGATCCGACGCCACTCCGGCCTATTGGGTCTCCAAATTCGGCAGCGTCACCTTCAACCAGTACGGCAGGGATTTCCCCATCGGCGGCATGAACGAAATGGGTCTCGCCATGCAGGTTCTGTGGCTCGATGACACCGAATACCCCAACGGGGTCAAGGGGCCGGGAATCAGCGCCCTCCAATGGGTCCAGTACTGCCTCGACAACTTCCTCACCGTCAAGGACGTGGCCGACAGCGCCACCCGGTTCAATATTTCCAGCCCCGCCTCCCTGCATTTCCTGGCCTGCGACCGGTCGGCATCGTGCGCCGTGATCGAATTCCTCGACGGCAAGGCAGTGATCCGGGCCGGAGATGAACTCCCCCTGCCGGTGCTTGCCAATTCCACCTACGCAGCCTCCATCGAGGCCCTTGACGCCAGCCTCGGATATGGCGGCAAAGTGGCGCCCGCTGAGGGCGAAGCCAGCCTCACCCGATTTGTACGCGTCGCCTCCCAACGCAACCAGCTCATGCTGGCAACTCCCGACCATGCGGTTGAACAGGCATTTCGGGTGTTGGGGAACGTGGCCATCGACGCGCAGAACCAGTGGCGTATTGTCTACGACCTCAGATCCAACACCGTCCACTTCAGGACCCGGGAAAACTCCCAGGTGCGGCTGTTGGACCTTGACGACGTGGATCTCCACTGTTTCGACGGCGGAGTTCGGGCACTGGACCTGTCGGGACCGGGCTCGGGCGACGTCGCGGCCAAACTCGTGCCCTACACGACAGCCGACAACACCGGCCTGGTCAGGACCAGCATCTCTCAGACCGGGTTTCTGAAGGACATGTCGGACGAGCAGATTCTCCAGCTCGGAAAGTACTCGGACAGTCTCACCTGCACCGTGGGGGCCCGCCGCCCCACGCCCACACCGCGACCGGGCGAGTCGTCCCCGGTCAGGGAATAACGGGTCAAGAGAGCTCGAGCGCCTCTTCCACGGCCGGCGGCAAGACGTCGGTGACGTCGCCGTCGATTTTGAGCGTGAGACCCGCGAGATCATCGTGTTCGGTGGCGCCTCGATTGATGATCACGTAGGGCACCCCCCGTTCCACGGCCAACAGCGGAATCCCCGCGGCGGGATGGACCGACAGCGACGACCCGAGCACCAACATCAGATCAGCGCCCCTGGCGGCCGCCACCGATCGGTCCAGATCCCGCTGCCGCAGGCTCTGGCCAAAGCTGATGGTGGCCGGTTTGAGGCGGCCGCCGCAGGCCTCGCACTCCGGCGGCTGCCGGGTGACGGCAAACGTATCGAAATGCGGTCCGGGATCGGTGCGCTCGTGGCAGTCCATGCACTCCACCGCGAGCTGGGTACCGTGGAGTTCGAAGAGCCTGTCCAGGTCACACCCGGCCTTCTCGTGCAAGCCGTCGATGTTCTGAGTGATGACAGCCGACACCCGCCCGGCGGCCTGCCACTTCGCGATCGCCCGGTGGGCGTCGTTGGGGATGGCGTCGCGGATCACGGGCCAGGTCTCCAGTTTCTGATCCCAGTACTCCACCCGTGCTTCACGGCTGTTCATGAAGTCGCGAAACATCACCGGTTCCCGCGTCTTCCACACGCCGTCCGGACCTCGGTAGTCGGCGATGCCACTGCCGGTGGAAATGCCGGCACCGGTGAAGACCACGCCCCGGCGGGCCTTGGCGATCAGTTCCACCAACCGCGGATCAACGATCATTGCGCGGCACCGACATCGGGCAAAAGCATGGCGTTGAACAAGAGCTTGTAGGTCACCGGCGTGGACGCCCGGTACTGCGGGTTGAACCCGAACAACACCAATTGGCCTGATCCCGACCGCAACCACACGGCGGCCGGGCGCCCCCCCAGCAGCTCGACCTCTTCGGCATAACCACTGGCCAGGATGCCCTCCTCCGGGAATGTCGCGATCACCCGCCGGTCGGTGTCGAGGACGGGGATGGAAGTGGCGAAGACCGGTGACCCCCGTGAGAACACCACGGTTCGGTCGGCCATACCCCAGGTCAGCGGGTGGTCCTGCACCAACTCCGTTGTCACCAACGCTCCGGCCACATACAGCCCCTCGTCGGCCAGGTCCTCGGCCACATCTCGCGCCGGCAGCTGCAGACCCTCGTCATCCGGCTCCGAGGTCTTCAGACCATCGAGAAACAGGGCGGTCGACTCGCCCCAGGACACCACGGTGCCACCGGCCGCGAGGAAGCTCCTCAGCCGGACCATACCCTCGGACCCGATGGGACGCCGAAAGTCGGGGGGAAGATCGCTGGGCCGGTACCTGTCGCCCCACTTGTCCCTGCCTTCTGTCAAAACCTCTTTGTCCGAATCCGGGAAAATCACCACATCGAAACGGCCGGCGAGATCCGCGTCCCGGATATCACCGGGGCGCAGGACCGTGAAATCGATGCCGTAGCTGTCCAGAAGAAACCGGGTCCAACCCGCATCCATATCGTGGAACGAGGTCTCCACCACCGCAACGCGCGGCAGCGTCACCACGGTGGTCTCGACCTCCGGGGACTGGGAAAGAACCACCGCCTGTGGATTCGTTTTGTCCAACACTGTCTGCAACCCCTTGGTTCCACCGGTGAGGATAAAGCTCCCGGCCGGCAGCGCAGTGCCTCCCACAACAATGGGCGCCAGCATACGCTTCAATTGGAGGCCCGCGCCGAACGCCCCGAACACCGTCCGGAAGCTCAGGTTGTTGTCTGCCGTCAGAGCAACCCCCCAACTGTCCGCCGGCACGACCACTCGCTCTCGGGACCCGAGTCCAGCCGGAAGGTCCTGGAGCCGCACCTCCAGCTCGGGCGAACGAACGTTGATCTCGAAGCATTCGACCCCGAAGTTGAGGGGCAGCGACCAGCTGGTGATGTCGTACGGCCGAATCACCTTCCCACCGGGCGTGTAGTGGCGCACCGGGTAGCGCTGGGTCTCGAGGACCTCCTTGACGAAGGCGCGGTAGGGCTGGTCCAGGCGAATGACCACGTCACCACCTTGGAACACCCGTCCGGAGATTTCGGTCCGATCGGTGAGCTGTGACACCTCGACGCCGTGCTCGATCAGCAGATCGACAACCTCCGCAAGAGCGTCTGTGTCGTGCTGTTTCGCCGGCAGTACGAAGGAGTAGGGCGGCTCGCTCCTCCCCCGCTCCACCTCCTGCCGAGAGAGCCGGTTCCGGAACCGAAGCAGCTCCTCCCGGTGATCGGCGGAAATCCGGAGGGCGGACTCCATGGACACAATCTCGTACTGGAGGATGTCCCCCAGCCGCCACTCGCCGCCCGGCCACGGGTCGGGCATATTGACGCTCTTTTTGTACTCGGCGAGTCCCTTGCCGTTCACCCTCAGCTCGCTGGGTTCGACGAACACCGGCGTTGCCAGCTTGCAGCTGGCGGCCTCGGTCAGCAGGCTGATGACCCCCTTCCAGTGGGAGGTCGTGGTGGCGCCCGGCCAGTACTCGTCGAAGACCCAGTGGCTGGCTACGCCCCGCAGACCCGCCTTGCCCAGATCCTTCGCCATGGTGGAACCAAAGACGTCGGACCAGTACCAGAGATCCTCGTCGATGTTGACCGCTATGGGGTCGTGGTACTCCGGGACGAAGTAACGCGGCCCGGCCAGACCCATCTGGTGCTTGTCCAACAGAACCTGTGGAAACCACTCGGTGCTGAACAGGCGGCTGATCGCCTGCGCCTCGGGTTGGCTCAGATTGACGAAGTCCCGGTTGTTATCGTGGCCGACATACTTGTTGTAGACGCCCGGCAGAGACCCTCCTTCGTAGGGGCTTCCGAGAGAGGATTCATAGTTGTCCACCACCATCTGCATGCCGTCCGGGTTCTGGGTCGGAATCACCATCAGCACGACCTCGGACAGTTGCTCGACGACGGCTGGGTCCTCGGTCGTCGCCAGTCGATGGACCAGAAGCGGCACCGACTGAGCCGGACCCACCTCGTCGGCGTGCATCGAGTTTGCGACGAGAACGAACACCCTTCCATCCCGTACCAACCGGTCGAGTTCCTCGTCCGGGATATCGGGTTCCAGGGCCAGCCGACGGTTGATCGCGCGCAACTCCTCGAGCCGTGCAAGATTCCCTTCGGTGGAAATAAACACGACAAAGAGACTCCGGCCCATTCCCGTGTGACCGATCTCCTCCATCTGAACCCGAGGCGAGCCATCTGCCACCAGGTGGAGATATTCGGTGAGTTGGTCGTAATCCAGCAGTTTGCGATCGGTTCCGGGCCGGAAACCGAGATACTCCTCTGGGGTGACCACCGCTGTCGCCACCTGCGACGCACCCGCTGCCACCGCCCACCACATTCCCAATACCCACACCAGGGTTCGCGCAGCACTTCTCATTTCCACCCTCCAACCGCGAGCATTGTAGCCAAGGCAGGGCTACGTGAAATGAAAAATGTGAAATGTGAAATGAGAAATTGCCCCGCCCGGCCTGGGGGCGCGTGGGGAGAGAGCGCGGGCCGGGGGTTTATCCGCCGGCGCCTTGGACGCCGATCCCGGGGGGTAACCCCCCGGGCCGCATGAAACCTCGGAAAGCGCGGCCGGAGAACTGGCGCGTTGAAGTCGGTACATCGAACCGACCGGCAGGAACATTGTGGAGCAGGCGTCCCGCCTGCATCTCCACAGCCAATCGAGGCCAGAAGTGAAGCCGAGACGGCTGCTCCACAATGGCTCTTCTCATCGGGTTCGATCTGCCGATTTCAACGCGCCCATCTCCCAACCGCGCTCCCCCAGGGAGCCACCCCTGACCCTATTCGGGACTCAGGGATTTGGAGAGCCTCCATGCGATCAACCCGAAAGTGTCGGAAGTGGCACGCCCGCCCAACGCGTTTCCCTTCGGATGGGCGCTGGGTCTTTCGACTTTCAACTTTGGACTTTTGACCATCTCCCTGCCATCCGGGTGGGCGGGATCAACCCGGAACCCGGAACCCCCTGTCAAAGGGCAAGGGCTGCTCCCCGCCTACTGCCCACTGCCTGGTCCGAGCTATGATGCCCGCCGAAAGGAACCACAATGACCCACTCATTCCACCCGCCAGAGAGAACCCTTATGGGCCCCGGTCCTTCCGACGTCTCGCCCCGCGTGCTCGAGGCCATGTCCCGGCCCACCATCGGTCACCTCGACCCGGTGTTCGTGGACTTCATGGAAGAGCTCAAGGGTCTTCTGCAGTACGCGTTCCGAACCGAGAACCCGCTGACCATGCCAGTCTCCGGCCCGGGCTCGGTGGGCATGGAGGCATGTTTCGTCAACCTGGTGCAGCCGGGAGACACCGTCGTGGTCTGCCAGAACGGGGTCTTCGGCGGCCGCATGAAGGAGAATGTCACACGCTGCGGCGCCACCGCGGTGATGGTTCGTGACCCCTGGGGCCGGGCGGTTGATCCCGAAAAGCTCGAAGCTGCGCTCGCTGTCCACCCCGAGGCCACGATCGTCGCCTTTGTCCACGCCGAAACCTCCACCGGCGCACGATCCGACGCGGCACAGCTCGCTCAGATTTCCCACCGTCACGACTGCCTGGTCATCGCCGACTGCGTCACCTCGCTAGGTGGCATCCCTGTGGAGGTGGACACCTGGGGGCTCGACGCCGTCTACTCGGGCAGCCAGAAGTGCCTGTCGTGCACCCCGGGGCTGTCGCCCGTGACCTTCGGACCTCGGGCCGTCGAGCGGATCCAAAACCGGGAGGCCCCCATCCAGAGCTGGTTCATGGACATGAACCTGGTCATGGGCTACTGGGGGACCGGCAACCGTCGCTCCTATCACCACACCGCTCCCATCAATGCGCTGTATGGCCTGCACGAGGCTCTGGTGATTCTCCAGGAAGAGGGCATCGAAAATTCCTGGGCCCGCCATCAAAGCCACCACATGGCCCTGCGCGCCGGTCTCGAGGCTCTCGGGCTCGAGTTCGTCGTTCCCGAATCAGAACGCCTACCGCAGCTCAACTCGGTGACCGTGCCCGAAGGCGTCGATGAAACGCGGGTGCGCGGACGGCTGCTCGCCGAGTACAACCTGGAGATCGGGGCCGGGCTCGGCGACCTCGCGGGCAAGGTCTGGCGCATCGGTCTCATGGGCCACTCCTGCAATCTCACCAACGTGCTGTTGTGTGTCGGGGCGTTGGAGGCAGTGCTCACTTCCGAAGGTGCTGCCGTCCCGACCGGCGTGGCTGTCCAGGCCGCCCAAGAGGAGGGGCGAGCAGCTAGGGGCTAATCCCTAGTCCCTCCATCGTGGCGCCGATCAGTCGTCGTCGCCTTCGGGAGTTCCTTCATTCTCCAGCCGCGCCTGGGCCGCCCGGCCGCTGTCCAACATGATGGCAACCCACTTCAGATCGTCGCTGGCCTCGAGAAAGATCTTGCCCATCATGGTCAAGGGAACCGACAGCAGCATGCCCACGGGACCGAGGACCCAACCCCAGAAGACCATGGATAGAAAGACCACCAGGGTGGAGAGCCCCAGGGTCCGGCCCACCAGATGTGGCTCAATGATGTTGCCCAGCATGATGTTGATCGCCATATAGCCGATGGCCACCACCACGGCGGTGCCGATACCGTGCTGAACCAGGGCAAAAAGGACCGCTGGGATCGCGGCCACGATAGAACCGATGCTCGGAATGTAGTTGAGCAGGAAGGCGATCAGGCCCCAGACGACGACGAAATCCAGGCCCAGAACCGCGGTCCAGATGGTGACGCAGATCCCTGTCGCGAGGCTGATGAGCGTCTTCATGGCCAGATAGCGCTGCACCTGGTGCGTCACACCGGAGAGATTGTCGGTCAGATCCCGCCTGTCGCCGAATGCGACCTTCATCTTGACCGGGAAGCTGGATGCCTCGAGCAGGATGAAGGCCATGGTCAAGACGATCATGAAGGCATTGGAAAGGGTTGCCGCGAGCCGCCGGAGTCCGACAGCAAATGCGTTCATCAGAGCACCTGGGTTGACGTAGTCGGTGACCTCCTCGGACGGCAGATCGATGTCGAACTGCTCGAGCCACCGACTGAACGAGGCGATCAGGTCGTTGAGGCGATCCTGGTAACCGGGGATGGCGGCGATGAAGTCATTCACCGAACCACCCACCATGGCGCCAACCCCAACCAGGATGCCGACCAGGAGGATGACAACAAGAAGGACCGCGACGATGTTGGGCACCTTGTGCCGGCACAGCAACGCCACCACCGGGGAACAGATGATCGCGAGGAAGAAGGCCAACAGAAACGGGATGATCAAAGACTGGGCAGCCTTCAGACCGGCGATGACCACGACAGCGGCTGCGGCCATGACCAGAAAACCCGTCCCCCTGAATCGTCGGACCCTTTGCTCCATCCTCCGAGCATAGCTCCATTGCTGCCGCCCCTCAACAAAGTCTCTCCGGCGCGATCTATTCGACGAGGCCCCCGCGAGGTTCCCGGCGGCCGAACTTCCAAATCCACCTGGACCTTGTGAAAAAAAACGCGTACCATGTCCCCGCAACGATGAAGAGGTTGCATACCTTCCGAGCGGCCGGGGCCGCACTTCACATTCCAACCTTCTAATTCGGAGTCTCAGTGGATCCCACGAGTCTGTTTTCGATTTGCACCATCGCCCTCATGGCGGTGTTCGGTCTCCTGACCTTTCTCGCCATCACCATGCATCTCATAACCGTGGTGTTCCCGGCCCGTGACGAGTTCCCGGATTCGGCTCTCGTAGCCGTAATCAGCGCGACCGTCGCCGCGGTCATACCTGGAGCCACGGTCACAAACATCGAGGAGGAACGATGATCTTCACCCAACAACCCAAGAAGATCAGGGTCATGTTCACGCCGTTTCGCGACGGTCTTCAGAGTTCGTTTGGCGGCAAAACCCGACTCAAGGACATCCTGCCCGCCATGGAGTTCGCCGCCCGCGAAGCCGGAATCCGGCATTTCGAGTTCGGCGGCGGCGCACGGTACCAGGCGCCATATTTCTATGTTGGTGAGGATCCCTTCGAGTGCCAGGACGCCATGCGAGCGGCGGTGGGTCCCGACGCGGACCTCCAGATCCTGACCCGGTCGGTCTCGGGGGTGACGCTCACGACCCAGCGGCTCAAGGCGCTCGACCTCCAGGGCAAGCTGATGGCCAAGCACGGCACGACCTGGGACCGCAACTTCGACTACATGAACGACGTGGACAATTTGGAGAAGACCGGCAAGCCGATCCTCGATGCCGGCATGCACCACCAGGTCTGTGTGTCGCTCATGGGGCTTCCGTTTGCGGACGACACCGTCCACACGGCCGAGTTCTACATCAACATCATTCAGCAACTGCTCAACCGCGGGGTCCACATGGACTCGGTGTGCATGAAAGACGCGTCGGGCACCACCGACCCCTCGACCTGCTATCACACGGCCAAGGGTCTGCGGAAGATCCTCCCGCCCGAGGTGCTGCTGTGGCAGCACACCCACGACACAGCGTCCATGGCCGTGTCGTGCTACATGGCCGGCATCGAGGGTGGCGTCGACGGCATCGATTTGTCGGTCCGACCCATGGCATCGGGAACTGTTCAGCCCGACGTCCGCTCCATGTGGCACGCGCTCAAGGGCACCGGTTACTCCCTCGACATTGACCACACAAAGATGGACCAGATCGAGAACATGCTCAACGAGGGTCTTGCCGAGTACGAATTCAACCCGGTGACCACCACCGCGGATGCGCGGGTGGTGGGTTTCCCCATGCCGGGCGGTGCCATCGGACCCAATGTCCACATGATGAAGGAGGCGGGGATCCTCGACCGATACTCCGACGTCCTGGCTGAGTTCCCGGTGGTGGTCAAAGCCGGCGGCGCCTGGACCTCGGTCACCCCGGGGAGCCAGCAGTACTGGCTCCAGGCCTTCAACAATGTCCTGCTCGGCCGCTGGGAGAAGATGAACGACGGCTACGGCAAGGCGGTGCTGGGCTACTTCGGGCGGCCTCCCCTGCCGCCCGATCCAAACGTGGTCAAGATCGCAGCCGAACAGCTCGAGATGCCGCCATTTGACGGCGATCCGCTCGAGGCTGCGCCGGACAGCCTGGCCCAGGCCGAGGAAGCGCTCAAGGAGCGCAATCTGCCCATTACGGACGAGAATGTGTTTCTGGTGGCCGCGGCCATCATCCCCGGCAAGAATATGGACCTCAACGAAGGCATCCGCTTGCTCACCGGCAAGGCGAAGATCGTGCTACCGCTCAAGAAGAAGGCTGACCCCGCACCGGCGGCGGCGCCGGCTCCGACCTCCCCAGCGACGATGGCTCCATTCACCGCCCCCATCACCACCACATGCACCGTCACCGAAAACGGCGCTCCGCGGACTTTCAAGATCACGATCCAACCGCCGGCTGGCCAGCAGCCGGCAGCTGCGTCAGCAACCTCGGCCCCCGCCTCCACATCCGGCGGAACACCGGTGTTCTCCCCCTTCCAGGGCAAGACCGAGTTGGTGGAAATCAAGGTGAAGGTCGGCGACACAGTGACCGTGGGCCAGGTCGTCGCCTCGGTGGAGGCCATGAAGGCAAAGCACGACGTCAAGGCGCCGTGCGGCGGGAACGTGGCCACCATCGACGCCGAGATCGGTGCCGACATCGAGGCCGGCCAGGCCATCATGACGATCGGAGCCTGAGGTGGACGCGGTCTCGACCCTGATCCAAAGCTCGGGGTTTGTGGGCCTGACCTGGCAGAACCTCGTCATGTTCGGGGTTGGTGGTGTGCTGATCTTTCTGGCCATCCGCAAGGGCTGGGAACCGTTGCTGCTCATCCCCATCGGGTTTGGAGCGATCCTCGCCAACCTGCCTTTTGCCATGATGAGCGCCTCCTTCGGTTTCGAGCACGGCGCCTCCACCGGGCACCCCCTGCTGCAGATGATCTACGACGCGGGCATCAGAACCGAGTTCCTGCCGCCGGTCATCTTCCTCGGCGTGGGGGCACTCACCGATTTCAGGCCGCTCCTTGGGCGACCCATCACCTTCCTGCTTGGAGCAGCGGCACAGTTCGGCATCTTCGTCGCGGCCCTCGGGGCGTTCTACCTGTTCGGCTTCACCATGGACGAGGCCGCCGCCATCGGCATCATCGGCGGAGCCGACGGCCCCACATCGATCTTCCTGGCAGCCATTCTGGCCCCCCACCTGTTGGGCGCCATCGCGGTGGCCGCCTACAGCTACATGTCTCTGGTGCCCATCATCCAGCCGCCCATCATGCGCGCGCTCACCACCAAGAAGGAACGCGCCATCGACATGCCGCAGACCAAGGCGGTCTCCAAGACGGCGGTCATCCTGTTTCCGATCCTGCTCACGGTGCTCACCGCCTTGGCGGTTCCGGCCTGCGCGCCACTCATCGGGATGCTGATGTTCGGCAATCTGCTCCGCGAGTCCACGGTGACCGACCGTCTCTACAAGACCGCCGGCGGACCGCTGGTCAACATCGTCACCATCTTTCTCGGCATCACCGTCGGCGCCACCATGGTCGGCCCCACCTTCATCACGCTGCAGACCATATTCATCCTCACTCTGGGAGCCTTCGCCTTCTCCTTCTCGACCTTCGGCGGAGTGATCTTCGCCAAAGTGCTCAACGTGGTGCTGCCGGAAGGCAAGAAGATCAATCCCTGCATCGGCGCGGCCGGTGTGTCGGCGGTGCCCATGGCGGCGCGGGTGGTCCAGGACTTCGTGAGCACCGAGACCGACGGAAGGATCAACCCTCTGATGGCCGCCATGGGACCCAATGTGGCGGGGGTCATTGGTTCTGCGGTAGCGGCCGGAGTGTTCCTGGCGTTGTTGCGGTAACAGCAGTTTTCCCCCACCCACCTGGAATGGATTTGTGGAGCAGGCCTTTGGCCTGCATTCGTACGCCAAATCCAGGCGAGATGTGCAGCCGAGACGGCCGCACCACAATGGCCCTGGTGGCCGATCCTGAATCTTGCATTTTGCGTCTTGCATCCGGGTGGGCGAGTTGTGAGTGTGAACCCTCCGATCGTCGTCGTCGTACCTCCATGAGCAGCCATTTGGTGGCCTCGGCCGACCCCAGGATCCGGCCACGGGCTGTTGGGGGTAGACGACATGGGCTTGTATCTGCGATCCGGATTTGCCGCATTGGTCGCCGTCACCACATCCGTTGCAGCTGCCGAGTACTCGGTCACCGACATCGTGGGGGCGGCCAAGCGAGGTGATGGGCACGCCGTCCACAAGCTCCTCGAGATCGACCCCGAGAGCACCCGTGCCACCGACGCAAACGGCTACACCGCGCTCCATTGGGCGGCGATCCGGGGCCACTGGCGCATCGTCGCGGAGCTGGTGGAGGCCGGCGCCCCGGTCAACGCCGTTGGTGGCGACGGCGGGACCCCGCTCCACTGGGCCTGCCACCACGACCGACCGGACATGATCGCCCTGCTCATCGACAACGGAGCTGATGTCTCCTTGAAGAACCGCTGGGGGCGAACCCCGCTCCACATCGCCGCCCGCCGGGGCTGTTCCGGTGTGGCCGAGGTGTTGCTCGTCAGCGGGGCGGATCCGAATGAAATCACCAACGAGGGCTGGACTCCGTTGCACGTGGCCGCGCTGGCCGATCACCCGGAGGTAACCCTGATCCTCTTGGCCAACGGCGCCGATCCGGGTCTTCGGGACGACGAGGGTCGACTCGCCGCTGACGTCACGCGCTCCAGACCTGCCGCAATACCCATCGAAGTCCAGACACTCGAGGACTACGTGGGAATCTACGACCTGGGCGGCGGCTTCACCGCCAAGATCTGGCTGGAAGGCCAGGAGCTGAAGGCCCGTGAGTTCGCCCCCGATTCCCTCTACCCCATCGGTCCTGACGAGTTCTTCTGCCGCCAGGAGCCGTGGGGAGTCGGATTCACTCGATCGGAGACCGGGGAGGTCGACGGAATCCGGCTCGATTTCCTCCGCCGCAGTATCCAAGGGGTCCGGACGATTTCGCCCCAGTACGTCGGCTCCCGTGCCTGCTCCGACTGCCACGCTTCTGGCCCGCACGGGGGTCCGTGGGTTTCCTGGCTCCGGAGCCATCACGCCCACGCCTATTGGAGGCTTGCAGGTGACTGGGCGCTGTATCTGGCGCGGCTCCGCCCCCACTACTCAGACCTAACGGACCCTCTCACCGACACACGATGTCTGTTATGTCACGTGACCGGAAGCCAGAACGAGAATGCTCTGGCGGCTCCGACCTTCCGACCAGAAGAAGGCGTCAGCTGCGAGGCCTGCCACGGCCCCGGGTCGCTTTACATCGATCCCGAAATCATGGCCGATCGCGAACTCTTCGTCGCCAACGGCGGCGTCATTCCCACCGCCGCGACCTGCGCCACCTGCCATCGGAATTCCGAGAACTTCGATTTCGATACCTTTTGGCCGAAGATCGCCCACGGCCGTTCAGAGAAGCAAGACGAGCCGGGGTAAGGAGCGCACCTTCTCTCCATCGCAGAACGAAGAACCCCCGCCCCCACGGATGGCGGATCCTGGACGCCAGCTTCCGGATCCTCCACCCCCGAGGATGGGAAATGGAGCCACCCGGCGTTTTTCTGTCATCCTGAGTAAGCGAGCGCAGCGAGCGAATCGAAGGATCTGGGCGGGTGGATATTCGCCGCGAACGACCCCCACTCAGATCCTTCGACTCGGCCTTTTCGGGCCTCGCTCAGGATGACAATTGGTCGATCCGGGTGGCCGGGGGATGTTCCTTGCTCCGGCAGGGAGGGGGGTGGCCTAAAACAACGTATAGATAAACGGCGCCGCCGCCGAACCCGACAGCACGATCAGCACGGCCACAAGCAGCAGCACGATGATGATCGGCGTCAGCCACCACTTCTTGTTGTTCAACAGAAAATGCAGAAACTCGCCGAATATGCCGCTCCGGCGGGCGTCGGCCTCCTCTTCGAAGGCGTTCCGCTGATCGGTTGTGGTGGGCTCTTGATCGCTCATATCACCTCAGAATTGGCGGAAATACCGCTTGGCTTCGACCGGGGCTTCTTCCCGCGCGACCCAGTATGTAGTGGCCTCGGGATCGAAGCGCCTCTTCATGGGATCATACCCCACGAGTCGCATGATCAGCCCGATGGGTGTGATGACCAGGTAGTAGACCACGGCGAGGATCACGTGGGAGACCACGAATCCGATGGGCCACGCCAGATAGGACATGCCCAAAAAAATCGCCTTCATGAACGCCGGCACCATCCACCCGATCACCGGCACCACGATTGACAGCACCCACAGGACCTTGGCCAGGGTCTGGTTGTCGAATTTGAACCAGGCGATCACCCCGAACAGGATCAGGAATCCCAGCCAGATGAAGCCGAACTGGTTGAGCTGCCGCCTCGAAGGGTCTTTGTTGATCTGGATAACACTCATAACGCTGTCATTCTCTCAATTCCGTGCCCGATCCCGAAGACAGAATACCCGGCATCGCGATTCCACCGGGATCGGACACGGAATTGAGCGATAACCAGACGTCATTCTTGTTTCACCGCACGTTAATCCAGCGCGAATTGCGCGAGATATTCCTCGCGTTTGGGCACCGCGGTGGTGGGCTGCTCTTCCTTCAACAGAATCTGGTTCTCCATGACCAGGACGTCCATGTCGGTTCCCATGAAGCAGTGGTAGGCGTCCTCGGGCGTGCACACGATGGGCTCGCCGCGGACGTTGAAGGAGGTGTTGATCATTACCGGGCAGCCGGTGCGGGCTTCGAAGGCCTTGATCAGCCTGTGCATCCACGGATGACGCACCCCGTCCACCGTCTGAACCCGCGCCGAGTGGTCGACGTGGGTAATGGCGGGGACCTCGGAACGGATCAGTTTGAGCTTGTCGAGACCGGTCACACCGCCACCGTCCACCGCCGTACGCCTGGACTCGGCCACCGGCGCCACCAGCAGCATATAGGGGCTGTCCTGACCCTCCTCCATGTCGAAGTAATCGCTCACCCGTTCCTTGAGAACGATGGGTGCGAAGGGTCGGAAGGACTCGCGGAACTTGATCTTCAGGTTCATGACCGATTGCATGGACCGGCTGCGCGCGTCACCAATGATGGACCGGCAGCCCAGTGCCCTGGGGCCAAACTCCATCCGCCCCTGGAGTACGCCCACGACCTTCTCCTGGCCGATCAGGTCCACCACCTTTTCGTGAAGCTCCGAAACGTCGTCCACCGTGTGGTACACCGCGCCCCGTTGATCGAGAAAGGCGCGGATCGCGTCGTTTGCGAACGCCGGCCCCAGCAGCGATCCGGTCTGTCCGTCCGGGGATTTCACCTCGCGCCGGTTGTCCAGCAGCTGAAACCAGATGAACTGCGCCACGCCCAGCGCACCACCGGCGTCGCCTGCGGCCGGCTGGATCCACAGGTTCTCGAAGGGGCCCTCGCGCAGGATCCGGCCGTTTCCGACGCAATTCAGGGCCACGCCGCCGGCGAGGCAGAGGTTCTTCATCCCGGTGACGGCGTGCACGTGGCGCACCGCCCGCATCATGATCTCCTCGGTCACCTTCTGAATCGACGCGGCCAGGTCCATCTCCCGCTGGGTGAGCGGGGTTTCTGGCTGCCTCGGGGGCCCGCCGAAAAGCCCGTCGAATTTCGCCGATGTCATGGTCAGACCCTGGCAGTAGTTGAAATAGCTCAGGTCCATGCGGAACGAGCCGTCGTCCTTGAGGTCGATGAGGTTTTCCAAAATCTCGTCGGTGTATCGCGGTTCGCCGTAGGGGGCGAGGCCCATGAGCTTGTACTCGCCCGAATTCACCCTGAAACCGCAGAAGTAGGTGAAGGCCGAGTAGAGCAGCCCCAGCGAATGGGGAAAGTGCAGCTCATGGGTCAACGTCACGCGGTTGCCCCGCCCGGTACCAAAGCTCGCCGTGGCCCACTCCCCCACCCCGTCCAAGGTCAGAATCGCCGCCTCCTCGAAGGGTGACGAAAAAAAGGCGCTGGCTGCGTGCGACTCGTGGTGCTCGGTGAAGACGATCCGCCTTTTGAACTTTCCATCCAAACCGCGGTCGATCTCCCGCGGCAGGTGGAGCTTCTGCCGAAGCCACAGCGGCATCGCTTTGAGGAAGGAACGGAACCCGGCTGGTGCAAAGGACAAATAGGTCTCCAGGATCCGTTCGAACTTCAGAAAGGGCTTGTCATAGAACCCCACGTAGTCGAGCTGCTCGGGGGTCAGTCCCGCCTCTTCCAGGCAGTAACGGATGGCGTTCACCGGGAACTCGTGGTCGTGTTTGATGCGGGTGAACCGCTCCTCCTGAGCGGCAGCCACGATTTCCCCGTCCACCACCAGCGCAGCGGCGGAGTCGTGGTAGAAAGCCGAGATCCCAAGAATGGCAGTCATGGTCGTGTGTTCACTCCAGGCACAGGCGATCCCGTCGCAGACCAGGGATTCTAACCCAAACGCCGATCGGTCGCTTTCCCGGCACGGATCAAGGCACCAGATCCGCAGATTCGAGGCCCTCGAACAACGCCTCCCCCAACAGCCCATATCCGTCCGGAGTGCAGTGCGGATCGCGCTTCCAGAACAACCTCGCCGGGCGATCCGCCGCGCGGAACACGGGCAGCCCGTCCACCACCAGCGCGTCGTTTCGCTCGGCCCATCTCGCCAGCCGCCAGGCTGGATATCCCGCCTCATCGGTCCAGGGCCCCCTGTGGGGAATGCAGAAAACAACGAACTCGGCCCCCGCCTCTCCGGCCAGTTCTCGCATCCGGGTGTACTCGGCCTCGACCCTCAGCCAGTCGTCTTCGTGAAATCCGTTGTCGCGGTAGATCTCCTGCCAACGAACCGGATGACGTTCTGCAACCTTGCGTTGCACCGCGTCGGCGAGAGCGATCCTGGCGATGTGGGAGTTGAGAAACAACCATTGGCCGACGGCACCCAACTCCACCGCCTCTCGGGTCTTCAAAAAGCCGCTGGCGTCGGTGGTCACAGCGTCGAGACCGTACTCTGTGTCGATGACGTCGTTGGGTGTGAAACCGACCACCACGAGGTCGGGTTGATACTCCAGACCGTAGTGTTCCAACAATATCCTCTCGGTCTCGGGGTAGAACCTCGGGACGCCTGCCTTGACGATCTCGACCCTTGGATGCTCCCCGGGACGGCCATTGAGTCGTTGCTCGAGAATCGCGAGGTAGGTGGCTTCATAGTCGGCCCCAACACCGAAGGTGAAGCTGTCGCCGATCCCGAGGATCCTGAATACGCCGGGGGGCTTGGTCACCGTGCGTTCATCATCTCGAAAACCCGCGCCGTTGGTGCGCACCCGGTGTTCAAACTCCTCGGCGGGCCCCCCCATGACGTACACGGCCTTCGATGGCGGCCGATACGGGAGGTGAGGATCCGCCACCATCCGTGCATATTGGCGGTTGAGCGCCGGCGCGATTCGCAGACCGCGGACAACGCCCTCGGTGGCCAGCACCACTCCGCAGGCGACTGCGAGCACAAGCGCGACCTTCGCGATGGACTTCTTCAACCCCACGGTCGGTTGTTCCCCTGCGACGGTGCCGCCCTACTCGGGAGTTCCGAGGTATCCCAGGAGCACCGCTTTCTTCTCCTCCATGAGTTCGCGGCTGCGCGCTTCGAGGACAAGCCGCAGGAGGGGCTCGGTGTTGGAGGGCCGGACGTTGAACCACCAATCTTGGTACTGCACGGTGATTCCGTCGAGGTAGTCGATTTCGCCATCTGCAAACGCCTCAGCCAACCGGCGGATCATGCCGTCCTTGTCGTCCACATGGAAGTTGATCTCTCCGGTGGCGTGGTACCGCTTGAGTGGCGCCGCCAGTTCGGCCAGCGTCAGGCCGGTCTCGCGCATCAGATCCAGAGCCTCGATCACAGTCATGATGGAGGAGTCGGCGGTGTAGTTGTGCCGATAGTAGAAATGGCCGGCCAGCTCACCGCCGAAGGGCGCGTTGTGCTCCCGCATGGTGGCTTTGAGAAAAGAATGGCCCACCCGCTCTCGCACCGGTCGGCCGCCGGCCTCGGCGATGGCCTCCTTGGTTGCCCACGATGATCTCAGATCGTAGACGATGACCGCGCCGGGCTCGTGGCGGAGGAACCGGGGGGCCAGCATGGCGGTCATGATGTCCGCGGTGATCACGTCACCGTTGCCGTCGATCATCATCGCCCGGTCGGCATCACCGTCGAAGGCCACGCCGAGGTCACAGCCGTGCTCGCGCACGGCGCGCTGGACATCCGCCAGGTTTTCGGCCTTCAGTGGGTTGGCCTCGTGGTTGGGGAAGGTGCCGTCGAGCTCGAAATACAGCGGCACGATGTCCACGTTCAGACGCTCGAGGATCGGAAGGTAGATGGTGCCCATGCCGTTGGCGGCATCGGCGGCCAGTTTGAGCCGCGGACCGCTCTGCTCCATCACCTCCAAGACGTGCTCGGTGTACGCCTCGAATACGTTTTCGAATGACTCGCCTGCCTGCGGCTCCAGATCATGGGGGATGGCCGAGGATTCCACCAGTCGTTCCAGCTCGGCGATGCCGGTCTCATAGGACACTGGAATGGCGTCGCGGCGAGACATTTTGAAACCGTTGTAGACCGCCGGATTGTGGCTTGCGGTGACCTGGATCCCACCCGACGCTTTCAGATAGCCCGTACCGAAGTAATTCTGCGGGGTATCGGTCACCCCGATGTCGATCACCGCCACCCCGCTCGCACGCAGCCCCCGCTTGAGCTCTTCGGCCAACGGAACCGAATGGGACCGCATATCCCGGGACACAACCACCACCGGACCCCGCGCCAGATCCTCGTCATCAAGCAGTTCGCGGAAGTGGTAGCCCACCTTGTATGCGATGTCCTCGTTCACTCCATCGGGGTAGGTTCCCCGGATGTCATACGCCTTGAAAATTCCCGCCATGTCGTCTCCTGTGACTCCTCAATTCGGATCGCTGTCGTCCGGCGTCGTAAGGTTAGCACCGTCGCCAAAGACCTGATTCCGGAGAAAACGCTGAATCTCCCACGGCGGCGGTTCACCGCCCAGCCACTGGTGGAACCAATCGAGGTGCACCAGGTAATAGAAGGCCATCTCGTACCAACTCGGCCAGTGACCGGCGTTGGGCAGCACCACCAGCCGAGAGGGCACCTCCTTGAGCTGCAGATCGGTGAAGAAATGCAGGCTCTGGGTGTAGGGCACGCGATAGTCTTTTTCTCCGGTCACCACCATGCAGGGCGTCTTGTAGTTGTCCACGTAGTTTGAAGGCGACCACTTCTCGTAATGTTCTGAATCCCATGGGCGGCCGCAGAGGTCCCATTGCGGAAACCACAGCTCCTCGGTTGCGCCGTGCATGGATTGCAGGTCGTAGACCCCCATCATGGCGGCGCTTGCCGCAAACCGGTCGGTGTGACCCTCGAACCACATCATCATGTAGCCGCCGTAGGACCAACCCATGGACCCCATGCGCTCGGAGTCAACGTAGGGAATGTCGGCCAAAGCGTCGGTCACCTTCATCAGGTCCCTGAACACCCTGCCGCCCCAGTCGCAGGAGATGGCGTCCACGAAGTCCTGACCAAAACCGTTGGACCCCGTCGGGTTGGGAAAAGCCACGATGTAACCCTTGCCGGGGTAGACCTGCCAGTCGCCCCGGTACCGGTCGAGCCACTGCTGCTGGGGTCCGCCGTGAACATTGAGGATCAGGGGGTACTTCCTGGTGGGATCGAATCCGTGCGGCTTCACAACAAAAACCTGGACCTCATAATCGCCATCCCCCTTGACCCACATCTCCTCGGCCGGCCGGATGTCCACCTCGACCTCGAGCTCCGAGTTGAAGCTCGTGACCTGGAGGGCCTCGCCGCCGTCAGAAGCAATCCGAAAGACCTCGGATGGGCGGCCTACCGTGGACCGGGTGTAGACAATGGCCCGCCCATCGGCGGTCAGCGCCCAACCCGAGATGGCGCCGTCGGTGTGGACCTCGGCCGGCGCACCCCCGGCCGCGGCGATCCTGAATATCGGCGTCCGGCCTCGGTAATCGGCTTGGAAAAAGATCTCCTCACCGTCCGGGTGCCACACCGGCTGACTGGCCCAGTCGTCGAATCCATCCCGACCGGTGAGGTACTTTGTGGTCCCCTGCCGGCGATCGTAGACGGCGATTCGGACCATATCCGACTCGAAGCCGTCGGTCTCCTGGCTCAAAAAGGCGATGAACTGTCCGTCCGGTGAATAGACCGGACTGGTGTCCGACCCCGGATTCGCGCTCGTGATGTTGCGAGGTTCCACCGCAGCGATCACCTCGCCCACCGGCGTGATCCACAGGTCCGAGTTGGTGGAGGTGGCGGGTGACGAACCACGGTTCGAGACGAAACACAGCTCGTCCGACCCGGGAGAAAATCCATAGCCCGGCGATCCTCCCAAAGAGAAGGTCGGGCTGTCCCACCGCCCCGGCGTCACATCCCTGACCACCTTCCCCGTGGCTGCATCCACCAGCAGCACGTGGGAGAATCTGCCCTGTCGCCACTCGGTCCAGTGCCGGTAGAGCAGTTCGTCGGCGAAGTAGGCCTTCAATGGCCCCCCTTCCGCGCTCTCCTTGATGGTTCGATTGCACTCGACGTCGGCGCCGCACTCGGGGTAGACCTTCGAGGTCACAGCGATCCAGCGCCCGTCGGGCGACCACACCGGTCCCGAGACCCCCGTGGGGAAGTCGGTGAGCCGCCGTGCTTCGCCGCCATCCACAGGCATGATGTAGAGCTGGCTCTCACCTTCGCTCCGATCGGACACGAAGAGCAGGGACTTTCCGTCCGGGGAAAAGACCGGCGAACCGTCGTGGTGACGCCCGCTGGTCATCTGCCGCGTCGTGGATCCGTGGGCCGAAACGAGCCAGATCTCGGACCAGCTTTCCCCCTTTTCGAGTTCGTAGCGGGAGACGCTCACAGCGATCTTGGTCCCGTTCGGACTCACCGCTGGTGACCCGACGAAGGCCGTTCGGTAGTAGTCGGCGATCTCGAACGCACGTTTCTCTTCGGCGCCGGCAATCGATATGGCCAGTGCCACCAGCATCCACCCCATGGTGATTCTCGTCGTCATTCGTCCCTCCCGAAGCGGGAGCATCTTAGCGCAAGGGAGCAGGGAACACCCCCAACCACCCGGATCCCGGATGCCGGGCCCCCAGCCCAACACTGTCATCCTGAGTGAGCGAGCGCAGCGAACGAATCGAAGGATGACAGTCGGACGATCCATTGCGGAGCAGGCGTCCCGCCTGCATCACCACAGCCAAAGGAGTCTGGAGTTGCAGCCGACACGGCCGCACCACACACGCGCTTCGGGCCGGCAGGGGATCTCGTTTCTCGTGTCCGGGTGGGCGGAGGCCTCGAGGTTTCCTATCTGTGTCGATCTGTGTGATCTGCGGATGTCCCGGGTGGCGGGGGACTGCCCCCCTGCCCCCTGACGCCTTTCTGGACTATCATCGGCCTGATGTGCGGCCGCTTCACCCTCACGGTCTCGGCGCGGGTCCTTGCCAAGGTCTTCGACGCCCCCGAAATCGCAGACATCGAGCCTCGATACAACATCGCTCCAACCCAAATGGTTGTGATCGTTCGCGCGGCCGAGGGCGGCGGCCGAGAAATGAATACGGTTCGCTGGGGACTGATCCCGTCATGGGCCAAGGAAGCGAAGATTGGCGCGCGTCTCATCAATGCCCGCGGCGAAACGGCGGCATCCAAACCGTCCTTCCGGGCCGCGGTGAAGAGCAGACGATGTCTGATTCCTGCGGACGGGTTCTATGAGTGGATGAAGACCGGGGCGGCCAAACAGCCCTACCTGATTCGTTTCACAGACCATCGATTGTTTGCCTTTGCCGGACTGTGGGAACGTTGGCGTCCGGCCGATGGAGAACCCATCGAGTCGTGCACCATCATCACCACAACGCCCAACGATCTGGTGTCGGAAATCCACGACCGGATGCCGGTCATCCTGTCGCCGTCAAGCTACACCGAGTGGCTCGCCCCGAACCAACCGAACCCCTCCCGCCTCGAACAGCTCCTGATTCCGTTCCCGCCGGACGATATGGAGGCCTTCGCGGTGAGCACGAGGGTCAACAAACCGGTCAACGACGACGCGGAGTGCATCGCGCCGGTGGATCAGCAAAACCTCTGGTAACGAATTCTCAATTCTGAATTTTTAATTCTGAATTGCCCCCGCCCGCCCGGGACCATCAACGTGTCATCCTGAGCGAGCGAAGCGAGTCGAAGGATCTCCGCGTCTTAACCACCAACCAGGCGCAGAGGGTGTATCCGACGTGCAACGTCGAACGTTCATAGTCTTGTTGCCCTGAGAGCAGTTATGACGCAGCCTGGGGTCTGCATTTGCGCGGTCAATGGCAGAGAGAGTGCAGCCGAGACGGCTGCGCTACAAATCCGTACTCAGATGTTTCAAGCCGGCTGGATTTTCGAATTTCGATTTTGGATTTCTTCCACCCACCTGGTTCATCCGTGGGGTTGGTCTTGAAATTGAGATTTCAAAATTGAAAATTCAAAATTCATCCCTTCGTGATCAGATCTCAACGAATCGGGTTACGTTATTCTCTCCTGACACGACCGGGGAGGCACCATGAACGAGACGCAGTGGTATGTGGCATCAGACGGCAAGACCATCGGACCCATGAGCGAGGAGGAACTCAGGCAGGGTTTCCGCGCCGGCACCTACGGCCCGAGACACCATGTGTATGGCCCGGGAATGTCCGAGTGGGCCAAGGCCGAGTCGGTTGCCAGCTTCGCCGCGGATTTCGCATCCACCCTGTCGCCACCCCCACCGCTGCGAACCGGCGGACCGGTGGCCGACGACGTGGATTTCGAAATCGGTGGATCCGAGATGCAGTATGTGGACATCGGACTCGATCCCGGCGAGAGCGTGGTGGCCGAAGCCGGCAGCATGATGTACATGGGCCACGACATCGAAATGGAGACCATCTTTGGCGACGGCAGCGAAGCGGGTGGCAGTTTCGTCGACTCACTGGTGGGCGCCGGCAAACGACTGCTGACCGGAGAGAGCCTGTTCATGACCGTGTTTTCCAACCGCGGTTCGGGGACCCAAAACGTCGCGTTTGCCGCTCCGTATCCTGGGAAGATCATTCCCATGAATCTCAAAAAGCTGGGCGGTAGACTCGTCTGCCAAAAGGACGCCTTTCTGTGCGCGGCCCGTGGAGTGTCGGTGGGGATCGCCTTCCAGAAGAAGCTCGGGACTGGGCTCTTCGGCGGCGAGGGATTCATCATGCAGAAGCTGGAGGGCAACGGGCTGGCCTTCGTCCACGCCGGTGGCACCATCGTCGAACGCGAACTCGGACCGGCCGAGACGCTCCGAGTCGACACGGGTTGCATCGTCGCTCTGGACTCGTCGATCGACTATGACGTGCAATTCGTGGGTGGGGTCAAAAGCGCGATCTTTGGTGGCGAGGGCTTCTTTTTCGCCCGCCTCACGGGCCCTGGAACCGTGTGGCTCCAATCGCTGCCCTTCAGCCGCCTCGCCGGCAGGATCTGGCGATCGGCCCCCCAGGCCGGGGGCAAGGACAAGGGTGAGGGCTCGGTGCTCGGCAAGATGGGCGGCATCGGGGGGTTCTTCGACGGGAATTGATCTCCCGCCCACCCGGATGCTCGATGCTGGATGCTCGATCCGCCGCCCGGCCGATGACGCGGCTTCCGAGTTCCGGGTTCCGAGGGGCCCTCCACCCACCCGGAGGACAGTTGTGGAGCAGCCGTCTCGGCTGCAGTTTTGGCTTCGATTGATCGGGGAATTCAGGCCCCAGGCTGCGCTGCAACGGTCGGAACCGCTGCTGCTGTCATCCTGAGGAGCGCAGCGACGAAGGATCTGGGCGGGTGGGTACCCGGCGTTCACTGCCTTCACCCAGGTTCTTCGACTCGGTCGCTTTGCTCCCTCGCTCTCAATGACATGTGCGGCGGCATGCATTCTGCGACTTGCCGCCTGCCGGGGCGGGTGGGGGTCTTCGAATTTCGAATTGCCCTAGGTGCCTACTCCCTCTCCCCTTCTCCCCTTCTCCCCTTCGCACCATCCTCCAGATACGAATCCGCGAACCGGTCGAGGACCTTCAAATAGGGTGCGATGGAGGGGATGTAGTGTCGCTCGTCCGGCGCGTGGGGGCCGATGCCCGTTTGACCCCACACCACGGCATTGCCGCCCGGAGCGAATCGGGCCGATGAACCTGGTTTCTTGCGACCCACCCGAGCCGGTTCGCCGGAGACCTCGGTCACCGCGTTCAACAGCCGCCGGAGGTGGGGGTTGTCTTCTGGACAGCGGATGCCGGCCTCCAGAGTTTCCACAACGACCTCTTGTCCAAGCTCCCTGGTCAGGGTGCGGAGTTCCTTCACCAAACCCGAAATGTCGTCCCCGGGGATCGGCCGCACCTCCACCCCGAGCACCCCCTCCCCTGCCGTGATGTTGTACACCCCGTCCTCGCCCACGTTCAGGAACGGAAACCGGGCGGTGGACTCCCAGCCGTCGAAGCTGGACAGCGTCAGGTACCTGGGGAATAGGGTCGACAGCACCGACCTCACCTCGATGAGACGGTCCAGCAGGTCGCCCGGCACAGCTCCCGTTCCGCTGTGTCCCCGCTTGCCCTCGGCCACAATGCGGAGACGCACGATGCCCCGATTGGCCACACAGACCGAGCCGAAGAACTCGTCGCCTCTCTCCCCGGTACGCTCGCCCACGAGCATGATCTCCGGCTCCCAATCGTGCTGCTGTTTGAGGTCCGCGAGCACATGGGGTGTCCCGAAGGGTTCGCCCTCCCCATTTTCTTCGTTGCCCACCAGCATTAAATTGATCGGTGGGTACGGCGGCCCCGCCTGGAGACGCCGGCGCATCCACACCATCATGCTGGCTACCACGGTCTTCATGTCGGCGGCACCCCGACCCCACAGGTAGTCACCCTCCAACCGCGCATCGAACTGGCTGTCGTTGGGATGGGGTGGCACCACATCGAAATGCCCGCTGAGCATGATCGGTGCGGTCAGACCGCCGGGAAATCCGGCCATCAGCGACGGGTAGACGCCGTCCTCGTAGAGCTTCACCTCACAACCCGCGTTGGACAGCACCCCTGCAATCAGCCTGCCGCAGGTCCGCACATCGTCCAACCTTTCGTCGGGGCAGTTGGTCACCGAGGGGATGGCCACGAGCTCGGTGGCCAGCGTCAAGACCTCGGCAGTGAGGTCATCCACGCCATCGAAGTGCAGTTCGGGTCCGTTCCCCCCGATCCGCACCGGCCCACCGGGCTGGGCCTGTCCCATTTGACGCAGGTGTTTGATCAACGGCTTGAGGTGGACCCTTTCCTCACCTCCCATCGCCCCATCTTCGGCGATCCGGCAGACCTCGGTCTCCACTGTGCGCTGTCGTTCTGCGTGCCACTCGCGGATCAGCTGGCGGGGCAACACAACGCCCCCCGAAGGCGCCGGACGCGCCTGCGTGCCGAGACGATCCATGAACCACGAGCGGATGCACTGGGCAGGGTTGGGGCCGCCGCCAGCCATCTCGGCCAGTGGTTCCAACAAATCGCCCTGGCCCAAAGCCTCGGCCAACGGTGCAATATCGTCAAGGGTGGTCGCCAGGAACCGGCGCACGGTGGTTTCGCCGCCGTTCCAGGGATCGATGATGCGGGCATCGAGTCCGTCGCGGGCGGCAGCCATCTCGTTGGCTCGTGCCCGAGCCACGTCGCGGGCGTCGTATTCGTAGCCGGCTCCCAGATCCGGATCGGCATAGATCCGCAGCATAAGAAGATCCTTGAACGCCACTTTGGCCACTGACAGCTCGAAACTGTCGCCACCCTCATCGGTACGGACCTCGACCCGGTTCATGGGAAGGTCGACCCGAGCGCACAAATTTTCCACGACCACGGTTCTCTCTGCCTCTTCCAAGCTGCCGTGCTCACCCGTGGCGAAGATCCCCCGCTGGTAGAGATCACGGAGCTGCTCCGAGGTGGTCTGGATATTCCGATTGACCGGCTCCACGTCCGACCGCGCCCTGACCGGTGTCCAGTTATTGGCCCCAAATCGGACCCCGTTCCGCACCAGACCGTAGGAGATCTCGAGGTAATCCGCGTGGCTGGAATACAGCCCAGGCACGTCGAGATTCTCGGGATTCGGGAAGGCCAGCAAGCGCTGCGAGTCGATGTCGGTCAGCACCGGGACGATTTCCCCATCCACATCATCGAGTCCGATGGGCGACGCGGCACTCATGGCCACGAAGACCGAACAATAGGGCCGCAGCAGCCGGGTCGCCCGAATCACTGACTGATTGCGATAGTCCTCCAGCGAGCTGTCACGACGCCTATGGACCGGAAGGTGCACGAAATCCCACGACAACAGGGCCTCGGGATAGGAGTGGTTAGTGTGGATTCCGGCGGTGGCGAGTCGGCTCCCGAACAGTTCCACGCAGCGCCGGAGATACCTCTTCCGCGCCAGGTTCCAACCGTCCGGGATGCTGTCGATCGTGACCTCCACCGGATGGGGGATATTGCCGTGATGGGCAAAAAACTCCTCTCCGAAGGACAGTTTCAGATCGGCCAGCGTGTTGAGCAGAACGCCCTCCAGGAGGCGCGCCTCGGCGGCGGTGGCCACTGGAGAAAAGAAGGGCCGGGTCGTCAATTCGGTCATCCAGTGGAAGACCTCAAGCTGGAAACGAACCCGGGCCCATTCCGGCAGACGATCGGCGTAGAGATAATCGGCGAATGATCTGCTCTCCGGGCCGCAGCCGACCCGGGCCACCGGAACCAGGTCCCGATCCAGGATATTGAACTCCACTTCGAGTCCCGACGTCCCGCTTTCGGGTTGGTTGGATCGAGACGTCGCGAGGGCAAGCCGCACCTTCTCTGCAAATCGACCCCATTGAGATTCCGTCACCTTGCAGCCCTCCTGATTTTCAGCCCACCACGTCGGCTGGGGACAGCCATTCCGCGAGGTTGCCGGCGAAACGATACCACGCGCAACCCTTCGTGTTTTGATCTGGCAAGCGGGTGCCGGAATAGGGCAGCCACCGCCCAGGGTTGTGCAGATGATTCCGGTTATCATGTGTGCGGATGTCCAGCCACCTCAATCGGGAATCGGAGGACTCGTGAAGACATCAATCACCTCAACCGTGCTCGGGGCCACGTTCTGGGCCGTTTGCGCGTTCACCCCTGTGTTGCTGGCCGGCTCCCCCGAGCTCGATCTCCAGCTCGTGGTCAGCGGACTCGACGAACCGGTGGTGATGACCCACGCCAACGACCAATCCGGTCGGCTGTTCATCGTGGAACAACGGGGCGCCATCAGGATTTGGGACGGATCCCAACTTCTCGCGACACCATTCCTCGACATCGACCCGGCGGTGACCTCCGGCGGGGAGAAGGGATTGCTCGGCCTCGCTTTCCATCCCGACTACGCAAACAACGGTCGGTTCTTCGTCTACTACAGCGCGCCAGACACCGAGAACGACCCGGATGTGGATCACATCACCGTGGTGTCGAGTTTCGAGGTCATGGACGGAGACCCGAATCTGGCCAACCCTGCCAGCGAAGTGCAGATCTTCACCTATCCACAGCCCTGGTCGAATCACAACGGCGGACAGGTCGCCTTCGGACCGGACGGGTATCTCTACATCGGGCTCGGCGACGGCGGCCTGGGAGGCGACACTTTGAATTCCGGCCAGCGTGTGGACACCCTGCTCGGCAAGATCCTCAGGATCGACGTGGACGGATTCCCTCCATACGAGATTCCGGCTGACAATCCGTTTGTGGGCCAGGAGGGTCTTGACGAAATCTGGGCGTTTGGACTCAGAAATCCCTGGCGTTTCAGTTTCGACCTGACTTCGGGGGACCTGTTCATCGGGGACGTGGGCCAGAACGCCTGGGAAGAAATCGATTACCAACCGGCATCCAGCTCCGGCGGTGAGAACTACGGATGGCGCTGCTATGAGGGCGAACACCCCTACAACACTTCGGGGTGCGGACCCATCGAAGACTATGTGGCCCCCATCTTCGAGTATTCTCACGCCCAGGGATGCTCCATCACCGGCGGTTTTCGCTACCGGGGCACCCAATTTCCCAATCTCGCCGGCACCTATCTGTACGGCGACTACTGCACCGGAATCATCTGGGGCGGCAACAACGACGGAGGCAATTGGTCGAGCTCCGTCCTGCTGAGCACCAATCTGAACATCAGCGCCTTTGGCGAGGATGAGGACGGCGAGTTGTACGTCGCCGATCACGTCAACAACAATGGTGCCGTCTACCGAATTATTGACGCCTCGCCCACCGACGAGATCCTTGCCGACGGATTCGAATCGGGCGACACCACGGCGTGGTCGAACACCAATCCTTGATCCGCCGATCGATGGAGGACACGCGATGAACGTGAAAGGACTCGAACCATGAGAGCTGCACTCCAGGTCACTTTGTGCTGCGCTGGGCTGTTGACAGCCTTTGCGTCGGCAACCCCGGTCATGGCCGGCGACGCCGACGCAATTCGCGTCCTGCGCTCCTGGGACGAAACCATCGAGATCGAGGGACGGCAGGTTTCGGGTCGGATGGAGCTGGTCTTCGACTATGACGTCGGGCTGGCTTTCCATCAGATCTATGACGACGGCGGACAGCTCATCGAGCGCCGCCCGGCGCAGCGGGTGCCGACCCCATCCGCTGAGGAAATCGACTCGGCCATCGGTATCGTGCTCGCGGATCCTTCGTTGGGCCAGATCATCGAGGATCTCAAGGCCTATGTCTCCGGAGGCTTCATCCTGGACGAGGCTGCGGGCAAGGCCTGCGGACCGCGCACCAGGTGCCTGCAGATCTTCGCCTTCCGGCTCGGCAACGGCGGAGCTCCCCTCTTCCGCGCGGTGGTGGATCTCACAAAGGACAGCGTCGTGTATCGCGACAGCTGGAATCAGGGGGTCCCACAATGACTCGGGCATCACTCTTCATTGCATCTCTCGCTCTCGTCATCGTCGGGTTCGCGCTCCCGGCAGCGGCCGCATCACCGGTCTGTGACGGGGCCAACGAAAACCTCATGAGCTGGCCGGAGGATAACCCGGTGTGGGAGTTCTGCTGGCTGAGACCGCAGGATTCCAGCGCAAACTCCGGTTCAGGGCTGGAAATCCGCAACGCACACTACCGGGGCATCCTGGTCCTCAAGAGGGGTCACGTACCTATCTTGAACGTCGATTACGATCCGGGTGGCTGCGGGTGTTTCCGCGATTGGCTGGACTCTGAACACGACTACCGCACGGCCAACCCGGTCAGCCCCGACCTCTTCGAGCCGCCGTTCCCTGCCGAGACGGTGTGCGACCACGCCACCGAGCCACTGACTCCCCCGGGGGACTGCCCCTGGGTCGGAACCCCCCCGGGCGAGTGTCTCGTGGGTGTCAGCGCCGAGTATTTTGCTGACCACCTCTTACTCACCACCCAGGCGCAGGCCGGCTGGTACCGCTACGACATGCGTTGGACTTTCTGGCTTGACGGCACCATCGAACCTCAGTTCGGCTTCGGCACCTACTCCGACGCCTGCGGCAACGCCTCACACCGTCACCACGCCTACTGGCGTCTCGACTTCGATATCGACGACGCCGGAGGAGACAGCGTGACCCAGGTGGGCGGCAGCCTTCCGGGACTCGTCGCGCAGGAGGACGACCGCACCTGGGAGGACGGTTCGGTGGTGTGGGAGGTGCACGACGGCGCCACCGGTCGGGGCTATCGCCTCACTCCCGGCGCCCAGGACATCCTCCTCGCGGCGGACACCTTCTCGCAGACGGATCTCATGGTCTCCCTCTACCACTCAGACGAGCTCAACGACTCCGGAGGCGGGTGTGCGGTCAACGTTGACTCCATCGTCGACGGCGAGCAGGTGGAGGACACCGACGTCGTCATGTGGTACCGGGGCGGGGTCCACGACGTGCTCGGCGTGAATATCTACGAGTGCAAGCGGGCGGGCCCGACCCTGACTCCGCTCGGCGACTGGGGAGCCGAGTTCACCGGTTTCGAAGATGGATTCGAATCTGGCGATACGACCGCGTGGTCAAACACGGTGCCCTAGCCCCCACCCACGTGTTCCGGGTTCCGGGTTCCGGTCAACCCCCGCCCACCCGGAGGAATGTCGAAAGTCGAGAGTCGAAAGTCCCCACGCCCAACCGGAGCGCGACAGGACGCGACGGCCGGGCGTGCCACTTCTGACACTTTAGGAGTCGTCGCTTCGAGGTGTTCGACATCTTCGGGTCCCGAACAGTGTCAGGGATGGCTCCCTCGGGGAGCGCGTGGGGAGAAAGATGCGTTTCTCGGAGGTGCCTGGCATCCCGATTCGCCAAGGTCGACAAACCGATTCGTCCCGTCCAGGCGAATCGGCGTGCCTGGCATCCTCACGGGGAGCGCCGTCGGAGAATCGGCGCTTCCAAATTCGCTAAATTGAACCCACCGAGAGGAGCATTGCATCTGCGGCGGTGCCTGGCACCGACATCGGGTTCTACAATCCGCGGCGGAGCATCATGGCGCCCGCCAGGCCCAGGAGCAGGATCAGCAACCCGGTGCCGTAGGTGCCCATGGTCGGTATGGCGGTGGATCCGGTGCCGCCCTGGGTCAGCTCCAAAGTGTCGTAGGTCTGGGCCACCTCGATCTCCACCGGACCACCCTGCGGAGTGGTCTGCCAGCCCTTGGTCACGGCCAACGCCCGCCACGCCCGGCGGTAGATCAACCGAGCCTCCACCACCACGATCTCCCCGGGCGCGGCTGGTCCGGGGATGAGGAACTCCAGATCGGTGACGTTGGTGGCGCCGGAGGGAATCCGTGTCTCCGAGTCCACCGACTCGCCGTCGATGAAGAGCACGGGTCTGCGGACCGGGCCCTGGTCGTTGATCCTTCCCTCGAGAACCCGCGCGAATCCGGTCCCAGGCTCGCCGGCCACGTCCCCCGGTTGTTTACCAGGGACGTCATCATCTCCCCAGAATGGGACCGTCGGACCGTCGGTCTGAACCAGCGGCTGCCCGTTCCAGGTGGCCGAGATCACCAGCACGGCGTTCCGAATGGAAACTCCGGAAGGAAAGTCGTGGCCCGCTCCGTGATTCGTGACCTGTGAACTCACCACGATCCTGCCGCCGGCTTCCGAGAGAGTCGTGGCCAGCGATATCGCATCCTGAAGTGTCTCCTGGGTGGCGCCGATCATTTCGTGGCGGTGCCGCTGCTCGGCCGGCCGCAGCGGCGGATCGCCGATGGGATCCACAAGGTATCCAGGACCGTCTTCTTGAGGCATGTGGCAGTCCTGGCAGCTTCTGAAACCCGCCCCGGGAACCGCAAAAGGCGACGCCAGCCACTCCGAGTAGGGCGTTTGGCCGGGCACGCTGGTATTCGGCCGGTTGTACTCATGGCACGATGCGCAGAACAGAGACTCGCTGAACACCGGCGCGTACGACGCCTTCATCCCGCCAAAAGAGATGTCGTCCAGGGGCCCCCAAACAAACTGGGAGGTCGAAATATAGAGATCATCGGGGAAGCGGTAGCTGGAGTTTCCGAGGTGGTGAATGGCCGAAACGTTGCCGTTGACCGAGTCGATTTGGTGGCAGGCCACGCAGCTCACGCCCTCCAGGGCCGCCGCCGAGGTCACCTCGTTGAACTTCACGTTTCCCGGATCGAAGACGTCGGCCATCGCGTTGTGGCATGAGGCACAGAAGCCGGAGTCCTCCGGATCGTGGGTTTCGATGAACACGTACCCCGCCGCGCCGCCCGGCGTACCGTCCCCTGAGTACAGATCGCGAACCCAGCTGTCATCGCCCGCCGTGGCGTGGTTGCTCTGCTGCCATTGGTGCAGCTGGTCCTCGTGGCAGTTGCCGCAGTCCGCGGCCAGCGGAACCCAGAGCTGGTAGTTTGGGTCGTCCACGGCGGGAATCCGGAAAAGCCGGATCTGAACATCGGTTTGCCCGTCCGCGGCAAGCGTTCCGGCCGAGGCGAAATTAGCCGCCGCTTGGAGGTCGTACTCGACTCCCGCAGTCACCATCACCAGGCCCACCGGGCTGACTGGAAGCATGAACGTCCCGTCGGCTGAAGACAGCACCACGGGCGAGGTCGGATCCGCCTGGATGTGAACTCGGGCGCCGGCAATTGGCGTGTCTGTTCCGTCCTCGAGAACCACACCCCAAATCTCACCGGCGGCCGGTAGAGCCCAACTGATGAGGAGGAACCACACCAGCAACGCCATGCTTCGTGATGTTCCGCAGACCCGGACGTCAATTGGCCGCCTCACCACGGTTCCGTTCCTCATAGCTCCCCTCCTCCGGTTCTTCGGAACATACTCGTCACAGGGACGAAAGAGCCTCCCAAAGACGCTCGGTCGCGGCCCGTGTGGTGGCCGGCGGCAGCGCGTATGAGAATCGAATCCATCGGTCGCCGAACGAGCTGAAATAGACCCCCGGAACAACCGCGAGCCCAAATTCCTCGGCGAGAACCGTGCCCAGTTCCGCGGAATCGGTCATTCCAGACCGGTCGAGCCATGGCCCCATGTCCATGAAGGCGTAGTAGCCCTTCCCGAGGATGTGCCGAATGCCTCGCTGGACAAGGAATTGAGCCACAACCTCTCGACTCTGGTTGGTCGGTCCGATGATCCCCGACGCTGCCCGGTCGAAGCCCATCCGGTAGGCTGCAATGGCCACAGCTTGGCTATGGAAGGAAGGAATCACCGCGTGGGAAGCCCGGCTCTGGATGAACTTCACCACCGGCTCGGCAGCCACGAGGTGCGCATTCCTGATATTGCTCGCGCCCAGGGACTTGGTCAGCCCGTCGAGAACGATGCACCGCTCTCGCTCCGCCGGATCAAATGCGAGGAGAAAGGCGTTGAGGTCGTGCGGCTCGCCATCGGTGACCCTATGGTAGATCCAATCGAAGAGCACATACGGCACCCCAGCCTCAAACGCCGCACGCGCCAGCGCGATCTGTTCAGCCAGCGGCACCGTCCGACCGGTCGGGTTGTCCGGGCTCGTGACCACCAGCAACGCGGCCTTACGCCCGCCGTAGTTCGCCGCTGCTTCGACGCAGGCAGCAACACCCTCCGGCGTCACCGTCCACGCGTCGTCCTCGCCGCCGGGAGCGAGCATCACGTTTGCACCCACCTGGTAGGGGCCCCAGTTGTAGGAGATCCACGGAACACGAGAGGTGACCACAAAGTCCCCCCAGCGGCCATGGCCCAGGAACTGAACCGCGTCGTAGGCCTTGACCAGGGCATCGCGCCCACCCTGACAGGCGATCACGTTGAGTGGCCCCCATCCGGTGGAGGAGTCCAGCCCCCAGTAGTCCTCCACCACCGCCTGGCGGAAGATCGCGGTACCGAACGGCTTGTCATAACCGGTGCCGTGCTCGACCTGGAGCTCGTGTGCGCGCTCGAGGATCTCCAGAGGGACGCCCGGCAGACTGGCCCCGCCATCGCCCTGGCTGGCATCGAAGACCTCACCGTCAGGTTTGTTTCCCCGGTAGACGGCCAGGGCCTCTTTGATCTCGAACATGCGGCTCCCGGGAATCGCTGACATCGTGGATGGGGAATCATCCGATGCGGTGAGCTGATCCGGCGTCACCACGAGAGCCGGAGAATCTTTATCTGTGTTGGTCATCCTTCCTCCTTCAAATACGGCCGATCTCAATTGATTTTGAGAATTCCGGGCCGGAACAGGCCCCTATTGTGCCACTGCCGCGCGGCCACTGCGAATCAGTTTTCCCGCCCACCCTGGTCTTGGGGTCTTGGGGCCCTGGAGTCCGAGCCCCAGGACCTCAGGACCAGTTGCCGGAAGGCACCGGTCAGGACCACAGGACCTCTTCGGCCTCCGGCCCGCGGTCTACCAGGAGGGCGGGAGGGGACCTTTGACATTTGACTTTCGACTTTGGACTCTCACCCTGATGGCAGCTCGGACTCCACCCTGTGGTATTTCTCGAGGACCGCACGGACTTCGGCTAGCCGACCTTGAGAGGCCAACCTGTGGGCGACGTCGCGTGCCGTGACCACCAGATCATGGTCGCGCAGCAGATCAGCAAAGCGGAACCCGGCCGGCCCCCACTGACGCAGCCCAACCAGCTCACCTGGACCTCGAAGCTCGAGGTCCGCCTCAGCGATCCGGAAACCGTCGTGGCTCTCCACCAGGACCTCCAGTCGGCGCCTGGACAGCTCCGAAGCCTCGTCACCCACCATCAAGACACACCAGGACGCCAGAGCGCCCCGACCAACACGTCCGCGCAGCTGGTGGAGCTGCGACAGACCGAATCGATCCGCTCCCTCGATGATCATGATGGACGCCTCCGGAACATCCACCCCCACCTCCACCACCGTGGTCGCCAGCAGCACCTGAGTCTTGCCGTCGCGAAAATCGCCGGTCGCCCTTTCGCGCTCCTCTCTGGACATTCGCCCATGCACAGCCCCGACCTCCACACCGGGCAACCGCGCTTCGATATCCCCTGCCCGCTCCTCCAACGCCGGAACACTGAGTTCCTCGTTGCCTTCAATCATGGGGAACACCACGAACGCACGTCCGCCGCCGGCAACCTCCCGGCGAAGAAAATCGTAGAGCTTCTCTTCGGCAGAACTGTCTCTGATGACTGTCCGTACCGGTTGGCGCCCGGGTGGCAGTTCGTCGATGATCGACAGATCCAGATCTCCGTAGAGGGTGAGCGCCAGCGACCGTGGAATCGGAGTGGCGGTCATCACGAGAACGTGGGGCGCTCCACCCTTATCCGCAAGCTGCTGCCGCTGGTTCGTCCCAAAGCGGTGCTGCTCGTCCACAACCGCCAACCCCAATTCCCGGAAGTCCACCGCCTCCTGGATCAGTGCGTGGGTTCCGACCACCAAACGTATTGATCCGTCCGCCAGACCGGCCCGCACAGTCCTCTGGTGGGCGGCCCGCTGGGACGACGTGAGCAGATGCACCTCGAATCCACAGGGTGAAAACAACTCAGCAAGCGTCCTGGCGTGCTGCTCCGCGAGCAGCTCGGTGGGCGCCATCAGCGCGGCCTGGAGCCCAGCCTCCAGGGCGAGCTTCATGGCCACGGCCGCAACCGCTGTTTTGCCGCAGCCCACGTCACCCTGGACCAGCCGCGCCATTGGCTGAGACCGCTTCATGTCGTTTTCGATCTCCTGCACCACCCGAAGTTGGGCGTCCGTAAGACGAAATGGCAGCAGCTTTCTGGCGAGTTCCCCCACAGGCTCGGTCACAACACAGCGCGGTGAAGTCTTGCGCCGCCGCCTGACCCTGTGCTCGGCCAGAGAACAGGCGAACGCCATCAGCTCGTCGAAGGCCAACCGCCGATGTTCGGGGGACCGGCCATCGCACAGAGCAGCCACATCGGCCTCGCGCGTCTCCTCGTCAACCGGGAGCCTTGGATCGTGAAGCCATCGCAGCGAGGCCCGCAGCCCGGGCATGACGAGCTCGTCTCGGATGTCTCTCGGAAGTGGGTCTTCGCAGCGTTCCACGGCATCCAGGGATTGTTCCACCAGACGGCGAAGCCGCCGCCCACCCAGAGGGCCCAACCGTCGGTAGACAGGCACGAGACCGTCGTCCGTCTCATCGGAGAGGTCGTTGACTTCCGGGTTGACCAATCGAATGCGACCTCCCCGATCTTCACGGACCGGACCATAAAGGGAGAGCATGCCCGCACCTTCCAACCGACGATCGATCCACGGCTGGTTGAACCAGATCACAGGCAGCGAACCCGAGCCGTCATCCACCAGTCCAGACACGATCTTCATGCCCCGGCGTCGTGCCCGTCGAACCGACGTCACGTGAACCTGACCCCAGAGCAGGACCCAGGTATTCGGCTCCAGCCGCTGGCCGAGTGACACCCTTTGACTTCGGTCCTCGTATCGGTGTGGCAGGTGGAGGAGTAGGTCCACGATCCGGTGGACCCCCTCGGCTTCGAGTCCCTCCCGAAGCCGGGGGCCGATCCCGGTCAATCCGTCAACAGATCCCCAAGGATCGAGAGCGGAGTCTCGGTCTTTCATGGCTTTGTTCGCTGGCGCTTTAGAAAATCCGCCTCCCGCATCCACGACTTGACTGTCCGGCGGGACGCACGCCTCTGGCGGCTCAGCTCTGACCCTCGATTTCGAACCGACACTGGATAGTCCCGAAGGTGACCGTGTCGCCCGGGGCAACCGGGAAAGGTTTCCCGGCGGTCAGCCGCACACCGTTGACAAAGGTCCCGTTCATGGTTCCCACGTCTTCGATCACCGAATACGTGCCATCCTCCTCGCGTCGAACCCTTGCGTGTCGCCTGGAAATGGACCTTTTCGCGTCCACCGGCGTGAGGTCGATCTCCGGGTTGATGCCGGTGACCGGGTCGATTCGGCCAACCGTGGTCTCGGCCTGGTCCGCCAGCGGAAAGACGATGCCGCTGCCCACCTCCACCATCCGCGCCTTCGGATCAGGAGACGCCTCGGGACCCTGTCCGATGGCCGAGTCGTCGAGTTCGACCTGCGGCGCACCCGCCTGTTCGAGGAGTTCGTTGGTGCGGCGCAAACGCACCGTGAGCTTGCGCATCATGCGTACCGCGATTTCCGGGTTGTGTCGGAGAATGTAGGTGAAGGCGGACTGATCGATGATCACCGCGTCCACATCGGCAGTGGCGATGGCGGTGGCCGACCTCGGAAAATTATCCTCCAACATGCACATCTCGCCAAAGAAATCGCCCTTCTCCAGCGTTGCGAGCACCCGGCTCACGTTGCCGATACGCTTGCTGATCTCCACCTGGCCGGTCTCGATAACGTACATCGTCAGACCGAGATCACCTTCGGAGAAGATGATGGTTCCTTCCGCAAAGTGGGTCCTGAGCGGCTCCAGACTATCGTGTCCCGAGGGTGGAGTCGGAGCCGGTTTCTTTGTTCCGGTTGTCTTGAATTTCGCCATCATGCGCTCCATCGAATCACGCCGGAGTAGGTGTCGATCTCGACTCTGGCACCAATGGGAACAGCCAGGTTGGTGGCGCCATGACCGAAGGGCAGATTCGTGATGATCGGCACACCCTCCGGCACTCGTTGCTCCACCATGTCGCGCCACCGCTCAGTCCTCTCTCGGACCGGTCCACAACCGCGCAAGCTCCCACATATCAGTGCTTTCACGTTGCGCAATCTACCAGAGCCCCAGAGGTGGGTCAACATGCGATCAAGCCGGTATGGAGCCTCCCCCACCTCTTCCAAGAAGAGCACCGATGAGTTGAGATCGGGCTCATACGAGGTCCCGATGGAGGACGAAAGCAGCGCGAGATTGCCGCCGACGGAGCGGCCTTCAGCGCGACCGGGACGAACCACCTGACCGGCGCCGAATTCAAAAAGTACCTGCCCCACCAGTTCGCCTGCGAGCACGGCGCGAAGCCGGTCTGCGTTCCGGCGCCTTTGGAGGCCCGCCGCGACCATGGGTCCGTGGATCTGCGGTCCGCTGCCCGCTGCAACCATCCCGTTGAGCAGCGCGCTGAGGTCGGAAAATCCGACAAAGACCACTCCCGACGCGGCCATCTCGTCTACCGGCAGGTGTGGCAGCAATCGGGTCACGCCATACCCGCCCCGAGCCGCCAGCACCACCCTGGCCCCGCGTCCGAGCACCCAATCCAGACCCTGGGCCCTGTCCTCGTCGGTTCCGGCAAGAAATCCCTCGCGAAACAGCAGGTTGGGCGCACGGACCACCGGGTGGCCCCAGGACTCGAGCACCGCGATCCCCTCGGCCAGCTTCCCGGGATCCACCGGGCCGGACAGGGCAACCACACCGATGGGCTCGCCCTTTTCCAGTGGTGTGAATGTCCCGTCCATAGAGGAACCATACCCGATCTCCCGCGGAGGTTCGGTGTTCCGGGTTACGGGACTCGGATGAGCACCCACCTCGGCCATCGGTCCCCACCCACCCAATTCGAAATGCGGAATTCGAAATTCGAATGCCTCCGCCCGCCAAGAGTTGGTCCCGGGTTCCGGGTTCCGGGTTGATGTTCTGGTCGTGCGGGGGTTCTTCGTTCCTCGATCTGCAATCGGGAGAGGACAGGTGGACTTCGACTTTCGACTTTCGACTTTCGACTTTTGACTTTTGACTTTAGACCGGCTGGGTAAGTGGGGGCTGCTCCTTGCTCCTTGCTCCTGGGCGGACGGGCCTGGACTCTGTACTCTGAAAACGACAACGGACTCAGGCTTCCGACTTCGCCTTTGGCTACGCCGTGACCAGCGGGAACAAGAGGAGGGACCTGCCCGCTGCTCCCTGCTCCCTGTCTCCTTTGTCCGGGCACGGACCTGGAGGCGGGGCTCCTCTCCACACCTTCCACACCTTCCACACCTTCCACACTTTCCGCACCCTCCACACTCCACCCATGACACTGGCCCCAAAAGGCCGTATATTGAACCAGCGACTGGAGGAGGTGGGCGTTCGCTGTCTCTTTGGGACAGAGGAAGGTCCGGACTCCTGACGGGCAGCATGCCGGGTAACGCCCGGCCGCGGCAACGCGAGGGAAAGTGCCGCAGAGAGTAGACCGCCTTTGGATCCGACCAGAGGTAAGGGTGAAAGGGTGCGGTAAGAGCGCACCGCCTGTCCGGTAACGGAGAGGGCACGGTAAACCCCATGCGGAGCAAGGCCGAATAGGGGGGTCGAGGGTCGCCCGTCCTCGCCGTCCGCCTCGGCGGACGAGGCCCCCGGGTAGGCTGCACGAGCTCGGCGGAAACGCCGGGCCCAGATGAATGAACGCCGCCCTTCGGGGCACAGAATCCGGCCTACAGCCTCCTTCAGTCGCACCTTTTCCCCCGCCCGGCCCGTGAATAGTGAATAGTTGAATAGTGAATAGTGAATAGTGAATAGTGAATAGTGAATAGTGAATAGTGAATAGTGAATAGTGAATGGTGAATAGTGGATTGTCGGGAGGCGGAGCGATTGCCGAGCCACTCTCTATTCACTATTCGCTATTTGCTATTCACTATGTTGACTCGCCCGAAGGTGCGGACGCGCTACTCGTCGTGTGCGAGGAGTCCCAGCTTCCGCATCTTTTTGAAGAGCCCCGCCCTGGACAGACTGAGGCGTTGCGCCGCCCGAGTCTGGTTCCAGTCCTCGGCGTACATGGCACGCAGGATCATCCAACGCTCGAACTCTTCCCGCGCCTCGCTCAGTGGACGTTCAACCAGGGCACCGAGATCCAACGGAGTCACCTCCGACGCCGCCAACCCCTCCCGGATCCGGGGCGATAGATCGGCTACCTCAACCACCTGATCGCCCGTGGCGCGAGTCATCAACCGCAGAACCTCGGCGCGCAACTCGCGCACATTGTCGGGCCACTTATATGAGGACAAGGCCTCGAGAGAGTCCACGGTGAAACCGCTCCCCGCCTTTCCCCGGCGCCCACCAGCCTCACGCTGGAAATGGGTGATGAGCAGCGGGATGTCCTCCAGGTGTTCGCGCAGCGGCGGCAGATCGAGCCTGAATCCGCCGAGCGCGCCGGCGAGCGATTCGTTCAACGTCTGGTCGGCCACAGCAGCCGCCACGTCACACTCCACGCCGAGAATCGGTCGAACGTTCACCGACGGGGACGAGGTGCCTGAATTGGTGGGCTGGAGACAATCCACCAACAGTTCCTGCAGGCTCATGGGGACCACGCAGAGATCCCGGACAAAGAGCGACCCGCCGCGAGCCTCCGAGACCGCATCAACGATGTCTGTCTCGGTCACCTCGCGCGACACTGCACCTCCGTCGGGGGTGGTGATCGCTCCACCCAGAACCACGAATGGTCCTTCCTGGCGGGCGGACAGATCGTGAATCACTCGGGCGAACAGGGACCTTCCTGTTCCGGATTCGCCGGCGATCAGGACGGCGCGGTCGCTGTGGGCAAGCTCCGCCGTCCTCAGCTTGCATTCGTTGACCGAATCGGACAGGCCGGCTATGCGATGGAGCGGGCTGCCGAACCGCCGCAGCTCTGGATCACGCCGATCACCTGGAACGGAACCGGCAGGAGCGGGCGGGTTCCCCGAACCCAGCACCGCCTCCACCGAGGCCATCACCGCCCGGACATCGCCGACGGCCGGCGGCGCACCGGAGAACGGCACCACCAGCACATGTTGCCGGTGGATCGGCGCCACCAACAGCGATTGGCCCGACTGGCTCAGCTGAGTGATCCGGGTTCCCGAATACTGCCCCTCCTGCTCTCTCGCGATCCGCGTCAGGGCATCCGACGACCTTACGAGTTCGCCGAGATCGCCGGCGCTGGAGACCATCGACACACCACCGTCCTCGTCGCGGTAAAGAACGACCGCAGCGTCCAGACCCAAGTGTTCCACCGCCCATGCCAGGGGTTCAGCAACCGCTCCGCGTCGCACCGCTCCGGAGGTCGTCACCAAAAGGGAGACCATCTCTTCAGCGCTGGCCTGTCCTGAATAGGCCATGGTCTCGTCGCTGGTCGACGCATCCGCAGGGTCGGCAAGATCACCGCCCGTTCCGATGGGCTCGCTGATCTGGTCTCCCGAAATCTCCTCCTCCACCGCCATCCGTATGGAGGACAGGTAGATGGTGTCACCGATTCGGAAACTGGACGAGGCGGTGCGGCGACCGTTGACGAAGGTCCCGTTCTTGCTGTTCAGGTCGGTGATGTGCGGCGTTCCCTGGCGCACGCGAAGGATCGCGTGGTGGCGAGAGATGTCTTTGCTGTCAATGACAACGTCGTTGTCGGGCTGGGAGCCGATCCGGTAGCTGCGATCGTCGTCGAGCTCCACTCGTTGCTCACCCAGATCGGGATTGCTGTACACCAGAATCAGACGACCCATGGCCTGCTCTCCACCGTCACGCCCCTTGCGGGGCCCGGTTCACCAAGTATCCACCAAGGGTACCCGGTACGTATTTGAAATGGTATTTGTCGTCGCCGTCCACCACCTCCACCACCGCGGCGTCTCCGTCTACCGTCCGAAAGCTACGGCTTGCCCTGCGGAGCACCCTCGACCTGAGCAGGTGCGACGCTTCTTCCAACTCGTCCACTTTTTCGAGCATCAGCGTGAGCCGTATGGATGACTCCAGGCTGGAGCAGAGCTCCAACACCGTCACATCAAGTGCCTCGATCATCTCCCCCAATGTCAGGCCTCTCGACATCCAACGTCCCAGTGGTTCCACCGCAAGGTGACCGAACCCGCGCGTCTGGGCATCGAGGACCACCCGACTCAGGGCGCGGCGAATGTCTCCGGGGCGGCAACTCGGATCGAGCTCCAGATCATGGACCACCGCCTGGTACGTCCACGGTTCGTCCTCGGATCGCCCCCGCACGACGAGGAATTCCCCGAGCGCCAACGGACGTTGGGCGCGGGCCGCTGAGTACGCCGCGTCCAGGTCATCCTCCGCATCCAGGGTGAGAATCGTCGACGGCGCCATCACCAGGTTCCGGTCCTCTTGCACTACGATCGCGTCGGGATAGGATCTGCGCCCCAGAGAATTTCTGAGGTCGAGATCGATGCGGAGAGACCAGGTTTCTTTCATGGATTTCTCTGGCGGCCTGGACACAGTGTAGCGGAGACTGAGCCAGAGTGGAGGTCCGTCCGGCGCGTCGCAGTTCGGTCAGGGCCTAGGGGCTAGAGGCCAGGGGCGAGGGCCGGTCGGACGGGGACCCCGGATCCCAGATCCCATGGAAACCTCGCACCTCGGCGAAGTTGAACGTTGAACGTTACACGTTAAACGTTGGCCGTCCTCATCGGACGTTGAGTCGCCTGAACATTCAACGTGTAACGTGTAACTCGCAGCCCGTAGCGACGTTGCGATGCGAGCGGCCGGGGCCTACCCTCCGTTGCGTGACGAAACAGCTTGCCGAGCCATCTCCGGGGTTATCACCAGACGATGGCCGCCACCCTCGAGCGCATAAAGCTCCGGGTGTTGCCACGGATCGAACTCCAAGTCGTTGATGATCTTCCCAAAGACCGTACGCAAGGCCCGCGCTCCGGTACGGATGTTCTTCTCCGCCTCCTCAGCTATCAGCGCCGCGGCCAGATCATCGATTTCGAGCCGGACATTCAGCACCTCGAAGTACCGCTTGGACCGGTTGAACGGCGAGTCGAGCGAGTGCAGCAGAATCTCCTGGAGCACCGGCACGTCCAGGTCTCTCAGCAGTACCACATTGTCGAATCGGGACATGAACTGCGGCACCATGCCGTATTCGAAGAGGTCTTCAGGCTTGAGAAAATCGGCCAATGCGAACCTGGTCTCGATCCGCACTTGGCCGTCCGCCGTGGTGATCGCCTGGGATTTGAGCTTCTCGCCGCTTGACGGACTGACGACCCTGAAATAGACCTGGTCATAGAGCCCCTCGAAAGCCCCGCCACAGATGAACATCATGTGACGGGTGTCCACGTTGATCGTGACCTTCTTTTCCTCACCGTCCACCCAGGCATAGGTCTTGTAGGCCACGAGCTCCCCCTCCATCACGGTCAGCAGGCCCTGCTGGAGCACAACTCCCAGGGGGTTCGGCTTGCCGGCGACGATGGACGACATCTTGTCGATTTCGTCGATGCAAATGGTTGCCCGCTCCATGGTCTGCAGCAGGGCCTCGGGGGTGGGCTGCGGCCCGAGCAGGGCCCGCGCCCGCTGTTCCACGGCCGAGAACAGCCGCTCCGGCTGAAACTCCATCCTCTCTGCGTCCACCAGCAGGTTGGCGTTGATGATGGTCATCGCACGGAATGGTTGGTACTCCGGCACATCGTGGTACATGCGCTGGATGTTGTTCATGATCGTGGTCTTGCCGGTACCCGAGTTGCCGATCAGCATGATATTGCCGGGGACCTTGCCGGTGGTGTGTTTGAAAAGCGCCACCGACACGAAACGGAGCGCCGTGTTCTGACCCAGCACTCCCTTCCGCAACTCTTCGAGAATCAACGGCGGTGCGATCTCCTCGAGCTTTCGCGGTTGCGGGTCGCCGGTGGCCGGCGGGGTTTGCATGTCGTCCATCTTGTCCTCCGGGCGGGAGTTCGCCGCCTTCGTCTTGAGTCTACGGATTGTCGCGGTCCTTCGTCGGGGATCGAAACCTCAGCCGGCCACAACCCACAGCCCGTTTTCGGGCACGAGTTCCACACCGTCCACCTTGACCTGCCGACCGGTGCCGCCGAGTCTGAAGTCGGTCACGATGTCCACGTGCTGCGCCGACCGGTTGATGGCGCCCATTTCCGCGAGCTCGTCGATCCGCGCTTTGCCGTCTTCAGATCCGGGATCTGCCACGTAACAGTCTTCGTAGCTGGCACCAATGGCGATATGGAGCGTGCCACCGACCTTTTCCACGAACAGCGGATGTTTGAGAACCCTGTCGAGTCCCGGGTTCATTCCCAGCGCCACCTCTCCCAATCGGTGCGAGCCGTCATCGGTTTCAATGATCGCGGCCAGGTGGTCGTGACCCTCCGCCGCCTGATAGTCGACGATCCGTCCCGCCTCGAATTTCAGATAGATCCCACGGATGTCGTTGCCGCCATAGGTCACCGGCAGATCGACGAAGATCTCTCCCTCGGTCTTGCGCGCGTCCGGGGAGGTGAAGATCTCTCCGTCGGGGAAGTTCCTCAGACCGTACGACATCACCGGTCGCCCGAGGGCAATGTCCAAATTCAGGGTCAATTCACGCCCGTCCTCGGGGTGCTCCGTCACCACCGTCATCTCCGACCCGGCGGCGAGGACCGGCTCGATGACGCGTTCTGCTTCCAACAGCGGTCGCGGATCGGTGGTCGATGCCCCGACGATGAATGCCGCGTAGTCATCCAGGTCCATTCCCTCGAGTGAGGCGAAGGCCGGGGTCGGGAAAAGGGTGATCACCCATGGCCTGGCGAGCCGAAGGTTGGCAAAGGGCCGATCGGCCTCGGCCAGAGCCTTCACCTGGTCGGGCTCCAGCCCGGTGTACTGCGATGGGTCCTCCCCACCGAGCACCTCCACGTATTTTGTCATCGACTCATACCGCTGGCGGTGCCAATCGGGCACCGCCTCGAGCTGGGCACTTCCGCCGGTCCGCCCCATGGTGGCCGACCAGACCCGTCCACGGTCGTTGTTCGGCGGAACCAGATAGACGTCGGGCACGCCGCCGGCCTCGATGACTCGCCGTTCGAGGACCGCCATCAGCGGCCAGCAGATCCTCTCTCCCTTGATCATCACGCGATCGGAGGAATCGATTCCTCCAAGAGAATGATCGAGCAGGTACTCTGCCCAGGTTTCGAGATCGTTCTGATTGATGGTTGCTTCGCGCATTCAGCCTCCCCGCCGCGGACCCGGCGGCGGTATTCTACCCCCTCCCGCGGATTCAGGGGCTAGGGGCTAGATCCCCGGCCCACCCAGGGCGCGTGAGGCCGCGTTGATCGGGCGTGCCACTTCTGGCACTTTCGGGCTGATCGCATCGAGGCTCTCGAAATCCTCGAGTCCCGAACAGTGTCAGGGGTGGCTCCCTCGGAGAGCGCGGTTGGGAGGTGGGCGCGCAGAAATCACCTTGTCGTACCGAAGCGAACGCGCGCGCCGGTGCCCGCTGCCTATTGCCTACTGCCTGGCGGAGCCACCTCCGCCATCTGCCCCCTGCTCACTGCTCATTGTGTCCCGGGCGGGTGGGGGTTTTCGAATTTCGAATTCAGAGAATCCGGTATCCTCTCGGCATGCGTGCCGTGATCTTTGACGACTTCGGTGACGAGTCGGTCCTTCGAGTGGCCGAGATTCCGCCTCCGGAACTGACCGGCGATGGCGTCCGCATCGCGGTCGCAGCTGCGGGCGTGAACCGCGCCGATCTGCTGCAGCGCCGCGGACTGTATCCGCCACCACCCGGCGCCTCGCCGATCCTCGGCCTGGAATGCAGCGGCAGCGTCGTCGAGGTCGGAGGCAACGTCACATCCGTTGTGGTCGGCGACCGGGTGATGGCCCTGCTCACCGGCGGTGGCTATGCCGAGGAGGCCGTGGTTCCCGCCGCGTGCGTCCTCCCCGTTCCAGATTGCCTGTCGGGGCCCGAGGCCGGCGGCTTTCCGGAGGTCTTTGCCACCGCCTTTCTCAATTTGTTTCAGCTCGCCCGACTCGACGCCGGCGACACGGCTCTGATCCACGGCGGCAGCGGCGGAGTCGGCACCGCCGCCATCCAGCTGACAGCGGCCGCTGGGGCCCGGGCCCTGGTGACCGCTGGCTCCGATTCGAGGTGTGCTCGGTGTCTCGAGCTTGGCGCGACTCACGCGTACAACTACCGATCCGAAGACTTCGTCGCCGCATGCCGGGAGGCCACCGACGGCCGAGGCGTGGATGTGGTGCTCGACTGCCTCGGCGGCGGCTACCTGGACCGAAACCTCCAGGCGTTGGCACCGGATGGACGATTGGTGGTGATTGGACTCATGGGGGGCAGGACCGCAGAACTCGACCTCGGCCGGCTGCTGACCCGGCGACTGCAGATCATCGGCTCCACGCTGCGGGCACTGTCCCCTTCGCGCAAGGGGAGGATCCTCTCAGCCCTTCGCGATACCTTCGGAGATCAGGTCAACCGGGGCCTGATCCGGCCCGTGTTGGACCGGAGTCTCCCATTCTCCCGTGCCGCCGAGGCCCATCGGCTCCTGGAAACGGGCGAGGTTTTCGGCAAGCTCGTCCTCACTCCCGATCCACCGATGCTCCCGTGATCTCGGCGAAACGCTTCAGGAGCTCTCCTTCGCGGGTCTTATCGAGCCCCAACAACGGCGGTCGTGTCTGGTAGCTGCCGAATCCCGAGCTTCTCAGGATGCACTTCACCGCCGGCCCCAGACCGAATTCCTCGAGCAGTGATCGCACGGTCGTCAGTTCGGGCTGCCTGTCCGGCGTGCGGCGCACCGCCGCCACCAGAGAGGGCACCACACTGGCTGCGGCGGAAATGCTGCCCGTCCCCCCGGCCTCGAGACTGGCGGCCACCAACCGATCCGTTCCCACCAGGTAGGAGCCACCGGGAAGCCGGCACAGGAGGCGGGACATTTCTTGGGTATCACCGCTCGAATCCTTGACTCCCACCAGTCGTTCGTGGCCGCCGATGGCGTCCAGCAATTCATCGCTGATGGAAATCCCGGTGACCTGGGGTATGTGGTAGAGCAGCACCGGCAGCGGCGAGGCATCGAGCACTTGGCGAAAAAAGTCCGCCAGGCCCCTCAACGGCGCCAATCTGAAATAAAACGGCGGCGGGAGGAGCACCGCCTCGTATCCGAGGGCGCCCGCCAGTCGCGCCATCTCCACCGCCTCCCCCACCGCGCACGACCCCACCCCGAGCAGCAGCCGCAAATCGGTTCCGGCTTCGGCTGCGGTCGAGGCGACGCGGCAACGTTCTTTCAAGGTAAAAGACGGAAACTCGCCGTTGGTCCCCAAGACCACTGCGCCGTCCAAGCCACTCTTTCCGATCCACTGAAGATGCCGACGAAGGGCAACCGGCTCGAACTCCCCATCGCTTCCAATTGGTGTCGGCACGGGCGCAAAAGCCCCACTGATGACGTTCGTCATGGTCGCATTCTACCGGTTTCACTGACGGGAGAATGTCCAAACAGCAGGTCATATCTCTATTCAGGAATAACCTTATCCATGGTATAGTTCTGACCACCGTGGGGCGCTCCGTCGCCGGAGGGAATCTCATCCCCTACCAATCGTCCGGAAAGAGGCATGGATCATGAGACGAGTTCTCTCGTTCGCACTCATCACCCTGTGCGCCAACGCCGCCGCGATCGCGCTGGACAGGACTCCCGCGGCCAATCTGTCCGACTCCGTCCGGTCGCTCCGGGCCGACGCGGGTCCAACGGCGCGGGTGGAACTTCACCGGTCGTCGAACGCGACGCGGTTGCTTCGCGTCGCACCCGGATCCATCCAGCTGACGGGGTCCACACCCCAGGAGCGAAGCCGAGACTTTCTGGCACGCCACGGCACCGCGTTCGGAGTCGCCGAACCCAGCCGAGATCTGGTGGAGTTCCGCCACACCAGTGACCGACTTGGCGGTGATCATCTCGCCTTTCGACAGCTGTTCCACGGCATCGGGGTCTTCGGAAGCGAACTTCGTCTGCATTTCGATCCATCGGGAGAACTGGTGACCGCCAACGGAATGTTGGTTCCCGACATTCAGATTGCCTCAATCGAACCGTCACTCGACGCCGGCGCCGCCGGGGAGTCCGCATTGGCCATGGTCCGAAAGCAGAAGGGCCGTGTGGACATCGTGGCCACCACCAAAGAGCTCACCATCTTCCGCGAGGGTCTTGTGGCGGGACGACCCGGCGCCGATCACCTCGTTTGGGAGGTGGAGGTGGGCAACGGCTCAGACGTCCGCGAATTCCTCTATATCGACGCCCACACCGGGCAGCTGGTGGACCAGATCACGGGGATCAAGCACATCAACCGTGTGGTCTCTCACCGGACGCTCAGCAACACCCTGTGGACAGAGGGCGACGAGCTTCCCTACCAGGGACTCGGCGGAAGCGACGACGTTGAGGTCAACAACCTGATCGACTTCGCCCTCGACACCTACCAGGTCTTCGAGAATATGACCGGCGGCACCTTCCTCTCCTTCAACGGCAACGACGCCACCATGCGCTCCATCTACCAGGACCAGAACCTGAGCTGTCCCAACGCCTGGTGGACAGGAAGCTACACCGGGTTCTGCTCCGAAGTGACCTCCGACGATGTGGTGGCCCACGAGTGGACCCACGCCTACACCGACTACACCCACGACCTCGTCTACCAGTGGCAGCCCGGCGCCCTCAACGAGTCCTACTCCGACATCTTCGGCGAGGTAGTGGACATGCTCAACGGTGCCGGAACCGACTCCGACGAACTGCGCACCAGCGGCTGCTGCAGCGCTATTTGCGGCGGCGACCGTCCCCACTTGTTGATTGAAGAACCGGCCGATCTCTCCGGTGAATTGGAGGTCGGCGACGCCGTTTTCAACCCGCTGCCGCCATGGTCCGTCCAGGGCGAGGTGGAGATGGTGGACGACGGCGAGGGCGCTCCGGCCGACGGCTGTCAGCCCTTTGTCGACTTCACTCCGGGCAACGTGGCCCTGATCAGATTCGGCGGCTGTCTGTTCCGTCCCGCGGCTGAGAACGCCGTCGCCGCAGGGGCCGCCGGCGTTGTATTCATCAACAGCGGAAACGACTCGGTGATCACCATGCCCGGCAGCGGATACCGGCTCGAGATTCCATCGGTGATGGTGGGCAGGACCGCCGGCGCCGCCATCGAGGCTGCCCTTGACCAGGGTGTCGTAGTCACCCTCCAGTCTGTAGCAGACGGATCCGTCCGCTGGCTGATGGGCGAAGACACCCTGTGGTCCGGTCTCCGCGACATGTGGAACCCCAACTGCGCCGGTGATCCCGGCAAGGTGAGCGACAGCCAGTACTGGTGTTCCACCGACGACGGCGGCGGTGTCCACACAAACAGCGGCGTTCCCAACCACGCCTTCGCCTTGGCCATGGACGGCGGCAGCTTCAACGGACGCACGATCCAGGGCATCGGACTCACCAAGGCCGCCCACATCTGGTGGCGGGCCATGTCGGTCTACCAGACCCGCGTTTCGGAATTCATCGACCACGCCGACTTGGTGGAGCTGAGCTGTCACGATCTCATCGGCGCCAGCCTCTTCGACCTGGCCACCGGCAATGTCTCGGGTGAGGTGGTCAACGCCACCGACTGCGATCAGGTGGCCGAGGCCATGATCGCCACCGAAATGCGAGCCCTTCCCACCCAGTGCAACTTCCCGCTGGTTCTTCAGCCCGAAGCGCCTGAGCTGCCTCGATTCCCGACGGAAGTGTTTTTTGAGCCCTTTGACGCCGCTCCCGGTCCGGAGTGGACGATGAGCAATGAAGGCGTCGATCTGGAAGATTACGTCCCGCGGGACTGGGTGTGGACAACCGATGTCCCGCCCGGCAGAGACGGCGGCTCGGTGTTCGCCACCGACGATCCCATGGGCGGCAACTGCGTTTTCAACGACCAGTCAGGCGTGATGCACCTGGACAGCCCCCCGATCTCCATCCCCGACGGCAGCGTGCCGGTGCTGGTCTTCGACCACTACATGGCCAGCGAGCCCAAGGGCGACGGCGGCAACCTGCGGATCAGCGTCAACGGAGGGCCGTATGAGTTGATCCCTGAGGAAGCCTTCCTGTTCAACCCGTACAACGAGATGCTCGACGGACCCGACCAGTCGAACAACCCCAACGCCGGCGAGCCGGCATTCTCCGGAATCAACGCCGGCTCCTTCCTCCGTGGATCCTGGGGCCAGTCACAGATCAGCCTCGCGGGCTTCGCACGGCCGGGAGACACCATCCGGATCCGTTTTGATTTCAGCTTTGACGGGTGCTCGGGAATCGACGGCTGGTATCTCGACAGTTTCTCGGTGCGGGCGGGTGACGCCGTGATCCGCGGCGGAGACCGTCGCAGCCCCTGACGCCGATTCGACAAACGACACGTCAACAGACCACCCGCCATCGAGGCGGGTGGTTATTATCTGTCGCCGCCAGTCCGCTCGAGCCGCCGTCATACCACAAAGAGCCGGATACGGGCCCGTTGAACCAACCGATCGGTTATCATGTGTACATCAACAAACCGGCAGCCAGCCGATGATGATTGGGGTGTGCAATGGTTGAGCGCGAAACCGTGTTCGACAAGATCCTCTCGGGCGAGATCCCGTGCCACAAGGTGTACGAGAACGATCACATCCTCGCCTTCCTGGACATCGGCCCGCTCTGCCGCGGCCACATCCTGGTGATTCCCAAGGAACGCAAGGCCTTCCTCCACGAGTTGAGCGACGCCGCGGCCGCCGCCGTCGGCCGCGCCCTGCCCCGGCTGTGCCGGGCGATGATGAAGGCCACCGGCGCCACCGCCTACAACGTGCTCCAGAACAACGGAACCGATGCCCACCAGGTGGTGATGCACGTCCACTTTCACATCATCCCGAAGATCGGCGAAACCGGTCTCGGCATCAACTGGCGTCCCACCTCGCTGCCGTCGGACGATGCGGCCATTCTGATCGAAGCTCTTCATGGCGCTTTGGCCGAAGAGTCCTGACCTCGGAACCGCCCGTGACGCATCGCGAGCAATTCACCAGGCCCCCGGGAATACCGTTTCGCCTCGAGGACTTCGATCCGGGCGACACCGGTTCATTCCACAGGAAGAAGGACGCACGGGAGCACACGGAGAAAAACCTCGTACTCCTGCAACAGTTCCACGAAAAACTCTACGCAAGCGGAAACAGGGGCTTGCTGATCGTCCTCCAGGCGATGGATACCGCCGGCAAGGACGGCACCATCAAACACGCCCTGGGCGCGTTCAATCCCCAGGGCGTCATGGTGAAGTCCTTTGGCGTACCCTCCGAGCTGGAACTCGGCCACGATTTTCTGTGGCGCTGCCACAAACCGGCCCCTCCGCGCGGGATGATCGGCATCTTCAACCGCTCGCACTACGAGGACGTACTGGTGGTCCGCGTCAAAAACCTGGCACCGCCCGAGGTGTGGGGTGCTCGATACGATCACATCAACAACTTCGAGCGCCTGCTTTCGGACAGCGGCATCACCATCGTCAAGTTCTTCCTCAACATCTCTCCCGACGAACAGGCCGAGCGGCTGCGCGAGCGTCAGAACAACCCGGAGAAGAACTGGAAATTCAATCCTGGCGACCTGGAAGATCGGAAGCTGTGGCCCGATTTCATGACGGCCTATGAGGACGCATTGACCCGCTGCAACACGCCCTGGGCCCCCTGGTACGTGATCCCGGCCAACCACAAGTGGTACCGCAATCTGGTGGTCACCGAGATCCTGGTTCAGACCATGGAGGGGATGGACCTCGAGTTTCCCGATCCGCCGCCCAATATCGAGGACTCCGTCATTCCGGAGGTCTGAGGGAACCAGCCAATCGGGGTTCGGTGACGTTCAACGTTGAACGTTCCCCCGCCCGCCCGGAGCGCCATTGTGGTGCGGCCGTCTCGGCTGCACGCCACCGCCGGATTTTGAGTTCTGAATTCTGAATTCTGAATTTTTGGAAGCGCCGATTCTCCGACCGCGCTCCCCGTGAGGATGCCAGGCACGCCGATTCGCCTGGACGGGACGAATCGGTTTGTCGACCTTGGCGAATCGGGATGCCAGGCACCTCCGAGAAACGCATCTTTCTCCCCACGTGCTCCCCGAGGGAGCCCCTCTGACGATTTCTGGGACTCGTCGCGGCATCCAGCCTGTTCGACATCCACCCAAAATCGTCAGAGACGGCACGCCCGCCATACGCGCCCTTTCGCGATCCGGGTGGGCGGGTGGAAACGTTTAACGTGTAACGTGTAACTTTCAACGTCAAGGTGCCCGGAGTGGCCCGCCCGATCATCGCGCCCACGTCGCTCCGGGTGGGCGGGTGGTTTCGTTCTTCGTTCGGCGACGGTAACGGGCTCGGGAACGGGCCGGGATCGGCTCCATCACTGGCGAATCGCCTACGGCTCCGCGAAACAGATCGACTGCCATTTTCGCCTCCTGGTTCACGCCGGAGCGATCGACTCCACTCGCGCGGGCGCTTCGCTGCAGCTCTTCGATCAGGTTCCTGCCATGACTTGGCGTTTACTCAACCCAAAGTGCTGATTGGGGCTCCTCGCAGCAGATATTCTGGCTGCTGTCGCTGGATGGACTCCACCACTGCACACGAGGTCGGTGCGATGTGACAATTTCGCATTTCGCATTTCGCATTTCGAATTGGGAGGGTTGGGGGGTGTTCCTTGTTCCGGCCGGCTGGTGGGGTGGAAATGTTAACCTCTCGCCGCCGTGCGCGTTCTCATTTAGGAGAACCTCGGAGGAGGCCGCATGAAGTCTGTCTTGATCAGTGGATCGGTCTGGGTCGCGATCATCATGGCCGGAGCCGCGTTGCCGGTCGAGGCACAGGTGGAGCTCCCGGAGCCTGTCTATCAGGTGAGCTTATCCGCCAGCTACCAACCTGAAGACCAGAAGGTGCAGGGAAGCGAACGCATTCGGTGGCGGAACACCTCATCGGTGCCGGTGGACGAACTCCAGTTCCACCTCTACCTCAACGCATTCGCCAACGACCGGAGCAGCTTCATGGTGGAATCGGGCGGCCAGCTGCGGGACATCGAGATTCCGAAAGAGGGCTGGGGCTGGATCGAGGTGGAGTCCATGCGGTTGGCCTACGGGACCGATCTGATCGCCGCGGGTCTCGTGGATGACGGGGAGGGTTCCGACCCGTTTCACCGGCCCATCGTTCGCGCAGTACCGGGAGAGCCCGAACCCATGAGTCTCGAAGACCGGCCGGACCTCAAGTCGGTGGAGCAGTTCATCAGCCCCGACGACGGCAACCAGGACGACAGGACCGTGGCGCGCTATCCCCTGCCCAAGCCGATCCAACCGGGCGAGTGGGTCGAGTTGGAGATCGATTTTGAATCCCAGATGCCGAAGGTGTTCGCGCGCACGGGCGCCCACGGCGACTTCGTTCTGGGCGGCCAATGGTTCCCGAAGATCAGCGTCTTCGAGGATGCCGGCGACCGCGGTCGGCCGGAGGCCGGTTGGAACACCCACCAGTTTCACGCCAACAGCGAGTTCTTCGCCGATTTCGGAGATTGGGATGTGCGCCTTCAGCTCCCCGCCCGGTACGCGGGTGGCATCGGCGCCACCGGGCGCCTGCTGGAGGAGAAGGTGGACGGCGACACCGTGACAGCACACTTCGCTCAACGCGGAGTCCACGATTTCGCCTGGACCGCGAGCCCGGATTTCATCGTTGTCGAGGGCCACTTCGATCCCGACACCGACGTACCCACCGACCAGACCGAACGGATGGCGGCCTTGCTGGGTGTCTCCACCGAAGAGCTGCGACTCCAGCCGGTGGACATCACGCTCCTCCTCCAACCCGCGCACCGCAGTCAGGCGGACCGCTACATGGAGGCGGCAAAGGCGGCGATCCGGGGCTACGGCCTTCCCCTCGGCGCCTACCCCTGGGACACTCTGACGATGGTGGATCCCCCCCGGGGGGCCCTGGGGGCCGGAGGCATGGAGTACCCCACGTTCATCACCCTCGGCACCCACCCGTTGCTCGCCGTCCCCGGATTCGACAAAGTGCGGGCCCCCGAATCGGTCACCGTGCATGAGTTCGGCCACAACTTCTTCCAGGGGATGATCGCATCCAACGAGTTCGAGGAGGCGTGGATCGACGAGGGCATCAACTCCTTCTACGAGTCGGTGGTGATGGAGGGGCACTATCGGTACATGATCGAGCTCTTCGGTCTCAGAGTGACCCCGTTCGACCTTCACCGGCTCCAGCTCGGCGCCGGTCGCTACACCGATTCCATCGTGCAGCCGGCGTGGTCCTATCGTTCCAACGCCAGCTATGGCCTCAACAGCTATGCACGGCCCGCGGTGACCCTGCGCCACCTCAGAAACCTCATGGGGGACGAGTCCTTTGCCCGCGCCATGCGGCGGTTCTTCCAGACGTGGCGCTTCCGCCATCCGTCCACCGAGGACTTCAAGCAGATCATCCTCGAGGAGGCAAACACCGACCTCCGTTGGTTCCTCGACCAGGCCTTCCACACCGACCGCAGTCTCGACTATCGGATACGGACGGCCCGTTCGCGGGAGGACGAGGGCCCGGCCGGTTGGTTCTGGGAGGAGGACGGCCAGAAAACCTTGCTCGGCGTCGCCGACCGCCACGAATCCAAGGACGAGCTCGAAGACGACACAGATCCTGGAGACGACTCCAACGCGGATTCTGATGACGAGGAGAAGCTCTACCGCAGCGAAATCGTCGTCGAACGACGAGGCGAGTTCGTCCATCCGGTCACGGTGGAGCTGGTCTTCGACGACGGTGAGACTTTGCGCCACGAGTGGGACGGTCGCTCCCGCTGGAAGAAGTTTGTCGAAATTCGCCCTGCCAAGCTGGTCTCGGCCGAGGTCGACCCCGACAACCTGCTGATCTTGGACGTGGATCAGCTCAACAACTCCATAAGGCTCGAAAAGGCCCACCGACCCGCCGCCAAGATGATCACCCACCTGGTTTTCTGGCTCCAAAACGTGTTCCAACTGACCGCGATGGTGGGGTGATTCATGAAAGCCCTAAATATTGTTCGCGAGGGATTCCGCATCGCGGGCCGGCACAAACGGCTGGTTCTCGTTCTCTGGCTGGCGCCCCTGATTCCGGCCCTGGTATTGGGAGCGATGGCGGCCTCCAGTCTCGCGCCGGCCATGGGCTCGTCGCTGTTCGCCGACAACGTACTCACCGGCGACTGGTTCGTGGTGTGGACCGAGTACCGGGCGTCTCACCGGGAGGCTCTCGATTTCATGATGCCCTGGGGCGTGGCCGTCATGTTCGTGCTGAGTCTGTTGGTTCAGGTCGTGATGTCCGCGGGGATAGTGGAGACTCTCCTCGAGCGGCGCGCCGACCACCCCTTCGTGCTCGGCATCCGGAGAAATCTTCTGCGCTTTCTTCGGACGACCGGCGTGCTCGTTGTGCTCACTATCATCGTCGCAGTCGCCTGTCGACTCCTGATGAAGGGGGCTTCCAAGCTCGCCGAGTTTCAGGCGGATGGGCGAATCGACCTCCTCGGTGTGATGGCGGCGGCCCTGCTCTTCATCGTTCTGTGGGCTCCCTTGGATCTCGCCGCCGACCTATCGCGCATCTCCGCGGCCCGACACGACGACCGCTCCATGGTGCGCGGCTTTTTCCGGTCATGGTGGGCGGTGGTCCGCCGGCCCGGGCTCTTCATACCGTTGTTCCTGGTTTTCTTGCTGTTGCCCCTGTCGCTGAGCGGGATCTACTACGCCCTGCGGTCGCCGTGGACGCCCTCAACCGCCATCGGCATCGCCGCGCTGCTCGTCACCCAGCAGGCGGTCATGGTCGTCCGTTCCTTCTTCAAATTGGGATTCTGGGGCGCCGAGATCAGCGCTTTCAGGGACCTCGAAGAGCCCCGTTGGTGCCAACGCCGAACAAAGAACAAACAACAAAGAACGAAGACACCCGCCCTCGCGGAAGATCTTGGGGAGCCCGCTCTCGACGGGACGTTGTAGCGCAGCCGTCTCGGCTGCACTTCCGGCCTTGACTGAATGCGCGAATACGATTTCGTCGCGCCCATCTCCCAACCGCGCTTCCCGAGGTTGCCCCCTTAGACATTGTTGGGACCTCACGGGATGAGTTTTCCAGCACCCCGGTTCCCAACAATGTCAAAGACGGCACGCCCGCCCATCGCGCCTTCTCGCTCCGGCTGGGCGGGTGGAAACGTTTAACGTGTAACGTGTGACTTTCAACGTCAAGGTGCCCCGAATGGCACGCCCGATCATCGCGCCCTCACGCTCCGGCCGGGCGGGGAACTTTCGACTTTCGACTTTCGACTCTCCTCCGGGTGGGCGGGGGCCCTACTCCGCGTACATCTCCTCGATCTCATCACGGTAGACCTCTGCGATGTTTTTGCGACGGAGTTTGAGGGTCGGCGTGAGGGTCTCCGCCTCCACCGAGAGCTGGTCAGATAGGACGGCGAAGCGTTTGATGGTCTCAAAAGCGGCCAGCTTTGAATTGACCCTTTCGACCTCATCTGCCAGGTAGCTCCGGATCGCTTCGTTCGCCACGGCTTCCTCGACGGTACCGATCTCAAGACCCAACCGCTGCGCGACGACCATCATTTGATCGGGATCGAGCGTCAAAAGCGTCGAAAGGAACTTCCGGCGATCGCCGATGACCACCGCGAGCGCCACCCCTTGAATGCTCTTGAGCTGGAGCTCGATGGGAACCGGCGCGATGTTCTTACCGCCGGAGGTGATGATGATCTCCCTCTTTCGGTCGACGATCCTCAAAAACCCATCCTCGTCCATCGTGCCGATGTCACCGGAGTGCAGCCAGCCGTCTTCGTCGAGGGCCTCGCGGGTGGCCTCACGACTCTTGTAGTAGCCGAGAAAGACATGGGAGCCGCGCATGCAGATCTCGCCGTCTTCCATGAGTTTGATCTCGGTTCCTGGCAGCGCGAACCCGGCTGACCCGATGCAGTATCTTTCCGGCGTGGACAAAGTCCCGGGGCCCGTGCACTCGGTCATGCCGTAGACCTCGAGGATGGGAACACCCAGGCTCATGAAGAACTCCAGGGTGCTCACCGAAATCGGCGCCGCGCTGGTGACGAAATGGCTGACCCTGTCGAATCCCAACCGCTGTCTGACCTTCCGATACACCAACCGGTCCGCCAACTGGAATCCTCGAACCGGCTCCTCGCCGCGCTGGACCGCATACGCCGAGGCGAGCCCTACGCCCCTCGCCCAGCGCACGAGAGCCCGTTTGACGCCGCCGCTGGTTGCCCCTGCAGCCTCCATGGCGCCCTGGATCTTCTCCCACACCCGGGGAACACCGAAAAAGAAGGTCGGTCGAATCTCGCGCAGGTTTTCGGGCAGGGCGTCCAGGCTTTCGGCAAAGGCGACACAGCCGCCAATCTGCAGGGGTCCATAAATGGAGATGACCTGCTCGGCCACATGGCTCAACGGCAGGTAGCTCAGGCCTCGGTGCGAGTGGTCGAGACCGAACGGCTCGGTGATTTGGCGGGCCGTCCACAACAAATTGGTATGACTGAGCATCACGCCCTTTGGCGACCCGGTGGTTCCGGAGGTGTAAATCAGAGTGCAGACCTGATCCTCCTCAAGTGCCGAAATCCTCGCGGCAAGCTCGGTTTTGAGATCCGGGTCGGCGCCCGAGGCGACCAGTTCGTCCCAGGTCAGACAGTCGGCCTCCTGGGTCGGCCCATCCATGAGGACAATGCCTTTCAGCTGTTCCCTGGCCCCTGCAATCTGGTGCAGGCAGGCTTCGTTTTCCAGCACGGCAACAGTGGCCTCGCAATGCTCGGTGACATAGGCGCACTGTTCAGGGGTTGCCGTGGTGTAGAGTCCGCTCGGCACGCCCCCAGCCGCGATGGCTGCGAAGTTGGCCATGAGCCACTCGGGCCTGTTCGGAGCCAGGATCACCATCCCGTCTCCAGCCTCGAACCCGAGACGGATCAGGCCGCTGGCGGCGTCCATGACCCGGTCGCGGGTCTGGCCCCAGCTCAGGGTCCGCCACTCGCCGTCCTCCTTCCACCTCAGCGCAGGGCGATCCCGGTGGTGCTCGGCCACCGACTCCAGTACCGAAATGGTGGTCATCCCCATATGCGCTCCTATCAACGCTCCAGGTGAGGCCGCGACCGTCACAACCCAACCGCCGAACCTCGAAAATTGGAAAGGCTGTCCCCGATTAAAAGGGTCCGGGGGCCCCGTGTCAACCCGCCACTTCCTCCACCGCCATGCCTTCCGGCCGTTTCCCCACCGCCCCCTTGAAGAAACTCGTGAGTTGATCGATGTCGGCGTCCATGTCGCCGCTCGGCATGAGGGGGTCACCGAAGCTGATGACCCTGGTGTTCCAGTCGAAGGCAATGGGGACGATGGGAACGCCAGCTTTCAGAGCGATGTGATAGAAGCCGGTCTTCCACCGGTCCACCTGGCTGCGGGTGCCCTCGGGTGACATCGCGAGCAGCAGGTGGTCACTCGCATCAATTCTCTCGACGATCTGATCCACGACCCCAGCGGGGGCGCTTCGGTCAACCGGAATACCGCCGAGCCACTCCATCACCGGGCCCGCCGCACCTCTGAAAAGACTGCTCTTGCCAAAGAACGAGAAACGCACACCGATCGCATACATCCCCGCCAGTCCGACCGGAAAATCCCAATTCGACGTGTGCGGGACGACGATCACAACCGCCTTGCGCAGGTTTGGGAGATCCCCCTGCATGCTCCAGCCCCACAGCCGAAGGGCAGTCCGACCCAGGGCCTTGGTCAAAAAGTTGCCCCTGCGCGGCATCGCCGCGCCAACCTCGGGGAATCGTGCGGGAGATCTCAAGGTGCCTACATTTTAGCCCATGCCGCAGGCGGTCCCCACCCGCCCGAATGCCGGACGCAAATTCCCACGATCAGCCGGGAAAGAGAAACGTTACACGTTCAACGTTTGGTTCATCCGGGAAAGCGAGGAGTGGGGTTTCTGTGTGCCCGTCTCCGTACCCGGATTCAGGCGACAGTGACAGCGACGGCAATCAGGGACAGCGGCAGTGATCGGCGGTTGCGTCAGATATCAGGGGCCGCGGCAGTGATCAGCTGAAATTGCCCCGGATTGCGGTCGCTGTTCACCGATGCTGCCATCTGCCCCGGACACCGGTTGCTGTCCCTGTCCCGGCCAATGCCGACCGCCGCTGGATGGACTCCAAAACCGTACCCGGAACCACTGTGGGCGGGTGGGGTATTCGAATTTCGCATTTCGCATTTCGAATTCGACTGGTGGTGGCTCTTGCCTTCTGCCTTCTGCCTTCTGCCTTCTGCCTGCATCAGTATCCCGCCGCCATACCGTCCTTGCGGGACTCGGTCGCTCCGGCGTAGACACCGGTCACTGGGTCCCGCCGGATCGCCTGGTAGCCGCCAAAGGCGCCCCCGGTGGCTTCCGACAACCGGTGCCCCATCCGGACCAGAGCCCGCCGAATCGACACCGGCACACCAGACTCCAGCAGTACCGATCCTCCCCTTTCCATGGTTGTCCCGGTGGGCTGCGACGAACCCAGGTGACGGAATCGCGGTGCGTCGCCCGCCTCCTGCAGATTCATGTCGAAGTCCACCACGTTGACCACGATCTGGACGTGGCCCTGGGGCTGCATCGAGCCCCCCATGACACCAAAGGCCACGTTGGGAACGCCTCCCACCTCGCCCATGAACGCCGGGATAATCGTGTGGAAGGGCCGCTTGCCGGGTTCCAGGGCGTTGGGGTGGCCGGCCTCCAGGTTGAAGAGGGCGCCACGGTCCTGGATTCCAAAACCCAGCTCGGGAACCACGTAACCCGAACCGAAGCCGGAATAGTTGGACTGGATCAGGGAGACCATCATGCCATCGGAGTCGGCAGCCACCAGAAACGTTGTGTCACCGTGCTGGAGCCTGGGATCACCGGGCGCCACCACCCGGGCGGCCCGATCGGAATCAATGAGTTCGGCACGCCGACGACCATAGTCCTTGTCCAGCAGCGCAGATACCGGCACCTCGGCGAAGACCGGATCGGCGTAGTAACGCGCGCGGTCGGCGTAGGCCAGTTTCTTGGCCTCGATCAAGAGGTGCCAGAACGCCGGATCGTCCCGCCCCATGGACGCCAGGTCGAAGGTCTCCAATATGTTCAGCATCTGCAGGGCAGCGAGCCCCTGGCCGTTGGGCGGCAACTCCCAAACGGTGACACCGCGGTAGGTGGTGGAGATGGGCTCGACCCAGTCGCTGCTGTGGTTGGCAAAGTCCTCGAGCGAGAAGAACCCGCCGTGTTCTTCGGAATACGCCACGAGCCGGTGGGCAATCTCGCCCTCGTAGAAGGCATCGCGGCCCTTCTCTGCTATCAACCCGAGGGTCTTCGCCAGCGCCGGGTTGGCGAAGATCTCGCCCTCCTTCGGCGCGGTGCCGCCGGGGAGAAACACCTCTGCAAACCCCGGGGATTCCTTGTAGTACGGCGCTGACCGCCCCCACGACCCGGCAATCACCTGGGGTACCGGCACACCTGCTCTGGCCGCGGCAATGGCCGGAGCGAGCAACTCGGCCATGGGCAGGCGGCCGTACCTCTCGTGCAGGGTGAACCAGCCGTCCACACAGCCGGGGACGGTCCACGTGTAGGGCGTGTACTCCGGAATCGTGCCATCGGGTGCGGGTGGCACCTTGTCGCGGGTCAGCGCGGCGGGAGCGCGTCCGGAGGCGTTGAGCCCGCCCAGCTGGCCCTCGGACGGGTCCCAGACCATGGCGAAGAGATCGCCACCGAGTCCGCACGAGGTGGGTTCCATGAATGCCAACGCCGCGTTGACGGCAATCGCGGCATCCACAGCACTGCCGCCGCGTTTGAGAATGTCAACCCCGATCTGAACCGCCACCGGGTGCGCCGCAGCCACCATACCGTTCCTGGCGTAAACCACCGATCTTGTCGCGTCCATCCGTCCCTCCGGACGGTCAGCGGCTCCGGCCACCGACCCTATCGCCATGATGCACAACCCCAGCGTGAACGATCGACGCATCAAAACCTCCATTGTTCGAGGGTCAAGGGTACCGCGACCGCGCGATCAGTGGACCGATGCCGAGCCCATTCCCGCCAGATCACCGGCGTCGAGGATCGTCCCGGCATGTCCCGCGAGATACTCGGCGAGCTCGTTGTCCACGCCCCCGGGAGCGACGAGCAGCAGTCGATCGGCACCGGCGTCCAGACGCGCGGCTGCCAGCTCCCGGCCGAAGGCCAGGCCGCCGTCCGGCAGGTCCGTCAGGCACCGGATGGCCGTCACCGACCGGTCGCCGACGATCATCAGGTCCACGCCAGCACGATCCCGGGGGTCGATCTCTCGTACGCTGGTGCCCAACCTACGGTAGAGTTCCGCCGTTTCGGCCACGAGCGTTCGTTGGTCCATCTGTCGCCAGTGATCCTCCAGCGTCCGTGCGTGCCAGAGGTCGTACTGGCCCAGCTCAACCTCGTACTGTGCCATCGCCCGCCGGTACTCGGACAGGGCACGGTAGGTACCGTAGCGCCGGCACAACCAGTTGTGCTCGCAGCGCTCCATGGCACACACGAGCCCGGTGACGGCGGGGATCAAGAGCACCGAACCCGCGGCCACCAGGAGGATCCCAAAAAAGACCGCCGCGATCACCGATCCGGACAAGGCCAGGGCCGCAGACACGACGAGAGCCACCGCTGAGCCATACACGACCACGATGCACAAACTCCGACGCGGCTCGATCCGCGGACGGGGAATGGACTCCAGAGTCGATTCGCTGAGCCCGTAGTCCTCGGGCCGAGGCGGCACCGGCGCATCCGTGAAACCCTCGAGCATGGCGGCGACCTCCACTCTTAAAGATAGGTCTTGGGACGGTCAGGCGCCAGGGGTTGTTGCAGGGCAGTAGGCAGCAGGCATCTGGTAACCAGTACCCGGATGGGTGGCGGCCGCCCCCGGTGCTATCCTTCGGTCATGATCAACTTCAAACTCGGCGATATCCCTGTCCAGATCCAACCCTGGTTCTTTCTCACCGCGGCGCTCATCGGGCCCCGCGATCTGTCAGGTCTTGTCCTGTGGGTGCCCATCGTTTTCGTCGGGGTGCTCGCGCACGAACTCGGCCACGCGTGGGCCATCAAGCGTCTGGGCCTGTCGCCCGCCATTCAACTCTTCGGATTCGGTGGCTTGACGAGTTGGTACGGGGGTGGTCAGGTCACACCCATGCAACGGGCCGTGGTCAGCTTTGCGGGTCCTGCCGTGGGCATCACCATCGGCGGCGCCGCCGTAATCATCACCAATATCCTCCACCCCACCAGCCCCATGGTCATGCAGGTGCTGCAATACGTCTTGTGGGTCAACCTTGGTTGGGGCGTGCTCAACCTACTCCCCATCCTGCCGCTGGACGGCGGCAACATCGCAACCTCGTTTGCCGAAATGGCATTTGGACCCGCCGGCCGGCGCACCGCTCGAATCCTCTCCATCGCCGCCTGCGTGGTTCTCGGGCTGCTTGCCCTTCGCTACGGCTGGCTGTGGTCGGCGATCATCGCCGCCGTGCTCGCTTTTTCCAACATTCAAGCCCTCAGAGAATCGCCCCGCTGACCCCACGCGAGGCCGAACGCTCGACATCTCCCCATTCAGCGTTCTGAGGACGCTTCGTCCCACTTCGGCACACCCCGTCGTGCGCCAGGGCAGCGCAATCCGGCACGACTCTTGCGTCTGTATTCGCCGATGCGAGTCCGTCGTGTCCGAGGAGGCTGCCATGCCTGAGAAAGAAATGGATCTCGAACACCAACGGAGCGACGCTGACGTTCTCGTCCCGGAGGTTCTTCGCCACGTGGTGGTCGCGAGCTCTGAAGAAGACCTCACATGGAGTGTTTTCAACACCTTCGACGAATGCGCCCAGATCCGAGTCACCGGCTGCTCATCAATGCTCCAGGCCCGCTACGTGTGCAGTCTCGATCCGCCGCAGGTGATCGTGGTCGATATGCGGCTGCTGTGTGACGACCCACTCGGATTGGTCAATCTGGCCAATACGGCGCCGCCCCACACCCACATCGTCGCCCTCAGCGACCATCCCGTCTTCGAGGTGGGTGCCCGGTTCGGCCGCGCTCGGCTCACCTTCCTGCAGAAACCCATGGCGTCTGAGGACCTGGAACTCCTGCTGCGCCTCAAACTGGACGAGGACTTGCCGCTTGCCACGTGTGTGTGTTGAGGCTCCGCCCACCCAGCGGCCCGGGGCTGGCCCCCGCCCGGTTTGGCAAGGATGCCAGGCACGCCGATTCGCTTGAACCGGACGAATCGGGCTGCCGATCTTGGCGAATCGGGATGTCAGACACCTCCGAGGGATGCGCCTTTTTCCCCACGCGATCCAGGTGGTTGGGGGTATTCGTTGCTTCTTGATCCTTGTTCCTGTGCGGGGTAGGCGGGGGGACTTTCGACTTTCGACTTCTGACTTTCGACCTTGGACATCCCTCCGGGCGGACGGAGGAACTTGAGACCTTCGACCTTCGACCTTCGACTCTCGACCTTGGACATCCCTCCGGGTGGGCGGGCGCCGTATTGACAGCCGACCACCGTCCACATACGCTCGATCGACCGCGTTTGGGATCCATCCAGCCTGCTGCGAAGCCCGTGGCGATCCGCGACGACCGCCGAATTGCCGTCGGGGAGGCGCAGGCGGATCGAGACGCGGAAAGTCCCAATCCCCGGGGCGGTGGAGATATTCGGAGGCAGCACATGACCCACTGGAACGCGATGGCGGCCGAAACCCTCGCGACCGTGCGTGACAAGAAGATCCTGGTTCACAGCATCACCAACTATGTCGTCATGAATTCCACCGCCAATACGCTGCTCGCTGCCGGTGCCTCGCCGGTCATGGCCCACGCCCAGGAAGAGGTGGTTGAGATGGCCTCTCTCGCCGGAGCGGTGGTGCTCAACATGGGGACCCTCTCGCCGTCTTGGGTCACCGCGATGCGGATGGCCGGGGCGGCTGCAAACCGCATCCGGACGCCCGTCGTGTTCGACCCGGTCGGTTCGGGCGCCACCAGCTACCGCACCCTCACCGCACGCTCATTGGCCTCGGAACTCGATATTGCAGTCGTGCGTGGCAACGCCTCCGAGATTCTCAGCATGTCCGGCCTGGATACCGTCACCAAAGGCGTCGACGCGGCACACGACGTGGACGAGGCCGCCAAGGTCGCGGTGCAGTTGGCGGAGGACCTCGGCTCGGTGGTGGCCATCACCGGCGAGGTGGACCTCGTCACCGATGGCAAGACGGTGTTGCGGATCGAAGCCGGTCACCCGCTCATGGGCCGTGTGACCGGAACCGGATGCGCTTCCACGGTTCTCGTGGCCGCTTTCTGCGGAGGCCAGGCCAACACCGTCGCGGCGGCAGCCGGTGCACTCGCCTTCTTCGGTCTGGCGGGAGAAAGGGCAGCCGAAACCGCCGCCGGTCCCGGATCCTTCCAGGTGGCGCTTTATGACGCGCTGGCCGCCCTCGAGCCCGCTGATCTAAAGGCTGCCGCTCGCATCCACGAGGTCTCTCAATGATCTCGACGGCCGACTACTTGAGGCTCTACCTCGTGACTGATCGCGATCTCGCCCGCGGCCGCAGCTTGACGGATGTCGTCCGGCAGGCAGTGGACGGCGGAGTGACGGCGGTTCAGATTCGAGAAAAGGACGTCGAGACGTCGGCCTTTTTGAACGAAGCCGCGGAACTCCTGCGCGCGTTGAAGGGCAGTGGCGTTCCGCTCTTCGTCAACGACCGGGCGGACGTGGCCCTCGCGGCCGGATCCCAAGGGCTCCACGTTGGCCAGACCGACCTCCCGGCGGTGGCCGCTCGTCCACTCATCGGCCCGAAAATGCTGCTCGGCGTGTCGGTGGCCACCGAGGACGAGGCCCGTCAGGCCGTCACAGACGGTGCCGACTACGTCTCGGTATCGCCCGTTTTCCTCACCCCCACAAAACCCGACGCCGACCGGGCGGTTGGGTTGGCCGGCATCGAAGCCATCCGCCGCGCGGTGGGCCGGACACCGATGCTGGCCATCGGCGGAATCGACGCGACCAACGCGAGATCGATCATCGCCGCGGGTTCTGACGGGATATCGGTGGTCAGCGCCATCATGTCGGCCGACGATCCCCGAGCCGCCGCCGAGGCCCTCAGGTACCAGGTCGACGCCGGTCTCGAGGAGAGGGAGACGAAATCGTGAAACTCACCGAACTCGGCGAGTTCCACTTCATCGACCGGATCGCCCCGGGCTGCCTGACGGGTGACCCAGATCGTGTGGTCCAGGGCATCGGAGACGACGCGGCGGTGGTTGTCGGACGGGACGGCCCCCTTGTGGTCACAACCGACATGCTGATCGAGCGGGTTCATTTCATCCGCGGCACCCTGTCGCCGCAGCAGCTGGGCTACAAGGCCCTTGCCGTCAATCTATCGGACATCGCCGCCATGGGGGCCCGGCCGCTGGACGCCTTCGTGTCCATCGCGGTGCCGGCGTCGGTCACAGTCGAGGAGCTCGATGGTTTCTACGACGGTATGAAGGCCCTGGCTGCCGACTCCGGAGTCAACCTCCTCGGGGGTGACACCACCGGTTCGAAGGCCGATCTGTGCATCAACGTCGTCGTCACCGGCACCGCGCCGGCGCACGAGCTGTTGTACAGGTCCGGGGCCCGGCAGGGGGATCGGATCGTCGTTACTGGAACTCTCGGCGACTCCGCCGGCGGATTGGCGATCCTGCTTGGAAACCCGGATCTTCCCGACGAGGTCTCGGCCGAACTCATCCGCGCCCACGTGGAGCCGGAGCTCTATCTCCGAGAAGCTCGAATCCTGGCGGCATCGGGAGCCGCCGGAGCGGCCATCGACCTGTCCGACGGTTTGGCCTCCGATCTGCGTCACGTGTGCGAACAAAGCGGTGTCGGCGCGATCGTCGACCTGAATGCCGTGCCGCTGTCCGATGCCTTGCGCACTCTCTGCGCCGCCACCGGAGAGGACCCGATCCGGCTGGCCCTGACCGGCGGCGAAGACTACCGGCTCTTGGTCACCATTCACCCGAAACGGCTCAGAGAGGTCCAAGAATTGGTCACCGAAGCCACCGGCCGGCACCTCTTTGATATCGGCGAGATTGTGGAAGGTGACCAAATTATCCTTCGGAATGCCGTCGGTTCGACCTCGGTTCTCGAAGTGTCAGGCTGGGATCATTTCAAGACGAATCCGCCCCGTGGTCCGACGGAGGAATCATGAGCGAGGACAACTACCGACCGGTGGTCTTGACCATCGCCGGATCCGATTCCGGTGGAGGTGCTGGCATCCAGGCGGATCTCAAGGCGATCACCGCCATGGGGGGTTGGGGGACAACCGCCATCACCTGTCTGACCGCCCAGAATCTCCAAGGGGTCACCGCGGTGCAGCCCACCGAACCAGGCGTGCTTGCCGCCCAGATCGACGCGATCTGCGACGGATTCGACGTCCGGGCAGTGAAGACCGGCATGCTCTATTCGGCAGATCTCATCGAGGTCGTGGCTGATCGACTGGTACATCACGGTGAAGTGCCTCTGGTTGTGGATCCGGTCATGGTGTCAACCTCCGGCGCGTCCCTGTTGCGCGCGGACGCCGTGTCCAGCCTGCGCGACAGGCTGATCCCCCTGGCGACCCTTGTCACTCCCAACCTGCACGAGGCGGCCATATTGGCCGGCCACGAGGTCACAGACCTGGAATCCATGACCGAAGCCGCCGCGAAGATCCTGGAATTCGGACCGTCGTGGGTTTTGGTCAAGGGCGGCCATCTCGAGGGCGACGCCGTGGATGTTCTTTTCGACGGCGAAGACAGCCATGTCCTTTTCGCCAACCGGGTCGATGCCACCACCGGAACCCACGGAACCGGATGCACCCTCTCTTCGATGATCGCCACCGGGCTCGCCCTGGGAATGGAGATGACCGATGCCGTGGAGTTGGCAAAGAGAACGCTGACAGCGGCCATCGCCAACCCCGCCAGTCTTGGTGACGACATCGAAGCCCTCGACCTCCATTGGGCCGGCCACCATCGCAAGGTGGTGTTCACCCTCTGACCTGGCAGCCGGACGGTCTTTTTGGTGGGAGACAGGGGGCTGAGGAACTGAAATTTGGAAATGAGAAATGAGAAATGAGAAATGAGAAATGAGAAATGAGGAATGAGGAATGAGGAATGAGGAATGAGGAATTTTCCTACAGGCTACCACCCAGTTGATTGACCGAACGGTCGTTCAGTAATGTGACGCACATCACAAATTTAGAACTTGACAAATTAACTAACTGGTTATATAAAATGTATATCAGGTTTATCTGAAACCTAGACTCGTTTGACAAAGCAGCCCGTGGTCTTAAAGTCCTACCTTTTGTTGCCCACCATAAAGACTCACCAAAATCCAATCTCTTTCCCACCTTGCGCGGGCTGCGAACGAGTCCTTTCACTTCGAACGATCCGCACGCAACACATCCTCCATCCAAGACACGGAATCACGATATCGGGCGCAGAGTCGCGTCCCATGATGGGGTGAGTGGCAACCGCTGAGAAGAACCCGGTCAGCGGGATAACGTATAACTACAACTGATTCGGCGGATCCTACGATCTGTCCGACCGACCAATCACTCGATGCCGCACCTCAAGACCACCCTCGTCATGGCGGCCACCGTCATCCTGGCCGCGGCCTCCGCGTCGGCGCAGTTGCCGCGCGAGAAGGATCGTTGGATCGAGGTGAAAAGCCACAATTTCACCCTGTTCTCCAACGACGGGGAGCGATCCACTCGCAGGATCGCCGCCGATCTCGAGGAACTGCGTGCGGTGCTGACGGGCATCTCCGATCTCGATCAGAACGCTTCGCTGCCCATCTACGTCTACATCTTCAAACACGATCAGTCCTTCACCCCCTACAAGATGCTCTACCAGGGTCGTCCGGCCGCCACCGCCGGCTATTTTCTGCAACGCGAGAACGCCAACTACATCGCCATCAACGGCGGTGACCGGACCGACGCTTCCGGAATCGTCTACCACGAGTTCGTCCACTATTTCTCCTCGACAAACATGCCAAACCTCCCCCTGTGGTTCGAAGAGGGGCTCGCCGAGGTCTACCAGACCTTCGAAGTGACCGGCGATACCGCCCGCATCGGCATTCCGTTGGGGCCTCACATCCACCGGCTGAGAACCTCCCCGACCATCGGATTTGAAGAACTCTTCGCGGTCACCCACAGCTCCCCTCTCTACAACGAATCCGATCGCAAGGGCACCTTCTACTCCGAGTCGTGGGCCCTGGTCCACTACCTGTTGATCGGCAACGCCCAACGTCGGGCCGAGACTCAGCGCTTCGTCGCCCTCCTTCAGGAAGGCGTGCCCCAGGATCGGGCCTTTGCCCGAGCCTACTCCACCGACATTCCAGGACTCGAAAACGAGGTCAAGCGCTACTTGGAACGACCGATCTACCCGATTCTCGAGCTGCCGGTCACTCCCCCGGAAATCACCGAGATGACGACCCGCCGGATGTCTTCGTCGGAGGTCTTCTACCGGCTCGGCGACCTGCTCATGCAGCATGAGCCCCATCGCGAAGAGGTCATGCCCCATCTCCAGGCCGCTGTGGACAGGGACCCCTCAAACGGCCAGGCGCTGGCTGCGCTCGCGCTTCTCGCCGAACAACGGGCTCAATGGGACGAGGCCCGCGAGCTCTACGGCCGTGCCCTGCGCGCCGCGCCCGATGATGCGCTGGTCCAGTACCGCGGCGGCGCCTACCTTCTGCGTCGCGGCGACGATGTGGAGCGCGCACGCCAAGCCCTGCGCAAGAGCACCCTTCTCGAGCCCGACCACGCTCCCGCATGGGTCGCCCTTTCCGGCAGCTACATGGCCGCGGGCGAATACAGTCTCGAAGCACTGGCCGTGACGGAAACGGCCCACCGTCTCCTGCCGTCACGGACCGACGTTTCGGCCAGCCTCCTTCGCCAATACCTCGAAAACGATCGCCGAGATGCGGCCCTCGAACTCGCAGCCCACGGTTTCGTGTCCGACCCGGCGGACCAGCTCATGGCCCATGCCATCATCGCCCGCCACGACCTCGACCGGGCGCGCACGCTGGTGGCCGATGGCCGGCCGGATCAAGGCCTCGAGGCCCTCGAACAGGCCGAGCAAGTGGCTCCCGAAGCCATCGACGCCGAGATTCTCAATCGGCACATTGCCTCCGTCCGCTCCAATATCATCGAATCCAAGGTTTCTGCCCGCTACAACGAGGCCGTCGCCGCCTACAACGGCGGAGACGTGGACGGAGCACGGTCCATCCTTATGGAGCTCGCGGAAGAGGAACTGCCCGGCCGGCACGCCCAGGCGGTGCGTTCGTTCATGGATTTCATCGACGACCCGGACGCCGAGACCCAGTTTCCACCTCCCGAACCCCTCCTCACCGAGGCCAGTCCCGGCGAGATCGACCGGCTCAACAGGCTCATCGCCACCGAACGGCTCGACGAGGCCGTGGCAATGCTCCAAGACCTGGAGCGACGCGTCGGGGCACAGGAAGGCAGCTGGATCGATCTCAAGATCCGGGAGATTCGACGGGCCCAGGACCACAACAATTTTGCCCAGGACTACAACCGCGCCGTGAGTCAGTTCAACGGTGGTGCGTACGCCGCGGCCATCGCGACCCTCGAAAAACTCCTGGCCGCTGATCTCGAGACCGATCAGGCCAACGCCGCTCAGTCCCTGCTTGCCGACTCCTACGCCGCGTTGAACAGGTAGGATCGGACCGTCACACGTAGTAGCGGAACAGCACCTCGGCGACCAGTGCCGGTTTCGCCGTGTCCTCCACCTCCACCTCACAGTCGAGCTGGCACTGGACCCCGCCTCGGACCTCCTCCACCGCAGTCAAGGTGACGCCGAGCCGGACACGCCGCCCCACCGGAACCGGCGTTGGATAGCGGAGCCGGTTCAGGCCGTAGTTAATGGCCATGGACACATTGGTGACGTCCATGATCTGGCCGAGCAGGTGGGGCAGCAACGAAAGGGTCAAGTAGCCGTGGGCGATGGTCCCACCGAATGGCGACTGCGCGGCCCGCTCGGGATCAACGTGAATCCACTGGGTGTCGAGGGTCGCGTCCGCAAATCGATTGACCCGGTCCTGAGTGATCTCCAACCACTCGCTCTGCCCGAGTTTGGTGCCGGAAAGCGCCCTGAGCCCGTCAATGCCGTCGATGGTTCGCTGTGTCATTTCGACCTCCGCCGTGAAAGATCCAAGATGCAAGATACAAGATCACCGCCCGCCCAATCCCCAATCCCCAATTCCCCATTTCTCATTTCCCATTTCTCATTTCCCATTTCTCATTTCTCATTTCTCATTTCTCGATTTTCCGCCGTCGGCGTCATCGGATGTAACCCAGGGCCTCCAACGCCCTGCGGGTATCGGCGTCGAAGGACGGCAGCTCGTCGGCGGCCTCCACCGATCCGTAGTCGCTGAATTCCACCCTTGCCAACGACGCAAGATAGCCCGCCGTGACGGGCAAGACATCCGCGACGCTGTCCTGTTCAAAGGGATCCTGACCCACATTGTAGAGTTCACGGGCGGCAAGAAAGCCGGATGACAGCGGTTCAATGAGCTTCAAACCATCCAACTCCACCGACAGACCCCGACGACCCTCGTAGTCCAGATAGGAGAACACCGGCCGCGGATCGGCCGAGGCCATATTTCCGTTCACAACGGGCCACAGACTGCGCCCTTCCAAACCGCCGAGACCTGAAATCCCGGCCGCCTCCAGGACAGTGGGCAGCAGGTCCACGTGCTGCACCACACCCTCAAAACGTCGCGCCGTGGTTCCTCCCGGCGGCCGGATGATCAACGGCATGTGGAGCACCTCGCGGTAGAGATCCCAGCCATGACCGAAGACTCCGTGCTCGTCGAACTCCTCGCCATGGTCGGACAGGAAGATGATTAACGTATCCTCGAGCAGTCCGAGTTCTCCAAGGACCCCCATCAATCGCCCGAATGAATGGTCGTTCTCGGCCACCTCCGCCTCATAGAGCCGCAACATGTCGGAGGTGATCCTCTCGGTGACTGCGATCCGTCCCGCCGCGAGACTTCTGATGTGGTCCACGGTGCCCACCAGCGGGTCGGTGACTCCAGCTGCGAATCGGTCCCGAAATTCACTGGATGGGTCGTAGGGCGCATGGGGATCCACGGTGTGAACATAAAGAAAGAAGGGCCGATCCCTCCCAATGCTGCGAAGCCAGGCGATGGCTTCGTCAGTGGTCTCCCTTGACCGAGCCGGCTGAAAGCTGAAGTCCTCAAAACCCTGACCGAAACCGGCCGGTCGGGTGATGTAGGCGTTGCTGGCGAAGCCAGCCGTGTCGTAGCCCCTTCCGGCCAACAGCTCTGCCATGGTGATCGCACTCTCGGGAAGTTTGGACCGTTTGCCATTGACCCCGTGGCGGCCCGGGCCGATGCCGGTGAAAATCGACGCCACCGAGGGTTTGGTCCACGAGGTCTGGGCGATGGCTCGATCAAAGGTCACGCTCTCGAAGGACAGGTTGTCCAGATTCGGAGTGAGGGACTCCGTCCACCCGTAACACCCGAGCCGGTCAGCACGCAGCGTATCCACCAGATACATGAGAATGTTAGGAGGGGATTCGACGACGGCGGGTGCCTCACTGGTCTCGTCATGTTGCGGCCGCCCGATCCACTGAACCCTCGGCCCACGCAGAATGACCTCCCCACCGTCACCCGCCACCCGGAATCCGAGGCGCAGGGGTCCCCGGCCAGGATTCGTGATGGCCACCGTGGTCGGTCCGACGTCCTCGCTCCAGGAAACCAGGGGCTCTTCGTCGGATCCGTCCACCTGCCAGGTGATCTCCAAGCTGGAGTCGTCCGGGACCTCCACCTTCTCCACCCCAAACGCCGTCGAGTTCGGCAGCGGCAGGTAGTAGTTCAGCTGGACCCCGGGAGAGATCACCAGGTCCCGATCCAAGACAAGCGGCCGCCTCGGACGTTTGGAGCCGCCAATCCGAATCTCATCGCACCGTGCCGCCAGCCGTCGGTTCTCACGACGCTGCCCCGCAGAACTTGGAACCAGCGCATGTGCCCAGCCGAGTTCGAGGGTGTTGGTGCCGGCCGATACAGCATCCGCCGGTATGAGAACGACGTGGTCGCGGAGCCCCGGCTCGAGCTCGACTTCCGCCAATCGCCGCCCCTTGACCGACACCCTCACCCGCTGGGCATCTCCATCGGGGTGAGGCACCGGGCTACACCGTATGGCCACATCCACGTCCCGAGGCTCGGCGAGGAAAAATTTCACCTCGGACACCTCGCCGGTGGCCCACACCATCGTGAGGCCGTCCTTCCGAGTCTCGTCACCCGACCAGCCGACGCCGAGATGGGATCTGGCCTCGGCGGTGCCGAGATCGAGCACCGGGGTTTCGCGAAGCACCTCAGCCGCCGGCAGTTCCTCGATCAGGTCGACAACCACCGGCTCACCGTCTCCGCCGCCGCATCCGAACACACCGGACACCACGGTAATGCACACCGCGGACTGGACGACCCGTCGCAGCCAGCGGCCCGGCTCTCCCAACATGTCGGGAGTGACACCGTTCGTCAGGAGATGTGCGGACGTCAGTCCGGATGCCACGATTTCGCGCTCACCAACGATTTTCAGCAGACGCCTCATAAGATTTCATTGTATAGGCCATCATTCCGTGGAATCGCCGAGAGAACCAACCTCTATGTGTCCCTCGAGATAGGTCACCGCACGGCCGGCCATGCATACCCGATCATCCACGAGCCGGCAGAAGATCTCACCGCCACGCTCGGAGACCTGGCGCGCATGGAGTTGTTTCTTGCCGAGCCTCTCGGTCCAGTAGGGCACGAGGGCGCAGTGAGCCGAACCGGTAACCGGATCTTCCACGATCCCGAATCCCGGCGCGAAGAACCGTGACACGAAATCGCAATCGTCGCCCGGAGCGGTCACGATCGCCTCATCCAGACCGTAGGCGATCATCACACCAAAACGGGGCTGCAGTGCTCGGATCTGCCGTTCGTCGCGGTAGACGACCAAAAGATAGTTGCCCCGCAGAACCGCCTCCGGTTCGGCCCCGAGAGCTTCGACCAACCCGTTCGGGATCTCCACAGGACGAGGCGGGTAGGCGGGGAAGTCCATCACCAACATGTCGCCGTCGTGTTCGACCTCGAGCCGGCCGCTGCGGGTGTTGAAACCCACCTTCTTCCTCGCGGGGTCCAACTGGGTCAACACCAGATGAGCCGTGGCCAGAGTGGCATGACCACACAGGTCCACCTCGGTTGCCGGCGTGAACCACCGCAGATCGAAGTCCTCGTCGGCCGGTATGAAGAAGGCCGTTTCCGACAGATTATTCTCCGCCGCAATCGCTTGCATGGTTTCGTCGGGTAACCAGTCCGCCAGCGGGCACACAGCCGCCGGGTTGCCTCCGAAGAGCCGGTCAGTGAATGCGTCGATCTGATAGATGGGAATCCGCATGGCTCACCTCCAGGATCACGAAGAGTCACTGTACTCAAACACCATGGTCTCCCGGTTCCAGGTCTCGAATTTCGAATTTCGAATTTCATTTGGAATGGTACTCTTCCCGGCCATGATTCGCGACATCGAAAAACGGCTTCAGACCGTGCTCACCGACGTTATTCCAAACCCCGACGAACGGGCGCGGTTGATCCAGCTCATGAGCCTGTTCATCAAACTGCCAGGTCCGCCCGATCCGGGCGGCCACTTCCCGGACTACAACGAGCTCAAAGAGAGATTTCTCGGAAGCCTCGTCCATGGAGACAGCGAACTGATCGACGAGTGTTTCCTCGATCTGTATGCCCACGTTCACATGCACGAGGCACCCTACACCCCGAAAGAGAGGCGACAGATGGACTCCAGCGGCGGCTATTGGTGCCACGCCGGCGGACTGTCGCCCATCGTCAAGGCAGGAGACTGGATCACCCCGGAGTCCACCAGCACCGATCTTGGCGCCGGCAACGGCCTCCAGGGTCTCCTCCTCCAGAAGCTCTACCCACACGCCCGGACGGTACAGGTGGAGATCAGCTCCGAAATGGTGGCCATCGGTCGGATCCTCCAACGTTGGCTCGAGATTCCGGACCAACGGGTCGATTGGGTGGTCGCTGACATTCTCCAGGCTGAGATCCCCGATGCGGACTTCTTCTATCTCTACCGGCCGGTGCGACCCGAGGGCCGGGGCCGGAGCTTTTACCAACGGCTCGCCGAGAATCTCGAGGCCTCGACGCGGACCCCGGTGATCTTCTCCATCGCCGACTGCCTGCGGGACTATCTCTCGGATCGATTCGAGGTCTTCTACTCCGATGGCCACTTGACCTGTTTCAGAAGATCGTCATAACTCGGTTTTTCGATTTGCAGACTGCCTGGCCCCAAGCGCACCAGAGGCTCCAGTGGAAGTCCGCAAATCGAAAAACTGAGCAAAGAGGATGTGCGTTCAGATCCTTCGCGAAAGAGCGCGGACGACCATACGCAGTCTGTCACCCCATGGAAGCCGCCAGAAGTTGGTCTTGACCACTCCCTTTGTGAAGTAGGTCTTGCGCGAATAGTCGATGGCCACTTCCACCAGCGCCGGCTGGCCGCCGCGCACGACATCGAGGGCAGCCGGAATCACCGAGTCGAGCTCGTGGTTCCGGATGATCTTGAAGAAACGCGCCCCCACAGTTTGGGCGAGCCCCTCGACGCTGTAGTCGGGAAGTGAGCTGCAGGGTTCTCGATTGAACGGGATCTTCTGGAACTGCGCGATCTGGGACAGCTTGCCGTCCCTGAGCACCACCACCAGAGGAGCAGCCCGGTAGTTGGCCGCGGTCAGCAACTCCATCCCCGTCATCAGCAGGGCGCCGTCGCCCGGCAGCGCCACCACATCACGGCCTGGATTGGCAAACGCCGCGCCGATGGCCGCCGGCACCGAGTACCCCATGCACGAGTAATCCACCGGTGCGATGAAGGTCCCGGGACCACCATTCAGACGGAGATGTTCGATGGCCAAGAATGTCCCGTTGCCGCTGTCGGTTGCGTAGATGGCATTGGCTTCGCAATGCCGCTGCAAAGCCTCGAACAGCAGCACCGGGGCAACCCGGTTGCCTTCGACCTCTTTGTGCCAGCGGTCCCGGACTTTTCTGTGGCCGGTTGTGATGGCTTCGCCCAGAGCCTGCCACGGCCGGGAGCCGTCGATCACCCCGGCAAGTCCCTCCACAAACAACCGTGCGTCGGATTCGATCGTCAGGGCCGCTTGGTAGTTTCGATTGAAGACCTCCGGGTTGATGTCCACGTGGATGAGCCGCTCGGGCGGTTCGATTCCGTAGCTTCCCGTGGCCAGTTCACCAAAACGGCAGCCGATGGCAAGCAGGCAGTCGCACCGGTTCATGATCGACCGCACAAACGCCGGTGCCTGAGCGCCGAATCCGTTCCAAAGGAACAACGGGTGTTCTTCCGGGAACACCCCCTTACCCTGAAATGTCGTCACCACGGGCGTGCCGAGCTGTTCGGCCAGCGGCACCAACAACTCGGCCGCTCCCGCGGCACCGAGGCCCAGATAAAGGGCCGGGTGTTCGGCCTCACCAAGCATAAGGGCCGCCCTCTCCAGGAGATCTCGGTCCGGGGTCACCGCGAGCACCGGATCGGGTTCGTACCCGATCCGCTCCACCTCCTGGATCAACATGTAGAAGTTGGACGGAATCTCCACCGCCACTGGACCCGGGGTGCCCCGGCGGGCAATCTGGAATGCCCGCCGGATCGTGGGATAGATATCCTCCGCTCGCCGGATCCGGAAGGTGGCCTTGGTGACCGGCTCGAGTACCGCCATCTGGTCGATGGCGTGCAACTGATAGGCGTGTCCGGTGTCGGTGCGAATTCCGCCCGCCAGGACCACCAGCGGCACGTTGTCCATGAAGGCCTCGGCCACACCGGACAGCGAATGGCTGACCCCTGCTCCCGGCACGACGTTGACCACACCGATCTGATTCGAGGTCCGCGCCATTCCGTCGGCCATGAACGACGCCGACTGCTCGTGGGTAACCAGCACCGGCGTCAACTCCGGCGCATCTTCGATGGAATCGTAGAGTTCGATATTGTGGGTGCCCGGAATGCCGAAGGCGAACCGGACCCCCTCGTCCACCAGCGCCTCGACCACCAGTTTGGATCCCCGGATCTTCATGATGCGAGCAGCTCCCCGGCATTCTCCCGGATGTGTTCGGCGGTCCGATCAGCGAGCGCCATCACCGTGATGTAGGGGTTGATCTCCGATGCCTTCGGGAACAGAGACGAGTCCCCGACATACAGCCACGGCACACCGTGCACGCGGCCCCACAGGTCGGTGACCGAGTCGGCCGCGTCGGCTCCCATACGGCACCCGCCCATGAGGTGGGCGCTGTTGACCGAGATCTTGCCCGGTTTGACGTTGTCACGGGTGATCAACTCGTCGATCCGACCGGCATCATCCGACTCGATGAAGAACCGCACACCGGCGGGCGCGTGAACCCGCTTGGCACCGGCTGCAAAGAAGATCCGCGCGCTCGCCTTCATGCTTTCGTGCAGCGAGTCGAGCACCGTATCGGTCATGGTGTAGTCCACGACCGGCTCGCCGTCATCGTCCACCTCGACCCGGTTGTCCGGCCGCGCCGGATCCACCGCCAATACCAGGATCATCTGCAACCGATCAAATGCGTGCATCAGACGGGAATGATCCGCGCCGAATCCGATCAAGTTCTTGGCCGTGACAAAGGGGAAGTACATGCACGTTTCCAGCAGGAAGCCGTGCGACTCGAGAAACTCGTCGCAGTAGAAGCTCTTCGGGTGACCGACAAAATTGGTAATGGGACGGTCGTGCTCGGCCACGAGGATCAGCGCCGGGTGGGTTGTCAGGTAGCGACCGAGGGCGGGCAGGTCGGAACCGTAACCCGAACGCAACAACAGCGCCGGCGAGTTGATGGCGGCGCCGCACACCACCACCACTTTCGCGTTGATGCGGTACTCACCGGGTTCCCAGGATGACGGCTCGCCGTAGGTCGTGTTGGCCACCACCGCCTCGCAGACCCGGTCTCGGACGGTGGTCACTTTGCAGTTGGTCACGACCTCGACCCCAGCGGCCTCGGCCGCCGGCAGTTGCACCCGGTGGGTCCCCTGCTTGGCGCCGTTGGGGCACCCCAGGTTGCACAGGCTCGAGGCGCGGCACCCCTTGACGTTGATGGGAAATTGCCGGTGCCGGTAGCCCAGCTTGGCGCAGCCGTCACGGAAGAGAAGGTTGTTCTGGTTCAGCAGACTCTCGTCCTGAAGGTGGACGTTGTTCTCCTCGAGGTACTTCTGGGATCGCCGCTGCAGGTCCTCCCATTCCAGTCCGGGCACTCCCCACTTGTCCACCACCCGTTGCGGCAGGGTGAGCGAGGTTCCCGTGTACACCACCGTGGAACCGCCGTAGGCCCGGCCGTAGGCCATGGTCATGGACCTGTCCTTGGTGAGGACTCCCCCCGAGTCGAAGTAGAGCTTGCCGGCCATGTCGACCTCGTGCCCGGTGTAGTCCTCCTCGGAGAGTTTGGGCCCCCACTCCAGGACCACCACCCGTTTGCCCGCCGCGGCAAGCGGCGCCAACTCCTTGGCCACCGCGCCGCCGCCGGCCCCGGAACCCACGATCACGACATCGTAGTCAAGCTCACGCATGGAGGCGCTCCCTGGAATCGAAGGTGGGACGGTAGCCGATTTCCTCCCACACCTCGGTCCTTCCGTAGTAGCCCATGAATACCAGCGACTTCAGCCCCCAGAGCCCCTTGCGAAGCAGAGCCACCGGACAGTCCTCGAACCAGCCGAGGACGGCGTCCTGGGTTGCGGGAGCCAGCCTGTGGAAGGGCGCCAGGAAACGCAACGCCGGCGCCCACTTGACGACGCCCAAAAAGATGGCGAATTGCTTCTGGACCGACTCGGGACGATCACCGAGGGCACGGTCGATGATGACGCACATCCTGCCTGTGGCGTGGTCGTCCAGGTTCGCCACCTCGGGGACGATCCGTCGGGCCACCACCATCAAGAATTCCGCCTTGTCCTGAGAGAGGGTTTTCATGTCCCCGATTGTAGGCGAGCGAAAGCACGGCGGTCTAGCTCGTATTCAGTGCACTCATCCCCACGATGCCCTGGTCCCTGGGCGCGAGTTCGTGGAATGCGCGGCGGACCTTGCCGAGCGACTCTCGGAACTCGAGCGCCTCATCCTGGGGCGCTTCCCCGTTGGCCAGAATGGAGAAATCGGCGGCCCCGGCCCACCTCTCCTGGCGAAAATGCTCACACACCAGGTGTCGGGCCGTGCCGCACACGTACTGAGGCAGCCTTTCGCGGTGCCTCAGCCTGTCATTTCTCAACGCTCCGATCAACACCCTCCCCTGATCGGGCGGTTTTTATTGATCAGGGCGAGGATCCCAGGGTCCGCACGATCAGAACCACCACCGCCAGAGTGGCTACCACGGCCGCCGAAAGAGCCAGCCACCAGCGGACGGTGGGTCGAGGCCTCTCGGCGATTCGCGGAACGCTCTCCTGTTCCATTTCAAGCTGGACCTTGGCCGCCCGCAATGCTTCGACGGTGGCGAAACACTCGTCGCATTGGAAGTAATGGGATTCGAATTCCTCGACCTCGGCCTCGGTCAGCCGACCGAGAAGGTACCGTTCCGCGGCGTCATCCATCGCGAACCGCCCACAGTCCACCCTCAGCCTCCGTTCATCGCTGCGGTCCGCATCTGGTCCTGCACGGCTCCCCGAAGCTGTTTGACCGTCCTCGATTTTCGCCGCCCCACCGACTCCGGTCTCATCCCCAGCCTACCGGCGATTTCCACCGCCCCCATGCCGTCGACAAGGGTCATCCCGAGAACCGCCCGGTCCACCGAACGTACCGTGTCGAGGGTCTCGCGCACCCGCTCGGCCCGATGGAAGTCCAACGCCTCGACGTCGGGAAACCTCCTTCGCGGTGGCCGACCGGTGATCGCGCCCGATTGCTCTCCAACCTCGGCACACAGGCCGCCCACCACCCGCCTGGCGTCATCCGACACCTGAGACGCCAACGCCCCTTGGTGGGTCGCAGGATCCGTGGTCCGGAGACGGCTGAGAATCGCCCAGGTCGCCGCCGTGGCCACCTTCATGGCCAGCCGTTCATCCCCCATCCGGACACGGGTCATGAGCAGCACACGTTGAAAGAAGCGCGCGACGAACTCATTTTCGGCCGTACGATCTCCTTCGCGGATTCGCTCCGCGAGGTCCTCTGCGGTGGCAACGGGGGTCTCCACCGGACCGATAATTTCCTCCTGACTAGCTTGATATCAATGTAGGTCCTGAATTGCGACAATGCAATAGCAATAGTGTTGAAATGTACCAGGAATCGTTCTCACAGTGGAGAACCACCGGAGAGCCCGAACGGTCGCTGTTACCGCTCGATCAGTCCGAACTTCTTGGACAAGAGACGGTCACGAAGACCGGCGGGCAGCCACGCGACGGCTGGCAGCAGCCGGCTCCCTCGGCCGTGGCGGATGACCGCGGCCGGCTTCTTGGCGAGCACCTTGGGCACGATGTGGCGGGCAAAGTCGTCGGCCGGGGTCGGCCGGTCCTGAGACAGTTTGGCCCGCCTTTCGATGGCATCGGCCAGCTCACCATAGAGCGACTCATCTGTCCGGTAGCGACCAAGCCCCCGCGCCGAGGTCTCCCCGAACCTGGATTTGACGGCGCCCGGCTGCACCGTTACGACCTTGATACCGAAGGGAGCAAGCTCCATCCGGAGGGAATCGCTCAGGGCGTGGAGGGCCGCCTTGGAGGCGCAATAGGCCCCGGCGAAGGGAGTGGATGTGACGCCAGACACGCTGCCGATATTGACGATCCGACCCCTCCCCCGGGCGGCCATCTGGGGGACCGCAGCCTGAACCAACCGAAGCGCTCCAATGAGATTGGTCTCGAGTTGACCTCTCAGCTCCGCCAGATCCACTTCCGCGAGCGGTCCGATGAGCCCAAAGCCGGCGTTGTTGACCACAATGTCGAGCCGGTCTCCCCATTTCACGGCCGCGGCAACGGCTTCCACGACACTGCCCGAGTCGGTGACATCCAACTGCTGGATCAGGACCCCGGGCCGCGTCAGATCCTCAATGGTCTCAGGCCGACGAGCGGTGGCCACCACCCGGTGACCCCGCCGCGCGAACTCTTCCACCAGGGCCCGCCCGATCCCCGACGAGCAGCCCGTGATCAGCACGACCTGGTCGCGGAGGACACTCCCCACGTCTCACCTCCGCACTTGCGAGCGGCGCTCGGCACAATAGGTCACAAACTCCCGGATGGCCCCGAAGTACGCGTGGCCCCCGACAACCCAGGTGTCGTTGTGACCGGCGCCGTCCACCGCGTGGAATCGCTTTGGCTCCGGCGCGGCCTCGTAGAGCCGTCGGCCGTGCTCGAAGGGAATCACCTCGTCCGAGGTGGAGTGGATGATGAGTTTGGGCACCTTCACATCGACAATTTTCGACAGCGAATCCATCCGGGTGCGGATCAGAGCGCCGGGCACGAACGGGAAGTGCACCGCGGCCATGTCGGGCACGGAGGTGAAGCTCGACTGGATGATCAGGCCCGCGGGTTTGACCTCGGTGGCGAGGTCAACCGCCACGGCGCCGCCCAGGGATTTCCCGAACAGAATGATCCGGTCGGGAGAAACCCTCTTTTCGCGCACCAGGTGATCCCAGGCCGCCCGGCTATCGAGGTAAAGCCCCTTTTCAGAGGGCCTGCCCTCGCTTCGGCCATAGCCGCGATAGTCGACGATGAATACCTGTACCGGGGTCATGGCCAGCCTGAACATCAAATCGGCGCGGTGACTGAGGTTGCCCGCGTTGCCGTGAAACCAGAGCAGCACCATGTCTCCGGTCTGGCCCTCGGCATGCATCGGCCGGCACAGCCAGCCGTGCAGCCTGGTGCCGTCAGAAGCGGTGAAGAACTGGTCTTCGATGGTGCAGCCGCTGTTGGCCGTCACCGCCTTCGGATCCCACAGACCGTCCGGATAACGGGTCGGGAAGTAGATGAGCTGATTTTCCAGGATCATGCTGCCCACCACGATGGTACCGCAAAGCACCAGCCCTCCCACGATGAAACAACCGAGGGAACGTCGCCGATCGCTCATCGGCGGGCCCAGGGCAGCAGCGCGCGCACCGTACGCCCAATGCGCGCGAAGGTACTTGCCGAGTAGACGTAATTGGTCATCAGGCCGCAGGAATCCGCCAATCCTCTTGGGGAGGTATTGGCCGCGAAGTTGACGTTCTTCTTCGAGATCGAAGCCCCATTGCCCAGATGGAACCCGGCCACCGGGTTGAGCGGTTTGCCCTTGGGGTCGGTCTCCTCGGCCACATGGAAGTGCGCGATCTCGATCAGCGGCTTCTTCAGGTGCCGGACCAACCCGACGTCATCAATCCATCCGGGATCCGACAGCACCGCCACGAGGGCCTCCGCCACATCCTCCCCCGCCCCGCCCGACGCCCGATAGCGCTCGGTCACTGCCCGATGAGCGGCTGGAGAGAGCTTTTCCAGGACATCCGGGCGCTTCAACCGGAATCGGCCGTCTTCACCTTCGAGAATAGGTTTCAGATATCCGGGCCATAAACCAGGGATGGGGCTCAGGGTCGCGAGAGTCGTGACTCCCGGGTGCCGCTCACGCAGGGCTTCGGTCACCCTGAATATCAGCACCTTCCCGAGACCGAGCCCTGCGAGGCCGTTCTGGGTGTTGTTGATGGAATAGAAAATCGCGGTGTCGGGTGATTTTGTAACGTGCCGCTCCTCACCGCCGTGGCCGATGATGTCGTGGATCGACCGCACCAACCCGCGGCTCAGAGCGACCTCGATGAAGACCACCGGCTCGTCCGGCATCGCGACGTGGCACAGGGCGAAGCACATCCGGTCTCTTCCCAGCCGCCGGCCCATCTCCTCGAGACTCACCATGGGGTGAACCAATTCCCGTTCCTTGAGGTAACGGATCTTGGAAAAGGACGAGGTGCGGTCCACCTCCTCCAAAAACAGAAAGCCATGCCGGCACCAGCTGTTGAGCAGGTCAGCGATCTCCCGGTCAACCGACTCCAGACCCTTGGAACCGGAGCGCTGCGCCTGAAGCACCTCCGCCCGCATCCCCAGGATGAACTCCATGCCACCGGGAATGTCCACCAGGTTCTCCAGCGCTCGCCGTCGGGGGGAGGCTATGGCGCGGCGCAGATCTTCCACCACGTCGGCCCAGCGAGCGGCGTCCCCGGGCGGTTCCCCGAGAGCCTTTGCCGTCGCCTCCTCGAGGTCTTCTCGGGACACCTCGATCTCGGCACCCATCCAGCGAAACAACTCCCAGCGCGCTTCGCGGGGCAACTCTGCGTAGCGCGTTCGGAAGAGCTCTCCGCCTTCAACCCCATCGCCATCCCGGGCGCCGATGGTTCGGAACAGGTTCTGTGCCCTCTTCAGCTGTTTCATCCTTCACTCCCGCCGAGGATGGCGGTCACGACGAGTTATCGGGCCTGACGAGCCGATTCTCCTCGACTCCCAGGGTACCAAGAGTCGCCCACTGCTGAAAATTTGGTAATCCCAGGTAAACTTGTTGAAATGACTCTCCGCATCACCTACTGCGAGGAGGGGCCCGTCGACGCTGCGGTGTCGGACGATGGGGTCAGGGCACCACCGGTGCCGGTCTACGGTCCGGGTCCTGCGTACGCCGAGTGGGACGACAGCCGTTCAACGGCACTCCTGCTCTATCTCGCAGACGAACCCGAGATCGGACACAGATTCGAGTACGGCGGAGCAACCTGGGAGATCACCGATTACCACGACGGTTGGATCGCACAGCTCGTCGTCTGATACACGCCAGCGAGGGTTCGTCACCATGAATTCAGCGAGTGCCAGCGAGGCGGCACAGAAACTTGTCACACTCTCCGAACAACCCCCGGCAGAAGCGGCAGCGGCCATCGCGGAGCTGGCCGCCGGTCTCACCGACCCCGAGTGGTTCGCGGGCTTCGATCACGCCCTTCTCGAGCTCCTCGAGGACCGTCCAGTGGGCGACCCGATCGTCGAAGCGCTGCCACTGGAGACCCTCGACGAGGTAGCGGCAAGATGTGCCGCCAGGTTGGCAGAGCCGGGGGACAACCCCCGCCAAGACGCCTGGGCACTGCTCGATGTGCTGCGCCGGTCGCCCGTGCTGCAACGCATTTCCGCGGCAGGAACCGTCGACCACTGGTCGGATCGAATTCTCGAGCTTGTGGAGGGTTCCCAGTTCACCTTCCCGAGGCTCTTCGCTCAGCGAGCCGCAGCCTACGGGTCGCGGGTGTTGATTCGCGTTTCGGGCAACAACGGCTACCGCTCGGTGACCTGGTATCAGGCGGCCGGGCGGATCGACCTCATCGCCCGCGGCCTGCTGGCGGTGACCGCAGGACGACCCGAGGGAAGGATTGCGATACTCTCCGAAAACCGGCTGGAGATGGCCCTCTGCGATCTCGCCTGCCTGGCCACCGGAATCGTCAATGTGCTGATTCCGGCAACAGCCACCGAAACCGACGTCACCTACATTCTCCGGCATGCCGGAGTCACCGCGGTCGTGGTCTCCACCAAGGAGCAGCTGCAAAAGGTCCTCGCTGCTCGCGAACAGATTCCGGAGCTCGCCACCATCATCGCTTTCGAGCGCGACGCCGCCGCCACCAGGGGGGTCGTGTCCTTCGACGAAGTGCTGGCACGGGCGGGCGAGACACCGGCCGACGTCCTCGAAACACGCCGCGAGCGGGTCGCGGTGGACGACCTCGCCACCGTGATGTACACCTCGGGCACCACCGGCACACCCAAGGGCATCTGCTTCAGCCAACGGAATATCGTCTTCAAGCGTTTTGCCCGAGCCCTCGCTTTGCCCGAGATCGGCGAAGATGATCGGTTCCTCTCCTACTTGCCGTTGTTTCACACCTTTGGCCGGTTCTTCGAGCTCACCGGTTCGGTCTTCTGGGGCGCCACATACTGTTTTGCGGAGAACCCGGCCATCGACACCCTGGTCCGTCAGATGCGCGAGATCCGGCCTACGGTGTTCATCAGCATCCCCATGAAGTGGATCCAGCTGTATGAAATGGTCCGCGGCGAGGTGGACGTGGAATCGGCCAGCGATGCACAGCTCGACGAGGTCACCCGCAGGCTGACCGGAGGCGCCCTTCGTTGGGGGCTGTCTGCCGCCGGCTACCTGGACCCTGAGGTCTTCAGGTTCTTTCAGCACCGCGGTGTGGAGCTGATGAGCGGTTTCGGCATGACCGAGGCCACCGGAGGCATCACCATGACGCCTCCGGGTCAGTACCGGGATGACTCGCTGGGCGTTGCCCTGCCGGGGGTGGAGATCGAGTTGGCGGCCGACGGGGAGCTGATGGCCCGCGGCCCGTACGTGATGATGGGGTACCTCGATCCACCCGACGGCGAGCCCTCGTTCGACGCCGATGGGTGGTTCCACACCGGTGACCTCATGGAGAGGGACAGCGCCGGCCACATTCGGATCGTCGACCGTAAGAAGGAGATCTACAAAAACGTCCAGGGCCAGACCGTGGCGCCGCAGAAGATCGAGAACCTCTTCCGCGACGTCGAATCGGTTGGCCGCATCTTTCTCGTGGGGGATCACCGGCCCTACAACACCGCACTGATCTACCCCAATCCCGCTTTTCAGGAGCTCGATCTGGGGGCCCTCCCCGCCGAGGACTGCAAGGACCATTTCAGATCCCTTGTGGTCAGCGCGAACTCCTTTCTCTCTCCGTTCGAACGCATCGTGGACTTCGCCATCATCGACCGCGACTTCGAGACCGAGCAAGGCGAACTCACACCGAAGGGCACCTACCGCCGGAAGACCATCGAACGAAATTTCTCGGACGTCATCAGCCCTCTTTATCGCAGGACGACGCTCGATGTGGGCGGCGCCAGGATCACAGTTCCGAACTGGCTCTTTCAGGCTATGGGACTCACCTCGGGGAGCTTCGTGCGGACCAGGACCAGCTGCTCCTTCCGTCGGTGAGCGGTTCGATGACCATCCGATGCCTCGAGGATCGACTGGTCCAGGTGGGAAGCGCCTGTTACATCGTCGACAAACAGCCGTTGGATCTCGGGACCATGCTGTCGTCCCCGTCATTGTGGCTCGGCAATGACGAGTTGCTGGACTTCGCTCCGCTCGAGCCATCGCAGCGGGACCGTCGGCGGCGCCGGGATCTCCCGGCCATCTGGCACCATCGCCTCAAACCCACCACCACCGGCCCCGGTGATTTGGAAAAGGCCAACGCTCTGCTCAGGGCCCAGCTGTTGGACCTGATGGATCTGCACACTGTCGGCGTACTCCTGGACAGCTCGGAAAGGGAGGCCGGGATATTGGCGGTGCGGGTCTTGGAGCACGTTCTCGAGCTTGACGACGCCGACCTCGGCCGCGCGGCCCTCCACATCCTCAGACGCAGCGTTCTGAATCCCGAGCCCGACGTGCAGCGACGTGCGTTCCAGGTTTTGGCGGTGTATGAGGAACCGAGCAGGTACGCAACCACCCTCGGGTCCTTCCTCGACCAAGACACGAATGTCCTCGACCAGGAGACCAGCGCGGTGCTGGCCGAGCATGACTTGACCGCAGACCAGCTCGATGTCTTTCTGGCGCAGGCCGAGGCGAGGTGGCAGGGAGATGGCGGCACGCCGCCCGACCCGGCAGGGGCGCGATCGTTGCTCCAGTTCCTGGCCCACTATGGCGCCACCCACCCGAGCCGCTATCGGCTGCTGCGGGGATTTATCACCCGGGCCGCCATGGCTGCCGAGTCGGTGGAATTACGCGGATGGGCGGCCGACTCCCGGTGGCAGCTCGAGGTGGGCTTCCGCAACTGGCTCGGGCCGCCGTCCCGGATCGCCGTCGACCCCGAAACCGGGCTGGAGTACCGCTGGGATGACGTGGTGGCCTTTTCGGACGAAATCGACGAGGCCTCCCGAGCCACTCTGCTGACCGCCATCGCCAGCACCACCCTGCTCCGCGAGGGCATCTTCCTTTTCTCCGGTGGAACCGCCGTACGTCTGGACGACATCCTGCCCCAGGGAGTGTGGGTGCGTCTGCTCGGCAGCGACCACGGCAAGTCGGTCTACCGGGTGGCGGTCAAGACACGCGACGGCGGTCAGTTCGACATGGCGGTCAACGTCAACAAGGACCTTCCCCTGGAAACCATGGAAGAGGAGATCAACTGGCTCATCGTCTGTGGCGAGGAGCGTCATCGGGCGCCGTTGGTGGAGATGTTCGGTGGTCAGTGGCCCAACTACGATCTGTGGACCGAGGAGTTCATTCCCGGCGAAACCCTCGACCACGCCCTGGACCGGCTCGAACGGCGGAGCAGGGACGACGGATGGTACGAGAACATCTGGCCGTTCGCCGCGTGGAGCGCCCTCGGCGCCTACGCGGATTTCTGGAGTCGGACGGGCCGACGCCTTGTCATCGACGATCCAACCCCGGCCAACGTCATCGTACCCATGCACGACTACCACGGCGGCTCGCGGCTGGTGTCCATCTCCGCCCGCAGACCATTCATCTCCCTGGTGGACATGCTCCAGACGTTCCAGGATCAGTTCATCAAGACCATCGAGGCCAAACATCCCAGGCTCAACGGACTGGCAGGCTGGGACGTCATCTTCTCGGCCCTGTTGGAGGTCGTCGGCGAGACCGAGGGCAAGGCGCTGCTGCGCGAGGCGTCGGACGATCCCGACAGCGGTATGAGTCCCGAGATGGCCGCCGCGCTGGAGTCGTTCCTGGCCGCGGTCAGCCAGCGAGGATTTCTTCCCCGGCGGCTGTTCTTCAGCGCGAAACGCTTCCGGCGGTGGGCCTCACTCAATTCCAATGCGACGCCCACTGCGCGTGCCGCCACCCTGCAGGAGATCTTCGACACCTACCGCTTGGCCGAACTTCAGCCGAGATATCCCGAGGTACGACCCAGGTTTTTCCGCGAGACCGTATTTCGTGATGCACCCACCGCACTCGCCCAAGGCCTGGACGAAATCGTCTCCAAACTGCGCACGAATGAGCTGGTTCCAGACGAATTGAGCACCGCGGTGGCGGACCTCCGGGCACGACTGTCCCTGACTCCGGACGAGGACTACTTTCTCGCCAGGCTGTCCTACCCCTATCTTCGGCCGGAGGACGAAACCGAGTACGTCGAGACCGACGCCGGCGGTGTCCACCAGAGTGAAATGGTGGTTACGCTCGAGGACCGTGACGGCAGACCCTACAGCGTGCGACACGCCATCAGTCCCAAGGAGGTCGCGCGGCTGCACCAGCTCTTTCTCGCCGCCAAGCTGCCGGTCCAATTCCGCTCCGACCACCGATTCCTGGTGGCCGTCAACCTGCGTGGTCACCTCATCGGGGGACTGTTCTACGAGATCCAACCCGAGACCCAGTCCGCCCACATGGACAAGGTCGTCGTGGCCGAGGCGTTTCAGGGACAGGGGGTGGCAGGTGCCCTGATCGAGGAACTCTGCAACCGGCTTCGCACGGAGGGCTTCAAATCGCTGACCACCGGGTTTTTCAGACCGCAGTTTTTCTACCGGTACGGCTTCACCGTGGGACGGAGATATGCGGGCCTGGTGCGTTCCTTGATGGAGGAAGAACCGTCGTGATCATGGCACCCATCCTCCAGGCTTCATCGCGACTCTTCGATCGCCTCGATCATTGGTGGGAGTCGGTGGCCACCCGGAAACACGTCGCCACCCTGCTCATCAACGTCTTCCTCGTGGGGCTGGTGGTGATCGAGGCGAAACGACGGGGCTGGCTCCCCGAACCCTTGGCCGACGCCGTCCCCACCAAGCACTACTACGCCATCCTGCTGGCCTTCACCCTGCTGCTGGTGGCCGAGGTCATCGACCTGGTCTTCGCCCTCGCCCAGTCGGTTGCCAACGCGGTGGGGAAACAGCTCGAGATCATGTCGCTGATCCTGATTCGTCAGTCCTTCAAGGAGCTGACGTATTTCGACGAACCCATTGTCTGGCCCGAGATGAGCAGCCAGGTCTCCGAGCGAGTGCTCTACATCCTTTCCGATGCCGTGGGCGCCTTGGTGATCTTCGCTCTGCTGGCCCTCTACTACAAACTGCAGCCCCACCGGCCGATCACTTCAGACGCCGACGACCAGGCCAACTTCATCGCCTCCAAGAGGCTCATCGCCCTCATTCTGCTTTTCAGCCTCGTGCTCTTGGGGGTCGATTACATCGTCGCCAGCGCCACCGGCACCGTGGCCCACGGTTTCTTCGAGGTCTTCTACACCTTGCTGATCTTTGCCGATGTGCTGATCGTCTTGATCTCTCTGCGCTACAACATCTCCTACCCGGTGGTCTTCCGTTATTTCGGATTCGCAGTGGCCACGGTGATCATCCGGCTCGCGCTCACCGCGCCACGGGTGGCCGACGCCGCGCTCGGTGTCGGGGCCACCCTCTTCGCCATCGGACTCACCTGGACATACAACAAGACCGCCCCCGCCATCGAGAAGGACTCGGAATACGACACCGACTAGTTCCCCGAATCAATCGGCCCTTGCACCAGTCGGTCACTCGGTGTAATTTACGGAGTACATGAGCACATGGCGATCAACGCCATTGCCACGACCCACCACCACAGGGGAGCCCGACCATGTCATTGACAGGACGCACGATTCTCGTCACCGAGGACGAACCAGACCAGCTTGATTTCATCGTCACGATCCTCACCGACGCCGGCGCCGAGGTCGTCTGCGCCCACAACGGCAGGCAGGCCATGGAACTCGTGGCGAGTCATCAACCCGAGCTCATGACCTTGGACATCACCATGCCGGGGGCGGACGTCTTCGAGATCCTGTCCGGATTGACTGCGGCGCCGAACGGCCCGAGGGTCTGCATCGTCAGCGGCAGGCCCGAACTGCGCCAGATCGTTCTGGACAGGTTCAGCGGGCCGGAGATCGGATTCGTCGACAAACCGTTTACCCGGGAGGACCTGGTGGCTGAGCTCGAACGTTTGATCGAGGGATAACGGCGAAGATATTCTCCAACCCGTCACCACCACATACGACGGCGCCCCCGATTTCGGGGGCGCCGGTTTTTTGTGCTCGAGCTGTGGATCGAATCAGCGATATCCGAAGAGCATGGCGTAGATGATCAGACCGATCAGCGTCAGACCGATGGTCAGCGCGGTGAAACCGAAGATCTTGAGGATCCTCTCGGCACGCGGATCGAACTGGCCCACCAGCTTCTCATCGATTTCCTTGAGGGTGCCCGACGCCATCAGCTCTTCGTACTCGCCCGGCTTGTCGTGGCGGAGTTCTTCAATGGGCACGCGCCCGGTGAAGATCACCGGGTCCATGGGGAACTTGTCCGGACGGAAGTGGGTGTTGAAAAAGTGGATGGTGAAGATGAAGGCCACCGCCAGCAACGCTTCGTCCGAGTGGATGATGGTGGCCACGTTGATCGACCATCCAGGCAGCAGGCGGGTGAAGAGTTCCGGGAACCACAGGACCAGCCCGGTGGAGCCGATCACGAAGACGCCCCAAAAGACCGCGAAGTAGTCGAATTTCTCCCAGTAGGTGAAGCGGCCGTAGTGGGGCCGCGGACCGATGCCGAAGAACCACTTGATGGACTCGAATACCTGGCGGATGTCGGTGAAGTTGAACATCATGGAGTTGGGCCCGAAGATGAACTTGAACCAGCTCAACCCGGACTCCTTCTTGTATTGGAAGGCGTGCCGGATATGCACGGCGAACAGGATGATCAGCACCACCGCACCCATGCGGTGCAGCACACCCATGGTGTCAAAACCGCCCAGCAGTCTCGAGATGAACAGGGCCCATCCCATGTAGGAGAATTTCAGCGCCATGCCGGTGAGGGCCAGGGTGAAGAAGCTCACGATCATCACCAAGTGCATGATCCGCTGTGACCGGCTGAACCTCAGGTAGAACTTCTCCCGCGGCGCCGTCTTGTGGTGCACCCACTGGTCCTTGGTCCGCAGCAGCCGCCACAGCCATGCCAGGGTGTGGAGGATGGCGAAGGTCAAGGTTCCCACCAGCAACAGGGTCATGAACCAGAAGGAGTAGAACAGGAACGGGTACTTCTTCCGGTCGTGGTGGGTGGCGTGGGTCAGATAGCCGGCGAACTGGCGGTGCGCCTTGGGGTGGCAGGTGGCGCAGGTTTCCACTCGATTCCAATGGCTGAGAGTGGATTCGGGATTGTCAATGGGGAGGATGTTGTGGGTGCCGTGGCAATCGTAGCACTTGGCCGCCCCCTCCGAACCCAGCCGCGAAACCTTGCCGTGGTAGGTGTCGAAGAAGGTCTCGGCTTCGTGTTCGTGGCAGCGGCCGCACTGATTCATCATGGCGAAACGGAAGCCCTCGGCATCTGTTCTGCCGATGGTGTGCGAGGTATGACAGTCCTCGCATGTCGGCAGGTCCTTGTCGGTTTCGGTGTTGCCCGGCCAGTGGACGCTCTTCTGAAAGGTCTCTTCGATACCGTGGTGACACTGACCGCAGGTGGCGGCGATGTTGTCCGGGTTGACCGAAGACTCCGGATGGCTGGCGCCCTGCGGGTGGTGGGTCGTGTGGCAATCGGTGCAGGTCGCCGACACCACAAGGCCGCTTTCGATCAGCCCCTTGCCGTGGATCGACATGGCGTAGCTTTCCACGATGTCGGGGATGTCCGACTGCAGCCTCTCGGCAGCGGGTTCGCCATGGCGGTGGCAGGTGGCGCACAGCTCGGGGACGTTGCGGGCGTAGGTCGGCGAGGTCGGAACCTGGTGGTCCTGAGTGGCGTGCCGGTCGTGGCAGTCGAGACAGGTGGGAGCATCGGGGTCTCCCTGCGCGACCAGCTCGCCGTGAACGCTGGTGGAGTGGAGCTGCACGACCTCGGCGTGGCAGATGCTGCAGTCGACCGGGGACGTGATGGTGGCACAGGCGCGGACAGGATCTGTCGGGGTGACCTCGGTGTGACACTGGGCACAGGCGGTGCCGCCATGCATCCCGAGGCTGAAGGACGATTCATCCACGAACATCGAGATCCGCTCGCCGTCGCGCTCGACCGCCAGCTCCGGGTCGCCGTGGCACTTCAGGCAATTCCGGTTGGCCGCTCCCTCGATTGTGGACGGCTGACGCCGGATCTCGTGCGGCTGGTGGCACTCGACGCAGGACGGAACCTTGTGCGGCTCTTCCTCCCACAACCGCCCCTTGATCACCTTGGTGTGGACCTCCTCGATTCGGGCATGGCAGGTCGTGCACATCGCCGCCACGTTGTCCCGGTTGATGCTCGATCTCGGATCAGTGTGCTCCAAAATCCGGTGGGAGGTGTGGCACGAGGTGCACACCGCGGTCACGGTGAGCCCCTTCTTGAAAAGACCCTCGCCGTGGACCGACATGGAGAAGTTCTCCAGAATCCGGTCCTGCGGGATGTCGTGCTGATTGGTGACCTCGGTGCCCTCTCGATGGCACGAACCACAGAGTTGCGGGATGTTGATGATCGAGGTCCGGGATTGGGAGTTCGTCTTCGACAGGATGGTGTGCGTTCCGTGGCACGAAATGCACGTGGGAGCGAGATCATCTCCGGCCGCCGCCGCCCTGCCGTGGAGACTCTCCCCATGATCCTGGGCCTGCTGGGCGTGGCAGGTCCCACAGGTCTCGATCTGCTCCGGATCGGTCACCGGCACGCTGACCGTGTGGCCGGAATGGCAGTCCACGCAGCCCGCGCCGTGGCGTCCACCATGCACACCGCGTTCGTTTTCGCGGACCTCGGCGCCGTGGCACTTCCCGCAGAGCTCCTTGGAGCCCGTGCCCGAGGTCGCCGCCGCGGGGTCCGACGGTGATCGGACGTCGTGGGTACCGTGGCAGCGCATGCATGCTGCCCCCGGGGAGAGAGGATCGGCCGCCCATTTGCCGTGCGGACCTGCGTTGTGCTCTTCGGCCACATCGTCGTGGCACATCGCGCAATCCACCACCTCGAGCTCCTCGTCGTGAGGAAGCTCGACGCCGTCGAGATCCATGTGGCAGTCGATGCACCCGAAGTCCGCGTGTACCGAGGCGTTGTAGGCCGCCGGATCCACGAACACCGAGACCTCGTGGCCCCCGCGCTCGCCGACCGCCTCCGGGTCTTCGTGGCACATCAGGCAGTCTTCATTCTCCTGAGCTCCCACGAACACCGGCGCCAAGGTCAGTACCACGACCAAAACCAAAAAACCGATTGGAAGATGAGTGGGCTGGAACAAAAAGCGGTGAGGTTTCACCGGTGAATCTCCTTCTTCTCACGCCATAACTATATCGCCATGTGGAAAATTTCTCAAGCTCATGCCATCGATTGAAATTGAGACAAAGACTCTTATCAAGCCACCCGTTCGACATCGCGTGGGATGGTACTACGATCGTCCTCGTTCATCCGAACCCTCTTCAATTTTGAGGATGTACTTGTTAGATTGAACAAAGACGCAATGCTGACATCCCACCTCTTGGGCGGACATTGTGGTCGGAGGAGGCTCCATGGGTTCTGGTGAAAGCACTTTCCGCGGCCGGCTGTTCAATCTCGCCAACAATCCGATCACCATCGCGGGCATTGCCATGACCACGGTGTCCGGCATTCTGATCCTCACCTTCCTCATCGTGAATCTCTTCGGAGCGATGGACGAAAACCCCTATATCGGCATGTTCGCCTACCTCGTGCTGCCGGCCTTCTTCGTCATGGGTCTGATCGCGATTCCGGCGGGGATGTTTCTGCGCCGAAGAAAGCTGGTGAAGCTCGGCACCACCGAACAAGAGATCAACCGGTACCCAACGCTGGACTTCAACGACCCCAGGTTGCGCCGAACGGCGACCATCTTCATCGCGGCCACCGCCATCAACGCCGTCATCCTCGGCTCGTCGTCATTCCTCGCCATCGAACACACCGAGAGCGTGGAGTTTTGCGGCGAGACCTGTCACACGGTGATGCAGCCGGAGTACGCCGCCTACCAGAACTCGCCCCATTCGAGGGTGGCCTGCGTTGAGTGTCACATCGGTCCGGGCGCCTCCTGGTATGTGCGGTCCAAGGTGGACGGTCTCAAACAGGTCTGGCACACGATGTTGGACAGTTACCACCGACCCATCGGGACGCCGATCAAGGCGTTGCGCCCCGCTCGGGAGACCTGTGAGCAGTGCCACTGGCCCAACAAACACCACGGCGACAAGCTCAGAGTGTTCGCCAGATACCGCTCGAACGAGGAGAACTCGCCCCTGTACACCGCCATGTTGCTCAAGACCGGCGGCGGCAGCCTCGACATGGGAACCCATGGCGGAATTCACTGGTGGCACATCTACTCGGACAATAAGATCCGCTATGTCGCCGACGAGAGTCGACAGGAGATGCACTGGGTGGAGCTCACAACGGCCGACGGAGAAGTGCGCACCTACACCAGGGATGGCGACGAGGTGATCGCTCCGGAGGAGATCGAAAAACAGGCGCGGATCATGGACTGCATCGACTGCCACAACCGACCGACCCACCTCTTCGCCATTCCCTCCAAGGCTGTCGACGCCTTGCTCGAGACCGCTCCGAAATTCCGCGATTTGCCCTATTTCAAGCGAGAGGCCGTAAAGGCCATCGAGGGTGATTATCCGTCACACCCTGAGGGGGTGGGTTCGGTCAACGAGGCCATCGTTTCGTTCTACCAATCCGAGTACCCTGACATATCGAACGACAACCAGCAGCTAGTGGAGCAGGGGGCGGACGCCGTTGGGAGGATTTACGGCCGTACCGTGTTTCCGGCCATGGACACCAACTGGGAGACCCACTCGAACGACATCGGCCATGACGATTTTCCGGGTTGCATGCGGTGCCACGACGACGAACTGGCCACCGCCGACGGCAAACACGTGATTCCCATGGACTGTGACAACTGCCACGTCTTCCTGGTGGAGGACAGTCCGGAGTTGCCGGATCTCGCCGCCATGGTCAATGGGGTCTGACTGGGGTCAGAATTCTCAATTTTGAATTCTGAATTCTCAGTTCTTAATTGCCCCACCCATCCAAGAGAACGGTGACGGGGGGATGGGAATTCAAAATCAAGAATTTAGAATTGAGAATTTCGGATTCGAACCAGCTCCGAGACAAATCCGCTCAGCGATTCGGGTCGAATCTGGCAGCGTGCTCGATCTTGATGCATCGATTCGAGATCACCACCAACCCGGCCTCTGCGGCCCGCCGCTCGGCTTCGGGGTTGCTGACACCGAGCTGGAGCCACAGGACCCGAGCGCCGCCCTCGATGGCGGCGTCGGCGATGGGCGGCACCGCATCGGATCGGCGAAACACGTCCACGATGTCGATCTCCACGTCGGCTGGGATCGACCCGAGATCCGGATAACACCGCACCCCGAGCACCTCGTCCAGCCCGGGATTGACTGGAATCACCCGATAGCCCGCGCGTTGCAGATAGGCGGCCACTCGGTGGGAATCACGCTCTGGTTTTGCGGAACAACCCACCACGGCCACGGTCCTGGCACCGGTCAACAACCGTCCGATGGGATCTTCGTTGTTCATCACACCCCCACTTGGGATCACAGACAATCGAGCTGGCGGCATGGTACTCTGACCCGACAGATCGTGGTTATGGAAATGCGAGGGAAAATGGCCCATGGAATGGCTTGAGCAAAACCTTGACGCCTACCGGATCATCGCCGAGATCCTCGAGGATCTCAGGGAGACCCTCCGAGTACGGTTGGACCAAGTTCACGGTCAGCAGTGGTATCAAAATAGCCTGCCGGACGGTCTTCTGGACCGATTGGTCGCGCGTAAGGAGGAGGAGAAGGCCATCGACTGGTACGAGAGCGAGTACCAGCAAATCATGAGCTACGCCCTGTTCCCCGATCTGCTCGAGATCCTCGAGTTCAACGCCGAGTCCTTCCCCCAGGTCAAGGGTCTGGCCCCCACCGCGGCACTCCTCAATGCCCGCTTCATGGAGCTCGAGGTCATGCGGGCAAAACTGGGACGAGCCCGGCCCATCAGCGAGACCGAGCTGTCGTTCCTCGGGACCTTCCATCTCAGGTTCCGCAAGGCCATCGAAGACCAGAAGGTTCGACAGGAGGCACCCGATGCGCCGGCTCCAGCAGCCGCACCCCAGACGGCGCCGGCACCGAGGGCCACTCAACCGCCACCGGTGGAACCGGTGAAACCCCCGGGGCCCGAACCCGCACCATCGGCGACGACCGATCCCGCCCCTCCGTCTCCCGTGGAGGCTGCAGCCCCGACCCATGACGACGAGCCCACGGCCGAGCATCAACCGGCTGCCGAAGAGAGCACGCCCCCCCCTGCCGATCCACCGCCTTCCGAACCCGCCGAGACGGTCGAATCCGAGGAGAACCCAGCCGAATCTGCCAAGCCGGCCACATTCGAGGAAGCCCTCGATGCGGGCGACAACCAGGTCATCCTGCGCGAGCTCTACAAAGAGGTCACCGGCATCGCCGAGGGCATATGGACCAAGGAGATTCCACCCCCCGCCCGGGTCTGGGAATTGGTGAGCGTCAGCCCCTGGTACGAAAACAACTTCTCGGATCTCGGGCTGAGGCCCGCTTCCGATTTCTACGACGTGATCTCGAAGGTCGACACCAAGATGCGCGAGGGAATCAGCAAGGAAAAGCTCCAGGACTATCTCAAAGAAGTGAACTTTGCCCACGTGCTGCTGGCCCTGCGGGACATGTTCCAGAAGAACCATATCTAGGGCGCCGAACGCGCTTCAATTCAACTCTGATTTTTCGCCCGTCCTCCGAGGCAATTGGTACTCCTCACCACACAGGGTTGGCGGGCGAAAAATCAGAGCAACCAGATCGCGTCGGCCGAGATTGGTTCATCCATCCGGTGGGAACTGCTCGGTGTAGGCGCGGTAGCGGCGGAGGATACGGCGCGTGTACCCCACCGCTCGCCGACAACTGCACACCCCGGCGGGATAACGGCGGGCCACCTCGGGATCATTCAGGATCAGCATGGCGGTCTCCACGTTGCCGCTCCATCGGTCGGGGTCGAAACCCATGTCGGCGGCAAGCCGCCTGGCGTCGAATACGTGACGCGGGCCGACGTTGTACGACGCGATGGCCATTGCCACACGGTCAGGTAGGTCGAGGTGAGAGAACTTGTCCATCAGCCAACTGAGATACCAGCCGCCGGCTTCCATGGCCTCACCGGGATGGTGGGGATCCTCGTATTCGAGGTCGCCCCACGTCTTCGGCATGAATTGAAAGAGCCCGGCCGAGCCTCCGGGGCCGATGGCCTCGGGATCGAAACGCGACTCCTCGTACATCAGCGAGGCCAGTAATCGCCAATCGATGGCATGGGTGTCTCCAACCCACTGGAGAACTTCGTCGTAGGGTGTGATCGCCCCGGCGGGCACATCAGGCCAATCGGCCGGCAGCGGCGCGGTCCAGGAACCGAGGTGCGAGTACGCCAACTGCCGCGCCATGCCGGACTTCCGCGCGGAACTCAGAAAGCGATCGACGTGGATTCGGAGTTTTCGTGACGACGGGTTGAGGATCCAGACAAGGCCAACGTCCGGCAGCACGACGGTCCCGGTCTGGAGATCCGGCCGGTCAGCCAGCGCCAGCCGGGCGGTGTCCTCATCGACTACGGCCACACCGATGCGCCCAACCGAGACCTCACGGATGGCCCCGAATCCGTCGACCGCGGCATCACCGGCTCTGGCATCGATCCGCGGCTCCAGCGGCAGCTGGCTGACGAGTTGAGCAACGGACCGGGCAGCGGCCACCGAAACACCGGCCAGATCTTCCACACTTTCGGTGGCAGGCCGGCGGGCCGATTCAACGGCCACCAATTCCACCGTGCGGTACGGCACACTGGCTGCGAATCTCCCCTCGTTCGCGGGCGCCATGGGTTCGTGCAGGGCCACCAGGTCACCAAACCCCCGCTCGAGCCACCACATGGGGTCGAGCCCGGGCGGCGGGATCTCGATCTCCAGACGGACGCCGATCTCACGCGCGAATTCGTAGGCCAGCCGGTACTCAAAACCCTCGAGACCGCCCCGTTCCACGGTGTAGGTGGTGGGCGAATTCCGGGTGATCACGCGCAACACTCTGGCCCTGCGAATATCCGCCAGGTCGCGGCAACTCGAGGTTGGAGTGGTTCGGCCCAGGACCTGTTCGGCAAACAGGAAATCGTCCACGGCACGTCTGAGGCCGCCGTTGACCTGTCGTACCGCCCACACAAGAGGTCGCGGTCCATACAGGGTGTCAACGATCTCCAACCCTCCCACCTCCGACACCAGACCGGAATCCGCCACCGCGTAGGGAGAGATTCCCGACCTCACCCGATCGAGCACATCCTCGATGGACTCTCCCTCGGCGACCGGTTCCGCCCTCAGACCTCGATCGCCGAGGACCGTGTCGAGAACCGATGACTGGAACGGTTGAGGAACGAGGACTGCAGCGCCAATTGACTTCGTCTCACCGTCAGATTCCCCCTGGCCGGTCACCAGGAGTTCCTCGACCCAGTCAATGGCGGACGTGGGGCTCGCTCCAGTGGCCGCCAGGTCGGCGGGTGAAAACCTGGACACCGCAAGGTCGCCGCGACCCTCCACCAGCCACGGAATGAGCTGATCGTGGCGCGGCGGTTGGATCCAGCGCACGTCGGCCTGCAGTCTCGCCGCGAGCTGCCAGATCAGCTCCGCCTCGTCCACCCGGCCGTCGCCCGGAATGGTGGAGGTGTCGAAGCCGGGTCGCACCAAGACCCTGAGCTCGCCGGTTTCGCGAATTCCGTCGATCCCGGAGGTACGAAGCGGCTCCTGTCGACACGCAGGAACCACCGCTGCGGCAGCACAGATGACCACCGTCAATGTGACGGGACCGAGCTTCATGCAGCCCTCGAGACGGTTGTTCTCGCAGGAGGCTCCATGCCGTCGGTTCGGATTGCTGGGGAGTTCATGGCTGCCGCGTATCATACCTGCCCCCCGCCCGCCCGGTGTGGGGTTTGAGGTTTGAGATTTGAGGTTCGGTTCATCCGGGAAAGCGTGAGGTGGGGTTTCTGCGTGCCCGTCTCCGTGCGCGAAACAGCGACGGCAATCAGGGACAGCGTCCGTGATCGGCGGCTGCGGCAGCGATCAGGGGCCGCGGCAGTGTTCAGCGGCGATTGCCCCAGATTGCGGTCGCTGATCACCGTTGCTGCCATCTGCCCCGGACACGGGTTGCTGTCCCTGTCCCGGCCGCTGCCATCTGCCCCTGACGCGGATTGCTGTCGCAGACCCTGACGCAGGAATCCGGGCCCTTGCGTTCGCTTCGATTCACTGACTTCGACGCGCCCATCTCCCAACCGCGCTCCCCGAGGGAGCCCCCTCTGACGATATTCGGGACTCGTCGCAACACGCAAACTGTTCGACCTCAACCCAAAATCGTCAGAGACGGCACGCCCGCCTGTCGCGCCCTCTCGCTCCGGGTGGGTGGGCGGGAACGTTCAACGTGTAACGTTCAACGTTCGACTCTCGTTGCTTCTGTGCCCGCCCATCGCGCCCTGTTGTCGTCCCAAGAGGGAAGGGTGGGAACGTTCAACGTTTAACGTGTAACTTTCAACTTGAAGGTGCCCGGAGTGGCACGCTCGCCTGTCGCGCCCTCTCGCTCCGGGTGGGTGGGCGGGAACGTTCAACGTTTACGTGTAACTTTCAACTTGAAGGTGCCCGGAGTGCACGCCCGCCTGTCGCGCCCTCTCGCTCCGGGTGGGTGGGCGGGAACGTTCAACGTGTAACGTTCAACGTTCGACTCTCGTCGCTTCTGTGTCCGCTCATCGCGCCACTCCGTCTCCGGTTGGGCGTTGCCGCCCCCTACTGCCTACTCTGTACTGTCCGGGTGGGCGGGACGACTCCCTACTGCCTACTCCCTACTGCCTGGGCCGACGGGTGGGATGCTCCCTGCTCACTGCCTACCTGAGTTAAACTCAAGCCCGGAGGGACCCGGTGCCAGACGACGTTCAGCAGACCGATCATCAGCTGCCCGAGGAACTCCAACCAATTGTCGTCAGGCTCCAGGAGATCCGAAGAAAGTGCGTCTCCCTCGGATCGCGCAACGACGAGGCCGAACAGATGACGGCGCGACTCGATTCGGTGATCGAGGCCCTGACACACGAGCCCTCCAATGACGACCCTCCCCCGGGATACCGCGAATTGGCGGGTCAGCTCTTTCCGGTAGCCCGTCTCTTCGAAAGCCTGGGTCTTCTGACCGTGGCTCGCGAACTTGCCCATGTGGAGAAGACGCTGATCAAACTCGATCCCTCCACTGACATTTCGATTCCCGTCGAGTCGCCCGGCCCGGATTCGGATCACACAAATAAAACCACCCTCGAATCTGACCCAACCTCCAACACCGATCGCGCGCCCGAGAACGACGAGACGCCGCCTCGGCGTGGGCTGCCAAGACCGGTTGGTCTCGGTCTCCTGGTTGTCTTGCTCTCCGTGCTGGCTGCCATCTTCATCGTGCGGATGCAACGGCTCGCCCTCGAGCGTGCCGACAATCAAACCGCGGCCACCCCCACGGCCACGAGTCAACCGACTCCCACCGTACACCCGACAACCACTTCGATCCCGCAGGGCACTGCACCCGAAGCCACACCCACTCCCGGCCCGCGCGCCCGCATCGCGTCGCTCATCGGTCAGGCACGACTGGCGCAGCGCCGGGGAGACCTCGACGGCGCCATCAGCCTGTTGTCGCAGGCGGCGCTCGTCGATAAGACCTCCACCGCCGTCATCGAGACCGCCAGATCGCTGGTCTCGGACCTCATCGCTCGTTCCGACGCCGCCGCCGACAATGCCGAGTGGGACGCCGCGCCTGAGTACCTGGAGAGGGCACGGGAGCTCGCGATCCGGTTCGAGCTTTCCACCCAGAGCATCGACGAGGCGGTCCGACGTCACGCTCGGATGGTGCGTTACGTCAAGCTCGACCCCACCGACACAGCGGCGATCTCAGCCGCCGCCGGCCAGCGGGTCGTCGTCGTGGCCAACGACGGCGACCGCTTCGAGGGCCGAATCCACGGTGTTTCAGCCGGTGTCCTCGAACTCCGCGAGGGAATGGACGTTGCCGGTGATGGAACCCTGTTCCACGTGGATGAGGTGCCGCTCGCACGCATTCGGGAAATCCGGGTCTACCCCGACTGATTGAATTCTCAATTCTCAATTCTGAATTTTGAATCGCCCCCACCCACCCGGAGCGCGGTGTCATCTTCATTATTCTGCCGCCGGGGGATAAACCCCCGGCCCGCAAAAGGAAGGCTGTTGCCCGGCGGAATGGGCGGGAATTGAGAATTGAGAATCAAAAATTGAGAATTCAGAGTTCGAATTATTTTTCCAGTGCTCCGCCGCAGGAGGACCCGGCACCGGCTGTGCAGCCGAAACAGTGGCGCCCGGTGACGATCCGGCGGCCCTCGAGATGTTCGCGCTCGAGCTCCGAGATGTGCAGGCTCCGACCCCCGTTGACCCGGCTGCCGAGATCCAGCATCTGGTTGAAGTCGCAGTCGTAGACCGATCCGTCCCAGGAGACCGACAGGGTGTTGCGGCACATCAGGCCGTCAATGGTGCCCGGGTTGAACGAATTGACCAACAGTTCCATGTAGCGCTCGAGGTTGCCTGAGTCGGAGAGCCACTCGAGGAAACGTGAGATGGGCATGTTGTTGAGCGCGATCAGCCGGTCGAAGGAGATTCCGTGGTTCTGCTCCAAGCCGCGCTTCCACTGCCGCTCCATGGAGCACTGGTCCCCGGTCAGGACGGCGCCCACCGGGTTCACCATCAGGGTGAGCACGCGCTGCGGGTCAGATGTGCCGAATCCGGCCGCGTTGAGTCGACGCAGGGCTGTGATGGACTTCTCGAACGTGCCATCACCCCGTTGGGCGTCGGTGTTGCGGCGACGGTAATGGGGCAAGGAACACACCACCTCCACACCGCGCTCGGCGAAGAACTCGGGCAGGTCCCGGGTGCGGGGCAGCAGCAGCACTGTGAGGTTGCACCGATCGATGACCTTCTTGCCTCGGGCGACACACTCATCCACCAGATAGCGGAAGTGCGGGTTGAGTTCGGGCGCCCCCCCGGTCAGGTCCACGGTGTGGGCGGAGGTGAGGTCGAGGGCCTTCAAACACGCATCCACGGTTTCGCGATCCATCACCTCCCGCCACCGGTCGGGTCCCGCGTCGACGTGGCAGTGGCGGCAGGTCATGTTGCAGAGTTTGCCGAGGTTGATTTGGAAGATCTCGACACCTGTGGTCCTCAATCCATCGCCTGCGGCCTCGGCCACGGCGGTCTCGAATGTCCCGCTGTACGGGTGGTTTCCAAGATCCACCGACTCGAGGATATGCATTTGGTGTTGCGTCGAAGCCAGCGGTGATCTGCGCGAGCGTAAAGTCGTCGTCCCCTTGGGTCCGGCCTCGGGCGAAGAATAGTCAGGCCGCTCAGCGGGCTGGTGGAGGTGCAGGTCGGGTGAGTCGGTCATCGTGTCGTCCTCTCAGGTCTGGCTGTGCTCACATGGACGATCGGGTTACGTGTTCGAGCATCTGCAGCCCATGTACCAGGGAGGCGCCACCCCGGATGGCTGTGGACACGTGCACCGCTTCGGTCATCTCTTCGAGGTCGGACCCCTGTTTGAGACACTCCGAGGAGTAGGCGTCGATGCAATAGGGACACTGGACGGCGTGGGACACAGCCAGCGCGATCAGCGCCTTCTCCCTCACCGACAACGCCCCTTCGGCAAATACCGAGGCGTAGTAGTCGAAGAACTTCCGTGCCAGCTCGCCATTGCCCTCGGCGATGTCACCGAAGTGCGCCAGGTGCTCGGGCTTGTAGTAGTCGCTCATCGTTGCTCCACCCCCCTCTTGTTGGCCGCGCGGTCGCTCCGGGTAACGCTCGCGGACGCTGCGGCGATTCCGCGGTCAGAATCATTGATTCTGAGCTCATCCGGAAAGACGTGACATGGACAGTGGTTGAATTTGTAATGAGAAATGTGAAATGAGGATTTCGACGACACCTGGCGCCGGGTGAGCGCGTTCGCTTCGGTTCGCTGACTTCGACGCGCCCATCTCCCAACCGCGCTCCCCGAGGGCGCGCGTCTCGGAGGTGCCTGGCATCCCGATTCGCCATCGCCGGCCAGTCGATTCGTCTCGCTGGGGCGAATCGGCGTGCCTGGCATCCTCACGGGAAGCGCAACGAGGAATCGGGGCGCATCGAAGGACCCCCACCGCTGATACTGCCCTTCCAAAATCGTTAAAGACGGCACGCCCGCCATACGCCCCCTCTCACGATTCGGGAGGGCGGGCGGGAACGTTCAACGTTTAACGTTCAACTTTCGACTCTCGTTGCTTCTGTGCCCGCCCATCGCGCCCTCTCGCTGCGGGTGGGCGGGGCAATTCAAAACTGAGAATTGAGAATTTCGTCAGCGCTCCGGAGGCACCACGCCGGTCTGACCGTCTGTGCTGTCGCCCACGAGATAGAGCGGCCGACGCTTGACCTCATCGAAGATCCGGGCGATGTACTCCCCCAAAATGCCGATCATCACGAGCTGGACGCCACCGAGGAAGAGAATCGACGCCATCATGGAGGTGTAGCCCGGCCAGTTGATTCCCAGCAGCTTGAGGATGATCACGACCAAGATGTAGACAAAGGAGAACAGAGAAACCATGAACCCCAGCAGGGTGGCCAGCCTCAGCGGCAGGAATGAAAACGATGTGATGCCGTCGAGCGCGAACCGGATCATCTTGCGCAACGGGTACTTGGTGTCGCCGGCGAACCGCGCCTCGCGCCGGTAGCCCACCGCCTCCTGGCGGAATCCGATCCAGCTCACCAGACCGCGGATGAAACGGTTGCGTTCGGGCAGGGCCCGGAAGGCCTCGATGGCACGGGGACCCATGAGCCGGAAATCGCCGGTGTCCACCGGAATCTCCACGTTGGTGATCCGTGCCAACAAACGGTAGAACCCGGCCGCAGTGGTCTTTTTGAAAACCGTTTCGCCCTCGCGCTCCTGACGCTGGCCGTAGACCACCTCTGCCCCGTCGCGCCATTTCGCAATCATCTCCGGGATCACCTCGGGCGGGTCCTGGAGATCAGCATCGATGATCACGATGGCGCGGCCGCGTGCCGCATCGACCCCTGCCGTCAGTGCGGCCTGGTGGCCGAAATTGCGAGCGAATCGAAGCCCCCGAACCCTCCCGTCCCGTCCGGCGAGTTCGTCGATTCTCTCCCAGGTCCGATCGCGCGAACCGTCGTCCACGTACAAGATCTCGAGGCTGTCCACCACATCGCCAAGCGCGGCCACAAGCCGCTCGTACATGGGAACGACACTTTCCTCCTCGTTGTACGCCGGGATCACGACGCTCAACTCCGGGCTAGATGCCGTCGTCTCAGCCATCTCCGTCCTCCATCCCCGCTTCGAATCCGACCACCTCGCCGCCCGCCTCGTTATGCACAACTGTTCCCGCCGAGCGCACCGCAGCGAGACCCTCGGCAGAAAAATCCCGGCGTTCGATGGCGCCGATGGCCACTACCGGGTTGCCCGACTCGGCCACGAGTTCTCGAACCCGTTCGGGATCACCGCAGCTGTAAAGCTCGCGCACCAGTTCCGTGCGCCGGTTGGTCTCGTCCACCACACCGTGACCCCGCCACACCAGCTCATGGTTGGCCCAGCCGAGATAGGCCGGCACCCCGGAGTTCGCCGAGAACCTGGCGTACTCTGTGTAGGCGCCACCCACCGCCTCCACCATCGTGGTCCCGTGAGGTTGCTCTCTGAGGAAGCGGACCACGGACCGATCACCCTCCTCCATCCACGCCATGCCGTCCAGACCCAGAGGTCGGTCGGATATCTGGTTGAGCACCATCCACACCGGGTGCGGCAGGGCCGCAATGACGAGCAAGGCGGTCAGGATCCGGCGCGGCCAGGCCGCCGGCGCGGCCAGACGTAGCAGCGCAGGCAGGGCCGCGGCCAACAGAATCCAAGCCTGGATATATGCCTTGAACACGGTGTTCATCCGGTGGAGCCGGTCGCCGTAGGAGTCGACCACGAAGACCACCTCCGGAACCGCCAACAAAAAGACGCCGAGCGCCGCCAGCGCGAGCGCCGGCCGATCGCTCCGTTCACCCCCGGCGAGAACCGTCCAGGTCAGGATCACGGCCGCCGCCGCCAGCGCCACCAAGGTCGGCCGGCCGCTTGCGGCCGCCGCGATCATCACCAGGGCCCCTGCGGCGAGGGTCAGCGCCCTCCCGCGGCGCTCTGGCTCTCCGACCTGGTGGCGGAGCAGAACAGTTGCCGCAAGAAACGCCGGCACCAGGAGGCAGCCACCGTAGAGCAACATGGTGGAGGGTTCGGTCCACGCAAAGACCCTTCGAATGCCCTGGAACGGTGGATGGAATGACAGATGGAAAGGAGCCGCGGCCAGCCAACCGCCCACCGCGACGCCACCCACCGCGAGCCAGCGGATCAGTCCATCACCGGTGGGCCAGTGCCACCGGCCGTCGCCACACAACAGCAGCAGAGAGATTCCGGCCAACGTGGGCGGCATGCACCACGGGTTGGCCGCCCATGCCACCCCGAACAGCCCGGCCAGGGCGAGAGTCGTCCACAACTTCGGGCCGTCCCGCCCGGCCTTCCACGCCACCAGAAGTGCCAGGGCGACGATGGGAATCGACACATAGTGTGGATGAAGGTCTCCCAACCACTCGGTGAAGAGCGGCCACTCGGTGATCACGTCCTCGTTCTGCCTGGACGACCGCCACACGTCGAGGTGACGGATTCCGGTCCCTCCCAGGAGTTGTCGCCAGCCGTCCGGTGTCCCCGCCAAAACACCGAAGAACGCCGCGGTGGCACCCGCCCAATGAGAGGAATCAGCCAACCGCCGACCGAGGGCCCAGAGAATGACCGCCACCTGGCCGCCGATCAGCGCCACGATCAGGTTGTAGGCGATCTCCAGACGGAGGCCCCCGATCACCAGCGGCACGGTCCACAGCAGGGCACCCCAGTAGTAATAGGGCAGGGTCTCACCCGCCAGCCACATGTCCAGCGGCGGGAAGCCCTCCGATCGCAACAGGGTGGCGAAGATGCCCATGTCCATGAGCTTCTCCTGGCCGGCAATCTGGGGGTGGTCGAGCCGTATCACAGCCACAACCACCGCGCCGACCACGAAGATCGTTTCGGCCGCCGCCAGTTGCCGCCAGGCATCGCGGTGCCGCCACACAGTCCAACCGCCGACGACGGCCGCTGCCAGAAGCGCCCCAACCCCCACGATTCGCCAGCCGGAGAATCCGAGTACCCCGGCCCACCACGCCGGAAAAGCGATCAACACCAGACCGGCCACTCGCCCGCCGGCCCAAGCGTCGAAGTCGTCGAGACCGAGCCGGATCAGCAGGGCGTAGCCCCCGAGACCGGCCGCTGCCAGGGCGATCAAGAAGAAAACTGCTGTCATCGTCCTGCCGATTGTATCGTGCCGAGGATCGCGGGAGACATTCTCTAGGGAGGGAGGTCCTCTTCCGAAACGGCTGCCATCGCCCGTGCCACGTCTTCCGCCAGCCGGTCACCCAACTTCAGATAGACCTCGACCCCGGAATGATCCAGTTTGTCGTCGTGGACTCCGGCGGTCACCACAGTCACCTTGCCGACTGCCGAGGCCAGCCGTGAGGCCACCCCGCGGGCGATGGGTTCTTCCTTGTGTGGCGGGATGGTGAGCACCGAGCACGATGCGGACCAGGCGTTCGGATGGCTCCTCGAGGGCACCGGGATTGCCAGCACCACGCAGCCGACATGGGGTCGCTCGCCGCCGCCCACCACCACCACCAGATCCTCCCCCACCGGTCGGATCCAGGCCGTGAGAGTCTTCCGGCTCTCGGGATCAGTCACGGTCACCATCCGCTCGACGGTCATCGGCCACGATCCCGTGCGATCCGCGCATACTCCCTTCGCACCTCGTCCTTGCCATATCGGCGTTCCAGCCGTCGAACGACAAAGTGTCCCTTGGCCACACCCTGGAAATGGTTCATGAACAACACGTTGACCGACGCGCCACCGAAGGCTCCCAGCACCGGCACCGCCTGGGCGGCGACTTTCTCAGAAACCACGGTTCCGAACCGGGAGGCGATGGACGCGATGAGCCGCGCGATCACCGGCGCACCCTCCTGGGTGAGACCCCGCTCGGCGATGTGCTTGGCGGCATCGGTCATGGCCTTCGCCATGGCGGCTCGCACCGCGAAGTAACCGGTCTCGGCCGCATCGTCGGTGGACGCCTTCCCGCCCAAAGCGAAGACTTCTAGGCACGCCAGTTTGGCATCGAGACTGCGAAGATCTTCGCCCTCACTGCGCGCGATGTCCGCGATGGAGCGGAGAATGATGGAGGTGGTAATGGGAAGCTCTGCCGCCAGGGCGGCCATACCGAAAAACCCTCCCACCGCGCCGCTCACCCCTCCGGCCAGCTTGTGCTTGAGGTTTGACGCGGGTCCTTCCCGGCTTGTTCCAAGGGTCCCCACGGAGACATTCAGGAGCTTCTCCAGGGCGACTCGGACGCTCTTCTGCAGCTTGTCAGACGTCCGCGCCGGCAGGACGTCCAGCGCCTGTTCCAGAGGCACTCCGATGACATCGGTGATTCGAGCGATCAGGCTGGGATTCTCCAGCAGATCCACCGCATTCTCGAGTGCGCGCAGGTCATCGCCGACAAAAACCCATGCTTGCCCATCGTCGACCGGGCGTCGGATTTCCACCACATCATTGTTCAGGCCATCAGCCACAGTGACCCTCCATGGGGCCCCTCACCGTAGCATTTCCAGCCTCGCACCGAAGCGCCCGTGGGCACCTTATACTCCGATAGAGGGGGAACCATGACCAGCGAAGACAATCTCCGGATCGCGTTCCTCGGGACGGGTCTGATGGGCCGGCCCATGGTCCTCAGATTGCTCTCCCAGGGATTCCCGGTGACGGTGTGGAACCGCACCAAGAGCAAGGCCCTCGCCTTGGAGGCCGCTGGAGCCACTCTTGAGCCTTCACCGGCCCAAGCCATCACCGCATCCGACGCCGTGGTGCTGATGCTCACCGATGCCCAAGCCATCGAAGAGACCCTCCTCACCGACCCTGCACAGCAACACCTCGCCGGCCGGACCGTGATCCAGATGGGGACCATCTCCCCGGAGGAGAGCCGCCGCATCGGCCGCGAGATCCAACGATCGGGCGCGTCGTATCTCGAGGCACCGGTCCTCGGCTCGATCCCCGAGGCGGCCGACGGCGAGCTCGTCGTGATGGTGGGAGCCGAGCCCGAAGTCTTCGAGCGCTGTCTTGGCGTCCTGAGCCGCTTCGGACCGGAGCCTCGGCTGGTGGGGCCGGTGGGACGGGCAGCGGCTCTCAAACTTGCCCTCAACCAACTCATCGCCACCATCACCACGGCCTACGCAGCGAGTCTTGGCTTGGTCCGGCGTTCGGGGGTCGATGTGGGCGCCTATGCTGAAATCGTCCGCCACAGCGCCCTGTACGCGCCCACCTTCGACAAGAAACTCGGACGAATGCTCGACCGCGAATACACCCCCGCCAATTTTCCGGCCCGTCATCTGCTCAAGGACATCCGCCTGTTCTCCGAGGAGTCCGCCGTTCAGGGCCTTTTCACGCCTCACCTGGCCGGCATCGCCAGCATTCTGGAAAAGACCATCGAACGGGGTCTTGGGGATGCCGACTACTCGGGGTTGGCCGACGCGGTGGATCCCGACTAGACTTTGTTCTCCCCGGGGCGACCTGGCGGAAAAATACCGGTGAGGTGAACCCATGACACGACGGCTCTCATTGACGATCATCTGTCTGGCATTGACTCTGGCGATCTCTGCGCCGGGCATTACTTCGGCTGACGGCCGTGACCACGACATCACCGTGGAGGACTACTTCACCCTCGCCAACATCCTGGAGGTGGCGGTCTCCCCGGACGGCAGCACCGTGGCCTTCACCGAGCGTCGCTGGGCGCCTCCAGCCGAACGGCGCACGGTGGATCTTTGGGTCGTCGACACGACCACACGCCGACCGGAGCGGGTGACGTTTTCGGACGAAACAGAAAGTGCGCTGCGCTTCAGCCCTGATGGACGGTGGATCTACTATTCAGCAGCCCTGACTCGAGGCGACGAGAGCAAGCCGCCCTACGACGGCAGTCGCCAGGTCTGGAGGATCTCCCCCATCGGCGGCGAACCCCACGCGGTCACCAGAGTGGAGGAAGGCGTCGGCCGCTTTCTGCTCTCGAGGGACGGTGACACGCTCTACTACACCATCACCTCCAGCCACATCGATGAGGAGTGGAAGGATCTTCGGGAACGATTCCCCGAACTCGAGTACGGCCACGGGGTGACCGAGTTTTCCGAGGTTCACGCCTTGGATCTGAGGACCTGGCGCAGTCGCACGGTTTTCGAAAAACAGCGAGTGATCCACGACCTCGACGTCTCCAGCAGCGGTCTGTTGGCAATGGTCACCACCACTGACGAGGAACTGATCCACCTCGAGGGCTGGTCCAAAGTCGAGGTCTACGACCCGTCCAGCGACACCATCACTCCGGTCACCCCGGACGGTTGGCGAGCCGGACATCCCTCACCCTTTGGTTGGATCGACCAGGTCACGTGGTCTGCGGACGGGTCGACTCTGGCCTTTTCGGTGTCATTCGATGGTTATCCCACCCTGATCTACACCGCCCACCGGACCACCGGCGGATTCGACTTGGTCGATCTCGACCGACCCGAGGACGTCCATGTAACCGGCGGGAGCCTCGCCTGGCGGGCCACTTCAAACGATCTCGGTTTCATCGGTGCCCACCACGCTCGGGCCAGGGTTTATCTCGCCGCCGATGCCACCCGACGACGGGCCAAGGCTGCACGGGTCCTCTCCCCGGGAGACGTCACCGTGGACACCTTCGATTTCGGTCCGGGCGACGACGACCTGGTGATCGTTACAAGCACCCTGACCGCACCCGAGGACATCTATCTTGTGGGAGGAAACGGAGCCCTCGATCGCCTGACCGAGATCAACCCGCAGGTCAACAGCTGGCGCTTGCCTCAGATCGAACTCGTGCGATGGACATCCACCGACGGTACCGAGGTCGAGGGCATCCTGGAGCTGCCGCCGGACTACGGTCCAAACGACGGTCCGTTGCCTCTGGTGGTGGAGCTCCACGGTGGTCCCACCGCCGACACCAAATACCGCTTTCGGTTCTGGATCTACGGCCGCACCCTCATGGCGGCCAACGGATACGCCCTGCTGAGCCCCAACTACCGCGGCTCCACCGGCTACGGCGACCAGTTTCTGGTGGATCTGGTGGGCCGGGAGAACGACATCGACGTCAAGGACATCATGACCGGAGTGGATGCCATGATCGAACGAGGCATCGCCGATCCCGATCGGCTGGCCGTCATGGGCTGGTCCAATGGCGGCTTTCTTACCAACAGCCTGATCACCACCAACAATCGATTCAAGGCCGCCTCCAGCGGGGCCGGGGTGATCGACCAGGTGATCCAGTGGGGTATTGAGGACACCCCGGGCCACGTCATCAACTTCATGGAAGGCCGCTTGCCCTGGTCCGATCCGGAGGAGTACCGAGCCGGCTCACCACTGTATCGCCTGAACACCGTCACAACGCCGACTCTGATCCACGTCGGCGGGGGTGATCCCAGGGTGCCGGTGGCCCACTCGAGGACCCTCTATCGGGCGCTCAGGCAGTACCTCGAAATCCCGACCGAGCTGGTGATCTACCCCGGCGAGGGCCACGGCCTGACCACATACGATCACCGGAAGGCAAAGATGGAGTGGGATCTCGCGTGGTTTGAAAAATATCTCATGGGTGAGGCACCTGCGGCACAGTAACGTCGGCGAAAGCACGCTGCACGAAACAGACCTGGTTCCGGGTTCCGTGTTGAGGGTTCACGGTTCAGGGTTCAGGCTCGAACGATCGATGCCCGAATCCCGAGCCCCGAGTCCCGAGTCCCGAATCTCGAGCCCCGAGTTACGGCCAAACCCCCCCGGCCATGGCCACCGCCGCGACCACGTTCGACACGATGGACGCCGCCACCAACAGCGTTGCCACCCTGCGATCCAGCCGCCCCAGCCCGAGCGCCGTCAGCAGCAGCCAGAGCGGCCAGGAATCCAGCAGATAGCGGCCGCCCCACTGCACCCACCCGGTGTTGAAGTAGAACAGCGCAGGCAAGGTCACAAGCAGCAGGCTCAGCCAGCACGCCGCCACCAATCCGCGGCCGCGCCAGCGTCCGCCCACGCTCAGCAGCACCCCCAAAAACGCCGGGGTGACGAAGAGCAGACCCATGCCGTAGGGATCACTGGCCAGGAACGGGAAGCTCCAGCCCCCGGCGTCCGACACCACCGGCACGGGCGGTTGGTAGAAGAGATACCTCAGATTCGTGGGCAGAAAGTGGATATTGAGCTGGCCATAGGTTTCGAACGCCTGCCGGAGCTCGGGCGGGGTCAGAAGAAATCGGTAACCAAACTCCAGCACGGAGCCGAACCGCAGAAAGTTGATGGCCAGGTGGAGTCCCCCGATGAGCGCGGGGAACACCATCGCCGCCAACAACGCCCTGAACCGCGAACTGCGTTCCGGCCCGCCCAGCCGGTCGCCCGGACCCGACTGGTAGGCCAGGATCGCGAGCAGGATCGGCAGCCCGAGCAGCAGGGTGGGCCGGCTGGTGACTGCGAAGGCGTAGGCCAGGCCAGCGAACAGCCAGCGGCGGCGCCACCCCAGGACCAGGGCGAGGGTGTAACAGCACGTGGCGACGGTCTGCGCGAAGAACCAGACCTCGCCCTGAGGAACCAGCCAAATCCACAGGGTGCCGAGACCGGCGAGCCCGAGGAGCATCACACGCTCGCTCCCCTTGAGAACCCCTTCCCCCCTTATCGCCTCCAACCACCACGACAACAGACGGTCCATGAGCGCCACCGCGAGCCCTCCCAGCAGCGCTCCCAGCCACTGGGTAGCGAGGGCCGAACCGAAGACGAAACGCAGGGGATACATGAGGAATGCCGGACCAAGGGGGAGCCCTACGTGGACCTCCATTCTCCTGGTCTGGACCTCTGCTATCAGCGAGTCCGCCGGCACATACTTCACCGGCTCGAGTTTCTTGTCAGGATCCGCGGGCCAAACCCCGAGGGCGATGTTGGACAGCAGCACCCGCTCGCGAGGATCGTCCACCACCCAGTGTTCGAAATAGGGTGTCACTGCCAGCCCGGGGTTCACCGCCACAACCTCGTGAATCGACCCACGGTCCGCGGGCAGTTCGATGTCCTCTCCGCGCCACGCCCGAACCTGGAGTAGATGCTGGTTGACAAGGGGCCACACCCCGTTCTGACGAAGCCCCTTGGGCCCCAACGCGGCCAGCCCGAGGTAGAGCAGGCTGAAACCGAGCCAGATGGCGAGGAACCGCTGACGGGACATGGGTTCTATCTTATCGTCTGTTGGTGGTAGGGGACAAAAAGTGAATAGCGAACAGTGAATAGTGAAGAGTCCCCCACCCACCCAAGGGCCCTGGGGTCATGGGGTAAGACTATGAGCTGCACGCTATAAGCTGTGAGATCCCCCGCCCGCCCGGAGCGCCATTGTGGAGCAGCCGTCCCGGCTGCATTTCTTACCTCGATTGATGGCGCGCATGCAGGCCAGAGGCCTGCTCCACAATCCCCCACCCGCCTGCTCCCTGCAGCCTGGACGGGCGGGTGGAATCGAATTTCGAATTGGTTGGGTAGCCGCGGGTCACTCCCAGACGACGTAGATCTCCTCCACCGAGATATTGGTCTTGGTTGGCCGGAGGGACGTTTCCTCGATGGCGAGGGCCTTGACCTCCGAGGCCTCGGCGATGCGGTCGATTTCGGCCTGCATTTCGTCGGCAAGCCCTTCGAGGTCCTTTTCGATACGCGCGATTTCGAGCTCCGATTCTTCCACCCCGGCGCTGGCCCTGGAACTCATCCGGCGCCTGGTGGCCGCGGACCGCATCTTCGAACTGGCGGTCCGGGCCCTGCTCGATCCCGTGAAGACCGAGAACAGACTCTCAACGACGCCGATGAGCTCCTCCGCTTTTCGGGAGCGAGCCTCGATGACGTCGGCGCCGAGTTCCTGGCGCTCACGGGCCAGGCGATCCTCGAGCGATTTCTTTTTCTTTGCGTACTTCTCTCTCGCGCGGTCCTGTGACGGATCGTCCGCCCGGTCCGCGGTCTCGAGACATCGCGCCTCGAAGGCTGTCCGGTCCTCATCGGCCGTCGCCGACAGCTTGAGCTTGGGGTTTGTCAGCACCACCACCGGACGCCGTGCTCGCCAGCTGATGAGGCCGCTTTCGATGTGCGCGAGATCGCGGTCCATCCCGGCGGGTGCCGCCGGAGGAAAGACCATGCCTTCGGGCGGATCACTCACCACCTTCGGCGGATCAGACAGCTGCTCGGCGCCGTCCCAGTCCACAGCCCCCCTCTCGTCCATCGGTATCAACCACCACTCGTCAACCTGGCGGTCGAGACCGAGCGACAATCGGCGCACGGTGACCCGGCTCCGCGCCACCACCGACGGGTCGGCCATGCCGGAGGCCGGGGTCACGAATCGCTGCTCGATCTCCGCGCTGAGGACCGGCGGTGTCGAGCTCCCCTCGACTCCCGAGATCTTGCGGATCAACGCCTGGGCCGATTCGGGAGCTCCGTCCGATCCACCCGCGGCCAGGGGACCCATCTCGGCCAAGGTCACCGGCCCCCGCAGATAGCTCATGGCCCATCGCGACGTGAATGTCCGGCTGCGCTTTTTCGCCCGAACGTCGTGCAGCAGAAACTCCCGCTTGCCCAGTGCGGCCACAACGTCGTCGGCATCCTGACCGTCATCGAGCTCACGCAGCCCGAGGCCGTCGAGCACCCGGTCGCGGTCCCTCTCGGTCACCAGCCGCCCGATGCACTTGATGCCGGCGTTGCCCACGGCCTTGTAGTCGATGTCCACCGGATTCTGGGTGGCCAACCAGGCTCCGACCCCGAACGCCCGACCCTGTTTCAACAACGTCAGCAACGGGCCCTTGGTGGGAGGGTTGTAGGGGTGGGGAGGCAGGATACCGTGCACCTCGTCCATGTAGAGCAGGGCCCGCAGACCCGAGGCTCCGGGTTGGCGACGCATCCACGAGACCAACTCGGACACCAACAGACCCAGGACAAAGAGCCTCTGACGGTCGTCAAGGTGGGCGATGCTGATAATGCTCGCCTTCGGTGCGGCGTCGGTTCCCAACAGCGCGCTCATATCGAGCGGGGTGCCCTGGGTCCAGGCCGCAAATGCCGGGCTCGCCACCAGGGCGTTGAGCTCCAGTACCAGTTTCATCCGGTCCTTGCGGGGGTAGAAGGCCTCCAACGGCAGAGCCCCCAGGACGTCCATGGGCGGATCGGCCAGGCTCGCCAGCAGACCCGGCAGATCCAGCCCCTCGCCCCTCTTCCAGTGCTCCAAGAGGACCGATGCCAGCAGGACAGTGTCGCGATCGGTCAGTGGATCCCCGCCACGCCCGATCAGCGACAACAGGGCCCCCGCCACCCCGCCAACTCTGTCGGTGACGGCGGCCGGACCGGAAGCGGGATCCCAGTCGGCGGGCGGAGCCAGGGTGGGCAGGATGTTCAGCGGGGCAACCCCGGCCGCACCCGGAGTCACGAGCTGCCAATGGACCCCCTGTCGAACTGCCAACAGGTCTTCTCCCCCCAAACCCGACCCGGCGAGACCGTCGGTCCAGACCCGGGCCTGTGCAACGGCGGCTGCCTCCCTGCCCTCCGGTCCGATCTGGTCTGACGGAATCCACGGCGCGAAGTCCGAGGGCAAGAGTTCGGGAAAGTTGAGCAGGAGGTTCACCATGTCGCCCTTGAGATCAATCACCAGTTGCGGTACGCCACGCCTGGCCAGCTCCTCCACCGCGACGATGCCGAGCCCGGTTTTCCCCGAGCCCGTCATGCCGAAACAGACCGCGTGGGTGGTGAGGTGATCCATGTCGAGAGTGACCTCGGACCCACCGTCCAACCCTCGACCGATAGACATCTCCCGGTCCGCCATCCGTCCTCCAATTCGCGGCACATTCAACCCAGACCGCCGCGGGATCGCGTCATTCAGTGACCAGTAGTATAGAGAACACCGTCCCGGCCCGTCTCTGGAGGAATGACAACGGGTCTGTGATTGGTTAGGATAAGCGGGTTCACAACGCATGAATCAAGAGAACAGGAGGAGAGACACGCAATGGGATTTTTGGACATTTTCGGGAAGTCATTCGACAAGCAGGTGGAAGAGGCGATCGACCAGATCAACAACATGAACCTCGGAGTGCGGAATCTGGGCGCGAAGATCGATGGCAAGACCGTCACGCTGACAGGCAGCGCACCGTCGATCGCGGTTTCCGCAAAGACCATGGAGGCCTTCAACGAAATGGTGGAGACCGACAACACGCTGAACACCATCAAGGTTGACAAGCCGCCGGAACCGAAACCGGCGCCTGTGGTCGAGCCCGAGCCGCCGGCCGAGACCATCTACGTGGTGCAGCCGGGAGACACGCTTGGCGCCATCGCACAGAAACACTACGGCAAGGCGAGCAAGTACATGAAAATCTTCGAGGCCAACCGGGACATCCTCGACAACCCCGACCTGATCAAGCCGGGTCAGGAGTTGAAGATTCCTGAATGACCTCGACCGGATCGCCTCCCGCCCACACCGGGCGGGAGTGCGTCGGCCGGGCCTTCCCGGCCCTCCATCTGGGTGAGGACATCCCATGAGAGGACTTTTCGACCGTCTCATTCAGGCCGTCAATCAGAAAATCCAGTCCGCGGTCTCCACAATCGACCGCATGGATCTCGGGGTCAGCGACCTCAGTGCCAGAATCGAGGGTCGGTGGATCCGATTGAGCGGCATCGCCCCGAGCCGGGAAGTGGCACGTCAGGTCGTCGAACTCTTCATGCAATTCGTCGAGGTGAACAATATCCGGGACGCAATATCGGTGGTGGATCCCACCGCCCCTGACGAAGCCGAGGCTTGAGTCAGTCTCTGACCTGACTCAGTCAGACCAGTGAGACCTGGCAACCCTGTCGCATCACCCCTGACGGCGCCATGAATCCACCGGGCGCAGCCTGGGTGAGCGCCCTTGCGATCGATTCGCCGCGACCGTCCGGGTGCCACAGCAGGACGCTCCCGCCACCGCCGGCCCCACACGCCTTGAAGGCCTGCGCTCCGGCGGAGAGCGCCGTTTGTTCCAAGGACTCGAGTTCGCCCGGACACACCTCCGGCGCCAATTTCTTGCGCGCCGCCCACTCCTCCGCGATTGCCGCGCCACAGCCGTCCGCGTCCCCCGCCAACAGTGATTGTCGACATTTCCGGGCGGCTTCGGCAATGGCTTCGAGCGCCGTCGTGGTGATCCCGTCGCCCTCGAGTCGACGGCGAATCACCTGCCAGTTCACCATTCCGGAGTGATGGGTGATCCCGGTAAAAAAGACCGAAGCCCTCTCCCCGAGCCACACGGGATCCACCGACATCTCCTCCACCACCTCTCCACCGGCTTCCAGATGGACGGCGATCACTCCCCCGCGCGCAGCCGCCCAGTGGTCCTGGACCCCGGTGGGCGCGGCCAGGATCCTGGCCTCCAGATCCCGAAGCACCGCAATGAGGCGACGATCGCTCATGGTCTTCTCGGTCAGTGCCAGAACGGCCCGCGCAAGGGCCACGGCGTAACTCGACGATCCGCCGAGACCGGAGCCCATTGGCGCCTGTTCAAACACCCGAACCCTCACTCCGCCGGTGGGGCGCAACGCGAAGCACACCGCGGCACTGAGGTCGTCGTCGACATCTTCCGGACCGAACTCGACCCAGGGCCCGTCACCCACCGCGTGGGCCCCATGGCCGGGCCGCCCCTCAAGGTCCGCCTCCAGCTTCACCATGACCGGTATCGCCATGTTCACTGTCAGGGCACCGCGATGGATGATGCCCAGTGGCCAGATGTCGAGGGTGCCCCCCGCCAAATCAGCCCTGCACGGCGCGGTCGCCACTACTCTCACAGGCGACTCCAGACCGTCTCCCTATTTCGGCGACCAAACCCTGCCTCAACAAGGCAGTAGGGAGTAGGGAGCAGGGAGTATGCGTTTTTGGAACGACAGTCTTGAGGAAACCTATTCGTGAATCGAAATGAGCTCCCTACTACCTGCTGCCTACTGCCTACTGCCGTCTGCAAACTGCTCACTGCAAACTGCCGGCTGTCCCTCAACACTGCGCCCCGGGAGGCGGGCCGTCGCCCTTGAGCAACGACAGGATGGCGACCGCGTGCGACAGGAACCGCTCCAACCGATCGCCCTCCAACGGCTCCACCGCCGGCGAACTGATGGCGAGCGGGTTGACCCAGCTCCCGTTGAGCTTGACGCGATAGTCGAGATGGGGCCCTGTCGACCACCCGGAGGATCCCACGTAGCCGATCACATCGCCCTGACTCACTCGCGCCCCGTTCTTCACACCTGGCCCGTAACGGCTGAGGTGAAGATAGTTGGTCTCGTAGCCGTTGGTGTGTCGAACCCTGACCATTCTGCCCGCACCCCCGTTGCTGCCGGTGAAGGTCACTCGTCCGTCGGCCGTGACGTGCACCGGCGTGCCGACCGGGGCGCCGTAGTCGATCCCATAGTGGGGCATCCGCTTCTTGAGCACGGGGTGGAATCGACTCATTGAGAATCGCGAGGTGATTCGGCTGAACTTCAGCGGTGAACGAAGAAACTGCTTGCGCAGCGGAGTGCCGTCCAGATCGTAATAGCCGAGTCGACCGTTGGCATCCGGATAGGCGACCGCCTCCATCGTCTTGCCGTCGTTGACGTAGCGTGCGGCATACATCGTTCCATAACCGAAGAAGGACCCCTCCACAGTCTGGTGATCCACCACCGCCACAAACTCGTCGCCGGACCTGACGTCCCGGATGAAGTCCATGTCCCACTGAAAGACCTCGGCCAGCCGCACCGCCAACTCCGGATGCCCGCCCGCAGCCTCCACAGCTCCAAAGAGGGACGAGGACACTCCTCCAAACAACCGCTGCACGTCGCTGCTCACCGGCAGTTCGAGGCGGGCAATGGACACCTGGTCGCCGTCTTTTGCGAGCACCAGCTCGGTCCTGCGATCCAGGGTCACTTTCAAATTTTCGAGCTCACCACGTGCGGAGCACACCCCTTCGAATCGGGTTCCCGGAAGCAGTCTCCTGGGATCGAGCTCGGTGACCAGGGCGTCCCGCCACACCTTCCAATCATCCCCGGCAAGCCGTTGACTCACGCTGTCGATGGTGTCTCCGGATGCAACTTCGGTGCGGACCGGTGGGTGGAAGGCTGTCATCGGTTCCACTCGAATTTGCACCGTCTCGGTCCGGCTGGCCGAGCTCACTTCGCCACATGCGACCGCCACGAGGGCTATGCCAATAACCGCCGCACCGCGGATCCAGGGTCGTGCTGCGTGCATCATTTGGTCCACGCCGCCAACGCCGCCGGCTCTGGTGCCAATCGCGCCTCCAACCGACCCTCTGCGTCTACGATGACGAGAATCGGCACCTCGATCAGGCGGTACTGTTTCAAGATCTCACCGTGCCGGTCGTGCAGCCATTCCATCCCACGGCCCGCCAACGCATGCCCGGCCTCCTCGAACTCTTCCTGCACGTCGACGATCACAAAACCGAGACCTTTGCGCCCGGCGGCTTCGGCCAGCGCCGGCGCGATCCCGAGAGCCTCGCTTCCATCCGGCGCCCAAGATGACCACACCAGCGCCGCGGTCGGCCCGTTGGTTTCCAACCAGCCGAGCCAACGCGTGGCTTCGCCTTTGGAGTCGACCAGGTGAATATCGTCGGCGGCAAACACCCAGACCGCCAGGACGCATAAAAACATCCCGACCGCCATGATCCGCGGTGCCCGGAACAGCCCTCTCACAGGTGGAGTATACCGAAATCCGCCTCTTGAAGGACGGGGTCTGCATCACCAGGCCGGCGCTCGTTCCCACCGCAGGGCGCGGTGACCGGTCGTCCAGCAAGCTCATCTGGCGGTCCGAAAAACGAGAAATGTGAAATGGCCACCGCCCACCCTGTTGCCCCGTATCCGTCAACTCCTCATTTCTCATTCCACATTTCTCATGCCACGCATTGCCAAGGTGCGGCAATACCGGGTACACTTTCAGCGAGGACGATCATGGCAAAAAACCAAGCATCCGCCACCGACTTCGACACCGACATCGCCATCATTGGTTCCGGCTTCGGCGGATCCGTGTCTGCGCTGCGACTCTCTCGAAAGGGCTACGGCGTCACGGTCTTCGAAAAGGGCAAGCGATGGAACCCGGAGGATTTTCCAAACACCAACTGGAACCTGCCTAAATCCTTCTGGTTCCCTTGGATAGGTTGTTACGGGACCTGGTCGTTCCACCTCCTGCGTGAGGTCCTCATCCTCCACGGCGTCGGCGTCGGCGGCGGCAGCCTCCTCTATGCAAACACCCTCTTCGCTCCACCCGAAACGGTGTGGGACGACCCGCAATGGCGGGAACTCGAGGACTGGCGGGCCGTGATGCCCGAGCACTTCGCCACCGCCCGCCAGATGCTCGGAGCGGCGGAAAACCCGAAACTGGGCCCGGCCGACGAGGCCCTGCGCCGCGCCGCGGCACGTCGCGGCCGTGAGCACACCTTCCGCCCGACGCCGTGCAGCGTGTTCTTCGGTGAGCCTGATGTCACGGTGCCGGATCCGTACTTCGGAGGCGAAGGCCCGCCACGGACCGGCTGCAATTTCTGCGGCGGCTGTATGGTCGGCTGCAAACCCGGGGCAAAGAACACCCTCGACAAAAACTATCTCTATCTGGCCGAGAAGGCCGGTGCCCGCGTCGTTCCCGAGACCCATGTGGACCTCATCGAACCCCTCGACGGCGGCGGCTACCGTCTGCAGTGGAAGCGGTCCACCCAGCGCATGGCTCCCGAACGCGGAGCCCTTACCGCCCGCAAGGTCATCGTCTCCGCCGGAGTCCTGGGAACCGTCAAGCTTCTGATGGAGTGCAAGGAAAAGGGCACGCTCCCCCATCTATCGGATCAATTGGGAAATGTCGTACGGACCAACTCAGAAGCCCTGCTCGGCATCACCTCGAAGAACCGCGACGATCTTTGGCAGGGGGTGGCCATCACCTCCAAGATGGAGATGGACGATGTCACCCACATGGAGCCGTGCCGGTTCCCCCCGGGCTCCGATGTGGTGCTGCTTCTCGGCACAATCCTCACCGACGGCGGACCGGGTCTCCCCCGGCCGGTGAAGTGGATGGGCAACGCCTTGCGTCATCCGGTCCAGTTCCTCCGGGCCACCAAGCCGTGGGGCAAGGCGAAGCACTCCACAGTTCTCCTCGTGATGCAGACCGTCGACAACCACACTCGCCTGGTGCGCAAACGCCAACCGCTGTGGCCATTCACCCGGGCCCTCACATCGAACCCAGACCCCAGCCAGCCCGGCATTCCCTCGTACATCCCCATCGCCAACGAAGTGGCTCGGGAGTTTGCTGCGGACCTCGACGCAGTGCCCCAGTCGAGCATCAACGAGGTTCTGCTCGACACCTCGTCCACCGCCCACATTCTCGGCGGCTGCGGTATCGGCGCCGGACCCGAGACCGGGGTGGTCGACTCTCGCGGCAGGGTCTTTGGCTACGACGATCTCTACGTGATGGACGGGTCCATGATCGGCGCCAACCTCGGCGTCAACCCGTCGCTCACCATCACCGCGTTGTCGGAGCACGTGTGCTCTCGCTTCCCGGCCAAGGGGCAGTGACGAGGGGCTAGGGGCTAGGGGCTAGGGGCTAGGGGCTAGGGGCTAGGGGCTAGGGGCTAGGGACCAGTCCGCCGCCCGCCCGGGTTCGTTCGCAGAACAAAGAACGAAGATCAAAGACCCCCGCCCACCCAGATCGTCCACAGATGACACAGATGGACACAGATATTCACAGAGAGGAACGCTGCACACTCCCACCCACCGAGATCGTTTTTGTAGCGCAGCCGTCCCGGCTGCAATTCATGCCGCGATTGACTGCGCGAATCGGCCAAGAGGCCCTTCACAAAACGCCGTACCGGGCGGGAGGGGGTTTCGAATTTCGAATTCTCGACCACCCGCCCCGGGGCGAGCCACAACCGGCTTTGGTCGGCCATTCGTATGTAATTCAAAATTAAGAACTAAGAACTGAGAATTCGAGGTTCATCTATCATGTCTGCATGCCGACCAGCGACCAGCCGCCCCTGAAACTCGAGCAGCAAAACACTGACGAGCAGGCCAACGTCGAGGCAACGGTGGTTCGGGTGACCTATTCAAACGAAGAAAACGGTTGGAGCGTGGTCAAATGCCGGTCCAAGCACGGGGTCCAGTTCAGCATCGTCGGAACGCTCCTCGGGGTGGCCTCCGGCGACGTGCTGCGGATGAAGGGCCGCTGGGTCCAGCACCCCAAGTTCGGCGAGCAGCTGGAGGTCTCGAGCTGGGTCCACGTCTCCCCCACCACCTCGGACGGCATCCGCACCTACCTCGCCAGCGGACGCATTCGAGGCATCGGGCCGAAGATGGCGGAGCGGATCGTCGAGACCTTCGGCCTGGACACCCTCGACGTCATCGAAAACAGCCCCCATCGGCTTCGGGAGGTTCCCGGAATCGGCCGAAAGACGCTGCAGCGGATCAAGGAATCCTGGACCGCCCACCGCGGGCTCCAGCAGTTGATGGTTTTTCTCACCGGCCACGGCGTGACCCCCAACGTGGCGACCAAGGCCCATGACCGCTACGGAGCCAAGGCCCTGGAGGTCGTGCGGGCAAACCCATACCGACTTGCCGATGACGTCTTCGGAGTGGGCTTCCGCACCGCCGACGGCATCGCGCGGAACCTGGGCATCCCGGACGACGCTCCGGAGCGGCTCGAAGCCGGTGTGCTCTTCGTGCTCTCAGAAGCAGCCAACGCTGGTCATGTCTTTCTACCGAGAGATCGGGTCCTCGAGACCACGGCCGAACTCCTCGACGTCCCACAAGAACAGGTGGCGGCCGCCGTGGAGTCGTTGGCCGCCAAGGAGCTCGCCGTGCTTCGCCCCCGTGCAGCCGGTGAGCCAGCGGTCTATCCACGACGGCTCGAGCTTGCGGAGGCTTCAGTGGCGGAGTCGATCCGCCGACAACTGAAATCTGCAACATCAAAGCCGGAGATCGACATCCGACAGGCCCTCGGCTGGTTTCAGGCCCGAACGCGGATCGAACTCGCCGACAAACAGCTCGAAGCTCTCGCCACCGCGCTGGTGGAGCCGGTCACCGTCATCACCGGCGGTCCCGGAACCGGGAAAACCACCCTCATCCGGGGCGTGATCGAGATCCTCGGTGCCAAGAACAAGAAGATCCTGCTTGCCGCCCCCACCGGCCGGGCGGCGAAACGCCTTCAGGAGACGACTGGAGAGGCTGCCAAGACCATCCACCGTCTGCTCGAGTTCAATCCCCAACTGCGGAACTTCACCAGAAACCGCGACCATCCGCTCGAGGCGGACGTCCTGGTGGTGGACGAGGTCTCCATGCTTGACGTGGAGTTGGCCAGCCATCTCCTGAACGCCGTGCCCCCGAAATGCCGGTTGGTGCTCGTGGGCGACGCCGACCAGCTGCCGTCGGTCGGGCCGGGCAACGTCCTGGCCGATCTCATCGCCTCGCGCCAGGTCAAGGTGGTCCGGCTCACCGAGATCTTCCGTCAGGCGGATCAAAGCCTCATCATCCACAACGCCCACCGCATCAACCGTGGCGAGATGCCCGCGCAGGCGCCAGGCGATGACCTCCAGGACTTCTATTTCGTGGAACGCGAAGATGCCGAAGAGGCGGCCCAGCTCGCGGTGGATCTGGTGGTCAACCGCATCCCCAGACGATTCGGATTCGACCCGGTGGACCAGGTCCAGGTTCTGGCACCCATGCACAAGGGCGAGCTCGGGGTCTCCAACCTCAACGACCGGCTCCAGTCGCTGCTCACTCCCCAGGGCCCCGAGGTCGTTGTGGGCTCACGCCGGTTTCGGATCGGCGACAAGGTCATGCAGCTCCGGAACAACTATGAGCTCGACATTTTCAACGGCGATATCGGCCGCGTCGTCTCCCTCGACCCCGAGACCCGCGATCTTGTGGTCTCCTTCGACGGCCGGCCGGTTCCGGTGGAAGCCAAGGCTCTTGATGACCTCGTGCCGGCCTTTGCCTGCACCATCCACAAGTCCCAGGGCTCGGAATACCCGGCGGTGGTGATCCTGCTCCACAGCCAGCATTGGATCATGCTCCAACGCAATCTCCTCTACACCGCGGTCACCCGCGGCAAACAGCTCGTGGTGATCGTCGGCACCAAGAGCGCGCTCGGCCGCGCCGTCCGCAATGCCACGGTCCGCAAGCGTTACACCATGCTCGCCGAACGCCTTCGTTGCCCATGAGACAGGAGACCGAATGCAAAGCATAAGTGCCAGGTCCGCAGTTCCGTAGTTATCGGATCTCACTGCCCGCCTTGACACGACCGGCCGCCCGTCGTATTCTCTTTTTTCAATTGAAACTCAATCTTAATGCCGAAAGGCCCGTGCTGCTCTTCGAGGGGGTCAGAGGACGCTCGAGGGGAGCCGAGACCTGACCTTGCACCGGATTCGTGCAGCGCGAGACCGATCACCGTACAAAACGAAACAGCACCACAAAAGGAGGCAGAACAATGCGCATAGCAAAAAACGATATCCCGGTGAAGGTGGACGCGTCACCCGGCGCCGTGGCGCGCCAAACGGAGAATTTCGGCGACGCCACACCGTACGGCCCGATTGCCGCCGAACACTATCGGCTTGCGGCCGGAACCGACCTCTCCCCTCTTCTCCAGGGACTCAAAGACGATCTCTGTCAAGCGCCGCACTGGGGCTACCTCATCGGGGGCGAGCTCACCGTCACTTTCAAGGACGGATCCGAGGAGAATCTCCATGCGGGCGATCTGCTGTACTGGCCGCCGGGTCACACGGTGCGAGCCGAGAAGGACTCCGAGATGGTTCTGTTCAGCCCCCAGCACGAGCACAATCCGGTCTTGGACCATCTCAACAAAAAGCTCGCCGGCTGACAACCTGAATCGCCCAAGGGCTTGGGGTGCCCGGCGGTGGTGATGGCGGGTCTTCGGAGCGCCCGCCAATCGCCGCCGGTTGGAGGGATTGTGCGCGGCACGTCCGCGGTTGTCCTAAGGTGATGGCGAAAACCGAAGGTCCCACATCTTCAGCGCTCGGGCGTTTTGTGCGCCTCGGTGGCCTGGCCGGCCGGGTCGGAGCATCGATGGTCGGCAATCAGATCCTCGACGTGGCCCGCTCGGGACCAACACGGCAGATCCGCAAGACCGAGAATCTGGTCCGCAACGCGGCACGGATCGCCGAAACCCTGGGCGAGCTCAAGGGCGCGGCCATGAAGGTCGGCCAGATGCTGAGCCTTCACGAGGGCATGCTGCCACCGGAGGTGGCCGATGTCCTGCGGTCGCTGCAGAAGGAGGCCCCAAAAGTCCCTGCCGAGGTCATGGAATACGAGATCCGGGGATCGCTGGAGAATTTCGACGAGCTTTTTGAAAATCTTGACTTCGAGGCATTCGCCGCCGCCTCCATCGGTCAGGTCCACCTGGGGAGGCTGCGGGACGGCCGACAGGTGGCGGTCAAGATCCAGTACCCGTTGATCGAGGAGATCGTCAAGGCGGATCTGGACAACCTGAAACGGGTGATCCAGACCGTGATCCGGCTGGTCTTCGAGACCGACGTGGACGCCATCTGGGGCGAGGTCCGCGACCGGCTGCTCGAGGAGCTGGACTACACCCACGAGGCCGGCAACGTCCGACGGATGGCCGAGCTCCACGCCGACGTGCCGGAGATCGTCATCCCGCGGGTGGTGGAGGAGGCCAGCGCCCGCAATGTGCTCACCATGGAGTACGTCGGCGGTCTCACCGGCGATCAGGCGTGCTCTTCGGAGATCGACCAGGAGCTGCGCAACCGCTGGGGCCGCGTACTCCTCGAGTTCTCGCTGCGCGGTCTTCTGGAACATCGTTTTCTCCATGCCGACCCCAACATGGCGAACTTCGCCTTCCTCGAGGACGGCCGGATGGTGGTCTACGACTTCGGCTGCGTCAAGAAGATCTCCCCAGAATTCGCCAGGGGCTATGCCGATCTGCTGATCGCGGTCAGCCACCGGCGCGACGCCGAGATCCCCGAGATCCTGAAGGGTATCGGGATTTCCACCACCGACGGCGAGCCCATGTCCCGCGACATCACCGACGCATACGTCGAGATATTCTCGCCAGTGGCGCGGACCGACCCGCCCTACACCTTTGGCGACGACGACATGTACCGCCAGCTCATGGAGCACGGGATGGACAGCTGGTCCAAGGCCACCAACATCCAGTTCCCCGAGGACGCGATCTTCGTCAACCGAACCCTGGGTGGTCACTATGGCAACCTGTCCAAGCTCCGGGCCACCGGTCCCTGGCGCGAGCTGATCTTGAACTACGCCGAGCCCGTCGCCTCGGCACGTGACTGAGGATGAGGATCTTTCATCCGACTGCGCGGATCCTCTGCGGTACACTCAGACGACGTCAATGATGACACGCACAGCAGATGACCGTCTCGGACTCCACGAGATCCCCGGCCCGCCCGGCGCAGGCGGCATGGGAGGAGTCGGCCGGACGCGTGAAGCAGCCCGCCGCCACACTGCGCCAGGCCGGGATCCTGTTTCGCCGCTGGCGGATCGAATATCGATCCCTCGCTCGAGCCGTTTCGCCGTCCTCGTTGCTCTTGCCGTGTTCACACTCATACGCCCAGCAGCCGCCGTGAGGGCGGGCTACTGCCGTTTGATCCAATGAGCCAGCAGACCGAGCCACTGGTCCGTCCCATCATCCGGTCGTCCCGGGCCGAATCCGTGGCCTCCCTGGGCAAAGAAATGGACCTCCGCCCGCTGGCCCGCGGCGGTGAGGGCCTCGGCGTACACAACCGATTCGCTGATCGGCACGACGTCGTCGTCCCAGGCGTGCACCAAAAACGCCGGAGGCGTCTGATCGTTCACCTGGTCCACCAGCGAGTACTGCCGTTTCTCCTGAGCCGTCATGGGACGGTGAAACAGGGTCTCCTCGAGCCACTTCTGATTCTCGGGTTCCAAGGTGGTCACGGCGTAGATCAGCGCCGAGTAGTCTGGGTTTTCATTTGGGTCTTCAGACCCCAACACGCTCACCGCAGTGGCCAGGTGACCGCCTGCAGAAAATCCCATGATGCCCACCTTCGATGGATCGAACCCAAACTCCACTGACTTCGACCTCATGAGGCCGATGGCCCTGCGGGCGTCGGTGATGGGCACGAGATGGGGATGATCAGAGGCCTCGAGCAAGGGCAGGCGGTACTTCAGAACGGCCGCGGTGATGCCCTGTGACGACAGGTATTGGGCAATCGTCCGCCCTTCCGCCACGATGGACTCCGCGGTGTACCCGCCACCCGGCAGGATGACCATCGCCCTGCCGGAGTTTCTTCCTTGGGCGCGGAAGATGGTCAACGTGGGACGCGTGACGTCGTAGACGCACGGCACTCCCCACGACTCCATCACGTACTCCTCGAGTGAATTTCCCTTGGAGTACGGCGGCTCTTCCTGCCAGATCTCGACCACTTCTTCCGCACACACCGCATGAGTGATCAAGGCGAGCAGGAGGGCGATGAGTGACTTCATGGGCATCTTCCCTGGAGGGCTGTGTTCCGGTGGATTGAAGGACTACTTCATTTCAGCTTGGATCCTCCGGCCGGTGGCAACAGCATCTTTGGCCTCCGCCGCTCGGCCGGTTCGATTAAGGATATCAGCGAGGATGTAGTACCCCAGCGGCCCATCATTGTGGTCGGGGTCCTTGCCGATTCCCAGACGAACAAGCTCCTCCGCGCGGCGCAGATCGCCGCCCCGGTCCATCATGAGTTTGGCGAGATAGTAGTAGCCCTGAACAAAGTTGGGATTGCTCTCGATGGACCCCTCCCAGAGCTCTTGCTGCCGGTCCACCTGACCCTGGTCCCCAACCAGAAAACCGAGGTTGAAAAGTGCTTCGTGATAGTTGGGCGCGAGCTCGATCGCCTTTTCGTAGTGACCCTTCGCGGCCTCGAGATCGCCCCGTTCTTCGAGGAGGACCGCCAGATTGAAGTGCGGCACGGCAAACTCTTCGTGCTCGGCGATGGCAGTCTCGAAAAGAGCCACGGCATCGTCGAAGCGACCCTGTTCGACCCTCACCTCGCCGAGCTTGTTGTGGATCAGCGCGGGGGCTTCAGTTGTCTTGGCCGCATCTTCGAGGGACCGTGCCGCCTGGTCAAAATCTCCCTGACCAAATTCGATGTCCGCGATGGCCAGCGACGCCCGAGTGTCATGGCCACCGACTTCGAGCACCCTCCGGAAGCCAACCAGAGCCTCATCGCTCTGATCGAGCGCCTGATAGCAGGAAGCCATGCCCATGAGCGAATTCTTGTGATCAGGCTCGATGGCGAGGGCCCGTCGGTAATATCCCAACGCTTCGTCGAACCGCTGTTGGGTTGCCGCGATCTGACCCAACATCTGGTGCGCGTCGAGGATCTCCGGATCCTCCTGCAGAACGGTGAGCAGGATTTTTTCAGCCTCCTCCACATTTCGTCCCATCAGCGACTGCGCCCCCATGATCGTTCGGTGGAGGCCGATCTTGTCCTTGGGATCGGCCCGCGGACGATCGTTCTCTTCATCGAGGCTGACCCCGCCCTGGCCGGCGGCGTACCCCAGGGCCTGGAGCTGGGCGAGGGTCTGGGGGTCGATGTCCGAGGCCGTTCCGGCATTCGGCCCGTCATCTTCGATCTCGGTCCTCATTAAGGCAAGCCGATTTTCGAGGTCCTCGACCACGTCCGGTTGCGCGCCCGAGAGGTCGTGTCTCTCCGCCCCATCGGTCCGCACATCGAAGACCTCCGGCCGTGGAGCGCTGATCAATTTGTGGCTGTCGGTGCGAAACGCCCGCAGCGGCGACCAACCGTAGTGGAGCAGCGGATAGAAGGACTCGGAGTACACGCCGCGATCCGAATCGACCTCCTCTCCCCGGATCAAGGGGAGAAGGCTCTCCCCGTGGACCGCCCTCGGCGCCGCCACACCCACCGCATCGAGAACGGTCGGGAACAGATCAACGTGGCTGACGGCGCTGTCCACGACCCGACCGCCCTGTTCCGCCGATGGCAGCCGGACGATCAGGGGCACGTGAATCGTCGTGTCGTAGACAAAGAAACCGTGGGACGACTCTCCGTGGTCACCGAGACCCTCGCCGTGGTCGGCGGTGAGGATCACCACCGAGTTCTCCAATAGATCTCGATCCTCCAGCGCCCGCCTCACATCACCGATGAGAGAATCGGTCCAGGCGACCTCGCCGTCATAGGGACGGTTCGCGAACATGGATCGGAAGGGTTCGGGCGGTTCATAGGGATCGTGCGGGTCATACAGGTGAAGCCACAGGAAGAACGGCCTGTCCTGGGGCCGCCTGTCCAGCCAGTTGATAGTCTGGGCGACGGTAACGTCGCCGGACCTCTGCACCGAGCTGAGGTTCGGATTTTCAACGCCGCTCAAATCGAAGTCGTCGAAATAGTGATCGAATCCGCGGCCGATCCCCCACCGGCGGTCGAGCACGAAGGCGCTCACGAACCCGGCGGTTGACCAGCCCCCGTCCGACAGCACTTCGGCCAACGTCGGAATCGCGTCATCGAGCGTGTAGCCCACGTTTTCGCGCACCCCATGCCCGGTTGGATAGAGCCCAGTGTGGATCGACGAGTGGGCGGGCAGGGTGAACGGCACCGTGCTGGCGGCATTTGCAAACCGCACACCCTCCTCGGCAAATCGGTCCACGTGCGGCGTATCGACGCGATCCGAGCCGTAACTCGATACTCGGTCCGACCGCAGGGTATCGATGGTGATCAGAATGACGTTGAGATCATGGGCTTCGGAATGTCCGACCACCTCCGGCAACGTCTGTGACGCCGGCGGCTCATTGCCTCCGCATCCGACCATTACCGTCACAATGAGGACCACAGGCAGCCAGCGGACCAAGCTGGCTGTCACAACGTCCGTCCCGCTCCGTCTCACACCTGCCCTCCCGGACAGGCATTGTAACGGGGGCCGACCATCAACCACAGACGCTCACCGACTGCCGTCCAAAAGAGCCTCCTGAAGCCGGTCGAAGAGGGCACACTCATCGGTGCGGATACCCGCCCCCGGCAGCACCTCGTCGCCGAAGACCAGGTGCTGTCGCTGCACGGCGTCGTAGAGAGGCCACACAGGAATACTCCCGCCGTTGGGGTCGCCAGTGGCCGCGAAGCGGACCCAGAAGTCGGCCATCGTGTGGGCCAGCTCCCGGTCGACCTCGTTGCGGGGAACCCACGTCTCGAACTCGAGGCTGTCGAAGGCGTAGGGCACCTCCGCTCCGTGGTACGCGCGAAGAGTGTCACCGCCGGGGGCCGGCGCCCAGCGGGTGAAGATGTAGAAGAATGTGGGGCTCGACACCCGCCACATCCGGTCGGCGATGAACCTGGCCGGACAGGCGAAATAGACATCGGTCTGAAATCGGTCGGCCGCTGCCGCCGCCTCGTCGTCTGTGCTGGCCGGATAGAGCTCCATGGCGCGTTGCGCCAGTTCGCCATAGCTCGCGCGGAGTTCCACTTCCAGTCGATCCACCGTGACGTCGGGCCAGTAGCGCCCCATGGTCGTCCACTCGTCGGCGTTGAACCCCACCAGAAGCGGGACGGCAGCCTGTTCACCTGCGTCGAAAATGCGCCCGGGGGCGTCGGTGAGCACGTAACCGTCCACGTTTGGTGAATTGAACCGCCCAACGCCGGATTCTGTCGCCCGGTGGAAGAGTGTCTCCGCAGCCAGTTCGCGCAGGGCGACGGCCACGTCGTCAGCTTCCGCCACACCGACGGCCTCGGCGAGTTTTTCGCCAGCAGCCTCGGCGTCGACCAGGGTCGTGTCCACGGCCACCGCGTAGCCCCCGCTCTGGATGACGGCGCGATGAAACAGGCCGCGGGCCAAGGGTGACGCCATCAAGTAGGCCACATCGGTGGCCCCGGCGGACTCACCAAAGATGGTCACCCGATCCGGATCACCGCCAAAGGCAGCCACGTTGCGCTGGACCCATCGGAGGGCGGCGATCTGGTCCAAGAGCCCGTAGTTTCCCGACGAGCGGTGCTCGGACTCCGAGGTGAATGCGGGATGGGCGAGGAAGCCAAAGAGGTTGAGCCGATAGTTGATGGTGACCACCACCGCACCCCTACGGGCCAGGTTGGCGCCGTCGTAGGGCGGTTCGGCGCCGGACCCGGCCACATTGCTGCCGCCATGGATCCAAACCATCACCGGCACCAACTCACCACCCACGGGACCGGTGGTCCAGAGATTGAGATAGAGACAGTCCTCACTGGTTGGTTCGAGGTCAGGGACCAGGGCCGGGTCGGTACCGAAAACCTCCGCGATGTCGCGGTAGAATTCGATATTGCCCGGTTCTTGGATGCACGCCGGCCCAAACTCAGTGGCGGCCTGGATCCCCTCTCGCGGCGGCCTGGGAGCCGGCGGCCGCCAACGGAGATCGCCCACCGGCGGAGCCGCATAGGGGACTCCCCTGAATACCACGACTCCACCCTCTTCGCCGATCCACGCCCCGCGCAGGGTCTCACCATCGGTGGTGACCACCAACGGATCCGAAATCACCGCCTCGGGAACGCAGGCTGTCAGCATCAGACAGGCTGCAGCCCCGAAAGCCGCGGCAGACCGGATCGAGTGTTTCCTCATTCCCCCTTCCACTCGGGCGCCCGTTTCTCCACGAATGCCTTGGCGCCCTCCTGGGCGTCGCTGCTTGCGAGCATCTTCATAAAGGCCGGCCAGGTTTCTGACCGCAACGCCGCATAGCTCTCCTCGAAGCTGAGTTTCTCGGTGAGGTACACCGCCTCCTTGATCGCCGCCAGCGAGAGAGGCGCCGCACGGCACAGATCCTCGGCGAGGGTCCGGGAGCAATCCATCAATTGATCCGCCGGCACGACCTCGTTGATCAGACCGAGGGCGGCAAGCTCATGGGCACCGAATCGCCTGCCGGTCATGAGGATTTCGAGCGCCTTTTGGCGAGGCAGCAGCTTGGGCAACATAAAGGTCCCCACATCAGGCGCCATCCCGATACGGACCTCCGGCAGCATGAACTGAGCGTGCTCGGCCGCGATGACGAAGTCCGCTCGCAGGAGCATCTCGAATCCGGCGCCCACTGCCAAACCGTTCACCGCACAGATGACCGGTTTGAGCAGATCGGTCATCTCCGGGAATCCACCGAAACCACCTTCGCCGAAGTCCTCGAGATACTCCTCGCCATCGGCAACGGCGTTGAGATCCCACCCCGCCGAGTAGAACTTCTCGCCCGCTCCGGTCAGGATCGCGACCCTCAGGTCCGGATCATCGCGAAAGTCGGCGAAGAGCCTGCCCATCTCGCGACTCAGGGGAGCGTCGAGTGTGTTCGCCTTGGGCCTGTCCAACACAATCTCGAGAATCTGGCCGTTTCGGGTGATTTTGAGGAATTCGCTCATAGGTTCTTCTCCTAATCAAACTCGACTCGTTTTCATGGGTTGGTTGGAATACCTGAGCTGAGGCTGATCAGGGCGTCGGCCGCCACGACTCCCCGCCCCTCCGCCAGCAGCATCAGCGGATTGATATCGAGTTCGACGATGGATGTCGGATTGTTCCGAACAAGGCTCGCAACCGCCATGATGGCGTCAACAGCGGCGTTCACATCAGCACGGGGACGCCCTCTGTAGCCATCCAGAAGGGGCGCACATTTCAGTTTCCGCAGAGCCTGCAGTACTTCTTCCCTGGCCACCGGCAAGAGGAGGGAAACACTGTCCTTCCTCAGTTCCACGAGGACACCACCCCCACCCACGATCAGATAGGGACCGAAATGAACATCACGCGCGACCCCCACGATGAGCTCCGCAACAACGCCGCCAACCATTTCTTCCACAAGGAAGGACTCGGAGAGATGGGACATTTCGGTCACCGCCGCCAACACCTCGCCGGCGTTCTCCAGACCGAGCCGAACCCCTCCAACATCTGTTTTGTGGGGAACCCCCAACGCCTTGACGACCACCGGGAACTCCAACTCCTCAGCTGCCATGGCAGCCTCGCTGGCGCTGTGAACGACCACCGCAGGGGGCACGGGCACTTCGCACCGGCCGAGCAGAGACTTGGATTCGGCCTCGTCCAGAACCTTGGTCGGACCGTCGGTGAGGAGGCTCGACCACGCGAGCAAGGGAGGAGCGGGTGGTCGGCTCCATCCCTTGCCCACATCCACCGCCGCCTTGATCCCCGCGAGACCGGAATCGATCCCGGCCAGCGGCACGATTCCCCGACTCATCAGCCGCGCGGCCACCGGTTCCGAGATGGTGTCTGACAGGGTCGACAGCACGGCTCCCCTTGTGCCTGACTTATGGCAGGCTCGCAAGAACCCCTGCTCTGCACCGGCCCAGGTCGATTGGTCGCACAGGTCCTCCCTGGGGTAATCCAGCAGACACAACGACAGGTCGAAATCCTCGCAGATGAAAGCCGCGAAAGTCTCTGCCAGACGATCGGCGTCGTTCCAGTCAAACATCTGGTAGTCGAGCGGGTTGGCCGCCACCATCCGTTCATGCACGGTCGAACGGACTCGCGTCACCACCTCTTCCGCAAGCGGCGGCATGGTCAGCTCGGTGTCCATCATGGCATCGGCGATCAAGGTCAGGTCCCCGCCCGAGGTGCTCATGGCGCCCACCCGACCCCCAGGGAGCGGACCGAGGACGTGGAGCACCTTGAGAGCCTCCAAGAGCCCTTCCAGGGAATCAACTCGAGCCACGCCCAGGCGCTCGAACAGAGCGCTCACCAACTGATCGGAACCGGCAAGGGACGCGGTGTGGGAGAGGACGATTTTTTGAGCCGCCTCAGACCGTCCTGTCTTGATGGCCACAACGGGCTTGCCCAGCTCTCTCGCGATTCTCACCCCTTCCTCGAAGGCTCGGGGATCCGACATCCCCTCCACATAGAGCCCGATGGCCGTGACCCCTTCCTGTCGCGCGAAGACTCCGATCGCATCATGAAGATCGAACTTCAGCTTGTTTCCCAGCGACATCATGTAGGCCACGGGCAGACCGCGCCGTTGCATGGTGAGGTTGAAGGCCACGTTGGAAGACATTGTGATGATGGCGACGCCCCGGTCGACTCGCCTGCCGCCTTGCTGGTCGGGCCAGAGCATGGCCCCATCGATGTAGTTCAGCAGCCCGTAACAGTTCGGCCCCACAAGGGGCATTGCTCCGGATGCCTCTAACAGGCCCCCCTCGAGCCTCGAACCTTCCTCCCCCGCCTCGGTGAATCCCGTGGCGTAACAGATGGCGCCGCCCGCATCCCGCGCGGCCAGCGCTCTGACGATGTCGATGGTCAAATGGCGGTTGACACCCACATAGGCTGCATCCGGACTCCCCGGCAGTTCCTCCACGGACCGGTACGCCCTCCGGCCCTGTATTTCGGATTTTTTGGGGTGAACCGGCCAGATTTCGCCCTCGTATCCCATTCGATCGCTCTGCCGAATGACCTCCTGTGCCTGGCTTCCGCCGAACACGGCGATGGAACGTGGTTTCAACAGGCGATCAAATGGCATCTCAGATTCTCCTCACGAACAAGCGCTAGCGAAGCAGCTCCGCCGCTGCGATCACCCTCTGGATCTCATTGACTCCCTCGTAGATCTCGGCAAGCTTCATGTCTCGGAAAATCCTCTCCACGTTGTACTCGGTGGTGTAACCGAAGGCGCCGTGTATTTGCATGGCAGAGCTGGCAGCCCGGTGGGCGGCCTGCGACGCGAACAATCGGGTCTCGCGCCGAATCGAACATGATGTCCTTGCCGGTTGATCGCGCATGGGCTGTGGCGTAGGTCAGATAGCGGGCCGCCTCCACCTCCGCCGACATCTCGCCGATCATCCATTGGATCGTCTGGAATTTCGCGATGGGTTTTCCCTGCTGTTCTCGTTGCTTTGCATACTTGATTGACTCGTCCAAAGCGGCCTGTGCCATGCCCACACACTGAGCAGAAATTCCAAGTTTTCCAACCGAAATTTCCGTCGTCAATATCTTGAATCCTCGCCCCCTCCCATCTTCACCACCGACTGTATTCTCATAGGGTACTCGAACGTTTTCCAGCACGATATCGGCCACCTCCATCCCGTGCATTCCCATCTTCGATACCAACTTTCTGTGGAGAGTATCCCGGGGTATTTTTCGGCACAATAATATTGGTTATTTTGTCGTCCATTTCCACGTCTTTGCAGAAAGACGACAATGTATCCCGGCAAGGGTTGAATTGGTGATGAAAATCTTCTCGCCGTTGATTACCCACTCGTCCCCGTCCCGCACCGCGGTTGTCCGGATCGCCCGAGCGTCGGAGCCAGTATCCGGCTCGGTGAAGGCAAAACTGCCGATGGCATTTCCGGAGGTCAATTCCGGGAAGTGACGCCTTCTTCTGCTCTTCGGTTCCAAAGTCGAGATCGTTCCTGCACACAGACTGTTGACAGAGATGTGACCGCCAATGGAACAATACACTCGTCGAAAGTTCTTCAAGAACCATCACATACTCGAGATACGAAGCACCAACTCCACCATACTTTTCCGGGTATTGGATGCCGTAAAAACCCGAGTTCCTTCATTTTCGGAATGAGATCCCGAGGAGTTCGCTTTTCTTTTTCCATTGTTTGCACGAGAGGTGCGATTTCATTTTCGGCAAAATCTCTTGCTGTTTTTTTGATGAGTTTCTGTTGTTCAGAATAGCTGAATTCCATTCGGGCCTCCCCTATTCGATATTAGAAATAGCCAACACAACGGCTGAAAAGGTCATTATGATGGACCATCCCCATCCTCCTTCAACCATCTGAGGAATGACCAGACACTGAGGGCAATGACAGACATCAACGGCAGGGCCACGATCAGCGACGCGGTTTGCAACGGTTTCAGGCCGCCAAGGTACATCAGCGCCACCGCCATTCCGCCAAGGGCCAACGCCCAAAAGAGCCGGTTGAATCGCGCGGGCTCCGACTCGCCCGCCACCATGTCCCTGGAGGCCACCGAGGCTATGGTGTAAGCCGACGCCTGCAGAGTTGTGGCCGAGTAGATGAAGCACATGGCGACAAAGAGGACCAGAACCAACGTTCCCATGGGGAGCGCTTTGATCACGGCCACAATGGCAGCCTGCGGCGAGACCTCATTCATGATCTCGATGACCGGAACCGTCCCGTTCAGTTGAGCATCAAGGGCGGTGTTGCCAAAGACCGCGAAGAACAGCCAGCAACCGAGGCTCCCCCACACCAGATTGGCCGACACCACCTCGCGGATGGTTCGACCCCTCGAGATCCTTGCCACGAAGAGGCCCATAAACGGGGCGTACGCGATCCACCACGCCCAATAGAAGACGGTCCAGGTCTGCGGGAAACCCGATCCGGCCACCGAGTCGGTGTACAGACTCATCCTGAAGAAATTGGTAACGAGGAGGCCGACGCTGTTGGTGAAGGTATCGAGGATGAACACTGTCGGCCCTGCCACGAGCACGAACGCGCAGAGAACGAAACCGAGGTACACGTTGGCCTCGGCAAGCCGTTTGATGCCCTTCTCCATACCCAGGTAGACGGTGGTACCGAAGATTGCGGTCCACACGACGATCACGAATGCATCCAGTGCGAAAGTTCGTTCGATGCCAAACAACGTGCTGATGGACTCGGACAGAATCGGGGTGCCGAGACCGAGAGAGGTCCCGGTGCCACCGATCAGCCCGAAGATGAAAAGCACATCGATGAGCTTCCCGAGAGAACCGTCCGCACGATCACCGATCACCCCGCGGCAGGCCTGGCTGATCCTCAGGTACGGAATCTTCCGGTTGTGATAGGCATATGCGATGGGCAGCGCCGGGATGCAGTAGAGCGACCACGCCAGAGGACCCCAGTGAAACAGACCATACATGGCGCCCACCTGGGCAGCCTCCGCCGACCCGGCCTGGATGCCGAAGGGAGGGCCCTGGTAGTAGTAGACCCACTCGATGGTGGCCCAGTACAGCAAGGAAGTTCCGATCCCGGCACAAAAGAGCATCCCGATCCAGCTCAGGGTGCGGAACTCCGGTTCGTCATCCGGATCGCCAAACCTGACCGATCCGTAGCGGCCGAAGGCGAACCACAGCAGCACGCCGAATGAGCGCAGAGGGTGAACCAGAGAAAGACGAAACCAAAGCGGTGGGTGATGGAATCCAGGATCCGATTCAAAACCGCAGCTCTGGCCTCTGGAGACGATCAGGGGAATGATCGCCGCCACCACGACCACCAGCGCGGGCCAGAAGACCTGTCTGTCGATCGGTGCCGATCTCGTGTGTTTCATCGACCTCTCCCAGCCTACTCGGAGGCTCGACCTCTGAGAAGACGCCATTCAAGACCTGCCGCAGGCGCCGGAGCACTCGACCTCGCTCTGATCGTCGTTGAAGTAACCCGCATACACCGCCACCAGGTCGCGGTCGGGGTTGACCAGGAGCCCCTGGCCGGCCCAACCGCCCTTGAAGATGTCGTTGTTGGTGAAGACCAGATCCCACTGGTAGACGTTGTGCTTGACGATTTTCTGCGATACCTCTTCCGGCACGCCCCACCGGGCGTTGGCCAGCAGTCCGGGTCGACCGCCGTTCTTGAGCATTTCGATGTGTTTGTTCGAGATGATCTTTCTGTCGGTGACAACCGAATAGCTCGGTGTGAACAGCAGTCCGAACCGGGCCATGTCACGGATTCGCCCGAGAAAGCCGCCGGCGAACATGGGCACACCGTAGCGCGGGGCCAAGAACGCAGCGTCGCTCTCGGCTCCGATCTGGGTCCAGATCTCGCGTGAGAATGCATCCTGAAGGGGCATCCCCGTCAATTTCTCGACCAGCCACCCCAAGATGTAGGTGTTGATCGAGCCGTATTCGAAGGATGTCCCCTGCTCGGTGAATTTCCCGACCTTCAAACCGGCGATGTATTTGTAGGGGTTGTCGGCGGATTCCTCATCCCAGTGGGCCTCGCCGGTGGTCTCCATGAGCCCGACATAACAGGATGATGGGTCGTAGTACTCCTCCGGGCAATCGACGCCGGTGGCCATGTCCAGGATGTTCCTGACCGTGATCCCGGCATAGGACGAACCGGACAGCTCCGGAATATAGGTGTCGATGCTCTTGTCGAGTTCGACCTGGCCCCGATCCTCGAGGATGCTCACAACAGCGGAAACCAGCACCTTGGTCACCGACCAGTAGATGGGTCTCTCATTGGGCTGCATCCGCGGATAGTCTTCGAACACGATCTTGCCTTGGTGAAGAATGACGATTCCCATACAGGTCGAGAAATCGCTTCTGAGAAAATCGGCGAATCGCATCATCCCCTTTGGTGTTTTCACCTCGAAGTCGTCGATTTCCGGTATTGGCTGATACGCCAGCTCCCGGACGGGCCCGTCGCGGTACACGTTGACCGTCGGAAAGATCCGGTTGAGGTTTTTGTTGTTCCACGCCATGTCCTGACCGTTGACGGTCCACCAGGATGTGTCCTTCGGCAGCTTCTCGATCTGCCGGCGAACCTCTGCGACAGCTGAAGCGGACTCGAACTTCTCGGTATCTGCCGCAAACGGCACCGTCACGGCCATCAGACACGCGGCCACCAAGAAAGCCAGCCTTCGATAGTTCATGCCACACCCCATGCCATCACCTGCCATTCGCGTCGAAGAACTCCCAAATCACATCCACCCCGAAACCGTCCTTGCCGTTGCTGGGCCAATCATGAGCTCCGTCAAAGGCGCAGTCCACAACCTCCGCGCCGGTGGCGCACTGTGCCCGTTGGACGCACTCGAGCCCCAGACTCCCGTCCCTCGACGTCGGGTAGGGGCTTGGTGCCGAAACGCAGCGCTGTGAATCCTCACCAGCCCACTTCGCCATGACCTCGGCTGCGGGGGTATAGAAGAACCCGTCATCCGAAGCCGTTCCGTCGAAGGGCACCGTCCGGTCGCGGGTGCCGTAAAAATTGATGATCGAGATGGGGGGACTGGGTCCGGGAGCGCAGTTGAATCCCCTGGCCAACGTGCCCCCAACCGGGGCGATGGCGGCAAATCGATCGGACAGATCGCAGCCCAACCGTTGGACCAACATCCCGCCGTTGCTCATGCCTGTCGCATAGACCCGATCGAGATCGATGCATAGAGTTCGTTCCAGGCTGTCGAGCAGTCCTTCGATGAACCCCACATCGTCGTGGCACGAACACCAATCACACTCCTGCGGCTCGCCGCACTCGGGCGGTGTCGGGTAGTCGTCGGCGGTTGGCGTACAGGTTGGCCCGTCAGGACCGGGCGAGACGTTGCAGGCGAGGTCGTTCCACGAGGTGACCAGGTTCCCATCCACCTCGAACCCCGTCCCCTGCGGATACACGACGATGTAGTCGTGCTCGTCGGCATGCCGACTGAAGGACGTGTATTCCTCGATGTTCTTCGCTGTATTCGTGTAGCCGTGGATGACCAATACCAACGGAAGAGCCGTCTCCGGGTCGTACCCCGCCGGCAGGTGGAGACGATACTCGCGCGTCAGATCTTCCACCACAATGGTGTTCACCATGGTCTCGCCGGGCGCCGACGGGGCCTTTGCTCCGCAGCCGGGGCTCGAGTGGAGGACGGCGGGCGCTGCCTCGCCCTCAGCCTCGGACCCAGCCGCAACACCGGCCACCAGGGCGAGACCGGAAAGAGTGAACGCGACACGACGAATCCAGATCCGACGCGGCATGAGCCAACCTCTATTCGCGGTAGGTTTGTTGGAAATATTCATCTTGGACCAATCCGCCCGGACGGCCGCCGTGGTGAAGGGAGGACCGAGGGGTCACGGCCCACCAACGTCACGACCGATCGAGCAGGCACCTCGATAATTTCTCCGGCGGCAACCGCGGCGAAGGCACCGAGGTCGCTGGTCGCACTGGTGACAAAGGGAATCCACTCTTCGATCCCCAACCCCTGGACTTGGAGGTTCACAGGGACAGACTCCTCCGACCGGTTGATGAGTACGGTGGCGATGATCCCCCGATCGTTATCGAGGAAACTCGAGACCATCAGGCCTTCGAGGGTTTGGACGTGGGGGGCGCTGTCCGACCTCTCAACACCGACCCGGACCATGCCAGGCCTCACGAAGCGGCTGAAGTTGCCCATGACCCACAGCATCTTCGATTCGAAGAACTCACCGTCCACGGGGTCGCGGTCGATGTATACGAGACCGTCCTTGTAATCGTACGGCGATACGGCAAGCCACCACTGCCAGCTCGAGGCACCGGCGATCACCAGGTCGAAGTGAATCAGTCGAGCGATCCAGAGTGCCGTGTCCATGCCGAGATCCCGTCCGGGCCCGTGGTCTCCCAGCGGACAATACTCGGTCATGGCGTACTGGAGATCCGGATACTCGTCGAGCGCCGCCCGAAGCTGTTCCCGTTGCTCGATGAGACCGGTGGAGGGCTGATCCGTGAAATAGCTGTGGCTCGAAATTCGTGGCAACACCTTGTCGCCGACAAAGGCAGGACTATTGGGCTCGAAGAACGCCTCCAGGTACTCCTCTCCGGAGAACAGGTCGACGATGCTGCCGGACTCCGGAATCTCGATGTGGGTGTTTCCAAGCCCAGTCTCGGCGTCAAGCGCCTCGACCACCCTCCTGATGTCGGCGGCGGCGTACCGGCACCCCTCCTGGGTGCCGCTCTCCCAGTCCCACTGAGGTTCATTGACGGGGCTCAGAACATCGAAATCGACGCCTTCCACCTCGCTGAAGTGCTCCGCGATCTCCGCCAGGAACGCGGCAAAGTCATCTTCCATGCCATCGGCCAGATTGGTGCTGCCGGAGTTGGCGTCACAGTAGGCCCGGCCGTTCGTGGTCATGTTGATGGGCGGGCTGTTGACGAACGCGATGAATCGGTCGACTCCCCTCTCCTTCGCTGCGGAGAGAAACCAGCGTTGGCCCGGCAGCCGAGTCCAGTCGTACCCCGAAAAGTCGTCGTTGAAAAAGGTGTCCGCACGACGCCACGGCCGGATGATGTAACCCTGGCGGCTGCTTCCTGCGCCGATGTTGAACCGCCACACCGATAGCCCGATGCCCATGGGGTCATTGGACGGGTCCAAACCGCTCTCGAACAATAGGTCTGCAATGGCCTCCCGTTTGGCGAGCGGCCACTGGCCCACAAACTGGATGGACCAACAGTCCGATGCGCCGAAACCGAGCATCTTCTGAGCGACTTCTTCGGTTTTGACCCTCACCGTCAGCGCCTCGGTCACTTCGGAACGCAGATCCCCGCCGGACCCGGGAACACAAGGTGGGTAGCCCGGAACGTCAATCTCAGCAACCAGCTGGGGCGTGCAGCCGAGAAGAACAACCGTCACCAGGAGGGCCAGGAGTCCGGCTCCAGAGCCGCCCGTCGGTCTGTGGATCGACGCCCACCGGGTTAACGCAGACGACGAGTTCATCGGGTGAGTCGGGCCTGCTCCATGGCGGGCGGGCCGGATTCGGTCAACGGTCGCAGCCAGAACGAGTAGACGAGGGGTTCGGCCCACACCGTATACTCCTCGTGGGTCCTCGCCCCCCAGCTGTCGTCCCCGCCGACTCCGGTCTGTTCCATGTCGACACTCAAAGTGATGTCCTCGCGTCGCTCCATCTGGTAGCTGTACTTTGCGTCCTCGAGATCTTCGGTGGTGTAGTGATGGGCGCTGACGCCAATGAGCGGGTCGCCCACGACCAGCAACCCGGTGCCGTCGTCACGGTCAGCGACACCCACCGAACGTCGGTCTTGTTGCCGTTCTCCTGGGGCTCGGAGTAGTCCACGAACTGCTCGTCGACCGTGCCGGAATAGACACCGACCCGCGCGCCGGCCTTGCGGTCCCAGTAGCTCTCATGCGGCCCACGGCCGTACCAGGTCATGGTCTCGAATCCGCCGGGCACCACCATCTGCATCCCGAAGCGGGGCAGCTCGGGAAGATCGCCGTCGCCCGGAGTGAGAGTGGCACTCGACCAGGATCTCGCCGTTGCCGAGCACGGTGTAGGCGACCTCGTTGGTCGAACCCGACGCATCGGGGGACGGCCTGGAACCGCACCTCGACCTCCGCTGGGCCGACTCGGTCGACCGACGATCCGGTAGTCACGACCCAGTTGCCGGCTCGCCGCCTTCCACGGCGCGCAGCGGTCCGGCATGTCGTTGCCGCGGTCGTTGTCGGTCGGAGCACGCCAGAAGTTGGGCTGTGGGCCGCGAGCCAATGAGCTCGGTCACCGTTGACCGTCAGCGTGCCGATGGTCCCGTCGTCACGATCGAACGCGCACCTCGAACCCCTGTCCGACCACCGAGATCCGTTGGTCGGTCTCGTCCACATTCAGAGCGCGGCATGGCGGCCCGATCCAGCTTCGGCGCCTCGGCGCCGACGTCCGAGCTCGAACTGCTCCCACGCGACCTCGTGGCCGCGCGTCGGCCCACGGTGTGATCGTCGGCAAGCCGGAAGCTCAGATTCGAGCCAGTACTCGACGCCCGGCTCTGGGGTGGATCGTCGGCAACGGGAATCGTGAACCGGCTCTTCTGCCGGCGGGTGCCGATGTCGAGCTGTGGCAGCTGACCGGAGGCGATGATCTCGTCATCGCCCTTGAGCTCCCAGAACCCGTCAATGCCAGTCAAGGTTGATGAAACGCGTAGCCGTTCGTCGATCTCGATCTCGCCCCGGCGTCGAGGTCCACCGGCGTCGACCGTGATGTACTGGTAGCACCTTCTTGACCTCGAAGAGACCGGGATGGGGCACGCGGTCGGCCGAGACCAGGCCGTTCATCAGGAAGTTGTCGTCGTGGTAGACGCCCTCGGGCTCGAAGTCGCCGCCGTAGGCGAAGTAGAACTCGCCGGGCCTGCCCGGCACCGGCTGGCGCAGCCCCTGATCCACCCAGTCCCAGATGAAGCCGCCCTGCAGCTGCTCGTGGGCGTAGATCGCGTCCCAGTAGTCCGCGAGGTTGCCGATGCTGTTGCCCATGGCGTGCGCGTACTCGCACAGGATGAGCGGCCGGTCGTCGTGGTTCTCCGCGTACTCGACGATGTCGGGGATGCGGGCGTACATGGGGCAGAAGATGTCGGTGTTGGGACCGAGCTCGGCGCGTTCGTAGTGGACCGGCCGCGACGGGTCGCGCTCGCGGATCCAGGCAGCTCGTGGCCGTGAAGTTCACCCCGTCACCGGCCTCGTTGCCCAGCGACCAGATGATGATGGACGGGTGGTTCTTGTCGCGCTCGACCATGCTGATGGTCCGGTCCAGGTGGGCCTTGCCCCACTCCGGCTTGTTGCCCAGCGTCTTGTCGGGCTCGTAGCCGATGCCGTGCGACTCGATGTTGGCCTCGTCGATGACGTAGAGGCCGTACTGGTCGGTGAGGTCGTACCACTCGGTGACGTTCGGGTAGTGCGAGGTGCGCACCGCGTTGATGTTGTGCTGCTTCATCAGCAGGATGTCGCGCATCATCCCCTCGGTGGACATGACGTGGCCGGTGTCCGGGATCGTGCTCGTGGCGGTTGGTCCCCTTGAGCAGAACCGCGACACCGTTGACCAGCAATTGGCCGTCCGTGATCTCCGACCTCGCGGAAACCGACGTTGGTGGAGCACCGACCTGGATCACCGCGCCGTCGGGGTCGTCAGGCGTCAACGACCAAGCGGAAGAGATTGGGCTCTTCGGCCGACCACTTTGGGGGATCTGACATCTCGCGATCGAGCCGGATCACGGTCTCGCGTTCCGGCTGATGCCTCGCCGGACACCGCCAGGTCATCCACGACCATCCCGCCGTCGGCATCGAAGAGACTGGCCGTCGACGGCGAACGATCGATTCTCGCTCGCCGAGGTTGCGCATCCGACACGTCGATGCCGAGCGTCGGCGTCGCGGTAGCTCTCGTCGAGATCGGTGTGGACCTGAAAGTCGCGGATGCTCGGAGTCGACCGAGCGAGTACAGGAAGACATCGCGGAAGATGCCGCTGATCCGCCAGAAGTCCTGGCACTCGAGATACGAGCCGTCGCGAGTAGCGGTAGACCTCGGCGGCGACCACGTTCTCGCCCGGCTGCAGATAGTCGGTGATGTTGAACTCGGCCGGTGTCCGGCTGCCCTGGCTGTAGCCGACCTCGTGGCCGTTGACCCAGAGATAGAAGGCCGAACTCACCCCGGCGAAGTGGAGATAGACCTGGCGGCCGTCCCAGTCGTCCGGGACCGTGAAGCTCGCGACGGTAGGAGCCGACCGGGTTGAAGTCGTGCGGTACGCGCGGCGGATCGGGTTCGCCCCAGGCGTAGCGGACGTTGGTGTAGATGGGATATCCGTAGCCGTGGAGCTGCCAGTTGGCCGGCACCGGGATCTCGTCCCACGAAGCTGACGTCGAAGTCGGGCCGGTAGAAGTCGACCGGTCGCTGCGTCCGGGTTCTGCCGACCAGTGGAAATCTCCAGGTCTCCGTTGAGCGACTGGAACCACGGAGATCCGGTCGGATCCCGCGCAAGTGCGGCTCGCGGCATCGGCGAACGGTATGGCGGTGGCGTGTGGCGCCTCCTTGTTGCGGCCGATCATCTGCGGGTTTTCCCAATCGGGATGTGAGTCGGAGCTCGGGGCGCCCGCCCGCATCCGGCCGAACAACAAGGCACGCAAGCCACCACCACCGTCAACGCTCTGGGACATGGCTCACACAGCCCCCTGTTTCGCCTGAATCCTCACCGGCCGACTCCAATCTCGGATCGGCCGGTGATCGATCGCCATTCAAAAAGGACGAGCCCGCCGGAGCGGGCCCGTCCCTCGATGCACTCGCTCAGAAGGAAACCCTGAAACGGAGCTGTGCCCTCCGCGGCAGTACCCAACCTCCGGGCAGGGGCTCCTCGCCAACCGGATAATTGAGATCCCTCCACCACTCGACCGCGTCGTCGTTGAGGAGGTTGAGAATCTGGATATCGATGTTGAGGTCGTCCCCTTGCCGAGGTTGAAGTGTTTGCCGACACCGAGATCCCACAGATACTGGGTCGGCAGGCGTTGGCTGTCGTGAGCCCGGCGAGGTGACGATCGTCGTCGTGCCCCGGTTCGGCAGACGGACCTGCTGCTGCCGGTCGTAGGTGCGGCCGCTCTGGATATTGACCACCGAGCTGATCTTGAATTCATAGCGGCAGCATCCAGTTGCCGACCAGCCGGAGCATGTGTCTGCGGTCGCCGGCCAACGTCTTGTCGGCGTTGATGAAGGCGTTGGGGTCGGCCTCGTCGCGATTGGCATAGAAGACCTCGCCCTGTCCCGGCCCAGTCGACGCCGGTGAAGTGCCGAGGGTTCAGGCCCTCGGACTTCGAGTAGCTGTACGAGGCCATCAGGTCCCAGTTGTTGCTGAACCGCTTCGTGTAGGTCAGAAAAAATCCCACGTAGTTCTGTTCGTAGGGACGATCGCCGCCTACGGCCCCTGGGCCGGTGCTGTTCCCCTTGTACCGGGTTGGTTCCACCGAGTAGTCCTTGAGCATGAACTCGTTGCCCGGTCTCCGGGTCGGTCCAGCTGAACCACTCGAACTCGCCGTCGTCATCGACGTACCAGCCGATCTGGTCCTCGGTCTCCTTGTACACCGCCTGGACCCCAATGGCGCTGGTGGCGGTCAGCTGATGATCGAAGCCGAGGGTGTACTCCCATGTGTACGCGTTGTCGGTCCCGGGAATCAGAAATGCGTCGGGAGTGCTCTCCCACACCGAAATTACCTCCCACTCGTTGTCCCAATTGAGCCAGTACGTGGTCCACGGCGACACTCCAGGTGGCGGCGAGTACCAATCGCCCGAGGTCATCCCGGCGTGGAACAGTCCGATGGAGCCGCGGAGAACCGACTTGCCCGTGTCGGTGGGCTGCCAGGCGAAGCCCAGACGCGGGTCGATGTTGTTCCAGTCCACCATGTCGCGGCCCGGAATCACCTCACCGGTGGGGTTCGAGTCATGGTCGAGACGGTTGAAATCGTCGATCCAACCCTTATGGTCGTCCCACCTGACCCCGATGTCGAGGGTCAGATGGTTGTTGACGGTCCAGCTGTCGGTGGCAAAGACGCCGATGGACTCGGATTCGCCGCCGTAGTAGTACGGCAGGCCCGTGTACCAGTACTGGTAGACGTAGGGGTATCCCGGGTAGTACTCATACTCCTGCTGGTAGTACCAATCGGGTTTGAAGGTCTTGGTGGTGCCGCCGCCCCGGTTGTACTGGACACCGAAACGGAACTGGTGGTCCCCCTTGATGAAATCGTCGGCGTGTTGGGTGATGATGATCTCGGCGTCATCGGAGTGTTGCTCCCACTCCCAGTCCCAGTAGGTGCCCCCGGACGCCGTTTCCGGATACACCGTGTAGTCTTCGAAATAGGGTTCATCGCTCGGGTACTGTGGACGATTCTCGTTGTCGCCCCTCCAGTATCCGACACGCGCCTCGAGGACTGTATTCACACCCAGGATCCCACTGTAATCCAGAGCCAGCATCGTGTGGTCCGAGTAGTACTCCTTCCAGGTCGTCGGTTCGGCGTAGATGCTGCCGTTGTCGGGTCCCAGAAACTCACGGGCATTCGCCGTTAAGTTGAGTCGGTGATTCTGAGCCAGCTGGGCGGTGAGCTTGGCGTCGTAGTTGTTCCACTCCGTCCCCTTTTGCTCGTCCAGCGTCGAGTCTTCGAACGGTCCAAAGGCCTGGAAGCGCCCCCACTCGGCACCGACAAAGAACCACAGGAGGTCACGTTTGATGGGTCCGCCCAAGGTCATGGCCAGATTGTTGTGGTGGTCGAGACGATAGGTCTGGGCACCCTCCGGGGCGTCCTCACGCTTGCCATTCTCGTCAACCCAGCTGCTGGGCCAGTAGTCCAGCGCCGCCGAACCGTGGAAGTCGTTGGTTCCCGACTTGGTCACCACGTTGAAGGCGGTACCCAGCATCCCGCCATACTCGGCGGTGGCGCCGGTGCCGAGCACCTGGATCTCCTGCACCATCTCGTCGTTCATGGACCACGAGAGATCGCCGCCCTCGGGCGCCGTGCGATCGAGACCATCGATATTCCATTGACTTGACTTGGTGTCGGCTCCGAAGGCCGCCAGGGCATTCGAGCCCTCCCCCATTGCCGACACGCCGGGGGTCAACGCGATCATGTCGTAGAAATTTCCCCTGGTGGGAAGGTCAATGATCTGTTCGTTGTCGAATCGGGTGTTGAACGTGGGGCTGGCCACATCGACGATGGGCGTCTCGGCGATCACGACGATCTCCTCGGAGAAGGCCTCCGGCATGGTGAAGTCCACCGAGGTGACCTTGCCGATGCTCACCCTGACGTCTTCGGCGGCCTGCGTCTGATACCCGGGAAGCGAGGCGGTCACCGTATAGCTCGCAATGGGAACGGCGGTAAAGTTGAACCCGCCGGAGGCACTGGTCACGGCGCTCCGTTGGGCCGATCCAAGGGCCTCGCCGGTGACCACAACCGTGACACCCGGCATTTCCTGTCCGTTCTCGTCGAGGACCCTCCCGCGAATGCTTCCAGTTGTCTGCGCCAGGGCCACCTGGCTCACCATCACGACGATCACGACTCCCACAATCCCGATCCACCGTCCCCGTGTCATGGCATCCCTCCTCCCGGTTGGCCTCTCAAATTCCATTTCAAATCTCTGCGGTTCTCGCCGCTGATGAATGCGCATCCCAGTCACCCCAGCGGTGTGACCGTATCCACGGCCACGCCCTCGGCTCTCAAGCTCTCGATCACCGTTTCATCGGCTCCGTCGTCGGTGATCAACAGGTCCGCCCCGGAAATATCGGTGACATAGGCCGAGGCCACCGCGCCGATCTTGTCGTGGTCGGCGAGAAAGACGACCTTTTGGGCCGCCCGAACCATTGCCTGTTTGATCTCGGCCTCGGCGATGTTGCTGTTGGTGAATCCCCGCGCCGGGTCGACGCCGTTACATCCGAGGAACGCCACGTCGGCTTTGAGCTGATCCAGCAGTAAGGTCCCCATTGGCGCAACCAGCGAATGCTGCAGTGGGCGCACGGTGCCTCCGGTCACGATGACGGAGACCCCGGGGAATGACTCTAGGATCAGGGCAATATTCAGACCATTGGTGATCACAACGACCCCGACCAAACCAGGCGTCAGCGCTTTTGCGAGCTCGGTTGTGGTGCTGCCCACGTCGATGATGACGGTCTCTCCGTCCCGAATCATCGATGCCGCCCGGGCGGCGATGGCCATCTTCTCGGCGCGATTTGTGGTGCTGGTCTCCTCGAGGGGCATCTCCAGAGCGCCGTTGTGCAGCACCCCGACCGCTCCCCCTCGGATCCGGGTCAACGCACCCCGCTGTTCGAGGTGTTTGAGATCTTCCCTGATGGTCACTTCCGAAACGCCGAGGCGTTCCGTCAACTCGGCGATGCTCACTCTCCGGTTGACCTCGATCGCGCGGCGAATGGCGTCGTGCCGTAACGCTGCTTTGAGAGCCACCGGAGGGTCGGGTTTTACCATCGACGATTCCGTTAATTAAAAAAGATAATCCAAAATTTCCGAAAGCGCAAGGGGCAAAATCTCTGAGGCCAACACTCTCCAACACGTCCTCTAGTGGTTCGTGAGACTCCCTCCCCAGGCAGTGTTCGTGTATTAAATGATACTCGTTATCACAAAATATATCAACACCTTACACGTCCAATCGTGACGCAATGTCCATATTTCGCCATGGGGAATCGGCATCCCAGCCGAAGAAATGGTCGAAATTGAAGAATCGCAAAAATTGCAAAGATTTCGGAGAAAAGATACGATCCATACTGCGGATCAGAAGACATGAAATACTCTTACCCCCTCCGCGGGAGACTCTCCGGGTTCGCGCCCCGAAACCCGGGCCCGTGCCCTCTGGGACCACGAGAATCGAGCGGGTCATGACGAGTGAACATTCCACCCGGGTTCGCGGAATCCAGAGCAGAAACTTCGGCTCGATGCCCGATGGTCGGCAGGTCGGTCTTCACGAATTGACCAACCACGACGGAATGCGTGTATCCGTTTCCGCCTACGGTGGAGTCGTCACCTCGTTGACGGCCCCGGATCGCAACGGCGATTGGACGGACATCGTTCTCGGCTATGAGGCGCTCGACGACTATTTCTCCGACCACGCCTACCTGGGCGCCATCATCGGAAGATACGGAAATCGCATCGCCGGCGGACGGTTCACGCTTGACGGGGACCCCTACGTTCTCGCCAGGAACAACGGCGACAATCATCTCCATGGTGGCAACGCAGGCTTCGACAAGGTCCTGTGGCATGCCGAAGCCCGATCGGGCTCCGACGATCCCGTGCTCGAACTCAGCTACTCCAGCGCCGATGGCGAAGAGGGATATCCCGGACGACTCGACGTCACCGTCACCTACGCCTTGACGAAGGCCAACGAGCTCGCGATCACCTACCGCGCGACTTCCGACAAACCGACCCCGGTCAATCTCACCAATCACTCGTACTTCAATCTGGCCGGCGCGGGCATCGGTGACATTCTGGACCATCTCGTGACCATCAACGCCGAAGCGTTCACCCCGGTTGGCGACGGGCTGATTCCCACCGGCGAGATGCGCCATGTCGCCGACACCCCGATGGATTTCCGGACACCGACGGCCATTGGAGCCCGGATCGACACCGGCGACGAGCAGCTTCGATACGGATCCGGCTATGACCACAACTGGATCGTGAATCGGGCCGACAACGGTCTGTCGCTCGCCGCCAGAGTCTTTGAACCCACCACCGGGCGCATTTTGGAGGTTCACACCAGCGAACCCGGCGTGCAGTTCTACACGGGCAACTTCCTCGATGGCAGTGTCGTGGGCAAAGGCGGCATGACCTATGGACGGCGCCGCGGCTTCTGTCTCGAGACCCAGCACTACCCGGACTCACCGAATCGACCGGAGTTCCCGACGGCGATCCTCCGACCGGGCGAGGTCTACCAGACCAGCACCGTCTACCGTTTTCGAGCCCAAGCATGAAGGGACACATATCGTGGGTGTAGGTATCATCGACATCGTCGTTTTTGTCGTCTTCGTTGCCGGTGTCATCGGTATCGGTCTGTGGAAGAGTCGGGGGGAAGAGACCCGCGGCGACGAGGGGGCCGAGAACTACTTCCTGGCCGGCCGCGGGCTGACCTGGTGGCTGGTGGGTTTCAGTCTGATCGCCGCCAATATCTCCACGGAACAGTTCGTCGGCATGAGTGGCAAGGCCGCGGACTGGCTGGGGATGGCCATCGCCAGCTATGAGTGGATGGCGGCCATCACCCTGGTGGTGGTGGCCTTCCTGTTTGTCCCGACATTTTTGAAGAGCGGCATCTACACGATTCCCGAATTCCTCGAGTATCGCTACAACCCGTTCGCCCGTATCGTGATGGCCGTCTCGACGCTGATCATCCTGGTTGGTGTGCCCACGGCGTCGGTCATCTACTCGGGGGCAAAGGTCATCACCGTCAACTTCCAGGGTCAGTCCCTCGTCGGGTTGGATCTCGGCAGCATCACCGTGGGTTGTTGGATCATCGGTTGTCTGGCAGCGATCTATGTCTTTGCGGGCGGGCTGAGGGCCTGCGCCTGGGCGGATCTGATTCAAGGCACGGCGCTGATCGTCGGTGGCGCCATCATCGCCTATCTGGCCATGAGGCTTCTGGGCCATGCCGATCCGGCCGCACTGGCCGCCACGGCGACCACTGCAGTGGATCCAGCACAGCTGGTGGATGCGGGCGCCATCGAAAGACTCCAGCTCTTGAATGCCGGCGATTGGGAAGTGGGCAAGCTCCACATGGTTCGCCCGCCCGATGACCCCGAGATTCCCTGGACTGCCCTGGTGGTCGGGCTGTGGATTCCCAACTTCTTCTACTGGGGTCTCAACCAGTACATCACTCAAAGGACCCTGGGTTCCAAGTCTCTCGCCGAAGGCCAACGAGGCGTGGTCTTCGCAGCCTTTTTGAAGCTCCTCATTCCCTTTGTGGTCGTCATTCCAGGAATCCTCGCCTACAACCTCTTCACCGGCGACCTGGAGACAGCCGCTGTGGTTAAGAACGCCAAGGCCATCGCCACCTTCGCGCCGGACCTGTATGCCGAGCTCTCGGACGAAGTCAAACCGGACCCCACGGAGCCGCTCTTTGTCAACGACATCAAGGCCATCAACAAGCGCATCGAGGCCGCCAGGACCGATCCGCCACGGGAAACGACGGTCTTCCGCTTCAGCGAGATCTTCGCCTCCAGCCACACCATCGACGCCCTCCACATCCTGGCCTACAACTCGGACCGGCTGGGCGTGTCCGAACCAACCGTCGACCTCGATCCGCAGGATATTCTCCTGAAGAACACGCAGGTCCTGGCGCAGGCGACGTCAGGAGATGCGAGAGGATCGGTCCACGAACTCGTACTCCGTGACTACGACGCCGCCTTCCCGGTGCTCATCAAAAACCTCCTGCCCACCGGGATCGGTTTGAAGGGATTCGTGCTGGCGGCCATCTTCGGCGCCGTCGTCAGCTCGCTGGCATCGATGCTGAATTCGTCGTCCACCATCTTTGCCATGGACATCTACCGCACGTTCAAAAAGGACCCCTCCCAGTTCGAACTGGTGTCTGTGGGCCGGGTCTGCGTAGTGGCCTTTGTCTTCATCGCCATGCTGATCGCGCCAAGACTGGACAACCCGAAGTTCGGCGGCATCTTCACCTTCATCCAGGAGTTTCAGGGCTTTATCAGCCCGGGAATCCTCTCCATCTTTATTTTTGGCGTGTTGGTCCATCGTGCGCCACGCGCCTGCGGCACCGTCGGTCTGATCATCAATCCCCTTCTCTACGGCGGGCTCAAGTACTTCGCCCCGGGCATCGCGTTTCTGAATCGCATGGCCATCTGTTTCTTCGTCATCCTCGCGGTGCTGGCCCTCATGACCCTGCTCAAACCGCTGCCCCAACCCGTCACCCTTCCGGTCAACGAGAATATGGACATGCGCACCGATCCCCGCACCAAGGTCTTTGGCGTGGCTGTGGTGCTCTTGACCGTGGCCCTTTATGCGATCTTCTGGTAGGCAGCCGGAGACAAACCAAAATGACCGACCCAACCGACGACACCCTCGCCATTGCCAAACTCGGACGGCTGGCGGCCCAATCGGGGCTGGATGTGGCCGGAGGAACGATCCGCAGATCCTCCTCCCGATTCTGTCTGGGAGTCGAGCACGGTGATTACAACGGAACCGAACTCTTCGGCGTGGGGACCGACCGCTATATCTGGCTCGGCGTCAAACCCAATGACACCGGGAGGGTGCGGCTGTTCAGCGGCAACTTCTCGGACGATGGAGTCATCAGCTTCGAATATGGCCAGGTGCCGTCGCCGCAGAGCCCCGAGATCGCCGACACGTGGGGACGCTTCCCGTTTGGAGTGGACTACGTGCTCGGCCGCGAAGGCATTGAGCTATCCACCGGAGCCGACATCGTCCTCCACGGCAATATCCCGGGAGGAGGCATGTCGCGTTCGGCCTCCCTCACCCTCAATCTCATCCTGTCCTTGCTGGACGCCAACGGTGTGGAGATCAAAGATCCCATGGACGTGGTCGATCTGGCGCAGGCGGTGGAGAACGACTACATCGGCTCGCCATGCGGCCAGCTCGATCAGATCATGATCCTCTTCGCCAAGGAGGGCATGGGGACCCACTACAACCCTCGCGATCGTCGGATCGACTACGTTCCCCTCGGTGGCGATGCACCCGACTTTCGGATCGTCGGGCTCGACACCGGGACCATCCGGCCGGGGCTGGAGAAGTCGACGTATCGTATTCGCCGCGCAGAGTGCGATGACTTCGCCGCTATGCTCCGGCCGCAATTCGGCATTTTCTGCCTCGGCGACGTTCGTTCAGACGAGCTGTATGACCGGATCCTCGACACCCACGGGTCAACGCACCCCGATCAGTGCCGACGGCTGAACTACATCTTCCATGCGCAGCGGCGATTCGCCACGATGCTCGAGGCATGGCGGGCGGGGGACATCGAGACGGTGGGCCGGGTCTTTCGCGAGGACGGCATCGGTCTTCGGGACGACTACCGGATCAGCGGACCCGAGTTGGAGACCATGTGCGACATCGCCCGCACCGTTCCTGGCGTCTTGGGAGAACGGATGCTGGGTGGCGGTGACAAGGGCGCCGCCGGTGCGTTGGTCCGTGCGGACAGCGTCGATGCCCTCGAGGCCGCCGTCCGGACCGGCTATCCCAGGAGCCATCCGGAATTTGCAGACGCCTTTGCGATGCACGTCTGCCGCGTCGTCGACGGTATCACCGTCCTCGACGGCACCATCTGACGCGGCAGCATGACAGCCGGGTACAATGGAATCACAACAATGCCTGCACTCAGAGACGGTGACCATCTCGGGCGTTATGAGATCCTCGGCCCATTGGGCGCGAGAGTTCGAAAATATCGTCAACCTGACCCTTTAGAAGGAGGCAGACCGCCGACCAGAAGCCGGCCTGATTCAAGAACGGTCAATAGCATGATGGTCTCTTGCCTGCGCCAGCTGTGCCTGATTGCCGTTGTGGTCGCGGTCGCCATGACAGCGGCTTGTTCTCGGGGCGAGCGAGACCCCCTCCTGCCCCCCGCCCCGGCTCCGGACGCACCACGCATCGTGATCTTTCCCTTTCAGAACCTCGGCGATCCGGCAGACACCTATTTCGCCGCCGGAGTTGCGGAGGAGATCACCGGACGACTGGCCGCGGTGAGCGGCCTCGGCGTGATTTCAAGGACCAGCTCGACCCAGTACGACCGCGGTGGAAAGAGCCCGCAACAGATTGGAAATGACCTCGGTGTCGACTTTATCCTCGATGGCGAATTCCAATGGATACGAGCCACGGATACCGGTGACCGGGTCCAACTGGCCCCCGCGCTGATTCGTGTCGAGGATGGCGTCCAGGTCTGGAGCGACAGGCACGATCGGCCCATCGACGACATTTTCTCGGTCCAGTCGGAGATCGCCACCCACGTCACCGAATCTCTGGGGGTTCCGCTCGACGACAATGAGCGAAGGACTCTCTCCGCCTCTCCAACCACTAGTCTGGCTGCCTACCAGGAGTACTTGTCGGCTCTCCCTCTCTGCTGGAGCTTCGAGCTGGACGATCTGTCTCGGGCCGAGGAACACCTCGAACGGGCGGTCTTGCAGGACCCGAATTTCGGCCCCGCGCACGCCCTGCTGAGCGAGACCCACAGCTTGATCTTCCACTTCAGGTACGACCGATCTCCCCAACGTCTCGCCAGGGCACGAGCGGCGGCGGATCGCGCCCTCCAGGTGGACCCGGATCTCCCTGAGGCCCATCGCGCTCTCGCACACTTCTACTATTGGGGCCATCGGAACTACGACGAAGCGTTGAAGGAGTTCGCCATCGCCGCGTCACGGCGACCCAATGACCCGTTGATCCTGTCGAGTGTCGGGATCGTTCACCGCCGCCAGGGGATGTGGCGGGAAGCCGTCGAGGAACTCAGCCGTGCCGCTGAGCTCGACCCGAGGAGTGACATCAACATTCAGGACCTGGCCGCAACCTACGGCAGACTCCGACGGTACGACGAGGCGGAGAACTACTGCCGACTGGCGGTGGAGATGGCTCCCAATGATCTCTATCCCTACATCTACTGCGCCCGGATTTTCCGATCGCGGGACGGTGCGTGTGACCGATCTCGGACGATGCTCGAGGCAATGCCGGAAAAAAACGTTGCCCAACGAGGATATTACTGGTTCGAGCAGGCAATGTTCGAGCGCGATCTCGAAGCCGCTCTCCAATGGCTCGATCTGACTGAGGACGTGATTTCTGAGCCCATCAGCGAGGAATCTCTCTCCCGATCCCTCGCCGAGTGCCACAGCCTCATCGTGCTCGGAGAGGTGGAGGAACTCCCGCTGGCGTGCGAATACGCCCGGGTGTTTTTCGAGCACGCGCGAGACGCCTCCCCAGCGGACCCCGCCCTCCACTCGGCTCTGGGCTGGGTCTACGCTTTGACCGGCCGGCACGACGAGGCCATCAGCGCCGGCAAGCGGGCCGTGGAGCTGTTGCCGATCACGACCGACGCCATGGCCGGCCAGACCATGCTGGAGCGGTTGGCAAAGATCTACGCCTGGACTGGAGAGCCCGAGCTCGCCATCGACACCATCGAGGAATCGCTCGCCCACCCGGGTTGGCTTTCGGTGCCCATGCTCGGGCTCGACCCCGACTGGGACCCGATCCGCGACGATCCCCGGTTCGTTGCACTCCTCGATCGCAGAAGTCTCCCAGCCGATTGACGCCATCGACCGGCTCGACCGGTGTGAAATCTGGCTCGCCGACCTCGACCCGACCCTCGGATGAGAGCAGGTAGGACGCCGGCTGGTGTTGGTGCTCTCGGTGGATGCCTTCAACATGGGCCCGGCCGATTTGGTGATTGTCGCCCCGCTCACCACAAGGCTGCGCGGCATCCGGTCCCACATCGCCGTGGATCCGCCCCATGGCGGCCTCAGAGAACCGTCAGCGGTGCTCTGCGAAGCAGTCCCCGATCGATCTCCAAAAAACCGCCTAGTCAGCCCGTGGGGATCGGTTCCCAGCCGCACCATTGAGGATGTGGAGGATTGCCTCCGGATCTTCATGGGTCTCTGACAGCCGCAGTAGTTACTAGGTGAGAAGTGTGGGCTAGGAGCGTATAGTCCACAGACATCGGGTATCTCCCCGGCCCTGCCGGGGCTGTACCGATAGATGAAATGTGGAAGACCGTCGTTTGAGGACTGGAGCCAAGAATGAGTGAAGGAAAAGCGGACATCGGTGTTGTCGGACTGGCAGTGATGGGGGAAAACCTCATCTTGAACATGGAAAGCAAGGGCTTTCACGTCGCCTGCTACAACCGGACGACAAGCAAGGTCGACGATTTCATGGCTGATCGGGCCAAAGGAAAGAACATCTCCGGCTACCACGACCTGGAGAGCTTCTGCCAGAGTCTCGAACGGCCCCGCAAGGTCATGCTCATGGTCAAGGCCGGCTCCGTTGTCGATGCCTTCATCGATCAGGTCATTCCCTACCTCGATGAAGGAGACATCATCATCGACGGCGGGAATTCGCATTTCCCGGACACGATCCGCCGTACGGAATACGTGGAAAGCAAAGGGATGCGCTATGTCGGCACCGGCGTCTCGGGCGGTGAGGAAGGGGCGTTGCTCGGTCCCTCGATCATGCCCGGTGGCAGCCCGACGGCCTGGGAGTCCGTGAAGCCCATCTTCCAGAAGATCGCCGCCCACACGGATGCGGGCGAGCCCTGCTGCGATTGGGTGGGTCAGAGTGGCGCCGGACACTTCGTCAAAATGGTCCACAACGGGATCGAGTACGGCGACATGCAGATGATCTGTGAGACCTATCAGATGATGAAATACGGTCTGGACATGAGCAATCAGGAGATGGAGGCCGTGTTCAGCCGCTGGAACGAGGGCAAACTGGACTCCTACCTCATCGAGATCACCCGAGACATCCTTGGATATCGGGATGAGAACGGTGACGCCACTCTGGATCTCATCCTGGATACGGCGGGTCAGAAAGGAACGGGGAAGTGGACAGCCATCGCCGCCCTTGATGAAGGCATGCCGCTCACCCTCATAGGCGAGGCGGTCTTTGCCCGCTGCCTGTCTGCCATGAAGGAAGAACGCGTCAAGGCATCGAAGGTCCTCACCGGTCCTGATGTGCAATTCAACGGTGACAAGGCCCAGTTCATCGCTGATCTCGAAGAAGCCCTCTATGCGTCAAAAATCGTCTCGTATGCCCAGGGCTATCAACTCATGCGAGCTGCGGCAAAGAGCTACGATTGGAACCTGAACTACGGCGGGATCGCCCTCATGTGGCGCGGCGGCTGCATCATCCGCTCTGCGTTTCTGGGCAAGATCAAGGAAGCCTTCGACAAGGATCCCGACCTCGACAACCTGCTGCTGGATCCCTTCTTCAGGGATGCCGTTGTCAACGCTCAGGACGCCTGGCGCCGGGTCGTCATCAAGGCGGTGGAACTGGGAATTCCCATGCCGGCCATCAGTTCGGCTCTGGCCTACTATGACGGCTACCGCTCAGAACGCCTGCCCGCCAATCTGCTCCAGGCACAGCGGGATTACTTTGGTGCTCATACCTACGAGCGTGTCGACAAGGAACGGGGTGAGGTGTTCCATACGAACTGGACGGGCCGGGGCGGCACCACCTCAGCCTCCACCTACGTGGTCTAGGGTTCCGGCAATGTCTCCGGTCATCGGAAATTGCAATACCGATAGGATGTCTGACAAGACATGAGTTTGTCAGTGATTTTTTGAGGAATTTGATGAACTCGACGAGAATACTCGTCGAGCTGAAAGAGGAGTATTCATGGCTGAACTGAATATCAGAAAAGACGACTGCGCTCTGGACTTCCTGTCCCTGGGCGCTCTGGTCCATCGCTTGGATCCGGGCCGGATACCATTTCGGAAGGCACGTTCGGTGACGATCCACGTCTCGGGTGGTGAGTACAACGTCGCCGCCAACCTGGCGGACTGCTTCGGCCTGAAGACCGGGATCGCCACTGCCATGGTGAACTATGGCATTGGCGAACTGGTGCAGACCCGTGTGCGGGAGATGGGCGTCAGACCCTTCTACAAGTGGTTCGAACATGACGGCGCCCGTGGACCGAATATTGCCACCGTCTACAGCGATGTCGGCTACGGCGTACGCCCGCCGGTGGTCTTCTACAACCGAGCGAATGAAGCCGGTGCCATGTTGAAACCGGGCGACTTCGACTGGGATGCCATCTTCGGCGAAGGGGTGCGCTGGTTCCACTCCGGGGGCATCTACGCGGCACTGTCGAAAACGACATCCGAACTCATTATCGAGGCGATGACGGCCGCGAAGAAACATGGCGCCGTTACGTCCTTTGATCTGAATTACCGTGGAAAACTGTGGGAGTCCATCGGAGGACTCGACGCCGCCCGGAGTACATTCAAACGGATCGTCGAGAATGTGGATGTCCTCATCGGTAATGAAGAGGACCTGCAGATGGGGTTGGGCGTGAAGGGTCCCGATGTCGAGAAGAAGTCCAAGCTGGACAGCGCGGTCTTCTTCGAGATGATTTCCGAGGTCAATCGTGACTTTCCCAACGTGAAGATGGTGGCCACCACTCTCAGGGAGGTTGAAACCGCCAACCGCCACCAGTGGGGAGCCGTGAGCTGGTACGACGGGCAGCGGGCCATCAGTCCGACGTGTGAGCTTGGGGTCATCGACCGCATCGGCGGCGGCGACGGATTTGCCTCCGGGCTGATCTACGGAATGCTGGACGGACGGGAGCTCGACGAAGTTATCCGTCTGGGATGGGCCCATGGGGCCCTGTCCACCACATTCCCGGGAGATGTGACCATGGCGAAGCTGGCAGAGGTCGAGACCTTCGCGAAAGGCGGCTCAGCCCGGGTCCAACGTTGACCGCTCAGCCGATTTCATCGGCTACGCAGTCCGTTTGGGGTCTGAACCCGCCGTAAGATCGATAGGTTGGGGAGGCAGTCAATGGACTACGTTCGTTTTGGCACAACCGGATTGAGAGTCTCCAGAATCTGTTTGGGCACGATGACCTACGGCTCCCCCCAATGGCGTGACTGGGTGCTGCCGGAAGACGAGAGCCGGCCCATCATCAAACGGGCACTGGAGTTAGGCATCAACTTCTTTGATACAGCCGATATGTACTCGCTGGGAGTCAGTGAGGAGGTGCTTGGTCGGGCACTCAAGGACTACGCCCAGCGCAAAGACGTGATCATAGCGACAAAGGTGTATTGGCCCACCGGCGATGGTCCAAACGATCGTGGTCTGTCCCGCAAACATATTATGGACTCCATCGACGCTTCGCTGCGACGGTTGGACACCGACTACGTGGATCTGTATTACGTCCACCGTTGGGATTACGAAACCCCCGTTGAAGAAACCCTCAAGACGCTTGATGATCTCGTGCGGATGGGCAAGGTGCGGTACCTGGGCGCATCCAGCATGCACGCCTGGCAGTTCATGAAGGCACTGGGCCTGGCCGATCGGCATGGGTGGAGTCGCTTTGTGGCGATGCAGAATCACTACAATCTCATTCACCGAGAGGAAGAGCGGGAAATGGTGCCGCTGTGTCGCGAAGAAGGCATTGGCGTGGTGCCGTGGAGCCCTTTGGCCCGGGGTTTTCTGGCCGGAAACCGCAAACGGGGTGAGCGCGGCGCGACCACCCGCGACGCGAGCGATCAGATGGCACACGACTACTATTTTCAGGACACTGATTTTAAAATCCTGGAGCGGGTGGTGGAATTGGCCGGAGAGAAAGGGGTCAAACCAGCTCAGATCGCCCTGGCCTGGCTGCTCCAGCAGCCCGTTGTCACCGCGCCGGTGATCGGGGCCAGCAATCTGCGCCAGTTGGAGGAGGCGGTCGAGGCGTCGGGCGTCAGCCTCTCGCCAGAAGAGTGCGCCTACGTGGAGGAACTCTACCTTCCGCGTCCTGTTTTGGAGTACGAATAACGCGTCGACGAACGGCGGGGCGGTCCGACACGGGACGCCACGCTCACAGCCGTACTTCGTGGTTCACTTCTCGGCGGAAGGATGGATCACCACGTTCTGCAGCAGGAGATCCTCCACGTGCTCGAGCACGCTGCGCCTGCTCACGGCGAGAAATGAGCTGTCCCTGACCACGAGCCCTTGCACCGGCGCTCCTTCGAGTCCTCGTATGAAGATCGCAAACTGCGCCTGACGGACCGTCAACCGCTCGACGAGGATGTTCCGGGCGCCACCTTCACATTTGTTCGGAATGGAAATGAAGATGGATCTATCATTAGATGGAGTGCTCATTGGTGAAACTCGCGAAGTGCGAAAGGAGAATTTCCGCCCATGAAGACGAACCTATATCTAAGGTCGCTCCTTTTTATATTGAGTTCCACGGTCGCCGGCGCAGTCGAACTGCCGATAACCACCGACTTCAACTCCGACGTGATCGGCCAGCCACCGGCCGTCGGAGGTCCGAACCAGCCCACCGCTCTCTTCGAATCCCCCGGCACTTCCATCACGGTGCAGGCATCGGCGTTCGGACTGCTTGACCAGCCGGTGGTTCTCGATTCTCCGAACGGTGCATACGTGTCGATCAACTGGATCTTCCCTGAAGTCAGCACAGGCACGGTACGGTGCGAAGCCACTGTTGCGGCGGATCGCCTGCTCGACGGATATTTCGTGCAGACGGCCTCGGCCGATGATGCCGTTGGCGCCCGCCTCGTGTTCCTCGGTTCCGGAGAAATCCGTGACCAACAGTCCGACACCGTGGTTGGACTCTATTCTGCGCTTTCGCCGTTTCGGGTACGTTTGGATATCCAGCCTGCGGCCGAGGAGTACTGCGCCACGATCGACGACGAGATGAATGGATTCGACGACGACCCCCGGTACTGCGGTCTCCCGGTATTGAATTCCGGCAACTTCTTCCCGATCGCCGCGTTTTACGGCTCCCTCAATCCTGTGGCGCTGGCGGCCATCGCCTATGACGACATTCTGGTAGAGGTTGCCTGACGGGATCTTTGCGGACGGCTTCGAGGCCGGTGACCTCTCCGCATGGAGTACGAACGTGCCGTAATCAGGCGGGTGAAACCATCACTCCCACGCGGGTGCGCCGTTCACTTCTGCATGAGGTCTCTGACGACCCGCGACATAATCTTCAATCCGCTGCCAGTGAGACCGTGACCCCGGTGATGGCGCACCTGAGCCGACCGTCGCCGGCGTCCTCGAAGGGGATGGCCGCCAGACGGTGGGTCGACTCGGTGATCTCCACCTCGATCGAGGCCAGATTGTCGGGCTTGCGTACTTCGTCTCCCACCACGATGTGGCGGGCGAGCACCAGCGCGTCCTCAAAGGCCAATGTCCCTCCACGGATGGGTTCGCGAGGAACCTCCCCCACTGCTCCCACCGTGTTGGAGAGCGCCCGCGCCAGCGTGACCAGGTCCACCAGCGACATCCTGAAGGCCGGGACCAGGAACGCCTTTTCGCTGCTCCACCCACCGGAACGACGGCCACCGTGCTTTATCCTCTCGCCCACCGTAACCTCGGCCTCCACGTACCACGCCGGTTTCCAGAACCGGGCGTGATGACCCGGAGCCGGCAACAACGCGGTGGACTCCATCACCTCGAGCCCGTCCGCCTCCAACAACGCCGCCGACCCGCAGTGCTGACAGAAAAAGATCACGTCGTTGGCCCCGCCACCCATGGCGGACCCGCACGCCGGACAGTCCAAAGCAATCAAGTGGAGGTTCATGTGAGATCCTCCAGATAGTCCTGGATGGTGGCGACCAGCCCGGGTTCCTCTGCGTCTTTGACGAGGCCGGTTCCTTCTTCGACCACGCCGCCGCGGCGGAACTGGCGGTAGCCCCAGGCCACAAATCCGGCCAACACAAGCGCCATCATCCCGAGGCCCATGAGACCGTCATCGGAACGGAGCACCCACCCCGCGTTCTGGAGCACGGTTGTGGCCACGAACGATGCCCCGGCGCAGGCACCCACCAGGGAGAGGGCGCGGAAGAGGTGGTTACCCGGTGCTTTGCCGTAGGCCAGGCTGCCGTCCTCGGCATCGATCAGGGCCTGGTAGGTCTGGCCGCGGAAGCTGTAGCGGATCACCCAGAGCGGGTAGTAGACCACCGCCATGCGGCGCCTGATGGCCTCGAACCACGAGAAGGTGACGTGGTCGACGCCGCCTTCGTGCGAAAATCTCTGAAGGGCGGCTTTGGTCAACCGTTGTCCCACGTCGTCGGCGGCCTTTTGCGGTCGGAAGACCATCCCTCGCCGCCGCAGCACCTCGTCATCCAGCGGCACGAGCTGGTCACCGGCAAGGTTGACTCGGTGAACGCCAAATTCGGCCATGTCGGCCGACGCCATGGTGTGGTCGACGGGGCGCTCGATCTGGTGCTCCACGGGCTCCCGGGTGGTCACCCACCTGTTGCCCCGTTTGCGGCGCTTCTCGCGGAAGCCCAAAACCCAGCCGACCACGTCGAAACGCATCCTGACAAAGGGGAAAAAGGCTAGAAACGCCTCCTCGAACCGGGCCTCCCTCTTCAGTGAAGGGGCCTTCCGGATGCCGCGTTTGAACCACTGGCGGAGAACCCGGCTCGCCTCGGCCTGGTCGAGCTTGTTGAGGACCATGAGCTGGACCACCCCACGCTCGCCCACCAGGGCCAGCGGCGTTGAGCAGAATCGGCACGCGACGTTTGTGAAGCCCTCCTGGACATCCACCGTACCGCCGCACGAGGCACACGTCAGCCCCGCCAGGACCTTGGATTTGCCCGCAGGATCGCCCAACGCGCTCACGCCTGAAATTCCCGCAGGAATGCCGAGGACTGTTCGAATTTCGAATTTCGAATTTCGAATTGCACGGTCAGACCTTCCTGCTTGTCAGCCACGCGATCCCGAAAATCGGCACCGCGGAGACCGCGTAGGCCAGGAGTTTGACGGCCACATTGGAAATCAATAACCCCTCGATGCCGAACACCACCAGGGCCAGGGCCGCGACCATCATGTACGGCGCCTCGGCTTTGGCCGGAAAGTCGGCGGGAAAGACCTTTCCTGTGACACCGTCCACAGCCGCCCGATAGCTGGTCCCCTTGTAGGAGTATGGCGTGCGGTACAGGGGAAGGTGGTAGAGCACCTTTCGCCGCACCCCAACCTCGGCCCCGGCCTTCGTCTCGAGCCAGCCGAGGGCGGTTTCCACGGGCACCTCGGGCTCGATGACCGCGGCTTCACCGGTGGATTCCGGCGTCATGGGTTTTGAGTTGCCGGGCGGAAGACTCAGACCTTGGAGCCCCTGCAAACTGGACGGCGCAGCCGGCTCCAAAAAGACCTTCTCGCCCTCGGAATCGGCCACGGTGAACGCCCAGAATGGGAAGTACTCCAGGACAGGATCGTCGAGTCGAGCCTCTCGGTCCAGGTTGGCCACGGTGTCCCGGCCCCCGAGAAACCGACGCAAATGGGCCGCGGTGTCCTCCGCTTTGATGGTGGGCAGCATGACCTCATGGAACAACGTTCCCGATCCGTCGACCACGAGCGCCGTATGGCAATAAGGACACTGCAGCAGCCGCTGGGTCGGTCCGACGGTCAGACTGGCCCCACACTGGGTGCAGCCCACATCCACGGGTTACGCTCCCTGTTCGGTCCCGCAGTTGGGGCAGAACTTGGCGCCTTCAGGCACCGGCTGGCCGCACCCGGAGCATCCGCTGGCCGCCTGCTGGGTCCCGCAATTGGGACAGAACTTGGCGCCCCGGGGCACCGCCGTCCCGCAGTCGGTACAGAAACCGCCGGTGGCCGCTGGGGCAGCGGCGGCGCCTCCGGCACCCGCGGCGGGCGCACCACCTCCCTGCTGGGCCTGCTGCATGGCGCCCGCGATCATGCCGGGCATCATGGCTCCGAAACCGGCCCCGAGACCGAGGCCCATCCCAGCGCCGGCCTGACCGCCTCCGCCTTCACCGCCGCCACCCTGCGCGGCGTCCTGGATGGCTTGGGCGGCTTTGAACTGCATGTAGGTGTTCATGTCGCCCACCGCACCCATGGCGGCGCGCTCGTCGAACTTCTCCTGCACCTCTTCGGGCGGGGTGATGGAGTTGACATAGAAGTCGGTGAGGTCCACACCATATTTGGAGAAATCTTCGGACAGCCGCGCCTTGGCGGCGGTGCCGAGCTCGTCGTAGTACTTGGGCAGATCGAAGATTGTATCCAGGGTTTCGCCGAGAAGATCGTTGAGCCGAGACACGATGATGTCGCGGTAGAAGTCCTGCAGCTGGTCGGTGGAAAACAGCCCCTGCGAGCCCACCACCGTGTTGACGAAAAGCTGGCTGTCGGCGATCCGGTAGGCGTAGGTTCCAAACGCCCGTAGCCGGATCATCCCAAGCTCGGCGTCGCGGAAGACCACCGGCTCCCTGGTGCCCCACTTCTGATCGATGAAGGTGCGTTTGTTGACGAAGACCACTGCCACCCGAAACGGCGACGTACCGCCGAATGGGATCGCCAGCATCTTGGTCAGCAGGGGGATATTCTGGGTCGAGAGGGTGTGGCGACCGGGGCCAAAGACATCGAGCGCCTTTCCGTCCCTGTAGAGCACCGCTTCCTGCGATTCGTGGACGACCAGTTGGGCGCCCATCTTGATCTCGGCGCTGCCCTCGGGCGGGAACCGATAGACGATTTCCTGTCCGGTGGGATCGTGGTGTTCAATCACTTCCAACGTCTGGGCCATCACTGGCCTCCCTTCTGGGTCACGTCTTCGTAGATCGTGGCTCGGTCGTCAAAACCGCGGTCGGTAGCCCCAACCGCCTCCAACAGACTGCGCAAGTCCGGCTCGGCCGCGGTGCCTGGGAGGTCCTCAATGCGCGCCCGCAGGTTGTCCACGTTCTCGATCAGTGCCAGATCGAACGCGTAGATTCGATCAAGCTCCGCTTCCCGGATCTTCACCGCGTCGAAGAACCCGGTGTAGCCGTAATCCGCGTGGCGGATGCGGTTCGCCACCTTGTCCAGGTTCTTGTCGATGCTCGACGCCAGGTCCAGATTCGCCAGGTTCCCGCTCCGGCTCCACTCGCGCACCTTCGAGTTGAGGGCCTCGCGGCTCCGGTCCAGTTGATCCGCCAGCCAATCGCGCTGCATCTTGTCCACCTCGCGGCGGAGTTCGCGATCCACATAACTTTTGAAACCCGGAATTTTCGCCGCGATCGCCTCCAGGAAGTTGCGGCGCTCCTCGGCCCGTTCCAATCCATCGTTCATCATCAGCCTCCGTGGTCTTCAGGTAACATCAAGGGTCGTGACGTGCCGTCATGATCACTATTACGAAACATCTCGGATTCGATTCCAATTTGAATACTGGCATGGGAATTGCTTTAAGATCGAGTGCCATGCTTCTAATGTCCTATGTTCCCTGCTCGTCAGTGTACGAGGATGTCCACCGGACTTCAAGGACCGGAAGCGGCCCCACCTTGCACGGGCAAACCTCGGTTTGCCCTCCCATCACAACGTCCTACCAATAACCCACCATTCAGCCCACCTTAGCGACCGACCCGGGAGACAGGGCTCCCGGGCGGGCTCGCCGTTGGTCAATCACAATTCAGGCAAATAACCATTTAAGCGATATCTATGCCACCAAGGCGGCAGCCGGTGCCCTTTTGACACACTGCGGCATAACAACCGAAATTCGGATTCTCCGGCATCTGTCCGGAGTTCAGGGCGCCAGATGAGCCCGGGTTGCGATAGAGCATTGAGGGATGTGAAATGAGGAATGAGGAATGAGGAATGAGGAATGAGGAATGAGGAATGAGGAATGAGGAATGAGAGAGGGAGCAGTGGATGAGCAATCCAGGGCTCCCGCACTCCCCAATTTCTCATTTCGAATTTCGAATTTCGAATTTCGATGCGACTGTCATCCCCCGAGGACAGAAGTGACGACAATCCCGATGAACATCACCAACAACGCCAGCCCCAGGGCGACCATGAACCACTCACCGAGGGTGTAACCCTGCTTTTTCTTGGGGCGCGTCTTGGCTGGCGAACGCTTGGGTCGTTTCTTGGCCATGCTCCGATTGTACAATCCGCCGCGGTTACTTCTTCTTGCCGCTTTGGCCACCGCTGCCCCACAGCATGGCCCGCCGCCAGTCCTTGTTCATGCGCGCGATGCCCGCCACCGAGATTTCCTTGGGGCACACCGCCTCACAGGACCGGAAGTTGGTGCAGGCGCCAAAGGCTTCCTTCTCCATGGCTTCCACCATCCCTAGGGCCCTGCGTTCCCTCTCGGGTTGTCCCTGGGGCAGCAGTCCCAGGTGAGCGATCTTGGCGCTGACGAAGAGCATGGCCGCGCTGTTGGGACAGGTGGCCACGCAGGCTCCGCAGCCGATGCACTCCGCAAAGTCCATGGCGAGCTCTGCGTGGTCCTTTGCGATGGGCGTGGTATTCGCGTCCTGCGCCGACCCCACCCGAGCCGAGATGAAGCCACCGGCCTGCATGATGCGGTCGAAGGCGCTGCGATCCACCATGAGATCCCGAAGCACCGGGAACGCCTTGGCCCGCCATGGCTCGAGAAAGAGCTCGTCGCCGTCCGAGAAATGGCGCATGTGGAGCTGACAGACCGTGCTGCCCTTCTGGCCACCGTGCGGCACGCCGTTGATGACGAATCCGCAGGCGCCGCAGATACCCTCGCGGCAATCGTGCTCGAAGGTCACGGGGTCCTCTCCGCTTTCAATCAGCTCCTGGTTGAGCACATCCAGCATCTCGAGGAACGACATGTGGCTGTCCACGTCCTCGAGCTCGTAGGTTGCAAACCGGCCCTCGGCATCCGGACTGTTTTGTCGCCAGATATGGAGCGTCAGCTTCATTTGTAGCTCCTCGTCGCCAGCTCGACGGTTTCGAATTCGAGCGGTTCGGTGTGCTTTCGCGGCTGGCTCGGATTACCGGTGTGCTCCCAGACCGCCACATCGCAGAATTCCTCGTCGTTGCGGAGGGCCTCACCCTCCTCGGTCTGATACTCCTCACGGAAGTGACCGCCGCAGCTCTCTTCACGTTCGCGGGCGTCAATGCACATCAACTCGGCCAACTCGAAGTAGTCGGCCACCCGGCCGGCCTTTTCCAGCTCCTGGTTGACCTGGTCGCCCTCACCCGGCACCCGGATATTGGTCCAGAATTCGTCGCGCAGAACGCGAATCCGGCCAATGGCCTCGTCGAGGCCCTCCCGTGTCCGCGACATCCCGCATTTGTCGAGCATGATCATGCCGAGCTCACGGTGCATTGAGTCCACGGTGCGGGACCCGTTGATGGTGAGAAGCCGCTCCTCGATCCGCTGGGCAGTGTCAACGGCGTCGACCACTGCGTGATCCTGCTCATTCACCGCCTTCAGTCGACGACCGGCAAGGTACTCGCCGACGGTGTACGGCGCTACAAAATAACCGTCCGCCAGGCCCTGCATAAGGGCTGAAGCACCCAACCGATTCGCGCCATGGTCCGAGAAGTTCGCCTCGCCGAGAACGAACAGACCCGGAATGTTGCTCATGAGGTAGTAGTCCACCCACAGTCCGCCCATGGTGTAGTGCGGTGCGGGGTAGATCCGCATGGGAACCTGGTACGGGTTCTCGCCGGTGATCTTCTCGTACATCTCGAAGAGATTGCCGTAGCGATCGCGGATGACGTCCACGCCTAGCCGCTTGATGGCGTCGGCAAAATCCAGGTAGACGCCCCGTTTGGTGGAGCCGACTCCGCGGCCCTCGTCGCAGACCCGTTTGGCCGCCCGCGACGAGATGTCACGCGGCGCCAGATTGCCGTAGGCCGGATACAGGCGCTCCAAATAGTAGTCGCGCTCCGACTCCGGGATCTCCGAGGCGGCCCGGTCGTCTCCCACCTTCACCGGAACCCAGACGCGGCCGTCGTTTCGCAACGATTCACTCATCAAGGTCAACTTGGACTGGTAGTCCCCCGACTGGGGAATGCACGTGGGATGGATCTGGGTGTAGCACGGGTTGGCGAAACCTGCCCCCCGCCGATGGGCGCGCCACGCGGCCGTGGCGTTGCACCCCTTGGCGTTGGTCGACAGGAAGAACACGTTGGAGTAGCCGCCGGTGCACAGCAGGACCGCGTCACCGAGGTGGCTCCGGATTTCACCCGTCACCATGTCCCGCACCACGATGCCCCGCGCATGCCCGTCGGCGATCACGAGGTCTAACATCTCCGCCCGCGGATGCAGATCCACCGTGCCGGCAGCGACCTGGGCCATGAGCGACGAGTAGGCGCCGAGCAGAAGCTGCTGACCCGTCTGTCCCCGGGCGTAGAACGTGCGGGAGACCTGGGCGCCGCCGAAGGACCGATTCGCGAGATAGCCGCTGTACTCACGGGCGAAGGGCACGCCCTGGGCAACCGCCTGGTCGATGATCGCCATGGACAGCTCGGCCAGCCGGTAGGTGTTCGCCTCACGGCCCCGGAAGTCGCCACCCTTGATCGTGTCGTAGAACAATCGGTAGGTGGTATCGCCGTCGTTCTGGTAGTTCTTCGCGGCGTTGATGCCGCCTTGGGCAGCGATGGAGTGGGCACGGCGAGAGCTGTCCTGGTAACAGAACGCCTTGACGTTGTATCCCAACTCGCCAAGGCTGGCGGCCGCCGCGCCACCGGCCAGACCGGTCCCCACCACGATGATCGTGTGTTTCCGTTTGTTGGCCGGGCTGACCAGCTTGATGTGGTTCGAGAGGTCGGTCCACTTGTCGGCGAGCGGTCCTGACGGGATGCGTGCGTCGAGTTTCATCACCCCACCTCCCCTACGGATGCACCACGCCGGCGAGCACCGCCAGCGGTATGGAAATGTTCCCCGCCCCGACCACCACAGCGATCAGGAGGGCGAGCGTGCGCCGCCATGGACCCCACTTGGGGTGGTCCCATCCCATGCTTTGAAACAGGCTCCACACTCCGTGGTAGAGGTGGAAGGCAAGCAGCAGGTTGGCGAAGATGTAGATCGCCGCAACCCACCACACCGAAAACGCAGACGTGACATTGTGGAACGGATCCAGATGGACGTATTCGCTGTGCGCCTGGCCGGTGGTGAAATGCAGGATGTGGTAGAAAATGAAGAAGGCGAGAATCGGCCCGCTCCACACCATGGTCCGCGCAGCGTAGTCCACCTCGGGCGGCCGGAACTTGTGGTACCCCACCGGACGACTCGCACGGTTGCGTACCCAAAGCTGGACCGCCGCGACGATGTGCACCAACAGGCAGAAAACGAGCACCAATCGCGCGGTCCATAGGAACGCGGGCTGAGAGTGCAGGAGTTCCGCATAGGCGTTGATACGGTCCGCGCCCATATAGATCTGCATATTGCCCAACATATGGCCGATGACATACAGCACCAGGATGATCCCGGTCAGGGCCATCAGGACCTTTTTGCCCACGGTGGTTGCGTAGAATCCAGCGATTCGATTCATGGCGAACCCCTGCCCCTTTCACTTGGCGAGTACAGACAATCGTCTCGAAATATGCCGACCCACCGCTCCTGTCGTGGTCGAGTCGATTCGAGTCCACCTGCGGGCGACGAGCAGCGGCGATTGTAGCAACACTTGTGACCGAACCCGACGCGATGCTGAGACCGGCACCTCTTTGATGACAGATCTTCCACAAACTTCGCCGACAAATGACTCAATCATGACCGTTTGCGGCTGAATCTCGCCCAACTCTGGCGTATTATTCCAGGCTGGAGGCCGGGGGCATTGGACAACATCGGGATCGTCGGAACCAGCTACCACACCACGGAGGTGAACGAACTCGCGCGTGCGGCCCTCCCGGCTGACTTCCGCGGCGAGAACCTCGTCGAGTTGGCCCAGCTCGCCGGCTTCTCCGAACTGGTCTACCTCGGGACCTGCAATCGGGTCGAGTTCTACTTTCGCGCCGAGACCAGGATCCACTCCAACCCGCTCCTCTTTCACCTCCGCCGCAGCCTGGCCGATCTCACCGACGGAGCCTGCCAACTCCCTGATGAGGATCAGCTCTACGTTCACTTCGGGCGCGCGGCGGTCCGCCATCTGTTCCGGGTGACCTCGGCGTTGGACTCCATGATGGTGGGCGAGGCGCAGATCACGGGGCAGGCCAAGGAGGCCCACGAAACCGCCCACAACCTCGGTCTCCTCGGCGGAATCCTCGACCAGACCTTCCACGAATCATTCCATCTTGCAAAACGCATCCGCACCGAAACCGAACTCACCCGCCGGCCGGTGTCGTTGGTGACCCTCGTGGAACGTACGATCCACGAACACCTCGAGCAATCCGCCGACCCGGTGCTGATCCTCGGCGCCGGCGAAATGGCGGGCCAGACCCTCCGGTTGGTCCGAACCGGCGACCCGGAGCGACGGGTCATCGTCGCCAATCGGAATCCCGAACGGGCCGCGGCTCTGGTGGCCGACGACCCGGCGGCCGAAAACACCTCGCTGACTCGCGTCCAAGATGATCCGCCCGCGGTGGGATTGGTGGCGGCGGTGACCTCATCGGAGGAACCGATCTTCGGCCGCCCCCAGGTGGAGGCCATCCGTTCGGCCATCGCGGACGATGCACCACTGCTGTTGGTTGACCTGGCCATGCCGCCCAATATCCATCCCGAAGTCCGCGCCATGGACGGCGTCCACCTGCACGGTATCGAGCAAATGCGGAGTGAGGCGGAGGCCAACCGCGAGCTCCGGCTTGCCGAGATGACCCGCTGCGAGGGGCTTGTGGAACATCAACTCGAGACCCTGCGGCGACACCTCTTCGACCGCGAGCTGTCGCCGGTGGCCCGAGAGCTGCAAACCTCGTTCCGAGAAGTGGCCGACCGGGCGGTTGACCACGCCCTCACGAGAAATCTCTCCCACCTCGGTGAAGACGACCGCCGGGCGGTCAAACGAATGGCCAGAGACATGGCGCGACGGATGGTCACGGTGCCGCTGCGAGGTCTCAAACGCGCCGCGTGGAACCACTCGAGCGCCGTCATCGGCAATTTCATTCGCGGGATGGACCCCACCGCCGAGGAACCCGACGAGAGAGACCAGAACCTATGACCACCTCCTCACCGCTGCGCCTCGGCACCCGTGGTTCTGACCTCGCCTTGTGGCAAGCCCACCGTATTGCGGATCGAATCCGGTCAGAGCTCGGCCTGGAGTGTCGCATCGAGATCATCAAGACCAGCGGAGACCAGATCCAGGACGTGGCCTTTCACAAGATGGAGGGCAAGGGTTTCTTCACCAAAGAGCTTCAGGACGCCTTGCTCGATGGGCGGATCGATTTGGTCGTCCACTCGCTCAAGGATCTGCCCACCGACGAACCCGAGGGGCTTCGGTTGGCCGCAGTCCCCGAGCGGGGCCCCACCGCCGATCTGCTGCTGGCCCCGGCCAACACCATCAAAACCCGACCTGACGACCCGATGGGTCTGCCGCCCAGCGCCACCCTGGGAACCTCATCCCTTCGTCGGGCATCCCAGACCCTCGTGCTGCGCCCGGATCTCCGGCTCGAAGCCCTCCGCGGCAACGTGCCCACCAGAGTCCGAAAGCTGCGGGAGGGGCAGTACGACGCCATTCTGCTGGCATCTGCCGGGGTTCAAAGGCTCGCTCTGGATCTGACCGGCCTGGATCACATCGAGTTGCCCCCGGAAGCCATGCTCCCGGCCCCCGGTCAAGGTGCACTGGCCATCGAGACACGCGACGGCGATCCCACGGTGGAGGGGGTGTTGGCGTTGCACGACCCCGTCGCGGCCCGAGCGGTCGCCGCGGAACGCAAACTCCTCCAGTTGCTGGGGGGCGGATGCCACCTGCCACTCGGTTGTCTGGCCACCGAAGAGGCCGGCGCCATCCGGCTCCAGGCCGCGCTGGGCCGCGTGGACGACGAAATCACCGAGGCTGAGGTGGCGCGCGTCGCCGCCACCGCGGACGATCCGGACAAAGTCGCTGCGGCATGCCACGCGGCGCTCCGGTTGGCCATGCCCGAGGAGTCCGGTCCATGAGCCGTGCGGTCCTGGTGACACGGCATCCGGCCGATTGCAGAGAACTCCAGCAGCTCCTCACTCCGGCCGGAATCACGGTCAGACCTTTTCCGGTTCTTCGCATCGAGGAAGTGGACGACAACGACGGTTGGCGGACGGTGCTGTCGCTCCTGTCGCAACCCGGCGTCAAGCCGTGGCTCATCATGTCCTCCCCCCGCGCACCGCAGGGGTTGGTCCGAATGGCGCGCCATCACGGCGCCAAGCACCTCCTCACCTGCCCAATCGCGGTGGTGGGTGATGCCACGGCCGAGGCCGCCGCTGAATCCGGACTGGGGGTGGATCACGTGGGCCCCGGAAGCGGTATCGGTCTGGCCGAACAGCTCATCGAGCGGCTCGAACCCGCATGCCCCGTTGTCCTCGCCTGCGGCAAACACCGGCGGCACGAAATGCCGGAGGTGCTCGAAACTGCCGGGCACCCGGTCCATCCCGTGGTGGTCTACTCCATGCGGGCCACTCCACCGCGGGAACTCCCCCCGCTGGGACCAAATCTGGAGGCCGTGGTGCTGACCTCGCCGCGCGCCGCCCGACTGTATCTCGAAGCGGTGGGCGGCAAACCCTTGCCACTCAAACACTGGGCCCTCGGACCCACGACCCGGGACGCTGCCGCGGGTCTGGGCATCGAGTGCGCCATCCCATCCAAACCGACCATGACGTCACTGGCGGAGGAACTATGTCAGAGCTGACCATCAGACCCCGACGACTGCGGCACCACCCGATGATGCGCAACCTCGTCGCCGAATCCAGAATCGACAGCGACATGCTGGTGCAGCCGCACTTTGTCGTACCCGGCGAAGGCGTGGCGGAACCCATCGGAGCCATGCCCGGCATCGAACACCAATCGGTGGATCGCCTGGTGGCGACGGTGGAGTCCGACCTCGAGCTCGGGATCCGATCGGTGTTGCTCTTCGGTGTTCCCTCCGACTCCGAAAAGGCTCCGGACGGCCGCGCCGCGTGGGCTGAGGACGCACTCGTGGCTGAAGCCGTGCGCGCCCTCAAGCGGGAGTTTGGCAACCAACTCGTGGTGATGACCGATGTCTGCCTCTGTGCCTACACCGATCACGGCCACTGCGGTGTGGTCATCGACGAGCGCATCGACAACGACGCCACCCTGCCCCTGCTCGCCAGGATGGCGCTGGCCCACGCTCGGGCCGGTGCCGATGTGGTGGCGCCGTCGGACATGATGGACGGACGCGTCGCCTCGATCCGCCAGACCCTCGACGACGAGCGGCTGGAGGACGTGGCCATCATGTCCTACTCGGTCAAATACGCCTCCGCCTATTACGGCCCGTTCCGCGAAGCCGCCCACTCGGCACCTTCGTCCGGTGACCGCCGCTCCCACCAGATGGACGTCCGCAACCGGCGCGAAGCCATGCTGGAGGCCGAGCTGGACGTGGAGGAGGGCGCCGACATCCTCATGGTCAAGCCTGCCCTCGCCTACCTGGATGTGGTGCGCGATCTGCGTCTGGCCTTCACCCAGCCCCTCGCGATCTACAACGTGAGCGGCGAGTACTCCATGGTCAAAGCCGCTGCCGAACGCGGTTGGATCGACGAGGCGGCGCTGGTGATGGAGAATCTCTACGCCTTCCGGCGAGCCGGGGCCGATATCCTGATCACCTATCACGGCCGTCAGGCGCTGACCGAGGGCTGGCTGTGAGCGCCGGACCCCGGTCCACGGAGCTTTTCGAACGGGCGTGCAAGGTGATGCCGGCCGGTGTGAACTCGCCGGTCCGCGCCTTCAGATCGGTGGGTGGCGAGCCCTTGTTTTACGCCTCGGCGTCAGGTTCTCGATTTTCAGACGCCGACGGGCGGAGCTTTATCGACTACGTCGGTTCGTGGGGTCCGTTGATCCTCGGCCACGCCCATCCGGATGTCGTGGAGGCCGTTACGCGCACCGCGGCCAAGGGTCTCACCTACGGCGCGCCCTGCGCCGAGGAGGTGGTGCTCGCCGAGATGGTCACCAGTGCCGTTCCCCATCTCGAGATGGTCCGCTTCGTGTCCTCGGGCACCGAAGCGGTGATGTCCGCGGTGAGGCTGGCGCGCGGCGTCACCGGCCGCGACGCGGTGATCAAATTCTCCGGTTGTTACCACGGCCACGCCGACCACCTGCTGGTGTCGGCGGGATCCGGTCTGGCGACCTTCGGCACACCGTCCTCGGCCGGAGTCCCATCGAGCTTCGCCGCCCACACCATAGTGCTCCAGCTCGACGATAAGGAGGCCTTTCGTTTGGTCATGGCCGAGCGCGGACACGAAATCGCTGCGGTCATCATCGAGGGCGTCCCGGCAAACGCCGGGCTGCTCGTCCAACCCCCCGAGTATCTGCACCTGCTCCGCGACGAGTGCAGCCGCCACGGCGCCATGCTCATCATGGACGAGGTCATCACCGGCTTCCGGCTCGGCCCTCAGGGTGCAGCCGGTCATTATGGCATCGAACCGGACCTGACCACCTACGGCAAGGTCATCGGCGGCGGGATGCCGGTGGGTGCCTACGGCGGTCGCCGAGTCGTCATGGAACAGCTCGCGCCGCTGGGCCCGGTCTACCAGGCCGGAACGCTGTCCGGCAACCCGGTGGCCATGGCGGCCGGGGCCGCGACTCTGGGCCGCCTGCTGGCCGATGACGGGGCCGCGTACGCCACGCTGGAGGCGCTGGGCGACCGCCTCCAGACCGGCGTTCTCGGGGCATTCGAGGGGTCCGGCCTGGGTTGGTCCATGGTGCGGCAGGGTTCGATCCTGTGGCTGTCGCTCCAGGACGGTCAACCGCCCCGGAGCTATGAGGACATCGCACCCGAGGCGGCCGAACGCTACGCCGTCCTGCACCGTGCGCTGCTCCAGCGGGGGATTTACGTGGCTCCTTCCGCCTACGAGGTGATGTTCGTCTCGCTCGCGCACACCGAGGACGACATCGATCAGACCATCGCTGCATTCCGGGACGCACTGGCGGAGACCTCATGACGGGAATCGGGTCTCGGATTTCGGGGATCGGGAATCGGATCTCGGAAATCGGATGGCCTCGTCGACCTCAATCAGTGATCGCGAGTCCCGAGTCCCGAGTCCCGAGTCCCGAGTCCCGATTCCCGATTCCCGAGCCCCATTGCCCCACGGGAGGCACAGCATGAATCGGTTCTTGAGAGCGTGTCGGAAACAGGTGGTTGATCGCCCCCCCGTCTGGGTCATGCGCCAGGCCGGACGCTATCTTCCGGAGTACCGCGAGGTGCGCCACGAAGCCGGTGATTTCCTCACCATGTGCCGCACTCCCGAGATCGCCGCCGAGGTCACCCTCCAGCCGATTCGGCGCTTCGGTTTCGACGCAGCCATCATCTTCTCGGACATCCTGACACCACTTGTTCCCATGGGAGCCGAGCTGACGTTCTCCCCGGCCCCGCACATCCGCAACCCGGTGCGCACCCCCGAGGATCTCGGGCGCATCCGGGTCCCCGACCCATGGAGCGGCACCGAGTTTCTCGACGCCGCCCTCGAGCGGGTCCGCGACGCCCTGGACGACGACACCGCGCTGATCGGATTCTGCGGAGCTCCCTGGACTCTGGCCACCTATCTGGTGGAGGGCACCACTTCCAGGGCCTTCACCCACGTCAAGTCGATGGCGCTCAACCACCCCGAGGCCTTCGACGCGCTGGTGGACCGACTCGCCGACGCCATGGCGAGCTACCTGCGGACCCAGGTGGCCCACGGCGCCCAGGCGGTTCAGATCTTCGACTCCTGGGTCGGAGCCTTGGGTGCCGAAGACGCCCGGCGATGGGCGCTGAGGCCCGCCCGCCGGCTGATGGAACAGCTCTCGGACCTGGATGTGCCGAGGATCTACTTCGCCAACGGCGGCTCCCATTTATTGCACGATCTGCCCGACATGCCGTGCGAGGTCATAGGACTCGACTGGCGTGCGGATCTGGCTCGCGCCGGACGAGTGCTGGAAAACCACGCCGTCCAGGGAAATCTGGACCCGGGCGTGCTCATGGGTCCGAAGGACGAGATCCAACGCCGGACACGAGCCATGCTCGACGGCGCGCCGCGCACCGGCTACATCGCCAACCTCGGCCACGGCATCACACCGGATATCCCGGTGTCCTCGGTTGAGACCTTTGTCCGAACGGTTCAGGAATACCGATATGAGTAGATCGAAGAACAAAGAACGAAGAATAAAGAACCCGACCCGACCCCCCGCTGGGGCCTGCGGAGTTGGTTCGTTCATTCTTCGTTCTTCGCTCTTCGTTCTTCGTTCGGCCGGGGCGGCCATGGCATGACCCAATACCGGGACTTCGATGTGACCGGGGTGAGTCCGGAGTTGTTGGCACGGTACGACCGGCCCGGTCCGCGCTACACCTCCTACCCCACCGCTCCCCACTTCAGTGAGGATTTCGACGAAGCAGCCTTCGGCGACCGACTGGCCGATGCCAGGTCACGAGCTGACGAACCCCTTTCCATGTACGTCCACATCCCGTTCTGTGAGGCCCACTGCACCTATTGCGGCTGCAACGTGGTGATCGCACCCCACCGCGGCCCCGAGATCGAGTACCTGGAGACGCTGGAGCGCGAACTCGATCTGCTCGGCGATGCCCTCGGCGACCGCCGGCAACTCAACCAGCTCCACTGGGGAGGGGGAACGCCCACCTACCTCACCCCGGAGCAGTGCGACCGGCTCTTTGCGGCCATCAGCGACAGATTCGACCTCACCGAGGGCGCCGAGGTGGCCCTGGAGGCGGACCCCAGCGTGACGACGGACGAACACTTGGAGACCCTTCGACGGCTGGGGTTCAATCGCCTGTCCATGGGGGTGCAAGACGTCAACCCAGAGGTGCAGGAGGCCGTGGCCCGGCCACAACCCATCGAGCGCACCCAGGAACTGGTTGAACAGGCGCGCCGTCTCGGTTTTTCGTCCATCAATCTGGATCTCATCTACGGCCTGCCACGACAGACCGAGGCCGGGTTCCGCGCCTCGGTGCGGACCGTGATCGACGAGCTGGCACCTGACCGCGTCGCATGTTTTTCCTACGCCCACGTACCGTGGATCAAACCCCACCAGCGGCAGCTCGACGAGGACGCCATGCCCAAGGGCTGGGACAAGTTCAAGATCTTTGTCGGCGCCGCCGAGGAGTTCGCCGCAGCCGGCTACCGCTTCGTGGGATTCGACCACTTTGCACGACCGGATGACGAACTCGCCCATGCCCTGGACGAGGGCCGGCTCCACCGCAGCTTCATGGGCTACACGGTGATGCCCGCCTCGGATCAAATTGGAGTCGGCGTCACCGCCATCGGCGAAATCGCAGGGGCCTACGCGGCCAACCAAAAGAACCTCGCACGTTACCAACGCGCAGTGGCGGACGGCCGTCTGCCGGTGGAACGCGGGGTGAGACGAACCGCCGAGGACGAGCTTCGAGGCACGGTGATCCGCGGCATCATCTGCAACTTGAGTCTGGATTTCGACGGCATCCAGAGCCAGTTCGGTGTCGATCCAGCGGTTCATTTCGTCGACGCACTGGCAGAGCTCGCACCCATGGTGGAGGACGGTCTGGTGGAGGTCAGTGATCGCTCGCTGCGCGTCACCCCCCGCGGCCGATTCTTCCTGCGCAACGTGTGCATGCCCTTTGATGCGTACCTGGCTACACCCGGCGACAAACCGATTTTCTCGCGAACGGTTTAGCCCCCACCCACCCGGTGTAAAGGGTGCAGAAGGTGTGAAGGGTAGAGGTGGGGTTCGCAGAATTCGAAATTCAAAATTCGAGTCACGAGTCCCGAGTCCCGAATCCCGCGGCCGCAAGGCCGCGAGTAACCGCGGGAAGGGCGTGGCGAAACAGGTGCATCCCTCGGAGGTGCCTGGCATCCCGATTCGTAAAGGTCGACAAACCGATTCGTCCTGTTCAGGCGAATCGGCGTGCCTGGCATCCTCACGGGGAGCGCGGTCGGAGAATCGGCGCGCCGAAATGAGATATTCGTGCATCACCGGAAGTACTTGTACCGCAGCCGAGACGGCCGCACCACAATCGCTCGCCCCCCCTTTCCGGTGCCTGGTCCGAGGATCTTGGGAAGTGGACCGCCAGAGAACCGCGGCTGGATTGCGCTGCTTGACGACGCGGTTCCCCGAAGGCCGTAAACGCAGAGAACTCGTTTACGCGCCCACCTCTCCTTCTCACCTTCACTCCGTCTCACCTTTCCGCCTCGTGGGTGAGCAGGAGGCACCTCAAAATTCAAAACTCAAAATTGAGAATTCCAATCTGTAGTGCAGCCGAGACGGCTGCTCCACAATCAACCCCCGTTCGGCCAAATCGGTGAAATAGGTGGTCTAATTGTCGCACTCGAATTCGGCGACCCAGGCTGGTGCGGCGTAGATGAACTCGGCGTCCTGAGTCCTCGAATCCACCTTGGAAACGTAGGCAAGGAAGGCGACGCCGCCCTGATCCAGATCCATACAAGGGGAACCCACGTCGTCCGGATCCAACCAGAGGTCAACGGTGAGGGGTCCTTGGACAGAACCGACCCCGAGGCTATTAAAGGACCATTGCTGGGTCCACAGTGACCCAAGCGTCTTTGTGCCCTGGGCGACAATGGCCCCGCCGGTCCTCATGATTCGGAAGTGGATCGTCACCTCTTCGAGGGATTGGTTGAAAATGCCGAGGTTGGAACGAAAGTCGCCATCGTTGACGGCTCCGGTGATGAATGATGGCTGTTCCGAAGAGTTGACGACTATGAAGTTCGCCGGGATCGTCTGACCGTATGTTCCTACCGGACTGCTGACATCGTACGTGCGCATAGTCGCAACGATGGCTGGATCGTCGTCGCCTGGTGGATCGATCTGAAGTATGTCCGGATTGCATGTTATGAGCAGGAGTCCCTTGGCGTTCTCAAGTCCCATAACTGTCCCCAGCACATCCCCGAAAACACGAGTCTCACGCGAACCCAGGGTGAATCGTTGTGCCGGAGGGATCACGATGTCCTCGATCCCGTGTGCGGTTCGTTCCGGGAAGAAGAGCAGGCCCACGACAACCTCGGCGTCTTGGAGGTTGTTGACCGTTACATCGGAAACCCATTGACTCGGCGGTTGACCGGGGAGTCGCGCCGCTCCGGGGAACAGGTGGGTGTCACCAACTTGCTGAGCATAAGCCATCACAGGAGCACACAAGAGAATCAAAATGACTGACAATTGCCTCACTCGCATTGCAAAAACCTCCGTCGCGTGGTGGATCTTCGGAAACCCGATTCGTTGTTGTTAACTGCGATTGTGTCGCATTCACTCGACGACCACAAGCCCTTCCTGCAATTTTCCGACCCGCCCGGTGTAGAAAGTGTGGCGCGTGTGGAGGGTGTGGCGGTGGGGTTCGCAGAATTCGAAATTCAAAATTCGAGTCCCGAGTCCCGAATCCCGAGTCCCGAGTCCCGAATCTCGAATTCCTACTCCAGCTATACTCTTCGGAGTGCCAGAACCTGACCAAACTCCCTCCGTGCCACAGTCCATCGCCCTGGTGGCCGCTCTGCTCGCGGCCGCCGTACTCTGGCTCTACCGCGACACGCCAGGACCCGAGACCCTCCTTCGCCTCATCATGCCGGTGCTGTGGCTCGGGGTGTGGTCGCTGGCCTGCCTCGGTGTCGGCGTGTGGGTTGTACGCGCCTTCCTCGGCAACGATCCACGTCAGCGACTGGAGCTGGTGCTCGCCACGGGTGCGGCCACCTTTGCCTTTGTCGGCGCCGTGGCAGCGACCCTGGGCCTTTTTGGCCCCGTCGCCGTGCGACTGGTGCTCGGTCTCGCGTCCATGGAGGGGATTCGTCTGCTCGGTTTTTCGCGTGTCCGCCCCCGGCTTCCCGCCATCGTTCTTGCATCCGGCCCCGGCATCCTGCTGGCGACCGCCGGTGTCCTCACCGCCGCAGTCCTCACCACCCCACCGGCGATGTTCGATGCGCTCAACTACCACCTCGCCTTTCCCAGCCACTGGCTGACCGCCGGAGGGTTCGTCGAGTTTCCTCGCCATTTCTTCTCCTACTACCCGTCGGCCCACGGCATGCTCTACACCGCGGCCGTAGCTACCATCGGCCCGTGGGGAGCAGCGGCGATTCACTGGTGGATGGGCGCCTTGGCCGTGTTGGCGGCCGGGACCCTGGGCGAACGCCTGGGAGGCCCACGCGCAGCCACCTGGTCGGCAGCCTGTTTCGCGCTGGCGCCGGTGACGCTCGAGGTGGCCGGTTACGCCATTTCCGACCTTGCCGTTGCGGCCTGGTCCGGCGCGGCGCTGGTAGTGCTGGTATCCAACGTCGCCGCCAAGCGACCGTGGCGCAGCGGAGCCCTCACCGGTCTGCTCGTGGGTTCGGCCGCGGCCGCCAAGTATCTTGCTTTGGCCACCGTGGTTCTCCCGGTGTGTCTCGCGGCGATCGTGCTGGCCAGCGCAGTCCGGCCGCGCCGCCTCGGCACACCCATCGCCTGTGCCCTCGCCGCCGTTGTGGCAATCGCTCCGTGGATGGCGCGAAACGCGGCGTGGACTGGCAATCCCGTGTATCCCTACTTCCAAACCACTCTCGGCGGCCCGAGCTGCGAGCGCGATCTCGCCCGTGAACTCGACGCCACCGAGCTTGATGCCACCACCCCTTCGAACCCTGTCGCGCGAACCCTGACCGCCCCGATCATCCGGACCTTCCAGCCGCTCAAATCCGGTGGCCATCTCGGTCCCCACTGGCTGATCTTGCTCCCGGTGGCCCTGATCATGCCCGGCCTCCGCACCCGATACGCCATCGCCTTGTGGGTTGCGGCGGTGGGCGGAACCCTTGCGTGGGGGGCCACCGTCCATTACGCCCGATTCCTGCTGCCGGCGCTGGTGCCCGCTGCGGCCCTTGCCGGGACAGCCGCAGCGGCTCTGGTCTCAGGCACACGGAGCCGGCTGATCGGCATCGTTTTCGCGATCCTCCTGGTGGGCATCTCTGGCTGGAACCTCATGGCGCTGGCCACAGACTTCCAACTCGACAGGGTCGCCACCATCACCGGTCAGCTCCCGGACGAAGACTTCCGCAACAGATGGGTGAGCTACGGCCCGGCCATCGGTGAGATTAACCGGAAGCTGCCCGCGGACGCGGTCGTGCTGCTGGTGGCGGAACCACGAAGCACCTATCTGGAACGGGAGGTTCTGGTCGAAGATCCTTACCGCACGCCGTGGCTCGTGGACCTGGTCCAGAACTGCTCCGGCCCGAAGGAGCTGGCCGCCCGGGTTTCGGAACTCGGTGCCACCCACGTTCTGGTCAACACCTCAGAGATGGATTTCTACGGCGGCCTCCGGTCCAAGCCAGGCTACTGGGCCGACGCATCGCCCCCCGAGCGCCTGATCATCGAGCGCTTTCTCTCCGAGGAGCTGATTCCAGTTTTTCGAACTGAAACCCTGCTGCTTGGGGAGGTTGTGGTGTCACAGGAGGGGCTAGGGACTAGCGGCTAGCCCCCCAGCCACCCGCCCAATTCGAAATTCGAAATTTGAGAATGACGGTGAGGAGAGGCACGTGATCGGCCGACAGACCCTTGTCTTCCTCAAGACGGCAGACGGGTGGAAGATCGTCCATGAACACGGGACCGTCAGACAATAACCTCTTCACGGTGGGTGACATTTTCTTCGCGGGAACCCATATTGGCGGAACAACCAATAGATTTGAGAGGTGAGCCCGATGAACGAGGGTGTACGACTGTTGCTGTACTGGTCGCCGAGGGTCCTGTGCTTTCTCTTTGCCGCTTTTCTCAGCATCTTTGCCCTCGATGTCTTCACCGAAGGCCAGAGCTTCTGGCAGACCGTCATCGCGCTGCTGATGCATCTCGTTCCGTCATTCCTCGTTCTCATCGTCCTCGCGATTTCGTGGCGCTGGGAATGGGTGGGGGCCGTCGTGTTAGCCGCTCTCGGCGTTCTCTATATCGTGATGTTCTGGGGTCGGTTCCCCGTTTCGGTCTATGTCGCCATCGCGGGACCGCTGTTCTTGATCGCCGGGCTGTTTCTCGTGAACTGGGTGATGCGGGCAAAGCTCCGTCCCGCCGGTGCCCCGTGATCACCCCCCAATCGGACGGCGCGGCCGAGACCCCGCTCAGGTCTGGATGAATATCCGCTTGCCGTAGTAAAGGAATTTAATGAAAAACCAGCTCCACAGCACGATCGTGATGGCCACGGGGTAGGCCATGCCGAGCCAGGTGTGGAGGGCGAGGAAGCTGAGGTATTGCAGGGCCCTGAAGACGAGTGACGCCACTGCATAGTGGGCGCTCTGGCGGCGAACGTCTCCGGCCGACGCGTCAAATACCAAATGACGGTTGGCGAGGAAGCCGACCACCAGCACGACCACCAGGGTGATCCCGAAGGCGAGCTCCTCGGAGAATCCGAACACTTCGTGCTGCAGGGCCGTCAGTCCGAGAGCGATGGCGAAGATCCCGACGCCGACGAGCCCGAAACGTAGGAGGCGGTCGAGGGTAGGGGGCAGCTTGATCATGCGGCGTTGATGGTAACCCAACCCCGCCCGCCCGGCGGAGAATGGGCGGAGGGTGCGGAGGGTGTGGCAGGTCACAACGTTGAACGTTAGGTTCATCCGGGGAATCGTGAGGTGGGGTTTCTGCGTGCCCGTCTCCGTGCGGGGATTCAGGCGGCAGGGGCAGCGACGGCAATCAGGGACAGCGTCCGTGATCGGCGGCTGCGTCAGCGATCAGGGGCCGCGGCAGTGATCAGCTGGGATTGCTCCGGGTTGCGGTCGCTGTCCACCGATACTGCCATCTGCCCCGGACGTCGGTTGCTGTCCCTGTCCCGGCCGCTGCCGACTGCCCGTGACGCGGATTGCTGGCGCGGACGCTGACGCCGGAATCCGGGCCCCCGCGTTCGCTTCGACGCACTGACTTCGACGCGCCCATCTTCCAACCGCGCTCCCCGAGGTTGCCCCCTTTAACATTGTTGGGACCTCAACGAGGTGGATTTCTCAATGCCTTGAATCCCAACAATGTTAAAGACGGCACGCCCGGTCAACGCGCCCTCCCCGCCACCGGGAGGGCGGGTGGCAAGGTTCAACGTTTAACGTGCAACTCTCATCAACGGCACGCCCGCCTGTCGCGCCCACGTCGCTCCGGGTGGGCGGGTGGTTTCGTTCTTCGTTCGGCGACGGTAACGGGCTCGGGAACGGGCCGGGATAGACTCCATCATTGGCGAATCGCCTACGGCTCCGCGAAAGAGGTCGACTGCCATCTTCGCCTCCTGGTTCATGCTGGGGCGATCGACTCCACTCGCGCGAACGCATCGCTGCAGCTCTTCGATCAAGTCCGTGCCATGACCTGGCGTTTGCTCAACCCAAAGTGCTGATTGGGGCTCCTCGCAGCAGATATTCTGGCTGCTGTCGCCGGATGGACTCCACCACTGCACACGAGGTCGGTGCGATGGAACATCCCGAATATCACATTTCTCATTTCTCATTTCAAATTCAACCACTGCCCATCTCACGGAAATCCGGATGAACCGAACGTTATATGTTACCCCCACCCGCCCAGGGTATGAGGTATATGAGGTATGGGGTGTGGGGTCCGGCGCCCACCCCGTGTGGAAGGTGTGGAGGTGGGGTTCGCAGAAATCGAAATTCAAAATTCGAGTCCCGAGTCCCGAATCCCGCGGCGGGAAGGGATTGGCGAGACAGGGTCATCCCTCGGAGGTGCCTGGCATCCCGATTCGTCAAGGTCGAAAAACCGATTCGTTCCGTTCAGGCGAATCGGCGTGCCCGGCATCCTCGCGGGGAGCGCATTGGAACTCGAGCGCGATGGAGGTTTCCATGTCGGGCGGCACCGCCGAAGGTGTTATCATCTCATGCACCGATGCGATTTCGACGGTGCCGCACCGGCCCGCGCGTTCGGGACGTACTCAGACGGCACGCCCGATTAACGCGCCCCCCCACCTTCCGGGTGGGTGGGGGTCTTCGTTCTTCGTTCTTTGTTCTGCGATCGAGCGCGGGCGGGCGGGTGGGGGCCTCGCCCCTGGCACTTAGTCCCTCGACCCCAGGCCCCGCAAGACCTCGCGCTGCTCGCGGAAGGCGCTGCGGGCGGCGATGTACTGCTCGTGGGTGAAGCCGAGTTCGCTGGCCACCTGCCGCACCTCCTCCTCCTCCACCAGGGAGATGGAGTCGTCGGCGGCGCAGACCGCGAACAGGCATTTGAGGATGCAGTCGAGTTCGCGCTCGGTCGCCAGAGTCTTGAAGTCACGAGTCGCCATGTAATCTTCGGTGACACCAAAGAGCTGATTGCGGTGGCTCACCATCTCGGTCACCAGATCCGCCTGTTCGGCGGAGAGTCCGGCGTAGTGCTGAAGTATGGAGGCAATCAGCGCCATCTCCCGATTGCTGGTGTCGAGGTCGGCGCGGGCAGCGCGCGCGAGCACCATGGCCAGCGCGGCCACCAAGCGCGCGCGATCGGGGTCGAGTCCGTCGAGTCCCTCGGCAACGGTCCGTACTGCGGCGGATTCTCGCCCGTCCTCAACCACCGCGTCCGGGGGATTCAATCCCAGTGCATCGATGATCTTCTTCAACATGTCTGTCTGTTCAACAGGCCGTCGGCGGATCTCATTTCGCCCGAGAGCGGAGAAATCGATGGAACTCGACACGGTCCAGGTCCTCTCACTGATCGGCGACCGACCAACGGTTCCGCCCAAAGGAGGCTCCCATCATGGCTCTACAACCCAAACGTCCCGTCATCGCCGCAACCACCCTCATCGCGGTCACCCTACTTCTGGCCCCCGTGATCTGCGAGGCATCCACCGAGTTCGACCTCCACATGGAGATTCTGGTCAACGGCTCGCCCGTCCGCGAGTACGGCTCCCGCAACACCACCTACATCGAGGCGTTGAAGAACACCGAGTACGCCGTCAGGCTTCGGAACACCACCGGACGGCGGATCGCAGTTGCGTTGTCCGTCGACGGCCTCAACTCCATCGACGCCAAGACCACAACCGCACACCGTGCCGCCAAGTGGGTGCTCGGACCCTACGAGACCGTCGTGATCGAGGGATGGCAGACCAACCAACAACACGCAAGGAAGTTCTTTTTCACCACCGAAGAGGCGTCGTACGGTGCCTGGCTCGGCAAGACAGCGAATCTTGGCGTCATCGAGGCGGTCGTGTTTCGCGAGCGTATGGCCCGGGAGCGGATCGCCGACGCCAGTGCACAGAAACGTCAGGCGCCGCGATCAGCCGGGGCCACGGCTCCCGCACCATCGGGAGTCGAGCAGGAGTCGGCCGCCGGCAAGTCCTCCGACGACTTTGCGGCCACCGGCATCGGCCGCCAGGTGGAGAACCCCGTGCGGAAGGTCTCCCTCGATCTGGAATCCAGCCCGTCGGCCCATCTTCGGGTCCGGTACGAATACCGTCCCCAGCTGGTGGCGCTCGGCGTACTACCCGCGATTTCACCGGACCTCAACCGCCGTGAATTGGCGCAGGGCTTCGATGACTTCGAGTTCTGTCCCGTTCCCGGCGCGAGCAGGTGAATCTGGATACTCGATGCTGGATGCTGGATGCTGGATCCCCCACCCGCCCGCGTCCGGAGTCAGGGTTCAGGGCTCAGGGTTCAGGCCCGCCCGCCCGAGGCACCCACAGGTCACACAGATGAACGCAGATACGAGAACCCGTCCGAGTCGACATTGTGGTGCGGCCGTCTCGGCTGCATTCCCGACCTTGATTGAGCGGGCAATTGCAGGCGGTGCGCCCGCCTTACGCGCCCGCCTCGCTCCGGGCGGGCGGAGGCTACAACCCACAACCTAGAATCCACAACTCGGGTGGGTGGGGGTGCTCCTTGCCCCTTTTTCCTAAAAAAACCCGCGGTTCGGAAACCGCGGGTCCTCGCAAGGTCCTGCCATGGACCTGGGTCGTTTTGAATTTCTTATCCCCGCGCCCTCTGGAAATTCGCTTCCGCCTGCTCCCAGTTGACAACGTTCCAGAACGCGCCCACGTAGTCGGGACGCCGGTTCTGGTATTTCAGGTAGTACGCGTGCTCCCAAACGTCGAGGCCCAGCACCGGCTTGAGGCCCTCGGAAATCGGCGTGTCCTGATTCGGGGTGGAGGTGACCTTGAGGCCGCCGCCCTTGGTCAGCGAGAGCCACGCCCACCCGGATCCGAAGCGGGTCTTGGCCGCGGTTCCGAACTCCTCTTTGAAGGCGTCGAACGACCCGAAGGTCGTGTGCATGGCACCGGCCAGTTCACCCACCGGATCACCGCCGCCGTTGCCGCTCATGAGGGGCCAGAAAAAGCTGTGGTTGGCGTGTCCGCCACCGTTGTTCCGAACTGCCGTACGGATCTCCTCCGGGATGGCGGAGAGATCGCTCAACAGGTCCTCCACGGAAACCTCGAAGAGGTTGGGATGCTTGTCGAGAGCCGCGTTGAGGTTCGCCACATACGCAGCGTGGTGTTTGTCATGGTGAATCTCCATGGTGGCCGCGTCGATGTAGGGCTCGAGGGCGTCGAAGGCGTAGGGCAGATCGGGAAGAGTGTGTTTGGACATCGTTGTTCCTCCTGGTCATGGTCGTTTTTGGATGTTGTTCGGTGGCTCAGAAAGCAGTCAATCGGTTTTAATACCCAGTCGCAGGATTAAATTCCCGTTCCCCCCTCCCAACCAGGAGCAAGGTTCAAGGCCCCCACCCACCCGGAGCACCGACACAAGGGGAGAAGGGGAAAGGGAGAGGTGGGCGCGTGTACGAGTCTTCCGCGTTTACGGCCTTCGGGGAGCCGCGTCGTCACGCAGCGCAATCCAGCCGCGGTTCTCTGGCGGTTCAATCAGAAACGCGCGGTGAATCCTAAGCCCATCAATTCGATCGTGTCGCCCTTCCACCTTCTCACCTTCTCACCTTCCCGCCTTCCCGCCTTCCCGCCTTCCCGCCTCGCGGGTGAGCGGGAGGCAACTCAAAATTCAAAACTCAACATTGAGAATTCCAATCCGTCGTGCAGCCGAGACGACCGCACCTCAATGAACCCAACTGCTGTCATCCTGAGCAAGCGACCTGTCACGGCGCAGCCCGTAGGGCGAAGCCGGAAGCGAGTCGAAGGATCTGGGCGGGAGGAGTCCATGCCAATCGAAGCCTCCCCCACCCAGATTCTTCGACTCGGCACTACAGGCCTCGCTCAGAATGACAGGATGGGGCGGGCCTGGGATTCGAATGTCGCATACCGAGTTTCTTATTCCGAATCGGGCGGGTGGTGACTTTCGACTTTCGACTCTTGACTTTCGACTTTTGACTTTGGACTTTGGACCGTGTGGGCGGGTGGGCGGGAATTCAGCCTTCGACTCGACCAATGGTCGCGTCGGTGTCCGAGCCCCGGACCTTGAGGCGGACGATTTCCCTGCGGATCAGTTGATCGAGCATGAGGAGGTTGATCAACGCTGACCCTGGGACCATCTTCCGGATTTCTCCGATGGTGTAAACCCCGTTGATTCGGGACAGCAGGAAACCCTCTTCGGGGGTAAATGTCTGGTTCTTCAGCTGGGAGGCCGACACCATGAGTGCGGGCACGGACTCGTTCACGAGCTCTCGATCCTGGAGGCTGGCTTTGATCTTCTTCTCCACGAGGGCGGCCTGTTCGGACACCGCCCGGCTGTCGGCATACTTGTCCCGCAGGCCGACGATCCGCTGGTAGCCCTTGAGCAGCTCGCCGGAGTCCACCTCTTTTTCGGCGTGGCGGATGAGGGTTCTCCACGACACCTCCGAAAATCCGGGAATCGTGACCTCCTTGCCCGCTGGGGGCAGGAGCTCGAATAGCCCGTGGGACAGGCCCTGGAACACAAAGAGCAGTACGTGAAACAGGGCGAGCCGGCACGACAACGCAATCTCTTCGATGCAGTTCTCGCCGTTGATCTCACGCAATATGGACAGCTCGGTGGGACCGAGTTCGGCCACGTCCACCGCCCGGACGACCCTCGGGATCCACTGCGCGTCCGGAATGATCTCCCGGCACCTCATCCACTCGTCGGTGCGCCGGACCCCCTCCAAAATGAGCATATCAACGGCCATGTTCAGCGGTTGGAACTTCTTGGCGGGCAAGATGTTCTCCAAAAAGCGGAAGTCGCCCTCCTCCCAAAGGAAGATCTCGAAGATGGTCTCCTCGGTCTTTACCTGGAGGACGTGGATGAGATCCTCACGGTTCAGCCGGCCCACAATCACCAGAAGTTCGCCCATCAGGGTGCCGTGGCTCTCCTGCATGTCGAGCAGTTCCTGTAGCTCGTCTTCGCCCACGTATCCCCAGCCGACGAGGTAGTAGCCGAAGAACTCCTTGGGACTTTCAGACGATGCAGCCACCACCAGTCCGTCGCGGAAGTAGATCTTCTTTTTGTGGGGATCGCCCTCCAGGGCGAGGGTTCCGGTCTTCCGGCTGGCCGCGACCCACTGCAGCAGGTCGGGGAAGGGCATCGTTCTGAGGTTACCGCTGATGGACACTCACCAACTCCTGCGCACCGTTGTCCTGTCGCCGGTCGAGCATTCAGCCATGAAGCTGGTAACCCTCTCCATCACAGCACTTACGTGCGTTCTGTGATTATATCACGGCGCTTCAACGACACGTCATTCCGGTCTGAGGTTCCACGGCGCCTGTGGAACGATACTTCTTCCCCTCCCGCCCGGGAGCAAGGAGCAAGGAACACCCCCACACGCCCCGATGCGAGATACGAGGTCCTCCGCCTACCCGGTGAGCCGTGAGCCGTAAACAAAGAGGTATGTGGCGCCCGACCTTCGACTTTCGACCTGAGACATGTGATTTCCGGGTGGGCGGGGGATTTCTAATTTCGCATTTCGAATTTCGAATTAAATGGCCTTGCTCCTTGGGACTTGATTTACACTTTATTTACACCTATACTGTTTTATGCACTCATCACCACGGAGGCTGCTCATGGCCACGACATACGCACCGGTCACCAACCAACGCCAGCATGCACTGGCCGTTCGCAATGCCCTGCCGGACGAGGTGCAGCGAGCGGTGGTCCAGGGCTCGGAGTTGGCCCGCGCCCAACACGGCCGCCTCCGCGAGGAGCCGGTGGCCACGTCGGTCGAGGCCTTCGATCACCTGCTCGCGGGGGGCCTTCCCAGCGGCTCTCTGGTGGAGCTGGTGGGACGCGGGTCTTGCGGCCGATTCGCCGCCCTCTTGGCCGCTCTGAAGACGTTCACTGACACCGGTGAGGCCGTGGCTCTGGTCGACCAGGGGGGACAGCTCGATCCGCAGGCGGCGGCGGCACTCGGCCTCGATCTCGAGCGGCTTTTGTGGCTGCGTCCCCGGTTCTTGCCCGACACCCTGGCGGCCGCCGAGCTGTTGGTGAATACCGGTTTTCCCCTGGTAGCGGTGGACCTCGGTCTGCCGCCGGTGCGCGGCCGGGCCCCCCTGGCGGCCTGGCTCCGGCTCGCCCGCGGCTCCATCGCCCATCGTGCGGTGGTTCTGGTGGGCTCTCCCTACCGCCTGAGCGGCTGTGCTGCCGCGACCGTGGTGACGGCCGGCTGGGGACGGGGACGCTGGAGCGGCTCCCCGGGCACACCCCGTCTGCTGCACGGTCTGACCTCCCGGCTGGAGGTTGCGAGGCAACGCGGCCGGCGGCCCCACGAGTCCGCCCCCACCCTCTTCACCCTGCCCGAAGCGGTGGTCGAAAAGACCACCCAAAAACGTTCTAACCCCACGGAGGTTCGTCATGTGGAAGCACTATGAAACCATCCAGGTCGGAGCATCCGCCGTCGGTCTGCTGGTCATCACCTTTTGTTTTGTGGTCCTCGCGTTCTCGCTGTGACGAAGGAGAGAGGGTGAGAGGGTGAGAAGGTGAGATGGAGAGAGGTCCCCCGCCCGTCCGGGAGCAAGGAACAAGGAACAAGGAACAAGGAACAAGGAACACCCCCGCCCACCCGAATCCTCTTTGTGGAGCAGGCGTCCCGTCTGCAATCGCACGACCAATCAAAGTCGGAATTGCAGCCAAGACGGCAGGTTGCCACCCTCGCATTCCGATCTCCATGTCGGTGCCTGGCACCGGCCCGCGCGTTCGGTTCGATCACACCACTTCGACGCTACCCTCTCCCCACAGCGCTCCCCGAGGTTGCCACCCCTGACACTTTCGAAACTCCCAGCCTTACAAAACCCCAAAGCGAGGCATTTCGAAAGTGTCAGAAGTGGCACGCCCACCCAACGCGCCCCCACCCCGATTCTTCGACTCGGTCGCTCCGCTCCCTCGCTCAGAATGACAAGAGAAGCGATTCGGGTGGAGGATCTGCCATCCGGGATCCGGCTTCTGGCAGGGCAGAGGTTCTTCGTTCTTCGATCAGCAGGGGTGGGTGGGGGACAACCCGGAACCAGGAACCCGCAACCCGGAACTGTGGCGGGCGGGTGGGCATTTCTCATTTCACATTTCTCATTTCACATTTCTCATTTCACATTTCGAATTCGCCGAGAAGAGGGGCTGCTCCCTTGCTCCTTGTTCCCGGGCGGGCGGGGTTTTCGAATTCCGAATTCCGAATTTCGAATTTGACTGACATCCCTTCTCACCTTCTCACCTCCTCGCCCTCTCACCGTCCATGACCCGTGTGGCATGCCTCTTCATCCCCCTCTTCCCGCTGGCCGCGCGGCTGCGTTCCGAACCCGAGCTCGCCGGTGAGACGGTGGCCGTGTGCGAGGGCAACGGCTCGGCCGCCCGGGTCGCAGCCGCCTCCAAACCTGCGCGTCAGGCCGGCGTCCTAAGCGGTGTGACCCTGGCGCAGGCGCGGGGCATCCTGCCTTCATTGATCGCCCGGGGGCGGGACCCTTCATGCGAACGGTCGGCCCACGAGGCTCTGCTCGAGGCCGCGTGGAGCCTGTCGCCCATTGTGGAAGACGCCGGCGAGGATTTGATCTACGCCGACGTCAGCGGGATGGGAAGCCTCTATCCTGGCGCGTCGGGTGAACGGGATCTGGGCCAGGCGGCGGTGGTGGCGGCCGAGTCGCTGGACCTTCCGACCCGGGTCGGCATCGCCGGCAACAAGCTCGCGGCTTGCATCGCCGCCCACCTGCCCATGTCGCCGACCGTTGTCCCGCCGGGCGAGGAGGAGCGGTTCCTGGCCCCTCTGCCGCTGCATCATCTCCAGCTCGATCGGCGGCTGGCGGCCACCTTCCACCGCTGGGGGCTGACCTCCATCGGTGATCTGGCACGGCTGCCCGCCGACCGGGTGGCGAGCCGGCTCGGCGAACCGGGCGCTCACGCCCACGAGGCCGCCTGCGGCGTCGATCCCAGACCGTTGGTGCCCCACCATCCACCCCCGACTCTGAGCGAGGCCATGGAGTTGGAGTGGGCGGTTGTCACCACCGAGCCTCTGCTCTATGCCATGGGCCAGAGTCTCGACCGGGTGCGCCGGCGACTCGAACGGCAGGATCTAGCCTGCACCCTGCTCGAACTGGAGCTGGGCTTGGAGCCGGACGGCGCCGACCATCGCACCATCCGCCTGCCCGCTCCCACCCGTGACATGGACGCCCTGCTGGCGTTGATCCGGCTCGAGCTGGAGTCTCGGCCGCCGCGCGCTCCGGTGGCGGCATTCTGTTGTCTCGCTCACCCCGATCGACCACGGCAGGGCCAGTTGACCCTCTTCGGCGCCCCGGAGATCCATCCCGACAAGCTCGCCGCCACCCTGGCCCGGCTGGCGGCCCGTATCGGACCCGACCGCGTGGGTTCGCCACGTACCGTGGACGGCCACCGGCCCGAGCGCTTCGAAGTCGCTCCCTTCCACCCACCACCACCGCCCAAGCTGCGCCAACCGCCCAGGCGGGGCCGGGGTCTTCTGATGGTCCGTGTCCTCCGTCCACCCGTTCCCCTCGAGGTCATCACCGAGGAACAAAGAACCCCCCCACCCAATGATGACTACAAATTGCAAATTGCAAATTGCAAATTGTCACCACCCTCCCGGGGCGGCGAAAATTCAAAATTCAAAATTCAAAATTCAAAATTGCCCCCTCCGACCCCGGAAAGCGAGACGATACAGGACTCACAACGTTTAACGTGTAACGTTCAACGTTTAACTCATTTTCGATTGGTGTCGGTGGCATCGGTGACCGGGGCGACGCCGCGCGTTCAGGGACTGGTGCGGGTGGCTGCCGGCCCGTGGTCGCTGGAGGAGGGCTGGTGGAGTCACGAACCCGTGGACCGTGACTACTGGGATGTGGAGCTGTCCGGCGGCGGGCTCTACAGGATCTTCCGCGACCGTGCCACCGGTGACTGGTTCGCCGATGGGATGTACGATTAGCCAACGAGTTTCGGATCTTCCTCCTCGCTACTCAATACAGCACTCCCCGGGCGGGCCGCCCGGGGAGTGCTGTATTGAGCAAGACCGACACTGTGAGATTCACTCCTTGCCTTCGGAGTGACCACGGTCACCCGACATCACGAACGCTCTTTCTCGACATTTCGTATAGTACGGAGAAAGCAAAAGAAACGAGGGAGTTTCTGGTGCCGAATTCCGCTGCTCGCCGCGTTCTCATCCTCCTCTTGATGGTCACTTGTCCCTGGATCCACGCGAGCGAACCGATCCAGAGGCCCATCGCTCCAGACCGCATCGACGGCAACGAAATCAGGATCGGAACCTACCGCGGGGATCCAACCCTCACTCCCCCTGAAGTGGTTTCCCAAGACGGTGACAGAAAACTGCGCCTGGTCCAGCTCACCGGAAGGACCCAGGACGGGTGGCGGGCGGCCATCGAAGATCGTGGCATCGAGGTGCTGGCCTACGTCCCAAACAACGCCTATCTTGTCTGGGCCGGCGAAGACCTGAAGAGTGCGACGTCTGCACTCGACGATCTCGGATTCGTCCGTTGGCAGGGACCTGTTTCGCCGTCGGCCGTGCGAGGTCACGATCTCGACGGGCGCGTTGGTTTGATTGAAGTGCTGATTCTCTATTTCGCTGATCCCACCGACCCGGACATCGCCCAGCGGGTTGCCTCCTTCGGCGGCACTGTCCAGCGCAGTCACGCCGCACAACCGGACGGCCGACTCCGGATCGCCCTCGCTAGAGTTCCGGCCGAGCATCTCGAGGCCCTTGGATCCATCGACCCGGTGGTCTGGATCGAGCCCGCACCGGGTGGCCCTGTGCTTTCCGGAGAGATGTCCAGTGTGGTGACTTCCGGCCGGCTGATCGACGATGCCCCGGTCCCGGGTTACCGCCAGTGGTTGAACGACCTCGGGCTGGACGGCTCCGGCGTGAAGTGGGCGGTCGTAGACTCCGGCGTCGACCCCCTCCACCCCGACCTCGTCGGTCTTGAGGGGATCTCCTACCCGGGCTGCGAGACCGAGCTCCCGGGTGACGACCCCGGCTTCGCCGGCCACGGCACCCCGGTGGCCAGTATCGTTCTCGGAACCGCTGCGGGTGGGTTCACCGATCCCGACGGTTTTCTCTGGGGTCTCGGAGTGGCACCGGGCGCTCGACTCTTGAGCCAGAACGCGATCTGCGACGTCGACGTTTCGTGGCCACCGGCCGGTGGCTGGCAGATCCTCAGCCGAGACGGAATTCTGGCCGGCGCGGTCGGCTCGAACAACAGCTGGAACAGTCAGGAGGGCATTGCCCACGGCTACCAGATCAGCGAACGGGTCCACGACCTGATGGTCCGTGACGGCAACTTCGACACGCCGGACGTCTCCGAGCCCTACATCCTGGTTTTCAATGCCGGCAATCAAGGTCCCGATCCGTCGACGATCCCGGCCCCCAAGGAGGCGAAGAACCTGATCACCGTCGGCGCCATCGACAACTGGCGGGTGTCCGGTAACCTCCACACCGTGGTCGAGTACTCCAGCCGCGGCCCGACGTCCGACGGCAGGATGTACCCGACCGTCGTGGCACCGGGGAGGGGTGTTGGAGCCGCAGAACACCGGCTCGGGGGATTTTATGGGCCGATCTATGAGGTCCCGGACACCGATGGACTCTACATGTCCTTCGAAGGAACTAGCGCCGCCGCACCCCACGTCTCGGGGATGCTGGCGGTCGTCACTCAATGGTGGCGTCTCACCGGTCGAGTTCGCGACCCGAGCCCCGCCATGGCACGCGCCATGCTCGTCAACGGTGCCTCCGCCCTCGAGGAGGGCTCGCCGCCTCCGAACTTCGACACCGGCTGGGGCCGGGCCGACCTCGGCGCCATTCTCCAACCCGAAGTCCCCCTGGCGTTTCTGGATCAGGAACGTGTTCTGACCGGCACCGATGAAGCGTGGCATCTCGAGGTGGAGGTGGTTGACCCGACCGAGCCGCTTCGGGTCACCATCGCGTGGACCGACGCCGCTGCGGCGGTCGGCGCCGATCCCGCCCTGGTCAACGACCTGGATCTCGAGGTGGAGACCTCCGGAATCACCTACCTCGGGAATCGCCTCGAGGATGGATGGTCGATTCCGGGCGGCAACCCGGATCGGCTGAACAACCTCGAAGAAGTGGTCATCGCCGACCCAGGGACGACGGCCGCCATCACCGTTCGCGCCTTCCACATCCCCGGTGACGGCGTGCCGTACAACGGTGATTCCACCGATCAGGATTTTGCCTTGGCCTGCCGGAACTGCCGGCTGCCGCTGCCGGCAGCGCTCCACCCAACCGGGAGGTTGGTGCCATGAACATCGTTGTCGGCGTCGCCCGCGCGGTATCTCTCGTGGTCTGTGCGGCTGCCGTCGCGTCGTCATCCGCCCAAGTCCCCGTCGAGGACCCTGTCCAGGTCAACGTTGCCGCCGGATCGGCGAATATCGTCGGCGATGCGGCCAACGAGCCGACGCTTGCCGTCGACCCGCTCGCTCCCAACCGGATGGTCGCGGTCTGGCGACAGTTCGACGACGTCGATGGTGTGCTCCGAACCGCGGGGTGGGCCACCTCCGTCGACGGCGGCAGGTCGTGGACGTTCCACGGCGCGGTCGATCCCGGACTGTTCTCGTCGGATCCGGTGCTCGCCGCCGACGACGACGGCCGCGTCTACCTACTCGGGCTCGAGGAGGGATACCTGTCGTGTCGGCTCCACGTATCTGACGACGGCGGGCTGAGTTGGGGGCCCGCGATTCCCGCGCTGGGTGGAGACAAGCCGTGGCTTGCGATCGATGGTCAGCGCGGCCATGTGTATGTGGCCTGGGACAGCAGCTTCTCGTGCTGCGGAATCAGCTCGTTCGCGCGGTCCACGGACGCGGGCGCGACCTTTGGGGAGGCGATCGAGATCGATCCGGCTCCCGCACTGGGGACCATGGCGGTCGGACCCGACGGCGAGGTCTACGTGTCAGGCATCGTCGACATCGGGACCTTTGCGGTCGCGAGGTCCGACGACGCGCGCGATCCTTCCGCACAACCCACGTTCACGGTCTCTGAAGTCGACCTGGGCGGGTTCTTCGGTTTTCTCAAGGACCCCAACCCAGAAGGCCTGTCCGGAATGCCGTGGGTTGTGGTCGGCCGATCGGTTGGACCGTTGCCTGCTCCGGTCTTCCTGCTCGCATCGGTTGTTCCCTCGGGCTCCGATCCACTCGATGTGCACCTGGTCCGGTCCGACGACGGCGGCATGACATGGTCCGAGCCGACGGTGGTCAACGCCTCCGCCGCGGCGGGCTGGCAGTGGTTCGGCACCCTGGATGTGGCGCCCGTCGGCAGACTCGACGCGGTCTGGTACGACTCACCGTTCCTCGACGAGCCCTGGCGAACCAGGGTCGTGTACTCGTCGTCTGACGACCAAGGGACGACCTGGTCGCCTCCGATCATCGTGGCGCCCGAGTTTGACAGCCACCTTGGCTGGCCCGCCGAGCGCCGCCGGCTCGGAGACTACATCCACCTCCGCTCCGACAGCCTTGGCGCCGACCTGGTGTTCGCCGCAACCTACAACGGCGAACAGGACATTTATTACCAGCGCATCGGTCCCCGCGACTGCAACCGAAACGGCGTGCCCGACGCAGACGATCTGCGCGCCGGCGTCCGGGATTGCGACCACGACGAGATTCCCGACTCCTGCGAGATCGCCTCGGGCGCCGAGACCGACAGCGACGGTGACGGCATCCCGGACCGCTGCCAACCGGCGCCGCGGCGGCCGTCCGCCCGACGGCTGCCCGGGTCGCCGGAGCCTGCGGCACCACGGGCTGTTGAGGAACTCGAGAGGTAGAGAACGGCAACTTCACTGTCGCGTCCACCGGGGGTGAGGACATTGATTTGATTTATGCTTTATTTATGCCTATGCTTCAGAGCATGCAAGAAGTCGAAAGTCAGAAGTTGAAAGTTGAAAGTTTCCCCGCCCACCCGGAGCGCGATGGGAACAATGACTTTCAACTTTCAACTTTCAACTTTCAACTCAGGGGCGGGTGGACGGGATGAAGTACGCAGAACTTCACTGCGCGTCGGCCTTCTCCTTCCTCGAAGGCGCCAGCCAGCCCGAGGACCTGGTGGAACGAGCGGCGGCCCTCGAGCTGCCGGCGGTGGCGCTGGTGGACCGCAACGGGCTGTCCGGAGCGCCCCGATTCTGGAAGGCGGCCAACGAAGCGGGAATCAAACCGCTCGTTGGCGCGGAAATCGTCCTCGAAGAACGCACTTCAGTCGAAAGTCAAAAGTCGAAAGTCAAAAGTTCTCCCACCCACCCGGGGGGCGAGACTGCCGAGAACACCCAACGTTTAACGTGTAACGTCCAACATTCAACCGGGACGGTCGGCGGAAATTCAGAATTCAAAATTCAGAATTCAAAACTCCCAGGCCCCCTGGGTCTGGTTCCCGATCCTCCCCCACCGGGCACGCCCTTGCCGCGTTTGACCCTGTTGGCCGAGGATCGGCGCGGCTACCGGAACCTGTGTCGTCTGATCACCTCGGCCGCGCGACACAATCCCAAGGGCAAGGCCCGCGCCTCCTGGCAACAGGTGGCCGCCCACACCGAAGGCCTGCATTGTCTGACGGGCGGTGCCGAGGGGGTCCTCGCCCAGCGGCTCGCGCTGCGCGGGTTGGATGGGGCACGAAGAGAGCTCGAACACCTTCGCGAGTTGTTCCCCGGCCGGCTCCACGTGGAAATACAACGCCACCACCTGCGATCAGAGGAACACCGCAACCGGGCGCTGCTCGATCTCGCCGCCCGGCTCCGGTTGCCGGTGGTGGCCACCGGCGGCATCCGCTACGCGAAACCCGAAGACAAGGAGCTCGCCGATGTGCTGGCTTCGATCCGCGAGGGCGTCACCTTGGACACGGCGGGTCGGCTGCTGGAGGCCCAACGCGAACGCCACTTGAAGTCGGCGCGCGAGGTGGCCCTGCTGTTCTCCGATCACCCGCGGGCGGTAAGCGCCGCGGCCGAGCTGGCCCACCGACTGGACTTCACCCTGTCGGATCTGGGCTACCGTTTCCCCGACTACCCGCTGCCGCCCGGCGAGACCCCCATCTCCTACCTCCGCCAGGTGACCTGGAACGGCGCCCGCGCCCGGTTCCGACCGCTCACCGCCCGCGCCCAGGCCCAGATCGCCAAGGAGCTCGACCTGATCGAGAAGCTGGACCTGGCAGGCTACTTCCTGATCGTCTGGGACATCGTCCGCTTCTGCCAGCGTGAGAAGATCCTGGCCCAGGGCCGTGGCTCCGCGGCCAACAGCGCGGTCTGCTACGCCCTGTCCATCACTGCGGTGGACCCGGTGAAGATGGAACTCCTGTTCGAGCGCTTCTTGTCCGAGGAGCGGGGCGAGTGGCCCGACATCGACCTCGACCTGCCGTCGGGCGACCAGCGGGAGAAGGTGATTCAGTACGTCTTTCGCCGGTACGGCCCCCATGGCACCGCAATGACCGCCAACGTCATCACCTATCGTGACCGTTCGGCGGCACGGGAGGTGGGCAAGGCCCTGGGTTTTTCATTGGAACAGGTGGACCGGATCTCCAAACAGCTCGGCCGACACGCCTCGGCCGAAATCAGCCAAGGCGCCCGCACCCTGGACGCCGAACTGGCCACCGCGGGGCTCGATCCCTCCTCCAGCCGCGCCGGACACTTCAAGCGGCTGTGGTGGAAGATCCACCATCTGCCGCGCCACCTGGGCCAGCACTCCGGCGGCATGGTCATCGCCCAGGGCCGGCTCGACGAGGTGGTGCCGCTGGAGCCCGCCGCCATGGACAACCGCACCATCATCCAGTGGGACAAGGACGACTGCGCCGACCTCGGTCTCATCAAGGTGGATCTGCTGGGTCTGGGCATGCTGGCCGCACTGGAGGAGGCGATCCCCATGATCCGCACCCACGAGGGGGTGGACATCGACCTCGCCCACCTGCCGCCCGGCGACGAGGCCACCTACGAGATGATCCGCCGCGCCGACACCACCGGTGTCTTCCAGATCGAGAGCCGGGCCCAGATGGCCTCGCTGCCGCGCAACCGGCCCGAGCATTTCTACGATCTGGTGGTGCAGGTGGCCATCATCCGCCCCGGCCCCATCACCGGCAACATGACCAACCCCTATCTCGAACGCCGGCAGGGCCGTGAGAAGGTGACCTACCCCCACCCCAGTCTCGAACCGGTCTTGAAGCGGACCCTGGGGGTGCCCCTGTTCCAGGAGCAGCTGCTGCGCATCGCCATGGTGGCCGCCGGCTTTTCCGGTGGCGAGGCCGAGGAACTGCGCCGCGCCATGGGCTTCAAACGCTCCACAGAGCGGATGAAGAGCATCGAGCACAAGCTGCGCTCCGGCATGACCGCCAAGGGCATCACCGGCGCCGCCCAGGAGGGGATCGTCCGCGCCATCACCTCCTTCGCGCTCTATGGCTTTCCCGAGTCCCACTCCGCCAGCTTCGCTCTCATCGTCTACGCCTCGGCCTTTCTCAAGCGCCACCACCCGGCGGCCTTCTACGCCAGCCTGCTCAACGCCTGGCCCATGGGCTTCTATCACCCGGCCACCCTGGTCAAGGACGCCCAGCGCCACGGTTTGGAAGTCCACCCGGTGGATGTCAACCGCTCCGGCTGGCGCTGCGGCTGGGAGTCGGGCGGCTTCCGGATCGGCCTCCGCTGGGTGAACGGGCTCCGCCAGGCGGCCGGCGAGCGCATCGAGACCGAGCGGCTCCGGTCGCCGTTTTCGAACACCGCCAATCTGGCCCAACGCTGTGATCTTTCGGAGGACCAGCTCTCCCGGCTGGCCCATGTCGGAGCCCTCGCCTCCCTGGGCCTGACCCGGAGGCAGGCCCTCTGGCAGGTGGCCGAGGTGGCCGGTCGCCGCGGCCCCCTGCTCGCCAACCTTCCGCCGGAGCCCACCTCGCCGCTGCCCGAGATGAGCTCCCTCGATGAGACCATCGCCGACTACTCGGGGCTCAACCTCACCACCGGACCCCATCTGATGGCCTACCTGCGGGCCGACCTCCAAAGGCGAGGGGTGCTGCCTCTGGCCGAACTCGAGGGTCGGCGAGACGGGGAGGAGGTCCGGGCCGCCGGTGCGGTGATCGTGCGGCAGCGGCCGGGCACCGCCAAGGGCTTCACCTTCTTCACCGTTGAGGACGAGACTGGCACTGTCCAGGCCATCATCCGACCAGATCTGTACCGGGCCAACCGCCAGCTGATCGTCAACTCTCCCTTGTTGCTCATCCACGGCACCCTGCAGAAGCGGGACGGCACCCTGTCCATCAAGGCCCGGGGGTTTGAGGCCTTGAGGGCTGAGATGCCCATCACGAGCCATGATTTTCATTGACCCCCCGCCCGCCCTCCCGGGCCGATGCTGGATGCTAGATGCTGGATGCTGGATGCTGGATCCCCCTCCCGCCCAGGACAGTGTTGTGGTGCGGCCGTCTCGGCTGCAATCCTCCTCTCATTCGGTTCGATCTTCCGATTCCAACGCGCCCATCTCCCAACCGCGCTCCCCGCGGGCGCGTCTCTCGGAGGTGCCTGGCATCCCGATTCGCCAAAGCCGGCCAGCCGATTCGTCTCGCTGGGGCGAATCGGCGTGCCTGGCATCCTCACGGGAAGCGCGACGAAGAGTCGGGGCGCATCGAAGGACCCCCACCGCTGATACTGCTTTCCAAAAACCGTCAGAGACGGCACGCCCGCCCGTCGCGCCCTTCCGCTCCGGGCTGCAGAGGACCGCCCCGTGCTGCCTGCGCTCCAGGTGGGTGGGGGATCTTGCATCTTGGATCTGGCGGGGCGGGAGGCGGGTGCTATCATCCCCCCCCGAGCAACAACATAACGTCCCCCTGGAAGCACCGGATGCCCCGCATTGTTTCCACCCGTGGAAGGACACCATGTCATCGAACAACCAGACACACACCAAACCCAGTCTGTCGGACCTCAAGATCGAAAGCGACGCCCGCGACAATGGCAACGGCAGATCTCGTCTGCTGCTGACCGCAGCCGTGGTGTTGGTGGTGATCGCGATCATCACCGTTTTCTTCGTCCGCCGCGGCGGTCCAATCACGGTCGAGGTGGCCGCAGCCCGACCCGTGACGGCCGGCGGGACAACCACTGTGCTCAACGCTTCCGGTTATGTGGAGCCTCGCAGGAAGGCAACGGTGTCATCCAAGATCACCGGCAAGGTCACCGAGGTCCTGGTGGACGAGGGCATGATCGTGGAAGAGGGCCAGGTGCTCGCCCAACTCGATGACTCCGACGCCCGGCGCCGATACGAGGCGATCCGCGCCGACCGAGACGTGACCCGGGCAGCCTTGGAGGAGATCGAAGTCAATCTGGCCGATGCTCGAAGAACCCTCCGGCGCACCCTCGATCTTGGCGCCAAGGGGGTCGCGAGCCAGCAGGATCTGGACTCCGCCACCGCCGCGGTGGACGCTCTCGAGGCACGGCTCGCGGTGGCGCGTCGGAACCTGGCGTCCGCCGACGCCCAGCTCGCAGTCTCGGCCCAGGACCTCGAGAACTACACGATCCGAGCGCCCTTCGCAGGGGTTGCCGTGTCAAAGGACGCCCAACCCGGAGAGATGGTGTCACCGGTCTCGGCCGGGGGTGGTTTCACTCGCACCGGGATCTCCACCATCGTCGACATGAGTTCGTTGGAGATCGAGGTGGACGTCAACGAGTCCTACATCGCCAACGTGTCGCCGGGACAACCCGCGGACGCGGTGCTCGACGCCTACCCCGACTGGCATATCCCAGCCACCGTTCGGACCGTCATCCCCACCGCCGACCGACAGAAGGCCACGGTCAAGGTCCGGCTCACCTTCAACCAGCTGGATCCTCGGATCCTCCCCGACATGGGGGTCAAAGTGGCCTTCCAGGAAGTACGTTCCGAACAGCTCGACGACGAACCAGCCGCAGTGGCGCTGGTCCCGTCAACCTCCATCCGGCAGGATGACGGGCGCACGGTGGTGTACATCCTCAACGGCGGACAGCTCGAGCGACGGGCGGTCAACGTGGGCCGATCGGTGGGCACCGAGGTGGAGATCATGGCCGGGTTGACACCGGGCGAGCAGGTGGTCGTCAACGGGCCCGAGGATTTGATGGACGGACAAGCCGCGCGCACGCTCGGCTGAGACAGGAGTGGAACGAGATGGTCAGTGTGGACGGCAAAGAGGTTCCCGGCAGTCTGATCCGGGTTCGCAACCTGAACAAGAAATACCAGCGGGGCAGCGAAACCACCGAGGTGCTCCAGGGTTTGAATCTGGATGTGGCCCCGGGAGAGTTCGTCGCCTTCATGGGTCCGTCCGGCTCGGGCAAGACCACGTTGCTCAACTTGCTCGGCGGAATCGACGTCCCAACCTCGGGCACTGTGACCGTGGACGGTGACGAGATCACCCACATGTCACGCCGGAAGCTCTCGTCGTGGCGCGCTCGCCACGTTGGATTCATCTTCCAGATGTACAACCTGATCCCCGTGCTGACGGCAGCGCAGAATGTGGAGCTTCCCCTGCTGCTGACAAAGCTTGGGAAGTCCAAACGAAAACGGCATGTGGAAACAGCCCTCACGTTGGTCGGCCTTGCCGACCGGATGAACCACTACCCGAGGCAGCTCTCGGGCGGTCAGGAACAGCGGGTGGCCATCGCCCGCGCCATCGTCACCGATCCGACGTTTCTGCTGGCCGACGAACCCACCGGAGACCTCGACCGGAAGTCCGCCGAGGAGATCCTGGACCTCCTGACCGAGCTCAACCGCGTCCACGGTAAGACGATCCTGATGGTCACCCACGATCCGCGAGCCGCAGAACGCGCCGACGTGGTCCTCCATCTAGACAAAGGAGTCCTGGTGGAGGCAGCCGAGGAAGCCGGCCCATGAAGTGGCTGCCCTTCATCCTGCGGAATCTCAAGCGAAAAAAGACTCGCACCCTGCTCACCGTCGGTTCCATCGCGGTCGCCCTTTTCCTCTACGGGCTGTTGGTGACCATCGACACCGCCCTCAACATGGGCGTCAACGTGGCCGGCGCCGACCGGCTGGTGGTCCGCAACAAGGTCTCCCTGATCATGCCGCTGCCGCTGTCGTACCAGCAGCGAATGCGGCAGATCGACCACGTGTCGGAGGCCACGCACGCCAGTTGGTTTGGCGGCGTGTACCAGGACCCGAAGAATTTCTTTGCCCAGTTCGCCATCGACACCAAAACCTATCGAACGGTCTTCTCGGAGTTCGTCATGCCCGACGATCAATGGCAGGCCTTTCTCGATGACCGACAGGGCGCCGTCGTAGGTCGCGTCACCGCCGGACGATTCGGTTGGGAGGTGGGCGACCGGATTCCCATCCAGGGGACGATCTGGCCCGGCAACTGGGAGTTCAACCTGCGCGCGATCTACGACGGCATCCAGGACGAGGCCGACACCTCCCAGTTCTGGTTCCACTGGGAGTATCTGGATGAGAGTCGAAGCTACGGCAAGGGCACGGTAGGCTGGTACACCGTCCAGATCGACGATCCGGACAATGCGGTCACCGTCGCAAAGACCATCGACGACCGTTTTGCCAACTCCACCTGGGAGACGTCCACCGAGACCGAGAAGGACTTTGCAGCGGGCTTTGCCAAACAGATTGGAAACATAAGGCTGATCGTGCTGTCCATCGGCAGTGTCGTCATGTTTACCCTGCTGCTGGTGACCGGCACAACTATGGCCATGGCGGTGCGCGAGCGCACCCCCGAGCTCGGCGTGCTCAAGACCCTCGGCGTCAGCGACACCGGGGTATTGCTCCTGGTCATGGCCGAGGCCCTGCTGCTGGCGGTGGTGGGCGGCGCCCTCGGCCTCGGTCTCGCCAAACTCTTCACCCTGGGCGGTGATCCCACCAAGGGGATGCTGCCGGTCTTTTATCTGGGAACGGACAAGCTCGTGATCGGCCTGGCCGTGGCCCTGTTTGTGGGTCTGGTCGCTGGCGCGATTCCGGCCATGGATGCCATGCGGTTGAATATCGTTGACGCGCTGCGGAGGGTGTGATGGCCATTCCATTTTCCTACAACGTCCGCAGCGTGGCCGCCCGTTGGTCGACCACAGTGGTATCGGTGCTCGGCGTCGCCGGCACGGTGGCAGTTTTTGTCGCAATGCTCGCCATGGCGCGGGGCTTCCAGGCCACCCTGGTGGCTTCGGGCTCGCCGCAAAACGCCATCATTCTGCGTTCGGGCGCCGATTCTGAAATGGTGAGCGCGGTGACCCTCGATCAGGCGAAGATCATCGCCGATTCCCAGGAAGTGGCTCGAGACGGTTCGGGGAATCCTCTCTCCAGTCCGGAGGTGGTTGTCATCGGGGCATTCCCGCTCGCAAAAACCGGAACCGACGCCAATGTCCAGATTCGCGGACTGTCACCCGAAGTGCTAGACGTGCGGCCGTCGGTCAAGGTGGTCCGGGGCCGCTTCTTCAACCCGGGGCTGGCCGAGTTGGTGGTGGGGAAGAACGCCGCCAAAATCTACAGTGGGTTTCAACTCGGGTCCACCATCAAAATCGGGGGTCAGACATGGTCGGTCGTGGGCGTCATGGACTCCGGGGGCAGTGCCTTTGACTCCGAGCTGTGGTGCGATGCCAACGTGTTGAAGCAGACCTTCAAGCGGTCCGAAAATGTCTTCAGCTCGCTCACCGTTCGCCTGAAGTCGTCAAGCCTGTTCAACGACTTCAAGGACCGCCTCACGTCCGATCCGCGACTCACGGTTCAGGTGGAACGGGAGGAGGCGTACTACGCCAAGCAATCCCAGGTGGTGAGCACACTGATCCGGGTTCTGGGCTTTCTCGTGGCCATCGTCATGGCCATCGGAGCGGTGTTTGGAGCGCTCAATACCATGTATTCGGCGGTGGCGGCTCGGGCGCGGGAAATCGCCACCATGCGAGCTCTCGGCTTTAGCGGCGGCAGCGTGGTGCTGTCCTTCATGTTGGAGTCTGTGTTGATCGCGCTGGTGGGTGGCGTCCTCGGCTGCCTCGTCGTTCTACCGCTCAACGGCTTCACCACCGGCACCATCAACTGGCAGACCTTCTCGCATTTGGCGTTCGCGTTCCGCGTGACCCCAGGGTTGCTGGTTGCCGGGATGGCGTTTGCCTTGCTGATGGGACTCGTGGGCGGCCTCCTGCCGGCGCTGAGAGCCGCCAGATTGCCGGTGGCCACCGCGCTCCGCGAACTCTGATCGATCGAAAATCGAAGAACTAAGATCGAAGAACCCCCACCCACCCGAGGCGGGTCCGCTCTTCGTTCTTCGTTCTTCGTTCTTCGTTCTTTGATCTTATTCGGCGACCAGCCGAATCGCCTCGGCGATCAGACCGATGCGGCGGCGCAGCGACATGAGATCCACATACTCCTCGCGGGTGTGCATGCCCCCGCCGCAAGGGCCCAGCCCGTCCAGCACAGTCACCGCCGACGGATCGGGAAGGAAGTTCGGAAAGGAGACCCCGCCGCGATCGTCCTCAAGTTCAAGCGTCCAGCCATCAGAAGCAGCAAAGTCCACCAGCCGCTGGGCGAGCTTTCCCCCTGAGCCACGGGGATCCACCGGCGGCAACTGTTCGATTTCGTGGAGGTCCATTTCCACGCCCCAACCGGTCGCGAGTTGGCCGGCGATCTCGCGCATCTGACCGAGCATCCGGTCGCGATCCGCGGTATCGAGAAACCGCACCTCGCCTTCGGCGATGCAGCGGTCGGGGATCACGTTGAGTCGTTGCGAGGTTCCGACAAAGTGGTGCTCCTCGCCCAGGTCCTGGACGAATTCGCTGTCGCCGCCCACGATCCGGCCCACGTTGACAACGGGTCCGGCACCCTTTTCGGACATGCGTTGGACCGCGCCGCACCACGTAGCCGCAGCGGCCAGAGCCGACCGACCCTGCCAGTAGGCCAGACCCGAGTGGGCGGCGCGACCACGAGACTCCAGCCGCCAGACGGTGAGCCCACGGCGGCCGGTCACAAGCGTTTCGGCGCCAGCCGGCCGCAGCGCCCCGGGCTCCAGCACCAACACCGTCCGCGCTGTGTCACCCCAGGTCCGGACGACCTGCTCGGAGATCGGACCGCCCACTTCTTCGTCGGGCACTCCGACGAACACGAGGTCGCGGGGAATGGCGTCCGGACCCGTCCGGGCGAGGAGATCAAGCGCGCCCACAAACGCAGCCAGCCCACCCTTCATGTCCAGGGCTCCGGTCCCGGTCACGCGTCCACTCTTGCGTTCGGGGAGAACTCCGGGAAGGACTGTGTCGAGGTGTCCGAGGGCCAGCAGGTACCCGTCAGACGTCTCCGGACCCCGAGCCACCGGCACCGGGTACTGGCGAGCGTCCACCCCGGGTTGGTGGACCACCTCCAGCGACAACCCAAAAGGCTCAAGAGCGGCGGACAACCGGGCCGCCATCCGTTCCAGACCATCGATGTCGTCACTGGCCGACGAAATGGCGCACAGGTCCATCAGCAGTTGCACCGACCCGTCGAAGACCTCATCGGGCACGGCGTGCCCACGCTTCACCGGTTGGTCCATGGGTCCTCCTCCACAACCTGACGGCTGGAGACATCAAAAACATCACCGGGCAGCAACACATGGGTGGTGAGACCCCGTGCACCGAGCGCGGTGCCGCCGTCGCGCCATGTTCCGGTGGTGACGTCGGCCGCCGCCGCATCGAACACCACGACCCAGCCCTCGCCGAGCACCTTGAAGCTGCCGTCGGGCCGGACCCAGACCGCGGTGGCCTCGTCGACACCGACGCCCAGCAGCTCGGGGTGTTCGAGCACCACCGAGATGAGCCGGTTGTGGCGCCCGCGGGCCACGAAGTGCTGGTCCACGATCACACCTCTGAAAAGACCCAGGCCCTCCCACAGCTCCACGTTGTCGGCCGCGATCACCGTGAAGTCGCCGTCGCCCGTGATCATGAGACCGCTCTGGCAGGCGGTGCCCGCCGAGGTGCCGCCCACCACCGCACCGCGGCCAAAAGCGGTCTGCACCGCTTCACCCACCGGGGTTCCGATCAGAGCGCGGGTGATTCGCCGCTGGTCGCCGCCCGAGAACCAGATGCCGTTCGCCGACTCCACCCGGGCCGCCAGCTCCTCGTCCAGGGCCTCCCCACGATCGTGAACTTCGGCGGTCCAGACGTTGCCGCAATCGTAGTCCTTGAAGATCTCCTGGTAATACTCGCCGGTGTCGCTTTCTTCGGACGCTGTGGGGAAAACCACGATGTCGGCCTCGATGCCGCCCGCGAGGTCGATGAACTTCTCCATCGCCACCGCCGGCTTGGATCCGCCGCCGTTGAGCACCAGGTGGCCGCCTTGCAACGGCTGGTTGGCAGCCGCCGCCGAAGCGACGGCGCAGCCGGCAACGAGCGCCATGATCACGCGCCTCATATCTCCATCCCCCCGGAAAATAACGGGGCGGCCCGAAGACCGCCCCGTGGGTTGGTATTACCAGGAGAACTTGGCCCCGATTCGGACGGTGCGCGGGCTCTGAATGTCCAGCGGCGTCCCGTAGGCGCTCCGCTCGTCCCAGCCGCTCCCCTCGGGGTGGTTGGTGTAGTCGTAGTCGTAATACCCCCACCAGTCGTCCACGTCGGTGACCTTGTCGCCGTCGAGCACGTTGAAGGCGTCGACAAACAGCCCGATGATCATGTTGTTTCCGATCCCAAAGTCCTTCTGCAGCCGCAGGTCGAGCACCTGACGGTCGTCGTACTGCTCGGAGCCGGCTTCGGTCATGTAGACAAACGACCGGTCGTTGAAGTACAACCCGTCCACCCGCACCACCGGGGTCCAGTACTCGCCGGTGCGGTACTGATAGAAGCCCGACAGCAGGATCTTCCACGGCAGATCCACCGAGCCCGCGATCTTGAACACCCAGTCCGAGTTGAAGGGCATCTTACCCGCGGCGTTGACGGTGTTGTTGAGATCCTCGAAGTCCGCTGCGTAGCCGGTGTGGCCCCATCGGAAGGTGGTGTTGCCGGTGAGGTCGGACCACACCAGCGAGCCGTCGAGCGACCAGCCGTTGGAATAGCGCTTGTGCAGCCGCAACATCACCGAGTCGTAGGTCCGCTCGGCCTCGGCCGGGTTGGTGAGCACGAAGTCCGGATCGGCCAGCAGATCGAAGAATGGCAGATCGCCACCGGTGAGCGGGTTGTTCGGTGCCACCAGCGGGTCGTAGTCCTCCACGTTGGCGGTGATCATGCCGCCGATGTCCTGGTAGTCGCGGTGGATGTAGTCCAAGCCGAGAAGGTAATCGTTGCCGAGCTGGTGCTCGAGCGTGGCCACGAACTGCTCCACGTAGGGATGTTTGATCCCCGGGTCCATCCTCGCCTGCTCGGCGGGCCGGCCGCCCACCGGGATGTCGAACTCGCCGGTGTCGAAGTTGTAGTCGAAATAGAACGTCTCGGTGAAGGCCGCGCCGGACGCGTCGCGGTCGTAGAAGGCGGCGGCCATACCTTCGTAGTACTGGCCATAGTGCGCCTTGATGACGGTCTTGCCCTGACCGGTGAGATCCCAGACAAAGCCGAGCCGGGGCGCCCACATGTCCACGTCGTAGACGTCGCTGCCGCCCGAGGTGGGGGCCGACACCGGATCATCGAAGTTGCCCACGTATTTCGAATAGCGGACACCGGCGTTGACCGTCACCCGGCCCACCTTCCACGAGTCCTGGGCGTAGAGGTTGTAGCCCTCGTTCTTGGTGAACAGCAGGATCTCGCCCCCCCAGTCCGAGGAGTAGACACCGCAGAATGGATCGGCGAAATACTCGTCCAGCGAATCGCACCAGTAGGAGTCGTCGTAGTAGGAGAACCCGCCGGTGCGGACCGCGGTCTCGTCGTAGTCGCCGTTCTCGTAGACCACGCCGAACTTGAAGTTGTGCGAGTCGTTTTGGGTCAGTAGACCGTCGGCGAACAGGCTCCACGAGACGTCGAAGGTGGTGCGGGCCACCGTGTCGTCACCGGTGAAGACCAGGTTGTCCCATTCGAATCCGGACTCGAAGTCGTTGCGGCCGGGCCGGTTCCCGTTGTAGGGCGACCGCTTGTCCTCGCCGTCGAAGCCGGTGAGCTTGACGTTGAGGAAGTTGTTGTTGTTGATCAGCGACTCCCAGGTCACGTTGTAGACGAAGTTAGGCGAGTCCTGTTTCTCGCCCGCACTCGCCAGGACGAATGCGCCTTGTAGGCGGTACTCGTTGGTGACGTCGTCCACGTCCACCAGACCGATCAGTTGGTTGGACTCGTTGATCTGCCAGGTCAGCTTGCCCAGCACCCGGATCCAGGTGCGTTCGTCCTGCGCCCGATCGTTGCTGGGTGCTCCGGCCGAGTAGAACGGCTCGAGGGTGGATTGGCGCCAGTTGCCCGACACGAAGTACCACAGGCTGTCCTTGACGACGGGTCCACCCATGCTCAGACTGACGTCGATATCCGAGTCAAGCGTCTCCACACCCTCGGTGCCCTCGGGGGCGTTCTCCGAGTTGAGTCCACCGCCGGAGTAGTAGGCACGGAGGTCGCCGTGGAACTCGTTGGCGCCCGACTTGGTGACCAGGTTGAGCACCGCGCCGGTGAAGCCGCCGTACTCAGCGTCGGCGCCGAGACCCTCGACCTGGACCTCCTGCGACCCACTCCATGGCCGGCAGGATCCAGCTGTCGCCAAAGCCCGGGCTCGGACACGTCCACACCATCCATGTTGTAGGCGTTCTGATTATCGGACGGCGCACCGTAGGCCTGGCCGTCTTGAATTCCCGGCGCATAGTTCATCATGATGATTCGGATCGCGGCGAAGCGGCTGGCGTTCGATGAAGTCCTCGTCCACGTTGAACGACACGCTGTTGTCCACCGTGCTCACCTGTACCGTGTCGGCCACCACCACGATCTCCTCGGAGATGGTGACATCGCCGAGTTGGAGATTGAGTTCGATGTCCACACCCAGGCTGATCCGGATGTCGTCGCGCTGAACCGACTGGAATCCGGGCATATGGGCCTCGATCACATAGGCGCCCACCGGCAGCGACGGAAACCGGTAGGTGCCGTTGCCGCCCGTAATGGCCGACTTCTGGCCCGCCACCAGAGCGTCGGACTGTGCCAACACCGTGACACCGGGCATGGGCGCGCCGGTGGGATCGGTGACCACCCCCCGGATGCTGCCCGATGTGGCCTGGGCCCCGAGGTCGCCCGCCGGCAACAGAACCACCACGAAAAGAACCAATGTAATTGACAGAACAGAGCGCCTCATGACCAGCCTCCTTCCGCTATGAAATAAAAATTTCATTTGACAATTATGATGAAAGAACCCATATCATATTGTAAAGATAGGCTCGGCACCGCTTCGTGTCAACCGTCATTCGAAGAACGGATATGATGGATCGAAGTTTCGAGATTGGGTCGCGGAGGATGAGATGCCCGACATCACCACCGAGATGGAACTGCGAGAGCTGATCACGAGATCGGCCACCGATCTTCCCCCCCAACAACGCGCCATCGCCGACTATCTGCTCGAACACGTCCAGACGGTCCCCTTTCTCTCGATTCCGGAGTTGGCCCGGCGCACCGGCGCATCCGAAGCCACCATCGTTCGGTTTGCCCAGCGGATCGGGTTTTCGGGATTCGGCGAACTGAAGATGGAGTTGGTGGAGCTGCTCCAGAACCGGTTGGGGTCCTCCGATTCCAACGAGGATTCAGAGGTGCTGCACGAGGACGTGCTGGACTCGGTGGCCGCGCTGGAGATCCGCAACATCGAGAAGACCGTGGAGGCCACCGACCGGGAGACCTTCTCCCGGGTCGCCGATGCGCTCTTCGCATCTCAGTTCACCTACACCTTCGGCATGGGTGTCTCGGCGCACCTCGCCGAGCTGGCGGCCTACACCCTGACCCAGATCGGTCTCCGCGCCACCTGTTTGTCGCCGCGGTTCACATCGCCTCGGGAGCAGCTGGTCGCAGTCAAACCGGGCGACGTGGTCGTGGTCTTTTCATTCCCCCCGTACTCCAGACAATCTCTCCACTTGATTTCAGACGCCGATGACAAGGGGGCCCGCACGGTGGCAATCTGCGACCGGCTCACCGCACCGGCGGCCGGGCTGGCCCGCTGGGCCTTCGCGGTGAAGAGCGACAACGTCATGTTCACCAATGCGGTGGCCGCTGTGACCGTTCTCTTCAACGCCCTCGCCGCCGAAATCGCCAATCGCCACCGCGACCACGCCCTCGAGGCCTTCGCGCACATCAACCGGGTCCTCGGCGAGGCCACCGACGTCATGCCGTCCGATCGGTAGAGCGCATTATGCATATGGGTATTGCTCTGATTTTCGGCTCTGAAATCCCCCACCAACCGGGGATAGAGGTGACGGCAGAGCGGGGATTTCAGAGCCGAAAATCAGAGTTGAGACAAATATCTTGAATACACCCATCCGTCGGTTGCGGGTCCCGCATGTGTTTACTCTGCTGACCGGTGTGGTCTTTTTCTGCAGCCTGCTCACCTTCGTGGTTCCGTCCGGAGAATTCGAGCGCGAGACCATCGAAGTGGGCGGTAGCGATCGCACTGTTCTGCTCGCGGGCACCTACGAGACCATCCCGAAACACCTATCCGCCAGGGGCCTTCTGGTTCAAGATCCGGTGGATGGCTACGCAAGCCCCGAGAGCGTGGAGGGATTTCTGAGCGCCATCCCGAGGGGGATGATCGAAGCGGCGGACATCATCTTCTTCATCTTCATCATCGGCGGTGTGTTCGCCATCCTGCAGCAGACCGGCACCATCCCGGCCTTTCTCCACGCGGTGTTGGAGCGTTTTCGCGGTTCGTGGCAGCTACTGACCATCGTTCTCATGACGCTCATCGCCATCGGGGGGTCCACCCTCGGCATGGGCGAGGAGTACATCCCGCTGGTTCCGATATTTCTTATCGTCGCCCGTGAGATTGGCGTCGACCGGATCTATGGTCTGGCCCTGGTCTATGCGGCCGGACAGGTGGGTTTCGCAGCGGCCACCACCAACCCCTTCACGGTCAACATCGCCCAGGGCATCGCCGGGGTGCCGCTGAACAGCGCCATCGGATTCCGGCTCGCCTTCTTCGCCTGCTGCATGGTGGTGACTGTGGCCTACATGCTCCGGTACGGCGCCAAGATTCGCCGCGACCCGTCGGCTTCGCTGATGGCCGGCGACGAGGTGGAAATGGCCGTGGAGGACGTGGATCCCCCCGCCCTGACACGGGCTCACATCGCCACCCTGATCGCCTGCGCCGCGATCTTCGTCTTCATCCTCTACGCCGTCCAGGAGATGGGCTGGTGGCTGCCCCAGATGGCCGGTGGATTCCTGGCTATGGGGATCGCGGCCACCGTGATATGCCGGCTGCCGCTGGACCGCGCCACCCGCGCCGCGGTGAGCGGGATGGAGGAGATGACCGTGGCCGCGCTTGTGGTTGGTTTCGCCCGCGCCATCACGGTGGTGCTCTCCGACGGCCAGATCCTGGATACGATGATCTTCTCAGCCGCGTCGCTGCTTCAGCACGTCCCCCGGTACGTGGCCGCCGAAGGCATGCTTGTGGTCCAGAGTTTCCTCAATTTCTTCATCCCGTCCGGATCGGGTCAGGCCGCGGTCACCATGCCGCTGATGGCGCCGCTTTCAGATGTCCTCGGCCTGACCCGGCAGACCGCGGTCTTCGCCTTCACCTGCGGCGACGGCTTCTCCAACACCGTGATCCCGACCTCGGGGATTCTGATGGCGTCGCTGGGTCTGGCAAAGGTGCCCTACGACCGCTGGCTGCGGTTCATGGTCCCCCTGCTGCTCCAGCTGCTCGCGCTGGCGGGTGTTTTTATCGCGATTGCTGTGGCGATCAATCTGCAGTGACGCCTTCCGGCCAGAGGGGCTATGGGGCCCCGCCCGCTCGGAGCGAGGGGAGCGCGGTGATCGGGCGTGCCGGGTTTGACGTTGTGCGGCCCCTGTCAACGAAAGGTCCCACGCCGCGGGAGCCGCACAACGTCATACCGGGCAACCTCGGGCAGGGTGTCGAGAGGATCGGCACGGTGAATTGGGCAGGCCGCATCGAATCCTCTGCGTTGTAGCGCAGCCGTCCCGGCTGCATTTCATCCCGGTGCCAGGGCCGACACTTTCGGTTCGTTGAATCGCCCCTTCCCGGTAACTTCATTGCGAGAGAGCCGAAAGTGTCGGCCCCGGCACCGGCTGGGGAACAGGTTTTCGCACCGATCTTGGTTCTTCGTCGCACCGATGCTGCGGTCGCCCTCTCCGTGAGGATGCCAAGCACGCCGATTCGCCTCAACGGAACGAATCGGTTTGCCGACCTTGGCGAATCGGGATGCCAGGCACCTCCGGGGGACGCGTCTCGCTCCCTTCGCGCTCCCCGAGGTTGCCACCCCTGACATTGTTCGGCCTGAGGTACGAAACTCCAACCGATCGGCTGTTCAACCGAACAATGTCAGAAGTGGCACGCCCGATCAGCACGCCCTCTCGCGATCCGGGCGGGCGGGGCTACTGCTTACTGCCTCAGTCCCAACCCCCGGTATCCCCCCCGTCAAACCCATCGAAGTGAATCATGCAGTCCTGGGAAAAATCTACGTAGTCGGCCGCGCCCTCGATCACGCCATCGTGGCCCTGGTTGCTGTCGTCGCGGGCGTCGCCCATGTTGAAGCTGTAGTACGCCAGCAGGCCCGGCTCGTCCCCGGAGAGGGCACAGTTCATTTGGCCAGCGATCTCTCCCTCCAAGCGAGCGTGGTCCCAGATCCGCACCTCATCGATGATGCCGTCGAATCGGTAGAGCCACGGGTGGACGAAGTTCGCCGCACCGATCAGTACGTCTTGGTCTCCGTAACCCACAACTGAGGAGGATGACTGGACCGCGCTGGATTCATCCTCCTCACCGTTGATGAAGACGCGCAGCCAGCTGCCGTCGAAGGTCATCGCAACGTGCGCAGAGGTGCCAATGGGCACGGTACTGACAGACCACGTGTTTGTCCCGGACACCAAGAGCTCATGGTTGACGGACACGTAGATTTTTCCGCTGTCCCCCGAGGTCGGGGGCGCCCAGTACATGAACCACGAACCCAAATAGCTCCCTCCCGCCGATTCCATGGGCTTACTGACGATGCATCCGCCCGTATCACTGGTGTTGCCGTAGCCGTTGCCGAGGGGGTGTATCCACGCCTCGATGGTGAGGGTCTGCGGCTCCAGCGAGGCGTGATCCGCAATACGGACATAGCCGAAGTCCACGTCGCTGGTATTGGGGAGATCGATCCCCAACGGCAGCCCGTTGAAGCCACCATCTCCGGCCATCACCACCCCAACCGACATTGCGATCACACATACGAACACGAACACGGCTGTTCTTCGACCCACGGCAACCTCCTCTACCAGTTCATCCGAATTGGGCTCAGAATTTCATTGGCGTAGACACCAATATATGCCCTGTCGCGAAATTTAGCCACCGCATCGCGATGAGCCAGGCTCGGATTGATACGAAATGTATTTACCGCTCTCCACCCCGATGCTCGATGTTCGATTCCCCACCCACCAGCGTCCGATCGCAGAACCGAGAACAAAGATCAAGAAACCCCCTCCCACCCTGGAAGGCGTTGTAGCGCAGCCGTCTCGGCTGCAATGCTGGCAACGATTCTGGGCGCGAATGCAGGCGGGACGGCTGTTCCACAACGCCTCCAGAGGCTGTCATCCTGAGCGAGCGCAGCGAGTCGAAGGATCTGGGCGGGTGGGCGGGGGGTTCGAATTTCGAATTCCGCATTTCGGACGCCTCGGTGCCAGGGCCGACACTTTCGGTTCGTTCAATCACCCCTTCTCGCCTCGGTGCCAGGGCCGACACTTTCGGTTCGTTCAATCACCCCTTCTCGGTAACTTCATTGCGGGAGCGCCGAAAGTGTCGGCCCTGGCACCGGCTGGGGAACAGGTTTTCGCACCGATCTTGGTTCTTCGTCGCACCGATGCTGCGGTCGCCCTCTCCGTGAGGATGCCAGGCACGCCGATTCGCCTCAACGGAACGAATCGGTTTGCCGACCTTGGCGAATCGGGATACCAGGCACCTCCGAGGGACGCGTCTCGCTCCCTTCGCGCTCCCCGAGGTTGCCACCCCTGACATTGTTCGGTCTGAGGTGCGAAACTCCAACCGATCGGCTGTTCAACCAAACAATGTCAGAAATGGCACGCCCGATCATCGCGCCCACACCGATCCGGTTGGGTGGGGTTTTCGAATTCCGAAAATCGAATTCCTTGGGCAGGGCTACTGCCTACTGCCTCAGTTCCAACCCCCGGCATCGCCCCCGTCAAACCCATCGAAGTGAATCATGCAGTCCTGGGAAAAATCTACGTAGTCGGCCGCGCCCTCGATCACGCCATCGTGGCCCTGGTTGCTGTCGTCGCGGGCGTCGCCCATGTTGAAGCTGTAGTACGCCAGCAGCCCGGGCTCGGTGCCGTCAAGCGCACAGGACATTTGGCCAGCGATCTCTCCCTCAAGGCGGGCGTAATCCCAGATCCGCACCTCGTCGATGATGCCGTCGAAGCGGTAGACCCACCCGCCCGGGAAGTTTACCGCTCCGATCAACACGTCCTCGTCTCCGTAATAAACCACGGACGAATCCGTCTGGACAATGTTATCCAGCTGGCCGTTTATGAACAGCCGGAGCCAGGTCCCGTCGAAGGTCATGGCCACGTGGCCAGAGGTGCCCATGGGTATCGTGCCAAGGGACCACAGGGACGTTCCGGAAACGAATAATTCGGAGACGACGCCCACCAGCATCTTGCCGCTGTTTCCACCCGTTGTGGGGGGAGCCCACCACATGGACCAGGACCCGGCATTGGCGCCACCCGCATCTTCGGTAGCCTTGGCAACGATTGGCGCTCCAGGATTGTCGGTGTGGGCATGACCGTTCCCGAGAGGGTGGATCCACGCCTCGACGGTGAAGGTCTGCGACTCGAGGCCGTCGTCATCGGCGATGCGCACCCAGCCGTAATCCACATCACTGGTGTTTGGCAGATCGATGCCCAACGGCAGGCCGTTGAACCCACCATCCCCTGCCATCACCACCCCAACCGACATTGCGATCACACATGCGAACACGATCACGGCTGTTCTTCTACCCACGGCAACCTCCTCCGTCAATTCGTCCGAGTCGGGATCTGAATTTCATTGACTTGGAGATCAATATAAGCCCTGTCGCGGAATTTGGCCACCGCTTCGCGATGAGCCAGTCTCGGATTGATACGAAGTGTATCCACCGCTCTCTACCCCGATGCTCGACGTTCGATCCCCCACCCACCCAGAACGGCGTTGTAGCGCAGCCGTCTCGGCTCCCTTGTGGAGCGGCCGTCTCGGCTGCAACTCGCGCCCCGATCAACCACCCCATTGCAGGCGAGAAGACTGCGCGACAAGCACTTTCGGGTGCAGAAAGACCACCATGTCGGTGCCAGGCACCGCCGCAGATGTGTCGATCTCGTGCTCCGATTCGATTTCGACGGTGCCTGGCACCGGCCCGCGAGTTCGCGGTGCGCGTGAGAATGGCACGCCCGATCATCGCGCCCACACCAATCCGGGCGGGCGGGGGCTGCGCCCTGCTCCCTTGCTCACCACCGACCTCCACGCTATCGTCGATACAGCACATGACGACGATCCGATTCCTGCTCAACGACCAGACCGTGGAGACAGATGCTCCACCGGGGATGGCTGCCCTCGACTTCGTCCGCGAACGGGCGAACTTGAAGGGCACCAAGCACGCCTGCCGCGAGGGCGACTGCGGCGCCTGTCTGGTACTGGTGGGTACGCGAAATGACGACGGCGTCGTCCGATACCAGGAGCTGACCTCGTGTCTGCTGCCTCTGGGCGCTGTGGCGGGCCGCCACCTGGTGACGGTGGAGGGTCTTGCCGGAGTCGCCCTGGGTCCGGTCCAGCAGGCCATCGTGGACGAGGGCGCCAGCCAGTGCGGTTTCTGCACCCCAGGCTTCGTTGTGGCGATGACTGGTTACCTGCTGACCGCCGCCAGCTACTCCACCGAGGGCGCCCTCATCGCCCTGGCCGGCAACCTCTGCCGGTGCACCGGCTACGCGTCCATCAGACGTGCCATGCAGGGTCTGATGGATGATCTTCGTTCGTCGGTGGAGTCTGCCGACAATCGGATTGAAGCTGTCGTGGCGGCCGGGATTCTACCCGCGTACTTTGCCGACATCGGCACCCGTCTGGCGGAACTGGGCGACGATGGTTGTGGGTCCAATCCGCTCGGCCCGTTGGTTGCCGGTGGCAGCGACCTTTATGTCCAGCGCCTCCACACCATCGAGGGCACCGCGCCGCGGCTGCTGCTGCGCGAAATCGAAGCTCGCATCTGGATCGAGGACGGATTCGTCAACCTGTCAGCCACCACAACCGCCGAGGACCTCAAACACTCGCGGGCTTTGCGTGAGATCCTCGGCCACATCGCACCCTTCATCGACGTCATCTGTTCGCAACCGATCCGGAATCGGGCCACCATCGCCGGCAACATCGTCAACGCCTCACCCATCGGCGACATGACCATCATGCTGCTCGCCCTCGACACCGATTTGGTGCTCGCCGACGGCACGAATCGCCGCACGCTGCCTCTGCGCGACTTCTATCTCGGATACAAAACGCTCGATCTGGCCGAACACGAGATCATCGAGGCTCTGCGATTCCCCCAGGCCCGTAGCCAAGGGCAATTCAACTTCGAAAAGGTCTCCAAGAGGACATATCTGGACATCGCCAGCGTGAACTCCGCCGCCTGGATCGAGCTCGACGACGATGTCATCGACGCGGCCTTCCTCTCCGCTGGAGGGGTCGCCCCCATACCCATGCGACTCCGCCGGACCGAGGACTGGCTGCGCGGCAGGCCCGCCACCGCGGCCACGGCAAGGGAGGCCGCAGAAATGGCCAGAGCCGAGGTCTCACCCATTACCGATGTCCGCGGATCGGCCGACTACAAACGGCTTTCTGCTGGGCCAGCTCATCCTCGCCCACTTCCACGAACTGTTCGGCCTCGAGGACGGTCTGGTGACGGAGGCTTCCCCGTGAAGCACCTGGACACCCCGGCCCACACCCGCGGCGAAGCTCGCTTTATCGCGGACCTTCCCGAGCCGTCAGGGCTGCTGCACGGGGTGGCGGTGCCCTCCCCGGTGCCCCACGGAAACCACCTCGTCATCGATGCCGTTGCCGCCCGCCACACCGATGGAGTGGTTGCAATTCTCACCGCCGAAGACATCCCCGGAGAAAACCAGATCGGCGGCATCGTCCAGGACGAAGAACTTCTGGCCGACGGCGAGGTCCATTTTGTGGGTCAACCGGTGGCGCTGGTGGTGGCCGAGACCCTGGCGAGCGCCAGGCGAGGCGCCGAGGCAGTCATCATCCGGGTGGACGAGCTCCCAGGGATCTTCGATCCCAGGGAAGCCCACGCCAAGGGACAGCTGATCACCGCGTCGCGAACGCTGGAGTGCGGTGATCTCGACGCCGCGTGGTCGCGTTGCAACCATGTTGTCGATGGGCGCGTTGATTCGGGCGGCCAGGAGCACGTCTATTTCGAAACCCAGTCGGCGCTGGCCATCCCCCAGGAAAACGACCACATCCAGCTGTTCTCGGCCACCCAGGCCCCCACCGCGGTCCAACGCATCACCGCCCGGGTCCTGGGTCTGCCCATGAATGCCGTCGAGGTGGACGTGGTCCGGCTCGGCGGTGCCTTTGGCGGCAAGGAGGATCAGGCAACGCCTTGGGCTGTCCTTGCTGCGCTGGCCGCCCGGCACACCGGACGCCCCGTGAAGATCGTGCTCAGCCGCGAAGAGGACATGGCGGTCACCGGCAAGCGCCACCCCTACTCGTCGGACTACAAAATCGGTCTCAGCGGCGACGGCAAGATTCTGGCCTACGAGGTCACCTACTATCAGAACGCCGGCGCCGCGGCCGACCTTTCGCCCGCCATTTTGGAGCGGAGTCTGTTCCACGCCACCTCGAGCTACTTCATCCCCAACGTTCGGGTCACCGGCCACTCCTGCCGAACCAACCTGCCGCCATTCACGGCGTTCCGCGGTTTCGGCGCTCCACAGGCCATGTTCGTCATGGAATCAGCCATCACCCGGGCCGCCGAGGCCATGGAGGTGGATCGCCTCGAAATCCAGCGCCCAAACCTGCTCGACGAGGGGGACACCTTTCCCTACGGTATGGCGGTGGAACGGTCCCAGGCCCGGCGCTCGTTTGTCGAGGCGGAAGAGCGCTACGACGTGGCGGCGGGGCGGAATCAGATCGAGGGATTCAACCGGCAGAGCCGCCTGGTGAAGCGGGGCATGGCCGTGATGCCGGTGTGCTTCGGCATTTCCTTCACCTCGACCTTTCTCAACCAGGCCTCGGCGCTGGTCCACATCTACACCGACGGCAGCGTCGGCGTGTCCACCGCCGCGGTGGAGATGGGCCAGGGAGTGAATACCAAGATCGCTGGCATCGCAGCCCTCACCCTTGGCATCCACCCCAGACGGATCTTCATCGAAAGTACGAATACGACCCGGGTCGCCAACACCTCGCCCACCGCGGCCTCGAGCGGCGCCGATATGAACGGCCGCGCCGCCGAGCTTGCCTGCGCGTCCTTGTCGGACCGGCTCACAGCGGTGGCCGCCGACCTGCTGGATACCAAGCCATCCCGGATCACAGTGGAAAACGAATGTGTTCATGTGGAAGGGTCCCCCACCGAGCTCGGCTGGAGCCGGCTGGTCTGGGAGGCCTACGTCCGACGCGTCAGCCTCTCGGCCCAGGCCCACTACGCCACGCCGGAGATCCACTACGACCGCGACACCGAGCGGGGGCGGCCCTTTGCCTACCACGTCTTCGGCGCTGCGGCGATCGAGGTCACGGTGGACTGTCTGCGCGGCACCTACACGGTTGACCGGGTGCGCATTGTCCACGACGCCGGGCGCAGCATCAATCCGCTGGTGGATCTCGGACAGGTGGAAGGCGGACTGATGCAGGGCATCGGTTGGATGACCTGCGAAGAGCTGCTCTTCTCCGACGGGCACATCGCGTCGGGCAATCTCACCAACTACAAGATCCCCGACATCATGGCCACCCCGGAGATCGAGAGCATCTTTCTGGAGGATGCAGACAACCCCAAGGCCGTGCTCCATTCCAAGGCCATCGGCGAGCCGCCCCTCATGTACGGCATCGGGACCTACTTCGCGCTCCTCGATGCCATGCGCGCCTTCCGGCCCGACCTTCCCGCCTTCTTCCAAGCGCCGATGACGCCGGAACGCGTCCTGATGGCGCTGTATGGAAGGGACTAGGAATTCAGGGCTAGGGGCGCGGGACTGGATCCCCCGCCCACCCGACAACCCCCGATACTGGATGCTGGATGCTCGATCCCCCACCCGCCCGGAACGTCCCTCGTGACATCCTGAGCGAGGCCCATAGGGCCAAGTCGAAGGATCTGGGTGGGGGGGCCACGGCCCTCGAGGCCCCGCTCCGGGTGGGCGGGGTTCTTCGTTCTTCGTTCTTCGTTCTTCGTTAGAATGCCCGTCATGATCGACATGTGGCAGCACGCGTTGGCGGCGGTACGCGACGGGCATCAGGCGGTCCTCGTCATGGTGGTGGACCATGAGGGCTCGGTCCCCGGGACCACGGGAGCCGCACTGGTCGTCACCGATAACGGATTCGTGGGAACGGTCGGCGGCGGCGCCGCCGAGCACGAGATGATCGAACGGGCGCGGGCATTTCACGGCCCGCCCGATCTGGTGGATGTGGAGCACACCCCGGAAGGATCCGGATCATTGTGCTCCGGTCGCCACACCATGGCGATTGTGACCCTCGGTCCGGACGCCCTGCCGGCCCTCGAAGCCATCGCCCAGACTCTGGCGAAACACCGCGCCGGAGTTCTGGAGCTCTCTGACGGGGGCATCCGGTTCACACCGGGATCGTCCACCCCTACCGCCTTCTCCACCGGCCCGAACGGCTGGCGCTTCGCCACCACCGTCGGCCTCCTCCAGACCCTCACCATCATCGGCGGCGGCCACTGCGCCCTCGCGCTGTCGCGGGTGATGGCCACGTTGCCCTTCCGGATCGTGGTGCTCGATGACCGGACCGGCCTGCCGACCATGGAAGCGAATACCTTCGCCCACTCGCTCGAAGTGGTCTCTTATGGAGAGTTGGCTGAGCACGTCGAACAGGGGCAGCGGTCATGGGTGGTGGTCATGACATACGGCCACGCCAACGACGAGCAGGCCTTGCGTGCCCTCTTAGGCAAAGAGCTGCGTTACCTCGGACTGCTCGGCAGCGCCAGCAAGGTGCGGCGGATGTTCGACCGCATGCGGGACGATGGAGTTTCCCAGGTCTTTCTGGACTCGGTGTCGGCACCGGTGGGTCTTTCCATCGGCAGTCACACCCCCGAGGAGATCGCCATTTCCATCGCGGCGGAGATCATCCAGGAGATGAATGGGGGCTAGGGGCTAGGGGCTGGGGCCAGTCCACCCGCCCAATTCGAAATGTGAAATGCGAAACCCCCAACCCACCCGGGACGACGGTGTAGGCGCGCGTCTTACGCGCGCGGCCGCCCGCCAATTTCCGAATCTTCCTAAGTCGCTGGCACGTCGCCGGAGCGCGCATAAGGAGCGCGCCTACAGGGTCATCGCACCGCGTTCGGTCCCGTTTCCCGAATTTCGAATGAACCAAAAACGCCCCCGATGTCGGGGGCGTCTCGTCGATTGATCGAACGAGGTGCTAGCTGCCGTGCACCGAGATGCTGCCGTTGACGGTGTCAATGGACAGGCTGCCGGCGCCGCTGCCGACGGTGCCGCGCATGCTCGAGCCCACGTACTTGCCCTTGTGCACCTCGAATCCGAGATCGTTGCTGATCCTCCCGTTGACCGACTCCGCATCCACCTCCACGCTGGCACCCGGCGCGAGATACACATCAACGCTACCGTTCACCGCCTCCAGCGAGACGGGATCACTGCCCCAGGTCGTGTCCAACCAGAGATCAGTGGAGCCATTCACCGATTCGATGGAGATGGGGCCGGCCAGTTGACGAGCGTCGATGCTGCCGTTGACGCACTCCACCTCCGTACCGCCCTGAACACCGGAGATGCGGAGGCTGCCGTTGACCAGCTCCAGGGAGTCCACCGAGGCCCCCCTCGGGATCATGAGGGTGTAGTCCACCGACATCCGGCCACCCAGGTTGTTTCTCGGGTACACGGTCTCCACCTCCACACTGGAATCGGAGGCCTCGATATTGATGCGCAACTCGGCAAGAAGCTCGGGCGAACTCGCCTTTTTTACCGCCTGGACCTGCACCTCGTCCCGATCCCAGACGTCCACGGTCACATCACCGTTGACATTCTCGAGGCTTACCGATCCGTTGGGCGCCAACGCGAAGCTCTGATCAAAGTGCTCCTCAAAGGGCACTTCTGCAGCGACCGCCAGGGCCGCACCGATGATGATGGTGAACACAGCGGCGATGGTCATTCTCCTCAACATGTCTTCTCTCCTTCCAAATGTCTGGTGGTTTGCCGTTTGAATATCCGGCCGGGTGGCGAGTTGTCGTGCCATCTCTCCTTTGGATGGACGAAACGGGGAAAAGGTTGAAATGGTTCGTGAAACCAGGGGACCGAATGTGAATGGTGAAATGCGAAATGCGAAATGCGAAATGCGATTTCGGCCGCCTATCGTCGCCATCCTCGATCCGGGCGGGAGCGGGACTCGAATTTCGAATTTCGAATTTCCCGGCCATCCTATGATGGTCGGGGAGTCCCACCATGCCCACTGTCCGATTCACGCTCAACGGCACCGAGACGACCGTCGACTACGACGAAGGGATGCACTTCCTGGAGGTCCTCAGGGAGCGTTGCGGCATCACGACCGTCAAGGACGGCTGCGCGCCCCAGGGGTTCTGTGGATGCTGCACGTTCCTGCTCGACGGCAAGCCCGCACTCGCCTGCCTGCTGGCCCCCGATCAGGTGGCCGGACGCGATGCCACCACCCTCGACGGCCTGCCCGACGACATGCGCCAAACCCTCGCTCGTGCGTTCGTGGTCGAGGGGGCCGTCCAATGCGGATTCTGCACTCCCGGTATCTCGGCACGAGCTGCCCACCTGATGGAGAAGGGTCTTACCGATGACCGTGACCGGGTGGTCCGGGCCCTCGGCGGCCACCTCTGCCGGTGCACCGGCTATCACCGCATCGTCGACGCAATCCAGACCGCCGGCAAAGCCTGGAGTCACGACCGTCTCCCGGAGGGACCCGCCCGCCGATCGCTTTTCTTCGGAGAAGACTACGGGCTGGCCCGTGATCCCGGCTCCGAGCGAGGAATCACAGGAGTCGGCTCCTCTTCGGATCGGTATCGAGGCGAAGAACATGTGCTGGGAAACAAGCCCTATGTCGCGGACATGTCCGCGGAGGGAATGCTCCACGCCGCCGTGGTTCTGTCAGAGCATCCGAGGGCTCGGGTCCTTGGCATCGAGGTTGAAGGGGCCCTCGCCCGAGCGGAAGTTCATCGTGTCCTCACGGCGGTGGACATCCCAGGCACACGCCACCTCGGTCTCATCGTCCACGACTGGCCGGTGATGGTCGCCGAGGGCGAAATCACCCGCTACGTGGGCGACGTGCTTGCGGTTGTAGTGGCCGAATCCCAATTCGCGGCCCGCCGTGCCGCCCGGGCCGTCACGGTCCGCTATGAGGTCCTGGACCCGGTGACCGACCCGGTGGCGGCTCTAGCGCCTAGCGCCCCAAGGGTTCACGACCGTGGCAATCTCCTGGATGTCTGCGCCTACTCCCGCGGTGATGTCACCGCGGCCCTGGCCACATCAGACCACGTCTTGGAAGAGACCTTCACCACACAGCGCATCGAGCACGCCTTTCTCGAACCCGAGGCCTGCCTAGCGGTGCCGGGCGAATGCCTGAAGGTCTACTCCCAGGGACAAGGAGTTCACGACGATCAGCGCCAGATCGCCGCCCTGCTGGGAATCGAGCGTGACCGGGTGACCGTCGAGCTCGTCGCCAACGGAGGCGCATTCGGCGGCAAGGAGGATCTCTCGATCCAGGGCCACACCGCCCTTGCTGCGGCTCTCACCGGCCGGCCGGTTCGGTTGGTCCTGACCCGGGAGCAATCACTGCGAATGCACCCCAAGCGCCACCCTCTCTCCCTCAGCTACACCGTGGGTGCGGACGCAGATGGCCGACTCACCGCCGTGAGAGCGCGAATCATCGGCGACACCGGGGCCTATGCCTCGGTGGGCGCCAAGGTCTTGGAGCGCGCCGCCGGCCACGCCTGCGGGCCCTACCGGGTACCGGCCGTGGACGTGGAGGCTCGGACCGTCTACACCAACAATCCGCCCTGCGGCGCCATGCGGGGTTTTGGCGCCAACCAGGCCGCCTTCGCCATGGAGGGCATGCTCGACCGCCTCGCCGAGGTGGTGGGCATCGACGGCTACGACATCCGCGATCGGAACATCCTCGAACCCGGGGAGGTCTTCGCCACGGGTCAGCGTCTCAACCAGGGCTGCGGCATTCGCCAGACCCTCGAAGCGGTGAAAGGCGCCTACAAGAGCGCCGACCGCGCGGGCATCGCCTGTGGAATCAAAAACACCGGCATTGGCAACGGGATGGCCGACATCGGTCGGGTGCAGCTGCGGGTCTCTGATGACGGGCGAGTGGACATTCTCGCCGGTTACACCGAGATGGGCCAAGGTCTCTTCACGATCCTACGCCAGGTGGTCGCCCACGAGACCGGTCTCGACACCGATCTCATGAGTGTCCGAACGACCAGTGAGTTGGCTGTGGAATGCGGAATGACCACGGCCTCCCGAGCCACCGCGCTGGCCACCATGGCTGCCAGCCGCGCAGCGGTGGACCTCGGCCGTGATCTGCGAAGGTGCTCTCCGCTGGAGCTCGCCGGAAAGCAGTACTTCGGCGAGTACATCGTGGACTTCACCGTGGCACCCGGCACCGAAGTGGAGGATCCGGTCACCCACATGGCCTTCGGCTATGCCACTCAGGTCGTGATCCTCGACGAACGAGGTCTGATCCAGAGGGTCGTCGCCGCCCATGACGTGGGCCGCGCAGTGAACCCGCTTGCCTGCGCCGGTCAGATCGAAGGAGGCGTCCACATGGGTCTCGGTTACGCGCTTTCCGAGGACTTCCCGTGTACCGGAGGCGTTCCCGATTCCCTAAGGCTCCGCGATCTCGGCATTCTGGGTGCCGCCCACACACCCCCGGTCGACGTTATCCTGATCGAAGTCCCGGACCCGGTGGGCGGTTACGGCGCCAAGGGAGTCGGCGAGATCGGACTCGTCCCCACCGCCGGCGCCGTCGCCTCGGCGCTGCATGCCTTTGATGGCGTTTGGCGGCGGTCGCTTCCGATGAGTGACGCGCCTGCGGCGAGACCTTCGGTACCGAAATCTCGTCGGGGTGCCAAGACCGAACAAGTGAATAGAGAATAGAGAATAGAGAATAGAGAATAGAGAATAGAGAATAGAGAATAGAGAATAGAGAATAGAGAATAGTTGACCGTCTTCCCTTCCGGGTATTCCCACACGAGAAACCACCCGGGAGGGTGGGCGGTCTATTTACTATTCACTATTCGCTATTTGCTTATCTCTAGCTCAAGAGCGACTTCCCTGAAAAACCCATCGAGCTCGGCTTCGACGAAGTAGCGGTCTGGACCCGGAGAGAGATCGACGGGACCCAGGTTGACCACAACCACCGGACAGCGAGCGGCCTCGGGCAACCAGCCGGCCGGGTAAACCGACAGCGACGAGCCGAGCACCAGCATCAGGTCGGCCTCCCCCACCGCGGCGATGGCCTCGTCCATGGCGTGGACCGGCTCACCAAAGAGCACCACGTCGGGTTTGACCACACCGCCGCAGTCGCACCTCGGTATCTCAGAGCGGTCGAGCAGGTCAATCAACTGGCCCAAGGTGTACGGGCTCCGGCACGACATGCAGTGACTCGTCCAGTAGCCGCCATGGACCGGAATCACATTCTTGGAGCCGGCCTTCTGGTGAAGGGGATCGATGTTCTGCGTGACCACGGTCCTCAGTGTTCCGCCGGCTTCGAGGTCCGCCAAAAATTTATGGGTGAAGGTTGGGCGAAGATCACCCACGAGCCCGAGAACGTCTCTTGAAAATGCAAAAAAAGGCGCCGGGTCCCTGAGGAAACCCGAGACCTCGAAGGTGGTTTCCGGGTCGTATTTTCCGGTGATGTAAAGACCCTCCGGGCCGCGAAAATCGGGCACGCCGGCTGAGGTGGAGATACCGGCCCCGGTCAGAGCCACCACCCGCTCCGATGCGCGGAGCATGTGGGCGCAACCAATGGAATCAACCGTTTGCCGCTTGGACATGGCCACCTTCTCGCGATGCGGGCGGCTCGAGGATATCAGGCGGCGGCGCGGGTCGCGATGATATTCTCGTTGACGGGGCGAGCCCGAGGCATCCGTGACAGATCACTTCACACCACTGACGACGGAACAGCTGGTCTCCTGGATGGGAGATGAGCTCAGGACCCGGGGGACGATCCTCGGGATCCCGAGGGATCTCGTTGTCCAGCCCTCCCCCGCCGACCCCTTCAAACTGCACTGGCATGACCGAGACCTCGACACCCCCATCGGAGTGGCCGCCGGTCCCCACACTCAGTTGACGGGGAACATCGTGTCGGCATGGCTCTGCGGCGCGCGCGTCATGGAGCTCAAAACAGTCCAAACGCTGGATCGCATAGAAGTCTCCAAACCCTGCATCGATATGCAGGACGAAGGCTACAACGTCGAGTGGTCTCAGGAATTGAGCCTTCCCGGGTCCTTTGACGAGTACCTCAAAGCCTGGGTGCTCGTGCACGCGCTTCACCGCCACTTCGATTTCCCCGGAGCCCGTCCGGGAGTGCTGTTCGACGTCAGCGTGGGTTACGACTTCAAAGGGATCCTCCAAGCCAATATGCAGCGGTTCCTGGAACGCTGCCTGAATTCTGCTGACGACATCAGCCGAATCGTGCCGACGGTAGCCGCGGTGTTCCCGGAAGCTGCCGAGGTCGAGGTGCCGCGTCGTATGGCCGGTGGGGTCACCCTGTCCACGATGCACGGCTGTCCGCCGTCGGAAATCGTTCAGATCGCCACGCATTTGATGGAGCGATGGGGGTTTCACACCACCATCAAACTCAATCCGACGTTGCTCGGCGCAGACGAACTATCCTTCGTGCTGCACGACCGCCTCGGATACACCGACATCACGGTGCCGGATGAGGCCTTCGAGCACGACCCGTCATTTGGCGAAGCAATTGACATCATCAGTGAACTCGACCAGACGGCTCGTCGCAGCGGAGTCATCTTCGCGGTCAAAATCTGCAACACCCTGGAGGTCGTCAACCATCGCGATGTCTTCGATCTCGACGAGCCTCGCATATACCTGTCCGGGCGACCGTTGCACGCCATCGGTGTACGCCTCGCCCGCCGGCTCTCAGACGCCTTTGACGGGCGCCTGCGGATGTCCTTCGCCGCGGGAGCAGATGCCTTCAATGTTCCCAACTTGCTGGCTGCCGGGCTGTGTCCGGTAACCACCTGTTCGGACCTTCTGCGCCCTGGGGGCTACCTCAGGCTGAGGCAGTACATCGAGGAGATCGCCGGCGCCCTCGAACTGGTGGGCGCCCCCGACCTCGACGACCTGATCCTCAAGACGGCAGGTTTTCCGGGTGGAGCCGAGAGCTCCGGGCTCAACCTCCTGGAGGCTGCCCGCCAGAATCTCACCCAATATGCGGACAGCCTGTTCTTCCATCCACACCTGGCCAAAGATCGATTCGATCGAACCGACACGAAGGGCGATCGCACCCTGGGACTTTTTGACTGCATCTCCGCTCCGTGCACCGATCGGTGCGCGGTGGACCAGCAAGTGCCTGAGTACATGCGGCTTGTCCGGTTGGGAGAGCTGGACCGGGCCTCGGATGTGATCCGACAGGACAACCCGCTGCCAGCCATCCTGGGCCGCGCCTGTCATCACCCGTGCGAACAACCCTGTCTGCGCAATCACATGGATGACCCGCTGGCGATCCGCGAAATCAAGAGGTTTGTGACCGATCACGGCAAGGGAGCCGCACACCAACAGGGCGCTGCTACTGATTCCGTCAAAATCGCCATCATCGGCGCCGGGCCCTGCGGCCTGTCCGCCGCCACCTTTCTGAAACGATCCGGCTGCCATGTGACGATTTTCGAAGCGCGGCCGTCATCGGGCGGGATGGTGAGCGGTACGATTCCGGGATTTCGCGCCGCACCGGAGGTTGTGGACCGCGATCTGCAGGAGGCGTTCGGATCAGGAGTCGAGATCCGATATGGCCAGGCCGTCGGCGTGGACCTCACCATGGACGACCTGCGGCAGCAGGGCTTCCGATACATCGTGGCTGCAGCCGGTGCCCAACTCGGCAGCAAATTGGAAATTCCTGGAGAAGATGCTGCCGGTGTCTGGGACGGCCTGGTTTTCCTGAGGGCCGCTCGGTCGGGCCAACTCATGGAGGTACAGGGGGCCGTTGGCGTCATCGGCGGCGGCGACGTGGCCGTTGACTGCGCACGTACGGCCCGACGACTGGGCGCGCAGACCGTGGAAATCATCTACCGCCGCAGGGTAACCGACATGCCGGCGCAATCGGAGGAAATCGACGCCTTCGAGGACGAGGGGATCGCGGTGCGCGAAGTCACCGTGCCCCAGATCATCGTCACCGATGCCGACCGCATCACCGCGTTGAAGGCCAAGAACACCATGCTCGGCGCACCCGACGCTAGCGGACGTCAACGTCCGATCGTGATGTGGGGTTCCGACCACGAAATTCCCCTCGACACCCTTGTGGTGGCCATCGGCCAACAGCCCGATCTCACCCTTTTTCGCGATGAGGAGGTTCTGGTCAACGCCTACGGCTATGTGGAGGTCGACCCGTCCACGATGGAAACCTCCGTGGCGGGTGTGTTCGCCGGTGGCGATCTTGTGGGCAACGGTCCATCGACCATCGTCGACGCTTGCGGCGACGGGCGCCGTATCGCGGAGACCATCGCCCACCGAGAGGGGCTGCCGACCCACCACGCGGAGAGGCCTCTCGGTGGCTTGGATCTGACGGATATGCTCCGGCGCCGTTCTCACCGTCGGTTCAGGACCCCGGTGGAGGTCCGTACTTTCGACCCGGAGAGTCCGTTCGCGGAAGTGATGGCGACATATTCGCCCGAACAAGCGCGGACGGAGGCCGGTCGCTGCCTCGATTGTGACGTCATCTGTTCCACCTGCGAGTCGGTATGTCCCAACCGTGCGATCTTCACCTACCAGACCGAAGAGCTCCATTTCGAACTCCCGGTCCTTTCCTGGCGGGACGGCACCGCCGAGGTCGTCGCCCGTGAGCCGTTCTCCGTCGACCAGGTCCACCAGGTGGCGGTGCTCAACGAACTCTGCAACGAGTGCGGCAACTGCACCACCTTCTGTCCCACAGCCGGGCGGCCCTTCGCCGACAAACCCAGGGTGTTCCTCGAAGGCAAGGAGTTCGCCAAACAGTCCGGGAACGCATTCAGGATCTCTCAAGACGGCAGAGATTGGAAAATAGAGGGCGTGTTTTCAGGCTGCCGACACGAACTCCTCGTGAACTCAACCCTGCACTACACATCCCCCACCGTGGACGTCGAGCTGGACCCGTCATCCCTGGAGGTCATCCGAGCCACCGGCCGCGACGACCACCCTCCATCCGACCCCGTCAGCCTGCGCCAATGCGCGGCGCTCTACGTGCTGTTCCTCGGGATTCGAAATTCCACACCGTGGATCCCCGCGGCCTCGGTTTAGGCCCCACCCCCACCCGCCCGGATTCAAGATTCAAGATGCAAGATCCCCCGCCCGGCGGAGGGATGGGGTATGGGGTGTGAGGTCTGAGGTTCGCCGCCTTTCCTGGGCGCCCACAGATCACACAGATGAACACAGATCTGAGTGCCCAAGCCGAGGATTATTGCGGAGCAGGCGTCCCGCCTGCAATCGCTCGTTCAATCGAGGCTCAAATTGCAGCCGAGACGGCCGCTCCACATTTCCATCGACAGCTGTCATTCTGAGCGAGCGCAGCGAGTCGAAGAATCTGGGTGGGCGGGGGCAATTTCACATTTCACATTTCACATTTCCAATTTGGGCCGGGAGCTGCCCGCTGCTCCCGGCACCCTGCCCCCGGGTGGGCGGGGGCAATTTCACATTTCACATTTCACATTTCCAATTTGGGCTGGGAGCTGCCCGCTGCTCCCGGCACCCTGCCCCCGGGTGGGCGGGTGATTTCGAATTTCACATTTCGAATTTCGAATTGGCTGGGTGGGTGGGGGCTCTAGCCCCCAGATCCTAGCCCCGAGCCCCTGGGTGGGAGGGCCCTTGCCCAACCCCGATACAATGGTGGTGGTCGAATCGACAATTATGCGCACACGATTCCTCAACCTACGAATCCCTGCGGGCGGCAACCAAACGTCGCCCAGTGAACTCATCGTCGAAGACGGACGGATTGTCGGCCTGCCATCCATCGGACTGGAGACCGCGGCGGAGGGCGAGGAGTGGATCGACTTGGAGGGAGGCCTGGTCCTGCCCGGGGTGATCGACGGCCACGTCCACTTCGATGACCCCGGTTTCACCCATCGCGAGGATTTCTCGAGCGGCACCTGCGCCGCCGCTGCCGGAGGAGTCACCTGCGTGGTGGACATGCCCTGTACCTCCCTTCCTCCCATCACCGATGTGGATGCGCTCGACATCAAACTGCGGACGATTTCACCCAAGGCCCACGTGGATTTCATGCTGTGGGGAGGTGTGTCGGCAAACGCCATGCAGCACCCCGACTGGGGCGACCGTCTCGATGGTCTGGCCGACGCCGGTGTCGCCGCCGTCAAGGTCTACACCCTCTCGGGCATGGAGACCTTCCACCACCTGAGCTCCGATCAGATCGCCAAGGTCCTGGCGCGCACCCGCCGACTGGGGCTGCCGGTGGGCGTCCACGCCGAGGATGCCGCCACCGTCTACGCCCTCACCCGGCAGATCATCGACTGCGGTGAGGATTCGCCCGGCGCCTACGCCGACTCGCGTCCGGCGGCCGCCGAGGTGCGGGCCGTCAACATGGTGATCGACCTCTGCCGAACCTCCGGCGCCCGCACCCACGTCGTCCACCTGGGGTCCGGTGAGGCGCTGGACCGGATCGCCGCAGCGCGACGGGATGGCATTGCCATATCAGCCGAGACCTGCCCCCACTTCCTCGAGTTTGACCGGCTGGACTTCGAGCGGCTCGGATCGGTGCTCAAGACCGCCCCGGTGGTGAAGGATGCCTCCGACCGGGAACGGCTGTGGCGCGGTCTCGCCGACGGGGCACTTTCCTTTGTAGCCACCGACCACGCGGCTGGACAATGGCCGGACGAAAAGCAGACCGGCTCCATCTGGACCGACTACGGAGGAGTTCCCGGTGTGGAGCTCATGCTCCCCTATCTGCACTCCGAGGGTGTGTGCCGGGGGCGGATCTCGCTCGAGCGGATGGTGGAGGTCACTGCCTCGGAACCGGCCCGGTTCTTCGGGATCGAACATCGAAAGGGCGCGCTCAAACCGGGCTTCGACGGCGACTTCGTGGTGCTCGACGACCGCGAGACCTGGACGGTGCGGGCCGACGGACTGCACAACCTCAACCGCTACACCCCGCTGGAAGGCCGCAAGCTGACCGGGAGGGTCCGGGCCACCTACGTGCGTGGACGTTGCGTCTACCGGCGCAGACAGGACGGGTCCGAGTCCTTCGCGGCCGCCGGAACCGGGACCTTTGTCCGGCGCGGGGCCCTGAGAGGCGAGTCATGACCACCATCCTCACCAACGGCACCGTCGTGACCGAATGGGCCAACCCGCGAGTCATTTCGGACGCAGCCATCGCGTGGGAGGGCGACCGCATCCGTGCCATCGACAGGCCGGCGGCCCTGCGCGCGCGGTACCCCGGGGCAGCCATCCTCGACGCAGCCGGGGGGCTCATCGTTCCGGGCTTTGTCAATCTTCATCACCACTTCTACTCTTCCCTTGCCCGCGGACTGGACCCTGGGATTGAACCGAATGGCTTTGGCGAGATCCTGGAGGGGCTGTGGTGGCGGCTCGATCGGGCCCTGGACGAACCGGCCGTCCGAGTCTCGGCCCGGCTGACCCTTGCCGACTGCATCCGCTGGGGGTGCACCACCGTTTTCGACCATCACGCATCGCCCAACTTCATCGCCGGGAGTCTCGATGCCATTGCGGCCGAGGTCCGAGCGGCGGGCCTCTCGGCCGTGCTCTGCTACGAGGCTTCTGACCGCAACGGACCGGACGAGGCGATGGCCGGTGTGGAGGAAAATGCGGATTTCTGTGCCCGCCACGCCGACGACCCCCACATCCGGGGAACCATGGGGTTGCACGCCAGCTTCACTGTGTCCGACGCCACTTTGGCGGTCACCGCCCGACTCCGGCCTGCGGGCGCGGGGTGCCACATCCACGTGGCCGAAGACCTCATCGACGTCAGGGTGTCGAACGCTCTGTACGGCGCCGGCCCAGTGGACCGTCTGGTGACTGCCGGCCTGCTCGACGACCGGGCCCTGCTGGCCCACTGCATCCACCTCCGGGCGGAGCAGTTCGCCGAAATTGCCCGCGCCGGAGCCGTGGTCATTCACAACCCCGAGTCCAACGCCAACAACGGGGTCGGCCGGTTGGACCTCGTCGCCGCCTCCCGTGCCGGATGCGACGTCGCCCTCGGAACCGACGGCATGGCTTCTTCCATGCCGCGATCCCTCCGGGCCGCCTTTCTCGGTCAACGCGCCGCCCTCGCCGACCCCCGCTTGGGATTCGAGGTCCAGCCCACACTCTTGGCGACGAACGCGGCCACGGCCGCCCGGTTCCTCGACCAGCCGAACCTCGGAAAGATCGCCGAGGGGGCGCCCGCGGACATCGCCGTGATCGACGCGCCCCCACCCACCCCCATCGGTCCGGATAACCTGTTCGGCCATCTGGTCTACGGTGCCGCCGAGGCGCCGGTCCGGCACACGGTCGCTCGGGGCCGCGTGTTGATGAAGGACTTCGAGCTGATCACCTTGGATGACGAGGCGACCGCTGCCGAGGCGCGTCACATCGCCCCGGAGGTCTGGGCCCGGTTCAGGGCCATGCAAACCATGAATTGAACAACGGCTCTGAACGCCTCGCGCGCCCTCATCTGGTCGGTGAAATCGTGGTCACCACCTCCGCGTCCCCGTTGGAGAATGCGATACCATACGATGTTGACCCTATTTGAGGGAAATGACCGCAGAACGCGGTGTGTTGTTCGCTGAAGGCGCTCGACCCGCGGCGAACTCAAGAACACAAGGAGCATACCCAACGTGGCCTCTGAATCGTCCCCCGGCCCAAAGCCCCCGTCGCTGTCGGTCCTGGCAAGCGCGGATTACGTCGATGAGATGTACGAGACGTGGCGGAACGATCCAACCTCGGTTTCGGAGGAATGGCGGCTGTTCTTCACCGGGTTCGATCTCGCCATGTGCCCGCGCGACTGTGTCGCGGCCGACCGGGCAGACGTCCAGTCCCGCGTGGCCAGTCTGATCTATGCCTTCCGCAACGTCGGACATCTCATCGCGACGGTGAATCCCCTGGAGGAAAGCCCAACGATCCATCCATACCTCGAGTTGGAGTCGTTCGGTCTCGACGAGGAGAACCTCGACCAGGTCTTCGACACCGGCCATCTCGGCGGACCGCAGCGGATCACTCTGCGCGAGATCATCGAGATCCTGCGCGACACCTACTGCCGCGACGTGGGGGTGGAGTACCTCCACGTCCAGGACGTGCCCGTACGGCGGTGGCTGCAGCAGGAGATGGAACCGATCCGCAGCCAGCCGGAGTTCCCCCCGGACCGCAAGATCGAAATCCTCACTCAGCTGACCGATGCCGAAATCTTCGAGTCCTTCACCCATAGCCGGTACATGGGTCAGAAGAGGTTTTCGCTGGAGGGGGCCGAGTCGCTGATCCCGGCTCTCCACCAGTACATGGAGACCGCCTCGGCCACCGGTGCCGTGGAGGTCGTCATGGGGATGGCCCACCGCGGCCGGCTCAACGTGCTGGCCAATATCCTGCGCAAACCCTACACCATGATCTTCCACGAGTTCGAGGACAACCTGGCGCCGGACCCCGTGGGAGGAGACGGCGACGTTAAATATCACCGCGGCTACTCATCGGACTATGTGACGAGGGACGGTACAACCATCCACCTGTCGCTCACAGCCAATCCCAGCCACCTCGAAGCAGTGGATCCTGTTGTGGAGGGGCGCACCCGTGCCAAACAGCGACGTCGTGAGGACACGGTTCTGCGACGCAAGATCCTGCCCCTGCTGATCCACGGCGACGCCGCCTTCGCCGGACAAGGACTGGTGGCCGAAACCCTCAACCTGTCGCAGCTCAAGGGCTACCGAACGGGCGGCACGGTCCACATCGTGGTCAACAACCAGATCGGATTCACCACCCTGCCCGGAGAGGCCCGCTCCTCCCGCTACCCCACCGACATCGCCAAGCTGGTGGAGGCGCCGATCTTCCACGTCAACGGCGACAACCCCGAGGCTGTCTGTTTTGTTGTGGACCTCGCCCTCCGCTTCCGCCAGAAGTTCGGCCGGGACGTGGTCATCGACATGCTGTGCTACCGAAAACACGGCCACAACGAGGGTGATGAGCCCGCCTTCACCCAGCCGCTCATGTATCAGAACATCAAGACCCACCCCTCGGTTCGGGAGCTCTACCAGGCGCAGCTCGAATCCGAGCACGTGCTGACCCTGGACGACAGCAACCGGCTGTCGAATGCGTTCACCGATAGGCTCTACGACGCGTTCAGGGAGGTCAAGGAGACCTGCCCGCTCCCCGGGGACATGGAACACGCCTTCACCGGTCTCTGGTCGGGTCTCAACAACCCCTACGCCTTCGAACCCGCCAAGACCGGCGTGAAACACAAGGAACTGGTCGAGGTGGCCAGGGCACTCACTACGGTTCCGGATGGGTTTCACCTGAACCGCAAGGTCCAGCGCCGGCTGGCGGAGCAGTTCGAGGCGGTCAAGAAAAAGAAGTCGGTGGATTGGTCGACGGCGGAGCTGCTGGCCTTCGGCACCCTGCTCGACGACGGCCTGCCGGTCCGACTCAGCGGCCAGGATTCGATCCGGGGCACCTTTTCCCAGCGCCACGCCGCCTGGTTCGACACCAAGACCCAGGAAGTCTATGTTCCGCTCAACCATATCCGCGAAGGTCAGGCCCGGCTCTGCGTCTACAACAGCATGCTGTCCGAGGCCGCGGTCCTCGGTTTCGACTACGGCTACTCGTTGGTCGAACCCAACATGTTGGTGCTCTGGGAAGCTCAGTTCGGCGATTTTGCAAACGGCGCCCAGGTCATCATCGACCAGTTCATCTCCGCCGCCCTCGACAAGTGGCAGCGTGGAAGCGGTCTGGTCATGCTGCTGCCCCACGGTTACGAGGGTCAGGGTCCCGAGCACTCCAACGCCTATCTCGACCGCTACCTCGCGGCCTGCGCCGAGGACAACATCCAGGTGTGCAACATCACTACCCCGGCCCAGTACTTTCACGCCATCCGGCGCCAGTTGAAGCGGGACATTCGTCGCCCCCTGATCGTCATGGCGCCCAAGAGCCTGCTGCGCCACAAGGCTGCGATGTCACCGGTTTCCGAGTTGGTGTCGGGCCATTTCCGCGAGATTCTCGACGACCCCCGGCCTCCGAAGACCAAACCACGGCGTCTGCTGCTGTGCAGCGGCAAGATCTTCTACGATTTGATCGCCGGGCGTGAGGAGGCCGGCGTGGATGACGTGGCCATCGTCCGTATCGAACAGTTCTACCCGTTCAACGAAGAGCTTCTCAACTCGGTGATCGAGCCCTACGCCCACGCCCGCGAGATCATCTGGGTCCAGGAGGAGACCCAAAACCGCGGCGGATGGCTCTACATGCTGGCCCGTTCGCAGGATGTCTTTCCAAGGAGGAAGATCCGCTATGTCGGTCGTGAGCCCAGCGCGAGTCCGGCCACCGGTTCGGCCAGGATTCACCGTCAGCAGCAGGCGGATATCGTCGCCGAGGCCCTCTCCGGTTGATGCGAGCGTCCTCAGCCGGGAAGTTCACGGTAGAGTACCCTGGCGCGCCGATTGCGCGCTCCATGATTGACGTCGGAGAAAAGCGGTCCGGAACCACCGGGCCATGAATTCGAGGAAATAGACATGCCCATCGAAGTGACGATCCCGGAGGTCGGCGAGTCCATCACGGAAGGATTCCTCGCCGAGTGGTCCAAGTCGGACGGCGACGTGGTGGCTCGGGATGAGCCGTTGCTGGTGCTGGAGACCGACAAGATCACCATGACCGTCAACGCCGACGAAGGCGGCCAACTCAAGATCCTGGTCAAGGAAGGCGAGACCGTTCAGGTGGGTCAGGTGGTGGCGACCATCGACACCTCGGCGAAGCCCGCCGAGAAACCGGCCGCGGCACCCGAGGCGAAGCCGGAACCGCCCGCCGAGCCACCGGGCGAGAAGGTCAAATCCGGCCCCCCCGAACCGGTGCCGCAGCCCGAGGCGCCGGCTCCATCACCACCGGCGGCTCCCTTGAGCCCTCCGGCCGGCGCCCCACAGGCGGCGGCCAAACTCGAGACCGTTCAGAGTCTTTCGCCCGCGGTTCAGCGGTTGGTGCTTGAGCACCACCTCGATTCCTCGGCCATCGGCGGCACCGGCCGCGGCGGCCGCATCACCAAGGCCGACGTCCTGCGTTTCATCGAGGAGGCACCCAAGCCCGCGCCCGAGCCCAAACCGGCCGCCGGCCCCGCCGCCGATGACGCATCGGCGCCCTTGCTCACCGAGCGCCAGACAAGAGTGGCCATGTCGCCCATGCGGCAGCGCATTGCGGAGCGCCTGGTGGATGTTCAGCAGCATGCGGCTATCCTCACAACCTTCAACGAGGCGGATCTCAGTGAAGTGATGGCCCTCAGGTCGCGGTACAAGGAGGACTTCAAGAAACGCCACGGCATCGGCCTTGGATTCATGTCATTCTTCGTCAAGGCATCCATCGACGCCCTCAAGACCGTACCCACGGTCAACGGGTACATCGACGGAGATCAAGTGGTCACCAACCACTACTACGACATCGGGATCGCGGTCAGCACCGATCGTGGTCTGGTGGTGCCGGTGATCCGCAACGCGGACCAACTCAACATGGCCGAGATCGAGCTCGCAATCGCCGATCTGGCGACCCGGGCACAGGAGCGCAAACTGGAGCTGTCAGAGCTCTCGGGCGCGATTTTCACCATCTCCAACGGCGGAGTCTTCGGCTCCATGATGTCCACCCCGATCCTCAACCCACCCGGGAGCGCCATCCTCGGCATGCACGCCATCACCAAACGCCCCGTGGTGGTGGACGACGAGATTGTCATCCGGCCGATGATGTACCTGGCCGTGTCCTATGATCATCGGGTCATCGACGGCAGGGAGTCGGTGACCTTTCTCAAGCGCATCGTGGAGTGCATCGAAGACCCAGAGCGCATGATGTTGGAGGTGTGACGCCATGGAATCCTACGATCTGGTTGTCATCGGCTCGGGCCCGGGCGGTTATGTCTGTGCCATTCGAGCGGCCCAACTCGGACTCAAGACGGCCCTGGTCGAGAAGCGTTCCACCCTCGGCGGAACCTGCCTCAACATCGGCTGCATCCCGTCCAAGGCCTTGCTCGAGTCCTCTGAGCTCTACTCCGCGGCCAACCACCAGTTCGCCGGTCACGGCATTGACGTGGCCAAAGTGGAGCTCAATCTGCCCCAGATGATGGCCCGCAAGGGTCGCATCGTGCAGGAGCTCACCGACGGCGTCGCCATGCTCATGAAGAAGAACAAGGTCACCGTTTTCACCGGCAGGGGCGTCATCACCGCACCGGGCCGGGTCATGGTCATGTCGAACAACAAGGACGAGGAACTGGAAACCAAGAATATCTGCCTCGCCATGGGTTCCGAAGCCGTGGAGCTGCCCTTCATGCCCTTCGACGGCGATCTGATCGTCTCCTCCACCGAGGCGCTGTCCTTTTCGGAGGTGCCGTCCCATCTCGTGGTGATCGGAGCAGGGGCAGTGGGACTGGAGATGGGAAGCGTGTGGCTCCGCCTCGGGGCCAAAGTCACGGTGGTCGAGATGCTCCCCACCATCACCCCCTTTGCCGACAAGCAGATGTCGTCGTCCCTCCAACGTGCCCTGGAGAGCCAGGGGATGGAGATTCGGTTGTCGTCAAAGGTCGTCGCCGCCAAGCCAGCCAAGAAGACCGTCAAAGTCACGGTGGAGAACAAGGACGGCGAGACCGAAGATATCCGCGCCGACAAGGTCTTGGTGGCGGTGGGCCGCCGGCCAGTGACCACGGGTACCGGGCTTGAGGATGTGGGAATCGCTCTTGACGACATGGGCCGGGTCGCCATCGACGACAAGTTCCGCACCAACGTGGACGGCATCTATGCCATCGGCGACCTGGTGCGCGGCCCCATGCTGGCCCACAAGGCCGAAGACGAGGGCCTGGCGGTGGCCGAGATCATTGCCGGCCAGCCCGGCCACGTCAACTACAACGTCATCCCCAACGTGGTCTACACCGAACCCGAGCTGGCCATGGTGGGCCGAACCGAAGCAGAACTCAAGGAAGCGGGCATCCCGTTCAATGCGGGCCGATTCATGTTCCGGGCCAACGGACGGGCCAAGAGCCTGGGCCTGCTCGATGGCATGGTCAAAATCCTCGCCCACAAGGACACCGACGAGATCCTCGGCGTTCACATGGTGGGGCCGAGGGTGTCCGAGCTCATCGCAGAGGCGGCGGTTGCCATGGAGTTCAACGCGTCGGCCGAAGACCTGGCACTGACCTGCCACGCCCACCCCACCCTGTCGGAGGTGGTGCGCGAGGCGGCGCTCGCGGTGGCGAAGCGGGCCATTCATTCCTAGGGCCTAGGGGCCAGGGGCTCGTCTCCCGCCCAACCGATCCGAGTTCCGGGTAAGCCACCGCCCACCCGGATCGAGCAGATGTCATTCTGAGCGAGGCTTGCAGGGCCGAGTCGGAGAATCTGGGTGGGGGTATAGTTCGCGGCAGACACCCATTCGCCCAGGTCCTTCGATTCGCGGCTGGGCCGCTCGCTCAGGATGACAGCGGTTGGCGGAACTGTTGAGCGGGCGTGTTGCCTGCATTCGCGCCATCAATCGAAGCTGGACTTGCAGCCGAGACGGCTGCTCCACAATGGCGGGCTCCGGCTGAAACCCGGAACCCGGAACTTCCTTAATGATCGTCGAAGCTGCCGGTGACGTAGAAGTGTTCGAGCAGCTCGTCTTTTGCCCTGAAGCGCTCGAACAGCCAATCGCGCAGCCCATCGTCCGACTCGGGCAGATCATCCACAGGAAAACGCTCGGCGTGGAGGTGGGTCCGCTTGACGCAGCCCAGAATGTACTGCCAAAGGGTCGGGACGCCATCCTCGTAACCGATGGTGATGTCGTAGACCGCGTCCAGGTGGTGGCGCAGCCCTCCCACCGTGGCGGCGAATCCTTTGCTTCGGGGCGCCAAAACGTTGCGAAAGGGCTCGATCCCTCGTTCCCGGGCCCACACCGCACTCGCTCGGATTTTCTCGGGCGTCGAACGGGTGCCTTCCACAAAGGACACCAGCCACACGGGGATCTGCTCACCCACGATGGTCTTGAAGGTCCGATCGATCAGCTCACGATCGGAGGCCCAATCTCGCCGCAGGAAAGGACATCCCAGGAACTGCATACCCCAGCCCAGACCCGGCACCCATTTCAACGCGTGTTTGACAAAGAACTTGAGGTCACCCAACCGCCGCCTCGGTCGAGCCAGCGTCATGAGCGCGACGATATCGGGCATCTGCTGATGGTTGACCACCAACAGCGCATTTTCCGCCACGGGCACATCGTCTCCCGTGAGCACGAGTCGGGTGCCGAGCACCACCCGGCTCCCCACAACGCACCCCCCCCACCAGGTCGCGGCGCACCACCGGTTGAATCGCCGGAAGGCGGGCCGGGAGAAGGGCACAAGGACCAAGCTGAAGGTCTGCGCGCCGTTGATCAGGAGAAGGGTCACGAATCCGAACGCGACGATTGGTACGGCCCGCACGAGCCGGAGGAATCGGGTGACGGGTCCTGCGGTGTCGACCAGTGGTTCCAGGGGCATGCTGACCCTCTTCATGACATCCACCGGACTCCGGATTGCCTGCGCCTCAGGACCCGATGACACCGGCGGAACGTCGACTTCCAATCCTGACGGGGAAAGCCTAGCAGAGGTCGTTCAGAAATAAAGGGGCGGCCCTGACGGCCGCCCCCTGATCAGTGGATGCCCCCTCGCAAGATTCGCGGGTTAGTGGCTGCCCTCCACCTTCTTGGCCGCGCCGTCGGCGGCGTCCTCGACGGCCTCCTTGGCGTCCTGGTAGCCCTCCTTGGTCGCGTCGGCGGCGTCATTGGCGAGATCCTCGGCACCCTCGGCCACGTCCTTTGCTGCATCGCCAACCGCGTCAGCCGCGTCATCCACGGCATCGGCGGTCGTTTGGGCAGCATCGCCAACCGCGTCAGCGGTTGTGTGGGCCGCGTCCTCTACCGCATCGCCGGCCTTGTGGGCATTGTCCTTGACCTCGGCCTTTGAGCAACCAAGCCCGGCGACCGCAATCACCATCACAAACACCATCAGAAAACGAGATTTCATCGCACCCTCCTTGAATCAATTCGATCGGCACCACATGGGCGGTGCCGTCCCAGGCGCTCATGGTACACGGAATTTCCACCGGAGGGGTCATCTCGACCGCATTCTCGCGACAGAATCTGCCAATCGGCTCGAAATCTGGAGGGTGGAGTTTTCGAATTTCGAACTTCGAATTCCTGAAATTTCCTGCTGCTTACTGCTTACTGCTTACTGCTCACTGCTCACTGCTCACTGCTCACTGCCTACTGATCTTCCCTCTTCACCAGCACCGTGGTGGCATCGTTGGTTCGAGAATCCACCACCGACGCCGACACCAAAACCGACGACCCTTCCACAACTTCGACTTCGGCAAATCCCCAGCCGAGATTCGGACTCTGGGCCCTCCGATCGAAGGGTTCGATGTCCTGGAGCAGCGACCGCGGGTCGAGATCCAGACGATAGCTGACGAGGACCGACCCCTCCGCGTCGTACAAGTTGACCTCAACCGCAGCGTCATCGGGTGTGGGGTTGGTGATAATCAAATTCGTGCGGTAGTCGTCCGCCGACTGCCGAAGCTGGAGCAGAAAACCGGTTTCGCCGTTCAACAGCCCGCCACCCTCCGGATAACCCTCCACGTACTGACCGAATGTGCCCATATCCCCGAGGTTGTAGATTCGCGCCGAGGCCAGGATCGGCTGTGACGCGGTGATCTCGATCCAGCCCTTTCCGTCCTTGTCCATCAGCCCGAGAATGTCCTCGTAGGCCCCCTGCCCCCCCGCCGAAACCACCGACTCGAGGGTTCCTCCACCGGAGCCTCGCAGCCGGATCTGCACGTCGGCGTCCACACCGGACAGGTTCTTGATGGCCAGATCGGTTCGCCACAGGCTTCCCGCCTGGCCGGCCAGTCGGGCCGCCGCCTCGATCCAGTAGACCATGTCAGTGGGCAGCGGATCCGCGATCTCGAAGTCATCGGAGACGTCAAAAACACTGTCGTCCTCGTGGTCCTGGAGCCGCACGGTGTATTCAGAGTTGGCCGTCAGGTCGCCGGGAATCGTCCAATCAAACGACCCAGAGTCCGCCAATCCCTCTGCGATGGACCCCACCTGATCACCCGACAGGAGCAGGTATAGATCTACCTGTGAGCCGCAGCCGCCGTTGCGCCCCCAGGTCAGTGTCTGCTCCTCCCCCATGTGCCAGACGGCGCCCGCAGCGGGACTGGTGATGTCGTAGGTGCACGGCGGTTCGCCCTCGGTGATGGAAAATCGGTCCGACTCGTCGTAGGAATTCTGGTCGTTGGAGTCACGGATACGCACCGAGAATCCGCCACCCGGGAAGATTTCGTCGGGAACCGTCCACGTGGTCGATCCAAAGTCGCTGATTCCAGATGCGATCTCCACGACCTGGGAGCCGTTGAAGAGCAGGTGCAGGTCCACCGGCGAAGTACAGGTCCCGGCCCGCCCCCAACGAATGGTCTCCACCACGTCGATGGTCCACGTGTCGCCGGCGGCCGGCTCGTTGATTCGATAGCCGCAGTACTGCGAGTTGAGGATCGTGAACTCGGCCGAGTATCCCTCTGAGGACAGATCGTCCCGGTCACGAACCCGCACCTCGTACTCCAGGGCGGTCCGCAGCCAGGACGGGACGACCCAACTGAAGACACCGGTGTTGCTCTCGTTGTTCGAAATGGTGGTCACCCTCTCGCCTTCACGCCACAGGTCGAGATCCACGCGGTCGCTGCAGATCCCGGACTTGAACCACTGGATGGTGCCGGCGGTGCCGGTGTTGAATATGGTGGACGGGCCCGGAGCACTCACCGTGTAGGTGCACGCCGCTGCCATGGCCGCCCCCTGTTCCGGCGACTCGCCCCATGCGGATCCCACCAGCGCCAGACCGAGGACGATACCGGTTGTGCAGATCACTCGTGCCATGGTCCCTCCCGAGCCCTCCCAATCTAGCATTTCATGGAGTGTGGACGATTTGAAAGGTGTACAGGGTGTAGAAAGTGTGGAAGGTGTGGAGATCGTACCGGGTGGGCGGAAATTTTCGAATTTCACATTTCGAATTTCGAATTTGAGGGACGGGCGGGGGCTATACGATTCGCTCTCGGATCTTCGCCGACAGAATGTCCATGATCCACACTGTTCCGGCGATCAGGAGCACCAGGGTCCCCACCTCGCCCCACTCGCCCAGATCCACTCGCGGTTTGAGAATGTAACCGATCCCACCGCCACCAACGAAACCGATGATGGTGGACATCCGGACGTTGATATCCCACCGGTAGATGGTGAACGACAGAAAGGGCGGAATGACCTGGGGCACGACACCGTAACGCAGGACCTGCAGGGTCCCGGCGCCGGTGGCGGTGATGGCGTCCATGGGCCCCGAGTCGATGCTCTCGATCTGCTCTGAATACAGCTTGGTCAGCGCAGCCACCGAGTGGACCCACAATGCGAGCACGCCGGCGAACGGGCCGATCCCGACCCAGGAGATGAAGATCAGGGCCCACACCAGGGGTTCCACCGCGCGGACGAAGTTCATCACTGTTCGCGACACCGCGTAGGCGAACCGAGCCGCCGCGCTGCCGCGGGTGAGATTGCGCGCCGACGGGAAGGCGAGCACAAAGGCCACCGGAATGGCGAAGGCGGTCGCCATGAAAGCCAGGAAGACTGTCTGAACGAGGAGGATCAATCCCTCATGCAGCACGCTCGCCGATGGATGCATGAGGCCGCGGACGATGTCGGCCGCCTTGCCGCCCTTGGTCAGAAGAGTGACCACTTCGAGCTCGGTGATCAGCCAGCCGGTGAAGAAGGTGAGCTCGATGAAGATGGCCGCAAACCAGCCGCGGAGGGTTCTGGTCCACGGCAGGTCCTTCTCCGCCTCCGGAACACCCCGCACCAGAGCGCCCCCGGGGGAGGAACCGATCCCGCGTGAGAAGAGGTTCCATCCGACGGCAAGCACCAACCCGCCGAGCACCGCCCAGCCGTAGTGCAGGAGTTCGAGAACCTGCTCGGCGGTGAGCAGAATTCCAGTGGCACCCCGGCGGCCCGAAAAGGCAAGCAGGAGAAACTCCGCCATCAGCCAGGCGGTGGTGATCAGTGCCCAATCGATGGCGATGGACTGGGCGCGCGCTACGCCCTTCTTCCAGACGGTGGTGGTGGCCTCGGACGCCATCAGAACCCCGAGTTCGAGGCGGGCTCCGCCTCCTCGCCGTAGATCTCTTTGAAGGTGGACTGATCGAACTGCTGCGGCGAACCCTCCCAGACCAGCCGGCCGTCGCGCAGGGCCACCATGCGGGTGGCGTAACGTGCCACCAGATCGATGTCGTGGAGCGAACACAGCACTGTCAGGCCCTCTTCCCTATTGAGGGCTTCGATGTGGCGCATCACCGAGTGGCGCAAGGCCGGGTCGAGTGAGGCCACGGGTTCGTCCGCCAGAATCAGCCGAGGTTCCTGCATCAGCGCGCGGGCGATGGCAACCCTCTGCTGCTGCCCTCCCGACAGGGCGTCGGCACGGCTCGACTCACGGCCACCCAGACCCACCCGGTCGAGAGCCGCCACGGCCGCCGCGCGTTCTTCCGCCGGGAAGGACAATACCAGGCTCGGGAGCAGCGCGCTTCGGCCGAGGGCGCCGGAAAGCACGTTGACCAGGACAGTCTGACGCTTCACCAGATTGAACTGTTGGAAGATCATGGCCACCTGCCGGCGCAAGGCTCGCAGAGCGCCACCCTTGAGGGCGGTGACCTCCTCATCGAATATCCAAATCCGCCCCTCGGTGGGATCGAGGAGCCTGTTGATGCACCGCAACAGGGTGGTCTTCCCCGACCCGGACAGACCGAGCACCGCCAAAAATTCTCCCTCATGCACCTCGAGCGACACGTCGTCCAGTGCCTTGACACCCCCCGAAAATGTCATGCCGAGACCTTCGACGCGGACCGCGACGGGACTCAAGACGTTCCTCCGGTGGCGGCCTTGCGGCGATTGAGTCGTTCCTCCGCCGCGTCCAGCAATCGCGATGCGCTGACTCCCGACCGCCTCAGTGCGTCGCGAAATTCGTCAAAGTCGGCATCGGTGCAGGGGGCTGCTGCAACTCCGGCCACCAGGTCGTAATAGGCTCCTTGCCCGTCCGGAGTCTCGAGGAACCTCCCCATGGACGCTTCGAACCGTTGCCACACTGACTCCGGAAACCCCTGACGGACGCAGCACACATCGTTTGGGATGGGATCGGTGAGCGCGATGATGCGGACCTGCTCCAGATACGAGATCCTCTCTTCCATCGACTCCATGTTTTTCACTATCAGGAACCGCGCGTCACCCACCATGGTGCCGTCCCGTTCGTTGGCAACCGAAGGCGGAGAGTAGAAGGAGGCCCCTCCAGCCACCTTGCCGTCAAACACGGCCTGGACCACGTTGGGGTGGCCGCCTGCGAAGAGAACATGCCCCAGGTTGACCCCCTTTCGCTGCAGCAGGGCCCGTGCAAAGATGTGGCCCGAAGTCGAGGTCTCATCGGAGTACGCGAAGCTCTGACCTTCGAGGTCCTCGATCCTTCTCAGGCCTGAATCCTCGCGGGTCAACACACACCCGTAGTACACATTCGACAGCTCGGGCGCGGCCTGCTCGGTGGTGTGGATGATTCGGGTTTCACGAAGAGTTCCGGGTCGTTCGTACTCCAGGGTTTTGCGGCCATCGCCAACCAAATCGTTGGGACCGGAGAACACGTGGCGACTCACCGCGGCGTCCACACCGTTGCGGCGTTCGACCAGCTGCCAGACCGCATCGCTGTCGCTTGCCGCCGGCACCTCCACCCACCCCGGCGCCGTCTCATCCAAGGCCGCCACGACCATCGCCCTCAGCCTGCCGCGGACCGTTCCTGGAACCGCGATTCTGCGGTCCACGAGGTTTTCCAGACGTTGCGGTTCTCCACCTCCGCCGCGGGTCACAACGATGGCATATTGGTCCACCGACCGCACCACCTGGAGTCGGGCCTCGGCTCCATAGCGGGCGTTGGCGAGCACATAGGCAAAGGCGGGGATCCACGCAACATCAGCCTGACCGGCTCCGAGGGCCTGGATCACCGCGGCATAGGACGTCGGGACCTGTGTCTTCAAAACCAAACCGGAATCGGCACGGATGAACCGTGCCAACTCGTCACCACGGCGCACAAGGGTGCCCTGCTCCACCGAAGGGACGAACAGCATTTGGACCGCTTCGGATCCGCGGATCTGAAGACTGGCACGCCGATTCAAACCCCAGACAAAGAACACCAGGAGGGTCGCCACCACCAGCCACCCGACCCGCGGCATCCACGCTCTTTGGTGTGATTCTGTCATCGCCTCGGCAGCCCCTATGTACTGTGTTTTGAAAGCCATTCGGCAACAGATGACAGCCTAGCACAGGCATTTATGAAACCGGCACAAGCACTTTGCCCCGGCGTGAAGGCAGCGAGTTGATTTGCTAGTCTCCCCTGGACTGGCCCGGCCAGGCGGGAAACCGCCGCCGGTGACATGCGTACTCATTGGGGTTGGAGGTTTGTCCATGTTTCCTCGATTGCTTTCGGTTTTCATGCTGCTCATGGCGATGTCGAATCCGTTGGATGCCATCGAGGCTTCGCTGCCACGCCACCCCGCGCCTTCACCGGACGGATCGCAGATCGCCTTCTCGTGGCAGGGCGACCTGTGGCTGATTCCGGCGTCCGGAGGCACTGCGCGTCGGCTCACCGCCCATCCCGCCTCCGAAAGCCACCCCGTATGGTCGCGCGACGGCCGCCTCTTGGCGTTCAGCTCGGACCGCCACGGTAGCGACGATGTCTTCGTCATGGACCTCGATGGAGTCGAGCCCCCCAGACGTCTCACCTACGCCTCGGTCACCGACGTCCCCAGCGACTTCACACCCGACGGATCGGCCGTCTTGTTCCACTCGCGCCGAGCCGAGGGCGTTCGCTGGTACCCGCAGCTGCTCACGGTCGGGCTGGCGGGCGGTACCCCGGCGCTTGCCCAAGATGCCTTCGGCGAACTCGGAGCCTACTCCCCCGACGGTCGCTCAATGGCCTTTGTCCGCGGTACGACGAGATGGTTCCGTCGGGGATACACGGGGCCCGCCAACCGCGATCTGTGGCTCCGGACCGCAGAGGGCGATTTCCGGCAGTTGACCCACTTCGAAGGCGATGACGACCTGCCGTCGTGGATCGATGACGGCAACATCCTGTTTCTCTCGTCTCGCTCAGGCCGCAAGAACCTCTTCCGACTGGCCACGGCCACCGGAGAAATCACTCAGGTCACCTCCCTCACCGGCTCCGCTGTCCGGTGGCCCAGGGCCTCTGCCGACGGCCGAGTGGTCGCCTTCGAGTTCGAGGATGGCATCTGGACCGTCGCTCCCGGCGGCGGTGAATCCACCAAACTGCGGATCGACGTCCCGCCCGACCTGGTGGTCAATCCGGTCCAGCGCAGAACCGATCACAAGGATGCCAGCGATCTCGCCGTCCACCCGGACGGGAAACTGGCCGCGTTCATCGTCCACGGCGACCTCTTCGTCTCGGAGATCACCTCCAAGGACGACCAGGAGATCGCCGCCCCCGCCACCGTTCGAATCACCACCACTCCCGAGCGGGAGCAGGAGCCCGCCTGGTCGCCGGACGGCAAGACCCTTCTGTTCGTCACGGCCCGGGACGGGGTCCGATCTCTCCACACGGCCCGGCCCGCAGACGAGGACACGCCCTGGACCGAGTCCTTTGACTTCGACGTCACCGCGATCGCCTCGCCGCCGGCAGGGGCGGCGGACCCGGTGTGGTCGCCCGACGGCGCGCGTATAGCCTTCACCAGAGGCAAGGGCGACATCGTGGTGGTGGACGCGGAAGGCGGTCAACAGACCGTCATCTTGGAGCACTGGGACACTCCGGACTACCGCTGGTCCCCCGATGGCAAGTGGCTCGCCTACTCGGTGGAGGACATGAACTCCAACGCCGAAATCTGGATCGTGCCGGCCTCCGGGGGTGCGCCTTACAACGTGAGCCGTCATCCTGATTTCGATTTTTCCCCGCGGTGGTCTCCAGATGGCAAACGGTTGGTGTGGCTCAGCAATCGGCACGCCGACACCCAGGACGTGTGGGGCGTCTGGTTGACCCGTGCCGACGACCAGAAGACGCCGGCGGAATGGCTCAAGGCGTTCAAGGAAGACAAGGACAAGAAATCCGATGACGCCGATGACGAAGCCACCGACGAGGACGAGGACGACGACGCTCCCGACGACCTCCCAACGGTCACCATCGAGTTCGACCGCCTCTGGGAGCGAGCCGCCGCCATCACCGATCTCCTCGGCGACGAGGATGCGCCCCTGGTGAGCCCCGACGGCAAGACCGTGGTCTTCACCGCCGAGCGGAATGGCGAACGAGACCTCTTCAAGGTGCGGTGGGACGGAGAAGAGGTGGAGCGTCTGACTTCCGGTGACCAGAAGCCCACCGACCTTCAGTTCGATGCCGAGGGGAAGACCCTGTTCTTCCTCGAAGGCAACGGCACCATCCAACGCGTGGGGATCGACGGAACGGCCGGTGATCCTGTGCCATTCGCAGCCCGCTACGCGGTGGACACCCGCGACGAACGCAGGGTGGTGATCGACGAGGCCTGGTCGGTCCTTGACACCTGGTTTTATGACCCGAACTTCCACGGCGTGGATTGGCCCGCGCAGTTGGACAAGTACCGTCCCTGGGCCCTCGAGGCTTCGTCCGAAGACGACTTCGGTGCCATCGTGAATCTCATGCTCGGCGAGCTCAACGCCTCGCACATGGGGTACTACCCGGCCAACGGTTCCGAGGGGGAGACCACCGGTTTTATCGGCGCGTTCTTCGATCCATCTGCCGGCGCACCCGGGTTGCTGATCCGAGAGGTCCTTCCCGACTCACCGGCGGCGCGGCACGACGTCGATCTGGTGGCCGGAGAACGCATCCTGGCGGTCAATGGCATTCGAGTCGAATCCACCACCAATATCTATGGGCTCTTTGCCGACACCGTGGATCAGAGGGTCCCCGTGCGGGTGGCAGGCACCGACGGCGTCGAGCGCACGGTGACCGTCCTCCCGATTTCGTCGCGGGCACAGTCCGCGTTGCGCTACCAGGAGTGGGTCCGCCAGCGACGCCGGCTCACCGAGCAATATTCCGGTGGACGACTCGGGTACATCCACATCGAGGGCATGGACATGCCCTCCTTCGAAGAGTTTGAACGTGGTCTGTTCGCTGCCGCCGACGGCAAGGAGGGCCTGGTCATCGACGTGCGGTCCAACGGTGGCGGCTGGACCACCGACCGTCTGCTGGCGGTGCTGATGGTCCAGCGGCATGCCTATACGGTTCCCCGCGACTCCGACGCCGACCAACGAGCCTATCCAACTGCCGAGCGCCTTCCATTCTCGGCCTGGACCAGGCCGGCGGTGACCCTCTGCAACGAGGATTCCTACTCCAACGCCGAGATCTTCTCGCACGCATTCAAAACCCTCGACCGGGGAAAGCTCGTGGGCATGCCCACATTCGGCGCGGTCATCTCCACCGGTGGAACCACCATGATCAACGGGGCACACGTGAGACTGCCCATGCGGGGCTGGTTCGTGGCGGACTCGGGAGTCAACATGGAACTCAATGGCGCCGTCCCCGACGTTGTGGTCGCACAGCCCCCCGCCGAAGATCGGTCGGCAACTGAGGACACCCAACTCGCGCGGGCGGTGGAGGTCCTGATGGCCGAGCTCGCCACCGATCCACGACGGGACGCGTGGTAGGCGAGGAGAAAACGCTGGGCGCCCGGAGAGCCTCGGCCGCGCGCATCGTCCTGCTGGCCCTTTGTCTCGTCGGCAGCGGGGCGATTCACGGCCAGGAGCAACAGTTCGGAACCCGCGTCGAGGTGCGCCGCCTTTTCAGCGACGTCCGAGTCGTCACCCACGACGGCGAACCCATCCTCGGGCTCGCCCCTGAGGACTTTGTGGTTTCGGTGGACGGCCAAAGGGTTGAGGTCGAGGCTGCTGATTGGATTCCCGATGGAGTGATCATCGAGTCAATGGTCGACTCAGGCGTTGCCGATGATCCCATCAAACCGACTGCGCCGGTAAAACGACAGCCTCGAAAACGGCTCATCGTGATGCTCTTCCAGAAGGACTTTCAGTTGGCCAGACTTCGCGGTTTCTTTCGAGTATCGGATCCGGCCACGGAGTTTGCCAAGGGCCTTGGCGATGATGATCTGGTCGCGGTTGCCGTCTTTGGTTCGCACCTCCAGTTGCACTGCGACTTCACAACCCAACGCTACGGGTTGGAGGATGTCCTGTCGGTCCCCGAAATCTTCAGTGACAAGAATGCGCAGAAAACCATCCCCGGATATTCCCTGGCTGACCATCTGGATTTGGACCGTGCCAGAAGAGCCGACAATCTGAGCGAGGCGCTGGATGTGCTCGGCGACGCCCTCGGTGTTATGGACGGGCCCAAGACCATCGTGCTCTTCGGCTGGGGCATCGGTCGGTTCATGGGGAAGATGGGCGTCATCGCCATGGACCGCGAGTACGAAGACGCCCTGCGCAAATTGAACGAGGCCCAGGTCACGGTCTTCGCGCTCGACATCACCGACGCGGACTATCACAGCCTCGAAGAAGGCCTGATGAAACTGACTCAGGACACCGGGGGCCTCTATATCAAGACCCACCTGTTCCCGGAAACGGCGATCCGCAAACTGAGCCGAATGCTCACCGGACACTACCAACTCATGCTCGTGCCACCCCCCGACGTCGAGGACTGGTACAAGATCAGGGTTCGTGTCAGAAAAACCGGTGCCGAGGTCTACGTCCGGCAATGGCAATTCCACCAATCCCACATCGATGGCGGCTCATGAACCGAGGGTTGGCACCCGGTCGCTTGCCCCATCCTCGCTCCCCCTTGACCCGAGCTATACTGGTCCGGCGTAACCGATTCCGGGGAGAACCATGGAACAACCCACAATCCTCCTGGTCGACGACGACGCGGTCCTCGTTGAGGCCCTCAAAGCGGTGCTCGAGCAGCGCTACACCGTACTCACCGCCCACAACGGCGAGGAGGCGGTGGCGGTAGTTGCCGAGCAGGTCCCCAATCTGATCATCCTCGACGTGATGATGACCTACCTCTCAGAGGGCTACGACTTGGCGGCCATGTTCAAAAAGAGCGACCGAACCGCCCACATCCCCATCGTCATTCTCACCGGGGTGGACAGGATGTTCGAAACCAGATCGCGGCTCGAGAAGAACTGGGTCGAGGTGGAGTCATTCATGACCAAACCACCGGACTTTGCCAAGCTCCACGAAACGGTGGAATCGTTGCTGGCGGCGCGCGCCAAGGTCTGAGCCGAATTCCTCACCGATGATCTACTGCGGGACTCAGGGAGTGGTCCAGCTGCCGTCTCTCACCCTGGCGATGGCCTCTCTCACATCGGGGCCGCCCTCATACACCTTGGGCACCGTGACACCGAGCCGTTCGAAGGCTCCCACCAGCACCTCCTGCACATCGTCGGATGCCCCGCCCGCCGTGGCGATACAGGCCGTGTCCGACTCCTCCTCCGGGGCCGGACCCTCGTACACCAGGCAACCGTTCCAGGCGGGCATTGGCGGCACAGTCGCCAGCACAGCCATCACCATGTCCCGCACCGAGACCTCCTGGAATACGGTCTGGGCGGCTGCGCGATCGATCAGAAAGCTGTAGACGGGCTTCGTTCTCATGGAGAGGTTGTAGCATATCCGCCGCCCAACCAACCACCCGGTGTGAAGGGCGTGGAAGGTGTGGAAGGTATGGATCGAATTTCGAATTCAAAAATGCCGGCGTCGGTTGCGCGAGCACCTCTTCGGGTGGCGGTCCGAGGGCGACGTCAAGGTCCTTTGAGGACCTCAGGACTCGGTCAAGGCTTCCGCCGGGTCCTTTGCGGTGGCCTTTATTGTGGGCATTGCCGCCCCCAACACGCACGCCGCAACGCCCAGCACGACCCCACCACCCAGCAGCCACGGTTCCAGCTCGAAAAAGGAGTCGGGTTTGAAGGGAAAGTCCGGAACCCAGAGACGGCCCAGAGCATCGATGGCCGCAGCAGCCCCCACAGCGGCCGCCACTCCAACTGCACCGGCGAGGGCACCAACCACGGCCGTCTCGCCGAGGAAAAGGCCGCGAATTTGCCGACGACTGGCTCCCACCGCCCGCAACACTGCAATCTCCCGCCTCCGGCTCGAAACCGTGACGTAGGTGGCGTGCGCCACGCTGACGGCGGCCACCGCCAGCACCGCGCCGCCCACCACGGCGAGGATCGCCACCAGCAGCCCCATGAGGTCGGCGGCGCGCCGCGCTCCTCGATCGGTGACCACGAGCCCCATGCCCTCCACGGCCTCCAACACCGCCGGCGCATCTCTGGGAGCGCTCAGCTGCACAATGGCCGAATGATAGGCACCGGCTGCTTTGGCCGAACCGAAGGCCACGTTGACGGCCCGCACAAACTCCAGGGGCAAAGTCACGCCGAGAGGGATGGCACGATCAGAAAATCCCACCAGCCGCATTCTCTCTCGTTGAGGAGGCCTTCGTCCGGACGGCTTGAGGGTCGAGGCTCCAAAGGCCATGTCGAAGGTGAATCCGATCGCCGCGTCGGGATCGATCTGGGGCAGCCTGTAGGCTCGACGGAACGAGCCGTTGTACAGCTCCACGAGGTTGGGAGAAACCAACACCGGCACATACCGCCGGCAGCTGCCCTGCCCGCCAACGCCGCCGCCGGAGCAGTAGGACTGGCTGTCGCACTCTCGGTCCGAACGGCAGATGGTCCCTGTCTCCACCCCTTCGAAGCGAAAGGCCTCCCCCACCTCGTCGGATACCAGGTCGGCGGCGATACCATCGGCCACCAGATCCGTCTGCACCCCAGAACCGAGGAACGATGCCCCTCCGGATGCCACGGCGGGCACGGTGAGTTTCATTTTCGGAAACACCTCGGCAACCCCGGGCAGTCTCTTCAGATTCTGGATGGTCTGGTCATCCAGGGTGTCGGATCCGATCCCGAATCGCAGGCCCAAAAGGTCCAGATTGGCCGCCTCGGCAGCCACCTCCAATCGGTCGAGGGGGAGGACATCATTCAGCAGCGTGGACCTCAAACCGAGGGCGAGGCCCAGCAGAAACACCAGCGCAGCCACACCCATGGCGACACCCACCCCGGCTGCCGCCAACCGACGCCAGCTGCGTCGCAGATCGAAGGCGATCAGGCGGGTCAAACGCCCGGGAGTCATGGTTCGGCCCTCACCGGTCCGCCCCAGTCATCCAGCTTCCCGCGGCGAAGCTCCAACACACGGTCCGCCGACCTGGAGATGGTCTCATCGTGGGTCGCCACCATCACAGTGACGCCTTCCTCCTCGTGGATCCTCCGCAACAGACCCACGACCTCACCACCGGTGTGGGGATCGAGGTTGCCGGTGGGCTCGTCGCACAGCAGCACCCGCGGTCGCAACAACAGGGCCCTCGCGACAGCCACACGCTGACGCTCACCGCCCGACAGCACCGCCGGCCGTTCCTTTGCCCGCCAGGCCATTCCCACCGCCGTGAGTACCTGATCCACCCGTTCGCGCAGGGCGCCGTTGGTCATGGCGGTGGCAGCCGGCTGGAAAAACGCCGGCAGGGCTGCGTTCTCGGCGACCGTCAGATGATCGAGTATGTGATAGGCCTGAAAGACGAATCCGATGGTGGAACCACGCAAAATGCTCAGCGCGCGATCGCCGAGCTTCTTGATCTCGGTGCCATGGATCTCCACCGAGCCCTCGTACTCCGAATCCAAGGCACCAATGATGTTGAGCAGAGTCGTCTTGCCCGACCCGGACCGACCGACGAGGGTCACGAACTCACCCTCGCCCACCGCAAGGTCCACACCCCGCAGTACCTCGCCCCTTCCCGGGAAACTGCGCTTGACGGATCGCGCCTGAATCACAGGGAGAGTATAGCGCTCGGGGATCGGGGCCAGGGACCAACTCCGAGGGCGACGAGAGAATCTGCGGACCGGGGGCTTCTCCCCCGGCTATCCACTGCGCCGATTACGGGGGGGCAACCCCCGGGCGGCACAAACCGGCCCTCCAGGTGAGCGGGGGGGGGTACGAGCCCCGAGTCCCGAGTCCCGAGTCCCGACTCATGTAATATTCACCACCCATGCGCGTGATTGCCCTCGACTTCGACGGAGTTTTATGCGATAGCGTCCGTGAGACCTTTGCCACCGCGGTCCACACCTACAGCGAAGCCATGCCGAACTCGCGCCTGGTGGACCGGATTCGTGCCCGTCTCGGGCATTGGCCGTGGTCGGAATCGGCCATCGCCACCGACCCCGACTTCCTCCGATTCGAATCTCTGGTGCCGCTGGGCAACCGAGCCGAGGATTTTGGGGTCGCCCTGCTGGCCATGGACCTCGAGATGGAGGTGGCGGACCAGGAGGGGTACGACGCTTTCTACGATTCTCTTGAGTCGTCGTGGATCCAGTCTTTCCACGGTCGATTCTATGAGTCCCGGGCCGCGCTGAGAGCCCAGGCGCCGGAGGCCTGGCTCGGGCTCCACAGCGACTATCCTCGTTTCAGCCGCCTTCTGCGCGACATCGCCGGTTCAGTCCAGCTTGCCATCGCCACCGCGAAGGACTCGCGTTCGCTGGCCCTGCTTCTCGAACAATTCGGCGTGGACGACCTGTTCGCGACGGAGCTTCGATTCGACAAGGAAACCGGGGTCCAGAAAACCGAACACCTGACGCAGCTGGCCGGGCGACTCGGGTTGGGATTCGAAGACATCACCTTTGTGGACGACAAGGTGAATCACCTCAAGAGAGTGGCGCCCCTCGGCGTCCGACCAGTGCTCGCCGGGTGGGGCCACAACACCGACCGGGAGCAGCGCGCGGCCGAAGCCCTCGGTTTTGAAGTCGCCACCCTCGACACGGCGAGGGCCGTTCTCATGGGAAAGGGTGTCCATGACTGAGATCCGTCTGCTTTCCTGGAACGTCAACGGTCTGAGAGCCTGCAGCCGCAAGGGCTTCGATGAGTGGTTGGCCAAAGACAAACCCCATGTCCTCGGTCTCCAGGAGGTCCGAGCCCTGCCAGAGCAGCTCGACGACGCCACCCGCTGTCCAGACGGCTATGACACACACTTCCATTCGGCCGAGCGCAAGGGCTACTCAGGTGTCGCCCTCTATTCGTCAATCGAACCCCGATCGGTGGTTTTGGGCGGCCTCGACGATCCCCAGTTCGATGACGAAGGCAGGCTCATCATTGCCGACTACGGCGATTTTCTGCTCTACAACGGTTACTTTCCGAACGGAGGAAACGACCTCGGTCGGGTACCCTACAAACTCGCGTTTTCAGAGGCGGTCCTTCAGCACGCCGAGGCCAAACGAAAGGCGGGGAACAGCGTCGTGATCTGCGGCGATATCAACACCGCACACCAGGAGATCGACCTGGCGAATCCCAAGTCCAACAGAAAGAACACGGGCTTCCTGCCCGAGGAGCGCGCCTGGCTGACCCGATTCTTGGACCACGGCTATGTGGACATCTTCCGCCAGCTCCACCCTGGAGAAACCGGCCGCTACACCTGGTGGAGCAATCGCCGGGGTGTGCGCGAGCGGAACGTGGGTTGGCGGATCGACTACTTCTTCATCTCGGAGGACCTGGTGGATCGGGTGGTGGATGCGCGCATCCTCCCGAACGTCATGGGATCGGACCACTGCCCCGTCGAGCTCGTCCTGCGCCGGGGGCCATCTGCGGCCAACTGATGGAGCGCCTGGCCCAATCCCTGTTTCGGATCGACGGACGCGGCTACAAGGCCTACAAAGAGATCCAAGGCGGGATCTTCTTCCATCCTTCCTTCGAGCTTCGAGTCGACCACGTCCAAGGGGACCCCTACGCCGCACCTTCCAGGATGCGGGCGCGCGTGCCGCTGTCGGTTGCCGATCTCCCGAGCCGGGCGCTGACGCCCGGTCCCCGTCGGCGGGCGACCCGGGATTTTCTGGCCAGGGCGTTTCGCGTCGCGGCGCGCCCCCACAATGAACTGACCATCGACGCAGGGGGTCAAACCGTGCTCGACCGCAGTGCCTGCCTGATCACCGACGACTGCGTCGAGTTCAGGTTCACCGTCGACCTGCCGGCGGCCGGTCGCAGGGTTCTTGGCCTCAAAGCACGTGCCCTGCTGACGGACACCCTGCCGGCGGTTGTGGAGCGGGCGGCGCTGAGCCACTTGTTGGATCTGAAGAGCCTCGAAGAACAATGCGCTGTGGTGGAGGACCAGACGGCCCTGAGAGCGGCTCTTTCGGACCATCACCTCGTGGCCTTCGTGGGCAACGGCTCCCGGCTGCCCCGACGCTCGGGCATCGACGACCGGCCCCTGAACGACGCGGTTGTGTTCACCAGTCCCCAGTCGCTCGAGATCACTCTGCGAACGCCGAACGCCGGCCAGGTCACCGGGTGCGGGATCCCGGCCGGCATCACCCTCATCGTGGGCGGGGGTTTTCACGGTAAGTCCACCCTGCTCAAGGCCATCGAGTGCGGCATTTGGGACCACATTCCCGGCGACGGGCGGGAGTTGGTCGTGACCGATCCCTCGGCCGTCAAGATCCGAGCCGAGGACGGCCGATCGGCGGCGTCGGTGGACATTTCGCCGTTCATCCACAACCTGCCCCACGGGACATCCACCACGTCGTTCACCACCGAACTGGCGTCGGGCTCCACCAGCCAGGCGGCGGCGCTGGTCGAGGCTCTCGAGTCAGGGTCTTCGGCGCTTCTTCTGGACGAGGACACATCGGCAACAAATTTCATGATCCGCGACCGGCGCATGCAGGAGCTGGTGGCCAAGACCTCCGAGCCCATCACTCCGTTCGTCGACCGCATTCGGGAGATTCGCGACCGGCTCGGTGTGTCCACCATCCTGGTCATGGGAGGGTCGGGCGACTACTTCGAATACGCCGACACGGTGCTCCAGATGGACGCCTATCTGCCGGTGGACGTGACCGGGCGCGCCTCCGAGATCGCTCGCACCTATCCCACCGGGCGGGCCGAAGAGCACGAGCATGACCTCCGTCCGCCACAGCCGCGAGTTCTCGAACCCACGTCGCTCAGACCGGAGCGTACACCGGGGCGGATCAAGATACAGGCCCGCGGACGCGACACCCTCATCTTCGGCCGGGACGATGTGGACCTCAGAGCGGTGGAACAGATTGCCGACCCCTCGCAGATTCGCGCCACCGGCTGGATACTGGCCCGCCTGGCATCGGCCGGTGGTAACTCCACCCACCCGATTCCGGCCATCGAGGCGCTGCTGGCCAAACTCGAGGACGGCCGATGGGAGGAGTTGAACGGTCGGCCGGACGGCGACCACGCGCTGCCCCGTCTCCACGAAGTCATGGCCGCGCTCAACCGGATCCGAGGGGTGCGGTTCACCCACTGACGTTTGCTGTTCCGGGTTGGTCCGAGCCCGAGCCCCAGCCCGTTACCGTTGCCGTTAGCGATGACAGCGGCGGCGACGGCAATCAGGGACAGCGGACGCGATCAGAGGCCGCGACAGTGATCAGCCGGGTTGCCCCGGATTACCGCCGCTGTTCACCGATGCCGCCATCTGCTCCGGGGCCCACGCGTTCGCTTCGATTCACTGATTTCGTCGCGCCCATCTCCCCGAAGCACTCCCCGAGGGAGCCCCCTTTAACATTGTTGGGACCTCAACAGGGTGGATTCCCCAGACCCTTGGATCCCAACAATGTTAAAGACGGCACGCCCGCCTATCGCGCCCTCTCAGCCAACCGGTGGTTGGAGGCCACAACCCACAACCTGAGCTCGGGTGGGCGGGGGAACTTTCGACTTTCGACTTTCGACTTTCGACTCAGGGTGCGGGTGGGGCCCGCGCCCGCCGCGATGCGGTAGGATGTATCGAACCCTGAGGATTTCAATCGATTCGGAGGCAAGAATGTCGGACCAACTCACCATCAGCTCTCTGCGCAGCGCGATCCTGAAATCAGGCGCCCAACTCCCCGAAACCGAGGAGATGGAGTTCGAAAAAACGGCCCGCCGTTTCGAGCGTGCGATCGCAGGGCTCGTCTCCGACATTCAGAAGGTCGTCGACCAGATTCCCGAGCTCAAGGTGGCCTTGGAGGACGAGTATGAGGTCTTCACCTCGCCCGCCTTTCCCAACCGGTCGCTCAAAATCCACGATCAGCGGGTGAGGATCACCCGCGGATCGAACATGCTGCTCTTCGACCCAACCGGGAATACCCTCATGTCGGCCCTCGGCCAGATCGAAATCGAAGCCTCGCACCCGCTGCCCATGATGATGGACAGAACCCTGTACCTCATTCCCAAACGGGATGGCGGTGGGGCGATGTGGGGCTTCCGTTCGGTGAGCGATATGGCCGGGCCGCTGGCCCCATTCACCCCGCAGGTCTTGTTGGCCATGCTTCAGGCCGTCTTCGCCGAGGGTTAGGACCCTGCCGGAGCTTCCCGAGGTCGAGACGGTTCGGCGCGCGCTGGAACATTTCGCCGTCGGCAGCATTGTCACCGGCGTTGGTGGCCGGTCCATCGATATGAGGCGGCCGCTCGACGTGCCCCGGCTGCGCCGCCAGTTGAGCAACCGCAGGATCACGGCGATTCGTCGCAGAGGCAAGTACCTGCTGCTCGACACCGATCCGGCCGGCAGTCTACTCGTCCACCTCGGCATGTCGGGACGGATGATGTTATCGGAACCGGACGCCCCTCGCGATCCCCACACCCACCTGGTGATGCGGCTGGAAACCGGACCCGAAATTCGACTGGTCGATCCCAGGCGGTTCGGTTTCGCCCACTGGCTCGAACCCGGAGAAGAATCCACTGACGCGTCGCTGTCCATTCTCGGGATGGAGCCCCTCTCTCCGGATGCGCTCAGCGCCCTTCCGCCCCTGCTCCACACCCGAAACTCCCCGATCAAATCACTTCTGTTGGACCAGCGGTTGGTGGCCGGGGTGGGCAACATCTACGCCGTGGAGTCGCTGTGGCGAGCCGGTATCCGACCGTCCCGGCGCGGCCGGCGCATCGCTGCAATCCGGCTCCACCGGTTGGTCCACCATGTCCAGGAAGTTCTGCGCGAGGCCATCGAGCAGGGCGGAACCACGATCCGCGACTTCTCCACTCCCGAGGGGAACTTCGGCTACTTCGCGGTCAGACTTCAGGCATACGGGCGTGCCGGGCAACCGTGCTCCCGCTGCGCGACCGAACTCCGCGAAGCTCGCATCGGCAAGCGATCGACGCCGTTCTGCCCACAGTGTCAGAGGTAAGAGCCGTTAGCCGTTACACGTTGCACGTTCAACGTTGAAAGTTCCCCCGCCCGACCCGAGAAGAGGGGCGCGATGAACGGGCGTGCCATTTCTGACACTTTCGGGACCATTGTGTGGGGGCATTCAGCGTCTAGGAGTCCCGAAATTGTCAGGGGTGGCACCCTCGGGGAGCGCGGTTGGGAGATGGGCGCGTCGAAGTCAGTGAGTCGAAGCAAAGGCGAGGGCCCGGATTCCGGCGCCAGTGGCAGCGACGGCAATCAGAGACAGCGGCAGCGATCAGGTGGGATTGCCCCGGATTGCGGTCGCTGTTCACCGATGTTGCCATCTGCCCCGGACGCCGGTTGCTGTCGCTGTCCCTGACCGCTGCCGCCGCTGCTGCCGCTGCTGCCGCATGTGTTCCATTAGAATCCGACTCATGATGCGGAAGGAGGCTCTGACCACACTGCTGTTGCTCGTGGCGTCAATGGCTGCTGCCAGTGGACTTCCACCCGAGGTGGCGGAGCGGATTGATGCGGCCGAAATGCTCACCGACAGTCAGGATTTCGTCGGCAGCTTTGTCTTCACCGTCACGTCCGTGGTCCAGAAGCCGAACGGCAAAGCCAGACAGGCTATGGAGATGGTCGTGGAAACCACTCGGCATGGAGACGGTTCAGAGGACCACCGCTTGATCCGGATGTTGGAAGACGGCAAAGACATCACCGCCGAAAAACGCGGTGAGATGAATAAGCTCATGGGCGAGGAAAAGGAGACCGGCTCAAGGGACAACGCCGACGAAGAGATCGAGGCCTTCGTCAGTCCCTTCGGAAAAACCGCGGACCGGTACCAGTTCAGTCCTACCCGGCGGGAGGGCGATGCCGTTCTCGTAGATTTCGAGCCACGACCCGATCACCGGAAGGACGATGGCATGGCCACCGGAACCGTCGCATGGCAATTCGAGACCCTGGATCCGCTTTGGATGGCGGTGAAAATTGTTCAGCCGTCGGGCCCCATGAGCGAGCTCGACATACGGATGGAGTTCGAACGGCTCGGCGAGCTGGTGCACGTCCAGCGACTCTTCACCGCAGGTCTGGCCAAGGTGCTTCTCATCAAGCGGGAATTCGCGATGGACATCCGGATTTCGGACGTCCGCCCCGGGGGCGATCAGTCCTCCACGTCCTCGATGGAGACGTCCATCGAGTAGTGGCCCGTTGTGCCCCGCCGCGCCTCGTTGCGCATCATATACACCCTGATGATGGAGTCGCCGTCAATCGGCAATTCGCCGGACCAGGTATCGGGCTCGGCTACGGATTGAGCTTCTCGTTCTTCCAGTACTTTGTGCCGGCGATGTCGGCGTTGAGCATCAGACCCTTTTCGGTCAACTGATAGATGGCGAGGCCGTTGACAAAATCGGTCTTCGCCTCGGCGGCCGCTTTGCCGGCTGAAGCAGTGGCTCCAGCGTCCGCCTGCCAGCCCTTTTCAACAAAGTTGTTGAAGGTCGTGGAGTCCTCCATCAAAAAGACCACCTGGTATTTGTTGACCCCGAGACCCAGGCCGACGCCACCGGTTGCCATCTTCATATAGGTGCGCTTGCCGGTGCTCCTGTTCACCGCCACCCCGTTGCCACCGCCTCCGGAAATCCCAAAGGCGAGCTTCAGGTTGTCGAAGACCGCCCACCCGTAGGAGTTTGCAGCTAGGGACTTGGCCTTTGGGTGTTCGGAAAACAGTTTCTGGAGTGCCTCGTCGGCGGTCTCATCGATCTTGGCCGCCTTGGCCTCTTGCTTCATATTCTTCCACTCAGGCTGTTCGGCGGTGGCCTCCGGCGCCGTGTCTCCCGCGACCACCTCTTGCTCTTGAACCACTGCGACCTCGTCTTCGGTGACGACCACCGTCTCCTCATCGACGACGGCGACGTCCTCCGCCCCCTTCTTGCCGCAGCCCAGAATCGAAAACACGAGTATTCCGACGCAGGCCACCACCGCTGCACGCATCCAGGACCGTTTCATGTTCTCCTCCTTGAGTTTCACGGCGATCGCCTCGAGGCTCCGCCTGATGGTTCATCGCGACAAACGTACACCACATTCGCGCGACCAATTGCCAATTCGCGCCAAGCGTCCCCGCCGGGTCAGTGCTGCGGCGGTTCCAGCTTACCCTCGGCCACGTACTCCCTCGTCCAGCGCTTGACCCTGCCGGTGAGGAGCAGGATCGACAACAGATTGGGCAAGGTCATCAGCCCAAGCGCCACATCACCGAAGGCCCACACCACCTCCAGCGAGTTCACCGCGCCCAGGAACACGACGCCGCTGAACACGATCCGGTAGGGAACCACCCACCTCGGCCCGGCCAGGTAGAGGACCGAGCGGTCGCCGTAATACGACCAGCTGATGGCCGTGGACAGACCGAAGAGAAAGACTGCAAAGGTCACCAGCAGGTGGCCGTAGCCGCCCGCGAGGCGTCCGAGCCCCTGTTGGAAGGCCCAGGCGGTGAGCGGCGACCCGTTCTGCATGGCGTTACCGCGCAGCACCAAACTGCCCTCAATGAACTCGCCGTCGTCGCGAACTGGTCGCGCCGTGTGGAGCTTTCCAACGCTGTCCTCCGGGAACTCCACCCAGCCGTGGTAGGGAGCGAGATCCCGTTGCAACACCGGGTCCGAAGTGATCATCAGAATCGGTTGATCGACCACCGAGTGGTTTCGTACCGGGACGAATCCCGACGGCACGCCGTCCTCCACTCGATAGCGGCCCCGGGCAAGCTCCTGGTCCGCCAAGACACCATCCACGTGGACCTGCGAACCAGCGGTGATCGCCGAGATGTCGGCCTGCTCGTTCACCAACACCTGTTGTTCCTGCTTTTGGTCCCAGACTCCGGTGATCAGGATGACCAGTCCGGTCATTGTGCAGATGATGAGGGTGTCGATGAACGGCCCGATCATGGCCACCACGCCCTCGCGGATGGGCTCGTCGGTCTTGGCCGCGGCGTGGGCGATGGGTGCCGAGCCCTGGCCCGACTCGTTGGAAAACAAGCCGCGTTTGATGCCCCACGTGAGCATGAAAATAAAGGTCCCGCCGGCAAATCCACCGATCTGTGCCGCGGGCTCGAAGGCCGAACCGACGATCAGGGCCAATGTGCGCGGCACCTCGGCCGCATGCATGATGAGCACCACCGCCGCGGTGCTCACGTAGATGGCGGCCATGAACGGCACCAGCTTCGAGGTGACCCGGCCGATCCGGCGGATGCCCCCCAGGATGACCGCCGCCACCAGGGTCGACAACACCAGGCCCGTGACCCACGTCGGCACACCCAGATCCTGGCGAAGCTGGTCGGCGACGGTGAAGGACTGGACCGCGTTGCCGGAGCCGAAGGAAGAGATCACGGTGAAGACTGCGAACGCCACCGCTAGCGCCTTCCACTTGGAGCCCAGCCCTCGCTCGATGGAGTACATGGGCCCCCCGGCCGCGGCACCGCCCGGAAGAATGATGCGGTACTTCATGGACAGGGTGCACTCGGTGAATTTGAGGGCCATGCCGAAGACCGCGGTCACCCACATCCAAAACAGCGCTCCCGGCCCACCGTAGTGGATGGCGGTGGCCACCCCAGCGATGTTGCCGATGCCCACGGTGGCCGACAGCGCGGTGGTCAGCGCCTGAAAATGGGAGAGGTCTCCGTCGTGCTCGGGATCGTCGTACTCTCCCCGGATGACCCGAATTCCATGCATGAAATAGCGGACCTGGATGAAGGCGAGGCGCAGGGTGGTGATCAGTCCGGTACCCACCAGAATGACCACCAGCAGGGGCAGCGCCTTGGGCCAGTCCCATACGAGGTCGCGCATGGCGAAGATCAGGTCAGCGAACATTGGGCCTCCTCCGAGTGCTTGCTACAGCGACGCAATGCGGTATGGTACCAGGGCCCTCGAAGGGTCTCCGGCCCCGGGGCGCAATCGAGAGATTCAACGGAGGAACCCCGCCCATGAATCAAAAACTCACTTGGTGCGCGGTCGTGACCCTCACGATCGGGATCGCCGCCTGCGGTGGCGGCACCGACCGACCGGCAGATCAGAGCGAAGCCGCCGACATCACTCCCGTCCTGGAAGGAATGCCCGACGACGATGTCCACGCGAAGGCCATGGCCGCGGCCGGTGGCGGTGCCGATCACTCCATGGGTATCAACCGGGAGGTCAACCTCTCCGATGAGATCGAACACGCGTGGCGTGGAGCCACCATTCGCGTGGTCGACGTAACCACCGGTCTGACCGAGACCATCGACGTCGACCTCGGATCCACTGTGGCGCTCGGCGACAGCGGTCTCACCCTCACCGCGGAGACCTTCATCCCAGCCTTCGTGATGGACGACAGCGGGATCACCAGCAGCTCGGACGAACCCGGCAATCCAGCGGTGAAGGTGGTGATCGTCGAGCAGGGTAAAGACCCGTACCGGGGCTGGCTCTTCGCCAACATGCCCGAGATCCACCCGTTCCCCCACAACCGCTACCAGGTGCTGCTGGTCGAGGGCATTCCGTCGGACTGAACGAAAATTCTAAGTTCTTGATTTTTGATTTTGAATTCCGACCCTTCCGTGGTGGGCGGGTGGGGTTTCATTCAAAATTCAGAATTAAGAACTGAGAATTCGGCCGCGTGCACGCGCGGCGTCAGATGAGTTTCTTGAAGTTCTTGAGCAGCTCGACCTTCCGCACCCGCTCGCTGAACCGTCGGGTCGAGGCCATGTCGTTCAGGGTCTCGTAGCGTTTGAATCCCTTGCGAAAGAGCATGGGCACCGATGCCTTGATGAATTTGGAGAAATCCTCGTCATAGGGATAGTGCCACGCTGAGGCTGTGCCGGCACCGTCGTCCAAGAACACGTACTTGATGTTGACCAATTCGTGCAAACCAAAAGGGCCGTGGGCGCGGCCGATGCCGCTGTCGCGCCGACCGCCCCAGCTCGCCGTCACCTCGCCTGCCGCCACGATGCCGTGTTCATTGATTCCAACCGCTCCTGCGTCCAGCTCACGCTGGAAACGCTCCGCCAGTTTCTTCGACATGGTCCACCCCGAGGCCGCCAGGCCGAATTGGGAGTCGTTGGCCCGCCGGATGCCCTCATCCACATCCTTCACCTTGACGATGGGGATGACCGGACCGAAGGTCTCCTCGTGCATCACCATCATGTCGTCGGTGACATCCACCAGGATCGTTGGCGGATAGAAGTAGCCCGGTCCATCGGGTTGTTCACCCCCGGTCAACGCCCGGGCGCCCAGGGCCAGCGCCTCGTCCACCTGTGCTGCAACCTCCGCCCGCTGGCCGCTGTTTGCCAGGGGTCCGAGATCGGTGTCGGGCAGCGTCGGATCGCCCACCCGGAGCGTCCGGGTCAACGCCACCATCTTGGATACCAGACGGTCATAGAGCTCCTCGACCACGTAGACCCGTTCCACCGAGGCGCAGGACTGGCCGGTGTTCATGAATCCGCCCCATACGAGCCCGGAGGCCGTTCGTTCGAGAGGCGCATCGGCGGCCACCACGGCCGCGTCCTTTCCGCCCAACTCGAGCTGGGCAGGCAGGATCCGTTCGGCGCATCTGCGCGCCACGTGACGGCCCACCTCCACCGAGCCGGTGAACAGCACCTTGGCCACGTCCGGGTGGTCCAGGAGGACATCGGTGGCTCTGCCGGGCAGCGCCACCGCGTTGAACACGCCCGGAGGCATGCCCGCGCGCCTCGCCTGGTCCGCGAGCAACAACCCGGTCAACACGGTGTCCGACGCGGGCTTCATCACCACCGTATTGCCGGCGACCAGCGCCGGAACCAATTCCCACATGGGGATCGCCACCGGATAGTTCCACGGGGTGATGATCGTCAGCACGCCCAGCGGGTCGAACCTATAGCCGGCGGCCCAGTGGGAGGCGAGCAGCAGCTCGGGCTGGGTCGGCTGGAACGCCAGTTGATCGTGGGCCGTGCGCCGCCAGTAGTCCAGAGTCGAGCACGCGGGCACCACGTCCACCAGGGTCGCTTCAGAATGCGGCTTGCCCATCTCGGCGGACATGAGTCGAATCATCTCGTCGGCCTCATCCACCATGAGTTCGAGCCAACGACCGAGGATCGCCTCGCGCTCTTCCACCGGCATGGCAGCCCATCCCGGAAAGGCGGCCTTGGCGGCCTGCACGGCCAGTTCGGCGCCTTCGGAATCCAGCGACGATGCGACGCCGACCTCTTCCTCAGTGGCTGGGTTGATGGAGACTATGGAGCCGGGTCCTCCGATTTCCACGCCGTCGATGATGCTCTTGGTGATGATCTTCATGGCGTTATTCTACCGGATCGACGCGGTGCGGCAATGGCATGGGTCAGGCAGTAGGCAGTAGGCAGTAGGCAGGGAGCAGTGCCTCCGCGCCCTCCCGCGTCCGTGCACGCGACTCGGGACTCGGGATTCGGGATTCGGGACTCGGATCAAGCTGTCACTGGTTCGCTTCGATTCACTGACTTCGACGCGCCCATCTCCCAACCGCGCTCCCCGAGGGAGCCCCCTCTGACGATATTTGGGACTCGTCGCAACAAGCAAACTGTTCGACCTCATCCCAAAATCGTCAGAGACGGCACGCCCGCCCATCGCGCACTCTCAACCACCGGGAGGGTGGGTGGAAACGTTCAACGTTCAACGTTGAACGTTCAACCTGGGACTCTGGACCGCGCGGCGGACGGGGGCAATTCAAAATTGAGAATTCAAAATTCAAAATTCAGGATTTCCGGTGAATATGAACCGCCGCGGCCTGCGCCGTGGGCATGAGGATCATCTCCCGGACGTTGGCGTGGGGTGGCCGGGTGGCGCAATAGAGAACGGCGTCGGCCACGTCCTCGGCGCGGAGCGGCTCCAGGCCCTCATAGACCGAGCCGGCTCGTTCGTCGTCGCCGTGAAACCGGACGTTGGAGAACTCGGTCTCCACCATTCCGGGATCCACCGCCGACACCCGGACCCCGGTTCCCAGGGTGTCGATCCCCATGCTCCGACTCAGGGCTGCCACCGCGTGTTTGGTGGCGCAGTAGACGTTGCCGTTGGGGTAGACCTCGTGGCCGGCAATGGAGCCGATGTTGATGACGTGGCCGGACCCTCTCTCCACCATCCCCGGCAGCACTGCCCGGGTCACGTAGAGCAGGCCCTTGAGGTTGGTGTCGATCATCTCCTCCCAGTCCGCCACGTCACCATCCTGGACCGTCGCCAGACCGCGCGCCAATCCCGCGTTGTTTACCAGGATGTCGATGAACCTCCAAGCATCTCCAAGCGAAGACAGCCACTGCTCCACCTGCTCGCGGTCGCGGACATCGACGGTACCCACCCCCACTTCGGTCCCAAACCGCGTCCCGAGTTCCTCCGCAAGCGCATCGAGCCGCCGTTGACGGCGGGCCGCGAGCAGGAGCCTGCAGCCGCTTTCGGCGAATGCCTCGGCAACCGCCCTGCCAATACCGCTTGATGCGCCAGTTACGAGTGCCGTTTTGCCCTTCAGATCCATCTTCACCTCACCTCTCACCGTGGAATTCTGAATTTTGAATTCCCTCCCGCCCGCCCGGGACGGCCGTCAATAGAAAATATCATCCCGCGCCGCTGAAAATTGAGAACTCAGAACCAAGAACCGAGAATTCAGTCATTTGGTCGGGGGCCCTCGCAGGCAGTGGGGTCCTCCCTGCTCCCCCAACAAATTAAGCCACCCCGAAGGGTGGCTTGTGCTCGTGAGATTATGCGGTCCTACTCGGTGTCGTCGTCCTCGACTTCGACCCGGTGCATCAACTGGATGATCTTGACGTCGGGCTCGGTGACCTTCTCCATGACGCAGCCGGTGGCAGGGCAGATGTAGGTCTCGGAGAGTGCATCCTCTTCCTTGACGAGGAGGACCGACCCCGTCTCCTCACAACGATACCTCACCATCCCCTCGTGCATGCCGTGGTGTTTGATGATCATCGGATGGTCGCCCTCTTCGCCGGCGAAATACATGGCGTGGGGATGGGCTGAGACGTCCACGTCGATGGTCTCGCAGTCCGCCTCCCCTCCATCGCAATCCGACTGGATGGTCACGGTCTTGATCAGCGCCTCGCCCTCTCCTCCGTCCTTCATAACGATGACGTGGCGACTCAGGTCCTCGCCGTGTCCCTCCGGCAGCCCGTCCTCACCGACCCAGATCATCCTGTCGGAACCGGGGAGCACATGACCGCCAATTTCTTCACCGTCGAGCAGGACCTCGAGATCGTTTCCGTTGCGGGTCACGGTCACGGTGTGGTCCCCCGCGTTGAACTCTCGAGTTTCACCATCGGCCAGGTCGTCGAGGCCAACGGAATCCACGTTGCCGTTGACGTTCACTTTGACCATTTTCTTGATTTCGCCGTCGCCATCGGCATAGGCCAATACCGCTCCACCTGCCAGAACGAGGGCGGCCGCCACGATCCAGTACATCCAGGACAGCTGTTTCATTTCTTCGTCCTCCGTTGTGTTCGAATGCGGCCTTGATTGGCCGTTCACCTCTGGTCAGTAGCAACCACTGTGCCAGGTCCCCCACAACCCGCCCGGATAAGAAGTGGGCGGATTCATTGGGCGCGACACTCTCGAGCGGGTTCCGAACGCGCGTGCCGGTGCCAGGCACCGTCGAAATCGCACCGGAGCACGAGATCGGAACATCTGCGGCGGTGCCTGGCACCGACATGTTATTCCCCGTCCGGGCACAGAGACGGAGACGGACACGGGCGGGGGATCCCGCATCTAGCATCCTGTATCCGGTTGGGTGGGAGGATTTTCGAATTTCGAATCAACCGGTCTCCCCATATGGGGATGTCATCTGCCGAATTGGGGAATGTCAGTCCTCGCCGTCGGTGGCGGAAATGCCGTACTTCTCGAGCCGGTAGAGGAAGGTCTTGTAACCCAGACCCAGCAGCCTCGCCGCCGCGGCCCGGTTGCCGCCAGCCCGGTCCAAGGCCTGCCGCAGCAGACCGGACTCCACCGCGTCCCACTGGAGCCCGTTCGCGGGCAGCCGGAACGGACAGCCCGCGGAGGCACTGGGTTCGCGGATCTCCGGCGGCAGGTCGGCGGGATCGGCCTGTCCGTTCTCGGCCAGCAGAACCAGGCGTTCCACCACGTTGGCCAGTTCCCTGACGTTCCCGGGCCAGCCGTGCTCCATGAGACATCTGAGGATCGCTGAATCCAGCGACCGCACCGCAGCCCCGTGTTCCGCCGCGGCGGCCTCCACGAAACGCGAGACCAGCAGGGGGATATCCTCCCGGCGCTCGCGCAAGGGCGGCAGGGCCACCGGCACCACGTTGAGCCGGTAATAGAGGTCCTCGCGGAAGCCGCCCGCTGCAGCGAGCTCCGGTAGGTCCTGATTGGATGCCGCGACCACCCGTACGTCCACCTCCACCTCCCCGCTGCCGCCGAGCCTGGTGACGCGCTTGTCCTGCAGCACGCGCAGCAAAGTCGCCTGCAGCGGAACGGGCATGGAAGCGATCTCGTCCAAGAACAAGGTACCGCCGTCGGCCTCCTCGAACCGGCCCGCGCGGCGGCGGTGGGCACCGGTGAACGAACCCCGCTCGTGACCGAAAAGCTCGCTCTCGATGAGGGTCTCCGGGATGGCAGCGCAGTTGACCGCCACAAACCGTTGGCCGGCCCGGCGGCTCGCCCGGTGAAGAGTGCGCGCCACCAGCTCCTTGCCGGTCCCTGACTCCCCTGTGATCAGCACCGTCGCGTCGGTGGCCGCCACCTTTTCGATGGTCCGGTACAGCCGCTGCATCACCGGCGAGCGACCGATGATCTCGCCGAAGCGGTCCTCATCGCGGGGCACCTCCCGCAGCCTGCGGTTCTCCGCCTCCAGCCGACTGGTGCGCAGAACCCGGCGCACCGCCAGCAGTAGGGCTTCCCTCTCGAACGGCTTGGAGAGGTAGTCGTCGGCCCCTTTCCGCACCGCTTCCACTGCGTGGGCGATGGATCCATAGGCAGTCATGACGATGAAGGCGGTGTCGACCCCGCTTTGACGGACCTCCGAAAGCAGCTCCCCTCCGTCTCTGCCGGGCATCCGCCAATCGCAGAGAATGAGGTCGGGGGGATCGTCATCGAGGGCAGCCGAGGCCTCCTCGGCGGAGCCCACCGAGCTGACATCAAAGCCGTCACGCTCGAGAATTCCGACGATCAACCGGCGCTGGTCCGCCTCATCCTCGACCACCAGAATCCTGGAACCGGCCTCAGCCAAGATCTTCCCCACCCTTCCCACCCGCCAACGGCAGTCGGATCTCGGCGTTGGTTCCACCACCGTCGCGGTCCGTCAATGTCAGCGTTCCACCGTGCATTTCCACCACCAGCTGGCGCGCCAGGAACAGGCCCATGCCGGAGCCGCCGAGTCTGGTCGTGACATGGGGAGAGTACATTTTCTCACGGACCTCCGGAGGCAACCCGGGTCCACGATCTCGAATCGACACCACCGCATGGTCACCGTCTCGCACAGCCGTGACCGCGATCGACTCACCGGCTCTGGCGGCCTCGGTAGCATTCTCCAGCAGGTTGGCCACAGCCGAACGAATGGCGGTGGGGACCACCAACACCTCCAGCGGTTCGACGGCGGGTTCAAGGTTGATCCGGGCACCGGCCTGGATGGCCTCCAGTCCCACCTCCTCCACGATCGGCCCGAGATCGGCAATCTCCATGGCCGAGGCATCGCTTGCCCCCAGAGCAAGGAACGACCGTAGCCAGCGGTCGATTCGCCGAATCTGGTGTCTGGCTGTGTGGACCAACGGGTCTCCGTCGCGGTGATCACCAGCCAGCTCTTCCACAGCCAAACCCAGTGTGTTCAGCGGGTTACGTACCGTATGGGCGAGTCCCCTCGAGAGGTCGCCCAGCTGGGCCAGGTGTTCGCGGCTTCTCAACTGGTCACGCTCGGTCTCCAATCTGGCCAACTGGCTCGACATGGTGTTGAAGGCGCGTTGGAGCTCCCCCACCTCGCCCGTTGCGGTCTCCGGGACCTGCACCCCGAAGTCACCGTCGGCCACAGCCTCGGCACCGTCGGCCAGACTCCGGAGCGGTCTCGTCAACCGCGTCGCCATGATCCCGGACGCCACCAGACCAAGCATCAGGAGCCCACCACTCACCACCAGACCCCGCTTGAGGGTGCCGCGCACGATGTCCTGAGTCGGGCTCACCGGAATTGGAATGCGGCGTTCACCGTCTCCGTCCCGGACCACCAGGAACCGCTCCGAAGGCGAATCCAACCTCACCACCTTCAGCTCGACCTTGCGATATTCGTCAGGAGAGAGGGGCACGGTCCTCGGTTTGGCGGGATCGCTTTCGATCCGGGCGTCGGCCTCGGCGCCGTGCAGCTCATCATCCGCGTGCAGATCCACGATGATGCGGTGCTCGATGGTCTCTTCGTGCCCGGATGCAGCATCCGGGGAAGTGACGAAGCGCTCGATTCTGCGTTCCACGGTCGCAGCCGTCCCTTCCGGGATGGCCAGCACATGCACGTCCTCGGGCCCGCACTTGGGGGCGGTGTTGTTCTTCAGTTCCTCGGCCGTAAGGTCCACATCTTCAGCCGCCATCCACACGGCGGTCGCACCGTCCGCCGTGTAGTGGACTGACGGCCGCAAGGCGAAATCGATGTTGTGGCTGAGGAGGTCCTTCCCCACCGAGGCTGCCACCGTTCCCAGCTCCCGCTCGATGGCGCGGAGCTGCCTGACGTGGAGCCACCACTGGGCCGCCACCAACGCGAGCACGAGCATCGCCGTGCCGAAGAAAAGCCGCGTCTGAATCCGCATGAAACCCTCCAAGGGCTCGAGCCTGTCGATTGTAGAGCAAGATGGATGCCAGGGCCCCCACCCGCTAGGGGCTAGGGGCTAGGGGCTAGCGCCCACCCAATTTGAAATGTGAAATGTGAAATGTGAAATACCCCCACCCGCCCGGAACGCCGGTCTGTGCGACCCGGGGGTCTTACCCCCCGGGATCGGCGCGGTGGGTAGCCGGGGCATAAACCCCCGGCCCGCAGATTCTTTCCTCGCCCTCCGAGTTGGGGCCTGCTCCCTGCTCCCTGCTCCCTGCTCCCGGGCGGGTGAGAGTCGCCAGTGGTACGATGGCCCCCGATGACCACCGGTCGCCCAGCCGCCCGCACCTGCGATGTATCCGCCACCCTGGAATCACCCTCCCGGAGCCCTCGGTGAGTCACGGGACCGATTCGTCCTCCCCGACGATGCCGCCCGCACCCTCGATCTGGGCGATCGGGGGAGGCAAGGGAGGCGTCGGAAAGTCGGCGATAGCCGCCAATCTGGCGGTGGCGGTGGCCCAATCGGGTCGCCGAGTCGCCTTGGTGGACGCGGACCTCGGAGGCGCCAATCTCCACACGCTGCTCGGTATCCCAAACCCGTCGAAGACACTCTCGGAGTTTGTGGCCCGAAGGGTGGAGCACCTCGACGAAATCATGGTCGAGACCCGAACCGAAGACCTCTGGCTCATCAGTGGCGCCCGCGCCCTGGTGGAGATGGCCAACCTCAATTCGGCTCAGAAAGAGCGCCTTCTCCGCCACGTCCGCAGCCTGCCGGTGGATCACGTCATTCTCGACCTCGGGGCGGGTTCTTCGTTCAACGTGCTCGACTTCTTTCTCGCGGCCCGCCACGGAATACTCGTAGTCATCCCCGAGGCAACCTCCATCGAGAATGCCTACCACTTCCTGAAAGCCGCTTTTTTTCGGAAGTTGCGACGAACCGAACCCAGAGACAGGGTCCGCGCAGCCGTCAGCCGGGCCATGGCCAACCGCGGCGACAGATCGATCCGGTCTCCTCGGGACCTCATCCTGCGGGTGGCCGAGGAAGACCCCGAGATCGGCCGAGCACTGGCCATCGAAGCCGACCGTTTCGAACCGTTCCTGGTCATCAATCGAGTGTCACGATCTGAACATCGCCAACTGGGCACCGATATGAGCACCGCCTGCCGGGACTATTTCGGCCGGAACATCCGTTGCGTCGGCCAGCTCGAGGAGGATGAACTCCTCGCCCGTTCGGTCCGCGAACGACGACCGGCGACCGAGCACTATCACGACAGCCCCTTCGTCATGTCGGTCCGGCGCATGGCCGACATCATGATCACCGCTGGTGAGGTGTCCCATGGGTGATGAGCCGAAGACCCGGGACTGGGAAGCCCTCGACCTGGAGCCGGGAGCCGGCAAAGAGCAGGTCGAACGGGCCTACCGCCACCGCCGCGAGCTCTACTCACCCGGCACCCTGGCATCCTATTCCCTGTACGACGAAGACGAGCGTCAGTGGCTCCTTGAACAGCTCGAGGAGGCCTATCTCAGAATCCTACAATCTGCAGATACCGCCGCCGCCACGGCTCGGGCGGCAGAGTCCGCCGTCGAACCTCCCACCGACGCGCTGCCCGACATGGACGAACAACCGGGGAACCATCTCCGCCACCACCGCCTGGCGTCTGGCGTGACCATCCCCCGGCTCGCCGAGGAAACCAAGATCCGCGCCTCTTTGCTGGAGATCGTGGAAAACGAGGAATTCGCCGACCTGCCGGCGGAGGTCTACGTTCGTGGATTTGTGGTTCAGTGTGCGAAGGCTCTCGGTGTGGAGGATCCGGACCGGCTCGCCGCCGCGTATCTCACCAAGATGAAGGCTTCCATCGGCAACGGGGAGTAGGCATTCGACCCTTTGGTCCGAATTCTCAATTCTGAATTTTCAATTTTGGATTTCGACTCGTCCGCTCAGGGCGCCGGTGGCTGCTACGCCACCTTCCCTCCTTTCCTCCTTTCCTCCTTCTCACCTCACGAAAAAAGGCGCCCCGAAGGGCGCCCTGAGTGATCATGATCAGCGTGGGCTATTCGATGCCCGCCGCCTCTTCCAGCATGGCCGTGGTGACCGACTTGGGCCGCTCGATGGGATAACCGAGGGCACGGTCCCAGGTGATGTTGGTGAGCACGCCGATGGCGCGGCCGATGCCGAACAGGACGGTGTAGAAGTCCCACTCGGTCAGGCCGTAGTACCACTGGATGACACCGGACTGGGCGTCCACGTTGGGCCACGGGTTCTTGGCCTTGCCCTGCTCTTCGAGCACGCCGGGGGCCACCTGGTAGATCATGGAGATGACCTTGAACAGGGGATAGTCCGGCAGGTTCTTCAAGCAGAACTCACGCTGCGAGGTGTAGCGCGGGTCGGTCTTGCGGAGCACCGCGTGACCGTAGCCCGGGATCACCTGGCCGCTGTTGAGGGTGGCCCACAGGGCCTCCTTGATGACCTCTTCGGTGGGCTCCTTGCCCTCGAGACCATCCATGAACTTCATGGTCCAGCTCAGCACCTCCTGGTTGGCCAGGCCGTGGAGAGGTCCCGCAAGACCGTTGATTCCGGCCGACAGGGAGTAGTACGCGTCCGACAGTGCCGACGCCACCAGGTGGGTGGTATGGGCCGAGACATTGCCCGACTCGTGGTCGGAATGGAGGATGAAGTACATCCGCGCAACATCGTCGTACGGCGCATCGATGCCCATCTGGTGGGCAAAGTTGCCGCCCATGTCCAGCTCGGGATTATCCGCGATCTGATCGTCGTCCTTGTACTTGAGGCGATAAATGAACGCGGCCAGCGGCGGCAGCTTCGGCAGGAGGTTGAGCACGTCCTCGAACATGGGCTCCCAGTAGTCGAACTTGTTCATGCCCTCGTTGTACTTCTTGACGAACTCCGACTCGCGCTGCATGGCGAGGATGCCGGCGGAGAACATGGTCATGGGATGGGTGTCATTGGGCATGGCGCGCAGGATGCCCTTGACGTATTCCGGCAGGGCGCGGCGCTTCTTGAACTCCTCCACCACCTCGAGTGTCTCCTCCATGGTGGGGATCTCGCTGGTCATCATGTAGTAGAAGAAACTCTCGACGTAGGGGTACTCTTTGCCGGGCACCTTGGGCAGGGCCTCGAATGTTTCCGGAATCGTCCGGCCGCGGAAGCGGATGCCCTCGAACGGGTCCAGATAGGACACGTCGGTGACCAGGCACCGCACGCCGCGCGCGCCTCCGATTGCCTGTGCAATGGTGACCTTGCTGATCTCGGTGTCGCCGTACTCTTTGAGCAGGCGAACCGTGCGCGGCCGATGCTCCTCGATCTTCTGACGTAGGACTTCTTTCAACTTCATGGGCGATCTCCTTTTTTCTGGACAGCGCGGCGCGCAGTGACGCTGCGATACGCCCTCACTGTCAGGTCTTTGGTGTGTGTGGTCAGGGGATATGCGAACATCACGGCCAAGAGTATAGAGCTTGTGAAGAAAAGTGACAAGCTCTTTCTAGATTGAATTGAACAGTGATTTCGTAGGAATATTTTGGCCTCGGGATCCGCTTCGGCGCCGACCATTTTCGGCCGCCCCAGGGTCTTCGGTTGACAGCACCCTCAAACCCGCCACAATGCCTGCAATGCAAAGGGTGGGCGGGAACGACTGGCGCACTGCACTGCTGCTCGCAGTGTCTGATGCCGTGATCCTGGTGGCTGCCGGTCTCGCGGCCACTTGGCTGAGATTTGGTCCAGCACTGTTTGGCTCCGAGTTCGAGGAGATCCTCAAACACCCCTGGTTCCTCATTTACTTCCTGTTGGCTCAGCTGGGTTTGGCCACCACCTTTGACCTCTACCGCCAGGCCAGTTGGCGCACCAAGGACTACCTCCTGGTGCGGATGGCAGCTCTGGCTGTTTCCCTGGCCACTGCCCTGGCCCTCGGGGTCTACATGGTGCCGGCGTGGCGATTCGGGCGGGGCCTGCTCGCGTTGACGCTGGTGCTGGCCCTGCCCCTCGAAGCCGCCATCCGGTTTCTCTGGCTCGCGCTTGCCGGGCGGCCCCACCCCAGAAAGGCGTTAGTGATCGGTTCGGGCCCCATCGTCGGTGCTCTCGAGGATGAGCTGAAGCGACGTCCCAACGCTCCATTCGTGATCGCCTCACACCTCCCTGCACTGTCCGAGACATCGCCCCCGGAGAATTTTGCCGCGGCCTTGCGCGATGCCGATCTCGTGGTTGTCGCCACCCTCGCCCACGACCCCACTATCGACCGGTTGGCGGCCCTCAATTTCCGCGGTACCCCTGTGATGGACGCCGCCGGAGCCTACGCCGCCCTCACCGGTCGGATTCCAGTACACCAGGTGGACTCGCGGTGGTTCATCGCCACCGGCGATTTCTCGTCCATTGCGACCTCTCCGTTTCATCATCTTCAGAGGTTCTTCGATCTGGGCATCTCCGCCGTCGGGTTGTTGCTGGCGTCCCCGATCTTGATTGTGGGCGCCCTGGCGATCCTCGTCACCGACGGCAACCCGGTCCTCTACCGCCAGGTCCGCCTGGGTCGATTCGGCAAGCCGTTCACCCTGTACAAGCTGCGGACCATGACACGGGACGCGGACACCAAGGGCCAGACTTTCACCGAGCCCAACGACAGCCGAGTCTTGCGGGCAGGCCGCGTCCTGCGTCGGTGGAGGATCGACGAGCTTCCCCAGCTGTTCAACGTGCTGCGCGGCGAGATGAGTCTTGTCGGGCCACGCCCCGAGCGTGTCGATGTGGCAGAGAAGCTGGAACGCGAAATTCCCTTCTATGCCTTCAGATACTCGGTCCGTCCCGGAATAACAGGCTGGGCCCAGGTACATCTGCCCTACTGCGAGCTCCCCGAACACCACGTGGAGAAGCTTGAGTTCGATCTCTACATGCTGCGCCACTACGGCCCGGCCATGTACGGCATCGTGCTGACGAGGACGCTGGGCGCGTTGGTCTTTCGGCCAGGCCAGTAGGGCCCGCCCCGGGCGCGCCCGCGGGCGCAGTCCTGAACCCAACCCTCCCGGATACCGGATGCCACATCTCGGATCCCAGACTCCGCCGCCCACCCGGAGCGAGGTGGGCACGATGGGCGGGCGTGCCGTCTTGAACGATTTTGGAAAGCAGTATCAGCGGTGGGGGTCCTTCGATGCGCCCCGGTTCTTCGTCGCGCTTCCCGTGAGGATGCCAGGCACGCCGATTCGCCCCAGCGAGACGAATCGGCTGGCCGGCGTTGGCGAATCGGGATGCCAGGCACCTCCGAGAAACGCGCCCTCGGGGAGCGCGGTTGGGAGATGGGAACATCGAAATCAGCGAATCGAATCGAACGCTCGGGCCGGCACCAGGCACCGACATGCGGTTGATTGCCCGATTGCAGCCGGGGCGGCCGCTCGCTGGTGCATCGAATCACAAGCCGCGAAGCGGCGCGGAAACTCTGAACTCTATCGTTAACGACAACGGCGACGGGCTCGGACCCCAAGCCCTCAAGACCCCAAGTCCAACGGGCGGGTGGGGGGAAACCCGGAACCCAGAATTCGAAACACATTGAGCGAATACGCGCTGGGTTATCCTTTATAAGGCCCCGAGGGGGTGGCCCGAAACCGAACTATGCTGCGATCCATCCTTGCCTATCTACTCCTGACGCAGGTCAAATGGTTGAGCCGCTTTTTTTGGCGGTTCCGTGGCGAGTGGATCGGGATCCCACCCGATGGCCATTGGGAGAGGGTCAGGCTGCTGGTTATCCTCAACCACACAAGCCTCTACGAACCCCTTCTCGCCGGCTACGCTCCCGATGCCTTGCTCTGGCGATTCGCGCGTCACGGTGTGCTGCCGGTGGCGGAAAAGACCATGCGGCGGTGGATCGGTCTCTTCTTCAGTTTCTTGGCGCGCCACGTGGTGGTGGTGACACGCCAGCGGGACCACACATGGGACCAGGTCCTCAAAAAGGTCGATCAGGAGGCCCTCGTCATGATCCTCCCGGAAGGCAGGATGATGCGCAAAGACGGTCTGGACTCGAAAGGTCGTCCCATGACCATTCGCGGCGGCGTCGCCGATATTCTCGCGGTGGTGGACGAAGGCCAGATGATTGTCGTCTACTCGGGAGGTCTCCACCACGTCCAGGCCCCGGGTGAGCTGGTTCCCCGCCCGGCACGCCAGGTACGGGCCCGTATCGAGCTGGTGGATATCCCCGACTACAAGACTGAACTCGGCGGCACAGGCGACATGGCGGCGTTCCAACAGGCGGTTATCGAGGACCTGACGAAACGGCGCGACGAACTCTGTCCCGTCAAGGAGAACGGCGGAATACGAGGGGGCGAGGTCCCGCGATACCGGTTTCCCAGGAGCGCCAAACGGAAGGCGTGGCAGGAGGACGACGGAACGTAGAGGGCGGGGGGTTCTACGTTTGACGTTACACGTTACACGTTAAGATTCGATCTCCCCAACGACCGGGGACGAGCTTTCAACGTGCAACGTTCAACGTGCAACGTGGGCGGAAGGGTGGTTGGAGGCTACCCCCAACACACCCCGGAGTTGGGCCAGAAGGATCGTGGCGAGGGTCTTTGAATCCCGGATCTCTCCCGTCTCGATGCGACTCAGGAGATCGGCCACAGCCACGATTTCCACGTCGATGATCTCGTCGGGATCGGGTTCGGCGTCATCGGTCAGCTCGAGCCCGGTGGCAAGCACCGCCTGCAGGCTCTCGTCGGTGTATCCCGGCGCAGCGTAGAACCGCCCAAGCGGCGTTACCGATGCCGCGGAGTACCCGGTCTCCTCGGTCAATTCCCTGGCCGCGCACTTCATGGGGTCCTCGTCCGGTTCCAACGTCCCGGCCGGAAGCTCCAGCAACACCTCAGCAACCGGGTACCGGAACTGCCGAACCAACAGCACGCGTCCGTCGTCGAGGATCGGCAACACCACCGCCGCGCCCCGGTGTCGCACGACCTCGCGGACACTTTCGCCGCCATCAGGCAAGCGGATGCGGTCCACCTCGAGCCGCAGCACCCTGCCCGAAAAGACCTCCCTGCCGTCGAGCCGTATCTCCCGCATCGCGTCGCTCATCAAACCTCCAAAAACCGGTGCCCACCCCTCACCGGCGACAGCGCCCTGAGCGTTGTGGCGGCGTCTGCAACTCAGCAGAAGATCGAGCTGTCAGCATCGACCGGCCACACCTCAGAGTCCGAGAGCTCCCAGATCGAGATGTCCATCGCCCGCCGGTTCTTTCTTATACCAGATCTACGCCAGGGTGATCCTCCATTATGATCTTCCGGAATCGGTCATGCTGCCGAGACCGTGATGGTGGCTCCGTACGGTCGTCTCGGATCACGAGGAATGCGATTCTCGGGCGCCTCGTTGCTCAACCCGAGCGAGGTCATCAGGCGGCATCCGCTCAGGGAGGTCTCATGTCCGTTCGACCCATCAAACGAATCAGCATCCCAAATCCAGTGATCGAGGGAGCCGGTGTCCATCTGAGTCGCGGCTTCGGATTCGGAAACACCAGCGACTTTGATCCGTTTCTGCTGTTCGACGATTTTCGCAACGACCGGCCCGAGGACTACCTTGCAGGCTTTCCGTGGCATCCTCACCGCGGCATCGAGACCATCACCTATGTCCTGGCCGGCACCGTGGACCACGGTGACAGCCTGGGCAACGCCGGCACCCTGGCTGCCGGCGACGTGCAGTGGATGACCGCCGGATCGGGGATCATCCACCAGGAGATGCCTCACGGAGACGCAGCGGGCCGCATGCACGGCTTCCAGCTGTGGGCCAATCTGCCCTCTGCCCTGAAGATGACCGCGCCCCGCTACCAGGATGTACAGTCGGCCGACATCCCCGAGATCACTGACGATGACGAGACCAGGGTGCGGGTCATCTGCGGCAGTTTCTGGGGCGCCACAGGACCAGTGGACGGCATCGCGGCAGACCCCCAGTACCTCGACGTCCGGGTGCCTCCGCTCACCCGGAAGAGCCTGCCGGTGAAGACGACCCGCAACGCTTTCGCCTATGTGTTTGACGGGTCCGGGACCTTTTGCAACGCTTCCGAGCCACGGCCGGTGAATACCGAGAAGATCGGACAGGCATCGACCGGTGCCTCCGACGCCGTCGCCAACAAGACCCTCGTGGTCTTCGACCACGGTGATGAGATCGTTGTCGACTCGGGCGAAATGGGGATCCGATTCCTGCTGGTTTCCGGGCAGCCCATCGCCGAACCCATCGCGTGGCAAGGACCCATCGTCATGAATTCTCAGGCCGAGCTGCAGCAGGCCTTCGCGGAGTACCGGAACGGGACCTTTTTGAAGCACGGGTGAGTTGACACCGATTGCATCCCCGTCTGACGGCGGGTCAGACACGAGGAATAAACCCTTCCGCGGAAGTCGTTCTGGCCAGCAGTGATAGTGACCTCAGAGAGGATGGTGGCCGTGGCTGAGTCGGGATGTGCTGTTGTCGTCGGAGCCGGCACCGGGACCGGAACCGAAGTCGCGAAAATGCTGGCTCGAGATGGTTACCCGGTAGTGGTGGCCCGAAGGAACGCCGAGGCCCTCGCTCCGCTGGTTGACGAGATCGAGGCCACCGGGGGTGCCGCGCTCGCGATCAGCGCCGACGCGTCGAACGAGGACCAGGTCGTGGACCTGTTCGATCGGGCCGAGGATCGATTCGGTCCGCCGCGCTTCGTTCTTTTCAACGCGGCGGGGTTTGTCATGGGCTCGATCCTCGAACTCGACGCTCGGGCGTTCGAGGAGATGTGGCGTGCGTCCTCTTACGGAGGGTTTCTGGTGGGGCGCGAAGCCGCACGCCGCATGACCCCCAAACAGGAGGGAACGATCGTATTCACTGGCGCCACGGCAGCGGTGAAGGCCAATGCCAACTTCGCTGCATTTGCAGCCGGCAAACACGGTCTGCGGGCGGTGGCCCAGAGCATGGCCAAGGAGCTCGGACCCAGGGGCGTCCATGTGGCCCACCTCATCATCGACGGCATCATCGACGTGCCGCGGGTGCACGAGAACATGCCCGACATGGCGGCGGCAAAGGGCGAAGATGGACTCATCGATCCAAAGAGCATCGCGGCCGCCATGCTGTGGCTCCACCGCCAGCCCAGAAACGCATGGACCTTCGAGCTCGATCTGAGACCGTTCAAAGAGAGCTGGTAGAACCAAAGGACCAAACAAAAAGGGGACACTCATGAGCCGAAAGACATACCAGGGCAAGAACATCGACATTAGCTTCGACGGGGCACTGTGCATCCATGCCAGGGAATGTGTCACCGGTCTGCCGGGGGTCTTCGAGGCCAACGCTCCCGGTGATTGGATCCACCCGAACGCCACCGATCCGGAGCACATCGTCGCGGTGGCCCACGCCTGTCCCTCCGGTGCGATCCAGTATCAGCGTAAGGACGGGAGACCGGACGAGACCCCTCCCGAGGTCAACACCGTGCGCATCTGGGAAAACGGTCCGCTGGCCTTTCGCGGAGAACTCGCCATCAACGGCGCACCCGCCGGCACCCGGGCCACCCTCTGCCGCTGCGGCGACTCGAAAAACAAGCCCTACTGCGACGGGTCCCACACCACGGCAGGCTTCACGGCCACGGGCGAGCCAGTGAGCAAAGAACTGGGGACCCTTGCCGAACGTGGCGGGCCGCTGGCCATCAAAGGGGCTCCAAACGGACCGTTGTTGGTGTCCGGCCCGCTCGAGGTCCTGGCTGGCACCGGGCGCGCGGTTGAGCGAACCACCAACACTGCACTCTGTCGCTGCGGAGCGTCTCAGAACAAGCCGCACTGCGATGGCTCGCATTCGAAGATCGGGTTCGAGGCGGAGTAGGAAGCTCGCGGGGCTCGGGACTTGGGGCTCGGATGGAGCGGACACCAGAATCCCTCATTCTTCCGATTCTCGAAGCCCGAACTCCGTTTCCCGGATTCCCGTGCAATAGGGCGCTACATCGTACCGAACCTCTGCGCCAGTGCATCGCGCACCCTCTCCAACCCGGCCGCGAGCGTCGCCCTCTCGGCTCCGATTCCGATCCGGAAGAACCCGTCCATCCCGTAGGTGTCGCCGGCGAGGATGAAGACACTCTGCTCGGTCCTCAGCCAGTCCGCCAGCTCGGTGGAGTTGATGTCGAAGTCGTATCGCATGAAGGCCATCCCCCCGGCCTTGGGTGGGGTGAACCGGATGTGTGGTTCCATGCTCTCGACCCAGTTCATCGTGTGGCCGAGATTCTCGCGCAACATGGCCCGGTTGCGCTCGAGAATCCTTGGCCGGAGTTCGGGCGAGAGGGCCATTTCGCCAATGGTATGACTGAGGATGCCGGCAGTGATCGAGGTGTAGTCGTGGTAAGCCCACGAGGTGGCGATGGTCTCGGCCGGTCCGGCCAGCCAGCCGAGCCGGAGTCCCGGCAGTGCATAGGCCTTTGAAAGCCCCCCGTTGACCGTCACCCGTTCACCGAGACCGATGAAGCTCGGCGTCTCGACACCGTCGAGCTCTGCGCCGCGGTAGACCTCGTCGGCGTGAATCCAGGCGCCGACCCCATCGGCGATGGCCACAATCTCACGCATCTCGTCAGTTGTGAGGGTGTATCCGGTGGGATTCGAGGGATTGCAGACGGTGATCACCCGGGTCTTGTGGTTGACCACCCGCCGCAGCTCGTCGAGATCCGGTGACCAGCCGGCGTTCTCACGCAGGTGGAAGGCCACCGGCACCGCCCCCATCTCCTCGGCGATACCCCAGATCTGCATGTAGTTGGGCACCATCATCACCACCTCGTCACCGGGCTCGAGCAGGGTGTGACAGGCGACGAAGTTCGCCTCGGAGGATCCGTTGGTCACCAGGATGTTGTCGGCCCCGAGACCCGGGTAGAGCGAGGCGATCCGCTCGCGGATCGCGAGCGAGCCGTTGGTCTGGCCATAGCCGAGAACCGTGTTCTGTACCCTCTCGAGCTGTTCCGGGGTGAGCAACTCGGTCAGGGTGAAGGGATGGAACCCACTCTCGGTGAGATTGAATTCGACTGTGTTCTCGTAGATGGACTGGACCCGTTCGAGTTCGAAGATGGGAAACTTCATGGTTTCTCCTCGCCTGGGATGATGTCCGGATCGTGGGGCGGTGTCATGCCAGAATCCTCCCCAAAACCTCATCGTCGATTTTTGAACCGGTGACAACAAGCACGAGCCGGGCGCCCCGCAACTCTGCCGGTCTTCGGAGAACCGCCGCCACCGGCAGAGCCGCGCCGCCCTCGATGACCATGCCTTCGCTGTCATGGATGAACCGGATGGCGTCTGCGATCTCATCCTCGTCCACCAGCACGTAATCGTCCACGTACCTGCGGCAGAGGTCGAAGGTGATGGCCCCCTCCTCGATCCCACCGGCAGTGGCGTCCGACAGGGTCGGCCGACTCTCCATGGTGACGATCCTGCCGGCCCTGACCGACTCAAACATGACGGCCGAGGCTGCCGGTTGGCAACCGATGACCGACACCGCCGGCGCGACCGCCTTGGTGAAGGAGGCGATCCCCGAGATCAGTCCTCCACCACCCACGGGGACCAGGACATGTTGCACGTCAGGGACCTGGTCGAGGATCTCGATGGCTGCGGTGCCCTGGCCTGCGACCACGAGCGGGTCGTTGTAGGGGGACACCCACACACAGTTGTTTTCGGCGGCGTATCGCGATGCATGGACCTCGGTCTCGACACAGTCGTCGCCCACCAGTTCGAAGGGAATGCCCGATGCCTCGATGGCCGTCAGTTTGGTCGCCGCCGCGTTCTTGGGCAGGAAGAGCAGCCCATCAAGTCCGAGTTTGGAGACGGCGTGGGCAAACGCGGCGCCATGGTTGCCCGTGGAAGCGGCCACCAGTCGGCGACCCCGCTCTTCCTCGTTCAGGGCCAGCAGCTTATTGGCCACTCCGCGAAGTTTGAAAGACCCGCTCAGTTGTCGGTTCTCCAGCTTGAGATAGACCTCGGCCCCCGACGCGTCGCTCAGAGAAGAAGATCGCACACACCCGGTCCTTACGATATGAGACCGGATCCTCCGATGCGCCTGCAAAATCGCGTCTTTCACCTGCCGCCAAACCGCCATTCCCGGGGCTCTTCCAGTTGCCACCCCTTCCACTGGCCCTCCCAGACGGTACCGCAGAAATATTCTAAATGGTCGTCCACCGCCCACCCACGACCCAAACACCCGGCACGCCGGGAAGACTCGGGGGAGCCCAAGAGACATCCACCCTCCAGATCTGTTCCAGCTCGACTCACTTGACTTCCGGGCAACACAGATTAACCTGGAACGAAACAAGACCAAACGCCGGCAATCAACGACGGGATGGAGTCATGCGTCCAATCACCTGTTCGATAATTTTCATCGGACTCATACTCCCAATATTGTCATTTTCTCTGGATCAACAAACCGGACAATCTGAACAAATTTTTCTGGACACTTCGTTTGTATATATTTCGAAGATACTCGATGGCACGATCGTAGTCATTGATGTCGATACCAACGAAGTTATATCGTTTCTAAATACCGGAACAAACCCCGCAGAAATCGTCGTCATCGAGTCGCTCAATCGTGCCTACGTTGCAGATCTCACCAATGGGACCATCACCGTCATCGATACGACCAACCATCGGGTCGCGGATACGATTGTTCTTGACCACCCGGTTGCTGCCATCGACGCAGATCCCGTGACCCACACGGTCTACGCTTTGGACTTCAGCAACGGAACGCCAGGCACACACCTCCATGTCATCGATGCGGATACCAACAGTGAAACAGACACTGTCGCCATCGGCACGCAGCTTCAGAATATTGCCGTGAACCCGAGCACAAACCGGGCCTATGCGACCGATTTCGTCGACGGTATCATCGTCATAAATACGACAAACAACACGGTCGAAATGACGATTCCATTGACGAATTCTCCCCATGGTATCGCCATGTTCGAGGACGAAGATCAGCTGTATGTAACGCAACTCGAGAACGACTCAATTACAGTCATTGACACTACGAGTAACACTGTAAATGATACGCTGGATGTTGGTGATATTCCGCAGTGGATCGGATTGGACATTGCCCGTGCGAAAGCGTTTGTTACGAACGAGGGCGACGGTACGGTCTCCGTGATCGATATTGGCACCAATACCGTGCTGCCAGGAGCCATCCCCGTCGGCGCCCAGCCCCTCACTCTCACTGTTCACGAGGCTTCGGCCACGGCCTACGTGTACAACCTTGGCGACGGCACGATCTCGGTGATCGACACCATCAACCAAACGGTCATTGCCACCATCGATCTGATCTTCAGCGACAATTTCGATTTTGGCGACACCGCGGCTTGGTCGAGGGCGTTCCCCTAGAATCGCCCCCGCAACTCGCCAAACGAGCCAGACGCAATCCGGTAGAAGTCGGTGCCAGGCACCGCCACAGATGTAATGATCCTCTCATTGGGTTCAATCTACCGAATTCCGAAGCGCCGATTCTCCGACCGCGCTCCCCGTGAGGATGCCAGGCACGCCGATTCGCCTGAACGGTACGAATCGGTTTGTCGACCTTGGCGAATCGGGATGCCAGGCACCTCCGAGAGACGCATCTTTCTCCCCACGCGCTTCCCGCGGGAGCCCGGTACACTGGTGCGGTACCTGACGGCTGTCAGACTCTCGGTGGCCCCGGACCGCACAAGCATGTACCCGGCACGCCCGCCATACGCGCCCACTCACGATTCGGGAGGAAGGGTGGGAACGTTCAACGTTCAACGTGTAACTTTCAACTTGAAGGTGCCCGGAGTGGCACGCCCGTCCATCGCGCCCCTTCTTCGCGGGGACGGCGGGGGCAATTCCACATTTCTCATTTCACATTTCGAATTCAGCCACTGTTCATCTCGCGGAAATCCGGATGAGCCAAACGTGAACCGTCCCTCACCCAACTCACATGATCCTTGGGTCTTGGGGCTCGGCCTCGGCACTTCAAGACCTCACGACCACCGGGCGCGTGGAGGCTGCTCCCTACCGCCAACCCCCTACTGCCTACTCCCTGGGTCTTCGGCCATGCGGAGGATCTGGTATCAGGCATTTGTCATCCGGAATTTGGGTGGGCGGAGGGTGTTCCTTGGTCCTTGCTCCTTGCTCCCGGGCGGGAGGGGGGTGCTCAGGGAGGCGGGAGGGCCAACGACCTCTTGGGCATCGCTGGGGCGCCGCGGTTCCGCATCTCCCGATCAGAAAACCCACCATCCAACGACAGGGTAACGGTGGGGCCCACGTGGCCGAGCGGAGTCGGTCGGGGCGTCGGAATCTGTCCTCCACCGGATCGCCAAACGAACAACACGAAATTGGCCAGATCCGTGAGGCCGCGGGAAAGCGAAATCGCCGCCACTCCAAAGGCCACCGACCGGTCGTCGAAACTCCTCCAGTCCCGCATGGTGCCGGTCCTGAAAAACTCGGCCCCCACATGGGGGTAGAGGGTCCTGCTTCGCTCGAGCGCTGCAACCACAGAGGCGTCGACCTGCCGTGAGTAGATCAGATCGTGGTCCTGACCGTAGTAGACCAGACGAACACGCTGTCGCACGGACTCCACGTAGGCCTGGTACGCAGCGGAGTAACTGGGTTCTCGGGGGTCATCGTGGGAGACCGCCAGCGGATCGGAAGCATCCAACACCCGCACCGCCAGCACACCCAGTTCCTCGACAAAATCCCCGAGAGGCACCGGCTGCTTGAGGGCCTGGGTACAGCGTTGGACCTGGTCCTCGAGCGCCGCGTCCAGATTTCCGGGGCTCGCAGCCCGCCACGAGGGCGGCGCCTCGAGACCGCGCTTGATTCCCGCGTTGTAACGGTTTTCGTTGCGACGAATCTGACGCTGGAGGTCACCCGGGAAAAACTCCACCGCAGACCAGGCCACGTACTCGACGGTCTCGGAGGTCCAACCGACGCACAACGCCGCCAGACCGACCACGACCACCGCCCGCCGCCACGCTCCGGCGCCCACAGAAGATTGCTGAATTCGTTTCATCGGCCGGCTTGGTCTCCGCGCCCGGTTGTCTCGTCACCCATCTCTTCCACCAGACGGCGGATGTTGTCGGGCATCTCTTCGGAGTAGCCGGCCGTCGCCATGGCCACCAACCCGTCTCGATCGATCAGGATGTTTGTGGGCAGTCCGCTGATCTTGAGGGCGACGATGTCACGCTGTTGCATGCGGTAGACCGGAATTCTGAGGCCGAGCTGGCCAAGGTATTTTTCCGCGATCATGGGTGAGTTGTCCAAGTTGACGGTGAGCAGCACGAATCCAGCTCCTGCCAGCTCGCTGTAGAGCTCCGCCAGTTGAGGAAGCTCGACCCTGCACGGGCCGCACCAGCTTGCCCAGAAGGTCAGCAGAACCGGCCGCCCGCGGAAGCTCTCGATTTCCACCGACCCCTTCCCGTCGAGGGTTGTCAGGGTGAAGTTCGGAAACGGCGTCCGCTGGCCGGCCGCCGCCGCGCACGGCGCGGCGAGCACCGCCAAATACACCACCAACGTCACGAGAACACGTCTCACGCGCACATCATAACGGAGTCGTACCGGCGCCTCAACCACCGATCTTCCACACCATAACCCTCACCTTTTCTTCTGTTACACTGCGCGAATGAGCTGGGAACTTCGTGACGTCGCGATCGTTGGGGGCGGCATGATGGGCCGTTCCATTGCCACAAAGGTTGCTCAGGCAGGGCTCAACGTGTCGCTCAAGGAGGTCTCCTCCGGAGCACTCGAGTCCGCCCGAACGGAACTCGAGGCATCACTCGACCACGAGATCGACCGCTTCGGTCTCACCGAGTCCGAAAAACGGGCGATCCTCTCCCGGATCCGTTGGGTGACCTCCTTCGACGCAACATCGGATGCGGACCTCGCCATCGAAACGGTCCAGGAAGACTACGGCCAGAAGCGTCAGATCCTCCGTGAGCTCGACCGACGGATGGCGCCGGGCAACCCCATCGTCATCAACACCTCGACCCTGTCCATCACCGAGCTCGCAGCGGACAACAACCACCCCGAGCGGATCCTGGGCATGCACTTTCTCTATCCGGTGACCACAACCCGGGTGGTGGAGGTTGTTCGCGGCCAGCTGACAGCGGACGAGGCCTACGAACGGGCGGTCGAGTTCGCGCGCCTCTTGGACAAGGTCCCGATCAAGGTCTTCGAGATGCCCGGATTCGTGACCACAAGGGTGCTGCTGCCACTGATCAACGAGGCGATGCACGTGGTCATGGAAGGCGTGGCCGAAGCGGCCGAGGTTGACCTCGCGCTCAAGCTCGGGTTCGACTTCCGCACAGGCCCCCTCGAATGGGCGGACCGCACCGGACTCGACCGGGTGCTCAACTGGATGCAGCATATCTACGACGAAACCGGCGAGCCCAGGTTTCGGCCCTGTCCGCTGCTCAAGCGGCTCACCAGGGCAGGGCTTTTGGGAACCAAGACCGGGCGGGGTTTTTTCACCTACGACGCCAACGGGCACCGGACCGACCGTCTGCCCGACGACCGGCCTGGCCTGACTTGAAGAGCGACCGGAGACGATCATGAAGATCCTCGTCCTCAACAGCGGCTCCTCCTCCGTCAAATTCCAGGTCATCGAGACCGACCTCGAACGAATGGAGGCCGACCAGGATCTGACCCTCGCAGCGGGTCAGGTGGAAAAGATCGGCCTCGCCGATTCCCGGCTGACCCTCAAGGTTCCGGATCGAGGACCCTACCAGGACTACCGTGAGATCCTCGAACACCGCGCGGCCATCGAGTGGGCGATCCGCATTCTCACCGATCCGGAGCACGGTGTTCTTGGTGACGTCACCGAAATCGAGGCCGTGGGCCACCGCGTGGTGCACGGCGGCGAGGAGTTCGCCTCATCGGTGCGGATCACCCCCGACGTGGTTGCCAAGATCGAAGCCTGCTCAGTCTTGGCCCCTCTCCACAACCCCGCCAACCTCCGCGGTTACCATGCAGCCCTGGCGGCTCTCCCCGACGTAACCCACGTGGCCGTTTTCGACACCGCATTCCACCAGACCATGCCGGGCCACGCGTACCTTTACGGCATCCCATTCCAGCTCTACACCAAGCACGCCCTGCGACGTTACGGTTTCCACGGCACCTCCCACCGGTACGTGGCCTACCGGGGCTGCAAGTTGCTCGGCTGGAACCGAGAAGAAAAGCGTATCGTAACCGTCCATCTCGGCAACGGCTGCTCCGCCGCCGCCATCGATCACGGCAGGAGCATCGACACATCCATGGGATTCACCCCACTCGAGGGGCTGCTCATGGGCACCCGATCGGGCGACATGGACCCCGCCATCATCCCCTGGCTGATGGCCATGGAAGAGCTCACCCTGCACCAGGTCAATACCATGCTCAACAAGCACTCCGGGTTGTACGGCGTGTCCGGCGTGTCGTCGGACATGCGCGAGGTGCTGGACGCCCGCGAGCGCGGCCGCAAGCGGGCCGATGTGGCGTTCCGGATGTTCTGCTACCGGGTGAAGAAATACATCGGCGCCTACGCAGCAGCCATGGGCGGGGCGGACGCGGTCTTCTTCACCGGCGGCATCGGCGAAAATTCTCCTGAGGTTCGCGAACAGGCCCTCAGCGGCATGGACTACATGGGGCTCGAACTCGATCGTGAGGCAAACGCCGAATTGGTCGGGCAGGAGGGGGAGATCTCCACCGAAAATTCGCGGGTCAAAGCCCTCGTGGTTCCCACGAACGAGGAAAAGACCATCGCCCGCGATGTGGTTCGGGTTCTCGAAGGAGTGATGCCAACGTTCGATCCGCCGGAGAGCTTCGACTCATAGCCTCGGCGCGGATCTCACTCCACCGGAGGATTGCCGGCGGCCTCGTTCTCCTGGCGTTTGGCTTCGATCTTCTTGCTGGCCCTGTAGAGGTAATTGAAGCCGGAAACGATCACCAGTCCGAAGCTGATGTAGAAACAGGCCGTTAGGACGATCGACGGCACCTGTATGAGATTCGCCAGCAAGACCATTCCAACTGTGGCCACGTGCATGAAGGTCGTCGCCTTGCCAAGCGGGGACGGCGGGAAGCGCTGAATGCCCTCCACGACATAGAGAATCAAAGCCACCAGCATGATCAGGAAATCCCGGAACAGGGCCAGGATCGCAAGCCACAACGGGATCACCACCGCCTGACCCTGAGGAATGGTGAGGGCGACATAGGCGACCGTCAGCAGCAGCTTGTCCGCTATGGGATCGAGATAGGCACCGATTACAGATTCGGAATGGAGCTTCCTGGCCAACCAACCGTCGATGGCATCGGTGGAGCCGGCCACAATGAAGATCCAAAGCGCTAACTGGAAGTCGTGGTCGTTGACCGCGAGCACGAAGAACGGGGCGATCGCCATCCGAAACAGAGTGATGAAGTTCGGCAGGGTCAGCGGACGCAGCTTCTCCTCGACCTTGTCACGGATCCGATCCCGCGAATCTCCGACCGAGGAGCCCGTGATCACCCGGCCATCTCCCGGTTCCTCTGCCACAGGATCCGGAGCCCGTACAACGTCAGGTCCGGCTCAACCTTGTGAATGATTTCGGTGTGCTGAGAAAGATCCTCCGCAAAACCACCGGTCGCCACCACCGTCGCCTCACCGAGTTCCTCGAGGATTCTCCGAGTGATCCCCTCCACCAGACCCAAATAGCCGTAAAACAGCCCGGATTGGATGCTGTCCACCGTGCCCTTGCCGATGACTCTCGGCGGCGGCGCCAACGCAACTCTCGGCAACTTGGCAGTCTTGGACGACAGCGCGTCGGCTGTGACGCCGGGGCCCGGCGCAATCACTCCGCCAAGATACTCTCCCGATTTGGAAACCACCTCCCAGGTCACTGCGGTGCCGAAATCGATCACCACGCAGGGTCCGCCGAAGAGCTCGAACGCGGCCACCGCGTCACACAAACGATCGGCGCCAAGGTCCTGCGGCACCTCGACCCGCAACGCCATCCCTGTCGTGATCCCCGGCTCGACAAAGAACGGAGAAAGACCCAGGTAACGCTTGATTCCGGCTCGAAGACGCGGGTCCATAGGCGGAACCACCGAACCCACCGCCACCGCCACCAGATCTGCTGCGTCCACGCCCTCCCAATCCAGCAGCTGGCGCAACCAAAGGCCGACCTCATCGGCCGTCCGGTCGGGCTGGGTGGTCAACCGCCAGTGCGACCGGAGGTCCGGCCCTTCGAACAGTCCCACCACGGTGTTGGTGTTGCCAACGTCCAGTACCAACAACAGCTCGCTCACCAATCCTCCTCGGCCGTCTGAGAGATCATTCAAAAGAAACTGACACACCCAACCGCATTGTAGATCAATCGACATCCAGCTCTCCACCAACGCCTGTATGACGGGCGGTCCTGAGGTAGGATGCTGCCATGAGGTCAGCAGAGCATCAGTCGTTGCAAACCGGCGTGTTGATCGCGATCCTTGGGTGTCTCGCGGCTGCCGGAACCCCGGTCGCAGCCCAACAGGTCCACATCACGTCCTCATCCGCCGAAGCGCGAGCCGTGTTCGAGCGAGGTCGCGACGCCTTCCACCGAACCTGGTTCGAACGGGCCGACGAGCTCTTGGAGGAGTCTCTAAAGGTCGATCCGGATCTCGCCATGGCCCAGGCGTACAAGGCGGCGGCAGAGACCTTCCTCTACTTTGACGCATCGGACCGGGCCGGCCGGGCCATGGAGTTGGCGAAGGATGCGACCCCAGGGGAACAACTGATGGTGGCCGCCCTCGCATCCTTCATCGACGGAGACTACGAATCCGCAGCCGTCACCCTGCGCCGGATCGTGGAAGATTGGCCGGACGACAATTACGCCCGCCACGCCCTCGGCTTCACCCTGGTGGACCTGGGGTTCCCGGAGAAGGGGTTGCCGGTTCTGGAGGCACTGCTCGAGGATGACCCAGCCTTTTTCGCAGCCTGGAACCACCTGGGCTACGCCTACCTTGAAACCGGGGACGGGGCGCGGGCCGAGCAGGCCATGACCCGATTCGTCGCCGAAGACCCCACCAACCCGAGCGCCCGTGATTCGCTGGCTGACGCGATGGCTGCCATGGGCAGAACGGACGAGGCGGTGGCCAGCCTGGCCCGATCGATTCTGCTCGAGGAGAGATATGCCTACGGCATGCTGCACACAGGTGACCTCATGGTTTCCGAAGGCAACCTCCAAATGGCCCGTGCGGCCTATGAGCGGTCCCTCGACATGTCCGCTGCCTACTCGCCCCGATTCGAACTGGTGATTCGGGAACGCATCGCAGGCAGCTGGATTCGCCAGTTCCAGCTTGAAAGAGCGGACACCGTCCTCGAGGAACTCGGGATGGTTGCGGAAAAGCTCGGCGACGACAATTCTGCGTTGGCCGCCCATCGCGCGCGGTTGACCGTATCCCTCACCACCGGAGACGCCCACGCCGGGGAAGAGGTTTTGGAGGCCTACTCACGGCAGGTCGAAGCGTTGGGTGATGGCGCGGTCGATTTCGGAGAACCGAGCTTCCTCGATTTCTTCGCCGGCTGGCTGGCGGTGGTGGATGGACGGTACGCCGACGCCGAGGCCGCCATCGCCGATCTCGAGGGAACGATGGAGGATGGGGGCTCGATCGAGCTCATTCTCGGTTCTCGGCTGCTGGGCGAACTCGCTCTGGCGCAATCGGAGTATGACGAGGCCGTGGACGCATTTGAGATGGCCGGTGGGTCGGACCCGGTGGTGGCGATCCGGCTCGCGCTGGCGTATGCGGCCAGCGGACGACCGGCCGCCGCCGACGCCCTCTTCGAAACCGCAGCCCTGTGTTCGACCTACGACGTGGGGTGCTCCCTGGCGTCGGCCCTGGCCGCACCCCTTTTCGACCTCGACCACGTGCTCCCGGATTATGGCTTCCCGGGTTTTGCCGAGCCGCAGACTGACGACGAGTCTGACGACGGATCGTTGGCCATTTAGCCAGGGCGCAACACAGTAGAAGGTCGAAAGTCGAAAGTCGAAAGTTGAACGTTGAACGTTGAACGTTGAACGTTGCCGCCCACCCTGCCGGATCAGTAGGGGCGCGTTGACCGGGCGTGCCGCCTTTGAGCACGTCCCGAACGCGCGGGCCGGTGCCAGGCACCATCGAAATCGCATCGGAGCACGAGATCGACACATCTGCGGCGGTGCCTGGCACCGACATGGAGATCGGAAGGCGAAGGGGGCTCCCTCGGGGAGCGCTTCGGGGAGATGGGCGCGCCGAAACCACCGTGTCGCTTCGAAAGCACCATTGTGGAGCAGGCGTCTCGCCTGCATTCGCGCGAGACGTGGATCTGCCGTCGTTGAAAGTTGAACGTTGAACGTTGCCACCCGCCCCCCCGATTGCGAGGAGGGCGCGTTTATCGGGCGTGCCGCCTTTCACATTGTTGGGATTCAAGGAACCGGGAGATCCAACTCGTGGAGGTCCCAACAATGTGAAAGGGGGCAACCTCGGGGAGCGCTTCGGGGAGATGGGCACATCGAAATTACCTTGTCGTACCGAAAACACCATCGTGGAACAGGCGGGACGCCTGCGCCACAAAAGCTCCGGGTGGGCCTGGGGGCGAGCCCCCAAGATCCTAGTCCCTAGTCCCTGAGATCCGCAGCAAGGTCTTCCAGGGCCGGTCCTGTCAACCGAAAAACCGTCCACCCATCCATCGCCTTGGCACCGAGATTTTCGTAAAAACCGATCGCGGGCGTGTTCCAGTCGAGCACCGACCACTCCAGCCGGCCGCCGCCGCGCTCCACCGTCAGACCGGCGAGAAAGACGAGCATGGCCTTGCCGATTCCCCTCCCCCGCTGCGCCGGCCGGACAAAGAGGTCCTCGAGGTAGATGCCGGAACGCCCTAAAAAGGTGGAGAAATTGGCAAAGAACAGGGCAAACCCCAACGGCTCACCGTCTTCCTCGGCGAGTACCACTTCGGCCACCTTGGGCCCGCCAAACAGGGACTCTCCGAGTTGGTCGACGTCAGTCACCAGTTCGTGCGCGAGACGCTCATAGTCCGCCAACTCACTGATGAACCCGAAGATCGTCGCCACGTCCTCCTCGGTGGCGAATCGGAGTGTCACTCCCGGGACCGAGGTCTCGTACTGATCCGACATCACAACCCCCTACTTCTTGAAAAACAGGTAGGCCGCGAGGGCCACCAAGATCACCGCGAAGATCTTCTTGAACTGGGCTGTGGACACGTGCTCTACCAGTCGGGCCCCGATTTGGGCGCCGATCACGCCGCCGATCCCCAGCAGCAGCCCCATCTTCCAGTCCACGTTGGCCAATTTGTTGTGGGCTGCCAAGGCTGACACCGAGATGATGAAAATGCCCAGGAACGAGGTGCCGACTGCCTTCTGGGCGGAAAACCCCATGAGCAGCATCAGCGGGACCATGAGAAAACCACCGCCGAGCCCGGAAAAGGCAGCGCCAATTCCAGTCAGCACGCCCAGCAGCACGAACACAATCAGCTGTGGGTTCACAGGGGACCTCCCGCAGATATCGTACAGCCACCGTCCACCCCTTCCCAGTTCCGAGCCCCGACTCCCGAGCCCCGGGTTCAGGGTTCAGCCCCGCCCACCCGACGTCTCGCTATTCGCTATTCGCTATTCGCTATTCACTATTCACTCTGACCGCCCTAGGCGGCGAGCCAATACGTCGACGCCGCGGAGCACGACATCGGGCGGTTCGCAGACGAAACACAGCCGGACCCATGTCGTGTAGCTCGGGCCGAAGCTCGTGCCGGGGGCCAGGACCAGATTGTGATCGAGACAATCCTCGAGGAATCCCTTGAGCCCTCGGTCATCGAGTTGATCGGCGACGTCGATGAATAAAAAGTGGCCACCCTCGGGTCTGTAATGGCCGAGCCGGTCCGCCGCCTCGTCTCCGGTCGCGCGATAGGACCTTCGAGCCCGTTCGATCCAACCCGCCCCACCCTCGATCGCTGCCACACCCAGCAGCTGGGAGGGTGTCGGAACCGAGTACCAGAGGTGGGCCGCCAGCCGACGTGCGGCGGCGATGAGCTCGGTGGGACCAGCCAGGTAACCGCAGCGATAGCCCGCCAAGCCGTATGCTTTGGAGAACGAGAAAATGGTGGCGGTGCGCTCGGGAGCCATGGAACCGATGCTGTGATGGTGCGCGTCGTAGGCGTAGTCCTCGTAAACCTCGTCTGACCAGATCCAGAGGCCGTGGGTGCGGGCGAACTCCGCGACCGCGGCCAGTGACTCTCGAGAAAGCACCTTCCCGGTGGGATTCGACGGCGTGCTGATGTAAAGGGCCACAGTCCGGTCATTCCTGCGAGCTTCGAGGGCCTCGACGAGCGTATGACCATCGACGTCCTTGGTGAGGATCGGCACCTCCACCGGGACCCCTCCCGCATCGATCACGATCCCCCGAATCAGCGGCCAGTATGGCGCCAGGAGAAGGACCTCGTCGCCGGGCGTCACGGTGGCCATACTTGTGGCGGTCAGCGCGCCGGTGGCACCGGCGGTCACGAGCACGTCCGCCGGGCCGGTCACCCGAAGTCCATTTATTGATCGAACCTTGTCCACCAATCGCTCCAAGAGGGCGGCGAGGCCCCCAGGGTCGCTGTATCGGTGGGGCCTCGGCCGGACGGTGTCGTCCAGGCTCCGCCAGTCCATGCAAGGATCCGGCTCCATCCAGGCGTCTCCCACATGCAACGGGTAGACCTCCCCGGTCAAGGTCTCGATGCGAGACGCAAGCTCGGTGAAGACGGAACCGCCCAGGCGCTGCGGCGTCGGATCGAGGCGTGGATATCGCGGCATACCGGCCCAATCAATCGTGGTCGGCCGACTCCGGCCGGAACCTCTCGAGCTGTTCGAACACCGTTTCGACCTGGCCCCCACTGACGACCTGGACCTGCACCGGCGCTCCGGGCAGCGAGTCTGCAAAGAAATAGTGCATAGCCCCCTCACCGTCGGGATCGCTGACAATGTACAGCCATCCTTCCAGTTCGCCCAGCGCAGTCTGTCGTATCTCTCGAGCCCGTGTTCCCCGATCCACAGGAAACGCGGCGTGGTCGCGCAACTCGTCCCACCCACTCCGTCCAACCTGAGGTTCATCGATGGGTTGACCCAGCGCGTCGACCACCGCGCCCTCGATGCTCACGGTCTGAGCGTCGGTATCCAAAACCCGCCACCGCTCCAGGAACTCGCCCTCGGGACCATTCCTCTTCATGAGAACCTCGAAGCCCACGATCCACTCGTCCCTGATCTGCTCTGCGGTGAATGGCGTGGGCAAGGTGGACGTCTGACCAGAGGCGTCTTGGACGGCCCCCGCAACCGGACCGGAGCTGCCCGTTGATTCCCGGCGGTCGCATCCGGCGGCGGCCAGGACCGCCAGTGACACCGTGACAGCAACGAGACGATTTCGATTCGACATGGAGACCCTCCAGAATCACACAAGTTCGGCAGGAGGGTGGTTCATTCCGGTGATGTCAAGCTGCGGGCTCCCAACCAAGCTCGTTCCCGAGTCCGGTCGTTGCCGGGAAATCCTGATCGGCCGCCTTCTTCCGGACCGTTGTCGCACCTGTCAAGCTCACGAGGAAAACCAATTCGATCGACGACCGGAGGTATCGTTCCGTCCCCCCCCGACGCCAATCGGGCCAACCGAGGTCTTTCTCCCCTCCCCGGATTCCCGTCGTGTGTATCGGCCGTCGGTGTTGATCGATCAGCAGCGACCCTGCTATACACACGCTACGCGTCGAGCGGACACAAGATCGAACCGACCCTCCGAAGGGAGCGCCCTATGAAGTGGCAGGATGGACGCAGAAGCCAAAATGTCGAGGATCGTCGAGGCCAGAGGACAGGCACGCCACGCGGCATGAGATTGGGTCTTCCCCGAAGTCCAAGGATGGGCCTCCCGCCCGGCATGCGAGTGCGGATTCCCAGGGGTATGGGCGGGTACTCCCCACCGAGCGCGAAAACCGGCGGTATGTCGTGCCTCGGTCTCCTGCTGATGATTGGGTTCATCTATCTGTTGTTCAAGATCTTGATGCCAGCTCCCGACTCCGGAGTCACCACGATTCAGCCCTCTGGGCCGGGCGCTCCCACGAATCCCACAGCCCAGGACGAACTCGCCGATTTCGTGTCGGTGGTCCTGGCCGACACCGAGGACACTTGGAAACCTCTTTTCGCCTCCGCCGGTTTGAACTATCAGGAGCCGGTGCTGGTCCTCTTCAGCGGCTACACACAGACGGCGTGCGGTGTCGGACAGTCCGCCACCGGGCCCTTCTACTGTCCGCTCGACCGCAAGGTCTACATTGACCTCAGCTTCTACGACGAACTGCGTACCCGATTCCGGGCCCCCGGTGACTTTGCCCAGGCATACGTCATCGCCCATGAGGTGGGGCACCACGTCCAGAACCTCCTCGGCATCAGCGACGAGGTCCAAGATGCACAGCGGCGAAGCACCAAGGTCCAGGCGAACGAGCTGTCGGTGCGGCTCGAGCTCCAAGCCGACTGTTTCGCCGGTATCTGGGCATACCATGCGGACCGCAGCCGTCAGATCCTGGAAGAGGGAGACATCGAGGAAGGTCTCAACGCGGCCGCAGCCATCGGCGACGATCGGATCCAGCGTCAGACTCAGGGAACGGTTGTGCCGGACTCCTTCACACACGGTTCATCCGAACAACGGCAGCGGTGGTTCAATCGGGGCCTGAAGACCGGAGACCTCAACGCTTGCGACACCTTCAACGTGGCGGATCCGTAATCATCAATGTGATCGGGCCGGGTGTCAGCCCGACTGACGATTCTGGAATCTGGGGTGGTCCGGGCTGTACCAGCAGGCGTCGCAACAGCCTCCGAGTTCGCACAGTCCCAAGGGCCGGAGGCAGGGGCTCTCGGTGTCGGCCGGCCGCAGTTCATCAACCCGAACCACGTCCTGAGCCGTGAATCGGTCGTCTTCTTTGCCGAGCGGCTGCGTCATCCCTCACTGCCTCCGACCTCGATCATAACCCGGCCGGTCCGCCGGGAATCAGGCCTCCTCCACAAGACTGCGGTAGCAAACGGAGCCGAAGTACAGCGCCCAACTGGTCCGGTCCTGGTGTTTGACTCGCGCAATGAGGCGGTTGAACCTTGGTCGGAAATTCGACGTACCACCCCATTGAGCGTCACGCTTCGAGCGCGGGCATCGGGCTCGTGGCACAATTGCCCCGGAGGAACCCGTGAAAAGACTATTTGTCGTCGCTGCGCTCCTGTCAGCCTTCACCGCCATCGCCGCGGCACCCATCGCCATCAGGGTGGAGATCGAACCGGTCCGGGTCTCCGGAGACGGTACTGTCATGGCAATCACCGTGCAGGTGGCCCCCGAGGATCGATCGAGGATCGGCAAGGACGCCTGGATCCAAGGAGAACTGCGACAACGGGGTGAACGAATCGAACGGCTCGCCAGGGCGGTGAACCTGGACGATGGCGGACAGGCCCGCATCGAGGCGACCTGGCCACCAGGCGTCTATCAACTCCAGATCGAGATCGAGGGATCCAAACGCAAGGGCACTGGCGTATGGATCAACACGATCACCGTCCCCAACCTGGAGGATACTGTCCAGGAAGCGGAGTCTCCTCCAAGACCTCTTGCTTTACCAGTCACGGCGACACCGACAACGGCATCCGCCGAAAGCCCCGCTGAGGAAGCCGAACAGCAGCCGACGCCCGCCGCAGCCGAGCCCGTGCCTGCCGCGGCCGCTGTCTCTGCAACATCCACATCGCCGCCTGCGGCAGACATGGCGACTGCGAGTGAGCCTCCAATCGCCATCGACCCCGAAGTCGAGGAATCCCCGAAGAGTGCACACGCCGTGGAGGCGGACGAGACACCATCCCCTGCTGAGGTCGTTTCGGATGGCGCCAAGGTGGCTGCGGCCGTCAGCGCAGCCGCAGTCACGGTCGCGTCCGTCAAACCCGAGCCGACGGCCCCGAGCCCCGAGTCCCGAACCCCGAGTCCCGAAGCGGAAGGCCCTGCAGAGAGCACCTCGGATGACGTCACAGAAACCGTCGCTGCCGGAGCGGCCGCCGCCACCGCGGCTGCATCCGTCAAACCCGAGCCGACGCCCCCGAGCCCCGAGTCCCGCACCCCGAGTCCCGAACCCCGTGATGAAGAACCTGCAACCCCTCCAGATCTCCCACCGTCCCCTGAATGGCCAATCGCTGCTGACACCACCGACCTCACCGTGATGGTGACCGACCGCAACCGGCCGGTCGTCGGACTCGACACGACCTCGTTCAGCCTCAAGATCTCGGGCAACGACGTTGCCATCCATCGAATCGGCGAGGGGCAGTCGGCGCCCCTCAACCTGGGACTGGCGGTAGGTGTCTCGGAGACCTCCAGCGACACCCTGGGCCAGGTGGTCCGGCAGCTCGAGAGACTTGCTCTGCGCACCGGTGACGGTCGCGCCGAGGTCTTCCTCGCGGCCACTGGCGACGGCGGCTCGATCGTGGTGCCGTGGGGAGCCACTCCGGAAGAAGTCTCGAATACCGTGGCGACGGCGTCCACCGGCGAACAGACCGGTCTCAGCCGCGCGATCACAGACTCGGTACAGGCATTCCAAGGCCGGCGCGGACGCTCGTTTCTGATCGTCGTTTCCGACGGTAGCGACGACTCCTCCAAGGCGGACTGGAAGGAGACGTTGTTGAAGGCGACCTCTGCCGGCATACCGGTCTTTGTCATCGGCCTGAGCGACACCGGTTTTGAGTCGCGAACTCGATCCAGCCTCGGGAAGCTTGCCACCGTTTCCGGTGGCCGAAGCTACTTCCTGGCCAACGCCGGCATGCTCGAGTTGACCCTCGACTATGTCGGCGAGTTGATCGACAGCGCCTACGTTCTCCAGTTCGCAACCCAACCCGGCGGGGGCCCGGTCAAGGTCGAATCCGGAAACCGAAACTGGGAGGTCCATCATCCGAGCCGGATTCCGTGATGGTGACGTGAGGACCGCGTTACACGTTAAACGTTACACGTTACACGTTGAGGGATAGGAAACCCGTCGCTCCCTGGGTGGGCGGGGGAACGTTTCACGTTTAACTTTCAACGTGTAACTCTGATCAGAGAGCGTCAGATATCTGGGGGATGTCGGGTACCCGGATCTGGAGGCATACGAAGAAGCCGACCACAGCGATGGCGGCAGCCAGGATGAAGACCCACTGAAAACCGTAGGCCTCCCAGATATAGCCAGACAGCACGGGTAACGTCATGGCCACGGCGTGATCGATGGTGATTCCGGTGGCGATGGTGGGCGTGATGTCCGCAGGATCCTCCGCGATCTTTCCCAGATAGGTGGTCCGCGCGACCCGCAGGGCAAAGAGTACCGAGTCCAGCACGTAGGCCCCATACAGGAGCCACAGATCGTAGGGAGCCGGAAGGAGTTTGCTGGAGAATGCATAGGTCAGACAAACCGCCAACAAAAGCAGCTCGTCTACCGCCAGCACCGTCCGCTCACCAAGCCAGTCGATTACCTCGCCCAGCAATGGACGCATCACCACCCCGAGAGACGAAGCGACGAAGTAGAGCAGGGCTATGGTGCTCACCGGAACATCGTGGAGCTGCACCAGGACCCACGCCCCAAAGACCAGGAAGATCTGTTTACGGATGCCGAAGAGTGCACTGATGACGTAGAACAGACCGTAGCGCTTCTTGAAAACCAATCGCTTCGAACGCACACCGTCCCGCCACAGCTTCAATGTCGCGTAGAAGACCCCGGCGGCGACCGCACAGGCCGCTGCAAGGCCGTAGAACACGTCGTATCGGTCTCCCATCAGTTTGGCCAAGACAAACACCACCCCGACACCGGCAATCGTTCCCAGGTTGCGCGCACCACCGAACTGACCGAGGCGACGGCCCTCCTTGCCGTGTCGGGCCAGCTTCAACCCGATGGGACCTTCCACCGCGAATATGATGTGGTCGCCCAGTGACCAGACCGTCACGAAGACCACGACCGCGGCGGTGCTTGGCGAAAAAAATCCGATGCCCACCGCTCCGGCCGCCGTCAACACCATGGCCAACGAGGCCATCTGGCTTTCTGACAAGAAGGTCAACAGGGCCCCCGCCACGAACATGATCAGGAAACCGGGCAACTCGCGCGGGAACTCCAGCCATCCTCGGGCAGCTGCCCCCAGGCCGTGGACATCCGACAGGTAGTTATTGAGCGTCGCCATGAAGATGCCGCTCGCCGCCCCAAAGAAAACGGTCGCAGTCAATGCGTGGCGCAGGTCGCGCGGCATGGATGCGAGGAAATCTCTCATGGCGGGCGTAGTGTACAGCCACTCCATCAGGTTGCAGGTTGCGGGTTGTGGGTTGTTGATCCAACCCACCCAATGGAGAATCAACCCGAAAGTCGGGACTCGGGACTCGGAACGTCCTTGAAGAGTGGGTGGAGGGATCATAGATCATGTACAGTTGCGTCAAGGAGATCCGGCCCATGAGACCGTCGTATTTCTGCCCGCACTGCAGTGGCCTCCTCAATCCGGGAACCAAGGTCATCTTCGTGATCGAGAACGGACCGAACCGCGGGCTGCTGCTGCTCAGCCCCGAACTCGGAGACTATGCCGTTGTGCTCGCCGAGTCATTCCCGATCGAGCCCGGCACGTTAAACGAATTCACCTGCCCGATCTGTCACCACAACCTGGCGTCATCGATCAACCCGAAGCTGGTGGAAATATTGCGGCGCAATGAAGACGGCGGCGATGTCAGGGTCAACTTCTCCCGGGTGGCCGGCGAGCACGCGACCTTTGTCTGCGGGCCCCGGGGGGTGGACAGCTTTGGGGAGCATGCATTGCATTATGACAACGTCAACTTTTTCGGGGCTGGCGACGATCGCCTATGAACCCGAAGATCTCCCGGCCGTAGGTCGTCGCGGAGCCTGTGATGGGAGGAGGCAGGTCGGCGATCAGGCGGCGGCGCGTGGTCTACGGCGCCTCGGCCTTGATCGTCTTGGGCGTCATCAGCTCTATAACAGCATATGGGCTGGCCCGAGCCCCCAACGTCGCCGATCTGTCTCGTCAGAATCCGTCCACCACAGCCTTTATGGAGCGGGACCGCGCCAACGGTGTCAATGTGCGGTGGCAGCCGGTGCCGTACGCGGACATATCGGATGAGTTGAAGTTGGCTGTGGTGGTGGCCGAAGACATCAATTTTTTCAGCCACAATGGCTTCGACACCGCCGAGATTGCCACAGCAGCACGAGAGGCAGTGGAGGGAAAACGCCTCCGCGGCGCGTCCACAATCAGTCAACAACTCGCCAAGAACCTCTGGTTGTCTTCGTCGAAGACCTTTGGACGCAAGCTCCGTGAAGCAGTCATGACGTGGCAGCTCGAACGCCAACTCGAGAAGAGGCGAATCCTCGAGCTCTACCTCAATGTCGTTCAGTTCGGTCCTGGCGTGTACGGCGCACAGGCCGCTGCCGAACACTTTTTCGGCGTCTCCGCGGCTGAACTCACCGTTGACCAGGCCGCTCAGCTCGCCGCCGCTCTATCGAGACCTTCGCTGTGGCACCCCGGCAGTACGAGCGAAGGCTATGTCCACCAGGTGAGCCGCATCCGGGGCCGGATGGACCGAGCCCAGTGGCTCTGGAAACACATTTGAGTACACTTGGGGGATGAAGACCGAAGACGCCGACCTGTTGCGCCATTTGCTCACCAGGGTCCGCGTGCTTTCGCTGGCGGTTGTGGATGGCGCCCATCAGCCGGTGGTTGGGATGGTGCCTTTTGCCGTCGAGCCGGGCTTTGCCGCCACGTTGGTGCACGTGTCCCGACTCGCCCCCCACGGCAAGGAGCTCCGGGATGGTGCGCCGTTCGCGGTCCTGATCCAGGGTTCGGACGATGGCGAAATCCCACCCGGACAGATTCCGAGGGTACGATTGAACGGCACAGCCGAGCTGCTCAATCGGGGAACTTCAGCGTACGCCGCCGCATGCGCCGTCTTCCTCGAACGATTCCCAGACAGCGAGCTGACATTCGGCCTCGGGGATTTCGACCTCTACCGACTGGCCTTCGAACGCGGGCGGTTGGTCGCGGGGTTTGCCCGCACGGTCAATCTCAGGCCCGAATCCCTGATCCAACTCGCACGAGAGACCTCCGGTTGATCTGACAATTCGCGGAAGTCCAGACACAATCCGACTTCGATTCGGGCTCGGGTGTTGGACGAGGGAAAGCGATTCCCGTCGATAGGGGTGCGGCGCGAGGAGCCGCTTCATCAGGACAGATCGGGCGGCCCCACTTCGGCGTTTGCAGTCTCACCAGTTTCGCCGTTCTTCGCAGTGTCGGCAGACGCGCCGAAGTCGTCGAAGTCGTCCCCTCCGCTCTGCTTGCGCAACAGCTTCTCCTGGCGCTTTTTCTGCTTCTTGAGTTCTTTTTGACGCTTCTCGAACTTGTAAGATCCACTCTTCCGTGCCAATCCGACCTCCTTGCCTTCCACCCTAGCAGATCCGGAGCCCGACACCGGCTGGATGTGCTTCTGAATCCCTGATTTTGAGGGTCTGAATCACGCCCCTTCGAAGAAATCAGCCTTCGCTGTGGGGGCGATGCGCCATGATTGCTGCCTGCGTCCGGCCAAGCATGTGATGGGTGGCCAACCGGCCACAGTGGCCATGCCCATCAACGGGCTCGCAGAGATGCATGCACCACGAAACTTGGTGTCCGTTGTAAGGACACTCCAAGATTGTGTACGGCCGACGGCCGATGATGGAGAGTTGTGTCTTGTCCTTGGGTCGGAGCAATGTCACGCCTTCGATCCTCCCTCTCATCTACTCCGTAAATAATAACAGTTCTTGTTCTCGGAAGACCCACTTTCCCCACACCGACCGACCGCCGAACAACCGTGGATCCTCCGTGCGAGCGATCCCCGAGGACTACTCTTCGTACGGTGACTTCTTCTTCTTGTAGCCTGCCGGAACCGCAAACGTGTCGGCCGCAATCGGTCCTTCCTTGATTTCGGTGACCTCGGAGGACGAGGAGGCATCTTTCCCCATCACCTTGATGTTCACCTCTGTGGCCAACGGAAAACCGTCGATCTCCTTGACGGCCTCGAGCATCTTTTCGAATCGCGCGGCCATGGGCCCCATGGAGGCGTACAACATCTTGCTCGCATCAAAATACTCAATTGGCATTTCGATTTCCGGCGTCACCCACAGGGTCTCGGTGAAGCTGCCGCCCATGCTGAGAACGTATTTCGTGCAATCGTGGCCCAGGATTTCGCGCGTCTCGGAGGTCTTCTTCACATCGACCTCCGACAATTTTCCACCGATCATCTTTTCCATCATCGGGGTGCTCGCGATCATGGCCTCCATCTTCTCAAAGTGCTGGCGCATCTCCTCGAAGGTGATTTCGGAGTACTTTTTCTTCTTGTGGTCGATCTCGATCATCTTCCCGGCTTTGAGATCCACGATCATGTCGGACTGGCCGTCGGACATCCGCATCTTGTCCGAAGTGATGTACTGGGTCGAGGTCGAGGCCCCCCCCATGGCGGCGGTGACCCTGGATGTGATGGTCAGACCATCGTCAGCCTGGGAGAACGGTGCGACAAGCGCAATAACAGCAATCAGGGCGGGCACGGACACACAACGACGCATGGGATCCTCCTGGGTGGTGGAGTCGATGGCGGCAACGCCCTCGGAACCACCGCATGAATCAAGTATTCGCCAATCATCCTACAGCGGATTTTCTGCCCATGCGACGGAGGGGGCTCAATATGTGAGGATCTTGTCGGCCTCGAGGACGAATTCGGCAGCCTCGCCCAGGGTCACGACACGGACCCCGTCCATCAGGTCGCCTGCCACCAGTCCTCGAGCTTCGGCACAGGTCCGGCAGACAAGCACGGTGCCACGCCGGATGATCGGTTTGAGCATCCTCTCCACGTTGTAGTACCCGTCCGGAGTCTGTTGCCCCGTCTTGGCGCAGGCCACGGCATCATTGGAGAGGTACAGGGTGAGGTCGAGCTCCTCCTCGATTTTGAGCATGGCGTCGGCCATACGAAGGCCCTGGAAGGTCCGTTCCGAGCCATAGGGTGCGTCGTTCAAAGTCACCACGATGTTCAATGTGCTCTCCTTGTCCTGTTCTGGGGACCGCGATCACGCTTGGTTCTGAGGACCTGTCGGCGAAGCCCCGGCCTGTTGCCAGGCGCCGACTGCCGTCCCCCTTCGACAGAATATACATCGGCCCGCCGGCCCGACACTCATGCCGATTCTCCTGAACAACAGGAACCACAAGATTGAAATGCTCCCGGCCCGACCAAATCTACCCAACCCCCCGGAGTCACCGCTGATCCTCAGCCACGGACGGCCGAAGTCCAGCAGCCTGTTGAAATCGACGGGCGAGAGAATCCGGCCGGGAGCAGGGTCGCGACCCAGCCGCCCGACGCCCATCAACGACTCAGGGGGCCGACCAGCGCCAGCCTTCGCCGACCTCGAAGCCGTCAAAGAAGATGACTCCCGGTCGATACTCCACTGCACCGCGGTCCGACACATCCACGTTGTCGCCGTCCCCGTCGAACGGGCGGGGCACCCAACGCTGGTCATACGCCGGCAACGGCGCAACAGTCGCCGAGTCTATGGCCGGACTGCCGATCAGGGGCATCAATATCGCCGACTTGTTCCAACCGTCGTCCAACTGGCTAAGCATCGGATCCACGCCCTGCAGATCCGTAGGATGATCAAAGCCGCAGGTCGCGTCATCCTCGAGGTTGTCGCCGAACGACGTGAGTTGCGACATCGGATCCAAAACGCAGTTCTCGCCGCCATTGAGAGCGACAATGGTCGAACCCATGAGAATCTCGACCCCTCCGACGGTCTCCAGGCCGCCGACGTTGGCGGCGATCGTGCACGAAGTGAACCACACCAGGGCCTCGTTCTCGAAAATCGAAATCGAGCCACCGAACCCATGTGAGGCATCGTTGCCCGCGATGGTGACGTTTTCGAGCGAGACCACAGAACGTCCGTACCCGGCAGAGCCGGGTGCTCCCACTTGCAGGGCCGCGCCGGGGCCCGCGCTGTTATTCGAAATCGTGGACGAGACGATAGTCACCCAATCATCCTCGACCCACACGCCCCCGCCCATTGCCGCGCCGCCCAGACCCGTCGTGTTTTCACTTATGTTCGAATCTGCAATCACGGTGTGATTGGCGGTGACCACCGCGGCACCCGAACCGAAGAACAGGGTGGAATTGTGGGTCACGCTACAGCCGTAAAGACCCAGGAACGATCCTCCGCTGCAGTCGATAGCCCCGCCACGATACTCCGCCGTGTTGCCGGTGATCGAAGTCCTCGTCAGCTCCACGGTGCCGTCAGCAAGACAAAAAATGCCGGCTCCCGACGACATGACGTTCTCCGAAATCACTGAATCGAACATCTCCAGCCCACCGTGGACCAGGATTCCGAAGCTCCCGGATGACCCTGTGTTTCCGGTGACAACGCAGCGTCGCATCACGAGGTGAGTACCCTCCGCCACCTGGATCACCGACTGTCCGTTGAAATTGGGTCGACCTCCGGTAGCCGTCAGGTCCGTGAATTCCACCACTCCGGCAACAATATCGAAGATTTGGTCACCCTCTGAGGCCACGGTCCCATCGATGATCGTCCCGCCTCCCGGGTCCCCAGCGATCATGACGTCGTCGAGAATGTCGATGTCGCCGGTGATATTCGAGTCATCCGGAAACCCTCTGACGGTCAGTGAATAGACTCCGGGCGGAACTCGGACAACGTCCACCTCGCCGCCTGTGCCCGGGGAACAGCCGTCCACAGCCATATTGTGGTTCGCCGCTTGCACCGCCTCGCGGAGCGAGCAATCGCCGTCACTGTTGAGCTCATCCCTCGCCGTCGTCACGACGATATCGGCTCCGGCGACTGGACCCGCGGCTCCCACCACGAGGAGTCCGGCGGCAATTAACGCCACGGGCCAAGGGGCACAAATGTACTGTTCAGTTGTACGAAACACGGTCGCTCCCCTGGTCGCTATCTTCCCCGCCTCTGTTCAAGGTTAACACAAAGAGAGCATGGCACCGACCACAATCTACTCGATACTCCGTTTCGACTGCTTGTCCGCTACGGCGAGATTCAGTCTTCAAATTGACTATTACAGTCAAGACTTACGGACAACCATTTGCGGACTGAATTTATCAAGAAAATTTCATCAAAAGTTCCCAGTTCTTTCAGGAAGATCTTCATTTCTGAGATCTTATTATGATCAATAAGGTGTTGACGAAACACTCCATTGAGGAGACCAGAATCCAAAATTGGTGTCACAAATTCCGAGTTCTTACGGAGCACGATATTCGCCGTGGTACTCTCAGTGATTTCGCGACGTTCATTAAACAGAATGACATCGTCGTAAGGGAGACCCATTCTGGCCTCTTCATAAACGCGGCGATGGGTCGTCTTGTGGTGCAAGAAGACATCGGTGGATCGAACTGGTCGCTGTGCCAGTCCCACCCTCCCAGGCCCGCCCGATGCATCAGCCCTCAGCGGATGTCCCTCGATCCTCAAGTCCCCGTTCGCAGACAAGAGCACGCGGACCCTGTGATCACAGCCCGTCATCTCGTGTTGCCTCCGGTCCAGATCACGTCGAAGTCCTTCCAGGCAGAGGGGATACCCAAAATAGGCGGCCGACCCCTTCAATCGCTCGAGGTGGCCGTCAATCAGAAAATACCCCCCATCCTCTTCCCACAGGATCGTCTCCAAAAGATCGAAATCCGGATCATCACTCGTCAAGACATCAGCCTTCAACAGGCACTCACCATACTCACCATCGGCCGTGGAGTCCCACACGACGCCACTGCCGACGCCGTACTGGGCCCCCCCGGTTGCCCGATCCACCTCCACAGTCCGAATCGCCACGTTAAATCGGGCGCGTCTCCCGGGGAGCAGAAAACCCATCGTGCCGGTGTACAGCCCCCTGGGTCGAGCTTCCAGTTGGGTGATGATCTGCATGGTTCGTATCTTGGGCGCGCCAGTCACCGACGCACACGGGAACATGGCCGTCAATATTTCGGCAAACCCAGCCGTCGTGCGGCACTCCACGGTGGAGGTCATCTGCAGTACCGTTGGGTGTGTTTCCACCTCGAAAAGAGCTGGAACCTGGACCGTCCCAGGCTCCGCAATTCGTCCAACATCGTTGCGAATCATGTCCAATATCATCAAATTTTCGGCTCGTTCTTTGGCAGAGTTCTTCAATTTCTTCGCATGTTCTGAATCCTGAAAAATATTGAGTCCTCTACGGGAAGTTCCTTTCATCGGACGTGAACGTAGACGATCTTCATTGAGTTCAAAAAATAACTCAGGTGATACAGACACAATGTATAAATTTTCAGTTTGTAAATATCCAAAATATTTGGATTTTTTTCTTATAAAGTTGGCGAAATATTTTTCAAATTTCTGGGAGTTGAATGTTGTCGTAATTTTGAAGGTAAAATTCACCTGATAACAATCACCCTCGCGAAGGTGGCAGCGAATTCTCCCAATCGATCGCGAATACGACGCCCGGGAAATCGTGGGTGTCCACAGGATGTCTCCCGCTGGCCGGTCGTCGGCCTCTCCCTTCATCAGGGTCTCACCCTCATCCAGACTGATAAGACGAGACCCACGAAAAAGGCCGAAACAGAGAAGGGGCCCACTCCGAGGAGCGCAAGTCACAAGCGCCGGGTCCAACCCGGACGCCGCCTCGTAGGTGATGTAGCCTGCCGCGTGCAATCCGTCGTCAACCGCGGATTCCACCGCAACCAGAGCTGGCAGCACCTCTGAGGTCGACGTCGCGGTGACTATCCGGACCGGTCCTTCAAAAAGCCGGAATGACGCACCCCGATCGTCGTCACTGAACAGCCCAATCATCGCTCAGTCCTTCAAGCCCGGGCCGCGGTGACCCGGCCCCTCCGGGTCTCACCGCGGCGGTGGTGCCGTTGATCGGTGAGACTCACCTTGAAATGAGCACCTCGCCACTGCCCATCCCGCCTCCAACGCAACGGCTGGTGACTCCGATGTCACCGCCGCGGCGACGGAGCTGGTGCGCCATGTCCACCACCTGGCGGGCACCTGTGGCTCCCACCGGGTGGCCGAGAGCGATCCCGCTGCCCCACTGGTTTGTTCGCTCCCTGGGAAGATCGGGGATGTCTTTATAGGCCGCTGCTACGACTGCGCCAAAGGCCTCGTTGAGTTCGAAGAAGTCCACGTCGCCCATGGCGATGCCGGCCTTTTCAAGCAGAGGCGGTATGACCTTGAACGCGCCCTCTCCCATGAGTTCCCTTGGCACCCCGATATTGTGGAAGGCCTTCAACTCGGCGAGCGGCTCCAATCCCAGCTCTTCAGCCCGGCGCGCACTCGCCACGAGAACCATGGCCGCCCCGTCATTCACACTCGAAGCGTTGACGGTCGTGATTGTGCCGTCCTTTTTGAAATACGGCCGGGCTCCGGCAAGCTGTTCGGGTGTCAGGTCCCGCGGACCTTCGTCCCGCGAAACGACCTTGGGTTCGCCCCGACGCTGGGGAACTTCCACCGGTACGACATAGTCATCGAAGAGACCGTCTTCCCACGTCTTGAGGGCATTCCGGTGGCTGGCCAGCGCCACCTCATCCTGCTCCTCTCGACTGACGCCGTACTTCTCCACCAGACGCTCGGTGAGCAATCCCATCAACTCTCCATCGCCTACGAAGCTGTCGGTGAGGGCGCTGAAAAGGCCGTCCACCAGGTTGAAATCACCGTAGAGCTGACCCTTTAATCGGCCGGTGTAGAGGTACCGCGGGATGTTGCTCATGGACTCCACACCGCCGGCAATCCCGATGCTCATCTCACCGAGCTTGATCCTCCGCGCCATGCTGTGAATTGCCGCTGCGCCCGATGCACAGTTTTCGTGAAACGTAGTTCCTCCGCGGCTGGACGGAATACCGGCCAGTTCAGCGGCTGTTTTTGCCAGGTTTGGCGAGCGGGCATCCTGGGCGACCCACCCCACCGTCGTGTAATCAATGTCATTTGGATCGACACCGCTTGCCCCCAACAAGGCCTTCATGGTGGTCGTCGCGAGATCCAACGCCTGAAGCTGACTCAAGCCACCACCGATCGCGCCAATAGGAGTTCGCACGGCACCGACGATCATGATCGGGCTATCGTCCATGGTTCCATCCCCCCGATGATCGAACCAGGATACTCCCGCAGATCCGGACACGCCACCGCCGGCAGGGTTGGTTCGCCGAGCCAACAGAAAGTCGCTCGGACCCCTACGTGCTGCCCCGCGAGGGCTTTCACTCTCCGTCGAATCGCCGGAAAATTCACACAGAATGAAAGGAGTGGACGCCCTGGCGGGTTGAACACGAGGTCTCCCGTGCCGCCAAGACTCGGAGTATTCATGACTGAAACATCTGTTCAACCCGTCAGCCCACCGCCGCTTGTCGGTCGCAGGTTGGTGCGCGAGATTCTGGGGCTGGGCCAACTGGGCCGGCTGGTCATCAATGCTCCGGACCTGCTTCGCGGCCCGCGCGGCGACGGATCGCCGGTTCTGGTCATCCCTGGTTTCGGCGCGAGCGACGGATCCACCGCTGTCCTCCGCGGTTACCTAGGGGCTATCGGCTACAAGGTGCATGGTTGGGCATTGGGCACAAATCGTGGCAATGTGCCCGATTTGATTCCTCGGGTGACCGAGCGCGCCGTCTCCATCGCAGAAACCGTGGGCAGGAGCGTCCACCTGGTCGGATGGAGCCTCGGTGGATACCTCAGTCGCGAGGCCGCACGCGAGCGACCCGACGCCGTCGTAGACGTCATCACCTATGGTTCCCCGGTTATCGGAGGCCCCAAGTATACCGCCACCGCGGCGGCCTATCGCCGAGCGGGATACGATCTCGATGCCATCGAGGCCGCCGTCGAGGCGAGAAACAAGGTTCCAATCCAGGTGCCGATTACCGCGATCTATACGCGCACGGACCTGATCGTTGACTGGCGGGCGTGTATTGACCGATCCAGCCCCCTGGTGGTGCATGTGGAGGTCTCCACGACCCACCTCGGTCTCGGCTTCTGCCCCGAGGTGTATCGAATCATGGCTGACACGTTGGCGGCCGGGGGCACCCATTCCCAGGACCCCGCTATAATGCCAGGCAACGAATGATCCGAATCTGGCCGCCCATTGCACCAATCGTCGCGGTCGCGCTGCTGGCGGCCGCCGGCTGCGAGAACGCCGGTTCACCGGTCGCTGTGGGCACTCTCGAACGCGACCGGATCGAGCTCCGCGCCGAGCGCCAGGAACCGGTTCTCGAGATCGTGGTGGAGGAAGGCGACGACGTCACCCGAGGAGACATCCTGGCCAGACTCGACACGCGGCGCGCCCGGGCCCGGCTTGAAGCCACCGAGGCTGCCCGCAACCTGGCGGCAGCCCGATTGGCGGAGGTTGGCCGCGGCGCACGACCAGAGGAGATCGACGAGGCCCGCGCCCGTCTCGAGGAGGCCCGAGCCGAGCTGGTTCGCCGACAGCCGGATCTGGACAGAGCGCGTTCCCTGGTGGCCCAGGGTGTAGAACCGCAATCGGTGCTGGATAGCGCCGAGGCCGCCTTCGCGGCAGCCGCTGCCCGCCGGGATGTGAATCGCGCAGCCCTGGAACGTCTCCTCAACGGCGCCACCGTGGAGGAGTTGGATCAGGCAAGGGCCGAGCTTGCCCTCCGCGAGGCCGAACTCAGCGAAGTCGCGATTCAGCTGGACCGTTTGACGATCCTCGCGCCCCGCGACGGACGAATCGACGCTCTCCCATTCAAGGTGGGTGACGAGCCGCCAGTCGGCTCAGCGGTCGTTGTCATGCTCGCCGGCGATGCACCATACGCGAGGGTCTACATCCCCATGGAGGTCCGACCGTCTGTCAGCGCCGGCGACGTCGTGACCGTGGCCGTGGAGGGGATCGACCGACCCTTCGCGGGTCGCGTCCGCACCGTCTCGTCGGAGGCCGCGTTTACGCCGTATTTCGCACTCACCGAACGAGACCGCGGCCGTCTCGCCTATCTCGCAGAGATTGACCTGACGGAGAAGGCGGCCGCGGACCTCCCAACCGGACTGCCGGTCGAGGTGGAGTTCTGAGCGAGTTCGCCATCACGACCACCGGGCTCACCCGGCGTTTCGGATCGCTGACCGCCGTCGACCATGTGGCACTCGATGTGCCGGTGGCCGAGATCTACGGATTCCTGGGGCCGAACGGATCTGGAAAAACCACCACCATCCGCATGTTGTGCGGTCTGCTCGTACCCTCCGAGGGCACGGCCCTGGTGCTCGGCCGACCCATACCCGGCGACGCAGAAGCCCTGCGACATCACATCGGCTACATGACCCAGAAATTCTCCCTGTACCAAGACCTATCTGTCGTTCAGAACCTGCGCTTCATGGGTCGGATCTACACCATCCCGGAGCCCGAACTCAGCCGGCGGGTGGACGCGAATTGTGCCCGCTACGACCTCGACGCGTTGAGAGCCCAGCTCGCGGGGACCCTCAGCGGTGGCCAGAAACAACGCCTGGCCCTTGCCGCCGCGACCCTCCACCGTCCAGAACTCCTGCTGCTGGACGAACCCACCAGCGCGGTGGATCCGGAAACCCGTCGGAATTTTTGGGACTCGCTCTACGAGCTTGCCGCCGAGGGAACCACGATCCTGGTTTCCACACACTTCATGGACGAGGCTGAGCGCTGCCACCGGCTGGCCATCCTGGACGAGGGCCGCAAGGTCGCGGACGGGCCGCCCGGCGAGCTCATGCGGGACATCGGGTACCGGGTGCTCGAGGTGGAGACCGACGAACCCGTGTCCTGCCGCGCCGCGCTGACCACCATGAAGGAGGTCTTCAGCGCCGCTCAGCTCGGTACCAGAGTTCGCACGCTGGTGGATCCCACGGTTGACGATCCGGTGGCGCTGATCGAGGGACGTTTGAATTCAGCGGGCATCGATGGTCGAGCGCAGCGGGTCGATCCAAGCCTTGAGGATGTCTTCGTGGCGGCAACACAATGAAGACCTTCCTGTCGCGCACCCTCGCCATCGCCGCCAAGGAGGTGGTCCAACTGCGCCGCGATCGCCTCACTTTCGGAATGATCATCGGCATTCCCGCCCTCCAACTTCTGCTTTTCGGCTACGCCATCAACACCGATGTCCGACACCTCTCGGCAGGCGTCGCCGACCAGGCCGGCACGCGCCGCGCTCGCGAGCTGGTGGCCGCTGTAGAGGCGTCCCAAGTGGCGGACGTGGTGGCCCGCGCGGCCACCGCCGAACAGCTCGAGGATCTCCTAAGACAGGGGCGGATCTCCCTGGGCATTCTCATCCCGCCCGACTTCGAACGGCGGCTCGCCACCTGGGACCGGCCGGCGGCCCAGCTTTTGGTGGACGCGTCCGACCCGGTTTTGCTCGGAGCGGTCCAGGGACTGCTCAAACTCCGTCTCGACGACGAGTTGCGAAGGCCGCCCCAACGGCTGCCGCCGACAACCTTCGAAATCCGTGCCTTTTATAATCCGGAACGAAGGTCACAAATTCAGATCGTGCCCGGCCTGATCGGCGTCATCCTCACCCTGACCATGTCCCTGTTCACGGCCGTCGCCATTGTCCGCGAGCGGGAACGTGGCACCCTGGAGCTACTCATCACAACCCCGGTGCGACGCTCGGAGCTCATGATCGGCAAGATCATCCCCTACACGATCATCGGTATCGTCCAGGTGAGCGTGATCCTGATCCTCGGAGTGGCCCTGTTCCAGGTGCCGATCCGCGGCTCTCTGGTGGACCTCTACGCCGCCTCGGTCATCTTCATCACCGCCACGCTGTCACTGGGCCTGCTGATCTCCACCGCAGCAAAAAACCAGTTCCAGGCCATGCAGATGACTTTTTTCTTCTTCCTGCCTTCGATCCTGCTTTCGGGCTTCATGTTCCCCTTCGAAGGCATGCCGCCGGCAGCCCAGAACATCGCCGAGGTCTTGCCCCTGACCCATTTTGTCCGAATGGTGCGGGGCATCATCCTGCGCGGCGCCACCCTGGTCGACGTCAGTCGCGAGATCTGGCCACTGGTCGCCTTTTTCGCCGTCATGATGGGCGCAGCCGTTTTGCGGTTTCGCAAACGGCTCGATTAGGTCGTCGATCATTGGCTGGGGCTCCTTAGATCCGTTCGCTGAGGAGGGGTGGTAAACGGGACACCATGCGAATTTCGTCGCGCCAATCTTCCCGGCGCGCTCTCCGAGGTTACTCGCGGCCGGTGGCCGCGGTGACCAGCCGTCACCAGCGGGTGGCCGTATGGCCGCTGATCCCACTTTCAGGATCGGAACGGGCCGCCGCACCCGGCCACGGCCACAACCGCTGCCGCCGGCAGGTTGCCACCCTTCGCATTCCGATCTCCATGTCGGTGCCAGGCACCGCCGAAGATGTGTCGATCTCATGCTCCGATTCGATTTCGACGGTGCCTGGCACCGGCCCGCGCGTATTGGATGCGCTCCAGAACGGCACGCCCGATCATCGCGCCCTCTTGCTCCTGGTGGGTGGAGTTCTTCGCTCTTCGATCGGTCGATCGGTTGGGCGGCCGAGACCGGCTATGATGCTGCGCCATGGGTGAGAACACGACCTTCCGCCCGGCATGGTGGCTTCCAGGTCCGCATCTCCAGGCGGTCGGGGCTCGGCTGCTGCGACCCCGGGGAGGGGTGGACGTCGAACGCGAAAGGATCGAACTTCCCGACGGGGACTTTTTCGATCTGGATTGGACGATCGAGGCCGCGGGAATCAGGCTTCCCGACGATGCTCCAATCGTGCTCGTGCTGCACGGCCTGGAAGGATCGGCTGCATCGGACTACGTCCACGAGATGGTGCGAAGGTTGGCCCGGCACGGGCTGGCGTCGGTGGCACTCAATTTCCGTTCCTGCAGCGGGGAAATGAACCGCCTGGCTCGTTTCTACCACTCGGGCGACACCGCAGACGCCGCCCACATCATCAGCCTCATTCGAACCCGCTACCCGTCCAGGAGTCTTGGGGCGGTTGGCTTTTCCATGGGCGGCAACGTCTTGCTGAAGCACCTCGGCGAGTGCGCCCGGGATGATCGGGAAGATCTCGAGGTCGACGCCGCGGCGGCCATCTCGGTTCCCTTTGACTTGACCGTCGGCATCGACACCATAGAGGGTGGGCTCGGTCGCCTGTACCAGCTCTACTTCATCAAACGCCTGCGTCGCAAACTGAGGCTGAAGGGCGACATCCTGCGCGACGAGGTCGATCTGGACCGGCTGCTCGAGGTCCGCACGCTGCGCGCATTCGACGATCTGGGCACCGCGCCGTTGCACGATTTCCTGGACTCTGCCGACTACTACCGGCGGGCGTCGAGCAAACCCCATCTCCGCGCCATCAGGAAGCCCACGCTGCTGATTCACGCGGAGGACGATCCGTTCCAGCCGAGGGAGGCTCTGCCCCGTCACGAGGTAGACGGGAATCCCCATCTCGAGGCCCTCTTTGTGGCAACAGGGGGCCATGTGGGTTTCGTTTCCGGCCCGCCGTGGGCGCCGGAGTTCTGGGCCGAGGCGCGGGCTGCGTCATTCCTCGCCCGGCACTTGCGAAGTGAACCTTGAAACGACTCTCCGTCGCTGCTGGCCCGGCAGCGCTGATGCTGACAACCTGCACCGGTTGCAACCGGTGCGAGGAGGCCCCCATGACCGGCGTGGTGTTCTTCAAGACCCAGATGTTGGACGAGCTCACGACCTTCTACACCGAGCGGGTTGGTGCCGAGCTCTGGATGGACCAGACCGACTGCCGGATCTTCCGGCACGGTCAGTTTCTCTTCGGTTTCTGCCAGCGGGAGGCCGCCGAAACCTGCGGGGTCATCACCTTCGTCTATCCCGACCGCGCCGCGGTCGACCGGATGTACGAGCGATTTCAGGACTCCGCCCTCGACCCACCCAGGGACAACCCTCGGTACCCGATCTACAACTTCTTTGCTCGGGACCCCGAGAGCCGCTTGATCGAGTTTCAGGTCTTCAACTCAGATGCTGATTGGTCCTTCTCACAAGCGATGACGGTGGAAAGCGCCTCGACCACTAACGAATTTTGAATTTTCAGCTCTGAGATCTTAATTCTAAATTCCCTCCCCCACCCCGCGGAACAGGAGGCGGGGGGCAGTTCAGATTTCAAAATTCAATATTGTGAATTGGGCCCCTACCACCTCTTGCGTGAAGGGTGGGCTGGAATTCAAAATTCAGAATTCAAAACTGAGAATTCTGCCTCCTGCCCACTGCTCACTGCGTCACCGTCACCACGGCAGCTCCTCACCGTTCGCGTGCCAGAACCGGCCCGAGGTCTCGACGGACAAGGCATCGATGCGGGCGATCAAGCCGGCGGCCGACACCGGTGCATCCACCAATCCCTGGTGGTCGGTCATGTCGGTTCGGACGAAACCGGGATGGAGCACCGCCACGGCCACACCGTCTTCATCGAGATCACGAGCCAGCGATCGTCCGGCCATGTTCACCGCGGCCTTGGACATTCGGTAGCCGTAGCGGCCGCCCGACGTGTTGTCCTCTATAGAACCCATCCGGCTGGTAATGATGGCGACCTTGGAGCCCCGTCCGAGGTTGTTCCGCAGGGCGGCGGTGACCCTCAACGGCCCAAGGCTGTTGACCTCGAACTGACGCCGCATACGATCAAAATCCAGATCGTCAAGCGACTCGTTCGACAGGATCCCGGCGTTGTTGATCAGCACATCGATCCGACGGCCGGACAGCTTCTTCGCAAGCTCCACCGTCGACTTGGAGTCGGTGACGTCAATGCCGTCCACGATCTCGACGCCCGATATCTCGAGATCGGGAGACGCCTCGCGGCAGACCGCGATCACGTCCTCACCGCGTTGGGCATACTGCCGAACCAACTCGAGTCCTATGCCACGATTCGCCCCTGTGATGCAAACGGTTGCCATGATTCACCCCCTGAAGGAATACACCCCAACTTTCGCCAACATTCCTGTTGGCCCGTCGCCGGATACCGGACGATGCTCCCCGTGGTCGGCCGACTCGTCTCGCTCGGCCGACCGTTAGTGGATCTCGTTCACGCCTGATTTGGCGCGATGGATCTGGGCACCGACCCCGGCATTGGTCCAGCTGATGGGTCCACGGGCCTGGTGGGCAAGAAAGCCGGCGGGATCATAGATCAGGGTCTCGGGCAGCCGCCTGACACCACAGAGATTCGCGGTCTTGCCCTTTCGGTCCAGATAAAGGGAGTCGGTGGGCACACCAGTGCCGACCGCCCAGTCCTCCAGCCCCTCCCACGACGGCGCGAGGGCGATGAAGAGGACCTCCACGCCCGGGTCGGCTGCGGCAGTGGCCGCGAACCGTGCGGCGGTCTTCTGTTCCGACGAGTTTGGGGCGGTGGGATCGAACCAGTGGAGTACCAGAACCTTGTCGGGCCGCCCCACCAGATTGCGCCTCTTCCCGTCTGCCCCTTCCACCCACAAGAAACCACCGGCATTCAGCTTCGAAATCGCGTGGTCGTGGTCGGCATGCCGCGGCGGCGTTTGGCTGTAGTACATCTGGTAACCGATAATCGCACCGGCCACCAGCACGATCGCTCCGATGATCAAGCGGTTGCGTGTCTTTACATCCATGGCAGCGGAGGATATCAGAAAGTGGCGAAATCGGACGGGCCTGGACTGCTTGACATTTGTGTCGGGTCTCGTCGTGATAGGCTCATCGCAATGAGAAAGCTCTCCCGCATTATGTGTCTCATCCTCGCGGTGATATTGGCCGGTTGCGGGCCCGGGTGGATCGGGCCGCCCGTCGATCTGGAGAGCTTGGCTCGAGGTCGTGTGGTGTGGCAGGCGGAAGAATGTTCGGCCTGCCACGGCGAAACCGGAGAGGGCACTCTCATAGGTCCGTCGCTGGCGGCGGTCGCCGATCACTGGGAGACCGATGCACTGGCGGAATTCCTCAAAAATCCCGCCTCACAGCTCGAAGACAATCCGCGGCTGAGGGACCTCAGATCCACATACGACGTCGACATGCCGGGGGTGAGACACGCGGACCACGAACAGGTGCAGGACCTCGTGGTCTTCCTGTTGCACGGCATCGATTGATATTTTCCGCGGTGGTATGATCAGGCCAAATCCCCGACCAGAAAGGGCTCTGATCCGGACTCCGGGACCCGCATCCTCCAGCACCGAGTTTTCGCGTCGGAGGCGGTCGCCACATTGTGTTCGAAAGAACCCAACCTCGGGTTGCACGCCACAAGGAGGCACAGACCCATGAACCGAAAAACCGCAATCATCGTCGTCATCACGGTCGCCCTCGCGTCGCCGTGCGCGGCCCAGATCGCCTTGCCGATCCAAATTCTCCCGGTCATGGCCAAAGTCTCCGGTGCGGCTGGCACCGACTGGATGAGTTCGCTGTCGGTCTCGAATATCGGGTCCGAGACCGCCAACGTCACGGCGCTCTTCTTTAGAGAGGACCAAAACAACATCCCCCTGCTGGGTCCGAGCCACGAGTTCATCCTCGGCGCCGGTGAGACATTGACAGTGGACGACGTTCTGGGCGATTGGTTCCCTGCCCAGGGCAACACCAAGGGCTTCCTGGTGGTCTTTGGTGAGGCGGAGGGCTCCGACGACGATCCGTTCATGCTGACGGTCGCCGGTCGGGTCTTCAACAACGCCGACCCCACCGCCACCTACGGTCAGGTAGTGCCGTCGGGAGTTCTGGGACTCATGCTGGCCCCCGGAGCCTCGAATCTCCCCGGCGCCAGGTCCGATGATTTTGTGCGCTCCAACGTTGGCGTCGTCAACCTGTCCATCTTTCCGATGGACGTGATCATCACGACATTTGGGGCCGACGGCACCGCACTCGCGTCGGTCACCCGGCGGGTGAAGTCGTTCTCGCTCTCTCAATGGGGTCTTTCGCAGCTTGGCGTGGGCACGCTCAGCACGCCGGGTCGGGTGGAGGTCCAGGTGGATCCCGACTCCATCACTTGGGACCCCTGCTTTGGCGAGGAGCCCGACCTGAACGACCTTCAAGGGATCTTCATGACCTATTTGTCGCGGGTGGACCAGGTGACCGGCGATGCCGAGTTCGTGCTCGGCTCGAGCGACTGGTACGACTACATCGCTCTGTGTGAAGAAACGCCGTCAATCATCCCGACGCACCTGCTGTTTTCAGCACGCTGAGATCGTGAAACCGCAGGTCATCCTTGACCGGGCAACCACGCCCGACGGCGGCCAGGTCGTGCTGTACGAGCGCGACGGCATCTTCAGCATCCGCGTCGATGGTCTCGAACTGATGTCGAGCCGAACCCACGGGTCGGAAGAGGCCCTGGCCAGGCTCGTCTTGGCGGACATGGATCCCAGCGCCAGGACGCGCATTCTGGTGGGCGGGTTGGGCATGGGTTTCACCCTGCGGGCCGCTCTGGACTTCCGACCGCGAGTGTCCGAGGTGGTCGTTGCCGAGATCCTTTCTGCCGTGGCTCAGTGGAATCTCCAGACGCTGGGTCATTTGGCCGGCTCGCCTCTCGCCGACCCTCGGGTCCACCTCATTCAGGGCGATGTCGCCGACGTCATCGCCGATGCCAGAGGTTCCTTCGACGCCATATTGCTCGACGTGGACAACGGCCCGTCGGCATTCACGGTGGATCGGAACGAGACCCTGTATGGACCAACGGGGTTGACCGCCATCCACCAGAGTCTCCGACACCGTGGAGTCCTCGGCGTTTGGTCTGCAGACCCTGCGCCAGAATTTCGGCGCCTTCTGAAGGAGCACGGCTTCGATGTTCGGGTCGAGCGGGTCAGTGCTCGGTCCACGTCGAAGGGACCAACCCACACTATCTTCGTGGCGCGCCGACGGTAGCGTTCCCTCGTCCCTAACCCCTAGCCCCTAGCCCCTAGCCCCTACTAGCCCCTAGCCCCTCCTCTTCAATAGGGCCGCCTGGGGTAGCTGGTGATCTCCTCCCAGCCGGTCTCTGTCACGATGTAGCTGTCCTCAATGCGAACCCCCAGATTCCAGTACATGGGGTCGACATCGGCTCCTTCGGGAATGTAGATCCCCGGCTCGATGGTCACCACCATGCCGGGCTCGAGGGGACTGCGCCCGGGATCGTGCACGTCCAGACCCACGTGGTGCCCAACCGAGTGGGTGTAGAAGTCCCTGAATCCGGCGCCGTCGATCACTCTGCGTGAGGCATCGTCCACCTGGCCCATGGTGGCGCCGGAAGCCAGAACGGACCGAGCGGCATCACCGGCTGAGATCACCGTCTCGATCAGCATTCTCTCTGCCTCGCCGTAGCTCCCGCTCACCGAGAACGTCCGGGTCATGTCGCTGGCATAACCGTTCACCGCGCATCCGATGTCGATCACAACAAGGCCATCGGACATTACAGCGTCGTTCTTCTGGTAGTGCGGCAGCACCGCGTTTGGCCCCGAACCGACAATCCCAGGGAAGGCGATCCCGGTCGCGCCATGGCGCGCAAATGAGTCCCGGATGGCCCGATCGATGTCAGCTTCGGAAACACCCGGTCGGATCAACGGATGGATGTCCTCGAAGGCCGCCGACGTGATGTCGGCCGCATGGCGCATGGCCTCGAGCTCGGTGTCAGACTTGACCGCTCTCATGCCGCGCACCACGCCCGACAGGCTGCGGCCCACGAACAGCACGGCGATCCGCATGGCGGGGCCGGCCTTCTCCCCCACCAGGGCCACCGGAAAACCTCGATTCGAAAGGTAGTAGTTATTCAGCTTGCCGAACACGATCCCCGGTCGGGACAGCGCTCCCGAGTCGGTCAAAACGTCCATACGCGCCCGGCTCGCCACCGAACCGGCGTCGTAGCTCGGTGCGGTCAAGGAAACCAGCAGGAGGCCGGCCACCAGCACCAAGGCAGCCCACCGCATGGACCCATGCCAGAGGTCGCGACGCGAGGGCTGACGGACACCGGCCGATCCTCGCCGGGTGCCGTTGAATCGCCACGCCTTCAAGACGACGATCTGCCACGCGGCGGCGGCCGCCGCAATCACGACGATACCAGCGAGACTTGCGCCGAATAGGCCTGTTGAAAGCAGGAGGACGGTTCCCAGGGCCACCGCCAACAGCACCAGACTGCGCTTTGGGAAGACCGCCCCAATCACCACGCCGGTCAGCGTCAGACCAACGGCCAACGGCATGCTGCGCTCGAATGATCCGCTGAAGAAGAGGTTGGCCCCGTACAACGCCGGAAGGGGCCAGAACAGGGCCAAGGCCATGACCAGTCGAGGCGCCACGATATATAAACCTGACCCCGCCGCCGCCACCAGCCACGCCAGGGCCAGCGCCGCGGGGATGGAGGCTGTGGCCACGATGAAGGCGCCAACCCCGATCCCGATGATAATCAGGAGGGTTCCCACCACCAACCGCGGCATCTTGGCGCCCATGAGTAAGAGCGCCACAGCCCAAACAGCAACCGCGGCCCTCAGGACGAACATGAGAAGCGTCGGCTCTGCCTGCATGCCGACCTCGAGTTCAGCAACCGAGGCCATCCCCGAAGCGGACCCGCAGGTCGCCAGGACCACCGCTGTTATCCGCCCCAGCAACAGACTCATGGGCACCCCTGGGAACCTTCTGTTTGCGATGTCCATCTCCCCCTCCAGCACCAGCAAGACCTCGCCCCGCGTCACCCACGTGGCATCCTGACGGTCTCGGGTTAGAATACCCGCTCTTGATCGGCGACCCGAGAGGCACGACATGAATTCGGCAGAACAACAAAAACGACGACTCGGAATTCTCACCAGCGGCGGCGACGCCCCTGGCATGAATGCGGCGTTGCGCGCCGCTGTTCGGACTGCGCTCGAGGCTGGAGTGGACGCGGTGGCTATCCGCGAGGGATTCCGAGGGCTGGTGGCAGGTGGAGACGCCTTCAAATCCATGACATGGGACGACGTGGGCGGCATCATGCACATGGGTGGCACGGTGATCGGCACCGCCCGGTCGGACGAGTTTCGATCCCGCTCCGGACGCCTGCAGGCCGTCAACAACCTTCTTGAGCAGCGCATCGACCGCCTCATCGTGATGGGCGGGGACGGCAGCCTCACCGCCGCCGACCTGCTCCATCGGGAGTGGTCCGGGTTGGTGTCCGAGCTCTTGGCCGAGGGTCGCATCGATGCCGAGACCGCTGAGCGCTTCCCGACCCTCGCGCTGGCGGGCATCGGAGCCTCCATCGACAACGACATGGCCGGAACCGACATGACCATCGGCGCAGACACCGCACTGCACCGGATCGCCGAGGCTGTGGACGGCATCAGCGCCACCGCCGCCAGCCACCAACGCACCTTCGTTGTTGAGGTCATGGGACGCCACTGCGGTTACCTGGCGCTCATGAGCGCCCTCGCAACCGGCGCTGATGCCCTGCTCATCCCGGAGGCCCCGCCCACCGGAAACTCCTGGGAGACCATTCTGCCGCGCCGACTCCAAGCGGGACGTGCGGCCGGTCGCCGTGACAGCATCGTCATCGTTGCCGAGGGCGCCATCGACAGCGACGGCCACCCCATCACCGCCGGCGACGTCAAACAGATCCTCGAGACACAAATGGAGGAGGAGGTCAGGGTCACAATCCTCGGCCATGTTCAACGGGGTGGCGCACCATCCGCCTACGATCGGCTGATGGGGACTCTGGTGGGACACGCCGCGGTCCAGAACGTCCTCGGCGCCCGCCCGGAAACACCGCCCATGCTCGTGGGCGTTCGACACAACCGCATCACCCAGCAGCCCCTCGCCGAGTGTGTCGAGGCCACGCAGAAAGTCAGTGCAGCCATCAGGAACAACCAGCCCAACGAGGCCCTCCAACTCCTGGGTGGGAGTTTCTCCGACAACATCGACACCGTGCAGACCCTGTTGCGTTCACTGCCGAACCCGTCGCCCAACGGACGTCGCCGACTGAAGCTGGCCGTACTCTCCTCCGGCGGGCCGGCTCCGGGCATGAACAACGCAACCCGCGCGGCAGTGCGGTTGGCTCTCGACGAGGGCCACCAGATGCTCGGGATCCGTCGTGGCTTTTCGGGTTTGGTGGAGGGCGACGTCCAGGAACTGGGCTGGATGAGTGTCCGTGGCTGGACCACTGCAGGCGGGTGCGAGCTGGGGATCAATCGGATCATCCCGCGCGGCAAGGACTTCTACGCCATTGCCCGAAATGTGGAAGACCTGGAGATCGATGGCCTCCTGATGATCGGTGGGTGGTCGGGATATGACGCCTGCCTGCGGCTGGTCCTCAAAAGGGACGCATTCCCGGCCTTCAACATTCCCATCGTGTGCCTGCCGGCCACCATCAACAACAACCTCCCCGGCTCCGAACTCTCGGTGGGCGCCGATACGGCGCTGAACGCCATCGTCGAAGCCGTGGACAAGATCAAACAATCGGCTGTAGCCTCACGTCGCTGTTTCGTGGTGGAGGTCATGGGTCGCTACTGCGGCTACCTGGCCTTGATGGCTGGCATCGCCAGCGGAGCCGAGAGGGTCTACCTCAACGAGGAGGGCGTCTCCATAGCTGATTTGCAGAAGGATGTGGACGACCTCGCACGGGGTTTCAGAGACGGCAAGCGCCTCGGGTTGATGATCCGCAACGAACAGGCAAATCCCTGCTACAACACACAATTCATGGTGTCGCTTTTCGAAGAGGAGGGCGGCGGTCTCTTCGACGTTCGCCAGGCGATCCTCGGCCATCTGCAGCAGGGAGGAAATCCAAGTCCCTTCGACCGCATCCTGGCCACCAGGCTCGCCAAGCGTTGCGTCGAACGCCTCATTGACGAGGCAGAAGCGGGAACCGATGGCGCGAGTGCGGTGGGTCTGTGCGACGGCCGGGTGGAATTCACCGAGTTGGAGACGCTCCGCCGGCAGGTCGACACCGCATTCCAACGACCCAAACATCAGTGGTGGATGGATCTCCGTCCCATCGCCAGCCTACTGGCTCAGTCAGGCCCTTCGGTCGAAGACTGACCAGGACCCATCGCCACAAATGGTCGACAGACAACAGCCTGATCGGCGATCCGCGGCTGGCTCCGTGGCACCACGACACGGCAACCGTGTCCAAGGGATTCACCACTGGTCCCCAAATGCGGCCAGCATCCAATGACCGATTCGAAGTTAAAACATTCATATTAAGTAATTTACGTGACTTCACAGTGTGAGATCTCCGGCAGAGTGGACTCCATAGGGGCATGGCATTGTCCTTGCAATCACCCATCAGCGAAAGACGCGGGCCCGGCCGCGACACAAGGAGGACACGCCATGTCGATTCGAAGGATTCTGACGATTGCAATGATCTTGACTCTCGGAATTGTCCCAGCTGCGGTGGCCCAGGGCGGCGGCAACGGCGGCGGCAGCGGCGGCGGGACGTGCGACGGCAACGGTGGTGGCGACGGTGGTGGCAACGGGGGCGGCAGCGGTGGCGGTCATGGAGGCGACAACGGCGGCGGCAACGGTCAGGGTGGCGGTCCGGGCAACGGGTCGGGCATCAGCGGCTGCCAGGGCGCTCTGATGGAACGTTTCGATTTGCTTGTTCCGGAAGATCTCGACCAGGCCGAGACCGCGGCCATCGTCTTTCTCAAGGAAGAGGAGAAGTTGGCGCGGGATGTCTATCTGACTCTCTCGCTGGAATACGGCACCGCGATCTTCACAAATATCGCGCGCTCGGAGGACCACCACATGGGTCTGGTGGATCATCTGATCATCCGGTACGGGCTCGAAGATCCCGCTGAGGGCAACCCCATCGGTGTGTTCACCAATCCGGAGATCGGTACGCTCTTCACCAGCCTCGTGGCCCAGGGTCAGCAGTCGCTGTTGGACGCTCTCGTCGTGGGCGCCACAATCGAAGACATGGACCTGGCGGATCTCTACGTCATGATCGGGGCCACCGACAACCTCGATATCGCGCTGATCGCCCAGAACCTGGCCGCAGGATCGCGCAATCACCTCAGGGCGTTCGTCAAGGTCCTCGGCCTGAACGGCGGTGTCTACGAAGCCCAGTACCTGGATCCCGACGTCATGGCTGAGATCCTCGCATCCGACCCCGAGCGCGGGGTGGTGTACGACGAGTTCGGCGACGTTCTGGCCGAGTGCGGCGGGCCACGCGGCCGGCGCGTCGGCGCCCAAGGCGGCCCTACAACAGACTGACAACGGCCCCGGGATGTCGGCGGCGCACGCTCCTCCCTCTCTTCCGCCGACACTCCTTCTGCTCCCAGGCCGCGCCCTCTGGCGCGGCCTTTATTTTCCCCTCGTCGCGTCCGGGTGGCGGGTTCGTGCGCTGCATCGCGAAGTGATGGGTTGAACCTCAATCTTCGACCCTCGTGGGCGAAAGATGATATTCTGTCTCAGACAAAATTCCCGGCCAGCACAACAGGAATGGAGCATCACTTGGGAACGACTTTTGGCAACATTCTCGAAACTGTCGGCAACACGCCGGTGGTCCGCATCAACGCAGTCGCGCCCGAGGGCATCAACCTCTTTGTCAAGCTCGAGGCTTTCAACCCCATGGGCTCTGTCAAGGACCGCCTGGCCGTCGGTGTGATCGAGGACGCCGAGGAGAGGGGTCTGCTGGCCCCAGGCCAGACCGTGGTCGAGGCCACCAGCGGTAACACCGGTATTGGTCTGGCGATGGTGTGCGCCCAGAAGGGCTATCCCCTGGTGGTGGTGATGGCCGAGAACTTCAGCGTCGAACGACGGAAGATCCTGCGCTTCCTGGGCGCCAAGGTCGTTCTCACCCCAGCATCGGAAAAGGGAACCGGCATGCTCCGCAAGGCCGAGGAACTCGCCAAGGTCCACGGTTGGTTTCCGTGCCGACAGTTCGAAAACGAGGCCAATGCCGATGTCCACTCCCGGACCACCGCAGTGGAAATCCTCAGGGATTTCGAGGACACAGAGCTGGATTACTGGGTGACCGGATTCGGCACGGGAGGCACGTTGAAGGGTGTCGCCAGGGTCCTCAGGGAACGCAGCCCGGACACCAGGATCGTGGTCTGCGAACCCGACAACTCACGGCTGCTGGCGAGCCGCATTTCCCAGGTTCGCGACGCTGACGGTTCCCCCAGCGAGAGCCATCCCGCCTTCCGAACCCATGTCATGCAGGGTTGGACACCGGACTTCATCCCCAAGCTCGCCGAGGACGTGATGGCCGACGATCTGGCGGATGACTTCGTGGCCATCGACGGCGGCCAGGCTCTGAAACTGTCACGGGAGCTCGCCTCCAAGGAGGGGATCTTCACCGGGATCTCCGGAGGCGCCACCTTCGCCGGTGCGCTCGCAGTGGCCGAATCCGCTCCCAGGGGCAGCACCATTCTGTGCATGCTGCCCGACACCGGCGAGCGCTACATGACCACGCCGTTGTTCTACGACATTCCGGAGGACATGACCGACGACGAGATCGAAATCTCCAGATCGACGCCAAATTTCCGATTCGACGCTCACCCTCCGTCGGCACCCGAAGAAGAACCCGCTGAGCCCCGTCCCGTCACCCCTGAGGCGGAGGCCTTCGTCACCGATGCAATCACAGACGCGGAACAGCCCGTGGTGCTGTTCGCGTTCGAGTGGTGCGAATTTTGCTGGTCCATGCGCAAGATGTTCGCAAAGGTGGGGATCCCCTTCCGGTCCATCGACCTCGACTCGGCCGAAAATCAGGAGGGAAACTGGGGCGGTCAGGTTCGAGCGGCGCTCGAGTCGCGGTTCGGCACCAAGACGATCCCCCAGATCTTTGTCGGCGGAAGGCACATCGGCGGTTGCACCGAGACCTTCGACGCCTTCAAAGACGGCAGCCTTCAGAGGCTGCTTTCGGAAAACGGCGTCGATTACGACGGCGGCGACGGTTTCGACCCATATTCGCTGCTGCCCACTTGGCTGCAGGCACGATGATCCGCCGACCGCCGTGAGTCGTGACCAGGGCCAGGCCCCTTTCCGGACTTCAAGTGGAGGCCCCCCATGGATGGACTGGTTGGGGGTCAACTGGCCCCAAGCGCCGGCTCACCCGGCCAAAACCTCGGACTGAGTTGCACAGGCCCCGAATCGAAAACTCTCTATTACAATGGCTCGCAGTGGCACAGGGTCATCCATGTCGTTAGAAATCCTCTTCATGCTGGTGCTCATGGGCCTCGCCCTCGTGGCCTTTGTCAAGGAGATCTTCCCCATCGAGGTCACGGCCCTCGGCCTCCTTGGAGTGCTGCTGGCCACCGGAATCGTAGATATCGACACAGCAATTTCCGGCTTCAGCAGCAAGGCCGTCATCACTATTGGCAGCCTCTTCGTTCTCAGCCGCGCGCTGATCAAGACGGGTTTATTGGAGACCGTGGCGGACCGGATCGGGCAGCGAGCGGTGAATCGGCCGGGCGCCATGGTCATCGTGCTGCTGGTTCTCGTCGCGGTGGGTTCCGGCTTCCTCAACAACACGGCGGTGGTGGCGATGTCCATCCCCCTGGTCATGAAGCTCTGCCGTCGGATCGAACTCAGCCCGAGCAAGGCACTCATGCCGTTGTCTTTTGCATCCATCTTCGGCGGCACTCTCACCCTGATCGGAACCTCCACCAACCTCCTGGTCAGCGCGGTGGTGGAGGAGGCGGGACTGCCCGGCCTCGGGGTCTTTGATTTCACCGCCATGGGCTTGATCTTCCTGGTGGTGGGTCTGCTCTACATCATTCCGGCGGCGAAATATCTGCTGCCGGACCGGGCCGCCACCGGCGCCCTGACCGAGAAATACCATGTCGCCGACTACCTCACCGAGGTCATCCTTGAAGAGGGATCAAAGCTCGTCGGCACCAGCCTGGCAAATGCCCACATCAACGAACAGTACGGCGTGACCGTCCTGGAGGTCATCAGAGGATCCGCCGAGACCCACGTTGACGATGTGGACGCCATGTCGCTGCGTTCCGGAGACCGCCTGATCATCCAGGGATCGCTCGACGACATTCTCAGACTGCGGCGGGAGCAGAATCTGGCCCTGCTTCCCGACGTCAAGCTCAACGACGCCGAACTAGCGGCCGGGGGCCAGGCCCTGGTGGAAGCCTGGGTCCGGCCGGGCAGCAACATGATCGGCCGAACTCTGAAAGATCTTGATTTCCACTACCACCTCGGCGGATTCGTTCTGGCGGTGAGCAGGGTCGGCGGAACCCTCCGCAAGCGCGTCTCCGAAGTGGTTCTGAGGTTCGCCGATGCCCTGCTCATCCTGGTGCCGCGCGAGCGCATCTCGGACCTCGAGGAGACCGGCGACCTGGTGGTCCTCAGCGAACATGACGTCCACTTCAGACGCGACCCCTACTGGTGGTTGGTACTGGTGCTGCTTCCCCTTTCGGTGGCGCTGGCCGCCATCGGCGTGGTCGACATCGCCGCCGGTACTCTCATCAGCGCTGTGATTCTGCTGCTCTTCGGGGTGCTGACCCCAGCTGAGGCCTATCGCGCGGTCGACTGGTCGGTCATCTTCCTCATCGCCGCATTCGTCCCCGTGGGACACGCCGTCATCTCCACCGGTGCCGCCGGCTTCCTTGCCCAGGGGTTGCTTGCCGCGAGCTCGTGGGCTTCAGCCGATATCGCACCCTATATCGCCCTGTCGCTTGTCTACCTGGCCACGACGGTTCTGACTCAGCTTGTTTCCAACAGCGCCGCGGTGATCATCGTCACCCCCATCGCGCTGAGCATCGGCCCTTCCCTTGGAACCGATTGGAAGCCTTTTGTGTTCGCGGTGGCGTTTGCCGGATCGGCCGCGTTCATGACCCCGATGGGATACCAGACCAACTTGATGGTCTACGCAGCCGGCGAGTACCGATTCCTGGACTACGCCCGATTCGGTGCGCCGTTGAACCTGCTGTTCTGGCTCCTGGCGACCCTGCTCATCCCCTTCTTCTGGCCGTTCTGACCGCAGTCACAGCCCGACGGATCGTGGCGCCGCCGTGGAACACCGCCGCTCCGCCGCCCAACGAGACAGAAATTGTCCGCCGCGGCCCGAACCCCAATGGAGGGGCCGGGCCCGGCGGACAGGGTATCGAGCCGCTAGCGTTTTGATGAACCAGGATTGCCATCCGATCCAGAAACCTCGATCACTATGATTTCCTGGGAGCCAGAAAATGCCTCACCATCACCGTCCACGCCCACCAACATGAGAGTGTTGTAGCCGCCGATGACCAGTTCAGGGAGCTCCTTGACTTCCTCCATCAGGAACTTGGCCACGAAGTTGCCGCGGTTGTCCGCCTTCCAGGAATTGATGGGTACACCGTTGAGAAAGACCGTCGAAACCTCCACGTACCAGTAGGCGATGTCGGTGTGGACCGTGACCACCGTACCGTCGCTGTCGATGTTCAACGTCCTCGGCGCCACCTCGATGGTGATGTCGTACGCCAAAGCCGTGACCGGCGCCAGCAGCAACACCAGAGCCATCCCCACCCACAGAGATTTCGATTTTCGGACCATACTGATTGACCAAGACATCGTTACGCCCTCCATTTCTTGTTTTGTGCAAATTCTGCGAGGATTGTCGATACAGTGCCTTGAAACATTGGACAGAACCGAAACCCTCGCATCCGGATTCGACGCCCAAATCGTTCTATTGCACGCCCCGTGCCAATCATCGAAATTTTCGTAAACTATTCATTCCATTGATTTTCTTTTCAAATTTTTAACAGCCGCTGGGCACACTCCTGGTCCGCCCGGGTTGCAGGGCCACATGACCCGTGTCCCTTTGCCCCACAACGAGCAAGACCACGCTACGATCGAGCCGTTCGACAGAAGCGATCCAAGACCGATTGCCGGAGGAGACAACCATGCGACTACAGCTCATGTCCTGGCCCGAGGTTGAACGTTATTTGGAGGATTCCGTCGGGGTGATCGTACCCATCGGCGCCACCGAACAGCACGGCCCGACCGGTGTCATCGGCACCGACGCCATCTGCGCTGAGACGCTGGCGTGGAGAACCGGTGAGCTGACCGGTGCAGTTGTGGGTCCGACCCTATCGGTGGGCATGTCCGAACACCACATGGCCTTTCCAGGATCCATCACCCTCAGGCCCTCGACTCTCGTGTCGGTTGTTCACGACGTGGTCCTGTCACTGGCGCGACACGGTTTCCGCAGGGTCTTCGTCATCAATGGCCACGGCGGCAATACGGCGTCCCTGGATGCGGCCTTTTTCGAGGTCTACACCGATGCGCCGCGGTTCATCACCGGTGGCGACGAACTGCGCTGCCTCGGGATTCAGTGGTGGGACATGCCGTCCGCCATTCGCCTGAGTGCTGAGCTGTTCGGCGATCGAGACGGCGACCACGCCACGGCCAGCGAAATCTCGGTGGCCTCCGTGGTCTGGCCCGACCACATCAAACAGGCCGACATCGCAACCGACGTGGCGCACACCACCAGGCTCTTCGGCCCAGCCGACTTCAGACGACGTTACCCTGACGGCCGGATGGGCTCCCACCCCCAACTGGCGTCAGCCGAAGCCGGTGAACAGATCATCGACGCCGTGGCAAACGACCTGGCCAACACCTACCGGGAGTTTCTCGAGGAATCCTGATCCGAGCGGGCCTGGCCGAGGTGATAGACTTGGTGGGTCCCGTCCCGCCGTTGCATTGCAGCACGCGGAGGATCACCATGATCACAACGGGACGCCCTATCTGGATCCCTATTCTGGCTCTCTTAATCCCTCTCAACCCGCCGGCGGCGCATTCTCCCGACCGGCCGCCCACCACCCCGACCCCGGTGCCCCAAAGGATCGGCGACACCACACGGCTCAGCGACTACGCAGAGCGGATAGCTCTCGATCGGTCCTGCATCGGGGCTCAAGGCGAGTCCATGACCATCACGACCGAGACCGTCCGGGAACTCGCCGCACGCGGCCCGCTCACGGTCGGCGCACCTCGCGATCGGCTGTCACCCGGCGCCGCCCCTCCGGGCAATCAACCCGACACCACGAACCTTGAGAGGCTCCGGGAAGAATGGCGGGCAAAGGTCCTGCGTCAGAGGGACCAGGTGGCGAAGATCCAGGGAGACATCGTGCTCCTGGACGCGAAAATCGAGGCCATCAGATCCACCGCGACCCGCGGCCGCGACGCCGCGGTTCGACAGCAGGCCAGGCTCATGGAAGCCCGCGGTCAGCGCACGGTTCTGACCCGCCGGCTCGCCACCGAGAGGGCGCGGCTCGGCGCGCTCATCCGTCATGCTCGCCAACAGGGCGCCCAGCCCGGCTGGTTTCGTTAAAGTGGACGCTCGATGTATCGCCGAGGAGGTCGCCATGCCCGAGTGGTTCGCCGACGAGTCCTTCTGGGAGACCCTCTACCCTTTTCTGTTTCCCACTGAAAGGATCGAAGCCGCAGCTGATGAGTTGGACCGTATCCTCGAGCTCATCGATTTCGAGGGCCGCGAGGTGCTCGACCTGTGCTGCGGACCGGGTCGGCACGCGGTGGACCTGGCCAGACGAGGTTTTGCGGTGACCGGCGTCGATCGCTCGCCGTTCTTGCTTGCCAAAGCCGAGGAGCGAGCCGCCGCGAATTCGGTCGAGGTGGAGTGGGTCTTATCGGACATGCGCGACTTTTCACGGCCCGACGGCTTTGACCTGGTCATCAATCTGTTCACCTCTTTCGGCTATTTCGATGATCCCGCTGACGACCTGCGAGTGTTGCAGAACATCAAGGTCAGCCTCCGGCCCGGCGGATGCCTCGTCATGCAGATTGCTGGAAAGGAACAGGTGGCAAGGGTCTTCCAACCCTCCTCGGCCGACGAGATCGAGGGAGCGGGCCTTATCGTGCAACAACGGGAGGTCTACGACGACTGGAGTCGGATTCGAAATACCTGGACGGTAATACGGGATGGCGAGGCCACCTCCCTCGAGTTCCACCACACCATCTACTCCGCCCGAGAACTGAAGGATTTGTTGGCTTCTGTTGGCTTTAACGAACTGCGAGTCTACGGCGACCTCGATGGCAACCCCTACGGTCCCGGCGCGGAACGTCTGGTCGTTGTGGCGGTTGCTTCGCCACCGCGGTGACACCCAGCCAGGAGTCTTTCGCCGAGCGAAAATCGTTGTCGCTCATGAGCCCATATCGCGGTCCGGTGTGACCCGTACTGTATCCGACAGGGTCGAACGTCGTACACTAGGCAAGGAGACCGGAGGCGCACCGTATGGGGATGGAGGCAATCTCAGACCGCGAACGTCTGGGCCTCGACAAGCTCGTGGCCAAGATGATCGACCAGCGTTTCGTCATCAGCCACCGTCGCCTGCCGCAGCGTGCGGCCGGCGGTGGTCATGTCGATCCAGCTGTGCTCGCGCTGTCTCCGCCGAAGTCGCGCTACGTCCGCAAGTGGCGCCGCCACGCGCGGCGTTGTTCCAGTTGCGCCGACGCCTTCCGTTATCTGGGCCTGTCCCTGGGCTGAGACGCCAAACGGTTCGGTCTGACGAACCGATGCGCTCCTCCCGCCCAAGGCGTACGGATCAGTCCAACAACAGGACGTCTCCCTCGGCCAGTAAAGGCACCGTGACGTTGAGTGTGTCGCCCCGTGTCGAAGTCTTCAGCTGTCTATCGAGCATGGCGGAGGTCACCTTCGCCACAGGGCCGGCGCCCCGAATCGTGACCTGAACGTTTTCGGCAACGGCATTTCCACGTATGTACTTCACCGACTCCCGCGCCTTCCCGCGAACAACGATCTGCCGCGTTTCTCGAGCCACGGTTTTGTAGCCCCAGTTCATCAGCGTGACCGCCCGCTTGCCGGTTCTCGGATTCGTGAGCAAAACGCCCTCGATGGTCGCCTCGGACGCATCAACGACGGGCCTGACACCGGCCTGCAGAGCAGGGCCGACGATCAACCGGCGGAGGGCACCATCAAAATCGGTTGTCATGTCGAAGTCGTTACGTCGAACGGCAGCGCTGTACTCGAGCGCCGGCCAGAGCCCGACCACGTAGACCTTGCCCTTGCCGTAGCTGTGGCGGACCATGGCGGCGCCTCCGTCTCCGAAGCGCGCGAGGACCTCGGTGCCGGCGGTCGGGATCAGGACCTCCCGCCCGATGATCGGTTGGACCTCTACGCCGTACTCGCCGCCCGCCACGAGGGAAGCCACGTCAGGCGGTTCAGTCGTGCGGGCCTTCTTGGTCTCGAAGTCCTGTAGCGTGGTCGCATGGTACTTCTCCACCATGGTCCACATCTCCGGCTCGCCTCGCCCGTCCAATCCGAGCACGGGGAGCAGCGATTCCAGGGGCTCGTTGCGCTCGTCACGAGCAAGGCCATAGCCGCTGGTATAAAGGACGCCGCCGTCGTGCACCCACGCGGCCACTTTGGCAGCCGCGTCGCGGCGCAGCTGAGGTCCCAGGATGTAGAGCACCTTGTATCGGGAAATGTCGGAATGGGCGAGCATCTGCTCGTCGAGGGGATCGACGGGAATGTGCGCGTGGGCCAGCGCCGTATAGGACCACTTGGCATTCTCGTGGGCCTCGGCACCGGTCGGCAGCGCGCCCAGTCCGGTCCATATCTCCGAGGATCTCGGGCTGACGACGCCCACCTCGGCCGGAACAGCCCATTGGGCGCCGTGGAGCACGCCTTCTGTCTTTCCAATCAGCGCGGCCGCCTTGCTCGTGAGGGCCAGCGCCTCCGGCCTCTGCGAGTAGCTGTCGCCCTTAGCGTACTCGGGCCCGAAGTTGTACCAATAGAGCATCGTTACGCCTCGGCTGACGGCCGTTAGGGCACGCTGTACAACCGCGCCGCGATGGGGCTTGATATAAATGCCTTGCTTGAGCCCGTTCTCGGGGGCCACGATGCGCCCCACGTCGCACAGATAGCTGTCCCAGCTCCAGACGCGCGGATCGCGGTTTGAGGTTTCATACACGAAGGCGTTGTCGGCGTATCGGTAGAAATTGAAGAAATCGAGGCTGTGTCCGCCGTACAGGAAGGTGCATCCGCGCAACGCGAAGGAGTAGACCCAGGGCTGGTGTGCAGCGTCGGAGTTCCTCAGTGCAGGATTGGTGTGCGCCGCCTGCTTGCGTTTGTTGGCAGCCGCGAAGGCGTCTCGGAGGGGCGTGAACAACTTTGCGGACGCATAGCAGTTGAAGCGCCGCGTGTAGTAGGCCATCAGCGCCTGGCCGCGGTCGGCGAGCCATGGACGCTCGCCCTCCCGATCCCAAACGTTCAGGGGAACAATGTCGTCCCAGGATCCACGATCGAAGTCCTCCGGGGTCAGGCCGAGATCGTCCAGCCACTCCTGGAATCCCTTGCGGCAACGGGGACAAACTGCGAAATGGCCCTTCCCCTCCGGAGCGCGATCGACCACGGCGCCGATTTCGTCAACGGTCAACACCCACACCTCATCAACCTTGATGTGGAGCGCATGCTGCAGGGTGTCATCGACCGCTCTGATGGTCGCTTCCTCGACGTCAGCACCGTATGGACATCCGGCACCCTCGGGCGCGGGCTGGTTCGCGCTGAGACGCTTCGCCGACGGCACCGGATAGCCCATGCCGCGCACGATGGTCCCGCGCGAAAAATCAGCGGCGATACCCCGTTGCTCCTCGATTTCGTCGAGAAGGAAATCCGCGGGGCTGCGAATGCCGTTGACACCGAGCAGCCGCAGGGTTTTGCACATCTCGTGGACGACCGAGGGGCTGGAGTACCGCGTGCCGTGGTAGTTGAACGGCCGGAAACCGTTGAGGCTGTCGACGACGAGGAACTGCTCGGGGCGCGGCCACCTGGCCCAAGGAAGTTCTTCCAGCGGCTGCCGGCGCGCCAACTCGTAGTCCTCGAGACCGGTCAGTTGGCGAACGAATTCTGGGGAACCCGGATGTGTGGCGCCGCTAAGGAGGTGCAGCGGGATGACGAGCCCGAAGACATTGCCGTCCTCGGACCGCACCTCGACGGTCTTGACGATCGTTTCCTTGTAACGAAACTCGAACTCGGCCTCGATGCCGGTGGAGTAGCCCTCGAACCGGAGCGGACTGACGCTCACGCGTTTGCCTTTCGTGCCGGCGGTGATCGTCAGGACAAGGCGCCGCCCGCCACGGCCCCCGAACTCCTTCACAGGCATCGGTTCTGACCATTCGCCCACCGGTATCAGGGTCTCGGACGCAGGCGTCGGCTCTTCGTCCGCCTCCCCGAGAGCCGGCCCCTTGCCGGTTTCGGCACGGACAAAGACTCCCTTGATCCGGTCGCCGCTCACTCCCTCTCCGCCGTGGCGCCATGCAATGAGGCTCGGCTCGTCCGGAATAATCGTCACGATGCGCGCCCGGACGGTGAAATCTTCGGGGATCGGCACGGCGGGTTCGGCCGCGATGAGCTCGAGGTCGATCTGCTCTTCGTCAGCCTCCTGAGCGCGAAGAACCGGAAACCACAGACAAGCAACGGCCATGAACACCCCCGCACAGGCTGCTCTGCGGAAAACCCCTCGTATCTTCATATTTCTTCGTCCACATCCTTCAGTGTCGGTAGTTCGTCGGATCGGGCGCGGGATCACTCCACGCGCTCGTGCACAGTGAGTTGGCAATCTGCAGCCATGATGTCGCATCGCGCGGGATACTGTCCACCGAAGCCTCCGGTCACCGAGTTGCCGATGATCTTGATGGCCCCGCCATCGACCTGACTCACCGTCACGCCGCAACCCAGGTACTCCTCTCCCTGCAGGGCATTGTTGGCCTGCGCGGGGATATCAAATCCTATGATATTCCTCGATCCTGCCTCGGCAGCGAAGTCCGCCTGGACGAAGAACTCCAGGGTCTGCGAGGCTGCACCCGCCGGCAGGAGAACGATCCAACCCAGAACCACGATGCGAGAAGCCAGATACGAGAGGTGTCACGGCGTAGCCGCAGGCGAAGCGCCCCGCCCCACCCGTTGGTCCTGAAGTCCTGAGGTTTTGGGGCGCTGGGTGTTTCCGTCCACACTTTCCACACACTCCACACCCTCCACACAGGAGGGGTGGGGCCAGCCGTTTACTGCTTACAACTCACCCGGTAGGCGGGTTTTTGACTGTCGAATTTCTCATTTCACATTTCTCATTTCGGCCCGTGGATTTGGCTCTCCTGTACTTCTTGCGGAATTTTCCGGTACCTGTGAACCGAACACCGCGAATATGTGGCGGTGTTTCGGTCTGCGAGCGAGAGCGGTGGTGAATCATGGCGTTACAGTTCTTCAAATCCGACGCGAGTGAATGCCTGAAGCAGCTGGCGAAGGGTGGGTTTTCCACCGAGGAGCGGGACCAGATGCTCGCGGTCCTGCTTCAGGCGAAGGCTCTGAAACCGCGGGACGTGATGTGGATGGCCTTTCGGCCGGATCGCGCCCTTCGTGAGGCTTGCGGCGAGCTCCTGAAACCCCTGCGAAACACCGCGACGGTGGATCAGTTCATCGCGGAGGCTCGAGATAAGTCCGACGCACCACTGAGGGCCGGCGCAGCCGTGCTGTTCTCCCTCCGGATCCCTGGCATCGAGGCCCACCTCGCGAAACGGGTCGCCTCTGACCGCGAGGCGGTCCGGGACGCCACCCTGCGGTTGGTGGCCAACGCTCCGGCCACCTCCGGATTGGCGCCCTTGCTGTGGCAGCTGGTCGAAACGGAGGAGGACGTTTCCAAACGCCTGCCTTATCTCAAACAGCTCGCCACGGCCGAGATGTCGCCCCAGGCCCTCCTCCGCTGGAAACGGACGGCCAAAGACGCCGATCCCGATATCCGTGCCACCTCCCTCAAGGTTCTGGCCGAAAAGGCGCCGGAAGAGGCGGTGGACCAGATCGTCGACCAATTGGCGTACGTCGACTACGACACCCAGCAGCACCTCATCTCAGCGTTGACCCAGGTGGCACAGAGCCGGGGAGTGGTGTTCATCGACCGACTGCTGCCACTCATGGCATCGGGCGAGGCCAGTATCCGGACCGCGGTCATCAAGATCCTGCTCGAGATGGATGACCGCCACGAACTCGTCAAACGGTACCTGCAGTTTTCAAAGACGCTGGCCGGCTGGGCTCGGGACCGTGCTTTGGACTCCATGAAAGAGTTCGGTGAGGACCTGGTGGAGCCGACCATCGAGCTGTTGGCCGACCCCGACGAAGAAGTGCGTGCCCTGGCACTCGCTGTTGTCGGTGCCTTTGACGACCCTCGGATCATCCCGGCAACAATCGAGCTGCTGTCGGACGAGGACTGGTGGCTTCAAGTCTGTGCAGCCGATACCCTCGGTCAGTTCAAGGACCCGAGGGCGGTGGACGCCCTGGTCACAGCGCTCGGCAACCCCGAGACCCGGTGGGCGGCAGTGGAAGCGCTCGGCCGAATCGCTGACCCGAGGTCTCTGGCACCCCTGTCCAAGCTGCTCAACGACCCGGCTCCCGAGGTTCGGATCGAGGTCCTTCTGGCCCTGCCGAATTTCGACCATCCAAAGATACTCGAGGCTCTCCATCGGGTCGCCAAGTCGGACTCTCACCGAAACGTCCGCGCTCGGGCCCTGGAGATTGCGGAGGAGGTCGCGCGCAGAAACAACTCCTCGCTCCAGGACGCAGAACAGCTGCGGGCCGAGATTCAGAAAACCCAGACCGGCGCGGATGAACCCTTGCTCAACAATCTGCTCGCGGCTACCCGAAATCAGGGCGGCTCTGACTTCCACCTGTCGACCTCCTGTCCGCCGTCCATGCGGCAAGGCGGTGAGCTGGTCATGGCCGACGAGGAGGCCTACGACGAGCACAAGGTGGTTGAGATGATCCGCGAAATATTGACCGACGACCAGTGGGCCCGCCTCGAAGAGGAGAAACAGCTCGACTTCTGTCACAACGTGCCCGGTGCCGGACGCTATCGTTCCAACGTCTTTCTCGATCACAAGGGCTATAACGCGGTGTTTCGGGTCATTCCCGAACAGCCGCCCACCATCAGCGAGGTGGGTTTACCCGGTCACCTCGCAAACATCGCCTCCTACCACCAGGGTCTGGTGCTGGTTTGTGGACCCTCCGGCAGCGGAAAGTCCACAACTCTGGCGGCCATGGTCAACTTGCTCAACGAGACGCGGCAGCATCACATCATCACTCTCGAGGACCCGGTGGAGTTCATCCATCCGTTCAAGAACTGCCTGATCAACCAGCGAGAAATCGGGTCGGACACGACCTCCTACGCCCGTGCCTTGCGGGCCGCCTTGCGGGAAAACCCGGACGTCATTGTCATCGGTGACCTGCGCGACAACGAGACGGTGTCACTGGCGCTCACCGCTGCCGAGACCGGCCACCTCGTGCTCGGAACCCTGAGTTCCACAACCGCCCCAAAGGCGATCGACCGGGTCATCTCGAGCTTCCCGTACGACGAACAGCCCCAGGTGCGTGCAGCGCTGGCCGAGTCACTGAAGTTTGTCATCGCCCAACGACTGCTGCCCACGGATGGATCTGGGAAGAGGGTGGCCTGTTTTGAAATCCTCGTTGGTTCCATGTCGGTGTCCAATCTCATCATCGACGACAAGACCTACCAGCTGCCGTCGGCGATGCAGATCGGCAAGGCTCAGGGGATGCGGACCTTCGATGACTCGCTTCGCGAGTTGATGCAACGTGGAACGATCACGCCAGAGTGCGCCTACATGCATGCATCCAACCGAGATGACTTCGAGGGCTTCGTTTCGCAGGAGTTTCTCGACTCGAGGGCGGTTCTATGAGGGACATGGGCTATCGAATCGACCGGTTTCTTCGGCTGATGAATGACCGCGGGGCTTCGGATCTCCACTTTGCGGTGGGCAGACCCCCCATGCTGCGCGTTTCCGGTGCCATGGAACAGATCCGCTACCGGCTTGTCCAGGAGGGGGACTTCAAACAGATGATAGAGCCGGTTTCGCCGCCGGAGCGTTGGCAGGAGTTCGAGACGACCGGCGATGCCGACTTCGCGTACGAGGTGCCCGAACTGGCCAGGTTCCGCGTCAACCTCTTCCGGCAGCGACGGGGTTCAGCGGCGGTGTTTCGGGTCATCCCCACCAAGACCATGACCATCGACCAACTCGGGCTACCGCCCCAGGTTCGAAAGGTCGCCGAACTCCAGACCGGCCTGGTGGTGGTCACCGGCCCCACGGGTTCGGGCAAGAGCACGACATTGGCAGCCATCGTCGATCTCATCAACGAAACCCGTCGCCGGCACCTGATAACCATCGAGGACCCCATCGAATTCGTCCATCCCAACAAGCGATGTCTCATCCACCAGCGCGAGGTGGGCAATCATGCGACCGGGTTTTCCGAAGCTTTGAAGGCAGCCGGACGGGAGGATCCCGACATCATACTGGTGGGAGAGATGCGCGACCTCGAGACCGTGTCAATGGCGTTGAGCGCCGCCGAACGGGGGACCATCGTCTTTGGCACGCTGCATACCAACAATGCGGTCAAGACCGTGGATCGGATCATCAGCGTATTCCCCGCCGGCGAACAGGAGGGCATTCGCAACATTCTCGGCGAATCGCTGCGGGCGGTGATTGCGCAACAGTTGCTCCCGCGAGTGGATGGGGGCCGGATCGCGGCGGTCGAGATATTGTTCTGCACACCTGCCATCGGCAACATGATCCGAGAGGGAAATACCAATCAGATCACATCGGCCATTCAGACCGGTGTCAAGAGCGGCATGATCGAGATGGATACCGCCATCCGAGAGCTGTATGAGGCCGGCAAAATCACGGCCCGGGCCGCCTATGACAAGGCCATCAACAAGGAGCTCTTCGAGGACGTCGTCGCCCAATGAGTCTCTGCGGTCGAACTGACCAGGGGCATACTGAAGCACAGGGCCGATGTGGGTGGATCGGAAGCGCGGGACTGAGTGAATAGTGAATAGTGAATAGTGAGTAGTGAATAGGCCGCCTAAACACCCAGATGCAAGATCCCCCGCCCACCCGGAGCTCAGAAGGGCGCGATGAGCGGGCGTGCCACTTCTGACACATTCGGGTTGATCGCGACGAGGCACTCGACATCCTCGAGTTCCGAACAGTGTCAGGGGTGGCTCCCTCGGGGAGCGCGGTTGGGAGATGGGCGGTTCGAAAACAGCGAGTCGTACCGAACGCGCGGTCAGGTGCCAGGGACCAACCCGGAACCGATGAGAACGAGCGGCACTGCCCCCTGCCCCCTGCCCAGTGCATACAGCTTACTGCTGAGTGCTCACGGAATAACCGCCGTCCAGCCCGACAAATCGCCCCGTTCCATGTCCGACAAGAAGGGCAGACACTCGTCGTTGGACAGCACGTATGAGACCAACCCGTCTTCGACGCCGTCATGGCCATTGCCGCTGTCATCGGCGCAGTCGCCTGCATTGAAGCTGTAGTAGGCCAACAGCCCGGGCTCGTCACCCGCGAGTGAGCATCTCATCTGGGCCGAGATCTCGGCGGCATCTCGGGCATAGTCCCAGATCCGAACATCGTCGATGACTCCCTGGAAGGCTCTCACCAATGAGTCACCGAAGTTCCCCGCACCGATCAAAACATCCTGTTCGGCATAGTCTATGGTGCCGGCGGGGGCGACCACTTCGTTATCGAGTTGACCGTTGATGAACACCCTCAGCCAGACGCCGTCGAAGCTCATGGCCACGTGGGCCGTCGTGTCGACGGGAACCGTGCTGATCGACCACAACTGAGTTCCCAAAGAACCGAGATCGTGACCAACGAAAACGGCGACCAACTCGGTGATCGGATGCCATTTCACAGCGAACGACGCGACTGCGGTCCCGGTGACCCCTTCCATCGGCTTGGACACCAACATCGCTCCGCCCCCGGTCGTCGTCGTGCCGCCATAGCCCGGACCCCTCGGCGTCACCCGCGCCTCGATGGTGAGGGTCTGGGACTCGAGCCCGTCGTCATCCGCGATCCGGACCCATCCCCGCGAACCTGACCCCATATTGGTGAGCTCTACCCCCACGGGCAAACCGTCCATGGCCGCCGCCACGCACGGACCGAAGAGTGCCAGCATGAACGCACCGATCACCACAACCAACAACGTGTGCCATCTCCTCATGACAATCCCCTTTCGCGCGTCCCCGTCGGCTTTTCAATCGTGGATCACTAAACAATCTATGTCCCTATCGTCTTTCTGTCGATATGGGTCGCGATTTCGAGGAGGTCCTCAAGAAAAACCAAAGAACCTCGATGCGAGATCCAAGATCCCTCGCCCAGCCGGAGCTCAAGAGGAGGCGATGGGCGGGCGTGCCACTTCTGACACTTTCGGGTTGATCGCGTCGAGGCACTCGACATCCTCGAGTTCCGAACAGTGTCACGGGTGGCTCCCTCGGGGAGCGCGGTTGGGAAATGGGCGCGTCGAAACCAGCGAATCGTACCGAACGCGCGGTCAGGCGCCATGCACCAACCCGGAACCTATGAGAACGAGGGGTACTGCCCCCTGCCCAGTGCTCGCTGCCTACTGCCTACTGCTCACGGAACAACCGCCGTCCAGTCCGACAGATCGCCCCGTTCCATGTCCGACAAGAAGGGCAGACACTCGTCGTTTGACAGCACATAGTCGACAAGCCCGTCCTCCACTCCGTCGTGCCCGTTTCCGCTGTCATCGCGGCAATCACCGGCGTTGAAGCTGTAGTAGGCGATGAGCCCGGGCTCGGTCCCGTCGAGGGAGCACGCCATCTGGGCCGAGATCTCGCCCGCGTCGCGAGCGTAGTCCCAGATCCGCACGTCGTCGACGACGCCCTGGAAAGCCCGGATCCAGCCAGCGTAGTTCCCGGCGCCGATCAACAAGTCGTCATCCGTGTACGCGACGTCGTTCAAGCTGGCCGATATTTCCGAATCGAGCTGGCCATCGATGAAGATCCGGAGCCAGGCACCATCGTAGGTCATGGCGACATTGGCTCTCTCTCCGACCGCCACCGTTCCCGTGGAGTTGACCACGTCCCCGCTCGAGTTCCACTGGTGGGTCACAGAAGCGCAAATGGTCTGATCGACAGGACTCCAGGCAAGATAGTACGATTGAATCCACGTTCCACCTTCGCGTTCCCCGCCCTTGCCGACGATGACCGCCCCCCAGGAATCGTCGGTCCCACCGAACCCGTTCCCGAGAGGTCGGATCCAGGCCTCCACCGTGAAGACCTGGGGTTCGATCCCATCGTCGTCGGGTACTCGAACCCACCCTGATACTCCTCCGCCGGTGTTGGTCAGCTCCACCCCCACGGGCACACCGTCCATGGCTACCGCCACGCACGGACCGAAGAGTGCCAGCATGAACGCACCGATCACCACAACCAACAACGTGTGCCATCTCCTCATGACAATCCCCTTTCGCGCGTCCCCGTCGGCTTTTCAATCGTGGATCACTAAACAACCTATGTCCCTATCGTCTTTCTGTCGATATGGGTCGCGATTTCGAGGAGGTCCTCAAGAAAAACCAAAGAACCTCGATGCGAGATCCAAGATCCCTCGCCCAGCCGGAGCGCCTTTGTGGAGAAGCCGTCTCGGCTGCAATTCTCGCCTTGTCTTGGGGAGCGGTGCAGGCCGGAGGTCCGCGCTACAAACTAAAACAGCAACCCATTCAGCCAACGGTCCACGTCGAAGTAAATCAACGTCAAACCCACCATGTCGACAAAACCGTGGACCAATATGGGCAACCAGAGGTTGTATCCATTCCAGACGAAGATCACGCCGAGCATCAGGCCCATGAGCCCTGTGCTGATCATTCCAGCCGGCCCCTGATAGCTATGGGCGAGACCGAACGCAACCGCGGGCAGAAGAGTGGCAACAGCCACGGTGATCGGACCGTCTCCGAACACGATCTTCAAACGCTTGAGAAGGTAGCCTCGAAAGAGCATCTCCTCGAGAAACCCGCCGATCACCCATCCGACGAGGAGCATGATGAGGTAGTTGACCAGATTGCCCCGCATGGGATCGAGCATGCTGATGTCCACCGCGGAACCGGTCAGCCGCTCCACCAGCGGATCGATCACGACCACGAAGGCCGTCTGGAGAACCACTGCCAGACCAAGGCCGTGGGCCAGGGTTTTTGGCCAACTCTGCGGCCGGGCGAATCCGATTTCTGCGAAACTGCCCTGGCGAACACAAAGCAGCAACGCGATCAGAAGGAATCCCCAGCCGATAAAGACCCCTTGATTGGGCAACGTGCTGATCGCCACCAGCAGCACAGCGGCGATGACCGCGATGCTGATTCGGTTGAGAAACAGGACCTCGAAAATCCTCCGACCCAACGTCTCAGGTGTGGTTTCTTCCGCTGTCAGGTTGTCTTCCATGGATCGACACACTCCTCGTGAACGAATTTTGATTGTCGGGTCAGAAGAATACCCGCTCGTCGTCCCAAATGACCGCGTCAGGTTTGGGCGAGGTATCGGGTTCGCATTTCGATGACCTGGGCTTTGAAGTCGGGGAACCGACGCCACAGGTCTCGATCGCAGTCGGTCAACTCGGAGCACTCGATACAGCAATCGAGCTTCTTGTCCTGAACACATGCCCTGACGTCACAATTGGTTACCACCACGCCGTCCGGTCTGTGTGGTGCCTTGCAGCCCCAGCAGATGGCCGTTTCCTGATCAAAGGCGATGCCGAATCGTTCTTCGATCTTCCATTCTTCAAAGGCCTGTTTTTTCAGCTCGACGTCGTCCTCGAGGGTCCCAAGCCTGAACTTGCAGTCGCCCCGACAGGTGTAACCGCAGAAGTTCAGCTTCTTTGGGTCCAGGGGCTGTGGTCGTTGCCTTTTGTCGATGTCGGCGAAGCACGGCATCCCAGAGCACAGACATGTGCCGCAAAGAGCGACACCTAATCGGGCCCCCGTGGCCAGAAAGTCACGTCGATCGAGGTCTTGGAATTTCACGGATCTGCCCTCCGCGGACGAGATGGGGGAAGTACTGTCCCCACCGTGCTTTTGTTTCACCACGGGCCTTCGGCGATCAAACCCATGCCAACTTCGATGGTGAGACCACTGACTCACGGCCCGCGCGAAGGCGGAAGACCTGGATACCGAGAGTTTCCATCAGTCCCACCGGTCCGATCGAGACGACCTCCGGAATTCCCGTGTCAGGGATTCGGCTGGGGATGTCGGGCCACCAGGACGACTCCCCCGATGATCATTGCCGCCCCTGCCAGAGTGAACACGGTGATGGGTTCCGCGCCCACCGCCCACCCCAGAATCAGCGCGATGACGGGTGTGACGTATGCGATCAGGCTGAGCTGGTGGGCCGGCGCGTAGCGGAGCAACCAGAAGTACAGACTGAAGGAGAGCACCGTGCCCACCAGGGTAAGATAGAGGACGCTGCCGATGGCCGGCACGGTCCAGTCCACGGGAGCCCCCCGCTCGAGGACCAACGCCGTGGCCAGCAACAACCCCGCCGAGACAAACATCCCGTTCCGATTGAGCAGAGTCGAGCTCACCCCGCCCCCGTACTTTTTGACCAGCGTCGTTCCCACCGTGACCGAAATCGGGCTGAGGAGCAGCAACAGGGCGGTTGGCACCCCATCGCTGCCGAAGCTCTGGAGATCGGTCCGAAAAAGCAGGATGAGCCCAGCCATCGCCACACCGAATCCGAACCACTGACCGCGTCGCAGCCGTTCACCCTTGAGGAAATGGTGGCCAGAAAACGCCTGGAGCATTGGATATACGCCCCACAGCAGGCACACGAGTCCAGAGGGCAATACGGTCTCGGCGTGGTAGACCAGACCGTAGGATATGGCGAAGTTCAACGTCCCCTGCACGAGGGCAAGCCACATCGGAGGAGCTGTCCCACCCTCCCGGCGACTGAGCAGCGCAGCCACTGCGACCATGATGGTCGCCGCGATGGCAAACCGGATCCCCGCCGAGGTGAACGGCGGCAGGTCGCGCAGCCCGCCCTTGATCACGATCCAGGTGCTGCCCCAGATGAGACACAGCACGGCCAACAGCAGGCGAACTCGCGTCGCTGAAGGCGCCATCCTGCTGTCGAGGCCGTGATTGTGAGATTTGGTCAACTCAGTGTTCATGAACGATTCAGTCCTAAGACGACGAAAACCGCCGGTCGAATATGCTCGGAGATTAACACGCAAAGGGGTGGTGTACATTCAAAAGGAGAAACGTCACATGTTGAATGTCACATCAGCCCTGCGGTTTGCTGCCGTGGCCGCCGTCGTCGCCGCGGTCAGCTGCTCCCACACCAGCCCAGATCCATTTGTCTACGCTCCTACCCAGACCCCGAAGAGGGCGGGCGGACCCGGGTCGTGTTTCTCGGGCCCCATCGAGGACTGCGTCGACGGCTCTCCCTCGACCAACGCCGAGCTCTTCACCTCACGCTGGCGCTACCCGTTTCAACCCGATCTCTACGCACGGGTTTGCCGCGGAGACGAGGACGCGCGATCACGTTTTCTCACGGGAGTGCGACAGGTTGACGGCGACGATGGATCGGATGGGACATCGCGAGTGTACTTGGGGTTGATCGATGGTTGTGGGACGAGGGGTTTCTGCGATTGGGCGCTGGACATAGCGGCCGAAGAAGCCGAAACGCCGGCCACCCGGAATCTCTTCCTGGAAACTGCGAGGCGACACTGCGAGTCCGTGATTGGCGAGGACCGACTTGAGCAGGTCGCGGCTGAATTGGGCCGGTCGCTCGCCGACGAGCCGAAGTGGACATACAACACTCAGGATGAGCAATGTGCTGATCTTCCAAAGGCGAGGCAACCGTGGGACGATCTGGCGACCCGGTACGCGGCCGGTTGTCTGGATCTGGTGGATTGGATCGATGATCACCGCGACGACCCCGACGGTACCGCCGCCGCTCTCGAACGCTGCGTCGAGAAACACGAAATCCGATACCGGGAGGCCGATTGCCTCCGCGAGCTGGCCGGGGTCGACAGGGCGCAGACGGTGGCTTTTCTCTACAACGACGATCGCCGCGGCTGGGGTATGTCCTCCGCCATCAACCGGTATGCCAAAACATTGCTGCGCTTCCCGGAAGACGGGCAGCTGGAGGCCGAGCTGACCACGCTTGGCCTGCTCACGGCAGCTCCGCCGCCGGCAAGCGGAAAACCGGCGGCAGTCTTGGCGTCCGAGGTTCTCGAAGCCGGCGGGCGGCTCCTCCGATTCAACCCCTCGTGCCCCATGCGCTACTGCGAACACGGGCCCCTCGCCTACCAGCTTGTCGAGCTCGTCTCCCCCGCCCTCGACGACCTGGTCATCGAGGAACGTTGGCCCGCCCTCGAGGAGGTGCCCATGGGGTCCGGACATCGCACCGTGTCCACTTCGGTGAACGGCATCCCGGTCACCTACTCAGTGGACGAGGACGCCACCGGTGGAATTGACCAGGAGCAGATCGACCGACTCCATGACGCCGCCCAACGGGCTCTGGAAAAACCCCATGAGCTCATCTTCTACGTGAAGGGCGCCGCGTTCAGGATCGAGCTGACCAACGTGGGCGGTTGGTACGACCTCGAGGCCCTCATCGGCGGACTCAACACCATTCTCGCCGATCGGAAGAGTGACCTTCGGTACGTCCCCCTCGCTCCACACTGCGTCCCGTGTACTCAGATCCTCGCGGGTCCGAACGACGGTTTGATCGACGCCGCTTTCGCCGGCTTGATCGAGGTGGTCGACCCCTTCAACGAGCTGTGGACCCAACCCGGGTTCCGCACCCCCACCCTCGCCGGGAGCCGGAATGGACCTGCTGACTGAGGGGCGCAAGCTTGTGCGGTACCTCACCGGCAAGAGGTCTGAACTCGAGGACCTCGATATCAAAGACATCGTGATGACCAAGGCCATCCTGGATATCCACCGCAAGAAGACCCGCAAGGAGGTCGTCAGCGTCCCACTCTTCGCACTCCATCAGATCCACACCCTCGATCGAGAAAATGCGATCCAGGCGACACGGCAGCGCATCAAGATCCTCCGGGAGCACAGAGCTGACCTTCTCAAAGCAGGGGTCCTCACCTGCGAAGTCTTGGCCAGGCACCTTCCTTCGGTTTCCTGGATCAAGGTCGTCCAAGAGGGTCCGGACGCCTTCCTCGCGTTTGAGGGGAACGGCCGGATCGCCGCCATGCATGCCGTCTTCGAGCCCGGCGACGACCTCCAAGTTGAGGTCGAGCTCTACAGCTTCCGAAACCCGAAAAAGATTATCCGCAGGCTCAACCGAGTCAGGCGTTTGAACGGCCTGTTGCCTTGAGGTTGTTCGGAGTGAATAGCGAATAGTGAATAGTGAATAGTGAGGGCCGCACCGGGAGGGCAGGCGTTCTATTCACTATTCACTATTCGCTATTCACTATTCACTATTTACTATTTACTATTCACTATTTACTAATCACTATTTACTTCTTGCGACGTTCTTGGGTTTTGAAGCTGTTCAAGCATCTTGGCGGCATTGGTGTTTTCCGGATTGAGGTCGAGAGATTTCTCGTAGCTCGTGACGGCGGCCGTTGTGTCGCCGGCCTTCATGTAGGCCTCGCCGAGGCTGTCGTAGGCGTTCGCGGAGCCGGGGTGGAGCTCCACCATCAACTCGAAGACCGCGCTGGCGTCGGCGACGCTGCCATCACTCAGCAACGAGTAACCGAGACGATTCAGCTTGGACTCGAGATCGGCTCCGTTGACCGCCGGGTTCTGCCGGATCTCGGCCAGTGCCAACGAGAGGGCGTCTGCATCGTGATCGTAAGCGGCCAGCTTGAGCCGGTGGACCGCCGGCTCTTTGGTCGGGCCGGGGAACTCCACGACCTCCATGCCTTCCGTAGCGATCTCGTTGTAGGTCGACACGAAGGTCCGCGGGCCCTGGACCACGGTCTGTACCAAGGCCGGCCTCCCCAGGGTGGTGTCGATGGTGCGCGCCATGTGAGCACCAACCACGTAGTAGCCGCGCTGTTTGATGCCCAGCTCCCACGACGCGGTCTGGCGGGCGTCGGGATCCATTGCCGCCGCCTGGGCGAAAAAGTCATTGACGGCCACAAGCAACCGGCGAACCTCGAGGGAACACGTCCGTACCGTCGCAGCCCGCACTTTTCATGAGATGTCTGCTACGGACCGCGACGCACCACGTCCTACAGTGCATTCTCACCTCGGGGTGCTCAACAAACTGTCGAGTCCTCGCCTTGAGCGACGGCCCCCGCAAAAAGCCTACTGCGACCAATCGCCTTCCGAACCCCAGTCGAAGCCGTCCTCGAAGATCGGCACCCTTCCGGCAAACCCGGCGATGCTGAAGGTGCTATTCAGATTGATCTGAGTCGCCTGTAGAACGCCAAAGCCTCCCGACAACACTTCGGCAAAGGAACCAAAGCTGCTGACCCACACTTCGTCACCCGCGCCGGCATCGGCGTCGGTCTCGAAAACGATGTGGTATTGACCTCCGTCGAACGTGAACCCGACGATGCTGAACGTATCGGTAATGTCCATCTGGCTGTAGGTGGAGCTCGCCTGGGTGTTTGAGAAAACATCGGCCAGAGAGTTGTAGCTCATGATGTACACCTCTCCACCCGCCGATGCGTCGTCGTTGGTTTCGAGGAGAACGTGGTACTGGGCGCCGTCATACGCAAAACCGCCGACGCTCCAGAGCGAATTGACGTTGATGGTCGAGTATTCTCCGGCCGGCCAGTGGTTGGAGTAGATATCGGCCACCGAAGGGAAACTGCCAATCCAGACCTCGGATCCTCCCGACGAGTCGTCGTCGGTTTCATAGAGCAAATGGTGCCGACAGTCGCCGTAGGCGTGCCCCCGTATGCTGAAGGCCGGTGCAGGATTCACCAGGGTAAAGTCCGCTCCGAGCCATATGTTCGAGACGACATCGCCAATCGTGGCGAAGCTGACCTCGAACACCTCCTCTCCTCCCGACGCATCGTCGTTGGCCTCCATGAGCATGGAAAAGTCACCGCCGAACGCGACGCCAGGCGACCCTAGAGCCGCGACCACGAGCAGGCCCAAAACCAGGTTGAATCCCCAAGCTTCACTCCACCGATAGTCCGTGAGCGCCATAGATTTCTCCCTTTGACAGCCGTTTGCCAGCCGTTTGTTTTTCCTTTGGACAAACATTATCACAATATCTTTTACAGATTTGAGACCTATTATCACATAAGAGTCGGCGCGCATTGAGTTCGGCGCGCATGGTGCGCCCCCGATCAAACCCGGGAAATCACTCTCCACACCCTCCACACCGGGTGGGCGGGGGCGGCCGAGCTTGCCCCCTTGTGAGAGAAGGTGCACAATACCGACCGATCCATCTCGACGGATCGCACCCAACAGAGGAGGCAACATGAAGGTCCACGAGTATCAGGGCAAGGAGGTCCTCGCCCGCTACGGTGTGGCGGTGCCCAGGGGCATCCTGATCACCGATGCCAGCGAGGCCCGGGCCGCCGCCGAGGAGCTTGGCGGCAAAGTCGTGGTGAAGGCGCAGATCCACGCCGGAGGCCGAGGCAAGGGCGGCGGGGTCAAGTTGGCCGCGAACCCCGACGAGGCCGTGGAATTCGCCAAACAAATCCTGGGCATGACCCTGGTGACCAAGCAGACCGGCCCCGAGGGCCGGCTGGTCCGCAGAGTACTCATCGAGGAGGCGCTGCCCATCGACCGTGAGCTCTATCTGGGCATCGTGCTCGATCGCTCCGAGGGCTTCCCGGTGATGATGGCGTCCAAGTTCGGCGGCATGTCCATCGAGGAAGTGGCGGCGGAAAACCCGGACGCCATCCTCAAGGCCCACTTCGACCCGGATGTGGGGCTCCACCCCTATCTCAGCCGGCAGCTGGCCTTCGGGCTCGGCCTCGAAGGCGACGCGTTCAAATCCGGTGTCAAATTCATGCACGCTCTGGCCAAGGCCTACGCCGACACCGACGCGTCGCTGTTCGAGATCAATCCCATGGTCACGACGACCGACGGCAGGGTGGTGGCGCTCGACGCCAAGGCGAGCTTCGACGACAGCGCCATGTATCGCCACAAGGATTTGGCGGAGATGCGCGACTTGGACGAAGAGGAGCCGCTCGAGGTGGAGGCGTCCAAGTACGACCTCAACTACATCAAGCTGGACGGAAACATCGGTTGCATGGTCAATGGCGCTGGTCTGGCCATGGCCACCATGGACATCATCAAGCACTGCGGCGGCGAGCCGGCCAACTTCCTGGATGTGGGCGGCGACGCCTCACAGGAGCGGGTGGCCGCAGCCTTCCGGATCCTGCTCTCGGACCCCAGCGTCCAGGGTGTGCTGGTGAATATCTTCGGCGGCATCGTGCGCTGCGACATGGTGGCGCGCGGCGTCGTCGCGGCGGCCGAGGAAGTGAAGCTCAGCGTGCCCCTGGTGGTGCGCCTCGAAGGCACCAACGTCGAGGAGGGCCGGCGAGTGCTCGCCGAGTCCGGCCTCGACCTGATCGTTGGTGAGGGCATGGCGGACGCGGCCGAGAAGGTCGTGGCCGCGGTCGGGAGGATGTCATGAGTATCTGGGTCAACTCCGAAACCAAGGTCGTGGTCCAGGGCCTCACCGGCAAGGAAGGACGCTTCCACGCCGAGAAGTGCCGCGAGTACGGCACCCAGATCGTCGCTGGCGTCACCCCGGGCAAGGCCGGTCAGGAAGTGGACGGCGTGCCGGTGTTCAACACCGTGCTCGACGCGGTTAACGCCACCGGCGCCAACGCCTCGCTCATCTTCGTGCCCCCGCCCTTTGCGGCCGACGCAGTACTCGAGGCCGCCGACGCGGGCATCGAGGTGGTCGTGTGCATCACCGAGGGCATCCCCGCCCGCGACATGATCCGGGTGCAGCGTATCCTCCAGGGTCTGCCGACCCGCATGATCGGTGGCAACTGCCCGGGCATCATCACGCCGGGAGAATGCAAGCTCGGCATCATGCCGGGTCACATCTCAATACCGGGACCCATCGGAGTGGTCTCCCGCTCCGGAACCCTGACCTACGAGGCCATCGGGCAGCTCACCGGCCTGGGTCTGGGTCAGTCCACCTGTCTCGGTATCGGCGGCGACGCCCTGCCGGGTACCAACTTCATCGACTGTCTCGAGGCCTTCGAGGAAGACAACCAGACCGAGGGCATCGTGATGATCGGTGAGATCGGCGGCAGCGCCGAGGAGGAGGCCGCCGAGTTCGTCAAGGAGTTCGTGTCCAAACCGGTGGTGGCCTTTATCGCCGGTCAGACCGCCCCTCCGGGACGGCGCATGGGACATGCCGGCGCCATCATCTCCGGCGGAAAGGGCACCGCGGCAGACAAGGTCGCAGCGCTCGAGGAGGCAGGCATCGCAGTGGCGAAGACCCCGGCCGAGATCGGCATCACCATGAAGAACCTGATGGACGCAGAGCCCCTGGGCTGAGAACCCGTCTCTCAGGACACAGAACAGCCCGGCGGCAACGCCGGGCTTTTTTCTTTGGTTCCGAATTCCGGGTTACGGGTTGGGGGTCGGATCACACGATGAGGCGGAGCGCGACGGCCACCACTACACCATCGTCCTGTGTCCGAATCCGAACGGTCCCGTCGCGCAACCGGACACGGAAGCAGCAGAATTGCCCGGAAAACGTCCTCGCAACCATGGCACGGTGCTTGCTCTTCCCTCCGACGGGAGCGTGACGCAATGCTACTCAAGGACCTCCAGTTCGCCCTCCGAATGTTGACCCGCAACCCCGGATTCACGGCGTTGGCCGTGCTGACCCTGGGCGTTGGCCTGGGGATGACGATGACGGTGTGGGGCGTTATTGACCGTGTGCTGTTGGACCCCCTTCCCTACCCTGAAGGCGATCGAATCGTGGAGATTCGGATGGCAGAGCCCGGCGGCGACCCGACGGGATTCCCCATGTCGGTGTTCGCCTTTCAGGACATCGTGGACCGATCCCGGTCCTTCGAATCACTGGCCGTCAGTTTCAAGGAGAACATCAATCTGACTGGAGGCAGCAGCCCTGCGCGAGTCCGGGGCGCCCGAGTGTCTTCAGGGTTTTTCGATGTGATGGCGGTTCGCCCCCAGGTCGGTCGCGACATCCGTCCCGATGAGGATGTGGTGGGAGGCGAACCGGTGGCAGTCCTGGGCTACCGCTTGTGGCACACGCGCTACGGTGGCACGCCGGACATTCTCGGCCAAAAGGTGATGGTAGACGGTCGGCCCCACACGGTGATCGGGGTGGCCCCGGACGGTTTCTCCTTCCCGGGAGACGTGGAGATCTGGTTGCCGATCAGCATCGAGTGGACCGAAGAGGACCGCAATCACGGCTGGGTCGTGGGGTACGGTCGCCTTAAACCGCAGAACACCCTCACCGAGGCCAGCGCCGACCTCGAACGCATCTCTGCCTGGCAGCAGGCCGAATTTCCCGAGATCCACGAGGGGCGCACTCTCGTCGCCACACCAATCAAGGAGATCGTTGTCGGAGCGGTCCGATCGTCACTCGATCGTGCTCCTCGGCGCCGTCTTCTGTGTGCTCTTGATCGCGGCGGCCAATGTCACGATTCTGTTGTCGGTGCGGACGGTCGCCCGGCAGCGGGAGGTGGCCCTGCGTCAGGCCCTGGCGCAACCCGCGGCCGCCTGGTGCGCCAGCTTGTTTCCGAAAGCACGTTGCTGGCTCTTACCGGCGGTGTCGTGGGCCTGGCCTTCGCCCATTGGGCCACCGGAGTGGTCCGGCTGCGCTTCGCCGAATTCATCCCACGGTCAGACAACCTCGGGCTCGACCTCGGTGCCATCGCCGTGGCGGCCGGCCTGTCGTTGGCGGTCGGGTGTGCCGTGGGCGCAGTCACGGCTATGCGAACCCGGGAGGCATCGCATCATGACCCAGCTGCGCGATGCTGAGCGGAGCGTCGCCGCCGGCGGCCCTCTGGTCGGCACCGTGCTGGTGGTGGCCGAGGTCGCCTTGGCCGTCATCCTTCTCACCGGCGCCGTACTCCTCATTCGTACCTTCGTCAACTTGAACCGCGTCGACCCCGGCTTCGACGCAGACCGCGTCCTCACAGCCGAGGTCTCGCTCACCACCGAGCGTTACCGCGAAGACGCCGATCGCGTCGACTTTTTCCGTCGAGCGGTCGAGGAGATTCAACTCGCTGCCCAACGTAGCAGCCGCCGGCACGGTCTATCCGCTGCCCCTGTTCGGCCGGCGGGTTACCTCCGACGTCTCGGTCGAGGGCATGTCGGCCGTCGGTCCCAGAACGTCTGAAAGCCTGGTTGAGCTTCGGTTCGTCAGCCCCGGTTACCTCGAGTCCATCAGACTGCGCCAAGTGTCCGGCCGGTTCATCGATTCGTCCGACACGGCGGATTCGCCGTCGGTCGTGGTGGTCAACGAGAGATTCGTGCGCCAGTTCGTGCCGTCCGATGACCCCGTGGGCCGACGCGTCACCAGCGACGACCCGTCAAGCCCTGACGCCGAGTGGTCCACCATCGTGGGAGTGGTGGAGGGAGTGCGTCACATCGACCTGGCGACCGACGGAGGACCAGAGGTCTATACCCCGGTAACGCAGTTCGCCTTCGAGTGGGCCACCGTCGTGGTTCGAGCTCGCTCGGGAACTGCTGAGGAGCTCATTCAACCGCTGCTTGAAGCCATCCATCGGGTCGACCCGGAATTGCCGGTTTTCAACGTCCAATCCCTCGATGAGGTCATCAACCGATCGTTGAACGCTACCAGCTTCGTGACCTCGCTGCTGGTGCTCTTCGCGGCCACCGGTCTGGCCCTTTCCGGAGTGGGCGTTTTCAGCGTCGTGAGCTACTCGGTGGGCCGGCGGCTGCGTGAGGTGGCCATTCGAATGGCCCTGGGCGGCTCGCCTCGGACGGTGCTGGCGATGGAGATGCGCCAGGGGCTTGCGCCCGTGATTTTGGGTGTGGCCCTGGGTGTCGTCGTGTCTCCTCGCCGCCACGAGGCTGCTGTCCAGCCGGCTCTATGGCGTCGTCCCTCACGACCCAGTGACCTACGGTGCGGTGGCGGTGATGATCCTGTCCGTCGCGGCCCTCGCCACGTTGGCGCCGGCTCGACGGGCAACCCGCGTCGAGCCAATGACACTGCTCCGCAACGAGTGATCAGAGGAGTTGCCGTGAATAACTGGAGACCCTTCGCCCGCGGTGTTCGATTCCGGACAGTGAACTTCCAGGAGCGCGCGATCACGGCGCGAATCCCGGCATCAAACGGTGGTCCTCCTATGGCACGGCATTTGCCATACCCCGTGATGGGAAGTTGAGCATGGATGTATTACGAACCGGGGTCGTCGAACAAAAACGCCGCAAGCGGTGGCTGCTCGCAGCAGCCGGAATCGCGACGGCAGTACTGGTCACAATGGCGGTTGCCAGCCTCGAACCGGCGGCCCCTGGTGTGGACCGCAACACGGTCTGGCTGGGTGAGGTGGAGCGAGGGGCCTTCGCCGCCAGGTTCGTGGGCACGGAACTCTGGTGCCCGAAGACTTCCGATGGGTGCCGGCACCCGCAACCGGACAGGTGGAGATGGTCCACGTGGATCCCGGGCAGCGGGTGCAGGCCTCGGACGTCCTTCTGGTGCTCACCAACCCGGAGGCTGAACGTGCGGCAGTGGACGCCGAGAACGCACTTCGCCGCACCGAGGCCGAGCTTCAGAGCCTGAACATGAGCTTGCGTTCGGCGGAGCTCGACCGACGGGCCCAGGCCGCGGCTGTGGAAGCGGAGTTTGTCCGAGCCACACTTCAGGCTGAGGCCGACCGCGAACTCTTTGGCAAGGGCCTGATCTCGGACATCCAACTGCGCTCGTCCGCTGCCGTGGCGGAGTCCTTGGCAACACAGCGACAGATCGAAATCGAACGCGTCGAGGTCACCGCCGAGTCCAACCGTGCGCTCCTCGCCGCCAAACAGGCCGAGTTGGAGCAGCAGCGTGCCCTCTTCCGCCTGCGCGCGGAACAGCTAGACGCGCTCAACATCCGTGCCGGGATCGACGGCGTTGTGCAGCAGGTTCCGGTGGAGATCGGACAGCAGGTTCAGTCCGGCGCAACTTTGGCCCTAGTGGCCGAGCCCACCCGTCTCCAGGCTGAACTTCGGGTTCCTGCCACACGCGCTCGCGACGTCCGACCTGGACAGCCGGTCAGCGTCGACACCCGCAACGGAATCGTCGCCGGAACGGTGGCACGCGTTGATCCCGCCGTGCAGGAGGGCTCGGTGGCCGTGGAGGTGCGTCTCGACAGCGAGCTGCCCGAGGGGGCACGGCCGGACATGTCGGTGGACGGCACCATCCGAAATCGAGAACCTGACCAACGTCCTATTCGTAGGGCGGCCGGTCTCCAGCCAGGAGAACACCGCCATGGGCCTTTACCGAATCGAGCCGGACGGCGACCACGCCCAACGGATCCAGGTCCAGCTGGGCCGAGCCTCCGTGGACACCATCGAAATCGTCAGTGGTCTGACCGAGGGAGACCAGGTCGTCCTATCCGACACCTCCCGTTGGGACGATCACGACCGCATCCGCTTGCGCTGACACCAAAAAGGGGAAACACGATGGCCGACAGCACCACAGCTCTCATCCGGATGGTGGGGCTGAAGAAGGTCTTCCTCACCGACGAGGTGGAGACCCACGCCCTGTCCGGGGTGCACCTGGAGATCCGCGAAGGCGAGTTCGTGGCCGTCGCCGGCCCCTCGGGGTGCGGCAAGTCGACCCTGCTGTCCAACATGGGCCTGCTGGACTCCCCCACCGAGGGCCAGTACCTGCTCGACGACCACCGGCGGAGGACCTCACGTGCGCGAACGGGCCCGTCTGCGCAACCAGACCATCGGATTCATCTTCCAGAGCTTCAACCTGATCGGTGACCTGACCGTCTACGAGAACGTGGAACTGCCCCTGGTCTACCGCGACACCCCGCCAGCCGAAGTCGCAAGGCATGGTGCGCGAGGCGCTGGAGCTGGTGGACATGGAGCACCGGCTGAACCACTACCCCTCGCAGCTCTCCGGCGGCCAGCAGCAGCGGGTGGCGGTGGCCCGGGCGCTGGTGGGCGAACCGCTGATCCTGCTGGCCGACGAGCCCACCGGAAATCTCGACTCGCGCAACGGCGAGGTGGTGATGGATCTGCTGAACAAGCTCCACCCGGGGCACCACCATCTGCATGGTGACCCACGATCCGCGCTACCTGAACTACGCCGAACGGACCATCCACCTCTTCGACGGCCGGGTGGTGGACGAGACCACCACCGATCAACTGCGTTCCGACGTCGCCTCGTGAAAAATCTGCCAACTGACCGCGGGACTATGGAGAGGAATCACCGATGACGGGAGTTGTGGAAGACATCCGTTTCGCGCTGAGGATTCTGAAGAACCGGCCGGCATTCACGATGGTGGTGGTCATGACGCTCGCGCTGGGAATCGGAGCCAACTCCGCGATCTTCAGCATCGTCAACAGTTTTCTTCTCAGACCACTGCCTTTTGGCGAGCCCGAAGAGCTTGCGTACGTGGGCGAGTACTTCCGCGGGGGCGAGCATCCTGGGGTCACTTCGTGGGTCAACTTCGTGGACTTTCGTGATCAGAACTCGGTGATCGACGACATGGCCGCCTGGTGGTCGACGACGGCCAACCTCAGCGGCCAAGGCGAGCCGATTCGCGTCCACGGCGCCATCGTCTCAGCCAACTACTTTTCCCTGCTCGGTGTGCGGCCGATCCTCGGTTCGGGCTTCACACCCGACGAAGTCATTGAATTGAATCGCTTAGTGGTGCTCTCCGAAAGCCTATGGCGAAGTCGATTTGGCGCAGATCCCGACGTCATCGGCAGCTCGGTGACGCTGGACGGCGAGGTTTTTGCCGTGGTCGGCGTCATTGGGTCAGGGACGAGCGCCTCGGCACTCGATCTTGGCGAAAAGGTGCATCTGTGGCGCGCGGTGTCGACCGACGACCTCGCGGTCTATGGGACCGTCCGCGGCGCTAGGTGGGTACGGGTCGTCGCGCGGCTCGCGCCGACCATGTCGATCCAGAACGCACAGACCGACTTCGCCAACATCTCGAGTCGATTCGCAGCGGAGTACCCCGATGCCAATGGGAACTGGGATGCACGTGTGGTGCCCCTTCACGACTATCTGGTACGGGCAAACAGACTGTCGCTGTTGGTACTCCTTGGCGCGGTCGCTCTGGTACTCCTCATTGCGTGCGCCAACGTGGCCAACCTCCAGCTGTCGAGATCGGCCGAACGGAGCCAGGAAATCGCCACTCGAATCGCCCTCGGCGCCGGCAGGGGTCGAATCGTGCGCCAACTCCTGACCGAAAACGTCGTCCTCTCGCTTGCGGGGGGAGCGCTCGGCCTGTTGGTTGCGTTCTGGGGATTGAAGATCCCCCAGTCGCTTTCGCCCGGAGGCGCCCTTCCACTGGGCGAGGTCGGCATCGACATGCCCGTGTTTCTGTTCACCGCGGCGCTGTCGATCGCCACCGGTCTCTTGTTCGGACTCGCGCCTGCCGTGCTCGCCACGTCAGAGTCGCCCGCCCAGTATCTTCGCTCGGGCAGCCGGGAGGTGTCGCCAGCGGCACAGCGGGGTCCTCTGCGACGAGGCCTCGTCGCCGGCGAGGTGGCCCTGGCAGTGGTTTTGTTGGTGGGCGCAGGATTACTGATAAAGAGCTTCGCGCGACTCCAGCATGTCGACCCAGGTTTCCAGCCTGAACAGGTCCTGACCCTCGAGCTCAGTCTTCCTGAGACGGAATATCCCGAACCATTTCAACGCGCAGCGTTCTTCACGGAACTGCTGGAACTGATCGCCAGTATCCCGGGGGTTGAGGCCGCCGGTGCCGTGAGCAGTCTCCCCTTGGCCAGCGGTCTGGGCGATCGCGGATTTCGAATTGAGGGACGGCCCGATCCGGGACCGGACGAGGTCCAGGTGTTGGACTTTAGCCGGATAAGCCCTGACTATTTTTCAGCCATGGGGATCCAACTCGTCGCTGGCCGGGAGTTCTCGTCGGGCGATTCCGACACGGCACCGCTGGTGGCCATCGTCAACCGGAAGGCCGCGGAGCAATACTGGACGGGCGAGGACCCGATCGGCTCCAGAATCGAACTCGGTGACTCGGACGGGGGAACCGCGTGGCGGACCATCGTTGGAGTGGCGGGCGATGTTCGCCATTTTGGTTTCGACGTGCCGACCGCGCCTCTGGTTTACGTTCCGCACGCGCAGCACTCCAGCCCATCCATGGCGCTCGCCGTAAGGACGACGGGGCACCCACTGGACATTGTCGAGTCTGTGCGGAGGTCGGTGGCGACCGTGGACTCGGCCCAGCCCATCGCCAAGCTCCGAACCATGGAGCAGGTTGTCGCCGAAGCTGGTGCTCCCCGGCGGTTGACGATTCTCCTACTCGCCGTCTTCGCCCTGGTCGCCGTAGCTCTGGCAGCCGTGGGGATCTACGGCATGATCTTCTACTGGGCGAGTCAGCGGAAGCAGGAATTCGGACTCCGAATGGCCCTTGGTGCCGAGCCGCAGCAGATCATGATGCTGGTGATGCGACAGGGTATGGCAACGGTGGCGGCAGGGCTCGCAGTAGGCCTCATCGGCGCAATCTTCGCGGCCCGGCTCTCCGCCGGCCTGCTCTTCGAGATCAACTCCTCTGATCCGACGGTCTTGCTCGGGGTCACTGCCCTGGTGGCGGTGGTCTCGGCCCTTTCCTGCTGGTGGCCGGCCTACAGGGCCGTCCAAGTCGAACCAATGAGATTGCTCAACTCGGATTGAGATGGTGAGGACAATGCACAGCCTGATCCTAGACCTCAAGTTCGCCATTTGGGTTCTGCTACGCAACTCCACCATGACCTTTGTGGTCAGAACCCACGGTGATCCGGCCGCGGCAACCACCGACGTACCCAATGGCGGTTGGTCGGACCGACCCTGGACTCACCGTCTTCGGCGTCGCTACGATGGCTGAGATCAGAGCCGCCAAGACCGACCCGATGATCGCGCTTCGGTACGAGTGACTGCGGTAGGATGAGACCGCCGAGGCAGTTGTGACACCATCGAAAGACGCCGCCCGCATTCTCATCGCCGACGACCAGACCGACGTGCTGGAGTCGCTCAGGCTGCTGCTCAAACCCGAGGGCTACCACGTTGAGACCACAGACGCGCCCGAGTCCATCATCTCGGCGGTCTCCGAGCGGGATTTCGATGTGGCCCTCATCGACCTCAACTATGCTCGCGACACCACCTCGGGCGTCGAGGGTCTCGAGGTCCTGACCCGGATCCAAGCCCTCGACAGCACCCTGCCGGTGGTGGTCATGACCGCCTGGGGCAGCGTGGAGATCGCGGTCCAGGCTATCCGTTCGGGAGCCCGGGACTTCGTCGAGAAACCCTGGGACAACGAGCGCCTGCTATCGATCTTGCGGACCCAGGTGGAGCTCGGCCGTGCCCTACGGCGGGGCCATCGACTCGAGGCCCAGAACACGGCCCTGCTCTCGGAGGCGGCGCCTACCCTGATCGCGTCTTCGCCGGCCATGGAGCCGGTATTCGAGCTCATCACCCGGGTCGGTCCGTCAGACGCAAACGTCCTGATCACCGGCGAGCACGGCACCGGCAAGGAGGTTGTGGCCCGCCAGCTGCACGCCGTTTCCACCCGTGCCGACCGGCCTCTGATCACGGTCAACGTGGGCGGCCTGCCCGAGGGGGTCTTTGCCAGCGAACTCTTCGGTCACGTGCGTGGCGCCTTCACCGACGCCAAGGGCGATCGCATCGGGCGTTTCGAGATGGCCGACGGCGGCACACTCTTCCTCGACGAGATCGCCAATGTGCCGCTGGATCAGCAGGCCAAGTTGCTCCGCACCCTGGAGACCGGCGAGTTGGAGCGAGTGGGCTCGTCCAAGACGCGCACGGTGGACACGAGGATTCTCTCCGCCACCAATGCGGAGCTGGCCACCGAGATTTCAGGCGGTCGGTTCCGGGAGGACCTGCTTTTTCGGCTCAATACGGTGGAAATCCGGCTCCCGCCACTGCGCGACCGGCCCGAGGACATTCCGCTGCTTGCCATGCACTTCCTAGGCCGGGTCGTGGAGAAGTACCGCAAATCCATCACCGGCTTCGATGAGGCGGCCATGACCGCGCTGCGGCGCCACCGCTGGCCGGGCAACGTACGCGAGATGGCCCACGTAGTGGAACGCGCCGTACTGATGGCCACCGACGACACGATCCGGGCCGACCAGCTGGGGCTGACTGTATCGGGTGCAGCTGCGGCGCCGAGCCTGGACGAAATGAGCCTGGAGGAGGTGGAGCACACCCTCATCGAAAAGGCCATGCGGCGTTACGACGGCAACATCAGCCAGGCGGCGGAGGCGCTCGGTCTGAGCCGGAGCGCGCTCTATCGCCGGCTGGAAAAACACCGGCTGTGAGCCCGTCGGACGAGCGGACGGACCTCCCCAAAGGCCGCAGAGTCGGCCAAAACAATCGGGTCCTCATTTTGGTGCTGCTTTCCGGCCTTCCGGGCATCTTACTCGCCTCGGTCCTGCTGATCCGGGCCGACATCGCACCCGTTGTGAAGCTCGGGCTTGGCGCGGCCATGGTGGCGGCGTGGCTCGGGCTCGTGGCGGCGGCCAACGCCAGGTCCAGATACCACATGCGGACCTTCTCGAATCTGCTCGCCGCCTTGCGGGAGGGCGACTACTCATTCAGGCTGCGATCCAGGCAACGGCGGGACCCTGTTGGCGATGTAGTGACCGAGCTCAACGCCCTAGCCGAGATGTTGCGCACTCAGCGTGTGGAGGATCTAGAGGCCACTGCCCTGGTGAACAAGGTCATGGGCGAGATCGACGTGGCCGTGCTCGCGTTTGATGGCTCGGGACGGCTGAGCCAGGTGAACGAGGCCGCCGACCGGTTGTTGGGCGAGGCCGAAGATGTGATCGGACGAAACGCCGCCGAACTGGGCCTGGACACCTGTCTCACGGGACCTCCGTCGCGCACGGTGGAGCTGTCCATCGGCAGCACCTCGGGCAAATGGGAGATGCGGCGGGGCACCCTCCGGCAGCACGGACGGCCCCATCAACTGGTTGTGCTCTCTGACGTCAGCCGCGCCCTCCGCGCCGAGGAGCTGCAGGCGTGGAAACGGCTCATCCGAGTCATCGGCCACGAACTCAACAACTCCCTCGCACCCATAAAGTCGCTGGCGGGCAGCATGGAGCGCCTGGTGGGGCACGATCCCCTGCCCGAGGACTGGCGCTCCGATGTCCGCCGTGGCCTGGAGGTGATCTCGTCGCGCTCGGAGGCCCTGGCCCGCTTCATGAACGACTGCTCGCGTCTGGCCAAGATGCCCGAGCCAAAGCCCAGCAAGGCGATCGTGGGGGACTGGGTGCGCCGAGCTGCCGCCCTCGAGACGCGGCTCGCCGTCAGCGTTGAAGCCGGCGATGTCGTGACCGCCGAGGTGGATCCGGACCAGATCGAACAGCTGCTCATCAACCTCGTGAGCAACGCCGTTGAGGCGAGTCTGGAGACAAACGGAAATGTATCGATCTCGTGGCAGACCAACGGGGACAGGGTGGACGTGGTGGTGCTGGACACGGGCAAGGGCCTTCCCGAGTCGGCCAACCTCTTTGTTCCTTTCTTCACCACCAAGGTCGAAGGCTCCGGGATCGGGCTCTTTCTGTGCCGGCAGATCGCCGAAGCGCACGGTGGAAGCCTCTCGGTTCGCAATCGAGAGGATGGCCCGGGGTGCGAGGCGAGACTGAGCATTCCATTGCGCAAAGTAGAGGGTTGAAATTTTCCTCGTCCGCCCCGGTGCGAGTTCGGCTGTTCGAATTGTGGCGGACCTGCCGGTGCTATAGCTCCACGATCCGGTCGGCACTGAGGAACCAGATCTCCAGCAGCGGTGGATCGGGAAGGTTCAATGCCTCGCTAACGGCGCGGGCGTAGAGTTCCAGCTGGGGACGGTAGTGTTCTGCCCGCGCGGCGATTTCGTCGTCATCGCGGAGGGCATCGGTCTTGTAGTCGGCCACCACCAGGCGGCCGTTGCGACGGTAGACCAGATCGGCGACTCCCAAGATCGCCGACACGGCGGGATCATCCTCACCGGCCGGCACCAGAACAGGCAATTCACGTGCGACCACGTCATCTCCCAGGTCGGAGAGGGTGGCCAGACAGCGGCCCGCGAGCAAACCATCCAACACCTCGCCGGCCCGTCGCCGGGCTAGGTCTCCGGCGCCCGGCGCCGCTGCCGCCGCCCGCTCCAGCACATCGTCCCTCCGCCCCTCGACTTGCGTCGCCAGGTCAGACTCAAGATCGAGAATCTCCAACAGCCAATGAACGGCGGTCCCCGCCGCTGCGGCAGCCTCCCTCGCCGCGCTCTGGTCAGCGCCGGTCGGCACCTCAATTTGACCACGGGCCAGCGACGAGGCCGCGGCCGATACGGGAAGCGCCGACCGTTCGCGGGCCTCCAGCCTCAGTTCGGCGAGCTCAGCGGCCTCCCGCCGCACCCGCACCAGATCGTAGGGAGGACGCTCCTCGTCAGACCTCTCCGATTGCTTACCGAATTCCGGGTCCAGGGCCGGCAGCACCCACTGGACCGGCCGGTCCGCTTCGGTCCACCGCGCCTGGCCGGCCCGGGCCCGCTCGTCCAACTCGCTGCACGGCACCCGATGGGCGAGCAGGTCCTCAAAGCTTCCGGCCTCCTGCGCCGGGATCAGCTCGCCGTCGGATTGCCAACGGCCCGAGACCACCAGACGGTTTTTGGCCCTGGTCGTAGCGACGTAGAGCAGCCGGGCTCTCTCGGCCCGATCGCGCTCTACCCGTCGTCGCTCGGCGACACCAAAACCAGGGGTAGGCCAGCCAAAGAGACGGTACTCGAATCCTCCGTCCCCGGGCCTGAATTCCACCGTCGACCTACCGGGCCCCTTCGGGTCGCCCTTCTGTATCTGGCAGAGATAGACGTGCTCGAAATCGAGCCCCTTGGCGCCGTGGATCGTCATCACGTGGACGGCGTCGACGGCAACGTCGGGGTCGGTTGGAACTTGCGGCTCCCGGCCCTCCTCCACCGCGCGCCGCAGCATCCTCGCTACCGGTGCCAGGCTGCCGTCGGCGGCGGCGAGGCTCCCCTCGAGCTCGCCGTAGAAGCGCTCCAGCCTCGACCGGCGGAAGCGCCCCAGAAATCGGGCCGATGCCGAGGCCTCGTTCAACCACAGGGTGCGGAGCCGTTCCACAAAGATGTGGGGAGGTTGTTCGCGGATCGTTTGCCGCAGGTGGCCCACCGTTCGGGCCGCCGTCCGCAGGGTCGCGGACCAATTCGGCAGCTCGTCGAGCCCCGGCAGGCCATCCGGAATCGCTTCCGCCGCGTGCTTGATGCAGCTTTCCAGGTCAGACGCCATCGGGCTGTTCCAGCCGTCGATCCCGGCCATGATGCCCGGCAGGCCGGCGTCCCACAGCGGCGCCAGAGCGGCGTCCGGAACCCCCACCACATCAGACCGCAGCACGGTCAGCAGGGCGAGCTGATCGGTGGGCTCGATCACGTGACGAACTAGAGCCGCGGTCTCCACCACCTCGCGCTGCTGGTAGTACTCTCGCTCTCGCGCCACCTCGAAGGGCACGTCGACCTCGCGCAGCCGGTCGAGTAAAGGCTCCAACGAGGGCGTGCTGCGGACCAGGACGGCGATGTCGCCGGGCTTCGCGTGGTCCCCGTCGAGCAGCCGGCGGATGTCCGTCGCCACCGCCTCCGCCTCCAGCACGATCGCCTCGTCCACCTTGGCCGACGCGGTCAGGCCGCCGTCTTCGAGATCCGCTGGCCGGGTCACCCAGTGTTCGATCGGAGCCCATTGGGCGACATCGAAACCGAGGGCGTCGCGGCGCTCTTCTGTGGCTTCGAGGTGCTGGAACTCGGGCTGGATCCCGGTCAGGCGCACCATGACCGGCTCCACCAACCGCGCAACCTCGTCTAATATGACCTGGGTCGATCGGAAGTTCCGGACCAGCTGGCACACCTGCCCTCCCGCCGCCTCCACCTCCTCCTTGAATCGGTCGTAAGCGGCGAGATCGGCCCGCCGCCAGCCGTAGATCGACTGTTTGGGGTCGCCAACGATGAACAACCCCGGGCCGGGTTCGTCGCCTGCCAGGGCCAGCGATCGGATCATCCGACACTGGGTGTCGTCGGTGTCCTGGAATTCGTCCACCAGAAGCTGCTCGATGTCGGCCCTGACCTCGTATCGCACACCATCGGAGCTCTCGAGCAGCCGGGCCGTCCGGCGCAGCAGGTCGTCGTAGGTGGCGACGCCCGTCCGGTCGAGGCGCCGGGTCACCACGCGAATCAGCTCGGCAAGCACCCGCCGAGCGGCGCCCAGCTCCACCGGAGCGAAGTTTCTCAGCCCGTCGATCAGCGGCAGCAGTTCGGACGCGGCTCCAGACAGCGCGCTCTCGGAGGCGGCGAGGCCCTGCTCGGTCTTGGTGAGCGTTCCCTGACTCCAGTCCCTCAGACGCTGCCGAACCTCGTCTTCGAGTCTGGCGAGCGCTTCCGCCACCGACGACGGGTCTTCGGAGGAAGCCTCTGACAGCTCCCGCTGAAGACCGACCAGGGCGGTTCCGATCCGGCCCGTCTTGGATCCGGCGGCGGCCAGAGCGTCCAAACCCGCTTCGGTCATTCCTTCGAGCGCGTCACGCAGTTGTCCCAGTACCTCCTCCATGGCATCAGGAGCGCATGGATCCTCGGACAGGGCTGCGGGCGATGCGCCCTGCGACACAAGCCGCTGGAGCGCGTCGGCGATGTCCACCGGCATCACCCCCGCGGCGGCCAGGATCTCCCAGTCGGTGCGGTCGGGGCCCGTCGGCAGCTCCCACAGGGCCTCGGCGACCGCTTCGGCCGCCGCCTCTTCCACCCGAGCTCCGTCCCCATCGACCTCGAACGCCGGGTGAACCCCCGCCTCCAGCGGAAAGGCCCGCAGCAGGTGATGGCACCAGGAGTGGATGGTCTGTGCCCGCAGCCTGTGCACCTCGTCAGCGAGCTCGGAGGAACGCGCTGCCAGTTCGTCGTCATCCATGGCGAGCATTTCCCGGGTGACGCCCACCGGAATCTTGCCCGCCGCAAGGTCGGAAAAGGCCTGTGCAACCCGCTCCGCCATCTCGGCCGCGGCAGCCTCGGTGAAGGTGATGGCCACCACGCCCTCCACCACCTCCCGCGCCACGGCGCCACGGTCCGTACCCTCCGAGTGCTGCTCCCACCCGGGGCCGACGCACCAGGCCACGACCCGAGCCACCAGGAGAGCCGTTTTCCCGGTGCCGGCGCCGGCCTCGATGACCAACGGACGATGAAACTCGGTCTGGGCGAACCGCCGGGCGTTTTCGTCGTCGGCGAGCGCGGCGGCGCGGCGGTCGGTCATGCCGCACCGCCTTTCGGTCTTTCAACACCGAGCCACCACAGCGACCGTGCCGCGCTCGAGACCGGATCGTCGGCGCCGGCGTCGCCGGACATCCACGCCACAATGCGTCGGAGGTAACCCGAGTCCGATCGTAGGCAGGCCTGCGCCACGGGACAGTAGCCACAGGCCGGCGGCGTTTTCCCGGGTTTGTGGGCCTCCTCGACCCGTGGCGGCAAGCCACCGTTCACCCAACCCCGCACGATGGTCTCGACCGCGCCGGTGAACGCCGCCACCACCTCCACATCCTCCAATCCCACAGAGGCTCGCCGTGCCTCCTCCGGCGCGCCGCCCACGAAAGGTTTGAGCGACAGGTAGCGCCCGACGCCGCGGAACGGTTCCGGTGTGGCCAAGGCGTAGGCCACCGCCTGCAATGTGCGGCCCCTGGCGACCTCGTTGAGCAGGTGGTCCCTCCGCGTGCTTTCAGTCTTGGCCGTCGAGATCGGCCCGGCCGACTTGTAGTCCACCAGCACGAGGTTCTCGCCCTCGCAATCCAGCCGGTCGGCGCGGAATCTCACCCTGCCCGCCCCACCCACCTCCACCGAGCCCTCGACCTCGGCCGCTACCACCTCGTGAGCGATCCCGTCAGGCCAGTCCATCAACCGGGCAACCTCGAGAAACGGCCCGACCTGGGCGGCTAGAAGGGGCGCCACTCCGGTGGCCGCCAACCCGTTTCGAGCCACCACCGTTCCAGCCGCCGCGACCACCATCTCGCGCAGGCGCTCCGGATCGGGCCAAGGGACGTGTCGACCCCCGGCTCCTGCCAGCTCGATCAGGGAAGCGGTATTGGTTTCAGCGGTTTCCTCGACAATGCGCTGCAGCACCTCGTGGACCACGCTTCCCAACAGGAAGCCGCGGGTGTCCGGCAGGCCGAGCCGAGGGTCGGGCATTCCTGCGATTCCAAGCCGACGCTCGGCAAACGCCCTCCACGGGCAGCGACCAATGTTCTCCAGTCCGGTGACCGGCGGCAGCCCGCGTCCAGGAGTGACAACCGTCGCACCCACCAGGCCCGCCCAGGGCCCTGGAGTCCGGGATGGCGTGGCGGGATCGATGGCGTCGAGGATTTCGATGCGACCGGCCGCCCACTCCGATGCTCCGTCCATTTCGATGCCGGCGCGCCAACCGCCCTCCAATACCGCCTCGACGAGGAACGACGCCAGCCCGGAGCGATCGCCATGTTCGGCCGCCAGGATCGCGTGCTCGCAGGCCGGCCTGGGCCTCAGATCGTCTCGATCCTCCAACGGCGCCGGGCACGGCAGCGCTTCCAGATCGAGCTCGCGCCGCAACCGCTCGACAAAGGGAGAGGGCGCCGCCTTCGAACCGTTGTCCGTGGCCCGCCACGACAGGGTCACAAAACGGGCCGACGCGACCAGCTGGGCAAAAAGGTACCGCTCCTCGTCGAGCCCACGCGCCTTGACCGGAAACTCGGGCAACACCTCGGAAGCGAGATGGCCACGCACCGAATCCGGCAGCAGCGGGTCCTCCTGGACCACTCTCGGGAATCGGCCGCGGTTCACCGCGATCACGAAGAGGTGGTCGAATGTCCGACCCCGGGCCTCCATGGCCGTCAGCAGCTGGACACCACCCCCGGCTCCACCAATGCTCTCCAGTCCCACCTCCGCCAGCCGCCGCCGGACCGCATCAACGAACTCCCCCCGACCGAGATCGATTCCCGGCGGCAGCTCGGAGGCCAGACGCCGGACCGCCACTGCCACCGGGTCGTGCCAGGTCTCTCCCTCGAGCCACCCCAGACTGCCGAGCACCGCTTCGACCGCCCTCAGGTGGGCGTGTGGTGGGCCCCGTTCCGGCCAGGAAGAGAGGATCACAGCGAGGCCCGCCCCGTGCTCGGCCGTCCCCAAGACCTCAGCGGACTCGATGCTCCGTCCCCGCCGAGCCTCTCCCTCGTCGACGTCGGGCAGCGGCAGCGAGATCGCGCCGCGCGGATCCAGGCTTTCCGAGAGTTGGGCGGCGTCGGCCAACGAGACCACCCCGAGGGTACGCAGGGCCAGACCCAATTCAGGCCGTTCCAGGTGCGTCCCCATAGCTTCCAGCCACAGCTCGGCCGGCAGATCCGGGCCGGCTCTGAGAATCTCCGAGAGGAGACGAGCCCGGCGCCAATACAAACCCCCGGGGACCTCTGCGTCCGACCCGGAAAATGGAATGGCGAGCCGGTCGAAATGGCGCCCCAGTGCAGCCAGTTCCGGCTCCAGCTCCCGGGCCACCACCCCGATGCTCTCGGGGACGGCGCCGCCGTCGAGCAGGGCACGAACCCGATGCGCCACCTGGCGCGCTTCGGCTTCGGGGGTGGGTGCGACAAACAGGTTCAGCTCCGGCGACACCGCCGGGGTGTCGGTTTCGACCCTTTCGAAGGCGCCAAGATGGCTCTCGAAACGTTCGAGGAAGACCGCTCCGGCGTCGTCGTGTTCGATCCCGGCCGGGTCGGGTGGGCGGTCGAGCACCACCACCCCGCCCACCACCGCCAGCAAAGTGTGGACAAAGTCGGTGGCCACCCCCGTGGCGTCCGCAAAACCGTGGACGATGACACCCGTGGATGGCAGCACCGCCGGCCCGTGAGCGCGCAGCATCTCTGCCGCCCGCTGCGGCTGTTGCTCGGAGCGAAGGGCGCCAGTGGCCTCGAGCTCCAGCGCAACGGCAGCGGCCACCTTCACTACCCCCGCCACCCGCGCCAGTCGGTCCCGCGAGACCCGGTGTTCGAGATCGTTCAGCTTTTCCGCGATCGCTGCCGCGTGGCCGGGTTCGAATCCAGAGTCGAGCAGATCCCTGACCGCGCCCTCCACGATGCCGTAGCCGTCGTCGAGCCCGCCCAGCGCCGGCCCCAAAACCGCCTCTGCGGCGGCCCGGCGGCGGATCAGGATCGCGGTCAATTCACCCGCCGGATGGTCTCCGCCCCCCGCCCGTTCGATGGCGTCGCGAGCCGTCGCGGAAAGGGTCTGAACCACCACGCCCAACAGAGGCCGCCCGGTGTCCGCCGCGAGCTGCGCCACAACATGGCGGCGCAGGCTGGCCGAGGGCACGATGATCCGCAGGGGTTGACCGAGATCCTCCGCAGTCCGGGGCGCGTGCTCACGAACCAATCGGAGCAGTTCGGCCTCCGCGGCCCGCGGACCGCGGGCGACAACGACCTTCGAAGACTCCGGCGTGATCACTGCTGTCATGCCACCACGCACGCCACGGGGTGTCAACCGGAAAGAGGGACCAGGGGCCAGGGCCTAGGGGCGCTGTTGATGGGAGCGGCCGTCCGGAAGATTAGAAATGAGAAATGTGAAATGAGAAATGAGGAACGGGGGAATGAGGATTGTTGGGAATTCGAAATATCGAAAGCCCCCGCCCGGAATCGTACTGCCCACTTGACACGCGCCTTCTAATGGGTGGCAACCTGCCGGCGGCAGCGATTGTGGCCTGGGCCGGGAGGGATGTGGTGGGGGGTGACCCGGCCACTGGCCACTCGCTGGTGACGGCCGGTCACCGCGGCCGGCTTGTCACGGCGAAGCCCGAAGGGCGGAGCCGGAAGGCCGCGAGGAACCTCGGGGAGCGTCAAGGGGAGATGGGCGCGCCACAATGGACAGGTCGCACCGAACACGTGGTGTATGTGGTCCTTTGTCTCGCCTGCATGCCGTGGCCTGGATGGGTCGCGTGAATGCAGGTCAGAGGCCTACTCCACAACGGCGAGGCGGGCGGGGGCCACTGCCTACTGCCTACTGCCTACTGCCTACTGCCTACTGCCTACTGCCTACTGAACATACACCGGCGGCATCCACACTGCCCCCGGCGCCACCAGCACACCGGTTTGCCACGCCCGCTCCATTTCTTCAAGCAGTGTGCGCAGGGCCACGTCGTCGTCCTCGGGACGGACCATCTCCTGCCACCACGGCCTCACCTTGGGATAGTCCACCAGCTCCACCTGGATATCCAGATCGATGCCCGCTAACTCCTTGGCAGCAGCAACGGCGTCGGTGAATCCGCCGATTTCGTCGATCAGGCCGCGTTCGAGCGCCTGTTCACCGGTCCACACCCGGCCGCGGGCGATGGCGTCCACGTCCTCCTCGGTCATACCGCGCGACGTGGCCACCCGTTCCAGGAAATCGGCGTAGATTCGGTCCAGCATACGGTCGGCGATGGCTCGCTGCTCGTCGGTCCAGTTTTCGAGTTCGCCGTAGATATTGGCGTTTCGGCCCGCGTCGGTGCGGCCAAAGGTCACACCGAGCTTCTCCCGCCAGAATTCATCGGCGTTGATGTGGCCGGCAAAGACGCCGATGGATCCGGTAATGGTGCCGGGGTCGGCCACAACCTTCTGTGCGCCGCAGGCAATCCAATAGCCGCCCGACGCCGCCGCATTGGACATGGAGATTACGACCGGTATCTTCTCCGCTGTTCGCACCATCTCTTGTCGGATAATTTCCGACGCCACCGCGCTGCCGCCACCGGAATCCACCCGGAAGACCACCGCCTTCACACCGCGGTTCGCACGGGCATCTCGGAAGGCCCGAGCAACGGTCTCCGAGCCCATGATGTCACCGCCGAAAATAGGGTTGAAGCTCTTACCGCTGACGCCCCGAACGATAGTCCCGACCCCCGTCACCACCGCGATCTTGGGGGCTGAAACCGGCGTGTGGGACCGCTTCAGATAGGACCGAACACCGACCACCTCGGCCGAACTGGAGGTCTTGGCGGCAATCCTCTCGGCAAATTCGGTCCAGTCCTCCATGTGGTCCACCAGTCCGGCTTCCACGGCGTCGGAACCTAGGAGTGGGGCCTCATCGATGATCTGCCGCACCTCCGCCGGGGTCATCCCGCGGTCGATGGCGATGCCGCCAACCATCTGGTCCATCAGTGAGCCCACCAGCCAGTCCATCATCTCCCGGTGAGCCGGCGTATAGTCCTTCTTGGTGTACATGAAGCGAGCGGTTTTGTAGTCGCCCCGTCCGGGGAACTCGGCCTGGATCCCCAGCTTGTCGAAAGTCCCTTTTACAAAGGGCGTCCTGGCTGCAACCCCGATGAGATTGACATCCCCCGCCGGGTTCATGGAGATCTCATCGCACGCAGAAGCGAGCCAGTAAACCTGGTTGCCCGGCTGGAACTCGCCCGCAGTGTCGAAGTAGGCGGCGGTCCATTTGCCGGCCTCGCCGACTTCCTGCAGAAGCCCGCGAATCTCCTGCGCACTGGCAAAACCTCCCGACCCGCTGTCCAGTCGCAGCCGCACGCCCACGATGTGGTCATCGATTGCCGCGCGGGTCAGAGCCTCGTGGAGGTTTCGCAGACTCACCGGCCGCACGCCGCCGAAACTGCCAAAGGGGTCGTCGGCCACGATCTCCGGCATGGGACCTGAGATTCGGACCGACAGCACCGATTCCTTCGCCAGGCCCGGTGTGCTCAAACCGAGGGCCGCCAGGATGATCACAGCGCCTGCAAGCAGGACAAGCAAACATCCGACCCCAACCACCAACGTGCGCGTGTGTGCCATGAAAACCTCCCGTGCCGATGCATCGTAGCATCTGCCCCCGCCCGCCCGGTGTAAAGGGTGTGGAAGGTGCGGAGGTCATTCCCGCGTCCGAGAAGAGGTTGTGGGTTGTTGCCCCTACACACCCGGTGCGGGATGTGCAAAGGGAGCATCATCCCGAGCCCGAACCCCTTCATGGCCGTCCAGATGTGCTTAACAATGGCGGCTTCCAGGTCGATCGCGCTGTCCTCGCACGCTAGAATGGGGGGGAGTGATCGGCCAGTACCTTGCCCCCTACAAGATCACCGCTGCCCTCGGTGCCGGCGGAATGGGCGAGGTGTACCGCGCCACCGACACGACGCTGAACCGTGAGGTCGCGATCAAAGTACTCCCGGCGGAGGTGGCACAGGACTCCCAGCTGCTGGCCCGATTCCGCCGCGAGGCACAGCTTCTCGCTGCCCTGAACCACCCGAACATCGCTGCGATTTACGGACTCGAGGAGGCGGAGGGGAAACCCTTCCTGGTACTCGAGTTGGTCGAGGGCGAGGACCTCAAGGAGCGCCTCGAGCGGGGTGCGGTTCCCGTCGATGAAGCGCTGGAGATCGCGGTGCAAGTCGCGGAGGCCCTCGAGGAAGCGCACAACAAGGGGGTCATCCACCGGGACCTCAAACCAGCCAACGTCAAGATCACCCCCGACGGCAAGGCGAAGGTCCTCGACTTCGGTCTCGCAAAGGCATGGGCCGGAGACGACATCGGTGGGACCGCCTCGGCGGCAGCGTCGGAGTCACCAACGCTGACACAAGCCGGAACGGTGGCTGGCGTTATCCTGGGCACGGCGGCGTACATGTCGCCCGAGCAGGCGCGGGGCAAGCGGGTGGACAAACGGGCAGACGTGTGGTCCTTCGGCGTGGTGCTGTGGGAGATGTTGACCGGCCAGGCGCTCTTCCGGGGCGATTCAGTGGCCGACATCATGGCGGCAGTCGTGACGAAGGAGCCGGACTTCGACGCGGTACCGGCCACCACGCCGCGGGCGGTGCGGCGCCTGCTCGCGCGGTGCCTCCGCAAGGACCCGCGCACACGACTGCCGGGTATCGGAGCCGCCCGGCTCGAACTGCAGGACGTGCTTGCGGGCTCGACGGTGGAACCCGCGGTCGCCGAAACAGACGAGGATGCCTCCGGCGCCGTGGAGGTTCGGCGCCTCGCACGGCAGCGATGGGCCTGGGCGGCGACGCTCCTCGTAACCGCCGGACTGGCCGGATTCCTGGCTGTGGTCCTGCTCACGCAGACCCCGGAAACGCAGTCCGCCGTCCACTTCATCCTCGACCCACCGGAGGACGTGACCGTTTCCGATTTCAATCCCCTCGCGGTGTCGCCCGATGGCGGCTCAATCGTATTCGCTGGCAGCCCCCCCGCGGGCGCGGTGCAACTGTGGACTCGCACCTTGGAGAAGCCGGATTTCCATGCGCTTCCCGGGACGGAAGGCGCCGGGCAGCCCTTCTGGTCTCCCGACGGCTCGTCGATCGCGTTCTTCGCAGACGGCGAGCTCAGGAAGCTGAGCTTGGCGAGCGGCACTGTCCGGAGGGTCTGCGAGCTTCCGCTCGGGAGCCCCGGTCCGGCAGGCGCTTGGAACAACGAGGGCACCATTGTCTTCTCCACAGGGTCCACAAAAGGGCTGTACTCGGTCTCGGCGGCGGGAGGGGAGGCCAGGCCCCTCACAACGCCCGACGAGGGGACACATCACTGGTGGCCGCAGTTCCTACCCGACGGACGCCGCTTTCTGTTCGAGATCTATGGCCTCGAGGACGAGAAGAAGGGCGTTCACGTCGCCTTTCTCGATGCGCCCGACGAGTGGCGTCGCCTCCTGCCCGTACCCATGCGCAGCCGGTACGGCTCGGGCCACCTGCTCTTCGTGCAGGATGGCAGCACTCTTCTGGCGCAGCCCTTCGACGTCGCGCGAGCAGAGCTCGAGGGCGATCCGGTCGCGGTCGCGTCGTCCGTGGCCTCCGGGCGGGTTCCCCGCTGGGGTTGGTTCTCGGCCTCGGCCAACGGCGTCCTGACCTATCTGGAGGGAACCACCAACATCCAGCTCGTGTGGCTCGATCGAGCGGGGGAAAGGCTCGGGACTCTCGGGGACCCCGGACCATACCACGGCCCGATCGCCCTCTCGCCGGACGACAGCCGCGTTGCGGTGGACATCATGGCCGGGGACGGGCAGCACGACATTTGGGTTATGGACGTGGCCCGCGGGATGGCCAACCGCGTAACCACCGGACCCCCACAGGCGAGGGGTCCGGTCTGGTCACCGGACGGCCGGGAGCTCATGTTCGAGGGAGGTCCGGGCGGCGGTGACATTTACCGCAAGGAGCTACGGTCCGGCGCGACATCACCGCTGTTGGAAACGGCCGCGCCCGAGATCCCGGAGGACTGGTCGGGCGACGGGAAAATCCTGCTCTACCGCACGACCGGGGAAGAGAACGCTTTGTGGGCACTGCCCATGGAAGGGAATCACTCACCCGAGCTGGTGTTGAAGACCGGATCCCGGTTGTTCGATCCGCAAATGTCTCCCGACGGGCGGTGGCTGGCATATATGTCCGATGAGTCCGGACGATTCGAGATCTACGTCGAACCGTTCCGTCGACCCGGCGAGCGGGCGCGCGTCTCCCCAGACGGCGGCAATCAGCCCAAATGGCGTGGCGATGGGAAGGAGCTCTACTACATTTCCCGAGACGGGCTGATGGCTGTGGATGTCCGAGAGGGAGCCTCGGGGCCCGAAGTTGGGATGCCTGCAGTGCTCGTTTCGGCCGATGGTGCTGTGTCACAGGAGTGGGGATTTTATGACTACGCGGTCACCGGAGACGGCCAACGCTTTCTGGTGAAGACCCGCGTTGAAGAGGACGATCTGCGGATCCACGTCCTCCTCAACTGGCCCTCCCTGCTGAAGTAATTCGGACAGATTGCGCGGCTATGAGAGCGATTCTCGCCGCGCTCCTTTGTTCTGTCCCCACCCTCGCCGCTACTGCCAACGCTCCAAGCAATGGTGCCATGGACCGCATTGCACATCGTATTAATAATCAGCCAGCCGTTGGGTGCTGGATCCCCCGCCCTCCGGGCGCAAGGAACACCCCCTCCCACCCGGAGTCGGGGGGTGCGTCGGGCGGGCGTGCAAGGTCCATGATTGTGCGGTCAGGGGTCCCCGAGAATTCGACAACCGTCGGGTACCGCATACTTGTATACCTGGCCCCCTCGGGGAGCGCGGTTGGGAGATGGGCGCGACGAAATCAGCGAATCGAAGCGAACGCGCGGCCCACAGATCACACAGATCGGCACAGATAAAATCTCATTACGCCCGCTCTGCCGATGCTCGATGCCGGATACTGGATGCTCGATGCCCCGCCCACCCCAGACAAACCGCAGAGACGCTGAGTCCGCTGAGAAGACCTCTGGCCCACCCACCCAGATCCTCCGTCGCCTACGGCTCCTCAGGATGACAATTGGGGGCGAGCCGACGGAGGACCTTCCCCCTGTTCCTTGCTCCTTGCTCCTTGTTTCCGGGTGGGTGGGGGTTTTCGAATTTCGAATTTCGAATTTCGACATCGGGCTACTGCGCACTGCCTCCTGCCTTCTTCGCGACGTACCGGAAAAGCCCCGCGCTATTCTCCTTCACCGGACACAGAAGACGGTAGAGCAGCCGCAGGTTTTCAGACACGCCGGCGGCGTCCATGCCTTCATCGTCCAGCACCTTGAGTCGCCGCGCCAACTCGGCGCCATCCGCCCCCTGGTTCAACACCTCCTCGGCGACGAGGGTCCATCCGTCGAGCCGCTGTTCCAGCTGATCCAGGTGGGGCTCGGGATCCTCCCATGCGCCGAAATGAGTCAACAGCAATCGTTGGGGGCCAAGACCCCGCACCAGGGCCAGGCTTCGGAGCCAGGCTTCCACATCGATGTCGGGCGGCGGCATAGGCGGCAGCACGTGATCAGATCCAGGCAGACGCACACCGGCAAGATCGCCGGTGGCCACATCCGGGCCCACCTGCCACGCCACGTGGTGACGGGCATGGCCGGGTGTGAACCAACCAACAGCCTCGAGATCACCAAAACGCACCGTTGTGCCGTGTTCCACCAGCCGCAAACGGTCGGCGGGCACCCCCTCCATGACACCAAACAACGGCACGAGCATTTCGCCGTAGAGCCGCTCAGCCGAAGGCAGGAGCTTGTCGTCGGGATCCACCATGTGATGGGCACCGTCCGGATGGACCCACACCTCGCAGCCGGTGCGTCGGGCCAGGGTCCCGGCGGCGGCAGCATGGTCGAGGTGAACGTGGGTCAGCAGAACAGCGACCAGCCGGTCGAGACCAAAACCCGCCGCCTCCACGCCGCGCTCGAGCGAATCGAGGGTACTGGCCGGCCCACTTTCCAGCAACACAAAATTGCCGTCCCCGGTGGGGGCGAGGAACGCGGAGATGACCCCGCCCTGCTGCTGATACTCCAAGTCGAGAGTCGAGATCTTGTCCACGGCCGCCTCCATCGGGTCTCCGCCTCGGTGAATCCCTGCGCAGTGTAGCGCGTATGATGGGGTAGATCAGGGAGGAAGAATGTTTCGTCTCAGTGCGGTATTGCTCCTCGTCCTTTCGCTCGCCTGTGCTTCGTCCACATCGTCCATCGGACAGACCGAGCACTTCTACGCCAACAAGAGTCAGCTTTTCATGGACGCTGAAGGAGCCATTCTCGCTCTCGGTGGAAAGATCATCTCGTCCAACAAGTCCATGGGCTTCGTGGTGGGCCGGTTCGACGTGGAAGGCACGCCGGTGGACCTCAACGTGAACATCAAAGGCTCACCCAGCCCGGATGCAGGCTCCGGCCCAGCCGACTTCGATGTCACCGCCAGTGCGTCGCTGGTGGGCGACCGCGAGCCCGACGACGACTGGCAAAGGCAGCTCCAGTGGTTCGAGGATGAGTACATGCGGATCCTCTCTGGTTCCTCCCGCCAACCCGGAACCCGGGTTCCCTGATCAGCCCCCAGTCGGCGAGGAGACGGATTGCACCAACGCGGGATATCGACCTCCCAGGGTGATGCCGCGAGCGGCGAAGAAGACCAGGAACGCGATCCACAGACCGTGGTTGCCCAGAGGGCCCCACAGCAACCACCATATGGCCATGTAGACGGCAAACGACACAATCATGGTGTTGCGCATGTCGGCGGTACGAGTGGCGCCGATGAAGATCCCGTCAAGCTGGAAGCACCACACCCCCAACAGCGGGTGGAGCACCGCGTAGGGCAGGAAGGTGCGGGCGGTCGTCCGCACCGCCTCCGCCGTTGTGAGGCCGTCTATGATCCTCGGCCCGGCAAGGGCGAAGACCGCAGCGGTGACCGCCGCCGTCGCCAAACCGAGCACGGTTGTCAGTCGCACGGCCCGGGTCAACTGGGAGCGACTCCGCGCCCCAACCGCTTGACCCACCAGCGCCTCGGTTGAGAAGGCGAAACCATCGAGGAAAAACGCCGAGAACGCGAGAAACTGCAGCAACACATGGTTTGCGGCAAGGATCACCTCACCGGATCGCGCCCCTTCTCGTGTGAACCAGGCAAAGGCTGTGATCAACAATACGGTGCGGACAAATATGTCGCGGTTGACGTCGATGGTGGCGAGCAGCGCTCGTGGCTGGAAAACGCGAGTCATCCAAGAAGCTTCAGCCAATGGGTCGGGCGAACGGCGGCGCAGCCGCCACGCGATCAGGCCCACAGCAAGCAGGGCGGCAGTCCACTCGGAGATGAGGGTCCCAAGCGCCACGCCACGAACACCCCAGCCCAGACCGACCACGAAGAGCACATCCAACACGATGTTGAGTCCGTTGAGAATAACCTGCAGGAGAAGCACGACTCGCGTTTGACGAAGCCCGATGAACCAGCCCAGCGCGACATATGTCGCCATGGTCGCGGGGGCTCCAAAAATACGAATAAGGAAGTACTCGCGGGTCATTCCGGCCACCTCGGGGCCGGTCTCGAAGACCACCGCCGCGGCCGTGGCGATGGGCCGCTGTGCCACCACCAGCAGCCCACCAATGGCCAGCCCGAGCAACAGTGAACGTACCAGGACAGCAATGATCTCCACCTGGTCACCGGCACCCTCGGCTTGGGCGGTGAGACCGGTGGTTCCCATGCGCAGAAAACCCATGCTCCAATACAGGAAGTTGAAGATCTGGCTGCCGATGGCGATGGCCGCCAACGGGGCGACGCGGCCCAGATGACCGATCACCGCCGTGTCCACGATGCCGAGCAAAGGCACCGCCAGGTTTGCGAGGATGATCGGCAGCGCCAACGCCGTCACCCGCCGGTAGGTCAACCGGCCGGCATCCCCTCCAGGGTGTTTCACGTCAGCCATCGCGCGATCATACCGGCACCTCCCTCCTCGCTCGGTCTATACTGGCCACTCATGTCTCTGGCGGAATCACTGGCGTTGGTCCTCTCCGAGCCGTCTCGGGAATGTCTGTGGAGACTCCGAGGCGACCTCCTCGGCGAAGGCGTGTCACCGGACGCCCCTTTGATCACAATCATCGGAGCCTTTCACGCCTACCTCGATCGAATCCAAACCGGCATTTCGAGCCGCGACTTCAGCCATCTGGCCTCCAAGCTGGACATCTCAGCCATCAGCGGGGTCATCCTGGAACGGCTCGCCGAGGCAGGCGATTCGCAGGACCTGGCCATGGGGATTCTGTCCGGAGCCCTTACCGAGGGTCTGATGGTGCTGGCCACCCGACAGCACGTGCGGGCGTGGGAGGGGGAACTCGAGTCGGTTCACCGCGGGGCTGCGTGGCGGCTGTATGACGAGCTGTGGCGGTGGAGCTCTCAGCGCAATCCCGAAATCGAGCCCTTTGAACGTCGAGCCCTCATCGATGCTCTGTTGGAACCCGCCATGTCGCCGGAGACGTCGGGCCTGGTCAAGGCTGTGATCATCGGTCGGCTGCTCCAACTGGTGATCGCGTCAGAAGTGGTCCGAGAAGTCCCACAGGCGCTCGATCCCGGGTCCGAATAACCGCCATTCTTCGCGAGTGCGCGGGTTCTCGAGGCTTTTCTTTTTGTCGGTCGCGACCCATATTGTTCTCATCAACCACACGCGGATCTGAGCGAGAACAGGAAGAAGCGCCGGAAGGGGAATCTCATGCGATGGACATACTCCTGCCCGCAATGCTCGGCCATGCTGAATCCGGACGAGACTATCGTGTTGGTGGCGGCCCACGGCACAACCCGTGTACTGATGGGTTTTCACCCCGAGCCCGGCAATTACAAAGCCTATATGCCGCCCGGGGTTCATCTGGAACCCGGCGAAATCTGGGACTTCGCGTGTCCTCTTTGCCACGCAAGCCTGATCAGCTATGTGGATCGCGACCTCTGCGGCATCGACATGCACACCAAGGGGGAAAAGAACCGGGTCTATTTCTCCCGCACCGCCGGTAAGCACGCAACCTTCGTGTTCTCGCCCACCGGCAATGTGGAGAGCCACGGGGATGATGCCGATCGGCATTCGCTGGAGTTGCTCGAGTTCGTGTAACGAGACGGCTTCTCCATGCGGGAATAGTGGCTACTCGATTCACTCCACGAATCGAGTTTCCCATTTCGCATTTCGAATTGCCGAGCTACGCGTACTTCTTCAACAACCCCGTGCACTCGTTGAACTCCCGGATGCGGTCGTCCAGTTCCCCCCACCCGCGCCACTTCGAGGTCCAGTAGTCCGGGTCCTCCCACTGGGCATCGAGTTCCTCCACCGGCTTGCCCAGCTGCTCGACCCAGGTGAAGTACTTGAGGTTGTGCATCCGCTTGCGGTCCCAGTACGACGTCTCGAGCAGGTAGTCGATTCCCGCGCCCAGCAGATACCGCTCGTGGTGGACCGCGGCGTCGCAATCAGAGTAAACGCCGTGGAGCTCACGCTCCTCCTCGACGCGGGAGCCGTAGAGCTCCATGGAGTCGGTGGCCACCGTGATCAGCACGTCGCGGTCGGAAAGCTCGAAGTACTTCGCCGTCTTGACACACATCAGTAGATTGGCGATGGACGAGATCCCGAGCACGTCCAGCCGGTCGACCAATTCGGGATCCACAGTACGGTCCTTCAGATAGGACCTGCCTGCCGGTTCATTAAAAAGCCGCATCAGGGCCATGCAGGCATCATCATCGATGCCGGCAACCACATCGGTGTTGCGCAGGTTGTGGATCCACGGCACGTGCTTGTCCCCGATACCCTCGATGCGGTGTTCGCCGTGCCCCGTGTGAAGCAGGGTCGGACACTGGAGGGCCTCACCGGCCACGACCTTGATGGTGGGAAATTTCTCCTTCAGGTATTCGGCGCTGCCGAGGGTGCCCGCCGATCCCTGGGTGAGACACACCGCCGCCAACCGATGATCGGCACCGGCCACCCGATGGAAGACCTCCTCCATGGCCCGCCCGGTGCAAACGTAATGCCAAAGTGCGTTGCCGAACTCTTCGAACTGGTTGAGCACCACGATCTCGTCGGGCCGTTCCGCCGCCAGCTGAAGGGTCTTGTCGTAGACCTCCTTGACGTTGCTCTCCGACCCTGGAGTGGCGTAGATCTCCGACCCGAGGGTCTCGAGCCACTCGAAGCGCTCCTTGGACATGCCCTCGGGTAAAACGGCGATGGACGGACAGGCCAGGAGGTGGGCGTCGTAGGCGCCGCCGCGACAGTAGTTGCCGGTGGAGGGCCAGAGCGCCTTCTGTGTCGTCGGGTCGAAGGTCCCCGCTACAAGCCGTTCCACAAGCGGGGCGAAGGTGGCCCCCACCTTGTGAGCACCGGTGGGAAAGTATTTGCCGAGCAGCACCAGGATTCTGGCCCGCACACCGGTGAGCTCGCTCGGAAGTTCGATGACGTTGACGTCACCAAAGGCTCCGCCCGACCTCACCGGCTCGTTCTTCCAGGTGATCCGGAACAAGTTGCGAGGGTGCAGGTCCCACAGCCCAATCTCACCCAGCTCGCTCCCGATCCCGGCGGGGATGCGCTCCGGGTACATCATCTCGTCAAAGGTCGGCACGATGATGTCGCGCTCCCGGCACCGCTGGATCGTGTTTTCCAGGACCTGCTTCGGACTGTGTATCGACACCTGTGGGCCTCCCGACTTGTCAGAGTCCGTCGTATAGTACACAACGCGAACCGGGCGCTGGCCGCCCGGTGGCAGGAGGACACCGATGGACGGTCCCCGGAACACTGCCGCGCTGGATGCGGCGCGCGGATTCGAGTCTGAAATCGTCAGCTTTCTCAGGGAAATGATCGCCATACCCGCCGAAAGCGGCAGCGAAAAGCAACGCTGTGAGCGGGTCCAGCGAGAATACCGCGAACTCGGCTTCGACGAGGTCTTCTTCGACGGCCTCGGCACCGTGGTGGCCCGGGTCGGCAGCGGCCCGTTCAAAATCCTCATGGATGGCCACATCGACTGCGTGGGCGTCGGTGATCCACGGGCGTGGCCCTTCGATCCCTTCGAGGGAAAGCTCGAAGACGGCCTCGTCTGGGGCCGCGGCGCTGTGGACGAACTGCCGGCCATTGCCGCCATGGCCTACGGCGCCAGGATCCTCGCCGATCGCGGCGTCCCGGACGGCGTCTCGGTGTACCTCAGCGCATCGGTGATGGAGGAGGAGTGCGACGGGGCCTGCATGCTCCACCTCATTCAACAACACGGCCTGAGACCCGACGTGGTGATACTCGGCGAGCCCACCAACCTCGACGTCTATCGCGGCCACCGCGGCCGCCTCGAGGCCACCATCACCACCCGGGGTGTCTCGGCCCACGGCGCCCACGCCCACCGCGGGATCAACGCACTCTACGCAATGGCGCCGATCCTGACCGATGTGGAGCAGCTCAATACGCGCCTGGCCCACGACGACTTCCTGGGTTCGGGTTCGGTGATCGCGTCCCATATCCAGTGCACGACACCGTCCCTCAACGCGGTCCCCGATTCCGCCCGGATCACCCTCGACCGCCGGCTGACGGTTGGAGAGACCGTGGAGACGGCCATGGCGGAGTTCCGCGGCCTGCCCCACATCGGCGACGCCGAGGTGGCACTGCTCCACTACGAGGCCACCGGCTGGAACGGGGCCACGGTCATCCAGGACAAGTACTACCCCACCTGGGTCCTGGAAGAGGACCACCCCTTGGTTCGGGGGGTCGCCTCGGCCGCCTCCGAGGTCCTCGGACGACCGCCGGCCATCTCTCGCTGGTGGTTCTCCACCAACGGCGTCGCCACAATGGGCCGGTTGGGCATCCCCACGGTGGGCTTTGCACCCGGTCGTGAGGAGCTGGCGCACACCACCGAGGAGCGGGTCTCGGTCGAGGACCTCGTGACCGCAACCGCGGTCTACAGCCTCATACCAGGGGTCTTGGTACGGGAGTTCAAGTGAGAATCAGACTGAGCTATTTCTCAATTCTTCGGCCCGGAGTCCATGTCCGCGGCGAAGATCTGCCGGCCAAACCAGACTCCGAGCCGGAAAATTGAGCATTGGAGATCGACCATATGAATAGTCTTCACGGAAGAGATTTCATAACCACTCAGGATTGGACAGTCGACGAGTTGACCAGAGCGCTCGATCTGGCGGACGAGCTCAAGACCGCCAAACGGGAGGGCCGCCCAACGCCCCTTCTGACCGCAAAAACCCTCTACATGATCTTCTTTGATGCCTCCACCCGGACCCGCAACTCCTTCGAAACCGGGATGACCCAGCTCGGCGGCCACGCCATCTTTTTGTCGCCGGACAAGATGCAGATCAGCCACGGCGAGAACGCCCGCGACACGGCCAACGTGCTGTCGCGCTACGGAGAGGGCATTGCCATCCGTCACTGCGCCTTCGGCGAAGGCAACGCCTACATCCGGGAGGTGGCGGAAGAGGCATCGGTTCCGGTGCTCAGCATGCAGTGCGACCTCTACCACCCCTGTCAGATCCTGGCCGATGCCATGACCATCAGGGAGAAATTCGGCACAACTCGAGGCCTCAAGGTGGGTGTGGCGTGGACCTCCGCTCCCAACTACGTAAGGCCGCTTTCGGTGCCGCAGAGTCTGATCCTCATGCTGCCCCGTTTCGGTATCGACGTCACCCTCGCCTACCCGCCCGAGTTCCGACTTGTCCCCGAGATCGAGGAGCAGGCCCGCGCCAACGCCCTGGCCGGAGGCGGCAGCTTCGAAATCAGTCACCGATTCGAAGATGCATTCGAAGACGCCGACGCCGTGGTGCCCAAGTCCTGGGGACCGCTGCTGACGACCCGGGACGTTTCCGAGGGTCTGGCCCTGATCGAGAAGTACCCGAGCTGGCGTTGCGGCGCCGACCAGATGGCGTTGGGTAAGGATCACTTGATCTACATGCACCCGCTGCCGGCCGACCGCGGCCGGGAGGTCACCAACGAAGTCATCGACGGGCCCCAGTCGGTGGTCTACGACGAGGCCGAGAACCGCCTCCACGTGCAAAAAGCCTTGATGGCGTTGACTATGGGTGATGGGTAGGTTTGGGCTCGGATTGAATAAGGCAGTAGGGAGTAGGCAGTGGGGAGTAGGGAGTGGGGAACCGACCGACCTCGAACAAAGGACAGGGCATGAGACCGAAGCTGAAGCTGCTGGATGACGCGCTCGTCGATCGGATCGTCGCCGAAGCACAGGAGATCCTGTGCACCATCGGTGTGGAGATCCACAACCCCGGCGTGCTGGAGATGCTCGACGGACACGGCGCCGAGGTGGACCTCGAAGCCTCACGCGCCCGGCTGACAACGGACCTCATCGATGCCGCGCTCGCAACCTCGCCGTCGGAATTCCGCCTCTACGACGTTTCTGGCGAGGAGACCCACCACTTCGCCGGCGACAACGTCTCCTTCACCCCGGGTTCGGCTGCCATCACGATTCTGGATCCCGCAACCGGCGGGGTGCGGCCGCCGGTGACCGCCGACTACGTGCGCTACGCCCGGCTGGTGGCGGGTCTGGACCACATCGCGTCCCAGAGCACCGCCATGGTCCCCTCTGACGTGCCCGAGATGATTTCGGACAGTTACCGCCTCTACTTGTCGCTGCTCCATTGCTCGAAACCGGTCATCACCGGCGCCTTCACCGTCGACGCGTTCCACATCATGCGCGATCTCCAGCTCGCCGTCCGAGGCGGGCGCGAGGAACTCGAGGCCAAACCGCTGACCGTCTTCTCGTGCTGCCCCACGTCGCCCGTGAAATGGAGCGACGTCACCAGCCAGAACGTCGTGGATTGCGCCACCTGGGGGATCCCGGTGGAGTTCATCGCCATGCCCCTCTCGGGCTTCATGGCGCCGGTGACGTTGGTGGGAACGCTGGTGCAGCACACGGCCGAAACCCTGAGCGGTATCGTCATCAGCCAGCTCGCCCGGCCGGGTGCACCCATGCTCTACGGCGGGTCGCCGGCAATCTTCGACATCCGCTTCGAGACCACCCCCATGGGCGCCATCGAGACCATGATGGTGACCGCCGCCTACAGCCAGATCGGCTCCCGGCTTGGTCTACCAACCCAAGGCTACATTTCGCTGTCGGACGCCAAACAACTGGACGCCCAGGCCGGTTTGGAGACGGGAATCGGCGCCACCCTGGCTGCGCTTGTGGGTATCAATTCAGTCTCCGGCCCAGGGATGCTCGATTTCGAAAGCTGCTTCAGCTTGGAAAAGCTGGTGCTGGACAACGAGATCTGCGCCATGACCGAACGCCTTGTGGCGGGTTTCGAACCGCGGGACGATTTCCCGGCGGCGCCTCTTCTCGAAGAGCTCCTCCGCGAGCAGCACCTGCTCATCGCCGACCACACCCGCCGCCACCTGCGGGCCGAGATCACCTTCCCGGGACCGGTGATCGACCGCGCCAATCGTTCGCGATGGCAGGCCGAAGGGGCCCGCACCCTGGGTGAACGAGCCCACGATGAAGTCGAGCGCATCGTCGCCGCATCCCAGCCGTCGCCGCTGCCCGACTCGGTTCGCGCCGACCTCGACCAACGCATGGCCGCTGAAGCCGGACGGTGGGGAATGGACCGGTTGCCGGACCAGCGCCTGTGAGACGTCGCCTGGACTTCTCACCCGAGGAGATCGTGTCCTCCCACGAGGAGGTGCTTCGCACCCAGGGCGTTCCCCTCGGAGCAACCGTTCCGGATCGCGTGTCCGAGTTGGTGCCGCGGGTGATCGAAATCTTCCTGGCCCTTTCTCGGCCACGCGCCGTGACCGAAGAAGTGACCCACGAGGCGTTCCGGACCATCTATCCGGGCGAGGGCCGAAACGATCCGGAGACGCCTCTTGCCCAGATCCACCCCCACGCGACCCGTCTGGCGCTGTTTGCAGCCACCCTGGGCGAGGAACTCTCCTCGGAGATCCAGACTCTCTTCGACGACGGAGATCTGGCGCTGGCGGCCATGCTCGACGGCGCCGCTTCCGAAGGCGCCGAGCGGCTCGTCAACCTGCTCGAGCGGTCCTTCGCGATGGCCAATAAGGCACCCCAGTCAAGGGCGGTCCTTGGCTACAGCCCTGGCTACTGCGGCTGGCACGTCACCGGCCAGCGTCGCCTCTTTGCCGCACTCAATCCCGAGGACATCGGCATCACGCTCAATTCCAGTTGTTTGATGGCGCCGCTCAAGTCCGTTTCCGGAGTTCTGGTGGCGGCCCCCCCCGAGATCCACGACTTCGACGATGACTTCCCCTGCTGCGGCAGCTGCGCCACCCGCGAGTGCCGTGCAAGAATCGCGGGAGTCTTGGAGGAATAGATGGCGATCACCATCACAGGCGAGGGAATGACCATCGAACATGTGGAGGCGGTGGCGCGCCGCGGCGAAACGGTGGAGATCCACCCCGACGCCATGGCGCGAATAAAGAAGTGCCGCGACTTCCTCGAAGAACGGGTGGCCGCCGGCGAAATCATGTACGGGGTGAACACCGGCATCGGCGAGTTCTCCGAGATGGTGCTCGACGAGGACCAGGTGCGACAGTTCCAGCGCTACCTGATCTACAACCATGCCGCCGGCATCGGTGAACCGGCGCCCATCGATCACGTGCGCGCCGCCATGCTGCTCAGGGTCAACGTGCATGCCAAGGGGTACTCAGCCTGCCGGCCCGAGATCACCGACACACTCGTGGCCATGCTCAACCGTGGGGTCACGCCGATGGTCTGCGAAAAGGGCTCGGTGGGTGCCTGCGGCGATCTCGCGCCCATGAGCCAGATCGCGCTGCTGATGATGGGCGAAGGAGAGGCGTTTTATGAGGGGGAGCGCCTGACCGGCGCCGCCGCCATGGAACGGGCCGGGATCCCCGTCCCGGGTCTCGAGGTCCGGGACGGACTTGCCATCATCAACGGCTCCAACCTGACCAACGGCATCGGCTGTCTCGCCGCCTTTGACGCCGAGCGTCGGCTCAAACAGGCCGAGATCGCCGCTGCCATGACCCTGGAGGCTCTGCTCGCCAACCTGAAGCCCTACGACAACCGTCTCCACAAGCTGCGCGGTTTCCGTGGCGCCGTCACCTCGGCCGCCAACATCCGGCGGGTCATCCACGGCTCCGACCTCATGAGCGGGAAACACCCGGTCCGGGTCCAGGACGCCTACTCCATGCGCTCCACCCCCCAGGTGATCGGCGCCGCCCGCGACCAGCTCCGCTGGACCCGCAAGCAGCTGGAAATCGAGGCCAACGGGGTTGGCGACAACCCTATCTTCATCGCCGACGACAAAATCGTGCTCACCGGCGCGAACTTTCAAGGCACCCCGGTAAGCATGCCGCTCGACACCCTTGGGGCGGCGGTGGCCATGGTCTGCGTACTGTCTGAGCGCCGCCTCAACCGACTCACCAACCCGGCGTTGTCGGCCGGTCTTCCGCCCTTCCTCACCAAGGGCGCCGGCATGTTCTCCGGCATGATGCTCAGCCAATACACCGCCGACATGCAGATCGTGGAGCAGAAGATCCTGTCGACGCCGGCCTTTATTCAATCGATCCCGGCGGCCGCCGACCAGGAGGACTTCGTCTCCATGGGCATGAACTCGGCGCTCAAGACCCGACAGATCCTGGACATCGCCTGTGGCGTGCTTGGCATCGAGATGATGGCCGCGGCCCAGGCCCTGGACTTCCGCGATTTCACTCCCGGTCGCGGCACGCTGGCCGCCAAGGCCGAGGTCCGGCGTCGGGTGGAATTCCTCGACGAGGACCGGCCGCTCTACCCCGACCACAACGCCATGATGGAGGCCGTACAGGGCCACCTGATCATCGATGCGGTGGAGGCGGAGATCGGGCCGCTCGCGAGTTATTGAACCCCCCCGTCCGGTGAGCAAGTGAATCGTGAATAGCGAATAGTGAATAGGCTGTCCACCGCCCCCGGAGCAGGGACCAAGGAGCAAGGAACGCCCCCGCCTACCCGGAGTCGGGGGGCGGCGTCGGGCGGGCGTGCCACTTCTGACACTTTCGGGTTGATCCCATAGAGGCTCTCCACATCCCTGAGTCCCGAACAGTGTCAGGGGTGGCTTCCTCGGGGAGTGCGGTCAGGAAATGGGCGCCACGAAATCGGCAGATCGAACCGGAAAAGAAGAGTCATTGTGGAGTAGGTCTCCGGCCTGCATCTGGGCGATCAATCGAGGCGAGGATTGCAGCCGAGACGGCCGCACCACAACCTGCTCCCGGGCGGGCGGGCGTCCTATTCGCTATTCGCTATTCACTATTCACTCGTTAGAATAAGGACGTCATGGCCGACTTCACCTTCCGGTGTAACGAGTGCGGGACACGTTACCGTGAAGAGGAGGTGCGGTACACCTGCCCGGAGTGTTCGCAGAAGCAGCAGGCCGGAGGCGAGATTCGCGGCGTGCTCGAGGTGGTGCTCGACAAGCTGCCGTCGGAGTGGCCCTCCGCCCGGCCGTCGGACCCCGGATTCCTGGAGGCGTTTTGGCCGCTGATTTCGGGGCATCAAATCCCACCGCTCCCGGTGGGAGACACGCCTTTGCTCGAGGTCCATCGCCTCCGCGAAGAGCTTGGTATGCCCGACCTCTGGCTCAAGGACGACACCCGCAATCCCTCCGGCTCCACCAAGGACCGTGCGTCACTGCTTGTGGTGGCCAAGGCGCTGGAGGCCGGCCACCGAACCATCGCCACGGCCTCCACCGGCAACGCCGCCACCGCGCTGGCAGCCGTGGCGGCAGCCGCAGGGGCCATGGCCGTGGTCTTCGTCCCGGCCACGGCACCGCGTGCGAAGCTGGTCCAGATGCTCGTCCACGGGGCCCGCGTGGTGCGCGTGGCGGGAAGCTATGATCTCGCGTTCGAGCTGTGCCGGGAGGCCTGTGAACGATTCGGCTGGTACAACCGCAACACCGCGCTCAACCCGTTCACGATCGAGGGCAAAAAGACGGCTGCACTCGAGATCGCCCACCAACTCGGCGATCACCAACCGGATGTGGTGGTTGTGCCCACCGGAGACGGCGTAATCATCAGCGGAGTGGCCAAGGGGTTCGAGGATCTCGTCCGCGCCGGCCTCCTCGACCGAGTCCCCAGGCTTCTGGCGGTCCAACCGTCGGGTTCAAATGCCATCGTTCGCGCTCTGGATGCCGGTTCGGAAACTGTCGAGCGCATCGACGACGCCGCCAGCGTCGCCGACTCGCTGACTGTCCAGACTCCACGGAACGCACGCCTCGCCCTCGCCAAGATCCGAGCCTGCGGTGGCGCAGGGGTATCGGTGGACGACGATGTGATCGTGGCCGCCATCAGCCGTCTCGCCCGCTCCACAGGAGTCTTCGCTGAGCCCGCAGGCGCCGCCGCGCTGGCCGGCCTCGAGCTGGGATTGGCCAAGGGAATGATCCGCCACGACGAGCGGGTGGTTCTGCTCATCACCGGCACCGGGCTCAAGGACATCCCGGCGGCCACAGGCGCCGTGTCCATTCCCGAGCCGATCGCACCCGAGATCGACGCGGTGGCCGAGTTTGCCGCCGCGTCAGGGGCTAGGGGCTAGGGGCTGGGGGCTCGTTCCCCGCCCGCCCCCGGTGCTCGGGTGGGTGCAGGAATTCAAAATTCAGAACTCAAAACTGAGAATTCCGGTCTGACGCGCAGCCGAGACGGCCGCTCCACAACGGCTCTTCCCGTCCGGTTCGATTTGCCGATTTCGACGCGCCCATCTCCCCGTCGCACTCCCCGAGGGAGCCACCCCTGACACGGTTCGGGACTCAGGTATTTGGAGAGCCTCGATGCGATCCACCCGAAAGTGTCAGAAGTGGCACGCCCGATCAACGCGCCTTCCTCGCTCCGGATGGGAGGGGGTGTTCCTTGTTCCTTGCTCCCGGGAGGGCGTGGGCTACTGCCTACTCCCTACTCCCTACTGCCTGGGTGGGTTGGAGGGGGGATCTACTTCCCCGTAATGATCTTCGACGTGGTCGCGGCATCCGGCGTCACGATTTTCGACATCTCACGGCGCTGCAGCTCCTTGGCATCCTCCATGAGCTGGTCGATGCCGGCCTTGATCGCCGCGGGGTACTTCCGGACCGCCTCGGCCATGTCCGTAGCATCGATTTCGTACTGAACCGGCAGCGGTCCCATATTCGACATGATCTGGGTCTGAGCAATGAAAACCGCCTTGCGGCTGGCGTCGGGGCTGCCGTCAGCGGTCACCGGAGTCAGACGCCGAATAGTGCCCACCTTGAGGTCGGTGAAGGTTTCTTCTTTGAAGAGGTTGTTGGTATCTACTTGCAGGTCATCGAGGCTCTGGACTTCTGAACTCATGATTTCTCCCTTGAATTTGCATTGCGCCGCCTCGTGCAACACCCGAATCCGGACTGGAATTTCTCACCGGCCGAAGGCCCGGACCCTCGCCCGTTCGGTCAACTCCACAAGACGTTCTTCCAATGTCAGCCGTTCCCGTTCAATGGCCTCGTCGTCCATCTCCCGGGGAACCGTGTAGGGTTCGCCGAGAATCACATCAACCCGGCTTGCGGGGATTGGAACAAAGAGCCGATCCCAGGTACGCAGTCTGATCGAGCGTCGAGGCCAGCTCCCTATGGGCAGGATTCTCGCCCCGGAGAGTCGTCCCAGGATGACCGACCCCGCCTTGCAGTGGTGGACGGGACCATGGGGTCCGTCTGACAGTATGAGCGGCGACCCGTTGTCCCTCTTTATCGACCGGTAGATTCCGTGCAACGCCTGGACGCCGCTCCGGGTCGCCGAACCGCGGACAACATTGGCGCCTATGACATCCAAGACCCGTACGACGAGATCACCGTCACGGGATGGGCTCACGAGGTAGGTGACGTTGGCCCCCATGCGGGTCAGGCGTTGTGTGTACCAGGCCATCACGAAGACGCTCTCGTGCCAGCACGTAAGAATCAGGGGTTCGCCCTCGTCCACGAGCTGTCGAACGGGTTCCTCGCCGGACACCCGAAATCGGTAGCTGGCCCACAGGGCGCGAAATACAACCACGACGATCGGGGCCAACACTTTGAAGATGCTGGCGACAAATCGCGAGGAAGCGCGTCGCGACCGCTGCGCTTTCGGGTTGGGTCCTCCCACGAGAGGCCCCGGGCGGCTGGGGTGATTGGGCGAGTCCATCATGCGAAAAATCCGCCCCACCGGGAGGGGCGCTCGACGCGGATCCTACCACGGGAATCATGCGCCGCACTGATTCTCCCGTCGCCCCCTCCGATACGCAGAGTCCCCCCAATGTCATCCTGAGCGAGCGAAGCGAGTCGAAGGATCTGGGCGGGTGGGCCCCATCGCCTTCTCCCCCACCCAGATCCTTCGTCGCCTACGGCTCCTCAGGATGACAATGAAATGCGCCGGGTCGGGCGGGGGAGCTAGCCCCGAGTCCCTGGCCCCGAGCCCCGAGTCCCTGGCCCGAGTCCCGAGTCCCGAGTCCCGAGCCCCGAGCTCAAAGTACACCGGCGACGGCCCCAGCACGACCCGCCGACCTGACGGTGCCTCGATCTCGCGACCTCCCCGGTCAAAGGCCCGTGTCGGCGGTGACGGCAGGTCAGCACCCCGACCTTCCTCCATTGCCCACCCCACAACCTGCTGACGGCCGTCTGCTTCGAAGAGATAGAGGTAAATTCCCGACTGTGTGGCAAGCGGTCCCTGGAAGACCGATCCCTCGAGACGCCCGTACAGAACCTGCATCGAACAGAATGCCGGCCGGCGGCGCAGCGTCCCGTCGGCTTCGGGCGCGATCAATCCGTATCCCCTCGCCACCAGCCGCCACCAGAAGACCCGCTCCACCAGTCCCGTGCCCAAGGTCAATAGAAAGTAGCGCACCAGGTAATCCGCCTGGCGTTCCTCGTCCACGGACACCGACTTGCCGGCTGGTGAATGGGGCCCCTCCCACAGCGGCCAGTTCACTTCGGTGATCCACAGCCGTTCCGAGCAGTTGCGTCCGGTCTCGGCAATGGCGCGAAGCATCAACACCTTGTCCACCGTATCCATGCCCATTTGTTGATTCTCGGGAGCTCCCCGGCGGTCGACATACAACAAGCTCGACAGCATATCGAAGCTCAGCCCGGCGCGGCGGCGATTTGCCAGTGCGAGCGTCACCTGAAACTCGAAGTCGATCACCGCGGGGCCCATCACCTCAACGTCGTCATACCGGCGGAGGATCTGCGCAGCGTCCACATAGACGTCCATGAACTCGCTGCGGGTCCAGGCACCCCACTTGCTGCGATTGGGCGCCTGGCCCACTTGGAATTGGCGGCCAAAGGGAGTGAAGCGATCCGCCAGTTCCTCCACCGCCGCTCGCCATCGCGCCCGGTCGCGGACGAGGTCCCGGTTTTGGGGCAGCGCAAAGGCAATTTCATAACCCCTTTCAGAAAGGGCCCTCGCCAACCACTCCTCTGCGTCGTGGTTCCGACCCCAGGGGTGGAGACGAACCAGGACGCGCCGGACCCCGAGCTCTTCCACCGCGGCGAGGTGCGCCTCCGGGTCCTCGGACCACGGTCTGAGGCAGACACCCATCCCGCCAAAGGGTGTCGGTTTGGCGTGGAGATCGCCCTGAAGCCGGCGAAACCTCAGCCAGGCCAACGGCGCCGACGCCGCTACAACCGCAAGGTCCCGGAAATGATCCGGTGCATCGGCCAGCCGAATCCAACGCTTCTCCCACCCGCTGGCGTGTTGGTGGGGCTGGTCGGACAGATGGTCCCACACCGCCTTGTCGCGCGATGATGCATCGGCTTCGGCTTCGGGAAGATGGGCGTGATGGCTGCCGCCGTGAGCATGGCGGCGGACGGGTTTGAGCGCCTTGAGACGATTCTTGACGGCGTGCTTCAGGATGTAGCCGCGGACGCTCGCAGCCCAAAACCACCTGCGGAATGCGAGTCCGGGAGGGGCCACTCCCCAGTAACCGGTGAGGAATGCATCCTGATGGGCCTGCTCGACAATGGGCAGACGGCAGGCATCGCGACAACGGCGCACGACTCCCATCCTGCGGCCCCAGCGGGCGCGGTTGCAGTCCAGCACAAAGAAGTCGAGATCACCCGTGTCCCCCGCACCAACCAACACGTTGCCCATGGACAGATCCCGATGCCAGATCCCAGCGTCGTGCAAACGGCGAACAAACCGGCCGAGCTTGGTGAGGAAGTCGCAAGTTTCCACATTTGGGAACTCACCAGCAGAAGGATCACCTTGGAGTCTCCTGAAAAAGTGCCGCACCTCATAGGAGGGCTCCACCAGACGGGAGACGAAGAACGAGGGCCCGTTGGGTGCCTCTGACTCCACAAGCGCAACTGGTTCTGGGGTCGAAATTCCGGCTGCTCTGATGGCGGTCGCGCCCCGCCAACTGCGCTCGGCCTTGCTGCCGCGCAGCCGTCGTTCGAGGATCTCCCTCCAGCCCTGATTTCTGAACTGCTTGACCACCACTTTGACCGGCCCGTGCCCGGTCTGCATGTCTGCGGCATAGAGGTAGTTCCTGCCCCAGTGGATCGTGGCCTCGGCTGCCGACGGATCCACCAGCCTTCCGAGCTCATGGGCGTCGACCTGGTCTGCCAGATGGGCGGCCAGTTCGGCCCGAAATCCGGGCCACTCCACCGGCCGATTTCCCCTGTTATCGGAATCCTGTCCCACGAGGCAAGGATAGCAGCGGGCGTCAGTGGTTCAAGGCGCGCTCGAACTCCTGGGGCAGAAAAGCACCCGCCAGAGTCTCATCCCGGCTCACCACTCCCTCTTTGACCAGGCCGGCCAACGACCGGTTCCATGGTCCGCATCCCGTGGCCAGAGTCCACAGCGAGCTTGTTGTGGGGGCGTTTCGTCATCGTTTGTCTTTCTTTTTGCGATCAGGAGCGGCTTTTCATTGACACCTCGAGCGACTTGGCAAGAGTGTCGGCGATGGCCATCCCGGTGAGGGTCGGCCGCAGCCGACCATCCAGGAGTTCGAGGTGACCGTCCTGGCAACCACGATCCACCGTGGACCGGTTCATCGCCACGAGGTCCACACCCCATCGACTTTGCAGCCGATCCAGGTCCACGCCGTCGCGGGTCCGCAGACCGAGCATGACGGCCTCCAGTGCCAGATCCTCGTCGGTCAAATCCTCACTCCCCCCTTCGGGAAGCCGGCCGCTGTCCACTTCGCTCTGCCAGAGACGCAGCTTGCGGCGATTCCACCAGCGACGGCGTCCGACGAAGGAATGTGCCGACGGTCCAAGGCCCAGATAGGGATCGTGGTTCCAATACCCCATGTTGTGGGCGGACCGATGCTCAGGCGCTGAAGCGAAATTCGACACCTCATAACCTTCGTAGCCGTTGTCCGCCAAGATCAAGTGGGTGAGCAGAAACAGCTCGGCCTGCGCCTCCAAAGGAAGCTCGGTGACCCGGCCGGCGGCCAGTCGCCGACCGAGGATGGTTCCACCGTGAACGGTCAACTGATAGCACGAGAGGTGTTCCACGCGACGGCCGGCGACCTCCTCCAGCTGCCCTCGCCAGTCCTCGGCGGTCTGGCCCTCCACGCCGTAGATCAGGTCGATGGAGACCGATGCGAAACCGGCGCCCTGGAGCGCGTCCAGGGCCCGGCGCCCCTGATCCGCCGAATGACGTCTGCCGAGTTGTTGAAGCGTCTCGTCGTCGAATGACTGCACGCCGAGGCTCACCGTGTGCACTCCGAGATCGCGCCACACCGAGACGGAGTCCGCCGTCACGTCCTCCGGGTTGATCTCGAGGAAGAGCTGCGCCGTGGACGACACCATCAGGTGGCGGCGAATGCCGGCCAGCAGACCATGCAGTTGATCATCTTCCAGACTGGAAGGAGTCCCGCCACCCAGATACACCGTGTCGAAGACCAGAGACACATCCGAGCGAAGGGCCGCCTCGGCGTCGACGCCCCGCAGATAGCTTTCGCGCCGATGAGAGCCGGCAATTGTGACCGCGAAATCGCAGTACGGACAGACCGAGGTGCAAAATGGAACGTGGATGTAGAGGCCAGCCCTGTTCATGCTCAACGGGAGGGGAAAATTCGAAATTCGAAATTCGAAATTCGATGTCGGCCCCGCAACTTTCGCGCGATGACGTCTCCTATTCGAATTCCGCCTTTCGAATTTCGCATTAGTCTTTGTCGGTCTTGAGGACCGCGACGAAGGCCGACTGGGGGATCTCCACGTTGCCCACCATCTTCATCCGCTTCTTGCCCTTCTTCTGCTTCTCCAAGAGCTTGCGTTTGCGGGTGATGTCGCCGCCATAACACTTGGCGGTCACGTCTTTGCGGAAAGCGTTGATGGTGGTACGGGCAATGACATTTCCGCCGATGGCTCCCTGGATGGCGATCTTGTACTGCTGCTTGGGTATCGTCTCGGCGAGACGCTCGCAGTAATGCAGCGCCCGCGGCCGCGCCTTGTCGCGATGGACCAGTTGCGACAGCGCGTCCACGCTTTCGCCGTTGACCAGAACATCCACCTTGACCAGGTCTGTGTCGCGGTAGTCCAACAATTCGTAGTCAAAGGAGCCATAGCCTTGAGTGACCGACTTGAGCCGATCGTAAAAGTCAAAGAGAACGTCGGCCAGGGGCATTTCCGATGTCAGCTCCACCCGGCCCACCGCGAGGTAGGTAAAGGTCGTATTGGCGCCCCGCCGATCACGACACAGCTCCATCACCGGACCCACGTACCGTTCGGGCATCATGACCGACGCCTTGATGAATGGTTCCTCGGCTCGCTCGATAGAGCCGGGGTCCGGGTACTCCGTCGGGTTGTCCACCCAGCGCACCGAACCCTCTGCAAGGGTGATCCGGTAGCGCACCGACGGCGCCGACAAGATGAGCGACAGATCGTACTCCCGAAGCAACCTCTCCTGGACCACCTCGAGATGGAGCAGGCCGAGGAATCCACATCGAAAACCAAACCCCAGCGCCGACGACGAGTCCTTCTCGTAGGTGAGAGCCGCGTCGTTGAGTTTGAGCTTGTCGAGGGCCTTGGCCAGATCCTGGTACTCGTCATTGGACATTGGGTAGATCGACGAGAAGACCACCGGTTTGGCCTCTCGATAACCCGGGATGGGCTCGGCCGCCGGCCGGGCGGCGTCGGTGATGGTGTCGCCGACGGCGATATCCGACACCGACTTGACCCCGGCGATGACATAGCCCACCGCTCCGGCCGCGAGCTTCGACGTCGACACACGCTTGAGCTGGAGCAACCCCACCTCCTCCACGTCATACTCCAGGTCGGTGTGCATGAGTCGGATCCGCTGTTTGGGACGGAGGGTGCCCTCCATCACCCGAACCAGCAACACTGCACCGCGGTAGGAATCGTACTGGGCGTCGAAGATCAGCGCCTGGAGGGGCGCCTCAGGCTCACCTGACGGCGCCGGCAACCGGTGGACGATGGCTTCCAGAACATCTTCGATGCCCGTCCCGTCCTTGGCCGAACAGAGGACAGCATCTTCAGCGTCAAGGCCGAGGTCCTCCTCGATCTCCGTCTTGACCCGCTCGATGTCGGCGGAGGGAAGATCGATCTTGTTGATCACAGGGACGATTTCGAGGTCGTACTCCAGCGCGAGGTACATGTTGGCCACGGTCTGCGCTTCAACTCCCTGGGAGGCGTCCACCAGCAGAAGAGCGCCCTCACAGGACATGAGCGACCGCCGAACTTCGTGGGAGAAGTCCACGTGGCCGGGGGTGTCGATCAGATTGAGAAGGTAGATCTGGCCGTTGCGGGCGGTGTAGTTCAGGGTCACCGTATTGGACTTGATGGTGATGCCTCGCTCGCGCTCGATGTCCATGGAGTCGAGGATCTGGTCACGAAACTCACGATCTGCGACACCTCCGCAGTACTGAATGAGGCGATCGGCAAGGGTCGACTTGCCATGGTCGATGTGGGCGATGATGCAGAAGGATCGCATGTTGTCCAAATCAATTCCTCGAGCGACGCCTTGGGTCGCGGTCGGCATTATCCGTCAAAACGGTTCGAATTCTCAATTTTGAATTTTGAATGTTGAGTTCTCGCCCACTCCCGCCAATCCCCCATGGACACGGTGAGGTTGATCCCCAAAACCCGCCCATAACCTCCCCCACCCATCTGAGACGAGCGTATACCATTCAGAATTAAGAACTAAGAATTAAGAATTCGACCTGGTGATTTACAGGATCGTGACAGCAGATCCGGCCTGTCTTCGATATCCTAAAACGGCATGAGGATCCTGATCGTCGAGGACGAACGGACGCTGCGCGAAGGCCTCCACGATCTGTTGGCGGCCGCCGGCCATCAGGTTGAGGCAGCTGCGGACGGTCCGTCCGGGCTCGAGATGGGCACCCACGGCTCCTTCGACCTGGTGGTTCTCGACCTCATGCTGCCGGGTTTGGATGGGTTGGAGGTGTGCCGCAGGCTTCGCCTCTCGCGGCCGGACCTCCAGATCCTGATGCTCACCGCCCGTGGCTCCGAGGACGACAAGGTCGCCGGTCTGTCCGCAGGGGCAGATGACTACGTTTCCAAACCATTCGGCGTCCGGGAACTGTTGGCGAGGGTCGAGGCCTTTTCCCGCCGGACCGACCGGCAGCCGGCAGCCGAGGAGATCGTGGAGATCGCCGATTGCCGGATCGATCTCGGGCGACACATCGTCCAAAGAAGCGGAGAATCGGTGGCATTGACCCCCCGGGAGGTGGGCATCCTGCGCTGGCTCTACCTCCACCGGACCCGGGCGGTCAGCCGATCCGAGCTTCTAGAGAAGATCTGGGGCGCGAGCGGTGATCTGCAGACGCGGACGGTGGATATGACCATTGCCAAGCTCCGGCAGAAGATCGAGCGAGACCCCGCCGACCCCGAGATCGTGGTCACCGTCACCGGGACGGGCTACGCGTGGGGCCAGTCCGATGACCGGTAGGACTGCGGGGAGCCTGAGCTGGCTCAATCATCGACGGACGGGTCTGGCCTCTGTGCTGGTGGCGGTCGCCGTCCTGGCTCCCACCGTGGCCTGGTACGTCACCGGTTCGAGGGAGGCGTCAAGGCAGGCCCAGGAGGTCGTGGACCGCGCAACGACCGAGATCGAGGCGCAGGTGGCCATGGGAGCCGACAGGCTCGGCGAACGCCTCGAATCCATGAGGGCGCGGGAGTCGGCGCGGCCCTTCTACCACTACCAGAACCTCTATCATGACCCGCGGGGTGCGGCCCAGGGCTTGGCGGTGACAACCTCCCCTCTCGCCAGCGGCGCCTCCGATCCCCTGATCTGGGCTCACTTCCAGATCGACGAACTGGGCGCAGTCAGTGTTCCCACCGTGAGCGAGCGCTTTCCGGAACTCAGCACCGACGAGGGATTCAGCCATTTCTGTGAAGCGTTGACCGAACTCCAGAACGGTTTCGTAGTCGCCAGATTGGGCGCACCCGAAGACGCCCGCGGCATCGATCTCGATGACGGGGACCAGCTGATGGTGCTCGACCAGGACACCTGGGAGCAGATCGACCTCGCCGACGCGGTCTATGCCGAACTCACCGGGAGATCGTCGGACGCACGATCGCAACCCACCGCCCCGGACGGCCAGGCCTCCGGCGATGTGGTCATCAGGGTCGGAATTCTGCGCTGGCACACGATCGTATTGGGCAGCGGTCCGTCACTGGCGGCCCTCAGGCGGGTCACGACACCCAACGGACTGCTGGTCCAGGGCTTTGTGGTGGGCGCAGCCGGCGTCGGGGAATGGCTCGGGGCACGAGCTTCTTTCCTGCCGGCTTCGCCAGCGGAGCCGGGCACAGTCGCGGTCGGTGTGGCGGACACCGAGTGGCAGCTCGAGGTGGACGCCGGTCCGGCGATGGCCTCGGCGGATGCCGAGGGCCGAGAGATCGTGCGCCAGTTTCGTCGGGCCTTCGGTTTCACCTCGGCCGGAGCCCTCCTTGCCGCCCTCGCCGTGGTCGCCATCGTCGCTCAGACCGACCGGATCGCCCGTCAGCGGGCGAGATTCGCCGCCGCCGCCGCGCACGAGCTCAAGACTCCATTGACCTCGTTGCGGCTTCACGGCGAGATGTTAGCTGAGGGGCTTGGCGACCCCGAACGCTGGCCAACCTACGCGGCTCGGATCCTGCCGGAGACGCAGCGTCTCGGGAGGGTCGTCTCCAACATGCTCGATCTCTCGCGACTGGAGCGGGGCGCGCCACTGGCCAACCCCTCGGTCGGCGCACTTGGAGAAGCCGTTGCGGCGTGTATCAACCGGGTTCGACCGGGGCTCGAGGACGCCGGAGTGGCGGTGGATCTCCACATCGAAGAGAATTTCCCGCCGACCTGTTTCGATCGCGATGCCGTGTGTCAGATCCTCATCAATCTGCTCGATAATGCGGAGAAGTACAGTCGCTCCAGATCGGATCGTAGGGTGGTGGTGCGATTGGTGGCAGACCCACCTTCCGCCCGCGTCACCGTGGCGGACAACGGGCCCGGAATCAGTCGTCGCGCCAGGCACGGACTGTTCAGCCCCTTCCAACGCCCCGCGGATCCCGATGCGCCGGCCGGTCTCGGTCTCGGTCTGGCCCTGGCGCGCTCGCTGGCCCTCGCCCAGGAAGGCGATCTGCGACTCGTCGATGGTTCCGGCGCGGGCGCGACCTTCGAGTTGACGCTTCCCTTGGCATAGCAGATGACGACCTGCATGTCGGTGCTAGGCACCGCCGCAGATGTATCGACCTGCTGCTGCGATTCGATTTCGACGGTGCGTGGCACCGGCACGCGCGCCCGCTCTCGTCCCGGGAGGGAGGGTGGAAACCTTCAACGTTGGGCTCATCCGGATTTCCGCGAGATGGACAGTGGTTGAATTAGAAATGAAAAATGTGAAATGTGAAATTCGGAATGTCCACTCGCACCGATCTCGTGTGCAGTGGTGGAGCCTACCCGCGACAGCAGCCAGAAAGGCCTGTGGAATGAGTTCCAATCAGCACTTTGGGTTGAGCAAACGCCAGGTCATGGCACGGACTTGATCGAAGAGCTGCAGCGATGCGTTCGCGCGAGTGGAGTCGATCGCGCCGGCGTGAACCAAGAGGCGAAGATGGCAGTCGACCTCCTTCGCGGAGCCGTAGGCGATCCGCCAGTGATGGAGCCGATCCCGGCCCGTTCGGCCGTGGCCTTCTGCAATATTGGCGGGAACCGATGACGCCGATCTGATCACCTGATCGGCGAGGCTCTTGAGGGGAGCCGGCACCCGTCTGACGAGGGAGATGGCTTCCCCGGCAGCTTCGATGGCCTTGCCGTAGACGATGAGTTGGTTGCCTCGGCACGCGTCGATCATGATCACCTCCGGGTCGTTCATTGACTTCTCCCGACGTCGATCTGTTTCCGGATGTCAAGGGTCGTCCGACGACTTGTCTTGCCCTTGACATCCGGAAACAGATCGACGATTCCCTCCCAGCGAACGACCCGGGGGTGATCGCGACGCGCTCTGAGGGACAGCGATCAGCGGCAGTCGGCAGCGGCGGGGACAGGGACAGCAACCGGTGTCCGGGGCAGATGGCAGCATCGGTGATCAGCGACCGCAATTTTGGGCAATCGCCGCTAAACACCGCCGCGGCCCCTGATTGCTGACGCAGCCGCCGATCATGGACGCTGTCCCTAATTGCCGTCGCTGCCCCTGCCGCCTGGGTCCCCGCACGGGGATGGGCACGCAGAAGCCCCACCTCACGTTTTCCCGGATGAACCCAACGTTTAACTTGTAACCTACAACTTGAAGGTGCCCAAAGGGGCACGCCCGCCCATTGCGCCTTCGTGACCAAACTTGGTGAGAGGTGCGGGCTATTCGACGACCTGGGTATTGGGATAGAACGAGGACCAGGCAAACCAGAACACTGTCATCACCGACACCGCCACCCCAGCTCGCTTCATGGCGCCTCCCTGTGTGGCTCCCACCGTTGCTCTGGTGGGCACGAGATGACCCGATCCAGCTGCGAACAGGCACGGGATATACTCGACCAATTCCCGGGCCTCAGCTATTGTGGTCCAACAAGGACAGTCCATTGAACCGGAAACACTCGAAACTCCCCATGATCATGGTCGCAGCAACCGCTCTCGCCGTGATCGCCGGATGCGACGTCGCATTCAAGTCTTTAAACGGGGCCGCCGATGTGGCTGTTCCCGATCACTACTTCATCCCTGCCGATCCCGGTCCATCAACATCGGTGTTCTGCCCGATGGTGGCCGATCTGGATTCGTGGCCCGAAATCTGGCAACGTCCGTTGTCGCCCTGCACACTCGATTTCGGTTGGGATGGTCTGGAGTCCTGGGGCACATGGGTGATCAAGGAGCGTGCGCAGGTCACGATCAACCTACGAGAGACCGATTGGGACCGGTTGACGGTCCATGCCGAGGCCTACGATGGGCTCCCGAATGGCGTCGACCAGGAGATGGTCATTGCAGTGAACGGCCGGGAGGTCGGCACAGTGGATCTGGCGCGATCTTGGAGGGAATACGACGTTGACGTACCGGACGCCGTGCTCAATATCGGCAAGAACACGGTGACGCTGGCGTTCGCCCACCGTGCTTCACCGACCCAAGCCGGTCGCAGCGCCGATCGCCGGCTCCTGGCCGCCAGATTCAAGTCGCTGGAGTTGACCCGCACGAATCGAGGCTTCGGGCAGCGCAAGTCTGAGAATTTCAGTCAGGTGTTTGATGCCGCATCAGACCGGTTCGTCATGGATCGACCGGGGACGCTCGTGATACCGACGGAGGTGCCGCGTGGCTCGACCCATATCGTCTTTGACGTCGAGCGGCCCAACGACAGCGGCGAACACCAAACCACGGTAACGTCCACGGTGAGATCCCTGGACGGACGCTTTTTCAGCGAGACCGTGATCGAGGGACGCACCACCGACGGCCAACGGGGCAATCAGAGATCGATCCCTACCGGCGATGCAACGGGTGGATTCGCCCTGGTCACATTCGAGGTGTCGTCCCTTCCCCCCGGAGCGCGGATCGCACTGTCTCCTCTCCGCCCCATGCCCGCCAGTGGGATCGGCCAAGCCACGCAGACAGCGGTCCAACCTGACCCTTCAGCCAACCGCAAACCAGATATCGTGCTGATCACACTCGACGCAGCCCGCCCTGACCATTTCTCGTTCTCGGGGTACCACCGGTTGACGACACCCAATATCGACGCCCTGGCCGAGAACGCTGCGGTCTTCACCAATGCCTTTGCTCTCGCGCCATACACACTGTGCTCGGTGCCCACCATGATCACCGGGTTGTCGTTTATCGATCATGGCGTCGTGTCACGGACTGATGTGCTGTCGGCGGACGCCGTGACGCTGGCCGAGTCCCTACGAGCCGCGGGTTATCGGACGGCGGCATTCACCGCCACACCCAACAACTCGGTTGCCAAAGGCACCGACCAGGGTTACGACGAGTTTTTCGAAATGTGGAGAAAAGTCCCCCGCGGCACCGCCCGAGATCCCCACCACGTCACCCACCAGGTGATTCAGTGGCTCGATACCGTGAGGGACACAAAACCCCTCCATCTCCAGATCCACTACGTCCCTCCGCACGGGCCCTATGACCCGGCAGCACGGTTCGACCGCTTTTCCGTCCCCGACTACTCCGGCCCCTGCGACGGGGGCAACATCACCATCGACCACATCGAGTCCGGCGCCATTCCAGCGGACGAGGATTGCCTCGAAAACGTCATCGGGCTGTACGACGGCAACCTGGCGGCGGCGGACGACGCAGTCGGACAACTGCTCGATGCACTGCGGGCCCGGGAAAGATGGACGGATACCTTGGTGCTCATCACCGCGGATCACGGAGAAGCTTTTCTGGAGCACGGACGAATGGGCCACAACAGCACCGTGTTCGACGAGATGCTGCGGGTGCCCTTCGTGCTGAGAGCGCCGGCCTGGATGGACACCTCTCAGGTCGATACCGAACGTCTGGTGACTCTGGCGGACATCGTACCAACCCTTCTGGCAGCCGCGTCGACTCGGCCGTTGTTGCCCCTGGAAGGAGTCGACCTACTCGGCCATGGGCCTGACACCGAAGGTCACGATCAACGCTATTTTGTGGCCGGAAACACGGACAAGCCTCCACTCCTCGGGCTCCGAAGTCGTCGCTGGAAGCTGCAGCTGTACTGGTCAGGCCATGGTGCCCTTTTCGACCTGGCATCAGACCCGATAGAATCGACAAATCTCAGATTCGACGACCCGGCACTTTTCGCAGGATTGGGAATGCTCGCCACCCACCGCGTCTCGATGCCCGCAGTCTTCATGCCTGCCCTGGAAGACTCCGAGATCACCGACGAGGACCGCGAGATGCTCGAAGCCCTCGGCTACGTCGAGTAGCCGCTCACGGCCTTCGGCCAACGCGGCTTGGAATCGAATTCGGGATTCGGGATTCGGACGATAGCAGCCTTCCGGTGATTGTGGCAGATGAGTCACGAAACCCGAGTCCCGAGTCCCGAGTCCCGACCACAGTGCACCTGGCCACAGCCCCTCTGCTCCCCGCTCCCTGCTTACTGTATGTACCCGATAGCCCGCAGCTGCTCCTCCCGCAGCTTCCTCTCCTCATCCGACAACCGTGGGTCGGTGCGCTTTCGCGGCGGAATCGGCTGGTCGCCGGCATAGAATCGCGGGTTCTCGATCACCGCGGCCGGATGGTTGGCTGCGCTCCCGTTGGCGCCCGAAGTCTCCAACTCGAGACACAGGCGCACATGACGGAAGTCGAGACCTTTTACCGGGATCCACGGCTCGTGCCACACCACGGCATCGTCCGCCGTCACCATGTCGTTCACGAGCTCCACCCGCTCGCCTGTGTCCAGACGTTCCAGAGAAATTCTAAATCTGGCCGACACGGATTCCGCGGCGGGCGCCTCAAGGTCGATCCCATAGCCCACCGCCAGGGCCGGAGCAGCCGGCAGCACCATCTGGCGGCACGAGTTGGGGTCCTTGACCATCTGCCGACTGCGCCCCTCTATCTCCTGGTGCCGGTACTCGCCCGACACGGCGAAGGTGTGGAGTTCCTGCGAGATGTAGGGCCACTTCCGTTGCGGCGGGACTTCGCGCATCTGCGGCGCACCCAGAGAACGCAGCTGCTTGCAGTGATCCCAGGGGTAGCGCACCACTCGCATGGGATCCCACGGCGGGATGAACTGCCACACCATCTCTTCGTCGGCTGTCACCTCGAAGACCCGCCCACCGTGGCTCGAGGTCACAAGAACGTTGCCGTTGGGCAACGACTGCTCGCTGCCAGCGAGGGACGAGTAGAAAAAACTCCCGCGGTAGGCCCACGGGATCGCCGGTTGGACCGGATCCACCGCCAGGATGGAACTCCTCCGGTAGCCGAACTGGTTTTGCAGGCCATTGTTGAACACCAGAATGCGACCCTCGCCGGGGCGGCCCATGGGCACCATGACCGCCTCGTGCTGCCGGTCCAGGAACCGATCGAAGGTCCAGACGATCTCACCTGAGGATCGGTCAACCACCAGGACGGCATCCAGGGTGCGGGCGCTGAGCAGGATGTTGCCGGGACGAAATCGCTGATCCCCGGCGTCGAACCACGGGTTGGGTCCGATTTCGTGGACCGAGTTGACGTGGGTGGGATCCGGATGGCGTCGGTCGCGATGGGGGAAAGCGGTATCGAGGTGATCGGCGAAGCGCCACTCCCAGACCACGGCGCCGCTTTTGTCGATCTCCAGCAGGTAGTCGAGTTTGACGCTTCTCTCCTGGGCAAGCACCAGGACATTTCCGTTTTCAAGCCAGATCACGTCGTGGTGTGGGATGTCCCCCTCAGCAGCGAGGGTGTAGCGCCAAACCAGCCGTCCCTCCCAATCGTAGATCTTGACCGCATTGTCGATCCCAATCACCAGCAGACGACCATCCCCGCCGAGCCGGGCCCGCGCTGTGACCCGCACCAATGGCCAGGAGTGGACGATCCGTCCGTTCATGTCGGTCAACAGCGGAATTCGCCGCTGGTAGAGCATGAGGTTGTAGTCGCCCGCCGATCGTTCCGGGTTGAATCTCTCGACCCACGACTCGGAGTCCAATATGGGAAGGTCGAGGTGGAGGTCGTCCCCCGGCTCTGCCTCCTCGATCACCGGCTGAGCGCATCCTGCCACCAAAAGAACCGCAGCGAGGACGGCAAAGGTGGACCAATATCCCAGGGATGGGCCTCGGTTCATTCGGGTGGCAGGCCCCCGTTCCATGATCTCAGTGGACGTAACCGAGCGCCTGCAGCCGGTCCAACTCCTGCTGCGAGAGCTCCGCCTCGGCAGCCCTGCCGTGAGGAACCTGTCGGAGACGTTCTTCGAGCGCGGATCTGAGGCGGTCCGCAATCTCGGGATTCGTATTCAGAAGGTCGACCAGCTCGTCGGGATCGGCCTCGAGGTCGTAAAGCTCTTCCCATTCCCGTTCATCCGACCACGAATGGATGAACTTGTGGCGGCCGGAAATGATGGCCTTCTTGTTGGTGAACGCCTCATTTCGGTAGGTCTCGGCTATGACCGGCCGAGCACTCGCGGTGTCGCCATGCATCAACGGCACAAAGCTCTGCCCACTGGTGGGTGAGGGCGGTTCGACCCCCAGCAATTCGGCCAGCGATGGGAAGACGTCCACCAGGGAGACCCTATCTGTCACCCGCACGCCCGAGACCATGCCCCGAGGCGGTTTGACGATCAGCGGAATCCGGATGAGAGTGTCGTAGACCTGGTGGATGTGGGCGAGGTGGTTGTGTTGACCCAGACCCTCCCCGTGGTCCGATGTGAAGACGACCAGCGTATCGGCGAGCATCCCCCTGGAATCCAGTTCGTCCAGCAACCGTCCGATCTGGGAGTCGGCGAACTCCACCTCCTGCCGGTACCGTTCCTTGACCTCCGGGATCTTCAGCCACTCCTTGAACGTGAAATCGAGCGCCACCTCCGTCGGCTCGGCACCGTCGTTGACCAGAACCAGGCTGGCCGGCAGGCGAGAGGTGTAGGTCGCAGCTTCCCGCCGGCGGTGGTCGGCCACATCCCAGCCCTCGGCACCGGCCAATACGACCCCTTTGCCGATCACCCTCAGAGTGTCCAGACGGAACATCCGCTGGGACGGCACCCTGGGGATGAACCGAAGGGTCTGGCGCCCCGGTTTGACGGTGACCCGGATTCGGTTGCCCCTGCCGTCGGCCCTGAGCTCTGCGACCTGCCGCCCGCCGAGCTCCATATCCGCCATTGGATACTCCAGGTTCGGAGGGGTGTAGGGTTCGTGCGGGTCCGAATAGTGGACAAACAGGAAAAAGGGTGAGGAAAGCCCCTCATCCACAACCTCCAAGACCTCATCGGTGACCTCGCGGGCATCCTTCATCCAATCGCGTTCAAAGGTGTCGAGGTAGACGCCAAAACCCGTCCGATAGCCGAACTCCCGTTTAAGAACGCCGAGGCTCACCGCCGCCGCCGTGTGCCAACCGCTGCCCTGCAGGGTCTCCGCCAGAGTTCGCCAGGGACCGGCCAATATCTGACCGTTGTTGTGCACCCCGTGCTCGAATGGCAGCAGGGACGTGAAGAGGCTCGAATGGCTCGGCCCAGTGATCGGAATGTGTGAGTAGGCCCGTTCGAAAAGGACACCATGGTCGGCCAGCCGGTCGATGTTTGGTGTCGCCGCCTTGCCTGAGTAGGCCCCGACATGATCTGCCCGCAGAGTGTCCATCACGATGATGAGCAGGTTGCTCAGCGGCTCCACCCGTCCCCCACCCACCAGCTGGGCTCGGTCCACCACCAGGTCGTGACCCACCGCCCCGATTCCGATTTCCAGCAGGGTGCCGCTGAATTCATCCAACTGAACTCGGCGTCTCACACCCCGCGCGTCCAGGCCCTGATCGAACATGATCCTGTGCCGGTCGCCGAGGGGTTTCAGCCACGCCACGATTCGCCCAAGGCCGGCATCTCCATCAGAATTTGAAAGGGAGGCCTCGATGTCCAGTGCCACATCGCCCGATGGCACCAATCGATAGGTCACGGCCGTGTCGGGAGGCAGGTGCAGACGAGAATCCTCCAGGACGGGATCCCCGGGCGCAACCGGCGACTCGGTAGCGCCGAGGCTCCGGATCTCCACCCTCTCGATGGCCGCTGCCAGCGTCCTCATGTCGGTGGACCCCTCCATTACCTCGGAAGGCGATCTGGCCCAGCCAAAAACCAAGCGGACGTTGTTGACTCCAGGCCTCAGGACCCCCGGAGGAACATCGAAATGGACCTCGGAGGTGCCGCGCCGAAAGCGCTTCGATCCGAGATTCAGGTCGTTGACAACGATCTCGAGGGTCTGGGTCGGTCCACCCCGCCAACGCAGCTGCCAACCTCTGACGGACAAGGTGGCTGCTCCGTCGTCCATGCCCACCAATTCGAGTCGCGCTTCGCGGGCGACGGCCCACGCAAAGGACTGGCCCGTATCCGCATGGGATTCCGGCCGGCCCCACCCCTCATGCAGAAAACTGCGATGGTCGGGATTGCCGGGTTCCACGACCCGCGTCGAGCGCTGGACTCCGGCCGATTCCGACTGCGCCACCAGGTCTGACAGCAGCGGACGGAGGTTCATGGGAACCACAGAGGGAGCCGGCGCTTCTGGTTCGGCACCACAGCCACTCAGAAACACCAGCGCGGTGACCAGGACCCAAACGGCGTTGTTGCGAACGGTGTTCACAACTGCAGAGTGTACCGGAACCACCCGCCCTCCCGCCCGGTGTGGGGGGTGTGGCACGGAACTGGACGCGTCGACTGGACTCGCCATCTTCGAGCGCGGACCGAACGCGCGGGCCGGTGCCAGGCACCGTCGAAATCGCATCGGAGCACGAGGTCGACACATCTGCAGCGGTGCTTGGCACCGGCTCCTTCCCACCCTCCCGCCTCACCGGCCGGGTGGGGTATCCGAATTTCGAATTTCGAACTTTGAATTCCCGGCACCCATCGTGGCCGGAAAGAAGCCGCATCCGCTACCATGCCGTCATGAAGATCGATCAACAACTCAGCCTCGAAATGGAATTGCTGCCTGAACTCCTGGCGATCTGCCGGCTGGACCCCGAGGACGATATCGACGACTTTGACCCGAGCGACGGTTTTCTGTCGCTCACCTTCACCGAGGACGAAATCTCCCTGGTCTGCGAGGAGGCGGTGGCACCAGCCGGCGGCCAATGCGATCGAGGATGGCGCTGTCTGAGGGTCGACGGCCCACTGGACTTCGAGTTGGTGGGCGTGCTGGCCTCGCTGACCCGCGCACTGGCCGACGCTGGAATCTCCGTGTTCGCGATCTCCACCTACGAGACCGACTACCTGCTGGTTCGCGGCACCACGATCGAACGCGCCATCGAAGCGCTCGCCGGCGCCGGGCACACGGTCAGAACCTGACGGTTTCACCGAAGGACTCAACCAATTAAGAACTCAAAATCGAAAATTCTCAATCCTCAGTAATCAGTGACATCCAGAGAAGAGGAGATGTACCCCTCGCCCTCGAGGAACAAGAGGATCTCCCGGGCACCTTCCTCGGGGGTGACCGTGGACGTATCGATGACGACGTCGGCGCTGACGGGGTCTTCGTAGGGGTCGGAGATGCCGGTGAATTCCTTGATCACGCCGGCCCGCGCCTTGGCATACATTCCCTTCCGATCTCGGCCCTCACACACCTCGAGCGGGGTGGCGACGTGGACCAGAATGAATCCTCCCCAGGGCTCTATTGAGCTCCGCACCTGCCGGCGCACCACACGGTAGGGCGCTATGGGGGCGCAGATGGCGACCCCACCGGCACGCGTGATCTCGGCTGCGACGAACCCTATCCGCAGGATGTTGAGATCTCGGTGCTCCTTCGAGAAGCCAAGTTCCGACGACAGGTTCTTGCGCACGATATCGCCGTCGAGCAGCGCCACCGACCGCCCTCCGATCTCGAGCAGCTTGACCCGTAGGGCATTGGCCAGGGTGGACTTGCCCGATCCCGACAGACCCGTCATGAAGACCGTAAATCCCTGCCGGCTGCGTGGTGCGTGGCGACGGCGGAGCTCACGTTCCACGGCGGGAAAGGAAAACCACTCGGGCAGTTCCCTCCCCGCGGCGAGCCGCTCTCGGATCTCCGATCCGGACACGGTGATCAGTGATTCGTTCTCCGGTGCTTGGTCCATTGGGATATAGGCCCTTGCGCTGGCGAGGAAACCCATGGGAGGCCGGGCCACCATTTCCACACCCAACTCCTCGGCATGATCCGCCACCAGCTTCAACGCCTGATCCGGGTCGTACGAAGGCGCGCCACTGGACTCGAGGATCGAACCTCCCTTCCCCGGCTCCACCATGAAGTGGGTGACGCCGTGGTTCCGGTGGACGATGGCATGAAGCATCGCCTCTCTCGGACCGGCGCCCCGGCTGACGATCGGCAGCAGGGAAAGTCGCGCCATATCCATCGGAAAATGGGGCAGCAGTGCCTGGTAACACCGGACCCTGGTGTAGTGGTCCGCGTCCCCCGCCAGATCGTGGCCCACCACCGGGTGGATCAGCAGATTCGCGCCCAGATCTCTGGCGGCCTGCTGGGTCAGCGTCTGGTGAGCCCGGTGCATGGTTTGGTGGGTTTGATAGGCCAGAATGCGGCGCCAGCCGAGCTGAGCGAATTTATGGCGCAGCTCGGCCGGAGTCAGACGCAATTCTCTGAAATCGTAATGGACCGGACGCTGCACCCCAACCACCGGTCCGGCCACCGCCCACCGAGACCGGCGACGAAGAAAACCCTCGACCCTCGGGTCACCGGGGGATGCCGTGCCGAAGAGGGCCTCGGCCTCGGCGGAGCGGTCCGGTTCGAAGACTTCCTCCACGGTGAGGACTGCCAGCATCACTCCCTCAGGATCACGCAAGGCCACCCTGTCACCCGCAGCGAGGCTGCCGGCGAAATCATCGCCGACTCCGAGGGTGATGGGGATGGGCCACAACGTCTGATCAGCGAGCCGCATGGAGGAACAGACAGAGTCGAAGTCGGAGCGTCCCATGAATCCGGTGAGCGGAGAGAAGCCGCCGCCCATCAGTAGCTCGAGATCGCTGACCTCTCCTGGGACGAGGTCCAGCGATGGCCAATCCCTCGAGGAATTCTGGAGGTTGATCACTTCCGCCTGGTCGGCCATCAGATCAACCAGGGCCCCCCCATAGGCTGGGTTGAGATGATTCAAAACTCATTCTCCCTTCGGCAGACACGCATTGTATCTGATCACGGTGCGACCGGGGGAGAGTTGCACCGATGTCGACATATGCACATGAAAATCGATCGCAAGAGAATTATTAACGAATAGACCGACTTGAAATGAACCTTATTCGGCAGAGACCCCAATGAACCCGGACATCCGAATAAGTTTCGGTGACTTGATCGGGGCTTCTCCAATGTCCAACATATGACCTCCACACTGACCAGACCGGGGCCCGATTGGCTCCACACCAGAGGGAGGTCACATGACCACGACCGAGGCATCCGGAGTTCGTTGGTATATCGAGCAGGCGCGGGAGGCCATGGCCGCACGGGCGGAACACCGGGCCCGCGTTCGACGACTCAAGTTCGACACCATCGCGGTGCACGGGATGTACAGCATGGAGGAGGCCTTCGCCGGGGGACAGGGCGGGATCATCGAACCGATCTTCGCCTCCACTTCCCAGGCCTACCGCGACTCCGATGAGATGGAAGCTGCGCTCAGCTATCAGATCCCCACTTGGTGCTACTCGCGGATCCACAACCCGAGCGTGTTCTATCTCGAGGAGACCCTCGCACTGCTTGAATCCTACGGTTGTTCCACCGACGCCACCGGTCTGTGCACTTCGTCGGGAATGGCTGCCATCAAGCAGGCCACCGAGCCGCTTCTCGCAAAACGCACTACCGGCGAAGAAAAAATCAACTTCGTATCGGCGGCACAGGTCTACGGAGGCACCTTTCAGCTCTTCAATCTGCGGATGGCCGAGCGCGGCGCCCGAGTCCGCTGGGTGACCGAACCATGGCGGATCGAGGCCTGGGAACCGCTGATCGACGATGACACCCGCTTCCTCTACGCGGAGATGCCGTCCAACCCACAGCAGGCGTGTTTCGACATCGAGGCCATAGCGAATCTGGCGCACGCTCACGGGATCCCGTTGATCGTCGATGCCACCATCGCGACCCCGGCCCTGATGCGACCGCTGGCCCACGGCGCCGACATCGTGGTCCACTCCCTGTCTAAGACCGCGGGGGCAGGTGGTGACGCCATTGCCGGTGGCATCGTGGCCCGCCACGACCTGGTGTCAAATGTCTTGGACGACGACCAACGGGCCGACTACGCTCTGTGGCTGAAGCTGTGGCCGTTCCGCGACTCTGGTCCGTGCATGGGTCCAGCCACCGCCCACTACCTACTCAACGAAGTCCGGACTCTGCGGCTCAAGGTGGCCCAGATGTCGGCGAACACCATGGCGGTGGCCGAATTCCTGTCGCAGCATCCTCGGGTAGAGAAAGTGGACTATCTGGGTCTCCCTCACCACCCGTTGCACGATCTTGCGACTCGCCACATGCACGTGGTTGACGAGGGAACACCCGCCTTCGGGCACCTGATGTCCTTTGACATCAAGGGTAATGCCGTCGACGCTCGCCGATTCTTCGACGGACTCCTACGAACCTATCGCGCCACCGATCTGGGACGCATCAAATCGGTCGCCACCATCCCGGCAATCTCCACCCACCAGCAACAGGGCGAAGAGGGGCGCAAGCTCGCCGGGATCTCCCCCACCATGGTGCGGCTGTGCGTCGGCGCAGAGCACCCGGACGACACCATCGCCGACCTCGATCAGGCTCTGGCGAAAATCTAGGAGGCTGCAATGAAATTGGTCTTTATCGGCTTCGGTACGGTCGGACAGGGTCTGGCCGATCTCCTGCTCGAAAAGCACGACGAACTCCGGAAGGCGTATGGCTTCGATTGGACCGTGGTCGGCATCGCCGACATGCTCAAGGGCAGCGCCTATGATGCCGACGGTCTCGACCTCGCCGAGGCCCTTGCCCGAGTTAACCGAGGCGAGTCACTGTCAAACTGGCCGGGAGTGGGTCGTAACTGGGACGCCCTGACGATGATTGCCGAGGCCGACGCCGACGTCATGCTCGAGGCCACCTACACCGACATCGAAACCGGGCAGCCGGCCACCGGTCATGTTCGCGCAGCGCTTGAGCGCGGCATGCACGTGGCCACCACCAACAAGGGTCCGGTGGCTCTCAACTCCACCGAGCTCGACAAGCTGGCATCCGACCGCGGCGTCCAGTTCCTCTACGAAGGCACCGTGATGGCAGGAACTCCCCTTCTCAACTTGATCCGGGAGACCCTCGCAGGCTCGGAGATCACCGAGATGAAGGGTATCCTCAACGGAACGACAAACTACATTCTGACCGAGATGGAGGGCGGGCTGGACTACGCCGCCGCCTTGGCCCAGGCTCAGGAGCTGGGCTACGCCGAGGCCGTACCCGACGCCGACGTGCTCGGTTGGGACGCTCTGGCAAAGGTCACGATCCTCGCCAACACCGTCTTCGGCGGCAAGCTGACACCGGCGGACAGCCCCTGCACCGGCATCACCCAGATTTCGCCAGACGACATCGCCGCGGCGAAGGCCGACGGCAAACGGTACAAGCTCATCGGCCGGGTGTGGCGCGACGGGGAGGAAATCCGCGGATCCGTCTCGCCCCAGCTGATGGATCTGTCCCATCCCCTGGCTGGGGTCGGCGGAGCCACCAACGCCATGACCATCACCACCGATACGTTGGGTGACGTGACCATCGTCGGCCCCGGCGCCGGTCGGGTGGAGACCGGCTTCTCACTGCTCAACGATCTGCTGGCCATCTGGAGGCAGTCATGAAGATGCTGCTCGGCGATAGTTGGGTCGACCGCGACCAGACCATCGACGTCTGCGACCCCTACGACAATTCCGTGATCGACACCGTGCCGTCAGCCACCCATGAAGATGTGGAGACGGCGCTCGCCACCGCAGACATAGCCCGTGACATCGCGCGACGGATGACGACATATGAGCGTTCGCAGATCCTGCTCGAGACCGCTGCCATCGTCTCGGATAACCTGGAAGACTTCGCCCGCACCATTGCTCGCGAAGGCTCCAAGACCATCAACGAGGCTCGGGGTGAGGCGAGGCGCACGGTCAACACCCTGACAATTTCCGGCGAGGAGGCCAAGCGCCTGACCGGTGAGACCATCCCCTTTGATAGCTTCCCGGGCGGCGAAGTGCGGCGCGGATATTTCGAGCGCGTGCCGATCGGCGTGGTGCTTGCCATCACCCCCTTCAACGACCCCCTCAACCTGGTGGCCCACAAGCTCGGACCGGCCATTGCGGGCGGCAACGCCGTCATCCTCAAGCCGGCCACGGTGACCCCGCTGTCGGCACTCAAGCTGACCGATGCCTTTATGCAGGCCGGGCTGCCGGCCGGTGTGCTGCAGTGCATCACCGGTCACGGCGCTGTTCTTGGCGACAGCCTGGTGTCCGACAGGAGAGTGCGCATGGTCTCGTTCACCGGCGGGTTGCAGGCTGGCGAGCACATCTCCAACCGTTCAGGCCTGAAGAAGATCGGCATGGAGCTTGGCTCCAATTCACCGGTCATCGTCTGGTCCGACGCCGACATCGAGTGGGCCGCCGAGACCTGTGTGAGCGGTGCCTTCTGGGCCGCAGGTCAGAACTGCATCGGAGTGCAACGCATCTATATCCAGCGCGACGTCTATGACCGCTTCCGCGATCTCTTTGTTGAGCGCACCAATGGCTACGTCATTGGCGACAAGATGGACGAGGCGACAAATATGGGGCCCATGATCACCGAACAGGAGGCGGAACGGGTCGAGCGCTGGGTCAATGAGGCAAAAGACCTCGGTGCCACCATTCTCACCGGCGGCAACCGATCCGGAGCGCTGATGGAACCCACCGTGCTCGAGAACGTCCCGGAAAACGCTACCATCCACCACGACGAGGTTTTTGGCCCCGCTGTCAACCTCTATCCCGTGGACGATCTCGACGAAGCTATCGCCAAGGCCAACAGCGTGGACTTCGGCCTCCATTCGGCCGGATTTTCTTCGGATCTCACGGTCTGCCACCGGATGGCCGAGGGCCTCGACTCCGGCAGCGTGATCATCAACGATTCCACCGACTACCGGCTGGATTCCATGCCCTTCGGCGGCGTCAAGAACTCGGGGCTCGGCAAGGAGGGGATCCGGTTCTCGCTGCACGAAATGACCGAGCCGAAGGTCGTTTGTTTCTATCTGCCGGGGGTCAAGGGATAGTCCCCCACCCACCCTGTGTGGAACGTGTGGAGGGTGTGGACGTTTACGTTAAACGTCGAAAATCAAACGTTTCGCCCGCCCGCCCGGAACGGCTTTGTAGCGCAGCCTGGGGCCTTCATTGTGGAGCAGGCGTCCCGCCTGCAATCGTGGGATCCAACAACTCGGAGAGTGCAGCCGGGACGGCCGATCCACGGGGGTCCTGTCGTTCGATTCGATCTGTCGATTCCGCGCGCCCCTCTCCCGACCGCGCTCCCCGTGGTTGCCACCCCTGACACTATTCGGGACCGGACGGCACCGACGGCATCGCCGCCCATCCTCCCGAAAGTGTCAGAAGTGGCACGCCCGCCTATCGCGCCCTCACGCTCCGGGCGGGTGGGGGTGTTCGAATTTTCACTTCCTTCATTTCTCATTTCTCATTTCTCATTTCACATTTGACATTTCACATTTCACATTTCACATTTCACATTTTCGATTCCCTCCGACGACATACCCGCCTACCATGGTGCAAGTTCACCCCGGGAGGTCCGAGTCATGAGCTCGTATAACGGTCATTGTCTGTGCGGAGCCGTCCGATTCTACAATCCAGTCTCCGACTCTGTTCTGCGCCCACTGTCACTGCCGCTACTGCCGTGGCGCGCACGGGGCCGCGTTTGTCACCTGGGTCGGGGCTGCGGACGACCGGTTTACCTTCACCGCGGGCGAGGACGCACTCACCTGGTACGACTCCTCGGAACAGAGCCGGCGGGGATTCTGCTCGATCTGTGGCACCACGCTGTTCTACACCTCGAGCCTGTCGCCGGGCGAGATCCACGTCGTGCTCGCGGCCATCGACGACCCAATCGACCGCGAACCGCAGGCCCACGTCTTCCACGACCACCGGGTGCCGTGGTTCCGCTGCACCGATGGGCTGCCCAAGATCGACAGCGACAGTCCCAAGCTGGAGAAATATCGAGACATCTCCTGATCGGGTGAAGATCCGAGATCCCCCACCCGCCCGGAAGGCCCACCATGTCGGTGCCTGGCACCGGGTGAGCGCGTTCGATTCGACATGTAGATTTCAGCGTGGCCCTCTCCCTAACGCGCCACCCGAGGTTGCCACCCTTGACATTGTTCGGACCCCTGTCTCGGTACCTTCGGCGATGAAATCCGAACAATGTCAAAAGTGGCACGCCCGCCAGACGCGCCCTCCTCTCTCCGGGTGGGCGGAGGAATCTGCAATCTGCAATCTGCAATCTGCAATCTGCAACCTGCAAATCGTAATTCGTAATTCGTAATGGGTGGGCGGGGGCTGCTCCCTGCTCCCTCCCCACCGACATGAGATCATCATCCAATGGACACCCTGTCGGTCAGGGCGGCGCGACGACTGGCGCTGGCGCGGGGCGGTCTGCTCAAACCCGAGTGGACCGGGATGCCCGTCAGGGCCGCCGGTCGCGGCGCCCGCGCCAGAACGGCGGCCCAGAGGGTCATTGAACGCTTCGGCTACCTCCAGCTCGACACCGTATCGGTGGCCGGGGCCCGCAGCCACGCCATCGTCCTGATGTCGCGCATCGACGGGATGGACCCCGCACTCGGCGAGGAGCTGCTCCGTCCCGGCGAACCGCTCTTCGAGTACTGGGGCCACGAGGCGAGCTGGCTGCCCATGGATCTCTACCCGATCTTTGACTTTCGCAGGCGGGAGTTTCGGCACCACCCATGGTGGGGAGACATCGTCGGGCGGAATCCGGGCGTGGCGGACAGGCTCGTGAAGCGTATCCGGGACGAGGGACCGCTGCGGTCGGTGGACATGGAGGGTGGCGGAAGCCGCGGATGGTGGGATCTCAAGGTGGCCAAGAAGGTGGCCACCGCCCTGTGGTCCTCGGGCGAGCTTGCCATCCGCGAGCGTCGATCCTTCCAACGGTCCTACGACCTCGCCGAAAGGGTCATCCCCGAGCCCTGGCACTCCACGCAGGTGCCCGAGTCGCAGGCCGTCGAACAGCTCCTTCTTTTGGCCCTGGAAGGTCACGGCTGGGCGGCCACCGGCACCCTTGCCCAAACCTGGCGTTTGGCGCGACGGCAGGAGCAGATCAAGAGCGCACTCCACCGTCTGGAGGAGACGGTTCGCATCTTGAAATGCAGCGTTGTCGCAGCCAATGGCGGTACATTGCGCGGCTGGATCCGGCCGGCAGACCTGGAGATGGCCGCGCGTCTGGAGGGCCTGCGTCCGCGACGCGACCGGGGGGTCCTCCTTTCACCCTTCGATCCCGTGCTCTGGGACCGCCATAGGGTGGCGAGCCTGTTCGGTTTTCGCCAAGTCCTGGAGATCTTCAAGCCGGCGGACCAGCGCACCTACGGCTATTACTGTCTGCCCGTGCTCGCCGGTGACCGTCTCGTCGCCAGATTCGACCTCAAGGCCGACCGAGCGCGAGGCCGGCTCCACGTGCTGTCCCTTCACGTGGAAGAACCCGACACGCCGACATCCCGAGAGGCCGCGCGAACAGCGCTCACACGCCACGCCGATACTCTGGCGATGAAACTCGTCGTGTAGCGCAGCCCGGGGCCCGCATTCACTCGATCAATCGAAGCGAGCATGTCGGTGCCAGGCACCGCCCCAGATGTGTCGATCTCGTGCTCCGAATCGATTTCGACGGTGCCTGGCACCGGCCCGGACCTATGAAAAGATCCTCTTGATTTCAGCGCGCCCATCTCCCCACCGCGCTCCCCGAGGTTACTCGCGGCCGGTGGCCGCGGTGACCAGCCGTCACCAGCGGGTGGCCGTATGGCCGCTGATCCCACTCGCAGGATCGGAAACGGCCTCCGCACCCGGCCACGGCCACTACCGCTGCCGCCGGCAGGTTGCCCGGCACGCCCGCCCATCGCGCCCACTCACGATCCGGGTAGGTGGGGGCTTTCGAATTTCGAATTTCGAATTTCGAATTCACCCACTCAATCATTGGACTCCCCGACTCGGCATCGAATATCATTCGGTCATGCGCTCAGGAACCGACCTCGACCGTTTTGATGTGGCCATCATGGCCGCCCTCCGCGCCAACGCCCGGGTCTCCAACAAGGCCCTCGCAGAGCTTGTGGGTCTGGCGCCGTCCACCTGTCTCGAGCGGGTCCGGCGGCTCCGCACCCTCGGCGTCATTCGCGGCTTCCACGCGGACGTCAATCTTGACGCGTTCGACGTGGCTACCGAGGCCATGATCGGCGTCCGCATGAGTGAACACTCGAGGGATCTGGTGGACTCGTTCATCGACTACGTCCTGACCCTTCCGGAAGTCCTCCAGATCTACCACGTGGCCGGAGCGGACGATTTCCTGGTGCACGTGGCGGTGCGCGACACCCAGCACCTTCGCGATCTGGCGCTGGACTCCTTCACTACCAGAGGCGAGGTGGACCGCATCGAAACCCGGCTGATCTTCCAACACACCGCCACCTGGCGTTTGCCAAGTACTTGATCACAGAGTGAATAGCGAATAGTGAATAGAGAACAGTGAATAGTGAATAGTCGAGGGTCCCAGGATTCCCGGACGCTCCGAGACGACCCCGAGCGCCCACCCTCTATTCACTATTCACTGTTCTCTATTCACTCCTTAAAGCGATTGCGATACAGCTCCGGATCGACGACCTCGACCATCTTTCCCTCATCCAAGCCACCGCCGAGGAAGTCGTTGATCCTCTTCGCTTCACGCACGGGATCCTCCAGGGCATCACCGAAATTCACATACAACACGTCGAAGTAATCTCTGAAACGCAACTGGAACTGGATCTTGTCGAGATGGGCGTCGTACATTTTGAGCATGTCGGCGTCAGCGGACTCCGACTCCTCTCCCCGCCGATCAAGCATCTTGGCTTGGGAAGCCAGCACTTCGTGCAGATGACGGCGCATGAAAACGACCTTGTAGTAGTTGTTGTCGGGGAGGTACTGGAGCAACAACGACACGATCTTGATCACCTTTCCCCGGGCGTCCCGCAACCACTCCTTGTCGTCCATGTCGGCGAGGTCTTTCACCCGCTCGTCCTCGTAGTAGCCCTTGGGGTTGTCCTCGTCAGGGATTCGGATCTGGTCGGTCACCACGTCGAGACCACCCGCTTCGAGCATCTTCATGGCCATAGAGGTTCCGGATCGGGGCAAACCCGAGACCACCACAACCGGCTGGCCGTATTTTAACCGCCGCAGTACGTTCGAAAAAAATGACATTGAATTGTTCTCCGTTCGGGGAAGCGCCGAGCCTGCAAGATCCACTGATCCCATACAAATAGCGACTCGACGTCTCAACTCAAGTGCCGCCTTGCCAGACCGGCGGCCGATCCATATACTACACGGCCGGTGGCCGACTGTCTCTTTGGCGGGAAATCTCCGAGCCGCCGGCGCGGTTGAATACTCGACGCCCAACTGAGCTCTCGGGCACTCATAACGTCAGTCCAAGTCAACAGGGGGAAGCGGGTGTATCGCGAAATCAACCATGGTTCCAGCGGAACCGCCGCGGTCCTGGCGGTTTTAGCGGTCGTGGCATTCGCCGCACCGCCAGCCGAGGCCTACATCGGTCCCGGCGCGGGATTCGCCGTGCTCGGCTCCTTCGCTGTGCTCTTCGGAACCACCTTGGTGGCTGGGTTTGCCCTGCTGGCGTGGCCATTCCGCATGGTGTGGCGAATGATCCGCCATCGCCGCAAAAGCAAGCCCCTCGTCAAGCGGCTGGTCTTTGTCGGCTTTGACGGCCAGGATGCTGCCATCACGGAGAGCATGATGGCCGCCGGTGAGCTGCCCAACTTCTCGAATTTGGCCGCAAAGGGTGGGTATCGGAGACTGCGGACCACCTATCCATCGCTCACCCCGGTGGCCTGGTCGAGTTTTTCCACAGGCACCAACCCTGGACGCCACAACATCTTCGACTTCCTCGATCGCGACCCTCGCACCTATCTGCCACGGTTATCGTCCGCTCACATCGGCTCCGTCGATCGGGTGTTGAAGATTGGCAAGTTGCGGATCCCACTGGCCAAGCCGGATATCCGGCTGCTTCGGAAGTCCAAACCGTGGTGGACTATCCTTGGCGAGCACAACATCTGGAGCACGATCATCCGGGTGCCGATCACCTTCCCTCCCGACAAGTTCTACGGCGCCCAGCTCGGCGCCATGTGTATCCCCGACCTGTTGGGGACCCAGGGCACCTTCATGTTCTTCACCACCCGGCCGGAGACCACAGCTTTCCAGGAGGGCGGTCTTCGATTCGACCTGATCGCGGAGGGAACCGACCAATTCCGAGGCACCATCCAAGGGCCGGAGAATTCCTTCCTCGAGGGCAGTCCTCATATGGAGCTGCCGCTCAATATCAAGGTCGACCGGGAGGCGGGCAGGGCCAATGTGACGGCCGGCAGCGGGGAGTTTACGCTCGAAGCCGGCGAACTCAGCGACTGGGTGACCCTCGAATTTCCCGCCATCGCCAAAATCAAGGTCAATGGCATCTGCCGGCTCATGATCACCGAGATGGACGAGCACGTCTCGCTGTATGTCTCGCCCATCAACATCGAGCCCGAGAAACCGGCAATGCCCATCTCCCACCCCTCCTACTACTCGTCCTACCTGAGCAAAAAGCTCGGCCCCTACGCCACTCTCGGGCTGGCCGAGGACACCTGGGCCCTCAACGAGAAAATCACCGACGACCGCACCTTCTGGACTCAGACGTCGGACATCGACGACGAACGGGAGAAGATGTTCCACGCGGCCCTGGACCGCCTTCGTTCGGGCGCCATGGTCACCGTCTTTGATGCCGCCGACCGGGTCAACCACATGTACTGGCGGTACCGGGAGGACGACCACCCGGCGGCTCGCGGCGTCCACAACCCTGAGTACCGCGACGCCATCGAGGAACAGTACCGGAAGAACGACGCCATCGTCGGCCGGGTCATGGAGCGGCTGGGTGACGGCGACGTGCTGATCGTCTTGTCGGACCACGGCTGCACCTCCTTCCGCAGAGGCGTCAACCTCAACGCGTGGTTGCTCTCAGAGGGTTACCTCACCCTCAAAGAGGACGCCGACGGTTCCGAGGAATGGCTGCAGTCGGTGGACTGGTCCAAGACCCGGGCCTATGCGGTGGGTCTTGTGGGGATCTTCCTGAATATCTCCGGTCGCGAGAACAACGGCATCGTCCAACCGGGCGAGGAAGCCGCCGCGTTGAAGCAGGAGTTGATCTCCAAATTGAACGGATCAATGGACTCCGAGGAGAATACTGTCGCCATCAACCAGGTCTGGGACACCGACGCCCTCTACCGGGGCCCATACAAGGGCAACGCCCCAGACCTGCTCATCGGCTACAACCACGGCTACCGAATCTCGTGGAGTTGCGCCGCCGGCGTGGTCGCGGGCCCGGTATTCGAAGACAACGTCAAAGCTTGGAGCGGTGACCATATCGTGGACCCGCGAATCGTACCGGGCATCGTCCTGTCGAGTCACCCCATCGACGCCGAGGACCCCCACATCGTGGACCTGGCGCCAACGGCATTGACTCTGTTCGGCGTTGAGCCCGCCCCTCATATGGATGGCCGCCCGATCTTCGATATCAACCGGTTCAAAGGAGCAGCGTGATGCATCGACGTGGGAGCGGCAATGCCGAACTGCAGCGGCCCGGGGCCGCAGTGGACAACGGCCCACGCCCGCCCGCAAATCGGTAACTGATCAACGAGAGGAAACTCATGTTTTCGTACACCAAGGTCAAGCTCGAAAAATCAATTGTCGATAGGATTCGAAAGTACGCCGAGATCGCCGGCTACTCCTCACCCGAAGAATTCATCACCCACGCCCTCGAGAAAGAGCTCTCTCTGCTCGAGGACGCCGAGGACGAGGAGGAGATCAAGAAGCGCCTCAAGGGCCTCGGCTACATGTCGTAGCACGGTCTGATGTCCACCATCAACTCGCTGCTGCGCTCCATTTTCGACCTGCTGCAGGCGCCCTTCGCCGGGCTTCCGCCGCTGGTCGGGATCGTGATCTGGTCGATTCCCGTGTCGGTTTTCGCTCTGTGGGTGTTCAAGAAGACTTCGAATCAGGAGAGGATCGCTGCGGTCAAGTCCAAGATCTACGCCTGTCTCTTCGAAATCCGGCTCTTCAACGACGACATCCGGGCGATCATCAGGGCCCAAGGTGAAATTCTGCGCCATGTCCTGCACTACCAAGGTCTGGCATTGATCCCAATGATCTTCATCCTGCCGCCGTTGGTGCTGGTGATGGTTCAGCTGCACAGCTTCTATGGCTTCAGCGGTATCGAACCCGGGGGCGAGGCCATGCTGACCGCAGTCATGGATGAGGACTGGCGCGACCGCTGGGAGGGCGAGCGCCCGCCCATGGACCTCGACCTGCCCGACGGCCTGCGCGCCGTCACTCCGGCGATCTGGGTCCCGGAACTCGGCGAATTCAGCTGGCAGATCGCTGCCGAGGACTGGGGAGACTACGAACTCGAGCTTCGTCTCGGCGACGAGGTGATCGGCAAGACCCTGACGGTCACCGACTCCATCGTCCGGCTCTCCCCCACTCGACCCGACCGGTCCTTCTTCGGCCAGCTGGAGTGGCCCTCTGAGCCGCCACTGGTCCGGGGCGGCTCGATCAAAGAAATCAACCTCGGCTATCCCGAGGGCACGGTGTCTCTGGGCGGCTGGAGCGTCCAATGGTCCTACGCCTGGATGGTTGTCTTCTTCGTGCTCACCATGGTCATCGCGGTGGCGCTGAAGGGCCCCCTCGGCGTCGAGCTGTGAGCCGGCCGGAAACACCGTTGAATCAGCCGGTACAGACAACCAACCGTCACCAAGCCCTCGGAGGGCTGTTGATCTGCATGTCTGCGGTCGCCTGGGGTCTCGACGGCGTGGTCCTGACCCCACGGCTTGCCCACCTGTCGGTCCCCTTCGTGGTCTTCCTGCTGCACGCTGTGCCATTTGTCATCATGCTGCCGCTCATGAGACGCAGCTGGCTGGCCCTGGGCGCCATGGAGCGCCGCGGCTGGTGGGTCCTGGCCCTGGTCTCCCTCACCGGAGGCCTCATCGGCACCCTGGCCATCGTCAAGGCGCTCTTCCTGGTGAACTTCGACCAACTCAGCGTGGTGGTCCTGCTGCAGAAGCTGCAGCCACTGTTCGCCATTTCTCTGGCCGCCGTGCTCCTCAGGGAACGGATCACACCCCGTTTCCTGGGCTGGGCGGCTGTCGCTCTGGGCGGAGCCTACCTGCTGGCCTTCGGGCTGGCACTGCCCGATGTAACGGCCGGCGACGGCACGGTCGCTGCTGCGACCCTTGCCCTGATCGCGGCCGCAGCATTCGGCTCGGCCACGGTCTTCGGTAAGCAGTTGCTCAAATCGCTGGATTTCAAGGACGCGACCTTCGGCCGGTACGGCATGACCACGGTGATGGCTCTCGGCTACACCCTGGCGAGCGGCGCAGGACTGCCCTTTGCGGAGGTCACCGCGAGGGGGTGGATGATCGTCCTGCTGATCTCGCTGACCACCGGCAGCGGGGCGCTGTTCCTCTACTACTACGGCCTCACTCGGGTCAAGGCGAGCGTGGCCGCGATCTGCGAACTCTGCCTGCCGCTGTCTGCCGTTGTTTTCGACTATCTCATCAACGGTTCTGTGCTGGGCGGGTGGCAGTGGGTCGGCGCCGCACTCTTGATCGGCGCAATCTTGAAGATCACCACCAGCTTTTCGGACCCCGAGCCGCCGGGGGTCTCTTCGGCACACGGCTCAGATGCGTGACTGAATCCACTGCACCAGCTGCGGCTGGCTCATGGCTCCGGCCTGGCGCGCCACTTCGCGGCCGTTCTTGAATAACACCAGGGTCGGAATGCTCTGGATGCCGAGCTGGGCTGACACCCGCTGCATCTCCTCGGTATTGGCCTTGGCCAGGCGGACGGAGGGTTCGAGCTGAGCCGAGGCCGCCTCGAAGGCCGGCGCCATCATCTTGCACGGGCCACACCACTGGGCCCAGAAGTCCACCACGACAGGAATGTCATTTCGCCCGGTCTGTTTGCCGAAGTTGGCCTCCGAGAGCGTCACCGGACGGCCCACAAAAAGAGCCTTGTGACAGACACCGCACCGAGGATCGTCGGCCATTCGCTGGTCGGCGACCCGGTTGACGGCATCGCAGTGCGGACACACGATGTGTTTGGATTCTGCCATCTCTTTGCTTTCCTCCGGTTGCGTGATCCTCCGACCCGACGTGGGATTCGGGAGATTGTAGCGCAGGACCCGGGGCCGTGAGCCGTTGGTCGTTGCCGTTCCCCCACCCCCCCGCGCAGTGATCCTTGGGCTGCGCGCCTTGAGACCGCTCGTTCGGGTCGACCGATAGACTCCACCGCCCCGACTTTCCCGGCGCGCTCCCCGAGGTTGCCCCCTCTGACGATATTTGGGTCTCTTCGCGACACGACGACCATTCGACCTCGAACCAAAATCGTCAGAGACGGCACGCCCGCCCATCGCGCCCGCTCACAGCCACGGTCTCAACCCGGTCTCTGGGGGAAGAGTCGGGGAAGTTCCGCTTGGACCGCGTAAGCATTCATCGCGACTACGGCTCGCAGCGTGATCCACCGGCAAAGTTCCCCACGTTTACCACGGGCCTTAGACGGAATCGGCAGCGAGACCGGTCGTGGGGAACGGCGGGGCCACCTGCCCCCGTCCCCCTGGAGGCGCTGCAGGATCGCCAGAGGTTCCCGCATCCATCGGGCAAAGGGAGTCCCAGACAGCGCGAGCGCCACGAGCAGTTCGCCAATATCGGTGCGGCCAAGATTGGGGAAGCCGAGGACAGAAAACGACCGAGGTCTGCTTTCCAAGACCGCCCTTGCCTCGTCCACGAGACGGCGCTCGAGACCACGTCGACGCGGCCTGCTGCCGGCCACGGCCGGCAGCAACGAGGCTGAGACCGTCGCGGCAAGATGGGGGCCCTCCGGCCACGCCAAGGACTCCTCCTCAAACCAGGCGAGCGCCTCCTGGACCCTGAGGTGACCTCCGAATCCGAGTGACGCGAGTGCCTGAACCAACCTGGCGGTCACCAAGGGATTGGGCCCCTGCCCTTCGCCGACCGCAAAGCCTCCCTCACCCGTCGACTCATTCAGAAACCTCCACGCCGCGGCTTCGAGTCTGGGGTCGGCAGGATCGGCCCCCCAGGTCACAGCAGCGACAAACCGCCAGCCCGGACCGTCATAGCGACGCCACGGCCCCATGTCTGTCGCCCAGGTTCCGTCGGGCTGGAGGTCCTCGAGCAGCGTCGCCACCGGCTGCGCGGCGCTCGCGCCCCCTCGGGCGCGACGCACCGCCGGGCTATCCGCCGGTCGGCCAATCAGGTCGACGAGAACACGCCAGTGGAGGTTGGGTCGATGCTCATCCAACAGCCACGCCAGGGGATCTCCACGAAGTGCCTCCCAGCCGCAGCCGCAGCTGGAGTCGGGTTTCACAGACGACCCATACGCTTCTGTTGCATTGCGTGGCGCAGGGTCCGCAATCCCCCTTCGATCCGGGAGAGTCGGCGGTTGCGCTGCTGCAGACCCTCCTGATCTTCGAGGTCCATGGGTTCGGCACGGGTCTCGCGGAGACGTTTGTCGATTTCGAACTGGAGCTGTTCCATCTGACTGACCTCGAGTCGCTTGAGAATGACCGGCGAGAGCAGGATGTAGCCGTCACAGACCTGCCTCGCCATCGCCGGTGCGGATCCCCCCATGTACTGACCCATAAATGCATCCCCTCCGGAATGGTCCGGGCTGTGTCTGCCCACTTATCCTACATCACAGGCTGTGTTCGGTGGTGCGATCCAACGCGCGGAGGGTTCCATTTCGAAATACCACCGTGTCGTCGGCCCGGCCCGCCAAGTCACGATCAGCCGTGATCCACACCGACGTTCGACCCAACGAGGAACGGACCACCGTGGATCTCCAGAGCTCGCCGCGGACCGCGTTGGACCACGGCATGGGATCGAGCACGACCACTACCCGGTAGTTCGACGGAAGAACGCGCGCCGCGACCACGTGGAGCCTTTCTTGGGTGGTCAGCGGGGCACCCTGGATTGTCATGGCCGCACCGCCTAGATGATCGGCAGCCTCGGTCAAGGCACACGCGTCGATCACGGCAATGATCGTGTCGCGGTCAGGAAAGCCCTCGCACAACACCGCCAGGTTCATCTCCAGATCGCCGGCTACGAACGGTTCGCCCGGGGCTACCACGGCCACCAGCCGATCCTCGAGCCGTAGCGAGGTACCGTCCACCATGACTGACCCCGCTGCAGGCGGACGACGACCCGACAGCGTGGCCAGCAGCGCCTCGCCGTCTTCGGCTGAATCGCAGAGCACCGCCAGAGACCGTCCGGCACGCAGTTCGAGGTCGAGGGGTACGGTCTTTGGCAGACCGTCGGGCGCCGTAGCCACCACCGACCGCAAACTGAGGGTGCCGCGGACCTCTCGACTGGGCGGGCGAAGGACTCCGCCATCCGTGCTCGACCGAACCGCGGTCACGACTGCGTGACGAGCCGCGATGAGCAGGACTGCCGGCGCAAGCCATCCACCACCGGAGGTGAGCAGGTCGGGCTTGACGACAAAGGCCGCAGCCCAGGCCGTGAGGCCCACCAAGATGCCGGCCCTCGAGTCCAGCCACGACCTCGCCCCACCGACCCAGGCCAGCCCGGCCACCACGGCGGCAACGAGCAGCCAGCCGGCCGCGATCTCCCAATTGCCACGTACGGATATCAAGACAAGGGACGAGACCGCCACCGCCGCCGCGGGCCACGGGCCCTCGCCACGCGGACGTCCCGCTATGAGGAGCAGGACCGCCAGCACAGCCGCCAAGGCTGGAGCCCACTGAGGCCGCAGTGCAGCGCACCAGGGCAGGGCCGCCAGCGCGACTGCGTGGTACCATCCTCCGGCCACGATCCAAATTCGTTCCACGGACCGATGGTACCTCGATCGGCCCGGCGAACGAAATCCCGCACCGGCGGTGCCGGTTTCACATCGAGGGAGAGCCCATGCGACGGTTTGACGATTTCGACCTGTACCACCTCGACGATCTGCTGACCGACGAAGAGCGGAGGGTCAGGGGCGCGGTTCGCGCCTGGGTCGAACGGCGGGTTCTGCCGCACATCGAGCAGTGGGCGTGGGACTGCATTTTCCCCATGGAACTGGTGAGGGAGATGGCCTCCCTGGATCTGCTCGGCGCACCCTACGACGCCTACGACCTGCCGGGCCTGGGACCCGTGGCCTACGGCCTGATCAACCAGGAACTCGAGCGCGGTGACTCGGCACTCCGGTCCTTCGTCTCGGTCCAGACCAGCCTGGTCATGTTTCCAATCCTGAGCTGGGGCAGCGACGCCCAAAAGGACCGCTGGATCCCGGCCCTGGCCGGCGGTGAGGCAATTGGTTGCTTCGGCCTCACCGAACCCGACTTCGGCTCCAACCCGGGCGGTATGCGGACCCGTGCCGAACCCGACAGCGACGGCTGGATCCTCAATGGCGAGAAGGCCTGGATCACAAACGGCTCCATCGCAGACGTGGCAGTTGTTTGGGCCCGAACCCCGGATGGGATCCGGGGCTTCCTCGTCGAGAAGGACCGCGAAGGCTTCTCAACCGTGGAACACAAGGGGAAGTATTCGCTCCGCGCTTCGGTCACTTCCCAGCTTGTGTTCGACGACTGCCGAATCCCGGCGGAAAACATCCTCCCGGGCACCACAGGACTCAAGAATGCTCTGATGTGCCTCAACCAGGCCCGATACGGCATCGCATGGGGGGCTCTCGGCTCGGCCATGGCCACCTTCTCGGCAGCGCTCGACTACGCCACCAGCCGGATCCAATTCAGCGGAAAACCCATCGCCGCCCACCAGATCCAACAGCAGAAGCTGGCCGAGATGTACTCCGAGATCGTCAAAGGACAGCTCCTCGCGCTCCAGCTCGGCCGCCTCAAGGAACGGGGTCAGGCCGGTCATGAGGCTGTGTCGCTGGCCAAACGCAACAATGTCTGGGTCGCCCGGGAGTGCGCCAAGACCGCCCGTGAGATCCACGGCGCCAACGGCATCGTCAACGAATACCCCATCATGCGGCACCTCATGAACTTGGAAACCGTGGTCACCTACGAAGGCACCCACGACATCCACACCCTGGTGCTGGGCAACTACCTGACTGGCATTCCGGCGTTCGAGCCGCCAAGAGACGACTGAGAGCCCAGACTGTCACGCAATGTGGAGGGCGTGGAGGGTGTAGAAGGGGTCGTTTTCTGCGTCTGTCTCTGCTTCTGACTGCGGGATACGTCGTTTGGCACCGCGCAACCCCTCGGTCACGTCCCACGTACCTCAATGAAATGGAGGAGCCAGTCTCCTGGGGGTCAAAGATGGGCAGATGGAGTCTTCTCAGCGTACCGTTGTGGCCACAATGGGTCGTCACCGCCCTTGCCTGCGGCCTTTTTGTCGAGTACCTCCGGCTGATCCTGACCACCCCAGCGCCCACATACCGCGTCGTGGTCACCATCGCCCTGGGCATCGCGTCATTTGTGACGTCGGCGGCGCTGATCAGAAGCGTTCGGGCCCGACGCCGGGCCCCGGACCGCTGAAACTGGTGTCAGGAAACACCGGAGGATCAACCTCGAGGGTCTCAGCCCACGCAGCCGGTGGCCGCGCTTCGATTCGCTGATTTCGACGCGCCTATCTCCCAACCGCGCTCCCCGAGGGCGCCACCTCTGACACTTTTCGGGACCCAGAGATTTGGAGAACCTCCATGCGATCAACCCGAAAGTGTTAGAAGTGGTGCGCCCGCCCATCGCGCCCCCTTGCTTCGGTTGAGGTTTTTTTTTGGGGGGGGGGGGGGTAAACGTTCAACGTGTAACGTTCAACGTTTATCTTTGACACCCTCCACACCCTCCACACTTTCCATACCCTCTTCTGTAACCAATCCGCCCCTTCAACCGTATACACCATTGAAGGCAATCGAGTACCGGCGCCAACGTCGGACCATCATCACGACCTTCATCACACTCCTCCTTTTTGGCTCCTGCCCCGGAGCCATTTTTTTGGCCTCCACCCACCCGGAGCTCGCGGCTCATGGCCTGCGGCGCAGGCATTCAGAAGCGCCAATGTGGAGCGGGCCTCCGGCCTGCATGCGGGACTTCAATAAAGGCACGAGTGCAGCCGGGACGGCCGCACCACAATGGCGTTCCGGGTGGGCTGGGCGACATTCGACTCTTGACCTTCGACTTTCGACCGGGTGGGCGGGTTTTCGCATTTCGAATTTCGCATTGGTTGGGCGGGAGGGGGCTGCTACTCTGCGCCCATGGAACCCATCGTCACACTGACGCCCGAGGTTGCCGACAATCCACTGACCGCGCTCGCCAGCCCCCCGGAGGGAGCATCGGTTGTGGAGCTGAGGATCGATCTCTTCCCTGAACTCGAGATGTCCACCGCGGTCGCCGCCTGCCCCCTTCCTGTGCTGGTAACCTGCAGGTCAGAGGCCGAGGGCGGATCGGGTCCTGTGGACCCGGAAGCGCGGGCGGCCGTTCTTGCGAATGCACGAAACGCTGGAGCCGCGCTGATCGACGTCGAGTTTGCCCGCGACCGTGAGACAGCACGGCGCCTCGGCATCCCTGGGGAACAGACGGTGTTGTCATGGCACGACCCAACGGGAACCCCGCAGGATCTCGTCGGGATTGCGGCTGCCATGCTCGAAACTGCGGCGGGCCTGGTCAAGATCGTGCCAACGGCGCAACGCCTCACCGATGTGGAGACGGTACTTGGACTGTACCGTGCCGCGGGCCGGAAGAGCCGCCGCTTGATCGCCTTCGCCATGGGCTCGGTGGGCCTGCCGACCCGAATCATCGGCCCGCTGCTCGGCTCGCGCGTCACCTTCACCGCCTGGCGAGATGACACCGCGGCGGCACCGGGCCAACTTTCGCTGGCACGAATGACGGCCATCGCCGGCCACCTCAATGGCCCACCCCAGCGCCTCTACGGAGTGGTGGGTCGAAACACTAAATCGAGCCTCAGCCCGGCCATGCACGGCGCCGGCTATCGGGCGTTGAATCTGCCCTATCTCTTCATACCTGTCACCGTGCCCGACCCGGATGATCTGGAACTGCTCTTCGTCCCGGCGGGATACACGCTCTTCGACCGGGTGGGTCTGCCCGCTTCGGGCTGGGCCGTGACCACTCCCTACAAGGACGCAGCAGCCCGGGCGGCGACCCTTCGGGCACCCCGTGTATTGCGCTGCGGCGCGGCCAACACCCTGGTGCTCCGCACCGCCTCGCTGGCGGCCGATACCACGGATGCCGACGGAGTGGTGGGCTCGCTGACGGCCGCCGGGATCGATCCAGAGGGATGTGCGGCGGTGGTCCAGGGCACGGGGGGCGCCGGCCGTGGTGCAGCAGTGGGGCTCCACCTGGCCGGCGCCACAGTGGCACTGAGGGGCAGGGATGACCGCCACACTGCCGATGTCGCGGCTCTGATGGGCGTGAAACCCCTTGGGTCGGGCGATCCACCTCCAGAGGGAGCCATCATGGTCAACGCCACCCCCCTCGGCTCCGAACCTGTCGATGCCAGCCCGTTCACTTCTGAGCAGGTGGCGCGGGCTGCGGCCGTGGTCGACATGGTCTACGCCGACCACAGCACCCGGCTCGAAGTTATTGCCGCTGAAACCGGAGTGCCCTTCATTGACGGCCGCAGCGTGCTCGCCCACCAGGGATTTGCCCAGTTTGCCGCGTTCACAACCTTGCTGCCGCCGAAGGAAGCCATGCTCGCCGCGGTACGGAGAACAAGTTAAACGTTATATGTTCAACGTTTAACGTTGGACCTGTAACGGTTCAGCGTATGCCCACCGCGGCACGGACGTCATCCATCAGTGGCGCGGCGGTTTCTCGGGCGGTGGCAGCGCCACGCTTGAGAATCCCGTCCACCTCTCCGGGATCGGCCTTGAGCTCTTCGAAGCGTTCGCGGGCCGCTCCGAAGGTCTCCATGTAGAACTCAAAAAGCCTCTTTTTCATGTCGCCATAGCCGGTGCCACCCTCGTCGAAGGCGCGATCGACCCACGCCCTCTCCCCGACCGGTGCGAACAGCTTCAGCAGTTCATAAAGCCCGCTGTCCTTCTTGGATTTGGGCTCCTCCACCGGCGTCGAGTCGGTGGTAATGGACATGATCCGCTTGCGAATGACCTTCTCCGGGGCGAAGAGTTCGACGGTGTTGCCGTAGGACTTGCTCATCTTGCGTCCGTCGAGACCGGGCACCACCGCCACGTCGTCCTTGATGATGGGCTCGGGCAGCGTGAAGACCTCGCCGCCATACGTGGCGTGGAAGGAAATCGCGATGTCGCGGGTGACTTCGAGGTGCTGCTTCTGGTCCCTGCCAACCGGCACCAGGTCGGAGCGGACGATCAAGATGTCCGCGGCCATCAGCACAGGGTAGGCGAAGAGCCCGTGGTTGGGGATCACGCCCTGGGCAACCTTGTCTTTGAACGAGTGGCACCGCTGCAACAACCCCATCGAGGTGACGGTGGACAGGTACCAGGTCAGCTCCGGGATCTCCGGAAGATCCGACTGCCGGTACAACACGCTGCGCTCGGGGTCGAGGCCGAGCGCCAGAAATCCCGCGGCCACGTCCCGCACCAACACCGCCATCAGTTCGGGGTCGTGCACCGTGGTCAGGGCGTGGAGATCGGCAATGAAGTAGTAGCACTCGTGCTCCCGCTGGAGTTCGATGAACTGGCGGATCGCGCCGAAATAGTTTCCGATGTGGAGCGCACCGGATGGTTGGACACCCGATAAGACGCGCATGTAGGCCTCCCTGTCGCCGGCGGATGATAGCAGAGCCCCCGCCCACCCACCCAGATACAAGATGCAAGATCCAAGATGAGCGGGGCGGGATACCCAGCCACCCAGTGTGGGTGGGTCTTTGATCTTCGTTTTTCGTTCTTTGTTCAAGAAAAACGGCCGGCGAAGTGCGCCGGCCGTCGGTATCGCGTCAGGGGCTCGTGCTAGCCGTCGTCGCCAATGGCCTCTACAGGACAGCTCTCGATGGCTTCCTCGACCTGAGCGACCTCGTCGTCGTTTTCCGGCTGTTTGCTGACGAAAGAATACCCTTCGTCCTCGTTCGCCGCAAAGTTGTTGGGTGCTGTGGTACGGCACACATCGCAGTCGATGCAGCTGGAGTCGACGTAGTACTTGCCGGCTACGTTGTCTTCGAGTTTGTCGTCAACATCTGCCATGGACCTGGTCTCCCTAGTGTTTATTCGCGACCGGCCATCCGACCGCGTGGTTCGGCGAATGCTATCACAGGCGAAGGCCTTGTCAATTTGTTCGCGAATTCGGGTCGTATTTTGGCGGAAAATCCGCTGGCGGGTTCACCCGCCGCTGCGAAGGGGTCATGGTCCCTGCCGGGTTCTCGGCGCTGGGCCAGACGCATTCCACGTCGTAGGGCATGCCGAAGGAACCCATCACGGTGGTCGGATCACCGGAGACGTCATCAACCAGCGATCCGTAGGTGGCGAATGCCGGCACCGGATCCGGATTGTTCGACGCCCACGCCACGAATGACACCTTGACCATGGACGGTTCGATGTTCTCGAGTCCCCAGGTGTTGAAGACACGGAAGAACTGGAGGTGGGCCAACGGCGGAACAACCTGGAGAGAGACGATCGGGTTTTCATCTTCATTCAGGTACGGCTCACCGTTCGCCTGAAAGGGCTGAAGCGCAATCGTGATGGTGGTCTGCGGATCGGATGCATTGAGCACACCGACGTTGAATCGATACCTGGGGTTCTCCTCCCCCGCGACCAGAACCATGTATGAATAGTCCACGTCTTCGGTCACGGCAGCGGGATCCGCCAGGTTGTACCAGGCAACACCGGGCATGCCTTGGCCGTAGGTCGCCGGTTCTTCGACGAATCCATGGCCCTCGGGAACCCAAACGGTGGTGTCGTTGAAGATTCTGGCATTGGCGATCGCCAGGGCATCGACTTTCGTGCCATCATCCTCCAGGGTGCCGGCCTCGTAGGCGAAGATGACCATGGCTCCGAGACCACCGAGGCCCGCCTGCTCGACCCAATACTCCCCCACCACGTCACGCAGGACAACCGTGCCGTTGGGCGGAATGTCAGCCAGCGCCTCATTGACAAAGCCGAATCCCTGGTCTTCCCGCGGTCCAAGCCAGGTGCTCCGGTCGGAGAAACGAAAACCGTTGTCCACCAGTCCGGACGGGAGATAGACCATGGCCACATCCATGTTCACATCGTCCATGTTGGTGATGAACAGGTCTGTCCGCCATTCACTTCCCGCAGCACCCTCGGTATGCGCCACCGCCGGAACGTAAATCAGTTCCGCCGCCTGCCAAGAAGCGGCGGCCGGCAGCGCTGCCAGAATCAGCGCGATCAACAATCCCACACCCTTTGAAGGTGTCGACATTCAAACCTCCGTCATGAAGACCCTACGGGGCCGTCACTCGCTCATCTTGACATTGCGCGGGTCGTCCGGCAAGACGACCCGCGCCTCGAAGCCGCTCGGTTCCAGGTTGACGAGATCGATCCGCCCACCCTGGGAGGTCACGAATCGCTCCGCAATGGCGAGGCCGAGACCGGTGCCTCCGCGCCGCCGCGTATAAAAGGCGGCCCGCACCCGCTCCAGGTCCTCCTCGGGAACCCCGTCACCGCGGTCACGAACCACCAACTCGATCCACCCCGGCTGCTGCCGAGCCGACTCCAGCTCAACCACCCTCCGATCCGCATCGAGCCCCGCCACCGCCTGCACAGCGTTGAGGACGAGGTTGAGCAGGACCTGTCGAAGCTGCCCGTCGTCGGTCACGATCGCGGCATCCTCCGGATCTGGAGCGAGCCGGAGATGGACACCCAGGCTCGCAGCCTCCGCGCGCAGGAAAGAACGGACCTCTTCGAGGATCGCGATCACCCGGACCTCTTCCAGCTTGAGTTCGGAGGGGCGGGCGTAGGACAGGAAGTCGCTCACCAGGCGGGCCAGCCTGCCGACCTCGCGGCGCGTGGTCGCCAGGGAAGCGGCGATTTCGTCGCCCTGACCCTCCACATCTTCCTCCAGCAGTTCGAGGTTGAGGTTGATCGAGTTCAGGGGATTACGGATTTCGTGGGCCAAATTGGCCGCGAGCGTGCCCAAAGCGGCGAGATCCCGTGCCTCGCGGTTCTTCACCTCGAGCCGCCGGGTCCTCTGGATCAGATGCCATACCAGGACGAAGGCCACCACCAGGGTCAGGACCGTCAGGATCGCAGCCGCCACGGTACGGGACAGGAGTTCGGTGCGCAATCGGCCCACCCGCTCCGCCACCCGCGCCTTCGATACGCTGACCACCACCTCACCGACCTCACCGAGAGGAACCACCAGCTGATAGCTGTTCTCGGTCTCGGTCACCTCCTGATCCGACAGCGTCCCGCCGAGTTCGAAGTCGGTTGCCGGTTCGTCGGGCAGGTCCTCTGTGGCGTGAAATTGGGACGAGTACCTGAGCTGACCGTTCGCGTCACGAACCTCGACGGTTTCGTAGATTTCGCGTTGCGGAAGACCTTCAAGGGTCCTCCTGAGGATCTCCCGTCGCCGTTCCGCCACATCGAGCATCTCGGAGGCACCGGCTCCGCCCAACTCGTCGGCAATCCGCTCCGCCTCCTCACGGCCGGTGATCAACACGTCCTCCAGGTATCTCCGTGACAATGACTGCGCGATGAAATGACCGTAGAGCAGAATGATCGCCAGGACCATCACCGCGAACAGCGCGGTTGCGAGCGAGTATTGACGCTGCAATGAGCCCGGCTCACCGAGCACCCTGGAGATCATTGAAGCCAAACCAATGTCCTCTGAGCGGTCCCCGCGTCAGACGCCGCTGGCGGACCGCAGGTCGGCGACCCGATGGGTCCGCTCCCAGGTGAAGTCAGGGTCCATCCGGCCGAAGTGGCCAAATGCCGCCGTCTTCTTGAAGATCGGCCGCAAGAGATCGAGGTACTCGATGATGCCGTTCGGCGACAACGGGAAAACGTCGCGCACGGCCTTGGTGATCGCCCCATCCGCGACCCGCCCTGTCCCAAAACTGTCAACCATCACTGAGACCGGATCCACCACACCGATGGCGTAGGCGAGCTGGACCTCCACCCTGTCCGCCAGCTCGGCCGCGACGATGTTCTTGGCCACGTGCCGCGCCATGTAGGACGCCGAACGATCAACCTTGGACGGGTCCTTGCCGGAAAAGGCTCCCCCGCCGTGGGATCCGACTCCGCCGTACGTATCGACGATGATCTTGCGTCCCGTCAGACCACAATCACCCTGAGGACCACCGATGACGAATCTCCCAGTGGGGTTGATGTAGATCTTGGTGGCCTCGTCCATCAGGTCTCCGGGCAGCGCCCGATTGATGATCTTCTCTCGCACCACAGCTCTCAGGTCATCGGTCTCCACCTCGTCGGCATGTTGGCACGAGATCACGACCGCCTCGATGCGACGCGGCATGGATCCTTCGTACTCCACGGAAACCTGGCTCTTGCCGTCCGGGCGCAACCACTCGATTTCGCCCTGTCGGCGGGCCTGGGACAGCCGCATGGTGAGCTTATGGGCGAGCATCACCGGCATGGGCATCAATTCCTCGGTTTCATTCGTTGCATAACCGAACATCAGACCCTGGTCACCCGCGCCGCCGGTGTTCACACCCTGAGCGATGTCCGGCGATTGGGGATCGATGGACGAGATCACGGCGCAGGTCTCGGAGTCGAAACCGAATTTCGCCCGGGTGTAACCGATTTCGCGAATGGTCTCCCGCACCAGAGCCGGAAAGTCCACGTAGGTCACCGTACTGATCTCACCGGCGATGAAGGCCAACCCCGTGGTGACCAGAGTCTCGCAGGCCACACGACCGTTGGGGTCGTCGGCGAGGACCGCATCCAGAATCCCGTCCGAGATCTGGTCCGCGATTTTGTCGGGGTGACCCTCGGTCACCGATTCCGATGTGAAGACATGTGTCCCGTTGGGTGCCATGGACCCTCCTTGCAGCTCGCAAGGTTACCTCGCGGTCAGGGACCCGTCAAACGAGATCACGCCTCGATGAGCATCCCCCGCCGGGTTCTGGTATGACTGGTCCATGAAGACTGTTTCAGCCGATCTCATCGCCCGTCTGGCCCTTCAGGCGGCGACCAACGGACGCGGGCGAATCAACCACAATCTGCACCCCAAGCTCACCGACCCGATCCAGCGATTCTTCAACGTCATGGAACCCGGCAGCTACGTCCGGCCACACCGCCACACGGACCCGCCGCGATGGGAGGTCTTCGTTGGGCTGAGGGGCCGAGCCGCGGTCCTCGAGTTCGACCACCGTGGCCGGGTGGTCCAGCGCACCGAGATCTCACCCGACGGACCGGACATTGCAGTGGAGATCACCGGTGGCACATGGCACACGGTCACGGCCCTTGAGGGCGGAACCGTACTGTTCGAGCTCAAGCCCGGTTCCTACAGCCCCGTCACGGACAAGGATTTCGCCGGCTGGGCACCGTCTGAAGATGACGCGGACCGGCAGAGGTTCGTGGAGTGGTTCGTGGCCTCGGAACCGGGTTGTGTTCCGCCGGAGAGGCGGAAATGAGCCATCCGTCACCCGATTGGAGCGAAGTCGCTATTCGCGACCTCGCGGCGAGGTTGGAGAAATTTCGTACCACGTGCCGGCCCACAACGCTGGGCGAGGTCCAACACGCGTCCCGTTCGCCCTTCAGGCTGCTCGTCTCGTGCGTGATTTCGCTGCGCACCAAGGACGAGGTCACCCATCACGCCAGCCGACGACTCCTCGCCCGTGCCTCTGGGCCAGCGCATCTTGCAGCGCTGACCGAAGCGTCCATCGCCGAGGCGATCTATCCGGCGGGCTTTTACAACACCAAGGCACGCCAACTGCGCGCCATTGGTGAAATCATCCGCGACCAGCACAACGGCGAGGTCCCCGGAACACAGGAGGATCTGTTGGCACTCCCCGGCGTCGGGAGGAAGACCGCCAACCTGGTACTGGGTCTCGGCTTTCACATTCCGGCAATCTGCGTGGACACCCATGTTCACCGAATATCGAATCGATTGGGACTGGTCGCCACCGGATCCCCCAACGCCACCGAAATGGCCCTCGAGGAGGCGCTGCCTCGGGATCTCTGGATACCGATCAACGATTTGCTGGTGACCTTCGGCCAGAACTGCTGCCACCCCACGTCGCCGCGGTGCAACGGGTGCCCAATGGACGACCTGTGTCCGCGGATCGGGGTCACCAGACACAGGTAGCAGTCCGCCTGCCGCACAGTTCAGAAGGTGTAGAAGGTGTGGAGGGCGCTCGCTGGGAGTCGAAGGTCGAAGGTCCAGAGTCGAAAGTCACGGACGGGGCCTGTCGACTTGTGACTTTGGACTTGCGACTTTGGACATTCGACTTCGGACTTTCGACTTGTGACCAGGCGCGTGGTCAGTTGGCCGGTCCGCCCTCGCACAAAATATCCAACCGACTGGAGACGTCACGGTAGCCCGGATTGAGCGCCACGACCTCCTGGTAGACGTCCACCGCCCGCTCGAGATCGCCGGCGGACTCGAACGAAGCCGCCAGATCGTAACGCAGGGCCAACTCCGCCTCGGGCGCGAGGTTCGGAGCGCCCAGGGCCTTTTCGTACCACTCGGCGGCCTGCGTCCACATGCCCTGCTCCATGAAACAGACGCCGATCATCGAGCAGCATTCAACGAACAGGTCCGGACTTCGAGACGACACCTGGAACTCACGAATCGCCTCGGGCAGCAGCCCCATCTCCTTGTAGGCGATACCGAGGTTGAAGTGGGTGTCGGAATCCTCTTCGGAAAGCTGTTCCTGGACACCCTTCTGAAACTCGCGGAAGACCTCCTCGAGGATGGCCTCCTCCTTGCCCTGGCCGGTGGCCTCTTCGACCATGGCCTCTTCCTCGGCGAGCTCCTCCTCCAACTCCTTGGCCAGGTCGACGAACGACTCCTCCTCGTCGGCAAAGAGCTGTTCGGGACCCTGGCTGGTCACCGCGACGACCTCTTCCAAGAGGACGCCCTTGGCCTTCAACTGCATCCGGCGGTCCACCACCTCCGGGTGGCCGGCGTATTCGCTTTCGAGCCGGCCCAGGAGGCGAATCGCATCCACATGGAGATCCTGTTCGATGAACAGATCCAGCTGTTCAAGGTCTGTGTCCGGCGGGGCCGGCCCCTCGGACTCGGTCGGTTCCGGCTCGCTGGGAGTGGCCTCCACGGGCTCGTCCTGCGGCTGACCCTCTTCGATCGCCGGCTGCTCAGGTTGTTCGGGAGTTTCGGCCCCCACCGCGTCGAGGTCGATGACAACAGCATCGTCCTCGGTCGCGATCCCGGCTTCCATCGCTTCCGCCAGCGGTTCGAGCTCCTCGTCGAGGTCGAGGATGATCACCTCGTCGTGGAGATCGGCTGCCGACTTCGAAACCGCCCCGCGTGCCAGCGCCGGGACCAACGACACCAACTTGGCGAGGGCCTCCTTGTTGTCGTTCCTGGTGAAGATCTCGTAGAGGGGTTTTGCAGCCTTGTACGCCCCATCTGAATCGCCGCGGTCCAGGTTGAGATCGATGAGGTTTTGGCGGGCCTCGACGTGATCGGGAGCGTGTTCGAGGATCTCCTCGAGATGAGCCACCGCCTTGTCCAACAGGCCATACTTGGCGAAGACCTTGGCCTCGTTGAGGCGCTCCTCAGGCTGGAACTCACCTTCGGCGGGCCGGCCGGCACCGGTCAGCTCGGGAGCATCGACTTCGACGATCTCCGGAACATCGTCGTCGTCCTTTTCTTCCGGCGTGATCTTCACCTGGTTGGGTTCGACGTTCTGGAGTTCTGCGAGCCGTTTTCGGGCGGCGTCGTGGCTTGGATCGGCCCGAAGCACGTCCATGTAGAGCCGCTGGGCCAGTTCTTGTTCTCCGGCTTCCGCCTGGAGATTTGCAAGCTGCATCATCATCTCGTGCAGCTTTTCTTGATCCGCTGTATTTCGATAGGCCCGTACGGTCAGGGTCAGAACCCTCCGGTCCTCCGGAAATGCCTCGCGCAATTCGTTTGCTACGCCCTGCGCCACCGCGAACTCACCATTCGCGACCAGGTCCTCGCCGGCGGGCAAGAGGGTTTCCAACGCCTCGGCGTGTTTGTTGATCTGGAGTTGGGCTCTGCCGAGCAGTGTGCGGGCCAGAGCATCGTCGGGTCTGGTCTGAACCACGCTGTGGGCGAGCTCCAGGGCTTCGTCTGCCTCACCAAACCGGAGGTGGGTTCTGACTTTCAACGATTGCAGGGCGTAGGAGTTTGGCGATATCTCGAATGCCGCATCCAGAAACTCCCGGGCAACCGGGTTCCTCCCGGACTCCAGGAGCGCATCGCACAACGGCACCACGAACTCACCCTGAGGCGGCTTCTGTTCGAGGGCGTGACGGTACAACCGTTCGGCCTCGTCGAGCCTATTGCGCTCGAGCAGGACGCGCCCCAGCCGGTCATAGACCTCGATGGCCTGCTCGGCCTCGCCCTTTTGGATCAGGAGGTCGGCCAGCCGGAGGTGGGCCATATGGTTGCCAGGGTCCAATTGAACCAGCTTGCGATGGGTGTCCACCGCACGATCGTGATCCCCGGCCTTCGAATACCAGTCGGCCAGAATCTGGTACTGGTTCTTGGCCTCCACAACGAGGCCCTGCTGAATGTAGAGTTCGGCAAGCTTGTCGAAAATATCCAACCGCTGCGGATCCAGGCGATTGATCTTCTTGAGGATGGCGATGGCCTTTGTTGTGAATCCGTCCTGGGTGAAGTGTTCTGCGATGCGCTCATACAGCTCGATCGCCCGATCAACTTGTCCGATCCGACCGTAGAGATCCCCGACCTTGTTGATGGTGTTCGCATCAGCCGGGGTCTGCTTGAGGACCTTCTCGTACTCTATGATCGCCTGATCGATCTTGCCCTTCTGGACAAGCTTTTCGGCATCTTTCAGGATCTTGTCCCGTCGTGCGGCCATACCTCTCCCATCGCCATCATTGGCAGCTTTATGGTAGCACAGGAGACCACCTGAACGATGAGCGGTGAACGTAACTGGGGCCGTGCTTTTCGAGGGCTTTGCGATGTTGGACTGTGCCGTAACCCTTGTTTTTCGACCAACCCCAAAGTGGGTGGTTTCTGGACAGGTCCAGCATCAGTCGATCACGGTGGACCTTTGCCACGACAGAGGCGGCGGCAACGCAGAAGAAGTCAGTATCGGCCTTCGGCAACGCTCGGACCGGGCAAGTCGTCGGCCCCAGCTCGACGTGATCCACCACCGCAATCGTACCGGGTTGCGCAAGAACCATCACCGTTGCGCGCATGGCCAACCGTACCGCCTCGAGAATGTTGATCCGGTCGATCACCTCGGGCCACACTTCAAGTACCATCCAATCACTGCAGTTGCCGGTGACCCAAATGGCGGCCCGCTCCCGCTGCCGAGCGGTGAGGGATTTCGAGTCCTGAATCAGCGGATTTCTTGGAATGCTCCCGAAGGCCACCCCGCACACCACCACCGGTCCGGCGAGGCAGCCACGACCCACTTCGTCAACACCAACAACCTGAGCAGCCGTATTGAGAATCGTCCGGTCTTTGGCTCCGAGGGCGGTCCGCCGCATGGGGGCAGACGCCGGACTAGTGGACCCTGGCCCGCTCTTTGATTCGCGCCGCCTTGCCGCGCAGGCCGCGGATGTAGTAGAGCTTGGCCCGTCGCACCCGACCACGCCGCGAAACCTCCACCTTTGCCACGGTCGGAGAATGCAGCGGGAAGGTCCGCTCCACACCGATGCCGGAAGAGATCTTGCGAACCGTGAAGGTCTCCGAGACGCCGCCGTTCTTGCGGGCAATCACCAGACCCTCGAAGATCTGGATACGTTCTTTCTCGCCCTCTTTGAGGCGAACATGGACCTTCACGTTGTCACCCGAACGAAAATCGGGAATGTCAGTCTTCAGATACTCGGACGTCACTTCTCGGATGAGGTCCATCTTGATTGCCTCCAAGGAAATAGGGAGACGACACGCACCGCCCCCACAAGGGCGCGAAGTATACACAGCTTTGATCGCACGGGCAAGAGGTTCCTTTGCGACCCGTTCTCCAAACCCTCACCGAGGTCCGTCGCGGATCGTTTAACTCCGGCCGATGATTTCAGGACAGAATCGGCAGACTGTCCGGCGAGAGATCATCGTCAGCCGCAGGGGCGGGAATAGCAAAAAGATGGAGCTGACCGTCGAAGGGCACCGCCACGATTCGTCCGTGGCCGTCCAGGTCCTGATTGCCCGGCCACGGCTCGCCGTCCACCGTCCTGAACGGCCTGAAGCCGTAGGGCACCACGGCGCCGTCCGGTGCCAGCCAATCCGCCACCACGAGGTCCCAACGCTCCTCGTCCTCCGGCACCGGTTTGAAGACCACATCGTCAAGCGGGACCGCGGCCAATAACTGACCCTCACCCACAAGCTCCTCGGCCTCATCGACGAGCTGTTCGATCAGCTGCTCGGTGATTCCCTGGACTGTCTCAGCCTGTCGGGACCCAGTCACTTCCACCGTCACCAGTAGAATGTAGCCTTCGCCGTCGATCTCGTCGCCGGCCACGTAGTCGAGGGCGAGGTCACCGCCGCCGGGCTCTTCGGCTTCCACGTCGAACGAGGCCCCGTGGAGCAGATCGCGAACCACCATGGCAAGCAGCAGCTCCTCACGGCTCGTGGCCGGAAACTCCACCTCCCACGTGGCTTCCCAGGAAACGTCGCTATTGGTTTCGGACATTTTGGATCAGCTCACTCCTGGTCTTTTTTGGTGCCGAAAATGGCCGCCACGCCTATCCCGAGAAGATAGAGCAGGATCATCGGCACGGCGAATACAGTCTGAGTTGCCACATCGGGCGTAGGGGTGATGATGGCCGCCACAATGAAGATGCACAGCACAGCCCATCGAAACCACTTGATGAGCTGTCTCGCGGAGACAATCCCGAGCCGTGCCAGGAAGAAAATCAGCATTGGCATCTCGAAGACCAGCCCGAGGCCGAGCAGAATCTTGGTCATCATGGAGAAGTAGGCCTGGATGGTCACGACCTGTTTGAAGTTCTCACCCACCCCCAGAAGGAAACGGACCACCATCGGGAAGGCGATCTTGTAACCGAAATATCCACCCAAAACGAAGAAGGCGCTGGTGAAAACCACGAAGGGCACCGCAAGCCGCCGTTCCTTCTTGTACAAGCCGGGACGGATAAACAACCAAACCTGGAACAGAAGGAATGGAGCGCAGACGAAGATCGAGGCCAGGAGTGCGACTTTGATATAGAGCATGAACGGGCCCGCGAGATCCGTAAAGGCGAGCTGATCGCCCTCCGGCAACGCGTCGATGATCGGCCGTTCGAGCCAACCGAAAATCTTCGGCGAGAAATACCAGCACGCCAAAAACGCGAGGAGCAGCGCCGCCACCGAGTGGGAGATTCTGCGGCGGAGTTCGTCGAGATGGTCGAGCAACGTCATCCGCGGGAGCTCTTCACCCTCCTCACCGCGGCCCGTCAGCTCCGGATCGGCCGACGTCACTTCGACTCCTGCTCCTTGGTGTCTGGCGTGGCGGTCGTTGGCGCGGTCGTGTCCGTGATCCCAGCGGTGTCCTTGAGGACATCACGGCCCACCGATCGGATCTCCTGCAGGTCCCTTTGGACTTCGCGGATATCCTCGGCAGCAACCTCGTCCTCGATCGTCCGTTTGAAGTCGTTCGAAGCTCTTCGGAACTCACCCAGCGCCCGGCCGAGCGAGCGGCCGATCTGCGGCATCTTGCGCGGGCCGAACAACAGCAACGCCACCACGAAAACCAGGATGACTTCAGGCACGCCCAGGGGACCGAACAAACCCACCTCCGCGTTCAGTATATGACGAATCGCGCCGGCGCGGTGTTTCGTGGCCCTGCCGCTTCCGAGTCCGAGTCCGAGTCCGTGCCCGACGGCGGGTTGTGGGTTGTATGGAAGAGTGAATAGTGAATAGTGAATAGAACCCACAGCCGATGGGTGGAGGACTGTTCACTATTCACTATTCACTATTCGCTATTCACTATTCGCTATTCACTATTCGCTATTCACTATTCACTTGAAAGTTCCTTCGGGAACGAGAATGGTGCGACCCCAGCCAAATCACCCGACTTGGGATTAGATCGTGACTCCGATACAGTTCTCTTCAGTGAAGAACGGATGGGAGCCGTCAAAATTGATGAACCCGAACCACAGGCCGCCAAGATTCGTCTCCATCGCCATTGCGGTACTGATCGCTGGAATGACTGCCGGCGCCATTTTCGGCGAGCGGTCGATGCCGGACGGAGAGTCCGACCTGGTGCTCCGTACTTCTCGCATCGTCAACAGCCTGCTCGAGTGGTTGCCGGAGGAAACTCAGGCCGAGGATATCGTCTATGACGGAATCCACGGCATGCTCGAGGTGCTCGACCCTCACTCCAACTATCTCGATCCGCGCTCCTTTCAGCGGATGCGGTCTCGCCAGGAGGGCTCCTTCTTCGGCATCGGCATCATCATCTCGCGGCGCGACGGCAAGGTCACGGTGATCGCTCCCATGGCCGGAACCCCGGCTGCCCGCATGGGCCTTCGCACCGGCGACGTCATCGCCGCGGTGGATGGCGAGCTCACCGAGGAGCGGACCCTTGACGAAGTCGTCGACAAGGTTCGCGGACCAGAAGGCTCGCCGGTTCTGTTGACCATCCAACGACCCGGAATGAGCGAGACCTTTGACGTCGAGATCACCCGCGCGAGAATTCCACAGAACTCGGTCCGATTCGCCTTCATGCTGCGGCCCGAGGTGGGCTACATTCGATTGTCCGAGTTCACCAACACCAGCGTTCGAGAAGTTCTCGAGGCCATCAAAGGGCTCCAACAGGAGGGCATGACCAAGTTGGTGCTGGACCTCCGCAACAATCCCGGCGGTCCCCTCGACGCCGCGGTGGGAATCTCAGATACGTTTCTCAACGAGGGCCAGCTCGTCGTGTCCACGAGGGGACGGACCCCCGAGAACAACTCCACCCTGTTGGCCCCGGGACGAGGCGAGCCATTCCAGGGCCCATTGATCATTCTGGTCAACGAGGGCTCCGCATCGGCATCTGAGATTGTGGCCGGAGCGGTCCAGGACCACGACCGCGGGATCGTGTTGGGCGAGGTGACCTGGGGCAAGGGTCTGGTGCAGACGGTGTACACCGTGCGCGATACCGGCTTGGCCCTGACCACCGCCAGGTACTACACACCCTCCGGACGGAGCATCCAGCGCGACTACGACTCCTTCATCGACTACATCACCCACCGCAACGGGACCTCGGAAGAGACCAACTCCGAGATTTTCGAGACCGACGCGGGTCGCACCGTGCTGGGCGGGGGCGGCATCACACCCGACGTGGAGGTCACCGGTCGCTTCCTGTCAGACGAGGTGGCGAGGCTCTACGGCGCCACGGCATTCTTCAGGTACGGGGTGGAGCTGCTGCAGGAGGTCCCGGAGTCCGAGCAGGAGGCCTACGCCATGGCGTTCGAACCGACCGAGGAGATCCTCAACGGGTTCTTCCAATGGGTCGTGGACGAGGAGATCTTGACGGACGAAGAGCTCGAGACGATCCACACCGATGAGCTGGCGTCCGGTGACGTGGCTCGGGGCATTCACGTGGAAATTTTGAACGCGGTCCTCGGTCTTGACGCGGGTTATCGCAAGGCCATCGAGGCCGACGACCAGATCCAGGCCGCGATGGAATACCTGCCCGACGCCGACGGGATGTGGGAGGCCTGGCAACAGGTCAACGGGAACTCGTAGACCCCGCCCAACCAGCCGGTCAAGAGTCAAGAGTCTAAAGTCCAAAGTCGAAAGTTGGTCGTCCCATCAACGGCGGTTTCCGCCGCGACCAGGTGTGTACCGACTTTCGACTTTCACCTTTTCAACTTTCAACTTTCGACCGGACGGTTGGGGGATCTTCCCACAGCAGCGTGACCGGCCCGTCGTTGACCAGTTCAACCTCCATCATCGCTCCAAAAACGCCGGTTTCCACCCGCAGGCCCTCGCCACGCAGCTTTTCGGTCAAGAGGTTGAATAGGGGTTCAGCTTCCTCGCTGGGCATGGCCCGGTCGAAACCCGGTCGCCGTCCCTTGCGGATCGACGCGGCGAGGGTGAACTGCGAAACCGCCAGAACCGCACCGCCGACCTCGTCGAGGCCGCGGTTCATCCTGCCCGAATCGTCCTCGAAGACTCTCAGCGTCGCCAGCCGGCGAGCCGCGCGGTCCAACTGGGTCTCGGTGTCACCCCGCTCGAGCCCCACCAACACCACCAGCCCAACCCCTATCCTTCCCACAACCTCGCCTTTGACGCGGACCTGTGCTCCTGAAGTGCGCTGAATCACCAGCTTCACGCCTTGTCTTCCCCCTTGAATGTGTCGAGCACCGTGGCCAGTTCGTGGCCTCCCAAGACCGTTACCAAACCGACATAAGCTGCTCCTGTCGGCAACAGCACCGCCAACAGCCTGACCGCGCCGCTCAAACTGGTTCGGTCGATGGCACCGAGCCACGGGGCGACCCACCACAGGGCCACACCGATCACCGTGGCCGCAACCACCTGTCGCAGCACCGCGACCAGAGCCGGCCAGGGAGTCGCCCCCTCGAACCCGAAGGTCATGGCGTATAGCACGGTAAGGAACAGGCCGAACACCATCATGGCAATCGTGTTCGCCCAGCCGAGGCCGGGTATGCCCAGCGGTCCCACAAGCGCCCAGCATGCGGCGGTGAAGATGATCAGGGCCAGAAGGCTGCCCCACATGGGCGTCTTGGTGTTCTTTTGGGCGAAAAAAGCACTGGCCATCACTTTGACCTGCCCGGTCCCAACCAGCGAAAAGGCGTAGGCGAAAAGGGTCGCCCCGGTGATCGTCACGTCCTGAGAATTGAAGCGACCACCACCAAAGAGCAGGCCGATGATCGGTCCCGACAGCACAGCCATCACCACGGCGGCGGGAAGAGTCACGAAGCTGACCAGGGACATGGTGTTGAGAAGGGTGATTGGGGCCCGATCGGGACGGTCTTTCAACTCTTTCGACAGCACCGGGAGCAGCACTGTGGTGAGTTGCACCACCACGGCACCGAATACGAGCTCGGTGACCCGGTAGGCGCCGTAGGTATAGCTGACACCGCCTTCGATGAACGAAGCGAATCGGTTCGAGATGAGCTGGTTGATCTGGTTGATGCCGAGCACCGGAATCCCCGGCAGCATCAGGAGCAGCACCCGGTGGACAGCGGGGTCGCGGACCCCCCGCCACAATGGCGTCAGCCGAAATCCAAGACGGCGGACTGCGGGAGCCTGAACCGCGAATTGGAGAACGCCACCCACCAGCACGGCCACTGCCAGCACCGGACCGGGGTCGTCGACTCGCGGAACCACCGCCCAGGCGACTCCCGCGATCGTCAGGTTGAAGAACATCGGGGTAGAGGCCGATAACAGAAAGCGCTCATGGCTGTTGAGCACCGCTTGGAGGAGGGCCGCGAGGGAGATCAGCAGCAGATACGGGAACATGATCCGGTTCATGAGAACCGTGGTCTCCAGCTTTCCCGGAGTTTGGGCGAAGCCCTGCGCATACAGCTTCACAAGCCACGGTGACGCCAGAATACCCACCGCGACAACCAGTCCGACAGCCAGAATCAGAACCGCCAGGAGCCCCCTGAAGAGTTCCCGCGCGTCCTCGCGACGTTCGTCCTGCGCCGCCAACTGGGCCAGAGTCGGCACAAAGGCGGCGTGCAACGTCCCCTCCGCGAACAGCCCCCGGAATGCGTTTGGAATTCGATTGGCGGTTCGGTAGGCGTCGTATAGGAATCCGGCACCTATCACAGAAAACAGCGCCTTGTCCCGGAGGTATCCAGTCACCCGACAGAGCAGGGTGACCACAGCCATCCGGGAGGCGTGCCTGACGATTCGCCGCTCCTGACTCACCCACGAAGATTATCACTGGCGCCACGACATGATGAGGCACTGATGGGGCGACTCTGTGACACGTCTCTATCCTCCGGGTGTGGAAGGTGTGGAAGGTGTGGAAGATCTTGAGGGCACGACATCCCGAGCCCGCTTGTCACGGCGAAGCCGGAGGCGGAGCCGGAAGCCCGAGCCCGTTGCCGTTACAGGCGTCCGGGTTTCCCCACCCGCCCGAAGCATCGACCCGGAACCCGGAACCCGGAACTGTCATGGGGTGGGCAGGGGTTTTCGAATTTCGAATTGCTCAGTTGTGGGCCCCTGAAACCACCCCTCAACACCATGATTCCGGCCGTGTTAAGATCGTCGTTACCCCCGTCCACGCGGGCAAGGAGACAACTCATGGGCATCAACAAGGTCATCCTCGTGGGCAACGTCGGCCGTGATCCAGAGATGAAATCGCTGCCAAGTGGAACCCACCTCTGCAAATTCTCGCTGGCCACGACCGACAAACGGTCGAAAGACGAAAACGGAAACCCGCGAACCGAGTGGCACAACATCGTCGCATGGGGCAAGCTGGCCGAAATCTGCGAACGCTACGTGACCAAGGGCAAACAGCTGTACATCGAGGGTTCCATCCGAACCCGCTCCTACGAGCAAGACGGCCAGAAGAAGTACTTCACCGAAATCCACGCGTCGACAATGGAGATGCTCGGCTCGCGACAGGGCGATTCGGGCGGACCCAAGAGTGAGTACGGGGCAGTCTCCCAGAGCTTTCCCGACGACGTGGACGATGTTCCGTTCTAAATCGCCCTGGCAAGGGATTGTGGGGCCCGACCGCGACGTCGGCTGTCCCTTGACACGCGTGTGGCTTGAAGCTATGTTTTCTGATCCTGTCGTGGGAAGGAGTTGGGGATGATCAAATCGGATCTCGTTGAAAAGGTGATGGAGGCTGCCGACCTCCCAAAACCGAAGGCCACCGAAGCGGTCAATGCTCTCTTCGAGGGCATGAAGGAGGCCCTCCTCCGGGGTGACCGTATCGAGCTTCGGGGATTTGGCGTCTTTCTCGTAAAAGACCGCAAACGCGGCATTGGCCGCAACCCCAAGACCGGCCACGAGGTCGAGATCCCTCCGGGAAAAACCATCCGCTTCAAGCCTGGCAAGTCACTGCGCAACATGCAGTAGGCGTGGACCGCGACAATTTCACACGAATCGATCGCCCCGGCGGTGACCACGCCGGGGCGTTTTCTTCTCCGCCCCATTCCCTGACTCGGCCGGGGAACGGGTTGACAGACCCCTTCGATATTCCCGAGTCGCCCCGGCCCCATTCGCCCCGCTGGTGGCTGCACGGACTTCTCTTCGCCCTGACCCTGGCATCCTCCACATTTTGCGGCGGTCTTTATTACGGTTGGCTCCCGAGCCCGGATCTCTATGAACGCATCGGTGATCCTCGACTGATCGTGGAAGGCCTCAAGTTCTCCCTGCCGCTGATGACGATCCTGCTCGCCCATGAACTCGGCCACTACTTCGCGGCCCGGCGTCACGGTCTGCGCGCCACGCCTCCCTTTTTTCTGCCGATGCCTGTGCCGCTGCTTTTCAGTCCGGGCACCCTGGGTGCCGTGATCCGCGTCAAAGATCCCATCCGAAGTCGGCGGCAACTGATGGATGTCGGCGCCTCGGGACCCATCGCCGGTTTCATTGCTCTTCTTCCCTTTCTCGTACTCGGTGTGGCCGCCTCGGGCGTGCAGCCCATCCCCGAGTCCACGGCAGTGTATTTCGGCGAGCCGATTCTCTTCAAATTCGTGGCCCGAGTGCTCTTTTTTGCCGACCTCGGCCCGGGTGAGGACATCATGCTCCACCCAACTGCCTGGGCGGCGTGGTTTGGTCTCTTCGTGACGGCCCTCAACATGCTCCCCTTCTTCCAACTCGACGGTGGTCATGTGACCTATGCCTTGTTCGGACGGTTTCACAGGATGGCGGCGTGGCCGCTGGTTGGGGGATTGGCGGCGCTGGGCTTCCTCTGGCCGGGCTGGTGGGTCTGGTCGGTGATCCTGATCATCCTCGGACCGCGCCATCCACCGGTTCTCGACGAGCATCGTCCCTTGGATGGGCGGCGGAGATGGGCAGGGTGGATCGCGCTCGGCATCTTCGTGCTCAGTTTTTCGCCCTGTCCGATTTGGATTTCGCCCTGAGGCGCCCAACCACCCGGAACACCTTTTCGGAGCAGACCGATGGCTTGCGATCGCGCGTTCGAATCGTGGCCCCGCTTTCAGCGCGCCCCTCTCCCCAACGCCCTTCCCGCGGTTACTCGCGGCCGGTGGCCGCGGTGACCAGCCGTCACCAGCGGGTGGCCGTAAGGCCTCTGATCCTGCGTACGGCATCGGAACATGGCCGCCGCACACGGCCACGGCCACAACCGCTGCCGCCGGCAGGTTGCCACCCTCGCATTCGGGTACCGCATGGCGGTGCCAGGCACCGCCGCAGATGTGTCGACCTCGTACTACGACTCGATTTCGACGGTGCCTGGCACCGGGTGAGCGCGTTCGATTCGATCTGCTGACTTCGACGCGGCCATCTCCCTGAGGCGCTCCCCGTGGTTGCCACCCCTGACACTTTCGGGACTCAATAGTTTGGAGAGCCTCGACGCGATCAACCCGAAAGGGTCAGAAGTGGCACGCCCGCTCAACGCGCGCTCCTCAACCCGGGAGGGAGGGCGGGAACGTTTAACGTGTAACTTTTAACCTCCAACAATGCCAAAGACGGCACGCCCGTCCATCGCGCCCCTCCTTCTTGGGTCGGGTGGGGGGGAGTTTCACATTCCTCATTTCACATTTCACATTTCACATTTCACATTTCACATTCAATCACTATCCGTCTCACGGAAATCCGGATGAACCGAATGCTAAAGTCTAGGGCCATGGACCGCGTCACCAAGATCCTTGCGACCACCAACGAGATCAGCCTCAAGGGCGGCAACCGCCCGTGGTTTGAACGACAACTGACCGACAACATCCGAACGGCACTCGAGGACCTTCCACTGGAGGCGATCCACCGCCCGGCCTGGCGGGTGCTGATCGACTTTTCGGATGAGGTTGAATTCGAGGAGGCCGCGAGGCGGTTGGTGACCGTCTTTGGACTGAAGTCCATTCGACCCGTCGTGTTCGCCGGCCACACCCTCGACGATCTCAAATCTGTCCTTGCCCCACAGCTCCAGTCCCTGAAAACGGACACCTTCGCGGTCCGCTGCACGAGGTCCGATAAACGGTTTCCCTTGAAGTCACCGGAGGTCGAACGGGAGATCGGCACCTTCGTCCAACAGCACACGAACTGGTCGGTGGATCTTCGCAGACCCGGGTTGACCATCGGCATTTTGGTTGACGATCGGGGGCTCTATCTCTGGACCCGCCAGGTCCCGGGGGCGGGCGGGATGCCGGTGGGCGTGGGTGGTCGCGGCGCATGCCTCTTGTCCGGCGGCATCGACTCGCCGGTGGCTGCCTGGGCCATGTTGAAACGCGGCATGCGGCTGGACTTCATCCACTTCCACTCGGTTCCCCGAACCAATCCGGCCAGCATCGAAAAGGTCCATCGAATGGTGTGGGTTCTGAATCGATACCAGCACTCCGCACGACTGGCGTCGGTGCCGCTGGTTTCCATTCAGGAAGAGATCGTCGCACGGTGCCCTGAGGAATATCGGGTGCTGCTCTATCGCCGTTTCATGCTCCGGATCGCCGAAGTCTTTGGCCGTCGATTCCGCAGCCGCACCCTGGTGACCGGTGAGGCGCTCGGCCAGGTGGCCTCCCAAACCATCGAGAACCTGGCAGCTGTGGAGGCGGTGGCCCACCTGCCAGTCCTGAGACCTCTGATCGCTTTCGACAAACAGGAGATCATCTCCCGTGCCCGCGAGATCGGCACCTATGACATTTCCATCGAGCCCCATCAGGACTGTTGCTCCCTTCTGGTGCCCGATCACCCGGCCACCAAGTCGCAGGCCAGCGACCTGGCGCGGGCCGAACAGGAACTCGATGTGGACGCCCTCGTGAAGAGCGCCGTGGAAGAAACCGAGGTCATGCGCATCAACGACATCCCATCGTGGGACGAGGTGACGATCCCATCGGGTCAGAGAGGCTGAGTTCATGGATCGGGGCCGTTCCAGAAGAGAATTGTTGCTCGGGTTGTTCGACTCGTTCCGATCGGCGGCACCCACCGGCCCCGACCCCGAGGCGGTGCTTCGGCCACCGGGAGCCCTTTCTCCGGACGAGAAATTTCTCAGAGCCTGCACCGGCTGCGGCGATTGCGCACCGGTCTGCCCTGTTGGGGCCATCTTCATGATGGCCGCTGAGGGGAACGGCGAGGTGCCCGCCATCGCGCCGACGACCACAGCCTGCGTGTTGTGCGAGGACCTCCCCTGCATCACTGCGTGTTCCGACGGTGCCCTGGTGTTCCCCGGCGGGCCGGATCGGGTGCGAATCGGAATCGCCAAAGTCGATCCCAGACGCTGCGTGACTTTTTCGGGCCAACATTGCGACCGTTGCCACCAAGCGTGTCCCTACCCCGACAGGGCCATCATGGTCATTGGTGGGCGGCCGCTGATCGGATCGGGGGCCTGCACGGGCTGCGGACTGTGCGAGCGCGCCTGCCCGGAACAGCCCAAGGCGATCACCGTGATTGCCGAACGGCTGCTGATCCCGGGCATGCGGGTTCCCAAGACCGAGTACAACGCCGGATAACCCCCGCCGCCCCCGGAGTTTGGGGTATGAGGTATGAGGTCGACCCGCCCAACCGCGTCGAATTTTGAATTCTCAATTCCATGTGGGTGCCAGGCACAGGGTGAGCGCGTTCGATTCGACATGTAGATTTCAGCGTGGCCCTCTCCCTAACGCGCTCCCCGAGGTTGCCACCCTTGACATTGTTCGGACCCCTGTCTCAGTACCTTCGGCGATGAGAATCCGAACAATGTCAAAAGTGGCACGCCCGCAAGACGCACCCTCCTCCCTCCGGGTGGGCGAAGGAATCTGCAATCTGCAATCTGCAATCTGTAATTCGCAATTCGCAATGCGGTAGGTGGACGGGCGCTACAGGTGCGTTTCGACTTTCAGATCCCTGAGCATCAGGTCCTTCAGGGCGATCCGCGGGTCGATCTCGCCTCGGAGAATCGACGTCACCGCCCCGGTAATGGGCATGTCCACACCCTGCCGACGGGCCAACGTGGCGGCCGCAGGGGCGGTGCGCACGCCCTCCACGACCTCGCGCATTGAACCTAGAATCTCGTCGAGAGATTCTCCCCGGCCGAGCCGCTGCCCCACCTGCCGGTTGCGCGAGAGACCACCGGTGCAGGTGAGCACCAGGTCGCCCATCCCGGCGAGGCCGCGAAATGTGGTGACATCCGCGCCCAGACTCACCCCGAGACGGGTGATTTCGTGGAGGCCTCGGGTCATCAGGGCCGCCTGGGTGTTGGCCCCGAAGCCCAGTCCATCAATCATCCCGGCCGCGATGGCGATGATGTTCTTCAGCGCTCCAGCCAACTCCACCCCAACCAGGTCTGACCCTGCATAGAGCCTCAGATGATGGTCGGAGAACTCACCCTGCAGTCGCGTGGCCAGACCGATATCCGGGCAGGCCAGCACCGCGGCGGACGGGTCGCCGCGGAGGACCTCGCGGGCAAACGTGGGTCCCGAGAGGCAGCAGAACCGCTCACTCGGGATGTTCATGACGTCCCACGCCACCTCATCCATTCGCCGCAGAGTGTCGGTCTCGATCCCCTTCGACGAGGAAATCACGACAACGTCGTCACCGACCACCGACCTGAGGTCGCCCATGACCGACCGGCTGAACTGGACCGGGACCACCCACACCCAGACCCCGGAATAAGCTCCAACGGCGGTGACGTCCGTATCGGCCACGACGGCCCGGTCGATCTCCATGTCGCTCTGGAACAGAGGGTTGCGATGGTTCTGATTGATGCCGTCGGCAACCTCCGGCTCGCGCGCCCACAGTTTGACGTCGTGGCCCCTCCGGGCGCACTGGTGCGCGAGAGCCGTTCCCCACGAACCCGCTCCCATGACGCTGATTTTCATTCGTCCTCCTCGCCGCCGATGGTCGGCTCCGTCCCGTCGATCAGTCGGCGAATATTGGACCGGTGACGAAATATGATCAAAATCGACACCGCGCTGACCGCTCCAAGGACCACAGGTGAGGGCTGATACATGAACATCAACAGAATTGGGAACACCGCTGTGGCCGCCATCGATGCCAGCGACACCCGCCGTCCTACGGCGAGCACCACGATCCACACCACCAGGGCCACCAACGCCGCACGAGGCGCCAATACGAGGTAGGCTCCGAATGCTGCGGCGACACCCTTGCCACCCTGGAACTTCAGCCAAACCGGATAACAATGGCCAACGACCACGGCCACAAACACCGCCGCCATCCACTCACCGGCGGGGTTGAGCAGCGACATGAGCCACATGGGCACGGCGCCTTTGAGCACGTCAAGGAGAGTCACGACAGCGCCCACCGCCAGCCCACCGGTCCGGGTCGCGTTGGTGGCGCCAACGTTGCCCGAACCCTCTTTTCTGACGTCTTTGCCGGTGGCAATCCAGACAATCAAAAGGGCAGACGGCACCCCGCCCAGAAAGTAGGCTGCGATCACCAGGATCAGTTCCCAGGTCATTCCAGAGGCATCCTCTCCAAGGCAGTGTACACGGCACCCCCTGCCTGAATGCGGCTGGAAAAGAGCACTGCTTCGCTGGCTCCGTAGGGTTCGAGCACCAGGCCCTGCCCCCAGTTCAGGAACTTCGTCACAGCCTCCGGGGGCCACGGTCGATTCAGTCTGGCCTGTGTCAGGTGCGGCGCCCAGCGCCTTCGCTCCGCAGGAAAACCATGGGCGAGAGCCGCCCGCTCCAGCGCCTCGACGACAGGACCGACCCCGTCCACAACCCCACCCACCCAGGCAACCCGAGGTCGTTTCGGTGACGGGAAAAACCCGGCACCTCCAAGGGCGACCTGAACGGTGCCAATTCCAGTCAGGGTCGGTGCGAGGTCGGCGACAAGAGCGTCAAGCGTTGCCTCGGGGACCTCGCCGAGAAATTTCAGAGTGAGGTGCTGGCCCTCGAGTTTGACCCAGCGAGCCCGCGGCAACTCGGCCTGAATTGTCGCCCTCGCTCGGCCGATTTCGGTCTTGACGGCGTCCGGAATCTCGAGCGCGATGAAGGCGCGAACGACCTCGGTCATGTGGGATTTACGACGTCCATTTGCCGCCGCAACAAGTCGAGAACAGAGTTCACGCTCCACGATCTGACGGCGCCACGGTCTCCCGGGAAGATCCGGTGCTCCGTGACCGTGCCTGCCGATCCCGCCACCGCCCAGTGCACCAATCCCACCGGTTTACCTTCGGTTCCACCGGAGGGTCCGGCGATGCCGGTAATTGCCACGCCCCAATCGGATTGAAAACGCGCTCGGACTCCCTCGGCCATGGCCCGAGCCACCGGCTCCGACACCGCTCCCCTTTCAACCAGGAGACGATGTGGAACGTCGACAAAATTCTCTTTGGCTTCGTTGGAATAGGTCACGACCCCACCCAGGAAGGCATCCGAGGCACCCGGGACGTCGGTGATCCTGGCCGCCAGCATGCCGCCGGTGCACGACTCGGCCGCCGCGAGGGTCTGGCAGGATGCTCTCAGTCGGGTCAACACAACCTCCTCGAGGCCACAAACGTCAACACCGGCCACCTCGGCCCCGAGCGCCTTCCGCAGCTCGGACTCCATGTCGGACAACCGCTTCTGGGCCGCGGTGTCCGCGCCGGCCACCCTGAGCGCCAGCCGAACCACGCCGCAACTGGCCAGCACCGTGAGGTCTTCCCGGCCGAAGCGCTCGTAGAACGCTTCCAATCGCTCCTCCACAGCGGACTCGAAGACGCCTCCAAGCAACACGATCCGCTCGTGGACGCGAATCCCGGGGCTGCGCGCCGCCACTTCCGGCAGCAGCTCGTTGTTGAGCATTGCCTCCATTTCCCACGGCACGCCGGGGAACAAAACCAGCAACCGGTTTCGGATGGAAATCAGCTGCCCGGGTGCGGCACCCCTGGGATTGGGTAACACCGCCGCCCCACGGACCACATAGGCCATCTTGCGGCACAATTCAGGCATCGGCCGTCCCAGATCGTCGTACCGAGACCGCACCCAATCCTCCACCTCCGGGTTGTACTCCAGTTCCCGGCCCAGAGCCGCAGCCGCCGCCTCACGAGTGATGTCGTCGCGGGTCGGCCCGAGCCCGCCGGTGACGACAAGGACATCCACCCGATCCAACAGCTCACGGATCGCTTCGGCCAACCGCTCCACCGAATCGCCGATCACCCGCTTCTCGACCACCGGGACGCCGTGTCCCGCGAGGGCCCGGGCGACGGTCAGAGAGTTGGTGTCGACCCGGTCGTCACCGAGCAACTCGGAGCCCACCGCGATGCAGGCGGCGGTGTAGCCTTTGTCCATCGGATCCTCCGTGCCGAATGATATACCCATCCGTACAGTAAGCAGTGAGCCGTGAATAGTGAATAGTGAATAGTGAATAGTGAATAGTGAATAGTGAATAGTGAATAGTGGAAGATTGTGCCGGGTGGGTGGGGGTGTTCGAATTTCGCATTCCGAATTTCGAATTGGGTGGGTGGGTGGGTGGGCGGCGATGGTCCTGCGCTACAATCTCCCCGCCCTCGCGGTGACGGGGGACCACAGTTCAACGGAGGACTCTATGCCCAACGTGACCCGCACCATGGCCGAGTGGACGGCATCGACCCGCTTCGAGGACTTGCCCACAGACGTCGTCAACGAGGTCAAGCGATATCTGATGGACTCCATGGGTTGCGCCCTGGGCGGCGCCCAGCAGCACGACGTCGCCCTCGCACGGAACGTGCTGACGGAGATCGCCGGCGCCGGAGAAGCCACTGTCCTGGTCACCGGCGAACGGTGGGATCCGGTGTCTGCATCTTTGCTGAACGCCCTGATGATCAGGGTCATGGACTACAACGACATCTATTGGAAACAGGACCCGTCCCACCCTTCGGACATCATTCCGGCGGCCATGGCAGCCGCCGAACGGGCTGGAGGTTCGGCGCGCGACCTCATCCTCGGCATTGCAATTGCCTACGAGTTCGAACAGCGGTTGTGCGAAGTGTCCCATCCCGGCGTCCGGGAGATCGGTTGGCACCATGCGACCCTGACAGCGGTGGCCTCCCCCATCGCCGCCGGGCGCATGCTCGGCCTCGACGCCGAACAGTTGCAGCACGCCATCGGCATCTCAGCGTCGCGGCACTGCACGCCGGGGTCCGTGACCGCGGGTAAGCTCACCATGATGAAGAACACGGTGGACCCTCTGGCCACCCAGTCCGGCGTTCTTGCGGCACTGCTCGCAGAACAGGGTTACACCGGACCAGAGCATGTGCTCGACGGCAAGGAGGGCTTCAGTCACGTTTTCGACACCGACTGGAAGTTCAATATTTTGACCGACGGGCTCGGCGAGTCGTGGCGGATCCTGCAGTGCGGCATGAAGTTCTTCCCCACCGAGGCACTCACCCATGCACCAATCTCCGCCACTCTGGATTTGGTGATCGATAACGACCTCGATCCCGACGAGATTGCCACGGTGACCATCCACTCGCTTGCGCGAGCGGCGGACATCCTGGCAGACCCCTCGAAGTACGACCCTCGCACCAAGGAGACCGCCGACCACTCGCTGCCGTACGTCATCGCAGCGGCCGTCGCAGAACGTCAGGTCACACCGCTCCAATTCACCGACGCCAAGATCATGGATCCCAAGATCCGCGCCCAGCTCGAAAAGGTGAAAGTGATTGCCGATCCGGAAATAGAGGCCGTATTCCCCGAGCTGCAGAGAGTCCGTGTGGAGATCACCACAACAGACGGCCGAAGCGTGGCAACCCAACTCGACTATCCGAAGGGCGATCCCCGCAATCCGCTCACCGACACCGAGATCGCCGCCAAGTTCGCGGCCCTGGCCGAGGGCATCGCCACTCCCCAAGACGTGGCCCGTATGCAGGCAGCTATAGATCGAACCGAGGAGTTCGACGACGTTCGGGAGTTCATGGCACAACTGGTTGTGAATTCTTAATGTTGGATTTTGAGTTTTCAATTCTTCGTCCTCACCCTAAGAACCGAGAATCAAGAACTAATAACTGAGAATCGAGAATTGAGAATTGAGAAATTTGCAGGATACGAGGGGGAGTTCTTATGGCTCAGACCATGACTGAAAAAGTCGCCCAGGCCCACGCCGTTGACCTGTCGAATGGCCATGAGGTGCGCTCCGGCGACATGATCACCATTCGCCCGTTCCACGTGATGACCCACGACAACACCGGCGCCATCCTGCCCAAGTTCCGAGCCATCGGTGCCCAACGAGTGGCCAATCCCTCACAGCCGGTGTTCGCGCTGGACCACAACGTCCAGGACAGAACCGACGCCAACATCGCCAAGTACCGGGCCATAGAGGACTTCGCCAACGACCAGGGCATCGTCTTCCACCCGGCAGGGGCCGGGATCGGTCATCAGTTGATGGTGGAGAACGGCTTTGTCCACCCGGGCAGCCTGGTGGTGGCCTCGGACTCCCACTCCAACATGTACGGTGCGCTGGCGGCCGTGGGAACGCCCGTCGTGCGCACCGATGCCGCCGCGATCTGGGCCACCGGCACCACCTGGTGGCAGGTCCCGCGGTCAGTAAAGGTGGTGTTCGAGGGAAGGCTGCGGGGGGGCGTCGTCGGCAAGGACGTCATCATCACCCTGTGCGGACTGTACTCGTCGGGCGAGGTGCTGAACGCCGCTGTGGAGTTTCACGGCCCTGGAATCGACACGCTTTCGATCTCCGAGCGAATGACCATCGCGAACATGACGACCGAATGGGGTGCGCTTGTTGGATGGTTTCCCTACGACGACGTCACGGCCATGTACCTGCGCGAGCGGGAGGCGAGGCTGGCGTCAAGGGGTTTCTCGGACCGCCTGTCCCGTGACCACCTCGCCGCTTGGGACGAAAATCCCCCGTCGCCCGATCCCGGCGCCGAGTACGCCGCAGAGATCACCCTGGACCTCGGGCAGGTCTCGCCCCACGTGGCGGGTCCCGACTCGGTGGCCGTGTCCCGACCCGTTGCTGCGTTCGAAACTGAAACGGTGCCGGTGGACAAGGCCTACCTCCTTTCCTGCGTCAACTCCCGATTCGACGATCTCTTCGAAGCGGCCGAAGTCCTGCGCGGCCGCCGCGTTGCCGATGGTGTCGAGCTCTACGTCGCCGCAGCGTCGGCCGAGGTCGAGCGCGAGGCCAAGGCCAAAGGAGTCTGGCAGACGCTGGTGGACGCAGGAGCGAAGACCCTGCCGCCGGGTTGCGGTGCGTGCATCGGGCTCGGCGTGGGTCTTCTCGAAGCCGGAGAGGTGGGCATTTCAGCCACCAATCGGAACTTCAAGGGTCGCATGGGTTCTCGTGACGCAAGCGCCTACTTGGCGAGCCCGGGAGTGGTGGCGGCTTCGGCCATAGCCGGCCGCATCACAGCACCGGCGGACTTGGGAGACTCGGTCCCCGAATATCGATTTGTCGATCTCGGCTGGGCACCGCCCGCCCGCCCGGTGGACATCCGTGAAGGCTTTCCCGAACGCCTGGACGGACGGATCCTGCTGCTGCCGGTGGACAACCTCAACACCGACGGTATCTACGGCAAGGACGTGACCTACCGCGACGACCTCAGCCCGGAACAGATGGCGGGCTTCGCCATGGCCAACTACGACCCCGGATTCCAGGAGATCGTGGCAGACGGCGACATCATCGTCGCCGGACGCAACTTCGGCACGGGATCTTCTCGCGAGCAGGCCGCCACGTCGCTTGCGTACCGGGGTATCCGGATGGTGATCGCCGCCAGCTTCTCCCAGACCTATCTCCGCAACGCCTTCAACAACGCATTCATCTGCCTCGAGAGCCCGGCCCTTGCCGACGCGGTCAGAGGAGCTTTCGAGGCCGACGCGGCGTCCGGCGCCAAGACGATCCCCGCCGGCGCCCTGTCGGTGGACTTCCGCCGCTCGGTGGCCACGTGGCGTGGCGAGGATTACCGTCTTTCTCCGCTGGGACCGGCCGCTCAGGAGCTCGTGCTCGCAGGCGGGCTCGAGGCACTGACGCGGAGGAAGCTCGGGCTCTAGGTGACCCCCGCCGACCTGAGGACAGGTTGTAGGTTGTGGGATTTCCGAATCGCTGGTCGCTGCCCCGGATCACTGCTCCGGATCGCTGTTCCCTGCTCCCTGGGCGGGCAACGGACCTAGCATTTCGCATCGTGCATCCGGTGGGGCGTGAGCCTATTCGCTATTCGCTATTCACTTCTTTCTGCGACTACGTATCATACTGATTCTCTTGAACTTTTGGTCACACGTTCAAATTGACAGCCCCCGCCCGCGCCGAGTACGGTGAGCCGGTGAACGGATAAGGGGGATTCCATGAAGACTCGCTGGATCGTCATTCCGCTCGTGCTCGTGGGAGCACTGACCATCGCCTGGGCCGCCGGTAAGGCCGGAGACGCCGCCCTGGGCACTTTGACCTACGACGACTTCGAGCCCGACGAGGTCTGCGCCGAGTGTCATGTGGATATCGCACGCCAACACCAGCAAGCCATGATGTCCCAGTCCTACACCCACCACTGGGACGAGATCGAATACTTCGAACTCGCCCTCCCCCACGCCCTCAAGGTGGAAAAAGTCTCCGGGGTCAAAGCCGGCTGCAACGGCTGCCACGCGCCCCTCGCTTTTCTCGCCGGTGACATCCCTCCGAAACCACCGGCCGAGGGTACCCGAGCGAACGAGGGTGTCTCGTGCGACCTCTGCCACTCCATCGTCGGCTTCGAAGGCGATGTGCCCTTCAATTTCAACTTCATCGTCGAGCCGGGCGATGCCAAGCAGGGGACTCGGGCAGGCGTCGAGAGCCCGGGCCACGAGATCGCTGTGAATAGCTTTCTCGGCACCGCCGAATACTGCGGCACCTGCCACAACGAAAAGGATCCGTGGGGCCTCTGGGTCAAGGCCACCCACCTCGAATGGAAGGACAGCCCCCAAGCCGCTGCCGGGATCGTATGCCAGGATTGCCACATGCCTCCGGCCGCCGGCAACAGTGCACCCGATGTGGGTGGAGAAGATCATCCGGACGTGCGGCAGCACCTCTTCCACGGTGCCCACGACACCGGCAAACTCAGCGGCGCGGTGGAGGTGAGAATTCACCCATCCGACCTTCAGATAAACTCCGGCGGACAGGTAGTGCTCACGGCCACGGTGGTCAACGCCAAGGCCGGCCACTATATCCCCTCAGGCTCCGCCGAGGAGCGGGTCGTATGGCTCGACGTTGTGGCCACCGACGCGGCGGGCGCAACCTTCCATCTCGCTGTGGACCCCAAGGGCTTCGACGGCGAAGAACTCACCATCGCCTCGTCCGACGCCCTGGCCTACCAGGACATCGGCGACATCCAGGGCCTGGAGGATTTCAAGGGCCTGGCGCGGGACGGCATGGTGCCCGACGGCGACCGGATCTTCCGTCTCCCCTACCTCGACCCCGAAGGACGAATGACCGTGGCCCAGTGGAACACAGCAGCCTTCGGCCCCGATTACCGCCTGGCACCGCTGAAGGCGGTCAACGAAACATTCACGTGGCAGCTGCCCAAGAGCGTCGCCCCCGGCGAGGTCACGGTCACAGCCACGGTGTGGTACTCACGGGTGGTGTCGTCGGTGGCCGCATTCCTCAAGATCCCGGCGGAGGAAATCGAGCCTGTGAAGATGTCGGAGCATACGACCAGGTTCGAGGTCGCTGGGGGATAGACAGAAGGCAGTTACCAGCACCGGCCGGCTCTGGCACACGCGGCCGCTGGTCGCTGCCCCGGATCGCTGTCCCTATTCGCTGTCTCTGGTCGCTGCCCCGGATTGCTGCCGCCGGGTTTCGGGCACAGGCGTACGGTTCGATTCGCTGACTTCGACGCGCCCATCTCCCAATCGCGCTCCCCGAGGTTGCCACCCCTGACACTGTTCGGGACTCAGCAATCTGGAGAGCCCCGACGCGATCAACCCGAAAGTGTCAGAAGTGGCACGCCCGTCTATCACGCCCTCTCGCTCCGGGTGGGTGGGCGGGAACGTTCAACGTTTAACGTGCAACCTTCAACTTAAAGGTGCCCGAAGTGGCACGCCCGTCTATCACGCCCTCTCGCTCCGGGTGGGTGGGCGGGAACGTTCAACGTTTAACGTGCAACCTTCAACTTAAAGGTGCCCGAAGGGCACGCCCGCCCATCGCACCCTCTCGCCCCGGGTGGGCGGGGGCTACTCCCCACTGCCTGCTCCCTGCTGCCTGGGTGGGCGGGGGGAGGAGGGTGTTCCTTGCTCCTTGTTCCCGGCCGGGTGGGCGGAGCCGAAACCCGGAACTAATCGTCGATGAGGCCAGCGACCACGTCGGATGCTTTTTCCAACGCGGCGTCGATCTGGGAGACATTCGGGCCGCCGGCCTGGGCCAGATTGGGCCGGCCACCGCCGCGACCACCCACGATGGGCGCCAACTCACGGACCACGTTGCCCGCGTTGACCCGGTCGGTCAGGTCGTCGGTGACCGCCACAAGCAGGGTCGCCTTGTCGCCCGACTCCATGCCCAGCACAACGACGCCGGTGCCCAGCTTCTGTCGCAGGGTGTCGGCCAGGTTGCGCAGCTCGGCCGGTGCCATCTCGGGCACCCGGCGGGCCACAAGAGTGAACCCTCCCAACTCACGACGAATCTCGGCGCCACGTGCGTCGCCCGAAGCCAGCTGGTGTTTGAGCCGACGCACCTCGGCCTCCAGCTCCGCCATCCTCGCGTCCCGTTTGCCGAGCAGCTCGGGCAGCTGTTCGAACGAAGCCTGGTAGTGTCCAGCGAGCTCGTTCACGAGCCTGTCGCGCTCCTGGAGCCGCTCCACCGCACCCCGACCGGTGACCGCCTCGATCCGCCGCACCCCGGCGGCCACACCGCGTTCGGAGACTATGGAGACAAGCCCGATGTCGCCGGTTCGATCAACGTGACAACCGCCGCACAGTTCCACCGAAAAATTGCCGTCGCCGATGCTCACCACTCTGACCTCATCGCCGTATTTCTCGCCGAACAGAGCCATGGCTCCACGCCCGCGGGCGTCTTCGATGGCCATGACCTCCTTACCCACCGGCTGGTTTCCCACCACCTCGGCGTTGACCAGCCGTTCGATCTCACGAAGTTGCTCGTCCTTGACGGGCTCACCCCACGAGAAATCGAAACGAAGGCGGTCCGGCTCCACCAGCGAACCAGCCTGCTGAGCGGCCTCGCCGAGGACCCTGCGCAGCGCGGCGTGCAACAGGTGGGTCGCGGTGTGGTTGCGCTGGGTGTCGATGCGGGGCCCCTGGTCCACCGACGCTTCCACCTCGGCGTTCTTCAGCAGCGCCCCCTCCTCCACCTCGACGCGGTGGATGATCAGTCCCTCGATGGGTTTCTGGGTGTCCTTCACCCGGGCATACCCTCCGTCCCACCGCAGTACGCCGCGGTCGCCCACCTGGCCGCCGCTTTCCGCGTAAAACGGCGTCGAGGCGAGCACGACTTCGCCTGTCTCACCGGCGTCGAGCTCGTCCTCCAGCCCGTCCGGGCCAATCAAGGCCAACACCTTGGTGGTGCTCTGGAATTCGTTGTACCCGACAAACTCCGACCGCACACCATCGTCGGCCAGGTCCTCGTGTTCGGCCCTGAATTGGGCCATGAGGTCGCCCTTCCAGGATGCCTGGCCCCGCTGGCGTTCCTCTTCCAAAGCGGCTTGGAAACCATCGTGATCCAACGCCAGACCTTCCTCCTGGGCAAACTCCTCCAGCAACTCCGAGGGAATGCCGTGGGTTTGGTAGAGGTCGAATATCACCTCACCTGGCACCAACTCCCTGCCGGAGCGCTTCAGGCGTTCGAGCTCACGCTGGGCCACATCGGTGCCCGCGTTCAGCGTCCTCGCGAATCGCTCCTCCTCCTGCCGAAGCTGGGTGGAAACCACCTCCCGACGCTCCACGAGCTCGGGGTAGACGTCTCCCATCAGTTCCACCACTACTGGATGGAGGGTGTGGAGAAACGCCCCATCGAGCCCGAGTTTGCGACCGTAGCGCAGCGCTCGGCGGATGATCCGCCGCAGAACGTATCCGCGCCCCTCGTTGGAAGGAACGACCCCGTCGGTCATGAGGAAGGTGGCCGCCCGCAGGTGGTCGGCGATCACCCGATACGCCGGACCCAGTTCACTCCTGGGGTCATATGGCCGGTCCGCCAGATCCGCGACCGCCGCGATGATGGGCACGAAAAGGTCCGTCTCGTAGTTGGACTCGACACCCTGCAACACCGCGGCCATCCGCTCCAATCCGGCGCCGGTGTCGATGGACGGCCTGGGCAGAGGGCGAAGCTCTCCGGTGGCATCGCGGTCGAATTGCATAAATACCAGGTTCCAGATTTCCACAACATCGTCGGCCGGTCCGTTGACGAGGCCTGCCCTCCCCGGCGCAAGGGGGTCGGGGCCGCGGTCGAAGTGGATTTCCGAGCACGGCCCGCACGGTCCGGTCTCACCCATGGACCAGTAGTTCTCTGACTCTCCGAAGCGGAGGATCCTCTCTGGAGGCGCCCCGACCTCTTCCCACAACCGCGCCGCCTCGTCGTCGTCGGTGTAGACCGTGAACCACAGGCGATCCAATGGGAGTTTGTAGACATCGACCAACAGTTCCCACGCGAATTGAATGGCCTCTCGCTTGAAGTAGTCTCCAAAGGAGAAGTTCCCCAACATCTCGAAGAAGGTGTGGTGCCTGGCTGTGTAACCCACGTTTTCCAGATCGTTGTGTTTCCCGCCCGCGCGGACGCATTTCTGGGACGAGCAGGCCCGGCTGTACGGACGCTTTTCGCGGCCGGCGAAAACGTCCTTGAACTGGTTCATGCCCGCGTTGGCGAACAGCAGCGTACTGTCCCCTGCCGGCAGCAGGGCGGAGGAGGGGACAATCTGGTGATCCTTGGAGAAGAAGTACTCCAGAAAGGTGGTACGGATCTCCCTACTCGTCATCGGTTGCATGGTCGTTTTTCTCCCGGGAAGCCGCCAGTTGACTCACGGCCGCGATGGCGTCGTCGGCTTCAAAGCCCCGCGCGATGAGGGAGCTTACCATCCGGGCCCGTCGGTCGGGAAGCCGCCACCACCCATCCGGTGCCCGAATTTCGGTCCGTCGCACGGCGGTGGCCAACGCCATCCGAAGCTGCCGGTCATCGAGCCGCGCGGCCTCCTCGGACGTGGTCCGGTCCACACCGCGCCGCCTCAGTTCGGCGGAGATCCGGCGCGGGCCCCAACCGTTGTTTTCGGAACGGACCTCGGCGAATCGTCGCGCCAGTTTGTGGTCATTCACCAGGTCGAACTCCCGGCACCGGTCGAGAGCGGACTCGATCTGTTCGGCTCCAAACCCCTTGCGACGCATCTTCTCCACGATCTCGGCCTCGAAATGATCGCGGCGAGACAGGACCTTCAATGCGGCGGCGTAGGCGGGGTCACCCATGGCTGATCAAGTATGCCATGTAGTCGCGGCCACCCGCCCGCCCGGTGTGGAGGGTGTGGAGAGTGTGAGAAGAAGGGGCAGGGAGTGGGGGGGTTGTCCGAATTCAAAATTCAAAATTTGAAAAGCGAACCCCTCCCGGACGGGAGGGGGATCTTGGATCTTGCATCTTGTATCTGGGCGGTCGGGGGCGCTACTCCGTCTGTCCGAACTCGAAGGGCGACTCTTCGGAAAACGGATCCACCGAAGCGTCCACGCCGAGCTCCAGCACACCGTCCATCTCCTCGCGGGAAATATCGGAGGTGGACTGAATCCCCTGGATCTTGAGTTTGAACTCGTCCGGGTTGGTGGCGCGGCGGAGCGCCTCCTCCAAGGTGATCAAGCCGTTCTTGTACAGCAGGTACAGCGACTGGTCGAAGGTCTGCATGCCGTACTGGCTGGTGCCCTGGTTGATGGCGTCGCGGATCAGTTTGGTCTTTTCCTTGTTTTCCACGCAGTCCTTGATGTAGGCGGTGCTGATCAGCACCTCGATGGCCGGCACCCGGCCCAGGCCATCGGCACGGGGGAGCAGGCGCATGGAGACGATCGCTTTGAGCACCGCGGACAGCTGGATTCGAATCTGTTTCTGCTGATGTGGAGGGAAGACCGAGATGATACGGTTGATGGTCTCGGTGGCATCGAGGGTGTGAAGGGTGGACAGCACAAGGTGGCCGGTTTCCGCCGCCAACAGTGCGGTCTCGATGGTCTCGTAATCACGCATCTCACCGACCAGAATCACGTCGGGATCCTGGCGGAGGGCCGATCGCAGAGCCACCGAGAATCCCCGCGTGTCCACATCCACCTCTCGCTGGTTGATGATGGACTTCTTGTCGCGGTGGAGGAACTCGATGGGGTCCTCGATTGTCATGATGTGCTCGACGCGCCGGGCGTTGATGAAGTCGATCATGGAAGCCAGCGTGGTGGACTTACCCGAACCGGTGGTTCCTGTGACCAGCACCAGACCGCGCTGTTCCTCGGAAATCCTCTCGAGAACCGGCGGCAGCATGAGTTCTTTGAAGGTCTGGATGCGGGACGGAATCAGCCTCAGTACCAGACCCACCGAACCCCGTTGTTGGAAGATGTTGCAACGGAATCGACCAAGGCCCGGAACCGAGTAGGCAATATCGATTTCGAGCTGTTGCTTGAAGCGTTCCTTTTGGCGCGAAGACATCATGGAGAACGCCATGGCGATGGTGTCCTCCTGCATCATCCTCTTGAACTCGGACATCACCTGCAAGCGGCCGTCTATCCGGAGCACCGGGTGGGCTCCGACCTTGAGGTGCACGTCGGACGCTTTGCGTTCGACCGCTACCTTCAGAATGTCGTTGATGTGCATCACGGCACCTCCGTGCGTCCTTGGGTCTCTCTAAGTGTACCTCTAAAATACATCTTAGATCGCTGAAATCAAATTTCGGCAGCCCCAAGGCGGCCATGGCGCCCGATTTCCGCCATGGCCGGCGTCTGCTACGCTGAGGTGTGCCGCACATTCCTGGCCGCGACCGCCGCCTCCGCACCTTCGCCATCGCTGCGGTCATGATCCCGCTCGCCGCAGCCGCTGGTTGGTTGGTCGCCGACTCACTGCTCCTTGCGACCTCCATGCCCGCGCAGCTGAATTACCTTGATGGTTACATCGTCGACGACGCTCTTCGTATTGCCGCCGGCGAGGCCCTCTATGAGGACCCGAACGTCGCGCCCTACGCCATCAACATGTACTCTCCGGCCGCCATGTATGCCATGGCGGGGCTGATCCGGCTGGGGGTGGACGGTTTCGCGGCGGGGCGTCTGCTGAGTCTCCTGTCAGTCATCGGCATTACTCTCGTCATCGCCCTCACCGGCTGGCCGCGCACCGGCTGGGTGGCCCTTGCGGTGGGCCTCCTCTACCTGCTCCATCCCATCCAGTGGCCGTGGTCGCTGGTGGTCCGACCGGACGAACCCGCCCTGCTGCTCGCCATCGCCGCCATCGCGCTGTTGACGATAGATGACCGGAGGTGGTGGCTGCCCGCTGCCCTGCTGTTAGCCGCCTCCCTGCTCACCAAACAGAGCTCGATCGCGGCGCCCGTGGCCGCCGGCTGTTGGCTGTTGCTGAAAAACTGGCGGCGAGGGTTGGCTTTCGCCTCGGTCTACGGGGGCACCGTTGGTGCCGCCGTTCTTTTTCTCCAGTGGCGCACGGGCGGGCTTTTCCTCCTGCACGTGGCGGTGGCCAACGACCACCCGTTCTCCTGGAGTCGCGTCGTGGCCATGTACCGTCGATTCGCGCTCTCGACTCCCCTCGTGGTGGGACTGCTGTTGATACTTCTCGGGGTCGTGGCGTGGCGGCGGCGCTGGTCCCTGCCTGCGGTCTACGCCTTTACCGCGGCCGGGGTCGCGATGGCCGTGGGCCGACTCGGCGCAAGCATGAACCACTTTTTGGAGCCGGTGGCGGCCATCGCCCTGCTCACAGCCTGCGAGTTCCCGGTGGAGTTTTTTGACCGGCGGCGGCCGGCACGGATGGCCATTGCCGCCCTGTTGGCAGCGGGCGTTGCACTGACCGCCGCAGCATCCTGGATCGATCAGAGGAGGGCACACCAGACGGCCCGCGCCATGGTGCCGATCCACAACAAGCTGGTGGCCACCGTGGCTGCCGTGGACGGTCCGGTCGTGTCGGACGATGCCGCAGCCGTGGTGGGTGCGGGCAAGCGGGTCCACATTCGCCCGTTCATCATGTCCCAGCTGGCCGAGCGGGGGCGTTGGGACCAGACCCCGTTTCTGGAAGAAATCCGGCAGCGTCGCATCGGCATGATCATCGTCCGGTCAGCGCCCCGATCGGTGTATGAGTCGCGCTACACCCCAGAGATGCGGCAGGCCATCGACCAGAACTACCAGCTGGCATTCAGCTATCTCCTCGGCGCGCCCTTCGACGTGCTCCTGCCGAGGCCGGAGCCTTCCCCTGCGTCAGGAGTACAATCAGTCACCCAAGGAGGCTGACATGCTCCCGGTACTCGACAACGAGACCATGCGCGAGGTTGACCGGCATACCATCGAGGACCTCGGCGTTCCCGGCATCGTGCTGATGGAGAACGCGGCCACAGGAGTGGTGGACGCTTTGCGTGAGGAGTTCCCGGAGGCGACGACGGTCCTCGTTCTCTGCGGTCCCGGCAACAACGGCGGCGACGGCCTTGCCGCCGCGCGGCACCTCGTCAACGGCGGCCACGACGTCCAGGTGATCCTGTTCGGAACCGAGGACCGCCTGAGCCCGGATGCAGCCACCAACCTCGAGCTCGCACGTGCGTTCGGCGTCCAGATCACGATCGTCGAGGACGACAGCCTCGAGGCTCTTGATGGCGCTCTCCTCCCCCACCCCCCGGATGTTGTGGTGGACGCCCTGCTCGGCACCGGCATCGACCGGCCCCTTGATGGCCGCTTCGCGGCCATCGTGGATCGGGTCAACGGCTCAGGCACCCCAACTCTCGCAGTGGACGTTCCCACGGGTCTCAGCGGCACGTCGGCCGACACCCCCGGGCCGTCAATCGAGGCCGATCTCACGGTGACATTCGCGGCGCTCAAGACATGCCATGTGCTGCCTCCGGCGTGTCTGAGGTGCGGCGACGTGGCGGTTGTGGATATCGGAATCCCGCCGGAGACCCTGGAGCGCCAGTGTCGCCTGCGGTGGATCGAATCCCACGATGTGACGCTGATGCTCCCGGTGCGGCCCGACGACGGACACAAGGGAGCGTTCGGCCATCTCCTGCTGGTCGCTGGCGCGGTGGGCCGCGGTGGCGCGGTGGCCATGGCCGCCAGATCGGCGGTCGTAGCGGGTTCGGGGCTGGTGACCATGGCCGTCCCGGAGCCGCTGGTGCCGGTGGTGGACGGTGCCTGCCTCGAGGCCATGACCCATCCGCTGGCCGCGGATGCCGACGGCGCCATCGCCGTGCCCGACGGACTCGAGCCCCTGCTGGCACGAGTCACGGCCATTGCCGCCGGGCCTGGAATGGGCACCGCCGATGGTGCCGCCACGACGCTTGACTGGCTGCTCGACCATTGGTCGGGTCCGTTGCTGCTCGACGCTGATGCCATCAATCTTCTTGCGGGACAGCCGGAACGGCTCGCCGAGAGATCACAGCCCGCGGTCCTCACGCCACACCCCGGCGAGCTGGCCCGACTGCTCGACCGCCCCACGTCCGAGGTCGTGGCCGACAGGGTCGGTGCGGCGCGTGAAGCGGCCCGGCGGTCCGGTTCGGTGGTTGTGGCCAAGGGGTTCCGGACGGTGATCGCCGCACCAAGCGGGGAGTCCTGGGTCAACCCGACCGGGGACGCCCATCTCGCCTCGGGCGGTTCGGGTGACGTGCTGACCGGAACGGTGGCCGCATTGCTGGCCCAGGGATTGGAACCTGTGCGGGCGGCGATCGTCGGAGTCTGGCTGCATGGCCGCGCAGGTGAACTCGGCGGCGAGGCCTACCCCGCCGCGACGCCGGCCACGGTCCAGTCGGAGCTCGTGGCCGCCGCCTGGCTCGAGCTCGTCGAGCCGTGACCGCTCGAAACACCCGGCGGACTGCGTCGTCCGAAGCCACTGTGGATGTGGGGAGGAGCCTGGCAACCGATCTCATGGCCGGCGATGTCGTTCTCTTGGAGGGCGATCTCGCAGCCGGCAAGACCACCCTGACACGAGGTCTCGTCGAGGGACTCGGCGGCGACGGGGACGAGGTTTCCTCGCCTTCATTCGTACTCATCCAGAGCTATCGTTGTGGCTCGCGTGGCATCGGCCGACTGCACCACGTGGACCTCTACCGGGTCGGTGACCGGATCGCTGACCTGCGGGAACTGGGTTTGGAGGACATCCTGTCCGACCCCGACGCCGTAGTGGCCGTGGAATGGCCCAGGGACACCCTTGCCACGTGGCTTCCGGCGGACGCCCGCGTTTGGCGCGTTCGGTTGACCCTGACCGACACCGCCGCGCGGGACATCGAAATTCTCGCCCCCAAATAGGGCTCAGCATCAGGGAGATTCTGAATCTTGAATTCTGAATTGCCGCCCACCCACCCTGACGAACCCGAGGACATGTTCAAACCCCGACGCCACCGTCAATTCAAAATCAAGAATTTAGAATTCAACATTCAATCACGCGGCCGTCATACCGCCGTCGATGGGCAATACGGAGCCGGTCATCCACGATGCGGCGTCGGACATGAGGTACACGATCAACGACGCCACGTCGGCGGGTTGACCGATCCGTTGCATCGGGTGGATCTTCGCCATGAATTCGACCTGGGAAGCGTCCATGCCGCGGCTGCCGTGGATCGGCGTATCCACCACGGCCGGCATGACCGCATTGACCCGCACCACCGGCGCCCACTCCAAAGCCAGCGACCTGGTGAGCTGATTCACCGCCGCTTTCGAAGCGTTGTAGGCGGCCATCCCTGGAATTGCCCGCACCGCCAGCGATGACGACACGTTGATCACCGACGGATTCCGTCCCTGTTTGAGCATCGGACCGAGGAGCCTGCAGGCCAGGTAGGGCCCGCGGACATTGACGGCAAAAACCTGATCCCATAGCTGGAGCTCTGTCCCCTCGAGAGTCGCCATGGGAGCGATCCCCGCATTGTTGACCAGACCATCGACGACACCCCAGCGTTCCTTGACCGCTTCGGCAAGCTTCGAGACATCCTCCTCTGAGGACACATCGCATGGCGTCGACCAGGAACCGCCCCCGATCGTCGCCACAGCCTCGTCGAGCAGTTCAGCCCGCCGGCCCACAACGCACACCTCGGCACCGGCCGCGGCCAGCATCTGTGCGGTCTTCAGACCGATCCCGCTGCCGCCACCGGTCACCACGAATCTCCTGTCACCCATTTCCATGGTCGATCAACCTCCCCTTTCCGTCTCGCCGCACCGGATATCATTGATGCGATGTCGAACGACAACAGCCATCCGACGGAGTTGGCGGCCTACCGCCGCCTCGTACAACGTGTATTGAGTGGGGGCATTCCGCAGGGTTTGGACTACGAGGCGTGCCGCGCGGTGCTCCAATCAGAATCCTCGAGGGAGGAAGCCTTTGTCGCCCTGTGCGTACTGTTGGAAGGGGCCCTCGCCGACCCGAAGCTCGATGTTGCCGAGACCCAGGTCGTGGTTCCCCTTCTCAAACGGCTCGCACGAGGAACTGTAGGGGTGGAGGATCTTAAGTGAACACCGGTTGGTTCCTGGTTTCTCTTCTGGCGCCGCCTCTGGCGGCAGTGGCCGCCGGTATCATTTTCCGGGGCAGGCTCGAGCAGCCCATTGCAGCAATCGTCCTCAACGCCCTGGCTCCCGGGGCCGGATTGGCCGCCATCGGAAGACCCACCCTGGAGGTGGTTCTCGGCGTGCTCTTCGCCCAGGCCAGTCTATTGGTTGCCGGCGGAGTGGAAAGCGCCGGAATGCTGATTCCCATCGCAGTCATGGCCGGCATCTGGGCCTCGTTCTACACCCCGTTGAACCCAATCGTCATGGCCAGCTCCGTTCGACTCGAAGACGCGGTGCCCGAGACAACCGAAGGCGATTCGTTCTCCCGACAACCGATTTCGCCGACCCCCGACCTGGGCCTTGTCCGACCGGATTCCGACGGGGAGGAATGCCAACCGGGTTATTCCGTCGTCGTTGCCTGCACCGAGTGCGGGGCCGCGGTGGACGTGCCGGTGCTTTCCCACATGGCCCGCTGCAATTTCTGCGACTCCAAACACCTCGTGGTGGGCCACGACGACACCCTATTCGTGACGTTGCCGGAGAAAGTGTCCGACGAGGACAGTCTGCTGGAGGTCATCCTCGACCACTACCGTTATCTCCACTACCTCGAGCTCTACCGGCGCGCGGTGGCCCCACTCGAAGCCAGCGCCGCCGGAGCCGCATCCAACGGAAGCCTCGTCGTCCGACCGGAAGGCGAGGCCGCTGTGGCTGCGGCCGAGGCGTTGGCAAGCCGCAAGGCCGACGCCTTTCGAGCGAAGCTCGCGAAGACCCTTCAGATCCGCGCTCGACAACGTTTCCTGGCCCCCTACCGCCACGGAATGGGAACCCTGTTCCAGGTGGCCTTCGGTCGGGACAAACGAAACCAGAACAAAGACCTCCGATTCGCCATCCGAACCATCGAGGCGGCCATCCTCGCCACCGACCGCGTCGATCTCCCGAAGATGGGCAGGCTCAGCTACCTACGAGCGCTGGAACCCGCGGCGCACTGCCCGGAGTCGGTCCAAACCCTGCCGCTCTCCTTTGGCGAAGATCACCTCTCCCGCGCCTTCGGCGATCTCGATCGCAAGCAGTTGGTGCGCGACCTGGATGTAATCCGACTCGGCGGCAGATTTTCCCACGAGGTCTCCGCAGTGATCTGGCGCCCCTGGTGGATCGTGGACACAACCGGCCCCGGCATCCACGAGCGGCTGCTCATCGACTGCGCAGCGGCCTCGGTTGCCGGCGACGCTCCGCCTCTGGACGACGCCGCCCTCGAGGACCTTCCCGGCGAGGCCCGGACCCCGGGATCGGGCCTGCGCTTTGTGCCCATGGAATGCCCCACCTGCGGTCACGAATACCCATTCGACCCGGACGCAGTTCTCCACTTCTGCAACAACTGCCATCGGGTGTGTCACGTTGACGGCCACCGCAAACAAAACATCGACTACCTCCACCACTCTCCACCGGGCGACGACCAACACGACGTGGTCCCATTCTGGTGCTTCCCCCTCCGCCTTCGGAGCGCCGACGGCCGGCTGGCAACCGACCTGATGCATTTCAAGGACGGAATTGACGACACCTTCGATCAGATCGGCGACGATGCGCCAGAAAAAAAACACCTGATCCTCGCTCCGGCCTTCCGCTGCATCAACTCCCGTCTTATGGCGACGGCGTTCGAGCGAATATTCCGCCATTCAGTCGGCAACCCGCCGAGCCTCCAAGATGGCCGGTTTCCTCTGACCGACTCGCCCCGGCCCTGGTCGGTGGCCCTGGACGAGGACGAGGCTCGCATGCTGCTGCCTCTGTACCTCGCCCACGCTTTGGGGCCGCGCGACATCGCCCGCGTCAAGGTGAACCAGGTGGCCAACTGGATCTTCGACGCCACCCAAGAAGCCCCCGGACGCCTGGTCTACCTCCCGATCCCGAGGGCGGTCACCGAACCCTTCAGAAACTATGTGGGCCGCTATCGCTCCCAGGCCGTGCGGCGCGCTCGGGCAGCCCGGACAAAGTAACCCAGAGATGAAAGTCGAAAGTCAATAGTTACACGTTGAATGTTGAGCGTTCAACGTTCCCACCCAACCAACCGGAGCGAGAGAGCGCGTTGATCGGGCGTGCCGTCTTTGACATTGTTGGGATCCAAGGGTCTGGGGAATCCACCCTGTTGAGGTCCCAACAATGTTAAAGGGGGCTCCCTCGGGGAGCGCATCGGGGAGATGGGCGCGTCGAAGCCAGCGTCCACTTTCAACTTTCGACTTTCGACTTTCGACTTTCGACTCGTCCTCGGTTATCCTTGCGGCGACACGACCGACATCAACCGGAGGCGCGGATGGCTGCTGAAATCTTCACCGAGGACTGGGCTCAGGCATGGCACGACAAGATCAACGCCAATGCCAATTACAAGCAGGCCGCCACCAAATGGGAGGGGGCCATCGCCATGGTCATGACTCCCGACGGCGATATGGGAATCCCGGAGGATCGGATCGTCATCGCGGACCTCTGGCACGGAGACTGTCGGGGAGCCAAGGTGGCGACCAGCGCGGAGCTCGAAGACGTGCCCTATCTCATCAGGGCCACACCGACGAACTGGAAGTCCGTCCTCGCCGGCAAGACCGACCCAATCGTCGGACTCATGGGCGGCAAGCTCAAGCTGGCCAAGGGCAGCATGTTCGCCCTGCTCCCCTACGCCAAGGCGGCGAAAGAGCTGGTGAACTCAGCGATCCACGTGGATACCAGCTACCCCGACGGGTGGGAGTGATCCCAGGAACCAGGGGCTAGTAACTGGGGGCTGGGGGCTGGGTCCCCCGCCCACCCGGGCCGCAAGTCCGCACCTCGTCTTCACTCCGAACTTCGTGGATCGTCGGAGCCGCGGAGCGCAAGAGAACAGTGGGATCTGGCCAATGACAATGCCGCTGCGCGGCAAATCCCTGTATCCCAATCCCCGATAGACGTGAATAGGTCGCTCTCAAGAGTTCATAAACTGACAGCCTAACATCATTCATTGCAATAAATTCAAAAGTTTTTGCCGCTCTGCGGCAAAAACCTCTTGACACTCATGCCGCAGCGCGTTATATTCTCCCCATGAGCGATGCCGCAAAGCGGCAAAAAGGCTCGACAAACAACAACCACTGGCCGCGAGGCGGCAGGAAGGAAACAGGAAAATGAACGCAAAGAAGAAGGCAAAAGTGATGCAGAACGATCTCATGGATTCGGCACACAAGATCTGGCTCGCCGGACTGGGCGCATTCGCCATGGCCGAGGAAGAGGGCGGCAAGCTCTTCAAGGGTCTGGTCGAAAAGGGCGAAGGAGTGGAGACCCAGGGAATCAAGGAGGTCAAGAAGGCCAAGACCACCGCCCAGGGCACCGTGGCCGGCATGAAGACCGTGGCGGAGAGCTATTGGGACACCCTGGAGCGCACCATGGACGACCAGGTGACTGCGGTGATCCACCGCATGGGCATCCCCACCAAGAGCGAGATCGAAGAACTGACCACCAAGGTCGAGCAGTTGACCGTGAGCGTCGACAAACTGCGCGCGAATCAGGCCACCAAACCGAAATCGACCCCTGCCAAGAAGACCACGACTGCGAAGAAGCCCGCTGCCGCAGCCAAGAAGACCGCCACGGCGGCAACCAAAAGCTAACGATTTTTCACCTTTCAATCTCAATCGGGCGCCGCCATGCGGCGCCCTTTTTCGTTCGCCAACCACCCACTCGGAGGGCGTGAGGGCGCGCTGGGCGGGCGTGCCACTTCTGACACTCTCGGGATTCTCCGCACCGAAGACAGTGTGGGTCAATGGTCCCGAAAGTGTCAGGGGTGGCTTTCTCGGGGAGCACGTGGGGAGAAATATGCGTCTCTCGGAGGTGCCAGGCATCCCGATTCGCCAAGGTCGACAAACCGATTCGTACCGTTCAGGCGAATCGGCGTGCCTGGCATCCTCACGGGGAGCGCGGTCGGAGAATCGGCGCTTCGAAATTCGGTAGATTGAACCCAATGAGAGGAGCACTCCATCTGCGGCGGTGCCTGGCAGCGACACGAGCCTTGTCCTCACGATCAATGGGCGTTAGGCTCGAACAAGATCTGGAGGCCAGCCGTGGACGGCACCATCGCAATCGTCGAGGACGAGCAGAACATTCGGGACAACGTGGCGTTCGCTCTCAAACGTGAGGGCTACACGGTCTCGACCTATGCCGACGGCCAAGCGGCCTGGGACGACTTCCAACATGCGCTTCCGGACCTCGCGGTGCTCGACATCATGATGCCGCGGATGGACGGTCTCGAACTCTGCCGACGCATCCGCTCACGGTCGGAGACGACTCCGATCATCTTCCTGACTTCTCGCGATGAGGAATTCGACCGTGTTCTCGGACTCGAACTCGGCGCGGATGACTACCTGTGCAAGCCGTTTTCCATGCGTGAGCTGACGGCACGCATCAAGGTCCTTTTCCGCAGGCTCGCCCTCATGCGGGATCCCGGATCCAATCCGGAGGACCTCCTCGAGGCGGGGTTGCTGGAACTCGATCTCCTTCGCTACACAGTTCGCTGGAACGACATCGTGATTCCGTTGACGGTGACCGAATTCATGATCCTGCGAGCCCTGGCGCGTCATCCCGGCTTTGTCAAGACAAGGCAGCAGCTGATGGAAGAGGGCTATCCCCACGACACCTATGTTTCTGACCGCACCATCGATTCACATATCAAGAGGATTCGAAAGAAGTTCATGGTGGTGGACCCCGGTTTCGATCGAATCGACACTGTCTATGGACTCGGCTACCGCTACGCCGAACAGGATTCTGAGCGGCGATGAACCGCCTGGTTCGCTCGCTTTCCCGCCTTCCAGTTCGACTGCTGGCATTCAACGTCCTGCTGGTCTTTCTGCCGGCTGCCGGCATTCTCTTCCTTGGGACCTATGAGGATCACCTGCTCGAGGCCCAAGAGCGCACCATGGGCCAAGAGGGCCGGCTGCTCGCCGCCGCGGTCGAGGCGTCCGGCGACGTGGATGCCGATCATGCACGGCGCATTCTGGTCCAGCTGGGTCAGCGTCACCTGGCACGACTTCGGGTGGTGGACGGAAACGGCGTCGTGCTCGCGGACTCCGCCGCCCTGGGTCCCCGTCGAGAAACCGAAACGCGTCCATCCGCAACCACCTCGTCACCCAACAACCCGCGGGAAAGTCTGCTCTACCGATTGGGTTCGCTGCCCGTTCGGCTGTCCAGAACCCTGCTCGGCGGCGACGTGACGGACGATCCGAAGATCGACGGAGTCCCGGGCGCTCTTGGTGGACAGGAGGTCCGGGCGGCTCTCGACGGCCGGTACGGCGCGGCAACCCGAGTCCTTCCGGGACCGCCGCGGACGGTGATGCTGTACATCGCAATCCCAATTCGTATCGAAGGAGTGGTGGAGGGTGCGGCAGTTGTGTCCCAGTCCACCAACCGGATCATGAGCGCCCTTTATGCCGTCCGGCTCGATGTCTTCAAGGTCTTCCTCCTGAGCCTCGCCGCCGCGGTGGCGCTCACTCTGGTGGTGGCCACCACCATTGCCCGTCCGCTGGCCCGACTCCGCCGTCGTGCCGGAGAGATCCTCGATCGCCGTGGTCGCCTCACCGGAGGATTCGAGCCGAGTCGGCGGACCGACGAGATCGGGGACTTGGAGCGCGCGTTGGCCGAACTCACCCGCCGCCTCGAAGAACACCTGCTGCACACTGAGTCCTTTGCTGCCGACGTGTCCCACGAATTTAAAAACCCTCTGGCGTCCATCCGCACCGCCGCCGACATGGCCCTCGAGGTGAACGAAGATAACCAGCGACGACGATTCTTGGAAATGATCCAGCGCGACGTGGCTCGGATGGAGCGCCTGCTCACCGAGGCGCGCGAGATATCGAGCATCGACGCCCACCTGTATGACGACGGCAGGGAACCCGTCGACCTGATGGAAATCCTCACTGGACTGTTGGAGAGCTTCCGCCTGCGTTCTGATGGGTCGGGACCGATTCTGCAGCTGGTGGTCGACGAGGGCCAGGCGGTGGTGTCCGGGTCGGCGGATCGGTTGACTCAGGTCTTCGAGAATTTGATGGCCAACGCTGTGTCGTTCTCCCCTCCGAAGGGTGCAGTGGATATCCATCTCCAAATCGTCGGCGCCGAGGTGAAGGTCGTGGTCTCGGATGAAGGTCCGGGCATTCCAGATGAGCATCGGAGCCGAATTTTCTCCCGGTTTTTTTCCTATCGGCCCGAGAATGACGACAGCGGCCACACCGGACTTGGCCTCGCCATCGCCAAAGCCATCGTCGACGGATACGGCGGCCGGATCACATTCGGTAACCGCGCCGGGGGTGGGGCGGAGTTCGTCGTCACCCTCCCCCGTTGACCTGTGTGAGACGGAGCCCAAGAGGAATAAGGAGGGGATGCCGGGGTGGCAGGCCTTTCCTCCTCAACCTCCTCACCTTCTCCCCTTCTCCCCTTCGGTTCATCCGGGGAATCGTGGGGTTGGGTTTTCACCGTGCCCGTATCCGTCCCCGTGGCTGAAACAGCGACGGCAATCAGGGGCAGTGTCCGTGATCCGCGGCTGCGTCAGCGATCAGGGACCGCGGCAGTGATCAGCTGGGATTGCCCCGGATTGCGGTCGCTGTTCGCTGGGACCGCCATCTGCCCCGGACACCGGTTGCTGTCCCTGTCCCGGCATCGACCTTCACAGGTCAGCACAACGACCGGTCAGCCCTCCGGGTCAATAATCAACACGCATGCCCTGATAGGGATTATTTCTCAATTTCTTGAGTAGATTTCCGCGTTTCGACTTCAATGGGTATCGCGGTATACTCCAGCGTGCATTTCCGGATTTCGTCGAAAGGACGAACCGGTGCGGATCACAATCCAGGAGGAGGAGAGTTCAAGATGATTGTTGGAGTCGTCAAGGAGTCGTTTCCGGGCGAACGCCGGGTGGCCCTGGTCCCCGGTGTGCTCCCACAGCTCATGCGGGCAGGGCCCGAGGTGCTCGTCGAGTCCGGTGCAGGGATCGCGGCAGGATTCCTGGACGAGGACTACAAAGCGAAGGGTGCGAGCATCGCAGCCAATCGCGCCGAGGTCTTCGACAAGGGCGACGTGATCGTCATGGTCCGCCCACCGGGAGCCAACCCCGAATTCGGCCAGGCCGACCTCGACGCCATGCGCGCGGGTCAGGTCGTGATCGGAATGTGTGACCCCCTCACCGCATTTGACGCCAATCAGGCCGCAGCCGCCAAGGGCATCACCCTGTTTTCCATGGAGATGATGCCCAGAATCACCCGCGCCCAGAGCATGGATGTGCTGTCCTCAATGGCCACCATCGCGGGTTACAAGGCGGTGGTCCTCGCGGCGGACAATCTGCCGCAGATGTTCCCCATGATGATGACTGCCGCGGGCACCATCTCGCCGGCCAAGGTCTTCATCGTCGGGGCCGGAGTCGCCGGACTGCAGGCAATCGCCACGGCCAAAAAGCTTGGTGGTGTCGTCCACGCCTACGACGTCCGCCCCGCAGTCAAGGAACAGGTGGAGAGCCTGGGCGGGAAGTTCGTCGAAATGGAACTCGAGACCGGCGAATCCGAAGATGCCGGTGGTTACGCCAAGGCCCTCGGCGAAGACTTCTACCGCAAGCAGCGGGAGATGATGCTCGAGGTCGTCGCCGCGAGCGATGTGGTGATCACCACCGCCGCGGTGCCCGGGAAAAAGGCTCCGATCCTGATCACCACGGAGATGGTGGACGGAATGCACACCGGATCGGTCATCGTGGATCTGGCCGCGGAACGGGGAGGCAACTGCGAACTCACCCAACCGGGCGAGATCGTCACTCACAAGGGCGTGACCATTCTCGGTCCGCTGAACATTCCCACCTCGATCCCCTTCCACGCGAGTCAGATGTACGCCAAAAACATCGTGACCTTCCTGGCCCATCTCCTCGAAGAGGGTGAGTTGAAGATGGATCTGGAGGACGAAATCACGGCTGGCACTCTGATCACCAAGGACGGCAAGGTGGTGAATCCCATGGTCCTCGAGGTCATGGGCGCTTCATCTGAAGGGGGGACATCGTCATGACCGATCTTGTCATGTTGCTCACTGTATTTGTGCTGGCCATCTTTGTCGGCTTCGAAATCATCACCAAGGTGCCGCCGACTCTCCATACCCCGCTCATGTCCGGTTCCAATGCCATTTCCGGCATCACCATCGTCGGTGCATTGATCCTGGCCGGAGTCCTCAAGACCGACCCGCAGTACAACGAACTGGCAACCTTGATGGCCTTTGTGGCCGTCATCTTCGCCTCCATCAACGTGGTCGGAGGGTTCCTCGTGACCCACCGCATGTTGAAGATGTTCCAGAAGAAGTAGGGGCGGAGGTACACAATGATCAACCAGAACATCGTCAATATCGCCTACCTCATCGCAGCCATCCTTTTCATCCTCGACCTCAAAATGCTGGCCCACCCTAAGACAGCCGTCCGGGGCAACTTCCTCGGATTTCTGGGCATGGTGTTGGCCATTGTCGCCACCCTTGTCAGCGGACGGTTCGATTGGACCTACATCATCCTCGGCATCGGCATCGGGTCTCTGATCGGCGGAATTGCCGCCCTGAGGGTCAAGATGACTTCCATGCCCGAGATGGTCGGGCTGTTCAACGGCTTCGGTGGTGGAGCCTCGGTCCTGGTGGCGGGCTCCGCGCTCATCGCGACCTTCTCCGCGGTCAATGGCGGCGACGTGGCCGGCGGCGACATGCAGACCAAGATCGCCACCGTACTCTCCGGCATCATCGGCTCGGTGACGTTCTTTGGGTCCTATGTGGCCTTCGGCAAGCTGGCCGAGTTTCTGTGCGTCAAGTGGAAGCTCTACCCGTGGCAGAAGGCCGTCAAGTACGGCTTCTCCTTCGCGGTGGCGGCCGGCACCATCGCCTACGGCCTGTCCCAGGGCGTCAACGTGCTCACCATCGCCTTCATGGTCTCGGGACTGGTGATCGCCGGTCTGCTGCTGATCAAAAAGGACCGGTTCCCGGGCATGGACGCGCTCAAGACGATCTCGGCCATCGCCTCGGTGGTTCTCGGCGTGATGGTGGTGCTCAACCCCAGCAACGCCATGTTGTACTGGGTGCTCGTGGGCGTGGCCGGCGTCCTCGGAGTCATCCTCACCCTGTCCATCGGCGGTGCGGACATGCCGGTGGTCATCGCGTTGCTCAACTCATACTCCGGTCTGGCGGCTGCCGCCACCGGTTTCGTCATCAACAATACCGTGCTCATCATCGCCGGCTCACTGGTGGGTGCCTCCGGGCTCATCCTCACCAAGATCATGTGCAAGGCAATGAACCGGTCGTTGGCCAACGTGCTCTTCGGCACCATGGGGCCCACGGCGGACACACCGGATGCCGACGAGGTCTACAAGACCGTCAAGTCAACCTCGGCCGAAGAAATCGCCATGATCCTCGAGAGCGCCGAACGGGTGGTCATCGTCCCCGGCTACGGCATGGCAGTGGCCCAGGCCCAGCACGCTGTGCGCGATTTTGCGACCCAACTCGAAGGCCTGGGAGCCAAGGTGGAGTACGCCATTCACCCGGTGGCCGGCCGCATGCCGGGTCACATGAACGTGCTTCTGGCCGAAGCCGACGTACCCTATGAGGATCTCATCGAGATGGACGACATCAACCCCACCATGGCGCAGGTGGATGTGGCGATCGTCGTCGGCGCCAACGATGTGGTCAACCCGGTGGCCCGCACCGACCCATCAAGCCCCATCGCAGGGATGCCCATCATCGACGTGGATAAGGCACGAACGGTGGTGGTGATCAAACGCAGCCTGAGCCCGGGCTTCGCCGGCATCCCCAATCCCCTGTTCGCCAACGACAACACGCTGATGTTCTTCAATGACGGCAAGAAGGCGATCATCGAGTTGATCGAGGCGGTCAAGGACCTCTAGGACATCGCACCGACGAACGGGCTCGCGGTCAACCCGCGAGCCCGTTTCTTTTTTTCTCATCCGGGTTTCCGTGAGATGGACAGTAGTTGAATTCGAAATTCGAAATTCGAAAATTCCATCGCGCCGACATCGTATGCAGTTCTGGAACCTCCCAGCGAACGACCCGGGGGTGATCACGACGCGTTCCCGGGGACAGCGATCAGCGGCAGTCGGCAGCGGCCGGGACAGGGACAGCAACCGCTGTCCGAGGCAGATGGCAGCATCGGTGAACCGCGACCGCGACCCAGGGCAATCCCAGCTGACCACTGCCGCGGCCCCTGATCGCTGACGCAGCCACCGATCACGGACGCTGTCCCTGATTGCCGTCGCTCCCGCTGGTATTCGGGCACGGGCACCTAGACGGAAACGGGCGCGGGGCCGTCACACAAAGACCCGACCCCACGCATTTCCGGATGCCCAATATATTTTCAGGGCAACCCGATGGTCGATTTCAAACAGGGGTCGCCGGGATCGATGTCGCAGTCGAATGTGAAGTCGAACCAGTCGTTCTGACCATGGGCGAACTCGCCGTCTCCGGTGGCTTGATCGACCTTGGAAATGTATGTCATGAACAGAGCATAGCCCGTTCCGAAACCCCAACTCGCTGGATCGCAGGGATCCCACATGATGGAATCAGGATCCACGGTGACCTCCACCCGACCCCCGGGAGAGAGATTGGAAACGCCCAGCTGCTGAAGACTCCACTGGGCCAACGAGAAGGTGGCCACCGTCTTTGTCACCGACGACACCACGCCGCCGTTGGCGTTGTAAATGGTGACCAGTACCTCAAGCGGTACGTGTCCCAGATTGATGACACCGATATTTGATCGCGCCGTGTTGTCCCAACGCGCTCCGGTGAGCACCGACCTGCCGGTCCCATACACCATCCCCAGGAGATTCGACGCGACGGACTGACCGTAGGTGGCGTTTGGGTTGGCGTTGTTGAAGACCCGCCCCGTCACCGCCAGCCTCGCGTCATCTCCGCCTCCCGCGGGTTCGGCCATGAGGATCAAAAAACCCTTGGTATTCCCTTGCCCGGAAAACCAAGTGCCCAAAACGTCGTTCACGTTCAAGGTCCGGCCGGCCTCCATGGTGAAGCTGTGGCTCGGCCCGGCAAACGGCGTGTTGTTCGTGTTCTCACGGTAGAAGGTGGCTGTCACAGTCACCCTGCCCTCCGACACGTTGGAAACGGACATTGACGTCATCCAGTCGGTCCCCGCCGCGCCTGCAACCTTGGCAATCACGGGAATGATATGGAACGACGACACGATCTGCGCTTCGGCCACACCGGTCAGGCAGAACAGGGCGCAGGCAATCACAAAGATCGCGACTCGTCTCATGGTCGGACCTCCAATTCGTTGAAATTGTGTCTCTATATTATTCGAAAACATGAATAACGCAAGGCGAAGATCGGGTCCGGGTTATGATCAACCGGTGCTCAGGGTCGTCACCGCACTGCTGATCGTCATCGCGGCATCGGGTGTCCACGCCGAAGATCGGGTCGCGGTGGTTCTCGACCTATCGGCGGGCTCGTGGAACTCACTTCCGGACGGCACCCCCGGGTTCGTGGCAGCCCGCACCGCCCTGGCAGCATGGATGTTGGAGATCCCGCCCGATATCGTCGTCGAGCTGCGCACGGCGGGCGGGGCGAACCCAGCCTACGATCTGACGAGCTGCCAGGACAGCCGGGCCCCGGTGCCACTCGGTCCCGTCGTGCCCATCGCCTGGCGCAATGTCCTCGCCGAGATTCGTCCTGCCGGGACCAGACCGTTGTTGCTGGCAGTGGGGGCGGCCGTGGGTGATTTGGGCACGACGAGCGAGCGCCGCCGGATCATCGCCCTGACCTCTGGCGAAGACGACTGCGACGGCGAGGCCAATGCCGTCATCGACGCCCTCGCCGGCGGGTTGGAACTGAGAGTTATCGGGTTGTCCCTTTCCAGCGAAGCCGCCGAACGGTTCGGCTCCGTGGCTCCAACCCGAAATGCAACCTCGCCGGAATCGCTCCTCAAGGCCCTTCGTTGGGCGGTGGAGGATCTGGCTGCCACGCCTCCAATCGAAGGCGACCTGCGGATGACCATATCGACTCTCGTCGGCCTCGACGAGGCGCGGCTGCAGCACACCGTCACCCTTCAGGAGATCGAGCCCGTCCTGGTGGACGGAACGGTGTCGGCGACCCTTCCCCCGGGGACCTACACCTTGTATGCAAAGGGCAACCTCATCGGTTCCGTGGAAATCCACGGGCTGCAGATCCAGGCGGGCCAGACGACCTCCGCGGAGATTGCCCTGGAACCACCCAACCTGGTCACCCTCGAAGCAATGCCCCTACAGTCCACGGCTGGAACAGAGATGTTCGTGACCGCCATCGGCGCACCAGCGGGACCCAGCTGGATCTCGCTCACGCCGGTCGGCCAACCCGAGGCAAGCTGGCAAAACCGGCAGATCATCGAGCCGGGGGCAACCGGCACATGGATCGGGTTGCCGGACACACCGGGGGCCATGGAGCTGACCTTCCACGAAGGCCTCGGCGAGACCCTGAGCCGAATCATAGCGCGAGTCGAAGTGGAGATCGTCGCAGCCGAGGCATTGTTGACCGCCCCCACCGAGATCGGCACCCTCGAGGAGATTCCAGTGTCCTGGACCGGACCCGCCAACCCCGGGGACCACCTGTCCGTCGGTCGCCCCGGTTCATCACCGACCCGATTCGCGTCGTGCAGTCTCACCGGCCGCGGAGATCCGACGACTCTCATGGCGCCGAGTGAAGAAGGCGAATGGGTCATCCGTTACGTCACCGGTCAGTCGGGCCGGATCCTGGCCCGCTCTCTAATCGTCGTCTCTGACGTTCGGGTGGTTTTGTCTTCTCCCGAGTCGGTTCGAGTGGGCCGCCCCTTCGAAGTGGAGTGGGAAGGGCCGGCGGGCGAGGCGGACTACATCTCGCTTGCCGCTGTCGGGACCCCAACAGGGGCCTACCTCAATCTCCACCTTGCAGAGCACGGCAGTCCGGCGGCGCTTGTCGCTCCGCAAGATCCGGGAGACTACGAGGTCCGCTACGTGCGGGGAACAGACGATAGCGTCCTGCGCCGAGCCCCACTCACCGTTGAGTCTCCACCCATCTCGCTGTCGGCTCCAACCCGAGTGAAGGCTGGAACCCGGTTCGATGTGCAATGGACCGGCCCGGACCGATCCGGGGATTTCATCAGCCTGGCACCCAAAGACAGCCGGCCGGGCCGCAAGCTCGACTGGTCCTACACCACGGCCGGGAATCCCCTGTCATTGGCTGCACCCTTCAATCCCGGCACCTTTGAGGTGAGGTATGTGGGTTCCGACCCACTCAGGGTTCTGGCCTCATCACTCATCACGGTGGACCCTTGACGCTCGAGTCCCTGGTGGAATTTCCGGAGCCGGCAGATGGGGCATCGCACGAACTCTGCCTCACCCGCCCCGGCCTCGAACTCGTCGGCACGTCCATAGCGGCGCTCGCGACTGCCTTCGTCGTCGCGGCCCACCGGACCGCAGTGGACATTGGACGGTGTTCGGCGCTGCTCGCGGCGCAGGAGACCGTGCTCCTCACCCACTGCCATTCCGATCACGTGGCGGGTCTCGTGGCGTGGCTCTCCGCCCACACTCGCCGCCATCAGGGGGCACCGACCCGAGTGTTGGTTCCGGCCGAGCGGCGCGACGCCCTGCTCCAGGCCCTTCGAGTTTGGCCGGAGCTGGACGGGGTTCACCGAAGGGTGAACCTGGACGACGTCCTGGTGCCGGCCCGATCGGGTGACAGCGTGGATCTTGCCGACGGCGGCTGGGCGCGCGCCTTCCACGTCCATCACTCGGTTCCTTCTGTAGGTTGGGCGGTCGGAACAAATCGATCATCCAGGCCGGACTTTGTTTTTGCCGGGGACGGCACCGTGCAACCGTTCCAGGAAGAACCTTCGGTGTTGGACGGGCGGGTGGCCGTGGTGGATTGCAGCTTTTTCGACGAGGGGACCAGGGTTGCCGCCCGGCTCGGCGGCCACGCCCACATCCAGGACTGGCTCCAGATCCACCCTGATCTGCCATGCGACATCCTGGTCCTGGCGCATTTGCCGGCCGAAGCCTCGGCCGATCGGATCGTTACTCGACTCACCGGCCTTGGTGGTCGAGGGCCTACGATCGTCCCGTGGATACAGGCCCCGCCATTGATGAATGGTCCCAACCTGTGACCAGCGAATCCGTAGAGTTGGGTAACCCCGGCCCCGAAGTCGGACCACAGGGAATGGGGAGCCCGCCACTGGACTTGACCGTGACAGACAAGGAGCACGAATGAAAATTCGATGGTTGCTGATCGCCCTACTCGCGCTGACATTGATGTCCGTGGTCGCCATGGCCGAGGAGGACGAAATGGAGCGCGGTCTGGCGTTGATGGCCCAGACGGAGGCCCTGGGTCGCGGCGTCGAGGGAACGGTGGTCGGGGTGGTGGCGCAGATCGCTCCGGAAGATCGGGACCGGGTCGGCGAGAGGGTGCGCGTGGTCCTCACCCTGGTCGACGGTGAGGACATCGTCGACCGCCACGCCGCGGTTGTCCTGCTGCAGGATGATGGCTCTGTCATGCTCTATCGAGAGTGGCCCGTAGGCTCCTACGAGCTTCGGGTCACATTGACAACCCTCGACGGGAACGACTCGGGGCTGTGGATCGGTGACATCCGGGTCACTGAGGCTACCGAAGCGTTTATCGCTCCGGAGGGTGCCGCGCCCGACGCTGTGGCCCTCGCGCTGTCGCCCCCCGACCGCAGTGGAGTACGTTTCCTACCGCCACCCAATATCGGCGGAATCGGCGCCCTCCAGCTGGAGGTCGAAGCCCCCGAATCGGCGCGCAGCGTCGAGTTCTTCCACGAGGACAAGAAGTTGGGCCGGCGCAACCGGCCGCCGTGGACCGTTTCCGTCCCTCTGGGTGACATCGTCCGCCGCACAACCGTCCGAGCAGTGGCACTGGATGCTCAGGGAAACTACCTCGGTGAAGACGCTGTAGTCCTCAACAGCCCCACCGGACAGCTTGGAATCCACCTCCTCTTGGCACCCGATGAGTCGATTCGAGACGGCAAACGCAAGATCACAGTTTCGGTCACCGGCACCGAGGACATCGAGCAGGTCACCCTCAGCGTGGACGCCGACATGGTGGCGCGCTGGGTCGAGTGTCCCTGCGTTGCCGAGGTGGAGGTGGACAGGCTGGCCCAGGCCACGATTCTTTCCGCGGACGTCACCGATCGCGAAGGCAACCGAGGGGACACGGTGGTGACTCTCGAGGGCGGCGTCGGATTCGTCGGCACGGTACGGGTCGAGCTCGTGGAATTGCCCATTGTGGTGCTCGATGAGAACGAGGTTCCGGTCATCGGCCTGACCCTTGACAATTTCACGGTCTACGAGGACGGTGAGGCGGTCCAGGCCGAGGGGTTCGGCACCACTTCCGATCTGCCGCTGTCGCTGGCCCTGGCCGTGGACACGTCGGGTTCCATGGTTGAGGTCTTCCCAGACGTCAAGCGGGCGGTCCGCGGCTTCACCGAGGCCCTGCTCGAAGACGAGGACGAAGTCGTGCTGATCCGGTTCGCGTGGGACGCCGAGGTCGAGGTGGCCTGGACCGATGAAATTCGCAAGGTCAAGGGCCGCCTCGACCATTTCACGCCGGACGGCGGAACCTCACTGCACGATGCGGTGGTCCGCTCGTTGGAGCAGTTCCGGGGACGACGCGGTCGTCAGGCCGTGGTTTTGCTGACCGACGGAGAAGACACCACATCACGGACAGACTGGAAGGTGGCGGAACGCTTTGCGCACACAATGCGGGTGCCGATCTTCCCCATCGGGCTCGGCCTCGGCAAGCTCGATTTCGGGGCCCGGAGCGTGCTCAAGGAACTTGCGGCTGAAACCGGCGGTGAGGCCTTTTTCGTCAAAGACGTAGAGAACCTCCCAGCGGTCTACGAACGCATCGCCGAACTGCTGCGTTCCCAGTACCTGATCTGGTTCCCGTCCCCTTCCGACAAACCGCCGGAGGCCTTCCGGGCAATCGAGGTCAAGGTGGACCGGCCGGACCTCGAGGTGCATACGATTCGGGGGTACTACCCGGGCAAATAGTCCCGCAGGAGCGCCCTACCCCGCGTCCGAGTCCGCGTCCGCGCCCGCGTCCGAATTCAGAGCTCAGACCCGCCCTCCCGGGACGGCGGGCCATTCGAATTCCGGATGTCGAATTTCGAATTCGGTTGGGCGGGCGGCTAGAACTCCCACCCAATCCAGAAGTCCACCTCGGTGCCGCCAAAGGTGTCGCTGAAGTTCCACCTCCGGGTCCAATTCCAGTGGAAGGGCAGACCGAAGAGGTTGACCGAAATCCCGAATCCATAGGAGGCCACGCCATCGGTCAGCCTCCTGCTCTCGCCGATGGTGGTCGGCTCACCGGTTATGGGGTCGCGAACTTCCTTCTCACCCATGAAGGTGCAACCCGGCTGACCGTACCAGTTGAACTCCACATCACCGTTGGAGAAGCAGGAATACCCGACGTCCATGAACAGCCGGCCCCTGATCCTGCCGATGCTCATGAACGACAGATCCATTCGATCGATCAGCGGGAAGCGCCACTCGATATTGACGAACGCCGCCTGGTTCCCCGCGATGGAACGCACGGGAAATCCGCGCAACGTGTCATTCCCGCCAAAAGCGAAGATCGTCGGGGTGTTGCCGTCGGCAAAACCGCCCCAAAACCGAAGCGCGATCTCGTTGCGTTTGGACATCGCGAGGTATTTCCGGTAGTCGATCGTTATCTGCTGGGTCAGTGCACCGCCATCGTCCATGTCGTGGGCGTAGCTCAGCCGGGCTTCGAATCGAGAACCCTGATGGGGTCCATAGGACGCAAAAAGAGTCGTGTCTCCCACGATCGCGCCGCTGATGACCGGTGCTTGCTGGTTGTACGTTTGGAAGGCGATTTCGCCTCCCGGTCCGGCCACCGGATACGAAGCCGATCGGTCGAAATAGCCGAGATTTCCTTCGACCCGGTAATATTTGGACAGCGGGTAGACGGTGTCGAAGGAAGCCCCGGTCACCCTGTAACTCTGCTGGCGATCGGTGAATTGATCGCGAATCGGGTCGTAACCGGTGGCGTAGAACGACCGGTTGTCATAGATGGTCGCGCCCCAGGCCAGTCGCTTGTTCCGATTCACGTAGCCCGTCTGGAAGTTTGAAAACACGTCGATGGAGCTGAGGTAGAACCATAGGTCGCGGTCGCCATATTGGTCTGTCAGCGAGATATAGGTGTTGGACAGGAAGTTGCCATAGGCATCGAAGCCGATGTTGGCGGCCGCGTTATTGACGAAGAGCTTGCGCTTGTTGACCTTCTTGGCGTCTTCGGGATCCACGGTGATGCTCACCGCCGGCAGGAAGGCCTCGGACTGAAAGTCCTGTTGCGGGTCCCTCTCGACGCCGATCTTCTCTCCCTGACTGGCATCGGCCGAAAAGAGGTTCCAGCGGCCCCGGTGGTAGGCTTGGAACCCCACCCGTTCGCCCTCCAGGGTATCGGCCGCCACCGGATTGAGGGCGGCACCGAAGACATAGGTGATGCGTTCCAACTCCCGCGTCTCCACATCCAACTTGTAGATGTCGAAGATGCCGTCCTGACGGTCGGAGGCAAAGAACAGCCGTTGGCCGTCCTCGGAGAAGGTCGCACCGGAATCGGTGCCGTCACCAAAGGTCAGCTGTGTACGCTCCGAAGGATTCTCCAACGAGATCCCCACCAACTTGCCGTGCTCGCCGATCCTTGATGTATAGACCATGTGCGGCTCGTGGGGCCGGAAGACGGGCGCTGAATCGAACCACTCGTCGTTGGTGAGATTGGTGATGTCTCCCGATTCCACATCGAGCAGATAAATATCCCACTGACTGTCTCGAATCGCCCTGAAGGCGATGGTCTTGCCGTCCGGAGAGTAGGCAGGCTCCAGAGGCTGGTCGATGGGCAGAGGAATGTCGTACCGCTTGGCAATGCCGCCCTTGTGGGTGTCGAGCAGAAGCAACGAACGCGTGCGGGCTGTGCGGGCGAACACGGCGACTCGGTCACCGTCGGGCGAGTACGCGAGGTCCCGGCCCAATCCCGGCGAGACGGTGAATCCCTGTGCAATCAGGTAGTCGTATTTGATTGTGTAACCCTTGGAGAGGTTCTTGTACAGCTTCCGGTCCGGGATGCCGAAGAGCACCACGTCAACGTCGTCCTTGTACGTCGAAAACGCGGCAACAAGATCCTGGGACGGCGACAGCGAGGGTGACGATTGATTACCACGGCCGGCAGTGCCCTCGACCTGAAACGGCCTGCCGAATTCGCGGGGGGCCCCGCGATCGGCGTACACCTCGTACTTGTTGTTCAACCAGGCCTTCCACCGACCGTCGAATTCCTCCAGATCCATGTTGAAGACCGTGCCGATGGGTTTTGCAATACCACCACCGGCCACACCCCGGAACGCGAACACGAAGTCCCGAACACCGTCCTCACCCCACTCTTCTTCGACGAACTCGAAGACTTTGTGGCCGAATCGATAGGCCAAGAACCCGTTGGGCAACTGGGTGATGGGCGGCACCATGTCGGACAGGACGGCGTCACGGACGTACATTTCGTCCAGCGAGTCCTCATCGTTGGCAAAGAAGGAGGCCATCCCCTCCATAAACCAAAGTGGCGGCCGGGCATAGACCGCCCGCCCCCGACGGCCCTGGAAGAGGATTTCGTACTGAAAGATATGGGTGAGCTCGTGCTGGATCAACGATTGCAGCTGGCGATCCGGCAGATCCACCGGCAGCACCATCCGGTTTCGCACCGGGGTCGCGAACGCACCGACTCCCTCCGGGACGAATCCCGGCATCAGATTGGTCTGCTCGAACTCGCCGTGGGTCGCATAGATCATCATTGGAACGGGCGTCAGAATCTGGAAATTCAGCCTGCGAGCCAGCTCGTCGTAGGCACTCTCGGCAAAGGAGGCGACCTCCTCGAGCCTCGGTTCCACCCGATCGTAAAAGGAGATGACGAAGTGCGGTGTTTCGTAGGTGTACCACTTGAACTCGTCGTACCGCACTTTGTTCTTGCCGCCGATCCATCGATATTGAGCGGCCGCAGGAGTCGCCACCAGTACCAGAAGAAGTAGGATGATCAGGCGTCCCCAAATCCGCATTGTCACCTCCAGCCGCAAGCTGCCAGCAGCCTCGTTCACACAGGCCCGACCCACTCCCCGTGGCGCTGCACCACGCGGTACCGAAACTGAGCTCGACGGCATCATCGATCCAGCCATACCCACGTCAATCCGTGTACACGGTGCGCTTGGTCACCACACCGCGCGGCACGAAGACTCCAAGCAACCGATTCTCCAGGTTGTAGAGGTCGGAGAACATGTCCTCGTGTTGTTCGAGCTTCCGTTCCGATCGCTCCTTGAAGTCGGTGATCTGCTCGCTCATGACCTGCTCACCGGTCTCTCCGTCGAAGACCATCATCAGGATGTCGAAGTTGTAACCGGTCTCTTCCACCAGGACCTGGCGGAAATATGTCTTCCCGTCGGTGGGTGAGACGTACTCCTCGGTGTTGTAACCGGCACGATCGAGGACCTTGACGTCGATCGCCGCGGCCACAATGAAGTCGGCGTCAGTGGTCTCGCCCAGCTCAATCCAGAAATCGGTCATTCCGGCCAGTTCCTGGGGATTCTGGGTCGGCACGGCCACTTCGACCGTGGGCACCACGTCGAGCCGGGTCTTCCGCCGGAGGATCTTGCGCAGGAAATCGTCAAACTCGCGAGCCGCTTCCAGATCCATCGAACTGGGGTCGTCATTTTCACGAGGTTCAATCAACACCGGACCGATGTAGATCTTCTCCGAACCATCGAGGTCGAGCTCCGGTTCGATGAACAAATTGATGCGCATCTCCTTGGTTCCGGACATCGCCACAGCGGCGATCCCCAGAAGCAACACGAGCAACGGCCACCAGGATCTACGCATCATCGTCCTCCCCGGTATCGCTGACCGGAGCACCGCCGGCTTCCGCTGGACCCTTTGCGCCCTGTTCACCCTTGGCGGTCTCAGGTTTTGGGTTGACCTGGGTGTCGTAGAACTCTCTGAACCGGGCGAAGTTGCCACGCAGCACCTTGTCGTTGGGCGCGACGCCGAGAGCGGACTCGTACGCGACCAACGCCTCGTCGAACCGACCGGACGCCTCCAGCGCCACCGCGATGTTGTTCAGAATCCTGGGCTGGTTCGGCGTCAGCTGGTTGGCCTTTTCGAATCGGTTCAGGGCCTCCAGCCAGTAGCCGCGCTTGGCGGCCTGGTATCCCCACTTCATTTGGTCGGCCGCCTGGCCCTTGGCTTGATCTCCTGCCGCGACCGGCCCGGCACCGAGCACCAGTGCACACCCTACTGCGGCTGCGATGAGCGGTTGTTTCACGAGTCGCACGAAACTCATTCCTCCACCTGTCTTGGCTGTCCGGCGCCTCCGCCAGTCATCAGATTCCACCAGGATAATAACCGGAAATGGTGCGCACTCTCACCTTCTTCCGATTGACCTCGACTTTGATCTTTCGGAGTTCGTCTGCAGGCTTTTCAGAATTCGAGGTGTAGGCCACGAGGTACTGGGTGCGTAGTTCACGGTCGATTTCCGAGTAGATGCTCTCGAGCTCACTGTCGCCCGACACGAAGAAGGCCCTGCCACCGGTAATCTCGGCCAGCTTGTTGAGCTGCCACCGCGACGTCACCTTGGTCACCGGCAGGTCGATGCCGATGGTATAGATCGTCACGCCCGCCCGCTGCGCATATCCCACCACATCCTGGAAATCGTTCTTCGAGGCCGTGTCCTCACCGTCGGTGAGCACCACCATCGCCTTGCGGCCACGCACTCCGGAGAACTGAAACAAGCCCATGATCACCGAGTCATACATGGCGGTGGCACGGTCGGCGTACAGCGCCAGCAGCGCATTCTCCAGGGTTTTGAAATCCGCAGTGAACGCAGCCAGCAATTCGGGCTGGTCTGAAAAGGTCTCGATGAACGCCCGATCCTGCGGTCGCAAAAGGTCGCGGAGGAAGCCCATCACCACCCGCTGCACCGTGGGCAGCGTCTGCGCCATGGATCCCGAAGTGTCAACCACAATTCCCAGACGCACCGGAAGATCCTGGTGGAGAGAGAAGTGTGAGATTGCCTGGGGAACGTCGTCTTCGAAGATGGTGAAATCCTCGGCCAGCAAATTCTCCACCGCCCGGCCATCGCGGTCGAGGACCGTGATCGGGAGTTCCACAGCCGTGACTTCAACCACGGTGCCGAACTCGGGCGCATTGACGAATTGGATGTCCTCGGCCATGGTGCCGTCGGTCATGATGGCGACCGCCCGGAGGTAACCGAAGTCGGTACCGCCTTCGGGCGTCACCCACGTTTCATAGGGCGGTTCCTCGATGGTGGCAAGCAGGAGGTCATTCCAGAAGAGTTCGAGGCGTTCCAGGCCGATCTCGCTCGGAACATTGAGGTCCACCGACACCCGGAGCTCGCCATCGCGGGCGTCTCCACGCGTCAGAGGATTCAACCGCAGATAGAAGCGCTCACGGCCGACGTTGAGGGAAATCCGGTCACGGATCAACTCCTCCCCGCCGGAGTCGTAGCCGATGGCCATGACAGTGGTCAATTTTGGCAGGGGACCAAGGTCGAGATCGACGTCGAAGGGAGGTCGATTTTTGGTCATAATGACCTGGTCGTTGACCACAAATTGAACCCTCTGAATCTCGGGCCGCGTCACGGCTTCAAATCTCCGGACTCCGGCGATAGCCTCACCCTCAGGACCCACCAGCTTGAGCAGCGGCTGTTCCTCGGGTTCAGCTGCCATCTCGGCTTCCATCGCCGCCACCGCCAAGGCCATCTCGTCCAGGGCGCTTCGCGGAGGTTCTTCGGTGGCGACTGAGGTGGCTGAGAAAACATGTTCTGCCACGCTTGCCCGGTTGGAGTGAACATCCTCGATTTTCAGCCGAAGGGTGTAGTCTCCCGGACGAACGAAACGTTCGAACCGAAGTCCGAGGCCGTCGTCCGACGCGGGCACCGAGAACACGTAACGGAACCTGTCCACCATCTGGGCACGGCGAGAGATCTCGCCCACGACGTCCAGCTGGACGACTTCCACATCGCCCACCGGAGTGGAACCCAAGTCTTCCACTGCGACATCCACAGAGAACGCCATCTCCACCAATCCCCCACGTCCGCCCCAGGACTCCTCGGAGACCGTAAAGGCGAGCGGTTCGGCCTTTTTGTCCACAAGTGCCGAGAACTCCATAAAACGATTGGCGGCGGATTCCTCCTTCGGTCCACCAACCCGGGTCGGACGAAACTCCGACATGGCCTGGAGGTAGGTGGGGTCGCGGGCCCACATCTCCGCGGCGGCGATGAGGTTCATTAAGGCGTCGCCATCAGGGCATCGGTAGCGGGGCGTGTCGAATCGGCCCGTTCCAAGCGCGCTCCCCCTGGATTCGGCGCTCACCATCGTCGCCCTGAGGGCTCGGCGGCCGTCCATTCCGGACCACATCCGGTAGTTCCCCATGCCGCCGTTCTGGTAGAACAGCACCACCACGCTCTCACCGAGACCCTCGATATATGGCCACGCCCAGATCTCCAGCGGATTGAAGAACTCGGGACACTTTGAAATCATCCGCAGCGACGGTGGCCCGTGGATCAGCAGGACACGCGCCCTGTCAGTGAAGGTGTTGCCAAATTCGATTTTGGCGAAGGCGAGTCGGTCGGCATACATGTTCCGGAATGCGGACCCGAACCCGGTCTGGCGCCCCCAGAGGATCCATAGCCGTTCAGCAAATGCTTTGCGCTGAGCCTCGGTTTCGAGGGAGATGAAGGCCTTCTTCTGTTCCTTGTTGATTAGCGGGTAGACCTCCTCCTCCACCCACACCCGCCAATACTCCGGGAGGTCCTTGGCGGTCCGTTTGGCGACCTTCTCCTGGTCGTCGCCCTGTTGGTCAGCCCAGACCATTCCGGGCACCATCGGTCCCACCGCGAACACCGCGACGAGACATACCGGAATCAGGCTCCAAATCGTCGCCCGTGCCCGCCACCGCTCAGACCTGTTTCTCGTCGTCAATCCCAAATCCCTGTTGGCCGGTGTTCGATCCGGCCATCCGTCATCCCCTGTGCGGCCATCACCCATTCTGAATTGGACGGGGGAAACGACCGCTGAGTGCCATTCGACAACTCGCTCCCGTCTTTGAATTAGCAACCTCCATCCCGCGAGTTACCTTCCACAACTCACCTAAGGATACGGACTCTCGCCGATCGGGTTGAGGCCTCTTACCGATCTTTACGTGGTTTTCCGGCCTGCGGAGACCTCACGTCTGCAATACACCCACTCTGAACGGACGGATTTCCGGCTGGTGGGCAGCCGCTGCCAGGCTCCTGGAGACCACTTGACGGGTCTGACGGGGATCGATGATCTCGTCGACCCACAGCCGCGCCGCCGCGTAGCGCGGATCCATGGCTGCGGCGTACCGCGCCTGGATCTCTCGCAGCAGCGTCTGCCGCTCTTCGCCGGACACATCCTCGCCGCGGTTCTTGAGCTGGATCGCCAACAAGGTCTCCGACGCCTGCTGCCCCCCCATGACCGAGATGGCGGCCGATGGCCACGCGTAGAAGAATCGGGCACCGTATGCCCGGCCACACATTGCGTAATTGCCTGCTCCAAAGGAGTTGCCGGCGAAGACCGTGATCTTCGGCACCACCGAGTTGGCGACCACATTCACCAGTTTGGCGCCGTCTTTGATGATCCCCTCCCGTTCCGACTTCGAGCCGACCATGAACCCGGTCACGTCCTGCAAAAAGAGCAGCGGGATGCCCTTTTGATTCATGAGCTCGACGAATCGGGCACCTTTGTCGGCGGCGTCGGAGTAGATCACGCCGCCGATCTGCATCTCCCGATCTCCCGCCCCGAGACCTCGCCTCCGGTGGACCACCTGCCTCTGGTTGGCGACGATCCCCACCGCCCATCCCTCGATCCGCCCGGTACCGCAGATGAGCGTCCTTCCGTAGGTCGCCTTGTACTCGGTGAAAGCGGAACCATCAAGGATCCGCCCCAGCACGGCACGCATGTCGTAGGGTCTGGACCTGTCCACCGGGAAGATGCCGAGCAACTCGTCGGCTTCCACCAATGGCGGCGCCGGTTCGATCCGGTCGAAGGGAGCCATCGTCGGTCGCGCCAACTCGCCTATCCGAGCACGGATCTGGTCGATGGCCTCCTGATCACTGGCAAAGCGGTCGTCCACCACTCCCGAGATGTCCACCTGGACCTCGGCTCCACCGAGGGCCTGATTGTCCATCTTCTCCCCAATCGCTGCCTGGACCAGATGGGCACCGGCGAGAAAGATCGTGCCCGTACCCTCCACGATCAGCGCTTCGTCGGACATGATCGGCAGATAGGCGCCGCCGGCAACGCACGAGCCCATGATGGCCGAGATCTGGTAGATCCCTTCGGCGGACATCCGCGCGTTGTTGTAGAAGACCCGACCGAAATGCTCGCGATCCGGGAAAATCTCGTCCTGCATGGGGAGGAACACGCCGGCCGAATCCACCAGATAGATGATGGGCAGCCGGTTCTCCATGGCGATCTCCTGAGCGCGGAGTATCTTCTTGCAGGTGAGTGGGAACCAGGCTCCCGCTTTCACGGTCGCATCGTTGGCAACCACCACGCACTCGCGACCACTCACCTTTCCCAGCCCCACCACGACTCCCGCCGCCGGTGCTCCACCCCACTCCTGATAAATCTCCCACGCGGCGAAGGCGCCCAGCTCGAGGAAGGTGGAGCCGGGGTCGATGAGCGTTTCCACCCTCTCCCGGGCCAGCATCTTCCCCTGCGAGCGTTGACGCTCGGCGGATCGCTCGCCACCTCCCAAAGCGATGGCCTCGCGCTGGGCCTGGAGGATCCGGATTTCGTTGAGCCAGTGGTCTCGGTTTGCTTCGAAGGTGACGTCATGTGGCACGTCAATCGCGATGTTCTTAGGCATGCCCGGAGTGTAGCATCGACAACCGCGCCCAGCCCCTGGCCTCTCTGCTACACTCGCCCGCCAGGCAGGAATTTGAAGATGGCCAAGGTCAAGGCACGACGCACCCACCGTGAAGAACTCCCCGGCATGGCATTGCTGAGGGACTCGGTAGCAACTGATTTCACCGCCTACCAGACCCGGCCGGCGATCCTGGATCTCGACATGGTGATCGACCCGAATCTGCGTCACCTGATGAACCACGATCCCGACGGCTTCTTCACCGCGGTCGAATCCGACGAAACACTGGGCTTCGGTGCCGCCTTCTGCCGCTCCCGCCAGTGGTTCCTGTCCGAGCTGTGGGTTCTCCCCCAGCACCAGGGCAAGGGGGCCGGTGAGCTCCTGCTGCGGAAGGCTCTGTTGCATGGGGAGCGCTCCGGGGCGCGTGAGTTCCTCGCCCTGGTTCCGTGCGAACCGGCGATCCAGGGACTTCTGCTGCGGCACACCTTCAGGCCGCTGACCCCGGTCTACCAGTTCCACATCAGCCGCCAGGCCGCCCTCCCTCTGGCCCACGCCCTGGCGGGGCTATTGGAGGGCCGGAACGCCACCTCGGATCTGCTGGACCGGCGGGGCCAGGCAGACATGGATCGTATCGACCAGGTGACCCGCGGCTTCACCCGCGAGGTCGACCACACCTACTGGCTCAAGGAGCAGTCATTCAACGCGGCCCTTGTACGCCAGGGTGACAGAATCGCCGGCTACGGCTACGGAGTCGCCGATCAGGTGGGACCGGTGGCCGGATCTTCCCGTGAGGCCGCCCTGTGCGCCCTGGGGTGGGGGTTGCAGCTTGCTCTTGCCGACGGAGCGCAAAATCCTCTGGTGAGGGTGCCGGCACCCTTCAGTGGCGCCATCGAGGCCCTGCAGGAAGCAGGCGGCAGATTGCACTCGACCCTGGTGCTGTACGGAATCAACGTCTCTGTCGCCTTCGACCGCTGCGTGTTCGGCGTGCCCAATCTGCCATGACCGATCGAATGGTGCCGGGCTCGCCCAACCGGTCCTACCGCGTCGACTATGAAGCAGACCTCAACCCTGAACAGCTCAGGGTGGTGATGCATCCCGGAGGACCGATGCTGGCCCTTGCCGGCGCCGGCACCGGAAAGACCCGGACCCTGGTCTACCGAGCGGGCCGGCTGATTGAGGACGGCGTTCCCCCGTCGCGGATTTTGTTGCTCACATTCACCAACAAGGCCGCGCGGGAGATGCTCGAACGCGTCGAACGGCTGGTGGAGGGCGGCCGCGGAAGGGTGACCGGTGGCACGTTCCACTCCGCCGGTCATCGCATCCTCCGCCGTTATGCCGCCGTGCTGGGCTACAGCCAACGGTTTTCAATCCTGGATCGTGAAGACGCCACCGACCTCATGGGCCAGGCCCTTGCAGACCTGAGCCCCGAGCTGCCCAAACGGCGCACTCCCAGACCACGGCTCCTGGTGGATATCTACAGCCTGGTGATCAACACCGGTCGGGAGCTCGAGGCCGCGTTGCTCGACAAAGCCCCCCAATACCTCGATCAGGCCGAGGCCATCGCCGCCATCTATCGTCGATACCTGGAGCGGAAACGACAGGCCGACGCCATGGACTTCGACGACCTGCTCCTCAACTGGCTTCTGCTGATCAAGAAACAACCCCAGACTCGTCGTGAGTTGGTGGATCGATTCGAGCACATCCTGGTGGACGAGTACCAGGACACAAACCGGCTCCAGGCCGACATCATCGACGGCATGCTGGGGCCAGCCAAGAATGTGATGGTCGTGGGCGACGATGCCCAGTCTATTTACGGATTCCGCGGCGCGGAATTCGCCAACATCATCGGCTTCCCCGAGCGCCATCCCGAGTGCGAGATCTTCCGGCTCGAGACCAACTACCGGTCCACGCCACTTATCCTCTCGCTGGCCAACGCATCCATCGCCCACAACCGGAACCAGTTCAGAAAAGAACTGCACGCGGTCCGTACCGGCGGTGACCGGCCGGCCATGGTGTCGGTGCCGTCGCCCGAACGGCAGGCGAGCTGGGTCGCGGAACGGATTCTAAAGCTCCGTGAGGAGGGCCTGGATCTCGAGGAGATGGCCGTCTTGTATCGCAACCACTCCCATTCCCTGGATCTCCAGGTGGAGCTGACCCGCCGCAACATCCCGTTCCGCGTCCGGTCGGGCCTGAGGTTCTTCGAGCAACGCCACATCAAGGACTGCATGGTTCACCTGCGTGTCGTGGACAACCCCCGCGACGAGGTGGCCTTTATCCGCGCCGTCAAATTGCGACCCGGATTCGGCCCGCGGCGAGCCGGACGGCTCTGGGACCAGGTCTCCGGCGCGGATCCGCTGCGGCGGCTGGCCGAGGTGGACGGGGGCTCGCTGGGGCTGCGCGGCCCGGCCCGCAGCGCGCTCGGCGAGTTTCAACTGCTGATTCAGGATCTCCAGACCGACCGGCTCGCTGAACAACCCGGAGAGGCCCTTCGACTGGTGGTGGAGAGATTTTACCGGGACTGGGCGCGGGCCAACCTGGAGAACGCCGGCTCCCGGCTCGAGGACCTGGAACAGCTCGCTCTCTTTGCCGACGGGTACCCGGATCTCAACACCTTCCTGGGCGAGATCACCCTGCTCAACGATCTCTCGGGCGAGGACGCAACCGGTGGCCGTTCGGACGAAGTCCTGACCCTGTCCACCACTCACCAGGCCAAGGGTCTCGAGTGGAAGGCGGTCTTCGTCATCTGGCTCTCCGAGGGGAGGTTTCCTTCGGTCAGGGCGGACGACGAGGAAGAGGAACGCCGCCTTTTCTACGTCGCCGTCACTCGGGCTAAGGACCTGCTCCACCTGGTCCACCCGGAAATCGCCCGCGATCGTTACCGCGTCGATGTGGTGGTGGACCCATCGCGTTTCCTTCTCGAGCTTCCCGAAGGGGTCTTTGACCGCCTCAACGTGTTTGAGGAACCCGAGCCCGACGGTCTCGATGCCCTGCCCGGCGGGCCCCGGTACCAGCTGCCGGCCTTCCTCGAACCGGCCGACGGGGAGGATGGGGAGGACGGTGGGGTGAATTGAGGCCCGCCCGCTCATCGCGCCCTCTCAAAATGCGGCCGCTGGTTGCTGCCCCGGATCGCTGCTCCCTGGTCGCTGTTCCCTGGCGCCGACCCTGAACGCTGTCGCTGCCGCTGGGTTTCGAGAACGGGTGTTCGGCTCGTTTCACTGGCTTTCACGCGCCCATTTCCCCGAGGCGCTACCCGAGGTTGCCCCCTTTCACATTGTTGGGACCTCAACAGGGTAGATTCCCCAGACCCTTGGATCCCAACAATGTTAAAGACGGCACGCCCGCCATACGCGCCCTCCCGATCCGGGAGGGCGGGAGGGAACGTTCAACGTTTAACGTTCAACGTTCAACTTTCGACCTCAAAGTGACCCGGCACGCCCGATCAACACCCCTCCTCCCCAACTTCTCCCCTTTCAACCAATTTTCATCCAATGCTTGACAAGAGTCGACTCATATCATATATTATGCTTACATGGTTATGAGGCGAATCATAATCAAAAACAAAAAAGGAGCCATGCAATGGCAGTGACAACCCTGAATACGGAAAACCTCGAAAGCACAATCACCGACAACGACATCGTCGTTATTGACTTCTGGGCCGACTGGTGCGGTCCATGCCAGGCCTTCAAGCCGATCTTCGAGACGGCTTCGGAAACCCACGAGGATGTGACGTTCGCATCGGTCAATACCGAGGAACAGTCGGAGTTGGCCGCCATGTTCCAGATCCGCTCCATCCCCACCCTGGTTGTGTTCCGGGATCAGATCCCGATCTACGGCCAGCCCGGCATGCTGCCGGCCGAGGGCCTGGACGAACTCATCTCAAAGGTGAAGGAGCTCGACATGGAAGAGGTCAAGGCCCAGGTCGAAGCACAGAAGGCCGAGGCCGTCGCACAGGCATGACCGGTCCCGAAGGCGAATTTCTCGAACACATCGAGAGGATTTGCTGCAACTTGCTCGCGCTCCATCACGGGCGCCGGCAGGCTCACGACTCTCAAGGAAATGCACGGCTCCCTCCCCCTGTGGAGGGAGCTTGTGTAATAGTTGGCGACCGGTGAGGTGATTTTTCTTGAGCGACATCCTGGCCAACCAGCCCACAAATCTCCGCGAGGCACTCCGTCGAGCGGCCACCGACTTCCCCGACCGCGGGGTGGCGATCTTTGATGGCCGCGGCCGCAACGTAGACCGCAGAAGCTACGCCGATCTCTTCCGGCTCGCCACCGATGCGGCGGCTCGGTTCGCTGCTTTAGGTGTCGAGGCCAACGAACCGGTGCTGGTGGCCCAACCCACATCCTGGGAGTGGATGGAGAGCTGGTTTGGTCTCCTGATGCGAGGTGCCTGGCCGGTGGCCAGTTCTGGCGCCGGCGCGATGGCGGCGGCCGAAAGTCAATTCGGCAAAGTCGAGAAGGTGATGGAAAAGATCGGCGCCCGATTCGTCGTGGCCAGCGAGGCCTTCCATCAGCAGGCCAAGGATCTCGGTTACGCCTTCGCCGACGGCGGTGTCATCACTCTCGAACGACTCCGAACAACCAACCGGGCGGTCCCGTTTTCGGACGCCACCAGCGATGGTGGCGACGTCGCCTTCTTGCAGCTCACCAGCGGGTCGACGGGACTGCCCAGGGCGGTGATGATCTCCCACCGGGGCACCATTCACAATCCGCTGGCCAGCTGCGAGGCCATCGGCGCCCCCCACGGCGAACCGGCCCACCACTGGGCCGAGTGCATGGTGTCGTGGCTGCCGCTTTACCACGACATGGGACTCATCGGCTGTCTCATGCTCCCCATCCTCACCGGACTCGACAGCTGGCTGCTCCGTCCGCCGACCTTCCTCGCCCGTCCAAAGCTCTGGCTCGAACACCTCGGCTCGCACGGCCCATCTTTCGCGCCATCGCCCAACTTCGGATACCAGCTCTGTGTGGAGAGAATCCGCCCCTCCCAGTTGAAAGGTATGGACCTCGGAAACTGGAAGAGCGCAAACACCGGCGCCGAGATGATTCGGCGGGAGACGGTGGATGCCTTCGTCGAGAAGTTCGAACCCTTCGGCTTCCGTCCGGAGACCTTCCAACCATGCTACGGCCTGGCCGAGGGCACCCTGGCTGTGACCTTCGATCTGAAGGGCCAGGGAGTGAGAAGCGTACCCGCGCCAACCGGCGTGGACGGAGGTTTCGCCATGACCGACGTGGTCAGTAATGGCGAACCGATCCGCGACACCAGAGTCGAGATTCGTGCAGCCGATGGTTCGCGGCTTGCGGAGGGTTCCATAGGTGAGATCTGTATCAAGGGCCCGGGGGTGTTCCTCGGCTACTACAACGACCCGGAAGCCACGAAGGCCACATTGACGGACGGCTGGTTCTCCACCGGCGACCTCGGCTTCATCCAGGATCGCGAACTCTACATTACTGGCCGGACCAAGGATCTCTTGATCGTCCACGGGCACAACATCATGCCCGACGAGATCGAAAGGCTGGCAGACACGGTGACCGGCGGCGGCGGTCTGATGAGATCGGCCGCCTTCTCTGTGGCCCGCAGTGCCCAGGGCGAGGAGGCGGTTGTGGTGGTCGAGGTGGCCGAGGCCGATTTCGATCGGCTCGAGGCGATCGGCCGCGACATCAGAATCCAGATCGGCCGTACAATGGGACTCCCGGTGGCGGACCTGGTCTTCGTTCGAAGGGGTCGCATCCCCCGCACCACGAGTGGCAAAATGCAGCGGGGGGAGCTCCGTAAAAAGTACCTCGACGGCACCCTCGAGCGACTGTGACGACTTTCGATTCCGGGCCAGGCCGCAAGAAACGCCAAGGAGACGGATGCAATGGACAAGAAGCACACCGCCCTCGCGGTTGTCGCCAAGGTTAGCAAGGTCGAAGCAGCGGCCCTCACACCCGAGATGGAGCTGGTCGCGGACCTCAGTCTCGATTCAGCGCGGGCCCTGGAGCTGCTGGTGGAACTGGAGGACGCCCTCGAAACCGAGATCTCGGACGAGGAGGCCGCGAAGCTGAACACGGTTGGGGATATCCTGGCGTACATCGACACCATGCCGTAGCCCCCACCCGCCCCGAATCGAGTGGGCGGGGGGGCAGGAAAGCAGGGGCAGCAGTCAGAGTCCGCGACACCGATCAGGGAAAGGGACCAGGGCCTTTCGTGGCGACCTCCGCGGTGCCGTGGGCTCTCCACCCTCCGGCAACCGATTGCAGCCGAGACGGCCGCACCACAACTCCAGCGCGTTCGGTCCGATCCCCTGACTTTGACGCGCCGATCTCCCCATGGCGCTTCCCGCGGTTGCCACCCCTGACACTTTCGGGACCCTTAGCCGTTCGAAACCCCTAGGCGTGGGCCTGCCGAAAGTGTCAGAAGTGGCACGCCCGGTCAGAGCGTACCCGCGCTCTGGTTGGGTGGCGGGACACAATCTGCAATCTGCAATTCGTAATGGGTGCGAGGTGGAGGGATCCACACCTTCTGCACCTTCTACACAGGGCGGGCGGGGGTCCGTCTGCTATCATCCGCCGGCAACGATGCACACCGACACCCGCGACCGAGTCAACCTCTACTTGAATGTGCTGGTGGTGGTCCTCGCCTTCAGCCTGCCTCTCTACCGCAAGTGGGTGTCCATCGCCGTACCACTGGTGACGATCCTCTGGTTCATCGAGGGGCGGTTCCCCGAAAAACTCAACATTCTGAAGCGACACTGGCTGAGCCTGGCCGTCTGCGCGCTGATCACCTTCAACCTCTTGTCATTGCTCTGGTCGGGCCAGCCGGTCGAAGGCCTGGAGTACATCAGCAAATACGGCTATCTCCTGCTGATACCCATTTTGGCCACCTCGCTTCGCTCACGCTTCCGCGGCCCTGCCGAGACCGCATTCCTGATCGGAGCCGCCGCATCAGTGGCCCTTTCCTTCGCCATCTTCGCTGGCCTCGTACGCATCCGCGACGCATTCCCGGGCAACCCCTCCGCCACCATGTCCCACCTCGACTACAGCATGGTGCTCGCGATCGCCGCATCGATCGTACTGTGCCGACTCCTCCAGGGATCCCCACCCCTGCGCCGGCTCGCCGGTTTGGTCGCGCTGTTGGTGTTTCTCGTCGCCGGTCTGCTGATCAACATCGGCCGCAGCGGTCAACTGGCTTTTATTGTCACCGCGGCTGTCATGGTGGTCGTAATCCTCGGGCCTCGAATGCCGCGCATCGCCGTGTCCGTGCTGGTGGGCGCAGTGGCCGTCCTCGCCGTGTCCTACGCACTCGTTGAGCCCTTTCGCCAACGTGTGGATGATGGGTTCGGAGAGGTCCGGACCGCGATCGCGACCGGGCGCTACGACACCAATCAGGGCAAGAGGATCGCCGGCTTCATCGTGGCGCTGGAGATGGTGAAGGAGCGGCCGATTCTGGGCACCGGAGCCGGCGACAACATGAATGCGTTCCGAGAAATCCTGGACACTCGCTACCCCGAACTGAAACCCCTGGTGGGCTGGTTTCCCCATCTCCACAACCAATATCTGCAGTCGGTCACCGAGACCGGGCTCATCGGCTTGTCCGCGCTGCTTCTCGTGATGATCGCACTGGCGGCCGGGCCCTACGCCGAGCCCCACGACCGGTATGTGGCGATCAGTCTTGCAACCGTCTACCTGGTGGGATTCCTGGGCGACCCATACCTCCACAAACAGCTGCCGTTGGCTCTCTTCGCCACCATCGGCGGTCTCGTGTCAGCGAGGGGGAGGAGTCTGTTCTGGGATGGGGCGCCTGAGGCATTAAGCAGTAAGTAGAGACCAGAACGCGCCGATTCTCAACACGAGCTTCCCGAGGTTGCCACCCCTGACATTGTTCGGCCCAATCACCATATTCACACCAACGTGCTCGTTCCGAACAATGTCAGAAGTGGCACGCCCGCCAATCGCGCCCCCTCCGCGGCTTTCTGCTCACGGCTCGCCGGGTGGGCGGGAGATCTTGTCCCTAGCCCCTAGCCCCTAGCCCCTGGCTCTTGGTCAGCGGTAGCGGTCGCAAGCCGCTGGTACTCCGGACAATCCCGCATCAGCTCGTCCTTGGTGCCGTCGCCGACAATACGTCCACCGGCGAGGACGAAGATCCGTTCGGCGAGATCCACGGTGGTCAGACGGTGGGCGATGATGAAGGTGATCTTGTCGCGGGTGATGTCGCGCAGGCTGTCCTGGATCCCGGCCTCGGTCCGGTTGTCCAGCGCGCTCGTCGCCTCGTCCAAAATCAAGATGTCGGGGTTTTTGTAAAGCGCTCGCGCGATGGCCAGACGCTGCCTCTGGCCACCCGACAAGTTGGTCCCAAACTCGTCCAGGAGCGCCTCAGTGCCACCCGAGAGATTGGCAACAAACTCCCATGCGCCGGCCTGTTCGAGGGCATTGCGCACCCGATCGGGATCGAAATCGGAACCGTAGGCCACGTTGGCCGCCACGGTGTCATTGAAGATATAGACCCTTTGGGTAACGATTCCGATCCGGTCCCGGAGCGCCTTCAGGTCGAGTTCCCGGACGTCAATTTCGTTCACCAGCACCCTTCCGATGGAGGCGTCATAGAGACGAAGCACCAGGTTGACCAAGGAAGTTTTGCCCCCGCCGCTGTCACCCACCAAGGCCACCGTGTCTCCCCGCTCGACCACCAGCGCCACGTCCCGCAGGGCCTCGGTCTGGTCGTAGTCGAGGCCCACGCGATCGAACTCGAGACGCACGATGGGCCCGTCCAGGGTTCGCGTCCCGCTGACGATGTCCGGCTCCATCTCGAGCATGTTGAAGATTCGGTCGGACGCCGCCACCGCCTCATAAAGACCCGAATATGTCACTGAAATCCTCTTGATCGGTGTGTAGAGCAGAAAGAGTGCAGCCGCGAACGAGGTGAATCGGCCCGGTGTCATCTGGCCCTCGATGACCAGGGTGCCGCCGAACCAGATCACCAACGCCACTGCGATGGAGCCTAGAAACTCCATCATCGGACTGGCGAGTTCGCGAGCCCGTACGCCTTTCATATTGATGCGCCGAAACTCCAAATTGTCGGCCTTGAAGCGATCCGCCTCGAAGTTCTCCGAGTTGTGGGCCTTGATGATCTCCATGTTGTTGAAGATCTCCGTCAGGCGGGCGGTGATGTCGGCGTCCTTTTCCTGAGACCGGTGCGCCAGCTTGCGGATTCGCCTTGCCAACAGAATGAGCGGGTAGGCGGCTGCCGGGAGCACCACCAGACCCCAGAAGGCCAGCCGGGGACTCTTCCACACGGCAACGCAGATCAACGCCACGATCACCAGGCTTTCCCGGGCGACCACCGATACCGAGTTGGAGACCGCGTACCGAATCCGGTTGACGTCGTTGGTGATTCTCGAGATCAGTTCTCCCCCTCGGAACGAGTTGAAGAAGGCGATATCGAACGACAGTACGTGGTCGAGTAATCGGTCCCGAATTCGGCGGACGATGTCCTGACCGATCCACGCCAACTGGTAGGTCTGGGTGTAACGCCCAAGGCTCTGGAAGAAATAGAGCACTATGATTGTGGGTGGAAGAACCATCAGGGCTCGCCGGTCCTGATTGATGAAGATGTCGTCGAGGACATCCTCGATGAGCCACGTGACCGCACCGGTGGTAACGGCCACAAAAACCACGCCGATCCCCGCCTGGATGAAGCGCGGAATGTAGTCCTTGAAATAGGGAGCGAAGCGTCTGAAGAACTCTTTCATGACGTGATCTCTCCCCACCACCGTAGCAGGGGCACCGCGGAGAGGACCAAGCCAAGCCCCTGGTTTTTACGAATCCGATTCGTCAGTCTCGTCATCCTCTTCGTCGAGTTGCCGCAAACCCTCCCAGGTCGACGACTCGTCATCAAATTCTGGCAAATTGGGTTCGATCCCTCGGGCCTCGTTCACCTGCCAACCCCACAGGGTGGCGAACTTCATATAGGTGCTGTACGACTGAAGAAGGCAGAACACCAGTCCGCGGCCGCCGTCCAATATCCCCAACTGAATGAAATACGTTCTGAGAAACCGCCACGTCGGTCTGAGGGCCACCTCCATCGCATTGCAGCGCACGCCATCCCGCCAGCATTGGGCGGCGCCCCAATAGCCGTACTTCGCCAAGCGGAACGCGTACTCGTCGAAGCTCTGGTCCACCATGTGATGTTCCATGGGGCTTTTCAATATCGGCGCCGGGCCGGTCACGTGGAGCAGAGAATGCACCCGCCGGTTCTCGTAGTAGGCGGTGCCCCGCTTGAACAACCTGGCCACTCGATCACGCTGCCACCCCGAGTACTTGATCTGCTTGCCCAGGAAGAAGACGTCCCGGTTGATGGTGTAGGCGTTGGACTCGGGTCCGCTGGCCAGGAGATCCTCGACCTCGTCACGAAGCTCTGGTGTGCAGCGTTCGTCCGCATCGAGTAGAAAGACCCAATCCCCGGTGACGCGCTGCAGAGCCCAGTTCTTTTGCGCCCCGGCACCGTAGTAGGTGCGCTGATACAGATGGACTTTGGCGTAAGAGGACGCGATTTCCGGCGTCCGATCGGTTGAAAACGAATCCACCAGGATGATCTCGTCACACCACATGAGCGACTCGATGCAGGCCGCGATGTTGTGCTCCTCATTGAACGAGGTCACGACGCCGGTCACCCTCGGCCTGGACCGTCCGTCGGCGGTCTGAGAAATTTCGGCTTCGCTCATCGACGTCCTTTCCGTGGCAGGCTGGGATAACGCCGCTGTTTCGCCTCTGCCGAGATGCTAGCACAGGGGGGGCCGTCCGCCCGCCCACCCGGATACAAGATGCAAGATGCAAGATTCCCCGCTCTCCCGGAAACAATGCGCACGGGGCAGGACGCGATGAGTGTCTCCCGATACTCGAACGGGAGGGGATCTTCGACTTTCGACCCGCGACTTTCGACTTTCGACTTTCGGCGGACACATCACCGCCCGGCCGAGGTTCAGCTATGGGAGACGTATCATCCCCGACTCCTCGTGGTACCTGTCCATGGGGCAATGGGCGATATCAGAAATTCGAAGGCCCAGTCCCGCGAATCGCAATAGATGAGCCAGAAAGCCACACCTCGCCACGTCCTGCTCGTCGGAGCCGCCACTGGTGGCTTCGAGAGGTTCGCGCCCATGCTTCAAAGGGCTGGCTTCGACGTCCACCTCGTCAGCCCATCTGAGATCGTCCTCGACCTCGTCATGGGTACCTCCTTCAACCTCTTGGTCGTGGCCTATCCACTGCCCGAAATGGACATCCACCAACTCCTCTACGCGCTCCGCGCCGACGGATCCGCCAGCCACGACACCGGGGTGCTGTTGGTGGCCAGACCCGGCTTCCTGGAAGCCGCCCAAACCCTGCTGTCCCTCGGTGCCAATCGGGCCGTCGGCCTGCACTGGACCGAGTCACGGCTCTGGCAAGCCGTGGGTGATTTGCTCAACGTCGCACCACGTGCCCGGTTGAAGACCATGGTATTCGCCGATGTCAACGGACACGACGAACAGAAGCGTTCCCTGTTTCACACCGTCAACGTGTCACGCACGGGACTGCTGCTGCGGGGCGACGATTTGCTCCAACCGGGGACCACCTTTGATTTCGCCTTCCGCCTCCCCTCGGAGCCACGTCCCGTTGAGGGCCGTGCCGAGGTGGTCCGACGCACCGATCCATTCCGAGAGGGAATGCAGGGAGTCGGGGCCCGCTTCGTGAACCTGGAGGACGACGGCAAGTTCAGGTTGAAGCAGTACGTGAAGTACTTTCACGCTTGAGCGATCCACGGATTTCATCTACAAGGATTGCTCAATTCGCTCCGCGAATTGAGTAAAGACGACGCCATATCGCATAACGCAGTGAATTGCGCAAGACCGGAATGCGTAGAATCCCTACCGCGCCCCTCGCTTCGGCAGGAAGATATAGAGCTCGCCGAGGTGTTTGGTGCGCCCGGCCAGTTCCCCGGCTTCGTCCCCGGCGCCAAAGAACAGGTCGACCCGGCCCGGACCGGTGATGGCGCCGCCGGTGTCCTCAACCACCACCAGGCGTTCGAGTATGGGGTCGGTGCCGTCGGAGCTCGGGATCCGCCCTCGAAGGAGGGCGACGGTGGGTGCGGGAAACAGCCGACGATCCACCGCGATGGACCGGCCGGCGGTCACCGGAACGCCGAAACAGCCGAGCGGCCCGCCGGTTGGCGGCAATGGTTGGAAGAACACATAGCTCGGGTTGTGGGAAAGGATGCGTTCCAGCTCTTCGGGGTGTTCGTCGAGGTAGGCGTGGATGGACTGCATGGACATCTCGTCCACCGTCATGGCGCCTTCGTCCAACAGCAGTCTGCCAATGGAACGGTAGGGGTGGCCGTTGCCCGTGGCATATCCCGCCCGGACCCGTTCTCCGTCAGGGAATATCAGCGTTCCCGATCCCTGGACCTGGAGAAAGAAGACGTTGACGGGATCGTCCAGGTACCCGAGGACCTCGGCCGGCCCAACCAGACCCTCCCCGAAGTCGATGGCCCGGCGGTCGAGGTACGGCACCAGTTCCTGTCCTTCAACCCTCCCCACGAGCTTTCCTCGGTCGTCCTCGACCCCAAAGGCCTGGAGATCCACCCACAGCAGATCGTCGGGTACACCGTAGACCGGATAAACAAACGGCGGCTCGGCAACTCTCTTCGCCGGAATCATCGGCTCGAAATAGCCAGTGACCAGCACCTCGCCCTCACCGTCCCGACCCACCGATCGAAAGAGCTCGAAATCAGCCCGCAGCGCATTGACGCGATCGGGCCCGTCCCCGGTTGACTCCACGATCTCGGCAGCCCGTCGCAGACCGCTGGCGAGCTCGGCTGCGGTCCGGACCTCGGAGCCGAATGCGAAGATCCTGTCATCGGGGAGACTCTGGAAATAGTCCAGCCCGTGCCGGCAGGCCTCGACAAAACTCGCGGCGTCCAGGTCGTCCACCACGGTCGGCCATTGGTGGTCTGGGATTCGAATCAGCGGCCCGTCCACCGGCGGTGGCGAGACCGGCCGCTTCGAAGTGGCGCAACCCGACGACACAACCAGTCCCAGGACCACGAAACCGGCCGCGACGAGGCGACTCACCGTACGAACGCGAGCGACAGCCACGGCAGGTAGGTGATGGCCAAAACGCAGATCAGCAGGATGGCCAGGAATGGCAGGGCGGCGCGATAAAGCTGAACCACCGGTTTGTCGAATCGGTAGCTCGCAATGAACAGGTTCATCCCAACCGGCGGCGTGCAATAGCCGATCTGCATGTTGGCCAGGAAGATGATCCCGAGGTGGATGGGGTCCACGCCGAAGCCGACGGCGAGCGGCAGAATCAGCGGCACGACGATGACCAGCGCCGAGAAGATATCGAGCATGGTGCCGAGCACCAGGAGGAAGAGATTGAGGAGGATCAGAAAGGTCAGCTTGCTCGACACGTGGGTCGTGACCATCTCGAAGAGTCTTGTGGGCACCTCCGCATCGATCATGTAGTTGGTGGACGCCAAGGACGCACCCAAAATGATCAGGATTCCACCCACCATCACCATGGACTCGCGCATGATTCCGGGAAGTCGCTGCCACGAGATCTCACGATAAACCAGGACTTCGACGATGAAGACGTACACCGCGGTCACCGCCGCTGCTTCCGACACCGCGAAGATGCCGCTGTAAACCCCGCCCAGTACAATGATCGGAAGAGGAACCTCCCATATGGCTTCGCGGATCGCCGCAGCCGCTTCTCCGATTCTGAAGGAGGTGGGCTGCTGGGCCGTCGTGCGCGCTTCCCGGCCAGCGCGAAAGCTCCACATCCCAAGCAACAGGAGCATCAGCAGGCCCGGCATGACGCCGGCAATGAACAGCTTGTCGATGGGTTCCTCCGCGACGATGCCGTAGAGAATCAAGGGCAGGGACGGCGCGAAGAGCAGGCCCAGGCTGCCCGAGGTAGTGATCAGGCCGAGGTTGAAATTCTCGCTGTATCCGGCGTCGCGGAGTGCCGGATAGAGCAACGCCCCAAGGGCCACGATGGTGACACCGGATGCGCCGGTAAACGCGGTGAACAGCGCGCAGGCCACCAACGCGACCGCCGCAAGACCGCCGGGAAGCCAGCCGAACAGGGCGTTGGTGACCCGCACCAGGCGCTGCGGCGCCCCACTCTCCCCCACCAGATAGCCGGCGAAGGTGAAGAGCGGGATGGCCAGCAGGACCGGGGTCTCGGCGATGCGGTACATCTCCATTGGAACGATCATGGGGTCCACACCGCTGCGGCTGAATCCGATCAGCGCGCTGGCGGCGATCACCGCGAACAGTGGCGCGCCGAACACCGCCAGCAGAATCAGGGCCAACCCGGTGAGGATCACTCGCCGGCTCCCCCACGCCATGCCTGTTGCAGGTGGCGAGCGGCATACACGAAGTAACGAACCGAGATCACCAGAAAGGCGATGGGCAGGATCAGCTCACACACCCAGAGCGGTACCGACGCGAACAGCGTCGTGCCCGCAACCCGGTCATCCTGCAGCAGCCGCCAGGCATTCCACGCGACGGCCATGGACACGCCAGCCGTGAACAGATCGGTCACAACCCGGACAATCGCCTTCAACCGATCGGGAAGAAATCTCGAAACCGCGTCAACGGAGATCTGTTTGTCATATCGCGTGGCGACCATGGCCCCGATCAGTCCGACCCAAAGCACCATGACCCTGAGCGCCGGGTCGGCCCAAAGCATGCCGCTGCCCACCACGTTGCGAGCGATGATCTGGGCCGCCGCCAACACCACCATTCCGGCCAGAAGCAGGACCAACAGGCCGTCCTCCACCAACTCCACGATTCGGAGAACACGATGGCCCGTCGCGACGTCCGAAGCCTCCTGGCTCACTGGCTTGGCCGGTCCTCTCCATGTTCGGTCCGATAGGTCTCGAGAACACTGTTGATGCCGCTGATCAACGCTGGATCGTACGATTGGCTCCCGATGAGTGACGCGGTCGCCTCGGACGCCATCTCGTACCAGCGCTCCCGGGTCTCCGGAGTCGGCTCAACCATCTGGACTCCCTGTTTCTCCAGGGCGACCAGAGCTTGGGCGGTATCGGACCGGGCCTGAGCGTCGAGAGTGTCCATGGCGCGCCCCATGACCTCGCGCACGACCGCCTGATCCTCGGGCGAGATCTTGTTGAAAGCCTTCTCGCTCGCCACCATCGCACCATAGACGTAGGTGACCGGAAGATCGGTGATGTACTTCGCCCGGGTGAACCACTGAAGCGCCACGGCTGCCACCGGCGGAGCGCCGACGGTGTCCACCAGGCCGGTCTGCAGACCGGTCATCACGTCGGCCACCGAGAGTGGCACCGGCGAAAGCCCCGAGGCGTCTGCTATGGCCTTGGAGATGCTGTCGCCCTCGGGCATCCAGATCTTGCGCCCCGCCAGGTCGTCAAAGGTCCGGTTCGGCTTCGCAGACATCAGGTAGACAAATCCTGTTTCCACGAAACCGAAGACCACGAATCCCTTGGCTTCGATCCTGTCGAACAGCTGTTGGTCGAAGAGCTTGCGGACCGCGTCCACCTCCCCGTAGTTGTGGAACAGGAGCGGCAAGTTGTAAACCTCGAAGTTGGGGTCCACGCTCGAAAGACTGCCCGCGAGAATCGCCCCGCCGTGGAGCTGACCGATTCGCATCTTGCGCAACACGGCCTGGTCGGTGCCCATGGTCCCGCCGGGGTAGAAACGGAACGTCACCCGGCCAGAGGTCCGCTCGGCGACCTCGTCCGACGCCGCATGGGCGGCCTTCATCCAGGTCGATCCCTCGGGAGCGAGGGTCGCCATTTTGAGCTGGACCTGCTGCGCGGCGACCATATTCGCGCTCACGCACGCGATGACGGCCACAAGTATCGGACGAAATATCCTCATGCTCTACTCTCCAAAATAATCAAGGGAATCGGCCAACAGGTCGCGGGCCTCATCCTGGGCCAGAGTGTTGGACAGGGTCAGCCCCGGCTCCACCGGATCCGCCTCGATGACCTCGCGGCAGAGCCGGTCGTGGAGTTGGCGATCAAATGTCAGTCGCGCGTACTCGCTGGCAAGCAAGACCTTGGCCATCAGATTCCGCCCACCGGAGAGTTCGATCGCGGTCTCGAAGTGCTGGCGTCCGACCTCGGGACGGCCACCGAGTGCGGCGGGGAGCAAGGACTCCAGCGCGCCGAGGTACATGTAGGCCGATCCGTGACGGAATCCGGGATCGAGCTCCACGACCCGGCGGATCATGGCGTCGACCCGGGCTTTGTCGGCTACCGCCGACCAGTCGTCGCGGTTGGCGCGAATCCAAGTGGTCCACGCCGAAGCGGCAACGAAGGTCGCTTCCACGTCTTTTTCTCCGAGGCCCGCCACCGCTTCTTCGAATGTCTCGTAGGGCTCAGTCCAGGTTCCACACATGGACTTGGACTGTTTGCACAGACCGCTCCAACCGTAGCCACGCCCCTTGACCGAAAGCCGCTTGGCGCGCTCTGGATCGTCTACGAAGGCCGCCGCGTAGGTCGAGTACAGCTCTGCGCCGGCGAGCAGCACGTCGGAGTTGTCCGGGTTGTCGGCGATCAGGCCATCGATGAGCACCAGATAAGCGGGCGCGGCCTGACGCACGGTCTCGGGGTCGTTCTGATTGACCAATGCGTCGGCGACGCTGTTGGCCATGCTCCCGGTGGTGGAGGACACCACCGCCGAGCAGCCGGTCAGAAGACCAACGAGGCCAATCGCCCCCAACATGCGGCCGACTCTGGCTGGTTCACATCGTTGCACCGGATGAAATTCCATCTACACCCCGGACCCAGAGGATGACCGGTGAAGAGTCCGACCGGTCATCCGCCAATTTTTCTGTTTGTTTTCAGCGGGACCCAAAGCCCCCGCGAAGTGTACCCTCTGCACCCGTGGATCGGGAAATGGCCAGCGCGCGGCCCCCGGTGCTGGACGTGTTCGTGATCACGGTCTGACCGTCGTCGTTCCGCACCATCTTCACCGGCGAGATCAATCGTCCACCGGAGACCCGAAAGGGCTTCCCGGTGTATAACGACATGATCCTCGCCACATAATCCCGGGTCTCGCGGTATGGCGGAATTCCGCGGTATTTCTCCACCGCCCCCTCACCGGCGTTGTAGGCAGCGAGGGCGAGCTGGAGATTGCCGGAATAACGATCGATCAGACGGTCGAGTTCGCGGACACCGCCGCGCACGTTCTGCTCCGGATCAAAGGGGTTGTTCACATCCAGGCGATCGGCCGTGGCCGGCATCAGTTGCATCAGACCCTGGGCTCCCTTGTGGCTCACGGCGCGAGGATTGTAGGCAGACTCCACACGCACCACGGCGTCCACCAATCGCGGGTCGACTCCGTGCTCGGTGCTGATCTCACGGACAATTTCCCTGAGGTCCACCGATTCCGCCGCCGACGCCAACGCGGACGGCGCAGCAGCGTCCGCACCAACGGACCACACCACCACTAAAATGGCGGCCAAGATGATCATCGACCGAACACCCACCCTTGTATTATTGCAAATCGTGCCCTGGAGGTGCAGATGAATTTCGATCCGACCGACAGACGGGTCCAGAATCACATCGAACAAATGCGGTCTCAGGGGCTGCCGGATGCCGCGATCAGGACCTTCTGCCACCATCTCGGAGAGCTGTTTCGCGGCGGAACCGGAACCCTCGGGACTGATGTGATCGGGCCTGTCAGCGAATTGCCCGACGCGGAGTCGATCACCGACACAACAGACGCCGGGGTCGCGGCTCTCGATCGTGTGGTAGTGATCAAGCTCAACGGCGGTCTGGGCACCGGCATGGGGCTGGACCGCGCCAAATCACTGCTGGAGGTCCGAGACGGATTCAGCTTCCTCGACCTCATCGCGCGCCAAATCACGTCCTTCCGCAGCGCCACCGGGTCCCGTATACCAGTGCTCTTCATGAACAGCTTCCGCACCGCGTTTGATTCGGAACGCACGCTCGGGCGATTCCCCGACCTCGCAGTCGATGATCTCCCCCTCGGTTTTCTGCAGCACCGCGTTCCCAAAATTCTGGCCAAAGACGGCCAGCCAGCGCGCTCGCCTTCCCACCCGGAGTTGGAGTGGTGCCCTCCCGGACATGGCGACCTCTACACCGCCCTTGACACCTCGGGGATGCTCGACCGCTTGTTGGAACGGGGCTATGAGTTCGCCTTCGCCTCCAACGCGGACAATTTGGGAGCCGTGCTCGATCCGACGATTCTGGGCCACATGGCCGCCAACGAACTGCCGTTCATGCTGGAGGCAGCCGACCGTACCGCCGCCGACCGCAAGGGCGGCCATCTCTGCCGTCTTGCCGACGGCCGTCTGGCGTTGCGTGAGTCGGCCCAGTGCCCGCCGGATGAGGAAGATCAATTCCAGGACATCGAGCTGTATCGCTATTTCAACACCAACAACCTCTGGATTCACCTGCCGTCGGTGCGCAATCTGATCGACGTCCACGATGGCGTCATTCCGCTGGCCACCATCGTCAATCACAAGACCCTCGACCCAAGGGACCCATCCTCCCCGCCCGTCATCCAACTGGAAACCGCCATGGGCACCGCCCTGTCACTCTTTGACCGGGCTGCCGCCATCCGTGTTCCCCGACGGCGGTTCTCGCCGGTCAAGAACACCGACGACCTGCTCGGTGTCCGGTCCGACGCCTTCGTCCTCACCGACGACAGTCTGGTGGTGCTCGACGAGAAACGTACCGAACCGCCGGTGGTGGCACTCGATGGGTCGTTCTTCAAGTTCATCGACGAATTCGAGGCTCGTTTCCCGTCAGGCCCACCGTCGCTGGTCCACTGCCACAGCCTCGAAGTGGAGGGCGACGTGACATTTGGGCGCGACGTGGTGCTCCGGGGCCACGTCGGCATCGTGGCCGATTCGCCCACCACCATCGCAGATGGATCTGTGATTGAAGGTGTCTTACACCTCTGACGCCCATGAGTCGGTGCCAGGCACCTCCGAGAGACGCATCTTTCTCCCCACGCGCTCCTCGAGGGAGCCCCCTTTAACATTGTTGGGACCTCAACCGGGCAGATCCCAAAAACCCTTGAATCCCAACAATGTTAAAGACGGCACGCCCGGTCAACGCGCCCTCCCCGCCACCGGGAGGGCGGGTGGCAACGTTCAACGTTTAACGTGCAACTCTCATCAACGGCACGCCCGCCCATCGCGCCCCCCTGGCTCCGGGTGGGCGGGAATTTCGAATTTTAAAATTCCACATTCCCCATTTCTCATTCTCCTCAGTCGTCGAACAGGATTCTCTCCTTCCGTACGTGTAGAATGTCGAGCACTTTGGACGAGGAGAGCCCATGACCGACGATCGCAAATCCCTCCCCGAGAACGCCTATCGCGAGCTGAAAACCGGCGAGACCTACACCCCGGTGATTCCGGAGGAGCGCGGGGTGCTGGAGATCACCATCCGGTCGGTGCTCTTCGGTCTGGCCATGGCGGTCCTGTTCTCTGCCGCCGCGGCCTACATCGCTCTCAAGCTTGGTCAGGGCATCGAATCGGCGATCCCCATTTCGATCCTGGCAATCGGCTTCTCCGCGCTGCTGGCCCGCAAATCCACGCTGCTCGAAAACGTCAACATCCTCTCCATCGGCGCGACCTCCGGCATCCTGGTGGGCGGCTCGGTCTTCACCATGCCCGCCATTTTCGTTCTCGGACTCCAGGACCGCACCTCGTTCTTCCAGATCTTTATCGTGCCCTTTCTCGGCGCCTGTCTCGGGGTGGTCTTCATGATCCCTTTCCGGCGGTACTTCGTAGCCGAGATGCACGGTCAATTGCCGTTTCCTGAGGGCACCGCCATCACCGAAATCCTAATGACCGGCGAGCGCGGCGGGCAGCAGGCCAAGGTCCTCGTGTCGGCCATGGGGGTCGGCTTCGCCTTTGACTTCGTGGCGCTCACCTTCGGCGCCTGGCGCGACGTGTTCACAACCTCCCTGGTGCCTGTACTCGACACCCTCACCCACAAGGTGAAGGCGGTGTTCGCGCTCAATACCTCCGCCGCAGTGCTCGGCTTGGGCTACATCATCGGCGTCCGTTACGCGTCCATCATCTGCGCCGGGTCCTTTCTCGCCTACTTCGTGCTCATCCCACTGGTGGGCTGGGTCGGCGCAAACGTCCCGGGAGTGATCGGCGGCGGCACCGCACCCATCGCCGAGATGGGCGCGGAAGACCTGTTCTTCGAGTACGTCCGCTTCATCGGCATCGGCGGCATTTTCATGGCCGGGATCATTTCCATCGTCAAGATGTCGCCGGTGATGGTCCAGGCGCTGGGCAAGGCCTTCACCGAAATCCGGAAGATGGTGTCCGGAGGACTCAAAACCGAGGACCACCGCACCGACTCCGACATCCCCATGGGCCTGGTCGCGTTGATGACGGCGGCGATCGCGGCTGCCATCTGGCTCTATTTCCGATTTTCCGTGCTGGCCACCAATCCCGAGGCCACCAAACTCGCCACCTACGCCCTGATCCTCACCCTCACCGTGTCTTTTTTGTTCGCCGCGGTGTCGGCATGGGCCGTGGCCATGATCTCGGTCACCCCCATCTCGGGTATGACCCTGACCACCCTGATCGTGTCGGCAGTGGTGTTGGCCAAGCTCGGTCTGTCGGGCCCCGAGGGAATGCTCGCCACCCTCCTCATCGGCGGCGTGGTGTGCACGGCCCTGTCCATGACCGGCTCCCTGGTCACCGAATTCAAGGTCAGTTACTGGCTCGGCGCCACGCCGCGGAAGATTCAGTGGTCCAACATCCTGGCGGCCGCGGTGGCGTCCATTACGGTCACCGGAGCCATCATGCTCTTTGCCTCCACCAAGGGTTACGTGGTCTCGGCGGCTCACCCCAACCCCATGCCCGCACCCCAGGCCAACGCCATGGCAGCGGTGATCCAGAGCGTCATGTCCTCGGCCGAAGCGCCCTGGCTGCTCTACGGCGTGGGCGCCGTCATCGCCTTGATCGTGGAGATGCTCGGCGTCTCGGCATTGGCATTCGCCCTCGGCATGTATCTACCCATCGAACTCAACACGCCGATTCTGTTTGGTGCCCTTGTGGCCGAGTACGTCCGCCGATCGGCGCCGTCCGAGGAAGCCCGCCGGGCGCGCAACAACCGGGGGACCCTCATCGCTTCGGGCCTGATCGCCGGTGGGGCGCTGGCCGGAGTCGCCGACGGCATCATCAGCTGGATCGCCGATGTACGGGGGGCCACGGTGTGGTCTTTCTCGAATTTTGGCAGCTTCGGCAACTGGCTCGGCCTGATCTTGTTCTGCGGCCTTGCCCTGTATGTCATCTGGGACGCGTCGCGGGCGCGCGAGGAGGAAGGCGCTGGCCCCGAGATTTCGATGTAGGGTTCGCGCCCTTCACGACCGAGGATTTCAGGAACAAGTGAATAATAAATAGTGAATAGTGAATGGTTTCCATCTGGAGTCCGAGATGCGGGTCCGGGTAGTCGATCGGCTATTCACTCTTCACTATTCGCTTTCCGCTGCGCTCCCGGTCTCTTCCGCTGTCATACCCCCTAATCGAAGCACCAGTTGACAGCCGGCGCCGTGGGTTGCTAGATTAACCGTCCTGCTGAGCGGGAGTAACTCAGCGGTAGAGTGCGACCTTGCCAAGGTCGACGTCGCGGGTTCAAATCCCGTCTCCCGCTCCACCCCCCACCCTCCCTTACAGGTATGGGGTATGAGATCCCCCGCTCACCCTCCCGGATGTTCCGGGTTCCGAGTTCCCCGCTCGCACCCACCGGGAGTGCCATTGTGGAGCAGGCGTCCCGCCTGCGGGCCGGTGAGGTCTGAATTCTCAGGTTTCAGTTCTCAATTTTGAGTTCCCGCCCTCCCTCCCATTCCCGAGTGGGTTTAAAGAATTCAAAATTCAAAACTGAGAATTGAGAATTCCAATTTGTACTGCAGTCGAGACGACCGCACCACAATCCGGGCCTTTTCGCCGATACCAGGTCCATTCTAATTCTCCGACTGCCTTCGTCCAACCGCCCGTTGGCCCTGGTTTCTTGACCGCCCGATGCCCGTGGACTAGAATCGCCCTCCTTGCTGAGGCGACGTGGCCAAGTGGTAAGGCAGGGGCCTGCAAAGCCCTTACCCCCGGTTCGAATCCGGGCGTCGCCTCCATCCCCCAACCTCCCTCCCTTCTCGATTCCCGGCCATCAGCAAACAAACCGAAAATAGAGCGAAACAAGTCGTTTACGCACAGTGGTGCAGCTACATTTTCGTTGACTGATGGTCGGGAATCGAGTTGAGTTCCGGAAACGTCAGGACTTCTGACTGTTACTTTTTCTTCTTGTCCAGGGCGCTCATCAAGGCTGCACCAAAGCCGGTCACGGAGGGCTCGTCCGATCCCGTGTCCATGTGGCCGGCGTACTCGGCGCGCTCCTGATCCCGCTTGAATGCTTTCACCGACAGGCTCATCCTCTGGCGTCCACCGTCGATGGACAGAACCTTGGTGTTGACCGGCTGGCCTGGTTTGAAGATCGCGGTGGGATCCTCGTCGCGGCCTATGCCAAGCTCGGACATGGGGATGAGCGCGCTCAGCCCTGGTTCGAGCTCAACGAAGACCCCGAAGTCGGCCACGTTCTCGATGGTGCCCTCCACCGACTGACCTTCCTGGTAGCGCATCTCCACTCGTTGCCAAGGATCGCGGTCCGGCAGTCGCCGCATGGTGAGACCGATCCGGTTGTTTGCGGTGTCCACCTCGCGCACCCACCCGGTCACCGTCTGGCCGACCTCGAGTTCGGGCGCGCTGAGTTCCACCCCCGGCGGCAGTTGGCTGACGTGCAGCAAACCGTCCAGCCCGGGTTCGAGCTCCACGAAGGCGCCGAAGTCGGCACGCCGCACGACGCGGCCGGAAAATGCGCCGCGGGCCGGGAAACGTTCCTCCACGCCGTCCCAAGGGTTGGGTTGAAGCTGCTTGAGACTGAGCGAGATCCGGTTCTTTTCCCGGTCCAACTCGAGGATCTTCACCGTGATTTCATCACCCACGGTCAACACGTCCGATGGACGGTTGACGCGGGCGTGGGAAATCTCGGTCACATGCACAAGACCGTCCACCCCGCCGAGATTCACGAAGGCCCCGAAGTCGGTCAACGACCGGACACGACCCTGCGCCTCTTCGCCCACGACGAGCCGCGACCATGCCTCTTCGGCCGCCGTCTCCTGCTCTTGCTTCAGGTGGGCGCCACGCGACACCACGAGCTTGCGGTCGTCGGGATCGTATTCGAGAACCTTGAAGATATAGGTTTCGCCGAGGTAGCGGTCCAGATCCTCCACCCGATGGTCCGAGATCTGCGACACCGGACAGAATCCGCGGACACCGGCAACCGTGACGTCAAAGCCGCCCTTGCGCCGGCCCACGACCTTGCCCTCCACGGGTTCACCGGAACTCACAGCCGCTGCCAGCTTCTCTTTGAGCTGGGCCTCGATGGCGAGACGACGCGACACCATCACCTCTTCACCCACCGAAACCACGACAACTTCCACCGGATCACCGGTGCCGAGGTCGTCCAATTCGTCGCGGGGCAGCACCGCCTCGGACTTGCCGCTGATGTCCACCAGTGCCGCATCGCCGTGAATGGCGGCGATGGTTCCGCGGACGATGTCGCCCACTTTGGCGGTATCCGCCGCCAGGCTGTCACGCAGAGCTTCTTCGAATTCGTTCAATTGGTCGGATTCACTCATGGTAGGCCTCGTCACACCTCGGGGGTTGCGCTTTGGGACGCGCGAGGCTGAAGGATAGCACAACGCAGTCGGTGTCTTGGCTGGCAGCTTCATTATGCTCGATAAGCGCCCGCCCGTCCCACCACCCCGCTTTTCGAGTTCAAAAAATGTCCTTAACGCAATTCACCGAGTCCGCGAGGTAAATTGCGCAGCCACCAGGGTGCAGGCGATCAACCTTCGCCTTCGACCTGCCAGACGATGCGACCACCGACGATGGTCGCAACAGGTGCGCCCCGCAGCTCCCAACCGCCAAAGGGAGTGTTGCTGGATTTCGACTGGAAACGAGTGGGGTCCACCGTGATCCGACGCTCCAAATCGAGGATCGTCACGTCGCCGGGCGCTCCCTTCCGCAGCGAGCCCCCCGGCAAACAGAATGCCTCGGCGGGACCGGTGGACAGGAGCTGCACCAACTGACCAACTTCCAGGGCCTTGCCGTGGAGCAGCCGGTCGATGGCCAGACTCACTGCGGTCTCCAGCCCGACGATGCCGAAGGGGGCCTCCGAGAAGTCGAGTTCCTTGTCGTCCGGGTGGTGGGGTTGGTGGTCGGAAACGATGGCGTCCACCGTGCCGTCGCTCAACGCCTGTTGGATGGCCTTGACGTCTTCCGCAGAGCGCAGCGGAGGGTTGGTCTTCCAGTTTGGATCGTAGGTTGCAGCCGCCACATCCTCGTCGATGAGGCAGAAATTCTGCGGCGCCACATCGCAGGTCACGCTCACTCCGTCTGCCCTTGCGGCACGAATCAGCGTCAACCCGGCCGACGTGGAGATGTGTCGGATGTGCAACCGGCCGTTGGTGGCCTTCGCCAGTGCGAGATCACGGGCAATCACTACCGCTTCGGCAGCCGCGGGCATACCGCGCAATCCGATCCTGGTGGATACCGCACCTTCGTGCATCAACCCACGGTCGGTGAGACCTGGATCTTCGGCGTGGACCGCCACCGGAATGTCGAAGCTGCGGGCATACTCCAGCGCCCTCCGCATCAGCAGGGAGTTCGTAATCGGCCGTCCGGCGTCGCCCACCGCCACGACTCCCTCGCGGGCCATCTCGCCGATCTCGGCGAGTTCCTCACCCTCCAGGTTTCGTGACACGGCGCCCACGGGATAGACTCGGGCCAGGTCCACATCCGCGGCCCGCTCGCGGATGAAGCGGGTGACCGACGGACCGTCGTTGACCGGTTTGGTATCCGCCGCCGAACACACCGCGGTAAATCCACCAGCTACCGCAGCGCGGCATCCGGTGGCGATCGTCTCCTTGTGTTCATACCCAGGCTCACGGAGGTGGGCGGAGAGGTCAATGAACCCGGGCGCCACGACGTGACCGTCGGCGTCCAGGGCAGGGGTATCGGCCGGAAGTTCGAGCCCCTCGCCGAGGTCCTCCACCCGCCCGTCGGTGAGCAGCACGTCCATGACCTGGTCGATTCCCTCTGAGGGATCGACCACCCGCCCTTTACGAATCAGCAGTCGAGTCACCGCGTCCTCCCGCAAGGAGATAGAGGATGGCCATCCGGACCGCCACCCCGTTTGTCACCTGATCCAGGATCAGCGAACGTTCCCCGTCCGCCACCAGAGATTCGATTTCCACTCCCCGGTTCATGGGCCCCGGGTGCATCACCACGGCGTGCGGCGCCGCCAGCGCCAGCCGTTCCTCGGTGAGCGCGAAGAAGTCGAAATACTCTCGAAGCGACGGGAAGTTGACCGCCCCCTGTCGTTCCAGCTGAATTCTGAGCATCATCACCACGTCGGCGCCGTCCAGCGCCGGCTCCAACCGGAGATGAGTTTCGACGCCCAACTCCTCCACCTCGGCAGGGAGCAGCGACGCCGGCGCAGCGAACCGGACTTCGGCACCCATCTTGTTGAGCAGGAACGCGTTGGATCTCGCCACCCTGGAGTGCCGGATGTCCCCGGCGATGACAACCTTGAGCCCCTCCAACCGCCCGAAATGCTGGCGCATGGTGAACGCATCCAGCAAGGCCTGAGTGGGATGTTCGTTGATGCCGTCGCCGGCATTGATGATCGACGCCGGAACCACCTCCGCCAGTCGATGGGGAGCCCCCACGTTGGGGTGGCGGATCACGATGTAATCGGGCGCCATAGCCATCAAGTTTCGGGCGGTATCCACCAACGTCTCGCCCTTGGACACCGAGGAGGACGAGGCGGAAAAGTTGAGGGTGTCGGCGGACAGCCTTTTCTCGGCGACCTCGAACGAGAATCGGGTTCGGGTCGAGGCCTCCATGAAGAGGTTGACGACGGTGGCACCGCGCAGGGCCGGCACCTTCTTGATCGGCCTTCTGGCCACCTCCAGGAGTTCGCCGGCCGTGTCGAGAATCAACTGGATCTCGCCCGGCTCGAGCTGCGCGATGCCGACCACGTCCTTGCGGGTCAGCCTCTCGGCCGATTCAACCGACATTTTCAGCCTCCTCTCCGACCCCGATCCAGACACCGTCGTCCCCATCCACCTCGCGAAGGTGGACCTGGACATCCTCTGATCTGGAAGTCGCCACCGATTTACCCACCACATCGGCCGCGATGGGGAGCTCGCGATGGCCCCGATCCACCAACACCGCCAACCGCACCGCACGGGTGCGTCCGTAGTCGATCATGGTTCCCAGGGCGGCCCGAATCGTTCGGCCCGTGTACAGCACGTCGTCCACGAGATACACGATGCGATTGTCGATGGACTTCGGCAGCACGGTGTCCTTGAGCAACGGCTGCTTGTGGGCCGGCCGCCACGGACCTACATCGTCGCGATAAAGGGTGATGTCCAGCCTGCCGACGGTGACTTCGGTCCCCGTGGTCGCGCAGATCTGCGCCGCCAGCCGATCGGCCAGCGGTATGCCACGGGTGTGGATCCCCACCAGCATGATGTCGCCGCCATCCCGTTCGATGATCTGGGCCGCCATCCTGGCGATGGTGCGCTCCATTTGCTGTTCGTCCATGATCTGCACCAGACCGCTTCGCGAAACCTCATCGATCGTCATACTGCCCCCAGCCGGCGCGGCTCAAAAAAAAACCTTCCCGCTTGGGAAGGTGTTTTTCACGTGTGGACACACCCCGTGCATCGCGCGAATCCTAGCACAGGGCCGGATGGAACTCCAGGAGACCCGGTTCTACCGTATGATGCGGAGCGCCCACCGCACGGGCCGCATTCGTGAAGAGACAATGACGAACAACGACTCCACCGCCCGATCGTCGGACCGCATCCTGGTCCTTATGGCCGCCTTGCTCTTTTCCACCGGCGGCGCGGCGGTCAAGGCCTGCGCATTGACCGGATGGCAGGTGGCGGCCTTTCGTTCCGGAATCGCCGCAGTTGCAATCTTCATCATGCTGCCTGCAACCCGACGTGCGTGGTCGCTGCGACTGCTCCCGGTGGCCACGACATATGCGGCAACCATGATTCTCTACGTCCTCGGCAACAAACTCACCACCGCCGCCAACACCATCTTCCTCCAGAGCACAGCGCCGCTCTACATCATGCTGCTCGGGCCGCTTTTTCTCGGTGAGAAGGTCCGTCGGCGGGATCTGGTGTTTGCGGCGACCCTCTCTGTGGGGATGCTCTTCTTTTTCGCGGGCGACCAACCGGCGTCAGCCACCGCGACCCGGCCAGTCCTGGGGAACGTGCTCGCCGGCTGCGCAGGGTTGAGCTGGGCGCTGACCATCATGGGTCTGCGCTGGCTCGGCCGAAGCTCGGGCTCCGAGCGCGACGAGTCGGCGGCAGCCGTGGCCTGGGGCAACGCGCTGGCCTTCGGAGTGGCGCTCCCGTTCGCCATTCCGGTGGTCAGCTCCAGCCCCACCGACTGGTGGTTGGTGGTCTTTCTCGGAGTCTTCCAAATCGGCGTCGCCTACGTCTTCCTCACCCGTGGGGTGCGCAGGGTCTCGGCTCTGGAGGTCTCGCTCCTGTTGTTGTTGGAACCGGTATTGAATCCGCTATGGGCGCTCATGTTCCACGGCGAGAAGCCCACCCTCTGGGCCGCGTTCGGAGGCGCCATCATCATCGTGGCCACCGCCGTCTACACGATCACCGCGGGCAGATATGAAAGAGTGATTGGGAAAAGCAGATAGTGAATAGTGAATAGAGGGGTCGACGTGCTCAGAGATCCAATGTGAACCCCGCTCTGGACATCTCATCTATTTACTATTCTCTATTTACTATTCTCTATTTACTATTCACTTCACCGTGAGACACCGTGACCACGGTGTGAATCCCACCGCGCAGCCGGTAGTCGAGCACCACCTCCATCCACTGCGGAGCGCAGCACGCCACCAGATCATCCAGGATCCGGTTGACCGCGTGCTCCTGATAGATCCCCACGTTGCGGTAGCTCGTCAGGTAGTACTTCAGAGACTTGAGTTCGATGCAGGAAGAAGACGGCAGATAGCGCACCGTCAAGGTGGCAAAATCCGGCAGTCCTGAGAACGGGCACACCGCGCTGAACTCATCGGTGAAGATCTCCACCAGCGCGTCCCGGCCGACGTACTCGTAGGGAAAGGTCTCGAGCACGTCGGGTGTGATCGCCTCGACACCGTCAAACCGGTAGTTCCGACCCTCTGCTTCGACCATGACTCCTCCGGCCGGGATGGTAGCAGAAGTGGTCTAGGGCGTGGTGGACACGTTAGGATGAGGGATGCCGTTGACCAGGATTCAGGCGTTTCGACGATCGGTGCTCGCCGGGATGGGCGTGCTCGCCGCCGGGACCGTGGGTTACATGATCATCGAGGACGAGGGCCTGGTGAACTCGCTCTACATGACCGCCATCACGGTGACCACCGTGGGTTTCAGAGAGGCTTTTCCGCTGTCATCCGCGGGCCAGGTCTTCACCATACTGTTGGCATTCGCCGGAGTCGGGGTCATCTTGTTGATCGCCTCGGAGTTCGGACGACTGGTTCTGCAGGCCGACCTGAGGGACCTGATCGGGATACGGAGGGATCAGAAGATGCTGGAGAAGCTCGGAAACCACATCGTGGTGTGCGGCTACGGCAGGATGGGCCGGGCGGTGGTGGAGGTCCTCCAGGAGCGCAAGGCGCCCTTTGCGGTGGTGGAGTCCGACGAGGCCAGCTGCCGACGGTTGGCCGAGGGGCAGATTCCCTTCGTTCACGGGGACGCCACAAAGGAAAAGGTCCTCCGTGAAGCCAACGTGGAAACGGCGAAGACCTTCCTCGCCTGCCTCGCCGATGACGCCCACAATGTGTTTTCGATCCTCCTGGCTCGCCAGCTCAACCCCGAGATCACCATCATCGCCCGTGCGGTGGAAGAGGGATCGGAGGAGCGCCTCCGGTTGGCCGGCGCCAACCAGGTCATCAATCCCTATCGGCTCGGGGGGATGCGGCTCGCGTTCACGGCGGTCAAACCAACGGTGATGGACTTCATCGAGGCTTCGCTCTCCGGCACTTCGGTCGAGCTCGAACTTGCCGAGATCGTGGTTCACCCACAGTCGGAGTTGGCCGGTAAAACCCTTGCCGGCGCCGGAGTCAGGCAGCGTTACGGCATTATCGTGGTGGCCCTCAAACGAGGCGAGACCTCCACCTTCAACCCGGGCCCCGACGAGCTCATCGAGGCGGGAGACATCCTTGTGGCCCTCGGCCCCACCCAGGCGTTGGAGCGCATCGAACAAGCATCACAGTGACATCAGAGTTCTCGTCTGCTCAATTCTCGCGGACCCCAAGTCAGCGCGGCGCTTGTACTGCGAATCGCTGCTAGGAGATGCGGTCCGCGAGAATCGAGAACTCACGAATCTTCGTTTGACCCATGGCGACTCCGGAATTCCCCGGCCTTTCGGTCCTTGACCACTCCGGGGAACTCCAGCACCCGGTTGTGAAGCACCGCGTAGACCCCGGGCGGGAGCAGACGGGCCGCCATCAGCGACTCGGTGACGTTCTGAAGCGCATCCGAATCGCGGAACTCGTATGGGCGCATGGCGCCAGTCAGGACAATGGCAACGGTGGCGTCTCCGAGTTGGTCGTGCAGGAAGTCACCGGTGACCGAAAGGGTATCGGTTCCGTGGACCACGATGATCGCATCCGAGCTGGGAATGGCCTCCCGGACGAAACGCAGGATGACCTCGCGGTCCTCGTCGGTGAGATCCAGAGAGTCCTTGTGCATCACCTGGACGTGACGGATGAAGAGATCCGGCAACTTGAGTGATCCGAGGATCTCGTCCAGGGCGGTGCGCACGTTGTGCAGGTGCCCCGCGTACTCGTCGTAGGTCTTGTCGATGGTCCCGCCTGTGGTCAGGATAGTCAGCTTCATCATTACACCTCGGAATTTTGAATTCTCAATTCTGAGTTTTGAATTCCCGCCCAACCAACCCCAAGACCATCCAGGGTGGATGGGGACAGTTCAAGAATAAGAAATCAAAATTAAGAACTCATCCATCAAAATGCAAGCACGTCGTTCGTCCGAGCAAAAACAGTCCGGCGCCCCGAAGATCATGACACGAAGCCGGTATTGAGTTCTTAGTCTTGAAAGAAAATTTCTCAGTTTTGAATTATGAGTTCCAAATTTCCACCCACCCGCCCCCAAAGACCATTCGAGTGGGTGGGGAGAATTCAAAATTTGAGAACTGGTCACCTGAAGTGCACACCCGGCTTCAGAAGAGCCCCACGCCCCAAAGGTCGTGGACGTGGAGTACGCCGTCCACCAGACCATGACCGTCACAAACCACGAGGGAGGTGATTCGGCGTTCCTCCAAAAGCTTGAGCGCCGCCGTGGCCAGCTCATCGAATTGGATACAGACCCCACCCGGGTGCATCACTTCGCCGGCGGTCAGCGCCATGACGTCGGCTTCCCGCTCCATCAACCGCCTGAGATCGCCGTCGGTGATCACGCCTTCGAGGCGTCCTTCGTCGAGCACGACTGCCAGACCCAGCCCCTTGCGGCTCATCTCGTAGATCACATCCTTCATGGGAGTGTGGCCCGTCACCCCCGGAATTCCGTCGCCGGAGTGCATGAGATCCCCCACCTTGAGGAACTTCTTTCCGAGCCTGCCGCCGGGGTGAAGCCGAGCGAAATCCTCCTCGCCAAAACCCTTGCGGGACGCCACCGACATGGCCAATGCGTCGCCCAGAGCCAACGACGCCGTGGTGGATGCAGTGGGTGCGAGATTGAGGGGGCAGGCCTCGCGGCGCACGCCCAGATCAAGGTGGAGGTCGGCAGCCTGCGCCAGCGGGGAGTCCGGCTGGGATGTGAAGGCGATAAGTGGCACACCCTGCCGTTTCAGAAATTCCACGAGCCGGAGAATCTCCTCGGTGCTCCCGGAGTTGGACACCGCTACGACCAGATCGCTCGGATCCACCATCCCCAGGTCGCCATGGATCGCTTCGGCCGGATGAAGGTGCAACGCCGGGGTGCCGGTGGACCGCATGGTCGCCGCCAGCTTGTGGCAGATGATGCCCGACTTGCCCATTCCGGTCCACACCACCCGCCCGTCGCAGTCCACCACCATGTCCACCGCACGCTCGAAATCGGCACCCAGACCATCCATGAGCCGACGGATCGCGTCTGCTTCCGCCTGAAGGACCTGACGGGCAATGTCCAAGGTCATGACGCCGTCTCCCGAACCGCTTTCGACACAGCCTCCAACTGGCCCACCAGGGTGCCGAACTCCTCAAGATCGATCTGGGTTGAGGCGTCGGACCGCGCGCTGGCAGGATCGGGGTGCACCTCGACAAAAAACCCGTCAACTCCCGCACCAGCCGCCGCTCGCGCCAAGTGGGGGTGAAACTCACGGGCCCCGCCGGTCGAGTGGCCCAGACCGCCCGGAAGCTGAAGCGAATGGGTGATATCGAAGACCACCGGTGCAAAGCACCGAATCATGGGCAGGGACCGCATATCCACCACGAGATTGTGGTATCCGAAGCTGGCACCACGCTCGGTGACCGTCACCCGGGCATTGCCCGTGGACGCCACCTTGTCCACCGCGTTGGCCATGTCTTCGGGCGCCATGAACTGGCCCTTCTTGATATTCACCGATGCTCCACTGGCTCCACAGGCCACCAGCAGATCAGTCTGCCGGCAGAGAAAGGCCGGCACCTGGAGAATCGCCGCCACTTCAGCCGCCGCCGCAGCTTGGCCGGGCTCGTGGACGTCGGTCAGCACCGGCAAGCCCGTCTCCTCGGTGACCCGGGCCAGTATTCGAAGACCCTTGTCCATACCGGGCCCCCGGAAGGACTCCAGCGAGGACCGGTTGGCCTTGTCGAAGGAGCTCTTGAAGATCAGTGGAATGTCGTGATCTTCAGCCACATCCTTCAGTTGGTGGGCGATCTCCAGCACCATGGCCTCGGACTCCACGACGCACGGACCGGCGATGTAGACGGGCCGGGAGCCTCCACCGATCTGCACTCCCGGTGCAATCTCGAATGGCACGTCGATCATGGGGACAGTGTAGCAAGGGACTAGGGTTTAGGGGCTGGTACCCCCGCCCGCTCGTTCACCATTGTTCCGAGTTCCGAGTTCCGGGTTCAGGCCCACCCAACCACCCGGTGGTCTTGGGGTCTGAGGACAGAGCCCCATGACCTCAGGACCAAGTCGGTGCCAGGGCCGACACTTTCAACACTCAACGCCCCAGTTCTCGACAGCCGGTGCCAGGGCCGACACCTGTGACACCTCGCATGAAGTGCGGGCACGCAATCTCGGGCCAACGGTGGCAAAAGTGTCGGCCCTGGCACCAAGGGACTTCAATCTCACGGCAAGAGTGTCGAAAGTGTCGGCCCTGGCACCCGAGGAACAAAGTTGCCGCACGTGACATTATTCTGCCCGAGCGCGGGTACTCATCCCTGCGCACCCCTGGAACAGTATCACAAGCGGCGCGCCTGCCCATCGCCCCGTCACTTTCCGGGTAGACGGAAATCCTTGTTCTTCGTTCTCCGGTCGTTGTTTTTCGTTCTGTTCGGCTACGCCTCGAGGACGGTCTCGGTGGCGCCGTCGTCGGTCTCCACCCCCGACCCGTCCACCTCGACGTCCGCTACCACCGCTGCGGCTTCATCGGTTTCGACGGCTTCCAGCTCCTCGTCCTCCCCGATCCGGTTTTTGCGGTATTCGACAGCGGCTGCGATGAACGACCGGAAGATGGGGTGCGGATCGTACGGCCGTGACTTGAACTCGGGGTGGAACTGGCAGGCCAGGAACCAGGGATGGTCCGGCAGCTCCACCACCTCCACAAAAATTCGATCCGGCGATTTGCCGCTGACCACGAGACCCTTCTCTTCGAACAGCGGTACGTACTCGGGGTTCACTTCGAAACGGTGGCGGTGGCGTTCCCAGATCTCGTCGGCGCTGTACATTCCCCACGCCATCGAACCGGGTTTGAGCCGGCACGGGTATTTGCCCAGGCGCATGGTGCCGCCCATCTGATCCACGCCAACGAGCTCCCGCATCTTGTAGATCACCTTGTACGGTGGCTGGGCCACGAACTCGGTAGAGTGTGCCCCCGACAGCCCGCAGACATTCCTCGCGAACTCCACCATGGCGGTCTGCAGGCCGAGACAGATCCCGAAGAACGGGATCTTCCTGCCTCGGGCGAACTCGATGGCGCGAATCATGCCCTCGATGCCCCTCTTGCCGAAGCCACCCGGAACCAGGATCGCGTCCACCTCGAAGAGCTGTTCGGGATAGCCCGAGCCCTCGAGGGTTTCGGCGTCGATAAACACCAGATTCGCCTTGACGCTATTGGCCTGGCCGCCGTGTCCCAGTGCTTCGTTGAGTGACTTGTAGGAATCGGCGAGATCCACGTATTTGCCGACGATTCCAATGGACACCTCGTCCTTGACGTTCTTGATGGAATCCACCACTTCGCGCCAGCGACTGAGGTCTCTCTGACCTTTGGGCAGGTTGAGCATCTCCAGAACGATCTCGTCGAGACCCTCGGCCGCCAATTTGAGCGGCACTTCGTAGATGGTCTCGGCGTCCTGGGCCGGGATCACCGCCCGCGATTCCACGTTGCAGAATAGGGCGATCTTGTCGCGCAGGTCGGGCGGCAACGCCCGATCAACCCGTGCCAGGAGAATATCGGGCTGGATCCCGATCTGCAGCAGGCCCTTGACCGAGTGCTGGGTGGGCTTGGTCTTGAGCTCACCTGATCCCTTGATATAGGGCACGAGGGTGAGGTGGATATTGAGCACGTTGCCGCGACCGGCCTCGGTGCGGAACTGGCGGATAGCCTCGAGGAATGGGAGGGACTCGATGTCACCCACCGTGCCGCCGATCTCCACGATCACAAAATCCACGTCTCCACCCAGAGCACGGATACCGGCCTTGATTTCGTCCGTGATGTGCGGGATGACCTGGACCGTCTTGCCCAGATAATCACCGCGGCGCTCCTTCTCGATCACCGTTGAGTAAATCTTGCCGGTGGTGAAATTGTTGGCCTTGCCCATGGTGGTGCTGGTGAACCGTTCATAGTGTCCGAGGTCGAGATCGGTCTCGGCGCCGTCATCAGTGACGAAGACCTCACCGTGCTGGAACGGCGACATGGTGCCTGGATCCACGTTGACGTACGGGTCGACCTTGAGCATGGTCACCGAATACCCGTGGGCCTCCATGAGGGCGGCCAATGAAGCCGAAGAAATCCCCTTGCCGAGACCTGAAACCACACCACCCGTTGTAAAGACATACTTGGTCGCCATCCCCGTCCTCCCTGTCAGAAATTTTCTCTGTCCATCATGCGCTCCACCCGTTCCAGATCCTCCGGCGTATCCACGCCGATGGCCGACCGAGGAGCGTCGAAAACCAACATTTGGATCCCGTTTTCCAAAGCCCGCAGCTGTTCGAGACTCTCTGCGCGTTCCAGCGGTGACGGAGTCAACTCCACGAAACGGCGCAGCGTTTCCCGCCGAAAGGCGTAGATCCCGAGGTGGAGCCGCCACAGACCAGTGGCCGCCTCCTCATGCCGCGGGAAGGGGATCACCGACCGCGAAAAGTACAGCGCTTGTCGGTCCCGTGTTCGAACGACCTTGACCGCGTTGGGGTCGTTCACACGGTCTGATGAGAGCGGCAGGCAGAGAGTGGCCATGCCGCACCCGGGGTCATCCCGGAGGCCTTCCACCAAGGCGTCGATATTTTCCGGCGCGATCAACGGCTCATCGCCTTGAACGTTGACCACGATCTCCCAGCCGCCGCGCCCGAGCACCGCCTCCGCAACCCTGTCCGTACCGGAGGCGCACTCGCCGGTGATCACCGCCTCGGCTCCCGCCGCTGCGGCCGCATCGTATATGCGCTTGTCATCGGTGGCCACGACCACCGCATCCACACGTCGCGCCGTGGACGCCCGCCGCACAACGTGGGCGATCATGGGCTCGCCTCGGAGCAGAGCCAGTGGTTTGCCCGGAAAACGTTCCGAGCCCCACCGTGCCGGTATGACGGCAATCACGGATCCTTCAGACTGTCCCATCCTGTGTGTCGATGCTAGGCAGGTCGGGCGTCGAAGTCAACCCGATGAACCAATGTTCATACAATCGTTTGTCTCAGATCACTCTCCTCAACATAACCCATTTATAAATCAATGTTTACTGGACTTCATCGAAGGTGGGAACGCGGCTCAATCCACTGGACCAGGACGTCCTGTGCGAGTCCTCACCCGGCATGAAGCCCTGTTTCAGCCCATCGCCACCACACCTGCCGTCGACGGGCATTGACCAAAAGTCCAGTACTTGATACAAACGACTGTATGAATCTCGACACCCGTGACCGACTGATAGCCTCCGCCTCGGAACTCTTTGCCGACGCCGGATACGTGGGAGCCTCGGTGCGCGACATCTGCAACCTGGCACGGGCCAACCCCGGAGCTGTGTCCTATCACTTTGGCGGCAAGCGGCAGCTCTACCGCACGGTACTCCGGCAGGCGGCCGAACGTCTGGCTCGAGTCCCCCAGCCGGAAGGAGAATCTGAAAACGACCCGCCGCCGGGGCTGCCGGAGGTCATGCGCGCTGTCTTTCGGCGACTGGACGATGATCGGGTGGCGACACGGCTGCTGCTGCGGGACCTTGTGGACGGTGGAACGTTGGCGGTGGAGGCACTGGAACCCACCCTGAGGTCCGCTGTGGAGGAACTCCGGGCTCGGGCCGGGGCGCCGGACACCCCCCACACCTCCCCCGAATTGGCCACCCTCTTCCTGGAACTCGCCGCCCCGGTCGTGCTGTTGGTTCTTGCCTGGCCTGCTTTGGCCCGGCCGCTGAACCTGAGCGACTCCGACCGGACCGGGATCCTCGACGTGATGATCCGAAGGGTGATTGGTCCCGAGGACTACCAGGGATTTTCCACCCTGTGACCGACGACCGCGTCGCGGTCCGTCTTTGGGCCGACATCATCTGGTATCAGCCAGCGTCTCCGCCCACGCGCTCGGAATCGGAGAGGGGTCTGAGCCGTCGGCGAGGTCCGCGGCCGATGTACCGCCATACGCAAGCAAAGAATCAAGAATTCTGAGCTTCCGAGGCCCACTGGGAGGGCAACCCTGATTCGTCCCCGTGGCGGGGCGAGTCCGCCGCTGCTCCTCAGTTGGGGGGCCTGGCTGGACACAGCTTGCCCAGTGTTTCCAGCAGCACGTCCCTGTCAATGGGCTTGGCGAGCACAGCCTCGGGGCAACGCACATTGCCGTGGGATCCCAGATATGAGCGGCAGTCGTCCTGAAGAACCTTGTCGTTGCCGGTGATCATCAGGACTGGGGTATCGGCCCAGCGGGGACTCCGCCTTAGGGTCACCAGCAGGTCGAGACCCGATCGGCCCGGCATCATGACGTCGATCAGGACCACTTCGGGCGAGAATCCCTCGATCACCTGAAGGGCGACCTCCGCATTTTCGGCGGGCATGACCGAATATCCGTTGTCCTCGAGGAAGAAACCGAAATAGTCCTGAATGTCGGGATCGTCGTCCACCACGAGGATCCGGGGGCCCGACATGGTTCAGGCCTCCTCCGGCCGGACGCTCGGCTTGGCCTCCAGGGGCAGCCGAATCTGGAATCGGGTTCCCCGCCCGGGTTCCGAGTCGACGGTGATGTCTCCGCCGTGTTTGTCCACGATCTTGTTGGAGATGAACAGACCCAGACCGGTGCCCTTCAGGCCTTTGGACGAGAAGAACAGTGAGAACGCCTTTTCTCGGGTCTCACGGTCCATTCCGATACCGTTGTCCTCAACCTCGATCACCATCCACGGAGCGGCGCGCCGGGCCGCGAATCGGATGGTGTGACTGTCCTTCTGGCGATCGGATCGACAGGCATCGAGCGAATTCTCCAACAGGTTGAGCAACATGGCACGCATTGCCTGGGCGTCAGCCGGAATCGACCCCACATCATCGGCCACATCGACCTCGAGCTCGATGTCGAGGTCACTGGCCTTTTTCCTGAGCTCTCCGCAGGTCTCCGCCACCAGCGCCCCAAGATCCACGTCCTGTACGGTCAACTCACGGTCTTTGGCGTAGTACAGAATGTCCAACACCATGCTTCGGATTCGCCCCACGTTTCGCTGGACCATGTCCCAGCCCTTTTTGACCCGCTCGGGCTTGTCCTTCTCGAACCCCGAGTTGACCATGTAGATGCCGCCGTCGAGCCCGGTGAGCAGGCCCTTGATGCCGTGGGAGATGGAACCCACCAACAGACCGATGGAGGTCAGTTGGTCCTGCAACTCGCGCATCTCGGTAATGTCGACGCACATCTCCATCACCGCCTCCACCTCGCCCTCCGAGTTCTTCAGCGGCGCGGTGGTGCACAGGGCGTTGAGCTTGCCGCCGTTGGCGGTGATCAGGACCTCCTCGTGATGCTGGGAAACCCCGGACTCGAAGGTGACTTGCGACGGGCAGACCAGGCACTGTTCCTCGCGGGTCTTGTACATTTCAAAGCAGGGTTTGCCCACCGCGTTGATCCCGAAGGTCTCCCTGAACTTGCGATTGGCGTGACGGATGACCCTGTCGGGGCCCTGAACCGTGATGAAACAGGGCACCTCTTCAAAGAGTTGGGACAACCGGGCATGGGTTCGTTCCAGCTCTTCTTGGAGACGTTTCACCTCACGGATATCGGTGTGCATCTCCATGACGGCAACCACCTCGTCGTCGTCGTCCCGGATGGGCGTGGTGTGGACCATGACCGGAGTCGGTTGGCCGTCGCGGGTGGTCAGCAGCTGTTCGGACCCGTGGCTCTTGCCGTCGTCAAACGTGGCCTCGACCGGACAATTCGGGCAGACTTCGTCGCGACCTTTGTAAACGCTGTAGCAGAACTCGCCGATGCATTCACCAAAATCACGGCGAAATCGTCGGTTGCCGTCGATGATCCTGAACTCTCGATCGTGGACGGACAGGTAACACGGCATCTCCTCCCAGTACTCGCGGTAGCGGGCGCCATCTTTGGCGGGTGCCTCCGGAACGTCTGGTTCAGGCGTCGACGCCATCTTTCTCTCCCCCTCGGCCGTCCCTGCGGGGATTGCCGCCCCGCGGACTGCCGTCAGTCTCAGACAGTGATCAGTTCGACTTTTCCTCGTGAGTCTGAATGATGTGCTGAACATAGGCGATCAGCTTGTTCCCATCCACAGGCTTTTCGAGATAACCCTCCGGCGGGGGCGCAGCCCTTTCGTAGACCACCTCTCGGAACTCGGGATGCCCCGTGACCACGCAGACCGGGATGTCCTCGGTCTCGGGAGTCCTGCGGAGCTCGTAGAAGGTCTCCACGCCGTCCTTGTTGGGCATGGAAAGGTCGAGGCTGATGAGATCCGGCCGCTCGAACTTGGCCATTTTCACGCCCTCGTCCCCGTCGGCCGCCGTCACGACGGTGGCCCCCGCATCCTCGTACAGGATGGTCAGGAACTCGCGGATGTCCTCCTCGTCGTCAACGACGAGAATTTTGCGCCCGCTCAGCGGCTGTCCTTCCAATATGGACGCCACCGCCGCCTCGGCGGCATCCTCGGCGGCCTTCTGTTTCGCGGGGTCGTCAAAGACCAGGGCGTTGGCCACCAGGTCAACCAACTGCTCGACCTTGCATCCGAGATCGTAGTTCTTGATCACGTCGCTCAAACCGTCCACGCAGTTGTGGCATGAGGTCACCACCACCGTGGCCCCGGTGTCCGCGATCTGTTTGGCCTTGATGGCGGCGGACTCGAGCCGGCGCGGCGTGTACTCGGACATGGACATGGCGCCGCCGCCGCCGGTGCAACAGAAATTCTCGGTCCGATTCGGGTACATCTCCCGGAAGTCCTCCACCACCATTTCGAGCAGTTCGCGGGGCTCCTCATAGATGCCGCAGCTGCGCGCCAGATTGCACGAATCGTGGTAGGTGACCGGTTCCGAGTTCTTCGACTTGTCGACCTTGATGCGGCCTTCCTTGATGTACTGGATCATGGTTATGACCGAACTTTCCATGACGAAGTTCACCGGATAACCGGACCAGTTCACCGCCTCGTGGCGTGTCGACCGGAATCCGTGACCACATTCGGAGATCACGAGTTTCTCAGCCCCCAGGTTGGCCACCTGTTCGTAGACCCGCTGACCGCAGACACCACCAAGGCCGTCGTCGCCGGAAAACAGACCAAAGTTGGTCTGGTCCCAACCCTCGGACGCCATGGTCCAGTCCTCACCGGCGGCATAGAAGATCAGGGCAGCCTTTTTGATTGTGCGGGGGTCGTACTTCACCTCGCGTGGGTTGATGGCGTAGGCCAGCTTGGCGCCCTCGCGGTCCACCGGAATGGCGGCCTTGTCGTGGCCGAGGTCCTCTTCGAGCTCCTCCGACATCCACTCCAGGGTGTCCAGGTAGTCCTCCTTGAGCACACCCATCTGGTTGCCGATCTCCCACTGATCCTTCGACACCACCCGGACACCCTCGGGCATCACGCCCACGTGGCTTAACAGGCCGCGCATGATGCGGTTCAGGGTCGCGGTATCCACCCCCATGGGGCAGTTGATGGTGCACCGCCGGCAGTTGGTGCATGTGCCGAAAGCGATGTCCTTCAATTTCTCGAGATCGTCGTCGGTGAGAGGAACCTTGTCGGCGCCTACCCACCACGGAAACACGCTGCCGGTCCAGTCGTGGTTGGCCTTGAAGAGTTTGCGCACCTGGTCGGCCTTGTAGGACGGCGTCATCGTGGGGTCATCGGGGTGGCTGAGCACGTAGTGGCACGCATCGTTACACATGCCGCAGTGAACACACCCCACCAGGGATCCCACCACCTGCCGACTGAGCTTCTTCGCCAACTGCTCTTCCATCATCTTGATCTTGTGGGTTTTCTGACGTTCCTTTTTTGACACGGTCCCCTCCCCTTACTTGTTGACGGGATAGCTGCCGCGGTGGCCGAGCGCGCGCCCGATCCAGATGCGGGTGAACGGGTAGTAGAGGTAATGCGAGATCTTCGAAAACGGCACGTACAGCAGGAAGAAGCTGGTCAACAGCAGATAGGCCACCAAAAACAGCTCGTTCTGGAACGCTGGGACCCCGTAGATGGAGGCCTCGGTGATGATCCCGAGCCCGAACCATGTGGTCAGCATGGCCAGCGAGAAGTAATCGTCGGGCGTGCTGATGAGGCGCATCACCGGTTTGAAAATCCGTCTGAAGATGCGGAAGACGCCGATCAGGAACGCGGCGATCAACAGGGCCTCGATCACCCAGAACACCACCGGATGTCGCAGAAAGCCCTGGGTCACGGTGCTCAGAAATGCGAGACCGATACCGGCCACGACTCCGAGATGGAATAGGACAAAGGTCAAATAAAACGTGAAGTCCTTGCGGGTGCTCTCCATGCCCCAGGGCATGAAGACGTTGAAAAGCGAGTATCGCGCACCGGCCTTGGCGTTTGATTGCCCTGGATTACCGGGCGCCGACTTGTCCTTGGCCGCCTTGAAGCTGAACAACCACCTCAGACGGAGGGTGTAGACCACCGCCATGACCGCCAGGGCGATCCAGTGGATCACCTCGGCCGCGTGCAACAGATTGCTGGGTTCGTGCGGCATCTCACACCCCTTCCTGGAACTTGGCCTCGAACGGGTTGAACTCGCGAGTGTCCTGAACGACGAAGAGCACTTCGTCCAGAGCGCTGCCATTTGCGAGGTGCTCGGCCACGGTATCCACCATGACCCGCGCACAGAGATCCATCGGGACCTGATAAACCCCCGTGCCGATGGGCGGCATCGCGAGTTTCTTGATGCCCTTCTCCTCGGCCCTGGTGAGGGACGACTGCACAGTTCGGCGCAGCTTGCCCTCCTCATCCTCCTCGCGGAATTTGGGCCCGTTGGCATGGATGATGAAGTCAGCCTTGAGGATTCCGGCCTGCGTTACAACCGCCTCCCCCACCGGAAGGTGACCGACCTCATCCAGTTCCTTCTGGATGACGATCCCTCCACGCTGCTGAATCGCGCTCCCGAATCCGGAGCCAAGCCTGACGTCCTCTGTGATGTCATGCACGAACGCGTCCACCTCGAGCTCAGTGATGTCGCCCTTGACCAGGCGCATCACCGCGTTGCCCACCCTTCGCTCCAACATCTCCTGATCCCTCCGTTACCGTCGTTTCGTGGCCGCTGGCGAGCGGGCCTCGATTTTTTTTGCATCCGGGACGACCTCTGGACAGCCGGAATCCGGGAAAGGACCCGGCGACACGAGTTGATTCGCGATCGGCGCGTCATGCTGGCGCACCCAACTGGGGTCCAGCAGATCCTCCAGGGTGTACTCCTGGAGCACCTCGGAAATCCGTTCGTTGATGAGTGCATACACGATCCTGCACTCGCAGAATTCGGCGCGGGGGCAGGTCATGGGATCTTCCAGACAGTCCACCAGGCAGATCGGGCCGATGGACGCTTCCACGATCTGACCGACGGTGATATTCGACGGCCCTTCGGACAGCCGGTAGCCTCCGTGGCGGCCGGCGACGCCACGAACCAGACGGGCGTTTTTCAGCGACAGGGCCAGCTGTTCGAGATAGCCCCGCGAGATGCCGGTTCGCTCCGAAACCGAAGCCAAACTGACCGGTGTTCCATCGTCACCGTTCCTCGCAACGTCCAACATCAGGCGGAGGGCATATCGGGCACGAGTGGTGAGTCTCATGGTGGACCCACGGTAAAATGTTAATTCATACTTGTCAACTATGAGTTATATTGTTTCAATGTATTCTCAATCTCATCTACTTATTGACCTTTCATTGCCGGGAGATCCTCACGATGCTATTGTTGACCCGCACTCGCGTCGTTTGACGTGAAGGGGAGGGAGGCATCATGGCTGGCAAGTTCGCTCTCATCATCGATGATGAACCTGATATCACGACGTATCACGGGACACTCCTATCTGATAACGGGTGGCAGGTCCAGACCGCGAACAGCGGCGACGACGGACTCGAACTCGCCCGAAAGCAGAAACCCGACGTGGTCCTTCTCGACGTGATGATGCCCGAACGCGGCGGTCTGAGCACGCTCATCGGATTCCGCAAAGACCCTGCCCTCAAGACGGTGCCCGTGGTGCTCGTCACCGGTATCCAGGAGTCGCTGACACAGGACTTTGGGGCCTTCCTGGATCGCTTCAAAAATTACAACCCGGACGGCTACGTCGAGAAGCCCATCGATCCGGACAAGCTGCTCGCCCTGTTGGACGAGATTACTGGCGCCTGACAGCCCCGGCCCCTTGAGGCGATTCCGACTCGAGTGGGAAGGTCGAGACAAAGCGAAGGGGCCATTGGGCGGCCTCACCCGCATAGTCGACCCCAACTCTCGGATGGAGTTCCAACCGATCGCCGGGGATTCTGCAGCCGTCGTCACACAGCCAGAGGCCCTCTTGGGATCCACAGAGGTCTCGACCATTTTCGGCCCTGGTGATAGCCAACGCCTGACAGAGCTTGCCGGGTCCGTCGGTGAGCAAATGTTCCGGCACCCGCGGGCCGCGCCGCGCCCGGATCACATCGGCGCCGCACACCGGCACACCGGCACGCACCAGGACAGCCTCGCCGAAACCCTCCCCCACCGTCACCAGGTTCAGGCAGTTGTGGAGACCGTAGATCAGGTAGACGTAAGCATGGCCCGCCTCCCCCCACATGGTCTCGGTTCGCGGGGTCCGACGACCGCCAAAGGTGTGGCAGGCCGGATCGGAAGCGCCGAGATAGGCCTCGACCTCGGTCAGGCGAAGGGCCGTCACTCCGTCCCGGTGCCGCCGGACCACCACCTTCCCGAGCAACTCCCGAGCCACCTCCACTGTCGGTCGCTGATAGAATCCACGTCCTAGCACTGGGGCTTGGATCAGAACACCATTTGGGAGGGGGTCAGTCGTCATGGGTTCCATCATCTGCGTCACTGGGGGCGCCGGATTCATAGGCAGCCACGTCGCCGAAGCGCTGATCGCCGACGGCCATCAGGTCATCATTCTGGACGACCTGTCCAGCGGCAGCAAGGACAACGTGCCAGACGGCGCCCGATTGGAAGTGGTCGATGTGCGCAGCCCGGAAGCCGCAGCCGTTATCATCGACAACAACGTGCAGACCATCGTCCATCACGCCGCTCAGATGGACGTTCGCAGATCGGTGAAGGACCCGGTGTTCGATGCCGACGTAAACATCCTGGGTCTGCTCAACCTGCTGGAAGCCGCGCGCACCGGTGCCGTGCGACAGGTGATCTTCGCCTCCACCGGAGGCGCCATCTACGGCGAGCAGGACGTCCACCCCGCCGATGAAACCCATCCCGCGCGCCCGGTGTCTCCCTACGGCGTCGCCAAGCTCGCAAGCGAACGGTACCTCTACTACTACAACCACGAGTACGGTCTCGACGCCACCTGTCTGCGCTACGCCAACGTCTATGGCCCGCGCCAGAATCCCCACGGCGAGGCCGGCGTGGTGGCAATCTTCCTCCACCGGCTGTTGGCAAACGAGCAGCCGATCATCAACGGAGACGGCCTACAGACCCGCGATTACGTCTTCGTCGAGGATGTCGTGCGGGCAAATCTCGCAGCCATCCACCGGGACGGATTCCGGACATACAACGTCGGCACCGGCATCGAAACCGACGTCAACAACCTGTTCGGCGCCATCCACCGAGCCGCCGGCTGCGGACCCGACGCCGTCCACGGTCCGGGCGCCGCCGGCGAGCAACTCCGTTCGTCGATCTCCGCCTCTCTATTGAAGTCCGAACTGGGAGTGTCGGTTGACACTCCCCTCGACGAGGGCATCCAGGTGACTGCTGATTGGTTCAAGGACAAGGCAGTAGGCAGTAGGCAGTAGGCAGTAACCACCGGCCGCCCAATTCGAAATGCGAATCCTCGTCCCGGGTGCGATGGAGGGTTCAGGGTTCAGTCCCACCCGGTGAGACCACAGATCACACCGATCGCCACAGATCAACGGCGGCCCGCCGCGCGCGACACGATCGACCACAGACACGGAGTCAGGCTCCGATGCGTTCCCTCGGTGCCAGGGCCGACATGGCGATCGGAATCCGAGGGTGTTCCCTCGGGGAGCGCGGATGGGAGATGGGCGCATCGAAATCAGTCAACCGAAGCGAACGCGGGTGCCATCGCCCGGCTCCGCGTCCCGCGTCGCCGTGGCAAGTGGAGATGGGAGAGCGCCTACTTTCCGAATCGCGCTTCTTCGACGGCTTGGTAGAGCTCCTCGAACTGACCGGTCAGCTTGTGGTTCGGCACGAGGTACGGCAGAGGCCGGGACGCCTCGTGGGATTCTTTGACCTTGACCGAGGCCGAAATATGGGGGTCGAGCACCGGCAGGCCCTCCTCGCGCAGTTCCTCCACCACCCGTTTCGGCAGCCGGGCCCGCTCCTGAAACTGATTGATGACGATGCCCGCGACCTTCAGCCCCGAATTGTGGTCCTCGCGAACCTCGCTCACCGTATCGAGCAGGCTGTACAGAGCACGTCTCGAAAAGTCGTCACAGTCGAAGGGAATCAGGACCCGATCGGCGGCTATCAGAGCCGACAATGTGAAGATGTTGAACGCAGGAGGGGTGTCCATGTAGACGGCGTCATATCCGTCCAGGTCGCGGAGGGCGTCCCGGAGTTTGTAAATCTTGTATTTGGCCTCGAGCTTGGGTTGGAGAGTCTCCAAGTCCGATGAAGCCGGCATGACGTGGAGGTTCTCGAATCTGGTGTGGTGTACGTAGGAGTTCGCAGCGCCCTTGAGCAGCCTGAATCCGAGGGACTGTTCGAAAAAATCGCCGAGAGTCGGCTTTGCCTCCTCAGCATCGTCCCCTAACAGGTGGTGGCTGGCGCAGGCCTGCGGATCGAGGTCGACGACCAGGGTCCGCCGTCCCTCACGGGCGCTCACCGCCGCGAGGTTGCACACGATCGTCGACTTCCCCACCCCACCCTTCTGATTGAACACCACCCAGCGCATGATCACCTCCGTGGCGCGCTCCCGATGAGAGGCGCGCCTCAGAGTAGTGCTGATGCCGCACTGCGTCAATAGCCTCCGCCCCCTCCCCGACTCCGGTTCGGCGGGAGAGTTGTGGGACCTGCCTCCACATCGCCACAATTCGTCGTCAGATTTCCCTACAGTGGGCGGCGGCCGGTCACTCGACGGCCCCCTAATGGTCAGGGAAGCACCGGAGGTGCGCCATGACAAGCCTCTTCGATCACATAAACCCCGCTCCGGCCACAGCCCCCGAGATGCGGCCCATTCCCCAGGTGCCGCCACGGCCAAAGGGATTCCGAGATCTCCGGTCACTCAAGGGAAGCCAGGAAAGGATCACAAAATGAGCATTTGGCGAAACGACATTTCTAGTCTAGGATACGACCGAGAGGGGCTGGAGGAATCGCAGATGTCGGTGCGCAACTGCGGACCTTCGAACGAGGAGGAGCGAGTGAAGGCAGGAGACAGCCGATCTGAAGCGGGCGAGGCCTCGTACCACGTGCTTTTCCCCATCGCGGTCGGGGCCGTTTTCCTGGCAGCCCTGGTTTTGGGTGCCCTCCTCGGTTGAGCGGCAACTTTGGCGGCTCAGCGTGCCGCAGAGAACGGAACCGACGGCTTTGGGCCGTCATTTTTTTGCCAGAACCAGCGGCGAGGCTCGCAGACCGCGGGCGCTTCCATCCGTCGAGCGGAGCCGTAATCAGCGATCATCGAACTCAACCACGTACCGGCCGTCACGCATCAGCACCAACTCGGAGCCGTCATCCAGGCTCAGGGTTACCAGTTTAGGAATGACGCGAGGCTGCAGTTCGGGCAGGTACACGTGGTCCTGGTGGATCACGGCTTCAGGACGACTGAATTGTTGCGGACCCACCTGGCCCCCGAAGTGTTCGCTGCGGCCGAAGGCTATGTGCAGACCGAGCTTTTCGTCGAGCAGCACCTTACCGATGGGTTCGATGCCGAAGTCCGATAACACGCCGAGCCCGAGTTCGGCCACGTTGCCCGACGCGGGTTCGGTGGCCAGCGCCGCCCGGGCAGCGTCCGACTCCGGACCCGCGGAGAGGACCTCTGTCGCCCTGTTGGCTTCGATCCGAAAGACCACCACCTCATCGCCGAACTGAATCGGCAGCCTCCCGGCGGTTGCAGTGGGGTCGCCGACGATCTCACCCTCGTACGGCACGATGTAGGCCTCCCCAGAAGGGAGGTTCCCCGCCGTTCCCGGTGTGGGCAGGAGCCCACCCGACGCATGGGCGCTGCGATGGCGGAGATCGAGGACCAACTCCATGGCCTGGGAACCATCGACCTGAAAGAGGATGTCTGACCGAACGGCCCGGTCGAGGATGTCCTTGAGCCACCAGACCCGCCGGTTGATTTCTCCATAGTCCAGCCGTAACGCGGGAATCATGGCCGGCGAGAATCCGGGCATGGTTGCGGCACGGAAGCCCAGGCGGGGCGCCATCATTTTGAGTGGTGCCGTGGCCGACAGTTCGGTGGGAGCCAATACCATCGGATGGTCGGCGAGGGCGGCCGAGAAGGGGACAGCGCGATCCACCGGAAGGTCGGCGACCGACGTGGGCACAGCCTCGGGATCCACTGCGTAGGCCGTCGGGGGAAGATCTGCATTGTTGGTCGTGACGTTGCGGTAGCAAAACAGCTGCACCGCGAGACCGTGGTCGGATTTGGAGTCCTGCAGGGTCGCGGCCCAACCCGCTGCCAGTTCTCTCCGGATCCGCCAGTCCTCGTCGTCCGGCAAGGTTTCGTCCGGCACGTCGATGAGAATCGCCAGCCCCTGTTCGTTGGGCCCCGGTTCAAAAACCCTGTGGATGAGGCGGACCAGCTCCTCCGAGCTCAGCGTGTTGTCGGTCATAGAGGTCCTCCCGGACAGACATCCTACATTGGCGCAGCCCGACACCCGGTCGTGAGGCCCTGGGGCTCCCCTACTCGCCCGAATCCGATCCAAGATCAAAGAACGAACAACGAAAAACGAGGCCCCCCGCCCGCCCCGGCACATCTCATTGTCATCCTGAGGAGCCGTAGGCGACGAAGGATCTGACTGGGGGAGAACGCGATGGGGCCCACCCACCCAGATCCTTCGACTCGCTTCGCTCGCTCAGGATGACATTGGGAAAGGCTCCACGTCTCGGGCGGGCGCACCACCCTCGCGCACCGCGAACGCGCGGGCCGGTGCCAAACACCGTCGAAATCGAATCGCAGCACACCAGGTCGACCCACCGGCAGTGCCGTGCACCGACATGGGTGTTTCGATCCGACACGAACGCGAGATCCGGCATCCGGCATCCGGCATCGGGTATCGGGGTGGGCGGCTTTTCAAATTTCGAATTTCGAATTTCGAAGTCTGGCGGCTGCCCCCTGCCCCCCCGCCTACTGCCTACTGCCTCAGTTGGTGTATCGTTGAATGTCGAGGCACCATGGACAACTCATTATCGGGCTTTTATCTGTCCAGCGGCCGGAGGGAACAGCGCAGCCGGTCGGGTTGTCTGATCATCGGTGGTGTCCTGGTCATCGTCGCCTTGATCGCGATCTTCGAAATTCTGAGTGACGACGAGATTCCTGTCGCACCCACGCCCGTCCCCACGCCACAGGCTCCGACAGCCAGCGCCACACCAACGGCCACGGCCACGCCGGCCGAGTACTCCACCGACGTGGTCGTCCTGGCGCCGACCACAACGCCCACACCGTGGGCCCTCTCTTCATCCCAACCGCCCCAGCGGCGGCAGGCCACACCGACGCCGTCGGCTGCCCAGTGCATCACCGCCACGTGGGACGCCCATCAGTCGCTGGCGGCGTGGGGCAACGTGTTGGTGAACATCCGCGCCACCAACAAATGCCGTCGGGTCCTGCAGCCCACCGACGTCTGGTTCCGGGTGACTGGGTATCGAGACGGCGGCTTGGTTCAGACGGCTCAGGGAAGCCCGTTCGAAGAGATCTATCCCGGCCGGACCAGTCAGTTCGGGATCGGGCTCCCGGGATCCATCGATTGGTATGACGAGATTGTCGTGGAGGTCAATGATTAGCGGGAAGAAGGCAGTAAGCAGTAGGCAGTAACTGCCACACGCCAAATTCGAACTGCGAAATTCGAAATGCGAATCCTCGTCCCGCGTGCCATGGAAAGTTCATGGTTCAGTCGCCCGCCCTCCCGGAGCGCGAGTCAATCTTCGTCTTCATCTTCATCCGGGCTCTCCCCTCCCCTGCCCGTCTCCGTCTCCGTGCCCGTGCCCGATTTCAGCCTCCGGGACAGCAATCAGGGACGCCGTCGGCAATCAGAGACAGCGACCGTGATCGGGGGCGAGGGCAGCAGTCGGCGTCGTGCTCGATGGTCGATCCATCACCCACCCGGTGAGCCCACAGATCACACAGATGAACTTAGACCGACGGCGGTTCGCTGACGACCGCACTATCCCCTGCTCTGCCCGAAGGCGAGTCTCATACCAAGACCCGTAGCATGATCAACAGTTTTTGTTTGCGAGGCCTTCGCGTCCTTGGCGTCTTTGCGGTGAAAAACGTTTGGTGAGATGACACTGGCGCCTCTCCCTCCGGGCCGACTCGTCTCCCACCGGGGGCGGGAAATTTTCGAATTCCGAATTCCAAATTGGGAGGATGAGGACTTTCGACTTTGGACGTTCGACTTTCGACTCGTTGAGTGGCCGGCGGCCTGCGGCTTTCGTCAATTCCCTCGGCGGAGGGGGAGCAGGATTCCCGCCGTGAGCAGCGCCACCCACAGCGGCCAGGGCCCGTCAAAGGCCGCCAGCAACGAACCCGATACCAGGCAGAAGCCGCCAAAGATGGTTGCCCGGACCCCACGGAGCGGAGAGATGGGCTCGCGGCGGGTCCGCTGCTCCAGAAATCTCGTGGTCTCACTCACCAGGGCTGGCAGCCGCCCCACCGCATCCAACAGCTCGGGCGCCATGAGCTGAGCGTTTTTAAAGAGCTGCGTGGGAGAGAATTGCTGCCGGTAGATCCGCTTCATCTGGCGGGCCGACACCTCGGCCACGTTGAATTCCTTGTCGAGCAAATAGCCCACTCCCTCGTAGGTCACGAGGGCCTTGACCATGAGCACCATCTCGACCGGGAAGTACAGACCATATCGGGCACCCATCCGAGTCGCCTCGAGAATCATGAGCGCCAGTGAGAAGTTCTCGAAGGTCGCATCGCGCCGCCATTTCCGGAAGAGATCCTTGACCGCCCGCCGGAAACCCGTGAAGTCGGCGTCCTGGTCGGCCTGAGAAACCTCCGAAAGGTGCCGCGCAGCGGCGTCGAAATTCTCCACCACCAGGTTGTGGAAGAGATTCAGCAGGCTGTGTCTCAGCGCGGGATCCAGCTGACCCACCATTCCGAGATCGATGAAACCGATGCGGTTTCCGGGCAGGAGCAGCATGTTTCCAGGGTGGAGGTCGGCATGGAAGAAGCCGTCTTCATACAGCATGCGGATGATCGCCGTGGCGCCCAGATCAATGAGGTACCGGCGATCCTCGAGACTCAGGTCCTCAGCCACCTCGGCACTCGGCTCCACGCCCTCCAGATACTCCATGCACAGTACCTGCGGTCCCGTGTACTCGTGATGGATCGTGGGAAAGACGATGTCGGGCATGTCATGGAAGTTGGCCTGGAATGTCTCCGCATTCTCCGCCTCGCGCATCATGTCGATCTCACGCAGGGTGTATTCGCAGAACTCCTCGATCACGTTGCGCGGCTGGTAGCGCGGGATCATGAACTGGAGGGCGACAGCAACGATCTGGAGCAGGTCCGTGTCCCGGTAGAGCAGTTCCCGAATCCCGGGTTTTACGACCTTGACGATCACAGTCTCCCCGGAAAAGGTGATGGCACGATGACTCTGGGCGATGGAGGCCGAACCCAGAGGTTCAGATTCGAACTCCGCGAAGATTTCGTCCACCGGTCGCCCAAGATCGTCCTCGATGACCTCGATGATGGCCTCCACCGGAACCGGTGGCAGAGTGCTCAGTAATCCCCGAAGTTCGGCGGTCACCACCTCGGGCAGAACGTCGAGACGCAGGCTGAGGATCTGCCCCAGCTTGATATAGGTGGGACCAAGGATCTCCAGCCGTCGCCGGAGTTGGGCGGGGAAGGGCATGGCCGCGATTCCAGGATCGATGAACCGACGGCAGGTCCAGGCCATCCCCGCCTCGAGTCGAAAGACCAGCCCACGCGCCCCGTGCCGCCGCCTCCCCTCGACCCACGCCGAAAAACCGCCGAGGAGGAGCAAAATGAAATGACGCATCGTGGTCCGTCCACGGCGCGCCAGATCCGGCACTCTGGCTACTCCTCTTCGCCGGGTTTTCCGGCGATTCGACCCGTACGGGGGGGCTCCCTCTTCGGCAGGAGTTGGCGTTTCGTCCACTATCGACCGGTTCTGCGCCGCCCGGTCAGCGGTTGCGCCCGTAGCGCTCGTGGGACGACACCCAGTCGAGCGATGAGATAGCCGCTCCCAGCGAGATCTCCCCCGCCAAAGCAACTCCAGCCACAATCTCCGCCAGTTTCTTCACCTTGCCCTTGCCCGTGCAGCCAAGCACATCGAGGCACTCGCTTTGGGTGGGGAGACCGGTGCCACCACCATAGGTGGCCACGATCAGGGATGGAATGGTGAGAGACATATAGAGGTCTCGGTCGGGTGTGATCTCGGTGTAGAGGATCCCCGACGACGATTCGGCCACATTGGCCACATCCTGGCCGGTGGCGATGAACATGGCGGTGATGCCGTTGGGCGAGTGGGCCCCGTTGTTGTTGGCGCCGGACAGGAAAGCGCCCACGTTGGAAATCTGCATGTGGTAGTTCAGGCTCTCCGGTTCCACCCGCATGTGCTGGACCAACACGTCTCGCGTCACGACCGCCTCTGCCGTGACGCGCTTGCCCCTGGTTCGCATCATGTTGATTTGCGAGTGCTTCTTGTCGGTGGCGAGATTCGACTCGAGATAGAACGACCGCACAGTGTCGAGCCGGTCAAGCATCCAGGAACACGCGGCAAAGGTGGCGCGGCCCACCATGTTCTGGCCCGCCGCATCCCCGGTGGAATAGTTGAACCTCAGATAAGCGAACTTGTTGGACAGGAAGGTGTCGATGTCGAGCAACTTGGCCACCGACGACGTGGCTTCGGCGGCCTGCCGAATGCCTTCGATGTTCTCGCTGACCCAATCACGGAACCCGCGCGCTTCTCGAGCGGAGTCGAAGACGAAGACGGGCGCCCGCTGCATCCGATCGTCCGATACCGTGCAGGTCACCCCACCGGACAAGTTGAGCACCTTCATGCCGCGGTTGTATGACGCCACCAACGTCCCCTCGGTGGTGGCCAAGGGAATCAAGAACTCGCCATCCGCGTACTCGCCGTTGATCTGGATGGGCCCCGCGAATCCGATGGGGATCTGGGCGACTCCGGTGAAATTCTCGATATTGCCCCTCAGCGCCTCAGGATCGAAGGAGTACTGGGGAATGTGCTCCAGGGTCACGTCACAGGCGGACTGGATGTACGCCTGACGCTTGGCGATGATCTCGGGATTGAAGTTGTCTTCCTTGTCGTAGGGAACCGTCTCCCGCCGTTCCTCGTGCTCCCTGATGGCGTCCTTGACCTCGAAGGACAACCTGCCGAACGGTTCGGCCTCGAAATCGATCCCGATCGCGTGCTTGCCGACCTCCAGCGTCACACCCTGGACCCTGACGATCATCGACTTGCGCAGCGGGAAATCGATGGGCTGGTCGACGGTGACCTCGCCCGGGGCGATGCTCTCGCCACCCACTTCCAACCGGAGGGCGTCCGTTCCAACGGCGATTCCATCGATGGCGATGCCGGATATGCCGGTCAGGCTCGCATCACTGAGTCTGTTCTTCAGGCCGAACTGCACCCCGCCGGGGACGTTCTCCAGGCTGCCCATGGTGTAAAGCTGCTTCAGAATGAGGGACGGGATCTTCACTGGTCACCTCCGTGTCGTAATCGCTCGAAGAAGGGACCCATTCTAACCCGGACTCAAGTCAGGTTGGAGACATCCGAATCTACCGGCAAGCGATCTCGAATATCCAGCGATCCCATCTCGAGTGCTTGATTTAAAACTCGGACCGTCCTCTGCCGAGGTCACCCCTCCCTATTCGTTGGACGGAGTCCATCCAATGAATGCGAACATGCGATTCAGGGATTGGCACCGGTGTTGCAAGATGCTCGGTTCGAGACCAAGGAGGCCCCGATGCGACGCCCACTTCACATGACCGCGATTTTCTGCACTCTCCTCGTCATGGCCGCCGCCGTTCCGGCCCAGGCACAGGGCAATTGGCAGCCCGGTGATTTTGGATCGGTTCGCTTTCGGATCGGCCTCTTCGAGCCTCAAGCCGACTCCAAATACTGGGACGAGAATTTCACCACCTTCACCGGATCGGCGGGGAACTTCCAGGACATCATTTTCGGCTTCGACTACCTGTGGCGCATGTCCATGCGTTCCGGTCTGCACTTCGGCACCTCGTTTTACGGCGGCAGCGCGACCCAGGCGTACCGCGACTGGGTTGATGCCAGTGGCCGGGATGTCAGTCACCGGACGTCGTTGGACACGTGGGATCTCTCGGTAGCCTATTCCTACCGCTTCGGCGCCAGAGACTGGATGGTCAAGCCCTACGCGGGGCTCGGAATCGGTCTGTTGAACTGGAGTCTCGAGGAGAGTGGCGATTTCATCGATTTCGGCCAGCCATCGCTGCCTGTCGTTCAGGCGCGGTATCGGGACTCGGGTTGGACATGGGAGGGATTTGGGCTGGCGGGCCTGGAGGTCCCCCTGGGCTTCAGGTGGTCGTTCTTCGGCGAGGGGCGCTACCGCTGGTCGGAAACCGAACTTGGGGGAGATTTCTCCGGCGTCGGCACCCTCGACCTGTCCGGCTTCGAGTTGTCGCTGGGGTTTTCATGGAACTTCTGAAGCCCTGACACAGGCTGAACGCAGGCCCACCAGGAGCCTTCATCCGTTACCGACATGAACCGGGTTCGACTACCAGGAGTCGGGGGTGTTTCTCTTGGTTTCCCGATCACCCCGCGGCTGGGCCTCGTTGACCCGTAGCCTGCGACCGTCGCTCTCGAAGCCGTCCAGCGCGCCCATTGCGGCCTCGGCTTCTTCTTCGGTTTCCATTTCCACAAACCCGAAACCGCGGGAGCGTCCGGTGTCACGATCCCGGATCACCACCGCACTCACCACCTGACCGTGCTCTCCAAATGCAGCTTCAAGGTCGCCCTCACCCATGCTGTAGGGCAGATTTCCGACGAACAGTCTCTTCTCCATGGCCTCCCGCCTTCTCGTTCACGGTTCAACGTTGACCACCCTGCGACGTGGCAACATCGCCTCGTCGAAGGGAGGCCTCAGTTCCGCGTTTTCTGTGGCTCGACGCTAACACGGAGCACAAACGATCACAACCAAGACCGGGGGTGGTACTTGGGCTCGCACTCGGCGCAAAAACCCGTATAATCCGCGGGCGGTGAGCGTCGAACCCGCTGGAGTATCGACGACCACCGGTGCGTTGTGCCGTATGAGGAATCGACGGAGGCATCAGCATGCGCCAACCCGATGGAAGCTCCACCCTGCTCACGACCCGCGTCGAAACGATGCTGGGCTGGGTGCGAAAAAACAGCCTGTGGCCGCTGCCGTTCGGGACGGCATGTTGCGCCATCGAATTCATGTCGGTGGTGTCGTCCCACTATGATCTGGCTCGTTTCGGGGCGGAGGTGGTCAGGTTCTCGCCACGTCAGGCTGATCTGATGATCGTCGCCGGCACAATCACCGACAAGATGGCTCCGGTGGTCAAGCGGGTCTATGACCAGATGGCCGAGCCAAAGTACGTCGTGTCCATGGGAGCGTGCGCCTGCACCGGAGGTTTCTACCGTGCCTACCACGTGGTCCAGGGGGTGGACGAATTCATCCCGGTGGACGTCTACGTTCCGGGTTGCCCGCCAACCCCGGAGGCCCTGATGCATGGAATCCTGAAGCTCCAGGAGATGATCCAGAACGGAGAGACCCAATATGACCGTCTCAAGCCTCGAAAAGCCGACACGGCCGCATCCTCTGTCTGAGCGGTTGCCCGGAAGCGCGGATGTCGACATCAACAGCTGTGCCGACGGATACACCGAACTGACGGTTGATCGGAGCCAGCTCCTCGACGTCATGAAGACGTTGCGGGATGACGACACCACCCGCTGCAATCTACTGGTCGACGTCTGCGCAGTGGACTACCCCGACCGTGACGCCCGTTTCGAGGTCGTCTACCACCTGGCCGGGCTCGATACCGGCGAACGGGTGCGCATCCGGGTCCCCGTCACCGAGGACGACCCGGTGGTGCCGTCGGCCTACGGCGTGTTCAAGGCGGCCGACTGGTTCGAACGCGAGGCCTACGATCTCATGGGCATCCGATTCGACGGCCATCCCAACCTCAGACGGATTCTCACTCACGAAGCGTTTGTGGGCCACGCCCTTCGTAAGGACTACGACCCGACCCAGCGGTGGCTCCTCACCGAGGCCGAGACCTTTTCCCCCACGTGGGTCGCCGAAACCCCCGAGAGTGGCCTCGATTTCGAAACCCAGGTGCTCAACATCGGCCCGTCCCATCCCGCGACCCATGGCACGTTGCGCACCATCGCGCGGCTCGACGGCGAGGTGATCGTCAAGGCCGAGTGCGAGATCGGCTACCTCCACCGGTGCTTCGAAAAGATGTCGGAGACCCACGGCTGGGGCCAGGTCATCCCATACACCGATCGTCTCAATTACTGTTCGAGCCACATCAACGGGGCGGGTTACGCACTGGCGGTGGAAAAGATGCTCGGCATCGAGGCGCCGCCCCGTGCCCAGGCGATCCACGTCATTCTCTCGGAGTTTTCCAGGATCATGGATCACGCGGTCTGTCTGGGCGCCATGCTGGTGGACATGGGAGCCCTCACCAACTTCTGGTACTTCTTCCAAATCAGGGAAGAGATCTACGGTCTTCTTGAGAGTTGCGCCGGAGGTCGGCTGACCGTGTCCTACGCCAGGATCGGCGGACTCGCCCACGATGTGCCGGCGGACTTTCACGATCGTGTTCGGACCCTGTTGGCGGAGATTCCCAAGTTCATCAACGACGTAGAGACCCTGATCACCTCGAACAAGATCTTCCGCGACCGCGCCGAGAATGTGGGCACGGTGTCGGCGGAGGAGGCCATCGCCTGGGGTTGGACCGGACCGTGTCTGCGAGCCTGCGGTGTGCCCTACGACGTCCGCAAGGCCGTCCCCTACCACGGCTACGAGCAGTACGACTTCGAGGTGCCGGTGGCCACCACCGGCGACACCTACGCGCGGTATCTGGTCCGCGTCGAGGAAATGCGCCAGAGCCTGCACATCGTTGATCAGGCGCTCACCAACCTGCCCGACGGCCCGGTGATCACCGATAACCACCGAGTGGCCCTGCCGCCCAAGGAGAAGGTCTTCACCGAGATGGAGGCTCTGATCTGGCATTTCAAACTCATCTATGAGGGCATCAAGGTCCCGGCGGGCCACGCCTACTCCTGCACCGAGGGGGCCAACGGCGAGCTCGGCTACTACCTGGTGTCCGACGGCGGAGGCAAACCCTATCGGATCAAGGTCCGGCCGCCGTGTTTCGCCATCTACCAGGCCTTCCCTCATATTCTGGAAGGTCATATGGTACCCGACGCCATCGCCATCCAGAGCAGCCTGAACATCATTGCTGGAGAACTCGACCGATGAGGAATGTCCCGACGGTAAACGTCGATCGCCCATCTGAAACACTTGTTGAGCGAACCTACCTGATCCCAATATTCAAGGGTCTGGGGGTGACTCTGCGCCACTTCCTGCGCAATTTCTTCGGTCAGAAGGACGTGGCGACGATTCAGTATCCCGAGACCAAGCGACAGTATTCGGAGCGGCTCCGGGGGAAGCATATTCTCACCACCAAGGATGACGGCTCGCTGCGCTGTGTGGCCTGCTACATGTGCGAGACAGCGTGTCCCGCAGAGTGCATCCACATCGTGGCTGAGGAGGACCCCGAGGCGACGGTGGAGTGGGAGAAAATACCCGCCGTCTACGAAATCGATCTGCTGCGGTGCGTTTTCTGCGGCTATTGCGTGGATGCCTGCCCCAAGGAAGCCATCATCATGAGCCGCGAGCACGAGATGGCCTTCGTCACACGGGAGGAGGCGATCGCCGGCATCGAAGAACTCAGGCAGAAGGGCCCCATCGAGGACGAGGATCTCGGGTACCGACCGTACTTCTGAACAAAGGGGTTGGGGAGGAGGATCTAGGGGTTCGTCCGGCCACCCGCCCGGGCTGTCGGGCCGAGAGGCTATGGGGCTATGAGTCCCCCACCCACCCGGTGTGGAAAGTGCGGAGGGTACGAATTTCAACGTTGAACGTTGAACGTTAAACGTTAAACGTTCCCCCGCCCGCCCAGAGCAAGGGAGCAGGGAGGGAGGGAATTTCACCATTCTCATTTCTCATTTCTCAGTTCGTCCCGGGTGGGGTGGTCGGGCGAGTCCCTGGTCCCTAGTCCCTAGTCCCTAGTCCCTAGTCCCTAGTCCCTTGTCCCTAGTCCCTGGCATTGAGCCTCATGCCCTCCGGTGATAGGATGGTTCTCCAGATGAAGGCTGACCAAAGGGAGGAAAGGGATGGCATCAGACCATCAGCAGATTGAGCGGGACGGACTCTCCTACGAACAGCTTCAGTTCGAGCACCAGAGCCACGAAAAGAGGCTCGAGGAGCTCAACAAGAAGGCGTGGTTGACGCCCGATGAAGAACTCGAAGCCAAACGTCTCAAGAAGCTCAAACTGCACCTTAAAGACCAGATGGAATCCCTGCGCCGTACGGCAGGATAGAGCCACTGGTCGACTCACGCCCATGATCGCACCCGAAGGCTGGCCCTTTGTCCTCGTTCCCCTGTGCATGGCCCTGGCCGCAGCCGCTCTTGGATGGCGGGCGGTGGTCCTCGTATTGCTTGCCTTCGCCGCATTTACCATCTTCTTTTTTCGTGACCCAAATCGATCCTGCTCGCTTGGCGACGACGTGGTCTGCTCGCCAGCGGACGGCAAGGTGATCGTGGTTGGCCCCGCTCCGGAGGGCGCCGCACCGGATGGCCTGCCGATCCAGGTGAGTGTGTTCATGTCGGTCTTCAACGTGCACGTGAACCGGGCTCCCATCGACGGCACCCTGACCGATTATCAATACAACCCAGGCCGGACCCTCGCCGCCTTCAAGGACAAGGCATCACTTGAAAACGAACAGAATCTGTCGACCTGGCAGGGTCCCTCGGGAGAGGTCGCCATGAAGCAGATCGCCGGATTGATTGCCCGGCGCATCGTCTTTGACCACCAGCCCGGAGATGGGGTTCAGCGGGGGGACCGCATCGGTTTGATCCGATTCGGCTCCCGGGTGGACGTCTTCCTGCCCGCCGATGCCCACATCCTCGTACAACGTGGCGACCATGTTCGGGCGGGTGAGACCGGGCTTGCGCGGCTGGCGACACCATGAGAGCCCCCAAGTTGATTCGGCGCAAGAGCTCTCCGAGGATCCGCAGGGGGATTTACATCATCCCCTCGTTGTTCACTGTGGGGAATATTTTCTGCGGCTTCTATTCAATCGTTGAGTCCAGCCGGGGTCATATGGAGCGGTCCGCTTTGCTGCTTCTCGTGGCCATCGTGCTCGACATCCTGGACGGACGAATCGCCAGGATGACCGGTGCCACCACCGCCTTCGGTCAGACCTTCGACTCATTGGCCGACGTCATTTCATTCGGTGCGGCCCCGTCCCTGCTGGTCTTCAATTGGGGGCTCTGGCAGGTTCCGCGTCCAGGGACTGCAGTGGCCTTCCTGTTCCTTGTGGCCGGGGCCATCCGGTTGGCACGTTTTTCATCGAGCACACACGCTTCGTTGGATTTCATTGGCCTCCCGAGCCCGGCGGGGGCTGGAGCCATCGCCATGTTCGTGCTGGTCTCACCGAAACCGGTGCAGCACCCCGCGTTCATTCCGGTGGTTGCCTGTTTCGTACTTGCTCTGGCTCTGCTCATGGTCTCGAATTTGCCGTACCGTTCGTTCAAGGACGTGGACATGCGCCGCCGTTGGCCTGTCACCACCATTTTCGTTCTCGCGATCATCGTGTCCCTGGCGACACTTACGCCCCACGTCATGTCGGTGTTGGCGGCGATTTACATTCTGTCCGCGCCATTCGCTGTCTTGACGGGACGCGCCCGTTCCCATCGGCACGCCGACGTCGGACCTCTTCCATCCTCCGAACGGAGCACCGATGGCGACAATCCAGATCGTTGATCCCCTGACCCTGTTAGGCCGCGAAGCAATCCAACTCTCCGAGAACGCCGGTGGACTCGCCGCCTCGTTCAGTTTCTGCCACACCGCATCGGATGACGAGCAACAGCTCGCGGAGGTGGGTGGGGAGCCCGCCCTCGTTCCGCCGCTGGACGACCCGGGCCAACTGGCCGACGTCGACGCTGTTCTGATCGCGAGCGATTGTTCCTCGCCGCGGGGCGCCCACGTTCAGGAGTTCCTCGAAGCGAACCCATCCAGTCTCGTTGTGGCCCTGGGACCATCCGCACGGTTGGAGGAACTGATGGTCCCCGTGGCGGCACCCCCGGAAGACCCCACCGAACGGCACCTGCGGGTGGCCCACCCGGCTCTGGTGGCGTTGTATCAGCTGACCAGCTGTCTCCGTCACCTTCAACCAGAAAGCGCCACCGTGGCGGCTGTGGACCCTGTTTCGGTGGGAGGCCGCGACCGTGTGGAACAGCTGGCACGCCAGGCTGCCAAGCGACTTCAGGGCGCTCTGGTGGAGGAGTTGATCGACGATCAGGTGCTCGCCTTCACCGCCGTTGCGGGGCACGATGACGATCTCAATCGCGACGCCGCCCTCCTTCTCCCCAATCTATCGGTGGCCGCCACCAGGACCTACGCCGGCCGATTTCACGGCCACATGGCCCACATCGGAATCGTCTTCGCCCAACCGGAATCGGAGCACGAGGTCTACGAGGCGATTCGGGACGACGGTCATTTTGCCGAGCCCACTCTGCCAGTTCTCCTGGACGCCTCCACCGACACCGATCACATCGCCCTCTCGCTTCCCCGGTTGTCGGGCGACGAGCGGGTACTGGCCGTCACCGCGATGGTCGACGGGTTACGGATCGGAGGCGCTCTCACCGGCCTGGAGATCCTCAGAACCATGCTGTCGTAGCCGCCGCCACAAGGGGCGGGCGGAGGGCGGCGTGCAGACGAGTATCGATCCGAGTTAATATGCAAACCCGGCCACCGGTCGGAAGTCCCCTCAAGGAGCATCCACATGAGCAGTCCACTGGAAACTCTGGAGCCGAGGCTCCTCTGGAAGAACTTCGACGACATCCGCAGGATCCCGAGACCCTCGAAGCACGAGGATCGCATCGTTGACCACACGAGAAAATGGGCGGCCGACCACGGCTTCAAGGTCCTGAGTGACGATACGGGAAACCTGGTGATCCAGGTTCCCGCGAGCCCCGGCCACGAGGACGCCCCCACCGTGATCCTCCAGGGCCATCTGGACATGGTCTGCGAGAAGAACTCTGACGTCGACCATGACTTCATGACCCAGGGTATCGAGGTGGACGTGGAGGATGACTGGGTCGTGGCTCGGGGCACCACCCTCGGTGCCGACAACGGCATCGGAGTGGCCACCGCAATGGCCATTGCCGAGGACGATGAGGTCGTCCACGGTCCGCTCGAGCTGCTGTGCACCATCGACGAGGAGACGGGGCTCACGGGCGCCAAACAGCTGAACCCGGAGATCCTCAGCGGTCGCATCATGCTCAACCTCGACACCGAGGAAGATGGGGCCGTCTATATCGGCTGCGCCGGAGGAGTGGACACCGACGGCGTGATCAAGCTGTCGAGGCGCCGTGCCCTGCTCAACTCGGTGCCGGTTCGGCTCGAGGTCCGGGGCCTCAGGGGCGGCCATTCCGGCCTCAATATCATCGAGAACCGTGGCAACGCCATCAAACTCGCCACCCGCACCCTTCTGGCCGCCCTGGACGCCGGGCTCGAGGCGGATCTGGTGTCCATCGACGGTGGTTCCAAGCACAATGCCATCCCCCGCGAGACGACCGCCGTCTGCCGGGTCCTCAAGAGTGACCTCGATCGCTTCGGCGAGGTGGTCGCCCGGTGCCGGGAGGACTTTGTCGAGGAGTTCGGCGCCACTGACCCCCAACTCGAGGTCTCGGTCGCCGAACTGGATGACACCGACGAGTCCCAGCAGGTACTCAACGTCCACGCCCGTGACCGGCTCCTCCGAACCCTCGACAGCCTACCCCATGGAGTCCTGAGCATGTCCAGGGACGTGCCTGGCCTGGTGGAGACATCGAGCAACCTCGCGGTCGTGGAAACCAGCGACGACCGGGCGAAGATCGTCACGTCCCACCGCTCATCGTTGATGCCGGCCATGTTCGCGGTTCAGCGGCAGGTGATGTCGATTTTCCAGCAGGTCGGGGCCGAAATCCACAGCGACGACGCATACCCGGGATGGAAACCCAACCCGTCCTCTCCCATCGTCAAGAAGAGCGTGGAGATCTACAAGCAGATCTTCGGTGAGGAGCCGGCGGTGAAAGCCATCCACGCGGGCCTCGAGTGCGGTCTATTGATCGAGAAGGTGCCGGGACTGGACGTGGTGTCCATCGGGCCAGAGATCCACAACGCTCACTCTCCAGAGGAGAAGGTCCAGATCTCGTCGGTTCAGAAATTCTATCGGCACGTCACCGCCATGCTCGCTGATCTGGCTTGACCGCCGCCCCCCGGTGTGGAAGGTGTGGAGGACGTAAACGTTTAACGTTCAACGTTCAACGTTAAACGTTCCCCCACCCACCCAGGCCGTCTGGGAGCGATGATCGGGCGTACCGTCTCGGGGAGTCCAAAGTCAGAAGTTGAACGTCCCCGCCCTTCCTCCCGGGGCGAGAAGGGCGCGATGGGCGGGCGTGCCGTCCTCGAGCGCAACCCGAACGCGCTCACCCGGTGCCAGGCACCGTCGAAATCGGAACGGAGCACGAGGTCTCCACATCTACGGCGGTGCCTGGCACCGACATGGAGATTGGAACGCGAAGGGTGGCAACCGCGGGAAACGCTATAGAGAGATGGGCGCGCAAATATCGAATTTCGAATTTCGAATTCTCAAGGTCCATAATGGCTGAGTGAACCTCGTTCGCACCGTCCAAGACCCGCGCGTTGCCCTCGTGGTGTTGGGAATCGCCGCCGGCATCAGCCAGGCGCTGCTGTTGCGGGAGGCCATGGCCGCGACCGGCGGCTCCGAACTGGCGTGGGGCACGGTGATGGCCCTCTGGCTGGTGGGCATGGCCTGCGGCTCCCGCCTCGGCGTCCGCGTTGGCGGGGGTTCTGCAGCCTCGTCCTTGCCTCTGCTTACGATAATGCTGGCCGCCGCAGGAGTGGTCCTCTTGCGCGCCGCTCCCTCCCTCGTGGGCGCCGCTCCAGGAGAGACCATCGCCACCTGGCACGCCACCTGGTTGTGGGCCGCCGCCGTCATTCCACCGGCCGTGTCGGGAGGTCTCGCCTTTCCGATATTCACCGGACGGCTCGTCTCAGGCGGTGCCGGTGCATCGTATGGCCTGGAGGCGGCCGGCGCCCTCGTCGGGGGCTTGGCGCTCAGCTTCGTGCTCGCTCCACTGGGAACCGCGGCCGCGCTGTGCCTCACCGGGGCAATGGCGGCGCCGTTCGCCCTCCTCCCGAATCATCGTGTCCTCGCCTCGGTTGCGGCGGTTGGCCTGACCATCGTCGCCGGATTCGCCGGGGAGTCTCTCGCAGTGGCGGCGTGGCGCTGGGCAGGACACCCGGGGGTTCTGTCCCAATGGGAGGAGACCAGACAGCAGCGGTTGGAGCTGGCCGCCGGGCCACCTCGTGTTCTCTATACCGACGGTCGGCTCGCCGCCAGCTATCCCGACCCCTTCACCACGGTGCCGGCGGCCCACCTCTTGATGCTCCTCCATTCCGATCCGCGGCGCGTGGCGGCCATGGGCTGTCTGGCGGACGGCTCCATCGAGACCATGGCCCGCCACCCGGCAACGCATTTTCTCGTCGTGGAGGACGATCCTCAGCTCCTGCGAAAGCTCCCGGGGTGGTACGGCAGCGAATTCGAGCAGGTCCTGGACGACCCCAGGGTCGAACTCCTCGCCTCGGATCCCATTCGAGCGCTCTCCACCACCGGTCCGTGGGACCTGATCGTGCTCCGTGACGGCAATCCAATCACCATTCGTCACAACCGGACCCGCACCCTTGAGTTCTTCAGCCTCTGTCGCGATCACATGGCCGACGATGGCATCCTAGTGGTCCGACTCGACGTCTCCGACACCTACCTCGGTGGCTCGGCCGGACGGCTCTTGGAGGTCATGGTGAGCACCCTCCGGGAGGTCTTTCCCCAGGTCGCCACCGTGCCCGGAGAACAGATCCTCCTTGTGGCGGGGGGCCCGGCCGCGAACATCGCCACCGATCCGGCAACCCTGGCGAGTCGGTGGCGTGCAAGGGGTCTGGCCGACCGCGCGTTCGAGCCTGAGATGCTGCAGTTGTTGGTGGACCCCGGCCGCGCTGCCGACCTGGAAACCGTCGTCAGCCTCTCGGCCGCCCCGGTCAACACCAGAAAACACCCGCGCGCCGTTCTGCTGGCCTCGGGCTTGGTGGAGGCCCGCTCCCGGCCGATCTTGCTCGACCTGTCCAGATGTCTGGAAAACCGGCCTCCGACCCCGCTCGTCCTGGTCCTCGGCGTTTTGGTCGCCGTTCTCCTCGCCGCCAGTCTTCCAAGCCGGCCCTCACCCATTTCCACCGCCATGGTGGTGGGTGCCTGCTCCATGGGGTGGTGGCTGATTCTGTTGGCGGTGTGGCAGTCGACCCTGGGCTCCGTCTACGCCGAGGTGGGAGCCCTCACGGCGGCGTTCATGGCAGGGCTCGCCGCCGGATCGCTGGCAGGCTCAAGGTGGCCTCATCCCTTACGGAGCCTGCCCTGGATCCTGGTTTTTGGATCTCTCCTTTCCCTGACGCTGGCGACTTCCGCAGCCCTGACCCTCCCGGCCGTCCTGGTACCGGTCCTGCTCGCGGCCGGCGGTGTGCTCACCGGCGCCGCTTTCCCAGGTCTGTCCGACCTGGCGGGCGGGTCCCACACACGGCGCGGGGCCGGGATCGCCTTTGCCGCCGACGAGGTCGGCGCCGCGGCGGCAGCCCTCATGCTCGGCGTCGTGGTCCTGCCGTGGGCCGGGATGACGGCGACCGCCATTGGACTCGCCGTTCTGGAACTGGCAGCCCTGCCGGCGGTCGTCCTCGCCGTTCGCCGAACGGGCTGAAAACACCCATCGGCGGCTGATCCTATCGTTGGCCCGAAGCGCCGATCACTACGGCAACAAACGACACCGAGACGGGGATAGGCTATCGTCTTCTGGTGGCCTATTGGTTGCTATTGACGGTGATCGTCGCCGGCCTGACCGTAGTATTCGCTCGTTGGAGACGACAACGGCAGACCGCTCTCGGTACGATCTTCCTGTTGGCAGCCTCGCTCCAGCACCTCCCCACCTCTCTCGGTCCGGCTGGACCGGCACCCGCCCACGGTGAGTCCCAGTCGGTCTGTTGCAGCTGCTGCGGGTCTCATTGCCAATGCACTGGAGACTGCTGCGGTGGGTCGCACCAACCGCCCGACGCTGCCCCCTTGCCCTCGGCCGGTTCTGGAACACCTACGCTCGCGCCCACTACCGAGATGGGGCGCCACGACAGTTGTGCCAACGGGTGGGCGGTGGTCACAGCGTTCTCGAGTCCTCATCCGTGGCTCGATGGCGAGAGTCGGTCGCGGGTCGCCCCATCCACATGGAAGCGTTTCCCTCCCACCGACAGCGTTGATCGATGGTCGCGCCCAGCGGTCTCACGATCCAACCCACGGGCTCCTCCCGTCTGTTCTTGAACCCCCGCAAAATCTAGAAAAACTCCCGGAAGCCGGGCTGGTGGGCTTTCTCTGTGGCGGGAAGGCTCTGTTGCTGGTGTCTTTCGGCCAACGATTCTGCAGATGGAGTTTGTCCATGTTTCTGAAATGGCGCGCACTTACAGTATTCCTGACGATCTCGATTGTCGTATTCACCTCCATGTCCGAGGCGGACGAAGACATCCAGGCCCTCCCGGTCGATTTATCCACCGAGCACACCGAGGACCCCGCGGATCCCCTCCCCGTAGTCAGCGCGAAGATTGACGTCGTCGGCGCGCTCCCCCAGACACCTGCCATCACCGTTCTCGCGAGCGATCAGTTGCACTCGGGAAATGCGAAGGACGCTGGCGATCTTCTGCGATCGGCTCCCGGAGTGAGTTCCGGCCGGATGGGCGGTCACGGATTGGACCCGAGGGTCCGAGGCCTTGGCGAGAGCAGCATCAGGGTCCTCATCGACGGAGCCGAGATTCACGGCGGGTGTCCAAACCGCATGGATCCTCCATCGTCGTACGCCGCGATGGAAAGTCACGACAGCGTCACCGTGCTGCGCGGCGTTCAAACCCTGCGTTTCGGTTCGGCACCGGGAACCGTCCTTTTCGAGCGTCAGCCGGTCCGATTCCTCGATGATGGTTGGTGGCGGGTGAACGCAGACGCCGTGGCCGGCACCTACAACGACGGCCCTGCCTTGGGAATCAACGCATCATTCGGCAACTCCAAGGTGTCCATCTCTGTCGCCGCTGACCGACTCAAGATGGACAACTACAGCGACGGCGACGGTGAGGAAGTGGCGTCTTCATTTGACAGCCGGAACGCCTCGCTGTCCTTGGGTTGGACGCCTGACGAGCTGACGTCTCTGAGCCTCTCCTACGAGGCCAATCGTACCGACGACGCTCTTTACGCCGGCGCCGGAATGGACAGCCCCTTCTCGGACAACGATGCCATGAGACTCAAGTTCCGTCGCGGCGCCACATCCGGGTTCCTGGGGGAAATGAGTGCCGATGTCTACTGGAGCGCTGTGGAACACCTCATGGACAACTATTCGCTCCGCCCCTGGACTGCACCCATGGCCATGAGCGCACCGAGCACATCGGATTCGACCGGCGGCCGATTCTGGACCGACCTCCGCGTGTCGCCCCGCGTCGACCTCACCGTGGGCATGGATATGGCTCGCAACAACCGACTCGCCCAACGCTTTGCGGGTGCGAACCCCGACAACGTGACCATGCTTCAGTCTGTGCTGTGGCCGGAGGTGGACCTCGCGACGACCGGCCTGTTTGTCGAGGGTCTGTACCGGGTGGGTGATGACGGAATTCTCCGATTCGGTCTCAGAGGCGATCGTCACACAGCCTCGGCCGAGGCGGCGGACGTCAAACCGGTGGCGATGAACCCCACCCCCCGGCAGCTCTGGGAGATGTACTACGGCCAAGTCGACGACAACTGGGACACCAACGATGTGGGAGGCTTTCTTCGCTACGAGCACCATCTGACGCAGCCGGGCATCGGTTTCTTTGCCGGCCTCAGCCGCACTGCCCGGGCGGCCGACACCACCCAGCGATACATGGCGGCCAACTCGGGGAACCCTGGAACGCGTTGGGTCGGCAATCCAAACGTCGATCTGGCCGTGCACACACAGGTCGATGTGGGCGTGAACCTGTCCGGATCAAAATACGGCTTCGAGACGACCCTGTTCTACGACGAGGTGGACGACGAGATCCTCCGCGACCGCGCCCACGGCCAGGACGGCATTCTCCAGTCCGACGGTGCCACCGTCTACCGCAACATCGAGGCTCGTCGCGCCGGCTTCGAGATCGTGGGTCAATGGCGGATCGGCTCAGGGTTCAACGTCGGCGGTGACGCGGCCTATGTCTATGCCCAGAACACCACCGACCGCCGGCCCGTGGCCCAAACACCGCCCCTCGAGGGGACTCTGTTCGCACACTGGGCATCTCAACGGTGGAGTGCCTCGGGAATGGTGCGTTGGGCTGCGAAACAGACCCGCGTCGACGACGACTCCACCACCGGCAGCGGTCTCGACGTGGGCGAGACGCCCGGGTGGGCGATCCTCGACGTCTCCGGTGAGCTGAGCCTCGGAGCGGGTTTCAAGGTCATTGCGGGCGCCGACAACATCCTCGACAACGCCTATGCCTATCACCTCAATCGCGACAATGTCTTCGACCCCGGGCCGGTGCGGGTCAACGAGCCCGGCCGCGTGTTCTGGCTCCGCCTGAGGTGGTCAGGGAGCGGGTGATTCACCACGGGGTTTTCCAGCCGATTGGCCCCGCGCCCCTGAATCGCCTCAATTCGGCCAACCCTCCGCCGTCCCCATCCGCTCAGATGGTGGACACGGAGGTTCACCATGCGGGACGGGAAGAGACAACTGGTCGTCGTGGGAGCGGGATTCGCCGGACTTTCCTGCGCCCGAGCCGCCGCGTCACGCGGCGTGGAAACCACCGTCCTCGATGCTCAGCCTGGACCCGGCCACAGGGTCCACACAACCGGCATCCTGGTCAAGGAGGCGGCCGACGCCTGGGACGTTCCCAGAAGACTGACCAAGAAGATCCGCGGAGTCCGGCTCTACGCACCCTCCATGCGGTGGATCGACCTCGAACGCACGGGATACTACTTCCTCGCCACTGAGACCCCCGACCTGATGGCCTGGTGGGCGCAGGAATCGGCACGCCACGGAGTCGAGATTCGGTGGGATGTTCCGTTCTCCGGCGCCGAAGAACTCCACGATGGATCGCTTTGGCTCACCGGCCACGGCTTCCGGTGCGACTACCTGGTGGGGGCCGACGGGGCCCGTTCAACAGTGGCAAAGGCGCGGGGTCTGGACACAAACAGCCGCTACCTGGTGGGCCTCGAGCTGGAGTGCGTCGGTCTCGGCGGTGTTGCCGACGATCGCCTCCATGTCTTCCTCGACAAAGAACTGGCTCCCGGCTACATCGCGTGGGTGGTGCCCGGAACCTCCTGCTACCAGGTGGGGCTGGCCTGCCGGCAACCGCACCGTCCCGATCTCGAGCGGCTGATGGCCACCGTGTCGCAGGTCTTCGACATCAGCAACATGACGGTGATCGGCCACCGGGCCGGGAGGATCCCGGTGGGAGGTCCACTTCCCAGGATCGGAGATCGGCACAGCCTGTTGGTTGGAGACGCCGCCGGCTGGGTGTCGCCGTTCACAGCCGGCGGCATCCACACCGCCATCGAATTGGGCAGGCAGGCGGGAGTCGCGGTGGCCGACTACTTGCTTGACAAAGGTCCCCTTCCCCATCGGGTCATGGGGCGCCGGGTCCCGTCCTGGACATTCAAGAGGTGGCTCCGCTGGACAGCCGACCGAATGCCGGCCAATGCCCTCTATGACACCGTGCTGGGCAGCCCCATCCTGCGGCAGGCTGCGCGATTGGTCTTCTTTCATCACCGCGGCATCATGTCCCGCGATGCGTGGGCGGAGTTGTGGAGGGGGGAACAGGAGGCAGTTGCCCACCCGCCCACGCCATAACTCGTTACACGTTAAAAGTCACACGTTAAAGGTCGAGGTTTCAAAGCGCCTAAGGTCAACCTCGGGCGCTGGCGATCATTTTCAACGTGCGACGTTTAATGTTTAACGTTGACACCCTCCACACCCTCCACACATTTCACACCGGAGGGTGGGCGGGGAAAAACGACCCGCCGGGTGGAGGGCTTGCTCCCGGCGGGCCCATCTGGATCGGCCCTGGGGCCGACCGATGTACACGATTCCAATCAGTCCTCCAGTCCTTGAATCCCCAGTCCCCCGAAATCGCCGTCGTGGGGCATGCTCATGGGTTCGGACCGCGCTTCCACCGCCCCGCTGTCACACTTGCATTCTCCGTCGTGATCACCGTCGGCATGCCGCAGATAACCTCTCTGGTCGGTGCAGGTCACCGGCCCGTCCGATCCACCGGTATCCAGTACCGGGCTGCCGCTCCTCGGTAAATGGGTCAGGGTCGGGCCACCGTTGTCGGCCAGATCGAAGAGCATGACGTCTTCGACGACCCGGTCTCCAGCCGCTGCAAACCCACAGATCCCGCCGTCGACAACGTTGTAGCCATCGGAGGCAATGACCGCTCCATTATCGACGAAACAGTTGCCGTAGTCGCTCATCGATCCCGCCCGTTCCGGAACCGAATTCTCGGCCAAGATGGTATTGAGGACGGAGACGGTGACCGTGGCATCGCCATAATGCCGACCTGCCTTGATACCGGCACCCACCCGTTGGGCCGTGTTCTGGTAGATGGTCGATCCCCGGATCTTCACCGAGGCGTCAAGGCCGCTCGCTCCCACCCCGGAGCTCACCCAGACTGCCGCGCCATCGCGGGTCAGTGCCTCGTTGCCGCTGAGGGTGCTGAGGCGGACTTCAGCGCTGCTGTCGGTAACGGCCAGGCCGCCACCGAAACCTTCGAATTCATCCGATCCATCAGCGGTGTTGCCCGCCAATGTGCTGCGCGACAGCAGCAGCGAGGAGTGGTGGCCGACAAAGATCCCGCCGCCGCTGGCATCGATAGCCCGGTTGTCCGAGATCATGGTCCCGGTGACCGCCAGATCCGTTCCGTACCACGCGAAGATCCCGGCGCCCCAACGACCCTCGTTGCCGCTGATCGTGCTGTCGCGCACCTCCACTCGCGATGTGACCTGGAACTCGTTGTACCCGATGGCCTGCACGCCGCCGGCCCCGGCTTCAGCAACGTTCCCACTGATGGTGCTGTGCACGACGGTGAGCGATGCCACCACATTCGATGAAAGTCCTACCGGACGCTGGTAGATGCCGGCGCCAACGCCCGTGGCCCTGTTGTTGGTCACATCGGTCTCGCTCAGAAAGGAGCTGCCGTATCCGAAATTCCGACCGATGTTGTAGATCCCACCGGCGTCACCCCCCGCTTCGTTGCCGTCCACCTCGCTGCGGAACATCAAGAGATTTCCGAACCAGTTGCACACGCCGCCGCCGTCTTGATCCGCCACGTTGTTTTTGACGCGTGAATCCACCAGAGTCATGGTGCCGCTCTGATTCAGGATGCCGCCGCACTGAAGCTCGACGCGGTTGCCCGCCACGGAACAGTTGTTGAGGAACACCTCACCGCCAAAGTTGTAGATCCCGCCGCCTCGCATGGGTGCGTCGAGACGCCCATTGTGGATTCCGAGATCGTTGAGTACCAGCTTCGATCCCCTGGGAATGTAGAAGATCCGAAAGTCCCCGGCGCCGTTTGATCGCCGGATCAGCGATCCGTTTCCGTTGATCACCAACTCGCCCTCGATGGTTGGCAGCCCGTTGAGTCCGTTGTCATAGCTGTAGAACTCCTCGAGCACGTACTCCATTGCGCGCTCGAGTTCGATGACGTCGGCTCCGTCCCCGGCCACGCACTCGGGGTTGACCGCGGCATCGGCGTTGGCGTTTTCAATTGCCTTGACCAGGCTGCACACTCCGCCGCGGGTCGGTCCGTTCTGGGTCGATTCCACAAAGATGGTCGCACCCCACGCGGTGGCCGTTCCGACGACCAGGCACAGCCCTCCCAACACAACCGCTATCTCTCGATGTTTCATGATGTCTCCTTTCCATTGAGAGTCGGCCCACGGTTCATTCCGTGACAGCCCCTTCACACACGGCGTTCACCAACGCCGGTAACAGGAGACAAAAAAGTGGCCCGCCGCGGACGTCCGATGTGGGTCTCGTTCCACCGGGCGCGACCCACAGCGGGCCATGGAGAATGGAGGAGGATCAGGCCGTTTGGTCCTGCCTAGGCCCTGCGAATGACTCCGTTTCCATTTCCCTGCAGTGATCTCAGTTTCAATCTGGTTCCTGTGGGTGAAAAAGAAATGAGGAAAAGATGAGGAAAATGTGCGGATGTGATGCTCCACCCTTCCACCCGGTGTGGGATGGCGCGTTGATCGGGCGTGCCGGGTACATGCTTGTGCGGCATGAGGCTGACGAGAGACGGGCAGTCGTCTTTGCCGCACAAGTGTGTACCGGGCTCCCTCGGGGAGCGCGGTTGGGAGACGGGCGCGTTAGGGGCCGGGAGTCCGATCAAGAAGACTTGAGGTCTTCATCGCGCCCGGGTTCTCATCGGGAATGGCGTGCCGGGCGCCTTTACCATCACCTGCGCGTGCCCGTGCCCGAAACAGCGGCGGCGATCAGGGGCAGCGTCCGTGATCGGCGGCTGCGTCAGCGACCAGGGGCTGCGGCATTCATCTGCTGGAATTGCCCCGGATTGGGGTCGCTGTTCACCGATCCTGCCCGCTGCTCACTGCAGACGGCTCACGGCTCACGGCTTACCGGATGGGCGGCGGATCCTGCCATCCCGAAAATGGCCGAGGCTCCATTCTGAACGTCCCTGGCCTTTCGGGATCTCTCTGGTAGCGGTAGGAGCAGGACTGCCACATCCGATCGAGAAACTCACGATGGGGAAGGGTCTGAACCGGGGTTCCGGTGGGGACTCGCCACAGGCGCACCGTCGTGTCTCGGGATCCAGAGGCGACCCACTGACCGTCCGGCGATACGGCGACGGCCAGGATCATCCCATCGTGCCCGAACAGCAAGTGAGACCCATCTGTTGACACATCACCGACACGGACGATGCGGTCTCTGCTGCCTGTCACAAACAGGTCACCCCCCGAGTGCATCGCCACCGCCCAGAGTTGCCGGCCATGACGGCCGAGAGTGGTTTTCGTCCGCGTGTCCGCGCGGTAGATGGCCGCAGCAGCGCCCACAGCCGGATCGAGCGCCGACAGCGCCACCACCGTATCTCCCCGAGCACTGGCTGCAAATCGAAACGCGTTATCGGCTACCACCTGATACCGACCATCGGTTCCGACGTATTTTCGGAGCGTTCCGTCCCCCACCGCAGCCAGGAGATGGCCCTCGTCGGTGAACTGCAACTGCCAAACCGGTCCCGGAACGCTGATATCCACCGGTTCAGGGTGACCATGCTCGAGTTCCCAGATCAGAATCGTCGCAGGGCCTTTCGAAAACAGACCTCCGGCGGCAGCCGCGACCCGCCTGCCGTCGGGAGCCACAGCAACCGCGGTCGCTCCTCGCTCGAGTCCAGGCAACTCGTGCTGTGGGGAGCCATCAAGCGGAACCACGCGGACCGAGCCGGCCGTAGTGGTGACAACGACGAACGAGCCATCGGGCGAGACTCCCAGCCGGAGATGCTCCCTCACGGGTCGATCCAGGACGCACAGGATCCTGCTCTGGTATGGATCGTCGGGGTCCAGCGTCCACAGACGCACGGTCCCATCGAGCGACGCAGACACCAGCCATTCGCCGTCCGGGCCGAACCGCACCTCCTCCACGGGGGCCGTGTGACCCCTCATGACCCACCCGTAACGGTCACGATCAAAGGGGTACACCCCGAGGCCGTTGGCGCCCACCAGAGCCGACCACCGGCCGTCAGGTGTGAACGCCAGCCCGGTGGTCCGTGACATGCTAGTGATGGTCCGCATGGGATCGGCGTCAGGCGGATCCTCCATGCCCCAGATCGAGGTATTGCCCGATTCGTCGTTTGCGAACAACAGCTTTCCAGTCGGGTCAAAACTCAAAGTCCAGAATGTGGATTCCCGATCGCCACGCCACACCCGAACGGGGGATGTCGAATCGCCGGAGATGGACCACATCAGTGCGCGGCCCTCGCTGTCCACCGCGGCCACACGCTCGCCGTCAGGATGGAACGCCACCTGTTCGAGGGGGGCACCGCTGCGGCCCACCAGCCGGGGAGGAGACAATGGACTCTCGTCAAGGTCCAGGGTGAATAGCGAGCGATCCCTGCTGAAGACGAAATGGCTACCAGACGGGTCAAGAGCGCCGGACATTGCCTCTCCGGTCTCCTGCAAATCCAGAAACAGATTCAGCGCCCGCAGGTCGAGCTCCCAGGCGACACCGTCGGGCGGAGCCGACTCGGCCGATGGGACAACCCTGAGAAGACCACGGAGCGAGCCCAATCGGGATGGATCAAGACCGATCCGGCGGAGACTGTCAGGGACCTCGGCTGACCGCAACGCCACGCCGCCCGGCACGGACCACAGCGTCGCGGTGCCGTCTCTCAGACTCACGGTAAACAGTGAGTTCGAATCCGGTGTAAAACACACGATCGCCGCGCCGTCGTGGGCCACCCAGACCTTCGGATCACCGCCCGATTTCGGCCACAGCCGGACGGTGCCGTCCGAGTACCCCACCGCGAGCCAGCGCCCGTCCAGGCTGAAATCGACGCCCACTGCCGGATCCGAGTCGGTCCACACGATGCGGCCCTTTGGACCGCGTTGCAGCGCCTGGACGGCAAACTCCCGCACATCTCCGTCATCCACCAGTTCGAGACTCGTCAAGGCCGCCCCCAGGGCACCGTGGGGGTACTTGTCGACCATGGACTGTCCCTGTCGATACAGGGCGTTCGCCTCCGCGCGCCGTGCGAAACGCTCCGATCTCTGCCACAGACCTGTGACGACAACCGCCACCACGACAATCGCCGCCACAACGATCCCGAATGCGAACCTCCGGCGACGACGGCGGCGCCCGGCGAGAAGCGTCATCGCCTCGGCGAATGCCTGCTCCGTGACGGACAACCCCCCCGGATACCTCTCCCTCCAGAGCTGGAACTCGCGGAAGGAGGTCCCCGTCCACAACAGGTCGGTCGGCCGATCCCTCTCGTCCCAAAGCGTCGCGGATTGACGCAGCTGGTCGCGGATCTGGGCGGCGTCGGCGTCCTGGGTCTGCCAGCGCACCAGCCGCGGCCAGGAGGTGATCAGCGACTCGTGGACGATTTCGACCCGATGTGAGGCGAGGTCGCCGTTGCCACCACCTTCGGCGGCTTCGTCAAAGGCGGTGAGTAGACGGGCGTCGATCAGGGCTCGCAATACGTGAGCCGCATCACCACGCGCGTCAGAATCAAAAACCGACAGGAGTTCCACCACGTCGCGGTTGGCTCGTGTGCCCTGTGCCGTCACCAGGTTCCGGAACAGTTCCCTGACCACCGCCTGGCGCTCGATTCCGATCGCCTCCAGGGTCGCTTCCGCGTGCTGGGCCAGGGCGCCGGCCACCCCGCCGATCTGTTGGTACGCCTCGCTGGTCAATAACCGATGTTCGAGGTCGCGGTGTCGCCACATCTGAGCCACGGCGAAGGCGAGCAACGGCAGGGCTCCGCGCTCCTCCTCCACCTCGGCCACCATCTCGTCCACCAATAGTTCGCTGTCGAAGGCGAAACGCTGGCGAGCCGCGGGCTCGATCACCGCCCGCTTCAACTCGGCCCCGGCAGGCGGGCCCAGCGGTGTGATGTCCCTGAAAATGGGCGCCAGCTTCCGGTGGGGGTGACACTCGAACAGGAAGTCGTCACGCATCACCAGCAGCAGGTTGACGTCGGCGGCATCCACCAGCCGCCGCAGCAGCTCGATGAACCGTTGCTGGGTCGCGTGTGGGTTGAGGGTAAACAACTCCTCGAACTGGTCCACCACGATCAGGGCCCGATCCCAACGGTCGCGCCACCGGGACACCATGGCCAGCGCGATATCCGGATCGCCAAAGCGAAGCAGCTGCTGGACCTCGTCCACCTGGCCGGCGAAGTCCGGCGCCAGGGCCTGGGCCAGAGCCACAAAGGGTGCCTCGCCGGGCTGGCACACCACCGCGCGCCAGCCCTCGGGGGCGCCGGCGATAACCCCCGCCCGGATGAGCGAAGACTTGCCCACACCCGAGGGCCCGATCACCGCCAGCAGCCGACGGTTCGTGATCTTCCGCCACAGCGCCTTGATCTCGGCCTCACGGCCGAAGAAGTTGTCGGCATCGGCCACAGTGAATGGCGCCAGACCCGGGTAGGGACAAGCGTCGCCATCAGGTGCTTCTGGGGCACACTCCGTTTCCAAAGCGCCTGCACTGTAGTGACGACTCAGGGCGTCGATCCCGGCGATCAGCCGGTAGCCTCGCTTCGGGATCGTCTCGATATAACTGGAGTTCTTGGCATCGTCGCCCAGGGCCTCGCGCAGTTGGGCGATGCGCTTGACCAGGGTGTTGTCGGCCACGAACTCGGTCTGCCAGACCGCATCGTGGAGCTCATTCCGAGTCACCAGCTCGCCGGCCCGCTCGGCCAGACAGAGCAGCACGTCCATTGCCTTGAACTCGAGCTGGACCGAGCCCTCGCCGTTGGTCAGCCGGTTGAGGCTCGGCTCCACCGTCCACTCGCCCAATCGAAACGGCGAGCCGCGCTCGATGATCGTCGCAATTTCTTGTGACACGTTGGGACTATTGTAGGCCGCACGTGCTCCCTGTGCAATGATCCGGCCCGCTGGAGGCCCTCGACCGTGACCGCGTTTTGGAAATCGGATGATTTCACTCATTCTTTGCACCCGATTGAGACCCGAATGCAGGCGAGACGCCCGCGCTACAACGGCTGTTCGGTTCGATCTGCTGACTCCTTTGCGTCGATCTTCCCATCGCGCTCCCCGAGGTTGTCAACACTGCAGGTCGGGGCCACCTGTCGGTGCCAGGCACCGCCACAGATGTGGCGATCTCGTGCTCCGATCCGATTTCGACGGTGCCTGGCACCGGCCCTCGCGTTCGAAACGCGCTCGGGTGCCCACACCCGCCCATCTCGCCCCACCCCGCGGGCGGGTGGGGATCTTCGTTCTTCGATCTTCGATCGGCCGGGGCCGGCAGCGCCGGCCCGGCCTCATCGTCATTGCGGCAATATGGTCGTCGGGTCGCTGGTCGTGTTGTCCAGCACCGAGCCGTAGCAGTAGAAACTCCCGTTGGGAGCCTCAGTCCACACGTCCACCGCGCCGGTCATGGGATAGTAATCGCTGAACACCCTAAAGAACTGGTCGTTGCTCAAGTTACGGAGCAGCATCGTCTTGACCTCGAGAGAGGTGCCGTCCGCGGCGAAGAGCTCCAGATTGACGAGGGTGGAGCTATTCCTCATGTTCTGGCAGCCGATGTTGGTCCGCATCTCGGCGTGCTCGGTCCCGAAGACGATCCGCCGCCGTTCTCCGAACTCGATGAAGTCGCCGGACGGGACTGCGGGCATGGCCTGGCCAAAGGTCCCGGAGGCACCGTCGTCCGGCCGATTGTAAATCCGGCCCATAGCGAGCAGATCGCCACTGTTCGACCCGATGGCCAGCGCGCCAAAGGCGTCCGGTTCCAGGCCGAAGACCCCGTGGAGCACGTTTTCGTAGCGGACGCTCATCCCCGGACCGAGGGTGAAGGACCCCGATGGCACCTGGTTGGCGTTGGTCTCTCCCCGCGGTAGCCAGGTGAACCGATACTCTGCGGCCGTGTCGCCGGCGTTGCTGAGGTCCAGATCGGTGAGGTAGAAGGACCCCTCGGCGCCCGCCGCGTAGGCTGCGGCCGGCATGACCGACAGGTATGCCAGCGCCGCACAACACCCGGAGGTCGCGTTGTTAAATTCGAACTCCGACCCTTCATCGAACCCCGTGTACCACATCTGATAGAGGCCATCATCGATGTCATAGAGCACCACGGGGTGCAGGGTGTTTTGCTCGTCATAACCGAGTACCGGGTTGTCCAGGTGTTTGGCCCACTCGATACCGTCATCGGACACCGCATAACCGATGCCGAAGTTGGCGGCTCCGTCTGTCCCCGTGTACCACATGTGATAGGTCGAGCCATCAAAATGGACTGACGGTGCGTAGGTCTGCCAACTCTCCCATCCAACGCCGTGCTCGAGCACCGGAGTCGGGTGTCTCGTCCAGGCCAGACCGTCGGCGGACTCGGCGTAGCCTACCGCCCAATCCACCTCGCCGCCGGGTCCGGTGTCGTGGGCCGACCAGTACCACATCTGGTACAGCCCTCCCTGGACGATCACCGTTCCCGGTAGCACCCAATCGTCATCGAAGGACCCGTGCGGGCCCACATCCATGACGGGGTTGCCGTCGTATTTGGTCCAAACCGAGCCGTCCGGCGAGGTTGCGTAGCCCACCCGCGTGACCTGACCATCGCTGCCCCCGAACCACATGTGGAAACCCGAGCCATCGTGAATCACGGCTGTACCGAAGATCCCGGAATCATCCCATTCTCCATCGACACCTTCCGAAACAACCGGATTTGTCGGGTCCATGGTCCATGCCAATCCGTCCGTCGAAGTGGCGTGACTGATTTCAAAATGGAGGTTGGACGGGGCTCCCACCGGTTGGCTACCGAAATACATGTGGTAGATTCCGTCCACCTCGATGACTTCGCTGACGTACCGCTGGTTCCAGATGTCGGGGTCCGGGGCCTCCACCACCGGGTTGTCTTCATAATCGACCCATTCGGTCTGGGCCACCGCCAAGCCCGGCACCGCAAGCAACATCACCACAACGGCCCACAGTCGTTTCTTTCCCATGACACTCCCCTTTTGATATGTATTGGCCACAATGTGGCGCCGCCGTTCTGGAAAAAGGTGAAGAAAAGGTGCCGGAAAGGTGCGGAATGACTCTACCGCCTACCCGGGTATGGTGTTTGGGGTGTGGGGTTCCCGCCCAAATGAAGAACTTCCTATTCTCCCGATCTCTGGCCGCAAATTCCCAAAAAACGGACTGCCATGACGTCGGAGAACCTGTGGAATTCGCGGCCAGAAATTGGGAACTGGAGAATGAAAAAACGAAGAGCGTGAGCCGGAAATATGGAATTTTGGAATTCCTGAATCCCCAATATCCCAAAAATTGATATAATGATCCCATGAACATGACTCGTCTCGGCAAGAAGGGCCAGGTGTCGATTCCTAAAGCGGTGCTGGACCGCCTCGGCTTGGAGCCGGAAACCGTGCTCCTGGTGGAGTCCTCCGATGACGGCGCGATCGTCCTCCGGCCGGCAGGCGTTTACCCCGTCGAAACGTACAGCAATGCTCGGGTCAGCGAGTTTCTCGAAGAAGATCAAATGACTCGGGAGGAGAAACACGGGATCAACGCACAATCGTAGGACTCCTAGGTGCACCTGTTTCTCGACGCCAACGTCCTCTTCACCGCGGCATACTCCTGCGACGGACGCGCTGCGGCCCTGTTTCTGCTCGCCCAACGAGATCGCTGCGCGGTACTCTCGTCACCCCACACTATCGAGGAAGCCACACGAAATCTCGCGCTGAAGGCTCCCCATTCGATGGCACGGTTCAACGAGGTCATGAAGCTCGTTGTGGTCGTCCCCGAGGCCGATCTTCGGGTTGTGGCGTGGGCCGCCGCAAAGGGGCTGCCGGCCAACGACGCTCCAGTCCTCGCCGCCGCGGTTTCATCCGGCGCCGACCTCCTGGTCACCGGTGACCGAACCCACTTCGGCCATCTCTTTGGAGCCGAGATCGGCGGCGTCGTGGTCGTTACTCCGGCCGAGGCACTCGTCCGGCTCCTCGACTGAGATCCACCCGGCGACCCTCCCAACGAACCGATCGACTGGACCCTTTACCTTGCGCTGAGATCCCAGAGCAACGCCTTGGCTCCGTCTCTATGCCCTTGCCCGCCTCTGTGCCGGTTCAGGGTTCGCGGTTGAGGCCCACTCACGGTAATGGTAACGCGAACGGGCTCGGGTTTACTATCTGCTCGAACTTTCTATACCTTCTGCGCTCTCCACACAGGGCGGCTGGGGAATCCGCTGCCGGAAATTGGGAGCGTCAGAGCGCCAAAAGAGCAAATATCGCGACCCAGGTGATACCGAGGAAGTGCCAGTAGTCGGCCACCAGTTCCACCGGCTCGGGGTTGCCGATGTAGCGGCCCTGGGCAGCGTGAACCGCGGTGATGGACAGCGGCACCAGTCCGCCGAGAACGTGCAGGCCGTGGAGCACGGTGAGCATCCAGAAGGCGAAGGCCAGCATGGTCTTCTGGATCTCCTCGCCCTCGCCCACCATGGCGATCCAGTTGGAGGTCTGGGCGGCGAGAAAGGCCACACCGAGGGCAGTGGACGCGGCCAGCAGACGTGAGGTCTCGGAGGCGCGGCCGGCGCGGGCCGCGCGCACCGCCAGCACCAGCAAAGTGCTCAGCACGGCCAGGATGGCGGTGGAGATCCACAGCCCACCGGGAAGTTCCGGCGATCCGGGAGGCGGCCACTGGTCAGACCGCAGCCTGATCACCAGAATCCCGATCAGGCAAGCGGTAAACAATATGCCCAGGGACAGCAGGAACAGCCGCATGCCGAGACGGCGAGAGGACACTCCCTGGCCTCGGGACGGCTCGGGAGCGGCCTCGCGATTCGGCTGGAAGGCAGGAAGCGATTCCAGCGGGGTCATTCGCCGCCGGCCGCAGAGCCCACCGCGGTGGCGAAATCCGGAATGATGGTGTCTTGATATTGACCGGTATCCATCATGGCGATACCGACGAAAATCCCAAGAAACAGAAAGGCGGTCAGAAACACGAAGGCATTGAAGGGTTTGTCCCAGCGCAGGTGCATGTAGTAAAGCCCGACCAGAGCCGCCTTGGCGGTTGCGATGGCCAGGCCGATCCAAATATTCAGCGCTCCGAGGTCGAAGTAGGTCGCGGTCACCGTCAGCCAGGTGCCGATCATCAGGGCAATCCAGACGACGACGATGAGTCGAATCGAGGAGATATGGATGCCGTCTTTGGTGTGTTCGCTCATCTCGCGTCTCCTAGTGGATCAGGTAGAGCAGCAGGAAGAGGTAGATCCAGATCAGGTCCACCACGTGCCAGTACAACGCCACCATGTCGACCTTGATGAAGTGGCCGCCGTCGAAGTCCCCACGGCGGGCGCACACCAGAAGCCAGAACATGGCCCCGATGCCGCCGAGCACGTGGATGCCGTGCAGACCGGTCATGAGGAAGTAGATGGAGAAGAACGTCTGGGCGTTCTCGGGCTCGACGATGACCTCTTCGAGATCCGGGTCCGGGGGCGGCGCGAGTCCAGCGGGCCCATCGGCGGCGGGGGCTATGTTGGAGCGATCCGTGTCCGCAACCTCTGCGGGCGCCGTCTCCTCGAGCAGATCAACCTCGTCGACCTCCTCCAGTTCCTCGACAACCGCTTCCATCTCCTGCGTTTCGGTTTCGTGCGCGATCTCTCCGCCGTGGCCCTCATCGCCGTGTTCGACATGAGGGTTGTAACTGGCGGCCCAAAGCAGTCCGGCGTGCCACTTGTGGGAGTACTCCACGTACTTGATCCCGAGGAATCCGAAAGCACACACTATGGTCAACACCAGCATCAGTTTGAGCAGCGCCACCTGTTTGAGTTGGGCGGCACGCACAGCCCAGGCGATGGTCGCCGAGCTGCAGATCAGGATGACGGTGTTGATGGCGCCGAGGGTCTTGTCCAGGAAATGGTGGCCGAAGATGAAGACCTCGGGATGGTTGACACGGTAGACGGCGTAGGCGCAGAACAGACCGCCAAAGAACAGGATCTCGGTGACCAGAAAGACCCACATACCGAGCCGAGCCGACTCGTACTGCTGGACCGGACTCTCGAAGTGGTGGGCCAAGTTCGGATCGTGGGCGTCGTCGTGGCCCGCCATCAGTCGGCCTCCACCGGCTGGGCAAGCGCCGATTGCGGGTCCCTGCGGACATAGCCCTTGGTCTCGGGGTCATAGCGCAGGGCGTCGAGATCGTACGGGTCGCCGGCGAACATCTCGTAGTCGAAGTTCTGGGGCGGCGGCGGCGATGTGGTCTCCCACTCCAGCGTCGCGCTGCCCCATGGGTTGGCCGGCGCCGGCGCACCGCGAAACAGCGAGTGGATCAGATATCCGGCGATGATGAGGAACCCGAGGCCGAGAACATAGGAGCCCCAAGTGGAGGCCACGTGGTACGGCTTGAAGACCTCGAGGTAGTTGTAATACCGGCGCGGCATGCCGTGGCTCCCCATGACGAACTGAGTGAAGAAGGTCAGGTTGAAGCCGACGAAGACCAGCAGGGCGCCGACCTGACCCCACCGTTCGCTGTACATTCTGCCGAACATTTTCGGCCACCAGTAGTGGATCCCGCCCAGGAAGGCGATCACCGTGCCGCCGAACATCACGTAGTGGAAGTGGGCGACGACGAAGTAGGTATCGTGGAGGTGGACATCGGTGGACAATGCACCGAGAAACAGACCGGTCAGGCCGCCGATGGAAAAGAGAAAGAGAAACGACAGCGCATAGAGCATGGGGGTGGCCAGCCGGATCGAACCCTTGTACATCGTCGCCAGCCAGTTGAAGACCTTGACCGCGGACGGGATCGCAACCGAAAAGGTGAGCGCCGAGAAGATCATGTTGGTCAACCCGGACTGGCCGCTGGTGAACATGTGGTGGCCCCACACCAGGAAGCTGAGGATTGCGATCGCCACACTCGACCAGGCGATGAACTTATAACCAAAAATGTGTTTGCCTGAGAACACCGACATCAGCTCGGACATGATCGCCATGGCGGGCAGGATCATGATGTAGACCGCCGGGTGGGAATAGAACCAGAAGAAGTGCTGGTACAAGACCGGGTCACCGCCCAGAGCTGGGTCGAAGATCCCCACACCCAGGGTGCGTTCGGCTATCAGCAACAGAAGCGTGATGCCGAGCACGGGGGTTGCCAGCACCTGGATGATGGCTGTGGAATACAGCCCCCAGAGGAAGAGCGGCATTCTGAACCAGGTCATGCCCTCGGGGCGCATTTTGTGGATGGTTACGATGAAGTTCAGCCCGGTGAAGATCGACGAGAACCCGAGGATGAAGGCTCCGAGCGTCATCGAAATCACCGCAGTGCCGGTTGTTGTGGAGTACGGCGTGTAAAAGGTCCAACCGGTGTCCACCGCGCCGATGATGATGGACGACACCGCGAAAGTCGCCCCGATCATCCAAAGCCAGAACGACGCCAGATTGAGACGCGGCAGCGCCACGTCCTTGGCGCCGAGCATTAGCGGCAGCACGAAGTTCCCCAAGGTGGCGGGAATTCCGGGGATGATGAACAGGAAGATCATCACCGCGCCGTGGAGGGTGAACATCTTGTTGTAGGTGTCGGCGCTCATGATGGTGGGGCCCGGCGTCAGCAATTCGGTCCTCAGCAGCAGCGCGAACACACCGCCGAGAAAGAACGAGCCCAGGATGGCCACCAGATACATGACGCCGATCCGCTTGTGATCGAGGGTGAACAACCACGACAACACCCCGCCACCGCCGGAGAGGTAGCTGTCGTGAGTCTGTGTCTCCTTTGTCTCGGCGGAAACACCGACCGGCGTGGCTAAAGCCATGGTTCAGGCTCCTATTCGGACCCGTCGAGGGTCTTGAGGTACTCGATGATTGCCAGGATTTCGGCGTCCTTCAAACGGCCCTGGTAGGTCGGCATCACCGGCTCGTAGCCGGCCACGACCTTGGCCATGGGTTCCAAAATCGACTCGCGAATGTAATTTTCGTCCGCAACAACCGTGCCGCCGTCAGCGAGCGCCTCGGTGCGGCCGAAGACACCTGCCATGGTCGGCCCGGTCTTGGCGGTGCCGTCCACCGAATGACACTGCATGCAGCCGCGCACTGCGAAGAGCTTCTGCCCGGCTTCCACCGGGGTCATGGTCTCCAGGAAATTCGACGCCTTCTCGAGCCACAGTTCGAATTCACCCGCCGGATGCACAACCACCATTGCCAACATGTCCGAGTGGCTCGTGCCGCAGTATTCGGCGCAGAACAGCTGGTATTCCCCCGGTTCGGTGGCCTCGAACCACGCCTTGGTGTATCTCCCGGGCACCACATCCATCTTGATTCGGAAGGCGGGCACATAGAGGCTGTGGATGACGTCGGCGGACGAGAGGATCAGCCGAATGGGCCGATCCACCGGCACGTGGAGGTTTTCATCCACATAGCCGTTGGGATAGGTGAAGCTCCAATTCCACTTTTGGCCGTCGACCAGGATCTCGTAAGCGTTGGCCGGCGGGGTCGCCATGTCGAGATAGCCCTTGAAACCGAAGAAGAAGATCACGATCACAAGGATCAGGGGGATGATGGTCCACGTCAGCTCGAGGGCCGTGTTGTGGGACGCGGAACTCTCTGCCTCAGACCCTTCTCGGTGTCGGTACTTGATCACGAAGTACACCATCACGACCACGATCAGGACAAAGAAGAAGACCGAAAGCCACAGGATGAAATTGAACAGAGAATCCACGTGATGGGCGACCGTGGAGACCTTGGGCGGCATCCAGAACGAGCCCCCTCTCCCTCCGGTAGGCCGGCAAGAATCCGCAGCAGAATGTCGATTGCCTTCATTAGGCCCTTTTCTCCGTTCGGTTTTTAAGCCGGTGTTCACGGAACCACAGGCCGCCGAGCACGAGCACCAACGCCAGCGCCGAAGCACCGCCGCCCACTCGCATGATGTTCATGGCAACCGGTGCGTACCGCCTGCTGGACGGATCGTAGTGATAGCAATACATGATCAACTGGTCAAGTGCTCCGCCAATTTCGCCCTCGGACGCCTCCATCAGCGCGAGCTTGAGTCGCTTGGCCGGATACTCGATGCCGTAGAGGTATCGCGCGACCCGTCCATCAGGGGTGCAAATGAAGATCGCGGCCGCGTGGGCGTACTGATCCACCTCGGGGTCGTATCGGTAGCCGAACCCAACGGTCTCGGCCAACCGTTTGATGTTGTCCTCGCGACCAGTGAGGAAGTGCCATCCCCTCGCCGCGGCCGGACGCTCATACCGCTTCAAGTAGTTCTGCTTCTTGGCCTTGGCAAGCTCTGGGGTCTCCAGCGGATTGATGGACACGGTGACCATCTCGAACTCCACTCCCGGAGTCCAGTCCATCTGTTCCAGCCCGTCAACCACGCCGTTGAGTTGCAGACCGCACAGCATGGGACACCGGTAGTAGTTGAGGGTGAGGACCACAGGCCGGTCACCGTTGAAGAAATCTCCAAGCCGTACCACGGCTCCGTTCTCGTCCACGAATTCGAGATCCAACGGAAGCTTGGCATCGAGATGTTCCTCGACCCCGACGTCTTCGAGGCCGCCGGGCACCTGGTCGGCGAGCTGAGCGAATGACGCACCGACCCCCGCGCACAGCATGAGCCCTGACATGAAAATCCTCAAAAACACCGCTCGACCCGCTCCTTTGAATCCTGCGACACCATCGGCGATCGCTTGTTAGCTGTCAACCCCACGCCCGCTCATGTGATTCCCTCCGAACTGTTCCGAGTTCCGAGTTCGCCCCGCCCGACCAGAAGCAAGGAGCAAGGAGCAAGGAGCAAGGAGAGGCATAATCCCAGGTTGATCCGGATGGACAGGGTTTTTCGAATTTCGAATTTCGAATTTCGAATTGGACGGATGGGAGGAGGCGACTTTCGACTTTCGACCTTCGACCCTCGGCATTCGACTGAACCGTTCTCACGTCCGGCGAACGTGGACCAGCCAACGATCGCCCGTGCCCCTGCCGCAGTGAACCTCGTGGCCCCTGGCCCGCAGCGCATCGACCAGCGGGGCCGGCTCGAATGCCGCCGTCACCAGGAGCGTCTCTCCAGATTTCATGCCGGTAAGCTCCCGGCTCGCCTCGGCCAGAGGCGTTTTTCCTGCGGCCAACAGCACATCGGCGTCGACTTCGCTCGCAGGCGGTGTCGAGCCGACCCAATCGGGGACCTGGTTGTCATCGCCGTCCGGCTCACCCACCGGTCGACCGGTGGTCCCGAGCGCTGCCCTTAACGAGCCCACCAGATCGGCGACCGGAACACCGCCCACTCTGGCCGCCTGTTCCAAAGTGGCGACCCGGGCAACGGTTCGCCGAAGCACCGGGTTTCTGAGCGCCGCAAAGGCCGGCGCCAGGTCCACCAGGATCTGCTCCGCCTCGGGGTATGCCTCGAGGAGATCGGCAACCCGGGTTTCGGGGTCTACAGAAACCATCATTGGTGATCCCCAGCTCCGGGCGATTCCGCAAGCAGCCGTCGTTCGCCTTCCAACGCTCTCAGTGGAGCGATGTCCTGTGTGACCTCGAGCGTACCCTGATATTTTCCCGCGTCATCCCGAACAGCGAAGTAGCGGATATGAACGAACCGCTCCCCCATTTGAATCCAGAACTCGGCCACGTCGCGGCGTCCGGACACGAGGTCGTCCACGACCTGCTCAACGATATGGACGCTCTTCGGCGGATGGCAGTCTTCCACACGGCGACCGATGATGGCCCGGTTGCGCTCGAATATCCGGTCCTGACCTTCCGAAAAGAAGGCCACACGGCCATCGGCATCCACAAAGGTCAAATCCATGGGAAGGGTGTTCAGGATCCCAACCAGCTGTTTCAGGTTGAGATGACCTGACGGCAGATGCACCACATCATCCACCGGGAGCTGGATCGGCGCGGTGGGAAGAACCGGCAGCGGTGGCGACCAGCCGCCGGCGGGCTCGACGATCCCATCGCCAAAATCTCTCCACTGGCGCGCCACCTCGGCCCAATCCTGCTCGGAGAAGTGTTGGAGGGCCATTGGCCAGAGGATCTTGTCTTCTTTGGCGGTCATGCCCTCGACCTGGTCGAACATGGGTGTCAGAACCGTGTCCACCACCAGGGCCCGTTCCACGCTGCCCAGAGACTCCAGTTGGGGGATCACCTCTCGAGCCGCCCCGATCTTCTCCCGAATCTCGTCGTGCACGCCCCACATCACCTTGGGCGGGCCGGAGATTCCGGCCTTCTCGAGGAATGGAAAAACCAGGTACTCCTTCCGGCGATAGTGACCGTCAATGTTTTCGAGCTCTGCCTGCACATCTGAGAGTTCCTGCCATGTGCCAGGGTCCACCGCGCCCTGGATGGTGCCGGTCAGCCGTCGGTAACGGTTGATCATGTCGCGGATCTCTTGGTTTTCCATACGAAAGGTATGGACCGGGTGGCCCGCCGCCACCTCCATGGGTTGATCGGCGCTCAGCCCTCTCCCCAGGACGGCGGCGTGCACATCGCACATTCGCTGGATCTCCTGCTGCGGCATGCCCTCAGCCATCAGTGCGTTCTCCATCGCAGCGATCTCAGATGGCCCGACCGCCTCCAGCAGCTCCGCGAATTCTGACGTCAGATCTTCGGGATCGGCTCCGCTGTGCAGCTGTTTGATGATGTCCTTGAGTGTCTCGATTCGATACCGACTGTTGTCGATGAGTTCGCTCATGTGTTCCTCCGCTATCGAGTATCAGGCTCAAAATGATCCCCGTCCTTGACCTGGGTCATGTTCCCCCGCCCACCCATTACGAATTGCGAATTGCAGATTGCAGGTTGCAGGTTGTTCCCATCGGCGCCACCACCGTTCCGTGTTACTGGTTTCCCCCACCCACTCGGAGTGAGGGGCGCGATGGGCGGGCGTGCCGCCTTTGACATTGTTGGGGGTTAAACGTTACACGTTAAACGTTCCCGCCCCCCCTTCCGGGTTGAGGAGCGCGCGTTGAGCGGGCGTGCCACTTCTGACACTTTCGTGTTGATCGCGTCGAGGCTCTCCAAACTGTTGAGTCCCGAAAGTGTCAGGGGTGGCAACCTCGGGAACCGCGTAGGGCAAATCGGCGCGACGAAATCAGTGAATCGAAGCCAACGCGCTCACCCGGTGCCAGGCACCGTCGAAATCGAATCGCAGCACCAGGTCGAAACATCTGCGGCGGTGCCTGGCACCGACATGCTCCGGCCTGCGGTATCCTAGGGTCCGGGAGGCACGAAATTGTCCAAAGTGACCATCGAACCCCCGGAATACCGTCAGATCGGCCGCCGTGATCTGCTCCGTCTGTGGGTGCCGGCCGCGCTGACCGGCGTTGCCCTGGCCGGTGCCGGGTCCTTGCTCTATGGCCGCACCGGACGGCACGAGCGCGCCCGGACCCGATCCAATGCGCCGCTGCCCTCCTGGCGGACCTCCATTGACGGACCAGGTCGTCTGGCGGTGGCCGGCGGAGCGGGGCCGGCGGACAATGTGCGAAGGGCGATGGCGGCGCTGGGAGGCATGGAGCGTTTCGTGAAGCGGGGCGACCGGGTCGCCATCAAACCCAACGCCGCCTGGGATCGAACGCCGGAACAGGCGGCCAACACCAATCCCGAGCTGGTGGGAGAACTTGTTCGACAGTGTCTGGCCGCTGGGGCCGCCTCGGTCGTAGTGCTCGACAACACCTGCCACAACGCCAAACGCGCGTTCGACCGGTCGGGAATCGGAGAGGCTGCTGTGGCCGCAGGGGCCACGGTAGCCAACCAGGACAATGCCGGCACCAAGGCAGTGGACTTGAGCGGATTGACCCTCGGCCGATGGAAGGTGCTTCGCCCCATCATCGAAGCGGACCGGCTGATCAACGTCCCCATCGTCAAACACCACTCCCTCGCTCGGGCGACTCTGGGCATGAAGAATTGGTTCGGAGCCGTGGTCGGTGCCCGGCCAGGCCTTCATCAGAATATTGGCCGGGTGTGCGCCGAACTCGGCGACGCCTTCAACCCAACCTTGACCATCATCGACGCTACCCGGGTGCTGGTCGGTGGCGGTCCCACCGGCGGTTCCTTGAGTCTGGTACGACAGATGGATCTGGTGGCAGCGGCCACCGATCCCGTGGCCGCCGACGCATGGGGCGCCTCACTTCTCGATCTTGGCAGTTCCGAACTGCCCCACATCGGCATCGCGCAGGATCTCGGTCTCGGAACCGCGGACTGGCGATCGCTGGTCGAGGAGGTCTAGGTGAGGATTCGGCCTCGCCACTTCCGCGTCCTCTTTCAGGCCGGCTTCCTTCTGTTCTTCTCGGTAGCTTTTGTGGGTCTCGCCTATTCACAGGTTCCCGGCAGGATCGCCTCGTTGCTGCTGGCGTTGGATCCGCTGACCGCAGTAGGCACGGCCCTCGCCGACTGGACGATTCCCGGCTGGGCGTGGCTCGGTTTCGCCGTCCTCGCGGCCACAGCCATCCTGGGCCGCTTCTTCTGCGGTTGGATCTGCCCGCTCGGAACCCTCCAACAGCTGGTGTCTTGGATCGCCGGACCCAATCGACGTGCGCGGGCCAAGATCAACCGCTATCGGCGGTGGTTCGCCATCAAGTACATCATACTGCTCGTGCTGTCGGTATGGGCGGTGCTGGGCGCCAACCACGCGGGCTGGCTGGACCCCATCGCGCTCCTCTTCCGAGCGGTGTCGAGCGGCATCCGACCGCTCTGGGAGGGCATTCTGGTTCCAGCCGGGTGGGTGTCCTTCGGCCTGTTGGCCGCCATTCTGCTCCTGTCGGCCTGGATGCCCCGCTTCTACTGTCGCGCCATCTGCCCCGCCGGGGCACTGATGGGTCTCTTCGCCCGGCTCGCACCGATGCGGATTCGACGGGGTGAGAGCAACTGCACCGGCTGCACCCTGTGCGTGATCCCGTGCCAAGGAGCGGACGAACCACTGGGCGAGCACCGAGTGAGCGAATGCCACGTCTGCCTCAACTGTCTTGACGTCTGCACCGAGAAATCGCTGCGGTATGGACTGCCCGAAGGGAGCGGCGGAATCGCCAGCCCGAACCTCGACGTGGGCCGGCGGCGATTCCTGATCGGCATCGCAGGGTCGGCGGTCATGGCGCCGGTACTGCGGGCCGCGGGCGGCGGGATGGCCTCCCGCGGCCACGACGCCATCCGGCCGCCGGGCGCGCTCGAAGAGTCGGCCTTTCTGTCGAGGTGCATCACGTGCGGTGCCTGCGCCGCTTCCTGCCCCACCGGAGTGATCATCTCCGACCTTGGCCGGAGCGGTATCAATGGGCTCTTCACCCCGGTCCTCGACATGCGCCGGGGCTGGTGCGAGCCCTCGTGCAACCGCTGCACCGTGGTCTGCCCAACCGACGCCCTAGCCACCGTGGAACCCAAACAAAAGCAGGCCATCGGAGCACCGGCGAAGGTTGTGATCGGCACCGCCTTTGTGGACCGGGGCCGTTGTCTGCCGTGGGCCATGGAACGACCCTGCATCGTCTGCGAGGAAATGTGCCCGACCTCCCCCAAGGCGATCTGGCTCGACGACGTCGAGGTCGTCAAACGTGACGGCCAGCGGATCACCCTCCAGCAGCCCCACGTGGACCCCGAGCTGTGCACCGGGTGCGGCCTGTGTGAGAACCGGTGTCCGGTGGGTGAGAAGGCGGCGATTCGCGTTTCATCGGTGGGTGAATCCCGCGACCCGGCCAACCAGATGTTGCAGCAGAAGGCGGTCTGATCCCCCGCCCACCCGGAAGACCCTCCTCCGATCCCCATCCAGCATCCGGGTGGGCGGGGGCAACTTCCGACTCTCGACTCTCGACTTTCGACTTTCGACTTCACCGGCGTCATCACAGATCAGCGAAGGACGCGGTGCTAAGCTCGACCGATGAGCTTCCGGCAGCGGCTGGCCGCGTGGGCGACGAGCGGGTTCCTCCAACAAATGCTGGTGCTCGGTCTCGGCGCCGGCGCAGCACTCAGTCTGGTCGCGTTCTCGGTTTTGTTCTTCGGGTCATTGGCCGTCCGGGTCGCCTTGCCGGCCGTGGACCGTCAGGCGGACAGCGGTTGGTCTGAATCCCTGGGCCCTTTGTCCACACTGCCCAATCGCTACCCCAGGGTGGCCACCAACTCCACAGCACGCAGGGTCGAATCACTGGCCGCGGGTCTCGGCATCTGCGTCGCGGCCGACCCGGCGGGGCCTTGCCCCGACGCGGCCGACGAGGAGACATTCACCCAGATCCAACAGGCATTGCAGTCCATGGAGGTGGACGAAGAAACCTATCTCTCCGCCGCCAGGAACGTCAACCCGTGGCTTGCCAGAAACAGCGACCGCATCCAAGAGCTCGTGGCCACTCTCCTCGTCGACGACCAGCCGGTCTGGGGCCTGGATCTGGTCGATTGTCACGGCGGCCTGGCAACAAATCTCGAGGGCCAGGTGGATCTCCAACGGGTTTTGATGGCGGCGGCGCACAGGGCCCTGCGATTGACTTCTCCAGACCAGGCCAGCCGAATATTGGAGGCCTCGTGGCGGCTCAACGACAATCTGCTGCGAAGCCCGGGTCTGGACGAGCACCTTGCGGCCACCGACGTGGTTGTCCTGCAGATGGAGTTGCTCAGACTTCTGCCCGAACCTGCCGATCACTGGAAGCTGCGTCTCGCAGCCACCGACGTCCAGCGCCAGGCTCTTGACGCCTACCGCTTCGAAGCATGGAGGCTGCGTTGCCGCGGAGCATCGTTCCTGGCCAACATCCACCCAGTGATCGGTTTTGTGGCCGGGCCATTTGCCCGACTGCTTGCCATCCAGCAACATCAGGCCATGGTTTTCGCGGTTGACGAGCTGCCGCATCGGGACATCCGGACCTTCGACTCCGATGCTTTCGTTTCAGAGCAGCACGCGTTGGTTTCACGGTGGAACCCCATCGCGCGGTCGGCGCTGCCCCTGGATTGGAGTTCCTGGCCCACCAGCGTCCTGGCTGCGCTCGACGTGGAGCTGACCCAGCGAGTCCTCGATCTCAGGAGTGTTCTCCGGAGCTCCGACCGGTCGTCATCTTTAGTACTGCAGCCCCGACAACCGTCGACGCTCACCGAGTTCGACTGGCTCTACGAAACATCCGGCGAGATGATCCACATCGTCCTCGACGACAACGGCTGGCCACCGGCCGGTGATCGGCTCCTGCGGGCGACGGTCGCATCGCCCACTGACCAGGTCGGAGATAGCTGATGCCGCCCGATCCGCGCAAGCCCCGGTCGAACCAATCCAGCGCCCGCCGCCGGCCTCCGGCGGATGCACCCAGGTTGCGCCCGGATCCGGCCATGCCAAGACATCAACGCCGGCTCGTTCGCGCGATCGGCAAAAGGGCCGACCTGATTCTCTTTCCTGATGAAGAAGTCGTCGCACTCACCGAGGCTGTGGAAGATGCGCCGCGAGCGACTCGGATCGTACTCGGCGCGGCGTGGGCCCCCTGCCAGAGGGTGGCTCTGCTTTTCACCGGTCGGCGGCTGATCGAAATCGGCATCGGTGGTGCCGGCCTGCGCGCCCGCGGACGGGTCCGATCGTTTCCCTGGGACGGCATTCCGTCATTCCAGATCATCGACGACCGACTCGAGATCCGAACCTGGGACGGCGAGGTCCACACGTGGTATCTGCGCGACGTTCCGGATCCCGGCATCGAGGGTCGCCTCAACCGACGGGTCAACCTGGCGGTATCGACCTTTGTCCCCTCTCAGAGCCGAACCGCGCCGTTGCGGCACTGCACCAAGTGTGGCAGCGAACGACCCTCCACCAAGGAGAGCTGTCGCATGTGCGGTGCCAGGATTCGCACCTCCCGCAGGGCCTCGCAACTCGCGATGGTCACTCCCGGCGGCGGCCATTTCTACGCCGGGCGCCTGGTGGGCGGAACCGTCCGCCTGCTGCTGGAAACATCGATCTTTGTTCTCCTCGCCCTCCAGGTTCTCGGAACCACCGACCCCTGGCGGGTGGCGGTCGTGGTAGCCGCGGGATGCGGTCTGCTGGGACTGGCCAAACTCCACGGCGCGTGGTCCGCCCGTCTCCTGGCCCGACGGGCCGGCGCCATTTCGGTGAAGGCCGGGGAGGTTTGGCGGTGGCTGGTTCCCATCGGACTGGTGGCGTCCATCGCGGTTCTGGTTTCACCGCTTTTCGCTGTGGGCGTCCTCGAGCGGGACGTCTCCTGGGACATGATGTTCATCGACTCGGAGAAGGGGTGGCACCGCGTCACGCCAAAGGCTGACGACTCCATGGAGGCCGCCGCAACCGTTCGGGCCGTGTGGTCCGATGCCGAAGACCACCGGGTCGTTCTCCAGGCGTGGCCGTTCCCGCCCCTCAGATCCACGGCCTCGGTGCAGGCGGATCTTGTTCGGGAATTCGACGCCGAAGATTCACCTCGAAGGGTCGGAAATCTGGTTGTCATCCCGGCTCGAATCTCCGGCGTCAAAGGGGCCACTCTGGTCACCGACCTGGTAGTAGATTCCACCGGCCGCGACGTGCACTCGCTGTCCACCGTGGCCGCACCCGGTCACGAGGACGAGGCACGGAACCTCCTAGCGTGGCTGCTCGACAGGGCAGTCCTGGTCAAGGCCGACAACCCCGGCTGAGGTCGGGTTCGGGTTCGAAGCGACAGCCTCAGGAACCAAAGGCCTCGGACCTGCGGAGCCGAATGACGCGGGGGCCGATGGTGATGTCCACTTCGGCATCGATATGGGCGGTCCACCCCTGGTAGCTGGCGGTTGCCGACACGAAACGCGAGGTTTCTCCGGCTGGTGACACGACACTGGCGATCTCCCCCCTGCCGAAGTTGCGGGCCGCCGAACCGGTGAAGTTCGTGTCGTCGGAGAGATGGGCCAGCGCTTCGGCGAATGCCGCGTCCACCAGGGTGGAGAGAATCGCACTTCGAGCGTCGTGCCGGGCCGAAATCTGAAGCCCCTGCAACTGGCTCGCCACCACCAGGACGACGCTGGCCACGATGGTGAGCGCCACAAGAGCCATGATCAACGCGACCCCCGTTTGTCGTTTCACCACGACCTCCCGTCCGGCCCGCCCCTGACCGAAAACCGTCGCAGGAGGACGTCGCGCTGGACTCCCGCCGAAGACGATCCAAGATCGGGTCGCGGCAGTACCGTCACTCGAAATTCGACGATTTGGGGGGTCACCATCCGCCACCACCACGACGACACCCCATTGACCACCACCCGTCGACCTGCCGATCCAGCTCCATCGGCCGTCGTCTCCCGAACCAGAGCCTCGCCTTCCAGAAAATACCGGATCCGGCCACCGCCCCAGCTCGCCAACTCGAGGGGCCCTTCGTCCCACGACGGTACGATATGGACGACCCCAGCCGACCCGTGAACATCACGCCGGAGCATGGTGGACAGCGAACTCAATCTCGGGTCCGCCGTCCGCTGTTCGTTGGACAGGATCAGCCGGCCCGCACCGCCGATGATCTGGCCCGCCGCGAGCACCACGACGCCCACCAGACCCATTGTCACCAGGAGTTCCAACAGGGTGTAGCCGCGGGGATTCACTCGGGCCGCCACACCATGGTTCGCAGTTCCAACTCCATAGGCTCGTCAATAAAGTGTGCACGGGAGCGGGCCGTGACCTCATACAGGCCCTCGATGTCCAGAGCCTCCACCCGAACGATGGTGTACACCGTGCGTCGATGGGTGCCGGCCGCGTTGGGTGCCAACTGACTCGGGATGTCGTCGAGGGGCACCTCCCCCCCACGAACGCTCTCCAGGGCGTCTTCGGCGGACCTGAGCATCTGCTGCTGGATCTCAGCACGGCGGGCCAGCCGCGCGTGAGTCTGCAGGGCATTGGTGGACACCAGCAACGCCATGCCCACGATGGCAATGGCAGCCAACGCCTCCAAGAGGCTGTACCCGTTGGAATGAATTCTCTTCATCGTTCGCGGGCCTGACACCCGCTCACATGCTACCCGATGTGGGCCGGATGTGGCCGTGACGGGGAGTATGGTGTCCCGGGTTCCGGGTTTTCCCCCGCCTGCCCGCGTCCGTGCCCGAATTCAGCGTTCACGCTTCAGAGTCCTGGCCCACCCACCCGCCCGGAGCAAGGAGAGCATAGACCCAGCCGTCTCGGATGGGTGGGGCATTTCGAATTTCGAATTTCGAATTTCGAATTCCAGATTTGGTCTATCGGTCAGCCGGAGAGTCCCAGCAACTCCTTCAGGCGCGCATCGGACGTGCTTTCAATCTCGTCGTGCAGGGACTTCCCATGGGAGTCCATGGTCACCACCACCGGGAACCGCTCGACATCGATCACCCACAGCGCTTCGGGGACACCGAACTCCTCGAGCATGAATACCTTCTCCACCTTCGGGATTGCCGACGCCAGGACCTGGGCCGCGCCGCCGATGGCGTGGAAGTAGACCGCACCACAACGGTCGAGTCCTTCAAGAGTCTTGGCACCCATGCCACCCTTTCCGATGACCCCTCGGAGGCCATACCGGCAGATGACGTCCGCCTGGTACGGCTCCTCGCGGATCGATGTCGTGGGACCCGCGGCCACGAACTTCCAACCCCCATCCGGGGTCTCGCTCACCACCGGGCCGCAGTGGTAGATCACCGTGCCTTCGAGGTAGGGTGCCACCTCCTCGCGGTACTCCTTGACGAGCCAGGTGTGGGCCGTATCCCGCCCGGTGATCATCCGGCCGGTCAGTTCGACGAAGTCGCCGACTCGCAGCTGTCGAATGCTCTCTTCGCTCGCAGGGAGCGTCAACTCAACCATGTCGCCTCCCCTTCCCCGTCAATGCTCACGCCGGCCTTGCGGTCGGCCCAGCACATGTAGGTGACGGTCACGAAATAGCAGGCCGGAAGTCGGTCCAAAACGCCGATCTTGACCCCGAGCAAAGTGGTTTCGCCACCGAATCCCATGGGCCCGATTCCGAGGCTGTTGGCCTCTTTCAGGATGCGGGATTCCAGGGCCGCCAACTCCGGATCCGGATTGGTGTCATCCAGCGGCCGCAAGATCTGTTCCTTTGACGCCGCGAATGCCGACACGCGGTCGCCGCCGACACAGACGCCGAGCACGCCTGGGGCGCACCCCTTGCCCTGAGCCTGAAACGCGGCGTCGAGCACGGCCCTTCGAACACCTTCAAGATCACGACCGGCCTTCAATGCTCCGTCGGGCAGCTTGTACTGCGTGCCCACGTTCTCGCTGCCTCCACCCTTGAGGATCATCCGGACCTCGATCCGGTCAGCGTCCCACTCCTCGAAATGGAGGAACGGAATCCCGCGGCCGGTTCCGTCGCCGGTGTTCTTTCCGGTCTGGGTGTCGACGGCGTTGGGTCTGAGGTAGCGGCGTTCGGTGGCTTGCCGAACGGCCTCGACGAATTGGTCACCCAGATGGCGGGTACTGACACCTACGGGATGGTGGATCCACACCACCGGAGTCCCGGTATCCTGGCAAATCGGCGCCGAGCGATTCCTGGCGAGTTCCACGTTGTCCAAGATGGTGCCCAGCGCCCGTTCGGCGAGGGATCCATCCGACTCGAGATCTCGGCCGGTGCGAAGGGCCCGCTCCACGTCCGGGGGAAGCTGGGTCGATGCCCTCCTGATAAGCTCGACGAAGGTTTCGACATGATCAGCGGTTGCGGACATCGACACCTCCATTCAGTCATCGGATGATACTCCCGCTCCGGCCAAAGCACAATGCATGGAAGCCTCGTTCTCAGATTCACAAGCGGTTCCCCGCCCACCTACCCAGACGCAAGATGCGAGATGCAAGATCCTCCGCCCATCCGGGAAACCGCAGATCACACAGATGAACTCAGATATTCAGACGCCCCCGTCCAACCGGTACGATTCATCGGTTTCTGCGCGCCCATCTCCCTAATGAGCTCCCCGAGGTTGCCACCCCTGACACTTTCGGGACCAAAGAGCAACGAACCCTGAACGCGAATACTCCCGAGATTGTCAGAAGTGGCACGCCCGCCCGTCGCGCCCTTTCGGTTCCCAGGCGAGCGTCGCAAACCAACCAATGTCATCCTGAGCGAGCGAAGCGAGTCGAAGGATCTGGGCGGGTGGGGGGTAACTATCAACTGTCAACTGTCGACTGACCGGTCTGCGCCTCAAAAAGCGGAACCTTCGTCACGAGGGCCGCGTAGATGGTCAGATGATGGGTGCTAACCGGTGATTTTCTTCTTCAAAATCAGGACCTCGAGGGCAATGCCGGCAGCACCGACGGCGGCCGCCACCTCGTCCACCGGAACAGCCACCATTTCCTCGTTCGGGTTGTCGCCCAATACGAAGGCCACTGCACGGTCCTTGATCCGAATCGGCAACAACAGCACTCCAAGGGGAGACGGATCGCCCAACATCCGCACCAGGGGCTCATTATCGGGATCGTCGGGAATTGGTCCGAGATGGTAGCCCGAGCCGTATCGGAATTCGTGGAACAGCGTTTCGGTCTCGATGGGAATCGAGAACGACTGCACGTCATCCAACACGACCCCGTGACCCCGGGCCATCCATCCAACCACCGCGCCCCGATGGACGGCGAAAAGGCACAGGCGCCCAAAGAAACCGGCCGCATAACGGAGCACCAATCGGCCGATGACGTCCCGGTGCTGGGCTTCGGCCAGCTGTTCCCGGTAGGTCTTTTCGTCAAGCTCCTGCTCCGCCTCGAGCTGTCTTCGATCCTCAACCGGAGCGAGCCCGGGAAATGTCGCCACCTTGACCGACCTTGGGGGTCTCGAAGGTGCCGACCGTCGGCTCGTCAGAAGCTGAGCAGGCGTGATCCTGGGTGGGTGCCACATTCCGTCCCATTCACTGGCCGACGCCTCGATCGTGCCCTCCGCCGCGTCATTTTCCGCCTCACCATCCAACAGGTCGATCGCCTCCGTGACGCCACTCTCGGTGGCCACAAATGGTTGGATCTGCAGACCCGTGATTTCGATCAACTCCTCAATGCCCACCAAATCCCGTGGGTTGGTCATGGCGACCCTGAGTTTCCGGTCGTTCTTCTGGAAGGCCACCGCCTGCAGGCGCCTGGCATGGATCGTCGGTATCAGTGACAGAACCTCCACGGGCGCCCGGCGTAGGACGGCAGCGGACACCGACTTGACGCCGTACTGCTCCGAGAGCGCATCGAGCAGTTGATGTTCTTCCACATATCCGAACTTCAACAGCTGGGTGCCGAGCCGGCCGCCGGAACGGTGACATGCCTCCAGTCCAGTGTGAAGTTCAGCTACTGCGAGAGTGCCCCGATCCAAGAGTATTTCCCCGAGACGCTTCATGGATTTAAGTATAGCCCCCACCCGCCCACCCATTGCGGATTGCGAATTACGAATTGCAGATTGCAGATTGCAGATTCCCCCACCCGCCCGGGTGGGTGGGGGGCGCGATGGGCGGGCGTGCCACTTCTGACAATTTCGGGTCACCCGCCCTTATGCAGCGTCGTCGCCTGGGCCCGAATATTGTCAGGGGTGGCAACCGCGGGCTGGGCCACGGGGAGATGGGGGCGCTGAGATCAGCGTATCGGAGTAAACGCGCCGTGCCAGGCACCGTCGAAATCGAATCGGAGCACGAGACCGCAGCATCTGCCGCGGAGCCAGGCACCTCCGAGGGACGCGCATTCAGGCAGCGCGAACGGACACCGCCCCTTCCCGCCCGGAAGACCCTCCTCAGATCCTCATCCAGCATCCGGTTGGGCAGGGAAGTCGGAATCTCGTTCGGGAACGGGATCGCTGTCGCGCGGGTTACATACTGAGAGACGGGAGGTGGCATGACAATTCGGATCGAACGCGACACGCTTGGGGACGTTGAGGTTCCGGCAGACCGCTACTGGGGCGCCCAGACCGCCCGCAGCCTGGCCAACTTCAGAATCGGCGGCGATCGCATGCCGCGGGAAATGATCCGGGCCCTCGGCATCCTCAAAAAATCCGCAGCGTTGGCGAACGCCGAGCTTGGAGTTCTCGATTCCGTCGCCGCCGACCTCGTGGGCCAAGCCGCCGACGAGGTCATCGATGGACGCTTGGACGGTCATTTCCCGCTGGTGGTATGGCAGACAGGAAGCGGCACCCAGACCAATATGAACGCCAACGAGGTGATCGCGAATCGGGCCATCGAACTCGCCGGCGGAGAGCTTGGCTCCAAAGACCCCATCCACCCCAACGACCACGTCAATCGCGGCCAGTCGTCCAACGACACCTTCCCGACTGCCATGTACATCGCGGCGAGCGAACAGATCGCCCACCACCTGCGGCCGGCCCTGGTCCGCCTGAGGGACCAGCTGGCGATCAAACGGGACGAGTTCAAAGATGTGGTCAAAATCGGCCGCACCCATTTGATGGACGCAGTGCCGCTGACCCTGGGCCAGGAATTCGGCGGCTATGCCCACCAGGTTGACAAGGGCATCGAGCGCATCGACGCGGCCTCCTTTGACCTCCTCGAGCTGGCCCTCGGCGGCACCGCCGTGGGCACCGGCCTCAACAGCCATCCGGACTTCGCGGATTTGGCCATCGGACACATTGCTCGGATCACCGGCCTGGATTTTGTTCCAGCCCCCAATCGCTTCGAGGCACTAGCGGCCCACGACGCCGTGGTCAGCGCCTCCGGGGCTCTGGTCACCGTCGCCGCCTCGCTGCACAAAATCGCCAACGACATCCGTCTCCTGGCTTCGGGACCACGATCCGGCCTGGCGGAAATCACTCTCCCCGCGAACGAACCCGGCTCGTCCATCATGCCGGGCAAGGTCAACCCGACCCAGAGTGAGGCCCTCACGATGGTAGCCGCCCAGGTCATGGGCAACAACGTGACCATCAATTTCGCCGGAGCCTCCGGCCATCTGGAGCTCAATGTCTACAAACCGGTCATGATCCACAATCTCCTGCAGTCCATTCGACTGCTGGGAGACGCTGCAGGGAGCTTTGCAGACAACTGTGTGGCCGGCATCCAACCAAACCGCGAACGCATTGCTGCGATGGTCGCCCAGAGCCTGATGCTGGTCACGGCCCTCAATCCACACATCGGCTACGACAACGCGGCACAGATCGCCAAGAAGGCACACGCCGACGGCAGCACGCTCAAGGAGGCGGCGGTAGCACTCGGACTCGTGACGGCCAAGCAGTTCGATCAGTGGGTGCGCCCGGAGGAGATGCTTGGACCAAAGAAACCCTGAATTTTGAATTTTGAGTTCTTAGTTTTGAATTCCCTCCCCCCTCCGCCTCGTTATGGGGGAGGTTGGGAAGATTCAAAACTGAGAATTGAGAATTGAGGATTGAGAAATCTCCCGTCAGGATGTCGCGTCTTCAATGGTGAAGATCCGCTTCGTCATGATCAACGCATCCTCGCCGTCGGCGTAGTAGCCGGGTCTGAGCCCTTCATCGCGATAACCGAGCGTGTTGTACATGGAAATAGCGGCATCGTTGGAAATCCGCACCTCCAGGGTGAGGCTATCGCCACCACTCTCTTCCACGTGATGCTCGGCCATCTCCATGAGCTGTCGGGCGAGGCCTTCTCTCCTGTATTGGGGCAGGGTTGCGATTTTGAGCACGTGAAGATCGAGGTATTGCCACGCCGAGAACAGGTAGGCCACCATTCTGCCTGACGGATCCACCATGATCCGATGAAATCGCCCGGGTGCGAAGAGCTCGGACACGAAAAACTGCCCCGGCCAGGGATCCACAAAACAAACCCTCTCCGAGCGCTCGAGGTCGCGGATATCCGACGCCTGCGGCGGCCGGACACTGACGCGCAGCAGCGGTGCCTCAGCCACCGCCGGCCCCGCTGTGGATTGGCGGACCCTCCACGTAGAGCGGCTCCAACGCCTCGGACTGGGCCCCGAAATCAGCGAGTCTGAACAGAGCCTCGGCCGCGCCGCAGACCGGCTCCACCCGGTCGGCTCGGCCAAGATCGAGACCATCGGACGCGACCCACAGACCGCGCTCAGCCAGAGCACCCACCGGCAAGATCTCGATTGCGCCCAGGGCCTCTGGTGGGCAGTCCGGGGCAACCCGGTACTGCCGCGCATAAACCTCTCCCCTTCGACCAGGTTGCGCGACCCACACAGCATCAGTTTCCGAGCAACGGGCTGCGTGCATCGCCAACGAGTTGAAGGCGAGACAGGCAGCGCCGGTGGCCTGATTCAGCCCGGATGCCGTGGCAAGACCGGACCTGATACCGGTAAAGGACCCGGGCCCCCGGCTGACCAGAATCCGGTCGATGGCCGATGGCTCCTTGTCCGCGTCCTCCATCAGCAAATCGAGCGCGGCCAGCAACAGGGAAGATCGGCGCGACACTCCGGCCAATCGCACCGTCGACGCGATGTCCTCCGGGGCCGTCCGCAGCGCGACTTCCAGCAGCGGACCACAGGTGGAGAGTGCAATCGTCACGCCCATTCCGGAAGTCTACCTCAACGGATAACAGGAACGAGTCGTCGCCGTGTGCTCAGTGTTGCTCAAACCGGGATCTCACTCGGCCCTTTGCGCCGGAAGGAGAACAAGTCGCCCAACGGTGGCGGCGTCCACCGCTTCAGCCGAGAAAGGAAATATCTGCGGCGAGACATGCAACCATCCATCGATCTGGTCGGCGTAGTGAGGCGACCACGGACGACCGGACTGACCGGTGGAAACCACCAGCACCGTATCGTCCCAGTTGCCCACCTCCACAACCATCCGCGCCGTGGGGCATTCGGTGACGCTGAAGGGATAACGGGTTCGCCAGTAGGTGGCGTTCACGGTGGTGCCGTCACCACCCACCGGGTACGGACCGCGGCTCCAGGTTCTTCCGAGCCACGCCCCCACAACCGGCACCTTGCTGTAGGGGTGTTTGAACGCTACGCGATGGACCTTCCCCCACTCGGCGGCAATCTCACGAGCATCCAAACGATCGAAGACCCGGTCCATGATCATGCCCCGTGTCTCGGTGACCTCTGTCCCAACGTCGTCCCACCAGGACTCGTCCATCCCACCCGCCAACAGCCGAAGCAAATCCGTGGCTCCCATCGGGCTGGATGGAAGACCGTCGCGGGCCGCATCATCCCCGCCCACGGCATCCGTGAGATCCAGGAGCAGTTGGGAGTAGATGTGGGCAGCCACGGAGTTTGTCGCCATCCGCCCGTCCCAGCCGGCAAGGGCGGCGGCGGCCGAACCGCCGTGGGTGTCCATTTCCGGACGCAGCTGCCGCATCAGCGCCACCGCGAGGTCGGACGTCACATCGCCTTGCAACCGGACAAAACCTGCCAGTCGCCAATCATCCCGAGACGACAGCTCCCGCCGAATCCGGCGGATTCTCCAAGGCCCGGCAAACTCCCCAGGTACCCGGATTCCGTTCTGGTAGTCCCCCTCGGTGAAGACGTCGTGGTTGGCGGCGGCGACGATCCCGTCCTCCGGGTCGAGCCGGGTCAGTGTGTCTGCCAAGGGCACCGCGTCCTGCCAGGCCCAGGCCGACTCCTGTCCTGGCGACGGCAGCCGCCCAGCCCCTCGCGCACGACCCGGCAATGCGCCCGAGAAAAACTGAACAACTCCGCCATCGCTGTCTGCGGCCACGACCTGGAAATACGGCCCTATGGCGCCGCGCCAGGCATCGATCACGTCAGCCACCGTCCGCGCACGGTCCATTTCCAACACTGCGCCCACCGAAGATCGTGCACGAAGACCTGACCATTCGAGCGCCAGCACCTCCTGGCCGCGCTCGCGGACAACCGGTCCACGCTCCGACAGCAGGATCTTCACCACCTCAGGCTCGTCCTGCCACCGCACCGTGATTCTTTCTGAAACCTTCCGCAGGCTCTGCCAGTCACCGTCGATCAGCTCCCGATCCCGGCTTTCATCTAGAGTCAGCAGGAACAGATCTTGGTCGTCCACCATGGCGTTTGTCAGACCCCACGCGACGTGCTCGTTGTGACCGATCATCACCCCAGGCGACCCCGGGACGGCCAACCCGGCCACATTCAGCTCAGGGCATTGAAGATGAACAGCGTAGAAGGGGCCCGGCATGGACACACCCAGGTGGGGATCGGCTGCCAACAGCGGCAGACCGCTGGCACTCCTCGCCGGCGCCACCGCCCAGGCGTTGGATCCGATCATCTCGGACTCAGGAATGATGGCCTCGTCCTCTTGTCTCGGAGTAGAAATCAGGGGAGCGGGCGGAATCCAGAGGTCAGCCTCCTCGGGCGACCACCCCCATAAATCCACGGCGGTCTCCCGGCCGAGACGTGCCAGCTCCACCGCCCGCTTCAGCTCCTCTCCCATGGTCGGCGACATGCTCAGTTGATGGAGCAGGCGGATGGCCAGGCTATCCTCTTTCTGCCACGCCTCAGGTTCGAGCCCCAGCAACCACGACTCCGGCGCGATCCACCGACCGTACTGATCGAGGGCCGCGTTGACGCCCGCGGTGTACGCGTCGAGAGTCCAACGCTCGGCAACCTCGAGCTGGGACGCTTGCCTTCGGGCCGAAGCGGCCACTCGCCAGATACGCATCTTCCGGTCGATGTCAATCGTCCGGGGACCGTAGATCTCCGACAGCCGCCCTTCGGCCATCCGGCGCATCGTGTCCATCTGGAAAAATCGATCTCGAGCCTGGATATAACCAAGGCCGAACCACAGAGCACGTTCGTTCTGCGCTCTGATATGGGCGATGCCCCGGTCGTCCAAGCGGACCTCGACCTCGGCTTGGAGTCCCACCAGCCGTTCCACCGCCCGACCCCTCTCCGGCAGCCGACTGGCCGACGCTCGGACCCGGAGGTGGACCATCATTCCGACCAAGAGGCCGATCAGCACCACCACCACACAAAGGGTGACAAACCAGAATCGTCGAACCACGGAACCTCCAGGGGGATTCTACCCGTCCCCCGCCCATTTCAAATTACGAATTACGAATTGCAGATTGCAGATTGCAGATCCCCCCCCGGTGTGGAAAGTGAACCTCGGGGAGGGCGTTGAGAGAAGGGACGCGTTGGGAATCGGAGTTCGATCATGGATCTCAGTTTTTTGTCGCGCCCCGGATCTCATCGCGCTTCCCGTCGAGGATGCCAGGCACGCCGATTCGCCTGAAGTCCACAAACCCATCGACGCACGGTGGCGAATCGGAAGCCAGGCACCTCCGAGGGACGCGCATTCAGGCAGCGCGAACGGACACCGCCCCTTCCCGCCCAGAAGAGCCTCCTCCGATCCTCATCCAGCATCCCGGTGGGTGGGAACGTTCAACGTGTAACGTTCAACTTTCAACTCTGAAGGACGGCACGCCCGCCCATCGCGCCCTCGTCGCTCCGGGTGGGCGGGCGGGAACCTTCGACTTTCAACTTTCGACTTTGGACTTTCGAACTCTCGGGTATTGCCTTCGCGACAAGCTCGACAACATCCCAGGCCTTGGCTTGCTCGTGGCCCAGCTCCTGCTGGGCGTCGGACAGCATGGACCAGCAGTAGGGACAGGCCACCCCAACGTCGGTGGTTCCCGTGGCCTCCAGCTGCGCAAAACGGACCTGGTTGATGCGTTCGCCGAGCTTCTCTTCGAGCCACATCCGCCCGCCACCGGCGCCGCAGCACATGGCCTGTTCGCGGGACAGCTCCGCTTCCCGGACCGTGACGCCGGGAACCGCCTTGAGCAGGAATCGGGGTGCATCGAATTCGCCATTGGTTCGACCCAGGTAGCACGGATCGTGGTAGGCCAGATCCACATCGACGGATTCGGTCAGTTTGACCCTGCCCTTGCGGACAAGCTCCGCCACCAGCTGGGTGCCGTGGATGACCTCGTATTCGCCGCCGAAGTCCGGGTACTCGTTCTTGAGGGTGTTGAACGCGTGGGGGCAGTTGGTAACGATCTTCTGGACCCCATAGCCGTTCATGGTCTCGACATTTTGCATGGCCAACATTTGGAACAGGTACTCGTTGCCCAGCCTCCGCGCGGCGTCGCCGGTGGACAGCTCCTCGGGCCCGAGGATGGCAAATGACACTCCTGCCGCCTTGAGGATCCGGGCCAACGACTGCGACACCTTCTTGCCATGATCGTCGTAGCTGCCCGGAGAGCCGACGAAGAAGAGATACTCGAAATCGCCGCCGGCTTCGGCCGCCAGCGGGACGCCCAGACCATCGGCCCAGTTGGCCCGCTCTTCGGCCGGCAACTGCCAGGGATTACCGTTGACCTCATATCCTCTGAACGCCGCCTGCGCCTCCTCCGGGAACTCCGCCTTTTCGAGCACCAGGTTGCGCCGCTGATCCACAATCTTGTCCACATAGGTGATGTCCAGAGGACAGGCGCGTTCACACCACCGACACGTGGTGCATGCCCAGATCACTTCAGGGTCGACAACCATCGGGACCAAATCAACGTCCGACGATCTCCCCTCTCCCCCAGGCTCGGAGAGCAGGCTCTTCTGCTCACTGTAGAGCTCATCACGCACGCTCTTCAGATAGAGCACCGGCTGTAACGGCTTGTGGGTCATGGTGGTGGGGCAGAACTCCCGGCACCGCCCGCACTCGGTGCAGGTGTACATGTCGAGCATCTGCTTCCAGGTGAAGTCGGTCACTGTGGCAATACCGAACCGCGTGTCCTCATCGATGTTCTCGAGATCCATGGTGTCGATCTTGCCGGCCGGATCGAGCTTAGCGAAGAACACGTTGAATAGTGACGTATAGACGTGGAAGTGTTTGCCGTACGGGAGTTCGTTGGCAAAGACGTAGAGGGTGATGAGATGGAGCCACCAGGTCGACGAGTAGATCAGCTGCAGAGCCTTGGGCGACAGCCCCGCGAGGAGACCGGCCATCATCGAGGACACCGGGAGGTAGGAACCATCGAGGGTCCCGGCTGCGATCCGAGCACCCTCTGACGCCACGTCGGTGAGCATCAGGGCGGCGATTAATCCGATCACGATCCATGCGGCGCTGGACTGGATCAGCCGGTCCTTCCGTTCGACTCCGCGCCGCCAGACTGCAAAGGCCAGCCCAACCAGCACCAACAGCTCGAAGACGTCTTTGGAAAACAGGTAGGCGTGCCCGGCCGAGGTGTGGAGCAGCGGCAGCTCCCAGCCGGCGAACAGCCCCTCCAACACCATGGTGACGGTGCGGATGCTGACCACCAGAAAGCCGTAGAAGATGAGCAGGTGGTAGACACCGGCGAAGGGATCGTCAAACATCTTTTTCTGGCCGAAGGCGTAGACCAGCAGGTGCTTGAAGCGCTCTCCCACACGATCGAACCGGTCCACCGGGCGGCCGAGATTGAGCAGTTGGAACCGTCGGCTGAGCGAAAGAACGACGCCGCCGACGCCGAGAATCGTCAGAATCCAGAACCAGACAACCCCTGAGATCCCGAGGAATGACCCCGCTGTGGCGTGTTCCATTGGCCCCCTCCTACCCGAAAGAAAAAATTCGACTCACTCCGGTCAGTATATCAGAGAGACTGAATGGTCATTCATTTTCATTTTTGTTTGCTAGATAATTTATTCTAAACAGCTTACCAAGAAGAGAAGAAGTTGGGAGCGTTGAATTCTCGGGGTCGATCCAGCGCCCTGCCAGCTCGGACGCCTCACGGCCGGACACTGACAGGAGGACCGGCAGAACACGGATTCGCCGATGGGTGATGGAATGGCGGACCTCACCCAACTCATGGGGCGGGTCGTCGTAGGAACCCGGAACCAACTCCTTCGCTCGATCCACCGCAGCTTCGCCCTCCGCAAGTTGAGCGATGGGCGGCAGCCACAGACCCCTGAGTATCGGGCCGTCCGTTACCCGCCGCACCAGCCACAGCCCTTCGGCATCGACGCAGCATGCCGCGACCCAGCGCAGGTGGACCACTTTCCGCCGTTCCCGCGGCCGAGGGTAGGCTTCGGGGCACCCGGTGGCCTGTGCCGCGCAGCCACCGGCCAGGGGGCACTGTCCGCAACGCGGACCGCTCGGCAGACAGACAATCGCGCCCAGCTCCATCAGCGCTTCGTTGACCTCCCCAGGTGGCCCCGCTTCCAAGACTTGGTCGAGCCACGCCGTCAAGACCCTGCGGCCGGCGGCCCGTCTCGGATCCTCTGACAACGCCAAGAACCTGGAAGCCACCCGGATCACGTTTCCGTCCAACACCGGAACCCTTTCCCCGTAAACGAGGGACGACACTGCCGCGGCGGTATAGGGGCCCACGCCGGGGAGACTCTCGAGTTCAATGGCCGTTTTCGGGAGCTGCCCTCCCTCCCCCAACACCTGACGGGCAAGCCGGTGGAGGAGGCGGGCACGTCGGTAGTAGCCGAGACCCGACCAGACCGTCAAGACCTCCTCCTCATCGGCCTCCGCGAGCGCCACGAGATCCGGAAAACTCGCCATGAACTCCCTGTACTTCGGAATGACTCGGTCAACCTGGGTCTGTTGGAGCATGAGCTCGGAGACCAACACCCCGTATGGATCCCTGGGTTCGGCGCGCCATGGCAGCAGGCGGGCATTGGCACGAAACCACACCAGTAATTTCTGGACCACATCAAACACGGCCCCATCCTACAGATTGTGTGCTAGATTGCGATTTCGATCAGATTCGCCCGATTCCGGAGGTTGGTCGTGGACCAGTCGCTGTTCGTGCCCCGCCAGATGTTCCTCACCAAGGGTGTAGGTCAGCACAAGACGAAGCTCGGTAGCTTCGAGGCGGCGCTGCGCAAAGCGGGCATCGCCCAGTTCAACATCGTGTCCGTTTCCAGCATCTTCCCTCCACGGTGCAAGATCATCTCCCGTGAAGCGGGTCTGGAACAGCTGTGTCCCGGCCAAATTCTGTTCGCGGTGATGAGCCGAGCGGCCACCGACGAACCCCATCGACTGATTTCCGCCTCCATCGGGCTGGCCCGGCCCAAGAACCCGGATGATTTCGGCTATCTGTCCGAGCACCACGCTTTCGGGCAGACGGACAAACAGGCCGGAGACTTCGCGGAGGATTTGGCAGCCGGAATGTTGGCCAGCGCGCTGGGCGTCAAGGAGTTCGACGCCGACGCCAGCTGGGACGATAACCGCGAACTGTGGAAGATCTCCAACAAGGTCGTCAAGAGTCGGTCCATCACGCAGTCCGCGATTGGCAGGAAAGACACCTGGAAGACCGTGATTTCCGCCGCCGTGCTGATCGTCTAGCGCGCCGAGCCGCCGCGTCGTGTCTCCAAGTGCTCTATACTCCCTCTGTCTTTCAGTCAACGGTGCGTAACGTCGCACGCTCGGAGGACATACCACGCCATGGGAACCGACCGACAGGCTCAGGAGGCACGGCTGATCGAGCTGATGATCGGGTACCAGAAAGGCAGCATGGATGATTTCTCCGCGCTGTACGCCGAACTCAAAAACCCTCTGGTCCGGTACCTGTGGACCTTTGTCCGGAACACGACCACGGCCGAGGATCTCCTCCAGGACACCTTCTTTCAGATCCATCGCGCCCGGCACACCTACACGCCTCCGCGACCGGTCCGGCCATGGATCTACGCCATCACCCGACACGTGGCGCTGATGCACCTCAGGTCCACCCGCCGGCGCAAGGAGATGCTGCCGGTGGACGAACTTCCGGAAATCCCGGTGGCTCCCTCGATCGAAGGCCTGGCTGATCGAGACGAAGTCAATCGGCTGTTGGCCGAAATTCCACGTTCCGGGCAGGAGGTTTTGATCCTGCACCACCTGCTCGGCATGAGCTTCGAGGAGGTCGGCCAGATCCTTGGTCTGACGCCGGGTACGGCCAAGGTGAGAGCCCATCGCGCGCTGAAGGTTCTCCGTCAGAAGATTGACGAGGAGGGACGAAGCAAATGACCACCAATCTGCTGCCGGTGGCCCTCCGCGAAGCCGTGGAGAACGACCTGAGTCCGGTCCGACCACTTCACCCGGCGTGGCAGCGATCCCTCGTGGTCGCGGTGGTCGTAACGCTTGTTCTGGCATCCATACTGTTTGGCTTCAAGATGCAGCTTCGCGGTGATATGGACCAGCTGCCCATGTGGTTGAGTTGGGGTTGCACCATCGTCGAGCTGCTGGTCGGCATCCTGATTGTCGGGCTCGCCCTCAGAGAGGCCGTGCCCGGCGGAGCCGTACCGCCAGGAACCGTTCGAATCGCGGTCGTCACCGGGCTCGCCCTGCAGATTCTGGTGGGCCTTGCCACCTGGGTCCACAGCCCGGGTGTGGCCATGGGATCCGACTGGTTTTCCAAGGGCGTCGGATGCATGACCCACGACGCCGCCATGATTCTGCCCACCTTTGCCGTCACCATGTGGTTGGTATTCCGCGCCCTGCCCTTGCGCGCACCGGTGGCCGGGCTGCTCGGCGGGGCCGGGGCCGCCCTCACCGGCGACGCCATCACCCACCTGCTGTGCCCCATGTCGGACCTGAGGCACGTCCTGGTGTGGCACACCGGTGCGATCTTCGGATTCATGGCCCTGGGGTGGTTCGTGGGAGTCCTCTGGGCGCGCCGCCAGTGGCGGTGAATCGATGAACCCCATCCCGATGGAGCGACCCCGCCCCGGCATACTTCTCACCAACGTGGGGTCACCGGACGCGCCCACCACCTCGGCCGTCCGTCGCTTCCTGGACGAATTTTTGGCGGACCCGCTGGTCGTGGACGCACAGCCCGCGATCTGGTGGCTCCTTCGCAAACTGATCATCCTGCCGTTCCGCTCTCCGCGGTCGGCCCGACTCTACCGGTCGGTCTGGACCACGGACGGATCGCCGCTGCTCGTCACCGGACGACGTCAGGCCGAGGGGCTCGGAGCCGAGCTCGAGCGAAGGACGGGGCAACGAATTTCCGTGACCCTCGGCATGCGTTACGGTTACCCGTCGCTCCAAGAGGGGCTCCGAGAACTCGCGGGCGCCGGCTGCAACAGGGTGCTCGTCGTTCCTCTCTTCCCCCAATACTCGCGCACCACCGTCGGTACCACGGTAGCTGCGGTTCAACGGGCCAACGCCGGGTTTGCGTCTCCCTTGGGACTCCGCACGATCGAGGGCTACTCCACGCACCGCACCTATGTAGAGGCGCTGGCGAATTCGGTCCGGGAGGCCCGGCTCACAGAGCGAAACCCCGGACACCTCGTGGTGTCGTTTCACGGGCTCCCCCGCCGCTACGCGGAGGCCGGCGACCCGTACCCAGACCAGTGCGAAGCCACGGCAGACAGGCTCGCGTCTGAACTGGGCCTCGCGTCCGACTCCTGGACCATGAGCTATCAGTCACAGTTCGGTCGGGAGGAGTGGCTCGGTCCCTCCACCGACAGCGTGCTCCGTGGGCTCGGTGGCCGAGATGGCGAGCCGGTGTTCGTGATCTGTCCCGGATTCGCGGCCGACTGCCTGGAAACTCTGGAAGAGGTTGCGGCAAGTTTCCGACGGCTCTTTCTCGAGGCCGGTGGCCGGGGCTTTCACTACGTACCCGCACTCAACGACCGCCCAGATCACATCGCCGCCCTCGCCGACCTCGTGCAAAGTGCACTGACCAGTTGGGAAGGATCCATGACCTTGGACCGTTCAACGGAGGAGATATGCGAATCGTAATTTCTGGCTCGAGTGGGCTCATCGGTCGGTCGCTGGTTTCAGACCTCGTCGCCGCCGGGCACCAGGTCGTACGACTCGTGCGTTCCCCGGCAGCGGTCAACGCCGGCGTTGCGGCGACCTGGGATCCCGCCAGGGGTGTGCTCGATCCCGCCGTACTCAGCGGCGCCGGCGCGGTTATCAATCTCAACGGCCGCAGCATCGCCGACGGGCGCTGGGCGACCGCCGTCAAGGACGAGCTTCGAGACAGCCGACTCGGATCGACCAACACCCTCGTTCGCGCCATCGCCGAGGCTCACGACCCGCCTCCGCTGCTCGTCAGCGCGTCGGCCGTCGGTTATTACGGAGACCGCGGCGAAGAAGTGCTCGACGAGAACTCGGCACCCGGTGCAGGTTTCCTCGCAGATCTCGCCCGGGACTGGGAGGACGCCGCGCTCGCCGCGTCGTCGGATGCGACTAGGGTCGTCCTGCTCCGGCTGGCCATGGTGATTGGACGGGGCGGCGCGTTGGAGCGCATGCTGCTGCCCTTCAAGCTGGGGGCCGGCGGACCCATCGGCTCGGGCCGCCAATGGTGGCCGTGGATCGCCATGGAGGACATCCTCGGTGTGGTGCGGTTTGTTCTCGATCGCCCGTCGGTGGCGGGACCGTTGAATCTGGCCTCACCCGAGGAGGTGCGGTGCGCCGAATTCGCGAAGGTCCTGGGCGGGGTCCTCAACCGACCCAGCTTCATGCCGCTGCCCGCCGCTGCCGCCCGCCTGGTACTCGGCGAAATGGCCGATGCCCTGTTGCTGGCGAGCACCCGCGCCAGACCGATGGCGCTGGAGGATCTCGGCTACCAGTTCCGGGTGCCCGGGCTCGAGACGGCGATTCGTCTCGCGGTGAAATAGCCAACCGGGTCCAGGGGCTCGGGGGCCGGGGCCCAGGGGCTAGACCCACCACCCAACCGGTGGTCCTGGGGTCTTGAATTCTCAGTTCTCAATTTTGAATTCTGAATTCCCACCCTCCCTCCCGTTCCCGGATAGACGGGGGTCTCGAATTTCGAATTTCGAATTTCGAATTTGAAACATCAACTGCCCCCACTGGCCCGGTGGTCCTGAGGTCTTGAATCTTCGGTTCTCAGTTTTCAGTCCCTAATTCCCGCCCTCCCCCCCTTCCCGGGCGGGCGGGGGAAACCCGGAACCCGGAACTCGGGCACGGAGACGGATACGGTCACGGGATCGCACCCTCCGCGCCCTCCACACCCTCCACACCCTTAACACCCTTCACAACTTCCACACTGGGTGGGCGGCCGGGTGGGCGTGTAGAATGAACGGCACGTATCGCTTCAGGAGGCCACAATGCGCGAACTGCTGAGCAAACAGAATCTCGACTTTCAGGACCGGGCCCGTGAGGTGGCCGAGAAATACGTTAGGCCGCAAGCGGCCGAATTGGACCGCACAAGGGAGTACGGCTGGGACATCCTGGAAGCCCTCAAGTCCTACGGGCTCACCGGCGTATGGATCCCCGAGGAATACGGCGGAAAAGGCACCGGGGTCTTGGACCTCTGCCTGATCGTGGAACAGCTGTCGCGGGCGTGCGGCGGGGTGGGCGTGGCCTACGCGGTCAACGCCCTGGGGTCCTTCCCCATCATGCTCGGCGGCACCGAGGAACAGAAGGAGAAATATCTGCCGGGTATTGCCTCGGGCGACTCCTTGATCGCCTTCGGTCTGTCCGAAAAACCATCCGGTTCCGACGCCGGCAGTCTCCGAACCGAGGCCATCGAGGACGGCGACCACTACGTCATCAACGGCCACAAAAAGTGGACCACCAATGGTGGCGTGGCCTCGGTCTTCACCATCTACGCCCTCACCGAACCGGCCAAGGGGATGCGTGGCATCTCGGCCTTTCTGGTGGACAAGGACACGCCGGGATTCACCGTGGGCAAACGCGAGGACACAATGGGCATCCGCACCGTACCCGTGAACGAGCTCGACTTCGTGGACTGCCGCGTACCGGCCTCGCAGCTTGTGGGCGGCAAGGAGGGAGGCGGTTTCCGAAATGCCATGATGACCCTCGACCGCGCCCGGCCCGGGGTTGCGGCCCAGGCCCTCGGTCTCGCCCAGGGTGCCTTCGAGTGGGCCCTGCGTTACACCTCGGAACGCCGCCAGTTCGGCCAGACCGTCATGTCCCACCAGGCCATCCAGTTCATGCTCGCCGACATGGCCACCCAGATCGAGGCCGCCCGCCAGCTGGTCTACACCTCGGCCCGGGCCATCGATGCCGGCGTCAAGAACATCAACAAGATTGCAGCCATGGGCAAGGTCTTCGCCACCGACACCGCCATGAAGGTCACCACCGACGCGGTCCAGCTCTTCGGCGGCTACGGCTACTGCAAGGACTACCCCATCGAGAAGTACATGCGCGACGCCAAAATTACCCAGATCTACGAGGGAACCAACCAGGTCCAGCGGATCGTCATCGGCCGCGCCCTGACCCGCGAGCTCAAGGAACTCACCGATCACCTCGATGTCTCGGTGGAGCACTTCCCGGAATTCAATCCTGACGAATAACCGGGTCGTGCCGGTCGCTCAATTCACTCCGCGAATTGAGGAAATACAATCCACTGAACGCATTTCACGGAGTCCGCGGAGTGAAATGCGCATTCAGCACCGTTTGGATCTCAAGTCAGACCGAGTACGATTCGTTCGATCATCAGGGGCTGTACCTCCTGCCGGACGGACGCCTCCACCTCGGTCCCAGGTAGACGACCACACCGTCGTGGTCGGAGCTTCGCGCCGCGGTTTCCGGGTCGTCCGCCCAGCCCTCGGGGGCGTCGGCATTGCCCCGTGAGGCTGAGACCGCCGCCACCCACGGTTCGAGGACGCTGTTGACCACGATGTGGTCGAGCACCTGGGCGCTGCAGTCGAAAACGTAGGTATAACGCTGGTCGGAGGGCAATGACCTCGCGGTGTCGGCGAACGGAGGATCCACCAGGGCCACCGACGGAATCAGTGCCCCCTCAGGGTCCGGCACTCCCGTGACGGTCCCCATGACGTCCACATAGCCGTCGGTGAACTCGAAGGCGTTGAAGTCGCCGGCTACGATCAATCGCTCTTCCGGTCGCGCCGACTGCCGCTGCTGGAGCCAGTCCGCCAGCCACACGGACTGCTCGTGCCGCTTGAGTCTCACCCGTTCCCCGTCGTCCGGGTCGTCGATATCGCGCAGGGATCGCTGGTGGACGACAACCACGGTGAAGGCGAAAGGCGGGTCGCTCCTTGGGGAGCCGGTCTCGAGCACCAACGGTGGCCGGTCGTTGAGCCACGACCCGTCGAAGCTGAAGATCGCATCGGCACCAATCTGTGCCACCGACTGGACCACCATCGTGTCGCGCACGAGGAAGCCCACGTCAAATCCATCCTGCCATTGAGCCTCCTGGTGGAATGCCGCGTAGTTCACCCCCGGGTCGTCGGAGCGGATCCTATCGGCGAGGGCGGACAGGCTCGCCAGATCCTGCACCTCCTGGACAGCCACTACGTCGGGAGAGCCCAGGACCCCACGAATCTGCTCGGACAGCTTGGCCAGCCGAACCTCAGCCGGCGGATCGGAGACCGCCACGTCCAAACGTTCCAGATTCTGTGTCGTTACCGATGTCTCTCCGGTCCGACGAAGTCGAACACTCCCGGGCACCACCGGCACCTCGGTCACAACCATCTCGGTGGGCCACAGTCGATACTCGCCAAACTCATAGGCCAGCACCCCATCAGCGGCGATACGGGCCCCCGCCACCAGATCCGTCTCGGCGCCGGCCAGACCCCCTGGTGCAATCCTGAAGGCCTCGGGGTTGCCATCGAAGGCCGGCAGCCCTGGAATTCCGGGATACAGAATGCCCGGTTCGCGAAATACCCGAGTCGAAGTGGCGACGATGCAGGCGTCTCCAAAGCCATCTGTGGGAGCCGTGATGACGCCATCCGCCACCCGGACTCGCATCCCTTCGAACCGTTCGAGCTCATTGGGGGGCCACGGCTGATCGGGCACCGGTGTCCGGTTGTCGAAATCGATGAAGCCGGGCAGCTCAAAACCGGTGGACCGAAGACTGAGCTGCGGGTCGTGGAGCTGGGTCCAATCGAAGAACTCCACCACCAGACCTGTCACGTCCACCAGAAAACCCACCTCCACCTCGGGGGAGACATCGGCAACGTACAAACCGTTGGAGGTCATCGGGTCGCCGTCATCACGGCTGTCCGGGGTTTGAACAAAAAAACCCTCGGAACCCACGGCCGTCACCACGTTGGCGTTTGTGGTCACTGTCGTACCCTCAAATGGCGACGACATCCCAGCCCCCTGGATCTGGAAGATCTCCAAGGTCTGCGCTTCTGACGCCGATACCAGGCCTAGGGTCACAACAATTGTCGCTACGGTCAGGATCAGAGCCACTGGTTTCATTCCGCCACCGCCCACCTATCCCGGCGCAGGGTTCTGGACCCCGGCCGTCCCGGGACCCCTTGGATCCGCGGCCGCGGTCACGGTGCCGTCGCCGCGCCGTCGAACGGCGTTGACCTTGCCGATGGACTCCATGTCACGGATCTCGTGACCCCGTGCCTCCAGGGCCTCCCTGGTCTCGGGAGACAGCGTGTCGCCCTCGACAAAAATGGCGTCGGGCAGCCACTGATGGTGAATACGTGGACGGTTCACAGCCGTCTGCAACTCATCAGAGTCCACGGCGATGTTGAGGAAGACCTGGGCAGCGGCGGTCGGGATTCTCGGTCCGCCGGGCGACCCGAGCACCAACACCTCGCCATCCCGCCAGGCCACGGTGGGGCTCATGGAGGAGAGCATTCTCTTGCCAGGACCCACCGCGTTGGCCTCCCCCTGCACCAGGCCATAGGCGTTTGGCCGGCCTGGAGCCGTCGCGAAGTCGTCCATCTCGTTGTTCAAGAGGAACCCCGCTCCCTCCACCAGGAGGCCACAGCCGAACCACCCGTTGAGGGTGGTGGTTAGGCTTACCGCATTGCCTTGACCGTCCACCACCGAAAGGTGTGTCGTCTCGGTGGGCTGCGGAGTTGCGTACCCACCCCGCGGCCGGACCTTCTTCGACGGCGTGGCCCGACCGAGCCGGATCTGGCCCGCGCGGGTATCCAGCCAGTCCGCAGCGAGCAGCTGGTCCTCGGTGGCCTGCGAAGTCGCCGGATCACCAAGCAAGAATCGATCGGCAAAGGCCCTGCGCCAGGCCTCGGCCAGCAGGTGGAATCGATCGGCTCCGAATCGGGAAAATCCCGCCCACCCCACGCGCTCGAGGATCCCAAAGGTCTGACCGAGGATGATCCCGCCCGATGACGGCAGCGGCATTGACGCCATCTGCCACCCGTAGGCTTCCACCATGACCGGGGGACGCCACACAGTTTCATATCCGGCGAGATCCTCAGCAGTCAGCACACCCCCGTAGGTGCGCGACGCTTTCAGAATCGCCGCAGCAACCGGACCCCGAACGAAAGCGTCCGGACCATCTCGGGAGTACTCCCTGAGGGTGGCGGCCAGTTCGGGCAGCGCGATGACGGTTCCCGGAGCTGGCGGTCCGCCGCCGGCGAGCCACACCTTGGCGGTTGGCGGAAAACGGGCCAATAGCTCCTCTTCCTCCGCGATGTCCTCGGCAAGCCGGTTGGACACCTTGAAACCACCGGCCGCCAGCCGGATGGCCGGTTCCACAACCGCGGACCACGGCAGCTTGCCGAATCTGTGGTGGAGATCATGAAGACCCATGGGGGACCCCGGCACGCCGGCGCCGAGCGGGCCGATCCACGAGGCTGACCGCATCGGTGCGCCATCGTCACCGAGGAACATGTCCCGGCTCGCCGCCCGAGGGGCGATTTCGCGAAAATCCAGGGTCGTGACTTCGTCGCCGAAACGGATGACCGCGAATCCGCCACCGCCGAGATTGCCGGCCTGTGGATGCACCACCGCCAGCGCCAGGGCCGTGGCCACCGCGGCATCGGCAGCGTTCCCGCCGGCCCGCAAGACCTCGATCCCAGCCTTGGTGGCGTCGGCCTCGGCGCTCGACACTGCGCCGCCGGTGCCGCGCACAGCCGCGCGGCTGGCCGCGTCCACCGCAACCGGCGGCACGGTCAACCCAATGATCGACGCGCAGATCGACACCCAGCGCAACCGCATCATCAGAGTGTAGCGCATGGCATCCCCCCGCCCACCCGGCCCAGGTTGTGAATCTGACGTGTGCGCCCCGCTGTCATCCGGAGCGAAATTGCGGCGCAGCCCCTGACCATCGCCAATCGTTGGTCCGTAGGCGCGCGTCTGATGCGCGCAATCAACCATCGATCACCACATCGCCCAGATACCATTGATGGCCGGAGCGCGCCTGCTTGCTTGGATCGGGTATCATGCATTCCCCGTATGGGAGGGGTGGCATGACCTGGAACTACTCACAAAAGACAACCGACCTCTTCATGAATGCGGTCCAGGGCGGACCCGGAAGTCACTTGGGTGAGATCGAAAACCCCGACGGGCTGGGCGAGCACGGTTCCATCGCCTGCGGCGACGCCTTGCGGTTCACCTTCCGCGTCGAGCGCGATCCCGAGGACCCCACCAAGGATGTCATCACAGAGGCGCGGTATCTGACCTTCGGCTGCACTTCTGCCATCGCCGCCTCGGAGGCGTTGTGCGCCATCATCGAGGAGGGCCAATTCACACCGATCCAGGCTCTCGAGATCTCAAATGACGATATCGTCAAGTACCTGGATGGTCTGCCCAGACAGAAGATCCACTGCTCGGTGATGGGCGCCGAGGCGCTGGAAGCCGCGATTTTCAACTGGGCGCAGCGGCGCGGCGTGAACCTCTCCGAGCTGGGCATCGACATTCGCCACGACGAGCAGGAAGAAGGCCGGCTGGTCTGCACCTGCTTCGGTCTGACCGAGCCCTACCTGCTGCGCAAGATCGAAGAACTCGAACTCAAGACCATTCCCGACATCTCCGATGCCATCAAGGCCGGGGGCGCCTGCATGTCGTGCCACCACACGCCGGGCGGCCTGCAGGACCTGCTCAACCAGGTTTGGGGAAAACCACCGACCACCTTCAAGGAACTCCCCATCCTGCCCACCGCCGGGACCCACGGCAAGCCTCCTTCACCGGGCATGTCGCCCTACAAATTCGCCAAAGAGGTCGAGCGGGTGATCGACGAGTCCGCGCGACCCCATCTCCAGAAGGACGGCGGCGATCTCGAAGTGGTGGACATCAAGGACACCGTGGTCTACTGCCGACTCACCGGGGCTTGCTCGGATTGCATGTCCAGCGGTGCGACCATCAAGATGCTGGTGGAGCAGGCGCTGAAGGATCAGGTGGACGAACGGATTCGGGTGGTGGCGGTCTGATCCCCACACGCAAAAGTCGAAAGTCGAAATTCGAAATTCGAGTCTCCGGTCGTCCCGGGCGAGCGGATGAATCTCGCGTCTTGCATCTGTGATCGGGTAACACGAGGCCGGGTGGTCTCTCGACTTTCGACTTTCGACTTTCGACTGCGGACTGGGTGGGCGGGCGGGTGGATGTAGGATATGCGTTGCGGAGGAGAAACGCCCGTGGACATCATCTACATGGACAACAACGCAACCACCCGGGTCGCTCCGGAGGTTCTCGAGGCGATAACGCCCTTTCTAACCGCGGAGTATTTCAACCCCAGCTCGATGTACGAGCCGGCATCGGTGCCCGCCGATGCAATCGCTGCGGCCCGAAAGACGATCGCCGCCCTTCTCGGCAACGCACGACCGCAGGAAATCCTGTTCACCTCGTGCGCCACCGAAAGCAATAACTCCGCGATCTTCGGCACCATCGCCGCCAACCCCGAGCGACGCCATGTCATCACTACCGCGGTGGAGCACCCCGCCATCTTCAGCGTTGCCAAAGATCTGGAACGACGAGGTTTCGACGTGGATTTCCTGTCGGTGGACTCGTCCGGCCAATTAAATATCACCGAGTTCGTACGGGTTCTCAGGCCCGACACCCTGCTGGTTTCGGTGATGCACGCCAACAACGAAACCGGCGTCATCTTCCCGGTGGAAGAACTGTCCCGTATCACCAAGGAGACCGATCCGAGCATCGTATTTCACACCGACGCCACCCAGACCGTGGGCAAGCTGCCCATCGACGTACGAGGCAACTTCCAGCACGTGGACCTGCTCTCGTTCTCGGGCCACAAATTTCACGCCCCCAAGGGCATCGGCGCCCTCTATATCCGTCGAGGCACGCCGTGCCGACCCTACCTCATTGGAGGCCACCAGGAGGACGGGCGCCGCGCCGGAACCGAGAACGTGGCCTTCATCGTCGGTCTCGCCGAGGCCCTCACACTGATGGTCGAGCATCACGACCGGGACGAGGAGCGCATCGAGGCCATGCGGGACCGACTCGAAAAAGAACTCACCCACCGCATTCCCTATCTTCAGGTCAACGGGCATGGCGCACCCCGGCTCAGCAACACCCTCAACGTGGCCTGCCACTTCATCGAGGGCGAGGGAATCCTCTACCAGCTCTCGAACCACGGCATGTGCGCTTCGTCGGGATCCGCCTGCACCTCCGGGTCACTTGAACCCTCCCACGTCTTGCGGGCCATGCAGGTTCCCTTCACCGCGATCCACGGATCTGTGAGATTCAGCCTGAGCCGGTACAACACCGCGGACGAGGTGGATCGGGTCATCGAGGTCTTCCCGACGATCGTCGAGAATCTGAGGCGGCTGTCCCCCTACTGGAACGTGGAGGCGGGTGCGCCGAGGCCGGAGGCTCTGAAGATGATGGAAAGCCCCGAGGCCACCCACTTGTAGTCCACCACCCGCCTTTTGGGTGTGGCCCACGAGTTGTCTGACCGCCCATCGCGCCCTTTCGGCTGCCGGGGAATCCCCGCGAACCAACGGTTGTCATCCTGAGCGAGCGCAGCGAGTCGAAGGATCTGGGTGGGGGTGAACGATGGGCGGCCCCCGCCCGCCCAGATTCTTCGACTCGGCCCGGTAGGCCTCGCTCAGAATGACAAAAAGGGCACTCCGGGTGGGCGGGGACTTTCAACTTTCGACTTTCGACTCTTGACCGGGTGGTTGGTCGGCGGCTCACTGCTCAGCTAAAGTACCCTCATGATCACGCATCGTCTCGTCGTGACGGTTCTGCTCTCGATTTTCCTGGCTGCCGACGCTGGCGCCAACGACGTGCCGGAGTCCTGGCAGACCGTTGCCGAGACCTCCGACTACACGGCGACATCGAGCTATGACGAGACCATAGAATTCCTGCGCCGTGTCGACGCCGCTTCGGCCGGCATCCACCTCGGCTTCTTCGGCCGGTCGGGCGCCGGGCGGTTGTTACCCCTGGTCATCGTTTCATCGGACGGGGCCTTTACCCCGGAAGCAGCCACCGCTACCGGCAAGCCGATCCTGCTGCTGCAGAGCTGCATCCACGCCGGCGAGGTGGACGGCAAGGACGCCTCGTTGTTGATCCTCCGCGATATGGCCACCGGACGACTGCCGATTCCCGAGCACACAATCGTTCTCTTCGCCCCAATCTTCAACGCCGACGGTCACGAACGGGTGTCCATCCACAACCGGGCAAACCAGAATGGGCCGGTGGAGGGCATGGGCTTTCGGACAACGGCCAACGGCATCAATCTGAATCGCGACCACCTGCGGGCGGTGACGGTGGAAATGCGCGGGCTGTTGGACGTCGTCAACCGCTGGCGGCCACACCTCCACGTGGACAACCACGTGACCAACGGCTCCGATCACGGCTGGGTGCTCACCTGGATGGTGGCCGAGGCGCCAACCCTCGCAGCACCACTGGACCGCTGGCTTGGGACCACGCTTCCCGTGGTTCTCGAGGCCACCGATCGCGCCGGTCATCCCAACGGACCCTATGTGGACCTCAAAGTTGCCACCGATCCCAAAAAGGGATTGAGCTGGTTGTGGACCAGTCCCCGCCTCTCCACCGACTATTTTCCGCTTCGCAACCGGCCGTCGATTCTGATCGAGATGCACGCCCACAAGCCCTTTCGGGACCGCGTCCAAGCCAATCGCGACTTCATGGTGGCCCTCATCCAGACGGTGGACAACGAACCGAACCCGCTGGTCGAAGCGGTGGTCGAGTCCGAGGCCATCACCGTCCGCCGCGGTGGACCAGACGCCGAGCCCTCCCACATCGTGTTGCGGTGGCGACCCTCCGACACCTTTGAAATGGTCACCTGGCCCGCCGCCCGTTGGACGGTGAATGAGTCGGTCGTGACCGGCGCTCCCCACCTGATCTTCGACGAAGGATCCTACGAGGAGATCAGCGTCCCCTGGTACCACGGTCAAGTGCCCGATGTGGTGTTGCCGCGGCCCCGTGGCTACTTTGTTCTGCCCGGCTGGCCCCAGATCGAACGTCTCATCACCGATCACGGCCTGGTCGCTCGCCGGCTTCCGGACGCCCTGAAATTGGACGTGGAAACCACACGGGTCTCGAATCCGGTGTTCGACAGCACGGCGTATCAGGGCACCACCATGATCAGCGACTTCGCGATCAGTCGACAGACCGAGAAGAGGGAAGTCCCTGCCGGCGCGGTGTGGGTTCCCGCCAATCAACCCGACTTCGAGGTCGCGGTTCAACTCTTCGAACCCGAAGCGCCCGACTCCATGCTCCGCTGGGGCATGTTGAGCACGGTTTTCGAACGCAAGGAGTACATCGGACCCCAGAAACTCGCGGAACTCGCCGACGAGATGCTGTCCGACGACGCGATCCGCCTGCAATGGGAAGAGGCCCTCGAGGACGAGACTCTTGCCGCGGATCTCACGGCTCGATACCTGTGGTGGTACCGCCGGACTCCCTACTGGGACGAGGAAGTGGGGCTGTTGCCCATCTTCCGCGTCATGAAAATTCCCGCATTGTCGCCGATTGGAGAGCAGTGAGTCGATCCACGGCCAACCAACCCACCGGCCGAGGTCCGATACCCGTTGATCCACATGGTATGCTCCACCGTCTGACGCGGGTTCAGCCCGCAGGAACGGAGACCAGAAATGAAGTCATTTACGACATTGGCACTCGTCGTCACGATCCTCACGGCGGCCGGATCGGTTGCCGCGCAGACAACCAGTCCCCAGACCGCTGCTCCGACGAACCCCCTGGTCATGAAGGTCAACGGCGATCCGGTGTACGCCGCCGAAATCAGCCTCATGATGCAGAACATCCAGGGATACCTTGCCAGCCAGGGACAACAGGCGACCCAGGAGCAGATTTTCGAGGTCGCAAGCCAACGGATCGTCGAGCAGAAACTCCTGGCCCAAGAAGCCACGCGGTTCGGTCTCAAGCCGGACGAAGCCAGGATCGAGCAGATGATGCAGCTCACCGAACAGCAGGTGGGCGGCCGGGAGAATCTGGCGAAGACGATGGCGGCTGCCGGCACCAGCCTTGACGAGCTGGAGGAAATTTTCCGCGAAATGGAACTCGGGCGCGTCTTCATCGAACAGCAGATTCGGCCAACGGTCGAAGTGACTGACGAGGAAATCGCAGCTTTCTATACCGAGAACCCGCAATATTTCACCACCGAGGATCAAGTTCGGGCGAGCCACATTCTGTTCACCGTCGACGAAAATGCCGATGCTCAGACCGACGCCGCGGCCAAGGCCAAGGCAGAGGCGGCACGCCAACGCGCGGTTGCCGGTGAGGATTTTGCCGAGCTCGCGAAGGAGCTCTCCGAAGGGCCCAGCGGTCCCAGTGGTGGTGATCTGGGCTTTTTCGAGAAGGGGCGCATGGTTCCGGCCTTCGCCGACGTCGCCTTCGCGCTCTCCCCAGGCGATATCTCCCCGGTGGTGAAGACCCAATTCGGCTACCACGTCATCAAGGTCGAGGAAACCCGCGAGGCAGGGACTGTGCCCCTGGCCGAGTCCCAGGACCGCATCCGGCAGAATCTCATCAACCAACAGACCGCCGAGACCACCGCGGCGTTGATCAAGACTCTTGCGGAAAAGGCCGACATCGAGTTCTACGACGAAAACGGAAAACGGGTCGAGGAGACAGCGGCGCCGCCTGCCGCCGGACAATAGCGCGCACCGTCACGCTGAATTCAAAGGGCGAGCGACCGCGAGGCCGCTCGCCCGTTTTGTCTACGGAAAGATCCCCCGATCCTTGTAGGAGAGAGCGATCTTATCCACCGCGGCGATCATGGACGCCGATCGCAGGTCATAGGCGCCGTCGCCGTGTTTCTGGATCTCCCGAATTTCGTGGTAGGCCTCGATCATGGTTTCCTCGAGCCCAGAGTTCACCAGGTCGATCTCATCCGCACCCCGGGCGAACTGCGCGGTTTCGTTGTCCGAAAACACTCTGCCGGTGGCGTTCTCGACGGCCGCCAGAATCTGCCGGGCGGACTGCTCATCAAATCGCTTTTCCATTCGGCCGAAGCGCACGTGCTCGAGGTTTTTGAGCCACTCGAAATAGGACACGGTCACTCCACCGGCATTGATGAAGGCGTCTGGCAGAACCAGGACTCCGCGTTCGAACAGGTGGTCACTGGCAGCCGATGTGGTGGGACCGTTGGCAGCCTCGGCCACGATCCTTGCCTTGATTCGCGGGGCGTTGTCATCGTGGATGGCGTTCTCCAGAGCCGCGGGAATCAGGATGTCGCAGTCGAGCTCGAGACCGAGCTCACGGCTGGGAAGATCCGTCGCCCCTTCGAAGCCGAGGATGGAGCCTGTCTCCCTGCGGTGAGCCATCAATGCCTCGACGTCGATGCCCTCGGCCTTCGATATGGCTCCCTCGTACTCAACCGCGCCGACGATGATGGCGCCTCCATCCTCCTGGAGGAATTTCGCTGCGTGGTAGCCCACGTTCCCGAGGCCCTGGACCACCACCCGCTTGCCCTCGAGCCCGGACGACAGACCGATGGCCTTCATGTCTTCGCCGATGCTGCACACCTCGCGGAGACCGAGGTACACCCCCCGTCCCGTCGCCTCCACCCTGCCCTCGATGCCGCCCTCAGACACCGGCTTGGCGGTCACACACCCCAGAGCATTGATGTCCTCCGGCGCAAGGGTGGAATAGGTGTCGGCAATCCAGGCCATCTCCCTGGGTCCGGTGGCAAAGTCCGGCGCCGGGACATCGATGGCGGGACCGATGAAGTTCTTCTTGAACAACTCGAAGGTGAATCGACGGGTGATTCGTTCCAACTCACCCTCCGAGTAGTCGTGGGCCGAAATCCTGATGCCGCCCTTGGCACCGCCAAAGGGGACATTGACGATGGCGCACTTGTAGGTCATCAGGGATGCGAGCGCCATGACTTCGTCCTGGTTGACGGTCATGGCGTACCGCAGCCCTCCCTTGGTTGGCAGTTTGTGTTGGCTGTGTTCAGCGCGCCATCCGTGGACCACCTCCACCGATCCATCGTCCCGTTTGATGGGAAAGGTGAAGTGGATAATGCTGTTGACCTGTTTGATCTGGTTGAGGATCCCTTCGGGGTGGTCGGTGTAGGCCGCCGCCTTGTCGAAGTTCCGCAGAACCTGATCGAAGAAGCTGATGGACTCGGACATTTCGTTCCCCCCTTTTTTGGAACGTCGTGGTGAATTCCGGAGTGTGCGAATCGCGACGATAATACCATCGGAAACCAGGTGCAACCGGAGGCAGCGCAGCGGCATATTACGTATGCATCCCGGGTTCTTCTCCGGGACAACGGAGGTCATCATGAAGATCAACACACAGACCTGGGCGCTGGTTTGGGTCGTTTTCTTGGCGCTGACCGCAGCGGCGGCGACCATGGCCCAGTCATCGACAGGGGATCAAGGAGAGGACCACATGGCATCCAGAATCGAGGTGTACTCGGTCGAAGAAGGCCGTTTGATTTCCACCGACAAGGTCACGAAGAGCGATCAGGAGTGGCAGGAATCCCTCAGCGCAGAGCAGTACGAGGTGACCCGCAAGAACGGCACGGAAAGGGCGTTCACCGGGGCTTTGTGGGACAACAAGACCGAGGGGGTCTACAGGTGCGTCGCCTGTGGCAACGACCTCTTTCTCTCCCGAACGAAATTCGAGTCGGGCACCGGCTGGCCGAGCTTCTTCCAGCCGGTCCATGAGGCGAACATCGGCACCGAGGTCGATCGCAAGTTCTGGATGGTGCGTACCGAGGTCCACTGCAGCCGGTGCGGCGCCCACCTTGGACACGTCTTTGAAGACGGCCCCAAACCCACCGGGCTGAGATACTGCCTGAACTCCGCTTCCCTGGACTTCGAACCCATGGATGTTGGCGGCAGACCTGGGGGCTAGGGACTAGGGACTAGGGACTAGGGACTAGGGACTAGGGACGAGGGACGAGGGGCTCGTCCCCCACCCATCCCCTGGTCCCGGGGTCCTGGGATCTCAATTCTCGATTCTGAATTCTGAATTTCCGCCCTTCCCCCCCTGCTCGGGTGGTCAAGTCCTGGCGAAAAGTTGTCACTATTCGTCGTCGTGGCTGCGGAGGCTGTGGGAAGGTGGAGGGAGGTGGGAAGGGGGCCAGCTTTCCATAACTCCGCAGTCGGGAGGGCGGGCCGCGCGGTGGTTCATCAGGCTGTGGAGAAGTGATCAAGTTGTTTGAATGAGCCAGCCTTGTCAGGCGGCCAGTGCATGGACCTTGGCAGGGTATTGGTAATCGAGGGTCATGTGGGGTCGGCGGTGGTTGTAGAGCCAGACGGCTTCATCGACAGCGCGTCGTACCTGCTGCCGGCTGAGGAAAGTTCTTCCGAGGCCATACTCCTGTTTGAGGATGCCGTTGAGTCTCTCTGCAGTTGAGTTTTCGGCACAGTGATTCAACTCGGTCATGCTCACCGGCAAGTAGCGACCATTCAGGCGTTCGACATACTTGTGGCTACAGTACTGGCTTCCTCGATCTGAATGGTGAATTGGATACCTGTCGTCTGGCAGATCCGCAATCGCCTGATCCAACGCTTTCATGGAAGTCTTGGTGTCGAGGCTTTCTCCACAGTGATAGCCGACGATCTTGTGGGAGTGCAGGTCCATGATCAGAGTGAGGTACTCAAACCCCCCCCACGTCCGGATGTAGGTCACGTCGCTGACCCAGATCTGGTTTGGAGCCGTGGCCTCAAGCTCAGAGATGAGATTCCTATACACCGGCAAAGAGTGCCCCGAAAACGTAGTGCGGGGTTTCTTCGGCAACGGTCTGACCAGCATCCCGTGATGACGAAGAACCTCAAACATCCGGTCTCTACCGACCTGGATACCGGCGTCTCGAAACTGCTGACGCAAATGCCGATGGAGCTTCCTACAACCAAGCCGCGGCTGCTGCTGTCGCTCCCGCCTGACCAGAGCGATGATCAGACTCTCGTCGACTTCTCTCCGTCTTCGCCGCCGCCTCTGCTTGTAGTAGTTCTGCCGGGTCATGCCCACCTTGCAGCACAACCTCTCGATGCTTACTCCGCGTCGTCCTTGGAGTTTCTTGCCCGCCCGGTGGACGCCTGACCAGCGTGCTTTTTTTTAAACTCTCTCGCGTCGATGCCCATCCGCTCGCACAGAATCTCGAAAAACGCCTGATCCAACGCCTGGTCCATCACCGAATCCGCCAACGCAGCTTCCAAGCCTCGCACCCGTTCCTTCAAACGCTTGATCTCCCCAGGCTCGTCTTGCTTCTCCACTCGTACCACCTTCCGCAGCAAGTGCCCCTTGCCGTACTGTCTAGCCCAACGCTTCACCGACCCCGAATCAACACCGTAGGCCTGTGATGCCTCATGTGGACTCCCAAATCGCCCCGCCTCGAGCTCGTCCACTACCTGCTGCTTGAATGCCTCACTGTATCGCATCGTCCTTCCCGCCATAGGCCCACCCCCTTCTCGAGTGTCAACCTATTACAGGACGCCACCGGATCTTGCATCTTGCATCTTGTATCTCGCATCCGGATGGGTGGGCCTCGGATACCCTAAAATATCCTTCTCTTCAATCTCGGTCCGGAGGCCCCAATGACCACCACTCGCGTCAGCTTCAAGAACTCAGCCGGTCAAAGTCTCGCCGCTCTACTGGATCGACCGGTGGACGGCGTCCCAATCGCCTATGCCCTCTTCGCCCACTGTTTCACCTGTTCCAAGGACTACAAGGGGGTGAGCCGCATCAGCCGGGCGCTGGCCAGGCAAGGTATCGCGGTATTGCGGTTCGATTTCACGGGGTTGGGCCAGAGTGAAGGGGATTTCGAGGACACGACATTCTCCTCCAACGTGGAGGATCTGGTGGCGGCCTCAGAGTTCATGGCGCGCGACCTCGCCCCGCCAAAACTGCTCATCGGCCACTCCCTGGGTGGGGCGGCTGTGCTCAAGGCAGCGCAGTCCATCCCCTCGGCCAAGGCGGTGGCGACGATTGCTGCGCCCAGCTCTCCCCAGCACCTCATGGAACACTTGGGCCCCCACGTCGACGACATCGATCGCCTGGGCTCGGCCGAGATCCGGATCGGGGGCCGCCCTATCCGCATCGGCCGTGGGTTGGTGGACGACATCTCGTCGGCATCGTTGCACGACGCGGTCGCAAACCTCGAACGGGCACTGATGGTCTTTCATTCGCCCATCGACAACGTGGTCGGCATCGACCATGCAACCACCATCTTCACAACCGCCAAACACCCCAAGAGCTTCGTATCTCTGGACACCGCCGATCACCTGCTGACCGATCCGGAAGACGCTCTTTTCGTCGGCTCGGTGATCGCCGCCTGGGCACGGAGGTACATTGGAGTGCCCCAGGAAGAGGTCAAGGCCCCGTCAGCTGGAGACGATCTGGTGGTGGCCCGGACCGATCCCGCCGGATACCGCACCGAAATCCTCGCCAATGGCCACGCGCTGGTGGCTGACGAGCCGGTGGCCGTTGGCGGGACCAATACCGGCCCCAGCCCCTACGAACTGCTGTCCGCCGCCCTCGGGGCGTGCACGACCATGACCCTTCGCATGTACGCCGACCGCAAGAAGTGGCCGCTCGAAGATGTGGAGGCTCGGGTCCGGCACGCCAAGGTACACTGCGTCGACTGCGGCGACACCGACAACAAGACCTCTCGGATCGACACTTTTCACCGGGAGCTGGTTCTCGATGGTGCCTTGGACGACACACAGAGGCTTCGGTTGTTGGAGATTGCCGACCGCTGTCCGGTCCACAGGACCCTTCACTCGGATGTCCGCATCACCACGACCCTTGTCGATTGACGCCCCCGAAGCGATCGGTGGCTGAAAAAAAGGCCCCGAGGCTCTCAGCTCCGGGGCCGTTCGTTTTTCAGAAACGAGCGCCGTTTACTGCTCGCCCAGGACGAATGGGATCCGAATCTCGTCCTCCTCCATGTCCATGCCGAGCACGTAGCGTCCGGACTTCGTTCCGCCCGGTATGTAGAAGAACAACTTGCCCTGGCAGGCCCTCTGACCATTCACGGTGAACTGATCGTAGGACACGCCCTCGCCTGGAGCCACAAAGAGGTCGGTCGTACAGGCCCGGCGGTTGGGCGGGAAGTAGTCCATTGGATCACGGGTCACGTTGGCCTGGCTGATCTGGTTTCGCATGCCGCCGTACGCCTCACCAAAGGCCTTTTGGCTGGCCGCAGGCACCTGGGTCCCGGACGGAATTCGGACCCAGATCTTGTCACGTTCGAACTTCGCGCTCTCTCCCTGCGGCGAGGTCGCTGCGATCTCCAGGATCAACCATTCGGCTCCCAGGGATTGCTCGGCATACTTGTAGCCCAACACCACCTCTGCACTGGGCACTTTCTCCCGGAGGAGGTAGTTCCCAAGCCTTTCCACTCCCGGAGTTTCGGTGGGCACCGCGCTCGAGCAGGCGGTCACTGCGGCCACGAGGACGACCACCACGGTGAGGAGAAGCTGTTTGTTGCGATTCATGAGTCCCCCTTTCAATCCAGGAAATACTTGCAAGTCGAATGCCAGATCTTCGCCCGGTTGCACGAACAGAATACGTGGAGCACTGTCATCCAGACCGTACACCGGTGTCAACCCCCACCACCCAAGCGCCCGTGGCAACTCGTCCACCAGCTGACGTCTACCGTGGATAGGGAGAGCTCGACAGGGGGTGCCCCATGATACGATCGTTGAACTGCGGGCGTTGCTGGGAAGTCTTCCCCGGCACCCGCCCAAATAAACAACCCATCCCGAGCTGCTCACTCGCCAGCTGTTTGGCCGATCACCGGTCGATCACTGCGCTCGGCGCGGCAAGGGACTCGCGGAGGATGCCGTGTCGGCCTCGACACCCACAAAAATCGTCCGGCGATTGGACAGGTACCGAAGGGCGACAATTCTCCGCAGTCTGCTGAAGAGCACCTTGATTGCCGCTTGTCTTGTCGGATCGGGGTGGCAGCAGCCGGCCCATGCAGGGAACGACCCAGCTCATGAGGTGGCGCCGGGCAGTGTCCTGAGGTGGCCGGGAAAAGACCTGGAACAGTGCGGAATGGAAGGTGCATCCTGGCGCCCTATCAACGACACGTGCTGGTACCCCATCGATCTCCTCGCCCCAAAGTCTGCCATTCGACTGGACCGCACTCGGGGCGGCATCCAGGAAAGCCGTTCCATTCGGGTCGGTGCCTATCCCTACCCGGAGCAGAGGCTCTCCGTCGCCCCTGAAATGGCCAGCGCGCCGCCCGAACAGCTGGATCGCATCCGGCGGGAAAGCGCGCAGGTGAAAACTCTGTGGCGATCCGACGCGCCACCGGTGTTCACGCTTCCACTGGCTCCACCCATCGAGTCCCAGCCCGAGTTCCGCAGCTTCGGCTCGAGGAGGGTGCTCAACGGTGAGCCCCGAAGCCCCCACTCCGGGGTCGACCTCAGTTCGCCCACCGGAACTCCGGTTCGGGCTGCGGCGGCCGGCACCGTGGTGTTGGTCGGGGAACATTACTTCTCGGGCAACAGTGTGTTCATCGACCACGGCGACAATCTCATCACCATGTACTTCCACCTCGATCACATCGATGTGGAACAGGGCGAGACCGTGGCCCGCGGCCGGAAAGTAGGCACTGTGGGATCCACCGGGCGAGCCACAGGACCCCATCTTCACTTCGGAGTCCGGTGGCACGGAGCCCGCGTAGACCCCGCAATTCTCCTCATGGAACCCGAGTCCATTCCAAAGGTGGGGCCGGACCCGCTATAGTGATGCGGGTGTCTTCCGCTGGCCGCCCCCTCGGCCACCACATATGCCCGCAGCCGGCCGTCGTCATCCACCTCTGGAGGTGTACATGAAGAAACCGCGGTATTACTTCATCGGGGACAACAACAAGGTTCAGCTGGACTTCGCAAAACTCGGTTTCGACTACATGCCGTGCCCGTTTCGTTTCGAAGCGGTCTACGAATACGGAGTGTGGCGGGTCCGCGGTCTGATCGAGGGTTCGTCCATGGATCTCCCCGAGGGAAGCCAGTGTCTGCACTACGGTCAACAGCTCTTCGAAGGCATGAAAGTGCAGACCGGAGCCGACGGTAAGATTTACGCCTTCAGGCCATTCGACAACGCACGCCGGATGAGCAAGGGCGCGCGTTATCTCCAGGGACCCGAGGTGCCGGAGGAACTGTTCGTCCGTGGCGTGGAGGAAGTTGCAGCCGCTAATCTTCCATATGTGCCGCCCTACGGCAGCGGCGCCGCGCTCTACCTGCGGCCCATGTACATCGGCATCGGTAACAACGTGGGCGTCAAACCAGCGACCCGTTACGTCTTCAGGATATTCGTGACACCCGTTGGCCCCTATTTCAAGGGCGGTTTTGGCCCCGATCAGGGAAAGGCCTTCATGGTGACCCGTCTCGATCGGGCCGCTCCCAACGGCAGCGGCCACGTCAAGGCCGGCGGCAACTATGCATGTTCCTTCCTTCCGGGAGCCGAGGCCAGGGCTAAAGGTTACGCTGAAGCCCTCTATCTGGACCCCACCGAGCACCGCTATATCGACGAGATCGGCGCGGCGAATTTCCTCGCATTCAAAGACGGCACCCTGGTCACACCCGATTCAACCAGCGTACTGCCTTCTATCACCCGGCTGTCCCTGTTGCAGATCGCCACCGACGTCTTCGGATGGCCGGCAGAGGAACGAAAGATCCCTCTTGAAGAACTCGGCGACCTCGATGCCGCAGCCTGCTGTGGAACGGCCGCCGTGATCACCTGGATTCGCGAGATAGCGGATGGCGATCGGGTCTGGAGTTTTGAATTCGACCCTCGGTGGCAACAGCTCTACGACGCGCTGGTGGGGATTCAGACCGCCAATCGCGACGACCCCTTCGGCTGGCGTCACGAAATCCCCGTGTAAAGTCGAAAGTCAAAAGTCAAAAGTCAAGAAGTTGAGGCGGGCGGTACGCCATGCGACCGGTTTGGGATGACCCGTTCTCCGGCGGGCCAGCCATCCGACCTTCGACCTTCGACTTTCGACCGTTAAAACGGCCACCACCACGGATTGGTTGGCGGTTCGATGGCGACCTTATCTGCTTGAGCTGCAGCCGCCAGGGCCCGCGACCGCTCCTCAGGGTTTCGCTCCACCAGCAGGCAGTTCGCGCGTTCCACCGGTTCGAGCAGCTCGGGCGCGGAGTTGAGCACCACCACATCCAGGAAGTCGTCCGGCGGGAGCGCCCGCGACACCGCTTCGGTGACCAGATTGAGGGCGAACCGCAGGGATCGGAGCGACTCGGCTTCCAGCCACGCAAACAACACGAGTTCGGGCCGATCCTGACGACCAGACACCAGCACCTGTGGCAGGTGGGCAAAGGCCAGGTCCGGGCAGCGGCCGAGTTCGGAAATCAGCCGCTGTTCGACTTCGGGGTCGAGATCGTGTTGCCTTGGTTCGATCACGATTTGGGTTGAGTCGGCCATCCGCCGATGGTAACCGATACCGGACAGCGACGGAGTGAACCGCCCACCGCAAATCCTCGGACTCCTCTCTCGACTCTGATAGCATGAACCCATGAGCGATGACGCGACCCCGTTGGTCGGCAAGCTGCTCATCGCCATGCCGACCCTCGCCGATCCGAATTTCTGGCACGCCGTCGTGCTGGTGGGCGTTCACTCAACTGAGGATGGCGCCTTCGGGTTGGTGGTCAACCGACCGCTGGATGTGGAGCTTGACGACATCCTCGACGAACTCGGCGAGGCGGTGGACGACGGCCAATACCCTCAGGTGCTCGCCGGCGGACCGGTTGAGCCGAATCATGGTTTCGTCCTGTTCGAAGGCGAAGGCGAAGTTTCGGACGATACCGCCCTGAAGGTGGACACCGACATTACGGTTTCGGGCAGTACCCAAACCCTGGCGAACCTCGCCCGCGGTGGTCCCGATAACCGGTACTACCTCCTTCTCGGCTACTCGGGCTGGTATCCCGGTCAACTCGAACGAGAGATCGAGGAAAATTCCTGGTTGGTGGCGCCGCTGGATTCCTCGATCATCTTCGACACCCCTGTCGAGGAGCGTTGGACCGAAGCTCTGCGGTCCATCGGTGTCGAACCTGGCACCCTGGTCGACGTCGGTTCGGGCGCTCCCAGCTGACCGAGCGGTCGGTTGAATATTCTCTTTCCCAGCGGGCAAAAAATTCGCGCCCGGCGATCATCGCCGGGCGCTGTATTTGAGGTGGGAGGGTCCGTTCAGCTTTTAAGGCAGGACCAATAAGATAGGATTTCAACAGGTTGGCCTTAAATGGTAGGCCGTTATGGTAGGCACAAGGTGGAAAGCCTTCCCGAATCCCTCCCCTTTTTAGAACTTGCCTTATTCTACCCGGAGGTCGGTAACTTGTAAAGCCCTCGTTAAATTGAGACTGATTCGCTAATGCCGACTCAGTTGTGGTTTGGAACGAGTGTGATTTCTATCAGCTCCTGGCCCCCTTCGGACAGAGTGACCTCCGCCACCTGGCCGGCATAACCAGGGGCCAAAACTTCGATTCGATGGACGCCGACGGTGACCGCCAACGGCGACACCGCCAGGTCGAGCTGTCTGGCGGTGGCGAGGAATGCTCCGTCCAGATAAACCGTGGATTCCTCCGGACGAACCCTCAGACGGATCGAAGCCCTCCCGACATTCGCCTCGGCCAACTGCGGCGGCGCACCTCTCAGATCCGGCCTCAGACTCTCATCCGCCCCACCCGAGGGTGCGGGTTGCACCGAGGGAACGGCGGCCGCGACCGGCGACCAGATCCACTGCACCGGTTCATTCTTGCCACCGGGAGACTCCCCGTCGGCGAGGCCTCCGTCCCCCTTGATCATTCGATGTTTGACATCGAACCGACAGTTCGGGCGCGCCCGAATCAGAAAGACGTCCGTCCGGTAGCCCTTGGCCGCCGCCTCGAGCCGATACTCCCCCGGCTCGAGGTAGAGAAAACCCTTCTTCCCGTTAAAGAACCGAGCCCTGCCCACAAATCGACCATCAAGGAATAGGCTGGCGTCCTTCGGTCTAAGGTCGGTCTTCACCACCGACAGCTGCGGTGCTTGGAGACGGGAGGGCCCGGATGCCGAGGTTGGCCAACTCGTCGCCACTGGACTGCACGGAAGGTCCTGGGCTTCAACGATCTGCGAGGGTGATCCTTGACCACTCGGAACGACTCCGTCATCGCCCTTGGCTTCAACTGCGATGGTAAAGGTCGCCAGCACGGCGAGCAGCGCGATTGGGATCTTCTGCATGACCTTTCCTCCGATGTGCTTCGATCTCAACCTGGGCGAGAGATCTCACACCTCACGACCATGCAATCCCTCTGCCATGCCTTCCAGATAGGCCAGATCGAGGTACTTCTGATAGGCCCTCGGCGGCACGACACCGGGCATCCTTTCACCGATGGCCACCACGACCTGCAACAGAGATTGACCGATACTCGAGGTGCGACCTACGGTCCGCGCACGATCGACACCGAGAAAGCCCTCCAACTCGGGGTGAAGGCCGGCGAAGACCGCGCCGGCTCGGCCCGACGTCCTCTGACGGCGACAGAACGTCCGCGGTTGGATACGGTGGTGGTGTACGGTCCGCGCACGGGGCAGATAGTGCAGGCACAATCCGGACTGCATCGCTCGGTAGGCGAATTCGATATCCTCCCATGCCGCGGCGGCAAAGTCCTCGCGAAATCCGCCAAGATCCTGGAACACCCGCCGGGGGAGCGATACGTTCGAGGTGTAGAAAAAATTGAACGGAACCGCCAGCGGATCTTCGATCAAGGAGTAGCCGAACTGCGCGCCGTATTCATTGATGAATCGACCAAAGGGCGTGTCGTGGTCGGCCGGAAAGCCGGTGTATCCCAACACCGCCAGAGGCCGATGGCCGCCGCCGAAGAGCCGATGCTCCTCGAGATGCCCGAGCAGCCAGCCGTCTACAGGAACCGTGTCATCGCCAAGGAACAACAGGATCTCGCCCTTTGCGGTTGCGGCACCACGGTTGCGGGCGGCCGCCGGTCCCGAGTTCCGCTGGCTGAGGGCGACCAAGCCGCCCTTTCCGTGCTCGGATTTCAACCAGACGGCAGTCCCGTCGGTGGAACCGTCGTCCACCGCCACGATTTCCATCCGACCGGCTCCCGCACCACCCTGGCTTCTCAAGGCAGCCACCACGCGCTGCAGCCCGTCGAGTCGGTTGAAAGTCGGAATCACCACGCTCGCTGTGGGGAGGTCGGAGCGCCCACGGCAATCCGGCGATGCGCCGTGTTCGGCCACGCCTTCGATCAAGCCGATACCTCCGGTTGAGCGCTGTCGACTGCGATCCGAGGGATCCCGGACGATATCCTGGCAAGGAACTCGTAATTGATGGTCCCGCTCATCCCTGCCAACTCCTCGGCCGAGACCACAGCGTCCCCCTGCGAGCCCAGAATCACGACCTCGTCCCCCACCGAGGCATCGGGGACGTCCGTGACATCCACCATCATGATGTTCATGCACACCCTTCCGACCACCGGCACCGGCCGGCCGTGGACGAGCACCCGTGCGCGATTCCCGAGCGATCTGGTGTATCCGTCGGCATATCCCACCGGAAGGACCGCAAGCCGGGTCTCCCTGAGAGCCGTCCACGTCCTGCCGTACCCAACGGACTCCGACCTGTCCACATGCTGGATCTGGCCGATCGATGCCCGCCATGTGAGAACCGGGTGAAGCTCGACACGATCTCGTCCGTGGTCCAGAATCCACGCCACTTTTGTCTCCCGGGATGGCCAGTGACCATATGCGGAAATGCCCAGTCGGATGAGGTTGAAATCCGTCTCACGAAACAACAACGCAGCAGCAGAGCACGCTGCGTGAACAAAAGGTGGATCACCACCCAACTCGATCCGCAATGCGCCGATTGCCCGCTGGAATTCGTTGATCTGGTGGCGGGCGAATTCGTGTTCCAGAGTGTCCTCGATGTTGGCAAAATGAGTTGCCGCGCCGACCACCGACAGCCCTTCCTCGGCAGCGGCACGACACATCGGGGAAATCAGCGGCAGCGTGACCCCCTGTCGATTCGTTCCAGTGTCGATTTTTAGGTGGAGTGGAAGAGAAATGCCAGAGGTCCTTCGGTACTCTCCGAGCCACCGAATCACCTCGATTGTGGACACGAATATATGGATGTCTTGATCGAGATCATGGCAGTCTGCCTTGGGCACGAATCCCATGATCATAATCGGAGATTTGACTCCCAATCGTCGGATCGACCGTGCCTCGTCGGCTGAGTGCACGGCAAGCCAATCCACTTCGGTCGCCGCGACCGGCGCAGTTTCGGAGAGTCCATGGCCATAGGCGTTCGCCTTCACCACCGCGGCCAGCGACACCCCGGGGGCCACGATATCCCGGAATGTACGGAGGTTGTGGCGCAGAGCGGAGGTGTCAATCTCGATCCATTGAGAGTACTTGGCCGACCGTTTCATCAGACGAAGTGTATCTGGTTCGCCCGGCCGGCGCCACGAAACCGCCTCAGCTCGGCAGAGCACCGGCACCAACCAATTCGCCACCAAAACTCCCGCACATAAGTCGGTGACATCCGCCGAACAAAAAATTGTGTTTCCCATCTCTGATGTGGCGACATTCCAGCGCACTGGCTGTGGAATCTCATCGAATCAGAATTCAATATCGACTGCAATTTCAATTGAGCAATTTACTTGACTCTCACGAGAAAAACGAATACTGTTAGACCATTGTCCAGGGAGGTGGCTCATGGCTTTTGAACGGTTTGTGCCTCCGCGAACTGCCGGGAAGAGACCCCGCGCAACAATTCGCCCGAGCGGCTTGATTTCGTTCGAAGCGGCTGCAGTTGAGGCTTTTGACCTCACAAATGCCACACATGCCGTGCTTTTCTTCGACAAGACCCGCAAGCTGATCGGGATCCAGTTGTCGAAATCCCCCAAGGAAACCGGAGCCTTTCCGCTGTCGAGAAGGCGGCGTTCGGTCAGCCTGAAAGCGCCACATTTTTTCTCTCAATACGGGCTCTCATTCGAGGAGTCTCAGCGCTTCGATGTCAGCGAAGATCCTGGAAGCGGGCTGCTGACCATCAGCATGAAAAACGTGCAGCGGCGGCGCGGCCGGCGTCCCAAAAAGACCTGAGATCCCCCGCCTCGATTTTTCGAGACCTGGGTCCGCGGCACATCCATCGACCATCGAAGACACCGTCAGAAGCAGTCCGGGTATGAGCTGGCCGTGATCAGTCGCGGTCGTACGGCCAATCATCTAGGAGACCGAACAGCCGGCGGAAGTTTCCGGTTGTTGCGGCAGACACCTCTGCCACTGGCAAACCCCAACCCCGCGCCAACTGCAGGCCAACCTCGATCACGTAGGCCGGTTCATTCCGTCGCCCTCGATGGGGAACCGGGGCAAGAAACGGGCTGTCCGTCTCCACCATGACCTGGGCCGGCACCAGGGCGGCCGCCATCTCCCGGATATTGTGAGCCTGTTTGAAGGTCACCATCCCAGACAGGCCCACCAACAACCCCAACTCCACGACTCTCCGAGCCTCCGTCGGCCCCTCGGTGAAGGAATGACACACCCCACGGAGAGCCGGTGAACGATCGGTGAGACGTGGCTCCATATCGGGCCAGGACTCGCGGTTGTGGAGAATGACCGGTCTCTCCAACTCCAGCGCCAGGTCGAGTTGCCACTCCAGCGCACGGAGTTGATCGGTTCGCGGTGAGTTCATGTAGTGGTAGTCGAGACCGATCTCTCCCACCGCCACAACCCCAGGCGCCGACATCGCCCTCTCGACACGCCGCTTCATGGCGTCATCCAAAGACGACGCATCGTGTGGATGAACCCCTGCCGCGACCACGATCCTCCCAGGCCACTGCGCGGCCATTTCCAGGGTCCGGTCAAGGTCATCACCATTGGTGGCCGGCACCAGCACCCCTTCCACGCCCGCATCCACAGCACGCTCCACGACGTCGCCAACCTCGACGGGTTCGAACATGGTGAGGTGGGCGTGGGAGTCGATCCACTGTGGCGAAGAAGGGTCTGGGTCCGTCATGGAGCGGAGTGTAACGCACCCGCCCACCCGACCGGATGCAAGATCCAAGATGCAAGATCCCCCGCCCACCCGAAGTACGAGAGAGAGCGATGGGCGGGTGTGCCGTTGACGAGAGTTGAACGTTAAACGTTGGGTTCATCCGGAAAAACGTGAGGTGGGGTTTCTGCGTGCCCGTCTCCGTGCGGGGATTCAGGCGGCAGGGGCAGCGACGGCAATCAGGGACCGCGTCCGTGATCGGCGGCTGCGTCAGCGATCAGGGGCCGCGGCAGTGATCAGCTGGGATTGCTCCGGGTTGCGGTCGCTGTCCACCGATACTGCCATCTGCCCCGGACGCCGGTTGCTGTCCCTGTCCCGGCCGCTGCCGACTGCCCGTGACGCGGATTGCTGGCGCGGACGCTGACGCCGGAATCCGGGCCCCCGCGTTCGCTTCGACGCACTGACTTCGACGCGCCCATCTTCCAACCGCGCTCCCCGAGGTTGCCCCCTTTAACATTGTTGGGACCTCAACGAGGTGGATTTCTCAATGCCTTGAATCCCAACAATGTTAAAGACGGCACGCCCGGTCAACGCGCCCTCCTCGCCACCGGGAGGGCGGGTGGCAAGGTTCAACGTTTAACGTGCAACTCTCATCAACGGCACGCCCGCCTGTCGCGCCCACGTCGCTCCGGGTGGGCGGGTGGTTTCGTTCTTCGTTCGGCGACGGTAACGGGCTCGGGAACGGGCCGGGATAGACTCCATCACTGGCGAATTGCCTACGGTTCCGCGAAAGAGGTCGACTGCCATCTTCGCCTCCTGGTTCATGCCGGCGCGATCGACTCCACTCGCGCGAACGCATCGCTGCAGCTCTTCGATCAAGTCCGTGCCATGACCTGGCGTTTGCTCAACCCAAAGTGCTGATTGGGGCTCCTCGCAGCAGATATTCTGGCTGCTGTCGCCGGATGGACTCCACCACTGCACACGAGGTCGGTGCGATGGAACATCCCGAATATCACATTTCTCATTTCTCATTTCTCATTTCAAATTCAACCACTGTCCATCTCACGGAAAACCGGATGAACCAAACGTTGAACGTTCCCACCCCCCCCCCTCCCGGATCGTGAGAGGGGGCAACCTGCCGGCGGCAGCGATTGTGGCCTGGGCCGGGAGGGATGTGGCGGGGGTTGACCCGGCCACTGGCCACTCGCTGGTGACGGCTGGTCACCGCGGCCGGCTTAAGGCCGCGAGGAACCTCGGGGAGCGTCAAGGGGAGATGGGCGCGTCGAAATCTACCGACACCGATGCTTCTCAGGGCACAGCGTATCCGTCGTCGTGGGCGGCAACCAGCATGGCCGAGCCGACCACTGCCGCGGTCTCGGCTCGAAGAATGTGGCGGCCGAGGCGGAGATGCCGCCAGCCTGCGCCTGCCATCGCCGCCAGTTCTTCGTCGGTGAAGCCGCCTTCCGGCCCCACCACCAGCAGATCCGGAACCGCGCCGCCCAGATCGCCGAGGCGCGAACCCCCGGGGTCGGCCACAACGACCTGACGTCCAACGGAGTCGGCGCGCAGGTCGGCAACGGTCTGCGGCTCCAGAACCTCCAGTTCCCATGGTCTCCGGCACTGTTTGAGCGCCTGCCTGGCCACCCGGCGCCAGTGGCCGAGTCTGCCGTCGGCGGCCCTTTGACCCAACTGGGACCGTTCCGCAAGTACCGGCATGAAGGTCTCCACACCGACCTCCACCGCCTTCTGGACCGCCCAGTCCATGGCTTGGCTGTGGAGCACACCCAGTGCCAACCCGACGGACGGTATCGGGGCCCGCTCCAAGCGGTCAACCCTGCCCACCTCCACTCGACAACCGCGGCTCCGGACGGTGCGCATCACCGCGTCGGCAACCCCTCCCCGGCCGTCTGCCAGCACCACTTCGTCGCCCACGGCAAGCCGCAACGGTCCGGCTGCGTGTCGGGATTCACCATCGTCCAGATCCACCATGTCTCCGGTGTCCGGGAGCGGAGGATCAACGAGCAGCCACGGATTATGCGACATCCGCCACCGCCGTTACGCTGGCCCATTCTCCTGCGATCCTGTGGCTCTCCACCTTCAGTCCGACCCGCGCCACCGCACCCGCCACTTCGTCCAGTTCCGTCTGCAACAGACCTGACAAGATGATCCGGCCCATGGGATCCAAGACCCTTCTGAGGTCTGGCAGCAGTGGTTCGAACTGGCTGGAGATCATGTTGCACACCACGATGTGAAACCGACCCGGCCCAACCGCCGCCAGCGGCCCCACGAAGAGAAGAGCTCGCGGTTCGCGACAATTATTCAGAAGGGTTGACCGCGCCACCCAGATGGCCTCGGGATCGAGATCGAATGCCACCACCGTCTGGGCACCGGCTGTCTGCGCCGCCAGCGCGAGGATTCCCGATCCGGTTCCAACGTCGAGGACCGCTCTGCCTCCCACGGGCACGTCCTCGAGACCCATCAGGGCGAGCCGGGTGGACTCGTGAGAACCACTGCCGAAGGCGGACCGTTGCTCCACCGCGAGGCGAACCCGTCCGTCGGGCGCCGGAGTCGGATGTTCGGGGTGGGGGTCGATCCACCACGTATGAGCGACCGCGAACGGGCGCACGGTTTCACGATAGCCCGCAAGCCAGTCTTGAGCGGCCACCGGCGTGACCACAGCGTCGCGCCCTCCTGAGGCCTCGATGTGGCCGGCCAACCGGGAGGCTTCGACCGAACACGACCCGTCAAAGTAGATCGTGACGGCCGCCCCGTCGCCCGATTCTTCACCGAGACGAGCGCCGAGGATCTCGGCAGCGGCCAGGATCTCGGTCAACTCTTCATCGCGACCGCTTGGCCAGGTGCAGGTGAGCGCGAGGAAAGAAGCCATGAGCTCAGTCGTTGACGCCAAACGCTCTTTTGACGCGGTCGAATATCCCGCCCTGTTCTTCCGGAGCGAGACCACCTCCGTGCTCGGCCGCTTCGGCCACCAGTTTGCGCTGCTCCGAAGTGAGTCGACGCGGCACCACCACATTCAGGTGGAGAAAGAGATCGCCTCGACGAGAAGAATTCAATCGCGGCATTCCATGTCCACGCAAGCGGATCACGTCGCCGGGCTGGCTTCCCGCCTCGATCCGCACCTCCTCGTCGTTTCCATCCACCGTGGTGACGGATACGGTGTCACCGAGCATGGCCTGAAAAACCGACACCCGAACCTCTCGGTGGAGATCGGCTCCCTCACGGGCAAAGGCCTCATGCTCGCGAACCGAGAGCACGACATACAGATCACCAGCCGGCCCCTTGCTCTGGCCCGGATCGCCCTCTCCCGTCAGCCGCAACCTCATCCCGCTTTCCACTCCGGCGGGGACAGTAACCCTGAGCGTGGCCTCGCGTTCAACTCGACCTCGCCCACTGCACTCGGCGCACGGGCTGCGATTGACGCGACCGCCGCCGCTGCAACTGGGGCAGGTCTGCGCGACCGAGAGAAAACCCCTCCGGAACAACACCTGACCGTTGCCACCGCAGGTACCGCAGGTCTCGGGCGACGTTCCGGGCTCGGCGCCGGTTCCCGCGCAGTGGTCGCACGGCTCTCGCCGGGGGATTCGAATCGTCTGCTCCACTCCCGCGGCCGCCTCTACCAGGCTGATCTCCAATGTGTACTGGAGGTCGCGACCCCTTCGCGGTCCAGATCGCCGCCCACCCTGGCGGGCCCCGAAAATGTCGCCGAAGGAGAACCCGAACATCTCACCCAGAATGTCGGCGAAGTCACCAAAGGCATTTGGATCGAATCCGGTGAACCCGTTCCCAGCCACCCCTTCGTGTCCGAACCGATCGTACCGAGCACGTTTCTCAGAATCGGACAGAATCGCATAGGCCTCGGCGGCTTCCTTGAACCGTTCCTCGGCTTCGGGATTATCGGGATTCCGGTCGGGATGGAATTCCACCGCCACTCGGCGGTAGGCGACCTTGATCTCGGTCACCGGGGCGTCGCGTTGGACGCCGAGAACCTCATAATAGTCTCGCTTGGATACCGTCGTCATGGAGTGTGTTTTCCCTGTCAGTCCTCGTCGGCAAAATCGTCCGACGGATCCCCGGAACCCGAACCGTCGCCACCGAGGGCGGCAAGCGGGTTGACCATCACGACCTCGGTGAGGATCTGGGCGACCTCCTGAACGGCGCCGATTGCTTCCTCGAGAACGGTCCGTTCTTCGCTCGTCAACGCCTTGCGGGCGCGGTTCAAGGTCGAGCGCACCATCTCCCGGTCCTCAGTCGACAAACTGCTGCCGAATTCGCGAACCACCCGCTCGTTGGTGTAGAGCAGGCCCTCCAGACGATTCTGATACTGGCGAACGCTGCGCCGCCGCTCATCGTCCGTTCGGTACTTGTCGGCCTCGGTGATCAGGGTGTCGATTTCCGCTTTGGAAAGTCCACCGGCAGGCTGGACCTCGATGCCCTGCTCTTTGCCGGTGGCCAGATCGCGGGCGCCCACATGGACGATTCCGTTCGAATCGATGGAGAACGTCACCTCGATCTGCGGCACTCCGCGCGGAGACGGCGGGATGCCCACCAGGTCGAAGCGCCCAAGTGACCGGTTTTCGCCGGCGATTCCTCGCTCGCCTTGGAGCACATGGACCTCAACCGTCGTCTGGTTGTCGGCGACCGTTGTGAAGATCATGGATTTTTTGGTCGGAATCGTCGAGTTGCGGTCGATGATCTTTGTGAACAGGCCGCCGTGGGTTTCGATGCCGAGTGAAAGCGGCGTCACGTCGAGCAGGATCAGGTCCTTGACCTCTCCCTGCAGGATACCGGCCTGAAGAGCTGCACCCACGCCCACCACCTCATCCGGGTTGATGTCCTGGCACGGTGTACAACCGAAGAACTCTGTCACAGTCCTGACCACCAGCGGCATCCTTGTCTGTCCGCCAACCAGAATCACCTGGTCGACGGCGCCATGTTCGACCCTGGCGGCGGTGAGCGCGTTCTGGCATGGATCCAGCGTTCGTTCCACGAGGTCACCCACCAGCTCTTCCAACTGGCTCTGCGTGAGTTTGACCTGGAGGTGTTTTGGGCCCGTGTGGTCGGCAGCGATGAACGGCAGGGAAATTTCGGTGACCTCATTGGTCGAGAGGTCACACTTGGCCGCCTCGGCGGCCTCCTTGATGCGCTGGATGGCCATCATGTCCTCGGACAGATCGAGACCCGTCTCGCGCTTGAACTGCTCGAGCAGGAATTCCATCACTCGAGCGTCGAAGTCCTCGCCTCCGAGGAAGGTATCACCAGCCGTGGACTTGACCTCGTAGATCCCATCGCCGATCTCCAGGATAGAGATATCGAAGGTCCCTCCACCGAGATCGTATACGGCGATGAGTTCGTGCGTGTCCCGACCGAATCCGTAGGCCAGCGAGGCGGCGGTCGGCTCGTTGATGATCCGCAGCACCTCCAAGCCGGCAATGGTGCCGGCGTCCTTGGTGGCCTGCCGCTGGCTGTCGTCGAAATAGGCGGGTACCGTGATGATCGCCTGGGTGATCTCCTCACCGAGGAACTCCTCGGCGAACTCCTTGATCTCGCGAAGCACCAGCGCCGAAATTTCGGGTGGGCTGTATTGCCTCTCCTGAAATTGGACGTAGGCGTCCCCGTTCTCCGCCTCCACAATTGCGTAGGGCACGAGGGTTCGCGCCCACTTGACCTCGTCTGAATCGAACTTGCGGCCGATCAATCGTTTGACCGCATAGGCCGTGTTCTTCGGGTTGGTCATCGCCTGCCGGCGCGCGATCTGACCCACCAGGCGCTCGCCGCTCCCGGTGAAGGCAACCACAGATGGTGTCGTCCTCGCGCCCTCGCGATTCGGGATGACAACCGGTTTCGTGACGTCAACCACCGACGCGCAGGAATTTGTGGTCCCGAGATCGATGCCGATGATCTTGCTCACGAGCCGCCCCCTTCAGCGAGCTTGCCGCCGGCCGGTGGGCTGTCACCCAGCGGCGATACGGGCTCCACGGCCACGCCGACCATGGCAGGGCGAATCAGGCGGCCGCCGAAGGTGTAGCCCTTCGTGAAGACCGCCACCACCGTACCCGGGGCGTATTCGGAGCCTTCCATCCGCTGCACCGCCTCGTGAAGCTCCGGATTGAACTGCTCACCAATGGGATCAATGGGATCGAGACCACTGCGCGCCAACAGGTCGGAGAACTGTTTGGCGATCATTTCCACGCCCTCGCGGAAGGCCTCCGGCTCGCTGTCGTCGGCGTGTTGGACCGCTCGCTGGAAGTTGTCGAGCACCGGAAGTAGTTCGGAAACCAGACCCTCGGCGGCGATCTTCTTCATTTCGGCGCGCTCGCGTTCGGTTCGTTTTCGGAAATTGTCGAACTCCGCCAATTTCCGGAGGTACATCTCTCTGAGATGATCAACCTCCGCCTGGATCGAATCGCCGGGCCCTGCAGCTACAGGTTTTGGCGCCGGCGGTTGTGCCGGTGCGACGGCCTTTTCATTCTTGCCGTCTTCCAGGTCGACAAACTCTATTTCGATCTCTTCGCCGTCGTCATCCACGACTGGAAAGTCGGACTGACCGTTCTCCTCAGGCATGCCTGGCTCCTGGTTCCTCGAGCATTCGTGTCAGAGTGTCACCGATAAACTCGACAACCGGCACGATCCGGGTGTAGTCCATTCGCCGCGGCCCGACGACACCCAGCGCTCCGGCGCGCCGTCCTTCTTTGTAAAACAGGGTCGCAACCATGCCGAGATTTCCCGACGCGGTCACTTCCGATTCGCGTCCGATGATGACCTGGGTCGGACCCCGGTCAAAGGCCCTTCGCCACTCGGTGGCGATGCGCCGCCGGTCCTGCAGGGTCGAGAACAACGACCGTACCCGGTCGGCTTCGACAAAATCCGCCGACTGGAGTAGGCGGTCGGTCCCGGCAAGCTGCAGTTCCACCGATTCTCCGCAGTCCGCGAACAACTGCTGAGCCGCTTCACGGGACCGTGCCTCCACCGAACCGGGAGGTTCGCCCCCAGTGCAGAGCGGCTGCTCTCGGATCCCATCGATTGAACGACCACCGAGCTCACCGGTCAAAAAACTACTTTCCTCCTGTAGTTCCTCGCGGGTCGGCTGGTCGTCCCGAAGCAGCACCCTCTTCTCGATGCTGCCGTCACTGGTGACGATCACACCGAGCACTCTCCGCCCGCCGAGGGCCACCAACGAGACGGCCTCGACCACCGGCTTCTCACCCATCGGTCGCATGGCCATGCCAGCTTCGTTTGTGGCGTCGGCGGTCACTTTGGCCACCCATTCCAGATCTTCCACCAGCTCCCGGCGCATGGCGCTCATCCGTTCGAGCAGTCGCCGACGAACGCTGTTCGGGACTTGCCGTGGCCGGAGGGTGTCCACAAAAATCCTGAAACTGCGATCGGTGGGGACGCTGCCGGCCGAAGGGTGGGGTCTGCCGAGGTACCCCTTGCTCTCGAGCTTCGCCATGACGTTCCGGATGGACGCGGAGGAGAGGTTCAATCCGGAGGCATTGGCGATCTCTCGGGAAGCCACCGGCACGCCGGAGCCGATGTACAGCTCGACGACGCAACACAGGACAGTCTGTTCCCTCGATGTCAGATCCACCATCAAACTCCGCCCCTCGTTTCCGATCCGCACCACCCGCTGTCCACACACGAACCACAGGTCGGACAGAAAACCGGCCTCGACTATTCTAACATCGCTCAACACTCGGTCCGGATCTTGCATCTCGCCCGGGAACATCTTTGGGTGGGTACGAGATGACCATCAGCGACCGCGGTGACGCTGCAGGGAAGGGGCCGAAGCCACCGGCGAAAACGCGCCCATGCACAAGGACTTAGCCAAATTGACCCCCGAAACCCTTTGTGTTAGCTTTGGATTGCCGACCGAGGGCGCATCACACTATGGTTTTCTTCAATTGGGCAACGATGCAAATGGCCGCCAAGATCGTGTACTACGGTCCTGGTCTGTGCGGCAAAACGTCAAACCTCAGTTACATTTACGCCAAGACCAACCCAAACTCCCGCGGCGAGATGGTGTCCCTCGAGACCGAGTCCGACCGGACCCTCTTCTTTGACCTTCTGCCCATCGAGGTCGGCACCATCGGCGGCTTCAAGACCCGTCTTCAGCTCTATACGGTGCCCGGACAGGTCTTTTACAACACCACCCGGAAGCTCGTCCTCAAGGGCGTCGACGGGTTGGTGTTCGTAGCCGACTCCCAGCGGCCTATGAGGGAAGCGAACATCGAGAGCTTCGAGAGTCTGGTGGACAACCTGGTGGAGCTCGGTCTTGATGTCACCGAACTCCCCGTTGTCCTGCAGTACAACAAGCGCGACTTGAAAAACGTGCTTTCCGTGGAGGAGTTGAACGCCGACCTCAACGCCGACAACATCTTCCCGTTCCACGAATCCGAGGCGATCAACGGAGTCGGGGTCTTCGAAACTCTGAAGGAAATCACCAAACTCACCCTCAAGAAGCTCCGCAAGCGGATGGTGGCCCCCCATGCTGGTGGTCCCACCCGGGCACCGGCCGCGCCGGCCAGGCCTGGCATCGCCGCGCCGAAGCGTCCGGCATCGGTTTCGGCCGAAGCCCTCGCGCGGGCGGCCGAGGAGGGAGTCGAGTCGGCGAGCCAACCTCCCGCTCCAAAGGCGCCGCCTGCGCCAGCCATCGCCGAAGCCGACAAGGCAGCGGCTTCGCCAGCAAAAGAGAAAATTGCCAAATCTGGCGAAGCGGCTCCAATGCCCGACTTCGATCAGCCCTTCGCGGAAGACGACGACGTCGCCGATAAACCCCCCGATATTGAAGTTCAACAAGACAAAGCGGAAGTTGAAGAGGTCCAACCTCCCTCGGAACCGAGCGCGCCCGGCGAGGACACCGAGGTTTCGGTGGAATTCGATCAGACCACCAGCGAAGAGACCGATGTGGAGGCCCCGCCCATGAAGCGGGTCCAGGTGTCCAACCAGATGGACATCCTCGCCGAGCTGGAAGGGCTTCGAAAACAGGCCACCATGGGAACCGGGGAGGCCTGGGGCAGGAGTTCGGACCAGGAAGTCGACATCGAGTCACTGCTCGCCGGTAACGACCCGATCCGCGAGCTCCGGGAGACGGTTCAGGAGTCCTTGAACTCGGACATCTTCAAGAATATGCGCGGGTTGCAGGTCGCCGTCCGGATTCAGGACTCGAAGGGCGAGACCATTCACTCCCTCGAACCCGTGACCATCGATGTCGTTCGCGCCGCAAAGCTCGAGAAACTTTCGCTTCGATTCCTCTTGGATCTGGAGAATTCGCAGTGATCCGACGCCGTCAGGCGGCACTCTCCAATCTCATCCCAGCCGCCCTCATGCTGCTGGGGGCTGCGTGCAGCTCCACGACTACCAGCAAGAACGCTGACGTCCACGTCCCGACACCCCCGACCTCCGTTGCCGAGACGATTAATCCTCCCGGGGACGAGGCCTGGGAAGCGAATACCCGGGTCATCGTCGAGGACCTGCTCGCCGATTCGCGCCGTCTTGCGGACGAGGGTCTCATAGGAGAAGCGGTAATTCGTCTGGACGACGCCCTCTGTGAAGCATTGGAGCCGCCGCCGGGTCTCGCGATCTCTCAGTCCTATCTGGACTGGGTGGCCCGAATCATCAGCGAGGCCGACGCCATGGAGCAGGATTTGCTGCTCTTGACGGCTCCCCTGCCCGACGATGAGCTGGTGACTCTGCCGCCCCTCGATATCACACCCGACATGGAAGTGGCTGAGATCGAGGAGCCGGTCCCATTGCTGCCGGACAGCGACTACCCGCTGGAGCTCAACCCCACCGTCGATCGCTGGCTCGACGTCATGAACCGTGAGGGCGATTACAGAAATCAGATTGAAAAGGGACTGTCCCGCGGGGGTGCTTATCTACCGATGATTCGCGGCAAATTCGCCGCGGCAGGGCTGCCCGAGGACCTGGCCTATCTGCCCCTCATAGAGTCCTCCTTTTCAAACTCGGCCTACTCACGCGCCCGTGCCCGCGGGATGTGGCAGTTCATGTCTTCCACCGGTCGCCAGTACGGGTTGGAGGTGGGCTCGTTGGTGGATGAACGCCGTGACCCCGAGCTCGCCACCGACGCCGCAGTCGCATTTCTCGGAGATCTTCACGAGCTCTTCGGTGATTGGAATCTCGCGCTGGCGGCGTACAACTCCGGTCCCGGAAACGTCCGGAAGGCCATTCGGCGGTCCGGAAGCACCGACTTCTGGAAGCTCCGGCGATACCTTCCCCGGGAGACCCGCAACTACGTTCCGGCCTACATGGCCTCGGTGATCGTGGCAAAACAGCCGGAACGGTTCGGCTTCCCGGCGCCGGTCGAGACTCTCTGGGAGTTCGACAGCCTTACCGTTTCCGATGCCCTCGACATGGAATTCCTGGCCACCAAACTCGACCTCGAGACCGAGACCTTGCGCGAACTCAATCCCGCCATTCGCAGAGATCTGACTCCCGCCGCCGGCCGAACGACGCTGCGATTGCCCTTGGGGTATGGACCGACCGCTGAGGAGGTGCTCGCGACAACCCCCAAGTCTCAGTGGGCGCCGCGCATGATGCACACGGTCCGCAAGGGAGACACCCTTTCCGGCATCGCCGCCACATACGGCTCGAGCGTATCGGCCATCCGGCAGGCCAACGGGCTCCGGGGCAATCTGATACACCCGGGTCAAAATCTCGTGGTTCCCAGGTTCGGATCATCGGCGTCGCAGCCGAGAGTGCAGACATCGTCACAACAACGGGTTGCCAGAGGGGGAACCTACGAGGTTCAGCGGAACGACACCCTTTGGGACATCGCCCGTTCCTTCGATACCTCGGTGGACGCGCTGTGCGCCGCCAACGGCCTGACACCCCGGTCCACAATTCGTCCGGGACAACGCCTCGCGGTACCGTTCGGGGGATCGGCCACGATCGCGTCCGCTTCCGCGTCAGAGACGAAAAGCCAAAATTCCACCTATAAGGTCCGTCGCGGCGACACTCTGTACGACATCGCGCGGAAGTTCGGCGTTTCGGTGTCGGACCTGCGACGGGCCAACGGTCTGAGAAGCTCCCGGATCTACCCGGGCGATGTCCTTCGCATCCCCGGTACCCAAGCGCGAGGGTAACCCCCACCCGCCCACCCACCCTGGCTATGGGGCTATGGGGCTATGAGGCTATGAGATCCCCCGCCCGCCCGGTGTAGAGAGTGTAGAGAGTGTAGAAAGTGCAGAGAGAAAGCACTCCCGAGCCCGAGCCTGTTGCCGTTGCCGTTACCGACTGAAGATCGAAAAACCAAGACCCCCACCCACCCGGTAGGCCCACAGATCACACAGATGGGCACAAATGGGGATTTGTTCGTCTCAAACCGCCTTGCATGTCGTTGCCAAGCGCCGGCCCACGCGTTCGCTTCGATACGCGAATTTCAGCGCCCCCATCTCCCCGTGGCCCTCCCCGCGGTTGCCACCCTTCGCATTGTCCGGGTGGGTCGAGCGTCACTCACTGGGCACCCGGTGCCCGAACAATGCGAAAAGTGGCACGCCCGATCAACGCGCCCACTGGTACCGGTTGGGCGGGTGGGAACGTGTAACGTTTGACTTTCAACTTTCGACTTTGGACTTTCGACTCCCTGACCGACGCCTCAATCCAACACGCTTCCGGTGCGATCAAAGCGGATGCTCTCGACCACCGCGCCGTTGGGGCCGCGCTGATAACGGACCTCCACCGTGCCGTCCTCTTTGGCCGTCCGGTAATGGCTGCGCACCACCAGACTGTCGGAATCCAGTTCATGGACCTCCTCCAGCACATCCCCAAACCAGACCTCCACCCAACCGGGTCCGTCTTCTTTCTCCACCAACACCCTTCGGGCTGCGGGCGGCCCGTCGGGCACGGTCACGGGAATCGGCACCCTCGGGTCAAAGTCCCCAATGGGTTCCACGGTCCAGCCCGGTGCAGCCTCGGGTTCGGTTAGGTCCACCGAGGGATACAACAGGACCGCAGTCTCCATCTGGGAACCTTCACGTTCGATGAGAAATCCCAGCCGTTCATTCCACGATGTCGCCGCGAGCCACTCCCTGAGCTCTGTCAGGGACGACGGCTCGTCGCCGTTCAGATCGAGGATCCGGTCTCCGTTCTTGAAACCCACGGCGGCCGCGGGGGTGTCTGGCCATGCCATGGACACGGTGATCTCACCGTCGTTTTCGTCAAGTTTCAGGCCCACCGTGGGATAGGGCACGATGCCCCCTGTGTCCGGGAACACGCCCACGAAGTCCGCCATGGATCGGACGAATCTGGCGGGCTTTTCTGCCGGGGCGCCCATGCCCTGGCCGTGACCTCCCATGGGATGTCCGGCAGGGTCATCGTCGAGGTCGGGTGGGGGGGCCGTGACCGGACAGAAAGTGGCAACCTCCACGGCTTCTCCGGTGGCAACCGTCTCGTCATGGATGCGGCGGGGGATCCCGAGACCGTAGGCCACGTGACCGCTGCCCACGATCACCACCATGGTTTCGTGCGGACCGAGTCCGGCCAGTATGGAACGGGCCATCACCACGTCCCACAGACACTGGGCCGCGTACATGTTGTCGAACCACCCGGGCGGCAACATGGCCACCGTCTCGCCGAAGTACCGCGATATGAGGTAGCGGTGTTCATCGGAACCATCGACAGTCACCTCACCCACCAGAGCCCGCTGTTCGTCGGTGAGACTTTCGAGACCGCCTCGATTCACGGCGCGGGGAATCTCCCGCGGCACGTTGAGGCCCACGACCCGGATACCGCGGGCCCGCGCCACGTCCATGACCGGACGGTAGTAGCCGAAGTTGTAGGTGCCACGGTCATACCAATCGGTCTGGCGCAAGAGCTCCACCTCGTCGATGTCGCCGCGGCCCCACGATGCCAGGACGTCGTCGTCGGAGCCGAGAAAGAACTCCATCCCGAGCACCAGATCCGAATCGAGCTGGGCCATGGCATCGAGAAGCTCGCCATGAAATTCTTTCTGAGCCATGTCTGTGTGGGACTCGCCAAGCAGGACCACACGAGCCTTCACCAACTCGACCGCAAGCTCGTCGAGCGTCAACTCGGTTGCAGTGGCGGTATTGAAGAAGCTCCCGGCCGGCGCTGCCGCCATTTCGAGCTCCAGACCGTTGGCTCCGAGGGGCAGCAGATCGAGCTCGTCGGCGACCGCCGGAAGAGTCGCCAACGCGAAAAGAGCAAGGATGAGTGACGAGACTCGTGTCATTTTTTCCTCCACCTCGGGCCACGATACGGGATCGAGACCAAGATCGCAAAACAACCATTCCTCGCTCCGGCCACCCCTGGTACAATCGCCAATTCGATCACGGAGAGTGAGATGCCAGACCGTCCCGAACTCGATAGTCGATTCACCCAAGCCCTCGACGCAGGCGACCTGGACCGCGTGGAAGAGTTGTGGCTCGAGGCGCTTGACAGGGATCCAATCCCAACTGCGCAGTTGCTTGAAGTCCGGCGCCTGCTGTGGAAGGAAGGCCACAAGACCCTCGCGAAGACCTTGCTCGAGCTGCTGGCCGACACCCAGGAGGCGGGCGACGACCCGAACGCGACCCTGGCCGCGCTCTCAGAGCAGGTGCGGTTGACGGACAAACCCGACGACGCGCTCGTCGGACGTCTCGAGCGGGCCCTGAGGAGGCAAAGGGAGGGGAGCCCATCCGTGACGAAGGTCCTCGATCGCCATCCGCTCATCGGATCGCGCCGTCCGCTGGACGTCTTGAAAACAGTGGAGCAATGGTTGGATCACGATCAGGGCACGGTCGTCGAGGTCGTCGGCCAGGGAGTCGGCAGAGTACTAGAGCTCAATCTGGAGCTCGAAAACCTCAGGGTGGACGTGGGCGGCCGGCGGCCGGTGTCGGTTCCGTTCGGCGCGATCACCAAATTTGTCCACGTTCTCCCAGCCGACGATTTCAGACGGCAGTTGGTGGAGGACCCCGATGGGCTGACGCAACGAGTCCTGGAGTCACCCGGGGAGGCTCTCATCCATCTGCTCGAGGGATTCGACGGGCCGGCGGACGTGGCGTCCATCAAGGCCGCCTTGGAAGGGATCGTTCCGGCAGCCAAGTGGACCGGATGGTGGACAAAAGCCCGCAAACACCCCCGGCTCCTCACCTCCGGATCAGGTTCGCGACTTCGCTACACAGCGGGCGCGAGCGCCAAGGCGACCTCCGAAACACTGCTCGACGATCTGCGGGAGGCGGATCCACGACAGCGTCTGACCGTGGCACGTCGACTGGCCTCCAGGGGGACCGAGACAGCGCGCGAGACCAAGGCGTTCCTCACCGAAAGCCTCGCCACCCTCGAAGCCTCCGATCCGGGGCTGGCATGGGAAACCGCTGCGATCATCGACTCGTTATCCGAGGGTCCCCCGGAGGAACCATCGCACAAGGAGCAGCTGATCAGCTCCGCCAGTCCGCTGCAACTGCTCCAGGGCATTCAGGATCGCGGGGAAAGGGAAGCGGCGCTCGAGGCGATTCGCGAGGCTCGACCGGACAAGTGGGCGGAGATCTGGAGCGACTGGATGCTGCACGAGGCCAGCGCAACACTCCTGGAGAAGATGCTCTTCGACCTCGACAGATCGGGCGGGCAGGATGCGGCCGACGCTGCATTGGAAGTGGTGTTTCGAAATCACACCGACCATCCAGCCCAGTTCGTGTGGGCGTGCGAAGCCATGGTGCGGGACAGCGCCCCTGAATACCTCCGGCGGCGGCTGACACCGTCCCTGCTCGAGAAACTGCCGGACACTTTGACTCGGCCCGAGTTCTCTGCGCTGCGGGGCCGCGCCAAGGGACTCCTGGACGGAGGTCAGGCCGCAGTGCGTCTGTTGCTGACCTCGGCCACGCCGCAGCAGGCAGAACGGTTCGTCGCCCGCGCGAATCGGATCTCCAGCGTTGAACCACAGCGGTTGCGGGTGCTCGAACAGGCCGCGACTCAGGCCCACGGCAGTGGCGGACAGGATGCGGAACCACTGTTCGTTGCAACTCGAGAAGCCGTCGAGAGGAAACAGCAGGAACTCAAGGAACTCGTCGACGTGGAGATTCCCAGAACCCTCAAAGGGATCAACGCTGCGGCGGCCGAGGGCGACCTCAGGGAAAATTTCGAGTACCACATGCTACGAGATCGCCAAGAGCTTCAGTCTGCGCGAGCTGCCAAACTCCAGCGCGATCTTGGACGGGTTCGGATACTCGAGCCCGGGACCGCCGACACCTCGCAGGTCAACATCGGGACCGTGGTCCACCTGAATAGCAGCGGCGGCGAGCAGCTTGAACCGGTGACAATCATGGGTGCGTGGGATGCCGATGTGGATCAGCGGATCTTCGCCAACGGCAGCGGGGTCGGTGAGCGCTTTTTGGGGTGCAGTGTCGGCGACGACGTGGAGTTGGACGGCGTCGCGGCGGTCATCACCAATATCACGCCCTGGGGCGATCACCGGTAGTTCGGCAGCGGTAGTAGAGTGGGATCGTGAGCGCGCAACCCCATCGTTTCAGGGACGACGTCGTCTTCCACGCCTTCCAGAATTTCATGGCGGTAGGCGGCCGGATGCCCCTGACCATGACGCGCCCTGTGACATCCTCTCTCGGGATCCTCGCCATGGCCCTCAACCCACGAGACCGTCGTCGCTCCCGCGACAATCTCCGGATCGCTTTCCCCGACCTGGATGAGGCCGGCACAAAGCGGCTCATGAGGGCCAATGCGAAGCACCTCGGCGCCCTGGCTGCGGAAGTGGCGTGGCTTGGGCACGCATCAGCTTCTGACGTCCTGGCCCAATGCGAGGCGAGCGGCGCCGAATTTCTGCACGAGGCGATCGATTGCGGATCTGGGGTGGTCTTCATCACCGGACATTGCGGCAACTGGGAGGTCCTGAACGCCTGGCTCGGCGCCTCCGGAATCCCCATGACCATCGCCGTGCGCGACATCTATGACCCACGCCTCGACGCCATGGCAACGGGGCTCCGCGAACGATTCGGACCCGAGGTGGTTCCGCGAGGGTCAGAAGCCGGTCGCCGTCTGGTGTCGGCGCTCGCCCATCGGCGTGTCATCGGGCTGCTCATCGACCAGGACATACGCGACATCCCAGGTGTCTTCGTGCCGTTCTTCGGCCGGCCCGCGTGGACACCTTCCGGGGCGGCCTCGCTCGCCCTCCACAAGCAATGCCCGGTAGTTCCGGCCTTCTCCCACCGCGGGGCCGATGGTCGCCACGTCATCCAGGTCCGCCCCCCCATCCCGCTGCCCACGTCGGGGTCGAAGGAGGATCAGATCACCGAGCTGACGGCCGCCGCAACCTCGGCAATCGAAGAGCAGATTCGCAGACACCCGGCACAATGGGTGTGGATGCACCGGCGGTGGAGGACGCAGCCCGTCCACCCACCCGAGGCTAGGGGCTAGGACCGTTGAAATTCTGAGTTTTGAGTATTGAATTCTAAATCGCCCCCACCCCCCGGAAGGTCCTGGGGCCCGAGCCCGAGCCCGTTACCGATAGCGCGGCAGTTGGGCCTGGGGGCAAGCAACCCGTAACATCCTGAACACGGTTACACTTTTCGGGATGCGAAAGAAGGAACGAGCCGAGGCTGTCGTGCGTCTGCTCGGGGCTGAGTACCCCGATGCGAGGTGCGAACTGGACTACGGCAACCCGTGGGAGCTCCTCGTGGCGACGGTACTGTCGGCCCAATGCACGGATCGGCGCGTCAACCAGGTGACGCCGGAGCTTTTCGCTCGCTGGCCCGGACCTGCCGAAATGGCCGCGGCCAAACTCGAGGAAATTGAAAAAGCCATCCGGCCCACCGGTTTTTTCAGGAACAAGGCCCGATCACTGCAGAATACCGCCCGACAGCTGATGACAGACCACGATGGAGCCGTGCCTGCCGAGATGAAGGCCCTCGTGGCCCTGCCTGGGGTTGGTCGAAAAACAGCCAAGGTCGTTCTCGGAGAGGCCTTTCAGATCCCGGCCGGCGTCACCGTGGATACCCACGTCAAGCGGTTGGGCCGCCGTATCGGGCTCAGCCGACACACCGACCCCGAAAAGATGGCCACCGATCTCGAGCGTATCATCCCGCAATCTGATTGGATCAGTGTTTCCAAGCGCCTCATTCTGCACGGCCGCCGCGTGTGTTCGGCGCGCAAGCCGCAATGCGAGGACTGCGCTCTCGCGTCAGTCTGCCGTCAGGTTGGCGTCTGACGGTTGCAACTCTCACGTTCCGCGTTCCGAGCTCCGGGTTTCCCCCACCCGCCCGGAGCAACAACTCGGAACTCGGAACCGTGGTCGATGGGCTCGGCGAGCTGCGAGTCCCTAGTAATCAAACGCACTCCCGCCGATAAACTCCCTCAGAATCGACGTATTGGGCACTTCGTCCGGGAAGATCGGAACAAAGACCGACAGGAACTTGAGCAATCTGAATGCCTCGGGATAGGCGGAGCTGGTGCGCGGCACCTGGAGCAGAAATCGTTCCGCAAAGTTCTTCAGGACGGCCGGTTCGTAGACCAAGGCGGAGTTGAACATCACGTCAGCGGCTTCCTGGAAGGGGTAGATCCACCGCGCCTCGCCGCGACGAACCCTCTCCCACAGGCGGAGCGTCCGTTCCGCGCTGAATCCCCGGTAGCGGCGGTCGCGGACAATCCTCCGGATCAACCGGGCGTCTGCGGTGAAGATACGATTGTGGTCGTCGATGGCCAGCTGAGATAACGCTGAAATGAAAATCCTGTACTTGTGTTCGTGGGGCACGTTCGATGTGAGTTTCTCGTTGAGGCCATGGATACCCTCCACCACGAGGAGCTGATTCTCACCGAGGTGCATCCCAACCCAATCCGAGGGATCCCGCCGCCGGCCCGCGAGGAAATCAAACCGTGGGGTCGCCACCTCCTCCCCCACCAACAGCCGCTTGAGGTGGTCGTGGAAAAGCGGCAGGTCAATGGCGTCCAGTGCCTCGAAATCGGGCTGGCCATCCTCCCCGATCGGCGTGGCAGCGCGATCCACATAATAGTTGTCCAGTGACAGCGACACCGGCTCGATGCCGTTAACCTGGAGCTGTATCCCGAGGCGCTTGGCAAAGGTCGTCTTACCCGAACTCGACGGACCGGCTATCAGAATCAACCGCACTTTGGGCCGCCGCGACAGGATCTCGTCGGCCACCCGGGCGATCTTCTTCTCGTGCAGACCCTCGGCGATTCGAACGATCTGACCGACTCCGCCGTGGAGACAGAGCTGGTTGAGCTGACCTACGTGGCGGACGCCAAGGAGATCCTGCCACGATCGGGTCTCGAGATAGGTGGCAAAGAGCTTCGGGCGGGGGGTGAACTCCGGCAGCCGGCCGCGATCGCCCCGGCGGGGAAAACGCAACACCAATCCGTCTTCGTAGGGCATCACGCCGAAGGTCGGCACGCAACCGCTGTGCGGTGCATACGGGCCGTGGGCGATGTCCACAAAATGCCCGCAGCTTATGGTGTGGACGGTTGAGGAGCGGCGAGAGGCAAGGAGCTGGAGCTTGCCTTCATAGCCCATGGCACGGAAGTGGTTTTCAACCTCCTCGATGGTAACGGTCGACCGAGTCAATGGACGGCGTTCCGCCACCACCGTTCTCATGTACCCCTCGAGCGCCGGCGCCATCTCGTCGATCGGCGGATGTTCTCCCAGCATCTGGTAGTGATAGCAGTTGCCCAGCGACTGGCCGATCACCGGCCGTGCCTCCGGGTAGAGCGCCTGGCAGGCCTCGTAGAATAGGAGGCTCACCGAACGCTTGTAGACCGCCTCACCTTCTCGCTGTCCGTAGCGGACGAGTTCCAGTTCCACCTCCCCTCGGAGCGGGAAATCGAGCATCACCTGTCGCCGGTTGACCAGTGCCGAAAGCACTGTGTCTGGAATCCCACCGTCCAATCCACACACGAATTCGTCCACCCTGGTCCCGGTGGCTACCCGGTGAACCTGCCCCCCGTAGGTGACGTCCACATGATCGTTGTTCATCGACTCCTCACCTCTCGCGCCACAGGCGCCCGATCTTCCAGCATAGATCCTCACCATGGCAGCGACAACCCGAGGTTTCGCCAGCCCGTCACTCGTGGCTCGATCTGTCGTATACTCAGCGTCCGAAACGACGCGCCCATGCCATACCGGAGCGGTTCCGTACAACCGTTCATCACGGGGGCATGGGCGCTGATTTTTCCCGGGAGTTCCTCAATGCCACGAAGTGCTGGATCACTTCCCCGAGTCCTCAGGGCCTCTTCGGCTCACCGCCGATGGATCTCGGGACTCGGAACTCGGGGATCGGGAATCGGATCATCGACGTGCACTCGTGACCGCTTCATCCGAGTCCCGACGCCCCTCACTTCTTCTCCGTCTTGATCTTGCGCGGCTCGCATGCGTCTTTCTTCGCCTTGACCACGGCGCCGCAGTCCTTGCACTGAAAACGCCCTGGCTTCGGCTTGACTTTGGACTTGTTTTTCTTGCAGGCCACGCCCTGTGCTCCTCGCCAAGTCTCCGCTCGCCTTCTGAGACGGAGAATCATGCACCAAAGCCTACCACAATGCTCGGTCGGGGGGCGGTGGGCGGTGCGGCGTGGACCGGAGACGGTTTACCCATTGCCGAATTGTCGCTACACTCTGCGCCCGTAGGCGAGAGGTGAGCTCGATGGCGATACCAGAGTGGTACACGGGAACGGACAAGACAGGGCGCGTAGCGGCCGGCATCGAGGCGATCATCGAACGCATGGACGGCCGAACCGCGGACCACCGCGACATCGAGGAGTTGCGCGGATTGCTCGACATGGAAACGGAAACCAACTGGAGCTGTTTTCTCCTCGGTCTCATCGGCACCATTCACTACGACCTCGAGGAAATTGATCCTGCCGCTCAGATCCTGCAAGAGTCGGTGGCGGGTTACAAGGTCTACCTGGAGAGCTTCGACGAGGTTCTCAGCGTGTACTGCCAGTCCTGCTACACCCTCGGAGTCATCCTGTTCGACCGCAAAAGCTTCAGCGAAGCCATCCCGTATTTTCTCCGGTGCCTGCCCTACATGCACGAAGTCTACGATGAGGTCTATATTGGGAATATCTTCAGCTTCCTCAACCTCTGCATGAGCTGGACCAACCAGATCGAGGCCGGGATGGTATTTTCCGAAGCGGCGGCATTTACGCGACATTGCGACTGCGAGTCCCTGGAGCACCTCATGGTTGCCTACGCCAACATCGGCGAAATGGAGAAGGCTACCGAGGTCTTTCACTTGCTTCAAAGCCACTGTCAGGACTATGAGGAATTCGACCGCGTACTCGACTTCGCCGAACAAAACCTGGGTGAGTCCGGGGTGGTCAACTAACCCCCACTCCCGCCCGGGCCCGATCGCGGATCGAAGAACAAAGAACCAAGACTTCCATCCGGCCACATCCAGTGCCTGTCTCACACCATATGGACGTGAGCAGGATGATCGCATTCCGGTTGGGCGACGGCTACAACCTACAACCCGCGCTCGGTAACGGTAACGGTAACGGGCTCGGGTGGGTGGCGGATCCAGCATCCGGCATCCGGGAGGGTGGGCGGTGGATCTTGCATCTTGGATCCGGGTGGGCGGGGGTTCAGGTGGTGAACTGCAACAGCCAGAAATGCTCGAGTTCGGTGATCTGAATGTGGTGGGAAACACTCTCGACAGCGCCGCGCAGTTCCACCGACGAAGGAAAATTCTTGAGGATCCGAAAGACTCCTCCATCACCGAGCCTTCGCACCTGATAGGTATTGCCGTCGGAGTCCATTTCTTCCACGGGTGTGCTGCTTGCCTCGACGAACCGGTTGTCCATGAACAGAAAACGCGTACCCTCCGGCAGGAGGGCCACCAGTCGTGCAATCCATGATCTGATCTGCTGCCGGGGTATATGGGACCAGAGAAACCCACACACCACCGAATTGATGTCGCCGAGATCGTGGGTGATTCCAAAAGCGTCCGCGACCTCGAAAACCACCGTATCAGGGAGGAGCCCCTTCGATCGGGCGAAATCCACCGAATGTTTGCTTGGATCCACCGCTAACACCCGGGCGGCTGATTCCGCAATGATCCGCGTCCAGTACCCCGTGCCACACGCCAGTTCGAGTACCCTTTGGTCAGCCGCGAACTGCAACACGATAGCCCGTAGCACCGCGAGGTCGTCCTGCCGTTCGGGTTTTTGGTAGATTTCTTCGTACTCTTCGGCGCGGGCCGTGTAATAGGCCACCAGGTCTCGGTCTGGGCCGGTCATAAAGGCATCATCCGACATACCATGGTGTGGTGCAAGTTGAGCCCCCCCATCCCCGATTTTCTTTGATCATCCCCGCCTACAACGAAGAACGTTATCTTCCGCGTCTGCTCGATACCGTTGACGCCGCTCGGGCCGCCTACCGGGCAGGGACCGGATCGATCGAGGTGATCGTGGCCGACAACGCCTCCACCGACGGCACCGCCGACATTGCGCAAAGCCGCGGCTGCGTGGTCTCGCAGGTCAGCGTCCGGCGGATCGCTTCGGTGAGGAATTGCGGCGCCGCGGCTGCACGGGGCGACCTCCTCGCCTTTGTGGACGCGGACATGCGAATCCACCCAAACACCTTCAACGCGATCGAAGCCAGCCTGGCCACCGGTAAAGTCGTGGCTGGCGCCACCGGTGTGCGATTGGAGCGGTGGTCACTCGGAATCGCAGCCACCTACGCCATCATGGTCCCCTGGGTGTGGGTGTTGCGAATGGACACTGGCGTCGTCTTCTGTTCGGCGGACGATTTTCGTTCCATCGGCGGCTACGACGAGCGGCGCTTCTTCGGGGAAGACGTCAAGCTCCTGGTGGACCTCAGGAACATCGGGCGCAAGAGAGGCCAGCGTCTGGCCCGAGTTCGCTCTGCCAAGGCGCTGAGCTCCACGCGCAAATTCGATCGCTATGGGGATTGGCACTACTTCACGATGATTTTTCGGCTCATTCCCGCCCTGTTCCGGCCGCCAGACACAATCGACGATGGGGTCCGCGAGTACTGGTATGGCGATGGGGAGAGGCAGTAGGCAGTACCCCCGCCCGCCCGGGAGGGTGGGGCGCGATAGGCGGGCGTGCCGGGTATGACGTTGTGCGGTCCAGGGTTGACCAATCATCCCAGCGGCAGGGACCGCACAACGTCAATACCGGGCTCCCTCGGGGAGCGCGGTCGGGAGATGGGCGCATCAAAGTCAGCGAATCAAAGCGAACGCACGGGCCGGTGCCGAGCACCGTCGAAATCCACACTCCGAATTTCACAGTTCAGATTCAACCACTATCCATCTCACGGAAATCCGGATGAGCCGAAAGTGAGGAGGGTGTAGAGAGCGAGTCGATGATCCCGATCAATCGCCGTTCGTTGGCCGCGGCCGAAAACTGGAAGGCCACGATGACCGTGAGCAGGAGAAAGCTGCTGAGGAAGACCACCGGCAGCATGGCCGCCATGAGTTGGAGCGTCGGCTTCGGGATGGAATCTGTCCGGACCCGGGCCATGGTCTCCCATGGATCCACCAGCATGGGACTGGTGAAGAGCAGGAATCCGAGCGCCGCGGCGATCAGCGCGATCAGGATCCACCCAACCACCTTCCATCTGTGGTTCAGAGTTCGCCGCTTGGCCACGAAATCCAGATCACGATCACCCATTTCTCCCATCAGAAGACCTCCCCCACCGGCATCGCGTACGGCACCTGCCAGGCCAGGATGCACCCGAGAACCAGCACGACGGTCAACAGAACCGTGATTTGGTTGAGCATCTCCACAGACGGGGAAGAGGTCGGAGACCGGAGCAGTCGCCGCGTTCCCATCCATAAGATGGCGGGCGGAAGCAGGAGAATCCAGGTTGAGAAAAAGGCGAACCATCGGCACAAAGCCGGCAGGTGCGACACCGGGATGCCGGCGCCGTAGACGAAGTTCTGGATCTGGTAGGTGCTGAACTGGTGGCAGAACACCACCCCGAACAACAAAGCGAGACATGAGCCCACGAGCCGGACCAATTGCAGTCTGCGGGCCGCGGTCTCACCGCGGGATTTATCGGGTGTCGTTTCCACTTCGGTCATCGGCACGGTCTCCATTCCATGGGTTGCTGGACCATTGGATTGTAACGGCATCCCCACCAACCGAGGTCCCTATATACTCGCGTCACGAATTCCAGCAGGAGGATGACATGGCAACAACCGACATCGGTGCGATGACGTGGACCGACCTCACGGTGGACGATGCCCAGCAAATCAGCGCGTTCTACAGCAAGGTCGTGGGATGGCAGGCTGAGGGCGTGGACATGGACGGATACCAGGATTTCAACATGAACCGTCCCGACTCGGGCGAATGCGTCGTCGGCATCTGTCACGCCCGGGGACCCAACTCGGATCTTCCCGCCGCGTGGATGGTCTACATCACCATCGAGGATCTGGACGCGAGTCTTTCCGAGTGCCGGAATCTCGGCGGGGAGGTTGTCGCCGGACCGAAAACGATGGGGAGTTCCGGCAGATACGCTGTCATCCGTGACCCGGCGGGAGCCGTTGCCGCGCTCTTCGAGCCGGCGTGACCCAGGAGACGGGAGCGTGCGGGAGATTCCGCTCAGCCCTCAGCAGGCTCCGGTGGAAAGTGACCAAGCCGGGCCAGCGTCATCAGGTTGTCCCAGGTCACTCAGGTCTTCGGTTTTCGAATTGTCGCGAGAGTCTCCCCCAAGTACACGCCCTGGTTGGGACCAACGTTATGTGGCTGCTCAGTCCTTGCGCGCCAACACCTGGACAACTGCCGCCTCACCGTTGTGGTAGCGACCCTCATGGACCTCACGGATGACGGCACGGGCGATTTCGAATTCGAGGTCGGCGAAGTCTCCAAACACCACATCAGGCTCGTACAGCAGCTCAGCCACCGGCGGGCCCCCGGTGCCGAATTCGAGCTGTTCCGGAGTGTAGCCTTCAAGCACCACGACTCCACCCGGCCGAAGACCCGCGACCACCTGGCGATGGACCGTGGCGCGCAGCGAAGGCGGGAGATGGACAAAGATCGAGACGATGCCATCCCAGGCCGCCGGTTCGATGATGAAGTCGGCGAGATCCGCCAGCACCGTTGCGATCTCCACCGATCTGGACGCCGCCAGCCGACGCGTCTTTTCCAGCCCCACCGAGGAGGCGTCCACGGCGGTCACCCGGCATCCGCGTTCGGCAAGAAAGACCGCGTTGCGGCCCTCGCCCTCTCCGAGACACAGTATTTTCCCCGGCGGGATACGGTCCGTCACCTCGAAAAGGAAGTCGTTGGGCTCGGTTCCGAAGGCAAAGCCCTCCAGACCGTAGCGCTCGTCCCACATGGATTGACTCAATGATCAGTCCCCTCGGTGGGCCGGGGTCAGATCCACCCCAGGATCGGACCAAAGAGAACGGCGGAGACGATGACCACCCCAAAAATCACGCCTACGGTGATGACCTTGGACCTCACGCTCTTCATGTCATGCACCCAGTACGACACCAGGAAGAAGTGCATGTAGCCGAAGAGGACGATGGGGATCGGCGACTTCGCGCTCCAAAACGACCAGTCCCAGGTCAGGGCGTCAACCGAGTTCAGCCAAATTTCGACGATTACACAGAAAATCGAATTGGCCGCCGCCAGGAAGATCCGGTTTGGTATGCCGAGTATCTTCATCTTTGGATCGGGAGGCAGCATCTTGCCGAAGGCGATCCCGGCGATGGCGAACATGAACATGATCTCGACGTTGAGACCGATCAGAATCAGGTAAGCCGTCTTGCCGGGGGCGGCCCACATGGGCGCATAGTCGGTGAAGTGGAAGACGAGGGAATTCCAGATCTCGTTGAACCAATCCATCCCCCAGAACGCCAAACCGGCGAAGACCAGATTCCAGTTTCGGCGTTCGATCTCCACAGAGTAGACGTACACGACCAGCGCGAAGAGCGGGATCACGTACCACTGGAAGAGACTGCCATCCCTCAGAATCGACAGAGCTTCGAGCGCGTGTTCGGTTGGCATCAGCAACCTCCGAATTGAGATGAATCAGTGTAGCTCAGCCCCCACCCATCCGAACCGGTCAAAAGTCGAAAGTCGAAAGTCGAGCGTTGAACGTTTCCACCCGCCCGCCCGGAGCGAGGAGGGCGCGATGACCGGGCGTGCCGTCTTTAACAATGTTGGGGCTCGCCAACTGAGTCTTTCGGGCACTTGAGTCCCAACATTGTTAAAGGGGGCAACCTCGGGGAGCGCGCGGGGGAGAGGGGCGCGCCGAAACCGGCGGATCGATCCGAACGAGTCGTCTTTGTAGCGCAGGCGTCCCGCCTGCAATCACGCCAGGTCGAAAACCAAAGAACAAAGATCGAAGACCCCCCGCCCGCCCCCCGACCAGGAGATCGAAGCCGGGTGGAAGGGGTTTTCGTTTTTTGTTCTTCGTTCTTCGATCGACCGAGCAGCCGAGACGGCCGCACCACAATGCCCCGGGTTTGCAGGCCAGAGGCCCGCTCCACAATGCTCCGCGACTCCACCGCCTTCCCCCTGTCATCCTGAGCGAGCGCCGCGAGTCGAAGCACCCGGTGCCAGGCACCGTCGAAATCGCATCGGAGCACGAGATCGGAACATCTTCGGCGGTGCCAAGCACCGACAAAGAACGAAAAACGAAGACTCCGGCCCCCCGGAGTAACGAGGGCGCGCTGCCCTGGTACGATCAACCGTTCAGGAGCGACATCATCTCCTCCGGGTACCGGCTGCCGACGGCCATGTCACGTGGAATGACGGTATCGATCTCCGCGAGCTCGTCCTCGCCGAGCGAAATGTCGACCGCGGCCGCGTTCTCGTCGAGACGCTCGGCACGCCGTGTCCCAGGAATCGGAACGACGTCGTTTCCCTGCGCCAGCACCCAAGTTAGCGCGAGCTGGGCCGGGGTGCAGCCCTTCGCCTTGGCCAGGGATTCGATCCGCTGCACGAGCTCGAGGTTCTTTTCGAAGGCGGCGCCTTGGAAGCGCGGGTTCATCCGGCGCCAGTCGTCCTCGGCCAGATCATCAGGGCTTCGGATCGCACCGCTGAGGAAGCCACGGCCGAGCGGGCTGTACGCGACCAGTCCGATGCCCAGCTCACGGCACGCCGGAAGAATGTCGTCCTCGAGATCGCGGCTCCACAGCGAGTACTCGCTCTGGAGAGCGGCTATGGGGTGGACCGCAACCGCACGGCGCAGCGTGTCAGCGGCCGCCTCCGACAAACCGAGAGCTCGGACCTTGCCCGCATGGACGAGCTCAGCCATCGCGCCCACGGTGTCCTCGATGGGAACCTCCGGGTCGACGCGGTGCTGGTAGTAGAGATCGATGTGGTCGACACCGAGCCGCTCGAGGCTGGCATCGCACGCCTGCTTGACGTACTCCGGCCGTCCGGAGATTCCCTGGAACTCGCCCTTGGGGCCGCGGACGATGGCGAACTTGGTTGCCAGCACGACTTCATCTCGCCGCCCGCGCAGGGCCCGACCGATCAACCGTTCGTTGTGCCCGCTACCGTACATGTCCGCAGTGTCCCAGAAGGTGACACCTCGATCGAGGGCGTGGTGGAGCACCGCGATCGACGCAGCCTCCTCCGACGACCCGTAAAACTCCGACATTCCCATACATCCGAGGCCCAACGCCGAGATCTCGACGCCGCTGCTTCCAAGCGTACGCTGTTCCATGTGTTCCTCCTTCGGATTCGGGGCCCCGACGCCCGACGCCAATTGTGCGACCCATGAATGCCCGGCGCGTCATGTGACGCGCCGGCAGCCACCGGTGGCCAGGCGGCGGTCCAGAATGTCCAGTGTACCGCCCACTCCCTCCGGGTAGGCGGAGGGTTTCTTTGATGCGCCCATCTCTCAACCGAGCTGCCCGAAGTTGCCACCCTTCGCATTGTTCGGGCGGATCGGACGTTTCACAACGGGCACCCGGTGTCCCGAACAATGCGAAAAGTGGCACGCCCGATCAACGCGCCCTCCTCTCCTTCTCACGTTCCCCACTTTCCACCTTTCCGATGTCCGACCAGCGTCCGCACGATCAGTCTTTGGAGGGATCCGGATCCTCTCCCGGGTCGACTTCGGTGAGCAGGGCCCGCGCCTCTTCCGCACGGTCCGGCGCAACCCAGAACACGGCGTCCTTCGACCGGCCCATGAACCGGAACGGATCGAAACCTGGAAGCACGCGATCACTGGCGCTGTCGTGGGAGGTCAGATAGGGAATGTCCGCTCCTTGGAGAATGGACCTCACGATTTGGATCTCGGCCGGATCCTCGGTGGTGAAGACCGCCTCCAGCTCCTGATCGCCAGGATCGATTCGGGGCTCGGCAACCGAAGCGCCACCCTCGTCCAGCCACGACGAATCCACCAGCGGGGTGCTGCAGTAGGGACACAACTCAGTGCCGGCCAGGTACTCGCCGTGGACGCCGGACGCTTCGAGATCGGGACATTCCGGGTTGGGACAGACGAGAGTGCTCTCCTTCAACGCTCCTCCTCATCGTGGCGGGTAGCGAGCCCGCCGGTGGCAATCTCAGCCGCTGCGATTCCAAGCACGACCGCGGCGATGGTCCAAAGGGTGATTCGCCCTCGCATGGAGATCTCCACCGGAGCGGCAATAAGCCACAGCGCCAACACACCAGCCCCGCAACAGTTGATGACAATGGCTCCGGCAAGACCGAGTCCCACGGGTGCGCTCTTTGTCCGCCGCACCTCGACAAAAAGAGCGCACCCGACCCCAAGCAACACACCGCCAAGGATCGATGGGTAGAACCGGTCGCCAAAATCCGGCGCGCCCAGGGTGCGGACCAGCCAGCCAGGAGCCACAAGCAACAGGAGCCCGAGCAACAGATTGATGCCACCGTCCACCGCCAGCAACACCCGATCCCGGCGGCTCACAGGGCGACTCGCAGCGGCAGGCGGTTCAGATTGGTCACGGAAGATAGTCCTCGCGTACCGGGGAAAAGACCTCCACCAAAAAACAATCCTCCAACGCCGTCGCGCCGTGGGGCGTGCCCGCCGGGAGATTCCAGGCGGCTCCGGGTTCGGCCCTGATTGCCCGGCCCGAGACCAAGAACTGGAGTCTTCCGGACACCAGAAATCCGGTCTGTTCCTGTGGATGATCGTGCACCGGAATCACCGCACCAGCGGCGATCCTGAACACCCCCATCAGGGTCCGGTCGCCATGTGCAACGGTCCTCAGCTCGACGCCCGGGAGCAGCTCCCGGAAACCCTCGGGGCTTGGTTCGGTGAACATTGTCGCCTCCTCATCTGAAGCTTGCAATGAAGCAATGACCCTTTCGTCATGGCTCTTCGGGTGGCGGGACCACTGCGATGGTCACCAAGGCCTTGGCCACCATCGCCGTGTGTTCCGGAGTCACCGACCGGACCTCCGATTCGACAACGCAGAAACGAGCGCCAGGTTTCAACACCGTGGAGCGACACTGGAGCTCGCCCCGCAGCGCCGGCCGCAGCATGTTGATCTTGAACTCGGCGGAGAGCACGAGTTCGCCGGGCCGGACCATCGTCGCTGCCGCCGCACCGGCGGTGTGATCGGCCATGGTGGCCATCACACCGGCGTGGACGTATCCATCCTGCTGGAGATGATGTTCGTCGACCTGCAGCCGGGTCTCGCACTCCCCAAGACTGAGGGACACAGGCTCCAAACCCAGGTAGTCGATAAACGGCGCCTGTTTGAAGATCCTGCGCAGCTCCTCGGTGGAGAATTCAAGCATGGGACTCATGGGTCACCCTCCGCTCGGTCGTCTCTTTGGTCTACGGATCTCGGCCCGGGTCGTTCGGCCGCTCACCCCCCGCTGGGTCCCTCGAGGAAGGGCTCCCGGTCCTCGGTCGCCGTGAAGATGAAACGACCGTCCCGGTACGACAGGAGATAACCGTCCGATGTGCGGGTGTAATCGAGCAGGCTGCCGCGGAGCAGCAGCCGGCCTGGAAGCTCGATACCCTCCAATTGACCGAGCGATCGGCACCCACGAGGAGCCGCTCGTCCGGGACGGCATCGCGCTCGCGTTCGCCCTGTCCGCGGAGAAGGGCAACGCCCAAGGCGCTCGCCAAGGCGCTCACCGACGGCGCCTGGGAGGTCCGCCGCACGGCCGCGATCGCCCTGGCCGAGATCGTGTCGAAGGAGTCGATGAAGCTTACTGCATCGCCGCCCTGCGCAGCGAGAAGGACTCCCGGGTCGCCGTCCAGATCGCGGCCACGCTTCGGAAGATCACGGGGCGAGACTACGGCCGCGACGCCGTCGCGTGGCGGAAGTTCTGGGACGAGCACAAGGACGACCCGGGCCTGACGGGCCTCGACGA